>NZ_CP064690.1:0-4800000 GCF_023100965.1 Bradyrhizobium sp. 192
AGCAGGAACACCGCGGCGGCGTCGGTCGAGGCGACCACGGCGCCGACCAGCAACGACTCCGTCCAGTTGAGGTCGAGCGCGTATTTCGCGAACGGCGCCGTGATCAGCGCGGTCAAGAGCACACCGACGGTCGCGAGCACCACGGACGGCGCGAGCACGGTGCGGATGCTGGCAAAGCGTGTCTTCAGGCCGCCGTCGAACAGGATCAGGGCCAGCGCGACGGAGCCGACCAGATAGGTGGTGCGGACGTCGTCGAACTGGAGCTGGCCGGGGCCGGAATCGCCGGCGAGCATGCCGATCAAAAGGAAGACGAGCAGCAAGGGCGCGCCGAAGCGCAGCGCAAGCAGGCTCGACAGGATACCGGCCATCACGAGGACGGCGCCGAGCAATATGGCGATGCTGACGGAGTCGAGGGAAGCCATGCGGTGTTGCGGGTTACTCCAGGCGGTCGGCGAGTTCGGTCAGGGGGCCACCGGCCGGGCACTCCCTCGCCCTGACTACAGGGTCGGGATGAGCATAGCTCACCCTGAGAGGGTAGGGTGAGGGGAGTTTCCGCGAGGGCGGTGAGCGTTGGGACTCGTGGAGAGTCCCCCGCACCCGAAATTCAAGCTGGGCTCGAAATTCGGCCTCTCCCCGCACGCGGGGAGGAGCGAAGTGCGCCGCCCTCGACGGAATGTCCCATCTCAAAAACATGAGCTTATGCATCCATATCGTCGCAGCCGCGGCTCGCCAACCCATTTTCGCTGCTCGCGGCAATCTGCGCGCGTTTTACGGCCTTAACGCCCATCACATGCCGGTGTATCGATGGCCCGGCCGCGGCGTTTGTGGGATTCTGCGGCTCCCTCGAATCAATTCCTGCCCCGTTTGCCGACGAGACCGATGGACATGGACCTCAAGGACTTCATGGAGTTCGTGCAAACCACGGCGCGCAGCGTCGGGGCGGAAATCTCCTCGCCCTGGTTCTACCTGCAATTCGGTCTCATCCTGGCGGCGGCCGGCATTGCCTATGCCGCGGACACCGCCATCCGCAACCGGGTCGACATGACCACGCTGGCGACGCGCTGGCCGCTGCCGCTCCGGCACTTCGCCCGGGTGATGGTCTCCAGCGCCTCGACGGCGATATTCACGCTGCTCGTGATCGTCTCCCGCGTGGTGATGTATCACGCGACCTGGCCGAGCCGCTCCTATCTGCTGATGGTCGCGGCCAAGCTCGGGCTGGCCTGGCTCGCGATCCGGCTCGTGACCTCGGTGCTGCGCAATGCCTTCATCGTCCGCCTGGTGTCGATCACGGCGTGGATCGTCGCCGCGCTGTCCATCCTCGGCCAGCTCGATACGACTGTCGATCTGCTCGATTCCTTCGCGATCGTGCTCGGTGGCCTCAGGCTGACCCCGTTGCTGGTGCTCAAGGCCGGCGCGCTCCTTCTCATTGCGCTGTGGCTGACCAACATCGCGAGCAATTTCGCCGAGAGCCGGATCAACGCAACCACCGATCTGACGCCGTCGGTGCAGGTCCTGCTGGTCAAGATCATCCGCATCGGGCTTCTTGCCATCGCGATCGTCATTGCGCTCGGCGCGGTCGGCATCGATTTGTCGGCGCTCGCGGTGTTCTCCGGCGCGGTCGGCGTCGGCATCGGTATCGGCCTCCAGAAGATCGTCGCCAATTTCATCTCGGGCATCATCCTGCTCGCCGACAAATCGGTGAAGCCCGGCGACCTCGTCACCATCGGCGACAATACCGGCCGCATCAGCGCGATGAAGACGCGTTATATTTCCGTCGCCGCCGGCGATGGCCGTGAGTTCCTGATCCCGAACGAGGATCTGGTGACGCAGAAGGTCGTCAACTGGACCTATACCGACAAGAACACGCTGGTGAAGATCGCCTTCGGCACCAATTACGACGCCGACCCCCGCCTGGTCACCAGGCTCGCCGCCGAGACTGCCGCCGCCCATCCGCGCGCGACCAAAGGCAAGCCGCCGAACGCCATCCTGACCGAGTTCGCCGAAGCCGGGATGAAGTTCTCGCTGACCTTCTGGATTGCGGAGCCCGACGGCATGGACAACGTCAAGAGCGATGTGATGCTGGCCCTGTGGGACGCCTTCAAGCGCGAGGGCATCCGGGTTCCCTACCCCGTCCGCGAAATCCGGGTCCGCGGCGGCGCCCTGCCGGTGGAAACCACCGTAGAAATCCCGAATTAGGGCCCGCTTTCGGGCGCAGGGCTGCCAACCTTGGCTTGCGCGAAAGCCCGCAATCATTAGATTGGGGCCTGAATTCAAGCCTTTCCGCCGACATCGAGACCAGCCCCGCATGAGCTACGTCGAAGCCTCCGATACCTCCCTGCGCAAGACCGGACAGATCAAGCTGCATGGGCCGAGCGCCTTTGCCGGCATGCGCAAGGCAGGTGCCTTGGTGGCGAAGTGCCTCGACGAGCTCACCGACATCGTCGGCCCCGGCGTGCCGACCGAGCGCATCGACCAGTTCGTCCGCGACTTCGCCTTCAGCCATGGCGCCTATCCGGCGACGCTGATGTATCGCGGCTATCGCTATTCGACCTGCACCTCGCTCAACCACGTGGTCTGCCACGGCATGCCCGGCGACCGTCCGCTGAAGGAAGGCGACATCGTCAACATCGACGTCACCTTCATCGTCGACGGCTGGTACGGCGATTCCAGCCGGATGTACGCGGTCGGCCCGATCGCACGCAAGGCCGAGCGGCTGATCGAGGTGACGTATGAGGCGATGATGCGTGGCATCGCGGCGGTGAAGCCCGGCGCCACCACCGGCGACATCGGTCACGCCATCCAGAGCTTCGTCGAGCCGCAGGGCATGAGCGTGGTGCGCGATTTCTGCGGCCATGGTTTGGGACGCATGTTCCACGACGAGCCGAACATCATCCATATCGGCCGGCCCGGCGAAGGCGTGCAGCTCAAGCCCGGCATGTTCTTTACCATCGAGCCGATGATCAATCTCGGCAAGCCGCATGTGAAGATCCTCTCCGACGGCTGGACCGCGGTGACCCGCGACCGCTCGCTGTCGGCACAATTCGAGCACTCGGTGGGCGTGACCGCGACGGGCGTCGAGATCTTCACGCTGTCGGAACGGCACGGCGAGAAGCAGATCGGGTGATGCTTTTCCGCCGCGGCCCCGCATGAGCCACAGCAGTCGCCGCAATTGACGGTTGCAAAAGCGGAGTTCCCCGGCGATGCTTGGCGCGCGATGCCCGCCAAGCCGGACCACGACAAGAGCAAGCCTGACGACGAGCCGCATTATCTCGGCCATCGCGAGCGGCTGCGCGAGCGCTTCTACAGCGCGGGCGCGGATGCGCTCAGCGATTACGAACTCCTGGAGATGGCGCTGTTTCCGGCGCTGCCCCGACGCGACACCAAGCCGCTGGCGAAAACGCTGATCAAGACCTTCGGCTCGTTCGCCGAGGTCGTGCACGCGCCGGTCGCGCGCTTGCGCGAGGTCGACGGCGTCGGCGACGCCGCGATCAACCAGCTCAAGCTGATCGCCGCCGCCGCGCACCGCGTCGCCAAGGGCGAGGTCAACAGCCGCAACGCGCTGTCGTCCTGGAACGAGGTGATCGATTATTGCCGCTCCAGCATGGCGTTTGCCGACAAGGAGCAGTTTCGCCTGCTCTTCCTCGACAAGGGCAACCAGCTGATCGCCGACGAGGTGCAGCAGACCGGCACGGTCGACCACACCCCGGTCTATCCGCGCGAGGTGATCAAGCGCGCGCTCGAACTCTCCGCCACCGCGCTGATCCTGGTGCACAATCACCCTTCAGGCGATCCCTCGCCGTCACAGACCGACATTCAGATGACGAAAGCGATCATCGACATCGCCAAGCCGCTGGGCATTGCCGTGCATGACCACATCATTGTCGGCAAGAACGGGCATGCGAGCCTGCGCGGGATGCGGCTGATATAAGGAACTTTTGCAACCTTACCAATGCAGGACATAACATAAGATGGCCGCGAGGGGCTTGTTGTGCGTAGCGTTATCAGTTCGCAGGGTGCTACTCGGCAGGGTTTTTAGGCCGGAACGATACGGAAGATCACGCTATGGACATTAGCAAAAATGAGCGTGACAGGAAAGGTGGCGACATACTCCCTTTGCCGCCGACACGAGGCACGAGCGCGCTACAGGCATATAGTCGCGCTTCGATATCCGACCTACGATTTTTCAGCTTCATTTGCGATACGGTAGTTTCGAGTGACTATGTGGTACACGTCGCGAAGCAGGCTCTTGATGGGACTGAATCGAAAGTCAAGCAGCCTATCGATCTGGCTAAATCAGCCCCAGGCAATCGCACGATTTTTCTCAGGCAGAACAGTCAAGCTCTTCTTGAAATGTTCATCGCCAGGCAGGTCGATAACTTCCAAAAATACCTTGTTGATCTTATCCGGGAAGTTTTGCGCTCAAAGCCATCCATGCTCAGCACTAAGCAACAATCCATTTCGCTAGAAGATGTTTTGAAGCATGGCAGTATCGAAAGCTTGGTGCATGACGTTATCGAACGCCGGGTCAATACGCTGTCTTACGATGGCTTCGCCGACCTTCAAAAATGGTGTGACGAAAGAGGAATTCAGATCAAAGTAGCTGCATCGAGACGCGATGCGGTCGTTGAGTTGATTTCAACCAGAAACGTCATTGCGCATAACCGAGGATTTGTTGACGAACGCTATTTACGAGCCGTCAAGAATGCAAAATTCAAAGTTGGAGAGTGCCGAAGGATTGAAGTTGACGAACTATTCAATGCTTTGAAGCTGCTGAATGGAGTTGTCTTCGGAACAGATATTTCCACGCGAAGAAAGTTCAAATTGGCGACTGTCGAAATAGGGTCGCGCAAGAAGCCGGGGCGCAAGAAGCAAAAGGAAATCGAGGACTCACAGCACCGGCTTCTGTGACTCACGATGGTTGATTGTCGTTCGCTGCCGCGTACTGATTGTCGTTAGCATGAGAGCCAGACGTAATCCGTCATCGCCTTTGCGCCACCCTTCTGCGCATGGCTTCGTTTCTCCTTGTCCTCGCAGGCCGACATCCAGATGACGAAAGCGATCATCGACCTCGCCAAGCCGCTGAGGATTTCCGTGCATGATCACATCATCGTCGGCAAGAGTGGCCATGCCAGCCTGCGCGGGATACGGTTGATCTAGCTGCCGACATACGTTGCCCTCGAAAGCCATGCTCACGACCGCGATTTGGCAAGCGCCTACTGACGCAGCATGATCAGGGGATCGGCGGTATCGGGGACACGCCGCCACTGCGCGTTGTCGTCGGCCTCGAACTGCCAGACGTCGCCCGATTTCGACATCAGGATGATCTGGCCGCGCTCCAGCCGCCATTGCGTCGGGTTGAACTGCGCGACGGCCGCGTCGCATTTCGGCTTGAGGAAGACCTGGAAATTGTCGGGGCTCGCTTCCGTGTTGGTCAGCGTCAGCCCGCAGACCGGCTGCCCGTTGCCCCGCACCATGGCCCAATCGCCGATCATCTGGTCCATCGATTTGGCCATCGAGCGCGCGGCGGCGAGATCCTGCAGGATGTAGACGCCCTCGCCCTGGCGCAGGCCTTCGAAGATGCCGGCCTCGACTTCGGTGAAGTCGATCACGGCTTCACCGGTCGCATCCTGCAAGCGAACGATGTCGAGGCCCTTGACGCTCCAGGCCACGATATCCTTGGTGAAGGGCAGCGCGGTCTTGCAGGCCGGCTCGAGTTCGAGCTTGAATCCTTGCGCGACCGGATCGCCCTTGATCGTGACGACGCAGGTCTTGCTGCGTTCGGTGGTCGAGAGCTCCCACTGCCCGAGCATCTCCTTCTTCAGGGTCGTCGCATCCTGCGCATGCGCAATGCCGATCACGGCCAAGGAGGCCGCGACGGCGCCGATCGCGGCCAAGTGGGCCGCGACGGCGAATGCAACGACCCGAAGAGCGATCATCAGCGCCCCTTGAACGGCGTTTCGGCAACCGGTGTCAGCGGCGCCTTGCCTGAGAACCATGATTTGAGGTTGTCGACCACGAGTTGGTCCATGGCGTTGCGCGTCACCACCGAGGCCGAGCCGATATGCGGCAGCAGCACGACGTTCTGCATCGCCTTGAGCTCGTCCGGCACGGTCGGCTCGGCCGCGAACACGTCGAGGCCGGCGGCGAGGATGGTGCCGGATTTCAGCGCCTGCACCAGCGCCGGCTCGTCGACCACGGAGCCGCGCGCGACGTTGATCAGCACGCCGCGCGGGCCGAGCGCCTTCAGCACCTCGGCATTGATCATCTTGTTCGTAGCCGCGCCGCCGGGCACGATCACCATCAGCGTGTCCACCGCCTTCGCCATCTCGATCAGATCAGGATAGTGCTTGTAGGACACGTCCTTGGACGGATTGCGCGAGTGATAGACCACCGGCACCAGCGAGGCGTCGAGCCGGCGCGCGATGGCCTGGCCGATCCGGCCCATGCCGACGATGCCGACCTTGCGGTCGCGCAGCGAGCCGACGCTGAGCGGATAGTTCTGGGTCTGCCAGAGGCCGGAGCGGACGTAGCGGTCGGCCTTGATGAATTCGCGCAAGGTGGAGATCAGCAGGCCCATCGCGACGTCGGCGACCTCCTCGGTCAGCACGTCGGGCGTGTTGGTGACGATGATGTTGTGCTCGGCCGCGTATTTCGCATCGACGTGGTCATAACCGACGCCGAAGCTCGCCACCATCTCGATCTTGGGCAGCTTCGACAGCGAACCCTTGTCGGCGCGGACGGTGTGATAGGTCACCGCCACGCCGCGGATCTTCTCGCGAATTTCCGGCGTCAACCGTTCGAGGTCGCCATGCGTCTCGGCCTTATGCACGACAAAAGGATCGGAAAATCCGTTCTCGAGGATGGGCCGCACGGGCCCATAGATCAAAAGGTCGATCTTCTCGGACGAAATCGAACCGGCAGCCATCAGTTTTCCTTTCCAAGCGCGCTTTCGTGCCAGCGCCGTAAAACGAGGTGGGAAACTACCGCCAGCACCCCATAGATGACAATCCCGGCCAGCGACAACAAAAGCAGCGCTGCGAACATGCGGGGTATGTTCAATCGATAGCCGGACTCGGCGATCCTGTAGGCAAGCCCGGAGCCGGCGCCGGCCGTTCCGGCCGCGATCTCGGCCACGACCGCGCCGATCAGCGACAGGCCGCCGGCGATGCGCAGGCCGCCGAGGATGTAGGGCAACGCCGCGGGCAGCTTGAGAAAGCGCAGCGTCTGCGGCTTTGAGGCGCCATAGAGCTGGAACAGGCCGGCGAGGTTGCGATCGACCGAATTCAGCCCGAGCGTGGTGTTGGACAGCACCGGGAAGAAGGCGACGATGAAGGCACAAGCCACCACCGCGGTCTGCTGCTCCAGATAGATCAGCAGCAGCGGCGCGATCGCGATCACAGGGGTCACCTGGAGGACGATGGCATAGGGGAATAGCGAATATTCCACCCATTTCGACTGGTTGAACAGCAGCGCCAGCGCAATGCCGCCGATGCTGGCCGCGGCAAAACCTTCGAGCGTGGTCAGAAGCGTGGTGGCGAGCGATTGTGACAGCACCGCCCAATCCTTGATCAGCGTCAGGACGATGACGGAGGGCGCCGGCAGCACGTAAGGCGGGATGCCCTTGATGCGGACCAGGAGTTCCCAGGCGAGAATGCCGGCCGCGAACACGATGACGGGAAGCACGAAGCGCATCGCGGCTTGGGCAGATCGCGGTTTCGCGGTGACGGTCGCCTGCGCGTTCATAGCGTCGACTGCCCCGAATAGGATGGCGCCAGCGCGGCCGACACCTTCCGACAGTAATCGGAATAGGCCGCGGACGTGCGAAACGCCTCGCCGCGCGGCTCGACCGTCTCGATGCGGATGTCGGCCTGGATGCGGCCGGGCCGCGCCGTCATCACCACCACGCGCTGCGACAGGTAGACGGATTCGAACACCGAATGGGTCACGAAGATCACGGTCTTGCCGAGGCTGCGCCACAGCGCGAGCAGATCGTTGTTGAGCCGGAAGCGCGTGATCTCGTCGAGCGCGGCGAACGGCTCGTCCATCAAAAGGATATCCGGCTCGGTGACCAGCGCGCGCGCCAGCGACACCCGCATCTTCATGCCGCCGGAGAGCTCCCGCGGAAAGGCATCGGCGAAATCGGCAAGGCCGACGCTGGCCAGCGCCGCGTCGGCACGCCCGCACGCCTCCGCCTTCGGCACGCCGGCGAGCCTCAGCGGCAGCCGCACATTCTCGCGCACGCTGGTCCAGGGCATCAGGGTCGGCTCCTGAAATACGAAGCCGATCCCGTGACCTGGCTGCACCACGCCCTCGCGATGGGCCACCCGCACGATGCCTGAGGACGGCGCGCTGAGCTCCGCGATCAATCGCAACACCGTCGACTTGCCGCAACCGGACGGGCCCAGCAGCGAGATGAACTCGCCCTTGCGGACAGTGAGGTCGAACGGCCCGAGCGCCATGACGCCGTTGTCATAAGTCTTCGTCACGCCGCGCAGGCTGACGGCGAGATGCGTCAGGCCGGCGTCGGCCGCGGGCGAGGTTTTGCCTGATGACATCGACCTTGCGCTAAGGCTTGTTCGGGCGCAGCTCGACGCCGACGCCCTTGTTGACGAAGCGCAACGTGTAGGATTTGCGGAAGTCGAGATCGGCCTTCACGACGCCGGCCTTGACCATCTTGTTGAAGAAGGAGGCGTAGCGCTCGTCGCTCATCGCGCCGATGCCGTTCTTCAGGGAGTCGCCGGAATCGACGATGCCATGCTCCTTCATCTTGGCGACGGAATAGGCCAGCAGATCGTCGGTCATTTCCGGATTGAGCTGCTTGATCATGGCGTTGCCGGCGGAATTGTCGCGGTAGATGTAGTTGTACCAGCCGATCATGGAGGCATCGACGAAACGCTGGACGAGGTCAGGCTTCTTCTCGACCAATTCGCGGCGCGTCTCGATCAGGGTCGAATAGGTATTGAAGCCGTAATCGGCGAGCAACAGCACGTTCGGCTTGAAGCCGGCGGCCTTCTCGACCGCGAAGGGCTCGGAGGTGACATAGCCCTGCATCGCGCTCTTGGGGTTGGCGATGAAGGGTTGCGGATTGAAATTATAGGGGCGGACGTTCTTCTCGTTGAAGCCGTATTCGGACTTCAGCCACTGGAAATAGCTGCCCATGCCCTCCTTGGAAACGAACAGCGTCAGCGGTTTGAGATCCTCGATCTTGCTGACCTTGGCATCCGGCTGCGTCAGCATCACCTGCGGATCTTTCTGGAAGATCGCGGCGATGGTCACGACGGGAACGTTGTTGGCAACCGCGTCGAACGACATCAGCGTGTTCGCGGCCATGAAGAAATCGATCTTGCCGGCAATCAGCAGCATCCGGTTGTTCTCGTTGGGGCCGCCGGGGACGATGGTGACGTCGAGCCCGTATTTCTTGTAGGTGCCGTCGGCAACCGCCTGGAAGAAGCCGCCATGCTCGGCCTCGGCGACCCAATTGGTGCCGAAGGTCACTTTGTCCAGCGTCTCGGCATGCGCCTCGACGCTGCAGACGAAAGCCGCCATCAAGCCTGCAATGAGCGCTCGCCGCAGATGGAAGGGGGTCATAATGGCACTCCGTCGATCGCTTCCGGCCAATCGCGTCTGGCTCATGTGAACGCAACGCGATAAAACCGCATGACATCAGGGGACGCGAGCCGGCCGGGCCTGCATCCCCTGATACCCAAATTACGTGACAAATTCGGGCAATGAAACCTCCAAAGAATACTCAATGATGCCATCCCGCGACTGGACCGAAATCCGCTGGGCCGATGCGCCCCCCGCGGACACGTCGCGCTGGATCGCGGTGCTGCCGCTGGCGGCAACCGAGCAGCACGGCCCGCATCTGCCGTTTGAGACCGATGTGCTGATCGCGGACGCCTATCTCGCACGTGTCCGCGAGCTGTTGCCTCGGAGTGTTCCGGCCAGTTTCCTCCCCGTTGAACCGGTCGGCATTTCCACCGAGCATATCGACTATCCGGGCACGCAGACTCTGGCGACTGAAACCGCCCTGAAGCGATGGACCGGGATCGGCGAGGAGGTCGCGCGTCGCGGCGTGAAGAAGCTCGTCATCATCACCAGCCATGGTGGCAACAGCGCGGCCATGATGCTGATCGCGCAGGATCTGCGCGCGCATCAAAAACTGTTCGTGGTGACGACGTCGTGGTCGCGACTGTCAGGCGCCGACAAACTGTTCCCGGCCGACGAAGTGCGCCACGGCATTCATGGCGGCGCGGTGGAGACCTCGATCATGCTGGCGCGCTATCCCGAGCAGGTGCGCAAGGATGCGATCGCGGATTTTCCCGCGAGCAGCGTCGCGCTGGAACGGCAATATCGCTGGCTGTCGACGCAACGGCCCGCGCCGTTTGCCTGGCAGGCGCAGGATCTCAACCCCAGCGGCGCCGTCGGCAATGCGACATTGGCCGTGGCGGCGAAGGGCGATCAGCTCATCGATCAGGGCGCCCGTGCTTTTTGCGAGCTGCTCGGCGAAGTCGATAACTTCGACGTGAACAGGCTCGCCAAGGGACCTCTCGGTTAGCCCATATCCTCTTGGAATTACTTGCGAAAACTCCTCGCTCCGGGAGCGGATTTGCCGCATTCGAACCGGACGCGGGGAGCCTCCGTCAAACTGGGCACGCGGGCCACAACGGACCGCCTCAACCCGGATGGAGTTTCACATGTCGATCAAGACCAAGATTGCCGCTCTCGCGCTCGCGACCCTCGCCGTCACCGGCAGCATCGTGTCCACCACCTCCTCGGCCGAAGCCAAGCCGCCCGGTTGGGTCTGGGGTGTCGGTGCCGGCATCGCCACCGCCGCCGTCGTCGGCTCCGCGATCGCCGCCAACAACGATCCCTATTACCACGGCTATCACCGCTGCGGCTGGGTCGCCCAGTACAACGCTTTCGGCCAGTACATTGGCCGCGTTCGTACCTGCTACTGATCCGAGTACCTGAGGCCGATCTTACGTGGATCCTGCGTCCGACACGGGCGCCTCATCCACCCCGTGTCGTGCCCCCGACCCCGCCCGGCTGTCCCCCCGGGCGGGGTCATTCCTTTGGGCCGCGGGAATTTGTTGCCGTCCCGTCACACAGAGGTGCGAACCATCCTGTGTCGCAAATTGCACCAGTTGCTATTGCGAATTAGTCGCAATAAAGTACGCAGCGGGCTTAGGAACTTGGGACGAAATCGCGTCGAATCGGGATCATCTCGATTGATGACGCGAGCCACCAAGACCTGATGACAGGACCACCGCGAATCGGCAGGGATATCGCGGCGGATGGGATACATTCGTGTTTTGGGGGCGTGCGTTTTGACGTTGAGAGGACACCGTTACCAGTACTTGCGGACGGCCGCGGCGATTGCCTCGGGCGTGCTGGCTTTTCCCGACGCAGGCCGCGCGGCTGATCTGCCGCTGAAGGCGCCGGCGCTGAAGGCGGTCTATGACTGGACCGGCCTCTATATCGGCGGGCATGTCGGCGTCACCCGCGGCACCTCGTCGGCGACGTTGACCGATCCCACGCTCGCAATCGACAACAACGTCTTCACCGGCGCGACCGGCGGCGTCCAGGCCGGCTACAATTGGCGTCTCAATTCGGGCCTGCTGCTCGGCGTCGAAGGCGACATCTCGTTTCCGAACTATATGCCTTCCAACCACGTCGTGTCGTCGGCGGCGACTGCGCTGTCGGGCGCGGAGGAACGCTGGGACTATGTCGCGAGCCTGCGCGCGCGGCTCGGTTACGCCACCGGCAACTGGCTGCTCTATGCCACAGGCGGCGCGGCCTTCACGGGCGAGCGCTTTCTGTCGACGCCGACGGGTGGCGCTGAAGAAAAGGTGCTGCACACGCGGTTCGGCTGGACCGCCGGCGGCGGCGTCGAATACGCCTTCGCGCCGCATTGGACCACACGGCTCGAATATCTCTACAGCAAGTTCGAGAACGCCAGCGTCACCTTTCCCTCCGGCGGGCAATATTCGTCGTCGATGGACTTTCACAGCTTGCGGATCGGCCTCAATCGCAAGATCGATTGGCCGGGCGTGCCGACTCACAATCCGAGGTCCGACGTCACGGACACCGAGTCGAGCCGCTGGGAGATCCACGGCCAGTCGACCGTGCTGGGGCAGGGCTACCCCGCGTTCCGCGCGCCCTATACCGGACCGAACAGCCTGCTCCCGTCGCCGGATTTCCAGCAGACCTGGAGCAATTCGCTCTATCTCAACGCGCGGCTTTGGGACGGTGGCGAGGTCTATTTCAATCCCGAGCTGTTGCAAGGTTTCGGCTTCAACAACACGACGGGCGCTGCAGGCTTTCCCAACGGCGAAGCGCAGAAGTCCGGCTTCCCCTATCCGCATTTCAATGCCTCCCGGCTGTTCGTACGCCACACCTTCGGCTTCGGCGGCGAGCAGGAAGAGCTCGCCAGCGGCCAGCTTCAGCTCGCGAGCAAGGTTGACATCTCGCGCCTGACCTTGCAGGTCGGCAAATTCTCCGTGGTCGACGTGTTCGACGGCAATTCCTATGCGCACGATCCGCGCAAGGATTTTATGAACTGGTCGATCTGGGCGTCCGGCGCCTTCGACTATGCCGCCGACAAGCTCGGCCTCGGCTACGGTGCCACCGCCGAGTTGAACCAGAAGCAATGGGCGATACGCGGCGGCTACTTCCTGATGGACGCCGTATCCAACTCGAGCAATTTCGACATGAATATCGGCCGCCGCGGCGAATATGTCGCAGAGCTTGAGCTGCGCTATTCGCTGTTCGGTCAGCCCGGCAAGCTGCGCACGCTCGGGTTCGTCAACAGTGCGTTCTCCGGCAGCTATCGCGAGACGCTGGACAATCCCGCCTTCGGCGTGGACATCAGCCAGACCCGTCGCGGCCGGATCAAATACGGCTACGCTCTCAACGTCGAGCAAGCCATCACCGGCGATATCGGCGTGTTCGGACGCTGGAGCTGGAACGACGGCCGCAACGAGATCATGGCCTTCACCGACATCGATCGCAGCCTGTCCGGCGGCGTCTCCGTCAAGGGAGCGAGATGGGGCCGGCCGGACGACGTCGTCGCCATCGCCGGTGCCGTCAACGCGCTGTCGCAGGACCATCGCGACTTCATCGCAGCCGGCGGATTAGGTCCCCTGATCGGCGACGGCCAGCTCAACTACCGCCGCGAGCGCGTGCTGGAGACCTACTACGCCTATGCGCTGAGCAAGGCGCTGACCTTCACCGCCGACTACCAGCTCATCGTCAACCCCGCCTACAACGCCGACCGCGGACCGGTGTCGGTGTTTTCGGGGCGGCTGCACGGCGAGTTCTGAGCGGCGGCGCGAGCCGCAAGGCTGCTTGGCGAGAGGATCTGCGCGCCTCGTCCTTCGAGACGACCGCTTCGCGGTCTCCTCAGGATGAGGCTAAGCCACGTCGGTGCTTGTCGAATTGCGACCGCGCACTCCGTCCTCATCCTGAGGGCGCGCACTTGCGCGCGCCTCGAAGGATGGGCCGCGGGCACGTCCCGCTTCAAATGCGATTGCTTCTCCCGGCGGGGAGAAGCGCTGCAGCTCTACGCCGCCCGGATCGCGTCCAGGAACTTGCCGACCTCGACCTTGAGGCGGCTGCTCTCGCCGGACAGCGACCTGGCCGACGCCAGCACGTTGGAGGAGGCCGATCCGGTCTGGCTCGCGCCGCGCTGCACGTCCACGATGCTGGCGGAGACCTGCTGGGTGCCGCGTGCCGCGTGCCGCCTGCTGCACGTTGCGGGAAATCTCCCGCGTCGCTGCGCCCTGCTCCTCGACCGCCGAGGCGATCGCGGACGCAATCTCGGACATCCGGGTGATGGTGTCGCCGATCGCCTTGATGGCGCCGACGGACTCTTCCGTCGCTGTCTGAATCCCCGTGATCTGCTGACTGATCTCGCCGGTGGCCTTGGCGGTCTGCTCGGCCAGCGCCTTGACCTCGGAGGCGACCACCGCAAAGCCGCGCCCGGCCTCACCGGCGCGCGCGGCCTCGATCGTGGCGTTGAGAGCCAGAAGATTGGTCTGGCCCGCGATCTGGCTGATGAGCTCGACGACGTCGCCGATCCGCCCCGCGGCCTTGGCAAGCTCCCCGACATGGTCGTTGGTCCGCCCGGCCTGTTGCACCGCCTCGCCGGCGATGCGCGCGGAGTCCTGCACCTGCCGGCTGATCTCGTCGACCGACGAGGCCATCTCCTCGGCCGCCGAAGCGACGGTCTGCACGTTGGTGGAGGCCTGTTCGGACGCGGCCGCGACGGTTGCGGTGACCTTCTCCGATTGATCGGCCGTGCTCGTCAGCGTTCCCGCTGACACTTCCAGCTCCGAGGAAGCCGACGACACCGTGTTGATCACGTCGCCGATCATGGCTTCGAACTCGCGCGCGATCTGGTCCATGCGCTGGCTGCGCCGGAGCTTCGCGTCGGCTTCGACCGCGGCCGCCTGGTCGGCAGCCTTCTTGGCGAGCAGCGAATCCTTGAAGTGCTGCAGCGAGCCCGCCACCTGACCGATCTCGTCCTTGCGGCCCGTCGCGGGGATCTCGACCTCGTGCTGTCCGGCGGCGAGTGTTCCGATCACGTCCGCGATCCGGCCGAGCGGTGCCACCACGCGCCTGCGCAGCATCAGGGTCACGCCACCGAGCGTCCCGAGCAGCGCCAGCACCACCACGCCCGCGAGCGCGAGCATCGCCAGTGCGCCATCGCGCGCGGCCGAGGCACGGTCGGCCGCTTCGGCCAATGCGGCATCGCGCACGCCGTAGAACATCTGGATGGCCGGCACGATGACCTTCGCCAGCTCGTCGGCGTCGACGCCGTACTTGCCGTCACCCCTCGCTGCGGGCATCTCCTTTTCGACGACCAGCGCTGCTTTGCCAAAATAGGACTCCGTCGCCGCCTTCAGCGCGGTGGCAATCCGGGGCGGATTGCCGAGCATCTCCATGCCGGCTTCGATACGCTCGCGGTCGGCTTCCACACGTCCCTGCATGCGATCCATGAGCGAGAATTCGGCCGCCACCAGCGGACGGCGTGCCGACAGCGCCGGCGACAGCGTGGCGGCGCGGCTGCCGGCCGAGACGCGCAGATCCTGCGCCGTTCGCGCCATGCCCAGAAACGCCGCGAGCGAGGAATCGGCATTGACGACCTGCCCTTCGAGCCGGTTCATGATGGGCTCGATCTTGCTGATGACCTCGGCAACAGCGGGCAGGAAGCCCTTGACCACGGCGCTGTCGCGTGCCGCCAGGGGCACGCTCATCGCGCGATCTGCCGCCGTATAAACGTCCTTGAGCCGCCGGGCGGCGCGATCCAGGGTTTCGACCATCGCTGCGCTGTCATCGAGTGCCATGATGGCGCGCCGGGCGGCCTCGAAGGCGGCATCGGCCGCTTTCGCAGCCTTCCCGGCAGCTTCGCTCTGGGTCTGCGTCGCAGCGCCCTCCTGGAAGATGGGAGAGATGTAGGGCGCACGAAGTCCGGCGACGTGCTGGCTGACCGTCAGCATGGCGCCAAAGGCATCGACGGTCCTGATCGCGTCGGAGCGGTTCGTGAAGATGCGCGTCTGAGGTATCAGCACCTCGGCGCCGAGGATGACTGCGAAAACCGTCACCGTCAGCATCGACAGCGCGAAAAGCTTCCCGATCCGCATCTTGCGGTCTCCCGAATAAATTTCTGCAATGTCGAAAACTAGCCGCTGGCCACTAAGAGCCCGTTAAACAACGGCCATCCCGTAGTTCCACGGGGCGCGCACACCGGCCGGCCCGCGTTCTGTCGCGCTGTTCCCGGGACGCCAATGCGGAAAAATTGCCGGCAATCCCTCGCAAAATACCTATATCAAGGGATGTGCCGTTCATCCGGACACACTCCCTTACCTCGGAATGTCAATGCTCTCGGTCGAACTCGTCGTCGTCGTCGTCCTGATCGTCATCAACGGCCTCTTGTCCATGTCGGAGCTGGCTGTGGTTTCGTCCCGCCCGGCGCGGCTGTCGCTGCTCGCCGCCAAGGGCGTGCGCGGCGCCGAGCGGGCGCTGACGCTGGCCGCCGATCCCGGCAAATTCCTCTCGACGGTGCAGATCGGCATCACGCTGGTCGGCGTGCTCTCCGGCGCGTTCTCCGGCGCGACGCTCGGGCAGCGGCTGACGCAATGGCTGCTCGAGCTCGGCCTGTCCGCGGGCATTGCCGACATCGTCGGCGTCGGCATCGTCGTCACGCTCATCACCTACGCCACCCTGATCGTCGGTGAGCTGGTGCCGAAACAGGTGGCGCTGCGCGACCCCGAAAGCATCGCGGTCCGGGTTGCGCCCGCCATGCACGTGCTTTCGAAGGTCTCGCTGCCGCTGGTCTTTCTGCTGGATCTTTCGGGCAAGCTGATCCTCACCATGCTCGGCCGCGGCGGCAAGTCTGAGGAGAAAGTCTCGGAGGACGAGATCCATCACCTCGTCAACGAGGCCGAGAGCGCAGGCGTGCTCGAACCCGGTGAGAAGGAGATGATCGCCGGCGTGATGCGGCTCGGCGACCGGCCGGTCGGCGCGGTGATGACGCCGCGCACGGAGGTCGACGAGATCGACCTCAACGACGATCCCGCCGCCATCCAGGAGATCATCGCCAAGAGCCCGCATTCGCGCTTTCCCGTCTCCGACGGCGACCGCGACAAGCCGATCGGCGTGCTCCAGGCCAAGGACCTGCTGGTCGCCTATATGAGCGAACGGACGCCGGACCTGCGCGCGCTCGTTCGCGAGGCGCCCGGCATCCCGGCGTCGGCAGACGCGCGCGACGTGGTGACCATCCTGAAGGCCGCGCCGGTTCACGTCGGTTTCGTCTACGACGAATACGGCGGCTTTGAAGGCATGGTCACGGCCGCCGACATCCTCGAATCGATCGTCGGCGCCTTCCATTCGGAGGAGGGACCGCCGGAGCCGGCCTTCGTGAGGCGTGCCGACGATTCGCTCCTGGTCGCCGGCTGGATGCCGGTCGACGAATTCGGCGAATTGCTCGGTGTCCAACTACCGCCGCACCGCTACAACACGGTGGCGGGCCTGGTGCTGCAGCAGTTCAACGCGCTGCCCGACACCGGCGACGCCTTCGACTTCGGCGGCTGGCACATCGAGGTGGTCGATCTCGACGGGCGGCGGATCGACAAGATTCTGGCGAGCCGGTTGAGTGAGGTCGAGACGGGGTAGTTCGAGCGCGCTGATGCGAGCGCCAACTCATCCTCATCCGAACTTCACGCCGATCCGCTTCTCCTTGCGCCAGACCACGGTGCAGGCGAGATGCGTTCCGTCGGCCGGGATGAACAGGGTGAAACGTTCGGGAATTCCGACCGGGCTGGTGACGTCGAGGGCCGCGCCGGTGTCCGAGAAATTGCGGACGGTGCAGTCGATCGCGCCGCCGCCGAACTCGATCGTTCCGGCCTTCAGCACACGATGTCTGGCTTTGTCGCGTCGATCGTCCATAGCGACAATCTACACCCAAAGCTGACATAGACATTAAGACACGGTGCATTCGCGATGATTTTGTACCGTCGCAAAGCGCGGCGGTACCATGAGGTGGACGGCCCCTTACAGGGCCGGCTGGAACGTGTCGGTCTGCGCCATCCGCCAGGCCTCGCGGAAGCGCGGATCTTCGGTGCCTTCGAGCAGTTCACCGGGACGCAGCTCCGGATAAAGCCGCGCGAAGGATTGGACCTGCGTCGTGGACGTCCGCTGGCTGAAGTGAATCGGGCGCAGCTGCTGCGGATGCTCGAGGCCCGCGGCGGCGATCAGTTCGGTCAGCGAATGCAGCGTCGCGTGGTGATAATTGTGCACGCGGTCGATCTTGAGCGGCACGTAAAGCGCACGCGCACGCGTCGGGTCCTGCGTCGCCACCCCGGTCGGGCAGCGGTCGGTGTGGCAGCTCAGCGACTGGATGCAGCCGAGCGAGAACATGAAGCCGCGCGCCGAGTTGCAATAATCGGCACCGATCGCCATGGCGCGCGCCATGTCGAAGGCGGTGGCGATCTTGCCGGAGGCACCGATCCTGATGCGGTCGCGCGCATTGATGCCGATCAGCGCGTTGTGGACGAAATTGACGCCCTCGCGCATCGGCATGCCCAAATGATCCATGAATTCCAGCGGCGCCGCACCGGTGCCGCCTTCGTTGCCGTCGACCACGATGAAATCGGGATAGATGCCGGTCTGGAGCATCGCCTTGCAGATCGCCAGGAATTCCCAGGGATGGCCGATGCACAGCTTGAAGCCGGCCGGCTTCCCGCCGGACAGGCGCCGCATCTCGGCGATGAACTGCATCATGCCAACAGGGGTCGAGAATGCGCGGTGCGAGGCCGGCGAGATACAGTCCTCGCCCATCGCGACGCCGCGGATCTTGGAGATCTCCTCGGAGACCTTCGCCGCCGGCAATACGCCGCCATGGCCGGGCTTGGCGCCCTGGCTGACCTTGAGCTCGACCATCTTGATCTGGTCGTCGCCCGCGACGCGCGCGAACGCCTCGGGATCGAAGCTGCCGTCGAGATGACGGCAGCCGAAATAGCCGGAGCCGATCTCCCAGATGATGTCGCCGCCCATCTCGCGGTGGTAGGGGCTGACGCCGCCCTCGCCGGTGTCGTGCGCGAAGCCGCCCTTCTTCGCGCCGGCGTTGAGCGCACGCACGGCATTGGGGCTGAGCGCGCCAAAGCTCATCGCGGAAATGTTGAACACCGAGGCCGAATAGGGCTTCTTGCAGTCGGGCCCGCCAATGCTGATGCGGAACTTCTCCTCGGCATGCGTCTTCGGCGAGACGGAGTGATGCATCCACTCATAGCCTTGGCGGTAGACGTCCTCCTGGGTGCCGAACGGACGCTTGTCGAGCTCCATCTTGGCGCGCTGATAGACCACCGCGCGGGTGTCGCGCGAGAACGGCATACCGTCCTTCTCGCTCTCGAAGAAATACTGACGCATCTCCGGGCGGATCTCTTCGAGCAGGAAGCGGATATGCGCCGAAATCGGATAGTTGCGCAGCACCGCGTGGCTCTTCTGCAGCAGATCGCGGACGCCGAGCAGCGTCAACGCGCCGAAGATCAGGATCGGAATCAGCAGGATGTCGAAGATCTTGCCGTCGGCGATGCCGATGCCGATCAGGAGCGCGGTGACGACCGCGCAGATCGTCAGCACGATGAAGCGCGGCGAGAATGGCAGCAGCAGGGTTTCCATGATCCCTTCCTCCGCCAGCGGCAGGCGCTTGTGGGATGAGTGTTGGGAGGAGTCCTGCGTCTTGGTGTCGTCGGCCACGATTCCCATCCTCTCGCCAGCATGAGGCGGTACGATACGCCCTCGCCTGTCATACGGATATGACGCGGCCCTTGTTTCAGGCTAGCGAATTCGGCCGAGATAAATCAATCGGCCCGATGGTCGGGTTTTGCAGTGCAGCAGAGACGGTCGCAGACCCAGAATGCCACAGCATCCGAGATGGCGAGATGGCCCCGGCCCTGCAGCGCATCGCCGAAAGGGCGCTGCACTGCGTCCGGGGCACGAGACCGCGGTCGGAGCTTACCGCTCGACGAACGCCTTCTCGATCACGAAATGGCCGGGCTTGTTGCCACTGCCTTCGATGAAATCGCGGCCTTCGAACATCACCTTCAGCTCTTCCAGCATCCCCGGGCTGCCGCACATCATGATGCGGTCGGTTGCGATGTCGAGCGGCGATTGCCCGATATCGTTGAAGATCTGCTCGGAACTGATGAGGTCGGTGATACGGCCGCGATTCCTGAACGGCTCGCGGGTCACGGTCGGGTAATAGATCAGCTTATCGGCGAGCAGCTCGCCGAACAGCTCGTCTTCGCGCAAGGAGGCGACCAGCTTCTCGCCATAGGCAAGCTCCGAGACCTGGCGGCAGCCGTGCACAAGCACGATGGACTCGAACTGGTCATAGACCTCGGGGTCCTTGATCAGGCTCGCGAACGGCGCGAGGCCCGTCCCCGTCGAGAGCAGCATCAGGCGCTTGCCGGGAAGCAGATTGTCGGTAATCAGCGTGCCGGTCGCCTTGCGGCCGACCAGGATGGTGTCGCCTTCCTTGATCTTCTGCAGGCGCGAGGTCAGCGGGCCGTCCTGCACCTTGATCGAGAAGAACTCGAGCTCTTCCTCGTGGTTGGCGCTCGCCATGCTGTAGGCGCGCAGCAGCGGACGGCCGTCGATCTCGAGGCCGATCATCGCGAACTGGCCGTTCTGGAAACGGAAGCCGGAATCGCGCGTGGCGCGGAAGCTGAACAGCGTGTCGGTCCAGTGCTGGACGGAAAGAACCTTCTCTCGGTAAAACGCGCTCATGATTTTCGATATTCCGAATAATTGCGGTTTTAGGGCAAAAGCGCTGCCCGGCCCTGAAACGGGGCGGACACCATTGCCATGGCGGAGGATTTCGCGTGTGTGATCTACGCCATTGAGACCAATAATCAACCTCGTTCCGGATGCAATTGATGCCGGTCAAATCGGCATTTGCGGCGGATTTGGCCGTATTGTTAATGAAACTGCTGCCGGACGCGCGCGGTGGGCAATTTCTTTTCCCTGCGGCGCTTAAATGCAGCACTTAATTTCCATCGCGCTCGCGAGAATTTCATTAAGAATAGCTCTGACTTTCACCTCGGTTTGGCGCCGATTCCCGCATTTTTGCGGCTTTTGGCGCCAGGAACGCCTGAAACACGACAGAAGCACATGGCGGCAAGCGACGAGCGAATCTTCGTCCAGGCGATCAGGCGCTATGGCGCGGAGCATGGCATCGCGGTCGACGTCCGCGCCGATGGCTGGCTGATCGCGATGCGCCGCGGCGATGAGCGGCGCTTCGCCTTCGGCTACGACATCGGCCTCAACAGCGCCATCGCCCACCGCCTCGCCAACGACAAATCGGCGACATCAGAAGCGCTGGCGCTTACGGGCGTGCCCAGCATTCCGCATCATCTCTTTCTCAACCCGAAGCTGGGCGAGAAGGTCGTTGGCGCTGGCTGGCGTCAGGCGATGCTCGAACTGCTTCACGACCATCCGCAAGGCGTGGTGGTCAAGCCGAACGAGGGAACGTCGGGGCGCTCGGTGTTCAAGGTGACGACGGAGACGGAGCTCGACCACGCGGCTGGCGAGGTGTTTTCGATGAGCACAGGGCTCGTGATCTCGCCCTACGTCGCGATCGAGAACGAGGTGCGCGTCGTGCTACTCGATGAGCGGCCCCTCGTCGTCTACAGCAAGCAGCGCGGCACGGATTGGCGACATAATCTCGATGCCGGCGCAAAGCCGGTGTTGCTGGAGGACGGCGAGGTTCGAACGGCCTGCGTCAAGCTCGCGATCGACGCCGCGCGCGCCGTCGGCATCACCTTTGCGTCGATCGACGTGGTGCGCGTGGATGGCGAGTGGCGCGCGCTCGAGATCAATTCCGGCGTGATGATGGAGGCGCTGGGGAAGCTGCATCCCGAACTGGTGCAGGCGGCGTATGACGCGGCGCTGGACCGGGTGCTTGGCAAAGGCTGAAGCCTAGCGCTCAGTGCAAATCCTTCTCCCCTTGCGAGCCCACAAGGGGAGAAGGTGCAGCGAGCCCACCCTTCAATTATTCGCGCTCGCTGAATCGTCCATCGCCTTGAACGCCTCTTCCAGCTGCAGCGAGATCGGCACGTTCAGACGTTCGCCGGTCGGAAGCCGTGCGGTGAACCATTTGTTGTAGAGCGGAACGAGGTCGCGGTTGGAGCCGAGCTTGCGGAAGGCGCGCTCGACCACGGCCGCGAGCTGCGGCTCGCCCTTCTTGAACATGATGCCGTAGGGGTCGTAGGACAAATAATCGCCGGTGACGCGAAACTTGTCCTGCGCCTTGTGGCGCGCGATCAGGCCGGAGAGCAGGATGTCGTCGGTCGCGAACGCATCGGCCTTGCCGTCGGCGAGCATCTGGTAGGATTGCTCGTGGTCGGGAGAGGTGACGATGTTGAGGCCCAGCGAGAATTTCTTGTCCGCCGCCTGGATCGCCTGCTCATTGGTGGTGCCCCTTGTCACCACGATGGTCTTGCCCTTCAGATCGGTCAGCGACTGAACGCTGGATGCTTTCGGCACCATCAGCTTGGTGCCGGCGACGAACATCAGCGGCGAGAACGCGACGCGCTTGCCGCGCTCCGCGTTCGCGGTGGTCGAGCCGCATTCCAGGTCGATCTTGTTCGCCAGCACGGCGTCGATGCGGTCGTCCGAGGTGACCTTGACGTAGTCGATCTTCAGATTGGGATCGTCGACTTCGACGCCGATCTCCTCGACGATGGCCTCGCAGAGCTCGAGGCTGTAGCCGATCGGACGGCCCGACTGGTCGACGAAGGAGAACGGCGGCGAGCTCTCGCGATAGCCGAGCCTCACGGTATGCGCTTTCTTGACGGCCGCCAGCGTCGGGCTGAGCCCTTCGCCGCCGGTCTGCGCGAATGCCGAGGTCGCGAACAAGGAGGTCGCGAGCAACGATGCCGCAAGTAGCAAGCCGCCTGAGGTCAGCGACCTCGCCGATATCTGGCCCATGGTTCGCTCCTACCCATGGCCGGCCATCGCGGGCACTTCGCCGGGAATCATGTCATCAGGCACGGCATCATCAGGTCCCATCGCATGCTCCGGCCCAAGCTCGCCTTCCCATTTGGCCACGACCGAAGTCGCCAGCGTGTTGCCGATCACGTTGGTGGCGCTGCGGCCCATGTCGAGGAAGGTGTCGATGCCCATGATCATCAAGAGGCCCGCCTCGGGAATGTTGAACTGCGACAGCGTCGAGGCGATCACCACGAGCGAGGCGCGCGGCACGCCGGCGACGCCCTTGGAAGTGATCATCAGGGTCGCCAGCATCGCGAGCTGGGTGCCGAGCGGCATGTCGATGTGGTAGCTCTGCGCGATGAAGATGCTGGCGAAGGTGCAATACATCATCGTGCCGTCGAGATTGAAGGAATAACCCAGCGGCAGCACGAAGCTCGAGATCCGCGACGAGGCACCGAATCGATTGAGCGCCTCCAGCGTCTTCGGATACGCGGCTTCCGAGCTTGCGGTCGAGAACGCGATCATCAGCGGCTCGCGGACCAGCTTCAGAAGATGGCTGTAGCGCGGCCCGATCACGATGAAGCCGACGATGACCAGGATGGCCCACAGGATCATCAGCGAGAGATAGAAGCCGCCCATGAAGACGACGAGCTTCCAGAGCACGGCGAGGCCGTTCTTGGCCACCGTCGCGGTGATGGCGGCCCACACCGCGAGCGGCGCGAACAGCATCACGTAGCTCGTCACCTTCAGCATGATGTGGCCGATGTCGTCGATCATCGCGAGGATCGGCTTGGAGCGCTCGGGCATTGCGCCCATCGCCACCGAGAAGAACACCGCGAAGATCACGATCTGCAGGATCTCGTTCTGCGCCATCGCGTCCGCGATCGAGGTCGGGATCAGATGGGTCAGGAATTTCTCGATCGAGAAGGCCGAGACCGGCAGGCCGGTCGATTGGCCCGCCGCAGGCAGCGTGCCGGGGAAGTTCGCGCCGGGCTGCAGCAGATTGACCATGATGAGGCCCAGCAGCAGCGAGATGAAGGAAGCGCTGATGAACCAGCCCATGGTCTTGGCGAAGATGCGGCCGAGCTTCGAGCCCGAGCCCATATGGGCGATGCCGCCGACCAGGGTCGCGAACACCAGCGGCGCGATGATCATCTTGATCAGGCGCAGGAACATCATGGCGATCAGGTTGATGGCAGACGCCCACTCGCCGCGGGTATCCGGCAGGAAGTTGTAGATCGCCGCCCCCATGACGATGCCGAGCACCATCGCCGCCAGAATGTATTGCGTAAACCTGTTCGACATCGTTTACCCCCACGTACACCGGCGCTTCATGATGTCGCAGTTATCACAACGACGCAACACGCTTTGCGTGTGACCGCGTTGGCCGGATGTTCCCGTTGTGAAATGGAACGCCGCGCTCTAGCCTTCATGCAGCGCACAACGCATGCGGCTTGCACGTTTTGTTTGCGGCGGCTGCTTCAATAATCGTCAAGACATTCAAAGAGGGAAACGCCATGAGCGGCAACGTCAATCGCCAGATTTTGCTGGTCGAAAAACCCAGCGGCAAGCTCGGCCCCGAACATTTCAAGTTGGTGGAGAGCACAGTGCCGGCGCCGAAGGACGGCGAAGTCCTGCTGCGCGTGCGATACATTTCGCTCGACGCCGCCAACCGCGCCTGGATGCACGGCGCGACCTATCGCTCCGCCGTCGAAGCGAACAGCGTGATGGCCGGCGGCGCCATTGCCGAGGTCGTCAGCTCGAAGGCCGACGGGCTTGCGGCGGGCGACATCGTGTTCGGCGACACCGGCTGGCAGGAGTTCGCGGCAGTGCCGGCAAAGCATCTCACCAAGATGCCGAAGCTCGAGCCGATGACGCATCTGCTCAGCGTGTTCGGCATCGCCGGCCTCACCGCCTATTTCGGCCTGCTGGAGATCGGCAAACCCCGGGAGGGCGAGACCGTCGTGGTCTCCGCGGCCGCGGGCTCGGTTGGATCGATCGTCGGGCAGATCGCCAAGATTAGGGGATGCCGCGTGATCGGCATCGCCGGCGGCGCGGACAAGTGCAACTGGCTGACCTCCGAGCTCGGCTTCGATGCCGCCGTCGACTACAAGGACGGCGCGGTGTTCAAGGCGCTGCGCGCGGCCGCGCCAAAAGGCATCGACGTCTATTTCGACAATGTCGGCGGCGACATTCTCGAAGCCTGCCTGCCGCAGATGAACAATTACGGCCGCATCGCCTGCTGCGGCGCGATCTCGCAGTATGACGGCGTGCCTGCCGCTCACGGACCGCGCGGCGTGCCGGGCCTGATCGTGGTGAAGCGGCTCGTCATGCAGGGCTTCATCGTGATGGACTACATGAAGGAGAGCCAGCGCGCGCTCGCCGAGCTGCAGGGCTGGGTCAAATCCGGCAGACTGAAGGTACAGGAAGACATCATCGACGGCCTTGAGAACACGCCGAAGGCGCTGATCGGATTGCTTGCGGGCGAGAACCGCGGCAAACGGATGGTCAGGCTCTGACGACGTATTTACGTCGCAATCGCGCCCGCAATATCGACTTGCGGCAGAAGCAGAAGCGGCCAAAGATGCCGCTTCACGCGCCACGATTTTTTGCATCATTTTTGATAAGCTTCGGCGTTACCGACAGGGCAGGAATTCATTCAAATGTTCAACACGTTGAAACATGCGTCAACGCGCACGGCGGTGCTGGCGGCAACGCTCTTCGCAACTGCAACAGGCACGTTCGCACAAGCGCCGACCGACGCCCAGAAGAGCGCTATCCGCTCCGCATGCCGCTCGGACTTCATGGCGCATTGCGCGAGCGTGACGCCTGGCGGCGTCGAGGCATATCAATGCCTGAAGAAGAACATGTCGAGCTTGTCGGGCGGATGCCAGACCGCGGTTAGCGCGGTCGAGCCTGCTGCGCCTCCAAAGACAGAGGCCGCTCCGGCGGCGCCGAAGACCGAGGCTGCGCCCAAGGAAGCGGCACCCAAAGCCGAGGCGGCGCCTGCCGCACCGAAGGCTGACTCCGCCCCCGCAGCAAAGCCCGCCGCCGCACCGGCGCCGAAGGCGGCTGCGGCGAGGCAACCGAGCAGCGCGGAGATCGCAGCGGTCAAGAGTGCGTGCCGCACCGATTATCCCAAGGTGTGCGCCAGCGTGCCGCCGGGCGGCGCGGCGGCGCTCGAATGCCTGGAGAAGAACAGGGCCAGGGTGTCACCGGCCTGCGAAAAGGCCGTCAGCGCCGCAGCCGGCGGTAGCGCGGCGGCAGCAACGGCAGTACCCGCGGGCGCGGCGCCTGCGGCGGCAGCTGCACCGGCGGCCGCGCCAACCGTGATCGTCCTGCGCCCGCTACTGCCGCGCGAGGAGCTGTTCATCGCCCGCTCCGCCTGCGGCGCCGATATCCGCACGGTCTGCGCTGGCGTGGCGCCAGGCGGCGGCCGCATCATACAGTGTCTTTCCAACAGGGCGGCATCGCTGTCGCCGGCCTGCAGGGACGTGCTCGCGCCCTTCGCGGCGAGATAAGGCAGCGCACGCGCCAAGGCGCGCAACAATGACGAACGGCGTGCGCATGAATTTCCGCACGCCTGCAACGACAAATCCTTTGCAGATATCCGATTTTATCGACGACAAGACCCGGAGGACAACATGCGTTCATTGCTGCTGGTTGCTTCTGCACTCTTCGCCTTCGCCGCAACCATGACGTTCGAGGCCACCGACGCCAATGCGGTGGTGTGCGCTCGCGGGGTCTATCGCGCCGGCTGCGCCGGACCGAACGCGGCCGTCGTGGTCCGCAAGCCGGTTCCGGTGGTCCGCTGCACCAGGGTCCTGGTGAACGGGGTCTACGTAAAGCGCTGCGTCTGACGGTACGATGGCCAACCCGGCGCGGTTTGGCTATGCTTCGGACCTGACGGTTTCGGGACACGCGCAAAAAGTGTGTCCAAAGATGCGCTCGGCGCGCCTGCGCTCGGCCGATAATTCCGCTGGCGCGGGCCGCTGGAGCACATTAGTCTACCCCTAGATAGTAAGTATACTGTCAATTAGGGAGGCAGAATTTGCGGATCGCCGTGATTGGCGGGGGGCCCGGTGGGCTCTACTTCGCCTATCTCTGGAAGAAGCGTCATCCTGAGGATCAGGTCGACCTGTTCGAACAGAACCCGGCCGACGCGACCTGGGGCTTTGGCGTCGTGTTCTCCGACCAGGCGCTGGAATTCCTGCGCGCCGACGACCCCGAGACGGTCGACGCGATCGCGCCGCACATGGAGAGCTGGGAGAACATCACGCTGAACCTCGGCGGCGACAGCGTCGCCATCGACGGGGTCGGTTTCTCCTCGATCGGGCGGCTCGAGCTGCTGCGGTTCCTGCAGCGGCACGCGATCGACGTCGGCGTCACGCCGCGCTTCGATACGCAGATTCAGGCCGTCGATCAGCTCAACGGATATGATCTGATCGTTGCCGCGGACGGGCTGAACTCGCTGGTCCGCCGCACCTTCGAAGGTGATTTCGGCACCTCGCTGTCCTACTCCTCCAACAAGTTCGTCTGGTACGGCACCTCGAAGCGGTTCGACACGCTGTCGCAGACCTTCGTGAAGACCGATCGCGGCGCCTTCAACGCCCATCACTACCGCTACTCGCCGGCCATGAGCACCTTCCTGGTCGAATGCGACCACGCGACCTGGCAGGCCTATGGTTTCGCCTACAAGGACGTCGAGCAGTCCAAGGGCGTCTGCGAAGAGGTGTTCGCGGACACGCTTGGCGGCCATTGCCTCGTCTCCAACAAATCGGTCTGGCGCAACTTCCCCTGGGTCTGGAACGAGCATTGGTCGTTCAAGAACATGGTACTGATCGGCGATGCCCTGCATTCCGCGCATTTCTCGATCGGCTCGGGCACGCGGCTCGCGATCGAGGATGCCATCGCGCTGGTCAAGGCGCTGGAATCGGATGCGCATCTTGCGACCGCACTGCATCGCTACCAGGCCGCGCGCAAGCCGGTGGTGCAGAAGCTCGTCAACGCGGCGCGCACCAGCGCCTTCTGGTACGAGCAATTTGCCCAGCACATGCAGCAGGGCCTGATGGACTTCGCCTATAGCTACATCACCCGCTCCGGCCGCATCGACGATGCACGCCTGCGCCACATGTCGCCAGCCTTCATGGCGCGTTACGAGGCTGCCAGGAACGGCGGGGACGAGGCATGAGCAACGAGATTTTCGACCAGGTGCCCGCCGACAGCGAGGGCGCGCGCGAGATCGGCTTTGCCGTTCCGGAACTTTACAACGCCAGCCGCGTGCTGTTCGACAATCTCGCCAAGGGCCGTGGCGAAAGGGTCGCGCTCATTGGTGCGGCAGGCACGCGGACCTATGCCGAGCTCTGCGACGAGGCTTGCCGCTGGGGCAACGGCTTTGCATCGCTCGGCCTGCAACGCGGCGACCGCGTGCTGATGTTTCTCGACGACACGCCGGCCTACCCGGCCGCGTTCTTCGGCGCGGTGCGGGCCGGCTTCGTGCCGCTCCTGATCAACACACTGACGCCGCCGGACCTATTGCAATTCTACCTCGCCGATTCCGGAGCCAGTGTTGCGGTGGCGGAGGCCGAGTTCTGTGGCCGCTTCAATGCAGAGGCTTGCAATGACACGCGCCTGCGCACGCTGATCGTCGTCAACGGCGAGGCGGGCAATCACGCCGCGCCGAGCGCGCTTGCGGCGGCGGACTGGCTCGCGCAATTCCCGGCCGATCTGGAGGAAGCGGACACACATCGCAACGAGATGGCGTTCTGGATGTACTCGTCCGGCTCGACCGGCCGGCCCAAGGGCATCGTGCATCTCCAGCACGACATGGCCTATAGCGAGCTCGCCTTTGCGCAGAACGTGCTGAAGCTGACGCCCGATGACATCTGCTTCTCGGTGCCGAAGATCTTCTTCGCCTATGGCTTCGGCAACTCCGTCACCTTCCCTTTCTCTGCGGGCGCCGCAACGCTGCTGCTGCCGGGCCAGCCGAAGCCCGCGTCGATCTTTGCAGCGATCGAACAGTACAAGCCGACGGTCTTCTTCGGCCTGCCGACGCTCTACACGTCCCTCACCAAGGCCGAAGGCGCGGACAAGACCAATTTCTCGTCGCTGCGCATGTCGCTCTCGGCGGCGGAGGTGCTGTCGGCGGAGGTCTTCAACGGCTGGAAGGCGATCACGGGCCTGGAGATCATCGAGGGCCTCGGCTCGACCGAGGTGCTGCACATCTATCTCTCCAACCGCCCCGAGCAGAAGAAGCTCGGCGCCGCCGGCCTGCGCGTGCCCGGCTATGAGGTGGCGCTGCGCGACAAGGATGGACGCGACGTCGGCGACAACGAGGAAGGCATCTTGTGGGTGCGCGGCGATTCCAACACGCCGCTGTACTGGAACAGGCCGGACAAGTCCGCCGAGACGATTCGGCAGGGCGGCTGGATCTACACCGGCGACCGCTTCATCCGCGATGCCGACGGCTTCCACTTCTTCCGCGGCCGCGCCGACGATCTCATCAAGATTTCCGGACAGTGGGTCTACCCGCTGGAAGTCGAGCTGTGCCTCGCTGATCATCCCGACATCCGCGAATGCGCGGTGTTCGCCGCCGAGCTGCCGGACCGGCGCATGACGCTGAAGGCGGTGGTGGTGATGAACAATCGCACCGCCGACCGGAGTGAAGCGACGCGGCGGCTGCAGGATTACGTCAAGGGCAAGCTGCTTCCTTACAAATATCCGCGCGAGGTGATCTTCACCGACGAGCTGCCGAAGACGGGCACGGGGAAGATCGACCGGCAGGCGTTGCTGCGGATGTGAGGGCGGCCGCGGCGAGTAGCGCAACTCACGCCGCCACACAACCGCGGTCCTCGCCCGCGAAGGCGGGCGATCCAGTACTCCGAGACAGTTGTGATTGAACTGATAGGCCGCAGCGTACTGGATTCCCCGCCTCCGCGGGGAATGACACCTCTATTCTTGCAACAGCGGCGCCTTCCTCACTTCCCTCACCCCGCCTTCCCCAGATGCTCCAGAGCGTCCTCGGCCCGCAGCGGCACACGAGATGCCTCGTTGTTCAGATCGACGAGCTGCACCATAAGCCCCATCAGCATCTTGCGATCGGCCGGCTTGAGCGGCTCCAGCATGCGCGCCTGGGCGCGTTCGACCGCGGGAATGATCTCGCGCAGGATCCCTACGCCCGCCTTCGTCAGGTAGAGCAGCTTGATCCGCTTGTCCTCGGGGGCCGGCTTACGTTCGACATAGTCCTTGGCCTGGAGACGTTCGATCACGCTGCCGAGCGTGGAGCGGTCGAAGGCGATCACCGCCGACAGCCGTGTCGCGTCGATGCCGGGATGGGTGTGGATCGCGATCAGCGCCGCATATTGCACCGGGGTCAGATCGAACGCCTTGCACTCCTCCATGAAGATCGAGACCGCGATCTGCTGCATGCGCCGGAACAGATAGCCCGGCGCGGCATAGACCGCATCGATCGTGATGGGAGGAGAAGCCTTACTCGGCATCGGGCTGCTTCTCCGGTGCGGCATTGGCAAACGCGGCGAGCGCCTTTGCGGCAGCTTCCGCCGCGAGCAGGCGAGGATAGGCCGAGACATCGACGCCGAAACGGCGGGCATTGGCGAGCTGCGGCACCAGACAGAGATCGGCGAGCGTCGGCGCATCGCCGAAGCAGAACGGCCCGGGCTCGCCCTTGATCAGCGTCTCGCAGGCCGACAGCCCTTCGCGGTTGACCCAGGCGGCCCAGTCCTGGACCTTCTCTTCAGCCAGCCCGAGTTCGCGCAGCCGCGCCAGCACTTTCAGGTTCTGCACCGGATGGGTGTCGCAGGCAATCGCCAGCGCGAACGCCCTCACCTTGGCGCGCCGCAGCGGATCCTTCGACAGCAGCGGCGGATTGGGATGGATTTCGTCGAGCCATTCGATGATCGCGACTGATTGCGTCAACACCGCGCCGCCGTTCTCCAACGCCGGCACGAGGCCTTGCGGGTTGATGGCGAGATAGCTAGGGGCGCATTGCTCGCCCTTGCGCAAATGGTGCGGCAGGTGCTCGGCCCCGAGGCCCTTCAGGTTCAACGCGATCCGCACTCGATAGGCGGCGCTGGAGCGGAAATAGCCGTGCAGCTTCATCGGAACCCTCCCTTACGTTTTTGTTCGTCGCATTGACGCTACCTAGATCGTCAGTATACTGTCAATCAACAAAACGAACGGGAGCGCCGCCATGGAAGCCGTGACCAAGACGCCGGAACGCGAGGCCTTCTACAAGAAGATCGATGGCGAAAACCTCACCGCGCTGTGGACGGTGATGAGCGATCTGATCACGCCGGAGCCGAAGAGCGCCTGCCGGCCGCACCTCTGGAAATTTGACGTCATCCGCGACTACATGACGGAGGCCGGTAAACTGATCACCGCCAAGGAAGCCGAGCGGCGCGTGCTGGTGCTGGAGAATCCCGGTCTGCGCGGCCAGTCCAAGATCACGACCTCGCTCTATGCCGGCGTGCAGATGGTGGTGCCCGGCGACGTCGCGCCGGCACACCGGCACAGCCAGTCCGCGCTGCGCTTCGTGCTCGAAGGCAAGGGTGCCCATACCGCGGTTGACGGCGAGCGCACCGCGATGGAGCCGGGCGACTTCATCATCACGCCGTCGATGACCTGGCACGATCATTCCAACGAGACCGATCAGCCGATGTTCTGGCTCGACGGCCTGGATATTCCCCTGGTGCAGTTCTTCGATTGCTCCTTTGCGGAAGGCTCGAAGGAAGATCAGCAGAAGATCACGAAGCCCGCCGGCGACAGCTTTGCGCGCTACGGCCACAATCTGCTGCCGGTCGACGTCAAGCGAAACTCGAAGACCTCGCCGATCTTCAGCTATCCCTACGCCTACACCCGCGAAGCCCTGGAGAAGGCCCGCACGAGCCAGGAGTGGGACGCCTGCCACGGGCTGAAGCTGAAGTTCAGCAACCCCGAGACCGGCGATTTCGCGATGCCGACCATCGGCACCTTCATCCAGCTGCTGCCCAAGGGATTCAAGACCGCGCGCTATCGGTCAACTGACGCGACCGTGTTCTGCCCGATCGAGGGCAAGGGCCGCAGCCGCATCGGCGATGCGGTCTTCGAATGGGGTCCCCGCGATCTGTTCGTGGTGCCGAGCTGGCACTGGGTCACGCACGAGGCGGATGAGGACGCCGTGCTGTTCAGCTTCTCGGATCGGCCCGTGCAGCAGAAGTTGGATTTGTTCAGGGAAGATCGCGGCAACGCGTGAGGGTTTCGTAGGGTGGATTAGTTAGCCGAAGGCGTAATCCACCGCTCTGCTTTCTGCGGAGTTAGAAGTGGTGGGTTACGCTTCGCTAACCCACCCTACGGGGCCAGTGATTGCCGCTACCGCCAGTGCAGCAACCGCGTCTCCAACAGATTGATCACTTTCCCCACCGCCAGCCCGAACACCGACAGGATCACTACGCCCGCGAGCAGTTGATCCGTCTGCATCAGATTGCCGGCCTGCAGCACGAAGGCGCCGATGCCGTATTGCGCGCCGATCATCTCGGCGCTGACGACGAGCAGCAGCGCCACCGAGGCGGTGATGCGGAAGCCGGCGAGGATCGCGGGCAGCGCGCCGGGCCAGATCACCTTGCGCACGATGGTCGCAAAGGGAACGTTGAAACTCTGCGCCATGCGGATGAGATTGCGCGGCACGGCATCGACGCCGCTGTAGACCGAGATCGCCGTGGAGAAGAACACCCCGAGCGCGATGGTCGCGATCTTCGGCTCTTCGCCGATGCCGAGCCAGAGGATCAGGAGCGGCAGCAGCGCGATCTTCGGAATCGGGAACAGCGCCGAGATGAAGGTGATGCCGACGCTGCGCGCCAGTCGGGAGAGGCCGATGGCAAAGCCGACCACCACGCCGGCCGCGGTGCCGAGCAGCCAGCCGACGCCGATGCGCAGCAGCGACGCCGAGAGATGCTGCCAGAGCGCGCCGGAGACCGCGAGCTGATAGATCGCGCGCACGATTGCAGCGGGCGTCGGCAGAAATAGCGCATTGACGAGGCCGGTGCTGCCCGCCGCCTGCCAGATCGCGATGACCAGAGCGAGCGCGATCCAGCCGCCGAAACGGCTGCTGGCGGGGACAAAGCCGGCGCCGCGAAACCGCACGCGCCGCGTCGCTCCGTCTTTCGCAATGTCAGTCGCCGCGCGATCAAGCATGCTGGACCTCGCGCTCGGCATCAATGGCCTCGTTGCGGATCAGCGACCAGATCTGGTTCTGCAGCGCCAGCAGTTTTTCGCGCGCCGCAGCTTCGCCGCGCTCGCTGCGCGTCATCGGCACGGTCACGACCTCGCGAATGCGCCCCGGCCGCCGCGACAGCACCACAATGCGGTCGGCCAGCCGCGCCGCCTCTTCGAGATTATGGGTGACATGGACCGCGCCCATGCCGCCGTCGGCGAGCAGGCGGACGAAATCCTCCATCAAGAGCTCGCGGGTCTGCGAATCCAGCGCCGACAGCGGCTCGTCCATCAGCAGAATGGCGGGCTTCACCGCGAGCGCGCGCGAGATGCCGACGCGCTGGCGCATGCCGCCGGAGAGTTGCTTGGGATAGGTGTTGCGGAAATCGGTCAGGCCCGTGCGACGCAACGCATCGTCGACAAGCGCGCGGCGCTGTGGGGCCGAGAGCTGAGTGTGCAGCAACGGGAATTCGACGTTGTCCTCGACGCTCGCCCAAGGCAGCAGCGCGAAATCCTGGAACACGAAGGTGAGCGGATTGAGGCTATCCGGCGGCGGCGCGCCGCGCAGTTCGGGCGCGCCCGAGGTCGGCTGCAGCAGGCCGCCGAGGATCGACAGCAGCGTGCTCTTTCCGCAACCGGAGGGCCCGACAATCGCCACCACCTCGCCGGCGCCGACCGTGAACGAGACGTCGTCGAGCACGGCGAGATCGCCGAAGCGATGAGTGATGCGGTTGGCGATCAGGTCCATAAGTTTCGTCCCGCTTTCAATCCGCCTTCACATAGTCCTTGGCGATGATCGCGTTCGCGTCAAAGCCCTTGTCGACGAAGCCCTGCTCCTGCAGCCATTTGATCTGGTTGTCGACGTTCTTCACGTCGAGCTTGCCGTCGGGATCGATATAGGCGCAATTGCCGACCACCTGCTCGACCGGGAGGTTGGTGTACTTTGCGATGATCTCCAGCAGCGGCTTTGTCTGGTCGTTGATCGGCGCAACACCGCCCTTCATCGCGGCGAGGATGACGTCGTGATATTCGCGGTCCGCCTTCGCCAAGGCGCCGAGCAGCTTCGTCACCAGCGCCTTGTTGGTCAGCGTCTTCGGCGAGGCGAACACCGCACCCAGTTGCCACGGCGTTTCGTCGCCGACCCAGCCCAGGAATTTCGCTCCGCCTTCGTCCGTGAGCTTTCGCGCCGTCGAGATCGGCAGCAGCGCCGCATCGACGGTCTCGCCCTTCAGCGCGGCGGCGGCATTGGACAACGATTGCAGCGGCACGATCTTCACGTCCGCGAGCTTGAAGCCGTATTTGTCGGCGAGCAGGCCGAGCGAATAGTGGAAGGAGGAGCCGACCTGCGTCATCGCCACGCGTTTGCCCGCGAGGTCCTTCGGCGTCTTCAATCCAGCCGCGTAGGCGTTGTTGCTGGCGAAATAGCCGATCAGGGGGTAGCCGGCCTTCTCGCGGCTCATGCCGCCGATCACCTTCAGCACGCCCTTGCCGGCGAGATTGTAGAGACCGGCGGTGAAGGCGGTGATGCCGAAATCGACATCGCCCGACGTGGTGGCGACCGCGATCGGCTGTGCCGCGTCGAAGAATTTCAGCTCGACCTCGAGGCCGGCCTCGCGAAAATAGCCCTTGTCCTGCGCGATGAAGACCGGCGCGGAAGAGGACAGACGGAGCACGCCGATCCTGGCCTTCAGCGCATCCTCGGCATGGGCTGTACCCATCGCCATGATCGCCAAAAGACTGGCTGCCGCGAGCCGCGCAATTCCGATCATCCTGCTTCCTCCGCCGCCGTTTATCTTGCAGTCCGTTACAGGCCCTCGGGCACCGGCTGGTCCCGTCCGATGAAGGCGCCCTGTTGTTTCAATGTTTCCTGCAACTTTTCAATGGGGATGTCGCGTGGAATCCGGTTTCCGGAGAGTGCCAATGCAGCGGCGGAACCGGCCGCCTCGCCCATCGCAAAACAGGCCCCCGAGACCCGCGCCGCGGACTGGCCCTCGTGGGTCATCGAGGCGCAACGGCCGGCGACCAGCAGATTGTCGACACCTTCGGGCACCAGCATCCGATACGGCAGCTCGTTATAGCCGCGGGACTCCGGGATCGGTGGAAAAGTGAAGACGACGTCGCCGGGAACGTGAGCCTCGATCGGCCAGCCATTGACGCCAATGGAGTCCTCGAAGGAGGCGCAGCCGAGCACGTCCTCGCCGCTGAGCTGATAGCCGCCCTTGATGCGGCGGGTCTCGCGGATGCCGAGCTGCGGCGGCAGGTCCACGATGTAGGATTTTTCAAAGCCCGGCACGGTGCGCAAGAATTCGAAGGCGGCGAGCGCCTGCTTGCGGCCCTCGATCTCGCCGCGGCTGAGATCGTCGGGCTCGACGCCGTTGATGGCGTGGCCGTCCTCGCGCGCCACTTGCGTGAAGTTCACACGCCACTCGATGCCGGATTTCTGCGGCCGTACGATGGCGCTCTTGCGCGGGAATGTGTGGGTGCCGGCGGCAAGCGCCTTTTCCATCAAATGCGGAATGGTGCGCCAGGCATCGCCCGCCTTGTCAGGATCGATGCCGTTGAGACGGAGCATCATCGAGGGATACATCGGATGGCCGTGCGCATCGCCGATGTCGAATGGCGCACCGGCCCAGACGGCGAGGTCGCCGTCGCCGGAGCAATCGATGAAGATCTCTGATCGCACCGCCCGCCGTCCGGCCTTGGTCTCGACCATCAGCGCGTCGATGCGGCTGTTGTCGCCCATCACCACGCCGGCGCCGAGCGCGTGGAAGAGGATGTGCACCTTGTGGCTCGCCAGCAGTTGGTCCGCCGCGATCTTGTAGGCCGCGGTGTCATAGGCCTGGGCAAAGACCTTGCCGAGGATCAGATGCGGCGTGTTCAGGCCATTGAGCCGATCGATCCGCGCCAGCAGCTCGGACGCCATGCCCTGCACGAGGCGATGGGCCTGGCCGTAGACATTGCCATGCAGGCCGCAAAAATTGGTGACACCGGCAGCGGTGCCCATGCCGCCGAGGAACCCGTAGCGCTCGATCAGAAGCGTCTTTCGCCCTGCGCGCGCGGCTGAGGCGGCAGCGACGATGCCGGCCGGTCCGCCGCCGAGCAGGACGACTTCATATTCGCCATAGAGCGGTACCTGTCGTGCCGGCTCTTCAATCATCGTGGCCCGCATGGCGCGTTCCTTCCCAAAATCTCTTGCTTGGGTTCGACTATGAATTAACGCAAGAGACGCTACAATCCACCAGAATACGCGATCAGTTTTCGCGAATCGAGAAAGGTCGAGATGGATATTCTCGTGAACCTCCAGGCCTTCCTTGCCACCGCGGATGCGGCCGGCTTCTCAGCCGCTGCGCGAAAGCTCAACGTTTCGACTTCGGTCGTCGCCAAGCGCGTCACGCAGCTGGAGACGCGCATCGGCACACCGCTGTTTCATCGCTCGACCCGGCAGTTGCGGCTGACCGAGGCCGGACAGCGCTATGTGCATCGCGCACGCGGCGTGGTGACCGATGCCACCGACCTGCTCTCGCGCATGGGCGAGAAGGGCCAGGATCTCGTCGATCACCTGCGCATCAAGGCGCCGACCTCGCTGACCGTGGCTCGGCTCGCGGACGCTTTCAGCGCGTTTCAGACCCAGAACCCGAAGCTGAAGCTCGACATCGTGCTGATCGATCGCCCGGTCGATCCCGTCACCGAAGGATTCGACATCGCCATCGGCGCCTTCCCGCATTCGTTCGGCGGCGTGGTCGACGAGCCGCTCTGCGCGCTGAAGCGGCTGCTGTGCGCCTCACCCGCCTATCTGAAGAAACACGGCACGCCAAAGCACCCGCGCGACCTCGTCGAGCATCGCTGCCTCAGCTTTCTGCCGACCGGCCCAGAATGGATTTTTGACGGACCGCGAGGCCGCATCAGCATCCAGGTCAGCCCGCTGCTCTCCTCCAACGAGGGCCACGTGCTGGCGCGCAGCGCCATCGCCGGCAACGGCATCGCGCTGCTCTCGCATTATCTCGTGGCCGACGCCTTGCGCGACGGCACGCTCAAGCCGGTGCTGCGCGACTTTCCGATTCCGGAATTGTGGGTGAAGGCCGCGATCCCCGAGCGGCGGCGCAACGCCGCCGCGGTGCAGGCGCTGCTGACATTGCTGAAAGCGTCACTCGCGCCGTCGCTGTAGACCTTGCCTCATCGTCAAGATGGCAGCCGTAGCCCGCATGAGCGAAGCGACATGCGGGACTTCTCGCGGCATTCCCGGATATCGCTTCGCTCATCCGGGCTACACGCCGTCGTAACAAATTGGCAGTTGCCCTCGATCAACGGACCTGAGAGAAGGACCGCCATGAATTCGACAGTCCTGAAATTCGCCCTGCCCGCCCTGGTCGCCGTCGCGATCTCAACCTCTTCCGCCGCAGCCGTGGAGCAAAGCTGCCGCTTCATCCAGGCCAAGCCCGAGCGCGAGGCCTGCTACAAGCGGCAGGAGGACGAGCTCGCCGCGAAGCGCAAGCCCGATGCACCTGCCAATGACGGCCAGTCACGCGACACGCTGCGCCAGATGCGACAGGACGACGACGCGGTCTATCGCAGCATCAACAACATCTGCCGCGGCTGCTGACGTTCAGCCTTTCCCGCCGCCCCAATTCCCCGCCCGCTTCTCCGCAAACGAGGCCAGCCCTTCCGCAGCTTCCGCGCTCTGGCGCTTGAGCGAATGCAGGTGGACGAGCCGCGCATACGCCGCATCGTCCACCGCCATGCCGCCGAACGAGCTCTCCAGCGCCAGCTTCTTGGTCTCGGCCATCGCCTCCGGCCCGTTGGCGAGCAGCTGCTCGACCACCTTGGCACCGGCGACTTCGAGATCGGCGAGCGGCACCACCTCGTGGACCAGACCGATGCGGCGGGCGTCCTCGGCACCGAAGCGCTCGCCGGTCAGTGCGTAGCGGCGGACCTGGCGCAGGCCGATGGCATCGCAAAGCTGCGGGAGGATGATCGCCGCCGTCAGGCCCCAGCGCACCTCGGTGATCGAGAACAGGGCATTGTCCGCGGCGATCACGACGTCGCAGCCTGCGATCACGCCGGTGCCGCCGCCGAAGCAGCCGCCCTGCACCAGCGCGACCGTCGGGATCGGCAGTGTGTTGAGCCGTTGCACGGCCTCGAAGGTCGCGCGCGACGCGGCCTCGTTCGCCTCTGCCGATTGCGGCCGCACGCCGTTGATCCATTTCAGGTCGGCGCCGGCCTGAAAATGCTTGCCGTTGCCCTTGAGTACGACGACGCGCAAATTCGGCTTCTTGCCGAGATCGTCCATCGCCGCGAGCACGCCCGCGATCAGCGCGCCGTCATAGGCGTTGTTGACCTCCGGCCGGTTCAACGTGACGGTCGCAACCCCTCGCTCGTCAAGGGTCCACAGCACGGGGCTGGCAGTCATCGGTGATCCCTCCGGTCGTTGTTTGCCTGCACTATGGCCGAGGCAACGCACCCTGATCCATATCTTTCCAGCGTGGGGCGGTCGCGCCCATCGCATGGCGGCTTGTGTCATGGTGGCGCCGGGCGACAGTTTGGACCAGGGAATCATCATGCGCATCTGCATTTTCGGCGCGGGCGCCGTCGGCAGCCACATCGCGGTCCGGCTGGCGCGCGCCGGTCATGACGTTTCATGCGTGATGCGGGGGGCGCATCTGGAGGCGGTCCGGGCCAATGGCCTCAAACTGCGCGTCGGCGATTCCGAGGTCTCCGCCAAGGTGAACGCCTCGGGCGATCCGGCCCAGCTCGGTCCGCAGGACGTCGTGATCTCCACGCTGAAGGCGACCGCGCTGACGGGACTGGTCGCCAGCCTCAAGCCGCTGCTTCAGGACGACACCGCCATCGTCTTTGCCCAGAACGGTATTCCCTGGTGGTACGGGATCGGCCTGCCGCCGCGGCACCCGACACCGCCGGACATGTCCTTCCTCGACCCCGGCGGACGCTTGCGCGCCTGCATCCCGAAAGAGCGGATCATCGGCGGCGTCGTCTTCTCCTCCAACGAGGTGACCGCGCCCGGCGTGGTGCAGAATCTCACCCCGGACCGCAACCGCCTGCTGATCGGGGAATGCGACGATCGCAATTGCGAACGGATCACCAAGCTGCGCAACGTCTTCAACGACGCGCGACTGGAATCGCCGCCGGTCGCCGAGATCCGCGAGGCGATCTGGTCGAAGCTGTTGATCAACATGTCGCTGTCGGTGCTGTGCCTGCTCACCGGCCAGACCGCGCGCGGCGTGCGCGACGACCCTGCCTTTGCAGAGGTCATTCCGCGCATGTTGAACGAGGCCAACGACATCGCGCAGCACTTCATCCCCGAGGTCAAGCGCGTGACGCGCAGCGGCCCCGCCCCCAACCACAAACCCTCGCTGCTGCAGGATTACGAGCTTGGCCGCGCCATGGAGATCGACGTGCTGGTGAAGGCGCCCGCCGCCTTCGCGCGCACCGCGGGCCTGTCGACACCGGCGCTCGACCTGATCGCGGCGCTCGCGATTCAGAAGGCGCGGGACAAGGGGCTCTATTCCGCCTGAGCCGTCAGGCGAGATCGTCGATCCAGGCCGCGAGCGTGTCGAGCACCTCTGTGAGCGCCTCTTCGTTGCTGCGGCCGGACTTTTTCAGCACCGCGAAGGAGTGATCGCCGCCTTCGATCTCGTGCAGCGTCGCCTTCGCGCCGAGCTTCTGGACGACCGGCTTGAGGTAGCCGAGGTCGGCAAGCCCGTCGCGCGTGCCTTGCAGGAACAGCATAGGGATTGCGATGCCGGCGAGATGCTCGGCTCGCTCGGACGACGGCTTCTTGTCGGCATGCAGGGGAAAGCCCAGGAAGGCGAGCCCCTTCACGTCGGGCAACGGCTCCTTCGCTTGCGCCTGCGAGGTCATGCGCCCGCCGAACGATTTTCCGCCGGCGACGAGCTTCAACCCGGGACACAGCCGCGCCGCCTCCGCGACCGCCGCGCGGACGGCGGCGTGCGCGACGGCCGGCCGGTCGGGGCGCCCCTGCTTCTTCTCCATATAGGGGAAATTGAAGCGGAGCGTCGCAATGCCGCGCTCGGCAAGGCCCACCGCGGCTTTCTCCATGAACGCATGCCGCATATCGGCGCCGGCGCCATGCGCAAGAACGTAACAGGCGCGCGCATTCGCCGGCAGCTGCAGCAGTGCCGAGACCGTGTCTCCAGCTTCGATATCGAGTTTCAGCTCACGCGTCTCGATCAAGACCCGATGTCCCCGTTGAATCCCGTCATTGGTAGCTGCGCGACCGCGATCTGGAAACACGAAACTTCGGGCGCCTGCCCCGAGGCCTGCACGCCGGACCGAGGACGGAAGAGTCAGCTCACCCGCCGGTCCCGGCCCTCCCAGAACGGCCTGCGCAGCTCGCGCTTCAGCACCTTGCCGGCGCCGGACAGCGGCAGCGGCGTCTCGGTGATATCGATGCTGCGCGGACATTTGTAGCCCGCGATCAACGTCTTCGTGAACTCGATCAGCTCGCCGGCCGAGACCTCGCTGCCACTGCGCCGCACCACCACGGCATGGACCTGCTCGCCCCATTGTTCATTGGGAATCCCGATGACGGCGCATTGCAGCACGGACGAATGCTGTGCCAGCGCGTTTTCGACCTCGACCGAGTAGACATTCTCGCCGCCCGAGATGATCATGTCCTTGACGCGGTCGACGACATAGATGAACCCGTCCTCGTCCATGTAGCCGCCATCGCCGGTGTGCATCCAGCCGTCGACGACGGCGCGCGCAGTCTCTTCCGGCCGCTCCCAATAGCCCATCATCACGGTGTCGCCGCGCACCACGATCTCGCCGACGCTTCCTGCCGGCACCGGTTGATCGTTCTCGTCGACGATCCGGACCTCGCAGCCCAGCGTGGCACGGCCTGCGCCGCGGTGACGTCCCTTCCTGCGCCCTTCGCCGACGTGCTCGTCGGCGTGCAGCAATGTTGCGATCGGCGACAATTCGGTCATGCCGTAGGCTTGCGTGAAGCGCACATGCGGCAGTGCGCGCGCGGCGCGGTCGAGCACCGCCTCGCTGATCGGCGAAGCCCCATAGATGATGTTCTTGAGCGACGACAGGTCGTAGTTTCCGATCGCGGGGTGATCGACGAACATCTGGATCATGGTGGGCACCAGCAGCACGTCGGTGACGCGCTCGTTCTGCATCGCAGCCATCACGCCTTCGGGCGTGAAGCCCTGAACGATCACGTTGGAGCCGCCCGAGAGGAGCAGGGAATACATCGCCGCCCCGTTGGCGAGGTGAAACATCGGCGCCGCGTGCAGGTAGGTCGTGCTCGCCGGAAACAACCCTTCGCCGAGTGCGTTGAGCGCATTGGCCATCAGATTCCGGTGGCTGAGCATCACGCCCTTGGAACGCCCGGTGGTGCCGCCGGTGTAGAAGATGCCGGCGAGATCGTCGCCCTTGCGCATGGCGTCGGCAACCGACGCGCTGCCTGCGACCACGTCCTCGTAGCTCTCCATCCCCGCTGGCACCTCGCCGTCGTCGGCATAGATCAGCTTCAGCCCCGGAATGGCGCCGGCGAGCTGCGCGCCGATTTGCGCGAAGGCCTTGTCCACCAGCAGAACGGAGGCCCTGCAGTCGCGCAACGCATCCTCGTTTTCCAGAGCGCTCCAGCGGATGTTGAGCGGCACGATCACGCCGCCGGCCCAGCCCGTCGCCAGATAGAGCTCGAGATAGCGGTCGGAGTTGAAAGACAGCACGGCAACGCGATCGCCATCCTTGACGTCGCGCGAGCGCAGGCCGCCGGCCAGTCTGGCAACGCGCTCCCCGACTTCGCCCCAGTTGCGGCGTCGCTGGCCATAGACGGTGGCGAGCCCGTTCGGATTGATCTGCAGCGCGCGCCGCAGGCCGTGCGTGATATTCATCGCGTTCCTCCTCCTGTACGCTTCTTCCCTGTCGTCTTGCTTCCTGGGTTGCGCCGTTGCGGCGCCCCGGGCGTCTTCTTTATCGTGTGTTGCGGGCCGGCAGCCGCCAGGCCTTCGGTCAGCCGAGCCGTGAACTCGTCGGCGATCGCGGTCGGCGACAATCCGCCGTCCCGGCGATACCAGTGGCCGATCCAGTTGAGCGAGCCCGCGATCGCGAACGCGGCAAGCTTGGGATCGCAAGCATTGATCGAACCGTCGGCCATGCCTGCGGCGATATAGTCCCGGAACGTGGCGTCGATCCGCTTCTTGGCCGCGCGCGCGACAGCGGCGTTCCGCTCGGTCAGGTCGCGCAGGTCGAAGCGCACCAGGCTGGCACCGAAATCGGTCGCCATCAGCGCGGCATAGGCGTGCACCAGCTTGCGCAGCCTGGCGAGGCCCGAGCCGCTGCCGGCATTAATCTCGGTAATGACGCTGTCGACGAGCTCGGCGCCCATCGCCCAGCATTCGAACAGGATCTCGTCCTTGCCCCGGAAATAATTGTACAGCGCCGGCTTGGTGATGTTCAGCCGCTCGGCGACTTCGTTCAGCGTGACGCGGTGATAACCCTGCTCGAGGAACAGCTGCACGGCAGCGCGCAGCACCGCCTCGCGCTTCTCGTCCCGGGCGCGGCGCCGGCTCTCGAACGGCAGCCAGGGGGAGGATGGCGGGGATGACGGCGGAGTGGGCGGCGCTGAATCCATGCTCGACTGCGTTGACTCCGGAGGATACCGGCCGGTATATTACCCGCAGGTAAGAAAAAGTCCAACGGGTAAATTATCGGAGGAACGATGTCTGACGTCATCGTCGCAGGGGTCGGCATGATCCCGTTCGCCAAGCCGGGCGCCAGCGCGCCCTATCACGCGATGGGGACCGAGGCGACCAGGCTCGCGCTCGCCGACGCCGGCCTCGGTTACGACGAGGTCGAGCAGGCCTATGTCGGATACGTCTACGGCGATTCCACCTGTGGGCAGCGCGCGCTCTACCACGTCGGGATGACCGGCATCCCCATCGTCAACGTCAACAACAATTGCTCGACCGGCTCGACCGCGCTGTTCATGGCTCGGCAGATGATCGCGAGCGGCGCGCTGGATTGCGTGCTGGCGGTCGGCTTCGAGCAGATGAAGCCCGGCGCGCTCGGCAGCGTCTACACCGACCGGCCGAGCGCGTTCGAGGAATTCGACGCGGCCGCGGACGAGCTGATCGACGCACCCGGCATTCCGCTGGCGCTGCGCTATTTCGGCGGCGCCGGGCTCAGCCACATGAAGAAGTACGGCACACCATTGGACGCCTTCGCCAAGGTGCGTGCCAAGGCGAGCCGCCACGCCAAGAACAATCCGCTCGCACTCTTCCGCAAGGTGGTCACGGCGGACGACGTCATGAACGACAAGGTGATCTGGCCCGGCGTGATGACGCGCCTGATGGCGTGCCCGCCGACCTGCGGCGGCGCCGCCGCGGTGCTGGTGTCCGAACGGTTTGCGGACCGGCATGGCATCGGCAAAGAGGTGCGGATCGCGGCGCAGGCCATGACCACCGACACGCCGTCGACCTTCAAGGCCGGCGACATGATGCAGCTGGTCGGCTACGACATGGCAAAGGAGGCGGCCAGCCGGGTCTATGAAACCTCCGGGGTCGGGCCCGGCGATCTCGACGTGGTCGAGCTGCACGACTGCTTCGCCCACAACGAGCTGATCACCTACGAGGCGCTCGGCCTCTGCGGCGAGGGCGAAGCCGGCAAGTTCATCAATGATGGCGACAACACCTATGGCGGCCGGATCGTGACCAATCCGTCCGGCGGATTGCTCTCGAAGGGGCATCCGCTCGGCGCCACCGGGCTTGCGCAGTGCTATGAGCTGACGCGGCAGTTGCGCGGCACGGCAGGCCCCACGCAGGTCGAGGGCGCGAAGGTCGCGCTCCAGCACAATCTGGGCCTCGGCGGCGCCTGCGTCGTCACCCTCTACAAGCGGCACTGATATCTGTCATGGTCGATCAGTCCGCCGTAGGGCGCTGCTTCACGCCCGTCACCGCGCGCGTGGAGCCAGGCCGTCTTCGCTACTTCCTCAATACGCTGGGTGAACAGAACCCGGTCTATCGCGACGCAGATGCCGCGCGCATATCCGGATTCGCCGGCACGCCGGTGCCGCCGACCTATCTGTTCTGCCTGGAGATGATGGACGTCGACGATCCCTTTGAAATGTTCACCGCGCTCGACATCGATCTCGCCCGTGTGTTGCACGGCGAGCAGAGCTTCATCTATCACGCGCCGGTTCTGGTCGGAGACACCCTGACGTTTCGGCCACGTGTGACCAGCGTGACGGACAAGAAGGGCGGCGCGATGACGCTGATTGGCATCCGGTGCGAGGTGACCAACCAGGACGGCGTGCATGTCGCCGATACCGCGCGCACGATCGTCGTCCGCAACGAGGTGGCGTCGTGATGGCACCCGGGGACATCAAGACGGGCGACCGCATCGTCCACAAGGTCTTTCCGCCGATCACCCGCCACACCCTCGCGCTGTATTGCGGCGCATCGGGCGACCACAATCCGATCCACGTCGATATCGACTTCGCCAAGGCGGCGGGATTTCCGGATGTGTTCGCCCACGGCATGCTGGTGATGGCCTGCCTTGGCCAAGCGCTCACCGATGCGGTGCCGCCATCGAAGCTCCGCGCCTTTGCGACGCGCTTCGTCGCCATCACCCAGCTCGGCGCCAGGCTGACATGCGAGGGCACCGTGACCGAGCTCTTCGCCGAGAACGGCGAGCGGCGCGCAAGGCTCGCGCTCACCACCAGGGACGATTGCGGCGAGGTCAAGCTCGACGGCAGCGCCGTCATCGCGCTGTAACAGCAGGAGAACACATCCAAATGGCAAGGCTGCAGGGAAAGGTCGCACTCGTCACCGGCTCGGGCCGCGGCATCGGGCGGTCGATCGCACTCAAGCTTGCGCGCGAAGGCGCCAGGATCGTCGTCAACGACCTCGATGCCGCGCCCGGCGACGCCGTGGTCGGGGAGATCAAGGCGCTCGGCGGCGATGCCGTCGCCGTCAACGGCAGCGCCGCGGAAACAGGCTTCGCCGACCGCTTTGTCGGCGCCGCGCTTGACAAGTTCGGCGGGCTCGACATCATCGTCAACAATGCCGGCTACACTTGGGACTCCACCATCCAGAAGATGACGGACGAGCAGTTTCAGGCCATGCTCGACGTCCATCTCGTCGCGCCGTTCCGGCTCCTGCGCGCGGCGGCCGAGCCGATCCGCGTCTTCGCCAGGAAGGAAGCCGAGGAGGGCCGCGAGGTGTTCCGCAAGGTCGTGAACATCTCCTCGATCGCCGGCCTCTACGGCAATGCCGGACAGGCGAGCTATTCGTCGGCCAAGGCCTCCCTGATCGGATTGACCCGAACCATGTGCAAGGAGTGGGGCCGCTACAAGGTCAACGTCAATTGCGTCGCCTTCGGCCTGATCAACACCCGTCTGACCGAGCCGATCGAGGCGCAGCAGAAGACCATCGACGTCGCCGGCCGCGACATCAAGGTCGGCGTCCAGCCGCAGATGCTGGAAGCGATGTCGCGGATGATTCCGCTCGGCCGCGGCGGCACGCCGGAAGAGGCGGCCGACGCCGTCTATCTGTTCTGCAGCCCGGAATCCAACTATATCAGCGGCCAGGTGGTCGTCGCCGGTGGCGGCCTGATTGTCTGAAAGCGAGGCGCCGATGCATTACCGATCATCGTGGATGACCGAAGAGCTGGACACGTTCCGCGACCAGTTCCGGAAATACCTCGCCAAGGATTTGGCGCCGCACGCCGAGAAATGGCGCGAGCAGAAGATGGTCGACCGCTTCGCCTGGCGCGGCCTCGGCGAGATGGGCGCGCTGCTGGCGAGCGTGCCGGAAGAGTATGGCGGCCTGGGTGCCAGCTTCGCCTATGACGCCGCGGTGCTGGACGACCTCGAAAGCACAGTGCCGGAGCTGACCACCGGCGTCTCCGTGCACAGCGCCATCGTCGCGCATTACATCCTCAATTACGGCTCGGAGGAGCAGAAGAAGCGCTGGCTGCCTAAGATGGCCTCGGGCGAGATGGTCGGCGCCATCGCCATGACCGAGCCCGGCACCGGCTCGGATCTGCAGGCCGTCAAGACCACGGCCAGGAAACAGGGCAATTCCTACGTCATCAACGGCCAGAAGACCTTCATCACCAACGGCCAGGCCGCCGATCTCGTCATCGTGGTCGCGCGCACCGGTGACGTCGGCGCCAAGGGTATTTCGCTGATCGTGGTCGAGACCGCGGGCGCCGATGGCTACAAGCGCGGGCGCAACCTCGACAAGATCGGCCTGCACGCCTCCGACACATCGGAGCTGTTTTTCGACAACGTGACCGTGCCGCCTGAAAACCTCCTCGGCAAGGAGGAGGGCCAGGGCTTCGTCCAGCTGATGCAGCAATTGCCGCAGGAGCGCCTTGCGCTCGCGGTCGGCGCCGTCGCCGCGATGGAGCGCGCGATAAAACTCACCACCGACTACACCAAGGAGCGGAAAGCCTTCGGCAAGCCGCTGATGGATTTCCAGAACACCGCCTTCAAGCTCGCCGAACGCAAGACCGAAGCGATGATCGCGCGCGTCTTCGTCGACTGGTGCATCGAGCGCCTGGTCGCAGGCGACCTCGACACCGTCACCGCGTCGATGGCAAAATACTGGTGCTCGGAGAAGCAGGTCCAGACCGCAGACGAATGCCTCCAGCTGTTCGGCGGCTACGGCTACATGCAGGAATACCCGATCTCGCGCATCTTCATCGATTCCCGAATCCAGAAGATCTACGGCGGGACGAACGAGATCATGAAGCTGCTGATCGCGAGGTCGCTGTAGATCAACGCGCACGCCAGTCGCGCGGCCGGCAGCCGAAGCGCTGCTTGAAGCGTCGGGTGAAGTGGGAGAGGTCCGAGAAGCCCCAATCGAACGCGACGGCGCCGATCGCACGGTCTGCCATCTCGGGATCCCCGAGATCCCTGGCCGCTCCGTCGAGCCGATGGTCGATGACATAATCGGTGAACCTGAAGCCCGATCGTGCCAGCAGCTTGTGCACGTAGCGCTCGCTGATGCCGACGGCTTCGGCGACATCGGTGACCGCAAGGCCGGGCTCGCGGAGCCGCCGGTGAATGGCGCGCTTCAGCGCCAACGTGGTTGCGTCGGCAAGACTCTCGGACGCCGCAGCGCCTGCCCGGCTCCGCCGCGACAGGCTCACGGCGACCAGTTCGATCAGCGCCCGGAACAACCGCACGCCCTCCTGCTCGGTCATGCGCAGCGCGCCGTCGCTGAGCGTGCGCGCCGTCTCCACGATGAGATGGCCGACAAAGGGGTCGTCGGAGACTCGGGACGCGGTAACGTCGAACGACGCCGGCAAGCGTTCGCGCAGAACCTCCGCCGGCACCCAGAACGAGGCGACCCGCAATTGCGGACCACGGTCGTGCAGAAGGGCGAACTGCCGGTCGCTGTCGAAAATTCCGACCTGTCCTGACGACAGACTGATCTCGCGGCCGTCCTGCCGAATGCGGCAGCGGCCGGCCAGCTTCAGATTGAGATAGAAGCAACTGCGGTCGGACGCCGCGATGTCGGCCGCGGAACGACGCACCACGTGCTCGGGAAAGCTGACGCGGTTAATCGCGGCATCGCCGAGCCTGACATTCTCGACACTGGCGCGGAAGCCCGCGGCCGCCATCGGCTCCGGGGTCAATTTCATAAAGGCCTGGCAGACTGCCTCGCGGTAGTAGGCAAATTGCTCGCTTGGCCTGATATCCGCGGTGTCCCAGGCCGATTGGCGTGACGGAACGGCGCGCTCGATCTCCTGCATCGGTTCACTCCGAGACCAATCCGGTTCACTTCCAGCCAAGCGGCAAATAACCAGCCGGTTCACACTTCGTACAACAAGAATTGTCCGCTGCGTGCCTCGCGCGAGCCGCAAGGGGGCCTACGTCTGTCGATTTAACCACACCCTCAGGAGGGGCCACAACATGTCGACCTACGTTCTCGTTCACGGGGCATGGCACACCGGTGCCGAGTTCGAGCCTGTCGCGGCACCGATCCGTGCCGCCGGGCACCAAGTCTACACGCCTACGATCAAGGGCAACCGCCCGGGCGATGCCAAGACGACGGGACTGAAGGAAGCGATTCAGTCGATCGCCGACTATCTTGCCGAAAATAATCTGAAGGACGTCATCCTGCTCGGCCATTCCTATGGCGGCATGATCATTACGGGCGTTGCCGACCTCGCGCCGGAGCGTATCCGCCGCCTGGTCTACTGGAATGCCTTCGTGCCCAACAATGGCGAATGCCTCAACGACATGGTGCCGCCGCACTATATCGGACTGTTCGACACCATCGCGGCCGAACGCGGCGACGGCTCAGTGGTGCTGCCGTTCCCGGTCTGGCGGGAAGCTTTCATCAACGATGCAGATCTGGAAACGGCGCAGCGCGCCTATAACGTCCTCAATCCGCATCCGCTGGCGACCTTCACCGACAAGATCGCGCTCAAGGCCAATCCGGCCGAGATGCCGCTGGCAAAATCCTACATCAACTGCACCGAAGACACCGCGATGCCGCACGGCTATCCCTGGCATCCGCGGCTGTCGGAAAAGCTCGGCCTCTTTCGGCTGGTCCAGGTGCCCGGAAGCCACGAACTATGCTTCTCCGACCCGGCGCGGTTGGCCAAGGCCATCATGGAAGCGGGACGCGACTGACATACGCTCACTTCGGATGCCACCACCGGCCGCCGATGACGACGCCTTCGGACACGATCTTGCGGTCGCCGATCAAATGCTCGCCGACGACGTCCTCGTAGTCGAACTGGCCTTGCTTCACCGTAACAAGCGTGGCGTCGCCGACGCTGCCGGGCTTGAGGCTGCCGAGCTCGGGGCGGCGTAGCGCCATCGCCGCGTTCACCGTCGAGGCCGCAATCACGTCGGACAGCTCCATGCCCATGCACAGGAATTTCGACATGGTCGTGACCTGGTCGAAGGCCGGGCCGTCGATGCAGAGCTGGTGGATGTCCGAGGAAATCGTGTCCGGATAGAAGCCGTTGGCGAGCATGGCGCGCGCGGTCTTGAACGCGAACGAGCCCTTGCCGTGGCCGATGTCGAACAGCACGCCGCGCTCGCGCGCGTCCAGCACCGCCTTCTTGACCGTGCCTTGCGCAGTCGCCGGCGTGTTGGGAAAGGGACGGAACGCATGGGTGAGCACGTCGCCGGGACGCAAACGGGCCAGCACCTCCTCATAGCTCGGCGGCGGATGGTCGATATGCGCCATCAAGGGCATGCCGACCTCGTTGGCGACCTCGAGCGCGATGTCGAGCGGGACGGCCCCTGAGGTCCCCGACGAGTGCAGGCCCACACGCACCTTGATGCCGACGATGAGATCGCGATTGGCGTCCGCCACCTTCGCGGCCTCGATCGGATTCATCAGCCGCAACTCCTCGCTTTCGCCGACCATGATCCGGTGCGAGAAACCGAAGATGCCGGCATGCGAGACGTGCAGATAGGCGAGGATGCGAACCTGGCTCGGCTCGATCACATGCTTGCGAAAGCCGGCGAAATTGCCGGGGCCCGCGCTGCCGGTGTCGACCGCCGTGGTGACGCCGGAGAGCCGGCAGAATTCCTCGGCGTCGATCCCGAGCGAAGTACCGCCCCAATAGACATGGGTGTGGAGATCGATCAGCCCCGGCGTCACGATGAACTGCGAGACGTCGCGCACCTCGGTCCCCGGATCAGCCTTAAGCCCGGTCCCGACCGCGGCAACCTTGCCACCGGCGAAGGCGACGTCGGTTATGGCATCGAGCTTCTGAGAGGGATCGACGACGCGTCCGCCGCGCAGGATCAGGTCGAAGGGCATCATCGTCTCCGGGTGTGTGGCGGTGAGCTGCTGGCAAAGCCGGCTGAAGGAGGTAGCCCCTGCTTCTAGCAATTCTTGCGCCGGAGAGCTTGCCGCGCGGAGAGGACAACTGAATGTGAGCTTGGCGATCCCGGCATGACTCGAACATGCGACCTACGGTTTAGGAAACCGCCGCTCTATCCGGCTGAGCTACGGGACCGCGGAACCCGCTCGTCGCGGGTTGCCTGAGGTGTACATATCAAAGCGAGGGCCAAACCGGAAGCCCTCGCCGCGATCAATGCAGCCGTCGGCGGGCGGGTCTACGCCCTGATATTATTGTCCTTCACCACCTTGCCCCAAGTCGCGACCTGCTTGTCGAAGAAGGTCTTGAAGGCTGCGCCGTCCTGGAGCAGCAGCGTCATGTGCTGGGTGTCCTTGAGCTGGGCGGCGGTCGCGGGCTCGCTCAGGATTTCCTTGGACGCTGCCGCGAAGGCTGCGACGACATCGGGCGGCGTGCCTACGGGCGCGAAGATGCCCCACCAGGCCAGCGTCTCGAAATCCGGAAAGCCCGCCTCGATCGCGGTCTGCGTATCCGGCAGGGCCGGCAGCCGCTCGCGGCCGAGCTGCAGGATCGGATGCAGCATGTTGGTGCCGAGCTGGGCTGCGACCAGCGCCGCCGATCCCGCGATGAGATCGACATGGCCGCCGAGCACGTCGTTCATGGCCGGCCCGCCGCCGCGATAGGGCACGTGCATGATCTCGACGCCGGCCTTGCTGCCGAGCACGGTCATGGCGAGATGGCCGAGCGTGCCGATGCCGACCGAGGCGTATTTCACCGCGCCCGGCGTCGCCTTGCAGGCCGCGACCACGTCGGCGAAGCTCTTGTAGGGACGGCCGGCGCCGGCGGCGATCACGTAGGGCGCGGTGCCGATCAGCAGCACCGGCATCAGCTCGCGCTCGACGTCGACCGGCGGCTTGTCGAGGATCGACGGGATCACCGCGTGGGAATCGAAGGTGACCAGGAACGAGGTGCCGTCCGCCGGGCTCTTGGCGACCTGCGCCGCGCCGAGCGCGCCGGCCGCGCCCGACTTGTTCTCGACCACGACGATGCGGCCGAGCTTGGTTTGCAGGCTGGCCTGCAACAGCCGCGCCATCGCGTCGGTCGAGCCGCCCGGCGGAAACGGCACCACCAGCGTGATCTTTCCGGCCTGCGCGCTTGCCGGCGTCAATGCGAGAATGGCCGGTGCGGCCAGCAGCGTGCGTCGTGTGATCGTCATGGTCCCCTCCCGTTTTATCTTGCGCCCGGCTTTGTGCTCTTTGGCGCTTGCTAGGTCGTGCCGAAGCCCGATCCTGCTTTCTTGTATTCTGGCCGAGGCGGACTGAAGATGTCCAGCACCCGGGCGCCATCGGGGCCAGCACGCATGGTGTGCGGCACATTACCCGGGGTGCGCCAGAAATCGCCCTTCTTCACCGCAATCTCCTCGTCGCCCTGGACGCGGATCGCGGAGCCGTCGAGCAGCACGCCCCATTGCTCCTCGGGATGGTGGTGCAGCGTGCCTTGCGCGTGCGGCGCCAGCGTCACCACCGACAGCATCGCCTGCTCGCCGGAGAAGATGCGCGTGGTCACCCCCGCCGTGAGCTCGCGGAACAGCCCGTCGCTGGGATCGTCGATATTGTGGAATTCTTCCTTCTGACTCACGCCGTCCTCCCCTTCGTTCTCGCCTGATCAGGATTTTCCATACGAGCCCTGATAGCGGCCCTCGCGGATCGCCTTCAGCGTCTCCTCCTCGCGCGCGACCTGGGCACGGACTGCCTCCAGCAGCGCAGCCGCGCCCGCGGCGGGAAACGACACCACGCCATCCTCGTCGCCGACGACGATGTCGCCGGGCGAGATCACGCTGCCGCCGATCGTGACGGGCACGTTGATCTCGCCGGGACCGTTCTTGTAGGGACCGCGGTGGATCACGGCACGGGCGTAGCAGGGAAAATCGTCGGCCGCGAACGCCGCGACATCGCGGATCGCGCCGTCGATGACGTAACCTTCGGCTTTGCGCCATTGCGCGATGTTCTTCATGATCTCGCCGACCAGCGCGCGGGTTTCGTCACCACCGCCGTCGACCACGATGACGTCGCCGGGGCCGACCAGTTCGAGCGCCCGGTGGATGGCGAGATTGTCGCCTCGGCGGGTGCGCACCGTGAAGGCCGTGCCCACCAGCTTGGCCCCGCGGTGATAAGGCTTCAGCCCGACTGCGCCGGGGAGGCGGGCGAGATTGTCTGAAATGACCGAGGTCGGCGCACCGCGAAAGCCCTCGATGATCCCGGCCGGCGGCTTCGGCACGCTGTTCGCTGCAATGGTGATCGTCATGTCCCAGAACCCTTCCGTGTTTTTCTTATTCAGCGTGCGCCCGCGCCTTCGCCGGCCATATCCGGAAGGCGCGCCCCTCCTTCATCCACGCTGCGCGCTCGTCGCGCAACAGGGTGCGGCGGACTTTTCCGGAATCATCGCGCGGCGGCGCGCCGACGAACTCGAAGCTTTCAGGGTGCTTGTAGCGGCTGAGCCTGTCCTTCAGGAACTCCGCCATGCCGTCGGCGATCGCCTGGCCATCGCTGTCCGGCTCCGGCTCGATGATGGCGTGCACGCGCTGGCCGAGCTCCGGATCGGGCAACCCGACCACCACGCAGGAGCGCACGCCCGGACACTCGGAGACCGCAGCCTCGACCTCGGCCGGATAGATGTTGGCGCCGCCGCGCAGCACCATGTCGGCGAGGCGATCGCCGAGATAGAGATAGCCTTCGGCATCCAGCCGGCCGATATCGCCGAGCGATTCCCAGCCGTCGCTGCGCCGCTTCGGCTCGGCGCCGAGATAGTGATAGGTGGCGTCCCTGCCGTCATTGTTGAGGAAATAGATCTCGCCGGTCTCGCCGGGCGCGACGTCGCTGCCATCCTCGCCGATGATGCGCAGCTTCGCCATGTCGCCGATCTTGCCGACCGAGCCCTTGTGCGTCAGCCAGTCCGTGCCCGAGATGATGCAGGCGCCCTGCCGCTCGGTGCCGCCATAGAGCTCCCAGATCCGCTCCGGGCCGAGCCAGGCGATCCAGTTCTCCTTCAGCCAAGGCGGCATGGGCGCGGCCATGTGAAACACGGTCTGCAGGCTCGACAGATCATAGGCGTTGCGCACCTGCTCCGGCAGCGCCCAGATCCGGTGCATCATGGTCGGCACGAAATTGATCCATTGCACGTGCTCGCGTTCGATCTGCCACAACGTCTCCTCGGCGTCGAACTTGGTAAGACCGGTGAGCTTGCCGCCGGTGAACAGCGCGTAATGCGACACGATGAACGGCGCATTGTGATAGAGCGGCCCCGGGTTGAGCAGCGAAACCCCGAAGGGAATATTCAGCGGCGGCGCGGCGACCGTGTCGGTCACGGCCGGCTGATGATCGAGGATCACTTTCGGCCGGCCGGTCGAGCCGCCGGAGGTCATAGCCTTCCAGTAGCGCGCCACCGGCGGAGCGAGCGCCTCATCCGAAAATCCTTCCGGTACGAAATCCGCCGGCAGACCATTCGGCGCGTTCCAATCGGCCTCGCCGCCGACCACCAGCGCGGGCTTGAGAATGTCGAGCACGGCAGCGGCCTCGCCGCGCGGCAGCCGCCATGACAGCGAGGTCGGCGTCGCCCCGCACTTCCACACCGCAAACGAAGTCTCGAAGAACGCATTGCCGTTGGGCAGTCCGATCGCAACGAAATCGCCGGGCCTGACGCCCTTGGCCGCGAACGCCCGCGCCCGCCGGTTGGCACCGCGCTCGAGCTGGTCCCATGTCAGCGTGTCCTGCCCATGGCGGATTGCGATCGTGCCTTGCGGTTTGCGTTCAGCGTACCAGCGCGGCACGTCGGACAGGGGCAGCAACATCAGGCGTTTCCATTTCGTCTTCTTGGCGTCGCCTCGGGAGTGAGGCGCTCGCAAGGCGAAGTGTAGCATCCAGCCGGAGCGACGCTGTGACTCCTGCGCCACGTCAAGCGCAAAATGTCAGCATTGCAGCCATGAAATTCCCAAGTTCCATGGGTGACAAGCCGGCGATAAAGGGGCAAAAATCCGACTCGACTCAGTTTGGGTTGAGTTTTGCAAGGAATGCTCTCGTAGAATGTCTCCCGTGATTGCATGGCCTCGTGCGGCGCTGCTTCCCGTCACCGCAGCAGGATTACTCCTGCTGGCGATGCCGCATGCCCAGGCGCAATGGTGGAAACGCGCGCCGGTCGACTTCGAGGAATGCGCCGACGCCGCCGAGAAGGCCGCGACCAAGGCCGAGAAGACATCCGCGCTCGCCGATTGCAACGCCAAGTTCGCCGGTCGCCGCAAGCCGGGGGGCGGCTACTCCTATTACGATTTCCTGCAGGATCGCACCTTCGACATCGCCGGCCCCAATCCGACGCCGGAGGAGCAGAAAAAGATCGACACAGCCTATACCGCCTATCTCGCCAAAGAGCGCCGCAACAACGAAGCGGCCGAGGCTGCCGCCCGTCAGCAGCGCGAGCAGCAGGAACTGCAGGCGCGGCAGCTCCAGCAGGTCGCGCTACGAACCGAGGTCGCGCGCGTGCCTGTCCCGGTCGAGCGGCCGAAAGTCCAGCAGACCGTCGGCCAGCGAAAAGGCGCGCCCTGCGCCAAGGGCTCGTTCTCCTGCGAATGGCCGCGCCTGTCGGAAAGCCTGAACGATCTGAAGAAGCTGTTCAATCCGCCCGCGAGCAAGCCGGCGAAGAAGGGCTGAATTTCTAGCACTCGCTTGTAGGGTGAGCAAAGGCGCGCGCTCCGCGCACCGTGCCCACGACGCTGGCAAGACAGAGAAAGATGGTGGGCACGCTTTCGCTTTGCCCCCCTAGAAACTCAATTGCCTTGCTTCTTCTTGCTGCGCTTCGGTTTGACCACCGGCGCCGTCACTGGCTCGGCGACAGTCGGCGAACTCCCCAACTGCGACCGGCTCTCCTGCAATCGCCTATCGTAGCCGGGCGAGTTCATCACCGTCGGCGGCCTCGCATAGGCCAGCGTCGAGGCGCCGCAGAGCGCGGCGAGCGCGAGCCCAATCCCTAGACAATACCTCATGGCATGCTCCATCGTCCCTAGGCCATGCCGCGGATCTGCTGCGGCGTCAGCCGCGGCGGACCGTTGCCGGCGGCTTCAGCTTCCCTGATCAGCGCAACAATGCGGCGCATCAGCGGCACGTCGACATGGTTTTTTTCGGCGAGCGCGATGACCGCTCCCTGCAGATAGTCGATCTCGGTCCTGCGGCCCTGTTTCAAATCCTGCCACATCGAGGAGCGCGCCTCGGGATCGATCTTCATGGTCCGCCCCAGGATCGCGTTGAAGATCACGTCGGGCAGCCGCAGCAGCGTCGGCGTCCAGTTCATCGGAATCGGCGTCGCCGAGACCGGCGCGATGCCGGCGGCCTTCAGCGCGGCCAGCCCCTCGGCCATCTGATCGGCGAACAGCCTGCGCCAGTCGCGGTTTGCCAGTTGCGCGGCAAGCGGCAAGTCGGACAATGCGCTGAGCGCGTTGTTGAGATTGATGATCAGCTTGCCCCATTGCACGCCGGTGATGTCACCGCTCGCGCGCACCCTGAGACCGGCCACCGAGAGCGCCGCGGCCGTGTTCCCCGCATCCTCTCCGACATGGATGTCGCCGGAGGTCGAGCGGTGGAAACGGCCCTCGCCCATCGCGATCACGTTGAACGGCACCATGCCGGCGAGCACGCGGCGGCTGCCGAGGCGCTCGCGCAGCACCGCGACATTGCCGATGCCGTTCTGGAGCGAGACGATGACGGCATCCTCAGGCGCGTGCTGCGCGATCTGGTCCGCGACATTGGCGGTGTCGGCGCTCTTCACCGTGACCAGCACGATGCCGGCGCTGTGGAAGATCGCGGGATCCTCCGACAGCGCGAGCTGGCCCGCGCCCAGCTTTTTCTCGGAACCGTCGAAGCCGGTGAGCCGCAGGCCGAACCGCTCGATCTCGGTCTTGAGCCGCGGCCGCACCAGCAGCGCGACACGGCGGCCCGAGGCGGCCAGTTGGCCTCCGACGAAGCAGCCGATGGCGCCCGCGCCGGCTACCACGATCGGTCGATCCGTCATCACCTCGCCTTGCTCCCTGAACGACCGCCTTCGATAGCAGAGGCGAAGCCGGCAACCAATCGCGTCGCATCCGACTTGTAACGGTCATGAGAGCCCCATATGTTTTTGGCCCGGGGGCAGTCAGCGGCGAGCGCTCGCCGAACGAGACGCCAAAGGAGAGCACCATGGGTCTACTCGACGTCCTCAACGGCATGCAGAACGGCCCGCGCGGCCCCGCTACGCCGAGTTCCGAGAAATCCTCCGGTGGCATGTCGCCGATGACCATGGCGCTGCTCGGGCTGCTTGCCTGGAAGGCGTTCAAGCACATGACTGCAAACCAGTCCGGTACGGCGCCGCAGCCGTCGCCGACGCCTGCCCCTCCGCCGGTGAACGCGGACAGCGGCGGTCTGGGCGGTCTCGGAGGCCTGCTCAAAGGCGGGCTCGGCGGCCTGCTCGCGGGCGGCGCGGCCGGCACCGTGCTGAGCGGCGGGCTCGGCGATCTCCTCAACCAGCTCCAGCAGGGCGGCCAGGGCGACACCGCGAATTCCTGGGTCGGCAAGGGCCAGAACAAGCCGATCGCACCCGGCGATCTCGCCAACGCACTCGGCGCCGACCAGATCGAAAGCCTGTCCGCCCAGAGCGGCCTGTCGCGCGACGAGTTGCTCAGCGGCCTCAGCCAATATCTGCCGCAGGTGATCGATCATCTGACGCCGGACGGACGGCTGCCGACCGAGCACGAGCTCTCGGGCAAACTTTGATCGGACCTTGATCGACGCGCTTTCGGGAAGGGGAGCACACTCATGAGCATGGGCGGCCTGTTGTGGATCATCGTCGTCGGCTTTATCGCCGGCCTCATCGCGCGCTGGCTCGCGCCGGGGCCGAATAACCCGAGCGGCTTCATCCTCACCACCATCCTCGGCATCGCTGGCGCGTTTCTCGCCACCTTCATCGGCCAGGCCATCGGCCATTACAGCCCCGACCAGGGCGCCGGCTTCATCATGGCCACGATCGGCGCGGTGGTGGTGCTGTTCATCTGGCACCGCCTGGTGGCGAGCGGCGTGATCAAGGGGTAGCCACTGTCCCGCTGAAGGTGGCACGCCGCCCCCCACGTCGTCATGCCCGGGCTTGACCCGGGCATCCACGTCTTTCGATCTGCGCGACGACACGTGGATGGCCGGGGCATAGGCGGAGCGGAAGCGACGCCGTCCTTCGGACGGCTATGCCCGGCCATGACGCGGAGAGAGACTTGCCGAGCCCCCTCACGTAATCAAATGCATCCCCGCATCCATGCGCACGACTTCGCCGGTCATGTTGCTGGAGGCCGGCATCGCCAGGAAGCAAACCAGCTGCGCGATGTCCTCGGCGGTCGAGGCGACCTTGAGCGGCACCTTCGCCACCACGCTGTCGCGCACCTGCTTGGCGCCGGCCTCGCCGCGACCCTTGGTGAACCAGGGCGTGTCGATATAGCCAGGGCATACCGTGTTGACGCGGATCAGCGGCGCCAGCGCACGCGACAGCGACAGCGTCATGGTGTTGAGCGCGCCCTTGCTCGCGGCGTAGGCGATCGACGAACCGACACCGCTGATGCCGGCGACCGAGGACACGTTGACCACCGCGGAGGGGCGCCCCGCAGCCTTCGCACCGGCCTCGAGCAGGCTGCGCGCGGCGCGCACCATCTGGAACGGGCCGATGGTGTTGACTCCATACAGGCGCTGGAAGTCTTCCGCCGACAACCCGTCGAGGTCGGCGTGAGCAACATGCTTGGTGGTGCCGGCATTGTTGACGAGGATGTCAAGCCGGCCCCAGCCGCTGGCTGCCGCAACGATCTTGCGGCAATCCTCATCCTTCGAAACGTCACCCTGCGCGACCAGAACTTCCGGAGAGCCCGCCTTGCGGCAAACCTCCGCGGTCGCCTCAGCCTCCTTCTGGCTCGACGAATAGTTGATGACGAGCCGCGCCCCGCTGCGCGCGAGAATTTCCGCGGTTGCCGCGCCAAGGCCGGATGCAGACCCCGTCACGATTGCGCACAGACTATCTTTGGCCATCCGGATTTCCTTCCCCTGGTTCTGATGCAAGCCTTAGATTGCTGGCCTTGTTTAGCGAGTTTGCCGCGCCCTGCAAATCGAGCAAACTCCGCTAAGCGGAATTAGCCTCCTATTGATCCCAGCCCATGCCGGAGCCGCAGGTTGACCTGCGATCAACGCTTGTCAGGGCCATGGCTTTTTCGGATCATCGGGCGCAAGAAGACCTGCGCGGTTCGCTCACCAAGCGGGACGCGCCAACGGCAAAACACGGGGAACGCTGTGGCGGAGAGTGACAATATCGTCGTCGAGACCGCGGAGAAGATCTTCGCCGATCTCGCCGATCCGCAAACCATCAACAACGACAAGAAGAATGCCTGGCAGGCGCCGCTGTGGCGGGCGCTGAGCGAAGCCGGCCTGCCATTGTCCTGGGTACCCGATGATCTCGGCGGCTCCGGCGCGAGCCTTGCCGACGGCTTTACCCTGCTGAACGCCGCCGGCCGTTTCGCGGTCGCGGTTCCGCTCGCCGAGACCATGCTGGCCGGCTGGCTGCTGGCGCAGGCGAAGATCGCATCGCCCGAGGGCGAAATGACGGTGCTGCCGGCGTCGCCGAAGGACCGCATCACCCTCGATGCCGACGGTTCGCTCTCCGGCCGCGCCCGCGGCGTACCCTATGCCAAGGCGGCGAAGCATTTTGCGGTGCTGGCGCACGGCAAGGAGGGCGTCTCGATCGCCCTGGTCGATGCCGGCAAGGTCCGGATCGAGTCCGGGCTCAATGTCGGCTACGACCACAGCGACACCGTGACGCTCGACAAGGTCCAGCCCGTCACTCGCAAATCCGCGCCGAAGGCGTTTGACCAGACCACGATGATGCTGATGGGCGGCGTTGCGCGCAGCCTGCAGATCGCGGGCGCGCTGGAGTCCATGCTCGACATCTCCGTGCGCTATTCCAACGAGCGCGTCGCCTTCGAGAAGAAGATCTCGAAATTCCAGGCCGTGCAGCACAATCTCGCCCGTCTCGCCGGCGAATCCGCCGCGGCCCTTGCGGCCGCGACCTCAGCTGCCGACGCTATCGCCAATGCAACATCGTTCAACGACGAGGTCTATCTCGAAGCGGCCTCGGCAAAAATTCGTTGCGCGGAAGCGGCGGAAAAAGGCGGCGCCATCGCCCATCAGGTGCACGGCGCGATCGGCTTCACCCTCGAGCACATCCTTCACCGCTATTCGTTGCGAGCGCTGGCCTGGCGCGACGATTTCGGTTCGGAAAGCCACTGGGCCGTCGAGCTCGGCAAGCTGGTCGCAAACCGTGGCGCCGACGAATTGTGGCCGCTCGTGGCTTCGCGCTGATCAGGGAGAGAAACACATGACCGCTGCCCTCCGTTTCGACCCGATCCGCCTGCCCGAGAAGTGCGAGCAATTGCGCAAGGAAGTGCGCGCGTTCCTGGCCGAAGAGATCGCCGCCGGCACTTTCGACCCGCACAAGCCCAACCGCGAAGACACCGACGCACCGGAATTTTCCCGCCGCGTCGGCGCCAAGGGCTGGCTGGGGATGACCTGGCCGAAGAAATATGGTGGCCAGGAGCGCTCCTTCCTCGAACGCTACGTGGTGACCGAGGAGATGCGCGTCGCCAACGCGCCGACGCGGCGCTTCTTCGTCGCCGACCGCCAGAGCGGGCCGGTGCTGATCAAATACGCGCCTGAACATATCAAGATGGACATCCTGCCGCGCATTTGCCGCGGCGAGATCTGCTTCGCTATCGGCATGAGCGAGCCGAATTCCGGCTCCGACCTGTTCGCGGCGAAGACGCGTGCGACCAAGACCGACGGCGGCTATCTGATCAACGGCACCAAGATCTGGACCTCGTCGGCGCATATCGCCGACTACATGATCGCGATCTTCCGCACGTCACAGCCGACCAAGGAAAATCGTCGTCACGGTCTGACGCAGTTCCTGGTCAAGATGAAGCAGCCGGGTATCCAGGTGAACCCGATCGGCCAGATCACCGGCCAATACGAGTTCAACGAAGTCGTCTTCACCGACTTCTTCGTCCCCGACGATCACGTGCTCGGCGAAGTCGATGGCGCCTGGAAGCAGGCAACCAGCGAGCTCGCCTATGAGCGTTCGGGCCCCGAGCGCTTCCTCGAGACTTATTACGTGCTGACCGAGCTGGTCCGCGCTGTCGGCCCCAATCCAGATACGCGCAGCGCCGAAGGCATCGGCCGTCTCGTGGCTCAGCTCCATACCATGCGGCGCATGTCGGTCTCTGTTGCCGGCATGCTGCAGGCCGGCAAGGAGCCGGTGGTGGAAGCGTCGATCGTCAAGGACATCGGCACGGTCTGGGAGCAGCAGCTGCCGCATCGCGTGCGGGATCTCGCCGCCTTCGTCGAGGAGACCGCGACCAACCGCGAGACGCTGGAGCGGCAGCTCGACTTCGCCATCAAGACCGCGCCGAAACTCACCATCCAGGGCGGCACCACCGAAGTGCTGCGCGGCATCATCGCCCGCGGACTTGGTTTGCGCTAGTCGCGCGGCCTGGCCTGCGCTAATTTAATCGAGGATCACCATGAGCACCTATAAAGACATCGGCGTCGAGAGGGTCGGACATGTCGGCACCATCGAGATCCGCCGCCCGCCGCTGAACTTCTTCGACATTTCGCTGATCAACCAGATCGCGGATGCGCTCGACGAATTCGACCGCGACATCGAGATCCGCGCCTCGGTTCTGTCGGCGCAAGGCAAGGCTTTCTGTGCCGGCGCAAACTTTGGCGATCCGGCGCGGCAGGCGCAGGAAGCGCGTGAGGCCGAGAAGAAGGGTGACCCCGCCGACAATCTCGGCCCGATCAACCATCTCTACATCCAGGCCGTGCGCATCTTCCGCGCCAAGAAGCCGATCGTCGCCGCCGTGCAGGGCGCAGCCATCGGCGGTGGGCTCGGCCTTGCGGTGTCGGCAGACTTCCGCGTCACCTGCCCCGAAGCGCGCTTCTCCGCCAACTTCACCAAGCTCGGCTTCCATCCCGGCTTCGGCCTGACGACGACGCTGCCCGAGCTGATCGGCAAGAACAACGCCGAGCTGATGTTCTACACCAGCCGCCGCGTCACCGGCGAAGAGGCGTACAAATGGGGTCTCGCCAACGAGCTGGTGCCGCAGGACCAGGTCAAGGCCGCCGCGATGAAGCTCGCCGGCGAGATCGCCGAATGCTCGCCGCTCGGCCTGCTCTCGACCCGCGCCACGATGCGCGCGGGATTGGCCGACCGCGTCATGGCCGCGACCAACCACGAGCTGGGCGAGCAGACCCGGCTGCGCGCGACGGAAGATTTCAAGGAAGGCGTGAAGGCGACGGAAGAACGGCGCACCGCGAACTTCAAGGGGCGATAAGGCCAGAATGCCGTAGGGTGGGCAAAGGCGCGCGAGCGCCGTGCCCACCATCGTGCCTCCAGTGAAAAGAGCGTGGGCACGCTATGCTTTGCCCACCCTACTCTTCGCTCACTCAGCTCAGGCGAAACGTTACGCCGCCCAGTGCAAACGCGTTGCCTTCCACCGCAACCCCTCGCGCCTTCGCAGTAGCCAGCACGCGCGCGACGTCGGCTACGCGAAACTCCAGCGCGCTCATGATCTCGCTGGCACCGTTGACGAAGCGGAAGGTCGCATTGGGCAATTTTAGTTCGGTGCCTACAGGCTCGACACCGATGATCTTGCCCCAATGCTGCGCCAGCCCCTGCGGATCCGGGCTCTGCATCTCCACCACCGTCAGCGCCTGCGTCACGTCCTTGCGGATGAATTTCTGCCAGTCCGGCCCGGCCGGCGGGTACGGCCCCAAAATATCGTCGCTGCCTGCGGTGTGGTTGAACTCGATGAAGGCGGCGCGGCAGTCGCGGGGGTGGAGCTGCACGCCGTGATAGGGCACGTGGTCGATGACATTGGCGGTGCGCACGCCAAGCGCGTTGGCGGTGCGCCCGCGCTCGTCGGGATCGTTGCAGCAGAAGATCGCCATATAGCCGCCATGGCCGCCGGTCTTTTCGATGAAGCGGCCGGCCGTGGTACCGTCCTGGAAGGGCGCGACCACCTCCAGCAAGATCGTGTCGACCGGCAGCAGCGCGTTCTCCAGACCGTATTTCGCGACGTTGCCGTCACGATAGCAGACGGCGAGGCCCATGATCTCCGCGATGTCGGAGATGACGGGCGCGAGGTGCGGCGCGACCAGGCAGATCTGCCGCAACCGCAGATAGGGCGCCATGGTCATGCGCCCTTGAAGCTCGGCTTGCGCTTCTCCACGAAGGCCTTGGCGGCCTCCTTATGGTCCTCGGTATCGCTGCAGCGGGTGTGGTGGATCGCCTCGCCGTCGAAGCAATCCTCCAGCGGCAGATGCTCGGCGTTGTTGATGTTGCGCTTGATGAAGCCGAGCGCGATCGACGGGCCCTGCGCCAGCGACAGCGCGAGTTCACGGGCCGCAGTCTCGATCTCCGCGTCGGGCACGACCTTGGTCACCATGCCGATCGCGTGCGCCTCCTTCGCCGTCAGCACCGGCGACATCAGATAGAGCTCGCGCGCCCGCGCGCTGCCCAGCAACTGGGTCAAGAAGTAGGTGCCGCCGTAGTCGCCGGAGAAGCCGACCTTGGCGAAAGCGGTGGTGATCTTGCAGGATTCGGAGGCGATGCGCAGATCGCAGGACAGCGCCATCGAAAGACCGGCGCCGGCCGCGGCGCCGTCGAGCTGCGCCACGACGGGTTTCGGCATCTGGTGCAGGATGCGCGAGACCTCCATGCCGCGGCGCAGGTTCGCCATTTTCACCTCGAACGGCAGCGGCGCACGGCCTGCCGCCATCGACTTGACGTCGCCGCCGACACAGAACGAGCCGCCGGCCCCCTTGAACAGCACCGCGCGCACCTCCGGATCGTCGGCCGCCCGCCGCGCCGCCTCGACCAGCCCGGCCACCATCTCGGGGTTGAGCGCGTTCTTCCGCTCCGGGCGATTCATAGTGATGGTGAGCAGGCCGCCTTCGAGCTTTTGCAGAACCATGTCGTTCATGGGGCGTCTCCCTTGTTGTTGTTTTGCTCGGTCATTCCGGGGCGCGCCGCGTAGCGAGAGCTACGGGAGCCCCGGGATGACGATCTGTCGTGAGGCGCGCGCGTCGTCGCAACGACTCACGCCCTCATTTCTTCACGAGCGGACAGCGCGACTGCTCCAGCGGCTGGAACGCTTCGCTGCCGGGCACGGTGGCCAGCAGCTTGTAATCGTCCCACCGTCCCTTGGATTCCGACGGCTTCTTCACCTCGAACAGATACATATCGTGGATCATGCGGCCGTCCTCGCGGATCTTGCCACCCTTTGCAAAGAAGTCGTTGATCGGCGTTTCCTTCATCACCTTCATCACGGCGGCGGCGTCGGTTGTGCCGGCTGCCTTCACCGCCTTCAGGTAATGCGTGACGGAGGAATAGACGCCGGCCTGCGCCGAGGTCGGCACCCGCTTGGTTCGCTCCATGAAGCGCTTCGAGAACGCGCGCGTGTCGTCGTTGAGGTCCCAGTAGAACGCCTCGGCCAGCAGCAGGCCCTGCGCAGTCTCCAGCCCGATCGAGTCGATGTCCGACACGAAGGCCAGCAGCGGCGAGACCTTCTGGCCGCCCTTGGTGATGCCGAACTCGGCCGCCTGCTTGATGGCGTTGACGGTGTCGCCGCCAGCGTTGGCAAGGCCGATGACCTTGGCCTTGGAGGCCTGGGCCTGAAGCAGGAACGACGAGAAATCCGAGGTGTTGAGCGGATGACGCACGCTGCCGAGCACCTTGCCGCCGGTCTTAGTGACGACCGCGCTGGTGTCCTTCTCCAGATCCTGGCCGAAGGCGTAGTCGGCGGTGAGGAAGAACCAGCTGTCGAGGCCGGTTTTCACCGCTGCAAGGCCGGTCACGTTGGCCTGTCCGTAGGTGTCGAACACGTAATGGATGGTGTAGGGACCGCAGGCTTCGTTGGTGAGACGGATCGAGCCCGGACCGTTGAACATGATGATCTTGTTGCGCGCCTTTGCGATCTCGCCGGCGGCAAGCGCGGTTGCGGAAGCCGCGACGTCGTAGATCATCTCGACACCCTGGTTGTCGAGCATGTCGCGGGCGATGTTGGCGGAGAGATCGGCCTTGTTCTGATGGTCGGCCGCCAGCACCTGGATCTTGCGCCCCAGCACCTCGCCGCCGAAATCCTCCACCGCCATCTTGGCCGCGGTCTCGCTGCCGGGACCGGTGATGTCGGCATAGAGGCTCGACATGTCGAGGATGCCGCCGATCTTGAGAGGTGGCTTGTCCTGGGCCTGCACGGCGCTCGCACTGAGGGCGAACGCGGCGGCAAAAATGCCCGACAAAATTTGCTTCATGGAAAAAGATCTCCCTTATCGCGCCGTACTCTGATGGCGGCTTGGTTATTGCTCTTGGTTATAGTTGATGGCAATTGCTGTTGCCGCAATCATGCCGCATGCGCAAGAGGGCAGCAAGCGCGCGGCGCGATGCGCGCAGGGAATGCCGCGCATGTTTTCCGCAAAGCGGAATGGTGGAATGACGCAAGATGTTTCCGCGTCATTGCCAGCGTGTGAGGCAACAGCGCTCCACATTCGAAGGCCCCTTCGTCGTTGGCATCGTTTGAGTTATGATCGAAGCACAACGCAACCTCTCCGGGTCACGTGGCACGACTGCTTCATCTTATCGTCGCTTTCCTTCTCCTCGCGAACCACACCGCGCTCGCGACGCCGTGCCAGTTCGAATCGCAAGGCGAGGGCCGCGTCGTCGCGATCGTCGATGCCCGCAGTGTCCGTCTCGATGACGGCCGCGAAATCCGCCTCACCGGCATCGAGCCCACGGCGGCGACGAAGCAGGCGCTGGCCTCGCGGCTCGCGAGCCGCGACATCACACTCCGGGGCACCGACGACACACCCGACCGCTACGGCCGGCAGGGCGCGATGGTCTTCATCGGCGAGAGCGACACCCCGGTGCAGGCCATGCTGCTCGCCCAGGGCGACGCCATGGTCTCCGCCGAGATCAGCGACAAGGACTGCGCGGCTCTCCTGATGGCGTCGGAGGCCGCAGCACGGCGCCAAAAAATTGGCAGCTGGGCTGACCCGTCGGCCATAAAAAACGCGGAAAGTCCGGACGATATTTTGGCGGGGATCGGGCGTTTTGTGGTGGTCGAGGGTAAAGTCCTGTCGGTCCGGCAAGCTGGGGCAACGACCTACCTCAACTTCGGACGGAACTGGACACGTGGCTTTGCCGTGACTATTTCAAAGCGCACCCTACCGGCGTTCGAAAGCGCCGGCATCACCCTTAAGTCCTTGGAAAATAAACGTGTTCGAGTCCGGGGCTGGGTCGAGGGAAGTGTGGGGCCGCGGATCGATGTGCGGTTCGTGGGGCAGGTCGAGTTGCTGGGTGCAAACGAACCGACAGGGGTAAGGCCCTAAAGAGGGGCCAGGCACGGGTTAAACGACGTGAATGGGGTGCTAGAACGGCACGTACGGAACCAACGCCGCCGCCTGCGGGCGGCGCCGGCCGCGCTATGCCTCGTGCTGGGCACGTCGCTCGCGGGCTGCGGCGACATGGCCCGGTTCCAGACCGCCGCCGTCCCCGCCACCGTCGCGATGCCGAAGCCGAAGCCGGCCGTAGCCCAAACCCCGGCCACCGAGAAGGAGCACGAGCGGATCCTGGCAAGCTATGGCGGCACCTATGACGATCCCAGGCTCGAATCCCTCGTCAGCAAGACCGTCGACCGGTTGGTCGCCGCCTCGGATCGTCCCGACCAGGGCTACAAGGTCACCATCCTCAATTCCGGCGCGGTGAACGCCTTCGCGCTGCCGAACGGCCAGCTCTATGTCACGCGCGGACTTCTCGCGCTCGCCAGCGACACCTCGGAATTGTCGTCCGTGCTCAGCCACGAGATGGCGCATGTGCTGTCCAAGCACGCCGCGATGCGCGAGGACCAGGCGCGCCAGGCCGCGATCGTCACCCGTGTCGTTACCGACATGAGCAACGATCCGGATATCACCGCGCTGGCGCTGGCCAAGACCAAGCTCACCATGGCGAGCTTTTCGCGCAAGCAGGAGCTCGAGGCCGACGGCATCGGCGTCGGCATTTCCGCCAAGGCGCATTTCGATCCCTATGGTGCGGCACGCTTCCTCTCGGCGATGGAGCGCAATGCCGAGCTGAAAGCGGGCAAGAACTCGCTCGATCCGCGCGCGCAGGATTTCACCTCGTCGCATCCGGCGACCCCGGAGCGCGTGCAGAACGCGCAGACCATTGCGCGGCAATATACTGCGCCTGAAGGCGCCGAGCGCGACCGCGAGACCTATCTCGCGGCGATCGACAACCTCGTCTACGGCGAAGACCCCAGCGAAGGTTTCGTCCGCGGCCGCCGCTTCCTGCATCCGAAGCTGGGCTTCACCTTTCAGGCGCCGGACAATTTCACGCTCGACAACACCGCCCAGGCCGTGATCGGCGTACGCGAGGGCGGCGCACAGGCGATGCGTTTCGACGTGGTGCGCGTCCCGGCCGAGCAGTCGCTCGGCGACTACCTCAACTCCGGCTGGATGGAGGGCGTCGAGAAGGCGTCCACCGAAGACATCACCATCAACGGCTTTCCGGCTGCCTCCGCCGCCGCCAGGGGCGACCAGTGGCAGTTCAAGGTCTACGCGCTGCGCTTCGGCAGCGACGTCTACCGGTTCATCTTCGCGACCCGGCAGAAGTCGACCGAGAGCGAGCGCAACGCGCGCGAGACCGTCAATTCATTCCGCCGCCTGACGCTGGACGAGATCCAGGCCGCCCGTCCGCTGCGCATCAAGGTCATCACCGTGCAGCCCGGCGACACCGTGGAATCGCTCTCACACCGCATGGCCGGCGTCGATCATCCCGCCGAGCGCTTTCGCGTGCTGAACGGCCTCGATCGCACCGCGCAGGTGAAGGTGCGTGACCGCGTGAAGATCGTGGCGGATTGACGTGCGCTAAGAGCACGTCAATCCCGGGGCGCGCTTAGCGCGAACCCGGGATCTCGCTCCGCAAACTCCGCCGTTTGGATCTAACGCCCCGCGTCCATGTCGCCGGCCTCGCGCTGGCCGCTGAGCCAGAGCGCGAGCAGCGTCCAGAACGCGCCTGACAGCAGATACGCGCCCGAGGCGATGACGCCGAGATTGGTGGCGAGCAGCAGCGCGACCAGCGGAGCGAAACCGGCGCCGAACAGCCAGGCCATGTCCGACGTCAGCGCGGACGCCGTGTAGCGATAGGTCTGCTTGAAGTTCGAGGCGATCGCGCCCGAGGACTGGCCAAAGGACAGGCCGAGCAGGATGAAGCCGATCACCATGTAGATGGTCTCGCCGAACGCGCCGGCGTCGAGCAGCTGCGGGGCAAAGCCGCTGTAGATCGCAATCGCGATCGCCGATCCCATCAGCAGCGATTTGCGCCCCACCCGGTCGGCGATGATGCCGGAGGCCACGATTGCGCCGACGCCGAACACGGCAGCGACGATCTCGATGATCAGGAAGCGCACCGGGCTTTCGCGGGTGAACAGGAACACCCAGGACAGCGGAAACACCGTGACCATGTGGAACAGCGCGAAGCTCGCGAGCGGCGCGAACGCGCCCAGCATGATGTTCTGGCCTTCGCGTGCGACGGTCTCGGAAATGCGCGCGGGCTGCAATTCGCGGGTCTCGAACAACGAGGCATATTCCTCCGTCGTCACCATGCGCAGGCGGGCGAACAGCGCCACCACGTTGATGGCGAACGCGACGAAGAACGGATAGCGCCAGCCCCAGTCGAAGAAATCGTCGGCCGAGAGATTGCCGGCGAAATAGGCGAACAGCGCGCTCGCCACGATCAGCCCGAGCGGGGCCCCGAGCTGCGGCACCATCGCGTACCAGCCCCGCTTGGAAGGCGGCGCATTCAGCGCCAGCAGCGAAGCCATGCCGTCCCAGGCGCCGCCCCAGGCCAGACCCTGCGCGATGCGCGCCAGCGCCAGCAGCCAGATCGCCGCGGCGCCGATCTCGTGATAGCCGGGCAGGAACGCGAGCGCGACCGTGGCGGTGCCGAGCAGGAACAGCGCCGAGATCAGCTTGGCGGTCTTGCCGTAGGCACGGTCGACCGTCATGAAAATCACGGTGCCGATCGGCCGGGCCATGAAGGCCAGTGCGAACACCATGAAAGAATAAAAGGTGCCGTTTAGCTCACTCGCGAACGGGAACACCAGCCGCGGGAACACGATCACCGAGGCGATCGCGAAGACGAAGAAGTCGAAGAATTCCGAGGTACGACCGATGATGACGCCGATGGCGATCTCGCCGGGACTGGCCTGGTCGTGGCCGTGCTCGCCCGAGTGGAGATCTGCCATTGCGGGGGTCTGTGCCGTCGCCATGCGTGCGCCCTTAACGTCCTGAAAACCAAAGCCGACCGCCCGGCGGGGCGCCAGGCAATCCGGCTTTGTCTGACCCAACATTCCGCACTGCAACATTGGACAAATTGTCCAATGTCCGGATTGCTGCGCCGCAGCTACCCGTTGGCCCCGCAAAAGAAACTCATTCTCAAAGGCTCGGCCCGTGTCTCGTCTCAAGATCCTGGCGCTACTACCTCTGGCTGCCGCGCTCAGCGGCTGCGACTACGTCGTGCTGGCGCCAGCCGGCGATATCGCCGCGCAACAGCGCGACCTCGTCATCATCTCCACCGTCCTGATGCTGCTGATCGTCGTCCCCGTGATGGCGCTGACGGTGCTGTTCGCCTGGCGCTATCGCCAGTCCAACACGGCTGCTCGCTACGAGCCGGAATGGGATCACTCGACCGCGCTCGAGCTGGTGATCTGGTCCGCACCGCTGCTGATCATCGTCTGCCTGGGCGCGCTGACCTGGATGGGCACGCACCTGCTCGACCCCTATCGCACGCTCGGCCGCATCCATGCCGACCGCGCCGTGGACCAGTCCAAGGCTCCGCTCGAGGTCGACGTCGTCGCGCTCGACTGGAAGTGGCTCTTCATCTATCCGGACTACGGCATCGCCACCGTCAACGAGCTCGCCGCTCCGGTCGATCGTCCGATCAACTTCCGCATCACCGCGTCCTCGGTGATGAACTCGTTCTACATCCCCGCACTCGCCGGCCAGATCTACGCGATGCCGGGCATGGAGACCAAGCTCCACGCGGTGGTGAACCACGCCGGCAGCTACAGGGGCTTCTCGGCCAATTACAGCGGTGCCGGCTTCTCCGGCATGCACTTCAACTTTCAGGGCCTCGACGACAAGGGTTTCGACGCCTGGGTCGCCAGCGCCAAGTCGGCCGGCGGCTCGCTCGGCCGCGCCGAATATCTCCAGCTCGAGAAGCCCAGCCAGAACGAGCCGGTGCGGCGCTGGGGCACCGTCGATGCCGATCTCTATCGCCTGATCCTCAACATGTGCGTCGAGACCGGCAAGATGTGCCAGAGCGAGATGATGGCGATCGACGCCAAGGGCGGCAACGGCCATGAGGGCCTGAACAACACGCTGCCGCTGGCCTACGACAAATACGCCCGCCGCGGCACGGCGCTCGGGCCGGAGCCGAGCTTCGTGGCCGGCACCTGCACGCCCGATGCGCCGCAAGGCAAGACTACGGCGTCGATCACGGCTCCCGTCGACACGGCGCCGCTGCTCGGCGCCGGCCTGAAGCGGCCGGGCTTCACGCCGCTCAAGTCCTCGTCCTTCTTCCTCGGACTGCGTCCGAAGTCAGATTCCTAAAGAGATCCCCGCATGTCTCCTGATCTTCTCAAGCTCATCTTCGGCCGTCTCGGCATCGATTCGCTGCCGCTGCACGAGCCGATCCTCGTCGGCACCTTCGTGGTGGTCGCGCTCGGCGGTGCCGCGTTGCTCGGCGGCATCACCTATTTCCGCCTCTGGGGTTATCTCTGGCGCGAATGGTTCACCAGCGTGGACCACAAGCGCATCGGCGTCATGTACATGATCCTCGGCATCGTGATGCTGCTGCGCGGCTTCGCCGACGCCCTCATGATGCGTGCGCAACAGGCGATGGCGTTCGGCGGTTCCGAGGGCTTCCTCCCCTCCCATCACTACGACCAGGTCTTCACCGCCCACGGCGTGATCATGATCTTCTTCGTGGCGATGCCGCTGGTGACCGGCTTGATGAACTATGTGGTGCCGCTCCAGATCGGCGCGCGCGACGTGTCGTTTCCGTTCCTGAACAATTTCAGCTTCTGGATGACGGTCGGCGGCGCGGTGCTGGTGATGGCCTCGCTGTTCATCGGCGAGTTCGCCCGCACCGGCTGGCTGGCCTATCCGCCGCTGTCCAACATCGGCTACAGTCCTGACGTCGGCGTCGACTATTACATATGGGGTTTGCAGGTCGCCGGCGTCGGAACGACGCTGTCCGGCATCAACCTGATCTGCACCATCGTCAAGCTGCGGTGCCCCGGCATGACCATGATGAAGATGCCGGTGTTCACCTGGACCTCGCTCTGCACCAACGTCCTGATCGTCGCCTCCTTCCCCGTCCTGACCGTCGTGCTCGCGCTGCTCACGCTCGACCGCTACGTCGGCACCAACTTCTTCACGAACGATTTCGGCGGCAGCCCGATGATGTACGTGAACCTGATCTGGATCTGGGGCCATCCCGAGGTCTACATCCTGGTTCTCCCGGCGTTCGGCATCTTCTCTGAGGTGACCTCGACCTTCTCCGGCAAGCGGTTGTTCGGCTACACCTCGATGGTCTACGCCACGGTGGTCATCACCATCCTGTCGTACCTGGTCTGGCTGCATCACTTCTTCACGATGGGCTCGGGCGCCAGCGTCAACTCGTTCTTCGGCATCACCACGATGATCATCTCGATCCCGACGGGCGCGAAGATGTTCAACTGGCTGTTCACGATGTATCGCGGCCGTATCCGCTACGAGCTGCCGATGCTGTGGACGATCGCGTTCATGCTGACCTTCGTGATCGGCGGCATGACCGGCGTGCTGCTGGCGGTGCCGCCGGCCGACTTCGTGCTGCACAACAGCCTGTTCCTGATCGCGCACTTCCACAACGTCATCATCGGCGGCGTGGTGTTCGGCGCGTTCGCCGGCATCAACTACTGGTTCCCGAAGGCGTTCGGCTTCAAGCTCGATCCGTTCTGGGGCAAGATGTCGTTCTGGTTCTGGGTCACCGGCTTCTACCTCGCCTTCATGCCGCTCTATGTGCTCGGCCTGATGGGCGTCACCCGCCGGCTGCGCGTGTTCGACGATCCGAGCCTGCAGATCTGGTTCGTCATCGCCGCGTTCGGCGCTTTCCTCGTCTTCCTCGGCATCCTCTCGATGCTGATGCAGTTCGCGGTCTCCTTCCTCAAGCGCGAGCAGCTCAAGGACGTCACCGGCGATCCCTGGGACGCGCGCACGCTGGAATGGGCGACCTCCTCGCCCCCGCCGGACTACAACTTCGCCTTCACCCCCGTCGTTCACGACAATGACGCTTGGTGGGACATGAAGAAGCGCGGCTACCAGCGTCCGCTGACCGGGTTCAAGCCGATCCACATGCCCAGCAGCACCGGCACCGGCATCATCCTGGCCGGCCTCGCGACCGCGATGGGATTCGGCCTAATCTGGTACATCTGGTGGCTGGCCGCATTGAGCTTCGCAGGGCTGCTCGTCGTCGGCATCGGCCACACCTTCAACTATCACCGCGACTTCGACATTTCGGCTGACGACGTCATCCGGGCCGAGGACGCGCGCACCAAACTGCTCGCCGGAGCCAAGTAAATGACTGTCGCTGTCCATCCCACCCAATCCGGCGAGCCGGTCTTCTACCTCGCCGACGAACATCCGCATCCGGAAGGCTACAGCACCTCGCTCGGCTTCTGGATCTACTTGATGAGCGACTGTCTCATCTTCGCGATCCTGTTCGCCACCTTCGGCGTGCTCGGCGGCAATTACGCCGCCGGCCCCGCGCCGAAGGACCTGTTCGAGCTGCCCCTGGTGGCGGTGAACACCTCGATGCTGCTGCTGTCGTCGATCACGTATGGTTTTGCTATGCTGACGATGCAGCAGAACAAGGTCGCGCAGACGCAAGTCTGGCTCGCGATCACCGGCCTGTTCGGTCTCGCCTTCATCGGTATCGAGCTCTCCGAATTCGCCCACATGATCCATGAGGGCGCCACGCCGCAGCGCAGCGCTTTCCTCTCCGCCTTCTTCACCCTGGTCGGCACCCACGGCCTGCACGTCTCCTGCGGCCTGATCTGGCTGGTGACGCTGATGGTGCAAGTCCAGAAGTTCGGCCTGATCGAGGCCAATCGCCGCCGCCTGATGTGCCTGTCGATGTTCTGGCACTTCCTCGACGTGGTCTGGATCGGCGTCTTCACCTTCGTCTATCTCCTGGGAGTTCTGCGATGAACACCGATACCCACGCCGCCCACGCCGACGATCATCACCACGAAGACGGCCACGCCCACGGCACGTTCTCGACCTACATGCTCGGCTTCGTGCTCTCGGTCGTGCTGACCGCGATTCCGTTCTGGCTGGTGATGAGCGGGGCGCTGCCGAGCAAGCAGATCACTGCGCTGGTCATCATGGCCTTCGCCGTCGTGCAGATCGTCGTGCACATGATATACTTCCTGCACATGAACACGACGTCGGAGAACGGCTGGAGCATGATGGCGCTGATCTTCACCATCGTCATGGTGGTGATCGCGCTGTCGGGTTCGCTGTGGGTGATGAACCACCTCAACAGCAACATGATGCCGATGCACCAGATGAGTGGAATGAATTGAGCGAATTAGGGACCGTGACAAACATGGCAAGCGGGGCGCGCGGCAAGGCTGCACGTCCCTCCCTGTGGCTCACGGTCCTCTCGCTGACAGCCCTTGTTCTTCTCATCGCGCTCGGAATCTGGCAGATCGAGCGCCGCGCCTGGAAGCTGGCGCTGATCGACCGCGTCGAGCAGCGCGTCCACGCCCCGGCCCAGCCGATCCCCTCGTCCGCTTCATGGCCCGCGGTCAACGCCGCGAGTGACGAATACAGGCATGTCAGCCTCAAAGGCCGCTTCCTGCACGACCGCGAGACCCTCGTGCAGGCCGTCACCGAGGAGGGCCCGGGCTTTTGGGTGCTGACACCGCTCCAGCGCGACGACGACACGCAAGTCCTGATCAACCGCGGCTTCGTGCCATCGGAGCGGCGTGAGGCATCGACGCGCCTGGACGGCAATCCGGACGGCCAGGTCGAGATCACCGGCCTGCTCCGCATTTCGGAGCCGAAAGGCGGCTTCCTCCGGAACAACGTGCCTCAGCACAACCGCTGGTATTCGCGCGATGTCGCAGCGATTGCGACGGCCCGCGGCCTCCATGACGTCGCGCCGTTTTTCGTCGATGCCGACGCCGGATCACAATCCGCTGGCGGCCCGATCGGCGGATTGACCGTGGTCCGCTTTCCCAATAACCACCTGATCTACGCGCTGACGTGGTTTGCCCTCGCTTTCATGCTGGCCGGCAGGCTTTTCGTCCAGTTCGGCGGCGGGCTGTTCCGCCGCGAGCGCTTCGTCCACGAATCGGATGGCGGTCCAGATGCCGCCACCCGCAGGACGGGATCAAATGCTGGAACGATCGTCGAGCCGACCTGACGACGGGAAGACGCTTTCCCACACACTTGCGCATGATGGACCGGCCGTCACGCTGCAATCGCAGGCGGACGCGCGCAGCGAGCTGATCGGCGCCGCGCCGACCGACGATGAGACCAACCGCAAGAACATGGCGCTGCTGATCCAGCTGCGCTGGACCGCGGTGATCGGCCAGATCGTGACCATCGGCGGCGTGCATTTTGGGCTCGGCATTCCCCTGCCGCTGGAGCGGATGGGCGCAGTGATCGGCGCTCTGGTGCTGCTCAACGTCTCCAGTCTGGTCTGGGTGCGCCATCGCGCCGCGATCACCAACAACGAGCTGCTGGTCGCCTTGATGCTGGACGTCGCCGCGCTGACCGCGCAGCTCTACCTCTCTGGCGGTGCCACCAATCCCTTCACCTCGCTATTCCTGCTCCAGGTGACGCTCGGCGCGGTGCTGCTCGACGGCCGCTCGACCTGGTCGCTGGTCGCGCTGACATGCGCGAGTTTTGTCTGGCTGACGCTGGCATATCGCCCGCTGGAGCTGCCGCCCAACCCATTGAGCGAGACTTACACGCTCACGGTCGCCGGCATGCTGCTTGGGTTCGTGCTCAACGCCGTGCTGCTGGTCGTGTTCGTCACCCGCATCAACAGGAATTTGCGCGAGCGCGACGCGCATCTGGCCGCGCTCCGCCAGCATGCGGCCGAGCAGGACCACATCGTCCGCATGGGCCTGCTCGCCTCCGGTGCAGCCCATGAGCTCGGCACGCCGCTGGCCTCGCTCTCCGTCATCCTCAGCGATTGGCGCCGCATGCCGGATCTTGCCGCCGATCAGGAGCTCGCCGAGGACCTCGCGGAGATGGAAACCTCGCTGCAACGCTGCAAGTCGATCGTGACGGGCATCCTGGTCTCGGCGGGCGAAGCGCGCGGCGAAGGCTCGTCGCCGACGACGGTGACGGCGTTCGTCACCGCCCTGGTCGACGAGTGGCGCGACGCACGCTCGGCGCGGACGCTCTACTTCGTCAATACCTTTGGCGAAGACGTTGCCATCGTCTCGGATGTTGCTTTGAAACAGGTGATCTTCAACGTGCTCGACAATGCCTATGAGGTCTCGCGCGACTGGGTCGAGCTCGTGGCCGAGCGCGAGGGCGACAATCTCGTGCTGTCGATCAGTGACCGCGGCCCGGGCTTTGCGCCGGAGATGCTGGCGCAGCTCGGAAAGCCCTATCAATCGAGCAAGGGCCGCGCCGGCGGCGGGCTCGGCCTGTTCCTGGTGGTGAACGTGGTGCGCAAGCTGGGCGGCACCGTGACCGCCGAGAACCACAGGAAGCGCGGCGCCACCGTCCGCCTCACGCTGCCGCTCGCAACGCTCGCGATCGGAGGGAATTTTGACGCCTGACCGTTCGCTCATCGTCGTCGAGGACGACGCGGGTTTTGCACGCACGCTGAAGCGCTCGTTCGAGCGCCGCGGCTACGAGGTCGTGCTGGCGGCCTCGATCGAGGAGGTACGCACCGCTCTGGACGAGCGCTCCTTCGGCCATGCCGTGGTCGACCTCAAGCTCGGCGGCGCTTCGGGCCTTGCCTGCGTCGAGCTCTTGCACACGCATGACCCTGAAATGCTGATCGTGGTACTGACCGGCTTTGCCAGCATCTCGACCGCCGTGGAGGCGATCAAACTCGGCGCCTGCCACTATCTCGCAAAGCCCTCGAACACGGACGACATCGAAGCCGCATTCACCAAGGCCGCCGGGAATGCCGAGGTCGCCCTCGACGCACGGCCGACCTCGATCAAGACGCTGGAATGGGAGCGCATCCACCAGACCCTGATCGAGACCGATTTCAACATCTCGGAGGCGGCCCGGCGATTGGGCATGCACCGGCGCACGCTGGCACGGAAGCTCGAGAAGCGGCCGGTGAAGTGAACCGTCCGCAACTCTCAACGCCGTCTACCCCCCCCAAACAAAAAGCCCGGCCGAACGGCCGGGCTTTTGATCTATTGCGATCGACGCGACGAAAGCGCTTACGCAGCCTCGTCGGCAACGGTGGTGTCGTCGCCATCGGTGTCGTCGGTATCGCCCTCGGCATCCGCCTCGCCTTCGGCGGTTTCGGACTTGGCACCGCGGCGCGGGCTCTTGGCGAGCTGGGCCTCGATCTCCTTGACCGCTTCGGTCTCGGTCGAGTGCTGCACCACCGCGATCTCGCGGGACAGACGATCGAGCGCCGCTTCATAGAGCTGGCGTTCGCTGTAGGACTGCTCCGGCTGCGATTCCGAGCGGAAGAGATCGCGCACGACTTCCGCGATCGCGACGATGTCGCCAGAATTGATCTTGGCTTCGTATTCCTGGGCGCGGCGCGACCACATGGTGCGCTTGACGCGGGCGCGGCCCTTGAGCGTCTCCAGCGCCTTCTTCACCAGCGCCGGCTCGGACAGCTTGCGCATGCCGACATTGGCGACCTTGGCGGTCGGCACGCGCAGCGTCATCTTGTCCTTGATGAAGTTGATGACGAACAGCTCGAGCTTCGCGCCGGCAATCTCCTGCTCCTCGATGGCCAGGATCTGGCCGACGCCGTGAGCGGGATAGACGACGAATTCATTGGCCTTGAAGCCCTGGCGCTGGGTCACGACCTTCTTTTCCTCGACCTTCGGCGCAGCGGCCGCCGGCTTCACAGCGGGCTTGGCGGCAGCGACGGGAGCCTTGGCAGGAGCAGCAACGGGAGCCTTCGACGCGGCGGGCTTCGCAGCAGGAGCCTTGGCAGCAGGGGCCTTGGCAGCGACAGGCTTGGCGGCAGGCTTTGCAACGGTCGCTTTCGCGGCCGGTTTGGCAGTCTTGTTAGGCATTGCGCTTCTTTTGTTCTTCGAGGACTTTGCAGCCGGCGGCGCCTTGGCAGCGGCCCGACCCTTGGATGCGCTACGGCTGGCCGCGGCGACTTTTTTGGCCTCCTTATGGGAAGCCCTCGCTGAAGTACTCTTTTTACGCGTTTTCTGTGACACAGCCTGCGCGCGGAAACTGCCACGCCCCTGTTCGACATTTGGTTTCACGGGAACCCAGCGGGGCCAACGGGGCTGACAGGGTTCGGCTTAATGTGCCCATTATAGCACATTTCCCGCAAAAATCAATGATTTAGGGGTCTTCAGGGCTGGTTTTCAGCGGCAGCGACGCTATTAGGGTTAAGTTTGAGCCCGATTTAGTCGCCGGAGCCGGGGTTCGGGGAAAAATATTTCTCGAACTTGCCTTCCGCGCCGTCGAATTCCTTGGCGTCGGCAGGTGATTCTTTCTTCTGGGTGATGTTCGGCCAGCTCTTGGCGTACTGGGTGTTCACTTCCAGCCACTTTTCGAGGCCCGGTTCCGTGTCCGGCTTGATGGCATCGGCGGGGCATTCCGGCTCGCACACGCCACAATCGATGCACTCGTCCGGGTGGATGACGAGCATGTTGTCACCCTCATAGAAACAGTCGACCGGGCAGACCTCGACGCAGTCGGTGTACTTGCACTTGATGCAGTTTTCAGTGACGACGTAAGTCATCCAACGCTCCGAAAAGCTCTTTTAAAAGTCGCGGCTTGCGTAGCGCGGATGGCCGGGCGCCGCAAGGTCGGGAAGGCCCGATCATGACGGCTTTGCGCGTTTGATCGACCAAGAAATGAATGCAAAGCGCAATTAATTGCGCATCCCGAGCTCTTCGTAGAGCACGCGCGCCGAGGCGGCATCGCCGCGGCGTTCGCTGAAGCCTGTCACCTTCAACACGCGCACGGTGCGATCGAGCGCGACGGTGATGACGTCGCCGAGCTTGATCGCATGGCCCGGCGCCTTTTCGCGCTCACCGTTGACGCGGACATGACCGGATCCAACGAGTTCGGCCGCCGAGGTCCGCGCCTTCACCACCCGCGCGTGCCACAGCCATTTGTCGAGGCGCTGCCGCTCGGTCGTGGCTCTATTCCTTCCGACGCGTTTTCTTCACGCGCACCGCTCCGCACTTCGCTTGAAAACGCTATGCTACTCCTTGCGCCCGGAAAGCTGCTCCTTCAGCGCGGCGAGTTTTGCGAAGGGCGAGTTCGGATCGGCGGGACGGTCGCGTTCGCGTGGGTTTGCGCTCGAGGCGTAGGGACGCAGCGACGGACCGCCCTGGCGGTCGCGGCCTTTGTCGCGATCCCGGCCGCGGTTGTCACGGCCCTTGTCGCGATCTCCGCCGAACTTGCCCTTGTCGCGATCGCGTCCCTTGTTGTCGCGGTCCTTGTTGTCGCGATCCTTGCCCTCGAAGCGGCGGTTCTTGTCGTCGCGCCCCTCGGGACGCGGCGCGCCTTCGCCACCCTCGCGCGGCTTGCGGAAGTCTCTGCCACCGTCCCTCCGATGCCCACCACGATGACCCGGCTTCGCGCCGTCGGCGGTTTCGCCGGGCGCGGCGCTCGCTGCACCGGGTGCGGCGCCAGCTTCAGCGCCGGCCTGCGGACGCTGGTTCTGGTGACGCTGGTGGCGATGGCGCTCGTGGCGCGGCTTGCGGTCTTCGTGACGGCCGCCGGGACGCCAGACCTCGATCAGCTCGGGCTCGGCGGGCGTCGCCGCAGCTTCAGGCGCGGCGGCGTCGGGTGACGCGGCAGCTTCGGTTGCGGCCGTCTCGGCCGGGGCGGCTTCGAGGCCGGCGGACTCGACGGGCGCAGTGGGCTCTTCCGCCGGCGGTGCAATGCCGGGCGCGTCTTCGGGCGTGACGGGGGCCTCGGGAGAGGCCACCAGCGCCGGCTCAGCCTCCTGAGCCGGCTCGTCCTGCGGCTCCATGCCGGGTGCGTCTTCGACGGTGACCGGCTCGGCGGCAGCTTCGGTGGAAGCCTCCGCCGGCAGGCCGGCAACGGCCTCGGCCGCAGTCTCTGTCGAGGTCTCGTTCGAGGTTTCCGCGGTGCCTTCAGCCGGGGGCGTCTCGGTCGCGACGGTTTCAGACACGGATTGCTCGGCCACGGCCGGCTTTGCCGGCAGCGGCGGACGCTTCTCCATGCGATAGCCGAGGGCACGCAGCACCGAGGCGAAATCTTCGCCGGCGGAGCCCGTGAGCGAGGTCATCGCCTGCGTCACCACGAAACTGCGGCCGTCGAAGGCGCCGGCCGGCTTCTCACCGGATGCGTTCTCGCGCCAGGCCAGCGCCGGGCGGATCAGATCGGCCAGGCGCTCCAGGATGTCGACACGCACGGCGCGCTCGCCGGCCTGCTTGTAGCCGAGCACGCGATAGGCATCGCGCGGCAGCGCCTTGTCGACCGGGAACGAGGTACGCCCCGAGGAGGCCAGATGCTGCGCGCCTGAGAGCGAGGACAGATCGACATTGTCCTGCTTCAGCGCCCACAGCAGCGCGGCCAGCGCACGCCCGGCAGGCTTGAGCAGGCCGGGGAAATAGATGTGATAGGCGCCGAACCGGACGCCGTATTTGCGCAGCACCGCGCGCGAGGGCTGGTCGAGATCCTTCAGCTCGTTGGCGATCTTGGGACGCTCGAGCACGCCGAGGGCCTCGACGAGCTGATAGGCGATGCCGCGGGCGATGCCGGTGACGTCCTCGGCCTTGGACAGCTCGAACATCGGCCCGAGCAGCTTCTCGACATGGGTCTTGAGCCAGAGCTCAAGCCGGGCCTGCACCTTGTCGCGGGGGGCGCCGGTCAGGCGCTCGTCGGAGATGATGCGGATGCGCGGATGCAGCGCGTCCTCTGCGGCAGACAGTCGCGCCACCGCGTCGCCGGTCCAGCGGATGATGCCTTCCGAGGTCAGCACGAACTGATCGTCCGGCGCGTTGCCGAGCTTTTCGGCGCGCGTGTTGATCTCGCCGGCGAGCACCGCTTGCGCTGCAGCCTGCAAGGCTTTCGCATCGGAGCCGGCTTCCGCCGCATCCGGTGCAAAGGTGAAGCCATCGAGACGGCCGATGACATGGCCTTCGACGATGACTTCGCCGGTCTTGCCGATTTCAGTATTCAAGCTCGTGTTCTCCCGCAGGCGGCGCATCAATACACTGGTCCGGCGATCAACGAAACGCTCAGTCAAGCGTTCATGGAGCGCATCCGATAATTTATTTTCGACCTCGCGGGCAATTCCCTGCCAGCGTTCGGGGTCTTTCAGCCAGTCCGGACGGTTGGCGACGAAGGTCCAGGTGCGGATCTGCGCGATTCGGGCCGACAGCGTGTCGATGTCGCCGTCGACGCGGTCGGCCTGAGTGATCTGGGCCTCGAACCAGGCATCGGGGATGCAGCCCTTCCGCATCAGGAAGCCGTACAGCGTGGTCACCAGCTCGGCATGGGCGGCCGGCGACAATTTTCGATAGTCGGGGACCTGGCAGGCCTCCCACAGCCGCTCCACGGCCTCCTTGCCATGCGCGACATCGCGCACTTCGGCGTCGCGGGCGGCGTGCTCGAGCACGCGCATGTCCTCGGCAACAGGCGCGCGCGTCAGGGCCTCGTGGCCGGGGCCGAGGTTCAGGGACACCTGGAGCGCGCCGAGCGAGGCAAAATCCAGCCTAACGTTGCGCCATTGCAGCATCTTCACGGGTTCGAAAGTGTGGTTCTGCAGCGCGTTGACGAGCTCGGGCTCGAACGGCGCGCAGCGGCCGGTGGTGCCGAAAGTGCCGTTGCGCGTTGCGCGCCCCGCGCGGCCTGCAATCTGCGCGAATTCGGACGGCGTCAGCCGACGGAACTGGTAGCCGTCGAACTTGCGGTCGGAGGCAAACGCGACGTGGTCGACGTCGAGATTGAGGCCCATGCCGACGGCGTCGGTGGCGACGAGATAATCGACGTCGCCGTTCTGGAACATCGCCACCTGCGCATTGCGCGTGCGGGGCGAGAGCGAGCCGAGCACGACGGCGGCGCCGCCATGCTGGCGGCGGATCAGCTCGGCGATGGCGTAGACCTCGTCGGCCGAGAACGCGACAATCGCAGTTCGGCGCGGCTGGCGCGTGATCTTGCGGTCGCCGGCGAATTCCAGCTGCGACAGCCTGGGCCGCGTGATCATGGAGACGCCCGGCAGCAGCCGCTCGATGATCGGGCGCATGGTGGCAGCGCCCAACAGCAGCGTCTCGTCGCGGCCGCGGCGGTTGAGGATGCGGTCGGTGAAGACGTGGCCGCGCTCGAGATCGCTGGCGATCTGGACCTCGTCGACGGCGAGGAAGGAGACGTCGAGGTCGCGCGGCATCGCCTCGACGGTCGACACCCAATAGCGCGGGCTCTTCGGCTTGATCTTCTCCTCGCCGGTGACGAGCGCGACCGCGTCGCTGCCGACCCGCGCGGCAATCTTGTTGTAGACCTCGCGCGCGAGCAGGCGCAGCGGCAGGCCGATCAGCCCCGAGGGATGCGCGAGCATCCGCTCGATGGCGAGATGGGTCTTGCCGGTGTTGGTCGGGCCGAGCACCGCGGTGACGCCGGCGCCAGGCACGCGATCGGAAAGCGCGCGCTCGAAAGCGAAGGGGGAGGAGGAAAAGGGCATCTGGGGGATTAGTTAGTGCCTGATTGGGCGAATGTCAGTGCTGTCTGGTGCGCGTCGCTGCTCCTCATCCTGAGGAGCGCATCAGCGCGCCTCGAAAGATGAAGGCCCGGCTGCCGGTGCCGTCGCCAAGCTCCTTGCCCTTCGAGACGGCCGCTTGCGCGGCCTCCTCAGGGTGTGGGGCGCACCAAACGTGGGAGCCCCTCCCCAAATCCCGCGCAACTGTCTCACTTTGCGACGCTTTTCCCGTTGGTCTTAAGCTTCGGAACGACTCTAGAACGAATCGCGGCCGAATCGCTGACTCCCCCTGGAGTCCTGTTCCGTTCACCGCAACATGTCGCGGGACTCTTATTGGCTGCGACTAGATGGAGTTTTGGGCCGCCGTACAAGTGACGTTTCGATGGCGCAAACCGTTAAGTTGGGGACGGCGCGGAGTCGAATCAGAATCGGGGAGGAGTCAAATGGATTCCCGGGGCCTCGTCATGCGCGGGCTCGACCCGCGCATCCATCGCAACACGAGCGTCTGTCCAAGGGATGGATGGCCGGGTCAAGCCCGGCCATGACGGCTGCCCTGACCCTTTTTTGCGAAAACAACCCCATGCACAGTAGGCATGCCATTGAATTTGCTTTGTTTTTTTCCAGCTCCGACGGGTCATTCCGGGGCGGCGCGCAGCGACGAGCTACGGTGCGCCCCGGGATGACGGCGAAGAAAGAACGCACCCGCCGCCACCGCTTACTGCGTCTTGGCGACCTTGGGCGGCTGTGCCGTGGTGATGAAGCTGGTGGCTTCCAGCATGGCCGGGCCGAGCGGCGTCGGCACTTTCAGCCAGAACGGGACCAGGATGCGCGTGCCCGCCACCGGCGCGAAGGCGATCTCGATGTTGCGCTGGGCGGCGAGGTATTTGATCACGGGGCGATCGGGGATGTAGCCCGCAACAGGCACGAAATAGAGCGAACAGACCACCACCGGGCCCTTGTAGCCCTTCTCGGCCTTCACGGTCTCCATGCGCTTGAAATCAAGCTTGAGGTCGTAGCGCATGCGGCCGTCGAACACGGGGGCCGAGCTGTGGCAGGCCTCCGGCGAGACCGGGTCGCCAGTGCCCGATACCCGCAACAGCGAGGCCGTCATGGGGTCCCAGACGCCGCGGCGGTGCGCCTCGGTGACGACGATACGATCGGGATCGACCGGCGGCTCCGGCAGGATGGCAAAATCCTTCACATTGCCCTTGTCGAGCGTGATGCGGATCTCTTCGGTCTTCTTCGAGGTGGTGGTGGAGGCCTGATAGCCGGTCGCAACCAGCGCGCCATTGACGACCCGCCCCTGGCTGGCGCCGGTGCCGGACCCGCCCGTGAACGACTTCAGCAGCCCCGAGGTGCCGCCGGACGCGGCCGCCGCGAACACATCGTCGTTGATCTCGATGTTCCAGGCGCCCTTGCCGACGGGAATGCCGGCCAGCGAGGCCTCATATTGCGCCTCGAGCTTGCCCTGCGCCGCCGCCGGCACTGCGCCCCACGCCACCGCCAGGCCGCAAAGCACCGCCAGCCATCCAGCAAAGCGCGGGCGGACTGAGCGCTGTTCGGGCGCAAAAAGTAGCGTTGTGGGCACGAAACAATCCAATCGGGGCGCGACGGCTGTTACTTAAGCCAAAAACAGCGGCAAACAATGTGTCGGAGCGTGTCAATCCGGGAACTCCGCCGGACTCTTCGGCGGCGAATACGCCCTTTATGTGATGTTAAGGCGCGACAAACACTGCCGTTTTGGTGATTGGGGGTAGCCGCGGGCTCCGACACCTCTCCCGCTTGCGGGAGAGCACAGGCCGCCTTCGGCGGCCGTCCTCCGGAGAACGCCGAGGCGGAGCCTCGGCTATGGCGCAGCGCGGGTGAGGGCTCTTTCCTCTGGGGGGCACCATCCGTAATGATGTCTGCCCCCCAGAGGAAAGAGCCCTCTCCCCACCCTCTCCCGCAAGCGGGCGAGGGAGCGCACCATCCGAGCGGCCCCCAAAAGACCGCCCAAAACCTTGACGTCCCGCCCCTTCCCCCCTATACGTCCGCCGCTCCCTGCAAGGACAAAAGAATTCGCCCCCGTGGCGCCCAGAATGGCGGCCGCAAATCGTTGGGGGTTTCAGGATAAGGATTGATGCCATGTCTCGCCGCTGCGAACTGACGGCCAAGGGCCCCCTCGTCGGCCACAAGGTCAGCCACTCCAACATCAAGACCAAGCGCCGCTTCCTGCCGAACCTGGTCAACGTGACCTTCATCAGCGAAGCCCTGGAGCGCAACGTGCGCCTGCGCGTCTCAACCAACGCGCTGAAGAGCGTCGACCACAATGGCGGCCTCGACGCCTACCTGATCAAGGCCAAGGCCGACGTCCTGTCGCCCCGCGCCCTCGATCTGAAGCGCGCCATCCAGAAGAAGGTCGGCCCGACGCCGGCGCCGGAGAAGAAGGCGAGCTGAGCGATTTAGAATTGGGCGGGGGCTTGCGTCGCGAGGCGTAGGCTTAGCCGAGTAAGAGTTTGCGTTGCGGCCGGATCGGAAGATCCGGCCGTTTTTTGTTTTTGGCGGTACGACAGTAGTACAACGACGAAAGTGCACTTGCCCGCAATGGTGGCACCGAGCATCCTGCGGTTGAGCACGTCGCAGATCGGGGCGGAGGATGGACGTCGCCACTGAATTTAAGTCGAAGATTCTTAGCCGCAGCAAAGAGCCCGACGAATACCGAATTTACCGAGCAGGTCTCGAATGGGATCTGACCGATCCAATTGTCATTGATCGACCGGAAGACTTTAAGTCGACGCCGAGGTGGAGCGATCGTCTCACTCCGTACCATCACCAAGTAACCAACCTCATTACATTCTGCCGTCGTCTTCCCGTGACTCTGCTTGCAGACGACGTTGGTCTTGGAAAAACGATCAGCGCTGGCCTGATCATCAGCGAACTCGTCGTTCGATCACGACTGTCCAAAGTCCTAATCGTCTGTCCAAAAATTCTTGCTCAGCAATGGAAGGAGGAACTCGAAGCGAAGTTCAACATTCCAGGCATCGTTGCATTCGGGAGAGATCTACTGGATGCGGAGCCTGATGAAGTCGGTGCGGTAATCACAACATACAATTCAGCTCGATTGTATCTTGAACAGCTTCCTGAAGACCGCTTCCAGATGCTTGTCCTAGACGAAGCGCACAAGCTCAGGAACCTTTACGGGGTCCCTAACGCCCCGCAAGTGGCGAAACGCTTCCGAAAGGCCCTGGAGGAACGACGATTTCCCTACGTCCTAATGTTAACCGCAACACCCATCCAAAACCGCTTGTGGGATCTATATTCTCTCGTAGATCTACTGACTGTCGCACGTGGACATGACAACCCCTTCGGCAGCGAAGGCATGTTCATCCGGAAATTTGTTGCTGATCCGCGGGAGGGGGCACGACAGCTAAAGGAAGAGGCGAGAGACGAATTTCGATCGATCGTTTACGGTTACATGTCCCGTGTCCGTCGAGGTGACGCGAAGCTTTACTTCCCTGAGCGAAAGGTTTTGAGACACGAAGTCGATCCCACTGCCGCAGAGCTTCAGCTCATCAAGGCAATTGCCAAACCGATTCAAAAGCTCAATCGACTCACCCAAATCTCGATACTACAGGCGCTGACGAGTAGTCCTGAGGCGCTCTCGGCTCAGTTAGAGAACATGGCGCGGAACGGGACGGCTCCGGCTGACCTTGCAGCGACCGTCAAAGGTATCGTGAGCAAGATGCCTCTGACGGCGAAGCTCCACGGCCTCAACAAACTGATAGAAAAGCTAAAGAAAGAGAATCCAGAGGGTTGGAGACTGGTCGTATTCACGATCCGACGAGAAACTCAAACGACAATCCAAAACTTCCTAGAAGGCCATGGACTGAAGGTCGGCATAATTAACGGCGACTCGGGAGAACGGAATCAGGAGACCATTAGGCTCTTCCGTGGAACGCCTCCACGCTACAGAGTCTTAGTATCAACCGAAGCGGGTTCCGAAGGCGTCAATCTTCAGATCGCGAACGTGCTCGTCAACTACGACCTGCCTTGGAATCCGATGATTGTCGAACAGCGAATCGGGCGCGTGCAGCGCCTCGCTTCGACGCACGCATTTGTAAGCATCTACAACGTCACTTTAAGAGGAACTTTTGAGGATTACATCGTCGGTAGACTGATGGAAAAACTTCAGATGGCGTCACACGCCGTTGGAGACGTAGAGGCTCTTCTGCAAGGCGCCGATGTCGGCGACGGTGATGAAGACGGCGGATCAGGCTTTGAGGACAAAATCTTAGATCTTGTGCTTGCCGCATTAGCAGGCAAGGACGTCGAAAAAGCTACCAAACTTGCCGAAAAAAGCATTGAGGACGCCAAGCTAGAGCTTGATCGCGAAGAGGCAAACATCAACTCCATGCTCGGAGGCACGGAGAATTCTGAATATGACGGTCCACGCACGCCGACACTCCCCGAAAATGAAAGGTCGCTAGATCCGCGCGAGTTCACGTTGGCCGCACTCAAGTTCCTCAAAATCCAACTGACTGAGGAGACTAATGGACTTCTTCGCGCTGAAGAGAATGGGGGACGCGAATACATCAGATTTGCCGACCCGGCCGATCCAGCCAGACGAACCACGCTATACGCACCGGGAGCGCCAGCCTTCGAGCGCCTTGTTAATCGCGTCGTTGCGAGCGGACTACATAAAGTAGAGGATCTTGACCAAGATCCGACGCGAGCATCCCGCGAAACTGCCCAAACTTGGGTTAGCCAATTCGGGGGACAGTTCGTGTCCTCGGAAGCCACAGATGCCGTCCGAATGTTCGATGGGTCAGCTCTCTTGCGTGTTCGAGCTACGGTGGCTCACGATAGCTACGAGCGACTTGTGGGCGTCGACTGCAAGAATCAAGATCATCGGAGTGAGCGCGGCAAGACCGCGATCAATCCAATTCCAAAGGCAGTCGATAGACCTCAATCCCTTGGCATCGACATCGACACGCTTCAGAGAGCCGCGATGTCGGATGACGGCATTTCTGAATTCTCACGCTTCTACTTGGAACGTCGAGAACATGAGACCGCACGCACATCCGATACCCGCAAGCGCAAGAAGCTGGAAGACGAGTTTACCCCTCGGCTTGAAATGACCCTCGTCGGACTCGACGGCAGAGTGCATCGGGAAATCGGCGTAGAGGTGAGATATACTATCGACTCGGAACACGAATACGAGAGTCTTCTCGTAGTTCGCCCCCACGATGGGACACTCGTTCGAGCCCCCGAACTGAGCTTATGCTCTAAGTCTGGAAAGACTGTGCCTAGCCATTGCTTGGCCAGATGTGACGTGACCGGCGCCTACGTGCTCCAACACCTCCTCACAAAATCAGAAACGAGCGGGCGGCTTGTTCTTCCAGAATTCACGATTTTCTGTGCGCTCAGCGGAAAGCGCATTCTTCGTGAAGAGGCAGAATTATCTGCTGTATCTGGAAATCTAGTTTCGGCCGACCTCCTCAAAACGTCCGCGATGAGCGGAAGGAAGGCCGAAGCAGAGTATTTTCGCGTATGCTCGTTTACGAAGTTAGATTTTCTCGCCGACGAATTGGCTGTCAGTGAAATCTCCGGAAGAGACTATAGGCGCGACGAAGCAATGAAGTCGTCAGTCTCCGGAAGGACAGGCCACAAGCATGAATTTGCCCTATGCCACGAGACGCGCCTGCCCATGGCGATGGACGAAGCAGAAAAATGCGAGATAACCGGCCATCTTGTGAGAGCCGGAGTTCTTGAGAAATGCGAGATCACCGGCAAGATGGTTTTGCCAATTGGCCTCGAAAAATGTTCGCTAACGGGCAAACGAGCGCTCAAGCGCTACTTCGTTAGCAGCAGTCTATCAAGTCTCCGATTCTTGGAGCAGGTTGCCCAGCGATCATCGACCGGAACGTTCTGCACACCGGCCGAACGGCGAACATGCGCGTGGAGTGGCCGTGCCTCCCACCCAGATGACATTCGAAACTGCGAGCTGACTGGCCTCTCGATCCACCTTGAGTTCATGACGCCAAATGCGCCTTACCGACTTCAGCCTCTGATCGAGATGCTAAATGGTGTCCGCCGAAATTCGGACGGCATCGAAAAATGGCCCGAACTTGCTAGCCGGCTCGCGTTAGCCCAAAACGGCGGAAAGTATCGGGTGGAAGCTGCAATTGCATCACCAGACAATCGGCACCTGGCGACGTCCTCTGAATCACGAACAATGCTGGGTCTCCGCGTGTTTCAAGTCGGCGCTCTTTACGACGTTTCAGCGAATACCATTGTCGGACGCATCTGTGTTGGAAAACGTGGCAGGGATAGTTGGATAGAAATCGATCGCTGATTTTTCTTTGGGGGAACAAATGGATTTGAACCTTTCGCTATTGTCGGCATCGTGTGGAATTAGCTTAATCGCAGCCATACTCTCGCTCCTCAGCTACCTATCTTATCGTCGATTGGCTCAAGAATTGTCGCTGGCCGCGCTTGGCAGACTACTTCGCGAAGAGACGGAAGTGCTTCGCCGAGCAACTGAGGATCAATCAAGGAGCGTCCGGGAGGAACTCGCCAACCTACTAGCCAAATTTCAAGAAGCGATCATCGTTGGCTTCAGCAGCCTTGGACGAGGTATCAACGAACAGATCAAGGAGTTTTCGACCCGGCTCGATAGCGGAAATTCATCGATTGAGCTGCGAGCCGATGGCATCGCATCCAAGTTGGACGCTGACATCGAGAAAATGAGATCGGAGGCAGTCACAAATCGAGATAATCTTCGAGGCATGATCGAACAGAAGCTTGAGCAGAACTTGACGGGACACGCCGAGACGGCTCGCATCCTGAAAGACGAACTCAGTAACAGCTTCCACCGGCTAGGAACTAGCGTAAGTGACTCGCTTACTCAATCGAGCCAATTGCAGAGCGAACGGCTCGGCAATGTCAATGACACTCTGTGCTCCCTCACTGAAAGACTGGAGAAGGCACAAGAAGGAATTCGCACCACGGTGGAAGCACGTCTTGAGGTCATTCGTAGTGACAACGCCGCAAAACTTGAGCAAATGCGTGCTACTGTCGACGAAAAGCTTCACGATACTTTGGAGCAACGACTTAATAATAGCTTCAAACAAGTCAGCGATCAGCTCGAACAGGTCTTTCGCGGCTTAGGAGAGATGCAGAACTTGGCCACGGGTGTCGGCGACCTCAAGCGTATGATGACAAATGTAAGGGCTAGAGGCACTTGGGGAGAGGTCACATTATCCAGCATCCTCGAACAGGCGATGGCGCCCGAGCAGTATGAAAAGAACGTCGAGGTAAGGCCCGGGAGCAACCAGAGGGTCGAGTTTTCAATCAAACTTCCGGGTGGCGAAGGTGGCCCGCTCTGGCTGCCAATCGACGCGAAATTTCCGACCGAAGATTTTGAGCGATTAGTGGACGCATCAGAGCGTGGCGATGTAGAGGCAGTCGACCTAGCCGGCAAAGCCTTGGAGACACGTATTCGGCAAGCTGCGAACGATATCGCAACAAAATACATTCATCCGCCATTCAGCACCGACTTTGCGGTAATGTTTCTACCTACTGAAGGCTTGTACGCCGAGGTCATCAGGAGGCCCGGCCTTTCAGACTTTCTCCAGCGCGAGAATCGAATTCTCGTAACTGGACCTACAACCCTGCTTGCACTTTTGAACAGCTTGCGCATGGGTTTCAGGACCCTCGCCATTCAAAAGCGATCTAGCGAAGTCTGGCAAATTCTCGGCGCAGTAAAGACCGAATTCGAAAAATACGGTTCGATTATCGATAAAGTACAAAAGAAGCTACAGGAAGCTTCAAACACTATTGATGGGGTATCGATTCGGAAGCGTGCGATCGACCGAAAGCTACGTTCTGTAGAAATGCTGCCGGAAATTGAAGTGACGGCACTTTTGGCGACGCCAAACTCAGACGAGCCTGAACCGTCAGCAATTGAGGAATTGCAATCGGTCGAGACTGACGCTTAGCAGGAGCGATCTCGAAAGCTTACGCTTCATAGGCATATTGGCGGAACAGACCACACTACGCTGGCGATCCGCGGCCCCCTACCCCCGAAAATCAATGCTCCGCAGCACGATCCCCGGCGGTGTCCCCTCAAACTCCGTCGCCTGATACTTCCGTTCGACGCAGGCTTCGATGCGGTCGCGCAGGCGCATGAACTGCTCTTCGCGCTCACTGGGCCTGGCGCGCGGGCCGCGCTCGAGGTCGTCCATGGCGGAGGTCGAGATCGCGCAGGCGAATTCCTTCGGCCCGTCCTGCATCGAGAACTGGACGATGCCGCGATCCTGGTCGTGGGCGATGAAGCGGCTGGTGGTGAGTGTCATGGGGGACTCCTGTCTTACGATGGGTGCGCGCCCGCATCCGCCTTCGCCGAAGCTTCGGCGAGACAGGAGCGGGAGAGGTGCAGCGAGACCGCCGCCGGGACCGGCTTCAGCTGTCGCCGCTGAGCTTGGCGAAATCGTCGAACAGGGCGGCGACCAGCGCGCGGTGGCGGGTGTCTTCGGTGGGCAGGCTGGCGGCATAGAGGTTGAGCAAATAGCGCGCCTTCACCGCGGCCTCCGCCCACGAGGTGGCGGGCGCCGACATCATGCGGTTTTCGAGGTCGGCCTCGCGCTCGCGCAGCTCCCTGACATTGTTCTCGACGTCGGCCAGCGCGCGGCGCAGGTCGGTCGCCTTCTGGGCGGCCATGCCGCGATGCTTGTCGAGGTCGACGGGGATGTCAGTCATGGGCGCGGCTCGTCTCCTGGGAATTGCGCGTCGGCCGCCTGCGCGTCGGCAAGGTCGACCGAGCCGATCGACAGCATCTCGGTTGCGCCCCGCACGCCTTCGGACGGCACGGTGATCATGGTGGCAATGCGGCGCCAGGATGCAAACGACAGGCCGTCGATCATCTCCTCGTCGGTGACGACCTCGTAGGCGCCGGCCGGCAATTCGCGCGCGATGCCGCGAATGTGGACCGGATGCCTGAATGTGATGGTTTCGCGCCGCGAGCGGATGGTCATGAAAGCCTCCCTTGCGCTGGTCAGGCCCCAACCGACGTGGCTACGCGGAGCATGCGCCGGTTGGCCCATAATAGCCAGCATTATCGCGATCCGCGCCTGCCTTGGCGCCGCGTCACGCCCGCGCGCGCGGCGTTTTAGGCCTCGCTATCGGTTTGGCGCGGGCGTAGGCTCGCCTGCATCAGCGCATGCTTCCGCCTCGCAACGGGTGGGAGCCGAGAGTCACATGCGCCGGGGCCGGTGCCCTGTTCCGTGAACGCGACCGGCGAACAGGCCGGCGCGAAAATGTCTCGTGCGGCCAACTTCGACGCAAAGGCCTGCAAGGCCAACGAGCCCGCCCTTCGCGCGGGTGCTGCAATCGGACGAACTCGAACCCCCAAGACTCGAACCCCCAAGAGTCGAACTCAAACACTCGAACCCCCAAAGAGGAGACTGACGTCATGGCCAAGGGACAGCAAAAGGGCAATCGCGAAACCAAGAAGCCGAAGAAGGAAAAGGCCAAGGTGATCGCCGCCGCGCCGAACCGCAAGGACGCCGCCTGGCAGCCGGATTTCGGGCCGGGGAAGAAGAAGTAGGGCGCGTCTTTCGCCATTCTGCGCCTCACGCAGGACGAATTTCGATCGCGCGATCTCGCTTGCGGCCATCCTTCGAGACGCCCGCCTTCGGCGGGCCCTCAGGGATGAGGAGCGGAGTGCGTGGCGGCAGCATCAACGAGCGACAATGCTGTTCAGCCTCATCCTGAGGAGGCGCGTCAGCGCCGTCTCGAAGGACGAGGCGTGCGCTCCGGCAGCGCAAAGCGTTGGCGCCGCGAAGGCAGAAGCGCCGTCTCCTCCCCGTCGCGCTTTTCGGCTATGCTCGCCCGGGTAGCATCACCGGGAGGGGTTGACCTGTGGAGCGCGAGCGCAAATCCGAGTCGAAAAATCTCGTCATCTGCTGTGACGGCACCGGCAACGAGATCTCGGAGAACATCTCCAACGTCCTGAAGCTGTATCGCTGCCTGCGCAAGACCGACCGGACGCAGCCGCGGCAGATGGCGTTCTACGATCCCGGCGTCGGGACGGTAACGGAGCCGACGACGTGGCACCGCTTGAAAGCCAATATCAATCTGGTGCTGGGGCTCGCCACCGGCTACGGGCTCGATGACAACGTGCTCAGCGCCTATTGCTTCCTGGTCGAGCAATATGCGCCGGGCGACAGGATCTATCTGTTCGGCTTCTCGCGCGGGGCCTACACGGTTCGCGTGCTGGCGGGGCTGATCCACAAGGTCGGGCTGATCAGGCCGGAGCAGGCCAACCTCGCAGGCTCGGGGCTCATCGCCTATAAGCAATATTCCGGCACCGGGCACGGCAACGACGTCGAGGACCTCAGCGACGTCGATTTCGACGAGCAGGGGCCGCTGCCGAAGGACCAGTTCGACCTCGCCGCCCAGTTCGCGCGCATCACCTCGACGCGCTGGCCGACCATCCATTTCATCGGCGTCTGGGACACCGTGGCGAGCGTGATCGTGCCGCGGCGCGATAATTTTTTCTTCCTGTTCAGCCTGGAGGAGCTCGCCTTCACACGGCGCAATCCGAGCGTCAGGACCTTCCGGCAGGCGATCGCGATCGACGAGCGGCGTCGCATGTTCCGCCTGAACAAATATGAGGAGCCGCAGGAGTTCTGGAGCAACCGCTATGTGCCCGACGAAAAGAAGGTGCCGCAGGACATCCTGCAGGTGTGGTTCGCCGGCGTGCACAGCGACGTCGGCGGCGGCTATCCGGAGGCTAGAAGCGGCGACTCCAAATATCCGCTGATCTGGATGATCGCGGAGGCGGAGAAGGCGGGGCTGAACTTCAACCACGCGACCATCAGGCAGCTCGCCTGGGGCATCCAGCGCAAGAACTCGCCGTTCCAATATGTCGCGCCTGATTACACCGGGAAGACCGGCGTGCTGCACGATTCCATGACGGCGGGCTGGCGGGTTCTGGAGTTCTTTCCGAAGCGCGCGAAGTTTCGGGAGTGGCCGGAGCGGAAGGTGTTTCTCGGCCTGTACATCCCCGATTGCGAGCCGCGCCTGATCCCCGAAGGCGCCCATGTGCATGAGAGCGTGCTGAAGCGGATCGCGGTGGAGCCGGACTACCGACCGGTGAATTTGCCAAAGGACTATTTGACGGTGCCGATGCCGGTGGAGCTTGCTCCGCCTCTCCCGCTTGCGGGAGAGGCCGACGCGCTCGCAGGGCGCGGCGGGTGAGGGTTCTCACCACTCGGGGGCGCCCTCCACAATTCTCGACAATCCCGATGCGGAGACAGCCCCCACCCCAACCCTCCCCCGCAAGCGGGAGAGGGAGCCGACCGCCGATGCGGCCGCATCTTGCACGCCAGATGCGATAGCCCTGCCTGGAGGCGGGAGGGCCCCACCCTGTTACCTTCGCTTTCTGCCCTCGCCGCTACTTTTCATTAAAATTCTCCCGCCCGCTTTAGCCGGATCGCATCGATTCATCCGCATCATTCTGCACAGGATCCGCCGCTACGCCTGCGGAATTGGAGGAGAGTGCCAATGTATCCGCGTAAATATGCCCGCGTGAAGCCTGCAGGGCTGGTGTCGCGCCAGGCCAAGATCATCACCGACCCGCGCGCGCCTGTGATCACCTGCACGCTGATCGACTATTCGCCCGGCGGCGCCTGCGTCGATCTCGGCGGCCAGGTGAAGATTCCCGACAGATTCGAGCTGCTGCACGTCAACACCAAAAAACGCTGCCGCATCGCCTGGAAGCGCGGCACGCGGGTGGGCGTGGTGTTCTAGCGGGACGTCTTGCTTACCTCCCTGGGAGGGAGAACAGAAAGCTACTTCCGCATCCTCGCTTTCGCGCCGCCGACGATCTGCATGGCGACGCCGGCGATCCAGCCGAGCAGGGCAAGCCAGGTCCATGCCAGATGCGGCTCGAGGCGAAGCACGATGACGGCGACGGAGGCGAGCGCGGTGAGCGTGGCGCAGAGCGTGCCGGCGGCACTGAGGAATTCGGCGGCGTCGATCTCGCTATGCGCCTCGTCGAACGGCAGTTGCGGCGTGTCGATGCCGAGATAGAAGCCGACGAAGCCCAGCACCATCATCAGCAGCAGAAAGCCCTGCGTGGTGAGCGCCGATATCGCCGCTCCCACATAGGCGCCGACGAACAGCCCGCACGCCGCGCCGGCCATCGCAAGCCCGACGCGCTCGAACACATGGGCGGTTTTGCGAACACGAAAACGCATGGCGGGCCTCCGCGAGGAGTTGGGTGGAGGCAAGGTTAGGCCAGTTTTGCGCGAGGTGGAAGCTGAGGAGATTTACGGAGGGGGTGAGTCGGCACCTCTCCCCGTCTTTACGACGTTCTTGCGGGGAGAGGTCAAGAAGCTACCGCGCCCCGAATGTGGTCTTGCCGAACAGCGCCTTCTGCGTCGAGGGCTGCGAGCGCCAGTATTGCGGCGGGGCTTCGACCTCGCCGCCGACATCGGCGGCCGCGTGCCAGCCCCAGCGCGGGTCGTAGAGCATGCCGCGGGCGAGCGCGACCATGTCGGCCTTGCCGGATGCGACGATCTCCTCGGCCTGCTTGCCCTCGGTGATCAGGCCGACGGCGATGGTCGGCAATCCGGTCTCGCGCTTGATGGCCTCTGCGAACTGCACCTGATAGCCGGGGCCGAGCGGAATCTTCTGCAGCGGCGAGACGCCGCCGGAGGAGGCATCGATCCAGTCGACGCCGCGCGCCTTCAGCGCTTTTGAAAATTCGATGGTCTGGGCCAGGTCCCAGCCGCCCTCGACCCAGTCGGTCGACGACACCCGCATGCCCACGGGCTTGTCGTGCGGAAACACCGCACGCACCGCGTCGTAGATCTCGAGCGGGAAGCGCATGCGGTTTTCGAGCGAGCCGCCATATTCGTCGGTGCGCTTGTTGGAGATCGGCGACAGGAACTGATGCAGGAGATAGCCGTGCGCGCCGTGCAGTTCGATGGCGTCGATGCCGATGCGCTCCGCGCGCTTCGCGCTGTCGACGAAGGCGTCGCGGATGCGCTTGAGGCCCGCGGCGTCCAGCGCCAGCGGCGCGGCCTCGCCCTCCTTGTGCGGCAGCGCCGACGGCGCCACCGTCTGCCAGCCGCCCTGGGCCACCGGAATCAGCTGGCCGCCGTCCCAGGGCCGCGCGCTGGAGGCCTTGCGGCCGGCATGGGCAAGCTGCATCGCGATCGCGGTGGTGGAATGCTTGCGCACCGAGGTGAGGATCTGCTTCAGCGCGGCCTCGGCGGCATCGCTGTAGAGCCCGAGGCAGCCCGGCGTGATGCGGCCGATCGCCTCGACATGGGTCGCCTCGATGCAGAACATCGCCGCGCCCGACAGGCTGAGATTGTTGATGTGGGTGAAGTGCCAGTCGGTGGCGACGCCGTCGTCGGCCGAATATTGGCACATCGGCGATACCACGACACGGTTCTTCAACGTCAGGCCGCGCAGCTTGATCGGGGAAAACAGGACGCTCATGCGGGGAGTTCCAGTAAGAGGGGCAATGCGAGGAGTGTAGTGAGCGACGCGCGGATTGCCAGCCGTGCGGGGGAATGGCGGGTAGCCCCGGCGTGCATTCCGGCAATCATTCGTCGCGAGACGGCGCCGCCGCCTATTCCACCAGCGTGAATTGCAGCAACAGGGTTCGCTGCAGCATCGAGAAATTGTCGTCGGAGATCAGCGTCAGCACGGTCTCGCCCTCGCTCGTGACGTGGGCGTCGATGCCTTCCATGTTGTCGACCTCGTGGCCGAGATCGGCGGCGAACAGCGCGGGGCCGTCGACCAGCGCACCCGGCGCGATCGACTTCAGCGGAATCGAGCGGATGCGGATGTTGACGCCGGTGAACCAGGAGAATTTGCGCTCGAGGATCAGAAGCTCGCCGGAGGGCAGCAGCACGGCATCGCTGATGTCGTATTTCTCGGTGCGCCGCACGCTGAACTGGCCGGGCGTGGGACCGCCGATCAGGAAGGCTGTGAGGTTGCCGTCGGCGTCCAGCCCGCGCTCGGAGAAGGCGATCAGGGTGCCCGCCAGCGGCATGTTCCGGTCTTTGCCTTTGGGCACGACGACCAGCGCCTCCAGCCCCTTGTTGGAGGGCAGCTTGCGGATTCCCGCCGGCACCGGCACCACTTCGCCGCGCGCGCGCGTGCCGCCTTTGGAGAAATCATAGCGCAGGATCTGGTTGACGCGCTCGAGCCCGACATAGACGACGTCACCCTCGCGCGTGATCGCTTCCGAATCCCACCACAGCCGCTTTTCCGTGATCGGCCGCCCCTCGGCGCCGAGCAGCGGCGCGGCCTCGACGTCGTCGAGCCCGGCCATCTTGCCGCCGGAATAGCGGATGCGACCGGTGAACCAGCCGCCCTGGTCGGAGACCGCGAGGAAGCCCTCGCCCTTGGCGTCCAAGCGGATGCCGGACAAGCCGCCAAAGCCGCGATAGGGCGAGGTCAGCACCAGGCCGCTGCGATAGTCCAGCGAGCCGAAGCGGGTGCGCGTGCGGTCACGCGGCTCGAAATTGGGAATGGCGCGTGCGTTGACCTCGACGCTGACAGGCTCGACGACGGCGTTCTCGACCTGCAGCGCGCGCGGCGGCGGCTCGGTCGCCACCTGCGCCCGCGCCAGGCGGGAGACTGCGAGAGTGGAAAATCCCGCCGCCGCATAGCCAATAAAGCTGCGACGGGACGATTGCGTGCTCACGAATGCAATTTGCGTCGCGGGCGGCCGGGTGCTTGCGTCGGCGCGGTGTTGGTCTCGCTGAAGAGCTCCGCGAGCTTCTCGGTGATGGCGCCGCCGAGCTCCTCTGCGTCCACGATCGTCACCGCGCGGCGATAGTAGCGCGTCACGTCATGACCGATGCCGATCGCGATCAGCTCGACCGGCGAGCGGGTCTCGATCTCCTCGATGATGTGGCGCAGATGCCGCTCGAGATAATTGCCGGGATTGACCGACAGCGTGGAATCGTCGACCGGCGCACCGTCCGAGATCATCATCAGGATCTTGCGCTGCTCGGGCCGGCCCAAGAGGCGCTTGTGCGCCCAATCCAGCGCCTCGCCGTCGATGTTCTCCTTCAGCAGCCCCTCGCGCATCATCAGGCCGAGATTCTTTCGCGCACGGCGCCAGGGGGCGTCGGCGGATTTGTAGATGATATGGCGGAGATCGTTGAGGCGGCCGGGATTGGCCGGCTTGCCGGCGGCAAGCCACGCCTCGCGCGATTGCCCGCCCTTCCAGGCGCGCGTGGTGAAGCCGAGAATTTCGACCTTGACGCCGCAACGCTCCAGCGTGCGCGCGAGAATGTCGGCACAGGTCGCCGCGACCGTGATCGGGCGCCCGCGCATCGAGCCGGAATTGTCGAGCAGCAGCGTCACCACGGTGTCGCGGAACGTCGCCTCCTTCTCGTGCATGAAGGACAGCGGCTGGTAGGGGTCGATCACCACGCGCGACAGCCGCGCCGGATCGAGGATGCCCTCTTCCAGATCGAACTCCCAGGCGCGGTTCTGCTGCGCCATCAGCTTGCGCTGCAGCCGGTTGGCGAGGCGGGCGACGATGCCCTGCAGATGCGCGAGCTGCTTGTCGAGATAGGCGCGCAGCCGCTCCAGCTCGTCGTGGTCGCAGAGGTCTTCGGCGGCGATGACCTCGTCGAACTTGGGCGCGAAGGCATGGTATTCCGGCCCGCGCGGCTCGTTCTTGCCGCTCGAGTTCGGACGCGTCGCCTCGCCCGGCGTCTCGTCGTCGCCGAGCTCGCCGTCGTCGAAGGTGTCGGAGGTCGAGGCCTGCGCGCTTTCCATCGCGCTCTCGCTCATCTCTTCCGAACTCGCCTGCGCCTGGTCGGCGCTCATCTCCTGCGCGGCGTCGGAATCGGGCGAGCCTTCGGCGCCGGACTGATCGTTGTCGCCGTCCTGGTTCTCGTCGTTCTCGTCATCGTCTTCGCTGTCGGCGGAGCGCTCGTCGCCGATATCGAGCGCCGTCAGCAGATCGTGCACGGCATCGCCGAACCGGGTCTGATCCTCGACCAGGGTATCGAGCCGGTCGAGCCGCTTGCCGATCTTGTCTTCGAGAATGGGACGCCAGAGATCGACCATCTTCTTCGCGGCGGTCGGCGGCGCCAGGCCGGTCAGGCGCTCGCGCACCAGCATCGCCAGCGCGTCCGCCAAGGGCGCGTCGGCGCGGTCGGTGATCTCGTCGAACTTGCCGCGATGGAAATGGTCGTCGAGCATCGCGGTGAGGTTCTTCGCAACGCCCGCCATGCGGCGCGCGCCGATCGCCTCGACGCGAGCCTGCTCCACCGCCTCGAACACGCCGCGCGCCTGCGGATTGCCCGGCATCAGCTTGCGATGCAGCTTGGCGTCGTGGCAGGCGATCTTCAGCGCGATGGAATCGGCGTGTCCCCGCACGATCGCGGCGTCGCGCTTCGTCATCTTGCGCGCGGGCTCGGGCAGCCGGGCCTTGCCCGGCGCGAGGCCCGGCCGCTCAGCGGCGAAGCTGACATCGAGCTCGGGCGACTTCGCGATCGCCTTCAGGCAGGCCGCAACCGATCGCTTGAACGGCTCGGTCGGGGCTTCCTTGGTGTTACGGAACTTGCTGTTGGAGGTGGTCATTTCACCCTATCCGTCGTCCCGGCGAAAGCCGGGACCCATAACCACCGGCCGTTGTCGGCCAGGAAAACCATCGGCGTCGCATCATCGAGAGACCTCGCGGTAATCGCCCCGGCCTCGGCCGGGACGATACCGAGAGAGATCAGGACAGCGCCACATTTACCGAGGATTCCGGCAGCTCGGCGTTGAAGCAGCGCTGGTAGAACTCGGCAACCAGCGGACGCTCGAGCTCGTCGCATTTGTTGAGGAAGGTGACGCGGAACGCGAAACCGATATCGCTGAAGATGTCGGCGTTCTCCGCCCAGGTGATCACCGTGCGCGGGCTCATCACCGTCGACAGATCGCCATTGGCGAAGGCGTTGCGGGTGAGGTCGGCGAGGCGCACCATTTTGTTGACGATGTCGCGGCCTTCCTGGGTGCGATAGTGCTTGGCCTTCGCCAGCACGATCTCCACTTCCTCGTCGTGGCTGAGATAGTTCAGCGTGGTGACGATCGACCAGCGGTCCATCTGGCCCTGATTGATCTGCTGGGTGCCGTGATAGAGGCCCGAGGTGTCGCCGAGGCCGACGGTGTTCGCGGTGGCGAACAGCCGGAACGACGGATGCGGCTTGATCACCTTGTTCTGGTCGAGCAGCGTCAGGCGTCCCGAGACTTCGAGCACGCGCTGGATCACGAACATCACGTCCGGGCGGCCGGCGTCGTATTCGTCGAACACCAGCGCGACGTTGTGCTGCAGTGCCCACGGCAAAATGCCGTCGCGGAATTCGGTGACCTGCTTGCCGTCGCGGACCACGATGGAGTCCTTGCCGACGAGATCGATACGGCTGATGTGGCTGTCGAGGTTGACGCGCACGCAGGGCCAGTTCAGGCGGGCCGCGACCTGCTCGATATGGGTGGATTTGCCGGTGCCGTGATAGCCGGTCACCATCACGCGGCGGTTGCGGGCAAAGCCGGCGAGAATGGCGAGCGTTGTGGCGCGGTCGAAGCGGTAGTCGGAATCGACTTCGGGCACATGAGGATCGACTTCGGAATAGGCGGGGACTTCGAGATCGCTGTCGATCCCGAACACCTGACGCACCGACACCTTCATGTCGGGCAGACCGGAAACTTCCTCAACTTTGGACATGGCGGCGGTCGTCATCAATCCTCCGAGGTCCCGGGCGGTCCCGAAACCGGTTATTCGCACGTTGGCTGCGGCTGGGTGCTGAATATCAACTTATCAGAGACAGCTGGCCGGCAGAAGCCCGCCCTCCAATCAAAGTTCCACTGTCTTTTCATTTAGATAGGCAAGGAACGCAGTTTTTGGAGGGCTGCCTTGCGAATCACGCTCGAATTTCGGGCGGGAGGGCGGCCCTGCCTGCGCGAATGGCACTTTCGCCGGCTCCGCTTACTTATGTAGGGTCCAAGCCCCAGTGCTCCAACCCTCCACAGAGACGACGTGACGTCCTTCCTCGATCCCCTCATCTCGTTCGTCTCGGCCCATCCGTGGCTGGCCTATCTGACCCTGTTCCTGGCGGCCCTGCTCGAAGCGGTCCCGGTGGTGGGATCGGTCATCCCCGGCTCGACCATCATCCTGGCGCTGAGCGCCCTGATCCCGGGCGGGGAATTGAAGCTGCAATGGGTGCTGCTGGCGGCGGCGGTCGGCGCCGTGCTCGGCGACGGCTCGGCCTACTGGATCGGGCACCGGCAGCAGCGCGAGATCCTCAACACCTGGCCGCTGACCAATTATCCCCGCGTGGTCGCCGAGAGCGAAAGCTTCTTCCACCGCTTCGGCACCTGGGCGGTGTTCTTCGCCCGCTTCGTGCCGCCAATCCGCGCCTTCGTGCCTGTGACATCAGGCGCGCTCGGCATGGCGCCGGCGAAGTTCTACGCGGTGAACATCCCGGCGATCCTGGTCTGGGCGCCGGCGCACGTGCTGCCGGGCGTGCTGGCCGTGTCGGCCCTGCATGAATATGCCGGGCTGCATCACGATGGGCATGTCGGCAAGCATATCTGGATGCTTGCCGTCATCGGTGGTGCGACCATTTTGGGGCTGGCGATCTGGTTCATCCGCCGGCGGAACGGCAGCGGGATCGCGCGAGCCAAGCCACAAGCGTAGGACAGGTGCTCTTTCGCGCTGGCCAACACATAACCGGCCTCTACGAGGTAACGAGCGGTACCGTGCGGCTTGCGCGCGTTGATCCCAAGTGGCGCGAGACCGTTCTTTACGTCGGGGCCTCCGGGGAAATGCTCGCCGAGGCCTCACTGTTCGCCTCGGCCTCAAGGGCAGGATCAGGCTTGCACAACCGCCATCGCACATATGATCCGGATCATATGTGAAACGGAGCCCGGGGCGTATTCGGGCAACAAGGCGCGGTAAGAGTCATTAGTGGATTTGGTCCGTCCGGGGTCGCTGCCGGAGCGGCTGACCGTGCAGCGGCTCAGACGCAGCGCTTGAACACGCTGAATTGGAATGATTGATCCGCTCCCCAAGGGGTTGCATGGATATGCCTCGCGTATCGACAAGCTCGAAAAGGGGCCCAAGGATTTTGCCAAGGCTCGCCGGGTCGTACCGCACTATTTGAAGGCCACTGCACCGCTCTGGACCATCAAGCGCGAAGGTCGCAATGATGGCGTACCCTCCCACTTTCAAGGCCCTCCGAGGCACGGCCCCCAAGGCGGGCCTTGGCTGGCTGAAGTGCGGCATCGGATAGATCGAGAACGGTTACATCCTCAAAGCCTCGATCAATGAGATGATCAACCAGACGTGACGCGCCACCACCAATGTCTATGATGGCCGAAGCAGGTGTCGCGCCAACTTGTCCAATCAGGTCGATTGAAGGGGCTGGGCTCTCCTGAAACCAGCTGACTTCGTTCTCGCCCTTCTGGGTATAAACGCCCTCCCAACGGGCTTGACGGCCTTCACTTTGCATCGCTTGTTCCTTTACCCGGGACCGAAGGCAAAATCACGCAAGTCGGCTTCACCGCGAGAAGCCGATGACCCGCACCTGTGAGTATGCTCTGGACCACTGGATTCCACGACGGCCGTCCTCCGCCCCGGCGCGGGTCCCACATAGCGCGCCGGCGGGCGGATCATCTTGCCGAATTGCAACTGCTCGCTGGCATGGCCGATCCTAGCCGACGCTGCGCGTCGTTACGAACATCGCGAGCTCTCTGCCCGCCGGCAGAGCACGCATCGCCGAGCGCCGCGACTCCATCATCGATGTTGACCAACTCGCCGGTCGCTTCCGCGAGCCACTCGGGACGTCGCAGGTGGATCTGCGTGGCACGCCGCGGTGTCGAACGGCTTCGCTTCCGCCTTGTCCTTGTTCGGCGCACGCGTGACACCCAACCTGTGAATTCAAATCCAAGGTGCTGAGATCAGCGCCCGGCTACTGCGCGCGTGGGACCGAATGTATTTCAACCATCGACGCCGGACATTGGGTCCGGAGAACAGGTCCGACGGAAAGGTCCGTACGATGGCTTTGAACGACATTCTGCCCAGCAAGCTTGGCTTTGGTGCTGCGCCGCTCGGCAACATGTTCCGCGACATTCCCGAGGCTGAAGCGCTGGCGACAGTCGAGGCTGCCTGGAACGATGGCATTCGCTATTTTGACAATGCTCCTTTCTACGGCGCCGGCCTCGCTGAGATACGCATGGGCCAGGCGCTCGCTGGCAAGCAGCGCGAAAACTATGTCATCAGCACCAAGGTCGGCCGCATCGTTCTCGACGAAATCGAGGGAAGCCCGCGCGACTACGGCGAAAAGGGCGGCGTGTTCGCGCATGGCCGCCCGAACAAGGTCGTCAACGACTATAGCGAGGACGCGACCTATCGTTCGATCGAGGACAGTCTGAAGCGGCTCAGGACCGATCACATCGACATCGCCCTGGTCCACGACGTCGCGCAGGATTTCTACGGCGATGAATGGCTGAGCATGTTTGAAAGCGCCCGAAAAGGCGCCTTCCGGGCCCTGCAAAGGATGCGGGACGAAGATGTGATCAAGGCCTGGGGCCTAGGCGTGAACCGGGTCGAACCGATCGAACTCCTGCTCGAACTCGACGAACCGCGCCCCGACGCCTTCCTGCTCGCCGGCCGCTATACGCTGCTCGACCACGACCGGGCGCTCCAGCGCGTCATGCCGATGGTGGCCGAGCGCAAGCTCGGGATTATCGTCGGTGGCCCCTACAGCTCGGGCGCGCTCGTCGGCGGCCCGAACTTCGAATATGCACCGGCAACAGCGGCGATCATCGCCAAGGTCGCAGCGATCAAGGCGATCGCCGATCGTCATCGGATCAGCATGAAGGCGGCCGGCCTCCAGTTCGCGCTGGCCAACCCCGCTGTGGCGGCCGTGATTCCAGGAGCCAGCCAGCCAAGCCGGATTGCAGAAGACCGCGCAGCACTGGAGCAGACGATACCCGCCGACTTCTGGCGCGAATTACGTGCTGCGGGTCTGGTCAACCCGGCCGCCCCCCTTCCTATCGCGGTCTAACCCCACAGGCTCAACACCAGCAACGCTCGCCGGTCGAAGCCCCGCTTCGCCCGGCTGGCCCCTCGCGTCCTCAATCGACGCGCTTCGATCCAACCAAGAGGAGAAAAACCATGCGTGACCTTGAAACGGACAAAGCAGCGGATCCCAGCCGCCGCAACATGTTGCTGACCGCCGGCGCCGCGATGATCGCGGGAGCCGCGACAGCGGGCCCGGTGCGGGCTGCCACGACGCCGGGCCGCGGGATCGACGGAATGTCGGCAGCCGAACGCAATGCCGGTCCGCTGCCGGTCCGCCTGCAGGGCGTTCAGCACTTCGGCTTGACGGTGCAGAACATGGAGCGCGCCTTCGAATTCTACACCGAGGTGCTGGGCGGCACGGAGGTGTTTCGCCACGGCGACTTCCAGGGTGATCCCGTACAGAACACGCTGCTCGCCGACCAGGAGATCCGCGCAAACGAACTGCATGTCGATCCGCAGACGATCGGCGTGCCGAACCTTCGCGACGGCGATCAGCGGCTCGACGTACGTTTCGTCCAGTTCGATAATGTCGTCATCGAGCTGCTGCAGTATCGCAACGCGCAGGAGCCGATGGGCAGCGCCAACAGCTTCGCGCCGCCGGTACAGAACATGAGCCCGGCCTACCCGCGCATGATGCACATCTGCTTCTACGTGCGCGACGATGTCGACTTCAACAAGTTCATCACCGACCTCGAAGCTGAATCCGCGCGCCGCAGAATGACGCAAGTGCGGGCCAACCGCATCATCCGTGTCCGGACCGAGGCGGAGCGCAAGAGTGCCCCCGAGAACACTAACACCAACAAGGTGACGGTCGCCCCATCGGATGGCTGGGAATTGATCTATTGCAAGGGCCCGGAGGGCGAACAGCTCGAATTCGTGAAGGCGCTCGGACCGGTGAAGCAGCGCTTCGCCAACGCCCTCGCCGCTCGGCAACGGACGCTGACCGGACAGTGACGAGCCGGCACAGCTGGCTGCCGTCTGCTTCTCTCTCTGCAAAAGGAATCAGGACAATGAATCTCGGATTTGCAAAATCATGTGTGCTCGTCACCCTGCTTGGAGCCGGCGCGATTGCCGCGTCCGCTCCGGTGCGGGCCAAGGAGGCGAGCGGCATCCGCTACGCCCAGATCCCGACCGGTGCATACTCGATCGTCGCGGAGGTGCGTGCCAAGCCCGGCAAGGAGGCCGAGCTGCGTGCGGCCACGTTGCCGCTGATCGCACAGGTGCGCAGCGATCCCAAGAACCTCGTCTATTTTCTCCAGGAGGACCGGGAGCATCCCGGCCATTTCGTCTTCTACGAGATCTTTGCCACGAAGGACGACTTCGAGGCACACAACGCCATGCCCTACGTCAAGGACTGGTTCGCCAAGCTTCCGGCGCTCGCCGAGGGCGGCGTCCAGGTCATGCGCATGGAAATCCTCGGACGCGACCGGCGCTGAGACGTTGCGCGGCCGGGGCAAACTCCACGCCTCGGCCGCTTCTCATTATTTTTCGGCGAGGAAGTGCTGCATGCGCGGCACTGCGAAATCGAGGAAAGCCCGTACCCTCGCCGGCTGCAACTGCGCGCCGCGGAACAGCGCATGGATCTCGTCGGTTACACCTATATCGCTGTCAGCAAGGAGCTCGACGAGTTCGCCACGCGCGATGGGCCCGCGCAGATGATAGTCGGCCGCCCGGACGATACCGACTCCGGCGATCGCCATACGGCGAAGCGTCTCAGCGTTGTTGGCGAGCAGGGACCCGCTGAGCATGCGTTCGACGATGCGTCCGCCTTCGCGCATCGGCCACAGCGGCATCGCGCGTCGGAAGTTGAAACCCAGGCAGTTGTGACGGACGAGGTCCTCCGGCGTTTGCGGCGTTCCGTGACGGGCGAGATAGGCGGGGGAGGCGACGATGCGCCGCCGGGTCTCGCCGATCCTGCGCGCCATCAGGTTGGAATCCGCCAGCTTGCCGACGCGGATCGCGACATCGGTGCGGTCGAGATAGAGATCGACCACCTCGTCCGACAGCGACAGATCGACGACGATACGCGGGTAAGCCTGAAAGAAAGCGGGCAGGATCGGCTCGAGCGCTGCCGTGCCGAACGTCACAGAGGCGTTAACGCGAACGATCCCTTCGGCTTCCGCGCCCCCCTGCGCGATCTGCTGCTCGGTCTCATCCAGCGAAGCGAGCAGCGCCTGGCTGCGCTCAAAATAGAACTGTCCCTCGCCCGTGAGCGCGAGCCGGCGCGTCGACCGCTCGATCAGGCGTACGCCGAGCCGGGCCTCCAGCCGGGCGATCAACTTCGAGACCGTGGACGGCGTCATCAGCATGAGACGGGCAGCTTCAGAGAAACTACCCGCCTCCACCACGCGTACGAACACCAACATCTCGCCCGCACGATTATCCATGCTGCTCCTGCACCCGGGTTTCAGAAATTGCGCTGCAATCTAGCAAAACGACGCCGCAAAGTCGCGCCAGCTTCGCTGCTGGAAGTCCTGCATGTGAACGCACGCCCTTAGGACTTCGCTTCCGCGCCCCCCGTCCTCCGCCCCGGCGCAGGTCCCACATAGCGCGCCCTTGGCCTGATCAGTTTGCCGAACTGTAACTGCTCGCTGGCATGCGCGATCCAGCCGACGCTGCGGGCCATCGCGAACAGAGCGAGCTCGCTGCCGGCGGGCAGGCGCAGCGTATGCACGAGCACGGCGAGCGCATAGTCGATGTTGACGAACTCGCCGGTCGCTTCCGCGATCCGCTCCGGCACTTCGCGCGTGAACTTTCGTGGCGCGCCGGCGCGCGAGAGCGCGTTGAGCAGCGATTGCGCGCGGGGGTCGCCGCGCTTGTAGACGCCGTGGCCGAAGCCGGCGAAACGTTCGCCGAGCGCGACGCGCTCGCGCACCATCGGGGCGACGTCGCGGTCGACCAGGGTCTTGACGAGCTGCGAGGCCAGCACGCCGGCGCCGCCATGCTTGGGGCCTTTCAGCGCGGCGAGACCGGCGATCACGGCATCATAGAGGTTCAGGCCGGTCGAGGCCGCGCAGCGCGCGGTGAAGGTCGAGGCGTTCAGTTCGTGATCGGCCAGCAGCACCAGCGCGCGACGGATCAGGTCGGGGGCGTGCTTGTTGTCGGCGGCCCAGGCCTTTGCGATCTGCTGATGCAGCGGCTCGGGTGACGGCTCTGAATTGAGCATGGTGGCGACGAGAAGACGGACGATACGTCCGCCGACCATGGCGCGGCCATCCGGTGCACGCGTAAACGCGCGGGGATCGACGCTCGCGGCCAGCGCGAGCACGGCGATGGCACGGTCGATCGGCGCGGCCCGGCGCGCGGCTTGCCCGATCATGCGCATCTCCTCGGAGAGCGCAGGCTGATTGTCGGATGCGAAGGGATCGACCTCGGAGACGTCCCAGAGCAGCGTCGCCGTGTGCTCCAGCGTGTCGTTCTCGGCGAGATCGACGCAGTTGACGCCGCGATAGATCGCGCCCTCCTCGGTGATGGTCGAGATCTCGGTGTCCATGACCGGCAGGTCGGCATCGAAGCTGCGCAGGCCGCGCGGCTCGGGCGATGGCACGCGGCGCTCCTTCAGGGCGCGGACGTCCTCGGCTCGGTAGCGGTTCTTGCGGGAGTCCGGCGTCGGCTCGGAGCGGATCAGGCCGCGGCTGACATAGGCGTAGAGCGTGGCTGGCGAGATCGCGAGCTCGGCCGCGGCCTCGCGGGCGGAGAGATAGAGCCCCTCGGGATTTTTCATATTGATTTATGTAATCAAGATTGATCAATCTGTCGAGAGGCCCGAATTTCCGTGGTGCAACGCAAAAGGAGATTTGGGCCATGAACATCCACCTCACCAAGAGCCAGATCGGGCTGGACGGCGTTCCGGCGGCGGAGACCGTGTTGAGCCATGTCGACGGCGAGCGCGGCGAACTGATCATCGCCGGCGAGCAGGTCGGCCGCCTGGCCGCTATCTCGAGTTTCGAGGGCGTCACTGCCCGGCTCTGGAACGGCGCCAGCAAGACCACCCTCACCGAAGCCGAAGTGCGCTCACACCTGGGCGCGGCACGCGAGCGCGCCTTCGCGCGGCTGCCGGACCTGCTGCCGGCGACGCGCGGCATGAGCGTCGTCGACGGGTTTCGCGCGGCGGTCGCAGGCCTTCGCGCTGAGAACGGGCTGGAGCACGATGCGACGATCGTCGGCGCATTTCCCGTGATCGCGGGCGCGCTGGTCCGGCGCGCCGGGGGGCTCGAGCCGGTCGCGCCCGATCCGAATGCGAGCCATGCCGCCGACACCTTGCGGATGCTGCGCGGCGCCACGCCTGAGACGCGCGAGGTCGCCGCGCTCGATGCCTATCTCGTCACCGCCAGCGACCACGGCATGAACGCCTCGACCTTCACCGCGCGTGTGGTGGCCTCGACGCAAGCCGATCTGTTCGCGGCGGTGACGGCGGGCTATTGCGCGCTCACGGGCCCGCTGCATGGCGGCGCGCCGGAACCGGTGCTGGAGATGCTCGACGCAATCGGCTCGCGCGAGCGCATTCAGCCGTGGGTCGATGCGGCGCTGGCCCGTGGCGAGCGGATGATGGGCTTTGGCCATCGCGTCTATCGCGTGCGCGATCCGCGAGCCGATGTGTTGAAGACCGCGGTCGAGGCGCTGGCCTCCAACGGCACCGATTTGCCCTTTGCCGGCGAGGTCGAGGCCTATATCCGCAGCGCGCTGCGCAAGAAGAATCCGGAGCGGCCGCTGGAGACGAATGTCGAGTTCTTCACCGCGATCCTGCTCGATGCGCTGGCGATTCCACGACAGGCGTTCACGCCGATCTTCGCAGTGGCGCGCGCCGCAGGCTGGACCGCCCATGCCCGCGAGCAGCAGCGGACCGGGCGGCTGATCAGGCCGAGCTCGTCCTATGTGGGCGCGATGCCGGAAGTTTGAGAGCGGATGTCTTTGCGAATCCGGAAATCGTAGCAACCATTAAGGTTCTCCCGATTTTCCGCAAGCATGACGCCGGGCTTGCAGCCGTCAAGGTGTGGCCTGGCGGCAGCGAGTTTGACGCGGGGCGTTCGCGACGGCCAACCTTGACGGCCGCGGCGCACGGCGTCGTCCAGGCGGAAGGTCGGGACGAAGAAACGGCCGCCTGATCGAACAAAGAAACGCGATCAGGTGGCGGGCAGCTTGGCAGTTTGAGGCGCTTCGGCGATCCACGGAGTTCCGCGGGCGACCACGGCGTTGATCGTGACGAGCAACTTTTTGGCGCAAGCGACCAGCGCGCATTTATGAGATTTTCCGGCGGCGATCAGCCTTGTATAGAGAGCCTTCATCTGCGGGTTCCATCGGGAGGATGCCGGAAGAGCCGCGTTGTAGAGCGCCCAACGCAGCCGCTCACGGCCACCTTTGATGTGACGGGCACCGGATCGTTCGCCGCTATCGTCGTCGTAAGGCGCCAGTCCACTGAGAGCTGAGGCCCGTTCGCGTGTGATGTTGCCGATCTCGGGCATCCTGATCAGGACGGCAGCCGCGGTCGGCAGACCGCAGCCGGCGACGCTGTAGATCAGATCGAGCCGTGCGGCGAGATCAGGATGCTTGCGGATCGCCGCCAGCAGCGCCTTGAACTCGGCTCGTTTGGACTTTGCCAACAGCGCGATCTGCGCCTTCCAAACCCCTTGAATCCGCTTGTCGCGGCAACTCTCGAGCCGGTTCTTCAGCCTTGCGATGTCTTCCGTGATCTGATCGATCATGGTCAGATGCTCGGCAAAGGGCTGCAACCGCGGATCCGGTGCAGGATGGATCGTCTTGACCGCGGCAGTGCACGTCGCGATCAGCGCCGCGTCGATCCTGTCGTTCTTAGCCAGCAGCAGACGGAACGTGGCATAGGCGCGGACCTGCTTCGGCTGAAACAGCACGACGACGAAACGCTTGCGCCGCAGCTCCGCAACGACCGCCTGCTCGTAGCCTCCACTTGCCTCGATCCCGACCCTCTTTACCTTGCGGCACTTCAACCACTCCACCAGCGCCTGGTGACCTCTTGCCGTGTTGTCGACCCGCAACTGCTCAGAGTTGCCATCGATCGCCACGTCGAGCTTGCGTTTGCCGGTATCGATCCCGGCACAGATCGTGTTACGCTTGGCCATCTTCCTCGACCCTCCCTTGTTATGCGAACCTGAAGTTCGTTCAACCATGCGGGTCCCGATGAAGTGCCGACCGCGATCTTGCTACGAAACGCAGCCCTCAAGGCTTCGGTGGGCATCGATCCGATCGATCGGCGGCCCAGCCAGGGTGGCCACCCGGGCTGGGCCATTCCTCACGGAACGGCGCCAATCCTATACCGATGCGCTAATACAAGGGTGGGTAAAGGCGCGAAGCGCCGTGCCCACCATCGCTCTCGATCGCAAAGAATGCGTGGGCACGCTTATGCTTTGCCCACTCTACGAGACTACAAACCTCGTCAAAACTGTCCATCGTCGCGCTTCTCGCGACATGCGACTAAAGGACTCAACGTCCAACTGGAACATGGAAGGCGCGCCGCGCATTCATGCTCGCCCCAATAAAACTCTTCAGGGGCGAACAAGAAAAGGAATGATAATGAAGAAGCTCACTTGCGCCCTCGCTGCGGGAACGCTGCTCGCTCTCTCGTCACTCGCAGCACCAGCCAATGCGCTGCCGGCTCACCCTATCCCCAGCGCATCGGTTTCCGGGGACGTCGTGAACGCACGCTATCATTACGCTCCGCGAAGAGTCTGCACCGTACGCACCGTCGTCACGCGCGGCTATCATGGACGCCGCATCGTCAAGCGCGTTCGCGTTTGCCGGAGCAGGTGACATTGAAGGTGCCGTCCGCTCACCAGCGGGCGGCATCCGGCGCGGTGAGGCCTTACGCCTCCCGCACCACGGTCTTCAGATAATTATACGCCTTGATGATTTCGATCAGGCGATCCTCGGTGGAGCGGTCGCCGCCATTGGCGTCGGGGTGGTGCTGCTTCACCAGCGCCTTGTACTTGGTCTTGACGTCGGCGAGCGTGGCGCTTGGGCCGAGGCCCATGACATGGAGCGCCTTGCGCTCGGCGTTCATGACCTTGCGCGTCTCGGCCTTGGGCGGAGCGTCCGGACCCTTCCGCCAGCCGGTGCGGCCGTTGAGCTCCTGGAACATACTGAAGGGATCGAAGGCGCCATCGATCTCGGCTTCCGCGCCCTTCTTGACGCCGCCATTGGCGCCCATCTTCCAGGTCGGACGATGGCCGGTCAGCGCGTCCTTCTGGTAGCGCGCGACGGCGTCGGCATTCATGCCGGAGAAGAAATTGTAGTTCTGGTTGTACTCGCGCACATGGTTCAGGCAGAAGTGCCAGTACTCGCGCTGGTTCTCGCGGCCCTTCGGCGCACGATGCGCGCCCTTGTTCTGGCATCCGGCCCATTCGCAACCGACCGCGGTGTCGCGCGGCTTCACTTCCGGCTGCTTGCCCCGCGGCTTGACGCGGATGGAGTCGAAGAACTTTGATGAATCGATCGGCATGGCTGACTTTGACTACGCAATGCAAAAACCTTCAAGTCTTGACATTGCAATTAGCTGACCACGGGTAGCCGAAGTTTCACTTCGGCGTCTTTGAAGTACGGCCGCCAAGGTGGCCTACGCAATTGACGGGGCGCTAGCGCACGTTTTAATGGCACTCATGGTTATGAAAGACACTATCAGCAACAAGTTGCAGGAAGCTTTCACGCCGGAAAGCCTGCAAGTCGTCGACGAGTCACATTTGCATGAGGGCCATTCCGGCCATCGGCCGGGCGGTGAGACGCACTTCCGCGTCTATATTGTATCCGATGCCTTCAAAGGGAAGAGCCGGGTCGAGCGCCATCGCCTGATAAATTCGGCGCTGGCCGCGGAACTGGCAGGCAGCGTGCACGCGCTGGCGATTCAGGCCAAGGCACCGGGGGAAGGTTGATCCGCCTACCCTCCAGGGGAGGGCAAGGAGTCAAAACGACGTCCCCGCCCGTCGCGGCTTGGCCCCTTCCAGCTCCGCCTCGCGCGGCACCGGTGAAATACGGAGCGCGGTGATGCGGTTGCGCTCGCGGCGCAGGACGCGGAAGCGGAAGCCGTGGAAGGTGAAGCTCTGGCCGCGGTCGGGGATCGAGCGCGCCTCGTGGATGACGAGGCCGGCGACGGTGGTTGCCTCTTCATCGGGCAGATGCCAGTCCAGGGCGCGGTTGAGGTCGCGGATCGGCACCGAGCCGTCGACCACGACCGAGCCGTCCGGCTGGGCCCGCACGCCGGCAACCACGACGTCGTGCTCGTCGGAGATGTCGCCGACGATCTCCTCGAGGATGTCTTCCAGCGTCACCAGGCCTTCGACCTCACCGTACTCGTCGACGACCAGCGCGAAATGGGTCTTGCGCCGGCGGAATGCCTTGAGCTGCTGGGATATCGGCCGCATTTCCGGCACGAACCAGGGCGGCAACATGATGGTGGTGACGTCGATGCGCGAGGTATCGCCGTCGGACGCACGGATCGCCCGCAGGAGATCCTTGGCATGCAGAATGCCGATGATGTTCTCCGACTTGTCGCGCCACAGCGGAATGCGGGTGTATTCGGTGGCCAGCACCTCCCGCACCAGCTCCTCGGGCGGCAGATCGGCATTGATCATCACCATGGCGGTGCGGTGAACCATCACATCGGACACCGTCAGCTCGCCAAGACGGAAGACATTGTGAATGTACTCGGCCTCACCGCTCTCGATCTTGCCGTGCACGGCCGATTCCTCGACCAGGCCCTCGATCTCGGAATCCGTCAGGATTTCGTGCTGCGAAAACTCCTGGACCCCGATCAGACGCAGGATCGTGCTCGAGGCCGCGTTGAGGCACCAGCTCAGCGGATAGAACACGAGGTAGGAGACATGCAGCGGATACACGATCCACTGCGACACCGGCATCGGCTCCCTGATCGCAAGCGTCTTCGGTACCTGTTCGCCGATGACGATGTGCAGCGAGGAGAAAACCAAAAAACCCGCCACGAACGAGGTGAAGTGCAGCGTGGCCTCCGACAATCCGAACGGACGGAGGACCGGGCTCAGCAGGGCGGAAACGGTCGGCTCGCCGATCCAGCCAAGCCCAAGGGAGGCCATGGTGATGCCGAGCTGACAGCAGGCGAGATAGGATTCGATGTTTCCCATCATGGTCTGCAGCAGGCGCGCGCCGAAGCGGTTCTGCTCGACCATGGCCTTGACGCGAAAGCCGCGGCTCTTCACCAGCGCAAATTCCGCCGCCACGTAAAACGCGTTGGCGGCGAGCAACAGGACCGCAAGCAGCAGATTGATCGAGATCGAACTCATGTTTGCCTCGCGGCCGCCTTGACCTTCCGCGCGCCTTCGCGGGCGGCCGATCCAAACGGCCCCGCCATCACTGCGACAATTTCGACTGCAGGAAATCGCGCACCAGCGTCGGCTCGACATCCTTTGCTATCACGGCGCGCCCGACAGCCTCCAGCAGGATGAAGGTGAGCTTGCCGCGCGTGACCTTCTTGTCCTGCGCCATCAGCGCCATCAGCGCGTCGGCGTCGGCAAGCCCCTCCTGCGCGAAGCCCGCGATATCCTGCAGGCGCGTCGGCAGGCCGGCCTCGATCAGATGCCGTTCGACGCGCGAGGCCTCGGCTTCGCCGATCATGCCGAGCCTGGCCGAGAACTGCGCGGCCAGCGTCATGCCGATGGCAACGCCCTCGCCGTGGAACAGACGGTCGGAGAACCCGGTCGCGGCTTCCAGCGCGTGGCCGAAGGTGTGGCCGAGATTGAGCAGCGCGCGCTCGCCGGTCTCGCGCTCGTCGCGCGAGACCACGCCGGCCTTGGCGCGGCAGGAGGTCGCGATCGCATGCTCGCGCGCCGAACCGCCCTTGACGATGTCGGAATGGTTTGTCTCCAGCCAGGTGAAGAACGCCTCATCCCCGAGCACGCCGTATTTGGCGACCTCGGCATAGCCGGCGCGAAACTGCCGCGGCGACAGCGTGTCGAGCACGGCGGTATCGGCAACGACCAGCACCGGCTGGTGGAAGGCCCCCAGCAGGTTCTTGCCCTGCGGCGAGTTGATGCCGGTCTTGCCGCCGACGGATGAATCGACCTGCGCCAGCAGCGAGGTCGGCACCTGCACGAAATCGACGCCGCGGCGCAGGATCGCAGCCGCAAAGCCGGCGAGATCGCCGACCACGCCGCCGCCGAGCGCGATGACGAGGTCGTTGCGTTCGATCCTGGCGGCGATCAGGGCTTCGCTGACCTTTTCCAGGCCGGCATAGGTCTTGGAGATCTCGCCTTCCTCGACCACGATGCGCGAGGTCGGGATGCCGCTCGCGGCGAGCGAAGCCTCCGTGGGCTCGAGCCAGTGCTTTGCCACCGTGCGATCCGTCACGATCGCCGTGCGCACGCCGGGGCGCAAGGCCGCGACCCGTTCGCCGAGCGAGGCCAGCACGCCGCGGCCGATGACGATGTCATAAGCGCGATTCCCCAACGCGACCTCGACATTGACGGGATCGGAATGTTTCAACGGCGCAGTCATCTTGACGCACTCACAACGTCGGCAGTTGGTTGGGCGGCTTGGTCACCGCAGAGATGCGCGCGCAGCGCCTCGATGGTCTCATCGACGATTTTGTCGTGCGGCACGTCGCGCGAGGCGATGGTGAGGTCGGCGTGGGCGTAGACCGGCTCGCGCTCGGTGAGGAGGCGCGTCACGGTTCCCTCGGGGTCGGCGGTCTGGAGCAGCGGGCGGTCGGCGCGGCGCCGCACACGGCGCATGATGACGTCGTGGTCCGCCTTGAGCCAGACCGACACCGCCTTCGCGGCGATGCGCGCGCGCGTCTCCTCGCGCATGAAGGCGCCGCCGCCGGTCGCCAGCACCACCGGCCCGCCGTCGAGCAGCCGCGCGATCACCCGCGCCTCGCCGTCGCGGAAATACGCCTCGCCGTGGCGCTCGAAGATCTCCGGGATGGTCATCTGGGCCGAGGTCTCGATCTCGGTGTCGGCATCGACGAAGGGCAGCCTGAGCCTGACAGCCAAACGGCGGCCGATGGTGGATTTGCCCACCCCCATCATACCGACGAGCACGATCGAGCGCGCCCCGAGCGCCGACAGGATGTCGGTCTCTAGCGAAGCTGGTATCGGCAAGGCGGCGTCGGTCATGAATCTCGCTCGATCTGCCGCCAAAGGCGGCACGCTTTGGCCACCTATACGACCCCAACGGAGCCCTCGCCAGAGGACTCTTGCCACGAAACGGCGAACATGTTGGATGATTTCATTGGTTAATTTGCCAGCCGGACCCCAGATCGATGCCCAGCCTGTTCCGCTTCCTGACGGTCGTCGCCGTGATCGCAGGCATCGTCTATGGCGTGGTCTTCGCACTGGCCAATTTCGTCAGTCCCAAGTCGCGGGAAATGACGGTGACGATTCCGCCGGACAAGTTTCTCAAGAAATAGGAGCTAGCTTCCAGGGCATGCGCAACCCGCCCTCAGATGCCAAGCTTACCGGCCTGTTCCTCGACATGCTCGCGGCGGAACAGGGCGCCGGGCCCAATACGCTCGACGCCTATCGCCGCGACCTCACCGATTTCTCGAAATTTCTGGGCCGCATCGGGCACAGCTTTGCAGACGCCGAGACGCAGACGCTGCGCGACTACCTCGCCGATCTCGACAGTCGCGGCTTCAAATCCACCAGCGTCGCGCGGCGGCTGTCGGCGATGCGGCATCTCTACCGCTTCCTCCTCAACGAGCGCATCCGAGCCGAGGATCCCGCCGCGATCCTGTCCGGCCCCAAGCGCGGCCGCGGCCTGCCGAAGGTGCTGTCGATCGCCGATGTCGACCGCATGCTGACACGCGCCAAGGAATTGAGCGAGGCGGAGGATACTTCGCCGTCGAAGCGGCTGCGGTCTTTAAGGCTCTACTGCCTGCTCGAGGTGCTCTACGCCACGGGCCTGCGCGTCTCCGAGCTGGTGGCGCTGCCGCGCTCGGCGGCCAAGCGCGACGCGCGCATGATCGTGGTGCGCGGCAAGGGCAACAAGGAGCGGCTGGTGCCGCTCAACGAGGCCTCTCGGCAGGCGATGGCGGATTATCTCGCCGCGACGGAGGCCGCGAAGACGGAGAAGAAAAAGGACAGCCTCGCCGCCTCGAAATGGCTATTTCCCTCGTTCGGCGAGAGCGGGCATCTGACGCGGCAGCATTTTGCCCGCGACCTCAAGGAGCTCGCGGTCGCCTCGGGCTTGCAGGCGCGGCTGGTCTCCCCGCACGTGCTGCGCCACGCCTTTGCCAGCCACCTCCTGCACAATGGTGCCGATCTGCGCATCGTGCAGACCCTGCTCGGCCACACCGATATTTCCACGACGCAAATCTACACCCATGTGGTGGAGGAGCGGCTGAAGAGCCTGGTGCGCGACCTGCACCCGCTGGCGGAGAAGTGAGACTGTAGCCCGGGTGGGCGCAGCGACATCCGGGTCCGGTCGTGCCTTACGCGCCATCCCGGATATCGCTGCGCTCATCCGGGCTACAGGCCAAGGGTAACACCCGAAACCGCCTTGACTTCGGCCACATCTCCGCAGAAAGAGCCGGTGCCTCCGCATGATTTGATGGACTGGCTCACGAGCACACAGGTCAACTCATTGAAGAAGCTACAGTTCTTTCCGCCGATCTAAATCCGCTTCGCTCGCCAGCCCCGTCCTCCCTATATTGAGTTGATGCAAGACCAGATGCGCAGCTATCTCGACTTCGAAAAGCCCGTCGCCGAGCTCGATTCCAAGCTCGATGAGCTCAGGGTCATGGCGGCCGCCGGCACCGACATCGCCGACGAGATCGGGCGGATCGAGGACAAGGCGGCGCAGGCGCTGGCCGACCTCTATCAGAACCTGACGCCGTGGCAGAAGACGCTGGTCGCGCGGCATCCGCAGCGACCGCATTTCAACGATTTCATCAAGGGGCTTATCACCGAGTTCACCCCGCTCGCCGGCGACCGTAAGTTCGGCGAGGACGAGGCGCTGGTCGCAGGCTTCGGCCGCTTCCGCGGCGAAGCGATCTGCGTGATGGGCCAGGAAAAGGGCGATTCCACCGAGAGCCGCATCAAGCACAACTTTGGCATGGCGCGGCCGGAAGGTTATCGCAAATGCGTGCGGCTGATGGAGATGGCCGAGCGGTTCGGCCTGCCCGTGCTGTCGCTGGCCGATTCCGCCGGCGCCTATCCCGGCATCGGCGCCGAGGAGCGGGGCCAGGCCGAAGCCATCGCGCGCTCGACCGATGCATGCATGGCGCTGACCGTGCCGAACGTCGCCATCATCACCGGCGAGGGTATGTCGGGCGGCGCCATCGCCATCACCACCGCCAACAAGGTGCTGATGCTCGAGCACGCGATCTACAGCGTGATCTCGCCCGAAGCGGCGTCCTCGATCCTCTGGCGCGACGGCACCAAGGCCCAGGAAGCCGCCAACAACATGAAGATCACCGCCCAGGACATGCTGCGTTTCGGGGTGATCGACAGCATCCTCAAGGAGCCGGTCGGCGGCGCCCACCGCGACCCCGCCGCCATGATCGCCACCACGGGCGACGCCATCGCCAAGGCCTTCGACGAGCTCCGGGGAATGGACGGAACCGCCATCCGCCAGCAGCGGCGGCAGAAATTCCTCGATATCGGCCGCAAACTGGGTTGATTCGGGCTGGTTTAGCGCCGCAACGGCGGTGCGCTCCCTCCCCCGCCTGCGGGGGAGGGTCGGGGAGAGGGTGTCTCCACTCGCGACACTCCCAATGCCGAGCGAGCCCTCTCCCGGCCTCTCCCGCAAGCGGGAGAGGTGAAGAGCTCCCCCGGTAACCCCGCGTTAACCCTTTTTCTGCCCAAATCAGCGATCTCAGTGAGGGTTCGGCCGCAAGGCCCAAGTTCCGGCCTGATTTAAGTCTCTGTTGACCACACCATTGGGCCAACGGCCTCGTGATCCCCGCTCGGGTTGCGACCACATGACCCAGCGGTTAGAATTTTAATCAATGGCTTCAGGGCATAGCGCTGGGGCGTGAGCTGACAAAGCCCGTCACGACGGGTCCGGTTCGCCGGTCGGATCATGCGCCAAACGAATTGGGGTTCGCGCATCCATGCCCGGCACGCTGTGGGGTCCGTCTTGATTTCTCGTTCGCTTGCTCGCGCGCTTTTGGCTTCGGTTGCGCTGATGACGGCCAGCGTGCTGCTGGCCGGCTGCGACACCGACCAGGTCTCGCTCGCGAACAACGCCAAGGCCAACCAGCCGGTGCCGCCGAAGCTACTCGCCGCGATGGTCGAGAAGGACATGGATCTGCAATCGCCGATCCTGGTGCGCCTGTTCAAGCAGGAGGCCGAACTCGAGGTCTGGAAGCAGACCCGCAACGGCCAGTTCGCGCTGCTCAAGACCTATCCGATCTGCCGCTGGTCGGGCGATCTCGGCCCCAAGGTGCGCGAAGGCGACCGCCAGGCGCCGGAGGGATTCTACTCGATCAACCCGAGCCAGATGAATCCGCAATCGGCCTATTACCTCTCCTTCAACACCGGCTATCCGAACGCCTTCGACAAGGCGCTTGGCCGCACCGGCTCGCAGCTGATGGTGCATGGCGACTGCTCCTCGCGCGGCTGCTACGCGATGACGGACGAGCAGATCGCCGAGATCTATTCGTTGGGGCGCGAGTCCTTCTTCGGCGGCCAGAAGGCGTTCCAGCTGCAGGCCTATCCGTTCAGGATGACTCCGGTGAACATGGCCAGGCACCGCAACAATCCGAACATGCCGTTCTGGAAGATGATCAAGGAAGGCTATGATCATTTCGAGGTGACGCGGCAGGAGCCGAAGGTCGATTTCTGCGAGAAGAAATACGTCTTCGACGCGACCCGCGCGCCCGATGCGAAGCGCGATCCGGTGTTCGACGCCTCGGCAAAGTGCCCGGCCTATGTCATCCCCGAGGACGTCGTCGCCGCCGTGCGCGGCAAGCAAGCCAGGGACGAGGCGGAATACGCCAAGCTGGTCGCCAAGGGCACGCCGGTGGCGCGCATGAACACTGGCATCGACGGCGGCATGAACAAGATATTTGCCGCGAAGATTCCGGAAGGCTCGACCGGCCTGTCCGAAGGCGCCGAAGGCACCACGCTGCAGATGCTGGCCATGGCCAAGGCGCCGGGCACGATCCCCGGCCACGTCAATCCGCCCAAGCCGAACCTCGACAGCGTGGCGTCCGCGCCTGCGCCGCAGGAAGAGCCGGTCGTCGCCGTCAGCGCGCCCGCGACGAACGCCCGCGTCGCCGCGGTTCAGCCGGCCGAGAAGCCCCAGGAGAAGTCCGGCGGCTTCTTCTCCAATCTCGGCCGCAAGATGGGCATGGGCTCGTCCGAGACGACCGCCACCACCCCGCCGCCGCAAGCGACCGCGTCCGTAGCCCCGGCCACGACGACGCCGACCACCGCGGCGTCGCGGCTCAAGGCCGCCGTGACCCGGTTCGTGCCGGGGCATGACAAGTCCAAGGAAGCGGCGAAGGAAGCTGCGAAGCCGGCCGCGACCGTGGCCGCCAAGCCCGCCGAGCCGGCAAAGCCCGACACCCGCCTCGCCCAGACGCGGCCGACGCTGAAGCCGTCGGTGAGCGATGGCGCGAGCGAAGCGACCCAGATCATGGGCGCCGCGCCGGTGGTGTCGTCGAACTCGTTCGAGAGCCGGTTTGGGGCGGTGAAGTAGGCGGGCAAGCGATGCTGCCCCTTCCAAAGTGGGCCAAGCACAACGTGCTCATGTTCCTTCCCTGCGGATGGGCTCACCGCTGGAATAGCCGCATGCGATCCGCCAGCCTGTCGGGACGTTTGATCGCGCAAAGCGGAACACAAGAAATCGCGACTTGAGAACGGCAGGAGAAAAGTTCGTTGTAGAGTACGAACGCATCCGCTCCGACGACGCCGCCCTGGTGAGGATTGAGAAAACAATTAGTTCCCTACAAGGATCCGCAGCGCCTTTCGATGTGCCGGATTGCATCGCGCGGTCACCCAACTATAGTTACGCTGTTGGCTCTTTCGCGCTGCACATGAGTGGATTTGGGCATCTCGATCATCTGATTGACCGCATCTACGAGGCCGGGCTCATACCGTCATTGTGGCCCGATGTCCTCAACGAAATCGCCAACGCTATCGGCGGCAATGGCGGACTGCTTTTCGCGGTACGCGACGGCTATGTCAGCGGGGTCAATTCCGTCAATCACGACCAGACTATGCCCCGTTTCTTGCAAGAGGGATGGAGTGAGCGCGACCCGCTGCTGCCGCGCGCCGCCGCTCTCAACTACGCCGGCTTCCTCAATGACGGCGACCTTCTATCGGAGGAGGAGATCGCGACCAATGACGTGTACTGCAATTTCTATCGCAGGCACGGAATCGGCTACAGGGCCGGGACCATCATTTCAATACCGAGCGGGGATTCGATTGCGATCGTCATGCCGCGACACCAGGACAACGGACCGGTCCCGCGCGACGTCGTCGCGTTCCTTGATGGCCTGAGGCCTCATCTGGCTCGGGCGTCCTTGACTGCAAACCGCCTTGGCTTCGAGCGTGCGCGCGCGCAAGCCGATGCATTGCAGGCCATTGGGCTGCCTGGAGCGATATTGCGCGAACGAGGCAAGTTGCTCGCGGCGAACGGCCTGTTCGAAGCGCTGATGCCGTCGCTGTTCCAAGATCGCGCAGAGCGGTTGACCCTGGCCGATGGCACTGCAGACGGATTGTTCTTGGCGGCGCTGGGGACCTCGTTCGGTGGCAACAGCCCGGCCGTCAAGTCTCTCGCCATCGCAGCGGGGATGGATCGCGTACCGATGGTCCTGCATGTCGTGCCGGTGCGCGGATCCGCACGCGATATCTTCACGCAAGCCACCTTCATGCTCATCGTAACGCCCGTCGATCGCGGCGCGGTACCGAGTGCGGAAGTCCTGCAAGGTCTGTTTGACCTGACGCCGGCAGAGGCCCAGGTTGCACGTGGCGTTGCACAGGCGGGATCGATCGATGCACTCGCAGCAAAAATCGGCGTGACGCGGGAGACGGTGCGCACGCAGCTCAAAGCTGTGTTTTCGAAGACCGGCCTTTCCCGTCAGCAGGAGCTCGTCAGCTTGCTCGCTGGCAAGGCATTGCGCGGCGGTTAGACTGTTCCGTCCGCAGACACATCCCTCATTGCCTTTGCGCCCGGCGCACCAATCGGGCTTTGCCTTGGTCTGTGCAAACCCCCTTTCACCCAAATGGGTGAAGACAGGGGTCAGACCTCCGGGTTCAAGTTTGTCGGGTTGGATGCATGGCGAGAAGCGGCAACAATGGTCAGGCCGGAGTTTCCGACATTCGAAGTGACTTTGGTGCCGCGCAGGCGAAAAAGATGGGCCTGGAGCATCTGCAACAGCCAGGGAGCAGTTGTGGCGCAGGGGCGAGAATCAACTCGATCTGCCGCAAAGTACCAAGCCGAACGAGCGCTTTTCATGCTGCTTCTGACCGCGCCCTATCGGTCGCGACTTCCCGTATAGCAAGCAGGCTCCCGGCGCGGTGCTGCGCATCGCCCCACTCGCACCTCAGGATGACGGAACACCCGGGGGCCCAAGACAGATGGTGTCGGCAGCACTTGCTTACGGCGCCAGATACCGCACCAGCTCCGGATTGTCCCTCACCTCGCCCGCCTGCCCCTGCAGCGCGACGCGACCGCGGTCGAGCACATAGGCGTAATCGGCGACGCGGAGCGCGAGGTCGAGGTGCTGCTCGACGATGATGACGGAGATGCTTTGGGCGAGCTCGATCAGTCGCTCGGTGATCTCCTCGATGACGCCGATCCAGACGCCCTCGGTCGGCTCGTCCAGCAGCAGCAGCTTGGGATCGCCGAGCAGGGCGCGGCCGATCGCGAGCATCTTGCGTTCGCCGCCGGAGAGCGTGCCGGCGGGCTGGTCGAGGCGCTGGCCGAGCTTGGGGAAGATCGTCAGCACGTGGTCGACGGCGTCGGCCTTGCTGCTCGCGAGCGAGCCGACCGCGAGATTGTCGCGCACCGACAGGCGTGCGAACACCGAATGCTCCTGCGGCACGTAGCCGATGCCGGCGCGGACGCGTTCCTGGGTGGCGCGGCGGCTGATGTCGCGGCCGTCGAAGGCGACCTCGCCCTTCCACGCCGGCAGCTCGCCGACGATGGTCTTCATCAGCGTGGTCTTGCCGGCGCCGTTGCGCCCGAGCACGGCGACACCGCCGCGCCAGGGGATGCCGAGGGTGACGTCGAACAGGACCTGGCTGCGGCCATAGCCGGCGTCGAGATGCTTGATGTCCAAAAATTCAGGCACGGCGCAGATAAATCTCCTGGACGGCCTTGTTGGCCTGGATCTCCGACACCGTGCCCGACGCCAGCACCTTGCCCTGGTCGAGCACGGTGAGGCGATCGCAGATGTCGCGGATGAAATCGAGGTCGTGCTCGACGATGACGAGCGAGCAATGCTGCTTGATCGGCTGCAGCAACTCGCCGGTGACGCGGCGCTCCTCGAGGCTCATGCCGCCGGTCGGCTCGTCGAGCAGCAGCAGCTTCGGCTTGCCGGCAAGCGCCATCGCGATCTCCAGCCATTGCTGCTGGCCGTGCGACAGCGCCGCTGCGGGCTCGAAGGCGCGATCAGCGAGGCGGAACTGCGTCAGCATGGTCATGACCTGCTCGTGCAGCGCATCCCGCGTGCGCGAGAACAGGAGGTCGATCAGCGAGGACTGCGCCTGCAGCGCGAGCAGGATGTTGTCGTACAGCGTCAGCGACGGCAGCACGGATGTGATCTGGAATTTCAGGCTCATGCCGGCGCGCGCCCGCTCGGTCGGCGTGAACGCGGTGATGTCGGTGTTGACGAACGAGACCTTGCCTTGCGTCGGCACCTCGGCTCCCGCGATGCACTTCATCAGGGTGCTCTTGCCGGAGCCGTTCGGGCCGATCAGGCCGTGGAACTCGTTCTCTCCGACGCTGAGCGCGGCGCCGTCGAGCGCGGTGAGCTTGCCGAATATCTTCGTGATGCCGGCGGCTTCAAGGAGCATTGCGCTTCTCCTTGACGTTTTCTTTGGGTTTCGCACCGAAGCTGCCGACGCGCTCGCGCTCACCGAGCACGAAGCTGATCAGGCCGAGCGGCCGGAACAGGATGACGAGCAGCAGCAGCACGCCGAGAATGATCGGCCAGACGTCACGGTAATTGTCCGAGAGCCAGAAGCTGACGCCCTCGACGATGACGGCCCCGATGACGGCGCCGATCAGCGTGCCGGAGCCGCCGAACAGCACATAGAGCACGACTTGCGTCGAGACCACGACGCCGACCATGTTGGGCCAGACGAAGCCTTCGTGGAAGGCATAGAGGCTGCCCGCCATCCCCGCAACGGCGCCGCCGATCGCGAAGATGATCGCTTTCAGGTGCTGCGCCTTGTAGCCGAAGAAGGCGATGCGCTGTTCGTTCTCGCGCAGCCCTGCGAGCGCCAGCCCGAATTGCGAGCGCACCAGGAAGCGGCAGAGCAGGTAGACGACCACGAGAATGCCGAGCACCAGATAATAGAAGGGCGGCCCTTCGGTGAACTCGTAGCCGCCGAGCGTCATCGGCGCGATCGAGGGGATGCCGTTCTGGCCGCCGAGATAATACCAGCCGCGCGCGAGGCGATCGGCTGCGTAGGAGCCGGTCAGCGTGCCCAGCGACACGAAGATCACGCTGGAGGGATGCCGACCCAGCAGCAGGAAGCCGCCGAGCAGCAGCGCGAAGGTGAGGCCGATGATGGTGCCCGCGGGCAGCACCAGGAAGATGTTGGTGATGTCGAGGTCGCGCGCGAGCAGCGCGACGCCATAGCCGGCCGAGCCGAAGAACAGGGCCTGGCCGAAGCTCATGATGCCGGCGTAGCCCCAGACCAGGTCGAACGACAGCGCAAACAGCGCCAGGATGATCACGCGCGTCGCGAACACCGTGAGATAGTCCTGCAGCAGCAACGGCGCGAGCAGCGCCGCGACCAGCACGACGCCCTCGACGATCGGCAGGATTTTCCGCGTCGATTTTTGCTTCGCCGCCCTGCTGCTATCCATGGCGACGTCCGCCTCCCCGCCGATTGCGGCGGGGATCGCCTGTTTCACTGCGCCCATCGACTTCGGCATTCCGCTTTAGCATTCCTTGGGATCGACGAGCCCGTTGCTGCGTCCGACGATCTCGTAGTTCCCGGCCTTGGCGACCGCGGTGTACATCTTCATCTTGCAGTGCCGCTTGCCCGGCACCATCTCGGCCGGCCCGCCCGGGCCTTCCGCGATCTTGGCATGATCGAGCGCGGCCGCAACGGAGTCGCGATCGACCTTGCCGGCTTCCTTCACGGCGGCTTCCCACAGCTTGAGGCCGCGATAGGTGCCAGTCGCGGCGCTGCCGGCGGCGAACAGGAAGTTGCCGGGGAAATCCTTCTCGTAGGCCGCCTGGATCTTGGCGTCGAACGGGTTCTCCTTGGTCAACACCTTGAAATAGTCGAGACAGCTGGCGAGGCCCTCGATCTCGGCGGCCTGATTGATGTTGAGCGTGTTCTCGTCATAGTAGACGCAGGCGAGACGGCCGCCGTTCTTGAGGAAGCCTGCTTCATAGAGCTGCTTGAAGAACGGGCCGACGCCCGGCGGAATGACCGTGTTGAAGACGACGTCGACCTTGTTGGAGATGATGCGGTTGACGGTCGAGGAGAAGTCGACCTGATCGAGCGGGTAGTATTCCTCGAACACGACCTCGCCGCCGTTGGCTTCGATCACCTTGCGGGCATAGACGTTCAGGGTATGCGGCCAGACGTAATTGGCGCTCGGCAGCGCGAACTTCTTGCCGCCGTTCTTGATCAGCCAGGGAATGAATTCGTCGCACTGCTGCGCCGGCGTCGGCCCGGTGCAGAACAGATAGGGCGTGCACTCCTTGCCCTCGTAGAGCTGCGGATAGATGTAGAGCGTCTTGCCGCGCGCCACGATGGGGTCCTTGATCGCGTTGCGCATCGAGGAGGTGATGCCGCCCAGCACCATGTCGACCTTGTCGCGCTGGATCAGTTTTCGCACGTTGCCGACGGCGACCGATTCGTTCGAGGCGGTGTCCTCGATGTAGAGCTCCAGTGGTCGGCCGAGCAGGCCGCCGGCGGCGTTGATCTCCTTGATCACCATTTTCGCGACGTTGGCGTCGGCGTTGCCGGCATAGGCGATCGGGCCGGTGAGGTCGGTGGCGATACCGACCTTGATCGGGGCTTCGGCCGCATTGGCCCAGGGCGCCGGGATCACCCAGCTGCCGACCCCGGTCGCGACCGCGCCGGAGGCAAAGGCAAAATTGGAGAGAAAGCGGCGGCGGGAGAGCTGAGTACGATCGAACATGTGGTTAAACCCCTTTTCCAGCGATGAGGCCCTGCGGGCGGAATTTGATGAAGGCAATGGCGAGAACGAAGACGAGGACGTCGGCGACGACGGGCGCCATGATCCACGGCAGCGCAGCGCTGAGCGTGCCGATGACGCCGGCGCCCGCGACCGGCCCGATGAAGGAGCCGACGCCGCCGACCATCACCGCGACGAACCCCTGGATCAGGAAGCGCAGGCCGAGATCGGCATAGAGGCTGAACACCGGTACGATCAGCGCACCGGCAAGGCCGGCGAGCGCGGAGCCGAATGCGAAGGTGGCGCCGTACATCAGGGGCGTGGAAATGCCCGAGGCCCGCGCCAGCGATGGATTTTCGAGCGTGGCGCGCATGCGCAGGCCGAAGTTGGTGCGCGACAGCAGGAGATAGCAACCGGTCATCACCAGCAGCGTGATGACGATGATGGTGAAGCGCCAGGCCGAGATGTGCATGGCGCCGATGTCGATCGAGCCGCCGATCGGCTCGGGCACGGTGAGATAGAAGCCGCCGATCAGGCCGCGGACGGATTCGCGGATGATCAGGCCGAGCGCATAGGTGCCGAGCATGGCGACGATCGGCGCGGCATAGAATCGCCGGATGATCAGAGCCTCCAGCACGAAACCGAGTGCGCCGACCACGAAGGGCGCCGCGACCATGCCGGCCCAGATCGGCAGACCCTTGGCGTAGGCGAGATAGGTGATGTAGGCCCCGAGCAGGACGAACTCGCCCTGCGCGAAGTTGAAGATGCCCATCATGCTGGCAATGATCCCGAGCCCCAGCACGATCAGGACAATGATCGCGCCGAAGCTCAGGATCTCGAACGCCGCGACGAACGCGTTAGCCATACCTTGCTGCCCCGTCCGCCTGCATCAATGCCGCGCTCACATCTTCTTCCAGTCGCCGATCTGCTCGAACGCATGCGCGGCGCGATAGATGGTGGATTCCTCGAACATCCGGCCGACCAGCATCAGGCCGACCGGCAGGCCGTCAACCATGCCGCAAGGCAGCGACATCGCCGGATGATGGGTGATGTCGAACGGCGCGGTGTTGGAAATCATCTCCAGCGCGCGGGCGACATAGTCCTCGCGACTGGCTGTCGGCTCCGGCAGCTTGGTCGCCTTCATCGGCGTCGTCGGCAGCAGCAGCAGGTCGTAGTCCTTGAAGGCCTTGTCGTAGGCCGCGGTCAGGCGCCGCGAGATGTTGAGCGCCTTGCCGTAATAGCGCGGACCAAAATTGTTGTTGATGTAGGTGCCGAGCAGCAGGAACAGTTTTGTCGTTTCCGACAGCGAATCCGCCTGGCGCCGCCAGCCGCGATGGAAATCCATCAGCGTGGTCGAATAGAGGTCGGACCGGCTCAGGCCATAGCCATCGCCATACATCATGGTCTGGGTCATGCCCTCGGTGCCGATCGGGGTCCAGATCGCGGGGCCGGCGAGATGCATCGGGATCGAAACGGTCTCGACCGTCGCCCCCAAATCCTTGAAGCGCTTGGCGGCCTCGCGGACGCTTTCGTTGACGGCGGCCTCGGCGGTCGCCTGCTCGAAGCCCTCCTTCAAGATGCCGATCTTCATGCCCTTGACGCCCTGGCCGAGCGCCTTGGTGTATTCCTCGACCTTCGGCGCCTTGATGCGGGGATCGTAGCCGTCGTCGCCGGCGAGCACTTCGAGCATCAGCGCGTTGTCGGCGACGGTGGCCGTCATTGGGCCGGTGTGGTCCACGAAGATCTCGATCGGCATGATGCCGGTATACGGCACGAGGCCCCAGGTCGGCTTCATGCCGTAGGTGCCGCAGAACGACGACGGCATGCGGATCGAGCCGCCCTGGTCGCCGCCCATCGCCATGTCGGCTTCGCCGAGCGCTACGACGACGCCGCTGCCCGACGACGAGCCGCCGGCCGAATAGCCCATCTTGTAGGGATTATGCACCGCACCGACCGCGCCGGTGTGGCTGCCGCCGGACATGCAGAAGGATTCGCAATGGGTCTTGCCGAGGATTTCCCCACCGGCGTCCAGGATGCGCGTGACGACCGTGGCGTCGAAATCGGGGATGTAGCCCTCGAGCGTCGCCGAGCCGTTCATCATGGGAACGCCGGCGAGCATGATATTATCTTTCAGCGCAACCGTCTTGCCCTTGAGCTTGCCCGAACTGGCGCCCTTCACCGTCGACTTGCGATACCAGGCGTTGCGCGGATTCTCCTCCGCCGACGGCCGGTAGCCCGGCGTGCGCGGGTATTTCACCTCCGGCACCTCGTCCGGCATCGCCCCCACGAGATTGTAGGCCTCGATCGAGCCCTGCATCAGGCCACGGAACGAGGTGACGTCGTCGTCGGTCAGCGAAAGGCCGCACTGCTTGGCGACATCGAGAAGCTGGGCTGGTGTGGGAAGGACAACTGTCACGGGCGTTCTCCTGAAGTTTCTTGAACGGCGCGCGGCCACGATTTGCGCGACATGCGCATCGGCCGGCCGAAACATTCAAGGCGGAAATATTTTCCTTTTCAAGTATTATTTTGCGAAAGGGCGAGAGCGGATTGCCGCGCCGGCGTCAGACCGGCTTGATCAGCTTGAAGTCGAGGCCGTCGGCCTCAGCGAGATACATCTGCATCCGGGCGTGACCGTCGCGCACCGTCACCGGGCCGCGCGCGCCGCCGTAGACGATGTTGCGACCCGCGGCGAGCATCGGCGCCATCGACAGCGAACCGGCCTTGTTCGCGACGGCTTCGAGGAAGCGCAGGCCTTCATAGCTGGACTGGCCAAGCGAGCCGATCGGCGGCGCGTTGGCGCCGAACATCGCGCGATAGCGGCCTTGGAAATCATCATTGGCGCGCGAGCCGACGCCGGGGAAGTAGCCGGAAGCACAGAACATGTTCTCGCTGTTGTCGGCGCCGATACCGAGCAGCACGGTCTCGTCCATCGCACCGGCGAGCCGCAGCGCGGTTGCACCAAGGCCGCTTTCGCCAAAGGCGCGGTTGAAGGTGATGCTGTCGGTGCCGATCAGCGAGATCAGGACCACATCCGGTCTCGCAGCGCGGATACGCTCCAGATGAGCTTCGTGGTTATCCTCACCGAGAGGAACGAACTCCTCACCGACGACGCATCCTCCGGTTTCCTTGATGTAGCGCTTCACCGCGCGATGCGACTGCCAGGGCCAGACATAGTCGCTGCCGATCAGGTACCAGCGCTGCGCCTTCTTGACGTCGGCGAGCCAGTGGATCGACGGCCTGCTCTGCCAGCGCGGCGTCTCGCCGATCGCCATCACGCCGGGCGTACGCTCGCCGCCTTCATAGACGGGCGTGTAGATGTAGGGGATCCGGTTCGCGGTGGTGATCTTGCGCAGCGCGACGCGGACCGCGCTGGTGTGCATGCCGACGATGAGATCGATCTCATCGTCGACGACCGCCTGCTCTGCGCGGTTCAGAACACCGTCGAGCGCGCCGCCGGCGTCGTAGATCGACAGCTCGATCTCACGTCCCAGAATGCCGCCACGCTTGTTGATCTCGGCGACCGCGAGCTGCGCGGTGTTGGTCGCGCATGGCCCCCAGATGCCGGGCGGACCGCTGCAGCAGATGAAGCAGCCGACGCGCAGCTTGTTGGCGCCGCCCCGTCGAAGGAAAGCGTGATCGCTCGGCGACACCGCACCGTTGGCCGCCGGTGACGACAGATTCCTGAGCAGCAGGGACGGCGGCAACGCCGGACCGCCGTGAGCCGGGAAGTTTACCGTCGCGCGCACGCCAACTCCTGTCTGGCACCAGACTTGAAAGCACATTGTTCGGGCGGCCGCGGCCTCCGCCCTTTTGTTAGGCAAACATCCTATTTTGAAAATATTGAATGTTCAACAATTGAAGTGCATATAGATGCAGCATTGATTGCAAGACATTCACTCATTCGGGTCAAGACGAAGTCTTAGCCGTGGCAAAACCAAACACTCCAATCACCGAACACCTCGCTTATCTGCTCGCGCAAGCCAACCGGGAGATCAACCGGCAGCTGGAACTGCGTTTGAGCAAGGAAGGCGTTCCCGTCGAACAATGGCGCATCCTTAAGGTGCTGTCGGACGGTAATGGCCACTCGATGGGCGAGCTTGCGGACGCCGTGCTGCTCAACCATCCGACGCTGACCAAGATGATCGACCGCATGGTCTCCGACACGCTGGTCTATCGCGTGCAGGACCCGAACGACCGCCGCAAGGTGCTGATGTTCATCTCCGACCGCGGCAAGGTGCTGAGCAAGAAGCTCAACTCGCTCGCGGTCGATCAGGAAGAGCACATCCTGGAAAGCTATGGCGACAAGTCGACGAGCGAGCTCAAGCGGCTGCTGGAGAGCTTGATCGACAGTTCGAATTAGACCTCGTGATTGGAGCGTGGGGGCCTTGCGAAGCCGCCACGCTCATCCGCCATTCATCATCGCCAGCACGAGAGGCGATAGCGTTGGCCGTTCCATGTCGTCCAGCCCGCGGCCTTGTTGCTGACCGGTTTGGCTAAATACCATTTATTGCCGTCGGCATGGTTGAAGTATACGCCGCCCTGCGTTCCGCTGCGTGGATTTGTCAACTTCACCCATCGCGAGCCATTATCCGAGAAGCTGCCTGCCCAGCGTGCTCCCGAGCTGGTGGTGCAAGTGTCGCCGTCGCAGCTTGTCTGACTGTCATCAACGGCGGCCCATTTCATCCGGGCCGGCCGGCCGTCTATGTTGCACGACCATGTTCCGCCCCACCATCCGCCCACTTGGCTCGCAGGGGCGGAATCGCAAGCGTAGAAACTCAGGACAAGAACACACAAGGTGGTTGGCAGCGCGCGTCTGGACATTGTCTGGCTCCCAATTTTCGGCCCCCCTGCAATTCAATCAAAACACGGATTGAGCGCAGGTGAGGTGAACCAGATCACAATGAGCAGTAGCAAAAGATTGAATGATCTACCCGCAGGCGTTCTCCGGGACACGATGCTGCGCTTTGACCATCGGCTTTCCGGGCTTCAGCTGCGTGCGCCTGCCATTCGAGATGCCCCTGAAGATCAGCAGGCACCGATCGGAAGCATTTCAATCCCTCGCGAACTCGCAGGCCAATGCGGCACCGCGAGTTCGCCGGGTATCGAGATCATCGATCAGGCATACCGCCCATGGCAGTGCTTGTACTTCTTGCCTGAGCCGCAGGGGCAATCCTCGTTGCGGCCGACCTTGCCCCAACTGGCGGGGTTGTTGGGATCGCGCAGCGCGGCATCGGAGGTCTGGGCTCCGAGCGTGACGCTGGCGAGCGCCATTTCGTCCTCGCCGGTATTGGGGTCGAACTTGTGCGCCTCCATCGGCGGCAGCACGGGCGCTTCCTGCTCCGGCGGGACGATCTCGACCCGCATCAGCTGCGCCGTGACCGCCTCGCGCAGATGCGCGCTCATCTCCTGGAAGAGATTGAAGGCTTCGGTCTTGTACTCCTGCAGGGGATCGCGCTGGCCGTAACCGCGCAGGCCGATGACCTGGCGCAGATGGTCGAGCATGATCAGATGCTCGCGCCAGAGATGGTCGAGCGTCTGCAGCAGGATGGTCTTCTCGACGTAACGCATCACGTCGGGGCCCCATTGCGCCACCTTGGCCGCCATATGCTCGTCGGCGCGGTTCTCGATGCGGGTGAGCAGCTCCTCGTCGGCGATGCCCTCTTCCTTGGCCCATTCGTCGACCGGCAGGTCGAGATCGAGCACGCGCTTCAGCTCTTCCTTCAGGCCGGCGACGTCCCACTGCTCGGCATAGGCATGCTCCGGCACGTGCTTGGCGACGAGATCGTCGATGAAGGCGTGGCGCATGTCGTTGACGGTCTCGGCGACGCTCTCGTCCTTCATCAGGTCGATGCGCTGGTCGAAGATCACCTTGCGCTGGTCGTTCTGGACGTTGTCGAACTTCAGGAGGTTCTTGCGGATGTCGAAGTTGCGCGCCTCGACCTTCTGCTGCGCCTTCTCCAGCGCCTTGTTGATCCAGGGATGGATGATGGCCTCGCCCTCTTGCAGGCCGAGACGCTGCAGCATGCTGTCGAGGCGATCCGAGCCGAAGATGCGCATCAGATCGTCTTCCAGCGACAGGAAGAATTTCGAACGGCCGGGATCGCCCTGACGGCCGGAACGGCCGCGCAGCTGGTTGTCGATACGGCGGGATTCGTGGCGCTCGGAGCCCATGATGTAGAGGCCGCCGGGCTTGGTCACGGTCTTGGCGGGCTTGTTGCCCTTCGCCGGCTCGATCTCGACGGTCTCTTCGGCCTTCAGCACGATGTCGCGGAAGCGCTCGACGTCGGCCTTGATCTGCTCGATCTTCCTGGCCTTCTCGGCCTCGTCCTCGATGCCCGCGGTCTCCTTCGGGACGCGCATCTCGAGCGAGCCGCCGAGCTTGATGTCGGTGCCGCGTCCGGCCATGTTGGTCGCGATCGTGATCGCGCCGGGCACGCCGGCCTCCGCGACGATATAGGCTTCCTGCTCGTGGAAGCGCGCATTCAGCACCGCGAACAGTTTCGCCGGCTTGCCGGCGCGGGCGGCAGCGTAGAGCTTGTCGAGCGCGTTCTCCTTGCCGAAATCGATCTGCTTGTAGCCGTTCTGCTTCAGAAACTCGGCCAGCACTTCCGACTTCTCGATCGACGCCGTGCCGACCAGCACCGGCTGGAGCCGCGAATTGGCCCGCTCGATCTCGGCGAGGATGGCCGTGTATTTCTCCTTGTGGGTGCGGTAAACCTCGTCGTCCTCGTCGAGACGGCCGATCGGCACGTTGGTCGGGATCTCCACGACCTCGAGCTTGTAGATATCGAACAGCTCGTCGGCTTCCGTCAGCGCCGTGCCCGTCATGCCGGCGAGCTTCTCGTACATCCGGAAATAGTTCTGGAAGGTGATCGAGGCGAGCGTCTGGTTTTCCGGCTGGACCTGCACGTGCTCCTTTGCTTCCAGCGCCTGGTGCAGGCCTTCGGAATAGCGGCGGCCGGCCATCATGCGTCCGGTGAACTCGTCGATGATGATGACCTCGTCGTCGCGCACGATGTAGTCCTTGTCGCGCGTGAACAGCGTGTGCGCGCGAAGCGCCTGGTTGATGTGGTGCACGACGGAGACGTTCTCGACGTCGTAGAGCGACTCGCCCTTGAGCTGGCCGGCATCGCGCAGCAGGGTCTCGATCTTCTCCATGCCGGCTTCGGTCAGCGTCACCGTGCGCTGCTTCTCGTCGACGTCGTAGTCGGTCTTGTCGAGCTTGGGCAGGAAGCCGTCGATGGTGTTGTAGAAATCGGAGCGGTCGTCGAGCGGACCGGAGATGATCAGCGGCGTGCGCGCCTCGTCGATCAGGATGGAGTCGACCTCGTCGACGATGGCGTAGAAGTGCGGGCGCTGGACCATGTCCTCGAGCCGGTACTTCATGTTGTCGCGCAGATAGTCGAAGCCGTATTCGTTGTTGGTGCCGTAGGTGATGTCGCAGGCATAGGCGGCCTTGCGCTCGGCATCGTCGAGACCGTGGACGATCACGCCGGTGGTCATGCCGAGGAAGCCGTAGATCTGGCCCATCCAGCCGGAGTCGCGGCGGGCGAGGTAGTCGTTGACGGTGACGACGTGGACGCCCTTGCCGGCGAGCGCGTTGAGGTAGACCGCAAGGGTCGCCACCAGCGTCTTGCCTTCGCCGGTCTTCATCTCGGCGATGTCGCCCTCGTGCAGCACCATGCCGCCGATCAGCTGGACGTCGAAATGGCGCTGGCCGAGCGTGCGCTTGGCGGCCTCACGCACGGTGGCGAAGGCGGGCACCAGCAGGTCGTCCAGCGTCTTGCCCTCGGCGAGCTGTTTCTTGAAGTCGGCGGTGCGGGCCTTGAGCGCCTCGTCGGAGAGCTTCGAGACCTCTGCCTCCAGCGCGTTGATCGCGGTGACGCGGGACTGATATCCCTTCACCCGCCGGTCGTTGGCGGAGCCGAAAAACTTGCGGGCGAGCGCGCCGATCATGCCTGGTTCCTGTGTTCGCGATTCAACCGCGTTGGGCCTAAGAAGTTGTCACCCGCCTGCCCATCAACTCACCGTGACGCCTCGCGGAGTCAGAGCCCGGACTGCGGGTTCATCCGCTATATGGGTGGGAATTGGACAAGTCTGGGTTCAACGGCCAAAAACGCAGCAAAATAAACGCCATCGCCATGGTCGCGACCGGGCAGAGATATGGCCCGGTCAGGGCCTTGTCAACGGCGGGCACATTGCGGCTAATTCATCATTTTGACAGACTTTTCGCGTTGCCAAGCCCCCCTGAATTGGGCGAGTGTCCGCCCCGCTTCGAGCAGCCCCCTGCTTCAACATAAGGATTTTCCATGACCACCTCGTTCCCGGCAACCACCGGCCAGCGTTTCCGCCATGCGTCCGCCCTGGCTGGCTGCCTCGCCTTGGGGCTGTCCCTGGCGATCGCGGGCCCGCTCCGGGCCGCCGACGATCCGGTGCTGGCGAAGGTCAACGGCGCGGAAATCAAGAAGAGCGACGTTGCCATGGCCGAGGAGGAACTCGGAGCGAGCCTCGCCCAGATGGACCCGGCAACCAAGGACGAGAACGTCCTGTCCTTCCTGATCGACATGAAGATCGTCGGCAAAGCCGCCGAGGACAAGAAGATCGCCGACAGCGAGGAGTTCAAGAAGCGCCTGGCATTCGCCCGCACCCGCCTGCTGATGGACAGCCTGCTGGCTCAGGAAGGCAAGGCCGCCACCACCCCCGACGCCATGAAGAAGGTCTATGAGGAGGCCTCCAAGCAGATCACCGGCGAGCAGGAAGTGCGCGCCCGCCACATCCTGGTCGAGACTGAGGACGAGGCCAAGGCGGTGAAGGCCGAGCTCGACAAGGGCGCCGATTTCGCCGAGCTGGCCAAGAAGAAGTCCAAGGATCCGGGCTCGGCCGACGGCGGCGATCTCGGCTTCTTCACCAAGGAGCAGATGGTGCCGGAATTCTCGGCTGTCGCCTTCGCGCTGGAGCCGGGCAAGATCTCCGACCCCGTCAAGTCGCAGTTCGGCTGGCACGTCATCAAGGTCGAGGAAAAGCGCAACCGCAAGGCGCCTGATTTCGAGCAGGTCAAGGCCCAGATCGAGCAGTACGTCACTCGCAAGGCCCAGGCCGACTACGTCGCCAAGCTGCGGACGGAAGCCAAGGTCGAGCGGCTGGACAAGCCGGCGGCGGACGCCAAGCCAGACGCCAAGCCGGCGGACGCAGCCAAGCCGTCCGACAGCAAGATGGCGCCGCCTGCAAAGAAGTAAGCCCGCGAAGACGTAAGAATTCGCTGTCACTTCACGGACGCCAAGAGTATCTAACGTCGCAATGGCCGGGCCACTTGATGGTCCGGCCATCTGCATATCCAGACCCCACCAAGGCGCCCCCGCGATGTCCTCCTCCGTCTCTCCCCTCGCCCCGAAAAACGTTCCCGATATGCCCGTGATCGCGGGCATTCGTCTTGCGACGGCCGAGGCCGGCATCCGCTACAAGAACCGCACCGACGTGCTGCTGGCGGTGATGGACAAGGGCACCGCGGTTGCCGGCGTCTTCACCAAATCGAAGTGCCCCTCCGCACCGGTGGAATGGTGCCGCGCCAAGCTGAAGGGCGGCAAGGCGCGCGCGCTCGTCGTCAATTCCGGCAACGCCAATGCCTTCACCGGCAAGACCGGCCGTGCCTCCACCGCGCTGACTGCGAAGATCGCGGCCAAGGCGGTCGGATGCAGCGAAAGCGAGATCTTCCTGGCCTCGACCGGCGTGATCGGCGAGCCGCTCGACGCGACCAAGTTCGACGGCGTGCTGGGCCGGTTGGCCGAAGCCGCCGAGCCCGGCGATTATCTCAATGCTGCCAAGGCGATCATGACCACCGATACCTTCCCGAAGGTCGCGACCGCGACCGTCAAGCTCGGCAAGGCCAGGGTCACCATCAACGGCATGGCCAAGGGTGCCGGCATGATCGCCCCCGACATGGCGACGATGCTGTCCTTCGTCTTCACCGACGCACCGATCGCGCCCGCGGCCTTGCAGGCGCTGCTCAAGGCCGGCGTCGAAGACACCTTCAACGCGGTGACGATCGATGGCGACACGTCCACGTCGGACACGCTGCTGGCCTTCGCCACCGGCGCTGCCGCCGAGCACGGCGCCCCGAAGATCAGCCGCGCCAGTGATCCGCGCCTGAAAGCGTTCGTCAAAGCCTTCAATCAAGTGCTCGCCAATCTTTCCGAGCAAGTGGCCCGCGACGGCGAAGGCGCGCGCAAGCTGGTCGAGATCACGGTCGAGGGCGCCAAGACCAAGGCCTCGGCGCGCAAGATCGCGATGTCTATCGCCAACTCGCCGCTGGTCAAGACCGCGATCGCCGGCGAAGACGCCAATTGGGGCCGCGTCGTGATGGCAGTCGGCAAGGCCGGCGAGCCGGCCGATCGCGACAGGCTCTCGATCTCCTTCAACGGCATCCGCGTCGCCAGGAGCGGCGCGCGCGATCCTGATTATGACGAGGCGCAGGTCTCGGAAGCGATGAAGGCGCCGGAGATCGCGATCAAGGTCTCGCTCGGCCTCGGCAAGGGCCGCGACCGCGTACTGACATGCGACCTCACCAAGGAGTATGTCGCGATCAACGGCGATTACAGGTCGTAGCTCCCGCTTGCGGGGAGAGGTGAGCAACTCACCCCGAGATGCGCGCGTCCGCAACCGCCTTCTTGAACAGCGCGTTCATGGCATCCGCGATGCCCTGGGTCGGGCTGACCTCGAAATAGAACCCGGGTGAGGCGCAGCTCTGCATGTTCTGCGCGACTTGGCTGTTCGGCGATGGGCCGAACGGGCCCTGGTTGAATGGGTCGATCCAGTCCATGTACCACTTGTTGGTCGGCAGTTTCAGATACGTTGTGTACAGCACTGCAATCTTGACCCCGCGATCTTTCATCGCCTTGCAAAGCGAGGCATTGAGCGGCGACTGACATCGCGAGCTTCCCGAGAGCGGCTTCAGGCAGCCCGCGTTGCTTTCGTCGGCAACGCCATCGGAAACGAAGAATAGATATTTCAGGGGCGAGTTGGACGTGCCGCTTCCGGGATTCGGGATCTCGTTGCTGATCGCCGGAAAGAGCGTACTGAACTGCGTATCCTGGTCCTTGGTATAGCTGTCGTTGTTGCCGTAGACGCCCATCAGGTCAATGTTGCCGGCCGCCGTCTTGGCGCTCGACAGACTCGACGAGAGCGAGAACAACGCGCGCAGACCGATCGTCTTGGACGAGGCGCCGAAATCGTAGATCGCCATGCGAAACTGATTGGAATAGGTCTGCGTGGCAGCGGCCGTGTCCATCAGCGACTGCGTCGCGCTGCGGAGCACGTCGATCCGGGTCGTCACGCCGAGCGTCTTGGCGAGATTGTAGTAGTTTTTGGAGTCGTTGTAGTCGTGGCAGGCGAAGGCACATTTATCGGACGTGTTGTTGACCATCTTGGTCACGTCGTCCGGCGTCGCCGCGACGCCCATCGACGGCGAATTGTCCAGCAGCAGGTAGAAGTCGATATAGAGCGGCATGCTGGCCGTCGCTTTCGACGTACCGGTCAGCGCCAGTGCGGTCTTGCCGATCAGGCCGAGAAACATGGTGTTGATGGTGGCGTTGAACGCGACAGTCGAGGTGACGGTCGAGCCGGTCTTGACCACGGTCGGCGTGACGCTGTTGAGGGTATAGCCGGTCAGATTGGCGCGATTGGCGTTGAAGATGTTGTTGGCGTCGGTGACGCCGACGGAAATCGAGCCATCCGACGTCATGGTGCCGGCGGCCTTGAAGGCCGGCGACGCCTTGGCGATCGAGCCGACGCTGGCGGCGTCGGCCGCGGCCTGAAGCTTGGCCCGGGTCTGCGTCGCGCGCGAATAGTCGACCGCGCAGCCGACCGCGGTGATCAGTGGGACGCAGCCAAGCGCGAAGATCACCGCGATATTGCCGCGCCGGTCGTGAACGAACCGGCGGATGATGGTGGAAAGCGCAGCGCGCATGGTTCGGGCCCGGAGTGGTTAAGCGTTTCCACTCTAGGAACCCCGGATTAAATATGACTTATGGAACTTGGAAACCCCGGCCGCAACGGGGTTAACTAACCGTTGCGGGTGATCTTCAGCGAGCGACATTCACGTATGGCCGATCTGAAACTGACATTGGTTGTGGCCTGCGCGCTGATCGACGCCGACAAGCGCGTCCTGATCGCGCAGCGCCCCGAGGGCAAGACGCTGGCCGGCCTCTGGGAGTTTCCCGGCGGCAAGTGTGAACCGGGCGAACGGCCGGAGCAGAGCCTGATCCGCGAGCTGCACGAGGAGCTCGGCATCACCGTCGCCGAGCCGTGCCTGGCGCCGCTGACCTTTGCGAGCTACGGTTACGAGACCTTCCACCTGCTGATGCCGCTCTATGTCTGCCGGCGCTGGGAGGGACAAATGGCGCCGCGCGAAGGCCAGACCCTGGCCTGGGTCCGCGCCAACAAGCTGCGCGACTACCCGATGCCGCCCGCGGACATTCCGCTGATCCCGCATTTGATTGATCTGTTGATGTGAGCACGGGCCTCATCCTGAGGAGACCGCGAAGCGGTCGTCTCGAAGGATGGCCAAACGGCAAGAGCCGGGCCTGCATGGTTCGAGACGGCGCTTACGCGCCTCCTCACCATGAGGATCACTCCTTCCCCGCCTTCTTCACCGCGTCCGCCAGGCTCGCCTTCGCCGATCCCGGCTTCAGCGGCTGCTGCTGGCTCGCATGCGGGGACCAGCCGGAGAGCCAGATGATGTCGAAGGTCGCACGGATCCGGCCGTCGGCATCGGCAAAAAGCTCGGCATAAATCTCCGCCATCCGCAACAGCGTCGCGCGCCGGCTCGGCGTGCGACGCCGCTCGATCAGCACATTGGCCGCGCCCATGCGGCGGAGATCCTGCATCAGCGCGAACGCATTGCCGTAGCGCACCACGACACGGTCGACGTCGGTCACCGGCAGGGCAAATCCCGCCCGCTGCAATAGCGCGCCGATGTCGCGCAAATCGGCGAACGGCGCCACGCGCGGCGAGACGCCGCCCTCGCATTCGGCCTCCGCCGTGGCAAAGGCCTGTCGCAGCTCGGTCAGGCTGTCCCCGCCGAGCATCGCGGCGAGCAGCAAGCCATCGGGCTTCAGCGCGCGCCGAACTTGCGCGAGCACGCCAGGCAAATCGTTGACAAATTGCAGTGCCAGCGCGGAGACGACGAGATCGAGGCTTTCCGGCGCGAAGGGCAGTTTCTCAGCACCGGCCGCATCGAGAGCGATGTGCGCGATAGACGGAAGCCGCGTACGCAGGTCCGCAAGACCTTCGCCGGGCGTCCAGAGATCGGCCGCCGCGTGGAAATCCCGCATCACCGCGGCCAGCCGGTCAGACATGTCCTCGGCGACTCGATCGAGCAGGAAGCCCACGGCACCTTGCGCCTGCGCCCGCCGTTGCCGCGCATGCAGCAAGGCACGATCGAATAAAGCGGGCGGGGTTTGGGGTGTCTGGGCCATGCCGCTGGTTATGCCGATCTCGACGGTTCTGGCAATCCGGCCTGTGCGGCGCTAGCCTTCCCCTATGGAAGCCGAGACCGCCCCCAACCGTTCCATCGCCGCACCGCTGCGTGCCGCATGGACGGCCGGCCGCCACATCCTGTCGCGCGCGGCACGGCTGGCGCTCGACATCGCGCTGCCGACGCTGTGCGTGTCGTGCCGCGAGCCGGTCGACGGCGAGGGCGTCTGCGCGGCCTGCTGGGCGCGACTGTCGTTCATCGAGCGGCCCTATTGCCCGCGGCTCGGAATTCCCTTCGTCTATGATCCCGGCCCCGACATGCTGTCGATGGAGGCAATCGCGAGCCCGCCGGCCTACCAGCGCGCCCGCGCGGCTGTCCGTTACGACGACGTCGCGCGCACGCTGGTGCATGCGCTGAAGTACCAGGACCGCACCGATCTGGCGCCCGCGATGGGCCGCTGGATGGCGCGGGCGGGCGGCGAACTGCTTGATGGCGCCGACATGCTGTTGCCGGTGCCCCTGCATTGGCGGCGGGCCTGGCGCCGCCGCTACAACCAGTCCGGGGCGCTGGCGCAGGTCATCGAGCGGCAGAGCGGGGTCAAGGCGAGGACTGAGGTGCTGCGCCGGGTGCGCGCCACCGAGCAGCAGATAGGCCTGTCGCGGGCCCAGCGCGCCACCAATGTGCAGGGCGCGTTCCAGGTATCCCCCGACCGTCAGGCGGAAATCCAGGGCCGCCGCCTTGTCCTGATCGACGACGTCCTGACCTCGGGGGCGACGCTGGATGCCTGTGCGCGGGTCCTGCTCCGGGCCAAAGCCGCCCAGGTCGACGTGCTGGTCTTCGCCCGGGTTGTCGAGAGCGGCCCTCGTCCCATATAATTCAATGACTTCATGACATGAGAGCGCCGGACGCCATGACTGCTGCTGTCGAGATCTACACCAGGCCGGGCTGCGGTTATTGTTCCGCGGCGAGGTCCCTGCTGACCCGCAAGAAGGCGACTTTTACCGAATTCGACGTCGCTAAGAACCCCTCCTGGCGGGACGAGATGTACGACCGCGCCGGCGAGGGCTCGACCTTTCCGCAGATCTGGATCGGCGGAACCCATATCGGCGGCTGCGACGATCTCTACGCGCTCGATCGCGAGGGCAAGCTCGACGGCATGCTCGAAGGTGTGAAGGCCACGTCATGAGCGAGAACCGCACGTTCACCGCCGCCATGGTGCAGATGCGCACCGGCCTGATGCCCGAGCCGAGCTTGGCCCAAGCGACGAAGCTGATCCGGCAGGCGGCCGCCAACGGCGCCGACTACGTGCAGACGCCCGAAGTCAGCAACATGATGCAGCTGAACCGCAAGGCGCTGTTCGAGCATCTGCAGAGCGAAGAGGACGACACTTCGCTGAAGGCCTACCGGGCGCTCGCGGCGGAACTGAAAATCCATCTCCATGTCGGCTCGCTGGCGCTGCGCTTTTCGCCGGAGAAGGCGGTCAACCGCTCCTTCCTGATCGGGCCCGAGGGCAATGTGCTCGCGAGCTACGACAAGATCCACATGTTCGACATCGAGCTGCCGGACGGCGAGAGCTATCGCGAATCCGCCAATTACCAGCCGGGCGAGACCGCGGTGATCTCCGATCTGCCCTGGGGCCGCGTCGGATTGACGATCTGCTACGATGTGCGCTTCCCGGCGCTTTACCGCGCGCTGGCCGAGAGCGGCGCATACTTCATCACCGTGCCCTCTGCCTTCACCCGCAAGACCGGTGAAGCGCATTGGCACGTGCTGCTGCGTGCGCGCGCGATCGAGACCGGCTGCTTCATCTTCGCCGCGGCCCAGGCCGGCACCCACGAGAACAAGCGCGAGACTTACGGCCATTCGCTGATCATCGATCCCTGGGGCGAGATCCTCGCCGAGGGCGATGTCGAGCCCGGCATCATCATGGCCAGGATCGACCCGGCCAAGGTCGAGACCGCACGCCGCGCGATCCCCTCGCTCCAGCACGGCCGTCGTTTCGGCGTCGCCGACCCCAAGGCGGGGCCGGATCATTTGCACCTGGTGCGAGGATCGGCATGATCCGCTACGCGCTCCACTGCGACAAGAGCCACGAATTCGAAAGCTGGTTCCAGAGTTCGTCGGCGTATGATTCGCAGGTTAAGCGCAAGCTCGTGACCTGCCCGATCTGCGGCTCGGCCAAGGTCGAGAAGGCGATCATGGCCCCGCGCATCGTCGGCAAGAAGGGCCGCGGCCGTGCAACGCCGCCGCCTGAGCCCGCGGCTGCTCCCGCGCCCGAGGCTGCACCGTCAGGACCGACCTCGCTGTTGATGGCGCAGGAGAAAGAGCTGCGCAGCAAGCTGAAGGAGCTGCGCGATCACATCGTGAAGAACGCCGACAATGTCGGTGAGCGCTTTGCCAACGAAGCCCGCGCGATGCATTACGGCGACAAGGAGCACCGTCCGATCTACGGCGAGGCCTCGCCCGAGGAGGCGAAATCGCTGATCGACGAGGGCATCAAGGTATCGCCGCTGCCGACATTGCCGGAAGACAGGAACTAGGCTCCCACCAGCACCGCCACGCCGATGATGATCAGCGCGATGCCTGCAAGCTCGCGTGGCGCGATCGGCTGCTTGAACGAGTAATACGCCACGGCTTGCGCGAACAGCACCTCGATCAGAGCGAGTGTGCGGACATTGGCGGCGGCCGTCAGCGCGAACGCCAGGAACCAGAACTGCGAGGCGAAGGCGCCCATGAAGCCCGCTAGCATCGACGGCTTCCACAAGCCCAAAATCGCCTGCAGCACCTTTGGCGCGCGCCAGAGCAGATAGATGGTCAGGATCAGCGTCTGCACGAACAGGCCAAGCACCAGCGTGAGCGAGGCCGCGGTCACGAAAGAGACGCCGGGAACATTGATAATGGCGCCGCGAAAGCCGACAGCGGACAACGCGAAGGCCGCCGCGGCAACGAGCCCGGTAATGGTCGGCTTCAGCTCCGCAAAACTCTTCTCGCCGCCGGACCTGAGCGCGGTGATGACGACGCCGATTGTCGCGATGACGATCGCCAGCACCTTCAGCCAGGTCAGGTGGTCGCCGAGGAAGACGAAGCCGAAGATCGCGGTCTGGATCGCCTCGGTCTTCAGATACGCCGTCGTCACCACGAAGGAACGGTCGTTCATCGCGAGCAGCATCAGGCCGGTGGCGACGATCTGGCTGAGCGCACCCAGCAGCAGCCACGGCCAGAACACGGAGGGCGGCGGGCCGAGATGATCGCCGGTCGCGATCAGCACCACGCCCAGAAACAATAGCGAGAACGGAAAGCCGAACAGGAAGCGGATATTGGTCGCTCCCCAGGTCCCCAACGGCTTCGTCAGCGACCGCTGCATCGCATTGCGCGCGACCTGCCCGAGCGCGGCGACGACGGTGAAGGGAATCCAGAGGCTGGCGACGGTGAACATGAGGGGGCTATGCAGGGAAGGGACCGCAGCCAACCTGCCGCTAGCGCTCAAGCCCGTCAATCACGCCCACGTCATAGGAGCGATGCTTGAGCCTGCTTGCGCCCTCACACCATCCCTTCCGCCACCACCATGTAGTTCACGTCCATGTCCGACGAGAGCGACCATTTGTCGGCGAAGGGCGAGTAGACCACGCCGGTCTGCTCGGTGATGACGAGGCGGTTGTCGAGCAGGTATTTGGCCAGCTCGTCGGGGGTGACGAACTTGTTCCATTCGTGGGTGCCGCGCGGCAGCCAGCGCAGGACGTATTCGGCGCCGACGATGGCGAGCGCAAAGCTCTTCCAGTTGCGGTTCAGCGTCGAGACCACCATGAGGCCGTTCGGCTTCAGCATCGCGGCGCAGCGCTTCAGGAAGACGCCGACATCGACGACGTGCTCGACCACTTCCATCGCCAGCACGATGTCGAAGCGCTCGCGCGGGTCGATCTCCTCGACCGTGGTGCAGCGGTAGTCGATCGCGAGATGGCCCTTGTCGGCATGCAGCTTCGCCGCGGCGATGTTGCTCTGGGAGGGATCGACGCCGATGACCTGCGCCCCGAGCCGCGACAGCGGCTCGCACAACAGGCCGGCGCCGCAGCCGATGTCGAGCACGCGCAAGCCGCCGAGGCAATTGAGGCTGCGTAAATTGCGCTCGAACTTGCGGCAGGCGGCATCGCGGATATAGCCGAGCCGCAGGGGATTGATCCGGTGCAGCGGCGCCATCTTGCCGTTGGGGTCCCACCACTCCGCCGAGAGTTTTGAAAATTTCGCGATCTCGGCGGCATCGACGGTCGAGCCCTGCTGCGGGCTTGTGGTTGCGGAAGTATCTTGCTGCATGCTCATGGTTACGCGCGGTCCTACCGCGTGGTGATCGAACTACGGAAGGCGAGCGGCGAGGCGATGGTCTTGATCGTCTCGATCCCCTCGCCGACGCCGCGAATCGTCACGTCGCCGTAGTTGAGAACACGTCCAAGGATGGTCTGATCGACGTCGACGCTTTCGACCTTGTCCAGCGCCATCTCGAAGGTGCGGCGCTTGATGAAGCCGGTCTTGTGCACGACCCTGAGATTGGTGACGTCGGTCTCGGTGGTGAAGCGGTGGAACCAGCCCTTCAGGGTCCAATAAAGCGCGGCAAGCGCAACGAGGCCGGAGGCGACCAGACAGAGCAGGACGAGCCAATCGGCGATCGGCTGCCGGGATGCCACGAAGAGCGCGCCGGCCACGATCCAGGCCACGATGGCCGGGAAATAGAAGATCCAGTGCGCATTGGTCGAATACAGCACCCGTTCGCCGGGCTGCAGAATCTCGTCGATGTAACGCGCCATGACCTCGGTTAACCCATTGCCGCACCCGGTCCCGCAGGAACCCGCTTGCCCCCGGCCCCGCCGCTATGTATACGCGCGGTCGGTGTCCACAGGCACCCGTCCGGTGCGGGTCACCATACTGATCCCTTTGAAGGAATGCACGCGTCGTCATGAGCCGCCTCGTGATGAAATTCGGCGGCACATCCGTCGCCAACATCGAACGTATCCGCAACGTCGCACGCCATGTGAAGCGTGAGGTCGACGCCGGCCACGAAGTGGCCGTGGTCGTCTCGGCGATGTCCGGGAAAACCAACGAGCTGGTGGCCTGGTGCACCGAGGCCTCGCCGATGCACGACGCGCGCGAATACGACGCCGTCGTCGCCTCCGGCGAACAGGTGACATCCGGCCTGCTCGCCATTGCGCTCCAGGGCATGGGCATTCAGGCCCGCTCCTGGCAGGGCTGGCAGATCCCGATCAAGACCAGCGACGCCCACGCCTCGGCCCGGATCGAGGACATCGACGGCACCGAGATCATCAAGCGCTTCAGGGAGCGCAAGGAGGTCGCGGTCATCGCCGGCTTCCAAGGCATCGAGCCCAAGACGGGCCGCATCACCACGCTCGGCCGCGGCGGCTCCGACACCTCGGCCGTGGCGATCGCCGCCGCCGTCAAGGCCGACCGCTGCGACATCTACACCGATGTCGACGGCGTCTACACGACCGACCCGCGAATCGTTCCGAAGGCCAAGAGGCTCGACAAGATCGCATTCGAAGACATGCTGGAACTGGCCTCCCAGGGCGCAAAAGTGCTCCAGGTTCGCTCGGTGGAACTCGGCATGGTCCACAACATGCCGATCTTCGTCCGTTCGAGCTTCGACAAGCCCGAGGATATCGACCCGCATGCCAACCAGCCGCCCGGCACGCTGATCTGCAGCGAGGAGGAGATCATGGAAAGCCACGTCGTCACCGGCATTGCCTTTTCGAAGGACGAGGCCCAGATCTCGGTGCGCCAGATCGAGGACAAGCCGGGCGTTGCCGCCTCGATCTTCGGCCCGCTGGCGGATGCCAACATCAACGTCGACATGATCGTGCAGAACGTCTCGGAGGACGGCAAGACAACCGACCTCACCTTCACGGTGCCGGCAGCCGATTATACCCGCGCCAAGGACACGATTACCGCCGCCAAGGCCAAGATCGGTTATGCACGGCTGGATACCGCTACCGACGTCGCAAAAATCTCGGTGATCGGCAGCGGCATGCGCAGCCATGCCGGCGTCGCCGCCCAGGCGTTCTCGGCCCTTGCGGGGCGGAATATCAACATCCGGGCCATTACAACCTCCGAGATCAAGTTCTCGGTTTTGATCGACACCGCCTATACCGAGCTTGCGGTGCGCACCCTGCATACGCTCTACGGTCTCGATCAGGCCTGAAGCGCGACCATCGTCACGCTTCAGGTTGTTGTTTGAGCATGGTCTTTCCGGAAAACCGCTTCGCACTTTTCCGGACCATGGCTGGACTAATTTTCTCTTAGCGGTCGCAGCAAACGCTGAGGTCTCCACACATTCGCGTTTGGCAGGCGTTTTGCTTGGCAAAACAAGCCTCAATTCGCTATACGGCGAACAGGGTGGGCTGCCGCAGACTGTGTCCCAGTTCAGGGCGGCGCTGATTCGGTACAAGCGCTGATCTCAAGTAGATTTTGGGTTTGTGCCTGCGCCGGACGAACAATTTGGTTGTTTTTCTGGATTTTTGGGCCAGCCGCCGGCCGATACCGCCGGGCCGGGCAGACGGAGGAGATTGAGGGGACATGCGGAGCGCGTCGGGAGGTCCCCGCGTCTTGTTGAGACGGCTCCGCGAAACCATGGCGGAGCAGGTCTCGGCCCAGGAGCGGCTGGACAAGATCGTGGTGCTGATCGCCGCCAACATGGTGGCCGAGGTGTGCTCGGTCTATGTGCTGCGCGTCGACAACACGCTGGAGCTCTACGCCACCGAAGGCCTCAACCGCGAGGCCGTGCATCACACTGTGCTGAGCGCCCATGAGGGCCTGGTCGGCCTCGTCGCCAGCGAAGCGACGCCGCTCAACCTCAGCGATGCGCAGAGCCACCCGGCCTTCTCGTTCCGCCCCGAGACCGGCGAAGAAATCTACCACTCCTTCCTCGGCGTGCCGATCCTGCGGGCCGGCAACACGCTCGGCGTGCTGGTGGTGCAGAACCGCGCCAAGCGCAATTATGTCGAGGAGGAGCTCGAGGCGCTGCAGACCACCGCGATGGTGCTTGCCGAGCTGATCGCCTCGGGCGAGCTGTCCGCGCTGGCGCAGCCAGGCCAGGAGCCGGCCGCGCGCCATTCCGCGCAGAAGGTCGGCGCCATCCTGTCGGAGGGCATCGCGCTCGGCCATGTCGTGCTGCACGAGCCACGTGTCGTCATCAAGGACTACATCGCCGAGGACCTGCCCAAGGAGATCAAGCGGCTCGACACCGCGCTGGCCAAGCTCCGCGCCGATCTCGACCGCATGCTCGAGCGCGGCGACGTCGCCGAGGGCGGCGAGCATCGCGAGGTGCTGGAAGCCTACCGCATGTTCGCCAACGACCAGGGCTGGTCGCACAAGCTGCATGAGGCGGTCGCCACCGGCCTCACCGCGGAAGCCGCGGTCGAGCGCGTGCAGTCCGACACCCGCGCGCGCATGCTGCGCTCGACCGATCCCTATTTGCGCGACCGGCTGCACGATCTCGAAGATCTCGGCTACCGCCTGATGCGTCAGCTGGTCGGTCAGGACCACGCGCCGTCACGCGAGCAGTTGCCCGACAACGCCATCGTCATCGCCCGCGCGATGGGGCCGGCTGCGCTGCTCGACTACGACCGCAAGCGCCTGCGCGGCATCATATTGGAGGAAGGCACCGCCAATTCCCACGTCTCGATCGTGGCGCGCGCACTCGGCATTCCCGCGGTCGGCGAGGTGCCGAACGCGCCTGGTATCGCCGATCCCGGCGACGCCGTCATCGTCGACGGCACCTCCGGCATGATCTATGTGCGCCCGTCGCAGGAGGTCGAGGCGGCCTTCGCCGAGCGTGTGCGCTTCCGTGCCCGCCGCCAGGCGCAATATCTGGCGCTGCGCGACCGGCCCTGCGTCACCCGGGACGGCCAGAAGGTCGAGCTGATGATCAATGCAGGTCTCGCCATCGACCTGCCGCATATCGAGGACACCGGCAGCGCCGGCATCGGCCTGTTCCGCACCGAGCTGCAGTTCATGGTGGGCCAGAGCCTGCCGCGGACCAGCGACCAGCTGGCGCTGTATCGCACCGTGCTGGATGCCGCCGGCACCAAGCCCGTCACCTTCCGCACCCTCGACATCGGCGGCGACAAGGCGCTGCCCTATATGGAAGCGGTGATCGAGGAAAATCCCGCGCTCGGCTGGCGCGCGATCCGGCTTGGGCTCGATCGTCCCGGCCTGTTGCGCGGCCAGATTCGTGCGCTCTTACGCGCCGGCGGCGGCCGCGCGCTGCGCATCATGTTCCCGATGATCTCGGAGGTCGCCGAATTCGATTCGGCGAAGGCGCTGGTCGAGCGCGAACTCACTTACCTGCGCCAGCACGGCCACACGCTGCCTGAGCGAATCGACATCGGCACCATGGTCGAGGTCCCCGCGCTGCTCTATCAGCTCGACGAGCTCCTGAAGAAGGTCGACTTCATCTCGGTCGGCTCCAACGATCTGTTCCAGTTCCTGTTCGCGGTCGACCGCGGCAATGCAAAGGTCTCTGAGCGCTTCGACACCATGTCGGCGCCGATCCTGCGCGCGCTGCGCGACATCGCGCGCAAGTCGCAGGCGGCGAAGAAGTCGCTCTCGCTCTGCGGCGAGATGGCATCCAAGCCGATCGGCGCACTGGCCCTGATTGCGCTCGGCTACCACTCACTGTCGTTGTCGGCTACCGCACTCGGCCCGGTCAAGGCGATGGTCATCGATCTCGATGCCAAGAAGGCCGAAGCCATGCTCGGCCCGCTGCTGGACGCGCCGGCGGGCAGCGTCTCGATCCGGCAGAAACTGACGGAATTTGCCGAAGCCGAAGGCCTGGCGTTGTAGCGGGCCTCGTCGCCGCTCCTTGCCGCCTCGCCGCCTTCCGCCATTTGAGACTGAACCGATGTCGTCACTCCCCGAAGCCAAACTGGACCTGCTCCTTGCACATCATGCCTCGCTCGAGGCCGAATCGCTGGGGCAGCTCGCCTCCGAGCGCTATGTGCAGATCACGCGCGAGCTCGCCGAGATCACCCCGCTGATCGACGCCGTGAAGGCCTATCGCGCGGCGGTCAAGGAGCTCGCCGACACCGAGGCGCTGATCTCCGATCCCGCAACCGATGCCGAGATGCGCGCCATGGCGGAAGCCGAGCGTGACGAACTCACGCCGAAAATCGAGGAACTGGTCCAGAAGATCCGCGTCGCGCTCTTGCCCAAGGACGCCATGGACGACCGCAACGTGGTGCTGGAAATCCGGGCCGGCACCGGCGGCGACGAGGCCTCGCTGTTTGCCGGCGACCTGTTCCGGATGTACGAGCGCTTCGCTGCCTTGCAGGGCTGGAAGGTCGAGGTGATCTCGGCCAGCGAAGGCACCGTTGGCGGTTACAAGGAAATCATCGCGGAGGTGCAGGGCCGCGGCGCGTTCTCCAAGCTGAAGTTCGAATCCGGCGTGCACCGCGTGCAGCGCGTGCCCGACACCGAGACGCAGGGACGGATTCATACATCTGCCGCGACTGTCGCCGTGATGCCGGAGGTCGAGGAAGTCGACGTCGACATCAAGAACGACGATCTCAGGATCGAGACCATGCGCGCGCAAGGCGCCGGCGGCCAGCACGTCAACAAGACCGAATCGGCGATCCGCATCACCCACATTCCGACCGGCATCGTGGTGATGATGCAGGACTCGCGCTCGCAGCACAAGAATCGCGCCTCCGCCATGAACATCCTGCGCTCGCGCATCTATGACGCCGAGCAGCAGCGCCTCGACGCCGCGCGGTCGGCCGAGCGCAAGGAGAAGGTCGGCTCGGGCGACCGCTCCGAGCGCATCCGCACCTACAATTTTCCGCAAGGGCGCGTCACCGACCACCGCATCAATCTGACGCTCTACAAGCTGCCGCAGGTGATCGCAGGCGAAGCGCTTGGCGAGTTGACCGACGCGCTGACCACGGAGCATCAGGCAGCCCAGCTCGCCGCCCAAGGCGCGGCGGCCTGACCGGCGCGATCGGCCGCGAAGTCAGCTTTCGCTGAAGACCCGGAACGACTTCAACAGACGACTCAAGGCCGGGCTCGCAGCACGGCGAAGCTCTTCGAGGTTCTTCCGCGAGAGCGCCCGAAGCTTCTGCTCGCCCTTCCTGGTGAGCTTGAGGTGCACGCGCCGGGCGTCGTCGGGGTCGGCAAGCCTGCTGACCAGTCCGAGCTTGGCCAGACGGTCGACCAGTTCGACTGCGGAATGATGCCGGATCAGCAGGAAGCGCGCGACGTCGCCGACGCTCGCGGGCCCCGGACGGACAAAGCCCTTGATGCCGAGCAGCGCCTGGTGCTGCGTCGGCGTCAATCCCTCCTTCGCCGCAGCCTTCTCGCTGAAGGCGAGGAAGCTCCGGATCTGATAGCGGAACTGCGCCAGCGCCGCGTAATCGGCATCATGCATCGTGCGGCTATTCGAGCGCGATGGGGTGACCGTTGCCTTGGATCGCTTGGCTTGCATCCTGGACCATGTCGAGCCGCCCTACCTCGGGCTTCCAGCTCGAGAAGGCGGGCGACTTAGACAAAAGTAGCAAGACGCCGCCCCGAAACCAACCGGACGAGGCCGTGGATGCACAGCTATCCGGTCGCTATTCGAAGCTCGACAGCAGGATCTTCACCAGGATGACCTGAAAGGCGATCGGAATTCGGACGCTCTTGCGCCTGATCGAGCGCTGCAGCGCTCCGGCGATCTGGGCGCTGGTCAGGCTGCCGGCCGACGCTTTGGCGATCAACTCGCCCCACATCTGCGACAGCGAGCCGCCCGGCGGGAGCACCGGGCCGATGGTCACGCCACAGCCCTGCGCCCAGTCCACGATCTCCCGCATGGTATGAGGACCGCAGTTGCGCGCCGTCGCGAGGCGTTCGGCCGTCAGCGCGCGAAGCAATTTCTGTGAGGGCGACCAAGTCCCTTTCGGCGGCTGTTCGCCGGTGAGTTCGACCGCAAGCTCCTTCAACACGTTCTGGGCGCGCACGCTGAGCTTCTGCATCGGGCCGGGCTCGCGCTTCGAATGAACGCTGCCGACGACGAGCCCGTGTCGGCCGGTGGACCGATTGCGCGGTTCGGCAGTGCGGGCGGCATCGCCAGGCTGCGGCGCCGCATGCCGATCGCTCCCCTCCGTTGCCTGTCGCTCCGCCGCTTGCGGCCATGCCTGCTGCTTCCGGGCACCCGCCACTGGTGTCTGCCGCGCCATTTTCCTCCGCCGAACCCGCCAGCCTCGTACTCACAAAGACTAATATATATCGTGATCCGATATGTTTTCACGCGATAATCTCGATCGTTCGACCAAAGACGAAATTGACAGAAGGTGTTCACAAGCAATGTTTACGTCTGGGAGCCACACGCGGATGTGACATGCCCGGCGCAGACAGGCCCTTCGAGGCCGGTTGCCGCCGGACAAGTTGTGTTTTGCCTGCAAACAAGAACGATATCCGGAGGAAACGATCATGACTGACCATCTCATTCGCCGTGGCCTCTCGCGCCGTGGTCTGCTCCAGACCACGGCGGGCCTCATCGGCGGCTCGGTGCTGCCGGCAATGCCGGCCTTTGCCGAGGACAAGCCGATCGGCTCGTATCCCGCGGGCGTCTCGGGTTCCACCGCCTTCATCGGCATCTCGGTTCCGCGCACCGGCACCTATGCCGTGCAGGGCGAGGACGAGCTCAAGGGCTATCAGCTCGCGATCGAGCACATCAACAGCGGTCACGACCTGATCAAGAAGATCTCGCCGAAGACCAGCAAGGGCGTGCTCGGCAAGGAGCTGAAATTCGGCGTCGCGGATTCCGCGGCCAAGCCGAACGAGGCGGTGCAGGCGCAGCAGCGCTTCATCAGCGAGAACAAGGCGATCATGATCACCGGCGGCACCTCGAGCGCCGTTGCGGTCGCACTCAACAAGCTCGCCCAGCGCGAGAAGGTGATCTTCGTGTGCGGCATCTCCGGCTCGAACGACACGACCGGAAAGGACTGCGTCCGCTACGGCTTCCGCCAGAACTTCTTCGGCCAGACCGCCGCGGCGGCGATCGGCCCCGTGATGGTCAAGGAATTCGGCAAGGGCAAGAAGGCCGCCTATCTCACGCCGGACTACACCTACGGCCACACCGTCACCAAATCGATGCAGGACTTCCTCGCGACCGCCGGCTGGACCACCGTCACCAACCAGGTCGCGCCGCTGGGCGCGCCCGATTATTCCTCCTATCTGCTGAACGTCGCGAATTCCGGCGCCGACGTGCTGATCAACGTCAATTGGGGCCACGATGCGGTGCTGTCGACCCAGCAGGCCAAGCAGTTCGGCGTGCTCGACAAGATGAAGCTGGTCGTCCCCTACCAGGTGCCCTTCATCGCACGCGAGACCGGCGGGCTGATGCAGGGCGTCTTCGCCGCCACCGACTATTGGTGGACCCTCGAGGACAAGTTCCCGCTCGCCAAGATGTTCAACGAGGCTTTCGAGAAGAAGCACGGCTACAAGCCGGAATGGGGCGCGGAGAACGCCTATGTCAGCTTCGCGCACTGGGCGCGCATGTGCGAGCAGGCCGGCAGCTTCAACCCGCCCGACGTGATCAAGGCCTATGAAAAGGGCGAGACGCTGCCGTCACTGGTCGGCGACGTACATTACCGTCCCGAGGACCATCAGTGCGTCCGTCCCGTGATCATCGTCAAGGGCAAGCAGCAGAAGGACATGAAGAACAAGGAAGACTGGTACGATGTGGTCGAGATCGTCCCGGGCGAAGGCTTGATGCAGAAGCCGGACGCCTTCGGCTGCCATCTCGGCGATTACAGCTGAGCTCGCGCTAACCCCTGTGACGCCGTAGGTCGCCTCCGGCTCCTGCGGCGTCACCCTTTTTTGCGCACCGCCGGAACGCGCCACAACCGTGACCATTGCATGATTAGTTGGCCCAACCTCGTCTCGCAGCTCTTCAACGGGCTCGCGCTCGGCGCGCTGCTCGCGCTGATCAGCTCCGGCCTGACCATCATCTACGGCACGCTCGGCGTGCTCAACCTCGCGCATGGCGCGATGTTCATGATCGGCGGCTATGCCGGCTTCGTCGCCTACCAGTATACGGAATCGTTCATCATCGCCGTGATCGCCGGCTCCCTGTTCGTGATGCTGCTGGGCGTCGCGATGGAACGCGTCATCATTCGCCATTTCTATCATCGGCCGCACGAGGATCAGCTGCTCGTGACGTTCGGGCTCGGCATCTGCTTCGTCGAAATCATCCGGTTGATCTTCTCCAGCCAGTCGCAGCTGGTCCCGCCGCCGGCGATATTCCAGGGCATCACCAATCTCGGCTTCATGTTCTATCCGACCTACCGCCTCGCCGTGGTCGGCATCGTCGCGATCGCGCTCGGGGCGCTGTTCATCATCCTCTACCGGACCCGGCTCGGCATGATCGTGCGGGCCGGCATTGAGGATTCGGTGATGGTGGATTCGCTCGGCATCAACGTCTATCGCGTCTTCATGGTGGTGTTCGGCATCGGCGCGATGGCCGCCGGCTTTGCCGGCATCGTCAACGCGCCGGTGGTGTCGCTGACACCGGGCATCGGTGACGACATCCTGGTCCAGACCTTCGTGGTGGTCGTGATCGGCGGCGTCGGCTCGTTTCCGGGCGCCATCCTCGGCGGCCTGATCGCCGGCGAAATCATCAGCGTCACCTCCATGTTCAACCCCGGCTACGCCTATGTGATGCTGTTTGCGGTCATGACGCTCGTGCTCGTGGTGCGACCGCATGGCCTGCTCGGCGTCCAGGGCCGCGAGTAAGCGATTTCCCATGTTCAAGCAACGCCCGTTCCTGATCGAGACACTGACGGCCGTTGGCCTGATCGTGGCTCCCTTCGTGCTGCCTCATCTCGGCTTCGCGCCCAACACTGTGAACCGGATCCTGGTCTGGGGCCTGTTCGGGCTCGGCTTCGACATCCTGTTCGGCTTCACCGGACTGTTGTCGTTCGGCCAGTCGGCCTTCTACGGCACCGGCGGCTTCGTCGCGGCCTACCTCCTGACGCGCGCCGGCTTCGGCAACGTGCTGGGTGCACTGATCATCGGCATGATAGCGGCCGCCGCGACCGGATACCTCGTCGGCCTGATTGCACTGCGCCGGACCGGCATCTATTTCGCCATGATTACCGTGGCGATCGCGCAGGTGTTCTTCTTCGTCGAGTTCAATCCGCTGTCCGATTTCACCGGCGGCGAGAACGGTCTGCCGGGGGTGCCGACGCCGAGCTTCAATCTCGGCTTCACCACGCTTCACTTCACCAATGGCTGGTCGCTCTATCAGTTCATCGCGCTGTGCTACTTCGTCGGCGTCATCATCGCGCTCAGGATCGTGCGCTCGCCGGTCGGCGCTATCTTCAGCGCGATCCGGGATAATCCGCTGCGCGCCACCGCGGTCGGGCACAACATCCACGGCTACAAGCTGACGGCCTTCGTGATCGCCGCCGCTTACGCCGGTTTCGCCGGCGGCCTGCTCGGCGTGCTCCAGGCCTTCATGCCGCCCGATGCCTTCACCTTCGACACCTCCGGCCAACTGGTGATGCAGACCGCGATCGGCGGCCGCGGCACGCTGTTCGGGCCGCTGGTCGGCGCGACCGTCTGGCTGTTCCTGCAGGATTTCCTCCAATCCGCGCTGGGCCTGGGCGCCGCCTGGAAGCTGGTGCTGGGCGTCGTGTTCGTGCTGCTGGTGTGTTTCCTGCGCGGCGGCATCATCGGCGGTCTTGCGGACCTCTATCGCCTCGTCTCCGGCAGGCGTCAGCGGAGCGATACGGAGTCTGAGCCGGACGCTGAGGCGACACTGCAACCTCCGCCGGCGCCCATGCAGGCCAAGGAGGTCGCGCACCCCGTCTATTCCGGGCCGATCCTGAAAGCCACCGGCCTCACCAAGCGCTATGGCGGCCTCGTCGCCAACAGCGACATCGATTTCAGCGTCAATCAGGGCGAGCTGTGCGGCATCATCGGCCCCAACGGCGCCGGCAAATCGACCTTCTTCAAGATGCTGACCTGCGAGATCGCGCCGACCTCGGGCCAGATCGTGCTCGAGGGGCGTGATATCACGGGATTGAAGGTCACCGAGGTTTGCCAGCTCGGGCTCACCAAGAGCTACCAGGTCAACCAGCTCTTCACCGGCCTCACCGTACGCGAGAATCTGACGATCGCCGCGCTCGCCGAGCTGCGCGGCAAGTTCCGGCTCGACCTGTTCCGCAAGCTTTCCAGCGTCAAGGGCCTGGACGAGCAGGTGGAGCATACGCTCGCTTTGGTCAACTTGACCCGCCGCGCGGACACGCCGGTCGCCGAGCTCGCCTATGGCGAGAAGCGCAGGCTCGAGATCGGGCTCGCGCTCGCGACCTCGCCGCGCCTGCTGCTGCTCGACGAGCCGCTCGCGGGCATGAGCCCGCGCGAACGGGTCGAGACCGTCAAGCTGCTCAAATCGATCGCGCGCGGGCGCACCATGATCATCATCGACCACGACATGGATTCGCTGTTCGAGCTGGTCGAGCGCGTCACGGTGCTTCAGGAGGGCAAAGTGCTGGTCTCCGGCACACCCGAGGAAATCAAGACCAACGCCGCGGTGCAGGAGGCCTATCTCGGCGGCGTGCATGGGGAGATCGCCGCATGAGCCTGATCGAGGTCAACGGCCTGAACAGCTATTACGGCGATTCCCACATCCTGTTCGACGTCGCCATGCACGTCGAACGTCACGAGGTGGTGGCGCTGCTCGGCCGCAACGGCGCCGGCAAGAGCACGACGCTGAAGAGCCTGATGGGCGTCGTGACGCCGCGCAGCGGCAGCGTGAAGTTCGACGGCATCGACATCGCCGGACGCAGGAGCCACAGGATCGCGCAGGCGGGAATGCAGCTCGTGCACGAGGAGCGCCGCGTCTTCGGCAGCCTGTCGGTGGAGGAGAACATCGTCCTTGCCGGGATCACCGCTCCGAAGCGCTGGCCGCTCGGCCGCATCTACGAGATGTTTCCGCGGCTGAAGGAGCGGCGCAGCAACCGCGGCACCGAGCTCTCCGGCGGCGAGCAGCAGATGCTCGCGATCGCGCGGGCGCTGGTGCGCGATCCCAAGATCGTGCTGCTGGACGAGCCGTTCGAGGGACTTGCGCCCGTCATCGTCCACGATCTCGTCAAGGCCTGCCGCGAGCTGGCGGCGGCCGGCCAGACCATCGTGCTGGTCGAGCAAAATCTGGCCGCGACGCTGGCGCTGGCGAGCCGGATCTACATCATCAACAACGGCCACATCGTTCACGAAGGCCCGGCTCAGGAGCTCAAGGCCCAGCCGGAGCTGCTGCAGCGCTATCTCGGCGTCTAATCAGTCGCCGCAATCAGTTGCCAAGCGCCGCGATCATGCGCTTGGCGTGATCGGCGAGCACGGCCATATCTTCCTTGCGCGTCTGCGCCGGCAACAGTTCGACGCCGGCCCTGACGGGCATGACGTGCATGTGCAGGTGAAGCACCACCTGCCCGCTGGCCGGCTCGCTGAACTGCTGAAGGATAATTCCCTCCGCGTCAAACGCCTTCATCGCCGCAAGCGCGATCCGCTTGGCCGTCCGGGCAACGGCGGCGAGATCATCCTCCGCGATATCCAGAATGCCGCGCGCCTGCGCCCGCGGAATCACCAGCGTGTGTCCGGGTGCGCGCGGCATGATGTCGAGGAAGGCCAGGCTGCGGTCGTCCCTGAAAACCTCGAAGCAGGGAATCTCGCCGCGCAGGATCTTTGCGAAGACGTTCTGGTCGTCATAGGCCGTCATGGACCCCTCCACGCTTGCGAGGCGCGATCAAACGCGCTCCTTTCCGTTGACGCAAGCAAGCCTGCCGATCTATCCACGATGCCAAGGCAGGATGGTTCCATTGACGACAGGCTTCGGTCCCGGACATGACGTCGAGAGTGCGCGGCGCGCGCTCGCGGCACGGCTGCAATCGGCCGGCATCGAGGACGCCGCCCTCGATGCGCGCCTGCTCGTCGGGGCAGCGCTGGAGCTCGATCTGACCGGCATGGTGACGCAGGCATCGCGACGACTCACGCCTGACGAGGCCATGCGGCTCGAACGATACGCGCAGCGCCGGCTCGCGCATGAGCCGGTCGCCCGCATTCTCGGCGCGCGGGAGTTCTGGGGCATGCCGTTGCGGCTGTCCGAGGCGACGCTGGTACCGCGGCCGGACACCGAGACCGTCGTCGAGCTGGCGCTCGAGATTTTTCGTGGGCTGGCGATATCGGGGCGGCGCCCGCTCATCGCAGATATCGGCGTCGGATCGGGCGCCATCCTGCTCGCATTGCTGCGCGAGATTCCCGACGCGTTTGCGGTCGGCACCGATGTCAGCCTGACGGCGCTCGATACGGCGCGCGACAACGCGGTCGCCCTCGGCCTCGCCGGCCGCGCCGGCTTCGTCGCCTGCTCCTATCTGGCGGCGCTGCGCGGCCCGTTTGACCTGATCGTCTCGAACCCGCCCTATATTCCCTCCGCCGAAATCCCGATACTTAGCATCGAGGTACGCGACCACGATCCGCATCTGGCGCTCGACGGCGGCAATGACGGATATGACGCCTATCGCGCCCTGATCCCGCAGGCCGCCGAGCGTCTCGCCCCTGGCGGAGCGCTGATCGTCGAGGCCGGACAGGGGCAGGCCCGGACTATTGAAACCTTGATGGCGGCCGGCGCGTTAACGGCGGACAGGCCGCCCAAGGCCGATCTGGCGGGCATTCCGCGGGCCGTTTCAGCCCGAAAAATGCCTCCATAAAAGCCGGATTGGCCTGCAAAAAGCTCTTGGAATATCCCTTGGGAACGACTACCTTCCGATCAACAGATCGGTGCCGGCCCCGTAGACCTACGGGTGAAAGCCGGGCTCTCGGGCGAGAGCTTTACTGATTAACGGTTCCAAGCCGCAGGTCCTGTTGAGCGCGATGGCCATTGGAGCTGCGCCGCTCTCCGACCGCAAAGTGAACGAAAGCCTGATATTGCGCTTGAAGACTTACGCAACACAGCTGGGCTTGTTTCGACAAGCAAAATGAATGGGTTCGCTGGCGATCAGTGCTGGCGGGTGGGGAACGCGTCCTTGTTGAACGCGACGGTCGACGTACATCGGCAGGGTTCGATCCGCTCTTGCGCGCGGTGCGCGCGAGCGATGTGAACCGCTGTCACCAGGTCACTCCTAGCAATCAGTAACGCGTGCAACGTTTAGGGCTGGAATTAAAGGCAGGACATGAGAAACGGTCAGAACAAGCAGCGGATGCGCAACCGCAATAATAACAATAATAACAACAACAATAACCGGCGCAGCCAGAACCCGATGACCCGGGTCTACGAGTCCAACGGACCCGACATCAAGATCCGCGGCACCGCCTCGCACATCGCCGAAAAGTATCTCCAGCTCGCACGCGACGCGCGCTCCTCCGGCGACCCCGTTGCGGCCGAGAACTACTACCAGCACGCCGAGCATTATTTTCGCCTGATCGCCGCGGCCCAGGAGCAGTTCCGCCAGAACCAGCAGCCGCGCGGTGACGAGCCGATCAGCAGCAATAGCGACGACGGCGACGACGACGGCGAGAATTTCTCGAATTTCGGCCAGGAGCCGGGCTTCGTCCCGCAGCCGCAACAGCAGCAGCCCTTCGCGCGCGACCGCGACGGCCAGCGCGATCACCAGCGTGATCATCAGCAGCGCGAAAACCAGCCCTATCAACGCGAGAACCAGCAGCCGCGCGAGCACCGCGAGCGCGAGCACCGTCCGCAGCCGCAATATCAGCCCCAGCCTCAGCCGCTGCCGCTGCCGCTGAACCAGCCGCAGCCCGTCGTTGCCGACGCCGGCAGCGTCGACCGTCTGCCCTCTTTTATCACCGGCCCGCAGCCGCAAGTGAATGGTGGCGCGAATGTCCCGGGCGCCTTCGAAGGCGGTGGCGCCGGTGAGCGTTTTCCGCGGCGGCGCCGCCGGCCGCATGGCCCGCGCCCCGAGCGCGAAGCTGCTCCGGCCGCCTCGAGCGACGAAGTGGCCCCCGGCGAGTAGACTGCAAAGGCGTCGCCAGACGTCCTGAACCAGATTTCCTGAACTGAATCGTCCCGGCCTCGCCGGGACGATTTGTTTTCAGCCGCGCGTCGCCGTCGTCGAGGACGGCACCAGCACCGGCTTGGCCAGCGACGGAATCAACCGCGCCCGCTCGCGCTTGGCGGGAATGGCGCGGTAGACCTGCTTGGTGGCCTCGACGATGTGCACGCCGGCGAAGGGCAGCGACAGCGCCGCACCGGCGCGCTCCCACATCTGCGCGGATTTCAGCACCCAGCCGCCGGCATAGGGCGGCATGAAAAGCGCCTCGCCCCAGGCGGTCGGGGTGAACCAGGTCTGGCGCAAAAGGTCGGTGATCTGCGAACGCGAATACGGTCGGCCGTGACCGAACGGCGTGCTGTCCGTGCGGGTCCACACCCCGCGCCGGTTCGGGATGACCGCGATCACGCGGCCGGATGGCGACAGCACGCGCCACGCCTCGCGCAGCAGCGCGGCCGGATCGTCCGACATCTCCAGCGCATGAACCAGCAGGATGCGGTCGACCGCGGCGTCAGGAAGCGGCAGCGAGAATTCGTCGACCAGCGAGGCCAGCGCCGGCCGCCCCGTCGGCCATTTCAAGACACCCTGGGCCGCCGGCATGAAGGCGAGGCAGCGCTCGGCATCTTCGCGGAACAACCCCAGATAGGGCGTGGGATAGCCGAGGCCGAGAACGCGCTGGCCCACCGCGCTCGGCCAGCGTTCCCTGATGCCGCGATTGATCATTTGCCGCGCCACGATCCCGAGGCGGCGGGAATAGAACTCGCGGAGGTCGACGACGTCGATGGTCATGACGGCAATGTAACATGCGCGAGAGCGCCGCCGCGTGCGGAATATTGCATTGCCTGCGCAACGTTAACGCCATATTTGTCTGGCGGGGCTGAGCCCGATGGAGATGACATGGCCGCCGAAATTCGTACTTTCAGCTGTTTAAACGACAATTTCGGCTATCTGATCCACGATGTGGAAACCAAGGCGACGGCGTCGATCGACGCGCCCGAGGCTGGCCCCATCCTGGCGGCGCTGGAGCGCGAGGGCTGGCAGCTCACCGACATCCTGATCACCCATCATCACGGCGATCATGTCGGCGGGGTCGCCGAACTCAAGCGGAAATACAATTGCCGCGTCGTCGCGCCGCACGACAAGACCACTGAAATCGCCAATGTCGATCTGCGTGTCGCCAATGCCGACGTGGTCAAGATCGGCAATTTGCTGGCGCGCGTTCTGGAGACGCCGGGCCACACGCTCGACCACGTCTCCTACGTGTTCGACACCGAGAAGACGGTGTTCGCTGCCGACACGCTGTTTTCGATCGGCTGCGGCCGCGTGTTCGAGGGCACCTATCCGATGATGTGGGATTCGCTTCTGAAGCTGCGTGCCCTGCCCGACGACTTCAATCTCTATTGCGGCCACGAATACACGGCCTCCAACGTCAAGTTCGCGCTCACCATCGACCCCGACAATGCGGCGCTCCAGGCGCGCGCCGCCGAGGTGACGAGATTGCGGGCCGAGAACAAGGCCACCATTCCCTCACTGCTTGGTGACGAGAAGCGAGCAAACGTGTTCCTGCGCGCTGATGCGCCCGAGGTCGCAGCCAGGCTACACATGAAGGGCGCGGATGCCGCCGCCGTGTTCGGCGAATTGCGCGAGCGCAAGAACAAGTCGTGAAGCATAAGTCGCGAAGAACAAGTCCTGACGGGGATCGATGCCGACCGCAGCCGAGATCATCGCGCGCCTCGAATTGCGGCCGCATCCCGAAGGCGGCCATTACCGCGAGACGTTCCGCGACCAGGCCACGGACGCCAACGGGCGTTCGCGCTCGACCCTCATTTACTTCCTGCTGACGCGCGGCGAGCGTTCGCACTGGCATCGCGTCGATGCGGTCGAGACATGGCACTATTACGCCGGCAGCCCCCTGATGCTGCGCATCGCGCATGAAGGGTGTTCGCAGCACGAAGTGCGGCTCGGTACCGACCTCGTCGGCGGCGAGCGGCCGCAGGCCATTGTGCCGGCGGACGCTTGGCAGATGGCGGAGACGACCGGCGATTGGACGTTGGTCGGCTGCACCGTCGCACCCGCCTTTGAGTTCGCGAAATTCGAGCTCGCACCGAAGGGCTGGCAGCCGTAGGTCCACTCCGCCCCGGAATGACGATCATCGCTTCCGCAGCACCATGTCCTTCGCCGCGATCAGGCCGCCGCCGGCAATCAGGATGGCGGCAAGGGCGATGTTGGCGCTGGCCTTGGCAAAACCGGCCGCGATGAGGAAGCCGGTCGAGAGCAGCGGCGTCGCGTAGGAGGCGGCGCCGAGCACGCGGATGTCACCGCGCTTCATGCCGATGTCCCAGGCATAGAAGGCGGCACCGACGGGACCGATGCCGAGCGCGATCACAGAGAGCCATTGCAGCGTGGTCTCCGGCCAGACGGTGGTCTCGAGCAGGCCGTGCATCAGCGCGGCAAGCACGGCGGTGGCCAGGCAGAATCCGGCGACCGCATCGGTCGGAACGGCTTTGAGCCGGCGCGACAGCACCGAATAGGCGGCCCAGACGAATGCAGCGATGAAGGCCGCTGCCAATCCCGGCACCTGCCCCGCCGCGAAGCCGGAGGTGTTGCCGGCGAACAGCAGCACGGTGCCGACGAGCCCGAGCATCGCGCCGACGATGTGATGCAAGGCGAGCCGCTCGCCGGGCAGGAAGGACGAGAACAGCACGATCAGCAGCGGCCACAGATAATTCAGCAGGCCGGCTTCGGCCGGCGGCGCAAAGCGCAGCGCGAGAAAATACAGCGCGTGGTAGCCGAACAGGCCGCCCACGCCGGCCGCCCAGACGACCAGCGGCTGACGCAGGCTCTTCGCCGCCTCGCCGCGGCCGATCCAGGTGAGCAGGCCGACCAGGCCGCCGATAGCGAAGGTCATCGCAGCAAGCTGGAACGCCGGGATCCTTCCGGTCGCCACCGTCATCACCGACAGCAGCGACCACATCAGGATCGCGGTCAATCCGATCAGCGTGGCTGTGCGCGGGGTCATTGACGAAGGCTCTGAGGACAACGATGCCCGGCACGAGGCCGGGCATTTTCATCTTCACTATCGCCTTGTCGCGCTTGAGGCTACAGGCTTTTGACCTGATGGCCTGGCGCCATATCAGGTCTGATATTGGCCGCCGTTGATGGTCATCGTCGAGCCCGTGATGAAACCGGCCTCGTCGGCTGCGAGGAACACCACCGCGCGGGCGATCTCCTCGGGCTCGCCGAGCCGGTTGACCGGGATCTGCGGGATCACGTTCTTCTCCAGAACGTCTTTCGGCACCGCCTGCACCATTTCGGTGTTGATGTAGCCGGGGCAGATCGCGTTGACGGTGATGCCGCCCTTGGCGTTCTCGAGCGCGAGCGCCTTGGTGAAGCCGATGTCACCCGCCTTCGCCGCGGAATAATTGACCTGACCGAACTGCCCCTTCTGGCCGTTGATCGACGAGATCGAGATAATGCGGCCGAATTTGCGCGAACGCATGCCCTCGATGACCTGGCGTGTCATGTTGAACAGCGAGCCGAGATTGGTGTTGATGACCGCGTTCCACTGCTCCAGCGTCATCTTGTGGAAAGCGGTGTCGCGGGTGATGCCCGCATTGTTGACGAGCACCTCGATCGGCCCGAGGTCGGCCTCGACCTTCTTCACGCCCTCGGCGCAGGCATCGAAACTGCTGACGTCCCATTTGTAGACGGCGATGCCGGTCTCGGCCTTGAACTTCTCCGCCGCCGTATCATTGCCGGCATAGCTCGCCGCAACCTTGTATCCCGCCGCCTTCAGTGCCTTGCTGATCGCAGCACCGATGCCCCGCGTACCACCCGTCACCAACGCAACTCGTGCCATGTCGTATTCCTTCCCTTGGACTCTTCGGACGTTTCTGACGTGATTGCTTTTTAGCGTTGGATTATGCGGTTGGTTTGACGGACATCAAGAACAAACGCCCGGCGTTGAGCCGGGCGTTTGTATTTAATCGAGGCCTGCGCGGTTGCGAAGAATATTTGATTTGCAACCGCTGCCTTTTTAGTCGCGTGCAACGCACTCACTGACGTGTGCAGCGCACGCGCAAACTGCGCGTCAGCTACGTGTCAGCAATCTTCAGTCGCGCGCGATGCACATCGCGATACCCATGCCGCCGCCGATGCACAGCGTGGCGAGGCCCTTCTTCGAATCACGCTTCTGCATTTCGTGCAGCAGCGTCACCAGCACGCGTGCGCCGGACGCGCCGACGGGATGACCGATCGCGATCGCGCCGCCGTTGACGTTGACCTTGGAGGTGTCCCAGCCGAGGTCCTTGTTGACGGCGCAGGCCTGCGCCGCGAAGGCCTCGTTGGCTTCGATCAGGTCGAGATCGCCGACATTCCAGCCGGCTTTCTTCAGCGCGGCACGCGAGGCCGGGATCGGGCCAGAGCCCATGATCTTCGGATCGACGCCGGCCTGTGCCCACGACACGATCCGCGCGAGCGGCTTCTTGCCTTCCTTGGCGGCCTGCTTGGCGGTCATCAGCACCACGGCGGCCGCGCCGTCATTGATGCCGGATGCCGAGCCTGCGGTGACCGTGCCGTCCTTCTCGAAGGCGGGCTTGAGCTTGGCCATGCCATCGAGCGTGGCGCCATGACGCGGATATTCGTCGGCGCTGACGACGATGTCGCCCTTGCGGCTCTTGATGGTGACGGGGACGATCTCGTCGTTGAACTTGCCGGCCTTCTGCGCCGCCTCGGCCTTCTGCTGCGAGGCGACCGCGAACTCGTCCTGCTGGGTACGGGTAATCTGCCACTGCCGTGCGACGTTCTCGGCGGTGTTGCCCATGTGGTAGCCGTTGAAGGCATCCCACAGGCCGTCCTTGATCATGGTGTCGACGAACTCGACCGGGCCCATCTTGACGCCGCCACGCAGATATTGGGCGTGCGGAGCCATGCTCATGGATTCCTGGCCGCCGGCGACCACGATCTCGGAATCGCCGTTGAGCAGCGCCTGGTAACCGAGCGCAACCGTGCGCAGGCCCGAGCCGCAAAGCTGGTTGACGCCCCAGGCCGGGCTCTCCACCGGGATCCCGGCGGCGATCGAAGCCTGACGGGCCGGGTTCTGGCCCTGGGCGGCGGTCAGGATCTGACCCATGATGACTTCCGAGACCCGGCCGGGCTCGATGCCCCCGCGCTCCAGCGCGGCCTTGATGGCGATGGCGCCAAGGTCATGGGCGGGAAGGGTCGCGAACGCTCCGTTGAAGCTTCCGACCGGGGTGCGGGCGGCGCTGACGATGACGACATCGTCTGACATGGGCATCTCCTGGGTTTGAAAGGGGGCAGGCGTGGCTGTGGAAACGGCTCGCCAGTCTCGAATGGCATCCTGTTAACGTCGTTGAGGCATGTCAATCGAACCTTCACCGAATTCATGCCGCAGCGCATTCAAAATAGCGTTCTTGGCGCTTTCGCAAGCAGGATTTTGCTGTGCGATTAACCGTGCCGCACAAAACGGTAGCGTGAGCCCTTTGAAAATGCTTATTTTGTTGCGTTGCGTACTCTTCCCGCCCTGCGGCATAGCCCGCTCGGTTCCCGTTCTCCGCGTTTGCAAGTGAGAGCCCATGGCGAAATCAGACCAACCCACCACCATCAAGAAATACGCGAACCGCCGGCTCTACAACACCGGAACGAGTACCTATGTGACGCTGGAAGACCTCGCCTCGATGGTCAAGGATGGCGAAGATTTCCTGGTCTATGACGCCAAGACCGGCGACGACATCACCCGCTCCGTGCTCGCCCAGATCATCTTCGAGCAGGAGAACAAGGCCGGCCAGAACCTGCTCCCGACCACGTTCCTGCGCCAGTTGATCCGCTTCTACGGCGACAGCATGCAGATGGTGGTTCCGAAATATCTGGAGCAGGCCATCGCGTCGCTGACCCAGGAGCAGGAGAAGTTCCGCAAGCAGATTGCCACCTCGCTTTCCGGAACCCCGTTTGCGCCGCTGGAAGAACAGGTCCGCCGCAACATGGAGCTGTTCCAGCAGACCTTCTCGATGTTCAAGCCGTTTGTTCCCAATGCGGCCCGCCCGGCGACCGCCGCCGAGCCGGAGGCCGATGCGACTGTCGAGACGCCGAAGGACAGCAACATCGACGATCTGCGCCAGCAGATGAAGGACATGCAGGAGCGCCTGGAGCGCATGTCGAAGAAGGAGGAGTAGTTCCTCCTTCGCCGCCGGGCAGCTGAGCCGGAGGACGCGCGATGTGCGACCGAAACGCCCATTGGGAGAACGTGTACGCCACCAAGGGCGAGGCGGAAGTCAGCTGGTTTCAGGACAGCCCGGCGATTTCGCTCGGAATGATCCGCGCGGCCAGGCCCGATCAGCGCGCTGCGATCATCGACATCGGCGGCGGCGCTTCGCGGCTGGTCGACACTCTCTTGCAGGGCGGATATCGCGATCTCGCCGTGCTGGACCTCTCCGCCAACGCGCTTGACGCCGCCAAGCGCCGTATTGGCCAAGCCGCTTCGACCATCGACTGGATCGTCGCCGACGCCACGACATGGCGGCCGGCGAGGATCTACGATGTATGGCACGATCGCGCGGCGTTTCACTTCCTGACCGATCCCCGCGACAGGGCGGCTTATGTCGAGCGCCTGCGGTCTGCGGTTGCGCCCGGCGGCCACGTCATCATCGCGACGTTTGCGCCCGACGGTCCGGAGAAATGCAGCGGCCTGCCGGTGCAGCGCCATGACAGCGCCAGCCTCGCAGCGGAGCTCGGGCCGGAGTTTGAGCTGGTCGAGACGCAAAGCGAGACACATCATACGCCGTGGAATTCGACACAGGCGTTTCAGTTCAGCCGGTTTCGGCGCAGCAGCTGACTGCCCCTCAAGCCGCCAGCTTCACCGCATGCGCAAAGTCCCAATAGAGCTTGCGCGCTTTGGCGTAGAACGGGCCCGGCTTCAGCTCGCGTTCGTCAATACGAATCACCGGCGCGACTTTCGCAAAATTGCCGGTTGAGAAGATCTCGTCCGCGGCCACGAAATCCGCATAGCGCAACGTCTTCTCGACCACGGTGACGCCGTCGCCGCGAAGCAGGTCGATAACGCGCTGGCGCGTGATGCTGGTGAGGAACGTGCCGTTCGGCACCGGCGTATAGACCACGCCGTCCTTGGCCATGAACACGTTGGAATTGCCGAACTCCGCGACGTTGCCGAGCATGTCGAGCATCAGCGCGTTCTGGAAGCCGCGGGACGCGGCCTCCGCAAGCGCGCGCGAATTGTTCGGATAGAGGCAGGCCGCCTTCGCCTCGACCGGCGCGCATTCGGCCGTGGGCCTGCGGAACGGCGACAGCGTGATCGCGTTGCCGACAGGTTTGGGCATCGGCGCCTCGTAGATGCACAGGCACCAATTGGTGGTCTCGGGGTCGAACAGCACGCCGCCGCCCGAGCCGTTCTGCGCCCAGTACATCGGACGGACGTAGAGCTCGGCATTGGCCGCAAAGCGCGCGATGCCTTCGGTTGCGAGCGTCAGCCAGGTGCCGGTATCGACTACCGGCTTCAGGCCGAAATTGATCGCGGATTGATTGGCGCGGGCAACGTGACGGTCGAGATCTGGCGCGACACCCTCGAACGCGCGTGCACCGTCGAACACCACCGAGCCGAGCCAGGCCGCATGCGTGCGCGGACCCATGATCGGGACATTGCCGTCGTGCCATTTGCCCTCGAAGAAGGTCCAGCTCGGCGAATATTCGATCGGCTTCCTGATTTCGGCCATGACCGGCCTCCCCTTGGCGTGATGCCGCAATATCGCGCCACTATTGGACGCAACATCTAAATGATTCCCTGCGGTCAAGGGGTGGGTTACCCTCGCTGCCGGGGGAGAAAGGAAGCAGCATGTCGCTCGATCCGCTCGCAAAGCGCTTGTTGACCATGATGGCGGCGGCCGCTCCGGAGGCGAGGGGCCGGCCGAGCGTGGAGGCGCGGCGGCAATCGCTGGCGAAGCTGATGCAGTTCGCACGCGTAGATGCCCCGGATGTGACCTCGCGCGACAGCATGCTGCCCGGCCGCGCCGGCGAACTGCCTTATCGGCTCTACACGCCCGCAAATGCCGATGAGCGAGCGCCCGGCTTCGTATTCTTCCACGGCGGCGGGCTGGTCGCAGGCGGTATCGCCACCCATGATCGCATCGCGGCGGCGCTGGCGCATGCCACCGGTTGCCGCCTCGTGTCGGTCGACTACCGGCTCGCGCCGGAGCACAAATTCCCGGCTGCGATCGACGACGCGATCACCGCCACCGAATGGGTCGCGCGCGAGGCCGCATCGCTCGGCATCGACGCGGACCGTCTGGTGGTCGGCGGCGATTCCGCCGGTGCAACGCTCGCAGCCATCGTGTGCCAGGAGGCGGCGCAGACCGCGGGCCTCGCCATCGCCGCGCAATGCCTGATCTGCCCGGTGCTGGATTTCGAGGAAACCTCGCCCTCGCGCGAGGCCTTTGCCGAGGGCCATCTGATCGACCGCGTCACGATCGAGGCCGATCTCTCAGACTATCTGCCCGAGGGCATCGACACCGCCGACCCCCGCGTTTCTCCCTTACGGGCAACGCGGCTCACGGGCCTGCCGACCGCGATCATCCACACGGCCGAGTACGACCCGATGCGCGATGAAGGCAATGCCTATGCCCGCAAGCTGCTCGCCGCGGGCGTCGCCGTCGAGCACGTCTGCCACGACGGCATGGTTCATAATTTCCACGCCATGGGCGCGATCCTGCCGCAGGCTCAGCTGGTGCTGTCGCAGATCGGCGAGCAGGTGCGGCGAGCGGTTGCGAGGTAAGTGCGCGAATCAGACGCGCGCATCGATCACGGCCCTGGCTGCCATGACATAGTCAGGCCAATGCGCGTCCGCATAGCGCGCCGCCTGCCGGGCGCAGGTGACATCCGGCGCATGCGCGGCTGCGATCGTGCGTGCAAAGCGTTCTTCGGCCACCGTCACTTCGCCAGGCTCGCGAGACGACACGGCGGCAGCCACCGCCGTCGGAGCGACAGCGAGCCCCGCCAGACCGGTGAGCAGGATGCGGCGTGACGTATTCATGGCTGTCGTCCTTCCAATGTCCGGCCTGCACTCGGGCCGGCGCGTGTGTCAGTGCGATTCCCCGCAGAGTAACCGCGCACGTCCGTGCCGTCCATCGCTTGCGGATAGCGCTTGACCGCGGCAACGATCACGTTCCATCTAGCACACGATCCCGCCACCGCAGCCCTACGCGTCGGATTATCACTTGTCCCAGCACAGCCCATCGCACCATCAGGCTTTGCGCGCTACCGCGATGGGGCTGGCCTGTCTGGCGATTTCGACCGGCACCGCCTTCTCCTCCGAAGCGGATGAGGACGCACCGGCAAAACCAGCGGTTCCGAACATCTACCTCGATCTGCGCATGACCTATGCGACGATTCCGGCGGGCACGCTCGGGCTCGGCTTCGGCAGCACGTCTTTGTCGGCCGCGTTCGAAGCTCTGGCGGTACGAAGAGGCACAACGCTGCCGAACGGCTTGCCTGCCGCGAAATCGATTGCGATCGACCTGCCACTGACCGTCGACGTCAACGACCGCGTCTCGCTCTACGGCGGCGTGTCGGGCTCGACGACCGACATCGGCGGCGGCTGGTCGACGTTCGACATTACGAGCTGGAACATCGGCTTGCAGGCCGACCTTTATCAGCAGAATGGCGGAAACGTTCCGACCATCACGCTGCAATCGACCCTGACGCAGTCGGTGCCCAACGAGCAGGGCATGACCAATTCGTTCAACAACATCCTGGAATTCGACTACGCGCTCGACGAGGATGAAACGCGGGGCTGGCTCGCGGGCATGCAATATACTTACACCACCATCGCCAGCCCGTTCGCAAGCATCCGGCCGAACACGATCCTCTATGCCGGCGGCTACTACCAATGGCCGAGCAACTGGAAGTTCACGGGACGCCTCGGCGTGCAGTCGTTCGGCGGCGCAGAGCTCGCGGGCCGGACGATCGCGGAGTCATTCACCCAGCCGGTCCTGCGGCTCGACCTCGACCGCATGGACGACAATGACAACCGCTTGTTCGGCATCACGGCGCAGATCGCGTGGATTCCGAAGCCGTCATATCAGGTGACGCTGCGCACGCCGCTCTACGCCGTGCGCAACTAGTCCGGCACCGGCACGTCGAACGTGTTGAGTGTGACCGAGACCATGCAATAGACGCCGACGAGATAGGACAGCTCGGCCGCGCCGTGCTCGCCGAATTCCTTCACCGCAGCCCGATAAGTCAGCTCCGGCAGCACGCCGCCGCTCACCAGTGCCGAGGCCATGTCGTAAGCGACGGCCTCCTGCTTGGTGAGATCCACCGGCCGCTGGCCGGCGACGATGGTCGCAAGCTTTTCGTCGGAGAGGCCGCGCTGCTCGGCGACCAGCACGTGAGCATAGAGCTCGTAGCCGGATCGGAAATGCGAGCCGGTGACGAGGATCGCGACCTCGCGCACCGGGGCCGGCAGCAGCGGGTTCGACGCGATCGCCTTGACCAGCTCCCACACCGGCCCGCCGAAGCGCGGCTCGCGGATCCAGGGATTCCAGGGCCCGAGCAATGCGCCATCGTCGCGCATGTTCACGAAGCCCTTGAAATGATCCTTGATGCCGGCTTGCATGTCCTCATAGAGCGGCTTCTGTTCAGCACTCAGGTCTTTCGGATCGAGAATGGGAAGGCGCACGGTGGAGATCTCCTCGTTGAGACGATGAGGCTTGCCCGCATGTGCGCGCAAGGCAAGTGAAGTTGCCGTGACATCGCACCCCCGTCGGGCGTTCCGACAAATTCGACTATGTCGTCTCGGGGATTTGAGCGCTCTGGGGATTTGCGACGTCGTCGACGGCGAGCGTCATCGGCTCACCGGTGGCGAGGAACGACGACAAGGTCGCCTCGAACGGCGCCGGATCGAGGCCGCGCGCCTTCAGCCATTCGGGCTCATAGTAGGTTTGCCGATAGCGCTCGCCGGAATCGCAGATCAGCGTCACCAGCGACCCCGTCGCGTTCGCCTGCCGCATCTCCGAGGCGAGCCGGCACAGCGCCAGGAAATTTGTGCCGGTTGACCCGCCTACCGGGCGGCGCAGCCGGCGCGATAGCACGTTCATCGCCGCGATCGTGGCCGCGTCCGGGATCTTGATCATGCGGTCGACCACGCCAGCCACGAAGGAGGGCTCGCAACGCGGCCGGCCGACGCCCTCGATCAGCGACGGGCGGTCGCAAACATGGGAGCGGTCCTGCGAGCGGAAGCAATCGAAGAAGGCGGAATGCTCGACATCGGCGACACACAGCCGCGTCGGATATTGGCGATAGCGCAAATAGCGTCCGATGGTGGCCGACGTGCCGCCGGTGCCCGCGCCCATCACGATCCAGTCCGGCAGCGGGCGCGGCTCGCCCTGCAATTGCGTGAAGATCGATTCGGCGATGTTGTTGTTGCCGCGCCAATCCGTTGCGCGCTCGGCGAAAGTGAACTGGTCCATGTAGTGACCGTTCAGGCGCGCGGAGAGCGCGGCCGCTTCCGCATAGAGAGCGCGGCCGTCGTCGATCAGGTGGCAATTGCCGCCATAATGCTCGATCGCGGCGATCTTCTCCGCCGAGGTCGTGCGCGGCATCACGGCGTAGAATGGTACGCCGATCATTTGCGCGAAATAGGCTTCCGACACCGCCGTCGACCCGGACGAGGCCTCGACGACAGGTGTGCCTTTGCGGATGTGGCCGTTACAGAGCGCATACAGGAACAACGAGCGCGCGAGCCTGTGCTTCAAGCTGCCGGTCGGATGGGTGGACTCATCCTTCAGATAAATGTCGATGCCTGACAGCGCCGGCACGATCAGCCGGATCAGATGCGTGTCGGCGGTGCGGCACTGGTCGGCCTCGATCGCCGCCACGGCCTCGTCGACCCAGCCGCGCCGATAGGCCGGCCCGGCCGGATTGGGGTGGCGGAAGGGAAGCGGCTCCATCGGCATGACCAGGCGATTCCTTGAAAAGCGACGTCCATCTAGCATGAGGACGCTTGTGCACCCCGCTCAAAATTCGAGCGGCGCGTTGTCGACGACCTCCTTCATCACGAAGAAAGTGCGGGTCTGGCGCACGCCGGGCAGCGCGATCAGCTGCTCGCCGTGGATGCGGTTGAAATCCTCCATGTCGCCGACGCGGATCTTGAGGAAGTAGTCGAAGTCGCCGGCGACGAGATGGCAGTCGAGCACGAATTTCAGTTTGGCGATCGCCTGCTCGAAGATCGCAAAGCTCTCCGGTGTGGAGCGGTCGAGCACGACCCCGACCATGACCAGGGTGCCCTTCGCCACCTTCTTCGGCGCGACCATGGCGCGCACGGCCGCGATGAACCCGTCCTCGAACAGGCGCTGGGTGCGGCGATGGCAGGTCGCGGGGCTGATTGCGACTGATACGGCCAGCTCGGCATTGCTGAGCCGACCGTTGTTCTGCAGCAATCTCAATATCTTAAGGTCGATGCGATCAAGCCGGGCGGCCATGAAAGAAACTTCCGGAAAAAGGCGACATCCTGGAAGATATATCAGCATTGATCGCAGTAAATGCAAGAAAAATCGCAATATTGGCGCAACATTCGAGAGCACCTTCTTCCGACGCGATGCTAGGCAAATGGCAACACCAACGCCAATCGGGATGACCCATGAAGCTCGACAAGTTTCCGCGCTACAAGCTGACCTTCGGCCCGACCCCCATCGAGAAGCTGGAGCGGCTGTCAAAGCATCTCGGCGGCAATGTCGAGGTCTATGCCAAGCGCGAGGACTGCAATTCCGGCCTCGCCTATGGCGGCAACAAGCTGCGCAAGCTCGAATACATCATCCCCGATGCGATCGCTTCGAACGCCGATACGCTGGTCTCGATCGGCGGCGTGCAGTCGAACCACACCCGCATGATCGCGGCGGTCGCGGCCAAGATCGGCATGAAGTGCCGGCTGGTGCAGGAAGCCTGGGTGCCGCACGAGGACGCCGTCTATGACCGCGTCGGCAACATCATGCTGTCGCGGATCATGGGCGCCGACGTGCGCCTGGTCGATGACGGCTTCGACATCGGCATCCGCAAGAGCTGGGAGCAGGCGATCGACGAAGTGAAGGCCGCGGGCGGCAAGCCCTACCCGATTCCCGCCGGCGCCTCGGTGCACAAGTTCGGCGGCCTCGGCTATGTCGGCTTCGCCGAAGAGGTGCGCAAGCAGGAGGCCGAGCTCGGCTTCAAGTTCGACTATATCGTCGTCTGCACTGTCACCGGTTCGACCCATGCCGGCATGCTGGTCGGCTTCGCCGCCGACGGCCGCGCCCGCAAGGTGATCGGCATCGACGCCTCTTTCACGCCGGCGCAGACGAAATCGCAGGTGCTCGAGATCGCGCAGAACACGGCTGAGCTGGTCGAGCTCGGCAAGGATCTCGTCGCTGACGACGTCGTGCTGATCGAGGACTACGCCTATCCCGCCTATGGCGTGCCGTCGGAAGAGACCAAGGAAGCGATCCGCCTCACCGCGCGTCTCGAAGGGATGATCACCGACCCCGTCTACGAGGGCAAGTCGATGCAGGGCCTAATCGATCTCGCGCAAAAGGGCTATTTCGAGAAGGGCGCGAAGATCCTGTACGCCCATCTCGGCGGTGCGCCCGCGCTGAACGGGTACGCATATGCGTTCCGGAACGGGTGAGTGAGGGCTTAGCTCTCGCCCGCCCTCTTCGCAGCCCGGATGGAGCGCACGCTCCATCCGGGCTGCGTCATCTATTCCTACCGCGTCCTGACGATCTGCAGCAGCTCGTCGCCGTAATGCTCGAGCTTCTTGTCGCCGATGCCGGGCACGTTGCGGAGTTCGTCGAGGGTCGTCGGCCAGGCCCGGACGATGCCGTCGATGGTGGCATCGTGCAGCACCACATAGGCCGGCACGCCGCGCTCGCGCGCAATGTCTGAACGCCAAGACCGCAGCCGCGCGCGCAGTTCGGGATCGACATCGCCTTGCGGCGCGTTCGCCGCCGGCGCGAGATCGCCGCGGCGGGATTTGCCGCGGCTCGCGCGAAGGCGCGTGCCGGGCGCCTCCTCGCGCAGCCACACTTCGGTTTCGCCGCGCAGCACGCCGCGCGCGGTCTCGGTCAGCTTCAGCGCCCCATAGGCTTCGCTGTCGCTCAGCAAATGCCCCATCGCCACCAATTGACGCAGCACGGTGCGCCACTGCTTCTCGTTGAGCTCGCGGCCAATACCGAACACGGACAATTTGTCGTGGCCGAACTGCGTGACCTTCTCGGTCAGGCGTCCGATCAGCACGTCGATCAAGTGCATCGCGCCGAAACGCTGCCCGGTGCGGTAGACGCAGGACAACAGCTTCTGCGCCAGCACCTTGCCGTCGCGCATCTTCGGCGGCGTCAGGCAATTGTCGCAATTGCCGCAGGTCTCGCCCATCGCGATCTCGCCGAAATAGGCGAGCAGCCGGTGGCGCCGACACTGCGCGGTCTCGGCAAGGCCTACCAGCGCATCGAGCTTGCCGATCGAGACCCGCTTGAATTCGTCGGAGGCGCTGGATTCGTCGATCATGCGGCGTTGCTGCACGATGTCGGAGAGGCCGTAGGCCATCCAGGCCGCCGACGGCTTGCCGTCGCGGCCGGCGCGGCCGGTCTCCTGGTAATAGGCCTCGATGCTCTTGGGCAGGTCGAGATGGGCGACGAAGCGCACGTCGGGCTTGTCGATGCCCATGCCGAACGCGACGGTCGCGACGATGACGATGCCGTCCTCGTTGAGAAAGCGGTCCTGGTTGCGCGAGCGCACCTGGCTGTCGAGCCCGGCGTGGTAGGGCAGCGCCGCAATGCCGGCCTCGTCGAGCGCGGCGGCGACCTCCTCGACCCGGTTGCGGGACAGGCAATAAACCACGCCGGCATCGCCCGCATGCCGCTCCCGGATGAACTCCTTGAGCTGCGACACCGCACTGCGCTTGTCGACGATCTCGTAGCGGATGTTCGGCCGGTCGAAGCTGGAGACGAACTGCGGCGAATCCGCGAGCTGAAGCCGCGCCACGATCTCCTTGCGCGTCAACTCGTCGGCGGTTGCCGTCAGCGCGATGCGCGGCACATCGGGGAAGCGCTCGGCGATGATGGAGAGGCCGACATATTCGGGGCGGAAGTCATGGCCCCATTGCGAGACGCAATGCGCCTCGTCGATCGCAAACAGCGCCACCTTGGCCTGCGCCAGCAGCGACAGGCAGCGCGGCGTCACCAGGCGTTCAGGCGCGACATAGAGCAGATCGAGATCGCCTGCGAGCAGGCGCCGCTCGATGTCGGAGGCCTCCTGGAAGCTCAGCGACGAGTTCAACGCGGCGGCGTTGACGCCGGCCTCGAGCAGGCCCGCGACCTGGTCGCGCATCAAGGCGATCAACGGCGACACCACGATGCCGCAGCCTTCGCGTAGCAGTGACGGGAGCTGGTAGCACAGCGACTTGCCGCCGCCGGTCGGCATCAGCACCAGGCAATTGCCGCCGTCCGTGACGTGCCGGATGATCTCGCCCTGCGAACCGCGAAAACCCGGCAGGCCGAACACCGAATGCAGCACCGACAGCGCGTCGCGGCCGTTGGCCGGCGCAGGTCGCGGGACGGTGGAGGGGGCGGACATGAGAGGGCTGGAACCAGAGCCGTGAGATTCGTCACAAGGCCAGTCGCATGGCGCTGCGGCCGTGGCAAGACTGTTTGAGGGGCGGGCGCGACTCTTCCCCTCTCCCCTTGTGGGTGCTCATCCGGCGCTTCGCGCCACCTTCTCCCACAACGGGGGAAGGGAAAAAGAAACTACGCCCCGATCCTGCGCAGCGCCTCTGCGACCGTCACGATCGGCATGTTGCGCTGTCCGGCAGCTTCCAGCGCATGACGCATCAGGTCCGGGGTGCAGCCATAGGGGCTCGGCGCCTTCGCAACGTCATGGCCGTAGAAGATCAGCCATCCGCCGCTCGCGATCGCTTGGTCGAAATAGCGATCGACGCCCGCCTTGTCGATCTCGCAATCGACCAAGGGCGACGCACGCAGGAACTGGAGATCGATGACGTCGCTGTTGACGCCGGGAAGGATGCCGCGCGCCGAACGGAAGGCCTTGGCGAGCTGCGGCTTGCGCCAGACCGAGGCGATCCCGTAGGGATAGGCGAAATTCTCCAGATTGATCGAGGAATCGATATTGCGGAAATAAGCCCGGTTCCGCTCGATCTCGCGCGCCATCGCGGTCTCGTCGAGATTGGCCGAGCTCTGGTGCGAGAAGGTGTGGCAGGCGATCTCGTGACCGGCGCGGTGAAGCCGCACGATCGCGTCATCCGACAGGCCATGCCAATGGTCGGAGGGCTGATCGATCAGGCTGCCGGCGAGATAGAACGTACCTCGGCCGCCATGATCTTCCAGAAGCGCGGCGCCCTCGCCTGCAGCGCTATCCGGGGCATCGTCGAAGGTGAAGCTCACGATCGGCGCATGCGCGGGCAGCCGATGCGGCGCGGCGCGGAAATGCCGGGCCAGCCGATTGCTCACGCGTCTCTGGAGTGCCGACCACACGACTGCATTTCCCGTGATTGACGTATCTCTGTACTGAAACATTCGCGCGCCGGTTGAGGCAAGCTTAACGCCTGAGTAATCCTAACGCGGAACCAACACCTTGGGCTGACGCGCAAGGACCGGCGCTTCGACCTCCATACTGAGGTATTGCAACCAATTGCGGAAAAGCACCGCCGCCGCGCTGCCGGCGTCGATATCGGCGCGCAAATTCAACCCGGGCAGCTCGTTGGTGAGCGCCGGGTGGCGCTGGTGAACCGCCTTCTTCTCGAAGCGAGCCAGTTTGTCTTCCGTCGCTGCGTCAAAATAGCTCACGGGCAGTCGCGGATAAGTCTCGCGCTCCCGCGCAAGGTAGCGGCCGATGTCGCGAAGATATTCGCGCTGGAGCGACAGCGCGTCGTATTCCGGATGCCCCTGGAAGAACACGAAGCGGCTGGCATACTGGCGAACGAAAACGTCGACGCCTGCGTGGGCCGAGCGTGTCAGCACCTGATAACCGGCCTGCGCCAAGTCCCTCTCCGCGAGTTCGTTCAGGCGCGAATGCGACACTTTCAACGGCGCCGGCGCGGCGAGCGTCAGGGCATCGCTCGTCACGGCGTCGCAATCGAAGATGCCATGACATTTGGCCGGCAGCCGCCGCCGTGCGATGCCGTCGAGGTGCAGCACCGCCGCATGCGCGGCAAGACACGACCAGATCGTCGAGCGCGTGTTGGCCTTGGCCCAGTCGATGAGGTCGGTGAGGTCGCGCCAGTACGGCTCCTGGTCGAGCTCGGGCGCAACCGGCTCGGCGCCCGTCACGATCAGCCCGTCGAATTTCTGGCGCTTCAGGTCGGAAAGGTCGGAATATTCGCTCTCGACATGCCACTTCGCTTCCGGTGAGCGCTTCACGCTAGGAAGCGAAAAGCAGTGGAGGCGGATGCGGCGCGGACCGGCCGCAGCCTGAAGCAGCTTCAAGAACTGCCGCTCGGTCGCCTTCAGCGCCGGATCCGGCATATTGTTGACGAGCCCGATCGTGAGCTCGCCGCCGCCATCTCGCGCGAGATCGCGTTCGGCCGGCACCAGCGCCGGGCTCGAGATGACTTGATCCCCGTCGATCAGGATCGTCATGGGCGCCGCCGCCTACTCCGCGGCCTCGAGGCGCGCTGACCGACAGGCCTTGTCCAGCGCCTGGTCAATGTCCTCGATGATGTCGGAGACGTGCTCGATGCCGATCGAGAGCCGGATGGTTTCCGGCAGCACGCCGGCCACGCGCTGTTGCTCTGCCGACATCTGGCGGTGGGTGGTCGAGGCCGGATGGCAGGCCAGCGACTTGGCATCGCCGATATTGACGAGGCGCGTGATCAGCTTCAGCGCGTCATAGAAGGACTTGCCCGCCTCCATCCCGCCCTTGATGCCGAAGGTGAACAGCGAAGAGGCGTTGCCGTCGAGATATTTCTGCACCAGCGGATAATAGGGGCTGTCGGGGAAGCCGGTGTAATTGACCCAGGCGACGCGCGGATCCTTGCGGAGGAATTCGGCGACCTTGCGGGCGTTCTCGACATGGCGCTCCATGCGCAGCGCGACGGTCTCGATGCCCTGGAGCAGCAGGAACGCGTTGAACGGCGACAGCACCGAGCCCATGGTGCGCTGATAGACGCTGCGCGCCCGCTCGATATAGGCGGTCTTGCCGAAGCGATCGGCATAGACGAGGCCGTGATAGGAGGCATCCGGCTTGTTGTAGGCAGGGAAGCGGTCGGCGTATTTCGCCCAGGGGAAGTTTCCGGAATCGACGATGGCGCCGCCGAGCGTGGTGCCGTGACCGCCCAGGAACTTGGTCAGCGAGTGCACGGCGATATCGGCGCCGTAGTCGAACGGCTTGAGCAGAATCGGAGTTGCGACGGTGTTGTCGACGATCAGCGGCACGCCATGCGCATGCGCGATCTTGGCCAGCGCCTCGATGTCGCAGACATTGCCGGCAGGATTTCCGATGGTCTCGGCGAACACCGCGCGGGTGTTCTCGTCGATCAGCTTCTCGACCGCCTCCGGCTTGTCGCTCTCGGCGAAGCGGCCGGTGATGCCCTGGCGCGGCAGGATGTGCGAGAGCAGCGTGTGCGTGGTGCCGTAGAGCTGCGGCATGGAAACGATGTTGCCGCCGTGATCGGCGACGTTGACGAAGGCGAAATGCAGCGCCGCCTGGCCGCTCGCGACCGCGAGCGCGCCGACGCCGCCTTCGAGCTCAGCGATACGCTTCTCCAGCACGGCGCTGGTCGGATTGGCGATGCGGCTGTAGCGAAAGCCTTCGGCCTCGAGATTGAAGAGCGCCGCACCGTGATCGGCGCTGTCGAAGGCGTAGGCCGCGGTCTGGTAGATCGGCACGGCGACCGCGTGCGTGGTGGCTTCGGGCTCGTAGCCGGCGTGAATAGCGATCGTCTCGTTGCGCATCGTGCCACCTCCGCGTGGTGCGGGCCGCACTTATTGGCCTAGAATGAGGCATGTGCGTTGTCCGCCGCCCTCCTGTTAGAGGCGGGTGGTAAAGCGGACAATAATTCGCTTAGAGATCGAGGAAGTAACCCTAACGCTTGTGGGCGAATTGGCCGGGATTCGGGTTAAAGCCCATTAACGAAGTTCGACCCGCATGGCGGTGACGGCGCCATGCCTTCTCCTTGCGGAGAAAGATGGCGCCGCCAATGCGGCAACGAAGAGCTTGGACTATAGGCTCTCCCAGAGCCGATGGCTGAGCACGCCAGCGCGCTTCTCGATCGCGGCCGCCGCATCGAGCGCGAGGTCCTCGCGATAGCGCCCGGCAATGAGCTGCACGCCGATCGGCTTGCCGTCGTGAAGCGCCACCGGCACCACGGCGCCGGGCAGACCCAGCACGTTGATCGCAGAGATGAAGCGGATCTCGCCCCAGAAGATCTCGCGCACGCGCTCGGCGCTGACGGTGTCGTCGCGCGGCCCCGGCGTCGGCTTCACCGTGGTCGGCGCCAGCACCACCGGATATTCCTCGAAGAACAGCTGCCAGGCGCGGATGTGGCCGCTGCGCGCCGCGGTCGCCTGCATCCAGGCCTTGAGGTCGAGCACGTTCGCCTTGTCCTTCATGCCGCCCCAGGCCTTGTGGAAGTCCTCCGAGGTGACCTTCAGCATGCCCGCTTCCTGCATCACCACGGTCTCGTTGGTGATGATGTCGCACCAGGTCTGCCAGACGCCGTTGATGTCGGGCACCTCGACCTCGCTGACGCGATAGCCGGAGCGTTCGAGATGGTCCGCGGCCTGGCGCAGCGCCGCCCGCACGGATGGGTCGACCTCCATATCCTCGGGGATCTTGGCCAGCGCCACCTTGATCGGCCCCTTCGGCCTCTCGCCGACCAGCGGCGCCGGCACCCACCAGGGATCGCGCGGATCGCGACGGCTCATCACCTCGAGTGCAAGGCGAACGTCCGCGACGTGGCGGGCGAGCGGCCCCTGCGCCGACATCAGATGCGCCAGCATCGGCCGTTCGGCCGTTGCGCTCGCATTGAACGCAGGGATGCGTCCCTGCGTCGGCTTGATGGTGGCGACGCCGTTGCAATGCGCCGGCCAGCGCAGCGAACCGCCGATGTCGTTGCCATGGGCGATGGTGCCGATGCCGGCGGCGACCGCCGAGCCTGCGCCGCCCGACGAGCCGCCGCAGGTGATGTCGGGATCCCAGGGATTGAGCGTCAGTCCGTGCAGGGGATTGTCCGTAAAGCCGCGAAAGGAGAATTCCGGCGTGTTGGTGAGCCCGATGACGATCGCACCTGATTTCTTCAGGTTGCGCACCACTGGCGCGTCCGACGGCGCGATGAGGTCCTTGTTGGCGGGCACGCCGTTGAAGTTCGGCCGCCCCTCGTAATCGACGTTTTCCTTGATGGTGACAGGGACGCCGTGCAGGAGGCCGAGCTCGCCGCCCTTGGCGCGCTGCTTGTCCGCGGCATGCGCAGCCTTCAATGCCTCTTCCGAGAGATCGACGACGACCGCGTTCAGCTTCGGATTGACGGCGCGCATCCGGTCGAGATGTGCTTCGACGGTCTCGACCGCGGAGATTGCGCCGGAGCGGATCGCAGCCGCGGTCTCGACCGCGGACCATTGCCAGGCCGGTCCCTTGGGACGGCGCGGTGAAGCCGGTTTGCGCGGGATGGCCTTCTTGGCAGAAGCCTTCTTCGCCCCAGACTTCGCAGCAACGCCCTTCGGGGTGGAGGATGTCTTGCTCGATGCTTTCGTCGTCGGCTTCCTGGAAGCAATTGTCTTGCCCGAAACCTTCTTGCCTGAAATCTTCTTGGCCAAAACCTTCTTGGCCGCCGCCTTCTTCGCCACCTGGTATCTCCTGAAATTACGCGGCGCGAGGTTACGGAGGCGGATCGGGCATGTACAGGTGCGTTTCTGCATGGCGCGTTGGCGCGAGCGCCAATGCGAACAATCCTCAGGAATGGTCGCTGCGACTTCGCTTCATTCGGCGGGACACGCCGCGATCGCATCCCGCGCGCGGTCGAGCCGGAGGCTCCACAGCGCCAGCACGAGCCCGACAGCGGTAATACCGGCTGCAACCAGCGGCAGCGCCGAGAGGCCGAGCCCGCGATCGATGGTGGCGCCGCCAACCCAGGCGCCGAGCGCGTTGCCGAGATTGAACGCGGCGATGTTGAGGCTCGAGGCGAGCGTGCGCCCGCTGGGGCCGGCCGCCTCCAGCACGCGAAGCTGGAGTGGAGCGACGGTCGCAAAAGCGGCGATGCCGAGCAGCAGGATCAGCACGATCGCCCCGACCTTGATCGACAGCACGGCGGCGAGGCCAAGGAGCACGATAGCGAGCGCGGCAAGCGTGCCGATCAGCGCGCCGGCGAGGCCGCGGTCGGCGAGCTTGCCGCCAGCGACGTTGCCGATCGCGAGTCCGACGCCGAATACCAGCAGGATCGGCGAGACCGCCGCCTCCGAGAATCCGGTGAAGCGCGTCAGAATCGGCTGGATGTAGGTGAAGACGACGAACAGGCCGGCAAAGCCGAACACGGTCATGGCTAGGCCGAGCAGCACCTGCGGCTGTCGCAGCACCGATATCTCCTCAGCGAGCGAGATCGGCTTGTCGCCGCTGCCGACATGGCCGGGCACGAACACTGCCACCACCGCGAACGCCATCACGCCGATGACCGTCACCGCCCAGAACGCCGCGCGCCAGCCGAGCATCAGCCCGAACCAGGCCCCGAAGGGCACGCCCAGCAACGTCGCGACCGTGAGGCCGATGAACATGGTGGCGATCGCGGAGGCGCGCTTGTTCTCAGCGACCAGGCTGGTCGCCACCACCGATCCGACACCGAAGAAGGTGCCGTGGGCCAACGAAGTCAGCACCCGCGCCGCCATCAGCAATTCGTAGTTCGGCGCGGCCGCGCAGGCCGCATTGCCCACTGTGAAAATCGCCATCAGCGCCAGCAGCACGGTTTTGCGCGGCATCCGCCGTGTGGCGAGCGTCAGCACCGGCGCTCCGACGAACACGCCGAGCGCATAACCGGAGATCAGCAGGCCCGCGATCGGTATCGAGACGTGCATGTCGGCGGCGACCTGGAGCAGGAGCCCCATGATGATGAATTCGGTGGTGCCGATGCCGAAGGCACCGGCGGTGAGAGCGAGGACGGCGGGAGGCATGAGTGGCTCCAATGGATGAGACGAGCCACGCAGATAGCCGTGCCGCGGCGAAACCGATAGGATGTCCGCAATCCAATCATTTGTGACGTGAATTCACCATGGCCCGTTTCGACACCAACCGCTCCGCCGAGATGGAAGTTTTCCTCCGCGTCGTCGATCTCGGCGGGTTCACCCCGGCCGCGCGAAAACTGCGCCTGACGCCGTCGGGCGTGAGCAAGCTGATCTCGCGGCTCGAAGCTCGGCTCGGCTCGCGGCTCGTCAACCGCACCACGCGCAAGCTGACGCTGACCGAAGAAGGCCAGGCGTTCTACCAGCGGGCTGTTCGGATCCTCGCGGAGATGGAGGAAGCCGAACGCGAGGCAGCCTCCGGCGCAGCCCCGCGCGGCCGCCTAACGGTGAACAGCAACATTCCATTCGGCATGCTGCATGTGATGCCGCTGATCCCGCGCTTCCTGAAAGAGCATCCCGACGTCACGCTCGATCTCATGCTCACGGACACCCTGATCGACCTGATGCAGGAACGGGCCGACGTTGCAATCCGTGTCGGCCCATTGCGCGCGTCACGCCTCATCGCACGAAAACTCGGCACCAGCCGCATGGTCGTGGTCGGCGCGCCGGATTATCTCGCCCGCTGCGGCACGCCGAAGACCCCGGCCGATCTCGCCGATCACCGCGGCATCGGCTGGACCTTTCCGCGCGCGATCCGCGGCTGGCCATTCAAGCGCGGCGATCACACCGAGGAAGCCGTGCCGCCGCCCGTGGCGCGCGCCAGCGACGGCGAAGTCGCCCGACGCCTCGCACTGGGCGGCGTGGGCCTTGCCCGCCTCGCCCTCTTCCACATCGGCCCCGACATCGAATCCGGCCGTCTCGTGCCGGTGCTGCAAGGCAACAATCCGGGCGACCGCGAAGACATCCACGCGGTCTATGTCGGCCATAGCGCGCCCCTGCCCGCGCGCGTGCGCGCGTTCATCGATTTCCTCGCCGAGCATGTGCGTGTGAGCGACCCCACGCTGAAGCGGACGGGGGATGGGAAGTGGAAATTGGTGGGATGAGGCCTATGGCGGAGGGAGAGCAACCGGGCTCGAACATTCTCCATGTTGAGCCGCCCCAGCCAACTAAAACGGTTTTAATTGCAATCACTTAGTGTGGCGGATAGAACCGCGTAGGTAGGATCACTTAGCTGACCGGCGAAGCGAACGAATGAGCTGCTGCCGGTTTGATGGACACCAGGTTAAGCTAATCCCACCTTACGCTCGAACTCAACGGGGCTGAGATAGCCGATGGTCGAATGACGCCGGACGGCGTTATAGAACCGCTCGATGTAGTCGAACACATCTGCTCTTGCCTCGTTCCTGGTGCGATAGGTCTTGCGCTCGGTGCGCTCGGTCTTCAACGACGAGAAGAAGCTCTCCATCGCCGCGTTGTCCCACACATTGCCGGATCGGCTCATGCTGCAAACGATCCCGCTGTCGGCCATCAGGCGCTGGAACTGTTCGCTGACGTATTGGCTGCCGCGATCGGAATGATGCATCAAAGCATCCGGGTTGCCGCGGCGCCAGACTGCCATCAACAGGGCATCGGCAACCAATTGCGCTGTCATACTAGAGCTCATCGACCAGCCGACCACACGGCGCGAGAACAGGTCGATCACGGCCGACACGTAGAGCCAGCCCTCGGCGGTCCAGATGTAGGTGAAGTCGGCGATCCACTTCTGGTTCGGCCGCTCAGCCACAAACTGACGATCCAGAAGGTTCGCCGGCACGTTCGCTATCTGCCGGTCGCCTTCGTCCTTCGGCAGGCGCCGGCGCCTTGGTCTCGCCCGCAAGGCCTGCAGGCGCATCAGCCGCTCGATTCGATGCAGGCCGCAGTCGACGCCGTCTGCCAGAAGGTCTCTCCAGACGCGCCGTGCGCCATAGGTCCGGTCGCTGGCAACGAAGCTCGCCTTGACCCTCTGGCCTACCGTCTCGTCGCTTCGGGATCTGGCGCTGGGCGATCGGTTCAGCCAGGCATGGAAGCCCGACCGCGATACGCCCATTGCTTCGCATAGCCATGCCACCGGCCAGATGGTCCGGTGCTTCGCGATGAAGCCGAACTTCATGTCGCTTCCTTCGCGAAGTAGGCAGCGGCCTTTTTTAGGATGTCCCGCTTCGCCTTCAGCTTGGTGACCTCGCGCCGCAGCCGCTCGATCTCCAATTGCTCAGGCTTCATTTGCCCGTGGCCGGGGAAGGCCTGAACGGGATCGGAGCCGAACTCCTTCACCCATTTGCGCAGCACGTTCTCATGAACCCCCAGGTCGCGGCCGGCTTGCGCCACCGACACCCCTCGTTCCCTGACAAGCTTGACCGCCTCGACCTTGAACTCTCGACTGAACTTCCGTCTCTGCATGACCACCTCCGGCTTCATGAAACACCCAATCTCGGTGTCCATCAAACCGGCAGCAGCTCAGATGCTGCCAGCGCCGCGGTAACCTGCAGGACTAGCGTCTCGGACTTGATCTGGGCGGATGACAAGTTAACGGCAACGGCGATGCTTTGAGGCCACGGGCCGCGGCAACGCGGGCGTTACGCAGTGCCCAGTGGCCTAGTTGGCTGATGAGGCCGCATTCCTCGGCAACAGGAATGAATTCTGCGGGAGGCACCATGCCACGCACCGGATGATGCCACCGCAGCAGCGCCTCGCAGCGTTTCACCTCCCCGCTTTTAAGGTCAACAATAGGCTGGTAGCAGAGTTCGAACTGCTCTTTCGCCAGCCCGACACGCAAATCTGCCTTAATCTGACGACGCGCCTTGATGCGGGCGTCCAGCTCCTCCCGGTAGAAATGATAGGAGCCCCGCCAGACGCGAGAAGGCCTCAAAAATTCACTGCAGACTTCCAGCAGCACGATCACTGCCAGTGCGGAACTGACCGGGGCTCAGGTCGCAGCGCAAGCTCGGGCTGCTCGGCCGTCGCTCAAGGTCTTGGTTGGATACGCGCGAAATGAGCTGATGCACCAAGGGCGCCTAGACAAGGGTGTCCACCTCATCACCAAGCCATTTGGCTTTGCCGAGCTGGGAGCAAAGGTCCGAGACATAATCGACAACTAGAGGCCCAGCTCAAATCAATAGTTCTGTTGAACTCAGACACCCTTCGGATGGCTAGCGCGATTCGCCGACCGACCATGTCGTTGGCGGCAAAAAGCCGCCGCGATGCAGATCAACGATGGATCAGGCGGCTCCGACGTACCGATTACCCTCCAGGATCCGGCTTCTCTGCTTTAGGTATTTGGGTTTCCAGATCCTCTGCGAGACGGTTTAGTTCGGCCGCGGCCTCGGCGTCGCTCACTAGAATCGCGAGATTCCGGAGTTGGTCAGACTTGGGTGTGGTTTTGTCAGATGCTTGCACGCACAAGCAACGCGCCGCACGATCAACCGTTGCACATTGGGCGGATTCAACCGTTCGTCGCAACAGTCTAACAAGGAGGTTGCGATGGAGAAGGGTGTGCGGGCAGGTCGTGCTCGAGAGGCGCTTCGAGAGGATTACAGACCGTTCTGGGCTGCGATTGCCTTGGGACGATCGAGCGGGGATGCTGCAGTTGAGGCCGGGGTGTCGCCGTCGGTCGGAGTACGCTGGTTCCGGAGGGCGGGCGGTATGCCGCCAACACATTTGTCGCGATCGTCCAAACCTCCGTCGGCGCGCTATCTGTCGTTTGCCGAACGTGAGGAGATTGCCATCTTGCGTGCGCAGGGGCATGGGGTGCGAGCCATCGCTCGTCAGCTCGGTCGGCCTCCATGCACGATCTCTCGTGAGCTCCGGCGCAATGTGGCGCGCCGCCGCGGCGCTCCAGAGTACCGAGCGACCACGGCCCAATGGCACGCTGATCGGTCCGCCCGACGGCCCAAGTTGGCGAAGTTGGCAATCAACCCGACCCTGCGGGATTATGTGCAGGACAGGCTTGCCGGTATGATCGCCAAGCCAGACGGGTTGCCCCTCGTTGGTCCGAAGGTCGTGTGGAAGGGACGCCGGGCCGTGCATCGGCAAAACCGACGCTGGGCGAGGGCATGGAGCCCGGAACAGATTTCTCGGCGTCTTCGGCTCGACTTTCCCGAGGATGAGACGATGCGCATCAGTCACGAAGCAATTTATCAGGCACTTTATGTGCAGGGTCGAGGAGCTTTGCGCCGCGAACTGACGGCCTGCTTGCGCACCGGGCGGGTCTTGCGGATGCCGAGGGCGCGCGCCTGCAAAGGCAGAAGCTTCATTCCTTCCGAGATCATGATCAGTCAACGTCCGGCGGAAGCCGCCGATCGAGCTGTGCCGGGTCACTGGGAAGGTGACCTCATCATGGGGCTTGGTAGTTCCGCGATCGGCACCTTGGTGGAGCGCACGACCCGTTTTACCATTCTGCTGCATCTGCCGCGCATGACCGGTCAGAAACAGGAAGCTCGCGTGAAGAACGGACCTGCACTCGCCGGACATGGCGCTGAGGCCGTGCGCGACGCCATCACCCGCGCAATCTTCACCATGCCCGAGCAACTGCGGCGGTCTCTAACTTGGGATCAAGGAGCTGAGCTGGCTCAGCACGCGCGTCTGAAGATTGATGCAGGCGTGCAGGTCTACTTCTGCGACCCCCATAGCCCGTGGCAGCGCGGCACCAACGAGAACACGAATGGGTTGTTGCGCCAGTACTTTCCAAAGGGGACGGATCTCAGCATGCATGATGCCGACGATCTCGAGGCCGTGGCTCTTGCACTTAACACCAGGCCCCGGAAAACCCTCGGCTGGAAAACACCGGCAGAAACCCTCGACGAACTGCTCCAAGTGAGCGATACACAGACTGTTGCGACGAACGGTTGAATCCGCCTTGTCCCCGCTAGTCAGGTTGCGGAACCAACAGAAGGTGGCTATCGAGAGCCCCTCTGATCCAACCCACTGCGCAGCTCTTTGCCTACCCGCAGAATGTCCAAGTGAGCAACAACGAATACAGATTTGGTCGGATTAGCAAAGAAAGAGGCTCCCGGCAGAAACGGGAGCCTCCGGCGCAATCAGGGGTACATCCGCCCTGACCACGTAAAACAAATCTCGGTGCTGCTCTTACCGGAGCAGCATAATCAGGATAATCAGTGGGATCGGAATTCCGATTAGCCAAAGCAAAATGGGCATGATATTTCCTCCTATCGACGTCGCAGATGCCAGGTACCATCACGAAGACCGCCGCCCTCGGTTGCTGCAAGGCTGGCGCAGAAAGCTCCAAGGAGCATTGCTGCCGTCAACCAAAAGGCAAGAGAGGCAGTCGCCTTTCGAGCCGCATCCATATCGGCTTTCACTTGGGTCACGACGTCATTGACCCGCTTGTCCGCATCCGCCTGGCTCATCCCTGTGCGGGACGCGACGACCTTCGCTGCATATTCACGGTCGGAGCCCTTCAGGTCGCTGCCGTCGCGAAAACTTCGCGTGAAGAGGCGCACCATCTCACTGCGAGAATCTGCTGCGCTGGTCATTGCTGCCGAGGTTGCACCCGTTGCACCCCCTGCCCCAGCCGGGTCAGGTCGTAGAAGCGTATCAACATAGCCATCCATGGGCCCGCTGATCTGCGCGGCGTTCACGGCCCCCTGAGATGCGCCGACGGCGCTTCCTCCTAATAGACTCGTTGCCGGTATGGCAAGAGCGGTGGCGCCGAGAATAGTTGCCAAAGCCCAGGCGATGAAGCCGTGGGCCGTATCGCGGAAATAGACCTCGTCACGCTCGACATCGGTCCAGCTCGAACGCAGCCGTCCGGCGATGTAGCCGCCAACCGACGAAGAAAGCATAGCGATGACGATGAGATAGAGGCCGGTTGTAATCTTGAACGTCGTTGCTGAAACGCCTGATCCCGACCACGGCGAGACCATGGTAAGGCCAAGGCCAGTCCCGAAAGCCAGCAACACTAACGTCAGCGCGAAGGCAACGACCGCACCCGCCACGATGGACGGCCACGATAATCCCGTAAGCGTGGACGAAGACGTTCCTCCCGGGGTGGGAGCAACCACGACAGTATCAATCATCAAACTCTCCTCAGCGAGCCCGTCAGTGGCGCGTTAATGAGCAGCTGAGTCAAAAGTTCCTTCGAAGTTCGGGTCGCGGGCCGCGGGACGGCAGCAGGCCGGCGGAGCTCGCGTCCGCTTCTGGGTGCAGCGCAGAATTTCGGTGATGAGTTGCTGAGCTCGTTTAGCCGAGCCTACGACCCGCCTACGGCGGAGGGTCCACGTCGAGGCGGCTTTGCTCTCCAACGGCCTCTCATGGTCGGCCTTTGAACCAACTTCGTATAACCCCCGCAATAGTCCGCCTCACCCGAGATCTTGAATTTTTCGTGTTCCATGGGGTAAAGTTTATTCTTCGGGGAACGATCGCCGTGGACTATCGGGCATACATCCTGGACGACGAAGGGCACATAACCGGCGTGCATGAGCTACAGTGCGCTGGTGACGAAGAGGCCAAACAGGAGGTGGCCAAGTTGCTGGATGGGCATGACCTGGAAATCTGGCAGCGACAACGGCGCGTGGCTCGATTGAAGCACCATACCCGACAGTAGACCCGCCTCGGTTCCAGGTGCCTGAAGGCCTTAGTGATCCGATTGAACGCTATAGGAGTCCACATGCGTTCGCTAAAGGGTATCGATGCCCGTCGTGTCAAACTAAGAGCAGTGCATTCGGCCATGCCCGATTCCAATAGACCGAATGAGAATAAGGAAGCCAAGTCGTCCCGCTCCGACGAGGCGCGGCACATCATCGAGGACTACGTCGCCGACCTCCGCGAGTTGATCAGAAAACTAGCCCCAAAGCTACATTGAGCCGCCTTAGCTGTTTTTCCCAAATTCCGCCTGAACTTACACGAGGCTTGGGCCTTTAAGTTTCCAGTACTTGGCGAACCTTTTTCGCCAGTGCCTCAACGCTGAAGGGTTTCCCGAGCAAGTCGATCCCACGGTCGAGCGTGCCATTGTGCACAATCGCGTTTCTCGTGTAGCCCGTCGTGAACAGTGCCTTGAGACCGGGTTGCAGTTTACGCGCTTGTTCGACGAGTTCACGACCATTGACCCCGCCCGGCAGCACGACGTCTGTAAAGATGAGTTCAACGTGAGAGTTCGTTTTGAGCTGTTCGAGCGCTGAGCGGGCTTCACTTGCCTCCAGCACAGCGTAGCCGAGCTCCTGAAGTGCGCTGCAGCTAAAAGAGCGAAGAGCTTCATCATCCTCGACCACGAGGATGCACTCCGACCCCCTGTAGTAGCCAGTCGCATCGCGCTCTTCGGGTTGGAAAGTGGCGAGGTCGGCATCTGCACGGGGCAGGTAGAGCTTTACAGTCGTGCCATGACCGACCTCGCTGTATATGCGAACGTGGCCGCGGCTCTGTCGCAGGAATCCGTACACCTGACTTAAGCCAAGCCCTGTGCCCTTGCCCACTTCCTTGGTGGTGAAAAATGGCTCGAACACCTTGGCCAAAGTGTCTTTGTCTATGCCATGCCCTGTATCCGAGACCGCGATCATAACGTATTGCCCGGGCTCTACCGGCTCGTCCAATGCTTCGACATAGGCTTCATCCAGATGGGCATTGCCAGTCTCGATGGTAAGCTTGCCTCCACTGGGCATTGCATCCCTTGCGTTCACCGCAAGATTCACAATCGCATTTTCGAGCTCTGCCGGGTCCGCCATCGCGAGCCATGTCCCTGCTCCAGTCACGACCTCGAAAGCGATGTTCTCGCCAATCGTTCGCTGCAGCAGTTCGGCGATACCCTTGATCAGCAGGTTAGGATCGACAGACTTAGGGTCCAGCGCTTGCCGGCGTGAAAAGGCCAACAGACGTGCCGTCAGGGTGGCTGCGCGCCGTGCCCCGTGAGCTGCCATGTCTCTTAGCCGGTTTAAGCGGGCGGTTTCCGGTGAGGCTGGTAACCCCTGCAATACTCGGCCCATGGATTCGATGCTGCCGATGATGACCGTGAGGAGGTTATTGAAATCATGAGCCACGCCGCCAGTCAGTTGGCCGATCGCTTCCATCTTTTGGCTTTGGCGCAACGCGGCTTCTGCTTTCATGCGCTGCTCGACTTCCGCAGCCACGCGTGCTTCCAGCGTCGCGTTCAATTGCTGCAAAGCTTCGCTGGCTTCTTCCGCTATACGCTTCGCCTTCAGAAGCTCGGACTCATACCGTCTTCGGTCAGTTGAATTAAACACAGAGATCCGAATAAACTCCACCTGACCGTCAGAGTTTTTGCGCTCAATCGCATTCACCAGGACAGGCATTCGCTCGCCCGCCGAATTGACCAAGTCGAGCGCAACTTCATTGAATGTCCCTTGCATCCTTAACAAAGGTGCAAAGTGAGTTTCAAAATAGATGCGGCCCGGCAGCGTCAGTAGTTCCTGGAAGCGCTTGCCGGCCAGATCCGCCTTGGTAAATCCAGTCCACAAGCAGAAGGTGGCGTTCGCGATACTAATCCTGCCTTGCGGATCGGTCGCGAGATAGCCGCACGGGGCGTGCTCGAACAGGTCGGCGAAATCCGGAGGTGCGGCGTGATTAGTGGACAAAGGACCGGATCGCGGCAACAGTCTCAGTTGGCGCACTCAGGTTCGGGCAGTGCCCCGTTGCCTCCATGAGCGCAAGCCGGCTGCCAGGAATTTGAGCGTGGACGTACTCCCCCACGCAAGTCGGCGCGATGACGTCCTCGCTACACTGCAGAATGAGGGTCGGCTGGGTCACTTTCGCTAGGTCGCTCCGGTTATCGGAAAGGAATGTCGTTCGCGCGAAGTGCTTTGCGATCTCAGGATCCGTCCGGCAGAAACTGTTTGTCAGTTCTTCTGCCAGCTCGGGCCGGTCGGGATTGCCCATAATGGTCGGGGCCATGGCCGCAGACCAGCCCATATGATTGCTCTCAAGAAACTCCAGCAGCTCATCGATCTGCTGCCGCGAGAAGCCGCCAACATAGTCCTCATCGTTTACATAGCGTGGCGAAGGTCCAACGAGGACCAGCGCCTCAAACAGCTCGGGGGCTTCCGCCGCGGCAAGGACTCCGATCATGCTGCTGACGGAATGCCCCACGAACACGGCCCGCCGGATGGCAAGATCATTGCAGATTTCGACGATGTCGGTCGCATATCCGCGGAGACTTGAATACTTGGAGCGATCGTAGGCAGAAAGGTCGGATCGGCCGGCGCCGACATGATCGAATACGATGGTTTTAAACTCGTCTTCGAAAGCGGGAGCTACGAAGCGCCACATGTTCTGATCGCAACCAAATCCATGGGCGAAGATCATCGGACGGCTTCCGTTGCCGCCAACCACGACGTTGTTCCGCGACAGACTTGTCATGGGGTCCCCGATCGCTGCGGCTACTTTAGGTGCCTTGCTACCACACGCTGGGGGAATGTCTACCTGAACCGCCGTCCGCGCGTGGGCGCTGGCCTATTCCGTATAAGCTCACCGCTTCATCGGCTCGACAACTACCGCAATTGGGGGGACGGCGCGTCAATGAGATGGCGATTGTCGATCCGCGTGAGGGGCGTCAGATCGCATCTTATCAGTGCTGACCTGGCCTCGGCTCGCTTGGGAAGACTGATCGTGAACGCTGTCAGCCGGGCTAGGAGCAGGGAGGCCGTATTCCCTAGCTCGCTTTGCGGCAAGCTTTCGATATGCGGCCGCCTGCTCGAGCAATTGCGATCTAAAGGCGGAGTCGCATTCACTGGCTACAAGTCTTTCAAGCTGCACCGCACGCTCGAGATACTCCGTCAGCAGCTTCATGGCATTTCACGCGTCGTTTTCGCTGTGAATTGCTCAAGTGCAGAGGGTGGCCGTGCACCCGGCGCAGCCAGCCAGTCATTGATTTGCAATGCGGCTTCAGCCTGTCTCACCCTCTTCATCAGCAGCTCGCGCGCAGTCCCGGGGGGCAACTCTTCAGCGGCTTTACGGAATTTGGCAGCCTCATCCGCGAGCCGCTGACTAAAAGAGATAGTCTGTTTGATCCGGCGCCGCATGCCAAAACCTCCGCGGGGTCGCCCCCAACCCGCCCCCACAACGCGCCACGTTCGACTTGGGTTCCTAGCGGGGAACTAGCGGCTTGGCCAGATGGGAAGCCAAGGGCAGGAGCGCGAATCTGCCTCAGGCGAGCAACCGCGCCTTCCGATGCAAAGCCTGTGGGGTAGAATGGAACCATTCATTATCTCAGGCGTTCTGGTTTGTTGGTCGGCCCAACGGGGGTGTCCGTCAAACCCTTCCAAGCAGAATGGCCCCAGCGGCCGCCTCATCTCGCCCCGAGAGACCATTCATGTCCAATGTCGAGGAGTTTCCGCTCTCCGCCCGTCGCCAGCCGACGGAGTTCGAGGCGCTGGTGGCAGCCGGCCAAGCCGCACTGGATGCCATTCCGGGGGCGGTTTACCTATGCGATGCAGCTGGATTGCTGGTCGCCTACAACACAGAGGCGGTTCAATTGTGGGGCAGGACCCCCAACCCTGCCAGAAAGGAACGCTTCTGCGGCTCGCACCAGCTCTTTCTTCTCGACGGAAGTCCGCTGGCCCATAGCGAATGTCCTATGGCCATGGCGGTTCGGACTGGAACGCCCACGCGCAACGCCGAAGTCATCATGGCGCGGCCGGACGGCTCTCGCTTTACGGCCCTGGTCAACATCCGAGCGTTGCGCGACCATTCCGGGATCATCCAGGGCGCCATCAACTGCTTTCAAGACATCACTGAACGAAAGCAGATCGAGGAGGAGGTCAGACAGAAAACGCAGGACTTGGAGGACTTCTTCGAGAACAGCGCGGTCGGTCTTCATATCGTCAGTGGTGAAGGCATCATCCTTCGCGCAAACAGAGCCGAGTTAGCTCTGCTCGGGTATAGCCCAGAGGAGTACATTGGCCGCCACATCGCGGAACTTCATGCCGACGCTCCTGTGATTGGCGACATCCTTCAGCGCCTTTCCTGCGGCCAGCCGCTCGAACGTTATCCCGCGCGGTTGCGGGCGCGCGACGGCTCGGTGAAGCATGTGCTGATTACGTCAAACAGCCGGTTTGTGGACGGCAAGTTCGTCAACACACGTTGCTTCACCGTCGACGTCACGGATTTGCAGGCCGCCAATGAGGCGCGTCAGGCCAGCGATGCTCGACTCGCGGCAACGTACGAGGCCGCCATCGTCGGGATATCCGAGGCGGACGAGAGCGGCCGCTTCTTGCGGGTGAATGATTCTCTTTGTCGGATCACTGGGCGGTCACGCGACGAACTGCTCGCAATGACCTTCTATGACTACACCGATCCGGATGACCGGCCAAAGGACGCCGAGCTCTATGCAGCTCAGGTGCGCGGCGAGGTCGATAATTACACGATCCGCAAGCGTGTCCTTCGCCCCGACGGTTCGGTACGCCACCTCGATATCTCGAGTTCGTCGGTGCGCGACCCGAGTGGTCGTTTTCTCTATGGGGTGCGTGTTGCCCAGGACGTCACATCCACAAAGCAGCTGGAGGATCGGCTGCGTGAAGGCGAGCAGCGCATGCGCGAGCTCCTTGAGGCTCTGCCCGCGGCGATCTACACCACTGATGCCGAGGGCCGTATCAATTTCTTCAATCGCGCCGCGGTCGAAATGGCGGGCAGAACCCCCCAGCCTGGCGATGAATGGTGCGTAACCTGGAAGCTTTATTGGCCCGACGGTTCGCCTCTGCCACACAATGAATGTCCAATGGCGGTTGCGCTGCGTGAAAACCGCCCGGTTCGCGGGGCGGAGGCCATTGCCGAGCGTCCGGATGGCAAACGCGTGCCTTTCATCCCTTATCCGACGCCGCTGCGCGATGCGGAGGGAAACTTGGTCGGCGCCATCAACATGCTCGTCGATATCAGTGAGCGTAAGCAGGCAGAGAATGCCCAGAAGGTGCTCATCGACGAGTTGAACCACCGTGTTAAAAATACGCTTGCCACTGTGCAGTCCCTTGCGAGTCAGACCGCCCGCCATGCTGTCGATCTGCAGGAGTTTCTGCCGACATTTACAGGACGGCTGTTGGCCCTGGCGCGTGGGCATGACCTTCTGACGAGACGAAATTGGCAAGATGCCCCCTTTGAGCAATTGGTCCACGATATCGTCACGCCGGTCTCCGGCGGACGGGTTGTCACTGGCGGACCGAACGTCCATCTAGACGCGCGCACGGCGCTAAGCGTCACCATGGTGCTCAACGAGCTTTTGACCAACGCAGCAAAATACGGCTCCCTGTCGGTACCGGGTGGAACCGTGTCGTTCGTCTGGAGGGTCGTCGAAGGCGAACGGACCCAACTCACGTTAGTATGCGAATGGTGCGAACGCGGAGGTCCCGGGGTTGCGCCACCCAAGCGGCGCGGGTTCGGCACGCGGCTGATGGAGCGATGCGTCGAACATGATCTCGCCGGCGAGTTCGACTTGGTGTTCGAGTCGGAAGGTACGCGCTGCCGCATGGACTTTCCCATTAGGGTCACGTCCGCCAATGTCTGAGTTATTGGCCGCCAGGGTTCTCCTCGTCGAGGATGAGGGCTTGGTCGCCCTTATGATCGAGGACATGCTGGACGAATTGGGCCTCAGAGTTGTTGCCTCTGCGGCTCATCTCAAGACCGCATGCGAGTTGGCGACGACCGGCTCCTTCGATCTAGCCCTGCTGGATGTCAACTTGGCTGGAGAGCTGGTTTTCCCTGTGGCTCGCGTCCTACGCGAGCGGGGGATTCCCTTCCTGTTCAGCACGGGCTACGGCGCACCGCCCCTCGACGAGGAGTTCAACGGTGCTCCCGCGATTGGTAAGCCCTTCTCCATAGACCAATTGAATGAAAAATTACGGACGCTTCTGTCGCCTTCGTGAGCAGCCACAGTGTCAAGGACGTCTTCCAGCACTAAGGCCAATTATTAATTGGGCAGGTGAGTTAGATCTGGCTGGGCCAAGCCGGACAATCGTGAATATGAATGAGAATTGGCCGGCCGGATCGGCGTTCAGCTCACTTTAATCTTGACTGACGGCAACCTAAAGGAAAACACCGCGCCGCGCGTTCGGTTCTCAGCCCAGAGCTCGCCCCCATAGCTTTCAACGATTGTTCTGGCGATTGGAAGCCCCAGCCCAGTCCCATGTGGTTTCGTTGTAACAAACGCATCGAAGATCTTGGTTAGCTGCTCTTTGGAGATACCAGGCCCAGAATCGGAGATCCTAGTTTCGACCTTGCCAGTATCAGCCAGTTTCGTTCGGATCGTCAATTCATGCGGGTTGGCAGCCTCTTCCATAGCGTCAATGCCGTTCATCACCAGGTTGATCATGACCTGCTGCAAATGAATTGGATCGCAGCGCACCCATAATCGCTCCGTTGCCAGAATGGTGCGTAAAACAACTCCCCGCCTTGTGATTTCAGGAGATACGATCCTGACGACGTCGCGAACGGTGGCGTTCAAGTCGAGAGGCTGCAGATCAGCTCCTGTTCTGTTGTTGAGCAAGTTCCGCAATCCGTTGATGATTTCGCTCGCACGTTGCTCATCACGGACGATGTCGGAAAGGATTTCTTCAAGCTGAGCGACATCTAATGGATGAGCCTTGATCAACATCTGCGCGGCCTCGGTGTTGCTCAAGATCGCACCAAGCGGCTGATAGAGTTCGTGAGCAATGGAAGACGAGAGAACGCTGGCGGTCGTGATCCTGTTCAAGCGAACAACCTCGTGCCGCCTACTGGTCGCCTCCCCCTGGGCGACAAGCCGTCGTCGTCGCTCGACGAGCAGCAATGCAATGATGCCAGCTTGCAGCAAGAGGGCGGCCATGATGGCCGTCAGCTGCGGCCGATACTGCTCCCAGAGGCTGGGAACGCGAAAGAACACTTCGCTGCCCCGCGGCAATTGGCTTTCGCTGATGTTCCAGCGGTTCAGCTCCCTCCAGTCGAATCTGGGATGAGCAGCGGGGATTGGAGGCGTTTTGATGCTGTCCGGCGACTCGCCGCCCAGAATGCGGACGGCAACTGCGGCGGTCTGGCGGCTTACAGCGGATATGTTCGTCATCCGGCCACCGACGATCCCTCGGCCGAAGAACGCGTCTTGTTCTGAAAAGATCGGAGCATTGGCAACCGCGTGAATCCGATCTATGGCTTGCTTGCCCTCGTGTACGACGCCGGCCGCATCCACCAACATCTGCCCGTAGACGATGAAAGTGTGGGGTGCCAAGGTAGCGACTTGCCTAAGGATCTGCTCCAACGACAGTGCATTCGAATAAGTGATTTCGACCCGGCTTGCAAACGGCTGGAACAGCTTGCGCATTTCCTCCAACCATAGCTTCTCGATGGGAGAATTTCCCATCACGACGAAGACCTTGGTCGTCTCCGGAACCAGATTCAAAATTTGGTGGAGAGTGCTTAGCACATCGACATCAACCGAAACCATTGCATCGTTCGCTGGCGCAACAGCAGACATCTGCTGCGCGAGGGCAGCGTACAATGTTGGGACTGAGGGAAAAATCTGTTCCCGGTTCTGCTGAAAAAATCGTGCTGCAGGACCGCCTATCGTCATGATCAGGTCGAGCTTGCGCTCCGAAAATACCGCGTTCAAGTAGCTGACAAAGGCATCCTCATTCCCGTCAGGGAAGCGGGCCGTCGACAGGGACACCTCAAAGATGTCAACGGGATCTTTCGACTGAATTCTCAACTCTTCGCGTATCATTCTACCGTAATCATCCCACGGCGAAAAATCGCGACCTACAGAGTGAACAATCAGCACCCGCTTTGGCTGGGATAAAGCGGAATCCGACATCGCCAAGAGCAGAACGATCGAACTGAAGATGATTCGAGCTATCATGCGAAAAGGCAGCCAATGCGCTGGACATCAAACTGTGACCCGTAACCCAATTCAACGCAATTTAGGCAGCCCGCACGAAGCATTCATGACCATCAACTGCCAGTACAATTCGCCGAAATCTTTAAGGAACTGGGCTGCCTTCGTGGGTAATCCTATCCAGCGCATCGATGAGCAGCTTCGATAGAAACGGCTTCTTCAAAAAGTCAGTGCAGCCTGCGTCAAACGCTTCTTGCCGAATGGCTTCACTATCGATCGCTGTCATGATGATGACCGGAACATCTCGGCCCGACGAAATCAATTGTCGTTGCAGTTCGATGCCTGAGATTCCGCGAAGGTGAACGTCCAGGAGCAAACAATCAGCTTCACACTCGGCATCGGCCTCCAAAAACGACTCCGCCGATGCAAACGTCAGAACTCGGAATCCATAGGCTGACAAAAGGCGATTTAAACCTTGCAGCATGCTCGGGTTATCATCGACTACCGCTATAGTGCGCATGGCGACACATCATTGCAGTTTACAGTATTCCCTATGACAAGATCTCCCAGACTAATTGCACTGGCAAACCGCCAGATCTCAGGGCTTCAAGTCGATTCCCAGCTTCGTGCGCATGTCCTTGAACACGACCGCGATCGCCTCGATGATCAGTCGTTCGCGGTTCGCCTTGCAATAGACAATTAGTTCGTGCTCGGCCTCTTTGGCTTTGACGATATCCATATAGTGCTTGTGGGCGAGTCCGTTGTACCAGCCGCTATACCAGGCTGCCAACCGGTCTGCATCGCCCTGCCAAGTCCCCGCGAGTTGAGCGCACGTCAGTTTCTGAACATCCAAGAATCCGTTACCGTCGGCATAGGTACTGAGATCGACCTGTGAGCGAGCAGGCAAGATCCCTGCTCCGCATAGCACTACCGTCATAGCGAGTAGTCTAAGCATTTCAGCTCTCCCGACTGCCCCTGAACGACCGCTGGCGCGGCCAACATCTGCTACGCCAGCGCTCGATACATCGCGCGACACCTGATCAAGATACCTTTTTCACGGGCGGTACCTTCCAAGATCCTTTGAGGATTGATGGACTGTTCTCGCGGGGCCAATACAGGCGCATCATCAAAATGAAATCTCCGGGAGGTGCCGGCAACCAGTTCGATTCCTTGTCTTTGCCGGGCGACTCATTCTGGATGTAGAGATCAGTGGAGCCGTCCGGGTTAGACTTCAGTTTCTCTCGCGCGCTGATTGAATATCGGTTGAGCGGATTGTTGACGAAGAAATAGCTGGAGTCGTACATCGTGAGCGACCAGAATCCCTCAGCCGGTGGCAGTTGTCCCTTGGGATAATGCATCACGTACTTGTTGGCGCCGTTATATTTGCGGCCTTCCCCGTCCTTCTGTGACGTCGGATAGACTGCATCTTGCGGCCGGTTAGCCCCCAGCCCTATTGCGGTGACGAGCGCGCGCATCAGATAGTCAGTGCCGTAGATGCCGGTCTTGGTCGTAAAGGCCCAGCCGTTCTCGTCAGTCACGTCCTTATTTACCTTGAACTGCAGCATGATTCGATCAAAGGCAACCTCGGGTATGCGCTTGACGAAATCCGCCTTGAGCTTGCTCGAGTCGAAATCTCGTCCGGGGACGATGCCGAGCTTGCCGAATTTTGCCAACTGCGGTGCATCTGCCGCCGACGGAGGATTATCCTTCATCAGCTTGCAAAGAAGCGTGAAGTACTCGACCGCATCCATCCGGTTGACTTGCTCGCGCACCGCCGTCTTCATGTCCACCGATGAGTCGACAGTTCCTGGAGGTGGGATGTAAGGCTTGCCGTACGAGCTCAGCGGCACCAGCTTGAATTCATCCTGCAGCTTGTGAACTTCGGCGTAGTCCTCCGTTGTGCCGGTGCAGTAAATGCGCCCAAGTAGCCATACGATTGCCGTGGGCGACTTGTACTGCTTAACTCCCTCGGGCAGCGTGCCCTTCCAGCCAGGGCCGGTGATCGCATAGATCTGGGCACCAGTGCCAGTTGTGCGCTTGCCCGGGACCTCGAAGACGGTGGTCCAGCCGTCCAGCATCGGAAATAGCGCGTAGCGGCCCTTCATGTCAGGGATGCTGAGCACCCACGGCTCTTTGCTGACATCGAAAAACGATGTCGTGTAAAGGGTGTCGGCGTTCGGCGCGGTCACGTCACGAAAGGATGCGTCCGGATATTGCCGCAGCTTGATTATCTGACCCATCGGCCCGCGGGTTCCGACCGGAGACGCCACATTGGTGATCACTCTGCGCGTCATCTCCATGGTCACAAGCGGATAGCCGAAGATGTAAGCATCGGTGGCAAGCAAAAAATCCTCAACGCCCTCCCCGATGCCGAGGAAAGAACCGAGTTCGGCTCGGCTGATGGTGCTTGCGGAGGCGCCCATCAGCAGGCTGATGCCGCCTAGTGTGAGATTGCGTCGCGTGAGGTCCATTGAAGAGTCTCCGTTCGAACGGGATCGTTGCTTGGGTGGTATCTTCTTCAAGATCAAAGGGCCGGACGAGCCGGCGAAACTTCGAGCCAACGGGAGAGAGCGCCTCCCGTCGTCATCTCAATAGCAGGGCGGATACGGGTAGTAGCCACAGACCGGACGGGCGTAGGCATATGGATGGTAATAAGCAGCCGCACCATACGCCGCCGCACCAGCTGCGCCAGCATACATCGCGCCCCGGAATGCCGAACGCCGCGCGACACCGGCAAAAGACATCGGCGTGAACGGCCGGCCGATGATGTCAATGAACAGAGCCGCCCCGCCATCCGCACCGGCGATATCCCCTTCAAGGGTCTGAACCGCAAATGTCAGCTTGTCGCCATCGAGCTTCGGGTTCTTCAGTACCAGCACCGCGTCCTTCACCGCGCCATCCTTGCCGAACACAGACAAAGTCGCGTTGGGAGGATTCTTGGCAAAGCTGTCATCGCCCGATCCCCATTCCGCAATAACGTCCGCCGTCGGCTGATGACCTGCGGATCGCACCGGGCGATCGGCAAAGATGATGGAGCTGGGGGTTACACCTGTCAGGATCAGGGTGTCCCCCTGCAGAGTTGCCCCACGCGAATTGAACACGAACAATGACGGGACTATTTCGGGTTTGGCCGGAGCGGAAGGAGTGCCGATGGTCTTCATGGCAGACGACGCTGGGGCATTCTGAGCGAAGCTTACGTCCGCGCCCCCTATTGCTACCGCTGCGGCCATCAGTCCTGCGATCAGTCTCAGTCTCGCGCGCATCATGTCCATCTCTCCTGTCGGATTTCGGTGAGTTATCGCGACGTCGTCGCTCAGCATCACGTTCGTTGCCAACTATGGAAGGCCCAAGCAGCATCCCGCTATGCAAAAACGACCAGTTTTGAAATGTCGCGGGGTGCTTAGCAAGAAGAGAAGGCCGCGTCGTTTTTGCATAGTTCGGCCATTGAACGTTGTGCAGAATAGATTTGGCATCAACCAACGACGGGAGGCTCACCGTGGTCATTATCCTATGCCTCTATGTTGTAGCGTTGTGGGCGGTATTCTCGAGGTTCAAGCTCGTGCGCTGGGACTGGGCCTCAGGCACAGTCGCGACGCTTGTCGGCGCGTTCATCCTCGCGACATTTATGGCACTCTTCAATTTTCTTACTCCGGCAGGAAAGGTTACGGTGGCGGGCAAGGTTGTCGAGGTGACCCCGAATGTAACTGGCCAGGTCATCGCCATTCCGGTCAAGCCGAACCTGCCGGTGAAGGCTGGTGACGTGCTGTTTCAAATCGATCCGACCCCGTTCCAGTACACCGTGAAGCAGCTTCAAGCGTCCCTTGCCGGAGCACGGCAGCAGGTGCAGATCTTAAAATCCAACTATGATCAGGCTACGGCGAACGTAGCGGGCCTTTCCGCACAGCTAAAGTACAATACGAAACGCCTCGCCGACATCCAGACGCTCTCGACAGAGGGGGCAAACACCGAGTTCAAGGAGCAAGACACCCAGGTCCAGTTCGAAACGGTGACCGCGCAAGTCAATGCCGCGAAAGCAACGCAGCAGAGCGCGAAGCTTGCCATGGAATCCGAGATCGGCGGCGTCAACACGACCGTCGCGCAAATTGAGACTCAATTGGAGAATGCGAACTGGGAGCTATCGCAGACGACCGTCCGTGCACCGGCGGATGGTTATGTGACCGCGGTGGCTCTGACGGTGGGTGACCGGGCCAAGCAGCTGCAATCCGCAATGTCGTTCATCGTGGAAAATGAGATTACAATTGTCGGGATGTTCTCGCAGAACGGCTTCCAAACCATCAAGCCCGGCACTCACATTGATATCGTGTTCGACAATGATCCCGGACGAATTTATCACGCAAGAATTGCCGCCATTCCCAAAGGAGTGGGCCAGGGGCAAATTTCTGTTTCCGGCACGCTGGCACGCACTAACGCACTCGGGGGTGCATCGGCGTTTCCGGCGGTCATTTCCATACCCGACGAGATGAGCCGAGACTCGCTGCGTCTCGGAATGTCAGGCACGGCCACAGCATTTTCTGAGAAAGCGGGCGTGATCGGTCTCCTCGCCTCGATTCTGGTCTGGGTCAGTGCCTATACTGCCTATCTTTAGCCGCACGGCGTCGGGATAGCGCTGCCTGCGGCAAAGTGACCGGCGCCGCGGTGCACAACGCTGAGTTGACCGCTCAGCCCGGGCCGAGCTATGCTCATTCCGCATTGTCTCACTGAGGTTCAGCCGCCGCAGATCGCGGTTGACACGGCTGCAGCATCGAAGACTTTTCGGATTTGTCCGGCGGTCCTTGAGAAAGCGAAAAACCGTATGAGCAGCGGCCCGGTGGTTCATGTCGTGGACGACGACCCATCATTCCGTAGCGCGATTTCTCGCCTGCTCAAAATCGCGGGTTATCAAGTCGCTGACTACGAGACCGCTGCCTTCTTCCTGCAAAACATCAAGGAGGCCAAGCCGGGCTGCCTCCTCCTCGATGTCCAGATGCCCTCTCTGAACGGATTGCAGTTGCAGGAAGAGCTTGCCAAATTGTCCCCGGATTGGCCCATTATCTTCATGACCGCGCATGGGGATATTCCGACCAGCGTACGCGCTATCAAGGCCGGCGCCGAAGACTTTCTCGCAAAACCCGTCGCCAAGGACACGTTGCTTCCGGCAATTGAGCGGGCGCTCGTTCGCTCCGAGTGTATGCGCGAGAGCCAAAGTCAGCAAAAGTCGCTTAAATCCCTGGTCGAGACATTGACGGCCAGGGAAAGCGAAGTTTTTTCCTTGATGGTGCGCGGCAAATTAAACAAGCAGATTGCCCACGTACTGGGTACGTCCGAGCGAACCGTCAAGGCCCATCGGCAAGCGGTTATGCAAAAGCTGCAGGTTCAATCATTTGCACAGGCCGTTTCTGTTGCGGAGCGCGTCGGATTGCTGGCGGCGCCCTCCCCCGGCGCCAATTCATAGAGACGTCCCGCTTACACCGAGTCCGCACAAGATCCTCCAACTTGGTTTTGCCCCCAAGGACAATACCCCCGGGACGTCCGGAGTGTTGTCTTTCCTCCAAAGAGCCCGTTGTTCGGCTCACGGTCGGGGGTTTTTTCGATGGCGATGCATCGGGGGGCTGCAAGGGTGCCGGGAATGCTATCCAAGCCGACAAACCGGGCCTGCTACGATCTTGTGGTGCAGGCGGAAACCCTTGCGCTTTCAGAGCCGGACGAACCGCTTAACATTTCGGCCGTTTGTAGCGCGCTTGCGGTCAGCGAGCGAACGCTGCGCAAAGCCTTCCATAAGGTCCGTGGCATCCCACCATGCCGGCATCTCCGGATGTTGCGATTGTCCGAGGCTCGACGCGCCCTGTTGTCAGCAGACGGCCAGCTCGTAACTGTAACGGAAATCGCAACTGGCTTTGGTTTTGCGGAGCTGGGGCGCTTTTCCGTCGAATATCGCAAACTGTTCGGCGAAAGTCCCTCGAAGACGCTGCATCAGGCGTCTCTCGGTAGGCTTTCTGTCAAAGGTGCTGCCGACATAGATCCAGTCTTCAACTTGGATTGTAGGTCGGCGTGACTTTCCTGCATCAGCTTGGGCCGATTTTGCATAGCGCCGATTTGTGTCGAGACATTCAATCGCTCGACTGACACAGTCCAGTTCTCGGGGGATTAGAGATGACACGCAAGACATCCGAACGAAAAATCAGTCGGCGGGTCTTGCTCGCCGGCTTTGGCTTGGCTGTGACGATGTTCGGGTCTGCATCTGTTCCAGCCTACGCCGACGAAGGCGGAGTTTCATACTGGCTGCCGGGCCGGTTCAGCAGCCTCGCAGCCACGCCTCAGGTGCCCGGATGGTCCATGGCGGAGGTCTACTATCATACGTCGGTCTCGGCATTCGGTGCCGCGGCCGCAGCCAGAGAGATTCAGATCGGCAGATTTCCCGCGGCGGTCAACGCCAATTTGAATCTGCATCTAAACGCGCAGGCCGACTTGGTCCTGCTCAACCCTACCTACACGTTCGCCACGCCGGTGCTAGGGGGGCAACTCGCGATCGGCATCACGGGCATATTCGGCCGAGCAAGCACCAGCTTGGACGGGACGCTCACCACCGCAATCGGTCCGCTGGTCACAACCCGCACAGGAAGCATCTCGGATTCACTTACATCAGTCGGAGACCTGTATCCGCAAGCGACCCTGAAATGGAATGCCGGCGTACATAATTTCATGACCTACGTCACTGGAGACATTCCAGTTGGGGCCTACGATTCCAGCCGCCTCTCCAACCTTGGCATCGGTCATGGTGCTATCGATGGTGGCGGCGGCTACACCTATTTCAATCCGGCTACCGGCCACGAATTTTCCGTCGTTGGCGGGCTGACTTACAATTTCAAGAACCAGGACACGCAATATCAGAACGGGGTCGATTTCCACGTCGACTGGGGCGCGTCCCAGTTCCTTTCGAAGCAGGTATTTGTGGGCCTTGTCGGATATGCCTATCAACAGATCACGGACGATTCCGGTCAGCATCCGATCCTCGGCGGGTTCCGCTCTCGTGTCCTCGGAATCGGTCCCCAAGTCGGGTATCTCTTCCCGGTGGGAGGCATGCAGGGTTACTTCAATCTGAAGGCATACGGCGAGTTCGCCGCGGAGAATCGGCCGGCTGGGTGGAACACCTGGCTGACATTCTCGATCTCGCCCATGGCGCCTGTCAGCACCGTGGCGCCGACCCGGCGAATGGTGACAAAATAGGAGTCTTTGGCGGATCGCCAAGCCTCGCTTGAGATTCGCTGTACAGCGCCACGACTGGACTTCCTGCATGCATGACGGTTTCAATGAATATTGGCTCTAAGGGCCGCAAACGTCCGATTGTCCTGCTTCTAAATCGCAAAGATCTCTTTTACGTGACACTCACTCACCTCGTTCTGCCCGCGACATGGTCGCGGATCGAGCGAGAGCCGGGGCTCGCAAAGCGAGCGATGTTGCCCGCGACCGCACAAGGAATACCCGGAGGCCCTATCAACGTCGGCCTCATCGGAAGTTGCCAGGACTGTCCGCGCCTTTCACGCTGCCGCTTGGAATTCTGCCGATCCCATCTCGTTGCGAACCAGTTTGGGGATTGTCGGGAGTGTGTTACTCGATCGCTCTTACAAAGATGCGCCAGTCGGTCCGCTGTTCTTTGAAGGCTGCCAACAGGATCTAGCCTTGAAAAGCCCGACGGGATCAGCGCCGACTGTCGTCAGCATGTCCGGCTATGGACAACCCTGGAAAATGGCAGCGAGGATAGACCAGTCTGGTTCGGAGCCGTCACTTTCGACGACGGAGTCACGCTCAGCCGCGATACCGGCAAGGTGACGCATCGCATCGCTCCAGACATCGACAACGAGCGAGACAGGCCAATCGACTCGCTCAACGATGCTCCTATGCTCACTGCCATTTACCAGATGAAGGGAGTGGGCCCGACCCTGAATGGACGCAATGGTGAAGGTGACCCCTACAGCACGGATGGAGAGATATGGATTGCCAAGCTCGTTCGGAACGGAGACAAGGCTGATTAGCGTGCCGAAATGGTCTCTCCGCCCGTATTGATTCAGATGAAGGATGCGCTGTTTTCCTGGTCTCTTACCGGCAGCTAGGCCATTGGGCAGATCCCACACTGAACTCTGCGACCTCTCGCTGCATCTATTTGCCCGTCGTAGCAGCCCCATCTGTGATCAGCCCCAACGGGTTCGCGGCGCCGGAACGCTGGTCGGCCAGCGACTGTCCTTCACTCAAACGCTGTTTGATCATCCCCATGACCGAAGTAACGTCCTCGAATGCCCGATCGTGAGCATCGTCTCCAGCTTGGGCAAGAGTTGTCAGGTCGAATGTGACTATTCTGTCTCGAGCAAGTTCACTTCGATATGGCTCCAGCTTCGGATCGATGTCCCCCAGTCGCGGCACATCACCCCAGAGTGTCTTGGAGAGACCAAGTGCCTCATCATCCTGCGATACGAACAAGCCAATCTGCGGTCGTGCCGATCCCATGCGTTGGATCTGTGCGCGGAAGACATCGACATCGACGTCCGGGGCCACGAGCAGGACATTCTTTAATTTGTCCGGTTTCAAGCGAGCAGCAGCAAGCTCTCGGCGTATCGATCGCCCGCGCAAAGCTTCCAGCGCCACCCAATTTCCCATCGAGTGGGCCAACAGGGAAACCTCGGTGACGGCAGGATGGGCCGTTAGCGAGCCGAGCAAGCCTTCAAGTGCATCGCGAGAGTAATTCGCACTTTCCCGGTCATATGTATAAGCGCGCAACCGCAATTCGCCGCGAGATGGCCAAGTAAACAGCACGGGGATGACGGGCGTCTTCGAATCATGAACGATTTGCGCAAACCGGTACACCGAATCGTCGAAACGATTATTGAAGCCATGCACAAGACCAGGACTTTGCTCCGGCCCGACTTTTTGGCGAATGCAGCGATCGAAGCGGCGAAGGTTTGTTTCTCGATGTAGTCAGCTGACACCGTCATGAAGTTGGTGCGTGGATCTCCAGGAAGCGTCGTCGGCCACTGCACTTCTCCAATTTTTCGAAACGCATCCGCCGGTATCGATACCGTGACGGCAGCGTAGGAGACCGTGGCGGCACGCTCCCCGCTGAACATTTCGCCGGGGTCTGTTGCTGAACGCTGTCGTGTTGTGGCGACAAAGATAGGAACGATCGACGTTCCGGCGACGGTGGCGGTCGGTATCATGACGCCTTGTGAGGGACGTCCAGCACAGGCTGCGAGAACAAGCACAGTCAAGCCCATCGATGCCGCGGAGATGATCCTCGACTGTGTCAACTCGATTTACCCCGTGGACACGCCGGAGCAGCAGGCATTATTTGGCTGCCGCAAGAGCTTCGACTCTTTGGATGGCATCCACACAGTCCTTCGAGGCCGTGGATTTGTTTGTCATCAAACAGGCTGCGATACGGCCTTGGCCCGGCACAGTCTTGCCGCAGATACCGTTGATCTCCGACTTACATGCGATCACAGCTTCCTTCAGAGTATCTGCCGCAATTTGCACGGTCGACGCTGTTTCCTCGAGCTCGTAGGTGCACTTGGGACTAATTTTGTCCTCATGGGCTTGCAGGCAATAGATCACGCGCCCCTCCCCCGGGGTCACGGTCTTACAGTATTGCTTAATGTCGCGTCCGCATGCGCCCTGAAGCTGCGCAACCTTTGCGGTGAGCTTTTCTACAATCGTTTTGCCGATCTCCCCCTCTGCCGTCGCGGATCCACTCCCCAGAATCGAGTAAATCACAGCGAATCCGAGCGCGGCCAAGGGCTGCATTTTGATCTTCATCGAACATCCTCTAAAGACTAGCTGGAGCGAAGGGGTTGCTGAACGCGACTCGCGGACCAGGCGAACCTACGGTTATGACAGCCAACTCTTCATTGCGCGGACGCCAGCGTGAGGCCGGAGACCCCAAGCGAGATATTGATTCCGACCGACCCTTCTACCGAGAGCGGTTGGAGTGCGATCGAGCGGCCACTCCCGCCGAATAGAAGGTTGGCGCCGACGCCTACACCGACGCCTATTGCCCCGCTGCCTCCAACATAGGTGCCCGCGAGTCTACCCGGCATCGGCCCGGAAGAAGGAGCGAATACTCCCCATGCCATCACGCCGCCGCCAGTGATGCCGATGTCAAGACCGATCGTATTCATGACGCCGACATATGCTTCCGGTTGGTAGGGACCGTTCGGCGTGAAGCGGCAGGCCATTCGCTGTCGAGACCCGAAGATCAGGCCGATAGACGGGGCCAATTTGCAGGTCAGCGATCCAACATTTGTTCCTGGCGGGGTCTGCGCGGATGCTGGAGAAGCGGACAAGAATGCGAGCGCAGTCAATGCCGGAACGATACAAGTCTTGATCATGGCAGACTTCCCGACTGAGCTCTGAGAGCCCTACCCTAGAAAGTCGGTGTTGCCATGACTATGCAATTTCGACCCGCAGCTCGCTAGTCAGGAGGACCACCCAACCCTTTGCCCGATAGCATCTCAACAGAACACATCTCCGTGTAGGGTTTTACAACTAAGAGCTTGGCACTTATTTGGCCTTTGTAAACTCTTCAACTGCCGGTGCCTCGCGAAGCAGAGTTCGGCGATGACCCATCAGATATTGCAGTCTATGAGCCGCTAAACTCAGAGCGGCAACATCGGCATTATCGGCCCCCTCGCCGTTTGCATTCCTGGCGAGCTCAACTTTCAGGATATCGTCAATCTTCTTTTCGATCTCCTGCAATTCAGCCTCGCTATCGGCACCCTTGATCTCGCGGCCGAGTTCGTACAGCGGTTCAAGCATGCTTTTGGATTCAACGCCCGAGCCGGCGAAGCGCCAGGCCGCTACGACGATCGAAATCAGGGACCCAAGCAGTAACGGTAAATAATAGAGCCTGTCATCGTATTTATCGAGGAAGCTTTGCTGGTTGCCGTTGTAGTAGGTGGCGACCCCCGGATGGATTGGAATTAGCGCATTAGCATCGGTACTGGGCGCGCCGGCTTGGGCTAAGATTGGATATTGCGACAGCAGATCCCGGCGAACATCCACCAACGATTGCGTCAGGTCTGTTATCGTGTCCGCATCGACGGATTTGGTGGCGACAGACAGAAAGAGACTCGCAGCGAAGTGAGATCATCTGGCGGTACCGGCGGAGCTCCGCGCAAGGTTCCCTTTGGAATGTCGTAGCTCTCATAGTATTGCGCAACGTTGGCGACCGCCCCGGCCGATTCGATTTCAATCGGCTTCGGAGCCGATGCCTTGGCACCATTCTGCTGAAACATCTCTCGGATTTTCGCCAGGTAGTTCTCGGTCAGAGGAACGACAGCAAGCAGGGCGTGAACCTTTCCCGACGACAGCGCGGCCGCCGCCTCCGCAACGAAAACGTTCTGGAAGCTCACCTTGGCACGATCGAACTGATAGACTTGCTTCAGGGCTTCGACGACCGTCCGATTAGCCTGTCCTCCGATCACGCCAATTGTTGTGTTGTGCAGATCGCCCAGACCTTCGGCGCTCACAGTTGACGAAGCCACGATGAGAACCACACCGTGGGTCACAAGAAGCACGCTTCGCGCGTCTGAAAGGCCGCCTGTATCGGCACGAATCACAGCAAGGTCCGCTCTGCCCCTAGTCAGCATATCGGCGGCCTCCGCGGACGTGCCTGCATTGACGACTTTAAGTCGGACAAGAGCGCCTGATGCAGTTAGCCGGGCCGAGATCGTGGAGGTGAGCAGTTGCGCTTCACCGTCAGACGATCCCGTTGCGACCGTTAGAATCACCGGTCTGGTAAAATGGCGATAAATGAACCAGCCGCCGCCAATGATGGCAGTAGTTGCAACCCCGACAACGACGATCCGGAGCCATCGCGGCAGGTCGGTGACGAGAGTCGGCATAGCCCTCAAGCCCAGCGAACTACGTCCACATCCTTGATACGAACACGCGAGATTGTTCGTCTATGCAAATCGGACGTCAGAGAGATGCTCTTCGGGGGGATTTTCCGCGCCTTGTGCTCTGGTTTTGCCGATTGTCAGCCGCAGCGGTGCTCACAAACAAAGGAGATGACCGTTTTTGCATAGTCGCCGCAGCCATGCAGCCGGTAGGATTGCGGTCAAGTTCCTCGAGGCTGACACCAAAGCCCGAATACATTTTAGGGAATGTTCACATGTTAACGAAACGCGACCTGCTTCGCTCCGCTGCGGTAGCCGTAATCGTCGCCCCGATCGTGAAGTCTGCCCCTGCAGAGGCACAGAACAAAGCCGACTGGCCCCATCTATTGGAGGCCAAGGACATCGCCGAAGAAGGCTTCATCTACGGCCTGCCGATCGTAATGAACTACGCGGTAATGCAAGAGTATGCCGTGGACAGAAATTCAGGGCAGTTCAAAGCGCCGTTCAACGAAATCAAAAATCTGCATCACGTCGCTACCCCAGAGGATACTGCTGTTATTACGCCGAACAGCGACACCCCCTACTCGGTGCTGTGGCTGGATTTGCGCGCGGAACCCGTGGTTGTCTCGGTGCCGGCGATCGAAAGGGACCGCTACTACGCGGTCATGCTAATCGACGGCAACACCTACAATTACGGCTACATCGGCACGCGCGCCACGGGGACGGAGGCAGGCGACTATTTGGTAGTCGGCCCTGACTGGAAAGGCGGAACGCCGAGCGGAATCAAGAAGGTCTTCCGATCGACGACGCCGTTCACGCTCGCGGTTATCCGCACCCAACTCTTCAATCCCGGCGACATGCCGAACGTCGAGAAAATTCAGTCCGGCTACAAGGCGCAGCCGCTTTCTGGTTTCCTCAAACAGCCAACCCCGCCCCCTGCACCGAAGATTGATTTCCTCCCCGCCACCACGGCCGGGATTAAGGATAACTTCTTCCAATATCTCGACGCGGCCCTGCAGTTCGTCCCAGAGACGCCCAAGGACAAGGCGATACGCGCAAAACTAGCGAGGATTGGCATTGGTCCCGGAAAGACCTTCGTGTTCAAGGATCTCTCGCTCGAACACAAAGCCGAAATCCTGGTGGGTATGAAGCAGGGCGACGACAAGGTCGATAAATGGCTGGCTACCGGAAATAAAACCATCAACGGCTGGAGCGTCGGCTCGTTCTTTGGCGACGAGGCATTCTTCAACGGCGACTGGCTGATGCGGGCCGGCGCTGCCAAGGGCGGTATCTATGGCAACGATGCCGTAGAAGCCATGTACCCGTATACCCGAACGGATGCGACCGGTGACGCGCTCGATGGCAAGCACAAGTACACACTCACATTCGCGCCCGGCCAGTTGCCGCCAGTGAATGCGTTTTGGTCCGTTACCATGTACGACGGCAAGAGCCAGCTCTTGGTCAAGAACCCGATCAACCGCTATCTAATCAACTCCCCGATGTTGCCGGGGATGAGAAAGGAGGCGGACGGCTCAGTGACGCTGTACATCCAGAAAGACAGTCCCGGTACGGACAAGGAAGCAAATTGGCTCCCGGCACCCGATGACAAGATCTATCTCGTGATGCGCCTGTATTGGCCAGACCCGAACCCCCCATCGATCCTGCCGGCTGGACAGGGAACATGGCAGCCACCTGGCATAAAGCGGGTTTCGTAGCAGGGTTGGTCCCTCGCGCAGATAACTGACTGAGTGCAATGTCCCCAGATACACCGACGGTCAGCCAGCTATCGCATGTCATCTCCCAATCGGCAGCGCCAGCGTTCCTTCTTGGAGCGCTGGCCGCCTTCATTTCTGTCCTGATTTCCCGCTTGAATAGGATCATCGATAGAACAATCCTCTTGAACGGCATCGCCGACGAAGACACGGGCAGGTCCCGGCTGAAGATGGATCTTCCGCGGCTCATGCGTCGAGCAGCGATGCTGAACCGGGCGATCTTCTGGGCAGTAACCGGCAGTATCGCCGTGACCGTCCTTGTGATGGTCGCGTTTGCGAGCGCTTTCCTTGAGATCCGCCACGAGCACGGAGTGGCTATTCTTTTCATGGTTGCACTTGCCGCGTTCGGGGTAGCACTTGTTGATTTTGCGCGGGAAGTGCGGATTGCGCTGGGCGAGCTAGATCATTTCGCTTGATGCCGTTGCTCAGCCCAGCGCCAGACGTCAGCATGAGTATGCATTATGGCTGACGAGCCCACTGATCCATCTGAAGACATGTCAGCAAGCTGACGTAGCTTGGGGTCCCACCGACGGCCTCCTGCCCGACGCAGCTCTCCTTTTGCAGCCCCGGCATTTTTGACCATAGGGAGCCGAGCTGCCGCCGTGCCTTTTGCTCATCATTGACGCAGCTCTTGAGCGACTGACCTACGCTGAGCCCAGCCGTCGCAGCTAGGTCGAGCTTGCAACTGCGGGCAACGTCGAATTTCGGCACGGTGTCAGCTACGGGGACAAGCAGCTGTGAGCCCACAATCAGCACCGAGATTGAAATTGGCATGATGGCACCCTGCCCGTTCGAGGTCGCTCGCTAGAGATCTCCTTCTCCAGCATGTGCTCAGTTCGGGCGGAGGTCTATGCAAAAACCGACAGGCTGACGTCTCAGGCGCAGAAGGAAGGATTGGGACCGATCCATCAAACCACAACAAAAACGCTTATTTACTGCTGCACCAACTCCATTGCTTGTACCACAGGACTGTGCTCGTGTCGATTGTGCCCTGTGGGTCCTTCACAATGCCGGATAGCGCAGCAATACCTATAAATAAGCGTGGGAGGCTGGGCAGTTTGTCCAGCACTCGGACGCGCGACGGCCACCGCTCCTAGACTCGCACCCTTTGGTCTGCTCTTCCACTACGAGGGGACGTTATGGCCCAGCACCTGCGATGCCGGCTTCGGGCCGATTTTGTTGCAAAAGTCGGTTGAGACAAGTCACGAAGCGTGATTCCGTTGTGTTGACGCGAATCTCGGCGAGGTCGATCCATGATGGGCCGTCTGAAGAGTGACCAAGGTCAACTGTTCTACGAGTTTTGTCTTGGCGACGCGGTTCCTGAAGATCATTTGGTGCGGAAGATCGATGCTGCTCTCGATCTGTCCTGGCTTCGCGGTGAACTAGCATCTCACTATTCGTCGATGGGGCGCCCGTCGATTGATCCGGAACTGATGATCCGGATGCTGGTCGTGGGGTATGTCTTTGCGATCCGCTCGGAACGGCTGATCTGCCGTGAAGTGCAGGTGAACCTCGCCTATCGCTGGTTCTGTAAGCTCGGTATCGAGGACGCTGTCCCGGATCATTCGGCGTTCTCGCGCGCCCGCAACGAGCGCTTCCGCGATGGAGATGTTCTCCGCCGCGTGTTCGAACGGATTGTCGAGACATGCATTGCCGCCGGTCTGGTTGGTGGCGAAGGATTTGCAGTCGATGCGAGCCTGATTGCGGCCGACGCGAACAAGCAGCGCTCGATCGCAGGTCACGATTGGCGCAGGGATCGCGATCCGGCCAGGTCTAGCCGCGCGGTGAAGGAGTATTTGGCAACCCTCGACGATCCGGCGTGGGGAGCCGCCAGCGATGTCATCCCGAAATTTGTCTCGCCATCCGATCCGGCAGCGCAGTGGACCGGCGCTCACAAGGGGCCGGCATTCTTCGCGTACTCCGACAACTATCTCATCGACGTGAAGTTCGGCGTCATCGTTGATGTCGAGGCCTCCCGCGCCATTCGCCAGGCCGAGGTCGGTGCAGCAAAGACCATGATCGAACGGACCGAGGAGCGCTTCGGTCTCAAGCCAGAGCGACTTGTCGGGGATACCGCTTACGGAGCGGCTCCAATGCTGAACTGGCTGGTCGAGGAGAAGGGCATCGCGCCACATATCCCTGTGTTCGATAAGTCGAAGCGGGATGATGGCACTTTCTCGCGGAGCGACTTTCGATATGACCCGATCGGCGACGTTTACCACTGCCCGGGTGGTAAGCGGCTTGGGACGAGCGGTACCGTGCACGAGGGCAAGACCCTTCTGTATCGTGCAAGCAAGCTCGACTGCGATGTATGCCCGCTCAAGCCGCAGTGCTGCCCAAAGGAACCATCACGCAAGATCCCGCGCGATATCCATGAGCATGCCCGAGACGTTGCCCGGTCGTTCGCTGGCACCGAGGGCTTCGAGCTCTCTCGGCGTCAGCGCAAGAAGATCGAGATGAGGTTCGCACACTTGAAGCGCATCCTGAAGCTTGGTCGGCTCCGATTGCGCGGCCCGCAAGGTGCCCAGGATGAGTTTGTTCTAGCCGCCATCGCCCAGAATCTGAGGCGATTTGCATCGCTGGTCGCACGACCGCCACCGGCTCAGGCTCTGCGCATCGCGTAGCGTAGCGTCGAAGTTGCGTAAAATGCGTCAGGGCCAGCGCTTCAGAGCGCGGCTCAACGAAAGGCCCAGCGGCCAAATCCATTGCAGCCGACTTTTGCAACAAAATCGGCCAGTTGCCGACATCGCGGGCCAAATAGCCCAGACGACCACGGGCGCGAACTAGCGAGCCAAGGCGGCTATTTGCGCCGGTCGAGAGATTATCCTGGCCCATGAAGGCGGCGCACAGTTTTGGGCGGGCGAGCCTGCATATCGCGCTCATGCCGTTCTTGGCAGGTACCCCGCTTCAGGGTTACGCAGCCCTCACTGTGCTAAGAAACTTGCCAACCTCTAGCTTGAGACGATTAGAATCACCGGAGAGTAATTGCGCAGCAGATAAAACTTGCGAGGAAGCCGACCCGGTCTCGCTGGCTCCCCGCTGCACATCCATGATGTTGGAGGAGACCTGCTGGGTGCCTTGCGCCGCCTGCTGGACATTGCGGGAAATCTCCTGCGTCGCCGCGCCCTGCTCTTCCACCGCCGCGGCAATGGTCGACGAAATCTCCGACAGCCGCTCGATGGTGCCGCTGATTTCCTTGATGGCGCTCACCGATTCCTGGGTCGCCGCTTGAATACCGGTGATCTGCTGACCGATCTCGCCGGTCGCCTTTGCGGTCTGCTCGGCCAGGGCTTTAACCTCCGACGCCACGACTGCGAACCCGCGACCGGCTTCACCGGCACGCGCGGCCTCGATGGTGGCATTGAGAGCCAGCAGATTGGTCTGGCCGGCTATGGTATTGATCAGTTCTACGACGTCGCCGATGCGCGCGGCGGCCCTCGACAATTCGCCGACGCGATCATTGGTAGTGCGCGCTTGATTGACGGCGTCACTGGCTATCCGGGCCGAGTCCTGCACTTGGCGGCTGATCTCGTTGACGGACGACGTCAGTTCTTCGGTGGCCGACGCCACGGACTGCACATTAGTTGAGGCTTCCTCCGAGGCCGCCGCAACCATGGTGGTGAGCTTCTGCGCTCGCTCGGCAGTGGAGGTGAGCGTGCTCGCGGAAGCCTCGAGTTCGGTCGAGGCCGAAGACACGGTATCGATGATCTCGCCGACAGCGCCTTCAAAACTATCCGCGAGCTTGATCATGTCCGCCTTGCGCTGCTGCGCGGCAGCTTGGTCTTGCTTGATCTTGGCTTCGGCTTCCGCTTGGGCCTTCTTTGCTGACACCACCTTGAATTTCTCGACCGCGCCAGCGACCTGGCCAACTTCGTCCTTACGGCCGAGGCCGGGCAGCACCACTCCGAAATCACCCTCGGCAAGCTTCTCCATGGAAAGGCTTAATGCGCGCATGGGACGGGCGATAGTAAAAATCGAGAACAGGCAGCTTGCGATCAAAAGCAACGCCGCCGACAGTCCTATCGTCAGCGAGAGGAGCTCGGCCGAAGCCATTTCCTTTGCCGCAGTGGCGTTGGCCTCATCCGCGCTGCTCTTTGCAAATTCAACAATCTTATTGGCAAGGGCCTCAACTTCATTCGCGATGGGCAAAGTCACCTCGCGAGCGACGCGGACGGCTTCGTCGTTGAGTTTCGCGATCTTTGCAACAGCCTCAGCCGGCAGTTCGCCGCCGGCGGCACGCTTAGCTTCGATGCCGATGATCTCGGTCCTGATCGTTGCGATCTGCTGGGCACCCTTGGCGTATTCGCCAATACCGCCCTTGAGCTTCTCCATGCGTCCGCGATTTTCCGAGGAATGGCTCAGCTTCAACATCGCATCGGCAAATCCGTGGGCCCGCGTCACTCGGGCCGCAAGGTACTCGCTGGCCGCTTTGAAATTCTCAGGGCCGTTGGCGAGGCGCATGTCGCGAACGCCGATCTGCATACCGCGCTGGGCCGCCTTCGCCTCGGCAGCAGTGAGCGCGATTGTCTGTTGCTCGGTCGCGGTCTGACTAGCTTTTTTAACGGCCCAATTGCCGGACATCTGCGCGTAGATCATGAGGCCCACCAGAAGAATGCTCAGAGCCGAAGCGATCCCAATCTTGGTTCCAATGCGCAAATTCTGGATCATGCCAATCATATCGGTACCTCAAATTGTGTTCAGCACATCTACGATGTCCAGTCCGCAATTGCTGATTTTGGGGGGCGAGCGACGGTGCTCCTGGCTAAACCTGAGGCACGACCGGTGTCATTAGTGTTAACACTTGGTTACGTAGAATTACGGGTGCGTCCCCGCATGCCGTTGCGGACGACCTCGCCGCAACGGCATAGTTGGACATGGTCGTGGTCGGGGAAAGATGGTCTGCAGTGGCGGGATACCAGGCGATCCTGGCTCGTAAGCGCCGCTATCGAGTTCAAAGAGAAGTCCGTTATGGGTCAAAGGCTGCCCTACCAGGGCTGCTTCACCTGGGTCGGCTCATCTGTTGCAAGCCGGCGGCTCTTCGAGCACAGGGCGGCAACGGGGCCACAACCAGAAGTCGGGGTCCGCCAAATAGCGGGGCGCACATCAAGATGCAGCAAGCGCGATTCATGCGCTGGCTTTGGTCGCAGCCCTAGTGCTCGACTGGTGTGCCAGCCGGGACCTGAGCGCCTGACGCAGTCCACTGGTCGTAAGTCTGAAACTTCACTCCAACCATGTCATAAGAGACTCGTAGGTAACCGTCGCTCCCGCGGAGCACCGCACCGGGTATTATCGTCTGCACTTCCTGAGCCATCACTCCGACGTAGGCCTTATTGCCGCCGTTGTAAGTGAAGCGATAGAAGCCGATTCCATTTTCGAGGTGTCCAATAAGGGAGATGTCGTGCTTGAGCATCATGTCGGACCTGCGGACTACCCGGCGCGTAGTTCGCCGTGCAACACCTCGCACTCCGACTACTGGTGCGACAACGGCCGCGCCCACGGGTCGGACGACGCAGCCGGCGCGGTAAACACCCGCGGCACAATAAACAACAGCGTTCGCTTCAGGTATCTCGACAGCCATGATTGCGGAGAAGGTCGTAACGCCGAGCACTGCGAGGAGGATCGAACGCATCATTTTCTCCCTCATCTTATGTTGACTGGTAAGAGGTTCTCACCAGGATAGGAACAGACTTCTGTCTGGCGAGCAAGCGTTCTTAGAAGAAGTACCTGCCGCCAGTGCGCGATATACGATCGAAGTAGCAGGCATAAACGCCCCTCAATGTCCGCTCAGCACCAGGGTCCTGTCTGGCAGGACCAAGGCCTGGATGCGCAGCAATGTTGCGCGCACGATACCGGTGGTGTCAACGGCGTGTAGCGCAAAGACACCCTCGACAATGCGTTCAATTGAGGTGTTTGCGCAGCTTCCTGAGGATCTCCCGTAGATCGGGCGCGTACTCTTCGACTATTTCCCGAATTTCAGTGGCGGGCGGCAAAGTCGGCTCCACTGACCTCTGCCCGATGGTGGTTTCTTGTCGGTAAATCGATGCTTGCCTTGGGTTCGCGCCCACCGTTACTCGTGGAGCTTGATGTCGCGCACGCCTTCTTCACCGGGCGTATGTGGCTCTTTTCCGGTGAGCACGCATTCGCCACATGTCCAGTTTCAATGCGAACTCGTCCTTCGCAGAGGCTTCGATCGTCATGAAGGCTAATAGCAGGGATGCAACCGGCAGCCTCGCGCCTGCGAGTTGGCGGCGGAAATGCAGCGACTGAATGGTGATTGCTCGGCGAAAGGTTTTTCAGCATCATGCGAGGCCTTTGTTCGCGAGTTGGCGGGAAGCCTTTGAAACCTCTGCTAAGGGCCGATTTTGTTGCAAAAGTCGGTTGAGACAAGTCACGAAGCGTGATTCCGTTGTGTTGACGCGAATCTCGGCGAGGTCGATCCATGATGGGCCGTCTGAAGAGTGACCAAGGTCAACTGTTCTACGAGTTTTGTCTTGGCGACGCGGTTCCTGAAGATCATTTGGTGCGGAAGATCGATGCTGCTCTCGATCTGTCCTGGCTTCGCGGTGAACTAGCATCTCACTATTCGTCGATGGGGCGCCCGTCGATTGATCCGGAACTGATGATCCGGATGCTGGTCGTGGGGTATGTCTTTGCGATCCGCTCGGAACGGCTGATCTGCCGTGAAGTGCAGGTGAACCTCGCCTATCGCTGGTTCTGTAAGCTCGGTATCGAGGACGCTGTCCCGGATCATTCGGCGTTCTCGCGCGCCCGCAACGAGCGCTTCCGCGATGGAGATGTTCTCCGCCGCGTGTTCGAACGGATTGTCGAGACATGCATTGCCGCCGGTCTGGTTGGTGGCGAAGGATTTGCAGTCGATGCGAGCCTGATTGCGGCCGACGCGAACAAGCAGCGCTCGATCGCAGGTCACGATTGGCGCAGGGATCGCGATCCGGCCAGGTCTAGCCGCGCGGTGAAGGAGTATTTGGCAACCCTCGACGATCCGGCGTGGGGAGCCGCCAGCGATGTCATCCCGAAATTTGTCTCGCCATCCGATCCGGCAGCGCAGTGGACCGGCGCTCACAAGGGGCCGGCATTCTTCGCGTACTCCGACAACTATCTCATCGACGTGAAGTTCGGCGTCATCGTTGATGTCGAGGCCTCCCGCGCCATTCGCCAGGCCGAGGTCGGTGCAGCAAAGACCATGATCGAACGGACCGAGGAGCGCTTCGGTCTCAAGCCAGAGCGACTTGTCGGGGATACCGCTTACGGAGCGGCTCCAATGCTGAACTGGCTGGTCGAGGAGAAGGGCATCGCGCCACATATCCCTGTGTTCGATAAGTCGAAGCGGGATGATGGCACTTTCTCGCGGAGCGACTTTCGATATGACCCGATCGGCGACGTTTACCACTGCCCGGGTGGTAAGCGGCTTGGGACGAGCGGTACCGTGCACGAGGGCAAGACCCTTCTGTATCGTGCAAGCAAGCTCGACTGCGATGTATGCCCGCTCAAGCCGCAGTGCTGCCCAAAGGAACCATCACGCAAGATCCCGCGCGATATCCATGAGCATGCCCGAGACGTTGCCCGGTCGTTCGCTGGCACCGAGGGCTTCGAGCTCTCTCGGCGTCAGCGCAAGAAGATCGAGATGAGGTTCGCACACTTGAAGCGCATCCTGAAGCTTGGTCGGCTCCGATTGCGCGGCCCGCAAGGTGCCCAGGATGAGTTTGTTCTAGCCGCCATCGCCCAGAATCTGAGGCGATTTGCATCGCTGGTCGCACGACCGCCACCGGCTCAGGCTCTGCGCATCGCGTAGCGTAGCGTCGAAGTTGCGTAAAATACGTCAGGGCCAGCGCTTCAGAGCGCGGCTCAACGAAAGGCCCAGCGGCCAAATCCATTGCAGCCGACTTTTGCAACAAAATCGGTCACAAGCTGACCATGCCAGGCGTTCACGACAAGTCAGCTGTTGATGCAAAACCGGCCCGGTGCGTCGCCGGGGTGTGCGGCCATGCTTTGGTAGGCAGCCCTCCTTGAATGTCCTTTGCAAATTCTGCGGCATCCAGCGGGCCGATCGCTTCATCGCGGTCGATCCCTTTTGTTTCATGGGTCCTTCTGGCTTCTCGACCGGCCGCGGGTAATTCGCACCCCTCAGTATCGCTAGCCGGAGCACTCCAAAAGTTAGGTTGACACGGTTGACAAGGTTGACACCCGGTTGACATCGAACCTGCGCGCGCTCCGACACTTCAGTGTCCTGAGCTAGTCCTTCCTGCGCGCGCGGGCGCGCGCTTAGGGGGTTATGTGCAAAGAAGTGTCTAAAGTGTCGAAACTGTCGGAAAGCCTCAGTTTTCTCGGTGTTTTTGGGCCCCGACACTTCCTGACCTCTCGCATTCCCCGACACTTTCAACTGTCGTTTTCGGCCTCATCGCCGTCCAAATCGTCCTCAGCCGGGGCGCCAACCGCGATGTCAGCCACAGCCTTGGTGGCCACGATGTCCTTCCAATAGCGCTCCTCCCCTCGGGATTGCTCGTAGTCTCGCTCCTTCATCGCGCTGGTGAGGCTCTTCTTCGTCCACGGCCGCTCGCCGTTCCTCCTGCTCCAAACTACAAACAGGTTATGGAGCTCCGCATTGGACAGACGCTGCCCCTCCGCCCGCATAGTGCATTCTTGGAGGAAGCGACCGAGAACGTCGCTATCACTGCGGTATTCCTCCGTCGTCTCCTTGATCTCATCGGGGACAAGAAGGCCGCGGTCCATCCAATCGCGCAGCCCATCAAGCAATCGGTTTAAGATGCCCGAAGCCTCCGCCTTGAGCTTCGTCGACAGCTGCCTATCAACATCTTGTTCGGGAACGGTAATTGCCCAGCGGACCATGATCAGGCGGCGCCACGTCCCCTGAGACGCCTCACCACCGTCCACTTTCGGCCGGTAGTTGCCCGACATCGTCAACTTGAACTGCGGCTTAAAGCTGAAAAAGCCCTTGTTCAGCTCACGGGCTTGGATCGTATCGCCTCCGGTCAGAAGCTTTACGTGGCTTTCCGACAAACGCGCGTTGCGCGCCGGCTCATCAGTATGAACGAACCTGATCCCTGGCAGGAGCGCGAGATCCGGCGTCGCCTGGCCTCCGCTCCGTCCCCTGCCGTTGTCCATGAAAGTTTCAACGGCGAGCGAGCACGCATAGTCGCCGTAAATCGACGCCCACGCCTCCACCAGCGTTGTCTTGCCGTTGCGTCCCTTTCCCCAGAAGAACAGCAGCTTTTGTTCTGACGTGTCGCCGGTCAGCCCGAGTCCCGCCCATTGGTGTAGGAACCGCTGCACTTTAGATGAGGGCTGAACCTTCTTCAGGAAGGCGTCATACACCGGACACGTCGCGCTTGCCTCGTATTCGGCATCGATGACCTTTGTGATCAGATCGGCGGGATCATGAGGATAAAAGCTGATCGGATCCTCGTCTGCGCAGTTGCGATTGACCTTAAGAGTCCCGTTCTTTGTGTTGATCTTCATGGGATCGGCATCGAGCCGCGCCTGGTCGACCGCCATCATCGGCCCGGCCTGCTTGCGCAATGCGGTCAAATGCCGATCGTTTTCTGTTTCTCTGCCCCAATCCCTCAACTTGTCGGACAGCCTGATTTCGCGCTCGCATTTGGCGCCGGGAGATCGAACTTCAACGACTGCATCTTCATCGCTCCCGCACAGCGCATCCGCCTCGCGCTGGATGGATCGCGCCACGTACTGAGCCGCAATTCGCGCCGCGTCCTCTGCGCCGTTCATCGTCCATCGGCAGCCGTCCCACTGAAACCACCCTCGCGTCGGCACCGCCATGAGCCGATCCTGCATCCGGCGGGCAAAGCGTTCGGCATTACCTAGATCCGTAAGGGGACACTGAGCCAGTTCTCTGTCGAGCAGGATTTGATGATCCTCATCCAATCCGAGGCGCTCAAGGACAGAGGCGGCGATATTCGGTGCCGCTTGCGCGACGTGGGCGACCTGCTCAGCAGGACGGCTTTTGGCCGCGCGCGCCGGGACTGACCTCGGTTCCGCGAGACCGCGCGCAAAGCCGGAGGCGATTGTCGTTTTTGACTTTTCAATGTTTGGCCATTGCCGAGCGACCGCTTCCAGGGAGGCGCGGGCCAAAAGCTCATCAAGATGTCCCGAGGCTGCAAGTTGCGCCAGCTTTATGGAGCTATGAAATAGCGTATCATTGCGAGTGCCATCAGCCGCGTTTCGCAAGGCGCTGATTTCATCGGCAAGTGCTTTTAGCCCGTAGGTTTCTTTAGCCGATGCGCCGGCGGTCTGGGGCGAACTCTCGCGTCGAGGTGTTATCGCCAAGAAGCGCAGGAGTTCGGCGGGAGCGCAGGCCACGGCGGCATCCTCCTCGCCTTGCCAAATATAATCGGCGCCGTCTGATCGAAGTGAAGGAGGAACAACGACATATCCGCCGTCCCCTCTCACATCGATGCGCTTCAAGATGCCGGCACGATTGCGCAGCATCGCTCCGCCGCCCTCCGGCAATCGAAAGTACAGATGCAAACCACCACGCGGGGTGCGGCAGACCCGTGTCGGCGGCAGTGGGCAGCCCAGCGTGGCTTCGAGGCGACCGAGGATTTCCGCCGCGTCATAGATCTCGCCTGTCTTGCTATCCGTTCCGGCGTCGATATCGACCACGAAGGCGCCAATGGGCGCGCCAGTCGGCACCCCGATCATCGCGGCAGGATATTTTCGCCACCAAGCTTCGATCTGCGCCTTGTCTTTGGTCGCCTTCTTGAGACCCCCAGACCCTGGGATGGCTTTGCCAGTGGCCGGATCAGCGTCTCCCTTGACGAGCGGCTGCTTAGTCTCGGGATGACACGGGAAGACCGGCCAGCCCCTGGCAGCGTACGCCAGCGCCGCGGCCTTTATCCTGCCGGGCTGTCCAACCCGCCCCCGTTCCCGGCTATTCATCGTGCACTCCTTCCACCTCGAAAACGAGGTCGAAGAAGGCCGTTACCCGGATGATTCGAGCACGCGGCCTACTTGCCGGTTTTTTGAGGAGGTAGGCCTTTTTGACCGAGGGCTGGGACGAGCTTCCTTTCGTGCAGCTCCATCTGCCTCTTCGCTTTCCTTTGGCGCCTTTTGAGATCGTCCCTGGTTGGGTCGCTTTGGTCGCCGGCGTCGAGCATCAGCTCAATGGTCCAATATTCAGCCTTTGCCCGGCTATAGCCGTGCAGCGCGCTAATGAGCTCTCGCAGCTTATATCCAAGGGCCATCTTGTCTTCGTCATGCTCGCCGGTTGCAAACTCAAAGACCTTGTGTACGAAGCAGAAAAACGGCGAGCCGTCCGACGAGCTCGCGCTTCCAGGGTGATAGGCGTCGAACACATCGAAGGCCTCCCGAATGAACCTGTTCTTCACCGGGCCGAGAAATCGGTCTTCATAGTTTTGAGCACCGCCGCGGTCAGCGACCTGACCGTCGCCAAACACCTTTTGCAGCGTGCCGACAACCTCGTCCATCTGGTCGGCTATGCGCGAGGACAGTTCAACAAACTCGCCGGCATTTTCGTCTTCGTAGGAAGGCAGCCAGCGAAGCGCCACGCCATCGCTAGAACGTTCCGAAAGGCCCCGAAGATGGAAGCGAGACCATCCTCCGAGTGAGGCAATCGCCGAATTGGTGTGTTTCGGCATGGAATAAGGACCCCGTTTTCGGGGTGATCGGCATCCAATCGGGACCCCGGGATAAGGGTCCACAGTGGCTTCCATCGAGTCATGGAAGCCGAGGTTGGGATGCTGGTGGTGGAGACGATTGGTAAGATCCGTCGCGCCTACTTTGTTGATGGTCGTCCGATCAAGGCGATCTGCCGAGAACTTGGCGTATCGCGGAAGGTGGTTCGCAAGGTCATTCGTTCTCAAGCGACGGAGTTCCGGTACGAGCGCGAGACGCAGCCGCTCCCGAAGATGGGTGCCTGGAGTGCCGAGCTTGATCGGTTGCTGGCAGGGAATGAGAGCAAGGCGGCGCGGGAACGGCTGACACTGATCCGGCTATTCGAGGAGCTTCGCGGCCTGGGTTATGCCGGCGGCTATGATGCGGTTCGTCGATACGCCAGGCGCTGGAGCAAGGAACGCGGGCAATCGACCGCGGCCGCTTATGTCCCGCTGAGCTTTGACCCAGGCGAAGCCTACCAGTTCGACTGGAGCCACGAGGTGGTCCTGTTGAGCGGCACCACGGTAATGGTGAAGGCCGCCCATGTCCGGCTCTGTCACAGCCGCATGCTGTTCGTGCGGGCCTATCCGCGGGAGACGCAGGAGATGGTGTTCGACGCCCACGACCGGGCGTTCGCCTTGTTCAAAGGCACCTGCACCCGCGGCATCTACGACAACATGAAGACCGCCGTAGAGACGATCTTCGTCGGCAAAGGGCGTCTCTACAATCGTCGCTTCCTGCAGATGTGCAGCCACTATCTGGTCGATCCGGTCGCCTGCACGCCAGCGTCGGGCTGGGAGAAGGGGCAGGTCGAGAACCAGGTCGGGCTGGTCAGGGAACGCTTCTTCACGCCGCGGCTGCGGTTCAAAAACCTCGAGGAATTAAACGCTTGGCTGCTCGACAAATGCATCGCCTACGCCAAGGCTCATCGCCATCCGGAGCTAGTCGATCAGACGATCTGGGACGTGTTCGAAGCCGAACGCCCCAAACTCGTTCCCTATGCCGGCCGCTTCGACGGCTTCCATGCGGTGACGGCATCGGTCTCGAAGACCTGCCTGGTGCGCTTCGACAACAACAAATACTCGGTCGCAGCCAGCGCAGTCGGACGACCGGTCGAGGTTCAAGCCTATGCCGATCGCATCGTGATCCGTCAGGATGGACGCATCGTTGCCGAGCACCCGCGATCCTTTGGGCGCGGCGATACCGTTTACGACCCCTGGCATTATGTGCCGGTGCTCGCCCGCAAACCCGGCGCCTTGCGCAACGGTGCTCCCTTCAAAGACTGGGTGTTGCCGGCCGCGATCGAGCGGATCCGGCGCAAGCTTGCCAGCACCGACGATGGCAATCGGCAGATGGTCGATATCCTCAACGCGGTGCTGACTGACGGTCTGCCCGCGGTGGAAGCGGCCTGTGCCGAAGCGCTCAGTCACAGCGTCCATTCCGCCGATGTGGTGCTCAACATCCTGGCCCGTCAACGTGAACCCGCCCCACCGGCCAACATCATGACACCGGCCGCACTGACGCTCCGTCATGCACCGATCGCCGATTGTGCCCGCTACGACAACCTCCGGAGGACCATCTGATGGAACGAACCCAAATCTTCGACCTCATGGGCGAACTCAAGCTCTACGGCATGAAGGCTGCCTTCGACGAGATCATGGCAACTGCCGTCAAGCGCCAGCACGAACCTCAGCGCATTGTCGGCGATCTGCTCAACGCCGAGATCAACGAGAAGCAAGCCAGGTCGATCAAATATCAGCTCACCATTGCCAAGCTGCCGCTTGCCAAGGACATCGCCGACTTTCAGTTCGACGGCACGCCGATCAATCAGACTCTCGTCAATGATCTCGCTGGCGGCGGCTTCATCGCCCAGCAACGCAACGTCGTGCTGGTTGGCGGCACTGGCACCGGCAAAACCCACCTGGCCATTGCAATTGCAAGAAGCTGCATCCGATCCGGTGCCCGCGGCCGCTTCTTCAACGTCGTCGACCTCGTCAATCGCCTCGAGACCGAGACCCGCAACGGACGGCAAGGACGGCTCGCCGAGCATCTGACCCGGATGAACTTCATCGTGCTGGATGAACTCGGCTATTTGCCCTTCGCCCAGTCCGGTGGCCAGCTTCTGTTCCATCTCGTCAGCCGGCTCTATGAGCGCGCCTCCGTCATCGTGACCACCAATCTTGCGTTCGGCGAATGGCCGAGCGTGTTCGGCGATGCCAAAATGACCGCCGCGCTACTCGACCGATTGACCCATCACTGCGACATCGTCGAGACCGGCAACGACAGCTGGCGATTCAAAAGCCGCGACGATGTTCAAACAACCCGCGCTCGCGCCGTCTCCGCAACCCCGACCAGCTCCGACGACCCGAGCGCTACCAGCAGAGCACGCCGATCAAAGGGGTCCATTTTGGATGCCGATAGGGGGTCCCAGTCAAACGCCGATTGACACCCCGCCCTCAAGCGCCTCCTGGTCGACATAGAGGCGGGCAAAGTCGACGTGGTCGTCGTCTACAAGATCGACCGCCTGTCGCGGTCACTGATGGATTTTTCCAAGCTGGTGGAAGCGTTCGACCGACGCACGGTCACCTTTGTCTCCGTCACACAGGCCTTCAACACCACGACGTCGATGGGAAGGCTGACGCTCAACATCTTGCTGTCCTTTGCACAGTTCGAGCGCGAGGTCACCGGCGAGCGCATTCGCGACAAGTTCGCGGCTTCTCGCAAGAAGGGCATGTGGATGGGCGGTTGGGCCCCATTCGGCTACGAGGTCAAAAATCGGAAGCTGGTGATCAATGAGCAGGACGCGGAGACTGTCCGGTGGATCTTCCGCAGGTTCGTGACCCTCGGTTCTGCCACCCTCCTCGCCCGAGAGCTCAAGCAGAAGGACGTCCGCAATCGCTACGGCCAGGCCATCGACAAGGGCGTCCTCTACAAGATGCTCAACAACCGGACCTACATTGGAGATGCCGTACACAAGGGTACCGCGTATCCCGGCGAGCACGATGCGATCATCGAACGCAAGCTTTGGGACCAAGTGCACTCCATCCTGCAGGAGAGCCCTCGCAAGCGTGCCGCAAAGCACCGGGCGCAGACCCCTGCCCTGCTCAAGGGCCTGATTTTCGATCCCGCTGGCGTTGCAATGTCTCCCACTCATACCCGCCGCCGTGGCAAGCTGTACCGCTATTACGTCAGCCAGCAGACCATCAAAGGCGCGGCTGCATCCAGCGCAGCCTTCCGCGTCCCTGCAGGCGAGATCGAGGAGATTGTCGTCGACCAAGTCCGGCGCGTACTCGCTTCGCCCGAGCTGATTGTCGCGACCTGGAAGCAAATGCGTGTCCACATGCCCGGGGCCACCGAGCGATGGGTCCGCGATGCCCTCGTCGATTTTGACCAGGTGTGGGGCGAGTTATTCCCAGCTGAGCAATCCCGCATCCTCCATCTGATTACCGCCAAGGTGGTCGTCGGCGCTGCAAAGGTGGATTTGCACCTTCGGGTGGATGGCTTCGCTTCGCTTGTCGCGGACCTGAAGGGCAACGGGACAATCGCGGAGGCCGCGTGACAGCCAAACTCAAACAGAATGTGCGGCTCAGCCGCGATGGACGCGAGCTAGTCGTTAGCATCCCGGTCGATTTCCGGCAGAGCGGCGGCAGGAAGCAAATTGTAGTCCCTGCCGGCGTGGAGGCCTGGACCGCTCCTCGATCACGACCAAGCAACAGCCTGATTACTGCTCTGGCGAAGGCGCACCGATGGCGCCGACTTATTGAGATTGGACATTATGCTTCGGCCGCAGAGCTTTCCAAACGCGAGGCAGTTAACGAGTCCTACGTCTGCCGAGTGCTCCGCCTTACTTTACTCGCTCCGGATCTGATCCAGTCGATCTTGGATGGTCGGCAAAGCAAAACACTTGAGCTGAAATCGTTACTGAAACCATTCCCCGCGGACTGGTCGGCGCAGCGGAAGCACTTCATTCAATAGCGGCAGGCAGGCATCCGGCCTTCGGCCGGCCAATACGTGTTCGGCAATTAAGGCGAGCCTCAACCGAGTTCTTGATAGTGTTTCTTGAGAAATCGGTTGCTCTTGGTAAAAGACGCTATGACGCTCTGCTCCAGTTCGTCGAACCAGACCTCTTGCCGGCAGTGCTCAATTCGGTCGATGTTTAGCGTCAAAATATACTGCTGATCGTCGTCAAAATCGGCCCGAGTAAGCAGAAATTCCAAGCTCCTTTGCAAGGTGTCATCGTCTACATCAAAGATGTTATCGTGCACCAATAATCCAGGATGGCGAACCTTGGTGAAATCGTTCAGCATCAGCGCGACGTCGTAGATGAAGACCTTTTCCCTCTCGACACTATGGCTGCCATCGTCGTCTATCCGTAGCACGATATCGACGACGTGCTTCTTGTTTGTGGTGCGAACGTCGAATGATGCTTTGCGACTACCTTGAACAAACTGATGAATGGCCAGGATCGTCCGCTCGAAGGAGCGAAGCCGGTCCGCAGCGCTCGATATACTCGCCTGAAGCCTCAACCTTTCGGCCTCAATCTCCGACTTTTTGGTTTGGCGTTCGATCAGCAATTGGTCGTACCGGCTGAAAAACCCTTTGAGTTGACCGAGTTCGTCGCTCTTGGCTTGGAAAGATGCGTAAGTCTGACGTAGATTGCGCAACTGGCCCTCTTGGTCGAGGACGGTCACGAGCTTGCCATAGCGCCTGTCGAACTCAGCAAGCTGCTTGTTGATATCCCGGATCTCGATGTCGAGAACTTTCGACTTCTCATTCAAGAGGTGCCGCTGAAACTGTTCGATCTTCGACTTGAACGAGATGACCTCCGTTAACTCGCGAACGATGCTGGTACCCAAGCCGGCACGCAGCTGGTCGTAGAAGTCGCGAATCTCTTCGCTGTCTATGCTTGGTTCGACTGCGATCGGTGCCAAACTGGCCGAACGCCGAACCAGCACCTCCTTTCGACTGCGCAACTCCCCCATTTGGTCTTCGATCTCAAGAATCTCGTCTTTTACTATGTCGTAGGTTGGCGCATTCTCTAAAGCGTCAATGCCTTGACGTATTGTTTCGACTTCCTCATCGAGGGCATTAAGGTCGGACCTGGCATCGTCGAGATCCTTCTGACGGACGAGCCTCACGCTTTCCTTGATCCGAGCCTCCTCGATGGCGATCGCGTCGAGCTCTTTCTGAGTGCGCTTGATTGCCCGGTATATGCCGAGGTCGACTCCGAGCAGCATTAGGTGAGGTGCGTAATTGTCTGGAATGCGGGCCTTGGTGTCGAAGCAGGATACGATCGACTTGAATTCTGACCGTTCGTCTCTGATCAAAGGGCCGAGGATCTCCCGAAACCCAACGCGCGTATCACCTCCTTGGAAGAGCCTCCCCGTGAGGAACTCGGTTGCGTCCTCAACCTTGGCGTACACCGTTTCATGTCCGTTCACCACAACACGAGGATGCTCCGACTCCTGAAGGGACCTTTTAATGGTGTAGCGGACGGCATTCAGCTCAAAGTCGACGCAGATAAAAGTACCTGGATCAAAGCTCGCCTTTGGAATTTTGGCCACTCGGCTCTCTGCTTTGCGCTTTAGCAAAGCGAAGTTTAGGAACTCGATGCAAAGCGACTTGCCGACACCATTGTTCTTGGAACTGGTGTCGTCACTTTCCCCCAATATGACGTTGACCCTCGGTTCGAAAACGATGGGGTCGATAGTGGGGGGCTCGGTGTAGAGGCGATTAATCCGCATCGCGGACGACCACGTATGGTTCGTCAAACTCGATGAGTCCGACAGCGTAGAGGAAGGTTAGGCCAAAAAGGAACGAATTCGAGGAGAACCAAGCCTCGCGCTTGAAATGGTCTACGACATCAAAAATGCTCATCCGGCCCCCGCCAGACTTTTTCAGATAGCGCGCAATCTCGAAGCCGATGATAGCCGGGGCCTTAGTCAAAGCTTCGTCCTTAAGGAAAATATTAGGCATCGAACGCCCGCTTGTTCGGGAATATGTTGCACGCGATCAACTGATCAATAAGGTAGTAGCCGATGGCCCCGTCATCGAACGGCACTTCACTGGCGCCCATCATAAGAAGCACCTTCCGCGCCAACACATCCAGCGCAGCCTTCGGGTCGCCTCCGCAGTCGGTAAGCACGCGGTCGCTCCAGTTCATGAGGTAGACTTGTAGCTTGCGCACGCGAACGTGTCCGAGGTCGGAATACTTGTTCACTTCTGCAAGAGCGCGTCCGTATATCTCGTGTAGGTCCACGTACCTGCGCTCAAGAAATGCAGCGTGGTCCGCGAACCTGTCTCGGATTTTTCCCTCAGGATCGGGATCTTCCCGGTTGTCGGACGCCGACTGCCCTCCTTCGGCAGCGCTGAGGACCTCGATAACTCGGATCAGTGTGCCAACCTCATTCGCTTGGCGGGGCACCGCTATAGCGAGCTCATCCCGAAGGAAGTCCCGGCAACGTTCGAGCTTCCCTAAGGACAAATCTCCAATCTTCCTCAGCAGTTCTCGGACGTCCCAGACGTCGTCTGTCAGGGACAAGCTAAAGCCGCCATTCCCTACGAGCGTCTCGCGGTATCTCTTCTTCTCCCCGATTATCAGGACCACCAACCGATCGTACTTTCCGTTGAGCCCGGAAGCGACGAAGCCATTGTGGGTATGCTTGATCTTGGCAAGGTCCGAGGTCGAAGTCACCTGGATGGCGATCCGCCCCGTTTCATCGCCCAAGTCGATTGCCCGGGCGTTCTTTTCCACGATGTTGATATTTTTGAGCTGGTATCCAAGCGCCAAGTTTAAGAAATCACGGAAGAACGTCTCGGCATGAATGTTGATGTCTTGAAGATTGAGACCATTGAGGTGCTCGACCGACATCCTCAGGTGCGTCAGGTAATGAGAGATGTCTTCGAGAAGGCGTGCGCGGTTCATAATGATGCCAGACCCGTCTCGTAAACCTTCATTAGTGTTAGCGTTAGGGGGCCTCGTTAGCTACTTCGAACTTGCCAAAGGACAACCTTGCTGTGGAGTGAGGCTTCGACGCAGATTAGCTTTTTGCTTCGCAATCAGCGGCTCCGAACACAGCATTCGCGCGAATTTCTCAACTCGGCAGGGGGGCGAAGCTGCAATCGTCCGAGCATTAAGCACAGCGCGGGCAAGTTGTTTTTGGCGTTCTTGCGGGGCGAGTGGACGAGAAAACCGGCCGCTTGTGGGGAAAGTAAATACCTGCATCGCAATGCTTTTTGACGTCCGTTCCTTATCGACGAAGTACAGAGGTCTGGAGAAACCAGGCGCGAGAGAGAACAGCCTGGGTGCAAGCTTACTGCCCGAGTACGGTTTACCTGTAGAAGGCGAGCCATATCAGCGGCTAAAAGCGCCCTCAAATACTCCAGAGAGGACGTTCGAAACTGAGGGTGGCGGAGAGAGTGGGATTCGAACCCACGGTACGGTTTCCCGCACACACGCTTTCCAAGCGTGCGCCTTAAGCCACTCGGCCATCTCTCCGGAGCGCCCTCTCTTGAAGGGGCGCCGATGATTTTGCAAGGGATCGCAGGGAAATCGGGCGATTTTTCCGTAAGATATTGTATTTACGAGATAATATCTGGCGTTGCGGATGTCCTGACCCGCCTACCGGCTGAACCCTTGACGGGTTTGGCGCGACGATTCACGTGAGAACAGCAAACCCGACTGGGGACGCCATGACCCTCCGCAGCACCATCGCCGCCCTCAGCCTGATTTCGGCCCTCGGCCTCGCCTTCGCTGTGCCGGCCGCCGCCCAGATCTGCAACCGGCAAGGCGTCGACGTGAGCTGCGACGACGGGCGGCGCGGGGTGCTGTCCGGCGATGCCATCCTCTGGCGGACGGCACGCGCTCGAGCTCGACGCCGCATCAGAGCGTGATCATCGGCAACAAGAGCTCGGTGCATGTCGGGCCCGGCGTGTTCGTCGGCCAGGGCAAGGGCGTGGTGCCGATGGACGATCCCAATGCGCCGAACAAGCGGCAATGCGCGATTCTGGATGGAGTGTCTTATTGCTATTGACGTCTTTCCTTCGCCCCTTGCGGGAGAAGGGAAGAACATCGAGCGGCTCTCGAGAGCTAAATCAACCGCACGCCTGAGATCGCCGACTTCAGCCAGCGCAATGCCTGGGGCGGCTGCGCGGCGAGCGGGGCGACCGCAGCCTTCTCGGTCCGGCACTTCTCCAGTTCCTCGACGAAATCGGCCGACCATTGCTGGATGGTGTGGCCGCGCAGCTTCTTCATCATCGCGTCCCAGCGCATCTTGCGCTCGGTGAGCGGCATCGCTGCGGCGACCGCAATCGCGCGCGCCATGCCGTCGATGTCGTGCGGATTGACGAGCAGCGCGGCATCAAGCTCTTTGGCCGCGCCGGCGAACTTCGACAGCACCAGCACGCCGGGGTCGGCCGGATTTTGGGCTGCGACATATTCCTTGGCGACGAGGTTCATGCCGTCATGCAGCGGCGTCACCACGCCGATCTGCGCGGTCCGGTACAGGCCCGCCAGCACGGCCTGGCTGAAGCCCTTGTTCAAATAACGTATCGGCGTCCAGTCGACCTCACCGTGGCGGCCGTTGACGTCGCTGACGAGGCGAGCGACGTCTTGCTGCAGATTGCCATAGGCTTCGATGCCGCCGCGCGAGGGGTTGGCGATCTGGAGCAGCGAGATGCTGCGCGAAAACTGCGGCTGTTCGGTCCAGAGCCGGTCGAACGCGCTGATGCGGTTGACGAGGCCCTTCGAATAGTCGAGCCGGTCGACACCGATTGCGAGGCGCTCGCCATTGAGGCTGCGCCGCAGCCGCGACACGTCGGGATGCGTGGCTGATTTTGCCGCGTATTGCGCGAACTTCTCCGCATCGATCCCGATCGGGAAGACCTCGCAGCGGGTGCGGCCGTGCTGCGAGATCGCAACGCCGTCCTCGACAGCGAGGCCGAGCTCGCTTGCGACATAGCCGAGAAAATTCTGGCAATCCTCCGCGGTCTGGAAGCCGAGCAGATCGTAGGCCAGCATTGCCGTGACCAGCTCGCGATGATTGGGCACGCCCTGCATCACCGCGGCGACCGGCCACGGCGTATGCAGGAAGAAGCCGATGGGGTCGTCGACGCCGAGATCGCGCAGTTCGGCGCCAAGCGCGAGGAAATGATAATCCTGCACCCAGAACGCGGTTTTGTCCTTTCGGAAGCGCATCAAGGCGCGCGCCATGAAGGCGTTGACCTCGCGATAGCTCACGTAATCGTCGCGCGAGACGCGGATCAGATCGCTGCGCGAATGCAGCGCGGGCCACAGCGCCGAATTGGCAAAGCCTTCGTAATAGCCACCGTAATGCGCCGCCGGCAGATCCAACGTCGCAATCGCGCCCGATCCGAGCGCCTCGATCTCAGCGAACGGTTCCTTCTGATGGCCGTCACGCACGCGGCCCGAAGAACCCACCCAGATCGCGCCCGAATGTTCCACCACCGGCAATAAGGCCGCCGCGAGGCCGCCCGTCATGGGCTCGTTAGGCTTGCCGCGCGCGACGCGATTTGAAACGACGACTAAGTTCACAGGTCGTCCCCTCCTGTTTCATTCCACCCCATTTAACTGCCGTTCATCAATATGGTTCCTGTCATCGTTTCAACCAATTGAAACCAAAATCAGGCACGCGCGTTGGAACGGGTTTCCCTTTTTGGAACCCGGGATTCCACTGCAAAGTCAGCTTATGCCGCCAGGTTACGCAGCACGCATCGCGGCGCGCGACGGCCCCGCTCCCAAAACATCATGTCTGCGGCGTGGCGTTGCCTTTGTTTCACCTTGGATCGAGCAGGCGGGCAAGAAAGGCACGCACGTCGTTCGGTGCGTCGAAATGGCCATTCACGCCCATCGCACGGCGACCGACCGAGAAGGCAAGCCCGTTCATGTCGGGCATGATCGCGAAAACGGTTTCGTCGGTGACGTCGTCGCCGATGAAGATCGGACGCCGTCCCTTGAACGGCTCGCGCGTCATCAACTCACGCACGCCGGTCGCCTTGGTGAAGCCGGAATGCTTGATCTCGCAGACGAACTTGCCGGGCAGCACCTCGATCGGCGCGTTGGGCAGATCCGCACGGATCACCGAAACCGCTTCGTAGATCGCCTTCTCCGCATGCGGCGCGAGGCGGTAATGCAGTGCGAGCGAATAGCCCTTGTCCTCCAGCAGAATGCCGGGGCTGAGCTTTGCGATCGCAGCTAGCCGCCGCTTCAGCTCCTTGTCCAACGGGGGCGCGGGTACGTCTTCGGCATCATCACCCACGGACAACCGCAACTCGGCGCCGTGACCGCCGACGGCGCTGAACACTTCGGGAGCGAAGATCAGATCGATGTCGTTGAGCGAGCGGCCGCTGACCAGCGCCAGCGCCCCGGAGGTGCGCTCTGTCAGCCGGTTCAGCGTGTCCGACAGGCCCGGCGGCACCCACACTTCGCGCGGCGTCGGCATCAGGTCCAACAGCGTGCCGTCGATGTCGAGCAGGATCGCGATGTCGTCGAGATGCGGCACCAGCGCGTGCGGCACCGGCACCGCGTCGGGCGCTTCGTCATCCAGCATGGTGCGGTTCTGGTCCGATGCCATTTCTGCAAGTTCCGATTTCATCAGTCTACTCCATAAAGGCGAGCGGCCGGGCGATTTGTTCGAGCGATTTGCGTTCGGCGGAGACGGCGTAGCGCCACGCCACGATCGCGGCGGCGATCATCAGGGCCGACCCCAGCAGATAGCCGGCGAACACGCTGGTACGAGAGCCGGTATCGATCAGCACGCCGAACAGCGCGGGGCCGGCCACGCCGCCGATCCCGGTGCCGACCGCATAGAACACCGCGATCGCCAGCGCGCGAACTTCAAGTGGAAAGGTCTCGCTGACGGTGAGATAGGCCGCGCTGGCGGCCGGCGAGGCGAAGAAGAAGATCACCATCCAGGCGATGGTCTGCCCCTGCGCCGTGAGCACGCCGATCGAGAACAGATAGCCCGAAAGCGCCAGCAACAGGCCCGATGCGCCATAGGTGAACATGATCATGACGCGGCGCCCCAGCGTATCGAACAGCCGGCCGAGCAGCAGGGGCCCAAGGAAATTGCCGGCGGCGAAGGGGAGCAGGTACCAGCCGACGTGATCGGCCTTGATGCCGTAGAAATCGGTCAACACCAGCGCGAAGGTGAAGAAGATGGCATTGTAGAAGAACGCCTGCGCGCTCATCAGAACGAGGCCGACCACCGCGCGCTGCCGGTATGCCGAGAACAGCGTGTGAACGACCTCGCGGATCGGCGTGTGATCGCGCATCTTCAGCCGCATCTTGGCAAAGCGTCCATCGCTCGCGTCCTGGTCGTGTCCGATCACGGAGCGTTCGATCTCGTCGACGATGGTGTGGGCCTGCTCGGGGCGACCATGAATCATCAGCCAGCGCGGACTTTCCGGAATCCACATTCGCATCAGGAGCACGAAGAGACCGATGACGGCACCGATCAGATAGGCGAGACGCCAGCCGTAATCGGGCGCGATCACGGCGGGATCAAGCAGCACGATGGACGCGACCGCGCCCATGGCGGCGCCGATCCAGAAACTGCCGTTGATGACGAGATCAGTCCAGCCGCGATAGCGCGCCGGCACCAGCTCCTGGATGGTCGAGTTGATCGCGGTGTATTCGCCGCCGATGCCGGCGCCGGTGAGGAAACGAAACAGCGCGTAGCTCGCGACATCCCAAGACAGCGCGGTCGCGGCCGTCGCCGAGAGATAGAGCGCCAGCGTGATGAAGAACAGCTTCTTGCGGCCGATGCGGTCGGTGAGCCAGCCGAAGCCGAGCGCGCCGAGCACCGCGCCGGCGAGATAGGCGGAATTGGCAATGCCGAGATCGAAATTCGAGAAGTGCAGCGACGGACTTTGCTTCAGCGCGCCGGAAAGCGCGCCGGCCAGCGTCACCTCGAGCCCGTCGAGGATCCAGGTGATGCCGAGCGCCACCACGACTCGGGTGTGAAAGCCGCTCCAGGGCAATGCGTCGAGCCGCGCGGGAATATCGGTCTCGACGATGCGACCGGTCACGGCTGCCGCAACCAGAGGAACATCATTCGGCGCTGGGCTTCGCTGCAATTCCATCGGGCCATTGCGTTCGATCAATGGAAACGACCCCGGTTCACATGGTGCGAAACGGGGACGATCCGATCATTGGGGGTGCGGCATTCCGCCTGCCACCTGCGACAACGTCTGCGGCAAGGCCGGGTTCCCGCGCAAGGGCGCTTGTGGTTGCCCGTTTCGGCTGACGCCGCAGGGAGTTGACGCATGACCGGTGTCGGAAAGACGACACAATCGTGCTGGTCAACGCACGAAGGCGCAAGCGCCCTGCTAAGGCGCGCTTGCTCAAAGACGATACCGAATTGACGGCGCGGCGAGCCTTACGCCGCCCGGATATTTCCCATGAACCGATCGAGCTCGGCGCGGAGGCGGGTGCTTTCGGACGACAGCGTCTTGGCCGAGTGCAGCACTTCCTCCGAGGCCGAGCCGGTTTCAGCGGCGCCGCGGTTGACCTGACCGATATCGGTGGCTGCGGTCTGGGTCCCCTGGGCGACGGTCTGGACGCTGCGCGCGATTTCCTGCGTCGCGGCGCCCTGCTGCTCGACCGCGCTGGCGATCGACGTCGAGATCGAGGAGATCTGGCCGATGGTCGCGCCGATCTCCTTGATCGCGGCGACCGATTCGGCCGTGGCGCCCTGCATGCCCGTGATGTGCGAGGAGATCTCGTCCGTCGCCTTCGCGGTCTGGCTCGCCAGCGACTTCACTTCGCTGGCAACCACCGCGAAGCCGCGGCCGGCTTCACCGGCGCGCGCCGCCTCGATGGTGGCGTTGAGCGCCAGAAGATTGGTCTGCTCGGCAATCGCGGTGATCAGCTTGACGACCTCGCCGATCTGCTGGGCGGCATGCGAGAGCTTGCCGATGCGGCCGTCGGTCTCCTTGGCCTGGACCACGGCAGCTTCCGCAATGCGGCTGGAGTCGCGGACCTGACGCCCGATCTCCTCGACCGAGGCGGACAGCTCTTCCGTCGCGGTGGCGACCGACTGCATGTTGGAGGAGGCCTGCTCGGAGACGCCCGCGACCTGGCTCGACAGGCTCTGGGTGGTCTCGGCGGTGCGGGTCAGCGTGGAGGCCGCCGATTCCAGCTGCACGGCCGAGGCCGACACGTTGGAGACGATGGCGCCGACCGCGCTCTCGAAATCATCGGCGAAGCGAATCAGCTCGGAGCGGCGGGCAGCGCTCGCCTCCCTGTTCTGCGCTTCGCTGGCGGCGGCATCGCGCTCGGCTTTTGCCACGGCCTGGACCTTGAACTCTTCGACGGCGCCGGCCATCTCGCCGATCTCGTCCTTGCGGCCGAGACCCGGCAGCACCACGTCGAAATTGCCCGAGGCCAGCTCGCGCATCGCCTTGCACATCGCGATCATCGGACGCGAGATGCCGTTGCCGAGCCACAACGCCAGCACGGCCCCGACGGCAAGGCCGCCGAGCGCCAACATCAGCATCAGCTGCTCGGTTTCTCCAATGGTCGCGTTGGCGCTCGCCTCGATGCGCTGCTGGTCGGCGGTCAGGTCCGAACGCAGCTCGGCCGAGAGCTTGAGAATGGTCGCCGCCGTCTTGGTCATCTCGCCGTTCGACTTGGCGATGATCTTCACGTTCTCGGTCAGCTTCGCGAACGAGGTGCGGTACTGCTTCAGCAGAGTGCCGATCTCGGTGACGCGGTCGGTGATCTTCTGGTCGTTGGCATAGATCGAGACCAGCAGGGTCTCCAGGAATTTGATGCGGGCGATCACGCCATCGGCGGTCTTCGGCTCCGGCTTGGCCACGAAGGCACCGACGGAGGTGGAAACCGCCAGATATTGCGAGGTGATGTCCTTGGCCGTGGTCTGGACCGATGCCAGCCCCCCCAGCGCGGCAGTGTCGGCGAGATCGTCGAACTTGAAGCGGATCTTGTTGCCGACGCTGTTGAGCTCATCGGCCGCGATCTTGTTGTTCTCGCGCGTCAGGACGATGATCTCCCCGAACACCTTCGTGAAGCGCTGGAACTCCGCCTCGAGCTTGCCGACCTGCTCACGGCGGGCGGCGCCGGTCGTGGCCGACACCGACTTGGCGATCGCGCTCTTCAGATTGTTTTCGGCGGCCTTGGCTGCAGTCTCGTCATCTGCCGCCCCCGTCAGGGTATAGGCCCGAGCCAGTCCCTGATAGGCAACCAGCTCGCGATCGACCGTCCGCGCGAGGTCGGCTTCCGACACGCTGGCGCGGTAGGAAGCCACAGCGGCCTGGATCCGCTCGAAGCCGAAATAGGCGAAGGCCATGCTGACGGCGAGGATGGCTAGCACCGCCACGAAGCCGAGGATGATTTTTGCGCGAAAGCGCAAGGTTGGCAGCTTCGATTGGTTCGATTTCGACGTCGACTTGGACTTGGACTTGACCGACATTTCCCCCACCCCATTCCATTCGCGGAAAACCAGGCGCAGCCCGGAAGCAGCCCGCTTCCTGACTCGCCTGCACGGTAATTGGCAAAGGATAAGCTGTGGTAAATTTGTGGCGCCGCAACTCGCGGTTAGGTGACGCCGGAAATTGTTAAGGTGCGCTTTCTCGCGCCGTTATAAATCGACCGTCGCGCCAATCTCCGCGGTCGTCCCGAACAAGCGGAGTGTGGGGCGACGGCTGAGCGTCTGACGCGCAACGAAGCCAGGCAACTTACGCCGCCCGGATATTTCCCATGAACCGATCGAGCTCGGCGCGCAGGCGGGTGCTTTCGGACGACAGCGTCTTGGCCGAGTGCAGCACCTCCTCCGAGGCCGAACCGGTCTCGGCGGCGCCGCGGTTGACCTGACCGATATCGGTGGCCGCGGTCTGGGTCCCCTGGGCGACGGTCTGGACGCTGCGCGCGATTTCCTGCGTCGCGGCGCCCTGCTGCTCGACCGCGCTCGCGATCGAGGTCGAGATCGACGAGATCTGGCCGATGGTCGCGCCGATCTCCTTGATCGCGGCGACCGATTCGGCCGTGGCGCCCTGCATGCCCGTGATGTGCGAGGAGATCTCGTCCGTCGCCTTCGCGGTCTGGCTCGCCAGCGACTTCACTTCGCTGGCAACCACCGCGAAGCCGCGGCCGGCTTCACCGGCGCGCGCCGCCTCGATGGTGGCGTTGAGCGCGAGAAGATTGGTCTGCTCGGCAATCGCCGTGATCAGCTTGACCACTTCGCCGATCTGCTGGGCGGCATGCGAGAGCTTGCCGATGCGTCCGTCGGTCTCCTTGGCCTGAACCACGGCAGCCTCCGCAATGCGGCTGGAGTCGCGGACCTGACGGCCGATCTCCTCGACCGAGGCGGACAGCTCTTCCGTCGCGGTGGCGACCGACTGCATGTTGGAGGAGGCCTGCTCGGAGACGCCCGCGACCTGGCTCGACAGGCTCTGGGTGGTCTCGGCGGTGCGGGTCAGCGTGGAGGCCGCCGATTCCAGCTGCACGGCCGAGGCCGAGACGTTGGAGACGATGGCGCCGACCGCGCTCTCGAAATCGTCGGCGAAGCGAATCAACTCGGAGCGGCGGGCAGCGCTCGCCTCCCTGTTCTGGGCTTCGCTGGCGGCGGCATCGCGCTCGGCTTTTGCCACGGCTTGAACCTTGAACTCTTCGACGGCGCCGGCCATCTCGCCGATCTCGTCCTTGCGGCCGAGACCCGGCAGCACGACGTCGAAATTGCCCGAAGCCAGCTCGCGCATCGCCTTGCACATCGCGATCATCGGACGCGAGATGCCGGTGCCGAGCAGGAAGGCGAGGACCACACCAAGCAACGTACCGCCGATGGCGAGCATCAGAACCAGTTGCTCGGTCTTCCCGATGGTCGCTTCCGACTCCGTGTCCAGCCGTTGCTGTTCGGCGACGAGGTCCGCCTTCATGGCGGTCGCTCCTTGCAGGATCGCACCGGCTGAACCGTTCATTTCGGTGACGAGCTGGTCGACCAGCTTGGCGTTGGCAATCAGCTTCTCCAGCGCCTCGCGATAGGCGGTGAGGATGGCCTTGGCGTCCTTCAGGCCGGCGACGATCTTCTCGTCCATGGAATAGATCGCGCCGAGCGAGTTCTCGACGAATTTCAGCCGCGCCAGCGCGCTGGTCGCGATCGCCTGATCGGACGTCAGCACGAAATTGGTGGCGGCAGCGCTCGCGGTCTGGAATTGGGCGTTGACCTGCTTGGTGCCGAACTCGATCGCCTGCGCCTCGGAATCGGAAGCGTTGTTGCCGACGTCATCGAGCTTGTACTTCAGGAGATTGGCTTGGCGCTGCAACTGGTTCTGCACCAGCAACGTGCTGTCACGCTTGGCCTGGAGGACCTTGCCGAAGGTCGCTGAGAAATTCGCGAACTCCTTGGCGAGCTTGTCGAGCCCTTCCTTTCGCGCCGGGGTCTTGGCGCTCTTGACGGCCTGGTCGATGGCATTTTTCAGGCTGGCCTCGGCATCGAGCGCCGCCTTGGCATCGTCTTCCTTGCCGGTCACGACGAAATATTTGGCGGCCGAACGGTAGCCGAGCAGCTCGCGGTCGATGTTACGGGCGAAATCGGCCTCCGACACGCTGCTGCGGTACGACCCGACTTCGGCCGAGACCCGCTCGAAACCGAAATAGGAGAAGGCCATGCTGCCGGCGGAGATCGCCAGCACGACCGCAAAACCCAGGATGATCTTGGCGCGGAACCTGAGAGTCGGAAATATTGTGCGCTTAGACGGCGACGCGATACGTCCGGTCATTCCCACCCCCAAAAGATCGGTTCTTGCACGTGCAGCACGGTCCGGGAGCAGCCCTCCCCGATCCGGATGCGCAAAACTAGGGCAGAATCAATAAAGGGCGGTAAATTCGGCTGACCCGCGCAATTTCGGTCTCATCGGCCAAAGGCCGGTCCATCCCAGGGCGGAAAACGGTTGGCATCCCAGGTTGGCCAGACCGCTGGTTTCGGGCCCGCGCACCATGCAAATCCTCACGCGCCCGGGGCATCAATGACTTTTCCATGACGCAGGCGACCAAAATCCTAGTTGCAAAGTTCCGGGCCGCTGTCTCTAATTAGAAGCAATCAAAATCAATCCCGGGAGGACTACACCGTGTCTACAGTCAAAATGACAGTGAACGGCAAAGCCGTTGCTGTCGACGTCGAGGACCGCACGCTGCTGGTCCAGCTGCTGCGCGATCACCTCAACCTCACGGGGACCCATGTCGGCTGCGACACCAGCCAGTGCGGCGCCTGCGTCGTGCACATGGACGGCCGCGCGGTAAAATCCTGCACCATGCTGGCGGGACAGGCCGACGGCGCCAGCATCACCACCATCGAAGGCATCGCCAAGGGCGACGAGCTGCACCCGATGCAGGCCGCCTTCCGCGACAATCACGGCCTGCAATGCGGCTATTGCACGCCGGGCATGATCATGTCGGCGATCGACATCGTGCACCGTCACGGCGGCCAGCTCGACGAAGCCACCGTCCGCACCGAGCTCGAAGGCAACATCTGCCGCTGCACCGGCTACCACAACATCGTCAAAGCCGTGCTGGATGCAGCCGGGCGCATGAAGGTCTCGCAGGCAGCCGAGTAAAGCGGCGCGCCTCGAACGAACACAAAATCACCGCTGCCGCTCTCGAAGGAAAGCGCAGCCATAAAATTTCCGGTCGGGAGGACCAGACATGGGTGTTGAAGGCATTGGCGCACGCGTCGTGCGCAAGGAAGACAAGCGTTTCATTACCGGCAAGGGCCGCTACGTCGACGACATCAAGCTGCTGGGTATGACCCATGCCCATTTCGTCCGCAGCCCGCACGCACACGCCAAGGTGAAGGGGATCGATTCCTCCGCCGCGCTGAAGATGCCGGGCGTGGTCGCCGTGCTCACGGGCCAGCAGATCGTCGACGACAAGGTCGGCAACCTCATTTGCGGCTGGGCCATCACCTCCAAGGACGGCAGCCCGATGAAGATGGGCGCATGGCCGGCAATGGCACCGGAGACGGTGCGTTTCGTCGGTCAGGCCGTCGCGGTCGTGATCGCCGAGACCAAGAATCTGGCGCGCGATGCGGCGGAGGCCGTCGTCGTCAGTTACGAGGAACTTCCCGCGGTCGCCGACGTCCACGCCGCGATCAAATCGGGCGCGGTGCAACTTCATCCCGAGGCTCCCGGCAACCAGGTCTATGACTGGGTGATCGGCGACGAGGGCGCCACCGATGCCGCCTTCGCCAAGGCGGCCAATGTGGTGAAGCTCGATGTCACCAACAACCGTCTCGCCCCGAACGCGATGGAGCCGCGGGCGGCGATCGCCGACTACGACGCGGCGGAAGAGCATTTCACGCTCTATACGACCTCGCAGAACCCGCACGTCGCCCGCCTCGTGCTGTCGGCGTTCTACAACATCGCCCCCGAGCACAAGCTGCGGGTGATCGCGCCCGACGTCGGCGGCGGCTTCGGCTCCAAAATCTTCATCTATCCCGAGGAGATGGTGGCGCTGTGGGCTTCGAAGAAGGTCGGCCGTCCCGTGAAATGGACCGGCGATCGCACCGAAGCCTTCCTCACCGACGCGCATGGCCGCGACCATGTGACCCATGCCGAGATGGCGTTCGACGCCCAGAATAAGATTTTGGGCCTGAAGGTGAAGACCTACGCCAATTTCGGCGCCTACATGTCGCTGTTCTCGTCGTCGGTCCCAACTTACCTCTACGCGACGCTGCTGTCGGGCCAATACAACATCCCGGCGATCCATGCCGAGGTGGTCGGCGTCTACACCAACACCACGCCGGTCGACGCCTATCGCGGCGCGGGCCGTCCCGAGGCGAGCTATCTGATCGAGCGGCTGATGGAAACGGCGGCGCGGCAGCTGAAGGTCGATCCGGCCCAGCTACGGCGGAGCAACTTCATCACCCAGTTCCCGCATCAGACGCCCGTCATCATGGCCTACGATATCGGCGACTTTAACGCCTCGCTCGATGCCGCGATGAAGGCGATCGACTATGCCGGCTTCCCCGCCCGCAAGGCCAAGGCGAAAGCCGACGGCAAGCTGCGCGGCATCGGCTTGTCCTGCTACATCGAGGCCTGCGGCATCGCGCCGTCGAAGGCGGTCGGCAGTCTGGGCGCCGGCGTCGGCCTGTGGGAATCGGCCGAGGTACGCGTCAACCCGGTCGGCACCATCGAGATCCTCACGGGGTCGCACAGCCACGGCCAGGGTCACGAGACCACCTTCTGTCAGTTGGTCTCCGAGCGGCTCGGCATTCCCATCAGCCAGGTCTCGATCGTCCACGGCGACACCGACAAGGTGCAGTTCGGCATGGGCACCTACGGCTCCCGCTCGGCCGCCGTCGGCCTCACCGCGATCCTGAAGGCGATGGAGAAGATGGAATCGAAGGCCAAGAAGATTGCAGCGCATGCGCTGGAAGCTTCCGAGGCCGACATCGTCATCGAGAACGGCGAGTTCAAGGTGACAGGCACCGACAAGGCGATTGCGCTGCCGATGGTCGCACTCGCGGCCTATACCGCGCACAATCTGCCTGACGGGATGGAGCCGGGTCTGAAGGAAAGCGCCTTCTACGATCCGACCAACTTCACCTTCCCGGCCGGCACCTATATCTGCGAGCTTGAGGTCGACCCCGGCACCGGCAAGACCTCCTTCGTCAACTTCGTCGCGGCCGACGATTTCGGCCGGCTGATCAACCCGATGATCGTCGAAGGCCAGGTCCATGGCGGCCTCGTTCAAGGCATCGGGCAGGCGCTGCTGGAACATGCGATCTACGACGCAAGCGGCCAGCCGGTCACGGCCTCGTTCATGGACTACGCCATGCCGCGCGCCGACGACGTGCCGTCCTTCAACCTCTCCCACACCACGACGCTGTGTCCGGGCAATCCCCTGGGCATCAAGGGTTGCGGTGAGGCCGGCGCGATCGGCGCCTCTGCGGCCGTGATCAACGCGATCACGGATGCGATCGGGACGAACAATCTGGAAATGCCCGCAACCCCTGACAGGGTGTGGCGCACGATCCACGCGGCTTGAGAGGAGCATCGAAGATGTACCAGACCACTTATCATCGCGCATCCTCTGTCGACGAAGCGGTAAGCCTGTTTGCCAAGGGCAGCGAAGCAAAATTCCTCGCAGGCGGCCAGACGCTGCTGCCTGTGATGAAGCAGCGCCTCGCCAGCCCGTCGGACGTGATTGACCTCGGCAAGATCAAGGAACTGCAGGGCGTCGAATTGTCCGGCGACACGCTGACCATCAAGGCCGGCACGATCTATTACGACATCATGACGAATGCAGATGTGAAGAAAGCGATTCCCGCAATCGCCCATCTCACCTCGGTGCTCGGCGATCCCGCGGTGCGCTATCGCGGCACGATCGGTGGCTCGATCGCCAACAACGATCCCGCGGCGGACTTCCCCGCCGCGCTGCTCGCACTCGGTGCCACCGTGAAGACCAACAAGCGGTCGATCTCGGCCGAGGACTTCTTCCAGGGCCTGTTCACCACGGCGCTCGAAGATGGCGAGATCATCACCGCCGTGTCGTTCCCGGTGCCGGCGAAAGCGGGCTACGAGAAGATGCGGCATCCGGCCTCGCGCTTTGCGCTGACCGGCGTGTTCGTCGCGCAGACCAAATCGGGCGAGGTTCGGGTGGCCGCTACCGGTGCCTCACAGAGCGGCGTGATGCGGGTACCCGCGATCGAAGCCGCGCTGAAGGCGAACTGGTCACCGGCGGCGATCGACGGCGTCAGCATTTCGGCAAGCGGATTGCTGGCCGACATCCACGGCACCGCGGAGTACCGCGCCAACCTCGTCAAGGTGATGGCGCAGCGCGCGGTCGCGGCTGCCGGCTGACGCTCACGCGCTAGCGTCTCAACACAAATTTTCCGCGGCGCGCACTTCGGTGCGCGCCGTTTTATTTTGACCGTGCGGCATGAAAACCGCTTGCCTCGCTGGCATGAAGGCGAGAAAAGTTAATCAGACGATTAACTCGCTCCAAAGAAGAACGTCAGCGGCGATTGCCGAACCAGCGGCATCGGCTCCGCGACCCGAGGAAACAACAACGTGCTCGACAAATCAGCTCCCTCCGCATCCGTCCGCGCCTCCGGCCCGCTCTCGGGCTTCCGCATCGTCGAATTCGCCGGCATCGGCCCCGGCCCCTTCGCCTGCATGATGCTGGCCGACATGGGTGCCGACGTCGTCACGCTCGACCGCGTCGGTGCGAAGAAGAGCATGAAGTCGGTGGCGGGGCGGGGCCGCAAGGTGATCGAGCTCGACCTCAAGGATAAGGCGGCGATCGCGCAAGTGCTGGATCTGCTCGCCAGCGCCGATGCGCTGGTCGAAGGCTTCCGCCCCGGCGTGATGGAACGGCTCGGTCTCGGGCCGGACGTCGTGCTCGCGCGCAACCCCAAACTGGTCTATGGCCGCATGACCGGCTGGGGCCAGGAAGGCCCGCTAGCCAATGCCGCCGGCCACGACATCAACTACATCTCCATCACCGGCGCGCTTGCCGCGATCGGCACCAAGGAAGCGCCGGTGCCGCCGCTCAACCTGGTCGGTGATTTCGGTGGCGGCGCGCTCTATCTCGTCGTCGGCGTGCTCGCCGCGCTGCTGGAAGCCCCGCGCTCCGGCAAGGGCCAGGTGGTCGATGCCGCGATGTGCGACGGCGCGGCATCGCTGATGTCGTTCTTCTTCGACATGACGACGCTGGGCCGCTGGACCGAAGGGCGCAACCAGAACTTCCTCGACGGCGGCGCGCATTTCTACGGAGTCTATGAATGCGCCTGCGGCCACTTCGTCTCGATCGGGTCGATCGAACCGCAGTTCTACGCGCTGCTGCGCGAGCACGCAGGCCTCACCGATGCCGATTTCGACGCACAGATGAATCCCAAAGCCTGGCCGGCGCTGAAGGAGAAGCTGAAGGCGGTGTTCAAGAGCAAGACGCGCGAGGACTGGTGCAAGATCATGGAAGGCACCGACATCTGCTTCGCACCGGTGCTGACCATGTCGGAAGCAACCCAGCATCCGCACATGATCGCCCGCAACGTCTTCGTCGAGCGCCACGGCGTGAAACAGCCCGCGCCGGCGCCGCGCTTCTCGCGGACACCATCGGCGGTGCGCGAACCGGAAGGCGCCGAGATCGGCGCTGTGATGGCTGCGTGGAAGCGATAGATCTAGCTGCGGCAAAGATCGCGCAGGGTGGGCAAAGGTGCGAAGCGCCGTGCCCACCATCTACCCTCGATAGTAGCGAAATTGGTGGGCACGCTTCCGCTTTGCCCACCCTACGGCACTGTGCCCGAGAGCAGCGTCCTTACGCCGCATCCACCTTCAACACGCCGCGCCGGATCTGATCCTCCTCGATCGATTCGAACAGGGCCTTGAAATTGCCCTCGCCGAACCCGTCGTCGCCCTTGCGCTGGATGAACTCGAAGAAGATCGGGCCAATCGCGTTGGCCGAGAAGATCTGCAGCAGCACCTTGGTCTGGCCGCCTTCCACCACGCCTTCGCCGTCGATCAGGATGCCGTTCTTCTGGAGGCGTGCGATGTCCTCGCCATGCCTGGGCAGGCGCGTGTCGACCTTCTCGAAATAGGTCGCGGGCGGCGAGGGCATGAAGGGCAGGCCGGCATCGCGCAGGCCCTCGATGGTGCGGTAGATGTCGCGGCAGCCGCAGGCGATGTGCTGGATGCCCTCACCGCGATAGGTCTTCAGATATTCCTCGATCTGGCCGGCATCGCCGGCGTCCTCGTTGATCGGAATCCGGATCTTGCCGTCGGGGCTGGTCAGCGCGCGCGAGAACAGGCCGGAGGCGCGGCCCTCGATGTCGAAGAAGCGGATCTGGCGGAAGTTGAAGATCCTCTCGTAGAAGCCGGTCCAGACATCCATGCGGCCGCGATGGACGTTGTGGGTGAGATGGTCGAGATAGAACAGGCCGGCGCCGGCAGGCCGCGGATCGTGCGCGCCGAGCCATTCGAACTCGGCATCATAGGCAGAGCCCTTGGCGCCATAGCGATCGACGAGATAGAGCAGGCTGCCGCCGATGCCCTTGATCGCGGGCGCGTCGAGCGTCTTCTGCGCCGATGGCACATCGGCAGGTTCGGCGCCGAGCGAAATGGCGCGGTCATAGGCCGCCTTCGCATCGACGACGCGGAACGCCATCGAGGGCGCGCAAGGCCCGTGCGCGGCGACGAACTCGTAACCGTGGGTGCCGGGCTGCTCGTTGACGAGGTAGTTGATGTCGCCCTGACGGTAGACCGTGATCTTCTTCGTCTTGTGGCGCGCGACGGGCGCGTAGCCCATCAGGTTGAACAGCGCATGCAGCTCTTGCGGATCGGGATGCGCATATTCGACGAACTCGAACCCGTCGGTGCCCATCGGATTGTCGGCGCTGACGGTGGCCGGCGGTGCATCGTGCGGAAACGGTCCCATTGGCGGCTCTCCCAGATTGCTGCAGGGAGGAACTATCCTTCATGGGGCCTGCAATGAGCGTGCAAACGGGACGGATCCTGGCTATCGTATGCACGATCCATGCATGGAATGGACAAATGACGCATGATTTCGGTTGACGCCTTCGACCTCAAGATCCTCCGTGCGCTCCAGGACGATGGTCGCCTCACCAATCAGGAGCTCGCCGACCTCGCGGGACTTTCGGCCTCGCAGTGCTCGCGCCGGCGGATGCGGCTGGAAGAGGAGAAGATCATCGCGGGCTATCATGCCGACCTCTCCAGCGAGGCGCTCGGCTTCGGCGTGATCGCCTTCATCCAGGTGACGCTTGCGACGCACTCGCCGGACAATTCGAAGCGGTTTCGCGCGCTGGTTGGCCGTATCGACGAGATCCAGGAGGCCTATTCGCTCACCGGTGACGCCGACTACGTGTTGAAGGCGGTGCTGCGCGATCTCAAGGGCCTCTCCAACCTCGTCAACGACGTCCTGATGCCGCACCAGAGCGTGGCCCATGTGCGCTCCTCGATCGTGCTCGACCGGCTGAAGGAGAGCACGCGGCTGCCGCTGAGGGAGATCAAGGCCGGCTGAAATCGAGGGAACTACGTCATTCGCGCTCCACGCAGGATCTGCGATGATCGCAGCCAATCCGGAGATTCAGCCATGGCGCTCCAGCTTCGACCGAACTGCGAGTATTGCGACCGCGACCTGCCGCCGAACGCAGTGGAGGCGCGAATCTGCTCCTATGAATGCACGTTTTGCGCGGATTGCGTCGAGACCAAACTGTCCAACGTCTGCCCGAACTGCGGCGGCGGCTTTGCCCCGCGCCCGATCAGGCCCGCGCAGGAATGGCGGCCGGGCGTCTGCGCTGTGAAACAGGCGCCGTCGGACAAACGGGTGCACTTGAAGTACACCCTCAAGGAGGTTGCCGCGCATTGCGCGCGGATACGCGATGTGCCGCCGGAGAGACGGTGATCGAGCCGGTCACTCCGCCGGCAAAATCATCCCCTCCACCTCCCCAAAACCGACGCGGTAGCCGTCGGCCTGGCACCAGCCGCGCATCACGAGGCTGTCGCCGTCTTCCAGGAACGAGCGCTTGACGCCGCCGGGCAATTCGACCGGCTCGGTGCCGTTCCAGCTGATCTCCAGGAGGCTGCCGCGCTGGTTCTTCTCGGGGCCGGAGATGGTGCCGCTGCCGAGGAGATCGCCAACGTTCATGGCGCAGCCGGAGGAAGCGTGGTGCATCAGCTGCTGCACCGAGGACCAGTACATGTATTTGAAATTGGTGCGGCTGATGCCGGCGGGCGCGTTGGCGCTCGCCGCACGCAAGGAGACGTCGAGCGCGACATCGTAATTCTGCGGCTTGCCCTGCTTGAGATAATCGAGCGGCACCGGCTCCTGCTCTGGCCCCGTCAGCCGGAACGGCTCCAGCGCCTCGCGCGTCACTACCCAGGGACTGATCGAGGTCGCGAACGCTTTGGCCAGGAATGGACCGAGCGGCACGTACTCCCATTGCTGAATGTCGCGCGCGCTCCAGTCGTTGAGCAGCACAAAGCCGAAAATCATCTCTTCGGCCTGTTGCTCGGTGAGCATCCCGCCCATCGGCGAGGGCTGGCCAATCACGACGCCCATCTCCAGCTCGAAATCGAGCCGCTTGCACGGGCCGAAGCTCGGCGCGTCCACATTCGGCGGCTTCAGCTGCCCGCGCGGGCGCTTCACCTTGGTGCCCGATACGACGACGGTCGAGGCGCGGCCGTTATAGGCGATCGGCATGTGCAGCCAGTTCGGCTGCAGCGCGTTGTCCTTGCCGCGGAACATCACGCCGACATTGGTGGCATGCTCCTTGGAGGAGTAGAAATCGGTATAGCCGGAGACAGTGAACGGCAGATGCAGCCTTGCGTCGCGCATCGGCACCAGCGCGCGGCTGCGCAGCTCCTCGTTGTCGCGCAGCTCCGGATGATCCTGGCGCAACAGCTCACTGATGCGCGCGCGCGTCCTGGTCCAGACTTTCGGTCCCAGCGCCATAAAGGGATTGAGCGAAGCCCCCGAGAATACGCCGAGCGGGCCGACATCGAGCCGGCAGTCCTGCTCGAGCTCCCAGAGATCGAGCACGTAGTCGCCGATCGCGACGCCGACCCGCGGCGTCGGATTCGCCGCGGTGGAGAACACGCCGTAGGGCAGGTTCTGGATCGGGAAGTCGGAAGAAGGATCGACGTCGATGAAGGAGCGGAGGGTGGGGTCGTTGGGATGGAGCATGGGTTTCCTGCCGGATGTTTCTTGACGGTTTTTCCGCCATCATTCCGGGGCGCGCGGAGCGCGAGCCTGGAATCCATACTCACGATCGTGGTTATGGATTCCGGGCCTGCGCCTTCGGCGCATCCCGGAATGACGAAGCAACGAACTACGGCTTGCTCGGATCGAACCGCTTCTCCAGGCCCTTCCAGCAATCCGCGTAATCGTCCTGCAGCGTGGACGCGTTCGCGGCATGCGCGGTGACGCGCTGCGGGTAGCGGGTCTCGAACATGAAGGCCATGGTGCCCGTCAGCTTCACCGGCTTCAATTCGCCGTTGCTGGCATGCTCGAAGGCGTCGCGGTCGGGGCCATGCGGCAGCATGCAATTGTGCAGGCTCATGCCGCCGGGGACGAAGCCCTGCGGCTTGGCGTCGTAGACGCCGTAGATCAGGCCCATGAACTCGCTCATGATGTTCATGTGATACCAGGGCGGACGGAAGGTGTTGTCCGCGACCATCCAGCGCTCCGGGAAGATCACGAAGTCGATATTCGCGGTGCCCGCGGTCTCTGACGGCGAGGTCAGCACCGTGAAGATCGAGGGATCGGGATGGTCGAAGCCGATCGCGCCTACGGGAGAGAAGGTGCGCAGATCGTATTTGTAGGGCGCGTAATTGCCGTGCCAGGCGACCACGTCGATCGGCGAATGCGGCAAATTGGTCTTGAACAGCGCCCCGCCCCATTTCACGTAGAGCTCGGTCGGCGTGTCCTTGTCCTCATAGAACGCAACCGGCGTGAGGAAGTCGCGCGCATTGGCCAGGCAATTGGCGCCGATCGGCCCGCGCTCCGGCAGCGTGAACGCGCCGCCGTAATTCTCACAGAGATAGCCGCGCGCCGGCCCGTTCGGAATCTCGACGCGGAACTTGACGCCGCGCGGGATCACCACGATCTCGCCCGGTTCGGCATCGATGCGGCCGAACTCGGTGACGAGACGCAAGTTTCCCTGCTGCAGCACGAACATCAGCTCGCCATCGGCATTGTAGAAATGCTGGTTCACCATCGATTTGGTGATGAGATAGACATGCGCGGCCATGCCGGCTTGCGTATTCACATCGCCCGCCGTCGTCATGGTCTGCACGCCCTGAACGAAGGTCACGTCGTCCTTCGGGAGCGGCGTCGGATCCCAGCGCATCTGCGCGATCGGCAGATCGTATTCATGGCACGGCGCCGAGCGCCACAGGCCGGCATCAGCCTTCTCGAACCGGCCGGAGTGTTTCACCGAGGGGCGGATGCGATAGAGCCAGGAGCGCTCATTGCTGCCGCGCGGCGCCGTGAAGGGCGAGCCGGACAATTGCTCGGCATAGAGCCCATAGGCGCAGCGCTGCGGCGAGTTGCGCCCGATCGGCAGCGCGCCGGGCAGCGCCTCGGTCTCGAAGCTGTTGCCGAAGCCGGACATGTAGCCCGGGGTGACCTGCGCCGAGCTGCGGATGATCTGATCAGGCGAGGTGTTGATGTTCATGTCTATCCTCCTCCTTGCAGGGCGGCCCACATCTCCTGGTCGCGCTTGTCGGTCCAGATCACGGGATCGTCGATCCCCGATGCTTCGTCATAGGCGCGCGACACGTTGAACGGCAGGCAGTGCTCGTAAATGGCGAAGCTATGGAATTTCGGGTCCATCACCTCGCGCGTCGCGGCCATCGATTCCTTCAGCGTGCGCCCCTTGGCGACCGAAATTTCGGCGGCGCCATAGAGCGAGGTGACGAAGTCGCGCGTCATCGCGATGGCTTCGCGCACGGTGGCCGTGCCCTTGAGCGCATCGCCACGCCCCGGCGCGATCGCCTTGGGATTGAAGTTGCGGATCTCGTTCAGCGTCATCGGCCACTCGCGCAAGTGCGCATCGCCACAGTAGCAAGCCGAGTGATATTCGATGAGATCGCCGGAGAACATCACCTCGGCATCCGGCACCCAGGCGACGATGTCGCCGGAGGTGTGGCCGGCGCCAAGCTGCATCAGCCGCACCTCGCGCTTGCCGAGAAAGATCGACATCTCGCCTTCGAAGGTCAGCGTCGGCCAGGTCAGGCCGGGAATGCTCGATGCGTCCTGGAACAGCCGAGGGAAGCGGCCGTATTCGGAATCCCAGTCCTGCTGGCCGCGCTCCTCGATCAGCCGATGGGTCTCCTGCGAGGCGACGATGCCTTGCGCCTTGTAGGCGGAGGCCCCGAGCACGCGCACGGCGTGATAGTGCGACAGCACGACATACTTGATCGGCTTGTCGGTGACGGCGCGGACGCGCTCGATCACCTTGTTCGCCATCGCAGGCGTCGCCTGCGCGTCGAACACCAGGCAGCCGTCGTCGCCGACGATCACGGCCGTGTTCGGATCGCCCTCGGCGGTGAAGGCGTAGAGATCGGTGCCGATCTCGGAGAAGGTGATCTTCTTCTCGGAGAGATCGCCGGTGGATGCGAAGTTCTTCGCCATCAATTCGTCCTTTGAGTCTTCTGGGTTATTGCTGTTGCTGTTGCTGTTGCTGGCCGTCGATCATGCGGCGCTTGGCGAGCCCGATCGCCTCACGCAGCACATCGATGTCGCCGATATGGTTGGCGAGGATCAGCACCAGCGCCGAATCGAAATCGGCGCTCTGCTCCTCGGTGAACCCGCGATGCGCTTCGACGATGGCACGGAAGGCATCATCAGGTCGCGCGAAGTTGGAGCTGGTGGACAGCGGCATGCGAAACCTCAATTGAGACCTTGGGCCTGCGACAACGCCGCCGCGATCGCAGCACGCGTCGGATGGCGGAAACGCGCGGCGACATAGCCATCGGGCCTGAGCAGATAGGCCGTATCAGGCGCGGCGTCGTAGCGCTTTGCGACAAGGCCCGAGGAATCGGCAAGTCCGCCCTCGCCGCCGATGCGGATATTCCTGATGCCATCGGGCCCATCGATCGCCGCGCCATTGCTGAACGAGAGCAGGGTGAAGTCCGTTCCACCCTTGCGGAAGGCGTCCGTCAGATAGGCCTGCCCGGCGATTGGCGCGTCGAGCATGGAACAGCCGGGCGGCGGTCCGCCGCCCCACACATCTTTATCCGGTGACGACAGCGGCGAATCATAGCTGCACGGCACCGACAGCCGCCCACCATTGACCATACGCTTGCCGAACTCGGTCTCCTTGGCAAGCGACAGCACCGCCTTGCGCAGCCGCGCTTCCTGATGCGAGTTCGGCGCCATGAAATCGGTCGAGCGGGTGGATTCGCGGATGTTCTCGTCGGCCGCAAGGCTCCGCTCGGCATGATAGCTCTCGAGCAGGCTTGCGGGCGAAGTGCCACGCAGCACACGGTCGAGCTTCCACGAAAGATTTTCCGCGTCCTCCAGGCCGGAATTTGCGCCCCGCGCGCCGAACGGCGAGACCTGATGGGCGGAATCGCCGGCAAAAATCACGCGGCCATGGATGAAGCGATCCATCCGCCGGCACTGGAATTTGTAGAGCGAGATCCACTCGAACTCGAACGCGTCGTGGCCGAGCATGCGCGCGATCCGCGGCCGCACGTTCTCCGGCTTCTTCTCGACGAGAGGATCGGCGTAGCGGTTGAGCTGGAGGTCGATGCGCCAGACGTCGTCGGGCTGCCGGTGCAACAGCGCCGAGCGTCCCGCATGGAACGGCGGATCGAACCAGAACCAGCGCTCGGTCGGGAATTCCGCGGTCATCTTGACGTCGGCGATCAGGAACTGGTCCTCGAACACCTGCCCCGCGAAGTCGGCGCCGACCATCTGCCGCAGCGAGGAGCGCGCGCCGTCGCAGGCGATCACATATTGCGCATGCAGGCGATAGGCGCCTTCGGGTGTCTCGATCGTCAACGCGACGGAATCGTTGCGGCTCTCCAGCGCCGTCACCTTGTTGCGCCAGCGCAGGTCGATCTCGGGCAGATCCTGGATGCGATCGACCAGATAGGCTTCGGCATAGTATTGCTGGAGGTTGATGAAGGCGGGCCGCTTGTGGCCGTCCTCGGGCAGCAGGTTGAACTGGTAGAGCAGGGACTCCCCGTGGAAGATCCGGCCGACGCTCCACACCACGCCCTTGGCGACCATGCGGTCGCCGACGCCGAGCCGGTCCCAATATTCCAGCGAGCGCTTCGAGAAGCAGATCGCGCGCGAACCCTCCCCGATGCGATCGGCGTCGTCCAGCAGGACGACCCGCTGGCCGCGCTGGGCGAGATCAATCGCGAGCGACAGCCCGACCGGGCCGGCGCCGACAACCACGACCGGATGCTCGGCCGGATTCTGACCGGGACGATCCTGATCGGAGTGGCGGCGATAGCCGAATTGGATTTTGGCCTGATGCGTATTGGCCTGCGCCATGCGCTAACCTCAGCTCTGGTCAGAAGAGGGCTGATCTGCTAGATAGTCTCACGTGCAACTATTTTGGACCGGAGCCGGCCGGCCGTCAACTGGAATTCGGAGCGCGCTCCTTTGGCGAGGACATCTGGCGATATCGAACTGAAGGCACACGAGGCCGATGAAGCCTCAACGCGGCCAAAGGCACGGCTCGACCTGTTCAAGTTCGTGCCGTTCCGCCTCAACCGGCTCGCAGCGGAAGTCAGTTCCGCGCTCTCGGTCGAATATCAGGAACGGCATGGTCTCGATATTCCGGCCTGGCGCGTGATCGCCACGCTCGGGTTCCGCAACGATGCCTGCAGCGCGCAATACATCGCGCAATGCACCCGCACGCACAAATCCACCATCAGCCGCGCGGTGACGACGCTGCTCGGCGAGGACATGATCGAGCGGGTCGAGAACGAAGCCGACCGCCGCGAATTCCGCCTGCAACTGACGAAGAAGGGCCGGGCGCTCTATGAAGAGCTGTTCCCACAATTGCTGCGGCGAGAGGACGAAATCCTCGCCTGCCTCTCCGCGCAGGAGCGCAAGCAGCTCTCGGCGCTGCTCGGCAAGATCGAGGACAGTCTCGATCTGATCCAGACCAGCAAAGAGGCGGACGCCAAGCAGGCGTATTAGCTCGTTCTGTCATTCCGGGGCGCCGCGCCAGCGGCGAACTATGGTGCGCGATTGCGCACCTGAGAATCCATCCCGCCACCGGTTACGATGATCAATGGATTCCGGGCTCGCGCTTCGCGCGCCCCGGAATGACAACTTCTATTTCGCAAACGACCGCGACGGCGGCAGATGCAGCGCCCAGGCGTCGACCTTGTCGCTGGCGCGCGGATAGATCTCCGTCACGATCGGATCGTGGCCGGGGATGAATCTATCGGGATGGCCGGCGAGGCGCTCGATCGTCTCCCAGCCGACCGCCATGTCGCCGACATTGTAGACGATCGGGAACGGGCTCTTGCGCTGCAGATTGGCGTAGTAATGCGCGGCATCGGATGCGAGCACCACCGGCCCGCGTGCGGTTTCGACCCTGACCACCTGCAGGCCGTCGGAATGGCCGCCGACACGATGCACGGTGACGCCGGGCGCGACCTCGCCGTCGCCGGAATAGAAAGCGACGCGCTCGCCATAGACGTGGCGCACCATCTGCGTGACGTGCTCGACCGAGAACGGATGTCGCAGCAGGCCGTTGCACATGCAGCGTCCCGTCGCATAAGCCATCTCACGCTCCTGGAGGTGGAAGCGCGCATTGTGGAAGCGGTCGAGATTGCCGGCATGATCGTAATGCAGATGCGTCACGATGACGTCGCGAATGCTCGAGGCCGCGACGCCAAAACGCTCCAGCGCATCGACCGGATTGAGTGTCAGCTTGCGCGCCCGCGCGCTCGCCTCCTCGGCATTGAAGCCGGTGTCGACCAGGATGTCGCGGCCGTGCCCTCGGATCAGCCAGACGAAATAGTCGAGATCCTGCGCCGCACTGTCATGCGGATCGGGCTGAAGGAAGTTCATGCTGGGGGTGCGCGGCGACATCGTCGCGTAGCGCAGGGCGTAGATTTCGTAGGCGTTTCCCATGATTCTTGCTTTTGCTTTGCTTTTCTGAGTGGACCTTCCGGGACGACCCTGCGCACCAAGCCATTGTCCGCTGCAAAGGTCAAACGCCTCGCGGCGCGACGGAGCTACGCTCTCAATGTGAGACCAATCACATTTTTATCGCCATGGAGGCCCTAACGTGCCGCCGGTAAGATCGAGCCGGACCACGTCGAGCACAAGCATGACATCCCCTTTATTCCCCTTGCGGCACACCCGGGCGTTGCGGTCAATCGTCGCGATAACGCCGAATCTCCAAGCGGTTGACGCGATCCGTCCCCGGTTTGATAATGCAGGAAGCGTAAGTTAAGGTCGCCGCGGCGCAAGCTGGTAACGGCGCCTTTTTGGCTGGACCGCGCTGATTATGAAAATTCGCTTCTTTTTTCTTCTGCCCTTGCTCGTCTTGCTCGTTCCGACTGCCCCGTCGCTTGCGGCCGGTGATCGCTTTGCGCTGGTCATCGGCAACGCCAAATATCCGGACGCGGATGCCCCGCTGAAGGAACCGATCAACGATGCCCGTGACGTCGCCGACGAGCTCAAGCGCGATGGCTTTTCGGTCGAGATCGCCGAGAATCTGACCGGCGACGGAATGCGCCGTGCCTTCGACAAGCTCTACGGCAAGATCAAGCCGGGATCCGTGGCGCTGGTGTTCTTCAGCGGCTTCGGCATCCAGTCGGCGCGCCAGAGCTACATGCTGCCGATCGATGCGCAGATCTGGACCGAGTCCGACGTGCGCCGCGACGGTTTCAGCCTCGAGACCGTCCTCGGCGAGCTCAACACCCGCGGCGCCGGCGTCAAGATCGCCCTGATCGACGCCTCCAGGCGCAACCCGTTCGAACGCCGGTTCCGCAGCTTCTCGGCCGGCCTGACCCCGGTGATCGCGCCGAACGGCACGCTGGTGATGTATTCGGCAGCGCTGGCCTCGGTGGTCTCCGACGCCGGCGGCGAGCACAGCCTGTTCGTCCAGGAGCTCCTGAAGGAAATCCGGGTCCCCGACCTGATGGCCGAGGAGACGCTGAACCGGACCAAGATGGGCGTCACCCGCGCTTCGCGTGGCGAGCAGGTGCCGTGGATATCCTCTTCATTGGCCGAAGATTTCTCCTTCAGTCCGGGAGGTGGCGGATCACGTCCGGCACCTGGCGCGACGCCTGCGCCTCCCGCCCCGCCGCCGTTCGTCGCCAAGACCCCGCCGCCGGCACCGCCCGCCCCGCCGACACCGCCGCCGCCGTCAAAGCCGGTCGACACCGCCGCGGCGCCTGCGCCTCCTCCACCACCTGCGCCCGCACCGGCTCCTGCGCCGAAGCCGCAGGTCGAGGCTGCTCTGCCCCCGCCGTCACCGCCGGTAATACCGGCTGATCCCGCTCCGGCGCCGAGCATGGACAGCGGGCCGAGTGCCGCCGCGCTGGCTGACGATCCCACGATCAAGAGCCTGACCACCAAGATCGCGGCCAATCCGGACGACGTGAACGCGCTGTACCGGCGCGGCCAGGTCTATGCCAGCAAGGGCGCCTACAGCCTCGCCATCAAGGATTTCGACGACACGCTCCGAATCAACACCAAGGATGTCGAGGCGCTGAACAACCGCTGCTGGACCCGCACCGTGGTCGGCGACCTCCAGGGCGCGCTGAAGGATTGCAACGAGGCGCTGCGGCTGCGGCCGAACTTCGTCGATGCGCTAGATAGCCGGGGCCTCGTCAACCTCAAATCGGGCGCGGTCAAGAATGCCATCGCCGATTTCGACGCGGCCCTGAAGATCAACCCGCGCCTGACCTCCTCGCTCTACGGACGCGGCCTTGCCAAGCAGCGCAACGGCTCCGCCCAGGAAGGCGCGCTCGATATCGCCAATGCCAAGGCGATGGATCCGAACATCGTTCAGGAATTCGCAAGCTACGGAGTGCGCTAGTATTTTTTTGAATTGAGGCAGGCGGCGCCTCGAACCCTTGGTGGCCCCGGGAAGACTAACGAACGGATGCCGCAGGCGGCCTTCCCCGGGGGGCTCATTGCAGGAATTTTGGAACCGCGCGAAGCTGGCTGCGCAGGAGGGACTGGCTATGAAATCGGCTGCAAGAGGACTTATCGCGATCCTGTCCATCATCACCCTTGGCACCGCCCTGTCGCTGCCGCCCTCGTCCGCATTCGCCGGCGATGACGGCAACAGCAAGAACCTCACCGAGGACGACATCGTCCGCGCACTGGCGCCGGCGCCGAAGAAGCCCCTGACCCGCGGCCTGTCGATCGGCGCCCCGCAAGCCGACCTCGCGCCGAACGCGGCGGAGACCAAGCTGATCCAGTCCGTGCGCGGCCGCTCGACGCGTTCGCTGTCGTCGACCGAGCGTGAGGAGATCGCGTCCGTCGCCAAGGACAAGCCGAACATCGATCTCGAGATCACGTTCGACTACAACTCGGCCAATATCAGCGCCAAATCGCTTGCTTCAGTGCAGGCGCTCGGCCGCGCGCTGACCAGTCCCGACCTGAAGGGCTCCACCTTCGTGGTCGCCGGCCACACCGACGCCGCCGGCGGCGAGGCCTACAACCAGGACCTGTCGGAGCGCCGCGCGGATTCGATCAAGCGCTACCTCGTCGAGAAGTACAGCATCTCCGCGAGCGATCTCGTCACCGTCGGCTACGGCAAGAGCAAGCTGAAGGACCCGAGCCAGCCGATGGCGGAGGCCAACCGCCGCGTCCAGGTCGTCAACATGGAAAACAAGACCACCGCATCGAAGTGAGCACGACGTAATCCTTTGAAGTGACAAGTCGTGATGTGGTGTAAAGTCTTGCTTCCAGAGCGCGTCCCGCAGCCTTGCGGGACGCCGCTTTGTTTCAGGGAAACGCTTTCCATGGGCCTCGCGCGGCCGGCCGTGAGCCAGGCCAGGATGATCCGGCGATGAACCTCTCCGAATATCTCAAGCCCGCCGGAACCGTGGTGTTCGTCGTCGCGCTCGGCGTCGGCTATTACCTGTTCGAGCATCGCAAGCGTCCCGAGCCTAAGGAGACGCAGAGCGAGGCGCTGGTCATCGTGACGAAGTCGACCAATGCCTGCTTCTCCGATCTCGTGCGCGTGACCGGCTTCTTCGTGCCGCGCCGCGAGGCCGTGGTCATCGCCGACCAGGAGGGATCCAGGGTCACCGATCTCTTCGTCACCGAGGGCGCCGTCGTCACCGACAACCAGGAGCTGGCGCGCCTGACCGCGCCGCCGCAAATCCCGGGCCAGCCGCAGCGACCCGGTCCGCAAGGCCCGATCTCGCTGAAGGCACCTGCACCGGGCCTCGTCACCGAGATCCGCACCATCGTCGGCGCGCCCGCTTCGCCGCAGGCCGGCCCGATGTTCCGCATCGCCGTCAACAACGAGATCGAGCTCGATGCCCAGGTGCCGGCGGTGCACATGCCAAAGCTCAGCGCCGGCGCCACCGTGCGCATCAGCCGCGACGACGCGCCCGATCTGATCGGCCGGGTCCGGCTGGTTGCGCCCGAGATCGACCGCGCCACGCAGCTCGGCCGCGTCCGCATCAGCGTCACCAACAATCCGTCGCTGAAGATCGGCGTGTTCGCCCGCGCCTCGATCGACGCCAAGCGAAGCTGCGGCGTCTCGATCCCCAAGACAGCCATCGACCATCTCACCATTCAGGTCGTCAAGGACAACACGATCGAGACGCGCAAGGTGCGGGTCGGACTGTCGTCCGACAGTGCCACGGAAATCCTGGAAGGGCTCGAGGTCGGCGAAATCGTCGTAGCCGATGCCGGCTCTTCGCTCCATGACGGCGACCACATCAAAACCATGTTCGCCGATGAACTCGATCGCACGCGGGTACGCTGATGGCACTCAATATCTCGGCATGGTCGATCCGTAATCCGCTGCCGTCGGTCGTCTTCTCGATCATCCTCCTGGTTCTCGGCTGGGTCTCCTTCACCAAGCTCGCCGTGACGCGGCTGCCGTCGGCCGACATTCCCGTGATCTCGGTCGTGGTCTCGCAATTCGGCGCTGCGCCCGCCGAACTCGAATCGCAGGTCACCAAGACGGTCGAAGACGCGGTCTCCGGCGTCGAGGGCGTGCGGCACATCACCTCACAGATCACCGACGGCGTGTCGGTGACCACGATCCAGTTCGCGCTGGAGACCAACACCGACCGCGCCCTCAACGACGTCAAGGACGCGGTGACGCGCGTGCGCTCCAACCTGCCGCAGAACGTCACCGAGCCGCTGATCCAGCGCGTCGACGTGATCGGGCTGCCGATCGTCACCTATGCCGCGATCTCGCCCGGCAAGACGCCGGAGCAGCTCTCCTATTTCGTCGACGACGTGGTCAAGCGCGCCCTGCAAGGCGTCCGCGGCGTTGCCCAGGTCGAGCGCATCGGCGGTGTCGAGCGCGAGATCCTGGTCTCGCTCGATCCCGATCGCCTGCAGGCGATGGGCCTGACTGCCGTCAATGTCAGCCAGAGCCTGCGCGGCACCAATGTCGACGTCGCCGGCGGCCGCGCCGAGATCGGCAAGAACGACCAGGCGATCCGCACGCTCGCCGGCGCCAAGACGCTCAGCGACCTCGCCGGCACCATGATCCCGCTGTTCGGCGGCGGCGAGGTCCGGCTCGACGATCTCGGCACCGTCACCGACACCATCGCCGACCGCCGCACCTTCGCCCGCTTCAACGGCGAGCCCATCGTCGCGCTCGGCATCAAGCGCTCCAAGGGCGCCAGCGACGTGAAGGTGGCCGAGGCCGTGCAGAAGCGCGTCGACGCGCTCAAGGCCGCCTATCCCGACGTCGACCTCAAGGTGATCGACACCTCGGTCGAATACACCAACGGCAATTACCACGCGGCGATCTCGACCCTGTTCGAGGGCGCCATCCTCGCCGTCATCATCGTGCTGCTGTTCCTGCGCGACCTGCGCGCGACCATCATTGCCGCGATCTCGCTGCCCCTGTCGATCTTCCCGGCGTTCTGGGCGATGGACCTGCTCGGCTTCTCGCTCAACCTCGTCAGCTTCCTCGCCATCACGCTGTCGACAGGCATTCTCGTCGACGATGCCATCGTCGAGATCGAGAACATCGTCCGGCACATGAACATGGGCAAATCGCCCTATCGCGCCGCCCTCGAAGCCGCCGACGAGATCGGCCTCGCGGTGATCGCGATCTCGCTGACGATCATCGCGATCTTCGCACCCGCAAGCTTCATGTCGGGCATCGCCGGACAGTTCTTCAAGCAGTTCGGCATCACCGTCTCGGTGCAGGTGTTCTTCTCGCTGCTCGCCGCGCGCTTCGTCACGCCGGTGCTGGCGGCCTACTTCCTCAAACACCATACGCACGAGGAGCCGCCGCCCGGCCGCATATTGCGGTCCTATCACCGGCTCGTGGCCTGGTCGGTGAAGCATTATTTCATCACGGTGCTGATCGGCTTCGGCGTGTTCGCCGCCTCGATCTGGAGCATCACGCTGCTGCCGCAGGGATTCCTGCCGGCGCAGGACAGCGCACGCTCGCTGCTGGCGCTCGAGCTGCCTCCGGGCACTCAGCTCGCCTACACCGAAAAGGTCACCGAGGACATCGTCGCACGCCTGCGCAAGCGGCCCGAGGTAAAGAGCATCTTCGTCGACGGCGGACGTGTCCCGCCGGGCACGCAGGAGGTCCGGCGCGCCGCGCTGATCATCAACTACACGCCCAAGGATGCCCGCGACATCACCCAGCGCGAGCTCGAATTCTCGATCAGCCAGGAATTGGAGAACATCCCCGACATCCGCTTCTGGTTCCTGGACGAAAACGGCCTGCGCGCCATCTCGCTGGTCGTGACCGGTGTCGACGCCAACATCGTCAATAATTTCGCGAGCGAGCTCGCGACGCAGATGAAGCGCATTCCCACCATCTCCAACGTGATCTCGGAAACCACGCTGGAGCGGCCCGAGCTACGCGTCGAACCGCGCGCCGATCTCGCCGCGCGGCTCGGCGTCTCGACCGAAAGCCTGTCGCAGACCATCCGCGTCGCCACCATCGGCGACGTCGGACCCGCGCTCGCCAAGTTCGACGTCGGCGACCGTCTGGTGCCGATCCGCGTGCAGCTCGAGGACGCCGCGCGCGGCAATCTGAAGACGCTGGAACAGTTGCGCGTGCCGCTCGGCGAACACGGCGAGAAGGGCGGCGTGCCGCTCTCGGTCATCGCCGACGTCAAGCTCGACCAGGGTCCGACCAGCATCAACCGGTATGATCGCGAGCGGCAGGCGACGGTCGCCGCCGACCTCGTCGGATCCGCTGCGCTCGGCGACGCCACCAAGAAGATCTACGACCTGCCGGTGATGAAGAGCCGGCCGAAGGGCGTGAAGGTCTCTCCCTCCGGCGACGCCGAAAGCCTCAACGAGCTGTCCGACGGCTTCGCCACCGCGATCACGGCGGGCCTGATGATGGTCTACGCCGTGCTGGTGCTGCTGTTCGGCACCTTCCTGCAGCCGATCACCATCCTGTTCTCGCTGCCGCTCTCGATCGGCGGCGCCATCGCGGCCCTGCTCCTCACCGGCAAGCAGCTGACCACGCCGGTGTGGATCGGCATCCTGATGCTGATGGGCATCGTCACCAAGAACGCGATTATGCTGGTGGAATTCGCGATTGAAGCGATTCACGCCGGCAAGCCGCGCGAAGAGGCCATGATCGACGCCGGCATGAAGCGCGCCCGCCCGATCGTGATGACCACCATCGCAATGGCCGCGGGCATGATGCCGAGCGCGCTCGCGGTCGGCGCCGGCGGCGAGTTCCGCTCGCCGATGGCGCTCGCAGTGATCGGCGGCCTGATCTTCTCGACCATCCTGTCACTGGTGTTCGTGCCCGCGATGTTCATGGTGATGGACGATCTCGGCGCCCTGATCTGGCGCTTCGCCAAGCGGCTGATCGTGCACAGCGAGGATGCGGAGGCGGACGCTCATCACGGATCGGCACCGGCGGAAGCAGGGCCAGCGCCGAAGAATATCATCCACCCCGCTGCGGAGTGAGGCTCCGAACGAGCGAGCTTAGAGTCACACGCTGGCGCAAGTCGTTCGTTCGCGCTAGCCTATGCCATGGCTTTTGTGCGTATCACGATGGACCCTGCCGTCTGCGCTGGCAAAGCCTGCATTCGCGGGCTGCGGTTTCCAGTCGCGCGATTGCTCAGCCTACTGGCAGCCGGCGAGACGCGCGAAGCCATCCTTAATGACTACCCGTATCTCGAGCGCGAAGACTTTGGCGAGGCATTGCGATACGCGGCCTTCCTCGCAGAGGACATGGCCGTCGATCTGCCTCGCCCGTCCAAGCGAAGTGAAATTCGCTAGACTCACTCGTTCCGCGCGATCGCGGTCAGCTTGGTCATGTTCCGCAGCAGGATGCGGCCGCGCTGCAGATCGAGGATCGCTTCCTTGCGCCAGGCCTGCAGCTGGCGGTTGACGCTCTCGCGCGCGGCGCCGACGAAGACGCCGAGCTGCTCCTGCGAGATGTGCACCTCGGAACCGAAATCGGCAGCGAGCGCGCAAAGCCGCCGCGCCAGCCGCACCGGCAGCGGCTGCAGCATGGATTCCTCCATACGCTCGCTCTGCCAGCGGATGCGCTGGCACAGCAGCGCGATGATCTTGATCGCCACCTTCGGCTCCCGCTCGAGGAAGGCGAGAAAATCTTCGCGCCGCAGCACGAACAATTCGCTGGCCTCGCCCGCGGTCGCATCCGCGGTGCGATTCTGGCCGTCCAGCACCGCGACTTCACCGAACAGATCGCCCGGTCCCATGAAATTCAGCGTCAGCCGGCTGCCGTCGGACGAGCCGGTCTCGATGCGGACCTGGCCGCGGCGCACGCCGAACAGCGCGTCGCCGGCATCGCCCTTCTGGAACAGCACCTCGCCGTTCCCCAGATGCTGGGTGTGGCAGAGATTGGACAACCGCTGGAGCTCGTCCGTACCGAGATCAGCGAACATGGCGTTCATCTTCAGAATGACCGCAAATTCGGCCTGCTTGCTCATTTCAATGTCCTTGTGAACGTCCTGGTCAGTCTTGTTGGCAAATCGCTTGAAACCATCAACATCAGCATCGCGTAAAACCGCGCCGGCGAAGTGTGTCATAAGTCACATAACTTTGCAGCACCTCCTGATTATTTTTACGCGCTTGGAGCCGCTTCCCGTCCGGGGATAAACTCGGGCGCGAAGGATGGTCAGCCGGCGGCATTCGACGCCGATTGTCCGTCAGTGGAAAGTCGATATGAGAGCAGTGAAATTCGCCGGCGCGGCTTTGGCCGCCGTCATCATCGTGGTCGCAATCCTGCTGGTGATCGGGATCCCCTCGGGCTTCCTGACCTCGACGATCGCCTCGCGCGTCGAGAGCGCGACCGGCTATCGCCTGTCGATCGACGGCACCACCAGGATCAGCCTGTGGCCGACGCTGAACGTCACGCTGAACGACCTCTCGCTTGCCGACCCCCGGGATCGCAGCGGCATCACGCGCTTGACGGTCGACAGCGTGCAGGCCGACATGTCGCTCTCCAGCGTGTGGTCGGGCCGCCCCGAGATCAAGGAGCTGATCGTCACCCATCCCGTGCTCTACCAGCCGCTGCTGCGTGAGCGCCTGCCGAATACCGGAGGCTCGTCGAAGCCGCTGGCGATCGACGTCGACGGTGCGTCCATCGGCCGCGTCAAGGTCACCGACGGCGAAGTCGCATTCGCGCGCATGCGCGATCGTGTCGAGGGCCGCATCAGCGCCATCAACGCCGACGCGACCATCGGCCGCGACCGCAAGGTCAGCATCACCGGCACCGCGCGTGTCGGCGACCACCCGACCAAGTTCGACATCAAGGCGACCACGCCAGCGCCGCCGGTCGACCGGCCGACGATCCCGGTGGATTTCGCCATCGACATGCCCGACGTGCTGAAGTCTCAGCTCACCGGTCATGCCGAGATGCGGATGAACGGCGATATCGTGATGATCAACGGCGTGAATGGCCGGCTCGGCGACGACGCCTTCAACGGCTGGGCTTCGGTCGACATCGCCAGCAAGCCGCTGGTCAAGCTCGACCTCGACTTCCAGCGGCTGGCTGTACCGCTGGCGAAATCGCCGCAGGGCACGGCCGGGCAGCCCTGGAGCGATGCGCCGATCAACGTGTCCGGGCTCAACTATGTCGATGCGCAAGTGAGGATCTCCGCGAACGAAGCCGTGATCGGCGATGCCCGCATCGCGCCGCTGGCGCTCGATGCCAAGCTTGCCGGCGGCGTGCTGAAGGTCGGCACCGCCAATCTCGGCGCCTATGGCGGCCAGGTTTCGGGCGAGGTTATCCTGGACGCGACCACCGGCGCGCCGAGCTTTGCCATGCATTCCGACCTCGTCGGCGTGCGCGCATTGCCGCTGCTGCAGGGCCTCGCCGAATTCGACCGCATTGACGGCAAGCTGCAGGCCAAGCTCGCTTTGCGCAGCGCCGGCACCAGCCAGCGCGCGCTGATGGCGAACATGCAGGGCACGGCGTTCGTCAATTTCCAGGACGGCGCCATCCGCGGCATCAACGTCGCGCAGATGATCCGCTCGCTGACATCGGGCACGCTGTCCGGCTGGCAGGACAGCCATAATGCCGGCCAGGAGCAGAGCACGGATCTGTCGCAGCTCTCGGCCTCCTTCCGCATCGACAAGGGCCAGGCGGTGACGACCGATCTCAACCTGATCGGACCGCTGGTGCGCGTCACCGGCGCCGGCACCATCGCGCTCGATACCAAGATGATGGGTTTTCGCGTCGAGCCGAAGCTGGTGATGACGACCGAAGGTCAGGGCCGCGCCAATGAGCCGGTCGGCTTCGGCATTCCCGTGATGATCCAGGGCCCCTGGTCGCAGCCGAAGATCTACCCCGACATGGCCGGCATGCTGGACAATCCGGATGCCGCCTATGCCAAGCTGCGCGAGATGGGCAAGGGCCTGTTCGGCCCCGACGGCGCCGGGCTCGGCAACATCCTGGGCAGTCTGGGCAATCTCGGCCTCGGCGGCACGACCGCACCCGGCGGCAACGCAGCCGGCAATGCCAATCCGCAGGCGCAGCAGCCGGGGCAGAACAATCTGCTCGGCGGCCCCTTGGGCGAGGCGATCGGCAATTTGCTTCAGCAGGGACTGTCCAATGGCGCGGGAAGCAGCACCGGCGCCGCGCCAGGCAGCGGCCGCAGCCGCAGCCTGCCGGCGACGCCTTCCACACCGGCGCCGCAGGCCTCGCCTGCAGCTCCGGCCCTCGACGACCCGCCGGTCGCGCAGCAGGACAGTCAGCCAATGAACGACGTGCTGCGGCAACTTTTCAACCGGTAATGGGCGGATTCGCAGGCCTGGCTCCAAGGCCATCCGCTTACACCAGCCGCCCCGCTTCCGGCTTCCTCCGAACGGATGAGGCAGGGGCAATCCGTCCCTTCTTACCTGCCACCGCGAGTAACCACGCCGGCTGCTCGGCGGCCCTTTGGCCCGAATTGTGATAGAAGGACCCCGCAGCGCCGGCGTCGATGGCGGCGCAAGAGGATCGGGATGGCAGGAGCGAACGACAAGACACGGTTTCTGCGCGAGGGTCTGTTCGCCAAATACGTCGTCTCCCTCGTCGGCCTCGTCGTGTTCGTGCTCGCCGTCAACGGCGCGATGGAGACCTGGATCTCCTACCGCGCCACGAGGACCCAGCTGACCGACGGGCTGGAGGACAAGGCGCAGGCCGCCGCCCGGCGGATCGAGCAGTCGATCTCGGAGCTCGACCGCCAGATCAGCTGGGTGACGCGGGCGAGCCAGGACACGCTCGAAAAGCGCCGCGCCGATTACGCGTCGCTGCTGCACCAGGTCTCGGTCGTCAACCAGCTGTTCCAGCTCAACGGCGAGGGCCGCGAGGTGCTGCGCGTCTCGCGCCAGTCGACCACGACCGGCAGCAACGCCGATCTCTCCCGCGACATGCGCTTCACCGACACGGTCGCCCGCGGCGTCAGCTATGCGCCGGCCTGGTTCGCCGACAAGACGCCGTTGATGTCGATCTCGGTGGCGCATTCCGGCTTCAATGCCGGCGTCACCGTGGCCGAGATCGATCTCGGCTTCCTCTCCGACTTCCTGTCCGACGCGCAGGTCGGCAAGGCCGCCTTTGCCTATGTCGTCGATCCCCGCGGCCGCGTGCTGGCGACGTCGTCCAAGGGGCCCGAGATCGGCAAGGATCTGTCGAAGCTGCCGCAGGTCGCAGCCGCGATCGCGCCCGGCCATGAGGGCGACAGTTCGGGCACCGACTTCAACGGCCAATCGGTGATGAGCGCCGCCAGCACCGTGCCGAAGCTCGGCTGGAGCGCGCTGTTCGAGCAGCCGACCACGCAGGCCCTGATGCCGATCCGCGACCAGCTGGTGCGCATCGCGCTGCTGATCGGCATGGGCCTGATGGTCGCCATCCTTGCCGGCACGCTGCTCGCGCGCCGCATGATCATCCCGATCACGGCGCTGCGCGACGGCGCGCACAGGCTCGGCGAGGGCGATTTCAGCCACCGCATCGACGTGAAGACATCGGACGAGCTGGAAGATCTCGCCAGCCAGTTCAACCGCATGGCCGGCCAGATCCAGGAGACCTATTCGGACCTGGAGACCAAGGTCGAAGAGCGCACGCGCGATCTGGCGCAGTCGATCAACGAGCTGAAGGTGCTGGAGGAAGTCGGCCGCGCCGTCGCCTCCTCGCTCGATCTCAACGCCGTGCTGCCGACGATCGCCGCGCGCGCGATCGAAATCACCCATGCCGACGCCGTGCTGATCTACGGCTTCGATGCGGAGACGCGCCGCTTCAACCTGGTCGAGGCCGGCGGCATCGACAGATCCGCCGACGGCGCCCACGTCACCATCGACGAAGGCGAGAACATCCTGAGCGATGCCGCGAGATGCGGCGAGCCGATCGCGCTTGCCGACATCGACCGGGCCAGCGAGCAGCCGTTGCGCGAGGTCGCGATCGCGGCCGGCTTCCACTCGGTGCTGGTCGTGCCGCTGGTCGACCAGCAGGGCACGCTCGGCGCGCTGGTGGTGCTGCGGCGCGCGAGCGGCGAGTTCGCGGCCAGCATCATCGGCCTGATGCGCACCTTCGCCAACCAGGCCGTGCTGGCGATGCGCAATGCGCGGCTGTTCACCGAGGTCGACCACAAGAGCCACGCGCTGGAGACCGCGAACGAGACCGTGCGCGCCCAGGCCGACAAGCTGCGGATGCAGACCGAGCAATTGAAGGACTGGAACAAGTCGCTGGAGGAACGCGTCAAGACCCAGCTCGGCGAGATCGAGCGCATCCGCAAGCTCGAGCGTTTCCTGGCGCCGCAGGTGGCGCAGCTGATCGCATCCTCCGACAGCCCGGAAGGATTGCTCACCAGCCAGCGCCGCGAGGTGACCGTGGTGTTCTGCGATCTGCGCGGCTTCACCGCGTTCACCGAAGCGACCGAGCCGGAAGAGGCGATGAACGTGCTGCGCGAATATCACGCAGCGCTCGGCAAGCTGATCTTCAAATACGAGGGCACGCTCGACAAATATGCCGGGGACGGCGTGATGATCCTGTTCAACGCGCCGATCCAGTTCGAGGATCACACCCAGCGCGCCGTGAAGATGGCGGTGGAGATGCGCGAGACCATCGGCCCGCTGACCGAGCGCTGGCGCAACCGCGGGCACAGCCTCGGCTTCGGCATCGGCATCGCGGTCGGCTATGCCACGCTCGGCCAGGTCGGCTTCGAGCAGCGGCTGGAATATGCCGCGATCGGCAGCGTCACCAACCTCGCCTCACGACTCTGCGGCGAGGCCAAGCCCAACCAGATCGTGGTCAGCCGCCGCGTCTACGGCATCGTCGAGCAATGGGTCGAAGCGCAGCCGCTCGACGATCTCCAGCTCAAGGGCTTCAATCATCCTGTGCTGGCGATGGAGATCCTGAACTGGCGCGAGGAAGTCGAGAACGTGGTGGACGCGTCGGTGGCGCGGCGGCGCGGGTAGTCGCTGGCGAAAAACGCGAAAACAACCCCATGCACAGTAGACGGGGCCTGCAAGATCAACGAGTTACAAATGGCGTTTGGACGCTCGCTTGCACGGCTGTTTGACACGTCGGGCAGAACACCGAGGGAGCGCTTTACCTCGCCTCCCCTCACGAACCCCATCCCCGTTCCCCGCGACTAACCTTCGCCTCAACGGCGAGGCAACGATCCGGATGGAGACCACCCGTGGCGCTTGCCTTGCCTTCGCGTGCTTATGATCTGCAGATGCTGGGGCGTCCCGTCGACCGGGCGCGCGACCAGGGCTGGGTGTTTGGGCTGCCGCCGGGCATCACGAGCGCGCAATGGCCGCTCGATCCCGTCACCGGCTATCCGCTGATACACGGCTTCACGCTGCTGCTGCCGGAGGATTATCGCGTGCATGGGGCGGACATCGTCGCATTGTCGTTCTTTGCCACCGCGCCGATCACAATGACGGCGGCGCGCCTGACGATCCTGAAGTGCGCGAGGCCGTGCTGGCGAGGCCTTCTCATCCGCGCCTGTCGCGGATGACCGACATTCTCGACTACGACTATGCCGCGCTGCTGCTGACGCGCGCCGAATATGAAGGCCCGTTCGCGACACCGCCGGCGCCGCTTGCACTGGCGACCGCCGAGCGGCCACGCTGGCTCGATGTCGGCGGCGCCAGCGCCTTCTTCGAGGCTGCTCCGACTTTCGCCAAGAAGATGCTCGGCGCGTCGCCGCGCGCCGATCTCGGCGAGACCCGCGCCATCGTGCTCGCGCCGCGCGCTGATGACCCCAACGCCGGCAAGGGCCCACAGGACGAGCACGTTCGCAGCAACCCGCCGACCGGCTATCAGCCCTATTACTATTATGTCGGCGGCAAACCGGGCCGCGACAATTTCCGCCTGCACGAGTGGAGCAAGGACCACGCCCCGAACCATCTCGGCGGCACCATGCGGCCTTGCCAGGCGGTGCCGGAGATGAGCCCGTTCTACGTCGAGTTCGAGGAATATTTCGGAGGCTATAATTTCGGCGGCGGCAATGCGCAGCTCGATTTCAAGGCGATGAAGTTCGACTGGGCTTGCGGGTGATCGCGGCGAGCGTGCGGCTTGTGCCCGCGCTCAACCAGGAGGCTACAAAAAATCGATTTTCGATTTTCTGTTGACCCGTCGGCGCGTGCTTGCGATCATCGCCGGATGGGTCCGCTTCAGTTCGATATGTCCGGGAGCCCGGGCGATGGTCCGCGCAGCCTGACCTCGGCGCTGCATGAGCGGCTGCGCGCCGATATCCTGGCCGCGCGGCTGCTGCCGGCGCAGAAGCTCCATATCGCAGGCCTCGCCAAGCAGTTTTCGGTGAGTCTTGCCGCGGTCCGCGAGGCGCTGTCGCGCCTGGTCGCCGATGGCCTGGTGCAGGCCTCGGACCAGCGCGGCTTTCGCGTCAGCCCGGTGTCGCTCGCCGATCTCGCCGACGTGACGCAGACGCGGATCGATATCGAGGGGCTCGCGCTGCGGCGCTCGATCGAGCGCGGCGACGAGGCCTGGCTTGCATCGGTGAAATCGACCTGGTCGGCCCTGAAGGCCGTCCCCTATCACTATCCCGACGATCCCACGGTGCATTACGAGGAATGGGTGATCCGTCACCGCATTTTCCACCGCGCGCTGGTCAATGCCTGCGGCTCGCCATGGCTGCTCGGCTTCCGCGACGTGCTGCACGAGCAGAGCGAGCGATATCGCCGCCTCTCGATCCGCCGCGAGCCCGGCGTCAAGCCGCGCGACGTCGAGGCCGAGCACGAGGCGATCGTCGCCGCCGTGACGAAGCGCGATGCCGATGCGGCAGTTCACGCCTTGTCAAAGCATTTCGGCACCACCAAGGAGTTCGTCGAGCTCGCCGCCTCGCGCATCGCGGAGGTGAGCCGCACGATTTGACGATCCGGACAAATCCGGCACGTAAAAAACAGAAACCGGGAGAAAACAATGAAGATCAATCGACGCCACGCGATCCTGTCGCTGGTTGCCGCCACCATGCTGGCCGGCCCTGCGAACGCTGCCGACACCATCCGCGTCGGCCTGCCCACCAAGACATATTGGCCGACGACGATCGCCGAGACCGCGGTGCGGCAAAAGCTGTTCGAGAAGGAAGGCATCCAGGCCGAGCTGACGATCTACCGCAGCGGCGCCGAAACCTTCGAGGGCATGGCCGCGGGCGCGGCCGACATCATCCTCGATCCGCCGTCGCTGGTCTCCGCGGGGCGCAAGAAGGGCGTGATGTCGCGCATCGTCGCCAACGCCGCGATGGGCAATTTCGGCTGGCAGCTGATGGTGCCGACCAAATCGACGCTCGAGGTCAAGGATCTCAACGGCAAGAAGGTGGCGATCACCGCGGCCGGCTCGGGCTCGGACCTGCTCGCGCTGTGGACCATCCAGGACAAGAAGATCGACTTCACGCGCGTTCCCGTCGGCGGCGGCGGCCTGGTGCCGAACCTGCTCGCCGGCAATGTCGAGGCCGCCGTGGTCTATTCGCCGCTGAGCTTCCAGATCTCGAAATCCGGCGAAGCCAAGTCCATCCTCGACTATTCGACCGCGGTGCCGCCGAACCTCACCGCGGGCTGGATCGTGCTCGACAAGCTCGCGGAGGCGAAGCCTCAGCTGGTGCAGAAGGCGGTGAACGCGCTCTACGGCGCGGTCGCCTTCATGCGCGCCAACCGCGAAATCACCGTCAAGCTGATCGCCGAGCTCTACGAAATGCCGCCGGAGATCGCCGCCCTCGAATACGACAACACGATCATGAAGCTCGAGACCAGCGGCGACATGGGCGCGGCCAATGTGAGCGCCGCCGTGCAGCTGTCGCTCGATCTCGCCAAGCTCGGCGGGCTCAAGGACATCGTGCCGGCCGAGGACGTGATCTCGACCAAGTTCAAGCCCGTCCCGACCAAGCCGTAACGATGCAGGGCTCGCTTGCCATCAACCTCGCCAGGATCGCGATCATCCTCGCGGTCCTGGCGCTGTGGGAGGCGCTGTCGCGCACCGGCATCGTCAATCCCCGCCTGCTGCCGTCGGCGTCCGACACGTTCGCGACGCTCGGCGAGCTCTTGCAGCGCGCCGCGGTGCAGAAGGACCTGATGGTCACCGCGACCGAGGTGCTGACGGCGTTCGCGCTGGCCGTGCCGTTCGGCGCGCTGATCGGTTTTTTGGTCGCGGAGAACCGCTACTTCGCAGACGTCGCCAAGCCGCTGCTGTTCTTCGCCTTCAGCATCCCGAAATCGATCTTCCTGCCGATGTTCATCCTGGTGTTCGGCGTCGGCTTCGCCCAGAAGGTCGGCTTCGGCTTCTTCTCGACGATCTTCATCGTGATCATGTCGACCACGACCGCAGTGGAATCGGTCAAGGTCGAGCATCTCACGGTGGCGCGCTCCTATGGCGCCACGCGGATGCAGACCGCGTTCCGCGTCTACCTGCCGAGCATGCTGCCGGTGCTGCTGGAGGCGCTGCGGATCTCCATGATCTTCAACCTCACCGGTGTGATCCTCGCCGAGATGTATGCCTCGCGCGACGGCATCGGCCATCAGATCGCGACCTGGGGCGAGAATTTCCAGATGAAGCAACTCCTCGCCGGCGTCGTGATGGTCGCCGCGATCGCCATGACCTTCAACGAACTTGTCAGATGGGTGGAAACGCGATGCAGCCATTGGCGAACGTGACCCAATTGAAGCCCGCGGCGCGCGCCGGCGCGATCGAGGTGAAGAACGTCGGCCAGGTGTTCAAGACCCGGTCGCAGGACGTCGTCGCGCTGGAGGACGTCTCGCTCGAGGTCAAGCCCGGCCGCTTCGTCGTGCTGGTCGGCCCCAGCGGCTGCGGCAAGTCCACGCTGCTGATGATGATGGCGGGCCTGCGCCAGCAGACCGCGGGCACCATCACCATCAGCGGCGCGCCGATCCTGCAGCCCGACCCTGATAGAGTCGGCGTGGTGTTCCAGGAGGCGAGCCTGTTTCCGTGGCTGACCGCCGAGGACAATGTCGAGTTTCCACTGGCGCTGCGCGGCGTGCCGAAGGCCGAGCGACACGCCAAGGCGCAGGATGCGCTCAAGCTGGTCGGGCTCGACGGTTTCGGCAGGCGCCATCCGCACGAGCTCTCCGGCGGCATGAAGCAGCGCGTCTCGATCGCGCGCGGCCTTGTGCAGGACCCGCCGGTGCTCTTGATGGACGAGCCGTTCGCCGCACTCGACGAGCAGACCCGCATGACCATGGGCGACGAGCTGCTGCGGATCTGGGCGGCCACCGGCAAGACCGTCGTGTTCGTCACGCACAGCCTGACCGAAGCGGTCTATCTCGCCGACGAGGTGATCGTGATGTCGGCGCGGCCCGGCCGCATCGTCGACCATCTCCAGGTCCAGCTGCCGCGGCCCCGCACCTACGAGATGCTGAGCGGCGATGCGTTCGGAACCTTGCGCGACCGCATCTGGCGGCACATCCGCAAATCGGCGTGAGACGACGATGAGCGCGAGAATCAGTGCGAAGTCGTTGCGATATCTGATCGTGATCTGCTTGATCGCGTTGTGGGAGCTACTGCCACGCACCGGACTCATTGCCGAGCTGTTCCTGCCTTCGCTGTCGTCCACGCTGATCGCCGGATGGACGGACGCGGGCGAATACGGTCATGCGCTGGCGGTCACGCTGTACGAGGTCGTGGTCTCCATGGCGTTCGCCTGCGGCGGCGGCATCCTGCTCGGCGCGATCGTCGGCAGCCTGCCGCGGCCGCGAATCCTGATCATGCCGATGGTGTCGAGCCTGTATGCGGTGCCATTGGTGATCCTCTATCCCGTCTTCACCGTGTGGCTCGGCATCGGCTCGGAATCCAAGATCGCGTTCGCCTCGATCTACGGCTTCCTGCCGACGATGCTCGCGACCGCCGCCGGCATCCAGACCATCGACCCGCAGCTGCTGCTCGCCGCCCGCAGCATGGGCGCGACGCTCAGCCAGCGGCTGGTCCGCGTCATCATCCCCGCTGCGATCCCGACGGTGCTGTCGGGCCTGCGCGTCGGCGGCGCGCTTGTCATCGTCGGCGTGGTGGTCTCGGAGATGCTGATCTCCTCGGCCGGCATCGGCTATCTGATCTCGCGCTACCGCACCATCCTCGACAGCCCACACGTGTTCGCGGGCGTGCTGCTGGTGCTGTTCCTCGCCATCGGCTTCAACGCCGTGATCCGCTGGATCGAGCGCAAGGCGGCGATCTGGCAGACCGGCACCCGCGCCGGCCAGGCCAACGACGAGATCGCGGTGAACGCGATGCAGCCGGCGACCTGAGGTATTGGCGTGTACGATCTGACCCTGACATTCGACAACGGCCCCGATCCCAACGTGACGCCGCGCGTGCTCGATGTTCTGGCCGCGCGCGGGATCAAGACCACGTTCTTCGTCATCGGCGAGAAGCTTGCCGATCCCGCGCGGCGCGCGCTTGCGGAGCGCGCCCATGGCGAGGGACACTGGATCGGCAACCACACTTTTACGCACAGCATTCCGCTCGGCGAGCAATCCGGGCGCGACACCGCGGAGAACGAGATCGGCCGCACGCAAACTGCGATCGGCGACCTCGCGCATCCCAATCGCTGGTTCCGGCCGTTCGGTGGCGGCGGCAATCTGGACCAGCGGCTGCTCAAGCCGTCAGTGGTCGGCTATCTCACCCGCAACAGACACAGCTGCGTGCTCTGGAATTCCATTCCACGCGACTGGGCCGATCCTGACGGCTGGACCGAGCGCGCACTTGATCAGTGCAGCCGGCAACCCTGGACGCTGATGGTGCTGCACGATCTGCCGACCGGCGCGATGGCTCATCTGGAGCGCTTCCTCGACCGCGCCGAAGCGGCCGGCGCCCGCTTCCGCCAGGACTTCCCGCCATCATGCGTTCCGATCCGCAATGGCGATATCGCGCTTCCCATCAACGACTTTGTTTCCTCCATCGAAGAGAGTGTTTGATCCATGAAAGTCGCAAGCTTCACCATCTCAGGCACCGCGAGCTACGGCATCGTCACCGACAAGGGTGTCATCGACGCCGGCAAGCGCCTGAAGGCCACTCCGACGCTGAAGGCGCTGCTGACGAAGGGCTCGCTCGACGCGTTGAAGAAGCTGGCCGGCGATGCACCCGACTACGCGCTTGCGGACGTCGCCCTGCTGCCGACCGTGCCCGATCCCGACAAGATCTTCTGCATCGGCGTCAATTACGCCACGCATCTGGCCGAGAGCGGCCATCCGACGCCGGCACATCCGATGATCTTCACCCGCTTCGCCAACAGCCAGGTCGGTCATGGCCAGCCGATGATCCGGCCGCTGGAATCCGAGCGTTTCGACTACGAAGGCGAGATGGCCGTGATCATCGGCAAGGCCGGCCGCCGCATCTCGCGGGAAGCCGCGCTCGGCCATGTCGCCGGCTATGCCTGCTACAATGACGGCAGCATCCGCGACTGGCAGCGCCACACCTCGCAATTCGCGCCGGGCAAGAATTTTGCCGGCACCGGCGGCTTCGGGCCATGGATGGTCACGACCGACGAATTGACCGACGTCACCAAGCAGACGCTGATCACACGGCTCAACGGCGTCGAGGTGCAGAAGGCGCCGATCTCCGATCTCGTCTTCGACGTACAGGCTTTGATCGCCTATTGCTCGACCTTCACCGAGCTCGTGCCCGGCGACGTGATCGTGACAGGCACGACCGGCGGCGTCGGCGCCTATCGCACGCCGCCACTGTGGATGAAGGGCGGCGACACCGTCGAGATCGAGATCTCCGGCATCGGCATCCTCAGTAATCCCGTCAAGGACGAGGGTTCAGTCGCGGCAACGCGGGCGGCCTGAACTCACGCGTTCAATAACAATAAGAAGGAGAACCCCATGCCCATGCCAACGCACATCCTGCCGACCACCGTGGTCGGCAGCTATCCGCAGCCGGAATGGCTGGTGAATCGCGCCATGCTGTCGAAGGTGGTGCCGCGCACCCGCCTGCACGACATGTGGCGGTTGCCGGCGGAGCATCTGGAGGAAGCTCAGGACGATGCCACCATCGTCGCGATCCGCGACATGGAACGCGCCGGCATCGACATCGTGACCGACGGCGAAATCCGCCGCGAGAGCTATTCCAATCGCTTCGCCACCGCGCTCGACGGCATCGACGGCGACAATCCCGCGATGATCGTGGCGCGCACCGGCAACACTCAGACGCCGGTGCCGCGCGTCGTCGGCCCCATCAAGCGCAAGGGACCGGTCGAGCTGCACGACATGCAGTTCCTGCGCAAGAACACCGAGCGTGCGGCGAAGATCACCCTTCCCGGCCCGTTCACGATGAGCCAGCAGGCCAAAAACGAGTTCTACAAGGACGAGGAAGAGCTGGCGATGGCGCTCGCCGAAGCCGTCAATGCCGAGGCGCTCGATCTGCAAAAGGCCGGCGCCGACGTGATCCAGCTCGACGAGCCCTGGGTTCGCAACAATCCCGAGCTCGCCAAGCGCTACGCCGTCAAGGCGATCAACCGCGCGCTGCAAGGCATCACGGTGCCGACCGTGGTGCATCTCTGCTTCGGCTACGCCGCCGTCGTGCCCGGCTCGAACAAGCCGGCCGGCTATTCTTTCCTGGCCGAGCTCGACGACACCATCGCCGACCAGATCTCGATCGAGGCGGCACAGCCCAAGCTCGACCTCGGCGTGCTCAAGGATCTGTCGTCCAAGAAGATCATGCTCGGCGTGCTCGACCTCGCGGACCCTGCGATCGAGAGCGTCGACACCGTCGCCGAGCGCATCCGCAACGGGCTCAAGCACGTGTCGCCCGATCGCCTGATCGCAGCGCCCGATTGCGGCATGAAATACATGCCGCGCGCGACGGCGTTCGGGAAGCTGAAAGCGATGTGCGATGCGGCCGCGAAGATCAGGCGGGAGATCGGCTGACGGTTTTCAGGTGAGGCGCCGTTGCCGTCGCGCCTCACGCTCCCCGCTTCGGTCCGATCGCCTCGAAGCCGGCCTTCTGCTCGTCACTCAGGTCGGCCTCGAAATCGTCGAGCGCATCAGCGACGCCGTTCACGGCCTGCAGCATCGTCTCCAGCCGCGCTTTCACGGCGGTGAGGCGGGCCTGCGGGGTCTCCGGCGTCTGTGACGGACAGGCGCTGAGCGTTTGCATGGTGCGCAGGGCGGTGTCCTGGAGCACTTCGAAGCGAGCGCGGGCGGTGTCGTCGAGGCGGAGCGTGGTGGCGATGTCGTTCGCCGGCCATTGCTGCTGCACCAGCTGCTCGTATTGACGCTGCAGCTTTTCGTCATAGCGGGGATCGCTGTCGGGGTCGCAGGCGCTCGACGCCTTGGCGTCCTTGTTCACATCCTTGCGCTGCATGGCCGCGAGAGCGACGCGGCGGCCCTTGCCGAGCGCTTCGAACTTTGCCTTCTGATCGTCGTCGAGCAGGTCGGTGAATTTGGCCAGCGGCGGCGCGACCGCGTCGATGGCCTTGATCATGGCCTCGAGCCGCTCGCGCATCAGGCCGAGGCGGTCCGCGGCCGTAGTGGGGACCTGTGCCGGGCAGGCCGCGCGAATGGTGTCGCGCGCGGCATTCCAGGCCGATGCGAGCTCGTCGAGCGCGGTGCGCTGCAGTTCGTTCGGCTGCACCGCCTCTGCGATGCGTTCGACGGGCAGGCCGCCGGTGTCGCTGGCGTCGCAGAGTGTCTCCGCGGTCGGGACGCGCCGGCCGCGCCGGCCTTGCGATGCCGTGTAGGCCGCGAGCTCGGTCGCAGCATAGGGCGCGAAGATCGCGGCATAGATGTCGCCATAGCCGTAGAGCGAGAGGCTGGTCGCATCGCCGAGGACGACGGCATTGGTGAGGTCGTCATGCGCGAACGGCCAGAACACCGGGCCGACCCAGCCATAATTGCCATCCGGATGACGCCACCAGCCTTGCGCGCGGCGGCCGCCGTGCCAGCCCGCAAGTGCGGCTTGCGCCGTGAGCGCAGCGCGCAGAACGTAAGGATTGGCAGGCTGCCCGCGCTCTGCGCCGCGCGGATCTTGTGACCTCAGCGCGGCGGAGCGGTATCGGCTGCTTCGCACCGCCATGCGGGAATGGCGCAGGCGCGACAGGCCCATCATGTGACCGACGGCGAAGCGCGCGACGCCGAGCGGACCGCCGCGCAGTCCGAATTGCGCCTCGGCTCTCGCAGGCAACAGCACCGCCGCGATCAGGACGGTCGCGCCCGCCAGCGCCAATCCCATGCGTCCCGACATGACCGCTGACCTGACCAATTCGGCCTCCCTCCCAGCTGCCCACGCGCGCACTGCGCCGTATCGGGATGACTCGCGAGGGAACCGATCGTTCCGAAAGGACACAGGGCAAAGCGTCGCGGGCGTCTGGAAAGATCGCCGCGGCGAAGCTCTCTCAAACGCGGCCGCCCCCAGTAAGACGGGAAGGAAGACGCCCTCACTCCGCCTTTTGCGGCATCACGAAGGTCTGGCCGGGGTAGATCAGATTGGGATTGTGGATCTTGTCGCGGTTGGCCTTGAAGATCACGGCATAGCGGGCGCCGTCGCCATAGGCGAGCCGGCTGAGTGCCCACAGGCTGTCACCGCGGGAGATCACCCGGCTGCCTGTCTCCGCCGGGGCGGCATTGAGGATTTCCGCGGGCGAGGCGGATGCAACCGTCGTCGCCGCCGGCGCCCGCGCCATCACCCGGGGTTTCGGCGCGCCGACTGGCCTCGGCCGCGCCGCGGGCCTGTCGGAGGCCGAGGCGAGATGCGACGAGGCCGACGGCAGGGACGCCACGACATCCGATTTGTCGTCCGGCTTCTCGGCCTGCTTCGGCTCTTGCCTTGCAACGGGTGCCGGGCGCGCGGGCGGCGGCGCCGCCTCGGCGATGGTGACCGGCATGGTCCGGCCCGACTGCGTGACCGTGCCATCCGGCGCCCTGGCCCGCAGCGTCAATTCATAGGAACCTGCGGGAAGCTGCGGCGGGGTCATCACGAACTGACCCGAGGCGTCGGCAGTCACGGTATCGAGTGGCTTGCCGTCGCGCAGCAGCTCGACCTTGGCACCCGGCACGGCACGGCCCGCAATGACAGCCGCCTCGCCGTGATCGTCGACGCGGGCGACGTCGAAACGGGGGCCGGTGTCCGCGACCGCTGCCGGCGGCTTGGCCGGTGCGAGGTCGGGCAGCGCCGTGACCTGTTTCTGGATCTCGGCCAGCGCACCTGGCTCGGGCTTGGGCTCGGGCGCCGGGACCGCCGCCGGCGCGGATACAGGCGCAGACGGCGTAACGGCGGCCAGCTTCGGCTGGTCCGGCTTCAGGTCAGCCTTGAGGTCAGGCTTGAGGTCAGCCTTGGCCTCAGCCTTGGCCTCGACCTTGGCTTCTGGCTTGGCGGCAACAGCGGTCTTGGTCCCGTCCGACAGCAGGCGTCGCAGCTCGGTCGGACCGATCACCAGAACCGTGCCGGCCATCGCGAGCAGGCAGAAAGCAATGAAGGCCTTGGATGCGGTCATCATCGGAAAAGAACCTTGGGTGGCAAATCAACCGAGGGCGGCAAGGTGCGCCGAATTGGCTGCGGCATCAAGACGGTCGATGGGATGATAGCCCGCCCTGGCGCCTATCAAGGATGAACCGGCACCACGGCGCCGGCGTCAAATCATGCGAGGCCGCATCGCGGCATTCTTTAAGGAATTTTCCTGTGACCGCATTTCGCCGTCCTGACTGGTGGCTGGCGCTTGCCCTGACGCTCGCCGCCGCCCCTGCCCTTGCGGCCTCCGGCCCGCCGTCCGGCTTCGTCCTCTCCGATGATACCGAGCTCGCCTTCACCTCGCCGGACAAGACCGTCAGGCTCGAGCAATACATGAAGGACAGCGGGGATTTCGACATCAAATGGCAGGCCTGGGCGCGGCACGGCGAGCAGATGACGGAGCTGAAGCCCGAGCAGGGCTATCCGGCCGGCTTCCGCTTCACCAGCGACTCGCAATGGCTGGTGCGGATGCAGAAGACCGGCTCTGGCGAGCAGGATCTGTTTCTCTATCACGTCGAGAACGGCGCCTTCGTCAGCGCGACCAAGAAATCACTCGGCGATCTCGCCTGGGCCTATTTCCACAGCCGTCCCGACACCAGGAAGATGAAGCTCGACTACCACATCTCGGCCAATCTGATGAAAGGCACCGAAACCGCCTATCGCTGGCTCGGCGTCGACTGGCCCGACAACCGCTATTTGCTGATCTCGCTGTCGGGCGAAATGGACAAGTATCCGAAGAACGTCGCCGTGAAGGGGCTGGCCGACTGGAAATGCCGCTATGACCTCAAGACCGGCCAGTTCGATGTCCCCGAGATGTTCGCCAAGGGCAATGCGGAAGCGCTGAACTGGGAGATCAAGCGGTGAAAACTGCACCGCGATCGTCGTGCTCGGGCTTGTCCCGGGCATCCACGTTCTTTGTGCCGCGAAGAAAGACGTGGATGGCCGGGACGAAGCCCGGCCATGACGCTGCGGAGGGTTTGGTGCCCAACAAAACTCCGCGCCGGAACCAACCCACTGATTCCACTCCGATTCATAGTTCCTTAACCTTCGCTGGTAACGGGGTCTTGTCGGTTTTGCTGCACCTTGCGTGCCACGGGAGGGCTGCATGGGCACATCGATCCGATGGACCGCACGCATGCGCGCGTTGCTCCGTCGCTGGCGGGGAGCGCCACTGACATGGCTGATCGCGGGCGGCTTCGTGCTGATGGTCGCAATGGCCATCGGCACCGCGCTGACCGTCGACCGCTTCAGGCAGAACGCGATCGAGAGCGGCCGCGACAGCCTTGAAAGCTCCGTGCGTCTGCTGGCCCGGCATTTCGACCGCGAGTTCGAGGATTTCGCGGTGCTGCAGAAGAGCATCCTCGCCGAACTTGAGAGTCACGGCATCGAATCCGCCGACATCTTTCGCAGCGAGATGGGCACGCTGGCGATGCACGAGGTGATGCGTGCAAAAGCCAGCGGCTGGTCCGACGTCGCCGGCGCAAATCTGTTCGATTCCAGCGGCATGCTGATCAACTCGTCGCGCCGCTGGCCGGTCGCCGATATCTCGGTCGCCGACCGTGGCTACTTCAACCGCCTCAGGAACGATCCTGCCGCGCAGGAAGAGGTCGAGGTCGTCCCCGGCCGGCTCGGCAACGGACCGGCGATCGTGTTCGCCCGGCGCGTGTCCGGCCCGCATGACGAATTTCTCGGGGTAATCTCGCGCGCGATCACGCCCGACCAACTCGAATCCTTCTTCGCCTCGACCGGGCTCGGCGAGGACTCCTCGATCGCGATGCACCACCAGAACGGCCAGTTGCTGGCGCGCGTTCCGCGTGTCGATGCGATGATCGGCCAGAACTTTCGCAAGGGCACGCCGGAGCAGATGGCGGTGTTCGAGCGCACCTTCGTCACGATGCAGCTCGCCAGCCCGATGGACGGCAAGGACCGCATCGTCGCCTCGCGCATGTTGACCGGCGAGCCGCTGGTCGTGGTTGCGACCAGGTCGCTGGATGCGACGCTCGCCACATGGCATACGCAGACGAAATTCTTCGTCACCATCGCCGTGCTCTCGATCGGCCTGCTGGTGCTGACGCTGTTCCTGATCTTCCGCCAGGTCACGCACCGGCTCTCGCTGGAAAAGCAGCGGCTCGACACCGCGATGAACACGATGACGCAAGGGCTGCTGATGTTCGATCAGGACCAACGACTGATCGTCTGCAATAGCCGCTACATCGAGATGTACGGCCTGTCCCCCGCAGTGGTGAAGCCCGGCGCCGATTTCCGCGACGTGATCCGGCACCGCCATGACACCGGCTCGTTCCACGGCGACGTCGAGGCCTATTGCGACGACATTCTGAGCCATGTCGGACGCACCCAGAGCTCCATCGTCGAGACCGCGGACGGCCGCCTGATCGAGATCAAGAACCAGCCCGGCGCCGCCGGCGGCTGGCTTGCGACCCATGACGACGTCACGGCGCGCATCCGCGCAGACGAGCGCATCGCGCATATGGCGCATTACGACGCGCTGACCGACCTGCCCAACCGCGTGCTGCTACGCGGCCATCTGGAGCGGCGCGTCGCCGAGCTCAGCCAGGGCAAGCCGTTCGCCATCCTCTATATCGACGTCGACGAGTTCAAGGGCGTCAACGACTCGCTGGGACATGAGGTCGGCGACGAATTGCTGCGGCAGGTGGCGAACCGCCTGCGCGCCTGCGTTTCCGGCAACGACCTCGTCGCGCGGCTCGGCGGCGACGAGTTCGCCATCGTCAAGGCCGCGACCTGCGATCCGGCCGAGCTGTCGGCACTGGCGGAAGAAATCCTCAAGGCGTTGCGTACGCCGGTGGATTGCAAGGGCCTGGACATCCCGACCGATGCCAGCATCGGCATCGCGATCGCGCCCGATCACGGCGACAATCTCGACGATTTGCTCAAGCGCGCCGATCTCGCGATGTATGCGGCGAAGTCGGAGGGGCGCCGCACCTACCGCATCTTCACGCCCGAATACGACGCCAAGGCGCGGCTGCGCCGTCAGCTCGAGCTCGATCTGCGCCAGGCGCTGGCTCGCGGCGAGTTCGAGGTGCACTACCAGCCGCTGGTCGATCTCGCGGCCAATGTCGTCACCGGCTGCGAAGCGCTGCTGCGCTGGCGCCATCCCGAGCGCGGCATGGTCTCGCCCGCGGACTTCATTCCCGTCGCCGAAGACACCGGGCTGATCGGCGAGATCGGCGAATGGGTGCTGAAGCAGGCCTGCCATGAGGCCGCCTCCTGGCCCGACCAGATTCACATCGCCGTCAACGTTTCGCCGGTGCAGTTCCGCTCGCGGACGCTGGCGCTCAAGGTCGCCGCCGCGCTCGCGGAGTCGGGACTCGCGCCCGGACGGCTCGAGCTCGAGATCACCGAGACCGTGCTGATCCGCGACGACGAGGAGGCGCTGACGATCCTGCAGCAATTGCGCGAGCTCGGCGTGCGCATCGCGCTCGACGATTTCGGCACCGGCTATTCGTCGCTGAGCTATCTGCACCGCTTCCCGTTCGACAAGATCAAGATCGACCGCAGCTTCATCAGTGACATCGGTCAGTCCGAAGATTCATCGCCGATCGTGCAGGCGGTGGTGCACATGGCCGCCGCGCGCCACATGGCGACGACCGCCGAGGGCGTCGAGACCGAAGCCCAGCGCGAGGTGCTGCGCCAGCTCGGATGCAGCCAGATGCAGGGCTGGCTGTTCAGCCCGGCCGTGCCGGCGGCGAAGCTGAAGCAGTTGCTGGCCGCGCAGGCGGCGGCGGCTTAACGCGGCGACGCTCCCTCGTCGGCCAGATGTCCAGCCCTTCGCGTGCAGACTCTAGGAGTCGATCGGCTAAGTTCCTCACGATTCAGCAGCGAGAGCTGCCGTTGTGTCGTCCCAACGAAGTGCAAGAGCCGGCGTCGCGAAGGATAGAGATCTCGCGCGACACGGTTTCGAGCGTCAGTCCAAGGTAGTCGCCAATGTCACGACGACTCGTTGGCCCCAGAAGCAACATGTGGCTTTCAGCATGCTGCAAATTCTGGGTGACCAGCCGGATAAGCTTGGTCGTGCCGCCTGCCTGATCAGCCATGCTGCAAAGCAAGGCACGCTGTCTGACAATCCGCACTTTGGTTTCGACGAGAGCTTCTGCGGAAAAGCGGTGGGATTTGTCGCTCTCGAAACCGAACATGTCGCCCGGCAAATGGAACGAGTTGATCTGGCGGCGACCGTCCGAGAGCAGCCGGTAGGTTCGCACCGCTCCGGAGACGATCTAGTAGACGTACTCCGGCTCGTCTCCTTCGCCAAACACCTCGGTACCCCTGCGATACTTGAACTCGCTGGATGAGACGCGGTCTCCTGCCAAAGCCGCCAAATGCCCATCGTTCAAGCGACGCCCTGTTTCGTTAGTCCTGATGAGCATCGCAACGCCACCCGGAAATGTTAACGTAGGGAGACGGCGGCGGCCGGAATTGAGCCGGCCCAAATGCGGCGCACAAAAAGAGTAAGCCGCCAGCCTTGGGGAAGCTGACGGCTCAGCTTAGGAAACGGCGCAGCTGGGCTACGCGCTGTCCTCGTGCTCGCTTCCCGAAGCCGGAGGGAAACGCTAACTCACCATACCGATCCTCACCCTCGCTTGCCCGCCGCCTGGCTCCGAAAATTTAGGATCGAACCTTTGATGCCCGGCAGCATGACGTAAACCGAGACCTCACTGCGAAGTCGGGACGTTCACACCTACCGCCTGTCGGCCTGCACTTCGACAAACTCGGAATCGGGGTGGCTCACGATGGTGGCGACCATGATGCCGCTGATGATCAGCGACCAGGCGGTGTTCCAATAAATCCAAAACACGAGCCAGCCTCCGTTTCCATCTGTCACGCCTGCGGGGACGGGTAACGGCACGGCAATGCCGCCGTTCCCAACACGAGGCGCGGCACGACCGCGCGGCAAGACGCTATTTTGGTTTGGTCGGCGGCGAGGCGCGATCGGTTTGGCCGGTGTGGCGCTTTGCCACGACGTCCTCATCGCGCTCGCCTTCGCGCGGCCGAGGCGGCGGCTCGGGCTGGCCGGCTTGACCGCCATGCTTGCCGCCCATGTCGGGCTTGCCTTCGAGATCGTTTTCACTGGGCATGCCGGTTCAATGCGCTCGCGCACCATTGGTTCACAGCCGCATCGGCTGTTTTCGCCCTGTGTACGGACTCATGGGATCGCCGTCCTTTGCAGTGCGGGATGACTGGCGCGCGCCAGCGCGGCGCAACGCATCTGTCCTCCTGCTCCGCAGCAGTGCGGCAGCCCACCCCGGCGCGACCGATACAATTTCGGCATCGATCGATCCCAATTGGAATTTGGTGCGACGGCGCGCCGCCCGCTAACCTCCTGGGCAAAACAACAAGGCCGCGACCGGCCCGCGAGGAGGAGCCCCATGTTGAGACCGACCCGACGACGCATCGCATCCAAAGCGCCACGCGCTGCGATCGCCACCACCCTCACCTTCCTCGCCCTCGTTTCTGGAGTCCGCGCCGGCATGGCCGAGACCTTCGCCTATGTCGGCAACGCCGACAGCAACGACATCAGCGTGTTCAAGATGGATGACAGCGGCGAGATGATTCCGGTGCAGACCGCCGCCTTCAAGGGCGTCGACAAGCCCGGCTCCTCGACGCCGCTCGCGATCACGCCCGACCACCGCGTGCTGATTGCCGGTGTCCGCTCGCAGCCGTATCTCGCGGTGAGCTTTGCGATCGATCCCGGGACGGGCCAGCTCAGCCCCATCGGCAACGGACCGCTCGCCGACAGCATGGCGAACATCGCCGTCGACCGCGGCGGAAAATTCCTGTTCAGCGCCTCCTATGGCGGCAACAAGGTCGCGCTGAATCCGCTTGCCGGAAATGGCGTCGCCGGCGAGCCGAAGCAGGTGATCCCGACCGGGCTGAACGCCCACGCCTTCCTGCCCTCGCCCGACAACCGCTTCGTATTCGCGACCAATCTCGGCTCGGACCAGGTGCTGGCCTTCGCGTTCGATGCCACAGCCGGCACGCTGACGCCGAACGATCCGCCGGCTCACAAGGTGCCGGAAAAATCCGGGCCGCGGCACTTCGTATTCCACCCCAATGGCAAATTCGTCTATCTCGTCCACGAGTTGAACGGCGACGTCGCTGCATTCAGCTATGAAGCCAGGAGCGGCGCCTGGGACGAGATCCAGCGCACCACCGCGCTGCCGGACGGCTTCAATGAGAAAGAGACTGGCAAGAAGCCCTGGGCCGCCGACATCCACATCACCCCGGACGGCCGCTTCCTGTACGCCTCCGAGCGCACCACCAACACGCTCACCGCCTACAAGGTCGATGCCGCCAGCGGCAAGCTGACCACGATCGGCAGCGTGCCGACCGAGAAGCAGCCGCGCGGCTTCCAGATCGATCCGACGGGACGCTACCTCGCCGCGGTCGGCGAGCTCTCCGACAGCATGACGGTGTATGCGATCGACCAGGGCAGCGGCGCGCTGGCCAGGCTGAAATCCTACTCCACCGGCAAGAAGCCGAACTGGGTGGAGTTCCTGAAACTGCCGTGACGGGCACCGCCGCCGACCTACGTAAACATCCGTAATTTCGTTGGCCGCACCTTGGCTTCATATCTCGCCGATGGACCGTCAGATCGTCTTCAAATGCCCGCAGACCGGGATGAACGTGCAGCATCGGCTCGGCGAGGAGCCGGCCGACCACACCCATGTGTCGGTGTCCTGTCCGGCCTGCACGCGCCTGCATTTGATCGACCGGGCCACCGGCAAGCTGCTGGGTGAGCGCCGCGGCTGACGAGGCGTTTACGGCCGCGCCGCGACCTGCGCGGTGACGTCTTCGACGTGGTGCAGCAGGTAAACCAGATGGCCCGTGGTGTCGTGGATCGGCGAGTTGATCGGCTGCCAATGACGCTCGACGAAGGTGCCGGCGGGATCCCGGATGTCGTAGCGCTGGATCGCCATGGCATGCGCGCGCCCGGTTTCGCCGACGATCCTCAAGCTGCCGTAGAGATTGCTGACGCCGTCGGCGAGCGGCTCGTCGGGATTATCAGGGAATATCTCGAACAGCGAGCGGCCGACGATGTCGGCGCGGCCGGTCAAGGTCGCGGCTGCATAAGCGTCATTGACGTCGACGATCAGCAGGCCCGGCCCGGGGTCCAGCAGCAGGTAAGGATGCGGTGAGGCATCGAATTCCGGCTGGAATTGTTGCCGGATCGTGTCGGCGTCACCGTGCTGCCGCCGACGCTGTTCGAGCGGCGTCGTATCGGCCCCTGATGCCGCCGAGTTCAGCAGCGCCAACTGGCGCCTGGCCGACGCCAGCAGCGCGCGCACGGTGCTCTGCACCGTCGGGTCGGCCGTTTCGTTGAGCAACCGCTCGAAATGAACGATGTTCTGCTCGCAAACGAACCGCTGCATCCCACCACGACCAAAAGTTGTGCGACCGCGATGCCGCGTCATCTTGATCCTAGTTCAATACAGGCGGCCCGGGCAGATGAGAAGACGGTGAGCCACGGCACTTTGGGAGTAGTGCCGACCACAGCGCGCCGCCCGGGAAAAGCGAACCTGTTCTCCAATCGCGCGACTAATCAAAGACTTGCTGCGACGGCCAGCGGCGGTGTGGCCTTCCTTTTTGAGGCAACGCTGCCATAGTCCGCCGCCCTGCCATCTGCTATCGATTGGAGGCATAGCCCCCGTGGAATTTCCGATGCGTCATTTGCCCCGCGCCGTTGCTCGAAGCCTGTGTCCCGCGGCCATCGCCGGTATGGTCATCCTCGGTCCCTCTCCGGCCGGAGCCGATGACGACGCGCCCAAGGGGCCGGCGGTCACGGTGCTGAAAGTCGCAAAATCCTGCTTCTCCGACATCGTCGAGGCCGCCGGCACGATCATCGCGCGGGCGGAGACGTCGGTGCGGCCCGAACGTCCGGGTCTGAAGGTTACCGACGTGCTGGCGGAAGCCGGCGACACCACCACCGCCGGCCAGGTGCTGGCGCGGCTGGCGCTTCCCGAGGGCGGCACGCTGCAGGTCGCCGCGCCGGTGGCGGGCGTGATCGCGACGTCGACCGCCCAGATCGGCAATTTCGCCTCGACCAAGGGCGAGGCCCTGTTCACCATCGTGGCGCGCAGCGAATACGATCTCGTCGCTCTGGTGGCGACCACCGATATGCGCAAGCTCGCGGTCAATCAGCCGGCGACCGTGCGGATCGCAGGCGCCGGCGACATCGACGGCAAGGTGCGCCGCATCGGCCCGACCGTCGAGCCGAACATCCAGCAGGGCATGGTCTATATCGGCATCTCCTCGCAGAAGCGGCTGCTGCTGAAGGCGAGCGGACGTGCGCTGATCAAGACCGGGCAGAGCTGCAACGTCGCGGTGCCGCTGACATCAGTGCAATATTCATCCGCCGGCACCGTGGTGCAGGTGATCCGCCGCAACCGCGTCGAGACCAAGCGTGTCGAGGTCGGCTTGATGTCGGGCGGCAATATCGAGGTCCGCGACGGCCTCAATGAGGGCGATGTCGTCGTCGCCCGCGCCGGTGCGTTGCTGCGCGAAGGCGACCCGGTGCGTCCGGTGATGGCCGCGGAAGCGGCGAAGTAGGCTTCCTCGTGTCCCGGACGCGTGCAGCGTGTAACGCTGCTGCGCTGAGCCGAGACCGTTCTCGTCACACAGCGGCAGTCAAAAAAACTGGGCCCCGGCTCAGCGTCGCATCATTGCATGATGCGCCGCGTCCGGGGCACGAGAGATCGTTGATTTGAAAAAAACTAGCCGCCGGCTGCGTCGAAATGGACGTCTTCGAGCAGCGAGGAGGAGACTGTCGGGACCTGATCGCCTTCGCTGGCGCGGGAGATGGCGACGCGGGTCTTGTTGAAGACGCTCTCGGCGCTGCCCTTCGCACTGAGGTTGTTCAGGAACTCGCTGACCAGCACGCTGTGCTCGCCCTTGCCGTCGTCGACGACCTTGCCGGGCGAGGCCGAGGTGAGGATCAGCGCGTTGTCGGACGCGCTGATCGGCGCGAGGCCGTGGCTGTAGGAGCGGAAGCGGCGCTCGTATGGGTTACGGCGGGAGGCGTCGACGACGACGAGCTTGGCCTTGGCGCCCTGCTCCTTCATCATGTCGATCACGCCATCGATCGAGACGCCCTGGCGGCGGACGTCGCTTTCCTTCCAGATCACGGCATCGACCGGCAGCATGTAGCTCTCGCGTCCGGCTTGCACGCCGTAGCCGCCGAAGAACAGCATGACGACGGTGTCGCGCTTGATCCGGGACTTCAGGCGGTTGACGGCGCGGACCATGTCGTCCTTGGTCGCGTCTTCCACCATGTCGACGTCGAAGCCGTTCTTGCGCAGCGAGGAGGACAGCGCGCGGGCGTCGTTGATCGACTGCGTCAGCGGCGCGCTGGCGTCGGGATAATGTCCATTGCCGATGACCAGCGCGAGGCGCGAGGTCTGGCCGATCGAGCCGGTGATCTGGTCGGTCGAGACGGCCTTGGCAGCATCGATCGCACGCATGTTCAGAGCAGCATGGGCGCCGATCACCAGCGAGGCCGTGCCGATCAGGGCGGCGGCCAACGCGATGGTGCGTCGGGAAAGGTCGAGCTGCTTTACATTCATCTCGGTTCGTTCCTGTGCCAAAGACCAGCCAAGCGCGCGCACACTGTTTGAGTAGCGCGATAGCGTCTTTAGGTTTGAGGGATTGGCCGGGGAAGTGCCCCCGAATTGCGCGCAATTTGCGGCGCCGCACCAAACAAACCTTTAACCGCATATAGGGTGGCGGGCAATAGATTGCCCAAAATTTGAGCTAAGCGGTTGAACCCGTTGGTTAATTCCCCGCCGCAAATCGTTCCTTTTTCGCGTCCCCGTAGCCTTCCGGGGGCTCATCATGCAGCCCTCGTGCCCACTTTTTCTGTGACTTTTATCACATTTGTATTTCCTGCGAATCCGGGTAGCTTTTTCAACGACTTGCTGGGGGTGGCGCGTGGCTGGAGCGCGCTTGGGGCCCCCGGCCAGAACCCGCCCAAGTGCCCGCGACCAGGTATTTCATGAACTTTCATTATTTTGCCGGCGCCGCCTGCCGGGCGCTGCTGGCGCCGAAGGACGGCCCCTCGCTTTACGATGTGTGCGATCCCGTATTGTCGGGGCCAGCCAGCGGCGATCCGCATCTGGCCAAATTCTACAAGACCGCGCTCGGCAATCCCGCGCTGCGGATGCTGCTGCGGCGGGCCGGACTGCCCGAGCTGCGCGACGAGGCCACGCTGACGGCGCTGCGCCAGGCGCTGGTGCGCGCCCGCGACGAGGCCGAGCCCGATTGGGCAGCGGTCGGCCAGCCGGTCGCCGACCTCGTCGACAGCATTGCGCTCGACCATCCCAAGCCGCCGCCGGCGATGTTCACGGGCTCGGCGCCGCCCGCGCCGCAGATCGACGGCGTCATCCGCGACTGCGCGCAGCATCTGCTCGGCTCCTACCGCAAGAACGGTTTCCTGCCGACCTATGCCGCCTTCAACCTGATCGGCGATCCGGATTTCCGCGGCCGCGAGCTGATCATGGCGCTCACGGGGCTGAACGCCCGCGGCTACAAGAATTCCTCGCTGCTGTTCAACCTCGCCCGTGTCTTCATCGCGCGCTCGCCCGCGCATGCCGTGGTCAATCCGCCCTGGCGAGGGATCGCCGAGCCGATGTGGGAGCCGGTGCAGATCCGGCACCGCTCGGCCTATTACGATGCGTTCTTCATCGAGGCGCTGCTGAGCTATGGCGAGTCCGGGCTCGCCTCGCCGGCCGACAAGATCGCGGCCGAGCGGGCCATCGCCGACATGGTGGATTTCTGCGTCAACATCAGCCGCGAGGAGGTCGAGGGCATCGACGGCGCGCGCTTCAACGTCGTCACCGCGCTGGCGCCGCCGCCGCATCCGCGCTTTTCGCGCTACTTCGCGCAGATCAAGCAGGACCTCGGCTTCGGCATCTACGTGCCGGATTGCGACACCACGGCCTGCTCGATCTCGGCGGCGACGCAGGCCGGCTGCACCGATCCGATCATCGATCAGCCGCTGCTGGATTTCTACGCCGGCTACCAGGTGCGCGCCGGCGTCAATGAACCGCGCGTGACCGTGCCGCTCAACGAGAATATCGACTACGAGGGCGGCGTCGCGACCTGGATCGACAACCTCCGGGGCGAGCGTCCCTACGGCAACGATCTCGATCCGACGCTCAATCTCGACATTCTCGAAGTGAGCTTCCGCAACCTGGCGCGCTGGAAAATCCTGGAGACGCCGGCGCGGCTCGCCACGGTGCACCGCATCATCGGCTTCCAGAAGCGGCTGGCGGCGAGCGGCGCCTTCGCCAATCCGCGCTCGCACATCTATTACCTGCCGGAGCTCTACAGCGCCTATTTCGGCCGCTGCTATGCGGCCTTCCTGGCGCTGCCGCTGGCGGCGCAGGCCGCGATCGACCCGAACGGCGATTTCGACTTCATCCGCCATCGCGTTCTGTCCTACGTCAAGGGCGAGCTGATGGCCGCCGAGATGAACGTGTTCGACGCGGCGCTGGCGCTGATCGCGCTCGGCCATCTCGGCGCCGACCCGCGCGCCTTTGCACCGGCGTTGAACGTGATCGTCGGCGCCATCGGCGAGGGCGGCCGCCGCGGCCCGTTCCGCGCCTATGAGTGGAACAAGATGAAGACGCCGACGCGGATCTTGGTGGGTGGTCCGGAGGTGACGTCGGCCTTCGTACTGATGGGGCTGGCATTGGCGAAGCGGGCGATGGCGCGGGGGTGAGGCGCTCTCGTGCCCTGGCTCTGCGGAGCGGCGATGCACGCCGCACCGCGTCCGGGACACGAACCGAGTGACCGCCGCAATGACGGGAAGTTGAAAGCCTCTCTGTTAGGCATAAGCTGGCCCGACGGCCAAAAGCCGACCACAATTGCGCGATCTATCGAATTGTCCTGAACACGCGGGCCGGCATGTTGCGAAAAGTCCTGATTGCGCTGTCTCTCCTCGCTCTCCCCTCGCTGGCTGAGGCCGCCGATATCACCGGCACGGCAAAGGTCCGCGCCGGCGATGCCGTCGTGATCGGCAACACGCGGATCCGGCTCGGCGGCATCGACGCGCCCGCGGTCGATCAGCTCTGCCTCAACACCAAGGCCGAACGCTGGACCTGCGGCGTCGCGGCGCGCGACGAGCTCGCCAAACACGCTGACGGCAAGAGCTGGGCCTGCCATGCCCGTTCGATCGACCGGCGCGGCCGCACCGTGGCGCGCTGCGAGGTCGGCGGCGAGGACATCCAGAAATGGCTGGTGCGCAGCGGCTGGGCGCTTGCCTACACCCGCCTCTCCAGGGACTACGAGCTCGACGAGGCGGCTGCGCGCGAGGCAAAAGCCGGAATGTGGCAGGGCGCCTTCATCGCGCCCTGGGACTGGCGCGTCCGCAACAAGAAGACTCACATCCTGGGTGCGACCAAGCCACCCGACGGGGCGCATGCGGTGCTGCTCGCCTCGGCGTCGGGACCGGTGGCGCCCTCCCCGGACTGCACCATCAAGGGCAACGTCAACAGCGCCGGAGAGTGCATCTTTCACCAGCCGACCAGCCGCTGGTACACCCAGATCAAGATGAAGATCGCCAAGGGCACCCGCTGGTTCTGCTCGGTCGAAGAGGCGGAAGCCGCCGGCTGCCGCGAGACGAAGCGTTAGCCCACCTCAGACCCGCGTTTTGCGTGCTTTTCTTGCACTGCAGCGCAGCGTAAAGATAAAACTCAGCGATCCACCAGCCTGTTCTCAAGAAACAAGGACCAACAGCAATGACCGTTCGCGCGGGCCGGGAATTTCTGGCCATCCCCGGGCCCACCACGATGCCCGACGAGGTGCTGCGGGCAATGCACCGTCCGGCGATCGACATCTATTCCAAGCAGATGACCGATCTGACCGAGAGCCTGCTCAGCGACATCTCGAAACTGTTTGCGACCAAGGGCAAGTCCTACATCTACATCGCCAACGGTCACGGCGCCTGGGAAGCGGCGCTCAGCAACGTGCTGTCGCGCGGCGACAAAGTGCTGGTGCTGGAGAGCGGGCGCTTTGCGATCGGCTGGGGCAATGCGGCAGCGCTGATGGGCGCCGAGGTCGAGGTGCTCAAGGGCGACTGGCGCCGCGCGGTCCGGCCGAGCGAAGTCGAGGAGCGCCTGCGCCGCGACAAGGAGCACACCATCAAGGCCGTCGTCGTGGTCCAGGTCGACACCGCCTCGGGCGTGCAGAACGACATCGAGGCGATCGGCAAGGCGATCAAGGCGGCCGGCCATCCGGCACTGTACATGGTCGATACCGTTGCCTCGCTCGGCTGCATGACATTCGAAATGGACAAATGGGGCATCGACGTCGCGATGTCCGGCTCGCAGAAGGGCCTGATGACGCCGCCCGGCCTCGGCTTCGTCGCCGCCAATGCGCGTGCGCTCGAGGTGCACAAGAAGGCGAACATGTCGACGCCCTATTGGAGCTGGAGCGAGCGCGAGGGCAGCGAGCATTATCGCAAATATGCCGGCACCGCGCCGGTGCATCTCTTGTTCGCCTTGCGCCAGGCGATCGATCTGCTGCACGAAGAAGGCCTGGAGAACGCCTTCCGCCGCCACAGCCTGCTCGGTGAAGCCACGCGCCGCGCGGTCGGCGCATGGTCGGAGGGCCAGGTGCTCGGCTTCAACGTCGCGGAGGCCAGCGAGCGCTCCAACACCGTGACCACGGTGACCATGAGCAACGGCCACGATCCGGCAATCCTGCAGCGCTATTGCAAGGAGAAGTGCGGCGTCGTGCTCGGCACCGGCATCGGCGACCTCTCGGGCCAGGCCTTCCGCATCGCCCATATGGGTCATATCAACGCACCGATGCTGCTCGGCACGCTCGGGGTGATCGAGATCGGCCTCAACGCGCTGAAGATCCCGCACGGCAAGGGCGGGCTCGAAGCCGCGGTGGCGTATCTCGGTGACGAGGTGGCGGCGTAGGAAAGCGGCGCTCGTGCCCCGGCTCTGCGGAGCGGCTCTTCGCGCCGCACCGCGTCCGGGACACGAGACGGGGAGTCGATCGCAGTCTCGTAGCCCGGGTGAGCGAAGCGACACCCGGGACTCTTATGCGAGGCCCCGCATGTCGCTTCGCTCATGCGGGCTACGGCAGCCCCGGCACCCGATATACCTCGACCTGCGCCTTCAGCTCATCCAGCGACGTCAGCGGCGCTTTCGGATCGACGCGATACTCCCCGCTCGCCAGCCATTTCAGCACCATCGCGTCCACCACCGGAGAATGGTGGATGACGTCGCCGTAATTGCCGAGCTCGTGCGTCACCGCCTTGATCGCGCGGAAATCGTGGAGGCGGACGTTGGGAAGCTGCGTCAGGCGGGTCGCGATGACGGCCGTGAGATCGGTGACGATCTTCAGCGTCTCCGGCGAGGCATCGCGCATCGCGACGAATTGCAGGATCGAATAGGGCGGGAAGTAGACGTCGAAGATCACGTCGGGGTGGCGCGCGACCAGGGCGACGGCATCGCGCTCGAAATGCCTGACCATGGCGTCATAGCCGTAGCCTTCGCCGAGAAAGCGGCTGCGTACGGGGCTCGTGATGTAGGCGAAGGCGGCGAGCGCCTTCTTCGCATTGTACTCGCGAGCAATGTCGAAATCCCGCGGCAGCGCGTAGATGTCGTCGACATCAGCCAGCGCGAACTTGATGGGAAGAACCGGCGCCGCGCGGGTCAGCGGCCCCTGTAGCGGCGGGACCGAGCGCAGCAGCGCGAACAGGGACTCTTTCGCCATCGCGGCGCTGAACAGATAGGACGCGATGCCCTTCGCTGTTCCGCGGTAGAGATCGACCGAGAGATAAGGATCGGCCTCGATATCGGCGGCATCGACGAAGATGAAATCGTCCATCTCCCAGATCACGCGCCTTGCGCCGCGCGCGATCGCCTGCTCCAGCACGAAGGCCTGCTGGCGGGAGTTGGAGCCGGTCATCGCCAGCTTGAGCGAATGCACACCAAGCGCGCGGTCGATATCGCTCTGGCGGAAATGGATCGCGAGCGAGGTGCCCATGAAGGCGGTGTCGAACGACTGGCTGCGGATCAGCCCGGCATTCTGCACGCGCGTGTCGTCGGAATAGAAGGCGGAGCCCGAGGGGCGGAACAGCTGCAGGGGATCGACGAAAAGAGTGAGCCCGGCCGCACCGAGCACGAACGCGATGCTCGCGAGCAGAAGGCGCTTGAGACTGGTGAACGTAGCGCGCATCAGAACCGGAAATAGATGAATTCGCTGTGGCTCTGGATGCCCAGGATTCCGAACGCAAGCACCAGCGATGCGCCATAGAGAAACAGCGGCCGCATGCGCCCTGCCCGCAAGTTCTCGCCGACCCTGCGGTTAGCGTGATCGTATCCCAGGATGCCTTGCGTGTTCGGCGCCAGCCAGACCAATGCGGCGTAGACGGCGATCATCACCAGCGCCGCGATCTCCTCGCGGCCGAACACGATATTCGAGGGATCCGCCATGGCGTGGAGAACCCGCAGCGCCCACGCAACGCTCTCGGCGCGGAAAAAGACCCAGGCGACGACGACGGCGAGGAACGTCAGCACGGCCCCGCCGATGCGAGCCGGGCGCGCAAGAGCCGAGGGGATGGTCGGCACCACCGCATTGAAGGCGTGATTGACGCAGAGATAGGCCCCGTGCAACGCGCCCCAAACGACAAAAGTCCAGGCCGCGCCGTGCCAGAGCCCGCCGAGCAGCATCGTGATCAGCAGGTTGACGTAGCGCAGCACGCGGCCATGGCGGTTGCCGCCGAGCGGAATGTAGAGATAGTCGCGCAGGAATTGCGACAGCGTCATGTGCCAGCGGCGCCAGAACTCGACGATGCTGGTCGCCTTGTAGGGCGAGTTGAAATTCACCGGCAGGAAGATGCCGAACATCAGCGAGATCCCGATCGCCATGTCGGAATAGCCGGAGAAATCGAAATAGAGCTGGAAGGTGTAGGCGAGTGCACCACACCAGGCCTGGTCGAAGCTCGGCGAGCGCGTCTCGAAGGCGAGCGCGACCAGCGGCTGGATTCCGTCGGCAAGGCAGGTCTTCTTGAACAGGCCGATGGCGAAGATGATGACACCGCACAAGATGAGATGTCCGTCCGGACGCTTGGTCTCCTCCCGCTCGAATTGCGGGATCATGTCCTTGTGGTGGAGGATGGGCCCCGCAATCAGATGCGGAAAATATGTCACGAACAGTGCGTAATGCGGCAGCGCATAGGCCGCGACCTGGCCGCGATAGGCGTCCACCAGGAACGCGATCTGCGTGAAAGTGTAGAAGGAGATGCCGACCGGCAGCAGGATGTGGACCGCAAAATGCGTGCCGAGCAGCGCGTTGACGTTCTCGGTGACGAAGCCGGCATATTTGAAGATGCCGAGCACGAGCAGATCGCCGGCGACGCCGAGCGCGAGCGCCGCCTGGCGTCGTGACGGGCCGAGCTTCGCCACGATCAGGAGATGCCCGACGCCGTAATTGAACGCGATCGACAGCAGCAACAGCGCCACGAACTGCCAGCCGCCGATCGCGTAGAAGGCGATCGAGGCCAGCGCCAGCCAGATCACAGGGGTGAGATTGCTGCGCCGCCCGAGCCAGAAATATCCGGCCAGCACGACCGGGAGGAACAGCAGGATGAACGGGTAGGAATTGAACAGCATCAGGCTGGACCGGCGGCGGGGATTTTGGTCCGTAAAGCATAGAAGCGGCGCATCAACAACCCGGCGACTTGGCGTAGTCCCGCTGGCAATTCGTGCGCTTGTCGCCATATTATGAACGACCCGCCGTCTTCTACGGCCGTCATTGCCGGGCTTGACCCGGCAATCCATCGTTCCGGGAATCGTCTTTGATGGATGCGCGGGGCAAGCCCTCGCATGACGAGATGGGGTTCGGTGAGACGCAACGAGGATCGAGTGACACAAGCCAAAACCCCTTCCCAGCCCCCCGTCGCCCCGCGCCGGCCGCATTCCTTCACGCGGCATGGGATCACCGTGACCGACGACTATGCCTGGTTGAAGGACGCGAAATGGCAGGAGGTGCTGCGCGATCCCAAAGTGCTGGATCCCGACATCCGCAAATATCTCGACGAGGAGAACGGCTACACCGAGAGCCTGCTCGGCCATACTGCGCCGCTCCAGAAGACGCTGGTGCGCGAGATGCGCGGGCGGATCAAGGAGGACGATTCCAGCGTGCCGTCGCCGGACGGCCCGTACGCCTATTTCCGCAGATTCCGCGAGGGCGGACAGCACGAGCTGTTCGGCCGCATGCCGCGCGACGGCGGCGACGGCGAGATCGTGCTCGACGGCGACGCGCTCGCCAAGGACCACAAATATTTCAAGTTCGGCGGCAGCCGGCATTCGCATGACCACAGGATGCAGGCCTGGAGCGCGGACACCAAGGGCTCCGAATATTTCTCGATCCGCGTGCGCGACTGGGCGAGCGGTAAGGATTTCGACGACCTCGTCGAGGAGACCGATGGCGGCGTGGTCTGGGCCGCGGATTGCAAGAGCTTCTTCTATGTCCGGCTCGACGACAACCATCGGCCGATGCAGGTGTGGCGGCACCGGCTCGGCACCAGGCAGGCCGACGACTCGCTCGTCTTTGAAGAGCAGGATGCCGGCTGGTTCACCCATCTGCACGAGAGCACCAGCGGCCGCTTCTGCGTGATCGCGGGCGGCGATCACGAGACTTCGGAGCAGCGGCTGATCGATCTCGCCAACCCCGAGGCGCCGCCGCGGCTGGTCGCGGCGCGCGAGGAAGGCGTGCAATATTCACTCGCCGACCGCGGCGACCAGCTCTTCATCCTCACCAATGCCGATGATGCCATCGACTTCAAGATCGTCACCGCACCACTCTCTTCGCCCGAGCGCAAGAACTGGCGCGATCTGATCCCGTATCGTCCCGGCATCTACATCATCGACCTCGATCTCTACGCCGGCCATCTGGTGCGGCTGGAGCGCGCCAACGCGCTGCCGTCGATCGTGATCCGCGATCTCGCCTCGAACGAGGAGCATGCCATCGCCTTCGACGAGGCAGCCTATTCGCTGGACGCGATGGGCTCCTACGAATTCGAGACGACGAATTTGCGCTTTGCCTATTCGTCGATGACGACGCCGTCGGAAGTCTACGATTACGACATGGTCAAGCGCACCCGCACCTTGCGCAAGCGCCAGGAAATCCCGTCCGGCCATAACGCGGCCGATTACGTCACCACGCGCATCATGGCCAAGGCGCAGGACGGCGCCGAGGTGCCGGTGTCGATCCTCCATCGCCGCGGGCTCAAGCTGGACGGCTCGGCGCCGCTGCTGCTTTACGGCTACGGCTCCTACGGAATGGCGATGCCGGCCTCCTTCAGCGCCAACCGCCTCTCGCTGGTCGATCGCGGCTTCGTCTACGCCATCGCGCATATCCGTGGCGGTGCCGACAAGGGCTGGGGCTGGTATCTCGACGGCAAGCGCGAGAAGAAGACGAATTCGTTCGATGATTTCTCAGCCAGCGCCCGCGCGCTGATCGAGACGAACTACACCAGCGCCAGGCGCATCGTCGGCCATGGCGGCTCGGCCGGCGGCATGCTGATGGGCGCGGTGGCGAACCGCGCCGGCGAGCTGTTCGCCGGCATCGTCGCGGAAGTGCCGTTCGTCGACGTGCTCAACACCATGCTCGACGACACGCTGCCGCTGACGCCGCCGGAATGGCCGGAATGGGGCAACCCGATCGAGAGCGAAAAGGATTTTCGTACCATCCTGTCCTACTCGCCCTACGACAACGTCGCCGCGAAGGACTATCCCGCGATCCTGGCGATGGGCGGCCTGACCGATCCGCGCGTCACCTATTGGGAGCCGGCCAAATGGATCGCGCGCCTTCGCGCCACCATGACAGGCGGCGGCCCGGTCCTGCTCCGCACCAACATGGGCGCCGGCCACGGCGGCGCCTCGGGGCGGTTCGACCGGCTGGATGAGGTCGCGATCGTGTATGCGTTCGCGCTGTGGGCGGCGGGCATGGCGGACAAGGTGGAAGCCTGACATCCTCCCTCTCCCCATTCTTACGCGAGGCAATCGCATATGGCGCGCAAGATGTGGCGGCAACGGCAGTGAGCTCCCTCCCCCGCGTGCGGGGGAGGGTTGGGGTGAGGGTTCTCACCACTCGGGGACGTCCTCCGCAGTTCTCAAGAATCCCAATGCGGAGACAGCCCCCACCCCAGCCCTCCCCCGCAAGCGGGAGAGGGAGACGACTGCCAATGTCGCCGCACCGTGCACACTATAAGCAATAGCCCTGCCTCACGCGGCAGGAGGCGAAGGCCTATTACCGCCCGTTCTTCTTCCGCCATTCCGCGAAGTCGGTGAGCGTCTGCGGATCGGTGGCGGGGTAGAGACCGAAGATGCCGCGGCCCTTGCCGACCTCCTCCGTGACGAAGTCTTCGAACGCGGTCATTTCAAACGTCTCGTTCGCAATCTCGTCAGCCAGATGGGCCGGGATCACGATGACGCCGTCGGCATCGCCAAGGATGATATCGCCGGGAAACACCGGCGCATCGCCGCAGCCGATGGGAACGTTGATCTCGATGGCTTGATGCAGTGTCAGGTTGGTCGGCGCGCTCGGGCGATGGTGATAGGCGGGAATGCCGAGCCTGGCGATCTCGGCGGAATCGCGAAAGCCGCCGTCGGTGACGACACCGGCGACACCGCGCTTCATCAATCGCGTCACCAGGATCGCGCCGGCCGACGCCGCGCGCGCGTCCTTGCGGCTGTCCATCACCAGCACCGCGCCCGGCGGGCAGTCCTCGACCGCCTTGCGCTGCGGATGGGCGCGGTCCTTGAAGACGTCGATGGTGTTGAGATCCTCGCGCGCCGGCATGTAGCGCAGCGTGAAGGCTTCGCCGACCATGGTCGGCTGGTCGGCGCCGAGCGGGTGCACATCCTGGATCATCTGGATGCGCAGGCCGCGTTTGAACAGAGCGGTGGCGACGGTCGCGGTGGAGACGGATTTGAGCTTGGTGCGGGTGGCTTCGCTGAGTTTTGTCATCTGATACTCTCTCTTTCGTCATTCCGGGGCATCGCGAAGCGATGAGCCCGGAATCCATAACCACGATCGTGAGTATGGATTCCGGGCTCGCGCCAATTGGCGCGCCCCGGAATGACGGGTGGCTAGTAAATCGACGGCTCGCCGATCGGCGCGCCGAAATCGGTCTCGAGGAAATCGAAGTCGCAGCCGTCATTGGCCTGCTTGATGTGCTTGGTGAACATCCAGCCATAGCCGCGCTCGAAACGAACTTCCGGTTGCTTCCAGGCGGCGCGGCGTTTTTCCAGCTCGGTTTCGCTGACATCGAGATTGATGGTTCGCGCGGCAACGTCGAGCGTGATGCGGTCGCCGTTCTGCACCAGCGCCAGGGGGCCGCCGATATAGGATTCCGGCGAGACGTGCAGGATGCAGGCGCCGTAGCTGGTGCCGCTCATGCGAGCGTCCGAGATCCGCACCATGTCGCGCACGCCCTGCTTTACGAGCTTGGTCGGGATCGGCAGCATGCCCCATTCCGGCATGCCCGGGCCACCTTGCGGCCCCGCATTGCGCAGGATGAGGATGTGGTCCTCGGTGACATCAAGGTTGGGATCGTCGACTGCCTTCTTCATCGAGGGATAGTCGTCGAACACCAGCACAGGCCCGGTGTGCTCGAGGAAGCGCGGCGCGCAGGCTGACGGTTTGATGACGCAGCCGTCGGGCGCGAGATTTCCCTTGAGCACGGCGAGCGCGCCTTCCTTATAGATGGGATTGTCGATTCCGCGGATCACGTCGTCGTTGTGAACTTCGGCACCCTCGATATTCTCACCGATGGTCTTTCCGGTGACCGTGATGCAGTCGAGATGCAGATGCGGCTTGATCTGGCCCATCAGCGCCGGCAGGCCGCCGGCATAGAAAAAGTCCTCCATCAGATACGCATCGCCGCTGGGCCGCACGTTGGCGATCACGGGCACCTTGCGGCTCGCGATCTCGAAATCGTCGAGGCTGATGTCCTGGCCGGCGCGGCGAGCCTGCGCGATCAGATGGATGATGGCGTTGGTCGAGCAGCCCATCGCCATCGCGACCGCGATCGCGTTCTCGAAAGCCTTCCGGGTCTGGATCACCTTCGGCGTCAGATCCTCCCACACCATCTCGACGATGCGGCGGCCGCATTCGGAGGCCATGCGGATGTGGTTGGCATCAGCCGCCGGGATCGAGGAGGCGCCCGGCAGCGTCATGCCGATCGCCTCGGCGATCGCGGTCATGGTCGAGGCCGTGCCCATGGTCATGCAGGTGCCATAGCTGCGGGCGATGCCGGCCTCGATGTCGAGCCAGTCCTTGTCGGAGATTTTTCCGGCGCGGCGCTCGTCCCAGTATTTCCAGCCGTCGGAGCCGGAGCCGAGCGTCTTGCCCTTCCAGTTGCCGCGCAGCATCGGGCCCGCCGGCAGATAGATCGCTGGAATGTTCATCGAGGTCGCGCCCAACAGCAGCGCCGGCGTGGTCTTGTCGCAGCCGCCCATCAGCACCACGCCGTCGACGGGATGGCTGCGCAGCAATTCTTCCGCGTCCATCGCCAGCAAATTGCGATAGAGCATGGTGGTCGGCTTCAGCAGCGATTCCGACAGCGACAGCGCCGGCAGCTCGATCGGCAGGCCGCCGGCCATCAGGATGCCGCGCTTGACGTCGTCGACGCGCGACTTGAAATGCATGTGGCAGGGCTGCGCGTCCGACCAGGTGTTGAGGATCGCGATGATCGGGCGGTCCTTCCACTCCTCAGGAGCGTAGCCCATCTGCATGGCGCGGGAGCGATGGCCGAACGAGCGGAGATCGTCGGGCGCGAACCAGCGCGCGCTGCGGAGTTGGTCGGGCGTTTTCTTCTTGGTCATTGCTTTTTCCTCTGCGAATCCGTCCGCTCTTCTCACACGCCGTCCACCCGTCGCAAGTCGCCGGATGCGCCGAACTCAGCCTTCCGCTATGCACGCAAACGTGCATATATTGGGATACGAAGCAACAGCGACCGACCGGCCCCCGTAATCGCGCGAAGTGCTTGCAGGCTGAGCGGAATCCGCGCAACAATTTCATTTTTGATAGTTTGATTTGCGGCCGGCGGGGAGGCCCCATCCGGCCCGGAGGAATTCAGACGTGGCCAACATCCTGATCGTGGATGACGACCCGGCCGTTCAAATCACGATCCGGCTGCTCCTGGAGAGGGCCGGTCATTACGTCACCGTCGCCGGCGATGGCCGCAAGGGGCTTGCGCTGTTCGAGGCCAGCGGGTTCGACCTGCTGTTTCTCGATATCTTCATGCCCGGCATGGACGGGCTGGAGACGATGCGTCACATCCGGGTGCTGGCTCCGGCCATTCCGATCATCGTCATGTCCGGCCGCTCGGTCACGCCGGATGCCTATGCGGAGCCTGACTTCCTGAAGATGGCGACCAAGCTCGGCGCGGCGGCAAGTTTGCAGAAGCCATTCCCACCCGACGCCCTGCTCGCCGCGGTCGATGGCTGCCTGAAAGCAGGCGAGGGGTCCAATGTCAGCTCCGGCCGCCGGTGACGGAGGTGCCTCGGCTTCAGGCCAGACCAGGCGCGGTCGTCCGGGAAGCCCTGCGAACATCCGCATGACGCTCGCAACGCGGTTGGCGATTGCGATGATCCTGCTGGTGACGGTCACCGTGGCCGCTGTCGGATGGCTGGGTTTCCGCAACACCACGCAAGCGGTGATTCCGCGCGTCCTGGAACGGGTCGAGGCCCAGTCACGCCTGCTCGCGACCGGTCTGGAATCCTATGTTGCCGGCGCTCGCGGCGATCTGGTCGGCTATCGCTCCGCTGCGGCCATCAACGGTCTGATCCGCGCTCACCTCGCCGGCGGTGTTGACCCCGCAGACGGCGTCTCGGAGCAAACCTGGCGCGAGCGCATCGCGACGCGGCTCGCGGCCGAGATCGAGGCCAAGCCCAGCTACGCGCAGTTTCGAATCATCGGCATCGACGACGACCAGCGCGAGCTGGTTCGGGTCGACCGCTCCGGCCCGAACGGGTCGGTGCGGATCGCCCCCAACAGCGAGCTCGAGCGCAAGGGCGACCGAGCCTACTTTCGTGACACGATACGACTGGCACCCGGCGATATCTATGTTTCGGCCGTCGATCTCGCCACGCGTCAGGGAGGGACCACCGAACCGCACGTTCCGACGCTGCGGGTCGCGACGCCGCTGTTCACGCCGGATGGCAAGCCGTTCGGCATCATCATCGCCAATATCGACATGCGCCCGGCCCTGGACCACGTGCGCGGGACGGCGAACTCGGGTGGCGAGATCTACGTCGTGAATGCGCGCGGCGATTATCTCGTTCATCCGGATCGCACGCGAGAATTCGGCTCCTCGCACGGCCGCCCCACCAACTGGCGCGATGATTTTCCGTTCTTCGCAGGCCTGGCCGGCACGTCGGACGTATCCACGCGGCTCATGACCGACGGGGCGGGCCGGCCGAGCGGCGCGGCGATCGCGCCGGCACTGCTGGCCGGCAAGGAATGGACCGCAATCATCGTGACCATTCCGCCGGCCGTGTTCGGCCGGGTGCCGGCCGCCATTCAAAAGACCTCCCTGCTGGTCGGCGTGCTGGCCATCCTCGCTGCGGCATCACTCGCAGTGCTGTTGGCGCGCTCGCTGACCCGCCCGATCGGCCGCCTGACCGCGGCCGTGGAGGCGATCGGCCGCGGACAGCAAGCGGACATCCCCGTCGACGCCGGCGGCGAGACGGGCGTGCTGGCGCGGGCATTCGCCCGGATGGTCGAAGAGACGCGGGCAAAGACAGCCGCTCTCGAGCAGGAGGTCCGGGAGCACCGCCGCACCGAGGCGGCGCGAAGTCATCATGCGGCCCGCGAGCACTTGTTCAGCGCCGCCGTCGAATCATCCGACGACGCGATCGTGATGCAGACGCTCGACGCCATCATCACAGGCTGGAATCCGGCCGCCGAGCGGCTCTATGGCTATGCGGCAAGTGAGGCGATCGGGAAATCCACCGCGATCATCGTCCCGCCCGACCGCCGCGCACAGGGCAAGGAAATCCTGCGGCGGATCGCGCGAGGCGAGCCAATCGAACGGTTCGAGACGGTGCGCCTGCGCAAGGACGGCACGCCGATCGAGATCTCACTCAGCCTCTCGCCGATCAGGGGATCGTCGAGCGAGATCGTAGGCGTCTCCGGGACCGCGCACAGCCTCACCGAGGCGCGGCGGGCCGAGCGGCAGGTGCAGCAACAGCTCGAAGAGCGCCGGCAGATCTTCGACACTTCGCAAGACCTGATCATGGTCATGAACTCGCGAGGCAACATCGCGCAGATCAGCCCGAGCAGCGAGGCCATTCTCGGTTATCGGCCGGATGAGATGATCGGCCGCAGCGGCGCCGACTTCATTCACCTGGATCATCTCGAGCACGCCCGCGACGAGATGCGCGCGCTACGCCGCGGCGAGCGCATCAAGCTCGCCGACACGCGCTGCTTCCACCGCAATGGACACGGGGTCTGGCTGTCCTGGCTCGGCAGCTGGTCCGAGCAGGCGCAGCGCTACTTCTTCGTCGGGCGCGACATGACGGAGGCGCGGCTCGCGCAGGAATCGCTGCGCGAGAGCGAGCGGCTCGCCCGCAAGATCGTCGAGACCTCGCTCGACGCCTTCATCCAGACCGACGAGACCAGCAGCATCCTGAACTGGAACTCGCAGGCCGAGCAGCTGTTCGGCTGGCGGCGCGACGAAGTGCTCGGCAAGAGTACGATCGACCTCATCGTGGCCGAGAGCGAACGCGAGAGGGTCAAGGCAGGCCTGAAAGATTTCCTGGAGAACGAGGACGACAGGACACTGAACCGCCGCCGCGAGCTGATGTGCCGTCGCCGCGACGGCAAGGAATTCAGGGCCGAGGTCAGCCTGACCGCGCTGAAGCGCCGCGAGGGCCTGCTGTTCAACGTGTTCTATCGCGACCTCACCGACAAGATCGCCGCCGAGGAGCGCATCCGCCATGCCGAGAAGATGGAGGCGGTCGGCCAGCTCACCGGCGGCGTGGCGCACGATTTCAACAACATCCTCACCGTCATCACCGGCACGATCGAGATCCTCGCGGAGGCCGTCGAGAAGGAGCCGCAGCTTGCGGCCATCACGAGGATGATCGACGAGGCCGCCGCGCGCGGCGCCGAGCTGACCCAGCATTTGCTCGCCTTCGCGCGCAAGCAGCCGCTCCAGCCGCGCGAGATCGACATCAACTCGCTGATCGTCGACACCACGAAGCTGTTGCGACCGACGCTGGGCGAGCAGATCCAGATCGAATCGGTGTTCGAGGAGGAGTGTTGCGTCGCGATCGTCGATCCCAACCAGCTCACCACCGCGATCCTCAACCTCGCGCTCAACGCCCGCGACGCCATGCCCGGCGGCGGCAAGCTGATCGTGGAGACCGGCGCCGCCTATCTCGACGAGGTCTATGCCAGCGGCAACGACATCCGCCCCGGCCGTTACGTGCTGATCGCCGTGAGCGACACCGGCAGCGGGATCCCCGCGAACCTGCTGACCCGGGTGTTCGACCCCTTCTTCACCTCGAAGGGACCGGGCAAGGGCACCGGACTCGGGCTGTCGATGGTCTACGGCTTCATCAAGCAGTCGGCGGGCCATATCAAGATCTACAGCGAGGAAGGCCACGGCAGCACGATCAAGATGTACCTGCCGCCCGGCAAGACGCCGACAGCCGTCAGCGAGGGCGTGACGCCGGCGACGATCGAGGGCGGACACGAGACGATCCTGGTGGTCGAGGACGACCGGCTGGTGCGCGACTACGTGCTGACGCAGCTGCACTCGCTGGGTTACGTCACCCTGCAGGCCGCGAACGCGGCGGAGGCGCTGGCGATCGTTGCCGCCGGCAAGCCGTTCGACCTGCTGTTCACCGACGTCATCATGCCCGGCAAGATGAACGGACGGCAACTCGCCGACGAGTTGATGAAGACGCGGCCCGATCTCAGGGTGGTCTACACGTCAGGCTATACCGAGAATGCGATCATCCATCACGGCCGGCTGGATTCCGGCGTGACGCTGCTGGCCAAGCCCTACCGCAAATCGGATCTGGCGCGGATCATCCGCAAGGCGCTGAGCGCCTGAAACTGAGTAGCGCCGTAGCCCGGATGGAGCGAAGCGCAATCCGGGACAGTCTTTCAGCATGCGCGAGCCCCGGATTACGCTACGCTCCATCCGGGCTACGAAACGTCACTGACAGGCCTTACGATGCGCGCTGCGCCGCGGTCATCACGATGCGGATCAGATCGGCGGCGTTGCGCGCACCGAGCTTCTTCATGATGTTGGCGCGGTGATCCTCGATGGTGCGCGGGCTGATGCCGAGGGTGCGGCCGGCTTCCTTGTTGGACGCACCGGAGGCGAACTGCTCGAGCACCTCGCGCTCCCTGCGCGTCAGCGGCTCGCGTCCGGGGAAATGCAGCGAGCTGAATTTCGGCGAGGCGTTCTCCGCCTGCCTGCGTGCATAGGCGCCGATCGCCTCGTCGAGCCGGCCGACGATCTCGCTGCCGCGGAACGGCTTCTCGATGAAGTCGAGCGCGCCGCTCTTGATCGCGCCAACTGCCATCGCGATGTCGCCCTGTCCGGAGATCATGAAAATCGGCGCCGGATAGTCCTCGCCCTGGAGCTCCTCCAGAATGTCGAGGCCCGACTTTCCGGGAATGTGCACGTCGAGCAGGATCGCAGCCGGTGTGCGGTTTCGCGCGACGGCGAGCAGCGCTGCGCCGTCGGCAAAACAGATCACCTCATAGCCCGCCGCTTTCAACACCATCGACAGGGTGTCGCGAACTGCAGGGTCGTCGTCGACCACGAAGATTTCACCGCGAGAGCTTTGTTCGGCCATGTGCCACATCCAGTTGGCATGAAGGACTCGCGTCCGCGCCTCCCGTTTGGCGTTCGGCGCGGATTCGGCCCACCCGTATTTGTACGGGACATGGACTTAACGCACAAGTAGCGACGAGGTGCCTTATTGCGGGGGACGGAGAATATCCATGCTAAATTACGCAGGCACACCCCCGCTCGCCGCGTTGGCCGACGCCGACAGCCGTCAGTTGATCGCAGCCGAACTTCGCTCGCTGATCGCGCGCATCGACATCAGTGTGCGTCTGATCGACGCGGCGATGAAACCGGAACAGGTCGAGCCCGTATCCGATAGCGCTATCGCGGGTTCCACCGAAATTTTCGTGCTGGACGACGTCACGCCGCGTTATGCGACGGCGAGCGCCGCCCTCAATGCCTGCCGGGCGGGCCTTTGCCACGCCTTGCAATCGCTATCGGAATCCGGCGACGCGGCATAGAGTGCGATCGGCGCGGCGCAGCAGCCGCGCCCGATCGCATGGCGGCTCCGCAAGTCTCAAGCGCGATGCCGTTCCACGATCGCGTCGGTGGCGACGCCGCCCCACGTGTGAATCGCAGGAAGCCCCATCGCGGTCTTGCCGAGATTGGCGAGGCTGATGCGCAGGGCCGCGAGGTCGAGCGGCTTCGGCAGGCTCTGGAGTTCGATCCCGACGGACCGGGCGAAGCTGCGTGCTGCGCTGCGGCGCTTGCCGTCCATGCCGCTGATGACGATCACGGCGCCACCGAACTTCGCCGCCGCCATCTCGCGCAGCACGTCGATGCCGTCGCCATCCTCCAGCACGAGATCGAGCGTCACGCAGTCGAAGCGCGCGGCGCGTAGCTTCTCGATCGCATCCGCCACGGACGGCGCCACGGTGACTTCGTGGCCGGCCTGCTTGGCGGCGACCGTGATCAGGCTGCGCTGCGTAGCGTCGTCATCGACCACCAGGAGCTGAAGCGCGCGCCGCTCGGCGCCGTCGGGCAGGTTCGAGGAGATGGGGGAAAGAGAACTTCTGGGCATTTCAGTATCCTGAGATTGGGATCGTCAACGGATACACGGTTCGCGCTTAGGCCACGTAAAGCCGCTGTCGCGAATTCATTCGGATGTTTTCAGAAAATATGAAGCAATGGACCGGAAAGGACGTGGGCGGATCACGCCGCTTCGTCACGGCCGCCGGCTGCGCCGCGCTTCTTCCGGTTCTTGCCGCGCAGGAACTGGATGTCCATTTCGGCGCCGTTGACGCGGACCAGCTCGCAGCGGCGGTAGGCTAGGCCCGTGGACGACAACAGCAGGAAGAACTCCTTCAGGTTCAGCCCCTGGATCGAGCCTTCCACCGTGAGGATGGCGTCGATATCGGAGATCGCGTTGAGCTTGCAGTCGCGGCGCCAGGTGCCGTCGATGGCCATGATGCAGACATCGTAGCCGCGACTGAAAGTCACGCGTTCCGTACCCTTGCCATCCTCGGCCATCTCTATCGTCCTGCCATGACCGCCAGTCGCGGCGCCGCGCCGGCGAGAGCCGGCTTGGCGGCTGCGGCACGCGGATCGTTCGGCTTGTAGAGGCCGCGCCGCTCCGGAATCGGGCGGAACGTATCGGTCAGGCCGACCACGGTTTCGGCCGCGCCCAGCACCAGGAAGCCGTCGGGCTCGATCTGGCGCGCCAGCCGGTTGAAGATGTTGATCTTGGTGTCCTGGTCGAAATAGATCAGCACGTTGCGGCAGAAGATGACGTCGAAGGTGCCGAGCTGCGCGAAATCGTGCAGCAGGTTGAGCTGCCGGTGCTGGATCATCGCCCGCAATTCGGGATTGACCTGCCAGGTCTCGCCCGTCTGCTTGAAATATTTCATCAGCATCTGGATCGGCAGGCCGCGCTGCACCTCGAACTGGCTGTAGATTCCGGCCTTGGCCTTCTCCAGCACCTCCTGCGACAGATCGGTCGCGATGATCTCGATGCGCCAGCCGGTGAGGGCCGCACTCATGTCCTTCAGGCACATCGCCAGCGAATAGGGCTCCTGCCCGGTCGAGCCGGCGGCGCACCAGATCCGGACGCTGCGCTTGGCTGCCCGTGCCTTGATGATCTCCGGCATGATGTGGTCGCGGAAATGATCGAACGGGACCTTGTCGCGAAAAAAGAACGTCTCGTTGGTGGTCATGGCTTCGACCACGTCGGTGATCACCGTGCGCGCGCCGCCTTGCAGCTTCTGCACGAGTTCGCCGATGCTGGAGAGCCCGGCCTTGCGGGCCAGCGGCAGCAGGCGGCTTTCGATCAGATATTGCTTGTCTGCGGACAGGTCGAGACCGGAATTGTCCTTCAAGAACTTACGCAGATACTCATACTCGGTCGGATTCACGGAAGACCTCTTGAAGTTAACGAAGGCGTCTCAGGCGGCGGTTTGTTCGTCCAGCGCGATCAGACCGACTTCCTGGAATTTCGCCAACACGATGTCCTTGTCGAAGGGCTTCATGATGTACTCGTTGGCACCACCGCCCATTGCCTTCGTGATGTGATCGATGCCGGTTTCCGTGGTGCAGAACACGACCATGGGCTCGTCACCGCCGGGCATGCGGCGCAGCGTGCCCAGAAACTGGAAGCCGTCCATGACGGGCATGTTCCAGTCGAGCAGGATGGCCTCCGGCATCGCCTTCTTGCAGTGAACCAGAGCCTCGACGCCATCTTCAGCTTCGATCACTTGAAAGCCCAGCGCCTCGACGATCCGGCGGGCAACTTTTCGGACGATGCTGGAATCGTCAACAACCAAACAAGTCTTCATTTTTCTTCTCCGACTTCGGTGTTCTCTGGTGTCAGTTTACGCAGCCATTTGCACTCTGGTTTCGAGCTCGAGGACGCGGTCGATGTCGAGGACGACCATGAGCTGGCCGTCGAGACGGTGGACGCCGCCGGCGAGCTTGGCCATGCGCGGGTCGAGGTTGACGGGGTTTTCCTCCATGCCGGCCTCGGGCAGGCGCAGCACTTCGCCGATCTGGTCGATCAGCAGGCCGTAGGATTCACCGCGCAAATCGACGCCGACCGCCATCGGCACCTTGCCGTCCTCGGGCTGCGGCAGGCCGAGACGGGCGCGCATGTCGACCACGGTGACGATGCGGCCGCGCAGGTTCAGCACGCCCGCGATCTCGCGCGAGGACAGGGGCACGCGGGTGACGCGTTCGGGCATGAACACGTCCTGGACGCGGGAGATCGGCAGGCCGAACAGCTGGCCGCCGATCATCGCGGTGACGTATTCGACCATGGCGCCTTCGGCGGATTGGGTCTTGCTCTTGCTGGTCATGTTGGGTGTCTCCTGATCCTGTCCGTTACGCCGCCGCCCGGCTCAGATCGGAGGCGCCGGCAGCGCTCGCGGTCTGTTCCTTCAGCGCCGCGATCAGACCGGGACGGTCGAACTTGGCGACATAGTCATGGAAGCCGGCCTGACGGCCGCGCTCGATCGCCGCCGGCGACACCAGCGCCGACAGACCGATGATCGGCATCGAGCCCAGATTGTTGTCCGAGCGGATGGTCTCGGCGAACTCGAACCCGTTCATGTCGGGCATCTCGATGTCGGTCAGCACCACGTCGAAGGTCTGCGCGCGCAGTGCCGCGAGGCCCTCCTGCGCGGTCGGGGCGGTGCGGACGCGGTAGCCGGCCGCCTTGAGGACGGGCGCCAGCATGTTGCGGAAGAACGCGGAATCGTCGACCAGCAGCACCGACTGCGAGTGCAGCGACGGCTTCATCTCCTTGCGGGTGAACCAGTCGGAGAACGCCATCGGCAGGAAGTGGCCGACGTCGATCACCTCGGTGGCCTGGCCCTTGATCACGGCCGAGCCCAGGATGCCGGAAGCGGAGCCGCCGACCTCGATGTTGAGCCGTTCCTCGACGATGTCGATGATCTCGTCGACGACGAGGCCCATGGAGCGGCCGTCGTCGGCGAACACCAGGATCGGCTGGGCGCCCTGGCTGGCGATGGTGACGCCGTCCATGGCAATGAGCGGCATCAGCTGCTCGCGATACTGCACCATGTAGCGGCCGTTGGAGAACTCGATCTTGTCGGCGGGGAGCTCTTCCAGGCGCGTGACGAGGCCGAGCGGGACCGCCTTGGGCTGCGACGAGCCGGCGCGGAACACCAGCAGCGAAGTGGTCTGCTCGCCCGAGCCGATGTGATGGGCGCCGTTCTCGTCACCCATGTCGTGGGCCGAGGAGCCGGCGGCGCCGAGCGCTTTCGCGATGCCGTTGGGATCGATGATCATGATGACCGCGCCATCGCCCAGGATGGTGTTGCCGGAGAACATGTCGATGTGACGCAGCTTGGTCGACATCGGCTTGACCACGATCTCTTCGGTGTGGAACACGCCGTCGACGACGATGCCGAAGGTCTGGCTGCCGACCTGGGTCACCACGATGAAGCCGTTCTCGGGATCGGAGGCCGCGCCGTCGTCGATCTTGAGGAGCTTCTTGAGGTGGATCAGCGGCAAGAGCTTGTTGCGCAGGCGCAGCACCGCGGTGTCCTTGATGCGCTCGATGCGGTGCTCGCTGTTGGCGCGGGCACGGACCAGCTCGACCACCGAGAGCTGCGGGATCGCGAAGCGATCACCGGCGGCTTCGACGATCAGGGCCGAGACGATCGCGAGCGTCAGCGGGATCTTGATGGTGACGGACGAGCCCTCGCCGGCCACCGACTTGATGTCGATGGTGCCGCCGATCTGGTCGATATTGGTACGCACCACGTCCATGCCGACGCCGCGACCGGAGACCGAGGTGATGGCGGCGGCGGTCGAGAAGCCCGGCGCGAAGATGAACTTGTGGATCTGGGCTTCGCTCATCTTCTCGAGCTCGGCCTCGGTGACGAGGCCTGAGGAGATCGCCTTGGCCTTGATCTTGTCGGTGTTGAGGCCGCGGCCGTTGTCGGCGATGCAGATGATGATGTGGCCGCCCTCGTGATAGGCGGACAGGCGGATGGTGCCCTGCTCGCCCTTGCCGGAGGCGAGGCGCTCGGCGGGGGTCTCCAGGCCATGATCGGCGGAGTTGCGCACCATGTGGGTGAGCGGGTCCTTGATCAGATCGAGCACCTGGCGGTCGAGCTCGGTGTCGGCACCGTGCATCTCCAGTTCGATCTGCTTGCCGAGTTCGCTCGAGAGGTCGCGGACGATGCGGGGCAGCTTCTGCCAGGCATTGCCGATCGGCTGCATGCGCGTCTTCATGACGCCTTCCTGCAGCTCGGCGGTGACGTTGGAGAGGCGCTGCAGCGGCACCTTGAACTCGGTGTCCTCGTTGCGGCGGGAGATCTCCAGCAGCTGGTTGCGGGTCAGCACCAGCTCGGAGACCATGGTCATCAGATGCTCCAGCGTATCCACGTTGACGCGGATCGACTGGTTGGCGATGCTGGCGCCTTCGCCGCCGGTCTCATCTGCCGCCGACTTCTTGGCGACGGCCTTCTCCTTGGACGCCTTGGCGTCCTTGACGACCGCTCTGGCAACCGGCGCCGCTGCTTCAGCGGCGGGCTCGGCCTTGACTTCGGCGACGGGCTCCGCCGCTTCGATCGGGGTCTCGCGGAAGGCGCGCTCGAGCTCGTCGAGCGAGACTTCGCCCGGACGCAGCGGACGCTCCAGGGTCTGGTCGATCAGCGTGCCCGTTGTCATCTCCTTTGCGGGCGCAGTCGCAGTGGCGGGCGCTTCCGGCACCAGCGGCGGCGCCTCGGCCACGGGAGCAGCGGCTGCAGCGGCCGGCATCGGCTGCGCCGAGCCTGACGCGATCGGCGGCGCCGACGCTGACATAGCCGCCATGCCCCGCTCGACCATCGCTTCCAGCTGGTCGATGAGATCGCGGTCGTTGCCCTCGGGCTCGGCTTCGGTCGCCTCGAGACCGGCCAGGATCTCCTTGATCCGGTCGATCGAAGCCAGAATCAGCGACACCGCGTCCGCCGTCACCGGCATGCCGTCGCGGAATTTGCTCATCAGGGTCTCGCCGGCATGCGCCAGCGCTTCCAGCCGCGGCAATCCGAGGAAGCCGCAAGTGCCCTTGATGGTGTGGACCAGGCGGAAGATGTTATCCAGGATCTTGGCGTTGTTCGGCTCCTGCTCGAACTTCACCAGCTGATTGTCCACGGTGTCCAGGCTCTCGCTGGTCTCCGTCAAAAACTCCCGCAACAGATCATCCATGAGCTACGCCTTACTGACCTGACCCTGGACCTCGACGCCCCGCGCCACTTTTGGCATGGACGGAAGCCCTCCTCTCGATCGTTAGACATCCCCTTTCACAGTCCCGTTAATTTCATCCTCCGTGCTAATACGGATATTGAAGAGAAGTTTGCGGTTCGACGGCGTGCGGCAGCGCTTTTCGGCAAAACCAACTCAACGCCGCAACCGCGGCGACGCGTGAGGTAAACGGGCCGATAACAGCGAGCGAGGCGCGCTGGAAAGTCCCGCTCGCGAAGGACGATAGGGCGGCCTGCGGGACATCGAACCGAGCCGCCCGCAACCGGAGCGCAGTCGCGCCGCTCCGTTCGTGTTGACGCAGCGACCTGCGTGGTCCGCACGCGCGGTAAACGAACGGTTACCCCGTGGCCATGGCGGCCCGCGCCGCGCTAACCCAATCGCGCGACCGAGGCGAGGTCGCCGTCGGGACGATGCTCCGCCAGGCAATCGTTGATGGCGGCGAGCAGCGCATGCGGCGTGAACGGCTTGCGCAGACAGCGTGCGGCGCCGAGCTCGAGCGCGATCCGGAGGAAATCGGGTGCAGGCGAATTCAGATCCGCAAAGGCGTAGCCGGACATCGCGATCAGCGGAATGACCGGCGCCCGCTCGTGCAAGATCCGGATCGATTCGAACCCGCGCATGTGCGGCATGAAAATGTCGATGATCATCAGATCGAATTGCTGGTGTTCGAGTGCGCGCAGTCCGGCTTCACCTCCTTCGGCAATCGTTACCCGAAAATCGTTGCGCTGGAGATAGACCTCGATGGCCATGCAGACCATCGGGTCGTCGTCGACGACGAGAATATTGCGCAGACCTGCCGTCCCCGTTTGAGCTTCCCGTTTCGGCGATTCAATAATTGAACCGTGGGGCACGCCTTTCCCCTTTGCTTGCAGTCGAAAGAATGACGGTCGCGAACCTCATTGGCGGCGCGGGGAGGATCGACGCGACATCCGCGGCCGCGCGACGCCAGGCTTCATGGCAGTATTGGATGACAGTCATTGCTGGTCCAACGGACGAGACTGCACGGGTCGGGCAACGTCTGGCCGCAGCGCGGATGCAATGCTCCCGGTTCACGAAGAGTCCCCTTGCCGCTTTTTCCTGCACAACCCTGCAGGACCGGCGCAATGGCTCATGAGCGAGTCAGCGCGCCGTTCTTATTTCCGCCGCAAATGCTGCAGCCTGTCTGCCTCCCAAAGGTTATATGGACAGCATTACAACCTTTATAATATGCTTTTATTTCCGTGCAACTGGATGACGAACGGGCCTCGCACCCGATCGTGCATCGAAAATGCCCGATTGATCTTCGATGATCGCGAGCGGCTGCCCGTCCAACCAAGCGCTGCAAATGCTCGACGCGGCAGATCTCGATCTGCTGCGTCCGCATCTCGCGACGGTCGAAATGGTCAGGTAATCTGTCTTGAGCGAGGCGGGTGCTGCGCTGAATTACGTTTACTTCCCGCATGGCGGATCCGTTTCAATCACGGTGGGCCTGTCCGAGGGACAGATGAGCGAGGTTGCGGTGCTCGGGCAACTTGTCCCAATTGCCAATATATCCCGACGCGAACATGATGGACCCTGCGACGGACGCATGACGGGATGTCGTCGATCGCGATTCGGTGGTGCGGGAACGGAGGGCAGCTCTTGGAAACGATGGTGCGCTCGGCCAACGGATTCCTGTCCGCACTGTCGGCAGACGACTATGAATTGATCCGTCCGCACCTGCGAACAGTCGATCTGCCCCATGACGCGGTGCTGGTCGAGACCGGCGAGGTGCTGAAGCGCGCCTATTTTCCCCACCGCGGCGTCATCTCGCTGGTGGTGAAACTCGCCAAGGGCGAGCATGTGCAAGTCGCCATGATCGGTCGCGACAGCCTGCTCGGGACGCTCTCGACGATGGGCGATGCGTGCGCGCTGAACACCGCCGTCGTGCTGGTTCCCGGCGTCGCGTCGGTGATGGATCTCGACCGGCTGCGGATCGCCGCCGACCAGAGCGGCACCCTGCGCACGTTGCTGACGCGTCACGGGCTGGCGGTCTACGCCCAGGTCCAGCAGGCCGCAGGCTGCAATGCCGCCCATCCCGTGGAGTCGCGGCTGTCACGCTGCCTGTTGCACACCCATGACCTCTCCGGCGACACCCGGCTGCTGCTGACCCAGGAGACCATGGCGCAGATGATCGGGGCGCGGCGCAACAGCGTGTCGCTGGTCGCCAACACCCTGCAACAGGCCAATTTCATCCATTACAGCCGCGGACACATCCAGATCACCAACCTCGACGGCCTGCGCCAAACGGCGTGCGAATGCTACGCCACCGTGAAGGCCCAGTACGACCGGCTGCTCGGCGCGCGCTGACCGCCGCGCGCGCATGGTAAACCGCCGGCTAATGCCGGCCTGCAAACACCTTGTGTCCTGCTACCGGAACGGAAATTCGAATGCCGTAGACACGGGCAGCCCTCGCGCCGGGACTGTGCCGCGCGACAGACGAATGATCCGTGATCGAGGCAGCAGGCCCATGTTTGAAGTCACCGTCGCGCCCGCGCACGAGCCGATCGAGGCCGAGCCTGCGCGCGAGCCGCACGCTTACGAAGCGCTGGTGCGCGAGATCGGCGAGGACGGTGCCTGCGAAGTGCGCGATGTGTTCTGGAGCGAGACCTGCGCGCGCCTGCAATTGTTCCGCACGCTCTCGCTGGCGCAGCACCACGCCAGGATCGCGCGCGAAGCGCATTCGCTGAAGAGCTCGGCCGGGACCTTCGGCTATGTCAGGCTCGCGGCGCTGGCGCTGCGACTGGAGCAGTCCGCAGAGAAGCTCGGCGACGGCGGATTCCGCGATCTCCTGGACCTGATGGACGCCGCCTACGCCGCCGCGCGCGCACAGGAGCCGCAGGGCTAGCACGGCCCGCGTGCATCCCCGCCGTGCTTCTACGGCTTGGGATTTTCACAGATGGCTAATCATAGGCGGCGATAGTCCCGGAAAACCAGGAGGGTTTTCCATGTTCACCTACGAGACCGCGGACCAGAAAGAAGTTCGCCGCTTCCGCATCGCACAGTTCAACGGCCGGATGGCGACGGTGAAGGCCGGCGAGTCAACGGTGACAGGCTTCGTGCGTTCGGTGCTGGAGCAGGATTCGAGCATGCCGCCCCGCTGGACCATCACGATCATCCCGAACGGGCCGAAGGAAGAGATCAAGCCGCTGCGTCCCGCCTCGCGCGCGCGTCCCTTCGCCGAAGACTATTTCTGAGCGCGATCGGGTTCTCAGGACGTCCCGGGAGATCTCTCGGGGCGTTGTCCGCACCGCCTGCCGGCGATGCAACACACCAGCCTCAGTCGATCGAGTGCAGCAGCGCCGCGCGGACGAGGTCCGCGGTGTTGCGCGCACCGAGCTTGCGCATCGCCTCGGCGCGATGGCTCTCGAACGTGCGCGGACTGATCTGCATCCGAAGCGCGCCCTGCTTGTTCGAGTAGCCTTCGCTGATCAGTCTCAGCACCTCGCGCTCGCGCTTGGTCAGCCGCTTCTGACCCGACAGGCTGACGAGTTCGGCGCTCGGCACACGCTGGGGCTGCTGTGCGCGGACGGTTTTCGATTCTGCGTCCTCGGCGCTGGACGGGATCGACAAGCCGCCCTTTTGAGGACCGGCCAGCTGCTTGACCAGTCCGCAGACGCGCTCGGTTTGTGCCAGGGCATTCTCGACCACCCGCCGCAAATAGGCACGGTCGCCGGTCACGGGCGCGAGTTGATCGCTGTGATGCTTGATCTCGCCCATGTAGAGCAGCAGGGCAGTCAGGGGGCCGTTGAGCTCGCGGGCGATGGCAGCGGCCATTTCGTCGCCGGCCTTGGCCCGGGCAGCGCTCAGGCGGACGAAATCGGGCTCTTCAGCTGGAGCAGCGCTGCCTTCGTACCATTCCGACGGCCGCGAATCGGTGGCCGTATCATTCTGTGACCCCATGTCACTCGTTTAGCGGAACCCGGGGCGGTCTGTGGTTAACTTTTTGCTCCGTAAGACTACGGTGATTTTGTCGGTTTTGCGCGGAAATGGCGGCGTCGGCACAATTTGTGCTTGCGCCTGGCCGCATGGAACCATGCAGGGGTTGCGTTTCCCACTGAAGTCTTGAGCAAACGAGCGAAAACCCCTTAACCGCCGCCTTCGCGCGGACGTCGTCCCCCGGTTTTTACGGAATAATTAACGGCGGCTTGCTTCTCTTAGGGAAGTTGAGAGCGCGCAAATGCCTCCACGCATTGGGCCCGCACACGCGGGAAATGCTGCGAAAGACTGCGTGCCATGGACGAGATCGATCGGCTGTCGGAATTCCTGCAGAGGCTGACGCCGCTGTCGCGCAGCTGTCTGCTCAGTGAACTCGAGCGGCTCGAGCTGTGCGGCATCGACATGCCCGGCTCGTCCGAGATCCAGTCGCGCCTGCGCGCCGAGTTTCGCAAGGACGGATCGACCCAGGCGCGCGCTACCAACCCGTCGCGCTATTTCTTCGCGCCGCTCGAGCTGTTCCTGATCAACGGCGCGCCCGAGCACCCCAACATGGGGCGGATCTCGCGCAATACCCTCACGCCGATCTGGGAATGGATCTGCCGCGACCTGCTGCCGACCATGGCGCGCGACTACATCAAGGCGATCAACGACCAGGTTGCCGCCAACAACCCGAAGGAGGTCCTGAAGGTCGCCTCGACGTTCCAGACCAAGGTCGTCAAGGTCCTGGAGAGCACCTTTGCATCGGCGGAGAGCACCGAATTCGCGCGCGGCAAGCTCGCGCAATACACGGCGTCGCGCACCGCATTCGACGACGTCAGGAAGATGCAGCACGTGCTGCGCGCCGGCAATGTGCTGACGAAATTCAACGAAAAGCTGCCCGAGAAGATCGCCAAGTTCGACGACGACCGGGTTGCCCAGATCACCGCGCAGCTCGACGCCTTCGGGAAGGCGCATGCCGAGGCCCTTCCCTTCGCGCTGACGCTGGTGGCGCGGCGCCTGGCGACGCCCTGGCAATTGACGCGTCTCGCCACCAAGGCGGCCGCGAGCAAGAGCGCCACCGATGTCGCCGCCACACCCTATGCCTGCGTCGTTCACATGGTGCTCGACCGGCTCGACGACAAGCGCCTCGCGCTTCGGATCGCGCTCCGGAACAACCGGGTGCTGGTCGCCCGCGACCTGCTCGCCGATATCTACGACACCGAATATTCCCTCAAGGTGCGCATCGACGGCATCGAGAGTTCCGAATGGGGAATCCGGCTCCAGCAATTGATGGACGCGATCGCGGCGCTGGTGTCCGCCGAGGTGGCCCGCTTCCCGTCCAATGTCGGCCACATCCTCGGCTCTCGCCGTCTGCGCAGCCACGACACGCTCGGCGGCAAGCTGACCTATCTGGCCTGGAAGGGCCGCGACGTGGTGCAGGATGGCGCGGCGGCGTTTCGCAAATTGATAGGGCAGACCTGAGCTCGCGCCTCAGTTTATTGTTTGAGCATGATCTTTTCGGAGAACCGCCGCACACTTTTCCGGATCATGCTCTAATGCGCGCGCGGCAGGCACAGGAAGCGATCGAGAAATCGCCCCGACATCACCACCCTGAACCACCAGACCATCATTCGCCGCATCGTCATTGTCGTAATCCTCGATACAGCCCACCACCGGCTGTGCCGAGCAATAGCGCAGATGCAGCAAACCGTGTGTGATGCGTTTCACACTTTGTGTGATCGCGTTCGACGGCCGCAATCCGGACAAACCAGCGACGGCGATTAATCTTGCGACGGCTTCCCGGGTGCTTCGAAAAGGCACACCGCGTCATCGCTTGCCCGCTTTCGTCCGCGAACCGCAAGCTCGATGTCACACGACGGACATTTGCGCAGCGACTGCAATCGTCATGTTTGCCGTCGCGCCGTCTTTGGAGAGAGTTTGTCGAAAGCTTAGCGCGAATTGAGGGGTTTAAGGTTACCCAGATAATCCAGTGAAGATCTGAAGCTCTCCTTATTTGAACCCACGCTCGCCGTTTAGAAAACCGTCACGGAACGGGAGTGGTGTAGCGATGAACGATGGGATGATTGAACTCGTCGGACGAAGGCCTGTGACCTTCGGACGGCGAAAGGTGACGCCGCGCGCCTGCGTGGCCGACAGCAAGCGGCATCTGCGCGCCTTCCTCAGCGAGGTGCTGGAGGATCTCGGCTTCGTCACCAGCGAATGCGCCAGCTCGGACGAGCTGCAGGCGGTGCTCGCCACCGAATTGCCGGACCTGATCCTGCTCGGCGTCGCCGCCGACGGCATCGAGCCGGGGAGATTCCTTGAGATCCTGGTGCGCGAGGCGTTCGCCGGCAAGGTTCTCGCCGTCGGCGCGCGCGAGTCGATCATCGTCAAGGCGGTGCGGCAGGTCGGCGAGGAATACGGCCTTGCGATGCTGCCGCCGCTGACCACGCCCTTTGCGGCGGAAACGCTGCGCGAGCGCATCGCCATGCTGCTGCCGGAGGAGCCGGCGCCGAGCCCGGCCGTGCATGTCGGCGAGGCCCTGCATGCCGGCTGGCTCGAGCTCTGGTACCAGCCCAAGATCGACGCGCGCACGCTGGTCCGCAGCGGCGCCGAGGCGCTGGTGCGGATGCGGCATCCGACCTGGGGCGTGGTGCCGCCGGCCTATTTCATTCCCGAAGAGAGCGACCCGCATCTGCGCGCGCTCTCCGAATTCGTGATCGATCGCGCCATGCAGGACTGGCACTATCTTCTGGAGCAACAAAGCGCTGTCGATCTCTCGATCAACCTGCCCGCGTCCTATCTCAGGGAGCCGCAGGCGGTGCGCGATCTCTGCCGCCGCGTGCCGACGCATCCGGCCTTCGGCGGGCTGACGGTCGAGATCGACAGCGAGGAGGCGATCCGCGATCTCGATCACCTGACCGAGGTCGCGCGCGAGGTCGGCCTGCACAATATCGGCCTGTCGATCGACAATCTCGGCGCCAACTGGCCGGCGCTGATGGAGCTGGACAGGATTCCGTTCGTCAAGCTGAAGGCCGACCGGCAATTCGTCACCGGCAGCGGCAGCGACCGGTTGAAGCGCACGGTGTGCCGTCACATCGTCGAGCTGGCGCAGGGCTTTGGCGCGCGCAGCGTGGCGCAGGGGGTGGAAAGCCGCGCCGATCTCGTCGCCGCCAACGAGCTCGGCTTCGACTTCGTGCAGGGCTTCCTGTTCGGCAAGCCGATGCCGCTGAAGAAGTTCGCCAAGGGCGCGCTGACGAGGACGGTGATGGGGCAGGCGTGAGGCAAGAGGCCTCACGCAAACCGTCGCGCGAAAAACACGCAGGCGACCACGAGGCCGGTTGCGACGATCATGCTCCACGCGACGGGCTCGTGCAGCAGGAGGCCGGCGAGTGCGAGGCCGAAGAACGGCTGGAGCTGCTGCAGCTGGCCGACGCGGGCGATGCCGCCGATCGCAAGCCCGCGGTACCAGAAGATGAAGCCGACGAACATGCTGAAGATCGAGACGTAAGCGAGCCCGATCCAGGCGGGCACGCTGATGCCGCTCCAGCTTGCCGGCCAGGTGAGGATCGCGAGCGGCACCATCAGCGGCAGCGCGAGCAACAGCGCCCAGGAGATCACCTGCCAGCCGCCGAGCCGGCGCGACAGCGCGGCGCCTTCGGCATAGCCGAGGCCGCACAGAACGATCGCGGCGACCATCAGCAGATCGCCGGTGAGCGAGGCCGCACCGCCATTCGACAGGGCAAAGCCGGCCACCGTGGCGCTGCCGAGACCGGCGAACATCCAGAACAGCGGCTGCGGCCGCTCGCCGCCGCGCAGCACGGCGAAGATCGCGGTCGAGAGCGGCAACAGGCCGATGAAGACGATCGACCGGGCCGAGGTGATGTGCTGCAGCGCCAGCGCCGTCAGCAGCGGAAAGCCGACCACGACGCCGATCGCGACGATGGCGAGCGAGACGAGATCGCCTCGCTGCGGCCGCGCCTGCCGCAGCAGGCCGAGCACGGCCACCCCGATCAGCGCCGCGATGACCGCGCGCGCCGAGGTCAGGAACAGCGCCGAGAAGCCGCCGACCGCAACCCGCGTCGCCGGCAGCGAGCCGCTGAAGATGATGACGCCGAGCAGCCCGTTGCCCCAGCCGGTGGCGGAAGAGTGCATGTTGGTCTCGCTTGGTGGGGGCGACGCGGCCGGGTAAAGGCGCTTGCCGTGGCGTTACGGTCGCGGCCTTCTGCCATACGATAGCAAAATATGCGAAAACAACCCCATGCACAGTAGACGGGGGTAGGAAGATCAAGGGGTTACGGGGCTGAGTTTTTGGCCAAGATGCGTCAGTTTTTGACACGACAGCTGGGGTGGCCTCGTCGCGGAATCTCCGAGCGGCGCCGGTCAGGATCTGCGGCGCCGGCCTTTGGTCTTCCGCGAACGATCGAGGGTGGCCAGCGCTTCTTGGAGCATATGCAACAGCGCTGCTACAAATTCAACATCGATCGGCGGCCTGTCGCCACTCCCCAGACGATCCAAACCCTGCCCGATCAGCTCCGCGCTCGCAGCGGTAATGGGGCGTCCCGACAGAGCCCTAGTGATCAGCGAATGGTTCATATTGAGCCTGCGCGCAAGTTCTCGCTTGCTCCATTGAGGATGCCCTTCGGCGAACTCCCGCAGCCGCGCAACAGCGGAGTGATCGACCTTTCCTTGGGGCATGACCGCATCATAAGAGGATGGGAGAACGTTTTCATTTGCGACATTTTTGTTTCATATGCAACAACATTCATTGTAGGATGAGGACGATGGCGCTGCGTTGCGCGCCGAATTATACTGATGGGGTCTGATGTCCTGGAAGAAGAGTGCGATGGTCGCAGTCAAGGTCGAAGTGGGACCGTCGATCATGCTCCATAGCGGCGCATGGTTCGATTTCGCCTCGCCCCACACCAGCGACTTCACGGTCGAGGACATCGCCCACGGACTCGCGCACATCTGCCGGTATTCCGGCCAATGCAGCCGGTTCTACTCGGTGGCCGAACACAGCCTGCTGGTGAGCGACGTCGCCGAAGGGTTCGAATTCGAAGCGCTCCTGCACGATGCGGCCGAGGCGTTCATTGGCGACATCACACGCCCGCTCAAGCAGATGCTCCCTGACTTCAAGCGGATCGAAGCCGCGGTCCAGGATGCCGTCCTGAAGCGGTTTGGCATCGCGTCCCCTCTTCCTCCCCAGATCAAGGAAGCCGACCTGCGGGTGCTCGCGGCCGAGCAAAGACAGATCATGCCGCCGGGGACGGACGGCTGGCTCGCCGGGTTGACCATACAGCCGGCTCCGATCCTAGTCCGGCACCTTCAACCGGAAACCGCCAAGCGGATGTGGCTCGATCGGTTCGAGACCCTACGGCGAGAAAGGATTGTCAAGGGACAATCCCAGGCCCGGTGAAAGGCGGTGATATTTCTCCGGAACGGCTGGAGCCCGCGGCCGTTTGCGCCTTTATGCCGAAGCGGGACGCGTAACAGGGGCCGTGTTGATGTCATTGCGTAAGGACGTGTCGTTGGACGAACTCGCCCGCGTCGGGAACGTCGCGCAATTCGTGAGCTTCTCCCCTGATGCAGACCGACCGCGTCAGGAATTTTGCCGCGTCGCTGGGTTCGACGCGAACCACAAGTTCCCGACGTTGGCGGACGCGCTCCGCGCCCTGATCGGGCAAAGTCCTGAAGGGACGATAAATCTTCGCAGCTTCACACCAGACAGTCCGAGAAGCCGCGACTTCCATTACGGCCTGTCCGATCTTACCCAGGTCGAAACGCTGGTCCGACGCATGTCGGCCGAGGGTCTCTTTGTCATCGCGAACGAGACGGTCGACGTGTCCGACGGCGGCGTGTCCGGCGTCCTCCAGGGCGGCGTGGCCGAGTTCGCGCCGGACGACACTCCACGCTGCGTCGAAAAGGGTGGCACCGCGTCTCTTCCGCTGGATTGGGCCCTCGCTCTGATCGAAACGGTGTACGGCATCCCGGTCGAAACGGTCGACGCCGGTCGCGGGCGACTCGAGTTCAGTATTCATCCCAAGCCGCGTGGCTGGCGACGAACCCACACCTTGATGTGGGAATACGAAGGATCGGACAGCGCGCCGGCCATGGCGGCCGTCAAATGGCCGAACCGCTTCAGCCAGATGATCGGCGACAAGACGTTCGGTCTGTTGATCGCCCACGTCATGGGCCTTCCCGTTCCCCGGACGACCTGCATTTCCCGGCGCATCGCGCCGTTCACTTTCGGCGAAGCGACTTCGTCGAAGGAAGTGTGGACTCGCACGTGCCCGCGCGAACAGGAACCCGGCAGATTCACCACCATCAAGGGCTGGCTCGATCCGTTCCGCCTGCTCAACGCGGAGGACCCGAGCGGCGAAGCGATCTCGGCGATTCTCTCTCAGGCCGCAGTCCCTGCTACTTACGCCGGCGCCGCCATCACGGATGCGCTGGGTGAAGTCGTCGTCGAAGGCGCCGCCGGCGAAGGCGATCGCTTCATGCTTGGCCAGAAGGTGCCGGAACGCCTGCCGCGAAGCGTAGTGGGCGACGTCGAGGCGATCTATCATCGGACGAAGGAGCGGCTCGGGCCGGTGCGGTTCGAATGGGTCCACGACGGCATGCGCGTCTGGATCGTCCAACTCCACAAAGGCGCTACGGACAGCGCGGCGTCCACGCTCGTTCCGGGCGAAGCCGACCGCTGGGAGACGTTCGATGTGTCGAGCGGCTTGGAAGAACTGCGCAGCCTGCTGCACCGACTGCCGTCGGGCGTCGGCGTCCGTATCCGCGGCGAGGTTGGCTTGACGTCGCATGTGGCCGACCTGCTGCGCAAGCATCGGCGCCCCGCGCGTCTAACTGAGGCCTCGGCGGCGTAGGCCGCCGTCTACGGTCCCTCGCCGGGATCGCTGCCTTCGCGCCTCCAAAGCACTTTTTTCTCGCCTTTGAAGACGCGATGTGCCGCTAGAGCGTGAGCTTCGATGTCGGGCACGCCACCCATGACGGTCAACTCGACTACCGCGTCCTTGATCGGCTTCTTCAGCTTCTTGCGGCGCTCGTCGAAGGGAAAGTCGGCGATGGGCTTGAACGTGCTGCGTCCCCTCGGCACCGGATTGTAGATCGTGGCGCCGCTGTTGATCGGACTGAGCGTGATGGCGTCGCGATGCGCAGCGACCAGGCTCTTCGTATCCAGCGTGATGACGGTCTGCGGTTTGTCGCGATAGGCCCGTGCGCCGAGGAGTCCCTGAAGCCGATCCTTGGAGAGCCAGAAGAACACCCGCGCGTTCAACGTTTCGAACCATTCTTCGGGCGTCGTGCCGTCGGTCAGACACTTTTCCAGCGCGGAGCGGGTCATCGGCTTCTGGTCGCGGACCACCGCCACCGGCAACCCGTCCCGCGATATCTTGACCGATTCCGGTCGGCGTTCGGATTCCAGCTTACTCCGTTCCTCGCCCCCGAGTTCGTAGAGGTCGAGCAGCGCAGTCGTCGACAGCAGGCCGTGGCGGGCGACCGACTCCCAACTCGCGTCTTCCGCCATGTGGTAAAGACGCGGATAGTTCTCCAGCAGTTCTTCTTCCGTCACCGCCAATCCCTTCGATCAATGACGCCGAACTTGGCGAACCGCGTCGATATCAACGATACAGGCGCGTTCGCAACCTTTTCGATGGACGCGATGAATTCATGCGTTTCGGCGGTGAGTTGGTCGTAGGTTTGGGCCTTTCGGTTGTCGATGCTGATGTAGTCCGAAAACGACAATGCGATGTCGGTGGCCCCGTTGAGGATCGACGAACGACGAAGCTGCTCGAAATCGAACTCGGCGATCCGGCGCTTGTTTCCCGACACCGACCCGACTTCGGTGTCCTCGATCTCATTCAGGGGCACGCCCGACCGTTTCGATATCGTTTCGAAATCGAGCAAGATCCCCATTGGGCCCGACTCGCCGCCGACCCGGATCGGATATCGCCTCATGACCATGACAACCCTGCGCACGCGCGACGGAGCTATTCCGGCGTCTGCGAGACAGCCGGCGGCCGTGGTCTCGCGCGCCGTGACGTTCGGGTAGTGACCATGATGGATGCTCAGATCGGTGCCTTGCGTGCCTTCGAGCATCACGCGCGTCCCCGAGGAATACGCCTTCTCGAGCTCTCGCCCGACCGAGCCGACGAACGGCAGCAGGTCGGGATGGTGCTTCGCCAACCGGACGGGCCCGCCCAACATCGGCTCTTTACCTCGATTCAATATCTTCCGCGCCAGCGCGGAGCCGGCGCCTTGTTTTGTCGAACCGATCGTTCCGAGACCGCCTTCTTGGCTCTCGAACGCCACATCGGCATCTTCGATCACCATGGCCTGCTCGTCGATGACGATGCGGCGCGCGGCATCGCACTCGGCGATCTCGCGAAGAATGCGCGTGGGCGAGATCGTCGATCCCGCAGCGATCAATATCTTCGCATCCGGGTTGGACTGCGTGCCGGACGGCAGCTGTCTGTAGTTGTATCTGGGGTCCGCGACCTGGTGACCGGCGTTGGGGCCGCCGACCCGCACCAGGATGCCGTATTCCGTAGCGATATGGGCGCAGATATGCCCCTTGCCTTCACTGCCGTATTGACCGCTCACGATAACATCGACGAGCGGAACGGCCTTACCCGGGAAGAGCTCGAGCCCAGCCACCGCCAAGGCAAGCAGCGACGCAGGCTCCTGATTGTGATTTTCGACGACCCTGTCGGCCGTGTCGCCCAGCGACCAGACGCCGGACTCGGTCGGATCAGCTCTGACCTGGTCGTACGTCATGCCGGTGTCGGCGACAGAGCCGCGATCTTCGTAGCGCTTCCTGACCATCTCGAACGGTGCCGTCACATGCACGTGGACAAGCTGATGGCCGTAGGTCTCCCGAAGGTGAGCGACCTGCCGGGCGGTCCTGACCGCATCGACCAGGATCACGTCCTTGCCTGCGTGCTCGGTGACGTATCGAGCTATGCCGTCGCGCACCCATCGGCCGTCGGTGTCAACGTCCAAGCGCTTGCCTGCCTCGATCAGCGCATCCCGTTCGTTCGCGCACCCCCCATCCAGCAACAACGTTCGCGTGGAAATCCGATGAGAACTGAATCTTTTAAGTAGTGCGTCGGCCAGCGCAGATTTTCCGACCGCAACGGGTCCCGAGATCGCAATAATGTACCGCACGCATAAACCTCTGATTGAAATGTTTGGCGCAAGGTAAGTGTTGCGTGCCGCCGTTGTCCACCCCGAACCCGATCACCCCGACGAATTACCGAGAGATCTCCGAGACCGAGTCGGACGCGGCAGCCGCCGCAATCCTTGTATCGGAGTTGGTGCATTGCAGGATGCTGGAATCTATGGCGGAGAGGGAGGGATTCGAACCCCCGATAGGCTTGCACCTATGCCGCATTTCGAGTGCGGTGCATTCAACCACTCTGCCACCTCTCCTGAAGGCGCCATGGAAGGAGCAGGGCCCCTGTGGTTGGGGGCGTTAATAGGCGAGGATGGCGGGACAGACAAGGCGGGCAAGGCGAAAATCCGCTGCCTGTTTCGGCCCCCTGCCCGGGACTTCCGTCATGAACGTAGGGAATGCTGCTCCCGGTTGCGGTTTTGGCGTGTTTTTTTTGGGGGGCGCTTGTGGGAGAGACCGATGCGCCCCGGGCCGGGCATGGTCGCGCGCGCGGAGGGTGAGGGCTCTCGGCGCAGGGATATTTGGCAAAGCGCGACCAACCCCAATGGGGAGACACCCTCTCCCCAACCCTCTCCCGCAGGCGGGAGAGGGGGCGCGCCGGCATTGGGGCGGGCGGCTGGGGCTTATCGCTTGTTTTGAAAAACGGGGTGGGACCGCCAGACGCGGTAAACACTGGCGGTCCCGGTGCCGCTCATTGAAATACTGGCTGGGAAGGGCGGCTTCGCCGGCCAGGTGAGGCGACGATTCGACCCTAGCGTGCGGGGGGCGTGCCGCAACGCAATCCGGTCCTTAACCTAACCGGTCAAGGTTACTCGGGGGGTGGTTCGGGGTGGCGCCGGCGGTGGCGCGGGGTTTCCTGTCGGAGAGGGTCCCATTGCGGAGGCACCCTCTCCCCGGCCCTCTCCCGCAGGCGGGAGAGGGGGTGGACCTCCGTCGTGGCGGCGATCATCACACTCAGCGAGAAGGAGTGGCTAGTCGCCCTTCTTGCTGTCCTTGTCCTTTTTCTTGCCGTTCTCCGCGGAGTCCTTGTCCTTGCCGTTCTCCTTGCGGCGGTTGGTGAAGCGGGCGTTGCCGAGGCCGGTGCCGATGGTGAGCACGCCCCAGCGCTCGACGTCCTGCATGAACGGCACCTCGGAGAGGCCCTGAACCACGCCGTCATTGTGCATCAGGATCGCGGTGTCGTGCTCGCCGATCTGCGGAATGCCCTCGATCAGGCTCGCCGGCAGGTTGAACTTGCTGCTCTCCCAATTGCCCGGCAGGTTCTGCGCGCCCTTCTCGATCGAGCCGTCGGCGTTGATGACGCCGGGACAGGCGATGCCGATGAACGGCGCGAGCTTGTAGCCTTCCTTCTCGGCCTCCGTGATCAGCCCCTTCAGCATCTTGGTGAGCCGCTTCACCGCGCCTTCGCGGGTCGGCTCGTCGTCGGCATGGCGCCACAGCTCGGAGTGCACGACCTTGGCCTTCGAGAGGTCCTTGGCCTTCTTCCAGCTGGTTTCGACCAGGCCGCAGCGGATGTTGGTGCCGCCGATGTCGACGGCGAGGATGCTGTCATGGGCCTCGAAAATCCACGACGGCGCCAGATGCAGCGCGCCGATCAGGCCGGCTTCGTCCGGATGATGCCGGATCGGCACCATCTCGATCTTGAGATCCTCGTGCCTGAGGATGATCTCGGTGCGCGCGATCGCGAGCTCGCCGAGCTTGGAGTCGCGAAAGCCGCCGCCGACGACGATACGCTCGGTCTTGGCCCAGGCCTTGGTCTTGAGGAAACGCCGCGTGACATAGGCGAGCTCCTGGGCGAACTCCTCGATCGCGCTGTGGACCAGGGCGGTCGCCTTGATGTCATCACCGGCCAGGATGCCATCCAGGGTCTTCTTGCTGATGTCTTCCGAGGGCTCGTCGCCGAACGGGTCCTCGCCGGATTTGCGCAGCGGCTTGCGCCAGCGGTCGAGCATGTCCCGGAACGCGCCCTTGCTGGCGCGGTCGCCGAGGAAACCGTCCTCGTCCTTCATCTCGATGTTGAAGCTGTCGATCTCCACCGACGGCAGCCGCTCGGCGCCGTGATGGGCGATGCCCGTCGTCGTCTTGACCAGTTCGTCCGTTGCCATGAGAGCCCTTGCCCGCGTATCTGTTCCGGCCGGGACAACGGCGGCGGAACCGGTTTGTTGCATTGCCGGTCGCAATTCGGCTGAGGCTGTTGGACGCTGCCAAATCCTTCAAATCCGGAGCTTTTCGCGCCCTTTTCCTTGACTCCTGACGGCCGGCGGCTATAAGTCCCACAACCGGCGCGGGGCGTTTCTCGCGCCGCTTGTTTTTGCGTGGGTTTTCAAGGGGATAATCCCCGCCCGCACAAGACTCGCAAGTAACCCATAGCGACTGACAAAAAGCCGGCCCGGACGATGTTCGTCGCGAGGCCGGGATTTGAACACGGAGAAAAAACGATGTTCGCAGTCATCAAAACCGGCGGCCGGCAGTACCGCGTCGTTCCGGATGATGTTCTCGAAGTAGGCAAGATCGAAGGCGAAGTCGGCTCGATCATCCAGTTGAACGAAGTCCTTCTGGTCGGCGGCGACACGCCGGTGCTGGGCATTCCGACGGTCGCAGGCGCGTCCGTCGCGGTCGAGGTGCTCGACCACAAGCGCGGCCCCAAGGTCATCGCGTTCAAGAAGCGCCGCCGCAAGAATTCGCGCCGCAAGCGCGGCTATCGCGACGAGATCACGGTGCTCCGCATCTCCGAGATCCTGACCGACGGCGCCAAGCCCACCAAGGGCCCGCGTCCGAAGCGGGAGAAGGTGGTGAAGGAGCCGGCAGCGGAAGCCGCCGAGTAACGCAGAATCGATCACGCCAATTCACGAATTGATGCGTGATAAATTTTGAAATGATTCCGTCAAGGAATTGATCTAGACAAGCGCATTATCTTGCGCAGGATTTCGGAGACGAACCATGGCTCACAAAAAAGCAGGCGGTTCATCGCGCAACGGACGCGATTCCAAGGGCAAGCGCCTCGGCATCAAGGCGTTCGGCGGCGAAGTCGTGATTCCCGGCAACATCATCGCACGTCAGCGCGGCACCACCTGGCATCCCGGCCTTAATGTCGGCATGGGCACGGACCACACTCTGTTCGCCAAGATCGAGGGTCGCGTCACGTTCCAGGCCAAAGCCAACGGCCGCACTTTCATCTCGGTACTTCCGGTCGCTGAGGCCGCTGAATAGACGGCGATCCAAATTTGGAGTTCGCCGGGTCCTTGACCGAACCGGCGGAGTCCACAAGACGGCTCCAGGGGAGGCAGGGAAACCGGCCTCCCCTTTTCTTTTGACTTGCTCACTTTGATTTAGTGACTTTCACGGAGCCGGACATGTTGCAGGATTTCTCGAGCGCGACCCTGGCCGAGGCCAGACCGAGCGTCGTCGCCACCGAACGGCTGACCTTGCGGCGGCCGACCCTCGCCGACGTCAGGACCATCGCCCACCTCGCCAACGACCGCCGCGTCGCCGAAAACACCCGCCGCCTGCCGCATCCCTATTCGCAGGACGACGCCGTGGAATTCATCCGCGCCACGGCTTCGCTCGGCAGTGAGACCGTGTTCCTGATCGAGCACGACAGCGGACCGGTCGGCATGGTCGGAATCGACCGCTCCACGCCTGATAATGCCGAGCTCGGCTACTGGCTCGGCGTCGAGCATTGGGGCCGGGGCATTGCCACCGAGGCCGCACGCGGGGCGATCGACTTCTTCTTCGAGGAGTTCGAGGACGAGCACCTCTATGCCGGCGCGCGCGTCACCAACCCGGCCTCGCGCAACGTGCTGGAGAAGTGCGGCTTCCAGTGGAGCGGCGTGCAGCTGCACCGATTTTTGGCGCTGGGCTCCTCGACGCCGGTCGATTGCTTCCGCCTCTCGCGCGGGGTGTGGTCGTCGTTGAAGAGCTGGAGCAGTGCACGACGGGTGAGGTGACTTACCCTCCCCTGGAGGGGGAGGTCGGCTCACGTTGAGCGCAGCGAAACGTGAGACGGGGTGGGGTGACAGTCTCTCAGCGGAAGCAGTGCCCGAGTGGAGAGATCACCCCACCCCGCTCGCGCTGCGCGCGATCGACCCTCCCCCTCCAGGGGAGGGTAAGAGCTATGCCGGCGGATTCACTTCCTCACTCGGGCGCCCAAGATCCCGCTCGCGCAGATAGATATAGAACCCGGCGCCGATGATGATCGTGGCGCCGACGAGCGTCGCGACCGAGGGCACGTCGCCGAACACGACGAAGCCGAAGATCACGGCCCAGACGATCATCGAATATTGATAGGGCACCACGACGCTGGCCGGCGCCAGCTTCAGCGAGCGGTTGACGCAGAACAGCGCCGTCACCGAGATCAGCCCGGCGGTGGCGAAGATCACGAGGCTGCCCGGCGTCGGCGGCACCCAGTTGAAGGCCGACAGCACCGCGCCGAGCGAGAAGGTGCCGACGAATTGCGAGGACGCCATCACGATATCAGGCGTCTTGCGCAGGCTGCGCGTGATCAGCATCAGGGTCGCGAAAGAGAGACTGCCGCCGAGCGCGATCAGCGCCGGCAGGCTGACGGTCTGCGCCGACGGCCGCAGCGCGATCAGCACGCCGCAGAAGCCGATCAGGATCGCAGTCCAGCGCCGCCAGCCGACCTTCTCGCCCAGGAAGATCGCCGACATCGCGGTGACGAAGATGGGTCCGGCGAGATAATAGGTGATGACGTCGGCGAGCGGCAGATAGACGGTGGCGAGGAAGAAGGCGGCGACCTCCAGCGTCGAGAGCACGACGCGAAACAGCTGCAGGCCCGGCCGCTCCAGCTGCAGGAACTGGTGACGCTGCGTCCAGATCAGCGGCGACAGCAACAGCAGCGCCGCGCAGGCGCGCAGGAACAAGAGCTGCCCCACCGAATAGGTGCCCACCAGGAACTTGCCCATGGCGTCGCCGAACGAGAACATGAAGATCGACAGCACCATCAGCCCGATGCCGGCAAGGCGCGCGGAGCGATCGTCATAGGCGGAGAGATTCTTGAACAGGGGCATCGAGGCGTTTTAGTCGGGTCGACGCGCGGGACAAGCCCACCTCCGACGAATTGAACGCATTGTCGCACTGCGCCTCACGCGGTACGGATCACTCTCCGAACGCGTCCTGATGGTGCAGCGCATGAGCGACTTCGATCCGACCCAGCATCGCATGATCCCGGCGCAACGCTGGTTCGAGGATTTCGTCCTCGGTGAACGTTTCGTGCTGCCGAGCCGGACCCAGACCTCTGCGATATTCGCCGCGTTCCAGACCGCGAGCGGCGACACCCATCCCGTGCACTACGATCTGGAATATTGCCGCAGCCGCGGCATGCCGCATCTGCTCGCCCACGGCTTCCAGACCCTGATCCACACCGCGCCCGGCGCCGGCCTGTTTCCGTTCATGGTCGAGGAGTCCCTGGTCGGCTTTCTCGAACAGTCGAGCCGGTTCCTCAAGCCTGTCTACGCCGACGACACCATCTATCCCGCGCTCGAGGTCACCGAGCTGGTGCCGGGCCGCACCACCGGCGCGGTGACGCTCCGCAGCACCGTGTTCAACCAGCGCAAGGAGCTGGTGCTGGAGGGAATGCAGAAATTCCTGATCCGGCGCCGGCCGGCTGGTTAAGCAAGGGCCGCAATTCGCGGAAATTCGGCCGATTTGCGGGTCTCTCCGGGTTGCCGCGGGAGACCTGCTGGCCTACCTATGGCCCATGAAATTCCTCGACGAAGCAAAGGTCTATATCCGCTCCGGTGACGGCGGGAACGGCTGCGTGGCGTTCCGCCGCGAGAAGTTCATCGAATTCGGCGGCCCCTCCGGCGGCAATGGCGGCCGCGGCGGCAACGTCATCATCGAGGTCGCCGACGGCCTCAATACGCTGATCGACTACCGCTACCAGCAGCATTTCAAGGCCCAGAAGGGCGAGAACGGCTCGGGCTCGGACCGCCACGGCGCCAACGGCAAGAACATCGTGCTGAAGGTGCCTGTTGGCACGCAGATCTTCGACGAGGATCGCGAGACGCTGATCCACGACTTCACCAATGTCGGCGAAAAGTTCGTGCTGGCCGAGGGCGGCAATGGCGGCTTCGGCAACGCGCATTTCAAGACCTCGACCAACCGCGCGCCGCGCAACGCCAATCCCGGCCAGGTGGGCGAGGAGCGCTGGATCTGGCTGCGGCTGAAACTCATTGCCGATGCCGGCCTCGTCGGCATGCCCAATGCGGGCAAGTCGACCTTCCTGTCCAAGGTCAGCGCGGCACGGCCGAAGATCGCCGACTACCCCTTCACCACGTTGCATCCGCAGCTCGGCGTCGTGAACGCCGACGGCCGCGAATTCGTGCTGGCCGACATTCCCGGCCTGATCGAGGGCGCCCATGAAGGCACCGGCCTCGGCGACCGCTTCCTCGGCCATGTCGAGCGCTGCCGCGTGCTGCTGCACCTGATCGACGCCACCTGCGAGCATGCCGGCAAGACCTACAAGACGGTGCGCAAGGAGCTCGACGCCTATGGCGGGCTCTTGACCGACAAGATCGAGATCGTCGCGCTGAACAAGATCGACGCGGTCGAACCGGACGAGCTCAAGAAGCAGAAAGAGCGCCTGAAGCGCGCCGCCAAGAAGACGCCGCTGCTGATGTCCGGCATCACCGGCGACGGCGTCAAGGAAGCCCTGCGTGCACTCGTCGAGGTGATCGGCGAAGCCCCGGTGTCGGCCAAGGCCAAGAGCGCGGCCGAAGCGGAGCCGTGGTCGGCGTGAGCAATCACCCTTAGTCCCTCATGGTGACGAGCGCGGAACGCGCGTCTCGAACCATGAAGGCCCGGCTCTCGCCCGCAGCCATCCTTCGAGACGCCCGCGGCGCGGGCTCCTCAGGATGAGGGTCGGTGGTCTTGACGGGAGCAAATTGAGCACTGGCTTGTCTTCGCCGCTCCGATATCGCAGCATCGCACCATCAAGAAAATGCAGGGATGACGCATGGCGCGCGCGAAGAACGTTCTCTGGATCATGTGCGACCAGCTTCGCTATGACTATCTCGGCTGCACCGGCCATCCCACGCTTAAGACGCCGAACATCGACGCCATGGCCAAGCGCGGCGTGCTGTTCAGCAAGGCCTATGTGCAATCGCCGATCTGCGGCCCGTCGCGGATGTCGTTCTACACCGGGCGTTACATGCGCTCGCACGGCTCGCACTGGAACGGCTGGCCGCTGCGCGTCGGCGAGCCCACGCTCGGCGATCACCTCAACAAGATCGGCGTACGCAACGTGCTGGTCGGCAAGACCCACATGGCGCCCGATCTCGAAGGCATGAAGGCGCTCGGCATTCCCCCGGAATCCATGATCGGCGTGCACGTCGCCGAATGCGGTTTCGAACCCTACGAGCGCGACGACGGCCTGCATCCGACCGGACGGCCGCGTCCGAAATACGACGAGTATTTGCGCAGCCAAGGTTTTGAAGCGACGAACCCGTGGGAGCACTGGGCCAATTCGGGCGCAGCGGAGGACGGCTCCCTGCAGAACGGCTGGCTGCTGGTGCACGCCGACAAGGCCGCGCGGGTGCCGGACGAACATTCCGAGACGCCCTACATGACGCGGCGCGCGATGGACTTCATCAGCGAGGCCGAAACCGACGGCAGGCCATGGTGCCTGCATCTGTCCTACATCAAGCCGCACTGGCCCTATATCGCGCCCGAGCCCTACGCCAGCATGTATGCGACCGGTGACATGACCCCGGTGATCCGCTCCGAGCGCGAGCGGCAAAATCCGCATCCGGTGTTCGGCGCCTATATGGACATGCGCTACTCCCGCAACATGGCGCGCGACGATGCCCGCGAGAAGGTGATCCCGACCTATATGGGCCTGATTACCCAGATCGACGACCAGATGGGCGTGCTGATGAAGTTCTTGGGTGAACGCGGCCTGCTGGACACCACCATGATCGTGTTCACCTCCGATCACGGCGATTATCTCGGCGATCACTGGATGGGCGAGAAGGATCTGTTTCACGAGCAGTCGGCGAAGATCCCGCTGATCGTCATCGATCCCTCGCAAGAGGCCGACGCCACGCGCGGCACGCGCAGCGATGCGCTGGTCGAGGCGATCGATCTCGCGCCGACCTTCGTCGATTATTTCGGCGGCAAGGTGCCGGGCCACATCCTCGAGGGACGCTCGCTGCTGCCGCTGCTGCGCGGGCCCACGCCGCCGGACTGGCGCAAGGTCGCGTTCTCCGAATACGACTATTCCATGCAGGACGTGCGGCTGAAGCTGAACCAGCCGATCGAGCGCTGCCGCCTGTTCATGGTGTTCGACGGCCACTGGAAATACATCCACGCCTCCGGCTTCCGCCCGATGCTGTACGATCTCGACACCGATCCGGAGGAGTTTCTGGATCGCGGCGACGATCCGGAATGCGCCGGCATCATCGCGCGGCTGCAGGCCGAGCTGTTCGACTGGGCGCTGCATCCGAGCGGCCATATCACCACGCCGCGCGAGAAGATCGCGGCTTATGCCGACAATCAGCTCCAGGTGAAAGGCGGGATTCTGATCGGCATCTGGGACGAGACGGAGCTTGCTGCGATCAAGGACGGGATAGCCGAGCGCGGCAAACTATAAGATCCTCATGGTGAGGAGGCGCGAAGCGCCGTCTCGAACCATGCAGGCCCTGCTGGCAGACGGGCTTTCATCCTTCGAGACGCTTGCTTCGCAAGCTCCTCAGGATGAGGTTAAAGAGCGAGCGCGCAGCTCTCTCGGTTCGTCATGCCCGGGGCGACCACTGGATGGGTGAGAAGGATCTGTTTCACGAGCGGTCGGCAAAAAATCCCGCTGATCGTCATCGATCCCTCGCAAGAGGCCGAAGCCACGCGCGGCACGCGCAGGGATGCGCTGGTCGAGGCCGTCGATCTCGCGCCGACTTTCGTGGATTATTTCGGCGGCAAGGCGCAGGGCCCCATCCTCGAAGGCCGCTCGCTGCTGCCGGTGTTGCGCGGGCCGACGCCGCCGGACTGGCGCAAGGTGGCGTTCTCCGAATACGACTACGCCATGCAGGACGTGCGGCTGAAACCGGCCTGAGGCGGCCCCACGATCCGGTGCCTCACTCCGTTGCGATCTGCGCCTGCCGCCAAGCCGCCGGGGGCGTTCCAACCGTCCGACGAAAGGCGCGGTTGAAGGCCGCCTCGGAATCGTATCCCACCGCCTCGGCGATCCGCGAGATCGGTTCACGCCCGGACGCCAGCAAGCCCGCGGCAAGTTGCATGCGCCAACGCGTCAGGTACTGCATCGGCGGTTGGCCGATCAAATGGGTAAACCGCTGCGCGAGTGTCGAGCGCGACAGGCCGACCGATTTCGCGAGTTCGTCCAATGTCCAGTCCGCAGCCGGGCTGCCGTGCAGCAGGTTCAACGCCTGGCCGACATGCCGGTCGCCAAGCCCGGCCAGCCAACCGGTCTGTTCAGGATCGAGGCCTTCGACGTGGCAGCGTATCGCTTCGACGAACAGTAATTCGCCGAGCCGGGCAAGCACCCCCTCTCCTCCTGACCGGCGGCCCTCGGTTTCGTTGCGCGCGGCATTGATGAGAAACACCAGGCTGGAACGGTCGCGATACGCTTGGCCCCGCAGATGCAGGACCGGCGGCAACGCCTCCAGCAGCGGATTGAAGGGACGCGCGTCGCAACCGAGAAACCCGCACAGGATGCGCGCGTCGGCGGGGCCGTTGTCGCCGAGGCTGATGCGGTGCGGCAGCTGGTCGGCGGTCGGCTGGCGGTAATAACTCAGGTCGGGGATCGCCTGCATGCCTGGCCCGCTGGAGAGCACGTGCGGCGCGCCTTGCGGAAACGCGATGATGTCGCCGGCGACGAGTTGCACCGGCGGTTCATCGATCAATCCGCCCCAGCAGCAACCATCGAGCACGACATGATACTCGATGACGTGCTGGGCACCGGGCAGGACAGCCGAGGCACAGGCAGACGAGGCCGGCGCCGCGGCCACCCAGGGGGCGCGGACATCGAGATGAAAGAACATCGCACTGCTGAGCCGTACTGCGCGCAACACGTCAGACAGGGCATCCGCGCCCATGATTGGCTGCTCCAATCGCCGGACGCTCGGTCATGCGAGCCGGACGAACGGCAAAAAATAGAGATGAATCAGACGCTCAGTCAAGCCATCCGGCGGTCTGGTCATTTGTCGCAGCCTCGCAAAGACGTAGGTCTTGTCGCGTCAAAGGAGGCAGCAATGAACATCATGGTTAGAGAGTTGAACGAGCAGAAGCTCGAGACATTCGTTACGCGGATCCTGGACGATCTCGGAGCCGCCATGACCGCACCGCTGGTGCGCATCGGCGACGAACTCGGCTTCTATGACGTGCTTGCGCAGTCGGGACCGACCACGCCGCAGGAACTGGCGCACCGCACGGGGACGGTCGAGCGCATGGTACGCGAATGGCTGAGCGCCCATGCCGCCGCCGGCTATCTGGACTATGACGCTGCGAGCGGGCGCTTCTCCATGAACCCCGAGCAGGCCATGGTGTTTGGCAATCCCGACAGCCCGGTCTACATGCTCGGTTCATTCGAGGTCTGTCAGGCGGTGATGGTCGACCAGCCGAAGGTGACCAAAGCGTTCCGCAAGAACGGCGCCGCCGGCTACCACGAGCGGTGCAATTGCCTGTTCAGCGGCATGGCGCGCTTCTTCGGCGTGAGCTACAAGGCGCATCTCGTACAGGAATGGCTTCCCGCGCTGGACGGCGTGGTGGAAAAGCTGGAACGCGGCGCGCATGTCGCGGATATCGGCTGCGGCCACGGCATCTCGACCACGCTGATGGCGACGGCGTTCCCCCGCTCGAAATTCTGGGGGTTCGACAACCACGAAGGCTCGATTGCCTGCGCAAAGGACACGGCAACGCGCGACGGGGTTGGGGCAAGGACGACGTTTGAAGTCGCCACCGCCAAGAATTTTCCGGGCGACAACTTCGACCTGGTCTGTTGTTTCGATGCACTCCACGACCTCGGCGATCCCGTCGGCGCGGCGCGCCGCGTCCTGCAGGCGCTCGCAGCCGACGGCACATTCATGGCCGTGGAGCCTCGCGCAGGCGACGCATTGCAGGACAACCTCAATCCTGTCGGCCGTCTTTACTATGCCGGCTCCACCATGATCTGCACGCCGGTCTCGCTGGCGCAAGAGGTCGGGCTTGCGCTTGGCGGACAGGCGGGGCCGAGACGCCTGGAGGCGGTGCTGCGCGAAGCCGGATTTCGGAGCGTAAGGATCGCCGCCGAAACGCCTTTCAACATCGTCATCGAGGCACGGCGCTGAATTCAGGCGACGCTGTACTTCTTCTGAGTCGGGAGCGGCAGATGCTCAGCTTTTTTGGCAGGGATGTTTTTTCATGAAGCGGACATTACGGGCAAAACAATTCAGTCAGGCGCCCAGTCGAGCTAGCTGGATTCTGGATCGTTGGGTCGCCGCCCTGATCGCCGCAATGGCGCGCGCGATACGGCATGGACGCGCAGATCACCGCCGCGATGCACATCGCCAACAGGGTCGGCGCTGCAACTACGCATCATGTTGCGACGCAGGCGGCGTCAATTCGTGATCTTGTATCCCGTCGCCTTCACGATCGGCTGCCACAGCGCGATGTTCGCGGCGAGCTCCTTCGTCAATCCTTCCGGCGTCGAGCCGACCGGGATCAGCCCGATCGCGGTGAGCTTCTCCTTCACCTCGGGCTTGGCGAGTGCGGCACTCGCGGCGGCTCCCAGCTTGCTGGCAAACTCCGGCGGGCTGCCGGCCGGAAGCCACATGCCGTACCAGGCGTCCGCGACGAGATCGATGCCGTTCTCCTTCAGCGTCGGGACATCGGGCGCGAATGGCGAACGCTCCGCGCTCGATGCCGCGATGATCTTCACGCCCTTGGCGCGATGCTGCGGCAGCGCATCCGCCAACGTGACGATCCCGAACGAGATGTGGCCACCGATGATGTCGTTGAGGATCGGCGCGCTGCCGCGATAGGGCACGCGGGTCAGGGGCATGCCGAGATCCTTCTCGAGCTTGGAGCCCATGAAGTGCGGAATGGTGCCGTTGCTCGGCACGCCGAACGAGGCCTTGTCCGGATGCGCCTTCAGCCATGCCACGAAGCTCTTGAAATCGGTGGCGTCGATCGCCGGGTTGATCACCAGCGCGAATTCGAACCGCGCCAACAGCGACACCGGCATGAAGTCCTTTGCCGTGTCGAAGCTCGGTGTCGTCTCCACCATCGGCAGCAGGTACATCGTGGGCCCCGTCGTCACCAGCACCATGCTGCCGTCGGGGCTGCCGCCCTTCACCGCCTTGATGCCGATCAGACCGTCGCCCCCGGTGCGGTTCTCGACCACCATGGTCCGCTGAAGCACCGGCGCCATCTCCTGCGCCATCAGCCGGCACAGCGTGTCGCCGCCCGCGCCTGCCGCGAACGGGAAGATGATCTTGCTCAGCCCGGCCTGCGCTTGCGCCCCACCTGCCTGCGCCAGCAGCGGCAGGCTGATACACCCGGCCATGAATTTGCGGCGATCCATGCGTTTCCCCTCCGACCCTTTATTGGTTGCCGGCATTAGAACCGGACCGGCGCCCAAGACAAGGCCGACCTTGGTTTGTTTACCATGTCGCCCGCCTTGCGCCGGCCATCGTCCTGCTGCAAAAGCGGGCCTATCGGCGCCGCTCTCTCGCTCCGCCGTTTCCGATGCAGAGCAGACCGTCAAAGCGCGCCAACACACATACCCACATGGCCAGTCCCGAACTCAGTCAATTCCGCCGCATCGTCGTCAAGGTCGGCTCCGCGCTGCTGGTCGATTCCGACAAGGGCGAGGTGCGGGCATCCTGGCTCGCCGCGCTCGCCGACGACATGGCCAAGCTGCACAAGGAGGGGCGCGACGTCCTCGTCGTCTCCTCCGGCTCGATCGCGCTCGGCCGCAGCCGCCTCAAGCTGCCGCGCGGCCCGCTCAAGCTGGAAGAGAGCCAGGCCGCCGCCGCGGTCGGCCAGATCGCGCTGGCGCGGATCTGGTCCGAGGTGCTCGGGGCCCACGGCATCGGCGCCGGCCAGATCCTGGTCACGCCCGGGGATACCGAGGAGCGCCGCCGCTATCTCAATGCGCGCTCCACCATCGGCAAGCTGCTGGAGTGGCGCGCGATCCCCGTGATCAACGAGAACGACACGGTGGCGACCAACGAGATCCGCTACGGCGACAACGACCGTCTCGCCGCGCGCGTCGCCACCATGGCGAGCGCGGACCTGCTGGTGCTGCTGTCCGACATCGACGGGCTCTACGATGCCCCGCCGAAGAACAATCCGAACGCAAAGCTCATTCCGGTGGTCGAGAGCATCTCCTCGGAAATCGAAGCGGTGGCGGGCGACGCCGAATCCGAACTGTCGCGCGGCGGCATGCGCACCAAGGTCGAGGCCGCCAAGATCGCCACCACCGGCGGCACGCATATGCTGATCGCCTCCGGCAAGATCGAGCATCCGCTGCAGGCGATCGCCGATGGCGGCCGGTGCACCTGGTTCCTGACGCCCGCCAACCCCATCACCTCGCGAAAACGCTGGATCGCGGGCACGCTGGAGCCGAAGGGCACCCTGACGATCGACGCCGGCGCCGTGACGGCGCTGCGCGCCGGCGCCAGCCTGCTGCCCGCCGGCGTGATCAAGGTCGAGGGCCAGTTCGCCCGCGGCGATGCCGTGATCGTGCGCGGCCCCGACACCAGCGAGATCGGCCGCGGCCTGATCGCCTACGACGCCGAGGTCGCCGAGCGGATCAAGGGCCGCTCCTCCCCTGATGTGATGACCATCCTGGGTATCAGCGGGCGCTCGGAAATGATCCACCGCGACGATCTGGTGGTGGGCGGGTAAGGGCCGAACGAAGTTATCGAAGGTCAAACCTTTTTGCCGAGCTTCTGCGCCGCAAGCCGTTCGCGCCCCCTAGCCTTGATCCCTTCGAACCACTGATGGAGATCGCCGATCTCTTCCATTGGTCCACTATCGAAGCCCTTCTGGATTTCGGCCCTTAGCGCCTCAAGCTTGGCCCTTCGTCGCTGTTCACGTTCTTCGGCGGTCGGCATCGCAACCTCCATTATTGAGCATTGATATTCCGAGATATTTTGGCGTCCTGCAAGTCGCGCCCAACCCGGCCATTGGCAGAGCTGGCGGCGCGAACCGAAGCCCTGCCATACCCTCCCCGCCCTTCGCAAAAGCGGGATTTCCGTGCTAGGACACTGCCTTAGCAGAAGGTTGAAACTCCAATGGCCGCCCCCCTCAAAGCCGTTGACGGCAATGCCGATCTCCAGGCCCTGATGTCCGATCTCGGTACCCGTGCCCGCGCTGCCGCGCGTATCCTGGCGCTGGCGCCGCCGGAGCAAAAGAACCGGGCGCTGGAAGCCATGGAGCGGGCGATCCGCGCCAACGCGGCCGCCATTCTCGCCGCCAATGCCGAGGACGTCACCGAAGCCCGCGCCTCCGGCAATGCCACCTCCTCTTTCATCGATCGCCTGACGCTGACGCCGGCGCGGGTCGAGAGCATGGCCGAAGGCATCGGCATCGTGCGCGGCATCGCCGATCCCGTCGGCATCGTCACCGAGAGCTGGCAGCGGCCGAACGGCATGACCATCGAGCGCGTGCGCGTGCCGCTCGGCGTCGTCGGCGTGATCTTCGAGAGCCGGCCGAACGTTGCGGCGGATGCCGGCGTGCTGTGCCTGAAGTCCGGCAATGCCGTGATCCTGCGCGGCGGCTCGGACAGTTTTCGCTCCTGCCACGCGATCCATGACTGCCTTGTGCAGGGCCTGCGCGAAGCCGGTCTGCCTGAAGCTGCGATTACGCTGGTGCCGACGCGCGACCGCGCCGCGGTCGGCATGATGCTGTCGGGCCTCGACGGCGCCGTCGACGTGATCGTGCCCCGCGGCGGGAAGAGCCTCGTCGCGCGCGTCGAGCAGGAAGCGCGCGTGCCTGTGTTCGCGCATCTCGAAGGCGTCAACCACGTCTATGTCGATGCCAGCGCCGACCTCGCCATGGCGAAGTCGATCGTGCTCAACGCGAAGATGCGCCGTACCGGCGTCTGCGGCGCGGCCGAGACGCTGCTGGTCGACCGCGCCGCGGCCGGCAAGACCCTTAAGCCGCTGGTCGAGATGCTGATCGAGGCCGGCTGCGAAGTGCGCGGCGACGAAACGGTGCAAGCAACGGATGCGCGCGTAAAGCCTGCGAGCAAGGACGATTGGGACACCGAATATCTCGACGCGATCATCGCGGCGAAGGTCGTGGACGGCGTCGACGGCGCAATCGCGCACATCCAGAACCATGGGTCGCATCACACCGATGCGATCGTGAGCGCGGATGAGGCTGCCGCGAAGAAATTCCTGAGCGAGGTCGATTCCGCGATCGTGCTGCACAACGCCTCGACACAGTTCGCCGATGGCGGCGAGTTCGGCTTCGGCGCCGAGATCGGGATTGCGACCGGCCGCTTCCACGCCCGCGGCCCTGTCGGCGCCGAGCAACTGACGAGCTTCAAATATCGCGTTCACGGCACCGGACAGACGCGGCCGTAAGTGATGGCGCGAGGCGCGGGGCATTGAGCAACAATTTCGTCGCGCCACGGTTCTTCGCGCAAGCCATACCGCCCTATACGAAGGGCATGCGCGTCGGCCTGCTCGGCGGCTCGTTCAATCCGCCGCACGAGGCCCATCGCGCGATCAGCCAGTTCGCCCTGAAGCGCCTTCAGCTCGATCGCGTCTGGTGGCTGGTGACCCCAGGCAATCCGTTGAAGGAGAACGGTACGCTGCACGAGCTCGGCGAGCGCATGCAGGCGGCACGCGACGTCGCCGACGACCCGCGGATCGAGGTGAGCTGTCTCGAATCCGTCATTCGCACCCGCTATACTATCGACACGATCAACACCTTGCGCCGCCGTCTCAGTGGCTTGCGCTTTGTCTGGATTATGGGCGCTGACAACCTCGCTCAATTCCATCGTTGGCAGCACTGGCGGCGCATCGCCGACCAGGTGCCCATTGCGGTCATCGATCGCCCGCCGCAGAGTTTCCGTGCTCTCGCCTCGCCCGCCGCCCAGGCGCTGGCGCGCTACCGCGTGCCCGAGAATGAGGCAGCATTGCTGGCAGACCGGCCGGCCCCGGCCTGGATTTTCCTGACCGGATTGAAGCTTAATCTCTCCTCGACCGGCTTACGGAACCCGGACGGGAGCTGGAAAGGTACGAAGTGAGACGGAGTGGCGGCGTCGTGGGGACGTCGGGCTCTCTGGCATATTGAAACCCTTAACCCCACATGATGTAGTGTAACCGGTGAGCGCCGGATTCGGCGTTCGCGATACAGTGAAAGGAATGGTCCCTGGCCACATCTGTATTGTCCAAGTCAGCTTCCACGAAGTCAGCTTCGACGAAGTCTGTTTTACCCAAGGTTGCCAAGCCGGCGCGTAAAACATCGGCCAAAGCTGCGACCTTGAAGGCGCAACCCGACGCCGACAAGACGCTGAGCCTGATCCTCTCCCGCCTCGAGGACATGAAGGCGGAAGAGACTGTCACCATCGACCTTCGCGGCAAATCGGCGTACTCTGACTACATGATCGTCACCACCGGCCGCGTGAACCGGCACGTTGGCGCGATCGCGGAAAACGTCGCCAAGGGCCTCAAGGAAAACGGCATCAAGAACATCCATGTCGAGGGCTTGCCCAATTGCGACTGGGTGCTGATCGATTCCGGCGACGTGATCGTGCACGTGTTCCGACCCGAGGTCCGCGAGTTCTACAATCTCGAGCGATTGTACACGCAGGGCCCGGGAGCGGCGAAAGCGATCGCGGCGAAGGCGATCTAGGCTCGCTGAGCCGATTTCGAATCGGCTGACGCGCATGCTAGCGTCGTGCGCGCGCCATTTGCGCGCGTTCTTGAAAACACGACCCTGAAGATATCATGCGCGTTGCTGTCATTGCGGTGGGCCGGCTAAAGCAGGGCCCCGAACGGGAACTTGCCGACCGCTATTTCGAGCGGTTCGACGAGGCCGGCCGCAAGCTCGGATTCCGCGAGCTGCTGGTCCACGAAATCCCCGAGAGCCGCGCGCGCGACACCGCGACGCGGATGACCGAAGAGGCCGCCGCGATCTCCGCGCATATCCCGGACAAATCGATCCTGGTGGCGCTGGACGAGCGCGGGCAAAATCTCGACTCCACCGTATTCGCACGGCATCTCGGACGCTGGCGGGACGAAGGTGCCGGACATACTGTCTTCGTAATCGGAGGGGCGGACGGACTTTCGCCCGAATTGCGCCGTAAGGCCAAGCTCGCGATTGCGTTCGGCTCTGCGACCTGGCCGCACCAAATGGTCCGCGTCATGCTTCTGGAACAGCTTTATCGGGCCGCCACCATTCTGGCCGGCCACCCCTATCACCGCGCGTGATGCGCGCCACAACGAGCACCTTTGCCGACACGATGCGAGCGCCGCTCCTCAACCTGCTGCTGATCACAAGCGTCGCCGGCGCAAGCCTCGCGCAAGCCCAGACGACAGCGCCGGCGCCGCAGACCGCCGCGGTTTCGCCCGACGCCATCAAGCAGCGCGAGCAGGAGCTGGAAGCCGCGCGCGCCAGGCAGAAGAGCGCCGAAGAAGCCCAGGCCAAGCTCAAGGCCGAGATCACCTCGCTCGGCCAGGACCGCACCCAGCTCAATCAGCAGCTGATCGACACCGCCGCCAATGTGCGCAGCGTCGAGACCAAGATCGACGAGACCGAAGCACGGCTGCGCGCGCTCAACGGACGCGAGCAGGCGATGCGCAGCTCGCTCGATTCGCGCCGCGCCGACATCGTCGAGGTGCTGGCGGCGCTGCAGCGGGCAGGACGGCGCACGCCGCCGGCGCTGCTGGTGCGGCCCGAAGATGCGCTGCAATCGCTGCGCACGGCGATGCTGCTCGGCGCCGTAGTACCGGAGTTGCGCGGCCGCGCCGAAAAGATCGCAAGCGAGCTCGGCGAGCTCGTGGCCTTGCGCAAGAATATCGCCACCGAGCGCGACCAACTCGCCTCCGACCGCGACAAGGTCCGCAACGACCAGACCCGGCTCACCGCCCTCGTCGACGAGCGGCAGCGCCAGCAGGCGGCGCGCGAAAAGGATCTCGACGCCGAGAATTCGCGCGCGATCATGCTTTCAAAGCAGGTCGGCGATCTCCAGGGCCTGATCACCAAGATGGAGCAGGATCTGCAGAGCGCCGCCAGGGCCGCCGAGAAGGCGGCCGAGGCCGCAAGGCAGGCCGAGGCCAAGGCGGCGGCCGCCAGCGCCAGCGCCAAACCCGGCCCGGGCGTGTTCAAGGACCGGTCCCGGACCACCCCCGCGATCGTCTTTGCTTCCGCCAAGGGCCTTCTGCCGCTTCCGGTTAACGGTAACAAGATCAGGGATTTCGGCGGTTCCGACGGGGTCGGCGGGGTCCAGAAGGGCATTTCGCTGGCGACCAAGCCCGGCTCCCAGGTCACAACGCCGTGTGACGGCTGGGTGGTCTATTCAGGTCCGTTCCGCAGCTATGGACAACTCTTGATCCTCAATGCCGGGGGCGGGTATCATGTCCTGATCGCCGGGATGGAGCGCATTTCGGTCAACATCGGACAGTTTGTGCTCACGGGGGAGCCGGTTGCGACGATGGGATCGACCTCTCAGGTCGCCTCCATTCTCGCGACGAACGCGAGTCAACCTGTGCTGTATGTCGAGTTCCGTAAGGACGGCACTCCAATCGATCCAGGCCCATGGTGGGCCGCAAATGAAGGCGAGAAGGTTCGCGGATGATGCGCAAGACTTCAGTAATCCTCCTCAGCGCGGCCACCGGTGCGGCGCTGATGCTGTTCGTGACCCAGCCGCGCGCAGTGTTCATGGGCTCCAGCGCGCGAGCCGCCACCGCGGACACCTATCGCCAGCTCAATCTGTTCGGCGACGTCTTCGAGCGCGTGCGCTCCGACTATGTCGAGAAGCCCGACGACACCAAGCTGATCGAATCCGCCATCAGCGGCATGCTCACCGGCCTCGATCCGCATTCGAGCTACATGGACGCCAAGAGCTTCCGCGACATGCAGGTGCAGACCCGCGGTGAGTTCGGCGGCCTCGGCATCGAGGTGACGATGGAAGACGGCCTCATCAAGGTGGTCTCGCCGATCGACGACACCCCGGCTTCGCGCGCCGGCGTCATGGCCAACGACATCATCACCAATCTCGACGACGAGGCGGTGCAGGGTCTGACCCTGAACCAGGCGGTCGAGAAGATGCGCGGCCCGGTCAACACCAAGATCAAGCTCAAGATCATCCGCAAGGGCCAGGACAATCCGATCGATGTCACCCTGGTGCGCGACAACATCCGCGTCCGCTCGGTGCGCGCGCGCGTCGAGGCCGACGACATCGCCTATATCCGCATCACCACCTTCAACGAGCAGACCACCGAGGGCCTGAAGCGCGAGGTTGCCAACCTCTCGAATCAGATCGGCGACAAGCTGAAGGGCTACGTCATCGACCTCCGCAACAATCCGGGCGGCCTGCTCGAGGAAGCGGTCACCGTTTCCGACTCGTTCCTGGAGAAGGGCGAGATCGTGTCGACGCGCGGCCGCAATGCCGAGGAGACCCAGCGTCGCACCGCGCATTCGGGCGATCTGACCAAGGGCAAACCCATCATCGTGCTGGTCAATGGCGGCTCGGCCTCGGCGTCGGAGATCGTCGCCGGCGCGCTGCAGGACCACAAGCGCGCGACCATCGTCGGCACGCGCTCGTTCGGCAAGGGCTCGGTGCAGACCATCATTCCGCTCGGAAGTGGCAATGGCGCGCTGCGGCTGACCACGGCGCGCTATTACACGCCGTCGGGCAAGTCGATCCAGGCCAAGGGCATCGTGCCCGACATCGAAGTGCTGCAGGACGTGCCGGACGAGCTGAAGTCGCGCACCGACACCAAGGGCGAGGCTTCGCTGCGCGGCCATCTCAAGAACGACGGCGACGAGAAGACCGGCTCGCAGTCCTACGTCCCGCCGGACGCCAAGGACGACAAGGCGCTCAAGCTCGCCGACGACCTGCTCCACGGCATCAAGAACAGCGCCTCCGCCGCGCCCGCCCCCGGCGGCGACAACAAGGCCACGACCGACAAGCCCAAGGCGGCGAACTAAGGCCTCAAGCCAAATCCTGGCATCACGCAATCTGAGGAAAAGGGCGGCTCCTGGAGCCGCCCTTTTTGCTTGGAACTCCTGGTCCCCCGGCCTATCCCGGCCTGCCGCCCCTTGACCCCGGCGTGGTATCGTCATTGGCAGTGATTCGGGATCGCGCATGACTGAAACGGCCGATGATCTGAGCGCCCCGCTCGGACAGGACAAGCCGCGCCGGAAACGCCGGCTGCGGCTGCCGTTCACGGCCATGCAGGCACTTGCCGTGCTGCTCGGCCTGTTCCTCCTCACCTTTGCCGGCTTCGCCATCTTCAACAAGGATCCGCTCGGCGGCGAGCCGATGACCCGGATCGCGATCCGCGAGAACGGCGCCAACAAGGCGACCGATGAGAGGCCCGCCGCCGGCCACGGCCAGAATAGCAAGCAAGACAGCAAGCACGACAGCCAGGAGGCGCCGAAGCAGGCCGCGCCCGGCGAGCAGAAGACCGTCACCATGATCGACGGCTCCACCGGCGCCCGCCACGACGTGGTGATCGGCGCCGGCGAGGACGCAGGCGACAAGGCCGGAGCGGCGTCTGCCCCGCCCGTCATGACCGGGATCAATCCAAAACTGCTGGAGAAGTCACGCTACGGCATGATCCCGGTAGTGGCCGACGGGCTGAAGCCGTTCAACGTCTATGCGGCGGACGCCGATCGCGCCAAGGCCGCCAAGATGCCGGTGGTCGCCATCGTGATCGGCGGCCTCGGCGTCGGCGCCGCCAAGACCACCGATGCCATCATGAAGCTGCCGGCGGCGGTGACGCTGGCCTTCACGCCTTATGGCACCGATCCCGGCAAGCTCGCCGAACGGGCCCGCGCACAGCGCCACGAGATCTTCCTCCAGATCCCGATGGAGCCCTACGACTTCCCCGACAATGATCCGGGACCGCAGACGCTGCTGACCTCGCTCAGCGCCGACCAGAACATGGACCGCCTGTACTGGCATTTCAGCCGGATGCAGGGCTATGCCGGCATCACCAATTTCATGGGCGCCCGCTTCATCGCGACGGAGGCGGCGATGCAGCCGATCATTCGGGAGGCGGCCAAGCGCGGCCTCGGCTTCTTCGACGACGGCTCCTCGCCCCGCAGCATCGCACCCCAGGCCGCGGCCAGCGCGGCGATGCCGTTCGGCAGGGGCGACATCGCGATCGACGTGGTGCCGACGCCGACCGAGATCGACCGCGCTCTGAACAAGCTCGAATCGGCGGCGCGCGAGCGCGGCGCGGCTGTCGGCACAGCTAGCGCCCTTCCCGTCTCGATCGAGCGCGTCGGCGCCTGGACCAAAACCTTGGGCGACCGTGGTATCCTTTTGGTGCCATTGACAACCGCGATGCTGAAATCAAAATCCAGCTAAATCAACGGATTGGTACGGCACGGGTCCCCCCGGAACCGGTCAAGCCGCAACCAGCAGCATGCGAGAGGTCTGGCGGAATGGCGCGTTACGAGGATCTGCCCTACCGGACCTGCGTCGGCGTGATGCTGATCAACGCAGAGGGACTGGTGTTCATCGGCCGCCGCGCCGGCGGCATCGAGCATGTCGACGACACCCATGTCTGGCAGATGCCGCAAGGCGGCGTCGATCCCGGCGAGGACACCTGGGACGCCGCCAGGCGCGAGCTCTATGAGGAGACCAGCGTGCGCTCGATCGAGCGGCTCGGCGAGGTCTCGGACTGGCTCACTTACGACATTCCGCGCACGGTCGCCGGGCGCGCCTGGAAGGGCCGCTACCGCGGCCAGCGCCAGAAATGGTACGCGGTACGCTTCACCGGCAAGGACAGCGAGATCAATGTCGAGAAGCCCGGCGGCGGCGGCCACAAGGCCGAATTCGTGAGCTGGCGCTGGGAGCCGATGAAGAACCTGACCGGGCTGATCATTCCCTTCAAGCGCCCGGTCTATGAGCGCGTGGTACAGGAATTTTCCGCGCTGGCCGATCAATAAATCGAATTGTCGTCCCGGCTTCGGTGCTAATGCATCGCCGGACGACGATGAGAGATTGACGCGTGACGAATGAAAAACCCTACCGCCCCAACGTGGGGATCGCCCTCTTCAATGCCGATGGCCGCGTTCTGATCGGTCACCGCTTCAAGGGCGACGGGCCCGAGATCATTTTACCGGGGCTCGACTGGCAGATGCCGCAGGGCGGCGTCGACGAGGGCGAGGTCTTGCGCGATGCCGCGATGCGCGAGCTATGGGAGGAGACCAGCGTCAAAAGCGCAACCTATCTCGGCGAGACTGACTGGCTCACCTACGAATTCCCGCCTTACGACGGACCGCAGACGCATCGCCTCGCGAAATTCCGGGGCCAGCGGCAGAAATGGTTCGCGCTGCGCTTCACCGGCAAGGATAACGAGATCGACCCGCTGACACCCCGCAACGGCCAGCCCGCGGAATTCGACGCCTGGCGCTGGGAACGCCTCGATCGCGTCGCCGACCTTGTCGTGCCGTTCCGCCGCGAGGTTTACCGAGCGGTCGCGCAGCAGTTCGCGCCTTTGGCAGGATAGAGCGCGTCGCGGGCTGTCGCTGACAGCGCGTCTTACTTGGCTGCGAAGAAGAAGTCTTCCCGCCCCGGCAAGGAGCCATAGGTATAAGGCTCTTGCCGTCCGGCCGTCGCCTCCATCACGTCGTCGCGGACGAGGCGGAAGATCTTGTTGATCTCGACTCCAGGTGTGGCGATACGCTGGACCAGCGCGATCGTGAACGGCGAGTTTTCACCCTCGCCATCCAGTGCGGTCTGCCCGTGCTTGGCCGCAAACACGACCAGCGACGCGCCCTTCACCTTGACTTCGCCCAGGCCGCGGCCGATAGACCGTGTGCCAATGCTGCCGCCTTCCGTGTCCATCGCGACTGTGTCGCGCGTCCCGGTCTTTTGAATCTTGGCTGCGAAGGGATTGTTCCGGCAAGCGTCCAGGATGATGAGCTTCAGCTTCCTTGCACCGTCAATCGACGCCATGATCTGGTCCACAGGCACTGCTTCGAATTGAACATCCCTGTCGGTCTTGAGTGTCGCATCTACGGGGATGATGTAATTCTGGCCGTTCACCTCAATGCCGTGTCCGGAGTAATAAACCATCGCCCAATCTGCTTGATCGGCGTCGGCCGAAAAGGCTCTCAGCCTTGTAATGACTTTCTCTCTCGGTTCATCGATCGTCACCGTAACGACCTCAAAGCCCAGGTTGCGCAGAGAGGAGGCGACTGCCGCGGCATCTCGTCTTGGATTGCGTAATTCGCCGGCCTTTTGATATGCGGCATTGCCGATTACCAGCGCGACCCGGCGGCCCTGTTTGATCGTGGCCTGCGCATTGGCGGGTGCCAGGGGCGTCGTCAGAATGGGAGCGACGATCGCAGGTGTCGGGACCGAGGTTTCCGTGGTCACCTTGATGGGCGCCGGCAGAATGACGGGTTGCGGCGCACCTGAGTCATAAGCAGCCAGCCGCGCTCGCGCTGTTTCCTTGGCGCGGCCGGAAACATCGCTCGCGCCGAGCGAGTCGAGTTTCAAAACAGCGTCTTGAAAATCTGCGCGCGCTTTCTGCAGGTCTCCCATTTTCTCGTAGGCCAGGCCCCGGCTCAGCAAGGCCGGAGAATAGTTCGGCTCGTTCGCGAGCGCCGTGTTGTAATCCGCGATCGCAGCATTCAATTCGCCGCGAAACCTGAGCGTGTCTCCACGCGTGACGTGGGCCAGCGCATTCGAAGGTGCGGCTTTGATCGCCGCGTTTGCATCCTGCAATGCCGCATCAAGGTCGCCCCGCAGCCGCCATGCCTCGCTGCGAGAGGCATACGCCTTGTGTACGTTGGGATAAGGGCGAATTGAGATCGCCTTGGTCAGGAGCGGGATAGCGTCAGCGTATTGCTGGGTACGGTTGAGGGTGTCACCCAGATTTGCCAGGGTGTTGCTGTCGACCTTGAATGACAGCGATTTACGAAAGTCCTGGATCGCCTTGCCGTACTCGGCCCTGTTGAAATAGACGATGCCCCTCTGCTGATACGTGACCCACCCCGGTGCAAGGGCGACCTTACGGTCGGCATCGGCCAAGGCCCTTGGATCCAGAGGGTCGCATTTCAGATAGACCGATGAGCGATTGGTCAGGAGTTGCAGATAGTTGAAGTCGCGGTTCGGCCACAGATCCAGCGCCTGCGTCAGATCCTCGGCTGCAGCGGCACACCCTTCGTTGGAAGCGGGATAGGCATCAGCACGGAGCGACAGGAGTATGGCCCGCTTGATACGGCTGAGCCCGGGATTGTCCAGTGCATCTGAACACGCGCGCACTTTTTCTTGCCCGCGCGTTTCCCGACAGACTTTTTCGCCGCGAACAAACTGAGCGGAAGCTTCCGTCGACAACAGCGCCAGGAGTGCGGTCAGCAAGAACGCGCGGCATTCCGAAGCTGTCATGTCCTTGCCCAAGATCTATACGGCAGCAATCATGCCTATCTATCTTCGAGGCTCTGTCCTGTAAACCTTCGGCGCCGGGAGCTGCCGCGCCTCTCCCACGTGCGACCACTGCGACCACTGCGACCACTGCGACCACTGCGACCACTGCGACCACTGTCGCGACAGCGGTAGAATCGACAGGGCGCAATAAAAATTCAGCGCCCGTCATGGAAATGACGAGCGCTGAACTAAACCAGAAGTTTCCGATTCAAGCCCCGAAGCGGTGCCCCGGGGCTTAGTGCATAGCCGTGCTGTTGAGCTGCTGCTGAATGCTCTTGAAGTGGTCGAGCCGCTCGATCGCGTTATCGAGCTCGCCATCTTCGTGCTCCTTCAGCCCCTCTTCCATCTCCGAGATGGTCGCGGCGAACTGGGCACGGTCGAGCTCGGCCAGCGACGTCGCGACGTCGGCGAGCACGGTCAGGCCCTTTTCGGAGACTTCGGCGAGACCGCCGAGCACGATGACCTTCTCATGCCTGCCGCCGGAGGTGATGGTGAGAATGCCGGGCCGGATCGCAGCCACGACCGGCGCATGTCCTGCCAGCACGCCGAAATCACCCTCGACGCCGGGGATGTCGACCTGATCGACCTCGCCCGAGAATGCGAGCTTTTCCGGAGAGACGAGATCGAAGTGGAAGGTAGCCATGGTGTACCTGCGAATGGTGAGTAGCGAATCGCGAGTGGCGGTCGGGAGCAGCGGACTATTCGCTACTCCCCATTCGCCATTCGCTTCTTAGGCCGCTTCCGCCGCCAGCTTCTTGCCCTTCTCGACGGCTTCCTCGATCGTGCCGACCATGTAGAAGGCGGCTTCGGGCAGGTGGTCGTATTTGCCTTCCACCAGACCCTTGAAGCCCTTGATGGTGTCGGCGAGCTCGACGAACTTGCCCGGCGATCCCGTGAAGATTTCGGCGACGTGGAACGGCTGCGACATGAAGCGCTCGACCTTGCGGGCGCGCGCCACCGTCAGCTTGTCCTCTTCCGAAAGCTCGTCCATGCCGAGAATGGCGATGATGTCCTGGAGCGCCTTGTAGCGCTGCAGCACCTGCTGGACCTGACGGGCCACAGCGTAGTGCTCCTCGCCGACGACCAGCGGAGAGAGCATGCGCGAGGTCGAGTCGAGCGGATCCACCGCCGGATAGATGCCCTTTTCGGCGATCGAGCGCGACAGCGTGGTGGTCGCGTCAAGATGCGCGAACGAGGTCGCGGGCGCCGGGTCGGTCAAGTCGTCGGCCGGAACGTAGATGGCCTGCACCGAGGTGATCGAACCCTTCTGCGTGGTAGTGATGCGCTCCTGCAGCGCGCCCATGTCGGTGGCGAGCGTCGGCTGATAACCCACGGCCGAAGGAATACGACCCAACAGCGCCGACACTTCCGAGCCGGCCTGGGTGAAGCGGAAGATGTTGTCGACGAAGAACAGCACGTCCTGGCCCTTGTCGCGGAAGTCTTCCGCGATGGTGAGACCCGTGAGCGCGACGCGGGCGCGGGCGCCGGGCGGCTCGTTCATCTGGCCGAACACCAGCGCGCACTTCGACTTCACGCTCGGATCCGGATTCTTCGGATCGGCGTTGACCTTGGATTCGATGAACTCGTGATAGAGGTCGTTGCCCTCGCGGGTACGCTCGCCGACGCCGGCGAACACGGAGTAACCACCGTGCGCCTTCGCGACGTTGTTGATCAGCTCCTGAATCAGCACGGTCTTGCCGACGCCGGCGCCGCCGAACAGGCCGATCTTGCCGCCCTTCGCATACGGAGCCAGAAGATCGACGACCTTGATGCCGGTCACCAGAATTTCGGCTTCGGTCGACTGGTCGGTGTAGCTCGGCGCGTCCTGGTGGATCGGGCGCAGGCCTTCGGACTTGACGGGACCGGCTTCGTCAATCGGCTCGCCGATGACGTTGATGATGCGGCCGAGCGTGCCTTCGCCGACGGGAACGCGGATCGGCTGGCCGGTGTCGGTCACTTCCTGGCCGCGCACCAGACCCTCGGTCACGTCCATCGCGATCGTGCGCACGGTGGACTCACCGAGATGCTGCGCAACTTCCAGCACGAGGCGGATGTTGCCGTTCCTGGTTTCCAGCGAATTCAGAATGGCCGGCAGGTGGCCGCCCTCAAACTTGACGTCGACGACGGCGCCCATGACCTGGGTGACGCGACCGACCTGGTTAGCTGCTGTAGCCATGAAGCTCTCCTTCGAAATTCTGTACTTGAACGACCGTCGTTGAGTTCTTGCGTCAGACCGCCTCGGCGCCGGAGATGATCTCGATCAGCTCCTTGGTGATCTGGGCTTGACGGGTTCGGTTGTAGATCTGGGTTTGCTTGCGGATCATTTCGCCGGCGTTGCGGGTGGCGTTGTCCATCGAGCTCATCTGCGCGCCGTAGAACGAAGCGTTGTTCTCCAGCAGCGCGCGGAAGATCTGCACCGCGATGTTGCGCGGCAGCAGGCCCGAAAGGAGTTCGTCCTCCTCCGGCTCGTATTCGTAGGACGTCACCGGCGTGTTCGCCGCCTTCGCTTCCACGACCAGCGGAATGATCTGCTGCGCGGTCGGGATCTGGGCGATCACCGACTTGAACTGCGCGTAGAACAGCGTGCAGACGTCGAACTCGCCGTTCTCGAAACGGGCCAGCACCTTCCTGGCGATGTCCTCGGCGTTGACGAAACCGAGCTGACGAACGCTGCGCAAATCGAGATGCTCGACAATCTGCTTGTCGAACAGGCGGCGGAGCTGCTCATAGCCCTTGCGGCCGACGCAGAAGAATTTGACTTCCTTGCCCTGCGCCATGAGCGCCTGGGCGCGATCGCGGGCGAGACGCACGATCGAGGAGTTGAAGGCACCCGACAGGCCGCGTTCGCCGGTGCAGACCAGCAGCAGGTGAACCTGGTCCTTGCCGGTGCCGGCAAGCAGCGCCGGCGCGCCGGGCGAACCGGCGGCAGCGCCGGCGATGTTGGAGATCACCGCGCTCATCTTGTCGGCATAGGGGCGTGCGGCTTCGGCCGCCTGCTGGGCACGGCGCAACCTGGACGCAGCGACCATCTGCATGGCCTTGGTGATCTTTTGCGTCGCCTTGGTGGAGGCGATGCGCACGCGCATGTCTTTAAGTGACGCCATTCTTCGTTCACCCCGGCGATCAGCCTGTGGCTGGACCGCGACCCTATCCTGTCGTCATGCCCGGGCGTGTCCCGGGCATCCACGTCTTCGTCTCCACGCAGCAACACGTGGATGGCCGGGACTTCAATTGCGAAGACGCACTTCGCACTTTAGCCTGGCCCTGACGCTTCTCGATTACGCGAAGCTCTTCGCAAAACCTTCGACCACCGACTTCAGCTTGGCGGCAGTGTCGTCGGTGAGGTCGCGGGTGTCGCGGATTGAATTGAGGATATCGGCATTCTTGCCGCGCAGCAGCGACAGCAGACCGTCCTCGAAAGCGCGCACCTTGTTGACCGGCAGCGGATCGAGATAGCCGTTGGTGCCGGCCCAGATGACGCAGACCTGCTCTTCCATCTTCAGCGGCGAGAACTGCGGCTGCTTCAGGAGCTCGGTCAGGCGCGAGCCGCGGTTCAGCAGCCGCTGGGTCGAGGCGTCGAGGTCGGAGCCGAACTGCGCGAACGCCGCCATTTCGCGGTACTGCGCCAGCTCGCCCTTGATCTTGCCGGCGACTTTCTTGGTGGCCTTGGTCTGCGCCGAGGAGCCGACGCGCGACACCGAGAGACCGACGTTCACCGCGGGACGGATGCCCTGGAAGAACAGGTCGGTTTCCAGGAAGATCTGACCGTCGGTGATCGAGATGACGTTGGTCGGAATGTAGGCCGACACGTCGTTGGCCTGGGTTTCGATGACCGGCAGCGCCGTCAGCGAGCCCGAGCCCTGGTCCGCGTTCAGCTTGGCCGCGCGCTCGAGCAGGCGGGAGTGCAGATAGAACACGTCGCCGGGATAGGCTTCGCGGCCCGGCGGGCGGCGCAGCAGCAGCGACATCTGGCGGTAGGCGACGGCCTGCTTGGACAGATCGTCATAGATGATGACGGCGTGCATGCCGTTGTCGCGGAAATACTCGCCCATGGTGCAGCCGGTGAACGGCGCGATGTACTGCATCGGCGCCGGATCCGACGCGGTGGCGGCGACGACGATCGAATATTCGAGCGCGCCCTGCTCTTCCAGCACCTTGACGAACTGGGCGACGGTCGAACGCTTCTGGCCGACTGCGACGTAGACGCAGTACAGCTTGATGTTCTCGTCGGGCTGCGCGTTGAGCGGCTTCTGGTTCAGGATGGTGTCGAGCGCGATCGCAGTCTTGCCGGTCTGACGGTCGCCGATGATCAACTCGCGCTGGCCACGGCCGATCGGGATCAGGGCGTCGATCGCCTTGAGGCCGGTCGCCATTGGCTCGTTCACCGACTTGCGCGGAATGATGCCGGGTGCCTTGACGTCGACGCGCATGCGCTTGTCGGCCTGGATCGGGCCCTTGCCGTCGATCGGGTTACCGAGACCGTCGACGACGCGGCCGAGCAGGCCCTTGCCGACCGGCGCGTCCACGATGGCGCGGGTGCGCTTGACGGTCTGGCCTTCCTTGATCTCACGGTCGCCGCCGAAGATCACGACGCCGACATTGTCGGTTTCGAGGTTCAGCGCCATGCCGCGGGTGCCGTTCTCGAACTCGACCATTTCGCCGGCCTGGACGTTGTCCAGACCGTAGACGCGGGCGATACCGTCGCCGACGGACAGCACCTGTCCGACTTCGGAGACTTCAGCTTCCTGGCCGAAATTCTTGATCTGGTCCTTGAGGATCGCGGAAATTTCCGCGGCGCGGATGTCCATCAGCCTGCCTCTTTCATCGCGTGCTTGATCGAATTGAGTTTGGTGCGAAGCGAACTATCGACCATGCGGCTGCCGAGCTTGACGACGAGGCCACCGATGATCGAGGGATCGACATTCACGTTGAGCGCGACGTCCTTGCCGGTCACCGACTTCAGGGCAACCTTGAGGGCGTCGAGATTCTTGTCCGAAAGCGTTTCCGCCACAGTGACGTCGGCCGTCACCTCGCCCTTGAACCTGGCGACCAGGGCGCGGTAGGCGCGAATGACGTCGACCACCACGAACAGCCGGCGATTGGCAGTCAGGACTTTCAGGAAATTGGCGGAGATGCCGGCGATGCCGGCCTTGGCCAGCACGGCCGAAAGGGCCCTGGACTGGGCCTCGGCTGCGAAAACCGGGCTGCGGACGAGGCGCCTCAGGTCGGCGCTCTCGTTCAGCAGGGCCTCGAATTTCTCGAGATCTGCCTTGACCTCGTCGACCACTTTCTGATCGCGGGCCAGATCAAACAAGGCCGTTGCATAACGGCCGGACACACCGGAAACGGACGTATCTTCTGCAGCCACAGACGCGCTCTTTTTGCTGTCAAACTCGCAAGGGAAAAACCGTCGCCACGAAGCGGCGCCAAGCGATCCAAGCCCTTGGAATTCAAGCGGGACTTCGATTTCCGGCCGACACGGGACGTGCCGGGTCCGTTAAAATCGCGGCTTTGCTAACATAGCAGGCGCGCAGGTGCAACATGACGCCAAATTAAAGGCACGAGGTTCTGTCGCCAGTTCGTCGCACGCTGGAGGCGTCGATCACCTGATCCGAAGACGCATCGAGGGACTCGAGCGAGAACCTGGTGACGACCTACCGCGTCGCGGAATTGTTGCGGGGGCTCCACCCTGGTCTCCCCCTTTTTGGTTCCTGCCCTCAGCGCATAGCGGCCATGAACACGGATCGCTGAGGCGTGACCCCAGTGCCGTCAACTCCACTCGCCGAATACTTACCGAATTCTAAACGCAGCAAGCGAGGACTTCGTTTTACAGTATTGATAAGTAATTAGCAGATTAAATAATCGTTAAAGCCGAAGAATTCAAAACATCAGCTGCAATATCGGTGCCAGTAACAAGATGTTTCGTGATGACACAGAACAGATTTACTGCCCAATTCACGCCGCATTGGGAATCGAAACGCCAACCCGCTCACAAACTGATGGGGGCTCCACTAGCCACACATGTGGCAATACTAGCTTAGGGACCACTAAATGCTGTCTTTGAAGACGCTGGGCTCCGTGACCCGGCCGCGTACGGCGATCGCTTTCGTTGCCGCAACTCTCCTCATCGGTGGCACCGCCACCGAAGCTTCCGCCAAATCCCGGCATCACCGGCATCATCATCACCGCCACCATGCTCAGACCGATACCAACGCGACCTCCGATTGGCGCAATGCCAATGCGTCGATGACGCCGTCACAGGGCTCGGGCCGCAGCTTCTCCGGCATGGCCTCCTTTTACGGCAACGAGTCCGGCAGCCGCACGGCCTCGGGCCAGCGCTTCAACCAGAACGCCTTGACCGCGGCGCACCGCTCGCTGCCGTTCGGCACCAAGCTGCGTGTCACCCATGGCGGCCAGAGTGTCATCGTCACCATCAATGACCGCGGCCCCTTCATTCGCGGCCGCGTGCTCGACCTCTCCACGGGCGCAGCTCGCGCCATCGGCCTCACGAGCCGCGGCGTCGGCCGCGTCACCGCGGAAGTCGTCTCCTGAGGCGCTTCACACGCCCTCACAATACGCGCAGATTTCCATCAGTTTGATGCGCGTCTGAAACAAGCCCGCGGTCTTGGGGGACCGCGGGCTTTTTTGCGTCCTGTCATTCCGGGGCGATGCGCAGCATCGAGCCCGGAATCCATCGGGCGTCAGGGACCGCGGTGAAATGGATTCCGGGCTCGCGACTTCGTCGCGCCCCGGAATGACGACGGAGGGTATGGACGCGGCGGTGGTCTTACAAAAAGCTCTGCGGATCGACGTCCACTTCGAGCTTCTGATTGCCCGTCGGCTTCGGGCAGACCGCGAGCCAGTTGCGCAAATAGTCCGACAGGTCGAAGCCGCGCGCCGATTTCACCAGGATGCGGAAGCGGTAGCGGCCCTTGATCACGGCGAGCGGTGCTTCGGCCGGTCCCAGCACCACGACGCGCTCGTCGCGCGGGGCGAGCGCCACGATACGACGGCCGAGGCCTTCGGCGCTCGGGCGGTCGCCGGCGGAGATGATCAGGCTGGCGAGCCGGCCGAACGGCGGATACAGCGTGCGCTCACGCAGATCGATCTCGCTGTCGTAGAAGGCCTCGCGGTCGCAGGCGATCAGCGCCTTCATCACGGGGTGATCGGGCTGGTGGGTCTGAAGATAGCCGATGCCGCGGCCCTGCTCGCGCCCGGCGCGGCCGATCACCTGGTTGAGCAATTGCCAGGTGCGCTCCGCCGCGCGCGGATCGCCGTTGGAGAGGCCGAGATCCGCATCGATCACGCCGACCAGATTGAGCCGCGGGAAATTGTGGCCCTTGGCCACCAGCTGCGTGCCGATGATGATGTCGACGCGGCCCTCCGCGATCTCGGCAAGCTCGCTGCGCATGGTCTCGATCGAGGTGATGAGATCGCTCGACAGCACCATGGTGCGCGCGTCCGGAAACAGCGCCGCGGCTTCCTCCTGCAAACGCTCGACGCCGGGCCCGACCGCAACCAGCGATTCTTCCGCCGAACAGTTCGGGCAGAGATGCGGACGCGGCATCGAGAAGCCGCAATGGTGGCAGACCAGGCGCTGGCGAAAGCGGTGATCGACCAGCCAGGCATCGCAGATGGTGCAGGCGAAGCGATGGCCGCAGCCGCGGCACAGCGTCAGCGGCGCGTAGCCGCGGCGATTGAGGAACAGCAGCGCCTGCTCGCGCTTTTCGATCGCTTTTCTGATCTCGCCGGCAAGCCGCGGCGAGATATAGCGGCCGCGCGCCGGCGGCTCGCGGCGCAGGTCGATGGCCTCGATATGCGGCATGTGCTGGCCGCCGAAGCGCGAGGGCAGCGCGATGCGCTGATAGCGGTTCTTGCGCGCATTGACCTCGGACTCGACCGACGGCGTCGCCGAGGCCAGCACGATCGGGATCTTGGCGATATGCCCGCGCACCACCGCCATGTCGCGGGCATGATAATGCACGCCCTCGTCCTGCTTGTAGGCCTGGTCGTGCTCTTCATCGACGACGATCAGCCCGAGATTCGCGTAGGGCAAGAACAGCGCCGAGCGCGCGCCGACCACGACCGGGGCGGTGCCTGCGGAGATCGCCGCCCAATTGCGGGCGCGGGTGCGCGGGGTCAGCTCGGAATGCCATTCGATCGGCCGCGCGCCAAAGCGTTGCGCGAAGCGGTCGAGGAACTGGCCGGTGAGCGCGATCTCCGGCATCAGGATCAGCGATTGCCCGCCGCGACGGATGGTTTCAGCAACGGCCTCGAAATACACCTCGGTCTTGCCCGAACCGGTGACGCCGTCGAGCAGCGCGACGTGAAAGCTCCCATTGGCCGCAAGCGCGCGCATCGCGTCCACGCCGGCGCGCTGCAGCGGCGAAAAATCCGGCCGGGCGAAATCGGGATCGGGGCTGGGTGGCGGTGCGGGCGGCGGCATCGGCTCGACCGTGAGCGTGCCTTCGTCGACGAGGCCGTCGATCACGCCTGCGGATACGCCCGCCTCTTTCGCAGCCTCCGACTTGCCGTGCAGCAGCCGGTCCGACAGCACCTCGATCAGTCGCTGGCGTGCCGGGGTCAGCCTCTTCGGGGGATCGCCGACCAGGCGCACGCCGGGACGCACCCGCTCGGGCCCGAGATTTTCGCCCATCCGCAGGCACATGCGCAGCACCATGCCGCGCGGGCTCAGCGTGTAATTGGCGACCCAGTCGACCACCGCCCGCAGTTCGGGCTTGAGCGGCGGAATGTCGAGCTTTTCGCTGACCTCCTTGAGACGGTTATGCAGGCGGGGATCGGGATTGGCGTTCTCTCCCCAGACCACGGCCAGCACCTCGCGCGCGCCGAGCGGCACGCCGACGAGATCGCCCGCTTTAAGCTCCATCCCGCGCGGCACCTTGTAGGAATAGGTCTGGTCGAGCGCGACCGGCACCAGCACGTCGACCATGCCGGTCGCGTGGGTGGGGGCGGTGGTGCTGCGCGGCGTGTGATCCATGAACGGAGAATCGGAACCCGGGGGCTTGAAGGCTAGCGCCCAGGGGCCGCCTTAGCGAACGATAAACGAGTGTGATGCGATATACTGGGTGGAATCATTACGTCCAGTGCGCATGAGCAAAGCCGCCGCCCCACCACTCGAGCTCGCCAGCGCCGATCCCTCGATCGCGCAGGAGATGGCGCGCTGGCTGTTGCATCTCGGCGCCGAGCGGCGGTTGTCGCCGAAGACGCTGGAGGCCTATGGCCGCGACTTGCGGCAGTGCCTGGATTTCCTCTGCAGCCATTGGGGCGAGCGCGTGACGCTCGAGCGCTTCGCGGCGCTGGAGGCCACCGACGTCCGTGCCTTCATGGCGATGCGCCGCGCCGACGACATTGCCGGCCGCTCGCTGATGCGCGCGCTGGCCGGCCTTCGCTCGTTCGGCCGCTTCCTCGAGCGCGAAGGCAAGGGCAAGGTCGGCGCACTCTCGGCGATCCGTGCACCGAAGGTGGCCAAGACCTTGCCGAAGCCGCTGCCGATGGCATCGGCCAAGCGCCTTGCCGATGCCGACGAGCGGGCCGGCGAGGATCGCGAGACCTGGATCCTTGCGCGCGATGCCGCGGTGATGGCGCTGTTGTACGGCTCCGGCCTGCGCATCTCCGAGGCGCTCGGCCTGAAGCGCCGCGAGGTGCCGCGTCCCGGCGAGGGCGACGTCTTGATCGTGACCGGCAAAGGCAACAAGACCCGGATGGTGCCGGTGCTGCAGAACGTGCTGAGGCTCGTGCAGGACTACGTCGCGATGTGCCCCTATCCGCTGCCCGCCGAAGGCCCGATCTTCGTCGGCGCGCGCGGCGGCCCCTTGAGCCCGCGCATCATCCAGCTCGCGATGGAGCGACTGCGCGGCGCACTCGGCCTGCCCGACAGCGCGACGCCGCACGCGCTCCGGCATTCCTTCGCTACACATCTGCTGTCACGCGGCGGGGATTTGCGCGCAATCCAGGAATTGCTCGGCCATTCCTCGCTCTCGACCACGCAGATCTACACCGGCATCGATTCCGAGCGCCTGCTGGAAGTCTATGCCAGCGCGCATCCGCGGCGGTGAACGCCACTGATTCCTGACATGAAGCTGTCACAGCGCGCGTGCCTCTTGCGCTGGCCTCGCGGTTCGGTCAATCGTTGCGGAACCGAGGCAGGAGACCCTTATGAGCGCACATGAAAGCATGGAGCATGCCGAGCACGCCGAACACGCGTCCGGCTCGAACAAGAAGATCGCGCTCCTGATCGCCGTGCTGGCGCTGTTCCTGGCGATCTCCGAAACGCTCGGCAAGGGCGCCCAGACCGAATCGATCAGCAAGAACGTCGAGGCTTCCAACCTCTGGGCGTTCTTCCAGGCCAAGAGCATCCGACGAACCGTGGTGCAGACCGCGGCCGACCAGGGCAAGCTCATCCTCGGCGCGGCGAGCGACGAGGCTAACAAGGCGGCGGTGCAGAAGCAGATCGAGGACTGGCAGAAGACCGCGGCGCGCTATCGCTCCGAGCCCGAGACTGGCGAAGGCACCGAACAGCTCGCCGAAAAGGCCAAGCACGCCGAGCACGAACGCGACGAGGCGACCGCGAAGTACCATCATTTCGAGCTGGCGTCGGCCGCCTTCCAGATCGGCATCGTGCTGGCGTCAGCCACCATCATCACGGGCATGATCGCGCTCGCCTATGTCGCCGGTGCTTTGACGCTGGCCGGCATCTTCATGACCGCACTCGGCCTGTGGATGCCGCATATGTTGCATTTGCATTGAGAGGTTGAAGGGCACTTGTAGCCCGGATGAGCGAAGCGATATCCGGGAAGCCGCGACAAAGAATCCCGGATATCGCTTCGCTCATCCGGGCTACGGCACCGTGATTGCGGAGACGCTCACCGCGCTTCGTGCACGCTCTTGCGAAAACGCTGGATCAGACGCAGCGTTCGGGACGACCAGCCTTCGCCGTTGCCGGCGATCAGCTCGCGGATGCGGCGCTTGATCGGGTCGACCAGCTCGGACGCCTTGGCGCGCAGCTTGAGCACCAGATCGTAGATACGCTCGAACCAGTGCATCTCCAGGAGCTTGTCGCGCGTCACGTCGAACACGAAGGCGGTGACGCCGACGCCGAGCATTTTCGCGAAGACGATCGTGAAGACCGCGCTGGTCCAGTATTCATGGGTCAGCAGCCACAGGCCGACCAGCTTGAGCGGAAACAGCGGGACGATGGGGACCGCGAACACGATCAGTGTCATGGCCGGCGACAGCGCATCGACGCGCTCCGACAGCCATTGCTTGAATCGGGCGAGCGGGACGATTGCGACAACCCGCGCGACAATGGGCTCGAGATGGTCCCACAGCCAGGCTTCGATCAGGAAGACGATCGCAAGCAGGACCCAGACCGGTTGAAGAAGGCGGCGCAACATGTGTTTCCCGCCCGATTCGGCGCTGGGCGCGCTGCTACATATGGATGGCCCGCTTGCCGACTGCAAGCGCAGCCTCCTTGATGGCCTCGGAGCGGGTCGGATGCGCGTGGCAGGTGCGCGCGAGATCTTCCGCACTGCCGCCAAATTCCATGAGAACGCACGCTTCATGGATCATTTCGCCGGCTTCGCGGCCGATAATGTGCACGCCGAGCACGCGATCGGTCTTCGCATCTGCGAGAATCTTCACGAAGCCGTCGGTGGTCTGGTTGACCTTGGAGCGGCCATTGGCGGTGAACGGAAATTTTCCGACCGTATAGGCCACGCCCGCCTGTTTCAGCTCCTCCTCGGTCTTGCCGACCGCGGATACTTCGGGCGTGGTATACACGACGCCCGGGATCACGTCGTAATTCACGTGGCCGGCTTGCCCTGCGATGATCTCGGCGACCGCAACGCCTTCGTCCTCCGCCTTGTGCGCGAGCATCGGGCCTGCGACGACGTCGCCGATGGCATAGACGCCCTTCACGCTGGTGGCGAAATGCGGATCGATCTGCACGCGGCCACGATTGTCTAGCGCGACGCCGGCCTCCTTCAGGCCGAGCGCGTCGGTGTAGGGGACGCGGCCGATGCAGACTAGCACGACGTCGGCTTCGAGCGTCTCGGCGGCGCCCCCGGCGGCGGGCTCGATCGTCGCCTTCAGCATCTTGCCTGACGTGTCGACGGCGGTGACCTTGGCGCCCAGCTTGAACGCAAAGCCCTGCTTCTCGAGGATGCGCTGGAATTGCTTGGCGATCTCGCCGTCCATGCCGGGCAGGATGCGATCGAGGAATTCGACGACGACGACTTCGGCGCCGAGACGATGCCAGACCGAGCCGAGCTCGAGGCCAATCACGCCGGCGCCGACGATCAGGAGCTTGCCGGGGACCTTGTCGAGCGACAGCGCGCCGGTCGAGGACACGATGCGCTTCTCGTCGATCTCGATGCCTTTGAGGCGCGCGATGTCGGACCCGGTAGCGATCACGATGTTCTTGGTCTCGATGATCTGCGACTTGCCGTCGGCGGAGACTTCGACCTTGCCGGTCCCCAGGATCTTGCCGGTGCCCTTGAGCACGTCGACCTTGTTCTTCTTCATCAGGAACTCGACGCCCTTGACGTTGCCGTCGATGCCCTGCTGCTTGAAGTTCATCATCGCAGGCAGGTCGAGCTTCGGCGAGGAAACGCTGACGCCCATCTTGGCGAAGGAGTGTCCCGCTTCCTCGAACATCTCGGAGGCGTGCAACAGCGCCTTCGAGGGCATGCAGCCGACATTGAGGCAGGTGCCGCCGAGCGTGGCGTTCTTTTCGACCACGGCGACCTTCATGCCGAGCTGGCTGGCGCGCACCGCGCAGACATAACCGCCAGGTCCGGTGCCGATGACGACGAGATCGTAGGGTGCCATGAGAGAAAGTCCCGTGAGTTTAGCGTGATGAGGATGTGTCAGCGTCCGCGCGGCGCGTCAGCGTCCGCCGGACACATCGAGAGTGGCTGCGGTGACGTAAGAGGCCTCGTCCGACATCAGCCAGACGATGGCATTGGCGATTTCATCCGCGGTGCCGACGCGCTTCATCGGCACCATGTGGGCCAGACGATGGTGACGGTCGGGCTCGCCGCCCGAGGCGTGGATTTCGGTGTCGATCAGGCCCGGGCGGATGCCCGCGACGCGAATGCCTTCGCCTGCGACCTCATAGCCGAGGCCGGTGGTGAAGGAATCGATCGCGCCCTTGGACGCGGCGTAGTCGACATAGGTGTTGGGCGCGCCGAGCTTGGCAGCGACCGACGACAGATTGACGATGACGCCGCCCTTGCCACCGTGCCTGGTAGACATGCGCTTGACGGCCTCGCGCGCGCAGAGGATGGAGCCGGTGACGTTGACTGCCATCACGCGCTGGATGCGCTCGGCCGACATTTCGTCGACGCGCACGCCGCTCGTGCCGACGATACCGCCGTTGTTGACGAGTGCGCCGAGGGTGCCGAACTTGTCGGCTTCCTTGAACAGGTCGACGATGTCGCGCTCCTCGGCGACGTCGCACTTTACCGCGATCGCCTTGCCGTTGCTGGCCTCGATCAGCGCGACGACCTCGTCGGCGGCTCTCTTGTTGCTGGCATAGCCGACCACGACTCGGTAGCCGCGCGCAGCCGCCGCAATCGCAGTCGCCCGCCCGATGCCGCGGCTGCCGCCGGTGATGACAACGACTTTATCTTTCACGCGCGCCTCCATGGTTCGACATGCGCCGTCGCAAAGAGCGACGGCGCTCGCAGAGCATCAGGGATCAGAGATCGAGCACCAGGCGAGCCGGATCTTCCAGGCTCTCCTTGACGCGCACCAGGAAGGTGACGGCTTCCTTGCCGTCGATGACGCGGTGATCGTAGGACAGCGCCAGATACATCATCGGGCGGACCTCGATCTTGCCGCCGACGACCATCGGCCGCTCCTGGATCTTGTGCATGCCGAGGATGCCGGACTGCGGCGCGTTCAGGATCGGGGTCGACATCAGCGAGCCGTAGATGCCGCCGTTGGTGATGGTGAAGGTGCCGCCCTGCATTTCGTCGATCTTGAGCTGACCGTCACGGGCGCGGCGGCCGAAATCGGCGATGCCCTTCTCGATGTCGGCGATCGACTTGTTATCGCAGTCGCGCACGACGGGCACGACGAGCCCCTTGTCGGTGCCGACGGCGACGCCGATGTGATAGTAGTTCTTGTAGATCAGATCGGTGCCGTCGATTTCGGCGTTGACGGCCGGGATGTCCTTCAGCGCCTGCACGACGGCCTTGGTGAAGAAGCCCATGAAGCCGAGCTTGGAGCCGTGCTTCTTCTCGAACGCGTCCTTGTAGTGCGCACGCAGCGCCATCACGTTGGTCATGTCGACCTCGTTGAAGGTCGTCAGCATGGCTGCGGTGTTCTGCACATCCTTGAGACGGCGCGCGATGGTCTGGCGCAGGCGGGTCATCTTGACGCGCTCTTCGCGGGCGGCGTCATCGGCCGGCGAGGGCGCGCGCACCTGCACGGCGGCGGCGGGCTGGTTGACCGGGGTCGGCGCCGAGGCCGCACGCTCGATCGCAGCCAGCATGTCGCCCTTGGTGACGCGGCCGTCCTTGCCGGAGCCCGGAACGGTGGAGGCATCGACGCCGGTCTCGGCCGAGAGCTTGCGCACGGAGGGGGCGAGCGGTGCGTCGGCCGGCGGCGCCTTCGCGGCCGGAGCCGGTGCGGAAGCAGCAGCGGCGGCAGGAGCGGCAGCGGCGGGCTTGGCGGGTGCAGCAGCGGGCTTGGCAGCGCCGGCACCATCGGTGATCTGGCCGAGCAGCGCGCCGACCGCGACGGTCGTGCCGTCGGCGGCGACGATCTCGCTCAACGTGCCCGCCGAGGGCGCCGGGACCTCGATGGTGACCTTGTCGGTCTCGAGCTCCACGAGGGGCTCGTCGACGGCGACGGGGTCGCCGGCCTTCTTGAACCAGCGGCCGATGGTGGCCTCGGTGACGGATTCGCCGAGCGTCGGCACACGAATTTCAGTCATGGTCTTTTCCTTAAGGGATCGCCGGTGCGGTCATGAATTCCGATGTCATCGCTCGCGTAAGGCAAGCCATCCAGCAAGCCGGGCGTTCGTACTCTGCACGGACGTCGCGGCGTACTGGATGCCCCGCTCCAGTGCGTAGTTGCGCACGAGGCAGGGCATGACGCAGTTCGAAAAAATTCAGCTCAGTGCTTCGTCCAGGAACGCCTTCAACTGCGCCTGATGCTTGGACATCAGACCCGTGGCGGTCGCGGCGGAAGCGGCGCGGCCGACATAACGCGGACGCCGGCTCGCGCCGTTCACCTGGTTCAGCACCCATTCCAGATAGGGCTCGATGAAGTGCCAGGCACCCATGTTGCGGGGCTCTTCCTGGCACCACACCACTTCGGCCTTCTTGAAGCGCGACAGCTCGGCCACCAGCGCCTTCAACGGCACCGGATACAGCTGCTCGACGCGCATCAAGTAGATGTCGTCGATGCCGCGCTTCTCGCGCTCCTCGTAGAGGTCGTAATAGACCTTGCCGGTGCACAGCACGACGCGGCGGATCTTCTCGTCCGGAACGAGCTTGATCGCCTCGCTCGGCAGCATCTGGGCGTCATCATAGAGGATGCGGTGGAACGTCGTTCCCTTCGCGAGTTCCTCGATGCGCGACACCGCCCGCTTGTGGCGCAGCAGCGACTTCGGCGTCATCAGGATCAGCGGCTTGCGGATCTCCCGATGAAGCTGCCGGCGCAGCACGTGGAAGTAGTTCGCCGGCGTGGTCGGGTAGACCACCTGCATGTTGTCTTCGGCGCACATCTGCAGGAAACGCTCCAGACGCGCCGAGGAATGCTCCGGTCCCTGGCCCTCATAGCCGTGCGGCAAGAGGCAGACGAGGCCGGACATGCGAAGCCATTTGCGCTCGCCCGAGGAGATGAACTGGTCGAACACGACCTGCGCGCCGTTGGCGAAGTCGCCGAACTGGGCTTCCCAGAGGGTCAGCGTGTTCGGCTCAGCGAGCGAGTAGCCGTATTCGAAGCCGAGCACGGCTTCTTCAGACAGCAGCGAGTTGATGACCTCGTAATGGCCCTGCTCGTTGCCGAGATGGTTGAACGGCGTGTAGCGGCTCTCGTCTTCCTGGTCGATCAGGACCGAGTGACGCTGCGAGAAGGTGCCGCGCTCGGAATCCTGGCCGGACAGGCGGACATGGTGGTTCTCGTTGAGCAGCGTGCAGAACGCCAGCGCCTCGCCGGTCGCCCAGTCGATGCCCGCGTTGCCGTCGATCGCCTTGGCGCGGTTTTCCAGGAAGCGCTGGATGGTGCGGTGGACGCGGAAACCATCCGGCACCTTGGTGATCTTGCGGCCGATGTCCTTCAGCGTGGCGATGTCGACGCCGGTGACACCGCGTCGCGCGTCCTCTTCCTGATCGGCGATCTTGAAGCCCGCCCACTTGCCGTCGAGCCAGTCGGCCTTGTTCGGCTTGTAGCCGGAGCCGGCTTCGAGTTCGGCATCGAGCCGCGCGCGCCAGTCCGCCTTGGCTTTCTCGACCTCGCCCTCGGTCAGCACGCCTTCGCTGATGAGGCGGCGGGCATAGAGTTCGAGCGTGGACGGATGGGCCGCGATCTTCTTGTACATCACCGGCTGGGTGAAAGCCGGCTCGTCGCCTTCGTTGTGGCCATGCCTGCGATAGCAGAACATGTCGATGACGACGGGCTTGTGGAATTTCTGCCGGAACTCGGTCGCGACCTTGGCCGCGAACACGACGGCTTCCGGATCGTCGCCGTTGACGTGGAAGATCGGCGCGTCGATCATCTTCGCCACATCCGACGGATAGGGCGAGGAGCGCGAGTAACGCGGATAGGTGGTGAAGCCGATCTGGTTGTTGACGATGAAGTGCACGGAGCCGCCGGTGCGGTAGCCCTTCAGGTCGGACAGACCGAAGCACTCGGCGACCACGCCCTGGCCGGCGAACGCGGCGTCGCCGTGCATCAAGAGCGGCATCACGGAGATGCGCATGTCCGGGGGATCGCCGTGCTGGTCCTGCTTCGCGCGCACCTTGCCGAGCACGACGGGATCGACGATCTCGAGATGCGAGGGGTTGGCGGTCAGCGACAGATGGATGCGGTTGCCGTCGAACTCGCGGTCCGAGGACGCGCCAAGGTGATATTTGACGTCGCCGGAGCCTTCGACCGCGTCGGGATTGGCCGAGCCGCCCTTGAACTCGTGGAACAGGGCGCGATGCGCCTTGCCCATCACTTGCGTGAGCACGTTGAGGCGGCCGCGATGCGGCATGCCCAGCACGATCTCCTTCACGCCGAGATTGCCGCCGCGCTTGATGATCTGCTCGAGCGCGGGGATCAGCGATTCGGCGCCGTCGAGACCGAAGCGCTTGGTACCGGTGAACTTGGTGTCGCAGAATTTCTCAAAACCCTCGGCCTCGACCAGCTTCATCAGGATGGCGCGGCGACCTTCGCGGGTGAAGGAGATCTCCTTGTCCGGACCCTCGATGCGCTCCTGGATCCAGGCCTTCTGCGCGGCGTTGCTGATATGCATGAACTCGACGCCGAGCGTCTGGCAGTAGGTGCGCTCGCAGATCGCGGTGATCTCGCGCAGGCTGCCGTATTCGAGACCGAGCACGTGGTCGAGGAAGATCTTGCGGTCGAAATCGGCTTCGCTGAAGCCGTAGGTGCGCGGATCGAGCTCTTCGCGGTTGCGAGGAGCTTCGATGCCGAGCGGGTCGAGCTTGGCGTGGAAGTGACCTCGCATGCGGTAGGCGCGGATCAGCATCAGGGCGCGGACGGAATCGCGCGTCGCCTGGAACAGGTCGGCGGAGGAGAGGCCGGCGCCCTTGTCGCCACCCTTATCGCCTCCCTTGGCCTGCGCCTTGGCGGCAATCTTGGCACCGATTGCCTTCTCGACTTCAGCCCAATTGCCGTCGAGGGCGGAGGTGAGATCGTCCTGCGGGGTCAGCGGCCAGTTGGCGCGCTCCCAGGACGGGCCCGCGGCGTTCTTCCGGACGTCGGCCGGCTGGTCGTTCAGGCTCTTGAAGAACTCCTGCCACTCGGCGTCGACCGAGGACGGGTCCTTCTCGTAGCGGGCGTAGATTTCGTCGATGTAGGTGGCGTTGGTGCCCTGCAAAAAGGAGGACAAGGCAAAGGCTGCGTTCGCGTCCTGGCGAGACATACTGGAGTTCCTGGCGATTTCGGTTCGCGCATAACAAACGGCGCTGGCACCGAGCTCCCCGGCAGAGGCTCGGCGCGACAGGCACCCTTTACCCTATTTGCTGCGAAACTTCGCCCGGAAAAGTACGAAGAAGTGAATTAGCCTTTCAACTTTTCGGCAAGCGTATGGCCGAGGCGAGCGGGCGACGGCGACACTGTAATCCCTGCCGATTTCATCGCGTCGGTCTTGGAACCGGCGTCGCCTTTGCCGCCCGAAATGATCGCGCCGGCATGGCCCATGCGGCGGCCGGGAGGGGCGGTCACGCCGGCGATGAAGCCGACCATCGGCTTCTTGCGGCCGCGCTTGGCCTCGTCCTTGAGGAACTGGGCGGCGTCCTCCTCTGCGGAACCGCCGATCTCGCCGATCATGATGATCGACTCGGTCTTGGGGTCGCCGAGCAGCATCTCGAGCACGTCGATGAACTCGGTGCCCTTGACCGGGTCGCCGCCGATGCCGACCGCGGTGGTCTGGCCGAGGCCTTCCTGGGAGGTCTGGAACACGGCCTCATAGGTCAGCGTGCCCGAGCGGGAGACGATGCCGACCGAGCCGGTCTTGAAGATGTTGGCCGGCATGATGCCGATCTTGCACTCGCCGGCGGTCATGACGCCCGGGCAGTTCGGCCCGATCAGGCGCGACTTGGAGCCGGCCAGCGAACGCTTCACGCGCACCATGTCGATGACCGGAATGCCTTCGGTGATGCAGACGATCAGCGGGATCTCGGCGTCGATGGCTTCGCAGATCGCATCGGCCGCGCCCGGCGGCGGCACGTAGATCACCGACGCATCCGCGCCGGTCTTCTCACGCGCCTCGCGCACGGTGTCGAACACCGGCAGGCCCAGATGCGTCGCACCGCCTTTGCCCGGCGAGGTGCCGCCGACCATCTTGGTGCCATAGGCGATCGCGGCCTCCGAATGGAAGGTGCCGTTCTTGCCGGTAAAGCCCTGGCAGATGACCTTGGTGTTCTTGTCGATGAGGATGGACATGAGGTCTGCTTTCGCGAACTAACGAGTGAGAGGTCAGTGGATGCGGCGGTAGACGCCGGTGAGCACGTCGGCCCAGCCTTCCGCGTCCGGCGAGAACTGGATCTTCAACGAGTAGGAATTGTCGTCGATGATTTCGTAGACGTGGCGCGCATTGCCGCGGAGCGAGCCGCGCACCAGCGTCAGGGTCTTGCCGACCCACCCGCCGGAGGCGGGCGAGGGCGGCGTGTAGCCGAGCGAATCGTACCAGAACAATTTGTAGGTCCGGTCGTCGCGGTCGAAGGTGAAGATGCCGTGGGTGGCGAAGACCTGCTTGCCGTCGCGCATCTGAACCGAGTCCTGGATCAGGTAGAACCCGTTGAGATCCATGCGCGCGACGGTGCGCGATGTCGCGGGCCCGCCTTCGGTCCAGCGCGACGGGAAGACCATCTCTTCGCCATTCCATTCGCCGGCGAACGCGGCGAGACGCGCGTGCTCTGCAAGCGGGGATGATGCGGCGAGATGGTCCTGGGTCATGGCCTTAGCCTCCCTTGACGGCCTTCACGATTTTCTGCGCAGCGTCGTCGAGATTGTCGGCCGGCACCACGTTCAGGCCGGATTCGCGGATGATCTTCTTGCCGAGCTCGACATTGGTGCCTTCGAGGCGAACCACCAGCGGCACGCTGAGGCCGACTTCACGCACTGCAGCCGTGACGCCCTCGGCGATCACGTCGCACTTCATGATGCCGCCGAAGATGTTGACCAGGATGCCCTTCACGTTGGGATCGGCGGTGATGATCTTGAAGGCGGCCGCGACCTTTTCCTTGCTGGCGCTGCCGCCGACGTCGAGGAAGTTCGCCGGCGCCATGCCGTAGAGCTTGATGATGTCCATCGTCGCCATGGCGAGACCGGCGCCGTTGACCATGCAGCCGATATTGCCGTCGAGGGTGACGTAGTTGAGGTCGTACTTGGACGCCTCGATTTCCTTGGCGTCTTCCTCAGTCAGATCGCGCAACGACACCGCGATCTCGGGATGGCGGAACAGGGCGTTGTCATCGAACGACACCTTGGCGTCGAGCACGCGGAGCTCGCCCTCCTTGCTGACGACGAGCGGATTGATCTCCAGCATCGACATGTCCTTGGCGACGAAGGCGGCGTAGAGCTGCGCGGTGAGCTTCTCGGCCTGCTTGGCGAGGTCGCCCGACAGGTTCAGCGCCTTCGCAACGGTGCGGCCGTGATGGCCCATGATGCCGGTGGCGGGATCGACCGAGAAGGTGACGATCTTCTCGGGCGTGTTGTGTGCGACGTCCTCGATGTTGACGCCGCCTTCGGTCGACACCACGAAGGCGACGCGCGAGGTCTCGCGGTCGACCAGGATCGAGAGGTAGAATTCCTTGTCGATGTTCGATCCGTCCTCGATGTAAAGACGGTTGACCTGCTTGCCGGCGGGACCGGTCTGCACGGTCACCAGCGTGGCGCCCAGCATCTGCTTGGCGAATTCGTTGACCTCTTCGACCGATTTGGCGATGCGGACACCGCCCTTGTCCCCCGCGGACGCCTCCTTGAACTTGCCCTTGCCACGCCCGCCGGCATGGATCTGGCTCTTCACCACCCAGACCGGGCCGGGAAGCTGTCTTGCGGCGGCGTCGGAGTCCGAGGCCTTGAGAACCGCTACACCGCGCGAAATCGGAACGCCGAATTCATGCAGCAGCGCTTTGGCCTGATATTCATGGATATTCATATGGTCGCTCCCTGAACCCGCGGGCGGTGACCTCTTGGGCCCACCTCAGTCTTGTGGCTGGCATACCATATACCACAGGAACTGCAAACCTGGATTCTCTGCCTTCAAATCTCTGGACTGCCGGATCCGGAAACCCCGCCAAGTTCGTCAACCAGGCCCCGGAAGTGAAACCGCCGAAGACCGGGTCTCGGTCTTCGGCGGGGAATGCTTGAATTACTTGCCGAGAAGGTCGGGTGCGATCTTCTTGCAGGCGTCGACCAGGCCCTGTACTGCGCCGACCGACTTGTCGAAGGCCTCGCGGTCCTTGCCGGCGAGCTCGATCTCGACGACGCGCTCGACGCCCTTGGAACCGATCACGACGGGCACGCCGACATACATATCCTTCACGCCGTATTCGCCGTTCAGGTATGCGGCCGAGGGCAGCACGCGCTTCTTGTCACGCAGATAGCTCTCGGCCATCGCGATCGCGGAGGCCGCCGGCGCGTAGAAGGCCGAGCCGGTCTTGAGCAGATTGACGATCTCGGCGCCGCCGTTGCGGGTGCGGTCGACGATCTCGTCGAGGCGCGCCTGCGAGGTCCAGCCCATCTTGACGAGATCGGGCAGCGGGATGCCGGCAACGGTGGAGTACTTCACCAGCGGCACCATGGTGTCGCCATGGCCGCCGAGCACGAAGGCGGTGACGTCCTCGACCGAGACATTGAACTCGTCGGCCAGGAAGTAGCGGAAGCGCGAGGAATCCAGCACGCCGGCCATGCCGACGACCTTCTTGTGCGGCAGGCCCGAGGCCTTCTGCAGCGCCCAGACCATCGCATCGAGCGGGTTGGTAATACAGATGACGAAGGCGTCGGGGGCGTACTTCTTGATGCCGGCACCGACCTGCTCCATGACCTTGAGGTTGATGGAGAGAAGATCGTCGCGGCTCATGCCGGGCTTGCGCGGCACGCCGGCGGTGACGATGCAGACCTTGGCATTGTCGAGCGCTTCGTAGGAATTGGCGCCGGTGTAGTGGGCGTCGAAACCGTCGACCGGCGAGGACTGCGCGATGTCGAGCGCCTTGCCCTGCGGCACGCCTTCGGCGATGTCGAACATCACCACGTCGCCCAGCTCTTTCAGGCCGATGAGATGAGCCAGCGTTCCGCCGATCTGACCGGAGCCAATCAAAGCAATCTTGTCGCGCGCCATGTGAGCCTGTCCTTTAGACACGTAAGGAGGGAAAACTGAGACGGGTGGTTATCCCTTTCGCCTCCCCCGTTCAAGTCGCCGGATGCCCAATTGTCGGGCTTGGCGCGATAGCAGCCATACAAGTCCGTCATCCCGGGGGCGCGAGGCGCGAACCCGGGATCCATACTCCTCTCCCGATGGTCGTTATGGATTCCGGGCCTGCGCCTGTCGGCGCATCCCGGAATGACAGCGCTGGCAAATAGGACTTAAGTCTCGACCAGACCCTTGGTGGAGCCGCTGGCGGTGGAATCCTTGCGGCCGTGAGCCAGCGCCAGATAGGATTCCGAACTCATCTCGATCAGGCGCGATGCCGTCCGCTTGAACTCCATGGCCTCGGTGCCCTCATGGGAGAGGTAAAGCGAGATCGGGTTGGCGTCGGCAGAGGCCATCAGCTTCACCGCATTGTCATAGAGCGCGTCGATCAGCGTGATGAAGCGCTTGGCCGCATTGCGCTGGGACAGGTCCATCACTGGAATATGGTCGACCAGGATGGTGTGATAGTCGTGCGCCAGCCTGAGGTAGTCGGATGCCCCCAGCGGCTTCTCGCAGAGATCGGCAAACGAGAACCGCGCCACGCCGTGGGCCGAGCACGGCACGTGCAGGATGCGGCCCTTGATCGAAATGTCGCGCGAACGACATTTGGCGCTGCCCGACATCCGCGACCAGGCGCGGTCGAGCGCAGCGTCCGCGTCGCTATCTGCCGGCGTCAGCCACATCGGCACGCCCTGGAGTTTCTCCAGCCGGAAATCGGTGCGCGCATCGAGCCGCGCGACGTCCATGTGGTCAGTGATCTGCTTGATGAAGGGCAGGAACAGCGACCGGTTCAGGCCACCCTTGTAGAGATCGTCGGGCGCGACGTTGGAGGTCGCGACCACGACGGTGCCGAGCTCGAACAATTTGGCGAACAGGCGGCCCAGGATCATCGCATCCGCGATGTCGGTGACGTGGAATTCGTCGAAGCAGAGCAGCCAGCTCTCCTCGAAGATCGCATTCGCGGTCAGCGCGATGACGTCGCCGTCGGCGATCTCGCCGCGCGCGATGCCCTGGCGATAATCGTAGATGCGCTCATGCACGTCCGCCATGAATTCGTGGAAATGCGCCCGCCGCTTGTGCTCGACCGAGGCGTGCTGGAAGAACAGATCCATCAGCATGGTCTTGCCGCGGCCGACCTCGCCATGAATGTAGAGCCCGTGCGGCGCCTCGTCCTTGTCGCTGCTGAACAGGCGGGCGAGCAGGCCCTGCTTGCGCGCGGGCTTGTAGCTTGCGAGCCGCTGGTCGAGCGCGGCATAGGCCGCCGCGACCTCGGCTTGCGCGGCATCCGGTTCGATTGCGCCGGAGGCGATCTGGGCCTGATAGGCTTCGCTGAAGGGGGAACTGGGAGTGGAGAGCATGGCCCTTTACCGCCAGAGACGGACGGAAATTGCAAGCCGGGAATTGGTGCAGGGCGCTATGCGTTCCGTGACCCGGACGCGGCGCGAAGTGCCGCTGCGCAGCGTCCGCGGCACGAGAGCTACATCACTCACACAGCTCGTAGGCGTCCTCGACCACGTACGGGCCGCCGCCGGTCGATGCACGCGACGAGAACAGCACGAAACGTTCGGCCGTGAACGCCTTGCTGGGGAAGTAGCCGCGCATCGAGAGATAGTCGGCGACGTCGCGATCAGTGGCGTCGTGCAGCCGGGCGAGCGTGACATGCGGGATGAACTTGCGTCCCTCGGGATCGAGACCGATCCGCTGCATCAAGCGTTCGAGCTCGGCCTGCAATTCCATCAGCGGCCTGCTCGGCGCGATGGTCGCGACCACAGCGCGCGGCTTGCGTCCGCCAAAGCTCTGCAAGCCCTGCACCTTCACCTCGAACGGCTTGCGGTCGACGCGAAACAGCATCGAGGCGATCTCGTTGGCGGACATGCCGTCGATATCGCCGATGAAGCGCAGGGTGACGTGATAATTTTCGGGATCGATCCAGCGGGCGCCGGGAAGGCCACCCCGCAAATGGGAAAGCGTCTGGCTGACTTCAGCCGGGATTTCCAGACCAGTGAACAAACGCGGCATCGTTTCGCACTCCCGATGCTTGGGCATGATCCCTGGGAAGGATCATATCCAAATTTTAGAGCCGGCGACGAATCACCGGTACCCTGATTCCTATCGCGTTTGTGTGACTCTGCGAAGCATCGCGCGCCTCACCCCGGTAAAACCCTGGGAATTAGGGTTAGCGTTGCCTGCTTTTCAACGCCGTTGCTCAGCGATCGTGCCAATGAATGCCTCTACCGTGGGCATGATGTTGCCGACGATGATGTCGACGCCTTCAGCGGTCGGATGAATGCCGTCGGCCTGGTTGAGCTTGGCGTCCGCCGCAACGCCGTCGAGAAAGAACGGATAGAGCGGCACGTCGAATTTTTTCGCGAGGTCCGGATAAATCGAATTGAAGCGCGTGGCATAATCGGCGCCGTAATTCGGCGGCGCCAGCATGCCGCACAGCATCACCGCGATCTTGCGCGCCTTCAGCCGCTGGACGATGGCGGTCAACGCGGCGCGCGTCAAATCGGGATCGACGCCGCGCAGGGCGTCGTTGGCGCCGAGCTCGACGATGACGCCATCGGTTCCGTCGGGGACCGACCAATCGAGCCGGTCGCGGCCGCCCGAGGAGGTATCGCCGGACACGCCAGCATTGGTCATATCGACCTCTATACCCTTGTTCTGCAACGATTTTTTTAGCTTGGCCGGAAATGCGTCCTGGCCCGAAAGGCCGAGGCCCGCGCTCAAGGAATCGCCGAGGACCACGAGCTTCACCGGCTTGGCCGCCGGCTGGGCCTGCAACGACGGCGTTGTCGCGATCGTCATCAAACCGAGCATCAACACGGCTATGTGCATGAACAATCCGTAACGCCTCTCGACCGCGCTAGCGGAGTTGCCATATGACCGGACCATGGACACTCGCATCAATTCCTCTTCGCTCGCCGCTGCCGCGGACACCATCTCCATTTCCAACGTCAATCTCTCATTGGGAACGGGGGCGGCACGCGTTCACATCCTCAAGGATATCAGCTTGCGCGTCGGCCGTAGCGAGGCGATCGGCCTGATCGGCCCGTCAGGCTCGGGCAAATCCACGCTGCTGATGGTGATGGCGGGGCTGGAGCGTCCTGATAGCGGAGAGGTGGTGGTGTCAGGCACGCCTTTCAATGCCCTCGACGAGGACGCGCTCGCCCGCTTCCGCGGCCGCCAGGTCGGTATCGTCTTCCAGTCCTTTCATCTGATCCCGACCATGACGGCGCTGGAGAACGTCGCGGTGCCACTGGAGCTCGCCGGCAATCCCGACGCCGCCAAGCGCGCGGCGCAGGAGCTGCAGTCGGTCGGGCTCGGCGACCGCCTGCATCATTATCCGACGCAATTGTCCGGCGGCGAGCAGCAGCGCGTCGCGCTCGCCCGCGCGCTGGCGCCCGATCCCGCCATCCTGGTCGCGGACGAGCCGACCGGCAATCTAGACGAGACGACCGGAAAGCAGATCGTCGATCTCCTGTTCAGCAAGCATGCCGAACGCGGCATGACGCTGGTTCTGGTCACGCACGATTCCTCGCTCGCGCATCGCTGCGACCGCGTGATCCGCCTGCGCTCGGGCCGCATCGACACCCAGTCTGCACCGGCATGAGCATCGCGGCCGAACCTTTCGCGAGGCCAAACGGCATCGCGCTGTCACTGCGTTACGCGCTGCGCGAATTGCGCGGCGGCCTGCGCGGCTTCTATGTCTTCATCGCCTGCATCGCGCTCGGCGTGATGGCCATCGCCGGCGTCGGCTCGGTGTCGGCGAGCCTCTCCGACGGCCTTGCCCGCGAGGGCCGCACGCTGCTCGGCGGCGACGTCTCTTTCGTGCTGTTCCAGCGCGAAGCCAAACCGGAAGAGGTCGCCTTCCTGCGCTCGCGCGGCACGGTCTCGACCGCGGCAACCCTGCGCGGCATGGCGCGCGCGGCCGATGGCCAGCTCGCACTGGTCGAGATGAAGGCGGTCGACGATACCTACCCGATGCTGGGACAATTGACGCTGGCGCCGGCTCTGCCGATGTCCGACATCCTGGCCGAACGCGACGGCGCATTCGGTGCCGCCGCCGATCCGACGCTGCTGGCGCGGTTGTCGCTGAAGACCGGCGACCGCGTCACCATCGGGTCCGCGACCTTCCAGATCCGCTCGACCGTCGAGGCCGAGCCTGACAAGCTCGCCGGCGGCATCGGCTTCGGCCCGCGCTTCCTGATCAGCGAGGCGGGCCTGCGCGCCACCGGCCTGATCCAGCCCGGCAGTCTGGTGCGCTGGGTCTACCGGGTGAAGCTGCCTGAGGCCGCCAACAGCGAGCGCGCCACCGAAGCCTTCATCGCGGACGCGCGGAACGCCGCGCCGCAGGCGGGATGGGAGATCCGCAGCCGCTCCAACGCGTCGCCGCAGCTCGAACGCAACATCAACCGCTTCACGCAGTTCCTGACACTGGTCGGCCTTGCCGCGCTGCTGGTCGGCGGTGTCGGCGTCGCCAATGCCGTGAAGAGCCATATCGACCGCCGGCTCGAAGTGATCGCCGCCCTCAAGGCCGTCGGCGCCACCGGGCGCGACGTGTTCGGCATCTATCTGGCGCAGGTTCTCCTGCTCGCCGCGATCGGCTCGGTGATCGGCCTCGCACTCGGCGCCGCCATGCCGTTCGCCATCGTCGGCCTGTTCGGCAAGCTCTTGCCGCTGCCGGTGGTGCCGGCCGTGCATGCCGACGAGCTCGCGCTGTCCTTCCTCTACGGCCTGCTCACCGCGCTTGCCTTCGGCCTGTGGCCGCTCGGTCGCGTCCACGACGTGCCGGTGGCGGCGCTGTTCCGTGACACCATCAGCTCCGAATGGCACCGCCCGCGCATGGGCTATGTCGTATTCATGGCCGTCGTGGTCGCGCTGCTGATCGCGGTCGTGATCGGGCTGTCGTTCGACAAGCGCATAGCGGCGGTGTTCGTGGCCTCCTCGGTCGTCGTGTTCGCCCTGCTGCGCGGCATCGCCGCCCTCTTGATGGCGATCGCGCGGCGGCTGCCGCGCTCGCGGCTGCCGATGCTGCGGCTCGCGATTGCCAATATCCACCGGCCGGGCGCGCTGACGCCCTCGGTCGTGCTGTCACTGGGGCTTGGGTTGGCCGTGCTCGTCACCATCACCCAGATCGACGGCAATCTGCGCCGCCAGTTCCTTGCAGCCCTGCCCGATCGCGCGCCGTCGTTCTTCTTCATCGACATTCCGAGCACGCAGGCCGCACCGTTCGACGACTATCTCCACAAGATCGCGCCGGGCGCGACCGTCGAGGACGTGCCGATGCTGCGCGGGCGCATCGTCGGAGCGCGCGGCGTGCGCGCCGAGGAGCTCAAGCCGACCACCGATTCCGAATGGGTGCTGCAGAGCGACCGCGGCCTGACCTATACGGCGGAGCTCCCGAAGGGTTCCAAGGTGGTCGAGGGCGAATGGTGGCGCGCCGACTATTCCGGGCCGCCGCTGGTCTCGATGGAGAAGAAGATCGCCGACGGGCTCGGCCTCAAGCTCGGCGACGAGATCGTGGTCAACGTGCTCGGCCGCGACATCCCGACCAGGATCGGCAATCTGCGCACCATCGACTGGCAGGGGATGGGCATCAACTTCGTGCTGGTGTTCTCCCCGAACGCGTTCAAGGGCGCCCCGCATACCCATATCGCAACGCTGACGGAAACGGGCGGAACTGCCGCAGGCGACGGCAAGATCATCAAGCAGGTCGCCGACGCCTATCCGATGGTGACGAGCGTGCGCGTGCGCGAGGTGATGGAGACGGTCGGCTCGGTCGTGACCAATCTGGCGCTGGCGATCCGCGGTGCCAGCGCCGTGACCCTGATCTCGGCGATCCTGGTGCTCGGCGGCGCCCTCGCCGCCGGCCACCGCCACCGGGTCTATGATGCGGTGATCCTGAAGACGCTGGGCGCGACGCGGCTGCGGCTGCTCGGCGCCTATGCGCTCGAATACCTCCTGATCGGGCTCGCGACCGCGGTGTTCGGCGTGATCTCAGGCAGCGTCGCGGCCTGGATGATCGTGACGCGGCTGATGACGCTGAGCTTCGTCTGGCAGGCCGGCAGCGCGGCCGGCGTGGTCGCAGCCGCGCTGGTCGTCACCGTCGGGCTCGGTCTTGCCGGCACGCTGCTGGCATTGAACAAAAAGCCCGCCACGGTGTTGCGGAATTTGTGACAAAATGTAGCGGATGGCCGCACGAGAGCGAAATCGCACGATTCCTGCGATTAACCACGACTGCTCGTCAGGTTCGCGTCAGGATTGCCGCCAAGGGCGACATTCAGCCGCGCGTGGAAGGTTGCAGCGGATGTGTTAGTTTCCCACATATCCAATGGGTTCGGAGTCCCGATTGTTAGCTAGAATTTAGTCGGCAGGCATCGGTATCCGAGATAGAATTTGACGAACCGGGCGGCATGGCGACCCTCATGCCGGACCGGACCAACCAACGGGAATTCGACCATGTCGGACCTAGACCGTAACTACGCTTCTCCTTTCGGCAGGGCCGCCGGGCGTGTTGACGCCGCGACGGTCGATGCCGGCCTGCGCGCCTACATGCTGCGCATCTACAACTACATGAGCATCGGCCTCGCCATCACCGGCCTTGCCGCGCTCGGCGTCTACATGGCTGCCGTGACCGACGTCCCGACCGCGGACGCCGTCCGCGTCGGCAAGCTGTTCCTGACGCCGTTCGGCTACGCGATGTTCGTCAGCCCGCTGAAATGGCTGTTCATGCTGGCGCCGCTCGCCATGGTGTTCGTCATCTCGGCGGGCATCAACCGTCTGGCTCCCTCGACTGCCCAGATCTTGTTCTGGGTGTTCGCGGCGCTGATGGGCATCTCGCTGTCGTCGATCTTCCTGGTGTTCACGCACACCTCGATCGTGCGGGTGTTCTTCATCACCGCGGCCACGTTCGGTGCGCTGAGCCTCTACGGCTACACCACCAAGCGTGACCTCACCGCGATGGGCTCGTTCCTGTTCATGGGCCTGATCGGCATCATCATCGCGAGCCTGGTGAACCTGTTCCTGGCCAGCTCGATGCTGCAGTTCATTGTGTCGGTGGTTGGCGTGCTGGTGTTCTCGGGCCTCACCGCCTGGGATACGCAGCGGCTGAAGAACGACTACATCTACGGCTACGCTTCGGCCGGCGGCGACATCGCAGAGCGTGCAGCCATCACCGGCGCGCTCTCGCTGTACCTGAACTTCATCAACCTGTTCACGCTGCTGCTGCAGCTCCTCGGCCAGCGCGAGTAAGCGACGGACCAGAGAGAACGGACACGAACCCCGGCCGAGAGGCCGGGGTTTTTGTTTTGGGCGAGCGGAAGCGACGCCGTCCTTCGTACGGCTATGCCCGGCCATGACGTATGCGGGAACAGCGTTGCTCATCGCGGCGCCCCTGCTATCTTTGCGGCATGTCCGCACCCGAAATCAGGCCTGCAACCGAGGCCGACCTTCCCGCCATCACCGCCATCTATCAGCAGGCCGTCCGCGAGGGTACCGCGACGTTCGAGCTGGAGCCGCCGGACCTCCCCGAGATGACGCGGCGCTATCGCACGCTGGTCGACGGCGGCTATCCCTATTTCGTCGCCATGCTCAACGGTCGCGTGGCCGGCTATGCCTATGCCGGCGCCTACCGCCCGCGCCCGGCCTACCGCTTCACGGTCGAGAATTCGATCTATCTCGATCCCTCCTTCCACCGCCGCGGCATCGGCTCGTTGCTGCTGGACCGGCTGGTTGCCGAATGCGAGGCGCGCGGCTTCCGTCAGATGATCGCGGTGATCGGAGATTCCGCCAATGCCGGCTCGATCGGGGTCCACACCAAGGGCGGCTTCAAGATGATCGGCACGCATCCCAATGTCGGGCTGAAATTCGGCCGCTGGCTGGACACCGTGATGATGCAGCGCGACCTCGGCGAGGGCGCGAAGACGGTGCCGGGGAAGTAGGGCTTGTAGGGTGGGCAAAGCGTCAGCGTGCCCACCATCTCCCCGCGATAGAGAAAGAACGTGGGCACGGCGCTTCGCGCCTTTACCCACCCTTGTATTAGCGCATCGGTATAGGATTGGCCCCGTTCCGTGAGGAATGGCCCAGCCCGGGTGGCCACCCTGGCTGGGCCGCCGATCGATCGGATCGATGCCCACCGAAGCCTTGAGGGCTGCGTTTCGTAGCAAGATCGCGGTCGGCACTTCATCGGGACCCGCATGGTTGAACGAACTTCAGGTTCGCATAACAAGGGAGGGTCGAGGAAGATGGCCAAGCGTAACACGATCTGTGCCGGGATCGATACCGGCAAACGCAAGCTCGACGTGGCGATCGATGGCAACTCTGAGCAGTTGCGGGTCGACAACACGGCAAGAGGTCACCAGGCGCTGGTGGAGTGGTTGAAGTGCCGCAAGGTAAAGAGGGTCGGGATCGAGGCAAGTGGAGGCTACGAGCAGGCGGTCGTTGCGGAGCTGCGGCGCAAGCGTTTCGTCGTCGTGCTGTTTCAGCCGAAGCAGGTCCGCGCCTATGCCACGTTCCGTCTGCTGCTGGCTAAGAACGACAGGATCGACGCGGCGCTGATCGCGACGTGCACTGCCGCGGTCAAGACGATCCATCCTGCACCGGATCCGCGGTTGCAGCCCTTTGCCGAGCATCTGACCATGATCGATCAGATCACGGAAGACATCGCAAGGCTGAAGAACCGGCTCGAGAGTTGCCGCGACAAGCGGATTCAAGGGGTTTGGAAGGCGCAGATCGCGCTGTTGGCAAAGTCCAAACGAGCCGAGTTCAAGGCGCTGCTGGCGGCGATCCGCAAGCATCCTGATCTCGCCGCACGGCTCGATCTGATCTACAGCGTCGCCGGCTGCGGTCTGCCGACCGCGGCTGCCGTCCTGATCAGGATGCCCGAGATCGGCAACATCACACGCGAACGGGCCTCAGCTCTCAGTGGACTGGCGCCTTACGACGACGATAGCGGCGAACGATCCGGTGCCCGTCACATCAAAGGTGGCCGTGAGCGGCTGCGTTGGGCGCTCTACAACGCGGCTCTTCCGGCATCCTCCCGATGGAACCCGCAGATGAAGGCTCTCTATACAAGGCTGATCGCCGCCGGAAAATCTCATAAATGCGCGCTGGTCGCTTGCGCCAGAAAGTTGCTCGTCACGATCAACGCCGTGGTCGCCCGCGGAACTCCGTGGATCGCCGAAGCGCCTCAAACTGCCAAGCTGCCCGCCACCTGATCGCGTTTCTTTGTTCGATCAGGCGGCCGTTTCTTCGTCCCGACCTTCCGCCTGGACGACGCCGTGCGCCGCGGCCGTCAAGGTTGGCCGTCGCGAACGCCCCGCGTCAAACTCGCTGCCGCCAGGCCACACCTTGACGGCTGCAAGCCCGGCGTCATGCTTGCGGAAAATCGGGAGAACCTTAATGGTTGCTACGGCACCGTTCGTGCGGCTACACCACCGCCAGCTTGCGGTCGATCACCAGGAGCACGCGCTCCAGTTCGTGGCCGCGGCGCAGGATCAGGCCCGTCGCCGAGATCACGCTGTACATGCCCTGCTTGCGCGCCAGCCGCGGGTCCTTCTCGATGCGGTAGATCGGCACTTCCGAGGCACGGCGATAGACCGAGAACACGGCGCGATCCCTGAGGAAGTCGATGGCGTAGTCGCGCCATTCGCCATCGGCGACCATGCGGCCGTAGAGATTGAGAATACGATGCAGCTCGAGCCGATTGAACGTCACCCGGCTCAGTTGCGTGGCCGCAGCAGCGGGGCGCGCCGCCGCGCGCTGCTCGCTCGGATCGGCATCCTCCGACAGACTCATGGAGCGCTTCCTCATCGCACGGCATGACCCCGTCCGCGAAGACCGTCCCCGGAACCCGGATCATGACAGCTCCATGATTGCGCCAACCGGTCAGCGCCGCAAGAGGCTCCTGATCCAACCTGTCGAATCGGGTGCGAATCCGTGCACACGCAATGGTGGAACTCCGTCGCGGCAAACCGTCACGGGATCGTTAGCAGGAATCATAGTCTCGCCGCTTTTCCGCCTAGCGACTGCCGCCCTGCATTGCGAAAAGATTCGTGTGCGTTGACCCGGTCCTTTCGGTTCCGGATTCCTCAGCCCCCAGCCCCCCGGGGTCGAACAGGATCGGGTCTGTACGCACAACAAGGAGGGCCAACGCAAGTTGGTCCTTTTTGTTTGTGTCGGGACGTTTCGGCCTCGACGAGTTTCTCCGGACATCCGTGCGAGAATTCTCTCCTCATCCTGACGGCCGCGCTCTTGCGCGGCGTCTCGAAGGATCGAGGCCGAGTGAGCGGGCCCGCATGGTTCTCGCGGCGATGCACAGCATCGTCCGCCTCGCGCGCAGGGGCGCGTTCCTCACCATGAGGATCGAGAGCGGAGCCTGGGAGAGATTCTGATGGATCAGTGCAGCGACGTGTACGCTGCACCCAGCATCGTGCCGGGCTTGTCGCGGCTGCCGTCCTGGACATAGACCACCGCGCCGTCGACGCCGTCGCGCGTGAGGTTCTCGATCGGCACAGTCCAGCTTTCCGAACGCCCGGTCCAGTCACCGACCTTGAGCAGGTTGCGCACCACGTTGTGATAGGTGACCTGCTGTCCGCGATTCTCGCCGCGGGTGATCGCGATCGGGACCGACTTGGCGATCGAACAGATCCAGACCTCGCCATGCGAGACGGCCGGCTCGTTGCTCGCGGCCACCGACACGTTGATCTGCTTTCCCTCGAGCGACATCGTCACCGGCACGCTCATGACGCCCGTACCCTTGTCGCTCTTGCCGATCGCGCTCTCGATGCCGGCACGATCGCTGCCGACGATATGGGTGGAGCCGTTGACCACGACTTGCGGCGTGTAGACCTCGCGGTCGCCGCGCATGCGCGAATAGGCACGCTGCCGTGCAGAGAAGCGCGAATCCGCCAGCGTGTCTTTCCAACCGAGATAGTCCCAATAGTCGATCGGCATGCTCAGCGCGATGATCGAGGGGTCTTTGGAGAGATCACCGATGATCTGGTCGGCGGGCGGACAGGAGGAGCAGCCCTGCGAGGTAAACAATTCGACGACGGCGCGGGGGTCGGCCTCGGCAGGACGGATGACGGCGACGATCGCACAGATGCCGAGAGCTCCCGACCAGAGCGCACCGGACCACCTCGAGACCACGTTGCGTGAAATCAGATGAGAAGCCGTCATTGCTGTCATGTTGAACGCCGCACGCCATTGCTCGTGGGAAGAGAGATCTTAAAGCCGGATGGTCACCGTAGTCTTACGGGGCGCGGCACACTCAACCGTCCGGGCGGACCACCCGAAAGAGGGTTTTCCGCCGGGCGGGCCCATCTGGAGCATGCCGCAAACGCACGAAGGCGGCCTTGTGATAGGCCGCCTTCGTTTAACCTTCTACTCACGTCGCAGTGAGCCACCGTTCACAAATTCGCGCTCAGGCCGCGAGCTTGCGCAGCACGTAGTGCAGGATACCGCCGTTCCGGTAGTAGTCGAGCTCGTCCAGCGTATCGATGCGGCAGAGCAGCGAAACGCGCTGCAGCGAGCCGTCGCCGGAGACGATCTCCGCGGTCAGCTTCTGGCGCGGCTTGAGGTCGCCCTGCAGGCCACGCAGCGTGACCTTCTCGTCGCCCTTGAGGCCGAGCGACGACCACGAGGTGCCATCCTCGAAGGTGAGCGGCAGCACGCCCATGCCGACCAGGTTGGAGCGATGGATGCGCTCGAAGCTCTGGCAGATCACGGCGCGCACACCGAGCAGGCGGGTGCCCTTGGCCGCCCAGTCGCGCGAGGAGCCGTTGCCGTATTCGGCACCGGCGAACACCACCAGCGGCACCTGCTCCTGCTGGTACTTCATCGCGGCATCGTAGATCGACATCTGCTCGCCGTCGGGCCAGTGCTTGGTCAGACCGCCTTCGGGGATATTTCCATCCGCGCCCTTCAGCATGAAGTTTTTGATGCGGATGTTGGCGAAGGTGCCGCGCATCATCACTTCATGGTTGCCGCGGCGCGTGCCGTACTGGTTGAAGTCGGCGGGGCGCACCTGGTGCTCGCTGAGGTATTTTCCGGCGGGCGAGGTGAGCTTGATCGAACCGGCCGGCGAGATGTGGTCGGTGGTGATCTTGTCGCCGAACATGGCGAGGACGCGCGCCTCGACGATGTCGGTGACCGGCTCCGGCTCCTTCTTCATTCCTTCGAAATAGGGCGGGTTCTGCACGTAGGTCGAAGACATGTTCCAGCGATAGGTCTCGCTCTCGACGGTCTTGATCTTGCGCCAGTTGGTATCGCCCTTGAACACGTCGGCATATTTCTTCTTGAAGATCGCCGCGGTCACGAACTTCTTCATGAAGGCGTTGATCTCCTTGGTCGTCGGCCAGATGTCCTTGAGGTACACCGGCTTGCCGTCCTTGCCTTCGCCGAGCGGCTCGACCGCGAGGTTCTTGGTGACGCTGCCGGCGAGCGCGTGCGCAACGACCAGCGGCGGCGAGGCCAGATAGTTCGCCTGCACGTCCGGCGAGACGCGGCCTTCGAAGTTGCGGTTACCGGAGAGCACGGCGGCTGCGACGATGCCGTTGTCGTTGATCGACTTCGAGATCTCCTCAGGCAGCGGACCGGAATTGCCGATGCAGGTGGTGCAGCCGAAGCCGACCAGGTTGAAGCCGACCTTGTCGAGATCCTTCTGCAGACCGGAATCAGCAAGATAGGCCGCGACCACCTGGCTGCCCGGCGCGAGCGAGGTCTTCACCCACGGCTTCGCCTTGAGGCCCTTCGCGGCTGCATTCCGGGCCAGCAGGCCGGCGCCGATCAGCACGCTCGGATTTGAGGTGTTGGTGCAGGACGTGATCGCGGCAATCACGACGTCGCCATGGCCGAGGTCGAAATTCTTGCCTTCGACGGCAAAGCGCTTCGCCGGCTCTTCGCCCTTCTTGTACTCATTGCTGAGCGCAAGCGAGAAGCCTTCGGCCACCGACGGCAGCGCGATGCGACCTTCGGGGCGCTTCGGACCGGCCATCGACGGCACGACGTCGCCGAGATCGAGCGTCAGCGTCTCCGTGAACACCGGATCGGCCGACTTGGCGGTGCGGAACAGGCCCTGTGCCTTGGCATAGGCCTGCACCAGCGCGACGCGCGGCGCCGCGCGGCCGGAGGTCTTGAGATAGTCGATCGCGGCAGCGTCGACCGGGAAGAAACCGCAGGTCGCGCCATATTCGGGTGCCATGTTGGCGATGGTCGCCTTGTCGGCGACGGAAAGATGGTCGAGGCCCGGGCCGAAGAACTCTACGAACTTGCCGACCACGCCGAGCTTGCGCAGCATCTGCGTCACTGTCAGCACAAGGTCGGTCGCGGTGACGCCTTCCTTCATCGCGCCCTTCAGCTTGAAGCCGACGACGGTGGGAAGCAGCATCGACAGCGGCTGGCCGAGCATGCAGGCTTCCGCCTCGATGCCGCCGACGCCCCAGCCGAGCACGGCGAGACCGTTGACCATGGTGGTGTGGGAGTCGGTGCCGACCAGCGAGTCGGGATAGGCGACCTCGAAGGTGCCGGTCTTCTTGCCGACCGTCATCTTCTCCTTCTTGGTCCAGACCGTCTGGGAGAGGTATTCGAGATTGACCTGATGGCAGATGCCGGTGCCTGGCGGCACGACGGAGAAGTTCGAGAACGCCTTCTGGCCCCACTTCAGGAACTCGTAGCGCTCCTGGTTCTGCTTGTATTCCTCGGTGACGTTCTTGCCGAAAGCCTTGTTGTCGCCGAAGAAGTTCACGATCACCGAGTGGTCGATGACGAGATCGACCGGCACCAGCGGGTTGATCTTCTCGGCATCGCCGCCGAGCTTCTGCATCGCGTTGCGCATCGCGGCGAGGTCGACCACCGCGGGCACGCCGGTGAAGTCCTGCATCAGCACGCGCGCCGGGCGGAAGGCGATCTCATGCTCCAGCGACTTCTTCCGCAGCCACTTCGAGACCGCGACGATGTCTTCCTTCTTGACCGTGCGGCCATCCTCATTGCGGAGGAGATTTTCGAGCAGGACCTTCATCGAATAGGGAAGTTTCGAAATTCCCTTCAGACCATTCTTCTCGGCCGTGGGCAGGCTGTAATAGACATAGGTCTTGGCGCCGACCTTGAGGGTCTTTTTGCATTTGAAGCTGTCGAGCGAGGTCATGTAGGAATCCCAATTGTTAGCTATACCCGGCAGGGTATCTTAACACCGTCAGCGTATCAGGCTGGGCCGCTTGCAGGGGCAGGTTGAGTTGCTGCATCAAGTAGTTCCGGGCTTATAGAAGCTTTCTAACCGCGCCGCCACAGCCACAATCGTACCGCAGCATTCGCGAGCCAAAAATTCCCATGCGCTACCCCAAGTTTTCCTGAGGCCCGGCTTTGAGCGGGGTGGACCGAGACAAGATGCAGCTTTCCGGACGCGACGTCACCTGCGTGCGCGGCGGCCGCGAGGTGTTTGCCGGGCTCGATTTCGCGGCCGTCGCCGGCGAAGCGGTGGCGGTCGTCGGCCGCAACGGGTCGGGCAAGACCTCGTTGCTGCGGCTGATCGCGGGCCTTCTCGTTCCGGCGGGCGGGACGATCGTGCTGGGCGGCGGCGATGCCGAGCTGACGCTGCCGGAGCAGTGCCACTATCTCGGCCATCGCGATGCCCTGAAGCCGGCGCTCAGCGTAGCGGAGAACCTGTCATTCTGGGCCGATTTCCTTGGCGGGGAGCGTTTCGACTTCGCCGAGAGCCTCGCCACGGTAGGGCTCGAGCATACCATCCACCTGCCCGCCGGCTTCCTGTCCGCCGGCCAGCGCCGCCGGCTGTCGCTGGCCCGGCTGCTGACCGTCCGCCGCCCGGTCTGGCTGCTGGACGAGCCGACCAACGCGCTGGACGTGACCGGCCAGGACATGTTCGGCGGCCTGATGCGCGAACACCTCGCGCGCGGCGGCATGATCGTCGCGGCGACCCACGCGCCGCTGGGGATCGAGACGCGGGAGCTGCGGATTGGGGGTCTGGGGTGATGCGGCCCGACCCTCAGCTTTTCGAGCGGCAAGGTGCCGCGCTCGCACCCGGCACGCAGCCGTCGCCGCGGGCTCCCTCGCCTCTCCCGCTTGCGGGAGAGGTCGGCGCGCAGCGCCGGGTGAGGGTTCTCTCCTCTGAGGGAGTCTTCGTTGTCGAGATACCCTCTCCCCAACCCTCCCCCGCAAGCGGGGGAGGGAGCGCACCGCCCTTGCGGCACAAGGGGAGCCTCCCATGACTGCCCTGTCCGCCCTCATCCGCCGGGACGTCCGGATCGCGCTGCGCGTCGGCGGCGGGGCGCTGATTGGCGTGCTGTTCTTCCTGACCGTCGTCGTCCTGATGCCGTTCGCGGTCGGGCCGGATCTGGCGCTGCTGTCGCGGCTGGGGCCGGCCATCCTCTGGCTCGGCGCGTTGCTGGCGAGCCTGCTGACCCTGGACCGGCTGTTCATGGCCGACCACGAGGACGGCTCGCTCGACCTGATCACGATGAGCCGGACCCCGCTGGAACTCGCCTGCGCCGCCAAGGCACTGGCGCATTGGCTGGCCGCCGGCCTGCCGCTGATTGTCGCAACCCCGGTGCTCGGCCTGCTGCTGAACCTCGACATGGTCGCGACCGGTGCGGTGGCACTGACGCTGCTGGCGGGCACTCCGGCGCTGACGTTTACCGGCATGATCGGCGCGGCGCTGGCGGTGACGCTGCACCGCGGCGGGCTGCTGATGGCGGTGCTGGTGCTGCCGCTGTCGATTCCCGTGCTGATCTTCGGTGTTGCCGCCTCGCAGGCCGTGATCGTCGGCCCCATGACCTTCGGTGCGCCGTTCTCGATCCTGTGCGCGCTGTCGCTGGTCAGCCTCGTGATCGGCCCCTTCGCAGCCGCAGCGAGCCTGCGTCATGGACTTGATTGAAATGGGCTCGACTGAGATGCGCGCGACTGACTTGACCCCGATCAACTTTCGCTGCGGGCTTTCGTGCTGATTGCCTGAGCGGCCACCGATGATTATCAGGGTACCATGACACTGATCGACCTCGCCAACCCCACGCGGTTCCTCGCGCTGACAGCGCGGGTCCTGCCGTGGCTTGCGGCCGCCACCGTCCTCCTGCTTGCGATCGGCCTCTATCAAACCGCGTTGGCGCCCGACGACTACCAGCAGGGCGCGACGGTAAAGATCATGTTCATCCACGTGCCCAATGCGTGGCTGTCGATGTTCGTGTGGGGCGTCATGAGCATCGCTTCGCTGGGCACGCTGGTGTGGCGGCATCCGCTCGCCGACGTCGCCGCCAAAGCCGCAGCGCCGATCGGCGCCGCCTTCACCTTCCTCGCGCTGCTCACAGGTTCGCTGTGGGGCCGGCCGATGTGGGGCACCTATTGGGAGTGGGATGCGCGGCTGACCTCGGTGCTGATCCTGTTCCTGATGTATCTGGGCCTGATGGCGCTGTGGCGCGCGGTCGACGATCCCTCGCGCGCGGCGCGCGCCGCCGCCGTGCTGACCCTGGTCGGCGCGATCAACCTTCCCATCATCAAGTTCTCGGTCGATTGGTGGAACACGCTGCACCAGCCGGCCTCGGTGATGCGCATGGGCGGCTCCGCCCTCGACAAGTCGTTCCTGATTCCGCTGCTGGTGATGGCGATCGCCTTCACGCTGCTGTTCGTCACGCTGCATCTGGCGGCGATGCGCAACGAGATCCTGCGCCGCCGTGTCCGCTCCCTGCAGATGATGCAGGCGAGCCGTGTGGCGTTCTCGAGCGAAATAGGCGCCGGCGCGCGCGGACAAAACGTGTCGAACGAAGTTGGGGCCGCCTGATCATGTCGCTCGGTCCCTATGCATCCTTCATCGTGACGTCCTATGTCGCAGCGGCCGTCGTGGTCGTCATCCTGATCGGCTGGATCGTGCTCGACTATCGCAACCAGACGCAGCGCCTGCGCGAGCTGGAGGAGCGCGGCATCACCCGCCGCTCCGGCCGCAGCGCGACGGACGCGTCATGAGCGAACAATCGACTTCCGCACCGCCGCACCGCCGCACCTTCCTGATGGTGCTGCCGCTGATCGCCTTCATCGGCCTGGCGCTGCTGTTCTGGTTCCGGCTCGGCAGCGGCGATCCCTCGCGGATTCCGTCCGCGCTGATCGGTCGTCCGGCGCCGCAGACGGCGCTGCCGCCGCTGGAGGGATTGCAGATCGAAAACGCGCAGGTGCCGGGCCTCGACCCCGCCGCGTTCAAGGGCAAGGTCAGCCTCGTCAATGTCTGGGCGTCCTGGTGCGTGCCGTGCCACGACGAGGCGCCGCTTTTGACCGAGCTCGCCAAGGACAAGCGCTTCCAGCTGGTCGGCATCAATTACAAGGACGCATCCGACAATGCGCGCCGCTTCCTCGGGCGCTACGGCAACCCGTTCGGCCGCGTCGGCGTGGATGCCAACGGCCGCGCCTCGATCGAATGGGGCGTCTACGGCGTGCCCGAAACCTTCGTCGTGGGACGCGAGGGCACCATCGTCTACAAGCTGGTCGGCCCGATCACGCCGGACAATCTGCGGACGGTGCTGTTGCCGCAGATGGAGAAGGCGCTGAAGGCGGGGTCTTAACGCCGCTCTGCCCCGGATCTCCACAACGGCACTCTTGGGAAAGTTCTGGGTCCCGGCTCGCGCTACGCACGTCCCGGACACGAACCTGCTCACCCCTTCCGCACATCCCCTGCCTCGGCCTCGCTCGCCTCCAGCGACGCCGGCTCGAGGTGGTAGCGCTTGGTCAGCGGCATCTGGGCGATGGCGAAGATCATCGTGATCGGGGTCACGCCGAACACCTTGAAGTTCACCCAGAAATCCGTGCTCTGGGTGCGCCAGACGATCTCGTTCAGCACCGCCATGCCGGCGAAGAACAGCGCCCAGCGCAGCGTGAGGATGCGCCAGCCCTGCGGCGTCAGATTGAACATCTGGTCGAACATGACGGCAATGAAGGAGCGGCCGAACAACAGGCCGCCGCCGAGGATCGCGGCGAACAGGCCGTAGATGATGGTCGGCTTGAGCTTGATGAAGGTCTCATCATGCAGCACCAGCGTCAGCGTGCCGAACACCAGCACGATCACGCCTGTGACAATCGCCATGATCGGGATGTGACGCGTCACCACGTAGGACGCAACCATCGCCGCGACGATCGCGACCATGAAGGCGCCGGTGGCGGCAAACAGATTGAACTTCGCATTGACGAAGAAGAACACGAGCAGCGGACCGAGCTCGGTCGCGAGCTTGAACAGCGGATGCGGCTGGGTCTTGTCCATTCTCTAGCTTTCGATTCCGGCGATAGCGCGGGCGAAGTCGCGCGCGGTGAAAGGCGCGAGATCGTCGACACCCTCGCCGACGCCGATGAAGTGCACCGGCAATTTGAATTTCTCCGCGAGCGCGACCAGAATGCCGCCGCGCGCGGTGCCGTCGAGTTTCGTCATCACGAGGCCGGTGACCCCCGCCGTGCGATGGAAGGCCTCGACCTGCGACAGCGCATTCTGGCCGACGGTGGCGTCGAGCACCAGCAGCACGGCGTGCGGCGCAGTGTCATCCACCTTGCGGATCACGCGCACGACCTTTTCGAGCTCGTTCATCAGCTCGGCCTTGTTCTGCAGGCGGCCGGCAGTATCGATCAGCAGCACGTCGATGGCCTGCTCCTTCGCCGCCGTCAGCGCGTTGAAGGCGAGGCTCGCCGAGTCCGAGCCCTGCGCGCCCGCGATGACCGGCGTCTTGGTGCGCTCACCCCAGACCTTGAGCTGCTCGATGGCCGCCGCACGAAACGTATCGCCGGCGGCGAGCATCACCTTGCGGCCCTCGGAGGCGAATTTCTGCGAGAGCTTTCCGATGGTGGTGGTCTTGCCGGAGCCGTTGACGCCGACCACGAGGATGACGAACGGCTTCTTGCCCGCATCGATCACGAGCGGCTTCGCAACCGCCGTCAGCACCTTCTCGACCTCGGTGGCGACGACGTCCTTGACCTCGTCGGCCGAGATCGCCTTGTCGTAGCGGCCGGTGCCGACGGCTTCCGCGATCCGGACCGCGACCGACGTGCCGAGGTCGGCACGCAGCAGCACGTCCTCGATGTCGTCGAGCATGGCGCGGTCGAGCTTGCGCTTGGTGACGAGGTCGGCGACCGCGGTCCCGAGCGAGGACGAGGTGCGCTTCAGCCCGTCGGACAGGCGGCGCCACCAGCTCAGCTTGGGGGTCTCTGGGGTGGTATCGTTCATGGTGGCGGTGTGTTAGCCGTTCCGGCTCCCAAACGAAAGTCTTGACCGAAAGTCTTGCCGGCAACGAAAGTCTTGCAATTGCTCGATGTTCCCCAATTGACCGCCGACGAGATTTTGGCGCGCGTGCTCCATCGCGACGGGCTGATGCTGATTATCGACAAGCCGGCCGGGCTTCCCGTGCATCGCGGCCCCAAGGGCGGCGCCAATCTGGAGGCCTCGTTCGACGCGCTCTGTTTCGGCCTGCCGCGGCCGCCGGTGTTGGCTCACCGGCTGGACAAGGACACCTCCGGCTGCCTCGTGCTCGGCCGCCACCGCAAGGCAACGGCCTCGCTCGGCCTCCTGTTCAAGCACGGCAAGATCGGCAAGACCTATTGGACCGTGGTCGAGGGTGGCCCCACCGAGAACGAGGGCACCATCGACATGCCGCTCGGCCGGCTCAACGCCGAACGCGGCTGGTGGCAGAAGCCCGATCCCGAGGGACAGAAGGCGATCACCAACTGGAAAGTGATGGGCCGGGGCGACGGCTTCACCTGGCTTGCCATGGAACCGGTGACCGGGCGGACCCATCAATTGCGGGTGCATTCGTCGGCGACCGGCTGGCCGATCTTCGGCGATAACATTTACGGCAACGGCCCCCGTTTCGGCGAGCCGAAGCTGCATCTGCATTCCCGCGAAATCGTGGTGCCGATCTCCCGGAACAAGGAGCCGGTCCGCGTCGTGGCGCCGGCCCCGCCCCACATGCACGAGAAGCTTCGCGCCTGCGGGTGGAATGGGGAATAGCCGCATCCGTATTCGCCCGTAGCCTTGGTTTACGAAACGTTCAGTGCTCGTCGCTAATGATAGCGGTTGCTTAGAACAAGCTTCCGTCAATCTGCTCAGGACGAGCTGCGCGTCATGTCCACGGCCGGGCTATCGATCATCGACGAAGTCGAATCCGCGATTCGGCTCGGCTCGGCGGAAAAGGGGCTGGAAACGGCCCGGCGCGTCACCGACCTGTTCCTGTCCTCCGCCGGCAGTTTTGACGACGAGCAGATCGCGCTGTTCGACGACGTGCTCGAGCGCCTGATCGGCACGATCGAGCTGCGGGCGCTTGCCGACATGGGCGCACGCATTGCGCTCGCCGAGATCAGCGCGCAGCTGGCGCCGATCGCGCAGGCGCCGCCCTCCGTGATCCGCCGCCTCGCCGGCAATGACGAGATCCGCATCGCAGGTCCCGTGCTGCAGGAATCCGCCCGCCTCGACGACGGCGATCTGGTCAAGATTGCAGCATCCAAGGGCGAACCGCATCTGCTCGCGATCGCCGGCCGCTGGTGGCTGAAGGAGATCGTCACCGACGCACTTCTGGCACGCCGCTATCCCAGCGTCAGCCGCCGGCTCGCCGCAAATCCCGGCGCGCGCGTCTCCGGAAACGGATTCGCTGCCATGGTCGGGCAGGCCGAGGCGGATCCTGAACTTGCCGTCAGCGTCGGCGTCCGCGTCGACCTGCCGTCGGAGTTGCGCCGCCGGTTGCTGCGCTCGGCCAGCGATGCCGTGCGCGCCCGCTTGCTGTCGCGCGCACCGCCGCATCTGTTCGAAGAAATCCAGGGCGCGATCGCGGCCGTCACCGTCGGTGTCGATCGCGAGATGTCGGGTGTCCGCGATTTCGAAGGGGCAAAACGCGCGATTGCAATGCTCAAGGCGACCGGCCAGCTCAGCGAAGCGACGCTGCTCGGTTTCGCCACGCAGCGGCGCTATGAAGAGACCGCCGCGGCGCTGGCCGCGCTGTCCGGATCGACCGTCGAGGTGATTCGCCCGCTGATGCAGAGCCTGCGCGACGACGGCTTGTTGGTACCGTGCAAGGCGGCGCAGCTCAGCTGGGAAACCACCACCGCCGTGCTCGAATGCCGTTTTGCGACGGGTGCGATGAAGCCTGCGGACCTTGCAAGAGCGCAGGGGAATTACGCCCGGATGACGGCGGAAAATGCCAGGCGGACGCTGCGGTTCTGGCAGGTCAGGGCGTCGTAGCTTCTTCCCCTCTCTCGCAAGGGGAGAAGGAAGAGCCGCGAGTTATGCGATGAGCCGCTCGCCATCACTGCCGCCGATCGTCAACGAAACGACGCTGCCGACACGCTCGCCCGCGATCGCCACCGGCAGATAATGCTCCGTGCGCCCCTGTCCGTCGTTCTCGATCAGCACCTCGCGCGTCGCGCCGATCTCGGCTTGCAGCCGCTTCCGCAGCGCGGCTTCGCCCGCCGTACGCAGCCGCTTCGCACGCTCCTTGATCGCACCGCCTGCCACCTGCGGCATCCGCGCGGCCGGCGTGCCGGGGCGGGGCGAATAGGGGAAGACGTGCAGGAATGTCAGGCCGCATTGCTCGACCAGATCGAGCGAGCGCGAAAACATCTCATCCGTCTCGGTCGGGAAGCCCGCGATGATGTCGGCACCGAAGGCGATGTCCGGGCGCAGGCGGCGGACCTGCTCGCAGAACGCGATCGCATCCTGCCGCGAATGCCGCCGTTTCATGCGCTTCAGGATCATGTCGTCGCCGGCCTGCAGCGACAGATGCAGATGCGGCATCAGCCGCGCATCATCGGCGATGGCATCGAGCAGATCGGCGTCCGCCTCGATCGAATCGATCGAGGAGATGCGCAGGCGCCTCAGCTCCGGCACGTGTCGCAGGATCTGCTTGGTCAACATGCCGAGCTTCGGCGCGCCCGGCAGATCCGAGCCGTAGCTGGTGAGGTCGACGCCGGTCAGCACGATCTCGGCATGGCCGCGTTCCGCCAGTGTTCGCACCTGATCGACCACCGCGCCCATCGGCACCGAGCGCGAATTGCCGCGGCCGAACGGGATGATGCAGAAGGTGCAGCGATGGTCGCAGCCGTTCTGCACCTGCACGAACACGCGCGGCAGGCCGTTCGCAAAGCCGTCGATCAGATGCGGCGCCATCTCCTTGACGGCCATGATGTCGCTGACGGCGATCTTCTCGCCGGCGCCGAGATCGAACGCGCTGCGTGTCTCGCGCCACGCGGATGACCGCATCTTGTCGTCATTGCCGACGACGCGGTCGACCTCGCTCATGTCGGCGAACATGCCGCTTTGCGTCTGCGCAGCGCAACCGGTGACGACGATGCGCGCCTCGGGCCGCTCGCGCTTCAATTTACGGATCGATTGCCGCGCCTGCGCCACCGCCTCATTGGTGACGGCGCAGCTGTTGATGACGATGGTGTCTTTGAGCCCCGCAGCTTCCGCCTCGCGGCGGATCACCTCGGCCTCGAACGCATTGAGGCGGCAACCGAAGGTGACGATGTCGACCGCCATCAGGCGGCCGGCGCGAACAGCGCCGGATCGAATCGGCCCTCATATTCGAAGGTCGCCGTGCCCGTCATCAGCACGTGGTCGTCGCGCTCGCGCCATTCGATGCCGAGCTTGCCGCCGGGCAGCGTGATCTCGACTTTGCGTTCGGTGCGCTTCAGCCGCGCGGCGGCAACCGCGGTGGCGCAGGCCGCCGAACCGCAGGCCCTGGTCAGCCCGGCGCCGCGCTCCCAGGTGCGGATCGTGACGTGCTGGGGATCGACGATGTGGGCGAGCGTGATATTGGCGCGCTCCGGGAAGATCGGGTGGTTTTCGAGCAAGGGACCGAAACGCTCGAGATCATAGGCGTTGACGTCCTCGACCCAGAAGATCGCATGCGGATTGCCCATGCTCACCACCGAGGGCGAATGCAGGATCGGATTGTCGATCGGCCCGATCTGCAATTCGATGTAGCGGGTGTCGCGAAACTCCTCGGCCAGCGGAATCTCCTGCCAGCCGAACTTCGGCGCACCCATGTCGACGGTGTAGAGATCCGGAGCCGGGCCCTGCCAGGCATTGAGCAAGCCGGCCGCGGTCTCGAACGTCGCGGCGGTCTGCCCGGTCTTCTCGAAGATGCGCCGCACCACACAGCGCATCCCGTTGCCGCAGGCGCCGGCCTCCGAGCCGTCATTATTGTAGATGCTGATAAAGGCCTCGGTGCCGTCGAACCGCGGCCTCGAGAGCACCATGAGCTGGTCGTAGGCCACGCCGCCATGTGCCGACGCCACCGCGCGGGCGTCGTCCGGCGTCACCCCGCCTGCGGAATCGCGCATGTCGACGACGACGATCTCGTTGCCGATGCCGTTCATCTTGGCAAATGCGTGGTTGGCCAGCGCGCTCATGAAAATTCCCGAATTTCGCCTGCCTTATATGGCGATCCTTGGCGGCTTGGCCAGTGATTTGGGGCGATGGCCAGGTCTTCTGCCATGAAGCATCTGTCATGGGACGAATTCGACGCTCGCGTGTTAGAACGGCGCGGTTCGCGCGGATCCGGGACGCGCGGCCGGGTTAAGGCCTTTTGGGGGCGTAGGGCCTTGCCGGGTAAGGTTTTGGGGAGAATAGAATGAACCGTTTTCGTCGTATCGCTCTGGCCGCGCTGATCCCGGCAGCGGCCTTGTCGTTTGGCCTGTCCGCCACGCTGGCGCAAACCCCGAGCCCGGCGCCGGCTGCATCGGCAAGTCCTTCTTCGACAAGTCCTTCTTCGACAAATCCCTCGCCGGCCCCGTCGGCTTCGCCCGCTCCGGCCGCGAGCGTCTCGCCGGCACCTGCGGCAACGCCCTCACCTGCGCCAGCCGCCAGCGCCTCACCGTCACCCAGCCCGGCCGCGCCGGCTGCGGCCGCAACGCCGGCTCCCGTGCAGACCGCCGATCCCTTCGGCCAGGAGACCACGCTCGAGCCCAGGAAGGTCGTGATGGTCAAGGGCACCGCCAATTGGGATTCGGCCTTCGACACGCTGGTCGACGCCTTCAAGGCGCTGAACACGCTGCTGGACAAGCAGGGCATCAAGCACGCCGGCAATTCGATGATCGTCTACACCTCGACCGACGATACCGGCTTCACCTTCCTCGCCGAGATCCCGGTCGATCAGGATCCGCAGAAGCTGCCCAAGGACATGAGCATCGGCAAATCGCCGGAGGGCAAGGCGCTGAAATTCGTCCATCGCGGTTCCTACGACAACATGGACAACACCTATGAGGCGATCACCAATCACCTTGACGACAAGAGGCTGGAAGCCAAGGACACCTTCATCGAGGAATATCTCACCGATCCCCTGAAGACCGCAGAAGACAAGCTCGTGATCAATGTTTTCGTGCCGCTGAAGTGAGACCAATGAAAAAGCCTGCCGTACTCGTTACGTCCCTTGCCGCCGTTTTCGCCGCCACGCTGCTGACAACGCCTGCGCTTGCCGATGATTTTCCATCCGCCATAACGGTGAGCGGCGAAGCCAACATTTCCGCGGCGCCCGATCTCGCGCAGATCGACGCCGGCATCGCCAACGACGCCAAGACGGCGAAGGAAGCCTCCGACGCCAACAACGCCGCGATGGGCAAGGTGCTGCTGGCGCTGAAGGGCGCCGGCATCCCCGAGAAGGATTACCAGACCTCGCGGCTGTCGCTGCAGCCGCAATACGGCCAGAACAAATCCACCGGCGCCTCGCCCGTGGTGGGTTTCCGCGCCTCCAATCGAGTCACGGTAAAAATTCGTGACGTGACCAAGGTCGCCGGCATCATCGACGCGCTGGTCGGTGCCGGCGCGAACGATATCGGCAACATCTCCTTCGAGGTGACGCAGGCATCAAAGCTGCTCGACGATGCCCGCGAGCAGGCGGTCGCCGATGCGCGCCGCAAGGCCGAGATCTACGCCAAGGCGACCGGCGTGACGCTTGGCGCACCGCTCAGCGTGTCCGAAGGCGGCGCTCCCGTGCCGCTGTTCAAGGCGCGGATGGCGACGCCGCAAATGGCGCCAGCCGCAGTTGCGCCGGGCGAGGAAACGCTGTCGGTGACGGTGAATGTGAGCTGGGCGATCAAGGCGAAAGAGCAATAAGTCCCGTGTCCCGGACGCGCTGCGGCACGCAGTGACGCTGCGCAGAGCCGGGCCCCAGGAGCGATACAGTACAATACGGCGACATGGGCCCCGGCTCAGCAGCGCATCACGCCGGACGATGCTTCGCATCGCCGGGAGTGATGCGCTGCGTCCGAGGCACGAGCGGCGCTTGCAGCGAGACCTAAATCTCCACCACCTGCCCGGGCTTCATCGCCACGAACCGCTCCTGCGAAATCTCCGCCGCGTCGAGCGCTTCCGACAGTGCCTTGGCCGGCGCGTCGATCGCTTCGTCGGTGAGCTGGAACGTGCCGTGATGATGCCCGAGCGCGGCCTCGGCGCCGCAATCGGCCAGCGCCTTCACCGCGTCTTCCGGATTCATGTGCTGGTCGCGCATGAACCAGCGCGGCTCGTAGGCGCCGATGGGAAGGATGGCGAGGCGCAGCTTGCCGTGCCTCTCGGCGACGCGGCGGAAATGCCGGCCGTCGCCGTAGCCGGAATCGCAGACGACGTAGATTTTCCCCGCAGGGGTCTCCAGCACAAAACTCGCCCACAGCGCCTTGTTGCGGTCGAACATGCCGCGCGCCGTCCAGTGCCGCGTCGGCACCAGATGCACGGCGATGCCGCCGCCGAGCTCGATGCGATCATGCCAGTCGAACGCTTCCGCCTTGATCGTGGAATCCCAGCTGCGCATCGTCACGTCGTTGCCGAGCGGGGTGACCACGCGCGGGGCAAAATTTTTGGTGAGCCGCGACAGCGTCGCGATGTCGAGATGATCGTAATGGCCGTGCGAGACCAGCACGACGTCGATCTGCGGCAGTTTCTCGAAGGCGATGCCGGGATCATTGTGCCGCTTCGGCCCGGCAAAGCTCACCGGCGAGACCCGCTCCGACCAGACGGGGTCGACCAGGATGTTGAGGCCGCCGGCCTGGATCAGCCAGCTGGCGTGGCCGACGAAGGAGAGCCGCACCTTGTCGCCATCGACACGGGCGGGCGGGGTGTCGGCATGCGGGCTGGGCGCCCAGTCGGGCCATTTCGCCCGCTGCCGCTTGCCGCCGAACTGCCAGCGCAGCACCTCGCGGAGCGATTTCGGCGGCGCACCGTCCGGATCGAAGAAGTTCAGGCCGTCGAAATGGTCGGAGGCGGGGCCGTCATAGGTTTTCATGCGGGACATCCAGAGGGACGTGATACCGGCCAGCGCGCCCGCCCCGGCAAGCAGCCCGAAAACGCGGCGGCGGGTGACCGGCACGGGCTGGCTTCAGGGCTGGCGGGAAAGGTAAGTCATCACCTTCTATATGGGCGGGACCCAAGGAAAAAGAACCGGCCGGCAAAAGAGGCCTGTTTTCAGGACCTTACCTTGGAAAAGCCGCCCGGGCGCCCTAACTTTCCTTGACTTTTGGGCAGGAGCGGCGTTTAACCCCGCCACTTTCTCGGAAAGGCTTTCTTTTCGACCCGCCGACTGGCCCTGGAGGCCGGAGGTCAACGCCCGACAGCGCGATGCGCCCTCGGGCGTGAAGGTGTTTGGAAGATCGCCATTCTGGCGAGCAGGACAAGGACGACTTCATTGTTCGACAATCTGTCGGAACGGCTTGGTGGCATTCTCGATCGTCTGACGGGGCGCGGTGCGCTGACCGAAAAGGACGTCGACGCCGCGATGCGCGAAGTGCGCCGCGCGCTGCTGGAAGCCGACGTCGCGCTCGAAGTGGTCCGCAGCTTCACCGAGCGCGTCCGCGAGCAGGCGATCGGCGCCACCGTCGTCAAGTCGGTGACCCCCGGCCAGATGGTGGTCAAGATCGTCCATGACGAGTTGATCAACACGCTCGGCGCCGAAAGCCAGACCATCGACGTCAATTCCGTGCCGCCGGTGCCGATCATGATGGTCGGCCTCCAGGGCTCGGGCAAGACCACCACCACCGCCAAGCTCGCCCGCCGCATGGTCCAGCGCGACAAGCGCAAGGTGCTGATGGCCTCGCTCGACGTGTACCGTCCGGCGGCGATGGAGCAGCTGGCCGTGCTCGGCCGCGATCTCGACATTCCGACGCTGCCGATCGTCGCCGGCCAGCAGCCGCCGCAGATCGCCAAGCGCGCGATGGAAGCCGGCAAGCTCGGCGGCTACGACGTCGTGCTGCTCGACACCGCCGGCCGCACCACGCTCGACGAAGACATGATGGCGGAGGCAGCGGCGATCAAAGCGGCTGCGAATCCGCATGAAGTGCTGCTGGTTGCAGACTCGCTCACCGGTCAGGACGCCGTGAACCTCGCGCGCGCCTTCGACGAGCGCGTCGGCCTCACCGGCATCGTGCTGACCCGCGTCGACGGTGACGGCCGCGGCGGTGCTGCGCTGTCGATGCGCGCGGTCACCGGCAAGCCGATCAAGCTGCTCGGCACCGGTGAAAAGACCGACGCACTGGAAGATTTCCATCCCGACCGTATCGCCGGCCGCATCCTCGGCATGGGCGACGTGGTCTCGCTGGTCGAGCGCGCCGCCGCCAATATCGACGCCGAGAAGGCCGCGCGCACCGCCGAGCGCATGCGCAAGGGTCAGTTCGACCTCAACGACATGCGCGAGCAACTGCTGCAGATGGCCAGCATGGGCGGCATCAGCGGCCTGATGGGCATGATGCCCGGCATCTCCAAGATGAAGAACCAGATCGCAGCCGCCGGCATCGACGACAAGATCCTGAAGCGCCAGGTCGCGGTGATCGATTCCATGACGCGCGACGAGCGCCGTCATCCCGATCTGCTCAAGGCTAGCCGCAAGAAACGTATCGCCGCGGGTTCCGGCCAGAGCGTAGAGCAGGTCAACAAGCTGCTGAAGATGCACCGGAACATGGCCGACGTGATGAAGGCGATGGGCTCGGGCAAGCGCGGCCCGCTCGCCGGCATCGCACAGGCGATGGGCTTTGGCGGCGGCATGAAGCCGCCCTCGCCGGAAGAGATGAAGGCGCTGCAGGAAAAGATGCAGAGCGGCGGCGGTGGCCTTCCGAATCTGCCGAAGGATTTGCCGGCCGGGCTACGCCAGGGGCTGCCGAACGTTCCGGGACTCACCGGGCTGAGCGGCAAGCCGATGCTGCCGGGCCTCGGCGGTTTCCCGGGCAAGAAGAAATGAGGAATTCGTCGCACGGGTCGCAAGTGCCCCGCGCGCCGCGAAAATACCAATCAACCGAACAAAGCGTACTTTGAAGGAGAACTAAAATGTCCGTCGTCATCCGCCTCGCCCGCGCAGGCACCAAGAAGCGTCCCGTCTATCACGTCGTCGTCGCCGATTCGCGCTTTCCCCGCGATGGCCGCTTCATCGAGCGTCTCGGCTATTTCAACCCGCTGCTGCCGAAGGACAACGAGACCCGGCTGAAGCTGGACATGGACAAGGTGAAGGCCTGGCTCGCCAAGGGCGCGCAGCCGTCCGACCGCGTGTCGCGTTTCCTCGATGCCGCCGGCGTCAAGAAGCGCGAAGCGCGCAACAATCCGGAAAAGGCCGTGCCGCGCAAGGAGCGCAAGGCGCAGGCTGAAGCCGCCGCGAAGGGTTAAGGCCAGATCATGTCGGCGCTGGTCTGCGTCGCGCGGATCGGCGCCGCGCATGGTGTGCGCGGTGCGGTCAAATTGTGGACCTTCACCGAAGATCCCTTTGCCGTGAAGCGGTACGGTCCGCTGCTGTCCAAGGACGGCAAGCGCCAGTTCGAGGTCGCAACGGCGCGCGAGGCCAGGGATCATCTGGTCGCGACGTTCAAGGGCGTCACGACCCGCGAGGAGGCCGAGCGCCTCAACGGCATCGAGCTCTACGTCGCGCGCGACAAGCTGCCTGCGACCGACGATGACGAATACTACCACACCGATCTGATCGGGCTCGCCGCCGTCACCACGGAAGGCGATGCGCTCGGCCGTGTGCTCGCGATCCATAATTTCGGCGCCGGCGACATCATCGAGATCGCTCCGCCCAAGGGCGCGACGCTGCTGCTGCCGTTCACCAACGCCGTGGTGCCCGAGGTCGATCTCGCAAGCGGACGCGTCGTGATCGCGCTGCCGCAGGAGATCGAGGGCGAGGATCGTGGCGAAGCTCTCTCCCCGAGTAGTCCCCGCGAAAGCGGGGACCCATAACCACAGGCCGTGGTTTTGGCTAAGCTGGCTGCAATGACCAACTCCTCCCCCTGGCGCACGACGGTGCTGACGCTGTTTCCGGAGATGTTTCCGGGGCCGCTGGGCGTGAGCCTGGCCGGCCGGGCGCTGGCCTCCGGGCTCTGGCAGCTTGAGGCGCGGGACATCAGGGCGTCCGCTACCGACCGCCATCGCAGCGTCGACGACACTCCGGCCGGCGGCGGCCCGGGCATGGTGCTGCGGGCGGATGTTCTGGCGGCGGCCATCGATGCCGCCGAGATCGCCCCTGAGCGGCCGCGGTTGCTAATGAGCCCCCGGGGTCGGCCATTGACCCAGGCTCGCGTCACAGAGCTCGCCCAGGGCCCAGGCCCCCTGATCATCTGCGGCCGGTTCGAGGGGATCGACCAGCGAGTGATCGACGCACGGGGCCTGGAAGAGGTCTCGATCGGCGATTACGTGCTGTCCGGGGGCGAAATCGCAGCCTTGGCCCTGATCGACGCCTGCGTGCGGCTGTTGCCGGGGGTGATGGGCAAGGAAGCCTCTGGAACCGAGGAAAGCTTCTCTGACGGCCTGCTCGAATACCCCCAATACACCCGCCCGCAGCTGTTCGAGGGGGCCCAGATCCCGGAGGTCCTGACCTCCGGCGACCACGCCAAGGTCGCGGCTTGGCGGCGGGTGCAATCCGAGGCTCTGACGGCGGCCCGGCGGCCCGATTTGTGGGCCCAGATCCCGGCAAAGGCCCCGAATCGGACCGGGCGCCAAAAAACGCCAAAAAACAAGACAGACGGGTGACAAACGCTCCGGCTTGCCTTATAGGAGCGGCCACATCCGCAATAGCTGGATCAACGAATTTCGCGCAGCCCCCGTGTCTCGCGGCTGGGCGCGCCGATGGAGATTACCCCATGAACCTGATCCAACAGCTCGAAAAAGAGCAGTTCGACAAGCTGTCCGCCGGCAAGGACATTCCGGAATTCGGTCCCGGCGACACCGTGATCGTCAACGTGAAGGTCGTCGAAGGCGACCGTACCCGTGTGCAGGCCTATGAAGGCGTCTGCATCGGCCGTTCCGGCGGTGGCCTCAACGAGAGCTTCACCGTCCGCAAGATCTCCTACGGCGAAGGCGTCGAGCGCGTGTTCCCGGTGATGTCGCCGATGATCGACTCGATCAAGGTGGTGCGCCGCGGCAAGGTGCGTCGCGCCAAGCTCTATTACCTGCGTCAGCTGCGCGGCAAGTCGGCTCGTATCGTCGAAAAGACCGAGCACGCCAAGGCCGTCAACGAGTAAGCTCTCGCTCAGAGTCGTGTTTTTCGAAAGCGCGGGGCAAAACCCCGCGCTTTTTTGTTGCGTCAGCCGTGCGTGTCAAACCGCTCGCGATTCCAATTCGGCCTGCTATATATTCCTGGAATGTTTCCAGATCCGACCAGCCTCGCCCCCGTCCAGCGCATCGTCATCGACGATCGTTCGCGGCTGCCTGGCCGGTTCTTCGGACGCTTCGCGACCTCGGCAACGTCAGAGCTTAGCCGCGCAGCCTGAAAGCTGCGCTGACGATTTGTTGCCCGCGCGCCGCGCGCGCCTATCCGCTGACTCAACATTCTTTCGGAGCTCAAGCTCATGTCCAAGCCGACCACATTGTACGACAAGATCTGGAACGACCATCTGGTGCACGAAGCCGAGGACGGCACCTGCCTGCTCTATATCGACCGCCATCTGGTGCACGAGGTGACCTCGCCGCAGGCGTTCGAAGGCCTGCGCGCCACCGGCCGCAAGGTCCACGCACCCGAGAAGACGCTCGCCGTCGTCGATCACAACGTGCCGACCACCGATCGCACCAAGCCGAATCCCGATCCGGAAAGCATCGAGCAGATCAAGGCGCTGGCCGAGAACGCCAAGGAATTCGGCATCGAATATTACAACGAGTTCGACAAGCGCCAGGGCGTCGTCCACGTCATCGGCCCCGAGCAGGGTTTCACCCTGCCCGGCACCACCATCGTCTGCGGTGACAGCCACACCTCGACGCATGGCGCGTTCGGCGCGCTCGCGCACGGCATCGGCACTAGCGAGGTCGAGCACGTACTGGCGACGCAGACGCTGATCCAGAAAAAAGCAAAGAACATGCGCGTTACCGTCGACGGCAAGCTGCCTGACGGCGTGACGGGCAAGGACATCATCCTCGCCATCATCGGCGAGATCGGCACCGCGGGCGGTACCGGCTATGTCCTGGAATACGCCGGCGATGCGATCCAGGCGCTGTCGATGGAAGGCCGCATGACGGTCTGCAACATGTCGATCGAAGGCGGCGCCCGCGCCGGCCTCGTTGCACCGGACCAGAAGGCTTACGACTTCCTGCGCGGCCGCCCGAAGGCGCCGAAGGGTGCGGACTGGGATGCGGCGATGCGCTACTGGGAAAAGCTGCGGTCCGACGAAGGCGCGCATTTCGATCACGAGCTGCGCCTCGACGCCGCAAAACTGCCGCCGATCGTGACCTGGGGCACTTCGCCTGAGGACGTCATCTCGGTGACGGGCATCGTGCCAGATCCCGACCAGATCGCGGACGAGGCCAAGCGCCTCTCCAAGCATCGCGCGCTGAAGTACATGGGCCTGACGGCGGGAACGAAGATCACCGACATCAAGCTCGACCGCATCTTCATCGGCTCCTGCACCAACGGCCGCATCGAGGATCTGCGCGCTGCTGCAAAAATCGCCGAAGGCAAGACCGTCTCGGCGCATGTCAACGCCATGGTCGTGCCGGGCTCCGGCCTCGTGAAGGAGCAGGCGGAAGCCGAGGGTCTCGACAAGATCTTCCTCAAGGCTGGCTTCGAATGGCGCGAGCCGGGCTGCTCGATGTGCCTCGCTATGAACCCGGACAAGCTGGCCCCGGGAGAGCGCTGCGCCTCGACCTCGAACCGCAACTTCGAAGGACGCCAGGGCTTCAAGGGCCGCACCCATCTGGTGTCGCCGGCAATGGCGGCAGCCGCCGCGATCGCGGGTCACTTCGTTGACGTCAGGGACTGGCGCTAAGCCGGTCCCTGCAATTGTAGCGATCGCGGCAAACCGCCGTTAAACGATCGCCTGACATTCTCGTCCTCGCGAGATTTTCGCGAGGACGCGCCATGGCCAACAAGCCCGAATATGTCGACCTGATCGGCGAGGCCACGCGGCAGCACCGCCGGCGCGCGCCACGATTGCGCATCGTCGCCAAGCCGGATGTCGAGGAGACCTCGAAGCTCAGCCGCTGGCCGCCCGCGATGTTCAAGCAGTGGAAGGTCGAGAATTTGATGCCGTGGAAAGCTTCGTCGTGGAAGCTGAAGGATTGGCTTTAGTCGCCGGATAGACAAAGGGCGCCGCTGAGGCGCCCTTTGTACTTTCATCGTGCTTATCAATAGTACCTGTACGGATGGTGCCAGCGATGCCAGCGGCAGATGCGGCGCGGGCCGTAATAGGTCCAGATGACCCGGCAGCGGCGCGCGTGATGGTAAGCGGGATAATAGCCGCCGTAATAATAGCGCCGGTGGAAGTGGCGGTGGCCGTAATGAGGCCGATAGATCCCGTAGCGATGGAATCCGCCGTAGCGGTGAACGCCACCATAGCGGTGAAGCCCGCCGTAGCGATAGCCGCCGCCGTGGAAGGCCGGCGCGGCGCGGAAGCCGCCGATATGGCCGCCATGGAATCCACCGCCGCGAAAACCGCCGACATGTCCGCCGCCACCGCGGAAGCCGCCGCCGCCGTGAAAATGTCCGCCGCCATGACCACCGCCGCCGTGGCGAACCTGGGTGACGAGGCCGTCGCTCGCAGCCTCACTCGCGCCCTTGGCCGCTTGTGACGACGCCGGATTGATCAAGCTCAGCGCTTCGGCACGACGCGCGGTTCCGGCCGATAGCATCAGCGTCGCGGCGGCCGCAATCCCGAGCAGGCGCACCGGGCCTGCCCTGAGACCCAAACTCTTCAGCATGGACTTCTCCCTGGATATGGACAGCGGAGTGGCGATGCTCGTTCCCGGCACGCGTCATCCCTGTTCATTTGCAGTCGCACCCGAGGGCACGCTAGGGACGCCTACGTGAATGCCTCATGAATGAACGGCGTCGCGCTGCGACGTCATCAGAAGGGGCCGTAGCCGAACACGAACGGCGCGGGAACTCCGTAGGGGTAGGAACGATAGAAGACCGGCCGTGCGTAATAGCGTGGATCACGGCGCACGACGGACCACACCATGCCGCGGGTTCGCGCGTGTCGCACATCGAAAACCGCGATGCCGGCCGAGGCCTCTGGAATCGTCACCCTTTGCGCAGCGAATGCACGAGGCAGGCCGGCGCCAAGCGCGACGGCAACGGCCAATGCAAACCATTTCGCCATGACGCCTCCTTGAGGCTCCTGTGCTGCGCGCCGGCGTCGTATCAACGCTAACCGGGGCGCCAAAAGCAGCTCACACGCGGCACGATCACCGTGCCGCTCGGCCGAAATTCCTGGACATAGGTCGCGTTGCATTCGCGGACGGCATTGGGGCCGGGATTGTAGCGCGGATAGACGCCGTCAGGGCTGTAATAGGGCGTGACGCGCAAGCGCGGCGGGGGCCGCTTGCGCGGCCGGGCATCAGGCGGGGTCGCCTGGGCGAGGCGGATCTCAGGGCCCTCGGCCGTCTGGGCCTCGGCGCCACCCCAAAATTGCGAAAACAACCCCATGCACAGTAGCGTCAGCGCTGTTTTTGCTCGCATTTTATTGCCCACCCGAAGCCCTCAATCGAGGCCCACGCTCCCCGTTTTGGCGGCGCCCGTCAACCTCGCCGCGCTTTATAAAGCGGGATGCATCAGCGGGAAACCCGCGCTAAGAGAAACCCCATGTGGACGGAATTGAAAGCGCCCTCGCTGGCCGAGATGGAAGCGACGGCGCATGAGATCTTCGATCGCCTGCCGGCGGAGTTTCGCGCTCTCTGCGAGGGCGTGATCCTCCGCGTCGACGACTTCCCGACCGAGGAGGTCATGGACGAGATGGAGTGCGAGAGCGAGTTCGACCTGCTCGGCCTGTTCCAGGGCGTCGGCCTGCCGCAGCAGAGTTTCGGCGATGTGGCGCGGCTGCCCAACATGGTCTGGCTCTACCGCCGGCCGATCCTGGATTACTGGGCCGAGCACGACGAGAGCCTCGGCCACATCGTCCGCCACGTCCTGATTCACGAGATCGGCCACCATTTCGGCCTGTCCGACGACGATATGGAAGCGATTGAGGCTCAGGCAGAGTAGACCTGCCGAATTCGGCCTAGGATTCAGGCCCCGATCGCGATAGATACAAGTTCCCCCAGAACCACCCGGGAAATCGCAACCATGGACAAGTTCACCACGCTGGAAGGCGTCGCGGCGCCGCTGAAGATCATCAATGTCGACACCGACATGATCATTCCGAAGCAGTACCTCAAGACCATCAAGCGCACCGGCCTTGGCAAGGGGCTCTTCTCCGAGCAGCGCTACAAGGACGACGGCAGCGAGAACCCGGATTTCGTGCTGAACCAGCCCGCCTATCGCAATTCGAAGGTGCTGGTGGCCGGCGACAATTTCGGCTGCGGCTCGAGCCGCGAGCACGCGCCCTGGGCGCTGCTCGACTTCGGCATCCGCTGCGTGATCTCGACCTCGTTCGGCGACATCTTCTACAACAACTGCTTCAAGAACGGCATTCTGCCGATCCGTGTCAGCCAGGAAGACCTCGACAAGCTGTTCGACGACGCCGAGCGCGGCGCCAACGCGACGCTGACGATCGACCTGCCGAGCCAGGAGATCCGCGGCCCCGACGGCGGCAAGGTCAAGTTCGAGATCGATCCGTTCCGCAAGCACTGCCTGATCAACGGCCTCGACGACATCGGTCTCACCATGGAGAAGAAGTCCTCGATCGACACCTATGAGGACAAGCTCAAGCGCGAACGCGCCTGGGCCTGAGCTCGCGTCTTCATTCGAGCCCCGGTGCTGTCGGCGCCGGGGCTTTTTCTTTGCTCTGAATATTATGGCTTCCGCATATGCTGCCCGAGATCGTCACCTTCTGGCACGGCCCGATGGATGCGCTGCGCCAGACCTGTCTGCGCTCGCAGCTGGCGGCCGGTCACAAGGTTACGGTCTACAGCTTCGACACCATTCCCGGCCTGCCCGCCGGCGTCGCCAACGCGGAAGCCGAAGCGATCCTGCCGCACGCGTTCTCGGAGCGCTTGCGGCCGCCGCAACCGGATGGAAGCTGGCGCGACTGGACCACGCTGCAGTTCAGCGATTTCTTCCGCATGAAGCTGATGGCGAAAGGCCTCGGCCTCTGGCTCGACGCCGACGTGCTGCTGCTCAAACCCGTCGAGATCGATCCGGCAAAGCCCTACTTTGCCTGGGAGCGGCCGCGCCAGCTCGGCAATTCCGTGATCTACCTGCCGCCTGGGCACGGCATCGTCGCTGCCTTCGAGGAACTGATGGAGCAGGAGGAGCTGACGCCTAACTGGCTGTCGGTCCGCCATCGCATCACCTTCATGATGCGACGCTTGCGCGGCGGCTCGAGCCGTCTTGCGGATATCCGCGTCGCGATCTTCGGGCCCGCGGCCCTCACCGCGCTCGCGCGCCGCACCGGCGAACTCGCCTGCGCGCTGCCGAAGCAATCGTTCTACGCGGTGCATGCCGAGCCAAAACTGTTCTTCGATCCCTCGAGCTATCTCGGCCTCGTCACCAACCCCGAGATCATCGGCCTGCACATCTCGCCCAAGGGCCGCGGCGGCGAGAAGCCGATACCGGGCAGCCTGTATGCCTGGGCGTCGGAGAGGTTCGCGTAGCTGCCTGGGGCAATCGCATGGAAGCGTCGTAAGAGGTCGTCATTCTCGGGCTTGTCCCTCGCATCCACGTTCTTCGCGCTGCCCGGTAAGGCGTGGATGGCCGGGTCAAGCCCGGCCATGACGATGTGGAAGGATTTGCTCCTCGCAGGCGATCACGTTGCACCCGTCACCGACACGCTGCAGCGCGTCCGGGACACAGGATTCCAATTTGATCCAGCGCAACGCGCACCTGCACCATTGTGCCTAATCTCGCTCCAATTCCGCCGTTCCAATGGAGCTTCGCATGAGCACCGCAAGCAGGCCTTATCCCATCGTCCAGGACCTCATCGACTCCTTTGCGAACTGGCTGAAGCATCGCCGCGAGCTGAGCGAGATCCGGCAGCTCGATCGCGCCGATTTCGACCGGATCGCGAGCGACCTGCGGATCGCGCCTGACGATCTCGAGGAGTTGGTCCGTCACGGCAAGCATTCTGCCGACGAGCTGCCGAAGATGCTGGGGCAGCTCGGCATCAACGCAGACGGGCTCGGTCGCGCGCAGCCGCTGTTGCTCCGCGACATGGAGCGGGTTTGTTCGCTTTGCGCTCACAAGGCACGGTGCGACCGCGATCTCGCCGACGGCACCGCCGCAGAGAACTATCACGGCTATTGCGGCAACGCGTCGACGCTGGAGTCGCTCGATCGCGCCGACGTCGCGCCGCGGTAACGCGCGCGCTTACACGATCCATTCTGGCGCGTGAGGCAGCTTGTCGCTCTGTGCCGTATCGTGATTGATCCAGATTTCGGCATTCTCGGAACGAAGCAGCTCGACAACTTTGGTCATGGACGCGACCGTTGCCTGCGGATCGGCATTGAAGGACGGCACGCGCATGTGCCGGAGGTTCTCGCGATTGTGCGCGACGTCGCCGCTCAGCAGCACGGCGCCGCGCCGCGGTAGCCTCACCATCAGCGAGCAATGCCCGAGGGTGTGGCCCGGCGTGAAGATCATGCGCACGGCGCCGTCGCCAAATACGTCGTGGTCGCCATCGACGATCTCGTAAGGCCGCTCCTTCAACGCCTTGTAGTGCTGTAGCGAATAGCCGAATTCTTCAGGCTCCGGTCCGAACATGGCCTCGAATTCGGCCCGCTGAGCAATCCATCTTGGATTTTCGAACAGATCGACATTTCCGATATGATCGAAATGCGCATGGGAAACCAGGATCGTGCTGATGTCGCGGGGCCGCACTCCGATCTCGTCCAGTTGGTCAGCGATGGGACGACGCACGATGCCGCGTAGGCCATGCGCGATGACGCGTCCTTGCGGATGCTTCGATAGCTCATCCTCGATTCCCGTATCCCAGATCAGCCATTCGCCACGATGACTGACGAGGTAGGCATTGCAGCTCAGCGTCATGGGGACGCCGACATTGATGCCCGGAGAATAGATCGAACCGTCCATGACCTCTGCAATGCCGCCGTCGAGGATGTAGAGTCTGTCAACGGTCGCCATTGGAGAACTCTTCAAGCCGCCGGTTCAATACGCCGCTTCGCCTCGCGCATGTCGCGCCCAGGCGGCATACCGAACAACCTGGAATATTCCCGCGTGAACTGCGTGACGCTTTCGTAGCCGACTTGATGAGCTGCGGTCGCGATCTGCGTACCGTCGGCCAGCATCGCGCGGCGGGCTTCGATCAGGCGAAGCTGTTTCTGAAACTGTAGCGGGGTCAGCGAAGTGACGCTCCGGAAGTGCGCGTGAAATGCCGACGGGCTCATCGCCGCGGCCTTGGCCAATCGATCGACGCGCAACGGCTCGGCATAGCCGGCACGGATGATCGCAACCGCGCGGCCGATCCGCTGTGCATGGCTATCGGCAATTCCGAGCGCCCTGATGGCCCCGCCGTGGCGGCCGGCCAGCAGCCAATAATGCAGCTCTCGCATCAGCTGGCTGTGCAGGATCGGCAAGGCCGAGGGACGGTCGATCAGGCGCAACAGCCGGAGCGCCGCGTCCGCAAGTTCCTGCTCCGTCGGCTCGACCCGCAGCGGCCGGGACGGAATGAACGGGAGCGAACCCATCTCGACCACCAGCCCCTCGATGATTGTGGGGTCGAGCTCGACGACGAGCGAAAGATAGGGCGCGGCCGCCGTCGCGCGCGTGATCTGGCTGACCGTCGGCACATCACTCGCAATCAATAAGGAATCGCCTGCACCGAAGTCGAAGGACGTCCGGCCGGTCGCCACACGTTTGGCGCCTTGCAGGACGATTGCGACCAGAGGCCTGGAGATCGCGTACAGGAGCGCACTCGGCGCGGTCTCGCGGATGATCGAGACGCCGGCGAAGGGGGTGGAGGCGACGCCCTTGTCGTCGGCGTGAGCCACGGAATAACGACTGGCGATCTGGAGCAGCGTTTCAGTCACGCGCCAATTTTAGGCCGAACCCGGTGCCCAAGCAATCGGCACCGGCCGTTCAGGCAGAAAATCAGGAGTTTTGGGCAAGTCTGCCGTCGCCGCATTCCGGAATGTTGGGCAAGACACTCCGAGGATCCGGCAACACCGGACGATCGATCGCGGGCAAACGGAGATCACCGCAACGCTTCGAGGAATTTCCGATGCCCACCATTTCTCTCGTCACCGGCGCCAGCCGCGGCCTTGGCCGCAACACCGCCATCGCCATCGCACGTCACGGCGGCGATGTGATCGTGACCTATCGCAGCGCGGTCGCCGCAGCACGCGACGTCGTCGCAGAGATCGAAGCGATCGGTCGAAAGGCCGTCGCGATCGAGCTTGACGTCACCTCCATCTCGACCTTTCCCGACTTCGTCGCCAAGGTCCGGTCGGCGCTGACGAACCATTGGGGCGCCGAGACGTTCGATCACCTCGTCAACAATGCGGGCCAGGGAGAAATGGCTGCCTTCGCCGAGACGACAGAGCAGCAGTTCGACGCCCTCTTCGACACCCATGTCAAAGGGCCGTTCTTCCTGACGCAGGCCTTGTTGCCGCTGTTGGCCGACAAGGGCCGGATCATCAATTTCTCAAGCGGGCTGACGCGCGTGTCTTTCCCCGGTTTCTCGGCCTACGCGGCCGCGAAGGGCGCCGTCGAGGTTCTGACCGTCTACCTGGCCAAGGAATTTGGTGGACGCGGCATCACGGCCAACGTCGTCGCGCCGGGTGCGATCGAAACCGATTTTCTCGGCGGCGCGGTTCGGGACATGCCGGACTTGAACAACCAATTTGCGCAGATGACCGCACTGGGCCGCGTCGGTCTGCCCGACGATATCGGACCGATGGTTGCGAGTCTGCTCGGTCCCGACAATCGTTGGATCACGGCGCAGCGGATCGAGGTGTCTGGCGGCCAGACAATCTGAGCGAGGCGCGATTGGGTTACGAAGCGGGCGCGTCCCGGCGCGCCCGCTTCGTCGCCTTTTGATTCCCGCACGGCTACTGCGCAATGCGTCAATGCTGGAGTCGCTCGATCGCGCGGACCATGCGCATCGCTGACGGGAGCGGATTTCTGCGACAGCGGGCGAAACGGACAGCTCTCCAGCTCCGCGCAAAGATCAGGCACTAGCGGCCATCGCGGCGGCTTCCGCTGCGGCGCGCTGCATGCTGGTCGACATCTCGTTGGTCACGGTGCTTTGCTCCTCGATTGCCGCGGCCGTCGACGTCACATATTCGCTGACGTTGTTGATGGCCGTCTTGATCGAAGCCAGGGCGGTGACGACGTCGCCGGAGATGCCGTTGAGACTGCCGATCTCGGCGCCGATCTTGTCGGTGGCCTGCTTGGCCTGGTTAGCGAGGCTCTTGACCTCCGAGGCCACCACCGCGAAGCCACGCCCCGCTTCGCCCGCGCGCGCCGATTCGATCGTGGCATTGAGCGCGAGCAGGTTGATCTGCCCGGTGATGTTGTTGATGAGCTCGACGATCCCGCTCATCGCCAGCGCCGCTTCGGTGAGGCGCTGCGCCTGGGCGTCGGCGGCGGCGACCTGATCGACCGCACTGCTGGCAGTCTGGCGCGATTTGGTCATGGCCTCGGAGATCTCTCGCACCGAGGCGTTCAGCTCTTCCGAGCCGGCGGCGACGGATTCCATCATGGCGCGGACGCGCTCATTGCCCATGCGGACCAGCACCTGCTGCGTGGTGTCGGTCGCATATTTCACGACCTTGAACGGCTTGCCGTTGAGATCGAGGATCGGATTGTAGGAGGCCTGGATGTAGACCTCCTTGCCGCCCTTGCCGATGCGCTTGTATTCGGCCGCCTGGTACTCACTGCGGTTGAGCGCGGCCCAGAACTCGCGATAGGCGACGCCGTCGCGTTCCGCAGGATCGACGAACATGCTGTGATGATGGCCCTTGATCTCAGCCAGCGAATAGCCGAGCGCACCGAGAAAATTGGCGTTGGCAGTGATGATCGTGCCGTCCATGTTGAACTCGATCACGGCCTGGGCCTTGTCGATCGCCGCGATCTGGCCGGCGAGATCTGCGGTCTTCAGTTTCTCCGCTGTGACGTCGGTGGCGAACTTGACCACGCCGAAGGGCTTTCCGGTATCGTCCATCACGGGGTTGTAGCTCGCCAGGATCCACACCTCCTTGCCGCCCTTGCCGATGCGCTTGAATTCGCCGGCCTGGTACTCACCCCGATTGAGCTTCGCCCAGAATTCACGATACGCCGCGCTGTCACGGTCTGCCTGGGGGATGAAAAGGCTGTGATGCTTACCTTCGATCTCGGCCAGCGAATAACCGAGCGCGTCGCAGAAATTCTGGTTGGCGGTGACGATGGTGCCATCCAGCTTGAACTCGATGACGGCCTGGGCGCGGTTGATGGCGGCAAGCTTGGCGCATCGGCCATGCTGCGAAGCTTCTTCGCCGTGATCTCGGTCGCGATCTTGATCACCTTGACCGGCTTGCCGTCGTTACCGAGCACCGGGTTGTAGGACGCTTCGATCCAGACCTCACCGCCGCCACTCGCGATGCGCTTGAACTCGGCCGCCTGGAATTCGCCGCGGCGCAGGGCAGCCCAGAACGCCTGGTACTCGGCGCCGTCACGCTGATCGACCGGCACGAACATGGAGTGGTGCTTGCCCTGGATCTGCTCCAGGCGGTATCCAAGTGCGTCCAGGAAGTTCTTGTTGGCTGTGATGATCGAGCCGTCCATGTTGAACTCGATCATTGCCTGCGAGCGGCCGATCGCATCGATCTGCGCCTGAGCATCGCCGTGGGATTTGCGACCGAACATTTCTCTTGCTCCAAAATTGACATTTCGCTCGCGGCGTAATCGCCCGAAGCGGCTTCAGCATTCATCGTCTCGCCCGGATGCCGTGCGGTCCGAATCTCATCCGGCACGCATCCACGCGTAGGAGCAGGTATCTGAAGCGAATTATCAGAGTATTTGTCCGATCGAAGACACAACAGCCGGATTTTGCCAGCGCGATTAACCTGACAACGACGCGCGGCCACCTCCGCAGGGGCCGCAGGCCTTGAACTGCGAAGGCAACGCTAAAATCGCTATCGGTATTCGGCAAAGCGCCGGGGCGCGGCTAATCTGCAGGCCAATAGGATGGATCTCGCACCCGCGCGAAGTGCTCAGGCATTTTGTCGCAGTGACCAATAATTCGGTGCAGTTGCACGCTTCGGCGGAGATCGCCCACGCCACTGGTCGTTCCGTGCAATCTCCAATTGGTAGCGCCGAGATTCGGATTCAGTAATTTTGAGCCTTTGAGGATTCTGATTTGGGCGCCGTCTCCTACCTCGACCGCTATTCCCTGCTTCGGTCGCGCGACAGCGAGTTCGCGCGCGACCGCTTGTTCGCAGCGTATGGCGCCGATCGGTTCGAGACGCATGACTGCGAGTTCGGTATCCAGGCCAATCTTGCCCGCTTGAGTTCGATCGGCCTCGCCTTTTGCGCCTACGATGGTGCAGCGTCACTGTCCTTTCCGAGATCACAGATCCTCCGCCAGTTCTTCTCCATTCAGGGAGCCGCGGGCTTCAGGACCAACGGACATAGCCGGCCGATCGGGGCCTGGAGCCCGATGATCTGCGGCGACGCCAGGCTCGATCTCGACTTTGCGCCGGGCTACCGGCAACTGGTGCTGAGGATGGATGCCGCCGCACTGGAGCGTCTGGCGAAGAGCCTGGTCGGCGACGACAGCAGCACGAAGCTGCATTTCGTCGACGGCAAGGCCGATCCGGCGATGATGGCGCATGTGCGCCAGGACGTCTTCAGATTTGCCGAGGAGCTGGAACGGTTCGGGCAGGATTACGCGCCCATAGCCATCGCCGAGCTCGAGCGGGCGCTGATGGTGCGAATTCTTCTGGCGCATCCGCACAGCTTCACGGACCGGCTTCACCGCGCGCCGCCCGGCGCCAATCGGAGTGTGGTCGATCTCGTGGAGTCCTATGTCGCGGCGCATTGGGACGAACCGCTCGATCTGGAAAAGATCGCCGAGATCGCCAATGTGAGCGTGCGGACGATTTTCCGCGAATTCTCCAATGCCGGACGGGGATCGCCCGGCCAGTTCGCGCGGCGCATTCGGCTCGATCGCGCGGCGGAGCTATTGCGACGACCCGACGACCAAACCAGCGTGCTGGCCGTGGCGTTCAAATGCGGCTTCCAGAACCTTGGCCGCTTCGCAGCCGAATATCGGCGGGTCATCGGTGAGCTGCCATCCGAGACGTTGAAGAATGCGAGACGCAGGCAGTAAGAGACCGGTGCGCTCAACGGCGGCGCCGCGCTGCGAATGAGCAACGCGTCGTCTTGAACGGCGCGAAAGCTGAGTACGCCCTCAACCCTTTCCCATCGCCGCGATGGCGTCCGCGATCTCGATCGTGCGCCGTGCCATGTCGGCGTGCAGGCGCTCCACCATCGCCCCATCCAACCGGATCGCGCCGCGCGAGACGTTCTCGGGCAGTTCGAACGCCGCGATGATTTTTCGCGCGCGGGCGACCTCCTCTTCGGGCGGGGTGAAGATCGCGTTGCAGGCGTCGATCTGCGAGGGGTGGATCAGCGTCTTGCCGTCGAAACCGAGATCGCGGCCTTGCGCGCATTCGGTGGCAAAACCGTCGGGATTGGCGATGTCGCTGTAGGGGCCGTCGAGGATTTCGAGGCCATGGGCGCGCGTCGCCAGGATGCAGTGGGTGATCATCGGGATCATCGCGGCGCGACCGGGCAGCATCCTGATGCGCGTCTCGCGCGAGATGTCGTTCGGACCGAACACGAAACCGGCGAGGCGCCGCGATGGATCGCGCCCCGCCTCGGCCAGCTCTTCGGCATGCAGCACGGCGCGCGCAGTCTCGATCATGGCCCAGACCTTCACGGTGGGCGCGGCGCCAAGCGCGGCGAGCTTCCCGCCGATCGCATCGAGATCCTCGACGCTTGAAACTTTTGGAACCAGGATGCCATCGGGCGAGACCTTGGCGGCCATGGCGACGTCGTCGGCCCACCAGGGCGTGTCGAGACCGTTGGTCCGGATCAAAATCTCGCGCTTGCCAAAACCCTTGGCGGCGATTGCGGCGGCGATGCCGTCGCGCGCCACCGCCTTGGCATCGGGGGCGACGGAGTCTTCCAGGTCCAGGATCAGGCCGTCGGCGGCAAGATTGAGCGCCTTTTCCAGCGCGCGGGGATTGGAGCCGGGCATGAACAAATGGCTGCGGCGCGGACGGGTCATGCAAGCGTTCCTTCCGGTTTCCTCAAACGGGCTCTCGACCGGAGCCGATAGCATCTGGCCTGCCTGTTCGAAAGGCTTGTTCGCCCCGGCGGTATATGATTAGGCATAGGCCATGATGACATTCCCGAAGCATTTGCTGGAAGGCTATCAGGCCTTCGCCACCCAGCGGCTGCCGACCGAGCAGAGCCGCTACCGCGAGCTCTCCGTGAAGGGGCAGTTTCCGGAAGTGATGGTGATCGGCTGCTGCGACAGCCGCGTCTCGCCCGAGGTGATCTTCGACGTCGGCCCCGGCGAGTTGTTCGTGGTCCGCAACATCGCCAACCTAGTTCCGGTGTATCAGCCCGACGGCAACGCGCACGGCGTCTCGGCCGCGCTGGAATACGCAGTGACGGTGCTGAAGGTGAAGCACATCGTGGTGCTCGGCCACGCGCAATGCGGCGGCATCCGCGCCTTCGTCGACAAGATCGAGCCGCTCACGCCCGGCGACTTCATCGGCAAATGGATGCAGATGTTCATCAAGCCCGGCGAAGTGGTCGAGCAGCGCGACCACGAGACCATGGCGCAATTCGTCGAGCGCATCGAGAAGGCCGCGGTGTTCCGCAGCCTGGAAAACCTGATGACGTTCCCGTTCGTGCGCAAGGCGGTCGACAGCGGCCAGATGCAGACCCACGGCGCCTATTTCGGCGTCGCGGAGGGATCGCTGTTCGTGCTCGACAAGGCGAGCAAGGAATTCAAGAACGCGCGCGAGGGCGAATAGCGAATGGCGAGTAGCGAATGGAAAGCCCCACTCGCCATTCGCTACTCCCCATTCGCCTATCTTACGCCGCCTTCTTCTTCGCGCTGATCAGCTTGCGGTTGATCAGGACTTCCGCGATCTGGATCGCGTTGAGGGCTGCGCCCTTGCGGAGGTTGTCGGACACGCACCACAGCACGAGGCCGTTCTCCACCGTCGCGTCCTCGCGGATGCGGCTGATATAGGTGGCGTCCTCGCCGGCCGCTTCGTACGGCGTGGCGTAGCCGCCGGGCTCGTGCTTATCGATGACGAGGCACCCGGGCGCCTTGCGCAGGATGTCGCGCGCTTCATCCGGGGTGATCGGATTCTCGAACTCGATGTTGACCGCTTCGGAATGGCCGACGAAGACAGGCACGCGCACACAGGTCGCGGTGAGCTTGATTTTGGGATCAAGGATCTTCTTGGTCTCCATCATCATCTTCCACTCTTCCTTGGTGTAGCCGTCCTCCATGAAGACGTCGATCTGGGGGATGATGTTGAAGGCGATGCGCGCGGGAAACTTCTTATTGACGATCTCGCTGTTGGTGTAGACGGCCTTGGTCTGCGAGAACAGCTCGTCCATCGCGTCCTTGCCGGCGCCCGACACCGATTGATAGGTCGAGACCACGACACGCTTGATCGTCGCCTTGTCGTGCAGCGGCTTCAGTGCGACCACGAGCTGCGCGGTCGAGCAGTTCGGGTTGGCGATGATGTTCTTCTTCTTGAAGCCGGCCGTCGCATCCGCGTTCACTTCGGGAACGATCAGCGGCACGTCCGGGTCCATGCGCCAGGCCGAGGAATTGTCGATCACGACAGTGCCGGCGGCGCCGATCTTCGGCGACCATTCCTTCGACACCTCGCCGCCGGCCGACATCAGGCAGATGTCGACATCGGAGAAGTCGTAATGCTCGAGCGCCTTGCACTTCAGGGTCCGGTCGCCATAGGAGACTTCGACGCCGACGCTGCGGCGTGAGGCCAGGGCCACGACCTCGTCCGCGGGGAATTTGCGCTCGTCGAGAATGTTGAGCATTTCCCGTCCGACATTGCCGGTCGCGCCGACGACTGCGACTTTGTAACCCATCGTTCACTCTCCGATGAAATAGCCCGTTCCCGAAGCTGACGCTTAAACAGGAAGAGCAGCGCTTCTATGCGAGAACCAGCCGCAAGACAACGTTGGACCATGCCTGAGGGACGTGGATGCAGTCGCTCGAGGCCGGCACGGCCGCAATCCCCACCCGGACCAGTCTCTATCTGACGCTGGCAGCCTTCGCCGACGAGGTGATCGGTACGCTGGCGCGCCTGATTGCCTATGTGGGGACGCTCGCTTTGTTTGCCATCCTCGCCCTCGCTGCGCTCGGCCAGCTGCCCGAACTGCGCGACGGCGAGCCGGCGCTGAAGCCGGGCTGGAGCACGGCCGACCGATCGCACCCGGCCTTCGTTTTGAGCCGGATCAATTCATCAGAAAAAACAGCCTCTTACACCATCCTTCGGCATCCTGAAGGCGGCCGCAAGGACGTCATGCGCTGGACGAGTGCGGCGGACCAGCCGCTGGCCGAGCTCGAAATCTATCGGGAAGGGGGCGAATTCGACGTGGCCCGTCCTGTCGCGATGGACCTCGCCGTCCAGATGGGCCTCGGGGCGGGCACCCCGCTCGAGCAAGCCGGTCTGATCGAGACGAAATTCGGCCCCGTCGCCCTGTTCCGGCCGATCGGCACGGACAAGGGGACGCCGGCCTGCCTCGGCTACCTCAAGCGCAACGAGGCGCCGGGCTTGCAAATCTCCGGCTTCTCCTGCCAGGGCGATACAATGCCCGCCCGGCGTGCGGCGATCGCCTGCACGCTGAACCGGCTGACGCAGCTCGCCTCGGGCAACGAGCCGAAGCTGGCGGAATTGTTCGCCCGCGCCGAGCTGAAGCGCCGTGCTTGCGACCCCGCGGGCTCGCCGGACTGGCTGCTGGGCGCGGCGAATGCGCAGTTGCGCGGGGCGCTTTGACCCGTATCAAGCTCAAGTAGCTGGTATTGATGCAACTTTTGCCAGGGCGCACGATTATTCCAAGCTGGTGTGACCCAATAGACCTAGTTGCGCTCACCCCGGCCGGGCTAGTATGGGGATGAAATCGACTGGCGGCCTGCCGCCTGAAGGGGACGTGATGAGCTCGAAATTCTCTGCCAAATTGGCGACCATGCTTGCAGCGGGCGCCGTGATTGCAACGTCCCTCGTGACGCCCGCCTCGGCCGACAACAAGACCAAGCGCTATGACGAGCGCGGCCGGCATTATTACGGCCCGAGCGGCCCCAACGCCGTCTACCAGCAGGGCCGCACCCGCATCTATGTCAGCAAGCGCTCCTGGCTCGACGGCGGCACCGAAGTCAATCCGGGCGACCGCAAATTCTCCGACTACGCCTTCCCGCCGGCCGTGGGCTATCCGTCCTTCGCGCGCGAAAACCTCAACCGTCCGATTGATCGCCAGCCGCTCAGCCCGCCGCAGGATGTCGGCGGCTATCCGCAGAATTTCCCGCTGTACTGAGGCGGACGTTGCGACCGAATCAAAAGGCCGGGCTCACGCCCGGCCTTTTGTTTTATGAGATTCTATAGGTGAATCAGCTGGGCGGATTGCGCGGGGTCGTCCGTCAGCAGGGCGACGCCCGCAATCCCTGCAGAGACCAGGCCGATCCCACGCAAGTCGCTGACAACGAGGCAATTCGCCTCTGGAAGTTCGGGGGCGCGTGAGCCGCCTGTCCTATCTCGTCGGCGCCATCCTCCGACGCGCTCGCCAGAACAGACCCGGCCTACGGGATCAAGCGAGCCTCCCGCAGGCGCTTGAATAGAACGAAGAAGGCGTCGTCCGTCGGTTGGTAGGCGGTGAAGCCAAGCCGTCGACTCTTCGACATATCGGTCACGACTTCGATCGGCCGACCGAGATCGGCATCCGTGTGCCAAGGCGACGAAAGGCGATCGAGATCTGGCTCGGCCAGCCCTTCTCGCTCCGAAATGCGCCGCCAAACGGGAGCATCGTGCTTCATCTGCTCTTCGAGTGGCAGGATGCTGCCATCGAATGGCCCTGGCTCCAGGCCAAACCAGTTGGCGATCTGTCCCCACATCCATCTCCAGCGGAAAACGTCGCCATTCACGACATTGAACGCCTGGTTCGCAGCGCCGGGCGCCCCAGTCGCCCACAGGAGATGACGGGCGAGCAGCCGCGCATCGGTCATATCGGTAAGACAATCCCACTGCGCTTGCGAACCAGGAAAGCGGAAGGCCCGACCGGTCTCGCGGCAGATCGTGGCGTAAACGGCCAACGTCGTCCCCATGTTCATCGCGTTGCCGACGGCCTTACCGATCACGGTGTGCGGCCGATGGATGCTCCAGGAGAAGCCGTCACGCTCGGCAGCCGCGAACACCTCGTCCTCCTGCGCATAATAGAAGTTGGCAATGTCGAGTCGGCCTTGATCCTCGCGAAATGGCGTCTGCGGCAGCGAGCCCTTCCCATAGGCTTCGAAAGGCCCGAGATAGTGCTTCAGACCCGTCACCAGCGCGACATGGCGCGGCGTCCGGCCCGAGTTGCTAAGGCCATCCAGCAGATTGCGGACCATGACCGAGTTCACCCGGATGTTCTCGGCTTCGCTGTCCTGACGGAGCCAACTGGTGATGAACACCGCGTCGACCTGCAACCCCTTTAACGCTGCCACCGTCGCGACCGGGTCCTGAAGATCGACCGCGATCGGCCTGACGCCGGCCTGCTCAACGGGACGACGCGCAAGACCATGCACAGTCCATCCATCTTCCGCCAGAAGCGCCGCAATTGCGTTTCCGACAATCCCGCTCACGCCCACGACCAACGCGTTCCCTGTCATCCTGAGCTCCTCTCGTAAGCTTGGTAATTAGAGAGCCTTGTCGAGCGTTCTAGACGGCACCATTTGGGGACATAGACACCACGAGGTAACCAGCATGAAGGAAGGCACGCCGGACGACGAGTGGCGGGAGGATTGTGCGCCGCGACGCGTACTAGAAGTTTTCTCGACGAAATGGACCAGCATGATTCTCCATGTTCTCCATGTCCGATTGGATGGTGCCGCTCGCACTGGCGTACTCCAGCGCAGCATTCCTGGCATCTCCAAGAAGATGCTGACCCAGACGCTGAGGGAGATGGAAGGCAGCGGCCTCCGTCATGTCAGAGGCACGATACCCCCGGCGGTGGCGTATAGGCTGACGCCGCTTGGGACGCGCTTCGTTGAACCGATCGAACTCCTCTACAGCTGGGGCCGCGGTAACGCCGATGCCCTGGACGCCCTTGTCAGCCGGCCAACCTCTCGTCGCTTGTCCGATCGGGAGAGGGTACAGACTGATAAGGGCCGCGAAATCTGAAGGGGCTGCGACATATTTCGGACGCTGGCTCGGACAGGAGCCGGATCGATGTCCTTCAGCGACGCGCGAATAGTCCTGCGCCAGCAGCGGCAACCAAGAGCAATGCACTCTGGACGCGACGCGGACCAAAGCGATCCAACAGTATGCCTGACCCACCCTACGATTCAGCGACCGGAGCAAAATCCGGGTCGTAACGCGCGCAAAATTGCTCGATCGCCTCCGAGCGGAAATCGCCGAGGCGCTCGAAGATGAGTTCGTCCGGCCAATCCCACCAGGCGATGCGGCGCAGGCTGTCCGCGACTGGAGCAGGAAAGCGCTGGCGGATGGGGCGCGCGGGAACGCCGCCGACGATCGTGTAGGGCTCGACATCGCGGCTGACGACCGCGCCCGCGGCAATCACCGCGCCGTCGCCGACGGTGACGCCCGGCAGCAAGATCGCGGCGTGCCCGATCCAGACATCATTGCCGACGATCACCCGGTCGCCGCGACGGTCCGCGAAGAAGTCGCGGTCGCGCGTCACGCCGGCCTCGTAATATTCCGGGCAATAGGTGAAGCGATGCTGCGACGGCCGTCCCATCGGATGATTGGGCGCACCGATCCGCACCGAATTGGCGATGGCCGTGAACTTTCCGATTTCCGCGTCGGCGACCTCGCAATTCTCGCCGAGATAGGAGTAGTCGCCGAGCGAGGCATATTCGATGCGGGTGTTTGCGAGAATTTCGCAGCGCCGCCCGATCTGCGCCTCGCGCTGGCGCACCGTGTCATGGATGATAGTTTCCGCGATCTTGGGGCGGGGCGAGGCATCCATGAGGTGGCTCCGAGAGCAGGTGCCGTAGGGTGGGCAAAGGCGCGAAGCGCCGTGCCCACCATCTCGCGGCAATCGCGATAGAAGCGGTGGGCACGCTAGCGCTTTGCCCACCCTACGATAGCGGTGCGTCTGCCTACGCGTGCAGCTTCTGCAATCCCTTCAGGATCGCTTCGCCCATCTGCGTGGTCGAGGCGGCAATGGTGCCCTCCGACTTGATGTCGGCGGTGCGCAGGCCGCTGGCGAGCACCGCGGCGATCGCTGCATCGACCTTGTCGGCGAGCGCGCCCATGTCGAAGGAATAGCGAAGCGCCATGCCGAAGGACGAGATCATCGCGATCGGATTGGCGAGACCCTGGCCTGCGATATCAGGCGCCGAGCCGTGCACCGGCTCGTACAACGCCTTGCGCTTCTTGCTCTTGACGTCGACCTCGCCGAGCGAGGCCGACGGCAGCATGCCGAGCGAGCCGGTCAGCATCGCGGCGATGTCGGACAGCATGTCGCCGAACAGATTGTCGGTGACGATGACGTCGAACTGCTTCGGCGCCTTCACCAGCATCATGCCGCCGGAATCGGCGAGCTGGTGCTCGAGCGTGACGTCAGGGTATTCGCGCTTGTGGACCTGGGTCATGACCTCGTTCCAGAGCACGCCCGACTTCATGACGTTGCGCTTCTCCATCGACGTCACCTTGTTCTTGCGCTTCCGGGCAAGCTCGAAGGCGACGCGGCCGATGCGCTCGATCTCATAGGTGTCGTAGACCTGGGTATCGATGGCGCGCTTCTGGCCGTTGCCGAGATCGGTGATGGTCTTGGGCTCGCCGAAATAGACGCCGCCGGTGAGCTCGCGCACGATCATGATGTCGAGGCCTTCGACCGCCTCACGCTTCAGGCTGGAGGCATCGGCCAGCGCCGGATAGCACACCGCGGGACGCAGGTTGGCAAACAAAGCCAGATCCTTGCGCAGGCGCAGCAGGCCGGCTTCCGGGCGCACCTCGTAAGGCACCGCGTCCCATTTCGGACCACCGACCGCGCCGAAGATGATGGCATCGGCGGCAAGCGCCTTGGCCATGTCGCCCTCGGAGATCGACACCTTGTGCGCATCATAGGCGGAGCCGCCGACGAGGCCGGTGTCGGTCTCGAACTTGGCGATCCCGGCCGAATTGAGCCAGTCGATCAGCCGCTTCACCTCGCCCATCACCTCGGGGCCGATACCGTCGCCGGGAAGCAGCAGCAGATTGTGGGTCGCCATAGTCGATTTCCTTCTCAATCCTCTGTCGTCATTCCGGGGCGCGAGCAAAGCGAGCGAGCCCGGAATCCATCGGGCCACGGCGCAAGCGGAAAAATGGATTCCGGGCTCGCGCCAAAGGGGGCGCGCCCCGGAATGACGATCGGCCGGATTGCTAGAGCGGCGTTGCGTGCTTGGCAAGACACCATTGCCGCGGCGCGGCTGTGCAAGGCGGGCGGGGCCTGCCACAGTGCAGGACGCCGGAGTACCCCCTTGCACGCAACTGACCCGCCCCCGCCCGACGCGCATCCCGCGCGGCTGATCCTGACGCTGTCGCTGGCGGCCACCGTCGGGCTCGGCATCGGCCGCTTTGCCTATGCCCTGGTGCTGCCGGACATGCGGGAGGACCTCGGCTGGTCCTACTCGGCGGCCGGATTCATGAACACCATCAACGCCGTCGGCTATCTCGTCGGCGCGCTCGTGGCCTCGCGCCTGATCCAGCGCGTCGGCTGGGCGGCCGCGATCCGCGGCGGAACTGTGGCCTGCGTCGCGGCGCTCGCCGTTTGCGCGCTGACGGGGAATTTCGTCGCGCTGAGCCTGGCACGCCTCGTGCTGGGCCTCGGCGCCGCGGCCGGGTTCGTCGCCGGGGGCGCGCTCGCGGCGACCATCGCCCAGTCGCGCCCCGAGCGGGCCAACTTCCTGCTCAGCCTGTTCTATGCCGGGCCCGGCATCGGCATTCTGTCCTCCGGGCTGATCGCCCCGTTCACGCTGCAATATTTCGGGCCCGGCTCATGGTGGATCGTGTGGTGGGCGCTGACGCTGCTGTCCGTCACGATGACGATCCCGCTGTTCCTGATCCGCATCGAGAGCAGCGTCCGCTTCTCCGAGGGCAGCCGCGCGTCGTTCGCGGTTTTCCCCGTGCTGATCTATCTCGCCGGCTACTTCCTGTTCGGCGCCGGCTACATCGCCTACATGACCTTCATGATCGCCTATGTGCGCGACGGCGGCGGAGGGGCCACGGCGCAGGCCGCGTTCTGGGGCCTGATCGGCCTGTCCGCTTTCGTGACACCCTGGGCCTGGCGCGGCGTGCTGGCGCTCGATCGCGGCGGATTGGCTACCGCCATCATCCTCGGCACCAACGCGCTCGGTGCGGCGCTGCCGATGCTCGGACATTCGCCGGCATGGCTCGCGGTCTCGGCGATCGTGTTCGGCGTCGCCTTCTTCGCCGTGGTCGGCTCGACCACCGCCTTCGTGCGCTTCAACTATCCGCCGGCGATGTGGCCGACCGCGATCGCGGCGATGACGATCTCGTTCGGCGTCGGCCAGACGCTCGGGCCGATCGTGGTCGGCGCGATCACCGACGCGCTGGGGAGCTTGAGCTACGCGCTCAATGTATCGGCGGCATTGCTGGCGCTGGGGGCGGTCGCGGCGTTGTGCCAGCGGAAGGTAGGGCCGAAAGCGGCGAATAGCGAATAGCGAGTGGCGAATGCGTTGACCTATTCGCCATTCCCCATTCGCTATTCGCCCTCTCAGCTCCCGCTGAACGAATTATACCCCTGGTCTTCCCAGTAGCCGCCCTTGTAGTCGTTCGTGACTTCCATCGAGACGACGTATTTCGGGTTCTTGAAGCCAAGCTTTGTCGGCACGCGGATCTTCATCGGGAAGCCGTAGGCGCGCGGCAGAATCTCGTTGGCGTATTTGAACGTCATCTGGGTCTGCGGATGCAACGCGCTGCGCATGTCCAGAGGCGAATTGTAGCCGTCCTTGTCGGCGCACTGGAACCAGACGTATTTGGCGCGCGTGTCGGCACCGATCAGCTTGAGGAAATCGCGCAAGGGCGTGCCGGTCCAGCTGCCGATCGCGCTCCAGCCCTCGACGCAGATGTGGCGGGTGATCTGCGTGACCTCAGGCAATTTGTAGAGTTCGTCCAGCGTCCAGGACTTCTTGTTCTCGACCAGGCCGCGGACCTCGAGCTTCCAGTCCTTGCCGTCGATATCGGGTGCATCGTCGAGATCGTAATAGGCATTGAACGGAAACGGCTTCGTGATCGCGCTCTCGGGAAAGGTCGGCGCCAGCGCATCGGGATTGAAGATGAAGGCCTGCACCGCGTCGTTGAATTTCGAGATCTGGGCCAACATGTTTTCAGCCGAGGACGAATCGACCACGTCGCAGCCGGTGAGCAGCGTCAGCGCGCCCAGGCTGGCGCCGCCCGCGATGAAGCGGCGGCGGGTCACGTCGGGCATGGTCTTGATGGAGTCCTTGATCAGCAGCCGCTTGTCGACGCCGGGGATCAGGAATGAACGCTTTGCCATCACTTGCTCCCTTAACGGCCGATGATCATGGCGCGCAGGCTCTTCGGCACCAGCAGCGCGAGCAGGACGTGAACGACGAGAAAGGCGCAGATCGCGGCCATGCAGAAGAAGTGGACATAGCGTGCGGTCGGATAGTCGCCGAACAGCATCACCAGCCAATGCAGTTGCACCGGTTTCCACATCCCGAGGCCCGACAGCACGATCAGCACGCCGACCACGATGATGCCGGCATAGAGCAGGCGCTGCACGTAATTGTAGACGGTGAGGTCGTCATGGCCGAGCTTGAAGGTCAGCGCAGCCCTGACGTCGTGAAGCACGCCCGACGCGGTGATTGGAAACAGCTTCTTGCGGAAGCGGCCGGTGGCGAATCCGGTGACGAGATAGGCGAGGCCGTTGATCATCAACAGCCACATCGCCGCGAAGTGCCAGAGCAGCCCGCCGCCGAGCCAGCCGCCGAGCGTGTACTCGCGCGGGAAGCTGAAGCCGAACAGCGGCGAGGCGTTGTAGATCTGCCAGCCCGACAGGATCATCAGGATCATGGCCAACGCATTGACCCAGTGCATGACGCGGACCCAGGCCGGCTGGATCACTTTGGCCAGGGCGGCACTGACCTGCTCGTCGGAAACTGTGAGGCTCGCCATGATGGTTCCGTCCTGGGGATCGTGTGTTGGCAATTATACGCCGGGCCGCCGGCTTTCGTTACGCCCTTATCAGCCATTGAACCGATGCCGTCAGGCTATGGTGGTCACAAAAAGGCGAGCCGGGCATCCCCGGCTCGCCGTTTCGAAGCATCCCGTCGGGATGAAACAGGAGCGTGCGGCGTTACGACGCCGGCATCAGCACGGTGTCGACCACGTGGATGACGCCGTTCGACTGGTTGACGTTGGGGATCGTCACCATCGAGGTGCCGCCCTTGGCATCGACAATCCAGACCTTGCCGTCCTGCTTCTTCACCGTCAGTTCCTCGCCTTCGGCGGTCTTCAGCTTCTTGCCGTCGGTGAGGTCGGAGGCCTCCAGCTTGCCGGGGACGACATGGTAAGTGAGGATCTTGGTCAACGTCGCCTTGTTCTCGGGCTTGACCAGATTGTCGACGGTGCCGGCCGGCAACTTGCCGAAGGCGGCGTTGGTCGGCGCGAAAACGGTGAAAGGACCCTTGCCTTCCAGCGTCGGCACCAGGCCGGCCGCCTTCACCGCCGCCACCAGCGTGGTGTGGTCCTTCGAATTGACCGCGTTCTGCACGATGTTCTTGGACGGGAACATCGCGGCGCCGCCGACCATGACGGTCTTCTCCTCGGCGCGGGCAGGCGCGACGACGGTCGCGGTGATGGCCATGGCGCTGAAGGCGGCGGCAGCGAGATAGGCAATGCGCTTCGACATGGAAGGTCTCCCGATTGAATTGTAACCGGCGATGGCCGGTCTTGAGTTGGGGTAACAACGGCAGCTGCGACCTTTTGGCGTGAAGCAGCAGCGCCGTCGTTGCACCGAACTACGGGAGGGTTCACCGTGCGGTTTCGGAGAAAAATTCTTTGTGATGCGTGAAACTATGGAGTGGCGAATTCGTGGGGTGCGTGAACGTCCCACACTGTCGTCCCGGACAAGCACAGCGCAGATCCGGGACGACGAGGGAAGATTGCCGCGCGGTCGTCGCGCCTCAGTCCCTGTTGTTCGGCGTCTGGATGAATCCGCGATTATGCGTGGGACTGATCAGCACCTCGTTGATGCAAACTCTGGCCGGCATGCTCGCGATGAACGCGATGGTGCGGCCGAGGTCTTCGGATTGCAGCATCTTCGCCTGCTCCTCATCGCTCGGCACCACCGGGCGCAGCTTCAAGATGGGCGTCGCCACCTCGCCCGGCATCAGGCAGCAGGCGCGCAGGCCGTTGACGCATTCGTCCATGTTGAAGGAATGGGTCAGCGCCAGCACCGCATGTTTGGTGGTGGTGTAGGCCGGGCCCGGCATCTTCGACACATGGCGGCCGGCCCAGGACGAGACGTTGATGATCGCGCCGTCCTGCTGCTTGCGCATGGTCGGCAGCACCGCGCGCATGCAATAGAGCACGCCGTTGAGATTGACCTGGACCAGTTGGTCCCAGCCTTCCAGTTCCATGTCCTTCCAACTGCGCTTGGGGACATTGATACCGGCATTGTTGACCAGGAGGTCGATGCGGCCGTGCTTTGCAACAATCTGGTCGGCCGCCTTTTGGGCTTCGGCAGCATTGGACACGTCGAGGGCGATGGCCTCCGCCGACCCGCCGGCCCCGGTAATCTTCGCCACGACGGCATCCAGGGCGTCCTTCCGCCGGCCCGACACCACCACCGTCCAGCCGTCGGCAGCCAGCGCCTCGGCGCCGGCCTCCCCGATCCCGCTGCCGCCACCCGTGACCCAGGCCACGCGTTTCCCGTTTTTTGACATGCAAACTGTCTCCGTTGCTTCATCGGGGCGGTTTTTGCTAATCCAGCCCTCGGTTTGACCGGCCTTCGCCGGTGAGGAATGTTGCATGAACCCAGCTGCCAACGCCAATTTGTTTTCCCGCCTGTTCGACGGCCTCGACAACCCTGCGCGCCTTGCGATCGAGACGCATGACAGCGGCCATATCAGCTATGGCGATCTGATCGCGCGGGCCGGGCAGATGGCGAATGTGCTGGTCGCGCGCGGCGTGAAGCCGGGCGATCGCGTCGCGGTGCAAGTCGAAAAGTCCGTCGCCAATATCGTGCTGTATCTCGGCACTGTGAGGGCCGGCGCGGTCTATCTGCCGCTCAACACCGCCTATACGCTCAACGAGCTCGACTACTTCATCGGCGACGCCGAGCCCTCGCTGGTGGTGTGCGATCCCTCAAAGGCCGAGGGCCTCGCCCCGATCGCCGCCAAGGTGAAAGCCAAGATCGAGACGCTCGGAGCCGACGGCAAAGGCTCGCTGACGGAAGCCGCCGACAAGGCGAGCCCCGAATTCGCGACCGTGGCGCGCGCAAACGACGATCTCGCCGCGATCCTCTACACCTCGGGCACGACAGGGCGCTCCAAGGGCGCGATGCTGACGCATGACAATTTGGCGTCCAATTCGCTCTCGCTCGTCGGCTACTGGCGTTTCACCGACAAGGACGTGCTGATCCACGCACTGCCGATCTATCATACGCACGGCCTGTTCGTGGCGACCAACGTGACGCTGTTCGCACGCGCCTCGATGATCTTCCTGCCGAAACTCGACCCGGATTTGATCATCAAGCTGATGGCGCGGGCCACGGTGTTGATGGGCGTGCCGACCTTCTACACGCGGCTTCTGCAGAATTCCGCGCTATCGCGCGACACCACGAAGCACATGCGGCTGTTCATCTCGGGTTCGGCGCCGCTGCTGGCGGAGACCCATCGCGAATGGTCGGCGCGGACGGGCCACGCCGTGCTCGAGCGCTACGGCATGACCGAGACCAACATGAACACGTCGAATCCCTATGACGGCGAGCGCGTGCCCGGCGCAGTCGGCTTTCCCTTGCCCGGCGTCTCCGTGCGCGTGACCGAGCCCGAGACCGGCAAGGAGCTGCCGCGCGAGGAGATCGGCATGATCGAGGTCAAGGGCCCGAACGTCTTCAAGGGCTATTGGCGCATGCCGGAGAAGACCAAGTCCGAATTCCGCGACGACGGCTTCTTCATCACCGGCGACCTCGGCAAGATCGACGGCAAGGGCTACGTCCACATTCTCGGCCGCGGCAAGGATCTCGTGATCTCGGGCGGCTTCAACGTCTACCCCAAGGAGATCGAGAGCGAGATCGACGCCATGCCGGGCGTGGTGGAATCCGCGGTGATCGGCGTGCCGCATGCCGATTTTGGCGAAGGCGTTACGGCGGTGCTGGTCTGCAACAAGGGCGCCGATGTCACTGAAGCCGCCGTGCTGCACGCGCTCGACGGGCGGATCGCGAAGTTCAAGATGCCCAAGCGCGTCTTCGTCGTCGACGAACTGCCGCGCAACACGATGGGCAAGGTGCAGAAGAACGTGCTGCGCGATACGTACAAGGACATTTACGCGAAAAAATAGGGGCGATCGCTCCGGGGGATGGGGGACATGAACCGAGAGCAAGCCAAGAAGATACACAAGCACCTACTCGATGCAGCCGCCGCATTCCGGCGAGCGGAGGCCGCGATCGTCGAGGTTGGCGATGACGGCAGAAGGCTATTTGCAGAACCGCTCGTAACGGCAGTTTTCCATTTGCAATTCGAGCTTCTGCGACTGATCTACAAGCGATTTCCCGACCTTGAACCGCCGGGACCGCCTGCCACCATCCACAGCAGACTTCGGTGGGAAGACGCTTCACTTCCGTCCTCTGTGCTGGAGACCGATTTGGATCGCGTCATTTTCTCTGTCATGGAGCCACGATGGCAGAAGGTGGCAATGGTCCTGTACCGCGCGGTTGAGAGGGTCGAAAAAGAAGAAGCGCTAGCGGCTCCTGTCGATTTTGAGGTCTTTGCAGCCCGCATTCAGGCGTTGGTCGATTCCGATCTTCTGGAAGCGCAAGGCAATCTTCAAATGTGGGGCCACAGCGAAGTGAGATTGAAGGACGGGGCGGTCAATTAGTGTCCGCCGACCAAGCTCAGCACGAATCGGCTGCCAACGACAAATAGATAGCAGCCGAACGCCACCTCCAGCGTCCGCTTCGACATCGCATGCGCGGCCCGCACGCCCAACGGCGCGGTGACGAGGCTCATCGGCATCACCAGCACCGCGCCGATCAACGAGACGTAGCCGAGCGCGAACGGCACTTGCAGCGCTGCGACGGCCGGATAGTTCGCCGCCGCCGGCCAGCCGGCATAGATGTAGCCGAGCGCGCCGGGGATCGAGATCAAGACTGCCAGCGCCGACGAGGTCGCCACCGCCTGATGGATCGGACGGCCGTAGAACGTCATCAGCAGATTCGAGAACAGGCCGCCGCCGATGCCCATCAGGGTCGAGAGGATGCCGACACAGAAGCCGTAGGCGCGCATCAGCGGGCCCTTCGGCAGGTCGTCGCCGAACTTCCAGCCTTCGCGCGCGAAGATGAGTCTCGCGGCCGCGGACCAGGCGACGCAGACGAACACGATCTTGAACAGCCGCTCCGGCGCGTAGCGCGCGACGACGCTCCCGGCGACGACGCCGATCACGATCGGCAACCACCACGCGCGCAGGATCGACAAATCGACGGCGCCGCGCTTGTAATGCGCCTGGAACGAGCGGATCGAGGTCGGGATGATCACCGCGAGCGAAGTGCCGATGCAAAGCGGCATACGCACCTCCAGCGGCACGCCGGCGATGCGAAAGCATTCGTAGAACACCGGCACGAGAATCGCGCCGCCGCCGATGCCGAACACGCCGGCCAGGAATCCCGAAAGCGCGCCGGTTGCGATCAGCAACAGCGCGAGCTCGGCGATGTCCTTGATATCAAGTCCTGCAATCACCCCTGACCTGCCCCGGCGACTGGTCGCAACTTCTCCGAGATGCGGGTTCGAAGACAGCTGCGTTCCCAGCTTTAGGCGATCTGATTGGTCCGGTCGACGCTCGGAGCGTTCCGGCTGGGGTGGAATGCGGGCCGCGCATATCCGCGGCCGCAGCGGACAGAGCCGGCGTGCGGGGACCGGGTCGCCCTCTGCCTTGGAGAGGGCCGATCGGGCCGCATGGACCAACCGGAGCGAGCGCCAAGCGCCGAACGGCGGGTTAGAGGCGTTCCAATAGTGATTTCAACGCGTCTCACACGCTCCTAAAATAATGAATCGAGATTCGATATTTAGTTGGCGGACCGACGCTCTGGTATACCAAGCCCCTGATTGGCCTTGTTTCATCAAGGCCCTAGAGCTGAACCACCGTTCGATTTATGTCAATTTGGAGATTGCGCAGGCCAAATCGACTCCGTAAATAGAGCCGACCTTTCCGATCCCCGCGCGCCCCTGCCGGGCCGCCATAAAACATCAAAGCCCATGACCGCACGGATCGAACGACCCCTTTCGCCGCACATGCAAGTGTACCGCTGGACGCTGACGATGGCCCTGTCCATCATCCATCGCGCCACCGGTATTGCCCTCTATTTCGGAACCCTGCTGCTGGTCTGGTGGCTGGTTGCCGCGGCTTCCGGCCCTACCGCCTACGCGCACGTCCAGGCCTTCGCTGGCAGCATCATCGGGCGGCTGATCGTGTTCGGCTACACTTGGGCGCTGATGCACCATATGCTCAGCGGCATCCGGCATTTCATCTGGGACCTCGGCTACGGCTTCAAGGCCAATGAGCGGGAAGCGCTGACCTGGGGCGCCCTGATCGGCGGCATCGCGCTGACGGTGCTGATCTGGATCGTCGCCTATGCGAACGGAGGTGGCCGATGAGCGCATCCGATACGCCGAAGCGCAGCCTGCGCACCCCGCTCGGCCGCGTCCGCAATCTCGGTGCCGCCCATTCCGGCACGTCCGATTTCTGGCGCCAGCGCATCACCGGCGTCGCCATGACGCTGCTGATGATCCCGGCGCTGGTGATCATCGTGATGCTGCTCGGCCGCAACCAGGTCTACGTTGCGCAGACCCTGAGCTCCATTCCCGTCGCGGTGATCCTGCTCCTCTTCATTTTCGCCAGCGCCTGGCACATGAAGATCGGCATGCAAGTGGTGATCGAGGACTACGTCCATAACGAGAAGCTGAAGCTCGTCTCGGTCATGCTCAACAACTTCTTCTCGGTCGCCGTGGCGCTCGCCTCGACCTACGCGATCCTGAAACTTTCCTCCGGAGTGTAACCCATGGCCACCGAGACCAATGGCAAGGGCAACGGCGCTCCCGCCACGAACGGAAAAGCCTATCCGATCGAAGACCACACCTATGACGTCGTCGTGGTCGGTGCCGGCGGCGCGGGACTGCGCGCCGTGGTCGGCTGCAGCGAAGCGGGCCTGAAGACAGCCTGCATCACCAAGGTGTTTCCGACCCGCTCGCACACGGTCGCGGCACAGGGCGGCATCTCCGCCTCGCTCGGCAACATGCACAAGGACGACTGGCGCTGGCATATGTACGACACCGTGAAGGGGTCGGACTGGCTCGGCGACCAGGACGCGATCGAATACATGGTGCGCAACGCGCCCGACGCGGTCTACGAGCTCGAGCATTGGGGCGTACCATTCTCGCGCACCGAGGACGGCAAGATCTACCAGCGCCCGTTCGGCGGCATGACCATGGACTTCGGCAAGGGCCAGGCGCAGCGCACCTGCGCCGCCGCCGACCGCACCGGTCACGCCATGCTGCACACGATGTACGGCCAGTCGCTGCGCCACGCCGCCGAATTCTTCATCGAGTTCTTCGCCATCGACCTGATCATGGACGACCAGGGCACCTGCCGCGGCGTCATCGCGCTCAAGCTCGACGACGGCACGCTGCACCGCTTCCGCGCCCAGACCGTGATCCTGGCGACGGGCGGCTACGGCCGCGCCTACGCCTCCTGCACCTCGGCCCATACCTGCACCGGCGACGGCGGCGGCATGGTGCTGCGCGCCGGCCTGCCGATGCAGGACATGGAGTTCGTGCAGTTCCACCCGACCGGCATCTACGGCTCGGGCTGTCTCGTCACCGAGGGCGCGCGCGGCGAAGGCGGCTATCTCGTCAACTCCGAGGGCGAGCGCTTCATGGAGCGCTATGCGCCGTCGGCCAAGGACCTCGCTTCGCGTGACGTCGTCTCGCGCGCGATGACCATCGAGATCCGCGAGGGACGCGGCGTCGGCAAGAAGAAGGATCACATCTTCCTGCATCTGGATCATCTCGATCCCGCGGTGCTGGCCGAGCGGCTACCGGGCATCTCCGAATCCGCAAAGATCTTCGCCAATGTCGATGTGACGCGCGAGCCGATCCCGATCGTGCCGACCGTGCACTACAACATGGGCGGTATCCCGACCAACTATCATGGCGAAGTGCTGACCAAGAAGGACGGTGACGACAACGCCATCATCCCCGGCCTGATGGCGATCGGCGAAGCCGCCTGCGTCTCGGTGCACGGCGCCAATCGCCTCGGCTCCAACTCGCTGATTGATCTCGTCGTGTTCGGCCGCGCCGCGGCGCTCCGTCTCGCCGAGAAGCTGACGCCGAACGCCAAGCAGCCCGAGCTGCCGGCGAACTCGTCGGATCTCGCGCTGGGTCGCCTCGACCATTACCGCTACGCTTCCGGCGGTACGCCGACCGCGAAGCTGCGCGAAGGCATGCAGAACGTGATGCAGACCAATTGCGCGGTGTTCCGCACCGGCGAAGTCCTGAGCGAAGGCCAGAACCTGATCGCGAAGGTCCACAGCGGCATCACCGACATCGCCGTGTCCGACCGCTCGCTGGTGTGGAATTCCGACCTGGTCGAAACGCTGGAATTCGACAATCTGATCTCGCAGGCGGTGGTGACGATGAACTCGGCCGCCAACCGCACCGAGAGCCGCGGCGCGCATGCGCGCGAGGACTTCTCCGACCGCGACGACAAGAACTGGATGAAGCACACGCTGGCCTGGCTGGAGGACTCCGGCAAGGTCAAGATCGAGTATCGCCCGGTTCACGACTACACCATGACCAACGACGTGCAGTACATCCCGCCCAAGGCGCGCGTTTACTAAGCGACGCGCGTGTACTGATCGAACAGCGAAGGCCTTATCGAGATGGTTGAATTCGCACTTCCGAAGAACTCCAAGATCACCGGCGGCAAGACCTGGCCGAAGCCCGCGGGCGCGACCGAGACCCGCGAGTTTCGCGTCTATCGCTGGAACCCGGACGACGGCAAGAATCCGAGCGTCGACACCTATTACGTCGACACCAATGATTGCGGTCCGATGGTGCTGGACGGCCTGATCTGGATCAAGAACCACATCGACCCGTCGCTGACCTTCCGCCGCTCCTGCCGCGAAGGCGTCTGCGGCTCCTGCGCCATGAACATCGACGGCCAGAACACGCTGGCCTGTACCCGCTCGATGCACGACGTGAAGGACGGCGCGGTGAAGATCAATCCGCTGCCGCACCAGCCGGTCGTGAAGGACCTCGTCCCCGACCTCACCAATTTCTACGCGCAATATGCCTCGGTCGAGCCGTGGCTGAAGACGACCTCGCCGACGCCGCAGAAGGAATGGCGTCAGACCCACGAGGATCGCGAGAAGCTCGACGGCCTCTACGAGTGCATCCTGTGCGCCTGCTGCTCGACCTCGTGCCCGAGCTATTGGTGGAACAGCGAACGTTATCTCGGTCCCGCCGCGCTGCTCCAGGCCAACCGCTGGGTATCCGATTCGCGCGACGAGGCGACCGGCGAGCGGCTCGACGATCTCGAGGATCCGTTCCGCCTCTACCGCTGCCACACGATCATGAACTGCGCCAAGGCCTGCCCGAAGGGACTGAACCCGGCCGAGGCCATCGCCGAGCTCAAGCTCAAGATGGTCGAACGCCAGATCTGATCAGCGCTGCGTGACACTCACCTCGTGTCACGCACTGCCCTGCCGATGCTCGGCGTCGCGCTTGTTGTCGGACCGGGCTGGCGCCGCGGCCGCGCTTCCCCTTGAAGTCCCGTGCTCGACCGCCCGGCGCAATTGGCGGTCGGTGACGCGCAGCTTGATCTCGTCCGAAGCGAGCGCAGCGAGACTGGCGAGGATCTGCTTCTGGGTATCGTCGAGCGTGCGGGGCCTTGTGTCGATCACGCAGAGCGAACCGAGCGTGAAGCCGTCGGGATCGACCACCGGGCAGCCGGCGTAGAACCGAAACCCCAGTTCTCCCGACACGGCCGGATTCTCCACGAAGCGCTCGTCGGTCGCGAGGTTCTCCGCGACCATGATATCCTTCTGCAGAATGGTGTAGTTGCAGAACGCCCAGCCGCGCGGCGTATCGGCCATATCGAGCCCGTAGCGCGACTTGAACCATTGCCGGGTCGGAGTGAGCAGCGTCAGCAGTGCGACGGGAGCATCGAGGCTGCGCGCTGCCAACCACGTCAGACGATCAAAGGCATCCTCCGGCGGCGTGTCGACGAGGCCGGAGCGTTCGAGTGCAACAAGCCGCTGGCCCTCGTTGGCCGGAAACGGAAAAGACGGCGGCGTCTCGAACGGAGCGGGAGGCTCGACGGCACCCCGGATCGCGGTCTCGACTGCCTCGGGTAGCGCGGGCAATCCATCGATGAACCGCGTCATCCCGACGTCTGCCGCCGAACGGCCGACAACCAGGATCTGTGTGCCTCCAAGCGCCGGATCGGAGCGCAAGCTCTCCAGCACGGCCAACCTGGCGGCGTCCGATGGTTCGGCTTCGATGACGACCGCCGCCGGCAGCCGGGAGCCGATCGCGAGCAGCGCCGCATAAACGTCGGTGTAGCGCTCGACGACGCAATATTTGACCTTCGCGACAGCCGCTTCGTAATCGGCCATGCGTTCCGGGCGCGCAATGACGATCACCCGCGCGGAAGCAGCTATTGCCGTCTGAGCGGGCCCGGTGATCTGCGCGAGAACGTCGCGGCGGTAGACCCGTCGATGGCCACCTGGAGTTTTCCAGGAGGTGATCGAGCCGCCTTCGATCAGAAGCTGTGCCGTGCGGACCGAGACTCCCAAAATCTTGGCAGCCTCCGCCGTGGTCAGAATGTCCTTGTCCATAGAGCCCAACTTTGCCCCGGCCGTTCAGCGGCCGTGCCCGTCCCCGACCTCACAATGTCGTGCTCCCGCCCCCGTTGACAAGGGGAGGCTCCTCCTATTTTGATAAATTTGATGATAATGATAGATTTGATAAATCTGATAGACTGGCTGCGCACTGCTTGGCAGATGCGACGGGCCAAGGCCCATCCCTTCCGAAGGAGTACACCATGGCCTGACGGCCCAAGCCCCAATCCTCCCCGCCCAACCGGGGAGCGGTCCTCGCACGAGCAGAGGCGCGCCTCGGTCAAGCAGCCCGCGGGATCCCAGCTGCAGGAACGGCGCAAGCCGTGACGCCCGCTCTATCGGCCGGAGCCGCACCGCCGACGGCGGTCCTCCTCCTCTTCTCACCCTCCTCCGCCCGGAACGTCCCGTTCCGGCAGCGCCCCCTTGCCTGGAGCAATCTCATGAACGACGTCGTGCCTTCCGATCTTCCAGAGTTTGCTGATCGCGTTGCTGCCAATCAGCGCCAGCTCAGCGAAAACCCTCGCGCCAGCTACGATTTCATCGTCTGCGGCGCCGGCAGCTCAGGCTCGGTCGTCGCACGGCGTCTTGCCGAGAATCCCTCTGTCGCTGTCCTGCTGATCGAAGCCGGCGGCAGCGACGATGTGCCGACCGTGATGGAGCCGGCGGCATGGCCGGGCAACCTTGGCAGCGCCACCGATTGGGGTTTTGTCGCGGAGCCCAATCCGCATCTGAACGGTCGCGCGCTTCCGATGTCGATGGGGAAGGTTCTCGGCGGCGGGTCGAGCATCAACGTGATGCTGTGGGCGCGCGGCCACCGCAGCGACTGGGATTTCTTCGCCGAGCAAAGCGGCGATGAATCCTGGGGCTACGACGCGGTCTCGACGATTTTCCGGGAGATCGAGAACTGGCAGGGCGCGCCCGATCCGCGTCATCGCGGCACCGGCGGCCCGGTCTTCGTGCAGCCGTCACCCGATCCCGGGCCGGCCGCATTGGCGATGCTGGGCGCGGCGAAGGAGATCGGCATTCCAACTTTCGAAAGTCCCAACGGTGAGATGATGGAGGGCGATGGCGGCTGCGCCATCACGGACATCCTCGTCCGCAACGGCAGGCGCAACTCCATCTTCCGCGCCTTCACCTATCCCTATCTCGATCGACCCAATCTCACTCTGCTGACCGGCACGCAGGTCTCTCGCATCCTGATCGAGCGCGGAAAGGCCGTCGGCGTCGAGGCGATCCGTGACGGCCGGACCGTGCGAATCAGCGCGGCACGGGAAGTTGTGCTCGCGCTCGGGGCGATCCAGACGCCGTCCGTGCTGATGCGCTCCGGTATCGGCGATAAGAACGAGCTTCGAGCGCTCGATATACCCGTGGTCCAGCACCTGCCCGGTGTCGGTCAAAATCTGCAGGACCATGTCTCGTTCGGATGCATCTGGGAGTATCGCGAGCCGATCGCGCCGCGCAACACCGGCAATGCAGCAACGCTGTACTGGAAATCTGATTCCGCGCTCACGTCTCCCGACCTGCTGTTCTGCCAGGTCGAATTTCCGGTGCCGAGCCCCGACACGGCAAGCCGGGCCCCCGCTCACGGCTGGACGATGTTCGCTGGCCTCGCTTTGCCGAAGAGCCGGGGCCGGGTCAGACTCCGAAACGCCGAGCCGCTTGCAGCTCCGCGCATCGAAGCCAACATGTTGTCGCATCCTGATGATGTGAAGACGGCGATCGCTTGCGTCGACCTCTGTCGTACGCTCGGCAATACCCGCGCCTTCGCGCCGTTGGTGACGCGCGAGTCGATGCCCGGTCCCCTCGACGCCACCGGGATGGAACGCTTCGTGCGCGACTCCGCGGTGACCTATTGGCACCAGACATGCTCGGCGAAGATGGGACGTGACGCGATGTCCGTGGTCGACAGCAAGCTCAAGGTCTATGGGGTCGACCGGCTTCGCATCGCCGACGGCTCCGTGATGCCGCGAATCACAACCGGCAACACGATGGCGCCGTGCGTCATCATCGGAGAGAAGGCGGCGCGCGCAATGCGGGACGAGCACGACATCTGAACGCCGCCCTGGACCTGGGAACTCGAGTGGCGTTGTCCGCACATAGACAAGCAGGCTGGTAGGCGTGAGCGGGGCAAGAAGCCGCCCATCGTCAAGATCAAGGGCGAGAGCGGCGACGAAGTCAGTCCCCCTCCGCCCGAATTGGTCGAGCCTGATCCCAAGCTCTCGCCCGAAGAGGCCGAGCAGGCCCGCAGGGATCATCCATCTCAAGGAGAAGGACGAGCAGAAGGGGCCGTAGGACCAGACGCTGTCAGGCGGCGAGAAACAGCGCCTCGCCTTCGCGCGGCTGCTGCTGCACAACCCGACATCGTCGTGCTGGATGAGGCTACCTCGGCGCTCGGCGAGAAGAGCCTGGACAAAATGATGAAGATGGTCACCGACGAACTGTCGAAGGCGACGATCGTCAGCGTCGCGCATCGCGTCGAGCTGGAAGCCTTCCACAGCCCCAAGATCGTGCTGGAGCGCCGCAAGGGCGGCGCCAAGCTCGTCAGCGACATCGACCTGATCCCACGCAAGGGCAAGCGCAGGCTGCTCGGGCGATTTCTGCGGCAACGGAAGGCACCGCCGAAGAAGGCAGCGTGAAGTCCGTAGCCCGTACATTCTTATCCCATAGCGTTGGAGTCCTCCGCAAAACCGGCTATGCATGCGCCGCTTGTAACGAGGACCGCCTGCTTGACGACCGACAATGCCCCTTCGTCCGCGCCGTTCGGCGCGTTTGCGCCCAATGCGGCGCAGGCTGCGATCATTCGCCTCGCACAGCAGTCGGGGCTGAAGCGCGGCGCGTTCCGGCCCTGGATGTCGCGGCTGGTCAACCTGCTGGGCGGCGGCCCGCTCGACGTGCAATATCAGGGCGCATCGTTCCGCTTCTATCACCAGGGCAGCGCGACCGAGCGCGGCGCGTTGTTCAATCCCGATTACAATCTCGACGAGCTCGAGTTTCTGCGCCGGCACACCCCGGCGGGCGGCGTGTTCGTCGACGTCGGCGCCAATGTCGGCACGTTTGCGCTGGTGATGGCGCGGCAGGTCGGCACCACGGGCAAGGTGGTCGCGATCGAGCCGCATCCGCTGACGTTTGGACGGCTTTCGTTCAATCACGCCGCATCGAAGACGGCGCAGGTGCGCCTGGTGCAGGCCGCGGCCGGCGACAGCGACGGCGAGCTGATGATCGAGAGCGGCGGCGGCAATCTCGGCGCCACTCACGTCGTCACCGGCCCGGCGAGCGCCGAGGCCATCAAGGTGCCGTCGCTGCGGCTGACACGCATTCTCGACGAGGCCGGCGTCCGCCAAGTCGATTCGCTGAAGATCGACGTCGAGGGTTTCGAGGACCGCGTGCTGATCGGCTTCTTCCGCGATGCGCCGCCCGCGCTATGGCCGCGCGCGGTCGTCATCGAGCATCTGTCACAAAACGAATGGCAGCAGGATTGTATTGCCGACATGGTCGCACGCGGATTCGCGATCGCGCGCAGGACACGAAGCAATACGTTCCTCTCGCGCTGACAAGGACGAAGGAGGTTGCGATGATCGACCATCTGGGATTCTCCGTCTCCGACTATGAGCGCGCCAAGGCCTTCTACACCGAGGCGCTGGCCCCGCTCGGCTACGGCCTGATCATGGAGGTTACGGCGGAGCAGACCGGCCACGCCGCCGCCGCAGGCTTCGGCGCCGACGGCAAGCCGGACTTCTGGATCGGCGGCGAAGGCGCCATGAACAAGCCGGTGCATGTTGCGATCGCGGCCAAAGACCGCGCCACCGTCGATGCCTTCTACAAGGCGGCCATCGCAGCCGGTGGCCGGGACAACGGTCCGCCCGGCATCCGCCCGCATTACCATGCGAACTATTACGGCGCTTTCGTGCTCGATCCCGATGGCCACAATATCGAGGCCGTGTGCCACGCGCCGGAATAAGGCGGGAGTTCCGGCAGGAACATCGTTCCATGCAGGTCGTTATCGTTCCTTGCAGAAGGAGTACGATATGGCCAACGATAATACTGGCGATGTGGACCGCGCCTGGGATCTGATGAAGAAGATCGGCTTCGCGATGCTGGTGACGCGCGACGGCGACAAGCTGCGCGCTCGGCCGATGAGCGCTTTTCTCGATCGCGACGCCAACGCGATTCTCTTCCTGACCGACGCGCGGCGCCACAAGGACGAGGAGATCGCACGCGATCCCTCCGTCAACCTGTCGTTCGCCGATGCCAGCAGTCAGAAATATGTTTCGCTGACAGGCACCGCTGTCGTCTCCAACGACCGCGCCAAGATCAAGCAGCTGTTCTCGACGCCGGCGAAGGCGTGGTGGGACAGCGCTGAAGACCCCAACATTCGCGTGCTCAAGATCACGCCGGACGATGCCGAATTCTGGGATTCGCCGGGCACGGTGATCTCCTATGTGAAGATGGCTGCGGCAGCGGTGACGAACACGCGGCCCGACCTTGGCGAGAACCGCAAGGTCTCGCTGTGATGCCGATCGAGCCGCCCGAGATTCCGCCTTCGACACCGGGCACGCCGACCGAGCCGCCGCCGGGAATTCCGCCCGGCAGTCCGCAGCCCGAAATCGCACCGCCGGTGCGCGAGCCCGGCGAATCGCCGCAACCCGACGAATTGCCGGGCCGCACGCCGGAAGAGATTCCATCACGCGGGCCGAACGGCCCGCTGACGCCAAATCCAGCGACGGATGCAAATCCGCCGCGGGAGCGCGCGTGAAGCGACCGATCGCACGTGGGGCAATTGCAACCAGCGTCTGAATGCGCAATGAACGTTGCTTTAGTGACCTGATTCCCGTGCAGAAATAAATCGAGCGGCGACCGCTTCGCCCGCCACAATCCGGCCTAACGCGTAGCTGTTCATCCCAACTCTTCGTCAAAGAACCTTCCGGGGAAGTTCACCACCATGACCAATCTTCGTTTCGTGCTGCTTGCGACGACGGCTCTGACCGCGATGCAATTCGCAAGCTCCGCATCGCAAGCGCAAACTGCGCCGCCGCTCGTGGTCGCGCAGGCGCAGCCTCAAGACGCGGGCCCTGACGGAAAACCGAAGCAACCGCCGAAGGGACCGCCCTCGGTTGCGCCGCCCGCTGCGCCCGCGCGCCCGGCCGCTCCGCCACCCGCCGCGGCACCGCCCCGCCCGCCCGCTGCGCCGCCGCCGGCCGCCGCACCACCGCGTCCCGCCGCGCCGCCACCGCCTCCGCCGCCACCTGCGGCCCGTCCGCTCCGCCGCCACCACCCCCCGCCGCCTGCCGCGCCGAAGCAGCCGTCGCCGCCTCCGGCCGCGGCACCTCAGCATCACGCCCCGACACCTCCGCCGCCTGCCGCACGCCCGGCCCCGACGCCGCCACCCGCAGCAGCGCCGCAGCAGCACACGCCCCCCACGCCGCCGCCTTCGGCTCGCCCGACTCCACCGCCACCTCCGGCAGCGGCTCCCTCGGCGCGACCCGCGCCTGCGCCAACCGCGACACCGCCTGCTCCGACGACAGGGCCTGCGGCCCGCCCCGGCTCACCCGCGCCGGCAGCGACTCCTGCTCCGACGGCAACCCCTGCGCCGACCGCAACGCCTGCACCGGGCAGCACGCCAGCCGCCCCGCCGGCTGGCCGCCCCGGTACGCCGCCGCAAGGACGTCCCGGCGCGCCTCCTCCGGCAGGATCACCCGGTGCCGCACCCGCTCCGACGGCAACGCCTGCTCCCGGTGGCACTCCGACGCCACCGCCCGGACGTCCCGGTGCGGCGCCAGCCCCGACCGCGACGCCAACTCCTGGTCAACAGGGTGGAACGCCTCCTGCGGGCGCGCCCGCTGCCGGAGCTCCGCCTGCGTCACCGCAGGCTGGCGCGCCGCCCCGGCCGCCGGCGCCTCCCGCCGGCGCCGCAGCGCCGTCGGCCGTCTCCGGTTCGGCGGCCGCAACGCCGCCGCCGGACAGAAAGCAATACGCCACGCCCACGGTTTCGCCGGCCTTCCGGGCCGCGCCGACAGTCTCAGCGCCGTTGCCGCCGGCGCCACGTCCGCCACAGCGTGACCTGACGCCGCTCGCGATTGGCGCGGGCGTGGTAGCCGGCGCCGTGATCGGCGCGACCATCGCCGATCTCCACAACCAGCGACGCGAGACCATCGAAGGCGGACGCACCGTCTACACCGAGCCGGACCGCATCATCATCCGCGATCCGGGCGGGCAGGCCTACGTCCGCGGTAACGATCTCTATCGCTTCCGGTATGGCGCTCGCGACATCCGCACCGACACCGTCGGCGGCGAAACCCGCACGGTCGTCATTCGTCCCGACGGAAGCGAGATCATCACCGTCGTCGGTCCCGACGGCCGGTTGATGCGACGTATCCGCAGGGATCCCCGCGGACGCGAGCTCATCATCATCGACAACACCTTCCGCGATCCGCGGGCGGTCGGCGGCTTCTATGTCGACGTGCCTCCGCCGGTCGTGAACATCCCCTACGATCGCTACATCGTCGACGCCCAGGAAGCGTCACCGGAGGTCATCTACCAGACCATGGTGGCACCGCCCGTGCAGCGGATCGATCGGCGTTACTCGCTCGACGAGATCCGCTACAGCCCCAATGTTCGCATGCAGATGCCGAGCATCGACGTCAACACGATCATCTTCGAGACAGGATCGTGGACCATCCCGCCGGACCAGGCGAGCCGGCTGCAGGTGATCGCCGACGGCCTCAACCAGGCGATCCAGCGCAATCCGCGCGAGGTGTTCCTGATCGAGGGACATACCGACGCGGTCGGCAACGAAGTCGACAATCTGTCATTGTCGGACCGCCGTGCGCAGTCCGCGGCGGAATTGCTGACCCAGCAGTTCGGCGTGCCGGCGGAGAACCTGACATCGCAAGGGTATGGCGAGCAGTATCTGAAGGAGCAGACGCAAGGGCCGAGCGCGATCAACCGTCGCGTGACCATCCGCAACATCACGCAGCTGCTCAACGGCGGCCAGGCCTCGCTGCCGCCGCCCCCGCCCGGCACCGCGCCGCCACGCTGAGGCGAAGCACAAACGCAAATGGCCGGGAGCGATCCCGGCCATTTTGTTTGCGATGGTGGTCATCAAAGTAGCATCGTGAATTCTTTCACATCCAGATAGCCTGATACAGGACTTCTCGAATGCGTTTAATAGTGGCGCCTCCGATGTAATCAATTTGATCCAGCTTGCGATCGTCTGTGGTCGCAAGTTGACCAACAGTAGTGATGCCTGCTCCCGTCAGACGGTCAATCAAGTTATCCGTGAGTCCGTACGGGTAAGCTGGTGACTTACGCAAAACCGTCACAGCCTTGTCCAAGATTGCGAGTCCATGCTCGACCGGCAGCACCGGGAGCTGCACATTATGAAAGGCTTGACCGGATACATGGAATTCTGCGGGTTCTGGAACGGCCCCAATCCATTGGTCAATCATTTCAAACGTGAGCCGCTTTGATGGAACACTGTCCAAAAGATTGCAGAGGTTAATTGCGAATACCGGTCCGCGCCCTCCCGACTTCAACGCTCGCGAAGCTTCGCGCCTTGCAAGAAACCCCAAGTATTCAAGGATCTCAAAGATCTTGCTAAACTGTCCGACTATCTGTCGATGAACTAAGACCCGGTCCGGCGCAACTGTCCGACCGTCTCGGACTGATCTTGAAGCTTGCTCAACGATAATTTCCATTACCTCGCGAGCAGGCTCTACCAGCGGTTCGTAGACGCCTAGTTTTGGGGCCACTTCTTCCATCAAGGGCCAATAGTGATCCGTCGCCATATCCAAGATGCATTTGTTCACATCCGGGATCCCAATCTTGTCTTGGCCGTCAAAGCGGTTGCAGGCCAAAATAAGCCCACGGAGATTGCCAACAACAGCTCGACCTAGGAGGTTGGCGAACTGCGCAGGCAGCAGCCGGTCGGAGAAGGTCGACCGATCTCCCAACTTTGGATATCTTGCCCGGACCACCTCTGGAAAGAAGGACGAGTCGACGGATACATCTGACCGTTCGATATCAATTACTGTAGAATCATTAAAGACGTCGAACCTTACGCCAAACTTCGTCACCCCCGGATAGATTGAGGCTTTGCAAGAGACAAGACTGCTGGAAAGCGCCCTGAACAAATCAAAGAAGACCTCTAAGGGCTTCTCTCGCCCGATATGGGCGGCATCGTCGAATAGCAAAACAATTCTCTTGTTCAGCCTTTGAGATAGATCCATCAAACCGAACTGCAAAGCGGTCTGATCTGGTGCCAGCGCAAAGTCATGCGCAAAGGCTCTGCTCAGGATTTCCTTTTGAATCGCAACAGAAAGTATCTGACAGAAGTGGCCGATGTACTCTTCACCGTCAGATTGCAGTAAAGGCAGGTACCGCAGACTTAGATAAACCGGAAATACCGTCTCACTTTCCTTCATACGACGATAGGCTTCTATTAAGAGCGCACTCTTCCCACTTCCGCGACCACCGCGCACGAGAACTGGACCATGCGCGCTCAACTTACGAATGATTACGTCGTCATGCGAAGAGAAGCTGTGATACTTGGAGAACGATTCCGGCGGACATTCTTCCGCGGCGAGAATCAATCCTGAGTCTGCATCATCGATGCTTTGAACAATCATGATAACGTCCTTCGGAAGGATAGATATGCTTCCAGGGCGAGCTGTGGTTGAAGTGAGGCGTACGCGGTGGGGATAAAGTGAGACGTCAAGCCTAAGTGACCCACCAGGAGACAAGTATCACGGATAGCGTTCTTCACTGTGGCTTCATCAAAAACGAGCGCGCTATTGAAGAATTCCCAGTGAACGCCCTTTGAAAGGGTCGAATACAGTTGCTGCCCCTGGCCCTTCGTGGTCCGGATGTAACTTTCTGAACTAAGCGACAGTATCTCTCTAAGAAAAGGGTCTGATCCGCTTGCGGAAACGTAGTCTAGCATATTCTCAACTGCTGGCTGCCAACAAACGCGATCGATATGCTTCGAAAACAGTGCGCGACCGATCTTTGAAAGATCGTGATCAATATTCCAAAGGTCCGCATTCTTTTCATCGGCCGGCATTACATCACCGAACCAAGAGAACGCAGACCTCGCTCGTTTTCCGGGTTCGTATTCGGGCTGCCCCTGAAACTCGCTTAGATACAATATTCGAAATGTGTCCAACCGACCCACAAGTGCGGCGCACGAATTCTCAAGCACGACTCGAGCGAAGAAGGGCCCCAGAGCCGTCGCTTCGCCCGATGCTTCTTCCTTCAGGATATTTATGGCTCTTGTCGCAAATGCATCGATCGAGAGCGCGAGTTGGTTTAGTGCGGATTTGGCAAGCCCATCAGCGAGCGGCTCGCCACAAATCAAACGTCCAATATCCGACATTTGAAAAACTTACCTCCTATCGATGGGGAACTGCAACATATACGAGAGATATTCGCACCCACAACCCTTCTCTCAATGAGATCAACCGTCGCGTGACCATCCGCAACATCACGCAGCTGCTCAACGGCGGCCAGGCCTCGCTGCCGCCGCCCCCGCCCGGCACCGCGCCGCCACGCTGAGGCGATGCACAAACGCAAATGGCCGGGAGCGATCCCGGCCATTTTTATTTTGACAGCAACGCCGCTACTGCCGAGCCGCAAGCCCAAGTGCATCGGCCATGACGCGAAAGACCTCGGTATTGTCCATCGAGCCGCGCACGCCATCGCTGCCCGGCCCCGTCGCCGTGAGGATGACGTCCTCGCCCGAATGCACGCTGGCGCCGATCATCGCAGACAGATTGCCGGGACGCAGCACCGCGCCCGGGACGTCCTTGTATTTGTCGTTGGCCTTGAAGGTGCCGTCGTCGCCGGCCTTCACGGTCGGCTCGTTGGGATTGTCGAGTTTTGGGCGGAACGTCTCGTAATGATCCGGGAGGCTGGCCGAGAAGATCGCGAGCCTGCGGCTGACGTCGACGCGTGACGGATAGCCGTCCGCATCGGGGGGCGGGTAGTTGGGGAATCCAGCCTGATCGTAAACACCGACGCGCTCGCGCAGCGGCACGTTGGGTGTCGTACCCATATCGTCATTCACCGTGCCGACGAGGCTGTTGGGATGATTGTGATCCGCCAGCACCAGGATGAGGGTGTCCTCGCCACGCGCACGCGCCCATTCACGCGTCTGGCGCACCGCGTTGTCGAGCATGATCGTGTCGAAGACGGCGCGCTCCATGTCGAGCAAATGGGCGTATTTATCGATCATTCCGGACTCGACCATCAGGAAGAAGCCGCTCTCTTTTCGCGACAGGAGCTTGAGCGCGGCCTGCACCTGCTCGGTCAGGTCAGGCTGCTCGGGAAACTTCTTCACGCCGCCGCCTCTCAGAAATTTGCGGTCAAGCGCGCCGTCCATGTTTCCCGTGGCGAACAGGCCGAGCAGCTTGTCCGTCTCCGGCTTTGCGGCAGAAGCGCTGAGCTCGCCCGCGGTGGTCGCCACCTGGTAGCCCGCGTCACGAAACTTCGCGATGTAGTCGGTCTCGTCCTTGCGCCTGGAGCCGGCGGCGGATTTCGGCAGAAAGTTCGCGCTGCCGCCGCCCATCAGCACGTCAGGCCTGGCAGCAAAGAACTGCTCGACGATCTCGTCATAGGCGGCGCGCCGGCGCGTATGCGCGATCATCGCGGCCGGCGTTGCATCCTCGATCTCGGTGTTGGTGACGATGCCGATCGCCATGCCGAGCCGCCTCCTGGCAAGACTCGTGATGGTCTCGACCCGGGGATCGTCGAACGGGCTCAGCGTGCGATCGGCATAGACGCCCAGCGCGTTGACGGCGCTCTTGTGCCCGGTCGCATAGGCGCTGGCCGAGTTCGCGGAATCCGTGATGATGGAGTCCGAACCTGCGGTCGCCACCAGGGCCATATGCGGCATGTCGTCGATGGCGAGCTTGCCTCGGCTCTTGCCCTCCGCAATGCCCTTGGACAGGATTCGAGCAGCGACCCGATGCGCCGGCGACATGCCGTCACCGATGAACAGGATGACGTTCTTCGCCTTGCGCGGACCGGTGTCGTAGATGGTCCATGTGACGCTGCGCTGGCGTGCGCCATCGCTCACATCCACGGCAATGCTGCCCGGCGTGGTCAGCGTGACGTCGCGCAGGATCAGCGCCGACTGCTCCTTGCCGTCCTCGCGCTCGATGAAGGCCGCCGAACGGCCGAAGGCGGTCGCATAATCCGCACCGTTCACCGTCACTTTCAGCTTGGCGGGATCGATCAGCCCGGGGAATTCGACCTTGAAATCGAATTGGGCTCCGGCCAGGATCTCGGCACGATCGATCGGATAGATCGTCTGTGCCGGCAGTGACGTTGTCCAAAGCAGGACGATGAGAGAGGCGACAGCCGACCCCTTGACCATGTTCGATGCTCCGCGATTTCGTTCACGACAGGAGCGAAACCGTAGCGATCGCGCATGACACCGTCATTAAGTCTCTAGCATCAACCCTTGTCACTCTCGAGCCGGAAGATCTGCGAGCCTTCGCTGCCCGAGAGCAGGCCGGTGTCGCTGTAGAGCTTCAGCTTGGTGCGGGTGTCGGCGATGTCGAGATTGCGCATGGTGAGCTGGCCGATGCGGTCGGCCGGCGAGAACGCGGCATCCTCGACCTTCTCCATGCTGAGCCGCTCCGGCGCATAAGTGAGGTTCGGGCTTTCGGTGTTCAGGATCGAATAATCGTTGCCGCGGCGCAGCTCCAGCGTGACTTCGCCGGTGACGGCGCGCGCAACCCAGCGCTGCGCGGTCTCGCGCAGCATCAGGGCCTGCGAGTCGAACCAGCGGCCCTGGTAGAGCAGGCGACCGAGCCGCATGCCGCTGATGCGGTACTGCTCGATGGTGTCCTCGTTGTGGATGCCGGTGACGAGGCGCTCATAGGCGATGTGCAACAGGGCCATGCCGGGCGCTTCATAGATGCCGCGGCTCTTGGCCTCGATGATGCGGTTCTCGATCTGGTCGCTCATGCCGAGGCCGTGACGGCCGCCGATCGCATTGGCTTCGAGGAACAGCGCGACCGGATCAGAGAAGGTCTGGCCGTTCAGCGCCGTGGGCTGGCCTTCTTCGAAACGCACCACGACCTTCTCGGCCTTCACGGCGCAATCGTCGCGCCAGAACGGCACACCCATGATCGGGTTGACGATCTTGATGCCGCTGTCGAGGCTTTCGAGATCCTTGGCCTCGTGCGTGGCGCCGAGCAAATTGCTGTCGGTCGAATACGCCTTCTCGGCGCTCATCTTGTAGGCGAAGCCCTGCGCGGTCATGAACGCCGACATCTCGGCGCGGCCACCGAGCTCGTCGATGAATTGCTGGTCGAGCCAGGGCTTGTAGATCTTCAAGCCGGGATTGGTGAGCAGGCCGTAGCGATAGAAGCGCTCGATGTCGTTGCCCTTGAAGGTCGAGCCGTCGCCCCAGATGTTGACGCCGTCCTCCTTCATCGCCGCGACCAGCATCGTACCGGTCACCGCGCGCCCCAGCGGCGTGGTGTTGAAATAGGTGATGCCGCCGGTCGAAATGTGGAAGGCGCCGGACTGGATCGCGGCGATGCCTTCATGGACCAGCTGCGTGCGGCAATCGACGAGCCGGGCCTTCTCGGCGCCGAACTCCATCGCCTTGCGCGGGATCTCGTTGTAGTCGGCCTCGTCGGGCTGGCCGAGATTGGCGGTGTAGGCGTAGCAGCGCGCGCCCTTCTGCTTCATCCAGAGCAGCGCCGCGGAGGTGTCGAGGCCGCCCGAAAAAGCGATGCCGACTTTCTCACCCTTGGGCAGGCTTTTCAGGATCGTGGTCATGGGGCTTCCAATCGGGTCTCAAGGGCTGATGTCATGGACGGGTTTGACCGCGCGAATATCAAATTTCGCGGGGCTCGGCACCCATTTAATGGCTTAAACTTGGGGTTCGGGACCGGTCTTACGGCCGAACAGGCGCTGCCGGAGCCGGTAGGCCGGCATGTTCAGCCGGGTCAGGGCGGCATCGACCGCCTCGTCGGAAAAACGTGTCCGCGGCCAACGGTAAATCGGCGCGTAGGCGAACCAGATCACGACGAAGGTCACCAGGCCGGCAATCGAAACATCCGTGAAGAAGTGCCCGCCGAAGGCCATGCGCAGGCCGCTCGTGACGGCGCCAAAGATCACGGCGGCGGCATAAGCGAGCGGCCGCCACGCCGGCGGCGCCAGCGCGGCCGGCGCCAGCGTCCAGAACGCCGTCGCGCCCTCGCCCGAGAAGAACGAGCAGTTGCGCGCGCAGCCGCCGCGCGGATCCCACCACGGCACGAATTGCTGGTCGCCGGCAAATTGCGTGACCACCACCGGGCGCGGCCGGCCCCAATAGGTCTTGAAGGTGAGGTTGGTGAGAATGCCGGCGGACATGATGATCGTGACCAGCAGGAACACGATCGCGCGTCCCGAAACCATCAAGGGACGATCGGGCCGGATCATCTTGACCACGAGCGCGACCAGCGACGGCGCCACGAAGGCCCAGGCGACCCACATCGCAGCGTCACGCGCAAAGCCCGCCCAGTCATTCAGCTTGAGCGGAAATGTTTTCGTCTCGGGGTCGAAGAACAGCGACGCGAGCTTGAGATCGAGCTCGGGATAGAGGCCGAAAACGACGCCGATGACGAGCCACAGCGCCAGGGCGATGAAGAGTCCAGTCCGGTTCATGGCGCGCGGTTTAGCGGAGTGGGACGGGGATGGAAACCCCGGAAGCGGCGCGGCTCATCGGACATCCGGCCTTGAGTTCGACGGCAGCGGCGGCGGCGGTTTCCGCGCGGGCGGCGGGTTGCGCCAGGCGCCGGCATTGCGCCCGGCGATCAACCAGTAGACCACGCCGGCGACGATGCCCGCACCGGTCATGATCTCCAGATGGCGCCGCACGATGCCTTCGAACTGAAACGTGTCGGAGTGAAAGGGAACGAGCCCAAGATAGCAGGCGAGCCCGACGAGGCCGCCGCCGACGGCATAAGCGAGCGCGCTGCGGATGTAGAGCGCTTCGGTGATCGCAACGATCACGGCCGCCGGCACCAGCGCGAAGCCCGAGACGAATATGAAGCCGAAGCCGAGCAGGATGTCGATCGCGCCCTGGTCGACTGGACCGGCGCCGAGATCGGAAAATTCCGGAAACAGCAGCGCGACGACTACGATCATGCCGCCGACGAAGCAGGCGGCAAGAAAGCCGATGAAGATGACGATGAGGCGGCCGATCAGGGACATGACATAAGCAAGTTGCCGATCAACGACATCGCCACGCATTCAGCCGTCATGCCCGGGCTTGACCCGGGCATGACGAACGTTGAGGGAGTCGCCATTATCAATCCGTCATCGCCATGGCGCGCAGCGCCTGGCGTTCGCGTGCGCTGAGCTTCTCCGTCTCCGACTTCAGCTGACCGCAGGCGGCGAGGATGTCGCGACCGCGCGGGGTACGCACCGGCGAGGAATAGCCGGCGTTGAAGATGTATTCGGAGAATTTCTCGATCTGGTCCCAGTCCGAGCATTCATAGGCCGTGCCGGGCCAGGGATTGAACGGGATCAGATTGATTTTGGCATGAATGCCCTTGAGCATCTTCACCAGCAGCTTTGCATCATCGAGCGAATCATTGACGCCCTTGAGCATCACATATTCGAAGGTGATGCGGCGCGCGTTGGAGGCGCCGGGATAGTCGCGGCAGGCCTGCAGCAATTCCTTAATCGGATATTTGCGGTTGAGCGGCACCAGCTCGTTGCGCAGCTCGTCGCGCACCGCATGCAGCGAGATCGCGAGCATGACGCCGATCTCTTCGCCCGCGCGCACGATGTTCGGCACCACGCCCGAGGTCGACAGCGTGATGCGGCGGCGTGAGATGCCGATGCCTTCATTGTCGCCGACGATCAGCAGCGCATCGCGCACCGCGTCGAAATTGTAGAGCGGCTCGCCCATGCCCATCATCACGATGTTGGTGACGCGACGCGTGCCGTCCTCGCGATCGGCCCAGTCGTTCAGGCGATCCCGCGCCACCATGATCTGTCCGACGATCTCGCCGGCGGTGAGGTTGCGCACCAGGCGCTGCGTGCCGGTGTGGCAGAACGAGCAGTTCAGCGTGCAGCCGACCTGCGAGGACACGCACAGCGTGCCCCGATCGGTCTCGGGGATATAGACGCATTCGACTTCATGGGCGCGCTCGACATTGTCGCCGCTCGGCAGCCGCAGCAGCCATTTGCGGGTGCCGTCGTTGGAGATCTGTTCGGCCACGACTTCGGGCCGGTCGACGGTGAAGTGCTGCGCGAGTTCGGCGCGAATGCCCTTCGAGATCGAGGTCATGTCGTCGAAGCTTTGGGCGCCGCGGAAATAGAGCCAGTGCCAGAGCTGCTGCACCCGCATCTTGCGCTGCGCCGGCGCGACACCGATCTCGCCGAGTCGGTCGGCGAGCTCCGTGCGCGACAGGCCGATCAGCGACGGCTTTGCCGGCGGCACATAAGTTTCGAGCGGAGTCTTCTCCACGAGGATTGCGTTGTGCGGCTCAGTCGTCGGTTGCATTGAGAGGCCTGAAGGTTTTGCGTCGTTCCGGGATGGTCCGAAGGACCATGCCCGGAACCTCGAGATTCCGGGTTCGCGCTTCGCGCGCCCCGGAATGACGGAAGAAATCTGGAACCGGCCCTATATAGCAACCGGAGCCGCCGATTGCGACCTTATCGGCCGCAGGCTTAACGCCGGCAATCCTGGCCGATCTTGTCCAGCGCCTGGGCGAGGCCCTTCAGCGAGAAAGTGTCGGTCGTCTCCGTTCCCTTGGCAGAGACGCCCTTGACCACGAGGTCGGCGGATTTGCGCATGGCCTCGACCATCCGCTCCTCCTCGGCCGCGTTCTTGATCCAGAGGCCGTCGCCCTGCGTGTACATCGCGAAGGCGGCGCCGCCGACCTCGACCGAGGATTCCGAGCCCGGCTTCAGCGCGTAGCCGATCATGACCGAGACTTCGTTGTTGACCTTCTCGGCCGGACGGGTCGAGACGAAGGCATAGGCGGGATCGCGCGGCCGGTTCGGCGGATTGGTCTTCGACGACGAGGGTTTTGCAAGCGCGAAGCAGACCTTCTTGCCGTTGGGCGTCGCGGAATAGGCACCCCAGGTGCCGAACTGGCCGATCAGGGTCGGCTCCGCGCCACCTGCAACCGCCGCGGGTGGGGCCACTGGTTTGCTCTCCGGCTTTGCAGTGGACTTTGCCGTCGTATGGGCGGGCGGCGCGGCCGGCTTCGGCGGCGCTTTCGGCGCCGGTTGCGCCGTCTGCGCCCGCGCAGAATCGAGGATTCCCCCGGCCGCCACGCCAGTCATCAAAGCTAAAATCAGCACCCGCCACATGCTGGAGTGGTTCCCTCAATATTGTGACTGGAAGATGGCTCGGTCGCGCTTTGTCCCACGGCAGAGATAACCGGGAAAGTCCAATTTGGGAAGGTAGTTAGCGGGATCAGCCTTTGGATCGCGCAGCGCGCTGGTCGGCCCATTGCGCCTCGGTCCAACGCAACAAATCCTCGGCGCCGGAACTGCGCAAATGCGCGCCGCCGTCGATCACGACCATCTCGCCATTGACGTAACCAGCACGATCCGAGATCAGGAAGCTGGCGAGATCGGCAAGTTCGCTGTGCTCTCCGGTCCGGCCGAGCGGATTGCGCGCGGTCCAGCCTTCGTCACGGCCCTCGGGGCGGAGCTGCCCCGATGCGCCCGCGGTCGGGAACGGACCCGGTGCGATCGCGACGGTGCGGATGCCCTTCGGGCCCCACTCGACCGCGAGGCTCTTGGTCATCGCCAGCACCGCCGACTTCGCCATCGCGGAGGGAACGGTGAAGGCGCGTCCGGTGATGGCCGACGTCGAGAGAATCGAGAGCACGACGCCGTTGTGATTGCCCTCAATCCAGCGCCTGCCGGCTGCGAGCGTGCAATACATCGCACCATGCAGCGTCGGCGCCAGGATCGCGTCGGCCGCTCGGAACGACAGATGCTCGCTCTGTGCAATGAAAGTCGCAGCGGCGTTGTTGACGAGGATATCGAGCGGCGCCTCGCGCCAGAGCCCGTCCATCATGCTGTCGACGGCGGCACCATCGCGGATATCGCAGGCGATGGTGGTGACCTTGCCGCTGGTTTCTTCGCGCATCTCGCTCGCGGTTGCTTCCAGCCGGTCGAGCTTGCGACCGCAGATCACGAGCTCGGCGCCGAGTGCAAGGAAACGGCGTCCCATCGCGGCGCCAAGGCCCGAGCCCCCGCCGGTGACGAGGATGCGCTTGTCCTTGAGCAGACCCGTTTCAAACATCGTTTGAATCCCTTCTTTTTCTTCTTGCTCCGTCCTTGCGAGCGTAACGACTTGTCCGCCGAAAGCTTTGGCGAAGGCGAAAGCAATCCAGACTATTTCCGCAGCACGGGTTCTTCGCCGCGCTCGCAATGACGAGGATAGGCCGAACGTCGCGTCCAGCAAAGAATCCGGATTGTCCAGCCGCAGTAAATCCGGCAGAAACGCCCCAACTATAATTCCACTCGAAACACCCAAGGTGCCGCCATGAAAGCCATCCTCTGCTCGCAATATTGCCAGCCCGACGATCTCGTGCTGGCCGATGTGCCGGATCCGGTGGCCGGTCCCGGCGAAGCGGTGATCGCGATCAAGGCGGCGGCGCTGAACTTCTTCGACATCCTGATGATTCAGGGCAAGTACCAGATCAAGCCGCCGTTCCCTTTCTCGCCGGCGGCGGAAGTCGCGGGCGTGATCGAGAGCATCGGCGCCGGCGTGACCGATCTGAAAGTCGGTGATCGCGTTGTCGCCTCCTGCGGCCACAACGGCGCGCGCGAGAAGATCGCGCTGCCGGCGGCTTCGATCGTGAAGATCCCCGACAATCTCGACTACGACCGCGCGGCGGGCATCATCATCATCTATGGCACCGCGCTGCATGCGCTGGAAGATCGCGCCAGCCCGAAGCCGGGCGAAACGCTCGCTGTGTTGGGCGCGGCCGGCGGCACCGGCCTTGCCGCCTGCGAGCTCGGCAAGCTGATGGGGTTGAAGGTGATCGCCTGCGCCTCGTCGGACGAGAAGCTCGAATTCGCCAAGGCGCATGGCGCAGAGCTGACCCTGAACTACGGCAAGGAAGATCTCAAGGAAGGTCTGCGCAAGCTCACGGGCGGCAAGGGCGTCGACATCATCTTCGATCCGGTTGGCGGCGCGTATGCCGAGCAGGCGCTGCGCTCGATCGCCTGGGAAGGCCGCTTCCTCGTGATCGGCTTTGCCGCGGGCGACATTCCGAAAATGCCGCTGAACCTCGCGCTGCTGAAGGGCTGCGATATCCGCGGCGTGTTCTGGGGCGCCTGGACCCGGCTCAACCCGGAAAAGAATCGCGCCAACCTCGAGAAGCTGGTGAAGTGGACGGCGGAAGGAAAGATTTCATCGCATGTCGATCGCACCTTCCCGCTGGCGCAGACCGCGGACGCACTGAAGGTGCTGGCGGGACGCAAGGCCATGGGCAAGGTGATCCTGCATCCGTGAGGATGTGCATGCGTGGCGCCGCCCAGGCTCGCCACACTCAACTGTCATCGCCCGCGAAGGCGGGCGATCCAGTATTCCAGAGACGCCAGCGATTGAACCGACAAGCCGCGGCGTACTGGATTCCCCGCTTGCGCGGGGAATGACACCGCGCTTGTGGTAAACGCTCCTAAGCTTCGGCTTCCGCGCTCGCCTCATCCACCCCACGCTTCAGCACCGCACGCGCGGCTTGGCGGTGCTCGTTCGTGATATGGCCGGAAACCATGCGAATGGCGGTGGCGAGCACCGCGGCGTCGTCGGCGAAACCGAGGACCGGCATCACGTCGGCGACGAAGTCGAACGGCAGGATGAAATAGGCGATCGCCCCCAGCAGCGCGGCCTGGACGTGGCGCGGTGTCTGCCGGTCGAAGGCGCAATAATAGGCCGCAAGCAGGTCTTCCGCGAATGGCAGATGCGCGGCGACACGCTTCAGCTTGCGCCAGAAGCGGCGGCGCACGCTCTCGCGATCTCCTGCGAGCCGATCGGCCGGCTCGAAACCGACGCTGTGTTCGGCAGCCATGTTCGATAAACTCCCGGTTCAGCCCAGGCCGGCAGATCGCCGCGCCCCGGCTGATCACAAGATGGGGATGTCGCCGATCCCTGCAAGACGCCGGCCGATCTCAGCCTGCGATCGCATTCATCGTCTTGGCCAGCGCGATGTCGAGCGCGGTGACGCCGCCGGCATCGTGGGTCGACAGCACCACCTCCACCGTCTTGTAGACGTTGCGCCATTCGGGGTGGTGATCCATCTTCTCGGCGGCCAGCGCGGCCCGGGTCATGAACCCGAACGCCTCGTTGAAATCCTTGAAGATAAAGGTTTTCCCGATGGCATCCCGGCCCTGAACCTCGCTCCAATCCGGTAGTCCGCCCAGCGCCTGCCTGCGCGCCTCCGCCGAGAGTCGTTCTGCCATAGTCGTCTCCGTCCTTCAGGGGAACTTTACCCTAACACCCCGCTGATGCCCGGGTTCATACGGGATTTCCGCCATCCGCTAACCATGACGGAGATGTAACCCCGCCGGACAGGAAATTTGCTACAATTATGAGCGTAAATCGCCGGCCAAGATGAAACTGAGCCTGAAGCGCCTGTTTGGGAGATCGATGACCGGGGGATTTGACCTGGCCGAAACGCCCTTTCCGCCTTCGCCGCGATCCGCGGCGCGGAAGACCGCACTTGTGTCTCTTGCGTTCGTGCTCGCGATCATCGGCGCGCTCGCCGGCGGCTATTACTTCGCCATGCGGCCCGTGACGTTGAAGATCGCGGTCGGCCCCGCAAACAGCGATGACGTCAAGGTCGTGCAGGCGCTGACGCAAGCCTTTTCACAGCACAAGAGCCAGATCCGGCTGCGGCCAATCCAGACCGACGGCGCTACGGCCAGCGCCGATGCGCTTGCGGAAGGCAAGGTCGATCTCGCCATCGTGCGCGGCGACATCGACGTGCCCAAGAACGCGCAAGCGGTCGCGACCCTGCGCAAGAACGTCGTGGTGCTGTGGTCCGTACCGGGCAAAGGCAAGAAGCGGGGCCCGAAGATCACCAAGATCTCGCAGCTCGCCGGCCATCGCGTCGGCGTCGTCGGCCGCACCCAGGCCAACGTCAATCTGCTCAAGGTGATCCTCCAGCAATACGGCGTCGATCCCGCCAAGGTCGAGATCGTGCAATTCCCGGCCAACGAGGCGGCCGAGGCGATCAAGGCCCAGAAGGCCGACGTCTATCTCGCGGCCGGCCCGGTCAACAGCAAGATCACGGCGGACGCGATCGCCGCCTCCACCAAGGATTTCGGCGCACCCAGCTTCCTCGCGATCGAGTCGGCGGATGCGATCGCGCAGAATCATCCGGTCTACGAGGCGTCCGAGATTCCCGCCGGCACCTATGGCGGCTCACCCGCCCGCCCGGATGATGAGGTCAAGACCATCAGCTTCTCGCACCACATCGTGGCGCGCAAGGGCGTGTCCGAAACCACCATCGCAGCGTTCACGCGCCAGCTGTTCGCCGTGCGCCAGCAACTGGTGACGGAATTCCCGCTGGCGGCGAAGATCGAGACGCCCGACACCGACAAGGACGCGGTGATCCCGGTGCATCCCGGTGCAGCCGCCTTCGTCGACGGCGAGGAAAAGACCTTCCTCGACAAATACAGCGATTACATCTGGTGGAGCCTGATGGCGCTCTCCGCCATGGGCTCGATCGGCGCCTGGTTCGCGGGCTATCTGAAGAAGGACGAGCGCGACAACAACAGCCATCTGCGCGAAAGGCTGCTCGACATGATCGCGGCCGCGCGCAAGAGCGAGGCGACCGAAGAGCTCGACCAGATGCAGGCCGAGGCCGACGAAATCCTGCGCGACACGTTGCGCTGCTTCGATCACGGCGCGATCGAGGAGGGCTCGCTTACGGCCTTCAACATCGCGCTGGATCAATTCCACGCCGCCGTCGCCGACCGCAAGGCGGTGCTGTCCAGCCTGCCGCAGAACCTGCAACGTGCGGGCGCGCAATTCAGGGCCGCCGGCAACGCGTAACCCTTGCGCGCGTAATCGCTGCGTCACATTGTCTCAATATAGGTTCACCGTCATTCCGGGGCGCGCAACGCCCGGACCCCGATTCCATCGAGCCACATTCGCAGGGTTCGGAGCCATCCTTCATGAACATCAAATTCTCCCGCCGGCGTTTCCTCGCCACCGGCGCCGGTGTGCTCGGCACCGTCGCGATGCCCTATCTCTCGCGCGCAGCCGATCGGCCCGCGGTCACCCACGGCGTGCAGTCGGGCGACGTCACGGTCAACGGCGGCATGGTGTGGGCGCGCGCCGACCGGCCCGCGCAGATGCTGGTCGAGGTCGCGACAACCGAGTCCTTCAGGGATGCCCGGGCGCTGCCGCCGATCGCGGCGCTGCCCGAGAGCGATTTCACCGCAAAGATGCTGATCGAGAACCTGCCTGCCAGCCAGGACATCTTTTACCGAATCCGCTTCCGCGATCTCTCCCACAGCGCGATCGAGGGCGAGCCGGTGACCGGCCGCTTCCGCACCGCGCCCGCCGACCGCCGCGACGTCAGTTTCGTCTGGGGCGGCGACGTTGCAGGACAAGGCTGGGGCATCAATCCCGATGACGGCGGCATGTTCACCTTCTCGGCGATGCGCAAGCACCGTCCGGATTTCTTCCTGCACTCAGGCGACACCATCTATGCCGACGGACCGATCGTATCCGAGGTGAAGCTCGCCGACGGCAAGATCTGGAAGAACGTCACCATCCCCGAGAAGGCCAAGGTCGCGGAGACGCTCGACGAGTACCGCGCCGCGCACAAATACAATCTCACCGACGAAAACCTCCGGGCCTTCAATGCCGAGGTCCCGATCTTCGTGCAGTGGGACGACCACGAGGTGACCAACAACTGGTCGCTGTCGAAGGAGTTGCCGGCCGCCTACAAGGAGCGCGACATTTCGCTGCTCGCCGCCCGTGCGGGACGCGCCTTCCACGAGATGTATCCGATGCGCGAGAGCATCGCTGAGCCGGGCCGGGTCTATCGGCAGATCTCCTATGGCCCGCATCTCGACGTGTTCGTGCTCGACGAACGCAGCTACCGCGGTCCGAACGGCCCCAATCTCGAAACCGCCTACGGCCCCGCCAGCTACTTCCTCGGCCCGGACCAGATCGCCTGGCTCAAGCGCGGCCTGCTCAATTCGCGCGCGACCTGGAAGGTGATCGCCTCCGACATGCCGCTCAGCCTCGTCGTGTCGGACACGCCGAAGGGCGGCTCGGAAGCGATCGCGCAGGGCGACGGCCCGGTGCGCGGCCGCGAGCTCGAGATCGCCGACATTCTACGCTTCATCAAGATGGCGCCGATCAGCAACACGGTGTGGCTGACCGCCGACGTGCACTACGCTGCCGCGCATTATTACGATCCGAACAAAGCACAATTCCAGGAGTTCGAACCGTTCTGGGAATTCGTGTCGGGCCCGCTGCATGCCGGCACCTTTGGTCCGAACGCGCTCGACAACACCTTCGGACCCGAAGTGCGCTTCGTCAAGGCGCCTGGCAAGGACAGCCAGAACCTGCCTCCGTCCGCCGGCATGCAGTTCTTCGGTCACGTCAAGATCGACGGCGCCTCGGGCCAGATGACCGTGACCTTGCGCGACCGCGCCGACGTCGCCCTGTGGTCGACCACGCTCGATCCGAAGCAGGCCTGATCGCTAATCGAGGGCGCGCGCCTTGAGCGCCGCCTCCAGCGCGTCGCTCAAGCACGGCTTCTGCAACCGCGGCTGGACGGAGAATTCAGGCGGAATTCGCGCCTCCGCGCCGTAGCCGGTGACGAAGACGAACGGGATCTTCAGCGCTGCCAGCCGCTCCGCGACCGCAAAGCTCGTTTCGCGGATCAACTCGACATCGAGCAGCGCGAAATCGGGCGCACGTTTGTCGATGGCGCCCAGCGCCTGGGTCACCGACCCGACGCTCCGCACGCCCGTCACCCCAAACCCGAGCAGACGGTCCTCGAAATCGATCGCGATGATCGGGTCGTCTTCGACGATCAGAACATCGGCCGGCCAGCTTGAGCCATTGGAAAGTGCGGGTGTCATGATCGCATCTTGTGTGGAGGGTTCGGATCAGGACTGCCGCGACACGATGTCTGCGCGCAGCCCGGAGGGTTCCCGGAACGAAACCCACCACATCGCCGTTCTCCAGTCTGTCCACTTGTGCACACAGGGAAGGCACGGAACCCGTTAAGATGGGAGCGGGATGGGAGTTCACGATGGATGCGCGTATCAGCAAGATGACCGAGGTCGAGAGCCGTCCGGCCAACAATTTGTTGCGGCGCCTGAGCCAGGCAGACTACGCCCTGCTCGCGCCGCACGTGACCGTCGAAAACGCCGTAGCCAACCAGCTGCTCTACAGCCCCGGTGACGACGTCCAGGTCGTCCACTTCCCCTGCGGACCGGCGCTCGCGACCTTTCTCGTCCCCAATGAGGATGGCCGAGACGTCGAGACCATCCTGGTCGGCCGCGAAGGCGCGGTGGGCGGCATCGTCAGCGAGGGATTCCTGCCGGCCTATACCCGGATCTGCGTGAAATTTAGCGGCCCGTTTGCGCGCGTTCATGTCGCCAAGCTGGAAGCGGCCAAGCTGCGCTCGGTATCAATGCGCAATATCTTTGCCCGCTATGCCGATTGCATGCTGGCGCAGATTTTCCAATCGACCGCCTGCAATGCGATCCATTCGATCGAACAACGGACCGCCAAATGGATCCTGGCGGCGATGGAGCGGACCGGCGACGAGGACAGCGTACCGCTGACCCACGAACAGCTTGCCACGCTGCTCGGCGTTGGCCGCAGCTACGCCAGTCGCGTGCTTCAATCGTTCAAGGCGGAACGGATTCTCGACACGAGGCGCGGATCGATTCTGGTTCGCAACCGCGACGGCCTGAAGCTTCGCGCCTGCCTGTGCAACGACGCGGTGAAAATGCATTTCGAGGAGGTGCTGCGCGGCGTCTACCCGACCGAGCAGCAGGAAGCCGGCTAGCGCCCCGCCTCGCTTCACCGGCGTGAAGAAGGAGCGGGCGCCTATCCCGCGCGGCTGGAACCTGGGCTAATATCCCCCCATGAGCGGGGCCTTTGTTCACACCATCTTCGACGTCCTGGCCTGGCTGGCGGCGGCGGCGGCCGTCTACTGGCTGTCGCGGCAGCGCCTGCAGTTTCCGGCGCAATCCTTCGAGCTGCCCTATATCGCGGCGCTGGTGTTCGGCGCGGGCCTCGGGGCCTATCTGTTCGGCTCCGCCAATCTGTGGCTGTCGGGCGAGAGCGGTATTGCCCGCTCGGTCGAGGGCGCGATCGCCGGCGGCATCGTCGCGATCGAGCTCTACAAATGGTCCGCGGGGATCGCCGCGCGGACCGGCGCGCGCTTCGCGCTGCCGCTGGCGCTCGGCATCGCGACCGGCCGGCTCGGCTGCTACTTCGCGGGCCTCGACGATTTCACCTATGGCACGCCGACCGCGCTGCCCTTCGCCCATGATTTCGGCGATGGCATTCCGCGCCATCCCGTGCAGCTCTACGAGAGCGCAGCCATGGCGGTCTTTGCGCTGCTCTATGTGCTGGCGGTCTTGAACCGGAATGCCTTTGTGATCACCAATGGTTTCTACCTGATTCTCGTCTATTATGGAGCGCAACGCTTTCTGTGGGAATTCCTGAAGCCCTACGGCACGCTGATCGGCCCCTTCACCCTGTTTCACCTGCTGTCGCTGTCCATTTTGCTCTACGCCGGCGTCATGCTGGCGACGGCGCCCAAAGCGAGACCCATGCATGAACGCGCCGTTGCGTAAGTCGCGGCCCTATATTTTCTGGGGGCAGACCCAATCTCTTTGCGAGACCTGCCTGAAGCTGGTGCCGACCAAGATCCAGATCCTGGACAACGAGGTCTGGTACGAAAAGCGCTGCCGGGAGCACGGCGTCCAGTCGACGCTGGTGTCGACGGATGCCGCCTATTGGCGCCTGTGCAAGGATTTCATCAAGCCCGGCGACCGGCCGCTGCAATTCCAGCAGCGCACGGAATTCGGCTGTCCCTATGATTGCGGTCTCTGTTCCGACCACGAGCAGCATTCCTGCCTGGCGCTGATCGAGATCACCGAGCACTGCAATCTGACCTGCCCGGTCTGCTTTGCAGACTCCTCGCCGGCACGAACGAAATTCACCCCGCTCGCGACGGTGGAGAAGATGCTCGACGCGCTGGTCGCGAGCGAAGGCGAGCCAGATCTCGTGCAGATCTCCGGCGGCGAGCCGACGCTGCATCCGGATTTTTTCGAGATCCTGGACGCGGTGCGGGCCCGCCCGATCCGCCACGTCATGATCAACACCAACGGACTGCGCATCGCGCGCGAGAGGGATTTCGTGGCGCGGCTCGCCGAGAACAAGCGCGGGCTGGAGGTCTACCTCCAGTTCGATTCGCTGCAGCGTGACGCGCTGATCGACCTGCGCGGCGCGGATTTGCGAAAAATCCGCCAGCAGGCGCTAGAGAATCTCGAGCATTTTGACGTGTCGACGACGCTGGTCGCGACCATCAAGCGCGGCGTCAATGATGCCGAAATCGGCGATATCGTCCGCCACGCGCTGACCTGGACATGCGTGCGCGGCGTCACCCTGCAGCCGGTGCAGGACGCCGGCCGCAACGAGAACTTTGACAAGAATACCGACCGCATCATGCTGTCGGAGATCCGCAAGCGCGTGATCGAGACCGGCGTGTTCCGCGACAAGGACATGATCCCGCTGCCCTGCAATCCCGAAAGCATCTCGATCGGCTACGGCCTGCGCAACGGCGAGAAGGTGCTGCCGCTAACCTCGCTGATCCCGCAGGAGCAGCTGGTCGCGGTGATGCCCAACACCATCAGCCCGGAGAAATATCCGGTGCTGCGGGAGAAGTTTGTCGATCTGTTCTCGCTGTCGTCGGGGCCGCTGAACACGAGCGAGCGCGTCTGCGAACTGCTGTGCTGCCTGCCCAGCTTTCAGGTGCCGGAAGGCCTCGCCTACGAGAACGTCTTCCGCGTCACCATCGTGCAGTTTCTCGACCGCTTCAATTTCTGCGTCGGCAACGTCAAGCGCAGCTGCATCCATTTCGTGACGGAGCGGGGCGCGATCATTCCGTTCGACACCTACAATCTGTTCTACCGAAACGGAAAGATCGACGGCATCCGCGCCGCGCTTGCCGCGCAGGCGAGTGAAGGGGTCCTGCAGGCATGAGCATCAGCGACACACCGCCACCGGCGCCCCCGGGTCCGCCTCCTGCGCCGACGGAAAAGCGCAGCGGCTGCCTCACCGCGCTGATGGCGATTTTCGGGATCATGCTGCTGCTGCCCGGGATCTGCGCGGTGCTGTTCGGCGGAATTTCGATATCCGACAGCGGCAAGATCGCCTCCGACATCGCGCCCCTGGTCTTTTTGGGCCTGGTCGTGGGGATCGGAGGGGTCGCCCTGATCTGGGCAGCCGTCAAGGGACGGCGCGGTTAGGCCGGTCTTCTCCTAACCCCCGGAGATTCCCGGACAAAATTCGATCAACCAACGGGCAAAGAACACATTGTTTTTTGGCCGTTTTTGCATATATTGCGCCGCAACGCGTAGGCTGCCCGGTCGATATGGCCGGGCTTCCTTTTTGGGCGGAAAGCGCCCCGTTTCCAGTCTTCCAGCGTTGTTTCGAGAAGAGGTCCCGGTCCGACCGGCGAGATCGCGCTTAACCCATTGTTCGAACGTAAAGAAGCTCACTCATGAACCTCCGCAACGTCGCCATCATCGCTCACGTCGACCACGGCAAGACGACCCTCGTCGACAAACTCCTCCAGCAGTCCGGCACGTTCCGCGAGAACCAGAAGGTGACCGACCGTGCCATGGACTCCAACGATCTGGAGCGCGAGCGCGGCATCACCATCCTGGCCAAGGCGGCCTCGGTGCAGTGGAAGGACACCCGCATCAACATCGTCGACACGCCCGGCCACGCCGATTTCGGCGGCGAGGTCGAGCGCATCCTGAACATGGTGGATGGCGCCCTGGTGCTGGTGGATGCCGCGGAAGGCCCGCTGCCGCAGACCAAGTTCGTGGTCTCCAAGGCGCTCAAGGTCGGCCTCAAGCCGATCGTCGTCATCAACAAGGTCGACCGCCCCGACGCACGCCCGACCGAAGTCATCAACGAGGTGTTCGACCTGTTCGCGGCGCTCGACGCCAGCGAGGAGCAGCTCGACTTCCCGATCCTCTACGGGTCGGCCAAGCAGGGCTGGATGGCCGACAGCCCGGAGGGTCCGAACGACAAGGGCATGGAGCCGCTGTTCGACCTGATCCTGCGCCACGTCGCCCCGCCGACGGTGGAAGAGGGTCCGTTCCGCATGATCGGCACCATTCTCGAAGCCAATCCCTATCTCGGCCGTATCATCACCGGCCGCATCTCCTCCGGCGTGCTCAAGCCGAACCAGCAGGTCAAGGTACTCAACGCCGAGGGCAAGCTGGTCGAGACCGGGCGCATCACCAAGATCCTGGCCTTCCGCGGTCTCGAGCGCACGCCGCTCGATGAGGCCGAAGCCGGCGACATCGTTGCCATCGCGGGCCTCACCAAGGGCACCGTCGCCGACACGTTCTGTGATCCGACCGTCGAGGTGCCGCTGCCGGCGCAGCCGATCGATCCGCCGACCGTGTCGATGTCGTTCATCGTCAACAACTCGCCGCTCGCCGGCACCGAAGGCGACAAGGTGACGAGCCGCATGATCCGCGACCGCCTGTTGCGTGAAGCCGAAGGCAACGTCGCGCTGCGCGTCGTCGAAGCTTCCGACAAGGACGCGATGGAAGTCTCGGGCCGCGGCGAATTGCAGCTCGCGATCCTGATCGAGACCATGCGCCGCGAAGGCTTCGAGCTCTCGGTGTCGCGTCCGCGCGTCGTGTTCCAGAAAGACGAAGCCACCGGCGCCACCATGGAGCCGATCGAGGAAGTCGTGATCGACGTCGACGAGGAGCATTCCGGCGTCGTCGTGCAGAAGATGAGCGAGCGCAAGTCCGAGCTGGTCGAGATGAAGCCGTCCGGCGGCAACCGCCTCCGCCTGGTGTTCTACGCTCCGACCCGCGGCCTGATCGGCTACCAGGGCGAACTGCTCACCGACACCCGCGGCACCGCGATCATGAACCGCCTGTTCCACGGCTACGCGCCGTACAAGGGCGAGATCCAGGGCCGCCGCAACGGCGTGCTGATCTCCAACGACCAGGGCGAAGCGGTGGCCTACGCCATGTTCAAGCTGGAAGACCGCGGCCCGATGATGATCGAGCCGGGCTGGAAGGTCTACAAGGGCATGATCGTCGGCGAGCACACCCGCGACAACGACCTCGAGATCAACGTGCTCAAGGGCAAGCAGCTCACCAACATCCGCACGACGTCGAAGGACGAAGCGGTGCGCCTGACCCCGCCGATCCGCATGACGCTGGAAAAGGCGCTCGCTTATATCGAGGACGACGAGCTCGTCGAGGTCACGCCGAAGTCGATCCGCCTGCGCAAGAAGCACCTCGACCCGAACGAGCGCAAGCGCGCCGAAAAGTCCAAGGAAGCGGTGGCGTAAGACCAGCGCTCTCGTGCCCCGGACGTAGCGCCTTAGGGTGGGCAAAGCGCAAGCGTGCCCACCACTTGAAGTTTTGATCGACAGTGGTGGGCACGGTGCAGAGCGCCTTTGCCCACCTCGCAAATCCGCTTTCTGAAATGCCGGATCACCCGCTCTCGTGCGCGGGCGCGCCGCACGAGCAATGACATTTCTGTGCTGTCGTTAGCGCGCATTACAGACGTGCTATAGCTCACCCATGAGTTCCCTCCCTTCCTCAGTCGACGTCGCGATCATCGGTGCCGGTGCCGCCGGCCTCGGCGCCGTGCATGCGTTGCAGGGCTCGGGCCTCTCCGTGATCGTGCTGGAGGCGCGTAACAGGCTCGGTGGCCGCGCGTGGACCGTGCAGGCCTCGCCCGAGGTCATCTTCGATGTCGGCTGCGGCTGGCTTCACTCGGCCGACAGGAACTCTTTCGTCGCCATCGCCAAGCGCTTGGACTTCGCGCTCAACACCGACCTGCCGCCTTGGCGCGATCGTGCCTTTGGCGAGGTGTTTCCGGAACGAGAGCGCGACGAGTTCGCGCGCGAGATTGACGCGTTCTACGACCGCGTCAGCGAGGCTGCGGAAGCGGGCGTGGATGCGCCGGCCGAGCGATATCTCGAGCCGGGCAATCGCTGGAACCCGATGATCAATGCCGTCTCGACCTATGTGAATGGCTGTGAGCTCGATCGGGTCTCGATCCTCGACATGGACGCTTACGAGGACACCTATTTCAATTGGCGCGTCCGGGCCGGGTATGGTGCGCTGATCGCTGCCTATGGCGCCTCCTGCCCCGTGGTGCTGAACTGCAACGTCTCGCTGGTCGACCATTCCGGCAGGCGAATTCGGATCGAGACGTCGTCGGGCACGCTCACTGCGGACAAGGTGATCGTCACGGTGCCGACCAACCTGATCGCGGACGAAGCCATCCGCTTCTCGCCGCCGTTGCCGGCCAAGGTCGATGCTGCGGCTGGCCTGCCGCTCGGCGTCGACGACAAGGTGGTGCTGGCGCTGGAGGACGCAGAAGCCTTTCCAAAGGAAGGCAATCTGCGCGGCGCGACCATGCGCACCGCAATGGGCACCTACCATATCCGCCCGTTCGGCCAGCCCTGCATCGACGGCTTTTTCGGCGGCACCTTTGCGCGCGAACTGGAGGACGCCGGCGAGGGCGCCTTCGCCGCGCAAAGTATCGATGAAATCGCGGACTATCTGGGCAACGACATCCGCCGCAAGCTGAAGCCGCTCGCAGAGTCGCGCTGGGGCCACGACCCCTTTGCGCGCGGTGCCTATTCGCATGCGCTGCCGGGCCATGCGGGAGATCGCGCCGCGCTGGCCGCGCCGGTGGATGGCCGGCTGTTCTTCGCCGGGGAAGCGACGTCGCCGAATTTCTTCACGACGGCGCATGGAGCGCGGGACAGCGGGGAACGGGCGGCGAAGGAAGTACTGGCGGCTTTGCTCAGGCCGTAGCCACAAGCGCCGTCATTGCGAGCGCAGCGAAGCGATCCGGGCTGTCGCCGCGGAAAGATTCTGGATTGCTTCGTCGCTTCGCTCTTCACGGTGACAAGGAGGCACTATTCAAGCACTCGCGCCTGCAACTCCGCATCGGGGACGAAGCACGCGTCATACTTCCCGAAGATGCGATAGCGGTTGTGCGCGACAAGGCTATAGACAAAATCGCGCAGCGGTTTCGGCACCGCGAATAGCGCGCGCGCCCAGTTCCAGCCACGCAACTGCGACAGCACCGTCAGCGCGGCGTCCGACTTCATGAACACCTCGCCGCCATGAAGAACGGCGTTGGTGTCGGGGTCCTCCGGATCAATCTCAAATGTCCGCGCGAGCCGGGCTCCATACTCCGACTGGACCGGCGTGAAACGAAACCGCTTCGCCGTATCGCGCGCAGCGACGAACCGCACCCAGCGCGAGCAGAAGATGCAGACGCCGTCATACAGGATCACGTCATCATCGGGCCACTTGCTCATCAGCGGTTGTCCTGTCGCTTCACAGGCGTCACAGGCAGGTTCAGCACGCGATCGAGTTCGGTCCTCGCTGCGTCGACGCCGGCCTCACTGTCGATCATCCAATGCCCCTCGCTGCCGACGGCCGGCAAGGTGTGGAAGTCGACCTTGCCGCCGCTGCCACGAAACGCATCGGCCAGCGCTCTCGAGAATGCCGGCACAAAATAGCTGTCATTGGTCGCAACGAGCCATGTGACGGGAATCCGCGCGCCCTTGCCAAACTCGGTCGCGGCCGCAAGAAGCGTGTGCTTCGCGCAGATCCGGTTCGGCTCGTCGTTGGCGTGGCCGCCACGCCCCGGCGCAAACGCGATGATGGCCGAGATCGCCTTCGGATCGACATTGGCGAGCGCCAGCGCACCCCAGCCGCCGGCGGAATGGCCGAGCACGATCGCGGCATCCTTGCGAATGAAATCCTGCTTTCGCAAGAACTCCAGCGCGAGCCGGATTTCCTCGGCCGTTGCACGGCCCGAACGCGCATAGTCCGCCTCATCACAGCCGCCCTGGTCCTCGACATAGCGGCCGCCGGTCGCACCATGGCCGAGCCGCTCCGGCACCAGCACGGCAAAACCGCGCGCGACGAGAAAGGCGGCGAGCGGACGGTATTCCGGCTGCGGCATTTGCGCTCGACGCAAGGTATTCTGCGTCGAGGCGTGCGCGACGACCGCAAGCCGGAACGGACCTGCACCAGTGGGGCGAAACAGCAGGGCACGCGCAGCAATATCGGTATCCGGCGACGGCACGAGCCACGTTTGTCGGCGAAACGGTTCGCCCTCCTCGCCCGATGGGCCAAACGTGACCTGGGCGCACAGAGGCGCAGTCGACAAGGCCAGCAGAGCCAGGAGCGCTAGGATGATGTTGAGAAGCCGCATGAATGGCCGGAGGCGAGAACAGCGACAATCAGACTAGTCGGAACGAATCAGTATCGGCAGACTTTCTGCGTTGCCATTGCCGCTCATTCGTTGCCGCAGAGGGAGTTTTGCACCGACGCGTGGCACGCCGGTGCCATTCGAGTCGGCGTCTTGTCTTTTTTCGATACAACATGGTTAGGAACTGATGCACAAAATCCACACGTTAACCGATAATTAACGATAGGTCTTGCCGCCGGCGCGGCGACTTGGTTTGATTGCGCCCATGAGCACAACCCTGATCGAGGTCCGGCCGGCCAAAGCTGCAGATGCAACTGCGGTGGCGTCAACTCATGACGAAGCCTGGCGCTCGGCCTATCAGGGCATTATTCCCGGCGCCGAGCTGGAAAAGCTCATCAACCGCCGCGGCCCGCAATGGTGGGACAGTGCGATCCGCAAGGGTAGCCGCGTCAGCGTGCTGGTGTTCGGCGACAAGATCGCAGGCTACGCCAATTACGGCCGCAACCGCGCCCGCAGCCTGCATTTCGACGGCGAGATCTACGAGCTTTACCTGCGCCCCGAATTCCAGGGCCTTGGTTTCGGCCGCCGCCTGTTCGCCTCTGCCCGCCGCGACCTGATGCAGAGCGGGCTGAAGAGCATGGTGGTGTGGGCGCTCTCGGACAACGACCCTGCGACCGAGTTCTACCGGGCGCTGGGGGGCCGTATGGTGGCGCGCTCCTCGGAGCGATTCGGGCCGAAGTCGCTCGACAAGGTTGCCTTCGCCTGGACCAATTGAGCTGCTGAAAGCTTATCCGGCAGCGTTTCCCGTCCGTCGATACCGTTGCCTTTGAGCCGGTGATCTCCGGATTCATTATTTCACAAGAACACGATGGATCAGCGGGCCAAGCCCGCGTATGACAGCGCCAAAATCGCTGCCGGGCGCGATTTACCCTCGGCAACAACGGAGCCTTCAATGCGTATCGATGCGATCTCGATCGGGAAAAACGTACCACACGAAGTCAACGTCCTCATCGAAGTCCCCGTGGGCGGCGAACCGATCAAGTACGAGATGGACAAGGAAGCCGGCACGCTGGTGGTCGACCGTTTCCTCTACACGCCCATGCGTTACCCCGGTAACTACGGTTTCATTCCGCATACTTTGTCGGATGACGGCGACCCCTGCGACGTCCTGATCATCAACACCCGCGCCATCATTCCCGGCGCCGTCATGAGCGTGCGCCCGGTCGGCGTGCTGTTCATGGAAGACGAAGCCGGCGGCGACGAGAAGATTCTGGCGGTGCCGTCGTCGAAGCTGACGCAGCGCTACGACAAGGTGAAGTCGTATTCCGACCTGCCCGACATCACGCTGCAGCAGATCCAGCACTTCTTCGAGCACTACAAGGATCTCGAGAAGGGCAAATGGGTGAAGATCCTGCGCTGGGGCGGCCCGGAGGACGCGCACAAGCTGATCCTCGAAGGCATGGATCGCGAGAAGAAGAAGAAGGGCTGAGCCTCTGGGCCCCGGCTCAGCAGCGCACCGCTGAAGAAGCGCTGCGCTGCGTCCGGGGCACGAGAGTTCAGCTACACCGCCGGCTTCGGTAGCTCGGCAATCGCGCAGGCCGCACGCAGCGTGTTGACCAGCAGGCACGCCACGGTCATCTGGCCGACGCCCCCCGGCACCGGTGTGATCGCGCCGGCAACTCCAAGCGCTTCTCGATAGGCGACGTCGCCGACGAGGCGCGTCTTGCCGTCTTCTTTGGGTATCCGGTTGATGCCGACGTCGATTACGGTCGCGCCCGGCTTCAGCCAATCACCGCGCACCATCTCGGGCCTGCCGACCGCGGCATAGACGAGATCGGCCTGCTTCACGAGGCCGGGCAGGTCGCGCGATCGCGAATGCGCGATCGTCACCGTGGCGTTCTCGTTCAGCAGCAATTGCACCAACGGGCGGCCGACCAGGTTGGAGCGGCCGATGACGATGGCGTTCATGCCTTCCAGCGAGGCGTGCACGCTCTTGGTCAGGATGATGCAGCCGAGCGGCGTGCAGGGCGACAGTGCCTCGAAACCGCCGGCGAGCCTGCCGGCATTGTTCGGATGCAGCCCATCGACGTCCTTGGCGGGGTCGATGGCGTTGACGACGGCTTCGGTGTTCAGCCCCTTCGGCAGCGGCAGTTGCACCAGAATGCCGTGCACGGCCGGATCGCGGTTGAGCTTTGCGACCAGCGCCAGGAGATCTGCCTGCGAGACGTCGGCCGGCAGCTTGTGCTCGAACGAGGCCATGCCGGCGGCCTGGGTCTGGGTGTGCTTGGAGCGGACATAAACCTCGCTGGCGGGGTCGCTGCCGACCAGCACGACCGCCAGGCCGGGCACCAGATTGTGCTCGCGCTTGACGCGGGCGACCTCCTCGGCGACGCGGGCCCGAAGTTCCGCGGCGATGACTTTTCCATCGATGATCTCAGCGGTCATGTCAGTTCCCTCAGTCTTTCGATTGGGCCGAGACCAGCTGGCGCAGGGCTTCGCCGAGCCGTGCCGGATCGCCATCGACCGCGATCAGCTTCAGCCGCGAGGTGGCGCCGGACAGGAGCTTGACGCCGGCCTTGGGGACGCCCAGCGATTTCGCCAGCAGGATCAAAACGGCCTTGTTGGCCTCGCCGCCATCGGCGATGGCGCGCACCCGCACCTTGAGCACGCTGCGGCCGTCAGAGAGCTGTTCGATCCCGTCGATGCCGTCGCGGCCGCCGCGCGGCGTCACCCGCAACGCGATGCTGATGCCTGCGGCCGAATAACGCCAGGGTTCCTTACAAGCTTCGTTGGCAACCAAGGGCTCCAGCCCGCTCAGACCACGTTCGGGTAGATGTAGTACAGGATCACCCGCTCGATGAACATGATGAGCAGGATCAGGATGATCGGCGAGATGTCGAGACCGCCGAGGCTGGGCAGGAAATTGCGAATCGGCGCCAGCACCGGCTCGGTGATCCGGTACAGGAACTCCGCCACCGCCGACACGAACTGGTTGCGCGTGTTCACGACGTTGAAGGCGATTAGCCAGGACAGGATCGCGGAGGCGATCAGCAGCCAGACGTAGAGGTCGAGCACGATGATGACGATGTCGAGAACGGCACGCATGATTTGAAAGACTCTGGCTTTTGAAGACTCTGACTATCGAACTCTGGCTGCGGTCGGATTGACGCCTTTTGCTAGATATCGGTTCCCCCCCGCCCAAACAAGGGAAGTCGGTGCCCCGAATGGCTAAAACCGCCTTACACCCGTCCTTGACTTGACCTTGGCGGGGACTTAAATGGCGCCCGGTTGTCGGCCGCATTCACCAGAGTGGCCAGCAAACGGGGCCATAGCTCAGCTGGGAGAGCGCGTCGTTCGCAATGACGAGGTCGGCGGTTCGATCCCGCCTGGCTCCACCACGCTTCGCCCTTCGGGCTACGCGTGGCGCAGCCACGAGGAGCCCGAAGGGTGAAGCGTGGTGTCCGGCGAAGCCCGAAGGGCGAAGCCGGGCTAGCTCCTCAGCCGTCCCCTACCTCCCCGTAAACCGCGGCGGCCGCTTCTCCATGAAGCTCGCGACCCCCTCCCGGAAATCGCTACCAGCCAGCGCCACCATCATCTCCCGGTTGGCCTCGATCGTTGCCTCCGCCAGCGTCTGGAACGGCACCTCGTAGAGCTGGCGCTTGATTACGCCCATTGCGCTCGGCGAGACGAAATCGGCGAGGTCGCGCGCATAGGCATAGGTCTCCTCGCGGAGTTTTTCGGGCGAGCAGAGCCGGTTCACCAGGCCGATCCGCAACGCCTCGTCGCTCGGCACGCGCCTTGCCGATAGCAGCAGATCCATCGCGTTGGCGTGGCCGACGATGCGCGGCAGCATCCAGCTGATGCCGTGCTCGGCAATCAGGCCGCGCCGCGCGAAGGCGGTCGTGAACACGGTGTTATCGGCGGCAAAGCGCAGGTCGCAATAAAGCGCGTGCACGAGGCCGATGCCGGCCGTGGCGCCATTGAGCATGGCGATCACAGGCTTCTTGATCGACGGATAGAAACCGTAGCGCGTCTGCCAGTCCGGGCGCCGGTTCATGTCGAACGGAGGCAGATTCGTTGCGCGCCTGACGTCTTCGGGGTCGAGCCCCTTCAGCGCATCCATGTCGGCGCCGGCACAGAAGGCGCGGCCCGCGCCGGTGAGGATGATGACGCGGACATTGTCATCATAGCTCGACGCCTCCATTGCGTGGCGTACGTCGCGCTCCATGGTCGGCGTCCACGCATTCATGCGGTCGGGGCGATTGAGCGTGATGGTCGCGATCTTGTCGCTCACCTCATAAAGAATGTGCTCGTAGGCCATGACGCTCTCCCTTTGTCTTCCGGCACGCATTGGTGTGCGCTCGTTGGCAGAGAGCCTAGCATATCCAGGGAAGAGGCAAGGGCTTGCGCCAAGGACCTGCGCGAAGGCGCAATTACTCGGCGGCCTGCGCCAGCACCGCACGGCGCGCCAGCCAGCCATTCATGAAATGGTCGAGCCAGGCGCGCTCTGCGGCGTCGTACACGGCACGATCGGCGAAGTGATGATGCCGCTGCCGCGCACCGGGCGCGCTGAAGCCGTCATAGCCGCGCGTGGTCCAGCGATGCATCATCGCGTAGGTCACGTCGGGATGAAACTGAACGCCGAAGGCATTGCCGGCACGGAATGCCTGTACCGGGAAATCGTCGCCTTCTGCCAGCAGCTCCGTGCCGACCGGCAGCTCGAAGCCCTCGCGATGCCAGTGATAAACTTGGGCCGGCCAGGCCGGGCAGAGCGCGTGGCCCGCGGCTGTGGGCCGGATCGGGTAGTAGCCGATCTGGGTCAGGGCGTCGGCATGCGGGGCGACGCGCGCACCGAGCTGCATCGCCAGCATCTGGGCCCCAAGGCATATGCCGAGAAACGGCCGCTGCTCGCGGAGCGGAATTTCGATCCAGTCGATCTCGCGGCGGATGTAGTCATCGGGATCGTTGGCGCTCATCGGCCCGCCGAAGATCACGGCGCCGGCATGCCGGTCGAGCGTCTCGGGCAGGGGATCGCCGAAGCGCGGACGGCGGATATCGAGGCGATGGCCGAGCGCACGGAGCGCGTTGCCGACACGGCCCGGCGTCGAGGATTCCTGGTGCAGGATAATCAGAACCGGCAATAGGGTTTCAGAGGTGGCGGCGCCTGGCGTCCTTCTCGGGAAGGGCACCAATTCTGCGCCAACAAACCTGTTCGTCCGGAACGACATGGCCTCTGCGAGTGCTATCAGTTCAGACCGCCAGCATAACTAAGCGATCGTTAATTTCGTGTGAGTTCGCGCACACATCAAAACCGAAGCAAGCTCCGGGCCAATACGGGCGCTTCGAGACCTAATGCCTCTGCCTCTGGAACCGACTGGTGGCGGCCAGGATGAAGCCCCGCGGGAAGAAGCGCAGCGCAAAGGGCACAATCTTGATGCCGAGACCGGGCAGCACTGCCCGTTTGTTGGCCATCAGGCCACGATAGGCCTCCCGTGCAACCTCGGCGGCCGAAACATTGAGAAGCGCCGTATCATGTCCGGAGCCGACGCCGGCACGCGCCTGGAATTCGGTGGGCACGGGACCCGGGCAAAGCACGGTGACGCGAACGCCGCGCGGCGCGAGCTCGGCCCGGAGCGCTTCGGTGAAGGAAATCACGTAGGCCTTGGACGCATAATAGACGGCCATGCCGGGACCGGGCAGGAAGCCTGCGACCGAGCCGACATTGAGAAGACCGCCCTTGTTCCTGATGAGCTGATCGGCGAAGCGCAGCGACAAATCCGTCAGAGCCCGCACGTTGACGTCGACAATCCCGACCTGCTCGCCGCGATCGCGCTCGATGGCATCGCCGAACACACCGAAGCCGGCATTGTTGACGAGGTGATCGAGCTCGACGCCTTCGGCGGCCAGCGCCGCCGCGATCGTCTCGCCGGCGCCGGGGTTCTCGAGATCGCAGGCAATCACGATCGGCTTCCTGCCGCCCTTGGCGGCGAGCTCGTTCGCGAGCGCCTCCAATCGATCCGCGCGCCGCGCCGTCAACGCGAGGCGATGTCCATTGGCGGCAAACACGCGCGCCAGCTCCGCACCTATGCCCGCCGAAGCACCGGTGATCAACGTTACCCGCTCGGTCACGATAGAAGTCTCTCGAATTGAAGTTCTTGGCCCCGCAAGTTCCTGGCCCCGCAATAGCGGAACGAGAGCACAAGCCGTGCGCGACAGGCAAGCGGCGTCGGCCGCATGGCCGCTTGAGCGGGCGACAGGGGGAGCAGGAAACCGGGTATTTACGGATAAATCCGGAGCCGGACGGGCGACACCTACATTAAAGTTTCGCCATGTGGTCAGCACAACCGGCCATCCGGCGGTTTGCGCGGATCAGCCGCCGACGGCGCTGTCCTTCACCTGACCAGCGGCGCGCTCAGCCACCGCATGCTTCAGGTCGATCCGGTCGCGCTGGGAGATTCCGAGCAGGTCGGAGGCGCGCCAGACGACGTTGTCTTCGAATTCGGAGACCTGGCCGTCGGCATAGACCAGCTCCCACATCATCCGGACGATGCGCTTGCGGCCCTCTTCGTCGAGCGAGCGCATGATGACACTGGTGAAGTGATAGAGGTCCACCGCCTCACCCTCGACCTGGGTGGCGTCCGCAATCAGGCGATCCGCAGTGCCGCGATCGAGCCCAAAATGGCTTTCGATCAGGCTGTGCAGCTTGCGCTGCTCACCCGCGCTCGGCTGGCCGTCCAGCGAGACCACGTGGACCAGCAGTGCGGTGGCAGCCAACCGATAATCGCTGTCACCGAAGGTGCGGTTCTGGTCGTGGGGAGCGACAATGTCGGCGATGAATTGGCGCAGGCCGTCGAGCATAAGGTCCTACCGAAATTGATACAGCCGCGAAGCGCGGCCGCTACCAGCATTATATGAGCAGGAAACTCAACCGGCGCAACGTGCGGCAGTTCCGCGCGCTGCATTACGTTTCCGCAATCTCGGTTGCCTCATTCACCGTCATGGCTGGCCTATTCCAGGGCGGCTTGGAGCCGCCATCGACCATCCCTCAAGGAATCTCGTACACCACCATCTTGTCGGCGATGCCGCGCAATGCGGCCTGCTTCTGGATCGGCCTGATCTCGCGCTGCTTCAGCACTTCCGCCACGGCCGGCGCATCGAGCACCGGGCCGGTGATGTGGATCTCCTGCGCGGTCGACAGGCTCTGCACGCGGGCGGCGATGTTGACGGTCTGGCCGAAATAATCCTGCCGCTCGTTGAGCATCACCGCGAGGCAGGGGCCTTCATGGATGCCGATCTTGACGATGAGATCGTCGGTGCCGCGCCGCTTGTTGAGCTCGTCCATCGCCGCGCGCATCCGCAGGCCCGCGACGATGGCGTGCTCGGGCCGGACGAAGGTCGCCATCACCGCATCGCCGATGGTCTTCACCACCGCGCCCTTCTCGGAGGAAATGATCTCGAGCAGCGCCTGGAAATGCGCACGCACGAGATCGAACGCGGCGAGGTCGCCGACGCGCTCGTAGAGCGCGGTCGAGCCCTTCAGATCGGTGAACAGGAAGGTCAGCGACGTAATCTGGAGCCGCTGATCGAGACTGAGATTGTCCGCCTTGAACACATCGCGAAAGGTCTGGTTCGACAGCATCCGCTTGGCGGTGAGGAACGGCTTGCGCTTGCCGATCAGATGGTGGAGCGCTTCGGCAGCGATGAACACCGACGGCAGCACGCGCACGCCGGCCTGGTTCTCCAGCGACAGCCGCAGCGGGCCGGGCCGCATCGTCGTGGTCCCCGTCGGGGCCTGCACCTTGTTGTACATGATGGCGAGCTGCTGACGGTCCCTGGTCGGCTCGCCCTGGACGTCGATGAAATGGGCGGCGTGCGTCACCGGCTCGAAAATGATGACGAAGTCACCAGGCAGTTGCAGCGACATGGTCGCCTTCTCGCCGGCCGGCAGCTCCATCGTATCCAGCGTCACCTCGTTCGCCAGCGTCGCGAACGAGTCCTTGTTGAAGTCGACGCCGGAGCTCCAGAACACCTGCTTGAAATACTCCCACACCGGAAGCATATCGGGGTCGTGCGCCGCGATGCGCCGGACCCGCGGATTCACGGTGAAGGAGACCTCGACCTGATCGTCGACGGAGGCCTTGTAGCCGCAAGCGCAGAGCGCGCAGTGATAGTCGTCGGGCTTGAGCGCCTTCAGCGTCGTATGCGCGCCGAGCACGCCGCCGCAACCCGGACATAGCACATTCCAGCCGAGATCGAACAATCCGAGCCGCGCCGCATGCAGGAAGGCCGAGATCGCGTGTTCTTCGTCGACGGCATGCTGCGTGGCGAAGTCGAGGACATTGACGCGGTTGAGCTCGTGATCCTCGCCATCCTCGATCAGACGCGCAATCGCATCGACCACCTTGGCGTCGGCGGTCTGCTTGAGAACGGAAAACTGGGCCTGAATGTCGCTCATGGCGGGACTCTATCTAGGGTGGATCACGCCATCGGCCAGACGAGGAGCCTGTCACCGACGTGTGATGCGGAACATGGGTGAGTGGTCCGGCTGCGTCGTGACGACGCCCAGCGGGATCACGGGATTCGCCTGGTCGGCGAGCTCGACCCGGAACGCGCCGATCAGCCGGGCCAGCGCCAGTACGGATTCGGCTTGCGCGAACGGCGCGCCGATGCAGACGCGCGGCCCTGCGCCGAACGGCAAATAGGCGAAGCGGTCCGGCGCCTCCGCCGACATGAAGCGCTTTGGAATGAACGCGTTCGGCTGATCCCACAGCTTCTCGTGCCGATGCAGCAGCCATGGCGCGATCATGATGATGTCGCCCTTGCCGATCTCGATTCCGGCCGCGTTGTCCTTTTCGCGTGCGGCACGCGCGACCAGGAAGGCCGGAGGATAGAGCCGCATGGTCTCGTCGATCAAGGCACGGGTGAGTTTCTGCCGGTCGATGTCGGCCATGCTGTCGAGATGCTCGCCGCTCGTCTCGGACGCCACTTCCTCCTGCGTATCAGGATCGAGCGCGAGCAGATAGAGCGCCCAGAACAGCGCCGTCGCCGTGGTCTCGTGACCCGCCAGGATCATGGTCGCGACCTCGTCGACGAGCTGCTCGTCGGAAAAGCCCTTGCCGGTTTCCGGATCGCGCGCCGCGTCCATCAGATCGAACAGGTCACGCGGCGGCGCGCCGTCCTTCTTGCCGGCAGAACGCCGCTCGGCGATCAACATCGCGACGAATTCGGTCCAGCGCTTGCGGAAGCGGGCGCGGGCAAAATCCATCGGGCTCGGCCACGACACCGGCAGCAGCATGTCGAGGAAGTAGGGCCGTCCGAGCCGGGACGCATATTCCATGATGAAATTGCGCAAGGTCGCGCCGTGCCGGTCCATGCCGAACGAGAACATCGTGCGTCCGGCGATCTCCAGCGTCATCCGCTGCATGATTTCGCGCAGATCGACCGGCGCGCCCGTCTGCGTATCGAGCTTGGCAATGGTCTCGTCGAGCACCGCCGTCATGTGCGGCACGAGGTTGGCGGTGGCGCGCGGGGTGAAGGCCGGCGCGAGCGTGCGGCGCTGGAACGTCCATGAGTGACCTTCTGCGATCAGAAGACCATCGCCCAGCACGGGACGCAGCATGCGGATGCCCGCCGGCGTGCGCGTATAGTTCTCGTAATTGGTGAGCAGGACGTGCCGGATTGCATCCGGCTGGTTCAGGATGAAGCTGTTGTGGAGGAAGAAGCGCCCCTTGATGACGTCTTCCTCATAGGCGGGCTGCCCCCACGTCGCGATCATGTTGTGCCGGATCACGGCAAGCCGGCCGAAGAAGGACATGTCGTCGGGCGCACGCGGGGGCGCCGGAGGGATGATGGGCCTGCGCACGCTGGCGATGTTCATGGCTCTCTCCCGATATGACGCAGGCAAATAGCTAGTAAGTCAGCTCGGCAATCGCAATCCTGTTCTCCGGGGCAGGCCAGGCACGCGCCACAATTCGTTCTTCGCCGAACTCGGCCACGATGTTGCGCCCAACGCCGCCGGCGGGAAGCCGCAGGGTTGCTGCCGAATCCGTGGGCACGCCCGGCTTGACGTCCGCCGGCTCCTTTCCGTCGAGCAGCACCACGTCCCGCGGCAGGCCGAAATAGCCCCTCGGCCGCGACATGATCACGACAGCTCCTGCGTCCTTGTCAGCAGGCCCGAGCGGACGCGCGGCGCGCAAATGCACGACGTCGGAAGAACGCGGGAAAGGCGAGCGGTAGATATGCGTCGTCGGCGCGTCCGGCGATGTCAGCACGAATTCAAGCGACCAGGCGGGATCGACCTGCGCCGGCCCCCAGCGGCCATCGGCACCGGTCTTCGCGCTGTGCAGCGCACCGCCGTTGCGCTCTCCGGTTTCAGGATCGACACGAAAGATATCGACGGTTGCGCCCGTCACCGGGCGATTGGTCGGCACGCCGCCCGGCGTCCCCGTGACGAGGCCGCTCAGCCGCACGCTTGGGTCCGGCACGATCGCAATGCGCGCGGGCTCGCGGCCCGCGATGAATTTGTAGATCTCGCGGAAGGCGCGCGGATGGAACGCCACCTCGCGATGGTCGAGCGCGCCGAGCACCAGATTGGTGGCGCCCTTCAGCTCGGGTCCTTCGACGGTGACACCGGTCGACGTGCCGGGCTTGCCGATGAAACGGCCGTCGGCCTGGGCGTATTTGTCCATGCCATCGCTGCGCAAGGTGAGGAAGGCGACACCCGGCGTCACCTCGCTCTCGCCCTCGTTCAGGCCGCGCAGGAATACGCCGCGGCCGTTGAACTCGTTGTTGGGCTGGTCGTCGGTGGCGAACACGCCGTGATTGGGCGTGCCGCACAAGACGGCATGGCTGACATCGCCGGCGCCGCCGTTCTTGATCACGTTGCGGATCGCGTAGCCGCCGCGCGAGCTGCCGACCAGCGCCACGCGAGGCGCACCCGTGCGGCGCTTCAGTTCCGCGATCGCAGCGGCAAGCTCGCGGCGCTGGTCCTCGGTCGAGGATCGGTTCGCCTGCTCGACCTTGTCGTCGGTGCGCGCATTGGGATCGGTGAAATTGATCGCCATCATGCGATCGCGCGCGATGCCGTTGGATTCCATCCGCCACAGCGTCGTCATCCAGAGCGCGTCGTAGTCGCCATTGCCGTGGACGAACAGGATCGGCGGCACCTCGGTGCCCGGCGCCGCGGCGGGCGCAGATTGGGCCCATGCGCCCGTCCGCAAGCTCGCAATTGCGAAAGGCAAGCTGCCCGCCCCTTGCAGGATCGTCCGTCGCGACAGCTTCATATGTTCCTCCCGGCAAACCGCCTCTTTGCACCGCTTATAGCGGCCTAACCACTGGACAGCGAATGACTTTCGCAGGCATCACTGAATTTGCCGGAATCGCCCGGGATCACTCCAAGACCATTTCCCAAGACCATCTCCCAGGACCATTTCCGAAGACCATTTCTGCCAGCCCGTTTGGAAGGGGATATGACCGAGCAGACGAACCGCCAGAAAATCGCCGCCGACGGCATTACCGCGCCTCTGCGGTACACCGTGTTCCGGCGCATCTGGCTCGCCAGCCTGCTCTCCAATCTCGGCCTCCTGATCCAGGGCGTCGGCGCGGCCTGGGCGATGACGCAGATGGCTGCCTCGGCGGACAAGGTGGCGCTGGTGCAGACCGCCTTGATGCTGCCGATCATGCTGATCTCGATGCCGGCCGGCGCCATCGCGGACATGTATGACCGCCGCATCGTCACCCTGGTCTCGCTGATGGTTGCACTCACCGGCGCGACCGCACTGACGGTGCTGGCCGGGTTCAATCTCATCACCCCGGAGACGCTGCTCGCCTTCTGCTTCGTGGTGGGCAGCGGCAATGCGCTGTTCGGCCCGGCATGGCAATCTTCGGTCAGCGAGCAGGTGCCGCCCGACGCGCTGCCTTCGGCCGTTGCGCTGAACGGCATCAGCTACAACATCGCGCGCAGCTTCGGTCCCGCGGTCGGCGGCGTCATCGTCGCCGCGCTCGGCGCGGTGGCCGCTTTCGCCTGCAACGCGATCCTCTATCTGCCGCTGCTGGTGGTGCTGTTGCTGTGGCGGCGCAACACCGAGCCCTCGCGGCTGCCGCGGGAGAAGCTCAACCGCGCCATGGTGTCGGGCTTCCGCTACATCACCAATTCACCGCCGATCAAGATCGTGCTGCTGCGCACGCTGGTGATGGGCCTGATCGGCGGCGCCATCATGGCGCTGATGCCGCTGGTCGCGCGCGACCTCTTGCATGGTGGTGCACAGACCTACGGCATCATGCTCGGCGCCTTCGGCATGGGCGCCGTCGTCGGCGCGCTCAACATCCACGAATTGCGCAAGCGCATGAGCGGCGAGGCCGCGATCCGTGCGTGCACCATCTCGATGGCGTTCGCGATGGCCGCCCTCGCAGTGAGCACGGAACCGGTGCTGACGGCAGCTGCGCTGGTGCTGGCCGGCGCGGTCTGGATGGCCGCGGTGGCGCTGTTCAATATCGGCGTGCAGCTGTCGGCGCCGCGCTGGGTCGCCGGCCGCTCGCTCGCGGCGTTCCAGGCCTCGATTTCCGGCGGCATCGCGATCGGTGCCTGGGGCTGGGGCCATCTCACCGACTATGCCGGCGTCGAGGTCGCGCTGCTGACGGCGGCAGGCCTGATGCTGGTCTCGCCGCTGCTCGGGATCTGGCTCACCATGCCGCGCGTCGGCGCCCGCAACGAGGACGCTGACGTGCTCGCCGATCCCGAGGTCAAGCTCTCGATCACCGGCCGCAGCGGGCCGCTCGTGGTGGAGATCGAATACCGTGTGTCCCAGGAGAACGCGCGCGCCTTCCACAACGTGATGCAGGACGTACAGCTCTCGAGGCAACGCAACGGCGCCTATGGCTGGTCGATCGCACGCGACATCGCCGATCCGGAATTGTGGACCGAGCGCTATCACTGCCCGACATGGTTCGACTATCTGCGCCAGCGCAACCGCTCGACCCAGTCCGAACGCGCGCTGCACCAGGAGGCGATCGCTTTCCACGTCGGTCCCGAGCCGGTGCGGATCCGCCGCATGCTCGAGCGTCCGTTCGGTTCGGTGCGCTGGAAGGAAGAGACTCCGGATCGTGCCAGTGCCGAGGTGCTGCCGGTGGTCGCGAGCGCCGCGGGAAGCAGCACATAGGTTCTTCGCTACGGAAATTACTACTGCCCGTGCTCCTTGAGCACCTTGTCGCAGCCCTTGCTGAGTCGGGCGCGGTTCTCCTTCAGGCAGGCGAGCACAGCGCCATCGCCATTGTTCATCACGGCGCGGCAGAAGCGGGTGACGTCGCGCGCGCAGGCATCGTGGCCCGGCTGCTGCGCGGATGCGACCGATGCGCCGAGGAGCAAAGGAAGAATGAAAAGAAATCTGGTCATCGCGTAATGCCTCTTGCCCGGACGAACGTGCGGGCGAAGCTAGTGCGACGATCCCTCAGCCGCAACGGCTTTGTTGTCGGGCTGAAATGGCGCCGCCGCGTTGCCCCGGCTCGATGCCGGGGCCTGTCGCGAGGGGAGCCAACCGACGCAAGACCGTGTTGCGTGCTGTTACTGGCTGTCCTGGGCGTCAGCGACCTTGCGCGAAGCGCCCTTGGCGAGATCCTTGTCCATCACGGCGCGGCAGCCGGTGCTCAGATCCGCGCGATGCTTCTTCATGCACGCCGTGATCTTCGGGATGTTGGGGATTTCCGACGAGCACAGGCGGAAGGCGTCGCCGGTGCACTGCTGCTGCGCTTCGGCCGAGAACGCGAAGCTCGAGGTCGCCGAGACGAGCGAGACGATGGCGGCAAAGCCGAGGGCCAGGCTGGTGTCGCGGATACTGGCAGAGAAGGACTTGGTCAGAGACTTGGTCATTTGAAGCTCCCATTGGCGCCGTCACAACGGCACCCGTTGTTGATGGGAACGACGATGCTCCATCAAAACAGTTTCCACTGTGATGATGGTCACGCGAGCCCCCTCCTCTGTGACTTCGGTCACTTTGGAGCACCTCGCTGAAATTCCTCGGCAACCGTTGTCGTGTTGGTGTCACGTTAACTCTTCCTTCGCATTAATGGCTCGTCGCGCGGGAAATTCCGCTGGTTTGGTTGCGTGATTGGAAAGAGTAGCGATGCGTAATGCGTTGGGCCTGATGCTGGCCAGTGTAGTTGCGGCGGTCGTGATCGCCGCCGGCGGTTGGTTTTATTATTCCTCGCGCGCCGACCAGGCCGCTCCCAAGACAATTGCCGCCCGTGCCGCCGATCCATTGCCGGCACCGGCGAAGCTCGCGGCCAGGGATGACGTCGAGACCACCGCGACGATCGCGGCCAGGCCGACGGCCCTTGCTCAGGCGCCCGCGCCGGCCATGCCGGTTCAGCAGAAATCGACCTGCGCCAATCCGAACGCGCTGGGCGTCTCCCGCGTGGTCGAGATCGACACCACCGGCGGCCCCGGCTTCGGCTTCGATCATTTCAAGCAATTCGATTTCCTCACCGACAAGGAGGTCGTGCTGACCTTCGACGACGGTCCCTGGCCTGTGAACACGCCGAATGTGCTGAAGGCGCTCGCGGATGAATGCACCAAGGGCCTGTTCTTCTCGGTCGGCAAGCACGCGACCTATCATCCGGAAATCCTGCGCCAGGTGCTGGCCCAGGGCCATACGGTCGGCACGCACACCTGGTCGCACGTCAATCTGAACGGCAAGAAGATGACCGAGCAGATGGCCAAGGACGAGGTCGAAAAGGGCATCAGCGCGGTGAAATTCGCGCTCGGTGCCAACCCGGCGCCGTTCTTCCGCTTCCCGCAGCTCCAGCATAATCCGGCGATCGTGAGCTATTTCGGCACCCGCAACGTCGCGATGTTCTCGACCGACGTCGACTCCTTCGACTTCCGCAAGAGCGCGACGCCGGAGAAGATCGTCGAGACGGTGATGACCCGGCTCGACAAGCTCGGCAAAGGCATCATCCTGATGCACGACTTCCAGAAGAACACCGGCATCGCCCTGCCGACGCTGCTCGCGCGCCTCAAGGCTGGCGGCTACAAGGTCGTGCAGATGAAGGCCAAGACGACGCTCGCGTCGCTGCCGGAATATGACGAAGCGATCATGAAGGACATGAAGGTGCCGACCGCGAGCACCAACACGCGTCCGATCGGAAGCGTGGTGCAAACGGTGTCGCAGTAAACGCCATCGATCCAATCCAAGACTCTTGCGACCTGGCCGGGCATTTGCCCGGCCATTTGCTTTGAGCGAGCGGCTTACCATTAGATGCCGTGGCGGTGCAGCTCGCTGATGATGCGGCGCTCGGTCCAGCGCTTGGATTTCGGCTTGTCCGCACTTACCGTTTTCCTGGTGGCGGGCTTGGTCGTCGCGACCGGCGCCGGGGTGGGCGCGGGCGTCGACACCGCCGGAGCCGCCGGTGTGACCGTAGCGGCCGGTGCAGAGAGCGATACTGCCGGCGGACGATCGGAATATTTCGGCGCCTCCGCGGCTGGCGCAACTTCGCTCACCTGCGCGGTGGCGGCGGTCGGCGTGGTCAGCAGAGCAGGGGCCTGAGCGCCCGTCGCGGACAGCGACAGGCTGCGCGAGTCGCCTGCCTGGGCAGAGGCGGAAGCCAGGACCATGGCGGCAACCAGAATGATCTTACGCATGTGAAATCTCCCCGTGTTGGCGTGACCGCGACATTACGGGCAGGATGTTCGAGGTTAAGTGATCGGCCTCACATAAGCGCGCGCAATCTCGAACCGGCCGGCTGCGATCAACACCTGCGCCGATAGACCCGCAGCGTCACGTCCGGAAAGCTCATGCTGTCGAGCAGGCAGACGCCCTTGTCCGCGTCCATGCGCGCGATCAGCTCGTCGCCGACCCGCCGTCCGACCAGCGTGTGCTGGATCGAGTTCGAGACGACGAGGATGTCCGACTGCAGAAGCGCGTCTGCGGTGGCCGCTGCCGTTCGATGCAACATCTCGCCGCGGACGACGAAATTCATCCGCGCCTGCGCCAACATACAATTGAATGGTCGCGGGCGTGAACGGGTAGGACTCGAAAAACCGACATCGAGTATCGTAGAGACACTAGCATCGCGCGCAACGCGCCGGATGCAATGTCCGGGACCTTGGCTCTCTTCTTCGATCGGATGAAAACGGGACGCTGGTGCCGCAAGAGGGATTCGAACCCCCGACCCCGTCATTACGAATGACGGATCAAGGCCGGTCCCTCGCGGTCAGCAGAATACAATCGCAGACATCCTTCGTCGAAAAGATGTTTTATTTAAACTCGTTAAAGCGTTTTCTTCCCTTCTGTCCGGACAGGAGATGACAACCCTAGACACGCAAAAAACCTTACCCTACAGGAGGTGGGGTAAGGACCCGATCGAAAGGGGGAAGCATGATCAAGTCCAAATCGCTGACAGACGTCACGATCAGGAACCTGCAACCTGGCGACACCCGCCGGGAGGTTCCAGACCCCGGCGCACCAGGCCTGTACGTCGTTATCCAACCATCGGGCGTGAAGAGTTTCGCGGTCCGCTACACTCTCAAAGGGGGCAAGAGCAGCAAGCTTACGCTGGGCCGTTGGGTACCCCCGGGAGACCGGATCGAAGGCAAAGCGTCTGCGGAGCCAAAGGTTGGTGACGCCATGTCACTGGGCTATGCGCGCAAACTCGCCGCTGACGTGAGAATCAAGGTCCGGCAAGGCCGCGATCCGGCGGGCGAGAGGCGCGGGGTCAAGGAGGAACGACGGGCGGCCGAGGCAAATACCTTCAGGACCGTCGCCGATGAGTTTTTCAAGCGCAAATGTGGGATGAAGATCGACGCGAAGGGCAACGTCACCTTCGACACGATAAGAATGCGGAGCGGTGCAGCTTGGCACGCCACACTTGAGCGCCTTGTCTGTCCGGTGATCGGCGAAACACCGATTTCGGACATCAAGCGGAAGAAGCACATCACAGCATTGCTCGATAAGATCGAGGACGGAAGCGGGGCGGTCATGGCCGACCGCGTACTGGCGATCCTCCGCGCGATCATGAACTGGCACGCGACCAAGGACGAGGACTACGTATCACCGATCGTGCGCGGTATGGCCCGAACCAAGCCCAAAGAGCGCGCCCGGAAGCGGATCCTTACTGATGACGAGATCCGGGACGTCTGGACCGCGCTCGACAACGCCGACCTGCCGACGTGCTATCCAGCGTACATCAGATCGCTGCTGCTCACCGCCACACGTCGGAACGAGGCAGCCGACATGAGTTCGAGCGAGATCGAGGATGATCTTTGGACGATCCCTGGGGAGCGGTACAAGACCAAGCTAGATCACGTCGTACCATTGACCCAGCAGGTTCGGGTCCTGATCGGCGGCAAGCCTAATGGCACTAATTCGTCGTTCGTGTTCTCGACCACGGACGGCACCAAGCCGTTCAGTGGCTTCTCCAAGGCCAAGAAGGAATTAGACGCTGAGATTGCCAGGGTCCGGAAGCGGGAGGAACGGCTACCTATGCCGCGATGGACCTTGCACGATCTGCGGCGAACCGCGAGGTCGTTGATGAGCCGAGCAAAAGTGCCAGCCGATCATGCGGAGCGTGCAATTGGTCACGTCATTGGGGGTGTGCGCGAAACGTACGACCGATACGAATATCTTGATGAGAAGCGAGCAGCGTTCGAGGCGCTCGGAGATCTTGTCGATCTGATCGTCGATCCAAAAGCCAACAAGGTCATTCAGTTTCCCAAAGCCGTGGGAGCGCCGTGATGGCTGAGAACTCCACTCTGGCGGAAGCGCCAGCCGGATCGGTCGAAATAGGTGAAGGATAGATCAAGATCAGCCCGAGGCGCTCCAGTCGCGCAATGCGGTTTTGGAGAAATGATAGCCGGTGTGTTCGGCGCAACTTACGGGTCGGGCAAGTGAAAGAGCTTTGACTGCTTTCTCTGACCTCAAAGAACGGGAGACCGAGTTCAAGTGAATGACGCCGTTCGGCACGCCCTGATTGATTTTGTCGCGAGTTTCGAAAAGTTCGCGGAGGAAGCCGCTAGCGGCGTGGGTATCGGGGACGATTTTCTGAAACTCTGCGTCGATCAATTCCGTGGCACGGCGCCGGATACGGAACGGTCTCCCGTGCCTGGAGAGCCTAATTGCGGCGCAGTACACAATTTGATCGCAGTTGTCGACGACTATGAACGCCTGTCTCTATGGCTGGTGGAGGTCCTGGATTTTGTGCGGGATCTTAGCAGGAACGATCAGAACAACTTCCCCGATCTGCCTGCTCTCGGTCCGTTCTTGCCGAACGCTTATGTCGACCTCTCGAGCGCGCTCTCGGCAGCGATCACCATCGGCGGATATGCCCCCAAGGACCCCGTTTTCGCAGCGCAGCTTCGGAAGCTCACGCAAGCTGCGAGGAATTGCAGGCATCCAGGTTCTGACGAGATAAACGCGCGTTTGGTGGAGCTAATCCAGCTCGGGACCGAGGTAAAACAGATCCCGGCTATTTTGGGCATTAGCAAAGACGCGGTCAGGAAGCGACTTAAACGGTTGGGCCTGCCCCAAAAGCGTAGCCGTAAGTCACGAGCCACAAACCGGACGTCAGGCTGACGTCTCAATTTCGAGACTTACGATTTGCCTCGAAACACTCCTTAGTCAGGTCACTTCCGGACTCAGACCAAGGAGGAGCTTCGTGGACGTCAGTGAATCCAGTGCCAACGAGCGGAGCGCGCTCGCAGAAAGACGGCAAGATAGCAGACCGCTATTGTCGTCACGCGCCGTCTGCGAGCATTTCGGTATTGTCCCCCGAACCTTACACCGGTGGGTAGCCGACCGGGAGCTTGCCTTTCCGAAGCCTCTCATCGTCAAGAGGAGGCAATATTGGCGGCCGCGAGAGATCGAGGATTTCGAGCTCACCCGCAAAGACAACTCGAAACACGCGGCGGCGTGAGCCATGCAACGCTCTCACAATGGAACGCCGGCTCTCGCAAAGGCGAGCAGCTCGTTTCGCAACGAAGATCTCCAGGCAGAAGTGCTTCCTTCAAATATCGTGTATCGACCACTTGGGAACCGCGCAACGACCCGCCCGGAGAAGGCGGACGCCTATTTCGGCTTCGTCGTTCAGCTCAATCCGAATTGGCGTGTCGTTGGATGCTGCGATCGGATCCAGTGGATCTTGCAGCGCCGAGGATCGCCAAAAAGGTCACGCAGAGACGATTGGCGAGGTCGAAGCTACTGTCGGACCTCTGAAGCGTTGCGACGATGTGCGCGAGAATATGCCGGAGCCATGGATGAGTCTGCGGAGATTGTCTTAAACGCACTCCCTGCCTGGATCGAGAGCGACATTACATGTGTCGCCGCGGGCTGAAAGCCTGAGCTCACGCAAACGATAAGTTCGAAGATCTATCGAACGAATGGGCCGGCCATTGGTGGGGCCGGCCCATTTTTAACCTTGGAGCGCCGTTAGCAGCGGCACGTCTTCCCAGTGATGCCAGACAATAACAACGTGCGGCCGCGCGCACAAGATCATGACCTCCTTCATGCGGAGATCGCGCGACGCTATTCCCGCCAGCCCGACGATCAGCAACAGCGTATCAGCCTGGTTGCCGCAAGGCGCATTCGCGATCTTGAGCTCTATCTCGAGTGCCGCTACGGCAAGGTATTGCCAGAGGGTGACGATGCCGCGCGTGAGGACTTGGTCATCTTATTGAACCACCTTGCGCAAAACCCGTATGGCGCCTTTAGCAAAATGCGGCATTCTATTCAGCTTTGGGCGCCATGGATGCACCCAGTAGAAGCTGGCATCATTACTGACATGGTACTGAGAAGGCCACGCCGCTATGGCGCGGCCAAGCTAGGCGATCTACTGGGCCTAACCGTTGACGAGCACGCTAGACTCATGATCTGGACGATCAGGGCAGTCGGCGTGACCGACGCAGCCTTGAAGGAAAAGAGGCAGTGCCGCGACCGTATGGCGAAAGCCGCAAAGCGAGCGATGAAGCCGTTGAAGCGTCCTCGTGGTCGTCCGAAATTGAACAAACCCGGGCCATGGCTGGCACTTGGTTTGTCGAGAGCGACCTATCATAGGCATAAGGCTGCCGGGAAGCTTCCCGGCAGCCTTCCGGGTGACGCTAAAAACGGATCGCCTCGAATAGAAGATGGTCCTATCGATACGATACCTTTTAGAGCGTGTACTCATAAACGTCATCTTTCGAGGGTTACGCGGAAGTCGCCCCGCTCGGTCGGGGTCGGCTGCTTATGACCCGAATGTATGGACCGGCTGCGTTTCGCAATAGAGATTGTGCGTGGATTGCGGAAGTCGCTGATATGTATCCCGCTTGTTTGATCGGCTCGCGGGCCGTGGCCTTGATGGGAATAGCCGGTGCTGGCGCGCCAGGCATGCGATGAAAACCCGGTGCTTTCCTTGAAGGCACGCGGCAGAGCCGGCAAGCTCGAGGCCAAGGGCAAGCCGGTCGAATTCAAGCAATTGCTCCGGATGGAGCGGGACGGCGGCACGACCAACATCCGCAACGTGAAGAGCAAACACGGTCCCCCCGGACGAAGCCCTCAAGCTGCAGCGGCCGCTGCCGGACGGGGCGCTGCAGATCGTTGCCCCCGGCGTCAAGGAAGATTCAGCCGGGTCGACGACGTGACGTCCAAGACGGCGGCCAGGTTTGGCCGTAAATTGTCCGCTTTGGGGCACTGAGCACACGTGGCCAGAGCGACGCGCGACTTCAGCTAATGGCCCATCTGCGACGTTGCACCGGGTCTGGCGGAAGTCCGCTTATTGAGACAGAGCGGACCAGATTTTCTGAACCTGAGTTCTTCGCGTTTTGACCCACAGCGGACAGAACGTCGCACCACCGCACTCTCAGAGACCAATAGCTCTCCCATTGGAACTCCGCTATCCTCCGGGCACCCGCAACGCGTGTTAGAGGCGAATCATGCAACATTTATTGCGCGCATTCTCGATGCAGGCGCTTATCCTCGGCACAATGGTTTTCAACGGCGGAACTGAAGCTGCCGCCCAGACGAGCGCCCCGATCTCTCCGGCGATCAGCACGCCGGACAAAGTCGAGACGCGCATCGGCACGCTGGACTTCAAGGACGGCATGCCGAGCAAAGAAACCATCGCCAAGATCTATGACAACCGGGATTTTACGCATGCCTTCTCGGCGTTCGCCAACACCCTTCAAGGGGTCAGCATTCGCGCCCTCCACAAGGGCTTTCTGAGCATCGGGGTCAAGGACAACGAAGTTCTAGTTTTCTCCGAACTGATGGATGCTAAGTCCCTGTTCCTGACAGCCAATGCGGACACCGTCTATTACATGGGCATGCTCGATCTGACCAAGGGTCCGATGGTGCTCGAGGTGCCACCCAAGGCGCTTGGCGCCATTGATGACTACTGGTTCCGCTGGGTCATCGATATCGGTCTGCCTGGGCCTGATCGCGGTGAGGGCGGGAAGTATCTCGTCCTGCCACCCGGCTACGAGGGTCCGGTGCCTGATGGCTTCAATGTCGCCCGCGCCCGGACCAACCTCGTGATATGGTTCGCTCGCTCGTTTCTGGAGAACAATGATCCGAAGCCTGTAGCTGAAGCGATCCGAAAGTTCACCAAGGTCTATCCATACGAGGCCGGTGGCGTCGGCACCCCCATCGCGGAATTCCTGAGCGGCAAGGCCAAACTTGGAAAAGTCACGCCACCGCCGCCGACCGTGTTCCACGAAGGCACCGGCAAGGTGATGAACACCATCCCACCGAACGACTTCAGCTTTTACGAAATGCTCAATGAGGTCGTGCAGCAGCAGCCTGCAGGGTCGCTCGACCCCGAGCTGATGGGCCCCATCGCCGCCATCGGCATCATCAAGGGCAAACCCTTCGCGCCAGATGCGCGGATGAAGAAAATTCTCGCCGAAGCGCTTACGCTCGCCAACGCCCACTCGCGCACCCTGTTCATGGCCCCTCGCGATCCGACTTTGTATTACTACCCCGGCTCGGGTTGGCAGAACATGCTGTTCGAGGTCGGCTACGAGTTCGAGACGCCGATCCCGCTGATTACCCCCGAGGGCGTCAAGCCCTTACCACCCACCGGCTATCGCACGCTCGACGCACGGACAGACTTCTTCTACGGCGTCACCGGGATCACGCCCGCGATGGCGATGCGTCTGCCGGGCATCGGCTCAACCTACCTATGGACGATGGTCGATGCAAAGAAGGAGCCCTTCGATGGAGCCAAGACCTACAAGGTGACTTTGCCGAAAGACATTCCCCAAGCGAATTTCTGGTCGTTCACGCTTTACGACAACATGTCACGCTCGATGCTCGACACACCACAGCGCTACCCGCGCGCGGGCAGCCAGAGCTTCCCCTCGCCCGCCGCTGAAGCCAGCGCAGACGGTACCACGACGATCTACTTCGGCCCGACACAGCCAGCAAACGTCAAACGGGGCAACTGGATACAGACCATGCCGGGCAAGGGCTTTATCCCTTGCCTGCGGCTCTACAGCCCGCTTGAGCCGTTCTTCATCAAGACATGGCGGCCGAGCGAGGTTGAACTCGTTTTGTGAATTCAACCCATGGAGCGATCAAGGGGCCGCGCGGGCTCCTTGACCGCTTCTGGCCCATTCGAGACCTCCCGGCCCGGTCTGACCACGTCCGCTTAACCGGTCAGACCGGAAGTCACCGCCTCACGGGAAAACCGGCGCCTTTGACCCTTAGCGGCCCTCGAAGCCCAATTCGTCTAGGAGACCGCTGTAAAATTCGTGAAGTCGGACAGAACGTTGCGCCGCCAATTTGCGCCCTGTAGCGGTGCAGAACTTATCCGCGAGACCGAAAAGCTTAGTTTGGAAGTGGTCTAACGCGTAGGAAATATCATCGGGCTTCCTTCGGGCAGCTGTTGGGTCTTCAAAATGATAGATTGCTGCCCTGCGCGTTCCGGCGAGATAGAGGCAACGCGCAATGCCGATCCAACCAATGGCGTCCAGTCGGTCAGCGTCCTGGAGTATTTTTGCTTCGAGACTGATCGGAGGGATACCGGCAGAGAAACTGTGCGCTTCGATGGAATGGCAAACTTGACTTCTGCGGTCGTTTGGCCATCCGAGGACAGACAAAACCTTGTTCGCTTGCTCTGCCGCAAGGCTTGACGCTCTGCCCCGCTCGGGCGACGCCTTGTCGATCCAAACGCAATCGTGAAGAATTGTCGCGGCAACCAAGATCTCCGTGTCTCCGCCCTCGTGATGAGTTATCTGGGCGACATTGCGCCACACGCGCAACAGATGAGCCTCGTCATGAGCACCGTCACGGGCGTCGAACGCATAAGGAAGAATAGCCTGGGCGAGCGTTGGATGGGGGAAATGGATGTGCAGCATCGTACTTTGCCAGACGTGACAGGAACGTACCTCTTAGCATTTAGCTTTAGCTCCGCCGAGATGAAATGTCGGCTCGTGGCCCATCGCGTCGTTTGGCGCACTGAATCGGCAGGTCTGGAGTCGGGGGCAGAGCAGAAGTAGTTGTCTCCGACGCGGACCGCCGCCTTTGACCCATTGCGGACCTGAGACCGTGGACCGATGATAGGCCGTGACCAAATCAAAACAGGTGCTGCGGGAGCGATACAGGTGAAGGCTTATTTCGTCCTCGACATCACTGTGCATGACTACGGCCGATTCAAAACGTACCTCGATGCGATCCCCGCGATTATTGCGAGACATAATGGCAAGTATATCGTTCAGGGCGTGGAGCCAACGCCGCTCGAAGGCGAATGGAAGCATGAGAGACTTGTAGTTATTGAGTTTTCTAGTCGTACAGATGCCGAAGCGCTGTTGAACGACCCTGAGGCACACGAGCTTTTCGCAATTCGTCATGCTTCGACGACCGGCCGTCTGCTTCTAGCTGATGGGTGCACCTAGTGTCGGTTTCTGGCCCCGTGGCGACCCACGCTTTGGTCGACATTGGCAGCCGAAAACTCAACACAATTCTATCATAGGTGGGTTAGATCAATTTCCTTGGCTGAATTTTTGGGGCGGTTTGGTGCTCAACTATTTTGCTTGTACCGTGGTCCTTTGTTGTTTGGTCTCTCCTGCCGGGGCAGCAGGCATCCAGCTTATCGACTCAGGCCCCGGCTTAGCTGGCGCTATTTGGTATCCATGCGAAGGCGAATCGAAAGATGTAGCGCTCGGCAGACTTGCGCCTCCCGTCGATATTGCTTTAGCTGGCGCAAAGGATTGCGCCGTCGTTGGGGCGAAGTTGCCCCTTGTTATTTTCTCTCACGGTCGGGGCGGTTGGTTCGGCGGTCACAATGACACTGCAGAGGCGTTGGCCAAGGCCGGCTTTGTAGTCGCAGCCGTCAACCATCCCGGCGACAACGGCAGCGATTCTTCGCAGCGAGACAGCCTGTCCGTCTTGGCGTCACGTCCGGCGGATATGGTCCGCTTGCTCGATTTCATGTTGAGTAGCTGGAAGGACCGCGCCGCCATCGATCCCGCCAAAGTCGGCTTCTTCGGCTTCTCCGCCGGTGCCTATACAGGCTTGGTATTGGCGGGAGCAAATCCGGATTTTCGCAGGATAGCTCCTCTGTGTACGGAGTCGAACAAATCGAGAGGATGCGAACAGTTTCGCAACAACGACATTCCATCCAACCTGCCGCATGAGCCCCGAATCCGGTCCGCTGTGTTTGCCGATACCGCAGTGAACTTTGCGTTTACAAAGGAAGGCTTGGCCGAGGTCAAAATCCCACTCCTGATCTGGCGATCTGAGTTGGGAGGCGGAGGCGTGGACCCGAAAAATTCGCTACTCACTGCGAACAATCTGCCGGGCAAACCAGACATTCGCACCGTGCCGGCCAATCACTTTGCCTTCCTACCACCGTGCCCACCGCAACTCGCAACGGCGGTGCCGCGCATCTGCACCGACGTGCCCACTGGTTTCGATAGAGCGGCCTTTCATCGCGATTTCAACGCGAGCGTTGTGACGTTTTTTCGGAATCATTTGGCTAGTGATGGCGCGGCTCGCTAACTTTGTGGGATTGCCGGAATGGCGGCTGTTGGCCCATCGCTACAGTTCAGGCGTTGCCGCGACATGTCGCTCAGACCGGAAGTTGGCTGCCGGCGCCAGTTCGGCGGCTTTGTGACCCACTGCAGACTTCAGCAAAGCTGGTCCGTTTCCATATTCGGCCGAAATCTCTCCGAAACGGATTGTCCGAAAGAGCAAAATTTGCTCAACTAAATTGTGTTACCTGCGCGAGCGTCAACTTCCATGAACAATAACGGTTCTTTTGTCCCGCCGCCCTTTGCTACAGGCGATTTGATTCGACGGATGCTAGTCGACCGCGTTGATGAGCGTCGATTGAGTGTTGGAATGGTCATCGGGACAACCGAAAGCAAAAACCATCAGGTGATAAGCCGCGGCTACCGAGATGCGCGCACCGAGGCGCCGGTGAATGAAGACACCCTATTCGAAATCGGTTCGATCACAAAGCTTTTCACCGCTCTGCTATTGGCTGATATGGCCAATCAGGACGAGGTCGGCCTCGACGAGCCTATCGCTGAACTCCTTCCCGCTGGAACACGTGTTCCGTCTCGCAATGGCAAGGCCATTACCCTGCGCGATCTTGCCTCGCATCATTCCGGCCTCCCTCGAATACCGACGAATCTGAGGCGGGAAGATTATCCGAATGATCCGTATGCTAGGTACACGGCCGAAAGTCTTTATCAGTTTCTCGCAACCCACGAATTGGTACGAACGCCTGGCGACAGCTTCGAATACTCCAACCTTGGAGTGGGATTGCTCGGCCACGCGCTGGTCCTCCGCGCAAATGCGCATGACTATGAGAGCCTGATCCGATCTCGCATTCTCGATCCATTGCGAATGGACGACACGCTGATCGCGATCCCTCCTCGATTGACGAGCAGTATTGCATCCGGACACGACGACAGCTTCGATCCGGTGTCGAACTGGAATTTTGACGTGCTGGCCGCGGCGGGCGCGTTCCGCTCAAACGTTTCCGATCTGTTGCGATTCATGGACGCGCTTTGCGACGGCGATTCGCCGATTTCGTCCATGATAGGCCCGCTAATTACGCCACGGAGCCAAGGTGGATTGGAATTAGGACCACCTCATCCAGATGGTGGCATTGCCATTTCGCACTCAGGCGGCACCGGGGGATTCCGCTCCTTCGTTAGGTGTGTTCCGGAGTGGAAGCGCGGGGTGGCTGTGCTCAGCAACACGTGTATTGATGCCGTCGTCGACCTCGGTGTTCACGTGTTGGACGGACGGTGCGGGTTGAACTGGTACCGCAGGGAGAATGCCGTGGATCCAGCGTGTTTCGCGCGTCTCTTGGGACGCTATCGGCTACGCCCGAACTGGGATTTCGAAGTGACATCGGCCGCCGACCGGCTCTACATTCGGCTCGCTGATCAAGCAGCGCTGCGGGCTTTTCCGATTTCGGAGTGGCACTTTTTCTACAAGTGCGTAGGAGCGCAGGTCACGTTCGAAGCGGGAGAAGACGGCCGAGCCGCCCGCTTGATTTTGCATCAGAACAGCATGGATCAGATTGCCGAACGGATTGAGTAATATCGGGCGGGTGCTTATCCCCACCGGAGCAGCCGGTTACTTCATCCTCGGCCCGCAGCTGACCTTCACGGCGATGCCATCGAGGGCCGCTTCTGGCCGATTTTGTTGCAAAAGTCGGTTGAGACAAGTCACGAAGCGTGATTCCGTTGTGTTGACGCGAATCTCGGCGAGGTCGATCCATGATGGGCCGTCTGAAGAGTGACCAAGGTCAACTGTTCTACGAGTTTTGTCTTGGCGACGCGGTTCCTGAAGATCATTTGGTGCGGAAGATCGATGCTGCTCTCGATCTGTCCTGGCTTCGCGGTGAACTAGCATCTCACTATTCGTCGATGGGGCGCCCGTCGATTGATCCGGAACTGATGATCCGGATGCTGGTCGTGGGGTATGTCTTTGCGATCCGCTCGGAACGGCTGATCTGCCGTGAAGTGCAGGTGAACCTCGCCTATCGCTGGTTCTGTAAGCTCGGTATCGAGGACGCTGTCCCGGATCATTCGGCGTTCTCGCGCGCCCGCAACGAGCGCTTCCGCGATGGAGATGTTCTCCGCCGCGTGTTCGAACGGATTGTCGAGACATGCATTGCCGCCGGTCTGGTTGGTGGCGAAGGATTTGCAGTCGATGCGAGCCTGATTGCGGCCGACGCGAACAAGCAGCGCTCGATCGCAGGTCACGATTGGCGCAGGGATCGCGATCCGGCCAGGTCTAGCCGCGCGGTGAAGGAGTATTTGGCAACCCTCGACGATCCGGCGTGGGGAGCCGCCAGCGATGTCATCCCGAAATTTGTCTCGCCATCCGATCCGGCAGCGCAGTGGACCGGCGCTCACAAGGGGCCGGCATTCTTCGCGTACTCCGACAACTATCTCATCGACGTGAAGTTCGGCGTCATCGTTGATGTCGAGGCCTCCCGCGCCATTCGCCAGGCCGAGGTCGGTGCAGCAAAGACCATGATCGAACGGACCGAGGAGCGCTTCGGTCTCAAGCCAGAGCGACTTGTCGGGGATACCGCTTACGGAGCGGCTCCAATGCTGAACTGGCTGGTCGAGGAGAAGGGCATCGCGCCACATATCCCTGTGTTCGATAAGTCGAAGCGGGATGATGGCACTTTCTCGCGGAGCGACTTTCGATATGACCCGATCGGCGACGTTTACCACTGCCCGGGTGGTAAGCGGCTTGGGACGAGCGGTACCGTGCACGAGGGCAAGACCCTTCTGTATCGTGCAAGCAAGCTCGACTGCGATGTATGCCCGCTCAAGCCGCAGTGCTGCCCAAAGGAACCATCACGCAAGATCCCGCGCGATATCCATGAGCATGCCCGAGACGTTGCCCGGTCGTTCGCTGGCACCGAGGGCTTCGAGCTCTCTCGGCGTCAGCGCAAGAAGATCGAGATGAGGTTCGCACACTTGAAGCGCATCCTGAAGCTTGGTCGGCTCCGATTGCGCGGCCCGCAAGGTGCCCAGGATGAGTTTGTTCTAGCCGCCATCGCCCAGAATCTGAGGCGATTTGCATCGCTGGTCGCACGACCGCCACCGGCTCAGGCTCTGCGCATCGCGTAGCGTAGCGTCGAAGTTGCGTAAAATGCGTCAGGGCCAGCGCTTCAGAGCGCGGCTCAACGAAAGGCCCAGCGGCCAAATCCATTGCAGCCGACTTTTGCAACAAAATCGGCCCATCTCGGACCTTACAGTCCGTGCCGAGCACTTCCGCTTACCGGGCTGAACCGGAATATGCAATGACTGAGACCGGATCGGTCTCTTTCGATGCGGCGATCTGCGCGAGCATTCGCGCATGGAAACCCGGATCGTCGATACCATGCCCGAGTGGCGCTATCAGGCGGAAGTCATTGCTCGCCTTCACGCGCTCGAAGACGAGGGGCTTCCGATCACCTGTGCCGGTGATATGAACCGAGCCAAGCGTTCGCGACGCGAGCGCATGGAAGCCAAGGTCACGGGCCTTACGGCGGGCGAGCCCGACGTTCGCGTTTATGTCACCGGCGGCGTTCTACTCAGCATCGAACTGAAGACGCCCACGGGATCGCGCTCGAAGGATCAGAAGGCGCGCCACGCGAAGCTGACCGCCCTGGGCTTCATCGTCATCACGGCGAAGGCTGCCACCCCTGACGAGCTCGCGGACGAAGTCGAGCGGATCGTGGCGCTGACGTTCACCGCGCAGGATGCGCAGCAAGCGTTGCGTGTCCAAATCCCAGGCATCTTCGTCCTCCGTCGTCCGTGGGTCGTCAGCGGCATCCGCATTCGCCCGGCGAACGGCGGCAATCTCACGTCAGTGGTCGGCTCCATCGACAAGTACATGGAGCGCCATGTCATCGGAGCGGGCAAGGAGAAGTATCCCGACAGCGCGCTGTCGATCCACTCGAACCGCAATAGCAGCGGCCGTCTCGCGACCGGCGGCATCCTGATCAAACCCTACGGATCGATTGGCAGCGCCCCGGTGCATACCGTGGTGCGTCGCCAGTTGATGCGCATGGACGGCCAGAAGCGGAAGACGTTCCAGATCGTGGTCAACGAGAAGGTCTTAATCGTGCGTCGTCGCACGAAGAAGCGTCTGCCGCTGCAAAGGCTCGCCGTGCTGCAAGGGAGCGCGACGATCAATGAGCATTGGGATTTCCTCGGGACCGTGTCCGGTGTCGTCCAGGCGCGCTTCCCGCAGCATTTCTATCGCGCGGTGGTCAATGCAGCGACGCGATAGAGGGTCCATGCGTCCGTTGCAATGTCAGCTACCGGTGGCATACCGGACGTGGGGGAGCGCTTGCCAGACAGCCGCTTGTGACCCAATGCGGAATGCAGCCGTTCGGTGGATTCGGTGTCCCTGAGGGGGGACGTTGATTTCACGGCTGGAACCACATCTGATGTGCCGAGTTTCCCCGGTGCGCGGGCTTTGAACGCGTTCTAGGGCTGGTACCAGCTCGCATCCCATTGCCCCGCGAGCTGGTGCCTGCCCTAGGAACCAGCGCATAAGAGTTGGCATCACGCCTTATGCTTACATCCGCAGAATGTCGCAACTTAGCCGAGCACTATCGGGGACAGGCTAGTCTCAGTGGGTCAGCAGAACGTCTGGTCAACGTCTTGCTAAGCGTTTCAAATGCCTACTTGGCCTTAGCGAGCCAACTTGATCTCCTTGCAGCTGTGCAAAGACAGGAGGCCGCAAGGCTTGCCAGCCGGTCCGATCAAATGGAGTGACGGAGCTATCTTGCTGCGCCTAAAGAGTGAACGTTTGCGGTTAGTCCAAGTGAGCGCCCCTTTGCAGCCACGGTATCCTCTTTTGAGAAAATGGACTGAAGAGCAGCACCAAAGGCTGAAGGCAATGGCCGAAGCGGGAACCGTCCGGATGAGATTGCTATTGCGCTTGGCCGCAGCGAAGCTGCCGTGCGTGTTCGGGCTTGGCAGCACGGCATCCCGCTGCGGCTAGTCACGAAAAAGCGCAAGTAGCGTCGCTACCTGAAAGGGTGAAGGCAAGTCAACGTCGGCTCTTGGTCCGAACCTGCCTCTCTGCTGCTACACTTGACGTCTGCTCACGCCGCCACGCCCGCATGTGTGACGCAAAGCCGCCCCTGCACATTGCAGTGATCGAGTTTTTTGCACGCCGCCATTTCACCTGCTTGGGCGTTCTATTTTTCTTCGCGGCGACTGTGGAGACTTCGACGAATATGTTCCGCGACGATGATCTTATTAGCAAAGTACCCGCCGTTACGCTCGGCTTCTGGGTGATCAAAATACTTGCCACCACGTTGGGAGAAACGGGCGGCGACGCCGTGACCATGAGCTGGTTGCACGCAGATCAGAATGCTCAGAACGGCGGATATCTGGTCGGAACAGCAATCTTTCTGACGATTTTCGTGGCGGCCGTGATCGCCCAGATATCTGCCAAGCGATTTAACCCATGGGTCTACTGGCTGTCGATTGTGGCTTCCACCACCGTTGGCACGGCGATGGCGGACTTCTTCGACCGCTCACTGGGTATCGGCTACATAGGAGGCTCATTGATCCTAATCACCTGCGTTCTCGGCTCGCTCGGGGCTTGGTACTCGACTTTGGGATCCGTGAATGTGGACACAGTAACTTCGCCCAGGGCTGAAATATTCTACTGGATGACGATCATGTTTTCGCAAACGTTGGGGACCGCTCTGGGAGATTGGATCGCCGATGACACCGGGCTGGGCTACGACGGAGGCGCCTTGCTATTCGGAGCAGGATTGGTTGTGCTCGCCGCGCTTTATTACTTGAGCACGGTCTCGCGCGTCATTCTGTTCTGGACCGCCTTCATTCTGACACGCCCGCTTGGGGCCACGATTGGAGATTTTCTTGATAAGCCCGTCAGCCATAGTGGGCTCGCTCTAAGTCGGCCTCTCGCCTCGCTGGTCCTTCTGGCCGCGATTGCTTTGCTTATTGCGATTCTGCCGCAGCGGCCCGGACGACATTCCGTCGATTGGAATTCGCAGCCAAGGACCGAGTAGCCCAAGGTCGCTTATTGGCCCAAGGCGGAAGTCCCTCAGCATTCGAAATTAGGGCCGCTATCGGAGACATAGCGGACGTCAAATCTCGATTTATGAGTACACGCCCTTCTGTAATGGGCCCGATGATGTCAAGCCTCCCGAGTGAACGTCACGCCGCCAAGCTCATGCTTCTGTTCGTGGTCGACGCCTGGCCGCCACATCATGCTGTCAGAGGGAGCGGTGAGCCTATCTAGATACGCGTGGTTCGTCGGACGACGGCCACTGGGCGTGTAACGGCTTCACCGCATCCACCGTCCCGGCGACGGGACTTCGGGCACCGGGCTTCAGTTCATCCCGGTTGCGTTCTTGATCTCCTCCACGTCTTCTATGCTGCGATTGAGCCCGCTTCGGCCCATCGGTAGGTCGTGCCATCGACCCAGATCCGATGCAGGATCACTGCGAGCTTGCGTGCCAAGGCGACCTTTGCGCGCTTCGAGCCTCTCCGCTTGGCGACGTCCATCCCCCAGCGTTTGAGTTTTGAGAACCGCGTGATGCGCGATAGCAGAACGTTGGCGGCTTCGTACAAGGCCGTCCGCACCGTCTCATCGCCGGCCAGCGTGATTCCGCCAGTGACGTCCTTTTCTCCCGATTGATATTTCTTTGGCGTGAGCCCGAACAGCGCGCCTGCTGCCTTTGACTTTACAATGCGATGAGGATCATCAATCGCCGATTTGTAGGTGATGGCCACCAGGGGACCAACGCCTGGTACTGTCATAAGCCGGCTGCAGACTGCATCATCACGCACAATTGCCAGCACAGCCTTGTGTAGTTTTCCGTATTCTGCCTTCAGGGTGTCAATCGGCGTTTGACTGGGACCCCCTATCGGCATCCAAAATGGACCCCTTTGATCGGCGTGCTCTGCTGGTAGCGCTCGGGTCGTCGGAGCTGGTCGGGGTTGCGGAGACGGCGCGAGCGCGGGTTGTTTGAACATCGTCGCGGCTTTTGAATCGCCAGCTGTCGTTGCCGGTCTCGACGATGTCGCAGTGATGGGTCAATCGGTCGAGTAGCGCGGCGGTCATTTTGGCATCGCCGAACACGCTCGGCCATTCGCCGAACGCAAGATTGGTGGTCACGATGACGGAGGCGCGCTCATAGAGCCGGCTGACGAGATGGAACAGAAGCTGGCCACCGGACTGGGCGAAGGGCAAATAGCCGAGTTCATCCAGCACGATGAAGTTCATCCGGGTCAGATGCTCGGCGAGCCGTCCTTGCCGTCCGTTGCGGGTCTCGGTCTCGAGGCGATTGACGAGGTCGACGACGTTGAAGAAGCGGCCGCGGGCACCGGATCGGATGCAGCTTCTTGCAATTGCAATGGCCAGGTGGGTTTTGCCGGTGCCAGTGCCGCCAACCAGCACGACGTTGCGTTGCTGGGCGATGAAGCCGCCGCCAGCGAGATCATTGACGAGAGTCTGATTGATCGGCGTGCCGTCGAACTGAAAGTCGGCGATGTCCTTGGCAAGCGGCAGCTTGGCAATGGTGAGCTGATATTTGATCGACCTGGCTTGCTTCTCGTTGATCTCGGCGTTGAGCAGATCGCCGACAATGCGCTGAGGTTCGTGCTGGCGCTTGACGGCAGTTGCCATGATCTCGTCGAAGGCAGCCTTCATGCCGTAGAGCTTGAGTTCGCCCATGAGGTCGAAGATTTGGGTTCGTTCCATCAGATGGTCCTCCGGAGGTTGTCGTAGCGGGCACAATCGGCGATCGGTGCATGACGGAGCGTCAGTGCGGCCGGTGTCATGATGTTGGCCGGTGGGGCGGGTTCACGTTGACGGGCCAGGATGTTGAGCACCACATCGGCGGAATGGACGCTGTGACTGAGCGCTTCGGCACAGGCCGCTTCCACCGCGGGCAGACCGTCAGTCAGCACCGCGTTGAGGATATCGACCATCTGCCGATTGCCATCGTCGGTGCTGGCAAGCTTGCGCCGGATCCGCTCGATCGCGGCCGGCAACACCCAGTCTTTGAAGGGAGCACCGTTGCGCAAGGCGCCGGGTTTGCGGGCGAGCACCGGCACATAATGCCAGGGGTCGTAAACGGTATCGCCGCGCCCAAAGGATCGCGGGTGCTCGGCAACGATGCGTCCATCCTGACGGATCACGATGCGATCGGCATAGGCTTGAACCTCGACCGGTCGTCCGACTGCGCTGGCTGCGACCGAGTATTTGTTGTTGTCGAAGCGCACCAGGCAGGTCTTCGAGACCGATGCCGTCACCGCATGGAAGCCGTCGAAGCGGCCGGCATAGGGAACGAGTTTGGGGCGTTCGGCTTCGAACACGTCCCAGATCGTCTGATCGACTAGCTCCGGATGGCGATGAGCCTTGGCGTAGGCGATGCATTTGTCGAGCAGCCAAGCGTTTAATTCCTCGAGGTTTTTGAACCGCAGCCGCGGCGTGAAGAAGCGTTCCCTGACCAGCCCGACCTGGTTCTCGACCTGCCCCTTCTCCCAGCCCGACGCTGGCGTGCAGGCGACCGGATCGACCAGATAGTGGCTGCACATCTGCAGGAAGCGACGATTGTAGAGACGCCCTTTGCCGACGAAGATCGTCTCTACGGCGGTCTTCATGTTGTCGTAGATGCCGCGGGTGCAGGTGCCTTTGAACAAGGCGAACGCCCGGTCGTGGGCGTCGAACACCATCTCCTGCGTCTCCCGCGGATAGGCCCGCACGAACAGCATGCGGCTGTGACAGAGCCGGACATGGGCGGCCTTCACCATTACCGTGGTGCCGCTCAACAGGACCACCTCGTGGCTCCAGTCGAACTGGTAGGCTTCGCCTGGGTCAAAGCTCAGCGGGACATAAGCGGCCGCGGTCGATTGCCCGCGTTCCTTGCTCCAGCGCCTGGCGTATCGACGAACCGCATCATAGCCGCCGGCATAACCCAGGCCGCGAAGCTCCTCGAATAGCCGGATCAGTGTCAGCCGTTCCCGCGCCGCCTTGCTCTCATTCCCTGCCAGCAACCGATCAAGCTCGGCACTCCAGGCACCCATCTTCGGGAGCGGCTGCGTCTCGCGCTCGTACCGGAACTCCGTCGCTTGAGAACGAATGACCTTGCGAACCACCTTCCGCGATACGCCAAGTTCTCGGCAGATCGCCTTGATCGGACGACCATCAACAAAGTAGGCGCGACGGATCTTACCAATCGTCTCCACCACCAGCATCCCAACCTCGGCTTCCATGACTCGATGGAAGCCACTGTGGACCCTTATCCCGGGGTCCCGATTGGATGCCGATCACCCCGAAAACGGGGTCCTTATTCCATGCCGAAACACAAACGGCCTGGCGTCGAACGGCTGAATACCGTGCGCGACGATGGCCGCGTGAAAGCGGTCCACGAAGGCCGGTCGGGCATCCGAGGGCGCGGCGGGATCCTCTATCCTCATCCTGCAGCGCGCGAGCCTTGCCAGCGTCCTATTGAACTCCGGATTTCGCCGGTCGATCGCATCATGATCGATCTGGTTGTAGTAGGACAGGAGGCAGCGATAGCAGCCCGCGACGCAGGCGGCGCCGTCCACGTCGTGCAGGTCCATTTCGCCGGGTGTGCAGGCGAAACGCTGCTGATCGAAATGACAGATCCTGATGGCTTCGGCGATGACCTGACCGAACGCGCGCGCGTCGTCTGCGATGCGCCCGAGGACCCCGGCCCCGCCCTCGGCGGCTTCGTAGATGAGGATGGCGCGACGGTCTGCCCGCGAAGGGAGCGCTTCGCCGAGCAGTTCGCCTTCTTCCAACTGGAAGGTCATCTCGAGCCCGCGGAGGATGGCGTACTGAAGGTCGGCCATCTCGGTCGCGTCGCGTGTCTCGCCCCCGAAACGCAGCAGCAGCGCGTTCTTACGGTCCTCCACGTAGGGAACGATCGGTTGCGGGACTACGCGGGTCGGATCGGGCGGTGCGTCCGCGTCGTCGTCGTCGGACGCGCGCTCCCAATAACCGTTGCGCGGATTGATGTTGAACCCGAGTCCCGCCTCCGGATCGCGCCTGCGAAGTCCGACGTTGAAGCGCTTGATGGGCGTAGCCGGCGCGTAGGTGAGCGACGCGATGACGCCTTCATCGTCCTCGAGGACCGCGTTCTTCACGTCCAGTCGACCGTTGTGCCGCTGCGGCCACTGGAAGCCGGTCCGGATCTCGAAGCCCTGTCGCTGACGCTCCTCATCGTTCGCCGTGACGCGGGCGGCCGGTGCCGTCTGGACGTTCTCGATCTTGTAGCAGTGCGGAATCTCCTCGCAGCCTGCCAGGGCGGCGTTGCAGACGTGGCAGAACTCCGGCTTTGGCGCCTGATGGGAGGCTCCGCATGCGCCGCAGACGAAGAACCGCTGAGTTGTCAGGTCCCCGCTTCCCGTATTCATGCCGGCGTTGAGCAGCACGCGGACGACGCGGTGCGTGCGGCCCTCATGGTAGACGAGGCTTCTCGGGCCGAACTCGCTGATGGCAAGGAAACGCGGCCTCTGGATCACCGACTGGTTCTTGCGGTTCGATCCAGATGTGACATAGGCCGTCAGCGGCAATCGCGGGAAGTTGTAACCCGGCAGGAATCCTTCGGTCGCGAGGTAGCGGTACGTGTAGTAGTCGGATTGATAGGACTCGGAGCCGTCGCGCAGCAGCTTGATCTGCGCTCCGGCAAGGTCCCGCAGCCGCTCCGCCATCCGGTGCTCCTCGCGCGTCGCGCCGTGCCGCGTGAACGTCTCGTTCGCTTCCCGATACTGCTTCTCCGCCGAGGCGAGAAGGTTGCGCCAACGATTGAAGGCTTCGTCGAAGCGCGCGGGCGACCGACCCACTATGCTTTGAGCGTAGGTCGGCAGGTCGCCCAGCCAGGCGGGATTGCGCTTCGTGTCCTCGAAGAGGCCCTTCAGGATTCCGGCAATGCGGCCTAGAGCCCTCTCTGCGGCCTCGGGGTCGCCGATCTTCCCGGCGATCTCGCCCACCAGTTTCCTGTCTTCCGTCCCCAGGTCCACGACCTGCGCGATCTGCGCGTTCAGAGCGGCACGCGTCTCAGCAAGCCAGATCGCCTGCAGATGGCTTTCGACCAGATCCTGATTGGTCAGGTCGATCGTCGGCGGCCGCACGTGGCCCTTCACCACGGCCGCTGGATCCCGGAAGAAATACTGGTCGTGTGGGCTCTGGGCGGCGCAATAGGTCACGATCAGCGCCGGTTGACCGCCGCGGCCGGCCCGACCGCTGCGTTGCGCGTAATTCGCAGGCGTCGGTGGAACGTTGCGCAGATAGACGGCGTCGAGATCGGCGATGTCGACGCCCAGCTCCATGGTCGGCGAACAGACGAGCACCGGCAGGAAGCTCTCGGTGTCGGCGACCTCCTGGAATTTCTCCTGGAATTCCGCCTGCTTCAGACGCTGCTTGTCCGGGTCTCGCCAGCGGAAGCGTGATTCGCGAAGCTGGCGCGTCTTGTTGTCGACCTGCGCGGTGTGTTCGCGGGCCTCGAAGGAGAATACGGCGCGGTTTTTGCCGTCGATCATGGCGGCCAGCGCCTGATAGAACTCCAGGAAGAAAGGATTGGGCTCTCGATCCGGAGGAACGCCGGCGCCGAGCTTGAAGACGACCGCATTGCCGTAGATGTCCCAATTGTCGATGCGCTCGCCCATGAACATCGGGCGTTTGCGGATGAGCTGATTCTCGGCGGCTCTCAACATGTCGAGCACGACGGTCCGGTAGTCGGCCGCGGTCAGGCGCGTGCCCCAGATCGAGAAGTCGGAGAGCAACCGCCCGAGCGCGCTGGTCGGGCCGCCGCGGACGCGCAGGACCTCCTCGTCCGCCGGGATCTGCGCACGCTGGGATCGTCCCAGCACCAGTGCGGCCCCGATCCGAGGTCGTTCGTCCGAAAGTGTCCAGGGCGCCTTCAGAAGTCCGGATCGGCGCTGCAGCGCTTCGATCGAAGACTGGTCGAGGCTGTCGGTCGCGACCGCCAGCGACTTGCGCATGTGATCGAGCAGAACCGTGAACGCGCGCTTGCGCCGGTCGGGCGTAGCGTTCCGCAGGATCGGGTGCGAGTCCTTGAACTTCTCTTCGTTGCGGCAAAGAGCGTCCAGACCCTTGTACTCGACGCGCATCAGACCGAGACGCTCGAGATTGGGGTTCGTAACGCGCCACGTCCGCCCCTGGTCGACCCAGATGCGGTAAGCGAGGACGTCGCGAACCGCTCGTTCGGCATCGTTGAGCGTCGACCCCTCGCTGTTCGGATTGGCGAGCCACTCCGCGTAGGTGTCGGGACTGTTCTGGTCGAACCCCAGGGCACGCTGGAGAGAACGTCCCATGAGGTCGTCTTCAAGACCGTCGTCGCCAGCCTTGCGGAGCGCCGAGATCATCGCCGCTCTGAGCAGCGACACGAAGATGAAGTCGTTGAAGTGACCCGCCTGCAGCGCACCGTCCTGCCGATTGTCGGTGAATCCGAGGATCTTGCGCTTGAGTTCGTCGATCGAGTTGTTCTGGTCGTGCATCCACTTCAGGATCGAAGCGATGATGATTGTCGTCGCTGAGCTTCGGCCTTCCGCCGTCAGGCCCGCGAGGCGGTACGTGTCAGCGCCTCTCCCGCCAGTGATCTCACCGCAGGCTGCGCAGAAGCGGAAGCGCTCCGGGTGGAACCATCCCTGTACCCCGCTCCCCGTGCCGCCGTCCGGGCGGACCAAGATATTCTCCAGCTGGAATGGGCGGTATCGTGCGATGAGGCGCGGAGTGCCGTCTCTAGCCTGCTCCACCCAGTTGTCCGGATAGTCGTCCGGTTCGCCCTTGAAATCTATGCCGGTCGGCGGCGTCGGCATGAAGAAGCCGTAGACGCGTCCTTGCGCATCGGTCCGGTTGCCTGCCGGTGGCCGATCCTCGATGTCCCTCTGCTCGAGCGTCTTGGACTCGTTCGCGGTCTTGAGCCAGACGGGATGATGTTCCTGGCCGCAGTTGTGACAGAAGTGAAGCGCGAACAGCGCCTTTTCGCCATCCGAGCCCGGCAGGAAACGCTGTCCGTCGAAGACAACCTTGCGCGTTCCGGGCCGCTCGATGGTCGCATATGCGCGACCGGCACCCGAGATGAATTGATGGAGCCGTACCCCGAAGAACGGATCGTCCGAACCGCGGCCCATACGCGACTTCTCCGATTTGCTGGCGACGAGGAAGAGTTGCTCGAGCGCTCTACGGCACGCCTCCTTCGGAACGCCGGCGTCTTTAGCGAGCTCGATCGCCGCATTGCTGAGGGAAAGGGGACGCGCGCGCACCCAGCGGCCGCCCGGCGTTTCCGGAACGATGCCGAGGCGTGTTTCGGCCCAGATGGAAAGCGGGTGAGCGGCCAGCACGGGATTCGAGGCGTTGCCGGGAACGCCGCTGTTGACGGCTTTAGCCAAGCCGGGCTTGACGGACTCCCAGGTCTCATCGACCTTGGTGACCCTCTCGAGCGTCTCGTTGATCACGCAGTCCTTGGTGATGGCGGTCGAAAAGAGTTCGCTGGCCACTCTGGCGACGGTCTCGTTGCCTTGTTCGCCGGCGTCGCTCGTCATGGTCGCCGACGTACCGATGCAGGTCAGCGTCTTGCCGCCGGCCAGGCGATCCTTGGCCCGGCGGACCAGCATCGCGACGTCGGCACCTTGCCTGCCGCGATAGGTGTGGATTTCGTCCAGGACGAGATAGTCGAGCCCCTCGCAGTTGCCGACGACCCTCCGGTCCAATTCGTCCTGCCGGGTCAGCAGGAGTTCCAGCATCATGAAGTTGGTGAGGATGATGTCGGGCGGATTGTCCGCCACCGCCTGCCGCTCGGCCTCGGTCTCCTGACCGGTATAGCGGGCATAGGTCACCCGGTGTTCGGGAGCGACATCCTTGAAGTATTTGTCGAGTTCTCCCAGCTGGCTATTGGCGAGCGCGTTCATCGGATAGACCACGATGGCGCGCGTGCGCGGACGACCGTCGCTCGCCCGGGCCTTGAGGGCGGAGTTTATGATCGGAATGAAGTAGCAGAGCGACTTGCCTGAGCCGGTGCCCGTCGTGACGACGAAACTCTTGCCGTCATGATCCATCACGATGGATTCGGCCTGGTGTTTTCGCAGAGCCCAATCCTTGAAGACGATGTCGCAGCCAGGGTGCAGCAGGTTCCGCTCGACGAAGGCGTGGATGCTCCCCTCTATCTTGAACTTCGGATTGATCTGCACGATCGGCTCCGGCCAGAATTGGCCGGAGTCGTATTGGGCGTCGAGTTGACCCTTGATGTCCTCCGCCTTGATCTTCGTGAACGAACGCGAGAACCGCGCGTACTCCTCCACCAGATTGCGGCTGAGATCGAAGACGTTCATGCCTTCTTCCCGTCTGGATGCTTCTCAAGCCACTCTCGCGCGACCGTTTCCCGCAACAGCGACGCCGTCGTGTCGCGCCGGGCGACCGCGGTTTTGATCCGGCGGATGACCTTTGGATCCATCGGCGTTAGAAATTGCCGCTTTTCACCATCAGTCGGCTTTCTGCCCCTGATGGTCGGTTTTCGACCCGCCATTATCTTGCCCATCCCCACGCGTTGTGCGAATCGTCGCATTGGCTGCGAGGAGCGGCAAGCGCTAGGCCCGGCTTCCCGAAAACTTTTCTCGTTAATCGTTGACGCCTCTGGGAGGTCAAGTCCCTCCTCTCCCTAAGATGCGGCGACTTCCTCAAAGCCGACCTTGTTTGGTGAGTTCGCCCTCGTGCGTTAGTGGGGACGAATTGGTCACGGCGGACAAGTGAAGCACCCCTACCCTACGTCGGGAGAGGCGCAGGAGGCTTTCGATCGTCAACGCTTGGCGAAAGTTCGCTGCGGATACGACGTTTTGAAAACCGACCGGAAGCGGACGGAGGTTCTTACCCCGCAGCTTACCCTGCTGGTCGTGTCGATACCGCGTCGATACGAAGCGACTGATATATAAGAGGAAATTGGTGCCGCAAGAGGGATTCGAACCCCCGACCCCGTCATTACGAATGACGTGCTCTACCAACTGAGCTATTGCGGCGAACCCTGCCGGGGCCAAGGCGATGCCGGGCCCGATACGCGCGCTCCTGATATCGGGCATGGCCCGAATTGGCAAGGACATGCCGGGTTCGAAATGCGGCTCACGCGCCCCAGCGGGACCAGAATCCGCGCCAGCCCCCGGCCTGGGCCTTGGGTGTGCCGATTTGTTCCGTAAATTCATCGCTCGGACCCTCGTCGTCGATCCCGGGATCGTCGGGGGCCCGGACGATCGGGATGACCGCGGGAATCGGCGCGGCCGCGGGTTTGCCGAGGTCGGCGCGGCTCCGGAACACCGGTGTCGCCGCCGGCGGCGATGATTCGGCGGCCTCAGAGGCCGGCTGGACCGGTTCGGCGGTCGCAACGGCCGGCTCTTCCGTGGTCATCGGGGGCGAATTGTCCTGTGCCGCCGGCAGCGGTGCCGGTGCTGCCGCGGGCAGTTCCGCCGGGCCTTCGCTCGGAGCCGCCGTCACCCGCTTCGGCGGCGGAGCCGCCAGCATGGCCTCCTCGAAGGCCGAGGATTCGATCGTGGTCCCCTTGTCCGAAGGCAGGCTCGCGACCGGCGTCTGCCACTGGAACGCATCGAGCCGGCCGGTGACCGGGGAGACCGGGCGCCAGCGGTCGCTGACATAGCCGTCGGCAGTCCAGGCCGGATCGTGCCGGCCGCGCACCGCGCGCAAGGTCCAGGCGCGGGCACGGCCGCTATCGCCATGCTCGGCACGCTCGATCTCGGCCATCAGCAGCGCGACGCGCTGGGTCGGATCGTTGACGTAAGGCGCGAGCACTTCGCGCGCACGCGCGAATTCGGAAGCGTCGATCGCGACGCGCGCGATCGCGATCTGACCTTCGACATGGCCAGGCTTGTCGGCTGGGGTCTTGGCCGCGAGCGTCTCGACCCGCTGCAGGCGTTGACGCGCAGAATCGCCGAGCTTCACATGCGCATAGGCGTCCGCAAGATCGGGATGCGGATTGGCGAGCCAGGCGGCTTCCACCAGCTTCATCGCACGGCGCACCTGATGCGCCTCGCTCTCGAATTTAGCCGCGAGCACGGCGGCGGGCACCAGCGTCGGCGCCAGCTTGATCGCCACCATCACGCTCTCGCGCGCGACGTCGCGGTCCATGGTTTCCAATTCCAGCGCGCGTGCGGTGAGCAGCACGCCGCGCTGGCGGCGATAGGCCGGCTTGTCGATCAGTCCTGCGGACAAATTCGAATCGAGGATCGCGAGCGCGCCGCTCCAGTCGCCACGCGCGCAGCGGAAGCCGAGCACCGCATGCGAGGCCCAGGTCGAGGATGGCGACAGCTTGATCGCTTCCTCCGCGATCATCACGGCGCCGACCGCATCGTCGGCGCGCTGCGCCTCGATGAACAGCCCGCGCAGGCCGAGCAGGCGGGTGTCCTCGCGCTCGGCCATGACGCGGAAGACGCGCTGCGCCTCGTCGCGATTGCCTTCGAGCTGCGCCGACTGCGCATGCAGGAGCAGCGCGAGCGGATCGTTCGGCGCATGCCGCCGCGCCGCCTCGGCGTGACGGCGGGCGAGCGCGGTGTCACCATGACCGATCGCGAGCAGGCCGTGGGTGATGGCGTGGCGGCCCCGCGCGTGGCGCTTCTCGTGGCGACGGCGGCGCAGACGGCCCGGCGTGCGCCAGATCGTCGTCAGGATGCTCCAGACCAGCACGACGGCAACGGCAAACAGGCCAAGCAGGAACACGAATCTGGGAAGCGTCGTCGAGAGGCGGAAACCGCCCGCGGTCAGGACGAGATCGCCGGGCTGGTCGGCAACCCAGGCGGCGCCGGCCGCCGCCAGCGCGATCAGGACGAGGAAGAGGACGATGCGAAGCATGACGATCCCTATACGCGCTGATTGTTGCGCGAACCTTTATTGAGCAGGCTTGACGAGATCCGCCATCGCATCGTCGGCGAATTTGCGGGAGGCGGCGAGCGCAGCGTCGCGGGCATCGGCCTTGTCGAGCCAGGCCTGTGCCGGTGCACGGTCGGCCTCGGGCAGCATCTTGAGTTCGCGTCGCGCTTCCACGAAATCATTGCGCAACGCAGCCGCCGTCACCCGCGCGACGATGGCGCCGCGGTCATTGCCGACCCCGTCGGTGCGCTCGATGCGGACGAGCTTCGACGCTCCTGCCTGGAGGCGCTCGACGATGCCCGTGCCGCTGGTCTGGGCTTCCACCGGCGGCGACAGCTTCGGCACGATGTTGAGCAGCTCGCGGCTCAGCGCCACCGGCGTCGGGATGCCTGACGCGGCAAAGGTGTCGAGCGGCTTCAGCATATCGGGCTTTGCCGCCATCGACCGCGCTGCGGCCAATTGCGATTGGTACGCATCGCCGTGACGAACGGCGACATCGAGCAGGGCCGCCGCCACCACATGGCGCAGCGGCTTGTCATCCATCGTCTTCGCATCGGCGATCTTCTCGCCCTGCTGCGCGAGCTCGGCGCGTTCGGTCTTGGCGGCGCGCTCGAGCTGGGCGATGCGGTCGCTCAGAGCGGCGAGGTCGGGTGCGGCAGCGCGCGGCGCCGATTGGGCATCGTTCAATGTGCTCGCGGTCTTGTCGAGTTGCGTCCGCAGATTGGCGACGTCGCTGCGCAAGCTGCTTGCGGACTTCTCCAGCGCGTCGATCCGCGCCGCCATCGCCGGATCGACGGCGGGCTTGCCGGCCCTGGCTTCGACTGCCGCAACGCGGCCGCTCAGCGCATCGACCGTCGTGCTCGTGACTTGCGGGGTGGCCGGCGGCGCCTGCACGGCGGGCCAGCCCAGGATCCAGCCGACCCCGATCACGACCGCGGCTGCGGCAGCGCCGGAGAACGGCGCGATGATCCAGGGCGAAATCGGCGCGGACACGACGGCAGGCTGTTCCTCGGCGCGTTCAGGCTGCGGTTCGGACTCGATCTCTTCAGACTTGAACGCTTCGGACTTGATCTCTCCGAACTCGGCTCCCTCGACCCTGGCCTGCTCGTGCGCGGCCGGCTCGGGCTCTGGGTGCGCCTCCGGCTCGACGGCCGTTTCCTGCGGCTGGGTCGAGACTTCGGTGGCTTCGAGGTCGATGGTGGGCGGAGTGCGCTTGGCACGGCCGGACTCAGGAGCCAATCCTGCGTCTTCGGGCTTGTCGTCGGCCATCGTGACGGTTCCTCACACTTCCATACTCGGGACGGACCCGATTACGTCGGATTCGGCCCGACCTCTTACGCCAAACGGGTGCGCAAAGCACGCTCCAAGGTGTCAAATAGGGCATTTTCGTCCGGCGTTGCAGCCACCAGGACCTGCGACGCGCCGGCATCGCGCAGCACGCTGGCGACCGTCTCGGACAGGCAGCATTGCGGGATCGCCAGCGCCGAGATCTCGACGCCTTCGTCCCTGGCGGCATCCAGGAATGCCCGGGCGCTGCGCCGGGAGTAGTGCAGCACCGCCTCGACGCCGTGGGCCGCGAAGCCCTCGCAGACCTCGCGCGGCAGATGCTTGACCGGCGCCATGCGATAGGTCGTCTGCGTGACCACGCTAAACCCCTCAGCACCAAGCTCGCCGCCGAGGTCGCGCGACAGATCCGCGCCTGCAAGATACAGCAGCGTGCTCTTCTTCTTCAGCACCTTGTCGCGGGCGCTCTGCATCACCTTGTCGCGCAAGGACGCGGCATCGCCGCTGGCGACGAGCACCTCGGCAAAGCCGGCGCCGCGCGCCGCAGCAGCCGTATGCTCGCCGACCGCAAACAACGGCAGCTCCAACAGACCAAGATCCCGCAATTGTGGCGCGACGGCACGGATCGCGTTGGCGGATGTGACGAGGATGGCGCCGTAGGTAGCTTCACTCCCGTCATGGAAGGCAACCGGCTCGAACTTGAGCACCGGCGCAAGCAGCACCGCAAGCCCCCGCGCGCGCAGACCTTCCGCCGTCGCCTCATTGTCGGGATGCGGCCGAGTAACGAGAATGGACATCGCTGGTGTTCCCGAACCAATTGGCGGCGACGCATTCGTGAGGAAGCCGCGCGCGGCGATTGCGCAATCTGGCCCCGGAATGCTACCGGACGTACCAGAACTCTGCTTTGCGGATGAGCGCAAGGGGGATGAGAAGGGCGCAAATTGGATAACAATTCGCCAATGCTGGTACTGGGCATCGAAACAACCTGCGACGAGACCGCCGCGGCGGTGGTCGAACGCACGCCTGACGGCAGCGGCAGGATCCTGTCCAACATCGTGCGCTCGCAGATCGAGGAACACGCCCGCTTCGGCGGCGTGGTGCCGGAGATCGCCGCCCGCGCTCATGTCGACCTGCTCGACGGCATCATCGAGCGCGCGATGCAGGAGGCCGGCGTCAGCTTCGCCCAGCTCGGCGGCGTCGCGGCCGCGGCCGGGCCGGGCCTGATCGGCGGCGTCATCGTCGGACTCACCACCGCAAAGGCGATCGCGATGGTGCACGACACGCCGCTGGTCGCGGTCAACCATCTCGAAGCGCATGCGCTGACGCCACGCCTCACGGACGGAATCGAATTTCCCTATTGCCTGTTCCTCGCCTCGGGCGGCCATACCCAGATCGTCGCGGTCACCGGCGTCGGCCAATATGTGCGGCTCGGCACCACCGTCGACGATGCGATCGGCGAGGCCTTCGACAAGGTCGCGAAGATGCTGGGCCTGCCTTATCCAGGCGGTCCGCAGGTGGAACGCGCGGCCGCAAGCGGCGACGCCACGCGCTTTGCGCTTCCGCGACCGATGCAGGGACGACCCGATGCCAATTTCTCGCTGTCGGGATTGAAGACGGCGGTCCGCACCGAAGCGAGCCGGCTAGGCGAGATCACGCCGCAGGACATCAGCGATCTCTGCGCGAGCTTCCAGGCCGCCGTGCTGGATTCGACCGCCGACCGGTTGAGCGTCGGCCTCAGGCTGTTCCGCGAAAAATTCGGCGCGCCGCGCGCGTTGGTCGCGGCCGGCGGCGTCGCCGCCAATCAGGCGATCCGCGGTGCCCTCGATGAGGTCGCACGGCAAGCCGGGACGCAATTGATCATGCCGCCGCCTGCGCTCTGCACCGACAATGGCGCAATGATCGCCTGGGCCGGCGCCGAACGCCTTGCGCTCGGCCTGACCGATACGATGGAAGCGCACCCCCGCGCGCGCTGGCTGCTCGACGCCAACGCAACGGCGCCGGCGGGCTACGGCAAGACCCGGGCTGGATACTAGCAATGCCAGCGTTCGATTCCGTCGCGGTGATCGGAGCGGGGGCCTGGGGCACCGCACTCGCAACCGTGGCGGCGCGGGCGGGACGGACCGTCACGCTCTGGGCGCGCAATGCCGAGCACGCCGCGCGGATCGCATCGACGCGCGACAATCCGCGGCTGCCCGGCGTGCGGATCGCTCCAGAAATCGTCGTCACCAGCGATCTCGCCAAGTCGTCGCGCGCCGGCATATTGCTGATCGCAACACCGGCGCAGCATTTGCGTGGCGCGGTCAACATGCTGGCCTCGCATCTGACAAGGCCGGTGCCGATCGTTGCCTGCGCCAAGGGCATCGAGCACGGCACCCATAAATTCATGACCGATGTGATCGCGGAGGCCGCGCCGCACGCGCAGCCTGCGATCCTGTCGGGCCCGAGCTTTGCCGACGATGTCGCGCGCGGCTTGCCGACGGCAGTGACGCTGGCGGCAAAGGACGAGGCACTGGCGAGCAACCTGGTGCAGGCGCTGGGCTCACCGACGTTCCGTCCCTATCACTCCACCGACATTCGCGGCGTCGAGATCGGCGGCGCGGCCAAGAACGTGCTGGCGATCGCGGTCGGCATCGCGGTCGGACGCAAGCTCGGCGCCTCCGCCCAGGCTGCGCTGACGACCCGCGGCTTTGCCGAGCTGACGCGCCTCGGCCGCGCCCTCGGCGCACGCAGCGAGACGATCACCGGCCTGTCCGGCCTCGGCGATTTGATCCTGACCTGCTCGAGCCCGCAGTCGCGCAATTTCGCCCTTGGCCTCGCACTCGGCCGCGGCGAGCAGCCACCCGCGGGCAAGCTTGCCGAGGGCGAGTTCACCGCGCCGGTGCTGATCGAACTCGCGGCTTCGCGCAACGTCGAGATGCCGGTGTCAGAAGCTGTGGCTTCGATCCTGAGCGGCCGGAGCACGATCGACGCCGCGATCTCCGCACTGATGACGCGCCCCTTCAAGGCAGAGGAATGACATCTTCTCGTCATACCCAAGCTTGTCGCGGGCATCCACGTCTTGATATGAATTGATGGTAGAGGTTTGGATGGCCGGGACATAGGCGAGCGGAAGCGACGCCGTCCTTCGGACGGCTATGCCCGGCCATGACGAACGGATAGGGCGCGCGCTATGAACTACTGGCTGGTGAAATCCGAACCATCGGTGTGGTCCTGGGACCAGCAGGTCGCAAAGGGCGCCAAGGGCGAAGCCTGGACCGGCGTGCGCAACTACACCGCACGCATCAACCTCGTGAACATGAAGAAGGGCGACAAGGCGTTCTTCTATCATTCCAACGAAGGCAAGGAGATCGTCGGCATCGCCGAGATCATCAAGGAGGCCTATCCCGACCCGACGGACAAGACAGAAAAATTCGTCTGCGTCGACATCAAGGCCGACAAGCCGTTGAAGACACCGGTGACGATGGCCGCAATCAAGACCGAGAAGAAACTCGCCGAGATGGCACTGGTGAAATATTCGCGCCTGTCGGTGCAGCCGGTGACGGCCGAGGAATGGAAGCTCGTCTGCAAGATGGGCGGGGTTTAGAGCGGCAGATGCAGCTCTGAGCAAAGCGCGCTTAGCGCCGTGCCCACGATCTTTCTCGATATCTCGTTAGAAGTGGTGGGCACGCTGCGCTTTGCCCACCCTACGGCACCGCGTTACACTGCGGCGGTCGCGACAACCTGCTGCAAGAGCTGCTCGCGCCGCGCCTGCGAGCGCTGGCCCTTCATGGTCGCGGCGAAGCGCTCGAGGATGCCATCCTCGAAAGCGGTGACGATGGTGTCGTGGACGTAGCTTTTGCGGCAGATTGCCGGCGTGTTGGAAAGCTTGTCGGCGGCGGCGCGGATTGCGTCCAGCACCTGCTTCTTGCGGCCGCGCTGGCTGGTCGCCGGTGTGATCCGCGACAGCGATTCGACGACGACGGCCGAGGCCATCAGCGTGCGGAAATCCTTCAGCGAAATCTTGATGCCGGCGATCTCGCGCAGAAACGCGTTGACCTGCGTGGTGCTGACCGCCCGCACGATGCCGTAGGCATCGCGATACTGGAACATGCGCTTGCCCGGAACGTCGCGGAGAATACCGATAGCGCGCACCAGCTTGGCAGCGTCGCATTCTTTCCGCACCGCCTTGCCGCCCTTCGCCTTGAAGGTCAGCACGAAGCTGTCGTCTTCCAGCGTGACGTTGGACTTCAGCATCGTGGTCGCGCCACGCGTGCCGTTGAGACGGGCGTAGGATTCATTGCCGGGGCGGATCGCGGTGCGCGCGATCAGCTCGATCACGGCCGAGAGCGCGAATTCACGCGTCGGTTCGTCGCCCGACAGGAACGCCGAGACCTTGCGCCGGATCTTTGGCAGCGCGCCGACGAGCTTTTCCAGGCGATGCGCCTTGCGGTGCTCGCGGACCTTCTCCCAATCGGCATGATAGCGATATTGCAGCCGGCCCGCGGCATCGCGTCCCACGGCCTGGAGATGCAAGCTCGGATCGGCGGAGTAACGCACCTCGCGATAGGCCGGCGGCACCGCCATGGCGTGCAGCCGGCGGATGGTGCGGGCGTCGCGAATATGTGCGCCGTTGGGGCGGACGAAGGAATAGCCTTTGCCGCGCTTGATGCGGCGGATGGTCAGCTCGTTCTGGTCCCCGAGCCGCAGGCCGAGCTCCTTGGCGAGCGCCTCGACCGTCGCCGCGGGCGCCGTGTCGAAGGCCTTTTTCGGGCTCGGACGCCTGAAAGGGGCCGGTTTCGGCCATTGACCGAGGGCTTTGGCCAGCGCAATAGCGGCAGGATCGGCTGAAGCGGGCCGTATCGTCCCGAGATTCTGCTGATCCATCATAGCCTTATGCCTAAGCCCTGTCTGTTATCGGTCAATGCCGCTGTTCTGATTTTTGTTCCGAAGGATCTCGTTGGACCCGGGTTGGCCATTTAGGGTGTTCCGAACCGTATTGCGAGTCCCGAATCAGTGAGATGTGGTTTCTAAATACCTCTGTCGGTGCATGAGGGCTCTGCGCAGGCCCGATCCGCACACCTGAGGAAAGAACCCGAAGCCGCCCGTTTGGCCTGTTTCAGAACTGCGACAATCACAACGGGTGACCTTGATCTTCCGCATGGCCGGTGGGCCGCCGAAGGTCCAGCTTGTGCTCCTTGTCGGGCCCGGTTAGCCCGACGCATAATCAGTCAATGATCAAGTCGGCTCGCCAGTCGCTAGCGTTCGGCCTGCCGTATGTGGAGGGAAAGCATGTCCGAGAAGATCTACGACGTCCCCGCGGAATGGGCGAAGCGCGCCTGGGTCGACCAGGCCAAGTACAAGGAAATGTACGCTCGCTCGATCTCGGACCCGAACGGTTTCTGGGCCGAACAGGCCAAGCGCATCGACTGGATGCACGCGCCGACGAAAATCGAGAACGTCTCCTTTGCGCCGGGCAACATCTCGATCAAATGGTTCGAGGACGGAATCCTCAACGTCGCCCATAACTGCGTCGATCGGCATCTCCACACCCGCGGCGACCAGACCGCGATCATCTGGGAAGGCGACGACCCCTCGCAGTCCAGGCACATCACCTACAAGGAGCTGCATGACGAAGTCTGCCGGATGGCCAACATCCTGCGCACCCGCAACGTGGGGAAGGGCGACCGCGTCACCATCTACCTGCCGATGATTCCAGAGGCGGCCTATGCGATGCTCGCCTGCGCGCGCATCGGCGCGATCCACTCGGTGGTGTTCGCGGGCTTCTCGCCGGACAGCCTCGCCCAGCGCATCAATGACTGCAAATCCAAGGTCATCATCACCGCGGACGAAGGCCTGCGCGGCGGCAAGAAGGTGCCGCTGAAGGCCAATGTCGACGCCGCGCTCGCCAAGGCCGATGACGTCGACTGGGTCGTGGTGGTCAAGCGCACCGGCGGCAAGGTCGACATGAACCCGACGCGCGACCTCTGGTACCACGAGGCGGCGGCGATGGTGACGACGGAATGCCCGGTCGAGCACATGCACGCCGAAGACCCGCTGTTCATCCTCTACACTTCAGGCTCGACCGGCCAGCCCAAGGGCGTGCTGCACACCTCCGCCGGCTATCTCGTGTTCGCCTCGATGACGCATCAATACGTCTTCGATTATCATGACGGCGACATCTACTGGTGCACCGCCGACGTCGGCTGGGTCACCGGCCACAGCTACATCCTCTACGGGCCGCTGGCGAACGGCGCGACCACGCTGATGTTCGAAGGCGTGCCGAATTATCCGGATAATTCCAGGTTCTGGAACGTCATCGACAAGCACAAGGTCAACATCTTCTACACCGCGCCGACCGCGATCCGCGCCCTCATGCAGAGCGGCGACGAGCCGGTGAAGAAGACCTCGCGCGCCTCGCTTCGTCTGCTCGGCTCGGTCGGCGAACCCATCAATCCCGAAGCCTGGGAGTGGTATCACCGCGTCGTCGGCGACGACCGCTGCCCGATCGTCGATACCTGGTGGCAGACCGAGACCGGCGGCATCCTGATCACCCCGCTGCCGGGCGCGACCAGGCTCAAGCCGGGCTCGGCGACACAGCCGTTCTTCGGCGTGGTGCCTGAGATCGTCGACGCCGACGGCAAGGTGCTGGACGGCGAGACCTCGGGCAATCTCTGCCTGACGCGATCCTGGCCCGGCCAGATGCGCACGGTCTACGGAGACCATGCCCGCTTCGAGCAGACCTATTTCTCGACCTACAAGGGCAAGTACTTTACCGGCGACGGCTGCCGCCGCGATGCCGACGGCTATTACTGGATCACCGGCCGCGTCGACGACGTCATCAACGTCTCCGGCCATCGCATGGGCACCGCGGAAGTCGAGAGCGCGCTGGTGGCGCATGAGAAAGTCTCGGAGGCTGCCGTGGTCGGCTTCCCGCACGACATCAAGGGCCAGGGCATCTACGCCTATGTCACCCTGATGGCCGGCATCGAGCCGACCGACGACCTGCGCAAGGAGCTCGTCACCTGGGTGCGCAAGGAAATCGGCCCGATCGCCTCGCCCGACCAGATCCAGTTCGCGCCGGGCCTGCCCAAGACCCGTTCCGGCAAGATCATGCGCCGCATCCTGCGCAAGATCGCCGAGGACGAGCCGGGCAGCCTGGGCGACACGTCGACCCTGGCCGATCCCGCCGTGGTCGATGATCTCGTCCAGAACCGGCAGAACAAGAAGTCGGCCTAAGGCAAGCTCTTGTGCCCCGGACGCAGCGCGGCGCGCACTTCGCGGTGCGCTGCCGAGCCGGGGCTCATCCAACCGTGCAACGAAAGAACCGAGTCCGGCTCGGCGCAGCAGCGCCAGGGCGCTGCAGCGCGTCCGGGACACGAGTCGGCCTTTCGCGCCGAGGCCCCCTGAAACAACAGCCGTTCACACCCTCACGGACTTGTCAGGGCTTGCACCCGCGCGGCCGCATCTTTCCGGCCGAGTGTTGTTTTCAGGTCATTTACTTTATTTCGAACATTTCCTTTGTTTCCCCCGCTGGCTGCCCCTTGGCGGCCGTGCGTGGAAACCAACCGGTTAACGGGCGCGGTTAAGATTGTCCCCTGACAAGGACGGGCAAGGTGGCGATTGCCGGTTGTGCGTCATTTTGGACGATCCGTTGCGGGCTGGGGGAAAATCGATGTCGATAAGGATTGCTGTGGCGCTCGCCGCCACCATCGGGGCAGGTGTGTTGATGCCGACGGCGGCGCAGGCGCGGCCGGAAATGGTGGGGGCCCATCTGGCCGACTATTCGCCGGGCACGATCGTGGTCAAAACCAGCGAGCGGCGGCTTTACCTCATTCTCGATAGCGGCCACGCCGTGCGCTATCCGGTCGGCGTCGGCAAGTCCGGCAAGCAGTGGGCCGGCACCACGCGCATCGACGGCAAATATCGCAACCCGGCCTGGGCACCGCCGGCCGAGGTGAAGCGCGACAAGCCGAGCATCCCGGACGTCATTCCCGGCGGCTCGCCGCGCAACCCGATGGGCGTCGCGGCGATGACGCTGGCCGGCGGCGAATATGCGATCCACGGCACCAACGTGCCGGGCTCGATCGGCGGCTTCGTTTCCTATGGCTGCATCCGCATGCTCAACGACGACATCACCGATCTCTACGGCCGCGTCTCCGTCGGCACGACGGTGGTCGTGACGCGCTGATCGCCGCGCCCGACCTGAATTGAAAAAGCCGCATCGATCTATGCGGCTTTTTGTTACCAGAAGCGCCAGCCGCGTCCGCACCAGCCGTTGCGGTGGCCACCATCGTAGCTGCGCACATAGCCGCCTGCGAGTAACGCCGCCGAGACGTTGGCAGTGCGTTTGGTCGCGACGTCCGCGAGCACGCGGGCATATTTGTCCTGGCCGAGATTGAAGATCGCGACGCCGCCCTGGCCGAGCAGATTGCGCAGCGCATCGCTCGCGGCCTCGGCCTTGTCGAGCTCGTCCTGGCAGGATGCTTTCATCTCGGGTGCATCGATGCCGCGCAGGCGAACGCGCGCAACGAGATCGCGGCCATTGGGCTGATGCACACGCGCAAGGAAAGTATCGCCGTCGACGGTTCTGACAACATCGACCGGCTGACGCATGTTGGAATTGCCGGAGTGCTGCAGGATGATCTCGGCATCGCGCGACTGTCCGTCATCCGCATGTGGAATGGGCCACGTCGTTCCATGGCGAAAGCCGAGCACGATCGCCGTGACGATGCCGACCACGAACATCCACGGCAGCAGCCCGGAGAAGCGGCGGCCGAAAGGCGAGCCGCTGTAGGAGGGCCGGTAGGGATGGTTGGGATCGAAGCGCGACATCCCGCGCACGCTAGGGCTGAGTCGGCTGAACCGGCAAGAGCGAGTGACCGGCGTCTCAGAAGTCCGAAGCGATACCCTTGCGCTCCCAATCGCCGTAGCGGGTGGGCTCAGGTCCTTTCGGCCCCTGCAATTCCTTCGGCGCGGCCTTATCATGCGCGGCCGCTGCCTGCCGGCGCGCCTCGGCCTCAGCCAGCGCGCGCTGGGCGGCCTGCGGAAGTTTCTTGCGATCGGGAACGGAGGCCTGGTCACTCATCGCGCGGTTCCTAGCGCAGGATCTGGGGACATGCGAGGTCCAATATCGCATTGCTGAGATGGTCATGGCGGGCTGTAAAGGCGAGAGGCCTTTCTTACATTTGGCATATTCGCGTGCCAGAGATCGGGTTCTCAAGGCATGCGCCCCTCGGCGGAACTGCCGCTCGCTCAGAACCTTAAGCCGCATGCCATCTCAACGTTTTGCTCCTCCGTCCGAAGTGCCAGGCCTTGCAGCACGACGGATCGCTGCCGACATCGTCGACGGCGTGCTGCACAAGCACCGTACGCTCGACGACCAGCTCGACGGCAGCGGCGCCCATCCCGGACTGAAAACGCTGGCCGACCGCGACCGCGCGCTGATGCGCCGCCTGGTCGCGACCGTGCTGCGCCGGCTCGGCACGCTCGGCCATGTGCTGTCTCGCCTGCTCGACAAGGGCATCCCCTCCGAGGCGCCGCGCGCGCAGAGCGCGCTCCTGATCGGCGCGGCGCAGATCCTCTGGATGGACGTGCCGGATCACGCGGCCGTCGACCTCTCCGTTCGCCTGGTGCAATCCGACCGGCGCGCCGCGCGCTATGCCGGCCTCGTCAATGCCGTGCTGCGCCGCTGCGCGCGCGAGGGGACGGCGCTGGTCGAGGAGGTCGCGGCGCAATCGCTGGATCTGCCGCCATGGCTGCTCGCGCGCTGGAGCGCGCATTATGGCGAAGCAACCGCAAGGGAGATGGCGCGGGCGCTCGGCCACGAGCCCTCGCTCGATCTCACCGTGAAGTCCGATGCCACGCAATGGGCGAGTCGCCTGCATGGCGAGACGCTGCCGACCGGAACGGTGCGGATGCTGCTGCACGGCTCGGTGACCATGCTGCCCGGCTTCGCCGAGGGACAATGGTGGGTGCAGGACGCCGCCGCGGCGCTGCCGGCCCGGCTGTTCGGCGACGTCAAGGGCAAGTCCATTGCCGATCTCTGCGCCGCCCCAGGCGGCAAGACCGCGCAACTGGCGCATGCCGGCGCGCATGTCACGGCGATCGACCGCTCGCCGGCCCGGGTGGCGCGGCTGCGTGAAAACCTGGCGCGACTGTCGCTCCAGGCTGAGACCGTCGTCGCTGACGCCGTGGAATGGGCCGGCCCTGCCGAAGGATTCGACGGTATTTTGGTCGACGCGCCCTGCACCTCGACCGGCACGATCCGCCGCCATCCGGATGTGGCGTGGCTGCGGCAGGAATCCGATGTCACCGCCATGACCGTGCTGCAGCAGCGGCTGCTGCGAAAATCGGTGACGCTGCTCAAGCCGGGCGGTACGCTGATCTATTGCACTTGCTCGCTGGAACCCGAAGAAGGCGAGCAGCCCGTGGCCACGCTGCTCGCGGCCGAACCTGCGCTTCGCCGCGTTCCGATCGAGGCGCCGGAGGTCGCGGGCCTGAGCGAAATCCTCACCCCCGAAGGCGATCTTCGCACTCTGCCCAGCCATCTGCCGAACGCCGATCCCAAGCTCGGCGGGCTCGACGGATTTTTCGCGGCCCGACTCGTTAAATCCTGATTTTGCACTGGATTTTGCGACCACGACGCTGATTCGCGCCGTTCAAGGTGGTGTCAGCCGTTCGATTTTGGGATTAATAAGGATTCGTCGGAATCCTCTCCCCCTTCAAGGCAAGGCGTGTCAGTCGCTCAACGCAGACGTATCTCGACGCTGGTCATGAACCGCTTCGCGCGGAACGTGCTTGCGCGCGCGAGCGGCGGTTCCGTTGCGCTGTCGCGGGTCTGGCCGGGACGCACGGACAGGCTGATCATCGCACCGCACGATCTGCGCACCGCGGATGCGACTCGCGCCGCCGAAATCTATGCCGGCCGATTCGTCTTCGCCGGCAAGATCGTCAATTGCCACGGCCGTTCGATCTTCGATCTCGAGCCGCCGTCGGAGGATTGGGAGGTCGCGCTGCTCGGCTTCGGCTGGCTGCGCCATTTGCGCGCCGCCGACACTGCGCTGACACGGGCGAATGCGCGCGCGCTGATCGAGGATTGGATCGCCAATCCCGCCAACAAGCGTCGCCCGGTCGCGCGACGCGCCGACGTGCTGGCCCGGCGCGTGATCTCGCTGCTGTCGCAGGCGCCGCTGGTGCTCAACGAGACCGACAACAAATTCTACCGCCGCTACCTGCGCGCGCTCGCGCGCGAAATCCGCTTCCTGCGCTATACCATGGTCGACATTCCCGACGGGGTGCCGAAGCTCCAGGTGCTGATCGCGCTGTGCTATGCGGCCCTCTGCCTGGCCAACCAGGCGCGTCACATCCGCAGCGCATCGAAGAAGCTGTCGGACGAATTGCAGCGGCAGATCCTGCCCGACGGCGGACACATCTCCCGCAACCCGGGCGCGCTGATCGAACTCCTGATCGACCTGCTGCCGCTGCGCCAGACCTTTGCCGCGCGCAACATCGCGCCACCGCCGGCGCTGCTCAATGCGATCGACCGCATGATGCCGATGCTGCGCTTCTTCCGGCATGGCGACGGCAATTTCGCGCTGTTCAACGGCATGAGCGCGACATCGTCCGACTTGCTCGCCACGCTGCTCGCCTATGACGACACCCATGGCGTGCCGATGGCGAACATGCCGCACACCGGCTTCCAGCGCCTCGATGCCGGCCAGACCACCGTGATCATCGACACCGGCCCGCCGCCGCCGGCCGGCGTCAGTCACGACGCCCATGCCGGCTGCCTGTCGTTCGAGCTGTCCTCCGGCATCAGCCGCATCGTCACCAATTGCGGCATGCCGACCACCGGCCGCGACAATTGGCGGCCGTTCGCACGCGGCACGGCGGCGCATTCGACGCTGACCTATCACGAGACATCGTCATGCCAGTTCGTCGAGATGTCGGCGATGAAACGGCTCCTGCACGGCTCGCCTGTTACCAGCGGGCCGGTCGAGGTCGAGAGCTATCGCGAGATCGTGCAGAACGGCACGCTGCTCACGAGTTCGCATGACGGCTATCTCGCCAAGTTCGGCGCTATCCATCGCCGCGTGCTGATGATCGCCGATGACGGCGCGCGCATCGACGGCGAGGACACGCTGTCGCCGCCGCAGGGCGGACGCTTCAAGGGCGCTGATGCCGATTTCGCATTGCGCTTCCATCTGCATCCCGCGGTGAAGGCGAGCCGGCTGTCGGATGCGCGCGGCGTCATGTTGGTGCTACCGAACCGGGATGTCTGGACCTTCGAGGCGCTCGACGACAAGGTCGACCTCGAGGATAGCGTGTTCCTGGCCGGCAATGACGGGCCGCGCCGCACCGCGCAGATCGTGATCCGGCAGGACGCGCGGCAGGCGCCCTCGATCCGCTGGAGCTTCGTCCGCTCCACCGCATCGCCGACCGTCACCAATGCCCGCCGCAACGCCCGGCGCGAACCGGAACTTCCGCTCTAACCGCGGATTCGACCCCATCTGATCGTTGTGAACCGCGCCAAAAACTGCTATCGAGCCCTCGCTCGCGCGACTGGCGACCTTGGATGGAGCACCATCGGGAAGCGCGGGACTGAGAAGCCGCGCGCCTGGGCATAGACACTCCTTAAGACAGAGGATCTTGCTCATGACTGACCATCCCCGCCGCGTCACCCGTGCCCTGCTTTCCGTCTCCGACAAGACCGGCCTGATCGAGTTCGCCAAGGCGCTTGCCGCGCATGATGTCGAGCTGGTCTCGACCGGCGGCACCGCGAAAGCGATCGCTGCGGCCGGCCTCAAGGTGAAGGACGTCTCCGACCTCACCGGCTTCCCCGAGATGATGGACGGCCGCGTCAAGACGCTGCATCCGAAGGTGCATGGCGGCCTGCTCGCGATTCGGGACAACAAGGAGCACGCGGACGCGATGAAGGCGCATGGCATCGCGCCGATCGATCTTCTCGTGGTCAATCTCTACCCATTCGAGGCGACCGTCGACAAAGGCGCCGGCTTCGAGGATTGCATCGAGAACATCGACATCGGCGGCCCCGCGATGATCCGCGCCGCCGCGAAGAACCATGACGACGTTGCGGTCGTCGTCGAGGCAGATGACTACAAGGCCGTGCTCGACGAGCTCGCCGCCAACAACGGCGCGACCACGCTGAAGCTGCGCCGGCGGCTTGCCGCGAAGGCCTATGCGCGCACCGGCGCCTACGACGCCGCGATCTCGAACTGGTTCAACCGTCAGATTGAGATCGATGCGCCTGACTTCCGCGTCCTCGGCGGCCGGCTGATCCAGTCGCTGCGCTACGGCGAGAACCCGCACCAGACCGCGGCGTTCTATGCGACGCCCGACAAGCGCCCGGGCGTCTCCACCGCGCGGCAGCTGCAGGGCAAGGAGCTCTCCTACAACAACATCAACGATACCGATGCGGCCTATGAATGCATCGGCGAGTTCGACGCCAAGCGAACCGCGGCCTGCGTCATCGTCAAGCACGCCAACCCCTGCGGCGTCGCGGAGGGGTCGAACCTCGTCGAGGCCTACCGCAGGGCGCTGGCCTGTGATTCCACCTCGGCCTTCGGCGGCATCATCGCGATGAATCGTCCGCTGGACGCCGACACCGCCCGCGAGATCACAAAAATCTTCACCGAGGTGATCATCGCGCCCGATGCGACCGAGGAGGCGATCGCGATCATCGGCGGGAAGAAGAATCTGCGCCTGCTCCTCGCCGGCAGCCTGCCCGATCCCCGCGCGCCCGGCCTCACCGCCAAGACGGTGGCCGGCGGCCTGCTGGTGCAGAGCCGCGACAATGCCGTGGTCGACGACATGACGTTCAAGATCGTGACCAAGCGCGCGCCCACGGACGCGGAGATGCGCGACCTCAAATTCGCGTTCCGGGTCGCAAAACACGTCAAGTCGAACACCATCATCTACGCCAAGGATCTCGCCACCGTCGGCATCGGCGCCGGCCAGATGAGCCGGGTGGATTCAGCCCGGATCGCGGCGCGCAAGGCGCAGGATGCGGCAGTTGAGCTGAAGCTCGCCGAACCGCTCACCAAGGGCTCGGTGGTGGCGTCGGATGCGTTCTTCCCGTTCGCCGACGGCATGCTCGCCTGCATCGAGGCCGGCGCCACCGCGGTGGTGCAGCCCGGCGGCTCCATGCGCGACGACGAGGTGATCAAGGCCGCCGACGAGCACGGCATCGCCATGGTGTTCACAGGCACGCGTCATTTCCGGCACTAAGGCCGTTAGCAAGAATGCAGCCCGGATGGAGCGAAGCGAAATCCGGGTTTCGCAATCTCACAAAGACCTTCGCGGATTGCGCTTCGCTCCATCCGGGCTACGGAGTGCGGCGGGAGTCATGTTTCCTTCACCCGCATCAACAGCCCCAACCCCGCGACGAAGAACACCACCAGCACGGCCATGCCGGCCTTCTGGCTTGCGGTCACCGCGGTGATCGTGCCGATCAGCAACGGTCCGATGAAGGAGGTCACCTTCCCGGTCAGCGCAAACAGGCCGAAATACTGCGCGATGCGGTCTCTCGGTGCGAGGCGGATCAACAGCGTGCGTGAGGCGGCCTGGAGTGGACCACCGGCGGCGCCGATGAGGCAGCCCAGCACGAGGTAGGCGCGCTCGGCCGCGCTCGAGAATAAGGGTGCATCTGCCTGCGGCGGCGCGACCTGGATGAACAACACACTGTCCTTGTCGACCAGGAGAATCGCCGCCACCGACAGCAGCAGCACGAGCATGCTGCCGGCGATGACGCGCTTCGGCCCGAGACGATCGTCCAGCTTGCCGCCGAACCATGCGCCAAACGCGCCGGCGATCGCGAGCATGATGCCGAAGGTGCCGATCTGGATCGTGTGCCAGCCGAAGGTGCCCGCAGCATAGATGCCGCCAAAGGCGAACAGCGACACCAGACCGTCGGTATAGATCATGTTGGCGAGCAGAAATGCCGCCAGCGATCTCTGCTGCGGCAGGCTTCTGATCGATTGGCCCAGCTCCGACAGCCCCGCACGCAAGGCCTCGCGCATCGGGCGCTTGGCCGGATAATCCGGCGTGAACAGGAACAACGGTGTCACGAAGAGGATGAACCACAGCCCGGTCAGCGGCCCCACGATGCGATCGCCCTGATGGCTGACCGGATCGAGCCCGAACAGCGGCGTGAGGCCCAGCAACGTGCGGCCGGTCTGTGGGTTGGCCGCGAGGAAGCCGAGCACGATGATCAGGCTGACGATGCCACCGACATAGCCGGTGGCCCAGCCGGTGCCGGAGAGCCGGCCGATCCGCTCCGGCGGCACCAGCGTCGGCATCATCGCATTGTTGAAGAGGGTGGCGAACTCAGCGCCGACGCTGGCAAGCGCGACGGCTGTAAGCAGCGGCGGAATGATCGAGGGATCGCCGGGCTTGCCGATCCACAGCGTGCAGGATGCCGCCACCAGCAGCGCTCCGAATCCCGCGATCCACGGCTTCCGACGGCCCGAGGCGTCCGCGATGGCCCCCAGCAGCGGCGACATCAACGCAATCGCAAGGCCCGCGGCCGCCATCGCAAATCCCCACAGCGATTGGCCGGCGGCGGGATTCGGCGCAATGCTGGTGGCGAAATAGGGCGCGAACACGAAGGTCGTGATCAGCGTGAAATAAGGCTGCGCGGCCCAGTCGAAGAAAATCCAGCTGACGACGGCGGCGCGCGGCGGATAGGTCCGCGGCACGCCGGCCATGCGCGCATCCGGGGCGATCGTCGTCATCACGCAGTCCTCATCACGAACAGTTTTGGCTGTCTTGAGGCAAACCGTATAGCATTGCCGCGAGGCGTGTGAACTGTCCGAAGCCACGACGGAAGTTTCATTTTGATGATGTCGTCACATTCGACCCGACGGACGTTTTTCGCCGTCATTGCCACTCTGGCGTTTGGTCTCGCACCCGCGACCGCTCAGGATGCGCGGCGGGCCTATGTTCCTGCTGCACCCGACACGGTGCGCGCCGTAGCCGCCGAGCACGGCATGGTCGTCGCGCAGGAGAAGATATCCGCGCAGATCGGTGCCGATATCCTGCGAAGCGGTGGCAATGCGGTCGATGCCGCGGTCGCGACCGGCTTTGCGATGGCCGTGACCTATCCGCGTGCCGGCAATATCGGCGGCGGCGGCTTCATGGTGATCCATTCCGCGGACCGCAACGAAGACATCACGATCGACTACCGCGAGACGGCGCCGGCGGCGACCACGCCGCAAATCTTCCTCGGCGCCGACGGCAAGCCCGATATTGCGAAGTCACGGGATTCCGCGCTCGGCGTCGGCGTGCCCGGCACGGTTGCGGGCCTCGCTCTGGCATGGGAGAAATACGGCTCGGGACACTTCACGCTGGCGCAATTGCTCGCGCCCGCGATCACGCTCGCCCGCGATGGTTTCGTCGTCAGCGACGACATGGCCGACACGATGCCGGGCTGGCATCGGCGGCTGGCACGCTGGCCGTCTTCGGCCAAGATCTTCTCGCGGCCCGATGGCACGCCGGTCGGTGAAGGCGACAGGCTGGTGCAGGGCGATCTCGCCGAAACCCTGTCGACAATCGCCGCACAGGGGCCACGCGGCTTCTACGAGGGGCCGGTTGCGGAAAAGCTCGCCAAGGCCGTAGCTGAGGCCGGCGGCATCATGACGCCCGCCGATCTGAAGGCCTATCAGGCTGTGATCCGGGCGCCGGTGCGCGGCACCTATCGCGGCTACGACGTCGTGTCGATGCCGCTGCCTTCGTCGGGCGGCGTCGTGCTGGTGGAGACGCTCAACATCCTCGAGGGCTTCCAGCTTGCCGATTTGAAGCAGGGCTCGCCGACATCGTTGCATCTTCTGATCGAGGCGATGAAGCGCGCCTACGCGGACCGCGCGCGCTATCTCGGCGATCCCGCTTTCGTCAACGCACCGATCGAGACGCTGACCGCCAAGGACTACGCCGCCAAGCTGCGATCAGGCATCTCCATCGAACGCGCCACACCGTCGAAGGAGCTCGTTTCCGCGGCCTCCTCGCCGCGCGAGGGCAGCAACACCACGCATTTCTCTGTCGTCGATTCCCGCGGCAACGCGGTCAGCAACACCTACACGCTGAACTTCAGCTACGGCGTCGGCCTCATTGCCGACGGCACCGGCGTGCTGCTCAACAACGAGCTCGACGATTTCACCGCCGCCATCGGCGCCTCCAACGCCTATGGTTTGGTCGGCTTTGAAGCCAATCTGCCCGGACCCGGCAAACGTCCGCTCTCGTCGATGTCACCGACCATCGTGCTCAAGGACGGCAAGCCCGTGCTGGTGACGGGTTCGCCCGGCGGCAGCCGCATCATCTCGACGGTGCTCCAGGTGATCGTGAACGTCCTTGACTACAAGATGGACGTTGCTGCCGCAGTTGCGGCGCCACGGCTGCATCATCAATGGCTGCCGGATGAAGTGCGCATCGAGCGTGGCTTTCGCAGCGATGTTCTGGGCGAGCTGAAGGCGATGGGTCACGTCATCGTCGAGCCCATGGGGCAGACGTCGGCCAACTCGATTGTCGTGACACCCCACGGGCCGCTCGGCGCGCCCGATCCGCGCACGCGGGGCGCCGAAGCAGCGGGGCAGTAACACGTCATTTGCATGGCACGGGAGCGCGGACCCGCTAGCTCTCGCTGCCACGCGTGCTACCAAAGCGCAGCTTTCGAGAAACTGCCGGGGAAACGCACATGACGCCAGCCGATCCGAACCAGCGCATCGAGCGCACGGAGATCGAAGACACCAGCCTTCTTGCGTTCTATCGCGACATGAACGTGCCCGAACGCCGGACGTTCTGGGCGTGCGCGGCGGGCTGGGCGCTCGACGGCATGGACTTCATGATCTATCCGCTGGTGATCGGCACCATCATCGCGCTGTGGAAGGTCGATGCGGCCTCGGCTGGCCTTGCCGGCACGGTGACGCTGCTGGCCTCCGCGATCGGCGGCTGGCTCGGCGGTTATCTCTCCGACCATATCGGGCGGGTGAGGACGCTCCAGATCACCATCATCTGGTTCTCGTTCTTTTCGCTGGTCTGTGCTGTCGTGCAGAATTTCGAACAGCTCCTGATCGCACGTGCCGTGCTCGGGCTCGGCTTCGGCGGCGAATGGGCGGCAGGCGCGGTGCTGATGGGCGAGGCGATCCGGCCGCAATATCGCGGGCGCGCGGTCGGCTCGGTGCAATCTGGCTGGGCAGTCGGCTGGGGCCTCGCGGTGCTGTCGCAGGCGATCCTGTTCTCGGTCTTGCCGCCGGAGATCGCATGGCGCTGGATGTTCGTGATCGGCGCGCTGCCGGCGCTCCTGGTGTTCTACATCCGCCGCTCCGTCACCGAGCCGGCGATCGCGGTCGAGGCTCGCGCCAGGCACGCCGCGAGCGGCGATCGCCCGGCGATCTGGGAAATCTTCTCCGGCCCGATTTTGAAGACCACGATCCTGGCCTCGCTGATGGCGACGGGTTGCCAGGGCGGCTACTACGCCGTCACGTTCTGGGTGCCGCAATTCCTGACCAAGGAGCGCCATCTGTCGATCGTCGGCTCGACCGGCTATTTGTCGACGCTGATCATCGGCTCCTTCATCGGTTATCTCACCGGCGCCTGGCTTGCCGACCGGATCGGGCGGCGCAATTTGTTCCTGATCTTCTCGATCGGCGCCATGGCGGTGGTGCTGCTCTATACGCAGCTGCCGCTCACCAACGAAATCCTCTGGCTACTCGGCTTCCCGCTCGGCTTCTTCGCCTCGGGCTATTTCTCCGGCATCGGCGCGTTCCTGACCGAGCTCTATCCGACGCGGCTGCGCGGCTCCGGCCAGGGCTTTTGCTACAATTTCGGCCGCGGCATCGGCGCGCTGTTTCCATTCCTCGTCGGCGCGCTGTCGGCGTCGACCTCGCTTGCGAATGCGATCGCGATCTTCGCGGTGGTCGCCTATGTGGTGTTCTTCATCGCCGCCTTTGCGCTGCCGGAAACACGCGGACGCGTGCTGCACGCGCACTGATAGGCACCATCGTGCGCCGTCTTCCTGGGGCGGTGAGGAAGCTTACCGCCCCACCTGATACGGCCCGCCCTTCTCCAGCGCGCGCGCATAGGCCGGGCGCGCGTGGATGCGATCCAGGAACGCCATCGTCTTGGGATGGCCCTGCTCGAGCCCGCCGCGCGCTTGCGCCGCTTCCAGCGGGAAGCTCATCTGGATGTCGGCTGCGGTGAATTCGTTGCCGGCGAACCACTCGCTCTTGCCGAGCTCGCCTTCCCAATAATCCATGTGCTGCTTGAGCTGCGGATTGACCAGCGTGGTCAGCGCCTGGTTGGAGACCTTGCGCACCAGCGGACGAAGCAGCGCCGGCGCGCGCTTCGGCATCAGCGTGAACAGCAGCTTGAGCAGCAGCGGCTGCATCGCGGACCCCTCGGCATAATGCAGCCAATAGGTGAAGCGCAGCCGCTCCGGTGTATCAGGCGGCGGAACCAGCCGGCCGTTGCCGTAGGTCCCGACGAGATATTCGATGATCGCGCCCGACTCGGCGATGGTGTTGCCGTTGTCGGTGATGACGGGCGACTTGCCGAGCGGATGGATGGCGCGCAGCTCCTTCGGCGCGCGCATATCCGGCTGGCGCTGATAGCGCACGATCTCGTAGGGCACGCCCAACTCCTCGAGCAGCCAAAGCACGCGTTGCGAGCGGGAGTTGTTGAGGTGGTGAACGGTCAGCATCGGCGAGGTCCCCAGGGCAGGCGTGATGGCTAGGCGTCGTCGGTCGGTCGCGTACCTGCCAGTCCGGGACCGCGATGTCGAGCCTGGGGAGCGGATATTTTCACCCGGGTATATTGACGTCAATAATTTACCCGGGTATTAAATAGTCCGAACGTCGTAAAAGTGGCAATGATTCCAATGAACAAGATTTTCACCGCCTTCCAGGGCCAGCGTCGCCTAGTGTCCGGGCCGGCAGGCGAGGTCGCGCTGGTCGTCAAGCGCGTGGCGCCGCGGCCGGACGAGCCCATCATCATCTTCGAGGACGGCACGGGTCGATCGATCGATTTCGATCTGCGCGGCGGGGATCGCGAGGTGCTGGCGCGGCTGGCCAAGCTCGTGCCGCCGCCGGTCGAGGAAACCGTACCACCGAGCGAGCCGCGCGGGCGCGGCCGGCCGAAGCTCGGCGTGGTCGCGCGCGAGGTGACGCTGTTGCCGCGACATTGGGAGTGGCTCGGCGCGCAGCCGGGCGGCGCCTCGGTCGCGCTGCGCAAGCTCGTCGATGAGGCGAGGCGCGCGAGCGGCGACAAGGACCGCGAACGGCAGGCGCGCGATGCGGCCTATCACTTCATGTCGACCATGGCGGGCAACCTGCCGCAGTTCGAGGAAGCTTCGCGCGCATTGTTTGCGGATGACCGGCGGCGCTTCACCGGACTGATCGCGGATTGGCCGTCCGACATCCGCGACCACATCGTCAAGCTCGCCTACAGCGACCGCGCTTAAGGCGCTCTCACACAACCCCATCGACGGCCGGGCCGCGCCTTGCGCGCGGCAACGGCTCCGTGCGCCCTGATGAAAGGCCGATCCATGTCTGCACCCAAGCCGCTCTCGACAACATTTCTCCGCTTCCTCGCGCCCTTGATGCTGAGCAACGCACTGCAATCGCTGTTCGGCACCGTCAGCAACGTCTATCTCGGCCAGATGATCGGCGTCGACGCGCTGGCGGCCGTGTCGGTGTTCTTTCCCGTGATGTTCTTTCTGTTCGCCTTCGTCATGGGGCTGAGTACCGGCGCGACCGTGCTGATCGGGCAGGCCTTTGGCGCGGGCGAGCACGACAAGATCCGGAGCGTTGCAGGTACGACGCTCGCGATCAGCCTTCTGCTCTCCATTTCGATCGCGCTGATCGGCGGGCTGTTCAGCCGCCCGCTGATGATGGCGCTTGCGACGCCGGCCGACATTCTCGACCAGGCCAGCGCCTACGCGCGGATCATGCTGCTCACCATGCCGCTCGGCTTCGTCTTCCTGCTGATGACGGCGATGATCCGCGGCGTTGGCGACGCGCTGACGCCGCTGCTGGCGCTGGCGTTGTCGACCGCGATCGGCCTGATCCTGACGCCGATGTTGATCCGTGGGTCGTTCGGACTGCCGGCGGCCGGCATCACCAGCCCGGCATGGGCAGCCGCGATCTCGAACGCGCTCACCTTGATCGCGCTGGCGCTGTATCTGCGGCGGAAGAAGCACGCGCTCGCTCCGGACGCGGCGCTGCTGCGTCACCTCAGGCTCGACGGCGCCATGCTCGGAAAGATCCTCGGCATCGGATTGCCGAGCGCCGTCGGCATGGTGGTGATGGCGATCGCAGAGCTGGTGCTGCTCGGACTCGTCAACGGCTATGGATCGGCCGCCACGGCGGCCTACGGCGCCGTCAACCAGGTGATGGGCTACACGCAGTTCACGGCGATGTCGATTTCCATCGCAGTCTCGATCCTCGGCGCGCAGGCGGTCGGTGGCGGCGACAGAACCCGGCTCGACGGCATCGTGCGGACCGGGCTCGCTTTCAACCTGGTTCTGACCGGGGGGCTCGTGGCGCTGATCTATCTCACGCCCCGCGCGATCCTCGGCATCTTCGTCACCGACGGCGCCGTGCTCGATCTGGCGAAGGAGCTGCTCTTCATCGCCTTGTGGAGCTCGGTGCCGTTTGGCCTCGCCACGGTGTTCTCTGGTGCCATGCGGGCGGCCGGCGTCGCGCTGACGCCGATGCTGCTCTCAATCTTCGCGATTCTCGCCATCGAGTTGCCGGCCGCGGTGATCCTGAGCCGCACGATCGGCCTTGCGGGCATATGGGCCGCCTATCCCATCGTGTTCTGCGCCATGTTCGTTTTGCAGATGGGCTATTACTTCCTGGTCTGGCGCAAGCGGGGGAATCCTGCGCTTGGTCTGACGGTCAAAGTATTATGATCATCATTAAACGATGGACCTGTGGGACACGCTGCGTCACAATGCGCGGAAAGTCAGATCAAGATGTCAGGTCAGGGAGATCGAATTGACCCGCATAGCCCCGCAGTTCCTGTTCGATTTCGGCAGCCCCAACGCCTATCTCAGCCACCTCGCGATCCCCGCGATCGAGCAGCGCATCGGCGTCAAGTTCGAATACGTCCCGATCCTGCTCGGCGGCATCTTCAAGTCGACCAACAACAGGTCGCCGGCCGAGACGCTCGCCGGCATCAAGAACAAGCGCGAATTCCAGCAGGTCGAGACCGAGCGCTTCATCAAGCGCTTCAAGGTCCAGCCTTATGTCTGGAATCCGCACTTTCCCGTCAACACGCTAAACCTGATGCGCACGGCGATCGCAGCTCAGCTCGAGGGCGTGTTCGAAAAATACGTCGAGGCCGCCTTCCACCACATGTGGCGCGAGCCGAAGAAGATGGACGACCCCGAAGTCGCGGCGAAGGCACTGGCGTCCTCCGGCCTCGACGCCCAGAAGCTGTTCGCCCGGGCTCAGGAGCCGGAGGTGAAGGGCAGGCTGATCAAGAACACCGAGGAAGCGGTCGCCCGCGGCGCGTTCGGCTCACCGACCTTCTTCGTCGGCAACGAGATGTTCTTCGGCAAGGAGCAGCTGCGCGAGGTCGAGGAGATGGTGTCGGGAAAGTGAAGTGCGCGAATGGGAGGTAGCGAATAGCGAGTGGAAATCTCGCCTGCTATTCGCTACTCCCTATTCGCCATTCGCCAAGCACAATAGCGGAGTTCTCCCATGCGTATCCTCGTGGTCGGCGCCGGCGCCATCGGCGGCTATTTCGGTGGCAGGCTGTTGCAGGCCGGCCGCGACGTCACCTTCCTGGTCCGGCCGCGCCGCGCCGGCGAGCTCGCAAGCGCGGGCCTCGTCATCAGGAGCCCGAATGGCGACGTGACGCTGCAGAATCCGCCAACGGTGCAGGCCGATGCGCTCAAGGACAAGTTCGATGTCGTGCTCTTGAGCTGCAAGGCGTTCGATCTCGACGACGCCATCAAATCGTTTGCGCCGGCGGTCGGACCAAACACCGCGATCATCCCGATGCTGAACGGCATGAAGCATCTGGACATCCTGGATGCCAAATTCGGCAGGGAGCGCGTGCTCGGCGGCCTCTGCGCCATCGCGGCGACCCTGAACGAGAAGCGCGAGGTTGTGCAGCTCCAACCGATGCAGTCGATCAATTACGGTGAGCGCGACGGCAAGCTGTCGGATCGCGTCAAGGCGATCGACGAGGCCTTCAAGAGCGGCATCAACGGTGCCACCGCCAGCCAGAACATCATGCAGGACATGTGGGAGAAGTGGGTGTTCCTCTCCTCGCTCGCGGCCTCCACCAGCCTGATGCGCACCTCTGTCGGCAACATCCTCGCAGCTCCCGGCGGCCGGGATTTCCTGCTCGGCATGCTCGACGAGACCAGCGCGATCGCCACGGCGGCGGGCTATGCGCCGGGCGGGCCGTTCTTCGAGCGGGTGAAGGGCAACCTCACCGCCGAGGGCTCGCCGATGACGGCCTCGATGTTCCGCGACATCAAGGCCGGCCTGCCGGTCGAAGCCGACCACGTCATCGGCGACCTCATCGCGCGCGCCGATGCCGCCAAGGTGCCGGTGCCGAAGCTGCGCATCGCCTACACGCATTTGAAGGCGTATGAGAAGCAGCGGGCGGGGTAACTCAGCACCCGGTCGTCGTGGCAGCCCAGCGCTATTTCAAGTGCGCGAGATAATGCGAGACCGCCGTGATTTCCTCGTCGCTCATGCGATAGGCGACATCGGCCATCGCGGCGACGCCGCCGCCGACGCGCAAGCCGGCTTTGTAATCGTGCAGCGCCTTGACCAGATATTCCTCGCGCTGACCGGCCAGTCGTGCGACTCCCTTGGTGCCGGCGAAGCTGTCCGTATGGCATGAGGCGCAGCGGCGGCCGGCGGCGACTTGCGCACCCTTTTTCGACATATCGGGATCCGCGTCCTCCGAACCCTTCGGCGGCGGCAGCTGCGAGAAATAGGCGCCGAGATTGCGGATGTCCTCGTTGGTGAGCTGCTCGACGATCGGCTGCATCTGCTCGTTCTTGCGCGAGCCGGCGCGGAAGAACACGAGCTGCCATTGCAGGAACTGATCGGGCTGGCCGGCCAGCGAGGGAATATTCTCGGTCTGCGAAACGCCGTTCTCGCCGTGACAGCCGGCGCAGACCGAGACTTTTTCCTTGATCGCGGAATTATCCGCGGCCTGGGCCGGGATGAATGCAAGCGCCGCAAGCGATAGCGCACCGATTGCGGACAAAGATAACTTGCGGCGCATGAGCAGGAATCCGATCTATCGAGCTCGTCGTTCCGGAGCGTGCGAAGCACGAGCTAAGCTGCGCGATTGCGAATCTGAGGATCCATAACCCCGATTCGTGGTTATGGGTTCCGGACTTGCGCTGGGGCGCAATCCGAAACGATAGCGTGGCTTTGACATGAAAGAGGCTGCGGCGCCCCTCGGCCACCGCAGCCTCTTGTCGTGTGCGCGCTACTTCTTGCTGTAGCTGATGCGATAGATCGCGCCGGCCCAGTCGTCGGCCACGAGGATCGATCCGTCCTTGGCAAGGATGATGTCGTCGGGACGACCGAGATAACCCTGGTCGCCCTCGATCCAGCCGGAGGCGAACACCTCCTGCTTGGGGTTCTTGCCGTCAGGCCCGACGATGACGCGCATGATGCGACCGCCCTGGTACTTGTGGCGATTCCAGGAGCCATGCTCGGCGATCAAAATGTTGTTCTTGTACTCGGCGGGGAACTGGTCGCCGGTATAGAACTTCATGCCGAGCGGAGCGACGTGGGCGCCGAGATTCAGCACGGGCGGCGTGAACTCGGAGCATTTGTGGCCCATCGCGAACTTGTCGTCGGGCAGATTGCCCTGGTGGCAGTAGGGATAGCCGAAATGCTCGCCCATCTTGTTGATCATGTTCAGCTTGTCGCTGGGCAGGTCATCGCTGATCCAGTCGCGGGCATTCTCGGTGAACCAGTACTTGCCGGTGCGCGGATCGACGTCGCCGCCGACCGAGTTGCGGACGCCGAGCGCATAGATCTCGGCGTTGCCGGTCTTGGGATCGACGCGCCGGATCTGCGAGACGCTGGTCGGGGGAATGCCGATGTTGAAGGGCGGTCCGAACGGAATGTAGAACCAGCCTTCCTTGTCGACCGCAATGTACTTCCAGCCATGCGCGGCATAGGACGGCATGTCGTCATAGACGACCTTGCCGTCGCCGAGCTTGTCGAGATTGGCTTCGGCATTGTCGTAGCGGATCAGCTTGTCGACTGCGATGACGTAGAGCGCGCCATCCCTGAAGGCGAGACCGGTGGGCATGTTCAGGCCCTTGAGGACGGTCTTGACCTCCTTCTTTCCGTTGTCGTCCTTGATGGCATAGACGTTGCCGAGGCCGAACGAACCGACGAACAGCGTGCCCTTGTCACCCCAGGCCATCTGCCGCGCGGCCAGCACGCCGGAGGCATAGACCTCCATCTTGAAGCCCGGCGGCAGCTTGACCTTCTTGATGATGTTGGCGAGCTCGGCATCGGACGCGCCCGTGGGCGGACCCGACGGCGGCGCGAGGCCCTTCTGTGCCTCGGTTTCGTCGCCCAGGAACCAGTCATCCGGCGGATGGGTCCAGAATTCCTTGGTGCCGGATTCGTATTTCTTCAGCGGCTTGCTTTTGTCTTGCGCGTGACCAGCGCTGGTCCCCGCGAGAAGGGCCACGGCCGCAAGCGCCAGAACGGATTGAAAGACGGATCGATGGAATTTCATCGCGTCACTCCCCTAAAGGCAGCCGTCAGGGCTGCGCATTATTTTATTTTGCTAGTCGAGAGGCGAAGTTTTGGGTCCGCCGGAACGACAGACGCAAAAAGGTTAGCACATCTGCGACCGGAGAGAAGCGCGTCGCGTGCACCGCTCTTGCGCTGCGTAAAAATTGAGACGGAATGTCAACGGAGGAACGCCACAGCGACGCTCTCGCTGCAGCGCGGAATCAATGGGCGCGGGATCGTACGCAGGTGGCAAGAGGGGATGACCCTAAAAATGCGAGAACAACCCCATGCACAGTAGAATGGTTCAAGCCGCTTGCTCCCGGCCAGACCGAACAGCCATTTGAAGCGTCGAGCAAAATAGCAAAGTCGGCGCCTACGAGGCGACCGGGTAGGGCTCGTCGTCGAACACCCCGTCATGATAGCCCTTCGAGCCGATCTCGCGTGCCAGCGGACTGCGAAAATCGCGACCTGCGCGCCGGCTGTCCAACACATGGGCGAAGTCGAATTCGGGCCGCCAGCCCAGCTCGCGCCGCGCGCGGTCGTTGACATAGACGCGGTCGATTTCTGGGAAGAGTTTCCAGCCCCGCGCCGCATACAGCTGCGCGCAATCCGGATAGAGCTCGCGCACGACACCGGCTGCATCGCGCGCGAGCGCCGTGAGATGACACGGCTCGAACGGGCTGGTCGCGGAGACGATGTAGCGGCCGAAGCCGATGCCTGGCCCGCGCTCGACCGCGAGCAGATGAGCGCTCACCGCGTCCGCGATGTCGAGCCGACGATAGAGCAGCTCGTTGGCCTGCGCGTTCTCCAGCGAATAGGCCGAGCGCATCGCGGGATCATCATCGTCTTCCGCAAAGAAGCGCGAGGTCCGCAAGGCAACGACCGGCAGACCGCGCTCCCGATAAAACAGTTCGCACAGGGTCTCCGCCATCAGTTTTGTGGTGCCGTAGATGTTCTTCGGCACCGGCAGCAGATCCTCGGTGACCCAGACCGCCGCCTGTCCGGCCTCGGGGCGGAGCTGCGAGCCGAACGCGCTGGTGGTGCTGGTGAAGACGAAGCTCCTCACGCCGGCGCTCGCCGCCGCCTCGAGCAAATTGAGCGTGCCGGTGACGTTGGTGTCGACGAAGTCTTGCTTGGAGTGGGTCGCCACGTGCGGCTTGTGCAGTGTCGCGGTGTGGATCACGGCGGTGACGCTGGACATCTGCTCGCGCACGAAGCCGGGATCGACGATTGAGCCGACCGCGTCGGTGCAGGGTGATGGTTTCAGGTCGATCCCGCGAGCGGGAGCGCCGAGCTTGCGCAGGGTGAGGAGGATGGCTTCACCGAGATGGCCGGCACTGCCGGTGGCCAGAACTGTCATTGCGAACCTGAGACAGCCGCCAGCAGCGTGGCGAACCACGCTTCCGTCCCGATCGGCTGGATGCTCTGGGAAAACTTGGAGCGGGCGAAGCGCCCTATAGTCAGAGCACCGTAGACAAATTCCTCCGCAGACTCAATTATTTAATACGCCCGCGATGTAAGCGACGCTCAAAATGTTGGACGCTTCGTTAGACGGATTGTTGGCCGAGTTTCCGCATAAAATGACCGTCACTGATGCGGAGGTTCGGGCGGAAAATAGAATAGATTCTCGGCCCGCGCATAGCCGGTTGCATCATAGAGCGCGTTGAAAAATTCCAGCAGGACGCCATCGATCTCGTCGCGATCTCCCGCGTTCAAAGTCCGCCGGACCGTTACCTGATCCACACGAATAGGACCCCGGATGTCGTCCGTATCGACGGCCAATTTGGCGTCGATCACCCCTAAAATGCCGAGTTCAAGTTCACACGGGAAAGAGAGGCCAAGCTGGCTTGCCGCGAACTCGACGGCAGCATGTGTCTTTTGGTGGAACACCTGCTCCGTCAACAACGCAGGAATGAATGGGATCGGCACCCAATCTGGACGCCCTCCACGGTCGCGAATTACGACCGTATTGCTGGCCAGCCAAAGCTCGCCATTCGGGAAGAGTTGGGTTCCCCACGCAAGGGGGGCAGGACCACCTTGGCGACCACCGCCGGGGTCATAGGCAAGGGCTCCCCGGCTGTTCAATGACGTTAGCGCCCCATACTGCCTCGTCTTGAGTAAGGGGGCATAGGTCGCCTTTTCTAACAGCTCGGCGAACGGCAGCGGTTTGGCCCTCGCTTTTGCCGGAATCACCCGCACGAACCCATCGGGCAATTCTTGAAAGCTGAACAGCACCTCATCGACATCGGGCACGCCGACGCGGGCGAGAACTTCGCCCTCGCTGAAGAAACTTCCCGCGTTTAACGTTGCCTTCGTCTCTAAGAATTTGGGAGTGCCCGGAGTGCTGCTCGGCCTTCCACTATCAAAGGCAGCTGGAGGGGTCACGCTTAGGGCGGAGGTTACGGGCATTGCTGGACTGGCGCGCGGTCCGGCGGGCGGCATGGCATGAAGCTGTTTAAGCAATTCGAACGCGGCGGCGCTCGCGGCGTCGGCGGCGCGCAACTGCCAGCCTGCTTTGTCCGAAACCGATTTGCCGCTCAACTTGTCAGAAATGCCGCGAATGACGGTCGCAAGGACGGTGTTCACGTGCGCGGCCTCAAGGAAGCCCCGCCCCTCCATCTCGACCGCAATCACGTCGCTGTATTGCGTTTTAAGGAACTTCGCGGTCTGCGAGCGCTGCGATGCAACAACTTTCTCGCCAGCAGCGACGGGTCCTACCTTCAGGCTGGGAAGCACTGTTCTCTCAATCGTTGGGTCTAACCGCTCCTGCCATTCGTTCCGCTTGTTCAGTGCCCGTGCATATTGTTCAAGCCTGTGTGCACTGCGGCTTAAATCGGTGCGAGGCAGAAAACGTTTCGCGGTGTCCTTGCCGGATTCATAGCCAACAACGCGTGATGCAACCACGACGTCGCCAAGCTCTACGTCCTTGACACCTCCGCCGACGCCGACGAATAGCGCGACCGCAGGGCTGTAATGACCCATAACCTTGCTGGCAAGAGATGCGGTGCTAGCGTTTCCAGCGCCAGCCTCGACCATCACAATATCCCAGCCTTCGAATGTGGTTCTATAGATATACGTCCCATCCAGATCTTCGCCACGCCAATTGTCGCCAAAATGACGAAGCACCGCCCTCGTCTCAACGTCGAGGGCAGTGACAATAGCGACAGTCGGCAGTTTCGGTTCGACAACTGCCTGCGGAAGACCGTGGCTAACCATGATTCCGCAACTTTATCGGTACCGCTGGAGGTATGCCAGAATTTATCCGCTGACCGCCGCCCGCTTCCTTAAGCGGGTATGCGCAGCAAACCGATGGACAGCCATCTTGGCGGGGTGACGCGGTCAAGGCCGGAAAACGCCCTTCGCGCTTTCCGCTCGCCGAAGGGCCTTGAGGGTCGAGGGGTGCATCCCCTTTATTCTGGCGTCGATGGGCCGCTGGGCTTCGCCGCATCTGCCGCTTGTGTGGCTGCCTCCTGCAACGCTTGAATCCGGTCAAGTTCAGCCTTCACCACCTCAGTCCGAAGTGGGTCGCGAACGAAGGCATCTCCTTGCTTGTACTTTCCGGTCCGGGCGGTGTGGCGAACCTCAATCGCTCTCGGGAGCACCAACCGCCGTTTAGGGGCTGGCAATGGAGTAGAATTGCTCGTTTGCCTTCTCGGGTGAGAGCTGGAGTCTCGGAAAGGGCCGGTGGCGCTGGTCTTAGTTGTTCACGTCGCTTTCGGTAGGTCGAAAGCGTCGCTGGCACTTTCGCCGCCGAGGCGAAGTATAAATTTTCGTGCGCGTTGAAGCATTGAGCAATATTAAGCTCGATAACGTCCCGAGCCTTCGCAAGTTTAACGATGCCATTTTCGTCTGTTGCTACCTTGTAAACCTCGCGGTCACTTAAAAGCAGCAGAACACGTGGCGAGAGTGGAAGAAGGACCAAGAGGCCCCTCGATGCAAAGCCGACGTTCGCTCCGTGGGGCGACGTTGCCGGGGGCAAGCTATTGCAGAGGGCAACCGGGTGGTCACTCGTTACGAAGTCCTCGTTGCTTTCATTTAGGAACAGCGCAACCTCGAGATCACCGAGGAGCGGATACATAGTCAGGTGCTGCTGGATTGCATCAAGCACCCCATTGGGAACCGAGATGTTCACGCGATCCAAATAGGCAAGCATGTCGTTGCGGCCATCCCGTTCGAAATGCTTCCGCAAGATCGCTTTTCCGAATTGATTGGCCATGTCGTCTTGATGAGCGGCGGTCGTAACCGTTCGCCCGATTTGGAACATTATGCAGGCAAGCAGATCATGATGGTCCCGTGAGTTGAGGGGCGGAATGTATTGCTGTTCAATTATTCTTGCGAACAACTGCTTTTGCTGACCTTCAATCTTTGTGAATTCGTTCTCGAAGATTGGGTTCTTTGAATAGAAGTAATCGCGCGAGCATTGAGACTTGATAGGGGCCGTTTCGACGGTCAGGCCTGATTTCATGTTGAACAAGCCGACCTGCTTATCGCTAGCCGAGCAAAAAGTGCACCAAATAGCTTCGTGGTACGAAGTGATTATTTTTCTTTTTAGGTTCGTTGGGCAAGCGAGCACCTTCCTGAACCTAATATGGTCGCCTCTATGGGATCGGACCAGCCCGGCAAGCGCGACGGGACCGTTACACTTCTTGCAGCGGCAGAGAATGTGCGCCGACTATTCATGAAGGCTTAGCTCTTCTGTGCCGAGCCCTGGCCGCCCTGGCGCTTAACTTCCTGGGCTTCGTATTGCGCTTTAATCGCTGGATCGGTTGTATCGCCTGCGACGGTGTCGGCTTCACTGCCATCCAAACCGGGGGCGGCCTTGATCGCACTCGCAATGTCTTTCAATTGCGAACCCTTGCGGACGAACGGCTTCAGATACGCATCCAGCTTGCCCTTGCCCGGCGCTTCGAGTTCTTCCGTCAAAGCGGCGAGGTATTTGTCCTTGTCGGTTGCTGCCCAGTCGATGCCGATGCCTGCGCGGCGCGCAAGCTCGGCATGAATGAGCATGATGGTGCGGCCATTGCCATCGAGGAACGGGTGGCCATAAGCGAGATAGCCCATGACTTCGCCGGGCTTCTCCGCCATGAAGGCTTTGTTTTGTCCCTTTTCCAATGCGTAGTCTATCGGTCTGCGAATGTCCTCGGGATGAGCGAAGAACGTTGCGCCTTTTTTCACGTGAATGTGGGACGCGTTTGTGTGTCGATCTTCTCCAGCCCACGGGAATACGGCCCCGAACAGCGTTCCGTGCGTTTTTAGAACGTCGTCGTAGGTCAAGGAGGATCGCACTTTAAGATGATGCAAGGCCGCGTCGATGCCGGTCAGGAAAGAATTGTGCAGGAGGCGTTGAACGATTTCGGGAGTTTTGGCCTTCGCGACGTTGCGCAAATAGCCCCGCGTTGCGAAATCCCCGAATGGATCAAACGTCACGGACGGCTTTCACGAAGATAGCGTGCCTGAAGGCGCACGGCCTGAACACGGTCCAAAATGCCGGCGCGCTGAAGCGCGACGATAATGTTCTCGATAGGATCGAAGTTCACGTCATCGCCGGAGAGCCGCGTCACGTGATGGGCAAAGACATCGTTCGGCGTAACGACCACCGCTACGTTGTTGGCAGTCGCCAACCGTTGGATGACGCCAGCAGTATAGTGGGGCTTGCTCGCGGAACGTTGGGCGGACATGGAACTCTCCTAGCCTCAATATAGGGTGCCGAGGCCTAAAAATCCATTTGGAGCCCTCTGCCACCTGCAGGGTGAAAGGATCCATCCAACTCGCGCCTTGGCACCGAATGAGACACTCAACAAGGAGCGTGCCCTGTCAGACGTTCTCCAGGGGCCACGTCGTATACAGTCGGCGACAACGCCAAACGAGTTCATCCAAGCCACCATTGACCTGAATCGTCCCATTAGGATTACTGCCGAGTTTCATACGAAGCTCTCCTCGGATGAAGAGTGCTTCACAGGACCAGTTTAGGGAAAAACTGGAGCGGGCGAAGGGGCTCGAACCCTCGACCCCGACCTTGGCAAGGTCGTGCTCTACCACTGAGCTACACCCGCATCCTGTGTCGGTCGCGTGACGCGCCGGCAACGGCTGTCGTATGCCAAAAGCGGGAGGGGAATGCAACAGCTACCGGCGGCCTAGATTCGGTTCTTGGGGCCCCATAGGGAGCCTGAATGCGGCCAAATGGCCCGAAAGTGCCCCGGAACCGGCGAATCGGCCGCAATGGATTGAAATTCGGCCGCCCCGGCCCAATCTAGGAGCCGACAGCGAAGCATAGGAAGCGGCTACGTGTTAAAGAGCCGCGATTCCAGACATAGACGAGGGGATGCCGTGACGATCATCGACCAGGGTAACGGAGCCGCAAACCCGGCTGCGGCCGATCTGATCAAGGACACCACCACCCAGACCTTCGTGAAGGACGTCATCGAGGAATCGAAGCGCCAGCCGGTGCTGATCGACTTCTGGGCGGAGTGGTGCGGTCCCTGCAAGCAGCTTACTCCCGTGCTCGAAAAGGCGGTCAAGGCGGCCAAGGGCAAGGTCAAGCTGGTCAAGATGAACATCGACCAGCATCCGGCGATCCCGGGCCAGATGGGCATCCAGTCGATTCCGGCCGTGATCGCCTTCGTCAACGGCCAGCCGGCCGACGGCTTCATGGGCGCGGTGCCCGAGAGCCAGCTCAACGCCTTCATCGAGAAGCTGACCAAGGGCGTGACCGCGCCGGGCGAGCCCAATATCGCCGAGATCCTGCAGGAGGCCGAAGCCGTGCTCGCCGAGGGCGATGCGGCGGCGGCAGCGCAGATTTACGCCGAGGTGCTCCAGCATGATTCCACCAACATCGCGGCGCTCGCTGGCCTGGCGAAATGTTATGCCGTCTCCGGCGCGATGGAGCAGGCCAAGCAGACGCTGGCCATGGTGCCGGAATCCAAGCGCAACGACCCCGCGGTGAAAGCCGTGCAGACCGCGATCGATCTCGCCGAGCAGGCGCAGTCGCTCGGACCTGTCGCCGAGCTGGAACAGAAAGTCGCCGCAAACCCGCTCGATCATCAGGCCCGATTCGACCTGGCGACCGCGCTGAACGCGCAAGGCAACCGTGCGGCCGCGACCGAGCAGCTGCTCGCGATCATCAAGCGCGACCGCAAATGGAACGACGACGGCGCCCGCAAGCAGCTGGTGCAATTCTTCGAGGCCTGGGGCGGCACGGATGATGCAACGGTCGAGGGACGCAAGCGTTTGTCGACGATCCTGTTTTCGTAAGGGCTTTTTCGAGCATGATCTGTTCGGAAAGCCGCTGCACACTTTTCCGGATCATGCGCTAGCAAGTCCAAGGGGGAACCGGGCAGATGCCGATCAACATCGAATATCGCGGGCCCGCCGATCTCCCGGAGATCATTCCGGTGTTTCCGCTGCCGGGCGCGCTGCTGCTGCCCCGCGGCCAGATGCCGCTCAACATCTTCGAGCCGCGCTACCTGTCGATGGTCGACGATTCCTTCCGCGACGGCCATCGCCTGGTCGGCATGATTCAGCCTGATGTCGCGCACTCCCCGAAGAATTCCGACAAGCCGACGCTGTTCCGCGTCGGCTGCGTCGGCCGCATCACCCAGCTCGCCGAATCCGGCGATGGCCGTTACATCCTCGAGCTCACCGGCGTCTCGCGCTTCAAGGTGGTCGAGGAGCTCGAGGTGCTGACGGCCTACCGGCAGTGCAAGGTTGATTTCTTCACCTTTGCCAACGACTTCACCGCGCGGATGGGCGAGGACGAGGTCGACCGCGAAGCGCTCCTGGCCGTGCTGGCGGACTTCCTGAAGGCCAACAATCTCAAGGTCGACTGGGAGGGCGTCGAAAGTGCGCCCAACGAAGCCCTGGTCAACGCGCTGGCGATGATGTCGCCCTATGGCCCCGCGGAGAAGCAGGCCATGCTGGAAGCGATGGACCTGAAGACCCGCGCCGAAATCCTGATCGCAGTGACCGAGATGGACCTCGCCAAGAAGCGCACCAGCGGCGATCCGCCGTTACAGTGAGGGATTCCAAGCTCCGTCATGGCCGGGCATAGCCGTCCGAAGGACGGCGTCGCTTCGCTTGCCTATGACCCGGCCATCCACGTCTTCCCTGCCGCACGAAGGACGTGGATGCCCGGGACAAGCCCGGGCATGACGACGAGAGAGCGTCGGGTCGCCTCTCAACTCTACAAATGCCCACGGATGCGCTTGCGCCCGGTGATCATCGCGCGCACCAGACTTTCGCGCTGGAGCAGTCCCATCAGCAGCACGCCGAGCACGTGCAATACGACCAGAACGATGACGGCGTCGGATGAATAATGGTGGGTGTCCTCGACCCACCAGACGCCGAAGAAGGCGGTGGTGACCGACATCGCGCCCGTGATCGCCGAGACGGCGAGGGCGAGCATCAAGGCCACCAGCATCACCGTGCCCGCGGGATTGAGTCCGATATAGCGGCCGGTCATGCCGCGGCGCAGATTCCAGAGATAGCCTGGTGCCGCGCGAAGCCTGACCCTGATCATGCGGAAGCGCGAATAGCGGCTTCCCCAGAAACCCCAGACGAGGCGGAAGGCGAGAAGCCCCAGCACGGCATAGCCGACGATGCGGTGAAGCCGGTCGTAGACGGGGGGCGTGAACCACGCGGCCAGAACGCAGGCCGCGAGAGCCCAGTGCCAGAGGCGCAGCGGGAGGTCCCAGACTGCGACCGTCCGCGGAGCGGTTCGATCCGCAGGGGTCCCGCCGGACACCCCGCGCGCTTGTGGCATCGCTTCTTCAATCAAGCAAAGACCATCCTCGAGCTCTGCCTTGCGCAATCCATGTCTGCGCAGTCCCGCCCGCGACTTGCTTCAAGCCTTACTTGGCGATCGTGTGCTTCAGGCTGAGATCTTCGGGGCTGTAGAACAGCTCGTACAGCTTGCCTTCCTTGACGCCATAGACCTCGTAGCACGAGCCTTCGATCTTGGAGCGCCGCACCTCGTAGCCGAGCGCCTTGGCCTTGGCTTCGGCCTCGCTGGCCGGCTTCCACGACGCCTTGTCGAGCTTGGTGCAATCCTTGAACCCGTCGGCCATCGCCGCCAACCCCATGCCCATTCCAACCGTCAGTGCAATGGCAACAACACGAATGACCTTCACGAACGTCTCCTCCTCTGTCGTGCGCGCTACGCGAGCCGCGAGCGGCACCGAAGGAAGCAAAGGAGGGGTTGAAGTCAATCCGGTTCAGGCTTGGACCGTTTAGATAAGTTCTAACGGCAGCCAAAAGCTGAGTGCTCTCCGTGCGCAACACACCGCTGCGGCCTTACGCCTCACAGACGGTGCGTGTTGCTAGTAGCCGGCCACTGCCATCGCGACGACAGCACTGAGTGCCATCCAGCCGAAATGCCGGCCGCGCGTCGCCCACGCGTTGGCGAGCGCGGAGAAGCCGAACACGCAGGCCATGGTGGCGACGATCCAGTGGCGCGCCGTCTCCGAGCCCATCCAGGGCACCGCGATCAGCAGCACGCCGCCGCCGATCCAGGCGACGGTCGAGGCCTGCCAGACCAGGCGGATCAGGGTGCGAAGCCGTGCGGGCTCGATGGTAGCGCGGGCGAACACCTTGGCCTCGCCGAGATAGCCGTGGATGAGGGCCACGACGATCGTCAGCGCGCCGGCGCCCTGAAGCAAGAGATCACGCATCGTCGGGACTCCCGAAGGACTCGTCCATACATCTGTGTATGGTGACATAGGCGCTGGCCTCCGCGCTGTCAATACACTAGTGTATGGTTCGCCTCCGGGAACCCGACATGACCGAACAGCTCTCCGCCGACGACTGGATCAAGCAAGGTCTCAAGGCGCTCGCCAAGAGCGGCTTCACCGCGCTCAAGGCCGATCCGCTGGCAAGAGCCATGGGCGTGTCGCGCGGCAGCTTCTATTGGCATTTCGTCGATCTCGGCGCGTTTCAGGCCGCCGTGCTGAAGCGCTGGCGCGAGATCGCGGCCGAGCAGATCATCGCCGATGTCGAAGCCGCCAGCGACGAACCGCTCAAGGCGCTGCTGCGGAGGTCGTTCGGCGCCCGGCTCGAGCTCGAGCGCGCGGTGCGCAATTGGGCGGCCTTCGATGCGGCCACGCAAGGGGCCGTGCGCGCGATCGACCGCCGCCGGCTCGATTATATCGAAGGGCTGCTGGAAAAGCGCGGGCTCACCCCGGCAACAGCGCAGGCGCGGGCGCAGATCCTGTATTGGACATTTCTCGGCTTCGCCCTGTCGGGCGCGCCGGTACCGGCAGCACGGCTGCAGGCCCTGCTCGACGAGGTCTTGACGATGGTCTCCGCGTAGATCCTGTTTTGACGTTTTCCTTACGCGAAAACGCTTTGGCAGCCGCGATGGGCGGGCGCGGATTTCTGTGCTAGAGGCAACCGATTGCCGGAGACTCCAATGAACGCCCCCACCGAACGTCCCGAAGCCAGCGTCGATCCCAAATTGCTGGAGATTCTCGTCTGCCCGCTGACCAAGGGCCCGCTGGAGTTCGATTCCGCGAAGCAGGAGCTGATCTCGCGCAGCGCCAAGCTGGCTTATCCGATCCGCGACGGGATCCCGATCATGCTGCCGGAAGAAGCGCGGAAAATCGATTGAGGCCTGGCGAGTAGGGAGTGGCGAATGGACACTACTCGCCATTCGCCACTCCCCATTCGCTTCTACAACGCCTCGCCCTTCAACAACCTTGGCACCTCGCCCGTGAGGCCGGCGGCCTGGCGGATGAAGAGGTTCTTCAGCGGCGGGGCGCGGTCGACGAGGCCGAGGCCGATGTCGCGGACGGTGCGCAGCAGCGTCGACTGGTTCGAAAACAGGAAGTTCAGCGAGTTGGTGGCAACGCCCATCGCCATGGTGTCGAAACGGCGCCAGCGCTGGTAGCGCTCGAGCACGTCGGCCCCGCCGAGATCCATGCCGAGCCGCGCGGCGTCGACGACGACCTCGGCCAGCGCGGCGACATCCTTCAGCCCCATGTTGAGGCCCTGACCCGCGATGGGGTGGATGACGTGGGCGGCATCGCCGACCAGCGCGAGGCGCGTGGCGATGAAGGAGCGCGCGACGAAATAGGACAACGGAAACGCGCGCGGCTTGTCGAGCGCCTTGACCTCGCCGAGATGCAGGCCGAAACGCTGCTCGAGCTCGGCGTGAAATTCTTCATCGCCGAGCGCAATGATGCGCGCGGCCTCGGCCCGGCGCTCGGTCCACACCAGCGACGAGCGTTTTCCCGAGAGCGGCAGGATCGCGAACGGGCCCGCCGGCAGAAAATGTTCTTCGGCGCGGCCCTCGTGATCGCGCTCGTGACCGACGGTCACGACGATGCCGGATTGGTCATACTCCCAGCCATGGGTGGCGATACCGGCGCGCTCGCGCAGTCTCGAGCGCGCGCCATCGGCAGCGACCAGAAGACTTGCCGCGACGACACTGCCGTCACCGAGCGTCACGTCGATGCCCTCGGGACGCGCGTCGTAGGACGCCACGGTGGTGGCGCGCAGGTCGGTGCCCTCGGCTTCCGCACGCGCCACCAGCGCGTCGATCAGGCGGCGGTTCTCGACCATATGCGCAAAGTGCTCGCCCGGTGCGACATCGCCGGCGAAATTGAGGAAGACGGGACGGGTCGCGTCCTCCAGCTTGGAATCGGTGACGACCATGTCGAGGATCGGCTGCGCCTCGCCCTTGACGTCGTCCCAGGCGCCGATCGCCTCGAACAGCCGGCGGCAGGCGGCCACGATCGCGGTGGCGCGGGGGTCGCGGCTCGGCCTGGTGGCGAACGCAGGATCGGCGACGATCACCGGGATCTCGGGCCCCAGCCCCTGTCGCAACGCCAAGGCCAGCGCAAGCCCTGCAAACGCCCCGCCACCAATGACAATGCTGCCCTGTACCGACATACCCAAATTCCCGGTCAAATCCTGGTCTTGCTAGCAGACTTGAGGTGGGCGAAACAGTGCGGTGAAACAAGGGCGGAACGGCCCCATTGTGTCATTCCGGATCACCGGCCCGGAACGACGGCGAGAAAGCTCACTCCATGTCCAAAAGCCTGATCGACCTGATTTCGATCCTCGACCTCGAGCAGCTCGAGGTGAATCTGTTCCGCGGCAACAGCCCGAAGACCAGCTGGCAGCGCGTGTTCGGCGGCCAGGTGATCGGGCAGGCGATGGTCGCGGCCTGCCGCACGGTCGAGGGCCGGCTGCCGCATTCGCTGCACTGCTATTTCATCCTGCCGGGCGATCCGCAGATTCCGATCATCTACCAGGTCGAGCGCCTGCGCGACGGCAAGAGCTATTCGACCCGCCGCGTCACAGCGATCCAGCACGGCAACGCGATCTTCTCGATCATGGTGTCGTTCCACGCGGAAGAGGAAAGTGCGTTCGACCATCAGGACAAGATGCCCGATGTCCCCCCGCCGGAGAAGCTGACGGCGGAGGAGGTGGCGAAGCAACCGATGTTCCGCGAGATGCCGGAGTTCATCCGCCGTTATTATGAATCCGATCGCCCGATCGAATTGCGCCCTGTCGAGCTCGGCCGTTATTTCGGCCAGAAGATCGATGACGGCCGCATCCATGTCTGGATCAAGACCGCCGCGAAGCTGCCCGACGATCCGGCGCTGCACATGTGCGCGCTCGCCTACGCCTCGGACTTTTCTCTGCTCGACGCGATCATGGCGCGCTATGGCCGCACGCTGTTCGACAAGCGCATGATGCCGGCCAGCCTCGACCATGCGATGTGGTTTCACCGCCCGTTCCGCGCCGACGAATGGCTGCTCTACGCGCAGGATTCGCCGAGCGCGCGCGGCGGCCGCGGCCTGACCCGCGGCTCGATCTTCAAGCCCGACGGGACGCTGGTCGCCTCGGTGGCGCAGGATGGCTCCGTGCGGGAGCGGAAGGCTTAGCGTGCTGCCCCTGGCGTTGCACAAGCTCGAACTGCGCCACGGTCCACGTGAAGTACCAGCGCAGCAGCCACGGAATCGGAATGATCAGAAAGCAGCCGAAACCGAATGCGAGGGTTCGCCACAGCAGCTGAAGGCCGGTGCCGACGAAGATCATCTCGCGCCGCGTTCCCGCGATGTTGCGACAGATCCAGCGCATCCATGCGGCCATGACCCAGGCCCAGCCGATGATCGTGAATATGGCGAGAAACATCAGGAGCTGCCAGCCGATGAAGGCCCATGGGCTGCCGTTGAACGTCATCGGAATCGGCTGACCGTTCGAGCTGAGATTGGCGACCACCCAGCGCATCACCATCCAGGACAGGAAGGCCTGGAGCGGAATCGCCGCAAGCTGAAACAGGTCGTGGACGAACCCCGCATAGCCCGCCAGCGCCATCGCAACGAAGACGTACCAGATATCGCCGACCTGGCCGGTGAAGCTGATGTTCGGCCGCTGCGGAACGTGCACGCGAGGGAAGAGCCAACGGTAGTAGCCGGTGGCGGTCCATGGAGCCGGCACCACGACGGCGTTGCCGATCACCAGCAGGATGCACCATCCAAGGAACGACCACAGCGGCAGGTCGACCGACAGCCGGCCTCCGCTGTCGCCGCTCGAAGCCACCGCAGGCGACCCGCCGGGGACGAGACTGGGGACCGCGCCGGCCTTCTGCCAGCCCGCCATCCCTTCGGTCCAAACCAGCGTATCCGATCGCACGATTCCCCGCGCGATCAGATCGCGGAACTGCGCCTCCGGAAACGGACCCTTCTGCTGGCCTTCAGATGCGTGAAACCAGATTCGATTCGACATCTCGTCTGCTCGCTACCGAACGCCAGCAGCCGTCACATGGCCGCCTGCGACCCGCGCGGCGCGAGAACGGTCTCCGATGCGAACCAGTTCATGATCCAGCGATACACCCACGGAATCGGGATGATGAGGCTGCACAGGATCGCGGCGACGATGCCGCGCCAGAGGATGTCGAGACCACTGCCCTTGAAGACGATCTCGCGCCGCGTGCCTTCGATGCTGCGGCAGAACCAGCGCATCTGGGCTGCAGCGACCCAGGCCCAGCCGACGATGGTGATGATTGAAATTGCGAACAGCAGATTCCAGCCGACATAGGCCCAGATCGAGCCGGTGAAGCTCAGGCCCAACGGCTGCCCGTTGGATGCGAGGTTCGCGACCATCCATTTGACCAGAAGCCAATAGAGCACGAGCTGGACGACGAACAGCAGATTGCTCAGCAATTGGCTGCCGATGAAGCCGATCGCGATCGCCAGAACGATGAAGCCGAAAAACCAGGGCACGATCGCCATCGCGTTGCCGGTGAAGCTGAGATTCGGCCGTCCCGGGACCTTCACGCAGGACACGATCCATTTCGTGTACCAGACGAACAGCCACGGCACCGGGATCACGAAGCACGAACCGATCAGCAGCACGAGCGTGCGCCAGGTGAACTCGAGGATGCCGAAATCGACTGCCAGCGATCCCGCGCCTCCGACTCCGCCTCCGCCGTCGGCATAGCCACCGGAGCCCATCATCGGCGGGCCGCCCGCAGGGATCATCGGCGGGGCGCCGCCGCCCCCGACCAGGCCGGGGATTTCGGCGGCCTTCTGCCAGCCTGCCATGCCCTCGGACCAGACCAGCGTATCCGGGCGCACGACGCCCTGGGCGACGAGATCGCGGAATTGCCCTTCCGGAAAGGGCCCCTGCTGCTTGCCCTCGGATGCGTAGAACCAACTCGCCATGAAGCGCCCCCTCAAAATACTTATGTACCGCCTGGCAGGCGCGGGTTCACGCATCATGCCAAAAATGCATTGTGAAGGATGAACGATTGCCCTGTACAGAGGCGGCCATTCACATGGCCAAACGTTTTTCCGCTTCAATCTGCAACTTTTTTATGCCATTTGCCCGGAAAGATGCCAGATTGACGCTGCGCCGGGGACATACGGCGCGGCGCATCCCGGGGAACAGGCCTGACCATGAAACTCGTCGTCGCGATCATCAAACCCTTCAAGCTCGATGAGGTCCGCCAGGCCCTGACGGCGATCGGCGTCCACGGCATGACCGTGACCGAGGTGAAGGGCTATGGCCGGCAGAAGGGCCACACCGAGATCTATCGCGGCGCCGAATATGTCGTGAACTTCCTGCCGAAGCTGCGCATCGAGATCGCGGTCGCCTCCGACGTCGCCGACAAGGCGGTCAGCGTGATCACTGCGACCGCACGCACCGGGCAGATCGGCGACGGCAAGATCTTCGTCACACCGATCGACAACGCGGTGCGCATCCGCACCGGCGAAACCGATAGCGACGCGCTCTAGATTTTTGTTTTGACGCGTTTTCTTCAAGCGAACCGGTATCCACTTCGCTTGAAAACGCCTTGATCTGCTTCGATCGCACCGGGCAACGACGCCACAATGTGCGACGCCAATTGATGCCGGGGGGAACGACATGGCGGGATATTTGCGCCGCGCAGCTGTCATGGTTGCGCCGATCGGACTTGTGTCGATCATGGCTTCGCCGGCGCGCGCCGCGGCCTCCGAGATCAACACCGCCGACACCGCCTGGATGATCGTCGCCACCGCGCTGGTGCTGATGATGACGATCCCGGGCCTGGCGCTGTTCTATTCCGGCATGGTGCGCAAGAAGAACGTGCTCGCGACCATGGCGCAGAGCCTCGCCGCGGTGACGATCATCTCCATCCTCTGGGTCGCGTTCGGCTATTCGCTGTGCTTCGTCGGCGACGGCCCGTGGATCGGCACACTCGACCGCTGGTTTCTCGCAGGCATGACCATGGACAGCGTCAATCCGGCCGCGAAGACCATCCCGGAAGCGCTGTTCATGCTGTACCAGATGACGTTTGCCATCATCACGGTGGCGCTGGTCGCAGGCTCGGTCGCCGATCGGATGCGGTTCTCGGCCTATCTCCTGTTCTCCGTCGCCTGGTTCATCTTCGTCTACATTCCGCTGGCGCATTGGGTGTGGGGCGGCGGCTTCCTCAGCAGCATGGGCGTGCTCGATTTCGCCGGCGGCCTCGTGGTGCATCTGTCGGCCGGCACCGGCGGCCTCATTGCGGCAAAGGTGATGGGGCGTCGTCACGGCTACGGCACCGAAAATCTGTCGCCGTTCGATCTGTCGCTCGCGGTGATGGGCACCGGCCTGTTGTGGGTCGGCTGGTTCGGCTTCAACGGCGGCTCGGCGGGCGCGGCCAATTCGCGCGCGGTGATGGCGATCATCGCGACGCATCTGGCGGCCTGCTCCGGCGCGCTGACCTGGGGCGCGATCGAATGGTCGACACGGCGCAAGCCCTCCGTGCTCGGCATGATCTCCGGCGCGGTGGCAGGCCTCGGCACCATCACGCCGGCCTCCGGATTCGTGGCGCCCTGGCACGGCATCGTCATCGGCATCATCGCCGGTTCAGTCTGCTATTGGGCCTGCACCTGGCTGAAGCACCGCTTCGACTATGACGATTCGCTCGACGTGTTCGGCGTCCATGGCATCGGCGGCCTGACTGGAACCCTGCTCGCCGGCGTGTTCGCAACCAGCGCCATCGGCGGCACTGCCGGCCTGCTGGAGGGCCACCCTCAGCAACTCCTGATCCAGTTTTACGGCGTCGCCGTCACCTTCGTCTGGTCGGCTGGCGTGAGCTTCATCCTGCTCAAGCTGGTCGGCCTGTTCGTGCCCCTGCGCGTATCCCGTGAGCACGAACTCGAGGGGCTCGATATTTCGCAGCACGGCGAGGCGTTGCAATAAGCGGTGCCGCTACTTTATTACCTCTAGGCTGCCCGACCCATGAGCAGCATTGTGTCGGCAGCCTGTCATGCTCGCATTTTGAGCAGGCGTGACCACGTTTTGAGCGCGACGGAATAGCGCACTGCACCGCAATACCCGTCGACCGCGAAAACACCCGTTTTCATAGTCCGTTAGGCAACGCGCCCGATCTGGCACGGCATTTGATTCTATGGGTCCTGGCTGTGCCCGCGTAGTGAACTTTCTCCCTCGTGGCGAACCAGTCGAGAAACGCCCGGCCACGTCCGGACCGGGCCCAAGCGGGGATAGGACCCATGAAAATTGTTATGGCGATTATCAAGCCATTCAAGCTGGAAGAAGTCCGTGACGCCCTGACCGCCATCGGCGTTCACGGTCTCACGGTGACGGAAGTCAAGGGATATGGCCGCCAGAAGGGCCATACGGAAATCTATCGCGGCGCCGAATATGCCGTGAGCTTCCTGCCCAAGATCAAGATCGAGGTCGCTGTCGCCTCCGACCAGGTCGACAAGACCATCGACGCCATCACGTCCGCCGCAAAAACCGGACAGATCGGCGACGGCAAGATCTTCGTCATCAACCTCGACCACGCGGTGCGTATCCGCACCGGCGAGGCCGATGCTGCGGCCCTTTGATTTCGCGCTCAACCTTTATCCAATCAGGAGTGAATAATATGACGTTCAAGCGTCCCTATGGCGCGGGATTGGCGGCTCTCGCAGTCGGCCTGTTCGCTGCGACCGCAGCCTACGCCGAGCCAACGGTCAACAAGGGAGACAACGCCTGGATGCTGACATCGACAGTACTCGTGCTGTTGATGACGATCCCCGGCCTCGCGCTGTTCTACGGCGGTCTCGTCCGCTCCAAGAACATGCTCTCCGTCCTGATGCAGGTGTTCTACACCGTCTGCGTCGTCACCGTGATCTGGGCCGTGTACGGCTACAGCCTCGCCTTCACAGGCGGTTCCGACTTCATCGGCGGCTTCTCCAAGGCCTTCATGATGGGCGTCACCACCGACTCGAAGGCCGCAACCTTCTCGGTCGACGCCAACATCTCGGAGCTCATCTACATGTGCTTCCAGATGACCTTCGCGGCGATCACGCCCGCCCTCATCGTCGGTGCCTTCGCCGAGCGCATGAAGTTCTCGGCGATCGCTCTGTTCATCCCGCTCTGGGTCACGCTGATCTATTTCCCGATCGCGCACATGGTCTGGTACTGGCAGGGTCCGGACCTGATCCAGGATGCGGCCAAGGCGCTCGCTGCTGCCACTGATGCGGCGGCGAAGACCGCGGCTCAGGCCAAGCTCGACGAGCTCAACGCCGACGCCGGCTGGATCTTCAAGAAGGGTGCGATCGACTTCGCTGGCGGCACCGTGGTGCACATCAACGCCGGCATCGCAGGCCTCATCGGCGCTCTCCTGATCGGCAAGCGCACCGGTTACGGCAAGGAGCTGATGGCTCCGCACTCGCTGACCATGTCGATGATCGGCGCCTCGCTGCTCTGGGTCGGCTGGTTCGGCTTCAACGCCGGCTCCAACCTGGAAGCCAATGGCGGCGCTGCCCTCGCCATGACCAACTCCTTCGTCGCCACCGCAGCCGCCGCGCTGTCGTGGATGTTCGCGGAGTGGATCATCAAGGGTCATCCGTCGGTGCTCGGCGTCATCTCCGGCGCTGTCGCGGGCCTCGTGGCCGTCACCCCTGCCGCCGGCTTCTCCGGCGTGATGGGCGCGATCGTCCTCGGCCTGATCGTCGGCGTGGTGTGCCTGTTCTTCTGCACCGTCGTGAAGAACGCGCTCGGCTACGATGACAGTCTCGACGTGTTCGGCGTGCACTGCGTCGGCGGCATCGTCGGCGCCCTCGGCACCGGCATTCTCGTCAACCCCGCCCTCGGCGGCGCCGGCATCATCGACTACACCGCGATCCCGCCGAAGGTCGCCGACTACGACTTCGCAGCGCAGATGATGTCCCAGATCTGGGGCGTCGGCACCACGCTGGTGTGGTCGGGCATCGGTTCGGCGATCCTCTACAAGGTCGTCGACGTGATCGTTGGTCTGCGCACCAATGTCGAGAGCGAGCGTGAAGGTCTCGACATCACCGAGCACACCGAACGCGCCTACAACATGTAAGTCTCCTCCCGGACGTGGTCTCCCCGGAGACCACGTCCACAACTACGGTTCGGGCACATACCCGGCAATGCCCTGACCGTTGAGGGGCTCCAGCGCAAGTTGGAGCCCCTTTCTTTTGGCAGGGTTGTTTTTGATTGCGCCGCGAAGAAAAGGATTGCCATTCCGCACCGGCGGCGCAGAAATATCGACCACAAGAAGCAACAATCGGGAGGTCGTCATGCGTTTGGAAGGCGGATGCTATTGCGGCGAAGTGCGCTACGTGGCCGAGGGCGACCCGATGATGCAGGCGCAGTGTCATTGCCGCGAGTGCCAGTACATCTCGGGCGGCGCGCCCAACACCTTCATCGCGATGCCGGCGGCCGGCTTCAGCTACATCACCGGACAGCCCAGGCAGTTCACGCGCAAGGACCTCGAACGCGCGGTCACGCGCGAATTCTGCGCCGAATGCGGCACCCATCTCGTGACCAAGGTTCCGGGACTGCCCGCGGCGGTCCTGAAGGTCGGCACGCTGGACGAGCCGGAACAGTTCAAGCCGCAGATGGCGATCTACACCTGCGACATGCAGGAGTTCCATGCGATCCCGGCGGGGATGGCGACGTTCGAGAAGCTGCCGGGGCGTTGAAGGTCGAATCGAGCCGGGAGAACGACGCGCTCCCTCTCCCGCAAGGCCCGCGGGACGGTGAAAACCACCCATGCATCCCGTTGTTATCCGGCCCCATTATTCCTGCTCTGGACGGAGGCGGCGGCCGATGGTTAATCGCGTCTTAACCTCGCCCTATCTATGGTGAACTGAACCGCTTCCCGCCGGGGCCTTCGCGCGACCGGCTGTTCCAAGAGTGCTGGCGCCCAGAATGGTCATGACCGCTTCAACCCGTGCGCCGCAGGCCAGTGGAAGCTCCAAAAACGAGCGCTCGCCCTTCGTCCGGCTGAACGAGCTGCTGGCGCCGTATCAGCCCGGCAAACCCTTGATTTCGCTCGCCGTCGGCGAGCCCCAGCATCCCGTGCCTGACTTCGTCGGCCCGGTGCTGGCCAAGCACATCGCCGATTTCGGCCGCTACCCGATGAACCAGGGCACCGACCCGTTCCGCCAGGCCGCGAGCGCCTGGCTGTCGTCGCGATTCAAGCTGCCGCGAGCGCTCGACCCCAAGAACGAAATTCTCGTCCTCAATGGCAGCCGCGAGGGGCTGTTCCTCGCCGCGATAGCAGCCGCGCGTTATGTCGGCCCGCGTCCGGGCAAGCCCGCGATCCTGATGCCGAACCCGTTCTATCCGGTCTATGGCGCCGGCGCCGGCGCCGCTGCCTGCGAGCCGGTCTATCTGCCGACCACGGTCGAGAACGGCTTCCTGCCCGACCTCGACGCCATCGACGAGGCGACGCTGGCGCGCACGGTGGCGTTCTATCTGGCCTCGCCCGCCAATCCGCAGGGCTCGGTCGCCTCGCGCGACTACTTCACGCGCCTGAAGAGCCTCGCCGACCGCTACGGCTTCATGATCCTCAGCGACGAGTGCTATTCGGAGATCTATACCCGCGAAGCACCCGGCAGCGCGCTCGAATGTGCCGGCCCCGATTTCACCCGCGTGGCCGCGTTCCAGTCACTGTCGAAGCGGTCGAACCTTCCGGGCCTGCGCGTCGGCTTCGCCGCCGGCGACAAGACATTCATCGGCATGTTCCTGGAGCTGCGCAACATCGCCGCGCCCCAGGTGCCGGTGCCGCTCCAGCATGTCGCGACCTTTGCCTACGGCGACGAAGCGCATGTCGAGGAGAACCGCAGGCTCTACCGGATCAAGTTCGATCTCGCCGACCAGATCATCGGAAATCGCTACGGCTATCGCCGGCCCGATGCCGGCTTCTGCGTCTGGCTCAACACGTCCGGGATCGGCGACGACGTCTCGGTGTGTCTGAAATTGTTCAAGGAAGCCGGCGTGCGCGTGGTGCCCGGCAGCTTTCTGGCGCGGCAGCAGCCCGACGGCTTCAATCCCGGCGCAGGCTATATTCGCCTGGCGCTGGTGCAGGATGGCGAGACCACGGCGCAGGCGTTGCACCGGCTGGTCGAGACTCTGGGTTAGGCGGGGCCCATGAGCATGTCGGCAATCGAACGTGTCATTCCACTGGTCGGCCATCTGCCGCCCTCGATCCGCGAGGGACTGGCGCGGCGCGTGCGCGAGCTCACCGGCTTCGGCCTGATCGGGTTGTCGGGCGTCGCCTCGGCAGCGCTGATGACCTGGTCGGTGCAGGACCCCAGCCTGAGCCACGCAACCTCAAGGCCGATCCGCAACATTCTCGGTTATGCCGGCGCGATCGGCGCCGACCTTGCCATGCAGATCCTCGGGCTCGGCGCCGTCATGCTGGTCCTGACCGTCGCGGTCTGGGGCTGGCGCATGATGACCCACCGGCCGTTCGACCGCGAGGCGCTGCGGGTCGGCTCCTGGATTCTCTGCACGGTGATCGCGGCAGGCTTCGTCAGCTGCTGGCCGCATGGCGGCGCATGGCCGCTGCCGACCGGCCTCGGCGGCGTGGTCGGCGATGCGCTCGTGCGCGCGCCCGCAGTGATTTTCGGGCCGGCCGGTACGCTCTATCGCATCGTGCTGGGCACGATCCTGTTCGCCGCGATGGCCGCGACCTTCCTGATCGCCTGCGGTCTTGGCGCCCGCGAGCATGACGACGAGCTCTCGGAGATCGAGGACGACGACAAGCCGCTCGACGAGGACGAAGAGAACGATCGCGGCTCGGTGTCGCTGGGCTGGCTGTTCCACGCACTGATGAGCACCAAGGCGCGGCTGATCTGGCTGTGTGGTGCCGCCTACCGCTCGCTGGTCTCCAGCGGCCCGAAGACCAAGGCCGTGGCGTTCAGCCGCCAGGAGCCGAATCTCGGCGGCGGCCGCGCTGCGCCTTCGATCTCGCCGCAGGCCGAGGACGAGGACGACGAGGACCATCACGAGGAAGAGGAAGACGAGGAGGAGGAAGAAGAGCAGCCCGCCGCGCGCGCCCCGCGCAAGAAGGCCGCGCCGAAGACCCCCGCCAAGAAATCCTCCGACAAATTCGAGCTTCCGTCCGTGTCAGTGCTGGCCGCGCCCAAGGCCGGCGATCGCCAGCCGCTCAGCAAGGCCGAGCTGGAAGCCAATTCGCGTTCGCTCGAAGGCGTGCTGCAGGATTTCGGCGTGCGTGGCGAAATCGTCAAAGCCAATCCGGGCCCCGTGGTCACGCTGTACGAGCTCGAGCCCGCGCCCGGCATCAAATCATCGCGCGTCATCGGGCTTTCCGACGACATCGCCCGTTCGATGAGCGCGCTGTCGGCGCGCGTCGCCGTCGTGCCCGGCCGCAACGCCATCGGCATCGAACTGCCGAACGCGCATCGCGAAAAGGTCTATCTGCGCGAGCTGCTGGTCGCCAAGGAGACTGTCGATTCGGTCGCGAAGCTCCCACTCTGCCTCGGCAAGACCATCGGCGGCGACCCCGTCATCATCGACCTCGCGCGCACCCCGCACATGCTGATCGCCGGTACCACCGGCTCCGGCAAGTCGGTCGCCATCAACACCATGATCCTCAGCCTGGTCTACCGGCTGCGCCCGGACCAGTGCCGCCTGATCATGGTCGATCCGAAGATGCTCGAACTCTCCGTCTATGACGGCATTCCCCACCTGCTCACGCCCGTCGTGACCGACCCGAAGAAGGCGGTGGTCGCGCTGAAATGGGCCGTGCGCGAGATGGAGGAGCGCTACAAGAACATGGCCAAGCTCGGTGTGCGCAACATCGACGGCTACAATACGCGCCTGCTCGAATTGAAGGCCAAGGGGGAAGAGCCGACGCGTACCGTACATACCGGCTTCGACAAGGAGACCGGCAAGGCGATCTACGAGGAAGAGAAGCTCTCGCTCGATCCGCTGCCCTACATCGTCATCATCGTCGACGAAATGGCCGACCTGATGATGGTCGCCGGCAAGGACATCGAAGGCGCAGTGCAGCGTCTCGCGCAGATGGCGCGCGCGGCCGGCCTGCACGTGATCCTCGCCACGCAGCGTCCGTCGGTCGACGTCATCACCGGCACCATCAAGGCGAACTTCCCGACCCGCATCGCCTTCCAGGTCACGTCCAAGATCGACAGCCGCACTATTTTGGGCGAGATGGGCGCCGAGCAGCTGCTCGGCCAGGGCGACATGCTCTACATGGCCGGCGGCGGCCGAATCAGTCGCGTGCACGGACCTTTCGCGTCGGACGACGAAGTCGAGAAGGTGGTGCGTCACCTCAAGACGCAGGGCCAACCGGAATATCTCGAAGCTGTTACCGCCGAGGAGCCGGCCGAAGACGAGGACGGCGGCGCCGTGTTCGACGCCAGTGGCATGGGCGCGGATGGCGGCGGCGATTTGTTCCAGCAGGCCGTTGCGATCGTCAAACGCGACCGCAAGGCTTCAACCAGCTACATCCAGCGCCGCCTGCAGATCGGCTATAACCGCGCCGCATCGCTGATGGAGCGCATGGAACTGGAAGGCATCGTCGGACCCGCCAACCATGCCGGCAAGCGCGAGATTCTGGTCGAGGAAGAAGACAGCCATATGTGAGGCGGGGTCCTCGAGACATCATTTCACGCGAAATCGTTATCTGCTTTTGCCCGAAATCACGCTAAAAGACGCCCAGCCACGTTAGGACGACGCGTTGATCAGACATCCGGACATTCGATTCGCCGCCACCATCGCTGCGCGAAGCGCGCGCGTGGCCGGCGTGCTTCTCGTCACCGCCGCGATGGTGACGGCATCGTCATTCGCGCAGACCGTGCCGGTGCCGAAACCGGCGCCGAAGGGCCGCGAGGGCGGCGCCTCTGCCGGCGGCCCCACAGTCACCGGCGCGACCCAGACACCGCCGAATCCGGTGATCCCGGATCCGCGCCGCAACGTGCCGAGCAGCATCTTCCAGACCTTCGATGCCAACCAGAAGGCGCAGGCCGCCAAGGTCAGCGCGTATCTGTCGTCGCTGTCGACGCTGGTCGGGAATTTCGTTCAGGTCGGTCCCGACGGCAGCAAGACGCAAGGCGATTTCTACATCCAGAAACCCGGCAAGGTGCGCTTCGAGTACAACGCGCCGAGCCCGATCGACATCGTCGCCGACGGATCCTCGCTGGTGGTGCGCGACCGCAAGCTCGCAACCCAGGACGTCTATCCCCTCTCACAGACGCCGCTGCGTTTCCTGCTGTCGGATCGCATCGACCTGATGAAGGACACCAATGTCGTCAACGTCTCGGCCGACGACGTCTTCGTCAGCGTCACCATCGAGGAGAAGCAGGCACTGGTCGGCACCAGCCGGCTGCTGCTGATGTTCGGCGCCAAGGACGGCCAGTTGAAGCAGTGGACCGTCACCGATCCGCAGGGATACGACACCACGATTGCGGTCTACAATCTGGATTCGAGCAAGAAGCTCGATCCCGGTATGTTCAAGATCGATTTCACCAATTACGGCCCGGCGCCGGGATAAACGCTCGACTACCGTAGCCGTAGGGTGGGCAAAGGCGCACTTGCGCCGTGCCCACGATCTCTCGCCTCATGGCAGGCGCGTGGGCACGCTCCGCTTTGCCCACCCTACAAGAGCTCGTTGTGGACAAGCATTCCGCCCTTTGCAATCCATGCTAAGACGCATCTCTCATGCGTTTTTCCCTGACAACCTGGAACATCAATTCGGTGCGGCTGCGCATCGATCTGGTCGCGAAGTTTCTCAAGAGCGCGCGGCCGGACGTGCTGTGCCTGCAGGAGACCAAGTGCATCGACGATGCGTTTCCGCTGAAGCGCTTCAAGCGGCTCGGCTATGAGCACGTCGCGCTGAACGGGCAGAAGGGCTATCATGGCGTCGCCATCGTCTCGAAGATTCCATTCGAATCGACTGATATCCGCACCTTCTGCGACAAGGTGGATTCGCGTCACATCTCGGTGTCGTTCGGCGAGAAGGCCAATATCGCAAGGCCGCTGGTGGTGCATAATTTCTACGTCCCCGCCGGCGGCGATATTCCCGATCCCGCGCTGAACGAGAAGTTCGATCACAAGCTCCGTTTCCTCGACGAGATGAAGGCGTGCGAGCCGCTGCATCCGCGCGGCGAGGATCGCCACATCCTGGTCGGCGATCTCAACGTCGCCCCGCAGGAGAACGACGTGTGGTCGCACAAGCAGCTTCTGAAGGTGGTCTCGCATACGCCGGTCGAAACCGAAAAGCTGCAGGCCGCACTGGCCGCGGGCGAATGGGTCGACGTCGCACGCGACCGGATTCCGATGTCGGAAAAAGTCTACACGTGGTGGAGCTACCGCTCCGCCGACTGGACCGTCGGCGACCGCGGCCGCAGGCTCGACCACATCTGGGTCTCGCGCGCGCTGAAAGACGCGGTCAGCGATTTCACGATCCTGCGCGACGCGCGGAGCTGGGAGCGGCCGTCGGACCATGTCCCGGTGACGGTGACGCTGGAGGTGTGATTGTCATTCCGGGGCGCGCGTAGCGCGAGCCGGAATCCATTCATCCACCGTCTCTGACGCTCAATGGATTCCGGGCTCGCGACTTCGTCGCGCCCCGGAATGACAGCGGAGAAACTCACGATGTCAGCTTCGCACCCGCCATCAGGATATCGCTGGCAATCTGGCTGGAGCGGATCGCGAATTCATCACGCAGTCGAACCGCGGCGGCCGGATCGCTTTCGAGCACGCGCTGGAACAGGCTGCGCGCGACGCGGATGACGGAGGAATGCTCCAGCGCGATCGCGCTCGACGGCCGTTTCATCGGCACCACCAGCGCGAGCTCGCCGATCAACGCTCCGGGACCCGCGATCATCTCGGCGCCTGCGCCGTCATCAACCCGGAAGGCGCCGCGCTGGACCACGAAGCCGGCATCGGCGTCGTCGCCGAGATTGAACAGGGTGTCGCCGCGGACGAAGTTGCGCTGCTCGGAGCCGATCGCCAGCATGCGCAACGACGCGTCTCCCAACAGGCGCAGTGTCGGGACTCGCTCGAGAAGCGCTACGTCGTCGTCGATTGACATTCAGATCCGAGGCTCAAAGGCATGCGATCTAAAACGATTCGCACGCCCTTCGAGCGTATCACGGCACCAGCTTGTAGCCACCGGCTTCCGTAACCAGGATTTCCGGGTTGGCGGCGTCCTTCTCGATCTTCTGGCGGAGGCGGTAGATGTGGGTTTCCAGCGTGTGGGTGGTGACGCCGGAATTATAGCCCCAGACCTCCTGGAGCAGGGTCTCGCGCGAGACCGGCATCTGGCCTGCGCGGTAGAGGAAGCGGAGAATGGCGGTCTCCTTCTCCGTGAGCCGCACCTTGCGCGCATTGGCGGCGGTGAGCATCTTGGAGCCGGGCCGGAAGGAGTAGGGGCCGACCGAGAACACCGCGTCCTCGCTGGCCTCGTGCTGGCGCAGCTGGGCGCGGATGCGGGCCAGCAGGACGGCGAAACGGAAGGGCTTTGCGACATAGTCGTTGGCGCCGGATTCGAGCCCCAAAATCGTATCGGAATCGGTGTCGTGCCCGGTCAGCATGATGATCGGGGCCTTGAAGCCGCCTTTGCGCAGGGAGCGGACCACCTCGCGGCCATCGGTGTCGGGCAAGCCGACATCCATCAGGACCAGATCGGGGGAATTGGCCTTTGCGGCGCTGGCGCCCTTCGCCCCGGTATCGACGGCGGAGGCTTCGAATTCTTCGTGCAGCGATAATTGCTCCACCAACGTATCGCGCAGATCGGTATCGTCATCCACGATGAGGATCTTGCGGGCATTGGCCATAGGGGGTCATCCTTTTGGAGTCCGACTCGGCGCGCATGCATGCTGCACCCAATCGGGAGGGGAAGTTTAGGGGTCGCCGTTATTATTGTTGTTCGTGTTGAAGTAGTGGGCTGTTACCGATTCACAAGCCGGAAGCACTCTAACTCAGAATAGCAGGCCGGTTCGATGAATGTCCTGTAATGAATTCGACATTGCACGTTCACATGAAAAATAAAGCAGCTTCAGCTAGTTACGTTACCAATCGACGGGCCGGACCGCTGTCCGCGATCCGGGTTAAGCCTGCGGCCGGGAATCCGCGCCGGGGATGGCTGTCGGCCGGGACGCTGACCATTCCGGTGGCACTGGGCCGGGGCGGCATTCTCGCCAACAAGCGCGAAGGTGACGGCGGCACCCCGAGGGGCAGCTTCCGTCCCAAGCGCCTGTGGTGGCGGGGCGACCGGCACAGCCGGCCGCGGACCTTCCTGCCGGCCCGGATCATCACCAGCGAGGACGCATGGTGCGAGGACCCCAAAGACCGCCATTACAACCGGGGAATCCGGCTCGGCGCGGGGCAGGGCGGCGACCGGCTCAAGCGGGCCGACCATCTCTATGACTTCATTGTCGAAATCGACCACAATACCAGGCCGCGCATCGCCGGCCGTGGCAGCGCGGTGTTTTTGCACCTGGCCCGCGACAATTTCGGTCCGACCGCGGGCTGCGTCTCGATGACGAAATCTGCGATGCTGCAATTGCTGCGGCGATTGGGACCAGAAACAAAAATCATCATCGGGTGAGGGTACATGCTCGACAGGGATCAGATCGCAGCCGCCGCGCGCGTGCTCGTCCAACATTGGCGCGACGGCACCAAGCTTGACGCGCTGGAGCCACGGCTGCGGCCGCAGAGCCGCGCTGAGGGCTACGCCGTTCAGGCGGCGCTCGAAACATCGTCGCCCGGGACATTGTTCGGCTGGAAGATCGCGGCCACGAGCGTATCGGGACAGAAGCACATCAACGTGACGGGGCCGCTGGCCGGTCGCATCATGAGCGACACCGTGATCGCCGATGGCGGTACCGCGTCGATGAAGGGCAATCAGATGCGCGTCGGCGAACCGGAGTTCGCCTTCCGCATGGGACGCGATCTGCCGCCGCGCGCAACGCCCTACACTGTCGAGGAGGTGCTCGCCGCCGTCGAGACCTTCCATCCTGCGATCGAGATTCCCGATTCGCGCTTTGCCGATTTCGCCAGAGCGGGCGAGGCGCAGTTGATCGCCGACAACGCCTGCGCGCATCTGTTCGTGCTGGGCGCGGCGACGACTGCGAACTGGCGTGCGATGGATCTCGTCGAGGAACGGCCACAGATCACGCTGCGCGGCGAGCGCCATGTCGGCCACGGCAAGAACGTGCTCGGCGACCCCCGCGCCGCGCTCGCCTGGCTCGCCAACGAGTTGCGCGGCCTCGGACTCACCTTGCGAGCAGGGCAGGTGGTGACCACAGGCACGTGTCACCCGCCGCTGCCGATCCAGGCCGGCGATCATTTCGCGGCGGACTTCGGCGTGCTCGGGAAGGTGTCGGTGGGGTTCGCATGAAGTAGCTTCATGCTCCGCTGTTGTCCCTGCGTTCGCAGGGACAACATTCACCTGTGCCCAAAAATCGCACTCCCCACCCGGACATGGGTGGCACCCAGCATGATGGCGTTGGCGAAATCTGCGCTCATGCCCATCGAGAGATTGGTCAATCCGTTGCGCGCGGCGATCTTGGCGGTCAGCGCGAAATGCGCCGCCGGCGGCTCGTCGACCGGCGGGATGCACATCAATCCGGAGATGGTCAGCCCGTAGGTGTCGCGGCAGCTGGCGAGGAAGGCGTCGGCCTCGCCAGGAGCGATGCCGGCCTTCTGCGGCTCCTCGCCGGTGTTGATCTGAACGAAGAGTTGCGGGTGCTTGTTCTGGGATTCGATCTCCTTGGCTAACGCCTGGCAAATGCTCGGGCGGTCGACCGAATGGATGGCGTCGAACAGCGCGACCGCCTCTTTCGCCTTGTTGGACTGCAGCGGTCCGATCAGATGCAGCGCGATGCCCGGGTAAACGGACGTTAACGCAGGCCACTTTCCTTTGGCCTCCTGCACCCGATTCTCGCCGAACACGCGCTGTCCGGCGTCGATAACCGGGATAATTGCATCCGCGTCGAAAGTCTTGGACACCGCGATCAGCGTCACCGAGGCGCGATCGCGTCGCGCATCACTGCAGGCGCGGGCGATTTCGGCTTCGACCGCGGCGAGCGCGTTTGGTGAATGGCCGGTTACCGGCTTGTCGTTTTCATCTGTCATGACGGCGATTGATCAAGGTCGTAACCTGGGTAAGTCCAATTTTACCGAGTTCAAGAAAGAGTTTTTGAACCCTTCGCTTTACCTTGGTCGACGGGGTGGGGTAGCGAAGATGGCAAGCGTCAGTTTCAACCGCAAACGAGCGAAACTCAAGCAGGTTCTCGGAATCCGGGCGCGCCTTGCACTGCTCGCGGTGATTCTGGTGGCGCCCTTGATGCTGGAGCGCATCCGTTCGCTGGAAGACACCCGCACGCGGCAGATCGCGCAGGCCACGGCTGAATTCAACACCGTCGCAAGACACAGCGCGGATGCGCAGCGCGAGGTGATCTCGTCGGTCGAGACCATCCTGAAATCGGAGGCCTTCATTCGCGCCTCCGCCGGCGGCGTCGGCAAGAGCTGCGACGTGCTGCGAGCGAGCCTGCCGTCGAACCTGCCCTGGATCCGCACGCTCTTGATCGCGGGCGCAGACGGGCGCATCCAGTGCGCGACCAACAACATGTATGTCGGCCTCGACCTGAGCGACCGACCCTACTTTCAGCAGGCCCAAACGAGCGGCCGCTTCGTGCTGAGCGATTTCATCCTGTCGCGGCCGGCGCAGACGCCGACCGTGATGGCTGTCTATCCGGTCTCCGCCTTCAGCGGCACATCCGACGCCGTCGTGCTCGCCACGGTCAACCTCGACTGGATGTCGAAGGTCATGAACAATCTCGGCGGCCGCGCCGGCATCACCGCCGTGCTGGTCGACAGCGCAGGCACCGTGCTGGCCGCGCCGGCCGATCAGCACAGTGCGGTCGGCCGTCCGCTCGACAACATGCCGCTGATGTCGGCGATCGCCGACAGGGCGCTGCGTTCCGACCAGGATGAAGGCTCATTGTCCTTCCTCGCCGCCGACGGCTCGCGTCGCGCGGTCAGCTACATCCGCATCTCAGGCACCAACGCCCGCCTGATCGCCAGCATCGACGAAGACAAGGTGTCCGCGGCGGTCAACCGCGACATCCGTACCGCCTATCTCCAGCTCGGTTTCGTCGTCGTGTTCGTCCTGCTCGGCGCGCTGATCGCCGCCGAGAAGCTCGTCATCAACCCGATCGAGATGCTCGCCGACATGGCCAAGCGTCTCGGCGAGGGCGATCTGTCGGCCCGCGCGGCGCGCAACCGCCTGCCGGCCGAGTTCGTGCCGCTGGCCCGCGCGTTCAACGCAATGGCGGCGCAGCTGAGCCAACGTGAGCGCGAGCTGATCGCGAGCAACGACCGGCTGACGGTGATGGCCTCGATCGACATGCTGTCGGGGCTCAACAATCGCCGCGGCTTCCAGAGCCGGCTCGACTTCGAATGGATGCGCGCGCAGCAATATGGCAGCGACCTCGCGCTGCTGATGATCGACGTCGACCACTTCAAGCTGTTCAACGACACCTATGGCCATCTCGAAGGCGATTCCTGCCTGACCCGGCTCGGCGAATCCCTGTCCGGCATCGCCGCCGACACGATGGGTTTCGCGGCCCGCTATGGCGGCGAGGAGTTCTGCCTGCTGCTGCCGAACACCGACGTGAACCGCGCCGTCGAGATCGGCGAGCAGGTGCGCGCGGCGGTGCTGAGGCTGTGCCTGCCGCACATCACCTCGGCCCACATGATCGTGACCGTCTCGATCGGCGTTGCCGCAGCGAAGCCCAACGAGGCCTTGCGTCCCGGCGACCTGATCGAAGCCGCCGACGCCGCGCTCTACGCCGCAAAACACCGCGGCCGCAACAAGGTCGTCGAGCACGGCGTTCAGGCAACCGAGACCGGCGCGGCGGACATGATGATGGCGGGCTGATCTTCAGCCAAGGCCGACGTCGTCGTCGGCACGCCCCGCAACAGGCTAACCCGCAGTCCCCGCGCGATCGAGCTCGGTCTCCGTCACCACGCGATTGCGACCGCTGCTCTTGGCGAGATAGAGGGCGCGGTCACAGCGCTCGATCAGATCGGCGATAGCTTCGCCGGCCCGGTATTGCGCCACGCCGATCGACACGCTGATGCTGGGCAGGACTTCTCCGGTCGAGCGGCGGGTGATCGTGCACTCGGCGAGCGCGTGCCTGATGCGCTCGGCGAGATCGGCACAGGTGGCGAGATCGGCATCCGGCAGCACCGCGATCAGCTCCTCGCCGCCATAGCGCGCCGGCAGATCCTGCTCGCGAACCTTTTCGCGCAGCACTTTCGCCATCAGACGCAACACCTGGTCGCCGACGCCGTGGCCGAAATTGTCGTTGAACGCCTTGAAGTGGTCGATGTCGAGCATCAGCATGCTGAGCGGCTCGCCCCACGCCGCAGTCGCCTGCGCCTTGCGCAGGAATTCGTCGAGCGCCCGCCGGTTTGCGAGGCCGGTCAGCGTGTCGGTCCGGGCGCGCTCCTCGGACCTCGATAGCGAATCGCGGATGACATCGAGCTCGCGGGTCTTTTCCGCAAAGCCCGCTTCCAGCCGTGTCGCCCGCGTGGCGGCCCGTGCCAGCTCGTTCATGAGCTGGGCGACCAGCGCCTTCGGATCGACGCCGGCCTTGCCCTGGTCCGCCACCTCGCTGATGACCTGCATCTGCGAATGGTTGTCGGCGATCGCGGTCGTCAGAAATTCCTTCGCGGCCCCCATGAGCGCCTGCAGCCGCTCGGACGTGTCGACCACGGCGGCGGCACTCACCTGGGGCGCGACGTAGGTCTTGAACAAGTCCTGATTGGTCCTGCTGTCGAAGGGACGATTGTGGTCGATCAGGATATCGATGGCGTTGCGCAGATCGTCCTGGCCGCCCGCGAAATACAGGAACCAAACGGCAAAATTGGCCGGGGTCGGCGCAATCCGCTGTTCGGCCATGCTCCGCATCGCCCGTCCGGCGACGGACGCGGCATAGTCGTAATCGGGTTCGTCGAAGCTGGAATCCATCGTGCTCATGCGGTCTCGTCGGGCCGCAAATTGGCATCGAGCCCTTAATCCCACCCCAACGTGGGCCCTCGTAGTTATGCGGAGACGCCGTGCAAAGTTCCAAATCGCGGCAACCCATTGACCCCTTAAGGACTTCTATGGCCTAGTCCGCCGTCTTGAGACGGCCGAACCCACGAAAACCCCAACGATTCCATGACCTCCGAACGCTATAACGCCCGCGACGCCGAACCGCGCTGGCAACGCCTCTGGGACGAACAGGCGATCTTCGTCTCCAAGAACGACGATTCGCGGCCGAAATACTACGTGCTGGAGATGTTCCCCTACCCGTCCGGACGCATCCATATCGGCCATGTCCGAAATTATACGCTCGGCGACGTGCTGGCCCGCTTCATGCGCGCCAAGGGGTTCAATGTGCTGCATCCGATGGGCTGGGACGCCTTCGGCCTGCCGGCCGAGAATGCCGCGATCGAGCGCAAGGTCGCGCCGAAGGCCTGGACCTACGACAACATCGCCGCGATGAAGAAGCAGCTTCGCTCGATCGGGCTGTCGCTGGACTGGTCACGCGAATTCGCGACCTGCGACCCTGGCTACTACAAGCATCAGCAGAAGATGTTCTTGGACATGCTCGCCGCCGGCCTCGCCGAGCGCGAGAAGCGCAAGCTGAACTGGGATCCGGTCGACATGACCGTGCTCGCCAACGAGCAGGTGATCGACGGGCGCGGCTGGCGCTCCGGTGCCGTCGTCGAACAGCGCGAGATGAGCCAATGGGTCTTCAAGATCACGAAGTACTCGCAGGAACTGCTGTCCGCGCTCGACGGGCTCGATCGCTGGCCCGACAAGGTGCGGCTGATGCAGCGCAACTGGATCGGCCGCTCGGAAGGGCTGCTGGTCCGCTTCGCGCTGGATGCGGCGACGACGCCCGCCGGCGAAAACGAGCTGAAGATCTTCACGACGCGCCCGGACACGCTGTTCGGCGCAAAGTTCATGGCGATCTCGGCGGATCATCCGCTGGCGCAGGCAGCCGCCGCGAAGAACCCGAAGCTTGCGCAATTCATTGCCGACATCAAGAAGATCGGCACCGCGCAGTCGATCATCGACACCGCAGAGAAGCAGGGTTTCGATACCGGTATCCGCGCGGTCCATCCGTTCGATCCGAGCTGGAAGCTGCCGGTCTATGTCGCCAATTTCGTGCTGATGGAATACGGCACCGGTGCGATCTTCGGCTGCCCGGCGCATGATCAGCGCGACCTCGATTTCGTCAACAAATACGGCCTCGGCAACATTCCGGTGGTCTGCCCCGAGGGCCAGGATCCCAAGACGTTCGTCATCACCGACACCGCCTATGACGGTGACGGCCGCATGATCAATTCGCGCTTCCTCGACGGCATGACCATCGAGCAGGCCAAGGACGAGGTCGCCAGACGGCTGGAAAGCGAGCTGCGCGGCAACGCGCCGGTCGGCGAGCGTCAGGTGAATTTCCGCCTGCGCGACTGGGGCATTTCGCGCCAGCGCTATTGGGGCTGTCCGATTCCCGTCATCCACTGCCCGAAATGCGATGTGGTGCCGGTACCGGATGCCGACCTGCCCGTGGTGCTGCCGGAGGATGTGAGCTTCGACAGACCGGGCAACGCGCTCGACCATCACCCGACCTGGAAGCACGTGACTTGCCCCAAATGCGGGGCTAAGGCCCAGCGCGAAACCGACACCATGGACACCTTCGTGGATTCGTCCTGGTATTTCGCGCGCTTCACCGATCCCTGGAACGAGAGCGCGCCGACGACGCCCGCGGTGGCCAACCGGATGCTGCCGGTCGACCAGTATATCGGCGGCGTCGAGCACGCGATCCTGCATCTGCTCTACAGCCGCTTCTTCACCCGCGCGATGAAGGCGACCGGGCACCTCGCGCTGGACGAGCCGTTCGCCGGCATGTTCACGCAGGGCATGGTGGTGCACGAGACCTACCAGAAGGCCGACGGCACCTATGTGCAGCCGGCCGAGGTCAAGGTCGAGGTGGGCGGCAATGGGCGCCGCGCAACGCTGCTGACGACGGGCGAAGACATCCAGATCGGTCCGATCGAGAAGATGTCGAAGTCGAAGAAGAACACGGTCGATCCCGACGACATCATCGAGACCTACGGTGCGGACGTCGCCCGCTGGTTCATGCTGTCCGACTCCCCGCCCGACCGCGACGTGATCTGGAGCGACGAGCGCGTCCAGGGCGCCTCGCGTTTCGTGCAGCGGCTGTGGCGGCTGGTGAACGATTCCGTCGAACTCGGCAACGCCGCGCCGGCGGCCCGGCCGGGCAGCTTCGGTCCGGACGCGACGGCCCTGCGCAAGGCCGCCCATGCCGCGCTCGACAAGGTCACCACCGGGATCGAGCGGCTGCACTTCAACGTCTGCCTGGCCCATATCCGCGAATTCGCCAATAGCTTCTCGGAGATCCTGCAGCGACCCGGGCAGCCGGCAGGCGATCTCGCCCCAGATCTGGCTTGGGCGATCCGGGAAGCCAGCCAGATCCTGGTCCAGCTGTTCTCCCCGATGATGCCGCACCTCGCTGAGGAGTGCTGGCAGGCTCTCGGCCAGACCGGGTTGGTTTCAGAGGCCAATTGGCCTCAAATGGAACGCGATTTGCTGGTCGAAGACAGCGTGACCCTGGTGGTCCAGGTCAACGGCAAGAAGCGGGGTGATGTCACAGTTGCAACAGCGGCCCAGAATCCGGAAATCGAGGCTGCCGTTTTGGCGCTCGATGCGGTAAAGCTGGCCCTGGACGGCAAGCCCGTCCGCAAGGTGATCATCGTCCCCAAGAGGATCGTGAATGTTGTCGGCTAGGATCCGCATCGCAGCCCGCTTGCTGGCGGTCGCCGCCTTGGCGGCGCTGACGGCTGGCTGCTTCCAGCCGATGTATGCCGAGCGCGGCGATGGCACGCCCGGCTTGCGCGAGAAGCTGATGGGGGTGGAGCTGCCCCCGATCAACAAGCCCAATGCCTCGCGCGAGGCCCGCGTCGGCGTCGAAATCCGTAACGCCCTGGCCTTCAAGCTTTACGGCAGCGCCACGGGCATGCCGCCGACCCATAAGCTGGAAATCCGCTTCACCACCAGCCGTTCCTCGCTGATCGTCAGCGCCACGACGGGACTGCCGACCAGCGAAAATCTCGGCATCGACGCCCAGTACAGGCTGGTCGAGGTTGCCACCGACAAGCCTGTCATGACCGGCACGACCTTCTCACGCGTGTCCTACGACATGCCGGGGTCCTATCAGCGCTTCTCCCGCACCCGCGCCGTGCGCGATGCCGAGGATCGCGCCGCCAACGAGATCGCCGAGAACATCACCACCCGGCTCGCCTCGTTCTTCACAGCAGGCACCTAAATTTGCTCCGTCATTTCCGGGCGTGACGACATCGCGAGCCGGGCAATGACGTCCTTGAGGCCCGATGGTTGCGCTGCGTGGAAAAGAGATCGACGCCTTCCTCGCCCGCCCCGATGCGGGCCGTCCGATCATCCTGCTCTACGGTCCCGATGCCGGCTTGGTGCGTGAGCGCGCAGACGCGCTGATCGCCTCTGCCGTCGATGATCCCAACGATCCATTCTCGCTGGTCAAGCTCGACGGCGACGAGCTCTCCGCCGAGCCCTCGCGCCTCGTCGACGAAGCCATGACGGTGCCGCTGTTCGGCGGCCGCCGCGCCATCCGCATTCGCGCAGGCTCGCGCAGCTTTGCCAGCGGCATCGACACCCTGGCCGAAATGAACGTGAGGGATTGCCGCATCGTGATCGAGGCCGGCGAGCTGCGACCGGAATCGCCGCTGCGCAAGGCCTGCGAGCGCGCCAAGGCAGCCGTTGCGATCGGCTGCTATCCCGACACCGAGCGCGACCTTGCCAAGTTGATGGAAGACGAGCTCCGCATCGCGAATTTGCGCATCGCGCAGGATGCCCGCGCGGCGCTGATGTCCTTCCTCGGCGGCGACCGCCAGGCCTCGCGCAACGAGCTGCGCAAGCTGGCCCTCTATGCCCATGGCAAGGGCGAGATCACGCTGGACGACGTGATGGCGGTGGTTGCGGACGCGTCCGAGCTCAAGCTCGACCCGATCGTCGACGGGGCCTTTGCCGGCCGGCCCGACATCGTCGAGACTGAATTCGCCAAGGCCATGATCGCCGGCACTTATCCCGGCGTCATCATCTCCGCCGCGCAGCGCCAGGCTGCGTGGCTGCACAAATCGGCGCTCGCGATCGCCGACGGCCAGCCTGCTTCCGCCGTGCTCGACGGCGGTTATCCGCGCCTGCATTTCTCACGCAAGCCAGCGGTCGAAACGGCACTGCGCAATTTCAGCGTGGCGCGGCTCGCCGCCATCATTGAGCAGCTCGCGAACGCGGCGCTCGACACCCGCAAGCAATCGACGCTGGCGGCCGCCATCGCCCAGCGCACGCTGATGGCGATCGCCGCGAACGCGAAGCGGCGGGGCTGAGCCTCCACGTCGTTGCGAGGAGCGCAAGCGACGAAGCAATCCAGAGTCTCTCCGCGGGAAGATTCTGGATTGCTTCGCTGCGCTCGCAATGACGTGGAGAATGCGGGGGGCTACAGCCCGCCCTTCGCCAGCCGCTTCATCACTTCGTCGAGCTGATCGAGGTTGCTGTAGCTGATCTGGACCGAGCCGCCGGGGTCGCGGTGACTGACGGTGACCTTGAGGCCGAGCGCATCGCTGACGCGCTTTTCGAGATCGATCGTATCGGGGTCTTTTTCCTTGCCCCCGGTGGCGCGCGCCTTTTGCGGCTTGCGCTCCGGCACGCCCTCTTCATGTGCGAGCGCCTCCGCCTGGCGCACGTTGAGGCCCTCCTCGACGATGCGCTTGGCAGCCGCGAGCGGATCGGGCACGCCGATCAGCGCGCGGGCGTGACCGGCGGTCAGCTCGCCGGTCGCGATGAAGGCCTGCACCTCGGCCGGCAGCTTGGTCAGCCGCATCATGTTGGCGACGTGGCTGCGGCTCTTGCCGACGACTTTTGCGATGTCTTCCTGGCTGCGTTTGAACTCGTTGGCGAGCGCGTGATAGCCCTGCGCCTCTTCCATCGGGTTGAGGTCTTCGCGCTGCACGTTCTCGACGATCGCGAACTCCAACGCGTCGCTGTCGCTGATGTCGACCGGGACGATCGGCACTTCATGCAGGCCGGCCATCTGCGAGGCGCGCCAACGCCGCTCGCCGGCGATGATCTCGAAGCGGTCCTGTGCGCCCTTCACCGGGCGCACCACGATCGGCTGGATCACGCCGTGCTGCCTGATGGACTCGGAGAGCTCCTTCAGTTCGGTGTCCGAAAAGGTGCGGCGCGGATTGCGCGGATTGGCCTTGATGAACTCGATCGGCACCTTGCGCTGCGCGCGCGGCCGATCGACATGCTGAGCCTCGCCGCCGACATCACCGATCAGACTTGCAAGACCCCGGCCCAGTCGCGAACGCGCTTCGTCGGCCATCGCCAGCTCCCTTGGATTCACGCTGCAGCACTCCAGAACTGAATTTCGAAATCGTAGATCGTAGGGTGGGTTAGCGAAGCGTAACCCACCATTGGTTTGTTCGAGGCGGCAGACGTGGTGGTTTACGCCTTCGGCTAACCCACCCTACAGGCCTCGTCGATCAATGCGTGACTCGCAGCTCGCGCTCGCGCTGGATCACTTCGGTGGCAAGCCGCAAATAGGCTTCGCTGCCGACGCATTTGAGATCGTAGACCAGCACCGGCTTGCCGTAGGACGGCGCCTCCGAGATGCGGACGTTGCGCGGGATCATGGTCTTGTAGACCTTCTCGCCCATGAACTGCCGGACGTCGGCCACGACCTGGTTGGAGAGGTTGTTGCGCGAGTCGAACATGGTCAGCACGATGCCGTGGATTGACAGATTCGGATTGAGCGTCGAGCGCACCTGCTCGACCGTCTGCAAGAGTTGCGACAGACCTTCGAGCGCGAAGAACTCGCATTGCAGCGGCACCAGGATCGCGTCCGACGCCGCCATCGCGTTGACCGTGAGCAGGTTGAGCGAGGGCGGGCAGTCGATCAGCACATAGGTGTAGTCGGCATCCGGCGAGACGTTGTTGTTGAGTGCGCCGATGGCGTCGCGCAGCTTGAAGGCGCGGCCGGGCGTGGTGCCGAGCTCGAGCTCAAGGCCGGAGAGATCCATGGTCGAGGGCGCGATGTGCAGCCGCGGCACCGCGGTCGACACCACGGCTTCACGCAGGCCGGCTTCCCCGATCAGCACGTCATAGGTCGAGCAGGAGCGGTTGCGGCGGTCGATGCCGAGGCCGGTCGAGGCATTGCCCTGCGGATCGAGATCGACAATCAGGACGCGCTCGCCGATCGCGGCGAGTGCCGTGCCGAGGTTGATCGCTGTGGTTGTTTTTCCCACACCGCCCTTCTGATTCGCCAGCGCCAGGATGCGCGGGTGACCGTGCGGGACCTCGGAAGTCTTCTCTTGCTGCGGCTCGTCAATCACGCTCATCGAAATTCCCCACTCAGCCCCTGACGCCTCACCCGCGCCGTTCGACGGACATCAGCTCGACGATCCACCCGTCACCTGTCCGGCTTTTGTGGAGCTGCGGCTGAATATTCCAATATTTAGCGGCTTCGGTCAATTCAGCCTCTACATCTTGACCCTTGAGAAACAGCGCCTTTGCGCCCTGGCGCATCAGCGGCTCCGCAAAACCGATGAGTTGATGTAGCGGAGCCAAGGCACGCGCGGTGACGCAATCGACGGGGCCGGTGATTCTATCCACATTATCCCCGATCTCAGCCAGATGTACGACTCCCGGAGATGTGGTGACGCGGACCGCTTCGCGCAAAAACGCGGCCTTCTTGGCGATTCGCTCGACAAGATGAACGCTAGCGCCTGGACTCCCTGCCATGGCGCAGGCAAGCACGACGCCGGGGAAGCCGCCGCCGCTACCGAGGTCGGCCCAGCGCTTTGCGGACGGCGCGAGATCGACGAGCTGAAGCGAGTCGGCGATGTGCCGGGTCCAGAGCTGCGGCAAAGTCGAGGGAGCGACCAGGTTGGTCTTGGCCTGCCACTCCCGGAGCAACGCGATATAGCGGTCAAGCCGTGCTTCCGTTTCATGTGAAACAGGCGCGAGCTTCAGCGCCTCGCCCTTGTCCGCGGCAATGACGGAGTCGAGCGCCTGATCGTTGGCGCTGGCCTTGTCGATCTTCGGTTTGGCCGGGGCCGGTTCGGACCGACGAACCGCGCCCTCACCTGATCCTGGTCGTCGCGTTAGCGGTCTGTCCCCGCCCGGTCCGCGCTGTTTCACGTGAAACGCCTATGCGATTGCTTTGGAGGTCTTCCGGGCCTCACGGCGGAGATAGGCCGCGAGGATGCCGAGCGCCGCCGGCGTCATGCCGTCAATCCGGCCAGCCTGCCCGACGGTGAACGGCCGTGCCTTCTTCAGCTTGGCGCGGACCTCGTTGGAGAGCCCGGGCACCTGCTGATAATCGACCTCCGACAGGACCAGCCCCTCGTCCCGCCGGAAGGCTTCGACGTCGGCGCTCTGGCGCTCGAGGTAGACATCGTACTTGGCGTCGATCTCGAGATGGGTGGCGATGACAGGGTCGATGGCGGACAGCTCCGGCCAGATCGCGCGGACCTGGCTCCAGCCGATGTCGGGATAGGCCATCAGCGAGAACGCCGACCGGCGCTGGCCGTCCCGGTTCAGGGATAGTCCGTGCTTGATCGCCTCGTTCGGGGTGATCGCCAGCGACTTCGATAGCGTTCGAGCCGCATTCAGAGCGTCCATCTTGGCGCGGTGATGCTGTGTCCGGGCGTTCCCGACGCAACCGAGCGCAATCCCCTTCTCGGTCAGGCGCTGATCTGCGTTGTCAGCCCGCAGCGTCAGCCGGTACTCGGCCCTGGAGGTAAACATCCGATAGGGCTCACTGATGCCACGGGTTACGAGGTCGTCGATCATCACACCGAGATAGCCATCGGCGCGGTCGAACACGGTCAGTTCGGCTCCGCTCGCAGCCAACGCCGCATTCAGGCCGGCCACGATGCCCTGCCCGGCGGCCTCTTCATACCCGGTGGTGCCGTTGATCTGTCCGGCCAGGAACAGGCCGCGCAGGCGCTTGGTCTGGAGGGTGGGATCGAGTTCGCGCGGATCGATGTGGTCGTACTCGATGGCATAGCCCGGACGAACCATCTTCACCCGCTCCAAGCCGGGAATGGTGGCGAGGATCGCGAGCTGGACCTCTTCGGGTAGCGAGGTCGAGATGCCGTTGGGATAGACGGTGCTGTCGTCGAGCCCTTCCGGCTCCAGGAAGATCTGGTGGCCGTCGCGGTCGCCGAAGCGGACGATCTTGTCCTCGATCGAGGGGCAATAGCGCGGGCCGGAGCTCTTGATCTGGCCGGAATACATCGGCGAGCGATGGACATTGGCCCGGATCACCTCATGGGTCGCAGCCGTGGTCCGGGTGATGCCGCATTGGATCTGCGGCGTCGTGATCCGCTTGGTCATCACCGAGAACGGCTCCGGCGGTTCGTCCCCGGGCTGCATCTCGACCGCCGACCAGTCGATCGTGGCGCCGTCGAGGCGCGGCGGAGTGCCGGTCTTCAGCCGTCCGAGGGTGAAGCCGGCGCGCTCGAAGGAGGTGGAAAGACCCATCGCGGGCGCCTCATCGACGCGGCCGGCTGGCCAGTTCTTCTCTCCCAGATGAACGAGACCGCGGAGGAAGGTGCCTGTGGTGACAACCACAGCCCCTGCCCGAAGCTCTCGACCGTCGGCCAGGCGCAGACCGGTGACGCGGCCGTCGACCACGATCAGTTCGTCTGCCTCGCCTTCGGTCACCGAGAGACCCTCGGTCTGCCGGATCGCGGCCTGCATCGCGGCGGCATAGAGTTTTCTGTCCGCTTGAGCTCGAGGACCGCGGACCGCAGGACCCTTCCGCCGGTTCAGGACACGAAACTGGATGCCGCCGGCATCGCCCACGCGACCCATCAGACCGTCCAGCGCATCGACTTCGCGAACGAGATGTCCCTTACCGAGGCCGCCGATTGCTGGATTGCAGGACATCGCGCCGACGGTGGAGAAACGATGCGTCACCAGAGCCGTCGCAGCGCCCATCCGCGCAGATGCAGCCGCGGCCTCACAGCCGGCGTGGCCGCCGCCGATCACGATGACGTCGAAGCTCTCTCGCTCTGTTCGCATGAATGGACTTCTAGCTCAGAGGCCGCTGGGCCGGAAGTGGAAACTAATGAGGGGGATGTTTCACGTGAAACACCGATCTTGGCCGGGGGGCAATTTTTGCGAAAACAACCCCATGCACAGTAGGACGGGCATTGAATTATCTCGCGTTTTCACGTGAAACGAAATCGGGCGTCACGGCGGAAAAAACGCCCGTTGGGACCCGCAAGAGCACGTTCAGTCTTCGCGAGCGCCGCTAGTAACCCCCGGCCTTCCACGGCGGCGATCCGGATTCCTCGCGCCAGAGGACTCCTCGTCATGATGAGGTGAGCGCGACCGACCTTGCACTCGCGGACTGAAAGACCCTCAGTTGGTCCCGCCACCCGGCCGAATAATGTTTCACGTGAAACAGCGGCGAATCCAAGACGGCGAAAGAGCCCGAGGCCTCGGTGCGCTGCACACTATCCGTCCAAGAGCGCGGGTTCCGAGACAGGGACCAAGCGATGGATGTTTCACGTGAAACAAAGGAATGGAACAAGCGCTAGTTCTACACTCAAGAACTAGTCCTACTTTCCGATGCAAAACTTCTGAAAAATCGCGCCCAAGACGTCCTCGACGTCCACCCGGCCAAGCAGCCGGCCCAGGGCATAGGCCGCTGCGCGCAGCTCCTCGGCCGCAAGCTCCTCGCCGTCTTCTACAAGGTCAAGACTCCGGCGCAAGCTTTCCGATGCCCGGCTCAGCAGGTCGCGCTGGCGGGCCCGGGTCACGACTGCGCCCTCGGTGGCTCCGAAAAACTCGGAAGCGAATTTCACCAGCGCATCGACCAGCTCGGGGATGCCGTCGCCACGCCTCGCCGAGATCCCGAACTCACCGCTCGGTCTGGTACCGCCAGCCATGAGATCGATCTTGTTACGGACGATCCAGACCGATCCTTCTGACCGATCGCTGTCTCCGGATTTCCAAAGGGAGCGCATCGCGTCCGGATCGACGGCTTGCTCTCCCTCCATCAGCCACAGCACGAGGTCGGCATCCTCGGCCCGCGCTCGCGCGCGGCGAACGCCCTCCTGCTCGACCGGGTCGTCCGTCTCGCGAATACCGGCGGTATCGATGATCGTGACGGGATAACCATCGAGATCGAGCTGGACCTCGATCAGGTCACGCGTGGTGCCGGCATGCGGCGAGACGATCGCGACCTCGCGACGTGCGAGCTGATTGATCAACGTCGACTTGCCGACATTGGGCTCGCCCGCGATCGCGACCACGAGGCCCTCGCGCAGGCGTTCAGAATGTCCCCGTGCCGCAAGGACTTTTGTGATTTCACCGTGCAGCGCTTCGATCGCCTTGATCGCCGGCGCCCTCAGCTCCGCCGGCACATCGCCCTCATCGGAAAAATCGATGCCGGCTTCGATCAGCGCCGACGCCTCGATGACGCGCTCGCGCCAGTCGCGCGCGCGATCGCCGAGCAGGCCTTGTAGCTGCCGCAGCGCCTGGCGATGCTGGCGGTCCGTGTCGGCGTGGATGAGATCGTCGAGGCCTTCGGCTTCGGTGAGATCAAGCTTGCCGTTCTCGAAGGCGCGCCGCGTGAACTCGCCCGGCTCGGCGGCTCGAATATTCGGAATTACAGCAATCTCGGCAAACAGCACCGACAGCACGGCGCGGCCGCCATGAACGTGGAATTCGGCGACGTCCTCGCCGGTCGCGCTGGACGGCCCCGGAAACCACAGCACGACCGCATCGTCGATCGGCTGGCCCGCGCTGTCACGAAGCAGCCGGCGACTGGCCCGCCTCGGTGCCGGCAGCTTCCCCGCCAAGGTCGTCAGTGCCAGGCCGGCTTGCGGGCCTGAGACGCGCACCACGGCGATCGCACTCGGCGTCCGGCCGGACGATAACGCAAAGATGGTCTGGTCCCGCGGATGCATTGACCTATTTGTCCGGCTGGCGAGGAAAAGGCAAACGGCCCGTTCCTGGACCACGGCGAGCCGTTTTGCTGCGCCCTTGCTGCAGCAAAGATCATACTGCAATGCAATATGATCCCCGCCATTCTGCTGCAAAAACCTCCCCGCCTGAGGAACATCTGCAAAATTTTATCAAGAATTATGTAGCCATATCAGCATCTTCTTGGAAAATCGGATCCGCCCTTCCACACGGTTGCATGCTGCGCCTTCGCTGCAGCAGGCCGCACAACGAAAAAGGGCGCCCGAAGGCGCCCTTTAACTTATTGCTGCACTGCACTCAGGTGTTCATGGAGTCGAAGAACTCCGAATTGCTCTTCGTCGAGCGCAGCTTGTCGAGCAGGAAGTCGATCGCGTCCATCGTGCCCATCGGGTTGAGGATGCGGCGGAGCACGTACATCTTCTTGAGCACCTGCGGATCGGTGATGAGCTCCTCCTTGCGCGTGCCGGAGCGCGAGATGTCGATCGCCGGGAAGGTGCGCTTGTCCGAGACCTTGCGGTCGAGGATCAGCTCCGAGTTACCGGTGCCCTTGAACTCTTCGAAAATGACTTCGTCCATGCGGCTGCCGGTATCGACCAGCGCGGTCGCGATGATGGTCAGCGAGCCGCCCTCCTCGATGTTGCGGGCGGCACCGAAGAAGCGCTTCGGCCGCTGCAACGCGTTGGCGTCGACACCGCCGGTCAGCACCTTGCCGGATGAGGGAACCACGGTGTTGTAGGCGCGGCCGAGGCGGGTGATCGAATCGAGCAGGATCACGACGTCGCGGCCGTGCTCGACCAGGCGCTTGGCCTTTTCGATCACCATTTCGGCGACCTGGACGTGACGCACCGCAGGTTCGTCGAAGGTCGAGGACACGACCTCGCCCTTCACCGAGCGCTGCATGTCCGTGACTTCTTCCGGACGCTCGTCGATCAGCAGCACGATCAGATAGCATTCGGGGTGGTTGTGCGTGATCGAGTGCGCGATGTTCTGCATCAGCACGGTCTTACCCGTGCGCGGCGGCGCCACGATCAGTGCGCGCTGGCCCTTTCCGATGGGCGCGACAATGTCGATCACCCTTGCAGAAAGGTCTTTTCGCGTCGGATCGTCGATTTCCATGCGGAAACGCTGGTTCGGAAACAGCGGCGTGAGGTTGTCGAAATTGACCTTGTGCTTGGCCTTTTCCGGGTCTTCGAAATTGAGTGTGTTGACCTTCAGCAGCGCGAAATAGCGCTCGCCCTCTTTGGGGCTGCGGATGTGGCCTTCGATGGTGTCGCCGGTGCGCAGACCGAAACGGCGGATCTGCGACGGCGAAACGTAGATGTCGTCCGGGCCCGGCAGATAGTTCGCATCGGGCGAGCGGAGAAAGCCGAAGCCGTCGGAGAGAACCTCGACGACACCCTGGCCGACAATGTCGGTCTCGGCGAGCGCGAGCTGCTTGAGGATGGCAAACAGCAGTTCCTGCTTGCGCATCGTGCTGGCATTCTCGACCCCATTCTCCTCCGCAAACGAGACGAGCTCGGCCGGGGTTTTGGACTTGAGGTCTTCGAGTTTAATTTCCCGCATTGGGGTGGTCCTGTGGGGTAACCTTGGGAGGGGGTGCGAGGAGGCTCTGAAATGCGGACGCGTGAAGATAAGGTCCGCAGGTCTGGCAAGGTTAAGTGCCGATGAGGCTTCAAACCTGATGCGGTGTCCGGCCTCTGGAAAGCTCAGACACAACCACATCCGCCTGCGTTGGGTGGGATATCGACAATATAGAAAATCGCTCGCCACTCCGCAAGCCGAAGCGCTGAGCGTTTCGTCGTGCTGTGCCTAGAACGGCTTCACGATCACCATCACGACGATGATGATCATCAAAATGGTCGGCACCTCATTGATTATCCGATAGAATTTCTGGGTCCGCGAACGCCGGTCGGCGGCGAAGTCCTTGACCCACCGGGAAAAAAAGCCGTGGACCCCCGACATCGCCAGGACCATTGCCAGTTTTACGTGCAGCCAGCCGAATGAAAACCAGTGGCCGGACCAGGCAAGGTAGAGCCCGGCGAGCCAAGTGACGATCATGGCGGGGTTGATGATCGCCTTGAGCAGCCGGCGTTCCATCACCTTGAACGTTTCCGACTGCTTCGAGCCGATCTCGGCCTCGCAGTGATAAACGAACAACCGCGGCAAATAGAGCATGCCGGCCATCCAGGCGATGACCGCGATCACATGCAGCGCCTTGATCCAGAGATAGACGTCTTCGAACATTTTTGGCGCCCGGGGTTTCTACCAGCGAATGGAACTGGGGATAGTAAGAACTCGTTAAGGTCTCACCTGCACACATAGTCCATCTGGAGCGTCCCTTCTCCAATAAAGAATCTTAGATTCTTAAGGTTTGAGTCTATGTGACCGTGAATTGGACTCACAAGATTCTGTCCGCACGTTCGCGCTCGTTTGTTCACATCCATCAACATATCCCCGGCAGCTCTGGCGGTTTGCGATAAGTCAGCCAGCTTCAAAGGCTTGCGTGCTTCTGTCGGCAGCTTATCAACGGGGTTGTCCGCGTCATCCCGTTTCCCTCCTGACGAGCCGCTGAACTTATGCCGGCGGGCAGTGGTGTGAAGAAAATCGGCACTTGTCCCGCCCTCGGTGTCGCGCATCCCTTTCCGAGGGGTTAAGGTCCACAGAAATCCACAAACCACACCGACTCCATACAAAGGGATTTTGTGCCCACCTCGAACAATTATTTCCATCTGCACCTGGTGTCCGACTCGACCGGCGAGACGCTGATTACGGTGGCGCGCGCCGTCGCCGCGCAATACGCCAACGTCACCCCCGTCGAGCATGTCTATCCGCTGGTGCGCAGCCAGAAGCAGCTCGACCGCGTGCTCGACGAGATCGAGGAGGCGCCGGGGATCGTGCTGTTCACGTTGCTGGAGAAGGATCTGGTCGCCCGCCTCGAGGACAAGTGCAAGGGCATCAACGTTCCGAGCCTGTCGATCATCGGTCCGGTGATGCAATTGTTCGAGGCTTATCTCGGCGCTGCGACCACGGGCCGGGTCGGCGCCCAGCACGTCCTCAACGCGGAATATTTCAAGCGCATCGATGCGCTGAACTACACGATGATCCACGACGACGGTCAGCATGTCGAAGGTCTTGACGATGCCGATGTCGTGCTGGTCGGCGTGTCCCGCACCTCCAAGACGCCGACGTCGATCTATCTGGCCAATCGCGGCATCCGCACCGCCAACGTGCCGCTGGTGCCCGGCATTCCCGTGCCGGAGCAGCTGGGGAAGCTGACGCGGCCGCTGGTGGTCAGCCTGCACGCGACGCCGGAACGCCTGATCCAGATCCGCCAGAATCGCCTGCTCTCGATGGGGTCCGATTCCGGCAACGAGACATATACCGACAGGCAGTCGGTGACCGAGGAGGTCGCGTTTGCGCGCAAGCTCAGCGCCAAGCACGATTGGCCGCTGCTCGACGTCACGCGTCGCTCGATCGAGGAAACCGCGGCGGCGATCATGAAGCTCTACAGCGATCGCCAGCGCAACCGGCATTCCGGATAGTCCTTGCGATGGGTCTGTGGCTCGGCAAACATCCGTTGATCCTGGCCTCGCAAAGCAGCGCCCGGAAAATGCTGTTGGCCAATGCCGGGCTGGAGTTCAAGGCTGTTACTGCCGATATCGACGAGCGCGGCATTCAATTGGCTTCGGCGCTTTCAAATCCGCGCGAGATCGCTCTGCTGCTGGCGCGCGAAAAGGCCAAAGCGATCTCGGCCAGCTATCCCGGGAGCTACGTGATCGGGGCCGATCAGACCCTGGCTCTTGGCAACCGTCTTTTCAACAAGCCGGCGGGCCGGCCGCAGGCATTGGCGCAATTGCGCGATCTCGCCGGCAACAGCCATGAGCTGAATTCCGCGGTGGCCGTGGCGCATGATGGCCAGATCGTTTTCGAAGACGTCTCGGTTGCCCGCATGACCATGCGCGAGATGACCGAGGACGAGCTTTCAATCTATCTGGACGCTGCCGGCGACGCCGTCACCACCAGCGTCGGCGCCTATCAGCTTGAAAGCCTGGGCATCCATCTGTTCGAGCGGATCGAGGGCGATCATTTCACCATTCTTGGCCTGCCGCTGCTGCCGCTGCTTGCGTTCCTGCGACGCGAACGGCTAGTTGCCATGTGAATGACAGACATGTGAATAACAGACTTGGCTGGGCGCTGATGCGAATCCTGGGACTGACCGGCTCGATCGGGATGGGAAAATCCACCACCGCGAAACTATTCGCAGAGGCTGGTGTGCCCGTCTACGATGCCGATGCCGCCGTGCATCAGCTCTATGAGGGTGAAGCGGCGCCCGCGATCGAGGCCGCCTTTCCCGGCACCACCGTGTACGGCAAGGTGGACCGGCCAAAACTGTCGGCGCGCGTCGTGCATGATCCCGCTGCCATCAAGCAGCTCGAGCAGATCGTCCATCCGATGCTCGGCGCGTCCCGGCAAAAGTTCTTCGCCGAGGCGGAAGCCGCCAAGGCGCCGGTCGTGGTGCTCGATATTCCGCTGCTGTTCGAGACCGGTGGCGAGAAGCGCGTGGACGCCGTGGTCGTGGTCTCGACCTCGCCGGAACTCCAGCGTGAGCGGGTGCTGGCGCGCGGCACGATGGACGAAGCCAAGCTCGATGCGATCATCGCCAAGCAGACGCCCGATGCCGAGAAGCGCAAGCGGGCCGATTTCGTGGTGGATACGTCACACGGACTTGAACCGGTGCGCGCGCAAATCGCCCACATCCTGGCCGAGGTGGTTAAGATGCCGCAGCGGCGAGCCTGATTCGCCGCCTCAGACGGCTCTCAAAACACCGATCTCAAGGCATGCGCGAAATCGTTCTCGATACCGAAACCACTGGCCTCGATCCGATTCGCGGCGATCGTCTGGTCGAAATCGGCTGCGTCGAGATGCTCAATCGCATGCCGACGGGACAGACCTACCACGTCTATATCAATCCTGAACGGGACATGCCGGCGGAAGCCTTTGCGGTACATGGGCTGTCGGCCGAATTTCTGTCGACCAAGCCGCTGTTCCACGAGGTCGCCGATGCGTTCCTGGAGTTCATCGGCGATGCGCCGCTGGTGATCCACAACGCCTCGTTCGACATCGGCTTCATCAATGCCGAGCTCGACAAGATCAAGCGCGCGGCGATTCCGCGCGAACGGTTGGTCGATACGCTGCTGCTGGCGCGCCGCAAGCATCCCGGCGTGTCCAACCGGCTCGACGATCTCTGCTCGCGCTATGCGATCGACAACTCACGCCGCACCAAGCACGGCGCGCTGCTGGACGCCGAGTTGCTGGCCGAGGTCTATGTCGATCTGGTCGGGGCGCGGCAGTCGCAGCTGCTTCTGGCGTCGGAGGCTCAGGAGATTCGCGTCAATGCGGCTGGCGATGCGCCGCGGCGGCAACGGCTGGTGCCGCTCGCGCCACGGGTTTCCGATGCCGAGCGCGAGGCCCACCGGGCCTTCATCGCGACGCTCGGCGACAAGGCGATCTGGAACGAGTTTTTGCCCGCTCCAGCTCCTCCGGCTGGTTAGGCTTGGCCTATGCTTGGCCGCTCGTCGGGGCGGCCATTTGCCGCTCCATGTTCTGACGATAGAGACCGACGAAGTCGACCGGGTCCAGCATCAGGGGCGGGAACCCGCCGTCGCGCACCGCCGTCGCGATGATCTCGCGGGCGAACGGGAACAGCAGACGCGGGCACTCGATCATGACCAGCGGATGCAGATTTTCCTTCGGCACGTTGGCGATGCGGAACACGCCGGCATAGGCGAGCTCGAACGAGAACATGATCTTGCCCGCGGTCTCGGCCTTGCCCTCGACCGACAACGTCACCTCGAACTCCTGTTCGCTGAGGTTGTTGGCGCTGACATTGATCTGGATGTTGATCTGGGGGGGCTGGCTCTGCTGCTGGAGCGAGCTGGGCGCGTTCGGATTCTCGAACGAAAAGTCCTTGGTATATTGCGCCAGCACGTTGAGCTGGGGAGCCTGGGCCGCCTCGGGAGGGGTGCCGTTACCGTTGGTCATGAGAGTCTCTCCTTACCCGATTTGGGCTGAATTTCGCGGCGGTTGGCTAACATAGGGCCGCCTCATTCCACAAGGACGAACGGTCCCGGAGGCGGGATTGCGGCCGCGCCGCAACTGCCGCGTTGATCCGGCCTTTTCCGCTAAACTGCGCCTTAAATGATTGAAGATGCGCGATTTCCGGACAGGATCGGGTTTCCCCTTAAGCATAAAACGCGCTACACTCGGTGCTGTGCCAAAAGGCGCCATTGGCCCGGCAAGATTTCGTGCCTACATCCCACGGACCTGACGCGGCCCTAAAATGGTGATGTAGACTTGCCGTTCCCGTATGGAACGGTCTACTGGCCGGATTGATTTTCCCGGCGACGACCCCAAAGCGTGGACCCAGAGCAAAGACCAGAAAGCGAATCCGACGTGGACATCTACACCATCATCTTCCTGGCGCTGGCGGTCTTCATCTTTCTGCGGCTGCGCAGCGTGCTCGGGCAGCGGACCGGCAACGAGCGGCCGCCGTTCGATCGGACCGCCGCTCGCAATGCGCTCGGGGGTGCCCAGGACAACAACGTCGTGACCATGCCGGGCAAGGTGATCGACCAGGCCCCGCTGGCGCCGACGGCCGAGCCGACCCCGCCGTCCGACCGCTGGAAGGGTCTGACCGAGCCGGGCACCGCGCTGGCGCAGGGCCTGGATGCCATCGTCGAGAAGGATTCCACGTTCGACCCGCGTCATTTCATCTCGGGCGCCAAGGGTGCCTACGAGATGATCGTGCTGGCCTTTGCCAATGGCGACCGCCGCGCGCTGCGCGACCTGCTGTCGCCAGACGTCTATGAGAGCTTCGAGGCCGCAATTAAGGAACGCGAGACGAAAGAGCAGAAGACCGAGACCCGCTTCGTCTCGATCGACAAGGCCGAGCTCGTCGGCGCCGAACTGCGCGACCGCACCGCCCAGCTCACGATCCGCTTCGTCTCGCAGATGATCTCGGCCACCCGAGACAAGGCCGGCAACATCGTCGACGGCAGCGCCGACACGGTTGCCGACATCACCGATATCTGGACTTTCGCCCGCGACATCACCTCCCGCGATCCGAACTGGAAGCTGGTTGGCACCGGAAGCGCGAATTAAGGTCTTTCTGAAGACCGGCGCGACCGCGCTTTGCGCAGGCGTCGTCGCGCTGTCCTCGTTTTCGCTCGGCGCCGAAGCGGCGCGGCGCCACTATCGCAGCCATCACCATCATCCGCCGCAATTGCCTGCCGCTCCGCCGCGGGCCTTGCCCTATCCGCAGCTCCCGCTGCCGTTCGAAATTCCGGGCGCGCAATATCTGCCGCTGGCCTGGGCGGACGTGAAGGGCTGGAGCGATGACAATCACCTCGCGGCGTACAAGACGTTTCGCGCCAGCTGCAAGCCGATAAATGCACAAACCGGAGCGACTGAACCGAAGGCCGAATCAAAAGCAATTGGAGGTTCGTTGAGCGAACCTTGCCGGGTGGCGAAATCGCTCGAGCTCGGCGACGACGCCAAAGCAAAGACCTTCTTCGAGGAGAATTTCGCGCCGCTGCGAATTTCGCGCCTGGGCGAGCCCGACGGCTTCGTCACCGGCTATTACGAGCCGGTGCTGGAGGGATCGCGTACGCAGACCGACGTCTTCAACGTGCCGGTCTATCGCCGCCCCTCGAATCTGTTCGTGCGCGGCTACAAGCAGGATTCGGTCAGCCTGCCCAACAAGGGTCCGGTCTATCGCAAGATCGGCCGCCGCAAGCTGGTACCCTATTACGACCGCGGCGAGATCGAGGACGGCAAGATCGCCGGCCGCGGGCTCGAGATCGCTTGGTTGAAGGATCCGACTGACCTGTTGTTCGCGCAGATCCAGGGCTCGGCACGGATCAAGTTCGACGACGGCGGCACGGTCCGGCTGAATTACGACGCCTATAACGGCTATCCCTATACCGCCGTCGGGCGCGTCCTGATCGAGCGCGGCATCATTCCGAAGGAAGAGATGTCGATGCAGAAGATCAGGGAGTGGATGGCGCAAAATCCCGACGGTGCCAAGGATCTGCGTCGCCAGAACCGCTCCTACATCTTCTTTCGCGAGGTCAATCTCTCCGACAAGGAGGAGGCGGTGGGCGCGCAAGGTATTCCGCTGACGGCGGGACGCTCGATCGCGGTCGACAAGGCGCTGCATGTCTACGGCACGCCGTTCTTCATCGAGGGCGAGCTGCCGATCGAGTCCGAGCGCTCGAAAACACCGTTCCATCGGCTGATGATCGCGCAGGACACCGGCTCGGCCATCATCGGTCCCGCGCGCGCCGATCTCTATTTCGGCGCCGGCGCGGATGCCGGCCGCGTCTCCGGTCGGCTGCGCCATCCCATGCATTTCGTGATGCTGGTGCCGAAGGGCCTCGATCCCTCGGCGCGAGCTGCGCGGCTGCCGGTGCCTGATCCGCGCCCCTCGGAGAAGATCGCAAAGCTGTTTCCGCAAACCGATCCCGGGAAGGAAACGGCGAAGCCGGCCGCCGCGTCCGGCCCCGCGGAAACCAGGAGCGACACGGTCGCCATCGCGGGTCCAGTCCCGCTGCCGGCGCCGCGTCCGGTGATCGAGGCCGATCGCGAATCGCAGCGGCCAGCGAAGAAGCGTCCCCATCGGCAGCAATGAAGCGATCGTCCCGTCCGCCCGTGCTGGAGCCTCGCCCCTCGCCGCGCCGCCGCGCGCTGAGCGAGGAGGAGCGCGCGCTGTGGGAGGGCGTTGCCAAACAGGTGAAGCCGCTGAGGAAGCACCGCGCGGCGAAGGCGCATGCCGCTCCGCGCGCCGAGCCTTCGCCCGCAACACCGGTCACGCGGCCTGCGTCATCGCCACGGCAGGTTGCCGCTGCACCGGCGCCGCCGCGCGCCGCAAAACCGGCCGTCCCGCCCCTGGCGCCGCTCGGCAAGCGCGAGCGGACGAAACTGTCGCGCGGCCGCAGCGAGATCGAGGCGCGGCTCGATCTCCACGGCATGACCCAGACCCGCGCGCATCGCGCCCTGACTGGCTTCCTGCACCGCGCCCATCACGACGGCCTGACCTTCGTGCTCGTCATCACCGGCAAGGGCCGCAGCGGCGGCGAAAGCGGCGTGCTGCGCCGTCAGGTGCCGGAATGGCTGAGCCTGCCGGAATTCCGCAGCTTCGTCGTCGGCTTCGAGACGGCCCATATCGGCCATGGCGGCGAGGGCGCGCTGTATGTGCGGATCAGGCGGGCGAGGGGGTAGGAAATCAGCCGAGGACCGGGCTCCCTTTGCCTCTCCCGCTTGCGGGAGAGGTCGACGCGCGGAACGCGCGGCGGGTGAGGGTTCGCTCCTCTTGGGGCTTCCCGCTGCGGAGAAAGCGCTCTCCCCGACCCTCTCCCGCAAGCGGGAGAGGGAGCACACCGTCTAGAACGGCCGAATGATTCCGACGCGCGGGATCAGCGTGAGGATCAGGCCGAAGACGTTGGTCTTCCGATCCTCCGCCGGAATCAGCGGCGCCTCCCGCGCAGCCGGCAGCATCTTCACGGCGTGCAGGATCAGGAACATGCAGACCGCCCAGTTCGAGATCCAGCGCGAATAGTCGAACACCATCGCGAACATCACGAGATAAGCGAGGCTGACCCCGATCAGCGCCGCGAGCACGAGGCGGCGGTGCGTCTCGCTTGCGAGCGCGCCGATCAGGTTTGCGAAGAAGCGCCACAGCGGCGTGTGCAGCCAGATCAGCAGCGCGAACACGGGCACGCCGAGGATGTTGTGCGGCAGGCGGCCCCAGGTGTCCGAGACCTCCTTGGCCAGCGGTTGGTACCAGATGTAGGCGAATTGCAAGAGATCCGTGCGGGACGGATCGGCCATCCGCGTTTTCAGGTACGCAACGAAGTCGGCTTCAGGGATCGGCATCGTTCCCAAAAATTGCGCCGCAAAGAACAGCACCGCGACGATGGCGAGGGCGACGATGCCGAAGGCGACGTTGCTGCGATTGAGCCCGTAGGCAAGGTAGTGCCTGATCACCACGATGGTGACGATCGTCGGCACATACATCAGCAGATGAATGTGGTGGATCAGGACGAGCACGATCGAGAACAGTGCTGCCGTTGCCACGAACAGCAATGAGCCAGCCGGCATCAGCAGCAGGACGAGCGCCAGCGCACAGCCATAGATGTCGAAATGGCCGAGCGTGTGCATGAAGTTCTTCAGGAAGAACGGCGAGCCCGCGATGAAGACGAACAGCGGCAGCGTCTTCGCGGTGAAGCCAAAGCTCTTCTGAAACAGCCTTGCGTAGAGGGCCAGCGTCACCAGCCACGTCACCCCGCCGATCGCGAACACCGACCAGACCGGCACCTTGTCCGTGAACACCGCGACGATGGCCCCGATCAGTGCGCGCTTGATGAAGCCGAAATGGTAGTCGACCAGGAGATGGATATAGGGGACGTAAGGCGGCAGCTGGATCTTGTGGACGAACACGCCGACGATGACCGCCGCGTTGATCGCGAGCAGGAGCCGCCAGGGATTTTGCAGGATGCGTACGGTCACGCCGCATCAATAGCGTGACCGTTCCAAATTACAAAATGAACCGGCTCAGATCGGCGTTCTTGGCGAGGTCGCCGACGTGCTTCTGCACGAAATCCGCATCGACCCTGACGGTCTCGCCGCTGCGGTCGGGGGCGGTGAACGAGATCTCGTCCAGCACCCGCTCCATCACGGTCTGCAGCCGCCGCGCGCCGATGTTCTCGACGGTGGAATTGACGGCGACCGCGACGTCGGCGAGCGCGTCGATGGCGCCGTCGGTGACGTCGAGCGTCACGCCCTCGGTCTGCATCAAGGCGACATATTGCTTGATCAGCGAGGCCTCGGGCTCGGTCAGGATGCGGCGCATGTCGTCGCGGGTCAGCGCCTGCAATTCGACGCGGATCGGCAGGCGGCCCTGCAATTCCGGCAGCAGGTCCGACGGTTTGGCGACGTGGAAGGCGCCGGACGCGATGAACAGGATGTGGTCGGTCTTGACCGCGCCGTGCTTGGTCGAGACCGTGGTGCCTTCGATGAGCGGCAACAGATCGCGCTGCACGCCCTCGCGCGAGACGTCGCCGCCGGCACGGCCTTCGCGCGCGCAAATCTTGTCGATCTCGTCGAGGAACACGATGCCGTTGTTCTCGACCGCGTTGATCGCCTCCTGCGTCAGCTGATCCGTGTCCAGCAGCTTGTCGGATTCCTCGTTGACGAGAATCTCGTGCGAGTTCTCAACCGTCAGCCGCCTTGTCTTGCTGCGGCCGCCGAGCTTGCCGAAGATATCGCCGATCGAGATCGCGCCCATCTGCGCGCCCGGCATGCCGGGGATCTCGAACATCGGCATGCCGCTGCCGGACGATTGTGTCTCGACCTCGATTTCCTTGTCGTTGAGCTCGCCGGCCCGCAGCTTCTTGCGGAAGGATTCGCGCGTCGCGGAAGAGGCGTTGGCCCCCACCAGCGCATCGAGCACACGTTCCTCGGCGGCGAGCTGCGCGCGGGCGTGCACGTCCTTGCGCTTCTTCTCGCGAACCTGGGCGATCGCGACCTCGACGAGATCGCGCACGATCTGCTCGACGTCGCGGCCGACATAACCGACCTCGGTGAATTTGGTCGCCTCGACCTTCAGGAACGGCGCATTTGCGAGCTTGGCGAGCCGCCGCGCAATTTCTGTCTTGCCGACGCCGGTCGGGCCGATCATCAAAATGTTCTTGGGCAGCACCTCTTCGCGCAACGAGCCGGTGAGCTGCTGCCGCCGCCAGCGGTTGCGCAGCGCGATCGAGACGGCGCGCTTGGCATCAGCCTGGCCGACGATGAAACGGTCGAGTTCGGAAACGATTTCACGGGGAGAGAAGTCTGTCATGGGACCTTAGCTAGGGTCAGATGCGGGGTAGGACAAGCCGGATTTTGCGTCAGATGATGGGCGGGCCGGATTGCCATTGCTTTACGGCCTCGATCGGATGGATCAGCATCAGGATGTTGAGTGTCAGATTGTCGCGAATGTGCAGCGCCAGCATGATCTCGAAGGCGAGTCCGAACAGGACGGTCACGCTGACAGGCAGCACGCGTGCGGCGAGGAACCCCAGCATCATGGCCAGATTGTCCGACGCCGAATTGACGATGCTGTCGCCGAAATAATCCAGCGAGATCGTACCGGCGCGGTAGCGCTCGATGATGAAGGGCGAGTTCTCGACGATCTCCCAGGCGCCTTCGATCAGCATGGCGATGATCAGTCGCGCCGGCCACGACAAGGACAGGAACGGCATCCGCACGAACAGAAGCCAGGTAAGGCCATAGAACAGGAAGCCGTGCAGGACGTGCGAGAAAGTGTACCAGTCGGCGATGTGCTGGGAATTCTCCGAGCTGTTCACCACGCCGTGCCACAGCTTGACATAGCCGCAGGTGCAGATCGGCACCCGTCCCATGCCGAACAGGATGGCGGCCTGCAGCGCCAGCAGCAACAGCGCGATGCCGATCCAGGTGGCTGGGGGGATCGTCGTCTTGATGCTCTGAGGCGCGAGGGTCATGAGGGGGCCGTCTCGCAGTCCAAGCGGCGGTGCGCTCCCTCTCCCGCTTGCGGGAGAGGGTTGGGGAGAGGGTGCCTCCACATTGGGACAGCCCCCAAGAGGCGAGAGCCCTCACCCGGCACTACGCGCCGACCTCTCCCGCGAGCGGGAGAGGTTACACCGAATCCTGAGCGCCGCCGTTCGATCACAGCTCTAGCCGGTCGCCAGCGCTTCGACGGTCAAATTCCGGTTGGTGTAGACGCAAATATCCGCGGCGATGTCGAGGGAGCGGCGGACGATGGCCTCGGCGTCCTTGTCGGTGTCGAGCAGCGCCCGTGCCGCCGCCAGCGCGTAATTGCCGCCGGAGCCGATCGCCATGACGCCCGCCTCGGGCTCCAGCACGTCGCCGGTGCCTGTCAGCACCAGGGAGACGTCCTTGTCGGCCACGATCATCATGGCCTCCAGCCGGCGCAGATAGCGGTCCGTGCGCCAGTCCTTGGCGAGCTCGACCGCAGCCCGGGTCAGCTGCCCCGGATATTGCTCGAGCTTGGCTTCCAGCCGCTCAAACAGGGTGAAGGCGTCAGCGGTCGCGCCGGCAAAACCGCCGATCACGTCGCCCTTGCCGAGTTTCCGGACCTTTTTGGCGTTGGACTTGATGACCGTCTGACCGATCGAGACCTGGCCGTCGCCGCCGACCACCACCTTGCCGCCCTTGCGGACCGTCAAGATCGTGGTGCCGTGCCAGCCCGGCGAGCTGTTTTGGGAAGCCTGCATGAATGATCCTCGCTATCCGCCTGATTTAGGCGGTCCGGCGCAGGCGCACAACGGGCCGTTCCGGGCCGAATTTCGCTCACCATAGGTGGAAGTGCCGGCCTGCCAAGGCGATCCCGCGGTAGCGAAGGCGTCATTTGGCTGTTAAAAGACCGGCGTTTTCGGCCCCGAGCCAGGATGAGAGCTAGTTTCAATGCGCACCGCGAAGATCAAGCGCAAGACCAAGGAAACCGAGATCGAGGTCACCGTGAACCTCGATGGCACCGGCGCGGCTGATATCGCGACCGGCATCGGCTTTTTCGACCATATGCTCGATCTCCTCGCCCGCCATTCCCGCATCGACCTCACGGTCAAGGCGGTCGGCGATTTGCACATTGATTATCACCATACCACCGAAGACACCGGCATCGCGCTCGGCCAGGCGGTCAGGCAGGCGCTCGGCAACATGGCGGGCATCACCCGCTATGCCGGCGTGCACATGCCGATGGACGAGACGTTGTCGCGCGTGGTCATCGACATCTCGGGCCGCCCGTTCCTGGTGTTCAAGGCCGACTTCCCCCGCGACAAGATCGGTGAGTTCGACACCGAGCTGGTGCGCGAGTGGTTCCAGGCCTTCGCCATGAATGCCGGCGTGACTCTCCACGTCGAGACCCTATATGGCGATAACAGCCACCATATCGCCGAGTCCTGCTTCAAGGGGCTGGCTCGGGCGCTGCGCACCGCGGTCGCGATCGATCCGAAAGCGGTGGGAGAGATCCCGTCGACCAAGGGCTCGCTCGGCGGCTGACGTCTTTCGGCCGGCGGCACGCGCCGCTTGCGGTATCACTGAATTCCTGGAAACGGGGCATCACCATGCCTGTCTATACAATTCATGCTCCCTCCCCCGCCGGAGCCGATCTGCGCGCGACCGACAAGTTCGTGTTCGTGCGCGACGGATTCCATTTCTGGGCGATGATCTTCGGTCCGCTCTGGCTGCTGTGGAACAGGCTGTGGCTGGCGCTGATCGGCTATCTGGTCTTCGTCGCCGCGTTCAACGCGGGGCTGTCCAGCCTCGGTGTCGGGCGCGCTTCGATCTTCTTCGCCGATGTCATCGTCGCGCTCCTGACGGGCTTCGAGGCCTCGAGTCTGCGCCGCTGGACGCTTTCGCGCGGCAAATGGCGGCAGCTCGACGTGGTGGTCGCCGATGACGAGGACACCGCCGAGCGCCGCTTCTTCGAGCGCTGGAGCCAGAAGCAGCGCGGCATCGTCAACGATCAATGGGCCGTCGACCGCGGTGGCCCGCCACCGACCCGCAGCGTGCCGGGTCAGCAATTCTCGAACCCGCCGCCGATTCCGGCCGGTGGCATCATCGGGTTGTTTCCAGAACCGGGAGGGTCAAGATGAGCGTCGCCATCATCGATTACGGTTCCGGGAATCTGCATTCCGCCGCCAAGGCGTTCGAGCGCGCCGCGCGCAGCCTCGAAAATCCGCAAAAGGTTTTCGTGACCAGCGACCCAGATCAGGCCTACGAGGCCGACCGACTGGTGCTGCCGGGCGTCGGCGCCTTCGCCGATTGCCGGCGCGGGCTGGATGAAGTCAACGGCATGGTCGAAGCAATCACGGAAGCGGTGCGGGTCAAGGCGCGGCCGTTCTTCGGTATCTGTGTCGGCATGCAACTGATGGCGAGCCGCGGCAAGGAGCATGTCATCACCGAAGGTCTGAACTGGATCGGCGGCGATGTCGAGAAGATCGCGCCGCGCGACGAGAGCCTGAAGATCCCGCACATGGGCTGGAACACGCTCGACCTGTTGCAGGAGCATCCGGTGCTGAACAAGCTGCCGCTCGGCCCGAAAGGCCAGCACGCTTATTTCGTGCACTCCTATCACCTCAATGCTGCCAATGAGGCGGACGTGCTCGCGCGCGCCGACTATGGCGGGCCCGTCACCGCGATCGTCGGCAAGGACACCGCCATCGGCACGCAGTTTCACCCCGAGAAAAGCCAGCGTTTCGGATTGGCCCTGATCTCGAACTTTTTGCGATGGAAACCGTGATTCTCTTTCCCGCGATCGATCTCAAGAACGGCCAGTGCGTGCGCCTCGAGCAAGGCGACATGGCGCGCGCGACCGTGTTCAACCTCAATCCGGCCGCCCAGGCGCAGAGCTTCGTCGAGCAGGGTTTCGAGTATCTCCACGTCGTCGATCTCGACGGTGCGTTCGCCGGCAAGCCGGTGAATGCCGAGGCCGTCGAGGCGATGCTGAAGACGATCAAGATTCCGGTGCAGCTCGGCGGCGGCATTCGCGATCTCGAGACCGTCGAAGCCTGGCTCGACAAGGGCATCACCCGCGTCATCATCGGCACCGCCGCGGTCCGCGATCCGGAGCTGGTGAAGGCTGCCGCGAAGAAATTCCCGGGCCGCGTCGCGGTCGGGCTGGATGCGCGCGACGGCAAGGTCGCGGTCGAAGGCTGGGCCGAGACCTCGCAGGTGACGGTGCTGGAGATCGCGCAGCGTTTCGAGGATGCCGGCGTTGCCGCCATCATCTTCACCGACATCGCGCGCGATGGCCTGCTCAAGGGCCTGAACCTCGACGCGACCATTGCGCTAGCCGACGCCATCTCTATTCCCGTCATTGCCTCCGGCGGCCTCGCCTCGATCGAGGACGTCAAGGCGATGCTGACGCCGCGCGCCGAAAAGCTTGCCGGCGCGATTGCCGGCCGCGCGCTCTATGACGGCCGGCTCGATCCCGCCGCCGCCCTCACCTTGATCCGCAACGCGCGTGCGCCCGGGAGCTGACACATGTTCAAGGTGCGCGTGATCCCCTGCCTCGACGTCAAGGACGGCCGCGTCGTCAAGGGCGTCAACTTCGTCGACCTGCGCGATGCCGGCGATCCCGTCGAAGCGGCGATCGCCTATGACGCCGCCGGCGCCGACGAGCTCACCTTCCTCGACATCACCGCGACCCATGAGAACCGCGGCATCATGCTGGACGTGGTCCGGCGCACGGCGGAGGCCTGCTTCATGCCCGTGACCGTCGGTGGCGGCGTGCGCGAGGTCAACGACATCAAGACGTTGCTGCGCGCCGGCGCGGACAAGGTCTCGATCAACAGCGCGGCGGTGTCTCGTCGCGAGTTCGTCAAGGAGGCTGCCGAGAAATTCGGCGAGCAGTGCGTGGTGGTCGCGATCGACGCCAAGCGGGTCAAGCGCGCCGGTGGCGGTGAGCGCTGGGAGATCTTCACCCATGGCGGTCGCAACTCAACCGGCATCGACGCCATCGAATATGCCCAGGAAGTGGTCTCGCTCGGCGCCGGTGAAATCCTGCTGACCTCGATGGATCGCGACGGAACGAGGCAGGGATTCGACATCCCGCTGACCCGTGCGATCGCCGACAGCGTTGCCGTGCCCGTGATCGCATCGGGCGGCGTCGGCAATCTCGACCACCTCGTCGACGGTATCCGCGACGGCCACGCTACGGCCGTGCTGGCCGCCTCGATCTTCCATTTCGGGGAATTCACCATTCGTGAAGCCAAGGAGCACATGGCCCGGCGCGGACTGGCCATGCGCCTCGATGCCTGACGACTCCCGTTCATAAAAGTGCTACATGAAGTAGCGGGGAATGGTCTCCATGGCCAAGTGTGTTGCCAAGTGTTCTGACAAGCGTGTTTCCGAGTAATTCCGATGCCGCGTTTCACGATCCACGATCTGGCCGAGACCATCGACGTCCGCGCAGCGGCCGGCGGCGAAGCGTCCTATACCCGCAAGCTTCTCGACAAGGGCGCCGAGCATTGCGCCAAGAAGTTCGGTGAGGAAGCAGTCGAAACCGTAATCGCAGCAGTCGAAAACGATCGCGCGCATCTGATCGCTGAAGGTGCCGATCTGCTCTATCACTTCCTTGTGCTGCTCAAGTCCCGCGGCGTAAAGCTGGAAGAGGTGGAAGCCGCGCTCGACAAGCGTACGAATATGTCGGGGTTGGAAGAGAAAGCGTCGCGTAAGGGCTGACATAGCTCCAACGGAGAAGGTCGCGTCATGGATATCCGCGCACCCGAGCAGCAATATAATCCGTACCGCATCTATACGCGCCAGGAGTGGGCGCGTCTGCGCGACGATACGCCGATGACGTTGGAGCCGGGCGAGTTCGACCGGTTGCGCTCGCTGCACGATCGCCTCGATCTCAAGGAAGTCGAGGACATCTATCTTCCGTTGTCGCGCCTGCTCTCGATCTATGTCGACGCGATGCAGCGCCTGTATTACGCCGAGCGCCAGTTCCTTGACATCCGCGACCGCAAGGTGCCCTACATCATCGGCGTCGCCGGCTCGGTCGCGGTTGGGAAATCCACCACGGCTCGTGTGCTTCAAGCGCTGCTGGCGCGCTGGTCGCCCCGGCCGAAGGTCGAGCTGATCACGACCGACGGATTTCTCTATCCCAACGCGGTGCTCGAGCGGCAGGGCATCATGCAGAAGAAGGGCTTTCCGGAGAGTTACGACCTGCCGCTGCTGCTCAGCTTCCTTTCCGACATCAAATCCGGCCGCCGCCACGTGCGCGCCCCGGTCTATTCACATCTGACCTACGACATCGTGCCGAGCCAGTGGGCCGAGATCGATCAGCCCGACATTCTGATCGTGGAGGGCGTGAACGTTCTGCAGACCGGCAAGCTGCCGCGCGACGGCAAGGCGGTGCCCGTCGTCTCCGACTTCTTCGACTTCTCGGTCTATATCGACGCCGACGAAGCGGCGCTGCGGCAATGGTACATCAAGCGCTTCCTGGCGCTGCGGGACACCGCGTTCACCAACCCGAAATCCTATTTCAATCGCTACGCGCTGCTGTCGGACGAGGAAGCCACCGCCACGGCGATCGCAATCTGGGAGCGCACCAACCTCGCCAACCTCGAGGACAACATTTTGCCGACCCGCCCCCGCGCGACGCTGATCCTGAAGAAGGGCGCCGACCACACGGTGGAGAGCGTGGCGCTCAGGCGGCTGTAAACGCGGCGGCGGACAGGGGCCCCAGCGCATTCGCGCAGGAGTGTCTTTTATTGCAGACCGGCAAAAGGTATTGAGTTATGACCTTCGAAAACGCGAGGGTTCGATGGTTGATCGTCTCAGAAGCGCTGCGGAACAACTCGAAGCACCGACCTGCCCGGATTGCCATGTCGAGATGCGGTGGTACCGTTCGGAGCTGCTCGCGGACGAGCCGGTTCCGGTGATCGCGCATCTGTTCGTCTGCCCGCATTGCAAGCGCGCGGCAAAGACCGACACGATATTCGAGGACACTCAGGGGCCGCCCGAGAAGCTCTCCGCGCCGCGCTTCATAGCCTACGCCGCGTAGCAGGTCATTTGCGGACTTCCCGTTGCTCTTTCGAGCGGACGAAGACCTGCCAGGCCGTCAGGAACATGGCGGCGACGAGTGGGCCGATGACGAAGCCGTTCGCCCCGAAAGCCGCGAGACCGCCCAGGGTGGCGAGCAACACAATGTAGCTCGGCATCCGGATCGACTGTCCCACCAGGATGGGGCGGAGAAAGTTGTCCGCGAGGCCAATCACGAAAGTGCCGAAAGCGAGCAGGATGATCCCCTTCGTGACGGGGCCGGCCACAAGCAGATAGAGTCCGACCGGAGCCCAGACCAGGGCGGAGCCGAGCACGGGCAGAAGTGAAAGTAGCGCCATGATGGCGCCCGCCAGCAGCGGCGCAGTCAGGCCGAGCAGCCAGAAGATCACTCCGCCAAGCGCGCCTTGAATCAGGGCAACCAGGATGATTCCCTTGATCGTCCCGCGCACCGCGAGGGTGAACGCATCCATGATCTCGGCGGTGTGGCTCGCGCGCAGCGGCAGCGCGCCGCGGATGCGCAGGTTCAGCTCATCCCCGTCGCGCAGCAGGAAGAACAGCACGTAGAGCATCACGAGCACGCTCGCGACAAACTCAGCCGTGAACTGACCTATGTTGAGCGCGTGCCCCGCCAGCTGCTGGCCGGCCGGGACCACCAGGCTCGACAGGCGTTCTTTCAGGGATGTCAGATCGATGCCGGCCAGGCGATCCGACATCGACACGGCCCAGTCCGGCAGCGCGGCTTTCAGTTGCTGTAGCGGATGAGTCAGATCGATCTCGCCGGTCTGAACGCGCTGAACCACCTCGCCACCTTGGTCGACGAGCGAAGCGATCACGACCCCGATGGGGATCAGGACCATGACGACCACGACGATCACGGTGAATAGTGCGGCGAGATTATGCCATCCCGGCAATGTTTCCAGGCACCGTCGATAGAATGGCGCGAAAATGATCGCCAGCAGCGTGGCCCACAGCAATGCGCCGGAAAATGGCCAAAGCACCCAGCCGAACGCGATGGAGATGACGCCAAGCCAGACCAGGAATGAGCGGTCTTCCGATGTTTTCACCTGCCGTTGGCCCTTCGGTCGCGACTGAAGGGACGTTGGTAGCACAGGACCGTGGCGGGGCGAAAAGTCATGCTCCTCTCGGGCCGGTTCCCGCGAAATTCCGGATCAGACGGCCAGCCGCCGTGACGCCGCAAGCCCTGCCAGTGCTTCGTCCAGCTTGTCGCGATCGAGCGGCTTGATCAGGAATCCATTCATGCCCGCCTCGAAGCAGGCATAGCGATCCTCTACCAGAGTATTGGCGGTGAGTGCGAGGATCGGCGTGTGGTGGCCGCCGGTCGCGGCCTCATGCGCGCGGATGCGCTTGGTCGCCTCGATGCCGTCGAGCTGTGGCATCTGGATGTCCATCAGCACGAGATCATAGGGCGTGCCGGCCGATGATGCGGCGAGCCAGGACTCCAGCGCGGCCTCGCCGTGCACCGCGATGACGACGCGATGGCCGAGCTTCGTCAGCAGCGAGCGCATCAACAGCGCATTGATCTCATTGTCCTCGGCGACGAGGATCGACAGGCCTTTCGAAGCGGCCGCGCCGGCGGCGTCAGCCGGCGGTTCCGGCGCGAGATCTGGTGAGGCGACCTCCGGCGTCAGCGCGAGGCGCGCGGCGAGCGAGGCCGCCCGCAATGGCTTCACCAGAAAGCCGGTGAAGGCCGGCGACAGCTTTTCATGGCGCGAGCCCGACGTCAGCAGCACGAGACGCTGCAGCGCATGCGCGCGGGCCGTTTCGCCCAGCTGGTCGGCCGCGGCGGGGCCGACCGCACGATCGATCAGCACCGCGTGCCATGAGCGTTCCGGCAGCAGCGCTTCGGCGACCGCCACATCCGCAACCATGCAGGTCTGGCCACCCCAGCGCTCGAGGCGTCGCGCGATCAGCGAGGCCTCGATGCCGTCGGCGACGAGAAGCATCGACTTGCCGGCGAGGTCGGGGCTTGGAAAGGCCGTCTGCCCCGCGCTGGCTTGCGACGGCGGAAGCGGCACCGCGATCTCGAAGGTCGAACCTTTGCCCGGCTCGCTCACGAGCGTGATCCGGCCGCCCATGCGCTTGACGATGCGCTCGCTGATGGAAAGGCCAAGCCCGGTGCCGCCATAGGTGCGGGCGATGCGTTCGTCGGCCTGCTCGAATTCGCGGAAGATGCGCTGCTGCGCCTCCGGCGCAATGCCGATGCCGGTGTCGCGGACCAGGAAGCTGATCTCGTTCGGCCAGATGCCGGGCTCGACGATCAGCGCGACGCCGCCGTTGCTTGTGAACTTGATGGCGTTGCCGGCGAGATTGAGCAGCACCTGGCGCAGCCGCGCGGCATCGCCGACCACCTCGAGCGGCAGGCGTTCGTCGACATAGGCGGCGATCTCGAGCGACTTGGCCTGCGCGCGCGGCGCGAGCAGCTCGGTGATCTCCTCGATCAGGGTCGAGAGCGCGAAGGGACGTTGTTCGAGGTCGAGCTTGCCGGCCTCGATCTTGGAATAATCGAGCAGTTCCTCGATCAGCGCCATCAAGGCTTCGCCCGAGGTTTTCACCGCCTTGGCATAGGTCGCCTGCTCCTGGGTCAGCGTGGTGTCGAGCAGGAGGCCGCCCATGCCGATGATGCCGTTCAGGGGGGTGCGGATTTCGTGCGAGGCCATCGCGAGGAAGCGCGATTTGGCGCGGTTGGCAGCGTCGGCCTGGTCGCGCGCGTCGGACAAGGCGCGTTCGGTCTCGGTGCGGTCGGTCACGTCGCGTCCCACGCTCTGCAATTCGGCGGGCTGTCCGGCATCGAGGCGGACATAGCCTTCGCGCCAGGCGATCCAGCGCGCGCCGAGCGGGGTTGCGATCTTCTGGTCGTGGATGCGTGTGCCGCTGCTCTCGCGGGCGCTGTCGCCCTGCTCCAGCAGGTCGAAATCGAAACGCGTGCCGACCAGCGCGCTACGCGGCTGTGCTGCCAGCGCGCAATAGGCTTCGTTGGCAAAGGTGATGCGGCCATCGGTAGCGCGCAGCACGATGAGGTCGCCCTGCTGCTCGAACAGGCTGCGGGCGCGTTCTTCCGCTTCCTTCAGCTCCCAATTGCGATCGATCAGCGCCTCGTTGTGGGCGGCAAGCGTACGCAGCCGCTTGTTCACGAAGCGCAGGCGCATGCTCAGCGTCGCAAGTCCGAGGCAAGCGAGCGCGAACAGGAAGCTCGCGCCGATCGCAAAGGTGTAGGGATCGTAACCGGAGTTCTCGGACCGGCTGCCGGACACGAAACCGTAGGCGCCGCCGAAGGTCGCCGAGAAAATCATGAAGGAGCGGATCGCGAAGGCGATACGGGGATGCTGTCGCCTGAAGCGGCGCATGCGCACCTTGATCCGGAACGTCCGACCCATCGCCACCGACCCCGACTCTTTTTGTGGAATCCTGCCACCCGCCGGCTGCGACGATGTCGCGCCGACCTTGCGAACAGCTTGAGGCTTTGGCGTCGCCTCCAAACAGGGTTGACGAGGTGTTAACGCCTCAAGATCCCGGCGCGCGTCAGAGCGAAGCGGCCTGAAGCGGGAGCGGGCGATGGCCGCCATGGGCGCCGACGATCAGCGCCGCGGCCTCGCGCTGCGAAAACGACTTCGAGCGCACATAGATGCGGTAATCCGCCGGACCCTCAGTGGAGAGATAGATCACCTGGCCGCCATCGACGGGCTGAGCGGCAATCGAGACCAGGCGCGTCGAGGGATTGGCCTGGCAGGACTCCGGCTCGGACCCGAGACCGTCGTCGACCACGACAAAGTCCGCGGCGTCGGCATCGTCGGTGATCTGAACCCGCACCGTGGCCCGGGCGGGATCTTCGGTGAAGGCGACATGGACGCCGGCGGTCCAGAACAGCGAGGTGAGCTCGATCGAGGTTTCGCCGAGGGCGATGCAGGGATGCGAGACCGATCCGATCTCCGAGCGCGCGAACACCGCAGCCGCCAACAAGGGAACAACCGAGGCCAGGATCTTGAAACGCAACATGACGCTCTACTCGCCGGGCCCGGTACGGGAACTCAGTGGGCCTTATGGTTTGCAGAGCGTAAAGGAAACTCGTTACCGCCGGGTTGATGGCGTGGAATGATCAAGCCAGCTGCCGCACATCCTCCGCGAGTGCGCGGTAGGACAGCGCTTCGGCCAGATGCAACCGGCCGATCTTGTCGGCGCGATCGAGGTCGGCGAGCGTGCGCGCCACCCGCAGCACGCGGTGATAGCCGCGCGCCGACAGCCGCATGGTTTCGGCGGCCTCGCGCAGCAGCTTCTGGCCTTGCGCGTCCGGCTTTGCGATCTCTTCCAGCACGGAGGCCGGGGCTTCGGCATTGGTGCGAACCTTGGGCAGGCCGGCATCGGCATAACGCGCGAGCTGGATGTCGCGCGCGGCCGCCACACGGGCGGCGACTTCGGCGGAGCCTTCCGCCGGTGGCGGTAGGATCAGATCGGCGGCGGTCACAGCGGGAACTTCGATGCGCAGATCGATGCGGTCCATCAGCGGGCCGGAGATGCGCGCCTGGTAGTCGCCGGTGCAGCGGTCGACACGGCCGCGCTTGCAGGCATAGCCGGGCTCGAAGGCGTTGCCGCAGCGGCACGGATTCATCGCGGCGACCAACATGAAGCGCGCAGGGTAAGTCACGCGATGATTGGCGCGCGACACCGCGACCTCGCCGTTCTCCAGAGGCTGCCGCAGCGAATCCAGCACGCGCGGATCGAACTCCGGCAATTCGTCGAGGAACAGCACGCCCTGATGCGCCAGCGAGATCTCGCCGGGTTTTGCGCGCATGCCGCCGCCGGTGAGCGCGGCCATGCTCGCGGAATGATGCGGCGAGCGGAATGGCCGCCGCGCGGTCAGCGCGCCGTCCTTGATCTCGCCGGCCACGGAGGCGATCATCGAGACCTCCAGCAGTTCGCCCGGCGACAGCGGCGGCAGGATCGAGGGCAAGCGCGCTGCCAGCATCGACTTGCCGGCACCGGGCGCGCCGATCATGAGCAGATGATGGCCGCCGGCGGCCGCGATCTCCAGCGCCCGTTTGGCGCTTTCCTGACCCTTGATGTCGCGCAAATCGAGCGTGGAGGCGGCGGGCTCGTGCACCTTCGGTGACGGCCGCGACAGCACCTGCGTGCCCTTGAAGTGGTTGGCGATCTGGATCAGCGAGCTTGCTGCGATGATCTGGATGTCCGGGCTCGCCCACGCCGCCTCGGAACCGCACGAGGCCGGACAGATCAGCCCTTCCTCGCGCATATTGGCGCCGAACGCGGCGGGAAGAACCCCGGCCACGGGCGCGATCGAGCCGTCGAGGCCGAGCTCGCCGAGCACGGTGAAGCCGGTGAGTGCATCCGGCGGGATCGCGCCGATCGCCGCCATCAGCCCGAGCGCGATCGGCAGGTCGTAATGGCTGCCTTCCTTCGGGAGGTCGGCCGGCGCCAGATTGACGATGATCCGCCGCGCCGGCAGCGCCAGCCCCGAGGCAATCAGCGCCGAGCGCACCCGCTCGCGCGCCTCCGACACCGCCTTGTCCGGCAGGCCGACGATCGCGAACGCCGGCAAACCGGGCGCGACCTGCACCTGCACGTCGACCGCACGGGCCTCGATCCCCTCAAAGGCGACGGTGGAAACCCGCTGAACCATGCTCAAACCAGCCTGCCCCTTTTCACAATTAGGGGTAGCAGAGCCGTGCGCGCTTCGGTCGTGCCTCAGTTTGAAATTTCTGCGGTCTGATCCCGCTTCTTGTAGGGGCCGCGCTTCTTTGCCGGGCCTTCGCGCAAATCGATCAAGTTTACTACGTCGATCATAGTCATGGGGTCGGAGACGAGACCGGCCGCCATCGCAGGCGTAGCGCCCTTAAGTGATTTGTGCGCCTTCATGAAATTATACCACACGAAGTAGAGCGAGAGTGCGTGATAGTGGTTCTCCACCTTTTTCGAGAAGGCGTTAGTCAGGCGGGTAAAGCGGCGCATTGACATACGCATGGTGAGGTTCTGGCGCTCCACATAGGACGTGGAGACGTGCGCCATATCGGGCGAACCAAGGATCAAATCCTTTTCGATGCCAACAAGCTTAGCCGGGCTGTAACGCCTCTGAGGCTGCGGGTCGCTGCCGTAAATCTTCACAAGCATACCGTAGTCGATGCCGTCCGGCCCGAACTCCTCGCTAATCGCATTGAGGTAGGACTTGTGGCCGTCCGTGGTGAGCTGGACGCGGTTGGCAAGACGCGGCTTGAGATCGGCAATGAACGCGCTGGCCGCGCCCGCGTCGCGGTCCCCAACCAGCCAGGTCAGGATCAGCTTGGAGTCGGCATCGATGGCCGTCCACGTCCATACATCGCCAGAGCCAATCGGAGCAGCCTTGGCGCTATGGACATTCTTGGCCTTAGCGTAGGCAAAACTCCAGATTTCATCGCACTGAATTCGCTGAGACTTCACGTTTCGCACCGTTGCGTCATGGAAGGCTGCGCAGGCGCTGCCAGCATCAACCAGAAGCTTAGTGACAGTGTTCAACGAAACGTCCGCCACCCGCGAAATGGAGCGCATGGAGGAACCCTCGCAGAGCATCTGGAGGATTTGGGCACGCTTCTGAGTGTCAAGTTTGTTCATGCAGTTGAAAGTAATGCGTTCTGGATGTTTGTAAAGATAAAAGTTCAGTTTGAAAACGGTAATTGCGTCCGCGCAGTTGGCCCCGCGCAGAAAATGTTGCTGAATCAATAATATGTGCTATATTGAGGTGGCCCCGGCGACGGGGTTCGGACCCGTGACCTCCCGTTTAGCAAACGGGTGCTCTGTCCAGCTGAGCTACGCCGGGGAAGGACCTCAAGTCGGCCGCAAGGCAACGATCACGCTCGCAACGCGATCATTGCCCCGGTACCGATAGCTTCATGTTGTCATGTACCACCTACCTTTCGACCCGCCTTCAACGGGTGCCACACTTGGTTAGATCGGACTGAGTTATCCGGGGCCGTTAGGCCCCGGATTCCGTTAGGAGGTCTGGACCTCGGCTATTGCCCCATTCGGCAAGGCCATAACCTCCATATTCGCGCACGTTGTTGAGGGCATTCGAGTTCGACAAATATGCTGAGAGAGCCTTCACTGGCTCCGCTCCAGTGATGTCGATTCCCGCCGCAACCATTGCCGTTAGCAATTCGCTAGCGGGCGCCCTTGCAGCTTTGCTTTGAAGATATTTTACGGCGGCCCGTTCAATGCGCTGTGTCTTGGTTGTTAGGAACAGCCGACGAGCTGGCTGAGGACCTCCAGCCGGGATAGTTCGCATAACAACAGGGCCGCTAGGTTTCGGCCTTCCGAAATTAGCTGCGTGCTCTCCGATATACGCTGCATCTGGCGTGGCCCGATATAGCTCCACCACCTTCCTCGCGAGCTGAAGCTTTTGGTAGGCGGGGGTTGCCTCCAATTCGCGCTCAAGGCGCTCAACTTCTGCTTCTGCGGCCCTCAGCATGTCAGAGTTGGACATGGTTAATCCTCTGTTACTAAAGTCCCAGTATCAGAGGTTCTGAGTCGCTTCAAGAGATTCTGGCTCAGAGATCCAGATTCACACTAAAAAAGTGAGGGGAGGCTAGTTTGCTACCCGTCTTTCTTGGCTCTTGCGCTCGCGGCCTTTCGCGCAATGTGGGCGCGCTCAGATGGATCAAGCGATTGGGCTCTTGCCTTGCCCCCGGCCCTGCCCCCTTTTGCCCGGTTCGGGGCCTTGCTGGGCATGTCCTCGACCTCGCCAGTGGCAATCCTGCCGATCAGCATTGCGTTTTGTACGGTGTCGGCGTGGCGCTTCTCGCCTTTTGGCCCCTTGGGCATGGCAAAACCTTCATTTGTCTGGGTGGAACAAATATGGTAATAACTTCTTGCTGTTATCGGTTGAACGGATTGACTTTCACTCCATTTAGAGTCCATGAGCCACAAACATAAGATTCGGTGTGCGCGATGTGAAGAGAACGGCTTTGTAGCCGGGCTACTCAGTGGCATGCGCCCATTTTCTTCCTGGCTTTCCATGTATTATGAGCCTGACCATACGGTCAGCGTTCGGGGCAATTTAGCAGAAGATTGGTACCGTGTCGGACGGGACATCTCAAAATCCGCAGACCGATTCTGGGCGGGGCATAGAGACGAAAAGTGACGACGCTAACCCGTCCAATGGTCGGGACCTCGTTGAAGTTTCCCGTCAGGAACTCCAAGCAGAACTAACGAAACGGCTTCAGCCCCTTCTCCGCCACGAGAAGATGGGTGAGCTAATCACAAACGTGCGGCAGGCGGTGGTCCAAACCACCTCAGTGCAGCATCGCGGACCTATTCCATCGCCAGAGTCATTTGGAGGGTACGAAAAAATTCTTCCTGGTTCTGCTGACCGCATCCTCAAGATGGCTGAAAAAGAGCAGGGCCATCGGCAAGACTGGGAACGAAGGCACCTACGATGGGACGGGGTCATAAACCTCGTCTCTTTGGGCTTCGGGTGGCTCTTGAGCGTGGTTCTCGTTGCTGCCGCTGTCTACTGCGTATCGCTTCATGAGCCGACCGTCGCGATTGCGCTGACCAGCGTCGCTGCTTTCGGCGCGGTCGGCAGTTTCCTCAAGGGGAAACGTTTGTTTAGTAAGGCTGATCATCAGGTTCCAGCTCAAACCCAGCAGCAGACTAAACCCCCTCAGTCAAACAAGCGCGGCCCGAAGAAGAAGCGTTAAATTTCAAACTGAGGCACGACCCGCGCTTCGCAAGAACAATACGGGAACGTATCCTCCGCGGCGACCAATCCCCTAACCCATCGTAAACGCCACGCCGACACTACGCCTCGAATGCAACCGGCTCCACTCAGCACATCCCAACAATTGTCAGCTACTCCTACGCTTGCGGGATGGGCCGTGGCTAACGGGTGAACAGTTCAAATGCTTGCAAATCGCCGGAGAAGCGAACGTCGGATGTGCAGCCGGCTCGCCAAGATCCATTTTGGCGCGGGCTCGCTGCCGCGGGACTGCACGATCACCGATATTTCGGATGGCGGCGTGAAAGTGGTAGCGGAATTCCTGGAAGTGCCGCCGCAATTCACCATCATCTTCGCCCCCGACTATTCCCGCCAGTGCCGCCTGCGCTGGCGCATCGGCTGCGAATTCGGTGCCGAGTTCACCGACTGAGCTCTCGCAGGCCGCTTCCTTAACGGGACTTTAGCGTTAATCGGTAAGCATCTCTGATCTGTTGCCGAGTGATCAGAGTATGTCCAAGCGTTCGCCCCTCGCCTCTCCCCCGGCGAGATTGCTGTTTCCCGCCTTTCTCGCCCTAGCGCTCGGCGGCTGCCAGACCGCCGGCATCGAGGATGTGACAGGCGCGCTTGGTGTCAGATCGGAAACGGCTGCCAAGGCCGACGCCAGGCCCGAATTGGACGCGTTGCGCGAGCGCTATCGCGCCAAGCCCAGTGATCCCAATGTTGCGCTCGCCTACGGCAAGGCGTTGCGCGAGAGCGGCCAGCGCGCGCAGGCGGTTGCGGTCATGGAGCAGGCGGTGCTCGCCCATCCCAGCAACAAGGCGCTGCTCGCCGGCTACGGCCGCGCGCTCGCCGACAGCGGCAGCTTCCAGCAGGCCTTCGACGTCCTCAGCCGCGCGCATACGCCCGAGGATCCGGACTGGCGCATCCTGTCGGCGCAGGGTGCGGCGCTCGATCAGCTCGGCCGTAACGAGGAGGCGCAGCAATATTATGCCGCGGCGTTGAAGATCGTGCCGGACGAGCCGACCGTGCTGTCCAATCTCGGCCTGTCCTATATGCTGCAAAACAATCTGCCGAAGGCCGAGCAGGTGCTCGGCCGCGCTTATCAGCGCAATCAGAACGATGCGCGGATCCGCGCCAATCTCGCGCTGGTGCTGGGATTGCAGGGCCGCGAGGCCGAGGCCGAAATCCTCGTGAAGGCCGATTTGCCGCCGGAGCAGGCCGCCGCCAAGGTCGCGGCGCTGCGGCAGTTGCTGGCGAAGAAGCAGCAGCAGCGGGCGGACAAATAATCCGCCCCTTTCTGTGTACCCTTATGACGCCTTGCGATGCGGCGCGGAGTTGCGGCTTGACCTGCCCTTCAGCTTCTTCAGCAGCGGCCCGAGCAGCGAGCGCTTCGGCTTCTTGACCTCGCCGCGGCCGGCGAGGCGGTTCGCCATGTTCTGGAACAGCTCGGTGGTGCGGTGGCTCTTGGAGACCTCCGCGATCATCTGGCCGTTATTGGCCGCGGTCGAGAACAGTTTCGAATCGAACGGGATCACCGCGATCGGCTGGCTTTCCATGGTCTTGGCGAACGATTTGACGTCGATCTCCGCGCGCTTGTGCATGCCGACCTGGTTGATGCAGTACAGCGGCGGCCGGTCGTTCGGTCGCGCCGCCTTCAGCACGCTCAGCATGTTCTTGGTGTTGCGCAAATTGGCAAGATCCGGCTCGGCCACGATGAGGATGTCGTCGGCGTTCACCAGCGCGCGCCGGGTCCAGCCGGACCATTGGTGGGGGACGTCGAGCACGATGCAGGGCGTGGTCATGCGCAGCGTGTCGAACACGGCGTCGAAAGCTTCGGCGCCGAAATCATAGACGCGGTCGAGCGTGGCGGGCGCTGCGAGCAGGCTGAGGCGCTCGGTGCATTTGGAGAGCAGGCGCTCCATCAGCGCGGTGTCCGGCCGGTCCTGCGACAGCACCGCATTGGCGATGCCCTGCACCGGGTCCTGGTTGTAGTCGAGGCCCGCGGTGCCGAAGGCGAGGTCGAGGTCGATCACGACGGAATCGAGCGCGAGGTCACGCGCGATGGTCCAGGCCAGATTGTGCGCGACGGTGGAAGCGCCGACGCCGCCCTTGGCGCCGACCACCGCGATAACGCGGCCGGTGATGATGGCCTCGGAGGCCGAGAACAGGCTGCAGATCGAGCGGACGACGTCGAGGGTTTCGACCGGTCCCACCACATAATCGTTGACGCCGCGGCGCACCAGCTCGCGATAGGGCGCGGTGTCGTTGGGATTGCCGATCACGACCACGCGGGTGCCGGGGTCGCAGACGCCGGCGAGGTCGTCGAGTCCCTCGAGGATGTCGCGGGTGCCGTCGGATTCGATCACGATCACGTTCGGCGTGGGCATCGTTTCATAGACTTCGATCGCCGCGGCAAGGCCGCCGTCCTTGGCGGTGAGGTGCGCCTTGGCCAGCCGGCGGTCCTGCCCCGCCGCAGTCACCGCGGCGAGCGTCTTCTCGGTTTCGCAAAAGGCCTGCACCGAGATGCGGGGAACCGGCGCAATGTGTTCCTCGGGGTGCTGCGGATCGTCCGCTTCTTCGTCGTGGATAACGGTCATTTGCCTGTGTCGCTGAGCTTGGCCTTGTCGGATTCAGAATTGGGAGTCGAGATCGCAGTGCCCTTGCGATAGCGGTCAAAGGCGATGTCGCGCCGCGCGGTATAGGCCGGCGTCTCGGATCGCGGCTGCTCGAGGTCGGCCGGATTGTCGATCATCGCGGCGAGATTGCGCTGGCTGGCGCAGCCGAGATTGAAGTAGGGGCGGTTTTCGTTGTAGCCGGGATCGAGGATCGAGGGGCCGAGGTCTTCCGGCCACAGCCCGCAGGGGCCGGCCACCGCGGCCATCTTCGAATAGCTCAGGCGGATGGTGGGCAGCAGCCCGGGATCTTCGGGACGATAGGGATGCTGGACGATGGCACGCGACGGCACGCCGCCGGATGCGAGCACGGAACGGATTTCCTGATAGGTCGCGGCCGCCGCGCGCGAATTCGCGCTGTCGACGGGAACGTCGACGACGACGGAGCCGGTGCCCTCGCGCACCCAGTCCCGGGCGATGCCCGCGACGTCCGAATGCTGCGGGGGCGACAGGCCACCCCTCGCCTTGCCGACGAAGATCACGATCGACTTCTTGCCTTCCTGCACCGCGATCGGGTGGCGCTGGCGATAGTCGGTCGGCACCGTCTGGGTGACGATCTCGCCGGTGGTGTTGCAGGCGCCCAGCATGACGGAGAGCCCCGTCAGTGCCAGCGCGATCTGCAGCTTGCGACGTCGATCGGCTGATGTTGTCGTCATCGCCTCATCCCCTCTTGCCCGAATCCTGCCCGTTCCCCAGCCGTCCGTTCGCCTCAGTCGATGATGAAGCCGAAATCGCCCGGCGTGCCGGCGATCGGGTCGACACGGCGCGCGACGCCATAGAGGCGGTTCATGCGGCCAAGCAGTGCGGTCTGCGCATCCGAGGCCGGTGCGAAGCCGTCGTCGGGCCGCGCCAATTCCTTCTGGGCGACCGCGCGCACCACGTAGGGCGTCACGATCACCATCAGTTCGGTCTCGTTGTTGACGAAGTCCTGGCTGCGGAACAGTGCGCCGATGATGGGCACCTGGTCGATGCCGGGAAGGCCGTTGATCGCCTGCTTGGTCTGCTGCTGGATCAGGCCGGCCATCGCCATCGAGCCGCCGGAGGGAATCTCCAGCGTCGTCTCGGCGCGGCGGGTCTGGATCGAGGGGATGGTGATCGAGTTGCTCGAGGTCGAGGACACCGCCTGCGTCAAGGTGATCGAATTCGTATTCGACAACTCCGAGACCTCGGTCATCACGCGCAGGCTGATGCGGCCTTCGCTGAGCACGACCGGGGTGAAGTTCAGCGAGATGCCGAACTTCTTGTAGGTGATCTGGGTGGTACAGACGTGGGTGACGGGATCGCAGGAATAGCCTGCTGGAATCGGGAATTCGCCGCCGGCGATGAAGGTGGCGGATTCGCCCGAGATCGCGGTCAGGCTCGGTTCGGCGAGCGTGCGCATGACGCCGGCGCTTTCCATCGCGCGCATGGTGGCGCTGACGGTGGCGATGCCCTTGGTGACGCCGGAGACGCCGAGCCCGTTGCTGCCGACGATCGGCCCGCCCGAGACCGAGAACGGGTTGGAATTGTTGAAATTCACCACCGCGGTGCCGGCGTTCAGGCTGGCGCTGAGATCGACGCCGAGCTGCTTGACGATGTCGCGGCGCACTTCTCCGACGACGACCTTGAGCATCACTTGGTCGCGGCCTCGCACGACGATGTTGTTGACGACCTTGTCCGAACCGCCGACCAGCTTTGCGGCGACGTCGCCGGCCTGCTGGGCCTCGACCGGGCTCGACACCGATCCGGTCAGCATCACGCTGTCGCCGACGCCTTCGATCTGAACGCCTGGCAGCGACTGGCGCAAGGCCGCGCGCATGCCGTTGAGATCGCGCTTCACTGCGATGTCATAGGCGGCGACCTGCTGGCCGTCGGCGGTGAAGAACACGACGTTGGTCTGGCCGACCTGACCGCCGATGATATAGGCGCGCTGGGCCGAGCGGATGACTGCATTGGCGATCTTGGGATCAGCCACCAGCACGTCCTTGACCTCGCGCGGCAGGTCGATGACGACGGATTTGCCGACGCCGAGCGAGAGAAAACGCGTCCTCGTCGGCGCGATCGTCGCAACCGACGACACGCCGAGATCCGGTGCCTGCATCGGCGCCTGGTCGCCGACCGGCGCATCCCCCGCACTGACGAGGTCTGGGGCCGCGAGCAGCCCCAGCATCAGCATCGTCCCCGTCCAGAACGAGCGCGTGCGCTTCCCCCGAAGGCGCAGGCCCGTCCGATCATCCCCGTAGTTCATGCGATTCCCACCATCACTTCTGTGACGTCAATTGCCGTGCCTGCACCCCGTAACGGATCACGTTCACGCCGCCCGCACGCTTGATCCCCTGGTCCTCAGGTGTGCCGTCCACTGCGTTGGCATCGACGATGCTCCGCAGCGCGAGCTGGAGCGTGCCGCCCTGGCGCGCGGCTGCGAGGACTGCGACCTGGTCGGGCCGGAGCTCGAGCGTCACGGTCTTGCCGACGACGGCGTTCTGGCCGTCCTTCTCCTTCGGCGCCTGATCGATCGCGAGCACGCGGATATTGGTCAGGATGACCTCGGACAGGACGAGGTCGTTGCCGCCGGTCGGACCATTGTTGTTGTTGCCGCCGTCGGCGTTCTTCAGGCGGCGGGTCAGGACGATGTCGACGCGGTCATTCGGAAGGATGAAGCCGCCGGCGGCGGTCTCGGCTGAAATCTCGGTGGAAACGGCGCGCATCCCGGCGGGCAGGATCGCGGCCATGAAGCCGGAGCCGTCGGCCTTGACCAGCTTCTGCTCGCGGATCGGCTCGCCCTGCATCAGCGGGACGCGGGCGATCGAGCCGGCGATCTGGGTCTGCGCCTCGGGCCTGCTGTCGCGGCGGATGAAGGCGCTGCTCGCGGTTGCCGCAGGCCAGGCCTGCCATTGCAGGTCCTCGGGCTTCACGGCCTGCCCGAGCCCGATGTCGGACTTGGCGACGAGGACCTCGACGGTCGGCAGCTTCTCGGCGGCAGGCAGGACCGGCGCGGGCTTGTTGTCGAAGCCGCTCGCCAGATAGGCCGCGACGCCGCCGGCGCCCAGCGCGATGACGAGAACGACGATACGTGCGGTGTTCATACGCTTTTACTCATACGCGGGGCACTCGAACCGCACGTGGCGGGTTCCCCAACGTCGATGAGTAGGTTGTAAAAGTATAAGGGGTGTTGCGAGGCCGAACGCGACGGCCAGCCACGATGCTGGTTCTCGGCAGATGGTGAACGAGGCGTTATTCGGTCGGCCAGCGGCCCCGTAGATTCACGCAGTGCGGCACGTTCGTTCGAATGACACGCACGGCATCATGGTGAATGGGCGGTTAGCGATGAGGGTGTTTGCGTGCCGCCGGGATCGCAGCTGCGCTCCACCACGCCCGGCGTTCGCCGGGGCGACGTTGAGGAGAGTTCGCGCTCTCCTCAACGCAGTCATTGCAGAGTGCTACTACTTTCTCTTCTGCTCGATGACGTCCCAGACTTTCGCCGCGACGTCTGGCCCGCCGAGGCGCGCGATGGCGCGGATGCCGGTGGGCGAGGTCACGTTGATCTCGGTGAGGTTGCCGTTGATGACGTCGATGCCGACGAACAGCAGGCCGCGCTCGCGCAGCGCCGGGCCGACGGTGGCGCAGATCTCGCGCTCACGCGGGGTGAGTTCGGTCTCCTGCGCCGCGCCGCCGCGCACCATGTTGGAGCGGAGGTCGTCGGCGGCCGGCACGCGGTTGACCGCGCCGGCGAACTCGCCGTTGACCAGGATGATGCGCTTGTCGCCGTGCCTCACCTCGGGGATGAATTGCTGGATCACCCAGGGCTCCCGGAACGTCACCGAGAACATGTCGTACAGCGAGCCGAAATTCATGTCCTGCGGCATCACGCGGAACACTGCCGCGCCGCCATGGCCGTGCAGCGGCTTCATGACGACGGCACCGTGCTTGTCGCGGAAGGCGTTGATCTCGTCCAGGTCGCGCGAGATCAGGGTCGGCGGCATCAGCTGCGGAAAGTTCATCACGAACAGCTTTTCCGGCGCGTTGCGCACCGAGGCGGGATCGTTGACCACAAGCGTCTTCGGATGGATGCGCTCCAGAAGATGCGTCGAGGTGATGTAGGCGAGGTCGAACGGCGGGTCCTGGCGCAGCAGAACCACGTCAAAGCCGTTCAGCGCCTCGCGCCTGGGTTCACCGAGCGTGAAGTGATTGCCGGGCTCGTCGCGCACGGTCAGGAGCTGAACGGGCGCCACGATCTCCTCGCCGACCATCGAGAGCTTGTCGGGCGTGTAATAGGACAGGCCATGGCCGCGCTTCTGCGCCTCCAGCAGCAGCGCAAAAGTGGAATCGCCCTTGATGTTGATGCGGGCGATGGGGTCCATCTGGACGGCGACGTTCAGTTTCATGGTCTGCCTTTCAGGTCGAGGCGTCGAATGCCGCCAACACATGGCGCGGAAGTCGCTTCGGCGCAATCAGCATGGCGTCGAATCGCAATTCGAATTCGGCATGCTCGGGATGCGCGACGAGCCAGCCTTGCGCGGCATTGATGATGCGCTGCTGCTGGCGCGGCGTCACGGCGAAGGCGGCGTCATCCAGCGTGGCGCGCGCCTTGACCTCGACGAAGGCGATCAGATTGCGGCGGCGCGCCACGATGTCGATCTCGCCATGCGGGGTGCGGTAGCGCTTGGCGAGGATGCGGTAGCCCTTGGCCATCAGATAGGCGGCTGCGCGACTCTCTGCGGAGATGCCGGTATGGAACGCGGCGACGCGCTCGGGCGAGGCGACCTTCGGTTCCGCCGGGACCTCAGTCTTCGCCATCGCCGCCCCTCAGGTCTTTGGCGAGCTCGAGCGCGCGGGCATAGACCTCGCGTCGCGGCCGGCCCGAGAGTGCGACCGCGTGCGCCACGGCATCCTTGACGCTGTGCGCGGCAAGCTGCTCGCGCAACAGATCGTCCAGCGCATCCGATGTCAGCATCTCGGCATCGGCCGCCGGCGGAGCGATCACCAGAACGAACTCGCCGCGCGTCTCCAGCGTATCGGCTTCGCGCGCCAGCTGGCTCAACGGTGCGCGCGAGATCTCCTCGTGCAGCTTGGTCAGCTCGCGGCAGATCGCGGCCTCGCGCGTACCCATGATCTCGGCGAGCTCTGCGAGTGTGTCCTGCACGCGGTTGCCGGAGTCGAACATCACCAGCGTGGCGTCGATGCGCGCAAGCTCCGTCAAGCGCGCCTTTCGCGCGGCTGACTTCGCCGGCAGGAAGCCTTCGAAAAAGAAACGGTCGGTCGGTAGTGCCGCGACCGACAGCGCCGCCAGCACCGAGGACGGGCCGGGCAGGGCATACACCGCATGGCCGGCGGCGCAGACCTCGCGCACCAGCTTGAAGCCGGGATCGGAGATCAGCGGCGTGCCGGCATCCGAGACCAGTGCAATCGAGCCACCCTGCCCCAGCGCCTCCAGGATTTTCGGACGCGCGGCTTCCGCATTGTGCTCGTGATATTGTTTGAGCTGCGCCGCGATGGCGTAGCGCTCGGTCAGGCGCCGCGTGATGCGGGTGTCCTCGCAGGCGATGACGTCGACGCCGGCGAGGGTCTGGAGCGCCCGCACTGTGATGTCGCCGAGATTGCCGATGGGGGTTGCGACCAGATGCAGGCCCGGTGCCGCCTTCGGCGCCGCAAGGCGATGGGCATCGATGGAGAAACCGCGCGAGGCGGCGTCTTGAGCTTCAGGCGTATTTATCGGGGCCGGCTTTGCGCGCATAATGAAGTCAACTTAGGCACGATCCGCAGGGCTGGGAACCGGCTCGCCGAAAAAGATCGTGCCGAGGTGAGGGGCGAGGAACGGACGGGAATGTGATCGATTCAGGATCAAGTCGAGAGGCAGTGAGGGCTCTCGCGCCATATTCGCGACCGAAACACCGCCTTGATGCTGAATGAGCGAGGGCAAACAGCTGCTGGAACAGGAAAGCGGCCGCGTTAAGCGGCTATTATCCTTTTGTTTCGGTTAACTATTTGCCGACAATATGCCTGAATCCGCGGCTTGTGTCGTGGAAAGAATACCGTGACCGGCCGGCGCCGGCGGGTCAGAAGAGAAGCTGCATGGTGGGCCCGCGTTATCCAAAATCTCCCGTTCCGGGGCCCCTGATGTCAGGGGCGACCCGCCGGAGCGCGCTCGGCCTGCTGCTCGGCGCGCCCCTGCTGTCGGCCTGTGCCGGCGTGCAGCAGAGCCTGAGCCAGTTCTCCAGCCCGTTCTCGAGCTCGACGCCGCCGGCTCAGCCGGCAGGTCCCCCGCAACAGGCAACGACCGCGGGCACCGGCGGCGTGAAGGTCGCCGTGATCCTGCCACTCTCGGCCGCGGGTAATGCCGGCCTTGCCGCGCAATCCATGCGCAACGCCGCCGAGATGGCGCTGGCCGAGTTCCAGAACCCGAACATCCAGCTGCTGATCAAGGACGACAATGGCAGCCCGCAAGGCGCGCAGGCTGCCGCGCAGCAGGCTGTCGACGAAGGCGCCGAGATCATTCTGGGACCGCTGTTCGCGCAATCGGTGCCGGCGGTGGCGCAAGTCGCACGCACGCGCGGCATATCGGTGATCGCGTTCTCGACCGATTCCAGCATCGCCGGCCGCGGCGTCTATCTGCTTTCCTTCCTGCCGGAGTCCGACGTCAACCGCATCGTCGAATATTCCGCCAGCGTCGGAAAGCGCTCCGTCGCCGTGCTGGTCCCCGACAATGCCTATGGCAACGTCGTCGAGGCCGCGGTGAAGGCGGCCGTGCCGCGGCGTGGCGGACGCATCGTCGCCTTCGAGAAATACGGCGCCGATCGCGCCACTCCGGCGCGCACCGTGGCGCAGCAGCTCGGCAGCGCCGATGCGCTGTTCATCGCCGATGACGGCGATGCCGTGGTGTCGGTCGCCGATGCGATGACGGCGGCGGGCGCCAACTTGCGCAACATCCAGCTGCTCGGCACCGGCCTGTGGGACAATCCCCGCGTCTATGCCAATGCCAGCCTGCAAGGCGGCCTCTACGCCGCGCCAGATCCGGCCGGTTTTCGCGCGTTCTCCGGCCGCTACCGTACCAAATATGGCGCGGAGCCGATCCGCACCGCGACGCTGGCCTATGATGCGGTCGCCCTCGTCGCCGCGCTGGCGCGTACGCAAGGCACCACGCGCTTCTCGTCTGACGTGCTCACCAATCCGTCGGGATTCGCCGGCATCGACGGCCTGTTCCGCTTCCGCGCCGACGGCACCAATGAGCGGGGGCTCGCGGTGATGAAGGTGACGCAAGGTGGCGGCGTCGCGGTCGCCGGCTCGCCGAAGAGTTTTGGGGCGTAGTTCGACGACGGCATCTCGTTACGCCGCGAGATCCGCGACCACCGCATCGAGCACCGGAAATCCACTGCTCGTCACGCGCAGGCGGCCCGTCGCATCGACCGTGATCGCGCCCTCCTCGCGCAGCAGCGCGATACGCTTGGGGTCGAGCGGGCGGCCGGAGAGAGCTTTGTAACGCTCGGGGTCGATGCCCTCGGCTAAACGCAATCCCATCAGCAGGAATTCGTCGGCGCGCTCTTCGCTGTTGAGGAGATCGTCGGTGACGACACCATGGCCGTTGGTCTCGACCCGCATCAACCAGGCCTCGGGACGCTTCTCGGTGGCGATGGCATGCCTGATGCCGTCGATGTCGAGCCGGCCGTGGGCGCCCGGGCCGATGCCGGCATATTCCTCGCCGCGCCAGTAAACCAGATTGTGCCGGCACTCGGCGCCGCGCCGCGCGTGATTGGAGATCTCGTAGGCGGGCAGACCAAGCTTGTCGCAAGTCTCCTGCGTGACGTCGTAGAGCGCGCGCGCGACCGCTTCGTCCGGCGTCTTCAGCTTGCCGGCCTGGTGCAGGCCGAAAAACGGCGTGCCTTCCTCGATCGTCAATTGATAGAGCGACAGATGCTCGGCGGCTTCATCGATGGCGAGGCGCAATTCATCGGCCCACATCGCCGGCGTCTGGTCGGGGCGGGCGTAGATCAGGTCGAACGAATAGCGGTCGAACGAGCGGCGCGCGATGGCGACGGCGTCGAGCGCCTCGCGCGCGCTGTGCATGCGGCCAAGCGCCTTCAGCGAGGCATCGTCGAGCGCCTGCACGCCGAGCGAGACACGGTTGACGCCGGCTGCGCGATAGCCGGCAAAGCGCGTGGCTTCGACGCTGGTCGGATTCGCCTCAAGCGTCACTTCGACGTCGCCGGCGACGGTCCAGTGCTTGCCGATGGCATCGAGCACCGCGCCGACGGTTGCCGGCTGCATCAGCGACGGTGTGCCGCCGCCGAGAAAGATCGAGGTGACCTCACGGCCCGGCGAGCGCTGCGCGGTCGTTTCGATCTCGCGTGCGAAGGCGGAAGCGAAGCGCGCCTCGTCGATCGCGGCGTGGCGGACGTGGCTGTTGAAGTCGCAATAGGGGCACTTCGACAGGCAGAACGGCCAGTGCACGTAGACGCCGAAGGCTTCGGATTCTTGTTGTGACGCGTTTTCCTGGCGCGAACCGGTATCCACTTCGCTCGATAACGCTCTAGCGCGGCTCAAGGCAGATCTCCGCCAGTTTCACGAAGGCGCGGGCGCGATGCGACAGGCCGAGGCCGAGCGGCGGCAGGCCGTGCTTCTCGATGCTTTCCATCTCGCCGAAGGTGCGGCTGTGGCCGTCGGGCAAGAACATGGGGTCATAGCCGAAGCCGGCGGTGCCGCGCGGCGGCCAGACCAGCGTGCCGTCGACGCGCGCCTCGACCTCTTCGAGATGATCGTCGGGCCAGGCGACGCAGAGCGCGGAGACGAAGTGGGCCTTGCGCTTGTCCGGTGTGGTCGCGCCGCGCTCCTGCAACAGGCGCTCGATCTGCGCCATCGCCGCGTTGAAATCCTTGATCGGACCGGCCCAGCGTGCGCTGTAGATTCCGGGTGCGCCGTCGAGCGTGTCGACTACGATGCCGGAATCGTCGGCAAACGCGGGAAGCCTGGTCGCCTGCGCCGCCGCGATCGCCTTGATCGCGGCATTGCTGCGGAAATCGTTGCCGGTCTCGTCGGGCTCGTCCAGGCCGAGTTCACCCGCGGACACCGCCTCGATGCCGTAAGGCGCCAAAAGCTCGCGCATCTCGGCGAGCTTGCCGGGATTGTGGGTGGCGATGACCAGCTTTCCGGTGATTCGGCGGTGCATGAGCTTATTGACTACGCGACAGCCAGTTTCTGCAAGTCCACCAGACGCGCGATGCCCTTCTGGGCCAGCGCCATCAGTGCCAGGAACTCGTCCTGCGTGAACGGTTCGCGTTCCGCGGTGCCTTGCACCTCGATGATGCGGCCATCGCCGGTCATGACGAAATTGGCGTCGGTCTGGGCTTCCGAATCCTCGGCGTAGTCGAGATCGAGCACCGGCGTGCCGTTGTAGATGCCGCAGGAGATCGCAGCGACGTTGTCGCGCATCACGTTGGCCTTGATCATGTTGCGCGCCTTCATCCAGCTGATGCAATCGGCGAGCGCGACCCAGGCGCCGGTGATCGAGGCCGTGCGCGTGCCGCCGTCGGCCTGGAGCACGTCGCAATCGACCGTAATCTGACGCTCGCCGAGCGCTTCGAGATTGACGATGGTGCGAAGCGAGCGGCCGATCAGGCGCTGGATCTCGACGGTGCGGCCGCTCTGCTTGCCGGCGGCGGCCTCGCGGCGCGTTCGTTCGGAGGTCGCGCGCGGCAGCATGCCGTACTCGGCGGTGACCCAGCCGCGGCCCTGGCCCTTCAGCCACGGCGGCAGGCGATCTTCCAGCGTGGCGGTCACCAGCACATGGGTGTCGCCGAATTTCACCAGGCAGGAGCCTTCCGCATATTTGACCACGCCGCGCTCCAGCGTCACGGGGCGCAATTCGTCGGGCGCACGGCGGCTTGGCCGCATGGGAAATCCTCCAAAACTCGTCGGTGTAGGGCTGTTCGCGGTGCTTGTAGGTGGGGTGAGGGTATGCGGCAAGGGGAAAGGACAAGGCTTTTTCACCCTCCGGTTCTCCGCCCTGCAATCGCGACGCTTGTCAGAACCCTCCCGGATGGACAGATTACATGCGTCTGACAGGAGTTACCGTCTGTGGCCCATCACGATCCGATCCATCTGATCGCGCCGCGCGCGGGCCTCGCCCAGCTCAACGAGCGTTCCCGCGACATCTTTCGTCAAATTGTCGAAAGTTATCTCGCGACCGGTGAACCCGTGGGCTCGCGCAATATCTCGCGCCTGATCGCCATGCCGCTGTCGCCGGCCTCGGTCCGCAACGTCATGGCCGATCTGGAACAGCTAGGCCTGATCTATGCGCCCCACACCTCCGCCGGCAGGCTGCCGACGGAACTCGGCCTGCGCTTCTTCGTCGATGCCCTGATGCAGGTCGGCGACCTCAACGAGGCCGAGCGGCAATCGATTCAGAGCCAGCTCACCTCCGTCGGCCAGGCGCACTCGGTCGAGGCGGCGCTGGACCAGGCGCTGACGCGGCTGTCGGGCCTGACCCGCGCTGCCGCGGTGGTGCTGACGCCGAAATCCAATGCGCGGCTGAAGCACATCGAATTCGTCCGGCTGGAACCGGAAAAGGCGCTGGTGATTCTGGTCGGCGAGGACGGCCAGGTCGAAAACCGCGTGCTGTCGCTGCCCCCCGGAGTTCCCTCCTCGGCGATCACCGAGGCCGGCAATTTCCTCAATGCGCGCATCCGCGGCCGGACCCTGGCCGAGGCCCGGCTCGAGCTCGAGACGGCGCTTGGAGAGGCCCGCGCCGAGCTCGATCAGCTGGCACAGAAGGTGATTTCCGCCGGAATCGCCAGCTGGTCCGGCGGCGAGACCGAGGACCGCCAGCTTATCGTCCGCGGCCACGCCAATCTGCTCGAAGATCTGCATGCGCTGGAGGATCTGGAGCGGGTTCGGCTCTTGTTCGACGATCTCGAGACCAAGCGCGGCGTGATCGACCTGTTGGGGCGCGCCGAGACCGCCGAGGGCGTGCGCATCTTCATCGGCAGCGAGAACAAGCTGTTTTCGCTGTCGGGGTCCTCCACCATCATCTCGCCCTATCGGGATGCCGCCGGCCATATCGTGGGCGTTTTGGGTGTAATCGGGCCGACGCGGCTGAATTATGCCCGCGTGATCCCGACCGTGGACTACGCCGCCCGCATCGTCAGTCGCCTGCTGGGAGGCTGACCGGCGTTTGATCCGTTCACGGGCGCTTGATTTTCGGCGCCCGAAGCACGATATCCGGGCCAGAAAAAGTCCCACGCGACTTCAAAACCAGACCAATTCGAGAAATGAGCCGATGACCGATCGAGACCGGCAACCCGAAGACACGACTGCTGCGACCGGCGAGCCCGTGGTGTCGAAACCCTACATCATGCCCGACGATCCCGAGCCCGGCTCGGTCGAAACGTTGCAGAAGGAAGCCGCCGAGGCGCGCGACCGCATGCTGCGGACGCTGGCCGAGATGGAGAATTTGCGCAAGCGCACCACCAAGGAAGTCGCCGACGCCCGCCTCTACGGCATCACCGGCTTTGCCCGCGACGTTCTCGACATTGCCGACAATCTCCAGCGCGCGCTCGATGCCGTTCCACCCGAGGCCCGCGCCACGGCCGATCCCGGCCTGACCGCGCTGATCGAGGGTGTCGAGCTCACCGAGCGTTCGCTGCTCAACGCGCTGGAAAAGCACGGCGTGAAGAAGCTGGATCCGCAGGGCCAGAAGTTCGACCCGAACTTCCACCAGGCGATGTACGAAGTGCCTGATGCGTCGGTGCCGTCAGGAACCGTCGTGCAGGTCATGCAGGCCGGCTACACGATCGGCGAGCGCGTGCTTCGCCCGGCCCTGGTCGGCGTCGCCAAGGGCGGCGCGAAGCCCGCGCCGGCCGCCAACACCAATGAGCCGAACAGCGCGGCGAACTGATCGATCCTCATGGTGAGGAGGCGCATTAGCGCCGTCTCGAACCATGCAGGCCAGGCTGCCGTATCGGGGCCTTCATCCTTCGAGACGCGCGCGAAGAAGCGCGCTCCTCAGGATGAGGGTCTTGCAGTTTCGCGCCGATTACGTGCTCACCGCGATATCCGCAGACTGAATCCGCTTCACGCCGGCCTTGGCCATATCGGCCCAGGCTTTGGCGAGCGATCCCTGATTGTCGATGCCGCGGCAGGCGTCTTCCACCACATAGACCTCGAAGCCCGCCTTGCGCGCGTCGAGCGCGGTCCAGGCGACGCAGAAATCCGTCGCGAGGCCCGCGACGAAGACGCGCTTGATCTTGCGGCTCTTGAGATAGCCGGCAAGGCCCGTCGAGGTCTTGCCGTCGGCTTCGAGAAAGGCCGAATAGCTGTCGACGTCCTTGTGAAAGCCCTTGCGGATGATCAGCTCGGCGTGCGGGATCGCGAGGTCCTTCGACAGCGAAGCGCCGTCGGTGCCCTGCACGCAATGGTCGGGCCACAGCACCTGCTTGCCGTAGGGAAGGTCGACGGTCTCGAACGGCTTCTTGCCGGAATGCACTGACGCAAACGAGATATGGCCCGGCGTGTGCCAGTCCTGCGTCATCACCACGTTGGCAAACGCCTTCGAGATCTTGTTGATGACGGGCACCACCTGCTCGCCCTCTTTCACCGCGAGGCTGCCGCCGGGCAGGAAGCAGTTCTGCACGTCGATCACGAGCAGCGCGGATGCATCGTCCGGCTTGATCGATGCCGCTGCAAAGAGTGCCGTTGGCGCGAGAGTCGCAAGCGCCGTCGTTCCAAGCATTGCGAGGATCTGCCGTCGATCCAGCATCGTTTGCCTCCCTTCAGGGTGATCCAACGGGAGCGAAGCCTAGTTCCGTTCGTACACGAACAGAAGCGCGAAAATGCGGCCGGCATTGGTGAGGGGTTGGCCTGACAAGCCCACAGCACCGTCATCCCGGGGCGCGCAAAGCGCGAGCCCGGGATCCATAACCACAGGGAGAAGTTTGGCGAAGACCTTTTTGCAACCGCGAGCTCACGCGGTATGGACCCCCGCTTCCGCGGGGAGACACCGAATGTGTTTCGCGCCTCAGCCCTTCGGCTGAATTCCGTCGCGCACGGCGCGGAAGCGGGTGAAGGCGGCCGGCCACTGGTCGCGCGGGGCGCTGGCGACGATGCGCAGCGAGGCGCCGCCGGTCGAGAAGCGGATCCACTGCACCACGGTGACCGGGACCTTGTCCTTGCCGCTGACGCCTTCGATCCGGGTCTCGAAACCCTGCTGGCCGTTGATGCGGATCGGCTCGGACATGGTGACGCGCGATTCGCGCACGCCGGGGATCTGCAGCGCCGCCTCCTGGGCGAAGCGGGCGCGGTCGTCGGCCTGCTGCGGCGTGGCGCCGATCACGCCGAGGATCATGAACGGCTTCGACTCATAGCCGGTACTCTCGTCGCCGTCGGCCAGGATGATGCTCGAGCCCGGCGCCAGCGTGCGGATGTCCTTGAATTCGGCGAGATCGGTGATCTTGAACGGCATCAACCCGATCTGCTCCTCTGCCGAGACCTGCTTGCGGGTGGTGGCGCTCGCGAACATCTGCCGCACCGCCTCATCCGTGTAGATCTTGGTCGCATTCTCCGGCACTTGCACCGCGACATAGCCGGAGAAGCCGGCGCCCGGCACGATCATCGAATAGCGCTTCACCGGGGTGTCGCCGGCCTTGCCGCTCTCGGTGGTGAAATAGGCGAGGCCTGCGAGTGTCTCGATCTTGTCCTGTTTGACGCCGCCTGTGCCGGCCGGATTGGAATTGAAGGCGCTCGCGACCTCGCCATAGGCCGCCGGCGGCAGCTCGGTGATCAGCACCTTGACGCTGCCGTCCTCGCTCTCGAAGCCGGGAAAGGTTTTTGCCGTGCTGAGGCCGACCAGCGGCACCATGCCGAGGCGCAAGCCGGGTGGAAACACGGCGTCGGCGGCGAGGGCCTGAAACGCGGAGGCTATCAGGAGGGCGAGCGCTGCGAGGGGACGGATCAGCTTCATGGGCACTCTGATTGGTTCACATTGAGGCCGTTCGATGGTCGGCGACCGGGCCGCTTTGTCGCGTGGAGCAGCCGTGGCGGCTGCCCGGCCGGTCCGCCTTTTACCGGGTTTGGGCTTGCGGCAACAGGGCGGGCGGGCTTGCGGTAGCCGGGGCTTGCTGACGCCTGAACCTGTTAATAATTCCTCACCCGCAAGGGCGGCGCAGCCCGGATATCATCATCCAAAACCCAATGTTTTCACGGCAGAAACCTAGCTTCGGTCCTTGCGGGCCCCTCCCCCCCTCCTATATGAGCCTCAATCTTCGCAATATCGCGGATGTTTGATCTTAGGGGGTTTCGGTCGGGTGCCTTCTGGGCCCAGCCAACCTGCCGCAAAAACAAGGATACAGGACCATGGGAAAGGTCATTGGGATCGATCTCGGCACCACGAATTCGTGCGTCGCCGTGATGGATGGCAAGAACGCCAAAGTCATCGAGAATTCCGAAGGCATGCGCACGACGCCTTCGATCGTCGCCGTGACGGACGACGGTGAGCGCCTCGTCGGCCAGCCGGCCAAGCGCCAGGCCGTTACCAATCCCGAGCGAACCTTCTTCGCGGTGAAGCGCCTCATCGGCCGCCGCTACGACGACCCGATGGTCGAGAAGGACAAGAAGCTCGTCCCCTACAAGATCGTGAAGGCTTCCAACGGCGATGCCTGGGTCGAGGCCGACGGCCAGACCTACTCGCCCTCGCAGGTCTCGGCGTTCATCCTGCAGAAGATGAAGGAGACCGCGGAAGCCCATCTCGGCCAGAAGGTCGATCAGGCCGTCATCACCGTTCCCGCCTACTTCAACGACGCCCAGCGCCAGGCGACCAAGGACGCCGGCAAGATCGCGGGCCTTGAAGTGCTGCGCATCATCAACGAGCCGACCGCGGCTGCGCTCGCCTATGGCCTCGACAAGACCAAGGCCGGCACGATCGCCGTGTACGATCTCGGCGGCGGCACGTTCGATATCTCCATTCTCGAAATCGGCGACGGCGTGTTCGAGGTGAAGTCGACCAACGGCGACACCTTCCTCGGCGGCGAAGACTTCGACATGCGTCTGGTCGGCTATCTCGCCGACGAATTCCAGAAGGAGCAGGGCATCAACCTGCGCAACGACAAGCTCGCGTTGCAGCGCCTGAAGGAAGCCGCTGAAAAGGCCAAGATCGAGCTGTCCTCGACGACGCAGACCGAGATCAACCTGCCCTTCATCACCGCGGACCAGACCGGCCCGAAGCATCTGACGATGAAGCTCACCCGCGCCAAGTTCGAAGCGCTGGTCGACGACCTCGTCCAGAAGACCGTCGAGCCCTGCCGCAAGGCGATCAAGGACGCCGGCCTCACCGCCGGTGAGATCGGCGAAGTGGTTCTGGTCGGTGGCATGTCGCGTATGCCGAAGGTCCAGGAAGTCGTGAAGCAGCTGTTCGGCAAGGAGCCGCACAAGGGCGTCAACCCGGACGAGGTCGTGGCGATCGGCGCTGCGATCCAGGCCGGCGTGCTCCAGGGCGACGTCAAGGACGTGCTGCTGCTCGACGTCACCCCGCTGTCGCTGGGCATCGAGACGCTTGGCGGCGTGTTCACCCGCATCATCGAGCGCAACACCACGATCCCGACCAAGAAGAGCCAGGTGTTCTCGACCGCCGAGGACAGCCAGAACGCGGTGACCATCCGGGTCTTCCAGGGCGAGCGTGAAATGGCGGCCGACAACAAGATGCTCGGCCAGTTCGACCTGATGGGCATTCCGCCGGCTCCGCGCGGCATGCCGCAGATCGAGGTGACTTTCGACATCGACGCCAACGGCATCGTCAACGTCTCGGCCAAGGACAAGGCCACCGGCAAGGAGCAGCAGATCCGCATCCAGGCCTCCGGCGGCCTGTCGGAAGCCGACATCGAGAAGATGGTCAAGGACGCCGAGGCCAATGCCGAGGCGGACAAGAAACGCCGCGAGGCCGTGACCGCCAAGAACGAGGCGGATGGTCTGGTGCATTCGACCGAGAAGGCTTTGGCCGAGCACGGTTCGAAGGTCGGCGAGACCGAGCGCCGCGCCATCGAGGATGCCGTCGGCGACCTCAAGGAAGCGCTGAAGGGCGACGATGCCGAGGCGATCAAGGCCAAGACCCAGACGCTGGCCCAGGCTTCGATGAAGCTCGGCGAGGCCATGTACACGCAGCAGGCCGAGGCCGATGCCAAGAGGGACGCGGCCAAGGACGACGTCGTCGATGCGGAGTTCACCGAAGTCGACGACGACAAGAACAACAAGAAGTCCGCCTGATCCCCAAGAGGGTGATGATGTGGACGGCTTGGCCCCCACACGCTCTACCGGCCTCCCCCTTCGCGGGGGAGGCCGTCGCGTCGGGACGGACGGGCGGGTCGCCCGTTACGATCGATCAGTTCCCAGCCGTTATGCTGAACGCCGCCAGGCGGCCCTCTGCCGCCAAGCAGAAGGCTGCCTATATCTTCGCGTGGCGCCGTCGTTTTGCTCCGACTTGAATCGCGATTGGATAGACCGAGTCCCACATGTCCACGTCCACCAAGCGCTGCTATTACGAAACCCTCGAAGTCGAACGCGATGCCGACGAATCCGTCCTGAAATCGTCGTTCCGCAAGCTGGCAATGAAGTTTCACCCCGACCGCAATCCCGGGGACGACACCAGCGAAGTCAAGTTCAAGGAAATCAACGAGGCCTACGAGGTCCTCAAGGACAAGGACAAGCGCGCGGCCTATGACCGCTACGGCCATGCCGCCTTCGAGCAGGGCGGCGGTGGCGCCGGCTTCGGCGCGGGCTTCGCCTCGTCCTTCTCCGACATTTTCGAAGATCTGTTCGGCATGGCCGGGCAGCGCGGTCGCGGCGGCCGCGAGCGTGGCGCCGACCTGCGCTACAACATGGAAATCACGCTCGAGGAAGCCTTCGGCGGCAAGACCGCGCAGATCGAGATTCCGGTCTCGGTCACCTGCGAGGCCTGCTCGGGCATCGGCGCCAAGGCCGGCACCAAGCCGAAGACCTGTTCGACCTGCGGCGGCGCCGGCCGCGTGCGGCAGTCACAAGGCTTCTTTACGCTGGAGCGGACCTGTCCGGGCTGCCAGGGCCGCGGCCAGATGATCGAGGATGCCTGCCCGTCCTGCTCGGGCCAGGGCCGCGTCACCCGCGAGCGGAATCTTTCGGTCAACATTCCGCCGGGTGTCGAGGACGGCACGAGGATCAGACTCGCCGGCGAGGGCGAGGCGGGGGTCCGCGGCGGCCCGCCCGGCGACCTCTACATCTTCCTGTCGCTGACCCAGCACCAGTTCTTCCAGCGCGACGGCGCCGATCTGCATTGCCGTGTCCCGATCTCGATGGTGACGGCCGCTCTCGGCGGCGAATTCGAGGTGCCGACCATCGAGAAGGGCAAGACCAAGGTGAAGGTGCCGGCCGGGACCCAGTCGAACCGCCGATTCCGCATTGCATCAAAAGGCATGCCGGTGCTGCGGTCGCGCCAGATGGGCGACATGTATGTTCAGGTCGTGGTCGAGACCCCGCAGAACCTCACCAAGAAACAGCAGGAATTGCTGGCCGAGTTCGAAAAGCTGTCCAGCGGCAACACCCAACCGGAATCCGAGGGCTTCTTCGCCAAGGTCAAGGATTTCTTCGGTAATCGGGCGAGTTGACTCGGCTTGACCGTATCGCCTTCGGCCTATACGTCTTTATGACCATTTTCTGACACGCGTTCCTGCGGTCCCGTCCGGTCCTGACATGCCATTGCCATCGTCCGCGCGTGCGTTGAAGAAGCCTCGTCTCGACGACGAGGTGCGCTTTCTCAGATCGTGGATCGAAAAGCCCCTGCACATGGGCGCGGTGATGCCGTCGGGCAAGCTGCTGGCCCGGACCATGGCCCATTACGTCGATGTCGATTCGGACGCGCCCGTGGTCGAGCTCGGACCCGGCACCGGCGCCATCACTTCGGCGCTGGTCGAGCGCGGTGTCGATCAGAAGCGTCTCGTCCTCGTCGAATACAATCCCGGCTTCTGCGCGCTGCTGCGCGACCGCTATCCGCAGGCCAAGGTGGTGCAGGGCGATGCCTATCGCCTGCGTGACACGCTGTGGAACGTCCTGAGCGCGCCGGCCTCCGCGGTCGTCTCCGGCCTGCCGCTGGTGACAAAACCGATGCTGACACGGCTGCGGCTGATCCGCGATGCCTTCACGGCGCTCGCGCCCGGCGCTCCTTTCGTTCAATTCACCTATGCGGTAGTGCCGCCGATCCCGAAATCGCTGCCCGGCGTGTCCACAGAGGCGTCGGAGCGGATCTGGATGAACCTTCCGCCCGCCCGCGTCTGGGTGTATCGCAAGGACTAATTCCGCCGGCTAACTCTCATGCGCGGCGGGCATGTATCGCCGAACGCATGGAAGCGGATGCCCGCACCCAAAATTCTGGTCATTCCCGGCTCGCTGCGCACCGGTTCGCACAATGCGAAGCTGGCGGCAGTCGCCGCCTATGAATTCGCCCGGGCCGGCGTGGACGTCACTCGCATCTCGCTCGCCGATTTTCCGCTGCCGATCTATGATGGCGATCTCCAGGCCAAGTCCGGTGTGCCCAAGCATGCGGTCAATCTCAAGCGCATGATCGGCGCGCATCATGGCGTGCTGATCGTCTCGCCGGAATACAATGCCTCGGTGCCGCCGCTGCTGAAGAACGCGATTGACTGGGTCAGCCGCGTGCAGGATCCACACGAGGCGCGCGGCGAAGTGTTCCGCAACCGGGCCTTTGCCCTTGCCGGCGCCTCGCAGAGCCGGCTCGGCGCGACCCGCGCGCTGCAGGCGCTCAGGCTGATCCTGACCTCCTGCCAAGCCAACGTGATTGCCAGCCAGCTCACGCTCGCCTTTGCCGACCAGGCCTATGACGATATGGACAGGCTCAAGAACGAGACCGATATCGCCGCGTTGAAGGAGCTGGTGGCGCAGTTGATCGACATTTCCCAACGCATGATGTGAGGTGACATGAGGCCAGCCGAGATCGCCCCCAAGGACCGCCTGATCGTCGCGCTCGATCTGCCCAGCGTCGATGCCGCGCAGGCGACCATCAATCGTCTCGGCGACAGCGTCACCTTCTACAAGATCGGCTATAGGCTCGCTTATGCCGGCGGATTGCCGCTGGTTGGCAAGCTCGCCGACAAGGGCAAGAAGGTCTTTCTCGATCTCAAGCTGCACGACATCGGCAACACCGTGATGCAGGGCGTCGAGAGCATCACCAGGCTCGGCGCCACCTTCCTCACCGTGCACGCCTATCCGCAGACCATGAAGGGCGCGGTCGAAGGCCGCGGCAATTCGAGCCTGAAGATCCTCGCCGTCACGGTGCTGACCTCCTACAACGAGGACGATCTGCATGCCGCCGGCTATCGGCTCGGTGTCTCCGAACTGGTCGAGGCGCGCGCGCAGCAGGCGCAGGTGCTTGGCATCGACGGCCTCGTCTGCTCGCCGGAAGAGGTCGGCAACCTGCGCAAGATCGTCGGCCACCAGATGAGCCTCGTCACCCCCGGTATCCGGCCGGCAGGTTCGGCGACCGGTGACCAGAAGCGCATCATGACGCCCAGCCGTGCGATCACGGCCGGCGCCGATTATCTCGTCGTTGGGCGGCCGGTGCTGGAAGCCGCCGACCCCAAGGCCGTCGCAGAGGCAATCCATGCCGAGATCGCGCAAGCGCTCGGTTGAGCAACAACAGGGAGAAGAACAATGGCAAAAGGCTACTGGATCGGACGTGTCGATGTGAGCAGTGACGAGGGCTACAAGCCCTACGCCGTCGCCAACGGTCCGATCTTCAAGAAATGGGGCGGTCGCTTCGTCGTCCGCGCCGGCAAGTTCACCACCGTCGAAGGCGCCAGCCGCTCCCGCAACGTCGTGATCGAATTCCCGGACTACGAGACCGCGATCGCCTGCTACAATTCGCCGGAATACCAGGCCAACATCAAGGTGCGCCAGCCGCACTCGATCGCCGACCTCATCATCATCGAGGGCTATGACGGCCCGCAGCCGTCTGACGGGTGAGGCGCCCTCTCGGGCCTGCATGATTCGAGACGCCCGCTCGCGCGGGCTCCTCACCATGAGGGTCTGATATCTCGCCGCGAAACGAGACCTCATCCTGAGGGCCCGCCGGAGGCGGGCGTCTCGAAGGATGGCCGCAGGCGACCTGCCTGACCCCCTCGGTTGCCGGAACTGCATCCCCCGGCTAAAACGGCCCTGAGAGGATCACACAATGTCCGACATGCGCCTGATTGTTGCTGGAGCCGGTGGCCGCATGGGCCGCGCGCTGGTGCGGGCGATTGGCGAGAGCAAAGGCGCTGTGCTGGCGGGCGCGCTTGAGATGCCGGGCTCGGAGCTGCTCGGCAAGGACGCCGGTGTGCTCGCAGGCCTGCCGGCCAACGGCATCAAGCTCTCCGCCGACCTCTGGGCGATGTCGAAGGAGGCCGACGGCATCCTCGATTTCACCGTGCCGGCCGCGACCATCGCCAATGTCGCGATCGCGGCCGAGCGCGGTATCGTGCATGTCGTCGGCACCACCGGATTGTCCGGCTCCGACAATGCTGTGATCAAGAGCGTCACCAACCGCGCCGTCGTGGTGCAGTCGGGCAATATGAGCCTCGGCGTCAACCTGCTTGCCGCAGTGGTCAAGCGCGTTGCCAAGGCGCTCGACCAGAGTTTTGATATCGAGATCGTCGAGACCCATCATCGCATGAAGGTCGACGCGCCATCCGGCACTGCGCTGATGCTGGGACAGGCTGCCGCCAGCGGTCGCGGCGTCATGCTCGATGAACATTCCGAGCGCGGCCGTGACGGCATCACCGGCGCGCGCAGGCCGGGCAATATCGGTTTCGCCTCGCTGCGCGGCGGCACCGTCGCCGGCGATCACAGCGTCACCTTCCTCGGGCCCTTCGAACGCCTGACGCTGTCGCATCAGGCTGAGGACCGCATGCTGTTCGCCCACGGCGCGCTGAAGGCGGCGCTGTGGGCGCACGGCAAGAAGCCGGGGCATTACTCCATGGCCGACGTGCTCGGCTTGTCTGACATTTGAACGAAACGGAAAGCAGTCGATGAGTGAACGTCTCCTCGTGCTCGTGCGCCACGGCCAGAGCGAATGGAATCTGAAGAACCTGTTCACGGGGTGGAAGGATCCCGACCTCACCGAGCTCGGCGTCAAGGAAGCCACGGAAGCCGGCCGCAAGCTGAAGGCGCAGGGCCTCGTGTTCGACGTCGCCTATACCTCAGTGCTCACGCGCGCGCAGCACACGCTCGATCTCATTCTCGGCGAGCTCGGCCAGAAGGGCTTGCCGACGACGAAGAACCTCGCGCTGAACGAGCGCGACTACGGCGATCTCTCCGGCCTCAACAAGGACGACGCCCGCAAGAAATGGGGCGAGGACCAGGTGCTGATCTGGCGCCGCTCCTACGACGTGCCGCCGCCCGGCGGCGAAAGCCTGAAGGACACGCTCGCGCGGGCCTTGCCGTACTACGTGCAGGAGATCCTGCCCGGCGTGCTCAACGGCAAGCGCACGCTGGTCGCCGCCCACGGCAATTCGCTCCGCGCGCTGATCATGGTGCTGGAAAAGCTGTCGCCCGAAGGCATTCTGAAGCGCGAGCTCGCCACCGGCGTGCCGATCATCTATCGGCTCAACGCGGATTCGACGGTGGCGTCAAAGCTGGATCTGGCGGGTTAGGCGAGATCTCGTAGGGTGGGTTAGCGCAGCGTAACCCACCATCTTTGCCGCAACGGAAACAGAAGAGGTGGGTTACGCCTGCGGCTAACCCACCCTGCGACATCGGCCTTACTGCATCCCCAGCTGCCCGGCTTCCCAGCCCAGCATCGCCTGCTTGCGGGTGATGCCCCAGTGATAGCCGGTGAGCGTGCCGCTCTTGCCGAGCGCGCGGTGGCAGGGCACGACGAACGAGACCGGGTTCTTGCCGACCGCCGCGCCGACGGCCCGTGAGGCCTTCGGGCTGTTGATGTTGCAGGCGATGTCCGAATAGGACACCGCGCGTCCCATCGGGATCTTCAGCAGCGTCTCCCACACCCGCACCTCGAAATCGGTGCCGATCATCACCACGCGCAACGGCTGGTCGGGCCGCCACAGCCTGGTGTCGAAGATGCGAGCGGCGAGCGGCGCGGTGCCTTCGTGGTCTTCGACATAAAGGGCGTTCGGCCAGCGCCGCGTCATGTCGGCGAGTGCGACCTTCTCCTCGCCGTGATCGGCAAAGGCCAGGCCTGACAGGCCACGGTCTGTCGCAATCACGATCGCGGTGCCGAACGGCGAGGGGTGAAAGCCGTAACGCAAGGTCAGGCCGGCGCCGCCGTTCTTCCATTCACCCGGCGACATGGCTTCATGGGTCACGAAGAGATCGTGCAGCCGGCCCGGTCCCGATAATCCCGAGTCGAGCGCGGCGTCGAGGATGCTCGCGGAATCCCGCAGCAATCCCTTGGCGTGATCGAGCGTCAGCGCCTGCATGAAAGCCTTCGGCGTGATCGAGGCCCAGCGGCGGAACAGATGGTGCAGCTCATCCGGCGTGACGCCGGCCGCATCCGCCATCGCCTCGATGGTCGGCTGCGCGCGCCAGTTCTCCGAAATGAAGGCGATCGCCCGACGCACCGAATCATAGTCGCGCAGCGCGGCGTTCTGGGGGCCCGGCTTGGTCAGGCGCTGGTCATGTATGGCGAGTGTCATCATGACCGGAAATGTAGGGGAGGGACGGCTGGGAAACCACCCGATTTCTGACTGTGCTCAAGTCACCGGATTGTAGGTCGGGCCGCGTCGGGCGGCATTCAGGGCGCCAACCAAGGCTTTGTAGAAACTCGCCTTTTCCTCAGGCCCGAGAAAGCCGGCGATGCGCAGCCGGCGGCTGCGCGAGATCAGATAGAGGTGCTCGATGCCGTATTCCTCGTCGACCTCCTGGTCGAGCCGGACCCAGAGCGGATTGAAGGTCCATTCCGAGACCTGGCCGCGATGGCTGACGCGTCGCACCCGCAGCTCCGAGGGCGTGACCAAGATCTCCTCGCTGGCCCGCGCCGCGCGAAAATTGGCCTTGAAGGCCCACCAGATCACGAGAACGTCGAGGCCGAAGAAGCCGAACACCGGCCAGGCACCCATCATCAGGAAGACGAGGCCCGTGACGAAGCTGACCACGCTCAGGAACAGCATCACGGCGAGGAAGCCGGTGCGGTTCAGCGAGCGATGCGGCGTCAGCAGCGCGGAGAAGATCTGCACGTCGCGCGGATCAGGATCGCTGCGCTCAATTTCGTTGCCTGTGCTCATCGTCCCTCAGTATATCCCGATCATGGCGAAAATCACCCGCAAGCCGGCTCCGCGGAAGGCGGATGTGCCGAAGAAGAAGGCAAAGGCGGTCGTCGCGAAGCCCAACGCGCCCGCCAGGAAGACGCTCAGGGCGATAAAGCGCTGGACGCCCGCCGAGGTCCACGAAGCCTTCAGCCGCTTTCGCAAGGCCAATCCGGAGCCGAAGGGCGAGCTCGAGCACGTCAATCCGTTCACGCTGCTGGTCGCCGTGGTGCTGTCGGCGCAGGCAACCGATGCCGGGGTCAACAAGGCGACGCGCGCCTTGTTCGAGGTCGCAGATACCCCGCGGAAGATGCTCGATCTCGGCGAGGAGCCCTTACGCGAGTACATCAAGACTATCGGTCTCTACCGCACCAAGGCCCGGAATGTGATCGCGCTGTCGGCCAAGCTGCTCAGCGAATTCGGCGGCGAGGTGCCGCGCACGCGCGCCGAGATCGAATCATTGCCGGGTGCGGGACGCAAGACCGCCAACGTCGTGCTCAACATGGCCTTCGGCGAGCACACCATGGCGGTCGACACGCATGTCTTCCGCGTTGGTAACCGTACGGGGCTGGCGCCGGGCAAGACGCCGCTCGAGGTCGAGCTCGGTCTCGAAAAGGTGATTCCGGCCGAGTTCATGCTCCATGCCCATCATTGGCTGATCCTGCACGGCCGCTATACTTGCCTCGCGCGCAAGCCGCGCTGCGAAGTTTGCCTGATCAACGATCTCTGCCGATGGCCGGAGAAGACGGTGTGACGGCGATAAGAGCAGAGCGTCTCGGGGTGAAATCGTGAGTCAACAGGAACAAGTCCCGCCCCCGGCTGTCGCCGCAACGCCGGCCCCGTCAGCGAAGCCGACGCAGCGGCCGGCCGCTTCGCTGTGGAGCCGGTTCGCGCTCCCGCTGTTCGCCGTGATCGTCGCGCTCGGCTTCGTCGCGCTGGCGACGCTGCGCTTCGACGAATGGGTCGGCAATGCCGTGATCCAGACCACCAATGATGCCTATGTGCGCGCCGAGCTGACGCGGCTGTCGAGCCGCGTCGCGGGCGAAGTTCTGACCGTCGCCGTCACCGACTTCCAGCGCGTCAAGTCCGGCGATCTCCTGGTCCAGATAGATCCCGCCGATTACGAGGCCCAAGTCGCACAGGCCGACGCCAATGTCGCCGCCGCGCAGGCAACCCTCGACAATCTGGCCAACCAGATCGAGCTGCAATATGCGACGATCGCGCAGGCGCAGGCTGCCCGGCTCTCGGCCGAAGCCATTGAGGTCGAGGCACGGCAGGAGCAGGAGCGCCAGCAATCGCTGTCGCAGACCGAATCCGGCACGCGGCAGAGGTTCGAGCAAGCCGTCGCGGCCTACGCCAAGGCGCAGGCCGACGTGCGCGCGAGCCGCGCCGTGATCGCGGCCCAGCAGCACCAGCTCGAGGTCCTGCAAGGCACCCGAAAGCAGCGTGCCGCCGACGTCGCGGCGGCCAAGGCGACGCTGGCGGGCGCCAAGCTCAAGCTCGGCTATACCAGGATCACAGCGCCGTTCGACGGCGTCGTCGGCGAGCGGCAGGTGCAGCCCGGCGACTACGTCAATATCGGCACCAACCTCATCAACGTGGTGCCGCTGCCGCAGGTCTATGTGATCGCGAACTACAAGGAAACCCAGCTCACGCACGTGGCGCCCGGGCAGCCTGTCGAAATCACCGTCGACAGTTTTCCGCGCCAGACGCTGCGCGGCAAGGTCGAGCGCATCGCGCCGGCGACGGGCTCGCAGGTCGCGCTGCTGCCACCTGACAACGCCACCGGCAATTTCACCAAGGTGGTGCAGCGCATCCCCGTGCGCATCCAGTTCGACGACAACCAGCCGCTGCTGGCGCGCCTGGTGCCGGGCATGTCGGTGGTCACCCGCATCGACACCAAGGACGGCAATGGCGGAAAATGACGACGCCGATCGCGGACCGCTCTCGCGCGGCGGCGTCGCGCCGCAGCCGCTGTTCGCCGTGGCGGCGGTGCTGCTCGGCTCGTTTCTCGCCAATTTCGACAGCCGGCTGACCACGGTCGGCCTGCCCGACCTGCGCGGCGCGTTCTCCCTCTCGTTCGACGAGGGCGCCTGGCTCTCCACCGCCGGCATCGGCTCGCAGATCTTCATCGCGCCCGCGGTGGCCTGGCTTGCCACCGTATTCGGCCTGCGCCGCGTGCTCGGCATTCCGAGCGTGGCCTATGCGCTGATCTCGCTGATCATTCCGTTCGTGCACGACTATCCGACGCTGCTCGCGCTTAGCGTCGTGCACGGCCTCTTGCTCGGCACCTTCGTGCCGGCGACGCTGATGATCGTGTTCCGCAACCTGCCGATCCGCTGGTGGCTGCCGGCGATCTCGATCTACTCAATCCGCGTCGGCTTCGCACTGGACACCTCGACCTCGCTGGTCGGATTCTATGTCGAGCATCTCGGTTGGCAATGGCTGTACTGGCAGGGTGTCGTGATCGCGCCGCTGATGGGCCTGATGGTGTATCTCGGCACGCCGAACGAGCCGGTGAACCGCGCGCTTCTGCGTGAGGCCGATTGGGGCGGCATGCTGCTGCTCGGCGCAGGGGTTGCGATGGTCTATGCCGGGCTCGATCAGGGCAACCGGCTGGACTGGCTGGGTTCGGGCACGGTGATGGCGTTGCTCGCTAGTGGCGCGGCGTTGCTCGTGGCCTTCCTGATCAACGAGTCGCTGGTGCGGCAGCCCTGGGCGCATGTGAACGTCTTGTTCTCGCGCAATATCGGCTTGGGACTGGTTCTGATCCTGCTCTACACGCTGACCAGCCTGTCCAATGCCTCGCTGGTGCCGAACTTCCTTGCCACCATCACCCAGCTCAGGCCGGAGCAGAGCGGCGTGCTGCTGCTCACCTATGGCGCGCTGCCGATGTTCGTGCTGGTGCCGCTCTCGATCTGGCTGCTGCGACATTTCGATACGCGGACCGTGGTGATCGCTGGATTTGCCTGCTTCGCCGCCGCCAATCTCTGGGGCACGCAGCTCACCCATGACTGGGCGCGCGAAGACTTCGCCGGCATCGTGCTGCTGCAGGCGATCGGGCAGGCGCTGACCCTGCTGCCGCTGATCATCACGCTGTTGTCGAACTCCGACCCGAGCCGCGCGACCTCGTTCGCCGCCTATATCCAGATTATGCGGCTCGGCGGTGCCGAGATCGGTGTCGCGCTGATGGGGACGTGGCTGCGCGTGCGCGAGCAGGTCCATTCCTTCTATCTCGGCCAGAACCTCGGCGTCGGCGATCTCGACGTGGTTCGTATCCTGAAGCAGCTCACCGATCAATTCGCCGCCCATGGGACAGGATCGGCGCAGGCCCGCGCGGTCGGAACGCTCGCCGGCTTCGTACAGCGCGAAGCCAATGTGCTCGCCTATATCGACGGCTTCTGGCTTTGCTTCTGGCTCGCAGTGGCCGCCCTCGGCGTCGTCGCACTGATCACCCGCGCGCCGCCCGGTCCGTTCACGCCAGCGCCGTTCGGCTTCGCCAAGACGGTGCTGCGGAAATGCGGCGTGCAGGTGACGTAGAGCGCGTCACCGCATCTGCCGCGACGGCTCGATCAACTCGGGCCGCGGGCCTGACAGCCGCTTGTGCATGTGGACCATGAAGGCCATGCCGAAGATCGGCGTCGCCAGGTTGACGATCGGGATCGAGACGAAGGCGGCGATGAACAGGCCGGCAGTGAAGATGGTGGCGGCATTGTCGCGCCGCATCGCCTTGGCCTCCTCCGGTGAGCGGAAGCGCATCGCGGCGAGCTCGAAATATTCCCGGCCGAGCAGCCAGGCGGCGGCGAGGAAGAAGACCAGGAAGCCGGCACCGGCGAACAACACCAGCGGCAAGGCGATCAGATAGACCACGATCGTCAGCAGGGCGGTCCTGACGCCTTCGAGAATCGCCTGGCCCACGGGCAGCGCCACGCCCGGCCGCTCGGCCGGGTAATGCTCGCGCTCGACGATGTCAGCGACGTCGTCGACGAACAGGCTCGCCACCAGCGAGGTGATCGCGGGCATCAGGAACACGCCGCCGAACACGACGCCGAGGCCCGCCGCGATCGAAACGATCCAGGACAAGACCTCGATAGAGGTGTGCCAGCCCGGCCCAAGCAGGCCTTCCAGCCAGACCTCACCAGAGGTCGCAAACCAGCTCAGCAGCCGCTGCAGGCCGATCGCCAGCACGGTGATCAGCACGAGCGCAAGACCGATCGACCGCCACAGGATCGAGCGCATCGGCGGCGAGATCATTTGCGACAGCGCCTTGATGGCGGCATCCAGCATGGGGGACCCTCGGTGGTGAATGACTTGCGAGAGGTAGACACCGATTGCCGCTTCGGCAAGGGAGGGTGGTTGCCTTGGACACCGCCGTGTCCCGGACGCGGCGCGGCATGAAATGACGCGCTGCTGAGCCGGGACGCGGGAGCTTGAGGCGAGGTGGGCCTCGGCTCTGCACCGCACCGCTACTGGACGATGCTTCGCATCGCCAGGGAAGCGTTGCCCTGCGTCCGGGGCGCGCAGCGCCTCAGCTACCCGTGCCGGTGCCCGTGCTTCCGCGCCTTCGCCGGCTTGCCCTCGCCGGTCGGGATCATCACCACGCGGCCGTAGCGGACGCCGCGTTCGGCGATGATGTGGTCGGCGAAATGCTTGACCTCGTCGGCCGACCCCTTCAGCGCCGTCATCTCCATGCAATTGTTGTCGTCGAGATGGACGTGCAGGGTCGCCAGCGCGAGGTCGTGATGGCCGTGGAATTCCTGCACCAGCCGTTTCGAGAGATCGCGCGCGGCGTGGTCGTAGACATAGACGAGGCCGGCGACGCATTGGCCGGTCTGAGCGGTGTCCTCGGTGCTCTGCTGCAGGCCGGCGCGGGCGAGATCGCGGATGATCTCGGACCGGTTCTGATAGCCGCGCGCCTCAGCCGCCGCGTCGATTTCCGCCAGCAGATCGTCCTCGATCGTGATCGTAATTCGCTGCATCAGATCCCCTTCGTACGTCTCGCCTGTGTCCCGTGAACCGTAGCCCGGATGGAGCGAAGCGCAATCCGGGACGGTGCCAATATGCGGGCAAGGCCCCCGGATTTCGCTTGCGCTCCATCCGGGCTACGCGGTGTCCTCACAGCCGCGTCGCCCGGAGCCGCAGCGCATTTCCAACCACGCTCACCGAGGACAAGGCCATCGCCGCCGCGGCGACGATCGGCGAGAGCAGCAGGCCGAAGGCCGGATAGAGGATGCCGGCCGCGATCGGGATGCCGGCGGCGTTGTAGATGAAGGCAAAGAACAGGTTTTGCCGGATGTTGCTCATCGTCGCCTGCGACAGCTTTCGCGCACGGACGATGCCGACGAGATCACCCTTGAGCAGGGTGATGCCGGCGCTCTCCATCGCGACATCGGTACCGGTGCCCATGGCGATGCCGACTTCGGCGGCGGCCAGCGCCGGTGCGTCGTTGACGCCGTCGCCAGCCATCGCGACGATGCGGCCGGCCTTTTGCAACCTGGTGACCACCGCGCTCTTCTGATCCGGCAGCACCTCGGCCTCGACATCGGCGATGCCGAGCCGGCGAGCCACGGCCTCCGCCGTCGTCCGGTTGTCGCCGGTCAGCATGATCACCTTGATGCCTTCGGCCGCGAGCGCCTTCAGCGCCTCCGGGGTCGAAGCCTTGACCGGGTCGGCGATCGCGAACAGGCCGGCGAGCCGGCCATCGACGGCCATGTTGATCACCGTGGCCCCGTCCTGGCGCAGCCGTTCGGCCTCGGCGTGGAGTGTCGTCGTGTCGATCCCGAGCGAGGTGAGATATCCGGCATTACCGAGCGCGATGGTCTTGCCGTCGACCTTGCCGGTGGCGCCCTTGCCGGTCGGCGAGTCGAATTGCTCGACCTGGCCGAGGGCAAGCGGCTTCTCCTTGGCCGCGCGCACAATGGCGTCGGCCAAGGGATGCTCACTGGCGCGCTCCACGCTGGCCGCGAGCCGGAGGATGTCGTCTTCCACGAAACCGGATACCGGCACGATCGAGACCACCTTGGGCTTGCCCTCAGTCAGCGTGCCCGTCTTGTCGACCACCAGCGTGTCGATCTTCTCCATCCGCTCCAGCGCCTCGGCGTTCTTGATCAGCACGCCCGCTTGCGCGCCGCGGCCGACGCCGACCATGATCGACATCGGGGTCGCGAGGCCAAGCGCGCAGGGGCAGGCGATGATCAGCACGCTGACGGCGGCGACCAGGCCGAAGGCCAGCCGCGGCTCTGGTCCGAACCAGGCCCAGGCGCCGAAGGCGACGATCGCGACGAAGATGACGGTGGGCACGAACCAGCCTGCGACCTGATCGGCCAGCCGCTGGATCGGCGCGCGCGAACGCTGCGCGTCGGCGACCATCTGCACGATCTGCGACAATAGCGTCTCGCGTCCGACCTTGTCGGCGCGCATGACGAAGCTGCCGGATTGGTTCAGCGTGCCGGCGATGACCTTGGCGCCGGCCTCCTTGGTGACGGGCATCGATTCGCCTGTCACCAGGGATTCGTCGAGCGAGGAACGTCCTTCCAGGATGCTTCCGTCGACCGGCACCTTCTCGCCGGGGCGAACGCGCAAGCGGTCGCCGGCGTGAAGCGTGTCGATCTCGACCTCGTGCTCGCTGCCATCGGCGTCGACGCGCCGCGCGGTCTTGGGCGCGAGCTGCAACAGCGCCTTGATCGCGCCGGAGGTCGCATCGCGGGCGCGCAGCTCCAGCATCTGGCCGAGCAGCACAAGTACGGTGATGACCGCAGCCGCCTCGAAATAGACGGCAACCGCACCTTCATGGCCGCGGAAATTGGCAGGAAAAATCTGCGGCGCGACCGTGCCGATGATGCTGTAGACATAGGCAACCCCTGTGCCCATCGCGATCAGCGTGAACATGTTGAAGTTGCGCGTCAGCAGCGATTGCCAGCCGCGAACGAAGAACGGCCAGCCGGCCCACAGCACTACGGGGGTGGCGAAGGCGAGCTGAATCCAGTTCGACAGGGTGGGATCAATCCAGTTGTGAGGACCGGCGAGATGACCGCCCATCTCCAGCACCACGGCCGGTAACGCGAGCGCGCCGCCGATCCAGAACCGCCGTGTCATGTCGGCGAGCTCCGGGTTGGGACCGGTGTCGAGGCTCGCCACTTCAGGCTCCAGCGCCATGCCGCAGATCGGGCAGCTGCCGGGTCCGACCTGGCGGATCTCCGGATGCATCGGGCAGGTGTAGATCGTGCCCGCCGGCATTTCGGGTTCGGGCAGCTTCTCCTTGGCGAGATATTTGGCTGGGTCAGTGGCGAACTTGGTGCGGCAGCCGGCCGAGCAGAAATGGAAGGTCTCGCCGTGATGCGTGAGGTGATGCTTCGAGGTCGCGGGATCGACGCTCATGCCGCAGACGGGATCTTTGACCTTGGTCGCGGTGTCACCGAGATCATGAGTGTGGCCGGACTGATCGCCGTGCCCGCCGCAGGAGGAGGCCGCGGGCTTGTCGGCCGGCGTCGCCGTGTTGGTCGAACAGCCGCATCCGGCGTGAGCGGTTGCGTCGTGATGATGCCCGTGTTCGGGGTTGTTCATTGTCCTGCTCCAGCGGTGTCCAGGTCTTGCAACCCATACCCGGTAGGGGTATATAGACCCCATGCGCAAGGACATCAAGGCATCCGTCGGAAAACGTCTCGGCCGGATCGAGGGCCAGGTTCGCGGCCTCTCGAAAATGGTAGAGGAAGACCGCTACTGCATCGACATCGTGACGCAGATCTCGGCGGTGCGTGCCGCGCTGCGCCGGGTCGAGGAGGAGGTCCTCAAGGACCATGTCGCCCATTGCGTCGAGCACGCGATATCGAGCGGCGACAAGGCCGACCAACGCGCGAAGATCGCGGAGCTGATGGCGGTAATCGGACGGGCGGAGAGGTAGCTCTCGTCATTGCGAGCGCAGCGACGCAGCGAAGCCATCCGGACTGTCTCCGAGGACATGGTCTGGCTTGCTTCGTCGCAAGGGCTCCTCGCAATGACGGTTGCGCAGGCGAGATCGCGCTACGACAGCTGGGCTTAAGCTGCGATCTCGCAAGCCTGTCCGCGGCGCCGCGCGCGGTACATCGCGAGTTCGTTCAGCTGTACGAAATGCTCGGAGAAGGCGGCGCTCGCCTCCGCAAGGCACGCGCTCACTTGCTCAGCCGGAATCTCACTCGGCGCCTCTTCGTCAACCGCTTCAGGAACGAGCGGCGGCGCCATGAACGTTTCTGGAAACACACTGAATGAGCCTGCTACCTCCTCGAGCGGCTTCTGCTTGTCGGCCCAGTGCAGCGCGGTGTAATCGAACCCGTGCACGATGGTGGGTTTGACGACCTCGAAATAGGGCGAGATGTCGAAGTCGCGGGGCATGTAGAGCGAGGAATCGCGGATGTGCAGGATCTCGCGGCGGGCGGCGCGGCTGCCGGCCTTGGTGATCTTCGGCAGGATCGGATAGCGCACCGCGTCGAACGCCTGTGCGATCAGCGCCGAGCAGATGATCTTGGTCGGATCGCCCGAGCCGATCGCGATCATGCGTCGCCGCCAGCGCTGCGGCACCGGCAACGGGAACAGAAAACGCATGAGGTCGACGATGTTCTTGGTGTCGTAGCCGAAGCCGATGCGGTTGATTGCATAGCGGCACACCGTGGTGCGGTCCTCGTAGGACAGCCCGACCGGGCGGCAAACGCGGGTGTGATACGGGAAATATTTCGACAGCGGCGCAGAGGTGACGCCTTCGCCGATATTGGCCTCGATCAGCACATGAGGTTCGCCGTCGGGCTCTTCGGCGCCCTCGACCGGGCCGACATAAAGCGCGGCGTGCGACCACGTCGACTGCGTAAGATATTTGATGATGCCGGAGATGCGGTTGTTGCCCTCGACCAGCAGCACGTCGCCGGGTTCGATGACGCCGCGCAGGTGCTCCGGGTCGCTCGGCGTGAACGGCTCGTAGCCCGGCACCTCCTTGGAGAGGTACGCGGCAATCAGCTTGCCGACTGAGTCCAGGACCGTCCCCATTTCCAACTCCCCCCACGGCCTTTTGCGGCCGTCTTTTTCCCTTCTCTATCATGGTCTAAACCTGTTGCAATTCGGTTCATCACTCCGTGACATCAAGCACGATTGATTCACCATGATGGTTGCCGTGCAACATCAGATGCGGCAAGGTTCTCTGACTGTTCCCGTTCGCCGCAAGTCCTCGGAAACCATGTCATGACAATCACGCGCCGCGGCTTCCTTGTCGCGTCGGCAGGCCTTGCCGCAACGCCGGTCCTGCGTGCAACCGCCGCACCCCTACCGCGCGAGGCCGACATCGTCGTGATCGGCGCGGGGGCTGCGGGAATCGCCGCGGCGCGGCGCATCGTGGCGACGGGCCGCAAGGTCGTCGTGATGGAAGCGGCATCGCAGATCGGCGGCCGCTGTATCACCGACAGCACGACCTTCGAAGTGCCGTTCGACCGCGGTGCGCGCTGGATGCACAATCCCGACACCAATCCGATGATCCGGCTGGCGCGCAGCGTCGGGCTGGACGTGCTGCCGGCGCCAACGGGCCAGAAGATGCGCATCGGCCGCCGCAACGCGCGCGCGGGCGAGACCGAGCAATTCCTGGCGGCACTGGTGCGCGCCAACCGCGCCATCGACGATGCCTCGCGGGCCAAGCTGGATACGTCTTGCGCGTCCGTGCTGCCGAAGGATCTCGGCGACTGGGCGGGCGCGGCCGATTTCATGCTGGGCGCGGGCTTTGCCGGCAAGGACCTGAAGGAACTGTCCGCGATCGACAAGGGACGCGCGCAGGACCGCAACGCAGCGATCGCCTGCCGTCAGGGCCTGGGTACGCTGATCACCAAGCTGGGCGAGCAGTCGCCCGTGGCACTGTCGACGCCGGCGAGCCGCGTCGCCTGGAACAACCGCGACGTCAGCGTGGAGACGCCAGCGGGGAAGATCGCCGCGCGCGCCGTCATCGTCACGGTCTCGACCAACGTGCTGACATCGGGCGCGATCAAGTTCACGCCCGACATTCCCAAACGCACGCTGGATGCGGCCTCGAAGCTCGGCCTCGGCAGCTATGATCGCATCGTGATGCAATTGCCGGGCAATCCGCTCGGCCTGTCACGCGACGATATCCTGATCGAGCAGAGCAATTCGACGCGTACGGCGCTGATGTTCGCCAATATTGGCGGCTCCTCGCTGTGTTCGATCGACGTCGGAGGCGCATTCGGCCGCGATCTCTCCGAGCAGGGCGACAAGGCGATGGCCGCCTTCGCCAGAGAATGGATCACAAAATTGTTCGGCAGCGAGGCCGCGGCTGCCGTCGGGAAGACCAGCGCGACCCGCTGGAATGCCTCGCCCTATGTCATGGGCGCGATGTCGGCGGCGTCCCCCGGCGGCCAGCTGTCGCGAAGAATCCTGAGCGAGCCGATCGGCAATGTCTTCCTCGCGGGCGAGGCCACGCACGAGACGCTGTGGGGCACCGTCGACGGCGCCTGGGAAAGCGGTGAGCGCGCCGCGGACGCAGCTTTGCGCAAGATCGGTGCGCTCAAGCAAGAGCCCGCTGACGTGCCGACGCAGTCGACTAAGAAACGCCGCGTGCCGCGACAGTAGGCGGGGATTTAGCGCAGCACGCCGTCCAGCACCGGCAGTCCCGCGATCACCGCCATCGCGATCAGCGCATAGCAGATCGCACGAAACACTTTCTCGCTCGCGCGGCCGAACAGCGAGGCGCCGAAGGCGACGCCGATCGCGTAGACCGGGCCGACGATCAGCGAGAGCACGAGCGATTCACGGCTGATCAGGCCTGTCGTCGCATAGCTGACCAACGAGAAGAAATCGGACGCGCCGAAGAACAGCACGATATTGGCGCGCGCGACGATCGGTGCGATCGGGCGGCCGAGCCAATAGCCGACGATCGGCGGGCCGCCGGTCTGCGCAAGGCCGCTGCAGAAGCCCGACAGGCTGCCAATTCCGACCGATAGCCATGCGTGGTCCTTGCCGCGATAGCGCCAGCCCGACAGCAGCAGGAGCAGCAGCGCGGCGACGAAGCACGAGATGATCCAGCGCGTGGTGACGGGTTCGAGCACGCTGAGGAAATAGGTGCCGACGGGAACGCCGACCAGCGCGCCCAGCACGATCACCGCGGTGGCCTTGCGATCCGCCTTCCGCCATGCATCCGGAAGCAGCGGCGCCGCCGCGATGAAATCGATCACAAGAAGCAAGGCGGCGACGAGCCGCGGCGCGGCGATGCTGCTCGCCAACGGCATGAAGATCAGCGCGGAGCCGAAGCCGGAGAAGCCGCGCGCAGTACCGGAAACGAACGCGACGGCGCAGAGCGCCATCGCGATGCTGAGGCTGACGTCCTTCGGAAGGAAGTCCGCAATACTCATCCCCGCAGCGTGCCGCCGGTCTTCTTCGTGACCTCGGCCACGATCTTTGCGGCGACGGCCTCGATCTCCTGATCGGTCAGCGTCTTCTCGCGCGGCTGGATCGTCACGGCGATGCCGATCGATTTCTTGCCGTCGTCGATGCCCTTGCCCTCGTAGACGTCGAACACGTTCACGGCGGTGATCAGCTTCTTGTCGACGCCCTGCGCGGCCCGCACGATGTCGGCGGCCTTCACGCTGCGATCGACGATGAAGGCGAAGTCGCGCGTGACAGGCTGGAATGCAGAGAGTTCGATCACGGGCTTGGCGCGGGTCGGCTTCTTCTTCGCCTCGGGGATTCGGTCGAGGATCACCTCGAACACCATCAGCGGACCGTCGGCGCCGAGCGCCTCGAGCGCTCTGGGGTGCACCTCGCCGAAATGGCCGAGCACGTTCTGCGGCCCGATCTGGATCGTGCCGGAGCGACCCGGATGCAGCCATGCGGGGCCGCCGGCGACGATCTGCAGCGCCTGCATCGGCGCGCCGGCGGCTGCCAGCACGGCCAGCGCATCCGCCTTGGCGTCGAACACGTCAGCCTGGGCCGAGCCCGACCAGTGCCGCCCCAAGCCTTCCGAGGAGGCAAAGCCGCGACGCACGCCGCCTGCGGCCAGGAACTGATCCTGCGGGCGGTCGCCCTTGAACACCTGGCCGACCTCGAACAGGGCGACATCGCTGACGCCGCGATTGGCGTTGGCTTGTGCGGCCGCGATCAGGCCCGCGAGCAGCGTCGGGCGCATGTCGGAGAGATCCGCCGCGATCGGGTTTGCGACTTCGAGCTCGCGCTGACCGCCGCCGAACAGCTTTGCCGCGGACTTCGTGATGAACGACCAGGTCACCGCTTCGATGACGCCGCGGCTTGCGAGCGCGCGCCTCGCGCGCCGGGTTCGCTGCTGAAGCGCCGTCAGCACCGGCTTGCGCGCGTCCTCACCCCGGTCGAACGGCGTCAGCGGCACCTTGTCGACGCCGACAATGCGGACGATCTCCTCGACGATGTCGGCCTTGCCGTGCACGTCGGAGCGCCACGAGGGCACCGCCACCTTCACGACCGGGCCGGGGCCGGCCATCATGAAGCCGAGATGAGTCAGGATGCGCTTCATCTCGGGTTGCGGCACCTCGATGCCGGAGAGGCGCTTGACCTCGGTGAGAGGAAAATCGATCACGCGGTCCTCGCCGAAGGCCTTGCCGGCCACGACGGTCTCGGACGGCGTGCCGCCGCACATCTCCATGACGAGCTTGGTCGCGAGCTCCAGCCCCGGCACCATGAAGGCCGGATCGACGCCGCGCTCGAAGCGGTAGCGCGCGTCCGAATTGATGCCGAGCTTGCGGCCGGTCTGGGCGATATTGATCTCGTTCCACAGCGCCGATTCGATCAGTACGTCGGTGGTATCATCGTCGCAGCCCGAAGCTTCGCCGCCCATGATGCCGGCGAGCGATTCGACGCCGTGCTCGTCCGCGATCACGCAAACGGCGGGATCGAGATTGTAGGTGCGGCCGTCGAGCGCGAGCAGCGTCTCACCGTCACGCGCGCGGCGGACGACGAGATTGCCCTTCACCTTCCTGGCGTCGAAAACGTGCAACGGACGCGCGCGGTCGTAGGTCATGAAGTTGGTGATGTCGACCAGCGCGTTGATCGGACGCAGCCCGATCGCGGTCAACCGCTTCTGCAGCCATTCCGGCGATGGGCCGTTCTTGACGCCACGCACGAGGCGGAGCGCAAATCCCGGACACAGCGTGGCGTCTTCGACCGTGACCTGCACGGGACAAGGGAATTCGCCCTTGATCGGCTTGATGGTCGGATCCTTGAACTTGCCCATGTCGGCGGCGGCGAGGTCGCGCGCGATGCCATGTACCCCGGTGCAGTCCTGCCGGTTAGGCGTCAGATTGATCTCGACCACGGGATCGCCGAGGCCGGCCCATTCGGCATAGCCTGCGCCGACCGGTGCATCCGCCGGCAATTCCATGATGCCGTCATGGTCGTTGGAGATTTGCAGCTCGGCCGCCGAACACAGCATGCCGCGGCTCTCGACGCCGCGGATGGTGCCGACGCCGAGGGTGATGTCCTTGCCGGGAATGTAGGTGCCGGGAGGCGAGAACACGCTGACGAGACCGCTGCGCGCATTCGGTGCGCCGCAGACGACCTGCACCGGTGCTGCGCCGTTACCGGTATCGACCATGCAGACCCGCAGCCGATCCGCATTCGGGTGCTGCTCGGCCGAGATCACCTTCGCAATGGTGAACGGCTTCAGCGCCTTCGCCTTGTCCTCGATGTTCTCGACCTCGAGCCCGATCATGGTGAGCTTGTCGGCGAGTTTTTCCAAGGGCTCGTCGGTCTCGAGATGATCCTTCAGCCAGGAGAGGGTGAATTTCATGGCTGCTTCTTCTCCACGGAGACGGTGTGCTCCCTCCCCCGCTTGCGGGGGAGGGTTGGGGAGAGGGTTCTCTCCGCAATGGCAGTGACGATTGTTTCGAGAACGCCGGCACGGTGGGTCACGACATCGAGATTGCTGAAGCGGAGCACCTTGAAGCCCTTTGCTTCGATGGCGGCAGATCGCCGCGCATCGGCGCGTTCGCCTTCATCCGAGAAGTGTTGGCCGCCATCGAGCTCGATGACGAGCTTGGCTGTGTGGCAGATGAAATCGGCGACGTAGCGCTCGATCGGCACCTGGCGACGGAAGACCACGCCGTTCAATCGGCCGGCGCGCAGCTCGGACCACAGAATGCGCTCGGCATCGGTCGAGTTGCGCCTAAGGGCGCGCGCATTTGCGCGCAGCTTGGGTGAGACATTCCAGTCCGGATGCTTGGGATCGACCATTGGCAGCCCCCTTGCGGAGAAACCCTCTCCCCAACCCTCCCCCGCAAGCGGGGGAGGGAGCTCGATCTGTCGAGCTGAAAGAGAATACGTCCCTAGGAACTGAAAGCCACGCCCGCACTCCCTCCGTTCCCTCCCCCGCCTGCGGGGGAGGGTCAGGGAGAGGGTTCTCTCCACGCAGGGAACGGAGAGAGTCTTCGCAGACGGTTCGAGAGCGAGCATCACGAGCTCAGCCCTCCGGCAAGCGTCGGCACCTCCAGCGGCTTGAAGCCGTAATGGCTCAGCCAGCGGACGTCGCTGTCGAACAGCTGACGGAGGTCGGCGATGCCGTATTTCAGCATGGCGATGCGGTCGATGCCCATGCCCCAGGCGAAGCCCTGGTACTCGTCGGGATCGATACCGCAGGCGCGCAGCACGTTCGGATGCACCATGCCGCAGCCGAGAATCTCGAGCCAGTCCTCGCCCTCGCCGAAGCGGATCTCGCCCTTGTCGCGGCGGCACTGGATGTCGACCTCCAGCGACGGCTCGGTGAACGGGAAGAACGACGGGCGGAAGCGCATGTTGATGTGGTCGACCTCGAAGAACGCCTTGCAGAACTCGTGCAGGATCCATTTGAGGTGGCCGAGATGCGAGGTCTTGTCGATGACGAGGCCTTCGACCTGGTGGAATTGCGGCGTGTGGGTCGCGTCCGAATCGATGCGGTAGGTGCGGCCCGGGCAGATCACGCGGATCGGCGGCTTCTGGCTCAGCATGGTGCGCACCTGCACCGGCGAGGTGTGGGTTCGCAGCAGCATGCGCGAGCCGTCTTCCTTCGGATGGAAGAAGAACGTGTCGTGCATCTCGCGCGCCGGATGGCCTTCCGGAAAATTCAGCTTGGTGAAGTTGTAATCGTCGGTCTCGATGTCGGGGCCTTCGGCCACCGAGAATCCCATGTCGGCGAAGATCGTGGTCAGCTCGTCCCAGACCTGGCTCAGCGGATGGATGCGGCCGGCTTCCGTCGGCGCGTCGCGCAGCGGCAGCGTGACGTCGACGGTTTCGGACGCGAGACGCGCATCGAGCGCCGCCGATTTCAGCACGTCGCGCCGCGCGGCCAGCGCCTGAGTGACCTCGTCCTTGGCCTGGTTGATCGCCGCGCCCTGCGTCTTGCGCTCCTCCGGCGACATCTTGCCGAGCGTTGCCAGCAGCGCGGAAATTGAGCCTTTCTTGCCGAGGGCTGCGACACGCACGACTTCGAGCGCGGCCTCGTCGGCAGCGGTGGCGATGTCGGCGATGATCTGGGCTTGGAGCTGGGCAAGATCGGTCATGGCAATCCCTTTTGGCCAGGATGCTGAGCCGATGATCCTAGCCCGTCACACCCGGCATTGCGCCGGGCTTCCACGTCGGAGAAGTGTTTGCGCGAGAGATGACGGCCGGGGCAGTCGGGCGCGGAAACGCGCCTCTGCCCGGGCCATCACAAGCGGAACGCTACGCAGAGCACAATGCAGGACGGCTCACGCCGCCAGCACAGCTCCGGCCGCATTACGCCGCAAGAGCGGCCTTGGCCTTCTCGGCGATCGCCTGGAACGCCGCGGGCTCGCTGATCGCGAGATCCGACAGCACCTTGCGGTCCACGGTGATCCCGGACTTGGCCATGCCGTCGATAAATCGGCTGTAGGTCAGGCCGAACGGACGGACGGCAGCGTTGATGCGCTGGATCCACAGTGCGCGGAAGGTCCGCTTCTTGCGCTTGCGATCGCGGAACGCATACTGCTGGGCCTTCTCCACGGCCGGCTTGGCGGCGCGGATGGTGTTCTTGCGGCGGCCGTAGAAGCCCTTGGCGGCCTTGTAGACTTTCTTGTGCTTGGCGTGGGCGGTCACACCGCGTTTGACGCGAGACATGACGAAATCCTTCAGAGATGACTTTGGTTATCGGATTGCCGCGCAAAAGGCGGCACGGTCGGCAATGATCGGGGACGCGATCAGGCGTTCGGCAAGAAGTACTTCTTGACGTTGTCGCCGTCGGTCTTGAACAGCACCGCGGTGCCGCGCAGCTGACGGATCTGCTTCTTCGTCCGCTTGATCATGCCGTGACGCTTGCCGCGATGGGCGAACATCACTTTGCCGGTGGCAGTCACCTTGAAGCGCTTTTTAGCGCCCGATTTGGTCTTCAGCTTGGGCATTTGGCTCTCCTAATGGCACAGAGATCCGCCCGCGAAGGCGGCTGGCCGTCAAAAATGCTCGTTAGAGCGTTGATTGTGCTCAAGTTTTGCGAACAAGCGCGAAACCCGCACGGACACCGCCACGGCAGCCCTTAATCAGCCGGGCGATGAAGGCCGGGCTTATGACAGAGAACGGGCGAATTGGCAACGATGAACCGGCGGAACCTACCGGCCGACTATTCGGTGCTGGTACACATATGTCCAAGCAGTGTCGCCCGGAGCAGGACCAAAATGGCCCGTTTGTCCCAAACGCTTTTTTCTTTGACTGATTTCGTCCGCCCGCGCCGTCTGGGGCTGCTCGCCGTACTCGCCACAGCCGCGCTGCCATCGACCGCCGATGCCCGCGTCGGCGGCTATGACGGCATCTGGAATGTCACCTTCGCCACCAGCCGGGGCAATTGCAGCTCCGGCTATAGCGTCCCCTTCACGGTAACGGGCAGCCGTGTCTCCTCCGCGGGCGGCGGCCGGGTCTCCGGTACGGTCAAGCGCGGCGGTGCTGTGGCGGTCCATGTCTCGGTCGGCGCCTCCCATGCCAGCGGCGGCGGCCGGCTCGCCGGCGTGAATGGCACCGGCTCGTGGAAGGGCATCATTTCCGGAGACCAATGCAGCGGCACCTGGCAGGCGACAAGGACGTAGCGGCGCAGCTCGCCCAAAACAAAACGGCCCGCCGGAAATCCGTACGGGCCGTTGAAATCTCTATCTTAACAAGCCGGCGTCAGCGCGGCGCCAGCACCATGACGACCTGGCGGCCCTCGAACCTGGCGTCCTGCTCGACCTTGGCGAGCTCGGCGACGTCGGTCTTGATCTTGTCGAGCAGCTTGGTGCCGATCTCCTGGTGCGCCATTTCGCGGCCGCGATAGCGCAACGTGATCTTGACCTTGTCACCCTCTTCGAAGAACCGCTGCATCGCGCGCATCTTAACTTCGTAATCGTGGTCGTCGATCATCGGGCGGAGCTTGATCTCCTTGATCTCGACGATCTTCTGCCGCTTGCGGGCTTCGGCGGCTTTTTTCTGCGCGGAATATTTGTACTTCCCGTAGTCCATGATCTTGCAGACGGGAGGGCTGACGTTCGGCGAGATCTCGACCAGATCCATGCCGGCTTCCTGGGCCATGCGGATAGCCGCAACGGTCTCGACGGTGCCTTTGTTGTCACCGGCCTGATCGATCAGCTGGATCTGCGCATTGCGGATATCATCATTGATGCGCGGCCCGTCTTTGCTGGCAACGGGCGGGGCTTTATTGGGACGGCGAATGGGTTGTTCTCCAAAGTTGTGAAAGAGGCGGCTACTTTGCAGGAAGACACGTTTGCCGGCAAGCAATTCGCGCGTGCGGGCAACGAAAAACCCTCAAATGCGAGGCATTTCGGTCACGCCTGGGCACGCTGACCGACATAGACACCTTGCTTCCGTTCCGCAAGCGTCCCAAAGGGACAATGCCGGTCTCCGGCGCTGCCGAATACGACCCGATAGCTCAAACCGCGCAGCCAGGGTAAACGTTCCATGACCGATGCAATTCCTGATGCCGTGCTCGATTTCATCGATGTGGGCGAGGGCCCGTCAGCACGCAGGATCGCGGTGCGCAGCCGGCGCGGGCAGGGGCCCGGGCTGGTCTGGCTCGGCGGATTCAAATCGGACATGCAGGGCAGCAAGGCCCTGGCATTGGACGCCTGGGCCCGGGATCACGGCCGCGCCATGGTCCGGTTCGACTATTCCGGTCACGGCGAATCCGGCGGCGATTTCGCCGACGGTACCATCGGACGCTGGCTTGAGGAGTGCGTGGCGGTGGTCGAACGGTTCTGCGACGGGCCTCAGGTCCTGATCGGCTCCTCCATGGGCGGCTGGATGGCGCTGCTGCTCGCGCGCGAGATCAGGAAGCGTTCTGGCGCAGCCTCGCTCGCGGGCTTGGTGCTGATCGCGCCGGCGCCTGATTTCACCGAAGAGCTGATGTGGAAGAATTTCTCGCCCGCAGTGAAGCAGGAGATCGAAACCAAGGGCCTCTGGCTGCGTCCGTCGGAGTATGGCGACGGCTCGCCCTATCCGATCACGCGGAACCTGATCGAGGAGGGCCGCAACCATCTCGTGCTCGGCCGCGCCATCGATCTCGGCTGCCCGGTCCGCATCCTGCAGGGCGCGAAGGATCCCGACGTTCCCTGGCAGCACGCTTTCGCGCTGACGCATCGCCTGCCGGCCGACGACGTCGTGCTGACCATGATCCAGGACGGCGACCACCGCCTCTCCCGCCCGCAGGACATCGCACGCATCCTTGCCGCGGTGGCGGAGATCGGGTGAGAGTGTCGTACTCGCTGTCATTGCCCGCGAAAGCGGGCAATCCAGTATTCCAGAGACGGTCGTGCTTAAGCCGAGAAGCCGCGGCGTACTGGATGCCCCGCCTTCGCGGGGCATGACCGAGAACGCGGAGGGAGAAACGTCAATGACCACCACCGCCATGCTGCGCGCCTTCTGCGACGCTGTCGAACAGCGCAACGGCAAAGCATTCGCCGAGCTGTTCGCCGAGGACGGCGTCTATCACGACGTGTTCTACGGCGCCTTCGAAGGCCGTACCAAGATCGCTGCGATGATCGACGACTGGTTCTATCGCACGGCGACCGACTTCCGCTGGGATATGCATGATCCCGTGTCGGACGGCACCACGCTCTATGCCCGCTACACCTTCAGCTATCGTTCGACCCTGCCGGAAGCTGGCGGCGCGCGGGCGATGTTCGAGGGCGTTGCGATCATGACGCTGCGTGAGGGCAGGATCGTGAGCTATCACGAGGTCGCCAATACCGCGCCGGCATTCGTCGACCTGAAGTTCGCGCCGGAAAGAATTGCGAAGATCGTGGCCAAGCAGGGCGCGGAGCTGAAGGCGCGGCCGGAGATGCTGCGGCATCTTGCGTAGACGACAAACTACCGCTTCGACGGATTCGCCATCGGCTTGCGCTGCGCCAGCGCGGCGACCGTCGCGGTGCCGATCGGGCCCTTTTCGTCGTAGAGCCAGCATTCGCCGATCGCGACGCCGTCGGTGGCGTGATGGTTCACCACCTCGAATCCGATCCAGTTCGTCACCGGCAGGCGATGCAGATAGATCGTCACGTCGCTGTTGATGTAGCCGAGCCCGTTGTCGCCGGCATTGGCAAACGGGCTGGCGAAGTCGGCGCCGGTGGCGACGTGGACGAACGGCGTCATCGGCACGCCCGCAACGAGCTCGCGCACCTCGCTCATCCAGAGCCTTCGCGGACCGAGAGAGCCCATTTGGCCGACGATGGGGCGCGTCGTCCATTTGCCGTTCATGCCCAGCCTTGGATCAGTAGGTTTTGGAATGTCGGCCGGCTTCGGTACGTCCCAGTTCGGCGGCGACCAGACATTGCCGTCAGGATTCTGCGTCTTGCGCAGCAGCTGGCACGAGGCGCGCGCCATGCTGACTCCGCCGGAGACGAATTCCGCCTCGACCACGCGGATGCGCAACCCGTCGCGCACCAGGCGTGTCGTCACCTCGATCGGCTTGTCGATGGTCGGCAGCCGAAACATGTCGACGGTCAGCCGCGCCGGCATCAATTCGGGACCGGAATGGCGCTCCTCGATGGCGAAGCCGAGCAGCCCGACGACGACGCGTCCGTGCAGCGATTTCGGATCCCACGGACCATTGGCGGCTTCCGTCGGATGGAATGTGTCACCGTTGCGGGTGAAGAAAGGCAGGTTTGTCATGGCGCGCGACTTTGCGGGAACGCGCCGGGAAATCAAGTCTGGGAAGCGGCCTGCCACTCCTCACGAACACTCTCGTCGTGCTCGCTCGCGATGGTGTTCGTCTTGATCGCCGCAAACTCCTCCGGCGACACCAACTGCCGCAGCGCCCACACCGCGGCGCCGCGGACCAGCGGGCTCGCATCCTCAAGCAACCGTCGCACTTCGTTCGCCAGCGCGACGTCACCCGAGTTGCCGATCGCGATCAGCACGTTCCGCAAGAAGCGGTCGCGGCCGATGCGCTTGACCGGCGACTTCGTGAACAGCGCGCGGAACGCGGCGTCGTCGAGCCGTGCGAGGTCGGCAAGATCAGGCGCGCGTAGCTCGTCGCGTGCTGCGAGCTTGGCCTCGCGTCCCTCCTGCGCGAACTTGTTCCAGGGACACGCCGCGAGGCAATCGTCGCAGCCGTAGATACGGTTGCCGATGGCTTTGCGGAATTCGTGCGGGATCGGTCCCTTGTTCTCGATGGTGAGATAGGAGATGCAGCGCCGCGCATCGAGCTTGTAAGACGCGGGAAACGCCGACGTCGGGCAGATGTCGAGACAGGCCCGGCACGAGCCGCAATGATCGATCTCGGCATCGTCGCGCGGCAACTCCAGCGTGGTGTAGATCGCGCCGAGGAACAGCCACGAGCCGAATTCGCGCGAGACGAGGTTGGTGTGCTTGCCCTGCCAGCCGAGACCCGCGGTTTGCGCCAGCGGCTTCTCCATCACCGCCGCGGTGTCGACGAACACCTTGACGTCCGACGGCGCGGTTGCGACCAGCCAGCGCGCCAGCGCCTTCAGGCGCTTCTTGATGAGATCGTGATAGTCATCGCCCTGCGCATAGACCGAGATCGCCGCGCGTGTGCGTTGCTCGAGGATCGCGAGCGGATCGGAATCGGGGCCGTAATTGACGCCGAGCATGATCACCGAGCGAACGTCAGCCCACAGCCCGCGCGGATCGACCCGGCGCTCCGGCTGGTTCGCGAGCCAGTCCATGTCGCCATGGCTGCCCGACGCGATGAATTCGAGGAAGTATTTTCCGGCGCTCTCGATCGTGCCCGGCGCGGTGATGCCGATGCAGTCGAAGCCGAGCGCACGCGCTTCGCGCTCGAGTTCAGCGCGCAAGAGAACCAGGTCTGTGCCCGACTTGTTCAACAATGCATCCGCACTTGACGTCGTCATGGCCGGGCTTGTCCCGGCCATCCACGATCTTGCTTGGCGTTCATAGAAAGTGAAAGAACGTAGATGCCCGGGACAAGCCCGGGCATGACGACCTTCCTCAGAAATCCAGGTCCACATAGGTCCGCGACGCCGGCACGCCGGCCAGCCATTCGCTCAGCAGCGGACGGAACGACGGACGGGACTTCACCCGCGCGTACCACGCCTTTGCCGCGTCGTCCTCGCTCCATGGCACGTCGCCCAGATAGTCGATCGCCGAGAGATGCGCCGCGGCGGCGAGATCCGCGTAAGTGAGCCGGTCGCCGGCGAGGAAATTACGCGTCTGCGCCAGCCAGCCGATATAGGCCAGATGATAGCGCACATTGGCCTTGGCGGCGCGCATCACGTCGGCCGAAGGCGCCCCGCCACCGTTCTCCTCGCTCATGAAGCGCTTGTAGATGCGCTCGGTGACGAGTGGGTGCGAGACCTCCTCGAAGAACTTTTCGTTGAACCAGGCCATCAGCCGGCGGACCTCGACGCGCTCGGAGATCGTCTCCGGCATCAGGCGCTTCGGCCCCATCTCGGCGCCATAGGCCTCGTCGATATATTCGGCGATGATCGCAGCGCCCGGGATCGGCGGGTGCTCGTCGTCCACCATCACAGGCGTCGTGCCCGCCGCGTTGAGCAACAGAAACGCCTCGCGCCGCTCCCAGCTGCGCTCTTCGACCAGCTTGATGTCGAGCCCGTATTCGCCCGCGATCAGACGAATGAAACGCGAATGCGGACAGAACGGATGATGAAACAGCGTAAACATGAAGCCTTTGACTATGTGATGGTGCTTAAGATTCCATCAATGTTTGTGCGGCGCCACACTAGTCCTTCAAAACCGCGAGGCAAGAGCGTGATTTCGCATTTTGCGATTGCGGCATGGGGGCGAATAGGCGAGAAGAGCCCCGCTTTTCCAGCCGAAATGGACCGTAAATATGTCAGACGCAATACGGGCAGTGATCCTCGGCATCATCGAGGGTGTGACCGAGTTCCTTCCCGTGTCCTCGACCGGCCATTTGCTGCTCGCGGAACGCTTCTTCCATCTCGGCGAAGGTGCCTTCTGGGATTCGTTTACGGTTCTGATCCAGCTGGGTGCGATCCTCGCGATCGTCGGGCTGTACTTCAAGAAGCTCTGGGATGTCGTGATCGGCTTCTTCACGGGCGACACCTATTCGCGCCGTTTCGTGATCGGCGTGCTGGTGGCGTTTTTGCCCGCCGTCATCGTCGGCCTCGTCGCCGGCAAATACATCAAGAGCGTGCTGTTCAATCCCTGGGTCGTCTGCTTCACGCTGATCGTCGGCGGCGCCATCCTGCTCTGGGTCGACAAGCTCGACCTCAAGCCGCGCGAGCATGACGCCACCAGGTTTCCGCTGCTGATGTATCTCTATATCGGCATCGCGCAGTGCGTGGCGATGATCCCCGGCGTGTCGCGTTCCGGCGCCAGCATCGTCGCGGCGATGTTCCTCGGCGCCGACAAGCGCGCGGCGGCGGAGTTCTCGTTCTTCCTCGCCATCCCCACCATGATCGGTGCGTTCGCCTACGACTTCTACAAGAACCGCTCCGAGATGACGATGGACCACATGGGCGTCGTCGCGATCGGTTTCGTGGTGTCGTTCATCACCGCGATCATCGTGGTCAAGACGTTCCTGGAATATGTCACCCGGCACGGCTTCGTGGTGTTCGCGTGGTGGCGCGTCATCGTCGGCACCCTCGGCCTGATCGCGCTGGCGCTGGGGCGTTAAGCATCTCTGATCGGGGCTACGCCCGCATCACGTCTGCAACGCAAAATAAGCTTTTGGTCGCTAGTCAGTTTCCTACGCCGGGCGGCGCGCGTCCGGCACAGGAGCTGAGCCATGACCCTCGTCAGCGGCTGGGGCCGTTTCCCGGTCGTCGATAGCGATGTGCTGCGCCCGCGGTCGTTCGCGGCGGTCGGCGAAGCCGTCTCGGCCGGCACCATCGCGCGCGGCAACGGCCGAGCCTATGGCGATGCCGCGATCGGCGCCGCGCGGACCGTGACGATGACCGGCTTCGACCGGGTCAGGTCGTTCGATCCGGCAACCGGTCGCATCCGTCTCGAAGCCGGCGTTCTGCTGTCGGACCTGATCGACACCTTCGGCCCGCGCGGCTTCCTGCCCTTCGTCGTGCCGGGCACGCGCTTCGTCTCGATCGGCGGCGCCATTGCGGCCGATGTGCACGGCAAGAACCATCATTCCGAGGGCGGCTTCGGCCGCTACGTCGACAGCCTCCTGCTGCGCACCGGGCAGGGCGAGGTCATCGAGGCCTCGCGCGACGAGAAGTCCGACGCCTTCTTCGCGACGGTCGGCGGCATGGGCCTGACCGGCATCATCCTCGAAGCGACGATGCGGCTGCGGCGGGTCGAGACCGGCTGGATCCGCGAGCGGGTGATCTCCGCGTCCGACCTCGATGCCGCGATGCGCGCGCTCGAGGCGGGCGACGCCGCGACCTATTCGGTCGCCTGGATCGACTGCGTGGCACGCGGCCGCGATCTCGGCCGCTCCCTGATCTATCTCGGCGAGCATGCGGACAGAGGGGAACTGGCGGAAGGCGCCGATGCATTTCCGGTCGGCAAGGACTCTCGCCTCAGCGTGCCGGTCGACCTGCCGTCGATCGCATTGAACCGCATCAGCGTCCGCGCCTTCAACGAGCTCTATTACCGCATGGGCGCGCGCCGGGCCGGCGGCAGCCATGTGGTCTCGCTCTATCCGTATTTCTTTCCGCTCGACAGCGTCAGTGACTGGAATCGCATCTACGGCAAGCGCGGCTTCCTTCAGCATCAATGCGTGATCCCGCAAGCCGGCGCGCGCGCCGTGCTCGGCGAGATCCTCGATCGGGTCGCGCGGCGCGGCGACGCCTCCTTCCTCGCCGTGCTCAAGAAGCTCGGCCAAGGCGACGGCATCCTGTCGTTCCCGCTGCCGGGCTACACGCTGGCGCTGGATTTCCCGGTGAAGGGCGACATCCTGAATTTCCTCGACGAGATCGATCGCCTGGTCGTCGCCGCCGGCGGCCGGCTTTATCTGGCGAAAGACGCCCGCCAGTCGCGCGCGACCTTCGAGGCCGGCTATCCTGCCCTGCAGCGTTTCAACGCGATCCGCAAATCGCTCGATCCCGCCGGCAACATCCGATCGAAACTTTCACAACGTCTGTTCGATGAGGTCTAGGCCGTGACGTCACGCAAATCCGTATTGGTGCTCGGCGGCTCCTCCGACATCGGCCGCGCCGCGGCGCGCGCCTTTGCCAAAGCGGGATACGATGTTGCCCTTGCCGGCCGCGACGTTGCCGCGCTGGAGCCAGATGCCGCCGATCTGCGCGCGCGTTACAATGTCGAGGTCGGCCTCCACAAATTCGATGTGCTCGACACCGCCGCGTTCGAGAGCTTTGTCGGAGCTCTTCCCGCGCTGCCCGAAATCGTCATCTCCATCGTCGGCCTGCTCGGTGTGCAGCAGGATGCCGAGAGCGACCTCGTCCACGCCACCGCGATCATGCGCTCGAACTACGAAGGGCCCGCGCTGATCCTCGGCCTGTTCGCCGAAAAATTCCTGGCGCGCGGCAGCGGCACGATCGTCGGCGTGTCGTCCGTGGCCGGTGATCGCGGGCGGGCCTCGAACTATGTCTATGGCTCGGCCAAGGCCGGCTTCTCCGCCTTCCTCTCCGGCCTGCGCGCCCGCGCCAGCCATGGCGGCGTGCATGTCGTCACCGTCAAGCCCGGCTTCGTCCGCACCAGGATGACGGAGGGCATGAAGCTGATCGGCCCTCTGACCGTCGAAGCACCGGTGGTCGGCGATGCCATTCTCCGCGCGGTCGAGAACAAGACCGACGTCGTCTATGTCAGCGGCAAATGGCGCCTCGTGATGCTGATCATCAAGACGCTGCCGGAAGCGGTGTTCAAGAAGCTGAAGTTCTGAGGTTCTTGCGGCTTGCACACAGTCTCGTCATGCCCGGCCTTGTGCCGGGCATCCACGTTCTTGGCATCCGCGTTTAGCAGAGACGTGGATGGCCGGGTCAAGCCCGGCCATGACGGCGGAGAGAGTGGTGCCTCACACGCCCATCCGCTGGAACTGGCCCTGGGGGCGGAAACGCCAGAGATATTGCGGGGCGATCGCTTCCAGCGAATCGGGGGTGATACCGAGCCCTTCCAGCGTGAGGCCGGCGGCCTTCGCCGCATCCGACACGATGTTGTCGTGCTCCAGCAGCGTGACCTGGTCCGGCGTCAGCTTGAACGCGCCCGGCGCGAATTGCAGGAAGGCGGCCTTGAAGCGGGCGAGGCCGAACGGCAGCGGGATCAGCATCCGCTCGCGGTCGATGATCTCCAGGATGGCCTCGATGATCTCGCGCATGGTCAGCACTTCCGCGCCGCCAAGCTCGTAGGTCGCGCCCGCCTTGGCCTTGCCGTCGACCGCGTCCGCGATCGCGGTGGCGACGTCGCCGACATAGACCGGCTGCATCTTCGTTTCGCCGCCGATCAGCGGCAGCACCGGCGACATCCGGGCCAGCGCGGCAAAGCGGTTGGTGAACTGGTCCTCGGGGCCGAATATCACGGAGGGACGGAAGATCGTGGCCGAGGGCACCGCGGCCAGCACCGCCGCTTCGCCGGCGGCCTTGGCGCGCGCGTAGGCCGAGGGCGATTCCGCATCGGCGCCGATCGCCGAGACATGCACCATTCGGGCGCCAACGGCCGCGGCCGCCTTGGCGACGGTCTCGGCGCCCTTGGCCTGGACGGCGTCGAAGCTCTGCGCGCCACCCTCGGCGAGGATGCCCACCAGATTGATCACCACATCCGAATCACGCACCGCCGCCTCGACCGAGGCCGGATAGCGCAAATTGGCCTGCACGGTGTGGACCTGGCCGACTTTGCCGGAGGGCTGGAGGTATCCGGCGAGTTCCGGCCGCCGCACGGCGGCCCGGACCCGGTAATCCCGCCGGCACAGCGCGCGGACCACATTCCGGCCCAAAAACCCCGATCCGCCGAAAACCGTGACGAGCGTTTCCAGATTCGATGCCATGGGAGCCGTTCCTGCGGAAAAGAGTGCGTCGTGTCAGGCTTGTATCGGGCCGGTTTGCGATGCGCAATCGGCATCCCGAACCGGGCTTGAAGCATGAATTGACAACGGCGTCACCGAACCGTAGTAACCGCCTCCGTGCCCCAAACGGCATGCCCAGGTGGTGGAATTGGTAGACGCGCTGGCTTCAGGTGCCAGTGGCTTAACGGCCGTGAAGGTTCGAGTCCTTTCCTGGGCACCACCCCCAACCCAAGTGGTTGAAATCGCTCACTTGCAGGGAATTTGAGCCGCTGACCGGTACTCAAAGCCGGGATACAGCGCGTATGAACTACTGACTCACATCTACCTCCACACCGATTCCTCTTCTTCGCACTGGAATTTCAGGTACGGAAAACCGGGGTCCTTGTCGAAGTGAAGCCGACGGTTTGGGTCGGAGAGTCGCTCAGGCAAGTGCTACGCGGCGACAGCCGTTGCCCGGATGCCAGGTGAGCTACGAACGACGTCCACCGCGCTCGCGGCCGAAGCCGTCGTCGCGATGTGGGAAAAGGTCGGCAAAGCTGATGACCCTAAGAGCCTAAGAGGTCTCAGTGCTCGTTGACCGCAGCGCCGAGCTTGATCAGGCTCAGCGAGCGGTTCGCGGTCTCGCGCAGGCGGCAGTAGCTCGCGTCGCCCGGGTACATGCCGGGCTCGACTTTGTCGAAGACCGCGCAGAAGCGATCACGTGACGCGGCGAAAGTTTTCTGGGATTCCTCGACCGCCTTGATCACGTCGGTGAACCCGCCGGCCTTAACCTTTTTTAGCGCCTCACTGGTTTTCTGCGTCCAGACGGCGAGTTCGCGCGCCGCGCAGGCTTTCCATTTGGCAACGTCGTCATTCTCGCCCTTTGCCGCTTTGATGCAGGGGTCGGCGACGAGCCCGACGCACGCGCCGCCGAAACCGCCGGTTTTCTCCGCGGTCTTCAGGCAGGCATCGATCACCGCAAGGTCAGCTGGCGCGGTGCCTTGGGCGAAAGCCATCGACGCTAGCGGGAGGCTTGCGGCGAACATCGCGGCGGCAAGTCTGAGCTTCATTGGAGGTCTCATGCGCCTTGACCTGACTTACGAGATTTTCGACCAATAGGTGATACTTGCAACTTTGGTCATCGAAGGCCCAGCGTTGGTTCACCTGAATGTGGAACAGGAGCTACGCTGACGAATAGTGACGGCGGGACCGGTTAAGGCACGCACCGGCTATCAAGCGTCCCAACGCGCAAGAGCGCCGTGGGCGGCGCCCTGGTCGTCACGGATGCGATGCACGGTCTGCCGGCTCAGGCCGCCTTTGCCGCCCGTCACACCACGCTTTGACCCGCCCGCTCCGCCACCGCCCTCTGCACGAAATACATCGCGACCAGCGTGATGATCGTCGTCGCGACGACGACGTAGCCGATCCGGTCGAAATGGAGCAGCGAGCCGTCGGGCGCTTGCGCGATGATCGCGCCGGCGAGGACCGAGCCGAGGCCGCCGGAGAGTTGTTGCAGCGAGGCGCTGACCGCGCTGAAGGAGCCGCGCTGGTCGGGATCGGGGATTGCCGACATCAGGGCCTGCGACGGGATCATGCGCGAGAAGATGCCGACGAACATCAGCACGTTGACGGTGATCGCGGTCACGAGCGAGACGTGACCGAGATGGGTGTAGATCAGCACCATGATGACGGTCATCACGCAGCCGAACACGAAGGTCGGATATTTGCCGAACGCATCGCTCGCCCGGCCGACCAGCGGCCCCGTGACGATGCTGAACAGGCCGGAGACGAGATAGATCGTCGGCAGATGCGTGATGTCGATGCCGAGATTGTGCACGGTGAAGGCGCTCGAGAACGGCATCAGCATGTAGCCGCCGGTCGCCAGCAGCGTCGTGACGAAGAAGGCCAGCGTGTAGCGCGGCTCACCGATCGTCGCGACCAGATGGTGGAACGGGTTTCTGTCCTGCTTCAGCTTCAGATGCGCGTCGACCGGCTCCATGGCGAAGGCGATGATCGCGATCGCGGCGATCGACACGATGACGATCGCGATGAAGCAGACATGCCAGCTCCAGTGATTGGCGAGGAACAGTCCGGCTGGAATGCCGAGCACCTGGCTCGCGGCGAACGCGGTCTGGATGAATCCCATCACGCGGCCGCGCAAATGCAGCGCGAACAGATCGGTGACGATGGCGAGTACCACCGCGCCGATCACGCCGCCGAACAATCCGGTCACGATCCGGCCGAGCAGCAGCACGTGGTAGTTCGGCGCGGCGGCGCACAGCATGGTGCCGAGCGTGAAGCCGACATAGAAGAACAACAGCAGGCGCTTGCGGTCGAAGCGATCGGCAAAGCCGGCGGCGAGGATGCCCGACAGTCCGGCGCTGAAGGCATAGGCCGACACCGCGACGCCGAATTGGGTGGCCGTGATGTCGAGCGCGGGCATCAGGATGGCGCCGAGCGGCGACATGATGATGAAGTCGAGGATGATCGTGAACTGCGTGAACGCGAGCAGCGCGATGAGGAGCGCCTGGTAGCGCGAGAAACCGCGCTGGCGTTCCGAAGGATCGTCGATCGGCGCGGCGAGCGTCTGTTCGGTCATGGACACCTGGTTCAAGGTAATGGGATGAGGGAAACTGGCAGATGGGGTGGGCGGGGACGATTTCCATCGGGCGCATGGCTCACATCATGGCGGAACACGAACGTCACCCGAGGTTGTGGGATCCGCGCAACAGCGGGGTAGACCCGGTGAATCCACCACGGGCTTGCCTGCCCGATTAAGCCGCCTTTAGCGAATGTCCCCTAGGCTCGCGACCGTCCATTTCCCTGCTCCCCGGCCGGATGCCGGTCAGTTTGCGGCAACTCAGAGCGTTTTCGGATGGAGCAGCCTGCGCGGCAGTACGATCCTGGCGTGCCCGAGCCGTTGCCCACGGCGGCGGCCGCGCGGACGCTCGTCATCGATCTCGAAGGCGGGCTGCTGCGGTCAGAGCTGCTGATGGAGGCGCTGTTCTCCAGCCCCGGCCGCCTGCTGGCCCGCTTCGGCGCCGGCGGACGCCCGGGCATGGCGGCGCTCACCGATATCCTGGCGCGTGCCGAGATCGACTACGCCCATCTGCCCTATGATCCCGACGTGCTGAACCAAGCGCTGGCGACGCGGGCGTGCGGCGAGAAGGTCTACCTGGTCGCCGGCCGTTTTGCCGATCATGCTGCCGGTATCGCCGCGCATCTCGGCTTCGACGGCGTGGTCGCGTCGGCTGATCTGGCTGCAGGCGAAGACCTGCCGTTCGATCGTGGCGTCATCGCGCGCATTGCCGCGCGTAGCCGCGGTCGCTTGAGCCTCAAGACCTGGGCCAAGGCGCTGCGCGTCTATCAATACGCCAAGAACACGCTGGTGTTCGTGCCTGTCATCACCGCGCATCAGTTGAATTTTGCCAGCTTCGGCTCGGCGCTGCTGGCGTTCCTGGCGTTCTCGGCTTGTGCGTCCGGCGCCTATCTGATGAACGACCTGCTGGATCTCGCCGCCGACCGGCAGCATCCGACCAAGCGCCATCGCGCGCTCGCCGCCGGAGATTTGCCGATCTCGTCCGCGCTATCGGCGATCCCCGTATTGTGGCTGTTCGCGGTCGCAGCCTCCCTCTGCATCTCGCCGCTGTTCCTCGCCGTGCTCGGCGCCTATCTCGCCACCACCATCGCCTATTCGCTCGTGCTCAAGCGCAAGATGCTGGTCGACATCGTCACGCTCGCGGGTCTCTATACGCTTCGCATCGTTGCCGGCGCGGTCGGCGTCGGCGTGGTGCTGTCGGAATGGCTGCTGATCTTCTCGCTGTTCGTGTTCACCTCGCTGGCGCTGATCAAGCGCTTCAGCGAGCTCAGCATGCGCGAGAGCGCGGGCCTTTCCGATCCCTCCAACCGCGACTATCGCGTCACTGACCTGCAAATCATCGCCGCGATGGCGGCGGCGAGCGCGATGAACGCGGTGACCGTGTTCTCGCTCTACGTCTCCTCGTCCGCGGTGACGCCGCTCTACAGCCGTCCCTGGATGCTGTGGCTGCTCAATCCGCTGCTGCTGTACTGGTTCGGCCGTGCCCTGATGATGGCGCACCGCCGCGAGATGCCCGATGATCCGATTCTGTACGCCTTCCGCGACGGCCCCAGCCGCATTGCGGTTGCGGCGATGATCTGCATCATGTTGGCGGCGATCTGAGCAAAGCCCGTGCTTGCGCGGCCCGCCGGCAATGGCTACATCGCGGGCAATCCGAATTCGCCATTGCGACGACGTAACCGAATAGACCCGAGGTTTTGAAACGCCATGACCGTACGCCTGCATCGCGGCGACCTGCCCGACCTGTCCCGCTACACCGGAGCGGTGGCGATCGACACCGAGACCATGGGGCTGAACCCGCACCGCGACCGGCTCTGCGTGGTGCAGCTCTCACCCGGCGACGGCAGCGCCGACGTGGTGCAGATCCCCAAGGGCCACACCGATGCGCCGAACCTGAAGGCCCTTCTGGCCAATCCCGCCATCACAAAAATCTTCCACTTCGCGCGGTTCGACGTCGCGGTGCTGTACCAGACCTTCGGCGTCATGACCGGCCCGATTTATTGCACCAAGATTGCCTCCCGCCTGATCCGCACCTACACCGACCGCCACGGCCTGAAAGACCTCGTGCGCGAGGTGCTCAATGTCGATCTCTCCAAGCAGCAGCAGTCCAGCGATTGGGGTTCCGACAGCCTGACCGAGCCGCAGCTCGCTTATGCCGCTTCCGACGTGCTGCACCTGCATGCCCTGCGCGAGCGGCTCGACGCCATGCTGGTGCGTGAGGGCCGCACCGCGCTGGCCAAAGCCTGTTTCGACTTCCTGCCCACCCGCGCCCTGCTCGACCTCCAGGGCTGGGAGGAGGAGGACATTTTCGCGCACTCCTGAGCCGATCTGGAGGGAGTTGCCGCCCCGTTTCGGACACTTTCGTAACGGCCTGTCGCCAGCTGCATATCTTGCCGGCGCCGGGTACAATGCACCGTCGACCCGAACAGGCTTAGCAGGCACCCTCTTAGCAGGCACCCTGGAGATCAGGTGAATTCGGCCCACAATCCCACCTATGACGCCGCGCTTGCGGCGAAGTTTGCCAGCGCGGCGCGCCACAGCCGCCTGGTGCGGATTCTGCGGGTCTCGGTCCCGGCGACGGTGATCGTCGCCATGGCCGTGATCATCTACATCGCGTTCTTCAACAAGTTCAGGATTCCGGAGCTGCCGCTCACCGTCGAGAACATGGTGGTGTCGGGCACCAAGATCACGATGGAATCGCCGCATCTTTCCGGCTTTACCCCGGACCAGCGGCCCTACGAGCTCTGGGCCAAGACCGCGACGCAGGACGTCACCGATCCCGATCATGTCGATCTCAAGGACCTGCGCGCCAAAGTGCTGATGGAGGACCAATCGACCCTGTTCCTCGATGCCCGCACCGGCCGCTTCGACAACAAGCAGCAGCAGCTCGATTTGCACAAGGATATCTTTCTGCGCACCTCCAGTGGCTATGAGGCGCGGCTGAACTCGGCCTTCGTGGACATGGGCAAGGGCACGGTCTCCTCGGACGAGCGCGTCGACGTCAAGCTGACCAACGGCACGCTGACCGCGGACAAGCTGCGCATTACGGAAGGCGGCGACGTCATCCGCTTCGAGGGCAATGTGGTGATGCATCTGGACAAGCTGGATGACCCCGCCGCCGCGCAGCCTGCGCCGGTCGAGCCTGCGCCGTCGGCCAAGTCAAAGAACAAATCTGCCAATTCAAAGTGATTTTCATGATCAGGCCTTTTCCGCGCAACCACATGCGCAATGTTATCGTCGGTGCGGCGGCACTCGCCGCCACTGTCGCGCTTGCTGCAGCCGGCGCCGCATTTGCGCAGAGCACGATGCAAGGCGTCCCCAACGCGATGCAGGGTTTCTCGCAGAACCGCGATCAGCCGATCCAGATCGAAGCCGCCTCGCTCGAGATGCGCGACAAGAAGAAGGAGGCGACCTTCGCCGGCAATGTGAAGGTCATCCAGGGCGACACCACCATGACCTCGAAGACGCTGGTGGTGTTCTACGAGTCGGGCGGCGACAAGCCCGCCACGCCACAGCCTTCGGCCAAGGCGACTAAGGGCGCGCCGATACAGTCGGCGCAGCCGGGTCCCGGCGGCAGTTCCTCGATCAAGCGTCTGGAGGCGCGCGGCAATGTCGTGGTCACGCAAAAGGACCAGGTGGTGACCGGCGACACCGCCGTGTTCGACACCAGGACCAATCTCATCACCATGCTCGGCGGTTCCGGTCAGGTCGTCCTGACCCAGTGCAAGAACGTGCTGCAAGGAGACCGATTGGTGGTCGACATGACCACAGGCGTCTCACGGGTGGAATCGGACAGCGGCAAGGTACGCGGCCTGTTCGACCAGAACAGCAAATGCGGAACGCAGGGCGGCGCTGGCGCAGGTCCACCCCTGCAATTGCCTGGCGCAACTAAACCGAAATGAATTCAACGGCTTGGTTCGAATGCTCCCGAACCGAGGTTGAAGCTTGGCCGGTGAGACTGTATCTAGCGCGCAGGGCTTTCGAAGCGGGGTCCGCCGCTTTTCGGGCGTGTTTCACTGGGCATGAGACATCCCTTCACTCAAGCTGCATCGGCGAATCGAATGGCCGGTGTGGCAGATCGCGCGAATTCGCGCGGGATCGTCGCGAAAGGCTTAGAAGGCGGGGATGGTCGATCTCTTCAGCATGTTCCGTCGGCGCCCCGCCAAGCGCGGCCGGCCAGGATTTGCGCGCCAGGACATCACCGCGCTCGGTGACGGCGTCGGCGGGCTCGTGCCCAGCCCTGTCAGGGATAAGCCGCCGATGGCCCGGGACCAGGCGATCCATGCGCCCGATCAGTTCCAGGGTGACTATCAAGGCGATTATCAAGCCGAGGCACCGCGTCCGCAGGCCGTCCACCCGCTGAGGGGCACCGCCAAATCGAATGGCGCCGGCGGGCCGCAGCTCCTGAAGCGGCCGGGTTTCCTGGCTGTGCATAGCGTGGAAAAGTCCTTTGGCAGCCGCCAGGTGGTGCGCGGCGTCAGCATCTATGTGCGCCGCGGCGAAGCCGTTGGCCTGCTCGGTCCGAACGGCGCCGGCAAGACCACCGTGTTCTACATGATCACCGGCCTGATCAAGGCCGATCGCGGCGCCATCGAGCTCGACGGCCACGACGTCACCAAGCTGCCGATGTATCAGCGCGCGCGGCTCGGCATCGGCTATCTGCCGCAGGAGGCCTCGATCTTCCGCGGCCTCACGGTCGAGCAGAACATCCGCGCCGTGCTCGAAGTGGTGGAACCCTCGCGCAAGAAGCGCGAGCAGCAGCTCGACTCGCTGCTCGACGAATTCAACATCACGCGGCTGCGCAAATCTCCGTCGATCGCGCTGTCAGGCGGCGAGCGGCGCCGTGTCGAGATTGCGCGCGCGCTGGCAACGCGTCCGAACTACATGCTGCTCGACGAGCCCTTCGCGGGCATCGATCCGATCGCGGTCGGCGACATCCAGGATCTGGTCCGCCATCTCACCAATCGCGGCATCGGCGTCCTCATCACCGACCACAATGTCCGCGAGACGCTCGGCCTCACCGATCGCGCCTACATCGTCTATGCCGGTGAAATCTTGACCGAGGGGAGCCCGGATGAGATCGTCGCCGATCCGGATGTGCGCCGCCTTTACCTTGGCGAGGAATTCCGCCTCTAGCCCGTTTTTGCGTTTCGTCAAGGCGTGTACATCGGTCTCGGACTAGGATAAGCAAAAATCGGACCAATTTTTTGGGAACGGTTCTTGCTTCATGGCGCTCACGCAGAGATTAGAGTTCCGTCAATCGCAGTCGCTGGTCATGACGCCGCAGCTGATGCAGGCGATCAAGCTGCTGCAATTGTCCAATCTCGATCTCACGACCTTCGTGGAAGAGGAACTCGAGCGGAACCCGCTGCTGGAGCGGGCCAACGACGAGGCCCCCGCGGGCGAGGCCCCGGCCGAGGCCGGCCAGTACGGCGATAACGACGATTTCGGTGGCAGCCACAGCGACGAGCCGGGCGGCGGTCCGGGCGAGGCGTTCGAGCCCGGCCAGGAAGAATGGATGAGCAAGGATCTCGGCACCCGCGCCGAGATGGAGCAGACCCTGGACACGGGCCTGGACAACGTCTTCTCCGAGGAGCCGGCCGAGGCCGCGGCACGGAACGCCCAGGACGCCGCGCCGACCACCTATACGGAATGGGGCGGCGGCGCCTCGGGTGACGAAGACTACAATCTCGAAGCCTTTGTCGCAGCCGAGACAACGCTCGGCGACCATCTCGCCGAGCAACTCTCGGTGGCCTTCACCGGCCCCGCCCAGCGCATGATCGGCCAGTACCTGATCGACCTCGTCGATGAGGCCGGCTATCTGCCGGGCGATCTCGGCCAGGCTGCCGAGCGTCTCGGCGCGACGCAAGCCGACGTCGAGGGCGTCCTTGCCGTGCTGCAAAAATTCGACCCGCCCGGCGTCTGCGCGCGCAATTTGAGCGAATGCCTGGCGATCCAGCTCCGCGAGCTCGACCGCTACGATCCCGCCATGCAGGCCCTGGTCGAGCATCTCGATCTCCTGGCCAAGCGCGACATCGTGGCGCTGCGCAAGATCTGCGGTGTCGACGACGAGGACATCGCCGACATGATCGGCGAGATCCGCCGCCTCAATCCCAAGCCCGGCATGAAGTTCGGCTCGGCGCGTCTGCAGACCATGGTGCCGGACGTCTATGTCCGCCCGGGTCCCGACGGCGGCTGGCACGTCGAGCTCAACAGCGACACCTTGCCGCGCGTGCTGGTCAACCAGACCTACTATTCCCAGCTGTCGAAGAAGATCGGCAAGGACGGCGACAAGTCCTATTTCACCGATGCGCTGCAGAACGCGACCTGGCTGGTGCGCGCGCTCGACCAGCGCGCCCGCACCATCCTGAAAGTCGCAACCGAGATCGTGCGCCAGCAGGACGGCTTCTTCACCCACGGCGTGGCGCATCTGAGACCGCTCAATCTGAAGGCCGTTGCCGACGCCATCCAGATGCACGAATCCACGGTGTCGCGCGTCACCGCCAACAAATACATGGCGACGAATCGCGGCACCTTCGAGCTGAAATATTTCTTCACGGCGTCGATCGCCTCGGCCGATGGCGGCGAGGCGCATTCCGCGGAAGCCGTGCGTCACCACATCAAGCAGCTGATCGATTCGGAGGAGCCCGCGGCAATCCTGTCGGACGACACCATCGTGGAACGCTTGCGCGCCTCGGGCATTGATATTGCCCGCCGCACGGTCGCGAAGTACCGCGAAGCCATGCGCATTCCTTCCTCGGTGCAACGCCGCCGCGACAAACAGAGCGCTCTTGGTAACGTTCTCTCGACCGCATTGTCCGATCGCTCCCGCAACACCGAACCGGCCTGATTGCGCTGGCGCGAAATCGCGCTACTCTCATCTCCCCCATTGCGAACGATCCAAGCTGGGCACTTAAAACCAAGCGAGGCTTCCCATGACTCTGAGAATTTCGGGAAAGAGCATCAGCGTCGGCGAAGCCCTGCGCGGCCGCGTTGCCGACCGCACCGACGAGGTGCTTCGCAAATATTTCGACGGCAATTATTCCGGCCACATCACGCTGAGCAAGGACGGCTTCGGCTTCCGCACCGACTGTGCGCTGCACCTCGATTCGGGAATTTCGCTGGAAGCAGATTCAAACGCGCCGGACGCCTATGCCAGCGCCGATCAGGCGCTGCTGATGATCGAAAAGCGGCTGCGTCGCTACAAGAGCCGGCTCAAGGACCGTTCCGCGCGCAAGAACCACGTTGCTTCGGAAGCGCTCGCCGGGATGGATGCTACCAGCTACGTGCTGGAGGCCCCGGCAGAGGGTGAGGACGAGGACGAAGTCACCGGCTACAGCCCGGTGATCATCGCCGAGGCGACCACGGCGCTGAAGCCGTTGTCGGTCAGCGAAGCCGTCATGGAACTCGACCTCAGCGGGGCGCCCTGCCTGGTCTTTCAGCATGGCTCGAGCGGCCGGGTGAACATTATTTACCGCCGGGCTGACGGCAATGTCGGCTGGATCGACCCACCTGGTGCGAAACCGGACGGCGAGGCGGGTGGTTAGGCGAAACCGGAACCCCGTATGATCCCCAGGCCTTAACAATGACCGTGGCAAAGCCGCACGCGGGAGTTGGCACCGGGATTGCGTTGGAGTAGAAGCGCCCCACATCAGGATCGGGGCTAAGTCCCCCACCTGCTTCACCTTCTCGCGCCGGCCCGGCGTGGTTTCTCTCCAAGCCGGCCAATTCGGAACCTGACGGTTTAATTCACCTCGGAAACCCTCCATGCCGATTACCGATCTGGTCGCACCCGAGGCGATTCTCCCGGCATTGAAGGTCAACAACAAGAAGCAGGCCCTGCAGGAGCTCGCGGCGAAGGCCGCCGAGCTGACCGGGCAGAACGAGCGCTCGGTGTTCGAGGTGCTGCTGCAGCGGGAGAAGCTCGGTACCACCGCGGTCGGCTATGGCGTCGCCATCCCCCACGGCAAGCTGCCCAAGCTCGAGAAGATCTTCGGCCTGTTTGCGCGGCTCGACCGCCCGATCGATTTCGAGGCGATGGACGGCCAGCCGGTCGATCTGGTTTTCCTGCTGCTCGCCCCCGAAGGCGCCGGCGCCGATCACCTCAAGGCGCTCGCCCGCATCGCCCGCCTCCTGCGCGACCAGGACATCGCCAAAAAGCTCCGCGCCTCGCGCGACGCGCAGGCGATCTATTCGGTGCTCGCGCTGCCGCCGGCGACCGCGGCGTAATTTCTTCACTGACTACGAGAGTGCGAGTGTTTCATCTCGCTCTCGTGCCCTGGACGCTCCGCAGCGCTTGGGCGTTGCGGCTTGTCCGGGACACGAGAGGGCTCGCAACGACGCGCGAGAACATCATCTCTCAAAATGAAAACGGGCACGCCTTCGCCTGAAGGCATGCCCGCTTGAAACTCTAATGGTGCGACGCGCGTGCGCTCAGTGCACGCTTACCGCTTGCAGCTCGTTGCTCCAGGCGTTGGCGACCGCGGCTTCGCGGCTGTCGGTCAGCATGATCGGCGTGCCGTCGGCGGCGTGGAGCGCGAAGAGCTTGAGGCCCGGCGCGATTTTCGGCGCTTCGGGAAACAGGCCCGGCACGTCTTCCGAGCGGATCTGCTTCACATAGGCGATATGGCCTTCGCCGAGGGTTGCCAGCGTCTCGGGCGAGACATTCTTGGCTTCGTATTCGAACGCAACGTGACCTTCACTCATGGTCTCGACTCCTCTGGAACACTAAGCGGTCGAGTCCGCTACTCGTTCCATTATTCGTGCTCATTGATAGCGATTGTCTTAACGATCCTCTCCGGTTCAGGCCGGGCCAGATCGATCGACAACAGCCCGTTCTTCAGATCCGCACCCAGCACCAGCATCCCCTCCGCCAGCACGAAAGTGCGCTGGAAGTGGCGCGCGGCGATGCCGCGATGGATGTATTGCCGGGTCTTGTCGTCCTGCTGACGCCCGCGGATCACGAGCTGGTTTTCCTCAATGGTTACATCGAGTTGGTCGCGCGTGAATCCGGCGACCGCCAGCGTGATACGCAACCGCTCGGGCTGGCCGTCCGCGCCGCCGCACCTCTCGATATTGTAGGGAGGGTAGCCGTCGGCGCCTTTGACGACGCGATCGAGCACGCGCTCAATCTCGTCGAAGCCCAGAAGGAACGGACTGGATAACGTGGGAACACGAGACATAGTTTACAAAGTCCTCGCAAAGCGACTTTGGTGCATCAGGGCCCATAGTGGCACCCCTTGATGAGCAATATGGGCATATCCCTGTGGTGGTTCAAGGATGTAGCGGGAGCGCTTGTGGATGCGACGGCCCGCCGTCGCCCGAAAATGCTCCGGTTCGTCGTGCCCGTGACTGTCCCGGCATGACGGATCTCTCGACTGAATTCTCTCAGCGAAAACAAAGCCCCTTCTACTGTGCATGGGGTTGTTTTCGCGTTTTTTAGTTGGGGGGCTCGGAACCCTCAGGCTTCAAGCCGCGTGCGGCCGTCACCGCTGAACAGATGCAGCTTGTTGCGCAGCGCCGCGACGCGGATTTTCGCGCCGATCGCGGGAGCCTCGGTGCCGGGAATGCGAACGATGATCTCGCCGGGCGGCAGCTCGCCGGGCGTGGCGGCGACGCGCTGCTCTTCCTGCTCGCGCGTGCCGTAGACGAAGGTTTCGGCGCCGACGCGCTCGATCGCCTCCACGGTCAGCGGCAAAGCGACGCCGCCGGCCGGGGTCTGGTCGGTGATGACGAAATCTTCCGGGCGGATGCCGAGAATGCCGGCTTCGCCCGCGCCATCGAGCTGCGATCTGATCTCCTCGGGGCGCGTCGACATCAAATTCATCGGGGGCGCGCCGATGAAGGAGGCGACGAAGGTCGTCGCGGGCTTCTCGTAGATCGCCAGGGGATTGCCGACCTGCTCCACCTGACCGCCGTTCATCACGACGAGAATGTCGGCGAGCGTCATGGCTTCGAGCTGGTCGTGGGTGACGTAGATCGACGTGGTGTTGAGCCGGCGCTGCAATTTGCGGATCTCGACGCGCATCGCGATGCGGAGCTTGGCATCGAGGTTCGACAGCGGCTCGTCGAACAGAAACACCTTCGGCTGGCGCACGATGGCGCGGCCCATGGCGACGCGCTGGCGCTGGCCGCCGGAGAGCTGGCGCGGCTTGCGCTCCAGCATCGAGGTGAGCTCGAGCACGCGCGCGGCTTCGTCGACGCGGGACTTGATCTCGGCCTCCTTCATGCCGCGGTTGCGCAGGCCATAGGCCATGTTGTTGAAGACGCTCATATGCGGATAGAGCGCGTAGTTCTGGAACACCATCGCGATGTCGCGATCGGCGGGCTCGATCTGGTTGACAACACGGCCGCCGATGTCGATCTCGCCGCTCGTGATCGTCTCGAGCCCTGCGACCATGCGCAGCAAGGTGGACTTGCCGCAGCCGGAAGGCCCGACCAGCACGCAGAACTGTCCGTCGCCGACATCGACGTTGACGCCCTTGATGGCTTCGAAGCCGCCGGGATAGGTCTTGCGGACATTGCGCAGGGTGACGTTAGCCATGGGTTGCACCGGCGAATAGCGAATAGGGAGTGGCGAATGGGGACTGGTTAGCACGCAAGGCGGACGTAGCGACCCCATTCGCTACTCGCCACTCACCATTCGCCATCTTCACTTTTCCGTCTCGACCAGCCCGCGCACGAACAGTTTTTGCATCACGACGACGACGAACACCGGCGGCAGCATGGCCAGCACGGCGGTCGCCATCACGATCGGCCATTCGGTCAGCGCGTCGGTGGTGGTGATCATCTTGCGAATGCCGACCTGAATGGTCTGCATGTCGTCGCGGGTCGTGATGAGCAGCGGCCAGAGATATTGATTCCAGCCGAGGATGAACAGGATCACGAACAGCGCCGCCATGTTGGTGCGCGACAGCGGCAGCAGCGTATCCCAGAAGAAGCGCAAGGGACCTGCGCCGTCGATGCGCGAGGCTTCCAGGAGTTCGTCCGGCACCGTCATGAAGAACTGGCGGAACAGCAGCGTCGCGGTAGCCGAGGCGATCAGCGGCAGCGCCAGGCCCGCATAGCTGTCGAGCATGTGCAGGTCGGCGACGATCTTGTAGGTCGGATAGATGCGGACCTCGACCGGGAGCATCAAGGTGATGAAGATGATCCAGAAGATCGGCATCCTGAACGGAAAGCGGAAATAGACGATCGCATAGGCCGAGATGATCGAGATCGCGATCTTGCCGACCGCGATCAGCAGCGCCATCACCAGCGAGTTCAGCATCATGTTGCCGACCGGCTCGCGGGTCGAGCCGCTCGTGCCGACAAAGATGGTTTGATAATAGGTCTCGAAGAAATGACCGCCCGGCAGCAGCGACATCTGCCCGTTCGCGATCAGCGCGTTGTCCTGGGTCGAGGCGATGAACGCGATGTAGACCGGGAAGGCGACGATCGCGATTCCGATCCAGAGAATGACGTGGGCGACGTAGCGCCGAAAGCCCTCTTCCTCGACCATCAGTAGGTCACCTTGCGTTCGACGAAGCGGAACTGGATTCCCGTCAGCACGATGACCATGACCATCAGGATCACCGATTGCGCCGCGGAGCTGCCGAGATTGCCGCCGAGCAGGCCGTCGGAATAGACCTTGTAGACCAGCGTCACCGTCGAGGTGCCGGGACCGCCGCGGGTCATGGTGTCGATGATGCCGAACGTGTCGAAGAAGGCGTAGACGATGTTGACGACCAGCAGGAAGAAGATGGTCGGCGACAGCAGCGGGAAAGTCACGGTCCAGAACCGGCGCATCGGACGCGCACCGTCGATCGCGGCGGCTTCGAGCACGCTTTTCGGGATCGCCTGCAGGCCGGCGAGGAAGAACAGGAAGTTATACGAGATCTGCTTCCAGGCGGCGGCGAGGATGATCAGCGTTGCCGCCTGGTCGCCGTCGAGCAGCGGATTCCAGTCGACCCCGATCGCGCGCAAATAGCGTGCGATGATGCCCAGCGAGGGATGCAGCATGAAGATCCAGAGCACGCCGACGACCGGCGGCGCCACTGCATAGGGCCAGATCAGGAGGGTGCGATAGAGCATCGAGCCGCGCAGCGGCTTGTCCGCCATGACGGCGAGCAGCAGCGCAAAGGACAACGACGAGACGGCGATCGCGAACGAGAAGAAGAAGGTCCGGACGATCGCCTCGAAATAGGCGGGATCCCTGAACAGCTCGATGTAATTGTCGAACCAGACGAAGGTGGTCGAGAGACCGAAGGCGTCCTGCAGCAGGAAGGACTGGATCACGGCCTGTAAGGCCGGCCAGTAGAAGAAAATCAGGACGATCGCGAGCTGCGGCGCAACCAGCGCGTAAGGCAACAGCTTCGATTGAAAAATGGCTTGCTTTTGCATGGTGCCCCAGAGCGGCAGGCCGGGTGGCCGGCCTGCCGCTCATCGCCTTACTTCACGGCGGTCTTTTCGAACTGACGCAGCATCGTGTTGCCGCGCTCGACAGCGGCATCCAGCGCCTGCTTGGCGGTCTTCTTGCCGGCCAGCGCCTGCTCGATCTCTTCCGACCAGACGTCGCGCAGCTGCACCATGTTGCCGAGGCGCAGGCCGCGCGAATTCTCGGTCGGCTCCTTGTTGGTCAGCTCGAGCAGCGGGGTCTCGAGATAGGGCTGGTCCTTGTAGAAGCCCTCGGCCTTGGCTTTCTCATAGGCTGCCTTGGTGATCGGCAGATAGCCCGAGGCCTTGTGGATGTAGACTTGGCGATCGGTGTCCGAGAGGAAGGTCAGGAATTTTGCGACGCCCTTGTATTCGTCGGCCGGCTTGCCGCCCATGACCCAGAGCGAAGCGCCGCCGATGATCGAGTTCTGCGGGGCGCCCTTGACATCAGGATAATACGGCATCGGCACCGCGGTGAAGTTGAACTTGGCCTGCGCCTTGACGTTGCCGAAGAACGCCGACGAGGTCAGGTAGATCGGACATTCGCCCGACGTGAAGCGGCCTTCGCCGGTGTTGGTGCGGCCGGCATAGTCGTAGGTCTTGTCCTTCTGGAGCTCGACCAGCTTCTCGAGATGCTTGACCTGGAGCGGTCCGTTGAACTCGAGCTTGGTGTCGAAGCCGTCGAGGCCGTTGGCCTTGCTGGCGAGCGGCACGTTGTGCCAGGCGGAGAGCTGCTCGAGGTTGACCCAGGTGACCCAGGAGCCGGAGAAGCCGCAGGTCGGATGACCGTTGTCGTGCAGCTTCTTGGCGGCCGCGAAGGTTTCGGGCCAGGTCTTGGGGATCTCGACGTTCGCCTTCTTCAGCTCGTCGAGATTGACCCACATCACGGTCGACGACGAGTTGAAGGGGAAGGACAGCATCTCGCCCTTGGACGTCGAGTAGTAACCGGTGATGGCGGGCAGGTAGATCTTGGGATCGAATTTCTCGCCGGCGTCGGCCATCAGCTTGTAGACCGGCTTCACGGCGCCGGTCGCAGCCATCATGGTGGCGGTGCCGACCTCGAACACCTGCATGATGTGCGGCGCGTTGCCGGCACGGAACGCCGCGATGCCCGCGTTCATGGTGTCGGCGTAATTGCCCTTGTAGGTCGGGACGACCTTGTAGTCGCTCTGCGCCGCGTTGAAGTCGTTGGCGAGCTTGACGATGACGTCGTTGTTGGCGCCGGTCATCGCGTGCCACCACTGGATTTCCGTCACGGCCAGCGCCGGCGACGCCGTCATGCCGATCGTGAGTGCAAATGCGGTAGCCGCGCCAAAATGTCGAAGAGCCATCAAGTAAACCTCCCTTGGCCGTCAAAAGATGCGCTTGCGCTAGCAGCGCCATATGACGTTCACATGACTGTGTAAGCGGGCGAAACGAAAGCGGCAAGCGCTGGAAAAGGGAAGCCGGCAAATAGGCGAAGACGGAGCGGGGCAGCCGCCTCCGTTCGCGGTGCACACGCGTGGATCGCGCCGCAGTGCGGCATTGATGTGAGGTTGGCGATCAGCTACAGGCTCGAAAACCTCCCCCGCGTGCGGGAGAGGGAGTGCACCACCGTTGACGCCCGTCTTACCTCAGCGCTTGCGCTCCGGCCCGCAGACGGTGCCCTTCTCGACCATTGCGTCGATCTCGGCCTTGGAATATCCGAACTCGCCGAGCACTTCCGCCGAGTGCTGGCTGAATTTCGGCGGCAGCCGGCGCAGGCTCGGCTTGCTGCGATCGAGCCGGATCGGCGATGCCACGCCCTTGTACCAGTCCTTCTCGATAATATCGCCGCGCGCGATCGTGTGCGGGTTCGTCAACGCCTGGTCGATCTTCTGCACGGGCCCTGCAGGCAGGCCCGCGGCGAGCAGGCGATTGCACAGCGGCTCGGCCTCGTGCTGGCTGAACACGGCGGCAAGCTCGGCGCGCAGCGCCTCGCGGTTGGCGATGCGGTCCTTGTTGCGGGCAAAGCGCGGATCGGTGCCGAGCTCGGGCTTGCCGATCTCCTTGGCCAGCTTGCGGAAGGTGCCGTCATTGCCGACGCCGATGAAGATGTTGTCGGTCTTGGTCGGGAAGATCGCATAAGGCACGAGGTTGGGATGCTCGTTGCCGGTGAGCGACGGCGGCTTGCCATGCATGAAATAATTCGCGGTGTGCGGATGCATGATGGCAAGGCCGGTCTCGTACAGCGTGGTCTCAAGGAACTGGCCCTTGCCGGAGCGTTGCCGCTCCGACAGCGCCATCAGGATGCCGATCGCCGCGTAGAGGCCGGTGCCGATGTCGACCAGGGGCACGCCGATCCGCATCGGTCCGCTCTCGGGCGAGCCGGTCGCGGCAATCATGCCGGTCATGGCCTGGATGATGGCGTCATAGCCGGGATTGCCGCCGCGCGGGCCGTCGGCGCCGAAGCCGCAGATCCGGCAATGCACGAGGCGCGGGAATTTCTTGCTGAGGATTTCGTTGCCGATGCCCCATTTTTCCAGCGTGCCCGGCTTGAAATTCTCGATCAGGACGTCGGCGGTCTCAAGCATCTTGAGCAGCACGATGCGGCCGCCCTCGGAGGCGAGGTCGAGGCCGATCGAACGCTTGTTGCGGTTGATGCCGATGAAATAGGCCGCGTCCTCTTCGTGGAAGGGAGGACCCCAGTCGCGCACCTCGTCGCCCGCGGGCGGCTCGACCTTGATCACGTCGGCGCCGTGGTCGGCGAGAATCTGGGTGCAGTAGGGACCGCCGAGCACGCGCGTGAGATCGATGACGCGCAATCCGCTCATTGCGCCCAATGCTGCTCCAGAATTGGCGGCTTCAGTCATGCCTTCGCGTCCCCTGTGTCGGTCATTTGATCACAGGCCTAACGAGGTTTCCCGGTGCCAGCAATGGCGCCGAGCGTAGGGGGTCATGCAGGCACACACCGCATGCCGCGGCATGGCAAATGGCAGCGGCCGGCCCGGGGGGTCCCGGGCCAGCCAATCCGCAATTTCGGTCAGACGACCGTCAGGCGAACGTCGACATTGCCGCGCGTGGCATTGGAGTACGGGCACACCTGGTGCGCCTTCTCGACCAGCGCCTCGGCCTCTGCGCGGGCGAGGCCCGGCAGCGAGACGGCGAGATCGATGTCGAGACCGAAGCCGCCCTCGGAACGCGGGCCGATGCCGACGGTCGAGGTCACGGAGGCATCAGCCGGAACCTTCGGCCCGCCCTGCGACGATACGAACTTCATCGCGCCGATGAAGCAGGCGGCATAGCCGGCCGCGAACAGCTGCTCGGGATTGTTGCCGGCGCCGCCGCCGCCGCCGAGCTCCTTCGGCGTGGTGAGCTTGACATTCAGCGAACCGTCGAGGGTCGCAGCCTGGCCGTCGCGGCCGCCGGTGGCCTTGGCGCTGGTCTTGTAGAGGACGTTCACGGACATTTTCGTCTCCTCGGGTCTTCCGGTTGGGGTAAGTTCTGTATCGCAGACAATTAGATTGTGCGCAATTGATATTGGCATGGCTCACATTTAATTGTTCGCAATTGAATATGCCGCCGGCCGGCCCCAAGATGGGGAAAACGTCGTGAGATTCGCTATGCCTCGCAAACACTCGGCGCTGGACCCGCAGCGCCTCGACAACCAGATCTGCTTCGCGGTCTATTCCGCCGCCCATGCCTTCAACCGCGTCTACAAGCCGCTGCTGGACCGGCTCGGCCTGACCTATCCGCAATATCTGGTCATGCTGGTGCTGTGGGAGCGCGACGACGTGCCGGTCAAGGACATCGGCGAGAAGCTGTTCCTGGATTCGGGCACGCTGACGCCGCTGCTCAAGCGCCTGGAGGCCGCGCATCTCGTGAGGCGCACGCGTAGCAGCGAGGACGAGCGCCAGGTCCTGATCGCGCTGACGCCGCAGGGGCATGCGCTGAAGGAAAAGGCGCGCAGCGTGCCGCAGTCGATTCTGGCTGCCTCGGATTGCTCGGTGTCTGAGCTGGTGGCGATGAAGGACGAGATCGTGGCGCTGAGGGATCGGCTGAATGCGGTGATTGGGGAGTAGGAATTTAGGACAACCGCTTTTTCGTAAAAGCTCGACCCGAGTGCGACTTCAGGTACGCCTCGAACGCGAGCGCTTTGTGCTTATCGGGGAAGGCGCAGTACCAGATCAGCTTCCATGGCTTGAATTTGGCGGTGTGGTTTGATTTTCCGGCATTGTGCTCCGGAATGCGCCGCTTCAAATTCTCGGTGGCGCCGACGTATTCCTGATCAGGAAATTCGATGCTGCGAAGGATGTAGACGTACCACATTGACGGCTGTCGCCCGGGTAGTCGTTAGGCGGGATCCTCACCAGTCCGTCTTCGCCCTTCGGGCTTCGCCGGACACCACGCTTCGCCCTTAGTGCTCCGCGCGGCTGCGCCACGCGTAGCCCGAAGGGCGAAGCGTGGTGGAGCCAGGCGGGATCGAACCGCCGACCTCTTGCATGCCATGCAAGCGCTCTCCCAGCTGAGCTATGGCCCCTTAGTCCTTGTGGGGATCCTGGTGGATCACCCGCACCGGCGAGCCCTGGTGACTCGCGCGGTGCACCCTTTTTCACAGATCAGGGCTGATCTCAAGTCTCTTCATCACCTCCGACATCACCAATGATGTCGGTCACGTCCTCATCGCCCTCTTCTTCGTCGGCAATGAAGGTCGAATCATCGTCATCGTCGTCCTCGAGGGTCTCGTCGACCTCGATATCGTCCTCGGATTCCGGCACGACGGCCTTGACCTTGCCGCTGTTCTCCTCGGCGTCGGCCTCCTCGAGCGAGACCTCCTCGACCTCTGCCGGCTCCGGCGTGGCATCCGCCGTCGCCGCGTGCCGGGCTTCGGCGCCGCGGGGCACGCGCGCGGGCGCGACGGGGGCGATCGGTACGACTTCGCCCGTATAGGGCGAGATCACCGGATTCTTGTTGAGGTCGTAGAACTTCTTGCCCGTGGTCGGGCAAATACGTTTGGTTCCGAGTTCTGACTTGGCCACGGCAGGAATCCTGGGAATGTCTGAAAAGCGGTGTTTCACTTGGCTAGTTGGCGGGCCGCTGTCAATAGCGCATTACGGGAGAACGACATGCCCGTGACGGGGTGCTGACCATGTGGTACCTGCGCCGAGCCCCCCTCGAGGGCGCATCCAAGGACCCAATCGTGACCCATTCCGACCAAACGAGGCCGCTCCAGGCTCGCGCCAGCGGGCCCCTGACCGGGAAAGTACGGGTGCCCGGGGACAAGTCGATCTCCCATCGTGCCCTCATCCTGGGTGCGCTCGCGGTGGGCGAGACCAGGATTTCGGGTCTGCTGGAGGGCGAGGACGTCCTCAACACCGCCAAATCGATGCAGGCGCTGGGCGCCACCGTGGAGCGGACCGGCGATTTTGCCTGGAAGGTGCAGGGCGTGGGCGTCGCGGGCTTCGCCCAGCCCAAGGCTCCGCTGGATTTCGGGAACTCCGGGACCGGCTGCCGGCTGGTGATGGGCGCCGTCGCCGGCTGCCCGATCTCGGCGGTTTTCGACGGCGACGCCTCGCTGCGCAGCCGGCCGATGCGTCGGATTCTCGATCCCCTGGAAAAGATGGGTGCGAAGGTCATCTCCGGCAGTGAGGGCGGCCGTCTGCCCCTGACCCTCCAGGGTGCGCGCGATCCGCTCCCGATCACCTACAAGACCCCGGTCGCCTCGGCCCAAATCAAATCGGCGGTGCTGCTGGCGGGCCTGGCTGCGCCGGGCACCACAACCGTGATCGAGAGCGAGGCCAGCCGCGACCATACCGAGCTGATGCTCAAGCATTTCGGCGCCGATATCACCTCCACGCGCGAGGGCACGCATGGCCGCAAGATCGCACTGGTCGGCCAGCCTGAGCTGCACGGCGCCACCGTCGTTGTGCCCGCCGATCCCTCGTCCGCGGCGTTCCCGATCGTCGCCGCGTTGATCGTCGAGGGCTCCGATGTCGTGCTGACCGACGTCATGACCAATCCGCTGCGCACCGGCCTGTTCACAACGCTGCGCGAAATGGGCGGCTTCATCGAGGAAAGCGAAGTTCGCGGCGATGCCGGCGAGCCGATGGCGCGCTTGCGTGTACGCGCCTCGAAGCTCCGCGGCGTCGTGGTGCCGCCGGAGCGCGCGCCCTCGATGATCGATGAATATCTGGTGCTGGCGGTGGCAGCCGCTTTCGCCGAGGGCACGACGATCATGCGCGGCCTGCAGGAGCTGCGCGTCAAGGAATCCGACCGCCTGGAGGCCACCGCCGCCATGCTCCGCGTCAACGGCGTCAAGGTTTCGGTCTCCGGCGACGATCTGATCGTCGAAGGCCGCGGTCACGTCCCCGGCGGCGGCACTGTCGCCACCCACATGGACCACCGCATCGCGATGTCCGCGCTGGTGATGGGGTGCGCTTCCGATCAGCCGGTGAGCGTCGACGACACCGCCTTCATCGCCACCAGTTTCCCGGACTTCATTCCGATGATGCGTTCGCTAGGGGCCGAGTTTTCATGATCATCGCCATCGACGGGCCCGCGGCCTCGGGCAAGGGGACGCTCGGCAAGCGTCTCGCGCACCATTACGGCTATCGTCATCTCGATACCGGCGTGATCTACCGCGCGGTGGCTTATGCCCTGATGCAGTCCGGTCACGATCTCCGGGACGAGGAGGCTGCGGTCGCGGCGGCGCTGGAACTCGATCCCGAGAAGTTCGGCAATCCGGCCCTGAAGACCCAGAAGGCCGGCGAGGGCGCCTCGATCGTCTCGGCGATCCCGAGGGTCCGCGAGGCCCTGGTCAATTTTCAACGGCAATTCGCCGCCGATCCGCCCGGTGCCGTGCTGGACGGCCGGGACATTGGAACCGTGATCTGCCCGCATGCGGACGTGAAGATCTTCGTCGTGGCCGACCCAAAAGTCCGCGCGCGCCGCCGGACCATGGAGGCCAAGGCAAGGGGCGAGGAGGCCGACGAGGCCGCCGTGCTCGCCGACATCATCCAGCGCGACGAACGTGACAAGAACCGGGCCATTGCGCCTTTGAAACCGGCCGCGGATGCTTACTTGCTTGATAACTCCCAACTGGATATAGAAGGCGGCGTCCGGGCCGCCATCGACATTATCGAGGCCGTCCGAGCGGGCCGGTTGCGGGGTTAAGCCGCTGCCGTCATTGGAGGAAGCGCCCGCTCCCGCTCTTTGAGGTCGATACGTCGGGTCCTTCCGGGACCGGCGCGATCCAGGCTCCGGACATAAGATTTCCACGCATCGAACGCGCGGGCCTCAGCCGGCCCGCTTCCGCTGTTCCGGCGCAAACCGGAGCAACGAGCGGTCGCTCGAAGGTTTTGTGGACCTTCCGACACTGCGCGCCCGATACGCCCTTGAACCCAACGGCCGGCACGACTTCCGCAACTGGAGAACAAATGGCTTCGACTTCCGCTGATACCTATAGCCCGTCGCGCGACGATTTCGCCGCGATGCTCGATGAGTCCTTCGCAGGTGGCAACCTGCAGGAGAGCTCCGTCATCAAGGGCAAGGTTGTTGCAATTGAAAAGGACATGGCCGTCATCGACGTCGGCCTGAAGACCGAGGGCCGCGTCGCCCTGCGCGAATTTTCCGGCCCCGGCCGTGACAGCGAGCTGAAGGTCGGCGACGAGGTCGAAGTGTTCCTCGATCGGATCGAGAACGCGCTCGGCGAAGCCGTGCTGTCGCGCGACAAAGCGCGCCGCGAAGAGAGCTGGGGCAAGCTCGAGAAGGCGTTCCAGAACAACGAAAAGGTCAACGGCGTCATCTTCAACCAGGTCAAGGGCGGCTTCACCGTCGACCTCGACGGTGCCGTGGCCTTCCTGCCGCGCTCGCAGGTCGACATCCGTCCGATCCGCGACGTTGCGCCGCTGATGAACAACTCGCAGCCGTTCCAGATCCTCAAGATGGACCGCCGCCGCGGCAATATCGTCGTGTCCCGCCGCACGGTTCTCGAAGAGACCCGCGCCGAGCAGCGTCAGGAGCTGGTGCAGAACCTCGAAGAGGGTCAGGTCATCGACGGCGTGGTCAAGAACATCACCGATTACGGTGCGTTCGTTGATCTCGGCGGCATCGACGGCCTGCTGCACGTCACCGACATCGCGTGGCGCCGCGTCAACCACCCGACCGAGGTGCTCTCGATCGGCCAGACCGTGAAGGTCAAGATCATCAAGATCAACCACGAGACGCACCGCATCTCGCTGGGCATGAAGCAGCTGCTGGACGATCCGTGGCAGGGCATCGAAGCCAAGTACCCGCTGGGTGCCCGCTTCACCGGCCGCGTCACCAACATCACCGACTACGGTGCGTTCGTCGAGCTCGAGCCGGGCATCGAAGGCCTGATCCACGTCTCCGAGATGTCGTGGACCAAGAAGAATATGCACCCCGGCAAGATCGTTTCGACCTCGCAGGAAGTCGAAGTGCAGGTGCTGGAAGTCGATTCCGTCAAGCGCCGCATCTCGCTCGGCCTCAAGCAGACCATGCGCAACCCGTGGGAGGTCTTCGTCGAAGGTCACCCGACCGGTTCGACGGTCGAGGGCGAGGTCAAGAACAAGACCGAGTTCGGTCTGTTCCTGGGTCTCGAGGGCGACGTCGACGGCATGGTCCATCTCTCCGACCTCGACTGGAAGCTTCCGGGCGAGCAGGTGATCGACAACTACAAGAAGGGCGACATGGTGAAGGCCGTGGTGCTCGATGTGGACGTCGAGAAGGAGCGCATCTCGCTCGGCATCAAGCAGCTCGAAGGCGACCCCTTCGCCGAGCCGGGCGATGTCAAGAAGGGCGCGGTCGTGACCTGCGAAGTGCTCGAAGTGAAGGAAAGCGGTATCGAGGTGAAGATCGCCGGGACCGACTTCACCACCTTCGTCAAGCGCTCGGAGCTCGCCCGTGACCGCAACGACCAGCGCGCCGAACGCTTTGCCGTCGGCGAGAAGGTCGATGCCCGCGTGATCCAGTTCGACAAGAAGGCCCGCAAGGTCCAGGTGTCGATCAAGGCGCTCGAAGTCGCCGAAGAGAAGGAAGCCATCGCGCAGTACGGCTCCTCCGATTCGGGAGCAACGCTCGGCGACATCCTCGGCACCGCGCTCAAGAACCGCGACAGCAAGTAAGCGACGTCTCGGTTCGCCAGACATCAAAGCCCCGGCGCGAGCCGGGGCTTTTTTGTTGTGCTTATCGTTCTTGTAGCCCGGATTACGCTGCACTCGATCCGGGCTACGCAGCCGGGCCTCAAGAGGCCTTGTTTTCTTCAAATTGCGCCGCAATTGATGTATCCAGATAAGCCGTTGGTCACGCTGTGAGGGCACAACGCGTCCGGCCTTTCATTTGGAGATATCTAGATGTCGCTCGATTCGGACATCTTCGTCGATCGCCGCAGGATCCGCCGCAAGCTGACGTTCTGGCGCGTGATGGCTGCGCTGATCGCGATAGCGGCGATTGCGGGCTTTGCGCTGATCGCGACACCCGGCGCGCGCGGCACCTTCGCATCCGCCGGCTCGATCGCGCGGGTCCAGATCGACGGCCTGATCCGCAGCGATTCCGATCGCACGCAGGCGCTGGAGCGGCTGGAGAATTCGCAGGCCGCGGCCGTCATCGTTCACATCAACTCGCCGGGCGGCACCACCGCCGGCTCCGAGCAGCTCTACGATTCGCTTGTCCGGCTCAAGGCGAAGAAGCCGCTGGTCGTGGTGGTCGAGGGCCTGGCTGCCTCCGGGGGCTACATCACGGCGATTGCCAGCGACCACATCATCGCCCAGCAGAGCTCGCTGGTCGGGTCGATCGGCGTGCTGTTCCAATATCCCAACGTCAGCGAGCTCCTGAAGACCATCGGCGTCAAGGTCGAGGAGGTGAAGTCGTCGCCGCTGAAGGCTGCGCCCAACGGTTTTGAGCCGACCAGTCCCGAAGCGCGGGCTGCCCTCGATGCGCTGGTGAAGGATTCCTATGCCTGGTTCAGGGGATTGGTGAAGGAACGGCGTGGCATGGATGACACGCAGCTCGAGAAAGTGGCTGATGGCCGCGTCTTCACGGGACGCCAGGCGATCGATCTCAAGCTGATTGATCAGATCGGTGACGAGAAGACGGCGGTGACCTGGCTGGTCGAGCAGAAGAGCGTCAAGAAGGGTCTTCCGGTACGCGACTACAAGCTCCAGCCGCGCTTTGGCGATCTGCCGTTCCTCAAGACGGCGGCTGCCGTCACGCTGGAAGCGCTCGGTTTGGGCTCGATTGCGCATCAAATCGGGCAAACCGGCGTCGCGCAAGCGGTTGATCGGTTTGGAATGGACGGAATGCTGGCCCTGTGGCAACCGGCCGCCTCAAATTGACGGGCCGGGCGAGCGCCTGAGGGTTTTCCCGTCCGACGGGCGTCGGGTCAGCCCGCTTTTTCGGCATTTGTCACGCATTTTCACGACGCCCAACCTTGATTTAGCGTCTTGACAGATCAAGGTATTTTCACGGAAATGGTCATCCGCACGCTCCCGGGTCCTATCTCTCGATGATCAAATCCGAACTTGTTCAGCGTATCGCCGAGCACAACCCGCATCTGTACCAGCGGGATGTCGAGAACATTGTGAATGCGATTCTCGAAGAGATCGTAGCGGCCCTCGCGCGCGGTGACCGCGTCGAGTTGCGCGGCTTCGGTGCCTTCTCGGTCAAGCATCGCCCTGCACGCGCCGGGCGCAATCCACGCACCGGCGCCCACGTGCCTGTCGATCAGAAGAGCGTTCCGTTCTTCAAGACCGGCAAGGAAATGCGCGAGCGGCTGAACCGCGACCATCCGGATCCCGGCGCGCCCGACTAAGGATGTCGTCGTCGGGGTTTAACCTGATAGCCGCATGATGCGGCCGCAAGCTTGATTCAAGACGAGCGATCGCGATGCGAAAGTTCCTGACCGCGCTGATCGTGATACCGCTGGGCCTGATCCTGGTGGCCTTCGCCGTTTCCAACCGGCACTTCGTCACGGTCTCGTTCGATCCCTTCATAGCGAACGACCCGTCATTGTCGGTGACGCTGCCGCTGTTCCTGCTCATGATCCTGGTCGCCGCCCTCGGCGTCTTCGCCGGCGGCTGTGCCGTCTGGTTCGGTCAGCGGCACTGGCGGCGCGCGGCGCGCCGCCACGAGGCGGGTTCACGGGCTGCCAGGCTCGAACTGGCCGATTTGCGCGCCCAGGCGGCCGCGGCAAAGCCCGGCTCGCAGCGCCTTCCCGTTCCCTCCGGGGTCGGGCTTTACGGGCCCATCGGGCGAGACAAGCAGCGCGCGACGTTGTAGAAGCGGCCGACCGAAAACCCGGTTTTCCGGCCGCAAGTTGCGGCCTCCATTTGCTTCGAGACCATGTCCCTGCTCGTCAAAATCTGCGGCCTGTCCACGCGCGAGACGCTTGAAACGGCGCTCGAGGCGGGTGCGGATATGGTGGGGTTCGTGTTCTTCCCGCCTTCGCCGCGGCATCTGTCCCTGGAGCTTGGTCGCGACCTGGGCCGCCAGGTGAAGGGGCGCGCGCTGAAGGTGGCGCTCACCGTCGATGTCGACGATGCGACGCTCGACAACATCATGGACGCGCTGTCGCCGGACATTTTCCAGCTGCATGGCAAGGAAAGCGTGGCGCGGCTGCGCGACATCAAGCAGCGGTTCGGCCGCCCGGTGATGAAGGTGGTTCCGGTCGCGACCGCGGCCGATCTCGCCGTGTTGCCCGGCTACGCCGCCATCGCCGATCGCATCCTGTTCGATGCCCGCGCGCCGAAGGATGCGACCCGGCCCGGCGGGCTCGGTGCTCCGTTCGACTGGCAATTGCTGCAAAACCTGGAGCTCGATCTCCCGTATATGGTTTCGGGTGGCCTCCATGCCCAGAACCTCGCCGAGGCCGTCCGCATCACCCGCGCCGGCGGCGTCGATGTCTCATCCGGTGTCGAAAGCGCCCCCGGCGTCAAAGATCCCGAGATGATCAAAGCCTTCATTCGCGCCGCGCGCGCCAGCCAAGAGTTGAGCGTCCGATGAACATTGCCAAGCCAAATTCCTTCCGCAGCGGCCCCGACGATCGCGGCCATTTCGGCATCTTCGGCGGCCGCTTCGTCGCCGAAACCCTGATGCCGCTGATCCTCGATCTGGAGAAGGCCTACACCGAGGCCAAGGCCGATCCGGCTTTCCAGGCCGAGATGAACGGTTATCTCAAGAACTATGTCGGCCGGCCCTCGCCGCTGTATTTCGCCGAGCGCCTGACCGAGCATCTCGGCGGCGCCAGGATCTACCTGAAGCGCGAAGAGCTCAACCACACCGGTTCGCACAAGGTGAACAACGTGCTCGGCCAGATCATGCTGGCGCGGCGCATGGGCAAGAAGCGCATCATCGCCGAGACCGGCGCCGGCCAGCACGGCGTCGCCACCGCGACGCTGTGCGCGCGCTTCGGGCTCGAATGCATCGTGTACATGGGCGCGGTCGACGTCGAGCGGCAGCAGCAGAATGTCATCCGCATGGAGATGCTGGGCGCCAAGGTGATGCCGGTGCAGTCGGGCACGCTGAAGGACGCCATGAACGAGGCGCTGCGCGACTGGGTCACCAACGTGCACAACACCTTCTACTGCATCGGCACGGTGGCGGGTCCGCATCCTTATCCGACGCTCGTGCGCGACTTCCAGTCGATCATCGGCAACGAGACCAAGGCGCAGATGCAGGAGATCGAGGGCCGTCTGCCGGATTCGCTGGTCGCCTGCATCGGCGGCGGCTCGAACGCGATGGGCCTGTTTCACCCGTTCCTCGACGATCCCTCCGTCGAAATTTTTGGCGTCGAAGCCGCGGGCCATGGGCTGACGCAACTGCACGCGGCGTCGATCGCGGGCGGCCGTCCCGGCGTGCTGCACGGCAACCGCACCTATCTGCTGATGGATGCCGACGGCCAGATCCAGGACGCCCATTCGATCTCCGCCGGCCTCGACTATCCCGGCATCGGCCCCGAGCATTCCTGGCTGCACGAGGTCGGCCGCGTGAACTATCTCTCCGCGACCGATGATGAAGCGCTCGCTGCATTCCAGCTGCTGTCGAAGCTCGAAGGCATCATCCCCGCGCTCGAACCCGCGCACGCCATCGCCAAGGTGATGGAGCTCGCGCCGAAGCGCCCGAGAGATCACCTGATGGTCGTCAACCTCTCCGGCCGCGGCGACAAGGACGTCCCGCAGGTCGGCGACATCCTGAGGGGCAAGAGCAAGTGACCACGCGTATCGACACTCGTTTCGCCGAGCTCGCGAAACAGGGCCGCTCGGCCTTTGTCACCTTCCTGATGGCGGGCGATCCCGATCCCGCGACCTCGCTCGAGATCATCAAGGCGCTGCCGAGGGCCGGCGCCGACGTGATCGAGATCGGCATGCCCTTCACCGATCCGATGGCCGATGGTCCTTCGATCCAGGCTGCAGGCCTGCGCGCGCTCAAGGCCGGCATGACGTTGAAGAAGACGCTGGAGCTGGTGCGCGGCTTCCGCAAGGACGACAACGCGACGCCGATCGTGCTGATGGGCTATTACAATCCGATCTACATCTATGGCGTCGACAAATTTTTGGTCGATGCCAAAAGCGCGGGTGTCGACGGCCTCATCATCGTCGATCTGCCGCCTGAAGAAGACGACGAGCTCTGCCTGCCCGCGATGAAGGCCGGCCTCAACTTCATCCGCCTGGCGACGCCCACGACCGACGACAAGCGCCTGCCGGCCGTGCTCGCCAACACCTCGGGCTTCGTCTACTACGTCTCCATCACCGGCATCACCGGGGCCGCGACCGCGGACTCCTCGGCCGTGAGCGAGGCGGTTGCCCGCATCAAGCGGCACACCAAGCTGCCGGTCTGCGTCGGCTTCGGCATCCGCACCCCGGAGACCGCGCGCGAAATTGCCTCCCATGCCAACGGCGCCGTGGTCGGCACAGCGCTGGTCGATGCGCTCAAGCACAGCCTCGACGCCGAGGGACGGGCGACCGGCAAGACCGTCAACGCCGTGGCGGAGCTGACGGCGGCCCTGGCCCAGGGCGTCAAGGGCGCGCAACAGGCGGCGGAATAGACCATAATTCCGCTTTGGCTCTTTAGTTTGAGCATGATCTTGTCGGAAAACCGCGTCACACTTTTCCGGATCATGCTCTAAGGCGGGCGACACGGCGGCTTGCCGGGCAGCGGCCCGGTCGCCATATATCCCTTCAGGCGATCCGCGAGGCGGGTTCGCACATCGGAGCAAACCATGAACTGGCTTACCAACGTGGTCCGGCCGAAGATCCGCAACATGCTGCGGCGGGAGACGCCGGAGAATCTGTGGATCAAGTGCCCGGATTCCGGACAGCTCGTGTTCTACAAGGACGTCGAGGCCAACCAGTTCGTCATCCCCGGCTCGAACTACCACATGCGCATGGGCGCGGTGGCGCGTCTGAAGTCGATCTTCGACAACGAGACCTGGTACGACGTCGCGCTGCCCGAGGTCACGCCCGATCCGCTCAAGTTCCGTGACGAGAAGAAATACGTCGACCGCATCAAGGATGCGCGCGCCCGGACCAATCTGAACGACGCGGTCAAGGTCGGCTACGGCAAGCTCGAAGGCTCCGCCGTTGTCGTCGCCGTGCAGGATTTCGATTTCATGGGCGGCTCGCTCGGCATGGCCGCAGGCGAAGCCCTCGTGCGCGGGCTCGAGCTTGCGGTCGAGAAGAAGTCGCCGTTCATCGTGTTCGCGGCGTCAGGCGGCGCGCGCATGCAGGAAGGCATCCTGTCGCTGATGCAGATGCCGCGCACGACCGTCGCGGTGCAGATGCTGCGCGAGGCGAAGCTGCCCTATATCGTCGTGCTGACCAATCCGACCACAGGCGGCGTCACCGCGTCCTATGCGATGCTCGGCGACGTGCAGATCGCCGAGCCCGGCGCGCTGATCGGTTTTGCCGGCGCCCGCGTGATCGAGCAGACCATCCGCGAGAAGCTGCCTGAAGGTTTCCAGCGCGCCGAGTACCTGAAAGAGCACGGCATGGTCGACATGGTCGTGCATCGCCATGAATTGCGCCCGACCCTGGCGCGGCTCTGCCGCCTGCTGACCAAGGCCCCGGCGCTGGAGACTGCATCGAAGTCGGTGCAGCCGGTGGTCAGCCCGGCGCAGATCGTCTCGGTCGCCGAGACGGCGCCGGCTGCGCCGCACGCGTGAACGCATCCCCTGACAGCGCGAAGACGCCGCTCGGCGAATTGATCGGGCGGCTGTCGGTCCTGCATCAGAAACGCATCGACCTCGGGCTGGAGCGGATGCACCGCCTGCTCGAGCGCCTCGGCCACCCCGAACGCAAGCTGCCGCCGGTGATCCACATCGCCGGTACCAACGGCAAGGGCTCGACGCTCGCTTATCTGCGCGCGACGCTGGAGGCCGCAGGCCTGCGTGTGCACGCCTACACCTCGCCCTATCTCGTTCGTATCAACGAATGCTTCCGCCTCGGCCGCGCCGGTGGCGGCGTGCTCGTCAGTGACGACGAATTGCGTGCCGCGCTGGAAGAGGTCGAGCGCGTCAATGCCGGTGAAGCCGCGACATTGTTCGAGCTGAAGACGGCGGCCGCCTTCCATTTGTTTGCGCGGAACCCGGCCGACGTCGTGCTGCTCGAAGTCGGCCTTGGCGGCCGGCTCGATTCGACCAATGTGGTCGACACGCCGGCGGCCTGCGTGATCACGCCTGTCAGCATGGATCACATGGATTTTCTCGGGGACACCCTGACGTCGATCGCCGGCGAGAAGGCCGCGATCATCAAGCGCGGCGTGCCCGTGATCTGCGCCGAGCAGGCCAGCGAAGCCCTGGCTGTGATCGAGGCGCAGGCCAAGCGCATGCGCGCGCCACTGTTTGCGGCGAACGAGAGCTGGCACGTCAATGTCGAGCACGGTCGGCTGGTCTATTCGGACGATCGCGGCCTGATGGATCTCACGGCGCCGCGGCTGTTCGGCCGCCACCAGTTCGACAATGCCGGACTTGCGATCGCGACGCTGCGCGCCATCACCATCTTCAAGATCAGTCACGCCGCGTTCGAGGCTGGTATCGTCGGCGCCGAATGGCCGGCGCGGATGCAGCGCATCACCTCGGGCACGCTGCTGTCCTGGGGGCCGCAAGGCTCGGAGATCTGGCTCGACGGCGGGCACAATGTAGAGGGCGGCCGCGTCGCCGCGGCGGCGCTAGGCGATCTCGAAGAGCGGGTGTCGCGGCCGCTGGTGATAATTGTGGGCATGATGGCCAACAAGGACGCGCAGGCGTTCCTCGCCAATTTCGCCGGCCTCACCCGTCACGTCATCGCGGTGCCGATTCCCGACATTGAAAACGCGATGCCGGTCGATCGCCTTGCGGATGCCGCGCGCAGCCTCGGCATGCGCGTCGAGACGGTCTCCGGCGTCGAAGCCGCATTGCGTGGCCTGTCGAAGCTCGCCTACGAGGTGCCGCCGCGCATCCTGATCACGGGCTCGCTGTATCTGGCCGGCCCCGTGTTGGCGATCAACGGCACGCCTCCTGCATAGAGACCGCCAATGCGCTTCGCTGCCATCGCCGACGTCCACGGAAACTACCTCGCGCTGGAGGCGGTGCTCGCAGACATCCGCGCGCTTGATATCACCGACATCGTCAATCTCGGCGACATGCTGAGCGGCCCGCTCGATGCGCGTCGCACCGTCGAGATGCTGATGCGGCTCGACGCCGTGCACGTGCTCGGCAACCATGACCGCTATCTGCTCGACCGGCCGCCGGAGAAAATGGGCTCGTGGGATCGCCCCGCCTACGACGCGCTCGACGCCGTGCAGCTGGACTGGCTGCGCGCCCAGCCGATGATTCGGGTGTTTCGCGAGCAGGTGTTCCTCTGCCACGCGACGCCCGATAACGACGAGGTCTATTGGCTCGATACCGTGCATCCCGACGGCACGGTGGCACTATCGCCGCTCGACCGCATCGGGCAATTCGCGCAAGGCATCTCGCAATCCCTGATCCTGTGCGCCCACACCCATCTCGCCCGCGCCGTGCGGCTTCGCGATGGCCGGCTGATCGTCAATCCCGGCAGCGTCGGCAGCCCCGGCTATCGCGACAAGCATCCGTATCCGCATGTCGTCGAAGCCGGCACGCCGCACGCGCGTTATGCGATCCTCGAACTTGCCGACGGTGCCTGGCAGGTGACGTTCCGAAATGTTGCGTATGATCACGAGGCGATGGCGGCGCTGGCGCGGCGCAATGGTCAGCCGGAGTTGGCGAATGCGCTGGCAACGGGATGGATAGAGTAGGCGTCTTTCGCTTGGTAGCCCGGATGGAGCGCAGCGCAATCCGAGGCTGCTATTGCTTGGGCGAGAATCCCGGATTGCGCTGCGCTCCATCCGGGCTACGACTTTGCTCACTTCAGCAGCTTCATCGGATCGGCCACCTTCTGCTTCAGCTGATCGAAGCCGCATTGCCGCGGTGCCTTGTCTGGGCGCCAGCGCAGGATCGAGGTGCCGTGGCGAAAACGCTCGCCGCTGAAATGATCGTAGCAGACCTCGATCACCAGCTTCGGCTTGAGCGGGCACCATTTGGCCGAACGCTCGGTCGACCAGCGGCTCGGTCCGCCCGGCGCGTTGCCGGTGAAGCCGGGCTCGCCGTTCAGCGCCTCCAGCCGATCGGTCAGCGCCGGCTTCTCGTTCGCCTTGATCGCCGAGGTGAATCCGACATGGTGCAGCAGGCCGCCATCGTCGTAGAGCCCGAGCAGCAGCGAGCCAACCACCTTTCGACCGGCCAGCTTGTTGGTCGCGTAGCGGAAGCCGCCGACCACGCAATCGGCGCTGCGAAATTTTTTGATCTTCTGCATGCCGTCGCGATTTCCGGCCTGATAGGGCAGGTCGATCCGCTTGGCGATGACGCCGTCCGAGCCGCCGCCGGACTGAGCCAGCCATTTTTTCGCGATAGCGTAGCTCGTTGTTGCCGGTGAGAGATGGAAACTGCTGCCCTTCAGATTGGCCTTCGCAAAAGCCCCCAGCGCCGGCCGCCGTTCGCCGAGTGGCCTCTCGGCAAGCTTCTGTTTGTCCGTCGCGAGCAGATCGAAGGTGAGATAGAGCGCCGGCGTTTCCTGCGAGAGCTTTTTCACGCGGCTCGCGGCAGGATGAATTCGTTGCAGCAACGCGTCGAAGGAAAAGCTTTTGCCGTGCGGAACCACGATCTCGCCGTCGAGCGTGAAACGATCGGCTTTCAGCTTCAGCGCGGCGGCGACGATCTCGGGGAAATAGCGCGCGAGGTCCTCGCCGGATTTTGAGCGCAGGTCAATGTGGCTGCCGTCGCGCGACAGCAGGCAGCGAAAGCCATCCCATTTCGGCTCGTACTGCCATTCCTTGCCGCGTGGAATCGCGTCGACCGACCGCGCCTCCATCGCAACGAGGGATGTCGATTTGCGCGCGCGCTTTGCGGGAGGAGCAGGCAAGGTCTGGGACTCGTCATACGCTGGACACGTCCCATCAACGCAAAACGGCCGGCTTTCGCCGGCCGTTGTCGAAAATAAACTTGCGAGAGGCGATCAGACCGCGGAGGTGATCCACTGCTGCAGCTTCGCCTTCGGCGCCGCGCCGACCTGGCGGGAGGCCATCTCGCCGCCCTTGAAGATCATCAAGGTCGGGATCGACATCACGCCGTACTTCGAGGCGGTCTTCGGGCTCTCGTCGACGTTGAGCTTCACGATCTTGACCTTGTCGCCCATCGCGCCGGCGATCTCGTCGAGGGCGGGCGCGATCATGCGGCAGGGACCGCACCACTCGGCCCAGAAATCGACGACGACGGGGCCGTCCGCCTTGAGCACTTCGGCTTCGAAATCGGTGTCAGAAACCTTGCCAACGGCCATGGGAGTACCTCGTTCGGTTGAAAGAATCGGCGCGGATGGGAATCGCGCCCGGGATCATGCCGTCAACCTATGAACGGCCCCTTGCCGGGTCAAGGACGCTCACAGCGAGATGAAGGGATGCCAGCGCCGCGTCCAGCGCGGGGGCTGAAATCTCCATATATTCAAGGGCCTCGGTCCAGAGCAGGACGGCCCTGACAGGCTTTTGGGGATAAAGCCGCGCCAGCACCGCCCGGTACAGCGCAAGCTGCCGGACGTAGGCCGCGGGCGCCTCGGCCGCGCTTTTGGGCGCGGCCTGGTTGGTCTTGAAATCGACGATCAGAACCTCATCCGGACGGACGACCAGTCGGTCGATCTGCCCCGACACCAGCGCCGGCGCCCGGCCCGGCCGCTCCAGCCGGCCGGCGATGGCGACTTCGGCGCGGCTGCCGGCGGCAAAGACTGGCGCAAAGCGCGGTTCGGTGATCAAGGCCAGAACCTTGTCGGCCAAAGCGGCGCAATCGGCTTCCAGCCAGTCTGTGGCGCTGCGCACCATGAAGCCGAGCGAGGCCTCGCGGCGGCGTTCCGCGGCGATATCAGGCAAGGATTGGAGCAGACGGTGCACCAGCGTGCCGCGTTGCAACGCGAGGGCGCGCGACTGCACTGATTCGCCTGTCCGCACGCTGCGGCCATCCTCCGCCGACTGGCCGGACGGACGCACCAGATCGTCGTCAACGGGCTCGCTCGGTGCCGGTGTCCGCAGCCACGCCGGCAGCGCGACCGTCTGGTCCACGGTCGCCGCCGGGATACCCAGCGGGGTGACATCCTCCGGCCGGACGAATCGGGTCACCTTGCCGAGCGGCGTCTCGATCACCTGCTTGTCCAGGCCCGAGCCTTTGAGCCCGGTGTCGACCAAATCGTACCAGCTCAGCTTGCGAACAGTCTTCATGTTGCCGGGCATGCAGCCGCCGACGATCAAGCGGTCGGCCGCACGTGTCATCGCGACGTAGAGCAGACGGCGATATTCGTCCTCGGTCTCCTCGAGCATGGCCTTGCGCGCGTCGGCGACGGGCTTGGGGTCGTCTGCCTTACGGCCGGCCCAGACCACGACCTCGCCGCCATTGCCGCGCGGCACGTGGATCAGCCGGACCCGCTGCGAATCCGCCGGCGACGAGGTGGTGTCGACCATGAACACGACCGAAGCTTCCAGCCCCTTGGCGCCGTGCACGGTCATCACCCGCACCTCGTCGCGCGAGATTTCCATGTCGCGCTTCACCTCGGTGTCGGCCGAGCGCAGCCAGGCCATGAAGCCCTGCAGCGAGGCCGGCGCCTTGCGCTCACAGCTGAGCGCGAGCTCCAGGAATTCGTCGAGTGCGTCATTGGCCTCATGGCCGAGCCGGCGCAGGATGCGCGCACGGCCGCCGTCGCCCCCTAACAGCCAGGCGTAGAAGGCGAAAGGCGTCTCCTCGCGCGCACGGGCCTCGCAGGCCTCCAGACGCCGCAGCACGGAAGCGAACTTCTCGCTCCCGGCCGCATGCTCGCCGAGTGCGCGGCGCAGCGAGCCCTTGCGCTCATGGGCCAATTGAAACAGGTCGTCGTCATCGAGGCCGAACAGCGGGCTCTTCAGCGCCACCGCCAGAGCGAGATCGTCCTGCGGCAGCAGCAGCGCGTCCGCGAGGTTCATCAGGTCGATGATCGCGATATGCTCGGTCAGCTTCAGCCGGTCGGCGCCGGCGACGGGAACGCCAGCATGCTTCAGCGCCTGGATCACCGCGTCGAACGCATTGCCGCGCCGTCGCACCAGGATCAGCATGTCGCCGTAGCGCAGCGGCCGGCGCTCGCCCTCATGCCCTGTCAGCGTGCCGCTCTCGACCAGCCGCTTGATCTCGGTCTGGATGCGGCGCGCCAGTTTGACTTCAGGGCTGGTGACCGCAACACCGTCGAACGGCGCGCGCCAGCCCTCGATGTCCTGCCGATCGTCGGCTTCCGCGAGATCCCAGAGCTCGACGACGCTTGGACCAGCATCGCTGAGCGAGTTGTGCAAGGGATGGCCGACGTCGATCGAATGGATGCTCTTGTAGATCGTGGGTTCGCGGAAGACGTGGTCGACCGAATGCAGGATCGCAGCACCCGAACGGAACGAGTAAGTGAAGGCGACGGGGTCGAACTTCAGCCCGGCAGCCCTGAATCTGCGATCCAACTCTCGCTTGCGTTTGTCGAATTCGTGCGGGTCAGCGCCCTGGAACGAGAAGATCGACTGCTTCTCGTCGCCGACCGCGAAGACCGTGCGGTTCAGCCCGTCGCGCGCGCCTTCGCCGGCCGTGAATTCCGAGATGATGTGGGCGACGATGTCCCATTGCCGCGGGCTGGTGTCCTGGGCTTCGTCGATCAGGACGTGATCGACGCCGCGGTCGAGCTTGTAATGCACCCAGCCGGAAGACACGCGGTTCAGCATCGCCAGCGTCTTGTCGATGAGGTCATCGTAGTCCAGCAGGCCGCGCTCTTGCTTCTCGCGGCGATAGTTCGCAGCCGCCGCGGTCGCGATGTGCAGCAGCGCCGCGGTGCGGTCGCGCATGGTCACGGCGCGGCGCTTCTCGATCAATCCGGCGAGGCGCTGCGCCTCGTTCTCGAACAGGCGGGCGACGGACGGGTTGTGCTCGCCAAACTTCTTGGTCAGAACCGCCTTGCGCGGCAGCTTTTCGTCGGTAAGGAAAACGCAGAGATAGGCATCGACCTGCGCACTGCCGGAAAAGACCTTGGCCTCGCGAAGGCGGGAGGCCTGATCATTGTCCGACTTGCTGCCGTCCTCCAGCGCAAAGGCGATGTCCTCCCAGCGCGAGCGCGGCAGGTAGGGACCATCGAGAATGTCCGTCTCGACGTCCTCGATGCGGTCGCTCGCATCAACGCCCAGCGCCGCCGCCATCTGCGCAGCAGCCGCTTCGGCGTTGCCGGCCTCATCCGTCCAGGCCATGAAATGATCGCGGCTGAGACAGGCTTCGCGCACGACCTCCTTGAAGGTGACGTCGGCGGCGCTCGCCATCGCGGTCAGCAAGGCGCGGCCGGTGACGCTGTCGGGAGCGCGCGCGGCCTCCAGCAGCACCTTCAGATTGGCGCGCTCCATCATGTCGGTCTGGTCGCGCTCGTCGATCACGGCAAAGCGCGCGGGCACGTTGGCCTCGAACGGAAACTGCTGCAGCAGGCGCGTGCACAGTGCGTGGATGGTCTGCACCTTCAGCCCGCCCGGTGTTTCCAGCGCGCAGGCGAACAGTTTTCGCGCGTCACGGCGAATTTTCGCGCTGGGATGCGGGATGCCGACCGCGCGGATCGCTGCGTCGAGCCCGGTATCGTCCAGCGTCACCCAATGTCCCAGCGTGGTGAACACGCGCTCGGCCATGTTGGCGGCGGCCGCCTTGGTGAAGGTGATGCAGAGGATCTTTTCCGGCGGCACGCCCGATAGCAGCAGGCGGATCACCCGCTGCACCAGCACATGCGTCTTGCCTGAGCCGGCATTGGCGGACACGAACGCCGACGCAGTCGGATCGGATGCACGCGCCTGCCGCGCGCGCACCTCGTCAGGAATGGGGCGTGGCAGCTTCACCATTCCTCGATCCCCAGGCCGCCGGCCGCCGACCATTCCTTGATCCGGGCGAGATCGTCATAAGTGCCGTAGCGGTTGGTCCACATCGGCAGGTTCAGCGAGGTGTAGGGCTGGTTCTCGTCGTCGAAGGCGCGGATCAGCGCCTCCAGTTTGGCGCGCGCTTCGGCGGCCGCTGTGTCCGGCGGCTGCGGCTCGTCACCCTGCTTGTACTTGAGCTCGAGGATGCGTTCCTCCCCCGGCGGATTGTTACCGCTCAGGCGGACGTAGACGAGCTGGCTCACCGAGGCGCCCGCGTCGATATCGGGGAAGCCGCCCTCGCGCAGGATCGCGGCTTCCAGCGTGAGCTGCGGTGACAGCCCCATGCGGACCTGCTTGCCCGTCGGCGGCTGTCCGGTCTTGTAGTCGAGGATGGCATAGCCGCCGCCCCGGCGCCGCTCGATGCGATCGGCGCGCGCCGAAAGACGGAAGCTGCGTTCGCTGTCGAGCGGGATCGAGATCTCACCGCGGGTCTCCGCCGTGATCGCCTCGATTGCATCGCGGCGCACCGTCTCCCATTCGCCGAACCAGCGCGCGATGCGCTGGAAGCGTGGCCACCACAGCGCGCGCGCCTCGGGCCGCTCCATCAGCGGCGCAAAATACTTTTCGCCGATCGCGCGCAGCACGCGTGCGGGATCGGCGGGCAGATGCGCGGCATAGGTTTCCGTGAACTCGCCGAGCGCATCGTGGATCGCCGAGCCGCGGTCGGCGGCCGACAGCGGCATGTCGACGGGATCGAGCGCGTCGAGTCGCAGGATGTGTTTGGCGTAGATCGTGTAGGGATCGCGCAGCCAGTCCTCGATTGAGGTGACCGACATCCTGAGCGGCCGGGTCGCCCGCGGCGGCCGCGGCTCGGGCTGCTTGATCGGCCTGACCTCGCCCGGCTGGTCCAGCGCGCCCGCGAATTGCACATATTTCTCGCCGGCGCGAACGGCCGCCTTCCAACGATCGTCGCCCGCAACCGCCTCGAGCCGATGCAGGAAGCGCGAAGCCACCGCCGGCGCGCCGCCGGCCTTGGCGGAATGGGTGAGGATCACCTCGCCGCCGCCAAGCAGCTGGGCGAAGTCGTGTGCGGAGAGGCCGATGCGGCGCTCCGGAAGATCGAGACCAAGCTCGTGCCGCATCGGCCGGCTCAGCCAGGGATCGATGCGCGGCGCCGGCGGCCAGACGCCTTCGATCAGCCCGCCGACGATGATGCGGTCGGCCTGCATCAGGCGCGATTCCAGCGGTCCGTAAATCTGCAGCCGCGCACCTGGCTTGTCGCGCCGTCGCACCGCGCGGTCGCTGAACGCGGTCTGGAAGACGTCGGGATAGTCCGGCAGCGCCACCATCAAGCCGCTGGTGGTGCCGCCGCGCAGGAGATCGTCGAAGGCGCCGGCAAGCGCGAGGCCTTCGCGCTCCTCGAAGGCCAGCGGAAGGCCCTGCTCGTCGCGCGACAGCTCGATCATGATCTCGCGGTGCCGGTGCGCGAGCTCGGCGAAGTCGAATGGCTTTGACGATGCGAGGCTCTCGATCGGCGCCAACGCTTTCTGCAGGACATCGATCAGTGCCTGGATGCGATCGAGATCTTCGGCCTTGAGACGCGCACGGGGCTCGGCCTTGTGGAGCGCGGAAACCTCGCTGCGCCACAGCTTGGCCAGCTCCTCGCGAAAACGGTTGAATTCGCGCAAGAGGCCAGCCGCGCAGGCAGGCGGGCGCCTGCCGCGCAGGACTGCAAGCTCGAGGTCCTCGATCGCCGCCTTCCATGCGCCAGGCAGCCGGCCGAGCCGGCACAGCGGATGCTTCAGCATTGCCAGCAGCGTCGGCGGCTCCAACCCCTTGGTCGCGGCTTCCGCTACGAGGCGCGCAAAGACGCCGGCAGAGGTTTCCATCAGCACGTCGCCGCCGGAATCGTCGAACGCCAGATCCCAGCGCGTGAGTGCGGCCATCACCCGCCGCGCCAGCGCGCGGTCGGGTGTCACCAGCGCCGCCGATTTGTCGAGATGCCGTGCCTCGCGCATCGCAATGGCAATAGCGAGCGCTTCCATCTCAGGATTGGGAGCTTCGACGACGGCGAGATTCTTCATGCCGCCCGCGATCTTTGCGGCGACATCCGGCTGCTTCAGCCGGTCGTGCCAGACTTCCGTCTTGGCGGAGGGCCGCATCGACTCGGATGCGAGCAGATCGCGGCCGCCGTCTGCCGGCGGCCGGATGATCTCGACGTCACTGCGCTTGATGCCGAAACGATCCAGCAGCGCATGCAGGGCATATTGCGGATGGTTCGAGGCCGGATGCTCCGCGAACTTGCCGAGCGAATCACGCACACCGCCAATGCTGCGCCAGGCGTCGTCGTCGAGATCGGTGTCGAGGCCCGGCAGCACCACGGCGCCGTGCGGCAGCGAGGCGACTGCGTGCAGGAATTTTGCGGTCGCCGGCATCGAGCCGGTCGAACCCGCCGCGATCACGGGGCCGGTCGGATGTGCCGTCAGCCGTTTGGCTTCCGCTGCGATCAGGAGATCGCGCCGCGCCGCGGGCTCGATCCGATTGATCTCGGCGAGATGACCGGGCCAGGCGATGCGGGCGATACGCAGGAATTCGAGCGAGTGCTGCCAGTAGCGATCGAGGTTATCAGGCACCAAGCCGTCGAGCGCGCTCCAGTCGACGCCGCGCGTCACCATGTCGTCGATCAGCCGCGCGAGGTCGGCTGCGAGAGCCAGCGTCGAAGCGGGCCCGCCGACCACCAGCGGCGACAGCACCGGGCCCTTGGCCCAGGCCGCGACCAGTTGCGCCAGCGTCAGCCGTCGTTCGAGTTCGCCAAGCCGCGGCGGAATGTCGAGCGGCGTTGCGCCGGAGAACTGCTCGCCTTCATCGGCGAAGGCGAGCTCGTCCTCGTCGATGTCGCCGAGCGCGACGATGCGAGGCAGCACGACCGCGTCCGCCTTCATCTCGTCGAGGAAGATCTCGCGGACCACGCGCATCGCGCGCCGTGTCGGCAGATACAGCGTGGCATCGGCCAGCCGCGCCGGTTCCTTGCGCGCCTCGAATCCCTCGACCAGCCGGCCGTCGAGCAGAGCCGTGACGACCGTGCGCAGAAAGGGAACTGAGATGGGGACGCTGAAGACGCGCATGAGCTGCCTGATTCGGGATCAGGCGCCAATATAGGGACGCGGGCTCAAATGGATATGGGTGCAGGGGGATCTTCCCCGCTGTTCGCCGGGCTAGAACAGGTGCTGTAGGGTGGGCAAAGGCGTACTTGCGCCGTGCCCACCATGGCTGCCGCGAGTTTCAGCTTAGATGGTGGGCGCGCTTCGCTTCGCCCACCCTACGGCACTGGGTTCGAGGCGAGTTACGCCACGCTCTCCAGGAACGCCTCTTCCGCGGCGTGGACCGCGTCGGGCGTGCCGACATGCATCCAGACGCCGTCGAGGCGGAGGCCGAACAGCCGCTCCTGCTCGCCCGCACGGTCGAACATCTTCGTCAGCGAGAACTCACCCTGCGGCGCGCCTTCGAAGATCGATGGCGACAGGATCGCGGCCCCGGCATAGACGAACGGAACGACTTCCTTTTCCTTGCGCTTGCGCAGGGCGCCGTCGGGCAACATGCCGTAATCGCCGCGCCCGCTATAGCCGATGCTGGTCGCGGTCGGCGCCATCAGCAGCAGGATGTCCATGCGCGCGGGGTCGAAGTTTTCAGCGAGCCGCGTCAAATTGGAGCGCACGCCGTCGATCCACAGCGTGTCGGAATTGACGTGGTAGAACGGTGCACCGCCGAGCAGCGGCAACGCCTTGACCACGCCGCCGCCGGTGCCGAGCACCTGGTCGCGCTCGTCTGAAATCGTCACGCGCGGAAGCTGGCGCGTTGCGACATGGTCGATGATCTGATCCGGCAGGTAATGCACGTTGACCACGGCCTCGGTCACGCCGGCTTGGCCGAGCTTGTCGAGCACGTGGTCGAGCAGCGGCTGGCCGGCCACCGGCACCATCGGCTTCGGCATCTTGTCCGTCAACGGACGCATGCGCAGGCCGAACCCTGCGGCGAGCACCATGGCTTTGGTCGGTTTGACGGACATCCTTCGCTTTCCAGACCTTTCACGTTCGCGGCAATCTTAACACGAGGTTCGATCAGCCGCACCGCATCTCAATCGCCTTAACTACCCGCCGTGACGGTTGTACGACGGGTGCTGCCGTCATGCCCCGACGGCTGTGGAACGCGCCTTTTTCTTCTTGTCGCCGACTTTCAGGAAATTGACGCCGATCTGGTCGCCATTGACCCAGGCCAGTTCGCAGCGCCGGTACGCGAGTCCAGTGGACGACAGCAGCAGAAAGAACTCTTTCAAATGGAGGCCCTCCACCGAGCCGTCGATGGTCAGCTTGGCGCCGGTCTCGGAGACGTCCTCCATGGTGCAGTCGCGCCGCCAGGTGCCGTCGATCCCCATCATCTGGGCCGAGATCCCGCGCTCGAAAACAACCCGGCTATTGCCGCGCTGGTCCGTCTTTACCGCCATCTGACCTCCAGCCCCGTATTTATCCGGCTGCCTCGCCGCCAGAATACCGGCGTCTTGGCTAATAGCTGGTAAATCGGCCCCCGAATCAGCCCTGTGGCGGACTTTGGGGCGCCGGCACGTTGGCGAGATACCAGTCGCGCAACGAACTCAGCGCGGGATGTGCCAGCGAGCGCTGGAGATAGGTCCAGATCCGCGGCTGGTGACGCAAATAATGCGGCTTACCGTCGCGGCGGTTGAGGCGGGCGAAGGTGCCGAGCAGGCGCGTGTTCCGCTGTGCCGACATGATGGCATAGAGCTCGGCGAAGCCGGCCGGATCGAAGCCGGCATCGGCGCCGCGCCGGGCCTTGATGTAGCGCGACAGCAGCGTCAGCTCGACGGTCTCGGGCACGTCGATGCGGGCGTCCTGAAGCAGCGAAACCACGTCGTAGGATTGCGGACCGAGCACGGCGTCCTGAAAATCGATCACGCCGACGCGCGCGATGCCGGCGCGATCCCCAAGCCAGATCAGATTGGGCGAGTGATAGTCGCGGATGATCCACGTCTTCGGCGCGGACTGTGGCTTCTTCAGCAGCTCGCGCCACATCGCGAAAAATTCCGAGCGCGCCGCCGCGCTCAGCGGCGCGTTTCGATCGGGCAGGTACCATTCCGGCATCAGGCCGATCTCGATCAGCAGCGCCTCGGTATCGAAGACAGGTATGGCGTAGGTCTGATCCGCCAGCGGCAGTGTTTCCGGCAGCGTCTTGCCGTGGAGTGCGGCCAGCACATCGGTCGCGGCCTCGTAGCGCTCGGCGATCGGGCGTGGCGGGTCGCCTTCGACCACGCTTTCGCTGCCGAAATCCTCGGTGATCAGGAAGCCATGGTCGAGGTCGGAATGGTAAATCGCCGGCGCCGAGATGTCCTGCGCACGCAGGCCTTCGTCGATGGCGACGAAGGGCTTTACATTCTCGGCGAGATGTACCGCGGCGCTGTAGGATTTCCCGTTGTACTTCGCGGCACCATCCGGGCGCTGCGGAAAGTTCATGAGGATGACGATCTCGTCGTCGCGCAGCAGCCGCGCATAGGATCGGGTCGAGGCATCGCCGGCCATTCGCCGACGCGTCGACTCGAGATAGCCGGACGCATCGAGGAATTCACGCAGGGCCTGCAGCCTCGCGACCGTGGCGGCGCTCTTGCCGTGACCGGTGATGTCGGCAGCGCGCGCGTTCGAGCCCAGTGCGGGGCGGTGCGTCAGCGAAATGTCGATGCGATCTTGCGGCATCGCCGACGGCGCACGCTCCGGCCATTCGATCAGGACGAGCGTTGCATCGGGCAGCGGTGACAGCCCGATCTCCTCGAGCTCGCTCTCGTCCTCGACGCGGTAGAGGTCGGCGTGCACCACCGGGAACGGCGGCAGCTCGTAGCCCTGCACCAGCGTAAAGGTCGGGCTCGGCACTTCCATCGTCTCGTCGCCGGCGAGGTAGCGGATGAGCGCGCGTGCGGCCGCGGTCTTTCCCGCGCCGAGATCGCCGGTGAGCGTGACGACATCGCCGGGGCCGACCAGCAGCGCGAGGTCGGCCATCAATTGCGCGGTGGCCGTCTCGTTGTGAAGCGCGACGGAGAATGTGGTGGGCGCGCTCATTCGGCGGCGTCGCGATGCGCCGCCTGGTCGGTCGGGAAGTCACAGATCACGACCGTGCCCCGGCCGACGATCGAATCCACCCGCACGTTGCCGCCATGCAGCTCGACGAAGGAGCGCACCAGCGACAGGCCGAGCCCGGCGCCGCGGTGACGCGAGCCCTGCGAGCGGCTTTCGAACCAGTTGAACACCTTGTCCTTCATGTCGGCAGGTATTCCAGGCCCGGAATCTGTCACGGTGAAGACCACGCTGCGTTCGGTGCGCCGCGCGCTGATGCCGACGGTGGAATCCTGTGGAGAAAACCCGACGGCGTTGGCGAGGAGGTTATAGAGCACCTGCACCACGCGCTTCTCGTCGCCGGAGAAGCTGCCGATATCGGGCGCGATCTCGACCTTGAGACGGATGCGGTCGGTGGCGAGCCGGTCCTGGATGCCCTCGGCGGCGAGCTCGATGGCCTTGCTGACGTCGACCGGTCCGAGTTCCAGCTTCATGGCGCCGGCGTCGATGGTGGCGAGATCGAGGATGTTGTTGGTCAGCGCGAGCAGCGCGTTGGTCGATTTGGTGACGTAGTCGAGATATTCGGCCTGTTTCGGCGTCAGCGGCCCGGTCGAGGGATCGCTGAGGAAATGCGCGAAGCCGATGATGGTGGTGAGCGGCGAGCGCAGCTCGTAGGAGACGTGGTGGACGAAATCCACCTTCATCTGGTCGGCAGCCTCCAGCGCCTCGTTGCGCTCGCGCAGCGCGCGCTCGACGTTCTCGGTGTCGGTGATGTCCTGGAACGTCAGCATGGTGGCGCCGTCATGCAGCGGGCGGATCATGCCGTCGAGCACGCTGCCGTCCTTGCGTTCCAGCTTCAGCGGCACGTCGGCGCGGCTCTCGATCGAGGTGACGGCCTCGCGGATCTGGCGCCAGACCGCGGGGTCGTCGAACAACTGGTGGCACCAGCCCTCCACCGTCTGGATGTGCGGCTCGTCGCGCATGGCATCGCTCGACAACTTCCACATCCGGACGAAGGCCGGATTGAACAATTGCGCCTTGCCGTTGCTGCCGAACACCGCGACGCCCTCGGCGAGGCTGTCCAGCGTCTCGCGCTGGACGCGGATCATGCCGTCGAAGCGGCGGGCGAGCTCGAGGCTCTCGGTGACGTCGTCGAACAGATAGGTGACGCCGCCTTCCGGGTTCGGCGTGGTGACGACCGAGAGCGCGCGGCCGTCGGGCAGGTACCAGGTGTCCTTGGTGGTCTCGACCGCGCGATAGGCCTCGTGCAGCTTGGATTTCCAGGCGCGGAAGTCGGGCTGCTCCGGCAGTTTTCGTGCAGCACGGAGCTGATCCAGCACGCTGGAATCATCAGGATTGGCGTCGAGGAAGGTGCGGTCGAGGTCCCACAGCCGGCGGTAGGAATCGTTGTAGAAGGCGAGCCGGCGCTGGCCGTCGAACACGGCAACGCCGGAGGAGAGCTGGTCGAGCGTACGGCGATGCGCCTCCGCCATCCGCACCAGCGCCGAGCTGAGCGCATCCGCCTCGCTGGCGTCGATGGCGACGCCGACGCTGCCGCTGCCGACATTGACCGCGCGCACGTCGTAGATTCGGCGCTCGCCGCGGACCACGATCGGCAGCCGCGCGTTGAAATTGGCGGCGTCCTTCAGTCCCCGCTCCATCGCGGTGCGGTCGGCGCTGTCGAGCAGCTCGAGCTTGCGCTCCTGCGCATCGGTGACGTTGTTCGCCTCGGTGGCACGGACATAGGCCGGGTTGGCGTAGGTCAGCGCGCCGTTCTCGCCCTTGGCCCAGATCGGCCAGGGTGCGTTGGCGGCGAAGCCGCGCAGCATCTCGGTCTCGTCGGAAAGCGCGTTGTAGCGAAGGTTGGTCTCGGCCAGATCGCGGCGGAGCCCCGAGAGTTCGCGAATCCGGACAATGGCCTGGCCGCCGATGGCGCGGCCGATGGCCTCGAGCGTGTGGCCATGCGCGGTCGTCAGTGTCAGCTGGAACCCGTCGCCGCGGTCACGCAGCGCGTCGACGGCATGATCCATCTGGAGCGCGGGTTCCGGCGGCAGCCAGGTTCCGAAGGCGAGCACGCGTTGCGGCGAGGAGTCGCGCGGCAGGACCAGCGAGACGTCGCCGGAGATCTGCGCGCGGTTGTCGCCGGCGGGCCAGGAGATCAGGATTTGCGGCTCGGCGAACAGCAGCGCGCCGAAGCGGTCGGCCTGGAGCTGGAGTTCCCCAATTCGGGCACGCAGCCGCGCCTCGTTCTTCGCAGTGCGCACGCGCGTGCGCATCAACAGGATCGCGGCCATCACCGAGAAGCCGAGCAAGGCCAGCGCGGTGGCGAGCACCGCGAGTTCCTGCCGGTTGAAATCCAGCATGATGGAGAGGGTGTCGATGAGGTCGGCCGCCTCGGCCGGCGCAGCCGGCAGCAGCGCTGCAAGAGCGCCTCCCAACAGGCCGTTGCGCACGAGCGATGTGCACGACAGCAGCGTCCGACGCATCGACACGATCACGCCTGACATAGTTGCCCCAAGACCGCACGAATTTACACGCGGCGACCCCCGTCGCGTGCGAATCAAACGACAATACCCTCACCGTGACTCCGCCGGTAAGAGTCCAGATCGTGAACGCAAAGGCGGCCCCAAAAAAATGCCGGGCGGGGGGTTCCCGGCCACGTAATTGTGCGGGTGATTCGGCTGAAGCGTCGCGGCGACCAGCTGCGCCTCAGCCGCGCGCTACGGATAGCCCCGCCAGAAGTGGCGCGTACGCGGCGAGCCTGCGGGATACGAACTCCGTGAAGAGCTGCACGCGCTTCGTCTTGCGCGTCTCGCCCTGCGTGAGAAGCCAGAGCGTTCCGTACATATGCAGCTCGGTGCCCGGCACCCTCGCCAGCAGGGGGTCGGCGTCGCCGACGAAGCACGGCAATGTCGTGATCCCGAGTCCTTGCCGTACGGCAACGATCTGCGACGCGGCGTCCGTGACCCTGAACGGAACCCCGGTGGTGCGAACCTCACCCGCGCTGGCCCAATCCGGAATGCCATGAATGCTGATGACGATCCACCTGACAGGGTCAGCCGCGCCCGCCCGCAACGCGGCTAGTCGATCGCGCGACATGTAGACGCCGCCGAACACCTCCGGTCCCTTCAGGCCGTGAAGATTGAGCGGCAGGGTTTTGCGATCGTAGACGACGCGGATCGCGACGTCGGCCTCCCGGTTGGTCAGATTTGCCAGCTCGCCGAACGACAGGATGTCCATCTCGATATCAGGATGCAGACGCGCGAAATCGACGAAATCGGGCATCAGCAGGTGTGTCGCCAGCGGCGGTGCCAACGTCGCCCGCAGGAGTCCGCGCACGCTCTGGTCGCGCCCGAAGATTCGCGTCTCCAGCTGGTGCGACGACGCTTCCATCTGGTTCGCGAGCTCGAGCACCTCCTCGCCCGCAGCCGTCAGGCGGTAGCCCGAAGGCAGCTTTTCGAACATCTGCGCCCCGAGGCGTTCCTCGAGTTGGGCGATGCGTCGCAGCACGGTCGAGTGATTGACCCCGAGGCCCTCGGCGGCAGCCCGCACTGAGCCTCCGCGCGCCACGGCAATGAAATAGCGAATGTCATCCCAGTCGATCATGGTGCAATCCGGCACCACGCGGTGCGCCTTCCAACGCTCGTACCGACGCATCGTACAGCAGGATGGGCGGTCTGATAGCCCATATCGACGTGCGCGGCCCAATTCCGAACGGCGGACACGGATCGTCGCGGCGGGCGCCGGCCGTTCAGCCGGATCGTTTTCGCACCACCGATGTGCGCGCTTTCGCACTCAACGCTGGGCTCAGGCGGACCTATGTCGCGGTTCTCCGGGGCAGATGCTGTCCCGACACCACGAAAGGAGAAATTGTGGGAAAGCTTGAAGGTAAAGTTGCAGTCATCACGGGTGGATCGAGCGGCATGGCTCTGGCGAGCGCCAAGCGCTTCGTGGAAGAAGGCGCCTATGTGTTCATCACGGGCCGGAGGCAGGAGGCGCTCGACGAGGCCGTCAGGCTGATTGGCCGGAACGTGACCGGCGTGCGCGGCGACGCGGCCAATCTCGACGACCTCGACCGCCTGTTCGACACGGTCAAACGGGTCAAGGGCAAGATCGACGTGCTGTACGCGAGCGCCGGCACGGGCGACGCCGTCCCACTTGGTGAGATTACCGAGCAGCATTTCGATGCGACCTTCGGCCTGAATACGCGCGGCACGCTGTTCACGGTGCAAAAGGCGTTGCCGCTGTTCAACGACGGCGGATCGATCTTCATGACCGGATCGGTTGCTTCGCTGAAAGGCTTTCCCGGTTACAGCGTGTATGCGGCGAGCAAGGCGGCGTTGCACGCATTCGCACGCGGGTGGCTCAACGAGCTGAAGGGCAGGAATATCCGGGTGAATGTGCTGCACCCGGGGCCGATCGCCACACCGATGCAGGACCAGGTTCTCACCGAGGAAGCGAAGCAGATGTTCGAATCCCTGATCCCGCGCGGAAAAATGGGGCGTCCCGAGGAAATCGCGACGGCCGCGCTGTTTCTGGCGTCAGACGATTCCAGCTTCGTGAATGGGCTGGAGCTGTCTGTCGACGGCGGCTTCTCGGCCATCTGAAATCGGAGACATATCATGAGCTATGCGATTGTAGGATTCGGCAAGATAGGTCAGGCGCTGGCCCGGGCCTTCGCCCGCAAGAACATCGAGGTGACCGTCGCGAGCCGCCGGCCGCCCGAGACGCTGGCACCGCAGGCTCGGGGGATTGGACCCGCGGTCGTCGCCAAGTCGCTGCGGGATGCACTCGAGGCCGACACGATCATCCTGGCGGTCCCGTTTGCGGAGCATCGCGAGGTTGCGAAGGCCCTACCGGACTGGAAAGGCAAGACGATCATCGACGCGATGAACGCATTGCTTCCCCTTGAGGAGCTGGACGGTCTCCCGTCCTCCGCCTTCGTCGCGAAGGCGTTCACCGGCGCCAAGCTCGTGAAAGGCTTCAATCACTTGGGTGCGGCTACCCTGGCCGCCGATCCGATCGTCGAGGGCGGTCACCGTGTCGTCTTTCTGTCCGGTGACGACGAGGACGCGATCGCTCCCGTGGCGGCCCTGGCCAAGCAACTCGGGTTCGCACCCGTCAAGCTGGGAAAGCTCAGCGAGGGTGGCGCGCTGGTGCACGCACGCAACCGCATTTGGGGCCAGCTCATCTTCCAGGATATGTTCAAAAAGGAGCAGTAACGGATTTGCTGTCCACTGCCAGAGTACTGACCTCTCCCGCAAGGAAAGCGGGAGAGGTCGGAAACTAGCGCCCGGTCGAGCCGAAGCCGCCGGCGCCGCGGTCGGTCGCCGACAATGTCGCCACGGGAACCAGCGCGGCCTGCAGCACGGGCGCGATCACCATCTGCGCGATGCGCTCGCCGCGCTTGATCACGAAGGGAGCCGCACCGTGGTTGATCAGGATCACCTTGATCTCGCCGCGGTAGTCCGCGTCGATCGTGCCCGGCGAGTTCAGCACGGTGACGCCGTGCTTGGCGGCAAGCCCCGAGCGCGGCCGCACCTGCGCCTCGTGCCCGGGCGGCAGTGCGATCGCAAGGCCGGTCGGCACCAGCGCATATTGACCGGGGGCGAGCGTCATCGGCGCGCCCTCAGGCACCGCGGCCATCAGATCGAGCCCTGCGGCGTCAGCCGTTTGATAGGCCGGCAGCGCCAGGCCTTCGGCGTGGCCCAGTTGCTGCAGTTCGACGGTGACCTCAGTGCTCAAGATGCGGACTCCCGGGATTTGCCGGTCACGCTCTTGGCGACATGCGCGACCAGCTCGATGGCGACCTGTTCCTTGGTCATCACCGGCCAAGAATCAACTGTGATCTCGCCGTTCCTCTCAGCATTCTTGCTGATGAGGTGCACGGTGTTGCGGTCGCCGCCCATCACGCCGGTGGCGGGCGAGACGTCATTGGCGACGATCCAGTCGCAGCCCTTGCGGGCAAGTTTTGACTTGGCGTTATCGATCAGGTGCTCGGTCTCGGCGGCAAAGCCGATCACCAGCGGCGGGCGCTGGTCGGTCAGCTTCGAAATGGTGGCGAGGATGTCGGGGTTCTCGACCAGCTGAAGCGGTGGCATGCTGCCTGCGGTCTTCTTCAGCTTCTGCTCGCCTTCGCTCGCAACGCGCCAGTCGGCGACGGCGGCGGCGAAGATCGCGATGTCGGCGGGAAGCGCGGCCTGCACCTGCTCCAGCATCTGGCGCGCAGATTCGACGTGCTTGACCGTGACGCCCTGGGGATCGTCGAGATCGACCGGGCCGCTCACCAGAATCACCTCGGCACCGGCGGCCTGGGCCGCGGCGGCAATGGCAAAACCCTGCTTGCCCGAGGAGCGGTTGGCAATGTAGCGCACTGGATCGATCGGCTCGTGGGTCGGGCCCGCGGTGATCAACACGCGCTTGCCGGCGAGCGGGCGCGGCACCGGCGGCCGCAGCAGCCGTTCGGCGGCACTGGCGATCTCGATCGCCTCGGACATGCGGCCGATGCCGGCCTCGCCCGCTTCCGCCATCTCGCCGGAATTGGGCCCGATCAGCACCACTCCGTCGCGCTGCAGCTGCGCGACGTTGCGCCGCGTCGCCGCATTGCCCCACATCAACGGGTTCATTGCCGGTGCCAGCAGCACCTTGCGGTTGGTCGCGAGCAGGATCGCGCTGGCGAGATCGTCGGCATGGCCGTTCGCCATCTTCGCCATCAGGTCGGCAGTGGCCGGCGCCACCACGATCAGGTCGCAGTCGCGCGCGAGCCTGATATGGCCGGCGTCGAACTCGCTCTGGGGATCGAACAGGTCGGTATAGACACGCTCATGCGACAGCGCGCTCACCGCCAGCGGCGTGACGAATTGCTGGGCCGCCTTGGTCAGGACGCAGCGGATCTCGACGCGGCGCTCCTTCAGCCTTCGGATCAGGTCGAGCGATTTATAGGCCGCGATGCCGCCGCCGATGATCAGGGTGACGCTGGCCTCGGGAAGGGCGCCGGTGCGCTGGAGAGTGGGGACGGAGGATGCCGCAGGCGGTGCTGCAAAGGGCGTCAGCGGCTCCTCGCGGCCCTCGATCAGCTCCCGCAGGATGACCCGGACCTCTTCCTCGACCGACCTGCGGTTCTTGGCCGAGCGCAGCCGAAGATAGGTTTTGACGTGTTCGTCGAGCTTGCGGATGGTCAGGCTTGCCACAGCGCCACTCCAGCGTGAATGATGGCGATGCTATCATCCACACGATTGCAATGCAATCATCGGCAATCATAGATTTCTGACGGCGATCAGGATCCCGATGAAGGTCGCGGCGATGATCCAGAGCGCGACGGTGCGCCAGCGATTCTTGCGGCCCTCGCTGCGGCCCATCGCGGCGATGCTCTCGGGCGACAGCCGGATGCCCTCGCGCGTCATGGTCTCGAGCTGTTCCAGCACCTTCACCGACCGTTCGGCGATCTCGGGCAGGCGCATCAGCACGCGCGCGATGTCTCCGGTCCCGGCGAGCGCGCCCTGCACCCGGCCAATGGGGCCGAGATTGCGCTCGATCCATTCTCGCACCACGGGGTCGGCGATCTTCCAGATGTCGAGCTTGGGATCGAAGCCGCGCGCCACGCCCTCGACCACCACCATGGTCTTCTGCAGCAGGATCAGCTCGGGCCGCGTGGTCATGTCGAACAGGCCGGTGACCTCGAGCAGCAGCGTCAGGAGCCGCGCCATCGAGATCTCTTCCGCCGTGCGGTTGTGGATCGGCTCGCCGATGGCGCGAATGGCCTGAGCGAAATTCTCGACCGAGTGATGCGCGGGCACGTAGCCCGCCTCGAAATGCACTTCCGCGACGCGGCGATAGTCGCGGGTGATGAAGCCGAGCAGGATCTCCGCGAGGAATCTCCGCTCCTTCATGCCGAGCCGGCCCATGATGCCGAAATCGACCGCGACGAGTCGTCCTGCGTCATCCAGGAACAGATTGCCCGGATGCATGTCGGCGTGGAAGAAGCCGTCGCGCAGCGCGTGCCGCAGGAAGCTCTGGATCACCTTGCGGCCGAGATCGGGCAGGTCGACCTGTGATTCCGCCAGGCGCTTGTGATCGTTCAGCGCGATGCCGTCGATCCACTCCATCGTCAGCACGTTGTGCGTGGTGCGGTCCCAGTCGACATCAGGCACGCGGAAATCAGGATCGTCGCGCGTGTTCTCCGCCATCTCGGACAGCGCGGCTGCTTCCAGCCGCAGGTCCATCTCCATGGCGACCGAGCGCGACATGGTGTTGATGACCTCGATGAGGCGCAGCCGGCGCGCTTCCGCCGAATAGGTCTCGGCCTTGTGTGCGACGAAGAAGAAGTCGGAGAGATCGCGGCGGAAGCGCGCGGCCACGTTGGGCCTGAGCACCTTGACCGCGACCGATTTTTGGATCCCGTCGTGCAAGACTTCGCCGCGATGCACCTGCGCGATCGAGGCGGCCGCGACGGGGGGGCCGAAGCTGATAAACACGTCTTTCAGCGGCCGCTCCAGCGAGGTCGCGATCGTGGCTTCCGCTTCGTGCTGCGGAAACGGCGGCAGGCGGTCCTGGAGACTTTCGAGGTCGCGCGCCATGATCACGCCGACGACGTCGGGACGTGTGGCCAGGAATTGTCCGAGCTTGAGATAGGCCGGGCCCATCCGCGTCAGCGCGCGCGCGATCCGCGGGCCGTGCTTGACGCCACGTCGTTCGATCAGGCGCGCCAGCTTCAGCGCGAGCTGTCCCGGCGGCGGCACCAGGCTCGGATCGACCGAGCCAAACACGCCCTCGCGGGCAAACACGAACGCGGCGCGGATCAGGCGCGAAATGTGGGTGAAGGCAGAGATCACAAACGCCAGCCCGAATGCAGTGCGACGATTCCGCCCGACAATGTCTGCCAGCTGACGCGGGCGAAGCCGGCGTCGCGGATCATGTCGGCGAAGGCGTTGGGTTTCGGAAACTTGCGGATGGACTCGACGAGATATTGGTAGGACTCGGCATCGCCCGTGATCATGCGGCCGAGCGGCGGGATCACCTTGAACGAGAACAGGTCGTAGATCCGGTCGAGCCCGGGCATCTCGACGGTGGAGAATTCCAGGCACAGGAAGCGGCTGCCGGGCTTGAGCACGCGATGGGCCTCGCGCAGCGCGAGATCGATCCGGGGCACGTTGCGAATGCCGAAAGCGATCGTATATGCGTCGAAGCTGCGATCGGCGAAGGCGAGCGCCTCGGCATTGCCCTCGACGAAATCGACCCGGGTTTCGAGATGGCGCTTCGCGGCGCGCTCGCGGCCGACCGCCAGCATGTCGGTGTTGATGTCGCAGACGGTGGCATGGAAGCCCGCACCAGCGGCCTTGGCGGCGCGGAACGAAATGTCGCCGGTGCCGCCGGCCACGTCGAGCAGCGCGAACGGCCGGTCGCCCCTCGGCGGGTCGAGCGCCGTGATCATGATGTCCTTCCAGACCCGGTGCAGGCCACCGGACATCAAATCGTTCATCAAATCATAGCGCGACGCCACGCTGCGAAACACATCGTTCACCAGCGTCTGCTTGTCCCCCAGGGGAACGTCCCTGAAGCCGAAATGCGTGGTTTCGCCCGGCCGATCCATTACTCTACTCCACTGGGCGAACCATAGCGCGCCCGCCGCAATGGCGCTATCACACCGCCCTCATAAGGTGAATGCCTGACCATGCCTGAATTGCCCGAAGTCGAGACCGTCCGCCGCGGCCTTCAGCCGGTGATGGAGGGCGCGAAAATCCTGGTCGCGGAGGCCCGCCGGCCGGATCTGCGCTTTCCGTTCCAGCCGGATTTCGTGGCGCGGCTGCAGGGGCAGGTCGTCACGGGGCTCGGCCGCCGTGCAAAATATCTCATGGCCGATCTCGCCTCCGGCGACGTGCTCTTGATGCATCTGGGCATGTCGGGCTCATTCCGCGTCATCAAGCCGGATAACGAGGCCGCGCCCGGCGAGTTTCACTATCCGAAGGGCAAGGATTCCACGCACGACCACGTGCTGTTTCGGATGTCCTCCGGCGCCGACATCGTCTTCAACGATCCGCGGCGCTTCGGTTACATGAAAGTGATCGCACGCAACGCGCTCGAAGATGAGCCGCTGCTGCGCGACCTCGGTCCCGAGCCGCTCGGCAACGAATTCGACGCCGCGATGCTGGCTCGGTCCTGCGAAGGCAAAACGACGAGCCTGAAGGCCGCACTGCTCGACCAGCGCGTGGTCGCGGGGCTCGGCAACATCTATGTCTGCGAAGCCCTGCATCGCTCGCATCTGTCGCCGCGCCGGATCGCCGCGACGCTCGCGACCAAGGGTCGCAAGGGTGTTGGCGGCGGCGAGCCGACCGAACATGCGAAGCGGCTGGTGAGTGCGATCCACACCGTGCTGAACGACGCCATCAAGGCCGGTGGCTCGTCCTTGCGCGACCATCGCCAGACCTCGGGTGAGCTCGGCTATTTCCAGCATTCGTTCAAGGTCTACGACCGCGAGGGCGAGACCTGCAAGACGCCGGGGTGCGGCGGCACGGTCAAGCGGTTCACGCAGAACGGCCGATCCACGTTCTGGTGTCCGAAATGTCAGAAGTGACGTAGTCCGTAGACCGGATGGAGCTTCCGAAAAACGCGAAGCGAAGCAATCCGGCGGGGCTGGTGGCCGGATTGCTTCGTCGCTGAGGCCCTTCCGGATGGTGAAGGGCCGACTGCCGTCAGAGCGATTGCCCCGCTCAGGACGTCAGTGTCGTGGTCTCGTCCGCCGCCTGCTCGGCGGCGATATGCAGCATGCTGTCTGCGGCCGAGATGACCTGGTCGATCAGCACATTGGTGGTGGCTTCGAGATCGAGCCGGGTTTCGATCCAGCGCCAGAGGCTGCGGATCTCGTCCGCCGACTTGCCGTTCGGCGCGAATTCGCTCACCGCGAGGCCGCTCGCGAGCGAATCCTGGTGGTCGTTGCGCATCACGATCAGCGGGCGCGCCAGCACGTCCGAAAGATCGAGCGCGGCTTCCTCGCCGAGGGTGTTGGCGGCATTGTCGATGCGCTGGCCGCGGATCGGCGTCTGGTTGAGCACGAAGCTGTAGGGCCGCTTCCAGGCGCGCGCGACGCTGAGCGTCGAGACTGTCGCCTCGATGTCGACAACGCTGGGGCGGGCCGGGATCAGGCAGAGATCGGAATGGCGGATCGCAGCGGTGGTCGCGGCGCTGAGGCCGGCGGCGGTGTCGACGATCGCAAGCTGCAGGCCGCTCTCAGCCAGCATTTTCAGGCGCGGCTCGATATCGGCGGCATGATAGATCGGCTCGACGACGACGTCGTCGTTGTTGCGGCGGCGCAGCCAGTTGGACAGGGTGCCCTGCGGGTCGGTTTCGATCAGGCGGACGGTGAAGCCGGCCTGCTTGGCCGCCAGCGCGAGGCCGATGGCGAGCGTGCTCTTGCCGCTGCCACCCTTTTGGGTGGCCAGTACGATCGTGTGCATTTGAAGATCAATCCTTTGGAGTGCTGGGTCTCGGGATAACGCCACGCGAACGTGCATCGCTCTCGATGCTGAGCTCTTCTCGCTCAGGACGTGCCTTGCCCGATCCAAAGGGGACCGCGGATGTCCGAATCAACGCTGACAATGATGGCAGAATCGGGAATGCCAGCTAATCCGTACCATTACTGGACCCGTAATCGTGCGTGTGGTGTGCTCGCCGCTACAAATAGAGGGACGAGCGGCATGAGCGGAAACTGGCGCGACCGGACGGCGACGACTTTTGACTGCCAGAAGATGCCGGCGGTCTCGAGCCGCGGCATGGTGGTCAGCAACCACCCGCTGGCCTCCAGCGCCGGCGCCGAGATGTTGGCCGCCGGCGGCAACGCCATCGACGCCGCGATCGCCACCCTGTTCACGCTGACCGTGGTCGAGCCGATGATGGTCGGCATCATCGGCGGCGGCATGGCGCATATCAGGCTCGCCGACGGCAGCCATCGCTTCATCGACGGCCAGAGCACCGTGCCCGCAGCGGTGCGCGATACCAGCTACACGCCCAAGCCGGGCTCGGCGCATGACGTGTTCGACACCATCGGCGACGAAAATCTCAACGGTCCGAAAGCCGTTGCCACGCCGGGCTCGCTGAAGGCCTGGTGCGAGACGCTGCGCCGGTTCGGTACGATGAGTCTCTCCGACGTCATGCAGCCTGCCATCAAGCACGCGGCGCGCGGCTATGCGGCGACCCCCTATTTGCACGAGTGCATCAGCGAGAGCGCCGCCGAAATGCGCAAGGACAGGCCGATCGCGGCGATCTTCCTCCCTGATGGCGGGCCGCTGAAAGTCGGCGAGCGCGTGGTGCAGGCCGAATATGCCGAGACCTTGCGCTACATCGCCGATCACGGTGAGACCGCTCTCTACGAAGGGCCGCTCGGCGACATCCTCGCCGACTACATGGAGAAGACCGGCGGCTTCATCCGTCGCAATGACCTCACCAGCTACAAGACCGTCGAGCGGCAGCCGATCCGTGCCGACTATCGTGGTTGGACCATCCTTGGCCCGCCGCCGCCCGCGGCCTCCGGCGTGCACATTGCGCAGATGCTGAACATCCTGGAGGGCTATGACATCGGCGGCCTCGGCTTCGGCACATCCGAGACGATTCATTACCTCGCCGAGGTCCTGAAGATCGCCTTCGCCGATCGTGCCGCGGCCAGCGGCGATCCTGACTATGTCGGTGTTCCCGTGGAGCAGCTGACCTCGAAGGCCTATGCCGAGGAGCGCCGCTGCGCCATCGATCCGGCGCGGGCGCAGGCCTGGGGCGCCGGCGTGTCGCCGCTCGAAGGCGCACATACTACGCACATGACAGCAGCCGATGCGTTCGGCAACGTGGTCGCGACCACGCAGACCATCAACAATCTGTTCGGCGCCAAGATCATGATCCCGGGGCTTGGTGCCATCGCCAACAACTACATAAATCTGTTCGATCCGCGTCCGGGACATGCGCTATCGCTGGCGCCGGGTAAGCGCGTGACGACTTCGATGTCGCCGATGATGGCGATGCGCGACGGCAGGCTGCGCTATGCGCTCGGCTTGCCCGGCGGCAAGCGTATCTTCCCGAGCGCGATGCAGGCACTGGTCAATCTGATCGACCACGGCATGACCTTGCAGGAAGCTGTCGAGGCGCCGCGGGTCTGGACCGAGGGCAACGCGCTCGAGGTCGAGCAGAAGGTGCCGGAGGCCGTGCGTGCGAAACTCGCGGGGCTCGGCCACAAGGTGCAACCGGTTGCGACAGTCGCCGGCGGCATGAACGGCATCGGCTTCCACGACGACGGAACGATGAGCGGCGCCGCCTGCTGGCGCGCGGACGGCACGCCGGTCGGGATCTCAGGCGGCCTCGCAAAGAGTGGTGTGCGGTTCAGGCTGAGCTGATCGCTACTTCCGCACGCAGATCACGCGCACGACGGCGGTCTTCGCATCAGTCGACGTGCCGTTCGCCGTGACACCATTCGCCTTCAGGAAATCGCGTACCGTCTCGGCGGGGACCATCACGGCCTGTGAGGCCGGCACCGCTGTCGCGGGTCCCGCGACCATCGCCGGCTTCAACAGCGCGATGCCGGTGAGCTTGCCGTCGCCATCGATGGCCGGACCACCGGAGAACCCGACCGCCGGCGGCGGGGTCAGCGCGGAATCGCTGCTCGGGACCGGCGCCAGTGCGGCCTTGACGACCGACACGCCGGCCGCGCCGCCCTGGCTCTGTGGATCGGCGATGCCGACGACATCCACGTTCGTCTTGGCCGAGCCGCCAGCAAGGCTGAACGGCTTCAGGCCGCGCGCGCCGTAGATATGCAGCAGTGCAAGACCGCGCTCCTTGTCCTCGGCGAGGCGATCGGCGCTGCCATAGCCGGCGATCGTGATGGCGAGACAGCTGTCGGTGACGAGCCGGTCGGCCAGAATCGCGCCGTCGTCACTGACGACGAGGCCGGTGCCGTATTCGACGGTCTTGCGCGGCGGCGGCCCGGCCTGCGCTCCGGACGGAAACGCATTGAACGCGCTCGACATCGCGATCACGACCGGCTCGACCGTGTTCTCGGTCGCCTGGTCGTAGAGGATCGTCATGGTGCGGACCTCGTCTCCCTTGAAGGTGCCGCGGACGTAAAACTTCTTCAGCCCCTGCAAGCCCGACAGCACGAAGAAATCGGGCTTCACCACGGTGTAATCGACCTTGCGCCCGGACGGCTCCTTCTCCAGTTCCGCGAGTTTTGCCGTGGTCGGGTTCGCCTCCTTGCGGCGGCTGAGCTGTATCTGCACCGTTCCGGTCGGGGAGGTCCATTTCGAGCCGTTGGCGTCGGTCGCCTGCTGCGGCACCAGTTTTGAGGGAATGCCAAGCCGCGCGCCGCTGGTCATCTCGGTCACGATCTTCCAGCCGACGCTCTCCTGCTTTTTTCGCGCTGTTTCGGCCAGCGCCGCGCGCTCCTGCGGATTGAGCACGCCGGTCGGCTTGCCGCCCTTGGCTTTCTGGTATTCCTTGATGGCCTCGACCATGCGCGTGCTGACGTCGCCGGTGATGGCTCCGTTGTATTGCCCGACCCAGGCGAGGTCGGATTGCAGCGACAGCCGCGCCGCCTGCGCCATCGCGTCCGCCGTCGCCGATGGCGTCTGCATTGCGGGTGGCCGGATCGGCACGGTCTGGATAGGCTTCGGCTTGGTGCCGGGGATCTGCGGCGTCGTCATCTGGGCGTTCGCGCCTGTGGCGGACGCAAACATCAGTGTTGCCGCAAGCATCGATCTCATGACAAATCCAGCCAGCCCATTGAACGCAATGTCATTCAAGCACATCTCGTTGGTCGCGAACAACGTTGCGGTGGTTCAGGAGGCTTGGTGGCCACAAGCTGAGATCCTCATCCCGAGGAGCGGCCCGAAAGCCGCGTCTCGAAGGATGGCTACAGGCGAGATCGGGGCCTTCGTGGTTCGAGACGCGCGTACCGCGCTCCTCACCATGAGGTCGAGAGGAACGAAGGACGATGCTGAGCCCGGACGAACTCGAACGCTATGCCCGCCATATCGTGCTGCGTGACGTCGGTGGTCCCGGCCAGGCTGCGCTGAAGCGGGCCTCCGCGCTGGTGATCGGCGCCGGCGGGCTCGGCGCGCCGGCGCTGATGTATCTGGCCGCCGCCGGTATCGGCACGCTCGGCGTGGTCGATGACGACGTTGTGTCGCTGTCCAACCTGCAGCGCCAGGTCATCCACACCACGCCCGATATCGGCCGCCACAAGGTCGAGAGCGCGGCAGAGCGGATCTCGGGGCTCAATCCGCATGTCCGTTTCGTCGGCCACGCCGCCTGGCTCAACGCCGACAACGCGCTCGACCTGATCGGCGAGTACGACCTCGTGCTCGACGGCTCCGATAATTTCTCGACGCGCTATCTGGTCTCGGACGCCTGCTTCTTCGCGAAGAAGCCGCTGATCACGGCGGCGCTCGGCACGTTCGACGGCTCGCTCACCACCATCCGCGCACACGAGACCAACGAGCAGGGTGAATTCAATCCGACCTATCGCTGCCTGTTTCCGGAGGCGCCGCCGCCCGGTACGGTTCCGGCCTGCGCGGAAGCCGGTGTCATGGGCGCGCTGGCGGGCGTGATGGGCTCGATGATGGCGCTGGAGGCGATCCGCGAGATCGTCGGCTTCGGCGACGGCCTCGTCGGCCGCCTCCTCATGATCGATGCGCGTGCGATGCGCTTCGAGACGCTGCGCTATGGGCGCGATCCGGCCAACCCGCTCAATGGCGACGGGCCCGTGGTCACCGACCTCAGCGCCCATCGCACTTGATTTGCTGCGTTACGCCGCGGCCGGCTTCTCGCTATCGAGATGGGCCATCTGCTCGGCGGTATAGCGCGTGCCCGAAGCGACATCCGGCGGAAACGCCTTGGCCAGCGCCGCAAGATGTGCCGGTGTCAGCGTGACCCTGGTCGCGCCAAGCGCTTCGATGAGACGGGTGCGGGTCTTGGCGCCGACCAGCGGCACGATCTCTTGACCGCGCTCTTGGCCTTGCGCCGCCACCCAGGCGATAGCGACTTGCGCCGGCGTTGCGCCAATTTCGTCGGCGATGGCACGCAGGGACTCCACCAGCGCCAGATTGGCGTCGAGATTTGCGCCCTGGAAGCGCGGTGTCATCAGCCGGTAGTCCTTGCCGGCCCTGCCCGAGTCCTTCGACCAATGGCCGCTGATCAGACCGCGCGCCAGGACGCCATAGGCGGTGATGCCAATGCCGAGCTCGCGGCAGGTCTTGAGGATGTCGCGTTCGATGCCGCGCTCGATCAGCGAATATTCGATCTGGAGATCGGCGATCGGATGCACGGCATGCGCGCGGCGGATGGTGTCGGAGCCGACCTCTGACAGGCCGATATGCCTGACGTAGCCGGCCTTCACGAGATCGGCGAGGCCGCCGATGGTCTCTTCGATAGGAACGTTGGGGTCGAGCCGCGCCGGGCGGTAGATGTCGACATAGTCGGTGCCGAGCCGCTGCAGCGAATAAGCAAGGAAATTCCGGGTCGCTGCCGGGCGGCAATCCATTCCGGTGAATTCACCGGCGGGGCCGCGCAGCGCGCCGAACTTGACGCTGATCTGCACTCTGTCGCGCGCCACATCCCTCAGCGCATCGCGAATCAGCATTTCATTGTGGCCCATCGCGTAGAAATCGCCGGTGTCGATCAGTGTGATGCCGGCATCGAGGGCGGCGTGGACCGTAACGATGCTCTCGCCGCGATCGGCCGGGCCGTAGGCGTCCGACATGGCCATGCAGCCGAGACCCAGGGCGGAGACGGTGGGGCCGGTTGAACCGAGTTTGTGCTGTTCCATGATGGCTCTCCTCGAAAAGGCGGCAGGCTGATCGCGCCGCGTGACGAGGAGGGATATGCGCCCGCTCCATTACCCCGATAAGCTGGACAATGCCGAATGGCTTGTTCATTCTGTCGAACAATGACTGAACCTGATCTGCGCGATCTCGACGTCTTCGTGGCGATCGCCCGCACCCGGAATTTCCGGCGTGCGGCAATCGAAATTCGCGTGTCGGTGTCGAGCCTTAGCCAGCGCCTACGGGACCTCGAGGAGCGCCTCGGTGTTCGCCTGATGAACCGTACCACCCGCAGCGTCGCCTTGACCGAGGCGGGTGAGCTGCTGCTGTCGCGGGTGGCACCTGCGCTGCGCGATGTCGGCGATGCCCTGGCGGAGGTGCGGGGTCTGCGCGAGGTGGCCTCTGGCCGCCTGCGCATCAACGCGCCGCCCCCGGCCGTCGATCTCGTGCTGGCTCCGATGGTCGGGCCGTTTCTCGCCGCCCATCCGCAGGTCGATCTCGACGTCGTGTCCGAGAGCGGCTTCGTCGACATCGTGAGCGGGGGCTACGATGCCGGCGTGCGCTATGGCGAGCATCTGGCGCAGGACATGGTGGCGATTCCGCTGAGCGGTCCGCAGCACTATGTCGTCGTCGCCTCGCCCGATTATGTCGCGCGCCGCGGCGAGCCGAAGCATCCGAAGGATCTGCTCGATCATGATTGCATCCGCGCCCGCTATTCGAGCGGCGTGATGCATGATTGGGAGTTCGAGAAGGCCGGCCAGATCATGAAGGTCGATCCGCCGGCCAAGCTGATCTCGACCAACATGAACCTTGCGATGCAGGCCGCGCTCGCCGGCGCGGGCATCTGGGCAACGATCGACGGTTATGTCGGCGAAGCCCTGAAGTCCGGCGCGCTGATCAGCCTGATGGAAGATTGGTGCGAGCCGTTTCCCGGACCGTTTCTGTACTACCCGAGCCGGCGCCAGACGCCGCCCGCGCTGCGCGCCTTCATCGATTTCGTCGCCGACTGGCGCAAGAGCGAGACGCGCGGGAAATAGACCTCAGAGCATGCTCGGGAGCACGCGATCCGGCGGCTTGTGGGCGTCGAGGAAGGTGCGGATGTTGATGATCACCTTCTCGCCCATCTCGACGCGGCCCTCGATCGTGGCCGAGCCCATATGCGGCATCAGCGTCACCTTGCCGGCCCTGGCGAGCCGCACCAGCTTCGGGTTGACCGCGGGCTCGTGCTCGTAGACGTCGAGGCCGGCGCCGGCAATTTCGCCGCCCTCGATCAGCTTGATCAGCGTATCCTCGTCGGTCACCTCGCCGCGCGCGGTGTTGACGATGTAGGCGTCTTTCCGGATCAGCTTCAGCCGCCGCGCCGAGAGCAGATGATAAGTCGCCGGCGTGTGCGGACAGTTCACCGAGATGATGTCCATCCGCGCCAGCATCTGGTCGAGGCTTTCCCAATAGGTCGCCCCCAACTCTTCGGCGATGACGGGCGCCACGGGACGGCGGTTGTGATAGTGGATCTGCAGGCCGAAGGCGCGGGCACGGCGCGCCACCGCCTGGCCGATGCGGCCCATGCCGATGATGCCGAGCCGCTTGCCGCCGATGCGGTGGCCGAGCATCCAGGTCGGCGACCAGCCGGCCCACGGCTTTCCTTCGGTTAGGATCGAGGCGCCTTCAATCATCCGCCTGGGCACGGCGAGGATCAGCGCCATGGTCATGTCGGCGGTGTCCTCGGTCAGGACTTTTGGCGTATTGGTCACGGTGATGCCGCGGGCATGCGCGGCCTCCACGTCGATATTGTCGACGCCGTTGCCGAAATTGGCGATCAGCCGCAGCTTGCAGTCGGGCTGGTTGACGATGTCGGCGCTGATATGGTCGGTGACCGTCGGAACCAGCACGTCGGCGGTGCGCGCGGCTTCCGCGATCTGTTCGGCGGACATCGGCGTGTCCTCGAGATTGATCCGCGCGTCGAACAATTCGCGCATCCGCGTCTCGATCGAATCCGGCAGCTTGCGCGTCACCACGACGAGGGGCTTTTTCTTCACCGACATGTCCTGCTCTCATGAGGCATCGCAAGCCGCCTCTGTCGCCAAAGGCCGGTCGTTGAGGTCTCATTAACCCGGTTGTTCGACACTGCCCTTGCCGTGTCCGTCCCCGGCGTTTCCTTCAAGCTCTCCCGATATTTCCGGCCGGAAAATCGGGGCAAACTGGTTGTTCAGATGCCCGTCCTCTCTAGCAGAAGGCCGGGCCAAGACAAGAACCACGGGTTTAAGGCTTGAAGGAGCCGGCTTGGGAACATCCGCGTGGGGCGGGTCAGGGTGGCGCGGCAGGTTTTGGAATTTGGGGTGAGGACCCGGCTCGGGCCGGGTCTTCGACAGGAGACGGGTTGATGGCGTTGGGGCGTTTTTGTTCGGTGATGGCGCTCGTTTGCACGTGGTTGAGCGCTTCGGTCGGCCCCTCGCATTCGGCCAAGGACTCCACGCCCCAGACCGCCAGCGGCCTGCCGGTGCCGCGCTATGTCAGCCTCAAATCGGATCATGTGAACGTCCGTGCCGGCCCGACCAAGGACAATGACGTGGCCTGGGTCTACACCCGTTCGGGCCTGCCGGTGGAAATCACCGCCGAGTTCGAGAATTGGCGCCGGGTGCGCGATTCCGAAGGTGCCGAGGGCTGGGTCTATCACTCGCTGCTGTCGGGTCGCCGCACCGCGGTCGTCACCATGAAGCACAAGGACGAGCTCGCCCCGATCTACGATCGCGCCGATCCCGACAGCGCCGTTGCAGCAAAACTCCAGGCCGGCGTCGTCACGCAGGTGAAGAAGTGCGCTGCAAACTGGTGCCGTGTCACCGGCAACGGCTTCGACGGCTGGATCCAGCAAGAGCGCCTCTGGGGCGTGTATTCGGACGAGCAGGTCAACTGACGCGGTAGAGGCGAGCTGCTCCCCGTCATGCCCGGGCTTGTCCCGGGCATCCACGGACTTCGCACGTGGCCCAAAAACGTGGATGGCCGGGACAAGCCCGGCCATGACGACGAATTCAGCAGTTTCGGATCGATCTCAGCGCTTCTTGCGCAGGCGCACGACCATGTCGATGCGCGCGATCTCGTAGCCCTCCGGCACCTCCGGCATCTTGGACAGCGCCAGATGCGGATCCTCGATATCGACCAGCTCATGGCTGTTCTCGAGGTAATAGTGGTGGTGGGTTGTGACGTTGGTGTCGAAATAGGTCTTGGTGCCGTCGACACTGACCTGCCGGAGCAGGCCGGCATCGGTGAGCTGGTTCAGCGTGTTGTAAACGGTCGCCAGCGACACCGGAACCTTGGCCAGCGTCGCTTCCTCGTACAGCATTTCAGCTGTGAGGTGGCGAGCACCCTTGCCGAACAACAGCCAGCCGAGCGCCATGCGCTGGCGCGTCGGACGGAGCCCCGCGGACTGGAGCATTTCGTTGACGTCGTGCCAGGGGCAGCCGGTCAAAGCCGGCTGGCGGCCGGACAGGAGGGCCGCGGCATGGACGTCGTCGTCGTGATGGGGCGCGGTGTTCTCGTTCATTTCCAGACTTCGGCACGCGTGAACAATATCTCCCCGTAATATAAGAACAGAAAGATGCAGATGCAAGTTTCTCGCAACTAGAGAGGTTCTAATCAGGCTTGGAACCGGCCCGGGGATCGCGTCATTTTACCTTCATGCATCTGCTTTGCCACCCGAAATGGCCTGTGTTAGAGCAGCGCGCGGTTCCGCTTAACCGACTTTGGTGCAGCCGGGCATCGAGGCCCGGTCCGCAGTCCATCCGGGGCAAGCGGGCGCAGCGCCTGACAGTGGCAATTGGCGTTGCTCTCCGACCGAGACGGGGCCCATTTTCGCCAAGAAGCGCCGCTCAATCGGAATTCAAACAGAGGCTCGTGCATGCTGAACAGGCGCAACGGTTACGAATACGAAGATCTGCTGGCCTGTGGCCGCGGCGAGATGTTCGGCCCGGGCAATGCCCAGCTGCCGTTGCCGCCGATGCTGATGTTCGACCGCATCACTGACATCAACGACAATGGCGGCGAGTTCGGCAAGGGGCTGGTGCGCGCCGAGCTCGATGTGAAGCCCGATCTCTGGTTCTTCGGCTGCCACTTCAAGAACGATCCGGTGATGCCCGGCTGCCTCGGTCTCGACGCGCTGTGGCAAATGGTCGGCTTTTTTCTGGGCTGGACCGGGGGCGAAGGTCGCGGCCGTGCGCTTGGCTTGAACGAATTAAAGTTCAGCGGCCAGGTGCTGCCCGAGGCCCGCAAGGTTGTGTACAACGTCGATATCAAGCGCGTGATGCGTTCAAAGCTCGTGCTTGGCATCGCCGATGGATGGCTTTCGGTCGATGACCAGATTATTTATCGCGCCAAGGACTTGAAGGTCGGCCTGTTCAAGCAGGGCACGGACCTGGGCTGAGCGCATCACCAAGCAACAACGATTAAGGCGAGGCTGTCATGAGGCGGGTTGTGGTCACCGGGATGGGCATCGTCTCGTCGATCGGAAACAACACCCAGGAAGTGCTTGCGAGCCTTCACGAGGCGAAGTCGGGCATTTCGCGGGCTGAGAAATATGCCGAGCTCGGCTTTCGTTCCCAGGTGCAGGGCGCGCCGACGCTCGATCCTGCGACGGTGGTCGACCGCCGCGCGATGCGTTTCCTCGGTCAGGGCGCGGCGTGGAATCACGTCGCGATGGAGCAGGCGATCCAGGACTCCGGCCTGTCGCCCGACGAAGTCTCCAACATTCGCACCGGCATCATCATGGGCTCCGGCGGCCCTTCTGCCCGCACCATCGTCGAATCCGCCGACATCACCCGCACCAAGGGACCGAAGCGCGTCGGACCTTTCGCAGTGCCGAAGGCGATGTCGTCCACGGCTTCCGCGACGCTTGCGACCTGGTTCAAGATCAAGGGTGTGAACTATTCGATCTCCTCGGCCTGTGCGACGTCGAACCATTGCGTCGGCAACGCCTATGAGACGATCCAGATCGGCAAGCAGGACGTCATCTTTGCCGGTGGCTGCGAGGAGCTGGACTGGTCGCTCTCCGTGCTGTTCGACGCCATGGGCGCGATGTCCTCGAAGTACAACGACACGCCGGCCACCGCGTCGCGTCCCTACGACGTCAACCGTGACGGCTTCGTCATCGCCGGCGGTGCCGGCGTGCTGGTGCTGGAAGAGCTCGAGCATGCCAAGGCGCGCGGCGCCCGCATCTACGGCGAGATCGTCGGCTACGGCGCGACCTCGGACGGCTACGACATGGTTGCACCCTCAGGCGAAGGCGCCGAGCGCTGCATGCGCATGGCGATGTCGACGGTGAAGACCAAGGTCGACTACATCAATCCGCACGCGACCTCGACGCCGGCCGGCGATCCTCCGGAGATCGACGCGCTCCGCCGCGTGTTCGGAAGTGGCGAGAAGTGCCCGCCGATCTCGGCGACGAAGGCGCTGACCGGCCACTCGCTGGGCGCCACCGGCGTGCAGGAAGCGATCTACTCGCTGTTGATGATGAACAACGGCTTCATCTGCGAGAGCGCCCACATCCAGGAGCTCGATCCCGAGTTCGCCGACATGCCGATCGTGCGCAAGCGCATCGACAACGTCAGGATCGGCACCGTGCTGTCGAACTCGTTCGGCTTCGGCGGCACCAACGCCACGCTGGTATTCAGCCGAATGGACGTGTGACGACATCGTCGACGCGTTCGTGATTTCTCGTCATGGCCGGGCTTGTCCCGGCCATCCACGTCTTAGGCTCTGGCTGCAAAGGGCGTGGATGCCCGGGACAAGCCCGGGCATGACGAACAGCGGAGGGTAAACTCGCAATGGAAGGTCTGATGAAGGGCAAGCGCGGTCTGATCATGGGCATCGCCAATGATCATTCGATCGCCTGGGGCATGGCGAAGACGCTGCATGCGCACGGCGCCGAGCTCGCCTTCACCTTCCAGGGCGAGGCGCTGGGCAAGCGCGTCAAGCCGCTGGCGGAGCAGCTCGGCGTCGATCTGGTGCTGCCCTGCGACGTCGAGGACATCGCCAGCGTCGATGCGACCTTCGACGTGCTCCGCGAAAAATGGGGCAAGCTCGACTTCGTCATCCACGCCATCGGCTTTGCCGACAAGAACGAGCTGAAGGGCCGCTATGCCGACACCAGCCGCGAGAACTTCTCGCGCACCATGGTGATCTCCTGCTTCTCGTTCACGGAGGTGGCCAAGCGCGCCGCCGAGCTGATGACGGAGGGCGGCAGCATGATCACGCTGACCTTCGGCGCCTCCGAGCGCGCAATGCCGAACTACAACGTTATGGGCGTGGCCAAGGCGGCGCTGGAAGCCTCGGTGCGCTATCTCGCCTCCGATTTCGGACCGCGCGGCATCCGCGTCAACGCGATCTCCGCAGGCCCCATCCGGACACTCGCAGGTTCGGGTATCGGCGAGGCGCGCGCGATGTTCGCCTTCATGCAAAAGCACTCGCCGCTCCGCCGCGGCGTCACGCTCGACGAGCTCGGCGGCTCGGCGCTGTACCTGCTGTCGGATCTCTCCGGCGGCGTGACCGGCGAGATCCACTATGTCGATTCCGGCTACAATATCGTCCTGATGCCGCGGCCGGACGATTTGAAGGCCCCGGAATAGGACTTCGTAGAGCGGGCAAAGGAGCGAAAGCGCCGTGCCGACGATCTCTCAACAATTGCAGATCGTGGGCACGGCGAAGGCGCCTTTGCCCACTCTACGAGAGCTGCTTCAACCCGCTGCGATCTTCTCCGCACGCTGGAACGCCGGCCGCGCCATGCAGCGCGCGAGATAGGCATCGAAGGCGGGGCGCGACGGCACCATCTTGAACTGCCGCACCGCGAAATTCAGACCCGAGCCGATCGTGATGTCGGCGGCCGAAAAATCCTCGCCGAGAATCCACGGCCCCTTGGCGAGCGCAGCTTCCAGCACGTCGAACACCTGCGTTGCGCTGCCCCAAGCGGCGGTCGAGGTCGGGATCTCGATCTTGGTGAAGATCTGGATGATGGCGGGTTCGATGCAGCCCGGCGAGAAGAACAGCCATTGCAAATACCGCCCACGGCGCGGATCGGTCGCGGCGGGCGCTAGCTTCGTCTCGGGATAACGGTCGGCAATGTAGGCGCAGATCGCAGCGGCTTCGCCGAGTGCAATCTCGCCATCGGCGATCGCCGGCACCTTACCCATCGGATTGATCTTGAGAAAATCCGGCGCCTTCTGCGCGCCGGTCGAGATGTCGGTCAGCACGCGCTCATAGGCAAGGCCGCTCTCTTCCATCAGCCAGAGTGTCGTGAACGAGCGCGAGCGGGGCGACCAATAGAGCTTGATCATGACGGGGAACCTTCCATCGGCGCGAGGCGGCGAGGCTTATTCATCGCGTGTCTGCTTTGAAATCGCAACGCACTACGGTTGGTCCGATGCAGCGTTCGCTCGTCAACATTTTGGTCGACGCGAATGAGTGCGTGTCAGTCTTGCTTCAGATAGCCGGGAAGCCCCCGATCGAGCCTGTCGGTGATGAGCGCCCGCGTTTTCTCGCGCAGAATCGCGCTGCTCGAAGCGGTCGCGGGCGGGTTGGGAAACTGGTCATTGTCGAGCTTGTTAAGCGGGTCTTCGGTCAGTCGCATACTTGCGGCGAAGTTCGCGCCGAAATTCACAAAGGGGCGCTTGATCTCCTCGTAGCTCCGGCCGTCGATCAGGTTGATCGAGACGTTTGCGAACAAATGTGAATGCCGGATCAGATTTCCGAGCCCTTGATTGAATGTGCCGATGCCGTTCAACATCATGCGGCTGCCCGGCAATTCCCCCTTGTACGTGGTCGCAACCAGATAGCGATCGCAGCTCACGTTCGGCGTGATGCCCCGCACGATCGCTGGCAGGCGTTCGTTGGGATCGGGAATGAATCGCGATTTCGGATTGTAGAAGGGTTCGAAGGCTCCCTTGGGAAAGGCGATCCTGCGAACGCCGGGATCGCCGCCCGTTGCGGCTTTCACTCGCGCGAACACGAGATCGTCGAGACCCCAGTCGATGGGGACTTCGGTCTCCTCGTTCTCGAAAATGGTGAGCCCGAATTTCTGGACGGAGTAGCGCTCTCCGATCACCGAGATCACGCCGAGCTTGCAGGGGCCGCTCTCGACCGCAACCGGCTGCTTCGCCATCGGTTTGGCCTTCGGCGCGGCTTTCTTGGCAGCCGGCCTTGCTGGTGCGGGAGACGCGGAGGTTGCAGGAGGAGTTTGCGCTGATGCGGAAGCCAGAAGGGACAGCAGGACGAGCAATGAGGCAGCAGATCGAAACATGGATTCCAGGGGATCAGAAACAGGAGGCCAACACTAGGCCGGGATCATGACAACCGCAAGCTGTACCCGGTGGTCGTAATCTATCCGATTGGCCGCTGCCGTTTCCACCGATAATACTTCATCACAAACCCGTTCGACGGTTCGACCTCTTCCTTCTCGAACACGAAACCTTCGCGCTCGTACCAGCGCCAGGCTTTCTCGTTCTCGCGGACGCAGCGCAGGTACATCTCGTTGGGCATCTGCGTGCGCGCGAAGGCCAGCAATTTTCGCCCGAGCGACTGCCCCTGATAGGCAGGCCCGACGAACAGCATGTCGAGATAGAGCTTTGGCGGATGCAACGCCAGCATCGCGGCGATCGTGCTGTTGTCGTCGGCGACGTAAAGGGCCCAGCCGTCTTCGATTTCGCGCCGGATGCGGGCGCGCAGGTTTGCCAGCAGGAACTCGCTCGCCTCGCCGAGCCCGGTCGAGACCCAGCTCTCCATCCAGACGCGGCCGACCTCGTCATATTCGTCGGCCCGTGCGGGGCGGATGATCGGATGCGACATCGGTACGTCAAGCCCGCGGGCTGCGCGCGGGTTGACGTGCCCGCACCTTGCCGGCCGACAGGCACACCACCTCGGAAATCTGGAGCAGCTGCCGCGCCAGCGGGCTGGTCTTGCGCCAGACCATGCCGATGGTGCGGGATGGCTCGGGGTCGCGGAAGCGCGCCAGCGAGACCGAGGCCGACCGGGTCTCCACCGGCACGGCCATCTCCGGAATCAGCGTAACGCCGATGCCGGCGCTGACCATCTGGACCAGCGTCGACAGCGAATTCGCGTCCAGCATCTCGCGCGGCGGCGCCGATTGCATGTTGCAGAACGACAGCGCCTGATCGCGGAAGCAGTGCCCCTCTTCGAGCAGCAACAGCCGCATCTCCCGCATCATCTCGCGCGACGGCGCCGGCGTCCCCTCATCCGCGCCCGGCCGCACCAGCAGGAATTTTTCCTCGAACAGGGCAACCTCGGTCAGCGAGGGCTCGGACACCGGCAGCGCCACGATGGCGGTGTCCAGCCGTCCCTCCACCAGCTCCTGGATCAGCCGCGGCGTCATGGTCTCGCGCACACGGATGTCGAGCTCCGGATGCATGCGCGTGAGATTCTTGGTGATGGTGGGCAGCAGATAGGGCGCGATCGTCGGGATCATGCCGATGCGCAGCCGACCGGCAAAGCGGTCCTGCGAGGCGCGGGCGAAATCGCCGAGCTCGTCGACCGAGCGCAGGATGTCGCGGACGCGTGGCGCGAGCTCTTCGCCGAACCGGGTCAGGGCCACCTGCCGGGCGCTCCGCTCCAGCAAGAGGCCGCCCAGCGCGTCCTCCAGTTCCTTGATCTGCATCGACAGGGCTGGCTGCGAGATAGAGCTTGCCTCGGCCGCACGGCCGAAATGGCCGTGGCGCGCCAGCGCATCGAAATACCGGAGCTGGCGCATCGTCACGTTAGCCATCAGAAAATCCTATCGCAGCGATCATTAAAGTCAACTTCCCCTGATGGAATGGGAGGCTTAGAGTGGTTCTACCTGGTCGAAGGTGCGAACTCGCGCCACCAGAGGAGGTATTCATGGACGACACTTCAAAGTGCCCGTTTTCGGGTGGAAAACGCGTGCCGGCGAACCGCGATTGGTGGCCAACCCAGCTCAGCATCGAGATGCTGCACAAGAATTCCGACAAGTCCGACCCCATGGGCAAGGACTTCGACTACGCCAAGGAATTCAAGTCGCTGGACCTCAACGCGGTCATCAAGGACCTGACCGCGCTGATGACGGATTCGAAGGAATGGTGGCCCGCCGACTTCGGTCATTACGGTGGCCTCATGATCCGCATGGCCTGGCACAGTGCGGGCACCTATCGCACCACCGACGGCCGCGGTGGTGCCGGCGCCGGCCAGCAGCGTTTCGCGCCGCTCAATAGCTGGCCCGACAACGCCAATCTCGACAAGGCGCGCCGTCTGCTCTGGCCGATCAAGCAGAAATACGGCCGCAAGATTTCCTGGGCCGATCTGATGGTGCTCGCCGGCAACGTCGCGCTGGAGTCGATGGGCTTCAAGACGTTTGGCTTTGCCGGCGGTCGCGTCGACGTCTGGGAGCCGGAAGAGCTGTATTGGGGCCCCGAAGGCACATGGCTGGGCGATGAGCGCTACAGCGGCGAACGCGAGCTCGCCGAGCCGCTCGGCGCGGTGCAGATGGGCCTCATCTACGTCAACCCGGAAGGTCCGAACGGCAAGCCGGATCCGGTTGCCGCAGCCAAGGACATCCGTGAGACCTTCGCCCGTATGGCGATGAACGACGAAGAAACCGTGGCTCTGATCGCGGGTGGCCACAGCTTCGGCAAGACCCATGGTGCGGGCGATCCCTCGCTGGTCGGGCCTGAGCCGGAGGCGGGCGCTCTGGAAGATCAGGGCCTTGGCTGGAAGAGCAAGCACGCGTCGGGCCACTCGGGCGATGCCATCACCAGCGGTCTCGAAGTAACGTGGACGACCACGCCCACCAAGTGGAGCAACAACTTCTTCGAGAACCTGTTCAACTTCGAATGGGAGCTGACGAAGAGCCCGGGCGGTGCGAACCAGTGGACGGCCAAGGGTGCGGACGCCATCATTCCCGACGCCTTCGACAAGTCGAAGAAGCATCGGCCGACGATGCTGACCACCGACCTCTCGCTGCGCTTCGATCCGGCCTATGAGAAGATCTCGCGGCGCTTCCTGGAGAACCCGGCTCTGTTTGCCGACGCGTTTGCCCGCGCCTGGTTCAAGCTCACCCATCGCGACATGGGCCCGATCCAGCGCTATCTCGGCCCGCTGGTGCCGAAGGAGACGCTGATCTGGCAGGATCCGATCCCGGCGTTGAATCACGAGCTGGCCAGCGATCAGGACATCGCCGCGCTGAAGACCAAGATCCTTGCCTCGGGCCTCTCGGTGTCCGAGCTGGTCTCGGCGGCGTGGGCGTCGGCCTCGACGTTCCGCGGTTCGGACAAGCGCGGCGGCGCCAACGGCGCGCGCATCCGTCTTGCCCCGCAGAAGGATTGGGAGGTGAACGAGCCGGCCCAGCTGTCCAAGGTGCTCGGCAAGCTCGAAGCGATCCAGAAGGACTTCAACGCGTCGTCAGGCGCGAAGAAGGTCTCGCTGGCCGACCTGATCGTGCTCGGCGGCACCGCGGCGGTCGAAAAGGCCGCCAAGGATGCCGGCATCGACGTTAAGGTTGGTTTCACCCCGGGGCGCATGGATGCCTCGCAGGAGCAGACTGACGCTGCGTCGTTTGCTCCGCTGGAGCCGCGCGCTGATGGTTTCCGCAACTTCATCGGCAAGCGGCATCAGTTCATGCATCAGGAAGAAGCCCTGGTCGACCGCGCGCAACTGCTCCGGCTCACCGGCCCGGAGATGACGGTGCTTCTCGGCGGCCTGCGCGTACTCGGTGCCAATGCGAATGGTTCGAAGCACGGCGTCCTCACCGCGAAGGTGGGAACGCTCAGCAACGACTTCTTCGTCAACCTGCTCGACATGAGCACGCAGTGGTCCCCGGCCGGCTCGGACGGCACCTACGAAGGCCGTGACCACAAGACCAATGCGGTCAAGTGGACCGGCACGCGCGTCGACCTGATCTTCGGAGCGCACTCGCAGCTTCGCGCCTACGCCGAGGTCTATGCGACCTCGGACGCCAAGGAGCAGTTCGTCAAGGACTTCGCCAAGGCCTGGACCAAGGTGATGAACCTCGATCGCTACGACATCGTGGCCTGATCCCGATCAGCAAGCGACAGATACAAGGGGCGGCCGAGAGGCCGCCCCTTTCGTGACCTGGATCGTTGTCACACGTCGAGTGTGCCGGCCTTGGCTGCGGCGTAGCGTTCGCCGACGACTTTCCAGTTTACCGTGTTCCACCATGCCTTGAGATAATCGGCGCGACGGTTCTGGTAGTTCAGGTAATAGGCGTGCTCCCAGACGTCGTTGCCGAGCAGCGCGCGCTTGCCGTCCATCATCGGATTGTCCTGGTTGGGGCGGGTCTCGATCGCGAGCTTGCCATCCTTGCCAACCGTCACGAACACCCAGCCGGAGCCGAATACACGTCCGCCGGCAGCGTTGAAGTCGGTCTGGAATTTCTCCATGCCGCCGAGATCTCCGTCGATCGCGGCGAGCACCGCACCTTCCGGCTTGCCGCCATTCGGTCCCATGATCCGCCAGAACATGGTGTGGTTGGCGTGGCCGCCCATGCTGTTGCGGACGCCGGTGCGGATCGCTTCCGGCACGGCGCCGAGATTGCCCAGCACTTCAGCGACCGGTTTTTCCGCGATCTGCGGATTGTCCTTGGCGAAATTGTTCAGGTTGGTGATGAACGCCTGGTGATGGCGGTCGTGATGGATTTCCATCGTCCTGGCATCGATATGCGGTTCCAGCGCGTTCGCCGGATATGCCAGAGGATCGAGCTTGAACGGACCTGCGGGCGCCGCGGCGGCCTGCGCGAACACGAGGCGTGGAGCCGCGGCAGCGGCAACAAGGCCTGTTGCAGCGAACATGAGACGGCGCCGGGATATGGATGACATGTGATTCTCCTGTCTGAGGACGATCCGCTGATCAAGCGTGAGAACAGCTACGCAGCAGCGACCCCCGCCGGTTTCGATCACAGTCATTGTGACGCTGCGGCGGAATCGCGCATTGCTATCTCGATGATGCCCGCCGCAGACAGCCAATAAAAAGGGCGGCCTTTCGGCCGCCCTTCGTGTTTCCGATGGTGCTCAGCGATTACTCGCCGGCCGCTTCACGCGGGGCCTTCTCGCCGTCGCCGACCTTGCCCTCGAGGTCTTCGCCGGTGGTCTGGTCGACGACCTTCATCGACAGGCGGGTCTTGCCGCGGTCGTCGAAGCCGAGCAGCTTGACCTTGACCTTGTCGCCTTCCTTGACGACGTCGGAGGTCTTCTGCACGCGCGCCGAAGCGAGCTGGCTGATGTGGACGAGGCCGTCCTTGGAGCCGAAGAAGTTCACGAAGGCGCCGAACTCCATCACCTTGACGACGGTGCCGTCATAGATCTGGCCGACTTCCGGATCGGAGGCGATCGACTTGATCCACTTGATCGCGGCCTTCATGGCCTCGCCGTCGCTGGACGCAACCTTCACGGTGCCGTCGTCCTCGATGTTGACCTTGGCGCCGGTCTTCTCGACGATCTCGCGGATCACCTTGCCGCCGGTGCCGATCACTTCGCGGATCTTGTCGGTGGCGATCTTGAAGGTCTCGATGCGCGGCGCGTATTCGCCGAGCTCGGCGCGGGCGTTGGTGAGCGCCTTGGACATTTCGCCGAGGATGTGGATGCGCCCATCCTTGGCCTGGCCGAGCGCGACCTTCATGATCTCTTCGGTGATGCCCTCGATCTTGATGTCCATCTGGAGCGAGGTGATGCCTTGCTCCGTGCCGGCGACCTTGAAGTCCATGTCGCCGAGATGATCCTCGTCACCGAGAATGTCCGAGAGAACCGCGAAGCGCTTGTCTTCGAGGATCAGGCCCATCGCGATGCCCGCGGTCGGCCGCTTCAACGGCACGCCCGCATCCATCAGCGCGAGCGAGGCGCCGCAGACCGAAGCCATCGAGGACGAACCGTTCGATTCGGTGATCTCCGACACCACGCGCGTGGTGTAGGGGAATTCGTGATGCGGCGGCAGCACCGGGTGGATCGCGCGCCAGGCGAGCTTGCCGTGGCCGATCTCGCGGCGCTTGGTTCCGCCGAGGCGGCCGGTCTCACCGACCGAATAGGGAGGGAAGTTGTAGTGCAGCAGGAACGTCTCTTTGTACGTTCCGGACAGTGCGTCGATGTACTGCTCGTCCTCGCCGGTGCCGAGCGTGGTCACGACCAGCGCCTGGGTTTCGCCACGGGTGAACAGCGCCGAACCGTGGGCGCGGGGCAGCACGCCGACTTCGGCGACGATGTTGCGGACGGTCTTCGAGTCGCGGCCGTCGATGCGCTTGCCGGTGTCCAGGATGTTCCAGCGAACGATCTTCGCTTCGAGCTCCTTGAACACGCCGGAGATGCGCAGCTTGTCGTATTTCGGCTCCTGCCCTTCGGGGAAGTAATGGGCGATCACCTTTTCCTTGACCTTGCCGACCGCGGCGTAGCGATCCTGCTTGACCGGAATGGCGTAGGCGGCGCGCAGTTCCTGCTCGACGAGGCCGAGCATTTCTTTTTCGAGCGCCGAATTGTCGATGGTGGTGACTTCGCGCGGCTCCTTGGCGGCCTTCTCGGCGAGCTCGATGATCGCGTTGATCACCGGCTGGAAGTGGCGATGACCGAACATCACGGCGCCGAGCATGATGTCTTCGTTCAGCTCCTTGGCTTCCGATTCCACCATCAGCACGGCGTCGGCGGTGCCGGCGACGACGAGGTCGAGCTGGGTGTCCACCATCTCGTCGAGCGTCGGGTTGAGGATGAACTCGTCATTGGCGAAGCCGACGCGTGCTGCGCCGATCGGGCCCTTGAACGGAGCGCCTGACAGGGTCAGCGCGGCCGACGAGGCCACCAGTGCGACGATGTCGGGGTCGTTTTCCATGTCGTGCGAGAGCACGGTGACGATTACCTGGGTCTCATTGCGCCAGCCGTCGACGAACAGCGGACGGATCGGGCGGTCGATCAGGCGGGAGACAAGCGTTTCCTTCTCGGTCGGACGACCCTCGCGCTTGAAATAGCCGCCGGGAATGCGGCCGGCTGCGTAGGTCTTCTCCTGGTAGTCGACGGTCAGCGGCAGGAAGTCGACGCCTTCGCGCGGCGACTTCGCGGCAACGACGGTGGCGAGCACCACGGTCTCGCCATAGGTGGCGACGACGGCGCCGTCGGCCTGGCGGGCGATCTTGCCGGTTTCGAGCTTGAGAGGGCGTCCACCCCAGTCGATCTCGACTGAATGCTTATTGAACATAGAGGTCTTCTTTCATGGGTTCTCGAAAGAAGGACGGGTCGAAAAACAAAAACCATGCGCAAGATTGCGGGACGTTGATCGAAGCGGGCGATCAGCGTCCTGCGATCCTGCCATGGTTTTTGGATTTCGGATGGCGTCCATCCCTTCGGGTCATACGGGCGCCTTGCCCGTTGTGCCCAGCCGCCGGATTGCTGCTGGACTGTCAGTCGGCACGAACGCGAACACCGAAGCGCGGTGTTCGCCCATCATGCCCCGGATGCTCGCCGTCAACGGCTCGCATCCGACGCGCACGCAGCCTCGACGAAAAACCTTTGAACAAACGCTTTCGTTCGAAATCACGCGCGAAAACGCGCGCCGTTTGGCGCGCGCAGGAACTCTTAACGACGAATGTTGTGCTTCTCGAGCAGCGACTTGTACCGCGCCTCATCCTTCTTCTTCACATAGTCGAGGAGCGAGCGGCGGGTCGAGACCAGCTTCAAGAGGCCGCGACGCGAATGGTTGTCCTTCACGTGGGTCTTGAAATGGTTGGTGAGGTTGGCGATGCGTTCCGACAGGATCGCGACCTGAACCTCCGGCGAGCCGGTGTCGCCGGCCTTGTTGGCGTTCGTCTTGATGACTTCCGCTTTGCGTTCTGCGGCAATCGACATCGTCAATTTCTCTCGTTGCGACCGGAGCTGGCAGTCAGGCCGGTCAGGTTGAACACACGCTTGGGGATGATTTCGCCGTTGCCGACTTCAGCAAGCGCGAGAAGACGGCCTGCCACCGTGACATAGACTGTGCCGCTACTTGTGGGCGCATCCCGTCCGCGCAACAAAACGGCCTGGCCCCGATGGAGCCTTGCCGCATCAGCCCGAGTGACGGCCAGTGCCGGGATGTCGTCCAGCGCGGTCTCAACGGGCATAAGCGCGTCCGCGAGGCTACCCTCGCCGGACGCGGCTCTATCGCACAAAGCCTCCAGCTGATCCAGCGGAATCATGTCGTTTTCGCCAAATGGGCCGACCAGGGTCCGCCTGAGCGCGCAGATATGGCCGTAAGTGCCGAGAATCCGGCCCATATCGCGGGCCAGTGCCCGGACATAGGTGCCCTTGCCGCATTCGGCCTCGAACACGGCGTGGTCGTTATCCGGTTGATCCACAAGGGTTAAATGGTGAATCTCGACCGGGCGGGCCGCCAATTCCACGATTTCGCCATCGCGGGCGAGGTCATAGGCGCGTTCGCCCTGGATCTTGATCGCGGAATAACGCGGCGGAATCTGCTCGATCACCCCTGTGAAGCGGGGCAACAGGGCCAGGATGGCCTCGCGGGTCGGACGCTGGTCGGAGGTCGCGGTCACCCGGCCCTCGATGTCGTCTGTGTCGCGCTCCTCGCCCCAGCACACCGTGAACTGGTAGCGCTTGCGGCCGTCCATGACGAAGGGAACGGTCTTGGTGGCTTCCCCGAGCGCGATCGGCAGCCCGCCCGAGGCGAGTGGATCGAGCGTGCCGGCGTGTCCGGCGCGCTTGGCGTTGAACAGGCGCTTGAGCACCGCAACCGCTTGGGTCGAGGTCATGCCGATCGGCTTGTCGAGCACGACCCAGCCATGGACGTCGCGCCGGTCGCGGCGGACCTGGTTGCCCTTCTGCCTGGTGTTGGCGCGCGGATCGTTGTTGACGCGGCGCGGCTCCTGATGCGGCTGCGAATCGCCGCCCAGGCCCGCAAAATTATCGTCCGCCAGATTATTCTTCTGCACGTCGCGCTGATCGGCCTGTTCGCCGCTGATCGTGTCGTGAGCCGGGTCCATCGTCATCGTTCTTCTTCCCGATCCGTGTCCGGATCCTGTTCCAGATCCTTCTGCACCGCAGGTGTTCTCAAAAGCTTCTCGATCCGTTCCGCTTCATCGAATCGTTCGTCGACGCGGAAGCGAAGGTCAGGTGCAAATTTCAGGTTAACGCGCCGCGCGATCTCGCCGCGCACGAATTTCTTGTTGCGCTCGAGCGCAGCGATGACGACCTCGGTGTCGCGGCCACCGAGCGGCATCACATAGACTGTCGCGAGCTTCAGGTCGGGTGACATCCGCACCTCCGGCACGGTGATGATGTGACCTTCAAGATCCGCATCATGCACGTTGCCTTGCGCCAGAATCTCGGCCATCGCGTGGCGAACCTGTTCGCCGACGCGCAGCTGCCGCTGCGAGCCTCCGCCTGGCGCGGAACTCTTCTTCTGATGATGGCGTGGCATGGTTGGAAATCACCTCGTCATGCCCGTGTTTGGGACACGGGCATTGTCATTTGTCCTGTTGAAACGAAGAGGGGTGGATGGCCGGAAAAATCCGGCCATCGCACTCCCGCAATTTCAGCTCAAAAAGATCCGGACGCTTCGGTAAGATTTGGACTTACAGGGAGCGCTGGATCGTCTCTACGCGGTAACACTCGATCACGTCACCGGCACGCATGTCGTGGTAGTTCTCGAAGGCCATGCCGCATTCCTGACCGGACTGGACTTCCTTCACTTCGTCCTTGAAGCGCTTCAGCGTCGACAGCTTGCCTTCGTGCACGACGACGTTGTCGCGGATCAGGCGCACATTGGCGCCGCGTTCCACGGTGCCGTCGGTGACGCGGCAGCCAGCGACCTTGCCGACCTTGGAGATGTTGAAGATCTCCAGGATCGCGGCATTGCCGAGCATGGTTTCGCGCAAGGTCGGCGCGAGCAGACCGCTCATCGCCTTCTTCACGTCGTCCACGAGGTCGTAGATGATGTTGTAGTAGCGGATCTCGATGCCGTTGCGCTTGGCGGCCGCAGCGGCCTCCTTGTTGGCACGAACCGAGAAGCCGATGATCGCGGCGTTGAAACCTTCCGCCAGCGTCACGTCGGATTCCGAGATGCCGCCGACGCCGGCATGCAGGATGCGGGCGGCGACTTCGTCGGTGCCGAGCTTCTCCAGCGAGCCGAGGATCGCTTCCAGCGAGCCCTGCACGTCGGCCTTGATGATCAGCGGGAATTCCTTGCGGCCCGCCGTCTTCAATTGCGACATCATCTGCTCGAGCGAGCCGCGCATGCCGGAGATCGAGGCAGCCGCGTTCTCGCGCTTCTGGTGCGCACGGTAGCTCGTGACCTGGCGGGCGCGGGCTTCGTTCTCGACCACGGCGAGACGATCGCCGGCTTCCGGCGGACCGTTGAAGCCGAGCACTTCGACCGGCACCGACGGACCTGCTTCCTGGACGGTCTCGCCCTGATCCGAGATCAGCGCGCGCACGCGGCCCATCTCGGCGCCGGCGACGATAATGTCGCCGACCCGGAGCGTGCCGCGCTGGACCAACACGGTCGCGACCGGACCGCGGCCGCGGTCGAGCTTGGCTTCGATCACGGTGCCCTCGGCCGGCCGTTCCGAATTGGTCTTGAGGTCGAGGATATCGGCCTGGAGCGCGATCATCTCGAGCAGCTTGTCGAGATTGGTCTTGTTCTTGGCGGACACTTCGACGTCGACGACGTCGCCGCCGAACGATTCGACCTGCACCTCGTGCTGGAGCAGCTCGGTGCGCACGCGCTCGGGTTTGGCATCGGGCTTGTCGATCTTGTTGATGGCAACGATGATCGGCACCCGCGCCGCCTTGGCGTGGTTGATGGCTTCGATCGTCTGCGGCATGACGCCATCATCGGCCGCGACCACCAGCACGACGATGTCGGTGACCTTGGCGCCGCGGGCGCGCATCGCGGTGAACGCGGCGTGGCCGGGCGTGTCGATGAAGGTGATCTTCTTGCCGCTTTCGGGCGACAGCACCTGATAGGCGCCGATATGCTGGGTGATGCCGCCGGCTTCGCCGGAGACGACGTTGGCATGACGGAGCGCGTCGAGCAGCGAGGTCTTGCCGTGATCGACGTGGCCCATCACGGTCACCACAGGCGAACGGGTCTCGGTGTCGGTCGAATCGTCGGTGGCGTCGAACAGGCCTTCTTCAACGTCGGACGCGGCAACGCGCTTGACGGTGTGGCCGAGCTCTTCGGCGATCAGCTGCGCGGTGTCGGCGTCGATCACGTCGGTGATCTTGTGGATCGCGCCCTGCTTCATCAGCATGCGGATGATTTCCACCGCGCGCTCGGACATGCGGTTGGCGAGTTCCTGGATCGTGATCGCTTCCGGAATGACCACTTCGCGGATCAGTTTTTCCTTCGGCTCGTTCGCGGCATGGCCCTTCAGGCGCTGGGTGCGGCGGCGGAACGAGGCGATCGAGCGCTCGCGCACGTCGTCGGCATTGAATGCGGTGACGACGGTCAGGCGGCCGCGCTCCTTCTGCGGGCCGGGCTTGTGGGTGGGCTTGGGGGCTACAACGGGACGCGCGGCGCCGCCGGGACCGCGGCGGATCTGGCGAGGACCATCGTCCTCGTCCGGGCCGGCAGCAACCGCGGGCGCGCGGCCCAACGGGCCACCTGCCGGTCTCGCTGTGGTCGCTCCGGGACGCGCGGTCGATGTTCCCGGGCGTGCCGTGGTGGTGCCGGGGCGCGCGGCGGGGGCGCCGGGACGCGGCGCCGGAGCTGCGGGGGGGCGGCGGGGCGCGGCGCGGATGCCGGCTGCTCGCCTTCGCCAAAACGCTTCTTGGCCTCGGTCTCTGCCTTGCGCTTGGCTTCGTCCTCGTGACGGTGACGCTCTTCCTCGGCCTTGCGGCGGGATTCGGCCGCTTCGCGCTCGATGCGTTCAGCGGCTTCGCGAACAGCGCGGCGCTGGGCCTCTTCCTCGGCCTGGCGGCGCTCTTCGACTTCGCGCACCTTGGCGTCGGCCAGCGCGCTGGCGCGGGCGGAACGTTCGTCCTCGGTCAGCGTGCGCAGCACCACGCCGGATCCGGCGTTGCGCGGCGGCGCCGGGCGCGACGGAGCGGGCGTCGGAGTTGGCGCGACCGGTGCCGGCTTCGCGACAACCGTGGGAGCCTGCGGTTCGGCACTGCCGTCGATGCGGCGCTTGCCGCGCTTCTCGACCACGACCTGCTTGCTGCGGCCGTGGCTGAAGCTCTGGCGGACAGTGCCCGTTTCGACGCGCGGCTTGAGCGATAGCGTCTTGCTCGGAACGCTCAGCTTTTTGTCGTCAGGGGTCTTGGTATCAACCATTCAGCAGTCCTAATCCTGATTTATCAGTGTTGTGCGTTGCCGCACCGTCCAATCGGGTCGTCGTATCTCTCAGAAATCCTGGCCGGGCTTTTCGGCAGTCTTGTCAGCGTCCGCCATCCGGTATCGGACCAGCATCTGGCTACGTGACAGGAATGACCTGCTCGCCGGGCCCGCGAGCAGGGCAGCATGTATCACATTTGACCGGGTCAGTGCCAAATCCAATTCTAACGATTTCAGCGCCGTGACGACGGTAATCTGCGGCTTGGCGCCGCGATTTCCGGCATTTTGACGCGCCAGCATGTCCAATTTGCGGATTCCGTCCGCGGCCCCGTCGCTGGCGTGGATCAGGACCTCGGCCGTGCCTTCCCGAAGGGCGCTTTCGACCTTGCCGAAGCCGGCCACGACCTGACCGGCCTTGGCAGCGATCCCAAGGGCTTCAGTCACGCTCCGAACCAGAAGCGCCTCGATATCGGCAGGAAGCGTCTGAGGGATGCGCAACTCGCGCTTGAAGGCCTTGCCAAAATGGTGACGCCGGACGGCTTCCGCAACCACCCCGCGAGAGGCGGTGAGCCACATGCCGCGTCCGGGCAGCTTGCGCTTGAGATCTGGAACTACGTCGCCCTGCGGCGAAATGACGAAGCGGATCAGCTCGTCGATCGGCCGGACCTGCCGACTGACCGCGCACATCCGCATGGTCGCGGACCTTTCGGTCCGCGGTCCATGGTCAAGTTCGGGGTCAGTATCGGTGAGCATCCGGGCGACATCCTCCTTCGCCCTAAGCCGGCTGATCTTCAGTCGCCTCGGCCTCCTCAGTGGGCTTGGCGAGATCGGCCTCGGTGATCCAGCCGGCCTTGACGCGGGCCTGCATGATCATCGCCTCGGCATCGTCACGGGAAATGTCGATACCGTCGAGCGCGCCCGGGAACTTGGTCTGCTCGCCGCCTTCCTTGCGCTCGGTCCAGCCGACCAGATCGTCGGTGGCGCAGCCGGCGAGGTCCTCGACCGTCTTGATGTCGTTCTCGCCGAACTTCACCAGCATCTTGGAGGTGACGCCGGGCACGTCCTTGACGGCGTCCTCGACACCGAGCTCCCTGCGGCGGGCCTCGATCTCCGCTTCCTGCTGCTCGAGATATTCGCGGGCACGGTTCTGGAGTTCCTGCGCGGTCTCCTCGTCGAAGCCTTCGATACCGGCGAGTTCCTTGAGGTCCACCATGGCGAGTTCCTCAACCGAGGTGAAGCCTTCGGACGCCAGCAGCTGGCCGACCACTTCGTCGACGTTGAGCGATTCCATGAAGACGCGGGTGGAATTCTCGAAGTCGGCCTGGCGGCGCTCCGATTCCTCCTGCTCGGTCAGGATGTCGATGTCCCAGCCGGTGAGCTGCGAGGCCAGACGCACGTTCTGGCCGCGGCGGCCGATCGCCAGCGAGAGCTGGTTGTTGGTGTCGGGCACCACGACCTCGATGCGCTCGCGGTCCTCGTCGATGACGACCTTGGACACTTCGGCCGGCGCCAGCGCGTTGACCACGAAGGTCGCGATGTCGGGCGACCACGGGATGATGTCGATCTTCTCGCCCTGCAATTCGTTCACCACGGCCTGCACGCGCGAGCCGCGCATACCGACGCAGGCGCCGACCGGATCGACCGAGGAATCCCGGGAAATCACGCCGATTTTCGCGCGCGAGCCCGGATCGCGGGCAACCGCCTTGATCTCGACGATGCCGTCATAGATCTCCGGCACTTCCTGTGCGAACAGCTTCGCCATGAATTGCGGATGGGTGCGGGAGAGGAAGATCTGCGGGCCACGGGTCTCGCGGCGGACGTCGAAGATGTAGGCCCGGACGCGGTCGCCGTTGCGGAACACTTCGCGCGGCAGCATCTCGTCGCGGCGGATGATGGCTTCGCCCCGGCCGAGATCGACGATCACGCTGCCATATTCGACGCGCTTGACGACGCCGTTGACGATGTCGCCGATGCGGTCCTTGAATTCCTGATACTGCCGGTCGCGCTCGGCCTCGCGGACCTTCTGCACGATGACCTGCTTGGCCGACTGCGCGGCGATGCGGCCATATTCCAGCGGCGGCAGGGTGTCGGCGATGGTGTCGCCGACCTGGGCGCCGGGATTGGCGCGCTGTGCATCCACCAGCGAGATCTGGTTGGAATGGTTTTCGACCTTCTCGACCACCAGCATGTGGCGCGACAGCCGCAGCTCGCCCTTCTTCGGGTCGATCTCGGCGTGAACGTCAGTTTCGCTGCCGTAACGTGCCCGCGCCGCCTTGGCGATGGCATCCTCCATCGCGGCGATGACGATGCCGCGGTCGATCGATTTCTCGCGCGCAACGGCATCGGCGATCTGGAGCAACTCAAGTCGATTGGCGCTGACTGCCATGGCTAGTCTCCTTCGTCAGGCTCGATCTCGCCACGCCGCGCGCGTTCGGCAGCAAGGCGATGTTTCTTTGTGTTGGTCGGGGCCGGCTTCTTTTGCGGCTTGGTGTTCTTGGTGATCTTCGCGCTGATCTCGGCGTGCGGCGCAGCCGGCGGCTCCAGCCCGAGATTGCGGCGCATCTGGCGCTCCTCGGCCTTGCCGCGGCGCATGGATTCCGCGATCAGATCGTCGGTCAGCACCAGCCGGGCCTCGCCGATATCTTCCATCGTCAGCAGGACGTCGGGATTGTCGCTCGCCTTGGCGTCGTCGCGACGCAGGTGCACCCGGTCGCCCTCGACGGCGCCCAGCTTGCCACGGAACCGCTTGCGTCCCTCATGGGCGACGGCCATGTCGATCTTCACCAGATGGCCGGAATAGCGTTCGAAATCGGAACGGCGGACCAGCGGCCGGTCGATCCCGGGCGAGGAAACTTCCAGCCGATAGGCGCGATCGATGGGATCGGCGACGTCCAGCACGGGCGACAACGCCCGCGAGATCGCCTCGCAATCCTCGAGCTGCATCGAGCCGTCCGGCCGCTCGGCCATGATCTGCACGGTGCAGCCGGCCTCGCCGGAGATGCGGATCCGCACCAGCCGGTAGCCCATGCCCTCGAGCACCGGACCTGCGACCGCAGACACACGTGCCGCCACGCCCGGCTCGACCACGAGCCTCGGCTCGGCCAGCAACTCGGCATCCGTGGAACCAGTGTTCGGTTCGGTCATATCAGGGGTCAAGGCGCTCGTTGGATAAGGCTTGGGGTTAAGGCTTGGTTAAGATTTTCAAAGCCCGCTTCGGAAACTTCCCGACAGCGCGTCGGGCTACATCTTCCGCCAAGCCGCGTTCGGGTAATAAAAAAGAGCGGGTCCTTTCGGGCCCACTCTCACTACGCGGATCGTATGAGAAGATGAATTGGCGCTGATATAGCGCTTTCTGTCCCTCCGGACAAGGCCCATCGCAGGCCAAACGAGGCTTTTTGCGCCCGATTCGCGGCGTCCCGGGCCTAACGCTTCCTTCACCTCGGAGGTCTAAATTCCCTGATTGTGGGGCGGCTTGGACCAAGGGCGCGCCCGCGGCGTGCCCCCTACGAGTTTGCGTTTTCATGACCGTTGCCACGTCGCTCATTCCCGGACTGGACGATATCGTCAAGCGCGGCGATCCGCGGCGACGTGGCGAGATCGCGCGCGCCATCTCCGAACTGTTCTTCCAGGATTCCGCCCATCTTCGTCCCGAGCTCATCGATCTCTTCGACAATCTCCTGATCGATCTCGTCCCGCATGCCGAGCTTGCCTCGCGCGTCGATCTCGCCGAGCGCTTCTCGCAGTTGAACAATGCACCGCCGCATCTGGTGAATCAGCTCGCGCGCGAAAACGAAATCGCGGTCGCGGGTCCGGTGCTGCGCCGCTCCCCCGTGCTCGACGACGCCGCGCTGGTCGAGATTGCGCGGTTGAAAGGTCAAGGGCATCTGCTGGCGATGACGGAGCGCCCCGCTTTGTCTCCCCTCATCACCGACGTGCTGGTCGAGCGCGGCGATCGCAACGTGGTGCGCCGCGCCGCGGCCAATGCCGGTGCGGTGTTCTCGCCTGGCAGCTATTCCGAGCTGATCAAGCGCGCGGCGCAGGACGGCGTGCTGACGCTCAAGATCGGCCAGCGCAACGATCTCTCGGGCGAGAACCTGAAACAGCTTTTGGACGGTACGCTCGACGTCATCCGCCGCCGGCTCTCCAGCGTGGTCAATCCCGCGCGCCAGGTCGAGATCAAGCGCGCGATGGTGGCAATCGAGGAGGCCGCGCTGCCGCCGGGGCCACGGCGCGATTTCTCGGCTGCCCAGCGCACGGTGCTTGCGTTGCATCGCGGCGGCCATCTCGGCGAGAGCGCGCTGCTCGGCTTCGCCAAGGCGAGCAAATACGAGGAATCGATCGCCTCGCTCTCGGCGATGTCCGGCGTTCGCCTCTCGATCCTCGACCGCCTGATCTCAGGCGATCGCTACGATCCGATTCTCATTCTCGGCCGCGTACTGAATCTCGGCTGGCCCACGGTGCGCGCGCTCATCCTGCTCTGGTACGGCCCGCACCGCACGCCGGCCGATGCCGACATCGAGGCCGCGCGCGTCAACTTCACGCGCCTGATGCCGACGACCGCCGAGCGGGTCGTGAATTTCTGGCGCAACCGGCAGACGATCTAGAGTCGCCTGAACCGCAGATAAGCCGCCTTGCGTCCTTCGCGCGTGGCCTTCCGGCCGTAGCGCGTCATGGTGTAGCCCGCCCATGGCTGCCTGAAATCGTCGGCGCGTTCGGCAAGCCAGACGAAATCCTGGGAATGCGCAAGATGCGACAGTGTCCAGGCGCAGTAATCGTCGATGTCGCAGACGAAGCGGAATTCGCCGTTCGGCTTCAGCACGCGCGCCATCGCCGCGATCGTCCTGTCCTGGACGAAGCGCCGTTTCCAGTGCCGCCGCTTCGGCCAAGGATCCGGATGGATCAGGTCGATCCGCGACAGCGATGCCTTCGGCAGCCAGGCCAGCAGTTCGGCCGCATCGCCTGCAAACAGGCGGATGTTGCCGATGTTGGCGGCCTCGATCTGCGCGAGGATCTTTGCCATGCCGTTGACATAGGGCTCACAGCCGATGAAGCCGGTCGTGGCGAAGCTCCGGGCCTCGGCCGCGAGATGCTCGCCGCCGCCGAAGCCGATCTCGAGCCGCACATCTTCAGTGGCGGGGTCGAAGATCTCGCCTGCATCCGCCGGCGTCTCGCTGGCGATGTCGAGCGCCAGATGCGGCAGCAGATGACCAATCAGCTCGGCCTGGTGCTGCCTGAGCTTGTGGCCCTTGCGGCGCCCGAAGAACGCGCGCTCGCTGTCATCGCGATCGGGGTCTGATTTGCGCTCGCTCATCGCAGCGTCTGGTACAGGCGATGGAGCAGCCGCGCGCGGGGGGCTAGCGACGAGATGTAGATCTGCTCATAATGGGTGTGCGCGCCCTTGCCGTCGACGCCGAGACCGTCGAGCGTCGCGGTATGGGCCGCGGTGAAATTGCCGTCCGAGCCGCCGCCGGTGTGGGTGTCGACCAGCTCGAAGCCGATCTCGCCGGCGAGTGTCTTCGCATGCTCGTAGAGCGAGGCGCCTGCGTTGCTCTTCTCGTAGGGCGGACGATTGAGCCCGCCGGTGACGGTAACGGTGACGCCGTCGGTCTTCGATGTCAGCCCAAGGATCTTGCCGACGAACTCCTCTGCGTCCTTGAGGCTCAGCACGCGCAAATCGACTTCGGCAAAGGCTTCTTCGGGGGTGACGTTGGGGCGCGTGCCGCCACGCACCACACCGACATTGACGGTGACGCCACGCGCGAGGTCGTTCATCCCTTCCAGAGCCAGGATGACGTTGCCGAGCTCGCGCACGGCGCTGCGGCCGTCTTCCGGCCGTGAGCCGGCATGCGCGGGCACGCCTCTGATTGATACCTTGAAGCGTCCGACGCCCTTGCGTCCGGTGACGATCTTGCCGCCGTCGCGCGCCGGCTCCGTCACCAGCACGTATTTGGCCTTGCGCCCTTCCGCCTCGATGAGTGTGCGAGAGGTGGGGCTGCCGATCTCCTCGTCGGAGGTGAACAGATGCGTGATGCCGAGCGGCGAGCGATCGACTGCGGCACACAGTGCGCGAAACGCGTGATGGGCGATGTAGGCGCCGCCCTTCATGTCGTAGATGCCGGGACCGAACGCGACGTCACCGTCGACCTTGAACGGTAGGCGCTCGATGAATCCCATGGGATGAACGGTGTCGAGGTGGCTCAGCACCAGGATGCCCGGCCGGTCCTGCCCCCAATTCGTGCGCGCGATGAGATGGTCGCCGCAGCCGTCGACGCCGTCGACGCGCTCGAGCGTGACGGGCAGATCGCGGTATTGCTCCGCGACCACGGACATCAGCCTGTTGACCTGTTCAGGCGCTTCCGTCGGCGTCTCGATCTCCACCCAGCGGCGGATACCATCGAGAATAGTTTGGGAATCGAACCAATTGGAGCTGGTCATGCGCGCATCTGTGCCCTTGAATCGCATCATCGAAGCGGACACGCATCAAAGCGCGGCCGGAAATGACGACATAGGCCAGATTTCACGCCGTCTCAAATCGCGATTGAGATAGTGCGTCAGCGCTTGTCGGGGCCTTCGCGGGCCGCGATCTGCTCGACGAGATCGACGATCGAGCGGCGCATCTTCGAATCGGTGATTCGCGTGAATGCCTTGGTCAAGGCAAGCCCCTCGGAGGTCGCGAGAAAGTCCGACACATAGGAGGGCGAGGCGCCTTCGCTGAAGCCATCCGGACCCGCCACGCCGCTCGGGCCGCCCTCGAACAGGAACGACACCGGCACCTGCAGAATCTCGGCGATCTGCTGGATGCGGCTCGCGCCTACACGGTTGGTGCCCTTCTCGTATTTCTGAACTTGCTGGAAAGTCAGGCCCAAAGCTTCACCGAGCTTTTCCTGGCTCATGCCCAACATGATGCGGCGCATACGCACGCGACTGCCGACATATTTGTCAACAGGGTTGGGCGCTTTCGACATTTCCTCAGCCCTCCAAACACCACCTTCAGCGCAATCAACCGGAGTGCCTCAGGTGCAAGCAACGTCAAATCAAACCCTCTTATTGGAAAACATTGCGGAGAAATTTAGCAATGCACCACTGTCTTTTGCAGCCGGTGCAGAATGGGGAGCCCGCGTGCAGTCTGTCAACCGTGGGACTACGGTTGTCAAAAGCTTCCGGCCGCGACGGCGCGATCAGGCCTTCCGCTTGGCGGTGCGTCGGCGGACGGCCAGAAACACGGCCACTGCGACGAGCATGGCGGCCGGCACATCGCCCACCCGCGCATAGACGGTCGGTGAGATCGCGGCAGGCAGACTTGCATCCAAAATGCCTTCGATTCCGAGACCGAGGCTGGCGACGGTGCGGCCCACGGGATCGATCACCGCAGAGACACCCGTATTGGCCGAGCGGACGAGCGGCAATCCAAGCTCGATGGCGCGCATCCGCGACTGCTCCAGATGCTGATAGGGACCAGTCGAAATGCCGAACCAGCCGTCATTGGTGAGGTTGACGATCCAGCCCGGGCGTTCGTTGCGTCCAGCCACTTCGCCGGGAAAGATTGCTTCGTAACAGATCAGCGGTAGCGCAGGCGGCGCTCCGGGCACCTGCAGCGCATGACGCACTGTGCCGGGAATGAAGCCGCCGCGCATGCGCGTCAGTTGCTCGAAACCGAGCTTCTCCATCAATGCCTGGTAGGGAAGAAATTCTCCGAAAGGCACCAAATGCAACTTGTCGTACACTGCGAGCACGCTGCCGTCGTGATCGATGACGTAAATCGAATTATAGGCACGCGTGATCGGCGTGCCGCGCGGCAGGTCGGGCGCGCGGACCGAACCCGTGATCAGCACCGTGCCTTTCGCCAGAAGCTCGGCGATTTGCGCCATCGCGTCGACTTCGCGGGTCAGGAAGAACGGAAAGGCGGATTCCGGCCAGATCAGGATGGTGGCATCGCGCACGCCTGTCGATTGCGGGCCGGAGGCGCGGTCCGACAGCGCCAGGTATTTTTTCATCACCTCCGATTTGGCGGCGTAGTTGAACTTGGCGTCCTGCTGCAGGTTCGGTTGCATCAGGCGCAACTTGACGCCTGAGACCATCGTGGTTGGATGCAGCGACAGGCGGATCGCGCCGAAGATGCTCATGACAAGCAGGAGCGCAATTGCAGCCGCCGGCACGCGCCACGCCAGGCGGCGATCGGGCGTGCGGTCGATCAGCGTCGCGGGGCTCGCGAAGATCGCAACCGTCAGGAACGTCATGCCCCACAGGCCGACCAGCGAGGCGGTCTGCGCCAGCGGCAACGGCTCGGACAGCGCGTAACCGAACGCGTTCCAGGGAAAGCCGGTCAGCGCGTGACCGCGCAGCCATTCGGCGATGGTGAGGCTTGCGGCGAGCGCCAGAATGCGCGTGGCATCCTTGGTCCAGAGTAGGCGGGCCAGCGCAAATCCGATCGCGGTGAAGATCGAGAGATAGGCCGGCAGGCCAAGCACGGCGAACGGCGTCAGCCAGGCGAATGTATCGGCATCGACGAAGAAGGCGTAGCCGATCCAGTAGAGACCAGGGACGAAATAGCCGAGCCCGAACCAGTAGCCGGTCAGCGCCGCGGCGGGGACGCCGCCATAGCGTCCGGCGCCGGCGCCGTCGATCAGCCAGACCAGCACCGGGAAGGTGATGAACAGCACCGGGAACAGGTTGAACGGCGCCAGTGCCAGCACCGACAGCGCTCCGCACGCCATGGCGATGACGGCGCGCTTCCACCCCCAGGCGAGGATGATGGCAAGTGCAATTTGCCGAAGTCGCTGGAACGGGCTCACTGCTGGCCGGTCCCGTCGCTCGGCGGCGGGGCGGGCGTGTCATTGGCCGGCGGTTGACCGCTGTCCGGCGCGGCCTCGCGGCGCCGGGTCTCGCGCTGAGTGCGCGGCGCGGGGCGCTCCTTCCGCGTCGAGATGCGCAGCCGCTTGACGCGGCGCGGATCGGCATCGAGCACCTCGATCTCGTAATTGCCAGGACCCGAGATCACCTCGCCGCGCACCGGCAGGCGCCCGACGAAGCTGACGAGATAGCCGCCGAGAGTCTCCACTTCCTCGCCCGCCTCGCCGGTGACGAAATCCTCGCCGATCACCGTGCGAACGTCATCGAGGCTGGCGCGGGCGTCGGCGATGAAGGCATTGTCGGGCAGGCGCACGATCGAGGGCGGCTCGTCGCTGTCGTGTTCGTCGTCGATCTCGCCAACGATCTGCTCGACGATGTCCTCGAGCGAGACCAGCCCGTCGCTGCCGCCATATTCGTCGACCACCAGCGCCAGGTGAATGCGCGTGGCCTGCATCTGCGCCAGCAGGTCGATCGCCCGCATCGACGGCGGCACGTAGAGCAGCTTGCGGATGATGCGCGCATCCTCGAGCGGCATCGCGAGATCGACGGCGCGGAGGTCGAGCCCGGCCGGCAGCGGCTTCTTGCGCTTGGTCTTGGTGGCTTCCGACACGCGGGCACGCGAGGTCATGAAAGCGAGCAGGTCGCGGATGTGGACGATGCCGACGGGATCGTCGAGCGTCTCGTTGAAGACCACGAGGCGCGAATGGCCGGCGCTCTCGAAGCGGTCCATCAACTCGCCGAGCGGGATGTCGCGCTTGACCGCGATGACGTCGGCGCGATGCACCATGACGTCTGCGATGCGGCGCTCGTGCAGACCAAGGATGTTGCGCAGCATGGTGCGCTCGACCGCCGAGAAGCCGGTGTCGTCGGGCGTCGTTGCATCGAGCACGACCTGGAGGTCGTCGCGCACCGATCCCGCCTTCCAGCCGAACAGCGTGCGAATGGCGCGCAGGAGCCAGCCGTCGGCGGTCGGGCGCATCACCTCGCCCTGGGTCACCACGACCGGCAAATTGGCCGAGTGGCGCGGGTTGTCGTGGATCGGGTCGGAGTCCGGCATCTCAGTGCGTCCCTGCGCGGTCTGCATAGGGATCGGGAATTCCCAGGTGAGCCAGGATCTGCGTCTCCAGTGCTTCCATCTCTTCGGCGTCGCCGTCGTTCTCGTGGTCGTAGCCGATCAGGTGCAGGAAGCCGTGCACGGCGAGATGGCTCAAATGGTGGTCGAACGGCTTCTGTTCCTCGTCCGCCTCGCGCCGCATGGTCTCGTAGGCGATCGCGATATCGCCGAGCATGCGCGGTGCATCGCCCGGCTTCCGTTCGCTCTCCTGCTGGAGCGCGGGAAACGACAGCACGTTGGTCGGCTTGTCGATGCCGCGCCAATTGCTGTTGAGGGTGCGGATGCCGGCATCATCGGTCAGCATCACCGCCACTTCCGCGTCGGCAACGTCTTCGTCGACACTTTCGGCCGCGGCTGCGACCGCACGTTGGATCACGGCTTCGGAGTCGGGCTCGCCTTGCCAGCAATCGGCGACGACGAGGACCTCGGTCATGGGAAGATTCGGTTGCGACATTGTCTTTGTTCGGAACGATGAGGCGCCGTGTCCGCGCCCTCTGGGTCCGGCTGTTGCCTCGTCAGGATTTGCCGGCGGCCGGCCGCTGCGGCGAGCCTTCGTAGGCGGCGACGATCCGCGCCACGAGTTCGTGGCGGATCACGTCCTCGGCTTTGAAATGAACCTGGGCAATGCCCTCGACACCGCTCAGCAGACGAGTCGCCTCGGCCAGGCCCGAGGTCTGGCCGTTCGGCAGATCGATCTGCGAGGGGTCGCCGGTCACGATCATGCGGCTGTTCTCGCCGAGGCGCGTCAGGAACATCTTCATCTGCATCGACGTGGTGTTCTGCGCCTCGTCAAGGATGATGGCGGCGTTGGTGAGGGTACGGCCGCGCATGAAGGCGAGCGGCGCGATCTCGATCTCGCCGGTCTGGAGCGCGCGCTCGACGATGCGCGCATCCATGAGGTCGTAGAGCGCGTCGTAGATCGGGCGCAGATAAGGATCGACCTTCTCGCGGAGATCGCCGGGCAGGAAACCGAGCCGCTCGCCGGCTTCCACCGCCGGACGCGACAGGATGATCTTGTCAACCTCCTTGCGCTCGAACAGTTGCGCGGCATGCGCGACCGCGAGCCAGGTCTTGCCGGTACCGGCCGGGCCGATGCCGAACACCAGCTCGTGGCGTTTCAGTGCGCGGATATAGGAATCCTGAGCGGCCGTGCGTGCGCGCACCGGGCGCTTGCGCAGATTGATGCTGTCGAAGGCCGCCGATTTGGCCGATTTGGCGTCGAACTCGAACAGCGAGCCTTGCGCGATCACGGCGCGAATCGCGCCCTCGACCTCGCCCTGGTCGAGATCCTGCCCCTTCACGGCCTGGGCGTAGAGCGTTTCCAGCACGCGGCGAGCGGCGTCGCAGCCGTCGCGCGAGCCGCCGATGGTGATGTGGTTCCCTTTCGAATCGACCACGACGCCGAGCCGCCGTTCGATCAGCGCCAGGTGCTGGCCGTAGGGGCCGACCAGCGCGGAAGCGGCGCGGTTGTCGTCGAAGTCGATGACGACCTGGGTCTCGGGCGGAACTTGCATGTCGCGGTCAAATTTGCGGCTGGGAGCGAGCGAAGACGAATCCGATGCGCTTTTGGGCAAGGGTTCAGGCTCCAGTGGCTTGCGATAAAGCGGGCTCGCGCGCGCCGTGCGGGGGCACGAGCTCGCCGAGGAAGCTGTAGCGTTCGAGGCTGTCGATCCTGACAGGCAGGATCCGTCCGATGATGTCGGGCGAGGCCATCACATGGGCGGGCTGCAGAAACGCGGTGCGGCCGACGATCTGGCCGTGCTTGCGCGCCGGACGCTCGAACAGCACGTCGACCGTTGAGCCAATCGCGGCCTTGTTGAAGGCCGATTGCTGGCTGTCGATCAGTTCCTGGAGCCGCTCCAATCGTTGGTCCATTTCGGCGGGGGACACCGTCTCCTGCATGTCCGCGGCCGGCGTTCCCGGCCGGGCGGAGTATTTGAACGAATAAGCCGCAGCGTAGCCGATTTGCGTGACAAGCGCGAGGGTGGCGAGAAAATCTTGCTCGCTCTCGCCGGGGAAGCCGACGATGAAATCTGATGAAAAAGCAATGTCTTGGCGCGCAGACCGGAAACGGTCGATGACATCGAGATAATCATCGGCGGTATGTTTCCGGTTCATGGCCGCCAGAATCCGGTCCGAACCCGACTGCACCGGCAGGTGCACGAACGGCATCAGGGCACCGAGATCGCGATGGGCCGCAATCAGACTGTCGTCGACGTCGCGGGGGTGGCTGGTCGAGTAGCGCAGCCGCGCGATGCCGGGAATCGTCGCCAGATGTTCGAGCAGCCTGCCGAGCGGCCAGGTTTTTCCGTCCGGCCCGTCGCCATGATAGGCGTTGACGTTCTGCCCGATCAGCGTGAGCTCGCGCACGCCGTTGTCGGCGAGCCGCTTCACGTCGTCGACGATCTTCGCCACGGGCCGGGACACTTCGGCGCCGCGCGTATAAGGCACGACGCAGAAGGTGCAGAACTTGTCGCAACCTTCCTGCACCGTGACGAAAGCGGAAATGCCGCGCGCGCGGATGGCGTCGGGCTTGGGTTGGGCGAGAAAGCCGAACTTGTCCTGGGCGGGAAACTCGGTCTCGATCGCGCGGCCTTCGTCGCGCGCACGCTTCAAAAGCTCAGGAAGGTGATGATAGCTCTGCGGGCCGACAACGACGTCGACCACAGGCGCGCGGCGTGTGATCTCCCCACCTTCGGCCTGCGCCACGCAGCCCGCGACCGCGATCTGCATCGTGCGCCCGGCGCGGGCGGCCTCGTCCTTGGCGATGCGCAGCCGGCCGAGCTCGGAATAGACCTTTTCGGACGCCTTCTCGCGGATATGGCAGGTGTTGAGGATGACGAGGTCGGCGTCTTCAGCGATGGCCGTTTCCACGAATCCTTCCGGAGCCAACGTGTCCACCATGCGCTGGGCATCGTAGACGTTCATCTGGCAGCCAAATGATTTGATGTGCAGCTTGCGCGGCGGCGTCATGGAACCCGGAATGGAGATGGAGGATGGCCCTCAGATATAGGTTGGAGAGGGGAAAATCCAGCCAACGCCGGGCGGAAGGCCCGTTCGGGGCGCCAAGCAGCCGCCAACTAGCCGCGAAGCGCGGAATCGCGAGGTTTGGCGTCAGATTCAGCCCGCCAGAGTGTCCAAAGCGACCCGCCGGACCAGCTCCGGCAATTGCCGCATATCGTCGAACGTCAATCCGGCGCCGGCGGCGCGCAGCCTTTCGGCGTGTCCCGGCGGGCAGTGGCTGCCGCCGTGAAAGCCCAGCACGGTCATCCCGGCGGCGTGCGCGCCGGTCACCCCGGGCACGCTGTCCTCGATCACGACGCACCGTTCGGGCGCGACTTTCATCTGCGCAGCGGCAAACAGGAACAGATCGGGCGCGGGCTTGCCGCGTGCGACCTGGCTCGCCGAAAAGATGTGCGGGGCGAGCAGGCCGTAGAGGCCAGCGCAGGTCAGGCCGTGCGTGATCTTCTCCGGCGTGCCGCTCGATGCGACGCATTTCGGCAGATCGATTGCGGCGATCGCCGCGGCCACATGGGTGATCGGCTGCAAATCGCTGGCGTAGAATTGCAGCGTGGCCGCGCTGATCTGCTGCTCCAGGTCACCCGGGAGGCTGCGGCCGATTTCCTGCTCGACCATCCGCCGCGCGTCCTTCTCGGACACGCCGAGGAAGCGGACCAGCACCTGCTCCGAGGTGATCGGATAACCGTGCCGCGTCAGCACGTCGGCATGCGCGCGACAGGAAATGACCTCGCTGTCCACGAGCACACCGTCGCAGTCGAAGATGATGAGGTCTACGGGCACTAAACTCAGGACGTCGGCTTGTCGTCGTCGAGCGGGACGCAATAGAGCTCGAGCCGGTGGTCGACCAGCTTGTAGCCGAGCTTGCGGGCGATTTCCGCCTGCAGCTTCTCGATCTCTTCGGAGGTGAACTCGATCACCTTGCCGTCGCGCAGATTGATGAGGTGGTCGTGATGGCTGTCGCGCATCTGCTCGTAGCGCGCGCGGCCTTCGCGGAAGTCATGGCGCTCGATGATGCCGGCATCCTCGAACAGCTTGACGGTGCGATAGACGGTCGAGATCGAGATCTTGTCGTCGACCGCGACACAACGCCGGTACAATTCCTCGACATCGGGATGATCGAGCGCCTCCGCGAGCACGCGGGCGATGACACGGCGCTGCTCGGTCATGCGCATGCCGGTGGCGGCACAGCGCGCTTCGATGCCGGACGCCTTGGATGCGGAAGAAGGTTTCAGTGCGGTCATAGTTTGTCTGCCTGGCGGGGGCGCTTTCTGCCACCAATGTTACGACAAGTCACGCCGCATCAGAAGGGCGTTCAATTGTTCCCCGTTCGGCTGCTTATAGTAGCGTTCGCGGCGCCCGACCACTACGAATCCGGCACCGTCGTAGAGCCGCCGCGCCGGCTGGTTATTTTCCTCGACCTCGAGAAATATTGTGCGCACGCCGCGCCCTGCGAGATGGCCGAGATGGGTCATCAGCAGCGTGCGGGAGAAGCCGCGGCCGCGATAGGCCTCGTCCACGGCGATCGAGAGGATTTCCGCTTCATCCGCCCCGATCCGCGACACCGCGAATCCGACGGTCCTGCGTCCATGGCGCAACCGATGTACGAGCGTGTTGCGCTCGCCGACCATGCTCTCGAATTCGCCCTCGCCCCAGCCGCGTGCGAAGGAGGCGCCGTGAAGCTGCGCCAGCCGCGCGGCGTCACGCACGGATGCGGGCTCGACGGCGGCAGTGCCGCCGCGCCACCATTCCAACAGCCATCTCATCATGGGGTCGCGGCTTGCGCTGCAAACGGCGGCTGTGCCGCCGGCTTGGCGTCGGGCGCTTTCAGATAGAACGGCCGCGCCGGATTCGTCGCGGGATCGGCGGCAGCGCCGAGCCATGCGACCCAGCCGATATCGGGCGCGGGCTGCGCGTCGACCGCGACCGGCTGCGGGACGTCGTTCGGCCAGCGCTCGGCGAGGATATTTGCGGCATTGCCGACCAGATGCGGCGCGCCGAACTGCGAGGCTGCAATCGCCGCGTCGACGGACGCGACGCTCGGCCGCACCAGCTGGCTGCCGTCGCCGGCGACGATCTGGAAATAGACATGGTCGTGGCGCGCGTCGATTGCGGAGATCACGGGTGCCGATTTGCTCTGGCCCACGATGGCGGCGGCATAGCCCGACAAGGTGGTCAGGCCGATCGCCGGCCGCGCTGCCGCGAGCGCAAGGCCGCGCGCCGCCGAAATGCCGACGCGCAGGCCGGTGAAGCTTCCGGGGCCGACCGTGACCGCGATGCGGTCGAGCGAGGTGAAGCCGAGATTGGCCGATTGCATCACGCGCGCGATCATCGGCATCAGCGCCTCGGCGTGGCCGCGCTTCATGAGAAGCTGCTCCTGCGCGAGGAGCTCGGCCGCTTCGGTGTCGAGCACGGCAACGGAGCAGGCGTCGAGCGCGGTATCGATGGCGAGGATCAGCATGAAAAAACGAATGGCGAGTGGCGAATAGCGAACACTCTAGCCGATCGGAGTTCCATTCGCCATTCGCTACTCGCCATTCGCGCTCTAATCACATCGGCCGGACTTCGACCACGTCGGGCACGAAGTGCTTCAGCAAATTCTGGATGCCGTGCTGGAGGGTCGCGGTCGACGATGGGCAGCCGGCGCACGACCCCTTCATGTTGAGATAGACGATGCCGTCCTTGAAGCCGCGGAAGGTGATGTCGCCGCCGTCATTGGCGACCGCCGGCCGCACGCGGGTCTCGATCAGGTCCTTGATCATGTCGACCGTTTCGGCATCGCCCTCGTCGAAGAACTCGTCCTCGTCGTCGAGATCGGCAGCGCTCTGGGCCGCGCCGTCGGCGAGCAGCGGCGCGCCGGACATGTAGTGCTCCATGATGGCGCCGAGAATCGCGGGCTTGAGCTGCTGCCATTCACCGTCCGCCTTGGTCACGGTGATGAAGTCCGATCCGTAGAACACGCCGGTGACGCCCGGTACCTCGAACAGCTTTTCGGCCAGCGGCGACTGCGCAGCCGATTCGCGGCTGGCAAATTCCATCGGGCTGCCGTCGACCACGGCGCGGCCGGGAATGAACTTTAGCGTGGCGGGATTGGGGGTGGCTTCGGTTTGAATGAACATGGTTTTCTCCAGACGTCGCCGGTTCAAGGCCGGCGCGTGAGCTATCCAGTAGCAGATGGCGACGGCGAACGCACGGTCAAGGGGGTGGCGAGGAAACTTCGTTGTTATTTCAGCGAGTTAGAGAGCCAAAGAGCTTCGCAATCATGGCCGGGTTTGACCCGGCCATCCACGCCTTGCTTCCCAGTGCCAAAGAACGTGGATGCCCGGGACAAGCCCGGGCATGACGAATATCTGGCTGGACGCTACGACAGCGAATCCACGCTTTGGTCGCTCAGCGCGCCGGAAATGATCGTCACCGGCACCGGGAACGCCCCCAGCGCATGGGTCAGCAGCGAGACCAGCGGCCCCGGACCTTCCGCTCCGGGATTGGCGGCGAGCACGAGCATGGCGATGTCAGGGTCCTCGTCGATCACCGCGAGCAGCTGTTCCATCGGCGCGCCTTCGCGGATCACCCGTTCCGGCGTGATCGCGGCGATGCCATTGGCGCGGCCGGCGGCACGGTCGAGCGCGGCTTCCGCCGCTTCCTGCGCCTCGGCGCGCATGATGTCGGCGACCCCTAGCCATTCCTGGGTCTGCTGCTCGGGCTCGATGATGCGCAGCATCACCACGCCGCCGCCGGCGCGGATCGCCCAGCGACTGGCGTAGTAGACCGCGCGATCCCATTCGGCGGTGTCGTCGACGATGACGAGGCATTTGGGCTTGTGACCCGGCTCGAAGCAAAGTCGCTTGCTGGTCATGCATGTCCCGGAATGTGCAGGGACGGCATGCTGCCACACTCCCGCAGCGTTGGGGAGAGGAGATGCGGCCGGCGCTCTGGCACCGACCGTCCTAGCGCCGGCGAATGAATCCGACGATGTCCTTGGAGAGCTTCATGGTCTCGTCGGCGATGGCGCGGGCCCGATCGGAACCTTCGTTCAGGATCGAATCGATATGGCCGGGATCGGCGACGAGGCGCTTCATCTCGCCGGCGATCGGCGCCAGCTTGGTGACGCAGAGCTCCGCCAGCGCGTTCTTGAAGCTGGAGAACTGGCCACCGCCGAATTCTCGCAGCACGTCCGCCTTGGGGCGGCCGGAGAACGCGGCGAAGATGCCGACGAGATTGTCGGCCTCGGGACGGGCCTCCAGGCCCTTCTCCTCCGACGGCAACGGCTCCGGATCGGTCTTCGCCTTGCGGATCTTCTGCGCGATGGTGTCGGCGTCGTCGGTCAGATTGATGCGCGAATTGTCCGACGCATCCGACTTCGACATCTTCTTGGTGCCGTCGCGCAGGCTCATCACGCGTGTCGCCGGCCCCGTGATCAGCGGTTCCGGCAGCGGGAAGAACAGGCCGTCATTGGCGCCGAGGGTGCGGATCGAATCGCCGAAATCGTTGTTGAACTTCTGCGCGATGTCGCGCGAGAGCTCGAGATGCTGCTTCTGGTCCTCACCGACCGGCACGTGGGTGGCGCGGTAGAGCAGGATGTCGGCGGCCATCAGCACCGGATAGTCGAACAGGCCGACCGAGGCGTTCTCGCGGTCCTTGCCGGCCTTCTCCTTGAACTGGGTCATGCGGCCGAGCCAGCCCATGCGCGCGACACAGTTGAAGATCCAGGCGAGCTCGGCATGGCCGGAGACCTGGCTCTGGTTGAACACGATGTGCTTCTTGGGGTCGATGCCGCTTGCGATGAACGCCGCGGTGACCTCGCGGGTATTGCGCGCGAGCTCGGCTGGTCCGCCCCAGACGTCCACGCCTTGCGTGATCGCGTGCATGTCGACGACGCAATAGATGCAGTTGTGGGTTTCCTGCATCTTCACGAAGTTGACGATCGCGCCGAGGTAATTGCCGAGGTGCAGATTGCCCGTCGGCTGGACGCCCGAAAAGACCCGTTCAACGAATGGCATGGTAAGCCTTCCCATAGGTATTCGGCTGTCGTTTCCAACAGCGGCGCTGCCCCGTCAAGGGCAATTCGATGGACCCGCGCACCGGGGCCGGGCTAGGCGGGCCGCTTCAAGGCGGCTACAGCCTCGCGCAAGGAAGAGGCACCGAGGAATTGCAGCAGCAGGCCATAAACCGCCAATCCGGCTCCGATCTGCACGCCCAGCACGACGAACTTCATCAAGCCATGGGTCTCGGCAGGCACGAGGCCCACGGTCAGCCAGAGCAGGGCGCCCATGGCGGCTGCGGCTAGGACGATCCGCGGCAGCCGCTTGCGGGCGGCAGCATCGACCGAGAAGCCGAACGCGGCCGTGCCCTTGCGAAGCAGCGAGAGCGCGCTGCTCCAGGCGCCGGCCGCGATGCTCGCGGCGATCCCGCTCGCGCCGAAAAAATGGCCGAGCAGAACCGCGAGCACGACCGCGACCACGAACCCTTTGGCCGTCGCGAGCAGCGGCGTCATTGTGTCGCCGCGGGCATAGAAGGCCGGCGACAGCGCCTTGATCAGCACGTGCGCGGGCAGGCCCAGAGCCAGCCATATCAGCGCGTGCGCAGTCGCCGCGCTGTCCCCGGCACCAAACGCGCCATGCTCGAACAACAGCCGCACGATCGGTTCGGCCAGCACGGTCAGGCCGAGCGTGGCAGGGAGCGCCAGCCCGGTCGCAAGCTCGAGAGCGCGCGATTGCGTATGCGCCACCGCCTCACGGTCGCCGCCACTCACCGCGCGCGTCAGCTCCGGCACCAGCACGGTGCCCATGGCGACGCCGACGATGCCGAGCGGCAGCTCGATCAGGCGGTTGGCGAAATAGAGCCATGACACCGCGGACGGCGTCGCCGATGCGATGATCGCGCCGGCCACCATCAGCCATTGCGGGCCCGAGCTTGCGATCATGCCGGGGATCGCTTTGGCGAAGAAGCTGCGCATCTCCTTGTCGAAACTGATGCGCAGAGGCGTCGCAAGGCGCGCGCTGCGCTGCGACAGCAGCATCAGGAGTTGCAGCAGGCCGGCGACGCCGACCGTGGCGGCCAGCAGCCAGGCGGCGAAGCCGGCGTCAGCGTGCCAGACCAGGAGCAAAGCGATCGCGGCGATCAGCGCGATGTTGAACAGCAGCGGCGAGAACGCCGTGAGCGCAAAGCGTCCGTGCGCATTCAGCAGACCCATCAGCACCGTGACGGGACCGGCGAAGGCGAGGTATGGCAGCATCAGCCGCGCGTTCTGGACCGCGAGGTCGAGCGTGCCGGTACCGAGAAAGCCGGGCGCGATGACCGTCATGATCAGCGGCATCAGCAGGGCAATGCCGAGCGAGATCGCGATCAGGGCCGCGCTTACGGTGCCGAGCACGCGTCCCGCGAACGCCGCCGCGGCCGCCGCGCCATCGTGGTCCCGGACGCGCAGCCAGGCCGGGACCAGCGCCGCGTTCAGTGCCCCCTCGCTGAGCAGCCGGCGCACCACGTTGACGAGCTGAAACGCCGCCAGAAACGCATCCGCCACCGCGCCGGTGCCGAGCAGCGCCGCGATCAGGGAATCGCGGGCAAAGCCCAGCAGGCGCGAGGCCAGCGTTCCCGTCGAGACGGTCAGGAAGGAGCGGATCATCGGCTCTTTATCATACCGTTGCTTGCCCGCGCAGGCCCGGTCGTGATAGGCCGCGACCCAGATTTCAGGCCGACAGGAAGCGGATTTTCGCAGGGTTCGCAATCCGCCAAACAGGATCAAGGTGAATGGCTGACGTGAAATATGACGTTCTCGGCATCGGCAACGCGCTGTTCGACGTGCTGGTCAGGACCGACGAGGCCTTTTTGGCCAGACACGGCATGGCCAAGGGCAGCATGTCCCTGATCGACGAGGCGCGGGCGGCCGCCATCTACAACGACATGGGGCCGGCCACTGAAGTCTCGGGCGGCTCGGCTGCCAACACCATCGTCGGCATCGGCAGCCTGGGGGCACGGGCCGCCTATGTCGGCAAGGTCAAGGACGACCAGATCGGCAAGCTCTACGTCCACGACATCCGCTCGGCCGGCGTCGCCTTCAACACGCCCGCCGCGACGGATGGCCCCGCCACCGGCTGCTCCTACATCCTGGTCACGGATGACGGCGAGCGCACCATGAACACCTATCTCGGCGCGGCGCAGGACCTGTCGCCCGTCGACATCGACCCGACCGAGATCGCTGCGGCCGGTATCGTCTATCTCGAGGGTTATCTCTGGGACCCCAAGAACGCCAAGGACGCCTTCGTCAAGGCGGCCAAGATCGCCCACGACGCCAGGCGCAAGGTGGCGCTGACGCTGTCGGATTCCTTCTGCGTCGACCGCTATCGCGACGAGTTTCTTTCACTGATGCGCAACGGCACCGTCGACATCGTCTTCGCCAACGAGTCCGAGCTGCATTCGCTCTACATGACCTCCGACTTCGATACCGCGCTGAAGCAGCTGCGCAACGACGTCAATCTCGGCGTGGTCACCCGCAGCGAGAAAGGCTGCATGGTGGTCTCGTCTGAAGACGCCGTCGCAGCGCCTGCGTTCCCGGTCGACAAGGTGGTCGATACCACCGGGGCCGGCGATCTGTTCGCCGCAGGCTTCCTGTACGGCCTGTCGCGCAATCTTGCCTACAAGCAGTGTGGTGAGCTCGGTGCGCTCGCGGCTGCCGAAGTCATCCAGCACATCGGCGCGAGGCCGCTGGTGTCGCTGAAGGAGCTGGCCGGCCAGCGCGGGCTGACGGCTTAGGCCCTCGCTCTCTCCCCGTCATTGCGAGCCGAGCTCCTCGCAATGACGGTGAGACTCACGCCGTCTTCGCCGCAGTCAGTCCAAGCCGCTGCTCCACGGCATCGCGCATCACGAACTTCTGGATCTTTCCCGTCACCGTCATCGGAAACTCGTCGACGAACTCGACGTAGCGCGGAATCTTGTTGTGCGCGATCTGGCCGTCGCAGAAGGCACGCACCTCCTCGGCCGTCAGCGTTTCGCCCGGCCTGACGCGGATCCAGGCACAGAGCTCCTCGCCGTAGCGGCTGTCGGCGACGCCAAAAATCTGCACGTCCTGAATCCTGGGGTGACGGTACAGGAATTCCTCGATCTCGCGCGGGTAAAGGTTCTCGCCGCCGCGGATCACCAGGTCCTTGATGCGGCCGACGATGTTGCAATAGCCGGCGTCATCGATGGTGGCGAGGTCGCCGGTATGCATCCAGCCATTGGCGTCGAGCACGTCGGCCGTCTTTTCCTTCTCCTCCCAATATCCCAGCATGACGCTGTAGCCGCGGGTGCAGAGCTCGCCGCGCTCGCCCCGCTTCACGATCTTGCCTTCGAGATCGATCACCTTGACCTCGACATGCGGGTGAATGCGGCCGACCGTGGAGACGCGCCGCTCGAGCGGGTCGTCGGTCGCGCTCTGGAAGCTCACCGGGCTGGTCTCGGTCATGCCATAGGCGATCGTGACCTCGCGCATGTTCATCTCGGTGTTGACGCGCTTCATCACCTCGATCGGGCAGGGCGCGCCCGCCATGATTCCGGTGCGCAGTGATTTCAGATTGAACGTCTTGAACTCGGGGTGATCGAGTTCGGCGATGAACATGGTCGGCACGCCGTACAGGGCGGTGCATTTCTCCTGCTCGACCGCACGCAGCGTCGCGAGCGGATCGAAGCCCTCGCCCGGGTAGACCATGGTGGTGCCGAGCGTGACCGAGGCTAGGTTGCCCATCACCATGCCGAAGCAATGATAGAGCGGCACTGGAATGCAGATGCGATCCGCTTCCGTCAGGCGCATCGCGCGTCCCGTGAAATAGCCGTTGTTGAGGATGTTGTGATGGGTCAGCGTGACGCCCTTTGGCGATCCCGTGGTGCCGCTGGTGAACTGGATGTTGACGGGGTCGTCGAACTGAAGCGCAGCACCGAGCGCGGCAAGTTGCTCGCGATGCCCCGCTCTGCCCATGCGCGCGACCTCCTCGAAAGGGATCGTGCCTGAAGCCGCCGGGCCGCCGATCTGGATGACCATGCGCAAGGCCGGCAATCGCGCCGCCTGCAGCTGTCCGGGCGTGGCGTCCGCCAGCTCCGGCAGCAGCGTGTTGAGCATTTCCATGTAATTGCTGGTCTTGAATGCAGTGGCGGTGACGATCGCCGCGCAGCCGACCTTTTTCAGCGCGAATTCGAGCTCGCTGAGCCGGTAGGCCGGATTGATCGTCACCAGGATCAGGCCAGCCTTGGCGGCGGCGAACTGGGTCAGCGTCCATTCGGGCCGGTTCAGCGACCAGATGCCGATCCGCTCCCCGCGTTCGAGCCCGAGCGCGAGAAAGCCCGCGGCGAGCGCATCGACCCGCCCGGCGAATTCCTTCCAGGTCCATCTGACGCCGTGGCTGGGCGAAACCAGCGCCTCGCGATCGCCCCAGCGCCGCACCGCGTGCTCGAGGCTGCGACCGATGGTGTCGCCGAGCAGCGGCGTGTCCGAGATGCCGCAAACGTAGCTGTCCGCTTTATTGGTCAATTCAAAGTCCCTTCAAAGATGATCGACGCCGTCCCTCCGCCGTCATGCCCGGGCTTGTCCCGGGCATCCACGTTCTTCGTGCAGCAAAGTAAGGCGTGGATGGCCGGGACAAGCCCGGCCATGACGTCTTGAGAGCAGCGCTCGTCAAGCCGCCTTCTGCCCGCTCCCTGCATCAAGCCCGGCATAAACCCCGCGCTCGAATCCCGCGAAGGCTTCCAGGCATTTCGCGTCTGCGAACGGCAACACCTGCATCAGGATCACGCCGGTAACGTCCCGGGCCGGGTCGATCCAGTAATAGGTGTTGGCAAGGCCCGCCCAGGCGAGGCTGCCGGCGCTACGGCCTTCGGCCGTCTTCGCCGTGTTGATCATGAAGCTGAGGCCCCATTTCTTGACCTGCTCCGGATAGAGGTCGACGTCGTTGGTGTACATCGGCGCCGCCGTCGTCATCTTGGTCATGTTGAGATCGCCCATCTGGTTCTGGCTCATCATGGCGATCGTCTCGGCCTTCAGCACCTGGTTGCCGTTGCCGCGTCCCTTGTTCAGGATCATCTGGGTAAACTTGAGGTAGTCGGCCGCGGTCGAATAAAGGCCGCCGCCACCCATGTGGAATTCGGGATTTTGCTCGAGCTCGAACGGGATCGATGCGAGCTGGCCGTCCTCGCCGCGCGCGTGCATGCCGACCAGGCGCTTGCGCATGCTCTCGGTGATCTTGAACGCCGTGTCGCTCATGCCGAGCGGGTTGAACAAATTGTCGCGCAGGTAAGCATCCAGCCGCTTGCCGCTGACGGCTTCCACGGCCTTGCCGACGAAATCGATATTGGTGCCGTATTCCCAGCGCGTGCCGGGGTCGGTCATCACAGGCGTCTTCAGCGCCGCGTTCTGGCAGGTGGTGATCGCGGGAATGCCGTTCTTGTCGAGATAGACCGCGAGATCGCCGTTCCACATATTGTAGCAGAAGCCGGCGGTGTGGGTCATGAGCTGGCGCAGCGTGATCGGCCGCTTGGCCGGGCGCAACTTCGCCTCGCCCTTGGCATCGAAGCCTTCGAGCACTTGCGGATTGGCGAGATCAGGCAGCACCTCGCCGATCGGCGCATCCAGCGACAGCTTGCCCTGCTCGACCAGCTGCATCGCGCCCGCCGATGTCACCGCCTTCGTCATCGAGGCGATCCAGAACACGCTGTCCGCCGTCATCGCGTCGGGCTTGGACAGGTCGCGCTTGCCGAACGCGCCCTGATACAGCACGTCGTTGCCGCTGGCGGCGATCGCGACAACACCGGGAATCTCCTTGGCGTCGCTCTTCTGGCGCAGAATCTCATCGATCTCAGCTTTGCTTTGCATGGCGTTTCCTCAGGGTTAATTATTGTTGGCAGCGATCGATTGTCCTCCGGCCCGCTTCGTGGGGCAAGCGCGTCCAGATGCCCGCTTCGGTCGCGATGTCGTGACTTGACGGTCCTCGCCGCGCGCAGGACCACAGGCAGGCCGAACGGCAACACTCCGTCACAATCTGCGGTGGATGGTCGCTACTCGCCGTGACCGTGGACGGTCTCTGGCGATATGTTTCACGTGTTTGAAGCACTTGAAACATTTTGTGCGCTGCGGCGTTCAGCATTCGGCCAATCGGCGGCCGAAATTAAGACTTGATGCAAATTTGGCGGTCCTGAGTGGCCGTGAGGGGACCTCAGATGATTTCGACCTGGAGCGAATGGAAGCGCTATCCCCGTCCCGGACGGGGCGAGAACCTGGAGGCGCCGATTTCGCCCGGGATCTACGAGGTGCGCATCGCCGGTACCGGCGCACTGTATTCCTTCGGCGCAGTCGACAATCTGGCGCAATCCCTGGCGCTGCTGCCGGTCGGCTCGAAGAACTGGTTCGGCCGCCGCAACCCGTCCGACGTTCCCGATCTCGAATACCGGACCTGCGCAACCTCGTCGAAAGCCGACGCCAAGGCCGCGGCAGAGCGCATGATCGGCCGCCGCGAGACCTATATGAGCGGCGCGGCCTAAGGCCGCTGCCGGTTTGGCTCCCATCAGTTGTGCGTTGTGGGACGGTGCATTGCGCGCCGCTTGTCCCTATATTCCAGCCGATCCGATCGCCCCAAAATGATCGTTCGAGGAGCAACGCCATGACCCCGCCCGCTGCCGCACGCGCCACGCAAGCCACCGCCACCCTGCGCGACCGGTTGAAAGACCCCTCGCTGCTGAAGGAGGCCTGCTATATCGACGGCGCCTGGGTCGGCACGCCGGCCTTTGCCGTCAACAATCCCGCGACCGGCGTCGAGCTTGCAAAAGTGCCGCAGCTCGGTGCGGATGATACGACCAAGGCGGTTGAGGCCGCGCAGCGCGCCTTTCCGGGCTGGGCCAAGCACACCGCCAAGCAGCGCTCCAACATCCTGCGCAAGTGGTTCGAGCTGATCATCGCCAACCGCGAGGATCTTGCGCTGATCCTCACCTCCGAGCAGGGCAAGCCGCTCTCCGAGGCGCTCGGCGAGGTCGATATCGGCGCCGCCTATATCGAGTTCTTCGCCGAGGAAGCCCGCCGCGTCTATGGCGAGACCATTCCGACGCAGCGGCCCGACGCGCGGCTGCTCGCGATCAAGCAGCCGATCGGCGTCTGCGGCGCGATCACGCCGTGGAATTTCCCCAACTCGATGATCACGCGCAAGGTCTCGCCGGCGCTCGCCGCCGGCTGCACCGTGGTGCTCAAGCCCGCGAACGAGACGCCGCTCTCCGCGCTGGCGCTGGCCGTGCTCGCCGAGAAGGCCGGCATTCCCAAGGGCGTGCTCAACATCGTCACCGGTGACGCGCCGCCGATCGGCAAGGTGCTGTGCGAGCATCCGGCGGTGCGCTTCGTCGGCTTCACCGGCTCGACCGCGGTCGGCAAGATCCTCTACCAGCAGGCTTCCGTCGGCGTGAAGCGGCTCGGCCTCGAGCTCGGCGGCAACGCGCCCTTCGTGGTGTTCGACGATGCCGATATCGACGCGGCAGTTGAAGGCGCCATCGTCTCGAAATACCGCAACATGGGCCAGACCTGCGTCTGCGCCAACCGCCTCTATGCCCAGGACAAGATCTACGACGAGTTCGTGCAGAAGCTGTCGAAGAAGGTCGCCGCGATGAAGATCGGCGACGGGACCGAGAGCGGCGTCACCCAGGGCCCGCTGATCAACATGAAGGCAATCGACAAGGTCGAGCGCCACATCGCCGATGCCGTGAAGCGCGGCGCCAAGGTCGTGATCGGCGGCAAGCGCAGCGAGCTCGGGCGCTCGTTCTTCGAACCGACCGTGCTGGCCGACGTCAAGTCGGACTCGCTGGTGGCGCAGGAGGAAACCTTCGGCCCGCTGGCGCCGGTGATCCGCTTCAAGGACGAGGCCGATGTGATCGCGATGTGCAACGCCTCGCCGTTTGGCCTGGCGTCCTACTTCTACTCCCGCGATCTCGGCCGCGTCTGGCGCGTTGCCGAGGCGCTGGAGTCGGGCATGGTCGGCGTCAACACCGGTCTCATCACCACCGAAGTCGCGCCCTTCGGCGGCGTCAAGGAAAGCGGCCTGGGGCGCGAAGGCTCGCATCACGGCATGGAAGAATATGTCGAGATCAAATACGTGATGATGGCGGGGGTGTGAGTTCGAAGTCTTGCAGCCCGGATGGAGCTGCGCTCCATCCGGGCTGCGGGCTGATCATCGCCGCAGCACCGCAATCGTCCGGTTCGCAAAGGTCAGCCGCTCGGCCATGACCGACACGAAATAGGTCAGCAGCTTGTGGCTGAGTGCGGGGTCCTCGTCCCGGATCGCGTCGAACTGGCGCGTGTTGAGCACGTAGAGCACGCTGTCGACCTCGGCCTGGATAGTCGCGCTGCGCGGCGTGTTTGACACCAGTCCCATTTCACCGATCGTGGTGTAGCGGCCGAGGCTGCGCACGCGCGTGGTGCGATCCTCCTCGGCGGGAACCATGATGCCCACGCGTCCCTCGAGGATGAAGTGCATGGAATCGGCGGGGTCGCCGGCCCTCACGATGATCTCGCCGGCGCCGATCTCGATGCGCTGGCAGCGGTGGATCAGCCTGTCGGCATCGTCCTCGCTATCGAGGATTCGTGTGAACCAGCCGCGCAGGCTGGCCTCCTCCTGCTCCAGCCCCTGATGCTGCGCGATGAGCTCGTTCTCGCACCATTCCAGCGCATGATCGAGCTCGGGAATGATAGTGACGCCGTCGCCGACGAAGTCGCTGGAGCGCAGCACCTTCTCCGCCGCGGTCGGCAGATGCACCAGGATCAGCTCGACGCCGAGGTCATGCGCGCTGCGCTTGATCTGGGCAAAGCTGTAGGCAGCCGAGGAATCCACGCCGGTGACGAGCTTGAAATCGAACAGCAGATAGCGGCATTCCGGGCGTTCCTGCAGCAGTTGCTTGACATGCTGGTAGAGCCGGTTGGCGGAGCCGAAGAACAGGTAGCTCTGAAGATTGAGACCCTGAATCTTGCCGCCATGGGCCAGCAGCACCTCCTGGTCGTCGCGCGAGCGATCGAGCGAGGAGCGAAACTCGGCGCCGTCAAAGCTGTACTTGATCGACTCGACCCGGGCCGCGCTGAACGCAAACGTCGCGCAGCCGATGATCACGCCGATCAGGATGCCCGGGACGAAGCCCCAGCCGATGATGATGACGATGATGGCGATCAGCGAGAGATATTCGAGCTTCGACAGCCGCTTGCGCGATTCGATGATCCATTTGTGCAGCTGGTCGGCGCCCAGATAGAGCAGCAGGCCGCCGAGTACGAATTTCGGCATGAAGCCGAGCAGCTCGGGCGCGACCGCGAGCATCAGTAGCGACATGGCCGCAACTGTGAGTCCGGACAGGCGTCCGCGGCCGCCAGCGCCGAAATTGAGGACTGACCGGCTGACCGAGATGCAGCCGGCATAGCCGCCGAGTGCGCCGGTCAACATGTTCGCGGCACCGGTGACGTTCAGCTCGCGCTCCAGATTGGCTTCGCGATGCACGGCGACTTCGATACCGGTGGTATTGAACAGCGTGCTCGACGCGGCGACGAAAATGACGGCAACGAGGTTGCCGAGCAAGTCCGGCACCGCTGACCACGGATATCGCGCGAGCTCGTCGATGTGCCAGGGCAGCATGAAGGCTGCCTGCGGAGGAGGCCGGAAGGTCCAGCCCAAGGCACGCGCCTGCTCCAGCGAGATTCCCGAGGCCCAGAACGCCACATGAGCGGTGAGCATGCCGCCGATCAGGATGATCGGCAACCCGAACGGGCTACGCGAGCGGTGCCAGGTCAGATACAGCACCAGCGCCATCGCGCAGGCCGCACCCAGCTCCAACAGCGCGACGCCATTGGCGACGCGCTGGAGCGTCGCGAACTCCACGGGATGATCGGTGATGACCCGGATCGCACCCATGACGATCACGAATCCGGTGGCGCCGAGAAAACCGCCGACCACGGGGTAAGGCACATAGCGGATGGCGCGGCCCATTCGCGTCAGGCCCAATCCGCACAGCACGAATCCGGTCAGGATCGTCGACAGACCGAGCGTGATCAGAACGGACGAGAGCAGCGGCGCGGGCAGGCTGGCCGTCTCGATGCGCTCGACCAGCGAGGCCGCCAGGATGCCTGTCATCGCGGCGGTCGAGCTGTCGGGTGCGGCGATTGCGAAAGGCAGGGAACTGCCCAGCGCGATCACGGCCGCAAGCACGGCGGAGCTGATGAAGGTTGCGGCGATGCCGAACGAAAGATAGGGCGACAGAGGGCCAGCGAAGATCAGCAGCGAATAGGACAGCCCGAAGGTGACGGTCAGGACGCTGGCGGCGCTGCCGCCCAATATATCGTTGAGCGCACGCTTGAGGGACGGATTGAAACGGGGAGCCGGACTGAAAATGATCGCTGGATCGGTCACGCCGCTGCGCTGGCCCCTGGAAGTCCTGTTCCAGACGTAGACCACTGCAGGTTTAACGCAACTGAATTCTTGTAGCTATGAAGTACTCAGACAGTTTTGGCGATATCTCGTAGCGATACGATCGATGGCTTGTGAATGGCCAATCATCCGGAGCCGCGGATGGCCGGGCACGCCGGCCTCTCCAATTCATTGCGAACGGAGCGAAACCATCCAGCATCGTTCCGCGGGGTAGCGACGGAGCTAGATCTTCAGCTCTGTTCCGGTCACCCGCCGATACGCTTCGAGATACCGCTTGCTCGTCGCCTCAACCACGCTCGCCGGCAGCGGTGGAGGCGGGGCGTCGCCGTTCCAACGGCCGGCGTGGCGCTCGACGTCGAGATAGTCGCGCAAGGGCTGCTTGTCGAAACTCGCCTGCGGCTGGCCGGGCTTGTAGGCATCGACCGCCCAGAAGCGCGAGGAATCCGGCGTCATCACCTCGTCGATCAGGATGATGCGGCCGTCCTTGTCGCGGCCGAACTCGAACTTGGTGTCGGCGATGATGATGCCCTGCTCGCGCGCCAGCTCCTCGCCGAGCGTGTAGATCGCGCGTGTCATGCTCTCGAGCGTGTAGGCGGTCTCCTCCCCGACCACCTCGCGCATCCGCGCGATGGTGATGTTCTCGTCATGGCCAGTCTCGGCCTTGGTCGCCGGGCTGAAGATCGAGGGTTCGAGCTTTTCGCTCTCGACGAGGCCCGCCTTCAGCTTCTCGCCCGCCAGCGTGCCGCTGGCGGCGTATTCCTTCCAGGCCGAACCGGAGAGATAGCCGCGGATCACGCATTCGATCGGGAATACGGTGGTGCGCTTGCAGAGCATGGCGCGGCCGAGAAGCTCGGCACGGTGCGGCTTCAACGCCGGCACGGCCGCGACGATCTCGTCGGTGTCGGCGCTGATCATGTGGTGCGGGACCACACCCTCGAGCTCGTTGAACCAGAACGCGCTGATCTGCGTCAGCACCGCGCCCTTCATCGGGATGGTCTCACCCATCACGACGTCGAAGGCGCTGATGCGATCGGTGGTGACGAGCAGCAGGCGGTCGTCGTCGACGGCGTAGATATCGCGCACCTTGCCGCGTCCGATCTTGGGCAGGGGCAGGTCGCTGGAGAGCATGGTGGTCATCGCAAAGCTTTCGCAGACTTGGCTTTAGGCAGACTTGGCCTTCAGGCAGGACGTCCGGCCGCGACTGATGGCACGGCCGGCAACCGGATTAGCCTATTCCGGCAGCGGAATGAACTCATGTTCCTGCGGAACTGCAGCGAAACGGCCGGTTTTCCAGTCCTGCTTGGCCTGCTCGATCCGCTCCTTGCTGGAGGAGACGAAATTCCACCAGACGTGGCGCGGCCCTTCCAGCGCATCGCCGCCGAGAAACATCATCCGGGTGGGCCTCACGGCCTTCACGGTGATGCGGTCGCCCGGGCGGAAGATCAGCAGCCGCGGCGCCTCGTAACGCTCGTTCGCGATCTCGACCTCGCCGTCGACGATATAGATCGCGCGCTCCTCATGATCGGGGTCGAGCGGCACGCTCGCGCCTTCCACGGCCGTGACCTCGGTGTAGAACCAGGGCGAGACCATCGACACGGGCGAGGTGATGCCGAACGATGAGCCCGCAATCACCTTCGCGGCGAAGTCGCGCTCGGAGATAACAGGCAGGTCGCCCGAGCCGTAGTGCTGGAACGACGGCGCGATCTCTTCGGAGCCTGCCGGCAGCGCGATCCAGCTTTGCAGGCCGAGCATCTTCTGGCCCGAGGCGCGCTGCACCTCCGGCGTACGCTCGGAATGCGCGATGCCGCGCCCGGCCGTCATCAGGTTCATCGCGCCGGGCTGGATCTCCTGCACGTTGCCCTCGCTGTCGCGATGCATGATCGCGCCGTCGAACAGATAGGTGACGGTGGCGAGCCCGATATGCGGATGCGGCCGCACGTCCATGCCCTTGCCGGAGACGAATTGCACCGGCCCGAAATGATCGAAGAAGATGAATGGGCCGACCATCTGCCGCTTGCCATGCGGCAGTGCGCGCCGTACCTGAAAGCCGTCGCCGAGGTCGCGCGTCCGCGGCACGATGACGAGATCGAGCGCATCGCAGGACATGGGATCGCCGAGCACGGGATCGTTGGAGGGTTGCCAGCTCATGGTGGAGTCCTTCTGTATATGCGGCGATCGTAACAGGATTTGACGTGTCCGTCGCGGCGCCCCCGCCTTGCCGCGATGGCCTATTTGCCGACATCGCGCGATATCGGCGATACCTAATCTGGAAACCGGAGCGGGCGATGGTTTCTCCGATCAAGCCGGGCGCAAATCTGGTCGAGCTCGACGGTGCCGGGATCGAGACCGCCTCATTCTGCGCGATCCATCTTGAAAAGCGCGGTCTGACGAAGGATGTTCAGCTGGCCTCAACCGCGAACGATCGCATCACCCGATGACACTTGCCGCAACCGAGCTTGCCTTCCGCGCTGCATCCGTCGCGCTGCTGCTGATGCTGGCGACGTCGCTGGTGTCCGATTTCCGCAACGTGCTGGCGGCCCGTCTCGCCACCGCCTTTGCCCTCGGTTCGGCCGCGCATGCGGCGAGCTATTCGGTGGATGTCACGTCACCGATCCCGCTCCTGCACGCGCCGCTGATCGCGCTGTCGACCGGCGACATCGTGGTGTTCTGGCTGTTCACGCGCTCCCTGTTCGACGACGAATTTCGCCTCCGCTGGTGGCACGGATGCATCTGGGCGCTGGTGGCGGCCTTCAGCTTCGCAGGTTGCGTCTGGATTGCGCCCAGCGGCTATGTGCGGTTCTCGGTGACGGTGGTCAATCTGATCGTGCTCGGTTTCATCGTGCTTGCTGTCGGGCAGATGATCGCCTCCTGGCCGACCGACCTGGTCGAGCGCCGCCGCAGCGCTCGCGTCTTCGTCGTCTGCGCCATCGCGCTCTATGGCGGGTTGAACGCTGTGCTCCAGATCGCCGCCGCCGGCTACCACGTCGGCGATGTCGCCGAAACCGTCAGTGCCGGCGCGCTCACCTGTACTGTTGCGGCGATCGTCTATGCCATGATGCGCGTGGACGGAGCGGACCTGTTTCCGGCCACAGCGGAGCCCGAACCACCGATTGTTTTCAGTCAGCCTGCGACCGAGGATGCTGCCGACCAAAAGCTCATCGACGCCCTGATGCGCCTGATGGCGGACGAGCGGATCTATCGCCACGAGAACATCACCATCGGGGTTCTCGCTGGCCGGCTGAAAATCCCGGAATATCGGCTGCGCCGGTTGATCAACCAGCGGCTCGGCTACCGCAACTTCAATGTGTTCCTGAACAACCACCGCATCGAGGAGGCCAAGGCCGCGCTGGCCGATCCCGCACAGGCCGGGGTCCCCGTCATCACCATCGCGATGGATGCGGGCTTCCAGTCGCTCGGCCCCTTCAACCGCGCGTTCAAGGCGGTGACGGGTGTGACGCCGACCGAATACCGGCGTCTCAAGGTGACCGCGGCGTACATTTTTAGCCTATTGGAATCACATAGGAATTTCGAAATCGGCTAGTCTCCGTCAGTTTCGACGTTGTCATTTTTCAAATCCGGCGAGCGCGTATCGCCGATCTCCGGCCTGCTCTCCCGCACTCGCCCCGAACCGGAGAATGCCCGTGACCCGTCGCCGCAAGATCATCCTCGCCACCACCGCCATCGCCTGTGCCGGCCTCGCGTTCGGCGCGGCGCGCGCCCGCGACGTGCCGAAGATTGCGACCGGCTTCATCGCCGACACGCTCTGCTCGGAGACCTTCGTCTCCGGCCTCGATCCCATGCGCGACCTCGCCGAAACCACCGACGCGATGCCGGGCACCGGCCTCCTGACCTGGGCGATGAATTTGCAAATCGACCGCGCGCGCAAGGATGTCACGGTGACCCTGTTCGGGATCGGCCGCAGCCATGCCGTCTATCGCGAAGGACTCGGCTGCACGCTGGAGCACGGCGAGGGGATCACCGACGTCGCGCTGCCGCCCGACGACAAGCAGACGGCGTTGCTCCCCGAGATCGCCGGTCCGGGACTGGTGTCGCCGCAAAGCGAGGGGCTGTCAGCCGCGCTCGACCGCGCCTTCACCGAACCCGCCGAGCCGCCTCACCGCCGCACCCGCGCCATCGTCGTGATGAAGGCCGGCCGCATCATCGCCGAGCGCTACGCCGACGGCATCGGACCGGAGACACAGCTGCTCGGCTTCTCCATGACGAAGTCGGTGATTTCGGCGCTGACAGGCGTGCTGGTGCGTCAGGGCAAATTAAAGCTCGACGGGCCCGCACCGGTCGCCGCGTGGAGAAATCCTGACGATCCACGTCATGCCATCACCCTCGATCAGTTGTTGCGGCACACTGCGGGCCTTGCGCTTGGCAGTTCACTGGAGGCCTCGCTTGGCTCGGCCTTCGAACCGGTCAACCGGATGAAGTTCGTGGAGGCCGACATGGCCGCCTATGCCGCGACCATCCCGCTCAAGACCGTGCCCGGCACGGCGTGGAACTATCACGACGGCAACACCCTCATCCTCTCGCATCTGATCCGCGTTGCTGCGGGCGGCAGTCCCGCAGACGCGCTGCGCTTCGCGCGCCGTGAATTGTTTGCCCCGCTCGGCATGCGCCATGTCACGCTCCAGCTCGATGGCTCGGGCACGATCGAAGGATCGAGCGAGATGCTCGCATCCGCGCGCGACTGGGCGCGCTTCGGCCAGCTCTATCTCAATGACGGCGTCGCTGGCGGCAAACGCATCCTGCCGGAGGGCTGGGTGAACTATTCCGCGACGGCCACGCCGAACGCATGGGTCGGCATCGGCGCCGGCTTCTGGACCAATCAGGGCGACAGTTTTGGCGCGAAGTTTCGCATCACACACGGCTGGCCGCGCGATGCCTTCTTCGCCAAGGGCACGATCGGGCAATACACCATCGTGATTCCGTCGGAGCGGCTGGTGATCGTCCGCCTCGGCCGCTCGCCGAACGCGCCGCCGCAAGCGGACGGCGTATTCGATCTCGTCCGCGATGTCGTGGCAGCGACGCGCGAGAAGGGGAAGATGGCAGGGGTGAATTGAGGTGCTACTTACCCTCCGGGGTGGGTGGAGCACCGCGAACGCGACTCTATTAATTACCGCCCCAGCTCCGTCGCCTGTGCGACGCGATCGAATCGCTCCAGCGTCATGATCGCGTCGGCGAATTTTTCCGCCCGTGCATTCAGCACCGGCCGGGCCAGTGTCAGGAACTTCTGCTGCATCGCCTGCGCGTCCGGGAACGAATTCGGCTCGCCGGAGGGATCGGCATAGAGCCGCTCATGCACGCCATCCTCAGTCGTGATGCTGACTCGCGCGCCAAAGGGGTGCGTGCGGCCGACTTCGAGCCGATCGTCCTGCACCACGTCGAACTTGTTGGCGAGCGCGTCGATGGCGGCGTCGCCGAGGCGGTTGTAATCGTCCCAGCCGAACGAGCCCTGGTCGAGCGCGAGCGCGCCGGTGAAGAACATCGAGAACTGGCCGCCGACGATCGAGGTCGGGTGCCGCTTGGTCGCGGCATCGCCCGTCAGCGTGATGCCGTTGCGGTGCAGGCCGATCTCGACGCGCTTGACCTGGTCGGGCGTCAGATTGTGCTCGCGCCGCATCGCGATCAGCGCGTCGATCGCGGCATGGGTGTAGCGGCAGCTCGGATACGGCTTCACGCCGATCTTCATCGTCTCATAGGTGTTGCCGAGCCCGGCGACCGCCTTGTCGGGATGCGGATCGTCGGTATAGCCGGCGAGCAGACCGTGCTTGCCTTCGACCGATTCGGCCGAGCCGACGAAATCGTTGCGCGCCAGCGTCGCGGCGATCACGCCGTTCATCGCGGCGGCGCCGACCTGGTAGCGCTTGTTCCAGGCGCCGTTGACCAGGAATTGCAGCGAGCCCGCCGCCTGGCTGCCGGAGACGCCGAAGGCCGCGATGATCTGCTGCTCGGACAGACCGAGCAATTTTCCCGCCGCCGCGGCCGCGCCATAGGTGCCGGCGGTCGCAGTCGGGTGGAAGCCGCGCGCATAATGCGAGGTCGGATCGAGCGCATTGCCGAGCCGGCAGCAAACCTCATAGCCTGCGACGATCGCGGTCAGCACGTCGCGGCCCGATGCGCCGACCATCTCGCCGACGGCGAAGGCAGCCGGAACCACCGGCGCACTCGGATGCAGCGAGGAATCGGCATGGGTGTCGTCGAAATCGAGGGAATGGCCGAGCGCGCCGTTGAGCAGCGCCGCGACCGCCGGGGTCCAGGTCTTGGTGTCGCCGAACACGGTGGATTCGCCCTTGGTGTCGAGCGCGAGCGCCTCCAGCATCTTCAGAATCGACGGGGTCGATTCCGCCTCGCTGCGGGCCCGGATCGCGCTGCCGAGAAAATCCAGCGTCAGCACCTTGGCGCGATCCAGCACTTCGGCCGGAATATCCTGAAACTTCAGGTTAAAGACGTAGGCGGCGAGCGTTGCGGTTTCGTGGGCCATCGTGTTTCCTCGTTTTGGCGCGCAAGTTAGGCGGGCTGATTTGGCCTTTCAAGCGGCCTTGCGGCCGCGGGCATCAGCCATGCTTTTGCCCGGCTCCAGAAAGCGTGGCTTTGAAAGAATCGAGACCTCAGACGATGGCACTTGCAAAACAGCTGTTCGACCGGATCAGGTCGCGGCGGACGCAACTGGGATTGGCGATCCGGGTCACGGTGGCCGCGACCGCGGCCTATGCACTGGCCACCGCGCTGCATCTGCTGCTGCCGCTCTGGGCCGTCCTGACCTCGCTGATCGTGACCCAGATGAGCGTCGGCCGCTCGCTCAAGGCGACGCGCGACTATTTGCTCGGCACCATCGGAGGTGCCATCTATGGCGGCGCCATCGCGATCCTGATCCCCTATTCGAGCGAAGCCGGGCTTCTCGGCCTGCTGGTGCTCTCGGTCGCCCCGCTCGCCTTCATCGCCGCGATCAATCCGAGCCTCAGCGCGGCGACGGTCACCGCCGTCATCGTGTTGCTGGTTCCGACCATGCATCATTCCGATCCCATGGCTTCGGCGATCGACCGCGTCAGCGAGGTCGGGGTCGGCGCCGTCACAGGGCTGCTGGTCTCGTTCCTGGTGCTGCCCTCGCGCGCGGTGCGGCAGATCCGCGCCAGCGCGGCCGGCCTGCTCGAGCTGATTGCCGATGCGTTTACCGAGTTGCTCGCCGGCCTCACCCGCGGCCGCGACAACGACGCGCTGCACCGGATCCAGGACGGCATCGGCACAGCGATGGTCGGGCTCAATGCGATCGGCGCCGAAGCCGAGCGCGAGCGGGCCGCGCGTCTGTCGGGTGGACCCGACACCGGTCCGCTGCTGCGCACGGTCCTGCGCCTGCGCCATGACGTCGTGATGATCGGCCGTGCCACCGTGGTGCCGCTGCCGATCGAGGTGCAGACCCGGCTCGCAGCGCCGCTGACGGAAGTCTCGACCGCGATCGCGCATTTCCTGCGATTGGCCGCGGCGGCCATGCGGCAAGGCGCCGGCGCGCCGCCGATCCATCCCGTCCACGTCGCGCTTCAGCATTACGCCGAGGCGGTCGCCGCGGTGCGCCAGGATGGCCTGATCCGCGGCCATTCCGGCGACACCGCCGAGCGTTTCTTCGCCATCGGCTTCTCGCTGGAGCAGATGCACCAAAATCTCTGCGATCTCGACCGCGTCGTCGGCGAATGGTCGGAGGCCGCGGCGGGCAAGTCGGTGCGTGTGGCGGAGTAAGCTACCGCTTCGTCAGTCCCTTGCCCTGCATGCGCCACACCAGCAGATCGATGCGGTCCTGGCCGAAGAACGGCTCGTTCTCGAACACGAAAGTCGGCACGCCCCAATGACCTGAGGCGGCGTGGTCCTTTTCGTTGTCCGTGATCACTTGCTCGTAGCGATCCGGATCCGCGGTGATTGCGGCGTCCATCGCGGCGAGATCAAAGCCCGCGCTCTCGGCGGCGCGCGCGAGGTGATCGCCTTCGTTCCAGCCCGCCACCGAGCCGTCCCACAGCACGCGCGCGATCGCGTCGGTGAATGCGAGCGAGCGTCCTTCGAGCTGCGCCAAGGCGCCGAGGCGGGTGAGGCGGTGGATGTAGGGCTGCTCGGCCGCGACATCGAGCGTCGTCATGTCCTGCACGATCGGATCGGGGCGGGGAAACCGGAATGCAATGCCCTCGTGCTCTGCGACGCGGCGAGAGTCCAGCACGACATATCGCGCGAATTGCGGATTGGCCTTCTTGAAGAAGCCGGGCACGCGCACCGCGAGCGGATAGACCGGCCGCAGGTTCACCGCGAGATCATACTCTTTGACGAGCTTGAGCGTCTTTGGCAGCGCCAGATAACTGAACGGGCTGCGGAAGGAGAAGAAAAGATCAACTGACAGGGTCATCGGCCGGCTCCGCGATCCGCCGCATCATGGCGCGGACGACGAGCTTGTGAAAGGGCATGATGAGGGCGAGGTAGGTACGGCCCAGAAGATTATGCGTCCGCACCAGCGTGGTCGAGGTCACCTGGCGGTCCGCCGCGGTGCCCGCGACATCGACCACGATGCGAAAGTCGAGGTGAGAATCGTCAAAACCGGCGACCAGCCGCGCCGGCGTCTCGTTCAGCACCGGAAACAGGCCGATCAGCCCGCCCGGGGCCGGCGCGCCTTCGCCCGATGTCTTCAGCCCGAGCGGGCTCACCAGGATATTGCGCAGGCGTATCAGCACGTCGATCCAGCGCGGCCCGTGCAGAACCATCCTCGTGCAGGCCTCGCGCGCGTTCACAGCCGCTGCGCCAATCCCGACACGGAACGCGTCGATGAACTGCGCACCTGCCAGCACCGTGCCGGCATCGACATCAGGCGTGACTTCGTGGACTGTCCCGATCATGCCGCCACTCTGCGCGTCAGTATCCGGAAGCGCAAGATCAACAAGCCGGCATAGACGAACGAGCCGATCGACAGTCCGATCCAGACGCCGACTGCGCCGAGATCGGCTTGGAAAGCGAGCCACCAGGCGATGGGAAAGCCGACGCACCAATAGCCGATCGCGGCGAACACCAGCGTCATCCTGGTGTCATTGATGCCGCGCAGGGCCCCGCCCATGATGGTCTGGAGCGCATCGGCAATGAAGAAAGTGGCGCCAACCAGCAGCAGCGTCGCGGTCAGCTCGACCGTTGCCGCACCGGTCTCGCCGCGGCCAAAAAACAGCCGCCCGAGCTCGTAGCGGCCGAAGATGATGGCGACGGTCAGCGCGGAAACGAACGTGATCCCAAGCAGGGCTGCGACGAGGCCTGCACGCCGCACCGCGGCCGGGTCGTTGCGGCCGAATGCGTGGCCGACCCGCACCGTGGCGGCCATGCCGATGCCGAGCGGGACCATGAAAAGCACGGCCGTGACCTGGAGCGCGATCTGGTGCGCGGCGAGCGCCGTCGTCGAGATCAATCCCATCAGCAGTGCGGCCGACGAGAACAAGCCGTATTCCAGCAGAAGGGAGAACGAGATCGGTGCTCCGATCGCGATGAGCTGCCGCATCAGGGGCCAGTCGATCCGCCACAGCCGCGCAAGCGGCTGGTAATCGGCAAAAGGCTTTCGCCATGCGGCGATGGCCAGCGCAGCGAGAAAGGTGCCGAGGTTGACGAGCGTGGTCGCAAGCCCTGCACCGAACAGGCCGAGCTCCGGCAGGCCGAACAGGCCGTGGATCAAGGCATAGACCAGCACGGCGTTGACCGGGATCGCCGCCAGCGTGATCCACAGCGGCGCCTGCGGTCGGTTCACTGCGCTCATCATGCTGCGCAGCGCGATGAAGCCGAGCGCCGGCGCGATGCCCCAGGCCAGCCCGTTCAGATAGCGCTGGGCGAACGCGGCCGACTGCGGTGCCTGGCCGAGCGCAAGCAGGATCCTTTCGCCGTAGAGTGGCGAAGCCATCATCGGCAGCGAGATCAGGAACGAGACCCACAGGCCGACGCGCAAGGCGTGACGAAGCCGTTTGACGTCGCCCGCGCCAAACGCCTGTGCGGCCAGCGGCGATACTGCGGTCACCAGCCCGAGCCCGAAGGTGAAGCTGACGAAATAGACCGTGTGCGCCAGCGCCGCCGCGGCGACTGCATTCTCGCCGAGATGACCGATCATCGCCAGATCGGTCGTGATCATCGCGATCTGGCCGAGCTGGGTCAGCATCATCGGCACAGCCAGCCGCAGCGTCTCGACGAACTCTTCGGCGAGATGATTTGGCGGCACGCCGGCTTGCGGCTGCGATTGATGTTGCACGGTGTCGAGCATGGCGGGTCAATAGCACGGCCGCGCGACGAAAACATGGCCCGTGAGAACGAGGGGTGAGGTGCTCTATCCGCGAGCTCGGTCTCGTAGGGTGGGCAAAGGCGCACTTGCGCCGTGCCCACCATCTCTCCAATATTGCTACAGAGGCGTGGGCACGCTTCGCTTTGCCCACCCTACGATACTAGGCGCTTCGCATCACTTTCTGCCGTAAGGCAGAAGGGAGAAAATGCCTCAGCCCTTCCGTTCCGGCACGCGCTTGATCTTCGCGCCCAGTGCGTTCAGCCGTTCCTCGATGCGTTCATAGCCGCGTTCGATCTGGTCGGCGTTGTTGATGGTGGAAGTGCCCTGGGCGCACACGGCGGCCAACAGCATCGCCATGCCGGCGCGGATGTCGGGCGAGGTCATGGTCGCGCCATGCAGGCGGCTGGGGCCTGCGATGATCGCGCGGTGCGGGTCGCACAGCACGATGCGCGCGCCCATCGCGATCAGCTTGTCGACGAAGAACATCCTGGATTCGAACATTTTCTCGAACATCAGGATCACGCCCTCGCATTGCGTGGCGGTGACGATCGCGATCGACATCAGATCGGCCGGGAAGGCGGGCCAGGGCTGATCCTCCAGCTTCGGCACGTGGCCGCCGAAATCGTCCTGGATCTTCAGCGTCTGGTTCGACGGCACGATCAGGTCGTCGCCCTCGACGCGGCAGACGATGCCGAGCCGCTCGAACCCCATGCGGATCGAGCGCAGATGCTCGACGCCGGCGCGGGTGATGCGCAAGGGAGAACGCGTCACGGCGGCAAGCCCGATCAGCGAGCCGACCTCGATGTGGTCGGGCTGGATCCGATAGGTCGCTTCTCCCAGCGTTGCCGGCCCATGAATGATCATGGTGTTGGTTCCGATGCCCTCGATCTTCGCACCGAGCGCGACCAGGAAATTGGCGAGATCCTGCACATGCGGCTCGGAGGCCGCGTTGCGCAAATAGGTGACGCCGTCGGCGGCAACCGCCGCCACCAGCGCGTTCTCCGTCGCGGTGACGCTTGGCTCGTCCAGGAACACGTCCGCGCCGGCAAGCCTGGGTGCGCGGAATTCGAGCCGGTCGGTCGCGGTGACCTTGGCCCCCAACTGCTCCAGCGCCAGCACATGCGTGTCGAGCCGGCGGCGGCCGATGACGTCGCCCCCGGGCGGTGGCAGCATCACTTCGCCGCAGCGCGCGAGCAGGGGGCCTGCGAGCAGGATCGAGGCGCGGATACGCACGCACAGCTCGGGGTCGAGATCGGCGGCACGGATGCTCTTGGCATGGATGTGGAGCGTGTTGCGTCCGGTCCATTCCGCGGAGGCACCGACCGAGCGGATCAGCTCGACCAGCGTCTCGGTGTCGCGGATCCGCGGCACGTTCTCCAGCGTCACCGGATGCTCGGTGAGCAGCGCCGCGGCGATGATCGGCAGCGCGGAATTCTTGTTGCCGGACGGCTCGATCGAGCCCGAGAGCCGGTGACCGCCCTCGACGATGTATTGGATGGGCGCCAAATGGAGTCTCGCTGTCCTGATGGGTGGGCTGTTTCGGGCGGAAACTACAGAGAATCGAGCAGGGGAGCAATTCCACACTTGTTGCGGCGGAAGGCCACTCTGCGGCCGAAGAAGCCCTTTTTTGGGCCGGCGTTTAGAACAGGCCGATGATATTCGCCACCACATAAAGGATCACGATCAGCATCAGCACGCCCATGGCCAGGAAGGAGATCTCGATGGCGATGGCGCCGGTCCCCAGCGCGGCTGCCACGCCGGCCAGGAGCCTCTCTTCGCGAAACACGAGGGCAAGAACCGAGAACAGGATGGCGAGCAGGCCGAGCGAGATCGCGCCGATCGAGGAGGTCTCCCTCAACTGGCTTCCCGTCGATTTCTCACGCGGCGGCGCCTGATATTCGACGCCCTTGACCCGCGCGATCAGGCGATCCTTGAGGCGGTGACCGGTGTCGACAATCACTTTGTCCGCCGGCGGTGGCGGGTAGATCGCAGGTGTCACCCAATGCGGCAACACGGCCGCGATCAGCGCCAGCACGCCGACGATGCTCCCGATCACGCCGAGCCGGCGGGAGGGAAGGACAGGGTTGGTCGTTGCAGAGGCGGTCATGACGTGGCGCTTCCCGGCCGGAAAAGGGGCTGCTGGGTTCATGCGGTTTCGTCGCGATGACGGGTGGTGAGGTTCAGGGGAGCCAGGATTGATCGTCTTGCCCGGGCTTGTCCCGCCTACGCGGCCGAAGTCGCTTCGGCGAGGCGAAGGCCCGGGCATCCACGTTCTTTCTGCCGCAGTTGAGACGTGGAGGGCCGGGACATAGGCGAGCATAAGCGACGCCGTCCTCTGGACGGCTATGCCCGGCCATGACGCTGCGAAAGCAGCGAGCCCTCAGATGTCGATCGTCGCGCTCAGCGAATGTTCCTGGATGAAGTCGCGGCGCGGCTCGACCACGTCGCCCATCAGCTTGGTAAAGATGTCGTCGGCCTCGTCGACCTCCTTGACCTTCACCTGCAGCAGCGAGCGTGCATTGGTGTCCAGCGTCGTCTCCCAGAGCTGCTCCGGGTTCATCTCACCCAGACCTTTGTAGCGCTGCAGCGTGACGCCCTTGCGGCCGGCGTCGGTGACCGCTTCGAACAGATCGACTGGGCCGTAGACCATGTGCTCGGTGTCCTTGCGGCGCAGCTTGCCCGGGCGGGCATAAACGTCCTGGAGCTTCACGGTGTATTCGTCGAGCTTGCGGGCTTCGATCGATCCTAAGAAGGCGTCGTCGATGAGGGCGGCTTCCTTGACGCCGCGCACGGTGCGCTCGAACTGGAAGCCTTGGCCTTCGACGTATTGGCCGACCCAGCCGCGCTCGACCTCGTCGGCGAGTGTGTCCAGGCGGGCGGCGATATATTGCGCGGCCGCGGCGGCTTTCTCCGGGTCGCCGTAGATCGCCTTGTTGAGCACGCCGGTGATGGCGGCCTGCTCGATCACCTTGCGATTGTAGCGGGTGTGCAGACTGCGCAGGATGCCGCGGACGGCGCGGGCGTCGTCAATCAGCGAACGCAGGTCGCGTCCGGTGCGATCGCCGCCGGTACCGGGAATATAGAGGCAATCGTCCAGCCCGGTATCGATCAGATAATCTTCCAGCGCCCGCTCGTCCTTCAGATATTGCTCGGACTTGCCGCGGTTGACCTTATAGAGCGGCGGCTGGGCGATATAGAGATAGCCGCCGTCGATGATCTCGCGCATCTGCCGGTAGAAGAAGGTCAGCAGCAGCGTGCGGATGTGGGCGCCGTCGACGTCGGCGTCCGTCATCACGATGATCTTGTGATAGCGCAGCTTTTCGATCGAGAATTCGTCGCTGATGCCGGTCCCGAGCGCGGTGATCAGCGTGCCGATCTGCTCGCTGCCCAGCATCTTGTCGGGGCGGACACGCTCGACGTTCAAGATCTTGCCGCGGAGCGGCAAGACGGCCTGGAATTCGCGGTTGCGGCCCTGCTTGGCGCTGCCGCCGGCCGAGTCACCCTCGACGATGAAGAGCTCGGATTTCGCCGGGTCCTTTTCCTGGCAGTCCGCAAGCTTGCCGGGCAGCGAGGAGACCGAGAGCGGGCTCTTGCGCGTCAGCTCGCGCGCCTTTCGCGCAGCTTCACGCGCCGCGGCCGCCTGGATCACCTTGCCGACGATCATCTTGGCTTCGCTCGGATGCTCCTCGAACCAGGCCTGCAGCGCCTCGTTGAGGACGTTCTCGACCACGGGGCGCACTTCCGAGGACACCAGCTTGTCCTTGGTTTGCGACGAAAACTTGGGGTCCGGCACCTTCACCGACAGCACGGCCGTGAGGCCTTCGCGGCAGTCGTCGCCGGTCAGCGCGATCTTTTCCTTCTTGGCATGGGCCTCGGCATAGCCGTTGACCTGGCGCGTCAGCGCGCCGCGGAAGCCGGCCAGATGGGTGCCGCCGTCGCGTTGCGGGATGTTGTTGGTGAAGCACAGCACGTTCTCGTGGTAGCTGTCGTTCCACCACAGCGCAGCCTCGACGCCGATGCCGTTAGCCTCGGCGCGCACCATGATCGGCGCAGGCACGATCGCCTTCTTGTTGCGGTCGAGATATTTGACGAACTCCTCGACGCCGCCGGAATAGTGCATCTCCTCGCGCTTCTCGACCGCGTGTCGCATGTCGGAGAGCGCGATGTTGACGCCGGAATTGAGGAAGGCGAGCTCGCGCAGCCGGTGCTCGAGCGTGGCGAAATCATACTCGATGTTCTTGAAAGTCTCGGTCGAGGCCTGGAACGTCACCTCGGTGCCGCGCCTGCCGGGCGCATCGCCGACCACCTTGAGCGGCGCGACCGCATCGCCATGGGCGAACTCGATGTAGTGCTCCTTGTTGTCGCGCCAGATCCGCAAGCCAAGCTTGCTCGACAGTGCGTTGACGACGGAGACGCCGACGCCGTGCAGACCGCCGGAGACCTTGTAGGAGTTCTGGTCGAACTTTCCGCCGGCGTGGAGCTGGGTCATGATGACTTCGGCCGCCGAGATGCCTTCGCCCTTGTGGATGTCGACGGGAATGCCGCGGCCGTCGTCGCGCACGGTGACGGAATTGTCGGCATTGAGCACGACGTCAACGCGCGTGGCGTGGCCCGCCAGCGCTTCGTCGATCGCGTTGTCGACGACCTCGTAGACCATGTGGTGCAGGCCCGAGCCGTCGTCGGTGTCGCCGATATACATGCCCGGGCGCTTGCGGACGGCATCGAGACCCTTGAGCACGCGGATCGATTCCGCCCCGTAATCGCTTGGATTTGAGGGCTCGTTTTCGGCAGGCGTCTGCCGAGCAGGTTCTGTCATGAGAGGCCTTCGAGATGTCGCCCGAATCAGCTGCGCAAAAGGCGCTGATTTGCGAGCTATTTGTGCCACGAAAGAGGGCTTGCGCCTAGCGCAAAGTATCTTCCGTCAACCCTTTGACTAGATGGGGTTTTCTGGCCGGTTTTCAAGGCTTCTGACGGCTGATTTCGGGGGCTGCAAAAAGCCCGATTCGAAGGCGTGTTCCGGCGCTGAACGGCGTGGTTTTTGCGGGCTCGGGAGAGTGTTCCGAGGCGCCTTTTGAGGCACGCGCATGCCTTCACTATGCCCGGGCTTGTCTCGGGCATAGTGACCGTTGCCATGCGGACCGAAGAACGTGGATGGCCGGGCCTTCGCCTCGCCGAAGCGGCTTCGGCCGCGCAGGCGGGACAAGCCCGGCCATGACGATGCAGAGAGAGCAGGAGCGCAGCAGCCTCAATACATCTGCAGCGGCAGCACGTCGCCGCTTGGGCCGACCAAAAGGCCCCAGGCCTCGCCCGCTGCGACAGTCAGTGCTTCGGTGCGGGCGGGCTGCCCGGGCATGCGCAGCGCGTACTGGTACTTGCCGGGAGGCAGATCGAGCATCGGGCCTTTCGGCGATCGCGGGCCGCCGGCCCCGGCAGCGATCTTGACGGTCTGCTTGTTGATCGTCAGCGAGGCCTCGCTCGATCCCATATTGCCAAGCATGACCCTCGCTAGTCCCTCCTTCGGCATGATGTCGGCCTTGACAGCGACATCCGGATTCTTCTGCGCCAGATTGACCGTGGTCTCGCCTTTGGTACGGCCGAGTGTGAGCACAGCCGGGCCTTGCGGCGAGGTGAAGTCGAGCTGCGCGCGTTCTGCCGACGCGGTCGCGCCGCCGGCCTTCTCCTGCCAGCCGAGCTTGGACAACTCGGCACGGTAGAACGAGAGGACGTCCGGGAGCGGCGCGGGGATGCTGGCTGTCAGCTCCCGGCGCAGCGGTGCCTCGCCGCCGGGTACCTTTGTGGTGGCATAAGATTTCGACGAACGCTGCGTCGGCACGGGCAGTTGAGACTCAGCATCGGGCTGGAGCGGCCCGGAGGATTTGGCCTGCACTTCCTCCGCAGCGGCCGCAGGCTTGGCTGCTTCCGTCACCAGGCCAGATCCGTCGGCGCGGACATTCACCTTCGGCCCCATCTGCATCACGGTCATCGAGATCGACTTGCCGCCCTTGGCGAATTTCATCACCGCCATGTTGGGCTGGTTGATGACGGAGGGCTGCTCCTTCCAGCCCGAGCCTTTCAGCGTTGCACGGTAGAAGGTGCTGAGCGCCTTCACGCTCGACGCCGAGGAGAATTCCAGCCGGCCATCGCCGCCCTCGAATTTTATGTCCTCGGCGTTGTCGGGCAGCGGCACCGGTGTCTTGCTGTCGGCGAGCACATTGAGCGGCGCATCGGACAGGGAAGTCGCCTGCGTCTTGCGCCTGGCCTCATCGGCAGCAATGAGCTGCTGGGCAGCACCCAAGGCATCGCCGAGGAACCTCGCATCGGCCTCCTTCTTCGCCTTGGCGCGGGCGGCAAGCGCTGATTCCTTCACCTGCGCGGTCAGGCTGATCATGGTGAAATCATACTTGCGGCCGAGCCGCAGCACGCCGGTCTCTTCCACCGAGGAGATATTGATCGCGACATCGTCGCTGGGCGCGAGCGGTCCCTTGCCATCCTCCTGCCAGCCGCGCGCGGCGAGCTCGCGACGATAGAAGGCGAGCACCGCGGGCAGCTCGGCCATCGCGGCCGCCGACATCTCGCGCTTGTTGGAGCTCGCGCCGCCGAGGCCCCGCGCAGACTTGGTCGGCTTGGGGCGCGGCAGGCCGGCCATGTCATCGTCGGCCTCGAGCTCTTGGGGCAGCGCGAACGGCGCCACCCGGATCTCGACATTGGTGCGGCCGTCGTCGCGGCGCATCAGGGTCAGCATCACCGGCTTCTGCTTGTAGAACTGCGTCGTGTCGCCGCCGGGATGGTCGTAGAAGGCGCGCACGCCGTTCGGGACGGTCTCGCCGAGATCGGCGTTCGGCCAGCGTGACGCCGTCTCGGCCGTGAGCCTGCGCCATCCCATGGCGGCCATCTCGCTCCCGAAGAAATCGGAGGTCGCATCCAGCGCGCCGGGCGCGATGCAGCCGAGATAGGGCCGGGTCTCGTCGAACACGAGCTCGGTCGCGCCGTCCGGAAACGGCACGTTGGAATAGATCCGGTTCGGCGTGTAGGACACGGCGGATTGGCCGCGGGTCTGAGTGAAGGAGGCACGGAGCCCCTGCCGCCCCTTCTTGAAGACCAGCGCGGAGCTGTTCTCGTCCAGCGGGTACACATAGGGCACCCAGCCCTCCGCGCTCAGCAGCTTCTTGGTGGTCTCCGACGCGGCGGCAACCCCGCCCGGCAGGGCGTATGTCACACGATGAGTGTCCGCCCGCGAGGTGTCCTCCACCGCGCCGTCCGGCCGCGGCAGGGTACGGACGTCGACGATGCCGTCGTCTGCCGCGCTCGCGTGACGGGACGTGCTCGCCATCGCGAGAATGCCGCAGGCAAGGAGCAGCCATCTTGCCGGGGCTTGCGCCCCGCGCCGGATCATCGGCATCGTCAGAACTCCTGGATTTGGCGCGGCGTCATGCCCGCGCAATTGCAGGCTGCGGCACCATCGGCGCGGCCTCAGACCAGAAGTCGCGGCAGGAACCGGGCAGGTTCAACAGGCGGCGCGGGCGAACAGAAGGTGGAGCTCAATACAGCTGGAGCGGCGGCCACACCGCTCCGTCGCGCCCGACCGCGAGCTCCCAGGTATCGCCGGCCGCGACGGCGAGCGTGTTCGTGGTGGTTGGACGGCCACGCGCGCTCAGTTCGTAGGAATATTTGCCGGGCATGAGGTCCAGCGCGACGGCGTTGGCTCCGGCGAGGCGCGGGATGGTCCGCTCGTTGATCGTGAGCACGGCCTCGTTCTCGCCGATGTTGCTGAACACCAGCTTCGCTTTGCCTGGTTCAGGCAGCACGTTCGCGCGTGTCGCGACATCCGAATTCTTCTGCACGAGATGCACCGAGGTGCTGCCGCCATCGCGGTCGAGCTGCAGCGCTGCCGGCCCGATCGGGGAGACGAAGGCGAGGCGCGCGTGATCGGCGGTGACCACCGCGTCTTCCTGCCGTTCCTGCCAACCGAGTTTTCGAAGCTCGCTGCGATAAAAAGTCAGGACGTCACCGAGCGTTGCGGGCACGCGGGCTTCAAGCCTGGTCCGGAGCGGAGCTTCGATGCCGGGCATCACCGTGGTGTGGATTCCGCGATAGCTGTAGCGGGTCGGCGCAGGCAGCCTGGCAGCAGGGTCCAGCGTGAGCGCGGCCGAGAACAGCGGCGGCAGGTTCGATACGAAGGCGCCGGCGCTTGCCGCGAGCAGGCAGCTTCCGAAGAGCGCGAGGCCGCACGCAATGAGTTGCCATCGTGCCGGAGCTTGCGCTCCACGCCCCACCGTCGCCATGCTCATGCTCCAAGGATGTCGCGCATGGCTGAAATCCCGCGCGATGGCCGCATCTTGCAGCCTCAAGCAGCTAGTCGCGGCCGGAAACGGTCGGGTTCAACCCGGAGGCCTAGCGTCGGGACGAGACCTGTCCGCTCTCGACGTCGAAGACTTCGCCTCCAGCGCCGATCTCGGTGAAGGCGGCCGGATCCGCGCCGGTCAGCCACACTTGCGCGCCGAGCTTGCGCAGCTCGTCGAACAGCGCGGCGCGCCTGCTAGGATCGAGATGGGCGACGACCTCGTCGAGCAGCAACAGCGGCACGATGCCGGTCATCTCGGCGACCAGGCTCGCATGCGCCAGCACCAGCCCGATCAGCAGCGCCTTCTGCTCGCCCGTGGACGCATCGCGCGCGGGCATGCTTTTCGGCGCATAGATCACCTGGAGATCGGTGAGGTGCGGGCCGTCGGTGGTGCGGCCGGCGATGGCATCGCGCGGACGGTTGTCGCGCAAGATCTGGCGATAGCGGTCCTCGACCGACGTCGCCGTCTCCGTCAGCAGCGCGTTCTCCATCCAGCCGTCGAGCGCGATCTGCGCCGAGGGAAAGGCGGAGGCCTGCGCGCGCGCATTGAGCATGCCGGTGAGGCGCGCGGCGGTCTGGCCGCGCGTTGCCGCGACCGCGACTGCAAGCTCGGCGGTCTCGCGTTCGATCGCGTCACACCAATGGTCGTCGTAGTTGCGGGTTTCGAGCAGGCGGTTGCGTGAGCGTAGCGAGCGTTCCAGCGCGTTGATGCGGCTGGAATGCTCGCTGTCGATCGCCAGCACCAGGCGGTCGAAGAAGCGCCGCCGCTCCGAGCCTGCGCCCATGAACAGCCCGTCCATCGCCGGCGTCAGCCACACCATGCGGATATGGTCGCCGAAGGCGGCCGCCGAACCCACCGGCTCGCGGTCGATGCGGCAGCGCCGGCTCACGGCGGCGTCAGCGCGTGGCGCATCGATGCCGGTGCCGAGCGTCGCCAGCCCCAGCGCGCCTTCGACTTGCGCCGAGACCGCCCAGGAGCCGTCGCCCTGGTTGTCGGCGACGTCTTCCAGCGTCGCGCGCCGCAGGCCGCGTCCCGGTGACAGGAACGAGATCGCCTCGATGCAATTGGTCTTGCCGGCTCCGTTCGGACCGACCAGCGCCACCATGTCGGCCGCCGTCTCGAGCCCCGCCGCCCGATAATTGCGAAAATGCGTCAGCGTCAGGCGATGAATGCGGGAGGGGGTCATGAGATCCGTTTTCCGTCATGCCCGGCCTTGTGCCGGGCATCCACGTTCTTGGCTCCGAAGACGTGGATGGCCGGGACAAGCCCGGCCATGACGATGTAGTGACAGGTATGGATGCCGGTAGGTCTCACACCCGCATCGGCATCAGCACGTATAGCGCGCTCTTGTCGTCGCGGTCTTGCACCAGGGTCGGCGAACCGGGATCGGCGAGCCGGAGTGTTGCGACGTCGCCTTCGATCTGGGAGGCGATGTCGAGCAGGTAGCGGGAGTTGAAACCGATATCGAGGGCGTCGGAGGCGTATTCGACCTCCAGCTCTTCGGTCGCGCTGCCGGAATCCGGATTGGTCACCGACAGCACCAGCTTGCCCGGCGACAGCGACAGCTTGACCGCGCGGCCACGCTCGCTCGAAATCGTGGAGACGCGGTCGACCGCGTTCTCGAAGTCCTTCTTGTCGACGACGAGCTCTTTGTCGTTGCCCTGCGGGATGACGCGGCCGTAGTCGGGGAAGGTGCCGTCGATCAGTTTCGAGGTCAGCACGACATTGCCGATCGTGAAGCGGATTTTTGCCTGCGACAGCTCGATCGTCATCTCGGCGTCGGTGTCCTCGATCAGGCGCTGCACCTCGCCGACGGTCTTGCGCGGCACGATCACGCCGGGCATGCCCTCGGCGCCCTTTGGCTGCACCAGATCGAGCTGGGCGAGGCGGTGGCCGTCGGTGGCGACGCCGCGCAAGGTCGCGGCCTTGGGCGTGCCGGCGGCGTGCAGATAGATGCCGTTGAGGTAATAGCGGGTCTCCTCGGTGGAGATCGCGAACTGGGTGCGGTCGATCAGCCGCTTGACGTCCTTGGCGGCGAGCGAGAACGAATGCGACATGTCGCCGGCGGCCAGATCCGGGAAATCATTCTCCGGCAGGGTCTGCAGCGTGAAGCGCGAGCGGCCGGCGCGGATCGCCAGCACCGCGCGATCGCCGTCGGCTTCGAGCACGATCTGCGAGCCGTCCGGCAGCTTGCGCACGATGTCGTAGAACATGTGCGCCGGCACGGTCGTGGAGCCCGCGGTCGCGGTTTCCGCCGGCAGCGTCTCGGTCACCTCGAGGTCGAGGTCGGTCGCCTTCAGCGACAATTTGGCGTTCTCGGCCCGGACCAGCACGTTGCCGAGGATCGGAATCGTGTTGCGGCGCTCGACCACGCGATGGACATGGCCCAGCGACTTCAGGAGTTGCGCGCGTTCGACCGTAACCTTCATTGCACTACTCGCCCGATCCCAAAGAAAACACTGCGTTGGAAAAGCCGGGCGGCGGGACGCGCGCCACGGCACCGAAGACCCCGGAAAGCCCGATCATCCAGCCGATATGACCAAAGCCGCCAAGGTCGCGCAAGGTGGCTCGGATGGCCCCCGGATTCAAGGGATAGGGGACCAGTTCCGCACGATTCCCACGATTTACCGCTCAAAAGAAAACCACCGCCCCAGGCGTGGCCGGGACGGCGGGAGAATGGCGGGAGCTTAGGCTTCTATTCCTGAAGCTGGCGCTTCAGCGACTCCACTTCCTCGGACAGCGCGGTGTCCTTGGAGACCAGGGCCTCGATCTTGCGCACGGCGTGCAGCACCGTGGTGTGGTCGCGCCCGCCGAAGCGGCGGCCGATCTCTGGGAGCGAGCGCAGGGTCAGCGTCTTGGCGAGATACATCGCTACCTGGCGCGGGCGCACCACGTTGGCGGTGCGGCGCGAGGAGAGCAGGTCGGAGCGGCTGACATTATACTGCCGCGCCACCACGCGCTGGATGTCCTCGATCTTGATCCGCTTGGGCTCCTGCGGCCGGACCAGGTCGCGCACCTCGTGCTCCGCCATCTCCAGCGTCACCGGCCGGTTGTTGAGCTTGGAATGCGCCAGCAGGCGGTTGATCGCGCCTTCGAGGTCGCGGCCGTTATGGGTGATGGTGCGCGCCAGATAGAGCAGCACCTCCTCCGGCACCTCGAAGGTCGCATGATGGGCGCGGGCGGCTGCGACGCGCGATTTGAGGATGCCGTGGCGCAGCTCTTCGCCGAGCGAGCCCATCTCGACCACGAGGCCGCCGGCGAGCCGCGAGCGGACGCGGTCGTCGAGGCTTTCGAGATCGGACGGCGGCCGGTCGGCCGCGATCACGACCTGGCGGCCGGCGTCGATCAGCGCGTTCAGCGTGTGACAGAACTCGGCCTGGGTCGATTTGCCCTGCAGGAACTGGAGATCGTCGATCACCAGCACGTCGATGCCGCGCAGCGCTTCCTTGAAGGCCAGCGCCGTCTGCGTCTTCAGCGCGGCGACGAAGCCGTACATGAATTTTTCCGCGGTGAGATACAGCACCTTGCGCTCGTTGCCGGAATTGCCGGCCCAGGTCACCGCCTGCAGCAGATGGGTCTTGCCGAGCCCGACCCCGGCGTGGATGTAGAGCGGATTGAACATGACAGGATCGCCGCGGCGACCTTCCGCGACCTGACGCGCAGCCGCATGCGCCAGCGTGTTGGAGCGGCCGACGACGAAGCTCGCGAAAGTCAGGCGCGGATCGAGCGGCGAGCCGCCGAGGGCGTCGTGATTGGCCGACACCGGCGCGGTTGCGGTCGAGCGCAGCTCCGGCGTGGGCATGCGTCGCGTCTCGACCGGCGCGGGGGCTTCCTTCGGCTGCATCACCGGGCGCACGGCCGAACGTACCGTGAGGTCGATGCGATGCACTTCGGGCATCTCGGCCTGCCAGCACGACAGCACGCGCTCGGCATAATGGGCCTGAATCCAGCTCTTCAGGAACCGGGTCGGTACCGAGAGCCGCACGCTCTCATCCTGCACGCCTTCCAGATCCATGCGCGCAAACCAGCTCGTGTAGACGTCTTCGCCAACGTTCGAGCGCAGCCGGCTCTTCACGCGTGACCAGCGATCCTGTTCCATTGTCATCGTCAAAAAACTTCTCTTGAGAGATAAGGTTGCGTTGTGAGCGCCATGCAGGGGATCCCTGGTCACGGCGCGACCTCAAGCGAGTCCATCGTCAGACATAGCTCGACCGTTCGGCGGATGCGCCGCGGTCAGATCAGCGATGTCGGAGAAGGAGAGTTCGCGAGGTCAGCGCGTACTCGACGCGCCTTCGCATGTGGGAGGCTGAACGCTGGACGGATCGGAGACGGCATCGTTGAACGATGGAACTTGTGTCAATACCGCGTTGAATCCGTAGGACATGATACCTCCCCGTCCTGCCGTGATCGCTCACGGCAAGGTCCTGCGTGTGAAAGACAGTCGCTCACGTCGCGAATGTCCCGCCCGTCGTACTAGTCGTCCGCTCGGCTTCGCCATCGCTCGTGCCGGGGTAACTTTGCGATGTCCGTGCGCCTCGCGAGATTGGGATCGCAAGATCCCGCTTGGAGACGTTCAGACAAAGAGCTACCATTCCCATATTGCTATGGGTTTTTGATCCGACATTCGCTTTTTGAAGCGTCGCCTACGTGCACACCGCCGCCGATTTGCACGCTCGCCCCGTTTCCTAAACCGCGCTGGTCTGAAGATCGTGGGCGCCGCTGACACCTAAGGAATACACTAAGCGGAAAGACTCGCAACGAATTGATTCACACTTGAGCCTCCAAAAAAACTTGACGTCGGTTAACGCCGCACGCGACTTGTGCACAGGCTTCGGAGCAAGTTTCTGGATTCGTGCACAGAATCGAAGATGCCGCGCCCTATGTGACGATTCTCCGCCACCGCCGAAATTTTTTAACAAATTCGTCATGCACCCCGACGCGCGGGTGAATTTTCCAAACGCTTGCGATCGCTATGCCGATAAGTGATTAGCGAGACATCGTTTTTTGAGTCTCATTTCACAGGGTAACTCCCGACCGATGTGCGGACCTGGGAATCTACGGTGTGTAGAACTTTCGTCGCCGGCGGATTCAATTCGAGCCCGCGCCGCAGGGGCTTTTGCGACACACGGAAAGTTTCCGCTGTTGCAAAACATCGGCAGGTAGAACTACGGAACGAAACATAGCGCAGGCGGAGGGTCGACCGCGGTGTGACGCGTGCGCGAACATGACAGGCAACAAAAAAGCCCGGCGCGCTGCCGGGCTGTTTGACGCGTGTGATGTTGAATTGATCGTCGATCAATCCGTCGCCGTTGCTTGACGATCTTACTTGGCGAGCTTGGCGATCTGCGCGGTGAGCCGCGAGACTTTGCGGCTGGCGTTGTTCTTGTGAATGATGTTGCGCTGGGCGGCGCGCATCAGGGCGGGCTCGGCATTCGCCAGCGCCTTCACGGCAGCGGAGCGGTCGCCGGTCGCGATGGCTTCTTCGACGTTACGCACGGCACCGCGCATCTGGGTGCGGCGCGACTTGTTGACGGCGGTGCGGCGGGCGATCTTGCGCGTCGCTTTCTTGGCGGAGGTGGTATTGGCCATGGTCTCAATATCCTTTGCGGGTACCGGTCGCGTCTTGGTCGGGTAGCGCCGGCTTGCTTGACCGCGTAATCGACGCTCGGATTTAGGGTGTTCGGTTGCTGGGCTGTCCCCGGAACATGAGCGACAGCCTTGCGGCTGTCTCTGAGGCCCAAAGAGCCTCTAAGCTCAAGGCGCCTGCAACTGCTCAAAGAACAGCGGCGGCAGGATTGCGCCCGCCGCCAGTTGGCGCCCTTATAGAGAGGGTCTTCGGCACCGTCAACGCTTTCCCGGCTGGAAAAGCGGCCTCGGGGGCTCTCCAAGGGGCGTCGTAACGCCCTGAAGAGGTTGAATTTATGCCGTCTCCCGGCTATTGGCTGGCGGCGTTTTGTCGGCTTCTCCGATCGGACGACCATATAGGGTGAGGCATGATCCGCGGCTTTTTCCGACTGATTGGGCTGTTGCTGCTCGCCGGCGGGTTCATCTTCATGGTCTATGACGGCGCCCGCTGGGTGGCCGACCAGACCCTCAGATTCACCCGGTTCGGCCAATTCTGGAACGACATCAATCAGGCCAGCCAATCGGCATTCCGCACCTGGGTCGAGGCCAAGGCGCCCTGGCTCTGGACCTCGGTGATCCGCCTGCTGCTGGATCAGCCGGTCTTCGCCGTCCTCGGCATTCTCGGCATCCTGCTGATGATCCTGTTCCGCCCGCGGAAACCGCTGATCGGCTATTCCCGGGATTGAGCTATCAATTCCCGCCGGGATTGATCTTCAATTCCCGCCGGGATCGATCGCGAGGCGTGCGGCGTAACAAGGCTGCCCACGCCAGCGTAGATCCCTATATTCCCACCTGATCGCGAGCACGCCGCCCGAGCATCTGGCTCAGGCGACGGAGAGCTCGTTTCGCGGAGATCCGATCATGCTGTTCATGCGCAAGACCACCGCATTGCCGAGCGCAGCCGAGGCGCTGCCCGGCCGTGCGCAAGCGATTCCGACCGCGACCACCCATTTCGTCAACGGCCGCAAGCTGCAGCCGCCTTATCCCGCCGGTTTCGAGCAGGCGGTGTTCGGGCTCGGCTGCTTCTGGGGCGCCGAGCGCAAGTTCTGGCAGCTCCGCGACGGCATCTACACCACCGCCGTCGGCTATGCCGGTGGTCACACGCCGAACCCGACCTATGAAGAGACCTGCTCGGGCCGCACCGGCCACACCGAAGTGGTGCTTGTCGTGTTCGATCCGAGGAAGGTCTCCTACGAGACATTGTTGAAGACGTTCTGGGAGAGCCACAACCCGACGCAAGGCATGCGCCAGGGCAACGACGTCGGGACGCAGTACCGAAGCGCGATCTATACGTTTAGCGACGCGCAGAAGAAGGCGGCTGACGAGTCGAAGGCGCTCTATCAGAAGGCGCTCACAGCCAAGGGCCTCGGCGCCATCACCACCGAGATCGCGCCGGCAGGCGAATTCTTTTTCGCGGAGGATTACCATCAGCAATATCTGGCGAAGAATCCCGCCGGCTATTGCGGCCTCGGCGGCACCGGCGTGTCCTGCCCGATCGGCGCCGGTGTGAGCGCGTAAGTAAGTAGCTGCAGACTCGTCATGGCCGGGCTTGTCCCGGCCATCCACGTTCTTGGTGCCGCAAGAGACGATCGTGGATGCCCGGGACAAGCGCGGGCATGATGGAGTGTGGGGCCGCCGTCGCGTCCGTTTCGTCGCGCCCGCGCCCCCCTCAACGCTTTGTTAACCATAACCGGTGCATCACTTAACCCGTCTCGTTTCGAGGGATTTGGTCCGGTGCCGGTTGCACGCGCGTTTCGATGGTCGATCTTGGCAGCGTCACTGGCAGCGTCCGCCGCGCTGACACTTGGCGGCTGCATGCAGACCGCCGGTCCCGACGCGATGATGCAGCCGCGCGCCGATCTCGACTCCATGGCCTATGGCCAGCCCTACAATGCTCCACAGCCGGTCGTCATTGCCAACGGCGGCGGCGCCATCGGCGCGCTGACCAATTCCTTCGCTCCATCGCCTGCGCCGATGCCTGTCGGCTACGCCGTCCCCATGGCGGCACCCGTACGCTACGATGCCTCCTATCACCTCGACGCCGGCGACAAGCTTCGCGTCGTGGTCTACGGCCAGGAAGGTCTCACCAACAGCTACGCCATCGATGCCGGTGGTTCGATCACGATGCCGCTGATCGGCGGAGTGCCCGCACGCGGTCGCACTCCGGCAGGGCTCGCCGGTGAAATCGCCGCGCGGCTGCGCAACGGCTACATCCGCGAGCCATCGGTCGCTGTCGAGGTCGAGTCCTATCGCCCCTTCTTCATTCTCGGCGAAGTCACCGCGCCCGGCCAATATCCCTATGTGCCGAACATGACGGTCGAGAGCGCGGTCGCGATCGCCGGCGGCTTCTCGCCGCGCGCCAAGCGCGACGTCGTCACCGTCACGCACACCGAGAACGGCGGCTCCATGCGCGCCGTGGTGCCGCTCGGCACCCCCTTGAACCCCGGCGACACCGTGTTCGTCGGCGAGCGCTGGTTCTAGATCCCGCGAACGCCGTTGGGCATGCGCGCGAATGGTGTGGCCGACCGTGCGTGTCCGTCCGCTTAGGGAGTTGCCTCTTTCAACTCCTCGGCGCGCGTTTGGGAGCTGCCGAATCTCTGCAAGATCCAGCCCGCGAACTGCTTGTGGTTCGCCTCTGTGGCGCGAGCGAGTAGCCAGGCAACCAAATTCGAGATGACGATCGCAGTTGTGAACGTCATCCATAGCGGGGACGGCATAAGCCCCACGACGATCTTCACGATGGTATAGTGGACGAGAAAAAGGGTGTACGAATACCCGGCGAAGAACTCGACCACAGGCCTGGCCCGCAGAAGCCAGTTTTGCCCTTGTGCGGCGACCGCAAGGCTCACGAACCACATCGCAAAGTAAGGTTGCGCCGCCAGCGCATATTCGTCGCCCCGCACATGCGCGACGCGCCACCGCCAGAACAGAAAAAATGACAAGACTGCGCAGGCGACGGTCGTAAGCCGATCGATCTTCATGTTGATCGCGATGAAGTAGCCGCCGAAGCCGAGTAGCCAGAGCGCAAAAAGGCTGTGCGAGGCGTTCGGCCTCTCTGCAAAATGGAATAGCGGAAGGGCGCCAGCTGCGATCGCCAGCAAAAGGCCGGCAATTCGGTTGCGTCCCCTGCACAGGAAGAACAGGCCGCCGACGAAGAAGTAGATGTGAAACTCGATCGCGAGCGTGCCCAGCTGGCCTGCCGAGCCGAAGGCCCCTCCGCCCCACTCGCCCGGGTAGCCCTGCAACATCAGCAGGTTCCTGAAGAAGCTGGTCAGGCTGTCGAGCTGAAACGACGGCAAGCCGAGCGTGAACGCGACATAATCCAGCGCTGCGATGAGGAAGAGGGCCGGGGCGTAAGCTGAATAGATGCGTGCGACGCGCTCGACGCAATAGTTCAACAGAGAGTAGCCGGCGGACTTGGTTCGGTAGTGAAGGGTATAGGCTATCACGAAACCAGAGAGGACAAAAAACAACAGAACGCCGATCTCTGGGACGAGCGTCGGCTCGGCTCCGCCGAATTGCGCGAAAGTCCAATTCCAGGCGTGTCCAACGCACACCATCTGGGCTGCCAGCGCGCGGAGAAGATCGAGGAGCGTCGACGTGTCGTTCTTCGTCCGGTCAAAGCTGAACATCTTCGAAGACATTTCCGTGCTGACGGTCACCGATCTCGCGCAAAAGCTGCGTTAGACCTTACACAGCTTGGGGTCCATTGCACACTCTGCCATCAAGTTTTGGTTGAGCATGGTTTACCATCGCGACTTATCAGCTCAGGCCCCTCAGACGCGGCGCTCTTGTCCAGCCACTCACCTTCGAAAATCCAGCCGTCCGTCCGGAAAGCATCCGTCGATCCTATCAGCGTCGACCACGCGCCCGACCCATGGCCGTGTGATCGCCGGCGTGGTCAGGTTGATGTATTTTCCGATCAGGCGTCCCGCGCCGTCGCGCGCGGCGTCGATCAGCCCGTGCCGGCGTCCGTTGTCCCAGTCGAAGCGCAGGTAGATCCGGCTCCCAGCGATGCGGATCTCCGCGCGCCCCTGTTTCCACTTATCCTGGGTATCGCCGGCAATGGTCGGATCGGCGCCGCCGTTCCAGCGGCTCGCCCAGCGGCCTTCGAGCGGATCGGATGGCACTGCGATCACGGCCCACGCCGCCGAGTTGCCGTCGGCGGCATCGCCGGGCAGCGTGGCCGTCGCGGCATAATCCAACACCTCGCAATCATCGGGTGAGGGAACATCCATGGTTCCGAACGGATTGCGGATGACGAGGTGCGTGATGGCCTGCTGCATGGCGATCTCCGGCGTAAGTTGGCTTGACCAGCCAGCTCTATCGCCGGGCGGCAGGATGCAGCCACCCGATTTCTGCTCTGAGGGATCCGCGCCCTATTTCAGATGCTTCGCGAAAAAGTCCATGCTGCGCGGCCAGGCGATGTCGGCGCTGGCCTTGTCGTAGCTGGCGCGTTCGTCGCAATGGAAGCCGTGCTGGGCGCCGGGATAGACGAACACCTCGACGTCCGGCCGCTTCGACTTGATGGTCTCGACGTCGGTCAGCGGGATGCCCGCATCCTTCTCGCCGAAATGCAGTTGCGTCGGCACCTTCGGTGTCTCCTCGGCAAAGCGCACGACCGCGCCGCCGTAATAGCCGATCGCAGCCTTCAGTCCCGACAGCCGCGTCGCCGCGACGAAGGCGATGCTGCCCCCCAGGCAAAAGCCGATGATGCCGACCGGACCCACGCTCTTCACCGCATCGATCGCGGCCTGGGTGTCGCGCAGCATCGCGGCCCAATCGGGGCTGGCGACGAACTTGCGCGCTTCGGCGATCTCATCGGGCGAATAGCCCGACTGGAAGCCCGGCGTGGTGCGGTCGAAGATCGACGGCGCGATCGCCACGTAGCCTTCCCCGGCGAGGCGGTCGCAGACCGAGCGGATGTGGTGATTGACGCCAAAGATCTCCTGGATCGCCACCACCGCGCCCTTCGGCGTGCCACCGGGATCGGCGCGATAGGCACCGAGCTGGAAATTGTCGGAGGCCGTCAGCTTGATGTCTTGTCCCACGCGGGTTGTCCTTCTTGGTTGATCGTCCGAAATTTCAGCTCTCTCCCCTCATCCTGAGGAGCGCGCTCTTGCGCGCGTCTCGAAGGATGAAAGCCGAGGTGTAGCAGCGGGGCCTTCATGGTTCGAGACGGCGCTTCGCGCCTCCTCACCATGAGGGGTGAGAGCTGCGCCTCACTCCCACATCCAGTTCTCGCCGTAATCCTCCTTCCATCCTGCCAGCCGTCCGTGACGGAATTGCAGGAACAGGCGGTGGCGGTACGGGATCAAGCCGCTGCCGCCGACGCTGCGCAGGGCGAGATAGATCTCGTTGCCGGGGCGTCCGCGTACATAGTGCAGGGGTTGCCTGAGGGCACGGGCGGTCTGCTCGGCATCCATGCCGAAGGCGAGCGGAATGTTGTTCGACAAGGTCGTGACGAAGGGCTGGCGCGCCGGCACCGCCCCGAAGGGTTCGGCCTGCGCTGCCGACAACAGCGCCGCCATTGCGCCCGTCGCGAAGATCGCTCGCATCATGGTCTCGCGTCCCTGATTGCCTATGCCGGCAAGTTCTTCAGGAAAGGCTCGACCGCGTCAACAAAAGCCTTGGGCTGATCGATGTTGACGGCGTGGCCGGCCGCGGGGATCACGACCTTTTGTGCGCCCGGGATTTTTGCCGCCATGTAATCGGACGCGGCGAGGAACGGGGTGTCGTCGGCGCCGACCACGATCAGGCTGGGTACCTTGATGTCGGGCAACAGCTCGATCACGCGCGCATCCCGCTGGGTCAGCATGCCGCGCGCAGCCAGCGCCAATCCCCTGGCGTCGCGATGACTGGCAGTGGCGCGCTCGCGCGTCGCCGATTTCAGCATGTCGAGACCTTCGCGATCGAGCCTGTCGGCGGTGCCGAGCGCCCGCGCATTCCAGGCCTCGCGCGCGTCGTCCTTCTTGAAGCCGGGGCCGGTGTCGATGATCAGCAGCGCGCGGGCGCGTTCCGGATAGGCGCGATAGAACGCCAGCGACATGTAGCCGCCGAGCGAGAGACCACCGATGATGGCACGCTCGGCGCCGACGGCATCGAGGATCGCCGCCATGTCGCCGACCGTCAGCGCTTCGCTGTAGGCGTTGGGATCATCGGGATAATCGGACTGGCCGTGGCCGCGCATGTCCCACAGGATCAGCTGATGGTCCTTTGCGAGCGCGTCGATTTGCCCGTGCCACATCGCCGAGGTCGAGGAATAGCCATGGGTGAGCAGCAGCGGCGGCCCGTTGCCGTGAACTTCGTAATAGATCCCGACACCGTCCCGATCGATCCTTGGCATTGCTTCCGCCTCTTTCGTTTTTCATCCCGGTGACGGCCGGCGTCCGCGGTTCACCTCTCCCGAGAGGAGGGAAGGTAAGCGCCTCGCAATGGCTTCACCTCACTTGGTCTCAGTCTAGCCCGCTAAGTTACCTGGAAGAAACTGCCTGAACGCGATTGCACGCATGTCCGATGCCCGCGCTGTTGCGTTCAGTGGCTGCGCCGGCGCCATTGGCGCAGCGCACAACGAGCAAGTGCAGAGGTGGCTTTTTCGACTCGTTCCAAATTGCATTTGCCACCGCACCCGAACCCGATCATTCTTGCGGCCAAGGCTGGCGCCGGCCCGGTGGGCGTCCGCCGTTCAAGTTGCCGCCGTAAGCGGCTTCATGCACCGGCAGGGGAAGACGCCTATGCCAACTCTCACCATCAACGGGCGGAGTCTGTCCGTGGATGCGGCGAACGACACGCCGCTCCTCTGGGCAATCCGCGAGCAATTGCAAATGACCGGCACAAAGTTCGGCTGCGGTGCCGGGCTGTGCGGAGCCTGCACCGTGCACGTCAACGGCGAAGCCGTGCGCTCGTGCCAGACCATGGTCGGCGATGTCGCCGGCAAGAAGATCACTACCATCGAAGGCCTCTCCGCCAAGGGCGACCATCCCTTGCAGAAGGCGTGGGTCGCCGAGCAGGTGCCGCAATGCGGCTACTGCCAGTCCGGGCAGATCATGCAGGCGGCGTCGCTGCTGTCGAAGAATCCCAATCCGACCAAGGAAGAGGTCGTGGCGCATATGGACGGCAACCTCTGCCGCTGCATGACGTATTCGCGGATCCAGAAGGCGATCATGCGGGCTGCCACCGAGATGCGCACCGCGTCCGCCTCCGGCAACGAACGGAGGCCCACATGAACAAGCACATCAAGAACGTCATGCCCGAGACGACCGATCTCAGCCGCCGCTCCTTCCTCGTCGGCACCGCCGCGACCGGCCTCGTGCTCGGCTATGCCGGCGTGCCCGGCATCGAGTCCGCATCGGCTGCGGCTCCTGCCAGTTTCGAGCCGAGCGTCTGGTATGCGATCTCGCCCGATGGTCTCGTTACCGTGACCTGCGGCAAGGCCGACATGGGCCAGCACATCGCCTCCACCATGGCGCAGATCGTCTGCGAAGAGCTTGGCGCGAAATGGAGCGATATGCGCGTGCAGCTCGCCTCCAACGACCCGAAGTTCAACGATCCCGTGCTGGGCGCGCAGATCACCGGCGGCAGCTGGTCGACCATGATGAACTTCGACGCCATGAGCCGGGCCGGTGCGGCCGGACGCATGGCGTTGACCGAAGGTGCGGCCGCTTCCATGGGCGTGTCGGCTTCGGAGCTTGTGGTGCGCGATTCCGTGATCTCGCATCCGAAGTCGAAGAAGCAGATGTCGTTCGCTGATGTCGTCAAGAGCGGCAAGGCGACGAAAACCTTCACGCCGGACGAGCTCAAGGCGATCAAGCTGAAGTCGCCGGATCAATACACCATGATCGGCGTGTCGGTGCCGCAGCTCGACATCCCCTCCAAGACCAACGGCACGGCCAAGTACGGCATCGACGTGATGCTGCCGGGCATGGCCTACGGCGCGATCGTCACCCCGCCGGTGCGCTTCGGCGCCACGGTGAAATCGGTCGACGACAGCGCCGCCAAGAAGGTGCCGGGCTTCATCAAGGCCGTCACCCTCGACGACAAGACGCAGACGACATCGGGCTGGGTCGTCGCGGTCGCCAGCACCTATGCCAACGCCAAGAAGGCGGCGCAGGCGCTGAAGATCGCCTATGACGGCGGTCCGAATGCGAAGGTGTCGAGCCAGTCGCTGCTCGATGAGGCCAAGCGGCTTCAGAAGTTGGAGGATTCCGGCCAGTTCTTCGTCAAGGACGGCGATCCCGCAGCCGCCTTCGGCTCGGCGGCCAAGGTGGTGGAGGCGGAGTACACCACCAGCATCAACATCCACGCGCCGATGGAGCCGATGAACGCCACCGCGGAGTTCAAGGGCGACATCCTGCACATCTATTCCGGCAACCAGTTCGCGACGCGCTCAGGTGCGATCGCGGCGGGCGCTGCCGGGATCGATCCGAAGTTCGTGGTCATGCACCAGATGTGGCTCGGCGGTGGCTTCGGCCGCAGGCTCGATGCCGACATGATGATCCCCGCCGTGCAGGCGGCGAAAGCGGTCGGCAAGCCGGTGAAGGTGATCTATACGCGCGAGAACGACATGACGATGGATTTCTCGCGTCCGCTCACCTACCAGAAAGTGAAAGCCGGCGTGGACGGCGACGGCAAGCTGACAGCGCTCAGCCACGACGTGGTCTCGGCCTGGCCGACCGCCCGCTGGGGAATCCCCGATTTCCTGACGCCCTCGGTCGACAAGAAGGGGCCGCTCGACAGCTTCACTGTCAACGGCGCCGACTTCTTCTACACGGTGCCCAACCATTATGTGCGCGCGATCAAGAACGAGCTCGCGCACAACGCGACGCCGTCCGGCCAGCTCCGTTCGGTGGCACCGGGTTGGACCTTCTGGGCGGTCGAAAGCATGATCGACGAGATCGCCGCTGCGACCGGCAAGGACCCGGCCCAGTTCCGCATCTCGCTGCTCGACGGCGCCGGCAAGAACGACGGCGGCGCGCAGCGGCTGCGCAACACGCTGCTCGCCGCGATGGGCCTTGCCGGCTACGGTAGCCGCAAGCTGCCGAAGGGTGAGGGGATGGGCGTCGCCTGCGTGTCGTCGCAGGAGCGCGCAAGCGCGAGCTGGACGGCCTGCGTCGCCCATGTCGCAGTGGCTCCCTCGGGCGAGGTGACCGTGAAGAAGCTCACGGTCGCAACCGACGTCGGCACCCAGGTGCATCCCGACAACATCCGTGCCCAGGTCGAGGGCGCGGCGCTGTGGGGCCTGTCGCTGGCCTTGTACGAGAAGGCGACGCTGAAGGACGGTGGCATCGAGCAGACCAATTTCGACAGCTACACGCCCTTGCGCATGAGCCAGGTGCCCGAGGTCGCGGTCACCGTGATCGCCAATGGCGAGAAGGCCACCGGCGTCGGCGAGCCCGCGGTGACGGTGGTCGCGCCCGCCATCGGCAATGCCATCTTCAACGCAAGCGGCGCCCGCGTGCGGGCACTGCCCATTACGGCGGAGGCGGTGAAGGCAAGCATGAAGGCGTAAGGACGCGATTGCGCAATGAGATCATCCGCCGGGGGGCAGCCTCCGGCGGATTTGTTTTGGTGGCTGTCTCCCCAATCTCAATGTCATGCCCGCGAAGGCGGGCATCCAGTACGCTGCGGCTTCTCGGTTCCGGCCGCACCGTCCCGGCTTACTGGGTCGCCCGGTCCCGGTTCGGCCAAGACTACGCCGCGGCTTAAACGGCTGCTTGGCGCGCCGAAGCTTTAGCGAAGGCGGCAAGCCGGGCGACGACAGCCGAGAGTGGGCAAGGGCGTTCAAAATTTCCTTTTGTTATCAATGCCCGCTCTACTGTGCATGGGGTTGTTTTCGCAAATTTTGCAGGTCGGCCTCCTGGAGCCCAAATCCGTAAAATTGCGCACAATTCCAGAAGGTTCCATTGAGCACGCCTCTTAAGGGCCGGAGAACCTGATCCGGCTTAGGCTTGGGGCCAAATCCAGTCCCATGCCTTGGGGAAGTCATGAACGCGCCAGCCAAAACCGCCGCCAAACGCCGGCTTCTGCTCGCCTCCGACCGGAGCGATGCGAGCAGCGAACTCGCCAGCATCCTGAAGGCGGTCGGCGACGTCTCGATGGTGACGACGCAAGGGATTCCCGAGCAGCCCTCGCGCGATCTCTCCGGCCTCGTGGTCGACATCAACCTGCGCTCGCCCGAGAGCGTGCAGCGGGTGCGCAACAAGCTGCGCGGTGATGCCTATCGCGCGATGCCGCGGCTGTTCGTGCTCGCCGATGCCCTGCATCACGGCACCATGCAGGCCTGGGCGCTGGGCGCCACCGACACCATCTCGCGGCCGCTCCAGGCGGACGCCATCCTCCAGCGCATCCGCGCCGCCTTCCCCGACACCGCCGCCTATGACGCGACCGACCGCGGCAAGACGCTCAACCGCGGCGTCGAGGCCGCGCACGCGGTGCTGGCGAAGATGTTCGAGAAGCTGCCGCTCGGCGTGCCCCTGACCTTCGACGACGTCATCGCCGCGGAGAGCAAGATCCTGAAGGCGATCAAGCACTCCTCGCTGCGCGAATGGCTCACCACGGTGGGCTGCCACCATGTCGGCAGCTACCGGCACTGCCTGTTCGTCACCGGCTTCGCCGTCTCCTTCGCGCAGCATCTCGGCATGCGCGAGGACGACCAGCGCCGCCTGACCCGCGCCGCGCTGCTGCACGATGTCGGCAAGGCCTTCGTTCCCTCCGCGCTGCTCGACAAGCCCGGCAAACTCACCGACGAGGAGATGTCCGAGGTCCGCCAGCATCCGCGCCGCGGCTATGACGCGCTCGCCGCGCAAGGCAGCTTCCCGCCGGAGATGCTCGACGTGATCCTGCATCACCACGAATTCCTCGACGGCTCGGGCTATCCGAACGGCCTGTCATCGAACCAGATCAGCGACATCGTGCGTCTGACGACGATCGTCGACATCTACGCGGCCCTGGTGGAGAAGCGCGCCTATCGCATGCCGTTCACCCACTCGCGCGCCTTCACGATGATGGAAGGCATGGGCGGCAAGCTCGATCAGCAGCTGCTGCAGGCGTTCAGGCCCGTGGCGCTGGGGTCGTTCTGACAATAGCCTGTCATTCCGGGTTCGCGCTTCGCGCGCCCCGGAATGACATTCCTTCACCCCACCATCTTCCTGAGCTCCGCTTTCGCCACCTTTTCCAGCGTCGAGCGCGGCATGTCGTCGACGAGCCTGATCTCGCGCGGCACCTTGAAGTCGGCAAGGCCGTTGCGGCAGGCGGCCATCACGCGCTCGTGCAGATCTGGCGCAGCGCCCGCGACGCCGCCATGCGGGATGATGAAGACGACAGGCACCTCGTCCAGCATCGGATGTTTCTTCGCCACCACGGCCGCCTCGCGCACGCCCGGAACCACCGCGATCACCTGCTCGATCTCGGAGGCCGCGACGTTCTCGCCGCCGACCTTCAGCATGTCCTTGGCACGGTCGCCGAACTTGATGAAGCCGTTCGCAAGCCGCTCGACGCGGTCGCCGGTGAGGAAGAAGCCGTGCGCGTCGAAACTCTCGCGCGTCGCTTTTTCGTTGTGCAGATATTCGGCGAACAGCGACAGGCCGGGGACGCCCTTGATCGCGAGATTGCCGGTGCCGCCGATTTCGGTCGGCCGTCCGTCGTCGTCGGTGATGCGGATTTGATATTCCGGCGCGGCCCGCCCGATCGACATGGGTATGTTCGGCTGGTCGACCTCGCCGACGATGCCGTGGGTGATGGTCTCGGTCATGCCCCACCAGCCGATCATCTTGATCCCGAAGGCGGCGAAGGCCGGCGGCTCGTTGATCGCCGTGCCCCACAGGCGGAAGCTGTGGTCCTTCGGGATCTCCTGCTCGAGCAGCGCCTTCATGCAGAACGGAATCGTCGAGGTCCAGGTCGCGCCGTGCTCGCGCGCGACGCCCCAGAACCGGCTGGCGGAGAAGCGCGGCTGGATCACGCAGGAGCCACCGACCCACAGCGTCGCCAGCATGGAGTAGGCGAGGGCATTGGTGTGGAACAGCGGCAGATAGGTCTGGTGCACGTCGCTCGCATGGAGGTCCTCGTGCGCGGCGTTGATCTTGGCGCCCCATAGCGCGTTGGCGTGGGTCCACAGCACGGCCTTGGGGCGCGAGGTCGTGCCCGAGGTGTACTGCACGCTGCACGGCGCCAGTGGATCGGCCGCGCGCCTGGGGCGGTCGGCACTGTCGGCGAACAGGGATTCAAAACTGTCGCCGCGCGAGACGCCGTGCACGGGCGCTGCGCCGGCATCATGCGAGGTCACCGCCATCCAGCCTATGTTGCGGCAGTTCTGCGCGACGATCTCGGCATAGGCCGGCTGCGTGATCGCGGCGACCGCGCCGCAATGATCGGCAAAATACGCGATCTCGGCCGGCGCCGAGCGGGTGTTGGTGGTGACTGCGACGGCCCCGAGTTCGACGCAGGCAAACCAGGCCAGCAGCGCCTCGATGCAATTGTCGAGATGAATGAGCACGTATTCGCCCGGCTTCACGCGGCGCCGTGCCAGCCCCGCCGCGAGCGCACCGACCCGCTCGTGAAACTCGCCATAGCTCCAGCGCCTCGCCAGCGCATCGAACGGCGCCCAGATCAGGAATGGATGATCACGCCGCACTTCGGCGCGCATCCTCAGGAGCCAGGGTACGTCTAGGCCATCGAATGGGCTGACGATCCCGGCTGCGGTCTGTTGAACTGACATGGCTCCTCCCCGTGCAGCCTGCATCTTGATGGCGGCTGCCTTTTGATGATTGCGTCTTCCTGCCATCGGATGAAGCGGGGAGCAAATGAGGAGATGGCGCGCGCTGGGCAGTGACAGCGTGCTCGTTCTCTCCTTCGTCATTCCGGGATGGTCCAAAGGACCAGATCCGGAATCTCGAGATTCCGGGTTCGGTGCTACGCACCGCCCCGGAATGACGGAGCCTAATTCTCGTACGATGAAATCTCGATCAGGCTCCCATCCGGGTCACGGCAATAGACCGAGCGCAGCGTGCCGCGCGCGCCCTGCTTGAGAACCGGGCCTTCCTCGATCGCGACGCCGTGTGCCCGCAAATGCGCCACCACCTCGCCAGGCGAAGCCGAGGTGAGGAAGCAGAGGTCCTCGCTGCCAGCGGTCTGGTGATCGGCGGTGAACCACTCCACCTTGTCGGCATCGCGCGGCCGGACGTTGATCTTCTGGTTACCAAAGTGAAGCGAAGTCCGCGGCGCTTTGCCGCCGCCGGGGTCGAATACCTTGACTTCCATGCCGAGAATCCTGCCGTACCACTCGGTGGTGGCCGCGACGTCGGAGACATTGATCACGAGATGATCGAGAGCTTCGATCTTGACCACCATGCCTTATCCTTTCGTCGTGATGCGCCCCGCGCACTTTCCGCCTGCGGCAAGCTTTGTTACAACCGCGCTGACTCGATTTTCAAGACATCCGGCTTTCAATAACAACACTGGGAGAACCCTCGAGATGATCACTCGCCGTACCGCGCTGGGCCTGCTCGCCGCCAGTCCGCTTGCAGCCACCCCGCTGTCGAAGGCCCTTGCCGCCGATTATCCGGCCCACCCGGTGAAATGGGTGGTCGGCTATCCGCCGGGTGGCGCCACCGACATCCTGGCGCGACTGATCGGCCAGCGGCTTTCCGAGAAGCTCGGCCAGCAATTCGTGATCGAGAACAAGCCTGGTGCCGGCAACAACATCGCCACCGAATCGGTCGTTAATGCGGAGCCCGACGGCTACACGCTGCTGTTGGTCAATCCGGCGAACTACATCAACAGCACGCTCTACAAGAATCTCAAGTTCAACTTCGTGCAGGACCTCGCGCCGGTGGCCTCGTTCCAGCGCGTGCCGAACGTTATGACCGTCAACAAGGACGTGCCGGCGAAGACCGTCGCCGAGTTCATCGAATATGTGAAGGCCAATCCCGGCAAGGTGAACATGGCCTCGTCCGGCAACGGCACCTCGGTGCATCTGTCCGGCGAGATGTTCATGGCCATGACCGGCTGCAAGATGCAGCACGTGCCCTATCGCGGCGCCGCGCCTGCGATCACCGATTTGCTCGGTGGCCAGGTGCAGGTTATCTTCGACAATATGCCCTCGATCATCCAGCACATCCGCTCCGGCGCGCTTCGTCCACTTGGGGTCACCACGGCGCAACGCTCATCGCAATTGCCCGACGTGCCGACGATTGCCGAGACGGTGAAGGGCTACGAGGCTAGCGCGCTGTTCGGTATGGCCGCGCCGAAGAACACGCCAAAGGAAGTCATCGCCAAGCTCAACAGCGAGGTCAACGCGGTCCTGAAGGAGCCCGACATGACCAAGCGTCTGGTCGAGCTCGGCGGCGACCCGCGGGTGCAGACGCCCGAGGCGTTCGGCGAGGAGATCAAGGCCGAGACCGAGAAGTGGAAGAAGGTCGTCGAGTTCGCCGGCCTGAAGGTCGAGTAGCGATCTTGTGATAGCCGGAAAATGGAGCCCTGCCGCATGGCAGGGCTTTTTTCTTGCGTGCTTTGTTCGGTTGATCTGGAATAAAGCGGCGCGGCGAAACCTGATGATAGATGGCGCCGTATCTCGTGCCGGCCAAAGAGGAGTGATCATGCGCAAGACGCAATTGGTGCTGCTGACTTTCGGTGCGGCGGTCCTGGCTGGTTTCGCCACCATCACGCCCGCGGCCGCCCGTGACTATCCGTGGTGCGCCCAGGGCGGTGAATATGACTATCCCGGCGAATGCGCCTACAGCACCTATGAACAATGCCAGGCCAGCGTGTCCGGCCGGCTGCTGTACTGCGATCGCAATCCGCGCTTCGCCTACGGTCAGGGGCAGCCGGCGCAATCGCGGCCGCAGCGGCGTGGGCGGCCCGTCGCTCCGTATTGAGGGCAGAGCGGTTTACCGCTTCGCGTCCGCCTGTTCCATGCCGGTACACGAGATCAGCATCGTGTAGGCGCGGGCGTTGGCGGCGATGTCGGCAGTCTTCAGTTCCCCCTTGGGCTCCGCGGTCTGGTAGGGCACCACGGAGTTGTCGAGGAAGTCGCGCAGCGCGCCGGTCTTGATGGCGAAGTTGATATTCTCCGTCAGCTGCCCGGTTTCCTTGATCATCCTGAGCGCGTTGAGCTTTGCAACGACGATGCCTGCGACTTGGCCGGACAGGTCGAACAAGGGACCCCCACTGTTGCCCGCTTGAATCGCCGCGCTGATCTGCAAACGTCCGGTGTGATTGCGGAAGCCGCTGAGTGAGCTGACGATTCCCGTCGTCACGGTCAGGTCGGAGGAGAGATAGCCGTGCAGCGGGAAGCCGATGGCCACCACCGAGTCGCCGGAGTGCATCGAGCGGTCCCTGATCTTCGCAAAATCCTTGAACGCTGCCGTTGACGGCGCCTGCAGCAGCGCGAGATCGTTGGTCGCGTCGCTGGAGACGACGCGCAGAACCATCGCGGCCTCACCGGCGAGATTGCCCTTGATATCCCCGGTGCAGCTATCGATCACGTGGCTGTTGGTGACGATATGTCCGTTGGGACTGACCACAAAGCCAGTGCCGGTGAAGGTTCCGGTTCGTCCCGGCTTGGCAGGAGGCGCGCCTTGCTTGTCGCCGGCCACGGCGGGCTTCGCCGCAACCTTGGTGAAGTCGCCGGCCTTGTCGAGCCCGTCGGCCTTCACCTTGCTTGCGCAATTGGCCAATGCCGCGATGACCGGCCCGGTCGATGTCAGGTCGAAATTCAGAACGGCGCGGCCGGCTGTTGCGACCATCAGGCTCGCCTTCTGGAACGTACGCACGACATTCAGCGGCATGATGGCGGTGAGCATGTTGGACTGATACGCCGTCGCGTACAGCCTGGCCTGCTCCCGTCCGTCAAAGGTCACGTCGATCGCGGCGTTCTCGCCCTTGTTGAAACGGTAGCTGGGACTCGCAAAAGCGAGTGACCAGGTGCCGGCGGAATTCTGGCTTACGACGAGGATGACGCCGTTCGCATAAGGCGTCGTCGCGGCGCAATGGGAGAAGGCGCCGGTCTGGTCATTGCTGAATGCGCCGCCGATCCAGTTGCCGATATTGACGCTGCCGAACGGTCCCGCCGCATTGGCGGCTCCGGCAATACCGACCTGCAACAAGGACGCGATGATCAACGACTTAAGCCACATAACAGCCCCCCGGCGCTTTTGGACGGTATCTTATCTACGGGAACACGGGGTGCGCAACCGGCAGTTGTCCGGACCGGCGGAATCCGCTCGCGACGACTTTCGGCTTGCGTTTGCTTTGCAGTGCCATATACTTTGCATCACAAAGTAACGGGACGGGCAATCCCGGAAACACGGGCGGAACGAGGTTCTGGGGTTGCGCGATCTCGACAAGGCACTGGCCGATATCGGAGCGATCCGCAGCCAGATTGCGGCCGGTACCGCGTTCCGCGGTTACGGCCCCGCGACGATGGCCGCGACCGGCGCCGTCGCGCTGCTCACCGCGATCCTGCAATTCTGGCTGCTGGGCGATCCCACCGGCGAGCCGCTCGGCTTCTTCTTCGGCTGGTTCATCGCTGCCGCGCTCTCCGTCCTGATGATCGGGATCGAGATGCGCGCGCGTTCGCGCCGCCATCATTCGGGTCTGGCCGACGCCATGATCCACCAGGCGGTCGAGCAGTTCCTGCCGGCAGGCGTTGCCGGTGTGCTGCTCGCGGTGGTGTTGTGGAAGTTCGCGGGCGAGACGCTGTGGCTGCTCCCGGGCCTGTGGCAGATCCTGGTGTCACTCGGCATTTTCGCCTCCGTCCGCTCGCTGCCGCGCACTGTCGCGCTCGCCGGCGCCTGGTATTTCGTGTCCGGCTTCGCGGTGGTGGTGCTCGCGAGCCAGACCCATACGCTGTCGCCATGGACCATGGGCCTGCCCTTCGTGATCGGGCAGTCGGTGATGGCGGCCATTCTCTATGTCGCATCCGGAGACCATGATGTCGAAGATTGACAGCGCGCCCTTCTCCTATGAAGGGCTCGACCGTGTGATCCACGAGAAGGCGAGGCTCGGGCTTCTGACCTCGCTGATGGCGCATCCCAAGGGGCTGGCATTCGCCGACCTCAAGCAGCTCTGCGGCCTCACCGACGGCAATCTCAGCCGGCATCTCGGCGTGCTGCAGGAGGCCGGCCTCGTCGAGGTGACCAAGGGCTACGAGGGCAACCGCCCGCACACCACCTGCCGCCTCACCAAGACCGGGCGCCGCCGCTTCCTCGACTATCTCGCCGTGCTCGAGCGCCTGGTGCGCGACGCCGCCAAGGCCGCCGGTCGCGAGGCGCCGCCGCTCGGTCGCCTCGGTATCGTCTCGACCTGATCCTTCCCCTTTTTTGACCGGAGACTTTGCGATGCAAAGTGGTGCGTCCCGCAACGAGAAGCTTCATGTCGGCATCATCATGGACGGCAACGGACGATGGGCGACGCGGCGCGGCCTGTCGCGCGTGCGCGGCCACGAGGCCGGTGTCGAGGCGATCCGCCGCATCGTCGAGGCCGCGCCAAAACAGGGCATCGGCACGCTGACGCTCTACGCTTTCTCCACCGACAATTGGCGGAGGCCGAAGGCCGAGGTCGCGGCGCTGATGACCTTGCTGCGCTTCTATCTCGCCAACGAGGTGCAGAGCCTGGTCAAGAACGGCGTTCGCCTCACAGTGATCGGCCGCCGCGACCGGTTGCCTGACGGCATTGCCAATGCGATCACGCGCGCCGAAGACGCCACCGCTGAAGGCACCACGCTGCATTTGCGTATCGCCGTCGACTATTCCGCCCGTGATGCCATCCTCAATGCCGCGGCGAAAGCGGCGGCGCTGACGAGCCTTACCCGCGAAGCCTTCTCGCAGCTCGTCACCGGCGAAGCCGGCCTGCGCGACGTCGATCTCATCATCCGTACCTCGGGCGAGAAGCGGCTGTCGGACTTCCTGCTCTGGGAGGGCGCCTATGCCGAGCTGCACTTCACCGAGCGGATGTGGCCCGAATTCGACGCCGGCGATCTCGCCGCTGCCTTGGTGTCATTCCATGGCCGCGAGCGCCGCTTCGGCGGGCTTCAGGCGATCGTGCCCGAGGAGGTGCCTTCACTCTCCCGTGTGTGACGCGCGGCACATGGAAACGAACTGTTCGTTTTCAGCCGCATGATTGGCAGCTCCGTCCAAGCGTCCGGTGCGCGGCCTCGGCTAGGTCTGCAAGTCCCAGCAACCTGCCTGAAAGCATCGCGCATGTCCCAGCTGTTTCCGGGAGCCGTCGTCGAGCCGGTCGAATTGGCCGAAACGAAGGCCATGGTCTGCATCAGGACCGCGGGCGAATCCGATGTCGAGAGCCTCTCGGTCTATTTCACTGGCCTTTCCACGACATCGCGCAACAAGCGCTTCAGTGGCGCACGAACCGATCTCTCCGCGGTCGCGGCCGAGTGCGTCGCCAAGTCCGACCGGCTCGACCACTTCACCTTGCTCGCCGAGCTCAGGCAGGAGGGCCAGGGCCGGATCATCGGCGAAGCGCGATACGCCTATGACGAGGCCGTCCGTTACGGCGAATTTGCCATCTCGGTCGCCGATGCCTTCCACCGCATGGGCCTTGGCCTTCAGATGATGACGGCGATGGAAACGCGCGCCATCGATCTCGGTCACGAGATGATCGCCGCCGAAACCGCCCGGACCAATGCCGAGATGCGCGGCCTGGCGAAGAAGGCAGGTTTCAGGGATACCGGACTGGGAGATTGGCAGTCGGTCCACCTCGCGAAACGCTTGTCGCGTTAGCCGGGCTTGCTGTAAATTTGAGCAAGGGTGCGGCGCGGATCGTGCTCTACTGCAACCCGTGACGGGAGACTTCGCAGGATGCGCGCAGTTCTGAACTATTGCACGGGCGGGACCGAACGGCAGGTCAAGGCCGGGGCGGTCGTCGTTACCGAGGGCGGTACCACCGGCCATCTCTACGTGCTGATCCAGGGCAAGCTCGAAGTGCTCAAGGGCGAGATGGTGGTCGCCACCGTCACCGAGCCGGGCGCGGTACTGGGCGAGATGTCCGTGCTGCTGGGGCAGCCGCATACGGCGACGGTGCGGGCCTGCTCGGATTCCATCATCTACGAATTCGAGGATGCGGCCTCGTTCCTCGAGCAGGAGCCGGGCGTCGCGGTGCTCATCGCAAAAATGCTGGCGCAGCGGCTCAACGTCGCCAACACCTATCTCGCGGATCTCAAGCGGCAATATGCCGGGCACGGCACGCACCTGGCCATGGTCGGCGAGGTGCTCCAGAGCATGATCAACCTGCCGCCGGTTGAGGTCTCGCCAGGTTCGGATCTGCAATCCGATCCAAGGATGTGAGCCAGTCCGGCGGCGCATCGATGGGCGTGGCGGGCCGCTTCAGCGGCGCGTTGAGGTCGATCCATTGCGCTTCGCCGGCCGCAAGCCAGAACGCCTTGTTTGCGTCGAGGTCGAGCACGATGTAGGTCGGGGGGCGGCCGGGTTGCAGGCCGGTGTTGAAGACCCAGCTCTCGCCCAGCCGGTCGAACCACGAGCCATCCTTGATGAAGGGCGACTGGTGCACGTGGCCTGAGATCACGATCGACGGCTGGTACTGCATGATCCATTGTACCAGCTCGACGTCGCCGAAGAAGCGCTTGCCGCCCCAGCTCGTCGGCGAATCCGCCGGCGGCGCGTGATGGGCCCAGATCCAGCGTGGCAGCCGGCCGGAAGCCGCGTCGCCGAGCTGGGCCATGAGGCGCTGCTTGACGAGCGGCCCGTCCCACCACGGGCACACCGTGAACAGGGTGTCGCCGATGGTGAGGCTGTCGCCATCGCAGGCAATGCCGATGTCGCGCACCTCCGAAATCCAGCGTGCGATCTTCTCGCCCTCTGCATTGCGCTCGTCGAGGTCGTGATTGCCGGAGCAGAGGATCACGCGGGTCTTCGCGGCGAGCAGCGCGAGGTACTTCTTCACCACCACGATCTGGGCCCGGAAATCCACTATCGAGCCGATGTCGAGCGCATCGCCGGCGAAGATCACGAGGTCGAATTGCGGAGCTGCGCTGACGAGCCAGTCGAGCTGAGGCAGCGAATAATGCAGGTCGGCAACGACCAGGCAACGCATCGAAAATCCATTGGTTAAGAGAAATCGAATTGCTTGCGAATTGACGGGCCAGCCGGCCGTTCAATCAGCCGCCTGATGCTATTTCAGGATTCCCCGGTCAGCCAGAGTCTTCGACAGTTGCTCAGTGTAGATCATCCGCGCCCATCGATGCAAATGCGACGGATAATGCGCATACAGGATGTCCAGCATCACGTCCGGGGTGTCCAGGAATTGCGATTGATCGAGGCCAAGCCGAGCCGCAATCCTTTGTCCTGCCTCGGCGTGGAAGCTCTGCGGGCCGCCCTGAGCATTGACGGAATTGACCGGCGAGATGACGAGATAGACCTTCGACCGGTCGAACTTCGACAGCGTCACGGACAGGGAGTCGAGCGCCTTCTCGAATTCCGCGTTGATCACGAAAGGCTTCGAGGCGGGGAGCGGCTTGAGAAGAACGTGGCCGGGCAGGGTGGCCTTGAAAGCTTCCAGCGAAGGAATATCGAGCATTCGGCTGGGCTCGACCGCGCCGCCGTGCTCGCTCCATATGGTCGAAATGAACTGGTCCTTGCCGCCGTAATAGATCGCATAAGCGCCCGGAAGCGGGGTGTACACGGTGCGCTCCATCAGCAGTCGGATATATTCGAGACCGCCGGCCGGAAAGGTCAGGCCGGAAGGAAGTTCGAAACGGTCGTTCCTGATGAAGGCCGGCCACTCATTCCATCTTGGATCGCGCTCGAACTGGATCGGATTGAACACGAGAATGAGCTTCTTGGGCTGGCGACCGCGGGCGACCATCTTGTCGAGCATGGCACCGTAGCCATCCGGGCCAACATAGCCGATGGTGCAGAACGCCTCGACGCTGGATCCCGGAAACGCATGCAACAAGGTCGGGACGTGAATCCCGAACAGGCAAGAGCTGTCGCCGAGAAAGGCGAGATCGGATGCAGGCAGTCGCTCCGAACGCCTGATCTGCTCGAGGACGATGTAGGTCTCGATTCCGCGAGACCATTGATGCTTGCTCTGCCGATGGATGAAACTCGCGATCCCGAGGATGAGAGCCGTCAAGACCGCGACCGGAACGAACCTGCTTGCGACAAGCCGAAGCGCATTGATCAGCGGCGAATTCATGATCGGCTGGATCGCGCGTTTCAGCATGGCCTAGAACTGAAAATAGATGAAGGTTGCGTTGACGTGCCCGGACGCCGCGATCGTCACAGCCGCCAGGGCTGCAAACAGCGGATACTTCATCCATGCAGGGCAGCGAATCAGGAAATAATCCCCGTGCGACTGCAGCTGCCATTCCAGCAGCATCAGCGGGATTGTCAGCGATAGAACCGCGAGCGTGACGGCGCTGTGCACCGGAGCCCATTCCCAGTTCCTGAGCGCACTGAGCATGCCGACCAGCAAATTCCAGTTTGCCGCTCGAAAGAGAAACCAGCCGACGAAGACGACCAGCATGGTAACGGCCCAGCCGGCGCCGCGAGCAATCGTCGAAGGCGGTTCATCTCCCCCGGGCACTTTGCGCCATAGCGCAAGCACGGTGCCATGGAGCAGTCCCCAGAGAACGAACGTCCACGACGCGCCGTGCCAGAGGCCTCCCAAAGTCATGGTCAGCATCAAGTTCCGGTTCGTGATGGTCTCGCCACGACGGTTTCCGCCGAGGGGGATATACAAATAGTCCCGTAGCCATGTGCTGAGGCTGATGTGCCAGCGCCGCCAGAATTCGCTGATCGAGACCGACCAGTAGGGGTAGCGGAAGTTCCAAGTCAGCTCGAAGCCGAACAGCAGCGCGACGCCCTTTGCGATCAGGCTGTATCCGTTGAAATCGGCGTAGATCTGGATGCCGAAGGCGATCGTGGCGAGCACGACCGACCAGCCGAAGGGCTGTTCCGGAATGAAGAGCGTGTCGACGATCATCGCCAGGCTGTCGGCGACCACGACCTTCATGGCGTAGCCGTAGATCAGGAGCCAGAGCGCGCGGTCGGCATGATCGGCCGTGAATTGTCGCGGCTTCGAAAATTGATCCAGGAGATTGCTGGCTCTTTCGATCGGACCCGCCACGAGTTGCGGGAAGAACGCCTTGAAGGCGAGAAACTTGACGAGGTCTCTCTCCGCGACATGCTTGCCGCGATAAACGTCCACGACATAGGCGATGCCCTGGAAGGTGATGAAGGAAATGCCCAGCGGCAGGATGATGCGCAACGTCGGCAGGTTCGGTTTGAGACCCGCGTGTTGTGCGATCGTCACGAACGAATCGACGAAGAAGCTGAAGTACTTGAATATCGCGAGCACGACGATCGCCACGGCGACCGCGGAAAAGACCAGAAGCTTTCTTGTGTGCTCGTGAGGGCTCGCGGCGATCAGAATCGCCGCGGCATAGTTGACGATGGAAATCCCGACCAGCAAAGGCAGAAAACGCCAGTCCCACCAGCCGTAAAAGACGTAGCTTGCCGCCAGGATGATGAGGTTCCGGAGCGCGAGCCGGGAGGTGGCGTGGTAGAGCAGGAAGGTCGCGGGAACCAGACCTAGGAACGCCACCGAGACAAAGGACATTGCAGGAATGGTTCACATGATTGGGTCGCGCCGCCGCTCGTCGTTCTGCTCAGTCTGAAAACGATGCGAGCGGAGGGTGCTACCGGGATTGCTTAGATGAACCACAGGCCCACGAGGCGGCGACTGGGGCTGCTTCACTGGCGGAGGCATCCAATAACAACTATGAGATGAAATCAAACCGCCATCCGCGGGCATGCCCGGTCACGGGCGGCGACGTCGTTTGCCGAGCGCTCGATGAATTGCGCTTGGCGCACCGGCATCAGGCATTTCCATCACGGTGGAACTGGACCTGTGGAGCGAATTCTGATGTCGTGACGGACCCTCAACGCGGATGTCCGCATGACCTCCTTCAAGACCATTCGTGCCCGCGCCGAGAAGCGCAAGGGCGGGCCCAAGGCGCTGGAGAAGCTGATGCCGGCAAAGCCGGACCTCAAGCGGCTGGCCAGGCTCGGCGACGACCGCGTCCTCGCCGAAATGACCAAGCGGGTATTTTGCGCCGGCTTTGCCTGGAGCGTGATCGAGACGAAATGGGACGGCTTTGAGGACGCTTTCCTGCATTTCCAGCCGGCGAAGCTCACCTTCCAGCCCGAGGATTATTGGGAAGGCCTGCTGCGCGATGCGCGCATCGTGCGCAACGGTGCCAAGATCATGTCGGTGCGCGACAACGCCGCCTTCGTGCAGGCGATCGCGAAGGAGCATGGCAGCTTCGGCAAGTTTCTGGCGAAGTGGCCCTCGTCCGACGAGATCGGCCTGCTCGATCTCATGACCAAGCGCGGCAGCCGGCTCGGCGGCAACACCGGGCAGATGCTGCTGCGGTTTATCGGCTGGGACGGCTTTGTGACGTCCGGGGACGTGGTCGCCTGCCTGCGCGATGCCGGCCTCGACATTGCCGAACAGGTCAAGTCGAAGGGCGACCTCGCCAAGGTCCAGGCGCAGTTCAACGCCTGGGCTGAAGAGACGGGCTTGCCCTATACCTATCTGTCACGAATCTGCGCGCTCTCGGTGGGCGAGAACCGCAGCGAGTAACCTTCACAACGACCTGGAGAACAGCAATGGCAAAGGCCTATTGGGTTGCAACCTATCGCGCGATCAAGAACCCCGATGCGATGGCGGCCTACGCCGGCGTGTCGCGCCAAGCCATCGAAGCGGCGGGTGGCCGCGTGATCGCGCGAGGGATGCCGGCGGCCGTCTTCGAACTCGGCCAGATGGAGCGCGTCGTTCTCATCGAGTTCGACAGCGTCGCGAGCGCCAAGGCGGCGTATGAGAGCCCGGCCTACAAGGCCGCGCACGACCTGCTCGGAGATGGTGCGGATCGCGATATCCGGATCGTCGAAGCCGTCGATTAGCCTACCGCGGACAGATCGTGCGCATCCTGTGGCGATCTCGTGCCGCGAGCGCGGCGGATGGAACGCGCGATCACGAAAAACATTTCACCGGAACATTCCCGCGCAGCGCCTGTTCGGACTCGAGCCAGGCGGACTAAGGCGCAGGGAACGCGTGCTCCCGCCCGGCCAATGAAACCGGACACAGAAACGGAGCAGCTCATGAAGCTCACATCCGAACAAGTGAAGCAGACCGTCAACCAGCTCGGCGCTCAGGTGCTGCCCGACGAACATCCGGCCATGCCGCAGCTCAACAGCATGTTCGGCGAGCATACCTTCTTCGTCGACGAGATGGGCCTCAAGGTCCTCGAGCCCACACCATCGCCCGGTGCCGATCGGCAGAGCGGGGAAGTCGTCAGCCTCGCCGATTGGGGCGATTCCGACCTGACCCGCCTGATGGCGCACGAGCCCGAGCCGACCGGCGTGATCGTGGTGTTCGAGCACGTGCGGCATTGAACCGCCCCGGCCGGACCCCTTGGGGCCGATCGCATCTCGCCCCGTTCAAATGCCGAACGTCAATTGTGGCTCCGCTTCGTCCCCGACCTGGAGGGCCGACAGCGATACCCCCAGCAGCCTGACACGTTTGGGCAGCGGCATCTCGACTTCGAGCAGGCCGCTGGCCAGCCGCTCCAGATCGTCCCGGCCCGCAACCGCCGCCGGGACGGATTTGCTGCGCGTGATGATCTCGAAGTCGGCGAATTTGATTTTCAGGGTGACAGTGCGGCCACGGTTGCCCGTCGTCTCGCAATGGCGCCAGACCTTGTCGACGAGGGGCTTGAGTTCGGTTGCGAGCGCGTCGAATTCGGTGAGATCGGTCGAGAACGTGGTCTCCGCGCCGATCGACTTGCGGATCCGGTTGGCCCGAACCGGCCGTTCGTCGACGCCGCGCGAGATCCAGTAGTAATAGGCGCCCGACTTGCCGAAATTCGCATTCATGAACGCAAGCGTCTGGTTGCGGATGTCGAGACCGGTGAACAGGCCGAGCGCGTTCATCTTCGCAGCCGTCGCCGGACCTATCCCGTGGAACTTGCCGACCGGCAGCGTCTCGACGAAAGCCGGTCCCATCTCCGGCGAGATCACGAATTGACCGTTGGGCTTGCGATGGTCGGAGGCGAGTTTTGCGAGAAACTTGTTGTAGGAGATGCCCGCCGACGCGTTGAGACCGGTCTCGGCCTTGATCTTCGCGCGGATCTTCAGCGCGATGTCGCGCGCCAGCGGGATGCCCTGCATGTTCTCCGTCACGTCGAGATAGGCCTCGTCGAGCGACAAGGGTTCGATGACGGGCGTGTGCTCGGCAAAGATGTCGCGGATCTGCCTGGAGATCGCCTTGTAAACCTCGAAGCGCGGCCTGACGAAGATCAGATCGGGACACTGCCGCTTCGCCGTGACCGATGGCATCGCGGAGCGAACACCGAACTGGCGCGCCTCGTAGCTGGCGGCCGCGACGACGCCGCGTTCCGCGGAGCCTCCGACCGCGACCGGCTTGCCGCGCAGCTCCGGATTGTCGCGCTGCTCCACCGACGCATAGAAGGCATCCATGTCAATATGAATGATCTTGCGGACCGGCGGGGCTTCGCCGGTCACCGTGTCGGATTCGCTCATGGAAAGATGATACAATTGCGCGACGGGATGCGCGAGGTGATGGATGCTGCAGCTGTTGTTGTTCGTGGTGGGCGTGGTCGGCATCGGCTGGCTGATCGGCGCAACCAATCTCCCCGGAGACTGGTATGCCGCCCTCGCCAAGCCGGCTTTCGTGCCACCGAACTGGGCGTTCCCGGTGGCCTGGACCCTCCTTTACATCATGATCGCCATCGCGGGCTGGCGGACCTTTCGCCGCGAGCCGTCGGGCAAGGCAATGCTGGCCTGGGCGAGCAACTCGCGCTGAACTTCGCCTGGTCGCCGGTCATGTTCACGATGCACCAGATCGGCGCCGCGCTCGTCATCCTCATCGGCCTGTTCGTCGCGATCGTGACCTATATCATTATCGAGTCATCACGAGACAGGCTGGCCGCCGCGTTGTTCGTGCCCTACGCAGCCTGGGTCGCGTTTGCCGGCGTGCTCAATGCGGCCATCTGGCGTTTGAATTGAGACCTTCGGTCTCGACCAATTCAAAGAGCAATCTCAGGCTTGTGAGTGGCAAGCATGGTGACGCGACCTAATATGAGCGCACGGAGGACAGCCAATGCAATACAGCTCCGAGCTCATTCACACGATGCGTCAAGCGCTGGAGACGGTGATGGCGAGCATACCGGCCCATCAATCGGTGTTCGGCCTGAAAGCGGCCGTAGCCGAATGTATCCTGAACGCCGCCGCGCATGGCCAGACGTCATATGACGGATTGGTTTCGTCCGCTTCCGACCAGATCCAGGCGATCGTTGCGATGCTGACGTGAGCGACGGCCCGAGACGGCGGCAAGACTGGCGCACCCGACACGATTCGAACGTGTGACCTTTGCCTTCGGAGGGCAACGCTCTATCCAGCTGAGCTACGGGTGCAGTGCTCGCTCATTTAGCCGATTGGCGAGGGGCGGGCAACCTGTTCTCGCCACATTGCGCTTCAAGCGGTTTTGCGCCGGAAGGGGGCCGGAACCGCTGCGGCCTCCCGGCCGAGGCTTGCGAACTCGGCCAGCACCCTTTCGGCGCAGATGACGCGGTTGCGGCCGAGGCGCTTGGCCACATAGAGCGCCTCGTCGGCCGCGCCCAGCAGCCGGTCGGGGCCGCCGTCGGCGCCGCCGGGAATGTGGCTGGCGACCCCGACGCTGAGCGTGACGTGGTCGCCGGCGCCGATGGCGCCGTGGGCGATCCGCAAGGCGATCACCGCGCAGCGGATCTCGTCGGCGATGACGCAGGCAGTATCGCAATCCATGTCCGGCAGGATCAGCGCGAACTCCTCGCCGCCATAGCGGCCGGCGAGATCGAGCGGACGCACGGCATGCCGGCTGACGACCGAAGCGATCGCGCGCAGGCATTCGTCGCCGGTCTGGTGGCCGTGATGGTCGTTGAACAGCTTGAAATGATCGACGTCGACGAACAGCAGCGCCAGCGGCTTTTGCGTGCGGTGGGCGCGCGCCCATTCGCTCATCAGCATCTGGTCGAACGAGCGACGGTTCGACAGGCCGGTCAACCCGTCCTTGGCAGCGAGCTCCTTCAGCGCCATCTCGGCGCGCTTCTGGTCGGTGAGGTCGCGCAGCGTCTCCACCACGGCGATCAGATGTCCGGCTTCGTCGTGGATCGGGCCGGCGTCGATGGCGAGATAGAGCTGGCTGCCGAGCTTCGGCATCATGCACCAGTTCTCCGCGGAAAAGCCGAGCCCGTTATGACCGCGCGCGGCATATTCCGAATAGAACTCCGGAAGCCGCTCCGGCCGGTCGAGCGCGACGAGGTCGGCGAGGCAGGGGCGCCTGGTCTCGTAGAAGGCCTGCCAGTGCTTGTTGGTGCCGATCACGTCGGATGCGGCGAGGCCGGTCAGCCGCTCGCAGGCCCTGTTCCAGATCACGACACGGCGCTTCGGGTCGATCACGAAGGTCGGTACGACCAGATGCTGCATCAGCCGCACGGCATAGGAATCCGCGACGTCGACGGATTTGGCCGAAGACTTACTTGAAGTCCTTCCCGGCGACTTGCTTGACGGCTTTGCTGGTTTCGTCATCAGGCCACCGCCGCCACGGGCAAGGCTTCGGGCAAGCCGTCACGCGAGCCGAACAGTTTCCGCACTTCGCTGGCCGGTACCGGCCGGCTGAACAGATAGCCCTGCATCTGCGTGCAGCCGAGCGCACGCAGGATATCGCGTTGCGCCTCGGTCTCGACGCCCTCGGCGACCGTGGTCATGTTGCTGGCGGCCGCGATGTTCACCACCGCCTGCACGATCACGGGCGCGCCGCTCGTCTCCGCGATGTCGGCGACGAAGCAGCGGTCGATCTTGATCTTGTCGAACGGGAAGCGCTTGAGATAGCTGAGCGAGGAGTAGCCGGTGCCGAAATCGTCGAGCGCGATGCGAACGCCGATCGAGCGGAGCTGGTGCAGGATCGAGAGTGCAGCTTCGTCGTCGCGGATCAGCACGGCCTCGGTGATTTCGAGCTCGAGCCGGCGCGGGTCCAGCCCGGAAGCGGCGAGCGCGCCCGCGATCCGCAGCGCCAGCGTGTCGCATTTGAGCTGCACCGGCGACACGTTGACCGCGACGCGGATATGCGTCGGCCAGGTCGCGGCCTCGTTGCAGGCCATGCGCAGCACCCAGTCACCGAGCTGGGTGATCAGGCCGGTGTCCTCGGCGACGGGAATGAACTCGGCCGGCGACACCATGCCGCGCTCGGGGTGACGCCAGCGCAGCAGCGCCTCGCAACCCGAGACTTCGTTGGTGCGCAGGTCGACCAGCGGCTGATAGTGAATCTCGAAGCCGCCGTTCACCACCGCCTGCCGCAGATCCTGTTCCATGCTCAGGCGCGCCTTGGCGCTCGCATCCATCTCCGGCTCGAAGAAGCGGTGGGTGCGGCGCCCTTCGGCCTTGGCGCCGTACATCGCAAGATCGGCGTTCTTGACGAGCTGGTCGAGATCGGTGCCGTCCTGCGGCGCAAGCGCGATCCCGATGCTCGCATCGGTGGAGAGCTGATGACCGAGACAATGATAAGGCTGTCGGATCGCCTGGTAGATCCGGCTTACGAAGGACAGCACGTCGGCAGGGGATTGTATCCCGGTCTGGATCACCGCAAACTCGTCGCCGCCCAGTCGCGCGATCAGATCGCCCTGCTTGAGGCAGCCGCGGAGACGGCCTGCGATCGCCTTCAACAGCTCGTCGCCGACGTGGTGGCCGAGCGAATCGTTGATGCCCTTGAATTCGTCGACGTCGATGTAGAGCAGCGCGAACTGGCAGCCGTCGGCGACCTTCGCCAGCTCGCGTTCGATCTGCTCGCGGAACAGCGTGCGGTTCGGCAAGTCGGTCAGCGCATCGTAATGCGCCATATGCGCGATCTTCTCGTCAGCCCGGCGCCGGTCGGTGACGTCGTCGATGACGTGAATGAGATAGCGCGGCTCGCCGGCTTCGTCGGGAATCCTGATCCGGGTCGAAGTAATGTAGCGGATCCCCTTGCCGGGCATCTGCCAGGCGTGCTCGTCCTTGAACGATCCTTTCGCCGATTGCAGCGCGTTGGTGTCGTCTTCGGTGATGCGGGCGGCGGGCGCCTCGGGGAAGATGTCGAAAGCAGTCTTGCCCACGACGTCCTGGCGCGAATGGCCGAACAGCTGCTCGGCGACGCCGTTCAGCAGCAGGTACTGCCGGGTGCGGGCGTCCTTCACCGTGATCTGCGACGGGATATGGTCGATGATCTCGCGCAGGAAGGTGTGGTTGCGATCGCGCTCCTGCTCGAGGTTGCGGCGCTCGGTGATGTCTTCGATCGTGGCGACCCAGCCGCCCTGTGCCAGAGGCGTGTTGATGACCTGAAAGGCGCGGCCGTTGGCCAGCTGATGCGTGCGCCTGGAGACCGTGCCTTCGGCAACGACCCTCATGACATCGGTGCAAAACGCCTCGACGTCGCCGTCGAATGCGCCGCGCTCCTTGCGGTGGTACATCGCCTCGCGGATGTGGCAGCCGGGCTTGATGACCTCGTGGGAGAGGCCGAACATGTCGGTGTAGCGGCGGTTGCAGGTGACGATGGTGCCGCTCGCGTCGTAGAGGATCAGCCCCTGCGTCATGTTGTTCAAGGCGGTGTCGAGCCGCAGCCGCTCCGCTTCCAGCCGTTCCTGGGCTTCGCGGTTCTGCCGGTTGATCAGGCGGATGATCAGATAGAGGATCAGCGCGATGACGGCTGCCGAAAGCGCGGCGGTCGTGACCATGAAGCCGGTCTGATGGCGCCAGTCGGCCAGCGCCGCGGCCGTGGTGTTGGTGGCGATGATGACCAGCGGGAAATGCGTCAGTGACGCCGCCGATCCGAGCCGTTCCTCGCCGTCGACCGGACTCTTGCCGCGGAGCGTCTGCTGGCCACCCTTGGCCAGCACCTGCTGCATCAGCGGCGCATCCTTGAAGCTCCGTCCGATCAGCTCTTCGAGGTGCGGGTAGCGGGCCAACATCTTGCCTTCGCGATCGAATAGCGAGATGGCCGTCCCCTCGGCCAGCGCGACAGATGCGAAATAATGCTGGTAGCTGTCGGGATCGATCCGGCGGACCATCACGCCGAGGAAGGTGCCGTCCGCGCCGGTCAAGCGGCGTGCGACGATCGTGGTCCATTTGTTGATGATGAAGCTGCGGACGGATTCCAGCAGCACCGGCTCGGACTGCGGATTGGTCTTGAACGTCTGAAAATAGGCCCGGGCCGAAACGTTGATCTTGGGCAACGGCTGGGGCCGCGACCAGTTGATCAGATCGCCGTCGGCATCGTAGATCGCGATATCGCCGAGATAGGACACCGAGCTGGTCTTGCTGCGCAGCATCTGGTGCGCCGCCGGGCCGGACATGCGCTCGCGGAACATCGCCGGCGAGGTGATCTCCATCAGGCTCATCTGCCCGATCACGTCGGCGGCGACGACGTCGGAATCCTCGAATTGCTGGTCAAAGTGCCGCGCGATGAGCTGCACCGTGTTTTCCAGCTCGCGTTCGCGGTTGGTCAGGGTGCGCTCGCGAAATTCGCCGACGGCCATGGCCGTCACACTGAAGATGCCCGCGACCAGCAACACACCGCACAGGGTCAGCCACAGGACGGGACCACGTCGCGCCAAAGCCTCCCAGCCGTTCCTTGCGGCTAGAGACATTCCGGCTGCCACCGTGGAAAAGACCTGGCGCATTCCCCCTCCCTGGAGGAACACGAATACACCGCACAAATGGCCTAAACCTTAGGAAAGCCAGTTACCTAAGCCTTAATCCAGTTGCGCCATCGCCTCCGTATGCAGCGCAGCGGGAATCGCGTGGCGGTTGTGCGGCGGGCGCGGCAAACGCCGCACTGCATCATTAATCGCGGCCTAATGCGAATTGCCGGCGTTCTTGTCGCCAGCGGGATTACGCAGCCGTCCGACCACGCCGGTCGGGAAGAAGTAGACGCTGGCGATGAACAGCAGGCCGAGCCACAGCAGCCAGCGGTCGGGATGCAACAACCCCGGCAGCAGCGGCAGGCCAGCCTCCGACGCCGCCGTGGAGGCGACGCCCATCAGCGACTGCAAGTAGTTCTGGGCGAGGATGAAGATGGTGGCGCCGATGATCGCGCCGTAGATCGTGCCCATGCCGCCGATCACGACCATCAGCAGGATGTCGAGCATGATCGAGAAGCTGAGCGAAGTATCGGGACCGGCATAGCGCAGCCACAGCGCGTTCAGGATGCCGGCGCTGGCAGCGACCAGCGCGGCGATGCAGTTGGCATAAGTCAAGTGGAACACCGTGCGGAAGCCAAGCGCCTCGGCGCGAAAGCGGTTCTCGCGGATCGCCTGCAGCACGCGCCCGAACGGCGAGTTCACCACCCGCAGCAAGGCGAGGATCATCAGGGCCGAGACGGCGAACACCAGATAGAAGGTCAGGATGCGGCCGTTGACCTCGAAGCCAAACTGGCTCTTGGAGATCAGTACCGTGCCGGGGCGCAGCAACTCCGGCAGCTGGAAGCTGCGCCCGTCCTCGCCGCCGGTCAGCCAGGACAGCTGCGAAGCCAGCACCTGGAAGGCGGAGGCGACCGCGAGCGTGATCATGGCAAAGAAGATCGCGGCGACCCGCAGTGAAAACAGCCCGATCGCGAGTGCGAGCAGGGCTGCGAGCGGCAGGCCGACCACGATGCCGGTGGCGACCGCGGCCCAATTCGGGCCCATGCCGTACAGCGCGATCGCGATCGCGTAGCTGCCGATGCCGTAGAACATGGTGTGGGCGAACGACACCGTGCCGGTATAGCCGAGCAGCAAATCGTAGGAGGCGACCAGGGCGGCGAAGACGCAGATCTTGGCCGCGACGTTCAGCGCCTTGGCGCCTGGAAACAGGAACGGCGTCGCCGCCAGCGCCAGGATGATGACGACGAGAACGAGCGTGAGGATCCGGCTACGCGGCGGATCGCCGGAGAGAAGCATCATCGGCTGGTCACCGCATAGAGGCCGCGCGGCCGCCACATCAGGATGGCGACCATCAGCAGGATGTTGGAGACGAGGGCGAGCTTAGGCACCAGGAAGCCGCCGTAATTGGCAACCATCGCAACCAGAATGGCGCCGATGAAGCAGCCGCCGATCGAGCCGAGCCCGCCGATGATGACCACGACGAAAATCAGGACGGTGAGCTCGTCGCTCATGGAGGCGTGGACCTGCTCGCGATAGAGCGCCCACATCACGCCGCCGAGGCCGGCCAGCGCCGATCCCGTCATGAACACGCCGAGGAACAGCCGGCGGATGCGATAGCCGAGTGCCTCGACCATCTCGCGGTTCTCGACCCCGGCGCGGATCAGCAGCCCGAGCTTGGTACGGTTGAGCACGAGCTGGATCGCGATGAAGACGGCCAGCCCGATCAGCGTCGCCAGCACGCGGTATTTGGCGATCGCGACGTCGCCGAGGATGAAGGAGCCGCGCAGCGAGGCCGGCAGCGGCATCGGGATGATCTGTGGTCCCCACAGCGCATAGAGTGTCTGCTCGGCGACGATCAGGCCGCCGGTCGTCATCAGGATCTGCTTCAGATGCTGGCCATAGACGGGAAGGATCAGCACGCGCTCGACGATCAGGCCGAGCGCGCCTGATACCGCCATCGACAGCAGCGCCGCGGGCGCCAGCACCGCGAGGTTGATCCAGAGCGAATCCGCCTGGATGGAAGCAGCGAACGGCGCCAGCACCAGCGTTGCGACATAGGCGCCGACGGCGATGAAGGCGCCGTGGCCGAAATTGAGCACGTCCATCAGGCCGAATACCAGCGTCAGGCCCGAGGCCATGATGAAGATCATCATGCCCATGGCAAGGCTCGCGGCGGTCAGCGTCAGCCAGGTGCTCGGCGAGCCGATCAGCGGGATCGTCACCAGGGCGAGCGCGACCGGTAGCAGGATCGGCGCGATGTCGCGCTTCGGTTTCGGCAGCGGATCGGTTGCGGCAAGGTCAGTCACTGATGTGCCTCCAGGCTCAGGCCGAGCAGCCGCTCCTGCAGCGGCACGTCGGCGGCGAGCGCCGCCATCTCGCCGCGATGGACGATGGTGCCGTTGTCCATCACCAGCACGTTGTCGCCGAGCTCGCGTGCGGCAAAGAAATTCTGCTCGACCAGGAGGATCGTCGCGCCCTTGCGCTTGATCTCCTTCAGGCACTCGATCAGCGCCATCACGATCGCCGGCGCCAGCCCCTTGGTCGGCTCGTCGATCAGCAAGAGCTTGCGCGGCTCGATGATGGCGCGCGCGATCGACAGCATCTGTTTCTGGCCGCCCGAGAGGCTTCCCGCCCGCGACAGCCAGAACCGGCGCAGCGCCGGAAAGAAGCCGAAGATCCATTCCAGCTGCTTGTCGTCCATCGGCGCGTCGCGCGCTGCGAGCACGAGGTTTTCCTTCACGGTGAGATCGGAAAACACCGCCATGCTCTCCGGCACGTAGCCGACGCCGAGCCGCGCGATATCAGGCGTGGCGCGGCTCTCGATACGGTCGCCGGAGAGGCTGATCTCACCGCTGGACGCCTGCCACAGGCCCATGATGGTGCGCAGCGTCGTGGTCTTGCCGGCGCCGTTGCGCCCCAGCAGCATCGTGACCTGTCCCTGCGGGACAGTGAGGTCGATGCCCTGGAGGATGTGGTAGCGGCCGATATGGGTATGCACGCCGGAGAGTTTCAAGAGATCGGTCATGCTGCGCTCTCTCCGGCAGTCTTGGGAGCGACGCCGAGATAGGCCTCCTGCACGATCGGCGAGGCAATCACCTCGGCGGGCGGGCCGTCCGCGACGAGTTGCCCGTTATGCAGCACGATGATGCGGTCGGCGAGCGAGCGCACCACATCCATCTTGTGCTCGACGAGGAGGATGATCTTGCTCGTGTCCTGCTTGAGCTGCGCGATCAGGTTGAGCACGACGGGCACCTCGTCGATGCTCATGCCGGCGGTCGGCTCGTCGAACATGAAGACCTTCGGCTCCAGCGCGATCATCAGGGCGACCTCGAGCTTGCGCTGGTCGCCGTGCGACAGCGCTGTCGCGGCGACGCCGCGGCGGCTGCCGAGCGCGACCTGGTCGAGGATGGCGTCGGCGCGTGCGATCAGGTCGCGGCGCACCATCCAGGGCCGCAGCATGTCGTAGTGGGTGCCGTTCGCCGCCTGCACCGCGAGGCGGACGTTCTCTTCCACGCTGAGGTTCGGGAACAGGTTTGTCAGCTGGAACGCGCGGCCAAGGCCAGCGCGGGTCCGCATCGGCGCGGAGTGCTGGGTGATGTCGGTGCCATCGAACAGGATGCTGCCGTTTGAGGCGCGCAGCTGGCCCGAGATCAGGTTGAAATAGGTGGTCTTGCCGGCGCCGTTCGGCCCGACGATGGCGGTGAGCTCGCCCGGACGGAACGTACAGGTGACGTTGTTGACCGCGACATGCCCACCGAAGCGGATGGTGAGATCGCGGGTTTCGAGGGTGAGGGACATTGGTCTGGTAACTGATGAGAGGAGGTGTTTCCGCGAGTCACGTTGCGCTCCCTCCCCCGCCTGCGGGGGAGAGGGCTGTTTCCACAGGCGAGAGCCCCCAAGAGGAGAAAGCCCTCTCCCGCAAGCGGGAGAGGTGAAGCAAGAAGATCAGCGCTTGTTCTTGATCGGAACGTCCATGTCCTCGATCTTCAGCTCGCGCACCGGCTCGAGGATCGCCCAGGCGACGTTCGGGTCGACCTTGACCTTGAAGTGATACATGCTCTGCAGCGCCTGATGGTCTTCCTTCCGGAACACCATCTTGCCCTTCGGCGTGTCGAACTCCAGGCCTTCCATCGCGGTGATCAGCTTCTCGCTGTCGGTCGACTTCGCCTTGGTGACGGCGGCGACGACCGACATCGCAGCGGCAAAACCACCAGCGGTGAAGAAGTCCGGCGGCGCGTTGAAGCGCTTCTGGTGCTCGGCGACCAGCCAGTCGTTTACCGGGTTCTTCGGGATCTCGTAGAAATAGTAGGTCGCGCCTTCCATGCCCGGCAGGCCCTTATAAGCGGCGAGCGCCGGCAGAATATTGCCACCGGTGGAGAGCTCGATGCCGTAGCGCTTCGGGTCCATGTCCTGGAGCTTGGCCAGCGGATTGCCGGCGCCGGCCCAGATCACCCAGATGACCTTGCGGCCTGGCTTGTCCTTCAGAGCGTCGAACAGGCGCTGGCCGACCGCGGTGAAGTCGGTGGTCGAGGTCGGGGCATATTCTTCGGCAGCGAGCGTCGCGCCGGTCTTGGAGAGTGCCTCCTTGAAGGCGGCGACGCCATCGCGGCCGAACGCGTAGTCCTGTGCCAGCGTTGCGACGGTGACGCCCTGCTTGCCGATCGCGACCGCATTGGAGATCGCATCCTGCGAGGAGTTGCGCGCGGTGCGGAAGATGTAGCGATTCCACTTCTCGCCGGTAATCTGGTCCGCGACGGCGGGCTCGACGATCAGGATCTTCTTGTTTTCCTCGGCGACCGGGAGAATGGCGAGCGCCGCGGCCGACGACGTCGTGCCGATTGCGATGTCGGCCTTGTCGTCCTGATAGGCTTCGGCGAGCGCGGCCTTGGCGAGGTCCGGCTTGCCCTGGTCGTCCTTGGTGATGATGACGATCTTGCGGCCATCGAGGGTCATGGTGCCCTTGGTGGCGTATTCGAAGCCCAGCTTCAGGCCGGTCTCGGTCTGCTTGGCGTAGGCCTCGAGCGGACCGGTCTTGCCGTAGATCAGCGCGATCTTGAGATCGTCGGCTTGCGCGGAACTGCTCGCGGCAAGGCCGATGATGGCTGCTGTGAGAATGAGCGATCGACGCACCATGGTTCCTCCTTGAATGAACTGCCTTGAACGAATTGCTTTGGTCACTGCGATTTGCACAAGTGTGCAGACATTGCAATTCCACCTTCCGGCGGAGCTTGCATGAGGCCGCATGTGACAGTCTGTTGACGTGTGCCTGCCGCGACTTTGCGGCGCTTGCGCGTTGCCGCGGCGTGCATCAGCCCATGCGCTTCCTCGAACATGCGTTTCCTCGAACCGGCCCGGAGCAAGCCCTGCGCCAGATGCGGAGCCTGCATTGAGAATGGCTGAAAATGCGGCACAAACGCTGAAGTCGCTGCAAGCAAGGGCCGGCGCCAAGGTGTCCGGAATCCGAGACTTTGGACACGTCAGTCTCGAAATTCAGACAGGCGGGGCACCCGAGGCCAGTCCGAACTTGGCGAGCTTCTTGTAGAAGGTTGCGCGCGAGATCTGAAGCATCCTTGCTGCTTCGGTGATCTGGCCGTTGCTCGCGGCGAGCGCATGTTCGAGCGTCTGCTTCTCGAACTCGGCCTCCGCCTCGGCGTAAGGAACCACAGATCCGGTCATTCGGGCCCCTGGCGTTGAAACGGCGGCCCCGTTCACCGGCAGGATGTGGACGAAATCGTCGCTGGTCAGCCGCCCGGAATCGCTCAGGATCAGCGCACGTTCGAGAATGTTGCGAAGCTCGCGGACATTGCCGGGCCAATCGTAGCGCGCGAGGGCCGAGAGGCCGCTCGGCGTGATCCTGGCGTTGACGAAGTCGCCGGAGGCGCTGATGTCTTCGATCAGCCGCGCGCAGATGTCAGGCAGATCGTCGAGGCATTTGCGAAGCGGCGGCAGGTCGATCGAGAGCACGTTGAGCCGGTAGTAGAGATCGGCGCGGAAGGCACCGTCACTGACGCGCTTGCGCAAATCGACGTTGGTCGCGGCGACCACGCGCACGTCCACCTTGCTGATCTTGTCCGAGCCGAGCGGTTCGATCTCGCGCTCCTGCAGCACGCGCAGCAGCTTGGCCTGCAATTGCAGCGGCATCTCGCCGATCTCGTCGAGGAACAGCGTGCCGCCGTCGGCGAGGCGGAATTTGCCCTCGCGCCCCCTGCGGTCGGCTCCGGTATAGGCGCCCGGTGCGGTGCCGAAGAACTCGGACTCGATCAGTGTCTCCGGGATCGCTGCGACATTGACGCTGACGAACGGCTTTTCGGCGCGCGACGATGCATTGTGGATCGCCTGCGCCAGTAATTCCTTGCCGGTACCGGTCTCGCCGGTCAGCAGAACGGTCACGCTTTGCCGTGCCGCGCGCTTGGCGAATTCCTTCGCCTGCGCGATTCCCGCGGTGGTGCCGACGAAATCCGCGAAGGTGAAGCGCGCCGCGCGGGCGTTGGACAATTGCCGCCGCGCCAGCCGCAGGTCGCTCTCGAGCTGGGCGACGCGGGCAAGCAGCGGCTTCAGGCTTTCGATGTGATCGTAGAGCACGAAGCCGATCGCGCCGATCACCGTGCCGTTCTCGTCCTCGATCGGCATGCGCGTGACGACGAGCTGCTCGCCGCCGAGCTCCATGATGTCGAGCAGGATCGGCTCGCCGGTCTCGGCCACCTTCCGCATCATGCTGTTGGGGATGACCTCCTCGATCGGCCGGCCGATCGCCTCGGAGGTCCGCTCGAGACCGAGCGCCGCGAGATATTTCTCATTGACGTAGACGACGCGCCCAGTGCGGTCGATCGCGATCGCGCCCTCGCAGAGCTGTTCCAGCCGCTCGAACAGCGTCTCCATCGCGCGCGCTCGGAGATAGGCGGGATCGCTGATCGAGGCGGAAGAGGCGGACATGACATATCCCGGGGAAGTCTGTCCGTGTATTAGCAAAAAGGCAGCAATTTCAAAGGGGAGAAATGGAGCGCCTCCCATGCTCCGCTGTCGTCCGGACAAGCGAAGCGTAGATCCGGGACGACAGGGTGCGTGCGGCGGCGGCTTGCTGCCCTACCTTCGATACCCGCTCGCGCGCGAATAGCCTTGGCGGTTCTGCTGGGTCGGCCGGCTCGCCACGCTGGCGCGCGACTCGCTTGAGGCCGGTGTCGCGAGCTTCAGCTCCTCCAGGAAGATCGGGCGGGAGAAATAATAGCCCTGCGCGTAGCGAATCTTGGTCGCGGCCTGGAGATAGGCGAGCTCCTCGTAGGTTTCGAGGCCTTCGGCGATCACGGTCATGCCGAGCGCCTCGCTCAGGGACTCGATCGCGCGCAGGATGCCCTGGCTGCGCGGACGCTGATGGATGTCGGTGATGAAGGAGCGGTCGATCTTGATCTCGTCGGCGGTGATGTCGGCCAGTGCCGAGAGCGAGGAATAGCCGGTGCCGAAATCGTCGATCGAGATGCCGACGCCGAGCTTGCGGAACATCGGCAGGATCTCGGCCTGGAAGTGATTCTTGGCGACGAAGGCGTCTTCCGTCACCTCGATCATGAAGCGCTGCGGAAAGCCGGTCTCCTCCAACGCCCGCGCGAAGCTGCGCATGAATTCGGGGTTGCCGGCCTGCTTGGCCGCGACATTGATGCTGATGGTTGCTTCCGCGCCGAAGGTCTCGTTGATCAGATCAATCGATTTGACGATCTCGGCGAGTACGAGGTGGGTCAATTCGTCGATCAGGCCGAGCTCGCTGGCGAGATTGATGAACGAGCCTGGCGCCTGGATTACGCCTTCGTCGTCGCGCAGGCGCACCAGGGCCTCGATGCCCTTCACGGCCTGGGTACGGATGTCGACCTTGGACTGAAAGGCGCAGCAGAAGCGCTTCTCCAGGATGGCCTGCCGCAGCGACTGCTCGATCTTCATCCGCGCCAGCGCCTCGCGCTCCATGCTGGAGTCGAAGAACGTCGCCGATCCCTTGCCGTCGTTCTTGATGCGGTACATCGCGACGTCGGCGTTCTGGCGCAGCGTCTCGAAGCTGCGGCCGTGATCGGGATAGAGGCTGATGCCGACGGAGGTGGAGGCGAAGACTTCCGAATTGTCGATGAAGAACGGCGCCGTCAGCCGCTCCAGCGTCGACTGCATGAATTCGGCGACCTCCTCCTGGCTCTGGATCGGCGACAGCAGCAGCAGGAATTCGTCGCCGGAGATGCGCGACAGCATGTCGGAATCGCGCAAGTCGCGTCCAAGCCGCTTCGACAGCTCGACCAGCAGCGCATCGCCGACGGCGTGGCCGTAATAGTCGTTGATGTGCTTGAAATTGTCGACGTCGAGGAAGGCCAGCGCGAAGCGCTCGCCGCCACGATGGGCCGCAAGCAGATTGCTGGCGTGATGTTCGATCACGCGCCGCGAGGGCAATCCGGTCAGCTCGTCGAAATAGGCCGAGCGGAACAGCTGGTCCTCGAAATTCTTCTGTTCGGTGATGTCGGAGGATGCCGAGATCAGCAACTCGCGTCCGGCGAGGCGAACGGGACGATGGGTCGTGAGCAGCACCTGGCGCGCGGCGCCGCGGTGGAGCGCCTCCTCGGTGACGACAGCCTGGCCGGCGCTCAGCGCCTGGCGGCAGGCTTCGCGGCGCGGCGCGAGATCTGGCGAAGGATGGCTGCCGTCCATGCCGAGCTGCGCGGCGGCGGCATCGTTAACCAGCAGAAGCTCGCCGTGCGCATCCTGCACGGTCAGGCCGGCCGGCAGCATTCTAACGATTTCCTTGAGAAAACCGAGCTCGGCTTCACTCGCGCCGGAATATTGGTTGTCGTTCATAGAAGTCATGAATCTTGTTGTTTCAGCGCGCCTTGCAATGGGCGCGATCTTGCGCGGTTCCCTCTTAAGTTTGGTTAAGGGCTACGGAGAAATACGGGGTTGTTTTGGGGGAAACTTGCGGCGATGCGACGCGCGCCGACGATCGTCATTAACAGGGCGTCAACAGCGCCTGCGAAACTGCGGGCGGGCGCGCGGGTCGGCTTTCGCTTGGCGTGCGATGCTATTCGCTTCGCGGGATGCGGCACTGCATGATGCAATGCAGCCCGGTCTTCAAGTAAGAGACATCGGTCCTGCCATCAAAGGCCGACAGTGCCGATTTCAGCAGCTTGGTGCCGAAGCCGGGCTCCGACACCTTGTCCACGCTCGGCCCCTCGGTCTCGTCCCAGGTGACAGTCAGGCGGTCGTCGCTCACGGTCCATGACACCTGCAGCAGACCGCGCGGCGAGGAAAATGCGCCGTACTTGCCCGCGTTGGTGGCCAGTTCGTGAAACATCAATGACAGCGTGACCGCGAGCTTCGGCGGCAGGAACAGCCGATCGCCGTTCAGGGTGAAGCGGACATGGCCGTAGGGGCCGAGCTCCGAGATCAGGAGGTCGCGAATGTCACAGCCGGCCTTGTCGATCCGCGAGATCAGATCGTCGGTCGCGGCCAGCGAGCGCAGCCGCGGATCGATCTTGGCCCAGACCTGCGGCTGGTCGTGCAGCACCTGGTGCAGCACGGCGTGCACCGTCGACAGCTTGTTCTTCAGCCGGTGCTGGAGCTCGTCGACCAGCAGCTTGCGATAATCTTCTTCCTCGATCAGGCGCTTGGCGATCCGGCGCTGCTCCGCCAGCATGGTGCGATAGTGCTCGACGCCCCAGATCGTGAGCGCACAGACTGCCCAATAGAGTGCCAGCAGGGCAAACCGCGCGCGATCGGCAAAGGCATCGCCGAAATTCACGACGACGCCGAGCATGCCGCCGACCAGCGCGGTCACGATCCCGATCCGGAAGCCTCCGAACGCGGCGGCAAAGAACACGGCCGGAAAATAGGGGGTGAAGTAGACGTCGGGCCGCACATGCGCCAGCGCCCAGCGCGTCAGCGTCGCAATCAGCAGGCAAGCCACCGCAAACGCAATGCTCAGACCGAGCGATGGCGGCGCCGCACCCTGCCAGCCCCTGCGGAATTCGTCGATCAACTTCCCCATGCGCAGCCCAGTTGCGATATGCGTCCGAAAATCGAGCGGCCTGTGAAGATGTTACGCATCCCGCCCGCACAAGCATAGCTTGCCTTGTCGGAGACAGGCAGGGATAGTGGCGCCCGCGGCGATGGCAGCGGTCGACGTTCGCCATTTGTCATCAAATCGTTCGAAAACAGGAACATTCCATGGGCAGGCTGGACGGCAAGGTTGCAGTGATCACGGGGGCCACGAGCGGGATCGGGTTGCGCACTGCGGAAGTCTTCGTTGCCGAAGGTGCCAAAATTGTGATCGCGGGACGGCGTCTACCGGAGGGCGAGGCGCTGGCCAGGCAGCTCGGCGCCAACTGCATCTTCCGCCAGACCGACGTGACGGTCGAAGCGCAGATGCAGGCGCTGATCGCGCTCGCCGTGGACAAGTTCGGGCGGATCGACTGCCTGTTCAACAATGCCGGCGGCCCGGCGCAGACCGGCGGCATCGAGGGTCTCGAGGTCGAGCGCTTCGACGCGGCGATGGCGACGCTGGTGCGCAGCGTCATGCTCGGCATGAAGCACGTCGCGCCTGCCATGAAGAAGCAGGGTTCTGGCAGCATCATCAACAACGGCAGCATCGCCGGACGCCTCGCCGGGTTCTCCTCGTCGATCGTCTACGGCGCGGCCAAGGCGGCGGTGATCCATCTCACCAAATGCGTGGCGATGGAGCTCGGCGAATCCAACGTGCGCGTCAACTCGATCTCGCCCGGTGCGATCGCGACGGGCATCTTCGGCAAGGCGCTCGGCCTGACGACGGAAGCCGCCGAGAAGACGCAGGCGGTGATGCGGGACGTCTACAAGACCGCGCAGCCGATCCCGCGCGCCGGCATTCCCGACGACATCGCCCACGCCGCGGTGTTCCTGGCGAGCGACGAATCCAGCTTCATCAACGGCCACGACCTCGTCATCGACGGCGCCATCACCGGCGGCCGCAACTGGACCCAGCAGCAGCAGGGGTTGTCGGCCCTGCGCAAGGCGTTCGATCAGGGGGCGTAGCTGCGGCGGGCGACAAAGCTGTAGGGTGGGCAAAGGCGCGCTCTTCGCGCCGTGCCCACCATCAATATTCAAATGCGGAGAGGCGTGGTGGGCACGCTTCGCTTTGCCCACCCTACGAAAGCAGTGCTAAACCGCCTTCACCCGCACCTTCAGGCCGTCCCGCGGCTTCGGGATCGGCCACATCTGCCAGTCCGGCTTGTAGCCCTCTTCCAGCGACACCTCGATGTTCTGCAAAAAATGCCGGGCAAAGCATTTCGCCTGCATGTAGGCGAAGTGCAGGCCGAGGCACATATGCGCGCCGCCGCCGAACGGGACCCAGGCGAAGCGGTGGCGGTTGCGCTGGGCTTCTTCAGTGAAGCGCATGGGATCGAAGCGATCCGGCTCCGGCCAGATGTCCTTCATGTGATGCGTATAGAGCGGATTGACGCCGACCGCGGTGCCGGCGGGAATCGTAAAGCCCTTGAAGCTGAAATCGCGCATGGCGCGGCGCGGCATCGAGGGCACCGGCGGCTTGATCCGAAGCGCCTCCTTGAACGCCATTTCGGACAGCGGCATCTTTTCGAGATCGTCGAAGCTGCTCGGCGCATCGGCCGCGAGCCCGAGCGCGAGAACTTCCGCGCGCAGCCTGTCCTGCCAGTCCGGATTGGCGGCGAGTTCGCCGATGAACGACGTCAGCGACGAGGTCAGCGTGTCGTGCGCCGCCATCATCAGGAAGCTCATGTGGTCGATGATGTCCTGCTCGGACAGAAGCGCGCCGTCCTCATGGGTGGCGCGGCAGAGCTGCGAGAACAAATCATCGGCGCCGTGATTGCCGCGTCGCAGCGGGATCTGCTCGCGGAAATAGGCGACGATGCGTTTGCGCCCTCTGACGCCGGCGGCCATCTGGGTGCCGGGCAGGGGACGGCGGATCGGCGCGACAGCGGCGGCGACCATGTCGACGAAGGCGCGGTTGATCTCGTCGACCTCCGGCCCGATATCGGCGCCGAGGAAGGACGCCGCCGCGAGATCCAGCGTGAGCTGCTTCATCGCAGGGTAGAGCTGCATCTCGCCGGGCTTGGCCTTCCACTGCGCGACCCGCGCGGAGATGCCGCGGTCGAGATCCGCCAGGTAGGATTTCATCGGCCCCGACTTGAACGCGACCGACAGCGCCTTGCGGTGCAGCCGGTGCTCGTCGAAATCGAGCAGCATCAATCCGCGCGGAAACAACAGGCCGAGCACCTTGTTCCAGCCGTGGGTCGAGGAGAACAGCTTTTGCTGATCGAACATCACGAGTTCGTTGGCCTCGGGCCCGAGCAGCACGACATTCGTCTCACCGAACACATGGGTGCGGTAGACCGGACCGAATTTGGCGCCGTTCGCCTCGATATGGCCCTTGGGATCGGCCAACACCTGAAAGGTCTTGCCGATGATCGGCCATCCTTCGTCGCCGGGGATGTGCGTCAGGGCGTTGCGTTTGGGCGCGGTGTAGTCGGGCGCCGGCGCGGCCACATTCTGCATCGACATGACGATTACTCCGGTTGGCAGGCTCCGCAACATAGCACGATCGGGGCGCGATGAGCTGCGACCGTCTTGCGCACAAAATCGTCACACCCACCACCGTCGTCCCGGCTTGCTTCGCAATTGCGCACGGGCGCCGGGACGACGAGGAGAGAAGGCTTAGGCCTATCGCTTCGCCGCTTCCTTCTGCAAATCCGGTGCGTTGACGGCGGGAATGGCGACTCGGCCGGGGCCGGTCACCTTTAATGCTTCGGCAGCCTTCTCGTTCTCCATGATCTTGGCCATCACGGCCTGGCCTGCACGCTCGAAGATGGCGCGGTTCTCGATTACGAATTTTTGCGACCGGCGCAGGCCGTCGATATAGCCGTTGATCTCCGGCACGACGTAGCGCGCCACCATGTCCCAGCTGCGGCGCGTGGCTTCCGGATCGGCCCAGTCGTGCACGAAGCCGATGATGGCGCCGACGCCCCCGGAGACCTGCATCACGTTCTTGATGGTTTTGATGAGATCGTCGGGCGTGCCGATGGTGGACGCGGCGCCCTCGACGAAGGCGGTCTTGTCCACGGCCTCGTCGGGCGAGGAGAACGCCGTCAGGCCCGGCCGCTGCAGCGTGCCGACATTATATTCGTTGTGCCAGCGCATCAGCCCGGCGCCGGCTTCCTTGCGCGCCTGCTCGCGGGTCTCGGCGATGTGGAAGGTCAGCAGCACGCGCCAGTTGGCGCGGTCGACCTTCGTGCCGTGCTTCTTCGCAGCGTCCTCGGCGAACTGCCATTGCTGCTGCAGCGACATCAGCCCCTGCGTCGTCATCGAGCCCAGCGAGATGATGCCGCAGCCGTATTTGCCGGCGAGCGTCATGCCGGAGGGCGATATTTGCGAGGCCACGACGAACGGCATCTCTTCCTGCAGCGGCAGGATCTGCAGCGCGGCGTCGTTCATGGTGAACCAGTCGCTCTTGGCCGTGACGCGCTCACCGTTGAACAACCGGCGGATGACGCCGATCGCCTCGTCCTGGCGGTCACGCTGCGTCATCGGATCGATGCCGAGCGTGTGCGCATCGGAGGCGAGCGCGCCGGGGCCGGAGCCGAAGATGGCGCGGCCGCCGGTCATGTGGTCGAGCTGCACCATGCGCTGGGCGACGTTGTAGGGATGATGATAGGGCAGCGACACCACGCCGGTGCCGAGCTTGATCCGCTTGGTGCGCTCGCCGGCCGCAGCCAGGAACATCTCGGGCGAGGCGATCATCTCCCAGCCGGATGAATGATGCTCGCCGCACCAGAACTCGTCATAGCCGAGCGCGTCGAGCTGCTCGACCAGGTCGAGGTCGCGCCGGAACTGGAGCATCGGATGCTCCCCGATCGGGTGATGCGGGGCAAGGAAGGCTCCGAACTTCAGGCGCGCCATGGGGTTCTCTCCGGCTTTGATTTTCTGTTTGTTGAGGCGGTGAGGCTACGTGCCCGAAGGCGCGAACGCAATCGCGCGGTGTCCCGCGCGGCGGAATGCAGGCATGCGTGCCTTGAGTCTTCTCCCTCTCCCCGCTTGCTTCATCCCGCTCGCGCTTGCCTTCGTCGCGGCGTCGCGCCATCGCCAGCTCCTGCTCGCGTTCATCATGATCATCTCTGGCTACGGCCAGGGACTGGTGATGGCGCCGTTCTCCGGCGCGGGACTCAGGACCGTGAGGTCTGTCGCCGCAGGCTCGGCGTCCGGCATGCATGGCACGACAGCGCAGTTCGGAAATGCGGCCGGAGTGGCCGCAATCGGCGCGGTGTTCTTCGCAGTCGAAGCGCTGCAATCAGCGCGCGCAGATTTCTGGCCTCGCTTGTGCTGTTTGTGACATTAATCATGATCTGCGCCGCATTTCTGTCGTGGATGCGTCGCGCATCTGCATGAAGTTGAGGCATTGCGGTTAATACATGCGGATTCTCGGGGATTTTCCGCGGTTTTTACCGGATTGACAGCGCACGGTCTTTTTATTTTGCATTGCAGCAACTATCTGTTTTGGCTGGACGTTGTACGTCGCCCCACCAGGAATTTGCCGTGTCGTTAGCCAAAAATGTCGATCTGTTGAGACGTCTGTCGAGGCTGGACGGTCTGCGCTTTGCCGAGTTCGGACGCAGCGCGGATGCGTCCAGTCCATTGCAGGAGGTCACCGGCTTCGGCGACAATCCGGGCGCCTTGCGCATGTTCGCGTTCGTGCCCGCGCAGTTGCAGAACCCGCGCGCGCTGGTCGTCGTGCTGCATGGTTGCGGGCAGACGGCAGCAGGCTACGACCTCGGCGCCGGCTGGTCGACGCTCGCGGAGCACTATGGCTTCGCGCTGCTGATGCCCGAGCAGCAACGCATCAACAACGGCAACACCTGCTTCAACTGGTTCAATCCGGAAGACACGGCGCGGGAGGGCGGCGAGGCGCAGTCGATCCGCGAGATGATCGCGCATATGGCGGAGGCCCATCGAATCGATCCCAGGCGCATCTTCATCACCGGCCTGTCCGCCGGCGGCGGCATGACGTCGGTGATGCTCGCGACCTATCCGGAAGTCTTCGCGGCCGGCGCGGTCATCGCCGGGCTGCCCTACGGCATCGCCTCGAATTTGCGCGAGGCGCTGGACGGCATGTTTCATTCGCCGACGCGTTCCGCGCGCGAGCTCGGCGATCTCGTGCGCAGCGCCTCGGATCATCGCGGCCCCTGGCCGAAGGTTTCGGTGTGGCACGGCAGCGCCGACCGCACCGTCAATCCGGGCAATGCCAACGAGATCGTCAAGCAGTGGCTCGATCTGCACGATCTGCCGGAAGCGCCGATGGCGGAGACAAATGTCGATGGCCATCCGCGCCAGGCCTGGTGGGGCAAGGACGGCGAGACGCTGGTCGAGTCCTACGCCATCACCGACATGGCGCACGGCACGCCGCTTGGCCTTGCCGACAACGACCAGCGTTACGGCGTCGAAGGCGCGTTCCTGATCGAGGCCGGCATTTCCTCGTCCTATCACATCGCAAAGTTCTTCGGCCTCACCGGCTGGATTGCAGACGCCGCAAAGGCGGAGGCCAAGCCTATAAGCAAGCCTGCAGCGCAGCCGGCACTGACGCCGGCGCCGCATCTGGCCCGCTCGATCCGCGCAGCGGTCGCCGAACAGCCGGCCGAGCCGAAGCGCGAGGAGGCTCGCGGCTTCGATCTCGGCCAGATCATCACGCGCGCACTGACCGCCGCGGGATTGATGAAGTAGCCTTGCTGTCGTCCCGGACAAGCGCGCGCCGATCCGGGACCCATACTCCTGGGACGAGACGCTACGCCGTCTGACCGATCCACGCGATCGGCGTCACCGTCACCTCGCCGCCGGCGACCTTCCGCGTCATCTCCTGATAGGCCTTGAAGAAGTCGCGCGATTGCAGTGTCTTTTGCGCGGCCTCGTCGGCGACGCTGGCGAGATGGAAATAGCTGCCTCCGTCGCGGTTCTTCAAGACGCGATAGCCGACCCGCCCCTTGAGCTCCGGATCGCCGTCGATCGCCTTGACGAAGCGGCCGATCTCCTGGTGCCAGGCGTCCGTGGTGCCGTTCCTGAATTCGTATCTGATCATGAAGTGCTTCATGTGACGCTCCCTGTTCGTCGTGTGCGTCATCATCTGCGGCTTGCGCGCGATCCTGCAAGTATGGACAAAATTGATAGTATGGACTTTTTCGACGCCGCTTCTATCTTCATCCCGCACATGGAGGAGACGACATGGCGAAGGCGAACCCGGCGCGCAGCTGCCCGGTCGCGGCGTTTCAGAAGATGATCAGCGGCAAGTACAAGCTGCGCATCGTCTGGGACCTCAAGGACGGCCCGCGCCGCTATGGCGAGATCCGCAGCGGCCTGTTGCGCGGCACGAGCGGGAGCGCGGAGATCACCCCGCGCGTGCTCAGCCGTGAACTGAAGGCCCTGACCGCGAGCGGCCTGATCGACCGCAAGGATTTCGGCGAAGTGCCGCCGAAGGTCGAGTATCGCCTGACCCGTAAGGGCAAAAGCTTCGTGCCTGTGGTCGCGGCGATCCGCGACTGGGGCGATCGTCACCTCAGTGAAGCGGCGGCGTTTGTGGACGCGGCAGAATAAAGCTCACGTCTCGCCGGTGATGAACGGATTTGTCATCCGCTCCTGGCCGATGCTGGAGCCGGCGCCATGGCCGCAGATGAAGCCGACATCGTCGCCGAGCGGCAGCAGCTTGGTGAGGATCGAGTTGATCAGCGTGGCGTGACTGCCGCCGGGCAAATCGGTGCGCCCGACCGAGCCGGCGAACAGGACGTCGCCGACATGGGCAAAACGCAAGTCCTTGTTGAAGAACACCACGCTGCCCGGCGAGTGTCCGGGGCAGTGGAAGATGTCGAACTTGAGATCGCCGATCGATACGGTGTCGCCCTCGGCGAGCCAGCGGTCGGGCGCAAAGTTGCGCACGCCGGTCATGCCGAAGCGTGCGCCGCTCTCGACCACATTGTCGAGCAGGAATTTGTCCGCTTCATGCGGGCCCTCGATCGGAACTTTCAGTGCATCGCGCAAATCGGCCGCGCCGCCGACATGGTCGATATGACCGTGGGTCAGCCAGATCTTCTCCACGGTGACGCCGGTCTGCTTGATCGCGTCCAGGATCTTCGGCACGTCCCCGCCGGGATCGATCACCACGGCCTTCTTGCTGGGCTCGTCCCAGATGATGGTGCAGTTTTGCTCGAACAGTGTCACGGGAACGATGATCGCGCCCGCCTTGGCTTGCGAAGAGTCTTGGGTGTCGTTTTGCTCGGTCATGGCGCCACAATGCCGATTTTTGCCAGGCCGCCAAGCAAAAGATTCGGGCCGGCTCCCGGGAACAGCAGTCACACGGCGGTCCCAATTGGCCTGCCAATTTGAACCGGGGCGGTGTTGTCGCGTTCTCCCGCACAATACGCAGATTCCGGTGGTCTTTTCGCATGGCTCAAAGCAACGAGAACTGGTGGCGCGACGGCATCTTCTATCAGATCTACCCGCGCTCCTTTCAGGACTCCGATGGTGACGGCGTCGGCGATCTCGCCGGCATCCTGCAGCGGCTGCCTTACGTCAAATCGCTCGGTGTCGATGCGATCTGGCTGTCGCCGATCTTTCCCTCGCCGATGGAAGATTTCGGCTACGACATCTCCGACTATACCGGCATCGAGCCGCTGTTCGGCACGATGGCCGATTTCGATGCGTTGATCACGGCTGCCCACGACAACGGCCTGAAGCTGATCCTCGACCTCGTGCCGAACCACACCTCCGACCAGCATCCCTGGTTCGTCGCGAGCCGCGCCTCGCGCGACAATCCCAAGCGCGACTGGTACGTCTGGCGCGCTCCGGCACCCGATGGCGGGGTGCCGAACAACTGGCTGTCCGAGTTCGGCGGCAGCGCGTGGCAGTTCGACGAGGCTACGGGGCAATATTATTACCACGCCTTCTTAGCCCAGCAGCCGGACCTCAACTGGCGCAATCCGGACGTCCGCGCCGCGATCTATGACGTGATGCGGTTCTGGCTCGACAAGGGCGTCGACGGCTTTCGCGTCGACGTGATCTGGCACCTGATCAAGGATTCCGAATTCCGCGACAACCCGCCCAATCCGCATTACGTCGAGGGCCGGCCGCCGAACGAAAGGATCATGACGCAATATTCCACCGACCAGCCGGAGGTGCATGGTGTCATCGCCGAGATGCGGCGCGTCACCGACGAATTCGGAGCCCGTGTGCTGATCGGCGAGGTCTATCTGCCGCTGCACCGTCTCATGGCCTATTACGGCAACGACCTCACCGGCGCGCAGATGCCGTTCAACTTCGCGCTGCTTTCGACCTTCTGGAGCGCGCGATCGATCGAAAGGATCATCGAGGATTACGAACAGGCGCTGCCGCGCGGCGCCTGGCCGAACTGGGTGCTCGGCAATCACGATCGCCCGCGGGTCGCGAGCCGCGTCGGGCCGGAGCAGGCGCGAGTCGCCGCCATGCTGCTGCTGACGCTACGCGGCACGCCGACGCTCTATTACGGCGACGAGATCGGCATGCATCAGGTGGCCATCGCGCCGGAGGATGTGCGCGACCCCTTCGAGAAGAACGTGCCGGGCATCGGTGTCGGCAGAGACGGCTGCCGCACGCCGATGCAGTGGGATTCCTCCAAATTCGCCGGCTTCTCGGCGGCGCGGCCGTGGCTGCCGCTGCCGGAGCACCATGTGCACGACAATGTCGTCAATCTCGAAGTCGATGCGCGCTCGATCCTCAACCTCTACAAGCGTCTGATCACCCTGCGGAAGAGCAGTCGGCCGCTGGTCGCGGGCGATTATCGTCCGATCACGGCGCAAGGCGATCTCTTGATCTATCGCCGCGAGGCCGAGGGGCAGGCGGTGATCGTGGCGCTCAATCTCAGCCCCGCGCCCGTCGCGGTCACGACCAGCGCGATCCGTTTCGGCAGCAGCATATTGCTGTCGACGTTCCTGGACCGCGAGGGGGAGCGGATCGAAGGCGTGCTGGATTTGCGCGGCAATGAGGGGGTGGTGGTTGTTCCACCGTAGCTGTCGTCCCGGATCTACGCGCGCTTGAGGGCGCTTGTCCGGACGACAGCGCTGAGTGTGAGGAAAGCGAAGCGGCAACATCAGCCCGGATGCTTGTTCCCCCGCGCCGTGGTGGCGTCGATATCACTCCGCTTCAGCAGATAATCCAGCCCGCCGACGCGATACCAGCGATAGCCATACGGCTCCAGCACGATTCGATGCTGGCCGCGCTTGTCGGCGTGGCTGTGGTCCTCCGCGAGCAGATTGATCAGGTGCGCGCCGGCCTCGCCCGGCAGCCCCGTCGAGAACGCGGTCTCGCGCGGCTTGTCGTCGAGATTGTGCACGAATAGCACGGAGTTGTTGCGCCAGTCATAACGCATGACGAACACGGCGGGATCGCGCGTCGCAATGATCGCAAAATCGCCCCAGCCGATCTCCGGCACCTCTTTCCGCATGCGGACGATGCGCTCGGTCCAGTTCAGCATGGAATCGGGATCGCGACGCTGTTTGGCGACATTGATGTGCTGGTAGCCGTAGGGGCCCTTGTCGATGACGGGGCATGCCGGCTTGTCGCTCTTGGTGAAGCCGCCGTGGGGCTCGGTCGACCATTGCATCGGTGTGCGCGCGCAATTGCGTTCGGGCAGCGACAGATCATCGCCCATCGCGATCTCGTCGCCATAGCGGATGACGGGCGTTCCCGGCAGCGTGCACATCAGGCTATAGGCGAGCTCGAGCCGCCGCCGGTCGCCGCCGAGCATCGGCGCGAGGCGCCGCCTGATGCCGCGGTCGTAGAGCTGCATGTCCTTGTCGGGGCCGAAATTCCTGAACACGGTGTCGCACTGGGCCTTGGTCAGCCGCCCCAGATCTAGCTCGTCGTGATTGCGCAGGAACAGGCCCCATTGCGCCGACGCCGGCCGCGGCTTGGTCGCTTTCAGCGCCTTCGCGAGCGGACGCGAGTCGGCGGAGGCCAGCGCGTAGAAAAGATGCTGGTTGACGTGGAAGTTGAACATCATGTGCATGCGGTCGGCGTCGCGGCCGAAATATTCCATGTCGGTTTCCGGCAACACATTGGCTTCGGCCAGGATGATGGCATCGCCCTGCCGCCATTGCAGGAACTCGCGGAACGCGCGCAGCATGTCGTATTGCTCGACCGGCTTCTTCATCTTGGCGCCCTTGGTGGCAATCACGAAGGGCACGGCGTCCATCCGGAAGCCGGAGACGCCGAGTTGGATCCAGAAGCCCATGATCTTCAGGATCTCGGCCTGCACATGCGGGTTCGACGTGTTGAGATCGGGCTGGAAATCGTAGAAACGGTGGAAATAATACGCGCCGGCTTCCTTGTCGCGTGTCCAGGTCGTCTTCTGTACGCCGGGAAACACCATGCCCGTGTTTGCGTTTGCGGGCTTCTTGTCGGACCACACGTACCAGTCCCGATAGGGCGAGTTCTTGTCGCGCCGCGCTTCCTTGAACCAATGGTGCTGGTCCGAGGTGTGGTTGACGACGAGATCGATGATGATGCGGATGCCGCGCTGTTTGCAGCCATGGGTGAATTCGACGAAGTCGCCGAGCGTGCCGTAACGGGGATCGACGCTGTAATAGTCGGCGATATCGTAGCCGTCGTCGCGGCCGGGCGAGGTCTGGAACGGCATCAGCCAGATCGTGGTGATGCCGAGCCCGTGCAGATAGTCGAGCCGGCGCAACAGCCCCTTGAAGTCGCCGACCCCATCGCCGTTGGCATCCATATAGGTGCCGACGGAGAGGCAATAGATCACGCCATTCTTGTACCAGAGATCATCGATCATGCGCGCAGCCCCGGTGGTTCCGCCGAGGTGCGGCGGCTGCGTGATAATTGTTAAGGTCGAGTGCGGTTCCGCGTCACACGCGCTGTCATCCCGGGGCGCGCGAAGCGACTTCGTCGCGCCCCGGAATGACGGGTGGAGGTAGTGTCAGCACCCAATGGAATCGGCTATCCTCCCACCCATGGACAACACCGCCCGCAATATCGCCCTCGTGCCGCCGCCCGATCGACGCCAGTCGGAGACGGCGCTCGCCATTGCGCGCGGCACCGCGCGGCTGCTGCGCTCGCTCGGCTTTACCTGCATCAGCGAATTGCCGCTGCCTTCGGGCCGGCGCGCCGATCTGGTGGCGCTGAACGAGCGCGGCGAGATCTGGATCGTCGAGATCAAATCGTCGGTGGAGGATTTGCGCGCCGACCAGAAATGGCACGAATACCGTGCCCATTGTGATCGGCTGTTCTTCGCCTTCACGCAGGACCTGCCGTGTGAGATCTTTCCGGAAGGCACCGGCCTGATCATCGCCGACGCCTATGGCGCGCACCTGCATTGCGAAGCGCCCGAGCATAAGCTCGCCGCCGCCACCCGCAAGCAGATGACGGTACGGTTCGGAATGGCAGCGGCGCTACGGATCAACCGGCTGGTCGATCCGCAGGGACACGCGGATTTCTGGGAATAGCGGCGCCGCAAACATCGGTGCCGTAGGGTGGGCAAAGCGAAGCGTGCCCACGATCCCTATCCAATCCAGACAGATGGTGGGCACGGCGCTAAGCGCCTTTGCCCACCCTACGAAAACCGTTACCGCGGCGCGCGCTTGGCGAGAATGCGCTGCAACGTCCGCCGATGCATGTTCAGCCGGCGTGCCGTTTCCGAGACGTTGCGGTTGCACATCTCGTAGATGCGCTGGATGTGCTCCCAGCGGACGCGGTCGGCCGACATCGGGTTGGTCGGCAGATCGGACTTGTCGGCACTGGTCGACAGCAGCGCCGCGACGACGTCGTCGGCATCGGCGGGCTTGGAGAGATAATCGATCGCGCCCATCTTCACCGCGGTGACGGCCGTGGCGATGTTGCCGTAGCCGGTCAGCACGATCGCGCGTGCGTCGGGGCGCTTCTTCTTCAGCGCCGAGACTACGTCGAGGCCGTTGCCGTCACCCAGCCGCAGATCCACCACGGCGAATGCGGGCGCCGACCTGCCGATCTGCGCAAGTCCGTCGGAGACGGTGTCGCATGATGTCACGGCAAAGCCGCGCGTTTCCATGGCGCGCGATAACCGCTCCAGGAACGGCTTGTCGTCCTCCACGATCAACAGCGAGCGATCGGTCTGTTCGTTCAGTTCGGCGATGGCGTTCAAGGTTTTGTCCTCTCTCCAGCGCGTCTACATATGGCGTCGCAATCGCGCAGTGCCAAGGCGGCAAATAGTCGATCCGCCCTGTCGTGCGACGCAAGGTCGCGGCTATCCTATTGTTTCTTCGAGGCTCTCGATAGCCTCAAAACGCTGTCGTGGCCATGTGATCTGGACCACGGCGCCGTGGTCCGGAAAGATCCGGTTGGTAAACAAGACCTTGGCGCCGGTGCGTTCCAGCAAGGTACGCGCGATGAACACGCCCAATCCGAGGCCGCGTCGCTCGCCGCCGCTGTCATCCGTGGTTCGCCGCCGCGACAGATAGGGCTCGCCGATCCGGTTCAGGATGTCGGGCGGAATGCCGGGGCCGTCGTCGGAGATCAGAAGCTCGATCGTGTCCTTGTTCCACCACGCGTTCACCTCGACGGTGGTACGGGCGAAATCGACCGCGTTCTCGACGATGTTGCCGACGCCGTAGAGGATCGCCGGGTTGCGCGAGCCGACCGGCTCGGACACGGCGGCGACCGCGATCCGCACCTTGATCTCGACGCCGAAATCGCGGTGCGGGGCCACCACTTCCTCGATCAGCTCCGACAGCTTCATGCGGTCGAACGGCGCGCCGGTGGAGGAGAGTTGGGTGATCTTGCTCAGGATGTCGCGGCAGCGCTGGGTCTGCTCGCGCAGCGTCTTCAGGTCGGCGGCAAAGCTGGCATCCTTCACCGTCTTCTCCAGCTCGCGCGAGATCAGGAAGATGGTCGCCAGCGGCGTGCCAAGCTCATGCGCGGCCGCGGCGGCAAGGCCGTCGAGCTGGGTCAGGTGCTGCTCGCGCGTCAGCACCAGCTCGGTCGCGGCCAGCGCGTCCGCGAGCTTGCGCGCCTCTTCCGTCACCTGGAACGAGTAGAGGCTGGTGACGCCGATCGCGAGCACGATCGAGAGCCAGACACCAACGAGATAGATCGGCGGCAGCACCAGGGGATCGTCGGAATCCCAGGGCAGCGGCAAATGGAAGAAGAACAGGACCGAGGCGCAGGCGACCGCGAGCACGCCGAGGCCGAATGTGGAGCGCGCCGGCAGCGCCGTGGCCGAGATCAGCACCGGCGCGAGGAACAGGAACGAGAACGGGTTCTGCAGTCCGCCGGTGAAGTACAGCAGACCGGCCAGTTCCACGATGTTCAGCGCGAGCAGTCCGGCCGCCTGCATCGGCTCCAGCCGCTGCAGCGGATTGGAGACGGTCTGGAGCGCCAGATTGAGTGCCGCCGACAAGGCGATGATGCTGACGCAGGGGACGATCTCGACATTGAACTCCAGCCCCTGCGCCACGATGAAGATCGCGGCGAGCTGGCCGAGCACCGCCAGCCAGCGCAGCCGCAGGATGGTGTCGAGTCGGATATGTCGCTGTGCGTGGCGGAAGTCGGTATCGGCAGTCTCGGTCATCTCGGCCAATGTGGCGGTGCCTTCTCGATCACAAACGCGGGCTCGCGGAACCACCCCGATTACAAGCCTTGCGCTCTCCGCTGCAATAGCAGAAGAACGCCCCAGCATGACCGGGAACGACAAAGCTTCAAGTCCGCCGACTGTCGCGGGGCGCAGCTCCTCCGCGGCAATCGAGGTCGATCACCTCGTCAAGGTCTACAAGCAGACCCGCGCCGTCGACGACATTTCCTTTTCGCTGCCGCGCGGCAGTATCACCGGGCTTCTGGGCGGCAACGGCGCCGGCAAGACCACGACCATCGCAATGATCATGGGCCTCGTGCTGCCGACCTCCGGCGGCGTGCAGGTGCTCGGTCATGGGATGCCCGAGGAGAGCGCTTCCGTGCTGGGGCGGATGAATTTCGAGAGCCCCTATGTCGACATGCCGATGCGGCTCACGGTGCGGCAGAACCTCACCGTGTTCGGCAAGCTCTATGCGGTGAAGCACCTGTCGGAGCGCATTGCCGCGCTCGCGGACGATCTCGACCTCACCGAATTCATCGACCGCGCCAACGGCAAGCTGTCCGCCGGGCAGAAGACCCGCGTCGCGCTGGCCAAAGCGCTGATCAACCGGCCCGAGCTGTTGCTGCTGGACGAGCCGACCGCCTCGCTCGACCCGGATACCGCCGACTGGGTGCGGGCGCATCTTGAGCGTTATCGCAAGGACAACAACGCCACCATCCTCCTGGCTTCGCACAACATGCTCGAGGTCGAGCGGCTCTGCGACCGCGTCATCATCATGAAGCGCGGCCGCATCGAGGACGACGATACGCCGGAGGCGATCATGGCGCGCTACAACCGTACCACGCTGGAAGAGGTGTTTCTGGACGTCGCGCGCGGCCGGGCGAACGGCGCGAAGGAGGCGGCGAGGTGAGGGCGAACTGCAGAACCCCGGCTAGAGTCCCGTCATTCCGGGGCGCGCGGAGCGCGAGCCCGGAATCCATAACCACAGGCCGCGGTTGTGAGGCGAGATCGGTAATTCCGAGTCTTCGTTCAATTCAATCCTGTGGCTATGGATCCCGGGCTCGCGACTTCGTCGCGCCCCGGGATGACAGCCTTCATCCTGACAACGGATTGCCCCGATGACCGAGCTCTCCCTCCACCGCGGCATCTCCGTCCACCGCATCGGCGCGATGATCCTGCGCTACTGGTACCTCCTGATGTCGTCCTGGCCGCGGCTGCTCGAATTGCTGTACTGGCCGGCGCTGCAGGTCATCACCTGGGGCTTCATCCAGTATTACATCGCCGAGAATTCCAATTTCTTCGCGCGCGCCGGCGGCACGCTGATCGGCGCCGTCATCCTCTGGGACATCCTGTTCCGCGGGCAGCTCGGCTTCTCCATCTCGTTCCTGGAGGAGATGTGGGCGCGCAACATCGGCAACCTCATGATGAGCCCCTTGAGGCCGATCGAGTTTCTGCTGTCGCTGATGGTCATGAGCCTGATCCGGCTCGCGATCGGGATCATTCCGATGACCGTGCTCGCGCTGGTCATGTTTCACTTCAATGTCTATGCCCTCGGCCTGCCGCTGATCGCATTCTTCTGCAATCTGATCTTCACGAGCTGGTCGGTCGGCATCTTCGTGTCGGGGCTGGTGCTGCGAAACGGCCTCGGCGCCGAGAGCATCGTCTGGACCTTGATGTTCGCGATCCTGCCGCTCGCCTGCGTCTACTATCCCGTCAGCGTGTTGCCGGTCTGGCTGCAAACCATCGCCTGGGCGCTGCCGCCGACTTACGTGTTCGAAGGGATGCGTGCGCTGCTGATCGAGCGAACCTTCCGGATCGACCTGATGCTGGATGCGTTGGCCATCAATGCGGTGCTGCTGGGAGCTTCTTTTTGGGCATTCCTTGCCCTTTTGCGCAGCGCCAAGCGGAATGGCTCCCTGTTGTCGGGTGGCGAATAACCTCGCTTTATCGTGGATTCAGGCCGGTTTAGCCGTTTTCGCTACGTAGATGTACGGAACCATGCATTGACGCAATATTACGCATTCGGCAGTATGCTGCGATGCGAAGAAGGATATAGCGATGCCTATTGGTGAGTTTGGCGGCGCGCCGCCCCTGGCGGCCGAAGGCAGTCCGGTCCTGACGACGCCGATGTACTGGATGTACGAGATGGCGCACGCCTCTCTCAATCCGGCACGTGCGGTCACTGACGCGACCAAGCTGCTGTTTCAGAATCCCCTCAATCCCTGGGCACGCACCGAGGTCGGCAAGTCGGTTGCCGCGGCCTGCGAATTGTTCGAGCGGACCACGCGCCGTTACGGCAAGCCGGAATGGGGCCTCGACGACACCGAGGTCAACGGCATCCGCGTCCCCGTCGAGGTTCGCTCGGTCTGGGAAAAGCCGTTCTGCCGGCTGCTCTATTTCGATCGCAAATTCACCCGTCCGCTGCGCAGTCCGCAGCCGCGTGTGCTGATCGTGGCGCCGATGTCCGGCCATTATGCGACGCTGCTCCGCGGCACGGTCGAGGCGTTCCTGCCCGCGCATGAGGTCTACATCACCGACTGGGCCGACGCCCGCATGGTGCCGCTCAGCGATGGCCGTTTCGATCTCGACGATTACATCGACTACGTCATCGAGATGCTGCACGTCCTCGGCGGCAACACGCATGTGCTGGCGGTGTGCCAGCCCTCCGTGCCGGTCGTCGCTGCCGTCTCGGTGATGGAATCGCTGCGCGATCCCTTCGTGCCGACTTCGATGACGCTGATGGGCGGGCCGATCGACACCCGCCGCAATCCGACGGCGGTGAACAATCTCGCCCAGGAGCGCGGCATCGACTGGTTCCGCAACCATGTCATCACCAAGGTGCCGTTCCCGCATCCGGGCATGATGCGCGACGTCTATCCGGGATTCCTGCAGCTCAACGGCTTCATCAGCATGAATCTCGATCGCCACATGGACGCCCACAAGCAGCTCTTCGCCCATCTGGTGAAGGGCGACGGTGACCTCGTCGACAAGCATCGCGAGTTCTATGACGAGTATCTCGCGGTGATGGACCTCTCCGCCGAATATTACCTGCAGACGGTCGACACCGTATTCGTGAAGCACTCGCTGCCGAAGGGCGAGATGGCCCATCGCGGAACACTTGTCGATCCCTCCAAGGTCACGCGCGTGGCGTTGATGACCGTCGAAGGCGAGAACGACGACATCTCCGGTCTCGGCCAGACCGAAGCGACGCACACATTGTGCAGCTCGATCCCCGATCATCGCCGCGTTCATTACGTGCAGAAGGGCGTCGGACATTACGGCGTGTTCAACGGCTCGCGCTTCAGGTCGGAAATCGTGCCGCGCATTCACGACTTCATGGTTTCAGCGGCAAATCCGAGCTCATTGCAGGCTCGCGCGGCCGAATAGCTTCTTTTTCGGCTTTCCCGTCGAAAATTCGGGCCCTGCCGACGCCTCCGGCAGGGTCAGGTTCCCTCCAGATTCGCGGTATTTAGGTAGCTTCCTAGGAGTGAGTCCGCCCTCACCCCTTGGGGGTGCCGCATGCGTCAACCGGGGGCGAAAAAAGCCGGTTCCAACCCCAGTCTGTAGGGTCTCCCGGACGCCAGACCGCTGTATATTGGGCAAATGATTTGTTTTTGCGCCGAGCGCTTTCCCTGGCGGCGGTTATGGCAGAATCCGGGCGAACTCTTGCTCCCTGGACTGACAGACATGGCCACTCGCGCTCTCCTCTATCGGCGTCCCCACGAACCGAAGACCGTCCTGATCACCCACGGATCGCAATATTTTGCCATCCGATTGCGGCGGCACCGCCGCGCGCGCCGTTACACGCTCAGAATTCATCCGAGCGATCGCGAAGCAATCCTCACCATGCCGCCGCGCGGCACGCTGGCCGAGGCCAAAGACTTCGCGCAGCGCCACGGTGCGTGGATCGCCGCGCGCCTCGGTCGCTTGCCGAAGGCCGCGCCGTTCCAGCCGGGCACGGTGATACCGCTTCGTGGCACGCCGCATCGCATCGTTCATCGCGCCGGCACGCGCGGCACGGTGTGGACCGAGGTCCGCGATAGCGGTGAGCGCATTCTCTGCGTCGCCGGCGGGCTCGAACATGTCGATCGCCGCGTCAGTGACTTCCTCAAGCGCGAGGCACGCCACGACCTGCAGCGTTCGTCGGAGGCCTACGCCGCCGAGCTCGGTGTCAGGGTCAAGCGGCTCTCGATCCGCGATCAGTCCAGCCGCTGGGGTTCCTGCACCTCGGCCGGCTCGCTGTCGTTCTCCTGGCGGCTGATCCTCGCGCCGCCCTTCGTGCTCGACTACCTCGCCGCGCACGAAGTTGCCCATCTCGTCGAGATGAACCACTCGGCGCGGTTCTGGCGCGTGTGCGGAAAAGTCTGCCCGTCGATGGAGCGCGCCAAGAAGTGGCTCGACACCTACGGCAATGATTTGCACCGCTACGGGGTCGAGGATTAGGGCGTCGATATCACCCATACGGAAACTGTCATCGCCCGCCTTGTGCGCAATTGCGCACTGGAGCGGGCGATTCAGTATTCCGGAGGGGCAGTTGTTTTTGAACCGAAGCGTCGCAGCGTACTGGATTCCCGGCAGCCCTGCCCGCGCAAGCCGTTGATTTTGCTATCGCCGGCTACTGTGCATGGGGTTGTTTTCGCACTTTTTGGTTTGAGGGGCTGAATGCCCTCCGCCCGAGCCTAGCGATTTCCGCCAAACAGGCGGTCCATCAACCAACCATCGAGCCCTGCCGCAGCCTCCGGCCGCGCATTGGCGCGCGTCGGCGGCGGGCGATAGCCGCCATTGTTCGCCGCCGTCGGTGGCGCGGCCGCTGTCGGCTGCGACACCTGCGATGCCGCCTGCGCCAGGTTCGACAGGCCCCAGCCACCTTGTGTGCTCGGCAATGCCGCCACCGGCACGCCCTCGTGCGCCGTCTTCATGAAGCGCGACCAGACTTCCACCGGCAAGCCGCCGCCTGTGGCCTTCTTGGTCGGCGAATTGTCGTCATTGCCGAGCCAGACGCCGGTGACGAGGTTGGCGGTGTAACCGATGAACCAGGCGTCGCGATAATCCTGGCTGGTGCCGGTCTTGCCGGCGGCCGGCCAGCCGGGAATCTCGGCCTTCTTGGCGGTGCCCGATATCAGCGTCTCCCGCATCATCGCGTTCATCATGCCGACATAGCGGGGATCGACGACCTGGTTACGCTCCTCGGGTTGGCGCATGTAGAGCAGCTTGCCGCTGAGCGTCCTGATCCGCGTGACGACATGCGGCGTCACCGCGAGGCCGCCATTGGCAAAGGGCGCATAGGCGCCGACCAGCTCGACCATGGAGACCTCGGAGGTACCGAGCGCGATCGAGGCGTTGGGTTCGAGCTTGGAGGAGATGCCGAGCCGATGTGCGGTGCGCACCACGTTCTTCGGCCCGACCTCGAGGCCGAGGCGGATCGCGACTGTGTTGAGCGACATCGCCAGCGCCTGCGTCAGCGTCACCGCGCCGAAATATTCGTGGGTGTAGTTCTCAGGCCGCCAGCCTTTGACCTCGATCGGCGCATCCTGGCGCATCGTGTCGGGCGTCAGCCCCTGCTCGAGCGCGGTCAGATAGACGAACGGCTTGAACGAGGAGCCCGGCTGGCGTTTTGCGGTCACCGCGCGGTTGTACTGGCTCTCGGAATAGTTCCGTCCGCCGACCATGGCGCGCACCGCGCCGTCAGGCGTCATCGCCACCAGCGCGCCCTGGCTGACATTGAACTTCACGCTCTTGGCCGCGAGCTCGTCGATGATGGCGGCTTCCGCCGCGCTCTGCAGCTTCGGATCGATCGTGGTCTCGACCTTGATGCTCTCGTCGATCTGGCCGACCAGGTCGTCCAGTACCTCGCCGATCCAGTCGGCAACGTAGTTGATCGTGCCGGCGCCGACCGGCTTCACATTGTAGGAGGGATGGCCGATCGAGGCCTGCGCCTGCGCATCGGTGATGAATTTTGCATCCGCCATCGCCGCAAGCACGATTCGCGCGCGGGCTTCGGCGCCTTCGGGGTTGCGGTTCGGCGCGAGGCGCGAGGGCGATTTGACGAGGCCGGCCAGCATCGCGGCCTCGGCGACCGTGACGTTCTTCGCCGACTTGCCGAAATATCTTTGCGCGGCAGCTTCGACGCCGTAGGCGCCGGAGCCGAAATAGACGCGGTTGAGATAGAGCTCCAGGATCTCGTCCTTGGAATGCTTGCGTTCGAGCCAGATCGCGAGTTCCACCTCCTGCAGCTTGCGCTGCACGGTGCGCTCCTGGGTCAGGAACAGGTTCTTGGCGAGCTGCTGCGTCAGCGTCGAGCCGCCCTGCGAGACGCCGCGATGCATGACGTTGGTGACGAGGGCGCGCAGGATGCCGACGGGATCAATGCCGAAATGCGAATAGAACCGGCGGTCCTCGATGGCGATGAACGCCTTAGGCAAATACGGCGGCAAGTCCTTCAGCGCGATATTGGCGCCGGCCATCTCGCCGCGCTGCGCCAGGATGCTGCCGTCGATGCCGACGATCTGGATCGTCGGCGGGCGCTTCGGGATTTCCAGCGACTGGATCGGCGGCAGGTGGGCGCCGACATAGATCACGACGCCGATCACCGCGATCGCGCCCCATAGGCCGAGCACCGCGCCCCAATAGACCATGCGGCCGAGGCTGGCGCCGATGCGTGACTTGGACCGGCGTTTGGTGCCGCTGCGGCCGGCTTGCGCCTTGCGCTCGCGCGGCGGCTCGTCGCCGGACTCCCCAGTCTTGCGCTTGGCGGGTGATTTCGTCGATTTCTTCGGCTTGTTCTCGCCGCCGGGAATGCGATCCGCCGGGGTCAGGCGCAGATCGGCGAGCGCCGCGGGCAAGCCGAACAGCGGCTCCTTCCGCCCACCCTTTTTCTTTCCCCACGCCATACGCAAATACGCCCGGTCAGCCTGCCCCGCCGCACGCTAGCGGTCGCTGTTTAAGGCCCGGTTACCCCGACGTTAACGCGTGATTAGGAGGTGCGGCATTCGCCTGCCGCAGTTCCGCTGATCGCGCGGCGGAGCTAGGATCGCCGACACAAAATCCGAGAAAACACGCAAGGGAAACCCACATGGGCCATGTCGATCCGACCAAGGAAATCTTCGCGCAGTTCCGGGACAATAACCGCCCCGGCCCGATCCACATGCTCAACCTGGTGCGCCTGCGCAAGGAGGCGGCCTACCCGGACGGACGCAAGGCGAGCGGCGCGGAAGCCTATGCCGCCTATGGCCGCGAGAGCGGCCCGGTGTTCGAGCGCCTCGGCGGCCGCATCGTCTGGCAGGGCAGGTTCGAGCTGATGCTGATCGGCCCGCAGGACGAGCGCTGGGACCATTGCTTCATCGCCGAATATCCTGACGTCGGAGCCTTCGTCGAGATGATCCGCGATCCCGTCTATCGCGAGGCGGTCAAGCACCGCCAGGCCGCGGTGGAAGACTCGCGATTGATCCGGCATGCCGTGCTGCCCGTGGGGAAGAATTTTGGCGAGATACCGGTGTGAATGCCGCTGGACCAATCTCTCGCGGTCGTCATGGCCGGGCTTGACCCGGCCATCCACGACTTTCTTTCGCGCCTCCAAGAACGTGGATGCCCGGGACAAGCCCGGGCATGACGTCGTTGAGGAAGCGCTCTTGAGAACTAACCCGCCGTGCCCGAATCCTCGAGGATCGGGCCGAACAGCTCCCAGCGCTCGCCGTTGAACTTCATCATCTGAAGCTGCTTGTTGACGCGGTAGTCGGTCGGCGAGGTGTTGACCTTGATGCCGGGGAGCGCCGTGTCGGTGGCGAAGTCCTTCACCGAGGCCGCTTGCTTCATGACGTTCTCACGGGTCAGATCGTCACCGCACTGCTTCAGCACATGCACCAGCAGCTGCGCCGTGCTGTAGCCGTAGGTGTTGAAGTTCGAGTCCTTGTCGCCATCAGGATAGTACTTCGCCATGAAGTCGAAATACTTCTTCAGGCCGGCATCGTCCTTCCAGGTCGGATCGAGCGGTTCCTTGCCGTAGTTGACGCTGATCAGGCCCTTGGCGGCGTCAAGGCCCGCGGGCTTGAGCACCGCGCCGACCGAGGTGGCGTTGATGTCGACGATCTGGACCGGATGCCAGCCCATTTCGGCGATCTTCTTGATCGCCTGCGCGGCCTGCTTCGGCGTGCTCGCACTGAAGAACAGGTCGGCGCCGGCATCCTTGATCTTGAGGACCTGCGAGTCGACGGTGGGATCGGACACCTCGTAGGAGGCTTCAGTCACGATCATCTTGGCGGCCTTGTCGCCGAGGCCGGCCTTGATGCCGTTCAGATAATCCTTGCCGAGATCGTCGTTCTGATAGAGCACGCCCACCTTGGCGTTCGGATGCTCCTTCAGAATGTACTGACCGTAGATGCGGCCCTCGACGAAGTAGTTGGGATTGAAGCCCATGGTCCACGGGAAGTTCTTGGGGTCCGTGAACCGCGAGGCGCCGGTCGCAGCGAACAGCTGCGGCACCTTCTTGGCGTTGAGATATTTCTGCACGGCCGCGTTCACGGGCGTGCCGATGATCTGGAAGGTCAGCAACACCTCGTCGCTCTCGACCAGCTTGCGGATCTGCTCCACGGCTTTCGGCGGCGAATAGGCGTCGTCGTACTGAATCAAATTGATCTTGCGGCCGTTGACGCCGCCCTGGTCGTTGATCATCTTGAAATAAGCGGCCTGCGTCTTGCCGATCGACGAATAGGCCGACGCCGGCCCCGAGAACGGCATGGTCTGTCCGACCTTGATCTCGGTGTCGCTGGCGCCCGGATCATATTTTTTCTGGGCATTGGCCGCTGAAATCGACAGCGCCAGAGCGAGCGCCGTGGCCAGATGCAGTTTTCCATTCCTCATTCGCAATTCCCTCAGTTGTTATTGCCGATGATCTCCCGGCGCGCGCTTGCGCGTCCGATGCCATCGGTTGAGGGCAAGTGTGAAGGAACGGGTGTTGCAACGCAAGGTGGGCGTTCGTAGGGTGGGTCAGCTCTGCGGACTGCACGAAGCGCGGTGCGCGGCGCGTAACCCACCTCTTCTGTATCTGCGGATCGGAGCAGGGTGGGTTACGCCTTCGACCCACCCTGCGAGAACTAACCCGCGGGCCCGGAATCCTCGATGATCGGTCCGAACAGCTCCCAGCGTTCGCCGTTGAACTTCATCATCTGCATCTGCTTGTTGACGCGGAAGTCGTTGGGCCCGGTGTTGATCTTGATGCCGGGCAGCGCGAAGCTCGGGGTGAAGTCCTTGATGTTGGCGACCTGCCTCATGATGTTCTCACGCGTCAGATCGTCGCCGCATTGCTTGAGCACCTGCGTCAGCAGCTCGGCCACCGAATAGGCGTAGGTGTTGACAGTGTTGAGCTTGTCGCCTTCCGGGAAATACTTGTCCATGAAGGCGAAGAAGGCCTTCACGCCGGGATCGTCCTTCCACTGGGGATCGCTGGGCTCCTTGCCATATTGGGTCGAGATGATGCCCTTGGAGATATCGAGGCCGGCCGGCTTCAGCGTCGCCGAGATCGGGCTCGCATTGATGTCGAGAATATGAACCGGCGTCCAACCGAGGTCGGCGAGCTTCTTGATCGCTTGTGCCGCGAATTTCGGCGTCGAGGCATCGAAGAACACGTCGACGCCCATCGACTTCAGCTTGACCACCTGGGAATCGACCGTCGGGTCGGTGACCTCGTAGGAGACCTCGCCGACGACCATGCTGGCGGCCTTGTCGCCGAGGCCGCTCTTGAGCCCCGCGAGATAGTCTCGGCCCATGTCGTCGTTCTGGTAGAGCACGCCGATCTTGGCGTTCGGATGCTCCTTGAGAATGTATTTGGCGTAGATCCGTCCCTCGGACACGTAGTTGGGATTGTAGGCGATGGTCCAGGGATAGTTCTTGGGATCGTTGAATCGCGCGGCGCCGGTCGAGGCCAGCAGCTGAGGGATCTTCTTGCCGTTGAGATATTTTTGCACGGCGGCGTTCGCGGCCGTGCCGATGATCTGGAAGGTGAACAGCACTTCGTCGCCTTCGACCAGCTTGCGCACCTGCTCGACGGTCTTCGGCGGCGAATAGGCGTCGTCATACTGGATGAGGTTGATCTTGCGGCCGTTGATGCCGCCCTGATCGTTGATCATCTTGAAGTAGGCGGCCTGGGTCTTGCCGATATTGGCGTAGACGGAGTAGGCGCCGGAGAACGGCACGGTCTGGCCGATCTTGATCTCGGTGTCGGTCGCCCCGGTGTCATATTTCTTCTGGGCGAAGGCTTGATTGGCGGAGACCACGAAGGCGAGCGCCGCCGTGGCAGCTATGAATGCTCTGCGATTGCTCATGTTGGGTTGTTCCTCCTGACGGAATTTTTCCGGTCGACGGTCTTTTCCCGTTGATTGCCAACGGTCGCCATCGCTGCCGAAGATTGTGGAGGAAGGACTTGCGCCGCGCAAGGATCGCGGTGCTGCGCTCTAGCGCCTCAGGTCAGGAACAGTACAACCAGCGCGATCGCCGCCGGCAGGGCCTGCACCATCAGGATGCGGCTGCTGACGGTGGCGGCGCCGTAGGCGCCGGCCACGATCACGCAGAGCAGGAAGAACGCCTTGATCTGGAATGCGAAGGCCGGGTTGCCGTGGACCAGACCCCAGATCAGGCCGGCGGCGAGGAAGCCGTTATAGAGGCCCTGATTTGCGGCGAGCACCTTCGTGATCTCGGCCTTCTCCGGCGTGTTGCGAAACACCTTCAAGCCCTGCGGCTTGTCCCAGAGGAACATCTCCAGGATCAGGAAGAAGACGTGCAATGCGGCGACCAGTGCCACCAGGATATTGGCAACGAGAATCAAGTTGAGCTCCCCCAGCGTCAGCTTTCGGGTGGACGGTAGCACGGCCGGCATGGCAAGTGCGATGGGTGTGTTTCGATGCAATGGTGCCGCGATGGCCAGCCGATCGACCAGACCGTCCGTAAGCTTCGGCCTTGATCGCGTGACGACGCCGATCGGCGTCGCGCTGCTCGTCACCGATGCGGAGGGTGCGCTACGTGCGCTCGACTGGGAGGACTACGAGCACCGCATGCGTGAGCTTCTGCGTCTGCACTACGGTGCGGTGGATTTGAGCGACCGGTCTGCGCCGACGGAAATGCGGATTGCGTTGTCGGGCTATTTCGACGGCGATTTCGGTCAACTCTCGGCCATCGCATGGCGGATCGCCGGGACGCCGTTCCAGCAGAGGGTCTGGAACGCGCTGGCTCACATCCCCGCCGGCACCACGATGAGCTACGGCGCGCTCGCCGCAAAGATCGACCTGCCAAAAGCCATTCGTGCCGTCGGTCATGCCAACGGCTCCAACCCGATCAGCGTGGTGCTGCCCTGCCACCGCCTGATCGGCGCCGATGGTTCGCTGGTGAAGTATGGCGGCGGGCTGGAGCGGAAGCGCTGGCTGCTGCGGCATGAGGGGGTGGAGATTTAGGGTTATCTCTTGCTGTCATTCCGGGGCGCGCGAAGCGCGAGCCCGGAATCCATTTCTCCGCGTCACCGGTGGCTCGATGGATTCCGGGCTCGCCGCTGCGCGGCGCCCCGGAATGACAAGAAAACGGAGGTGCGCGAACGCCCTTCACGCCGCCGGTGCAGCAACCGCCTTTTCACCGGCCATGACATGGGTCAGCGCGCTCTTGATGGCCGATTGCCGCGTCGGCGCGTTGATCTGCGCGCCCAGGAGGTCGGTGACGTAGAACACGTCGCGCGCACGCTCGCCGAAGGTCGCGACGTGGGCCGAGGCGATGTTGAGGTTGAGCTTCGAGATCGCGGTGGTCAGCTCGTAGAGCAGGCCGGGCCGGTCGAGGCCGGACACCTCGATCACGGTGTAGCGGTCGGACCATTGGTTGTTGATGGTGACTTCCGGCTCGATCACGAAGGGGCGCGCCTTGCTGCGCACGGTGCGCCGCGCCACCACTTCGGGCAGGCGCAGCTTGCCTTCCAGCACGTCCTCGATCATCTCGCCGATGCGGGTGGCGCGCCGTCCCTCGTCCTCGTCGCGGTCGTATTCCCGGGAGATCGAGATGGTATCGAGCGCGCGGCCGTCGGTCGTGGTGTAGATCTGGGCGTCGACGATGTTGGCGCCGGCCGAAGCGCAGGCGCCGGCGATGATCGACAGCAGCCAGGGATGGTCGGCCGCGAAGATCGTCAGCTCGGTGACGCCGCGCGCCTCGTCGAAACCGACATTGATCGCGAGCTTGTGGCCGGCCTGTTCGCTGGAGCGGACGAAACGGGCGTGGCGAATCTTTCGCGGCAGCTCGACCTTGAGCCAATAGGCCGGATAGTGCCGGCCGATATAGGCATCGAGCTCCTCCGCCGGCCATTCTGCGAAGGCGTTGCGGAATTCGGCGTAGGCGGCGGTAAGGCGTTTTCCCCGGTCCACTTCCGAGAAGCCGCCGGTCAGCACCGGCTCGGTCTCGTAGTACAGCGAGCGCAAGAGCTGCGCCTTCCAGCCGTTCCACACGCCGGGACCGACGCCGCGGATGTCGGCGGTGGTCAGGATCGTCAGCAGCTTCATCTGTTCGACCGACTGCACCACGGCGGCGAAATTCTCGATGGTCTTGCGGTCGGACAGGTCGCGCGACTGTGCGACCGTGGACATCGTCAGATGCTCCTCGATCAGCCAGGCGATGAGTTCGGTGTCGGCAGCGCTGAAGCCGAGCCGCGGGCAGAGCCGCCGCGCGACCTTGGCGCCGGCGATCGAATGATCCTCGGGCCGGCCCTTGGCGATGTCGTGCAGCAGTGTCGTGATGTAGATCACCGCGCGATGCTCGGGGCGAATCTTGCGCATCAGGTCGCTCGCAAGCGCGAATTCATCGAGACCGCCGCGCTCGATGTCCTGGAGGAAGCCGACGCAGCGGATCAAATGCTCGTCGACAGTATAGTGATGATACATGTTGAACTGCATCATCGAGACGATCTTGCCGAAGGCGCGGATGAAATGTCCGAGCACGCCGGTCTCGTTCATCCGCCGCAGCACGATCTCGGCGTTGTCGGAGGTCAGGATCTCCATGAACAGCCGGTTGGCCTCGGGATTCTCGCGCATCTGCGCGTTGATCAGGCCGAGCGAGCGCGTCACGTCGCGCATCGCGTCCGGATGGAAGGCGAGGTTGTTCTTCTGCGCGAGGCGGAAAATGCGGATCAGATTGACCGGGTCGTGCTTGAACACGTCGGGTGCGGCGACGTTGATGCGGTTATTGTCGACGATGAAGTCGTCGCTGTCGGGGACGCGCCGCTTCGCCGCGGTCGGCCGCAGCCGCGCCATCATCCGGCTCAACACCGGCGCGGGCTTGGCCTGCTGGTCCTCGAGCTTGGCGCAGAGGATGGCGGTGAGGTTGCCGACTTCCTTGGCGACCAGGAAGTAGTGCTTCATGAAGCGCTCGACGTCCTGCATGCCGGGATGCGAGGTGTAGCCGAGCCGCACCGCGATCTCGCGCTGCAGGTCGAAGGAGAGACGCTCTTCGGCGCGGCCGGAGTAGAAGTGCAGATTGCAGCGCACCGACCAGAGGAAGTCGGCGCAGCGGCGGAAGCTGCGGTATTCCTGCGCATCGAACACACCGCGCGCGACCAGTTCGCCGGTGTCGCGCACGCGGTAGACGTATTTGGCGATCCAGAACAGCGTGTGCAGGTCGCGTAGCGCGCCCTTGCCGTCCTTGACGTTGGGCTCGACCAGGTAGCGCGACTGGCCGCCGCGGCGATGGCGCTCCTCGCGCTCGGCGAGCTTTGCGGTGACGAATTCCGATGCGGTGCCTTGCACCACCTCCTTGTCGAAGCGCGCGACCAGCTCGTCGTAAAGCGGCTTGTCGCCGGTGAGGAAGCGCGTCTCCAGGATCGCGGTGCGGATGGTCATGTCGCCGCGCGCCTGCCGGATCGACTCGTCCACCGATCGCGTGGCGTGGCCGACCTTCAGCCCCATGTCCCACAGGCAATAGAGGATCGCCTCGGCGACCTGCTCGCCCCAGGCGGTCTGCTTGTAGGGCAGGATGAACAACAGGTCGATGTCGGATTCGGGCGCCATCAGACCGCGGCCGTAGCCGCCGGTCGCGACCACCGCCATGCGTTCGGCACCGCTCGGGATCGGCGAGCGGTAGAGATGGCGGGTCGCCGCCGAATAGAGGATGCGGATGATCTCGTCCTGCACGTGGCACAGCCGCTCGGCGCAGTGACGGCCGTGGCGGTCTTTGAGCAGGATCGCTTGTGCGACGTCCCGCGCCGCGATCAGCTCGGCCTTGAGCAATTGCGCCATGGCCGTGCGAAACGCGTCCTCGCGTCCCTGGTGCTTTTCGGCAAGCGCATCGACCGCAGCGGTGATCCGCGCAGTGTCGAAACGATCATCCCCTTCGGCCTTGTGCTCAGTCGCGATGCTGTCCATGTCTCACCGGATATAAGAGGCGACAGGCGCTGTCACGAGACATTCGCGAGGGGGCGGCAGATGTGCCCGGCGGCCCAGATGGGAGCGCCGCGGGGCGATCTCGATAACCTGACATAACATCATGAATGTACTTGATTTTCTGGCCTGAGTTCCGGCCGCTCATGGCAGCCTCCATCAATCATGGGCTGACACGAAATGGATCGCCTTCTATACCGTTCGTCAAATGCGACTCACGGGGGAGAGAACGAAAATGGACGCTGTAAAGCTGCGCCAGATGCAGGCTCCGATCAAGGAGCGCTACAAGACCGATCCCAAGACCGCGCTGATCACGCTGAAGGCCAAGGGCTCCACCGATGGCGAAGGCATCGCCTGCAAGGTCGAGACCGGCCGCGCCATCGCGATGGCGGGCCTGCATCCGGCGACCGGCGGCTCCGGCCTCGAGCTCTGCTCCGGCGACATGCTGCTGGAAGCCCTGGTCGCCTGTGCCGGCGTCACGCTGAAATCGGTCGCGACCGCGATCGAGGTGCCCTTGAAGACCGGCAACGTCTATGCCGAGGGCGACCTCGATTTCCGCGGCACGCTCGGCATCGACAAGGAGACCCCGGTCGGCTTCGCCGAGATCCGTCTGCGCTTCGAGGTCGATACCGACGCGCCGCAGGACAAGCTCGATCTGCTGCTGAAACTCACCGAGCGCTATTGCGTGGTCTATCAGACCATCAAGAACGGCCCGAAAGTGTCGGTGTCGATGCAGCGGATGTGAGGCGAAGGTCGTAACCCCGAAATTTGTGTCGTCCCGGGGCGCGCCGCTTGGCGCGAGCCCGGGACCCATAACCCCAGGCCGTTGTGATCCAGGATCGTCGTAGCTCCAGCCTTCCAAAACAATCACGGTCTGTGGTTATGGATTCCGGGCTCGCGCTCCGCGCGCCCCGGAATGACGGATGAATGTCCCCCGATCTCCACTTCCTCCTCTTCCTTTTCCTGCGCATGGCGATCGCGGCGGCGTTCGTCGTATCGGCCTCGATCATTACCGAGCGCGCGGGTCCGGTGATCGGCGCGCTGGTCGCGACCTTGCCGATCTCGGCCGGTCCCTCCTACGTCTTCCTCGCGCTCGACCACGATGCCGCCTTCATCGCGCAGGGCTCGCTGGCGAGCCTTCCGATCAATGCGGCGACGATCTTCATGTGCCTCATCTATGTCGTGCTGGCGCAGCGGCACAATCTCGCGGTGAGTTGCGGAAGCGCGGTTGCGGTCTGGATCGTGCTTGCCTCGATCATCCGCCAGTTCGATTGGTCGCTCACGGCCGGGCTCGCCGCCAATCTGATCGCCTTCGGCATTTGCATTCCGCTCCTGGCGGGCTATCGCCACGTGAAGATGCCGCTGGTGACGCGCCGCTGGTACGATGTGCCGATGCGCGCTTCGCTGGTCGCGACCCTCGTTGCCATCGTGGTCTCGACCTCGGGCTGGGTTGGCCCCCGCATCAGCGGCATCATCGCACTGTATCCCGTGGTGTTCTCCAGCATCATGTTGATCCTGCACCCGCGCATCGGTGGCCCGCCGACCGCCGCCGTGCTCGCCAACTCCGCCTGGGGTCTGCTCGGATTCGGCACGGCAATCGCCGTCCTGCACGTGGCGGTGGTGGCGTTCGGCTCGGCCGTTGGTCTGTGTCTCGCGCTCGCCACCTGCATCGTGTGGAATCTGACGCTATGGGGCATCGGCCGCCATGCGATGCACAAGGCACGGCCACAGCCGTGAGACTACGGATATGCGCGACGCAGTGTCGCGAAAAGTCATTTGCGGGATGACGATCCCATGTGCAACGGCCTTGCGGCATTCTGGCAAGCCATTGAATGAGATGTGTCATTTCAAGTTGCGTCGACGCTGGCCATTCCAGCTCCCGCCGATTTCCGACATTTCTATATTAGAACTTTCTTCGCGCTTTTCGCTTACGAATGACTCAGCGTACCCGCTTCCGCTCTCGTCAGCGCGAACTCGTCCGAGCTGCATCCGAGTGCAGGGACCCGCGGGAATTGTCGATTTGAGTACGGCCGTGTTGCCGCAACGGTACCTCCCCTACAGCTTCCCACGTTATTTCGAGATGGAGATTCCTTGATGTTCGGTCGCAAGTCCCCCAGCGATGCCCAAGCGCGGCTCGACGCCATCGGCCGTTCGCAGGCTATGATCGAATTCAATCTCGATGGCTCGATCATCACGGCCAACCAGAATTTTCTCGACGCGCTCGGCTATCGGCTTGACGAGATTCAGGGCAAGCATCACTCCATGTTCGTGCCGGCCGACCAGCGCGACGGCGCCGAGTACAAGGCGTTCTGGGCTGCATTGAACCGCGGCGAGTATCAGGCGCGCGAGTTCAAGCGGATCGCGAAGGGCGGTCGTGAGGTCTGGATCGAAGCATCCTACAATCCGGTGCTCGACAGCAGCGGCAAGGCGGTGTTGGTTGCCAAGATTGCAACCGAGATCACGGCGAAGAAGATCCGGAGCATGACGGATGCGTCGAAGATCGCCGCCATCGGCCGCGCCCAGGCCGTCATCGAATTCAAGCTCGACGGCACCGTCGTTACGGCCAACGAGAATTTCTGCAAGGCGCTCGGCTATTCGCTGGCCGAGATCGAGGGCAAGCATCACAGCCTGTTCGTGGCCGAGGCCGAGCGCAACGGCACCGCCTATCGCGAGTTCTGGGCCGCGCTCAACCGCGGCGACTACCAGGCCGGCGAGTTCAAGCGTATCGGCAAGGGCGGCCGCGAGATCTGGATTCTCGCTTCCTACAATCCGCTGCTCGACGAGACCGGCAAGCCGTACGGCGTCGTCAAATTCGCGACCGACGTCACCGCGGACAAGCTGAAGAACGCCGATCTCGCCGGTCAGATCGCGGCGATCGACAAGGCCCAGGCCGTGATCGAATTCAACATGGACGGCACGATCATCACCGCGAACGCCAATTTCCTCGGCGCGCTCGGCTATTCGCTGGCCGAGATCAAGGGCAAGCATCACAGCATGTTCGTCGAGCCCAGCGAGCGCGATGGCGCCGCTTATCGCGAATTCTGGGCCGCGCTCAACCGCGGTCAATATCAGGCGGCCGAATACAAGCGTATCGGCAAGGGCGGCAAGGAGGTCTACATCCAGGCCTCCTACAACCCGATCCTCGATCTCAACGGCAAGCCGTTCAAGGTGGTGAAGTATGCAACCGACACCACCAAGCAGGTGCTGGTCCGCATGGGCAACGAGCGCGTGCGCGGCATGATGGAATCGGTCGCGGCCGGTTCGGAGGAGCTGAACGCCTCGGTGCGGGAGATTTCCGAGGCCATGACCAAATCTCGCGAGACCGCGATGAGCGCGGTGGATCAGGTCGCTTCCGCCGACGCGCAGGCCCAGCGCCTAACCGAGGCGGCGCAGTCGATGAGCGGCATCGTCGAGATGATCAACAGCATCACCGGTCAGATCAACCTCTTGGCGCTGAACGCCACGATCGAATCCGCCCGCGCCGGCGAAGCGGGCCGCGGCTTTGCCGTGGTCGCCTCCGAAGTGAAGAGCCTCGCCAACCAGGCCAAGCAGGCCACCGACAAGATCGGTGCGGAGATCGGCAGCCTCAACGGCATCTCGGGCGACGTCGTCAGCGCGCTCGGCTCGATCAAGCAGGCCATCACCAGTGTCAGTGAATACGTGACGTCCACCGCCGCCGCCGTCGAGGAGCAGAGCACGGTCACGAACGAGATGTCGAACAGCATGCAGCGCGCCGCCGCGGAAGCCGCCGCGATCGCGGCAAGGGCGTAGGGCGCCACTTTTCTCTCGGCGCAAAAAGTATCGTAGCCCGTATGAGCGAAGCGATATGCGGGAACAGGCGTCCCGGATATCGCTTCGCTCATACGGGCTACGGCACGCTCACTGCTTCGGCAGCTTGGCCTTCAACGCATACAGCGCATCGAGCGCCTCGCGCGGCGACATCTCGTCCGGATGCAGCGCCTTCACGGCTTCCATCAGTTGCTCCGCCTCGCTCGGCGGCGCCGCTTCGGCGGCCGCGCGGGAGGGCACCGCGAACAGTGGCAGATCGTCCACCAGGGCTCGTGCGGTCTGGCCGCGGTCCTGCGCCTCCAGCTTGGAGAGCACCGATTTCGCGCGCGTGATCACCGCCGGCGGCAGGCCGGCGAGCTTCGCCACCTGGATGCCGTAGGAGCGGTCGGCCGAGCCAGGCAGCACCTCGTGCAGGAACACGACGTTGCCCTGCCACTCCTTCACCCGCACGGTGGCGTTGAACATGCGCGGCAGCTTGGCCGAGAGCGCGGTCAGCTCGTGATAATGCGTGGCGAACAGCGTCCGGCAACGATTGCTTTCGTGCAGATGCTCGATCGCGGCCCAGGCGATCGAGAGACCGTCGAAGGTCGCGGTGCCGCGGCCGATCTCGTCCAGGATGACGAGCGAGCGCTCGCCGGCCTGGTTCAGGATCGCAGCCGTCTCGACCATCTCCACCATGAAGGTGGAGCGGCCGCGGGCGAGATCGTCGGCGGCGCCGACGCGCGAGAACAGGCGGTCGATGATGCCGATCCGCGCGCGCGTAGCCGGCACGAAGCTGCCGATCTGGGCAAGAAGGGCAATCAGCGCGTTCTGGCGCAGGAACGTCGATTTACCGGCCATGTTCGGACCGGTGAGCAGCCAGAGCTGGCCGGATTTTTGTGCGGGTGCCGGCGACAGATCGCAGGCATTGGCGATGAACGGCTCGCCATTGCGCTTCAGCGCCTGCTCGACCACGGGATGGCGACCGGCCTCGATCGCAAAGCCAAGCGACGAGTCCACATCCGGCCGCACATAATTATCGTCGACCGCGAGCTTGGCCAGTGAGGTCGCGACGTCGAGCAAGGCGAAGGCGTGGGCAGCGGCGCGCAGATCGTCACTGATGGCCATGGCCTTCGCTGACAGCCGCTCGAAAATCTCGAGCTCGAGCCCGAGCGCACGGTCGCCCGCGTTGGCGATCTTGGCTTCGATCTCGCCTAACTCGGAGGTGGTGAAGCGTACCTGGCCCGCCAGCGTCTGGCGATGGATGAAGGTGGCATTCAGCGGCGCCGACATCAGCTTCTCGCCGTGCTGCGCGGTGACCTCGACGAAATAGCCGAGCACGTTGTTATGCCGGATCTTGAGACCTTTCACGGCGGTCGCGTCGGCGTAGCGCGCCTGCATCGAGGCCACCACGAGGCGTGAGGCGTCGCGCAGGTTGCGTGCTTCGTCGAGGGCGGGTTCATAGCCCTGCCGGACGAAGCCGCCGTCGCGCTTGATCAGGGGCAGCTGCTCGTCGAGCGCGCTGGCGAATTCCGCCGCGAGCTCGCGCGAGGGCCTTTGCAGCGCCGCCATCACCGCGGCGATTTCCTGCGGCGGCTGATCGAGCTCGCCAAGCCGCGCCAGCACCTGGTCGGCGGCGGTGATGCCGTCGCGCAGCCCCGCGAGATCGCGCGGGCCGCCGCGGCCGACCGACAGACGCGCCAGCGCACGCGACATGTCGGGCGCGCCGCGCAATATGCTGCGGATGTCTTCGCGCGCAGCTGAATCGGCGACGAAGACGCTGACCGCATCGAGCCGGCGTGCGATCGCCGGCGCATCCGTCAGCGGCGCGGCCAGACGCTGGGCGAGCAGGCGCGAGCCCGCCGAGGTCACCGTGCAGTCGATCGCATCGAGCAGCGAGCCGCGGCGTTCGCCCGCGAGCGTCCGGGTCAGCTCGAGATTGGCACGCGTCGCCGGATCGATCGCCATGGTCGCGCCGGAAGCTTCGCGCGCGGGCGGCGACAGCGGCGGATGCTTGCCGACCTGGGTGCGGTCGACATAGGTGACGGCGGCCGCTGCGGCAGTGGCTTCGAGACGCGTGAGCTGCGCCAGACCGTCCATGGTCGCGACGGCAAAATAGTCGCACAGCCGTTTCTCGGCGGTGGCGCCGTCGAAGACGTCGCGGGTCAGCGGCGTCACCGCCGGCAGTTCGCGCAAGGTCTGCCCGAGCTCGCCGTCGTTGTAGAGTGCGTCGGTGACGATGGCCTCGTTCGGGTTGATGCGCGCCAGCGTCGCGGCGAGCTCGCCGCCCGAGCACTCCATCACGGTGAACTCGGCAGTCGAGATGTCGATCCAGGCGAGCCCGAAGCGATCGCCACCGCCGGAGGCGCGGGCCCGCGCGATCGCCAGCAGGTAATTGTTGGCGCGAGCGTCGAGCAGCGTGTCCTCGGTCAGCGTGCCCGGCGTCACCAGCCGCACCACGCCGCGGCGCACGACGCTCTTGTTGCCGCGTGCTTTCGCGGCAGCGGGATCCTCGGTCTGCTCGCACACCGCGACGCGGTGGCCGGCGGTGATCAGGCGGTGCAGATAATCCTCGGACCGCTCGACCGGCACGCCGCACATCGGGATGTCATTGCCCTGATGCTTGCCGCGCTTGGTCAGCACGATGCCGAGTGTCTTCGAGGCGATCTCGGCGTCCTCGAAGAACAGCTCGTAGAAATCGCCCATCCGGTAGAACAGCAGCAGGCCCTGATGCGCCGCCTTGATTTCAAGGTACTGTTCCATCATCGGCGTGACGCGCGCGGCGGCTTCCGCCTGGGGCGCGGGCGCGGGCGCGGATTCGGGCTCTGGAGCGGAGATGGGCTGTTGCATCGTCATGGGCGGCGCAACCTACAAAATTTCGTCCCGTGCTCCTATCGCTTTGGCCGGTGAGGGCGGGTTTTCCACGTTGTCCGCATTGCGGCATGCGTGGCCGGCGTGCGGACCCCTCGGAACACGCGTGTATCAGTCAATTGACCTGCCGCGGGCGCCCTCCTAAAACTCCGCCGTCATTGAAGAATTCTGGAAGAATTCTGGCCGAACCGCGGCATTCAGGGAGAACAACGATGCGTGATGTCTTTATCTGCGATGCCGTGCGGACCCCGATCGGCCGTTTCGGCGGCTCACTCGCCAAGGTGCGCGCCGACGATCTGGCCGCAGCCCCGATCAAGGCGCTGATGGCCAGGCACCCCAATCTCGACTGGGCGCAGGTGGACGAAGTCTTCTTCGGCTGCGCCAATCAGGCCGGCGAGGACAACCGCAACGTCGCGCGCATGGCGCTGCTGTTGGCGGGCTTGCCGGATTCGGTTCCCGGCCAGACGCTGAACCGGCTCTGCGCCTCTGGCCTCGATGCGGTCGGTGCCGCAGGCCGCGCCATTCGTTCCGGCGAGATCGAGCTTGCGATCGCCGGCGGCGTCGAATCCATGACGCGCGCGCCCTTCGTGATGGGCAAGGCGCAGGAAGCCTTCTCGCGCTCGGCCGAGATCTTCGACACCACCATCGGCTGGCGCTTCATCAATCCGCTGCTGAAGGCACAGTATGGCGTCGATGCGATGCCGGAGACCGGCGAGAACGTCGCCGAGGAATTCCAGGTCTCGCGCGCCGACCAGGACGCCTTTGCGATCCGCTCGCAGCAGCGTGCCGGTGCGGCGATCGCCGCCGGCTATTTCGCCGAAGAGATCATTCCGATCACCATTCCCGGCGGCAAGGCCGGCCCGATCACGGTCGACAAGGATGAGCATCCGCGTCCCGAGACCACGCTCGAAGGCTTGGCAAAACTGAAGCCGATCGTGCGCAACCCTGGTACGGTCACCGCCGGCAACGCCTCCGGCGTCAATGACGGCGCGGCCGCGATGATCCTGGCGTCCGAAGCTGCCGTGAAGAAGCATGGTCTCACGCCCCGCGCGCGCATCCTCGGCCTTGCCTCGGCGGGCGTGCCGCCGCGCATCATGGGCATCGGCCCGGTGCCCGCAACCCGCAAGCTGATGGAGCGGCTCGGCAAGAAGATCAGCGATTTCGACCTGATCGAGCTCAACGAGGCCTTCGCCTCGCAAGGCATCGCCTGCATGCGTCAGCTCGGCGTGCCTGATGATGCGGACTTCGTCAATCCGCATGGCGGCGCCATCGCGCTTGGCCACCCCCTCGGCATGAGCGGCGCGCGCCTCGCGCTCACCGCGGTCCATGGCATGGAGAAGCGCGGCGGCAAGCTCGCGCTCGCCACCATGTGCGTCGGCGTCGGCCAGGGCGTGGCGGTTGCAATCGAGAAGCTGAACTGAGTCTCTCTCCTTCTTTCGGCCTGTGCGCGGAGAGATGGACGAAGTTCTTACACCACGAATTCGTCATGCCCGGGACAAGCCCGGCCATGACGGAATCGAGGAGCCAGGGTCCCCGAAACCTGCTTTCCTAAATTAGTTATATCCTATAATGATTGGCGGAAGTTGTCCGGCCGGACCACAATGGCCGGGGAGGAATTCGCCAATGACATTCATCTATCCCACCGACAGCAACAAGGCGCATCCGCTGCCGCTGTCGCCCGACTACAAGAGCTCGATCAAGCGCGCGCCGAACAAGCCCTTGATCCCGATGCGCCACACGTTGTCGGAGCTGACCGGTCCGGTCTATGGCCACGAGACCGTCCGCGAGGGCGACAGCGATCTCACCACCCAGCATGCGGGCGAGCCGATCGGCGAACGCATCATCGTGCACGGCCATGTGCGCGACGAGGACGGCCGCGGCGTGCCGAATTCGCTGGTCGAGATCTGGCAGGCCAATTCCTGCGGCCGCTACGTTCACGTCCGCGACCAGCACCCTGCGCCGCTCGATCCGAATTTTACGGGCGCCGGCCGCACCGTGAGCGATGCGAGCGGCTACTACCGCTTCGTCACCATCAAGCCGGGCGCCTATCCCTGGGGCAATCACCACAATGCGTGGCGTCCGGCACATATCCATCTGTCTGTGTTCGGCCATTCCTTCATCACGCGCCTCGTGACGCAGATGTACTTCCCGAACGACCCGCTGTTCCCGTTCGATCCGATCTTCAACTCGGTGCCGGACGAGAAGGCGCGAGCGCGGATGGTCTCCTCGTTCGATATCGAGAACACCCAGCCCGAATGGGCGCTCTGCTACCGCTTTGACATCGTGCTGCGCGGCAAGAACGCCACGCCCATGGAGAACCATTAAGTGCAGGATTCTGTGAAGCCCAACGGGATCACCCCATCGCAGACCGTCGGCCCGTTCTTCAAATACGGCCTGACGCCGAACGGCGAATATGCCTGGAACGACGCTTTCACTAACTCGACGCTCACGTCCGACGTTTCCGGCGAGCGCATCCGCATCGAGGGTCGCGTGTTCGACGGTGACGGCGTTGCCGTGCCGGATTGCATGCTGGAGATCTGGCAGGCGGACGCGCAAGGCCGCTTCGCCGACCCGCAGGACAAGCGTGCGCTGCCGAATGCGAGCTTCCGCGGCTTTGCCCGTTGCGGCACCGACAAGGATGGCAATTACGCTTTCGAGACCATCAAGCCGGGCGTGGTGCCGGATCCCGACGGCAAGCCGCAGGCGCCGCACATTCTTCTTGCGGTGTTCGGGCGCGGCATGCTGCGGCATCTCTATACCCGGCTCTATTTCGGCGACGAGCCCGGCAACGCCGCCGATCCCGTGCTGGCGCTGGTGCCCGCTGAGCGCCGTGCCACGCTGACCGCGGTGCGCGAGGCGGGCAAGCCGGTCTACCGGCTCGACCTGCGGCTCCAGGGCGGCGACGAGACGGTGTTCTTCGAGGTGTGAGACCCCGCGTGTCGCTGACACCGCCGTGCCCCGCACGCGTTTCTCATCCTGCGCAACCGCGGTGTTGAATCAGGCTTTGGGAGGTCTCTGCTTCCGCGCTTGTGCGTCAGTGTCATTGACCGAAAATCGATCGCTCGACGTTTCACGCCCGTAGTTTTGCGGAGCTTTTCTCCCGGGACTTTCCCGGGATGCAATCCCGTATTTACCATATTGATCTAGGCTTCACGCGGTTTCGGCGTGCGCCCTGGAATATTTCATGAAGATCCGTTTGTCGTTGTCCTCCGCGATTTTCGCGTTCGGGATCGTGCTGGCCATCGGTTTTGCCGCGGTGGCCTCGACCAGCCTCTATGCCCTGCGGGAGCTCAAGGTCGGCGGTCCGCTCTACTCCGACATCAAGCTCGGCAACGACCTCATCGCGGACATCCTGCCGCCGCCGGAATACGTCATCGAGGCCTATCTCGAGGCGACCCTGGCGATGCGGGAGCCGGACCAGCTGGCGGCCCACGGCGAACGCCTGGTTCAGCTCCGCAAGGATTACGACGAGCGCAAGGCGTTCTGGGTCACCTCCAGCCTCTCGGCCGACCTGAAGACGGCGCTGGTGTCGAAATCCGATGCCGAGGTGCAGAAATTCTGGAAGGCGTCCGACCAGCTCCTGCCGGCCCTCAAGGCCAAGGATGCAGCTGCGTCCGAGCGCATCTATGCGCAGCTCAAGGACGCCTACACCGCGCATCGCGCGGTGATCGACAGCATCGTCGAGAGCGCCAACAAGCAGAATGCCGACATGGAGAAGCTGGCCGCGGACCGCGACAGCTCCATGCTCTATATCCTGCTCGGAGTCTCCGCCGCCGTCCTCGCCTTCATTGCCGCGGGCCTGCTAGGTGTTGCCGTCGGTGTGGTGCGCCCGATCGTGCGCATGACGGGCACGATGCAGAAGCTCGCGACCGGCGATCTGGCCGCCGACATTCCGTTCGCGCACCGCCGGGACGAGGTCGGCTCGATGGCGGGTGCGCTTGTGGTGTTCAAGCAGGCGGCGGTCGAGAATTCCCGCCTGCGCGAGGAGCAGTTGCAGCAGGAGCAGGCGGCTGCGCTTGCCAAGCGCTCCGCCCTGCACCAGATGGCCGAGACCGTCGAGCGCGAGACCGGCCGCTCGGTCGACAGCGCGGGGACGGCGACGCAAGGCGTCGAGCGGGCCGCCTCCAGCCTGTCCGCGATCGCAAGGTCGCTCTCCGCTCAGTCGCAGGCCGTCGCGGCGGCCTCCACCCAGGCCCTCGGCAGCTCGCAGACCGTCTCGGCCGCGGCCGAAGAACTGAGCGCCTCGATCCGCGAGATCGCAAGCCAGGTCGCACGGACCAGCACCGTCACAAAATCGGCGGTCGCCGGCCGCGAGCAGGCGCGTTCGACCATCCAGGCGCTGGCCGGATCGGTGAAGAAAATCGCCGAGGTCTCAGACCTGATCGGCGGCATCGCCGGCCAGACCAACCTTCTGGCACTCAATGCCACGATCGAGGCGGCGCGCGCTGGCGAAGCCGGCCGCGGCTTCGCCGTGGTCGCCGCCGAGGTGAAATCCCTGTCGGATCAGACCGCCAAATCCACCGAGGAGATCGGGCGGCTCATTGCCGAGATCCAGACCTCGACGCAGGCCGCGGTCGAAGCCGTCGAGACTATGGGGGATCACATCGTCGAAATCGACGGCGTCGCGACCTCGGTTGCCGCTGCGATGGAAGAGCAGGACGCCGCGACCCGGGAGATCTCGCGGTCGATTTCCGAATCGGCTTCCGCAGCGAAGGAGGTCTCGGCCAAGATCGGCAATGTCAGCCGCGACGCAGCTTCCGTGGACGAGCGCGCGGCGGAGGTCAGGCAGGCGATCGCCGGCATGGCGGCCAATCTCGAGCAACTCCGGTCGGTCGTGGTGCGGACCGTGCGCGACTCGACCGCGGCGGCCTGAGCCCGGCATCGGTTCGGCCGCTGGGGCTTGGGGCTATGATCGTGCAGTATGGCGCGGGACAGGGGCATCGTGAATTTCATGACACCTCCACAACTGCCTGATGTCGTTGAGCCCGCCCGCTTGACGGCGGCGCTACGGCGAGGCGGCGTGCTGGACGCTGGCGCGGTCCGCGAGGTGAAGGTGCTGCATCAGCGCGACACCGTCGTGTCACATATCACCCGGCTTGGCCTGCGCTATGTCGGTGAATCCGGCGGGGCGCCGCAATCGCTGATCCTGAAGACGGCGAACGCAGCGTTCGCCGAGAAGCTTGCCAATGGCGGCCGGCAGGAAGTGACCTATTACACGGAGTTGGCGCCGGGCATGCCGCCGGGTCTCGTGCCCCGCTGCTTCGACGGACATTTCGACGAGGACAGCCTCGCTTGGCATCTCTTGCTCGAGGACCTCACGGACAGTCACGCCATCGCGGCGGTCTGGCCGCTGCCGCCATCGCGCGATCAGGCGATTGCGATCGTGACCACCCTCGCGCGCTGGCACGCGGCGTGGTGGGACCATCCGAGCCTCGGCGACGCCGTCGGCACCTGGGCGAGTGCCGACGACAGCGCGGCGCGCATGGAGACCTTCGCGGGTCATTACGACCGCTTTGCCGATTCTCTCGGGGACCGTCTCAGCGAGGAACGGCGTACCCTCTATCGCCGCCTCATCGATCAGTCGGACCGACTGTCCCAGCGTTACCACTCACGCCGTCATCTCAGCATCACCCATGGCGATGCCCATGTCTGGAATTTTCTGCTGCCACGCGCCGGCGTCGCCGATACCGTGCGCATCTTCGATTTCGACCTGTGGAGCATCAACGTTCCAACCCATGACCTCGCCTACATGATGGCGATGCACTGGTATCCGGAGCGCCGGCAGGCGCTCGAACGCTCGCTGCTCAATCTCTACCATGAGACGCTGATCGAGAGCGGCATCACCGGCTACACGCGCGGCGCGCTCGATCGCGACTACCGCTGGGCGGTGCTCTGGCAGATCACGCGGCCCATCTGGCAGTGGAGCATCAACATCCCGCCGGTGATCTGGTGGAATAATCTGGAGCGGATATTTGCGGCCGTGGATGATCTGGGCTGCGAGGAGTTGCTGGGGTAGCTCGTGTCCCGGGCGCGGCACAGCGCGGAGAGCGCGTTCACAGCGCACCGCTGAAGAAGCGCTGCGCTGCGTCCGGAGCACGCGAGCGACCCCTACTCTATCACCGCATGTTCCGGTCCCGCGGCCTGCTTGCGCAGCGTGGCTTTGGTCGAGCCGATCAGCAAGGCGAGCGGGATGGTGCAGAGGACGAAGAGCATCACCAGCTGGTAGTCGTGCGCGAAGGCGATGATCTGTGCCTGCACGCTCACCATCCTGTCGGCCATGGCGCGGCCGGCGTCGGTGGACAGGTTGATCAGGCCCCTGACGTCGGGCATCTGCAGTGCATGGTTGAACGGATTGATGTGCTCGGACAGGATCGCGTAAGTTCGTCGCGTTCCCTGCGTCAGTTGCGCGATCACCACGGAAATACCGACCGAGCTCGCGACGTTGCGCATCAGGGTCAGCATCGCGGTGCCGTCGGTGCGCAACTCGTTCGAGAGCGTCAGGAACGCCACGGTCGAGAGCGGCACGAAGACGAGGCCGAAGCCAAAGCCCTGAACGACGCTGACGGCGACGATCTCCGGCACCTGGGTCAGATCGGTCCAGCCGGTCATCTGGAACAGCGAGCCGGCGGTCAGCGTCAGACCGGAGATGATCAGCGTGCGCGCCTCGACATAGCGCATCATGCGGCCGACCAGCATCATGGCGAAGAAGGTGCCGAAGCCGCGGCTCGCCAATAGCAGTCCGGCGGTGATGATGGGATAGCCGATCACGTTCTGCATGTAGGGCGACGCCAGCGCCATGGTCGAGAACAGCACGAGCCCCATCACGACCATGAACATGCAGCCGGTGACGAAGTTGCGATCCCGAAACAGCGCGAAGCGGATGAACGGCGTCGAGGTCGTGAAGGAGTGCGCGAGGAAGAAATAGGACGCTGCGGCCGAGACGATGAATTCCGCCAGGATCTCGTTCGATTCCAGCCAGCCCAGCTGCTCGCCGCGGTCGAGCGCAAGCTGCAGCGAGCCGATCGCCACCGCCAGCGCGGCGAAGCCGAACCAGTCGAATTTGAGGCTGATATTCCTATCCGTCTCGTCCATGAAGACGATCAGCCCGAGCACGGTGATGAAGCCGAACGGCAGGTTGACGAAGAACACCCAGTGCCAGGAATAGGTCTCGGTCAGCCAGGCGCCGAGCGATGGGCCCATGATCGGGCCCATCATCACGCCCATGCCCCAGATCGACATCGCCTTGGCGCGTTCCTGCAGCGTGTAATAGTCCAGCATCACGGATTGCGACAGCGGCACCAGGGCTGCGCCGAACACGCCCTGGAGAAGCCGGAACAGCACCATCTGGTTGATGTCCTGCGCGAGTCCGCACAGCACCGAAGCCATGGTGAAGCCGGCTGCGCAGATGATGAAGATGCGCTTGCGGCCGAAGCGGTTGGCAATCCACCCTACCGGGGCCGTCATGATCGCGGCGGCGACGATGTAGGAGGTCAGCACCCAGTTGATCTGGTCCTGCGAGGCCGACAACGAGCCCTGCATGTAGGGCAGGGCGACGTTGGCGATCGTCGTGTCCAGCGCCTGCATGATGGTCGCGGTCATGGCGCAGATCGTCACCATGTTCCGGCGCAGGCCAGGGACCATCAGGGCGGGATTGGACTCCGCCATCGGATCAGTCCTTGTCCTGATCTTTGTCTTGGCTCGCCGTCGCCGACAAGCCGAACAGGCCAGCGAGCGAGCGCTTGTGGCCGGTGTCGATCGTGGCATAGACGCTCATGCCGGCCTTCAGCTTCCGCACATATTTGTCGGTCTCGTCGAAATAGATTCTGATCGGCACGCGCTGCACGACCTTGACGAAATTGCCGGTGGCGTTCTGCGGCGGCAGGATGGCGAATTGCGCACCGGTGCCGGGCGAGAGCGATCCGATCTTGCCCTTGAAGACGTGGCTGGGGAAGGCGTCGACCTCGAGCGTGACGGGCTGACCTTCGGTGACGTGGGTGAGGTCGCTCTCCTTCGGGTTGGCGTCGACCCAGGGATGGGCGACGTCGATGATGGAGAAGACCGGCGTGCCGGCGGTGACGAACCGGCCAAGTTGGATCTGCTCCACCTGTGTGGCCACGCCGTCCATCGGGGCGCGCAGCACGGTGTGGTCGAGGTTGCGCTGGGCATCGTCCAGCCTGGCTTTTGCCTGTGCGTAAGGCGGGAATTGCTCCAGCGGCAACGCTGAATCGCCGAGCAGCTGCGTCTTGGCGTTGGAGAGTTGCTGTTTGATGTATTGCGCCTGCGCGCCTGCGGTGACCAGCGCATTCGAGGCGTTGTCGAGATCGAGCTGCGAGCCGAAATTGTTCTTCACCAGCGCCTGCTTGCGCTCGACGTCGCGCTGCTTCAGATCGATGCCTTGCTGGGCAAGGTTGAGCATGTCGCCATAGATCTTGATGTTGGCGACGAGATTGTCATAGGTCGTGCGGGTTTGGGCGAGTTGCGCCTTGGCCTCGTCGACCGCGTGGCGGAACGGAACGGGGTCGATCTCGAACAGCTCGTCGCCGCGCTTGACCGACTGGCCTTCCTTCACGATCACCTTCAGGATCTTGCCGGAGATATCGGGCGTCACCAGCACTTTCTGCGCGCCGACATAGGCGTCGTCGGTGCCGACATAGCGGCCGCCATGCAGATAGAAGGTGAGGCCGCCGACGATGGCGACGAGAGGCAGCACGACCAGAAGCAGGAAGCGGCGATAACGCCGCAGGCCCGCGACCAGACGGCGTCGGGGATCGGTGCCGGCCTTCTTGGTGGGCTTGCCGGTGTCGGTCTTCTGCTCGGGCTGGAACTTGAGGACTTGATCAGCCATAGCGCTGCTCCTTGCGCGCCTGTTCCGCACCGCTGGTCTGGATCGCGGTGCGCACGTTTTCCTTGATGGTTTCGAGCTGGGTCAGCAGGCGATGAGCGTCGGCCGGCGTGATGCCGTCCAGCGCGTTGGCGGTCAGCTCCGACTTCAGCCCGCTCATCCGGCCCAGCAATTGCCGGCCGGCCTTCCTGAGATAAAGCCGCTTGACGCGGCGGTCCGAAGCGTCGCTGCGACGCTCGATCCAGTCGCTGTCGCAGAGCTTGTCGATCAGGCGGGTCAGTGTGATCGGCTGCATCTCCAGCAGCTCGGCGAGTTCCGACTGCTTCATGCCCTCGCTGCGCTCGACCTTGGCCAGCACCGCCCATTGCGCGCGGGTGATGCCGAAGCGCGAAGCCTCCTTGTCGGCATAGACGCGCAAGAGGCGGTAGAGTTCGCCCAGCGTGAACAGGAAATTCTGGTCGACGGACCCGCGGGTCATAAGCTTTGTCTCCAATGAGCTTGAATATAATAAGCAAGCTTATGATTATTTCATGCCGGGTTAGCGGGACGCTGTCCCGCAGCAAAAGCATGGCTGACAGCCACTCGGCGGTCGTGCTTTGGGTTCCCCTGCCGAAATGCTAGAAGCGGGCCGCATGACCCTCGCAAAGCCGGCATTTCCCGCGCCCGACCATGATCACGGCCGCTGCACCGCGGATGCGCTGGCGCATGCCGAGGCCGTTTGCGAGCAGCGCGCGCAGAAGTTCACGCCCATTCGTCGTCACGTGCTGGCGGCCTTGCTCTCCAGCCACCGCCCGCTCGGCGCCTACGAGGTGATCGACGAATTGGCCAAGTCGATGGCGCGTCCGGCGCCGATCACGGTCTACCGCGCGCTCGATTTCCTGATGGCCAACGGCCTCGTGCACCGCATCGAAAGCCGCAATGCCTATCTCGCCTGTGCCGCCCACGACCACGACGCGACCTCGGCGGTGGCGTTCCTGATCTGCGAGCGCTGCGGCCTGGTCGGCGAGATCCCGTCAGCGTCCTTTGCCAACGATATCAACGTTGCCGCGCGCAGTTCAGGCTTCGCACCCAAGCTGTCCGTGGTCGAGATCACGGGCATCTGCACCCATTGTCAGAAAGCTGCATAAAGCAAACAACGGCGCAAAGCCGGTTTTCGGGAAGAGATGTCCTCACCACAAGCCAACCCCTCCGCCGCACGCCCCCTCAGCGCCGGCGCCATCGCCCTGATGCTCATGCTGTGCCTGACGTGGGGGTTCAACCAGATCGCGGTGAAGCTGGTGCTGCCGGACATCCCGCCGATGCTGCAGGCCACGATCCGGTCGGCGGGCGCGCTGCCGGTGCTGTTCCTCATCGGCACGTTTCGCGGCGTCAAATTCTTCGAGAACGACGGCACGTGGAAGCCGGGTCTGATCGCCGGTCTGATGTTCGGCATCGAATTCGTGCTGATCTTCCAGGGGCTACGCCTCACCTCGGCCTCGCGCGCGGTGGTGTTCCTCTATACCGCGCCGTTCTTCGTTGCGCTCGGCTCCTACCAGGTGCTCGGCGAGCGGCTCGGCGCCTCGCAATGGCTAGGCCTCGCCATCAGCTTTGCAGGCGTCGCCCTCGCGATTGGCGTGCCGCAGCCCAATGTCGATTCGCACGTCCTGCTCGGCGACCTCATGATCGTCGGTGGTGCCGCGCTGTGGGCGGCGACCACGCTGGTTGCCAAGGGGACGCGCTTGCGGTTCGCCGCGCCCGAGAAGGCGCTGGGCTATCAGGTCGCGATCTCGATCCCGATCCTGGGGCTGGCGGCCTGGCTGTTCGGCGAGACCATCACGCACACCCCCGCGCCGCTGTCGCTCGGCCTGATGGCGTTCCAGGCGATCTGGGTGGTTGGAACCACGTTCACGCTTTGGTTCGCTCTCGTGAAGACCTATTCGGCCAGCAAATTGTCGGCTTTTACCTTCATCACCCCTTTGTTTGGCGTGGTCGGTAGCTATTTCATCATGCATGACACCCTAAGCTTGGCGTTCGGGGCGGCAGCCGTCCTTGTAATTGCTGGGCTTTTTCTGGTTAACCGTCCGAGCCAAGTCGCTGCGGCGCCGCGCGACGCATTGCTGAACGTCACCAAAACCTGATATTTGGACCCCCATGAACAAGCCCGAAACATCAATCGATTCCGACATCGCGGGGCCCGCGCCGCGCCATCGTACCACTCAGGTCAAGGTCGGCGACGTCGCCGTCGGCGGCGGTGCGCCGATCGTCGTGCAGTCGATGACCAACACCGATACCGCCGACATCGACGGTACCATTGCCCAGGTCGCAGCGCTCGCGCGCGCCGGCTCCGAAATGGTCCGCATCACCGTGGATCGCGAGGAAGCCGCTGCCGCCGTTCCGCACATTCGCGACGGCCTCGCCAAGCGCGGTATCACCACGCCGCTGATCGGCGACTTCCACTATATCGGCCACAAGCTGCTCGCGGCCTATCCGGCCTGCGCCGAGGCGCTCGCCAAGTACCGCATCAATCCCGGCAATGTCGGCTTCAAGGACAAGCGCGACACCCAGTTCGCCGACATCATCGAGATCGCCAACAAGAACAGCAAGCCGGTCCGCATCGGCGCCAATTGGGGCTCGCTCGACCAGGAGCTGCTGACCAAGCTGATGGACGAGAATACCGCCTCGTCCAATCCGCGCGATGCGCGCGCGGTGATGCGCGAAGCCATGGTGCAGTCGGCGCTGCTGTCGGCCGCGCGCGCCGAAGAGCTCGGTATGCCCAAGAACCGCATCATCCTCTCCGCAAAGGTCTCTGCGGTGCAGGATCTGATCGCGGTCTACGAGGTCCTCGCCAGCCGTTCCGACTACGCCATCCACCTTGGCCTCACCGAGGCCGGCATGGGCACCAAGGGCATCGTTGCTTCCTCCGCCGCGCTCGGCATCCTGCTGCAGCAGGGCATCGGCGACACCATCCGCATCTCGCTGACGCCGGAGCCTGGCGGCGATCGCACCCGTGAGGTGCAGGTCGGCCAGGAGCTGCTGCAGACCATGGGCTTCCGCACCTTCGTGCCGCTGGTCGCGGCCTGTCCCGGCTGCGGCCGCACCACCTCGACCACGTTCCAGGAGCTGGCAAGCTCGATCCAGGAGTTCATCCGCGACGAGATGCCGACCTGGAAGACGAAATATCCCGGCGTGGAAGAGCTCAACGTCGCGGTGATGGGCTGCATCGTCAACGGCCCCGGCGAATCCAAGCATGCCAATATCGGCATCTCCCTGCCCGGCACCGGCGAAGCGCCGGCCGCGCCTGTCTTCGTCGACGGCAAGAAGTTCCGCACGCTGCGCGGCCCCACGATCTCGGCCGACTTCAAGGCGCTCGTGACCGACTATATCGAGCAGCGTTACGGCCAAGGCGCCAAGGTGCCGGTGACTGCGGCGGAGTAGTTTGCTCCAGATCAGGAATGGTAGGGCGAGTTAGCGAAAGCGTAACCCTCCTTTTTGCGCCCGCGAAGTGGCGGGTTACGCTTCGCTAACCCGTCCTACATTGCTACGATGTCTCCCAATCAACAATGATCGGGAGACACGCCATGAGCTCACTCGCCGGCAAGCAGGGCCCGCGCTATCGCCACACGGCCGAGGATGGCGCGCCGTACGAAACCATCTCGGTCGAAAAGCTCACCCCCATCATCGGCGCCGAAATCTCGGGCGTGGACATCGGCAGGCTCGTCTCCGACGACGCCCGCTCCAACCAGCAGATGGACGAGATCCACCGCGCGCTCGCCGAAAACCTCGTCATCTTCTTCCGCGACCAGAGCATCACGCCGCAGCAGCACCTCGCTTTCGGCCGCAAGTTCGGCGAGCTGCATTTTCATCCCGCAGCTCCCCACGAGGACGAAGACCCCGCGCTGATGAAGATCTACGCCGACAAGAATTCGCCGCGTGCCAATGGCGAGGGCTGGCATTCCGACGTGTCCTGCGATCTCGAACCGCCGATGGGCTCGATCCTCTACATCAAGCAGTGCCCGCCGCGCGGCGGCGACACGCTGTTCGCCAACATGTATGCGGCCTATGATGCGCTGTCCGATCGCATGAAGGCCTATCTCGATGGCCTCACGGCTCTGCACGATGGCGAGCCGATCTATCGCGGGCTCTACGCGAATTACGGCGTCGCCGACCGCCCGGCCTATCCGAACGCCGAGCACCCCGTGGTGCGCACGCACCCGGTCACAGCCAAGAAGGCGCTCTATGTCAATCGCGGCTTCACCCGCCACATCAACGGCATCCCTCGCGACGAGAGCGACGCGATGCTCGCCTATCTCTACCAGCACGCCGAGAACCCCCTGTTCCAGTGCCGCTTCCGCTGGACCGAGAACGCCATCGCATTCTGGGACAACCGCTGCACCCAGCACCGCGCGATGTGGGACTACTGGCCGCATACGCGCTCGGGGACGCGGGTGACGGTGAAGGGGGAGCGGCCGGTGTGAGAACGTCGTGGCGTGCTATCGCGGTCTCGCTGATCCCGCTTTTGCTTTCGCCGATCGACGTTGCGTGGGCAGCCGGCGCACCCAAGCTTGCGAAGGCGAGGTCGAGAGCGATCGCGCCGGAGGCATGCGAGCCGCGCAAATTCCGAATCGTCGTGGATGTCGGCCACACCCCGGATTCCTACGGCGCGCTGAGCGCCCGCAACGATCCCGAGTTCGGCTTCAACTTCAGGCTCGCGAGGTTGGTCACGACCAAACTCAGGCACGAAGGCTTTGCGGCGACACGGCTTCTCGTCACGGACGGCAAGGCGCGACCGAGCCTGTTCAAGCGGGTCAGTGCCGCGAATGACGGCCGGGCCGATCTCTTCCTGTCGATCCACCATGATTCGGTGCCCGATAAACTGCTCGAGACCTGGGAGTTCGATGGCGCGAAGAGCTATTTCAGCGACCGCTTTACGGGTCACTCGCTGTTCGTGTCGCGGCAGAACTCGCACTTCGCCACCAGCCTGATGCTGGCCCGGATGATCGGCAGGCAGTTGAAGGAGCAGGGGCTGCATTATGCCAGCCAATACACCTTGCCGCTGATGGGCCGTTACCGGCGCCAGTTGCTCGACAAGGATTTCGGCGTCTACCGCTATGACGGGCTCGTCGTCCTGTCGCGGACGAGCAGTGCCGCAGTGCTGCTCGAGGCCGGCTCCATCATCAACCGCGACGAGGAAATGGCGATGAACTCGCCGGAGCGTCACGAGACGATTGCGGCGGCCGTGGCGGCGGCCATAGGCGAGTTTTGTGCGAGGCGGTAGATTGCGTCAGACATGGCAGGATTCAAGGCCGAGGCTGCTGCGCTCCATGACGCACATGGAGGATTACGATCTCGGCGTCTGCAGGATTGACCGTGTAAAAGATGAGATATGGGTAGCGAACGGTGGGGAACATGCGGACGCCGGGCTCGTCTGTAAGATGACCGACCTCGGGAAACATCCTGGAGCAGGCCGGCGACCGCTTTGATGCGCTCGACCACGGCGACCGCGGCCGTGCGATTACGCTCGTGAATATAGGAAAATATGTCGTCTATGTCCGAAAGTGAACTCTCGGACCAGCGCACCCTCATGCACTGTAGCGATTGAAGACGGCGGCAACCGCCTCGTCGCTCGCGAGCCTCCCTTCGCGCATGTCCTTCAGGCCACGGTGCACGGCATTTCGCTCGTCGTCGCTGAGGCGATAGATGCCGAGATGCCTGTTCTCGATGTCGGTCAGGGACCGCATCAGTTCCTCTTGGGCCTCTTCGGGCCAGGCGGACACGCGCTCCAGCAGGATTTCGAGAGCTTGCTTGGTCATTTGGCAATCGTAGCAGATCACGGGGCGATTTGCACGCCTACAGCGGCGTCCGCCGATATTCCCGGTTCGCCAGGCTCGCCTCCTCCAGATCGAGATCGCGCTCGATCCGGCGGCGGGTCTCGTCGGTGATCTGGCCGTCGCGCAGGAGATCGTGGATGAATTTTCGTTCGGCGGTGATCAGGTCGCGGGTCAGCGCGGTGCCGGCGGCGGAGACGTCGTGGTGGGTGGGGTCGAGTGAATCGGGGAGCTGACTGATACGGATGTCGTGGCGGGCGCGCAGCAGCCGCATCACTTCGTCGGAGACGTCCTTCTCTTCAGTCAGCGCGTCGAGCGATTTCAACGCGGCATCGAGGGCCTGGCGTCTCGCCGCGATCTCGGCCTCGTGCTCGGCGGCATGCTCGTTGCGGCCGGCCTCGGCGACGCCGAGCCAGCGCACCACCGGCGGCAACGTCAGGCCGACGCCGATCAGCGTGACGAAGATGACGCCGAAGGCCACGAACAGAATCAGGTCGCGATACGGAAATGCATCGCCGCCCGGCAGCGTGAACGGCAGCGCCAGCGCGGCCGCGAGCGATACCGCGCCGCGCACGCCGGTGAAGGCGAGCACGAACGGCCACTGCCAGGGCGGCGCCGGGTCGCGCTTGCGTAGCGACTTGCTGAGCATCCGCGGCAGATAGGTTGCGGGATAGAGCCAGGCAAAGCGCGCGGCCACGATGATGACCAGGACCAACGCGGTCGCGATCAGGATGTCGTCGAGCGGGAACGCCTTCGATTTCTCGTAGAGCGCCCGCATCTGGAAGCCGGTGAGCAGGAACAGCACGCCCTCAATCAGGTAGATCACGAGATCCCAGAAGAAGATGCCTTGCAGGCGCGTCGCCGACGAGATCAGCAACGGGCCGTTCCAGCTCACATAGAGGCCGCAGGCCACCGTCGCGATCACCCCGGAGCCCCCGATATGCTCGGGCAGCCAATAGGAAACGTAGGGGGTGATCAGCGACAGCGTCAGCTCGACCTGGGGATCCCCGGACCATTTGCGGAGGCGAAGGGAGAGCCAGCCGACGCCGATGCCGAAGGCGATCTCGCTGGCGACGATGAGGAGGAATTCGCCGGCGGCCAGCGGCAGCGAAAAATGACCGACCATGATGGCGGCCAGCGCGAAGCGATAGAGGATCAGCGCCGTGGCATCATTGGCGAGCCCTTCACCCTCGAGGATGACCAGCAGACGCCGCGGCATGTTGAGCCGGCGCGCGATCGCGAGCGGCGCCACCACGTCGGGCGGCGCGACGATGGCACCGAGCAGGAAGGCGATGGTCCAGGGCAGGCCGATCATGTAGTGCGTGGCGGCCGCCACCAACGCCGCAGTGAAGATCACGGCGCCGACCGCGAGCAGCACGATGGGGCGCAGATTTTTCCGGAATTCGCGCCAGCTCATGGCGACGCTGGCCGAGTAGATCAGCGGCGGCAGCACCATCAGCAGCACCAGTTCTGGCGGCAATTCCACCGCCGGCATGCCCGGCACGAAGGCGAGGCCGACGCCGGCCACCATCAGCAGGATGGCAGGGGCGACGTTGAAGCGGCGCGCAGCGAGAGCCACGCCCGCCAGTACGGAGAGCAGGATGAGAAAGGTCTGAAACTTCGCTTCCATGACGGCCTGTCTTGACCCGGAAGCGACTGCTGCGTCAATGCGGGCGGCTTACGCCAGCCGCTCGGCCACCATCCGCCCGATGCGTGCAAAGGCGGCTTCGATCTGCGCCGCATTCGGCGTGCCGCCCTGGGTATAGGCCGCCATCAGGATCGGCGTTTCGGGCTTCGGCCAGGCGACCGCGATATCGCCCGAAGCATCCTTGCCGTTGTTGCCGGTCTTGTCGCCTATGGTCCAGCCTGCGGGCAGGCCGCCGCGCAGCCGGTTCGCGCCGGTCTTGCAGTTCACCATCCACTCCGTGAGCAGGGCACGCGAGGCCGGCGTCAGTGCTTCGCCCACCACCAGGCGCCGCAAATTTCCCGCCATCGCTGCCGGCGTCGTGGTGTCATGGGGATCGCCGGGCGGCGAGCGGTTGAGTTCGGGCTCGTTGTGATCCAGCCGCGAGGTGGTGTCGCCGAGCGACCGCCAGAACGCGGTGAGCGCGGCGGGGCCGCCGATCCGCGCCAGCAGCAGATTCGCGCAGGTGTTGTCGCTGAGTTCGACGATCGCCTTGCACATGTCGCTGACCGACATCGCGCCGGCCGCAAGATTCTGCTTGGCGACCGGCGCATACTCCAGCAGATCGGCCTTGCCGTAAGCGATCGTGGCCGCAAGCTTCTCTTCGCCGCGATCGACCCGAGCCAGCACGCAGGCCGCGAGCGAGGCCTTGAAGGTCGAGCACATCACGAAGCGCTCGTCGGCGCGCCAGGTGAGCTTCTTGCCGGTCGTAAGGTTCTCCGCATAGACCCCGATCCGCCCGCCGCTCTCGCGCTCATAGGTTTCGAGTTCGGGCGGTGGCTCGGCGGCCAACGCGGGGGAAGCCGCGATCCAGCATAGCGAGGCGAGCAGGGAACGGCGATCGAGCGGCATGGGAAGCCTTCAGGCGAGTGGAGACCACCCAGAATGGGCGCCGAGCGCGGCGGATATTGGGCAGCAGAAGTGCTGAGCCTTCACTCCCTCAAATCATAACGATACGACTTCGACACGATCTGCCAACCGTCCGCGAGCTTCATCGCGACCAGATAATCGGTGAAGAAACGCGGCGGCAGCTGACATCGCACCTTGATGAAGGCGGTCTTGTCGTCCGAACGGTCGATGGTGACGATGAAATCCTCGCGCGGCTTGCCCTCGGCCTTGGCGGAGGCGCGTTTGCGGACGCGGTCGAGCCAGTCGGGGACGGTCAGGACCTGGAGCTCGCCCTTCTCGACCCAGCGCAAGTCAGCGGAGGGATGGAAGATGGTGCCGAGCTTCTCGGCGTCGCCCTCGTAAAGCCCGTCGAAATAGGATTGCACGACGGCTTCGACACTCGAACGGTTCTGGCTCATGGGTCATCCTTTTGAATGATGGCTTGGGCGGAACTTAGTCGTACGCATCGAAATGCGCTATGGGTGTCTCGCTCATCGCGCGAGGGTGTTGGCATGACCGGATCAGAAAATTCGAACGTTCGTATCCTGATCGGCGAATGCTACTGCCGCACCGTGCGGTTCGAAGTGGTCGACGCGTTCTCCTATGCGATGAACTGCCACTGTTCGAACTGCCGTCGCACCACCGGCTCCGCGTTCAAGCCGTTCGCCGGCATCGCGCAGGACAAGCTCCGCATTGTCCGAGGTGGCGACCAGAGGATGATTTTCGGCGACGACACGACCCATGATGCCCATTGTGGGCGATGCGGCTCGCTGCTTTATTCCCGGGTGCGTGAAGGACAATGGGTCCATGTCGCCATGGGAACCCTGGTCGATGCCCCCTCGATCCGGCCAAGCGCCCACATCTTCGTGGCCTCGAAGGCGCCCTGGCACGACATAACGGACAATCTGCCGCAATATCGGGGGCATATCGGGGTTGTCTGAGGGAAACCGGTTTGCCCGCATCGGCCGGCGAACCGCGACCGCGCTGGTGCGACAAACTAAGGGGGCTCTCTGGTAGTTGCCGGCACAGCCTTCGTGACCTCCATCACAAGTGCCGGCACCAGATCCTGCTAAAGCGATCCCAAAGGGGCCCAGATGGCCCGAACTTCGGAAGTCGTGTCATGCGCAATCTGCTCAGACTTTGCCCGCTTCTCCTCGCTGCCGCGTTGCTGTTCGGCGCCGGGCCCGCTTTCGCCGGAAAGCGGGTCGCTCTGGTGCTCGCCAACTCGGCGTATCAGCACGCGCCGTCGCTCGCCAACCCCGTCAATGACGGTGCGGTGATGGCGAAGACACTGAAGGAAGCCGGTTTCGATGTCGTCGATTCCCGGCACGATTTGTCGGCGCAGGAGACGCGGCGCGTGCTGCGCGAGTTCGCCGACGCGACCCGAAGCGCCGACATCGCAGTGGTCTACTATGCCGGCCACGGCATCGAGGTCGAGGGCTCGAACTATCTGATTCCTGTCGACGCCAAGCTCGAGCGTGACACCGACGTCTATGACGAAGCGCTGTCCCTCGACCGCGTTCTGGTCGCGGTCGAGCCTGCCAAGCAGCTCCGCCTGGTGATCCTGGATGCCTGCCGCGACAATCCGTTCGGCAAGACCATGAAACGCACGGTGGCATCGCGCGGCATCGGCCGGGGCCTCGCCCAGGTCGAGCCGACCAGCCCCAACACCCTGATCGCCTATTCGGCCAAGGCCGGCTTCACGGCCCAGGACGGTGACGGTGCCAACAGCCCATTTACGGTCGCGTTGTCAAAGCATCTGGCGACGCCGGGTCTCGATGTTCGCCGTGCCTTCGGCTTCGTGCGTGATGACGTGCTCAAATCGACCGGCAACAAACAGGAACCGTTCGTCTACGGCTCGCTGGGCGGTGAGGACGTGCCGTTGGTGCCGGTCAAGGTAGCAGCTGCAGCTCCGGGGGCACCCGTGGCAAACCCGCAGGCCGATATCCGCCGCGACTACGAACTCGCGCTCCAGGTCGGCAACCGGGCGGCGTGGGCTGCCTTCCTCGCCCAGCATCCCGATGGCTTCTATGCGAGCCTTGCCAAGCTTCAGGTCGAGAAAATTGGTGCCGAGCAGGCCCATGCGGCTGCCACCGAGAAGGCGAAACAGGCCGAGGCAGAACGCGATCGTCTTGCCGCGCTTGGCGCGCAGAAGGATGCGCAGGTCAGGGCGGCGGCCGATGCGAAGGCCGCCGAGCAGGCGCAGCTCGCCGCGCAGAAGGCCAAGGAGCAGGCGCAGCAGCAGGCAGCTGCCGCCGAGCAGCAGCGCGTCAACCTCGCCGCCGCGGCGCCGGGCGCTGCGCCGACCAGCACGGTGAGCCCTGCCGGCACCAACGTCGCCTCCCTGACGCCGGCGACCGCGCCGGCCGATCTCAGCCGCTCTGTGCAGACCGAGCTCGGCCGCGTCGGCTGCTACTCCGGGCAGGCCGACGGCAACTGGAATACGCCCTCTCAGCGCTCGCTGTCGCAGTTCAACCGCTATGCCGGCACCAAGCTCGACGTGAAGGTGGCGAGCACGGACGCGTTGGATGCGGTCAAGGCCAAGCCGTCGCGGGTCTGCCCGCTGGTCTGCGAGCACGGTTTCAAGGCCGATGGCGACAAGTGCACGAAGATCGTCTGCCGTGAGGGCTATGCGGTCAACAACGATAATGAGTGCGAGAAGCAGCGCGCGGCCAAGCCGGCCAAGCCCGCAACGGCGAAGCGCGACGACGGTGATGAGCGTCCCGCCCGGCAGCGTCGTCAGGGCGGCGGCGCCGCTGGCACGGCGGGCGGCTATGGCGCCGCGGCCGGCATTGCTGCTGCAGCAGGTGCCAGCCGTCCCTCGGGTGGTGGCCAGATTTTCTGCAACAACACCGGCTGTCGCCCGGTCAACCGTGGTTGCCATCTCGAATATCGCGGCGGTGGCGGTCCCTCCAATGACGCCAATGCCGAGGTTTGCAACTGACACTGCAAGTCGTCCCGGCAGTGCCGGGACGATGTCAGTTCGAGATCGCGCTCGCCGCGATATTGACCGTCAGTGCGAGCAGGGCCGTGTTGTAGATGAACGACACGATCCCGTGCGCCGTGGCCGTGCGGCGGATCGTCTTGTCGGTGATGCCGACGTCGGAGACCTGCGCGGTCATGCCGATCACGAAAGAGAAATAGACGAAGTCCCAATAGTCGGCGTGGTCTTCCTTGTCGCTGCTCGGGAACTGAAGGCCGCCCGGCTTGGCGTTGCGATAATAATCGTGCGCGTAGTGCAGCGCGAAGGTGGTGTGTACGCCGGCCCACGACAGCGCGATGGTGCTGATCGCGATGGTCAGCTCCAGCACGCCCCGATGCGGTGTGCCGAGTTCGGAGACGATCGCGGCGATGCTGGCGAAGGCGCCGATCGCCGTCACCAGCAGGATCACGAAACGGCCGTCGTCCTGCATCGCGGCGGCGCGCCTGATGTGCTGGTGGTCGTTGCAAAGCATCATTGCGTAGACCAGCACGAGATAGACCGCGATCAGCGCATCCCACCCGAACAGGAGCCGTGTCACCAGCCGGTGCGAGCCCGGCAGCAGCAGGCAGACCAGGACACCAGCCGCGAGCGCGATGAAGGTCCGGGGCCGTGCATAGATCAGCCGGACCGGCCGCGACATCTTGCGGAAGCGGGCGAGGGCGGGATCTTCTTTGCCCCCGACCGCCATTGGTATCGTCAGTTCTTCCGCTCGGCGACGAAGCGCGCGGCGGCCTGCAGCACGGCGGCGTGATCGCCGAAGATCGAGACGGCGCTGTCGGCCCGCGCGAGCAAGTCGCGCACGCGCTGCTTGGCGCCTTCGATGCCGAGCTGGGTGACGAAAGTGGTCTTGCCGAGCGCCGCATCGGCGCCGGCCGGCTTACCGAGGGCCGCCGCGTCGCCCTCGACATCGAGCAAATCGTCGGCGATCTGGAAGGCTTCGCCGAGCGCGCGGCCGTAATCGTCGAGCGCCTGATATTCTTTCTGCGAGGCCTCGCCGAGGATCGCGCCGGCGATGCAGCCGTAGCGCAAGAGCGCACCGGTCTTCATTTGCTGAATGCGGGCGACGTCGATCGGCTCGTTGCCGCCAAAGCGGCCTTCGCCGGCGAGATCGAGGATCTGGCCGCCGACCATGCCGCCGATGCCGGCGCAGCGCGCCAGCGCGCGCGTCAGCAGCAGCCGCACATTGGCGTCGCGATGGATCTCGTCGCGGGTGACGATGTCGAAGGCGAGCGTCAACAGGCCGTCGCCGGCGAGGATCGCGGTGGCGTCATCGGTCTTCTTGTGCAGGGTCGGGCGGCCGCGGCGCAGGTCCGAATTGTCCATGGCCGGCAGATCGTCGTGGATCAGCGAATAGCAATGGATGCATTCCAGCGCGGCGCCGACCAGCAGCGCGGCTTCACGGGGGACACCGAACACAGCCGCGCTCTCGACCACCAGGAACGGTCGCAGGCGCTTGCCGCCGTTCAGGCTCGAATAGCGCATTGCGTCCATCAGTCGCTTGGGCCGGGCGATCTCATCGTGCAGGATGTCGTCCGACAGCAGGCGGCCGAGCAGGGCCTCGGTATCATCAGCGGTCTTGTCCAGACGTTTGGCGAAATCGGACGGGGACGTGCCGGTCATCAAGAAGGGCTCCAGAACTAAAATTCGGCGGGACAATCCTTTATGAGCCCGCCCCAGTCAATCGTTTGGAAGGCCTAAAAAGTGCTGGAAAAGGTCCGAATTATCACAGACTTAATGGCAGGATCCGTGGCCGCTTCTGGTTCGGGGCCGGAGAGGTCGATTTGCGCATCGTCAAATTCCTGCTGATAGCGCTCGCGGTCGTCATTCTCGCGCCCTATGTGATCGCGCCGTTCTACCGCATCGGCCATCCCGTTTCGACGCTGATGGCGTGGCGCTCGCTTCGCGGCGCGCCGATGCAGCGGGAATGGATCGATCTGGCGGCGATGTCGCCCGCACTTCCGCGATCGGTGATCGCAGCCGAGGACGCCCATTTCTGCAAGCATCATGGCATCGATTGGGGCGCGCTGCGCGAGGCGATCGACGACGCCCAGGAGGATGGTACGCCGTTCCGCGGCGCCTCTACGATCACCCAGCAAGTCGCGAAAAACCTGTTCCTCTGGCAGGGCCGGGACTTCGTCCGCAAGGCGCTCGAATTCCCGCTGGCGCTCTGGATCGACCTCGTCCTGCCCAAGCCGCGGATCCTGGAGATCTACCTCAACATCGCCGAGTTCGGTCCGCGGGGCCAATTCGGCGTCGAGGCGGGCAGCGCCTATGCCTTTGGCAAATCGGCCGCCGGCCTCTCCCCCCGCGAGGCGGCCCTTCTGGCCTCGATCCTCCCAAATCCGGTCAAACGCAGCGCCAAAACCCCCGGCCCGGGCGTCCGGCGGCTGGCAGGGACCTACGTGGCGAGGGCGCAGGCGAACTCGCTCGCGACCTGTTGGCGGGAAAATCGCTGATTTTGGGCCCTTTTCGGGCGCATTTTCCGGCCCAAGAGCCTAGCTTTGCGGCCAGCCTTCCTCTATAAGCGCGGCCTTGATCGGCATTCAGCTCGCCTCGGATTGCGGGTGCTGAGCCGTCCCTCGCGGACGATGCCCTGATAACACCAATCCCTAGAGGATGTAGAAATGGCTGTTCCGAGAAGAAAAACCTCGCCGTCGCGCCGTGGCATGCGCCGCTCGGCAGACGCCATCAAGAAGCCGACCTATGTGGAAGACAAGGACTCCGGTGAGCTCCGTCGTCCGCATCATCTCGACCTCAAGACCGGCATGTACAAGGGCCGTCAGGTCCTGAAGAAGAAAGAGTCCTGAGTTAAGGACCTTTCTCCGGGCAGGATCATTTCGCCTGCCTGATTTCGGCCAACCCATGAGATATGACAGTGGCGGCGGCGGAGCTAATGCTTCGCCGCCGCATTGTCCTGTCTGGATATCTTGATCGAGAAGGCCTTTCGCCGATGGTCGGTTTCCCGCTGCTTCTGATTCCGCTCGCGGTCTACAACATCATCGCCTTCCTGATGCCGACCGTGTCCTTCACGGATGTGCTGTTCAAGGTGCCGATGGTGTCAGGCGAGGCCTGGCCGGTCACGCTGGCCGACTTGATGCTGGCGCTCGGTATCGTGCTGCTGCTGCTCGAAGTGGTTAAGGGCGCGCGGCCCGGCTCGAAATTCCTGATGGATCATCTGTTGTCGCTGATCCTGTTCGGCGGGGCCGCGGCCGAATTCGTGATGTGGCCCAAATTCGGCAACTCGACCTATTTCCTCCTGGTGCTGCTCGCAATGGCCGATTTCCTCGGCGGCATTGCCCAGCGCACGCGCCGCCGCGTCACCTATGTCGCCGAGACAACCGTGCCGGCGCCGCGCAAGGCCAAGCGCCAGGTGGAAGCTCCGGCGGACGACGCCGTGGCCGAGCCCAAGTTCGAGCCGGTGTCCGCGCCGCTCGCAGCACCGGTGACGCCGCCCGCGCCCTCGGCACAGTCGGTCGCCGAATCCGTCTTGATGGACCCTCCCGCGCCGAAGCCGGTGCAGAGCGCGCCCTCGCCGGAAGTCCCCTCGCCGCATTTGCAGCCGGGCGACGGCACCTCTCCGTCCCCCGACACGCCGCCGCGCTGATTGATCTCAAACCACCTGCCGCGTGCGCGCGCTGACGCTTTGCAGCGGGCGCTTGCCGCCATAGGCCGTCTGCGCATCTTCGGAGGAGGCGCGGCGCAGCCGGTTCGCCTGGGGCAGATGTTCGGCATTGGCGATCAGCTGGGCGACGAAGCTCGGATCGGGACGCGGCAACGGCGTCTTGTAAACCCGTTGCAAAATCGGCAGGAGCGGCACCATGGCCGTGCCTGTGCCGTTCTCCGTCGCGTCCGATCGATCCGTACTCAACATCGCAATCACCGTTGATCCGGCAGAGCCTGTCGCGTTTCGGGACGCTGGCGCCGGGGGCGTGTCAGTACTCGCAAGGCCTATGCCGGACGGGCCGGTCTGGTTCCCCGGCCCGTAGAAACGTGGTTTCCAAATTGTTTATGAACTTTGCCTAGGGTTGGCGACGAATCTGGCTTTATCCTGTGTCAGCTCAGGACTTCCCGCTGTCCCGAAACGAGGCGACTTTGACCCCCGCATTACCGCAAGCCTCTGACATCCTGGCCGCCCTCGGCCAGGCCGTGTTCGCCTGGGATATCGGCAGTGATGCGATCGTCTGGGGTGATCAGGTCGCCAGCGTCTTTCCCGGCATTCCCGTCGAGCGACTGGCGACCGGCGCCGAATTTGCCAAGCTGATCGAACCCGCGCAAACGCTGCGGACCGCAGCGCTGGCGCAGACCTCCGCCGTGCACGGCGCCGACGGTACGCCCTACCGGGTCGAATACGGCGTGCGCATGAGCGCCTCCGATCCCGTGGTCTGGGTCGAAGAGACCGGCCGCTGGTTCGCCGGCCCCGACGGCCGCCCCACGCGTGCGATTGGCTCCGTTCGCATCAACAGTGAGCGCCATGCCCGCGACGAGGAGCTGACGAAGCTGGCCCGGCTCGATCCGCTGACCGGCGAGCTCAACCGCTCTCATCTGATTGCGGCGCTGGCCGAGGCGATCGAGGAGACCACCCGCTTCCGCTCGACCGCGGCCTTCATGCTTGTCGGCATCGACCATCTTGCCCGCGTCAACGATGCCTTCGGCTTCGACGTTGCCGACGCCGTGATCCTCGACATCGCCAAGCGCATCCGCTCGCGTCTGCGTGGCGGCGACGTGCTCGGCCGCTTTTCCGGCAACAAGTTCGGCCTGATCCTGAAGACCTGCACCGTCGACGACATGAACGTCGCCGCCGAGCGTTTCCTTGCCGGCATCCGCGATGAGGTGGTGCCGACCAAATCCGGCCCGGTCTCGGTCACCGCCTCGATCGGCGCGGTCAGCCTGCCGCGCTATGCCCGCAACGCCGACGAAGCCGTCAACCGCGCCCATGAGACGCTGGATGCCGCCAAGCGCCGCCGCGTCGGCTCGTTCGCGGCCTGGCGTCCGGATGCCACGCGCGACGCGCAGCGCCGCGTCAACATCCGCGTCACCGACGAGATCGTCACTGCGCTGAACGAGCGCCGCATCAAGCTCGCCTATGAGCCGGTGGTGTCGGTCGCCTCGCGCGAGCGCGCGTTCCACGAATGCCTGGTGCGGATGGACCAGGGCGACGGTCAGGTGCTGCTCGCGCCCGACATCGTGCCGGTCGCCGAACGGCTCGGCCTGATCCGCCTGGTCGATCACCGCGTGCTCGAGCTCGTGGTCGCCGAGCTCGCCGCCGCGCCCGACATCAGCCTCAGTCTCAATATCTCGCCTGATACCACCATGGATCCGGACTGGTGGGCGGGGATCGAGTCGCTGATGCTGGCCCATCCCGGGGTCGCCGAGCGGCTGATCGTCGAGATCACCGAGACGGTCGCGATCCAGGACATCGACGATGTCCGCGGCTTCGTCACGCGGCTGAAGAATTTCGGCAGCCGCATCGCCATCGACGATTTCGGCGCGGGCTACACCTCGTTCCGAAACCTGCGCAAGCTCGGCGTCGATATCGTGAAGATCGACGGTGCGTTCGTGCAGAACATCACACATTCCGCCGACGATCGCGCCTTCGTGCAGACCCTGATCGATCTCGCGCGACGCCTCGACATCAAGACCGTTGCCGAATGGGTGCAGGACGAGGAGGCCGCAAACATGCTGCGCGACTGGGGTTGCGACTATATCCAGGGCCGCCTGATTGGTCTGGCCTCGGCCAAACGGCCGTGGGGCACGCCGCCGGACAGCGTATTGCCTGCGGCGGGGTAAGGTATCTGAAAAGGTGTCGAAGCGGCCTGTCCGTTAGAGAATGTCTTCTCTCAGCAGATATGCCGTCGCGGAACCCTTCGCTAAGAGGAAGTTCAGAATAGTAAGAACCTGATGTTGAGTTTGAGGCGTCGTGCGGACCTTATGTCGGCTCTGGAGCAAGTAGTCGCGCATCAGATTCTCCAAATAATAGACCGTGTTGACTTCGAGCTCTCTCGAATCCAGGTCGGGCGTTCGTTCGATGATCCCAGAGATCCAGGAAATCCCATCATCAACAAAGCCGCCGCCGATTTCATTCAAGAATTTCGCGAGTGAATAGAGGGCTGCAGGGTGATCTCCAATTTCCTCAGCAACCCTCTTAAAAAAGGCTTTTTCCCGGACCTTAACCGACCGCCATTCTTTTATGCCTTTCTTCCAGTATGGCCACGCCAGCAGATAGTTATGCACGACCTCTGAGCCGTAAAGCCTTCCGGTCTTGTGTTCGCAGAGCTTCTTGATGGTCGGATAAAATAGCTCCCACGCCGTCCAGAACTGTTCGTACTGATTTTGTTTGTCTTCCGCGGAAACAAGTGAGCTCAACAGAGCGGCGGCCTCGCGAGAATCGCCGAAGTGCTCCAGGAAAGGTTGCAGGTATGCCCTGATATCTCCCTTATCGGATTGCAGCACAACGTTCGCTAGCTTGTCGAAGAAGCGATGCCGAAGAGTGTAGTCAAATCGATCCTCGCGGTCCCTTTCTAGCACTCGCTTAGCAAGAGCTTTACAGGCCGCTCGCGCAAAATCCTTGTGATCTTCCTCAGCGACAGGAAGAGGCAGTAACAAAAATCCAGCGGCGAGAACACTTGCATCTATTGTGTGTACCTGCGGCAAGTCAGCGAACGTTAGCTGATTACTCCAGACCTTCTCAAGCTCGCTTTTGCACTGCTTGGAGAGCTCTTGAAAAACCTCGGTTTGCGAGAAGTTGAAAGTACGGCTCTTCCACTTCTTCTCTCTAATGGCGCTGCGAATGCCATCCAGTTTCGGCTTCAAAAGAAGATAGCTCAGAAATAATGAATTTGCGTCTATCGGGCAGTCTCTCCACATTTCATTCAAGATCGCAAATGCCGCAAAGTCTGAAAACCTCTGCGACATTCCGGCCGGGCGTTCGTTGAATAGGCCAAACAACAGAAGCTCTTTTACGCGCAGTGCGTCTTTCGGAAACGGTTTCATCAAGGTGGGGAGGACGAGCACCGCCGCGCTCACGCCATCCGAAACCTGATACTGATATCTTTCGTCGAGCGATGCGGACGCATAGTCGAGGAGAACATCTTTACAGAATTCTCGTTCTGAGGCTTCGAGAGAGTCGAGTTCATCCCTCATCAGCACAGCGCAGACATAGGCAGGAACTGCTCTATAAAGCAGGGAGAACCGCCCATCCTCGTCTTCGTCTTCGTTCGCCTCCAGGCCTTTGATGATAATCTTTGTGTCAGCCAGGGCCTGTTTGTAGTCGCCTTCGTACTGAGGATACTTCGTGTACTCACTCTCGTTGCGCTCAAATCGATAGTGCGACCAAAGCTTCAATGGCGTGTATTTCATCGCCTCTGAGGTTCTTGCAACGGCTTCTTCGCTGTACTGTCTTAGCTCAGGATCAATCTCCGGATTGAAGCTGATAAGCACCTTGTCGTCTTTGGCCTCCGTAGAAATGTTCATCTTCCGTCGATCCATGCGCGCTAGGCACAGGCGCCAAGTCTTGTCGCCGTGAGTCTCGTCTTCTTTGGCTGGTAGACAGGCGTAATATTCGTCGAAGATATGCCAAATCGTCTGTTGCCTAGCCTTGACCTGTTCCTCTGTCTCATCGCCCGATCGAAACAGCTGATACTTGAGTGCAAGGTGCTCTAAGCTCGTTTTTCTATGCTCATCGTCGCATGTATTCAGGCGTTCGCTCGTAAAGATTCCATTCGGATCAGAGCTGATCCCGAACAGACTCTTTGCAGATAAGTCCAGCTGCATTCTCCCCATTTCGAAGAAGAACAACTCCTTGGTGCGAAATAGAATCTCGGCGACATTAAATAACTTGCTCGGTTCCGCAAGAACTATACTTGTCACAACGGCGGTGATCGATGCGGAGCGCGAGTTCTCTATGAGATACAAGCACCAGCCTTCCAAGATTTCCGGCTTAGCCATCTTGGCCTGGGCGAGCAGCCATCGTTCGAATGCCATATGGATCGATTCGATAAGTGTCGGTGCGACCTGGGTGCCTCGGTAGAGGTTCCAGATGCGGTTCGATACGAATTGCTTGATAGGCGGCTTGCCGTCGATATGTATTACGACCTCTTCCACCTCGGCCTTACCGAGGTCGGTCGTGGCAAAATAGTCGACTGCCCTATTGGTGAAACTGAGAATGAAGTCCGCTGTTTCCTTTGGGGCAGCCTGCAGCAAGTTCAATATCGGTGTTTGGAGAGCGCTAGCTGGATAGTAGTCCGAATGATTGCTAGCCAGATCGAAATACGATTCCATTTCGATATCGTGGCGACCGGAGTACCAGGCATTCTCTTCTTTGGGTGGAGTGTAAATCCAGTAGAAGTTCGCGAGTGCCAGCAGCTCAGTCGGCAAATGCTTGGCGATGATACCGGTCTCAGTCGCGTCTCCGAGCGCTGCGTGCGCTAACTCATAGTAGGTGGTCCTGCGGGTTGCGTCCCCATCCGAGACGATCCGACTGAAGATTGTCTTTAATTCGCCTGTGATCTCCGTAGCGCCGTTGAAGATGGTCCTTATTAGCTGTTCCTTCGTATCGTCGTTTGTACCGTACGGAAAGTGACCGTCACCTCTCGCCAGTTCCGTGTAATAGAATAGAGCCAACTGTGCCGCGTGTTTCGTTGTGGAGCCCTGCTTGTTATAGCGGTTCCAGTCGTCTAGCACGGGAAGAACGAGATTCATGTACGCCAAACCAAGCTCGCTTTTGTGCTCACTCAAAAACGCGATAACACTATGCCACCCAGCCCCCCTGGGCTTTGCGAATAGATGAGCCAGCGCATGGCTCCTCGCTCCGAAGACCTTGAGCAGATCGTGATCGATGTCCTTGCAGGCAATTCTCAATAAGAAGAGGACTTTCGTAAGCAACAAATCCTCATGCTTGCTGCGTACAGAGATCGACCGACTATATCGAGTGAAGCTCCCCTCCTCGATCGACTTGTCGGGCAGGCTGAGCAGCCTTGCACTCACGTAGCTTACGAAGACCTCCGCATAGGGAGAGAGCATCGCGGCCACGATAACTTCGTCTCTCCAATGACGCTCGACCTCGGCAGCATCGATGGTCGATTCGATGAGCCTCTTAGCGGCGTCATCATCGGAAAGGAGCTTCTCAGAAAGCCAGCTCCGAAATGCTCGCCGTATCGGCAGCGAGCTTCCTATGGCCTCGTAGAGTTTGTCGAATGTAAGCGACGCGTGGAAGGCCCGCTCGATTATTTTGTCGAGAGCCCACTCGGCGTAAATATCGTGAGCAACGAAATAGCCGCCGGCGCCGGCGTCGTATTTTATGATTTCATCCGCTTCCAACGGAGGAAGCACATCATCATAATTTTCGACAGATACAAAGAATCTGCCTGTCGTCGCTCGCTTCCGGGCAATCTCCAAAAAGCACTGCTCTCGTTTCCGATGAAAATTATGTCGCGTGTCGGAAGTTTTCGCGATGCGAGTGTTCCACATCGCCTCTCTGAATTCCGAGTAGTCGATCTTGGTGTGCCCTCGTGGATAGTCACGAAGATATTCATTCAGGTAGAACGGATTTTGGAGCAATTTGCGCAGGCGTTCGCTTTCCGGAAGTGCAAACTGGTAGTCTTTCGCAAACTGCGCTAGTACATCGGCTGTCAGGTTCTCGACCGTTAAAGGCTTGAACGAGACGCCATACACGTGGATGAGTGTGCGCTCCAAGTCTTCAAGGTAGCTGAGACGCGTTGTGAAAATGACTTTCCAGCCAGCTGATCTGAGAGTGGACAGAAGCTCCTGGAAAACCTCTGGGTGCTCTATCCCAGACAGTTCCTCGGCGGAATCTACTATGACGTACTTCTCGTCGGCTAAACTAAATTCCTGAATCAGGTCTGATACAGTGAAGTCACCGTAATCTTTGAAGAGTTGATTGACGTTTGCAAGCGCGGTGAATTCCGTCGCCTTGAACATGAACATCGGCGTGGTAGGGGCCAGTTGATGATGGAAGTCCTTCACAACTGCGGTCTTGCCGACGCCCCCCTCTCCGCAAACTATTACGACCGGCGATTGCAGGAGCGCTTCTTTGAGCCGAAGAACAAGCGGACTTCTATCAATCTTGATGACTGCGCCGTTCGAGGCGATTTCCGATTTTATAAGATTGAGAATGGCCTCGGTATGTCGCGCCAACTCTCGAATGAGATCGATTATGCTCTTTTCGTTAGTAAAGAAATATCGCGAAATATTTGCGTTTTCTTCGCATACGAATGGCTTTTCGAAATAATTGCGCGTTCTCCAAACGATGCTCACTCCCTTGGACCGTGCGTGGTCCTCGATTTCTGTCTTGTATGAGGGTTCCTTTGCTCCTTTTTTTCTGCTCTGGCCGAAGTCGGCGCTGACGTAGAAGTAAACCTGCGTCAGGCTCGGGTTCTGAAGCTTGGCGTCATCAATGGCCTTCTTGAGCGTTTCCGTCTGCCCAGAAAATTTTTCGACAAACTTCGCCTGCCAGCCGATAACTTCACTGCCAACGGTGATCGGATCTTCTTCAATGCCGGCTTGGTTGAAGTATCGCAGAGGCCCGATCGGCTGCTTGTGCTCTTTGGCAAACAAGAGTGAGCAGAACCATTCGAAGGCTTTTTCCTCCTTGCCGTTGAACTTGGAGCGGAAGGCCGCCCAATTTGGCTCGACTAGCATGATTAGAGGTTACTCCCGCCGAGAATGTTCTGCGAATTGACGCAACCTTTCGGCGTGCTTTTATGAGGCTCAGCCTCTCCCTGCGATATGCTGAGCGAGACCGCACTGCGCCAGATTCGCGCGCAAAGAACAATTCAAGAGCATTGAAGCCAGCGGCGCATCAACAAATTATTGATCGAACTCAGCTTTTTAGAAATTGCAAAGCAAGCGATGCAAAGGATGCCGGGGGCAAATCCGCGCTCCTGAAGCGCCTTACAGATTGTGATCTGTCCGGAGGCTCTGGATTAGCAATAGTCTGCTGAGCCAAAGCTCACATGCTCTTTAACGCCTTCAATACGGCTGCCGAGAGGTCCCCGTTCGTGGGAGAGACCGTGATGCCCCGCCCAAGCGTCTGGCCATTGGCTTGGTAGAGGTGAGGGAGCAGAGCCTTAAAGCGCTGCACTCCGAATGCCTCCTTCTTACTCTTGCCCATCGAGTAATTGATAAATTCCCGCCCGGCACCGACGACCAAGTCAGCGAGTTGTAGCCTGGGCTCGAACTCCATGCCGGCGAACGCCACAGCCGGCGCGAATGCCATTTGAGCCAGCGGTCCACATTGGTATTTCACCCCACCCTGTTCAGGGCCTGACCTGCCGTAGCGCCACCCGGTATGATACTCAGAGGTAAAAGGAGCCCGATTATTCGCTTCTGGCCAATCGAGAAGCGAATCAACGCGCCTGCCTCCCGCACTGTCTTTGCAGAAGAGACCAACCCGCATCAGCAGGTTACCAAACGAATAGCCTACCAAGTCTTCCTTAGTCTTGCCGAGAACCTGCTTGTTGTTTGAGTAGGCATGGATGACGCTGACAAATATCACTGCGCCGGCCGTGGTGAGCGCGTCGAGCAAATCGGTACGAATAGCGTCACTCTTTTCGATGAGGATTTGCTTTTGGTTCTCCAGGCCATGGGCAGCAAGCGGACGATCCAAGTCACGCATATTCCATTTGACCGGACAGTGACTGTCTATGCCGTGTTTGGCCTTAAACGCCTTTACCCTCTCCAAGAGACCAACGGTCATGTCGCGACGTATGGCATACCCGCCGATAACGAGAATGTCCGGGGCTTCGGCTCCCCAGATACCGTTAAGTTCAGAGTTGTCGAACACGAGTTCCATCAAGCCGGAACATAGCTCGACGACCTCTGATTGCGAAGGCAAATTGTGCAGCCATGGCGCGGATTGTTTGCCGACTGCGGCGGTGTTTAACGCAAGCAGCTACGCTGTCGCTAACCATTCAGACATCTAAAGAAAGATCCTCAACGATACGCCGTCCGAGGTCCTGTTGAGCATCAGTGAGCGGGCAAGTTAGGGGTGGATAAACTAGTCTAGCCGCGCTGCCCGACAGCCTAGCGAGAGTTGGCGCTGATCCGCAAATTTCTTCTTTGAAATCAATCCTATTCTACTGTGCATGGGGTTGTTTTCGCGAAATTTGAAAAAGCTAGAGAGTATAGCACGGCAAGCGCGCCTTTGCCGACCCTACAATATCTCCTCACGCCCCCTCATCCAGCGCCACCAGCTCGCGCTTCTTGCGCAGTGACGGCAATAGCGGCGCGATCAGCAGCACCAAGGCAAACGCGAGACACACTGCCGAGATCGGCCGCTGCACGAAGGTCCAGAGATCGCCCTGTGACAGGATCAGCGATTTGCGCAGATTGTTCTCCATCATCGGCCCCAGCACGAAGGCCAGCACCAGCGGTGCCGGCTCGTAGCCGAGCTTGCGCATGAAATAGCCAATGATGCCGAACGCGATCATCACGTAGACGTCGAACACGTTGTTGCTGGAGCAGTAGACGCCCAGGATCGTGAACAGGATGATCAAGGGGAACAGGATATTGTAGGGCAGCTTGAGCAGCTGCACCCACATGCCGATCATCGGCAGGTTCAGGACCAGCAGCATGACGTTGCCGATATACATGCTGGCGACGATGCCCCAGAACAGGCCGGGGTTCTGTGTGATCAGCAGCGGTCCCGGCTGCAGGCCGTGAATGACGAAGGCGCCGAGCAGCAGCGCCATCACCACGTTCGGCGGAATGCCGAGCGTCATCAGCGGAATGAAGGCGCCGCCCGCCGCGGCGTTGTTCGCTGATTCCGGCCCGGCGACGCCTTCGATCGCGCCATGGCCGAAGCGTTCGGGCGTCTTCGACAGCCGCTTCTCCAGCGCGTAGGAGGCAAAGGACGCCACCACCGCGCCGCCGCCCGGCAGGATGCCGAGGAAGAAACCGAGGATGGTGCCGCGGCCGACCGGACCTGCGCTCGCCTTCCAGTCCTCTTTGCTGGGCAGCAGATGGGTGATCCTGGTGTTGATGATGTCGCGCTTGATCGCCTGCTCGGTGTTGAGCAGCACCTCGGCAACGCCGAACAGGCCCATCACCACGGGCACGAGCCCGATGCCGTCGATCAGCTCCATGCGGCCGAAGGTCAGGCGCGGCTGCGCCGTGATGCTGTCGAGCCCGATCAGCCCGAGCACGACACCGATGCAGGCCATCAGCAGTGCCTTTGGCATCGAGCCCTGCGTCAGGAAGGTGAGCACGATGAGGCCGAGCACCATCAGGCTGAAATATTCGGCCGGGCCGAACGCGATGGCGACGCTGGCAAGCTTCGGCGCGACCAGCATCAAGGCGATCAGCGCAAACGTGCCGGCAATGAAGGAGCCGAAGGCGGAGATGCCGAGCGCGGGACCCGCGCGTCCCTGCTTCGCCATCTGGTGGCCGTCGATGCAGGTGACGACGGAAGCGGCCTCGCCGGGAATGTTGACCAGGATTGAGGTGGTCGAGCCCCCATACATCGAGCCGTAATAGATGCCGGCCATCATGATGATGCCGGATTCCGGCGTCCCCGACAGCGTGACCGGCAGCAGCAGCGACATCGCCGAGATCGGCCCGATGCCCGGCAGCACGCCGACCAGCGTGCCGATGAAGACGCCGATGAAGCAGTAGAGCAGGTTGACCGGCAGAAGCGCGACGCCGAACCCATGGGCGACATTGACAAGCGTATCCATAGGGTCAACCGATCCCGAACTGGCCCGAGGGCAGCTGGATCAACAGCAGCCGCTTGAGCACCCACCACATGCCTGATGGCGCCAGCACTGCGATCGGAATCGCCAGCGTCCAGCGCACGGGATCGATCAGCCGCAACAGCAGCAGCATCAACGGGATCGAGGACAGCAGGAATCCGAGCGGCTCCAGAGCAATGGAGAATGCCACGAGACAGCCAATCAGCAGGAGCGGCTTGCTCCAGCGCGCATTTTCCCAGCGCGAGGCCAGCGTCGGCGCGCCCTCGGTGACCGCCGAGACGATGATGGCGCCTGCGAACACGCACATCAGGATGCCCGTGTAGAACAACACGTAGCCGGAGCCGGGATCGTTGATGGTGCCGAGCTTGAGCTTCATGCCGGACCAGATCACGAAGCCGCCGAGCGCGAGCCCGATCAGCCCGCCCCAGAGTTCGGAGTTGCTGAGGCGGAGCTTGACGTTGGTTTGATTGTTCATCGCGATCCCTCTCGTGCCACGGACTCAGCGCAACACCATAAGTGCGTTCACGCACGTCTTCGACGTGCTATGGTGATGCGATGCAGAGCCGGGGCCCATGAGTGTGGACGAAAAGATGGGTCCCGGCTCTGCGGTGCACCACTGAAGAAGCGCTGCACCGCGTCCGGGACACGCAGGCCGCCTAATCTACTTCTTCGCCAGCCCGAGCGTTTCGATCACCTTGCGCTCTGACTCCGTGACCTCGACGACGAACTTCTTGTAGTCCTCCGTGTTCTTGTAGTTCGGCACCATGTCGTATTTGGCGAGCGTTGCCACGACGGCGGGGTCCTCGACCGCCTTCTTGAAAGCATCGTGCAGCTTGGCGACGATCTTTGGATCGAGGCCCTTCGGGCCGGCGATGCCGAACGGGGAGTCATAGACCATGGGATAGCCGAGCTCCTTCAGCGTCGGAGCGTCGGGATAGTTCGGCGAGCGTGCGCCGGTCCATACCATCAGCAGCCGCAGCTTGCCGGCATCGACCAGCGGCCGCCATCCCGTGGAATCCGCCTGAAGCATCGTGTGCTGTCCCAGCACCGCGGCGTTGGTCTCTGCGCCGCCCTTGAAAGGAACTTGCGTCAGCTTGATGCCGGACATCCCGGCGATCTGCTCCATGCCGATATGCAGCGAGGTGCCGGCGCCCGGTGTGGCATAGGTCACCTTGCCCGGGTTCGCCTTCGCGAACTCCACCACGTCCTTCCAGGTCTTGAACTGGGATTCCGCGCTGGTGGTCACACCGAAGGTGTAGCCGGTGAGATGGATGATGTAGGTGAAATCCTTGGCCGGATCCCACGACACCTCCTGCATCAAAGGCAGGCGGAACACGGTGATCGGAATCTGCGAGATAGTATAGCCGTCCGGCTTCGCGGCCGCCGCCATGGTCGCAGGTCCCACCGTGCCGCCGCCGCCGGCCTTGTTGTCGATCACGATCGGCTGCCCCAGCACCTTCGAGGCGCTGTCGGCGATGGCGCGCATCGAGATGTCGGTCGATCCGCCGGCCGGCCACGGCACGATCAGCGTGATCGGTTTGCTGGGGTAATCCTGTGCGGTGGCGGCCGTCGAGAGCAATGCGCCCATGACGGCATGCATCGTGGCAAATGCGATCGTCTTCAGCCCGTATCGCGGCATCGAAACTCCTCCCTCGCGGCGGCCTCTTCGCGGGCCGCCGTTTCTCGTTCTTGCGAGGCGATTGTTCCTGAAATCGAGCGAGAAGAAAAGCGCATTGCGCGGGCCGAGGGCGCCGGGCGGTGCTGCAATCCCTGCAGAGACGGCACATGCGACAATTCGTCGTTTGGTCGTGTGCCGAGAGGCGGAATTTGAGGGATCAGAAAGCCGCTACGCCACGCGCCGGACCGTGCTCAGCGTCTCGATGGTGCGGCCAACTTCCGATGCGGGGCATGGCCTGCCGAAATAATAGCCCTGCACGGCGGTGCAGCCGCATTCGCGGACGAAGTCGAGTTGCTCTTCGGTCTCCACACCCTCTGCCGTCGTCTCGACGCCAAGCACGGAGCCGAGGCTTGCGATGGTGCGGACGATGGCAACGCTCTCCGGGCTTTCGCCGAGCGTGCCGACGAAGGAGCGATCGATCTTGATGCGGTCGAACGGAAACTTGCGCAGGTAGCTCAGCGAGGAATAGCCGACGCCGAAATCGTCGAGGCTGACGCGTACTCCGAGTGCGCGCAGCTGGTGCAGGATCTCGATCGTCGCCTCGCTGTCGTCGAGCAGCGCCGTTTCGGTGACCTCGAGCTCGAGCCGCTGCGGCGGCAGGCCGGCTTCGGCCAGCGCGCTCGTCACCATCGCCACCAGCCCGCGCGAACGGAACTGCGCCGGCGACAGGTTCACCGCGACGGTGAGATCGGGCCAGGACACGGCGGTCGCACAGGCGCTGCGCAGCACCCATTCGCCGATCGGAACGATCAGCCCGTTCTCCTCTGCGATTGGAATGAACTCGGCCGGCGAGACGAAGCCGCGCGAGGGATGTTTCCAGCGTAGCAGCGCCTCGAACCCGGTGAGCTCGGACGAATCGAGCCGCACCTGAGGCTGGAACACCAGGTGGAATTCGCCTGCCTCCAGCGCTCCGCGCAGATCGTGCTCCAGCGCGTGCCGGCGGCGCGCCTCTTCCTCCATTTCGGGCTCGAACAGCTGATAGGTGCCGCGACCCTTGGCCTTGGCCTGGTACAGCGCTAGGTCGGCGCATTTCATCAACTCGTCGGCATCGAGCCCGTGGTCGGGTGCGATTGCGATGCCGACGGAGACGCCGACATGGATCGACTGATTCTCCAGCGGCGGGGGATGACCGATGACCTCGACCACCCTTCTGGCCAGCTGCTCCGCCGATTGCGGCTGCGGTCCGCGCTGGAGTACGGCGAATTCGTCGCCGCCTAGGCGCGCGACGGTGTCGTGCTCGCCGACATTCTCCTTCAGCCGCGCCGCGACCCAGCGCAGCAGCCGGTCGCCGGCGGCGTGGCCGAGGCGGTCGTTGACGGTCTTGAAATTGTCGAGGTCGAAGCACAGCACGGCCATCGCGCCGCCGGCGATCGCGACCTGGTTCAGTCCCTCGCCCATCTTCTCGCGGAACAGCGCGCGGTTGGGCAGGTCCGTCAGCGAATCGTGCTGCGCCATGTGCGCGACGCGCGCCTGGGCCTTGTGGCGCTCGGTGACGTCCTCGTAGGTGACGACCCAGCCGCCATGCTCCATCCGCTTGTGATTGAGCTTGATGATGCGGCCGTCGCTCAAATGCCGGTGCAGCGTATGCTCGCCCTCGCGCAGCCGTTCGACATAGTCGGCATAGAGCCTGGCCCCTGTCATGTTCGGATGGATGCCGAGCTCGCAGCTGTGCTCCATGATCTCGCGCATCGAGACGCCGGGCTTCACGATGTCAGGCGACAGGCCGTACATCTCGATATAGCGGCGATTGCAGACGGTCACGCGCAGGCTCGCATCGAGCATGCACAGGCCCTGGCTCATGTTGTTGAGCGCCGCGTCGAAGCGGAGATACTGCTCGCTCAATTCCTCGACCGCGTGCTCGCGCTCGGTGATGTCCTCGTAGGTGGCGACGAAGCCGCCCTCGGCGAGTGCGCAATAGCGCACCGAGATCACGGCATCGTTGGACATGCGCCGGCGCATCGGCGAGCTGTCGCGGTCCGCGATCCGGGCGCGGGCGGCTTCGAGGATTTCCTGAGGGCTAAATTCCGATGCAAACGCGCCGTTCGCCATCGCACGCTCGATCAACTCACCCAGATGCGTGCCCGGCCTGGTCTCCTCCGGCGACAGCCGGTAGAGCTTGCGGTAGGTGGTGTTGCAGACGCGCAGGCGCATGTCGCTGTCGTAGAAGGCGAGCCCGTGCGCCATGTTCTCCAGCGCGGCGTCGAGAATGAAGTTCTGCTGCCGCAGCGTTTCCTCGTATTGCAGCCGCTCCGTGACGTCCTCGTGCACGGTGACCCAGCCGCCGTCGGGCAGGAAGCGGGAGACCGTCTGCACCATGCGTCCGTCGTAGCGCATCACCAGCAGGGATTTCGCCCTTCTGGTGCGCACGTCCTCCAACCTGGAGACGTGGAATTCGTCGGTCGGCATGCCCGGCAAATTGCCGCGCGAGACCCAATGGTCGAGCACCGTGCGATGCGAGGCCCCCTGCTTCACGATGCCGGGGTCGAGGTCGTAGAGGCTCAGGAAACGTTCGTTGCAGACGACAACGCGGCTGTCGGCGTCGTACATGATGAGGCCGTGCGACATGTTGGCGAGCGCGTGCTGACTGCGTTCGGTCTGCACGCGTAATTCGGCTTCGAGCCGGGCGAGGCGGGTGACATCGTCGCAGATCGTCATCCAGCCGCCGCCGGGCAGCGGCTTCAGCTCGAGCGACATGACGAGGCCGCTCGCCAGCCGCTGCTCGGTCCGGAACGGCTTTCCGCCTGCGATCTGCGCGATCCGCGATGAATACAGCGTGTCGAGCTGATCCTGGGGAAAATTGCCGCGCACCGCACTATGCGCGAGCACCTCGCGGTAGCTCGTGCCCACCCGCACGATGTCGGCCGACATGTCGAACAACGAAAGATAGCGTTGGTTGACCAGCACGATCCGGTTGTCGGCATCGTAGACGCAGACACCCTGTTCCATGTGGTCGAGCGCAAGTTGGCTCAGCGCGACCAGGGCCTCCGGGCCTTGCTCGCGGCGTGCACCAAGCTCGTTGTCGCGGGTCGACATCATGGGGGCGGCGGGTCTCGGCGGGCAATAGACTTAACGCAACCTAGTTCAACTACCGAGTGTAGCGAAGAGCCCGGAAAATTCCCTTAAGCGCTGTAGTTTACGGAGAGTGACCGGCGATGGAGAGAGGCCGCGCAAATGGCCAGCTGACAAAGCGATAGGCTGTAGCTCGGATGAGCGCAGCGATATCCGGAGCCGACGTTTCCGCATGCCGCTGCGTTCATGCTGGCGACGGAGCCGGGGTTGGCTACGGCCCGTACAACACGAGTTCCGTATCGGTGAGATCGCCGAGTTGCGGCCGGTGCGGGCCTTTGAAATATTTGCGCCCGCGCCGCTCGGTATAAATACCGGCCAGGCCGGGAATCGGCCCGTTGGAATCGATCGTCACCGCGATCTTGCCGAGCCGAAGCAGCAGGCGGCCGATACGGCCTGCACAGAGGGCGTATTCAGCGGCGCTGCGGCAATAGATCAGCTTCATCGCAGGGGGCGCGAGGAAGCCGCGGCGGATGCGCACCGGTTGCAGGATGAAGGGGAATGTTCCCTTCGGCGTGCGGCAGACGAGGCTGAGGCAATTATAGCGCGCTTGCCGCGTCAGCAGCTCGGCTTCGGCTTCGGACAGCCCCTCGATCGTCTTGGCGTGAGGCGAGATGACCTCGATCTCGCTCCAGCGCGGGGGCCGCGCCAGGGCAGGCGCCGAGAAGAATATGCCGCGGCAATAGGCGCGAAAGCCCTGCGTTTCGATGATCGGCCAGGTCCACGGCGCCGGGCTGATGTTGAAATAAGTCACGTCCTTGTGTCGCTGCGCGATCTTGGTCAGCAACGGGGCATAGTTGCGGTAGGCGGGATCGACATACCAGCTCGACAGATTGCACTGGATGGTTGTCTCTTTGCCGTTCTTCCGCGCCGTGTAGATCAGCAGCAGCACGCCGACTGGCGTGCCGTCACTGTCGAGCATGTAGCCGAAGCGGGGATAACCCTCCGGGACGGACCGGAAGGCCTGCCGGCGCAGACCCTGGATCCAATAGTTCCGTGAGCGACCGACGAAGCCGCGCGTCAGCAGGTCCGCGACCGCTTCGGCGTCGGACTCGGTGATCTCGCGGCATCGCACCTTGGTGTGAGTCACGCTCGTCTTACCCGTGGAAATGGCAGGCCTCGTTCGATCTATTGTTTCAGCATGGTCTTTTCGGAAAGCCGCTTCGCACTTTCTGTCGACGCGGCCTTCGGGTCCGGATCAAGCTGTTAGCGCCAACCTTCGACATGGGCGTCGGCCGTGACCTGCGGCTGCAGGCCCAGGATGTCTCGCACCTTGGCGGGCCAGGCCGAAAGGTCGGTGCCGTGAGTGTGGAACATGGCGACGGCCAGCCGGTCCATGCCGAAGGCGACGCAGCCGGTGTGGGCCGGTTCGCCACCGGCATCCTGGATTCCCCAGGTCGTGCCGAAATGCTCGCGGTGATAATTGAAGCTCATGCAGGCGGTCGGCTGCTCTTCCGAGCGCAGCGGAATGAGCAGTTCGAACTTGAGCTGCTGCTGCTTCTGGCTCACCGCCTTCATCTGGCCGACGCGACCGAAGAACGGATCGCTGGCATAGTCGACGCGGAAGGTGAGACCGAGGTCGGTCGCGATCGCCTGCGCGCGCACCATCCAGCGCTCACGGAAATCGGCGACGTCGTCGGGGCTGCCGATGCAGACATATTCGCGCATCCGGAACGATTGCAGCCGGTCGAGATGCTTCGACGGCTCGCGGCGGAAGCAATCCGCGGCAACGTCGAAGCGCAGGCCGCCTTTCGGCAAAGGTCCGCGGCTCGCCGCGATCGGATACACCGGATAGCAGGCGGCGGGCGACAGCACGAGGTCGGCAGGAGACAGCGAAGTGGTCCAGTCGCCGCCGGCATCGAAGCGGCTCACCGCGGCGTTGATCTCGCGTTCGGTGCCGTGCAGGCCGCAGACGCAGCCGAGCAGGTTCGGGAAGCTCTTGAGATAGCCGGATTTTTCCAACTGGGCCCGGCTCATCACCGGTGGGAAGCGCATCACCTCGGTGCCGCTCTCGCGATGGCTAGTGATCAGCGCGGCGAGCTTCTCGACGACGCCTTCATAGAGTGCGGTGCGGGCGTAGACGCCGTCGGCGCCCATGCGGTGGAACAGCTTGTCGGCGAGATGATCGAGCGGATCGATCATCTGCGGCGCGGTCGCGGGCGAGTCGGAGAGAATGGCAATGTTCATGGCGCGATGTCCTGCTATCTCGAATTTGTTGTTATTGATTCAGTCGCGAAGGCTTGTCGGCACGCCGCTCATCAGTGTCGATGTCGCGGCATTGGCCAGAATGCGGTCGTTGTTGATCATGATCGGGGACGACAGCACGTCGCGGAGGTGCCGGCCCATGGTGAACTCACCGTCGTTGCGGTAGCCGGAGAGGCCGGCCGTGCGCATCGCATGCATCACGGTCTCGACCGCGAGCTCGGAGGCCTGCACCTTCAGGAGCGTGATCGAAGATTGGAAGTCGAGCGAGCTCAGCGCGCGCTCGTCATGCTCGGCGCGGGCGAAGGCATCGATATTGGCCGACAGCAGCGCGCGAAGCTTCGCCAGCGACATCTTGGCGGCGGTGAAATGCGCCGCGGCCGGCGGCATCTGGCCGCCGGAGCTGCGGGCCGCCTTGCGGATGAAGGCCTGCGCGCGGGTCACGGCTGCGGCGGCGATGCCGGTCCAGGCCGACGACCAGCACAGATGCGCGAACGGCGTCATGGTCTGGGCGTGAATCTTGTCATAGGATTCCGGGAAGACGCGATCGGCGGGGCAATCCACCTTCAGCTCGAAGCCGGTCGAGCAGGTGCCGCGCATGCCAAGCGTTTCCCAGCCCAGCGTCCGCTTCAGCGAATAATCGTCCTTGGCGAGCGCCAGCAGCACCTGGTCGGAGGCGGCGGCCTCGGTGGCGCGGCGGGCGATGGTGACGAGGCCGTCGGCTTCCGCGCCGTAGGAGATCACGGTGGCGTCGCGCACCAGTGAAACGGTATCGCCGGCGTGGTCGACGGCCGCGGCGCTGGCGCGGATGTTGCCGCCGTTCTGGCCTTCGGTGGTGGAGGAGGCGAGCAGCCACTGGTCGCGGGCGACCCGGCGCATCATGGTTTCCATCCAGGGGATGCCGTGACCGTGCCTGATGACGCAGGCAACCTTGGTCTGGTGCATGGCGTAGATCATCGCCGTCGAGGCGCAGGCGCGTCCGAGCGTGTAGCAGATGTCGGTGACGTCGTAGATGGAGGCACCGAAGCCGCCGAACTCGACCGGGATCATGACGCCGAGCAGCTTCTGCTCGCGCGCGACCTCGAAAGCCTTGTGCGGGAAGCGGGCGTCGCGATCGACCCCGTCTGCGTCGGCTGCGGCCGCTGCGGCGGTCCGGGCGGCGCGCTCGATCAGGGAGGGACCCTGCTCGAGGAAGCTCGTTTCTGCTTCGTCGACAGTGAGGACTGCTTCACGCACGTTCATACTCGTCCGCCTCCGGTTTGCCGTTCGAGATCGCCGGCATCATTCGTGATGCCGCCGGCGATCTTCCGGTCATCTTTGCTTGTGAGATGAGGCTACGGATTTAATTCAAATTCGTCGATGAAATAGAGGGTAAACAAAGCCCAATTCCGGATGAACAGTTAAGGTCCGGTTGTTTGCATCCGCCGTTTTTCCGGCATTGCGTTAGGAATCTGGAAGAGGGTCGAATTCCGGACAATCTGAGTCATCGTTTACTAAGAAACGTGAAGTATTGGTGTCGCCCATTGCGGGACCGGCAGGCCGTGCCCATCGTAGGCGGCAAGCCGGTGCGACCTTTGACAGACAGACGGGAATTTGCCGATGCAAGCCTTTGATACCGAACTGCGCAATCGCATCATCAAGCTGGTGAAGGGTATCCTCGAACAGAATTCGCTCGCCGCTGACGTCACGCCGTCCGCCAAGCTCGTCGATGCCGGCCTGACCTCGATGGACATGGTCAATCTGATGCTCGGCGTCGAAGCCGAGTTCGACTTCACCATCCCGCAAGCCGAGATCACGCCGGAGAATTTCCAGTCCGTCGAGACGCTAGAGCGGATGGTGGCGACGCAGTTGCAACTGGCGAACGCTGCATAACTCTCCGCTGTCGTCCCTGCGCGCCCCTCACACCACCGGCATCGCCCCACCACCCCCGTTCCAAAACCGCCGCAAAACTGGCATAGCTTGACCATGTCGCAAGTGGCGAACGGGTGGAGCAGGTATGACGCAGGCGGTATTGGGCATCATCGGCGGCTCGGGCATCTATGACCTGCCAGGCCTCGAGGGTGCGCGCGAAGAGGTGATCGAGAGCCCCTGGGGCGAACCGTCGGCTCCCTTAAGGCGCGGCACCATCGCCGGTTTGCCGATCGTGTTCCTGCCGCGGCACGACAAGGGCCACCGTCTCTCGCCCTCCGACATCAACTATCGCGCCAATATCGACGTGCTGAAGCGCGCCGGCGTCACCGACCTGATCTCGCTGTCGGCCTGCGGTTCCTTCAGGGAGGAACTGCCGCCGGGCACCTTCGTTCTCGTCGATCAATTCGTCGACCGCACCCACAAGCGCGAGAGCTCGTTCTTCGGCCGGGGCTGCGTCGCGCATGTGTCGATGGCGCATCCGGTCTCCCCACGTTTGCGCATTCATCTCGCCGCGGCCGCCGAAGCCGAAAGCATCGCGATCGCGCGTGGCGGCACTTACGTCTGCATGGAGGGGCCGCAATTCTCCACCTATGCGGAGAGCATGACATACAAGACGCTGGGCTATTCCGTGATCGGCATGACCAACATGCCGGAGGCGAAGCTCGCGCGCGAGGCGGAGCTCTGTTATGCCACGGTGGCCATGGTGACGGATTTCGACTGTTGGCATCCCGATCACGATGCCGTCACCGTGCAGGATATCATCCGCGTGTTGACGTCGAACGCCGACAAGGCCAAGGCCCTGGTGGCGCGGCTGGCGAAGGATTTTCCGCGCGAGCATGAGCTGTGCCCGATCGGCTCCGACCGCGCGCTCGACACCGCGTTGATCACGGCGCCCGAGGCGCGCGATCCCGAGCTTCTGAAGAAGCTCGATGCGGTGGCCGGGCGGATCCTGCGCGTGAACTGAAAGGCAGAATGCCATGAAGGTGAACGGCAAGCATTTCCGCAGCATCTGGCGCGAGCATGACGGCTGGTCAATCGGCGCGATCGACCAGCGCAGGCTGCCGCATGAATTCGTCGTCGCGAAGCTGACTTCGTGCGAAGACGCAGCCGTCGCAATCCGCGACATGCTGGTACGTGGCGCCCCGCTGATCGGTGCGACTGCCGCCTACGGCATGGCGCTCGCCATGCGCGAGGACGCCTCCGACGCCGGCCTGAAACGGGCCTACGAGACGCTCGTGGTGGCGCGGCCGACCGCGATCAATCTGAAATGGGCACTGGACGAGATGCGCACGGCGCTCGCGCCGATCGATCCGCTGGAGCGGGCCGAGGCGGCCTATGCGCGTGCCGACGAGATCGTCGAGCAGGATGTCGAGATCAACCGCGGCATCGCCGGCAACGGCCTGAAGCTGATCGAGGCGATCGCATCGAAAAAGCCGGGCGAGACCGTCAACGTGCTGACCCATTGCAACGCCGGCTGGCTTGCCACTGTCGATTGGGGCACTGCAACGGCGCCGATCTATCTTGCGCATGAGCGCGGCTTCAAGATCCATGTCTGGGTCGACGAGACGCGCCCGCGCAACCAAGGCGCCTCGCTCACCGCCTGGGAGCTCGGCCATCACGGCGTGCCGCACACGGTGATCCCCGACAACACCGGGGGCCATCTGATGCAGCACGGCATGGTCGATCTGGCCATCGTCGGCACCGACCGCGTCGCCGCCAATGGCGACGTCTGCAACAAGATCGGCACCTATCTGAAGGCGCTGGCCGCCCACGACAACGGCGTGCCGTTTTATGTCGCGCTGCCGTCGCCGACGATCGATTTTGCCGTCCATGACGGCATCCGCGACATTCCGATCGAGCAGCGCAGCGGCGTTGAGGTGACCGACATGACCGGCCGCACTGCGGATGGAAGGCTGGAGACGGTGCGCATCGTGCCCGAGGGATCTCCGGTCGCGAATTATGCGTTCGACGTGACGCCCGCGCGGCTCGTGACCGGCCTCATCACCGAGCGCGGCGTGCTGAAGCCGGATCGCGACGAGCTCGCAGCGGCGTTTCCGGAGCGGATCGCTGCCGCAGCAAAGTGAGGTCTCGTAAGGGGGCAAAGGCGCGAAGCGCTGTGCCCAACATCTGCTTATGGTGGCACGCTTCCGCCTTCGCTCTTCGAGCTACGGCGGACAAGTCGCTTTGCCTACCCTACGGGCTTATGAACTACCCCAGCTTCATCCCCGTCGCCGCCTCTAGCTCCGCAATCGCCTGGGCGCCGCTGGCAACCTTGATCGTGGTCATCCCCATCTCTCGCGCCGGCTTCAGATTGACGCCGAGATCGTCGAGATAGACGCAATTGTTCGGATCGACCTTCAGCGTCTCCACCATCATCTTGTAAATGCGCGGGTCGGGCTTGCGCAGGCCGATCTTGGCGGACTCGATGACATGATCGAACAGCACCATGACTTCGGCGATATAAAGGGAGCGCCCGGTCATGCTGCCGATGGCGTTGGCCGGCAGGTTGTTGGTGATGCAGCCGGTCTTGAATTGCGCCTTGATGCGCCTCAGCGCCTCGACCATCTCGGGACGCAGATGGCCCTGCAGCAGCGGCAGCACGTCGCGGCCGCGCACCTCCGCGCCGAATGCCAGCGATTCCGTGGCGAACAATTCGTCGAAGGCCTCGATATCGATCTCGGCCCGCTCGAACTTGGCCCAGGCGTTTTCCAAATGGTTGGCGGCGTTGGTTCGACGTATGATGTTGACGGGCAGCCCGCGCTGGGTCTCGAACCGCGCGAACGCCTCGAACGGCGAACTCGTCAGCACGCCGCCAAAATCAAAGATCACAGCTTCGATCGCCACTATCCTGCCCTCGTCAGTTCCTTTCCAAGAGCGCTAGCATGGGGTATCGGCAAGAGCCAGTCCGAAGCAATCCGTCCTCATCCATGCCGCCGCGAAGCGTGTTCCCATGAAGAAGTCAGCAACTCTCGTCATAGCCGCGCTGCTGTTAGCCGCGCCTGCACACGCCATCGTCGGCGGCGGCACGCCGCAGGCCGACGGTGTTGCACGCGCGGTCGTCACCATCGTGGGCTCGCGTGGCAATTTCTGCACCGGCAGCTTGATTGCACCACGAGTGGTGCTCACCGTCGCCCATTGCGTGCAGCCCGGTGCGGATTACAAGATCGTCGATCGCGGCCCAGACGGCGCGCCACAATTGCTGAACGTTCGGACTGTTGCGATCCATCCGAGCTTCAACATGCAGGCGATGCAGGCACATCGCGCCACCGCCGACGTGGCGCTGCTGCAACTGGAAATTCCACTCAAGGGAAAATCCACGGTGCCGGTCGGCATGCCGCAAATTCCAATTCGGGTCGGCGGCCGCTTCGTCATCGCCGGTATTGGCGTCACCGTGCGCGGTGACGGCAAGAGTGGCGGTTTGACGCGCGTTGCCGCGCTCGTCGCCACGGGCCAGCCCGGCACCCTCCAGATTCGCCTGGTCGATCCCGTAACCAACGGTGTTCGCGAGGGAATTGGCGCCTGCACGGGAGATTCCGGAGGCCCTGTGTTCGAGGACAAGCCGAGTGGTCCCGTGCTCGTCGGCCTCATCAGTTGGTCCACGGGGCCGAACGGCGCCGCCGGTTGCGGCGGATTGACGGGGGTCACGCCGCTCACGCTCTACCGCGACTGGATCGTGCAGACCGCGCGGAGCTGGGGTGCGGCACTGTGATTTGACCGCGACTTGATCTATGTCATTTTGAAGCGGAAGCGCGGCGGGTGATCATGCCGGCCGCGGAGGAAACGCGCCGTCCGTCAAGGGCGGCCATAAAAACAAGCAAGGCATAGAAGCAACAATGAATGTCGCTGTTCGCAGTCACGCCACGGCCAAACAGGCTTCTGAACATTTCGACGTGCTGATCGTCGGCGCCGGCATCTCCGGCATCGGCAGCGCCTATCACATCGACAAGCAGCTTCCGGGTACGAGCTACGTGATCCTGGAAACGCAGGCGACGTTCGGCGGCACCTGGAGCACGCATCGTTATCCCGGCATCCGCTCGGACAGTGATCTCCATACGTTCGGCTATAGCTTCAAGCCCTGGGTGGGGCCGCCGATCGCGACCGCCGAAGAAATCCTCGCTTACATGGAGGAGGTGATCGAAGACAACGATATCGCGCGACACATCCGCTACAAGCACAAGATCAATTCCGCCAGCTGGTCGAGCGAGCAAAATCTCTGGACCATCGAGGCCGTGACGACCGACACCGGCGAGACCAGGACCTTCACCGCGAACTTCCTCTGGATGTGCCAGGGCTATTACCGCCATTCGGAAGGCTACACGCCGGAATGGAAGGGCACCGATCGCTTCAAGGGCCGCATCGTCCACCCGCAGACCTGGCCGGACGATCTCGACCTCACGAACAAGAAGGTCGTCGTGATCGGTTCGGGCGCCACCGCGGCAACGCTGGTGCCGAATATCGCGGACAAGTGCGCGCATGTCACCATGCTGCAGCGTTCGCCGACCTATTTCCGGCTCGGCCGCAACGCCATCGAGATCGCCGAGGAGTTGCGCCGGCTTCAGGTCGATGAAGCCTGGATCCACGAGATCGTTCGGCGCAAGATATTGTTCGAGCAGGATGCGTTCACGAAACTCTGCCTGTCCAAGCCCGAGCAGGTGAAAAAGGAGCTGATCGGCCAGATCAGCGCGGTCCTCGGTCAGGACTACGACGTCGAGACGCATTTCACGCCGACCTACCGGCCCTGGCGGCAGCGCATCGCCTTCGTGCCGGATGCCGATCTGTTCAAGGGCATCGCCAGCGGCAAGGCCTCCGTGGTCACCGACGAGATCGAGTGCTTCGTCGAGAACGGCATTCAGCTCAAATCCGGCAAGCTGCTGGAAGCCGATGTCATCGTCACCGCGACCGGCTTCAATCTCGCAGCGCTGGGCGACATCGCCTTCGAGATCGACGGCAAGCCGCTGGCCTTCGGCGACACCGTCACCTATCGCGGCATGATGTTCACGGGCGTTCCGAACATGGTCTGGGTGTTTGGCTATTTCCGCGCCAGCTGGACGCTTCGTGTCGACTTGGTCGCAGATTTCGTCTGCCGGTTGCTCGGCCATATGAAGGCGAAGGGCAAGAAGAAGGTCGAGGTGCGCTTGCGCGCCGAAGACCATAACATGCCGATCCTGCCCTGGATCGATCCGGAAAACTTCAACCCCGGCTACATGATGCGAAACATGGACCTGCTCCCCAAGCGCGGCGACAAGCCGGAATGGCAGCACAGCCAGGATTACTGGACCGAAAAGGACGAGATCCCGAAGACGGATCTGGATGACAAGGCGTTCGTTTACGGGTGAGGCGTTGTAGGTGAGGGGTCGTGTGGCGGGCGGCGCTCGCCACATACTCCGCCGTTTGCAGGATTGGTGGCGTCCCGACTCACTCTTGCCAGCTCACGAATTCCTCCGCGTCGCGTTCGCCGCAATCGCCGCCGCTGCCGTCCGGTTCTCCACGCCGAGCTTGGCGTAGATCTGCTCGAGATGCTTGTCGACCGTGCGCGGGCTGAGGCCCAGGATTTGCGCGATGTCGCGGTTGGTCTTGCCCTTGCTGAGCCAGGCCAGCACCTCGCCTTCGCGGGTGGTGAGGCCGAGCTCGCTGGTGAATTCAGGGGGAAGCGCGGTGCCGGACTCCCTGGAGAGCCGCAGCAGAAACTCGTTCGGCGCGGTTTCGCCCATGTAATAGAGCCGAAGCTGCGGATTGTCCGGCAAGGAAACCGCTTGGGATTTCGAGCTGCCCTTGGCCTTGGCCTGCTCCAGCCATTGCAGCAGCGATGGCGGCAGGACGAAATCGTCGGCCTGCGCGCCGTGATGATCGGACAGCAGTTTCTGCGCCTGCGGCGTTGCCCACAGCAAATTGCCATGGCGATCGACCGCGAACAGGAAACGGCCGGAGACGTCGAGCGCGGCGCGCGCGCTCTGCGTCAGGCGGGCATTGCCGAGATGGACGCGGATGCGCGCCAGCATTTCCTCGATCACGATCGGCTTCGTCACGTAATCGACGCCGCCGGCCTCGAGCCCACGAACGATGTGCTCGGTATCAGCGAGCCCCGTCATGAAGATCACGGGGACATTGGCAAGGCCCGCATCGCGCTTGAGCCGGCGACAGGTCTCGAAGCCGTCGATGCCGGGCATCATGGCATCGAGCAGAACGATGTCGGGCGTGATCTGGTCGATGATGCGTATCGCCGCCGCGCCGTCGAGTGCCACCATCACCGTCATGCCGGCGCCGTCGAGCGCATCGGTGAGCAGCCGCAGCGTCTCGGGAGAGTCATCGACAACGAGCGCGACGTCGCGCTTCTTCGACTCAATGTTCATGCGCATGCAACGTCTTCAATGTGGCCATGTACTGGTCGAGATCGAAGCGGTCGACGAGCGACCGCATCTGTGCGACGAAATCGGCATGTTCAGGATGCTCGTTGCCGATCTCGTCGAGCTTCAACTGGATGCCCCTGACGTAGCCGATCTGGCCGAGCCCGATCAGGGCCTCGATATGCCGCGCCGGGGGCCTTGATCCGCTTTCGGGGTGCCAGAACGACACCGGAATCTCGTCCGAGCCATATTGCCATTCGATCTTGAGGAGCTGGCGGACCGTCTCCAGCAGCCGCGGGATGTCGATCGGCTTCATCAAATAGCCGTCGTGGAAGGGCTGCGCCAGCGGCGCGCCGTGGGCCTCGATCGCGCTGGCCGACACCATCAGGATGCGGGCCTGGTGATGGCCGTTCGCCCGCAAGGCCTCGGCGACAGCCCAGCCGTCCATGGCGGGCATCGAGATGTCGAGCAGAAACAGATCGGGCCGGCAATGCTGAGCCAGCGCGAGGCAGCCGGGGCCGTCGGGCGCGCTGAGCAGGATGAAGCCGAGCGGCGTCAGCACCTCGCGCAGCAGGTCGCGATGCACGGGATCGTCGTCGGTGATGAGGATGGTCTTGCGCGCGCCGTGATAACCGGAGATCGGCGCCTCCACCGGCGCGATGCGCCGCGGATTGGTGACCTCCGACAGCAGGATCTTGACCTTGAACGTCGAGCCGGTGCCGACGGTGCTCATGACCTTGATGTCGCCGCCCATCACTCCGGCGAGCAATCGGCTGATGGTCAGGCCGAGTCCCGTTCCGGTCTGCGGCTGCGAAACGCCGAGCGCACCGCGCTCGAACGGCGCGAAGATGCGTTCGAGATCGTCGCCCTGGATTCCGGGACCGGTGTCGATCACCTCGAACTCCGCGACGGGGCTGCGATAATGCACGACGAACTGCACGCTGCCGGTCTGGGTGAATTTGATGGCGTTCGAGAGCAAATTGATCAGCACTTGGCGCAGCCGCTTCTCATCGGCGTAGACCACGAGCGGCAAATACGCCGGCCGCCTGAACACGAAGTCGATGCCCTTGGCGGCGGCCTGCAGGCGGAACATGCCGACCAGCTGATCGAGGAACTCGCTGAGGCGCACTTCGTCGCGCGACAGATACAGCCGCCCGGCCTCGATCTTGGAGATGTCCAGAATGCCGTCGATCAGGCCGGAGAGGTGATCGGCACTACGGCGGACGACGCGGACCTGGTCGCGCGGCTTGGTGTTCAGCGTCGTGTCCTGCTCCAGGAGCTGGGCATAGCCGCTGATCGCGTTCAGCGGCGAGCGAAGCTCGTGGCTCAGGCCCACCACGTAGCGGCTCTTGGCGAGGTTGGCGGATTCGGCGACCTCCTTGGCGCGCTGCAGCTCGGCGTCGGTGCGCTTGTGCGCGTCGATCTCCTGAATCAGCAGCGCGGTCTGCCTTCGGGTCTCCTCCTCGGCGGCGCGGCGGCTCTGCTGTGCCAGCACGAACAGCCAAGCCACCACGCCGATGATGATGCTGAGCGAGAAGAACACCTTCCAGAGCACGTCGGAGACGAGCGCGTTCTCGCCATGCACGCTTGCCGAGGTCTGCAGATAGATCAGGCCCAGCACCAGCGCGACGAGACCGGCGGAAACCACGAACACGCCGACATAGTGGCCGAGTTGCGAATTGATGCGCGCGTAGATCGGCTGCGGCATCAGCTTGCCCAGCGTCTCCGATATCTGCGCCTGGATCCGCGCATGCGGCTTGCAGAGATCGTGGCATCGGGCATCCAGCGAACAGCACAAGGAGCAAATCGGTCCGGCGTAAGCGGGGCAGGAGGCCATGTCCTCCGGCTCGAACGAGTGCTCGCAGATGCAGCACTGGATCGCCTCGAGGTCCTGCCAGCTCCGCTTCGGCTTGCGCGCGATGTAGTACTTGCCATCCGTGGCCCAGGCAATCAACGGCGCGACGATGAAAGCAACCGCGAGCGCGATGAAGGCTGACAGCGCCTTCGCGGTAGGCCCGAACAGGCCGTAAAAGGCGCTGATCGAGACGATGGTTGCGATCGTCATCGCGCCCACGCCGACCGGATTGACGTCGTAGAGATGCGCGCGCTTGAATTCGATCTGCTGTGGCCGCAAGCCAAGCGGCTTGTTGATGACGAGATCGGCGACCAGCGCACCGACCCAGGCGATCGCGACGTTGGAATAGAGCGCCAAGGTTTGCTCGAGTGCCTTGTAGACGCCGATCTCCATCAACAGCAGCGCCACGATCACGTTGAAGACCAGCCAGACGACGCGGCCGGGATGGCTGTGGGTCAGGCGCGAGAAGAAGTTCGACCAGGCGATCGAGCCGGCATAGGCGTTGGTGACGTTGATCTTCACCTGGGACAGGATCACGAACGTGCCGGTCAGCGCCAGCGCGAGATCAGGCTGCGACAGCACGTAGCGGAACGCTTCGAGATACATATGCGCCGGCTCGGCAGCCTCTTCGGGCGGCACCCCATGGCTGAGCGCGAAGAAGGCGAGGAACGAGCCCGCCAGGAGTTTCAGGGCGCCAAGCACGATCCATCCGGGGCCAGCGCTCATCATCGCTATCCACCAGGACGCCCTGGACGCGCGGCGGTCGCGCGGAAGGAAGCGCAGGAAGTCGACCTGCTCGCCGATCTGCGCCACCAGCGAAAATACCACGGAGGCCGCAACCCCGAACAGTAGCAGGTCGAAATGCCCGTTGAGATCGCCGTGCTCGCCCGAGAATTTGCGCCACTCCGTAAAGGAGTGCGGGTTGTGCCAGGCGATCGCCGCGAACGGAATGATGTGGAGCACGATCCACAGCGGCTGCGTCCACAATTGGAAGCGGCTGATCAGCGTGATGCCGTAGGCCACCAGCGGGATGATGACGACGGCGCTGATGAGATAGCCGACCGGCCGCGGAATCCCGAAGCACATCTCGAGCGCGGAAGCGAGGATTACGGCTTCGATCGCAAAGAAAATGAATGTGAAGGAGGCGTAGATCAGGGAGGTGACGGTCGAGCCGATGTAGCCGAAGCCGGCGCCGCGCGTGAGCAGGTCGATGTCGATGCCGCATTTAGCGGCATAATAGGCGATCGGCACGCCGCAGCAGAAGATGATGAGGGAGACCACGAGGATGGCGGCAGTCGCGTTGGTGACGCCGTAGTTCAGGGTGATGGTACCGCCGATCGCCTCCATCGCCAGGAACGAAATCGCGCCCAGCGCCGTGTTGGCGACCCGGGCGGCGGACCAGCGCCGCGCGCTCTTGGCGGTGAAGCGCAGCGCATAGTCTTCCAGCGTCTGGTTGGCGACCCATTGGTTATACTGTCGCCTGACGCGGTCTATTCGCTGCCGCCCTGCCACGCTTTACCCCACTTCCGATACGGACCTGGATCCCTCGCAAATTCCGTACCAAAGCCTACGTCGGCATTTTGCGGTGCAGTATACGCGATCTTGCGTATGCTTCCGCCACCCGGATCCGAGCCATCCTCACGGCACCAATCGCGTGTTCTCGAACAAAAGTGGGGTGCTCATGTCAGACGAACCAAACAAGGGCCTTTTGTCGCCGCTCCGGCGCAAACTATTGATGGGAATGGCCGCCGTGCCCGCCATCACGATGCTGCCGCGGGCGTCATTTGCGCAGGCCCCGGCGACTTCGGCGGTCAACACCACCGGCCTTGCGGTCACCGACACCGAGGTGACGGTCGGCATCCTGCACTCGGCGACCGGCACCATGGCCATCTCCGAGACCGGCTCGATCGAGGCCGAAAAGCTCGCCATCGAGCAGATCAACGCCATGGGCGGCGTGCTCGGTCGCAAGATCAAGTTCATCCAGGAAGACGGCGCCAGCGACTGGCCGACTTTCGCGGAGAAGGCCAAGAAGCTGCTTGTCAACGACAAGGTCGCGGCAATCATGGGTTGCTGGACCTCAGCCTCGCGCAAGGCGGTGCTGCCGGTCGTGGAGCAGTATAACGGCATGCTCTATTATCCGACCTTCTACGAAGGTCTCGAGCAGTCCAAGAACGTGATCTACACCGGCCAGGAGGCGACCCAGCAGATTCTCGCCGGCCTGAACTGGATCGCGAAGGAGAAGGGCGCGAAGAGCTTCTTCTTCATCGGCTCCGACTACATCTGGCCGCGCACCTCCAACAAGATCGCGCGCAAGCACGTCGAGAACGTGCTCAAGGGCAAGGTCGTCGGCGAGGAATACTATCCGCTCGGCAACACCCAGTTCAACTCGGTCATCAACAAGATCAAGCTGACCAAGCCCGACGTGATCTTCACCGACGTCGTGGGCGGCTCCAACGTCGCCTTCTACAAGCAGCTCAAGGCCGCCGGCATCGATCTCTCCAAGCAGGCGCTGCTGACGATCTCGGTGACCGAAGACGAAATCGACGGCATCGGCGGCGAGAACATCGCCGGCGCCTATGCCTGCATGAAGTACTTCCAGTCGCTCGACAATCCCAACAACAAGGCCTTCGTGCCGGCGTTCAAGAAGATGTGGGGCGAAAAGACCGTCATCGGAGACGTCACCCAGGCTGCCTATCTCGGCCCGTGGCTGTGGAAATTGACGGTCGAGAAGGCCGGTTCCTTCGACGTCGACAAGATCGCGGCGGCTTCGCCCGGCGTCGAGTTCAAGGGCGCGCCGGAAGGCTATGTGCGCATCCACGAGAATCATCACCTCTGGTCGAAGACCCGGGTGGGGCGCGCCAAGCTGGATGGCCAGTTCGAGCTGATCTACGAGACCGCCGATCTCGTCGAGCCCGATCCGTTCCCGAAGGGCTACCAGTAAGAAGCGCTCCTCGCCGCGCATTCTTCCAAACACCAAGCCTCTCCCTGGCGTGGACAGCAAATCCACGCCCAAGACCCCCGCGCCGCGAATCTTCTCGCGGCGCGGGGACCTTATCCCCGACGGAGGACATCGATGTTCGGCGACTACTCGCTTGGTGATCTCGGCTCCATCTTCGTCATGCAGGGCTTTGCAGGACTGATCCTGTTCTCGGTCTACGTGCTGATGGCGCTCGGGCTTGCGATCATTTTCGGCCAGATGGGCGTCATCAACATGGCCCATGGCGAATTCATGATCCTCGGCGCCTACGTCACCTGGATGACCTCGAGCTTCTTCCAGTCCTATTTACCGAGCCTGTTCAGCGGCTACTTCTTTCTCGCGATGATCCTGGCCTTCATCGCCTCCGGTGCGTTGGGAATGCTCGTGGAATGGGTGCTGATACGGCACCTCTACAAGCGCCCGCTCGACACGCTGCTGGCGACCTGGGGCCTCAGCCTGATCCTGCAGCAGGCCTATCGCTCCGTGTTCGGCGCGCGTGAAGTCGGCGTCGAATTGCCGCAGTGGATGCTGGGATCGCTGCACGTCACCGACAGTATCGAAGTCCCGATCAACGGCGTCTTCGTGATGTGTCTGACCTTGCTGATCACCATCAGCGTCGCCTATGTCATGTACAAATCGCGCTGGGGTCGCCAGGTGCGCGCCGTTGTGCAGAACCGCATCATGGCCGGTGCTGTCGGCATCAACACCGAAAAGGTCGATCGCTACACTTTCGGTCTCGGCTGCGGCATCGCCGGAATCGCCGGCAGCGCCTTCACGATGATCGGCTCTACAGGCCCGACCTCCGGACAGCTCTACATCGTCGACACGTTCCTCGTGGTCGTTTTCGGCGGCGCGGCGAGCCTGGTCGGCACCATCGCCTCGGCCTTCTCGATCTCGCAGACGCAATCCACCCTCGAGTTCTTCATGTCGGGCTCGATGGCCAAGGTGCTGACGCTGCTCGCCGTTGTCGGAATCCTGATGCTGCGGCCGCAAGGGCTGTTCGCCCTCAAGGTCCGCAAGTGAGAAATAGAGGCTGATGCAATGACCGACAATCGGTTCTTCAATCGATCGGAGCTCATCGGGATTCTCGTGCTCGCGGTCTTCCTGGTGGTGGTGCTGCCGCTCACGCTCGACGTCTTCAGGCTCAATCTGGTCGCGAAATACCTGACCTATGCCTTCGTCGCGCTGGGATTGGTGATCTGCTGGGGCTATGGCGGCATTCTCAGCCTCGGCCAGGGCGTGTTCTTCGGGCTCGGCGGTTACTGCATGGCGATGTTCCTCAAGCTCGAGGCATCGAGCGTGGAGAACACCAAGATCCAGTCGACCCCCGGAATTCCGGACTTCATGGACTGGAATCAGATCACGTCGCTGCCGCTGTTCTGGCAGCCGTTTCACAGTCTCACCTTCACCATCCTCGCCATTATCCTGGTTCCCGGCATCTTCGCGCTGATCATCGGCACCGCGATGTTCAAGCGCCGCGTCGGCGGCACCTATTTCGCGATCATAACCCAGGCGGTTGCGGCCATCCTCACCATCCTGATCGTGGGCCAACAGGGCTATACTGGCGGCATCAACGGCATGACCGATCTGCGGACGCTGAAGGGGTGGGACATCAGGCCCGATCACGCCAAGGTCGTGCTGTACTTCTTCGAGGTCGGATGCCTGCTCGTCTGCATCATGATCGCGCAGTTCGTCCGGCACTCCAAGCTCGGACGCATCCTGGTCGCGATGCGCGAGAAGGAGGATCGCGTCAGGTTCTCCGGCTACAGCGTCGCGAATTTCAAGATCTTCGCCTTCTGCATCGCCGCCGTGTTCGCCGCGATCGGCGGCGCCATGTTCGCACTCAATGTCGGCTTCATGTCGCCGTCCTTCGTCGGCATCGTGCCGTCGATCGAAATGGTGATCTACACCGCGGTCGGCGGACGGTTGTCGATCCTCGGCGCGGTCTACGGCACGCTGCTGGTCAATTTCGCCAAGACCAGCCTGTCGGAGACGTTTCCCGAATTGTGGCTGTTCGGACTTGGCGGATTGTTCATCGCCGTGGTGCTCGCATTTCCGAACGGCCTTGCCGGAATCTGGGGCGACTATGTGCAGCCGCGCATCGACCGCCTGATGCCGTCGCGCAAATCGAAACCCGACGGTTGGACCGATAGCTCGGTCGCCGACGGCGCTCCGGCAGAGTGAGGAGATAGATCATGCTCGTCGGTCATCAGCCCAAGGAATTCCTGCTTGCTGTCGAGGCCCTCACGGTGTCGTTCGACGGGTTCAAGGCGGTCAATGATCTTTCCTTCTACGTCGATGAGAACGAGATCCGCGTCATCATCGGTCCCAACGGTGCCGGCAAGACCACGGTGCTCGACCTGATCTGCGGCAAGACCAAAGCCACGTCGGGTTCGATCCAGTTCCGCGGCAAGGAGCTGACGCGGATGAAGGAGAACGAGATCGTCAAGACCGGCGTCGGCCGCAAGTTCCAGAACCCCTCGATCTACGACGATCTCACGGTGTTCGAGAATCTCGAGATTTCCTATCCGCGCGGACGCTCGGTGTTTGGCGCGCTGACCTTCACCCGCGATGCCGCGGTGCGCGACCGGGTGCACGAGGTCGCCGAGATGATTTTCCTGAAGGATCGGCTGAACATGAGCGCCGATCTGCTCAGCCACGGCCAGAAGCAGTGGCTCGAGATCGGCATGCTGCTGATCCAGGATCCCGACCTTCTGATGCTGGACGAGCCGGTCGCCGGCATGAGCGTGTCCGAGCGCACCAAGACCGCGGAGCTGCTCAATCGCATCATCAAGAACCGTTCGGTGCTGGTGATCGAGCACGACATGAAGTTCGTCGAGGACATCGCGCACAAGGTCACTGTGCTCCACCAGGGCCAGATCCTCTCGGAGGGGACCATGGAGAAAGTGCAGAACGATCCCAAGGTCATCGAAGTCTATCTCGGCCACTAAGGAGCGCGCGATGCTGGCTATTTCTGATCTCCACGTCGCCTACGGCCAGAGCGAGGTGCTGCACGGCCTCAACGTCAAGGTCGCGCCCAACGAGATCGTTGCGATCATGGGCCGCAACGGCATGGGCAAGACCACGCTGATGAAATCGCTGATGGGCATCCTCCCTGCGAAGAGCGGCTCGGTGACCATGGACGGCGCCGAGCTCGGCGGCCTGCCGAGCTATGACCGCGTGGCCAAGGGTCTCGCCTATGTGCCGCAGGGCCGCATGATCTTTTCGACCATGACGGTGAAGGAGAACATCGAGACCGGTCTCGTCGTCTCCGGCGGGACCGAGGTCCCCGCCGATATCTACGAACTATTCCCGGTGCTGCTGGAGATGAAGGGCCGCCGCGGCGGTAATCTCTCCGGCGGACAACAACAGCAGCTCGCCATCGCGCGTGCGCTGGCGACCAAGCCGAAGGTGCTGCTGCTGGATGAGCCCACCGAAGGCATCCAGCCCTCGATCATCAAGGAGATGGCGCGCACGCTGAAGCGCATCCGCGATGAGAAGGGCTTGTCGATCGTCGTGTCCGAGCAGGTCCTGAGCTTCGCGCTCGATATCGCCGACCGCGTGCTGGTCATCGAGAACGGCGCGATCGTGCGCGACGATCCGCGCGACGCCGTCGATGCCGCGCAGGTCTCGAAATATCTGTCCGTCTAACCAACCGTGTAAAAGGGGAGCTTCTCGATGCCAGAGACACTGATCAAGGTCGATCTCACCAAGTCGGCCTACGAAAATGACATGGTGCACAACCGCTGGCACCCCGATATCCCGATCGTGGCTTGGGTCAATCCCGGCGACGATTTCATCATCGAGACCTATGACTGGACCGGCGGCTTCATCAAGAACAATGATTCCGCCGACGACGTGCGCGACATCGACCTCTCGATCGTGCACTTCCTCTCCGGTCCGATCGGCGTCAAGGGCGCCGAGCCCGGCGACCTTCTCGTCGTTGATCTGCTCGACGTCGGCCCGATGAAGGAGAGCCTCTGGGGCTTCAACGGCTTCTTCTCCAAGCAGAACGGCGGCGGCTTCCTGACCGACCACTTCCCGTTGGCGCAAAAGTCGATCTGGGACATCAAAGGCCTCTACACTTCGTCGCGCCATATCCCCGGCGTCAACTTCGCCGGCCTGATCCATCCCGGCCTGATCGGCTGTCTGCCTGATCCGAAGATGCTGGAGACCTGGAACAAGCGCGAGGCCGAGCTGATCTCGACCAACCCGACCCGCGTGCCCGGCCTGGCCAACCCGCCCTTCGCGGCGACCGCCCATGGCGGCCGCGCCAAGGGCGACGTGAAGGCCAAGATCGGCGCGGAAGGCGCCCGCACCGTGCCGCCGCGCGAGCATGGCGGTAATTGCGACATCAAGGATCTCTCCCGCGGCTCGAAGATCTACTTCCCGGTCTACGTGCCCGGCGCCGGTCTTTCGATGGGCGATTTGCATTTCAGCCAGGGCGACGGCGAGATCACCTTCTGCGGCGCCATCGAGATGGCCGGCTGGCTGCATCTGAAGGTCGAGGTGATCAAGGACGGCATGTCGAAATACGGCATCAAGAACCCGATCTTCAAGCCGTCGCCGATCACGCCGAACTACAAGGACTATCTGATCTTCGAGGGCATCTCGGTCGACGAGGCCGGCAAGCAGCATTATCTCGACGTTCATATCGCCTACCGCCAGGCCTGCTTGAACGCGATCGAGTATCTGAAGAAGTTCGGCTACTCCGGCGCCCAGGCCTATTCGATCCTCGGCACCGCGCCGTGTCAGGGCCACATCTCCGGCGTGGTCGACGTGCCCAATGCCTGCGCCACGCTGTGGCTGCCGACGGAGATCTTCGACTTCGACGTGATGCCGTCGTCGGCAGGTCCCATCAAGCACATCAAGGGCGATATCCAGATGCCGATTTCGCCGGACAAATGATCCCTGCACGACGGGATGCGGGGCGGTGTGTACTTGCCGCCCCGCACCCGCCGCGAGGAGTGATGAACAGGCGACAGCGTGGGGATGATGCGATGCCGGTCTACGAATATCTCTGTGACGATTGTGGTCCGTTCAAGGATCTGCGCCCGATGGCGGAATGCGACGATCCGCAGAGCTGCCCGCACTGCGAGACGATGGCGCCTCGGGTGATCCTGACCGCACCGAATTTCTTCTGCATGCCGTCGGAGACGCGTAAGGCGCATGCCGTCAACGAGCGCAGCTCGCACGCGCCACAGACGCTTGCGCAGTACAAGGCCTCGCACGGTCCCGGCTGCGGCTGCTGCTCGTCGGGCAAGACGGTGAAGGACAGGGGCTCGCCGGACAAGAAGAAGCCGGCGCGGCTGGTGACGAAGACCAGGAGCGGCGCGAAGGGCTTTCCAACGGCGCGTCCCTGGATGATCAGCCACTAACGCAGGCGATGACCTCAAACGAATAAAAGACAGGAGCGCTCAACATGCTTCACGGTGACATTTCCAGCAGCAATGACACGGTCGGCGTCGCCGTCGTCAATTACAAGATGCCGCGCCTGCACACCAAGGCCGAGGTGCTCGACAACGCCCGCAAGATCGCCGACATGGTGGTTGGCATGAAGGTCGGCTTGCCTGGCATGGACCTCGTCATCTTTCCCGAATACTCCACGCAAGGGATCATGTACGATTCCAACGAGATGTACGAGACGGCATGCGCGGTGCCCGGTGAGGAGACCGCGATCTTCGCCGAGGCCTGCCGGAAGGCGAAGGTATGGGGCGTGTTCTCGCTGACGGGCGAGCGCCACGAGGAGCATCCGAACAAGGCGCCCTACAACACCCTGATCCTGATGAACGACAAGGGCGAGATCGTACAGAAGTACCGCAAGATCATGCCGTGGGTCCCGATCGAAGGCTGGTATCCCGGCAATTGCACCTACGTCTCCGACGGCCCGAAGGGCATGAAGGTCAGCCTGATCATCTGCGACGACGGCAATTTTCCGGAGATCTGGCGTGATTGCGCCATGAAGGGCGCCGAGCTGATCGTGCGCTGCCAGGGCTATATGTATCCGGCCAAGGAGCAGCAGGTCCTGATTTCCAAGGCGATGGCCTGGGCCAACAACGTCTATGTCGCGGTCGCCAATGCCGCCGGCTTCGACGGCGTCTATTCCTACTTCGGCCACTCCGCGATCATCGGCTTCGACGGCCGCACACTCGGCGAGTGCGGCGAGGAGGATTACGGCATCCAGTACGCACAGCTCTCGAAGCATCTGATCCGCGATGCGCGCCGCAATGGCCAGTCGCAAAACCATCTCTACAAGCTGGTCCACCGCGGCTATACCGGCATGATCAATTCCGGCGAGAGCCCGCGCGGCGTTGCGGCCTGTCCCTATGATTTCTACAAGAACTGGATCGCCGATCCCGAAGGCACACGGGACATGGTCGAGGCGATGACCCGCTCGACGCCGGGGACCGACGAGTGCCCGATCGATGGCATCCCGAATGGCTCGTCTCCGAGCAACTACTAAGGCATGATCCGGGAAAGTGCGCAGCGGCTTTCCGAAAAGATCATGCTTGAACACAACCTGAAGCGCGATGGCGATCTATCCTGATCGCATCGCGCTTTAAGGCATTGCCGGCACCAACCCCCGCTTCCGCGCGCGCAAGGGCATCGTGCGCTGCGCGTGATTCTATCGCTTCTGCTGTACAGGTTTGCGCGGCGGGCGCGGTGCGGCGGCGGGCGTGGGCGTCCCGCTCATCTTGTTGGCGGCCTCGCTGACGTCGAGCAGCGAGCGACGGATGTCCTCGAGGTAGCCGGCCGATTTCTTCTTCATGGTGTCGGCAAGCTCGTGCAGCCCCTGTATCTTTTCGAACAGTTCGTCGGCCTTGCCGTCGACGAAGCCGGGCACTGCGCCCTCGATCTTCGTGACCGCCTTGTCGAAGCCCGCGAAGGCGCTGTCGACCTTGGCCATGACGGAGTCGATTTCGCCGCCCTTGCTCCGGAGATCAGCGGTGTAGTCCTCGAACGTGCGCAGGCCTTCCTTGATCGCGGGTGCGTTGCTGACGATCGTGCGGTCGACGCTGTGCAGGGTGTCGACGATGGTCTCGGCGTCGCTGAGGTCGGCGGTCAGTACGGGGACGCCGTCCGCGTCCAGCGGCACCGGCGGCGCGGAGGGCGCGCCCCCGATCAGCGAGATCGCGGCAACGCCGGTGAGGCCCTGGAACTCGATGCCCGCCACGGTGTCCTTGCGGATCGGCGCGGTGTTGTCGAGCATCACCAGCGCCACGATCCTGCGCGGGCTGTCCAGCTTGATCGACAGGATCTGGCCCGCGGGCACGCCGTCGAAATTGACCGGTCCGCCGCGGCGCAGCCCGGAGGCCGAGCCGCCCTCGAATACCACGCGCAACTGGCTGCGGCTCTGGATGGTGCGCCATTTCTGCAAGCCGAGCACGCCGCCGAACGCCACGGCGATCACCGCCAGCGTCGCCGTTCCAATCACCAGATGACTCGCGCGTGCCATGCGGGAGGTTTTACGGCCAAAGCAGGGAAGTTGGAAGGAGTTCGCGATGTTAAGTGGGGCGAGTTAGCGCAGCGTAACCCGCCGCCGTCTTCTCCCCCCGCGGCGGATTACGCTGCGCTAATCCGCCCTACGCGTTTCTGGCGCTTCAATGCCCGGCCGCGCGTTTTGCCGCGGCGTTGTTGAGGACGATCAGGGCGTCGACCGCCACGCCCGTCCGGGTGTTGATGAGGAACGGGTTGATGTCGATCGAGGCGATCCGATCGCCGGCATCCGCGATCAGATTGGACAGGCCGACCAGCGCCTTCACCGCGGAGGCTTCATGCAGGGCCGGCTTGCCGCGATAGCCGCGCAGCTTGATACCGGCCTTGGTGCGGCCGATCAGGAGCCGCGCCTCGGCCTCGTCCAGCGGCGCACCGGCGAGCGCGACGTCCTTCATCAGCTCGATGTCGACGCCGCCGGTGCCGAACAGCACGACCGGCCCCATCTCGGCATCGAGCGAGGCACCGACCACGAGCTCCAGCTCGGCCTTGACCTGCTGGGCGATCAGGATGCCGTCGAGCTTCGGCCTGCCCTTCAGCTTCGCGACCCGTGCGGTGATGTCGGCAAACGCCTTCTTCACCTCGGCGGCGCTGTTCAGGTTCAACACCACGCCGCCGATGTCGGACTTGTGCAGGATCTCGGCGCTGACGAGTTTTGCCACGACCGGAAAGCCGATCTGCTTGGCGATCTTCACCGCCTCGGCCGCCGTCTGTGCGATCGCCTCCTTCGAGATCGGAATGCCGTAGGCCTTCAGCAGCTTCTTCGAGGCGACCTCGTCGAGCGCGGCACCGCTGGCCGATTTCAGCGCCTTCTCCAGCACGGCGCGCGCGGCGGGTTTGGAGCTCGAGACGATATCGGGTACCTCCTTGCGCAGCCTGGCATAGTCGAGCAGCGACTTGATTGCGGTCACCGCGCGGTCCATGCCCTGCATGACCGCGAGATGCGGCAGCGACTTGCGCAAGGATTTGGTGAACTCGGTGAAACCGATCGACATCGCGCTGATATAGATCACAGGCTTGCCGCCCTGGCGCGCCATCTCGTCGACGATGCGCAAATTGCGCTCGCGCAGCTCGTGCGGAGCCTTCGGCAGCTCGGCATCGACGATGACGATGTCGATATCCGGATCGTCGATCATCAGCTTGATCGACTTCATATAGACCGAGGGATCGACGACCGCGGCAAAGCCGGCGTCGAGCGGGTTGCCGACGATCGAGCCCGGCCCGAGCATCTTCGCCAGTTCGGCGCCGACATGCGGGCTCAGCGGCGCAAAGTTCAAGCCCTCGGCATAGAAGGCATCCAGCAGCATGCCGCGTTTGCCGCCCGACAGCGTGACGGCGGCGAGCCGGTCGCCCTTGGGCACGGCGGAATGAACGAAGCACTCGGTGGTCTCGATCAGCTCGTCGAGGCCGCCGACCCGGATCACCCCTTCGCGCGTTGCTACGGCGTCGAACGTCTCGATCGAGCCCGCGAGCGCGCCGGTGTGGGCCATCGCCGCGGCGCGGCCGCCTTCGGAGGCGCCGAGCTTGAGCGCGATCACGGGCTTGCTCGCGGCGCGCGCCGCCTTGCAGGCGTCACGAAACGCCTTGGTGTTGCGCACGCCCTCAAGATAGACGACGATCACCTTGATGCTCGGATCCTCGGCGAAATAACGCATCAGGTCCGGCGTCTCGAGTCCGGCCTCGTTGCCGGTCGTCACCATGTATCCGACACCGACACCCCGATCCTCCAGCGCCTGGCGGATCGCCATGACGATGGCGCCGGACTGCCCGGCGATCGCCACTGCACCCTGCTCCATGGTGACGATGCGGTCGTCGATGTTGGTGAAGAGCTTTTCGCCAGCGCTCAGATTGCCGAGGCAATTCGGGCCGGTGACGGCAAGTCCCGTCTCGCGTATCGCCGCTTGCAACTCGGCCGCGAGCTTCTGGCTTTCCTCGTCCTGCAACTCGCTGAAGCCAGAGGTGACGATGGTGGCCGACCGTGCGCCGGCTGCCGCGGCGTCGCGGATCACCTGCACCGCAAAGCGCGCCGGCACCAGCACCAGAACGTGGTCCGGCTTCTCCGGCAGGCTCGCGAAGTCCTTGTAGCAGGGCACGCCCCAGATGGCTTCCCGCTTGGCGTTGACCGGATAGAGGCCGCCCTCGTACCCGTATTTGATCAGATTATTCCAGATGCGTTCGGCATAATTGCCGGGCTTGTCGGTCGCGCCCACCAGCACGATGTTGTGCGGGTGCAGCATGGCGTGGATGCCCTTGACGATGTCTCCGGCGTCGGGCGATGGCGACCAGGGGCGCGGAGAAACCGATGCGGCGGGCACTTGAGCTTCCATGCGCTTCCTTCACTTCTTGTTCTTGTTGCAACGCGCTGTCGCGCGCCGGCTTCGGGGGCTGATCGTGGCCGCTCCATGCCGCGAGACGGAATGGGCAGGATGTGACGACAAGGCTAGCATCACGAGACTTTTGGCGAAAGTGCGAACGGTCCGGCAAGATGCCAGGAAACCGTGACCCTTATTCTCTCAAATGGCAGTCATGCCGCTGCTGTCCATCGTGGTGCCGACCCTCGATCGTCCCGACACGCCTCGCCACGCGCTCGCGACCATGGCGTGCCAGCCTGCGCATGCAGATTGCGAGTTCATCGTTCAGAACAATGGCGGCAATCCCGAGATCGCGAAGATGGTCGCAGATCTTCGATCAAGGTGGCATGCAGCACATAGCGCTCCGGGCCCGACGTGACGGCGTCGAACGGCCAACAGGTCGTAAGCACGAGTTCCACACCCTGCGTCGAGGGATCGATGCCCGACGTGTCGAAACGGACAACGGCCGAAGAATCCGCCCGATAGCGAAAATGCCTGCCGTCGCGGCGCGTGATCTCAAGCACGTCACCGACGGCGACATTCCGCAGGAAACGGAAATGTGTGTCGCGATGCGCTGCGTATACGGCAACTCCACGCTCGCCGGCATCAACCGTTTGCTGGATATGGCCCGGCCCGAAGGCGAGCGCCTGGCCGCTGGTGCCTTCCAGCACGATCACGCTGGCGCCAATCCGCTTCACCTCGATCCGCGCGACCGGCCAAGTGTCGGCCCATGCCCACGGTTTGACCGGCTCGCCCGCCGCAAGGCTCTTGTCGAAGGCGCGCTCAAGCAGCACCTGCGCCAGCCACGCCTTGGCGTGGATGTAGGCGCCGTCGCCAACCAGGATGAGGCCGATCAGGGCCAGAGTCAGGGGAAATAAGAGGCGGGGCATGGCATGGACTCTCGTCGCTTCGCTCGCCGCGATGACAGTACGAAAAAGGCGCGCGCGGCCGTTGGTATGGGACGGGCAGCCGCGCGCGCTAACAGGGGAGCTCGGGGAGGCTCCTCTCTCAAGCGGCGTCGGTGAGCAGGAGCCGACGCCGTTTGAACACGAACAGGCTTAAGGCGAGCACGATCAGGATCAGGCCTGCGATCATCTTCAGCTCGGCTGAGGTTGCGGTCTTGGGCAGACGGATCGCATCAGGCGCTGCGGGTGCCGGACGCCGCGCCGCCGGTGCGGTACGCGCATCGGCATGCCGTTCGCGCAACTGCGCCGGGATCTGCGGCCGTTCGCCGAACACCTTCTCGAAGTCCCAGCCGGCCGGCAGGTTGATCGGCAATTCGCTGAGCTTGAGCGGCGCGCCTTCGGGCCGGCTCGGCGTCTTGTCGACGGCGACAAGGCTGGTCAGGCGCGTGACGATCTGATGGTCGAGCGCCAGCGCCAGGATCACCTTGTCGGCCTCCTCGGGCGCGAGCTCCCGCATCGCGCGCGCCACTTCGGCGTCACCGATCTTGCGCTTGGCCCAGAGTTTCGACAGGCCGTTGCCTTCGGCGGCATCTTGCAGCGGCAGCGTCACCGACCATGGACGATCACCGACGCGCCCCTTGATCTCGAGCGAGCCTGCGAGCTTGTCGAGCCTTGCCGCCAGCACCAGCGGCTCGTCGCGATAGACGTCGGGGATGATCGCCGGGGTGACGTCGGCCCTGGCCTCGGAGAATTTCGCGGTGAGCCCGGTCACGGCCGGATTTTCGAGCTTGGCGAACAAGCCGCGCATGCGCTCCTCCACCTGCTCGACGGATCCGATATGGGTGAAGGCGCCCCGGCCGAGCTCGGCGGCGCGTGTCATCAGATAGGTGTTTGGCGCCGACCCGATGCCGACCATGAAGACGCGCGAGCGGCCGCGCATCGCCGTGATGGCTTCGAACAATTGCTGCTCGTTGCCGATTGCGCCGTCGGTCAGGAAGACGACCTGGCGAACCATGCCGGTGTCGCCGAGCTTGTCGGCCAGCGCGGCGCGCATCGCCGGCACCATCTCGGTGCCGCCGCGCGCCTGCAACGCGCTCACGAACGAGGTTGCCTCGCCGACATGGGCGGCGTCTGCCGGGACGGAGGTGGGAAACAGCAGGTCCATGGTATCGTCGAAACGGATGACGTTGAAGCGGTCGGTCGGCTGGAGCCGGGACAAGGCGTAAGCGAGGCTCGCCTTGGCCTGGACGATCGAGGTGCCGCCCATCGACCCCGAATTGTCGATCACGAACACGACCTCACGCGGTAGCGGCTTTTGCGCCGTCTGCTCGGCGCTGGGCGGAGTGACGAAGGCGAGCAAATAGTCGGAGTCGCCGACATGTTCGCGGAACAGGCCGACCGACGGCGCCTTCTCGGCGGCGGGCTTCCAGGTCAGCTCGAAGTCGCAGTCCGCCGGAACGGCGCCATCGGCGAGCGTGACGACACGCGCCATGTTGTCCGGGCTCTCGATCTTGACGTTATGGTGATGACTCCTGACCTCGCCGAGCGCGAAGCCGGCCTTCAGGCGCACCGTGATGCTGGTCGGATAGACCGGTGCATTCCTGGCGGGATCCAGCACAGGCGGCGTGATGCGGTCACGGTCCGGCACGGGATCCGAGGTCACCGCGCCCCAGCCCGATCCGTCCTTGCGGAAGTCGACGCTCTGGACGATCGGCGCCGGATTGTAGCGCGGTCCGACCACCAGCGGCAGGCGCAGTGAATATTCGTTGCCGGATTGATGCACCGGCTCCTGATATTCGATCTGCACCAGCACGGTCTCGCCGGGGCCGATGTTGGCGACCGAATTGGTGAAGATGTTCGGCCGTTCCTGCTCGGTGAGTGCCGCCTTCTGGCCGGCGCGGCGTGCCTCTTCGTAGATCACGCGGGCCTGCTGCCGTTCCTTGATATCACCGACGATGACGCGACCGCCGACCACCATCTTCAGCGTATCGACGGCGCCGCCGGTCGCGAGCGGATAGACGTAGGTTGCCTCGACCCAGTCCTTGGTCGGGTTGCGGAAGATTTGGGTGACGCGCGCGCGCAGCGTCGGGCCGGAGACCATGATGTCGATGTCAGTGTCGAGGCGGATCGCTTCGGTGGTGGCGCCATCCTCCTTCAGGAGCAGGGAGCCGGACTTGGCGTCGCCGGGCTGAAGCAGGCTCGCCTGCTCGATCGTTGCCGACCAGCTGGTCCCGAAACTGACCAGCAGGGCCACGAAGGCCATCAGCATCACCGCGACGCCTTGCGCGAGAAGAAACAACCCGAGCTTGATCAGCGCCTTCAACATGGGGTGCTCTTCGCTATCGGCCGTGTCGTAGGTGTCCATTGGTCTGCTCCCGGAGGGACGTTTGCTGGCTCTGAGCATTCGCTGGGAGGGGTCGATTTCGCGAGCAGAATGATCGGTCATGTTCCGCCGCGGCCGGCCCGGGCGGGCCGCCGCGGGGCGCTCATGTGCGGTTTTGTGCTGGTTTGTCCGCCCTGCTAGAGTGGCCGTGCTGGAGCAGGGCTAGCGATGCAGATGCAGGACAAGATCACCGACAAGCAGCTTTCGGACGAGCAGAGCCGCGAGATCGCCGAGACCATTCGCGAGGAGCTCGCCCGACGCCGAATCTCCCGGCAGACGCTGGCCGAGCAGGCCAAGCTAAGCCTGTCGACGCTGGAGAAGGTGCTCGGCGGGCGGCGACCGTTCACGCTGGCGACGACGGTCCGGCTGGAGCAGGCGCTGGGCGTCTCCTTGCGCAAGAACCCGGTCGTGGCGGCGCCTCAGGCCGCCAATGATGTCGCTCCCGACAGCCTCGGCTCCTATGCGCATCGCGCCGTGACCTGGCTCGAGGACGTCTACATCACGTTGCGGCCGTCCTTCGGCGACAAGGACGCAATCTTTGCGTACCGCACCGAGATCGTCTGGGAGCCGAAGGTCTCTTCGCTGGTCTTTCGGGAGGGCGATCGGACCGATGCCGCCTACGAGCATACCGGCGAGGTTGCCGTCCCGCATCAGTCAGGCTTCATCTACCTCGTCATCATCAAGCACGGCCAGCATCGCGTGATCACGGTGTCGCGGCCGACGGTCGCCGGCGAGATGTACGGAATCATCTCGACGCTCCGCGCCGGCCCTGGCTCGCAGTTGACGCCGATCGCGGCGCCGATCGCCTACGTGCCGCTGAAGAACATCTCGAAGCCGTCGCTAGGACGAATCGGCTCCGATGATGCAAGCTACGAATTATATCGAAAGCACCTGCGCCGCACAGTGGAGGAGTCTTTCGCGTTCTTCGTATCGGGATAGCTCGCCTCGCGGGTGCAAAAAAAATAGCGGCCCTTCGGCCGCTATTTCGTCGAGATCGGTTCGCCGGCCGCGACCTTAGCCGCCAGTTTCGGCGCTGATGATATCGCCGAACAGCTCCCATTGCCCCTTCTTGAAGCGCCACATCTTGAGCTGCTCGATCGGGGCGAAGTCGGTCGCGGATGTGTTGATCTTGATGCCGGGGATCAGTGTGTCAGGCGCGAAGTCCTTGAGGCTGGCGGCCTGCTTCATCACGTTCTCGCGGGTGAGATTGTCACCTGCTTGCTTCAGCACCTGCACCATGGTCTGCGACGCGGCGTAGCCATAGGCCAGGTTGGCGTCCGAGATGTTGGCGCCGGGCATGTATTTGTCGATGAACGCCATGAACTTCTTCATGCCCTCATCGTCTTTCCACTGGGGATCCGAGGGGTCCTTGAGGTAGCCCGCCGAGAGCACGCCCTCGGACGCTTCCAGGCCGGCCGGCTTCATCACCGCGCCGATCGAGACCGAGACGTCGGTCATCAGGTGCATCGGCTTCCACTCGAGCTCGGCGATCTTCTTGATCGCCTGTGCCGCGAATTTCGGGGTTGCGATGTTGACGAAAACGTCGGCGCCGGTGCCCTTGAGCTTGACGATATGGGCGTCGATCGAAGGCTCCGACGTTTCGTAGCTCTCTTCGGCAACGATCATCTTGGACGCCTTGTCGCCGAACACCTCCTTGATACCTGCGAGGTAGTCCTTGCCGAAATCGTCATTGGCATAGAAAATCGCGACCTTGCCGTCCGGCTTTTCCTTCAGGATGTACTTGGCGAAGATCTGGGCCTCGACCCGGTAGCTGGGCTGAAAGCCCATAGTCCAGGGAAAGTTCTTCGGGTCGTTCCACTTGCTGGCGCCGGTGGCGAGGAACAGCTGCGGCACCTTCTTGGCATTGTGATATTTCTGCACGGCTGTCTGGGTCGGCGTGCCCAGCGCGTTGAAGATCAAAAATACCTCGTCGCTCTCGATCAGCTTGCGGACCTGCTCCACGGTCTTGGGTGGCGAATAGCCGTCGTCATAGGAGATCCAGTTGATCTTGCGGCCGTTGATGCCGCCCTGGTCGTTGATCATCTTGAAATAGGCTTCCTCGGTCTTGCCGATGATGCCGTAGGCCGAAGCGGGGCCGGAATAGGCCTCGACATTGCCGATCTTGATCTCGGTATCGCTGGCGCCGGTGTCGTATTTCTTCTGCGCGAAAGCGCCCTGGTTGGAGAGCAATGTCAGGGCAGTTGCCGCGGCGAGCAGGACGAGTTTCTTGTTCTTCATGGAAATTCCTTGAGGTTTCTTGTTGGATGGAGCAGGCACGTCAAAAAGAAAAAGCGCCCGCGAGGGGCGCTTGGGGTCAGGCGTTGGCGACTTTCTTGTCGACTTCGGAAGTGACTGAGAAGTCCTTGCGCAAGGTCGGCTTGTGGATCTTGCCCGTGGCGTTGCGCGGCAGCGCTTCGACGAAGCGGATCTGGCGTGGGCATTTGAAACGCGCCAGATTGGCCGCACAATGCGCGATGACATCGGCCTCGGTCAGCTTTTGTCCCGGCTTGACCGCGACAATGGCAAGGCCCACTTCACCCCATTGCGGATCGGGAACGCCGATCACGGCGGCTTCGGCAACGGCCGCGAGTTGGTGCAGGACGTTCTCGACTTCGGCCGGATAGACATTCTCGCCGCCGGATATGTACATGTCCTTCCAGCGGTCGACGATGTAGTAGAAGCCCTCTTCGTCGACGCGCGTCGCATCACCGGTGTGTAGCCAGCCGTCGGTGAAGGAGGATTTGTTCGCCTCGGGTCTGTTCCAGTAGCCCGGCGTGATGTTGGGTCCCTTGACCCAGAGCTCGCCAAGTTCGCCGACATCGGCATCGGTGCCGTCGGGCCGCACGATCCGCACCTCGGTGTGCAGCACCGGTTTGCCGGCGGAGCCGGCCTTCCGCGCCGCATCCTCGCGGTCGAGCACCAGAACCGCCGGCGAGGTCTCGGTCATGCCGTAACCCTGCTGGAGCGCGACGCCTCGCGCCTCCCAGACTTTCAAGAGTGGCACCGGCATCGGCGCACCACCGACACCGCCGACGATCAGCCGGCCGAGATCGGTCGTCGCGAAGGCGGGGTGTTGCGCCATGAACTGGTAGATCGCGGGCACGCCGAAGAACACGTTGATGCCCTGCGCGGGATCGTTGATCAGGCCGAGCGCGGCGCCGGGATCGAACGCGCGCATGATCATCACGGTGCCGCCGGCGTGCAGCACCGGATTGGTGTAGCAATTGAGCCCGCCGGTGTGGAACAGCGGCAGCACGGTGAGCAGCACCGAGGCCGGCCCGATGCAGGCGGGGCCGCCGAGATTGACGCAATTCCAGAAGGTCATGCCATGGGTGATGGTCGCGCCCTTCGGATGTCCCGTCGTGCCGGACGTGTACATGATGGTCGAGACGTCATCGAGTGTGACCTGCTCGATCGTCTCGAGCGGCCGTGCGGCCGCGATACCGGCCTCATAGGACCCGCCGGGGCCGAGCAGCAGGCTGGTTGCGATGCCGCACCGCTTTGCAACAGCAAGGGCGGTCTCGGCGAGATCGGTGTCGTGGATCATCACCTTCGGCGCGCAGTCGGCGGTGATGAACTGAAGCTCGGGGACGGTGAGGCGGGTGTTCAGCGGTACGAAGATCGCACCGAGGCGCCCGCAGGCGAATTGAACCTCCAGCGTGTCGGTCGTATTCAGCGCCAGCACCGCGACGCGGTCGCCGCGTGAGACGTTCAGCGTGTGGCGCAGGAACGAGGCGAGGCGCGAGACGCGGGCGTCAAGCTGCGCATAAGTGAAACGGCGCTCGCTCGCGAGGTCGATCACCGCGACCTTGTCAGGCGTGCGGCGGCCATGATGAACGATCCAGTCGTAGTAACGAACGGCCAAGAATTCCTCCCTCGGCGGCTGGTGCCGCCTGCATCCCAATTGTCGTGCACCATGCCCGGCGTGGCCTCGGGGCCAGCCGGAGTTGGTGCATCGACGTCTTTTTTTGATTTGGAGTTGGCGCGCGAGGGGTCAAAATCGTCTTGCGTTGAGTTGCTAGGCCAGAGCCTGCGCTGAAGTGGTTCGCCGGTCAGCCACTCTGCGCAAGTGAGCCGCCGATGTTCCGGCCATGGTGAGCGAGACGAATCCGTCCGCGAGGCGAGACTGCGATGAAGAGCCCGTTCTATACCGCCGAGCACGACGCCTTCCGCGACATGATGCGCCGCTTCGTCGAGAAAGAGATCACCCCGTTTGCCCATGAATGGGACGAGGCCGGCGAATTCCCGCGCGCGCTGTACCGCAAGGCGGCCGAGATCGGCCTGTTGGGGCTGGGATTCCCCGAGGAATATGGCGGGATCGCCGCCGACCAGTTCATGAAGATCGTGGCCAGCCAGGAGCTGGCGCGGGCGGGCGCCGGAGGCGTCAGCGCCAGCCTGATGAGCCACACCATCGGCTCGCCGCCGATCGCGCGGGCTGCGCGACCCGAGGTGAGGGCGCGCGTGCTGCCGCAGGTGCTGTCGGGCGACAAGATCTCCGCCCTCGCGATCACCGAGCCCGGCGGCGGCTCCGATGTTGCGAACCTCGCCACAAAAGCGCGGCGCGACGGCGATCACTACGTCGTGAGTGGCGAGAAGACCTTCATCACGTCAGGGATGCGGGCCGATTATCTGACCGTTGCGGTGCGCACGGGCGGCGAAGGTGCCGGCGGCGTCAGCCTCCTCCTGATCGAGGGCGACACGCCCGGCCTGTCCAGGACGAAACTGAAGAAGATGGGGTGGTGGGCCTCCGATACCGCGACGCTGCATTTCGACGCATGCCGCGTGCCGGCCGAAAATCTGATCGGCGAGGAAGGCCAGGGATTCAAGATCATCATGCAGAACTTCAACAGCGAGCGCATGGGCATGGCAGCAGGCTGCACCGCCTTCGCGCGGGTCTGCCTCGACGAGGCGATCACCTATGCGAAGGAACGCAAGACGTTCGGCAAGCCGCTGGCACAGCACCAGGTCATCCGCCACAAGATCGTGGATATGGCGCAGAAGGTGGCCGCAAGTCAGGCGATGCTGGAAATGCTGGCGTGGCGGCTCGAGCAGGGCGAGAGCCCGGTTGCGGAAATCTGCATGATGAAGAACCAGGCAACGCAGACCATGGCCTTCTGCGCCTCGGAGGCCGTGCAGATTTTCGGCGGCGCCGGCTTCATGCGCGGTATCAAGGCCGAGCGCATCTACCGCGAGGTCAAAGTCAACGCCATCGGCGGCGGCACCGAGGAGATCATGAAAGATCTCGCGTCGCGGCAGATGGGGTTGTGAATGTCTTCTCCGTCATGCCCGGGCTTGTCCCGGGCATCCACGTTCTTGCTGCCGCGTGACGAAGGCGTGGATGGCCGGGGCAAGCCCGGCCATGACGAGCACATCAGAGATACCGAGAGCTGAGCTGACAAAATGCTATTCACCGCCGACCACGACGACATCCGCCGTTCCCTGCAAAAATTCATCGCCAATGAAATCAATCCTCACGTCGATGACTGGGAGAGGGCCGACATCTTTCCGGCGCACGAGCTGTTCAAGAAGATGGGCAGCCTCGGCTTCCTCGGCCTGAACAAGCCCGTGGAGTTCGGCGGCTCGGGCCTCGATTATTCCTACGCGCTGATGATGGCGGAGGAGCTCGGTGCCATCACTTGCGGCGGCGTGCCGATGGCGATCGGGGTGCAGACCGACATGGCGACGCCGGCGCTGGCGCGGTTCGGCTCGGACGAAGTGCGGCGCGAGTTTCTGGCACCCTCGATCTCAGGCGATTTCGTCGCCTGCATCGGCGTCTCCGAGCCCGGCGCGGGCTCCGACGTCGCCTCGATCAAGACCCAGGCGCGCTCCGACGGCGACGATTACGTCATCAACGGCGGCAAGATGTGGATCACCAACGGCACCCAGGCCGACTGGATCTGCCTGCTCGCCAACACCGGCGACGGGCCGGTTCACCGCAACAAGTCGCTGATCTGCGTCCCCATGAAGAGCAAGGGCGTCAACGTCGCGCGAAAGCTCGACAAGATGGGCATGCGCTCGTCCGACACCGCGCAGATCTTCTTCGACGAAGTCCGTGTGCCCAAGCGCAACCGGATCGGCGATGAAGGCAAAGGCTTCACCTATCAAATGATCCAGTTCCAGGAGGAGCGGCTCTGGGGCGCGGCCGCCTGCCTGAAGTCGCATGAATACATCATCAACGAGACCATCGAATACACCCGCAACCGCAAGGCTTTCGGCCAGAGCATCCTCGACAACCAGGTCGTGCACTTCAAGCTGGCGGAGATGCAGACCGAGGTCGAGCTGCTGCGCGCGCTGATCTATCGCGCCGCCGAGCAACTGGTCGCCGGCGAGGACGTCACGAAGCTCGCCACCATGGCCAAGCTGAAGGCCGGCCGGCTCGGGCGTGAGCTCACCGACGCCTGCTTGCAATATTGGGGCGGAATGGGCTTTACCAACGAGACGCCGGTCAGCCGCGCCTATCGCGACAGCCGCCTGACCTCCATCGGCGGCGGTGCCGACGAGGTCATGCTGATGGTCCTGTGCAAGATGATGGGCACGCTGCCCGGCAGCAAAGGAAGTTCCTGATGATCACGCTCTATCATTGCGACGCCGCGCGCTCGTTCCGTCCGCTCTGGATGCTGGAGGAGATGGGGCTGCCCTATGAGCTGAAGATGCTGCCGTTTCCACCGCGGGTCTTCGCCAAGGAATATCTCGCGCTCAATCCGCTCGGCACGATTCCCTTCATGGTCGACGGCGAGACGAAGATGACCGAATCCTCCGGCATCTGCCACTATCTCGGCATCAAGCACGGCCCGACGCCGCTGATGGTCGGACCCGAAGATCCCGCCTATGGCGCGTTCCTGAACTGGATGTATTTCAGCGACGCCACGTTAACCTTCCCCCAGACGCTGGTGCTCCGCTACACCCAGCTCGAGCCGGAAGAGCGCCGCAACCCGCAGGTCGCTAGCGACTATGCCAAATGGTTTCTGGGCCGGTTGCGCGCCGTCGAGGCAGCGACGGCAAATGCTGAAACATTGTGCGCCGGTCGCTTCACCGCCGCTGATATTGTCATCGGCTATGCGCTTCGGCTGGCCGACAATATCGGGCTCGCCAAGGATTTCGGGCCAAATGTCGCGGCCTATTGGGCGCGCCTGCAGCAGCGCGGCGGCTTCAGACGCGCTGTTGCTGCGGAGCAAAAGGCCGGCGCCGAGCAGAATGTTGCACCGCGTGTGAGGGCTTAAGCCCTCGCGCAGGCCGGGATTGTGGTCTCATGACGGTTCGGGACGGCCTCATCGCCGTCCTGAACTGATAATGTTTTGCGCTCCATGATAGCGCTATCCCGTCGTGACAGGGCCCAGATTTCCGCTAAGGTGATTTCCGTCCGCAGCGGCCACAGAGCCGCGCGAGGAGGATCCCAATGGAAGATATCGGTCGCGAATCCGACCATCTGATGCTGATCACACCCGAGCGCGTCTTCTATGCCGGTCTGCTCGGCCGTCCCCGCAAGCGGACCCCCGGCTGCTGTCATGTCTATGTGGCCGTGAAGGGCAACCTGCATTTGACCATCGACGACGCTCTCGCCACCGGTGAGCTGTTCGTCACCCTGCCGAACCAGCGGCATTCCATCGCTAGCGACTACCGCACTGCAATCAGCGTGACGCTCGAGCCGGAGAGCATGCCTGATGGCGTGATCGAGGCCTTGGCCCAGCGGCTGACGGGACCTGACAGGGCGGTCTATGCGCGCAAGATCCTCGCCGCCTACGCGCTGCTGCGCCAGCGCCGCTATGGCGACATCACCACCGCCGAATTCGACGAGATGTGCTTTGGCGAGGCACTGCCGCGCCGTGTGCTGGACCCCCGCGTGATGCGCGCTGTTGCCCGCATCGGCCGCTTCACGGGCGAGCCCGTGACCGCGGATACATGTGCCGCGGACGCGGGTCTCTCCGCCTCGCGCTTCCTGCACCTGTTCAAGGAGGAGACCGGCATCTCCTTCCGTTCCTTCCGCGCCTGGAAGCGCGCTCGGCATTTGCTGCACTTCGCCAATCAGGATCTGAACCTCGCCCATCTCGCGCAGGACATCGGCTATCCCGATTCCACTCACTTCAGTCATTCGATTCGCCGCTTCTACGGCCTCAAGCCGCGCGCGATCTTCGTCGGCTCGCGCGACCTTGCGATCTATCGCAGCACCGAGACGGTGAGGCTGGCGGAGGCGAGCTAGGCGTTGGTCTTGTAGGGTGGGCAAAGCGACAGCGTGCCCACCATCTTCCCCAAGCCCCGAGACGCGGTGGGCACGGCGCAAGTGCGCCTTTGCCCACCCTTGTATTAGCGCATCGGTATAGGATTGGCCCCGTTCCGTGAGGAATGGCCCAGCCCGGGTGGCCACCCTGGCTGGGCCGCCGATCGATCGGATCGATGCCCACCGAAGCCTTGAGGGCTGCGTTTCGTAGCAAGATCGCGGTCGGCACTTCATCGGGACCCGCATGGTTGAACGAACTTCAGGTTCGCATAACAAGGGAGGGTCGAGGAAGATGGCCAAGCGTAACACGATCTGTGCCGGGATCGATACCGGCAAACGCAAGCTCGACGTGGCGATCGATGGCAACTCTGAGCAGTTGCGGGTCGACAACACGGCAAGAGGTCACCAGGCGCTGGTGGAGTGGTTGAAGTGCCGCAAGGTAAAGAGGGTCGGGATCGAGGCAAGTGGAGGCTACGAGCAGGCGGTCGTTGCGGAGCTGCGGCGCAAGCGTTTCGTCGTCGTGCTGTTTCAGCCGAAGCAGGTCCGCGCCTATGCCACGTTCCGTCTGCTGCTGGCTAAGAACGACAGGATCGACGCGGCGCTGATCGCGACGTGCACTGCCGCGGTCAAGACGATCCATCCTGCACCGGATCCGCGGTTGCAGCCCTTTGCCGAGCATCTGACCATGATCGATCAGATCACGGAAGACATCGCAAGGCTGAAGAACCGGCTCGAGAGTTGCCGCGACAAGCGGATTCAAGGGGTTTGGAAGGCGCAGATCGCGCTGTTGGCAAAGTCCAAACGAGCCGAGTTCAAGGCGCTGCTGGCGGCGATCCGCAAGCATCCTGATCTCGCCGCACGGCTCGATCTGATCTACAGCGTCGCCGGCTGCGGTCTGCCGACCGCGGCTGCCGTCCTGATCAGGATGCCCGAGATCGGCAACATCACACGCGAACGGGCCTCAGCTCTCAGTGGACTGGCGCCTTACGACGACGATAGCGGCGAACGATCCGGTGCCCGTCACATCAAAGGTGGCCGTGAGCGGCTGCGTTGGGCGCTCTACAACGCGGCTCTTCCGGCATCCTCCCGATGGAACCCGCAGATGAAGGCTCTCTATACAAGGCTGATCGCCGCCGGAAAATCTCATAAATGCGCGCTGGTCGCTTGCGCCAGAAAGTTGCTCGTCACGATCAACGCCGTGGTCGCCCGCGGAACTCCGTGGATCGCCGAAGCGCCTCAAACTGCCAAGCTGCCCGCCACCTGATCGCGTTTCTTTGTTCGATCAGGCGGCCGTTTCTTCGTCCCGACCTTCCGCCTGGACGACGCCGTGCGCCGCGGCCGTCAAGGTTGGCCGTCGCGAACGCCCCGCGTCAAACTCGCTGCCGCCAGGCCACACCTTGACGGCTGCAAGCCCGGCGTCATGCTTGCGGAAAATCGGGAGAACCTTAATGGTTGCTACGGGCTATCGCCCTTTTCCAGCTTCTCCGCGCAAGAAGCCGCATGCCGCGCATCACATGATCGCAAGCGTTGAATTCTCAACGTGCGAGACATTTTTGGCATGAGCGACAAGGCCGTCATCACCTGCGCGCTGAACGGCGTGCTCACCGACCCAAAGCAGCACAACGTGCCGGTCACGCCCGAGCAGATGGCGCGCGAAGCCAGGGCTGCGTTCGATGCCGGCGCATCCGTCATGCACATCCATCTGCGCCAGCAGGCGCCTGGAAAGGGACACCTGCCGTCCTGGGAGGTCGCCGTCAGCAAGGAGATCCAGCAGGCGATCCGCGAAGCTTGTCCCGGCGTGATCATCAATCACACCTCGGGCGTGTCAGGGCCGAATTACTCCGGCGCGCTCGACTGCATTCGCGAGACCAGGCCGGAGATCGCCGCCTGCAACGCCGGCTCGCTGAATTATCTGAAGGTGAAGGCCGACAACAGCTGGGCCTGGCCGCCGATGATGTTCGACAACGCGGTCGAGAAGGTGAAGGATTATCTCGACGTCATGAACGCGGTCGGCACCATCCCCGAGTTCGAGTGCTTCGACGTCGGCATCGTCCGCTGCGTCGGCATGTACACCCAGGTCGGCATGTACAAGGGACCGCTCGAATACAATTTCGTCATGGGCGTCGCGTCGGGAATGCCTTCGGACCCGGAGCTGTTGCCGATCCTGATCAAGCTGAAGCGCCCCGAGGCGCATTTTCAGGTTACCGCGATCGGCCGCGAGGAAATCTGGCCGCTGCACCAGCGCTGCGCCGAGCTCGGCGGCCATTTGCGCACCGGTCTCGAAGACACCTTCTATCTCGCCGACGGCAAGAAAGTGACCTCCAACGGCCAGTTGATCGAGGCCATCGCCGCCTGCGCAAGGCGCGCGGGCCGCGAGATCGCAAGCCCCGCCGAGGCGCGGAAGATCTTTGGTACGAATCGGTAGCCACACACTCCGTCATTCCGGGATGGCCCGGAATCCATAACCACGATCGGGAATATGGACTCTCAGATGCGCAATTGCGCATCTTAGCTCGCGCTACGCGCGCCCCGGAATGACGATTGGGATCAAGTCATGTCCATTCTCGAAAACACCATCTCCCCCGGTAGCGCTGCCTACCACGCCAACCGCGATGGCATGCTCGGCCTGATCGACCGCATGCGCGCGCTCGAAGAGCGCACGCGCACGGCGTCGGCGGCGGCAAAGGATCGCTTCCACAAGCGCGGGCAGCTGCTGCCGCGCGAGCGCGTTGCGCTGGTGCTCGATCCCGGTGCGCCCTTCATCGAGCTGTCGACGCTCGCCGGCTACATGTTCGATGTGCCGGATGTGAGCAAGAGTGTGCCGGGTGGTGGCGTCATCGGCGGCATCGGCTTCGTTTCGGGTATTCGCTGCATGGTCAGTGCCAGCGATTCCGGCATCGACGCCGGCGCGCTGCAGCCCTACGGCCTTGACAAGACGATCCGTGTGCAGGAGCTCGCGCTGGAGAACAAGCTGCCTTACGTCCAGCTCGTCGAAAGCGCCGGAGCCAATCTCTTGCGCTACCGCGTCGAGGATTTTGTTCGCGGCGGCAATATCTTTCGCAATCTGGCGCGGCTCTCGGCCGCGGGCCTGCCCGTCGTGACCGTGACACACGGTTCCTCGACCGCGGGCGGCGCGTACCAGACCGGCCTGTCCGACTACATCGTCATGGTGCGCGGCCGCACCCGTGCTTTCCTTGCGGGCCCGCCGCTGCTCAAGGCCGCGACCGGCGAGATCGCGACCGAGGAAGAGCTCGGCGGCGCCGAGATGCACACGCAAGTGTCCGGCCTTGGCGACTACCTTGCCGAGGACGATCGCGATGCGTTGCGCATCGCCCGCGAGATCATGGCGGCGCTGGAATGGGAGCGGCCAGGCAAGCCGGCCCGGGAATTCAAGCCGCCGCACTACGATCAGGATGAGCTGCTCGGCATCATGCCGATAGACCACAAGCGCTCCGTCGACATGAAGCAGGTGATCGCGCGCATCGTCGACGACTCCGACTTCACCGAGATGGCGCCGAATTACGGTCCCGCCACGGTCTGCGGCCATGCCCGCGTCGAAGGCCAGGCGATCGGCATCATCACCAACAACGGTCCGCTCGATCCCGCCGGCGCCAACAAGGCGACGCATTTCATCCAGGCGTGCTGTCAGACCCGCACGCCGATCCTCTACCTCAACAACACCACCGGCTACATGGTCGGCCGAGCCTATGAAGAAGCTGGCATGATCAAGCACGGCTCCAAGATGATCCAGGCGGTGACCTCGGCGACGGTGCCACAGATCACGATCTATTGCGGCGCCTCGTTCGGTGCCGGCAATTACGGCATGTGCGGCCGCGGCTTCCATCCACGCTTCTGCTTCTCCTGGCCCAACGCAAAGACAGCCGTGATGGGCGGCGAGCAGGCCGCCGAGACCATGGCGATCGTGACCGAGGCTGCCGCAGCCCGCCGCGGCAAGCCGGTCGAGAAGGACAAGCTGGAGGCCATGAAGGCGCAGATCATCGGCGTGTTCGATGGCCAGATGGACGTGTTCTCGACCAGCGCGCGCGTGCTCGATGACGGCGTGATCGATCCGCGCGACACCCGCGCGGTGCTCTCGGAAGTCTTGGCCATCTGCCGCGAGGGCGATGCGCGGACGCCGCAGCGCATGCAGTTTTCGGTGGCACGCCCATGAGGAACGGATCAGTGCAGCACCGGCCGTTCTCCAGGGTCCTGGTCGCCAACCGCGGCGAGATCGCGCTCCGCGTGATGCGCAGTGCGCGAAAGCTCGGGCTTGGTGTCGTTGCGGTGTATTCGGATGCGGATCGGGATGCGCTTCACGTGAAGCAGGCCGATCAGGCCGTGCGCATCGGCGAAGCCTTGCCGGCGCAGTCCTATCTCAACATCCCCGCGATCATCGCCGCGGCGAAAGCGAGCGGCGCGGACGCGGTTCATCCTGGCTACGGCTTTCTCGCCGAGAACGAGGACTTCGCGCAAGCCTGCAAGGAGGCCGGTCTCGTCTTCATTGGTCCCTCGCCGCAGGTGATCGAGGCGATGGGCAACAAGGCCGGTGCCAAGGAGATCATGAAGAAGGCCGGCGTTCCCTGCGTGCCCGGCTATCAGGGCGCCGAGCAGGGCGACGAGGTCATGCTCGCTGAGGCCAGGAAGATCGGCTTCCCCGTCATGATCAAGGCGGTTGCCGGCGGTGGCGGCCGCGGGATGCGGCTTGTGACAGAGGCAGCGTCGTTTCCCGATGCGCTGCGCAGTGCGCGGTCGGAGGCGAAGGCGGCGTTCAGCGATGCCACCGTGATACTCGAACGCGCAATCCAGAATCCCCGCCACATCGAGATTCAGGTGTTCGGCGACAGCCATGGCAACGCCGTCCATCTCGGCGAGCGCGACTGCTCGGTGCAACGGCGGCACCAGAAGCTGATCGAGGAGGCACCGTCACCGGCGGTCACGCCGGAGCTGCGCGCGAAGATGGGTGACGTTGCGGTCGCCGCGGTCAAGGCGCTGCGTTATGAGGGAGCCGGTACGCTGGAATTCCTGCTCGATGCCAGCGGCGCATTCTACTTCATGGAGATGAACACCCGCCTCCAGGTCGAGCACCCCGTGACCGAAGCCATTACGGGGCTCGATCTGGTCGAGCTGCAGCTGCGCGTCGCCCGCGGCGAAGCGCTGCCGGTGAAGCAGCAGGACATCAAGTTCTCCGGCCATGCCATCGAGGTGCGGCTCTGCTCGGAGGATGCCGGGCACGACTTCATGCCGCAGTCGGGCCGCATGGCGCTTTGGCGGGTGCCTGAAGGCTTCCGCGTCGAGCACGCGCTGCAATCGGGCTCGGAGATCCCGCCATTCTACGATTCCATGATCGCCAAGGTGATCAGCCATGGCCCCACGCGTGAGGAGGCGAGGGGACGGCTGATCGTGGGCCTGGAGCAGCTCACCGCTTTCGGTGTGACGACCAACCAGGCGTTCCTGATGTCCTGCCTGCGTCATACCGGGTTTGCCGAGGGCGAGGCGACGACAGCCTTCATCGGCGCGTATCGCGACGAGCTGCTGGCACCGCGGGCGGATGCCGTATTCGACACAGCGCTGGCAGGCCTGCTGCTCTACGTCACCAACCCGCGCGCGCCGTCATGGCGGTGTGGCCGCAGCCTGTCGGCGACGTTTCCCCTGCCGGCGAAGATCGAGATCGCCGGTCAGACCTACGAACTCGAGGTCACGCGCGAGCGCGATGGTGGCTACACTGTCGCCAGCGACGGCCGGCAAGACACATTCGAAATTGATCAACTCGATTCCGACGCCATCCGCTTTCGCCACGACGGCGTGACGGACAGCGCAAAGTTCCTGCGCGACGGCGATCGGCTTTACTTCCAGCACCGCGGCATCCCGCTCGCGGTCACCGATCTCACGCTCGCCGCGCCGAAGGCCATTGCCGCCAATGGCGGTGACGGCAAGGTGCGCGCCGCCATGAACGGGCGCGTCGTTGCCGTGCTGGTCAAGCCGGGGGACTCTGTCAAAGCCGGCCAACCGGTGCTGACGCTGGAAGCGATGAAGATGGAGCACGTCCACAAAGCCGGCATCGACGGCGTGGTCGCCGCGATTGAGGTCGCTGAAGGCGAGCAGGTCACCACGGGCAGGATCGTCGCCGAGATCGGAGCATAGTCGGCGCCACGAGCTCCGAAATGGTAGGGGAAAGGCGCAAAGCGTCAGGCGCACCTTCGATGTTCAAAGTGATGGAGAGGCATGGTGGGCGCCGCTTGGCTTTGCCTACCCTCTGCGGCGCGACGTTCGCCAAAAATTTTACGGTATTTCAAAAGGTTAGTTGAATTTTGAACGGGATCCAAAATTTATTTTGAACGGTGTTCATTTTTCGGCTACATATATTGAACATTGTTCAATTGTGGAGCCGGCATGTTGCGCGCCAATGATCCCGTCCAGGCGACCAATCCCACGCTACCCTCGGTATCCCGCCGTCCCCCGTTCGCCGCGCCACAACGCCGCGAGGGTTACGTGATCGGCGCGCTCTGCGTTCTGACGCTGACGGCGCTCCTCGCCCCCGCGCTGCCCGCCGCCGCCTGGCACGTCCCGCACTTCGTCGACAGTCGTACCTGGCTCGGTGTGCCCAACGCCGGCGACGTGCTGAGCAATCTCGCCTTTCTCGCGATGGGCGTTTGGGGTTCGGAGCGGCTGCGCGCCCGCAATGAGGCGCCCGTGGGTGCAAGCTGGTTCTTCGTGGGACTGATCCTCACTTGCCTGGGTTCTGGCTTCTATCACCTGGACCCCGACATGCCGCAACGGCTCGTGGCCGATCGGCTCGGCATGGCGGTGGCGTTCGCGGGCTTTCTGGGCATCGCCGCCAGCGAGCGCGTCAGCGTGCGCGCCGGAGAGGCGGTGCTGGTGCTGATGATGATCGCGGGCCTGCTGGCTGCCTGGGTGGCACGCGAGAATCTCACGCCATGGGTTGTCGTGCAGTTCGGCGGCATGGCACTCGCCGTGGCACTGGCGTTGACGCGCCCCCGGCCTGGCGCGCTCGGCGTGCCGCTCGGGGGAGTGATCTTCTTTTATGTGCTGGCCAAGCTTTTCGAGCTGGGTGACGCGCTCATTTTCGAAGCGACAGGACACATCGTCTCGGGCCACACGCTCAAGCATCTGGCTGCCGCGCTGGCGGCCTGGCCGGTGATCAGGTCGTTGGCGCCAACTGGCTCCGTCCCGTCCCGTCATTGAGCAGGCACGCCACCTGATGCCCGTCGCCGGCTTCCAGCAGCGCCGGCCGTTCAGTCTTGCACCGGTCCATCGCAAACCGGCAGCGGGTGTGAAACGCGCAGCCCGAGGGCGGATTGACCGGGCTCGGCACGTCACCGTCGACCAGCGGCGCGAGCTTCTTCGCGAGCGGATTGGCGACCGGCACCGAGGCCAGCAGTGCTTGCGTATAGGGATGCCTGGGATTGCGGAACAGCTCGTCCTTGCCAGCGATCTCGACGATCCGGCCGAGATACATCACCGCGACGCGGTGGCTGATATGGGCGACCACGGCGAGGTCATGGGCGATGAAGAGATAGGAGAAGCCGTGCTGGCGCTGCAGGTCGATCAAGAGGTTGATCACCTGCGCCTGGATCGAGACGTCGAGAGCGGAGACCGGCTCGTCGCAGACGATCAGGCGCGGCTCGAGTGCGAGCGCGCGTGCGATGCAGATGCGCTGGCGCTGGCCGCCGGAGAATTGATGCGGGAAGTTGCGCATCTGGTCGGGGCGCAGGCCCACCTGCTCGAACAGCTTCGCGACCCGTACCTCCAGTGCCTTGCCGCTGGCGAGCCCGTGCACCGCGAGCGGTTCGCCGACGATGTCGCCGGCGGTCATGCGCGGGTTGAGCGAGGCAAACGGGTCCTGGAACACGATCTGCATCGAGCGCCGGTGCGGGCGCAGTGCCGTCTTGGACAGATGGGTGATGTCCTCGCCGTCGAGCCGGATCCGGCCCGAGGTCGGCTCGACCAGCCGCAGCACGCTGCGCGCCACCGTCGACTTGCCGCAACCGGATTCGCCGACGAGGCCGAGCGTCTCGCCGGCATGAAGCGAGAACGAGACGCCGTCGACCGAGTGTACGGTGCCGACCTGTCGTCGCAGCACGCCGGCGCGCACCGGATAGTGTTTCTTGAGGTCGGTGACTTCGAGCAGGGCCTCGGTCATGCCACCTCCGCGACGTCTTCCGCGCGCCAGCAGGCGGCTAGATGGCCGCCACCCCAATCCGCCAGCGGCGGATATTCTGCCTCGCAGCGCTTGATCGCGAGCTTGCAGCGCGGCGCGAAAGCGCAACCCTTCGGCAGCCGCACCAGCGACGGCACGGTGCCGGGGATTTCGTTCAGCCGCGCCTGCGCCGGAACGCCGGCGGCCGGCACAGCCGGGATCGACGCCATCAGCCCGCGCGTATAGGGATGCTTGGGCGCGGCGAACAGCGCTTCGACGCTGGCTTCCTCGACCTTCCGCCCCGCATACATCACGATCACGCGCTGCGCGGTCTGCGCGACGACGCCGAGATCGTGCGTGATCAGCACGAGCCCGGTGCCGAGCTCCTTCTGCAGGTCGAGGATCAGCGCCAGGATCTGCGCCTGAATGGTGACGTCGAGCGCGGTGGTCGGCTCGTCCGCAATCAGCAGCGCCGGCCGGCACGCCAGCGCCATCGCGATCATCGCGCGCTGGCGCATGCCGCCGGAGAGTTGATGCGGATATTCTTTCGCGCGCCGCGCCGGTTCGGGAATGCGGACCAGACGCAGCATCTCGACGGCGACATTCTGGGCCTCCTTGGCCGAGATGTTCCGGTGCAGCCGCACGGCCTCGACGATCTGGTCGCCGATCCGCATCACCGGATTGAGCGAGGTCATCGGTTCCTGGAAGACCATGGAGATGCGGTTGCCCCTGACAGCGCGCATCTCCGCCTCATCCAGCGCCAGCAGATCGGTGCCTTCGAGCGAGATGGAGCCGCCGACAATGCGGCCGGGGGGATCGGGCACCAGCCGCATCAGCGACAGCGCGGTGACGCTCTTACCACAGCCGGATTCGCCGACGATCGCCAGCGTCTCGCCGCGCTTCACGGTAAAGGAGAGGTCGTCGACGGCCTTGAACAGGCCGGAGTTGGTGAAGAATACCGTCTTCAGGTTCTTCACGTCGAGCACGAGATCGGTTTTTTCAGCCATCAGCCGCGCTGCCGGGGATCGAGGATGTCGCGCAGGGCGTCGCCGAACAAATTGGCGCCGAATACGGCGAGGCTGATCGCGATGCCCGGGAAGATCACCAGCCACGGTGCGGTGCGGACATATTCGGCGGCGGATTCCGACAGCATGCGGCCCCAGGATGGATAAGGCTCGGGAATGCCGAGACCGAGGAACGACAGCGAGGCTTCGGTCAGGATGGTCGAGCCGAGCTGCGCAGTGGCGAGCACGATCAGCGGCGCCATCGTGTTCGGCAGCACGTGGCGGAGCGCGATGCGCACCTCACTCATGCCGATCGACTTGGCGGCCTCGATGAAGGGCAGTTCCCGCAGCGCCAGCGTGTTGGCACGGATGACGCGCGCAACCGTGGGGATCAGCGGAATGGCAATCGCAATGATCACGTTCGGGAGCGACGGGCCGAGTGCCGCCGTCATCACCAGCGCCAGCACCAGCAGCGGCAGCGCCTGGAGCACATCGGAAACGCGCTGGAATACCAGATCGACCCAGCCGGAGAGATAGCCGGAGGTCAGGCCGACGATGACGCCGATCGTGCCGCCGAGCGCGGTCGAGCCGATCCCGACGGCAAGCGAGATCCGTGCGCCGTGGATGATGCGGCTGAACACGTCGCGGCCGAACGAGTCCGTTCCCATCCAGTGCGCCAGGCTCGGGCGAGCCAGAGCGCGGGCCGAATCGATCGAGAGGGGATCATAGCGCGCAATGAAGTCGGCGAAGATTGCCATGAATACGAACACGGCCATGATGACGAGGCCCGCGGCGCCCAGCACATGCCGCTGTGCCAGAAACAGCACGCGCCGCCAGCCGCCGGTCGCATGCGCGCCGGCCCGCCTCAGTTCAACGTCGAAGTCGATCGCGGCCAAATTGATCTCCTAATCCGTGTACCTGATGCGCGGATCGAACACGGCGTAGAGCATGTCGACGATGAAATTCGCGCTCACCACCACGACGGCGATCAGCATCACGAGGTTCTGCACGATCGGATAGTCGCGCCAGCGGATCGCCTCGACCAGGAAGCGGGCGACGCCGGGGATGTTGAACACCGTCTCGGTGACGATCAGGCCGCCGATCAGGAATGCCGCTTCGATGCCGATCACGGTGATGACGGGCAGGATCGCGTTCTTCAGCGCGTGCCGATAGTTGACGGCGGCGTCGGAGGCGCCTTTCGCGCGCGCGGTGCGGATGTAATCCTGGCGCAGCACCTCCAGCATCGAGGACCGCGTGATGCGCATGGTCAGGGCCGCGCTGCGGAAGCCGACGGCGGCGGCGGGCACGGCGTAGGTTGCGAACGCCTCGAGCCAGGTCTGCGGATTCGGATTGAAGATCGGCATCTGGCCGAACATCGCCACCGACGCTGTCAGGATGAGCAGCCCGAGCCAGAACGAGGGCAGCGACAATCCGCTCAAGCTGACGACGCGCAAGGCGTAGTCCAGCCGCGTGCCCTGCTTCACCGCGCTGATGACGCCGAGCGGGATGCCGATCGAGGCCGAGAACAGCAGCGCGAGGCCGGCGAGCCGCGCCGTGATCGGGATCCGCGGCAATATCTCCTGCAGCGCCGGCTTCTCGGAGACGTAGGAGTAGCCGAAGTCACCGCGCAGGAAGCCGCTGATCCAGTGCCAATATTGCATCACCAGCGGCTGGTCGAGGCCGAGCTCCTTCTCCAGATTGGCCTTGTCGGCGGGATCGACATAGCCGGCCGCGGCGAACAGGATGTCGACGATATTGCCGGGCACGATGCGCAGCAGCAGGAAAATGACGATCGAGATCCCGAACAGGGTCACGAGCATCAGGAACAGGCGTCGCACCAGATAGGCAAGCATCCTCCGCCCTCCGCGAGCCGCTAGTCTTCAGCCTGGCGCGCTACTTGTCGAGCCACACATCCTCGTAGCGAAAGCCGTTATAGGAGCTGTTCGACATGATCGCGACGCCCTTGACATAGGGCTGCCAGCACGTGCCGGCCCTTGCGTGGAAGATGATCGGGCGTGCGACATCTTCTTGCAGCTTCTTGTCGATCTCCCACACCTGCGGCTTGCGCTTGGCGATGTCGGTCTCCTGGGACTGCGCGTCGAACAGCTTCTCGATCTCCTTGTTGCAGTAATTGGTGTAGTTCCGCTCCGAGCCGCAGGAATAGTTCTCGTAGAAGGACTGGTCGGGATCGTCGACGGAATTGCCGGTCAGGTTGAGGCCGAGCATGTAGTCCTTGCGCGCGACCTTCGGGAACCAGTTCGCGGTCTCCACGACGTCGAGCTCGCCGTCGATATAGATGCTCTTGAGCTGGTCGATCAGGATCACGGCGGGGTCTCGATATTCCGCGATGTTCCGGGTCGAGACTTTCACCGCGAGATGCTTGTCCGGGCCGTAGCCCGCCTTCTGCATCAGCTTCTTCGCCTCCTCGCGGTTCGCATTCACGTTCGGCCCGTAGCCCGCAATGGTCTCGAGCTTGTCCTTGGGCATGCCCCAGATGCCTTGCGGCGGCGGCAGCATGGTGCCGCCGATATCGGCCTGGCCTTCGAACAGGATATCGACGAAGGCCTTGCGGTCGAGCGCCATCGCCATCGCCCGGCGGATATCGATGTTGTCGAACGGCGGCGAGCTCGAATTGACGATGATGTTGGTCGAAACGTTGGTCGGCTCGACGACGCAGGTCGCGTTCGGCGCCTGCGACTTGATGTCCTTCAGCAGTGGGATGGTGATGTGCGTCGGGAAGGTCATGTCGAACTTGCCGGCGACGAAAGCGAGGATCGCGGTCGAGCGGTTCGTGATGATGGTGTACTCGATGCCGTCGAGATGGGGCAGGCCCTTCTTCCAATAGTCCGGATTGCGCGTCAGCTTGATCGATTCATTGGCCTTGAACTCGACGAATTTGAACGGTCCGGTCCCGATCGGATGGGTGCGCATGTCCGCCGGCGAGACGTGACAGGGATAGATCGGCGTATAGCCGGACGCCAGCATCGCCAGCAGCGAGGGTTGCGGCCGCTTCAAATCGAAGGAGACCTCGAAATCGCCGCTTGTCGTGATGTCGTTGACCTCGCTGTACCAGGCCTTGCGCGGATTCTGCCGAAGCTTCTGCTGTGATTTTCCCATCAGGAGATCGAAGGTGCATTTGACGTCGGCCGATGTGAACGGCTTGCCGTCATGCCATTTGACGCCCTGGCGCAGTTTGAACGTCAGCTTCTTGTTGTCGTTGCCCCAGGACCAGCTTTCGGCCAGCTCGGGCCGAAGGGTATCAGGACTATTCTGCGCGATGTGCTGGTCGTAAATGACGAGATTGTTGAAAACGCCCATGAACGGCACGTTGACCGAATAGGTCGCGCCTTCGAGGATGGATGCGTTTGCCGGACTGTCGCGGTGATACATCCGCAGGACGCCGCCTTGCTTGGGCTCGCCGGCGAGCGTGATGGTTGAGGCCGTCAGCACAGATAGCGCCGCCATTGCGGCGAGCGTCCATACGCTCCGCATGCTCATCCTCCCTGGAGATCGGCCTTTTGCGGCCTGTTTGTGTTGACGATAGCGAGGCGCGCGCAGCGAGGCAACCCGCAAGGACGTCCGACCTCTCGACAATTGGGATGACGGAACGCTCCGGAGTTTCGCCTGCGCACAATGTGAGAGTGCAAGTGCGAACAAGCGGCTGTTGTGCCGAAGTTGCGGGGAGCCTCACACGATCCGTGACGCCTTGTTGCCCCAATACCGGTCCCGCAGCAGGCGCTTGTACAATTTCCCCGTCGGCAGCCGCGGCAATTCCTTCTCGAAATCCACCGAGCGCGGCACCTTCTGCCGCGACAGCGATTTTGCGCAGAACGCGATCAGCTCCTCGGCGAGCGCCGCGTCCGGCGCGATTCCGGGCATCGGCTGCACCACCGCCTTCACCTCTTCGCCGAGATCGGGATTGGGCACGCCGAACACGGCGGCATCGGCGACCTTGGGATGGGTGATCAGGAGATTCTCGCATTCCTGCGGATAGATGTTCACGCCGCCGGAGATGATCATGAAGGTCGCCCGGTCGGTCAGGTACAGGAAGCGGTCGGCATCGACATAGCCGACGTCGCCGACCGTGCTCATGCTGCCGTCGGCCGAGCGCGCCTCCCTGGTCTTCTCCGGATCGCTGAAATATTCGAACGGCGTCGCCGTCTGGAACCACACCTGGCCGGGCGTGCCGGTCGGGCAATCCCGCATGTTCTCGTCGAGGATGTGGAGGTCGCCGAGCAGCACCTTGCCGACGGTACCGCGATGGGCGAGCCATTCCTCGCTGTTGCAGGCAGTGAAGCCGAGGCCTTCGGTCGCGCCGTAATATTCGTGGATGATAGGGCCCCACCATTTGATCATGTCGTCCTTGACCAGCGCCGGGCAGGGCGCCGCTGCATGGATCGCGATCTCCAGCGAGGACAGGTCGTAGCGGCCACGCACCTCCTCCGGCAGCTTCAGCATGCGCGAGAACATCGTCGGCACCAGCTGGGTGTGCGTGATGCCCCAGCGCTGGACCAGCTCGAGGTAGCGTTCGGGATCGAAGCTCTCCATGATGATCACGGTGCCGCCCATGCGGATCGTGAGGTTCACGGCCGCCTGCGGTGCGGAATGATAGAGCGGCGCCGGCGAGAGATAGACCATGCCCTCGCGGTAGTGCCAAAGTTTTGTCAGGAAATCGAACAGCGGCAGATTGTGCTTAGGCGGCTCCTCCGGCAGCGGTCGCAAAATGCCTTTCGGCCGTCCCGTCGTGCCGGACGAATAGAGCATGGCGGTGCCGAGCCACTCATCCGCGATCGGTGTTGTCGGCATATCCGCGGTCACGTCCGCAAGACCGACGATGCGCTCGCTTTCGCCGGGGCCGTCGGCGACGATGCAGAGCTTGATATCGGGACAAGCCTGGATCGCCTCGCGGGCGATGTCGAGCTTTGCCACCGAGGTGATCAGGATCTTCGACTGGCTGTTGACGAGCAGATAGGCGAGCTCGCCCGGCGTCAGGAAGGAGTTGATGCAAGTGTAATACAGCCCGGAGCGCTCGCCCGCGCCGCAGGCCTCGAGATAGCGCGAATTGTTCTCCATGAAGATCGAATAATGGTCGAGCCGCTTCAGGCCGTGCTTGCGGAACAATTGGGCCAGCCGGTTGCTGCGCGCATCGAGCTCGCGATAGGTGACGGCCTCGCCTGTTGCCGCCATGATGAAGGCGGGCTGCAGCGGGCGTAGGCGGGCATGTTGACCTGGGTACATCTATCCTCCGGCTCTGGATCAGGCGGCGAGAAGCAGGATTTCGCGCAAATCGACAGGACCCTCGATCTTGCGAGGATTGCGCGGAATCCAGTTCGTCCGCATCGCCTGTTCGGCGATATCGTCGAAATGCTCGGGCGAGACGCGCACGTCCGCGAGGCTGCGCGGCATGCCGAGCGAGCGGATGAAGGCATCGAGCACGTCGGCAGCGGCGTGGCCGGGATAGCCCATGGCGGCGGCGACGATCATCTGCCGCTCGGCATTGTCGCGCGCGTTCCAGCGCATTACCGCCGGCAGCATGATGCAGGAGGTGTAGCCATGCGGCACGTCGAAGGCCGCGCCCAGCACGTAGCCGATGCCGTGGCTCGCGCCCATGGGAACGCCGGCCGCGAGAGCGCCCATCGATAGCCATGTGCCGATCTGCGCATCCATCCGCGCGTCGAGATCGGCGGGATCGGCTTTCACCCGCGGCAAGGCGTCGGCGAGCATCGCGAGGCCCTTCACCGATTGCGCGTCGGCGTAAGGATGCGTCTCGCGCGAGCAGATCGCCTCGACGCAATGGTCGATGGCGCGGACCCCGGTCGACAGGAACAGCCATTCCGGCGTGTGCACGGTAATGGCGGGATCGAGGATGGTCGCGCGCGGCACAGCCAGCGGGTGCCGCAGCATCTGCTTCACGTTGGTGCGGCGGTCGGTGACGCCCGCGATCGCGCTGAACTCGCCGCCGGCGATCGTGGTCGGCACGCTGACCTGCCGCACCGTCGGCGCATTTATCTCGGGCGCTATGCCCTTGTGCACGCGGATGCGCTCGATGCCGTCGACATCGTCGACGCCGTTGGCGAGGCAAAGCTGTACCGTCTTGGCACCGTCGGTGATCGAGCCGCCGCCCACGGTGACGATCAGATCGGCACCCGCCTCGCGCGCGGCATTTGCAGCCGCGATCACCGCCTCGCGCGGCGTATGCGCCGGCATCGCATCGAACAGGCCGGCGCAGCGGGAGCCCAGGGCCTGCTTGATCTTCTCGATTTCATTGGTCTGCCGGTTGAGCGTGCCCGACACCATCAGGAAAGCACGATGTGTTCCCAGCCGGTCCATCTGCGCGACGATGGCCTCGGTCGCAGGATGGCCGAACACGACCTCCTCGATCGCGCCGAAAACGACACGTCCTTGATGCACGCCTGTCCTCCCGGACAATTCGTCTTGTTTTTGTGAAAGTAATCTAGCCGAGCCACCGGCTCCCGTCATGTGCGAAGGCGCTGGCTTGTTTCCTTGACCAGCCCCTGGGGCCCTCCAGGAGAGGGTGGCATCGTGCCTTCGTCACCAGTTTCGCGTCGCGTGAGAGAGCTCCGCTCGGGTCCGTCACCCCGCCATCCGGTCAGGGTGCGCTTGGACGCCCCGCACGCGCTTTGGCCTTGAAGTGTTCATCAACTCCACCCATCTTGGGACGCCCGCGGGTAAATGCCTACCCTGCTTTTTCCGCGGCTTTTGACAAAGGACGATGCGAGGACCTGGGATGGCTGGACCGGATGGAAGCGAGCGACTTGTCAAAAAGCACGAATTCTTCCAGCCGCGGCATTACGCACTAGCGGGTCTCCTCGTCGCTTCGTTCGCGCTCACCGGTTGCGGGCAGCCGACCTCGCAAGCAGCCGCGCAGCAGCCGCCGCCGGTGACGGTCGCCCAGCCGGTCAAGCGCACCGTCACCGATTGGGACGAGTTCACCGGACGCTTCGAGGCGGTCGAGGAGGTTCAGGTGCGCCCGCGCGTCGGCGGTTTCGTCAACTCGGTCGAATTCCAGGACGGCGCCATCGTCCATCAGGGCGATCTGCTCTATGTGATCGACCCGCGTCCATTCGAGGCCGTCGCCACGCAGGCGGAGGGACAGCTGTCGGATGCCCGCGCCAAGGTGGAGCTGGCCAAGCGCGAGCTCGACCGCGGCCTCAGCCTGGTGCAGACCAGCGCGGTCTCCGAGCAGGTCGTCGACCAGCGCCGTCAGGCCCTGCAAGCTGCGCATGCCGCGGAGGTGCAGGCGGAAGGCGCGCTGAAAGCCGCCAGACTGAACATCGAATTCACCCATGTGACGGCACCGTTGACCGGCCGCGTCAGCCGCCATCTCATCAGCCCCGGCAATCTCGTGCAGGGCAGCGACAATGGCTCTTCGACTCTCCTGACCTCGATCGTCACGCTCGACCCGATCTACGTCTATTTCGACATGGATGAGGCGACCTTCATGAAATACAGCAAGCTGTGGTTCGAAGGCCGGCGCCCGAGCTCGCGTGACACGGCCAATCCGGTGCAGGTGACGCTGGCCGGCGAAACCAAGCCGTCGCACGAAGGCACCATCAACTTCCTCGACAACCGGCTCGACGTTTCGACCGGCACGTTGCGCAGCCGCGCCGTGGTCAAGAACACGGACCTGTCGATCCTGCCCGGCCAGTTCGGCCGCGTCCGGCTGATTGGCAGCGCGCCCTATGAGGCGCTGCTGATTCCGGACGTCGCGGTCGCGACCGACCAGTCCCGCAAGATCGTGTTCGTGGTGAAACCCGACGACACCGTCGAGGCGCGCCCTGTGGTGCTCGGGCCGCTCGACGAAGGCCTGCGCGTGATCCGGGAGGGATTGAAGGCCGATGACCGCGTCATCGTCAACGGCATCCAGCGCGCCCGTGTCGGCGCCAAGGTCACGCCGCAGACGGCGCAAGCCCCAGCCGGTGGCAAGTCATGAATCTCGGCCGTCTCTCCATCAACCAGCCGATCCTGGCAATGGTGCTGTCGATCGTGCTGCTGATCGTCGGCGCGCTCGCTTACACCACCCTGCCGGTGTCCGAATATCCGCAAGTGGTGCCGCCGACCGTCGTCGTCACGACGCAATATCCCGGCGCCTCCGCGCAGACCGTGTCCGACACGGTGGCGGCTCCCATCGAGCAGGAGATCAACGGCGTCGAGGACATGCTGTATCTCTACAGCCAGGCCACCTCGAACGGCCAGCTCACCATCACCGTCACCTTCAAGCTCGGCACTGATCTCGACAAGGCCCAGGTGCTGGTGCAGAACCGCGTCGCGATCGCGCAGCCGCGCCTGCCCGAGGAGGTCCAGCGCAACGGCGTCACCACCCGCAAGAACTCGCCCGACATCCTGATGGTCGTGTTCATGCTGTCGCCGGACGACACTTTCGACCAGCTCTACATCTCCAACTACGCGCTGCTCCAGGTCCGCGACCAGCTGCTGCGTCTCGACGGCGTCGGCGACATCCAGATGTTCGGTGCGCGCGACTATTCGATGCGGCTGTGGCTCGACCCTGATCGAATTGCCAATCTCGGCCTGACCTCGGCGGAGGTGCTGGCTGCGATCCGCGCCCAGAACGTGCAGATCGCGGGCGGCCAGATCGCCGAGCCGCCGATCGCCGATCGCGCCTTCCAGCCCAACCTCACCTTCACCGGCCGCCTGAAGGACCAGAAGCAGTTCGAGGACATCCTGATCAAGGCCGGCTCCGACGGCCGTATCGTGCGATTGCGCGACGTCGCCCGCATCGAGCTCGGCGCGCTCTCCTACACCACCAACAGCTTCCTGCTGCGCAAATCCGCGGTCGCGATGCTGGTGACGCAGCGGCCGGGATCGAACGCGCTCGCCACCGCGAAGAACATTACCGACACCATGACGAGGCTGAAGGAGAGCTTTCCGAAAGGCCTCGACTACAATATCGGCTATAATCCTACCGAGTTCATCGCCCAGTCCGTCCACGAACTGATCAAGACCATCTACGAAGCCATGCTGCTCGTGGTCATCGTCGTGCTGGTGTTCCTTCAGGGATGGCGGCCTGCGATCATTCCGATCATCGCAATACCTGTGTCGCTGGTCGGCACCTTCGCGGTGATGGCGGCGCTGGGCTTCTCCATCAACAACCTCACACTGTTCGGTCTCGTCCTCGCCGTCGGCATCGTGGTCGACGACGCCATCGTGGTGGTCGAGAACGTCGAGCGCCACCTCGAGCACGGCATGAGCCGACGCGACGCCGCGCTCAAGACGATGGAGGAGGTCGGCGGCGCGCTGGTCTCGATCGCGCTGGTGCTTTGCGCGGTGTTCGTGCCGACCGCGTTCCTCGGCGGCATCTCCGGGCAGTTCTTCCAGCAATTCGCCGTCACCATTGCGGTTGCGACCGCGATTTCCTGCTTCTGCTCGCTGACCCTGTCGCCCGCGCTGGCCTCGCAGATCCTCACGCCGCACGTGGAGAAGCGGCCGCCGGCGAGCTGGAATGTCATCGCGCGGGCGTGGGGTGCCTTCACCGGCGTGTTCAACCGCGTGTTCGACCGGCTGGCGCACGGCTATGCCGGGCTTGCCAATTTCGTCATTCGGCATTCGGTGGTGATGATCCTGATCTACGTCGTGCTGATCGGCAGTGCCGGCTGGCTGATCGCGACCACGTCGCAAGGCTTCATTCCGGCGCAGGACCGCGGCTACGTCATCATCTCCGCGCAATTGCCGGGCGCGGCGTCGCTGGCGCGCACCACGGAGGTCGTGCGCGAGATCGAGCGGATCTCGCTCGATACGCCGGGCATCGTCCGCGTCGCTGCCTTCGCCGGCTTCTCGGGCGCCACCCGCACGCAGGCCGGCAATGCGGCCGCGCTGTTCCCGGTGTTCGACGAGCCTGAGGCTCGGATCAAGAAAGGGCTCACGGCGAATGCGATCACGGCCGAGTTGCGCAAGCGCCTGTCCGCGATCCAGGGCGCGTTCATCATCGTGATCCCGCCGCCGGCCGTACCGGGCATCGGCACCGGCGGCGGCTTCACCATCCGCATCCAGGACCGCCAGGGCCGCGGACCGGAGATGCTTGCCGCAGCCACCGACGAGCTTGTCGCCGCGGCGCGCAAATCGCCCTCGCTGCTCGCTCCCACGGTGTTCTCGCCGTTCTCGGCCAACACGCCGCAGCTGTTCGTCGACATCGACCGCACCAAGGCGCAGAAGCTCGGCGTACCCATCTCGAATATCAACGACACGATCCAGAGCTATTTCGGATCGACCTATGTCAACGACTTCAACCTGTTTGGCCGTACCTATCACGTCACCGCGCAGGCTGACTTCCCGTTCCGGAAAGAGCCGAGCGATCTCGCGCGCCTGCGCACGCGCAACGCCTCCGGCGATATGGTGATGCTCGGCAGCGTGGTCGAGTTCAAGGATGTCTCGGGTCCCGACCGCGTCGCGCGCTACAATCTCTATGCGGCGTCCGAGCTCCAGGGCGAGCCGGCGCCGGGCACCAGCTCGACCACGGCGCTCAACACCATCAAGAAGCTGGCGGACGACACCTTGCCGAGCGGCTTCACCTTCGAATGGACCGACCTGTCCTATCAGCAGATCACCGGCGGCAATGCCGGCCTCTACGTGTTCCCGATCTGCGTGCTGTTCGTTTATCTCGTGCTCGCCGCACAATATGGCAGCTGGACCCTGCCGTTCGCGGTGATCCTGATCGTGCCGATGTGCCTGTTAGCTGCCACCATCGGCGTGCGCATCATGGGGCAGGACGTCAACATCCTCACCCAGATCGGCTTCGTCGTGCTGGTGGGGCTGGCGGCCAAGAACGCGATCCTGATCGTCGAGTTCGCGCGCGACATCGAGAACGAGGGCAAGCCGCGGCTGGAGGCCGTGATCGACGCCTGCCGGCTGCGCCTGCGGCCCATCCTGATGACGTCCTTCGCCTTCATCCTCGGCGTGCTGCCGTTGGTGATATCGAGCGGCTCCGGCTCGGAGATGCGGCAGGCGGTCGGCGTCGCCGTCTTCTTCGGCATGATCGGCGTCACCCTGTTCGGCCTGTTGTTCACGCCGATCTTCTACGTGGTGGTGCGGAACCTGGCCGAGGGGCGGAACGAGGGGAAGAAGCCGGAGGCCGTGGCTTCTTAAGTGCTGGCCATGGCCACCGGCGTTTCAACATCCTCGCTGTCATCCCCGCGAACGCGGGGATCCATAGCCCCAGGGAGAAGTTTGGCGCGAAGCTGGCAACTCCGAGTCGTCGCCAAACCTCTCCCTGTGGTTATGGGTCCCGGGCTCGCGCTGCGCGCGCCCCGGGACGACACTATTTCTTGGTGGCGGCCTCCATACTAACGGCGAACGTGAAATGGATGGGCAGGCGCGGGGTTCTTCACTAAGATCCGCGCGATTTCAAAACAGAAAACTGCTGGGAGCTAACAGATGAGATCAGCACTTTTGGCCGCCGTCGCAACCTCCGCCCTGGTGCTGGCGGCGCCGGCGTCTGCGGAAGGCGTCAAGATCGGCATTCTCAACGACCAGTCCGGCGTCTATGCCGATTACGGTGGCAAATGGTCGGTCGAGGCGGCCAGGATGGCGATCGAGGATTTCGGCGGCGAGGTGCTGGGGCAGAAGATCGAGCTCGTCACCGCCGACCATCAGAACAAGCCTGACCTCGCGACCTCGATCGCGCGGCGCTGGTACGACGTCGAGAACGTCGACATGATCACGGAGCTGACGACCTCCTCGGTCGCGCTCGCGATACACGAGCTCTCCAAGGAAAAGAAGAAGATCGACATCGTCGTCGGCGCCGCGACCTCCCGCCTCACGGGCGATGCCTGTCAGCCATATGGGTTCCACTGGGCCTACGACACCCGCGCGCTCGGCGTCGGCACCGGCGGTGCGCTGACCAAGGCCGGCGGCGACACCTGGTTCTTCCTCACCGCCGACTACGCCTTCGGCTACGCACTGGAGAAGGACACCAGCGAGATCGTCACCGCCAATGGCGGCAAGGTGGTCGGCTCGGTGCGCGTGCCGCTCAACTCCTCGGACTTCTCCTCCTTCCTGCTGCAGGCGCAGAGCTCGAAGGCCAAGATCGTCGGCCTCGCCAATGCCGGCCTCGACACCACCAACTCGATCAAGCAGGCCTCCGAGTTCGGCATCGTCTCCGGCGGCCAGAAGCTCGCCGGTTTGCTCATGACCGTGGCCGAAGTTCACGGCCTCGGTCTGCAGGCGGCACAGGGCCTGGTGCTGACGGAAGGCTATTATTGGGATGTCAACGACAAGAGCCGCCATCTTGGTGAACGCTTCTTCAAGCGCACCGGTCGGATGCCGAACATGATTCAGGCCGGCACTTATTCGGCGACGTTGAGCTATCTGAAGGCAGTCAAGGCCGCCGGCACCAAGGATCCCGACGCTGTCGCCAAGAAGCTGAAGGAGCTGCCGGTCGACGACGACTTCGCGCAAGGCGGCAAGGTTCTCGAGAACGGCCGCATGGTCCACGACATGTATCTTTTCGAGGTGAAGAAGCCCTCGGAATCGAAGAAGCCCTGGGACTATTACAAGCTGCTCGCCACCGTTCCCGGCGACAAGGCCTTCTTCACCGCCAAGGACAGTGGCTGCCCGCTGACGAAGTGACGCTCTGGTGTCCCGGACGCGCTGCAGCGTGAAGCGCTGCTGCGCAGAGCCGGAACCCATGCGCCTCTACGTTCGATGCCACATGGGTCCCGGTTCGGCGGCGCAGCGTTGCACGCTGCACCGCGCCCGGGAGACGAGAATGCGTGCTGCGGCGTCTCACACCAGCCGCAACACCACCGCCCCCAGCGCCCCCGCCCATAATGCGATGGCGGCGATGCCCTGGATCGCAAAGCCCGGACCGCGCTTGGCGGCCGCCTTCGAATAGCCGATGAAATAGACGATGCGGCCGATGATCCAGACCGCGCCGATCGCTGCTGCGATGCCGTCGCCGATATAGACCGCGAACAGCCAGAGCGCCGGCAGAAAGATCGGCATCCATTCCAGCGTGTTCATCTGGATGCGGAAGGCGCGTTCGAAATCCGGATGGCCCGACATTGCCGGCACCTTGACACCGGTCTTGCTGCGCGAGCGCGACACGTTGATGCAGGTGAAGAAATAAAACGCGATCGCCAGCAGCGTGACGAGAGCGGTGAAATGATACATCGCGGAATTCCTTTGAAGAGGTCGCGGCTTCAATAGCCGGTCAGCTCGAGATAGCCAACGCCGTCATGCGTCCCGGCGAAGCTGATCGGCCCCTCCCAGTAGGAGAAGCCGGTCCCCATCCAGGCTTTTGGATTGAGTGGCCTGCAGAGGATCGAGAACGATCGCGACGGGATCGCGATTTGCCATTCCACCGGCAGCTTGCGCCCGGCGACCTCCGCTGTCGCCTTCGGGATCATTTGAATGTCGCCGCCCGCGATCATCTGCGTCTCGCCAGCAGCGCTGATCCAGTTGCCGAACGGATAATCCCGGCCGTCCTTCTGCCGCAGCCGGTACAGCATCAGCTTGTCGCCGGACGCGAGATGCAGCGACATCCAGTCCCAGCCGGTCTGATCGGTATCGAGCGGCTGGCTGCTCCATTCGCGGTCCATCCAGGCCTGGCCCGAGACATCGACCGGCTTGTCGTCGATGGTGAGCGTGCCGCGGGCGCGGTAGAACGGCTGGCTGTAATAATAGGACGCCTGGCCGCGCTCCGACTTGCGGCTGTAGCCGCGGTCGCCCTGCAGCACGACCGGACGATCGGCCTCCAGCGTCAACGCGTAGCTGAAATCGGTGCTGGACGCCTTCAGCGCCAGCGGCGCCAATGTGCGATCGTCGGTGCGGTCAAAACCCTTCAGCTCCCAATCGTCGATCCAGGCATCGAACGGCTTGGCCGTGACGCCGGCCTGGCCCACGCCGCCGCGTGAAAAGACCTCGTTGAAGCGGTGGGTGTCGGCGCGCGTCACCGCGGCATGCGCCATCCACACCTGCTGATTGGCCCAGCCCTCTCCTTGCGGGCCCGGCTGCGCCGCCTGACGGAACAGCGTCCATTGCAGGCCGCAAGCCGCGCCGCTGGAATCGACGAGGTTTGCCGTGAGATACCACCACTCGATCCGAAATTCCGGATGCGGTCCGTGATCGTCAGGAAAGGCAAACAGCTTGTCCGGCGTCACCTTCGCAAAGCCGTCCGCGGTTTCGCCGAGGCCGGCATAGCCCTGCGCGCCAGCGCGATGAGCGAGCGCCAGTGCAGCGATGCCGCCGGCGAAGGCGCGGCGCGAGATCCGATCAGCGCTCATTGGCAAACACCTTGACGAGGCTGGCCGGCTGCATCCGCGCCAGCCTTATCACCGGCAACAGCGCCGCAAGCAGCGACGCGACCAACGCCACCGCGACCAGCTCGACCAGTTGCAGCGGGAATACATGGAACGGCAGCCGCCAGCCGAACGCCTTCACGTTCACGATCGCGATCAGGCACCACGCCACCAGCAGCCCGAGCGGCACCGCCAGCAGCGCCGTGAACAGCGCCACCGACAGCGTCTTGGTCAATTCGATCGCGGCAAGGTGCGGCCGCGTGATGCCGATCGCCCATAGCGGCGCAAGCTGCGGCAGGCGGGAATTCGCCAGCGTCAGCAGGCTCGTGAACAGCGCGATCCCGGCGACACCGAGCGTGAAGGCATTCAACGCGGACGTGACGGCAAAGGTGCGGTTGAAAATCCGGATCGATTCGGCCTTCACCGTCGTCTGGTCGGCGACACTGCGGTCGTCGAGCGCAAACTGTCTCTGCAAATCCGCGATCAGGCCGGGGATGTTCTCCTTGGCGACGATCAGCCCGATCCGCGTCTGCGGCGTCTGCGGAAACTGCCGGATCAACGCGGCGACGTTGACGGTCAACTGTCCCTTGGGGTTACCGTAATCGGCGTAGATGCCGACGATGTCGAGCTCCCAGCTCCCGCTGGGCGCCGGCACCTCGACGACGTCGCCGATGCGGACGTTGAGACGGCGGCTGAGCTGCTCGCTGATGAAGGCGGCCTTACCCGGCACAAGCCGGGTCCAGGCCTGCGGCGCGGCCTCCAGCAGCGGCCAGCGCTCGCGATAGAGCGCGTGGTCGGGCAGGCCGAGCAATTCCACCGGTTGGCCCTGAACCTGCGTCTCGGCGCGGCCACCCGACAGGATCGCCTGCACGTCGCTGCGCTCCTTCAGCCAGTTGCGGATCGCGACGCCTTGCGCGTTGTCGGAGGCGCTGATGTAGACGTCGGCTGCGAGCCGACCGTTGAGCCAGCCGAGGAAGGTGCGGCTGAACGTCTCCACCATGGTGGAGACCCCGACATTGACGGCGAGGGCGAGCAGCAGCGCCATCAGCGCCAGCGATAGTCCGGAGAGTTGCTGCCGGCTGTCCGCCCAGAACCAAAGCGCAAGCGGTCTTCGCGCAGCGCATTGCCCTGCGAGCAGGAGAAGTTCGAGGAAGGCCGGCAGGATCAGCGCCGCACCGAGCATCAAGGCCGCCAGCAAGCCAAAGCCTGCGATCAGCGATTCGCCATAGGCAAGCAGCAGCAGCCCGACCGCGAACACGACGCAGGCGGCAAGACTCTGCAGGACCAGCCAGCGGCGCTGCCGCTGTTGCCAGGCGCGTGGCTGCGCCGTCGCCAGCACCGGCATTCTGATCGCCTTGATCAGGCTGGTCGTCGCCGCAACGAGTGCGCCGGCAATGCTGATGCCGATGCCGGCAAGCCACCATTCGGGCCGCAAGCTGAGCTGACCCGGGATCTGCGCGTCATAGAGTCCGCGCAGCGATGCCGCGACATCGGGCAACAACACCGCCGCGATGAAATAGCCGCAGACGAGCCCGATCAGCCCGGCGATCAGGGCCAGCGCCACGAGCTCGACCACCAACACGCTGTTGACCAGCCGCGCCGAGGCACCGCAGGCGCGCAAGGTGCGCAGCATCGGCAGTCGCTGCTCGAAGGCGAGGCCGACCGCCGAATTGACGATGAACAGCCCGACGAAGAACGACAACAGGCCGAACGCCGTGAGGTTGAGATGAAAACTGTCGGTGAGGCGCTCCAGCTCGGTCTCCGCAGTCGGTTCGATGAGCTGCAACTGGTCGCCGACCACGCGGGCCAGCGGCGCGGGCTTGCTCTTTGGTCGGCCGATCAGAAGCCGCGAAACCTGATCCGGCTTGTTCAGCAGACGCTGCGCCACGCCGATATCGACCACCAGCACGCCCGGTGCGAGCTGCGGCAGCACGCGCAGCGGCGGCAGCTTTGCGCCGTTGCTGATCGGGAGCGACGCACCTTCGGTTTCCTGCAAATCGCTCAGCGTCTCCGGTGCCACCAATGTCTGGCCCGGCGCCGCCACGAAGCTGCTCAGGTCGGAGGCGCCGAGACGCGGTGCGTTGCCGATTTCGACCGGCAGCGTCACCGGCTCGATGCCGAGCAGCCGCACCGAGCGGCCGTTGACCTGGACGCGGCCCTCCAGCGTCGGCGACACCGGCCAGCCGGCGCGGCGGAGTTTCACGTACAACTCTTGCGGAAAGGTCGCCGCGTCAGGCGCGACCAGCATCGCGGTGCGTGCGCCACCAAAGGTCGCCGCGGCGCGGTCATAGGCGGTGCGGGCCTGCTGGTTGATGGCCTGCACACCGCTCCACAGTGCCGTCGCCGCGATCAGCCCGACCAGAAGCGTCGCGAACTGCATCTTGTGACGCCGCCAATGACTGAGCAGCACCGCGAGCACCCACAGCGCGCGTCTCATGCGATCCGCCCCGCATGCAAAGTGAGATGGCGGTCGAGCGTCGCTGCCAGATGCAGGCTATGCGTCACCATCAGGAAGCCGCAGCCGGTGCGCGCGACGAGGTCGCGCGTCAGCGCCAGCACATTCTCGGCGGTGGCCTCGTCGAGATTGCCGGTCGGCTCGTCCGCCAGCAGCAGCGATGGCTTTGTCGCCAGCGCCCGGCCGATCGCGACCCGCTGCTGCTGACCGCCGGACAATTGCTCGGGATAGCGCTTCAGGAGAGCGCCGAGCCCGAGCCGCTCGACCAGTTCCTTGGTCCAGGCCGCATCGTGACGCTCGGCGATCCGCGCCTGAAAGGCCAGATTGTCCGCGACCGACAGGCTCGGGATCAGGTTGAATTGCTGGAAAACCAGCCCGATCCGGTTGCGCCGCAAGCGGGCGCGCCCCGCATCGGACAGCGCGGTAACCTCGATGTCTTCGAGCCGGATCGTGCCTCCATCGGCGGCGTCCAGCCCCGCGATCAAATGCAGCAATGTGCTCTTGCCGCTGCCGGACTCGCCGGTCAGCGCGACGCGTTCGCCGGCCCTGAGGTCGAGATCGACGCCACGCAGCACATGCACCGGCTCGCCGGCCGAGGAGAAGGTCTTGGAGAGATTCTTGATGCTCAACACGATGAATGGCGCCGGGCGGAATTAGCGGAATTGCTGCGTAGCACACTTGCTGCGGAAATGCCGGGTTGCGTTGGTCTCGAAGCCGTTGTTAGCTCCCAAGACGGCCAAATCAAAAAAGTGCCAAAAGCCAAAAAAGACATCGATGGGGGAGAATCATGAGCGTTGAGCGAACGACGGAGGTGGCCGGCAAAACGATCGGCACCAAGGCAACGCCGAAGGGCGCCTGGACCGTCACGTTTCTCCTCTTTCTCTTCATGGTCGTGAACTTCGCCGACAAGATCGTCGTCGGTCTCGCCGGCGTGCCGATCATGACCGATCTGAAGCTCAGCCCGGAGCAGTTCGGCCTGCTCGGCTCCTCGTTCTTCTTCCTGTTCTCGATCGCCGCCATCGTGGTCGGCTTCATCGTCAACAAGGTGCCGACGCGCTGGGTGCTGCTGGCGCTCGCGGTAATCTGGGCGCTGGCGCAGTTTCCGATGGTCGGCACCGTCTCCTTCACCACCCTGTTGATCTGCCGCATCGTGCTGGGCGCCGGTGAAGGCCCGGCCTTCTCGGTCGCGGCACACGCGATCTACAAATGGTTCCCCGACGAGAAGCGCACGCTGCCCACCGCGCTCCTGTCGCAGGGCTCGGCCTTCGGCGTGATCCTGGCGGTGCCGGCGCTGAACTGGGTCATCGTCAATCATTCCTGGCACTATGCCTTTGGCGCCCTCGGTATCGTCGGTCTGATCTGGGTCTGTGCCTGGCTCGCGCTCGGCAAGGAAGGCCCGCTGGAGGACACGCAGGTCCTGGCCGCGACCGAGCAGAAGATCCCTTACTTGCAGCTCCTCACCTCGCGCACCTTCGTCGGCTGCGTCGCCGCGACCTTCGGTGCTTATTGGGCGCTGTCGCTCGGCCTGACCTGGTTCACGCCGTTCATCGTCAAGGGCCTCGGTTTCTCGCAGAGCCAGGCCGGCTTCATCTCGATCCTGCCCTGGGTGTTCGGTGCCACCATCGTCATTCTCACCGGCTGGATCTCGCAGGTGATGATGGCCCGCGGCTACAACACCCGCGTGGCGCGCGGCGTGCTCGGTTCGGTGCCGCTGGTGCTCGGCGGGCTGATCCTGGCGATGATGCCGCATGTCCAGGGCGCAGGCCTGCAGATCGCACTGCTCGTGGTCGGCTCGGGATTGTGCGGGGCGATCTACGTGGTCTGCCCGCCGATGCTCGGCGAGTTCACGCCGGCGTCGCAGCGCGGCGCCGTCCTCGCGATCTACGGCGCGCTCTACACGCTGGCCGGCGTCATCGCGCCGGCCGTGATGGGAGCAATGATCCAGCGTGCCGGCAGCATGATCGACGGCTACATGACCGGCTTCACCATCAATGCCGTGATCATGGTCGGCTCCGGCCTGCTCGGCCTGCTGCTGCTGTGGCCGAACACGGAAAAGGCCAGGCTGACCCGCGGTGCGGCTCCGCAAGGCGCAGCGCTGAAGGGCGCGGTGTCGCCGACGTAAGGGGGCTCTGGCTCTCTCTTACCCTCCCCCTTCAGGGGAGGGTAAGGCGATTGCCTCGCTAGTTAATCCCCTGCGCCCCACGAATCAGCTTCCCTGGCCGTCGTCCTGTCGCTTCACCGTGCCGACGCGTCACCACGCCCGAGACGATCGTGGCATCATAGCCGTCGACGTCCTGCAACAGCCGTCGCCCACCCACCGGCAGATCGTAATGCACCTTCGGCGGGTGCAGATGCAGCCGGTCATAATCGATCACATTGAGGTCGGCCTTGTAGCCCGGCGCAATCAGCCCGCGATCGGTGAGGCCGACCGACAGCGCGGTCTTGCGCGACTGCGCCGCGACCACGAACGGGATCGACAGCTTCTCGCCGCGCCTGCGGTCGCGCGTCCAGTGCGTCAGCAGATAGGTCGGGAAACTGGCGTCGCAGATGATGCCGCAATGTGCGCCGCCGTCGGACAGGCCAGGCACCGATTGCGGGTCGATCAGCATCTCGCGCGTCGCATCGAGATTGCCGTCGGCATAATTGAGGAAGGGCACATAGAGCATGCCGCGGCCCTCGTCCGACAGCATCGCTTCATAGGCGAGCTCTTCCGGCTGGCGTCCCTGCCGCCGTGCCTGCGGCCCCAGCGCGTTCTCCGGCGGCTGCTCGTAATCGGGGGGATCGCCGAGCAGGAACATCTTGTCGTAGTTGGGCCGGAAGAACAGCGGATCGTCGGTGGCGGTCGCTGTCTCGCTCAGGATCGCCTTGCGCACCTCCGGTTGATGCAGCCTCGCCAGCCGCTCCTGCAACGGCAGATGCGCGATTGCCTGGTAGCTCGGATGAGTCTGGAACGGGTTGCGCGACAGCTCTAACCCGAGCAGCAGTCCGACCGGGCGCGCCGCGATCTGCGCGGTGATGGAGAGGCCGCGTTTGGCGGCCGCGTTGATCTCGTCGAGCGTCTGGCGCCAGCGCTGCGGCGCCTTGTCGTTCTGCGTGATCGAGAACGAGATCGGGCATTTCGTGCTATCTGCGACCCGCAGCATCATCGGCAGGTCTTCGTGGATGGTGGAGAGATCGAGCACGAATTGCAGCACGCTGCGGCCCTGGCTGTGCATCGCGCCGGCGATCGCGGTGAGCTCGTCCTCGCCGGCCTTCAGCGTCGGCGTGAAATCGCCGGTCGAGGTGCGGTGGTTGAGCGTGCGCGAAGTCGAGAAGCCGAGCGCGCCGGAGCGGACCGCTTCGCCCGCCAGCTTCGCCATCGCGGCGTTGTCATCGGCAGTCGAGGGATCGCGGCGCGCGCCGCGCTCGCCCATGACATAGACCCGCAGCGCCGCATGCGGCAGCTGTGCGCCGACGTCGATGTCGAAATCGCGCTTCGAGAGCCAGTTCATGTAGTCCGGAAAGCTCTCCCAGGCCCAGGGAATGCCTGCGCTCAGGACAGGCTCGGGAATGTCCTCGACGCCTTCCATCAGCTGGATCAGCCTTGTGTGATCGGCCGGCTTGCAAGGCGCGAAGCCGACGCCGCAATTGCCCATGATCGCGGTGGTGACGCCGTTCTGCGAGGATGGCGTGATATCCTGACTCCAGGTGACCTGGCCGTCATAGTGGGTGTGCACGTCGACGAAGCCTGGCGTGACGAGCTTGCCGCGCGCGTCGATTTCCTCGCGGCCCTTGGCCGAGATCTTGCCGACCTCGGTGACCTTCCCGCCGCTGATGGCGACATCAGCCTCGAACAGCTCGCCGCCGCGACCGTCCGCAACGGTGCCGCCGCGGATCACGAGGTCAGGATTGCTCATGGTGCTTCTTCCCGGTTTGTTGTTTTGCTTGGGCGCATTTTCGGTTGCGCAGTCGCAGTGTCAACCGCGGGGAAGTGCGCTCAGGGTTGCGTTGCAGCCTTGGCCGGCTTCCGTTCCGTGAACGGCGACAGCAGCACGGTCGCGACCATGAAGATCACCGACGCGCCGAACACCCAGTGCGGCGCGCTCTGGTCCATGATCCAGCCGAACAGCAGCGGCGAGACGATGCCGCCGAGGTTGAAGCCGGTGGAGACGATGCCGAAGGCGCGTCCCGCGGCGCCTGCCGGCGCGGCATTGCGCACCAGCATGTCGCGCGAGGGTGCGATCACGCCGGAGAGGAAACCTGCAGCGGTCATGGTCGCGGTCAAGGCCCAGCCCGGCAGCGTCACCAGCGCGATCAGCAGCACGATCGCCGCGTTCGCGGCAAAACAGGCCGCGGCGACATAGCCATGGCGTTCGGTGTGATCGGCAAGGAAACCGCCGGCCAGCACGCCGGCGGCGCTGGCGCCGAGGAACGCGGTCAGCGCGACGTTGGCGATCGAATAGGAGGTGCCGTAGCCGCTCATCAGCGCCACCACGCCGAAATTGTTGATGCCGGCCACCGACAGGCTGAGCAGCATGAACAGAGCGGTCAGCGTGATCAGCGCCGGGGTGATGACGGCCTGCTTCGGCGCGTTCTCGTGGCCCGGCTTCTTCTTGTGGGCGCCGGCCTCGGGGATGCCGATGGCCACCAGCAGCAGCGCCACCAGAATGGCGATGGCGCCGGATGCGATCAGCGCGCCGACCCCGCCCGACACGATGACGAGCGCGGCGACGATCGCCGGCGTCACGGCGCCGCCGAGATAGCCGGCAAAGGTGTGAATCGAGAAGGCGCGGCCCATCCGCGCCTCGTCCATGTGCTCGGCCAGGATGGCGTAATCGGCGGGGTGATAGACGCTGTTGGCGAGCCCGAGCAGCACGGCGCAGGCGATCAGCGAAGCGTAGCTCACATGCAGGCCGAGCAGGATCAGCGCGCAGCCGCCGAGCATCAGCCCGATCAGCAGGATTTTGCGCGCACCGAAATGGTCGACGAGATAGCCGGTCGGCGCCTGCGTCAGGCCGGAAACGACGGCAAGCGTGGTCAGCGAGAAGCCGAGCTCGACATAGCCGACGCCGAGCTTGTCCTTGAGGAACGGGAACAGCATCGGCAGGACCAGCAGATGGAAATGGCTGACCCAATGCGCGATCGAGATTCCGGTCAGCGTGCGGAGCGCGCTGTCCGCCTTGCCTTGCTGCGGTGCGGCAAGAATGTCGACCATTGCAGTTTCGGTTTCACTCCCTGGAAGGCGCGCAAACTATCGGGGAGAGCGGTTATTTGTCCATGAACGCAGGCGCATGGCAGCTAGCGCGGGTGGGGGCGACCCCGGCGTGCGCCCCTCACAACGGCTCGTCATCCGGGCCATAGCGGTCGCGCTTGGGCGTTGCGATGTCGCCGTCCTCGTAGTCGTCGTCATCGAGAGGCGGCGGAGGTGTCTTCACCTTGCCTTCCGCCGGCTTCTTCTCGGCGATCTTGTTCTCGGCGACCTTGGGCGGCTCGCTTGGTTTGCAGATCCTGGTCATGCCTTGTCCCGGATGGTGATGCTGCATCCGATCCTACCCGGAACATATGTGCAGTTTCTGACCTATCGCAAGCAGGCCGTCAGTGCACCAGCGGCCCGCCTGCCTTCTTCCAGGCGTCCACGCCGCCGGCGATGTGGGCGGTGTTGGACAGGCCGGCCGCCTTGGCGGCAGCCACCGCCATCGCCGAGCGCTCGCCGAACGCGCAGAAGAACACGATGCGGCGGCCGGTGGCGGCGGCGACCTCGCGCAGCATGCCGCCCGGTTTGAGGCTTTCCTCGACGGACGGATAGGGCGTATGCAGCGCGCCTTCGAGCATGCCGTGCTTCATCCGCTCGTTGGCTTCGCGCAGATCGACCAGCAGCATGTCGGGCCGGCCGAGGACGCGGATCGCCTCGACCGCGCTGAGCGCGCGACCTTCCTTCTCCAGCTCTTCCTGATGCAGGCCGACATGCATGTTGGCGGGCACCGCCACGTCCATCATCTTCGGGTTGGGCAATTTCAGGTTTGCCATCAGCTCGATATATTCGTCGACCGAGCGCACCTGGAGCCGCGGATTGTAGCGCTTCTCCTCGCCGATGGTGGAGACGGTGTCGCCCTTGTAGTCATGCGCCGGGAACACCATCGTCTCCTCCGGCAGCTTGAGCAGCCGGTTGAAGATCGAATCGTACTGCGCGCGCGAAGAACCGTTCTGGAAATCGGTGCGGCCGGTGCCGCGGATCAGCAGCGTGTCGCCGGTGAAGACGCGATCGCCCATCAGATAGGAATAGGAATCGTCGGTGTGGCCGGGCGTGTACATCACGTCGAGCGACAGGCCCTCGATCGTCACCTTGTCGCCGTCGGCGACCCGCATCGCCACCACGTCGGCCTTGGTCTGGTCGCCCATCACGGTCATGCAATGGGTGCGGTCGCGCAGCTCACCGAGGCCGGTGACGTGGTCGGCATGCAGATGGGTGTCGACCGCCTTGACCAGCTTGAGGTCGAGCTCGCGCAGCAATTGGCAGTAGCGATCGACCTTCTCCAGCACGGGATCGAGGATCAGCGCCTCGCCGCCGGGGCGGCTGGCAAGCACGTAGCTGTAGGTACCCGAAACGCTGTCGAAGAGTTGGCGGAAGATCATGGCAGCACCCGGCATGGAACTGATTTCGAGGATTCTACTACGCCCGGGGCCAGAAAGAGAAGCAATTCACTGTGTGGACCATGAAGTTTGGAAGATTTTGTTTGGCGTGAAGCGCGCCCCACCCGCCCGTCATCGCCCGCGAAAGCGGGCGATCCAGCATTCCAGAGGCCGTAGTGGGATACGGAAAAGCCGCGGCGTACTGGATTCCGCGCTTTCGCGGGAAATGACACCGGGTCTGTCGCGGCGGTGTGCCAAAAGCTCAGGAACAACCCTACGGCCGCACCACCGTATACCCGTTCTCCGCCAGGAACAGGATCTGCCCGACGCCCACCTGCACCGGTGTCGCGGCGGGGATGAAATCCGGCCGCTTGCCAGTCTCGCGTTCGATCGTATCGACCGTGTTGAGGCAGATGTCGAACCGCACGCCCTGCGCGATCAGGCTTTCGACCTGCTTGCGGCGCTCGCTGCCGGACAACAGGAGATCGATGCCGGGCCCGAACGTCACCACTTCGATCGCGATCTTGTCGGGAGCGTAGGCCTTCAGAAGATTGTTGGCGACGCTCAGCAGCAGCGCTTGCTTCTTCGCATCGCCGTCGGAGAGCTGCAGCACGATTCTGTGCTCCGCGAACGGCTTGTCCTGAAGCGGCACCTGCTGCGCCGAGGTCGGCGAAATCGCGGTTCGGACCAGCAGCGCCAGCATCAGCGCAAATGAGATCTGCGCTCGCCTCATCCCTGTCCCGCAATGCCCGGATTGTCCTCGACGCCCCTCAGCGTCACGCCGGAGCCGAGCCGCTCCTGAAACATCCGGCCCGAGCGCAGATATTTGCCGACGACATCCCACACCGGCGCGCCCTGCTGGCCGTTGACCGAAGCCCAGCCTGCGACCTTGTAGCGGTGGTGGGCGCTGAGCGCCTTGCCGTTATTGAGCTTCAACTCCGAGATGCGGCCGCCGATAGCGCCCGTCGGCGTGCAGGTATAGCTGAGCCCGCCGGTGCGCACCATGTCGCCGCCCTGCTGGTAATAGGGGTCGGCATTGAAGAGGTTGTCGCAGACGTCTTCCAGCACGTCCTTGATCTGGGCGCCCGTCATCTCCTGCACGTAGGTCTCAGGATAGGTGATCGCGGTCTCCGCCAGCAGATCCTCCATGGTCAGCGGCTGGCCTGACAGCGCGGTAATGCCCCAGCGGAACCCCGGCGACAGCGCGATCTCGGCATCGAGCTCGGTGCGCAGCGCGGTGCAGATCAGCTCGTCGACCGGCCCGGAGAAATTGCCGCGGCGATAGAGCAGGCGGTCGGGTGTTGCGATCTTCTCCGACCAGTCGGTCACGTGCGGCGCGCGCAGCCGGCCGATCAGCTCGGCCATGGCGGGATCGGGCTTCAGCAGCTCGGAATAGACCGGCAGCAGGCGATAACGAACGTCGCCGACCTTGCCCTTGTCGATCGCAAGGTCGAGCACGGCGAGGAATTTTCCGTTGGAGCCGGCATTGGTGACGAGCGTGGTGCCGGCGGCGTTCTTCACTGGCATCGGCTGCGGCACGGCGTCATGGGTATGGCCGCCGAGAATGACGTCGATGCCGGTGACGCGACTTGCGAGCTTGAGGTCGACGTCCATGCCGTTGTGCGACAGCAGAACGACCGCATCGACCTTGTCGGCGCTGCGCAAGGCATCGACATGCTTCTGCAATTCCTCCTCGCGGATGCCGAAGGTCCAGTCCGGCGTAAACCGCTTGGGATGCGCGATCGGCACGTAGGGGAAAGCCTGGCCGACGATTGCGATCCGATGACCGCCGATCTCCTTGACGACGGAGGGCTTGAACACGCGCCCGGTCGCCTTGTCGAAGGCGGGGGCGTCGTTGAACGCGGCTTCCTCGGTCAGGAACACGTTCTGTGCCAGGAACTCGCCCTTGAAGCGCTCCAGATTGTCGCGCAGCACCTGCTCGCCATAGGTGAACTCCCAATGCCCGGTCATCGCTTCGATGCCGAGCAGATTGGCGACCTCGACCATGTCGCGACCCTGCATGACGTTGGCAAGCCCGGTGCCCTGCCAGAGATCGCCGCCGTCGAGCAGCAGCGAACGCTTCTCGCCGACCTCGTCGCGCAAGCGATCGACCAGCGTCTTCAGATGGGCAAAGCCGCCGAGCTTGCCGAAGCGGCCCGCGGACTTGTCGAACTCGAGACAGGTGAAGGCATAGGCATCGGCGCTGTCGGGGCGGATGCCGAACCGGTCGAGGAAGGCGCGGCCGACCAGATGCGGCGGTCGCCCCGCCATCTCACCGATGCCGATATTGACACTTGGTTCGCGGAAATAAGCCGGATTCAGCTGCGCATGCGTGTCGGTGATGTGCAGGATCCGCGCATTGCCGAACCTTTCGAGGTCGTAAATGCTCGCCGTCTCGGTGCCCCGCGCAAGCCGCGGCAGACCGAGCGATGCAGCGGCAAGGCCCGCGCTCTTCAGGAAATCACGGCGGCGGATCGCCATCCAAAAAATTCTCCGCGCCCTCAACGATCGCAAGACGGTTCCACTTAAGGCCCAGTCTAGCGGATTTCCATCGCTTTCCAGGCTTCTTTTTCGGTCGTCGCCTGGAAGATCGACGCTTTTGCCAGCGCCTCGGCTTCCCTGGCTGCGGCTGTGGCGCGGTCGAAATCGCCGCCATCCGCCGCTTTCCTGGCCGCGGCCAGCGTCGCGACGGTTACGGTCCACTGATTGCGCAAGCCGGCAGCCTCCTTCGATGCGGCTTCGGCGGTGGCGTAGGCCGCCTTGTAATCGGCTTCATTTGCCGCGCGCGCCGCTGGCGCGAGGCTCAAGGCCAGCAGCATGGCGAGGGGAAGTGACCGCTTCATGGCCGCGCTCCCGGGCCTGAGATCGGCAGGCCGTTGGCGACGTAGGACAGGAAATATTCGACGTCGCGGTATTCGTCCGACTGCGGCTCCAGCGGAACCGCGCGGGTCTGGCTGTTGCAGGTGACGAAGCGGCGGCTGATGGTGCCCATGCCGCTCCATTCGGAGCGGTAGATTGGCATCGCGTTGAGAATGCCGAGCGCCGGCGCCAGGACCTCGGCACGGATGCGCTCGCCCGGGCTCTGCACATGGCAGCTCGCGCATGAGAAGTTCATCTGGCCGCGCCGCGTGTAGAAATAGCGCTTGCCGTTCTCGAACGCCGCGAGCGCGCGCGGGTCGTCGGGAATCCTGATGTCCATCGGCTTGCCGCGCGAGGTGAAGGCCATGTAGGCGGTGAGCGAGGCCATCTCGTCCTTGACGTAGGAATAGGGTTGTTCGCCATTGGCCTCGCGGCAGCGGTTGAGCGCGAGCTCCAGCGTGACGACCTTGCCCTCCTTCCCGTCGAAATAGGGATAGTTCTGGCGGATGCCGACGCCGCCATTGGGGAAGCAATCGGCATAGGTCTTGCCGTTCTTGAACGGGGTCGCGAACATCTCCTTGCCGGCGTCGAGCGCGAATTCGTAAGGCGGGAATTCTTCCTTCTCCTGCCATTGCCGCTTCATGTCCGCATTCATGGAATAGGGACCGTTGACGAAGTCCTCGTGCTTCACGTCAGGAAATTTCTGGAAGAAGAAGCTTTGGAACGCCTTGGCGTCGGCAACGGGATCGACCTTGTCCGCCGCGACGACGCGCGGCGAGGTGAGGGCGAACGCTGCGAGAGCGGCGCCGAGCGAGCCAAGCAGCAGGGCGGATCGGGTCTTCATCACGCGATCTTCGCGGTGGTCGTATCCGACGCACCCTTGTTGTCGGTCCAGGAGATCTTGAGCTCGTCGCCCTTCTTCGCCCCCTTGAAGCTGAACTTGACGTAGGGGTCCTTGGAGACCGCGGTACCCCAATCGGCGACGAAGACGTCCTTGCCGTTACATTCGAATGTCAGCTGCTGGATGTAGTGTGCCGGGATCACCTCACCCTTGGGATCTTTGACCAGGCCGGTATCCATGGGGTGCTGGATCAGCGCCTGCACCTCGGTGATGTCGCCATTGGATGTTGCGCGCACGCGAATGCTTGATGCCATCGGACCGATCCTCCTAGCCGCCGCAGCCGCCGACGGTGACCTTCACTTCCTTGGTCGCGCTGTAGAGCTTGCCGTCAGCCTCGACGATGGCGACCAGTTTGGTGGTCTTGGCCATTTTCAGCCGGTTGGCGACGCCCGGAATGGTGCCCTCTGCGATCTTGTAGGATGCGGCAAGCGCGAACGGGTTCTCGGTCACGAAGAACGAGATCGAGCTCACCTTGTCGAGAGTCGTCGTCACCGACACCGGGACCACGCCGCCATTCTCGGCGATCTCGGGCGCATCCAGCTTGACCTTGTCGGAGGGCTCGGCGTTCCTGCCATAGAGCGCCTTGATCGCGTCGGCCTCGTTCTTCTGCTTGAAGGCCTCTTCCGGATATTTGTCATTGGCCGCGGCACGCGCGGGCGCGAATGGCAGATTGCCAAGGCCGAGCAGGGCGACGGAGGCCGCGCCCTGAAGGATCAGGCGCCTTGTCGCAAGCGGGCCGCTGGTCGTGGTCATCTCAAATCTCCTGGGCAGCCGGCCGTTATAGGGTTTGCAGGAAATCGACGATCGCGCTGATCTCCTGTTCGGTCAAAATCCGGTTCCGGCCGAACGGCGGCATCATGGTCTGCGGGTTGCGCTTGGTCTCGTCGAAGATGATCGCGGTGAGTTCGCTGCGATCGGGGTATTTGGTCTTGAGGTCCCTCAGTTCCGGCCCGATCGTTCCCGGCAGGTCGCCGCCCTTGATGACATGGCAGGTCAGGCAATTGCCCTTGCCGCGATCGAAAGCGAGCTTCTGGCCGTCGGCGACAGCGGATTGTGCCCGCGCCGGAGCCACAGCCGCTCCGGCGGAGAGGACCAGCGCCACCAGGACGGCAAGCTTGCAAGGAAAGGCGGTCAAGGCATCGTCCCAAGCGTTATGTCGATGATCTCGTTTGCGGAAATATAAGCGTTCCAAAGCACAAAGGGCATCGCCTGACAATCAAGACTATGCTTGCGGCAAAATGGAGTTAATATCCTCCGCATTGCAACCGGCGAGATAAAGTTCGTTCATCTAACGGGGCGGTATTAGCAAATTATTCCAGGGGCGTTTGGCCCTTCTGGCCGGCTTTTGTGTTTCGCATTCATTGGGGACTCACTTGACAGAATATGTCGTCGAATTTGGCAGGGACGGCGGACGGGTCGAGCCGGACGGGCGGCTCGATGCTCCGGCATTTCATCGCAATCACGAGCCGCTATGGACGGCGCTGGAAAAGCACCTCGCCGGGATGACCGGCGACGTGGTCGAACTCGGCAGTGGAACAGGCCAGCACGTGGTCCATTTCGCTCGCCATACGCCCGGCCTGATCTGGTGGCCCAGCGACCTCAACCAGCGCCACCTCAAGAGCATCGAAGCCTGGCGCGTCTATGCAGGCCTGCCAAACATCCGCAGCCCGCTGCGGATCGATCTCACCGATCCCGGCTGGTGTCAGGAGATGAAAAGCGGGCAGGCGCCGGCGAGCCTTGCGGCCGTGTTCTGCGCCAATGTCATCCACATCGCGCCCTGGGCGGTGGCCGAGGGTCTGTTCGCTGGCGCCGGCCGCTACCTGCGACCCGACGGCAAGCTGTTCCTCTACGGCCCGTTCAAGCGTGACGGCAAGCACACCGCGCTCAGCAATGCGGTGTTCGACACCTCGTTGCGTGAAGGCAATCCCGATTGGGGCGTGCGCGACATCGGCGATGTCGAGATGCTCGCGAAGGCCGCGGATCTTCGCCTCGTCGATTCCATCGACATGCCCGCGAACAATCTGACGTTGGTGTTTGCGCGATAGCTACGCGGCAGGTGCGCTCCCTCCCCCGCTTGCGGGGGGAGGGCTGGGGAGAGGGTGTCTCCGCAACGGGACAATCCCCCAGAGGAGAGAACCCTCACCCGGCGCGCGGGACGATGCTTCGCATCGCCCGGGCGCGCCGACCTCTCCCGCAAGCGGGCGAGGTGCACCGCCTGTTGGGCTCGTGCTCAGCAAATCAAGACTCAATCACGTCTCGCCATCCCGCCACCCGATCTTCTCCTTCAAGAACCGATAGCCGAGCACCTCGAAGCCGGCGCGCTCCCTGTTGTCCTTGCCGTAGCCGTGGCCGCCGGCTTCCGGCTCGTAGAACCAGGCCTCGTAGCCCATGGCCTGCAGCTTCGCCGCCATCTTGCGGGCGTGGCCGGGATGCACGCGGTCGTCACGCCGCGTGGTGGCGATCAGGATCGGCGGATAGGATTGGCCAGCCCTTACGTTGTGATAGGCCGAGTAGGTCTTCAGCCACTCCCAATCTTCCGCCTTGTCGGGATCGCCATATTCCGCGATCCAGCTCGCGCCCGCGAGCAGCTTCGTGTAGCGGCGCATGTCGATCAGCGGAATGGTGCAGAACAGCGCGCCGAAGCGCTCGGGATAGCGCACCAGCATGTTGGTGATGAGGATGCCGCCGTTCGATCCGCCCTGTGCCGCGATCCGTCTTGGGTTCGTCACGCCGCGCCGGACGAGATCGGCGGCGACGGCAGCGAAATCGTCATGCGAGAGTTTCTTGCCGGCGAGCCGGCCAGCATCGTGCCAGCGCGTGCCAAACTCGCCGCCGCCGCGCAAATTGGCCTGCACAATGGTGCCGCCGCGCTCCAGCCACAGCTTGCCGAGCGAGGAATTGTAGTACGGCTTCACCGAATGTCCGAAGCCGCCATAGGCGCTCATATAGACCGGCGCATCGCCCGTCTCGCCTCGCGGGCCGGTCTGGACATAGGGAATGCGCTCGCCGTCAACAGAGATCGCTTCGTGCTGCGTCACCACGAGCCCGTCGGCGGTGAAAATCTTCGGCGCCTGCTTCAGCACGACCGGGCTTGCGACGCCGCGTTCGATCAACAGCAGCGACGGAGGGGTCAGCGGATCCTGCACATTGGCGAGCAGATCGCCGTTGCTCTCGGATGGATGACGATCCAGCGGCCAGACGTCGACGACGCCGATCTCAGGCAGGCCGGGAAGCGTCGAGCGGCTCCAGCCGGTCGCGGATGGCGTGCAGATCTCGAAGCGCGGGCGCAGCTCGTCGAGGATCGACAGCACGAGCTTGCCCGCCGCCCAGAACAGGCCTTGCAAGGCGCGCCGCGGCGACGGCTCGAACAGCACCGAAAAATCGCGGCTGCCGTTGAGGAACGCCGACAGCGAGATGCCGAGCACGGTGTCGGTGGCGTAGGTCCGCCCCTGCACGGCCCAGTCCTTGCGGAGCTTCATCGCGAACCAGTCGCCATGGGCCTGCAGCCAGATCCCGGTCGGCAGATCGAGTTTCGTCATGTGACCGACCGCATCGCGCAGCCAGACCGCGTGATTGAAGAAGTCGATCTGCTCGACGATCCAGGCCCGCGGCTCAGGTCCGGTGTCGTCGGCGCTGCCATAGATCATCATGTGATCGGCGGTGGTCTCGATGATCACCTCAGCCTGATCGACCAGCTGGCCACGCCGCCACAGCCGAACTGTCCGTGCATAGCCGGAGCTCGTGACCATGCCCTCGCCATGGGCGCTCGACAGCAGCAGCGTATCGGCATCGAGCCAGTCCGCGCCGCCCTTGGCTTCCGGCAGCGTAAGGCCGTCCGCCACGAAGCTCTTCGTAACGAGGTCGAATTCCCGCAACGTCACGGCGTCGCTGCCGCCGCGCGACAGGCTCAAGATGGCGCGCGGGCTTCCCGGAATCGTGGCGATCCCGCTCAGCAGCCAATCCTCGCCTTCGCGCGCTGCGAGCTCGTCGATATCCAGCATGGTCTCCCACGCGGGAGCAGCCTTGCGAAACTCGGTCAGCGTGGTCCGCCGCCACAGGCCGCGCGGGTTGGTGGCGTCCTTCCAGAGATTGTGCAGGTCGGTGCCGCGCCGGCTGACATAGGGAATGTTGTCGGAGCGATCGTAGATCGAAGCGAGAATGTCGCGGTCGTGCTCGAAGGCCTTGCCGCCGAACGCCGTGAGCGTCAGCTGATTCTGCCGCGCGACGAAATCGAGCGCCTGCGTGCCCTCGATCTCCTCCAGCCACAGAAAGGGATCGTCGTCGGGAGCGCTGAGCGTGGGCCTGGCGTCGACGGTCATGAACGAAACTCCGAAAAATGGCGGCGGATAGGATTTGATCGAGCGCAAGCCGTCAAGAGCGCGGCCCGCTATCATCGCACCGATTGCGTCAGAGGCATGGCCTGCGCCCGTTTGCGCCGGTTGCCCGGCCACGCGCGTCCCTCCATAGTGCCGGGAATCAACAAAGCCCTTGAGCTCCTTGATAGTCCCCTCGGGGCGGAAATGCCGATGCTTGACGTGACTTCTGCCCATGAGATCGCCGACGACGCCCGCGTGCGCGCCAATGTGGTGCGCCTGGCCGCAGCCCAGGCGCTGACCGGTGCCAACTCGGCCGTGATCTTCGCCACCGGCGCCATCGTCGGAGCCACGCTCGCGCCCGACATGTCGTTCGCGACCGTGCCGATCTCGATGTATGTGGTCGGACTCGCGGCCGGCACGCTGCCGACCGGCGCGATTTCGCGCCGCTTCGGACGCCGCGCGGCCTTCGTCATCGGCACCGGCCTCGGCACGCTCACCGGCCTGCTCGGCTCGTTCGCGATCCTGCACGGCTCGTTCGCGCTGTTCTGCATCGCGACCTTCCTCGGCGGCCTCTACGGCTCCGTGGCGCAGTCCTACCGCTTCGCCGCCGCCGACGGCGCCAGCGCGGCCTGCCGGCCCAAGGCGGTGTCCTGGGTGATGGCGGGCGGGGTGTTCGCCGGCGTGCTCGGTCCGCAGCTCGTGCAATGGACCATGGATGTCTGGCAGCCCTATTTGTTCGCCTTCAGCTTTCTGGTCCAGGCCGCCGTTGCACTGATCGCGATGGGGATCGTCGCCGGCGTCGACATGCCCAAGCCCGCGCCGGCCGATCTGCATGGCGGCCGGCCGCTGCTCACGATCGTGACGCAGCCGCGCTTCATGGCCGCGGCGCTGTGCGGCATCATCTCCTATCCCATGATGAATCTGGTGATGACTTCGGCACCGCTCGCCATGAAGATGTGCGGCCTGTCCGTCTCCGATTCCAATTTCGGCATTCAATGGCACATCGTCGCGATGTACGGGCCGAGCTTCTTCACCGGCACGCTGATCTCCCGCTTCGGCGCGCAGAAGGTCGTCGCCGCCGGCCTGCTGCTGGAGGCCGGCGCCGCCGGCATCGGCCTCTCGGGTCTCACCGCGATGCATTTCTGGGCCACGCTGATCGTGCTCGGCGTCGGCTGGAATTTCTCCTTCATCGGCGCCTCCGCGCTGGTGCTGGAGACGCACCGCTCGCAGGAGCGCAACAAGGTGCAGGCCTTCAACGATTTCCTGGTGTTCGGCATGATGGCGATCGGCTCGTTCTCCTCCGGGCAATTGCTCGCCAATTACGGCTGGTCGGCGGTGAACCTGGTGGTGTTCCCGCCGGTGATTCTCGGCCTCGTCGTGCTCTCGCTGGTCTCCTGGGCCCGCCGCCGCAAGGCACGGCTGGAGGCGGCGATGGGCGAGTTCCCGGACGCGATTTGACTGGCAGCAGGCTGTCAGCAACGTTGACACTTCGGTCGCGGTCGAAGTGATTTTCTGAGGGAAGATAATAGATGCTGCGTCATGGCCGGGCTTGTCCCGGCCATCCACGTCTCAGGACGTCGAAGAAGGAACGTGGATGCCCGGGGCAGGCCAGGGCATGACGGAGTAAGCGGCATGCTCGATAATCCTCAGACCCCAGCGCTCGACGAATCCTCCCTCCGCTACGAAGGCTGGCGCATCGTCGCGGTCTGCTTCCTGCTCGCGACCTTCGGCTGGGGGCTCGGCTTCTACGGCCAGAGCGTCTATGTCGCCGAGTTGCAGCGCGCGCGGGGCTGGCCGACCACGCTGATCTCGTCAGGCACCACGTTCTTCTATCTGTTCGGCGCGCTGCTCGTCGTCTTCGTCGGCGAGGCCGTGAGGAGATACGGCCCGCGCCTCTGCCTGGTTGCCGGCACGCTGGCGATGGCGGCAGCCAGCGTTGCCATCGGCGCGGTGCGCGAGCCCTGGCAGCTTTATCTCGCCGACGCCGTGCTCGCCTTCGGCTGGGCCGGCACCAGTCTCGCCATGATCACCAACACGATCAGCCTGTGGTTCGACCACAAGCGCGGCATGGCGATCAGCCTCGCGTTGAACGGCGCCAGTTTCGGCGGCATCGTCGGCGTGCCGCTGCTGGTGACCCTGATCGGCCATATCGGCTTTGCCGGCGCGATGTATGCCGCCGCCGGCGCCATGCTGGTGTTGCTGCTGCCGGTGATCCTTCTCGTCGTCGGCCGGCCGCCCGATCTCCGCGGCCGGCACGCGTCGGCGAAGGCGAAGCCGCAATCATCGACGCAGATCCGCGCATGGGCGCTGCGCGACGTCGGCTTCCTCACGGTGACGATTGCGTTCGCGCTGGTGCTGTTCGCGCAGGTCGGCTTCATCGTCCACCTGATCTCGTTCCTCGATCCCGTGATCGGCCGCGAGCGCGCCGCGGTCGCCGTCGCGGTGCTGACTGCGATGGCCGTGGTCGGCCGCGTGCTATTCTCATTGGTGATCGACCGCCTCAACCAGCGCCTGGCCTCCGCGCTGTCGTTCCTCAGCCAGGCGGTGGCGCTTCTGGTCGTCATCAACCTTCATAACGACTATGTGCTGATCGCAGCCTGCGCATTGTTCGGCTTCTCGGTCGGCAACCTCATCACGTTGCCTTCGCTGATCGTGCAGCGGGAGTTCGATTCGGCGTCGTTCGGCGTGCTGATCAGCCTCAACACCGCGATCAACCAGGTGACCTATGCGTTCGGCCCGGGTGTCGTCGGGGCCTTGCGCGACTGGTCCGGCGGTTACGCGCTGCCGTTCTATCTCTGCATCGCGCTGGAGGTGGTGGCAGCTGCGCTGATCATGGTGCGCGGCGTGTCAAAAGCGAAGCTCTCGTAGCAACCATTAAGGTTCTCCCGATTTTCCGCAAGCATGACGCCGGGCTTGCAGCCGTCAAGGTGTGGCCTGGCGGCAGCGAGTTTGACGCGGGGCGTTCGCGACGGCCAACCTTGACGGCCGCGGCGCACGGCGTCGTCCAGGCGGAAGGTCGGGACGAAGAAACGGCCGCCTGATCGAACAAAGAAACGCGATCAGGTGGCGGGCAGCTTGGCAGTTTGAGGCGCTTCGGCGATCCACGGAGTTCCGCGGGCGACCACGGCGTTGATCGTGACGAGCAACTTTCTGGCGCAAGCGACCAGCGCGCATTTATGAGATTTTCCGGCGGCGATCAGCCTTGTATAGAGAGCCTTCATCTGCGGGTTCCATCGGGAGGATGCCGGAAGAGCCGCGTTGTAGAGCGCCCAACGCAGCCGCTCACGGCCACCTTTGATGTGACGGGCACCGGATCGTTCGCCGCTATCGTCGTCGTAAGGCGCCAGTCCACTGAGAGCTGAGGCCCGTTCGCGTGTGATGTTGCCGATCTCGGGCATCCTGATCAGGACGGCAGCCGCGGTCGGCAGACCGCAGCCGGCGACGCTGTAGATCAGATCGAGCCGTGCGGCGAGATCAGGATGCTTGCGGATCGCCGCCAGCAGCGCCTTGAACTCGGCTCGTTTGGACTTTGCCAACAGCGCGATCTGCGCCTTCCAAACCCCTTGAATCCGCTTGTCGCGGCAACTCTCGAGCCGGTTCTTCAGCCTTGCGATGTCTTCCGTGATCTGATCGATCATGGTCAGATGCTCGGCAAAGGGCTGCAACCGCGGATCCGGTGCAGGATGGATCGTCTTGACCGCGGCAGTGCACGTCGCGATCAGCGCCGCGTCGATCCTGTCGTTCTTAGCCAGCAGCAGACGGAACGTGGCATAGGCGCGGACCTGCTTCGGCTGAAACAGCACGACGACGAAACGCTTGCGCCGCAGCTCCGCAACGACCGCCTGCTCGTAGCCTCCACTTGCCTCGATCCCGACCCTCTTTACCTTGCGGCACTTCAACCACTCCACCAGCGCCTGGTGACCTCTTGCCGTGTTGTCGACCCGCAACTGCTCAGAGTTGCCATCGATCGCCACGTCGAGCTTGCGTTTGCCGGTATCGATCCCGGCACAGATCGTGTTACGCTTGGCCATCTTCCTCGACCCTCCCTTGTTATGCGAACCTGAAGTTCGTTCAACCATGCGGGTCCCGATGAAGTGCCGACCGCGATCTTGCTACGAAACGCAGCCCTCAAGGCTTCGGTGGGCATCGATCCGATCGATCGGCGGCCCAGCCAGGGTGGCCACCCGGGCTGGGCCATTCCTCACGGAACGGGGCCAATCCTATACCGATGCGCTAATACAAGGGTGGGTAAAGGCGCGAAGCGCCGTGCCCACCATCTTCCTCTCGACGCGCGATGAGAGAATCGGTGGGCACGCTACGCTTTGCCCACCCTACGGACTACGGCATCATGCCTCCCGCTCTCGCAACAACGCCTCCACGTCCAGCCGCTTGGTGAACATCGAAAGCTTGCCGTCCGGCCCGAGCGGCCATTGCTCCTTCGGCCTGTCGCGATACAGCTCGACGCCGTTCTGGTCGGGATCACGCAAATACAGCGCCTCGCTGACGCCGTGATCGCTGGCGCCGTCCAGCGCAATGCCGGCCGCGAGCACGCGGTGCAGCGCATCGGCAAGAGCTGCGCGCGTCGGATAGAGGATCGCGGTGTGATAGAGCCCCGTCGTGCCCGGCGGCGGCGGCGAGCCGCCCTTGCTCTCCCAGGTGTTGAGCCCGATGTGGTGATGATAGCCGCCGGCCGAGATGAAGGCCGCGCCGGAGCCCATGCGCTGCATCAGCTCGAAGCCGAGCACGCCGCAATAGAAGCCGAGCGCGCGATCGAGATCGGCGACCTTGAGGTGAACGTGGCCGATCCTGGTGCCGGCATCGACGGCTGGGCTTTGCGACATGGGATTGCTCCGTTGAAAGCATGCACATAGGGCGAGCACCGGCGCGGTGCTACGGTCGGTCCCGAAACCCAGCGTTTCCGGTTGCGCAATTGCATCCCGGGATCGGAAGCTATGTCAGCTCCGGCACCTCGCCCTCCGGCAGCTCGAACTCGAACGTGTTCAGCGTCATCGACACCATCGTGTAATAACCGCACAGGCCGATCACCTCGACCACGCCGCGCTCGCCGAGCAGCTTCACCGCCTCATTATAGAGACCCTTCTCGACGCCGTGGCCCTCGTGCAGCGACTTCGCCAGATCGTAGATCATCTGGCCCTTGGGATCGTCGAACGCGGGCGTGCGGCGGTCGCGGATGGCGTCGATGATCTCAGGCTTCATGCCGCCGGCGAGCGCGAGGCGCTTATGCGCGTACCATTCGTAATGCGCGGTCCAGTGCCGCGCCGTGACCAGGATCGCGATCTCCGAAAGTTTTGCGGGAAACATCGTGTCGTAGCGCAGCACCTCGCCGAGCCGCGTGGCGTGCCGGGCCATGTCCGGGCTGTTGAGCCAGGCCATCATCGGCGCCGGCGGCTTGCCGCGCTTGCCGGCGATCGACTCGTCATAGGTCTGCCGCTGGCTCTCGTTCATTTCGCCAGGCGAAAGAAGTTTCAGGCGCATGGTCGTTTCCTCCATGTTTTCAAGCACTCTGTTGGAGGCGACTATAGCCGAATGTGGGCTCGCGGAAGTGGTTGAATTCCACGAGGGCTTGGCCCAGAGTCGTGCCCAACAAGTCGATTTTGATTGATGGAAACGCGACCATGAGCGACACCGAATCCGCCGAGCTCGAAAAATTCCGCGCCGAGACGCGCGCCTGGCTGGAAGCCAATTGCCCGCCGGAGATGCGCAAGCCCGCAACCTCGGACGCGGACGTGTTCTGGGGCGGCCGCAACGCCAAATTCTCGTCCGAGCCGCAGCGCGTCTGGTTCGAGCGCATGCGCGACAAGGGCTGGACCGTGCCTGATTGGCCCAGGGAATATGGCGGCGGCGGCCTCAGCGCCGCCGAGCACAAGGTGCTGCGCGCCGAGATGGGCAAGATCGGCGCCCGCCCGCCGCTGTCGAGCTTCGGCATCTGGATGCTCGGACCGGCGCTGCTCAAATACGGCAACGACGCGCAGAAGAAGGAGCACCTCCCGAAGATCGCAGCGGGCGAGATCCGCTGGTGCCAGGGCTATTCCGAGCCGAACGCCGGCTCCGACCTTGCTTCGCTGCAGACCCGTGCCGAGAGCGACGGCGACGATTTCGTCATCACGGGCTCGAAGATCTGGACCTCCTACGCCAACTATGCCGACTGGATCTTCTGCCTCGTCCGCACCGATCCCGCGGCCAAGAAGCACGACGGCATCAGCTTCATCCTGTTCGACATGACCTCGAAGGGCGTGACGACCAAGCCGATCCTTCTGATCTCCGGCTATTCGCCGTTCTGCGAGACCTTCTTCGACGGCGTCCGCGTGCCGAAATCGCATGTGGTCGGCACCGTCAATCGCGGCTGGGACGTCGCGAAATATCTGCTGCAGCACGAACGCGCGATGATCTCGGGGATGGGCGAGCGCGGCGTCGGCCGGCCGCTCGGCCAGATCGCGGCGGATTCCGTCGGCACCGATGCGCAAGGCAAGCTGGACGATTCGATGTTGCGTGCAGAGATCGCGACGTTCGACGTCGATGAAGCCGCGCTTGCGGCCTGCGCCGAGCGCGCGGTCGATCTCGCCAAGGCGGGACAGGCCCATCCGGCGTTCTCGTCGGCGATGAAATATTACGGCACCGAGCTCAACAAGCGCCGCTATGAGATCCTGATGGCGGCCGGCGGCATCGATGCGCTGGAATGGGAGAGCGAGCGCTCCAGGCAGGGCGCCCGCCCGCGCGCATGGCTGCGCACCAAGGCCAACTCGATCGAGGGCGGCACGAGCGAGGTGATGCTCGGCATCGTCGCCAAGCGGATACTCGATCTGCCGGGGGCTTAAGACACACACACTCACGACGTCATTCCGGGGCGCGCAAAGCGCGAGTCCGGAATCCATCAGACGGCATTCTCTGCGGTGAAATGGATTCCGGGCCTGCGCCTTACGGCGGCGCATCCCGGAATGACGAAGACCAACAGATTTCGAATCGGAAACACGCACATGGCCCTCGTCCTCACCGAAGAACAATCGATGCTCCGCGATTCCGCGCGCGGGCTGATCAGCGACAAGGCACCGGTCTCGCATCTGCGATCGCTGCGCGATGACAAGGACCCGACCGGCTTCTCCAGGGAGCTCTGGCATTCCTTCGCCGAGATGGGTTTTGCCGGCCTGCTGGTGCCGGAAGAATTCGGCGGCAGCGGGCTCGGCTATGTCGAGGCCGGTGTCCTGATGGAGGAGATCGGCCGCACCCTGATGCCGTCGCCGTTCCTCGCCACCTCCGTGGTCGCGGCCTCGGCGCTGAGCCGCGGCGGCAATGCCGCGCAGAAGTCGGAATATCTGCCGAAGATTTCGAATGGCTCGCTGCTCGCGACGCTGGCGATCGACGAAGCTGCAAAGCACCGTCCGCTTCAGATCAATTTGCAGGCCGTGCGCGCCGGCAACGGCTTCAAGCTCTCGGGCGCCAAAGCGCTCGTGCTGGACGGTCATGTCGCCGATCTCCTCATCGTCGCCGCGCGCACCGCTGGCGCCGCCGGTGAGCGCGACGGCTTGACGCTGTTCCTCGTCAGTCCCAAGGCCAAGGGCGTCGCGATCGAACGCACCATCATGGTCGATTCGCACAATGCGGCGCGGCTCGAACTCACCAATGTCGAGGTCAATGCCGACCATGTGCTCGGCGAGGTCGATCAGGGCGCCGCCCTGCTCGACGGCGTGCTCGATATCGGCCGCGGCGCGGTCGCCGCCGAAATGGTGGGCTTGAGCGAGGAAGTCTTCAATCGCACCGTCGAGTATCTCAAGAGCAGGAAGCAGTTCGGCAAGCTGATCGGCGAATTCCAGGCGCTGCAGCACCGCGCCGCCGAGCTCTATGTCGATATCGAGATCACTCGCGCCGCCACCATGAAGGCGCTGCAGGCGCTGGACGCCGATGTTGCCAAGGCAACGTCAGCCGTCGCGGTGGCAAAGGCCCGCGCCGGCACCACCGCCACGCGCGCGGTGCAGGAGGGCGTGCAGATGCACGGCGGCATGGGCATGACCGATCAGTTCGACATCGGCTTCTTCATGAAGCGCGCAAGGGTGTGCGAGGAGCTGTTCGGCGACGCCAATTACCACACCGAACAGCTGGCGCGGGCGCGGGGATATTGAGGCTGGCCATCGGGTAGGGCTTGTAGCCCGGATGAGCGAAGCGACATCCGGGAATGTCGCGCGGCCGGCCCCGCATATCGCTTCGCTCATGCGGGCTACGGTGCTGGCACGAGCCGTCATGGCCGGGCTTGTCCCGGCCATCCACGTTCGTAGCGTGCCTCCAAAACGTGGATGCCCGGGACAAGCCCGGGCATGACGACGGAGAGTGTGGCGCGACTCTGTATCAACCTCGTCATTGCGAGGAGCTCTTGCGACGAAGCAATCCAGTCTGTCACCGCGGAGGGATTCTGGATTGCTTCGCTGCGCTCGCAATGACGGCCGATAGACCGCCCTTACCTCATCGGCGGTGCATACTGCACGCCGCCCGCGTTCCACAGCTGGTTCATGCCGCGCGGGATCTTCAGCTTCGACTTCTCGCCGATGTTGCGCTCGTACATCTCGCCGTAATTGCCGACGTGGCGGATGATGCGGACGGCCCAATCCTTGGTGAGGCCGAGCTGCTCGCCGTAATTGCCTTCGGTGCCGACCAGCCGCATCACTTCCGGCTTCTTCGACTTCAGCGCCTCGTCGATGTTCTCCGAGGTGACGCCGAGCTCCTCGGCGTTGATCATCGCATAGAGCGTCCACTTCACGATCATCATCCAGTCGTCGTCGCGCTGGCGCACCACGGGGGCGAGCGGCTCCTTGGAGATCATGTCCGGCAGGATCATGTTGTCGCCGGGCTTCGCCAGGTTGATCCGCAGCGCGTAGAGCTGGGAGACGTCGGCGGAGAGCGTGTCGCACTTGCCGGTGTCGTAAGCCTTCACGACATCGTCGAGCTTGTCGAACTTCATCTCCTCATACTTCATGTTGTTGGCACGGAAGTAATCGGCGACGTTGAGCGCGGTCGTGGTGCCGGCCTGGACGCAGACCTTGCTGCCATCGAGGTCCAGCGACGTCTCCTTGTTGCGCGAACGCGGCAGCATGAAGCCGGCGCCGTCGTAATAGGCGACGGCGGGGAAATAGAGGTCGTAATCGAGCTCGCGCGCCATGCTCCAGGTCGAGTTGCGCGAGAGGATGTCCACCTTGCGGCTCTGCAATTCCTTGAAGCGTTCCCCGGCATCGAGCGGGATGAACTTCGCCTTGCCGGGGTCGTCGAAGATCGCCGAGGCCACCGCGCGGCAGAAATCGACGTCGAAGCCGGTCCAGGTCTTGTTGTCCTCGGAGTAGGAGAAGCCCGGCAGGCCCTTGTTGACGCCGCACAGCACCTCGCCGCGGCGCACGGTGCGCTTCAGCGTGCGGGTGTCGTAGAATTCGTAGATGATGGCCACAACGGCGACCAGCACGGCGACCGCGAGCCCGATCAGCAGGCCGCCACGAAAAGTGCGCATCATTTTTGATCTCTCGAATAATCGGGAAAAGGAATTAGGAAGGAGAGGCGACGAGCATGCTCCGGAGGACCATGCCCGGATCAAAGCCTCAGAGTTCGGGCTTCTGCCGGATCACCACCTTGGTGCCGACAGGGACGCGGTTGTAGAGATCGGCGACGTCGTTGTTGACGAGGCGGAAGCAACCCGAGGACACCTTGGTGCCGATCGTGTCGGGGCGGTTGGTGCCGTGGATGCGATAGACGGTGGTGCCGAGATACATCGCGCGGGCGCCGAGCGGGTTGCCGGGGCCGCCGGCCATGAAGCGCGGCAGATAGGGCTGGCGCTGGATCATCTCCGGCGGAGGCGTCCAGTCCGGCCATTCCTTCTTATTGGTGATGGTCACCAGCCCCTGCCACTGGAAGCCGTCGCGGCCGACGCCGATGCCGTAGCGGATCGCGCGCCCGCCCGGCTGCACCAGATAGAGATGCCGCTCGGCGGTTGAAACGATGATTGTGCCCGGCGCTTCGGTGGTGCGGAAATAGACGACCTGCTTCTGCCATTCCGGGTCGAGCTGGTAGGCGTCGTCGGCGACCAGGCCCGGCTCATCGCCGCGGTCGGGCTGCTGGGCGAAGGCCTGCGGGGCGGACAGGATAAGCCCCACCGCAGCCATGAAAATCCCGGTCAGGCGACGAAAATCCGTCATTTCAAAGCTCTCCCCACTGCCACGGCGCAAATCATTCGGAACCATCAAACCTGAGGGGCATGTTCATGGCAAGTTGATGGCGCGCCGTCCTGATATGTCACGAGAATGCTTTGGTTTTTTGACGGTATCGGAGAATGCCACAAACAGGGGATGGCGCGAAAAGCAGTATTCGTCGCCACGAGGGCGGTGTGCTCCCTCCCCCGCCTGCGGGGGAGGGCTGGGGAGAGGGTGTCTCCGCAACGGGGCACCCCAAGCGGATAGAACCCTCACCCGGCGCTGCGCGCCGACCTCTTCCGCAAGCGGGAAAGGCTCAGACCGAACGCGCGGTGAAATCGAACTGCGCCAATTGGCACGCGATGCCAGCTAAATCTTGTTGCTCTCCGCCCCAATCCCCAGCCGCCGCACGATCTCCGTCCCCACCGCCCGCGCCTCCAGCCGTGAGCCGATGCGCGGGCTGCGAAATCGTCGCCCCGAGTGCAGCCGGATCACGACGATGCAGTGCTCGTCCTCGGATCGGCCGCGGCGCTCGACGTTGATCGTCTTCACGTCGGGTCCTGCGATATGATCGGCGCGCAGGCTGCCGTCGCCCCACAGGCGTTCGACGCGAATGTCGGCCTGCCGGATGATCCAGAACGCGCCGGTCACGAGGTTGGCGTATCGGTAGACGGCGAACGCGGCGATCGCGCCGATCGGCAGCAGCATGATATCGACCGGGCCGGGCGGCAGGCCACGCCAGAGCTTGTAGGCATAAGGAACCGCGCACAACGCCACGGCGATCATCGCGACGATCCGGATGTCCCTGGCGGGGAACGGCTCCAGCGGCTCGCCGAGACGCATCTCGGCATTGCTGGCATCGAGCGGATTGATCGGGGCCTCGACGTCGGGAACGTCGAACTGGGCGGCGATCCGGGCCACGGTGTCATGAACATGCGTGACGTCGGAGATCGGCGGCGACGTCAGCCGTTCGCCCGAGGCCAGCGTGAAGGCCAGCTGGAACCGCGCCTTCGCCCGCTTGCTGCCGGGAACCTGTAATCCCGCGATGTCGTCCTTCGCGACGACCCTGGTGTGGAGTTTTCCGAACGGGCGCTGCTGACCAATCAGGATTTCGTCCGGCGTGATGATCCACACCACCGCCGGCGCCATCATGATGCCGACGACGAACACGGCACCGAGGACGAGCGCCACGACAGAGATGATCACCTCCGTCGTATCATGCGTGAACAGGCCCGGCGTGAAGCAGAGCGCGACGGCAGCGGAGAAGCCGGCCATCACCAGCCGCTGCGCGATCGAGGCGCCTTCACGAAGGCGAATGTCGGTGGTGGTGATTGTGTCGTCCATTGCGGGCGGCTGATTGCGTCAGCGCGAAACTCCACGGACGGGTCCGTGGAGTCAAGCAGCATCAAGGCCCGCTTCATCCAGCATCAGCTGTCGGCGTTGAGCAGCGGCGTACGAGGTTCCGCTCAGGGTGGCGGCCGGCCCGATCATTTCGGTGCAAGCCACAGTCTGAGACCGAATGAAATCACGGTGACTGCGCCCACGCCGCCGAGCCAGAGAACGGCGAACCATATCAGCCGTCGCCCCAGCGGCCTTGCTTCTGCTTTGTGCGGCATCAGTGATAACCGCTTCCGGCCCGGACCTTGCCGCGGAAGACCCAATAGGCCCAGCCGGTGTAGCCAAGAATGAGAGGCACCAGTCCGGCCACGCCGACGAGCATGAAGATCTGGCTGTTCTGCGGCGCAGCCGCCTGCCAGATCGTGATGCTCTGCGGCACGATGAAGGGATACATGCTGATACCCAGCCCGGCATAGGACAGCGCGAACAATGCCAGCGCGAGAAAGAACGGCCGGGAGTCCTGCTTTTGCCCGAGGCTGCGAATCAGAAGTACGGTGACGGCGGCGACCGCGATCGGCACCGGTGCGGCCAGGGCGACGTTCGGCCAGGCGAACCAACGCTGCGCGTATTGAATGCTGAGAAACGGCGTGGCGATGCTGACCAGTGCGATCGCCGCAAGCATCGCGAACAGCAGAACCCAGCTCAGCCGGTAGGCCTTCTCGCGCAGCGCGCCCTCGGTCTTCAGTATGAGCCAGGTGGCGCCAAGCAGGGAATAGCCAATCACCAGGGCAACACCCGTCAGCAGGCTGAACGGCGTCAGCCAGTCCCACCAGCCGCCGGCATAATGCCGGCCCTCGACATGCACGCCTTGCAGGATGGCGCCAAGGGCGACGCCCTGTGCCAGCGTCGCCAGCAACGATCCTCCGGCAAAGGCGATGTCCCATCGGTTTCGAGCGGCGGTGGTGCGCCAGCGGAACTCGAACGCGACACCGCGGAAGACCAGTCCGATCAGCATGGCGATCATGGGTGTGTAGAGCGCCGGCATCAGCACCGCATAGGCGAGCGGAAAGGCGGCCATCAGGCCGCCACCGCCCAGCACCAGCCAGGTCTCGTTGCCATCCCAGACGGGTGCCACGCTGTTCATCATGACGTCGCGGTCGGCCTTGGCGGGAAACAAGGGAAACAGCATGCCGAGACCGAGATCGAAGCCGTCCATCACGACATAGACGAATACCGCGAAGGCGATGATGAAGGCCCAGACAGTGGCAAGGTCGACGGCGGCAATCATGACAGCGCCCCCTGTCCCGCAACGCCCGAGGCCGGTGTGATGCCGGCGGCGCGCGCCGGCATGTCGCCGCGCGGCCCTTCCTCGCCGTGATGGGGCGAGGCCGCCATCAGGCGCAGGATGTAGATGGCGCCCGCCGCGAACACGATGAAATAGACGACGACGAAGGCCAGCAGTGACGAGCCGACCGCGGGCGCGGCCAGTGGCGAGACGGCGTCCGCGGTTCGCAACAGGCCGTAGACCGTGAAAGGCTGCCGGCCGGTCTCTGTGGTGATCCAGCCCGCGAGCACCGCGATGAAACCCGCGGGCCCCATCGTCAGCGCGAAGATGTGCAGCGGCCGGGAGTCGAACAAGGTGCCGCGCCAGCGTGTCCACAGGCTGAACAGCCCGAGCGCGAAGATCAGGAAGCCGAGCGCGACCATGATGCGGAACGACCAGAACGTGATAGCTACCGGCGGCCAGTTTTCGCGCGGTACGGTATCAAGTCCCGCCAGCGGCGCATCGAGGGAATGCTTGAGAATGAGCGAAGACAGCTTCGGGATCTCGATCGCGTAGTCGACCCGGCCGGCCTCCTGATTGGGCAGGCCGAACAGAATCAGCGGCGCACCGTCCTTGTGGCTCTGGTAATGCCCTTCCATCGCCATCACCTTGGCCGGCTGATGCTCCAGCGTGTTGAGGCCGTGCTGGTCGCCGGCCAGGATCTGGATCGGCGCGATCAGGGCCGCCATCCACATCGCCATCGAGAACATCACCCGCGGGCCGGCAAGATGCGGGTCGCGCAGCAGGTGATATGCGCCGACCGCGCCGACCACGAGCGACGTCGTCAGGTAGGCGGCGAGCACCATATGCACGAGGCGGTATGGGAAGGACGGATTGAAGATCACCTTGAACCAGTCGGCGACCACGAACTGGCCGTCGGGATTGATTGCGTAGCCGGCCGGGGTCTGCATCCACGAATTGGCGGAGAGGATCCAGAACGCCGAGATCAGCGTGCCGATCGCGACCATCAGCGTCGCGACGAAGTGCAGCCGCGGGCCGACGCGTTCGAGACCGAACAGCATGACGCCGAGGAAGCCCGCCTCGAGGAAGAACGCGGTCAGCACCTCGTAGGCCATTAACGGACCGATGACCGGTCCGGTCTTGTCGGCGAACACCGACCAGTTGGTTCCGAACTGGTAGGACATCACGATGCCCGACACCACGCCCATGCCGAACGCGATCGCGAAGATCTTCAGCCAATAGTGGAACAGGTTGAGGAATACCTCGCGGCCGGTCCACAGCCAGAGGGCTTCCAGCACCGCAAGATAACTTGCAAGCCCGATCGAGAACGCAGGAAACACGATGTGGAACGACATCGTGAAGGCAAATTGCGCTCGTGCGAGTACGATGGGATCAAGGTTCGATAGCATCGGCGCTCCCGTCACAACGCGACAAGTTGTGGGCTGCGGGGGCGCCGATCTCGCTGCTCAGCTATACTATCGCGCCCGGCCTATGCATGATGACCCATGCCGGGCTCTTATCCTATAGGACTCTTTGTCTAACCTGTATGACATCAGCTGTTCGCATTCAGTAGCCGCGCCACGGTGCGGTCGATCTCGTCGTAGCGGCCTTCGCCCGCGTGCTGAAATACGATCTTGCCATTCTGGTCGATGATGTATTGGGCCGGCCAATACTGGTTGCGGTAGGCATTCCAGGTCTTCGAATCGTTATCCTGCGCCACCGGATAGGTGATGCCGTGGCGCTTCAGCGCGGCCTGGACGTTGGAGGCCGAGCGCTCGAACGGAAATTCCGGCGTGTGGACGCCGACCACGACGAGGCCCTTGTCCTTGTATTTGGCGTAGAGATCGGTGACGTGCGGCAGCGTGTTGACGCAGTTGACGCAGCCATAGGTCCAGAAGTCGACCAGCACGACCTTGCCCCGGAGGTCTGCCAGGCTCAGCGGCTTCGAGTTGAACCAGTTGTTGATGCCGGTGAAATCGGGCGCGGTCTGCTGGCTTGCGGCCGCGGTGACGACGGGCGTGGCGCGCGCGGCCTCCTCGCAGATGCCGGGGATGACCGCGCCGGTGACGGTGATGCCGATCAGGGCGGCCGAGACGGCGAGCAATTTGAAAGTCATGGAAGCGTCCTCCGGTGATGATGAGGGATGATCACAGGCCGATCTGGCCGGTGGGATAGAAGCCGGTGAGCCACGCCACGATCAGCGTGTCGTATTGGAAATAGGCGGCGACCGCGAAGCCGATCACGACGACGCCAAAGCCCTGCTGAAGCCGCGGCGATATCCGCGCGAGGCTGCGCACCCGCGTGGTCGCGGCCTGTCCGCCATAGGCGATCGCCAGCATCGGGATCGCCGCACCGATGGCGTAGGCAATCAGCAGCGTGCCGGCCCAGACGGCATTCGTCGATGTCGCAACCAGGGTCAGGATCGAGCCGAGCACGGGCCCGGCGCAGGGCGTCCAGACCAGCCCGAGCGTGGTGCCGAGAATGAGGCCGCCGAGCGCGCCCTCGCGCTGGGTGGCGCTGGAATTGCCCAGATCGAGCCAGCCGTTGAGCCGGCTCGACAGCCATTCGAACGGCGCCGGCCACAGCATCAACAGGCCGAAGCCGAGCAGCAGGATCGACGCGGCCTCGCGCAGCACATTCGGATCGAAATCGAACAGCCGCGTGATCGCGCCCAGCAGCAGCGCGGTCGCGGAGAAGGACAGCACAAAGCCGAGCGCGATCATCGCCGGCCGCAAATGTCCCGCGCGCCCGATCGAGGCGCCGAGCAGGATCGGCAACATCGGCAGCGTGCAGGGCGCGGCGATGGTGAGGATGCCGGCGAGGACGGCGAAGAGAAGTTCGAGCATGGCGCACTCGTGATGGAGGTCACGAGGGTGGTTCGGAGGCAGGTGGGATGTCGTTACGCGGCGTCACGCCTTCGTGACGGGGGCGGCGCTCGGGTCACGGAGACGGTGCGCTCCCTCCCCCGCCTGCGGGGGAGGGTTGGGGAGAGGGTGCTTCCACAACGGGATACTCCCCCAGAGGAGAGAACCCTCACCCGCCGCTACGCGTCGGCCTCTCCCGCAAGCGGGAGAGGCGGGAGCCTGCGGCGGCCACCTCGGGCCCCCAAATACAAAACGACCCGGACGGGGGCATCGTCCGGGTCGCTGGAGGTCTTGGGAGGTTTAACGAAACCGTATGTGAGATTTATAGGAGGGAAGTTTTTCCGCCTGATGTTGTGCTTTGTTTCAATTGTTTCGTCGGCGGTAACACTTCCGTGTCCGGGGAGGGGCCAGATCGGCGGCCCTATCCCTCTGAATTCATTGACCTTAGGCGGCGAAGCGCTCGACGCCGGCTCCTTTAAGCAATTCGGCCAGCTGCTTGCGGGCGTAGAACATCCGCGTCTTCACCGTGCTCTGCGGGATGCCGATGATCTGGCCGACCTCCTCCACCGACTTCTCGTGGTAGTAGACGAGGGTGATGATCTCACGATGCGCGGGCGACAGCTTCTGCACGCAGGCGCGCAGGATGGCGCTGGTGTCGCTGCGGTCGAGCGACGTCTCCGGCGTATCGGAACCGTCGGGAATCTGGCGCACGTCCTCCTGGTCGATGTCCTCGAAGCGGCGCTGGCGCATCGCGGTCAGCGCCTTGAAGCGGGCGATCGACAGCAGCCATGTCGAAACCTGCGAGCGGCCCTGGAACTGTCCTGCGGTCCGCCACACGTCCAGGAACACCTGGCTGACGAGGTCTTCGGCCGCGGTGGCGTCGCGCACGATGCGCAGGATGAAGCGGTACACCCGCACATTGTGGCGGCAATAAAGGATATGCATCGACGTCCGGTTGCCGTCGGCAATGCTCTCGAGAAGCATATCGTCCGAAGTCGCCTGAGCGGCGATGATGCTCTGGCTGGCCTGGGCGTTGATGGCGATGACGTTCCGCATTGACTTGGCTCCCCGTAGCGCCGCAACCGAGCGGCGTTTCCTTGGATCAAAGTGTTAATGAGCCAACGTTTCGGGACGTCTGCACGAAAAGCGGAAAATGGTTTCGTGCGCCGCCAAATTGTTTCGTCGGAAGGGGCGCGACGAAACAATCGGGGTAAAAAAGCGTGGAATTTCAATGTGCGGAAAATACGGGAGTGGGGGCTTGGCGGCGCTCTGAACCGCCGGGAACGAATTTTTGGGTTGGGCGTTCGGTCGCGCCAGGCACTCTCCTGTCGTCCCGGGCGCGAAGCGAGCCCGGGACCCATAATCCCAGGGAGCAGTTTGACGAAGACTCGGAGCTACCAGCTCGGCGTCATCACCACACTCTGTGGTTATGGATCCTCAGATGCGCAATTCCGCATCATAGCTCGCGCTGTGCGCGCCCCGGGATGACAGCTGTAATTGCCGCCCGCCTTTAAGCCTTCTCGCCAGCGGGCGAGAACAGATAGCCGCCGCCGCGGATGGTGCGGATCACGGCGGGCTTGGCGGGATCCGGCTCGATCTTGCGGCGGATGCGCATGATGCGGAGATCCACCGCGCGGTCGAAGGCTTCGGCGTCGCGCGCATTGGCGAGTTCGAGCAGCCGCTCGCGCGACAGCACGCGCTTCGGATTGGCCGCGAACACCTTCAGGAGCCCGAACTCGGACGCGGTCAGCGGATGCTCGTTGCCCTCGTCGTCGCGCAAGGCCTGGGCTTCGAGGTCGAGCCATTTGGTGCCGAAGCGCACCAGCTGCTCCTTGTCCGACTTTGCGGCTGCAGCTTCGGGCGCCGCGGCCCTGGCGGGCACGCTCCTGCGCAGCACCGAGCGGATGCGCGCCATCAGCTCGCGCAGCTCGCAGGGCTTTGCCACGTAATCGTCGGCGCCAAGCTCCAGCCCCACCACGCGATCGATCGGGCTCGCGGTTGCCGTCAGCATGATGACGGGCACGTTGATGCGGCTCTTGAGGTCGCGGATGATCGAGAGGCCGTCTTCCTCGGGCATGTTGAGGTCGAGCACGACGAGGTCGGGCATGCGGCCCTGGATCGCTGCGCGAAGCGACTTGCCGCCGTCGCACAGCGTCACGGCGAAGCCGTGCATCTTGAGATAATCGCCGACCATCTCCCGGGCGGGGGCTTCATCGTCGACGATCATGATGTGCTGGCTTTGGGTCATGGCTTCACGGCAGTTCGGTCGCGGGGAGGGTGATGGTGAAGGTCGAGCCCTTGCCGGGGCCCTCGCTGTCGGCGGTCACCTCGCCGCCATGCATGTCGACGATGCGCTTGACGATGGAGAGGCCGAGGCCCGTCGAGCTTTCGCCGGCGGTCGGCTTGGCCGACAGCCGCTGGAACCGGCCGAACAGGCGGCCGAGATCCTCCGGCGACAGGCCGGCGCCCTCGTCGCTGACACGGACAATGGTCTCGCTGCCTTCGTGGCTGACGACCACGTCGATCCTGCCGCCGATCGGCGAGTATTTGATGGCGTTGCTGATGAGGTTGTCGATGGCCTCGCGGATGCGGTCGGTGTCGCACATGGTGACGATGTTGGGCGGCGCGGTGACGCCGATCGCCTGCTGCTTGTTGACGGCGAGCGGCTGGTTGGCCTCGGCGACCTCCTTGACCAAAGCGGCGACGTCGACCGGCTCGCGGCGGATGGTGATGTCGAAGGCGTCGGCCATCGCGTCCGAGATCAGATGATCGACCATCGTGGTCAGGCGCTTGGTGGCGTCGCGGATGTGGTCGACCTGGGCGACCACGCCGCTTTCCGAGGCGCCGGTCGAGATCAGCTCCTTCAGCATCTCGGTGCGGCCGAGGATGACCCCGAGCGGGTTCTTCAGATCGTGCGCGACCGTGCCCAGGATCTCGTTCTTGAAGCCGTTGGCGCGCTGCAGCCGCAGCCATTGCGCCGACAGGCGGCGGTTGGCCTGCATCAAGGCGCGGGTACGCTGGGCGACGCGGTCCTCCAGCTGGGTGTTGGCGTCCTGGAGCTGCTGATAGAGGATGACGTTATCGAACGCGATCGATAGCCTGGAGGAGAAGATCTCGACCAGCGAGCGGTCGGTCTCGGACAGTTCGCGCTCGGCCTGCAGCAGCACCACCACCTCGCGGCCGCTTCCGGTGCGCAGATAGATCACGCTGCGGTGGTCGGCGAATTCGTTCTTGCGGCCCTGGAAGGCGGCTTCCACCATCGCGCGCAGATCGGGGTCGAGCGCCTTCGACGAGGTGGTGCCGATGAAGCGGCTGTAGCAGCCGCTGCCGGCGAGCACCGAGAGTTCGGGGTCGATGCCGCCATTGTCGCGCAAAACCAGGATACCGGCGCAATCGACGTTGAGCAGCGAGGCGAGCTGGGTCAGCACGCCCTCGGCGAGCCGCTGCATCGACTTGAAGTCGTACAGCGTCGAGGCCGCGTCGATGATGATCTCGAGCCCGCGCCTTGTCTGCAGCATGCGCTCGAGCTGCTGATAGGAGCGCAGCGCCGCGGTCAGCGAGGTGAACAGCTTGTCGGCGGTGAGCTCGGTCTTGGCCTTGTAGTCGTTGATGTCGTACTGCACGATCACGCGCCGTTCAGGCGCCTGGCCGGGCTGGCCGGTGCGCAGGATGATGCGCACGGTCTCGTTCTTGAGCTCGTTGCGGATGTATTCGACCAGCTCGAGGCCGGCGACGTCGGTCTCCATGATGACGTCGAGCAGCACCGCGGCGATGTCGTTGTGCGCGGCCATCAGCTTGCGGCCTTCGGCCGCGGAATGCGCCGACAGGATCTCCAGGCCCTGGCCGTTCAGGCTGTAATCCGAGAGGGCAAAACGGGTGCCGTCATGCACGGCCGGATCGTCGTCGATGACGGCGATCTTCCATTTCCGGGCGTTGGCATCCTCCGACGCGGTACCGGTATCGTCGATCAGGTGGAGGACATCGTCCTGTTCGGCCATTGAGAAGTCCCGTCACTTTCTGTGCTTTGCGCGCCGCCCTTGGCGACCCGGGGCATGATAATGCGAAAAGTGGTGCCTTGTCCCAGCTTGGATTCCAGCATCATGCGCCCGCCGAGCTGCTGGGTGACGAGGTTATAGACGATATGCAGGCCAAGTCCCGTACCGCCTTCATTGCGCCGGGTGGTAAAGAAAGGGTCAAAGGCCTGGCGCTGCACGTCGGGGGTCATGCCGGCCCCGTCGTCGGTGAAGATGATCTCGATGTCGTCGGCCCCGCGCGGCCGCGCCGAGATGATGATCGTGCCGGCGCGCCCGTCGGCGAAGGCATGGTTGGCGGCGTTGAGGAAGAGGTTGGTCAGGATCTGGCCATAGGAGCCGGGATAGCCGTCGAGCAGCAGCCCCTCGGGCACGTCGACTTGAAGCGTGATCGGCGAGCGCTTCAGCACTGGCCTCAAGCTCGCGATGATCTGGTCGGTGGCCTCGCTGAGGGAGAATTGCCGCCGCTCGGCATGCGAGCGGTCGACCGCGACCTGCTTGAACGACTGGATCAGCTCGCCGGCGCGCTGCAGATTGGCGACCAGCTGCTGCGAGGCGTCGCGAGAGGACTGCACGAACTCCTCCAGCTGCGAGCGGCGCAGGCCCCCGTCGCCCCTGAGCTGGGCCTCGAAGATCTCGCTGCGCCGGGCAAAGCTCGATGCCACCGTGAGGCTGATGCCGATCGGGTTGTTGACCTCGTGCGCGACGCCGGCGACGAGGCCGCCGAGCGCCGCCAGCCTCTCGGCATCGATCAAATTCTGCTGGGCGGTATTGAGCTCGAGCAGCGCGCTTTCGGCCTTCTCCTTGGACGCGCGCAGCTCGTCCTCGGTCTCGCGCTTCGCGATCGCGTTCTCGCGGAACACCTCGACCGCGCGCGCCATGGCGCCGACCTCGTCGCGGGCCTTGGTGCCCTGTACCTCGCGGCCGAGGTCGCCGAGCGTGATCGCGCGCATCGCGGTCAGGATCTGCTGCAGCGGCAGGCGGATCGACAGCGCGATCATCACGCCCGCGGTGAGGATGATGCCGAGGAAGATCACCGCGATCGTCAGCACCCGCCGGGAAATATCCGCCAGCGTGCGGTCGAAGGTCTCCTGCGCCTTCTGCTCGCGCTGGCGCATCTTGCCGGAGAGGTCGTCGATGGCGCCGATCGCCTCGGCCTGGCTGGCGTCGATGGTGTTGCGGAGCAGCTCGGTGCGGCTCGCAAGCTGCTCGGAGAGTTTCGCAAAGCCCTCGCGCAGCGCGGCGGTGCGGGCGCCGAGTCGCCGCAAGGCCATCTTCTGCAAATCGTTGTCGGCGAGATCGATCATCACGGGGATGGTCTTCTCGATCGTCTCGGTGTTGCGGCGCGCGTCGTCGGCTGCGCCCGTCGACAGCGACAGGTAATAGGAATTGGCCGCCACCAGCATCGCCGTGAAAGCCTCGCGGGATTTGCCGAGCGAAGGCCAGATCAGCGCGTCGCGATGGCCGGTGGCGCCTTCGATGATGGAATAGAGGCCGGCCATGTCGCGGGCAGGCCCCTGCACCTGCTCCTCATAGGTCTTCGCGATGGTCGCCTGCACGCTGCGCAGCTCGCCGAAGCCGTTGAGGAAGCGGTCGGTGGTGCGCTCCAGCTCCTCGACCGAGCCCGACAGCATCGGGTCCTTGGCGGCGCGGTTGGTCAGCGTGCCCAGCACCGCCTCGCGCAGCAGCAGGATCTCGGCGAACAGGTCTGGACTCGGCTGGTTGATGTAGCGGTGGATCAGGTTCTGCAGCCGCCCGGTCTCGCTTTCGAGCAGCGCCAGGATCCGGTCGGATTCGCGCACCTGACGCACGTCGTCCCAGGCCGAGCCCAGCACCTGCGCGCCGTTCCAGATCATCGCCACCAGCACCACCACCACGGCGGAATTCAGTGCCGCGATCGACAGGATGCGCCAGCGGATCGGCACCGCGCGCAGCACGCCGACGAGGCGCGCGCGCAGCCGTCCGACCGGGCCCGACGGCCGCTCTGCGTGCTCGCTGTGTCCAAGCCCGGTCAACAGGCCTCACTCCACCTTGCGAATGCGTTCGATCAGCGCGGCCGCGGCGGGATCGCGCGCCGCCTTGGCGTAGATCGGGACCATCGCGTCCTCGAACGGCTTGCGGTCGATATCCCTGACGATGGTGACGCCGGCTTCCTCCGCCTTGCGCTGCGACTGCTCCTCGAGGTCGCGCCATTTCTCGCGCATGAACCGGCTGGAGCGCTGCGCGGCCTCCCGGAAGATGGTCTGATCGTCTGGCGACAGGCTCCGCCAGGCCTTCAGCGAGATCACCAGCACCTCGGGGCTCATCGTGTGCTCGGTAAGCGTATAATGGCCGGCATGCTTGAAATGGTCCGTCGTCACGAAAGATGGCCAGTTGTTCTCGGCGCCGTCGACCAGATGGTTGGCGAGCCCGGTGAGGACCTGCCCATAGGGCATCTCGACGGGCTCGGCGCCGAGCGAGCGGATCATCTGGCTCATCAACTCCGACTGCTGCACCCGGATCCGCAATCCCTTGAGATCCGCGATGGACTTCACCGGCCGGACGCCGTTGTAGATCGACCGCGCCCCGGAATCGTAGAAGGCCAGCCCGACGAAGCCATAGGGCTCGAAACTATCGAGGATCTCGCTGCCGACGGGCCCGTCCAGCACCTTCTGCATGTGCTCGAAGGACCGAAACAGGAACGGCATGGCGAGCACGTTCATCGCCGGCACGAAATTGCCGATCAGCGCGACGTTGGTCCGGTTGAGGTCGATCGCACCGACCCGGGTCTGCTCGATGGTCTCCTTTTCCTCGCCGAGCTGGCGGGAGTGGAACACCTTGATCTCGTGGCGGCCGCCGCTGCGCTCGGCGATCAGGGCGCCCATGTAGCGCAGCGCCTGGACCGTCGGGTAATCCTCGGTCTGGGTATCGGCGGCGCGAAACTCGCGTGCACCGGCGCCCGTCATGCAGACGGCAAGCAGAAGCGCGACGAAGATCACCCCGGTCCGCGAGAGTTCGGCACGGTTCAGCACTGGCACACTCAACCCCTCAGTGATGGAGTCTATGGCGGGAGCAAAAGGTTCAATGCAATCTAGCAGATGGGAAGGACAAGGCTACCCGCTGCGGGCACGGCCGATTGTGCAGCGCGGCCGGGACGCATTGCCGGTTGAAACCGCACCGGAGGCGCCGTAAGCAGGGTCGCCGCCGGTTGGCGCTGGAAACGAGAAAAGCCATCGTGACGTCAGCATTGCGCCCCTTGTACCTCGCCATTCTTGCGGCGCTCTCCTTGGCAGCTCCTGCTCGCGCCACGACCGACATCGCCTGGTGGCACGCCATGTCCGGCGAACTCGGCCGCCAGCTCGGGAAGCTCGCCTCGGACTTCAACGCCTCGCAGTCCGACTACCGCATCGTGCCGGTTTACAAGGGCAACTACACCGAGACGGTGACTGCCGCGATCTTCGCCTTCCGCTCGCGCAGCCAGCCCGCCATCGTCCAGGTCAACGAGGTCGCCACCGCCACCATGACCGCGGCCAAGGGCGCGATCTATCCGGTGTTCAGCCTGATGCGGGACATGAACGAGCCGTTCTCGCTCGACGACTACCTGCCCGCCGTCTCCGGCTATTACACCGATGCGGCCGGCAATCTGCTGTCGTTCCCGTTCAATTCCTCGACGCCGATCCTCTATTACAACAAGACCATGTTCCGCGATGCGGGTCTCGATCCGGAGACGCCGCCGAAGACCTGGCCGGAACTGGGCGCGGCTGCAAAGCGCTTGCGCGACCGCGGTGCCGCGTGCGGCTTCACCACGTCCTGGCCGTCCTGGATCCATGTCGAGAATTTCTCCGCTTTCCATGATCTGCCGCTGGCGACGCGCGGCAACGGCTTTGCCGGGCTGGACGCGGAATTGACCATCAACAATCCGGTCGTGGTCAAGCACATCGCCCAGCTCGCCGAATGGCAAAAGACAAAATCGTTCGACTATGGCGGCCGCGGCCAAGCGGCCGAGCCGCGTTTCCAGAACGGCGAATGCGGCATCTTCATCGGCTCCTCGGCGACGCGCGCCGACATCAAGGCGAATTCGAAATTCGAGGTCGGCTACGGCATGATGCCATATTGGCCCGACGTGAAGGGCGCGCCGCAGAACTCGATCATCGGCGGCGCAACCCTGTGGGTGCTGCGCGACCGCCCGCGCGAGGAATACAAGGGCGTGGCGCGGTTCTTCGCCTATCTGGCGCAGCCCGGCGTGCAGGCCGCCTGGCACCAGAACACCGGATACTTGCCGATCACCCGCGCCGCCTCCGAGCTGACGCGCGCGCAGGGCTTTTACGAGCGCAATCCGGGCGCCGCGATCTCGTTCGAGGAGATCACGCTCAATCCGCCGACGGAGAACTCGAAAGGCATCCGGCTCGGCTCCTTCGTCCTGATCCGCGGCGCGATCGAGGACGAGCTGGAGCAGGCCTTCGCCGGGCAGAAGAGCGCGCAAGCCGCGCTCGATGCAGCGGTCGAGCGCGGCAACAAGATCTTGCGCCAGTTCGAGCGCGCCAGCCCGGATCGGTAGTGTGCTGCGATTGAACACCGCTGCAGCCGCGCGGGCCGTGCGCTCCCTCCCCCGCTTGCGGGGGAGGGGTGGGGAGAGGGTGTCTCCGCAATGGGACAATCCCCTAGAGGAAAGAACCCTCACCCGGCACTACGTGCCGACCTCTCCCGCAAACGGGAGAGGTGCACCGTCTCCTTGGCTCGGACTGAGCCAGCCAAAAGCAGCCGAATGACCATGGCTTCACCGCAAGAACTGCCAGCTTTCACCGACGCCGAAAGCTTCCGCGCCTTTCGCTTCGATCCCGCGCAATGGCTCCCGATCGCGCTCGACATCGCGCGCAGCCACGGCTTCGATACCAGCTCGCCGCATGTGTTCGCGACCGGCACCAATCTCGTGGTTGGCCTCGGCGACAAACTGATCCTGAAAATCTTCCCGCCGATGCTGCACGCACAATTCGTCTCCGAGCGCGGCTCGCTGACGCAGCTCGCCGGCCATCTCGATCTACCGATCCCCGAGATCGTCGCCGAGGGGACGCGCGACGGCTGGCCCTATCTCGTCATCACACGTCTCACAGGCACGCTCGGCTCGGACGTCTGGCCGCAATTGCCGGAAGACCAGAAAGAGCGGCTGCTGCGCCAGATCGGCGAGACCATCGCGAGCGTCCAGCGCGTCCCGCTCGGACCGCTCGCGAGCATCGAGCCGCGCTGGAACGATTTGATGCGTGCCCAGATGCAGGGCTGCAAGGCCAGGCACACCCGTCTCGGTCTCGCGCCGAAATTCCTCAAAGGCCTCGACGATCTGCTGCGCGACGCGGAAAAGCTCATTCCGAAGGATGCGCCGCCGGTCTTTCTGGTCGGCGAATACATTCCGGAGAACTTCCTGCTCGCCTGCGATGACGGCCAATGGTCGCTCGCCGGCCTGTTCGACTTCGGCGACGTGCTGGCGGGATGGCGCGAATACGATCTGCTCGGCCCCGGCGCGTTCATGGCGGCGGGCCGGCCGGGCAGGGTAAAGAGCCTGCTCGAAGGCTTTGGCTACGAGAAGCTCGAAACCACGCTCAAGCGCCGGCTGATGGCCCTGATGCTGCTGCACCGCGCCAGCGACCTCAACAGCCACATCTGCATCGAGGGCTGGCAGGAGCAGGCGGATGATCTGATCGAGTTGCAGGAGTTGATCTGGGCGGAGTGAGCGGGCGCGCTCCACCTCTCTTCGTCATTCCGGGGCGCCGCGCAGCGGCGAGCTATGGTGCGCAATTGCGCACCTGAAAATCCATTGTCCCGCGCACGCTGCCGCCCCCGATGGAGTCCGGGCTCGATGCTGCGCATCGGCCCGGAATGACATGATGCTTATTGGGAGGGCGCCCATCAAATGTCGCTTATTAAATGAGCAAATATGCATCTTTGTATGCAATTCCACGAGATCAAGGCGAAGGCCGCACGTGTGCAGAATCGATATTTCATGAGTGGATGCAGTATCTTAAACCGATTTCAAGCTCCCGTTAAGCCTTGGCACGAACCTTGCGAATCCGGTTCCAACCAAAAACGTCGTGTTGGAGCAATTGCCATGAAGCGCCGCGATTTCCTCAAGTCCGTTTCCGGATTGGCCGCCGGAGCGGCACTTCCGGCCATGCCGTCCGTGGTCTCCTCGGCCTATGCCGACGCCCGCTCGGAGACGCTGCTGATCGTCTCGGAAGGCGGCCCCAACAATCTCGACATCCACGGCGTCGGCACCAACGTGCCCGGCTATGAAGTGTCCTGGAATTGCTACGACCGGCTGATCAGCCACGAGATGAAGAGCGGCCCCGGCGGCGTGCCCTATTACGACCGCGACAAGTTCAAGGGCGAGCTCGCCGAGGAGTTCAAGATCGACGACAAGTCGGTCACCTTCAAGCTGCGCAAGAACGCCAAATTCCACGACGGCACGCCCGTGACCGCGAAGGACGTGAAGTGGTCGCTCGATCGCGCCGTCAGCGTCGGCGGCTTCCCGACCTTCCAGATGAGCGCGGGGTCTCTCACGAAGCCCGAGCAGTTCGTCGTCGTCGACGACCACACCGTGCGCGTCGACTTCCTGAAGAAGGACAGGCTGACGATCCCCGATCTCGCCGTGATCGTGCCCTGCATCGTCAATTCCGAGCTGGTGAAGAAGCACGCCAGCGAGAAGGATCCCTGGGGTCTCGAATACACCAAGCAGCAGACCGCGGGCTCCGGCGCCTACAAGGTGACGAAGTGGACCGCCGGCACCGAAGTCATCATGGAGCGCAACGACGACTGGGTCTGCGGTCCGCTGCCGAAGATCAAGCGCGTGATCTGGCGCATGGTGCCGCAGGCCGGCAACCGCCGCGCCCTGCTGGAGCGCGGCGACGCCGACATCTCCTACGAGCTGCCGAACAAGGACTTCCAGGAGATGAAGGCCAACGGCAAGCTCAACGTGGTGTCGCTGCCGTTCTCCAATGGTATCCAGTATATCGGCATGAACGTCACCAAGCCGCCCTTCGACAATCCGAAGGTGCGACAGGCGGTGGCCTACGCGCTGCCCTATCAGAAGATCATGGACGCGGTGATGTTCGGCCTCGCCAACCCGATGTTCGGCGCGCCGAAGGACAAGGCCACTGAAGTCGCCTGGCCGCAGCCGCACAAATACAACACCGACATCGAGAAGGCGAAGGCGTTGATGGCCGAAGCGGGCATGGCCAACGGCTTCGAGACCACGATCTCGTTCGACCTGAACTTCGCCGGCGTCAACGAGCCGCTCTGCGTGCTGGTACAGGAGAGCCTGGCCCAGATCGGAATCAAGACCACCATCAACAAGGTGCCCGGCGCCAACTGGCGCACCGAATTGAACAAGAAGGAGATGCCGCTCTTCACCAACGTGTTCTCGGGCTGGCTCGATTACCCCGAATACTTCTTCTACTGGTGCTATCACGGCAACAATTCCGTCTTCAACACCATGAGCTACAAGTCGGCGGAGATGGACAAGCTGATCGACGGCGCGCGCACCGCGGCAGCAAGCGGCGACACCGCCACCTACGACAAGGACGTGAAGGGCTTCGTCGATCTCGCCTTCACCGACATCCCGCGCATCCCGCTCTACCAGCCCTTCGTCAACGTCGCGATGCAGAAGAACATCAGCGGCTATCAATACTGGTTCCACCGCAGGCTGGATTACCGTGCGCTGGTGAAGGGGTGAGACCAGGCGAATAGGGAGTGGCGAGTGGCGAATAGGGGAGCAGGGACTATGACCGTCAGCCGCGAACGATCATTCGCCATTCGCCATTCGCTATTCGCCAGCGCGGAGCGCGGCGCATGCTGACCATGATCGGCAAGCGCCTGATGTTCGCGATTCCGTCGCTGATCGGCGTCGTCATCGTCACCTTCCTGCTGACGCGCGCGCTGCCGGGCGATCCCGCCGCCTACTTCGCCGGTCCCGCCGCGACCAAGGAGGCCGTCGAGCAAATCCGCAAGAAGCTCGGCCTCGACAAGCCGCTGATCGAGCAGTTCTTCCGCTACACCAACGATCTCGCCCACGGCGATTTCGGCAACTCGCTGACCACGGGCCAGCCGGTCGCGGCCGAGATCCGCAACCGCCTGCCGGCCTCCGCCGAGCTGACGCTGCTCGGGTTGATCGTCTCGGTCGTCATCGCCATTCCGCTCGGCGTGCTGGCGGCAACGCGGCCGGGATCATGGGTCGATCATTTATGTCGCATCACGACGACGGCCGGGGTCTCGCTACCAGTGTTCTTCACCGGCCTCGTGCTGGTCTATGTCTTCTATTTCCGACTCGGCTGGTCGCCGGCACCGCTCGGCCGCCTCGATGTGTTCTACAGCGCGCCGCCGACGGTGACGGGCTTCTATCTGATCGACACGCTGATCGCGCGCGACCTCGAGGCGTTCCGCTCGGCACTGAGTCAGCTCATTCTGCCGGCGACGACGCTTGCGATCTTCTCGCTGGCGCCGATCGCACGCATGACGCGCGCTTCGATGCTGGCGGTGCTGTCGTCGGAATTCGTCCGCACCGCCCGCGCCAGCGGCCTGTCGCCGGCGACCGTGATCGTCACCTACGCGTTTCGCAATGCCATGCTGCCTGTCATCACCACGCTCAGCATGGTGTTCTCGTTCCTGCTCGGAGCGAATGTGCTGGTCGAAAAAGTGTTCGCCTGGCCCGGCATCGGCTCCTATGCGGTGGAAGCGCTGATTTCGTCGGACTTCGCACCGGTGCAGGGCTTCGTGCTGACCATGGCGGTGATGTACGTGCTGCTCAATCTCGTGATTGACATTTTGTACGGCGTGATCGATCCGCGCGTCCGGTTGGAGGGCTGAACCAATGAGGTTTCGTCCGATGCAAACCCCATCGAGGGTGCGCCCCCTCTCCCGCTTGCGGGGGAGGGTTAGGGAGGGGGTATCTCCGCGGGCGAGGGTCCCGATGTGGAGAGAGCCCCCACCCGGCGCGTTGCGCCGACCTCCCCCGCAAGCGGGAGAGGTAAGGCTCCCCCGCGGCGTGCTGGTTCGGCCAAACAACATCCGGGTGATGTCATGAGCTCCGTTGCGCCTGCTGTTGAACCCGCCGGTCCCGCACGCACCTCGGGACTGACTGCGATCCTCGAACAGACCCGCTACGTGCTCGGCGAGAACAAGGTCACGGGCTTCGCCTTCGCGCTGCTGGTTCTGATCCTGGTCGCCGCGATCTTCGGCCCCTACGTCGTGCCCTACGATCCACTCGCCTCGGATACAGCTGCTGCTCTGAAGCCGCCGTCGGCCGCGCACTGGTTCGGCACCGACCAGCTCGGCCGTGACATTTTCAGCCGCGTCATCGTGGCAACTCGGCTCGACGCCTTTATCGCGGTCGCCTCCGTCGTGCTGGTGTTCCTGATGGGCGGCCTCGCCGGCATCGCGGCCGGCTATTTCGGCGGCTGGACCGATCGGATCGTCGGCCGCATCGCCGACACCATCATGGCCTTCCCGCTGTTCGTGCTGGCGATGGGCATCGTCGCCGCCCTCGGCAACACCGTGCAGAACATCATCCTCGCCACCGCCATCGTGAACTTCCCGCTCTATGCCCGCGTCGCGCGCGCCGAGGCCAATGTCCGCCGTAATGCCGGCTTCGTGCAGGCCGCGCGCCTCTCCGGCAACGGCGAATTCCGTATCCTCCTGGTGCATATCCTGCCGAACATCATGCCGATCATGATCGTGCAGATGTCTCTGACGATGGGATACGCCATCCTCAATGCCGCAGGCCTCTCTTTCATCGGCCTCGGCGTCCGCCCGCCGACCGCGGAGTGGGGCATCATGGTCGCCGAAGGCGCGGGCTTCATGGTCTCGGGCGAGTGGTGGATCGCGTTGTTCCCCGGGCTCGCGCTGATGATCGCGGTGTTCTGCTTCAACCTCCTCGGCGACGGCCTGCGCGACATCGTCGACCCCCAGCGGAGGACGTGATGGCAAATTTCCGTCCAAAATTCCTCAACGAATCCAATCCCGTTCTACTGTGCATGGGGTTGTTTTCGCACTTTTTGGGTGACGGGAGCCGTTCATGACCGCCCAGCCCTTGCTCGACGTCCAGGACCTCACCGTCGAATTCTCCACCCGCCGCGGCATCGTCAAAGCCGTGCAGCATGTCAGCATCTCCGTCGCCAAGGGCGAGACGCTCGCCATCGTCGGCGAGTCCGGCTCCGGCAAGTCGGTGACGTCCTATGCGGTGATGCGCATCCTCGACCGTGCCGGGCGGATCGCCGAGGGCTCGGTGATGTTCTCCGGCATCGACGTCAAGGCCGCGAGCGAAGACCAGATGCGCGATTTGCGCGGCCGCGAAGTCTCGATGATCTTCCAGAATCCGCGCGCGGCGCTGAACCCGATCCGGAAAGTGGGCGACCAGATCGAGGACGTGCTGCGCACCCATGTGCAGCAGGCCCAGGTCGCCGATCACGGCGAGAAGGCAATCGAGGCGCTGGAACAGGTCAAGATCGCCCGCCCGCGCGAGCGCTATCACGCCTATCCGTTCGAGCTGTCCGGCGGCATGTGCCAGCGCGTCGTCATCGCGCTCGCGCTGGCCTGCAATCCGCAACTGCTGATCGCGGACGAGCCGACCACCGGCCTCGACGTCACCACCCAGAAGGCGGTGATGGATTTGATCGTCGAGCTGACAAAACGCAAGGCGATGTCGACCATCCTGATCACACACGATCTCGGCCTCGCCGCCGCCTATTGCGATCGCGTGGTGGTGATGGAGAAGGGCCGCGTGGTCGAGACCGCCAAGGCCGCCGACATCTTTGCGAGCCCGCAGCACCCCTACACCAAGAAGCTGATGCGCGCGACGCCGCGGCTCGGTGTGAGCCTGCGGGATTTGCTGCCGGAGGAGGAGGGCGCTGCGCAGCCCTCAGCCGTCATGGCCGGGCCTGACCCGGCCATCCATCACACTTTGCAAAACCCCTCTCTTTCGATGGACCCCCGGGTCAAGCCCGGGGGGGACGAGAATTCAAAGCCCCTCCTCCTCATCGAAAAGCTCGTGAAGGAATACCCCCGCCAAGGGGCCACCGCCACGCTCGGAAAGTTGTTCGGCCGCAAGCCACCGCTGGAGCCCGACGTGTTCCGCGCGGTGGATGGCATCAGCTTCTCGATCGGTCACGGCGAGAGCGTCGGCCTGGTCGGCGAATCCGGCTGCGGCAAATCGACCACGTCGATGATGGTGATGCGGCTGCTCGACCAGACCTCCGGCCTGATCCAGTTCGACGGAGAGGACATCGGCGCTATCCAGCCTGCGTCGTTCGCCCGGCTGCCGCAGCGCAGCCGCATCCAGATGGTGTTCCAGGACCCGACCGACAGCCTCAACCCGCGCTTCACCGCCGCGCGTGCGATCGCCGATCCGATCATGCAACTGAGCGACATCAGCGGCCGCGATGCGCTCCGCGCCCGCTGCGAGGAGCTGGCCACCATGGTCGGCCTGCCGCACAATCTGCTGGATCGCTTCCCGCACCAGCTCTCCGGCGGGCAGAAGGCCCGCGTCGGCATCGCCCGCGCCATCGCGCTGCATCCGAAGCTGGTGATCCTGGACGAGCCGACCGCGGCGCTGGACGTCTCGGTGCAGGCGGTCGTGCTGAACCTGCTGCAGGACCTGAAAGCACGGCTAGGTATGAGCTATCTGTTCGTCTCGCATGATTTGAACGTAGTGCGCTTGTTGTGCGATCGTGTCATTGTGATGCGGACGGGTCGAATCGTCGAGGAAGGCTCTTCCGAGCAGGTCTTGAGCGATCCGCAGGACGACTACACCAAGGAGCTGCTGACGGCGATCCCGCATCCGCCGTTGCAGGTGCATTAAGCCGAGAGAGTGATGGCCGAACCGCTGGACGATTATATCGACGCCGTATCGAAAGCGCTGGCGCTGCCGGTCGAGGAGGCCTGGAGGCCCGCGGTGCGTGCCAATCTCGAAGTGTCGCTGCGGCTCGGCCGCCTGGTCGACGAATTCGCGCTGCCGGACGAGACCGAGCCGGCGCCGATCTTCACCGCCTGATGCTGCCATGACCAGCAAGCCAGAGATGACGGCCGCCGAAATCGCGAAGGCGGTGGCGGGTGGCAAGATGTCCGCGCTCGATGCGACCGAAGCCGCTCTCGCGCGCATCAAGCAGCACGACGGCATCCTCAATTCCTTCACCGACGTCACCGCCGACCGCGCCCGCGCCAAGGCACGTGCGATCGATGCCGATATCGCCGCCGGCAAGGATGTCGGCCCGCTTGCCGGCGTTCCCTTCGCGGTGAAGAACCTGTTTGACGTCGCCGGGCTTCCGACGCGCGCAGGCTCGAAGATCAACCGCGATCGCGCGCCCGCAGCGCGCGATGCGACGCTGATCGAGCGCATGGAAGCCGCCGGCGCCGTCCTGGTCGGCGCGCTCAACATGGGCGAATACGCCTACGACTTCACCGGCGAGAACGTCCATGACGGCCCCTCGCGCAATCCGCACGACACCACGCGAATGACCGGCGGCTCGTCTGGCGGCTCGGGCAGTGCCGTCGGCGGCGCGCTGGTGCCGATCGCGCTTGGCTCGGACACCAATGGTTCGATCCGCGTGCCGTCCTCGTTCTGCGGCATCTTCGGTCTGAAGCCGACCTATGGCCGGCTGTCGCGCGCGCGCTCGTTTCCTTTCGTGGCGAGCCTCGATCATCTCGGTCCGTTCGCGCGCTCCGTCGCCGATCTCGCACTCGCCTATGATGCGATGCAGGGCCCGGACGCGGAGGACAGCGCCTGCACGATGCGCGGGCTGGAGCCGACGCTGCCGCTGATCGCCAATCCGGTCTCGGATCTGCGCATCGCCGTCGCCGGCGGGTATTTCCAGAAGAACGTGTTTCCGGAAGCGGTCGAGGCCGTCAGCCGTGTCGCCAGGGCGCTCGGCGCGACGAAGGTGGTCGACATTCCCGAAGCTGCGCGCGCACGCGCGGCGGCTTATGTCATCTCCACCACCGAAGGCGCCTCGCTGCATCTCGATCGCCTGCGCCAGCGCGCGAACGACTTCGATCCGGCCGTGCGCGACCGGCTGATCGCGGGCGCCATGGTGCCGGCAGCGCTGGTCGACCGCGCGCAGAAATTCCGCCGCTGGTATCGCGCCGAGCTCGCCGAGATCTTCAGGTCGGTCGACGTGCTGCTCGCGCCGGCGACGCCCTGCACCGCGCCGAAACTCGGCCAGGTGAATTTCAACCTCGACGGCGTCGAGCTGCCGGTGCGTGCCAATATCGGCATCCACACCCAGCCGATCTCCTTCATCGGTTTGCCGGTGGTCGCTGTCCCGGTGCCGCTCGAGCCGCTGCCGATCGGCGTGCAGATCATCGCGGCGCCCTGGCGCGAAGACATCGCGCTCCGCGTCGCGCACGCCTTGGAAAAGATGGGCGTAGCCGCTGCGCCGTCGCCGAGAGGAATCTGACATGGAGATCGATCTCCCCGAGGTGATCGCGGAAGTCAAAGCCGCATTCGACCGCTATGAGCAGGCGCTCATCACCAATGACGTCGCCGTGCTCGGCGAGCTCTTCCGCAACGATCCCCGCACGCTGCGCTACGGCATCGGCGAGAACCTCTACGGCTATGAGGCGATCAACGGCTTCCGCGCCGCGCGCTCGCCGGTCGGCCTCAATCGCCGCACCGCAAAGACCGTCATCTCCAGCTATGGCCGCGACACGGCCGTTGCCTCCACTTTGTTCTATCGCGATACGGCGCCCGGCAAGGTCGGCCGGCAGATGCAGACCTGGATTCGCTTCCCGGAGGGCTGGCGCGTCGTCGCCGCCCATGTCAGCATCATCGACGAGCCGAAAGAGACCTGACCGTATGACGCTTGACGACTTTCCGCCCGGAACATTGCCGGCTGAGCCGGTGGTGCCGCGCGTCGACCGGGCCTCGCCATCGGTGCAGAAGGTCACGCGCGCCGAAGAGTTGCGCCTGCAGCTCGCCGACGAGATCGTGCGCGGCACCCTGGCTCCCGGCTCGCCGCTGGACGAGACCGACATCGCGCGCCGCTTCAGCGTGTCGCGGACGCCGGTGCGCGAGGCGTTGCGCCAGCTGGTGGCGAGCGGCCTCGTCGAGGCGCGTGCCCATCGCGGCGCGGTGGTGGCGCAGCCCTCGGTCGAGCGTCTGACGAGCATGTTCGAGGCGATGGCCGAGCTCGAGGCGATGTGCGCAGGTCTTGCCGCCGAACGCATGTCGGCGGCCGAGCGCCACGGTCTGGAGGCCGTGCACGAGGAGTTGAGGGTGCTGAGCTACGCGGGCAATCCCGAGCGTTTCCACGAGGTCAACGAGCGCTTCCACAACGCGATCTACGCGGGATCTCAGAATGGCTACATCGCCGAGATCACGCTGGCGACGCGGGTGCGCGTGCAGCCGTTCCGCCGCGCCCAGTTCCGCAATCTCGGCCGTCTCGCCAAATCGCAAGCCGAGCACGACCGCGTCGTCGTCGCCATCATGCGCGGCGACAAGCAGGGTGCCGCCGCTGCGATGCGCGCGCATATCGAGCTGGTGCGCGGGGAGTACGAGATCTACGCGGTGTCGGTGTGAAGTCGTAGGGTGGGTTAGCCGAAGGCGTAACCCACCACTTCTGTCTCCGCGGAAACTAAAGAGGTGGGTTACGCTGAGCTAACCCACTCTACGAGACCTGCTTTGTTGCAGCTTCCGCCATGAATTTCCGCCAGCCGCCATACCCCGTGATGTCCCGCGCCTCGCCCAGCACCTCGGGCTCGACGAGAAATCCCTTCACGCTGCGGCCATCGGCGAGGCGCACCGTGCCGATCGCCATCGGCGCGGGGATCGCGTTGACGAACTTGCCGAACGCGGAGGACGACAGCGACCAGACCTCCAGCTCGATCGACGCCCCGTGCCCGGCCGCAACCCGCAGCATGCCCGGCTTCGGCGGCGTGGTCTTGAGCGCGTAGAGCTTGTAGTCGGGCGTGGTCTTCGTCGCCTCGATCAACTTCGCGTTCAACGCCGTCAATTCACCGTTCAACGCCATGCCAGAGAGATGTGCACCGACGACCGCGATCGGGATCTCGTCGCCGCCACTTGCCGGCAAGGGCGGCAGCGGTGCTTGCGCCGTGCCCTTCGCGCCGAGGCTCAACTTTGTATCCGCATGAAAGACCCGGCCGATGCTCGCCAGCAGCGCGTCATGTCCCGCGGGCGCGAGCAGCGTGATGCCGAACGGGATGCCGTCGCCGCGCATTTCTGCCGGCAGAGCGAGGCCGCAGAGGTCGAGCAGGTTGACGAAATTGGTGTAGGTGCCGAGCCGGCTGTTGAGCTCGATCGGATTGGCGAGCACCTGCGCGGTCGTATAGGCGGTCGGCGCCGTCGGCAGCACCAGCGCGTCGATATTGGCAAAGGTGCGCTCGGCAATCTTGCGCAGGCCCTGCAGGCGGTAGAGCGCCGAGAACGTATCCGCTGCGGTGAGCCGCGCTCCCGCGGCGGTGATCTCGCGCGTCACGGGGTGAATCGAATCGGGCGCGGACGCCAGCAGATCCTTGATCACGAGATAGCGCTCGGCGACCCAGGGACCCTCATAGAGCAGTCGCGCCGTCTCATAGAACGGCTCGAGGTCGAATTCGACCAGCGTCGCGCCGAGCGCAGTCCAGCGCTTCAACGCATCGGCGTAGGCGGCTTCCGCCTTCTTGTCGCCGAAGAAGATCAGTTGACCCTTGCGCGGCACGCCGAGCCGCAAGCCTGCCGGGAACGGCGTGATAGCGCCCAGCGGCCGGTCGCGTGAGAACGGATCGGCTGCGTCCGGCCCGGCCATCACGGACAGCGCCAGCGCCGCGTCGTCGACCGTCAGGGCGAAGACCGAGATGCAATCGAGCGTGCGGCAGGCCGGCACCAGCCCGGCATTCGAGATCATGCCGAGGCTCGGCTTCAGCCCGACGATGTTGTTGAGCATCGCCGGCACGCGGCCCGAGCCGGCGGTGTCGGTGCCGAGCGATAGCGGCACGAGGCCGGCGCCGACGGCGACGGCGGAGCCCGAGCTGGAGCCGCCGGGAATGAGATCCTCGCGGATCGAATTTCTGGGGATGCCATAGGGCGAGCGCACGCCGACGAGACCGGTCGCGAACTGGTCGAGATTGGTCTTGCCGATGATGATCGCGCCGGCCACGCGCAACCGCGCCACCGCCGTCGAATCGTGTGTGGGCGTAAAGGAGAAGGCGGGGCAGGCCGCCGTGGTCGGAAAGCCCAGCGCGTCGATATTGTCCTTCACCGCGACAGGCACGCCGTGGAGCGGCAGGTTGTCGGCGTCCTTCGTCGCAAGCCTCTTGGCCTCCGCGATCGCATCCTTTTCGTCGCGCAGGCTGATGAAGATGGCGGGATCATCATGGTCGCGGATGCGCTGATAGGTCCGCGCGATCGTCTCTGCCGGCGTCAACGTGCCCGCGCGATGCGCGGCCACGATCGCGGCGATCGTTTCAGGCTGCTCAGCCCTCATGGCGACAAAACTCCGGCAATCTGTCTTCGCCCGGAGCGAAGCAAGCGATGTGCCATTGTGTACATTATCCGGCCAGGAATGAAGCTGCGGATATTATCCGTCTGATCAGTGGCTTGGGGGATAATTCGACAGGCGGGCGGGCCGTGATGTCAGCGCCCTGTGACGGGCATCTGCTCAAATCATAGGCAGTCGAGATCAGGTGAAGCCGGCGAGAATTCGCAGCAGCTGCGCCCGGTTTTCCTTGCCGATCTTCGCCTCGACATGCCGTTCGTGCTCGGCCGCGAGGCGCTTGAACTTTGCCAGCGCCGTCTCGCCCTGGATCGTGAGATGCAGCGCATGGGAGCGACGGTCCGCCTTCGACTTGACCCGCTTCACGAGCTTGCGCTGCTCCAGGCTGTCGAGCAGGTGCACCAGCCGGGCGCGCTCGATGCCGAGGCGTTTCGCCACCGCCATCTGCGACAGACCCGGATTGGCGCCGATCACCGTCAGCACCGAATATTGCGTCGGCCGGATGTCCACCGCGCCAAGCGTCCTGATGAAGTCCTGAAAGATCCAGATCTGGAAGCGCCGCACCGCATAGCCGGCGTGCCCCACCAGCGCGTCGAGGCCGATCTCGTCGGCGTCGATCCGCCGCGCGGTGCCGTTGCTCGCTCGTTTGCGTGGGGAGGTCTGGGGCGCGGTGGCTGTCACATCGTGTCTCCTGCCGGGCAAGCTTAGCGCCTCGGGCGCCGTCGCGAAAGATTGTTGTTGACGACAACAATTGTCCTGCCCAACATTATGGCCAAAGCAGCCCGGAACGAGGCTGCCGCCGATCCGGGCGGAGGAGGAAATCATGACAACCGCCGCACGCGGTGACGCTGCAAGCCTGTTCGCAACACCCAGAACCGTCGCCGAGCATCGCGCCGACGGAAGCATCGTGCTGCGCTCGCCCGAACCGTTGCGCGATGGCGCGCGCTGCGTCGGCGACTGGCTGGAGCAATGGGCGCGGCAGACGCCGGATACGATCTTCCTGGCCGAGCGCGGCCATGTCGAGGCGCCCTGGACCACCGTCACCTATGCGCAGGCGCAGCACCGGGTGCGCGCGGCGGCGTCCTGGATCCTGGCGCAGGGCTTGAGCGCCGAGCGCCCGCTGGCGATCCTCTCCGACAACAGCATCGACCATGCGCTGTTCGCGCTTGCCGCCCAGCATGTCGGCGTGCCCTCGGCGGCGATCTCGCCGGCCTATTCGCTGATGTCGAAAGATTTCGACAAGCTCAAGAGCATGGTCGCGCTGCTCGATCCGGGCGCGATCTATGTCTCCGCGACCAAGTCATTCGCGGCAGCGCTGGCCGCGATCAAGCCGCTGCACACGGCGCAGATCATCAGCGGCAACGCCGGCGATGGCGACGCGCTCGCCTTCCGCACGATCGCGGCGACGCCGGAGGGCCCCGACGTCGCAACGGCGTTCGCCGCGGTGACGCCGGATACGATCGCAAAACTCCTGTTCACGTCAGGCTCGACCGGCACGCCCAAGGCTGTCATCAACACCCAGCGCATGCTGACCTCGAGCCAGCAGGCCAAGGCGCAGACCTGGACCTTCCTGCAGCAGGGCCGCGGCGATCTCGTCATTCTCGACTGGCTGCCCTGGAGCCACACTTTCGGCGCCAACCACAATTTCAACCTCGTGCTGCGCAACGGCGGCTCGCTCTATATCGACGGCGGCAAGCCGGCGCCTGGGCTGTTCGCGACGTCACTGGCGAACCTCAGAAGCGTGATGCCCACGGTCTATTTCAACGTGCCGCGCGGCTTCGACATGCTGATCGCGGCGCTGCGCGGCGACCAGGAGCTGTGCCGCCGTTTCTTCGGCGAGGTAAAGTTTGCCTTCTATGCCGGCGCGGCGCTGCCGCAGAATCTCTGGGACGCGCTCGAAGAGCTCTCGCTCAAAACGGTCGGCCACGCGCTGCCGATGGTCTCGGCCTGGGGCTCGACCGAGACGTCGCCGCTCGCAACCGACTGCCATTTCCTCGCCGAACGCTCCGGCAATATCGGCGTGCCCATTCCCGGCACCGAGCTGAAGCTCGTGACGTCCGGCGACAAGCTGGAGGTGCGGGTGCGCGGCCCCAACGTCACGCCGGGCTATTGGAAGGCGCCGGAGCTGACCAGGCAGGCTTTTGATGAAGAGGGCTTCTATCTGATCGGCGATGCCGTGAAGCTCGCCGACAGCGCGCGGCCGGAGCGTGGCCTGTTCTTCGACGGCCGCGTCGCCGAAGATTTCAAGCTCAATTCCGGCACCTGGGTCAATGTCGGCACGCTGCGCGTTGCCGGCATCGCCGCGCTGGCGCCGCTGGCGCAGGACATCGTCGTGTCAGGACACGGCGGAGACGAGGTGCGTTTCCTCGTGATCCCGAACATCGCGGCCTGCCGCATCCACGCCGGTCTGCCTGAGACGGCCGATGTGAACGAGGTGCTTGCACATGACAAGGTCAGGAGCGCGATTGCGCAGGGCCTGGCGAAACTGAGGCAGCAGGGCCCCAACTCCTCCGGCCACGCCACGCGCGCGCTGCTTCTCGCCGAGCCGCCGTCGGTCGATGGCGGCGAGATCACCGACAAGGGCTACATCAACCAGCGCGCCGTGCTGACGCGTCGCGCCGATGCGGTGGCGCGCTTGAACGATGATGCGTCGGCGGAGTGGATTGGGTGCGTCGGATAGGCCGTTCCGTCCACCGCTAGCGGCTCTCGTGCCCCGGCTCTGCGCAGCAGCGTTTCCACGCTGCAGCGCGTCCGGGACACGAGAGCTGGGCGTGCCCAATAGGCCAGCAAGCCTGCAGCAATATCCTGCCGATTCTTTTGTTGCTTAAGCAACTAATCTATGCGAACCGTTCCAGGCAGAGATGACGGCGGGAAAAACCGCCGCGTCTGATCCTGGAGGAAACGATGCTCGGCCCGAATGGTGCCGTCGGCCAACGCCGGCGCATGCCTGGACGTGACGGCAGCTGGCGCCCCGCCCACGACCTGTCAGGTCGCGGTGCCGCCGGTGACCGCGCCGAGATTCTCGTGCAGCCGGCGCAGCAGATCGATCAGCACCTCGCGCTCGTCCTTGCTCAGACAGGACAACAGCCGCCGTTCGCGCTCGAGCGCAGCGACGATCACCTTGTCGTGGGTCGTGCGGCCCTTCGCCGTCAGCGCGATCGAATGGGTGCGGCCGTCATGGGGATCGGTGCGGATCGAGACCAGCCCGCGCTTCTCAAGGCCCGCAAGCGTCCGGCTCACCGGTCCCTTGTCGAAGCCGATGACGTGGCAGATGCGCGAAGCTGGAATGCCGGGCTCGATCGCCAGCAGCGACATGATCCGCCATTCCGTGACGTTGACGCCGAACTCCCGCTGATAGAACGCGGTCGCGCTGTTCGAGAGCTTGTTGGCGATGAACGTGACGAACGCCGGGACGTAGCGGTCGAGATCGAGCGTCGGTCCCGCATCGTTCGGCGCGGGCTTCTGGCGGGATCTGGTCGAAGGCGAAGGCATGTCGGGGGTCTGACTCGCGGTGGGGCGACCGACCTAAGGGCAAGCGCCATCCTTTCACAAGATCAAAATGAGGGAGGTCTCCTATGAGCGTATCCGGCTCCCCGATATCGTCCGGCTCCGCAGCCGTTCCGCATCTCGACGTCGATCCCTTCGCGATGGATTTTTTCGCCGATCCCTATCCCACGCATGAACGGCTGCGGGAGGCGGGGCCGGTGGTCTATCTCGACAAGTGGAACGTCTACGGCGTGGCGCGCTATGCCGAGGTCCATGCGGTGCTGAACGATCCCGCGACCTTCTGCTCCAGCCGCGGTGTCGGCCTCAGCGATTTCAAGAAGGAGACGCCGTGGCGGCCGCCGAGCCTGATCCTCGAAGCCGACCCGCCCGCGCACACCCGCACCCGTGCCGTGCTGTCGAAGGTGCTGTCACCGACCGTGATGAAGGGGCTCCGCGACCGCTTTGCGGCGGCGGCTGAAGAACGAGTCGATATGCTGCTCGCCAGGCCCAGTTTTGACGCCATCACGGATCTGGCGGAAGCCTATCCGCTCTCGATCTTCCCGGACGCGTTGGGGCTGAAGCCCGAAGGCCGTGAGCATCTCATCCCTTATGCGAGCGTCGTGTTCAACGCGTTCGGCCCGCCCAATGAGTTGCGCCAGGAAGCCATCGCGCGCTCGTCGCCACATCAAGCCTATGTCACCGGGCAATGCCAGCGTGACAATCTCACGCCCGGCGGCATCGGGGCCTGCATCCACGCCCATGTCGATGAGGGCGCGATCACCGCGACTGAAGCGCCGCTACTGGTGCGCTCGCTGCTATCGGCCGGCCTCGACACCACGGTCAATGGCATCGGTGCCGCCGTCTATTGCCTGGCGCGTTTCCCCGAGCAATGGCAGCGCTTGCGTGATGACCTGACGCTGGCGCGCAATGCCTTCGAGGAGGCCGTGCGGTTCGAAAGCCCGGTGCAGACCTTCTTCCGCACCACGACGCGTGAGGTCGAACTGTCAGGCGCGACCATCGGCGAGGGCGAGAAGGTGCTGATGTTCCTCGCCGCGGCCAATCGCGATCCCAGGCGCTGGGACAAGCCCGAAAGTTACGACATCACCCGCCGCACCTCCGGCCATGTTGGCTATGGCTCCGGCATCCACATGTGCGTCGGCCAGCTCGTGGCGCGGCTCGAAGGCGAGACCATGCTGTCGGCGCTGGCCCGCCGTGTCGCCAGCATCGAGATCACGGGCGAGCCGAAGCGCCGCTTCAACAACACGCTGCGCGGGCTGGACAGCCTGCCGGTGACGATCATTCCGGCCTGACACGACCGGAAACAATAAAGCAGGGGAGATACCAATGAAAAATCTGAAGTGGACTCTTGCGCTGGCCGCGAGCCTGGTGTCCGGCGCCGCAAGTGCTGAGATATCCGACAATGTCGTGCGCGTCGGCGTGCTCAACGACATCTCCGGCATCTTCCAGGACACCAACGGCATGGGTTCGGTGGAAGCCGCGCGCATGGCGGCGGAGGATTTCAACGGCGGCGGCAAGGGCATCAAGGTCGAGATCGTCTATGCCGACCACCAGAACAAGGCCGATGTCGGCAATGCCATCGCGCGCAAATGGCTCGATGTCGAAGGCGTCGATGCCATTGTCGACGTGCCGAACTCGGCGGTCGGCCTCTCCATCAACACGCTGCTGCGCGACAGCCGCATGACGTTCCTGGCGTCTTCGACCGCAAGCTCCGATCTCACCGGCAAGGCCTGCTCGCCCAACACCATCCAGTGGGTCAACGACACCTGGGCGACCGGCAACACGACGGCAGCCGCGATGATCTCGCGCGGCGGCAAGGACTGGTATTTCCTCACGGTCGATTACGCGCTCGGCAAGGGCATCGAGGCGGAAGCGCAGAAATACATCGAGGGCCACGGCGGCAAGGTGCTGGGCTCCTCCAAGCATCCGCTCGGCACCTCCGACTTCGCCTCCTTCCTGTTGCAAGCGCAGGGCTCGAAGGCCCAGGTGATCGGCCTTGCCAATGCCGGCGGTGATACCATCAACGCCGTGAAGCAGGCCGCCGAGTTCGGCATCCAGCAGAACGGTCAGAAGCTGGTCGCCTTCTTGCTTTTCATCAACGACATCCACGGCATGGGCATCAAGGTCGCGCAGGGACTCCAGCTCATGGAGGCCTTCTATTGGGACATGAACGACGACACCCGCGCCTTCGCGAAGCGGTTCGCCGCGCGGCCCGGCATGAACGGCAAGATGCCGAGCGGCAACCAGGCCGGCGTCTATGCCTCGACGCTCGCTTATCTCAACGCGGTTGCCGCCACCGGCAGCGACAACGCCAAGGACGCGGTGCCCGAGATGAAGAAGTTCAAGGGCAAGGACAAACTGTTCGGCGACACCACGATCCGCCAGGACGGCCGCGTCGTGCATCCGATGTATCTGTTCGAGGTGAAGAAGCCGGAGGAGTCGAAATATCCCTACGACTATTACAAGCTGGTCTCGACCATTCCCGCGGAGCAGGCGTTTCGCCCACTGGCCGAGGGTGGCTGCGAACTGATGAAATAGGGGGCTAGTTTGCTTACGACGTAGCCGCACACGCCGCTGCACCCTCTCCCCTTTTTGGGAGAGGGTGGATTCGCGAAGCGAAGCCGGGTGAGGGGTTCTCTCCTCACGGACGATCTCGCGAGTTGAGAGAGCTCCTCATCCGGCGTCACAGCTGGAGCTTCGCTTCGGCGTGTCCTCATCGGGGCCTACGCGACTGGTTTAGGCAGATGAGCCAGACGCGCCCACATCTTCGCAAGGGACATGGCGTGGCGCGCGTACCCCCTGGGGCTAGTGGCAAGGCTTGCCGGACATCATGGCCGGTCTGCCGTAGCAGTCATCCTTCGTGGGCCAGTCATTCTTTGTGGGCTTCGTGCTTTCGCGGCTGTTCACCTTGCCACGCGCATCGTAGGTCGTCGCCGTGCCTGGGCTGTCGGTCGTGGACCGGCCAACGACGTTGCCGCGCGAGTCGTAGAATGTACGCTGTTTCGCCGACGCTGCGGCGGTCGTCAGCGCGAACGCCAGCAGGGCAGCCGTCGTGATTTGCCGGTAAATCGTGGGGAACGACATCTCAATTCCTTGAAACGGGTGCCTTTCCGCGCCACCTTGCGCGACCCTGACGGCTTTGACCTAATGGGCGAATGATTTGGCAGTTTGAGCACTCTTGGAAGGCGGGCTCGGCTCTCCGTTGCTGTTTTCACCGGAGATGCTTTTGCATGTCCATCACCACGAAGGAGACCCTAGCTTGGCTGGTCCTGTCGTTCAAGACAACGAACCCCGCAAAACCAACCAAGTTCATATTCGAAGAAGCTGTTGACGTCTGGCTGCGCCGCTGGAGCGGCCAGTACCAGCACGAGATCGCAGCGGCCTATGTGATCAATCGGCGCGCCGTGAACCAAGTGCTCAAGGGCATCACACACGCCGGAAGCAAGGACGAAGCCGCCCAACGAACCGGGCGCACGGCATAGTCACCGCGACGATTCCGGCGAGCGGCTCCGGTCGCTCGCCTGGTTTGCCCCCACAAGGAACCGGCTGCAAGGGACGCTGGACGGACGCAAGGTTGCGTTTCCAACATCATCTCAACGGATTAGATAGACCCTCGTTCTCCCACAAGGGGAAGGAAGAAGGCTTACACCACCTTGCTGCTCCCCTGCGTGATCAACCTCGCCGCGCGTTGATCGCGCGCGTAGATCCACAACCAGCTCAGCGCGACGCTGAGACGGTGGCGGAGGCCGATCAGGAAGTAGATGTGGGCGATGCCCCAGATCCACCACGCAATGGTGCCGCGCAGCTTGAAGCGGCCGAAGTCGATTACAGCGAGCCGCTTGCCGATCTGGGCGAGGCTGCCGGCGTGCTTGTAGCGGAACGAGCCGGTGGCAGCGCCGCGCAGGCGTGCCTTGATGGTCTCGGCGACATGCTTCCCCTGCTGCTTGGCGGCCGGCGCGATGCCCGGCACCGGCTTGCCGTCCCAGGCGTTGATGCTGACAGTATCGCCGATCGCGAAGATCTCGGGATGGCCGGGGATGGTCAGGTCCGCCTCGACCTGCACGCGTCCGGCGCGGTCGGCTGGTGCGCCCAGCCATTCGGCGGCGGGCGAAGCGCGCACGCCGGCGGCCCAGATCCGGGTCTTGGCCTCGAGCAGCTTGCCGCCGAACACCACGCCCTCGCGATTGATTTCGGTGACGGCCTGTCCCAGCACGACCTCGACGCCGATCTTCTCCAGCGAGGCCTGCGCATAGGCCGAGAGGTCGTCGGCAAAGCCTGCGAGCACGCGTGGCCCCGCCTCGACCAGCACCACGCGTGCTTTCGTCGTGTCGATGTTGCGGAAATCGCCGGGCAAGGTGTGATGCGCCATCTCGGCGATGGTGCCGGCGAGCTCGACGCCGGTGGGGCCGGCGCCGACGATGACGAAAGTCAGCCGTGCCGCGCGTTTGGCCGGATCGGTCTCGCGCTCGGCGCGCTCGAACGCCACCAGGATGTGACGGCGCAACGTGGTCGCGTCTTCCAGCGTCTTCAGGCCCGGCGCGAACTGCTCCCATTCGTCGTGGCCGAAATAGGCGTGACGCGCGCCGGTCGCGAGCACCAGCGTGTCGTAGGGCACCTCGCTGCCGTCGTCGATCAGCACGCGGCGCCTTGCCGCGTCGACGCCGCTGACGGTCGCGAACAGCGTCGTCACCTCGGGCCGGTCGCGCATCAGGTGCCGGATCGGCCAGGCGATCTCGCTGGTGGCGAGCGAGGCGGTCGCGACCTGGTACAGCAGCGGCTGGAACAGATGATGGTTACGGCGGTCGATCAGCGTGATCTCGACCGGCGCGCCCGCAAGCCGGTAGGTCGCCTCCAGCCCGCCGAAGCCGGCCCCGACGATGACGACGCGATGCGGTGTCGTGGTCATGACGTACCCTCGAATCTCGCTGCTCCACACCCCCATTTAAGTGCGGTTCGGGCGCTGCAGTCCAATAGCCGTCACCAATCGCCGCATAGGCCGGATGTATCGATCAGGCGCGAGAAAGCGCCGCAGGGTTGGCCGAAGTATGTAGAATTATATTTCTTGCCTTCGCCGATTAGGGCGAAATATGGTGCAGGGCAGGCGCTGAGCCATTGGCGGCTCGATGAATTTTGCGTTCAATAGAGACGACCCGGGGCGGCGATCACCGCGTTTCGGGGCTCAATAATGTGGAGGGGATTGGTTATGAGGACGGCATTCTGGCTGGCGGGCGCAGCGGCGCTGGTGCTGGCGAGCCCGGCATTCGCCGGCGACACCATCAAGATCGGTTTCGTTTCGACCTTCAGCGGCCCGACCGCCGTGATCGGCAACGACATGCGCAACTCCTTCGAGCTGGCGCTCGACCACATCGGCCGCAAGATGGACGGCAAGCCGGTCGAAGTCATCTACGAGGATGACGGCCAGAAGCCCGACGTCGGCAAGCAGAAGACCGAGAAGCTGGTGCAGTCCGACAAGGTCGATTTCATCGTCGGCTATATCTGGTCGAACGTGCTCTTGGCCTCGCTGAAGACGGCGGTGGACTCGCAGACTTTCCTGATCTCGGCCAATGCCGGTCCCTCGCAACTCGCCGGCGAGCTGTGCAGCCCGTACGTGTTCTCGACCTCCTGGCAGAACGACCAGACGCCGGCCGCCATGGGCCTCTACATGAACCAGAAGGGCGTCAAGAGCGTGTTCCTGATCGGGCCGAACTATGCGGCCGGCAAGGACATGCTGGCCGGCGTGAAGAGCACCTTCAAGGGCGAGGTCAAGGGCGAGGAATACACGGTCTGGCCGAGCCAGCTCGATTTCTCCGCCGAGCTCTCCAAGGCGCGCGCCTCCGGCGCCGAGTCGATCTTCGTGTTCTATCCCGGTGCGGCCGGCGTGCAGTTCCTCAACCAATATGCCCAGGCCGGCCTGAAGAGCACGATGCCGCTCTACACGGCGTTCACGGTCGACGAGCTGTCGCTGCCGCTGCAGAAGGAGAACGCGCTCGGGGTGCCCGGCGCGCAGGAATGGGTCAACGACCTCCCCAACGAGCAGAACAAGCGCTTCGTCGCCGACTACCGCAAGAAGTACACCGGCCTGCGCCCGACCTATTACGGTGCGCAAGCCTATGACGCCGCGCAGCTGATCAACAGCGCGGTGGTCGCGGTGAAGGGCGACACCAGCAAGAAGGACGCGATGAAGGCCGAGATGGAGAAGGCCAATTTCAAGTCGCTCCGCGGCCCCTTCAAATACGGCAACAACCACATCCCGGTGCAGAACTTCTATCTGCAGGACGTGGTGAAGGACGGCGAAGGCCAGCTCTCGCTGAAGACGGTCGCGACCATCGTCGAGAACGACCAGGATCGCTTCCACGACAAGTGCAAGATGAAGTGAGCTGGCGCTTCTCCCTCTCCCCGCTTGCGGGGAGAGGGAGAAGGCCTACGCCCGCGGCATGCTCGCGGGCCGCACTTCGCACGATTGCGCCGCGAGCCTGATCCCGGCATTGGCCGCACCGAACCCCTGATAATCCCTGCGCTCGACGATCTCGAAGAAGAAGCGCTCGTCGAAGATGTGGGTGTAGACCTGGAAGAACTCGCCGTCGCCCTCGCGGTCGTTGAGGATGTGATTGGCGCGCAGCTGCGTCATCAGGTCGGGCGCGAGATCGTATCTGGCCTCGACGGTGGCGCCGCCGCTCGAGAGCTCGGCGACGTCGGCGAGCTTGATAGCCTGGCCGTGGACGCCGGTTGTGGTTGCGAAGGCAAGCAGGGCGTCTGCCAGGATGTTACGCTGGGTGATAGGCCGAGCTTCGTGCCGCCATCACCTCGTCGAATGCCTCTCCCATGATCTCGGTCGATGGGGCAAGGCCCGTGAACAGTTCGAACGCGTCGACGGCCTGATAGATCGCGAGCTCGCGCCCGGTCATGATCCGCGCGCCCCTGGCTTGCGCCGCCGCCAGCAGCGGCGTGATCAGCGGCGAGTAGACGGCATCCGCGACCCACAATCCTTCGTGCAGCAAGGTGGCTGCAACCGGCATGCCCCGGTCCGGCAGCATGCCGACCGGCGTGCCGTTGACGAGGCCGGTTGCGCCGTGCAGCGCATCCTCGACGCTTGCGGCGATCCTTGCGCCGCACCGTGGCGCCAGCAGGGAGACGAGCGTCGCCGCGCGCGCCGGCTCGCTGTCGAAGATGCGGATGTCGGACCCCTCCAGGCTCGCCAGCGCAAACGCGATCGCCTTGCCGACGCCGCCGGCGCCGATCACCGCAACGGCATTCCCCGCGGGCGCCAGCAACGGCGCCACCGCGCGGGCAAAGCCCGTGGTGTCGGTGTTGTGGCCGGTCAGGCGGCCGTCCTTGACGACGACGGTGTTGACCGCGCCCATGCTGGCCGCGCCCGGCGCCAGCTCGTCGAGCAGCGGGACCACCGCTTCCTTGTAGGGGTAGGTGACATTGACGCCGGCAAAGCCGAGCCGCCGCACGCCCTCGAGCATCATGCGAAGCCCCGCCGCATCGGCACCGGCAACCTCGATGAGCTGGTAGTGGCCGCGCAGGCCCAGCGCCTCCGCGGCGCGCTCATGCATGGCGGGGGACGCGGAATGCGCGATCGGCGCGCCGATAAGGCCGGTGAGGAGCTTCTTGCTGGCGGCGTATCCGCGCTTGACCATGGTTCGCTATCGTCTCAAACGGAGCGTTCGGTCCCGGCCATTAGCGGGGAAATTCCCGCAAGTCCGAGGGCAGTTCCTGGCGCGACGATAGCCTTTCCCCCGCCTAGCACAATTGCCCTTTTATCACTCGCCGCGGCCGATCTTGGAGATGATCTCGGAGAGATCGTCGACCTTCTTGTAGACGCCGTTGATCTGCTCGAAGATGTTCTCTCGGCTTCCGGCGTCGGGAAGTAGCGCCCGTTCTGGCGCTGGAAGAAGCGGATGCCGAGCGAGCGCTCGGTGTATTTGACGAGGCGGCTGATCCCCGGCGCCGAGACACTGAGCAGCTTCGCGGCGCCGCCGATGGTGCCCGTCACCATCACGGCACGGATCACTTCCACCTGGCGCAGCGTCATCATGTCTGGATGTCCCGGATGGTCTTCCGGGATCATCTCATGGAAGGCGCGCGGCCATCCAGCGACAATATTCTAGGAATGGAAGTGGCCGTATTTCGGAATCAGGATCTGGCAGACCACGCCAGTCGGCCGGTATTCGAGCTTCGTGCCGCCATTGGGACCGCTGCCGAGGCTGCGCGAGATCAAGGTCTGGCCGAAGCCCGTGACCGTCGGCGGAGTCACCAGGGGCCCGTCGCGCTCTTCCCATTCGATTTGCAGGGCGCCGTCATCGAGCAGGCCGATCCGCCGCACCGTCAGCTTGCCGGCGCGGGTCGAAAGCGCGCCGTACTTCACTGCGTTGGTCGTCAATTCGTGGAAGACGAGCCCGAGCGAGACGGCCGTCTTGGAGTCGACGGAGATATCCAACCCTTCCATCGAGATGCGTCCGCTGGAGAGCGTCGCATAGGGCGCCAGCTCGACGCTGAGCACGTCCTTGATCTGGAGGTTTTCCCAGGACGCGTTGGACAGCAACGTATGGGTGGCCGCCAGGGCCTGGATGCGGCCGGAAAAGGACTTCTGGAAGTCCTCGATCGTGCGCTCGTGGGACGCGGTGCGCGCCGAGATCGCCAGCACCATGGCCAGCGTGTTCTTGACGCGATGATCGAGCTCGCCCATCAGGAGAGCCTGCCGACGCTCGGCGGCCTTGCGCTGCGACAGGTTGATCAGCGTGACCACGCAGCCCTGGGTCCGGTCGCCGGATACGACGAGCGGTGCCGCGCTGATCATGACGTCGGTGACGTCGACGGCGGATGTCTTCACTGCCGCTTCCAAGCCCTGCACCGGCGTGCCCCCGACGGCCATCGCGACGATATCGGCACCCGACATCAGCTCGGCCGCATCGGCGAAGGTCAGCGCGATCGCCTCTTCAAACCGCTTCCCGATCGGAGCCTCGGCGCAGATCCGTTCGGCGGCCGCATTGATGTGCGTGACCATGCCGGAGCGGTCGCAGACGATGACGGCCTCGTTGGCGGAGGCGAGAACGGACCGCGCCAGCCGCTCGGACTCCCTGGCGGCCGCCGTCTGCTCGCGCTCGCTGATGTCGGTGAAAGTGATGGCGACGCCGCTCACGATGCCGAAATCGATCGGAGCGCCGGTGAGAAGGAAGCTGCGCTCGCTGTCGCCGACGCGAACGTGAATTTCAGAGGATTGCCGCTCCCGCAGCGCCTGGGCGAGCAGCCGGCGGAATGTGGTCTGGTTGACGGCGTCGAATCCACGTTGGCGATGATGTCGACGGGACGCTCCTCGAACGTGACGAAGACGCCGGGCTCGTCGTAGATCTTCGCGCCGTTGAAGAGGAAGGTCGAAGCAAACAACGTTTTGCCGCAGCCGGCCGACCCGCACACCAGGCTCGGTCGCCCGGTGGGAAGGCCGCCAAGCGTCAGGTCGTCAAAGCCGTCGATGCCGGTTGGAGATTTCGTGATGCCGTCAGTCATGCCCTGCCCTGGTTCCAGACGATTTTTCTAGGCAAATATTGGCGAGCCGCGTAGAGGGAAGCAGCTGCAATTTTGTCGCTTGGCCCAGGAACAGAATTGGTTGATTGGAGTTTGTTTGCTCTGCCGACTCCCATCTGATCGGCTGGCATGATGTGGGCTCAGTGGCCGCGCACAGACAGCACTCCCCCCGACACGATGCCGCTTCAATCACCAGAGTTTTGCGTTCACTTGTGAACATACGAGTTTACCGCGCCGGCGCATAAGGGGCCAGCTGGGCGCGGGGGCGCATTGGTGAGACCATGAACGAGTTGGAAGGCCGCATTCAAGCCATTTTGGATGCGGCGCTTGATGCTGCCTTCAGTCACGTCAGGCATGGCGGTGATCACGAGAGCCGCAAGCTCGTTGCGGCTCGTCTGCTCGACGCGGCTCAGTCCGGCATGACGACTTTGGACGAATTGACGTCGGTCGGACGTCGCGCGCTTATCGACCTCAAGGCTAGGTCGCGCGCCTAAGCCACCGGCCGTGACCAGCGCGAGCTGGGCTGCAATTGCGTTCTAGCCCGCCGGCCCTTCCGGCAATACGCTTTCGGCCAGGTCCTCGCGCTCGCCTTGCAGCACCTCGCGCGCGAACTCGATGATCTTCTGCTTGTTTGCCGTTTCGCGGACCGCGAAAAACACGCGGTTCAATTCCAGGCCGAGCACGCTGTTGAGGGCGATGTCCTCGTCTTCCATCGTGGTTTTCCCGCTTCGGTCGCCTCAGGTGTATCGTGACGTCAATTCTGCCACAAGTAGTTTAAATCTTCGGGGCGGATGAGCACGGGAAACTACGGCAGCAGCGAATTGAGGCAGTCCCCGAATACGTGCTATACGAGGCCGTGTGGGTCAGGAAACGCACCGATGTCTGCCGTAGATTATGGCCGGGAGGCGCTCGACTTCATTGAGGGGCTGGGGACCTATCGCAAGGTGCCCGAGGCCATGGATGCGCTCGAAACAGCGTTCGGTCGATTCGGCTTCGAAACCATCATCGTGACCGGATTGCCCAATCCCGACCAACGGTTTGCGCAGATGGTGCTCGCCAAGCGCTGGCCGGCCGGCTGGTTCAGCCTCTACACCCAGAATAATTACGACCGCTTCGATCCCGTGGTGCGGCTGTGCCGGCAATCGGTCAATCCGTTCGAATGGTCGGAAGCGCCCTATGACGCCGAGCTTGAGCCCGATGCGGCCGAGGTGATGAACCGCGCCAGCGAGTTTGGCATGTCGCGGGGCTTCATCGTGCCGATCCACGGGCTCACCGGCTATGAAGCCGCGGTGTCGGTTGGCGGCGTTCATCTCGACCTCAATCCGCGAAGCAAGCCGGCGCTGCACCTGATGGCGATGTATGGCTTCGACCACATTCGCCGTCTGCTCGAGCCGACGCCTTATCCTCCGGCGCGCCTCACCCCGCGCGAGCGCGAGGTGATCTCCTGGGCCTCACAGGGCAAGTCGGCCTGGGAGATCGGCGAGATTCTGCACATCACGCAGCGCACTGCGGAAGAGCATCTTGCGACTGCCGGGCGCAAGCTCGGTGCCGTCAACCGCACGCATGCGGTGGCGCTGGCGATTCGGAACAAGATCATCAATCCGTAAGTGCCGTACTGGGAAATTTCCCAATATCGAACCCGGCTCTTTTCGCCGACTCTGCCTCCATTGAGGATGAATGGGGGATTTCATGATTCATGCTATTTCTGCGGTCAATCGCCACCTTTATGAAGACGTGATCGAGCAGCATTTCCGGTTGCGCCACGATGTCTTCGTCGAAGAGCGGCACTGGGAGGCGCTGCGCAGGCCGGATTGCCGCGAGATCGATTCCTACGACGACGAGGATACCGTCTATCTGCTTGCGCTCGAGGGGCGGCGGATCATTGGTGGTCACCGGCTCTACCCGACGACCAAACCCTCGATGATGAGCGAGGTGTTCCCGCATTTGGCGTCGGTGCGCGGTTGCCCCGCGGATCCGCTGGTCTGGGAATGGTCGCGCTACTTCGTCGTGCGTGATCGCCGCGACGGCGCGCTCAACCTGCAACTGATGGCGGCGGTGCAGGAGTTCTGCCTCGCGCAGGGGATCGCGCAGGTCAGCGCGATCATGGAGACCTGGTGGCTGCCACGCTTCCACGAGGCCGGCTTCGTGGTGACCCCGCTTGGCCTGCCGGCTCTGGTGGAGAACGCGTGGACCATGGCGGCAACCATCGACATTCGTCGCGAGACCCTCGATGCCCTGCACGATCGTATCGGCATGAATTCGGTCGTGTGCCATGACGGCCCGCATCTCGACGCCGTCGCCCGTGCCAACCTCTGCGGCCTTGCCGCGCAACGAAAGAGCGCCTGAGATGTCGAACATGATGCGGGACAGCCAGATCATGGCGCAGATCAGGGACGAGAATCTCGGCTACATGTCGGACATGGCGCTCGAGCTGGCACAGATGGCGGAGGACACCGGATTGGCGACGCTCGCCTATCTGTTCCGGATGGCGGCGCTGGAGGCCTCGACGGCCAACAGCGTGCTCGCCGAACCGGATGACCTTTCCCGGCAGGTGACGTCGCACTAGACGCATCTGATCGATCCCAAGAATTCCACACCCTCTTCCCGGCGACGGGGGGAGGGCGATCGTTTGGGTGCGGCAGGTTGCCCCAGCCGGCGCGGCAGCCTTCTTGCAAGGGCGTTCTGCGAGGCCAATTCGATCACATGCACCGGCATGCAACAAAGTGCATGTTCGGTGTCGAATCGCTCTTGCCTCGGAACGATACTGCCATTACCCATTTTTCCGCCTTGATGAGGCAAGGGGGAGCTCTTTCACTGATGGCGACAATGTTCGAACATCGGCGCGACACCGCGTGCGCCTGAAAGAGTCTTGATGCTGCTCGTCGTCGAACAGTTCCTGAACGGATTGCAGTTCGGCCTGCTGCTGTTCCTGCTCGCCGCCGGCCTGACGCTGGTGTTCGGGATCATGGATCTCGTCAACCTCGCGCACGGCTCGCTCTATATGATGGGCGCCTATTTCGCAGCGACCTTCGCGGCCTGGACCGGCAGCTTCCTGCTCGGCGCGCTGCTGGCGCTTGGCGCCACGCTGATCCTCGGCATCGTGCTCGAAATGTCGGCGCTGCGGCATCTCTATGGGCGAGATCATCTCGACCACGTGCTCGCAACCTTCGGGCTGATCCTGTTCTTCAACGAAGCCGTGCGGTTGATCTGGGGTCCGGCCGGCCTTGCGCTGCCGCTGCCGGCCTGGCTCACGGTGCCGGTGCCGATCCTGCCCGGCATTCACTATCCGGCCTATCGGCTCGCCATCATCGTGGTGGCGCTGCTGGTGGCGCTGCTGCTCTATCTCGGGGTGATGCGCACGCGCATCGGCATGCTGATCCGCGCCGGCGCCTCCAACCGCGAGATGATCGGCGCGCTCGGCATCAACATCAAGCTGCTCTACACGCTGGTGTTCGGCCTCGGCGCCGCGCTCGCCGGCCTCGCCGGGCTGATGCAGGCGCCGATCCTCACCGTGCAGATCGGCATGGGCGAGAACATCCTGATCCTCGCCTTCGTCATCATCGTGATCGGAGGCATCGGCTCGATCCGCGGCGCGTTCCTCGCCGCGATCTTCGTCGGCATGATCGACACGCTCGGCCGCGCCTTTCTGCCCAATCTGCTGCGGCAGGTGCTGAGCGGCGCCGCCGCCTCCACCGCCGCACCCGCATTGTCCTCCATGCTGATCTATCTGCTGATGGCGGTCGTGCTGGTGGTGCGGCCGGAGGGGCTGTTTCCGGCCAACCGTCGATGAAGAGTTTGACTGTGAGCAAGGCCGTCACGGCCCTGATGCTGGCCGGCCTCGTGCTGCTGCCGCTCTATTCGCAACTCTCCGGCAACATCTTCATCCTGACGCTGTTCACCCGCATCGTCATCCTGGCGCTGGCGGCCGCGAGTCTCAATCTCATCATGGGTTTCGGCGGCATGATGAGTTTCGGCCACGCCGCCTATCTCGGCATCGGCGGCTACGCGGTCGGCATGCTGGCGCAGGAAGGTGTCGGCTCAGGCTTCATCCAGTTTCCGGTCGCGCTCGCGGCTTCCGCAATCTACGGCCTCGTGATCGGCGCACTCAGCTTGCGCACCCGCGGCGTCTATTTCATCATGATCACGCTTGCCTTCGCGCAGATGGCCTATTACGTCGCCTCCGGCCTTGCCCGCTACGGCGGCGATGACGGCCTGACCGTCTACAAGCGCAGCGACTTCTCCGGGCTGATCGACCTCTCCAACCGCACGCAGTTCTATTATCTCTGCCTCGCCTGCCTGCTCGGTGTCATCTTCCTGATCTGGCGCATCGTCAATTCGCGCTTCGGCCTCGTCGTGCAGGGCTTGCGCTCCAACGAGCAGCGCATGCAGGCGATCGGCTTTCCCGCCAAGCGCTATAAGCTCGTCTGCTTCGTCATTTCAGGGACGATGTGCGGCCTCGCCGGCGCGCTGCTCGCCAACAACACCGATTTCGTCAGCCCGGCCGTGATGTACTGGACGCGCTCCGGCGACCTCATGGTGATGGTGATCCTGGGCGGCATGGGCACGCTGTTCGGCCCGGTCGTGGGCGCGGTGGTGTATCTGCTGCTGGAAGAGTTCCTGTCGCAGCTCACCGAATACTGGGCGCTGATCATGGGCCCGCTGCTGCTGTTGATCGTGCTGTTCGGACGCGGCGGCATCATGGGCTTGCTGGGGAGGATCGGCCGTGGCTGAACCCCTGCTCCGCGTCGAAAAGCTGGTGCGCCGATTCGGCGGCATCATCGCGACGGATAATGTCTCGCTCGACGTCGCGGCCGGAGAGCTGCACGCCATCATCGGCCCGAACGGCGCCGGCAAGACCACGCTGATCAGCCAGCTCACCGGGCATCTTGAGCCGCATTCCGGTAGCGTCTCGTTGGGCGGTCGCGACATCACCTATCTGCCGGCCCATCGCCGCTGCGCGCTCGGTCTTGCGCGTTCGTTCCAGATCACCTCGCTGCTGCTCGACTTCACCGCCGCCGACAACGTCGCGCTGGCGGCGCAGGCTCATGCCGGCACCTCGTTCCGCTTCTTTGCCAATGCGCGCAAGGAGCGATCCCTGCGCGATACCGCGCACGCCGCGCTCGATCGCGTCGGCCTGCTGCATCGTGCCGATGTCGTGGTGAACAGGCTCAGCCATGGCGAGCGCCGTGAGCTCGAGCTTGCGGTGGCGCTGGCGAGCAAGCCGAAGCTGCTGTTGCTCGACGAGCCGATGGCTGGGCTGGGGGTCACCGAATCCCAGCGCATGGTGAAGCTGCTCCAGGAGCTGCGCAAGGAAGTCTCGATCGTGCTGGTCGAGCACGACATGCCGGCGGTGTTCGCGCTGGCCGACCGCATCACGGTGCTGGTCTATGGCCGCGTCATCGCCTCGGGCGATCCGGCCGCGATCCGTGCCAACGAGGACGTCAAGCGCGCCTATCTCGGCGACCAGCACGTGGTGACGCATCATGGCTGACACGCTGCTCGAAGTCGACGGCATCGAGACCTGCTACGGCCTCTCCCAGGTGCTGTTCGGCCTGTCGCTGTCGATCAAGCCGGGCGAGATGGTCTCGCTGATGGGCCGCAACGGCATGGGCAAGACCACGACCATCCGCTCCATCATGGGCCTGACGCCGGCCCGCGCCGGCAGCATTCGTTTCGCGGGCGCCGAGGTCAGGCAGCTTCCGTCCTACAGGATCGCAAAGCTCGGCGTCGGTCTGGTCCCTGAAGGACGCCAGATCTTTCCGAACCTCACCGTGCGCGAAAATCTGGTCGCGGCCGCCGCCGACCGCTTCGGCAGCCCCAATCCCTGGACGCTGGCCGCGATCTACGTGATGTTTCCGCGCCTCGCCGAACGCGCCGCCAACATGGGCAACCAGCTCTCCGGCGGCGAGCAGCAGATGCTGGCGATCGGCCGCGCGCTGATGACCAACCCGAAACTGCTGATCCTGGACGAGGCGACCGAAGGCCTCGCGCCGCTGATCCGCGAAGAGATCTGGCACTGCCTGTCGCTGCTCAAGAGTCGGGGCCAGTCGATCCTGGTCGTCGACAAGAACGTCGACCACCTCGCCCGCATCTGCGATCGCCACACCATCATCGAGCGCGGCAGGACGGTATGGAGCGGCACGTCGGACGAACTGATGGCCGAGCCGGATCTGCAGCATAAATATCTGGGGATCTGAGCCCCGCTCTCTCCCCGTCATTGCGAGGAGCGAAGCGACGAAGCAATCCAGAATCCCTCCACCGGTACACTTCTTGATTGCTGCTACGCTCGCAATGGCGGAGGCGAGAGCCGTGTCCTCTCACCAATAAATCCCATGCCGATGCAATTCGCGAATCACGCGTGCTTCGGTGGACGGTCGACGGTGCTTCGGCTTGGTTGTTTCCGTGGTGCGGGTAGTCGGCGCGGCGGCTGTTGCGGCCGGCGCTGCCGCCACAGTTGAAGCAGGTGCGGTGGTCGCCGTCTGGACATTCGCCGGCGGCTGGGTCGCCTGCGGCGCGACCGCGGCGGTCGTCGCCGGCTGCTCGGGCATCTGTTGGGTTGCATTGGTCGCCGCGAGGCTAAGGCTCCGCGAGCCGCCGGCATAAGCTTGCGTCGTGAGCACCGACAGCGCGGCGATCAGAAACAGCTTGCGCATGAAACTCTCCGTGGTCCGGTCAATCCGTCTTACACAATCCGCAATGATGGGCGACTAGCGCACCATGCGAACCATCTCGATCTCGATCAGAGTGGTTCTGCAGGACAGGCGATAAATCAGGCCGAGCAATTGACTCCACATGACCGACTCCTTTGTTGATCATCAGAGGCAACGATGGACCCGGTGTCTTTCCTGCGTTTTTCATGCGGTGAGGAAAATGGCTTCGTTCGGGACGCAATGATGTCGCCGGAACAGGCGGGACGAAGTGGCCTCACGAGGGTGTGAGGTTCAGCAAAATGCCCCGGGGCGCAAAGGCCGCGGCCACGCACAAGCTCTGTCAGTTGACGCAACGCAATAATCGGGATATCCATGTATAAATACAGGGATATCCCGATATCGGGAGGTTGCCCTGACCATGCGTGCGTTGCCAAATGATCGAGCCAAATCGCTGTAACTGTGGGGCTTTGCGCAAGGCGTCGCGCCGGATGTCGCAGTTCTACGACTCCGCGTTGGAGGCTTCGGGCCTCCGTTCGACGCAGTTTGCGATTCTGGCCGAGATCAACCGCCGGGGGGATGCCGCTCCCTCGATCGGCCAGCTCGCCGATGCGCTCGTCATGGACCAATCGACCGTCGGGCAGAACCTGCGCCCGTTGCAACGTGATGGGCTGGTCGTGCTGGAGCAGGATGAGGCCGATCGCCGGAGCCGGCGGGTGATGCTGACGCCGACGGGCTCCGCGCGCCTCGATGCTGCGCGGCCGCTCTGGCGTGAGGCGCAGGAGAAATTCGAGACCGAGTTCGGCGCAGCTGCGGCGGCCGAACTGCGGAACGTCCTGGCCGGCATTGCCCGGAATACGTCGCTGGTCGTCGAAGAAAAGGCTTGAGCAATGAACAGTGTCGAACGCGGCACCTTCGCACGTGCGGCGCCGCCTGATCTTTCGGTATCGCCCGCGCCTCGCCGCCCGTCGGCTTCCCCAAACACGGTGCTGGCGATCGTGTGCGTAGGCATTTGCCTGGCCAATCTCGACCTCTTCATCGTCAACGTCGCTCTCCCCAGCATCGGGCAAGACTTCAAGGACGCTTCGCTCGACGACATGTCGTGGGTCCTGAACGGCTACGCGATCGCATACGCGGCGTTGCTGGTGTTCTTCGGCCGGCTGGCCGAACGCCACCGCAGGAACCTCAGCTTTCTGCTCGGCGTCGGCCTCTTTACCGTTGCCTCCGCAGCCTGTGCCGCCGCTAACGGTGTCGCAATGCTGACCGCGTTTCGCATCGTCCAGGCGGCGGGTGCCGCGCTGATGACGCCGACCTCGCTCGGATTGCTGCTGGCGGTGTTTGCCCCGGAGAAGCGCGGCAGCGCGGTACGCACCTGGACGGCGATTGGTGGTCTGGCCGCGGCCCTCGGGCCCGTCGTCGGCGGCATGCTCGTGACCGTCAACTGGCGCTGGATCTTTTTCGTCAACGTCCCGATCGGTCTTGCTGCCATGGTGATCGGCTGGTGGAAGCTTCCAGAGATTGAGGGCCATGACGCGCCACGCCCCAAATTCCTTGATGCAGTGCTGGTAACGGGCGGCATCGGTGCGCTCGTCTTCGCCATCGTCAAGGTCAGCGACTGGGGTTTGCGCGCGCCGTCCATCGGCTACAGCTTTGCAGTCGCCGCGATCCTGCTGGCCGTATTTGTCTGGCGCTGCTTCCGCACCGAAAATCCATTCGTAGATCCGGCGCTGTTTCGTATTCGCCAGTTCACCGGGGCCGCCCTGGTGATGGCGCCTTACTCGGCCGCGTTTGGCGCGATGCTGCTGTCGGTGGCCCTGTGGGAACAGACCGCGTGGGGATGGTCGGCGTTGCAGACGGGACTCGCGATCGCACCGGGGCCGCTGATGGTGCCTATCACGTCGCTGCTGTTCGCAAACCGGCTGATCGCGCGTTTCGGCGCCGCGCCCGTTGTCACAGCCGGGATCGTCGTCTTCGCCGCCGGTCTGGTTGCTTGGGCAACCCTGATCGGTCCCGAGCCGAGCATGGCGTTCGTGATCATGGGCATGATTCCGACCGGCATCGGTGTCGGATTGACCTTCCCGACCTTGATGGGCGTCAGCGCCGCCGGACTGCCCCCGTCATCCTTCGCGACGGGCTCCGGCGTGATCAACATGATCCGCCAGGCCTCGCTTGCGGTGGGCGTCGCGATCTTCGTCGCCATCATCGGTACGCCCACATCGTTGCCGGAGCGCCTCGTCGCATTTCAGCGCGGATGGTGGGTAATGGTCGCGATCGTCGCGCTGGGCCTTCTGCCGACCTACTTCTACCTCAGGCAGAAGCCGAAGGCGGCATAACCGAGCTCGATCAAAACACCTCGAAATACTCGCGGTGCTCCCAGTCGGTCACCTCGGACAGGAAGCGGTCGATCTCGGCGTTCTTGATGTGGGTGTAATAATCCACGAACTCAGGCCCGAACTTTTCGCGGAAGAACGGATCGTCCGTCAGTGCGCTGACTGCATCGCGCAGTGATTTCGGCAGCAGCGGCGCCTTGGTCTCATAGGGCGTGTCGGCGGACGGGCCGGGATCGAGCTTGCGGTCGACGCCGTCGAGGCCCGAGAGGATCTGCGAGGCCATGTAGAGATAGGGATTGGCGGCGGGCTCGCCGATGCGGTTCTCCAGGCGCGTGGCGGCATCATTGGCGCCGCCGAGCACGCGGATCATCACGCCGCGATTGTCGCGGCCCCAGATCGCGCGGTCCGGCGCCAGCGAATAGGAACGGTAGCGCTTGTAGCCGTTGATGGTCGGGGTCGTGAACAATGTCGAGGCGCGGGCGTGGTCGAGCAGGCCCGCGAGCCAGGCGCGGCCGAACGCGCTGAGCGGTTCGCCGCCGTCTTTAGCCATGAACTGGTTTTCGCTGCTCGCGCGGGAGACGATCGACTGATGCAGGTGCCAGCCGCTGGCGAACACGTTCGGCAGCTTCGGCCGGCACATGAAGGTGGCGTGGTAGCCGTGCCGGCGCGCGATCTGCTTCACGGCAGAACGAAACAGCACCATGTTGTCGGCGGGTTCGATTCCCTTTCGCGGCGCGAAGGTGAACTCGCACTGGCTCGGCCCGAACTCGACCTCGACCGAGCGCAAGGGCAGCCCGAGCGCGATGATGTCGCGCCGTAAAATCTCCAGCACCGGCTCCATCTGATCGAAGCGCTGCTCGGTGAGATATTGATAGCCGTGGCTGAGCAGGCTCACCGAGGGCGGCGTGCCCGGCTGTCCCGCATCTTCGGGCCGCATATGCGGATCGTCGAGCTTGAAGATGTGGAATTCGACCTCGAGCCCCGCGACGAAATCGTGGCCGCGGCTGGTGAGCTCGTCGAGCGCCTTGCGATAGAGCGAGCGCGTCGCGAACGGCACCGGGCGGCCGTCGGCAAAATAAAGGTCGCACAGCACCCAGCCTGTGGTCGGCGCCCACGGCAAGACGCGAAACGTGGTGGGGTCAGCGACCATCAGCACGTCGGCCGCGCCCTCCATCTCCTTCATGCCGAAGCCGCCGCCCGCGGTGAACACCGGAAATACCGTGCGGTGCGAGGTGTCCTTGGCCAGCATGGTGGTGGTGATGGAGCAGCCGCTCTCCAGCGAAGCGATTGCCTCCGAGGCGATGATGGTCTTGCCGCGCAGGATGCCGTGCTGGTCGGGGAAGGCGAGGCGGATGACTTCGAGGTTCTTCTCCTCGACGAGACGGCGCATGCGCGACGCGGCATCCCTCTGCTCATCCGACCACAGCGCTTGACGCGCGACGAAACTCACCTGGTTGCTCCCTCAACTGCCGTAGGGTGGGCAAAGCGAAGCGTGCCCACCGCGTCTATCATCCGAACGAAAGCATGGTGGGCACGGCGCGTTGCGCCTTTGCCCACCCTACGGGCTCCGAGCAAGAACGTCACTCCGCCGCCGTCAGCCGGTGCACGTTGTCCGCGATCTCCTTCGGTACCGGTGCGGCCCAAGGAGCGCCACGGCGGCGCTTGACGTCGACCTCCATCCAGTAGAGCTCCCAGCCCTGGGTCGGCCCGATGCCGTCCATGGTCGCCGGTCCCTGGATGCTGCGTGCCCTGCTCTCGTCGAGGAACAGCATCGGCTTCTCGCCGCCGCCGACCTTCTCGATCTCCTGCCGCAGCAGGCGGCGATATTGCACGATCGCCTTGTCGCTCGAACCGAGATGCTCCTGGGTGCGGTCCTGGATCGCGCCCATCGATTCCACCGCCCATTGGTCGTGCACGTTGATGTCGTTGCCCATGCCGGTATAGGTCGCGGTCTGCTGCTCGTGCGGATCGAACCCGTAATCGTTGCTTCGGTTCTTGCGCGATTTGTAATCCGGCAGCTCGTAGAGTTCGAGCCGCTGGTCGCGCATCTTCTGCTTGTCGACGGGGTTCGAATAGCTGGTGAAGATCGCGTACCAGTAGCAATTCTCGTCGTCGATCGGGACGTGCCACTGCGTAATCGTCATCTCCGTGCTCATGGGAATGACGAACGCATGCGGAAACAGCTGGTTGGTCACGCGCACATGGGTCCGCTCCTCGTCGATCTCGCGCAGCGCGATCAGGCGCATGCCGTATTCGGTGTGCTCGACATTGATGATCGGCCGGTCGTATTCGCGCAGGATCTTCGTCATCGGCAGGTCGGAGCCGGCGGAGGCGCCGCGGAATTGCTTGCCGTAGGCGGTGGAGGTGTCCTCATCCTCGAAGAAGCGGTGCAGGTAGGAGGCGTGCGCGGGATCGATGCCGACTTCAAGGGCCTGCAGCCAGTTGCAGGCCATGTGGCCCTTGAACGCAAAGGTGTGCGTGCCAGGGGCGACGAAACAATCGATCTCCGGGAATGAAGGCGGCGCGCCCTCGCCGAGATAGGCCCAGAGGATGCCGCTCTTTTCGACCACGGGATAGGAACGCTGCCTGATGTTCTGGCAGAGCTTTGAGTCCTTCGGCTCGGCCGGCGTCTCGATGCATTGGCCGGTGGCGTCGAACAGCCAGCCATGGAAGGCGCAGCGCAGGCCGCCATGCTCGAGCCGTCCGAAGGCGAGATCGGCGCCGCGATGCGCGCAATGGCGATCAATCAGGCCGTAGCGTCCGGTCTCGTCGCGGAACAGCACCAGGTTCTCGCCGAGCAGCTTGACGGGACGGATCGGTCGCTCGCCTTGCAGCTCATCCACCAGCGCCGCCGGCTGCCAGTAGCTCCGCATCAGCCTGCCGCAGGGATCCCTGGGACCGGTGCGGGTGATCAGGTCGTTCTGCTCCTGGCTCATCATGGCGGGGGCATCCTTGTGCGGAATAGCGCTTGTTCGCCTATTGAACGAATGTGCGAATTATGACATGCGTTGAACCGGCAGCAAGCACTATTTTGCAGGATTGTCCCCCGACATGCCCAAGCTGAAGCGGAGCGAGAACGACGAGCGTGCGACGGATTTCGTCGAGAGCCTCGATCGCGGCCTGCGCCTGCTGCAATGCTTCGGCACCAATGCAGGTCCGATGACGCTGAGCGATCTCGCGCGCGCCGCCGATCTGCCGCGCGCGACGGCCCGGCGCATGCTGTTCACGCTGCAGCGCGGCGGCTACGTCTCCGGCGACGGCAAGCTGTTCTCGCTGACGCCGCATGTGCTGACGCTGGCGGCGTCCTATCTGCGCTCCAACCAGCTCGTGACTGTCCTGCAACCGGTGCTCGATCGTGTCGCGATCGCGGCAAACGAAATCTCCTCGCTCGCGGTACTCGATGGCGACGATGTCGTCTTCGTCGCCCGCAGCAGTCCGGCGCGGATGTTTTCCGGTGGACTCGAAATCGGCTACCGGCTGCCCGCCTTCTGCACCTCGGTCGGCCGCGCCATGCTCGGCCAGCTCAATGATGCCGATCTCACGGCGCGCCTGAATAAGATGACGCGCGAGGCGTTGACGCCGCAAACCGAGACCAATCCCAAGACGCTGCTCTCGCGCATCGTCGCCGACCGCGCCCAGGGCTATTCGCTGGTCGATCGCGAGGCCGAGCCGCATTTCCGCTCGATCTCGGTTCCGGTGCGTCGTTACGACAATGTGATCGTGGCCGCGATCAACATGGGAGCCCATGTCGACCGCGTGCAGGCGCAGGAATTGATCGAGCGTTTCCTGCCGCTGCTGCGCGATGGCGCGGCATCCGTGAGCTCGCAATTGTTGTGAGTTGCGACCCGCGCGCACAGGTCGCGGTGCGCCAGCGTGCTCGCTGTGTCACAAGGCAAAAATGCCGCATGAAACACCTCTCATCGCCACTATCGTCGTCGGACTCGGACTAGCCTTCGTATTCGGAACCATTGCTCAGCGGTTCCGCATCCCCCCGCTGGTCGGATATCTCATCGCCGGAGTCGCGGTCGGTCCGTTCACGCCCGGCTTCGTTGCCGACCAGGCACTTGCCACCGAGCTCGCCGAGCTCGGCATCATCCTGCTGATGTTCGGCGTCGGCCTGCATTTCTCGCTGCAGGATTTGCTTTCGGTGCGGAAGATCGCCGTGCCCGGCGCCGTCGTGCAGATCGCGGCTGCGACATTGATGGGACTGGGCCTTGCATGGCTGATGGGCTGGAGCATCCCGGCAGGGCTCGTGTTCGGCCTTGCGCTATCGGTGGCGAGCACCGTCGTACTGCTTCGCGCGCTTCAGGAGCGCCGTCTGATGGAGACCGACCGCGGACGCATCGCCGTCGGCTGGCTGATCGTCGAGGACCTCGCGATGGTGCTCGTGCTGGTGCTGTTCCCCGCGATCGCGAGCCTTCAGGGCGGCGCCGAGGGCATACCCGCATTCGAGCCGCTCGCGGCGCAGGCCGGCTTCGGGCTCGCCGGCATCGTGGTGCTGACCCTCGTCAAGATCGTCGTGTTCATCGGCCTGATGCTCGTCGTGGGCCGCCGGGTGATCCCGTGGATCCTGCACTACATCGCCCATACCGGCTCGCGCGAATTGTTCCGTCTCGCCGTGCTCGCGATCGCGCTGTGCGTCGCATTCGGCGCGACCAAGCTGTTCGACGTCTCGCTGGCGCTCGGCGCGTTCTTCGCCGGCATGATGCTGCGGGAATCGCCGCTCAGCGCGCGCGCCGCGCAGGAATCGTTGCCGCTGCGCGATGCCTTTGCCGTGCTGTTCTTCGTCTCGGTCGGCATGATGTTCGATCCGATGAGCGTGGTCCGCGAGCCATGGCCGCTGCTTGCCACCCTCGCGATCATCATGCTGGGCAAATCGCTCGCGGCCTATTTGATCGTGGTCGTGTTCCGCCACCCTGTCGCCACGGCGCTGACGATCTCGGCGAGCCTGTCGCAGATCGGCGAGTTCTCCTTCATCCTGGCCGAGCTCGGCGTCGCCTCGCAGATCCTGCCCAAGGAGGGCCGCGACCTGATCATGGCGGGCGCGATCCTCTCCATCATGCTCAACCCGCTGATGTTCGCCGCCGCCACCTGGCTTGCGCCGCGTCTCGACCCGCGGCGCGAAGAGCCTGCGGTGACAGCCGCGGTCACCGAGGTGATCCGAACCACGGAATTGACGGATCATACCATCGTGATCGGCTATGGCCGCGTCGGTGCGCTCGTCGGTGATGCGCTGAAGCAGCGGCAGCTGCCGTTCCTCGTGGCCGAGGTCGGAGAGAGCCTGCTGGCGAAGCTGAAGCAGAGCGGCATCGAGACCGTCACGGGCAACGCTGCTCAGCCCGAAGTTTTCGGCGCCACCAATCCGTCACGGGCACGGCATCTCGTGATCGCGATCCCCGAAGCGTTCGAGGCGGGACAGATCGTGCAGCAAGCGCGCGCGGCCAATCCGGATATCCGCATCATCGCGCGGGCGCACGCGGATGCCGAGGTCGACCATCTCAAGGGGCTTGGGGCTGATGTCGTCATCATGGGCGAGCGGGAAATCGCGCGCGGCATGATCGAGGAGCTGGAGAGGAGGGTTCCGGATGCTGTCCAGCAAGATCGCCGCACGCTCGCGGTCGGTTCGGTCGTCTGACCACGGGGCACTTCGCCCTATCGCCCTTCCGCCTCGCGCTCCATGTCGCGTCCCGACAGATCCTCGCCCTGCATGTTGGCGTAATCGCGCGCCATCTCGCGCATCAGGAATTTCGCTGGCACGTCGTGATAGGTGCCGCGGTCGTTGACATATTGCATGTAGGCGCGCCCCTCCCCGTCGAAGGGATGCAGCAGCGCATCGGTGTGGCCGTCGAAATCGAGCGGCGCCACGCCGACCTTGGCGCAGAGCGTGTCGTTGAAGGTCGGCGTCGCCTTGCGCCAGGCGCCGTCGACATGGACTTCCGTGAAACCGTGCCAGGTAAAGATGTCGGTACCCATGCTCTGCCGCAGCTTTTCTGTCGTGAGATGGTTCTTCACGTCGGCGAATCCGACGCGCGCGGGAATGCCGTGGACGCGGCAGGCGGCGGCATAGAGCGAAGCCTTGCCGACGCAATAGCCTTGCCCGGCGGCAAGCACGCTCGAGGCGCGAAAGGTCTCGGCGATGCGCATGCTCACATAGGGGTTGTAACGGATGCCGTCGCGCACCGCCTTGTAGAGCCGGCTGGCCTTCTCGCGCGCGCTCGCATCCGCGCGCACGGCGTCAGCCGCGAATTGCTCCACGGCGGGGTGATCGCTGTCGATGTACTCGCCAGGATCGGTGTAGAGGCGGCGGATGGTGTCGGGAAGGGTGTCGGTCATGTCCGGAGCTTAGGGCCTTTTCCTTTCGAACGACACTGAAACCCGAAGGTCGATTTGGTTCAGAGCTTTCGCAGATCGGTCATCCACCGGATCGATACCGCGCCCGCTCAATCCGGCAGTGGCGTGTCTCCAACCTTGGGCCAGTAGGTCCCAAAGCTCCAAAGGCCGCCCTCGGGGTCGCGCGCGGAGAAATCGCGGCTGCCATAGTCGGTGTTGTAAGGCTCCAGTTCGATGCGGGCGCCGGCTGTCTTGACCTTCTCATAAAGCGCGTCGGGATCGTCAACGGCAAGATAGACGGCGTCCGTCCGGCGGCCGTCGACCTCTCCCACGCGCTTGGCGTAAGCATCGTCTCGTTGCGCACCCAGCATCAGGATCGAGGATCCCAACGCCAACTCGGCGTGGGCGACGATGCCGTCGCGCCGGTAGACAACGCGCTCACTGAATCCCAGAACGTCTTTCAGCCAGGTGATCATTGCCTCGGCGTCGTTGCAGCGCATCGTATGGAACAGGCGTGGCGCTTCTCTGTCGACTTGCAAACTCATGAAACTCTCCGGATTGCGAACGACCGAACCTTAGCCGGACGCTTCTGCGGGGGCTTGAACAAATGGGACCTTGTCTATCCCGCGGCGGCGCGGGCCAGGCGCGAGTCGGTGCCCTGTATCCGCGCCGCCCACGCGGTCGGCGTCTCGCCGCTGAAGATCCGGAAGTCGCGGGCCAGATGGGCTTGGTCGGCATAGCCGGCATCGATGGCGATGGATGCCCACCCCGTGCCGGTTCGGCTGCGCGCAAGGCCGCAGGCCCTGTGAAAGCGCAGCATCTGGGCCAAGGTCTTGGGCGCGACGCCGATCTCCTGCTGAAAGCGGCGTGCGAGATGCTTGCGGCTCCAGCCGACCTCGGTGGCAAGTGCGCCGATCCTCGATGTTCCCCCGCTGCGGCACAGTGCATCGAGAGCCGCAGCGATCGCCGGGGACGGTTCGTGCACGGCGCGTCGGTGAACGAAATCCTCGACGATCGCGAAGCGTTGTGGCCATTCCCGGGCATCAGCCACCATCTCGGCGAGCCTGCGGCCCTCGCGACCTAGGACATCGCCGAGATCGATCATTTGGGCCGTCAGGTCGGCCACTGCTCCGCCATGGAAGCGAAATGCGCCGAGCGGCGTGAAATCGATCTGAACGCAGGCGGCGCGGCCGTCGGATTCGATCTGCACCGGTCCTGGAAAAAGACCGGCTACAAAGCTCGGCTGGGCATCCCCACTGTTGGGCTCGCGGCCGAGCGCAATCCGGAATGGCGTTCCCAGACTGATGAGGAGCGGCAGTGCGAGTGGCGCTGCGTGCCGAAACGAGGCCAGACCCAGACCATTCTCGCGGTAGAACGAGATGCCGGAGACGATATGAGCGAGGTGTGGAGAAGCCGGCCTGTTGACGACATCGGGAACCGACAAAGCGTCCATCGGATATCTCACTGCTTGCGGTACAGCATAGCGCCGCTGCGGCGTCCGACCAACAGTGAGTTTAGTCGGCGATTAGCGGTTGCGCATCCAGTCGGCGAGGCCCGAGATCGCGCGATCGAGGTCCTGCCGCGCGGCGGCATCAGTCACCGTCTCCTCCATCGCGCCGCGCATGCAGAGCATCCACGCGTCGCGCTCGGCATCGCCGATGGCGAAGCCGAGGTGTCGCTGCCGCAATCTCGGATGGCCTTTCTCCGGGGAATAGAGCTTGGGCCCGCCGGTCCATTCGGTGAGATAGCGCTTCAAGACGTCCCTGATCAGGCCGAGATCGTCCGCATGCATCGCGCGGATCACCTTGGCTTCCGGCAAAGTTTCCATGCGGTCGTAGAAGCGGTCGACGAGGGCGTCGATCGTGGCGCGGCCGCCGATCCGCTCGAACATGGAGGTGGTAACGTCGGTGTCGGACATCTCTACAGCGCCACGCTGCGCAGCCCGAAGCTGCGGGCTTCGTTCTGCAGCACCGGGCGCACCGCATCGATCAGCCGCGCTGCTGCGGCATCGACGGAAAGACCCGCCGTATCCACCACAGCCGTCGCCCGCGCGTACAGCGGCTCGCGGCTCAGCAAAATGTTGCGCAGTTCGGCCATCGCGGAGCGATCGTCGGCCATCGGGCGCAGATCGCCCTGGCGACGGACGCGGGCCATGTGCTCCTCGGGCTCGGCCTTCAGCCAGATCGTGTAGAACGAGCTAAGGATCTGGTCGAAGGTCAAGGGCTCGGAGACGATGCCGCCGCCGGTCGCCAGCACCATCAGTTCGTTGCGGGCGAGCAGTTGTTGCAGCGCCGCCTGCTCCATGCGGCGAAAACCTTCCTGGCCGTAGAGCGCGATGATCTCGGCGACCGAGAGCCCGTTCTGCTGCTCGACCTCCTTGTTGAGCTCGACGAAGCTCCAGCCGACCTTCTTCGCCAAAATCTTGCCGAGTGTGGATTTGCCGGCGCCGCGCAGGCCGATCAGCGCGATGCCGCAGAACGGCGCGCGCCGCGGCGCGGTGGCGCTGCCGCCGGCGAGCAGATCTTTCGCCTGCGCGATCTGGGCAGGCGTGGCCTTGCGCAGGAGATCGCGAAACATCTGCCAGTCCGGCGTCGGATCGGCGCTTGGCAACAGATCCTCGAGATGCGCGCCCATCGCGTCGGAGACGCGGCGCAACAGCACGATTGAGACATTGCCCTTGCCGCTTTCGAGCTGCGCGATGTAGCGCTCCGAAATCCCCGACACCTTGGCGAGCACTTTGCGCGACATGCCGCGCAGTGCGCGCATGGTGCGCACCCGCTGGCCGAGCTGTTCGAGGAAATGGGATTCGGCGTCGGGACTGTCGGTCATGGTCCTTCTTTGCGGATGTCCTCTTGAAGGAAGTCCTTCGGCGCGCTTTAATGAAACATAGTGCCTGCTGGCATTGACAGCAAGCCGCCGCGGTGTCTTTCTATGAATTATAATTCTAAATTCGGGGGAGAAGTCCGTGAGCGAGGGATCCTACAACGCGGTGACCTGGCTGCTCGACCGTAACGTCAGGGAAGGCCGGGGCAACAAGCTGGCCTTCGACGACACCGTCTCGCGGCTCACCTATGGCGAGCTCCAGCAACAGAGCTGCCGCGCCGCCAACATGCTGCGCCGGCTCGGCGTCCGCCGCGAGGAGCGCGTGGCGATGATCATGCTCGATACGGTCGATTTCCCGGTGGTGTTCCTGGGCGCGATCCGCGCCGGCATCGTGCCGGTGCCGCTCAACACGCTGCTGACCGCGGACCAGTACGCCTACATCCTCGCCGACTGCCGCGCCCGCGTGCTGTTCGTCTCCGAGGCGCTTTATCCCGTCATCAAGGACGTCGTCGGCCGCATGCCCGATCTCGAGCATGTCGTGGTCTCCGGTGCCAAGCAGAACGGTCACAAGCAGCTCGCCGAAGAGCTCGCCGGCGAGAGCGATCAGTTCGCCACCGCCGCGACGCATCCGGACGAGCCGGCGTTCTGGCTCTACTCGTCCGGCTCGACCGGCATGCCCAAGGGCGTGCGTCATATCCATTCCAATTTGCAGGCGACCGCCGACACCTACGCCAAGCAGGTGCTCGGCATCCGCGAGAGCGACGTGTGTCTCTCCGCGGCCAAGCTGTTCTTCGCCTACGGGCTCGGCAACGCGTTGACTTTTCCGATGTCGGTCGGCGCCAGCGTGATCCTCAACAGCGAGCGGCCGACGCCGGCGCGCATGTTCGACCTGATGAACCGCTACAAGCCGTCGATCTTCTACGGCGTGCCGACCCTGTTCGCCGCGATGCTCAATGACGAGGCGATGAAGGCCGAGCGCGGCGGCGGCGCCTTGCGCATCTGCACCTCGGCCGGCGAGGCGCTGCCGGAATCCGTCGGCAACAGCTGGAAGTCGCGCTTCAGCGTCGACATTCTCGACGGCGTCGGCTCGACCGAGCTGCTGCACATCTTCCTGTCGAACGCGCCCGGCGACATCAAATACGGCTGCTCCGGCAAGCCCGTGCCGGGCTATGCGGTGCGGCTGGTCAACGAGGCCGGCCAGGACGTCGCCGACGGCGAGGTCGGTGAGCTCCTGGTCGATGCGCCCTCGGCTGGCGAGGGCTACTGGAATCAGCGCCACAAGAGCCGCCGCACCTTCGAGGGCCCGTGGACCCGCACCGGCGACAAATATGTGCGCGACGCGGAAGGCCGCTACACCTTCTGCGGCCGCGCCGACGACATGTTCAAGGTCTCCGGCATCTGGGTCTCGCCCTTCGAGGTCGAGAGCGCGCTGATCATCCATCCGGCCGTGCTGGAAGCCGCCGTCGTGCCCGAGGCCGATCCCGAAGGACTGTTGAAGCCGAAGGCCTTCGTCGTGCTGCGCCCGGGCGCGACCACTGTGGATCTGCAGGAGATGCTGAAGGAGCACGTCAAGCAGAAGATCGGCCCGTGGAAATATCCGCGCTGGATCGACGTGGTGGAGTCCTTGCCGAAGACGGCGACCGGAAAGATCCAGCGGTTCAAGCTGCGGGAAGGGGCGCAATAGTTGGCCACGTGCAACAGGCCGTCCTGGCCGGGCTTGACCCGGCCATCCACGCAGCCGCGGTTGACGAAAGACGTGGATGCCCGGGTCAAGCCCGGGCATGACGGCGGAGAGACAAGAGCAATAGCATGACCAATCTCACACCTACCGGCTTCCTCACCATCGGCAGCGCCAGCCTCGAATACAAATGGCTTGCGCCCGCATCCGCTGACGCGCCGACCATCGTCATGCTGCACGAAGGTCTCGGCTGCGTCGGCCTCTGGGGCGATTTCCCGGAGAAGCTGCAACAAGCGACCGGCGCCGGCATCTTTGCCTATTCGCGCGCGGGTTACGGACAGTCCAACCCGGTTACGTTGCCGCGGCCGCTCGACTACATGCAGCGCGAGGCGCTGGACGTGCTGCCGAAGCTGCTCGACGCGATCGGCTTCAGGTGCGGCCTGCTGCTCGGCCATTCCGACGGCGCCTCGATCGCGACGATCTACGCCGGCGCGCATCAGGATCATCGCCTGCAGGGCCTCGTGCTCCTCGCCCCGCATTTCATCGTCGAGGACATCTCGGTGACATCCATTGCCGCCATCAAGACGGCATTCGAGACCACCGACCTGAAGGCAAAGCTCGCGCGCTGGCACAAGGACGTCGACAACGCCTTCTACGGCTGGAACGGCGCCTGGCTCGATCCGAAATTCCGCGATTGGGACATCTCGGAATATCTCGCCTATATCCGCGTTCCCATGATGGTCCTGCAGGGGGCAGGCGACCAATATGGGACACTGCGTCAGGCCGCGATCGCGCAGGATGAGTGCTACTGCCCGGTCGATCTGACTGTCATTCCAGGCGTGGGCCATTCCCCGCATCGTGAAGCGTCGGGAGCGACGCTCGAAGCGATCGAGCAATTCGCAAAATCGGCCCTGCGCGACGATCAGGGACTTCAGGGGCGCGCGGCGTGAGCTTGCGGGGCGCTTCAGAAAGGCGCCGCCGGCATTTAGCGCTCAACGCGGGCGGTGTACGGATTCATGAAACAAAGTGCATGTAATGTCCGTTGAGAACTGGACTTGCTCAAAAATATGCACTATTGTGCATCTAACGGTACAACCAAGACAGCATAGGGATGGCCCATGGCCGGGGAAGATCGGCGCCTCGCAGGCGGCGCGACATTCATCGATTTCCAGACCGAACCCTCGCGCTACAAGCACTGGAAGCTCGCGGTCGAGGGTGACGTCGCGACGCTGACCATGGATGTCGACGAGAACGGCGGCCTGTTCGAGGGCTACCTGCTCAAGCTCAATTCCTACGATCTCGGCGTCGACATCGAGCTGGCGGATGCGGTGCAGCGGCTGCGCTTCGAGCATCCTGAAGTGAAGGTCGTGCTGCTGCGCTCGGCCAAGAACCGCGTGTTCTGCGCCGGCGCCAACATCCGCATGCTCGCGGGCTCGACGCACGCGCACAAGGTGAACTTCTGCAAGTTCACCAACGAGACCCGCAACGGCATGGAGGATTCGTCGGAGAATTCCGGCCAGCGTTTCATCACTGTGGTGAACGGCTCCGCGGCCGGCGGCGGCTATGAGCTGGCGCTCGCGACCGACCACATCATCCTCGCCGACGACGGCTCGTCCGCCGTCGCGCTGCCTGAAGTGCCGCTGCTCGCGGTGCTGCCGGGCACCGGCGGTCTCACCCGCGTCGTCGACAAGCGCAAGGTGCGCCGCGACCATGCCGACTTCTTCTGCACCATCGAGGAGGGCGTGAAGGGCAAGCGCGCCGTGCAGTGGCGCCTGGTCGACGAGATCGTGCCGAACAGCAAGCTCGAAGGCAAGATCGCCGAGCGCGCCAAGGAGTTCGCGGCCGCCTCGAAGCGCAAGGGCAGCGGCAAGGGCATTACGCTCTCCCCACTCAAGCGCGTCATCGACGAGACAAGCATCCGCTACGGCTTCGTCACGGTCGACATCGATCGCACGGCCCGCATCGCCACCATCTCGATCAAGGCACCGGAGGTCGCGCCGCCCGCGGACATCGACGGCATGATGGCGCTGGGCGCGTCGTTCTGGCCGCTCCAGGTCGCGCGCGAGCTCGACGACGCCATCCTGCATCTGCGCATCAACGAGCTCGAGATCGCCATGCTGGTGTTCAAGAGCCATGGCGAGCGCGCCCATGTGCTCGCGCACGATGCCTTCCTCGAAGCCAACAAGGCGCATTGGCTCGTCAACGAGATCCGCCACTACTGGAAGCGCGTGCTCAAGCGCATCGACGTCACCTCGCGCACGCTGGTGACGCTGGTCGAGCCCGGCTCCTGCTTCGCCGGCACGCTCGCCGAGCTCGTCTTCGCCGCCGACCGCTCCTACATGCTGATCGGCACGCGCCAGGGCGACAACCGCCCGCCGCCGTCGATCGAGCTCTCCGCGATGAATTTCGGTCCCTATCCGATGAGTCATGGCCTGACGCGGCTGGAGTCGCGCTTCCAGGCCGATCCCGCCGATGTGGAGCGCGCGGAAGCGACGATGGGCACCGCGCTCGACGCCGAGCAGGCCGAGGAGCTCGGCCTCGTCACCTTCGCGCTCGACGACATCGACTGGGACGACGAGGTCCGCGTGTTCCTGGAGGAACGCGCCAGCTTCTCGCCCGACAGCCTTACCGGCATGGAAGCGAGCCTTCGCTTCGTCGGCCCCGAGACGATGGAATCGAAAATCTTCTCGCGCCTGACCGCGTGGCAGAACTGGATCTTCCAGCGCCCCAACGCAGTCGGCGAAGAAGGCGCGCTGCGCCGCTACGGCAGCGGCCAGAAGCCGAAATTCGATATGACGCGGGTTTAGTGAGTAGGGAGTGGCGAATAGCGAATAGGGAATTCCATTCGCTACTCGCCATTCGCCGGCGACGATCAACGACAGCGATCACGTAAGCCAGTCCCCCACGGGAGGTCCCCCATGAACATCATGAACGTCGACTACTCGACCAAGATTCCAAACAACGTCAATCTCGCTGAAGACCGCCAGGTGCTGAAGGCGCTCGAAGGCTGGCATCCCGGCTACATGGATTGGTGGAGCGACATGGGGCCGGAAGGCTTTCAGGAGTCGCTGGTGTATCTGCGCACCGCCTATTCGGTCGATCCGCGCGGCTGGGCCAAGTTCGACTATGTCCGCATGCCCGACTATCGCTGGGGCATCCTGCTTGCGCCGCAGGAAGAGAACCGCGTCGTGCCGTTCGGCGAGCATTATGGCGAGCCGGCCTGGCAGGAAGTCCCGGGCGAGCATCGCGCCATGCTGCGCCGCCTGATCGTGATCCAGGGCGACACCGAGCCGGCTTCGGTCGAGCAGCAGCGCCATCTCGGCAAGACCGCGCCCTCGCTCTACGACATGCGCAATCTGTTCCAGGTCAATGTCGAGGAGGGCCGTCATCTCTGGGCAATGGTCTACCTGCTGCAGAAATATTTCGGTCGCGACGGACGCGAAGAGGCTGACGATTTGCTGCGCCGCCGCTCCGGCGATGCCGACGCGCCGCGCATGCTGGGCGCCTTCAACGAGGCGACGCCGGACTGGCTGTCCTTCTTCATGTTCACTTATTTCACCGACCGCGACGGCAAGATGCAGCTGCACAGCCTCGCGCAATCCGGCTTCGATCCGCTGTCGCGCACCTGCCGCTTCATGCTGACGGAAGAAGCGCACCACATGTTCGTCGGCGAGACCGGCATCACCCGCGTCGTGCAGCGCACTTGCGATGCGATGCGCGAGGCCGGCATCACCGATCCCACCGACATCGCCAAGGTCCGCGCGCTCGGGGTGATTGATCTTCCGACCATCCAGAAGAAGCTGAACCTGCACTACACGCTGTCGCTCGACCTGTTCGGCTCGGAGGTCTCGACCAACGCGGCCAACGCCTTCAACGCCGGCATCAAGGGCCGCTATCACGAGACCCAGATCGAGGACGATCACCAGCTCAAGAACGCCACCTATCCGGTGCTGAAGTTCATCGATGGCGAGATCAAGCTGGTCGACGAGCCGGCGCTGACCGCGCTCAACATGCGCCTGCGCGACGATTACAGCCAGGATTGCGTCAAGGGCCTGCTGCGCTGGAACAAGGTGATCTCGACCGCGGGCTACGACTTCCAGCTCAAGCTGCCGAACGTCGCCTTCCACCGCCACATCGGCGAGTTCAAGAGCATCCACGCGACGCCCGATGGCCTCCTGATCGACGATGCCACCTGGACGAAGCGCAAGGACGATTGGCTGCCCTCGATCGCCGACGGCGACTTCATCACCTCGCTGATGCAGCCCGTCACGGAGAGCGGCAAGTTCGCCTCCTGGATCTCGCCGCCGAAAGTCGGCATCGACAACAAGCCCGGTGATTTCGAGTACGTGAAGATCGAGTCGTAAGGGCGCTGGCGAGTGGTGGTTGGCGAGTAGCGAGTAGGTGAGCCACTCGCCATTCGCTACTCACCATTCGCGCTCCGCCTACCCCGCGATCTCCAGCCCCGCATTGGCGTACACCACGCCGCCATCCACCGCGATGGTGTTGCCGACCACGTAATCGCCCGCGCGCGAGGCGAGGTAGATCGCTAGCCCCGCCATGTCCTCGTCGGTCCCGATCCGCCGCGCCGGAATGCGCTTGGCGACCTCGTCCGAATGGTCGCGCGCGGCCCGGTTCATGTCGGACTTGAACGCGCCCGGCGCGATCGCGGTGACGTTGATGTTGTCCTTGATCAATTTCGTCGCCATCCGCCGCGTCAGATGGATTACGGCGGCCTTGCTGGCGGCGTAGGAATAGGTCTCGCCCGGATTGACGAAGATGCCGTCGACCGAGGCGATGTTGATCACCTTCGCCGGCCGTTCGTGCGAGGCCGCCGCGCGCAGCGGCTTGGCCAGCGCCTTGGTCAGGAAGAACAGCGACTTGACGTTGAGGTCCATCACCTTGTCCCAGCCGCTTTCAGGGAATTCGTCGAACTCGGCGCCCCAGGCCGCACCCGCATTGTTGACGAGGATGTCGAGCTTCGGCTCCAGCTTGATGATCTCGGAAGCGAGCCTGTCGCAGCCCTCGACGGTGGAGATGTCGATCGGCAGCGCGATGCATTCGCCGTCATATTGCGCGGTGAGCTCCTTGGCCGTGGCCTCGCACGGGCCGGCCTTGCGCGCGGTGATGTAGACCTTTGCGGCGCCGGCGCTGAGAAATCCCGCCGCGATCATCTTGCCGATGCCGCGCGAGCCGCCGGTCACCAGCGCGACGCGGCCTTTGAGCGAGAACAGATCGTTGAACATGGTGCCTCCCTTTGGTTTGGCGATGTTTTGGGCGGGCGGGGGAGGGGAGTCAAGGAAGAGGCTGCCAGCTCCGCCCTCATCCTGAGGAGCGCGTCAGCGCGTCTCGAAGGATGCGGGCGGCCATCCTTCGAGACGCGCTCCTTTGGAGCGCTCCTCAGGATGAGGGCGGAGTGTGCGGATGGATCAAGCCGCCGCGATCCGGCGGAAGCCGTTCCACATCGCGGTCGCGGCGCCCGAGGTCAGCACCGGCAGGATCCGCGCGTCCTGGTAGTTGCCGTTGAGCGAGACGCGCGGCAGGGCCGTCATGTGGGCGGCATTGTCGGCGAACAGCATGCCGGGCCGCGTCGTCACCGCGGTCTTGAAGCCCGCCGTTGCAGCGAGGCCGAATTCGCGTACGCCTGCGGCCTCGCGGTCGCCATAGGGATAGGCGAGATGCAGCACCGGACGATCCAGCGCCTGCTCGATCCGCGCGCGGCTCGTGGCGATCTCCTGCGCGGCGATGTCTTCGGCGAGCTTGGCGAGGTTGCAATGGCTGACGCTATGCGCGCCGATCGTGACCAGCGGATCGGCGGCAAAGCTCTTCAACTCGGCCCAGGACAGGCAGAGGCTGTGGCACAGCGCTGCCATGTCGACGTGGTGCGTCGCGCAGAGCGCCTCGATCTCCCGCTTGAGATCGTGCTCGCCGGGCAGCGCGCGCAACCAGTCGTGCAGGCGGTCGAACGCTACCTGCTTGGCCACAGCCGTCGTCGCATCGAGCCGCAGCGCGGAATGGCCGATCGTGACGTCGATCTGCTCGGCCTTGGCGATCACGGCCTCCAGCGCCGCCCACCACAGCCGCCCAGTGCCTTCGGCAAAATCGCTCGCGACATAGACCGCCAGAGGCGCGTCAAATTCGCGCATCACGGGCAGCGCGTAGTCGAGATTGTCGCGATAGCCATCGTCGAGGGTGAAGGCAGCGAAGCGGCGGTCGAACCGGCCCTGCACCAGCCGCTCATGCAGCTCGTCCATGCTGACGATGTCGATGTCTCGCGAGCGCAGATGGCACAGCGTCGCGCGCAGGAATTCGGGGGTGACTTCGAGATGCCGGTTCGGCTGGAACGCGGCCTCACGGGCCGGCCGCACGTGGTGCAGCATGAAAATGGCGCCGACGCCCGACAAAAGTGGGCGCAGCAGGTGGTGCGCCCCGCTGAAATAGAGTGCTCCCAGCCCGGCGCGGATGACGTTGTTACGCAGTTGTTTCATGACCCGCTGGCAGACTCTGGCATTCCGCCCGCAACTTACGGAAGAACCCTTGAAGAAAAAGTTAGTCGGATTGTCGGGCCGGCGCCTTCGGAAGGGCACCATTTCCGGTTTGACAGCCTGCCAAGGGTTTGTTTTGTCTCCGGTTCCAGAGTTCGGGTCGTCGAATGCAGAAGCTTTTTAGGTGGGCCAGCAAATGGTGGCTGGGGCTGATCCCCCTGGCCGTCATGTGGGGATTTGCGGCCTGGAATAATACCTTACCGGTCGAGGCCGACCTGTCGGCCCGCAGCTCGGCTGCTCTGAAGGATACCGTTCTGGACAAGACCCGGATCGCGGTCGATGGCCGCGACGTCAGCCTGGCCGCGGACGCCTTCTCCGAGGAGGGGCGCCGGGACGCCGTGATGGCGGTCGAGACCGTCCCCGGCGTGCGCCTGGTCGACGACCGGACCCGCCTTGTTCCCGAGGCCAAACCCTTCGTCTGGAACGCCGAGCGCGACGTGGTGCGGGTGACGCTGTCGGGCTCCGCGCCCTTGCCGTCGATGAAGGGCCGGCTGACCGAGGTGGCCCGCAAGGAGGTCGGCGGCGCCGAGGTGGCCGATCAGATGGGGCTGGCGCGCGGTGCGCCGCCGCGGTTCGAGGCCGCCGCGACGCTGTTGCTGGACCAGATCGGCAAGCTGAAGGACGGCAAGATCACGATCACGGACACCAAGGTCAATCTCTCGGGCATGGCGCGCGATCTCGGTGGCCGCGAGGCGATCGCGGCGGCGCTGAAGAACCTGCCCGAAGGCTTTTCGATCGCCGCCAACGACGTCAAGGCGCCGCCCTATATCTTCCAGGCCTACAAGGATCCCGTCGCCGCGACCGTGACGCTGACCGGCTACGTGCCCGATAACACCATCCACGCGGCGATCGCCACCAGCGCCGCGCGAAAATTCTTCACCGAGAAGGTCGTCGACAATCTCAAGGCCAGCGTCGGCGCGCCCGGCTCCTTCAACACGGCCGTGATCGCCGCACTCGGCGCGCTGTCGCGGCTGTCGACAGGCACGCTCGTGGTCTCCGACCGCGAGGTGAAGCTGTCGGGCGACGCGCTTTATGAGGCGGCCGCCAACGACATCCGCGCCGGCCTCGGCAAGGACTTCCCGAAGAACTGGCAGTACAAGCCGGAGATCACCGTGAAGCCCGCGGCAGGCCCTGTCGACGGCACCGTGTGCCAGCAATTGTTCACGGACCTTCTGGCCAAGGGCAAGATCCGCTTCGCGGCCAAGCGCGCCGACATCGATCCGGATTCCGCCGCCATCCTCGATCATCTGATCGAGACGGCGCTGCGCTGCCCCACCACCAATGTCGAGGTTGCCGGACATACCGACGCCGACGGCGAGGGCGGCTTCAACCGGGCTCTCTCGGAGAAGCGTGCGCAGGCGGTAATCGACTATCTGGTCAAGGCCGGCCTGCCCGCCAGCCGCTTCACCGCAGTCGGCCACGGCAGCACGCAGCCGGTCGCCGGCAACGACACCGATGACGGCAAGGCGCAGAACCGCCGCATCGAATTTCTGGTGAGGTGACGATGCCCTATCTCGTCTCGTTCCATCTGGGCTGGTTGATCGGCTCGCTGCTGCTGGGCTTTTGCATGGGCTGGATCTCGGTGGTCCAGCGCGGTAACGGCACCTCGAAGGTGACGGCGCGCTGGCTGGCCGCGCTTGCTGCCGGCCTGGTCGCGGCCTCGTTCGCACACGTCGTCCCCGGCCGCTTCGGCTACTGGCTCGATCTCGGCCTGATCATGTTCGCCTGCTACCTCATCGGCTGCACCATCGGTGCCTGGCTTCGCGACCGCGTGGTCTCGCGCAGCCAGCCTGAGGCCGTTCGGTGATTTTGCTGTGCAACGCGGGCACTGAGATCATCGGCAAACCGTGACCAAACGCTCATGTCGCCCCTCTTTCAACAGGCGCGCGCGGCCCATAGATTGACGTCAGCTTAAGCCATGACGGAACATTGTGCGGCCGAAATCATCAAAACTTCATGGCGCCTGCGCAGGATCGCCATGGAGATTCGCGTCAAGCCTGCCGCCGAAGGCGCCAAACCGTGCACCAGGAGCCCGCAACCCTGCCTAAAATATTGAATGCACGTGTTTTTGTTCGAATTGGCGAATTCCACTCCGCCCCAAAACACGCTAGTGGAGGGGCAGGGGGCATGCGCGATGCCGGAGCCGGCGGCAAGGGATCGTCGAGTGCCGTTCGTTGAGTGCCTGTGCGTCGTCTGCCTGTTCGCCGGCCACCCTGGCCGCTGAAGCGTTGTTCGAGGTCTAGATGCTGGAAGCCATACGCAGAGCGGTGTCGTTTCTGCGCCAGAAGCAAATCCTGCATAAGCTTGGCGTTGTGATCAGCGTCGCGGTCATCGGCATCGCTTGCTATGTGCTCTACCACATGCTGCGAGGCATCGATTTCAACGAAGTCCTCGAAGCGATCAAGAGCACCGAGCCGAGCCAGATTGCGCTGGCGGCGCTGTTCGTCACCGCGGGCTATTTCACCCTGACCTTCTACGACCTGTTCGCCGTGCGCGCGATCGGCCATGCCCATGTGCCCTATCGCATCAACGCGCTCGCGGCCTTCACCAGCTATTCGATCGGCCACAATGTCGGTGCATCCGTCTTCACCGGCGGCGCGGTGCGCTATCGCATCTATTCGGCCTACGGCCTGAACGCGATCGACGTCGCCAAGATCTGCTTCCTCGCCGGCCTGACCTTCTGGCTCGGCAATGCCGCCGTGCTCGGCCTCGGCATCGCCTATCATCCCGAGGCCGCCGCCTCGATCGACCAATTGCCGCCTTGGCTCAACCGGACGCTGGCCCTGATGATCATCGTCGGGCTGGTCGGCTACGTGGTCTGGGTCTGGACCCAGCCGCGCGTGGTCGGCCGCGGGCCCTGGACCGTGCAGCTGCCGGGCGGCCCGCTGACGCTGCTGCAGATCGCGATCGGCATCATTGATCTCGGTTTCTGCGCGCTCGCGATGTACGTGCTGGTTCCGGACGAGCCCAATCTCGGCTTCGTGGTGGTCGCGGTAATCTTCGTCTCGGCCACCCTGCTCGGCTTCGCCAGCCACTCGCCCGGCGGGCTCGGGGTGTTCGACGCCGCCATGCTGGTCGGCCTCTGGCAGATGGACCGCGAGGAGCTGCTCGGCGGCATGCTGCTGTTCCGCGTCCTCTATTATCTCTCGCCCTTCGTCATCTCTGTAATCTTGCTGACGTTTCGCGAAGTTATCATCGGCGCACGATCGAAGCGCCTGCAGCAGGCGGCGCTCAAGCTCGACCCCGGCCCGGCGCCTAAAGCCGCTTACGTGAGAGAGCGAAGCGACAAGTCTTAGGACCGGTCCTCCAGGAGAAGTCCGCCCGATGGCGATCGACGCCCCATCTTCTCCCTCCGCGCAGCCCTGGTCCGACCGGCTGCGGCATTCGACCGTGATCCTGATCGCCGCGGCGCTGGCGCTGTCCGTCGTGGTCTCGCTCGGCGAAATGTCGGCGCTTCATGCCGCGATCGTGTTCCTCTGCATCGCCGCTGCGGCCTTGATCCCGTGGCAGCTGCACGATCCCGCCGCGTCCCGCGACGAGGTCAGGCGCATCAACCCGGTCGAGAGCGCGGCGGTGGCGGCGGTCGTCGCCGGCATGCCGGATCCGGCAGTGCTGCTCGACCGCGCCGGCCGCGTCATCCACCTCAACGCCGCCGCCGCCCAGCTCGCGCCGGCGCTGCGCCGGAACGAGCTCGCCCAGTTCGCGCTGCGCTCACCGGAGATCATCACGGCGTTGCGCGAAGCGATCGCGACCACCGAGGCGCGGCGCGCGACCTATCTCGACCACGTCCCGGTCGATCGCTGGATGGAGCTCATGATCACGCCGGTGCCGGTGCCGACCAGCTTCGGCGGTGCCGACAAATGCATGCTGATGACCTTCCACGACCAGACGCCGCTGCGCCGGGTCGAGGAGATGCGCGCCGACTTCGTCGCCAATGCCAGCCACGAGCTGCGCACGCCGCTGGCTGCCCTGTCGGGCTTCATCGACACGCTGCAGGGCCAGGCCAAGGACGATCCCAAGGCGCGCGAGCGCTTCCTCGGCATCATGCACAACCAGGCCACCCGAATGGCGCGCCTGATCGACGACCTCTTGTCGCTGTCGCGGGTCGAGTTGTCGGCCCATGTCCGGCCCGACACGCTCGTCGACCTGTTGCCGATCATCCGCCAGGTCGCCGACGGGCTCGAGCCGCTGGCGAGCGAGCGCCAGGTCGAGGTCGAGATCCAGCTGCCGGAGGGGCCGGTGATGATCGCGGGCGACCGCGAGGAGCTGCTCCGCCTGTTCGAGAATCTGATCGAGAACGCGCTCAAATACGGCGCCTCCGGCGGTCGCGTCATCGTGTCGCTAACATCTGGCGCGGCCACTGATGGAACTCAGGAAATCCGGATCATGGTGCGCGATTTCGGCCCCGGCATCGCGCCCGAGCACCTGCCGCGGCTGACCGAGCGGTTCTACCGGGTGGACGTCGGCGACAGCCGCTCGCAGGGCGGCACCGGGCTCGGATTATCGCTGGTGAAACATATTCTTAACCGCCATCGCGGCCGGCTTTTGATCGAGAGCGTGCCCAAGCAGGGCGCCACCTTCACCGCCTGTTTTCCCCAGGCGAGGGGTCCGGCGGCGAGCTGAAAAACAAGCGATTACAATCGCTTAAGTGTGTCATCCGACTGTCACGAAACCTTCGTAAAAGCACAGCCGACCGCTCCTAAAGGGGGCGGCATGGGGAGCGCGATCGGGCGCGGATGGCGCTTCGCTCCCCTGTATGGAGACCAGCATGAATTTCCTCAAAACGATCGTCGCTGCCGGCATGGTCGCCGCTTCGACGACAGCGGCCTTTGCTGCCGACATCACCGGTGCCGGTGCGACCTTCCCGTTCCCGATCTATTCGAAGTGGGCTGACGCCTACAAGAAGGAGACCGGCAACGGCCTGAACTACCAGTCGATCGGTTCCGGCGGCGGCATCAAGCAGATCCAGGCCAAGACCGTGACCTTCGGCGCGACCGACATGCCGCTCAAGGCCGAGCAGCTCGAGAAGGACGGCCTCGTCCAGTGGCCGATGGTGATGGGCGCCATCGTTGCCGTGGTCAACCTCGAGGGCGTGAAGCCCGGCGAGATGGTGTTCGACGGCGAGACGCTGGCCAACGTCTATCTCGGCAAGATCACCAAGTGGGACGATCCGGCCATCAAGAAGCTCAATCCGAACGTGAAGCTGCCGTCGGAGGCGATCACCGTGGTCCGCCGCTCGGACGGGTCGGGCACCACCTTCAACTTCACCAACTACCTCTCCAAGGCCAGCGCGGACTGGAAGAGCAAGGTCGGTGAGGGCACCGCGGTCGAGTGGCCGGTCGGCGTCGGCGCCAAGGGCAACGAAGGCGTGTCGGGCAACATCGGCCAGACCAAGAACTCGATCGGCTACGTCGAGTACGCCTATGCCAAGCAGAACAAGCTGACCTACACCGGTCTCGTCAACAAGGCCGGCAAGACCGTGCAGCCGACCGTCGAAGCGTTCCAGGCGGCCGCCTCCAACGCCGACTGGGCCAAGGCTCCTGGCTACTACGTCATCCTGACCGACCAGCCCGGCGAGAAGTCCTGGCCGATCACGGCGGCGACCTTCATCCTCATGCACAAGGACGCCACCGACAAGGCGGCCTCGCAGGAAGCCATCAAGTTCTTCCGCTGGGCCTTCACGAAGGGCGACAAGGCGGCCGAGGAGCTCGACTACATCCCGATGCCGGACACCGTCGTCAAGCAGATCGAGAAGACCTGGGCTGCCGATATCAAGAGCTAAGGGCTCCTGTCCCGGGCATCACTCCGGGAGTTCGAAAAACCTCCGCTCCGGATCGGCCTTGCGCCGCGTCCGGAGCGCAAGACCACAACAACCGGCAACAAGCGTATATAACGGGTACAGGGGATCGGCGTGGCAGAAATGGCCGTTCAGAGCGATATCATCGACGACGCCGGACCGTATGATCGCGCCAAGGCCTTGGGCGCGTTCAAGCTCGGCGACGTCACCTTCTACTGGATCACGCGGCTGTCCGCGATCTCGGTGCTGCTGATCCTTGGCGGCATCATCATCTCGCTGATCGTCGGCGCGTTCCCGGCGATGAAGGAATTCGGCTTCTCCTTCCTGTGGACGCAGCGCTGGGCGCCGTCGGCCGATCCGCCGGTGCTCGGCGCGCTCGGGCCGATGTACGGCACGCTCGTCACCTCCTTCATCGCGATGCTGATCGCCATTCCCGTCGGTCTCGGCATTGCGATCTTCCTCACCGAGCTCTGCCCGCAATGGCTGCGCCGCCCGATCGGCATGGCGATCGAGCTGCTGGCCGGCATTCCCTCGATCATCTACGGCATGTGGGGCTTCTTCGTGCTCGGCCCGTTTCTGGCCAACAGCTTCCAGCCCTTCATGATCAAAATATTCGACGGCGTCCCGGTGCTCGGCGCGATCTTCGCGGGTCCGCCGTCCTATCTCAGCACGTTCAACGCCGCGCTGATTCTCGCCATCATGGTGCTGCCCTTCATCACCTCGATCTCGGTCGACGTGTTCAAGACGGTGCCGCCGGTGCTGAAGGAGGCCGCCTACGGCGTCGGCTGCACCACCTGGGAGGTCGTCCGCAGCGTGGTGATCCCCTACACCCGCGTCGGCATCATCGGCGGCGTCATGCTGGCGCTGGGCCGCGCGCTCGGCGAGACCATGGCGGTGACCTTCATCATCGGCAACTCGTTCCGCATCTCCTCGTCGATCTTCGCGCCGGGCACCACGATCTCGGCGGCGATCGCATCCGAGTTCGCCGAGAGCGACGGCCTGCACCAGTCCGGCCTGATCCTGCTCGGCCTGTTGCTGTTCGTGCTGACGTTCTTCGTGCTGGCCGCCGCGCGGCTGATGCTGATGCGGCTGGACAAGAAGGCGGGGAAGTAAGGTCATGGCCCTCAATCCGATCTATTCGCGTCGTCGCCGCACCGACATCGTCATCCGCGGGCTCTGCTTCGCCGCGGCGGTCTTCGGCGTCACCTGGCTCGCGCTGATCCTGGTCACGCTGCTCTACAACGGCCTTGCCGGCCTCAATCTCGAGCTCTTCGTCGCGGATACGCCGCCTCCGGGTTCGACCGAAGGCGGCCTGCGCAACGCGATCGTCGGCTCGGTCATCATGACGGTGATCGGCGTCGGCATCGGCGCGCCGCTCGGCCTGTTCGCCGGCACCTACCTCGCCGAATACGGCCGCAACGACCGCCTGACCTCGGTGATCCGCTTCATCAACGACATCCTGCTCTCGGCGCCCTCGATCATCATCGGCCTGTTCATCTACGGCGCGGTGGTGGTGCCGATGCGTGGCTTCTCCGCGATCGCGGGCAGCCTGGCGCTCGCGGTCATCGTGATCCCGGTCGTGCTGCGCACCACCGAGGACATGCTGCTGCTGGTGCCGAATCCGCTGCGCGAGGCGGCCTCGGCGCTGGGCCTGCCGCGTTCGCTGGTGATCAAGCGGATCGCCTATCGTGCGGCCCGGTCCGGCCTCATCACCGGCGTGCTGCTCGCCACCGCCCGCGTCGCCGGCGAGACCGCGCCGCTGCTGTTCACCGCGCTGTCGAACCAGTTCTTCAGCCTCGGCCTGAACAAGACGATGGCCAACCTGCCCGTCACCATCAACAACTTCGTGCAGAGCCCCTACGCCTACTGGAAGCAGTTGGCGTGGAGCGGCGCTCTGCTCATCACCCTGACCGTGCTTGCCCTGAACATTGGCGCGCGCATCCTTGGCGCCGAGAGGACCGCAAAATGAGTGATCTTTCCGTATCGATGAGCGCGTCCGGTGGCCTGCCGCACGCGCCGGTGCTGCCCGAGGCGCCCGCCAAGGTGACGGTGCGCAACCTCAACTTCTATTACGGCGAGCACCACGCGCTGAAGAACATCAACCTGACGCTCGGCGCCAACCGCGTCACGGCGTTCATCGGGCCGTCGGGCTGCGGCAAGTCCACCCTGCTGCGCATCTTCAACCGGATGTACGACCTCTATCCGGGCCAGCGCGCCACCGGCCAGCTGATGCTGGACCAGACCAACATCCTCGACCCCAAGCTCGACCTCAATCTGCTGCGCGCCCGGGTCGGCATGGTGTTCCAGAAGCCGACGCCGTTTCCGATGACGATCTACGAGAACATCGCTTTCGGCATCCGCCTCTACGAGAAGATCTCGAAGTCCGAGATGGACGACCGCGTCGAGAAGGCGCTGCGCGGCGGCGCCCTCTGGAACGAGGTCAAGGACAAGCTCAACGCTTCCGGCCTGTCGCTCTCCGGCGGCCAGCAGCAGCGCCTGTGCATCGCCCGCACCGTCGCGGTGCGCCCCGAAGTCATCCTGTTCGACGAGCCCTGCTCGGCGCTCGACCCGATCTCGACCGCCAAGGTCGAGGAGCTGATCCAGGAACTGTCCGAGAACTACACGATCGCGATCGTCACCCACAACATGCAGCAGGCCGCGCGCGTCTCCGACAAGACCGCCTTCATGTATCTCGGCGAGCTGATCGAGTTCGACGACACCAGCAAGATCTTCACGTCGCCGACTGACCGGCGCACGCAGGATTACATCACCGGCCGGTTCGGCTGAGGAGACGCGACATGGGTACCGAACATACCGCCAAGGCCTTCGACACCGACCTCCAGGAACTCACACGCCTGGTCGCCGAGATGGGCGGCATCGCCGAGCGCATGATCGTCGATTCCGTCGATGCGCTGATCCGCCGCGACGTCGCGCTCGGCCAGCGCGTCGTCACCATCGACGCCGATCTCGACGCGCTGCAGAAGCGCATCGAGGAACGCGCGGTGCTCACCATCGCCCGCCGTCAGCCGATGGCGGTGGATTTGCGCGAGATCGTCGGCGCGATGCGCGTCGCGACCGACCTCGAGCGCATCGGCGACCTCGCCAAGAACATGGGCAAGCGCGTCGCCGCGCTCGAGACCGACTTCCATCCGCTGAAACTGTTCCGCGGCCTCGAGCACATGACCGACCTCGTGCAGCAGCAGGTCAAGTCGGTGCTGGACGCCTATGCCGCCCACGATCTTCCGGCGGCGATGGCGGTGTGGAAGGGCGACGAGGAGGTCGATGCGATCTGCACCTCGCTGTTCCGCGAGCTCCTCACCTACATGATGGAGGATCCCCGCAATATCTCGTTCTGTATCCACCTGATGTTCTGCGCCAAGAACATCGAGCGGATCGGCGACCACGCCACCAACATCGCCGAGACCGTGTTCTACATGATCGAGGGCCAGGCGATCACCGACAAGCGGCCGAAGGGCGACATGACCACCTTCGCCACGGCGATCCCGAATACCTGAAGACTTTAAGGAGCGACGACACCATGGGCGCACGCATTATGGTGGTTGAGGACGAGGAAGCTCTCACCGAGCTGCTTCGCTACAACCTCGAAGGCGACGGCTATGACGTCGAGACGGTCATGCGCGGCGACGACGCCGACACCCGCCTCAAGGAGCACGTCCCCGATTTGATCGTGCTCGACTGGATGCTGCCGGGCCTGTCGGGCATCGAGCTGTGCCGGCGCCTGCGCACCCGGCCCGACACCAAGCAGCTGCCGATCATCATGCTCACCGCGCGCGGCGAGGAGAGCGAGCGGGTGCGGGGGCTTGCGACCGGCGCCGACGATTACATCGTCAAGCCGTTCTCGGTGCCGGAGCTCCTGGCGCGCGTGAAGGGCCTGCTGCGGCGCGCCAGCCCCGAGCGGCTCGCCACCGTGCTGGCCTATGGCGACATTGAGCTCGACCGCGACAAGCGCCGCGTGGCGCGCTCGGGCCGGCCGATCGATCTCGGCCCGACCGAATATCGCCTGCTGGAGTTCTTCCTGGAGCATCCCGGCCGCGTGTTCTCGCGCGAGCAGCTGCTCGACAGCGTCTGGGGCCGCGACATCTACATCGACGAGCGCACCGTCGACGTTCATATCGGCCGCCTGCGCAAGCTGCTCAATCTCGGCCGCGAGCAGGACCCGATCCGCACCGTTCGCGGCGCCGGCTACGCGCTGGACGATCGCTTCGCGAAGGCCGAGCAGGCGTAGGGGGTTGTGGGCTGCCATTTGGCGAGTTGTAGCCGCAATCTCAGCCGTCATCCCGGGGCGCGCGCAGCGCGAGCCCGGGATCTCCGCGCGAGCGCTTGCGCTCGTCGCGATAACCACAGGACGTAGTTTGGCGAAGACTCGGAGTGACCATCTCGCGCAACAACTGCGCCCTGTGGTTATGGATCCCCGCGTTCGCGGGGATGACACCGAGATTGTTGGACCGTCGTCGCGTGACAGCGCCGTCCTTAGTCAGCTAAATCCGCAAGCTCACCGCGGCCCCGGCTTAGGTGCTGCGCGCCGGCGATCGGCCGCCGGCTGATACGCCACGCGCGAGTGCTGGGCGCAGTAGGGCAGGCCGGACAGCGCCTTGCCGCCGCAGAAGAAGAAGTCCGGGCTGGAGGGATCGCCGACCGGCCAATGGCAGGTCGCCTCGTTCAGCTCGAGCAGCGACAGCCGCTGGCTCATCGGCACCACGTTGTCGTAGGTGACCGGCTCGGCCTCCACCTCGACCTCGAAGGCCTGGGCCAGCGCGGTGTTGCCGCGCGCGATGGGGCGGGTCACCCGCATCATGTGCTGTGCGGGGCGCGCCTTGCGCGGCCGGGGCGCGGCCGATGACGGGCTCTTTGCGCGGCCGGACAGACCGAGCCTGTGCACTTTGCCGATCACGGCATTGCGGGTCACATTGCCGAGCTCAGCTGCGATCTGGCTGGCCGAAAGTCCGGCCTCCCAGAGCTTTTTCAGCTGCTCGACGCGATCATCGGACCAGGTCAAAACCGTCATTGCACCCTTTCCCTCGTCGCGCGGCTGCCGTCCTGGCGCCCATGCGGCGATTGCTAAGCTTCGAAAAACCCGTGCCGCCAGAATCCCTTAAGGCTCGCCGGGCGCGACTGACGCCCGAACGTTTACGCCGGTACATGAGGACTCTTGAGATCAGAACCGCTGCACGAGATGTCGTATCTGACAATCCAAACGCTACAATATGGCGTGACTCCCGCGCAAGAGTCCGCCGACTCGCTTCCACATGTTCCGTGGTGAAATCCCGCAAAATCGGCACCGCAAGACTACGGATTCTGCGTTTCCCGAGGCTTTCCGGGCGGCATTGACACCCGTCTTGCCAGGCATAAGATAGTCCCGCGTGCCGCCCTTAAAAGGCGGCACGTTTCGTTTTCCGGGCCGGTGGATGGTGCGTTGCGCAATGCACGCGTCACATCGTCCGCAACATTCAAGTGACATCATGACGAACAGCGCAGCGCCGCATTTGCTCCCCGTTTTCGCGAGAGCCGACCTCGGCTTCGAGCGCGGTGAAGGCTGCTGGCTGATCGCGACCAATGGCGATCGCTATCTCGATTTCACCTCGGGCGTGGCCGTGAATGCGCTCGGCCATTGCCATCCGCATCTTATCAAGGCGCTGCAGGAGCAGGCGACGAAGCTCTGGCACATGTCGAACCTGTTCCAGAGCCCGGATGGCGAGAAGCTCGCCAACCGGCTCTGCCAGGAGAGCTTTGCGGACTTCGTGTTCTTCGGCAATTCGGGGGCCGAAGCGCTGGAGGGCGTGATCAAGCTGGTGCGCCACCATCACTTCTCCAAGGGACATCCGGAGCGCTATCGCATCATCACTTTCGAAGGCGCCTTCCACGGCCGCACGCTGGCGACGCTGGCTGCGACCGGCTCGGCAAAATATCTCGAAGGCTTCGGTCCGCCGATGGAAGGCTTCGACCAGGTGCCGCATGGCGACATCGAGGCCGTCAAGAAGGCGATCGGTCCGCACACCGCCGGCATCCTGATCGAGCCGATCCAGGGCGAGGGCGGCGTGCGCTCGGCAACGCCTGGCTTCCTCAAGGCGCTGCGCCAGCTTTGCGACGAGAAGGGCCTGCTGCTCGCCTTCGACGAGGTGCAGACCGGCATGGGCCGCAGCGGCGATCTGTTCGCCTATCGGCGCACTGGCGTCACGCCGGACGTGATGTCGCTGGCCAAGGCGCTCGGCGGCGGCTTCCCGATCGGGGCCATTCTGGCGACCGCGGATGCGGCCGCCGGCATGGGGCCCGGCTCGCACGGCTCGACCTTCGGCGGCAATCCGCTGGCGATCTCCGCGGCCAACGCCGTGCTCGACGTCATGCTCGCGCCCGGCTTTTTCGACCACGTGCAGAGAATGTCGCTGCTGCTGAAGCAGAAGCTTGCCTCCGTGATCGACCGCTATCCCGACATCGTCAGCGAGGTGCGCGGCGAGGGCCTGCTGATCGGCATCAAGGCCGTGGTGCCCTCCGGCGATCTCGTCGCGGCGCTGCGTCATGAAAAGCTGCTCACCGTCGGGGCCGGCGACAATGTCGTGCGTTTCCTGCCGCCGCTGATCGTGACCGAAGCCGAGATCGAGGACAGCATCGGGCGGCTGGAGCGCGCCTGTTCCGCGATCTCGTCCAGCCAGACCAAGCGGGCGGCAAGCTGATGAGCAAGTCCCCCAACAAAACTCCGAAGCATTTCCTCGATATCAACGAGCTGCCGCTGTCGGAGCTCAAGCGCATGCTTGCGGCGTCCTCCGCCATGAAGGCGAAGCAGAAGGCGCATCAGCCGGTCAGGCCGCTCGAAGGCAAGACGCTGGCGATGATCTTCGAGCGCCCGTCGACCCGGACACGCGTGTCGTTCGACGTCGCCATGCGCCAGCTCGGCGGCGAGCCCATCATGCTCACCGGTGCCGAGATGCAGCTCGGCCGCGGCGAGACCATCGCCGACACCGCGCGCGTGCTGTCGCGCTATGTCGACGCCATCATGATCCGCATCCTCAATCACGACGCGCTGCTGGAGCTTGCGGCCAACGCCACCGTGCCTGTCATCAACGGCCTGACGCGGCGTTCGCACCCCTGCCAGGTGATGGCCGACCTCATGACCTATGAGGAGCATCGCGGCCCGATCGAGGGCAAGACGGTGGCCTGGACCGGCGACGACAACAACGTGCTGGCGTCCTGGGCGCATGCCGCCGAGCGCTTCAAGTTTCAGCTCAATGTCGCAACGCCGCCGGAACTCGCGCCGAAAAAGGCGATGCGCGACTTCATCAAGGCGACCGGCGCGCCGATCATGCTCGGCACCGATCCGGAGGCCGCCGTGCGCGGCGCCGACTGTGTCGTCACCGACACCTGGGTGTCGATGGGCGACAAGGAAGGCGAGCACCGCCACAACGTGCTCAAGCCCTATCAGGTCAACGGCAAGCTGATGTCGCTGGCCAAGCCCGACGCGCTGTTCATGCATTGCCTGCCCGCCCATCGCGGCGAGGAGGTCACCGATGACGTGATCGACGGTCCGCAATCGGTCGTGTTCGACGAGGCCGAAAACCGCCTGCACGCGCAGAAGGGCATTCTGGCCTGGTGCTTCGACGCGGTGAAGTAGCCCTTGATTGTAGCCCGGATGGAGCCCAGCGAAATCCGGGGCCGACGATGCGTCACGCGAATACCCCGGATTACGCGACGCTCCATCCGGGCTACGCAGCCCGTTGCTCCGGCGACGATTGAACGGGCGCGCGCCTCTTCCATTTTTGTCCACCGACCCCAGATAACGCCCCATGGTTTCCCAATCCCCCGAGATGAAAGCAGGCCCTGAAGGCCCGGTTCGCGCGCCATCAGCGGTTCCGATCGATGACGCCGTGTTGCCCTACGAGGTCGACGCGCTCGACGTGCGCGGGCGCCTGGTGCGGCTTGGCCCAGCGCTCGACGAGATCCTGACCAAGCACGATTATCCCGCGCCGGTCGGCAAGTTGCTCGGCGAGGCGATCGTGCTGACGACGCTGCTCGGCTCTGCGCTGAAATTCGAGGGACGCTTCATCCTGCAGGCGCAGACCGACGGTCCGGTGTCGTTCCTGGTGGTGGACTATCAGGCGCCCGATCGCCTGCGCGCCTATGCGCGCTTCGACGCCGCGCGCCTCGGCGATGCCCAAAAATCCGGAATGGATTCCGGCGCGCTGCTCGGTCACGGTCATCTCGCCATGACCATCGACCAGGGCCCCGACATGAGCCGCTACCAGGGCTTGGTTGCGCTCGACGGCGGCAGCCTGGAAGACGCCGCCCACGAATATTTCCTGCGCTCCGAGCAGATCCCGACCAAGGTGCGTCTCGCGGTCGGTGAGGAGTGGCGCTCGAACGACGGCGGCAAGCATCGCTGGCGCGCCGGCGGCATGCTGATGCAATTCTTGCCGAAGGCGCCGGAGCGCGCGCGGCAGGCCGATCTGCATCCCGGCGATGCCCCCGATGGCGTCGAGGTGCACAGCGTCGCGGAAGACGATGCCTGGGTCGAGGCGCGCTCGTTGATCGAGACCGTCGAGGACGTCGAGCTGATCGATCCCGAGCTCTCCGGCGAGCGGCTGCTGTTCCGCCTGTTCCACGAGCGCGGCGTGCGCGTGTTCAATCCGATGGTCCTCAAGGCGCAGTGCTCCTGCTCGCGCGATGCGGTCGCCTCGATGCTGAAGAGCTTCTCGCCCGACGACCGCGCGGCAATGGTGAAGGACGACAAGGTCGTCGTCACCTGCGAGTTCTGCAGCTCGGTGTACGATTTCACGCCGGCCGAGGCGGGCGTCGAGGACGCGTAGCGAGCGAGGCCGTAGCCCGGGTGAGCGCAGCGATACCCGGGACGTCACTCGCAGAGATCCCAGATGTCGCGGAGCCTGTCATCGGGCGGCGCTTCGCGCCGACCCGCTGGGAAAGCCGGGCCCGCGCCCGCCGCGCGGGGTAGCAGAGTTCGCAGTGCGCGTAGTCCCGTAGCCCGGATGAGCGAAGCGACATCCGGGGCCTCCGTGCCGGCTGCACCGCTCCCGGGTATCGCTCCGCTCACCCGGGCTACGGCACCGCGCCTGTGTCGCCCTCTGTCAATCCACGCACGCAAAAATATTCCACTTTACCGAAATTCGGTTTCGGCGTATGTGTCGCCCATCCCGGCTCACCCAAGAGGGGCGACTTGTCGTCGTCATGTTCGCGAGCCGGGCTTGCGGTGGACGCGGCAGCGTCGGCATGAGAGGTGCGGGCAGGGCGGGTAGTCCCTGTGAGCCCGTAACCGCGTGCGGACGACGGCGCTGCTAGGCTTCGTCTCGCTCGTAAGTTTCCGGCTCTGTCGACGGAGCTAGGGAATACTGCGGCGACATGGCGGGCCGTGCGTACGGCAAAACCGTGTGGTCCTGGCCGTCGTTGCCACGGTCAAGTCTTTCGCGAAGGTGCGAGCGAGCCCAACCGGGCAGACTGCATCGTTTAAATTCGCGGGGCGAGGGAGGCCAAAAGGAATGGTCGGCTCCCGGGAGATCACGGCATAAGCCGTCCAGCCATCGCGCAGGGAAGGCCGAGTGATCGGCGACACCTGTATGCTGCTGTGCGGTTCTTTTTGCGCGTGCATTTCGCGCAGCGGACCGCGGGTGCCAGCCGGCACCCGGCCTTCCCTGTGCCCTCTTGGATCAGAGGGTGGCGAGACGAAACAAAGCTCGGGCGAAACGCGCCGCGAGAACGCAAAGGCGCGTCTGCAAGCCGAGCTGCCTGCCACAAGCCGGATCTCGGAGGGTGGCCAAAGCGCAGCGTGCCCACGCTTTGTTGCTCATGGAGGGAGATGGTGGGCACGGCGCTGGCGCCTTTGCCCACCCTACGGCACTGCCGCTGGGATGTGCAGGGAAGCATCCCAATGACGACTTGGAGAGAGTTGCGCTACACTCCGCTCTCTTGCCCCATCCATCCGCATCGTGCCGTGTCGCGCTGGGTCCCGGTTCTGCGCCGGGACACGAGCGTGCAGCCCGCTAATTCAACACCCGCTTGTTATCCGGACTGTCCAGCGAGAACGCCGGCACGTCGATCTCGAAGCGCGCGCCGCTTTCGGTGACCATCTGGTAGCGGCCGGTCATGAAGCCGGAGGCGGTCGAGAGCGGGACGCCCGAGGTGTATTCGAAGCGCTCGCCGGGGGCGAGCGTCGGCTGCTCGCCGACCACGCCTTCGCCCCTGACCTCCTGCTGGCGGCCGGAGGCGTCGGTGATGATCCAGTGCCGCGTCTTGAGCTGCACGGTCTCCTCGCCCGAATTCGTGATGACGATGGTGTAGGACCAGAAATAGCGGGAACGGTCGACCGAGGACTGTTCCGGAACAAAGTTCGGCTCGACGGTTACTTCAATCTGGCGGGTCACGGCGCGGTACATGGCTGCTACCATACCGAAATCCGGCTCCGGAACCAAACCCTCGAGGCGGCTTTGGCGACATCGTCCCGCCAGAATTCGAAGGGAAGGACACCCCGAGGGAAATACCCCCGGAGGGGTCGAGCCCTCCTGTGACCCGGCCGCTTTGCGAGACGACGATCGGACCGGTACACTCCTCGAGACGTCGCGATTTGCCGAAGGGTATTTGGCCCCCCGATGATCATTGCCGACCAAGTGACGGGATCGACGACCGCGGGAACCGCCAAGCCTGCTGACGTCAGGCCTGCTGACGTCAAGCCTGCGGACAGCGTGGCTGCTGACGTCAAGCCCGCGCGGGCGAAGCCGCGCGCGAGGGCGCCGGCCATCACGCTGCCCGCCATCGGCGAGCGCGAGCTCCGGCTCGACCTGTTCCGCGGGCTGGCGCTGTGGCTGATCTTCATCGACCATCTGCCGCCGAGCCTGCTGACCTGGTTCACCATCCGCAATTACGGCTTCAGCGACGCCACCGAGATCTTCATCTTCATCTCCGGCTACACCGCCGCCTTCGTCTACGGGAGGGCGATGCTGGAGAGCGGCGTCGTCATCGCCACCGCGCGCATCCTGCGCCGGGTCTGGCAGATCTACGTCGCCCACGTCTTCCTGTTCACGATCTTCCTCGCCGAGATCTCCTACGTCGCGACCCGCTTCGAGAACCCGCTCTACACCGAAGAGATGGGGATCATGGATTTCCTCAAGCAGCCCGACGTCACCATCGTGCAGGCGCTGCTGCTGCGTTTCCGCCCCGTGAACATGGACGTGCTGCCGCTCTACATCGTGCTGATGCTGGCGCTGCCGCTGATCCTGTGGTCGATGAAATGGCGACCGGACGTCACGCTCGGCCTCTCGGTCGTGCTCTACGCGGTGACCTGGGAATACGATCTCTATTTGTCGGCCTATCCGAACGGCTTCTGGGCCTTCAATCCCTTCGCCTGGCAATTGCTGTTCGTGTTCGGGGCATGGTGCGCGCTCGGAGGTGCCCGTCGCATGTCGCGTATCCTGGCTTCGCCGGTGACGATGTGGATCGCGATCGCCTATCTCGTCGCGGCGTTCTACGTGACGCTGACCTGGTACGTGCCGCAGCTCTCCCAGTTCATGCCGAAGCGGGTCGAGCAATGGATGTATCCGATCGACAAGACCGACCTCGACGTGTTGCGCTTCACGCATTTCCTGGCGCTGGCCGCGCTCACCGTGCGCTTCCTGCCCCGGGACTGGCCGGGCTTGAAATCGCGCTGGCTGCGCCCATTGATTCTATGTGGCCAGCATTCCCTGGAGATATTCTGCCTCGGCGTCTTCCTGGCCTTCGCCGGCCATTTCATTCTCGCCGAAGTCTCCGGTGGGGCAGCCGTGCATGCGCTGATTAGTCTCTCCGGGGTCCTGATCATGTGGGGCGTGGCCTGGGTGATTTCGTGGTACAAGCGCGTGGCTGACAAGAGCGGTGCGAAAACCAAGAACGCCGTCGGCAGCGCCGATCTGGCGGGAGGGGGCTGATGAAGGCGAAGGTTCTCCTGAGCCTGGTCCTGCTATGCGGTAGCCTCGCCGCGCCTGTGGCGCGCGCGGGGGATGCCGCTGCGCCTGCCGCTGCGCCCGCGGCGTGCGAGGTGCCGTCCTATCTACTCAACAGCGAAAGCCAGCTTCCCAAGGTCGCCGAAGCCGTCAAGGCCGGTAAGCCACTCGAGATTTTGGTCATCGGCAGCCGCTCGACCACGATTCCGGCGTCGGAGAGCAGCTCCTATCCGGCACGCATGGAGGCGATCCTGAAGGAAAAGCTGCCGCCGTCGGAGGCGGTGCACGTCTCCGTAGAAATACAGAGCAAGAGGACGGCAGAGGAGGCCGCCTCGAACTTCGTTAAGCTGATGGAAGCAAAAACGCCTACTTTGGTGGTCTGGCAGACCGGGACCGTGGATGCCATCCGATCCATCGATCCCGACGAGTTTCGCAGCGCCGTCACCGACGGGGTTATTGCGCTGCAAAAGGCAGGGGCCGACGTCGTTCTGATGAATTTACAGTACAGCCCACGTACCGAGACGATGATCTCGGCCCAGCCATTCCTCGATAATATGCGCGTGGTGGCGCAGGAGCACGACATCCCGCTGTTTGATCGTTTCGCGATCATGCGGCAGTGGAATGAGCAGGGTCAGTTCGACCTGTTCAGCCCGTCCCGCGGGCCCGAGCTGGCGAAACAGGTCCATGATTGCCTCGGCCGGGCGTTGGCACAGTTCGTGATCGACGCTGCCCATCTGGAGCCGGCCCAGCAGCAAAATTGAGGTCTAGCGTTAATGAGTTCTCTCCGCCCTTTTTGCCTGACGTTACGGCTGGTCGCGCCTGCAGCCGCAGTGCTGTTGTTGCTGACGCCGGCCTCGCATGCGCAGACCCAGGCCGCGCAGGCGACGCCCGCACCGGCGCAGTCGTCTGATCCCGTGCCCGCTTCACCCTCCCAGACCACCGTTGCCGCAAGGTCACCCGAGCAGCGCGGCGTCACCTCACGCGCTATCGACAAAGTGAAAGAGGTCGCGAAGTCCGCCGCCGATATTTTCAGCCGCGTGCCATGCCTGCCGCCGAAGGGGGGTACGAAGGCGATGGGCTCGCTGCCGCATGTCGCGGGCAAGCTCGTCGCCGGCAAGCCCGTCGTCATCGTCGCGTTCGGCTCGTCGTCGACCGCGGGCTTCGGTGCGACCTCACCGGAGTTCAATTATCCGAACCGTCTTGCCGCACAGTTGCGCCGGCAATATCCGACCGCCGACATCACCGTCGTCAATGCCGGCGTCGGTGGCGAGGACGCGCCCGAGATGATGAAGCGCCTCCAGAGGGAGGTGATCGACGTGCACCCGGATCTCGTGATCTGGCAGGTCGGCACCAACGCCGTACTGCGCAATCTCGATCCCGGCGAGACCGCAAAGCTGGTCGAGGAGGGCATCGGCCGCATCCAGGCCGCCGGCGACGCCGACATCGTGCTGGTCGATCCGCAATATTCGCCAGCCGTCAACCAGCGCGCCGAAAGCGCCGGCAGGATGGTGAAGCTGCTCGGCAAGGTCGCCGAGCTCCGTCACGTCGGCATCTTCCCGCGCTTCGAGGTGATGCGCGAGTGGCACGAGAAGCAGGCCATTCCGGTCGAGGGCTTCGTCATCGCCGACGGCCTGCACATGAACGATTGGGGCTACGCCTGTTTCGCCCAGCTGCTCGGCGACGACATCATCCGCTCCGTCGGCCAGATCAAGCTGGGCGTGAACGTGCCGGCCGACGTGCGGACGTATCGGCCGATGTAAGACGGTGCCGCAGGGTGGGCAAAGGCGCGCCCTTCGCGCGCCGTGCCCACGATCTCGTCATTGTCATCGAGAATGGTGGGCACGGCGCAAGCGCGCCTTTGCCCACCCTACGAGACCTTCACCCCCTCACGCCTTCTCCAGCGCCGCGGTCAGATCCTCGATCAGATCATCGGCATGCTCCAGCCCCGCCGAGAAGCGAATGAAGCCTTCGCTGATGCCGAGCGCGGCGCGGTCCTCCGGCTTCAGGCGCTGATGCGTCGTGGTCGCCGGATGGGTGACGAGGCTCTTGGCGTCGCCGAGATTGTTCGAGATCTTCGCCAGCTTCAATTCATTGAGCACGCGGAACGCCGCCTGCTTGCCGCCCTTGACCTCGAAGCCGACCAGCGTCGAGCCGCCGCGCATCTGCTTCTTCACCAAGGCTGCCTGCGGATGATCGGCGCGGCCCGGGAAGACCAGCCGCGAGATCTTCGGATGGCTCGCCAGCACGTCGGCGATGCGCGCGGCAGTCTCGGTCTGCGCGCGCACGCGCACGCCCAGGGTCTCCAGGCCCTTGAGCAGGACCCAGGCGTTGAACGGCGAGATCGACGGGCCGGTCTGGCGCATGAAGTTGTGGATGTGCTCGGCGATGAAGGCCTCGGACGACAGGATGATGCCGCCGAGGCAGCGACCCTGGCCGTCGATATGCTTGGTCGCGGAATAGACCACGACGTCGGCGCCGAGCGCGAGCGGGCTCTGCCAGATCGGCGTCGCGAACACGTTGTCGACGACGAGCCGCGCGCCGGCCTTGTGCGCGATCTCGGCGATGGCAGGAATATCCAGCACGTCGAGCGTCGGGTTGGTGGGGCTCTCCAGGAAGAACGTCTTGGTGTTGGGCTTCACCGCGCGTTGCCATTCGTCGAGATTGGCTCCGTCGACCAGCGTGGTCTCGATGCCGTAACGCGGCAGCAGGTCCTGCACGACGTAGAGGCACGAGCCGAACAGCGCACGGGAGGCGACCAGATGATCGCCCGCCTTGAGCGGCGCCAGGATCGCGGTCGTCACCGCGGCCATGCCTGTTGCCGCCGAGCGGGCGGCCTCGGCGCCTTCGAGCTCGATCATGCGGCGCTCGAACATCGCGATGGTGGGATTGGAATAGCGCGAATAGATGAAGCCCGGATCCTCGCCCTTGAACCGCGCTTCGCATTGCTCGGCGGTGTCGTAGACATAGCCCTGGGTCAGGAACAGCGCCTCCGACGTCTCGCCAAATTGCGAGCGCAGGGTGCCGGAATGGACCAGGCGGGTTTCGGGACGGTAGTTGGTGGTCGACTTCGACATAGGTACCTCCGACATGACCGTCTCGTCGAAAACGGTCACAAAAAAACCGGCCTGGATATATCCACGGGCCGGGATCACAGAGGTCCCCGGCCTGTTTAGCGACTTATTTAACGTGGCTGCAAGCCGGCCGGCTCAAATCACCACGGGATAAGTGATGCTCATATTCCGCAATGCCCTTTCCGTCAAGGCGTCCATCGGATAGCCGTAAAAGACTTGTATTTCCGGCATGTCCGGATGCATCTGACCCCCGATGAGGACCCCCGGTTGACGTTCACGGTCGCGCCCGACGCCAATGGTATCCTGCCCGACCGCATGATCGCGGCGATGGCGGCGGCAGGCCTCATCCTGCCCGCCTATGATTTCGTCGAGAGCCAGATCCAGCCGGCGAGCCTCGATCTGCGTCTCGGCGACATCGCCTATCGCGTCCGCGCCAGCTTCCTGCCCGGTCCCGGTGCCACCGTCGCCGAGCGGATCGACGAATTGAAGCTGCACGAATTCAGCCTCGCCGACGGCGCCGTGCTTGAAACCAACTGCGTCTACATCGTGCCGCTGCTGGAGAGCCTCGCGCTGCCGCCTGAGATCGTCGCGGCCGCGAACCCGAAGAGCTCCACCGGCCGGCTCGACGTCTTCACCCGCGTGATCGCCGACGGCACCCGCCGCTTCGACATGATCGGCGCCGGCTATCACGGCCCGCTCTATGCCGAGATCAGCCCGAAGACGTTTCCGGTGCTGGTCAGCGAGGGCTCGCGTCTGAGCCAGGTGCGCTTCCGCACCGGCGACGCCATCCTCAACCCCGACGAGCTCGATGCCTTGCACGCCGCCGAGCGCCTCGTCGACGTCGACGATGCCGATCTCTCCGGCGGCGTCGCCGTCTCCGTCGATCTCTCCGGCGAAAGGGCAAACGGCTTCGTCGGCTACCGCGCCAAGCGCCACACCGGCGTCGTCGACGTCGATCGTCGCGCCGGGTATTCCGTCGAGGACTTCTGGGAGCCGATCTCGGCCCGTCCCGACGGCAGCCTGATCCTCGATCCCGGCGAGTTCTACATCCTGGCCTCGAAGGAAGCCGTGCAGGTGCCGCCCGACTACGCGGCGGAGATGGTGCCGTTCGATCCGCTGGTCGGCGAATTCCGCGTGCACTATGCCGGATTCTTTGATCCCGGCTTCGGCTATGCGGGTGCGGGCGGATTGGGATCGCGCGCCGTGCTGGAGGTACGTTCGCGCGAAGTGCCGTTCATCCTCGAGCACGGCCAGATCGTCGGCCGCCTCGTCTACGAGAAGATGCTGGCCCGTCCCGACGCGATGTACGGCCAGCGCATCGGCTCCAACTACCAGGCCCAGGGCCTCAAACTATCGAAGCATTTCCGGGTGTAGCGCGATCCTGTAGCCCGGAGGAGCCATCGGGCGGCGCTCCGCGCCGACCCGGTGGCTCCTCCGGGCTACAAGGTGGTGACATGACCAACCCATCCGAACTCGACGCAAAGATCGCCGAAGACGTCGCGGATGCGCTGATCTATTCGGATCGCTCCGGCACGATCATGCGGTGGAATCGTGCAGCGGCAGCTCTGTTCGGCTTCTCGGCCACGGAGGCGCTCGGCCAGAATCTCGATTTGATCATTCCCGAGCATCTGCGTGCCGCGCACTGGAAGGGCTTTGAAGCTGCGCTGGCCAGCGGCGCGATGAGGCTCGCGGGCAGGCCGACGCTGACCCGTGCGCAGCACAAGAGCGGACGCAAGCTCTACATCGAGATGACATTCGCACTGGTGCGGGATTCCGGCGGCGACGTGCTGGGATCGGTGGCGATGGCGCGTGACGTCACCGAACGGGTCGAGCGAGAGCGCGCAGCCAAGGCGCCGCCGCAAACTTCGTGATGCGGAATTGGCGGGCGGCCGCGCAGGGCGCTCTGCACGGGCGTCATGTTGCTTGCCGGAAGGCGCGGTGACACACTCGATCGCAACAACGATCGGGAGCGAAACCAATGACCGACGCAGCTGACGCCGCGCAGGAAGCCCAATGGAAGCGCTGGCGCGCGGTCGCCGATCTCTATCACGCTTACTTCACGGGCCTCATCCTCACCGTCGTCACGCGGCGCGGCACCGCGGACGCCGCGGAGTTCGTCTTCCGCGTGTTCCGCCGTCAGCAGCAGGAGCGCTTCCTGCCGGGCTTGCGGAAGCTCGGGATCGATCATCTGCCGCCGGCGGTGGCGGCCGCGCAATATCACTATCTCTCCAACTGGATCGGCGGCGTGCATGTCGAATACATGTATGAAAGCGACGCCAAGGCCTGGATCCGCTATCCGCCGCCGCGCTGGATCTGGAAAGGCACCGCGATCTGCGGCGTACCGGGCGAGGTGAGCCGCGCGATGCTGCGCGGATGGCACGCCAATAACGGCGTCGCGCTCGGCGATCTCAGGCTCGGCTTCGTTTGCACCAAGCAGAGCGTCGACGGCCAGGACGGATTGGAAGGCTATTATTGCCAATACGACCATCCGCTCGAGCCGGACCAGCGGCTCGTGTTCGCGCGCCACCTCGAAGCGCCGCTGTTCGATGCCAGGGCTGCGCCGGCGTTGCCGGTCGCGAGCTGGCCGAAGCCGCGCCTGGAAAAAGCCTATCGCAACTACGCGATGGAATATGTCCGCACCGCCGCGCCCGTCATGGTGCAGCTGTTCGGACCGGAGGATGCGAGCTATCTCCTGCACCTCACCGGCAAGCTGATCGGCATGCAATATTTCGACGAAGTGGCCGCCCCACTGGCGATGAGCCGCGGAGGCGCAAATGAATTCGCCGCGTTCCTGAATGCGCTGTTCGCCGCGCAGGATGACGTCGCCGAGACGACGCAATCCGAAGGCACGTTCGAACTCCGCCAGCAGAGCTGGAAGCTGATGGACGACGTCGCCGACTATCATCCAGCTTGCGCCAGGGTGCTGGAGGGATTGTTCGAAGGCCTGGCTGCGGGATGCGGGCGGCACATCGGCGTGCATATGCGCTCGACCACAGGAGGGTGGCCGCCGCTGGTCTGGACGATCGGGTAAATTCATCCCATCGAAATGCGCTGCCGCAGGGCGCGCCTGCAACTGGCGCAGGAGGAATCGCCCCGCGCCGTGCTAACAAGCCTCGCGTTGCGCGCCTCTGCGCGAAGAAAATAATTGGCACACCTACGCATTGCCGCGCCGCAAATGGCGTCCGTGCCCCGGAGAAGATATGTCCGACATCGCCGAAATCCCGGTCGATGAGCAAGAGCGTCCGCTGCCGCCGCCTCCGCCTCCGGTGCGAAGCGCGCTTGTCGACGGGCCGATCCTGCGCACGCTGCTCTCCCTCGCCTGGCCCAACGTGATCGCGCTCTCGGCCGGCACCTGTACGGTGATCGCGGAGACTTCCTATATCGGCCGGCTCGGCGTCGAGGCGCTGGCGGCGATGGCGCTGGTGTTTCCGACAGTGATCCTGACCATGACGATGTCGGGCGGCGCCATGGGCGGTGCGGTGGCTTCCGCCATTGCCCGCGCGCTCGGCGCCGGCGATCGCGAGCGCGCCGGCACGCTCGCCGCGCATGCGATCCTGATCGGCATCAGCTTCGGGCTCGTCTTCATGCTGGGCATGCTGATCTTCGGCCCGCGTCTGCTGGAAATGCTCGGCGGCCGCGGCGACGTGCTGACGCACGCGATTGCCTACACACAGGTGTTTTTCGGCGGCGCCGTGCTGCCTTGGCTGCTCAACACCATGGCCGGCGTGCTGCGCGGCACCGGCAACATGAAGCTGCCGTCGTTCCTGATCCTCAACTCGGCGGCCTGGCAGATCGTGCTGGGCGGCACGCTCGGCCTCGGGCTCGGGCCGGTGCCGCAGTTCGGCATGCGCGGCGTCGCGGCCGGCGCGCTGATCGCCTATTCCATGAATATCTGCATCATGGGCTGGTACCTGTTCTCCGGCCGCGCCCGGGTGACACCGAAGCTGCGCGGCTTGCGGATTCAATGGGCGATGTTTTTCGACATCCTGAAGGTCGGCGCCATCGCCTGCTTCTCGCCGCTGCAATCGGTGCTGACGATCTCGATCTTCACCCACATGCTGGCGCAATTCGGCACCGCGATCCTCGCCGGCTACGGCATCGGCGCGCGGCTGGAATTCCTGCTGACCTCGATCGCGTTCTCGTTCGGCATCGCCTGTGTGCCGATGGTGGGGATGGCGATCGGCGCAGGCAACATCGCGCGCGCACGGCGCGTCGCATGGATCGCCAGTGTTGCCGCCTTCGTGGCCGTCGGCGCGCCTGCGTGCCTCGTCGCGATGTTCCCCGATCTCTGGATCAACATCTTCACCGACAGCGTGGCCGTGCGCGCGGCGAGCCATCAATATCTCTCGACGGTCGGACCATTCTACGCCTTTTTCGGCATTGCCACGACGATGTATTTCTCCTCGCAAGGCGCGGCCAAGGTGATCGGGCCAGTGCTGGCGCAGACGGCGCGGCTGATCTACATCTCGGCGGCCGGCTGGTGGCTGTCGACACACGAAGCCACGGCGCAGAGCTATTTCTGGCTGGCCGCGAGCTCGATGGTCCTGCTCGGCCTGCTCTCATCCTCCAGCGTCGCGCTGACGCGCTGGGGACCGCGCGCGAGCAAGCCCGCGATCAGGCCGGCGCTTTCAGGCGCCGCCGATTAGCGATGCCTGTGGCGGCGATGGCCCCCGCCGCCCACATTGGCGAGCCGCATCAGTTGCGGGATCATCGCCATCATGTCGCCGCCACTGGCGCCGCCGATCATGCCCATGATGTCGCCGCCACCAACGCCGCCATATCCGGCCGGCATGGTGCCGCCACCCATCGCGGTGTAGCCGCCGTAATTGGGTGCGCCGAAGCCGCCGCCGAGCGTGCTACCGCCGAGGCCGCCGCCGCTCATCATGCCACCAAGCCCACCGCCGCCATTCTCCATCATGCGGCTCATCATCGGGCCCATGGTCTGCATCATCATGGCGAAGCGGCGCTTGCCCATCTTCGCCTTCATCATCTCCAGCATCGGCGCCATCTGGGTCATCATGTCCTCGCCGCCGGCACCTCCGCCGCCGAGGAACTGCGCCTTCGCCGGCGAGCTCGCGACTGAAAACAGCAGCAGCACGGCGGCCGCCTGGCAAATCACCTTGTCCGCACCTCTCATGGCATGCTCCTCGCGTGCGTGGCGCCGCCGGGAAAGCGGAGCCAACCGGACGCACGCCGCGACGGTTACGGCCGGCGAGGGCGCAGCTCTGTGAGAAAACTCACAGAGGTGCAGCGCGTCGACCGCGGCTAGGCGGCAGCCGGCGGAAACGCTTGATGTATCGCAACGACGGCCTCCCTGGTCTGTCCCTCGACATAGGCTGCAAGCTCGTTCGGCAGCATGTCGATGATCCACACCAGACGGCTTCTCCGCTCGCCGTCGGCGATCACCTGCACCGAGGCGCTGTAATGCTTCAGCCGCTCGTTGCTGATGGCATAGACGAGGCGCTGCCGCGCGTCGTCGCAATCGACCAGGATCTCGCGCGCCACCGAACCGTTGGCGAAGGTGACGATACGCGCATCGCCGTCGAGCGCGCAGGCGGTGACGAAGCCGGGCGCCAGCCGCTCATGCAGCGAGCCGAAATCGCGCACCGCGTCCCAGACGTCGCGCGCGGAGGCGTTGAGAGGAATGTCGTTGTGGATGGAGGCCATGGAGGTTCCTCAAATGCAGCATTGGTAGGGTGGGCAAAACGAAGCGTGCTCACCACATCTGTCACGATTGTTGGGAGATGGTGGGCACGGCGCGTTGCGCCTTTGCCCACCCTACGAGATCTCCTAAGCGGCTAGCGCTCACGCACAAACCGCCTCGACATTGTTGCCGTCGGGGTCGATCAAAAATGCCGCGTAATAAGTCGGGCTGTAATCCTTGCGCGGCCCGGCGCCGCCATTGTCGCGGCCGCCGCTCTTCAGGCCTTCGCTGTGGAACGCCTTGACCGCGTCATGATCTCCGGCGCGGAACGCAATGTGCGCGCCGTCGGCCTTGTGGCCCTTGTTCAGGTGCAGCCACAGCGCCGGCTCACCCTTCGGCCCGAAGCCGGCATAACCGTCGCCGCTGGAGCACAGGACGTAACCGAGCGGCGCCAGCACCGCGGTGTAGAAGCGCGTCGCGGCGTCGAGATCGGCAACGCGAAGCCCGATGTGGTCGTACATGGTCGTCTCCATCTGCAAAACGCGCCGAAAATGGCGCGCGCCGGAGACGACCCTAGCCGGGGTGAGGTGGGCCGCTCTTGGAGAATCTTGCGCCCGGCGCCCGCCTAGTTCGCCGGGGCCTCCGACTGCCACCGGATCACCCGTTTCAGGTGATAGACGTGAACCCACATGTTCGTTCCGATCACGCTGACCGTTGCGACGATCAGCGCCGTGAGCTTCTGAGGGTCGTGATGGGCGAGAACGAGCAGGAACGCCGACAGCGCCGCCGTGATGCCGAAGCTGAACCAGAGCCCGATGATACGCGGTGCAAACCAGGCCGGCTGACCGTCGGTGCCCCACTGCATCGGAATCCTGCGCGAGGTGATCTGGCGGCCATAATAGACGGCACAGCCGGCGATGAAGGCAAGTCCTACGGCAAGCGCAATCAATGTGGCCGCAATCACATCACTCGAGTCACTGTCCATCTGCCGATTCGCCGCCTTGAGCGGGCGTCGTTTCGCCCGCTGGTTGTACTATCGCGCGGCCTACCGCAAGCGCCAGTGCGACGCACCCGTCTGGTCAACAGACTGTTACCCGCAAACGCGGCCGACCTGTCTCAATTGAGGACGAGGCGCTCGGCGAAGATGCTGCGCTCTCCCTTCGAGGCCTGCCGGAACCTGGTTGGCGATACGCCGGCAGCGCGGTGGAAGGTGCGGACGAAGTTGGAGAGATCGCCGAAGCCGACGTCATAGGCGACATCGGTGACCGCGATGTCGTCATCCGTGAGAAGCCGCGCGGCGTGGCGCAGCCGCGAGCGCACCAGATATTGATGCGGGGTGACGCCGAGCACGCTCGAGAACAGCCGAAGGAAATGAAACGGGCTGAGGCCCGTCTGCTTTGCCGCCTGTTCGAGATCGACCTCTTGATGCGAGTTGTCGTCGATCCATAGCGCGGCCTCGACCGCGCGGCGGCGGTCGCGCGCATTGGGCGTGGCCGGCTTGCGCGCCTTGCCCGAGATCAATTCGATGAAGCGGCCGGCCAGGATCTGGCCGACCTCGTCGAGACCGATATCGCTGTTGCCATCTGCCGCCGTCTGGGCGAGCTCGCCCAGCACCATCAATTCGGGCAGCGGCGGCGTGGCGCCGACCTGCCAGGTCTCGCGCCGCCCGCCGAGGGCGTCGACCAGGTCCGCGCTGAGGAAGAACGACAGGCAGACATCGCCGCTGACATGCTCATGCGTGCAGGTGTATTCCTCGCCGGGCGCGCCGACCAGCATCGAGCCCGCCACCAGCTCGAAGAAGCCGGCGCGGCAATGGCAGCCAAAGCTGCCCGAGCGGACATAGGCGATGGAATGCCCGGTGCGGCATTCGGCAAACGGCGCGTCATCCGGCCCCGCATCGCAGCGAAACTCGGAGACGGTCATCGAGGGTGTATTCAGTAGCGTGGTTGCGTCCATGCCACCTATCTAGGTGGACGGCCTCGGCGGAGCAACGGGCAGCAGCACCTCGAACAGCGTCTTGCTGGCGACGGGATGGGCGCCCTCCAGCGCCAGCAGCCGCCGCTTGGAGATCACTCCGCCGAAAGGCGAGAGCCGGTCGGCGTAATTGCCGGCCTCCAGCAGGCGATGGCAGGGCACGATCAGCATGTAGGGATTCCTGGCGATCGCCTGCGCCACCGAATGAGCGGCGCCTGAGGCGCCCAGCGCTTTGGCGACTTCGTGATAGGTCCGCGTCTCCCCGCGCGGAATGGAGCAGGCGAACTCATAGACGCGCCGGTTGAAGCCGGGCACCCCGCCGGCATCCAGGCTGACCTCGGAAAAATCGGGATCGTCGCCCTGCAGCAGGCTCACGATGCCGTCGATCGCAAGCTCGGCATTGTCGGAGGGACGCTGCTCGCGCGCTTCGGGATGGACCGCAAAGATGCGGCGGCGGGTGTCGATCTCCCGCGCCTCCGGCAATTGCACCGCCACCACGCCGGTGCCGCTCCAGATGATGCCGCAGCGCCCGATCGCCGTGTCGAATATCGAATAGCCACGCCCCACCATGCACACGCCCCCACTCAGTGCACGTTTCTCCCCAGACACGAGATCATAACACCGCCACAATCCGGCGCACCCGGAATCTTACCGAAAACTTAAGGGAGCGTCAGGCCGGCCGCGCCAAACCGCTTGGCGGAAGGCGCCGTCTCGGCTAATCAGGACGGGCGCGAGCAGCGCATCCGCGGGCGTAGTTCAATGGTAGAACGGCAGCTTCCCAAGCTGCATACGAGGGTTCGATTCCCTTCGCCCGCTCCAAGCCGTTTCGTCCGCGTTAAGCCCATCATTCTCGAATTGCAGCGTCCTTGCTGGAGCGGACGAGAGGCCTTTGGTGGTCCGGAGCCTCTCGCGTGGCCGCGCATTGGAGCAGAGGAATGCCGGCCTGTGACGGTTAAATCACGCTTCCGGCCCAACGGCCGCTATATTTGAACTCCGCCGCCGCTTTGAGCTGGTCGGCCGTGGCATTCATGCCGGCGTGCCACTTGTTGTCCTTGTAGGTGACGTGGACGGCCGACGGGGACACCGCGACGTAATGTTCGCCCATCCCCAGGAAGCCGCCGACCGATAGGATGTAGGCATTGGCGCGACCGCTCTGATCGAGCGCGATGTCCTTGATGGTGCCGATATCCTTGTTGTCATTGTTGTAGACGTCGAGCCCAATGAGCTTGGATGCAAGATCGTCGCTTTGTTGGACGGTGACGTAGTCGCCCGCAGTGCTCGGGCGCGCCGCGTTCGAGCTGGTGTCCGCAGCGGTCTGGTGGATATCGCGGACGGTAATCATTTCGGCGAAGTGATCCGGCCCGATCGACATCCTCACCGGGTTTCCGTCGCTATCGACCGCCTGAACGTCGAACGACGTCGGGGCCAGCCTGATGTCCTTGTAGCCCGACTTTTGCAGCGTCTGCATCATGTCCTGTCGGACATTAGTCGGCTGCGCCGCGTTGTCGTTGTTGGAAGCAGCCCAGGCCGCTGAGCCCAGTGCGATCGTAGCCGCGGTAGCAAGTAAGACAGCAACACGCATCGTGCATTCTCCATCTCGTTCGAATGTCCATCCTGCCTTCGCAGAAACAACGTCACGGAAAATCACCGGTTGCATGAAACTTTGATTAGGTTGAGCTTGCAGGTCATGGCGAGCGGCACTCGATCTGCCGGGCTTTCGCGCGAGCGACATCGCGTTCTGGATCGGTCGGGGCGCGACGCGCTGGATGCGACCGTGACGCTGAAGTCGGCACCCATGGCGAGGTGACGTCGATGCGTACGCTTGGGAGCACGCGACGCAGCTTTCGCGGCGAGATGTTCCGCCATCATCGCGGAGGCGTGCGCGAGGTCTGAGATGGCTGAGTCTGTCCTGAAGATTGATGTGTTCGGCCGATGAGGTGGGGCGGAGCCGGGCCCGAGTTACTGAGACCCTCAAAATGAGTTGCGTACCTCAAAACACCTCTGCTAACCTTCAGCGATGGCCGAGACCCTCACCCCGACCGCGCTGACGCTCAAGGACATCGCCCGCGAGGCGGGCGTCAGCCTCGCGACCGTCGACCGCGTGCTGCACAACCGGCCGGGGGTGCGGCCGGATACGGTGCGGCGCGTCAAGGCGGCGATTGAACGCAACGCGTTCCAGCCGCACGTCGCCGCGGCCGAGCTGGCCCGCGGCCGCGCCCGCCGCTTTGCCTTCGTGATGCCGTCGGGGCCGAACCCGTTCATGCAGCAGATCGAGGCCTATCTCGGCGAGATGTCGGCCTGGCTCTCGGTTCGCCGCCTCAACGTCGAGATGGTCGCGACCGACGTGTTCGATCCGTCGGTGCTCGCAGCCTCCCTGGAGGCGCTGTCCGGCGACTGCGACGGCGTTGCGGTGGTGGCGCTGGATCATCCCGGCGTCCGCGCCGCGATCAACGATCTCGTCGATGCCGGCACCAAGGTGGTGACGCTGGTGTCCGACGTGCCGTCGTCGCGCCGCCACCATTATGTCGGCATCGACAACATTGCCGCGGGGCGCACCGCCGGCGCGCTGGTCGGGCGTTTGGCCGGCCAAAAGTCCGGCAAGGTCGCGATCGTCGCGGGCTCGCAGGGCCTGCGCGACCATGCCGAGCGCATCTTCGGCTTCAACCAGGTGATGGCGTCGGAATTTCCCGGGCTCAACGTGCTGCCGGTGCTCGAAGGACGCGACGAGGACGATCGTTCGGAACAGGTGCTGGCGCAGCTGTTGGGCAAGCATGCCAACATTGTCGGCCTTTATAACGTCGGCGCGGGCACGCAAGGCGTCGCCAAAGCGTTGAGCGAAGCTGCTCGCGACAAGGTGGTGTTCGTCGGTCATGACGTCACCGTACTGACCCGCCGGCTGCTGCTGCAGGGCGTGATGGATGCCGCGATCTCACAGAACCCCGGGCATGAAGCGCGTGCCGCCGTGCGCGTGCTGCTCGCGCTCGCTCGCGGCGAGCCGATCCTGCGCGAACAGGAGAAGATCAGGATCGACATCGTGATGCGGGACAATCTGCCCTAGGACGGGCCGCTCTGGCGGAGAACGCGACGTCAAGATCGCGCCTCGCAATGACCAAGGAGGAGACGACGTGTATCTCGGACTGGACATCGGCACGTCCGGCGTGAAAGCGGTGCTCGTGAGCGAAGCCGGCGCGATCCACGCGACGGCGGCGCGCGAGCTCGCGCTGTCGCACCCGGCGCCGCTGTGGTCCGAGCAGGATCCCGATGCCTGGGTCGAGGCCGCCATCGGTGCGGTCGACGATCTCGCGGCCCGCCATCCGCGCGAGGTGGCGCTGGTCCGCGGCATCGGCCTGTCGGGCCAGATGCATGGCGCAACGCTGCTCGACGAGGACGGACGGCCGCTGCGTCCGGCAATCCTCTGGAACGACGGCCGCTCGCAGGCCGAATGCGCCGTGCTGGAGCAGCGTTGCCCCTCGCTGCACGCGATCACCGGCAATCTGGCGATGCCCGGCTTCACCGCGCCCAAGCTGTTGTGGGTTGCGCGGCACGAGCCAAAAATCTCCGCGCGGATCGCAAAGGTGCTGCTGCCCAAGGCCTATGTGCGCTATCGCCTGACCGGCGAGATGATCGAGGACATGTCGGATGCGGCCGGCACGCTGTGGCTCGATGTCGGTCTGCGCCGCTGGTCGCCCCTGTTGCTGCACGCCACCGGCCTCGATCTCCACCACATGCCGCGCCTCGTCGAGGGAAGCGCCGTGAGCGCGGTGCTCATGCCGGAATTCACGCAGCGCTGGGGCATGGCGAAGGATGTCGTCGTCGGCGGTGGCGCCGGCGACAATGCCGCGAGCGCGATCGGGCTCGGCGCCATCGCGCCGGGCGATGCGTTCCTGTCGCTGGGAACGTCAGGCGTGGTGTTCCGCGTCACCGACCGGTTCGCGCCGGCGCCTCAAACGGCGGTGCATGCGTTCTGCCACGCACTTCCGGGCCTCTGGCACCAGATGGGCGTGATGCTCTCGGCGGCGGCTTCGCTGGCCTGGCTCGCCGGTGTGATGGAGACTCCGGCCGCAGCGCTGCTGGCGCCGCTCGGCGAGCGCGTCGATGGGCCGAGCCCGATCAAATTCCTGCCCTATCTCGACGGCGAGCGCACGCCGCACAACGATGCCGCCGCCAGCGGCGCCTTGGTCGGCCTGCGCGGCGCGACCGGGCGGACGCAGATCGTGCAGGCCGTCCTCGAAGGCGTCGCCTTTGCCGCGCGCGATAATCTGGCGGCACTGAGCGCCGCGAGCGGGCCTGTTGCCGAGCTCGATCTCGTCGGCGGCGGCTCGCGCTCGCCGCTGTGGGCGCAGATCTGCGCCGATGTGCTCGGCATTCCCGTTCACCGCGTCGAGGAGGGCGAGGTCGGGGCGGCGCTCGGTGCCTCCAGGCTCGGCCGGCTCGCCGCCACCGGTGAAGATCCCGCGGACGTCTGCACCCGCCCGCGGCGGCTCGCGAGCTTCACGCCCCGCGCATCCGTCAGGGAAGCCTATGACGAGGCCTATCGGAAATGGCGCGAGCTTTATCCCGCATTGAAGGAGCACCCTTAAGTGAACGCGCCAGCCAAATTCTTCGATGCAAGTGCACCCGTCGCCTTCGCCGGCAAGGAGGCGGGACAAGCCCCCGCGTTCCGCTGGTACGACAAGGACCGCCTCGTGCACGGCCGCAGGCTGGAGGATCATTTGCGCTTTGCGGTCTGCTATTGGCATTCGTTCTGCTGGCCGGGCGGCGACCCCTTCGGCGGCGAGACGTTCCTGAGACCGTGGCACCAGGGCGGTGACGCGATGGCGCAGGCGCGGGCCAAAGCCGACGTCGCCTTCGAGCTGTTCCGACTGCTCGATGTGCCCTTCTTCACCTTCCACGACGTCGATGCCGCGCCGGAAGGTAGTTCTCTTGCGGAATCTGTAGCGAACCTCAACACCATCGCCGATCTGTTCGAGCAGAAGATGGCCGCGGCAAAAGTGCGCCTGCTCTGGGGCACCGCCAATCTCTTCACGCATCGTCGCTACATGGCGGGCGCCGCGACCAATCCGGACCCGGAGATATTCACCTACGCGGCAGGCCAGGTCCGCGCCGCGCTGGAGGTGACGCACCGGCTCGGCGGCCAGAACTATGTGCTGTGGGGCGGGCGCGAGGGCTACGAGACCCTGCTCAACACCGATCTCAAGCGCGAACTCGACCAGCTCGGCCGCTTCATCTCGCTGGTCGTCGAGCACAAGCACAAAATAGGCTTCAAGGGGCCGATCCTGATCGAGCCGAAGCCGAAGGAGCCGACCAAGCACCAATATGATTTCGACGTCGCCACCTGCTACGGCTTCCTCGAACGCTACGACCTGCTCAAAGACGTCAAGCTCAACATCGAGCAGAACCACGCCATCCTTGCCGGCCACTCCTTCCACCATGAGGTCGCGCTCGCCGAGGCGCTCGGCGTGTTCGGCTCGCTCGACATCAACCGCGGCGACGATCTGCTCGGCTGGGATACCGACCAGTTCGCGATGAACGTCCCGGAGCTGGCGCTGGTGTTTCACGAAATGCTGAACCGTGGCGGCTTCACCTCCGGCGGGCTCAATTTCGACGCCAAGATCCGGCGGCAGTCGATCGACCCGGACGACCTGATCCATGCCCATGTCGGCTCGATGGATGCCTGCGCGCGGGCGTTCCTCGTCGCCGCCGACATGGTCGATGCCGGCGCGCTCACGGCGCCGCTGACTGAACGTTACCAGGGATGGGCCGGGCCTGAGGGCCGCGCCATTCTCGGCGGTCAGCGTTCGCTCGCCGATCTCGCCGACCGCGCGCTTCAGCCGAGCTTCGACCCGCAGCCGCGCTCGGGCCGGCAGGAATATCTGGAATCCCTGGTCAACCGCTATGTCTGAACGAGGTTGCTGATGGCAAACGCTGACGCGACACCGGTCCTCGAGCTGACCGGGATCGGCAAGGAGTTCGGCGCGATCCGCGCGCTGCACGGCGTCGATCTGCACGTCCTGCCGGGCGAGGTGGTCGGGCTGATGGGCGACAACGGCGCGGGCAAGTCGACGCTGGTCAAGATCATCGCCGGCAATTTCCGGCCCAGCCACGGCGAGATCCGCTTTGCCGGCAACGCGGTGCATTTCAGCCGGCCGGTCGATGCCCGCGCGGTCGGCATCGAGGTCGTCTACCAGGACCTCGCGCTATCGGACAATCTCACCGCGGCGGCCAACGTGTTCCTCGGCCGCGAGCTGAAGCGCAAATTCGGACCCATTGCTTTGCTCGACCACAAGGCGATGGCGGCGCGCGCGCTGGAACTGTTCGGCGAGCTGCGCTCGGAGACGCGCCCCGACGATCTCGTCAAGCAGATGTCGGGCGGCCAGCGCCAGGCCGTCGCGATCGCGCGGACGCGGCTCTCCAACGCGCGGCTGGTGATGATGGACGAGCCGACCGCCGCGATCTCGGTGCGCCAGGTCGAGCAGGTGCTCGGCCTGATCCACCGGCTCAAGGAGCAGGGCGTCGCCGTGATGCTGATCTCGCACCGCATGCCCGACGTGTTCGCGGTATGCGACCGCGTCATCGTCATGCGCCGTGGCGAGAAGCGGGCGGACAAACCGATCCACCAGACCTCGCCGGAGGAAGTCACCGCCCTCATCACCGGCGCGAAGGAGGCGGCGTGATGGCCATGCCCATGGAATCTCCCGTCATGTTCTCGAACGTCGGCAAGACGAAATGGTGGCAGCGCGGCATCTTCGCCTCGCAGACCGGCTACGTCCTGCTCGCGCTCGCAGTGCTGCTGGTGATCATGCACTTCGCCAGTCCCTATTTCTTCACCGAGGGCAACATGCAGAACGTGGCGAAGAACTTTTCCTTCATCGCCATCGCCACGCTGGGCGTCACCTTCGTCATCATCACCGGCGGCATCGATCTATCGGTGGGATCGATGATGTGCTTCTCCGCCATGATCACCTCGATGGTGATGACCGAACTGTCGGCGCCTGGCTCGCCGGTGGGGGCGATGTTCGTGCACATGGCGGCCGACGGCAAGACCGTCGTGGCCAACGTGCCCGGCCTGATCCTGCTGGTCTCGATCCTCGCCGGCCTCGGCGTCGCGCTGATCGCGGGTCTCGTCAATGGCTTCTGCATCGCGGTGCTCGGCCTGTCGCCCTTCGTCACCACGCTCGGCATGCTCTCGATCGTGCGCGGGCTCGGCTACGTCGTCTCCAACGGCCGCGGCAGCTTTCCGGGTGGGCCCGATGCGGATCGTTTCTATGCGCTCACCTCGGGCGACGTGCTCGGCGTGCCCGTGCCTTTCATCTATCTGATCGTCCTCGCGCTGGCGATGGCCGTGGTGCTGCACCACACCTCGTTTGGCCGCCACGTCTTCGCGCTCGGCGGCAACGAGAAGGCTGCGGAACTGACCGGCATCCCGGTCGTGCGGGTCAAGATCGAGGTCTACGTGCTCTGCGCGCTCGCCGCGGGCCTGCAAGGCATCATCATCTCCGGCTGGCTCGGATCGGCGCCGGCCAACATGGCGACGTCCTACGAGCTCAACGTGATCGCGGCGGCCGTGATCGGCGGCGCAAACCTCGCCGGCGGCATAGGCGGTCCGCTCGGGGCGATCGTCGGCTGCGTGCTGCTGGAAGTGATCCGCAACGGCCTCGTGCTGGCGCAGGTCTCCTCCTACTGGCAGCAGACGCTGGTCGGCGTGATCATCATCCTGGCGGTGCTGGTCGACCGCATCCGCTCGCGGATGACCTGAATTAATGTCGTTTCGGGAAGGCAAATAAAACGCTGCCTGTCCGCTTCCCGGTCGCTTTCGAGAGGATGGGCACCAAACAAGGGTGGAGGAGACGATGAGGAAATTTCTACTTGCCGGCATCGCGGTTGCGATGATGGCGACGCCGGCATTCGCCGCGAACTACCGCTTCGTGATCGTGCCCAAGGCGATGAACAATCCGTTCTTCGACTTCGCGCGCGACGGCTGCCTGAAGCGTGCCAAGGAGCTCGGCAACATCGAGTGCATCTACAAGGGGCCGGTCGAGCACGAGCCGGCGACGCAGGCGCAGATCATCCAGGATTTCGTCACCCAGAAGGTTGACGGCCTCGCCATCTCGGTCGCCGACGTCGCGGCCATGACCAAGTCGATCGAGGCGGCGAGCGCGGCCGGAATTCCCGTCATCACATTCGATGCCGATGCGCCGGGCTCCAAGCGCATCGCCTATATCGGCACCAACAACAAGGAGTTCGGCGTCGCGCTCGGCAAGCAGCTCGTGAAGATGCGGCCCGACGGCGGCAAATACGCCATGGTCTCGGGCGGCCCCGGCGCGAAGAACCTCGCCGAGCGTGTCGACGGCGTGCGCGAGGCGCTGAAGGGCTCGAAATGGACCGAGGTCGCGGGCTCCCCGACGTTCTGCAACGACGATCCCGCGCTCGCGGTGCAGCAGATGACGGATATGCGCACCGCAACGCCAGATCTCGCCGCCATCGTTCCGATCGGCGGCTGGCCGATGTTCGCGCCTGAAGGCTTCAAGGCGTTCGCTTCCAGGAGCAAGAAGGACATCGATTCCGGCAAGTTCACGCTTGTCGTCGCCGATACGCTGAAGATGCAGCTCGAGCTGTTGCGCGACGGCTATGCCAACGCGCTGGTCGGTCAACGCCCGTTCGAGATGGGCGAGAAGGCGATGGACACGCTGCTCGCCATCAAGAAGGGCGAGAAGGTTCCGGAAATCGTCTACACCGGCCTCGACCTCGTCACCAAGGACAACGTCGCGCAGATGTTGAAGTAGGAGCGCCGCCAGCCCCGCGCTCCTGCGAACCTCTCCCGCTTGCGGTTTCCGCGAGCGGGAGAGATGATTTGGACTGCTGGAATGAAGACTGCTGGAAGGCAATGGGAATGAAACGATCGCGGCTCGGCTCACTCGACGTCACCTCGATCGGGCTCGGTTCCGCCCCGCTCGGCGGATTGTTCGCCCCCGTCAGCGATGCCGATGCGGAGGCGACGGTCGCGCGCGCCTGGTCGCTCGGGGTGCGCTTCTTCGATACCGCGCCGCTCTACGGCTTCGGCCTCGCGGAGCGGCGGCTCGGCGCATTCCTGCGGCAGCAGAAGCGCGACTCCTACGTCATCTCGACCAAGGTCGGCCGTCTGCTGCGCGCACCGGATGACGGCGCCGCCGAGGACGAGCATTACAAGGGCACGCCGCGCGAGCGGCCGGTGTTCGATTTCAGCCATGACGGCGTGATGCGATCGGTGGAGGAAAGCCTGTCGCGCCTCGGCCTCGATCGCGTTGACGTGCTCCTGGTGCACGATCCCGACGATCACTATGACGAGGCCGTCGCCGGTGCCTTCCGCGCGCTGCAGCGCTTGCGCAGCGAGGGCACCGTCAAGGCGATCGGCGCCGGCATGAACCAGTCGGAGATGCCGGTTCGCTTCGCCGAGGCAGTGCCGGTCGACTGCTTCCTGCTCGCCGGGCGATACACGCTGCTCGACCAGGGCGCGCTGGACGCGCTGTTTCCGCTCTGCACGGCGAAAGGCATCGGCATCCTGCTCGGCGGCATCTACAACAGCGGCATTCTGGCCAATCCGCGTACGAGCGCGAAGTTCAACTATCAGGATGCCGATGCATCGCTGGTGGCCCATGCGCTGGAACTCGAGGCGCTTTGCCGCAAGCATGGCATCGAGCTGAAGGCCGCCGCACTTCAATTCTGCATGGCGCATCCAGCCGTGACGGTCGCCGTGATGGGCGCGCGCAACGCGGCGGAAGTCGCCGACAACATCGCGATGTCGGAGGCAACGGTGCCGGCGGACTTCTGGCGGGAACTGCGGGCGCGAAACCTGGTCGATGCCCGCGCGCCGTTGCCGGGTGGAGCATAAGCCATGATCATCGACGCCCACCAGCATTTCTGGGACCCGGCGCGGGCCGATTATCCCTGGATGGCGGCGGACGAACTCGTGCCGATCCGGCGTGCTTTCGGTCCGGTCGATCTTGCACCGCTGCTGAGAACGAACGGCATCGACGCCAGCATCGTGGTGCAATGCCGCAACGCACTGGAGGAGACCGAGGAATTTTTGCAGATAGCGCAGGAAAATCCCTTCGTTGTCGGCGTGGTCGGCTGGGTTGATCTGACGGATGCTTCGCTGGGCGACACGCTCGATCGGCTTCGCGCTTCACCCGGCGGCGGCAAGCTGGTTGGCATTCGCCACCAGGTCCACGACGAGGGCGATCCGGAGTGGCTGCTGCGCGAAGATGTGCAGCGCGGTCTCACCGCGGTCTTCGCGCACGATCTCGCCTACGATTTCCTGGTGCGCAGCCGCGAGCTGCCCGCCGCGATCGCAACCGCGCAAGCGTTTCCGCAGGCGCGCTTCGTGCTCGACCACGCCGCCAAGCCGCCGATCGCCGATGGTGGAAGCGAAATGTGGGCCGATCGCATCAAGGCGCTCGGGGCTTGCGGCAATGTCTGGTGCAAGATCTCGGGGCTTGCGACCGAGGCAGTCTGGAACGACTGGGATGCTGAGCGGCTGTTTCCGTTCGTCGCGCACGCCGCAAGCTGTTTCGGCGAGGACAGGCTGATCTTCGGCTCAGACTGGCCGGTGTGCCTGCTTGCGGGAAGCTATGGCGAGATCAAGCGCGCGCTGGAGGCCTGCCTGACGAAGCTTGGACCGCAGCTGCGGGCCAAGGCCTTTGGCGCGAATGCGACGCGGGCGTATCGGCTGGCGATCGCAGAATAGCGCTGCGGCGTGCGCCCTCGACTACTCCGACATCGGTTTGTCGGAGATGTCCCAGTCCTTGCCGGTGAAGGTGGAGATGAAGAGCGTCTTCATCGGCGTGTAGTTCTCGGGCGTGTAGCTGTAGGTGACGCCGTCGAGGAAATAGGGCGAGTGGAAACCGGCCAGCGTCGAGGCCTGCTTCAGCACGTTGGCGCGGGTGAGCTCGTCGCCGCAGCGGCGCAGGATCTCGCCCATGGTCACGGCCTGGCCGTAGCCGGCGAAAGCGATGGTGTTGTCCTGATCGATCGCAGGCGTGTACTTCTTGCGCAATTCCTCGAACGCCATGACGTCGGGATCCTTCTCCCATTTCGGCAGGCCGACCTCCTTGTTGTAGCGGATGGCGACGATACCGGCGGCGTTCTCGAGGCCCGCGGCATTGAGGATCGAGCGGCCGGTCGAGCCGGCGGAAAGAAGCTGCAGCGGCTTCCAGCCGAGCTCGGCGACCTTTCGGATCGACTGCGACGACGCCTTGCCGGTCGAGATGTTGTAGAAGACGTCGGCGCCCGACTTCGAGAGATTGATGAGCTGGGAATCGACCGTGGGATCGGTGAGATCGTAGGTCTGCTCCATGATCACCGATGCGGTGCCGCCGGCATCGGCCAGCACCTTCTTGAACGGACCGAGGAAGTCACGGCCGAAATCGTCGTTCTGGTAGAGGATGCCGACCTTGGCGTTCGGCTTCACGCTGACGACGTGGCGCGCCAGGATGCGCGCCTCAGTCGGATAGAGCGGCAGGCCCGCCATCGTCCATTTGAACTCTTTCGGGTTGTTCCACTTCGACGCGCCGGTGTTGAGCAGCAATTGCGGCACGCCCTTGGAGTTCAGGTATTTGTGCACGGCGGTCTGCGGCGCGGTGCCGAGCGAGCCGTACAGCGCGAGCACCTCTTCCTGCTCGACCAGGCGCCGCGTCGCCTCGACGCATTTCGGCGCGCTATAGGCGTCGTCCATGGTGAGGAACTTGACCTTGCGTCCGTTGATGCCGCCCTTCTCGTTCAGCATCTGGAAATAGGCTTCGCCGATGCGCCCCAACACGCCATAGAGCGAGCCGGGACCGGAATGCGGCACGGTCTGCCCGATCTTGATCTCGGTGTCGCTGGCGCCCGCATCGTACTTCTTGTCCGCGGCCCAGACGTAGGGCGCGGGCAAGGTGGATGCGGCGATGGTAGCGAGCGCGGCGGCGCTGAAATCGCGCCGCGATGGATTCTTCGACATTTTTGTTTTCTCCCTGGCGAGCGCATTGTGCTGGCATCGCCGCACGGCTCGCAAGTGGGAAGTCACCGCTTTGCGACGCAATGACGCTGAAATGTCAGGGAGTTAGCGCCTAGACTCAAGTTTTCTCGGCGACCACGACGAGGCCACGCACGGGCTCGTTGTTTTCGATGCGCGGCGAGGCCGTCTGCAATGTCAGGAGCTTCAGTCCGGCCCTGACGAGCGCGCTCCGCACATATTCCGCTGCATGGGCATAACGCAGGCCTTCGCCGAGAATGATGCCGCTGCCATCGTGGGTCTCGAGCGTGAAGGCGAGCACGCCGCCCGCTGCAAGCACGCGCCTTGCTTCCGTCAGCACCGGCGCGAGATCCGACAAATAGACGAACGCATCCGCCGCAACCATCAGGTTCGCGCTTGCATTGGGCTTGCCGCGCAAGCCATCGATCATGTCGGCGACTTCGAGCTCGGCATAAAGACCCGTCGCACGCGCCTCCTTGATCATGCCGGACGACAGGTCGATACCGGTGAAATGATCGACCTGCTTGGCGAAGGCGGCTGCCGCAAGGCCGGTGCCGCAGCCGAGATCGATGGCGCGCTTGAACAGAGCCGGCTTCCTGGCGGCGACGCGTGCGGCGATCACCGCCTTGAAGATCAGGGACGGCGCGCGGTATTCGAGGTCGTTGACCAGCGCATCCTCGAAATGCGGCGCATATTGATCGAACAGGGCCTGCACATAGGCCTTCGGCATCTCCGAGAGTTGCTCGCCGCCCAGCCGTATCAAATGCAAGCCGGCGCCGTGCTGGTCGTCCGGGTCGGACTCGCGCGCTTTCCGGAAGGCGGCGATGGCCTTGTCGCGCTCGCCGAGCTCCTCGCGGATTTCGCCGAGCGTGAACCAGGCCGAGGTGAAGTTCGGCGCGAGCTCGAGCGCCTGTTCCAGCAGGTCGGCGGCGGCGGGCAGGTCGCCCTTGAGCTGGAGGTCGCGGGCGAATTCGAAGCGGCGATCGGCGATCAGATCGCCGGAGGACAGGAACAGGCGAAGGGGCATTGAGGAACCGGTTCGTCATTGCCGGGCTTGACCCGGCAATCCATCAAAAAAGGAACTCTTTAGGACGATGGATGCGCGGGTCAAGCCCGCGCATGACGGCTTAATTTGGAGCGGCTCCTTCCTATATCACTCGCATGCGTCCACAAGACATCCTGCTGCCTGTCGCGAGCGGCCTGTGCTGCAAGCCCGGCGGCTTCCATATCGACCCTGTCCGTCCGGTCGAGCGGGCCGTGATCACCCACGGCCACTCCGACCATGCGCGCCCCGGCCATGGCGCGGTGCTGGCGACGCAGGAAACGCTGGACATGATGCGGCTGCGTTACGGCGAGAATTTTGCCGGCTCGACGCAAGCCATCCGCTATGGCGAGGAAATCCGGCTCGGCGACGTCAGCGTGAAGTTTCATCCCGCCGGACATGTGCTCGGTTCGGCACAGGTCGCGGTGACCTGCAAGGACACCTGCATCGTCGCCTCCGGCGACTACAAGGACGCGCCAGACCCGACCTGCACACCGTTCGAGCTGGTGCAATGCGACGTCTTCATCACCGAGGCGACGTTCGGGCTGCCGGTATTCCGGCATGGCGATGCCGCCGACGAGGTCAACAAGCTGCTCGCCTCGGTAGCGCTGTTTCCGGAGCGCGCGCATCTGGTCGGCGCCTATTCGCTCGGCAAGGCGCAGCGCGTGATCAAGCTGCTGCGGCAGGCGGGCTATGCCGCACCGGTCTATCTGCATGGCGCGATGGAGAAGATCACCGAGTATTATCAGAGCCGCGGCATCGATCTCGGCGAGCTCAGGCCGGTGAAGGGCGTGAAGAAGGCGGCGCTCGCCGGCACCATCACGCTGGCTCCGCCATCGGCGACCTCCGATCTCTGGACACGGCGCTTTCCTGATCCGGTCACGGCGTTCGCATCAGGATGGATGCGCGTGCGTGCCCGCGCGCGGCAGCGTGGCATCGAGCTGCCGCTGGTGATCTCCGACCACGCCGATTGGGACGGCCTCACCGCCACCATCGCCGCGACCGGCGCCGGCGAAATCTGGGTCACGCACGGCCAGGAAGACGCGCTGGTGCATTGGTGCCAAAGCAAAGGCCTGCAAGCGCGGCCACTCGATCTCGTCGGTTATGGCGACGAGGAGGAGAGCGAGACGCCGATCGCGGACGAGGCCGAGGCATGAACCGCTTCGCCGAATTGCTGGACCGTCTCGCCTACGAGCCCGGCCGCAACAACAAGCTGCGGCTGCTCACCGGCTATTTCCGTGAAGTCGGCGATCCCGACCGCGGCTACGCGCTGGCCGCGCTGACCGGCGCGCTCAGCTTCAAGCACGCCAAGCCGGCGCTGATCCGCGATCTCATTGCGGCGCGCACGGATGAGGTGCTGTTCGGGCTGAGTTACGATTATGTCGGCGATCTCTCGGAGACGGTGGCGCTGATGTGGCCGAAGGCCGTGGTGGTGCACAACAACCCACCACCCCCGACGCTGACCGAGGTCGTCACCACGCTGCGCACGCTCGGCAAGACCGAATTGCCGAAGCAGCTCGAGCGCTGGCTCGACGAGCTCGATGAGACCGGCCGCTGGGCGCTGCTGAAGCTCGTCACCGGCGCGCTTCGCATCGGCATCTCGGCACGGCTGGCGAAGACCGCGGCGGCCGCGCTCGGCGACAAGGATCCGCATGACGTCGAGCTGATCTGGCCCGGCCTTGCACCGCCCTATCTCGACCTGTTCGCCTGGCTGGAGGGCCGCGGCGACAAGCCGGTCAATCGCGATCCCGCGCCGTTCCGGCCCGTGATGCTGGCGCATGCGATCGAGGACAGCGATTTCGCCGCGCTCGATTCCGCCGACTACATCGCCGAATGGAAATGGGATGGCATCCGCGTGCAGGCCGTGGCCGGGCGCGACGAGAGCGGCCACATCACGGCCCGGCTCTATTCGCGCACCGGCGAGGACATTACCGGGAGTTTTCCCGATCTCGTACCGTCGCTGCGTCTGCCCGGCGCAATCGACGGCGAGCTTCTGATCCTGCGCGAGGGCCGTGTACAGAGCTTCAACGTCCTGCAACAGCGGCTCAACCGCAAGATCGTCTCGCCCAAGCTGATCAAGGAGTTTCCGATCCACCTGCGCGCCTACGATCTACTCGGCGACGACGAGAACGATCTGCGCGAGCTGCCGTTCGCAGAGCGGCGCGAGCGGTTGGAGACCTTCATCGGGAAGCTCGGCGATCCCCGCATCGATCTGTCGCCCGTCGTTCCCTTCGCAAGCTGGGAAGCGCTGACGGCCGCGCGGGCCGATCCCGCGAGTGCCGGCGCCGGCGAAGACGCGGACGCCGTCGAAGGCGTGATGCTGAAGCGGCGCGACGCGCCCTATCTCCCGGGGCGACCGAAGGGCCAGTGGTGGAAGTGGAAACGCGATCCGCACATCATCGACGCCGTGCTGATGTATGCGCAGCGCGGCCATGGCAAGCGATCGTCCTATTATTCCGACTACACGTTCGGCGTCTGGACCGCAGGCGAGGGCGGTGACGAGCTGGTGCCGGTCGGCAAGGCCTATTTCGGCTTCACCGACGAGGAGCTGTTGCAGATCGACCGCTTCGTCCGCCGCAACACCACGGAAAAGTTTGGCCCCGTCCGCCACGTCGTCCACGAGGGCGACAAGGGGCTGGTGCTGGAGGTGGCGTTCGAGGGCCTGCAGCGCTCGCCGCGCCACAAATCCGGCGTCGCCATGCGCTTCCCCCGCATCAGCCGCCTGCGCTGGGACAAGCCGCCGCGTGAGGCGGACCGGCTGGAAACGCTGGAGAGGATGCTGAAGGCGGAGGTGGTGGAGGTTTGAGGCGTGAAGGCGATGAGTCTCGATAGCCGCCACGATTGCGGTGCGCTCCCTCGCCCGCTTGCGGGAGAGGGTTGGGGAGAGGGCTGTTTCCGCATTGGGACAATCCCCAAGAGGAGATAGCCCTCTCCCGCGCCTTCGGCGCGACCTCTCCCGCAAGCGGGAGAGGTTTGGGAGCCTGCGGCGCCACCGACGCCACACTCCACATTCCTTCGCTGCCCTAATTAAACTCCCGTAACCCGATTGACCCCCCGTTGCGGGTTCCCCATTTGCCTCGCCGTGCCCTATAATGGGTCGAATCCGCCAAGGAGTTTGAGATGGTCCAAGACGTCAGAGATTTGCCGGCCGGCCGCAATGACGGGCTGAACCGCTTTCTCGGCGGCTCGCCGCTGGCGGTCGCGTTTCGCCTGGTCCTGCTCTCGATCCTGGTCGGCGTCGTGCTCGCCGCGATCGGCTTCGATCCCTGGAACATCCTCACCAGCATCCGCCTGTTGTTCCAGCGTCTGTGGGATCTCGGCTTCGACACCATCAACTGGCTGTGGCGCTACTTCCTGCTCGGCGCAGTCATCGTGATCCCGATCTGGCTGCTCTCGCGCGTGTTCGGCACGCCGCGCGGCCGGTGAGATTTTGAAGGTCCGCAGCCGATGCAACTCCGTTTCGTCGGCTGCGGCGACGCTTTCGGCTCCGGCGGCAGGCTCAACACCTGCTTCCATGTCTCGGGGCGCCAAGCCAACTTCCTGATCGATTGCGGCGCGTCGGCCCTGCCGGCCCTGAAGCGGCTCGAGATCGACCGCAACGACATCGATCTCATCCTGATCACGCATTTCCACGGCGACCACTTTGCCGGCCTGCCGTTCGTCCTGCTCGACGCCCAGTTCTCTCGGCGGACGCGGCCGCTGACGATCGCGGGCCCGCAAGGCATCGAGCGGCGGCTGCGTGAGGTGATGGAGGCGCTGTTCGAGCATTCCTCGAAGACGCAGCAGCGCTTCCAGCTCGACGTCGTCGAGCTCACGCCCGAGCAGAGCCGGACTTTCGGCGCCGTGACGGTGACGCCCTATCCGGTCGTGCACGGCGAATCCGGCGGCCCCTTCCTCGCCTACCGCGTCGAGGCCGAGGGCCGCACGCTCGCCTACAGCGCCGACACCGAATGGACGGAGACGCTCATTCCGCTGGCGCATGGCGCGGGTCTTTTCATTGCCGAAGCCTATATGTACGAGAAGGTGGTGAAGAACCATCTCAGCCTGAAGACCCTGGAACAGCATCTGCCGGCGATCGCTGCCAAGCGGCTCGTCCTCACCCATATGAGCGACGACATGCTGTCACGCCTCGAGACTCTGCCCCATATGGCGGCCGAGGACGGCATGGTCGTCGTGTTCTGACCATGCACGCGCCCGTCCATCCCAAAGTCGGCACCCGTCAAGTGTTCGCCATTGCCGGCCCGGCGATGGTCGCGAACCTGACCACGCCGCTGATCGGCATTGTCTCGACCACGGCGATCGGGCGGCTCGACGATGCCGCGCTGCTCGGCGGCGTCGCGATGGCCTCGGTGATCTTCGATTGCCTGTTCTGGCTGTTCGGCTTCCTGCGCATGAGCACGCTCGCCTTCACCGCGCAATCGCTGGGCGCGGGCGACACGCGCGAGCCGAGCGCGATCCTGGCGCGCGGCTTCATCGTTGCCGGCCTGATCGGCGCCACGCTGATCCTGCTGCAACTGCCGCTGGCTGCCGTGCTGTTCGACCTCATGGGCGGCAGCCAGGGTGTGACGCGGGCCGCGAAGACCTACTTCAAGATCCGGATCTGGTCGTCGCCTTTCGCGCTCGCCAATTACGTCATCCTAGGCTGGCTGATCGGCCAGGCCCGCGCCAATTCGGCCTTGTTGCTTCAGGTCGTCATCAACCTCGTCAACATGGCGGCGACGATCCTGCTGGTGCTGGTCTACGACACCGGCATCGCCGGTGCCGCGATCGCCGCGCTGTTGTCGGAAGCGATCGGCTTCGCCCTCGGCGTGCTCGTCTGCCGGCATTATGCCGATGGCGGCTTCGCCGTGCCGTATGCGACCCTGCTCGACCGCGACAAGCTGTTGCGGTTGCTGGCGGTGAACACCGACATCCTGATTCGCACGGCGGCGCTGATCGCCGTGTTCCTGTTCTTCACCGCCAAGGGCGCGCAGGCCGGCGACGTCACGCTGGCCGCCAACTCCGTGCTCAACAATTTCCTGCTGGTCAGCGCTTTCTTCCTCGACGGTCTCGCCAACGCCGCGCAACAGCTCTGCGGCCGCGCCGTTGGCGCGCGCGATGCAAAAGGCTTTGCGGATTCGACCCGGCTGGTGCTGCTATGGGGCCTCGGCTTCGCGCTGGTGGTGTCGGGGCTGTTCGCGTTGTTCGGGCCGGCTCTGATCGATGTCATGACGGCGAGTGACGACGTCCGCCGTGCCGCGCGCGAATTCCTGCCGTTCGTCGTGCTCGCACCCATTCCCGGCGTGTTCGCCTTCGGCTTCGACGGCATCTATATCGGCGCGACCTGGGCACGCGATATGCGCAATCTGATGCTGGCTTCGCTCGCCATCTTCTTCGCTGTTTGGTGGGCGCTGCAATCGCTCGGCAATGCCGGGCTGTGGTGCGCGCTGATGGCCTCCTACCTCTCGCGCGGTGGCTTGCAGGCCGCTAGGTATCCCGCGCAATTCAGGAAGACCTTTCCGAAATCGTAGCCCGGATGGAGCGCAGCGTAATCCGGGGTCTTCGTGCTCAAGGAGACATCCCGCATTGCGCTGCGCTCCACCCGGGCTACGGGAGACCGCCTCACATCCCCGGCCAGTCTTCCGCGGTGAGCGTCGCGGCATCGGCGCCGACGATCTCGGACAGCGAGTCCCGGCCCGTGCGCAGCAGCGTCGAGGTGAGGTCGCGCTTGATCTCGTCGACGAGGCCGAGGCCCTTGTAGATCAGGGACGAATAGAGCTGGATCAGGCTCGCGCCGGCGCGGATCTTGGTCAGCGCGGCACCGCCCGAATCGACGCCGCCGACGCCGATCAGCGGGAACGCGCCCTCGACGCGCACATAGGTCTCCGCGACCATCCGCGTCGACAGGCGGAACAGCGGTCGGCCGGACAGGCCGCCTTGCTCCTTGGCGCGCATCTCCTCCCGCAGCGTGCTCGGCCGCGCGATCGTCGTGTTCGACACGATCATGCCGTCGACCCGGCGCGAGCGCGCCACCTGCACGACGTCGTCGAGCTGTGCGAGGCTCAAATCCGGGGCGATCTTGAGCAGCACCGGCGTGTCGCCGGCCTTCTGCCTGACACGCTCGCGGGCGTCGATCACCCTGGCGAGGAGATCGTCGAGCAGGGCGCCTTCCTGCAGATTGCGCAGGCCCGGCGTGTTCGGCGAGGAGACGTTGACGGTGAAATAGCTCGCGACCGGCGCAAAGGTCTCGATCAGCTTGACGTAATCGGCGATGCGGTCCGGCGAATCCTTGTTGGCGCCGACATTGACGCCGACGATGCCGCCGTGCTGCGCGCGCGCGGCAAGCCGGCGCAGCGCGACGTCGGCGCCGTCATTATTGAAGCCCATGCGGTTGATGACGGCCTCGTCGCGCTCCAGACGAAACAGCCGCGGCCGCGGATTGCCGATTTGCGGCCTCGGCGTCACCGAGCCGATCTCGACGAAGCCGAAGCCGAGCCGCAGCAGTGCATCCGGCACCTCGGCGCTCTTGTCGAAGCCTGCGGCCATGCCGATCGGATTGGGGAAGTTGAGCCCGAAGGCGCGCATCGCGAGCTTGGGATCGTCGGCGCGCGGTGTGACCGGCGGCAGGAAGCGCAGGCCCCGAATCGCGAGGCGATGGGCGTCTTCCGGATCGAGCCAGCGCAGCACCGGCAGCGAAAAGGCGTCGAAAGCGCGGATCACGGCAGCAACTCCGGAGTGTCGTGGCCGCCGTCGGAGCGCATGTTGAGGTTCATCACCGACAGCACCGCGCCGACGTCGAGTTCGCCGTAGAGATGGGGAAACAGCTCGTCATTGCGCGAGCGCTCCCAGCGCAGATCGCTGCCGAGCACGTCGCCGTCCACCTCGACCAGGAACAGCGCGCGCTGGCCGAAATAATGCTTGCGCAAGGTCTCGGGAACCTGGGCAGCGGTGGAGAAGTGGATGAAGCCGTCGCGCGCATCGTCCGCGCTGCCCCGGTAGATGCCCTGCCGTTCCGCCTCGCGCCAGGCCGAGGCCGGACAGATTTTGTAGATCTTGACCACCGCTTGTGGAGCCCTTTGAATTTCCCGGGTTTTTCGTCTCTTGCGGGTCTTGAAACCCGGCCGCGACCGTAAAGGCCACACCTCTCGAACTCAAGCGCATGACGCGCCTGCCCTATCGCCTCTTGCGCGAAAAACGGAAAACCGGTTGATTTGAGGATAGTTTTCCTGAGTTGCGACGGGCTGGACCTTGCATGGTCAGACAGGCCAAAGCGCAGAGGATACTGACGCACGACCAGATCTGGGTCGCCCTGGATCGGCTGGCGGCGCGCGCCGGTCTGTCGCCGTCCGGTCTTGCCAAGCGCGCCGGGCTCGATCCCACCACTTTCAACAGGTCCAAGCGCGTCACCCCGGACGGCCGCGAGCGCTGGCCCTCGACCGAATCGATCGCAAAGGCGCTGGCCGCGGCCGACTCCTCGATCGAGAGCTTTGCACGGCTGATCGACGAGGACGCAGGCGACAGCCGCTCGGTACCGCTGCTCGGCTTCGCCCTGGCCGGTGCGAGCGGCGCTTTCGACGAGGCCGGCCTTCCCTCCGGCAAGGGCTGGACCGAGACCGCGCTTCCCACCGCAGAGGACAGCCACGCCTTTGCGCTGGAGATTTCCGGTGATGCGCTCGCGCCTGTGTATCGCAGCGGCGACATCGTCCTTGTCTCGCCCGGTACGCCGATCCGCAAAGGGGATCGTGTGGTGGTGAAGACCAGGAAGGGTGAGGTGCTCGTCGCGACGCTGAAGCGCCGCACTGCCAGGGCGCTGGACTTGCAGCCGCTCGAGGCGGCGCAGGCCGCGCGCACGATCGTGGCGAGCGACATTGGCTGGATCGCGCGCATCGTTTGGGCAAGCCAGTGATCGCGTCGCTCCCGGATCATGACACCGCCGGGCATCTCGCTCCGGCGAACTTGCGACTCAGCGCTGCTCTCGCCTAGGTTCCCTCGCATTGCCGATCAAATTTATCGCAGGGGACATAAGATGAATCGCCGTCATGCTCTGAAGGCTCTCGCGGGTCTTGCGCTCTGTCCGGTGTGCAAGCCGAGCTTCGCCGCCGAAGGCGCACATTGGAGCTATGAGGGCGTCGGCGGCCCGGCCAAATGGGGCGATCTTGATGCGGCAAACAAAACCTGCGCGGTCGGCCTGCAGCAATCGCCGATCGACATCGAGGGGACGATCAAGTCGCAATTGCCGGTTCTGAAGCTGAACTGGGGCAAGAGCGCCGACACCATCGTCAACAACGGGCACACGATCCAGCTCAATTTCGCCGAGGGCAGCACGTTGATGCTCGGCGACGTCAAGTACAAGCTGCTTCAGGTGCACTTCCACCGGCCGAGCGAGCACATGATCGGCGGCAAGAATTTTCCGATGGAGGCGCATTTCGTCCATCGCAACGAAGCCGGCGGCCTCGCCGTGGTCGGCGTGCTGATGGCCGAGGGCAGGCCGAACCCGACTTTCGGCAAGATCGTCAAGACCATGCCGGCGGCGGAAGGTCCCGCGGTGAAGGCGGATGCGGGCATCGATCCGCACGCCATGCTGCCAACGAAACTCAGCTATTTCCGCTATCCCGGATCGCTGACGACCCCGCCCTGTTCGGAAGTGGTCGAATGGCTGCTGCTGACCACGCCTATCCAGGTGTCGGCCAGCGATGTCACCGCGTTCGCAAAACTCTATCCGATGAACGCGCGCCCGGTGCAGAAGGACAACCGGCGTTACGTGCTGAAGTCGATCTGAGCGGGAGTCCCGTAGCCCGGATGAGCGCAGCGACATCCGGGACCGCTTGCGCGACATGCAAAGACCCCGGATCTCGCTGCGCTCATCCGGGCTACGCGTCCGCGACTTACCTCACGCGCTCCTTGCCAGCGCGCCGTCGATCATGTTGACCGCGTTCTGCACGCCGTACACCGCGACGAAGGAGCCGAAGCGCGGGCCCTTCTCCTGGCCGAGCAGCACCTGGTAGAGCATGTTGAACCAGTCCAGCGTTACGCCGGGACGTCCGTCCTTGCCCTTCTTGACCTGGTCGAGGAACGGCTCGCGGCGGCCGATCTCGTAGACGACGTTCTGGATGTCCTCTGGCGTGGCGTCCTGCGCAAGCTGTGACAGCGCATCGCGCAGATCCTGCAGCGCCGCCCGCTCGGTTTCGTTCGGCACGCGAAACTGCTTCGTCGGCGCGACGAAGTCGCGGTAATAATTGATGGCGTAGCCGACCATCGCATCGAGCTTCGGATGCGTCTGCGGGCTCACGCCCGGACGATAGCGGCCGATGAAACCCCACAGCGTCTCGGCGTTCTCCGCGTTCGACGACGACACCAGCGTCAGCAGGAGCTGGAAGGTGACGGGCATGTCGCCCTGCGGCGGCTTGCCGTTGTGGATGTGCCAGACCGGATTGCCGAGCTGCTGCTTGTCGTCCTGCCTGGCGAAGCCGTCGCTGAACTGCTGATAGTCGTCGACGTTGCGCGGGATGACGTCGAAATACAGCCGCTTCGCCGCCTTCGGTTCGCGATACATGAACAGCGACAGCGATTCCGGCGAGGCGTAGCGCAGCCATTCGTCGATGGTGAGGCCGTTGCCCTTCGACTTCGAGATCTTCTGGCCCTTCTCGTCGAGGAAGAGCTCGTAGTTGAAGCCTTCGGGCGGCGTGGCGCCGAGCGCCCTGGCGATCGCGCCGGAGAGCTTCACCGAATCGATCAGATCCTTGCCGGCCATCTCGTAGTCGACGCCGAGCGCGACCCAGCGCATCGCCCAATCGGCCTTCCACTGACACTTGACGTTGCCGCCGGTAACAGGCGTTTCGACTTCCTGGTTGGTGTCGGGGTCGAGATAGGTCACCGTGCCGGCGGCGACGTCGCGGCGGATCATCGGGACCTGCAGCACGACACCGGTGGTCTTGCTGATCGGCAGGAATGGCGAATAGGTGGCGCGGCGATCGGGTCCGAGCGTCGGCAGGATGATGGCCATCACCTGGTCGTAGACGGCAAGCATCTTAAGCAGCGTCGCGTCGAAGCGGCCGGACGTGTAGTAGTCGGTCGAGCTCGCGAATTCGTAGTCGAAGCCGAAATGATCCAGAAACGCGCGCAGGCGCGCGTTGTTGTGCGCGCCGAACGAGGGGTACTCGTTGGAGAACGGATCCGGCACCCGCGTCAGCGGCTTGCCGAGATGCGCGGTCAGCATCTCCTTGTTCGGCACGTTGTCCGGCACCTTCCGAAACCCGTCCATGTCGTCGGAGAACGCCAGGAGGCGCGTCTTGATCTTGTCCTCGGTCAGCACGCGGAAGGCATGGCGCACCATCGAGGTGCGCGCGACCTCGCCGAACGTGCCGATATGCGGCAGGCCTGACGGTCCGTAGCCGGTCTCGAACAGCACCTCGTCCTTCGGGCTTTTCTTCAGCCGCGCGACAATGGCCTTGGCCTGCTCGAACGGCCAGGCGTTGGATTGTTCGGCGAGCGTGCGCAGATCGCTCGGGCTCATGTTGGGATCGATAACGGACATCAAGGGGCCTCCGGGCCGCGGAAAATAGCGATTTCCCGGCAGAATGCAAAAGTTGGCGCGCAACGATCGCGGAATCGTAGGGTGGGCAAAGCGAAGCGTGCCCACGACTTCAAAAGACGTGGGCACGGCGCTTGCGCGCCTTTGCCCACCCTACGGCAGTTTGTTCGCCGTAAGCGTAGCGAAAGATCAGAACGGGCTCACCGAGAAATACCGCAGCCACAGATCGGTGTAGCGGCCTTTTTCCCAGACCCGGAACAGGGCCCAGTTCAGGGCCTGGCGCAGCACGTCGTTGCCCTTGCGCACGGCGATGCCGATGCCTTCGCCGAAGAAACGGCTCTCGACGAAGGGACCGCCGGAGAAGGCGCAGCAATCACCGGAATCGGTGCCGTTGATCCAGAACGCGAGCGAGATGGCATCACCGAAGATGAAATCGACCTCGCCCTTGCGCAAAGCGCTGCGGAGCGCGTCGTCGTTGGGATAGGGGTGCAGCTCGGCGTCGGTGAACATCGCCTTGAGATAGGCCTCGTGCGCGGAGCCGGCGATGACGCCGACCTTCTTGCCCTCGAGATATTCGGGTCGGATCTCCGGCATCACCGCATCCTTGCGCGAGGCGAAGCGCGCCGGCACCCGGTAATAGGGATCGGTGAAGTCGACGCGGGCGCGCAGCTGCGGGCTCACCGCCATCGAGGCGATGATGGCGTCGCCGCGGTTGGAGGAGAGCGCGTCGACCAGCGTCTCGAAGCGGCGCATCTGCACCGTGCAGGTGACCTTGATCTCCTCGCACAGGCTGCGTGCGAGATCGACGTTGAAGCCGGCCGGGTTGCCGTCGGCGCCGGTGAAATTGAACGGCGGATAGTCGGTCTCGGTCAGGAAGCGGATCACGGTCAGGCGCGACAGGTCCGGCCGCTCCGGCCGCCGCCGCGGGTCCCAGAAGCTCGGCACGGCCTGCGGGGCGGCCTGCGCGACCCGAGGTGCGGCTTGCTGCGTCTCCTGGGGCGCCGCCGGGGGCGGCTGCTTGGCTGGGGTCTGGGCCTTGGCGTCGGGCAACCCTGCGAGCAGGCAGGCACCGACCGCCAGCCCCGCCAGCAAGCTACGGCCAGATTTGGACGATTTCGCCTGTTGCGATGGAGCCATCGGCCGGAAATGAACTGATATCATTGGGATCGGAGGGCGTTATAGACCATCCCGGCGGGAACGCGAGTGCGGAATGTGGCGACGGTCGTCATGCCCGGGCTTGTCCCGGGCATTCACGTTCTCCGTCCCGCGGGCTTGGGCGTGGATGGCCGGGTCAAGCCCGGCCATGACGATGTGGAAGCAGGTGGGCTCGAACGGCAGCCCTCAGAGATACTTCTTCAAATCCGCCGCCGCCTCGTCCGGCGTCCGCTTCAGATTGAACGGGGAGACGAAGCGGCCGTCGCGGTCCATCAGGTAGATCAGCGCGGTGTGGTCCATGGTGTAGTCGCCGTCCTTGGTCGGGACCTTCTTGGCGTAGACCCGGTAGGAGGTGATGACCTTGGCGGTCTCGGCGGGATCGCCGCTGAGGCCTTCGAGGTGCGGATCGAAGCTCGACAGATAATCCTTCATGATCGCCGGCGTGTCGCGTTCGGGATCGACCGAGATGAAGACGGCATTGACCTTGTCGGCATCCTTGCCCAGCGCGCGCAGCACTTCCGAGATCTCGAACAGCGAGGTCGGGCAGACGTCGGGGCAATGGGTGTAGCCGAAGAAGATCAGGGTCGGCTTGCCCTTGAGGCTCTTGTCGGTGACCGCCTTGCCGTTCTGGTCGGTCAGCTGGAACGGGCCGCCGATCGCGGCCGGCTGCGCCACCTTGCTGACGCCGCCCATGGCCCAGAACATGATCAGGAGGCCGGCAACGAGGCTTGCGGCGAAGGCGGTCGCGATCACCAGCGGACGGGCGGCGGAACTCATGAGCGGAAAACTTCCTGTGGCGGATCAGAAGCAGGCAGCGAAGCCGGTCCTGATCATTTCGAAGAACATCTGCGTGCCGTAGTGGAACCACAGTGCCAGCGCGCCCAGCACCAGCAATCCGCCGATCCCCGCGCCCGCCAACAGCAGCACGAACGGCGTCCGGCCGGCAGTGGGCGAATTGTCCTGTAGCGGATGCGATGGGTGCAGCGGTTGAGCCATGAAACGATCGGTGCAACGATCGGGGCGAAGGCCCCGGTTCCCAGCCTCAGATAAGCCCTGGCCCGCCTGCGGGCAAGGCACCGCTGGCGGGCCGGAACGGTCCGTCAGGCCGAGAAGGTCAGCGCAGCTGGCCCCGGGCGGATTCGATCTGGTCAGATTGCGGGAGCGGCCGGCGCGACGGCTTGATGGCCGAGGCCTGCGCATCCAGGTAGCAGGGCTTGTACATGGCCTGGAGCTGCTTGCCCCTCAGGAACAGCATGTGCGGGGTCAAGCCGCCGCGCTGGTTGATCCAACGCTTCACCTGCGAAGGATACATCATATACAGCATCTGGGTCGCCTCGGTGTTGGTGACGGCGCGGCCGTTGCTGCCGAAATCCCAGGCGGCGTGGAAGCCGAGCGTCGCGCTCGAGGTCACGCAGATGCGGTCATGCGGAATGGCGCCGAGAACGATAGTGCAGGCCGAGGCGCAGAGGCCGTCGATGATGACGGTGTCACCTGACTGCCTGAGGTCCTGGTATTTGTCGACGTAGGTTCCGATCCGGCCACCGCGGTCGTCCGCGATCCGAACCACCGCGTGAGAAGCCCCCATGCAAGCGATGAGGAGAACTGCCGCCAGCAACCCCGTCAGAAACTTCATTGTCCCCGCCCCAGTCGAATTCGAATCTGCGTGTCAGGTGATGATGCGCGACTAGCGTCCGTCGTAACCGAGGTTTTGTCTAGGCAGGCCGGCTCGCTCAAAACAAATTCAAATCCAGTGTTGCGGCGGCGCTGCACTCGGCGGGTCTCGATCCCGAAGTGGAACAAGTTAATGATGTCTTACGCGCCACACCCTTGATCTCAGTTGCAGCCGCTGGCTTCAATCCGGGCAATACAGGGGAACTTCATGGAGGGGGAAGCACATGGCTGAAGAGACCGACGTCATCGTCGTCGGCGCGGGCCTGTCGGGACTGGTTGCCGCAACCGAGATTGCGGACGCAGGCAAGCGCGTGATCGTGGTCGACCAGGAGGGCGAGCAGTCGATCGGCGGGCAGGCGTTCTGGTCGTTCGGCGGCTTGTTCCTGGTCGATTCGCCGGAGCAGCGCCGGCTCGGCATCAAGGATTCCTTCGACCTGGCCATGCAGGACTGGATCGGTGCCGCCGGCTTCGACCGCGACGAGGATTTCTGGCCGCGGCAATGGGCGGAGGCCTATGTGGCGTTCGCGGCCGGCGAAAAGCGCGCCTGGCTGCGGGCGATGGGCCATCGCTTCTTTCCGGTGGTCGGCTGGGCCGAGCGCGGCGGCTATGACGCGATGGGCCACGGCAATTCAGTGCCGCGCTTTCACGTCACCTGGGGCACCGGCCCCGGCATCGTCGAGCCGTTCGAGCGTCGGGCGCGCGAGGCGATGAAGAGCGGCCGGCTGGTCTTCAGGTTCCGTCACCGCGTCGACGCGCTCTCCATCACCAACGGCACGGTGGATGGCGTCAGCGGTGCTGTCCTCGCCCCCGATACGATCGAACGCGGCAAGAGCACCTCGCGCAATGTCGTCGGCGAATTTGCGCTGAAGGCGCAGGCCGTGATCGTGGCGTCCGGCGGCATCGGCGGCAATCACGAACTGGTGCGGCAGAATTGGCCGAAGCGGCTGGGCGAGCCGCCGAAATTCATGATCTCGGGCGTGCCCGAACATGTCGATGGCCGCATGATCGGCATCACCCGGAAATCAGGTGCGCGGCTGATCAATCGCGACCGCATGTGGCACTACGTCGAGGGCATCCAGAACTGGAATCCGATCTGGCCGCGCCATGGCATCCGCATCCTGCCCGGCCCCTCCTCGATGTGGTTCGATGCCACGGGCACGCGATTGCCGGCGCCGCTATTCCCGGGCTCCGACACGCTCGGCCAGCTCCAGTACATCATGTCGACCGGCTATGATTATTCCTGGTTCATCCTGACCCAGAGCATCATCAAGAAGGAGTTTGCGCTGTCGGGCTCGGAGCAGAACCCGGACCTGACGGGCAAGAGCTGGCGCATGACCCTGCGCCGCGCCACCAACAAGGGGGCGCCGGCGCCGGTCGAAGCATTCAAAAGCCATGGTGTCGACTTCATCGTGCGCGACAAGATCGAGGACCTTGTCGCGGCCATGAACAAGCTTGCCGGCAGCGACCTCCTCAAGATCGAGCACATCAGGATGCAGATCGAGGCGCGCGACCGCGAGATCGCCAATCCTTACGTCAAGGATGCGCAGGTGATGAACATCCACAATGCGCGCCGCTATATCGGCGACAGGCTGATCCGCACTGCCTCCCCACACAGGATCCTGGATCCCGCGCAAGGGCCGCTGATCGCGGTCAAGCTCAACATCCTCACCCGCAAGACGCTGGGCGGCTTCGAGACCGATCTCGAATCCCGTGTGTTCGGCAGCGAGGGCAGTGTCATTCCCGGCCTCTATGCGGTCGGCGAAGCCGCCGGCTTCGGCGGCGGCGGCGTGCACGGCTATCGCTCGCTGGAGGGCACCTTCCTCGGCGGCTGCCTGTTCTCGGGCCGCAATGCGGGCCGGTCCGCCGCCAAGGCGGTGGGCTGAATTGTTCGGTCCGCTTCGATAAGCCGCGCATGCGTTGCCAGCGACGCATGCGCCGCCGGGGTGGCAGGGCGTGAGGCGCTGGGCTAGACAGGGGCGCCATTCCAGTAAGGAGCTACCAATGAGCATTCAGCGTTTCGAAACCGGCCCGCGCATGAGCCAGGTCGTCGTGCACGGCAACACCGTCTATCTCGCCGGTGTCGTCGCCAACAACGCGGCCGGCGAAAGCGTGACGAAGCAGACCCAGGACATCCTGAAGACCATCGACGGCCATCTCGCCAAGGCCGGCACCGACAAGTCGAAGCTGCTCTCGGCCACGATCTACATCACAGACATGAAGACGTTCGGCGAGATGAATGCGGTGTGGGACGCCTGGGTGTCGGCCGGCAATACTCCCGCCCGCGCCACCGTCGAGGCCAAGCTGGCGGCGCCGCAATACACCGTCGAGATCATGGTCACTGCCGCGAAGTAATCTTCACGGGCCAATTCGCATGCGAATGGAGCGCGATGACAACATCATCGCGCTCCATTTTTCTGCGCAATGATGACCTGCGAGGTAATCGATAAGCGCGCGGGATCCTTCGATAGTCGGGGACAGCCGAATACGGCGTCATCGAAGGAGAGTGGCATGACCGACCCCATCACCATCGCCCGAAGCTACATCGAGCTCTGGAACGAGCGCACCGCCGGCCGGCGCCGCGAGATGCTCGGCGAAAACTGGACGATTGATGCGAGCTATGTCGATCCCCTGATGAAGGGCGACGGCCGCGACGGCATAGAGGCGCTGATCGCAGGCGTGCAGCAGCGCTTTCCCGATTTCAAATTCCAGCTGATCGGCGAGCCCAACGGCTACGGCGACCACGTCCGCTTTTCCTGGGGACTTGGTCCCGACGGCGCCGACGGCCCGATCAAGGGCACTGATTTTGCCGTGCTGAAGGACGGCCGGATCCAAAGCGTGACCGGATTTCTGGATTAGGTGCCGGCCGGGGCGTGAGGCCGCTCGCCCTCCTCGCGCAGGTGGGGAGGGCAGCACCCCTCGACGAAGCCACGCTCACGGCTTACCTGTCATGCCGTGCCGCCCCGTATTCTCAAAACATCGGCCGAAACGCCTGCGCTGCTGCCCGACCGCTTCAACGCGTGGTTCGCAGCCCGCGGCTGGTCGCCGCGCGTGCATCAATTGGCGCTGCTGGAGAAGGCCCGTGAGGACCGCTCGGCGCTGCTGATCGCACCGACCGGCGCCGGCAAGACGCTGGCGGGATTTCTGCCGACCCTGGTAGAGCTTTCGCAACAGCCGATCGAACGGGAGGCCGGTGAGAAGAAAAGCCTCGTCTCCACCGGTCGCAGCGTGCAACGTTCCGGCGGCCTGCACACGCTCTACATCTCGCCGCTGAAGGCGCTTGCCGTCGACATCGCGCGCAATCTGGAGCGGCCGATTGCGGAGATGGCGCTGCCGATCAAGGTCGAGACCCGCACCGGCGACACGCCGGTGTCGCGGCGCCAACGGCAGCGGCGCTATCCGCCTGACGTATTGCTGACGACGCCCGAGCAGCTTGCGCTGCTGCTGTCCTCGGATGACGCGCCATTCCTGTTCTCCTCGTTGAAGCGCATCGTGCTCGACGAGCTGCATGCGCTGGTGACGTCCAAGCGCGGCGATCTGCTCTCGCTCGGGCTGGCGCGGCTGTGGCGGCTGGCGCCGCAGATGCGCGCGATCGGCCTGTCGGCGACGGTGGCCGAGCCGGATCAGCTCGCGCGCTTCCTGGTGCCGCAGCCCGACGGCAAGGAGGCCGCCGCCGACATCGTCATCGCCGGCGGCGCGGCCCCGCCCGAGGTCGAGATGCTCGACACGCGCGAGCGCCTGCCCTGGGCCGGCCACAGCGCGCGCCACGCGCTCCCCGAGATTTACGAGCTGATCAAGGCGAACAAGACCACGCTGGTCTTCGTCAACACCCGCAGCCAGGCCGAGATGCTGTTCCAGAATCTATGGAGCATGAACGACGACGGCCTTGCCATCGCGCTGCATCACGGCTCGCTCGACGTTGCCCAGCGCCGCAAGGTCGAGGACGCCATGTCGGCGGGCCGGCTGCGCGGCGTGGTCTGCACCTCCTCGCTCGATCTCGGCGTCGACTGGGGCGACGTCGATCTCGTCGTCAATATCGGCGCGCCCAAGGGCTCCTCGCGCCTGATGCAGCGGATCGGCCGCGCCAACCACCGCCTCGACGATGCCTCGCGCGCGGTGCTGGTGCCGGCCAACCGTTTCGAGGTGCTGGAGTGCCGCGTCGCCATCGATGCCATTGCCGAGAACGCGCAGGACACGCCGCCCTTGCGCAAAGGTGGCCTCGACGTGCTGGCGCAGCACGTGCTCGGTTGCGCCTGCGGCGAGCCGTTCCTCTCTGACGAACTCTATGCCGAAGTGCGCACCGCCGCGCCTTACGCAGACTTGTCGCGGCCGGATTTCGATGACGTCGTCGATTTCGTCGCCTCCGGCGGCTACGCGCTGAAGACCTATGAGCGCTTCGCCCGCATCAAGCAGGACAAGGAGGGTCGCTGGCGCGTCGCCAATCCCAAGGTGCGGCAGAGCTACCGGATGAATGTCGGCACCATCGTCGAGGACGACATGCTGAAGGTGCGGCTGGTGCGCTCGCGCGGCGGTGGCCAAGGAAAGGCAGGCGGCTCTACGGGCGTGATCGCGCGGGGCGGCCGGCTGCTCGGCGAGATCGAAGAGGCCTTCATCGAGGGCCTCTCGCCCGGCGATACCTTCGTGTTTTCAGGCGAGGTGGTGCGCTATGAGACCCTGGTCGAGGACCAGGTCTATGTCTCGCGCGCGCATGACAAGGACCCGAAAGTGCCGTCCTATATGGGCGGAAAATTCCCGCTCTCGACCTATCTCGCCGAACGCGTGCGCCGGCTGCTCGATGACGCGCGCGCATGGCGTGGCTTGCCGGAGCAGGTGCGCGACTGGCTGTCGCTGCAGAAGGACGTCAGCAGCGTGCCGGCGGTGCGCGAACTCCTGGTCGAAAGCTTTCCGCGCGCCAACAAGCACTACATCGTCTGCTATCCCTTCGAGGGACGTCTCGCGCATCAGACCCTCGGCATGCTGCTGACGCGCCGGCTGGAGCGCGCCCGCGCCCGGCCGCTCGGCTTCGTCGCCAACGAATATGCGGTGGCGATCTGGGCGCTCGGCGATCTCTCCTTCATGATCCGTGATGGCCGGATCGATCTCAACGCGCTGTTCGATCCTGATATGCTCGGCGACGATCTGGAAGCCTGGCTCGCCGAATCCGCCCTGATGAAGCGCACCTTCCGCAACTGCGCGATCATCTCCGGCCTGATCACACGCCGGCATACCGGCGAGGAGAAGAGCCGTCGTCAGGTGTTGTTCTCGACCGATCTCGTCTACGACGTGCTGCGCAAGCATCAGGCCGATCACGTCCTGTTGCGCGCCGCGCGCGCCGATGCCGCCACCGGCCTGCTCGATTTGCGCCGTCTCAGCGACATGCTGGTGCGCATCCACGGCCGGATCACGCACCGGGAACTCGACCGCGTCTCCCCGCTGGCCGTGCCCGTGATGCTGGAAATCGGTCGCGAGTCAGTTTATGGCGAAGCTGCAGACGAGCTTTTGGCCGAAGCCGCCGATGAGCTCGTCAAAGAGGCGATGGATAGAAGCGGGTAAGACGTGACGATTGGCGCGCAGGTTTCGGAAGATATCGACGACATGCGCGTGTCCACAGTTGCCATCAGCGACGTGACTTTTGCCGCCGATCTCTCCGGCGCGCTGTTCTGGGAAGAGCAGCGCCTGCTCGTCGTCTCTGATCTGCATCTGGAAAAAGGCTCGAGCTTCGCCGCCCGCGGCGTGCTCTTGCCGCCTTACGATACGCTGGCAACGCTGAGCCGTCTCGCTGCTGTCATCTCCCGCCATGATCCGCGCACCGTCATCGCACTCGGCGACAGCTTTCACGACCGCACCGCACATGAGCGGCTGTCGTCGGAAAATCGCGATGCGGTCGCAGCGCTCCAGACCGGCCGCGACTGGATCTGGATCTCGGGCAATCACGATCCGATGCTGCCGAGCGATCTCGGCGGCACCGTCGTCGACGAAGTCGCGATCGGCCCGATCACTTTCCGTCACGAGCCGACCGGTGCGCGCGGCGAGATCGCGGGCCATCTCCATCCCAAGGCGCGCGTCGCCGCGCGTGGCCGCTCGATGGAGCGCCGCTGCTTCGCCTCCGACGGGATGCGCGCGGTGATGCCGGCGTTCGGCGCTTATGCCGGCGGCCTCAGCATCCGAGACGTCGCATTTGCGAAGATCTTTCCGGCCAACGGCTTCGTCGCCCATCTGCTCGGCGACCGCCGCGTCCATGCGATCGCGGCCTCGCGCTGTTCCTGAGATTTCGGCACCGCCTCGGAACAAATTAAGAACACTTTAGTAAGTCTTTGATATATCATTGTGATTCGGCGCGTTGCCGGCACAATATCTAGCGTCTGTCAGACTTTGCGAGGACTACATGTCCACCATCGCCTTCGATCAATTTGCCCTCACCCGGATCGCCGATTTCGCGCGCTCGCTGTCGCGGCTGCATCAGGCCGCGCGGCGCCAGAGGATCGACGATGACCAGTTCGACCGCGAGTTCAACGCGGTGTGCCAGTCGATCTGGGGCTACACCATCGACGACGTCAGCGACGATCTGTTCTCGACCGAGGACCATCTGTTCCTGGACACGCTGGATGAGGCCCATGCGCGCATCTTCGCGGCCGAGCAGGGTTATGACCTCGTTGACGAAGCCGGCATGCTGACGGACTGGTGGGGCTTCTGCTGGATGATCCTGGCCGAGAAGCGCGGCTTGCTGACCCCGGACAACCGCGCCGCCGCGCGCGCGGCGATCGAGGAGAAATATCTGGCGGCGCCGAACGTGATCGGGGTGATTATCGGACGATAGTCTCATGCCCCGGGCGCAGTGCAGCACTCCCGAGCGATGCGAAGCATCGTCGGGTGTGGTGCGCTGCTGAACCGGGGCCCAGGCTCGCGGCGTTCTGTGTCCCGGCTCTGCGTCGCGTCATTGCATGCCGCGCCGCGTCCGGGACACGAGAGTGAGTCAATCCAGCCCCGCCCGCTTCGCCGGCTTTGCCGTCTTCGGCACCGTCACATCGGGCAGCGCCTCACGCACGATCTCCGGGGCGGGCGCATCTGCCGACACCGTCTCTGCCCGCACCGGGGCCACCTTCATCTCGCCGAGGCGGGCGCGGACCTGGGCGGTGAGGCCGGGATAGGACGCAACCGGGGTGAAGTCCGCGGCCTGGTCGTTGCCGACGCGGATGCCAGTATAGGCGACGAGCCCGTCGCTGGTCGCAATCACGTCGCCGGCCTTCAGCGAGGAGTCCAGCGCGAGATCGACCGGGGCAAGGCCGGCCGGCTCGCGGCCGTTGCAGGTGCAGTCCGAACGCAATGCCTTGCGGTAGGCGAAGGCGTTCTCGCTGTCGGCGTAACGCTCGCCGGTTTGCGACGCCGCACCGTCGATCGAGGAGCCGAAATAGACCTTGGTCGCGCTGGCAGGACAGAACGCTTGGCACATCTGCGCCGCCGAGGCGAGGCCGCGCATCAGCGGAAAATATTTGCCGTCGCAGCTGCGCACGCAGAAGGCCGGGCCGGAACCTCCGGCCGCCGCGCGCGTCGGCGGCACATATTGCGGCGTGGCGGCATTCTGCTGCCCGGCGAAGGGATCGGCGTAGGAACTCGCCTGCTGCGGCACCTCGCGTTGCGGCCGTTGCTGCTGCATCCCGCCGAAGAAGAAGTCGAACAGGCCTTCGGCCGAAACCGGGGCCGGCGCCGCCAGCAGCGGTGCTGCAAGGGTGGCGGCTACAAGCATCGCGCGTCGCCGCCGGCGCGCATGGGACAGGACTGTACGCAACGCTCACTCCACCCGACGCTACGGGACCGGCCGGGACCCCTTGGGGATCTCAGCACATGATTCACCATAGAGCGGGATGGTAAATGAGCGGTTGAGGGGCTGAATCACCGAGCTCGTCATGGCCGGGCTTGTCCCGGCCATCTACGATCTTTCGTGCGGCAAAGACGTGGATGCCCGGGTCAAGCCCGGGCATGACGGCAGAGAAAGATTTCCCGCCTCACGCCTTCAGGAATTCCGACGCCTTGTACAGCGAGCGGAACGGTAGGCCGGCCGCGCCGAACGTGTCGGTGGCGCCTTCTTCGCGGTCGACCATGGTCAGCACCAGCACCACCTCGGCGCCGGTCTCGCGCACCGATTCCACCGCCTTCATCGCCGAGCCGCCAGTGGTGGTGACGTCCTCGACGATCACGACCCGCTTGCCCTCCAGCGTCTCGCCTCTGGGAAGGCCTTCAATCGCGAGCTTGGCGCCGTGCTCCTTCGGCTTCTTGCGCACGAAGAACGCCGCGATCGGGTGGCCCTTGATCCAGGAGATCTGCGCCAGCGCGCCAGCGAGCGGCACCGCGCCCATCTCGAGGCCGCCGATGAAATCGAGATTGTCGTCCTTCAGCGCCTCATAGGTCAGCTCGGCGAGCAGGGTCGCCCCCTCCGGGTCGAGCATGGTCGGCTTGAGGTTGAAGTAGAAATCGCTCTTGCGGCCCGACGCGAGCGTCACCTCGCCGCGGCCGAATGAGCGCCGGCGGATGATTTCGAACAGGCGGGCGCGGGAGGCTGATTTCGACACGGCGGTCCCTCGGGAGCACTTTTGGAGGAGGCGGAATTTATCCGCGACGGCTGCGACATTCCAGAGGGGGCGTCCCTCGTCAACAGGGATCGGCCATCCCGGACCGCCGGTTGTGGGGGTGCGACGTTCTGGAGTAGGTGGGATGCCAAACCTGTTGGGGAAGGAAGCACGGCATGAGCATCGAGCTGCACACCTGGAACACGCCGAACGGCCGCAAGATTTCGGTCGCGCTGGAGGAAATGGGGCTGCCTTACAAGGTGATCCCGGTGAACATCACCAAGGGCGAGCAGATGGCGCCGGAGTTCCTGAAGCTGTCCCCGAACAACAAGATCCCGGCGCTCGTCGATTCTGAGGGCCCGGCCGGCAAGCCCGTCAGCATCTTCGAATCAGGCGCGATCCTGCTCTATCTCGGTGAAAAGACCGGCAAATTCCTGCCGAAATCGCTTGGGCAGCGTATTCCCGTCTACGAATGGCTGATGTGGCAGATGGGCGGCTTTGGCCCGATGCCGGGCCAGGTGCACCATTTCATCGCGCTCGAAAACGAGCAGGACCGCGCCTACGGTCTGAAGCGCTACATGGCGGAGACGCGCCGGCTCTACGGCGTGCTCGACCGCCGGCTGACTGACAGCGACTTCGTCGCCGGCGATCTCTCGATTGCCGATTTTGCCATCCTGGGCTGGGCCTGGCGCCACCCTCGCCACAAGGTTGAGCTGACCGACTTCCCCAACGTCAAGCGCTGGTACGAGGCGCTGATGGCAAGGCCGGCGGTGAAGCGGGGCATGGAAGCGAAGCTGGATTGATGGACGATGCTGTCATGCCCCGCCTTCGCGGGGCATGACAGCGTTGCGCCTCACACCTTCCGCGCTTCCACCGCCATCCGCACCGCAAGCCCGGCCAGCACCGTGCCCATCAGCCAGCGCTGCACCAGCATCCAGCTCGGCCGGTTCGCCAGGAACAGCGCGATCGATCCGGCCGCCAGCGCGATCATTGCATTGACGCTGACGCTGATCGCGATCTGGATCGCGCCCAGCACCACTGACTGCGTCAGCACGCTGCCGGCTGCGGGATCGATGAACTGCGGCAGCAGCGCCAGATACAGCATCGCGATCTTCGGGTTGAGCAGGTTGGTGACGAAACCCATCGCGAACAATTTGCGCGGACTGTCGATGGCAAGCTGCTTCACCTGGAACGGCGAACGTCCGCCCGGTTTCACCGCCTGCCAGGCGAGCCACAGCAGATAGCCCGCGCCGGCAAAGCGCAGTGCGTCATAGGCAAAGGGAATGGCGAGCAAGAGGGCCGTGATGCCGAACGCCGCGCACAGCATGTAGAACACGAAGCCGAGCGCAACTCCGCCCAGGGAGACGATGCCGGCTGCCGGTCCTTGCGTGATCGAGCGCGAGATCAAATAGATCATGTTCGGTCCCGGGGTGAGCACGAGACCGAAGGAGACGAGGGCAAAGCCGAGCAGGGCGGATGTGTGGGGCATGGGTGAGCCGGTGCGGGAGATGGCACGGTTCTAATATGCGAGGCGAGGCGCGGCCATCGCGCAATTGCTCGGAGGACAATTCAACTCACGTGTCCCGGACGCGGGGCAGCGTGAAACGGTGCGCCGCAGAGCCGGGATCTGGTGGCGCGGCGTGGGCCCCGGATCAGCAACGCACTACGCCGCGAAGGGCGGCGCTGCGCAGGATCCGGGGAAAGCAGCCTCAATGCGCTTCGTCCCAATTATTCGCCGCGCGCGCGTCGACATGCAGCGGCACCGAGAGCAGCACGGCCGGGAACGGCGCGTCCTGCATGACGTGCTGCACGACCGGCAACGTTGCTGCGACTTCGGCGTCCGGCACCTCGAAGATCAATTCGTCGTGCACCTGCAGCAGCATCTGCGCCGAGAGCTTCTTCTCGGCCAGCGCGTCCTCGACTCGCGTCATGGCGCGGCGGATGATGTCGGCCGCGGTGCCCTGCAGCCGCGCGTTGATCGCGGCGCGCTCGTTGAAGGCGCGCACCGAGGCGTTCGACGCCTTGATGTCCGGATAGTGCATCTTGCGGCCGAACAGCGTCGTGACGAAGCCGTTCTGCCGGCAGAAATCGCGCGTCTCGTCCATGTAGGCGCGGATGCCCGGGAAACGCTCGAAATATTTCTTGATGTAGGCGGAGGCTTCCTCGCGCGCGATGCCGAGCTGGTTGGCGAGCCCGAACGCCGAGATGCCGTAGATGATGCCGAAATTGATCGCCTTGGCGCGACGGCGGATTTCGCTAGGCATGCCTTTGATCGGCACGCCGAACATTTCCGACGCGGTCATGGCGTGAATGTCGAGACCGTCCTTGAATGCCTGCTTCAGCACGGGAATGTCGGCGATCTCGGCGAGCAGCCTGAGCTCGATCTGCGAATAGTCGGCGGAGACCAGCTTGTGCCCGGGCGTCGCGATGAAAGCGCGGCGGATCTTGCGGCCGTCCTCGGTACGAACCGGGATGTTCTGCAGATTCGGCTCGTTCGACGACAGCCGGCCCGTCGTGGTCGCGGCCAGCGCGTAGGTGGTGTGGACGCGATGGGTCTCCGGATTGACGTAGGTCGGCAGCGCGTCGGTATAGGTCGATTTCAGTTTCGAAACCTGGCGCCACTCCAGGATCTTCTTCGGGAGATCGTGGCCCTGCTCGGCGAGCTCGTCCAGCACTTGCGCGGTGGTCGACCATGCGCCGGTCTTGGTCTTGGTGCCGCCGGACAGTCCCATCTTGCCGAACAGGATGTCGCCGATCTGCTTGGGGCTGCCGACATTGACCGGCTCGCCGGCGATCTCCTGGATCTCGGCCTCGACCCGCGCCGCCGTCTGGGCGAAGTCGCCCGAGAGTCGCGACAGCACCTGGCGGTCGATCGAGATGCCGCGCCGCTCCATGCGCGCAAGCACAGCGACCAGCGGCCGCTCCAGCGTCTCGTAGACCGCGGTCATATGCTCGGCGACCAGGCGCGGCTTCAGCACGCGCCAGACGCGCAAGGCGACGTCGGCGCCTTCGGCCGACAGCGCCGCGGCCTTGTCGATCGGCACCTGGTCGAAGGTGATCTTGCCCTTGCCGCTGCCGAGCAGTTCGCTCTCCTTCAGCATGGCATGGCCGAACCAGCGCTCGGACAGCTGCTCGATCGCATGCGAGCCGCGGCCGGCGTCGAGCACATAGGAGATCAGCTGCGCATCGTCGGTGTTGCGCAAGGTGATGCCGTGCTGCGCCAGCATCACGGCGGTGAATTTGAGGTCGAAGCCGATCTTGAGAATGCCCGCCGATTCCAGCACGGGACGTAGCGCCTCGATCGCATCGGCATGCTTGACCTGATCGGGTGCAAGGCCGGCGTCGAACAGGCCGGCGCCGCCGCCAGCTTGCTTGTGCGCCAGCGGCACGTAGCAGGCCTCGTTCGGCGCCAGCGCCAGCGCGATCCCGCAGAAGTCGGCCTGCATCGGATCGATCGAGTTTCCGCGGATCTCGACCGCGACATGACCGGCATCGTGGATGCGCGCAATGAAGCCGTTGAGATCCTTGAGCGACTTGATCGTTTGATATTTGTCGCGATGGACTGGAAGCTTGCGCAGCGCCTCTTCGCGCGCGGCGGCCAGGGAGACCGGCGCGCCCTTCAGGCTGGCCCCCTTGTCGCCCTTGTCGCCGCCCGTCGCGATCGCCGCAGGCGCGCCGAAGAGATCGCCGGAAGTCTCGGACGATCTTGCCTTGGCGGCGCCGTCGCCGGACTTGGCGCCGCTGCTGTTGCTCGCATCGGCATCGACGTTGGCGGGGTCGATCTGGGAGTAATCGGCGACGCGGCGCGTCAGCGTGGTGAATTCCATCGCCTTCAGGAACGCAATCAGCTTGCGTGCGTCGGGCTCGTGGACGGCGAGGTCGTCGAGCGGTACGTCCAGCTTCACCTTGTCATCGAGCAGCACGAGCTTGCGCGAGATTCGCGCCTTCTCGGCATTCTCGATCAGCGCCTCGCGCCGCTTCGGCTGCTTGATCTCGGTGGCGCGGAACAGCAATTGGTCGAGGTCGCCATATTCGGTGATCAACTGCGCGGCGGTCTTGATGCCGATGCCGGGCACGCCGGGCACGTTGTCGGTGGAGTCGCCGGCCAGCGCCTGCACCTCGACCACCTTCTCCGGTGGCACGCCGAACTTCTCGATCACCTCGGGGATGCCGATGCGGCGATCCTTCATGGTGTCGTACATCATGATCTTGTCGTTCACGAGCTGCATCAGATCCTTGTCGGAGGACACGATGGTCGTGGTGGCGCCGCGTTCGCTTGCTTGCCGCGCATAGGTTGCGATCAGGTCGTCGGCCTCGAAGCCGCCTTGTTCCAGGCAGGGCAGGTCGAAGGCGCGTACGGCCTCGCGGATCAGCGCGAATTGCGGGATCAGGTCGTCCGGCGCCGGCGGCCGGTGCGCCTTGTACTCGGGGTAGATCGCATTGCGGAAGGTGACCTCGGATTTGTCGAACACGATGGCCAGATGCGTCGGCCGGTTGTCGGCGGGCATGTCGCGGAGCAGCTTCCAAAGCATGTTGCAGAAGCCGAGCACGGCGTTGACCTGCAAGCCGTCGGACTTGCGGTTGAGCGGCGGCAGCGCGTGGTAGGCGCGGAAGATGTAGCCGGAACCGTCGACCAGGAAAATGTGGTCGCCCCTGCCCGCCGCCTTTGCTGCAACCGGTTTGGCAGCAGCTGGCGCGGCAGCAGCCTCGGTATTGGCGGCTTTGGGCGCAGCAGCCTTGGTGTCAGCCTTGGCGGTGGTCTTCGAAGATGTTTTGGGCATGGCCGCAATGTATGAATTTTTGCGGGCTTTGACAGCCTTGGAAGGGTGATTTTTGGCTCGGTGGTGCCACTATCCCCCACTGTCATTCGCCACGTACCCCACTGTCATTCCCCGCGAAGGCGGGGAATCCAGTACGTCGCGGCCTATCGGTCAACAATGATCGTCTCTGGAAGACTGGGTCGCCCGGCCAAGCCGTGCGACGACAGTGAGCGCACGGCTACTCCGCCGCCTGCAACCGCACGCCGGCTTTCTTCGGCGCGATCCAGAACGCCTCCGGCCGTTCGAACAGGAAGCGCGCATTGAACAGCAGCGCCACCCGCCAGATCGCGAGCGCGCCGAGCACGCCGGCGACGGTGACGATCAGCGACACCGTGCCAATGTCGGGAATGATGCCGGTGCGCAGCAACAGCGTCCGCGTCGCCGCCATCGGCAGGAAGAAGGCGAGATAGATCACGATCGAATGCTCGCCGCAGAAGCGGAAAAAGTTCAGCCATTGCGCGCGCGCGAGCAGCGTGCCCATGGTGATGATGGCGCAGGCACCGGCAAAGCCGAGCACGAGCGAGACGATCTTCCACTCGCTGGCCCCCGACGCGACCAGGCCGGCATTGACCAGCGCCCAGGTCGCGAGCGCCGCAAGCGCAAGGACGGGATGTTTCCGCGCGCGATCCGACAACGCGAACACGTAAGGCGCGAACAGATAGCCCGAATAAAAATAGACGAAGCGCGCGCAAAACTCGTCGATCGCGGTCCAGCCGGTGGAGATGCGGGCCGTCTCCAGTGCGGCGGCGACGAGCCAGATCACGAGCGGCGGGAATTTGCGTGTCAGTTTTGTGACGACGAAGAAGACCGGCAGCAGATAGATGAACCACAGCGTGCCGAACGGCTCCACGAAGGATTCGAGATACAAGAGGCCAACGTGGTGCCAGCTCGTCTCTGCCGCGAAAGCGGGCGCCTTGAAACCGAACTGGATTGTCACCCAGACGACATAGAAATAGGCGAAATGCACCACCTTGCGGTCGAGATAGGTTCGCCAATCCCGGTCGATCACCAGCGGCAGGAACAGGCCAGAGATCAGGAAGAAGTCCGGCATCCGGAACGGCTTTGCGAAGGCCACGGCGACATGCATGAAACCGGTCTGGCCGGCGGCGAGCTCGACCCCCAGCACCGAGTGCATCATCACGACCATGATGATGCAAATGCCCTTGGCGTAGTCGACCCAGTCGATACGCGCGGCGGACGGCGCTTTGGTGCCTGCGCTCCCTGCGATTGTGCCTGATGGTGCCATGGTGTCTCTTTTCGAGGCGTGTTCCGCCCGTCCTGCCCGGGCGCGAGACAGTGTGGGGCCTTCACGGTTTCCGACTTCTTTACCGGTACAATTCTCGTGCCGCTTTTTTGTCCGCGGACTGTTCCTTCCCCTCGGGAAAATGCTAAACCGCCCAGCGTCGGGTTTCGTTAACCAATTCAAGACAGGGACTTTTCATGCGCATCGCGATGATCGGCACGGGCTATGTGGGACTGGTGTCCGGCGCCTGCTTTGCCGATTTCGGTCACGACGTCACCTGCGTCGACAAGGATGAGAAGAAGATCGCGGCGCTCCATCGCGGCGAAATCCCGATCTACGAGCCCGGCCTCGACGAACTGGTCGCGAACAACGTCAAGGCCAAGCGGCTCGACTTCACCACCGACCTGAAGAAGCCGGTCGCGGATGCCGATGCCGTTTTCATCGCGGTCGGCACGCCGTCCCGCCGCGGCGACGGCCATGCCGATCTCTCCTATGTCTACGCCGCAGCGAAAGAGATCGCGCAGTCGCTCACCGGCTTCACCGTCGTGGTGACGAAGTCGACCGTGCCTGTCGGCACCGGCGACGAGGTCGAGCGCATCATCCGCGAGACCAATCCCAACGCCGACGTCGTGGTTGCCTCCAATCCAGAGTTTTTGCGCGAAGGCGCGGCGATCCGCGACTTCAAGTTTCCCGATCGCGTCGTGGTCGGCACCTCCGACGAGCGCGGCCGCAAGGTGATGGGCGACATCTACCGCCCGCTGTCGCTGAACCAGGCCCCGCTGATGTTCACGGAGCGTCGGACCGCCGAGATGATCAAATACGCCGCGAACGCGTTTCTCGCGACCAAGATCACCTTCATCAACGAGATCGCCGACCTCTCCGAGAAGGCCGGCGCCAACGTGCAGGAGGTCGCGCGCGGCATTGGGCTGGACAACCGCATCGGCACCAAGTTCCTGCATGCCGGTCCCGGCTTCGGCGGCTCCTGCTTCCCGAAGGACACCAAGGCGCTGATCAAGATCGCGCAGGACTATGATGTCTCCCTGCGCATCGTCGAATCCGTGCTGGCGGTCAACGAGAACCGCAAGCGCGCGATGGCGCGCAAGGTGAGCCAGGCGCTCGGCGGCTCTCTGCGCGGCAAGACCATCGCCGTGCTCGGCCTGACCTTCAAGCCCGACACCGACGACATGCGCGATGCGCCGTCGATTCCGCTGGTGACGGGCCTGATCGACATGGGTGCCAAGGTCAAGGCATTCGATCCCGTCGGCATGGAGCAGGCCAAGGGGGAGTTGCCTGACATCACCTATTGCGAGGACGCCTATTCCTGCGCCGAAGGTGCCGATGCGCTCGTCATTGTCACCGAATGGGTGCAGTTCCGTGCGCTCGATCTCGACCGGCTGAAGACCGTGATGGCGCAGTCCGTCATCGTCGATTTGCGCAACATCTACCGCCCGGAGGACATGGAAGCCGCCGGCTTCACCTATGACAGCATTGGCCGGCCGCCCGTGCAGGGCTGATGGAAACCGTCATGGCCGGGCTTGTCCCGGCCATCCACGTCTTGTTCACTGCCAGATGAAAGAACGTGGATGCCCGGGACAAGCCCGGGCATGACGACGGGATGATTTGTTGCCTCGCAGTTTCGACACGCCCCTTCCGATCGATGCCGTGCTCGACGACCTCTCGCGCACGCTGGAGGCGCATAACGCGGCCGTGCTGGTGGCCCCGCCCGGGGCCGGCAAGACCACGCGCGTGCCGCTCGCGTTGCTCGACGCGCCCTGGGCGAAGAGCAAGAGGATCATCGTGCTGGAGCCGCGGCGTATTGCGGCGCGCGCCAGCGCCGATCGCATGGCCAAATCGCTTGGCGAACGCGCCGGCGAGACCGTCGGCTACCGCGTCCGGTTCGGCTCGAAGATCTCGCGCGCGACCCGCATCGAGGTGGTGACGGAGGGCATCTTCACCCGCCAGATCCTCGACGATCCCGAGTTGTCAGGCGTTGCCGCCGTCCTGTTCGACGAATTCCACGAGCGTTCGCTCGATGCGGACATGGGCCTCGCGCTGGCCCGTGACGCGCAAACCGGCCTGCGCGAAGACCTCCGCATCCTCGTGATGTCCGCCACGCTCGACGGCGCCCGGGTCGCAAGGTTGCTGGGCGATGCGCCCGTCATCGAAAGCGAAGGCCGCGCCTTCCCGGTCGAGACGCGCTATCTCGGTCGCAAGGCGGATGCGCCGATCGAGCGGCAGATGGCGGACGCCATTGCATCCGCGCTGCGCGCCGATGGCGGCTCGGTGCTGGCGTTCCTGCCGGGCGCTGCCGAAATCCGCCGCACCCAGAACTTCCTCGGCGAGCGCGTGCAGGACGCCAGCATCGAGATCGTGCCGCTGTTCGGCGCGCTCGACGCCGCCGTGCAGGACCGTGCGATTTCGCCTGCCCCCAAAGGCATGCGCAAGGTGGTGCTGGCAACTTCGATCGCGGAGACCTCGCTCACCATCGAAGGTGTGCGCATCGTGGTCGATTCCGGTCTTGCCCGCGTGCCGCGCTACGAGCCCGACATCGGCCTGACGCGCCTCGAGACCGTGCGCGCCTCGCGTGCGGCAGCCGACCAGCGCCGCGGTCGCGCCGGCCGCACCGAGCCGGGTATCTGCTACAGGCTCTGGGACGAGCCGCAGACGGCCTCGCTCTCGCCCTACACCCAGCCGGAAATTCTCAGCGCCGACCTGTCTTCGCTGGTGCTCGATCTCGCGCAATGGGGCGTCAGCGATCCCGCCTCGCTGTCATTCCTCGATCCGCCGCCCGCACCCGCCTGGAAAGAAGCCAAGAGCCTGCTCTCCGAGCTCAACGCACTCGACGGCGACGGTCGCATCACCGCGGAAGGAAAAAGCCTGCGTGCGCTGGCGCTGCCGCCGCGGCTCGCGCGCATGATCGTGGATTCGCATCGCGCAGGCGAGGGCGAAGCCGCCGCCGAGATCGCGGCCATCATCACGGAGCGCGGGCTTGGCGGCGACAGCGTCGATCTCGAGCACCGGCGCGACCAGTTCCGCCGCGACCGCTCGCCGCGCGCCGCCAGCGCGCGCGATCTGGCGCGGCGTTGGGCCTCGCAAGTGGCAGCTTCGGAGAAGGCGGGACCGCAGGATGATCTCTCGACCGGTTTGATGCTCGCCTATGCGTTCCCGGACCGCGTCGCGCGCAATCGCGGCAATGGCAGTTTCGTGCTTGCCAACGGCCGCGGCGCCGCGGTCGAGCAGACCTCCTCGCTCGCCCGCGCGCCCTATATCGCGATCGGCGAGATGACGGGCACGGCAGCGAGCGGACGTATCCTGCTCGCTGCGCAAATCACCCAGGACGAGATCGAGCGGCATTTCGCCGAGCATATCGAGGGCGCCGACGAGATTTCGTTCGACCGTGGTGCGATGGCGCTGCGCGCGCGGCGCAAGCGCGTGCTGCATGCGATCACGCTGTCCGAAGCGACACTGGCCGTGTCACCCACCGAGGACACCGCGCGCATTCTCGCCGACGGATTGATCGCCGCGGGCCTCGATCGGTTGCCCTGGTCGAAGGCCGCCAAACAATGGCGCGATCGCGTGATGTTCCTGCGCAAGGCCGAGGGCGACAGCTGGCCCGATCTCACGGACGACGGATTGATCGCGCGCCGCGACGACTGGCTGGTGCCGGCGCTCTACGACAAGATCGCGCTGAAGGACATCTCGCCCGGCGATCTCTCGGATGCACTGATGGCGCTGCTGCCGTGGGAGATGCGCGCGCGGCTCGAGCGCGAGGCACCGACGCATTTCGAGGCGCCGACCGGAAGCGTGCTCGCGATCGACTACGAGGCCGAGCAGGGGCCGACCATCGCGGTGCGGCTGCAGGAATTGTTCGGTCTCAACATCCATCCCTCGATCGCCGCCGGCAAGGTACCGCTGGTGCTGGAATTGCTGTCGCCGGCGCAGCGCCCGGTGCAGGTGACGCGCGATCTTCCCGGCTTCTGGCGCGGCAGCTACGCCGCGGTCCGTTCCGACCTGCGCGGCCGCTATCCGCGCCATCCCTGGCCGGACGATCCGGCCAGCGCAGTGCCGACCCGACGCGCCAAGCCGCGCGGCACCTGAAGTCGCATTAACCGTTCGCTCATCCTTTTCGTCAAAATAGCATCGCTCTGGCCGCAGCAACGCTCGCGGCCTGGCGTGTCGCGTGGTGAAATCGAGCTTTCCGGCTCGGAAGTGGTGTGATGCGTAACATTCTGATCATCGCAGCCGTCATGATCGGCCTCGGCACCTTCATGGCGCAGATGGCGGACAAGATGAGCTCGGCTTCCGCAACCGCGGTGCCGCGCGCCACGGTCGCCGTTGCGGCGACGGCGCCTGCCGGTGGGCGCAGCCTCGCCATTTCCCGCGATGGCCGCGGTCATTTCCAGACCGAGGGCCGGATCGACGGCCAGCGCATCGGCTTCATGCTCGACACCGGCGCCTCCGTGGTTGCGCTGAATGAGACTTCGGCGGCCCGCTTTGGCCTGCGTCCCTCGCGCAGCGATTACAATGCCACCGTCTCCACCGCCAACGGCACCATCAAGGCCGCGCGCACCCGCATCGCGATGCTCGAGGTCGGCGGTCTGGTCGTGCGCGACGTCGATGCCATGGTGCTGCCCGACGAGGCGCTGTCGGAGAACCTGCTCGGCCTCTCCTTCCTCTCCCGCCTGAAGCGCTTCGAGTACGCCAACGGCCAGATGGTGCTGGAGCAATAGGCCAAATCCTTCGCGATCAAACGCCGCCTATTTCAGGATAGCAATTCGCCTCGTATCGCCCCGGCGGTAACGTTTCTTCGTTACCAAACTGCCGCAATTATCGGCCATAAGCCTTCATTCCCGCCTTCCGCTGCGGCCCGGCATTCGCTAAGGCTGCCTCTGCCCCCCATTTCACGAGATCGTCTCAATGTTCCCGAAGCCGAAATCCGTATTGTTGCCAAACACCTACGCCTTCGAATCCGAGCCGATGGTGAAGCCGACGGGCTTTCGCGAATACGACGCGCGCTGGTTGTTCCAGAAGGAAATCAACCTGATGGGTGTGCAGGCGCTCGGCATGGGGCTGGGCGCGCTGATCGCCGAGCTCGGCGTCAGCCAGGAGATCGTCACCGGGCACGATTTCCGCGGCTATTCGGCCTCGATCAAATACGCGCTGATCTCCGGCCTGATGGCGGCGGGCTGCAAGGTGCATGATATCGGCCTTGCGGTGACGCCGATGGCCTATTTCGCGCAGTTTGATCTCGACGTGCCCTGCTGCGCGATGGTGACCGCCTCGCACAACGACAATGGCTGGACGGGCGTCAAGATGGGCGCCAACCGTCCGCTGACCTTCGGGCCCGAGGAGATGACGCGGCTGAAGGAGATCGTGCTCAATGCCGATTTCAAGAACAAGGCGGGCGGCTCCTATCAGTTCCACGAGAATTATCCGGCGCGCTACATCGCCGACCTCACCAATCGTCCGAAGCTGAAGCGCAAGCTCAAGGTCGTCGCGGCCTGCGGCAACGGCACCGCCGGCGCGTTCGCGCCGCAGGTGCTGGAGGCGATCGGCTGCGAGGTGATTCCGCTCGACACCGAGCTCGACCACACCTTCCCGAAATACAATCCGAACCCCGAAGACATGGAGATGCTGCACGCGATCCGCGACGCGGTGCTGCATCACAAGGCCGATGTCGGCCTCGGCTTTGACGGCGACGGCGACCGCTGCGGCGTCGTCGACAATACCGGCGAGGAGATTTTTGCCGACAAGGTCGGCGTGATGCTGGCGCGCGACATGTCGGCGATCCACAAAAACGCGCATTTCATCGTCGACGTGAAGTCGACCGGCCTGTTCGTCACCGACCCGGTGCTGCAGAAGCAGGGCGCCAAAACCGACTATTGGAAGACCGGCCATTCCTACATGAAGCGCCGCACCAACGAGACCGGCGCGCTGGCAGGTTTCGAGAAGTCCGGCCATTTCTTCTTCAACAAGCCGTATGGACGCGGCTATGACGACGGCTTGGTTTCGGCGCTCGCGATCTGCGACATGCTCGACCGCGCGCCGGGCAAGTCGATGGCCGACCTGAAGAATGCGCTGCCGAAGACCTGGTCGTCGCCGACCATGTCGCCGCATTGCGCCGACGAGACCAAATACGGCGTCATCGACCAGGTGGTGAAGCATTTCGAGGACTTGCAGGCCAGGGGCACGAAGATCGGCGGCCAGTCGATCCGCGATCTCGTCACCGTCAACGGCGTGCGCGTCACGGTCGAGGACGGCAGCTGGGGCCTTGTGCGCGCCTCCTCCAACAAACCTGAGCTCGTCGTCGTGGTCGAGAGCCCGGTCTCCGAGCAGCGCATGCACGACATGTTCGAGATGGTGAACAGCGTGCTGCGCACGCATCCCGAAGTCGGCGAGTACAATCAGAAGATCTAGGCGCCTGCGATCTCAATCGCCGGGCGGCCCGAACAGCGCGCGCAGCTTCGCGCCAGCGCCTCGGGCCTTCCAGGCGTCGCCCAGCATTGCGATCCATTCGCCCAGCGCGATCCGGATCGGATTGAAGGACGGCGTGCCTCCGACTAGGCCGAAACGAAGCGGCTGGTTGGCGGGCTGCTCCGCAAAGGTGCCGAACAGCCGGTCGAACACGATCAGGATGCCGCCATAATTCTTGTCGAGGCACGGCGCGTTGCAGGCGTGATGCACACGATGATGGCTCGGCGTGTTGAGCACCCATTCGAGCGGACCGAGCCGTGGTGCCAAGCCGCTGTGGATGAAGAACTGGTAGGACAGGTTGATCCCGAGCATCGCCACGATCGCGAGTGGGTGAAAGCCGATCAGCGCCAGCGGCAGGAAGAAGAGAAAGTTGCCGGAGATGTTGCCGGTCCAGCCGAGCCTGATCGCCGCCGTCAGGTTCAATCGTGTGGTCGAGTGGTGCACCGCGTGCGTCGCCCACATCCAGCGAATGCGATGCGAGGCGCGGTGCTGCCAGTAGTAGAGAAACTCGCTGCCCAGGAATAACCCCGCAAGCGCGAGCGGGCTGGTCTGCGCGAAGTCGAACAGACGGTGCTCGTACAGGAAGGCGAACGGCACGGCCAGAATTCCGGCTTCGACCGCGCGCAGCAAATTCTGCCCCAGCGCGACGCCGAACGACGCGACCGTTTCGCGCCAGTCGTGGGTCTCGCGATGCGCGAGCCGGCCGATGCCGTATTCGAGCAGCATCAGGCCGATCGCGGTGGCCAGGATCACGCGACGGAGCGTCGGGTCGAGCAGGATGGACGCGTAACCCATGGTGGCCTCCTACTTCGGCGCGACGCCGGCGCTGGCGGCGCCGGCCCTCAGCGCCTGCGCGCGAGGCAAAGTTTGCGCACAGGTCGAGGTGAGCTGGCCGGCGTGAGATTGCAGGCAGGCGAGGATGCGTCCTCCACCCGGCGTGACGTCGCTACAATGGCGGTCATAGTCTGCGCGGCAGGCCTGCATGACAGCACGTGCTTCGCTGCGCATCTGCGGCGTGATCTGCGTTTGCAACTGGCTCTGAGCAAACGCGGAGGTCGACGCGCCGAGGGCGACGATGGCCGCAACTTGGGGCAGGAAGCGGAAAATCGGTAGCACGATGCTGATCCTTTCTGATCTGGTGAGGCGGGTCGTCGCCGCGCAGGGCGAACGCGGCGACGACGTCGAAGAGCTCAGCGCGAGACCGTGCCGGTGCGGGTGTAGGTGTTGCCCGCCGGGCCGGTGCGGGTGACGTTGCGCGTGCAGCTTCCGTTGGCGCAGCCTCCCGTCGCGGTGACGGTGGAGGTGCCGCGCGGCCCGTTCGCCGTCGCCGACCGAGTCCAGGCATTGGCATCGGCCGCCGCCGCAACCGAGAGGCCGCCGATCACGAGCGAGGTGAGGAAGAACTTGGTCATGCTTGTCGTCTCCTTCTGGGGACTGCCGTAAGCGGCAGCCATGAGGCGGAGACTGGTCGGGCCGCGTCTGCGACGCATTGCCGGGACGAAACGATTGTTATGGCTTTGTCGGGCCGATGTAACACTGTGTAACAAGGCGGCCTGCGCCCTTGCTTGACGCGAGCCATTGCCCACAATGCGGCCATGATGACGCAAGCAGCCACGATTCTCATGGTGGAGGACGATCCGGAGATCAGCCGCCTCGTCGCCGATTTCATGCGGCGCGAGGGCTTCGAGGTCGCTTGCGTCGGCGACGGCAAGGCGATGGATGCCATGCTCCAACGCCTGCGGCCCGATCTCGTGATCCTCGATCTGATGCTGCCGGGTGAGGACGGGTTGTCGATCTGCCGCCGTTTGCGTGCCGACGATTCCATCCCGATCCTGATGCTCACGGCCAAGAGCGACGAGATCGATCGCGTGGTCGGCCTCGAGATGGGCGCCGACGACTACCTTGCAAAGCCGTTTGGTCCACGCGAACTGCTCGCGCGGGTACGCGCCATCCTTCGCCGCGCCAGCGGGGCGCCGGCCAAGCCGCTGGTGCGGCGCTTCGCGTTCGACCGGTTTGTCATCGATCTCGATTCGCGCAGTGTCGAGACGATTGAAGCCGAGACGCCGGAGCTGCAATTGACGAGCGCCGAGTTCGACCTGCTCGGCTGCTTCGTGCAGCGTCCGCGCCGGGTGCTCACGCGCGACCAGATTCTCGACTGGACGCGCGGGCGTTCGGCCGAGCCGTTCGATCGCACGGTGGACATGCTGATCTCGCGCCTGCGCAAGAAGCTCGATGGTGCCAGCCCGGGCTCCAACCTGATCACGACGGTGCGCAACGGCGGCTATCTGTTCACCGCAACCGTGAAGCAGGTGTCGTGATGCTGCGCGTGACGCTTGCCGCGCGGCTGGCCCTGATCGGGTTGATCGGATTCACGGTGGTGATGACCGTGATCTTGGCGATCTTCTACCGGACCACGGTGCAAGAGAACCAGCTGACGCGGCCTTCGCCCGCGCGCCTCGATGCGCTCGCGACACTGGTCGAGCGCACGGCGGCCGGCGAGCGGCAGTCCGTGCTCGATGCCGTGTCCTCACCGCAATTCAAGGTTCGAATCGCACCGGGTGGCGCGCCGGTCGGCGGCGAGACGCCGACGCAGCAGCAACAATTGCGTGAGACCTATGCCGCGGGTCTCGCAGGGCGCCCGGTCGAGATCGTGTCGCCGCCGGACCATCGCGCCAGCCGCTGGTTTCCCCGTATCGCGCGGCTGATGGCCAACGCGATCGAATTCCGCATCGGCCTGCGCAGCGGCGAGATGCTGATCGTCGACGCCTATACCCGCCTGCCGGTCACCCCGTTCGGCCTGCCGGTCGGCTTCGGCGCCGGCCTGTTCGGCTCGATCGTGGCGCTGCTGGCATTGCTGGTTATGCAGCGCGAGACGCGGCCGCTGGCGCAACTCGCCGCGGCGGTCGATCGCGTCGACTTGTCGGCCGATCCGCCGCCGCTTCCGGACGCACGGCGCAGTGCGCCGGAAATCCGCGCCGTCATCGCCGCGTTCAACCGCTTGCAGGGGCGGCTCGCCGAGATGCTGCGCGCACGCATGACGTTGGTGGGCGGCATTGCCCATGATGTCAGGACCTTCGCGACGCGGCTGCGGTTGCGGGTCGAGCACATTCCCGACGATGCCGAGCGCCAGCGGGCGGTTACCGATATCGACGACATGATCCGGCTGCTCGACGACGCGCTGTTGTCGACGCGGGCCGGCGCCGGCGGCCTGTCACAGGAAATGATCGAACTTGCTGCGCTGATTGCCGTCGAGGTGCACGACCGTCGCGCTCAGGGCGCGCCGGTCGACCTGGTCACGGATGCGCACGCGCGAAATGCGGTGGTGCTCGGCGACCGGCTGGCGCTGCGGCGCATCCTCGCCAACATCATCGACAACGCGCTCGCCTATGGCCATGCCGCGCATGTCAGGGCCGCGTTGAAGGACGGTGCCGTCGTCGTGTCGATCGAGGACGAGGGGCCGGGCATTCCCGACGATCATCGCCAGGCAGTGCTGGAGCCGTTCCTTCGCCTGGAGAAGTCCCGCAACCGTGCGACCGGCGGCGCGGGCCTTGGCCTCGCGGTGGTGCGCAGCCTGGTCGAGGCCCATGGCGGAACCATCGAGATCGCCGCCGCCTCCGGCGGAGGTACGCGCGTCAATGTCACGCTGCCGGTGTTTCAACCGGCTTAAAGCCTTTTCGAGCGAAGTGAATGCCGGTTCGCGTGAAGAAAACGCATCAAAACAAGAATTGGGCGTCAGGCCGCCACCACCGCCGGGATCGGCAGCGTGGTCACGGACTTGATCTTCTCCATCGCAAAGCGCGAGGTGACGTTCTTCAGCGGCACGGCGCTGATCAGCTTCTTGTAGAACACGTCATAGGCCTGCATGTCGGCGACCACGACGCGCAGCATGTAGTCGACGTCGCCGGCCATGCGATAGAACTCCATCACCTCGGGCATCGCGCTGACGGCTTCGGCGAATTTCTTCAGCCAGGCGTCGGAATGATCGGAGCTTTCCACCGACACGAACACGGAGATGCCGAGCCCGATCTTGTTCTGGTCGACGAGGGCCACCCGCTTGATGATCACGCCGTCGGCCTCCAGCCGCTGAATGCGCTTCCAGCAGGGGGTCGAGGACAGGCCGACGCGATCGCCGATCTCGGCGACGGACAGGGAGGCATCCTCCTGGAGCACCATCAGGATCTTGCGGTCGATGGCGTCGAGGCGGCGGCTGGTCTCGGGGATCTGGATGGCGGTGTCGTTCATTTGAAGAACTTTGTTCCAATTCTAGGGCTGATTTCACTGATATAGAGAAAATCTTTCCCCGGCAAGACCATAGTCTCGGCGCCTCCCTGGATTTGCTCTAGGGCCGTTCGCGCAAAAACCCTTCAATTTCAACGCGTTGGGGTGCAGCCATGCCGCCGCCATGGCGGGTGCATTTCAGTGCCGCGGCGGCCGAGGCGAATCGCAGCGCCCGGCGCACGTTCCCGCCCTCAGCGAGGCCAAGCGCGAAGGCGCCATGAAAGACGTCGCCGGCGCCGAGCGTATCGACCGCCTGGACAGGGAAGGCCGTAGTCTCCTCCAGCTCGCCTGCTTCGTTCAGCCAGATCGTACCAAGCGGACCGCGGGTCGCGGCAAGGAAGGCGGGCGTCAGCCTGGCCAGGCGTTGCAACGCCATGCCGTCGTCGGCGACGCCGGCGGTCTCCTGCACCTGCTCGCTGGCGAACAGCAGATGTGAGGCGGCGGTCAGCAGGCCGTCCTGCAACGACATCGCGCGATCGACACCGACGATGACGGCAATGCCGCGTCGCCGAGCCTCGGCGCAGAGGTCGCTGCAGAATGCACCGCAGCGGCTTTCGACGAGCACGGCGCGACAATCGGCCAGCAATTCGTCGGCATTGGGCAACTGCACGCCCCACAGGCCGGGATCGCGATAGATCGTGAGTGTCCGTTCGCCCGAGGGCTCGATCATGATCGCCGAAACCGGCGTGGTCACATCAGGCATGCGCACGATGTGGCTGGTGTCGATGCCCTCCTGCGCCATCTGCGCGAGGATGAAGCCGCTCGATGTCTCCCGCGCGTCGCCCATGGGGCCAGCGAACGAGACGCGGCCGCCGAGCCGCGCAATCGCGATCGCAGCATTGAGCGCGTTGCCGCCGCAGAGCTCGGCGAGGTGGCTGGCGTTGGCCTTGCTGCCGCGCGCCGGCACGGCCTCGACCCGAAAGGTGAGGTCGCGCACGGGAATGCCGATGCAGAGGATACGCGGCGCGATCCCGGATGCGGCCATCGGCGGTCAGCTCTTGTCGTGCACCCAGCGGCCGAGCAAATGATGGGCGATGGCGAAGGGATGCGGGCCTGCGAGCCCGTCCGGATGCGTCCGCGTCAGCATCAGGGCGGCCTCCTCGCGCGAGAACCAGCGCGCGTCCTCCAACTCCGAGTGATCGACGACGATGTCCTCGCTCACGGCCCGCGCGCTGCAGCCGATCATCAGCGAGGACGGATAGGGCCAGGGCTGCGTCATGTAATACTGCACGTCGGTGCAGCGAATGCCCGACTCTTCCAGGATCTCGCGGCGGACCGCGTCCTCGATGGTCTCGGCGGCCTCGACGAAGCCGGCGAGGCATGAATACATCCCTGCCGGAAACTGCTTCTGGCGGCCGAGCAGGCACTTGTCACCGGAGGCGACGTGCATGATCACGACTGGATCGGTGCGCGGAAAATGCTCGGCCTTGCAGGAAGGACACTCGCGCTTCCAGCCGCCTTCCTTCATCGCGCTGCGCGTGCCGCAATTGGCGCAATAGCCGTGGCGCTGGTGCCAGCCGACCATCGACTTCGCCATCGCGATCGCCGACAGCTCCTGGGGCGGGATCGCGCCCTGCATCGCCATGCCGCGCAGCTCGGTCACGGTGTAGTCCTCGCGGCCCACCAGCTTCTCGGCGGCCGCCTGTGACAGGCCCATGCCGAACATCGCGGCGCCGTCGCGCAAGCCTAAGAAGATCGTGCCGGGATTGGCGCCGCACTTCAGCGCCTCGTCGATCCCGAGCAGCGCGCGGGTCTTGTCGCCCTCGCGCTTCACCAGCAGCGAGTCACGGTAGACGACATAGGCGCGCGAGGTCGGCTTCTGCTCCATCGCGAACAGCTTCTCGTCGTCGCGGCGCAGATGCGCGGCACGATCGAGGATGTTGGTGACGAAGGCCGGTTGTCCCAGCGGAAAGGCGTCGAATGCTGACATTATCGTTCTTTCAACCCAACCAGATCTTGCGGCGAAGCGCGCTGATGAAATTCTGAACCTCCGCGGCGTCATGCGCCAAGGGCTGCATCACGCCCCAGACCGGCCGCGGCCAGGCGGCGTCGCTGGTGCGGCGGGCGATGATGTGGACGTGAAGCTGAGGCACCAGATTGCCGAGCGCCGCGATATTGAGCTTGTCGCATCGGGTGATCTCCTTCAGCGCGCGCGAGACGCGGGAGATCTCCGTCATCAGCTGCGCCTGCTGCACCTCGTCGAGGTCGATGATCTCGACGGCGTCAGTGCGCCGCGGCACCAGCAGCAGCCAGGGATAATGCGCGTCCTTGATGACCAGCACCTTCGACAGCGGCAAATCGCCGATGTCGATGGTGTCCTCTTTCAGGCGGGAGTGCAGCGACCAGGCGGGATCAGACATATGCGTTTCCGGATGGCCCGGTGGGTTCGGGCGTGTTTGGCCGGACCATACGATACCGACTCCGATAGGGGAAGGATTGGCGCTCCGCCGTTGCTGCATACGCGGTCGTCGTCCCGGACAAGCGCAGCGCAGATCCGGGACCCATAGCCCCAGGGAGTAGTTATTCCGCGAGCTGGCAACTCCGAGTCTTCGCCAAGCTCAATCCTGTGGCTATGGATTCCGGGCTCGCGCTGCGCGCGCCCCGGAATGACGGAAACTACGCCTCCGCCAGCACCCGCGCATTGGCGCGGACCGAGGCTTCGCTGACGCGAATACCGAGGCCGGGTCCATCGGGCACCACGACATGGCCGCTGCGGTTGGCGACGCGCTGTTCCAGCACGTCCTCGGTCAGCACGTGGTGCGGCATGTAGAATTCGCAGCCGAGCGAGATGCCCGGCGTCGCCGCGATCAGCTGCGTGCCGGCGGCAAGACCAATGCCGCCTTCCCACAGCGTGCCGCCATAGCCGGGCAGGCCGGCGATGTCGGCGATGGCCATGATCGCCTGCGCCTCGAACAGGCCGCCGGCCTTCATCAACTTGATCGAGACGGCGTCGGCCGCCTCGCGGCGCACCACCTCCATCATGTCGCGGCGGTCGAAGCAGCTTTCGTCGGCCAGCACGGGCGTTTCCAGCGCCGCGGTGAGCTGCGCCATCACGTCGAGAAATTTGCGCGGCACCGGCTGCTCGATGAAGGTCGGAGCGAATTGCTCGACATCGCGCAGGATCTTGATGGCACCGAACGGTGCGAGCGCCTGGTTGTAGTCGACGCGTAGATCGACCTGGTCGCCGAATTCCTTTCGGATCGCTTCGAGATGGTCGAGATCCTCGCGATGCGGTTTGACCCCGGTCTTGACCTTGTAGATGACATTGCCCTCAGGAACCATCTTTCGCATGCGCTCGAGATCGGCGGCAAAATCCGGATCGGCGATCGAGAAGGAGAGGGGAATCGTGTCCCGCACCCGGCCGCCGAGCAGGTCGGCGACCGACAGTCCCGATGATTTGCCGACGATGTCGAGCAACGCCATCTCGATGGCGACTTTTGCTTCGGCATGGCCAACCAGCGCGCGGTCGAGCTCGGCCATCAGCGCGCGGACGCGGCGCACAGGCTTGCCGAGCACGATGGGCCTTAAGTAAATATCGAGGGCGGAGAAAGCGGCTTCCGGCGTTCCCGTAAAGACCTCCCACGGTGCCGCTTCGCCCCAGCCGACCACGCCGTCGCTCGCGGTGAGCTCGATCAGCACGCGTTTCACCGTGCCCTTGACGTTTCCGACGCCCTGCAGGCGCGCCATCTTGATCGGGCTTTCGATCAGGAACAGCCGGAGACGTTCGACGGTCGCCTCGCTCATGTCAGGCCTCCATTGACGTGCCAGACCTGGCCGGTGACGTAGGATGCTTTTGGTGACGCCAGGAAGGCGATTATCTCGGCCACCTCGTTCGGCCGGCCGCGGCGGCCCATCGGGATCAGCGCTTCGGTCGCGGCGATCTGCTCGGGCGACAGCCGGCTCTCGCTCGGTTTGTCCTTGAGGATGAGGCCCGGCGCGACCGCATTGACGGTGATGCCGTCTTTCGCAAGTTCGACTGCGGTAAGCCGCACCAGCGCTTCCAGTGCGGCGCGGCTGGCAGCGGTGGCGGCAAAGGGAGCGAATTCGGGCCGGATCGCGTGCGCAACGAACGACGACACCGCAACGATCCGTGCGTCGCTCCCGGCACGCAGTAGCGGCAGTGCGGAATTGACCAGTCGCGTGAAGGCCAGCGCGGACTCGTCCATCGCCTGGCGAAACTGATCCGCCGGCGTGCCGATCGCGCTGCCGCGGCGGGCATGGCCGCCGACCAGGATCAATCCGTCGAGCCGGCTGAAGGCGGCTTTCGCGGCGGCGACGGCGTCGGTGGCCGCGCTCTCCTCGGCGAGATCGCCAAGGCAGCTTGCCGCCACGGCGCCTTTCGCTTCGGCATCCGCTGCGGTGGCTTGAAGGCCTTCTGTGTTGGCGCGCGTATGGAGCAGCAGCCCGACGCCTGGCGCCGCCAGCATTTTGGCGGTGGCGCGGCCGATGCCGCTGGCGGCACCGGTGACGAGATAGACGCGATTGATATGGGACATCACGATGCCGTTGTGGCCGGCGGCAGCGCGCCGGTGCGGTGGAAATGGCTGAGAAAGGCGCGTGTGGCGGCTTCTCTCGGGTTGTCGATCACCTGCCGCGCCGGGCCTTCCTCGACCACGATTCCGTCGCGCATGAAGATGAGGCGGTCGGCGACCTCGCGGGCGAACGCGATCTCGTGGGTCACGATCACCATGGTCATCCCCTCGGACGCCAGTTGCTGGATGACGGCGAGCACCTCGCCGACGAGCTCGGGGTCGAGTGCCGAGGTGGCCTCGTCGAACAGCATCACGTCGGGCTCCATCGCCAGCGCCCGCGCGATCGCGACGCGCTGCTTCTGGCCGCCGGACAGCGTCGCCGGATATTGATCCGCCTTCTCGGCAAGCCCAACCTTGACGAGCTGCGCGCGCGCGAGCTTCTCGGCGTCCGGCCTGGCCATGCGGCGAACCGTGACCGGTCCCTCCATCACGTTCTGCAGCGTCGTCATGTGCGGGAACAGGTTGAAGTGCTGAAACACCATGCCGGTGGTGGCGCGGAATCTTGCGAGTGTCTTTACGTCGGGCAGCTTCGCGCCTTCGCCGAACTGGAAGCGTGTATCGCCGACGCGAACGCTGCCACCATCCGGCGTCACCAGAAGATTAATGCAGCGGAGCAGTGTCGACTTGCCCGACCCCGACGGGCCGATCAAGGCCACGACGCCGCCCTTGGCGACGTCGAGGCTGATATTCTTCAGGACCTCGTTGCTGCCAAAGCTCTTGCGAAGGCTGCGGATCTCGATTTTCGACGTGTCGCTCATTCGCCGACCGCCAGTCGCCTCTCGCCGCGCCGGACGAGGATGGTGAGCGGAATCAGGATCGCCGCATAGGCGACCGCGACCGCCGTGTAGGTCTCCAGCGGCCGGTAGCTGTCATGGGCGGCGACCTGGCTTTGATAGACCAGGTCGGGCACCGCCAACACCGAGACCAGCGAAGTGTTCTTGAACTGGATGATCGACTGGTTCATCAGCGCCGGGATCATGCGCTTGATCGCCTGCGGCAGCACGATGCGTCGCATGCTCTGGCCGGGCGTCATGCCGAGTGCTGCGCCGGCTTCGGACTGACCCTTGTCGATCGAGACGATGCCGCCGCGGATGATCTCCGAATAGAACGAGCCGCCATAGAGCGAGAGCGCCAGCGCCGAGGCCGTGATCGGCGTCATCTCGACGCCGGCGAGGATCGGCAGCGCGTAATAGAACCAGATCAGCTGCACCAGGATCGGCGTGCAGCGGAACGCCTCGATGAAGGTGAGCGCGAGAAGACGCGCCGCCTTGAAGCGCGAGAGCGTGCCGAATGCCCCGAACAGGCCGAACAGCAGCCCTAGCACGACAATGACCACGGTGAAGCCGACGGTGACGCCAAGCCCGTTCAGAAACAGCCAGCGATAGCTCCAGAGGATGCCGAAGTCCCACTGATACATGCGTGCTTTCTTGCTCACCTCTCCCGCTTGCGGGAGAGGTCGTATCGCATCGAAGATGCGATACGGGTGAGGGCTCTTTCCTCTGGGGAAGTCTTGCCAGCTGAGACACCCTCTCCCCAACCCTCTCCCGCAAGCGGGAGAGGGGGCGAAGCGGTGCGTCTCAATCGAGCCCGGCTCAAACTGATCTTACTTACAACGAAACGCCCGGCGGAATGTCCGCCTCGGTCACGCCCACCAGCTCCATGTTGGTGATGATCGCGTTGCGGATAAAGCCGAGGCCCTTGTTGAAGTCGATCCAGGTGTTGACGTAGTCGCGCCAGGTCTTGTCGGTCTCGCGGCGGAAGCCGGCATTCGAGGTCGTCGCGAAGATCGGCGTCGGCAGCACGAGTTGGCCGAGCGAGGGGTTCTTCTTCAGCACGGTCAGCGACAGCATGGTGATCAGGCACTGCGCGTCGACGCGGCCGGTCTGCAGCGCGGCGGTGGCATCGTCCGCGGTCTTGAGCCGCGTGATCTGCGCCTTCGGCGTCAGGCGGCTGACGACCTGGTCGTGCGAGGAGCCCTGGTCGACCGCGATCTTGATGTCGGGCGAGTTCAGCTCGGCCCAGCTCTTCGGCTTGAAGTCCTTCTTGCAGAGGATGCCGAAGGCATTGTTGAAGACGGGGACCGAGAAATCGACCACCAGCGCGCGCTTCGGGGTCGGGTTCAGGCCGAAGAAGATATCGATCTTGTTGGCCTGCAGGTCGAGCACCGAATTGCCCCAAGTGGTCTCGGTGATCTCGAGCTCGGCCTCCATGTCGTCGGCGAGCCCCTTGGCGATGTCGATGTAGAATCCCTTCCACTGGCCGCTGGAGAGATCCTTCATGTAATAGGGCGCGCCGCCGCCGACCGCGCCGATCCGCATCTTCTTGGTCCGGCGGATGCGGGCGAAGGTCGATTCGTTCTGATCGGCGGTCTGGGCCACGGCCGGCGAAGCCAGCGCGGCCGCGGTCATGGCGCCAAGCCCGACAATCGATGCAACATCACGACGTGTAACCATTGGGATCAATCGCTTTTCTGGTTGGGATAGGTTCCGGCAGGTTCATATCAAGGTCGCACTTTCAGTGAAAGCACAGCCTATCGGCTGGGCAGATCGCGAATTGCCCGGATGCTAGGCAGGCGCCGTCGATCAAGGGCGATAGCCGCTTGCTTTCCGCCCCTTTTGGCCCCAAATAGGGACCGGGAGATTGGCGGTGGACGAGCCACTCGCCAACCGGGTCAGGTCCGGAAGGAAGCAGCCCTAACGAGGTCCGGATCGGGTCGCTCGTCAGTCTCCTACTTGTTTTTCGAGCGAACCAGCGCCGGCGGCACCAGCCGCCAGCGCGCTCCTTTCCGCAAAGCCGGCCAAGAGACATTTCATTGCGGATCGACCGATGACCGACGCTGGCGCCCCTTCCAATCCCGATAGCGCCGGCCCGGCCGGGAACGCGCCTTACCGGGTGCTGGCGCGCAAATACCGTCCTTCCAGTTTCGACGATCTGATCGGCCAGGAGGCCGTGGTCCGCACCGTCTCCAATGCCTTCGAGACCGGACGGATTCCGCAGGCCTGGATCCTCACCGGCGTCCGCGGCGTCGGCAAAACCACCACCGCGCGCATCCTGGCCCGTGCACTCAACTACGAGATGCCGGATGGCTCGGTGAAGGGCCCGACCATCCACATGCCGACGCTCGGCGTGCATTGCCAGGCGATCATGGAAAGCCGGCACATGGACGTGCTGGAGATGGACGCGGCCTCGCATACCGGCGTCGACGACGTCCGCCAGATCAATGACAGCGTGCGCTACGCGCCGGCCAGCGCGCGCTACAAGGTCTACATCATTGACGAAGTCCACATGCTGTCGACGGCGGCATTCAACGCCTTCCTGAAGACGCTGGAGGAGCCGCCGGAGCACGCCAAGTTCGTGTTCGCGACGACCGAGATCCGCAAGGTTCCGGTCACCGTGCTGTCGCGCTGCCAGCGTTTCGATCTGCGCCGGGTCGAGGCCGACGTGCTGATGAAGCATCTCGCCAATATCGCGGCGAAGGAAAGCGTCGAAATCGAGCCCGAAGCGCTCGGCATCATCGCGCGTGCCGCCGAAGGCTCGGTGCGCGATTCGCTGTCGCTGCTCGACCAGGCGATCGCGCATGCAGCGGGCACGGTGAAGGCCGACGCCGTCAGGCAGATGCTGGGCCTCGCCGACCGTACCCGCGTCATCGACCTGTTCGATTCGCTGGCGCGCGGCGACATCGCGGCCGCCTTCAAGGAGTTCCGCGACCAGTACGATGTCGGCGCCGATCCGATCGTCGTGCTCTCGGACCTCGCTGAATTCGTCAATTTCGTCACCCGCGTGAAGATCGTGCCCGCGACTGCCGACAACGTCGCCTATGGCGAGACCGAGCGGGTGCGCGCGAAGGATTTTGCCTCGAAGATCTCGATGCGCGTGCTGTCGCGGATGTGGCAGATGCTGCTGAAGGGCATCACCGAGGTGCAGGCGGCGACGCGGCCCGCCGCGGCGGCCGAGATGGTGCTGGTGCGCATCGCCTATGTCGCCGATTTGCCGACGCCGGACGAAGCGATCAGGATGCTGGAGCAGAACGGCGGCGGTTCGCCGGTCGCGAGCGGCGGCGGTGCCGGGCGCAGCAGCGCGTCGTCCGCGCCGGTTGCATCCGCATCGACAATGTCCGCAGCGCCGGTTCGCATGCCGACATCATCGCCATCAGCGTTTGGCGGTGGCGCCCGGCCGCAGATGGCGGCGCCCGCGCCGGATCCGCAAGGTGCCGCGCCGCAGCTGCGCATCACGAGCTTCACCCAGCTCGTCGCGCTGGCCGGGCAGAAGCGCGACATCATGACCAAGAGCGCGCTCGAAGGCGACATGCGCCTCGTCCGTTTCGAGGAGGGCCGGCTGGAGGTCGCGCTCGAGCCCAACGCCTCCAAGTCGATGATCTCGGAGCTTGCGAGGAAGTTCGAGCAGTGGACCGGCCGTCGCTGGACCATCGTCGTGTCTAACGAGCAGGGCCAGCCGACGCTGCGCGCGGTGAACCAAGCCGCCAAACAGGAGCATGCGCGGACCGCCGAGGCCGATCCGCGCGTGCGGGAGGTGCTGTCGCGTTTCCCCGGCGCAAAGGTTGTCGAGGTCCGCAGGCTTGCCCCGGAGACGCCGGAGGCCAATATAAACGCGGACTATGGCAGCGACGATCCGCCCGACGGTTCCGACGGCGACGATCTCTGAACCTAACTTTTTCCAAGGACGAGCACCGATGGCTGATTTTCTCGGCATGATGAAGCAGGCGGCGCAGCTGCAATCCAAGATGCAGGAGATGCAGGAATCTCTGGCCAACGTGGAAGTCGAGGGCATCTCCGGCGGCGGCCTCGTCGCCGTGCGCATGACCGCGAAGATGGACGTCAAGGGCATCAAGATTGATCCCTCGCTGATGAAGGCGGAAGAGCGCGAAGTGCTGGAAGATTTGCTCGTCACCGCGCTCGGTGATGCGCGCCGCAAGGCGGAGACCGCGATGCAGGAGAAGATGCAGTCGCTGACCGGCGGGCTCGGCCTGCCGCCGGGGTTGTTCGGCCAGTAATATGGGCGCGGTTGCAGGTCCCGAAATCGAGCGGCTGGTGCAGCTTCTCGCGCGGCTGCCGGGCCTCGGTCCGCGCTCGGCGCGGCGCGCGGCGCTGCATCTGATCAAGAAGCGTGAAGCGCTGATGATGCCGCTGGCTTCGGCCATGCAGGTCGCGCTGGACAAGGTCCAGGTCTGCAAGACCTGCGGCAACATCGACACGCAGAATCCCTGCACCGTCTGCACCGATCCGAAGCGCGATGACGCCATCATCGTCGTCGTCGCCGACGTCGCCGATCTCTGGGCGCTGGAGCGCGCCAATGCGACCCAGGGGCGCTATCACGTGCTGGGCGCGACATTGTCGCCGCTCGACGGTGTCGGCCCGCAGGATCTGACCATCGAAGCGCTGGTCGCGCGCGCGCATGATTCGCGGGTTCACGAAATCATTCTGGCGCTGAATGCGACGGTGGACGGCCAGACCACGGCGCATTACATCACCGACCTCTTGCAGGACGCCAATGTGAAGGTGACGCGGCTCGCCCACGGAGTTCCCGTCGGCGGCGAGCTTGATTATCTCGATGAAGGTACGCTATCGGCTGCGATGCGGCAGCGCACCCTGTTCTAGGCATCCACACTTTACGGAACGGACGATATGACGAAACTTTTCGCCACACGCTTGGCTTTGGCCGCGACGATGATGCTGCTGGCGAACCCGGCCATCTCCGCGCAGCAGGACGATGGAGCGCCGCTGCCGTCCAAGCCCGGCAAGCCGATCAATGCCGGCGAGGTGTTGTCCGGCGAGTTGAACGCGATGAAGGTGCGCGACGTCAAGAACACCGGCAAGCGGGTTGCAATGTATCAGATCACCTCCGAGCCGCGTCGCCTGCCGGCGCCGAACGGGCTGTGCAATCTCGAGACCGGGCCCGAGACCTTCCAGTTGGTCACCTCCAGCGACGCGCAGGCCGCGCAGCTGAAATCGTTCGTCGGCAAGGCGATCTCGGTCAAGGTCGACGAAGTCGCCTGCGCCAGCGATCCCGGCCAGATGAGCGAAGCCGTGATCACGAAGTGGAGCATCATCAAGAAGCAGTAGGGGGCGGCGCGTCGACGAGCTGCCGTAGGGTGGGCAAAGGCGCAACGCGCCGTGCCCACGACCTGCTTCGGTTCAATACGTAGTCGTGGGCACGCTTCGCTTTGCCCACCCTACAAGACCGTCATACCCGTACCGGCCCCAACGCCTCGAAATGCCCGCGCCGCTGCAGCCATGTCAGCAGCACCAGGCTCGGGATCGCCACCAGCACGCAGATCACGAAGAACATCGGCCAGCCGGTCGCGCTTGCGACATAGCCCGCACTCGACGACAGATAGGTCCGCCCCACCGCTGCGAGCGCGGTGAGCAACGCATATTGCGTCGCCGTGTGTAGCGGGTTCTGGCAGAGCGCCGAGAGGTAAGCCACGAAGATCACGGTGCCGATGGCGCTGGTGAAGTTCTCCGCGCAGATCGCGAGCGCCAGCGCCCATTGATTGGTGCCGACCATTGCGAGCCAGGCAAAGGACAGATTGGCCAGCGCCTGCACCACGCCGCCGATCCAGAGCGACATTGCCAGCGGATAGCGCCGCGCGACGAAGCCACCGGCAAACCCGCCGATCAGGGTCGCGGCGAGGCCGACGCCCTTCACGATCGCCGCATAATCGTTGCGGGTGAAGCCGAGGTCGATCACGAACGGCGCCGTCATCGTGCCCGAGAACGCATCGGTGAACTTGAACAGCACGACGAAGGCGAGCGCGGCGAGTGCGTCCTGGCGCGACAGGAATTCGGAGAACGCGCCGATCGCCGCGCTCAACACCCGCGCAAACGCGGTCTCGGTATGTGTCGCGGCTTCCGCCTGCGCGGATTGCGCCGGCTCGGTCGCGGCCAGCGCGGTGATCGTGCCGATCAGCACCATCGCGGCCATCACCACATAACCCCACATCCACGCCGACGTGCGGGATATGCCGGTGTCCTCGAAGCCCGAGACGATGAACAGTGCGCCCGCGGTCGAGACCAGCATGCCGATCCGGTAGGCCGCGACGTAAGCGGCCATGCCGGCCGCCTGCTCGCTCTCCGGCAGGCTCTCGACGCGGAAGGCGTCGACCACGATGTCCTGCGTCGACGACGTCGTCGCCACCAGCAGCGCGCCGAGCGCGACATAGAACGGCGAGCGCGCGGGGTCGGTCATCGCCAGCAGCAGGATCGCGACGATCAGCAGGGCTTGCGAAAACACCAGCCAGCCGCGCCGGCGTCCGAACGCGCGGGTGAACAGCGGCACATGCAGCGCATCCACCAGCGGTGCCCACAGGAATTTCAGCGTGTAGGGCGTGCCGACCAGCGCGAACAGCCCGATGGTCTTCAGATCGACCCCGGCCTCGCGCATCCACACCAGCAGCGTCGATCCCGACAGCGCCAGCGGCAGGCCGGAGGAGAAGCCGAGAAACAGCACGATCAGCACCCGCGGCTGCAGGTACACGGCAAGACTGTCGCGCCAGGAGGTCGCAGGAGCGGCGGTCGCGGCGGAGGAGGTCGCGGCGGAGGAGGTCGCGTCGGGTGAGGTCATGGGACGGTGTTAGCAGATTCTGGAGGCCGCTAGGAGGTGTAGCGGCCTTCTTCGCCGTCATCGTCCGCGAAGGCGGACGATCCAGTAACCACCAGCGTCTCGGTTCAATTACGACCGCCGCGGCATACTGGATGCCCCGCCTTCGCGGGGCGCGACAGTGTTACGGAGGTCCGGCTATCCCAGGATAAAGGTCGTCCCAGTTTGGATTGTCTTTCTCAATCAAACGGACCTTCCACGCCCTGTTCCACTTCTTGAGGCGCTTCTCTCTCTTGATCGCGTTCTCGGGATCGTCGAACTGCTCGAAATAGACTAACCTTGCGACATCATACTTTTCTGTAAAGCTCTCGATGGCCTTCGACTTATGTTCGGCCACGCGACGAATGAGATCATTGGTTACGCCAATATACAGTGTGCCGCCAATCTTGTTGGCGAGGATGTACACGTAGTAGTGACGTGTGCTCATCTGCCGTCTCTCTCCGCCGTCATCGTCCGCGAAGGCGGACGATCCAGTGAACACCAGCGTCACGGTTTAGTCGCGACCGCCGCGGCGTACTGGATGCCCCGCCTTCGCGGGGCATGACAGCGCATTGCAAAATCACTCTCCCGCTTGCAGCTTCCGCGGAAACAGCTCGGCCGGGCCTGTCGCCACCAGTTGCGGGCCTTCGGGCGCATCCGTCTTGCTGAAATCGAGCTCCTCGATCCGGCCCGCGCGCTTCTCGATCTTGTCGGCGGAGATCAGGATCTGGCGGACGTCCTCGTTCGCATCGGAAAAATGCTTCTGCAACTTGACCACCCGGTCGCGCAGACGTCCCAGATCGTCGCCGAGCTTGATGACTTCGGTCTGGATCTGGTCGGCGGCGTCGCGCATGCGCGCGTCCTTCATGATCTGCTGCATCACCTGGATCGCGAGCATCAGCAGCGAGGGTGACACCAGCACCACCCGGGCGCGATAGGCCTTCTGGATCACGTCGTCGAAGCCGTCATGGATCTCGGCGTAGACCGATTCCGACGGCACGAACATCAGTGCCATCTCCTGGGTCTCGCCGGTGATGAGGTATTTTTCGGCGATGTCGCTGACATGCTTCATCACGTCGCCGCGCAGCCGCTGGGTGGCGATCCGCTTCTCCTCGTCGGTGCGGGCGTCGTGCAGCGCCGTCATCGCCTCCAGCGGGAACTTCGCGTCGATGCAGAGCGGGCGCTGGTCGGGCAGGAACACGACGCAGTCCGGCCGCTTGCCGGTCGAGAGCGTGAACTGGAACTCGTAGGCGCCCTTTGGAAGACCGTCCTGGACGATCGCCTCCATCCGCGCCTGGCCGAAGGCGCCGCGCGACTGCTTGTTGGCGAGCACGTCGCGCAGGGTCGTCACTTGGGTGGTGAGATCGGTGAGGTTCTTGTGGGCGCTGTCGATGATGCCGAGCCGCTCGTGCAGCGCGCGCAGGCTTTCCATGGTGTTGCGGGTCGAATGCTCCATGGACTGGCCGACGCGGTGGGTGACCGAGTCCAGCCGCTCGTTGACCGCCCGCGCCATCTCGGCCTGGCGTCCCGCCAGCGTCTGGGTCATGGCGTCGACCCTTCCCGAGGATTCGCTCTGGGCGTGCAGCACCTGGCTCAGGCGCTCCTCGAGCTCGTCGGCCCGGATCGCGTGCGCCATCGCGAGTTCCGCGCCGCGCCGGCCCGAACGGGCGATCACGACGGCGATCGTCACCAGGAGGATGAGGACGAGGGCGCCGAAGCCGATCAGCGCATCGATCGTGCGCACCGGCCAGTCGCCGAGCGTGAAAATGATCTCGTTCATGCCGACCGTTCTAGCCGATTCGCCGGTCTCCGCGAACGAATAGCGAACGCTTGTGGTTAACCGGCCACTAATTTTTATGGTTAATGAAACCTGAAAATTTATGGTTAGCGAAGGGTTAACGGGGTTCCCGGCCGCATTGACCGCACCCGGCGCGGGGCTTAAATCGCGGCCATGGCCCTCAGAGAAATCATCATCCTGCCCGACAGGCAGCTGCGTCTGGTCTCCAAGCCGATCGAGAAGGTCACGACGGAGATCCGCAAGCTTGCCGACGACATGTTCGAGACCATGTACGACGCGCCCGGCATTGGGCTGGCCGCGATCCAGGTCGCGCAGCCGCTGCGGCTGATCACCATGGATCTCGCCAAGCGCGACGAGAACGGCGAGACCACGCCGCTGCCGCGCGTCTTCATCAACCCCGAGATCATCGCCTCGTCCGGGGAGTTGTCGGTCTACGAGGAGGGCTGCCTCTCGATCCCCGAATATTACGAGGAGGTCGAGCGCCCTGCGAAGGTGCGCGTGCGCTTCACCGATCTCGACGGCAAGGTGCACGAGGAGGACGCCGAAGGTCTCTACGCCACCTGCATCCAGCACGAGATCGACCATCTCAACGGCGTGCTGTTCGTCGACTATCTGTCGAAGCTCAAGCGCGACCGCGTCATCAAGAAGTTCGAGAAAGCCGCCAAGCGCGCGGAATGAGGAGGGCTCGGCCCTCTCGTCGTCATGGCCGGGCTTGACCCGGCCATCCAGGCCTTGCTTGCTTTGTCACCAAGACCGTGGATGCCCGGGACAAGCCCGGGCATGACGGAGAACCAGAACTCTCACTGAACGCAGCCACATGCCCCTCCGCCTCATCTTCATGGGCACGCCCGATTTCTCCGTGCCGACGCTGCTCGAGCTGGTCGCGCACGGCCACGAAATCGTCGCCGTCTACACCCGCGCGCCGAAGCCGGGCGGGCGGCGCGGCCTGCAATTGCAGCCGACGCCGGTCGAGGAGGCCGCGCGAAAACTCGGCATTCCCGTGCTGACGCCGAAGACGCTGAAAACCCAGGAAGCGCTCGACGAGTTCAGCGCGTTCGATGCAGATGCCGCCGTCGTCGTCGCCTACGGCATGATCCTGCCGCAGGCGATCCTCGATGCGCCAAAACTCGGCTGCTACAATCTCCACGCCTCGCTGCTGCCGCGCTGGCGCGGCGCCGCCCCCATCAACCGCGCGATCATGGAAGGCGATGCCGAGAGCGGCGTGATGGTGATGAAGATGGATGTCGGCCTCGACACCGGCGACGTCGCGATGGCCGAGCGCCTCGCAATCACCGACGACATGACCGCGGTCGATCTGCACGATCGGCTCTCCCGCCTCGGCGCCGACCTGATGGTGCGCGCGATGGCTGCGCTCGATCGCGGCGGGCACCAGCTCAAGAAGCAGAGCGAGGATGGCGTGACTTACGCCGCCAAGATCGACAAGGCCGAGGCTCGGATCGACTGGACCAGGCCGGCGCGCGCCGTGCTGCGCCACATTCACGGTCTGTCGCCGTTCCCCGGTGCATGGGCCGAACTCGCCGGCGTCAGCGAGAACGCGCGCGTCAAAATCCTGCGGTGTGAATTGGCGAAGGGCTCGGGCGCGCCGGGCGAGGTGCTCGATGACAAGCTCACCATCGCCTGCGGCGAGGGCGCCATCCGCATCATCGAGCTCCAGCGCGAGGGTAAGGGCCGGATGCAGGCCGCGGACTTCCTGCGCGGCGTGCCGTTGAAGGCGGGCGCCAAATTCACCTGACGCTGTCATACCCCGCGAAGGCGGGGTATCCAGTACGCCGAGACTTCTCGGCTGAATAGAGATGCCTCGGACTACTGGGCGGATTCAACCGTTCGTCGCAACAGTCTAACAAGGAGGTTGCGATGGAGAAGGGTGTGCGGGCAGGTCGTGCTCGAGAGGCGCTTCGAGAGGATTACAGACCGTTCTGGGCTGCGATTGCCTTGGGACGATCGAGCGGGGATGCTGCAGTTGAGGCCGGGGTGTCGCCGTCGGTCGGAGTACGCTGGTTCCGGAGGGCGGGCGGTATGCCGCCAACACATTTGTCGCGATCGTCCAAACCTCCGTCGGCGCGCTATCTGTCGTTTGCCGAACGTGAGGAGATTGCCATCTTGCGTGCGCAGGGGCATGGGGTGCGAGCCATCGCTCGTCAGCTCGGTCGGCCTCCATGCACGATCTCTCGTGAGCTCCGGCGCAATGTGGCGCGCCGCCGCGGCGCTCCAGAGTACCGAGCGACCACGGCCCAATGGCACGCTGATCGGTCCGCCCGACGGCCCAAGTTGGCGAAGTTGGCAATCAACCCGACCCTGCGGGATTATGTGCAGGACAGGCTTGCCGGTATGATCGCCAAGCCAGACGGGTTGCCCCTCGTTGGTCCGAAGGTCGTGTGGAAGGGACGCCGGGCCGTGCATCGGCAAAACCGACGCTGGGCGAGGGCATGGAGCCCGGAACAGATTTCTCGGCGTCTTCGGCTCGACTTTCCCGAGGATGAGACGATGCGCATCAGTCACGAAGCAATTTATCAGGCACTTTATGTGCAGGGTCGAGGAGCTTTGCGCCGCGAACTGACGGCCTGCTTGCGCACCGGGCGGGTCTTGCGGATGCCGAGGGCGCGCGCCTGCAAAGGCAGAAGCTTCATTCCTTCCGAGATCATGATCAGTCAACGTCCGGCGGAAGCCGCCGATCGAGCTGTGCCGGGTCACTGGGAAGGTGACCTCATCATGGGGCTTGGTAGTTCCGCGATCGGCACCTTGGTGGAGCGCACGACCCGTTTTACCATTCTGCTGCATCTGCCGCGCATGACCGGTCAGAAACAGGAAGCTCGCGTGAAGAACGGACCTGCACTCGCCGGACATGGCGCTGAGGCCGTGCGCGACGCCATCACCCGCGCAATCTTCACCATGCCCGAGCAACTGCGGCGGTCTCTAACTTGGGATCAAGGAGCTGAGCTGGCTCAGCACGCGCGTCTGAAGATTGATGCAGGCGTGCAGGTCTACTTCTGCGACCCCCATAGCCCGTGGCAGCGCGGCACCAACGAGAACACGAATGGGTTGTTGCGCCAGTACTTTCCAAAGGGGACGGATCTCAGCATGCATGATGCCGACGATCTCGAGGCCGTGGCTCTTGCACTTAACACCAGGCCCCGGAAAACCCTCGGCTGGAAAACACCGGCAGAAACCCTCGACGAACTGCTCCAAGTGAGCGATACACAGACTGTTGCGACGAACGGTTGAATCCGCCCTGGATCGCCCGGTCAAGCCGGGCGATGACACCACCCGGATTGAGATGCCCCGCTACAAGCTCACCATCGAATATGACGGCGCGCCGTTCTTCGGCTGGCAGGTGCAGGACACGCTGCCCTCGGTGCAGGGCGCGCTGGAGGCGGCCGTGAAGGCGATGACCGGCGCGGATTTGCGCGTGCACGGTGCCGGCCGCACCGATGCCGGCGTGCACGCGCGCGGCCAGGTCGCACATGTCGACATCAATAAGCCATTTCCACCGGGCCGGTTTCGCGACGGGTTGAATGCGCATCTGCGCCCGCACCCGGTCGCGGTGCTCGAGGCCGAGATCGTGCCTGACGCGTTCGAGGCGCGCTTCTCGGCGGTGAAGCGCCACTACCGCTATCGCGTCATCAATACCCGCGCCAATCTCGCCCTCGACATCGGCCACGCCTGGCGCGTGCCGCGCAAGCTCGATGCCGATGCGATGCACGCTGCGGCACAGCGTCTGCTCGGCAAGCACGATTTCACGACGTTTCGCGACACCGAGTGCCAGGCCAAATCGCCGGAGAAGACGCTCGATCAGCTTGACGTCGAGCGCGATGGCCGCGAGATCGTCATTGTCACCTCGGCGCGGTCGTTCCTGCACAGCCAGGTCCGCTCGATGGTGGGCTCCTTGGTCTGGGTCGGTGAAGGCCGCTGGACCGCCGACGATCTCTCCGCAGCGTTAGAGGCGCGCAACCGCGCAGCGTGCGGCATCGTCGCCCCGCCGGACGGGCTGTATCTGATGAAGGTGGATTATTAGCGCCTGATGCCGCGATATCGTCATGGCCGGGCTTGTCCCGGCCATCCACGTGCGTCAACATACAACCATGCATGGTGGATGGGTCTACATTCTTGCGAGCGCGCCTAACGGAATTCTGTACGTCGGCGTGACCAACGATCTCGTGCGTCGCGTCTACGAGCATCGCGAAGGATTGGTACCGGGCTTTACAAAGAAGTATCGGGTAAAGCTGCTCGTCTACTTCGAACGCTACGAAGACATCCAGACCGCTATACAACGCGAGCACAATATCAAGCACCGGTCACGGACGTGGAAGGTGAGGTTGATCCTGAGGGACAATCGCGAATGGAAGGATCTCTACGAGACGATTGTCCAGTAAGGTGTGCCCGAACTCGCGCCACACCGTCATGGCCGGGCTTGTCCCGGCCATCCACGATCTTTCTTGCTGGGACTTAAGTACGTGGATGCCCGGGACAAGCCCGGGCATGACGGCGGAATACTCGGCAATGACCGCGCTTACCCAAAATACCTTGTCAGTATCCCCCGATACACCTTCGTCAGCTTCTCCAGATCGGCCACCGGCACGCGCTCGTCGACCTGATGCATGGTCTGGCCGACCAGCCCAAACTCGATCACCGGGCAATAGCTCGAGATGAACCGCGCATCCGACGTGCCGCCACTCGTCGACAGCTCCGGCTTGCGCCCCGTCACCTCCTCGATCGCGGACACCGCGAGATCGGTGAATGGGCCGGGCTTGGTCACGAACACGTTGGAGTTCGAGGGCTCCCAGACGATGCGGGCCTTGATGCGGTTGCCGCAGGCCTTCGTCAGCCGCGTCTCGACCAGTTCGCGCAACGACGCCTGGGTGTGGTTGTCGTTGTAGCGGATGTTGAACTTGGCGCGGGCCTCGCCCGGGATGACGTTGTTGGCTTTGTTGCCGACGTCGACCGAGGTGAATTCGAGATTGGAGGCCTGGAATTGCGCGCTGCCATGGTCGAGCGGCTCGTCGGAGATCGCCACGATCAGCCTGGAGATGTCAGGCACCGGATTCGCCGCGCGATGCGGATAAGCGACGTGGCCCTGCACGCCATCGACGTACAGCGTGCCGGATTGCGAGCCGCGGCGGCCGACCTTGATGGTATCGCCGAGGGTCTCGACATTGGAAGGCTCGCCCAGCACGCAATGGTCGAATTTCTCGCCGCGCTCGGCGGCCCATTTCAACAGCTTGATGGTGCCGTTGATCGATACGTCTTCCTCGTCACCGGTGATCAGGAACGAGATCGAGCCCTTGCCGTCGCTGCGCGGTTGGCCGCCATTGGCGGCGAGATGCTCCAGGACAGCTGCGACCGAACAGGCGATGCCGCCCTTCATGTCGACCGCGCCGCGGCCATGCAGGACACCGTCCTTTACCTCTCCGGAGAACGCACCGACGCTCCAGGCGCTCTCGTCACCGGGCGGTACCACATCGGTATGGCCGGCGAAGGTGATGTGCGGACCCTCGCTGCCGATCCGCGCATAGAGATTGTCGACGTCGGCGGTGCCGGGTTCTGAGAACGTCACGCGGTGGCAAATGAAGCCGGCGGCGTTGAGGGCCTTTTCGAGTACCCCGAGCGCACCGGCATCTTCAGGGGTTACCGAAGGGCAGCGGATCAGATCGCGGGCAATGGAGAGAGCATCGGTCATGAGCCCCGCTTAACATGCATGCCGCCGGGTGGGCTAGCGTTGGGCGGGACAATTTCGATCTCGCGGCTCTGGTCCCAGCTTTTCGCAGAGGGAGAGACGGATGCGGAGCCGTCGCCGAAGTCAGCGCTCGGATCGGGGCCGAAGCGGTTGTGGCCCGCGGTGCCGGGCACGATGAACAGTTCGACGATTCCCCACAGCCATAGGGTCGAAGCGGTGAGGCTGAGCGACAGGGCCCAATGGGAGTCAGGCAGCAGATCCGAGAACTGACCGAACAGGCCCGGTGCGAAGAGGAATGGAATGATCCACCAGCCGCTCTTGTCGCGGTCGTGCAGCCGCTTGGTGGCCGTTGCCAGGAAGATCCATGTGAATAGCGACAGGCCTGATGCCTTCAGGATCAGGTCCTTGTGGCCGAGGGATGCCAGCGAGCGATAAATCCGGGGATCGACCAGCTTGAAGAGGTCGTCGAGGCCGAAGTCGAAATCGAGTTTGACCGATAGCTTTGACGATCCTTCGGCATTGAGGAAGTGAATGACCTGACCGATCACGCCGAGCAGGCCCACCAGCAGCGCGACGATCAGCAGCGCCTGCCACAGCAGGGCGCGGTTGATGCGGCCGTCGAAGCGGAAGAGATACCAGGTCCAGTCCATGCGAAAGGCTCCGGGCGGGAGCGGTCGCCCGGTGATTGGTCGCCATGGAGGGAGAGGGGGTTCGACGGGACACCAGACCCGTCATGCCCGCGTAGCGGCGAAGCCGTCGTCGCTGGAGGCGCGAGTGGCGCGATGCAAAGCATCGCGCCGGGAGCCTCGAAGGATGAGCGGCGGGGATATCGCAGCCACCCGGGCCGTCGCCCTTCGAGGGCCGCCGAAGAGGTGGCCACCTCAGGGTGACGGATTACGTTTTGTGGACCGGACTCAATCCCGCAGCAGCTCGTTGATGCTGGTCTTGGAGCGCGTGCGCTCGTCGACGCGCTTGACGATCACGGCGCAGGCGGTGCTCGGGCCGATCTGGCCATTCTTCATCGGCTTGCCGGGCAGCGCGCCGGGCACCACCACCGAATACTCAGGCACTTCGCCGATGAAGATCTCGCCGGTCTCGCGGTCGACGATCTTGGTCGAGGCGCCCAGGAACACGCCCATCGCCAGCACCGCGCCCTTGCGCACGATCACGCCTTCGGCAACTTCCGAGCGGGCGCCGATGAAGCAGTCATCCTCGATGATCACGGGCTCGGCCTGCAGCGGCTCGAGCACGCCGCCGATACCGACGCCGCCGGAGATGTGCACGCGCTTGCCGATCTGCGCGCAGGAGCCGACCGTCGACCAGGTGTCGATCATGGTGCTTTCATCGACATAGGCGCCGAGATTGACGAAGGACGGCATCAGCACGACGTTGCGGGCGATGAAGGCCGAGCGGCGCACGATGGAGCCGGGAACGGCGCGGAAACCGGCGTCGCGAAAGCGGTTCTCGCCCCAGCCGTCGAACTTCGAGGGCACCTTGTCCCACCAGGTCGCCTTGCCGGGGCCGCCGGGAATGGCGCCCATGTCGTTGAGGCGGAACGACAGCAGCACGGCCTTCTTCAGCCATTGATTGACCTTCCACTTGCCGCTGGCCTCGCGCTCGGCGACACGTGCCTCGCCCTTGTCCAGAATCTCCAGCGCCTGGTCCACGGCCTCGCGCACCTCGCCCTTGGTCGAGGTCGAAACGCCGTCGCGCGCGTCGAAAGCGTTGTTGATGGTGGATTCGAGGGCTGCAAGGGACATCGGGATTTCCTCTGGGGAAGGCAGGACTTGTCGCGGATTGGAGGCTTTTTCGGGATTTGGCGGGGGAGAGTCAAGCTAGGTTCGCTGTCATCACCCGCGAAAGCGGGTGATCCAGTACGCCGCAGCGGTCGTGATGAATCGAGACAGGAGTGATTACTGAATACCCCGCTTTCGCGGGGTATGACGGCTACCTGGGAGGCGACAACCCAGCCAAAAACCCCGTCAGATCATCCGTGACGTGATCGACATGGGCGGCGTCCCGGCCCTCCAGTTCCCAATCTTCCCGCACGACCTCTTTGGTCCCATCCGGCACCACCAGCACCGTGGTCATGCCGAGCTGGTGCGGGACGGTGAGGTTGCGGGCGAGATCCTCGAACATGGCGGCGCGTGTCGGATCGACCGCGTGGTCGGCGAGAAATTTTTGATACGTCTGCGCCGCCGGCTTCGGCTCGAATTGCGCGGCAATGATGTCGAACACGCCGTCGAAATGCGTTGCAAGGCCGAGCCGCGCCAGCACTGCATCGACATGGTCCACCGAGCCGTTGGTCAGGATCAGCTTGCGCCCCGACAATCTTGCGATGGCTTCGCCGAGCGCCGGATTCGGCTCCAGCGGCGAATGGTCGATCTTGTGGACGTAGGCGAGATAGTCGTTGGCGGACACGCCATGCAGGGTCATCATGCCGCGCATGGTGGTGCCGAAGCGCTGGTAATATTCCTTCTGGAGTCTTCGCGCTTCCACCGGCGTCACCTGCAGCCAGCTCGACACGAACTCGGTGATTCGCACATCGACCTGCTGCCACAGATTGACGTGATGCGGATACAGCGTGTTGTCGAGGTCGAACACCCAGGTGTCGACATGGGCAAAGGTGCGGGGTTGGCTCATCGCAAATCTTCCTTCACGGCACGGCGAAGCGCAGCGTCTTGCCGCCGCTCGACATATCCACCGCGCCAAAGCCGGTCGCCGCGAATCCGCGCGCGCCGCAATCGGTCTGCTCGGTGGTCTCGAACTTGGTCTCGCGCGTGCAGAGCTGCCTGTCACCGCCCCAGTTCAACGGCCGGTCCTTCAGCTTGACGGCGCGGTTGTCGGCGTCGACGGCCTCCGCGAAGCTGAAGATCTGCTTCGGCTGGCCGGTGACATCAGGGTGCAGGCACGTCTTGGGATCGATGCGATACCAGCCGCGGCTGGTCACGGCCTTGCCGTCGTCGGTCGCGATCGCCGCCATCACCTTGTGCGGCGTGTCGTTGCACCAGGTGAGGCCGGTCGCAGACGGCGTCTGCACCGCATCGACCATGGTCTTGAAGAAATTCGGCGAGCCCACGATGTCCGCGGACAAGCCGCGGCTCTTCAGGAACGCGGCCAGGGCGGCTTGCGTCTTCGGCCCGTCGACGCCGTCGATCGGCGCGGCATCGTAGCCCGCGATCACCAGGAGCCGCTGGATGCCGGCGAGGCGGGCCTGCTCGTCGTCATATTCGGAATCCTCGGCGAGATAGGCAATCAGGTTGCCGTCGGCACCCTGCGCCGGCGTCACTTGCGTAAAGGCGGCCTGGGTCTGGCCGCTGCGGCATTGCCGGGCCGCGGCGATGACGAAATTGTCCTGCGCCACGCACAGCATGTCGCTGCCGCTCTGCGGAATCGGGGAGGCGCCATAGACGCCGAGCGCACGGGCGTTGAGCAGGATGCGGTCGGCGGTCAGCGTGCCCTGCACCACCACGCGGCAGGTGGCGGGATCGACCCTGAACCAGCCCCGCGTCGCGGTCGCCGCCTTGTCGTCGATGCCGATCGCGGCCTCGACGACATAGGACATCCGGTTGCAGATCTTCAGATCGGCGAAGGCCGGCACCGAGGAGAAGACGAACGAGATGGCCGCGGCCGGCAGCGTCATCAGGAAGCGGGTGAGGGTGGAGCGACGACGTGGCCGAACTCTCGGCTCGTCATGGCCGGGCTTGTCCCGGCCATCCACGTGCAACCGCATGTACGGAGAAGCGTTGATGCCCGGGTCAGGCCCGGGCATGACGACCATCTTCCGTTTCTCGCGTTCGCCCATCACTTGTGGATCAGCGTTCCCGTGCCGGTGTTGGTGAACAGCTCGAGCAGCACGGCATGCTGCATCTTGCCGTCGATGATGACGACGCCCTCGACGCCCTGCTCCAGCGCATAGATGCAGGTCTCGACCTTCGGGATCATGCCGCCGGAAATGGTGCCGTCGGCGATCAGCTTGCGCGCGTCCTTCACCGAGAGCTGCGGGATCAGCTTCTTCGACTTGTCGAGCACGCCGGGCACGTCGGTGAGCAGCAACAGGCGCTTGGCCTTCAACGCGCCGGCAACCGCACCCGCAAAAGTGTCGGCATTGATGTTCAGCGTCTGGCCCTCCTTCGAGGTCGCGAGCGGCGCCAGCACCGGGATCAGCTCGTAGCCGATCAGCTGGTTGAGCAGCGTGAGGTCGACCTTCTCGGGGTCGCCGACGAAGCCGAGATCGATCGCCTTCTCGATGTTCGAGCCGGGATCGATGATGGTGCGCGTCGTCTTCGACGCCTTCACCATGTTGGCGTCCTTGCCCGAGAGACCCACGGCCTTGCCGCCGGCTTCGTTGATGTAGCCGACGATCTGCTTGTTGACGGAGCCGGCCAGCACCATCTCGACGATCTCGATGGTCGCGGCATCGGTAATGCGCAGGCCTGCCGCGAACTCCGATTGAATGCCGAGGCGCTTGAGCATGGTCGCGATCTGCGGCCCGCCGCCATGCACCACCACCGGATTGATCGCAGTCTGCTCCAAAAGCACGATGTCGCGGGCAAAATTCTTCGCGGTTTCCTCGTCGCCCATGGCGTGGCCGCCATATTTGATGACGATGGTTTCCTCGTCATACTGCTGCATGTGCGGCAGCGCTTCGGACAGGATGCGGGCCTGGTCGAGCGGGGAGATGTCGGTCATGTCGCGGATCTCGCTGGCGGGACTGGAGCGGCCTGCGTTCTATCCGATTGGCGGGGACAGCGCAAAGTGTGACTGTCGGGCTACGAGCTGCGCTTCGCCGCCAGCGCCGCCACACTCACCGCCAACCAGCCTGCAATCATCACCGTCCCGCCGGTCGGTGCCGCCATCGGAAACAGCGAGTGCCCGGCATATTGCCGCAAGGTGAGGTCGCCCGCGAACAGCGCGGCGCCGATCACGAAGCCGAATGCGCCGATGAGGCCAATTCCGCCGTGCAGAAGGCCGCGCGCGAGCAGCGCCGTGACGGCAAGTATGGCAGTTGCGTGAAACAGCAGCATCGCGCTGGCGGAGGCCAACCGGCTCGCGTCGGCGCCGTGAGCGGAGGCGGCGGCCAGCGCGACGCCGGCGGCGCCCATCAAGCCGGCAAGCCCGATCAGCAGGCGCTGCGCCATCATCACGAGGCCCGCTCTTCCAGCAGCTTCGCCATCGCGGCGCGCAGGCTCTCCATGCCGGTCGAGCTGCGTGACGAGGTCGCGAGCACGTTCGGGAACGCAGCCGGATGTTTGGCCAGTGCCGCCTCGGTCTCGGCGATGCGCGATTGCAGCTCGGAGGCCTTCACCTGGTCGGCCTTGGTCAGCACGATTTGGTAGCTGACAGCGGAGCGGTCGAGCGTCTTCAAGACCTCGAGGTCGACGTCCTTGAGCCCATGACGCGCGTCGATCAGCACGTAGACGCGCGCGAGCGAGGCGCGCCCCAGCAGGAATTTGTGGATCAGCTCGGTCCAGGACGCGACCTGGCTCTTCGGCGCCTTGGCGTAGCCATAGCCGGGCATGTCGACGAGCCGCAAATCGGTCTTGCCGGGGACCTCGAAGAAGATCAGCTCCTGGGTGCGGCCCGGCGTATGCGAGGTGCGCGCCAGCGCGTTGCGCCCCGTCAGCGCGTTGATCAGGCTGGACTTGCCGACATTGGAGCGCCCGGCAAAAGCGACCTCCAGCCCCGCCATCGGCGGCAGCGTCTGGATCGAAGGCGAGGCCCAGATGAACTGCCAGTCACGGGTGAAAAGTTTTCGCCCGGCTTCGATCAGCTTCGCATCGTTGTCGTCGGTCATGCGAAGGCTTTCTGTTGATCCCTCATGGTGAGGAGGCGCGTAAGCGCCGTCTCGAACCATGAAGGCCCCGGTGCCCGTGGCCATCCTTCGAGAAGCGGCCTTGCGGCCGCTCCTCAGGATGAGGGTCGAAGTATCGCTACGTCGCCTTGCGCGCGAACGTCGCCTTGAGATTGTCGAACAGCTCCACCTTCACGCCGTTGCGGCGCATGATGTAGCTCTGCTGGAGCACCGAGAGCGTGTTGTTCCAGGCCCAGTAGATCACGAGGCCCGCCGGGAAGCCCGCCAGCATGAAGGTGAAGATCAGCGGCATCCAGTTGAAGATCAGCTGCTGGGTCGGATCCGGCGGCGTCGGGTTCAGCTTCATCTGGAACCACATCGTGATGCCCATGATGATCGGCCAGATGCCGAGTGCGAGGTAATGGCCGAACACGGGCAGCGTGGTCGGATCGAACGGGATCAGCCCGAACAGCGTGAACAGATTGGTCGGATCGGGCGCGGAGAGATCCTTGATCCAGCCGAAGAACGGCGCGTGCCGCATCTCGATGGTGACGAACAGCACCTTGTAGAGCGAGAAGAACACCGGGATCTGGATCACGACGGGAAGACAACCGGCGACCGGATTGATCTTCTCCTTGCGGTAGATCTCCATCATCTCCTGCTGCTGCTTCACCTTGTCGTCGGGGTAGCGCTCTTTCAGCGCCGCAAGCTGCGGCTGGACCGACTTCATCTTCGCCATCGAAGCGTAGGACTTGTTCGCCAGCGGGAAGAACAGCAGCTTCACGATCACGGTCACGAGCAGGATCGAGATGCCGAAATTGCCGAAGAAGCGGAAGAAGAAGTCGAGGCCGAGGAACATCGGCTTGGTGATGAAGTAGAACCAGCCCCAGTCGATCAAGAGATCGAAATGGTTCAGCCCCAGCTCCTTGTTGTAGCCGCCGAGGCCGGCGAACGGGAACACGCCGACCACGCCGGCTTCCTTGGCGCCGGCGAACAGCCGCGCGTTCGCGGTCGCAGTGCCGCCGATCGCGACGGTGACGGGGTCGAGCAGATAGTCGGTCTGGTAGGTGTGGACGTTGCCGACCGGGTTCGAGGAGAAGCGCGCCTGAAGCGGGGCATTGGTGTCGGGCAGCAGCGCCGAGGCCCAGTACTTGTCGGTGATGCCGAGCCAGCCGTTGGTGGCCTTGAAGTCCACCTTCTTGGCTTCGTCGATCTTCTTGTAGGCATATTCCTGCAGGCCGTGATCGCCGAGATAGCCGATCAGGCCTTCATGCAGGATGTAATAGCCCGAGACCTGCGGCGCACCATGGCGCGAGATCAGCGCGAACGGATAGAGTGTAACCGGCGCATTGCCGACATTGCTCACCTCGTCCTTGATGGTGAAGAGATAATGATCGTCGATGGCGATGGTGCGGCGGAAGGTCAGGCCGTCGCCGTTTTCCCATTTCAGGACCACCGGCGTCGTCGGCGTCAGGCTCCCGCTGCCGTCCTGCTGCCAGACGGTCTGGGCATCGGGCATCTTCGCGGTCACACCCGTCGCCGCCACCCAGCCGAACTCGGCGTAATAGGGCTCCGCGGTACCGGAGGGCGAATAGAGGATGATCGGCGGCGATTTCGGGTCGACCGTTTCGCGGAATTGCACCAGCGCGATGTCGTCGATGCGGCCGCCCTTCAGCGAGAGGCTGCCGACGATGCGCGGCGTGTCGATCTTCACGCGCGGGCTGGCGGCAATCGCGGTGTCGCGGGCGACGACCGGCTGGGCCTGCGGGTTCACGCCCGGGGTCGACGGCTGCGCGGCGCCGCCGGCCGGCGTGGTGCCCGGCGTTGCGGATGCGGTCGGCTGCGGCGTGGTCTTCTGGAGCTCAGCCTGCGTCTGCTGCTGGGCGCGCTGCTTCTCCATCGCCGGCACGTTGTAGAAATACTGCCAGGCGATCAGGACGAGGCCCGACAGAATGACGGCGAGGATGGTATTGCGATTGTCGGTCATCACTGTTGTCTCGTCATCAATCTGGTTTGCGGCTGGCAGCTGGGACGGGGCCGGGCCCTACGCGTCTTGGGCCGCGTCCCTTGTGCGTATGCCGCGCGGGCTTCGTGAACGCTATGCGCAGATCGTCGAGCATGGTGGCGAAGTCGCGCGAGAGCGCGTCCCTTCGGCCGACCAGGACATAATCATGATGGGGCTGCATCGACACCGGATCGAGCCGCTTCACCAGTTCGCGAAGCCGGCGCCGGATACGATTGCGCACGGGGGCGTTGCCGTTCTTTTTGGTAACGGTGAAGCCGATCCGGATCGGACCGCCGTCGTCACGGAGACGGCTTTGCAGGACGAACGCGGGACTGTTCACCCGCGCGCCATTGGCAACGGCGAGGAAATCCGCCCGCTGCCTCAGCCGATCCATGATGAAATCCCGGGAAAGGGGGTCCGGCTCAGGCGCTCAGACGCTTGCGGCCGCGGGCGCGGCGGGCGGCGAGAACCTTGCGACCGCCGGCAGTGGCGAGACGAGCACGGAAACCGTGACGGCGCTTGCGCACCAGTTTGCTGGGTTGATAAGTCCGCTTCACGGGTTTTTCTCCGCTGACCGGGCAATTTGCCTGTAGAATTGAAGGTAAAGCCCGGAAGATGCGGCCCCAAACGAGCCATTTTCGGCCCCAAGAGAGCCGCTCCCGGCGTCACACCGGGTCATCTGCGGACAATTTGGCCGGCTTATAAGCGAGCGCCTTGTTTTCGTCAACGCCGCACAAGCGCGCGATTCCGGTGAATATCGCTGTTTGTGCGGGGTTTTTAACCCTTGAGGTGGCGATTCGCCGTATCAGCGCCTACATCCCACATTGGCGGATTAGCGATCCGTAATTTGACCGGGCCGGGGTCGGGCCGCATCTTCATACCCGCCAATCCTTCACCCGCCAGAGGCAGCGAGGGCGTATTTCGTGGCAGCGACAGACCTCCAGCCGATCCAGGATCAGGATCAGCAGGACCAGCCGGCGATGCGCTGTCGCGGGACGCGCGGGCTTGGGCTGTCTGGCAAGCTGCTGCTGCTCACCATTCCCCTGGTGATGATCGCGGCCAGCCTGCTTTATGTGCCGGCCATCGCCAACTTCTGGGTCAACCGGCTGAATGACCGCGTCGCCGCTGCCAACACGGCGGCGCTGGTGCTCGATGCGGCGCCGCTCGGCATGGTTCCCGATTCGCTGTCGCGCCAAATCCTGAAGAGCATCAATGCCCGCGCGGTCGCCATCAAGATGGGCCAGCAGCGCCGATTGCTCGCCAGCGACAATTTGCCGGCCGCCATCGAGCACGACATCGACCTGCGCGACATGACGGCGTGGGAGGCGATCACCGGCTCGTTCCGGATGATGCTGGAGACCGGCAACCAGGCCATCCGCATCGTCGGGCCCGGCGTCGGCAATGCCCAGTTCATGGAGATCGTCACCGACGAGCTGCCGCTGCGGCAGCAGATGTACCGGTTTTCGCGCAACGTCGTGGTGGTTGCGCTGATCATCGCGGCGCTGACCGCGGGCCTCGTCTATCTCGCGCTTCATTATCTCTTCGTGCGCCCGATGCGGCGGCTGACCGCGAGCCTGGTCGGCTTCCACGAAAACCCCGAAAGCTCGGCGCGGATCATCGTGCCGAGTCAGCGCAGCGACGAAATCGGGGTGGCCGAGCGGGAATTGTCGGACATGCAGCGCGATTTGATGTCGATGCTGCATCAGAAGAGCCGGCTCGCCGCCCTCGGCCTCGCCGTGTCCAAGATCAACCACGATCTGCGCAATCTGCTGGCCTCGGCCCAGCTGCTGTCGGATCAACTCGCCAGCGTGCCCGATCCGCGGGTGCAGCGCTTTGCGCCGAAGCTGGTACGCTCGCTCGAGCGCGCCATCGCCTTCTGCCAGTCGACGCTGTCCTACGGCCGTGCCCAGGAAGCCGCGCCGGACCGGCGCATGATCCTGATCGAGCCTGTGGTGCTGGAAGTGCGCGAGACGGCGGGCCTCGCCAGCGATGCCTCGATCGCCTGGGTCGCCGCGATCGATCGCGGGCTCGCGGTCGATGCCGATCCCGATCAGCTGTTCCGGGTGCTGCTCAACCTCGTCCGCAACGCCGCCCAGGCGCTCGAAAGTCACGCCTCCGGCGAGGGCGGGGTGCAGCAGATCCGGATCACGGGAAAACGCGAGGGCGCGGTCGCAATTCTCGAGGTCTCCGACACGGGCCCCGGCGTCCCCCCGAAGACCCGGGACCATCTGTTCGAGGCGTTCCAGACCTCCGGCCGCCCCGGCGGCAGCGGCCTTGGCCTTGCGATTGCCGCCGAGCTGGTTCGCGCCCATGGCGGCGACATCCACCTCGTCGAAGGCACCATCGGCGCCACCTTCCGCATCACCATCCCCGACCGCCCCGTGGAACTGCTCTCCGTCCGCAACGAGCGGCAGAGGGCGTAACGCTGATCGCCGTCATTCCGGGGCGGCGCAGCGCGCCGAACCCGGAATCCCGAGGTTTGGCGCGAGATTCCGGGTTCGATGCTCCGCATCGCCCCGGAATGACAACGGAAACCGCCATCTCCCCGCAAAATCTCCCCATCCCGGACCTTGCCAACCGCGGCAAGAGCGGTTAGTCAGAGCGCTCTTTCGCACCCCTCCGGCGCTGTCCGGAGGCTGCCTGCGGGCTTAGGCCCGCACTGTTCGCGAAAAACGCGCCCGTAGCTCAGCTGGATAGAGCATCAGACTACGAATCTGAGGGTCGGACGTTCGAATCGTTCCGGGCGCGCCATTCTTCGACGAAAGGTCAGGACACAGCAGCATCCGGTCGCCAGGCGGCCCGAGACCGGGTGGCCACGTCGTGTGAGGATCTGAATGAGAATATCGCAGGCGTTCAAGTTCGAGGCGGCGCACCGGCTGCCCAATGTGCCCGAGACCCATCGATGCCGCCGGCTGCATGGTCATTCCTACCGGGTCGAGGTTCAGCTGGACGGGCCGGTCGATCCGCACACCGGCTTCGTCGCTGATTTCTTCGACATCGAAAAATGCTTTGCCGACATCCTGGCCGCGCTGGACCATCACTGCCTCAACGAGGTCAAAGGCCTCGAGAACCCGACCGCCGAGAATATCGCGGTCTGGATCTGGGACCGGTTGAAGCCGGAAATTCCGCAGGTTTCGGCGGTTCGGGTCTACGAAACCGCGGATTGCTGGGCCGAATATAACGGGCAGTGACGACGGCCGCCGCTGATAGGGCCTCACCTTGCCAGGCTGGCCTGGCATCAGACGACGGGATCGGAGCGCGCATGCGCAAGTCGTTCCGGGCGTGCCATTTTTCGTAGTATGTCTCTCCCATGCGCACGATCGACCGTCTGTTCTCCTGCCTCGCTCTGATCCTTGCAATCGCAGCCGTCCCGGTGCTTCCCGCGCGCGCGGCCGAAGCCTGCCCGTTCATCAGCGCGAAGGAGCTTGCTGCTGCGATGCCGGCGCTCAAATGGTCGCTGATTTCAAATCAGGACGGCCGCGGCTGCATCTATCAGGCCGGACGCGGCGACACGATGATGCTGTCGGTGTTCCGCAATCCCGACAAGGACCGCGCCAGGGAATTGTACGCGACCTTCGTCAAGACGCTTGGTGAGCGCATGGCGCTCAACGCGGTCGCGGGGATCGGCAACGAAGGCCAGGGCGGTACGACCGCAGCAGGCGCGGAGCGCCAGGAGGCCGTGGTCGTCACCTTGTCGGGCGACTACATCCTGCAACTCACCGTCTATCCGGTCGGCCGGCGCGCCGACGATGCGCTGCTCGGGCCGATCACCGAAGCGGCGCGTGTTGCCATCGCCAATGTGAGCAGGAGCAGCGAGCGGTTCGGCAATTGCGAGTGGCTCACGGCCGCGGATTCAGACGGCTTTCTCGACAAGGGCACGCTGACGGTGCAGCGCACCGGCGCGGGCAGTTGCATGATGTTCGATCGCGAGGCCAACACCATGACCGTCGCGGTGATCGCGACCTCGCGCGACACTGCCATCGGCATGATGAAGCGCGCAGGTCCCTGCAAGCACGTGGCGATCCCCGAACTCGGCAGCGAAGCCTTCGGCGAGCATTCCTGCACCAAGGGCAACGGCAACGCCGTCAACATCTTCGTCTGGAAGAACGGCAGGCAGGCCTCGATCCTGTTCGCGCCGGTCAAGCCGCATCCGGAGTCCGGCTCGGTCGAGCGCCTGAAGGCGGTCGCCGCGCGTGTGTATCGAAAATTGTAACGGCGCCGGCCCGGCTTCAACCATCCGCCAGCGCCTCCGGACTTTCGACCCGCTGCGGCTAGCTCGTCAGCCCGCAAGCCTGCCGGATGGCAATCTGAACCGGCGAAGGGGGCAACGCCGGATCAAACTCGCCCTTCGGCAGCAGCGGAGGCTGTGCCATGAAGCGCGGCTGTTTCCCTCGGTGGGATTGCGCGGCATGAACGAGAAACGGATGGCACAGATAGACGCTGCCCGCCGCACCGGTCGCCAGTGTCATCTCGCAATCCATTGTCGAGGCGTAGCCCTCGGCCGAGAGCTGCCGGAGCGTCGCACCGGCATCGCCATAGGGCAGCAGCTCCCGCGCCATGGTGACATGCGAGCCTTTCCGGATCCGCGTGGGCGCATCGTCGGCACCGACATCCGAGAACAGGAAGAGCATCAGCAGCGCGCGACCGCTGCTCTTCACATTGACGCGCCACTCCATGAAATCCGGATTGGCGATGCCAAAGCTCATGTCCACATGCCAGCCATCATCACCGGGGGGGTCCGTTGACGGGAAGCGGATCGGAAAGGTTCCGAGGCCTTTCGGCGCGAGCCAGCGCCCTTCGCCGACGAGTTGATCGTAGGCCTTGTGCAGGGCTGGCGCGTTCGCGGCTTCAATGAAAGGGGGCGAAACCTTGGACCCTACCCTGACAACGGGTTGAGTCCAGTGTTCTGGTTGGTCTGGCGACAGACCAATATCCGCCCACAGCTCGTCCCTGCACTGTTTCGCAAGCTGGGTGCGGAAGGCATTCTCGATTTTAACGAAACCGTCGTCGATGAAGTTCTGGACCTGACGGGGCGTCAGGCCGACCTGTTCGGTCTTGGGCATTGCACATTTCTCCGTTCGGCTGCCGCATCGAGCGCAGCCGGTTGATCTGATTGGATGCGCCGGAAACGACGTCAGCCGTTCAGATCAGCGGGAAAAATGTGGACGTGAACATCATGTTGGGAACCGTATATCGCGGCGGAGCCCGGAATCAAGACGCGCTCGCTGTTTTCCGCAGGCCGAGCGTGGGCAGCTCTCGCGATCCGAGGAGGCTGCCGCACGCTCATGTGTTCGTCACGGGCAGGCGTGACGCAGGCCGTCATTGCCCAGATACGTCCCTGAGCCCGGATCGTAGGACCGAAAGCGCTGCGCGCAATAGGAGGCGGCGTTGGATTGCGCCTGGCTGTTGGCGATCGCGCCGCCGATGATGGCGCCGGCCGCGAGGCCGCCGAGTACGGCTGCACCGGTGCCACCGTGGCCGTGACGGTGCCCGTAATAGCCATGTCCATGTCGAGGCCCGTGTCCGTAGCCATGCCGGTACTGCACCTGCTGCAGGCCTTGGTCCGGGCCGGGATTTGCGATTGGCAGCGGCGCCGCGAGTACGGGTGAAACAGCCGTCGAGAGCATCGCTCCGGCGGCCGCCAGGGCGACGAACGTTCTGCGCATTGTCATATCGGGGCTCCATGCTGTTGGGGATGAAGGAGCAACGGCTGGCCGCCCGCTCCGTTCCCTTTGATTCACGGCGAGCGTCACAGCGTCGCAGAAAATGAAATGTTCGTAAGGATGTCGATCGACTGGCTTCGCCGGGGCCGACGCCACTGCTCGGGATGACCCTCGGGGTTCCCCATCATTGATCTGAAACAATGATGATCCCAACCACCAATGCTAGAAGGATTCGCAAGTCGCGATTCACGGCTCCCGGCCGGTCGTGACAATCGCAACGCGCGTTGGAATCCGAGGGCTGAATGGGACGACTGCTGAATATCGTGACGCCGCTGCATACGGCGACCAAGCGCGACTACATGGGGCGCATGAACGACGACAAGATCGGCTGCTCGCTGAAGGCGCGGGAATACGAGGCCGATTATTGGGACGGCGACCGCCGCTTCGGCTATGGCGGCTATCGCTTCATCGAGGGACGCTGGGCGCCGGTCGCCAAGGCGCTGATCGAGACCTATGGCCTGAAGGACGGCTCCAGCGTGCTCGACGTCGGCTGCGGCAAGGGTTTCCTGCTGTACGAGATGCAGAAGATCCTGCCGGGCCTGAAGGTCACAGGCTTCGATATCTCCAAGCACGGCCTTGCCAATTCGCATGAGCAGGTGCGACCCTATCTCTTCAACTATCGCGCCCAGGACATCTACCCCTATGGCGACGACAGTTTCGATCTCGTCATCTCGCTCGGCACCCTGCACAATCTCAGGCTCTACGAGCTCGAAGCGGCGCTCAAGGAGATCGAGCGGGTCGGAAAGAACAAATACGTCATGGTCGAGGGCTATCGGACCGTCGCCGAATTGCACAACCTCGAATGCTGGGCGCTGACCGCGGAATCCATCCTGCACACGTCGGAGTGGATCTGGCTCTACGGCAAGCTCGGCTACACCGGCGATTACGAGTTCATCTATTTCGAGTGACCGGGCGCGCCTCATGGACATCAAGACTGCCAAGGCGGCCATTCTCGTCGAATCGGGCAAGCCGCTAATCATCGACGAGTTCACCTTGCCGGATACGCTCGAGCATGGCCAGGTGCTCGCGCATGTGCACACCTCCAGCATCTGCGGCGCGCAGATCAACGAGATCGACGCCGTCAAAGGCGTCGACAAGTTCCTGCCCCACCTTCTCGGGCACGAAGCGCTGGCAACGATCGTCGAAACCGGGCCCGGCGTCGTCTCCTGCAAGCAGGGCGACACCGTCGTCATGCATTGGCGGCCGGGCAAGGGCATCCAGTCCAACACGCCGGCCTATTGCTGGCGCGGCAAGCGCCTCAATGCCGGTTGGGTCACCACCTTCAATGAATATGCCGTGGTGTCGGAGAACCGTGTCACGCCCGTTCCCGCCACGATCGACCGCACCAGCGCGCCGCTGCTCGGCTGCGCGGTGACGACCGCGCTCGGCGTCGTCAACAACGATGCGCAGATCGCCATCGGCGAAGCCGTCGTCGTGTTCGGCGTCGGCGGCGTCGGGTTGAACATCGTGCAATTCGCCGCGATGGTCGGCGCCTATCCCGTCATCGCGATCGACCGTCTCGACAACAAGCTGGCGATGGCGAAGGACTTTGGCGCCACTCACACCATCAACTCCGAAGCGGTCAAGGATGTGGCCGCGGAGGTTCGCGCCATCACCGGTGTTGAGGGGCCCGACAAGGTCGTCGAGACCACCGGCGTCAAGAATCTGATCGAGCTCGCCTACGAGATCACCGCAAGGAAAGGCCGCTGCATCCTCGTCGGCGTTCCCCGCGAGAAGGCCGAGATCTACACGCTGCCGCTCCATTTCGAGAAGGTGCTGAAGGGCTCGGAAGGCGGCCAATGCCAGCCGGCGCGCGACATTCCTCGCCTCGTGCGCCTGAGCGATGCCGGCAAGGTGAGCTACCGCGGAATCGTGACTCACGAGTTCGCGCTCGACGACGTCAACGACGCGCTCGACCTGATGCGCAGCGGCACCTCGGGCCGGATCCTGCTGAACATCAGCTGAGCGCGGCGTCGAGGATGCAAGGCTTCAACGGCAGGCGTATCCCGTAGGCTCGGAGGCCTTCCACCCGCGTTTGAAAATCATCCGTCGAACGCGGCGGTCTCGACGCCGCTCGCCGGGAGCACCACGACCTTGGCTCCGGAGGGCACGCGGCGGTACAGGTCAATGACGTCCTGGTTCATCATGCGAATGCAGCCGGAGGACATCGCCTGGCCGATCGACCATGGCTCGTTGGTGCCGTGAATCCTGTACAGCGTGTCCTTGCCGTTCTTGAACAGGTAGAGCGCGCGGGCGCCGAGCGGATTTTGCGTGCCGCCCTCCATGCCTCGGGCCCACTTGACGTACTTGTCCGGCTCGCGGCCGATCATGTCCTTCGTGGGCGTCCAACGCGGCCATTCGCGCTTCATCGCGACATTGGCGGTGCCCGACCAGGCCATGCCAGCCCTGCCGACGCCTACGCCGTAGCTCGTGCTCGGCGGCATTTGGGTGGGAGCAGGGCTTACTGACCTGCTCATCGACCGCGGTGGGATGCTGCAATCACGGCGGCCGCGTTCCGCAGCGTCGGGTACCTGACGCATTACTTTAGAACTTGCTAAATTGCTATTATTGAATATGTTCTTTGCCTACGGCCGATCGTTCCGGGAGTATGCGGCCGTCCTGCTGACGGGGAAACGCACATGACCACCATCACGGAAAGTTACGTTCGCGAAGCTCCGCGCGCCGCGCGGGTCGACTGGTCGCCCTATCTTATCGGCGCCGGGATCGGGCTCCTGAGCTGGATCGCCTTCGCGGTGTTCGGGGATCCGCTCGGCGTCACCACTGCCTATTCACGTATCGCCTCGTTATTCGCCTTGCCGGTGATTGGGCCCGAGGCGGTTGCACAGAACGCCTATTGGAAGAGCATGCCGCTGAAGTGGGACTATGGCGTCTGGTTTCTCCTCGGCATTCCGTTCGGCGCGTTCATCTCGGCCGTGATTTCGGGAACGTGGCGGCTCGAGCTTGTGCCCGAGGTCTGGAGGGAGCGGTTCGGGCCGTCGGTCACGAAACGATTTGTCGCCGCGTTCCTCGGCGGCGTGGTGATCATGTACGGAGCTCGGCTCGCTGGCGGCTGCACGAGCGGGCATGGCATTTCCGGCGGTCTGCAGCTGGCGGTATCTAGTTGGCTGTTCCTGGCCGTGATGTTTGCAACCGGGCTCGGCATTTCCGCGCTCATGTTCCGCAGAAACTGAGGGGGATGCCATGACCGCGATAATGACGATCCTTGGCCCGCTGCTGATGGGCGCAGCCTTTGGTTTCCTGTTGCAGCGCGGCAAGGTCACGAGCTGCAATGTGATCGAGAACCAGTTTCGCTTGCGCGACTTCGCCGTGCTGAAAGTGATGGGCACCGCGATCGTCGTCGGCGGCATTGGCGTGCTGCTCCTCGTCGACACCGGCAACACGAAATACTATGTGAAGGACGCCAACATGCTGGCGGTCGCCCTTGGCGCCGCCCTGTTTGGCGTAGGTATGGCGGTGTACGGCTACTGCCCCGGAACGGCGCTAGGTGCCATCGCTGCAGGCAGCGTCCATGCTTTGGTCGGTGCGCTCGGCATGATCGCAGGCGCCATCCTCTACGCGCTGAGTTTCGACTGGCTGAAGGCTCACGTGCTGAACGTCTGGACGCTGGGCAAGGTCCGTCTTCCGGATGTGACGGGCGTTCCTGATATCGCTTGGTTCGCTGCGCTTGCCGTCGGTGCCGGGCTGTTCTTCTGGTGGGTCGAGTCCACGGAGGCCAGGCGGAAGCGGAGCTAGGCCGCCTCGCCTGTTGGTCCGGGCGAAACAACGCTTATCGGCTGCGAGGCGCAAGACAGTCGGTGCACGGGCGAAAGCAGCCGCTCGACTCGCCGACCCAATACGACGTGATCTCGCTATCGAGCCTGACAGCCGCCACGCTCTCGGTCGCGAGCATTGCGTGATGCTGCGACCAAGCCGCGGCAGAAGGATCGAAGTTTCCGCCGAGAGCACCTGCGGCACCCTCGCCGAGTTCGACCAGCTCAGAAGATAAATAGGCGATGTCATAGGCGGACATGGGCATGAGCGCAGTCGCATCCGTGGCTTCCCGCTCGAACGGGATGCTTCAAGCAGCGGAGCTCTTGTGAAATCTTGGAAAGGGTGAGGGCTCCCACCTTCAGTTAGATCCGCTCCAGTCAGACTTACGCGCATCGGACAGACAGTCTGACTATTCGAAGCTAGGAACGAATTGGATCAGCCGGCGTAGTCGTTGCCAGCGTGTGGAGCAAATCATGACGACGACGCGAAACCGGGTACCTCTCCACTCTGCTGAGAGCGACAATCGTCGTATCAACCGAGAAATGCGGGCCAATGTCGCCTACTTCGCCGAGCACCGCCAAGAAATCGCCGGGCGATTGCAGGAAATCGATAGAGAGTGGGACATCGAAAGAGCAATCGAGGCGAATGCCGCAGTGATCGCCTTCGCCGGCGTCGCGCTTGCCGCGACCAACAATCGGCGCTGGCTGGTCCTGCCGGCGCTCGTCACCAGCTTTCTGTTCCAGCACGCCATCCAAGGATGGTGCCCTCCGGTTCCAGTTTTGAGGAAATTGGGCTTCCGAACTTCATATGAAATCGAGGAGGAACGCCGAGCCCTGATGGCGCTGCGAGGTGATTTCGGACAGAAGGCCGAAAGCGCGGATGCCGCCCTTCGGGCTTCCGTCGGCACCGCGGACGCACCCTTACCCGCGTAGCTCTGCCGCCCACTCAGTAGAGGAGTTCGGGATGTCCTACTACTTCGCGAAGAAGCTAGACGTTCCTTTTTCGGAAGCCGTCGAGCGAACTATAGCCGCGCTCAAGGCCCGGGGCTTCGGCGTTTTGACCAGGATCGACGTGCAGTCGACGTTGAAGGAAAAGATCGGCGCCGACTTCCGCCCCTATGTGATACTTGGTGCCTGCAACCCGAAGATGGCCCACGAGGCGCTGAAGGCCGAGGACAAGATCGGGACCATGCTTCCCTGCAACGTGGTCGTCCAGGAGGTCGATGGCGGAACGGAGGTCGCGGCAGTTGACCCCGTCGCCTCGATGCAGGCCATTCCGAACGCGTCCCTGGCGAGCATCGCTGAAAAGGTCCGCGACGAGTTGAAGGCGGTGATCGAAGCGATCTAAGGCCTCCGCCGTTGTTAGCGTCGCTTTGGTTCGACGCCTCCGGCCTCGCTAAGGCCTTGCCACGCACGCACGATACAGCCGCGGCCCATGTCCTCTGTTGGTCAACGGTCCGCATCGGAGAATCATCCGTCGGACGCGGCGGTCTCCACGCCGCTCGCCGGGAGCACCACGACCTTGGCTCCGGAGGGCACGCGGCGGTACAGGTCAATGACGTCCTGGTTCATCATGCGAATGCAGCCGGAGGACATCGCCTGGCCGATCGACCATGGCTCGTTGGTGCCGTGAATCCTGTACAGAGTGTCCTTGCCGTCCTTGAACAGATAAAGAGCACGCGCGCCGAGCGGATTCTGCGTGCCGCCCTCCATGCCTCGGGCCCACTTGACGTACTTGTCCGGCTCGCGGCCGATCATGTCCTTCGTGGGCGTCCAACGCGGCCATTCGCGCTTCATTGCGACATTGGCGGTGCCCGACCAGGCCATGCCAGCCCTGCCGACGCCTACGCCATAGCGCAGGGCCTTGCCGCCTTCCTGCACCAGATAGAGGAAGCGGTTCTTCGGATCCACGACAACGGTCCCGGCGGGCTGCCCGGTCGGATCGTCGACGAGTTGACGCATGTAGCGGGCCTTCAGGTCGCCCGTGGGAACAGCCGCAACGGTGTAGGCGCCATCTGAGACCGCGCCATATCGTGGCTCGGACGTCGGGGCATAAGTCGCGGCCGCGGCCTTGGGCATGATGTCCGAGTCGGAAACGCAGCCTGCCAGCGCCGCCGGCAGAAGCAGAGCCGCGGCACAGACGGCCCATTGCTTTCGAAGCGTCATGTTCATTCCCTCGGTACGGCCTGTCGGCGCGCGTGGGGCCAGTCTCGATCCGCAGCTTAAGCCAGGCTTAAGAGCGGCTCCGTTTCTCACTTCTGTGCTGCGCGGGCGCGCGCGTCGGCAGCGACGCGCTTGAAACCTTCGTAGTTCAGGGCCTGCGTCACGCGGTACTGACCGACGATGTAGGCGGGCGTGCCCATCAGCCCCAGCGAGTCGGCTTGGGCCAGGTTTCGCCGCAGGAGCTTGGTGATGTCGTCGCCGTGGGCCTGAAAATCGGCATCCAGACGATCCATATCGACCCCGGACTTCGCGATCGCTTCCCGCATCCGCTCGGCGGGTATCTTCGGCCCGGGAATTCCCATCATCGCGAGATGCGCGGCGTCGTAGCGGTTCTGGTACTTCGCGGCCAGCGCCCACTGCGCACCCTTGATGGAATCCGGCGTGAGGATCGGCCAATCCTTGTAGACGAGGCGAATCTTGCCGTCGGTCTTCACCAGCCGCTCGAGTTCGGGCTCCGCCTTTTTGCAGAAGGGACAGTTGTAATCGAAGAAGACCACGATCGTCAGATCGCCCTTCGGATTGCCCGCAATAGGCGCGGCCGGGTCGTAAAGAATGGCTTCGCGAGATATGTCCGCCTCGGTGGGAGCGTCGTCGGCGTGCGCTGGGCCGACCATGTAGCGGATGCCCGCGACGGCGAACATCTGGGCGAGCATGCGCCTGGAGATATGCTGAAGCATGTTGTCTTCCTTGTTCCGGGAGTTGAGGTCAGTCGGCCGAGGTGGCCGCCGTCAGTTTTCCGAGCAGGGCGTCGGCATCGACGGCACCGATGATCTTGACCGCGGGAGCGACATTTCCATGTGTGCCGAACAGCAGGATCGTTGGCGGCCCGACGATGTCGAAGCGCTTCATAAGGGCTCGGCTCGCCTTGTTGACGACGGTCACGTCAGCACGGACCATTCTGAAATCTTGCAGCTGCGCACGTACTTCAGGCGTGTGCAGGACGGCATCCATGACCCTGCATTCGACACACCACTCGGCGGAAAAATCGAGCAAGAGGGGCTTTCCGTCCGTGCGGGCAGCGGCGAGTTCGTCGTGCAGTGCGGCGACCGATCGAATCGTTCGGACTGGGGGTTCGGACGCGGTCTGGCGGGTCACGAACCGATCCAGAATGCGGGTCGCGTCGAGGCTGTCGTCGCCTGCCGATCTGATCATCAGGGCCGAACCGATGAGGAGCGCGATGCTCGCCAGGCCCATGGAAGCAAAGCGCCATCGGCCTTGCACCATCAGGAATTGGGTTCCGAAATAGACGGAGACGCCGGTCGCGAGCCCGCCCCAGAGCTGCAGCGTAGTCTGCTGCGACAGAACGCGAGAGAAGATCGAGATCGCGACGGCCAGCAGGATGAACCCGAAGGCATGCCTGACGCGGACGAGCCAGGGGCCAGGCTTCGGCAGGAAACGTGGGCCCAGCGCCCCGAAGACGAGAAGCGGCATTCCCATGCCGACGCCGAACGCGAAAAGCGCAGCCATGCCACGCACGACATCGCCGGTCCGCGCGACGTACAGCAGAGCGGTGGCGAGCGGAGGTGTCACGCAGGGGCCGGCGATCAGCGCCGCCCCAAATCCGAGAACGGCGGCGGCGGCCAACGGCCCGCGACTTCCGTCGGATGCCGCGCCCGATATCCGCTCGACGAAGGAGGTCGGCAGCTGGATCTCGAACAGGCCGAATATGGATAGCGACAGGATGACGAGAACGGCGCTCATTGCGCCGAGCGCGATCGGCGTCTGCAGCAGGATCTGCAGGTTCTCTCCGGATCCGGACCAGGCCGCGAACGCGCCCAGTGCCGCATAGGCCGAGGCCGACGCGCCGACGAACGCTGCCGCGAGAACGAGACCGCGACCGAACGAAAGATGTTCCTGCGATCGCGCCATCAGGCCGAAGAAGATCGGCACCAGCGGGAAAGTGCAGGGTGAGAACGACAACAGAACGCCGAAGCCGAAGAACGAGACCAGCATGCCGCCGAGCGTCACCCAGGAGGAGGTGTCCCGGTCAGGGGTTGGCGCGGCGTTCGTCGAAAGGCTATCGTCCGAGGCGCCCGCGACGTCCGGCGTGTCCACGAATTCTGACGAGGATCGGGATAAGGCCGAGCCGTTTTCGTCTCGATCCTTGATTGCCAGCGTCTGCAGGTCGATCGTCTTGGCGACGGGCGGGTAGCAGATTTGGTATTGCTCCGCACAGCCCTGATAAGTCACTGCGATCTCGCGCAGCCCTCGCAGATCGGCAGATGCGATCTGGGCTTTCGCGGAATTCCGATAGATCTCCTGCGGCCCGAAATCGGGATCTTCCTTCGGTTCTCCCTGGGTCGTTTGGACTGCGACAGGGGTCCCGGGGGGCATCGCGTTCTTGGCGACGATCATCGCGCGGTAGAGATAGCTGCCTGGCCCTATCGCCCAAGTGAGCGACAGCCCCGCGTCGTCGCGCGAAACCTTCAATTGGAACGCCTCGTCGGCGGAAGGCGGCGTTCCCGCCCCCGCCTGCGCGAGCGGTAACATGAGAATGAACAGTAAGATCGATAGTCGCTGAAAGCCCGGCATGTTCGGCGGTGGCCCTGCGTTTTGTGAGCGGATGCCGCGGCTTGGATAGGCTACCTTAAGCCAGCCTTAAGGCTGGCGACCGAGAGGAACCTCGGAGGTGCTGATGCGCATACTTGTGGTCGAAGACGATCCGATCCTGGCCGACGGTCTGCGAGCGGGTCTGTCGTTGACGGGTGCGACGGTCGACGCGGTTGAAACTTGCGAGGACGCCGACCACGCGCTCGCGGCGTCGCGCTACTCCGCGGTCGTGCTCGACATCATGCTGCCGGATGGAAGCGGTCTGGATCTGCTGCGCAGGCTCCGGGGTCGGCGGGACGCAACGCCCGTCCTGCTCCTCACCGCGCGGGACAGCGTCGGCGACAAGGTTTCGGGACTGGATTCTGGGGCCGACGACTATCTGGCGAAACCATTCGATCTCGATGAACTGGCAGCGCGCCTGCGCGCCATTGTCCGCCGGGAAGGCGGTCGTGCGGCTCCGGCCATGACCCAGGGCGCCATTGTGCTCTCGCCCGCTGATCTCTCGGTGACCGTCGCGGGCGAGCCGATCAACCTGTCGCGTCGCGAGTTCGCGATCCTGGCGGCTCTGATGGAGCGTCCGGAGCAGGTCCGTTCGCGCGCCGAACTTGAGGAGCGCCTTTATGGATGGCAAGAGGACGTCGAAAGCAACGCGATCGAGGTTCACATCCATAATCTCCGCAACAAGATCGGCAAAGACGCGATCCAGACGCTGCGCGGCGTAGGCTATCGGATGGGGACGGGCCGATGAGGTCCCTAAGACTGAGATTGTTCGCGACGCTGCTCGCAGCGACCGGGATCGTCTGGTTGGCGGCGGTCGTCTGGATCTACGTCGGAACCAGGGACGAAGTGGAGCATGTTCTCGACACGCGCCTGCAGGAGGCCGCGCGCATGGTGGCCTCTCTGGCATCCGGCTTCGATGCTCTTCCAGGAGCCTCGACATCCGCCGCGCTGCAGCCCCTCGGCAGCTACGAACGTCAACTGTCATGCCAGATCTGGTCTCTCGATGGCCGTATGCTCGCGAAATCGAGCGGCGCACCCGATCAGCAGCTCTCACCCGCCGCCTCAGGGTTCTCGGACCGGATCATCGACGGCGAACCCTGGCGCGTGTTCTCGGTTGAGGACGCCGATCACAATCTCCGCGTGATGGTGGGGGACCGTGTCGGGCTGCGGGAGCGGCTGGTGACCGACCTGATCAAGGGGCTGATGTGGCCCGCGCTGCTGATCGCGCCGCTGCTCGGCGCCGCGATCTGGGCGAGCGTGGGGCAGGGTCTTCGTCCATTGCGGCAGATGGCCCAGGACCTCGGCGCGCGCGAGCCGGACGACATGCGGCACGTCGAAACCGAACGTGCTCCGACCGAGGTCAGGCCGCTCGCGGTCGCCCTGAACGGGCTTCTCAGCAGAGTGGAAGCCGCGCGTCGGCATGAACGCGAAGTGACCGCCTTCGCGGCGCACGAACTGCGCACGCCGCTGGCAGGACTGAAGACGCAGGCCCAGGTGGCTTTGGCCGCCGACGACCCGAAGGTCGTGCGGGGGGCGCTCGAACAGATCGTGAGAGCCGTCGACAGGAGCTCGCGCCTGGTGCGCCAACTGCTGACGATCGCAAGGCTGGACTCCGAAACGGTCGATGCACCGTTGGCGCCGGTCGCGGTCGGTCCGATCCTCGAGGAGATCGTCGCCGCCACTCCAAGGCACGAACGGACGACGGTGACGATCGACGCCAGCGTCCGGGCCATGGTGCTGAATACGAACGCCGACTGCCTTCAACTCGCGCTGCGGAACCTGCACGAAAACGCGATGCAGTACACTAGCGAGGGACAGGTCGTCTGGATGGCCCGGGGCAATGCCATCGCCATCGAGGACGAAGGGCCGGGTATCCCCGCCGACGAACTCGATCAAATCGGAAAACGCTTCTTCCGGGGTAGACTGAGGAGCCCGATCGGAAGCGGGCTGGGCCTTGCCATCGTTAAGCTCGCGCTCGCAAAGGTCGGAGCGAAACTCACCATATCGAACCGCGAAGGTGGCAGCGGCACCCGGTCGGAGCTGACGTTCGACGTCTGATCAGCGACCGGTGCCGCGGCATGAACGATCGTCTGGGGCCCTACACGCAGGTCTGCGCGCCGCCCTTGAGTTTCACGGGGATCGTGAGATAGCGCACCCCGTTGGCTTCGGCCGGCGGGAATTTGCCGGCGCGGATGTTGACCTGAATGGAAGGCAGCAGCAGCTTCGGTGCCGACAGTTTCGTGTCGCGCGCCTGACGCATGGCCACGAATTCGTCTTCCGATACACCGTCTTTGGCGTGGACGTTGTTCTCGCGCTGCTTGCGTACCGTGGTTTCCCACGCGAACGTATCTCGGCCGGGGGCCTTGTAGTCGTGACACATGAACAGCCGTGTTTCCGGCGACAGCGCCAGCAGCCGCTTGATCGAACGGTAAAGCTTGTGAGCATCGCCGCCGGGGAAGTCGGCGCGCGCGGTGCCGTAGTCGGGCATGAACAAGGTGTCGCCGACGAACACCGCATCCTCGATCTTGTATGAGATGTCTGCCGGCGTGTGCCCCGGCGTATAGAGAACCTCGACCCCGAGTTCGCCGACCTTGAACCGCTCGCCGTCGCGGAACAGATGATCGAAATCGCTGCCGTCGGTCTTCAAGTCGGTAGCGTTGAAGATCGGCCGGAAGATGCGTTGGACGTCCTTGATGTGCTCCCCGATGCCGATCTTCGCGCCGGTCTTTGCCTTGATGAACGGCGCGCCCGAGAGATGGTCGGCATGCGCGTGCGTCTCCAGCACCCATTCGATGGTGTTGCCGGCATCTTCCGCAGCCTTCAGCATCGCTTCGACGGATCGCGTATCCGCCTCGCCCGAACTGTGGTCGTAGTCGAGCACCGGGTCGATGATGGCGGCCTTTTTGGTTGCGGGATCGGCGACCAGGTAGCTCACCGTGTTGGTCGGCTCGTCGAAGAATGATCGGATGATGGGTCGTGACATGTCTGGAACCTCCTGATGTCAGCGTCTGGCCGGTCTTGACGGATATATTAGCACTAGCTAAATAAGCAATATCTAAAATAAGAGAGATAGGCCGATGGCGCCCTCGACGTTCGATCCGGAAACTTTCGAAAAGCAGGCCGTCGAGGTTGCCGCCATCTTGCGGGCGCTCGCCAATGAACGCCGGTTGATGATCCTGTGCAGACTCGTTGAATGCGGCGAGGACAACGTCAGTTCCCTCGCTGAAGCCGTGGGCCTGTCGCAATCGGCCCTATCCCAACACCTCGCCAAGATGCGCGAGGAGGGTCTCGTCACTTTTCGGAGAGAAAGCCAGACGCTCTGGTATCGCATCGCCGATCCGCGCATCGAGCAGCTCTTCGCCACCCTCTACAGGCTGTTTTGCGCGCCTGTCAGAACGAAGAACAAATAGGACCACAGAAGGAGCCAAGAATGTCGCTACCCACCATCAATCCTGCACAAGCACGCCATCTCGTCGAAAAGGGCGCTATCCTCATCGACATCCGCGAACCGGATGAGCACGACCGCGAAAGGATCGTGGGCGCTCGAAACCTGCCCTTGTCGAAGCTCGACGAGGCCGATTTTGCGGCGCATCAGGGCAAGCAGGTCATTTTCCACTGCAAGAGCGGCGCCCGCACACAGATCAATGCGTCCCGCCTCGCGTCGAAACTGGACCGAAGCTGCGAAGCTTTCATCGTGGAAGGCGGGCTTGACGCATGGCGCAAGGCGGGGCTGCCGGTTGAAAGCGAGCGGCGTTGAGCCACGGGCTCAACGCCAAATGCAGATCGTGCCGGACTGATCGTCGCGGCGGTCGCCGCCCCGTTGCGTGGCCGTCTTGATGTGAGCGCCCCGGCATTGCCGGACTACCACGTGCCGTCGCTGCCTGATGGCAATTGAGGAATGCACGATGCTATCCCTGACCCAAGGCGCACTTGGTGTCGCCTCCGGTTCGCTGGTCGGCTTCTCGCTCGGGCTGGTCGGAGGCGGCGGGTCGATTCTGGCCGTCCCGCTTCTGATCTATCTGGTCGGGGTGGCGGATCCTCATGTCGCGATCGGGACCAGCGCCATCGCGGTTGCGGCGAACGCTGCCGCCAACCTGGCGAACCACGTCCGCGCCGGTAACGTGAAGTGGCGCTGCGCCTCGGTGTTCGCGCTCGCCGGCATAGCCGGCGCCTTTCTCGGCTCCACTGTCGGCAAGATCATTGATGGTCAGAATCTTCTCGCCTTGTTCGCCATCGTCATGATGGTCGTGGGCGCGCTGATGCTGAGGGGCCGTTCCGGCGAGGGGGAGCCGTCGGTGAGGCTCAATCGGGAAAATCTGCCGAAGCTTGTGGGCTTGGGCCTCGCCACAGGAGCCTTGTCCGGGTTCTTCGGGATCGGCGGTGGCTTCCTGATCGTGCCCGCTCTGATCGCCGCCACCGGCATGCCGATCTTGTACGCGGTGGGTTCCTCTCTCCTGGCGGTCACCGCGTTCGGGCTGACAACTGCGGCGAACTACGCCGTGTCCGGCCTTGTGGACTGGTCTCTCGCGGGGCTGTTCATCGTCGGCGGCCTTGTTGGAGGACTTCTCGGCGCCCGCTCCGCAACTTCCCTTGCTGGCCGCAAGGGCGCGTTGAACACCGTGTTTGCGGCGCTCATCTGCGCGGTCGCTGTCTACATGCTGCTCCGTAGCCTGGGCTGGATTTGATCGATCGGTGGTGATTTTTCCTCAAGGCCTCCTCGACGCGGGGCGCGTTGAAATCGGCCCGCACCGTCGGCGATCCCGGGCGCCGCGTCACCGCCGGCATGGCCGAGCCGGACATCCTGACGGCTTCGTGCCGCGGCCGTAACTGCCGGTTAACCATGGATATTTACGGTGTCGCAAGCCTCTGAACTATGACTGTCAGTTGATTTCGAGTCCAACCCCATGGCGTTCGGTAGCCGCCCATCTCCGCGAAGCATCGCCCCGACGGAGCCAGCGGCTTCGTGGGAAGCGCCGCGGGCTGCGCGCACGAATCCCGAGGGCGCCGGGCCGGCGCTGATCAAGGGATCGCTGACCGTCTCCGGAGCACTCGCTTTCCTGCGGGAGAACGGCCGGAGGATCCTGACGCTGGCGCTGGCGTTGTTCGCCCTCGGCATCATCGCCCTGATGGTTCTGCCGGTCCGCTACGCCGCAACGGCCCTGGTCGTGCTCGATCCCCGGGAGCTGCGTGTCACCACGGAGCAGGACGTCTTGCCGGGCATCGGCCAGGACGCCGCGGCGCTTCAGAGCCAGATCGAGATCGCCAAATCGGACGGCTTTCTCCGTCCCCTGATCGAGCAGCTCAAGATCGCCGATGACGATGACATCGCCGGCGGTCATACCGACATGACGCGCCTGCTCGAGAAGTTCCGCAACCGCCTCGAGATCACGCGGCGCGGGCTCACTTACGTCATCGCGATTTCCTTCACCTCGAACCGCCCCGAGCGGGCTGCCTACTACGCCAACGCCATCGCCGCGGCGTTCGTCGCCAGCCAGGGCCGTGTCCGTACCGAGGCCACGGACGAGGCCGCCGACTGGCTCAAGGACCGGCTGAAGGCGTTGAGCGAGCGCCTGCGCGCATCGGAAGACGCCGTCGCCGCCTTCAGGCTCGAGCACAAGATCCTTAATGCCGGCAAGGATTCGACCACCCAACAGTTGCGGGTGACCGATATCAATCAGCAGGTCTCCGCCGCCCGTCTTCGCACCGAGGAAGCCAAGGCGCGCTACGAGCAGGTGCAACGCGATCTCAAGGCCAACGTCGAAGGTCCCGTGAAGCAGGACCTCTTGAGCATGCTGCGCGCGCAACGCTCGACCCTGAATGACCAGATCGCGCAGAAGAAGGCGGTGTACGGCGAGCGCCATCCCGATCTCGCGATCTCCTACAGTCAGCTGGCCGATATCAACCGGCAGATCGAGGTCGAGCGGAAGAAGAACATCGACACTGCCAAGTCCGAATACGAAGCTCAGCGGGAGCAGCAGAACGCGCTGGAAAAGCAGCTCAAGGCGGTCGAGACGCAGATGCTGGTCGACGGCCAGGCGCTGGTGAAGCTGCAGGAGCTGCAGCGCGACGCCGATGCCAACAAGAACATCTACGAGCAGTTCCTGTCGCGGTTCAAGACGACCAACGAGCAGCGTCAGCTGCAGAGCTCCCAGAGCAAGATCGCCTCGCCCGCCATCCCGCCGTTGCGCTCGACCCGTCCGCCGCTCGCTCTGCTGCTGGCGGCGCTGGCGATCGGCTCGCTGCTGACATCGACTGCCGCCGTCGCGATGATGACGAGCATGTCCGGCGGGCCCGCGCCTGCCGAGGCTGCCGTGCACGCGGCTGAGGACCGCCAGGTCCAGGCTCGAGTCCCGCAGCAGGTCCAGCCTCAAGTCCAACCGCCGGTCGCCGCCGCTCTCCGGCCCGAGGCGATGCCGCGGCTCCCTGTCTGGGCCCGCATTCCCGATCTGGCGTCCGCATCCGCGTCCGGGACTGCGACCAGCACCGTCTGGCAACGACCGATCGCCACTCCAGCAGAGCTCGATCTCGGTCCGTATCTGCGGCCGCTGCTCGAGCGGATCGATCGCGTGCCCGTGCGTGGGTGCAAAGTCGCTCTCGTGCTGTCGGTCGGCAAGAGCGCCGGCGGCAACACCGTTGCGCGTTCGCTCAATCGCGCCGCCGTGAACAGGGGCATGATGAGCGTGCTGATCCGGTTGCAGGGCGAATTCGCAGGACACCAGCCGCCGGTGACCGAATGGAACGACGGCTCGACCACGGCTGGACTTCAATCGATCGACGAGCTTCTCAGCGCCGGCCGAAAGGCCGATGCGAGGCCCGAGGACGATATTCGTTCGGAGTTCGACCTGATCATCGTCCATGCCGGCAATCTCGCCTTGCAGCCCGACGCCATCGCGCTGGCCGCGCTTGCTGACCTGATCGTCCTGGTGGCGCGGGCCGGCGAGCTCGGGTCGGCAGCGATGCGCCGGGTGACCGCGGCGCTGTCGCAGTATGAGACCGTGCCGATGGGGCTCGTCGTCAATCATGCGCCGACGGGTTCGCAGGCGCCGCATCCCGAGGGCGGCGCATTGGGCCTTGCGGTTTGACGATGGCAGCCCCGCTGCGTCGCCGGCTGGTTGCTGCGATGCTTCTGTCGATCTCGTTTGGTCCGCCGGCCTTCGCCGACACTTGCGTACCCGTTCCGCAGACGGTCGCGCCCGCGAGGCTTGCCGCATTGTCCCGCGGCTTCAATGCGGACGGCTGGATCAATGGCGAGGTGCCAAGCCGCGAGTTGCTGCAGCAGTTGCGCCGCGCTGGAATGAGTCACGTCCGGCTGCCGGTGCCGGCCGAGCGTGTGATGCCGCGTTTCGGATCGAAGGTCGAACGCGACGAGACGCCGGTTGTGCTCGACAAGGCGCTCAAGCAGCTCACCGCGCTCGGCTATGCCATCTCTGTCGATCTTCATCCCGGCGAGCGCTTTAACCGCCTGCACAAGCAGGATCCGGACGCGGCGCTGCGCGAGATGCAGGAGGCCTGGAGCGGCCTCGCGGGAATCATGCACTCCTATCCAGCCGATCGAATCTTCGCCGAGCTGCTCAACGAGCCCGATATCGACGCCGACACATGGCAAAGGCAGGCCGAGACGCTCGCCGCCTTCGTCCGCAAATTGCTTCCCGCCAACACCCTCATCGTCGGTCCGGTCAACTGGCAACGCGCGGACTCCCTGCCGCGGTTTCGTCCGCTGGCGGATCCTGATGTCGTCTATGCGATCCACTTCTACGATCCCATGGTGTTCACCCATCAGGCCCATTGGGATGCACAGGATCCGCTGCACGACATCATCGATCTGCCTTATCCGATCAATGCCGACGATCCCAAGGTTCAGGCGATCCGCAGCGATCTGCAGGCGAGGGGCGCGGTCAAGGCGCTCGGCATGCTCGACGTCGCAATCGCCGCTGCCAGGGACAAGCCGGTGGCCGATCGCTGGCTCGCGCCCGCGCTCGCATGGCAGCAGCAGTTCAAGCGTCCGATCATCATCAACGAGTTCGGCGTGCTGAAAGCCGGCGCGCCGAGACAAAGCCGGTTGCGCTGGCTGGCCGAGGTCACCGCCTATGCCAGGGAGCATTGCTGGGGCTGGACGCATTGGGAGCTGGCGCAGGGTTTTGGTCTTGTCGATCGCAGCACCGGCAGGGCCGATCCCGACGTGATGCGGGCACTGCTCGGCGGTGCGAGCCGGCCCGGCCGGCGCTGACATCGCGCCGGTTCGCTATCGTTAACGAATCCTTACACAGCGGCCCGCTATCGTGCTCCCCGCGCGATGCCAAAGGACGATCGATGAGCGCCGGGGACTTGACCCAGGATCAGTGTGTGCAGGCGGTGACATCGCCGCCGGCCTGGCGCGAGCTGGCCGCGACGTTCTGCATCGCCACGGCCACGATCGGCTGTGCACCTATCCTGCATCTGGCCAATCCGGCTCTCGGCATCGTGGTCGAGGTTTTCGTCGGCATCGCCATCGTGCTGGCGGTCCCGACCTACGCGCCGGCCATCGCAATCTTCGTCCTGTTCTTCCAGAACCTGTTCGTCTCGATCCTGTCGCCGCTGGTTCCGCTGCCGTCCGATCTCGACTTCATCAAGGGCTACAATTTCCTCGTCTGCTCCGTGATGTGGCTGGCGACGTTCGGCCTTTACGTGCTGGGCCAGCGGAATCAATCGGCCGAGGTGAACCGGATCATGCGCTGGGGTGTCGTCACGCTCGCCGTGGTGTCGCTGTATTTCGCGATCGGCTTCGTCCAGGACGGACAGCCCGCGGCGGTCTATCTGCGCAATATCGTGCTGCCGCTGTTCCTGTTCCAGCTCTCGCTTCTGACCGCCGCGACCTATGAAGTGCGCATCACGCCGTTCCTGGTGACGCTCGCGGTCATCCTTCTGCTGTGCGGCTATGTCGAGCTCGTCTTCCGCGATCTCTGGCTGGCCATCACCAACGGCTATACGTTCTGGGGCTTCGACGAGCTCAAGGCGACCCATTCGGGTGTCTGGGAAGCCCAGATGCGCGCCACCGGCAACGTGCCGGTCGACCTCAAGGACCGCTTCAGCTTCGATTTCCTGAACACGCCCCTGCTCGAGGGGTTCGGCCTGTCGAAGATGCTGCGCATCAACGGTCCGAACATGCACCCGATCAGCTTCGCCTACGGGCTCGCCTTTCTCACCTTGTTCCTGTTTTCCGCCGGACGGCCGCTGCTGGCCCTCGCGGCGTTGCCGCTGCTGGTTTTCTGCAGCGTGAAGGGCGCGCTCATTACGGTCATCTTCGTGGCCGCGGCTTGGATCGGGACACGCCTGATAGGCGCCGTGGTGACGTTGTTGCTCGGCTTCCTCGGCATGATCGCCTTTGCGATTCTGGCGATCCGCCTCGGACTGCAGATCGGCGACTACCACGTCATCGGATTGATGGGCGGTTTGGACGGATTCGTGCAGAAGCCCTTCGGCCGGGGCCTCGGCATCGGGGGCAATCTGGCGGATAGCTATTTCTCCATCGACTGGAGCGCGGCGCAGGCCGCGGGGACGATCGACGGCGCGGTCGAGAGCGCGATCGGCGTTCTCCTGTATCAGATGGGCGTGGGCGCCTTCGTGCCGCTGGCCTTCTATTTCGCGATGGCACTCAAGGCTTGGCGCCTCTACGCTTCGTCAGGCTATCTGACGCAGGGACTCGCCGGCTTCGGCGTCATGGTCGTGCTGCTGAACGGATTGTTCCAGGAAGAGGCCTTGTTCGCGCCGCTCGCGCTGGGGCTCATGCTCTCGCTCACCGGCCTCGTCATCGGCAGTCATGCGAGAATGCAGGCAGTCGCGAGCGAGGGGACGGAAATCGAGCATGTCGCGCGATATCAGCCGGTGACCTAAGCCGCCGCTCCTGATTGCTGTCGCAGGAACTTCCGCTTTTTCCCGGCGTTGTTCGTGCTCGCCGCAAAAAGGGGCCGGTCCCGCCCGATGAAAAATTTTTCCAACGCCTCATTCTCTCCCGACGTGATCGCGATCATGACGGGCGCCCTGGAAGCCGCGGTCGCGAGCCTCCCTGAGCCCGTGCATTCCTCGCATGTCACCACACTCGCCGAATCCATCCTGCGTACCGCCGGTGCTGGCGAGCGCAACGCCGCTGATCTGCAGAGGATCGCCCTGATGGAGCTGCAATTGATTCCGCGCGCGTGAGGAACCGAACATGAGGACCACATTTGCCGCCATCGTCACGTTGCTCGCGACGCTCTCAGCTGCGCGTGCGGAAAGCTGGACGGCGTACCGCATCCCTGAAGCTGGAACATCGGTGGACATTCCCATGTCGCTGTTCACGGAGCTTGCGGGCAAGCCCGACGGCTTGGGTCAGCAATTTCGAACCGCCGATGGGCGGGCCGATCTTACCGTGCAGGCTGTTTCCAACAGCCAAGGTCTCTCGCCGTCTGCATTCCTGGCCAAGAAGGGGCCACCTTCCGGCATCATCTACAAGCGTGTGACCCCGAAATTCTTCGTCGTTTCCAGCATCAAGCGCGACAAGATCTGGTACGACCGCTGCAATTTCTCGCGAGGCTACGTGCACTGCGTGCTGATCAATTATCCCGCGGCCGAGAAGCGGCAATGGGACCGAGTCGTCACGCGGGTCAGCCACAGCCTGAGCGCTAACTGAACTGCTCAAGAAAAAGCTGCCCGAACAAGTCGGGCAGCAGGGGGCGTGAGGTTAGCGTGCGGTCGTCGAGGTGGTCGACATCGTCGGCTTCGAGCCCGGCACATGCGACATCGTCTTGGTCGTCGAGCCGACCTCTTCACCAGCCTTGACCTGGGTGCGCGTATGCGAGCGGCTGAACGTGCCGCCGTCATGAGCCTGCGCCCGGGCATTGGAGTTCATCACGGGGCCGTTGCCCTTGTTCGTGCTGACGCCGGTCTGCGCCTTGCCATCGACGGCAGCGGCACTTCCGCCGGCCGCGATCGACGAGCCGGTGCTGCCGTTCGCCGACGTCGACGTGCCGCCGGTGCCAACCGTCGAGGCAGAGGTGCCGCCCGCCGTAGCCGAGCCGCCGCTTCCGCCCGTGACGCTCTTCTGTGCGAGAGCCGGTGAGGTGGCGGCAAGCAGAGCTGCGATTGCCGCGGTCGCGAATGACGTTCTCATGTTGAACCCTCTTGATGAATCTTAGGGGGACGAGGTCGAAATCGTGCAGCCGTTGACAGTGATGGTGCTCGCGCTGGTCGAGCCAGGCCCGCCCGCGGTCGAGGACGAGCTGGATACGCTGCCGCCGCCCGCCTGCACGTGCACCGACGATCCGCCGGCCGAACTCGAGCTTGAGAGCGAACCGCTCGAGGCTGTCGAACCGGTCGTGCTTGAACCCGATGAGCCGACCGCGGTGATGCTGCCGTCGGCATGTTTTTCGACCGTGACCTTGCAGGTCTCGCCCGATGCCGTCTTGCCGGTCTTTTCCAGGGTGGTTGCCTGAGCAGCGCCGCTCATCAAGCTCAACGCTGCGATCGCAACGATTGATCTGTTCATGCGAATTCTCCTCTAACAAAGACGAAGGAGCGGCATCGCTGCCGCTCCTGGGTCAAGGCATCAATCCTTGTCCTTCTTCATCTCGCCCTTGTTGTGGCCCTTGCCCTTTTCCATGCCCATCTCGCTGGCATGATTCGCAGACGAGCCGGCCGCGCCTACCGTCGAGCCGCTCTTGCCGTCGCCAGCGGACGAGCCGCCGGTGCCAAGGGTCGATGCGGAATTGGAGCCGCTGCCGGCCGCCGAGCCGCCGGTGCCGACGCTGGACGAACTCTTGCCGCCGCCGGCCGATGAGCCACCGGTGCCGAGCGTCGAAGCCGAGCCGCTACCCGTTCCGCTGCCGGCCGCTGAGCCGCCTGTGCCGACGCTCGAGCTGCTGGTGCCGCCGCCCGCCGACGAGCCGCCAGTGCCGAGCGTCGAGGCCGAGCCGCTGCCCGATCCGCTGCCGGCCGAAGAGCCGCCGGTACCCACAGTCGAACTGCTGGTGCCGCCACCCGCCGACGATCCGCCGGTGCCGACGGTCGAACTCGATTGCGCAACGGCGAGCGCCGTGCCGGCGAGCAGCGCGGCCGCAGCCGCAGAAAGTTTCAGGATCCTCATGTCGTTCTCCCAGTTTTTCAAAAAACCAAATGCCAAATTCAGGCTCGGGATAAATTGGCAATTGCGCAAACGTTCCTGTGTCGGGAGACGTTGACTGCAGATTCTTGCTTGTGCTGAGTTCCGTTGCGCGATGGACCGCACCGCGGTCATTCATTCGTTGTTCATCCGGGCTGAACGCTTGCAGAAATGCACGCAGTGTGCTGCGACAGAGATCAATTCTCTCGGAACGCTCCGACGATCAGCTGACGGTCGTAGGGCCGACGTGAAGCGGCTGCACGCGCCGTTCGATTTGAGCGAAAGCTCGTTGCCCGAACGGCGCTCTGTGGAGATGCGGCTGTGTTCTGGATCTCCGGCTTCTGCGGTGCCGCTATCGCCAGCGCTTGGCCGGAGTCGTCTCGCCTCTCGGTGGCAAGCAGGGGCGAGGAGACCACGGTCGCGATCTGAGTGGACGTATCGAAGACGATCTTTTCAGGCCCAGGCGCTTGGGGAGTGGATGCGGATGATGCTGCGGTCGACGCCCGTGCCCGCAGACATATCGGCGAGCGGCGGCATAGAGCGATCGAGTGCGCATAGCAGCGCGACAACGAATGCGCCTGCAACCAGAAAATATCGAACGATGGGCATCGGATGCTACCGCGCATGAACAAGGTGCGATGACGCGGCGGGCCGCTCCTCCACGGCCCGCCGCAGCGGCGTTAGTCGACCTCCTGGACGACCATACGGGTCTCGGGGTCGACCAGCATCACGTGGCTGCCGGAATAGATGTAGCGGTACCGGGTGAGCGAAGGACCCCAGTCGCTCGGAACGGTCGCGAGCTCGACGTCGCGCGGCACCGGCGAGCCGATCACGATCTTCTCGCGTGTTTCGACGGGGCGGATCTTTTGTTCGGTGACGTAGGACCGGATCCTGGTGCGATATTCCGGCTCGATCTGCACCGCAGCGCCATGGCCGGCGCCGGTCGTGGTGACGACGGTGGTCTGCGCCATCGCGCTCGTCGACACGAGCAAGGCGGCCGCCGATATCAGTACGAATTTCTTCATCGCATTCTCCCTCGCCGCTACATGCGGCGCTGCATTGAACTTGCCATCCACCGGCCCGTTCCATCGGCGAAGGAACACTTGCCACTTTTTCCCGTTCAGTCTTCGGGAGCAACTGATAGGAGGAGAGGAAAATGCCCATCCTGATTCTTTGGGCTGTGCCGGCCATCCTGGTCGTCGGCGGCGGCATCTATCTCATTGGCCATATGCATTGAACGTGAAGGGCCCCGGTTTCTGCGAGAGTAGAATCGGGGCCGCGTCATCTGCTGCCTTTGAACGAGGCGAGGTTGCACCGACCGCTACGCCGGCGGCAGGCTTCTCGCGTTCGATGGCAGCGGCCCGCCTTCGTACACGTAAGCTCGCCTGTAATCTGCTTCACACGCAGACTGCGCCAATGACGCTAGATGAAGCATGGCCTCGCCGCCGCGTGGCCAACTTCGGAGCTGGCGATGATGGCTGCACTGGCAAAGGCAATATCCCGCGCGACGCGAACCAGTGTCGACGTCGAAACTCTGAAGGTGCTCGTGATTTTTGCAGGCGCCGGCCTGCTGCTCTCGCTCGTCGCCGCGATGATCTATCAGCAGGCCGCCAACGCTGCGTTGTGGTGACAGCGCAGCTGTCGGCGGAGCGCTCCCTTTCCCGCAAGCAGGAGAGGTGAACGAGCCGCGGCGCCTCAGATCACGCCTTGCCGCATGAGCTGTTGCTCTGATGCAGGCTGGCGACGTCGGCTCGGCCCTGGCCTTCCGTCACCTGAACCAACGTGATTGCACCGGGCGTGATGATTCCCATCTGGGGCTGGGCGGAGAGGTAGGTGGTGCTGCCGGCGCGCAGATCGAGGCTGACCTTCTCGCTTCCCTGTCCGAACAGATTGCTGCTCAGCGGAAGATTGTTGACCGCAACCTCGTGACGGCCCGGAGGCAGGTCGCAGGCCACGAAGCCGGCAGCCTGACTGCCTCCAACGAAGCGTCCATCGACCGAATAGCTTGGCTGGATTGCGAAACCGAGGGCGGATGAGCGATAGACCACCAGCCGCGCATTATTTGCCTTCACGTTATCTGTCAGGGCCGTGCTGCCCATCGGTCCTGACGCACACCCCGCAAGCAAGAAAGCCGCAACGAAAATCCCCGGACGCAAGCCCATTCCAACCCCCTGATTCCAGTCCAACAGTCCCCGGGAGATCATTGGCGAGGGTGGTGCGCGAAGTAAAGCACGACTTCTGGTTGTGCCGCGCCGGCTCCTCTCAGCGCCACCCCAGCGCCGGTGCCACGTGCTTCAGGATCGCCTCGATCGCATGCGCGCAGTAATCGACTCCGAGCTGGTTCGGGATCGTGAGCAGCAGAGTGTCCGCTTCCGCGATCGCCTCGTCCTGGCGCAGCTGCTCGATCAGCGCATCGGGCTCAGCGGCATAACTTCGGCCGAAGATCGCCCGGGTCTGCGGGTCGATGAAGCCGATCTGGTCCTCGCCCCCGCGCTCCCGGCCGACATAGGCGCGGTCGCGATCGTCGATCAGTGCAAAGATGCTACGGCTGACGGAGACGCGGGGTTCGCGGGCGTGGCCGGCCTCCTTCCAGGCGGCGCGATAGCTACGGATCTGCGCGGCCTGCTGCACGTGAAAAGCTTCGCCGGTCTCGTCGTTCTTCAGCGTCGAGCTCTGCAAATTCATGCCGAGCTTCGCCGCCCACACCGCGGTGGCATTCGAGCCGGCGCCCCACCAGATCCGCTCGCGCAGGCCTTGCGCGTGCGGCTCGAGACGCAGCAGCCCCGGCGGGTTCGGAAACATCGGCCGCGGATTGGGCTCGGCAAAACCTTCACCCCGAAGCAGGTTGAGAAACACCTCGGCGTGGCGCCGGCCCATGTCGGCATCGCTCTGGCCGTCGGCCGGGCCATAACCAAAGTAGCGCCAGCCGTCGATCACCTGCTCGGGCGAGCCGCGGCTGATGCCGAGCTGTAGCCTGCCGCCCGCGATGAGGTCGGCGCTGCCTGCGTCCTCCACCATGTAGAGCGGGTTCTCGTAGCGCATGTCGATCACGGCGGTGCCGATCTCGATCTTGCTCGTCCTCGCGCCGACCGCCGCGAGCAGCGGAAAGGGCGAGGCGAGCTGGCGCGCGAAATGGTGCACGCGGAAATAGGCGCCGTCCGCGCCGAGTTGCTCGGCCGCGACCGCAAGCTCGATCGATTGCAGCAGCGTGTCCGCCGCCGAGCGCGTCTGCGATTGCGGCGAGGGGGTCCAGTGTCCGAAGGAGAGGAATCCGATCTTTTTCATGGACGTCATTTAATGCCGGGTGAGACGGCGTCAACCACCTGCATGGATGCCGGTGCTTTCCGACGGGGCAACTGCAAAATGTTCGGCGCGTTCGACCAGGAGGTTTAGAAAGCTTCGCGCCCGTGGCGTCATCCAGTGCGTCTCCGGATAGACCGCGTGCAGCGGCAGCGCGGCGATGCCGTAGTCCGGAAGCACATGCTCGAGCTCGCCGCTGCGAAGACCGTCGGCGGCATTCCATTCGGGCAGAATGGCGATGCCGAGATGATGCATCGTTGCCTCCTGCATCGCGTCGGCATCGTCGACATGGATGGGACCGTTGATCGATGCGACGTGACGGCCGTGCTCGGATTCGAACGCCCATTGGTGCGCCGGCGACATCCTGGAATAGACGATGCATTGATGCGAGGCGAGATCGTCAGGCGTGCGCGGCAGCGGGCGGCCGTGCAGATAGGTGGGTGTCGCAACCAGATGGCGCTGCACGGTGCCGAGCCGGCGGGCGACCAGCGTGCTCGCCTCCAGATGTCCGATCCGCAAGGCAAGCTCGATGCCTTCTTCCACCAGGTTCACGAAACGCTCGCTGAAGCGGATGTCGACCCTCACTTCCGGATAATTCCGCACATATTCGGCGACGATCGGCATCATGTAGCGCCGGCCGAACGACGACGGCACGCCGATCCGGAGCGTGCCCGCGGGGCGGGGCGCGGCTTCTTCGACGCTCGACCGCGCCATGTCGAAACTGCCGAGAATCTGGCGCGCGAGCTCGTAGATCCGGTGCGCCTCGGCCGTCGGCTTGAGCGTGCGGGTCGTGCGCAAGAACAGCTGCGTGCCGAACTCGCTCTCCAGCATCGCGATGCGCTTGCTGATGGCGGGCTGGCCGATCCCGAGCTCCTTGGCCGCCGCCGAGAAGCTGCCACCCTCGATGGTGCGAACGAAGGCACGCAGGCAGTCGATCCGGTCCATGATCTATTCCGATCTGGAATAAATCATATCCCAGTTATTCCGTAGTGTGCAACACGGCCGACCGTTAGGCTTCCTCAAAACAAGCAATCAGGGGAGGAGACGACAATGGCACGCAACATCGGAATCGTCGGCGCCGGCATCGCCGGGCTGCATCTCGCGCTCTATCTGCAAAAGCACGGCGTGGAGGCCACTGTCATCACCGACCGGCCGCCCGAGGATTACCGCGATATCCGGCTCATCAACACGGTCGCACATCACCATGTGACGATCGCGCGCGAGGACTATCTCGGCGTCAATCACTGGACCGATCCGAAAGACCATTACTATTATCACGATCACGTCTTCAATTTCCCGCAGCCGCTGAGCTTTCGCGGTGACTTCTCGAAGCCGAGCCGGGCCGTCGACTACCGGATCTATCTGCCCGCGCTGATGAACGACTTCGTCAGCCGCGGCGGCAGGATCGAATACCGCCGCATCGAGGAGCGCGACATCCGCCCGCTGGTCGCCCGCTTCGACCTCCTGGTGGTATCGACCGGCAAGGGTCCGCTGGGCCAGCTCTTCACCTACCGTCCGGAGCATACGCCCTATTCGCAGCCGCAGCGGCGGCTGTGTGTCGGGCTTTACACCGGCGTGCGGCAGCCCGATCCCATGAACGTCACCCTCTCGGTATCTCCCGGCCATGGTGAGATGATCGTGATCCCGACCATCACCTTCGACGGCATCGCCAACGCGCTGCTGATGGAGAACGTGCCGGGCGGCGACATGGAGGAGTTGGCGACGCTCAGCTACGACGACAATCCGAAGCACTTCCTGAAGGTGCTGCTGGGCAAGCTGGAGAAGCATCACCCGACCACCTACGACCGCATCGATACCGCGCGCTTCGACCTCGCGCAGCCGCAGGATCTGTTGCAAGGTGGCGTCGTGCCGACGGTGCGCAACACGGTGGTCGAATTCGACGACGGCAAATGCGCGATCGCGCTCGGCGACGTCCATGCGATCGTCGATCCCATGATGGGTCAGGGCGCCAACGTCGCCTCCTATGCGGCCTTCGTGCTCGGCGAGGAGATCGTCAATTCCGACGCGTTCGACGCCCGCCTGTGCGAGAAGATCGATTTGAAGCGGCAGGACCGCGTGCTGGCGGCGTCGCGCTGGACCAACGTAATGCTGCAGCCGCCGACGGAAGCGCTGGGCATGCTGATCGGCGCGATGAGCCAGAACCCGGCGCTGGCGAACGAGTTCACCGAGAATTTCAACTATCCGGACCGGCAGTGGGACCGCATCTCGACGCCCTCGCGCATCCAGGCCTGGGTCGAACGCATGTCGGCCCCGCCTGAGCCGCTCAGGGCGATCGCGTGAGGATCGATGCGAGCGGAAACCAAGATGTCGCGTGCCGATCCGGCCTCGTTCCGCGAGGCCGCCTCGCGCTTTGCGACCGGGGTCGCGGTGCTGACAGCGCTCGACGAGCACGGCCGCGTCTGCGGCATGACCGTGAACAGCTTCGTCACCGTCAGCCTGTCGCCGCCGACCGTGCTGGTCTCGGTCATGCCCGGCCGCATGCACCGTGCGATCTCGGCGACCTCACGCTACTGCGTCAACGTCCTGCCTGATCACGGCCGCGACCTCTCGCGGCATTTCGCCAGCCAGCCGAACACCGGCGCCCGTCCGGATTACGACATCGTGGATGGCCTGCCGCGGCTGTCGGGATGCGTCGCCTGGTTCGCCTGCGAGGTCACGCGTCACGTCGATGTCAGCGACCACACGCTGATCATCGCCGAAGTCTCGGCCTGCGGCCATGGCGACACCTCGCCGCTGGTGTTCTTTTCCAGCCGGTATCATCGCGGGGCGGGAGCGCCGGTGGAGAGGTGAGGGGGAGTGCGTCGTTATCTTGGTCGCGCCGCCGCAGCGGCGCACGCCGAGTCCCGGTTGGGACATGTGTCGCTCTCGGAGAGTTGACGGTCCTCGATCACATGGGTCTCGATCGCAGCGCAAGTTGCTCCACATAGGCCAGCAGGCGCTCGGCGGCCGCCGCTGCCCGATCGGCATCGCCGTCGGCGATGGCTCTTGCGATGTCGACATGGCTCTCCACGCCCTCGCGAGGCAGCGTTCGGCCATGATGCATGAACCAGAACCTGCGGTTCTGCGTGCTGATCAGGCGCATCATCGAGGTGGCGGTCGCGTTGCCGCACGCCGCAAGGCAAAGCTGGTTGAATTCCAGGTCTAGCCGCGCGAAGGCGTCGAAATCGTTGCCGTCCAGCGCCGCAGCGATGTCGTCGGCGATCTCGGCGAAACGCTGGCGTTGTTCGGGCCTTGCACGTTGTGCTGCGCCGCGCGCGACGACGAGTTCGAGCGGCTTGCGGACTTCGATCACGCTCAGTTCGTCGTCGAAGCGGCAGTCCGATACGACGCAGCCCTTGCGCGGCATGATCTGGAGCAGGTGCTCGCGCGCCAGCCGTTGCATGGCCTCGCGAACGGGCGTGCGCCCGATGCCAAGACGCTCACACAAGTCGCTCTCGGAGACGAAGGCGCCCGGCCGCAACTCGAGCGTCGCAATCATCTGCTCGAGCTGCGTATAGGCCTGCTCGGTCAGGCTGGCGGAACTGGCCTCGGCCCGCTTGCGCGAGGCGGAGCGCCGAGATTGAGGTTGACGCGTCGTCATATATCATCTCATATATCAGTACATCAAGGTCGTGGAAATGACCATGTTCTGGGAGGAAGGGGAGGCATGGCGCGAGCTCCTGTGACCGATTGGACCAGCGATTGGGATCACCTTGATCCCGCTTGGGTCGGCAATCCCTATCCGATTTGGCAGAGCTTGCGCGATCGTTGTCCGGTTGCCCATACCGTGCGGTACAGCGGCGTTTATTTCCCGACCCGCTACGCCGATATTCGTGAGGTCGCCTATCATCCCGACCGCTTTTCGTCGCGACGGGTGGTCGTCCGCGAAGGCGAGTATCGGGTGAACGCGCCGCCGATCACCTCCGATCCGCCCGAACATCGGCCGATGCGCATGGCGTTGATCGCCCCGTTCACGCCCCAGGAGGTGGCGAAACTCGAACCCCAGACGCGACGGGTCTGCAACGAGCTGATCGATCGCATCCGCTCGCAGGACCGCTGCGACGGAGCGGTCGACTACGCCCAGCATATTCCGGTCCGGATCATCGCCCACATGCTGGGGATACCGGCCGAGGACGGCGATCAGTTCCGCTCCTGGATCACCATGGCGTTGCAGGAAGGCGTCACCAACCAGGCGGCGTTGAAGCAGGCCGAGCAGGAAATCGCGGACTATTTCGCGAGGCAGATCGCAGCGCGGCGCAGGGCGCCGGGGGATGACCTCGTCAGCTTCCTGATCGCCGCCCGCCGCCCGGACGGGCAGCCGTTCTCGGACGGCCAGGTCCTCGGCGCGTTGCGTCTGCTGCTGGTCGCGGGCATCGACACCACCTGGAGTGCCATCGGATCCTCGCTCTGGCATCTCGCCACCCATCCCGCCGACCGCGAGCGTCTGGTGCGAGAGCCCGCGCTGCTGGAAAGCGCGATCGAGGAGTTCCTGCGCGCCTATTCGCCGGTCACGATGGCGCGCGAGATCGTCGACGACACTGAACTCGGCGGCTGTCCGATGCGGAAGAGCGAAATGGTCATGGTGTCGTTCCCCGCAGCCAATCGCGATCCCGAGAAGTTCGCCGATCCCGACACCGTCCGGATCGACCGGGCGGAGAATCCGCATGTGGCCTTCGGGCTCGGCATTCATCGCTGCATCGGTTCGAACCTCGCGAGGATGGAGATGCGGATCGCGCTGGAGGAGTGGCTGAAGCGGGTTCCTGATTTCACCCTCGATCCGACGCGTCCGATGACGTGGTCCGAAGGCGCCGTGCGCGGCCCTCGCCTGCTTCCGCTCATTTTGGCGGCTCGTTGACCAACATTCCCCGACACCTGGAGGACCGATGCTCTTCGTCCGAAAACACGACATTCTCATCGATACTCCGCCGGAGGCGGTGTTCGACTATGTCTGCAATCCGCATTCCTGGCCGGAGTGGCTGGCCGCCTCGCACAAGATCGAAGGTCCGAACGAACCCTTGAAGCTCGGGCAGACCTTTCGCGAGGAATGGCAGATCCGCCGCGGCATGATCGAGCTGCGATGGACCGTGATCGAGAGCACGCGACCGAGCGTCTGGGCTTGCAAGGCCGATACCGACTTCATGGGCCCGATCGTCATTCGCTACACATTCGCCGGCGAAGACGGACGCACGCGCTACACGCGAGAACTCACCAATCCGAATCGTCCGTCGGAGCCGACCGTCGAACAGCTCGAGCGGATGGATGAGGAGGCCCTGATAGGACTCGGAAACATCAAGAAGCTGGTCGAACGACGCTTCGTGGCTCCCTACGTCAGTCCGTATCCGTGCTGAAGCGCACGCGGTCGCGATGACCTGCCGGACGGCTCGCGTGATTTGGCACGGTGGCGCACCGACTTTTCGTCGCACCACGCGACCGCCTGCGCGGCGGCCGTGACATTCGTTCATTGAAGTCTGGAGACCAGCATGCAGACCGTCGGCGCGCCCTATCGCAAGTCGTCCGGCATCGAGGGGCAATTCGATGCCCTGGTGATCGGATCAGGGATGGGAGGATTGAGCGCGGCCTCGCTGCTTGCCCAGAATGGCCGCCGGGTTCTCGTTCTGGAGCAGCACAATGTGATCGGCGGGCTGACCCAGAGCTACACGCGCAAGGGCTATCGCTGGAGCGTCGGTCTGCACTACATCGGCGATGTCGGCTCGCCGCAGACCACGACCTGGAAACTGTTCGACACGGTCACCGGCGGCGCGATCGAATGGGCACCGCTGCCGTCGATCTATAATCGCATGGTCATCGGCGAACGCCGCTACGACATTCCGGCGGGAGCTGCTGAATATGCCGCGGCGCTGAAGAGCTACTTCCCCGGGCAAGCGAGCGCGATCGATCGCTATCTCGATCTCGTTCGCGCCGTATCGAAGTCGTCCGCCGGCTATTTCGCACAGAAAGCGCTGCCTCAATCGCGCGCCGCCGACGCCTACGACCGCTTGTGCGGGACGTTCCACGACTATTCGGACCGGCTGACGATCGACGTTCTCCGCGAACTGACCGACGATCCGGAACTGATCGCCGTGATCTGCGCCAACTGGGGCGACTACAGCCTCGAACCGAGCAAGAGCTCGTTCGCCATGCACTGCATGCTGGCGAAGCATTATCTCAATGGCGGGCACTATCCGGTCGGCGGCGGGGCGGCTTTCGGCCGCGCAATCGTTCCGATCATCGAAGCGGCCGGCGGCGTGGTGCTGCACGGCGCCGAAGTGGCCGAGATCATGGTCGATCGCGGCAGGACCACGGGTGTTCGGCTGGCGTCGGGTGAAGTCGTGGCCTGTCCGCTGGTGATCAGCAATGCCGGCGTGCACAACACCTTCGGGCGGCTGCTGCCGGCCGACGTCCGGACCGAGGCGGGGCTCGACGGCGCCGTCGGGCAGGTGGTGGAGAGCTATACGGTCGTCGGCGCCAATATCGGGTTCAACCGCCCGGCGCAGGAGCTCGGCTTCGATGGCAGCAACATCTGGGCGCATCCGTCCAACGACTTCGAGGCCAATCTTGCCGCGCATCGCCGCGACTTCGCGGCGCCTTTCCCGTGGACGTTCACGACCTTTCCGTCGGCCAAGGACCCATCCTTCGACGCCGAATGTCCCGGCAAATCCACCGTCGAGATGTACGGCTACACCGACTTCAGGCATTTCGAAAAATGGGCGGGATCGCGGTGGATGAAACGGGGCGAGGACTATCTGGCACTCAAGAATGCGATCAAGGAGCGATTGCTCGCCGAATTGTTCCGGCACGTTCCGGCGGCAAGATCGGCTCTCGACTACGTCGAGATATCGACGCCGCTGAGTTACGAGACCTTCGTCAAGCGCGAGCGCGGCGGGTTCATGGGCATCGAAAGTTCGCCGCAGCGGTTTCGCCAGAGCTGGCTGAGAGCCGCGACACCGATCGATGGACTGTTTCTCTCCGGTCAGGACGTCACGACGGATGGCGTGATCGGGGCGCTGGTCGGCGGCGTGCTGGCAAGCTCCGCAGTTCTCGGTCGCGACCTGATGCGGGATATCCAGATTGGGTCCAGGCAGGCGGATCATTGAACAAGGACAAGACATGACCTCGATCTTCATTCACGTCGACCCCGAAAAATGTCAGGGACACGCGCGCTGCAAGGCACTCGCTCCCGAATTGTTCGAGCTTGATGAGTTCGGCAATGCCCGGGAGGCCCTGAGCGGCTGTGTTCCGCCGGAACTCGTCGACAAGGCTTATGTCGCCCAGGCCAACTGTCCGGAGGAAGCCATCGTCATTCGGTCTGCAAGCCGCCTTTGATCGCGGCATTTCGCCTGCCAGCCGAACACCGGCACGACGCCGGATTGCGACATCGTCGACCGCCTGTCGCGTCTTGCGGGATGCATCGCCTGGTTCGGCTGCGAGGTCACGCGTCACGTCGATGTCGGCGACCACACGCCGATCATCGCCGAAGTCTCGAGCTGCGACCATCGTGACACCAGGCCGCTGGTGCTCATTTCCAGCCGGTATCATCGCGGACGGGAGCGCCGGTGGAGAGGTGAGGCTCGCGTGATGCCTCACGCGTACGCCACCCAGCCGCGGAAGGCGAAGCCGGTGTAGAACAGCGCGGGGTCGGAGAAGCCGGCCTCGCGCAAGATCACCTCGTCCTGCGCGGGTGCGAGAATTTCCAGATGGTTGGTGACGGCGTTCCGCGCGGCCGCCGCCTGCTCGGGCTCGACGCCGGAGGCGGCCAAGAACGCCGAGTAGCGCGACAGCCACAGCGGGCGCTCTTCCTCGCCGTCGGGCGCGCTCAGATGCGCGACCACGAACGGTGCGCGCGGCTTGAGCCGGCGGTGGACCTCCGAGGCGATGCGCCGCCGCTCGGTGACATCGACGAAGTGCAGGGTCAGCAGGCAGGTGGCACCGTCGAACGGTCCCTCCGGCGCGTCATCGATATAGCCTTGATGGAGGCGTGCATTGGGTGCGAGCGGCCCCAGGGTCTGCCCGGCCAGCGCCAGCATCGCCGCGGACGGATCGACGCCGTCGAAGCGCCAGCCGGGATGCGCTTGCGCGAACGCCTTGAGCTCGAGGCCGCCACCCGCGCCGAGGACGAGCACCTGCCCATCGCCGGGGACGCTTTCGGCGAGCAGAATCGCCGTCATTGACTGCATGGCGTCATAGCCCGGCACGAAGCGCCGCGGCCCCTCGGTGTATCTCGCCACGAATTGTGGATCGGAGAATGCGGCTTGAATGTCGGTCATGATGTTGTCCCCGTGAATGGAGCCGTTCACGCGCGATGCGCGCTGATGTCGTGGATTTTTCGAGACCCGAGCCGCTTGCGAAGATCCTCGCCCAGCATCGCCAGCGTCACCTCGCCGAGCCGTTCCAGCAGCAGCGCCTCCGCATCGTCAAAGGCCTGATCGAGCGCGGCATTGACGGCCTGCTCGACCAGACAGCCGGGCGCCTCGGTCCGGTTGCCCATCGCCAGCAGCGGGGGATTGCCGAGCGCGGCATAGACGTCGCGCAACGTCACCTTCGACAGGTCGCAGGCGATCGTCCAGCCGCCGCCGTGCCCCTTCTCGGAGCGGACGTAGCCGATCTCCCGCAGACCCGCCATGATGCGGCGGATCACCACCGGGTTGGTGTCCATGGCCTTGGCCAGCGTCTCGGACGTGAACGGCCCGGGCTGCTGCGCCATGTGCAGGAGGACGTGGAGAACACCGGAAAGTCGGGAATCCCGTTTCATGTAACTTTATATGTTACATGATGGTTTGGAAGTCAAGTCGACGTCGTTGCCGAACGCGAGGGGCCAGCGCGTCGGCCGATGGGGAGCTGAGGTGGAGAGGTGTTGTGCTGTCTTGATCTCTTGCGTCGACCTAAAGCAGCGCTTTGGGTAGCAGCATGTGAATGCCCTTGTTGCCGTCGACGAGTTGGGTGACCCGCAGGTTGCCGGCCAGCGAGCACAGCATGTAGGCCTCGTTACGCGTGCGGTTGGTCCGCGCGCAGACGTGCTTGACCATTTCCCGGACGGCCTGCTTGGCGGCGTCATCGAGATCCTCGTCGAGCCCGATCGACATCAGATGCGTGGCGCTCTCGGCAAAGGGCCATTGGAGGCCCATGTCCTTGCGAACCGTCAAGCGGAAGGTCCCGGTGACGCCCGTCTCGAGGGCGGTGATGCAGACTTCGCCGTCGCCCTGCACGCCGTGGCCGTCACCGGCGAAGAACAATGCGCCCTCGTTGAACACCGGCAGATACAGCGTCGTGCCGGCCCGCAGCTCCTTGTTGTCCATGTTGCCGCCGAAGGCGCGCGGAACGGGCGACCCGCAGCGGCCCCAGCTTGGCGGCGGGGCCGTGGCAATGATGCCGAAAAAGGGCGCGAGCGGAATCTCGGTGCCCCATGGCATGATGCAGACCTCGCGCTCGCGGTCGATCACCGGATGGATCGTTTCATAATCCGTGAACTCGTCCGGCAGCGTTCCGAGCAGAGGAAGGATCGACACGAAGCCCCAATCCTGGCGAACTTTCACGTTGAGGATATCGACCTGGAGGGTGTCGCCGACATTGGCGCCGCGCACATAAACGGGGCCGGTGATGAAGTGAGGTCCCGGCCCCGGCTGCATCGTCTCGAGGGCAACTCGATAGTCCTCGGGGACCAGCGAGAGGTCGTCCGGCAGCGTCTCCTTGCCTCCTGCCGGGAAGCTGTGCAGCGTCACGCTGTCGCCGGAGTTGATTTCCAGCACAGGTCGTGTGCTGCAGTCCAGATAGCCCCAGACCATGTTTTCGGGCGTACTGGCTATCTCGTGGTGGCGTTGCATCGGATGAACTCCAGGCGTGGCGGGTGCTCTCTCGCGGGCGGGCGACCGTTCCGGGGGGCGCCACGGGCGCGACCGGCAAAATCGTCCTCGGATATTCTAGGCTGCGGCAATCCTTCGGCTATACTTGGCCTCAGGCCCTGCGCGGTGTTCCGTGCAAATGGCGGGCCGAGGGAGAGATCGATGAGGCGGTCCCGTTTCACTGAGAATGAGATTATTCATCTCCTTGCCGAGGCGAGCTCCGGGGTGTCGATTGCAGAAATCTGCAAGGCTGCCGGCATTACCGAGCGCACGTTCTATCGCTGGCGCCGCAGCTTCGGCAGCCTGGACGTCCGCGCCGTTCAGCAGATGAACGAGCTGAAGTCCGAGAATGTGCGTTTGCGCGGCCTCGTGAGCAATCTGTTCGAACAGTTGCGCAACGCGGATACTGAAAAGAAAGACGGCACAACGACGTCCGCGCCGCAGCAGGGCACTCGCGCCAGCCGGATCGCAGCGGAGAAGTGTGGCGGCGCGCTGACCGGCCGCTTCTCCTCAGTGCGCGTCAATCCGTAACCTGCGGAATCCGCTCGAGGGGAATGGAACCTGCAAACGCATTGCGGTTCTGCAAATTCTTTGTGCATCGATAATGTCAAAAATGACGGAATCGATCTCGGTCCGCCGCCGTTTCCCGCTGACCGATTGCATAACGAGCGGAAATGAGGCGCAACGAGATCAAGAATCCAGCGTTCGCGCCACCCGCGCGACATATTCATCGCCAGGTTCAAATCACGTGCAGAATGCGTCGCTTATTTCGCCTTGATGCGCGGAGGTCGGCGCCTAGTCTTTGAGCTGCCTTTCAGCAGCTCTGGAGAATTTTGCGCCATGACCAATCATGTTCGTCCTCCGGCCACGCCGAGTGGTCGTGTGCTCAACCGCCGCCGATTCCTCGCAGCCTCGTCGATGCTCGTTGCCGGCATCGGCGCCGCACCGCTCATGGGATCCCGTACCGCGTCCGCCGCCGGGCTCAAGACCGTTCGCTTCAGCGAGGCCGTGCACAATCTGGGCTACATCAACCTCTACGTCGGCATGCATGCCGGCATCTTCAAGAAGAACGGTCTCGACATGAAGGTGAGCGCCGCCGGCGGCGACACCCAGACTTTCGCGGCCGTGCTCGGCGGCTCCGCGGACTTCGCGATCGGCGATGCGACCATGGCGCAGATCTCACGCGAGAATGGCGGCCCCGGTGTCGTTGTGGGAACGGTCGTGCAGCGCGCACATTATTTCGGCGTCTCCAAGACGCTCAAGCCGATCACCGATCCGAAGGAGTTCAAGGGTCTCAAGATCGTCACCTCGCCGGAGCCCAACACCAACTTCAGCGTCACAAAGCGGATGCTGGAAAAAGCCGGGCTCAAGCTGGGTACCGACGCCACGATCGTTCCCGTCAATCCCGGGACCGAGATCGCGGCGATGCTGGCAGGGCAGGCCGACATGGCGGTCGCCTATCAGCCGAGTGTCGCCGCCGCGGAGGCGCAAGGCGCCAAGGTCGTGTTCGATTTCTCGAATTATGTCGGGCCGTTTTGCAACACCGGAATCATGGTGTTGCCCTCGACCATCCAGAAAGATCCTGAAATGGTGCAGGCGCTCGTCACCTCGTTCGAGGAGGCCTCGCGCAAGACTTACGCCGATCCGGCCTTGGCCAAGGAGGTTGCACGGAAAGAGTTTCCGGATCTGCCCGGCGAGGTCGTCGACAAAGCGATCGACGCGGAGCTGAAATATTTGATCCCGGCGCAGTCCGTGATCACCAAGCAGGATCAGTGGAAGAATCTCATGGACATGCAGATCTACCTCGGCAATGCCAAGGGATCGGTTTCGTTCGAGCAGATCATCGACAACTCGTTCGCTGAAAAGGCGATTGCAAGCCTGAAATGATCGCCGAGGCTGCCACATACGCGAACCCCGGTGAGGGTGGGGCCGTGGACGGCGCCGCCCTCCCGCTCGCGGTCGAGCATGTCGCCAAAGGCTACGATCTCGATGGCCAGGTCGTGCCTGTCATCGCCGATCTCAGCATGACGCTGCGCAAGGGCGAAATCGTCAGCATCGTCGGCCCTTCCGGCTGCGGCAAGACCACGCTGCTCAACACGCTGTGCGGCCTGCTGGCGCCCGATGCGGGCCGCATCCGCTGGCATGGCCGGCAGGTTTCCGGTCAGCCGCAAAACGTCGGCTACATGTTGCAGAAGGATCTGCTGCTGCCCTGGCGCACCGCGCTCGGCAACACCATGCTCGGCCTCGAGATCCGCGGCGTCGCTGCCGCAGAGGCGGAAGACCGCAGCCGGGCCATGCTCGATCAGCTCGGGCTGCACGGGTTCGCGGACCATTACCCCTCGACGCTGTCGGGCGGCATGCGGCAGCGCGTGGCGCTGGCGCGGACCCTTGTGAACGATCCGGACGTGTTGCTGCTGGACGAACCATTCGCCGCACTCGACTTCCAGACCAAGTTGCTGATCGAGAACGACATGGTGGATCTCGTGCGCAAGGGCGGGCGTTCGATGCTGCTCATCACCCATGACATCGAGGAAGCGGTGTCGCTGGCCGATCGCGTCGTCGTGCTGACGCGGCGTCCGACGCGGGTCAAGACGACCTACCGGATCGAGTTCGGTGCCGACCGCGGCGACATGATCTCGCTGCGCGAGAGGCCGGATTTCAGCCAATATGTCCGGCGCATCTGGGCCGATCTCGATATCGCGATCCAATGACGACAGGCATCGAGACCCGCATGGTGGACGCGTCGAAGCCTGCCGGAAGCGTTGCATCGCCACTGGCCCGCGCCAGATGGAAGAGACTGCGCGACGGCCTTGCCGTGCTCGCCACCCAAATGCTCGTCCTGGCTGCTCTTCTCGTCCTGTGGGAATACGCCACGCCGAAGGGCAGCCAAGCGGCCTTCATGTTCGGATCGCCGTCGGCCATCGCCGGCTTCCTTGTGCAGATGGCAAAGGACGGAAGCTTGTGGCGCGATGCAGGCGTCACCGGCATGGAGACGTTGCTCGGCTTCTTCATGGGCAATCTGGTCGGCACGCTGCTCGGTTTGTCGCTCTGGTATTCGCGCTTCGTTTCCCGCGTCGTCCAGCCATTCGTGATCGCGCTCGGATCGATCCCCATCATCGCGCTCGCCCCCATCGTGATCATCTGGTTCGGCACCGGACTGGTCTCGAAGGTCGCGATGTCCACCCTGTCGGTGGTGATCGTCGCGCTGGTGACGTCCTACAAGGGAGCGATCGGCGTCGACGGCGACCAGATCAATCTCATGAAGACGCTCGGCGCCTCGAAGTTCCAGATCTTCCGCAAGCTCGTCGTTCCGGCGTCGCTCACGGACATCTTCGCGGGGCTGAAGCTGACCGTCGGCTTTGCGCTGATCGGCGCCATCGTCGGAGAGTTCATGTCGTCATCGGAAGGGCTGGGCCACGCGATCTTCAAGGCCGGCTCACTCTATATCATCCCCAAGGTCTTCGCTGCGCTCGTCGTGACGATCGTCCTCGCGCTCGTCCTGACCTGGCTCGTCGGCAAGATCGAACGGCTGCTGATCCCGTGGCGGCGACAGGCCTGACTTCGAGCGACCATTCATATTCCGAGACGCCCAGGGAGAGACCATGTCCAAGCGCATCAGCAAGGCCGGCAACATCAAATACGCGCTGTCCGGTGACGACGAGTTCATCGCGAGCGTCGAGCCGGGCGAAACCTTCGTGGTGGAGTGTGCCATCAACGCCAATGACGGCACCATTCGTCACCTCGGGCAGCAGTTGACCGAGGCCGACGTGACGATGCCCTTCGTGAACGGCGCCACCGGTCCGATCGAGGTGCGCGGCGCAAAGCCGGGCGACATGCTGCGCCTCGACGTGGTGGACATGGAGCTCGACAAGCTCGGCTTCACCGCGCTGTGGCCCGGCATCGGCATGTTTCCCGATTGGGTCAGGCGCAAGGAGTTCGGCATCCAGACCCGCGTCGTCGAGGTCAAGGACGGCCTCGTTCACTGGAACGAGCATCTGAAGCTGCCCGTCAAGCCGATGATCGGCGTGGCCGGCGTTGCGCCGGTTCACGGCGCGGTTCTCACCGTCGACAACGGCCCACATGGCGGCAACATGGACGTTCAGGAGATCACCACCGGCAACAGCATCTTCTTCCGCGTCAACAAGGACGGTGCCCATCTTTTCCTGGGGGATTGCCATGCCATCCAGGGCGACGGCGAATGCAACGGCATGGGCGCAATCGAGATCGCGGCCAACCTCACCGTCAAGGTCTCGCTGGCCAAGGCCCCCGCGAGGCTGAATCACCCGCGCATCGAGACCGCGACCCACATCTGCACCCTCGGATGCGCCCGCCCGCTCGAGGACGCGATGCGGATCGCGTTCGAGGAGATGGTCTACTGGATGGAGGACGGTTGGAAGATTCCGGCGGCCGAAGGCTACATGCTGCTGGGCCAGATCGCGGAGGCCCGCTGCACGCAGGTCGTCAATCCGAAATACACGTATATCTGCAAGGTGGAGCGGAGCCTGCTGGAGCGGTATCACGGGTGAAACGGTCTCTCGGGCCTGAATGCCCGACGCTCCCGACAGGGGATGTCAAAGCCCGATATTGCAACGGATCGTCGTTTTTGCGGGCGACGTAACCCCTTGATTTCCCTCATGCCGGCTACTGTGCATTAGGGTTGTTTTCGATATTTTTGCTTGGCCGGTACAACGGAAACGCGCTGGCTCGGAAGCCGTCCGGCTTCCGCCCTACTTCATCACCCGCAATCCCTTGGTCGTGAACCGCTGCGTCTTGTCGCCCGGCCGTACCGGACGCCGTGTCCCCGCGGCCTTGCCGGTGCCGGGCGGCTGGTGCGCCGGCACGAGCTGGTGCGGCTGCGAGCCGATCAGGTCGCGGCGGCCCATCTCGATCAGGGCCTCGCGCAGCACGGGCCAATTGTCGGGGTCGTGATAGCGCAGGAAGGCCTTGTGCAGGCGGCGCTGGCGCAGGCCCTTGATGGCCTCGACCTTGTCGCTGCCGCCGCGGCGCACGCCGCGCAGCGGGTTGACGCCGGTGTGGTACATCGCGGTCGCGGTCGCCATCGGCGAGGGCAGGAAGGTCTGCACCTGGTCGGCGCGATAGCGGTTCTTCTTCAGCCACAGCGCGAGGTTCATCATGTCCTCGTCGGTCGTGCCCGGATGTGCCGCGATGAAATAGGGGATCAGATAATACTTCTTGCCCGCGCGCTCGGCCGCTTCGTCGAACATGCGCTTGAACTTGTTGTAGGCGCCGATGCCGGGCTTCATCATCTTGTCGAGCGGGCCGCGCTCGGTATGTTCGGGTGCGATCTTGAGGTAACCGCCGACGTGATGGGTGACGAGCTCCTTGATGTATTCCGGGCTCTCGACCGCCAAGTCGTAGCGCACGCCCGAGGCGACCATCACCTTCTTGATACCCTTGGTCTCGCGCACCTTGCGATAGAGCCGGATGAGGTCGTCATGCGAGGTGTTGAGGTTCGGGCAGATCTCCGGGAAGACGCAGGAGGGACGCCGGCACGCGGCCTCGACCTTCGGGTCCTTGCACGCCATCCGGTACATGTTGGCGGTGGGGCCGCCAATGTCCGAGATCACGCCGGTGAAGCCCGGCGTCTTGTCGCGGATGAGTTCGATCTCGCGCAGGATCGAACCTTCCGAGCGGTTCTGGATGATGCGGCCTTCGTGCTCGGTGATCGAGCAGAAGGTGCAGCCGCCGAAGCAGCCGCGCATGATCGTCACCGAGAACTTGATCATGTCCCACGCCGGGATCTTCGCATCGCCATAGGACGGATGCGGCGCGCGCGCGTAAGGCAGGTCGTAGACCGCGTCCATCTCGTCGCTGGTCAGCGGGATCGGCGGCGGGTTGAGCCAGAGATCGCGGTCGCCGTGGCGCTGCACCAGCGGCCGCGCATTGCCGGGATTGCTCTCCCGATGCAGCACGCGCGAGGCGCGGGCATAGGCTTCCTTGTCCTGCTCGACCTGCTCCAGTGCCGGCAGGCGGATCACGGTTAAGCCCTTCTGGCGCGTCGCGCCCTCGTCGGCCGAATCGAGATCGTCGGCGTGCAGCTCCTCATAGTCCTCAGGCACGCGGCGAAACAGCGCGACGCCTCTGATGTCGTCCAGCGCGCGCGGCGTTTCGCCGGCGGCGAGCCGCTGCGCGACTTCGACCACGGCGCGTTCGGCATTGCCGTAGAGCAGCAGGTCGGCCTTCGCATCGGCGAGCACCGAGCGGCGCACCTTGTCCGACCAATAGTCGTAATGCGCGATCCGGCGTAGCGAGGCCTCAATGCCGCCGAGCACGATCGGCACGTCCTTGAACGCCTCGCGGCAGCGCTGGGCGTAGACGACGGTGCAGCGGTCCGGCCGCTTGCCGCCTTCGCCGCCGGCCGTATAGGCGTCGTCGCTGCGGATGCGGCGGTCGGCGGTGTAGCGGTTCACCATGGAGTCCATGTTGCCGCCGGTGACGCCGAAGAACACTCTTGGTTTGCCCAGCACCTTGAAAGGCTCGGCCGAGTGCCAGTCCGGCTGCGAGATGATGCCGACGCGAAAGCCCTGCGCCTCCAGCAGCCGGCCGATGATGGCCATGCCGAAACTGGGATGGTCGACATAGGCATCCCCGGTCACCAGCACGATGTCGCAAGCGTCCCAGCCGAGCGCATCCATCTCGGTGCGGCTCATCGGGAGGAACGGCGCCGGCTTGCGTGGGCGCGCCTGAGCCATCAGGGGCTTTGCGGCGGTGATCATCTGGGTGTCCATGGCGCCTACGCATAGGACTCCGCGTCCCCGAATACAACCGACGGACGCGTGAAAGATCGAGGTTCCCGGACGGCAGTCCAGGCACGTTAACCGTTCAAGAGCGCGTGCCGCTTCGTCATCTCCCAGCGTAGCCCGGCTCGGTGCCACCAGGTGTGTGATGCCTTCCACAGTCCGGCCGGTGCCATCGCGTCATGCTCTCTCCCATCTGGAAGGAGAGCCCCATGTTTCTGATCGACGCGCTGCTGATCCTGGCGATGTTGTTTTTCCTGTTCCTGCCGATCACCGACCGCCGGACGGTGCGGATGAGGGTCTGCATGCTGTGCGCGCTGCTGGCGGTGTTCTCGGTCTCCGTCACCCGCACCCATGTCGGACCGGTGCAGTTGGCGGGCGTCGTCTCGACCCACTGACCACCGCAATCGTCGCATGCGGCGATCCGGGTTCTCACCGCAGTCGTCATGGAGTATTCGATCACGCGATGGGCAGGGAAACATCAGAGGGCGATCGTGAGGCGGTCGTGGCCACAACATCGTCCGCCGGTGCTTGGCTCGGCGTGTTTGCGCTGATCGGCTTCGTCCTGGTCGCAACGGCGCAGGCTTCCAATCAAGTTCTGGCGCGGGGGCTCGCAGGCTCCGTCCCGCCCTTCGCGCTCGCCTTCTTCCGCTGGAGCATCGTCGCAATTGGGCTCGCGCCGATCGCGCTCAGGGAGATCCGCGATGGCCGCGTGGCGCTTGGCCGAAATCTCTGGCCGATCCTCGCCGCCGGCTTCATGGGCATGTTCCTGTGCGGCGGTCCGGTCTACGCCGCCGGCGTCTCGACGACGGCGATCCACATCGCGCTGATCATGGCGCTGTCGCCGATCACGGTGCTGTTGATCTCGGCCATGCGCGGCATGGAGCATGTCGGTCCGCTGCAATGGCTCGGCACGGCGCTGGCGCTCGCCGGTGCGCTGCTCATCATCTCCGGCGGCCATCCGCAAACCCTGATCGAACTTCAGACCGCGGCGGGCGACGGCCTCGTCGTGATCGCGATGCTCGGCTGGTCCGGCTACACGCTGCTGCAATCGCGCGCCGCGCCAAAGGCCTCGCTGCTGGCACGCATCAGCCTGTTCTCGGGCGCCGGCGCCCTGTTCTCGCTGCCGCTCGCGGCCATAGAGATGTGGTCGACGCCGGGGCAGGTCTTCAGCACCAGGGCGTTGTCGGCCTATGTCTTCGCCGGGATCGTTCCCGGCCTGCTCGCTTATGCCGGCTTCGCCTGGCTCGGCGGCAAGTTCGGCTCGGTGCGAACCTCGCTCGTGCTCTATCTCGGGCCGATCGCAAGCGCGCTGCTGTCGTTCGCCATCCTCGGCGAACCGCCGAAGCTGATCCATCTTCTCGGCGGCCTGCTGATCCTGGGTGGCGTCTGGACCAGCCTGCGCCGCTAGTTCCATCCGCATGCGCGCCCGCAGGAACCATCCGCATGCGCAGACATTCTGATGGAGGCGTCGCCGCGAGCCCGGCTCGCGCGCGCTCTCAAATGTTCGCCTCTCGCGATGGGGGAGCTGTGAGTTCAGTCATTGAGAACCTGCTGTTGCGAAAGCAGAAGCTCGTGGAGCAGCTCGAAAAGGCGCCCTCGGTCGAGGACCGCGACAGGATCGAGCACCAGCTCGAGCAGATCAACACCGCGCTGGATTTTCTGGACAGGCCGGGACCGAGGGAAGGGCGGTAGGACCGCTCATTCCACGCCCCACGCCTCCACCTTCAAGGCCTCCACCTTCAAGGCCTTGGCGTAGACCACGCCCGAATTGGTGATATGCGTGGTCATCAATTCCTCGAAGGCGGCGAACTCGCCGCGCGCGAACAGTTCGAGCAGCCTGCGATGCTCGTCGAACGAGGTGCGGGTCCGCACGTCGATCGGCGAGGTCAGATTGGTGCGGAGCGCGGCGACGCGGCCGGAGGCCAGCTGATAGGATTCGGCGAGATAACGGTTGCCGCAATGGGCGAACAGCGCCTCGTGAAAGGCCGCATCGGCGCGGCCATAAGCGATGTTGTCCTTCGTATTGACCGCCGGCTCCATCGCCGCAATGGCCTCGCTGATCGCGGCGACCGCACCGTCGCGATCGTGACGGCAGGAAAGCTCCGCCGCTTTGGGCTCCAGCGCGATGCGGAAGGTGCAGAGCGCGTTGATGTCGTCCGCACTCGGCGTGAACACGAAACTCCCGACTTGCGGGCGGATCACCACGAGGCCTTGCGCCTGCAACTGGTTCATCGCCTCGCGCACCGGCGTACGGCTGACGCCGAAGGAATTCGCCACCATCTCCTCGGAGATGGCCGCTCCCAGCGCGAACTCGCCGTCGATGATCGCCTGGCGCAGCCGCTGCATCACGCGCTGCGACAGGGATTTCGGCGTATCGAGCTTGAGCGATCGCATCGGTGCCCTCAGACCACCTTGCCGGGATTGAGCAGATTGTCGGGATCGAGCGCGGCTTTCAGCGTCCGCATCAGCGCGATCTCGGCCTCGCTCCTGGCATGGCCCAGCCACCTCTTCTTAAGCGTGCCGATGCCGTGCTCGGCCGAGATGCTGCCGCCGAGCTCGCGGACGAGACCGTAGATGATGGTGTCCATCTCTTCCTTCGGCTGCTGCTCGACGGAGAGACCGGTGACCCAGGAGACCAGGTGCAGATTGCCATCGCCGATATGGCCGTAATAGACGCTCTCGCAGCCTTTGATGCCGGAGGCCAGCGCCGCCTTGCAGCGCGTGACGAATTCGTCCATCCGCGCCACCGCAAGGCCGATGTCGTAGGAGATGTGCGGCCCCAGCACCTGGCCGAACTCGGCGCAGATGTCGCGCACGCGCCAGAAGCTCTGCGTCTGCGCCAGCGATTGCGCCACCGCGGCGTCGGCCAGCAGCCCGCGCCCCATCAGCTCTTCGAGCCAGACCTGGAATCGCGGCGCGTCCAGACTCTCGTCGGTGCCCTGCGCCTCGACCAGCACGTAAAGGCCGTGACCTGCGGCGACCGGCGGCTTGACGCCGGCGCGAGCCGTGATCACCTCCCAATAGTCCGGCCACATCACCTCGAACGCCGACAGCAGCGGTCCGAGTCCGCTGCGCGCCGCCTCCAGCAGCGCGATCACCGCGGCGTAGTCCTTCAGCGCGCAGAGCGCGGCCATAGTCGAGCGCGGCTTCGGAAACAGCTTCAGCACGACGCGGGTGATGATGCCGAGCGTGCCTTCCGAGCCGATGAACAGATGCTTCAGATCGTAGCCGGCATTGTTCTTCATCAGCTTGTTGAGGCTCGTGATGATGGTGCCGTCCGGCAGCACGACTTCGAGACCGAGCACCAGCTCGCGCGTCATGCCGTAGCGGATCACGCGGTTGCCGCCGGCATTGGTCGAGAGATTGCCGCCGATGGCGCAGGAGCCGCGCGACCCGAGATCGAGCGGAAAGAAGAAGCCGACCTCGTCCGCGGCCTTCTGAATCGTCTCCAGCGGCGTGCCGGATTTCACCGTCATCGTCATCGAGGCGCGGTCGATCTCCTCGATGCCGCTCATGCGCTCCAGCGAGATCGCGACCCAGCCGGCTTCCGGCGATGCGCCACGGCACAGCCCGGTCAGCCCGCCCTGCGGCACGAACGGCAGATGCGCCTGCCGGCAGGTCGCAATCGCATCGGCCACGCCCTGCGCATCGACCGGGCGGATCACCGCAAGCGGGGTCTGCGGCAGGCTCGCGCTCCAGTCGTTGCAATTGCGGGCGGGCACGTCGGTGCCGATCAGGACGGCGGCTGCGCCAAGCTTGTCGCGCAGGGCGCCGAGCAATTGGTCGGGCCGCTTCATCGGGGTCACCATGTTCATGCGAGACCTCCCTAAATCTGGCTGCGCCCATGCGCGCCGTGACGGGGAAAAGGATTTGCCTCTTTCTTGTATGTAAGGTACAAGACCGAAAGTAAAGCAAAAACAAGGCTTGGGAAGCCCTTTGAGTTCCATTGGGAATCAGGGGCTTGGTCCGAGATAGCAGCTTGGAGGGTGGTGAGATGACTGAGGCAATTCGCGGGTTCTGGGTCGCATCAGCGACGCCGCTGACGGCCGACGGCAGCGTGGATTTCGCCAAGCTCGCGGCTCACGCCAAGCAGCTCTTCGGCAAGGGTGTCGACGGCGTCGTGCTGTTCGGCACCACCGGCGAAGGCACCTCGTTCAATGTGACCGAGCGCATTGCGACCATCGAAGCCGTGCTCGAGGCTGGTGTCGCGCCGGAACGCATCGGCGTCGGCGGCGGCTTCCCCGCCATTACCGACGGCATCGCACTCTCGCGCGCCGCGCTCGGTCTCGGCCTGCGTCACGTGCTGGTGCTGCCGCCTTACTTCGATCGCAGCGTCACACCTGAAGGCATCGAGGATGCCTTTGCCGCGATCATCGACGGCGTCGCCGACGATCGGCTGCGCGCCTATCTCTATCACATCCCGCAGATATCGGGCGTTGCGATCCCAACCGGCGTCGCCGTGAACCTGCGCAAGCGCTACGGCAAGGTGATCGCGGGCCTGAAAGATTCCAGCGGCGACTTCAAGCAGTTCCAGGCGTTCCGTGCCGCGGCTCCCGATCTGGCCATCACCGTCGGGAACGAAACCGACATCGCCCGCGCGATCGCCGCCGGTGGCGCCGGCACCATCTGCGGCATGGCCAACATCGCGCCGGAGCTGGTCAAGGCGATGATCGATGGCAAGGATGTCGAACCGCGCATGCAGGCTGCGGCCGACATCGTGCTGAAGACGCCGTCGTTCCTCGCGACCCTGAAGGCCATCATCGCGGCGCAGACCGGCGACCCCACGTGGTTGCGCGTGCGCCCGCCGCTCCGCGCATTGTCGGACGGCTCCGCGTTCAAGCGCAAGCTCGACGAGTTGATGGCTCCTGCCATCGCGTGAGACTGCACAACATCGCGACACGCCGCCGCGATTCGCGCGCTGCGTGTCGCCGCTGGCGCGCCGCCAATTAGAGATTGCCGTTCAATGTCGGTCTGTTCTTAGAACGGTTCCACACTAGAGCGATTCAAGCTCGGCTACGGTTCTCCTCGATCTCGCCGGCTGTTACACGCGCACACTTCGATGTCCTGACGTGAAGTGGATTGAAAGTGCGTGCCTCCGTGGATGGCCTGCGTATCGGCAGCCATCGTCATCGTGCCGGCGGGAGCCGTGCAGGTCTTCTCGTCGGTGTAGTCGTGCTGCTCACCGAATTTTCGTTCCACACGACGAGCGCACAGGCGCAGTCGGCGCTGCCGCCGGTGACGGTGGAGGCCCCGGCGCAGCGGTCCAGGCCAGCACGCGCATCGGAGCAATCGTCACGCCGCATGCAGGCCGCTCGCCGCCAAGCCGCCCGCAATCCTGCCCCCACGCCGCCAACGCTCTCGGAGCGCGCGGCCGCGGAAGCCGCCGCGCAGCAGGCCGCCAAGCTCGGTTACCGCGCGATGCCGAGTGCGACGACGCTGCGCAGCGGTGCCTCGCCCCTTGATACGTCGCAGGCCGTCAACGTCGTGCCTGAGCAGGTGCTGAAGGACCAGCTCCCGCGCAACATCGACGATGCGCTCGTCAACGTCTCCGGCGTCACCCAGACCAACACGCTTGCCGGCAGCCAGGACGCCGTGATCCGGCGCGGTTTCGGCGACAATCGCGACGGCTCGATCATGCGCAACGGCATGCCGCTGGTGCAGGGACGCAGCTTCAATCCCGCGGTCGAGAGCGTCGAGGTGCTGAAGGGACCGGCCTCGTTGCTCTACGGCATCATGGACCCCGGCGGCATCGTCAACACCATCAGCAAGCGGCCGGAGCTCTACCAGCACGGCTCGGTCACGCTGCTCGGCTCGGCCTTCAGCGCCTCAAAGACCGGCGCCGACGGCCTGCTCGACGTCACCGGTCCGATCGGCGACCAGGGCCTCGCCTATCGCTTCATCGGCTACGGCGTCAGCGAGGACTATTGGCGCAATTTCGGCCGGCACCGCGAGATGCTGATCGCGCCGTCGCTGGCCTGGTACGGCCAGGACACCACGGTCCAGCTCAACTACGAACACCGCGAGTTCATCTACCCGTTCGATCGCGGCACGGCGTTCAACCCGGTGACCAAGGCGCCGCTCGCGGTGCCGGCCACGCGCCGGCTGGATGAGCCCTTCAACAACACATGGGGTACGTCGGACCTGATTCAGGCCTCGGTCGAGCACCGCTTCAACCAGGATTGGAAGCTCTACGCCGGCTACAGCTACAACACCGAAACCTTCAGCGCCAACCAGCTCCGCATCACCGGCATCAACTTCACGACCGGCAACGAGACGCGCAGCAACGACGGCACGCGGGGCTCGCTCAGCAATGTCAGCTACGGAACGTCCTACATCTCGGGCGGCTTCTGGCTCGGCAACATGCGCAACGAACTGGTGTTCGGCGGCGACGGTCAGTACCGCACCATCTATCGAGACAGTCTGATCCGGCAGGCGACACCCGCCATCAACATCTACAATCCGGTCTATGGCCTGATCGGGCCCGGTACGACGGTGTCCAACAGCGACAGCGCCCAGACCGACAAGCTCGGCCAGTGGTCGCTGTTCGTCCAGGACACGCTGCATCTGACCGACCGGCTCGCGCTGGTCGGCGGCGTGCGTTACATGGACTACGACCAGATCGCGGGGCGCGGAAAGCCCTTCGTCACCAACACCAACGTGTCGCAGGACAAGGTGCTCCCGCTTGGCGGCGCCATCTTCAAGCTCACGGATCAGGTTTCGCTCTATGCGAGCTATACCCAATCGCTGAAGCCGAACTCGACCATTGCGCCGATCGGCGTCGTGATCGATTCCAACGTCGCGCCGGAAGAGGGCGTGTCGTACGAGACCGGCGTGAAGTTCGATCTGATCAAGCGCATCTCCGGGACGCTGGCGCTCTACGACCTCGACAAGAAGAACGTCCAGACGACGAAGACGAACAGTGCGGGCATCGTGGAGCTTCACACCGTTGGCCGTGCGCGCTCGCGCGGCGTCGAGCTGGACGTCACCGGCAGGCTGACCGACAATTGGGCCTTGATCGGCAGCTATGGCTACACGGATGCTCGCGTGACGGCGTCCGAGGATCCGACATTACTCGGCAGGAAGCTTCAGAACGTGGCCCTGAACACCGCCTCGCTCTATCTGGTCTACGACTTCGGCACGGCATTGCCCGGTCAGCTCCGGCTCGGCGGCGGCGCTCGTTACGTCGGCGACCGTCCCGGTGATTCCACCAACAACTTCTTCTTGCCGTCCTATGTGGTCGCCGACATCTTTGCGACCTACGAGACGAGATACCAGAACACGCCGGTGATCTACCAATTCAACGTCAAGAACCTGTTCGACACCGTCTACTATCCCTCCGCCGTCAACAATCTCAACGTCGCCATCGGCGATGCGCGGCGCGTCTCGCTGTCGGCCACGGTGAAGTTCTAGCCATGGCCGCGCGGCTGGGACACACCATTAAGGCGGTCCTGTTCCAGGTCCATTCCATCGCGGGCCTGGTTCTTGCGCTGCTGGTGTCCCTGATCGCGCTGACCGGCGCGATCATGAGTTTCGAGGATGAGATCGTCGATCATCTCAATGCCGGCATCATGCATGTGGCGTCACGCCAGACTCCGATGCTGATGCCGGACGAGTTGGTGGCGCGGCTGAAGGCATCCCAGGACCTCGGCAAAGTATCGGCCGTCACGCTCTCGAGCGATCCATCGGCGGCGGTCCACGTCCGCTTTGCGCGTGACGAGCAGGGCGGCCGGCCGACTTCGCTCTATGTCGATCCCTATGACGCCCGCGTGCTCGGCTCGCCGCGCGGCGAGGCGTTCTTCGCAACCGTGCGCCGGCTGCATCGCTGGCTGCTCATTCCCGGCGACGGCAAGGGCTGGGGGCGTCCGACCACCGGCACGATCGCGCTCGGCCTGATCGCGATGCTGGTGTCGGGACTCGTGCTGCGCTGGCCGCGCCGCTCCGGCAGCGTGAAGATGTGGCTGAAGCCGAATCTCGGGCTCAGCGGCCGCGGATTGCATCGGTCGCTGCACACCGTGATCGGCACATGGGTGCTGCCGGTCTATCTGACGATGACGCTCACCGGGCTGTTCTTCTCCTTCGAATGGTACAAGGACAGCGTCACATGGCTGCTGGCGCGTCCACACGTTGCCGCGGCGAAGATGCCGGCGAAGTTGCCGCGTGCGGCCCGCCGCGCCGAGCCGGCGCCGCCAGTCGGATTCGATCTGGCATGGACGACGTTCCAGCACGAGGAGGGCGATCGCTTCTCCAGGGCCTTGCTGACGCTGCCGGCGGGGCTGGGCACGGCGGTCCGGATCCGGTCGCGGGGCAAGGATTCGTTGCTGGAGACCACGCGCGATGAATTCCACATCGATGCCGTCACCGGCAAACTGGTCTCGGCGCAGCGCTATGCCGACAAGACTTTCGGCGAGACAATCATCGCGGCTATCTACGATATCCACCGCGGCGAAATCCTGGGGTGGCCGGGGAAGCTCGCCTTCATGATGGCCGCGATCCTGATGCCGTTGTTCTCGGTCACCGGCATCCTGCTCTATCTGTCGCGCCGCAGGCTGCGGCGTCCGGCGCAGAAGCCGCTCGGACGGCTCGTTCCGGGCGAATGAGCGGACGAGGCGGCCGCCGAGAGGCTTAAAAGCCGCTCGATCTCTTAAGCCGAAGCCGAGATACTCCAAGGCGTCCCATTGCGGCATAAGAAACTCTTGTCTGGGACGCTCTGGAATGGTTCGATCCTCTCCACACGCTCAGGTCGGTGGGAGACTTCTCCAGCAATGTCTGAACGAGACGAACTTGAAGAGACGGCGCTGCCTGCGGTGCTCGTTAGCCGCAGTGATCTGCCCGTGCCGCTGGTTCACCCGGCGCGAAGTTTTTTCGGGGGGCTTCCCAAATTGCCTCCGCATGTCGACTGGCCGACGGCAGTCGTCATGGCCTGTGAAACATTAGAGACAGTTGCGCTGACATTCGTGGCCCAGATTGACCTGGCTGAAGTGCCGGGTGCCGGCTGGTCGCCACTTCCGACGCGGGGCACGCTCTATTTCTTCTGTAGCTCTGTGTTCGTTGGCGAGAGACATCCACCCTGTCGCGTCCTGTATAGCCCGGCGGACGGCAATGCGTATCCCGACCGCGCGCCACCGCCGGATTTGATGCCGTTGGCGGGCAACGAAGGTGACCGCCAGGTGAAATGGCTCGACCCGAACCTCGATTTTCATTCCAAGGTCGAATTCAAATATCCGGTGTCCTTCCGGCCGTTCCGCGACTTCTATTTCCGCGAGGATGCCGTCGGAGGCGAGCTGATGATCAAGGAACTATGTAAGGCGCTGGGTCCAGGCGAGCCGCCGGAGAGTGATCTGCTTCAATTTCGAAGCGTGGCCGAGTACGAGAAGGACGAGGATTGGCCCTTCAACTGGCTGCTGGTCGCTTGCGTGGTTCGGTCCGTATTGTCTCATGTCCAGCGCGATCTAACGCTTGGATATTCCGGCAGGCCGCTCACCGACGAAGCGGCTGTGGAATTGAAGCGTCTTCGCGCCGGTGCAGTCGGGTGGCTCGAGCGCTGTCGGGCGCTGACCCCGATGGACGATGTCGATGCGGACACGAAGGCAGCCTTCAGGTCCTGGTGGTTCGACATCGTGCAGGCCTACAAGAAGATGAATGGGCAAGTCCGCACCTATGCGGGTGAAATCGCGGGAGACCTTGGCAATGCCATCAACCATACGATCCGCTGCATGGCGACGCATGATGTCGACGCTCCTGACGACGCGCCTTTGAGCTACGTTGCGAATCTCGCGCGGCAAAATCATTGGACGACGCCGACCGCAGAAGATGGGCAGCGCCGCCATTTCAGAACGGCGATCCATCAGATGCTGGGATATGGCAGCGGGCCGCAGGATGCGACGGAGGAGCACCTGGAGGAGATGTTGCTGCTTCAAATCCAGGGTGATCTTGCCTTTTTCAACTGGCACTCGGATATCGGCGGCGTGCTTCATTTCTGGATCGATCGCGATGCGCTTGCTCAACGCGACTTCTCGCGGGTCGTCGCCACATACGAATGCGATTAGCCTGACCTCCGCGCGTATCTCGTGTTCTCCAATATCGCTGGCCAACGCCGCCGCAATGGTTCAAAAGCTCACGGCTCTCTTCTCGAGGTCCATGCCATGAAGCTTCCGACCGTCACTCCCGCCGATATCCGCCGCGCACTGCTGCTGCGAGAGGAGATCGCGCTGCTCGATCTCAGATATGAGGCCGGCTTCGCGACGGGGCATCCGCTGTTCTCCGCCAACATGGCCGTGGACCGGATCGCGATCGAGGCCGAGACGAGGCTGCCGCGCAAGAACGTGCCGATCGTTCTCTATGATGACGGCGAGGGACTTGTCGCGACCGGCGCGGAGCGTCTTGCCGCGCTCGGCTATACCGATATCAGCGCGCTCGATGGCGGCCTGAAGGCATGGCGCGACGCGGGCTTTGAGGTCTTCGAGGACGTCAACTCCTACTCAAAGGCTTTTGGCGAACTCGTCGAGTCACGCCGGCACACGCCCTCGCTCAGCGCCGACGAGGTGGCCAAGCTCATCGCCGACAAGGCGAATATCGCAATCCTCGACGTTCGCCGCTTCGACGAATATGCCACCATGAACATTCCGGGCTCGGTCAGCGTGCCCGGCGCGGAGCTGGTGCTGCGGGCGGGGCGGGCCGCGCCCGATCCTGACACCACCATCATCGTCAATTGCGCCGGCCGCACCCGCTCGATCATCGGCACCCAGTCGTTGATCAATGCCGGCGTGCCCAACAAGGTGCGCGCGCTCCGCAACGGCACCATCGGCTGGACGCTGGCGCGGCACACGCTCGATCACGGCGCGGAGAGGCGCGGTGCGATCGGGTCGTTCGAGGGCGGTCCTGTCAATGCGCGCGATGTCGCCTATCGCGCCGGTGCTCGCCATATCGGCGCAAGCGAGATGGCTGCGCTGCTCGCGCAGACGGATCGCACGCTCTATCGCTTCGACGTGCGCGACGCCGAAGAATACGCGGCCGGCCACCTCCCGGGCTTTCGTCACTATCCCGGCGGCCAGCTGGTCCAGGAAACCGACATGGCCGCGCCCGTGCGCGGCGCGCGCATCGTGCTAGCCGACGACAAAGGCGTCCGCGCCGACATGACGGCGTCCTGGCTGGCGCAGATGGGCTGGGAAGTCTATGTGCTGGAAGGCGGTTATGACGGCGCGCTGGAGATCGGCCCGCCCCGTGTGCTGCCCAAGCCCGATCCCGCCCACCGCTACCGCCGGCCCTATGAAGGTACCGACATCGCGGAGAAGGCGATGCAGGCCTATCTCGATTGGGAGTATGGACTCGTGGAGCAACTCCGCCGCGACGGCACGCATGGGTTCTATGTGATTTAGTTGCGGGGCAAGCGCGCGTAAGGCCTGGGCACTGACCCATCACCGTCTCTCAGGATGACGGAATGGCTGTCGCGAGCGCGGAATGACGGGGCTGCTGGTGGGATGCCAAACGCACAAGCCCTCGCCATCTTCCCTCCGTATCCACCCCCTATTGTGCCGCGCACCGTCCACGGTCTATGTGCTGCGGCAAAGCTCATGATCTATGGAGACACCATGCCAGCCCCAGGCCAAAGCCCCGAGCGGAGTGCCAAGGCGCTGCTGCTCGAAGGCGTCAACGACAGCGCTGTCGACCTTTTCAAGGGCGCGGGCTTCACCAATGTCGAGCGGCTGACCAAGGCGCTGGACGGCGAGGATCTGCGGCGTGCGCTCAAGGGCGTGTCGCTGCTCGGCATCCGCTCGCGCACCCAGGTCACCGACGAGGTGCTGGAGGCCGCCGACCAGCTGCTCGCGGTCGGCTGCTTCAGCGTCGGCACCAATCAGGTCGATCTCATGGCCGCGCGCAAGCGCGGCATTCCCGTCTTCAACGCGCCATTCTCCAACACGCGCAGCGTCGCCGAGCTCGTGATCGGCGAGATCGTGATGCTGCTGCGGCGAATCTTTCCGCGCTCGGTGTCGGCCCATGACGGCGGCTGGGACAAATCGGCGACTGGCAGCCGCGAGGTGCGCGGCCGCACCCTCGGCATCGTCGGTTACGGCAATATCGGCTCGCAGCTCTCGACGCTGGCCGAAGCGATCGGCATGCGCGTGATCTATTTCGACCGCACCGACAAGCTCCGCCACGGCAACACCGAACCGGTCGAGAGGCTGGAAGAGCTCTTGGCGCAGAGCGACGTGGTCAGCCTGCACGTGCCGGAGACGCCGGAGACCGCGGGCATGATCGGCGAGAAGGAGCTCCGGGCGATGAAGCCTGGCTCGTTCCTGATCAACAACAGCCGTGGCACGGTGGTCGATCTCGACGCGCTCGCGCGCGCGTTGCGCGACGGTCATCTCGCCGGTGCGGCCGTCGACGTTTTTCCGGTCGAGCCGTCGTCGAATTCGGATCGCTTCAAGAGCCCGATGCAGGGCCTCGAGAATGTCATCCTAACCCCGCATATCGGCGGCTCGACCGAGGAGGCGCAGGAGCGCATCGGGGGCGAGGTCGCGCGCAAGCTGGTCGATTATTTCATCACGGGCTCGACCATGGGAGCGGTGAATTTCCCCGAAGTGCAGCTGCATCTGCGCCCCTCCGGCGCGCGCTTCAGCCATGTCCATCGCAACGTGCCGGGCATGCTGCGGCGGCTCAACGAGGTCTTCCTCCAGCGCGACATCAACATCGCCGCGCAATATCTGGAGACATCAGGCGATCTCGGCTATGTCGTGCTCGATGCCGATCTCGGCGGGCAGGATTCCGCGGCGCTGCTCCAGCAGATCCGCAGCCTCGACGGCACGATCGGCGCGCGGCTGGTGTTCGAGCATTAAAGCGTTTTCGAGCGAAGTGGATACCGGTTCGCGTCAAGAAAGCGCGTCAATCCAACAAACTGCAGCCCTGTTCCGATTCCATCGGGACAGGGCTGCAGCGCGTCGTTGACGGCCGGCAGCAGGTCGCATTGAATGCGGCCTTCGTTGATTGAACAAGAACATGGATCCGGGTGGAAACGATGACGCTGACGAGAGCGAAGCTGTGCGCATGGCTCGTGGGGACTGCGGCTGCGCTGAGCGCGAATTCCGCCCTGGCGCTCACTCTGGCGGAGGATGCAGAGACGGTCTGCAAGGGCCTTGTCGGTGGCGCCGATGCGGTGAAGATCGATGCCGCGACGTTGCAGGCACCATCGCCAATCGCCGTCGCCGAACGCGGGCCGACGCCGTCGGGGCGTATCACGCCGGCCCATCCCGGCTTCTGCAAGGTGCTCGGTCACATCGATCCGGTCGACCTCAAGGCGCCGCCGATCAAATTCCAGGTCAACCTTCCCGTCGAATGGAACGGACGTTCGCTGCAATATGGCGGCGGCGGCTTCAACGGCGTGCTGATCACCGGTCTCGGGCTGCCGCCGGCCTATCCCTTCGACAAGCCGTCGCCGCTGGTGCGCGGCTTCGTCACTTACGGCACCGACTCCGGCCACGAGACCAGGCAGGGCGAGCCGCCACAAGTCTTTGCGCTCAACGACGAGGCCTTCGAGAATTTTGCTCACCGCGCCTACAAGAAAGTGCGCGATGCCGCCGTTGGGTTGATGGAGCGCGCCTACGGCAAGAAACCTGAGAAGATGTATTTCATGGGTTCATCCGAGGGCGGCCGTGAAGGCCTGACCATGGCGCAGCGCTACCCCGATGATTTCGACGGCATCTTCGCCCGCGTGCCCGTCATCAATTGGGTTGGCTTGCAGCACGCCGGCACGCGTTCGGGACTTGCGACCATGGGCGCGGGCTGGATCAATCCGGCGCAGGTGAAGCTCGTCGGCGAGGCCGTGCGGGCGGCCTGTGACAAGGCCGACGGCTCCGACGATGCGCTGGTGCAGGACCCCGTCGGCTGCAAGGCGGCATTCAAGGTCGAGACGCTGCGCTGCGCGGCTGGCCAGAGCGGCGATCAGTGCCTCACCGATGCGCAGATCAAGGCGATCGACACCTTGCACGGAACCTACAAATTCCCGTTCGCGCTTGCCAATGGAGTCGACGATTATCCCGGCTGGGGCGTGTCGGGTGAGGACACGCCGGCGATCGGCCCGACCGGCGGCTGGGTCGCGTGGTGGCTCGGCACCGCGCCGCCGGCGCAGCCGCCTGCGCCCAACAACGGCATCGCCTGGATCTACGGCGCCGGCGGCATTCAATATGTCTTTGCGCGCGATCCCAAGCTCGACGTCACCACCTACAAGGTGGAGGAGCACAAGGCGCGGCTGCTCGAAGTGTCGAAGCTGATGGACTCGACCGATCCCGATCTCAGCCGCTTCCGCGCCCGCGGCGGCCGTCTGATCATGCTCGAGCACATGGCCGATTTCGCCCAGAGCCCCTATGCCGGCATCCGCTATTTCGAGAGCGTCGAGCGCAAGCTCGGCAAGGCCGAGACGGCGGAGTTCGCGCGGCTCTACACCGCGCCCGGCGTGGATCATGTCGGCTCCGGCGCGCCGGCCAATGTCGACATGCTGAGCGTGCTGGTCGACTGGGTCGAGAAGGGCAAGGCGCCCGGCGATCTCGAAGTCAGCGAGCAGAAGGTCGAGGCGCCCTCATTCGCAACGCTGCGCGCGATGCCGCTGTGCCGCTGGCCGGCCTGGCCGCATTACAAATCGGGACCGGTCGCGGAAGCGGCGAGCTTCTCCTGCGCGCCGTAGCGAGGTGGGCCGTTTGACAATGAGTTCGCGCCCGGCTATCTATTTCGCATGCGAAATAACGGCACCGGCGCGCCGCATCATCGGCTGATCTACCTGCTGAGCGTCGCGCAGCGCCGCTTGCAGCGCTGGATGGCGGCGCGGCCGGAGAACGAGGTGACGCCGGCGCAGGCCGGGCTGTTGTTCATCCTCGGCAGGCAGGACGGCGTCCTGATGGGCGAGGCGGGTGCGGCGCTCGATCTGGGGCCGGCCGGCATTTCCGGTCTCGTCGACCGCACCGAGGCCGCGAAGCTGATCGAGCGGCGGGCCGATCGCGAGGACGGACGCGCCTGGCGGATCTGGCTGACGCCGAAAGGGCTGACCGCGCTGGCGCAGGCGAAGGCCGGTGCTGCAGAGGTCAACGCCGCGCTGACGGACGGATTCACGGCCGCGGAGATCGACATCGTCGCGCGCTGGCTGACCAGCATTCAGAACAAGTTTCCAAGATCTTCAGAAGCAAGAAGTTCAGACGACTAGAAGGAGAGACCCATGACCGAGCACGTCCGGATCGAGAACAATGGCGGAATTTTCACCCTCACGCTGGCGCGCCCCGACAAGAAGAACGCGCTGACGGATGCGATGTACGGCAAGCTCGCCGACAGCATCGAATCCGCCGAGTTCGATCCGTCGGCCCGCGTGATCCTGATCCGCGGCGAGGGTGACATGTTCACCGCCGGCAACGACGTCGGCGAATTCGCCGCGGTCGCGGCCGGCAAGTCCGAGGGCAGCCGCAACGTCGTGCGCTTCATCCAATCGCTGGCCCGCTGCACCCGGCCGCTGGTCGCTGCCGTGCAGGGCCGCGCCGTCGGCGTCGGCACCACGATGCTGCTGCATTGCGACCTGGTCGTGCTCGCCGACAACGCGCAATTGTCGACGCCCTTCGTCAGCCTGGCGCTGGTGCCGGAGGCCGCGTCGAGCCTGCTGATGCCGGCGCGCATCGGCTACGCCCGCGCCTACGAAATGTTTGCGCTGGGCGAGACCGTGCCGGCGCAGGCCGCGCTGCAATGGGGCCTCGCCAACCGCGTGGTGCCGCTCGACAAGCTCGATGCCGAGGCGCTTGCGCTGGCGCAACGTCTTGCCCGCCAGCCGGCCGGTGCGCTCACGGCGACCAAGAAGCTGATGCGCAATGGCGAGGTGTTGCTCGCGCAGATGCAGGCGGAAGGCGAGCACTTTGCACAACGTTTGCGCACCGCCGAGGCGCGTGAGGCGTTTACGGCCTTTGCCGAGCGCCGTCCGCCCGATTTCACCAAGGTCGCGTAGAAGGCGACCGGCCGCTGCGGGAATGGGTGCAGGGGAGATCAACTCAATTCAATTAAAACCTTAACGGAACTTTGGCATGTCGCGGTGCAAGGTGGCCACTCTTTCAGAGTAGGCCCTTTGACCCCATGGCAATGTTTAAGAAATCGGTAAGCTCGCTTCTCCTGACGTTGATGGCCCTGCTGGCCATCGGCGCGCTGGCCTCGACGGCGTTCCAGATGGCGGGGGCGTTCGGCCGCTACAGCGACAGTCTCGAGACCGAGCGGCTTGCCGCGGCCGACAAGGCGATCTTCCATGGTGTGCTCGCGCTGCGCAACAATCGCGGCGACGCCCAGAGCGCGCTGCTCGGCGAGGACGATCCACGTGCCAAGCTCGGCGCCGCCGAGAAGGCCGAGCAGGGCGGCTACGAAGGCATCAGTGCCGCGCTCGCGACCGTGGACTTCGCGCGTCGCGACGAATTAGCCAATACGCTGAAGCAGCGCTGGAATGACGCGTCGCCGCAATTTCAGCTGTTCTACGACGAGGCCAAGCGTCCGCGCGCCGAGCGCAAGATCGAGCGGACCAGTTCCTGGTACGATGCCGTCACCAAGGTGATCGACACCGCGAACCTCGCCTCCACCGCGGTGTCGAACCGTGCCTGGATGAACGATCCCTATATCGCGCGCATGATTCAGGTGCGCCGCTTCGCCTGGCAGGTCCGCGATCGCTATGGCATTCATTGCTCGTCCCTCCGCTCGAATGTCAACGGCAGCAAGCCGCTCGACGACGCCCAGAAGCGGACGGTGGCGCAATGGGACGGCACCATCACCTCCGGCTGGGCAGGCATGGCCGAGTTGCTGGCTGCGCCCGACGCGCCGGCGGAACTGGTGACGGCAGCGACGGATGCCAAGGCCAAGACCGATGGCGTCCTCAAGCAGATCAACGAGCTCACCGGGAATTTCGACGGCAGCGGCAAGCCGGCGATGCCCCCCGCGGAATGGAACGCGCTGTGCCAGTCGCCCTTCGCGCCGATCGTGGCGGTCGCCAACAAGGCCCTCGACCAGTCGATCGCGCGTGCTGAGACCGTCCAGCAGAAGGCCCTCATCAACCTGATCGTGCAGTCGTTCGCGTTCCTGCTCGCGTTGGCCGTGACGGTGGCCGGCGTGTTCGTGGTGCGCAATCGCCTGATGCGTCCGGTTCGCGCCATTCTCGACGCCATTGCCCGCATCAGCGCGCGCGACTATGCGACGCCGGTGCCGCAATCCCGGCATCCCGACGAATTCGGCACCATGGCTGCGGCACTTGAAAGCCTGCGCGAGAGCGCGGCGACGGCCGAGCGCCTGGGCCGGGAGCGCGAATCGCAGCAGGCCTTGCAGCTGGCCCGCTCCGGGACCGTCGACGAAGCCTGCCGCAGTTTTGACGACACCGTGCAGGCGGTCATCCAGAGTGTCGTGGCCTCGACGCGGGAGCTCGATGCCACCGCCACAGGCGTGCGCTCGCTGGTCTCGCAATCGAGCAGCCAGACCTCCGCGGTCTCGTCCGCCGCCGAACAGGCCACCAACAATCTCGAGACCATTGCGGCTGCGACCGAAGAGCTCTCCGCTTCCGTCGGCGAGATCTCCGCGCAGGTGCAGTCCAGCGCCCGCGAAGCGCGCGAGGCGGTGTCGCAGGCCGAAAGGACCAACGCGACGGTCGAGATCCTCGACCAGACCGCAGGCCGCATCAGCGAAGTCGTGAAGATGATTCACGCCATCGCCGGTCAAACCAATCTTCTCGCACTGAACGCTACCATCGAGGCCGCACGCGCGGGCGAAGCCGGTCGCGGCTTTGCCGTGGTCGCCGGCGAGGTCAAGAGCCTTGCGGCGCAGACGGCGACCGCCACGGAGGAAATCTCGCGCCAGGTCGAGGAGATCCAGGGCGCGACGGGTCAGGCGGTCGCAGCCATCCGCTCGATCGGCGGTTCGATCAGCGGCATCGACGAGAAGATGACGGCGATCGCCGCCGCCGTCGAGGAGCAGCGCGCGGCCACCACCGAGATCTCGCGCAACTTCCAGCAGGCCGCACAGGGCACCCGCGAAGTCACCGACACCATCGGCAGCGTCGCCAGGCTCAATCAGGAAACCGGCAGCGCCGGCACGGTGTTGTCGGAATCCGTCAAGAAGATGTCGGCCGACGCCGATCGTCTCCGCGTCGCGGTCGAGGGCTTCCTGGGCGCGGTCAAGACCGCGTAGTTTAGCGGGCTCTCACCACGGGGGTCTGATGACTCGCCACGAGAAGAGACCTCATCCTGAGGGCCCGCCGTAGGCGGGCGTCTCGAAGGATGGCTGCGAGTGACCTTCCTCCCAGTTCTTCATCCAGCGTGGCGCGGCCATTGCCGCCGGTCCGCGCGGCGGCTACATCTGTGCCGCCTCGCGCCGTGAGCTCGGCGACAGACGCAAGACATATCAGGGATGGAGAGTTCGATGCCGGTCACCCCAGACAAGGCCCAGCGCCCCTATCGCGGCGTATTTCCGGTCGCGCCCACCATCTTCGACGAGCGCGGCGAGCTCGACCTCGAGGGCCAGCGCCGCTGCATCGATTTCATGATCGACGCCGGCTCGAACGGCCTCTGCATCCTCGCCAATTTCTCCGAACAGTTCGTGCTCACCGATGCGGAGCGGGAAACCGTGATGCACGCGGTGCTGGAGCATGTCGCGGGCCGGGTTCCCGTCATCGTCACCACTACGCATTTCAGTTCGGCCGTCTGCGCCGCGCGCAGTAAGCAGGCCGAAGCCGCGGGCGCCGCCATGGTGATGGTGATGCCGCCCTATCATGGCGCGACCTTCCGGGTTCCTGAGAAGGGCATCGTCGAGTTCTTCAAGGTGCTGTCGGGCGCCATCACCATTCCGATCATGATCCAGGATGCGCCGGTCGCGGGCACGCCGCTGTCGGTCGATCTGCTGGCGCGGCTGGCGCGCGACTTCGCTAACATCCGTTATTTCAAGATCGAGGTGCCCGGCGCGGCCTCAAAGCTCCGCAGCCTGATCGAGGCGGGCGGCAAGGACATCGAGGGCCCGTGGGACGGCGAGGAGGCGATCACGCTGCTGGCTGATCTCGATGCCGGCGCCACCGGCGCGATGACCGGCGGCGGCTATCCCGACGGCATCCGCCAGATCGTCGATCCCTATTTCGCCGGTGACCGCGAGAAAGCGAAGGCCGCCTACGAGCGCTGGCTGCCGCTGATCAATTACGAGAACCGTCAATGCGGCATGATCGCCTGCAAGGCGATGATGCAGGCCGGCGGCGTGATCAAGTCGGATGCGGTGAGGCATCCACTCCAGCCGCTGCATCCGGCGACGAAAGCGGGTCTGCTGGAGCTTGCGAAAGAGCGCGACGCGCTGGCGCTGCGGTGGGGGAAGTAGGGCTGCACACACCGCAGTCGTAGGGTGGGCAAAGCGAAGCGTGCCCACCAATCGTGTGCCGTCGAGAAGAGTGGTGGGCACGGCGCTTTGCGCCTTTGCCCACCCTATGAAGGCTGAGCATGACGCGCGATCTCGGCTAACTCACCAGTACCCACTCTCCGACAATGCGAAACCGCGCCTTCGCATCATCCTGCCGAAACAGCGCGATGCGGTCGATCGCCAGCGTCCCGATCCCCAGCGCTGCAAACCGTTCCCGCAGCATCGCCAAAATCGGCCCGCGCCGCTCCGCGTCCAGCCGTCCCGTCAGCGTCATGTGGAAGCGGAATTCTTCCATCAGGTAGGGGTAGCCCCAGCGGTCGAGATAGTCGCGCTGCCGCTCGCTCAGCTTTTCGGGCCTGCGCCGCGCACGATCTTCCGCAGACAGTGCGGCGCGAAACGAATCGAAATCGCGGACGCAATCTGCGGCGAGCTGCTGGAGCGCATCGACCGGCTCGGCCGGAATGACAGCGATGAAGCCGCTGATGGCATCGACAACAGGGCGGATCACGGGAAGCGGCCGCGCCTTGCCGGCGAATACCGTGCAGGCGGCTATCAGCTCCGCTTCGGTCCTGCCTGATACGAGCGCCATCGGCGCCTTCAGCGTGGCGTGAAAGCCGTATTTACGGGGATCGGCGCTGATGTCGCGCCAGTCCGGCGCGACATGCAGCGCACCATGCGGGAACGGCAATTCGTTGCCGGTGTAGGCATCATAGCCGAGCAGCTCGGCGCCGAAGCGGGACAGCGCGGCGTCGCTGCCGGCGGCAAAATAGACAGCGTAGCGGGGGAAACCTGTCATCGGCTCAGCATAACCACTTTAGGCCGCGACGACAGCCTCGCGCGGCGCTGCCACAGTACTCAGCAGCCGCGTCGCATCGGTGAGATGCACGAGCTTTCCGCCTGATATCACCGCAATCAGCCGCGGCCGCAGCTTCACGCTGTCGTCGACCAGCAGGATGTCGGCGCGGCGGCCTTCCGCGAGCACGCCGCGATCGGCAAGGCCGGTGGCGAGCGCCGGCCCGGCCGAGACCAGGCTCCAGGCCTCGGTCAACGGCAGCACGCCATCGGCGGCAAGCCGGAACGCGGCGAGCAGCTGCGCCGGATAATAATAATCCGACGCCAGCACCGAGCAGAGCCCCTTGGCGATCATGTCGGAGGCCTTGGTCCAGCCGGTGTGGCTGCCGCCGCGCACGACGTTCGGCGCACCGTAGACGATGGCATCGCCGTGGCTTGCGGCCGCCTGCGCGGTCTCCTCGTTGACCGGAAATTCCGCGATGCCGGCGCCGAGTTCGCGAAATTCCTGGCGCATCGCCGGCGTCGCATCGTCGTGCGAGAGCATCCGCACCTCGGCCGCGCGGGCCGCGGCGGCCAGCCGCGCAACCGAAGCCGGCACCTCCTGGGCGCGCGAGACCACGCGCTCGACCAGCCGGTCGAATGCCTCGGCTGACAGCCCGGTGCGCTCCACCATGCGGTTGCGCTTGCGCGGCTTGGCCATGTCGGCGACCGTACCATCCATATGGTCGTTGAAGGCGAACAGGTCGACGCGGCCTTCCGAGAGCCACAGGCTGATCTCGTCCTCGGCGTCGAGATTGTAGGTCTCGTGCCGCAGATGGAAGCGGGTGTCGGCGGCGAATTGCGGGCGCTGGCGCTCGATCGCTTCCATCAGGCCGCGCGCATTGTCACTGCTGCGCAGGCCCGGCTCCCAGGAGCAGGTGGTGGCGTGAAACACCGTGGTGATGCCATTGCTGATCGCCTGGCGGTCGCTGTCGGCGAGCGCGACGTCGATCGGAAAATCGACACCGGCGCGCGGCATCATCTGCCGTTCGAAGGCATCGCCATGCAGATCGACGATGCCGGGCAGCACCAGCAGGTTGCGCGAATCGATCGCCAGCCGCGCCCGGCCACGAGAGCCACCAATCTTTGCAATGTCCGTTCCGGAGACGAGGAGCGAGGTTTCGACGAGTTCGGCGCCGATCAGGGCCCGACCGCCTTCCAGGAAAATGTCTGTCACGCGACCGCGCTTCGTTTGCTGGTTGAGGGACTTGTCCGTGCTTCGTATGTCGCAAGAAAATCTTCAATCCCGAGCTTGCGGAAATCGGGCAGCGCTTCGCGCAATTTGTCGTGATCCCAGTCCCACCAGGCGAGCTTGGCGAGCCGTCCGGCGATCTCCTCCGAGAACCGCCGCCGCACGATGCGGGCTGGATTGCCGGCGACGATGGTGTAGGCCGGCACGTCCTTGGTGACGATGGCGCCGGCCGCGATCACCGCGCCGGTGCCGATGTTGCGACCCGGCAGCACGATCGCGCCATGGCCGATCCAGACGTCGTGGCCGATATGGACGTGATGCTGGCGCCGCCAGTCGAAGAAATCCGTATCGTCGCTCTCGCCTTCGAAATAGGCGCTGGAGCGATAGGTGAAATGCGCCTGGGTCGCGCGATGCATCGGATGATTGCCGGGATTGATGCGCGTCATCGCCGCGATCGAGCAGAACTTTCCGATGGTGGTGTAGGTGATTTGGGCGTCGTTCACGACATAGGAGTAATCGCCCATCGCGACATCGTGCAGGATCGTGCGCGCGCCGACCTCGGTATAGGCGCCGAGCCTGGTCTCGTGCAGCTTGGCGGAGGGGTCGATGGTCGGCTGGACCGAGAGGATTTTGGCGGCCATGTTGCATCCGAGGCGCGAGGGCGGGTGTTCCTCTTCGAGCGGCTTGATGACGATGTCATGACATGACGATGACAGGGGATGAGGTGTACAGGGTCGCGGCACTGCAATGCCGGTGTCACACAAGTGTCAAGCGCCGGCGTTAGCGGTGGGCCCAGTTAATCTGGAGCCCTGCATGCTGGTGGTGGAAGGTCTGACGTGTCGCTTCGGCGCGAAAGCCGCGGTCGACGACGCTTCGTTTGAGGTTTCCCCGGGTGGCTTCGTCGGTGTGATCGGGCGGTCCGGCGCCGGCAAGTCGACCCTGCTACGGACGATCAACCGGCTTGCGACGCCGTCGCAGGGCCGCATCCTGTTCCACGGCCTGGACGTCACCGCGCTGCGCGGCAAGGAATTGCGGCAGTGGCGGGCGCGCTCGGCCATGATCTTCCAGCAGTTCAACCTGGTCGGCCGGCTCGATGTCCTCACCAACGTCCTGATGGGACGACTTGCGACGATGCCGGCCTGGCGCTCGCTGTCGCAGCTCTGGCCGGAACAGGACAAGGCGCTGGCGATGTCGGCGCTGGAACAGTTCGACATCGCCTCGCTCGCGGCCCAGCGCGCCGACCAGCTCTCCGGCGGCCAACAGCAGCGCGTCGCGATCGCGCGTGCGCTGGTGCAGCAGCCCGACATCATCCTCGCCGACGAGCCGATCGCATCGCTCGATCCGCGCAACACCAAGATCGTGATGGATGCGCTGCTGCGCATCAACAAGCATTTCGGCATCACCGTGCTTTGCAACCTGCATTCGCTCGATCTCGCCCGCAGCTATTGCGACCGCCTGATCGGCATGGCGCAGGGCCGCGTGGTGTTCGACGGCGCGCCGGCCGAGTTGACCGATCATGTCGCGCGCGAGCTTTACGATCTCGAAGCCGCAGACGTCATGGGCGGCACGCCTGTACCGGCGCCCGAGGGCATTCCAGCGCTTGGAACGGCGGCCGCCGCCTGAGCGGCGCCTCATCTGTTTAGTTGCCAGTTTTGCGTCAACCGACCCCAACCGATGAAGAGGGAACCATGATCACTCGCAGACTAGTCCTTGCCGGCACTGCCGCGCTCGCCTTTGCCGGATCCGCTTCCGCCGAAGACTGGAAGACGAAATATCCGGAGATCACCTTCGCCGTGATCCCGGCCGAGAACGGCTCCGGCGTCACCGAGCGCTACGGGCCTTTCGTCAACTATCTGTCGAAGGAGCTCGGCATCAAGGTGACCCTGCGTGTCGCCAACGACTACGCGGCCGTCATCGAGGGCCAGCGCGCCGGCAACATCCATATCGGCTATTACGGCCCGGCCTCGTTCTCGCGCGCCCGCCTGACCGGCGTCAAAACCGACGCCTTTGTGATCGACGTCAACGCCGACGGCTCGAAGGGCTATTACTCGGTGTTCTACGTGCTGGCGAAGTCGCCGTACCAGAAGGTCGAAGAGCTCAAGGGCAAGAATCTCGGCCTGGTCGATCCGAATTCGACCTCAGGCAACAACATGCCGCGTTTCAAGCTGAACCAGATGGGCATCGATCCCGACGCCTATTTCTCCAAGGTCATCTTCACCGGCAGCCACGAGAATGCCGTGCTGGCCCTGGCCCAGGGCACGGTCGACGTCGCCGCGAATTGGTGGAATGCCGACGACGATTCCAACCTGACCCGCATGCTCAAGAAGGGCATGGTGAAGTCGGCCGACGGCACCGTGATGAAGAAGGAAGACTTCCGCATCATCGTGAAGTCCGACCTCATCATCAACTCGCCCTACGCCTACCTCAGCGACCTCCCGGACGACATGAAGGCGGCGATCAAGAAGGCCTTCCTCGAGGCGGCGCAGAAGGACCCCGAGGCGTTCAAGAAGCTCTCCGACGGCAAGAACAAGCCGTGGGAGCCGATCGCCAATGACGATTACAACAAGACCATCGAGCTGATTAAGTTCGTCGACAATCTGCGCAAGAAGGCGTCCTGATCACGTCAGGACGATGCACTGGAGCCGGGTCGATGGACCCGGCTCTTTTTCTTGATGGATCGCCCAACACATGACGCTCGCCGTTTCGATTCTCCCCGAACAGCAGCTCGCGGTGCTGAATGTGGCCTACCGCAAGGCGGTTGCCCGCAAGCGCCTGCGGCTTACGGCGGGTGCAGGGCTGTTTGTTGCTGCGCTGATCGTGGCCTCGATCGGCGCCGAAGTTAACCTGCGCACCCTCTTCACCTATTTCGGCAATTTCGTCAGCTATTTCGACCGTATTCTCACGCTCGACAACGGCCAGCGGGTCTGGACCAATTTTGGCGAGTGGTTCTGGGGGTGGCACAATTGGCTGAAGCTGCTCGCCGAGACCCTGCTGATCAGCTATGTCGGTACGCTGATCGGAGCGGTGTTCGCGTTCGCGCTCAATTTCTTCGCGGCCGAGAATACTTCGCCGGGACCCTGGCTGCGCTTCGTGGTGCGGCGGCTGCTCGAGTTTGCCCGTACCGTGCCGGGCATCGTATTCGCGCTGATCTTCGTGATCGCCTTTGGTCTCGGCCCGATGGCTGGCGTGCTCGCGATTGCGATCCACTCCACAGGCGCGCTCGGAAAGCTGTTTTCCGAGATCGTCGAGAATGCCGACATGAAGCCGGTCGAAGGCATCCGATCGACTGGCGCGAGCTGGCTCTCCTGCATGCGCTTTGCGATCCTGCCCCAGGTCTCGGCGGGCTACGTGAGCTACGCGCTGTTGCGTTTCGAGATCAATGTGCGCGAGGCCTCGGTGATGGGTTTCGTCGGTGCCGGCGGTATCGGACAGGAGCTCATCGTCGCGATCCGCAAGTTCTACTACTCCGATGTCAGTGCCATTCTCGTGACGATCATCGTCACGGTCTTCCTGATCGACATCACGACCGGCTGGGTGCGCGGCCGACTGTTCGGCAAGGAGGCGCGAACGTGAGCAAGCCGCCCGAAGTTGATGCCGCGCAGATGCGCGCGCGCTATCCCGATGTGTTCGAGCGGCCGGCTGCGGCGCAGCTCGCGACGCCGGCAATGATCGTCGCGGCGTTCGCGATTTTCATCTATGGCCTCGTCGACCTCGATTTTTCGCCGTCACGGCTCTTCAACGGCCTCAGCCAGCTCGGCTGGATCAGCATGATGATGATCCCGCCCGATCCCGGCTCCTCGCTGCCGCTATATCTGAAGGCGATGGGCGAAACGCTCTCGATTGCGCTGCTCGGCACCACGCTGGCTGCGCTGTTCGCGCTTCCGGTCAGCCTGTTTGCCGCGCGCAACGTGGTGCCGTCGGTCATCCTGCGTTTCCCGGTCCGCCGCTTCCTGGATTCGATCCGCGGCGTCGACACGCTGATCTGGGCGCTGGTGTGGATCAACGTCGTCGGGCTCGGCCCGTTCGCCGGCGTGCTCGCCATCGCGGTGTCGGATTTTGGCGCCTTCGGCAAGCTGTTCTCCGAGGCGATCGAGGGTGCCGACCAGAAGCAGGTCGAAGGCATCCGCGCTTCCGGCGGCAGCGCGCTGCACGAGATCCGTTTCGGCCTGCTGCCGCAGGTGCTGCCCGTCATCGCCGGCCAGGTGCTCTATTTCATCGAATCCAACACCCGCTCGGCCACCATCATCGGCATCGTCGGCGCCGGCGGCATCGGCCTTCAGCTCGCCGAGCAGATCCGCGTGCTGGAATGGCAGAAAGTGTCGTTCCTGATCCTGATGATTTTGGTCGCGGTGGCCGCGATCGATTTCATCTCGGGCAAGCTGCGCTTTGCGATCATTGGGCGCAGGGCGGTGGCTTAGTTGCAGCTGCCGTAGGGTGGGCAAAGCGAAGCGTGCCCACCACGTCAACTCAGCTATCGGGGAGAGATGGTGGGCACGGCGCAAGTGCGCCTTTGCCCACCCTACGAGTCCTGCGTGGTCGATTGCTCACCCGTTCTCCACCAAAAACTCCACGCGCTCCGCCGCGAACCGCGAATGCTTGGTCATCAGCGGCTTGCCCTCGAGATCATGGTCGGTCGCGTCGACCACCAGGATCGGCCGTCCGAGTGCCAGGTCGAGCCGGGCCGCGTCGGTAGCGTCGACGATGCCGGCCGTGATCCTCGTCGCGCCGCGGCGATAGTCGCGCACGCCGTAATGTTCCAGCAGCTTCGTCATCGAGCGCGTCGCCGCGAACACGGCGCCGGCGCCTGGAAACAATTCCGCCGACAGCCAGGTGGTGGAGACGCAGATCGGCGTGCGGTCGGCCAGCCTGATCGCCTCGATTCGCACCAGGGGCGCGCCGGTCTTCAAGCCGAGCTCGCGCGCCAGCTCACGGGTCGCGACATCGTCGGTCGCCTCGATCAACTGCCCGCGCGGCTCGCGGCCGCCGGCGCCGACGATCTCGGAGAATCGGGTGCGCGAACGCAGGGGATAGGCGAGCTTCTGCGCCTCGACATAGGTTCCGCTGCCGCGCTCGGCACGCACGAGGCCGCGCTCGGCAAGGGCTGCCAGCGCGCGCCGCACGGTGTGGCGGTTCACCCGATAGGTTTCGGCGATCTCCATCTCGCCCGGCAATTTGTCGCCGGCCGCGAAACGGCCGTCGGCGATGCCGCGCTCGATGCCGTCGGCAACGAGGCGCCATAGCGCGACGCCCGAGGAGGCGGTGTCCTGCATGCTCATGTCGCGGCAACCTACTCCAGAAATCACAGCTTTGTCACGAAACAGTCATGGCGCTCCCTTATGAAGTTGTCTATTATCATAGACAACTTCGATGCGGCAAGTTCGGTCGGAAAGTCGGTGGATCAGGTGACCCAGCACAACAACCAGCAAGCCCAGCGCCAGGCCGCCATGGCCGTGCTGGCGCACGCGGAGGCGGGCGAGATCGCCGCCCGCCTCCGCGACTTCGTCCTGCCGGCCCATCAGGATTTGCGCGCGCCGGAGAACGGCCTCGTCATGCTGCGCGGCAGGGTCGGCGGCGACGGCGCGCCGTTCAATCTCGGCGAAGCGACAGTGTCGCGCGCGGCGGTGCGGCTGGCGAGCGGCGAGGTCGGGTTCGGCTACACGCTCGGGCGCGACGGCGAGAAGGCGCGGCTGATCGCGCTGTGCGACGCGCTGGTGCAGTCCCGGGATTTTAGCGCGGCGGTGGAGCGGGACGTTATCGCCCCGTTGCGTGAGCAGCTTATGACGGGCCGCAAGCAGGCGGCGGCGGAGACCGCCGCGACGAAGGTTGATTTCTACACCATGGTGCGCGGTGAGGGGTGAGATCATGACCACGATTGCGGAATTGCCGCCCGGTTTCGTCGACAAGGTGCTGTCGGCGCAATCGACCTTTCGCTCGGTGATGGACGCGATGGCGCGGCCGGGCTCGGTCCAGCGCATTGTCCCGATGGCTGGAGCGCCCGATACGATGATGCGCGGCACCGCCGCGATCGCTTTGACGCTGTTCGATCACGACACGCCGCTCTGGCTCGACGCGCGGATGGCGGAGAGCCCGGAATTGGTGAAATGGCTGAAATTCCACACCGGCGCGCCGGTGGTGCAGGATTCCTCGATTGCGAGTTTTGCGCTGATCAGTGACGGCGGTGCGCTGCCGCAACTCGAACGCTTCGCGCTCGGCACCAGCGAATATCCGGACCGGTCCACCACATTGATCCTGCAGGTCGACAGCCTCGACGCAGGCCGCAGTTTCGAGCTGCGCGGCCCTGGCATCGACGGCGTCGCGATGCTCAATGCGTCGGTCAAGCCGTTCGATCTGTTCGAGCGCCTGCACGTCAACGAGGCGCTGTTTCCGCGCGGCATCGATGTGGTGCTGGTCGCCGATGACGCATTGGTCGCGATTCCCCGCACCACGCGCATCGCGAGCAAGGGAAGCTAGAAGCATGTATGTCGCAGTCAAAGGCGGCGAACGCGCCATCGAGAACGCCCATCGCCTGCTCGCAGACAAGCGGCGCGGCGACCAAAACGTTCCGGAAGTCACGCTCGACCAGATCTCGGAACAGCTTGGGCTGGCGGTGGACCGCGTCATGAGCGAAGGCTCGCTCTATGACCGCGAGCTCGCGGCGCTGGCGATCAAGCAGGCGCGCGGCGACCTGATCGAGGCGATCTTCCTGGTTCGCGCCTTCCGCGCCACCTTGCCCCGTTTCGGTGCGAGCGAGCCGGTGGACACCGGTGCGATGCGGGTGCAGCGGCGAGTGTCCTCGACCTTCAAGGACATTCCGGGCGGCCAGATCCTCGGGCCGACCTTCGATTACACCCACCGCCTGCTCGATCCCGCGCTCGCGCAAGGCTTCGTGCCGGAGGCGCCGGCAACGGCTGATGCGTCGACGGCGCCGACGCCGCGCGTGACCGATATTCTCGGCCGCGATGGGCTGATCGAATCTTCGCCGCAGGCCGAAGAGGGTGCCAGCGTCGGCGATCTCACTCGCGAGCCGCTGAATTTTCCGGCGGATCGGGATCTGCGGCTGCAAAACCTCGCGCGCGGAGACGAGGGTTTTCTGCTCGCGATGGGCTATTCCACCCAGCGCGGCTACGGCCGCAACCATCCCTTCGCCGGCGAGATACGCTTTGGCGAGGTCGAGGTGGAGTTCTTGGCGGAAGACGCCGGCTTCGCCGTGCCGCTCGGCTCGATCGAGCTCACCGAGTGCCAGATGGTCAACCAGTTCAAGGGCTCTGCGACCGAAGCGCCGTGCTTCACCCGCGGCTATGGCCTCGCCTTCGGGCAGAGCGAGCGCAAGACCATGTCGATGGCGCTGGTCGATCGCGCCCTGCGCGCCCGCGAACTCGGCGAAGAGGCACTGGCCCCGGCGCAGGATGAAGAATTCGTGATGTCGCATTCGGACAACGTCCAGGCCACCGGCTTTGTCGAGCATCTGAAGCTGCCGCATTACGTCGACTTCCAGTCCGAGCTCGGCCTGCTCCGCAAGCTGCGCAAGGAATTCACCGATGCCCAGGCGCCTGACGCCATGAAGGAGGCCGCGGAATGAACGCGCCTACCTACAACTTCGCCTATCTCGACGAGCAGACCAAGCGGATGATCCGCCGCGCCATCCTGAAGGCGATCGCGATCCCCGGCTATCAGGTGCCGTTCGCCAGCCGCGAAATGCCGATGCCCTATGGCTGGGGCACGGGCGGCGTGCAGGTCACCGCCGCGATCCTCGGGCCCGCCGACGTGCTGAAGGTGATCGATCAGGGCTCCGACGACACCACCAACGCGATCTCGATCCGCAAATTCTTCGCCAAGACCGCCGGGGTCGCCACCACCACGGCGACTGAAGATGCGACCTTGATCCAGACCCGTCACCGCATCCCCGAGACGGCGCTGAGCGAGAATCAGGTGCTGGTCTATCAGGTGCCGATCCCGGAGCCGCTGCGCTTCCTCGAGCCGCGCGAGACCGAGACGCGGCGCATGCACGCGCTGGCCGAATACGGCCTGATGCATGTGAAGCTCTATGAGGACATCGCCCGCTTCGGCCACATCGCGACGGCTTACGCCTATCCGGTGAAGGTGAACGCGCGCTACGTGATGGACCCGTCGCCGACGCCGAAATTCGACAATCCCAAGATGGACAACTGCCCGGCGCTGCAGCTGTTCGGTGCCGGCCGCGAGAAGCGCATCTATGCGATCCCGCCCTACACGAAAGTGGTGTCGCTCGATTTCGAGGATCACCCGTTCGAGCCCTACCGCTTCAACGCGCCCTGCGCGCTGTGCGCCGCGGAGAACTCCTATCTCGACGAGATCGTCACCGACGACAAGGGTAGCCGCATGTTCGTCTGCTCGGACACCGACTATTGCGAGGGCCGCCAGGCCGCCGGCCATCACGGCAGCGAGAGTGCCGCGCCGTACAAGGAGAAGGCGAGCTCACATGGCTGATCTGCTTGAAAACGACGAGCCGCTGCTGGTCGCGACCTCCCTCAGCAAATCCTTCGGTCGCATCGCCGCGTGCCGCGACGTGTCCTTCGCGCTCTATCCGGGCGAGGTGCTGGCGATCGTCGGTGAATCCGGCTCGGGCAAGTCGACGCTGCTGCAACTCCTGTCGGGCCAGCTCGCAGCCAGTGCCGGCCGCGTCTCCTACCGCATGCGCGACGGCGTCCTCCGCGATCTCGCGACGCTCGGCGAAGCCGAGCGGCGCTTCCTGTATCGTACCGACTGGGGCTTCGTGCATCAGGATCCCGCGCAGGGCCTGCGCATGGCGGTCTCGGCCGGCGCCAATGTCGGCGAACGGCTGATGGCGGTGGGCTGGAACCACTACGGTCGCATCCGCGACACCGCCTCCGACTGGCTCACCCGCGTCGAGATCGACACCGCGCGCATCGACGATGCGCCGCGGACCTATTCCGGCGGTATGCGCCAGCGGCTCCAGATCGCCCGCAACCTCGTCACCGAGCCGCGGCTGGTGTTCATGGACGAGCCGACCGGCGGGCTCGACGTCTCCGTGCAGGCACGCCTGCTCGATCTCCTGCGCAGCCTCGTCGCCGAGCTGCAGCTCGCCGTCATCATCGTCACCCACGACCTCGCAGTCGCGCGGCTGCTCTCGCACCGCGTGATGGTGATGAAGGGCGGCCGCGTCATCGAAACCGGTCTCACCGATCAGGTGCTCGACGATCCGCGCGAGCCCTATACGCAGCTCCTCGTCTCCTCGATTCTGCCGCCATGAGATTTTCCAGATGAGCCGCCCAATGACCGCCATGATCGACGTCGCCAACGCCAACAAGACCTTCACGATGCACCTGCAAGGCGGCATCGAACTGCCTGTCGTCAGCGGCGTGACCTTTCACGTCGACGCGGGCGAATGCGTCGTGCTGTCGGGCCCGTCAGGCGCGGGTAAATCGTCGATCCTGAAGATGATCTTCGGCAATTACCGCTGCGATAGCGGCCGCATCGGCATCCGCCACCGCGGCGCGCTGATCGATCTCGCCAGCGCCGAGCCGCGGCAGGTGCTCAACGTCCGCCGTTCTACCATCGGCTATGTCAGCCAGTTCCTGCGCGCCGTGCCGCGGGTGGCCACCATCGACGTCGTCGCCGAGCCGCTGATCGTGAACGGCATGCCACGCACCGAGGCGCAGGCGCGCGCCGGCGAGTTGCTGCACCGCCTCAATATCCCCGAGCGTCTGTGGCAGCTTCCGCCCGCGACCTTCTCGGGCGGCGAGCAGCAGCGCGTCAACATCGCGCGCGGCTTCATCTCGGACCTTCCGATCCTGCTGCTGGACGAGCCGACCGCTTCGCTCGACGCCGCAAACCGTGCGGTGGTGGTCGAGCTGGTGGCCGAGAAGAAACGCCAGGGCACAGCCATGGTCGCCATTGTCCATGACGACGAAATCCGCCATCTGATTGCCGACCGCATCGTCGACGTCACCAGCTTCGCCGCCGCGGCCTGAGGGATATGGAAATGAACGCCAAGCCGAAGGACATTGTGATCGCCAACGCCAGGATCGTGCTGGCCGATCGGGTGATCGAGCAGGGCTGGCTCGCTCTTGCCGACGGGCGCATCGCCGAGATCGGCGAGGGCGCTGCGCCTGCGGGCGCCGAGGATGCCGGCGGCGACCTCATCATGCCGGGCCTGATCGAGCTCCACACCGATCATCTCGAAGCCCATTACGTGCCGCGCCCGAAGGTGTTCTGGAATCCGGTCGCCGCCGTGATCTCCTATGACGGGCAGCTTGCGACGTCGGGCATCACCACCGTGTTCGACTCGCTCCGGGTCTGGCGCGAGGACGGCGCGGAGGAGGTCGACGGCCGCGCCGGCGTGCTCGCCGCCGCGATCACGACAGCGCGCGAGGCCAGCCTGCTGCGCGCCGATCACTTCCTGCATCTGCGCTGCGAAATCCCGATGCCGAGCGTGGTCGAGGAGGCGAAGGAACTGATCGACCGTCCCGATGTCAGGCTGATGTCGCTGATGGACCACACGCCGGGCCAGCGCCAGTTCCGCGACGAGGTCAAGCTGCGCGACTATTACCGGGGCAAGGGCGGCGGCAAGACCGATGCCGAGCTCGACGAACTGTTCGCAAAGCGCTTCGAATATCAGAAACTCTATGCCGCGACCAACATGCGCGAGATCGTGTCTCTGGCTCATTCGCATAATATTCCGCTGGCGAGCCATGACGACACCACCGAGGAGAACGTCGCCGACGCCGTGCGCGACCGCGTCTCGGTGGCGGAATTCCCGACCACGCTGGAGGCCGCGCGCGGCCTGCACGAGGCCGGCATCGACATCCTGATGGGTGCACCGAACGTGGTGCGCGGCGGCTCGCACTCCGGCAACATCGCCGCGGTCGATCTCGCCCGTGAAGGCCTGCTCGATATCCTGTCTTCGGACTACATTCCGTCGAGCCTCCTGATGGGCGCGCTGCAATTGCCCGAGCATGTCCCCGCGATCGGCCTTCCCGCGGCGATCCGCACCGTGACCAAGGCGCCCGCCGAGGCGGTGGGCCTCACCGACCGCGGCGAGGTCGCGATCGGCAAGCGCGCCGACCTCATTCGCGTGCATGTCGCAGGCCACGTCCCTGTGGTCCGCAGCGTCTGGCGCGAAGGAAGCCGCGTCGCATGAGCGAGACAGCGACCATGGCGGACGGGCGGGCCGGCGCGATCGGCCCCGGCCGGCTCGTGCTGGTGGTCGGTCCCAGCGGCGCCGGCAAGGACACGCTGCTGCGGCTGGCGCAGGCGGCCTGCGCTGACGATCACGACATTGTCTTTCCGCGCCGAATCGTGACGCGTGAACCCTCCGCCGACGAAGACAATGTCGCGCTCGGTCCCGACGAATTCCGCCGAGCCTGCGAGCATGGCGATTTCGCCGTGCATTGGGACGCGCACGGGCATTCCTATGCCCTGACGCTCGACATCAACGACGATATCCGCGCCGGCCGCACAGTCGTCGCCAACGTTTCGCGCACCGTGATCGGCGCGCTGCGCCAGACCTATGCTGACGTCGTGGTGGTCGCGATCACGGCGCCGCCGGATGTGCTGGCCGCGCGGCTGGCCGCAAGGGCGCGTCAAAGCGACGGCAACATCGCCGAACGCCTCACCCGCAGCGTCGACGACAGGTCGGCGCAGGCCGATGTCACCATCCTCAATGCCGGCAGCGCGGAGTATCACGCCCGCCAGCTGGTGCGCGTGATCAGGAACGAGGGCTGGCAGGATTAGCCACCACAGCAGGGAGAACGGAATGTCGGTGATTGAAACGATCGAACAGCTGGAGGCCATCTACGGCGCCACCAACGACGCCTCGACCGTGAAAGTCGCCGACCACGTCACCCCGCTTTATCGCATCTTCATCGAGAAGGCGCCGTTCGCCGCGCTCGCCACCGTCGGACCCGAAGGCATCGACTGCTCGCCGCGTGGGGACTTGCCCGGCTTCGTCCGGATCCATGATCCCAGGACGTTGATGCTGCCGGATCGCCGCGGCAACAACCGGGTCGATTCCCTGCGCAACATCGTGCGCGATCCCAGGGTGTCGCTGATGTTCCTGATTCCCGGCTCCGGCAACGCGGTTCGCGCCAACGGCCGCGCCCATCTCTCGGTCGATCCCGAGCTGTTGGCCTCGTTCAAGGTCGAGGGCAAGGCGCCGCGCAGCGTCATGGTGATGATCGTCGATGAAATCTACTTCCAATGCGCCCGCGCTATCGTCCGCTCCGATCTCTGGAATCCCGACAAGCGCATCGACCCCAGGACGCTGCCGACGCCCGGCCAGATCCTCGCCGAGATGAGTGACAACAAGGTCGGCGGCGCGGAATACGATCGCATCTGGCCCGAGCGCGCGGCGGCGACGATGTGGTGAACGTTTTACCTTCCACGAGTCCGGAGTCGTAGGGTGGGCAAAGGCGCACTTGCGCCGTGCCCACGAATTCTCACCGATTCCACACAGATCATGGGCACGCTTCGCTTTGCCCACCCCACGGCTCGCTCGTATACCGCCTCCTAATTGAACGCCATGCCCCCGCTCAGCGCGATCGTCTGCCCGGTCATGTAGGCATTGTCGACCAGCAGCATCACCGCTTTCGCCACTTCCTCTGCCGTACCGAAGCGGCCGAGCGGGATGCGGCTGACGAGTTGCGGCTGGCCTCTCATCATGTCGGTCTCGATCAGCGACGGCGCGACCGCGTTGACGGTAATGCCATCCTTCACGAGTCGCGCCGCATAGCCTCGCGTCAACCCCTCCATGCCGGCCTTGGATGCATTGTAATGCGGGCCGATCGAGCCGGCCCCGCGCGCAGCGCCCAACGAGATGTTGACGATGCGGCCCCACGCCCTTGCGCGCATCGACGGTATCACCGCTTGCGTGCACAGAAACGCGGACTTCAGATTGACCAGGATCGTTTGGTCGAAATCCTCCTCGGTGAGATCGTCGACGCCGCGTGTGATGGCGATGCCAGCATTGTTGACGAGGATGTCGATCGGCCCGAGCCCGCCTGTCACGCGCTCGACCATTCCGGCCACGGCATCGCGCTGCGAGACGTCGGCGGCGACGACGATGGCGCGGCCGCCCTGCTTGCCGATCTCGCCTGCCAGCTGCTCGGCCTGCCCGATCTGTTCACGGCAATTGATCGCCACGGCGGAACCGGCCTCGGCCAGCGCAAGACAAACGGCGGCGCCGATCCCGCGCGAGCCGCCGGTGACCAGCGCCGTGCGTCCTTTGAGACTGTCCGACATGAGAAGCTCCGATTGATCCATCGACGACCGCATCGTCGAATGGCAGCCACCCGCATTCAACTCACAAGGTCGCTATACGAAGTCAGCTCCGGCGGCGCTTCGGGGTGCGCTTGCCCTGGTCCACCTCATAGATGTCCGACCGCACGCTAGGGGGAGGATTGATCCCATCAGCCCTTCAATGCTGCCAGCAATTCATCCGGGCGCTCGGCCATGATCATGTGACCCGCGCCCTTCACGGTGACGGTCTTCGCATGCGGGATCGCGGCCGCGAGCGCCTTGCCCGCCTTCGCCGGCGTCATCATGTCGCGCTCGCCGAGGATGAGGGTCGTCGGCACCTTCACGCCCGCGGCGGCGCTCAGCGCATTCGCGTAGGCATTGCAGGCCGAGAGATCCCTGAACAGCACGCCCGGCTCGCAAGCCTTCAGCACAGCCTGGGCGCCACCGTGCATCCACAGGCCCGGCGCGAGGCTGCCGCCGAGCTCCGCGTTGAAGCCGAGGCCCCAGATCGAGACCATGTCGCTCGCATCCTGCGAGTTGGCCTCGGCGGCCTTCAGCAGGTCGGGGCCGACCGTCATGGTCGCGGCGGTGCCGATCAGGCTCAGTGCGGAGACCTTGTCGGGGTGACGTGCAGCCGTTTCCAGTGAGATCAGCGATCCCATGGAGTGGCCGATCAGGTGGGCTTTGGCTACACCGGCCGCGTCAAGCAATGCGGCCGTCCAGTCGGCCATATCCGCGATGCTTGCCAGCGAAGGCCCGGCCGATCGGCCGTGGCCGGGCAAATCAGGCGCCAGCACACCAAATCCGTGATGGGCGAACCAGCGCGTGTGCAGCGCCCAGGTCGAACGGTCGAAGCCGGCGCCGTGGAGGAAGACCACCGCGGGCAGGGACTTGTCGAATTCGCGGCCGCCGGTTGCGACAAACACCTCGGCGCCGTTGACGGAGAGCTTCATGGTCTCAAACCTTTTGCGAGATGCGCAGCGCCTGGGAGAGATCGTCGATGATGTCGGAGGCCGTCTCGATGCCGACCGACAGCCGCACCAGCTCCTCGCCGATGCCGGCCGCCTTGAGCTGCTCGGCGTCCATCTGCTGATGTGTGGTCGAGGCGGGGTGGATCACCAGCGTCTTGGCGTCGCCGACATTGGCAAGATGGCTGATCATGCGCAGGCTTTCGATGAACTTGCGTCCCGCGGGCCGTCCGCCCTTGATGCCGAAGGAGACGATCGAGCCGGCGCCGCGCGGCAGCAATCGCTTTGCCAGCTGATAGTCCGCGTGGTCCTCCAGCGAGGGATGCAGCACCCAGTCGACCGCCTTGTTCGACTTCAAGGCTTCCAGCACGAGGTGCGTATTTTGGATGTGGCGGTCCATGCGCACGCCCAGCGTCTCGACGCCCTGCAGCAGCTGGAACGCGTTGGTCGGCGACAGGCAGGCGCCGAAATCGCGCAGGCCCTCGGTGCGCGCGCGCATGATGAAGGCGGCGGTGCCGAACTGCTCGTCGAAGACGATGCCGTGATAGCCGCCATAGGGCTCGGTCAGCACGGCGAACTTGCCTGACGCGCGCCAGTCGAAGCGGCCGCCGTCGATGATCGCGCCGCCGATCGCGATGCCGTGGCCGCCGATCCATTTGGTTGCCGAATGCATCACGATGTCGGCGCCGAGTTCGATCGGCCGGCTGAGATAAGGCGTGGCAAAGGTGTTGTCGATCAGCAGCGGGATTTTCGCGTCATGGGCGATCGCCGCGACCTTGGGGATATCCAGTACTTCCAGCCCGGGATTGCCGATGGTCTCGCCGATCACGAGCTTGGTGTTGGGCTTGATCGCCGCGCGGAACGCGTCGAGGTCGCGCGGTTTGACGAAGCTGGTGGTGATGCCGAAGCGCGGCAGCGTGTGCGCCAGCAAATTGATGGTGCCGCCGTAGAGCGAGCTGGAGGCCACGATGTGATCGCCGGCATTGAGGAGCGTCGCGATGGCCAGATGCAGCGCGGCCATGCCGCTCGCGGTGCAGATCGCACCGACGCCGCCCTCCAGCGCGGCGAGCCGCTCCTCCAGCACGCCGGTGGTCGGGTTCGAGATGCGCGTATAGATGTGGCCGGCGCGTTCCAGGTTGAACAGCGCCGCGGCGTGATCGGAATCCTGGAACACGTAGGACGTGGTCTGGTAGATCGGCACCGCGCGGGCGCCGGTCGCGGGATCCGGATGCTGGCCCGCATGCAGGCTCAGGGTCTCGAAGGCAGGTGGTTTCGGCGCGGGCATGCTTGGCCTCGTGGGTCGGTCGACGATGGCGCCCTTGTGCCACAAAATGGCGTGCCAAGTCAGCCATTGACAGCGCCGGAGACGGTGCACTCCCTCGCCTCGCTCTTCGGGGAAGCTAGCCGCGAATGGCATGCTCGATGATCTGCGCCTCGCGCAGCAGGATCTCCGCGACCTCCTGCTCGCGCCTTGGCCCGAGCCTCGTCCGAACGGCGGAGACGGTCATCGCCGCGGCCGGCTGCCCATCCGGGGTCTTGATCCAGGTGGAGATCGACTTGGTGCCTTGCACGAGACCGATCTCCCGCATGCCATATCCCCGCCGCCGCGCCGCGGTGACCTGGCCGAGCACGGTGGCAGTGTCGGTCTGGTAGGCGGCCAGTCGCTTCTCGTTCGCTGCGACGATCTTTCGCGCCTCCGGCGCCGGCATCGCGGCGAGGATGGCGACGCCGGCGCTGGAGACGCCGAGCGGCCGGCGCGCGCCGACTTCGATCGACAGCACTTGGATCGGATAGATTCCGATCCTGCGATCGACGCACAGCGTGTCGTTTCCGGTGCGCACCGTCAGGAACAGCGTGTCGCCGATTTCGGTGGAGGCACGTTGCAGTGACGGATTGGCGGCGATCAGCAACCGCGACGGCCGCGGCCGTGCCAGCGCCAGCTCCGGCACCTGGTTGCCGATCGCGTAGCGGCCGGTCCGCTCGTGCCGCTCGACGATGCCTTCCTCGATCAGCACGTGGACGATGCGATGCACGGTCGGCCGGGTGAGGCCGGTTGCCCGGATCACCTCGGCCAATGGCACCCCGTCCTCGCGCCCTGCGGCAAGAATGCGCAGCACGGCGAGCGCGCGGCGGATCGCCTGCGCGCCCTGCCGCGGCTCCATCGCGTTGCGGGTGAATCTGGTTCTGTCCATAATATGGACAAGAACGCCACAATTCACTCGACAGGACAAGCGCGCATCTGGAGATTGCGCCCCGATCGCGTTGCCATGCGCATCACCGCATTCGACATAAAATTTGGAAGCGCTGCCGGGAGGTTAACATGAGATTAATCTGGATTGCCATAGCTGCCGCCACCGCGATGCTGGCAGGGCCCGCGTCCGGCCAGCAATGGCCGGCGCGCAGCGTCAAGCTGATCGTGCCTTATCCGGCCGGCGGCAATGTCGACAGCGCCGCGCGCATCGTCGCCGACAAGCTTCAGGAAAAGCTCGGCCAGCCCTTCATCATCGAGAACAAGGCCGGCGCCGGCGGCATGATCGCGGGCGAAGCCTTCGCGAAGTCGGCGCCCGACGGCTACACGCTGTTCGTCGGCGCCAACGGTCCGGTGCTGTTCGCGACCGAGATCAACAGGCGCGAAGCCTATAATTGGAAAAAGGACTTCATGCCGATCTCGACGATCTCGATGACGCCGCTGGTGCTCGAGGTCCATCCGTCGGTGCAGGCCAACACGTTCAAGGAATTCATCGACCTCGCCAAGCGCGAGCCCGGCAAGCTGACGATGGCCTCGCCCGGCCCCGGCACGACCAACCATCTGCTCAGCGAGCTGATGCAGGAGAACCTCGGCCTGCAATGGGTCACCGCGCATTACCGCGGCAACGCGCCTGCGATCAACGATCTGCTCGGCGGCCAGGTGCAGTTCGCGTTCGACCAGCTCACGGTCAGCCTCCAGCACATCAAGGCCGGTCTGTTTCGCGCGCTCGCGGTCACCAGCCCGCACCGCCTGAAGTCGCTGCCCGACGTGCCGACCTTCGCCGAGCTCGGCTACAAGGATTTCGACGGCCAGACCTTCACCGGCCTGTTCGCGCCGGCAGGCACGCCGGCGCCCGTCATCGACAAGCTGCACGAGACGCTGGCTGCGATCCTGAAGGACCCTGCCGTGGTCGACAAATTCGAGAAGCTCGGCGGCGAAGCCGTCGCGATGACGCCGGACGAATTCAAGGCCTATCTCGTGCGCGAGGACGCCAAGTGGATTCCGGTGGTGCGCAAGGCCAACATCAGGGCGGATTGATCGATGCGGATCGATCCGACCGAGCTCGGCGCCGAGCGCATCTATCGCCTGATGACCGGCATCGTGGTGCCGCGTCCGATCGCCTGGGTGACGAGCCTGTCGCGAAGCGGCGTGCTCAACCTCGCCCCGTTCAGCGCCTTCACTTTCGTCTCGCAGAAGCCGCCGATGCTGGCCATCAGCGTCGGCCGCAAGGGCACGGACTACAAGGACACCGCGCACAACATCCTCGATACCGAGGAATACGTCATCCACATCGCCGATACGCCGCTGATGCAGGCCTTGCACGACTCGTCAATCGAGCATCCGCCTGAAATCAGCGAGGTCGAGCATCTCGGGCTGGAGACGCTGCCCTGCGAGCGCATCAAGGTGTCGCGGCTCGCCGCAGCGCCCGTCGCCATGGAATGCCGTTTCCGGCAGTGCCTCGAATTCGGTGAAGCCAGGAGCCGGCTGATCGTCGGCGAGGTCGTGATGTTCCATCTGCGCGACGGCCTGGTGAACGACGGCAAGGTCGAGACCAAGGCGCTCGACCCGATCGCGCGCATCGGCGGTCCCCGTTACGCCAGCCTCGGCGAGATCGTGACGCTCAACACGGTCTACCAGACGCCCAAATCGAAAGACTGAGCGCGCCGCCGGCCGCGCTGCCCGACACAAATTGGAGAACGACCATGCGACTGCTGAGCTATCTCGTGGACGGAGAGCCGCGCTACGGCGCGGCCGTCGAAGCCGGTGTGGTCGATCTGACCCGGCGGATCGGCCGCGACTTCTCCGACGTGAAGGCGCTGATTGCGGCCAACGCGCTGTCCGATGCGCAGGAGGCGATCGCGGGCGCGAAGCCGGACTATGAAATCGACGATCTCGTCCTGCTGCCGCCGGTGCTGGCGCCCGAAAAGCTGTGGTGCATCGGCGTCAACTACGCCGAGCGCAACGCCGAATACAAGGACAGTTCGGACCTGCCCAAATATCCGAGCCTGTTCGTGCGCAGCATGTCCTCGATGACGGGCTCCGGCCAGCCGATCGAGAAGCCGAAGGTTTCGGATCAGCTCGACTATGAAGGCGAACTCGTCATCGTGATCGGCCAGGGCGGCCGCCACATCCCGCGCGAAAATGCATGGTCGCACATCTTCGGCATGACCTTGTGCAACGAGGGCACCGTCCGCGACTGGCTGCGCCACGGCAAGTTCAACGTCACCCAGGGCAAGAACTTCGATCGCTCCGGCAGCATCGGCCCATGGCTCGTCACGGCGAACGAGCTCGACCCGCGCGGCCCGCATGACATCGTCACGCGCGTCAACGGCGAGGTGCGGCAGCAGGACTCGACCGAGCGGCTGATGTTCCCGTTCGATTACCTGATCTCCTATCTCTCGACTTTCGCGACGCTGAAGCCCGGGGACATGATCGTGACCGGCACGCCGACGGGCGCGGGCGTTCGCTTCGATCCGCCGCGCTGGCTCAAGGTCGGCGACGTCGTCGAGGTCGAGTCGCGCCGGATCGGTGTGCTGCGCAACACCGTCGCGGCGGAGCAATAGACCATGCTCGATGCCGCCACGATTGAACGGCTTGCCGCGCGCCTGGACGAGGCCGAGCGCACCAAGACGCTGATCCCGATGTTCACGAAGGAGTATCCCGATTTCGCGATCGAGGATGCCTACGCCGTGCAGCGCGCCTGGACCAGGCTGCAGCTTGGCCGCGGCCGGATCATCAAGGGCCACAAGATCGGCCTGACCTCGAAGGCGATGCAGAACGCGGTCGGCATCTCCGAGCCCGACTACGGCGTGCTGTTCGCCGACATGTTCTATGCCGACGCGACGCCCATTCCTTTCGACCGTTTCCACGCGCCGCGCATCGAGGTCGAGCTCGCCTTCATGCTGAAGGCGCCGCTGGGCGGGCCCGATTGCACCATCTTCGACGTGCTCAACGCCACCGATTACGTCACGCCGGCGCTGGAGATCCTGGAGACGCGCATGCACCGCGTCGATCCCGAAACGGGCAAGACGCGCAAGGTGATGGACACGATCTCGGACAATGCGGCGAATGCCGCGCTGGTGCTCGGCGGCCGGCCGTTCCGCCCGATGGATGCGGATCTGCGCTGGATCGGCGCGCTCCTGTTCCGCAACGGCGAGGTCGAGGAGACCGGACTTGCCGCCGGCGTGCTCAATCATCCCGCCAACGGCATCGCCTGGCTCGCCAACCGCCTCGCGCCGCATGACGAGCATCTCGCCGCCGGCGAAGTGGTGCTGGCGGGATCGTTCACGCGGCCGGTCGACATCCGCCGCGGCGACACGTTTCATGCCGATTATGGCGCCTTCGGCTCCGTGTCGTGCCAGTTCGTCTGAAGCAACAACAAACAGGGAGCGCACCATGAGCGGTCAGTCGCGGCGCAAGAGCATCCATATCGGCGGCTTCAAGCACGCCAACCCGATCCCGAACGCCTGCCGCATCGGCAATCTCGTGATGTCCGGCGTCATCCTCGGCCGCGATGGCGCCGGCGCGATGCCGGAGAGCCTCGACGCCCAATGCGCCAATATGTTCGCGCACATGAAGGCGACGGTGGAAGCCGCCGGCGGCTCCACCGACGACATCATCAAGATGACCGTGTGGCTGAAGGACCGCGGCAATCGCGGGCCCATCAATGTCGAATGGCTGAAGATGTTTCCGGACGAGCATTCCCGGCCCGCGCGCCATGCGCTGCCGATGGACAACATGGACGGCGGCGCGCTGGTGCAGTGCGACTTCACCGCAATGATCGACTGAAGGAGCGTTTGCATGCCGACCTATCTGCCGTTCGATCCCAATCCGCGCCGCCCGGTCAAGGCGCCGCCGCCCAAAACCGTCGACAGCCAATTTCACGTGCTGGGTCCGATCGAGAAATATCCGGAGCGTCCCGGCGCCGCCTACCGGATGCCGACCGCGACCTGGGAAGCTGCGCTGCGCGTGCACAAGACGCTCGGCATCGAGCGCGGCATCATCGTGCAGACGACGACTTACGGCGCCGACCACGCCGTCGTGCTCGACGGCCTGGCCGCGATGGGTCCGAACTACCGCGGCTGCGCCAACGCGCTGGTGTTCGCGGAGGCGAACGACGCCTATCTCGCCAGGCTGCATGATGCCGGCGTGCGCGGCGCGCGCTTCAGCTTCCGCCAGGAGCTGGGAGCCGTGCTGTCGGACGCCGATTTCGCCCGCGCGATCGCCCGCATTCGCGAGCTCGGCTGGTACGTCAAGATCCAGCCGGAAAAAGACGGCATCATGTCGAGCGTCGCCAAATACGAGAATCTCGACGTCCCCGTGCTGATCGATCACATGGCGCGGCCTGATCCCGAGGCCGGCAAGAACGATCCGAACCTGCGCAAGATGCTCGAGCTGCTGGCCAAGGGCAATTTCTGGGTGATGCTGTCGCTCGGCGAGAAGACCTCGAAGGCCGGGCCTCCTTATGACGACGTGATCCCGATCGCGCGCGCCTATATCGAGGCGGCTCCTGATCGCTGCGTCTGGGCCAGCGACTGGCCGCATCCGGTCTCCGTCAAGCAGCCGCCGAACGATGCCGACCTGCTCGAACTGATGTACCGCTATGTCGCGGACCAGACGGAGCTGGAGAAGATCCTGGTGCACAATCCGGCCAAGCTGTTCGGGTTTCCGGACTAAAGTACTCGAGGGCTCGCCACGAACGCGGTCGCTCCCTCTCCCGCGTGCGGGAGAGGGTTGGGGTGAGGGCTCTCTCCTCTAGGAGGTTGTCCCATTGCGGAGAAACCCTCTCCCCAACCCTCCCCCGCACGCGGGGGAGGGGGCGCACCTCCGTCGGCGCGCGACCGCGTTCACACCACCGGCTGCTTCGCCAGCCGGTCGCGCACCCCGGCCGCGATCTCGAACGAGCGCAGCCGCGCTGCATGGTCGTAGATCTGGCCCGTGGTGATCAGCTCGTCCGCGCCGGTGTCCGCGATCAGCGCCTTCAGCTTCTGCTCGACCACATCAGGCGAGCCGACCGCGGAGCATGACAGCGACTGGCCGACCATGGCCTTCTCCGCCGGCGACCACAGCGCGTCCATGTCGTCCACCGGCGGCGGCAGCGGGCCCGGCGTGCCGCGTCGCAGATTGATGAACTGCTGCTGCAGCGAGGAGAACATCCGCTGCGCCTCCGCGTCGCTGTCGGCGGCGAACACATTGACGCCGACCATCGCATAGGGCTTGTCGAGTTGCGCAGAGGGCTCGAAGCGCGCGCGATATTCGCGCAGCGCCGGCATCATCATCTGCGGCGCGAAATGCGAGGCGAACGCGAACGGCAGCCCCAGCATCGCGGCGAGCTGCGCGCCGAAGGTGCTCGATCCCAAAATCCACAGCGGCACTTTCGTTCCCATGCCGGGCACGGCGCGGATCGTCTGGTTCGGCTGTACGTCGCCGAGCAGCGCCTGCAGCTCCAGCACGTCATGCGGAAAATTCTCCGATGCCGTCGCGAGGTCGCGCCGCATCGCCCGAGCGGTGAACTGGTCGGTGCCCGGCGCCCGCCCGAGCCCGAGATCGATCCGCCCGGGATAGAGCGAGTCCAGCGTGCCGAACTGCTCGGCGATGACCAGCGGCGAATGGTTCGGCAGCATGATCCCGCCGGAGCCGACGCGGATCGTCTTTGTTCCGCCCGCGATGTGCCCGATCACCACCGACGTCGCAGCGCTCGCGATTCCCGTCATGTTGTGATGCTCGGCCAGCCAGAACCGCTTGAATCCCCAGGCCTCGACGTGCCGGGCGAGATCGAGCGAATTGCGGAACGCCTGCGCCGCATCGCCGCCTTGGCGGATGGGCGCGAGGTCGAGCACGGAGAAGGGGATCATGGGCGGGGTACCGGTGAAAGGAGCTGTGCCACCACATGTAGTGTCCGCGCGCGGGATGGGTAGAGAGCGCTTGCGAAACCCATCATTGCCATCAAGCGACACCTGGATGGCATCCGCATTGCTCACTCCTCCAAGACGCCGTTCGAGCTGGGCCGAGCCTCGTTCACAACACTGTTATTGCGACCTATGGCGCCCGTCGCCTCAACTGGGCGTTTCACGCCCATTGTTGTAGTGTTGCGCAGCCATGACACGGCGGACTCGTGTCCCGGACGCGGTGCAGCGTGAAACGCGGCGCCGCAGAGCTGGGACCCATGCTGCCAATTGTGGGCCCCGGCCCTGCGGCGCATCACTGCGAGCCGCACCGCGTCCGGGGCACGAGAGGCCATCGCACGGGGCACAATCGCGCCGACGCCAGGAGGAACCGACATGACCATGGTCGTACTCAACCGCCGCAACCTGCTGGTCGCCGGCGGCTCCGTCCTGACAACCGGCGTTCTCGCAACCAGCATGCCGGGCCTGCTGCTTCCGGCCCGCGCGTCAGGCCTCGCACCGACCGAAACGATGTCGGGTGGCGCGAACAATTACCGCAAGGGTGCCGCGACCGTGGATCGCATCGGCAAGGGCGGCTTCTGGATGAGGGGCACCGTGCGCCGCGCCGGCGACGGGGCGCCGCTCGCCGGGCAACGCATCCAGATCTGGGCGCATACGGTCGAGGGCCAGGAGCACGAGCCGCAGAGCCATGGCGCCACGCTCACCGACAAGGACGGCAAGTTCCGGCTGGAGATGCCGCAGATCATTCCGATCTTCGGCCAGCCGCATGGCCATCTCGCCTATGACAGCGGCGAGTTCAAGACCGTGTTCCTGCGGCCGGTGATGCGGAGTGCCAAGGAAACCAGCCTCGAGGCGCATTTCGTCCTGCAGCCGGCCTGATCGGGCCGGCGAATGACGGGGTGGAGATCGGCGCGGGTGATCCTGATCTGGGTCGCCATTGCCCTGGCCATCGGCGTGCCGGTCGCACTGGCTGCGACAAGCGAACAGCTCGCGTGGCGCGGGCCGGTCTACATCCTCGCCGGCTTCGCCGGGATCGTCGCGCTCGGTCTCGTGCTGGTGCAGCCCATGCTGATCGGCGGCTACCTGCCGCCGTTGTCGGCCTATCGCGGACGGCGCGCCCATCGCTGGATCGGCGGCGTGCTGGTGCTGGCCGTGGTGATCCACGTCGCCGGACTCTGGATCACCAGCCCGCCCGACATGATCGACGCCCTGACCTACACTTCGCCGACGCCGTTCTCGCCCTTTGGCGTGACCGCGATGTGGGCGATCTTCATTGTTGCGCTGCTGGCGTCCCTGCGCCGGCGGTTGGAACTGCGGCCGCGAACCTGGCGCTTCATTCATATGCCGCTCGCGATCGTCATCGTCGCGGGCAGCGTGGTCCATTGCCTCCTGATTGAAGGAACGATGGAAACGATGTCGAAAGTGGCGTTGTGCGTCCTGGTCCTTGCGGTAACTGCAAAGGTCATGATTGACCTGCAGGTGTGGCGAAAGCGAAGGACGCTGCGCGGGGAGAGTGGCGCGCGGCAGTGACGCCGCGCCGGGATTCGTAGCCCGGATGAAACGAAGCGCAATCCGGGACGACTGCATCCGTGGTTGACAGCCCCGGATTATGCTTGCGCTCCATCCGGGCTACGCAGCTCCGCTTGCCGCAGTCGGTGACGCGGCGTAACCTCGCGCAATGACCGTCACGGCCCCCGATCTGGAAGCGTTCCTGCTCGCGACGCCGTTTTTCGGCGGTCTCCCGCAGCCGAGCCTCGACCTCCTGATGTCCATGCTGGTCGAGCGCAGCTTCGAGGCAGGCAGCACCGTCGTGTCGGAAGGCGAGCCGGGCCGCTCGATGTTCATCGTCAAATCCGGCCGCCTCGCGGTGAGCAAGCGGACGAAGGCGGGCCGCGTCATCCCGATTTCCGTGCTGCAGCCCGGCGACTTCTTCGGTGAGATGACGCTGATCGAAATGCAAAACCGCTCTGCAACCGTGGTCGCGGAGGCGCCGACGGTGCTGTACGAGCTGACCGCGCAAAATCTCTACGCCTGCTACAAGGCCGACATCCACGCCTATGTGATCGTGCTGCAGAACATCAACCGCGAGCTGAGCCGGCGCCTGCGCCGGTCGGATGATCGGTTCGCGAGGCGCGCGGCGGACAACGACAATTGATCGTCCTACCAGCTACGGTGGACAAGCCGCCCCACCAATCCGCGAGCCCGCGCCCTGATACGGCTACAGCAACGCCATCGAGTGCAGCGAATTTCTATGAAAGCCGAAGGCGACGATGCCGGAGAGAAGCAGCGCAGTCCCAGTCACGATCAGGAAAAACGCGATCACTAGCAAAACCTCCGGTTCGTCACGAATGACGAAGACCATAATAGATAAAACTTTACCGACAATCGAAAGGAAGGATTAACCTTACCAGCGCGGCCCAGTCGCGACCCGTCGGGCAAAACACCTCAACCCCGTCAATCCCCCGCCGCGAAAATATTCCACTTTACCGAAATTCGGAATTACGGCATATTCACGTCATCCCGGCCCGAGGAGAGGGGCGATCGTACGTCGCAACGAACGTGGGCGGGGGTGCGGTGGACGCGGCTGCGTCGGGCACGGCAAGGCGGGACCAGGGCGGGTGAACCCCGTGAGGTCCTTCTCCGTGCGACGAACGAAGCAGTCGCGTACGGCTAAACCACGTGGTCCTGGCTGTCGTTGCTACAGCCAAGCCTTCGCGAAGATGCATCGGCCAACCGGACGCGGTGCATCGGTTTTCGCGAGGTGACGGAGGCCAGAAGGAATTCGGCTCCGGGGAGAGCGGGCATAGGCCGTCAACCCATCGCGCAGGGAAGGCCGGGTGTTTCCGGCCCACCTGTTGTCCGCCTGCGCATTTGCGTGTGCAAATTATTCGCGCAGCGGGTCATGGGTGCCAGCCGGCACCCGGTCTTCCCTGCGCCTTCTTCAAGGAAGAGGGCGAAACAGGAGAGCAAAACTCGGGCGTTTCAAGCCGCGAGAACGTAGCTTCATGTGTGCAAACAGGAACGAACCGACGATCCGCCTCGCAGGTCCCGTGTCTCAGCGCCGCCGGGAGCAAGCGCAAATGAAGCCGACTTCGCTTGCGGCCATCCTTCGAGACGCCCGCCGTTGGCGGGCCCTCAGGATGAGGACCGAATGCGTGGCTGCAGGTCCACGAGCTTCGATGCTGCCTAGCCTCATCCTGAGGAGGCGCCCAAGCGCCGTCTCGAAGGACGAGGCGTGCGCCCAGGTCGCGCACCATCTCATCTGCAATGGACTGTCACCGACGGGCGGCGATCGCCGTCAGCTCCAGCCTGACGCCTGGGCCGAGATCCGCAACGCCCACGGCCGCACGCGCCGGCAGATGGTTCGCGGTGAAATAGCGCTTCCACACCTCGTTGAACACCGCCTTGTCGGCGAGATCAGCCATAAAGATCGTCACCTGCAGAACGCAGGAGAGATCGGAGCCGGCGCCATCGAGCAGGGTCTTCAACTGGCGCAGCACATCGTCGGCCTGGCCCGTCATGTCGAACCCCGCATCTTCAGGGACGATGCCGCCGAGATAGAGCACGCCGTTGTGCTCGACGATCTCGTGGAGCAGTCCTTCATAGGGCAGGGAACGGGTGATCACGATCGCATCCGTGGGTGTTGCGGGCACGCTGCCAAAGGCAAGGCTTGTTTCAACAGGGCTCGCTTCGATGGGGAAAATGGTGCTGCCAGACAGGATTGAACTGTCGACCTCTCCATTACCAATGGAGTGCTCTACCACTGAGCTACGGCAGCATGTGCTGGTGAAGAATCGGGCGCCCTGGGGGCGCTACCAAGCGGGCCGATATCTGCCACAAGCCCCCCTCCTGTGCAAGCTTGCTGGGCCGGTCAAACCGAGAAAATCGGGTCGATATCAGGACCAAAATGCCCGTTTCGGCGCGAAACTGCCGACTTTCTGGCGATTCTGCTCCGATATCCCCGCCAAATGGTCAGTTGCTCCAGGCATCGGATTCGATCCAATTCGCGTTTCGCACGAATGGATCGCGCTCGCCTCTTGAGCTGTCGCCATTCGGTGGCATCCTGCCGCCGACCGATGTGATGGACCCGTGATGGCCGACGAGACCGACAAGAGCACGACCCGGGCGAGGACGTCCCGGGACGACCGCCTGAAATCGGCGCTGCGTGAAAACCTCAAGCGGCGCAAGCTGCAGGCGCGCGAACGCGCCGCGGGCACGGAGCCCTCGCAGAATGAAGATGGTTCCCTAAATGAGGGGGCCGCCGGCAAAGCCGGCACCTGGAATTCGGAATGAGTGAGAATGACGATGGGGCAGAACGGACGGCAACCAAATGACGGTGAGGCGCTGATGTCGCGCTTCATCCGCCCCGAGCAGACCTTTCCGACGCTGACGCCCGCCGAGATCGAGCGCATCAGGCATTTCGGTGAAGTCCGCAGCTATGCCGACGGCGAGTTCCTATTCGAGACCGGCAAGCCCGGGCCCGGCATGTTCGTGGTGCTGAAGGGCCATGTCGCCATCACCCAGCGCGACGGTCTCGGCCACGTCACCCCTGTCATCGACCAGGGACCGGGGCAATTCCTGGCCGAACTCAGCCAGCTCTCGGGACAGCCGGCACTGGTCGACGGCCGCGCCGAGGGCGATGTCGAGACGCTGCTGTTGCCGCCGGAGCGCTTGCGTGCGCTGCTGGTCGCCGAGGCGGAACTCGGCGAGCGCATCATGCGCGCGCTGATCCTGCGCCGGGTCAATCTGATCCAGGACGGCATGGGCGGTCCTGTGCTGATCGGTCCGTCGAACTCCGCCGGCGTGGTGCGATTGCAGGGCTTTCTCACCCGCAACGGTCTGCCGCATCATCTGCTCGATCCCGCAAGGGATCGCGACGCCGCCGAGGTCATCGCGCGCTATTCACCGAAGCCGGAAGACTGGCCGCTGGTCGTTGCCGCCAACGGCGCCGTGCTGCGCAATCCCAACGAGACCGAGCTTGCCCGCGCCATCGGCATGATCGGCGGCGCCAAGGACGATCGCATCTATGACGTTGCAGTCGTCGGCTGCGGCCCGGCCGGGCTCGCCACCGCCGTGTACGCAGCGTCGGAAGGATTGTCCGTCGCGGTGCTCGATACCCGCGCCTTCGGTGGCCAGGCCGGCGCCAGCGCGCGCATCGAGAATTATCTGGGCTTTCCGACCGGCATTTCGGGCCAGGCCCTGACTGCGCGCGCCTTCACCCAGGCGCAGAAATTCGGCGCCGACATCATGATTCCCGTGACGGCGAATTCGCTCGATTGCACGCGCAAGGATGGCGCCTTCGCTGTGGCGCTCGACGGCAGCAATCCCTTGCGTTCGCGTTCGATCGTAGTCGCCAGCGGCGCGCGCTATCGCCGGCCGGAGATCGACAATCTCGACAAGTTCGAAGGACGCGGCGTCTGGTATTGGGCCTCGCCGGTCGAGGCGAAGCTGTGCGCCGGCGAGGAGGTCGCGCTGGTCGGTGCCGGCAATTCGGCGGGCCAGGCCGCGGTGTTCCTGTCGGGTCACGCCAAGAAAGTCCTGATGATCATCCGCGGCGGTGGCTTGGGAGCCAGCATGTCGCGCTATCTCATCGAGCGCATCGAAGCGGCGCCGAACATCGAATTGATGTTCAACACCGAGATCACGGCGCTCGAGGGCGACGAGGCCGCGCTGCTGCGGCGCATCCGCTGGAAGAGCCGGCTGTCCGATGACGAGGATTCCGCCGACATCCGCAATCTGTTCCTGTTTGTCGGCGCCGATCCCGCCACCTCCTGGCTCGACGGCTGCGGCGTGACGCTAGATCGCGGCGGCTTCGTCGTGACCGGCGCGCAGTCCGAGCAGAACCAGGGCAGGCTGGTGGCGCCGCTCGAGACGTCGGTGCCCGGCGTCTATGCCGTCGGCGACGTCCGCTCCGGCTCGGTCAAGCGGGTCGGCGGCGCCATCGGCGAGGGCGCCCAGGTCGTGGCCTCCCTGCACGGCTATCTCGGCGACGCCGCAAAACCGGCGCTATAGAGCACGATCCGGAAAAGTGTGAAGCGGTTTTCCGGCAAGATCGTGCTCAAAGAAATAAGTCAAGGACAAGACAAGGTAATGGCAAGTCGAATGAGGCTTGCGGTTTTGCCGGCAACTGCAGACTATCTCCTCATCCTGAGGAGCGCGTAGCGCGTCTCGAAGGATGATGGCCCGGATTCAACAGCCGGGCCTGCATGGTTCGAGACGGCGCTCGCGCGCCTCCTCACCATGAGGGTCTAAAGACAACAAACTCAACGGGAGGACTAAATGGCTGAAATCGTCGTGCTGTACAAAACCCCCAAGGATGCTGCTGCCTTCGACAAGTACTATGCCGAGACCCACATTCCACTCGCCAAGAAACTTCCCGGCCTGAAGAAATACGCCGTGAGCAAGGGGCCGGTCGCATCTCCCGCCGGCCCATCCGGAATCCATCTCGTTGCCATTCTCACCTTCGACAGCGTGGCCGACATCCAGAAGGCTTTCGGCAGCGAAGAGGGCAAGGCGACCGGCGCCGACGTGCCGAAATTCGCCAGCGGCGGCGCCGACCTCCTGATCTTCGACACCAAGGAAGTTTGAATTTCCGATTCAACTTTCGTCGAAATCTGCCGTCGTTTGTGACAGCGGTGCAAAAAATTCAGCCATGCGCTTGTCGATTCGCACGATGGCGCATGGCTTCGCACCTGCATGTGACGACAACGCAGGTGGCAATCCCATGAGGGTCGTAATACTAATCTCCTGAATTTTAATGCCGGACGATTAGGAGACGATGTCATGGTCCTTGGCTTGAGCTTGCCCGCCTTCACGTTGGTCCATGTCGTCATCAGCCTGATCGGCATCGTCGCCGGCCTCGTCGTGATGTTCGGCCTGCTCGGCTCGAAGTCGATGCCGGGCCTGACCGCGATCTTCCTTGCTTTCACGATCCTCACCAGCGTCACCGGCTTCCTGTTTCCGTTCGAGAAGCTGCTGCCGTCGCACATCATCGGCATCATCTCGCTGGTGCTGCTCGCCATCGCCTGCTTCGCGCTGTACGGCATGAAGCTCGCGGGTGCCTGGCGCCCGGTCTATGTCGTGACCGCGATGATCTCGCTCTATTTCAACGTCTTCGTGCTGGTCATCCAGTCGTTCCTCAAGGTCCCGGCGCTTGCCGCGCTCGCGCCCGCCGTGGCGCCGGCGCCTCCGTCGGGCCCCGTGTTCGCGGCGGTGCAGGGCGTCGTGCTGGTGTTCTTCGTCGTGCTCACCATCGGTGCCTGGCGTCGCTTCAAGCCGATGGCATTTGCCTGATCACACGATTCTCAACGTCCCGGTCGATGCGAGGCGTCGCATTCGGGATCGCGCGCGATTACCTGCGCAACGTCGGCGCGTGCCTGTTCACGCGTAACGCAATCGAACTGCACTGAAAGAGAGCGATCATGCCCACCATCACCACCAAAGACGGCGTCGAGATCTTCTACAAGGACTGGGGCAGTGGCCAGCCGATCGTGTTCAGCCATGGCTGGCCGTTGTCGGCCGATGACTGGGACGCGCAGATGATTTTCTTCGCCAACAACGGCTATCGCGTCATCGCCCATGACCGCCGCGGCCATGGCCGCTCGTCGCAGGTTTCCGACGGCCATGACATGGATCACTATGCCGACGACCTCGCGGCCGTCACCGCGCATCTCGACCTCAAGAACGCCATCCATGTCGGCCATTCCACCGGCGGCGGCGAAGTCGTGCACTACATCGCGCGCCATGGCGAGAGCCGGGTGGCGAAGGCGGCGATCCTCTCCGCGGTGCCGCCGCTGATGGTGCAGACTGCGGCCAATCCCGGCGGCCTGCCGAAGAGCGTGTTCGACGATCTGCAGAAGCAGCTCGCCGCCAGCCGCACGCAATTCTATCGCGACCTCCCTGCCGGCCCGTTCTACGGCTACAACCGTCCCGGCGCAAAGCCCTCGGAAGCGGTGATCCAGAACTGGTGGCGCCAGGGCATGATGGGCGGCGCCAAAGCGCATTACGACGGCATCGTCGCGTTCTCGCAGACCGACTTCACCGAGGATCTCAAGAAGATCAACGTGCCGGTGCTGGTGATGCACAGCGAGGACGACCAGATCGTGCCCTACGCCGATTCCGGGCCGCTGTCGGCCAAGCTGCTGAAGAATGGCACGCTGAAGACCTACAAGGGTTTCCCGCACGGCATGCCGACCACGCACGCCGAAACCATCAACGCCGACCTGCTGGCGTTCTTCAAGGAGTAAGGCGCCTCACGTCAAGATCGCCCTGATCGCACGGAAACGCCGGCCGGTGTATCCTTGCGACAGGGCGGTCGCCGCATGAGCGGCGATGCCCTTGGGGACATCCGGATGCGAGGCATCATCTTCGGCGCGACCGGCATGGTCGGGCAGGGCGTCTTGCGCGAATAACTAGTCGAAGCCGGCATCGACCATGTGCTCGGGCTGCGCGGCGCCCGGTCCAGGACCGCCTGGGTGCAGGCGGTCTATGCCGCAACCCGGCCGCTCTGGCCGGTGCTGCGCCGGATCTTGCCGCGGCTGGTCACCTCGACCGGGCAGATCGGCCGCGTCATGATCCGGGTCGCCCGCGAGGGGTATCCGCGGAAGGTGCTGGAGATGGCGGATATCAATAGCCTCTAGCCAGCCGGCCCGTTAGTTTGAGCGGAAATTTCGGCGCCGGTCCGCGTTGAGCCCCGTCCATTCCGAAGGAGAAGCGTCGGCGATGTCGCCCCAGCTCAAACTGATCGCCCTCGACGCCGACGATCTCGCCGTGATCTCGACCCATGTCCAGGATGCCCGGGTCCAGGTCTCCGACATCATCTGGCGGCAGAGCGAGAAGCGGCTCGTAGTCGGTCTGAGCCGGCTGGACTGGGAGCAGACGCTGGGAGGACAGACCGAGCCGCGCCGGCTCGTCTCTGCGCTCCGCTTCGACCGCGTCCTCGCCTGCAAGGCTCGCAACATCGACCTGGCTGCGCCCGAGAAGGTCATGGACCTCGTCGGCATCGAGTTTCACCCGAGGGACGGGCGCGAGGCGGAGCCCGGCGGCAGCGCCCTGCTGTTGTTCGCGGAAGGCGGCGCCGTCCGGCTCGACGTCGAATGCCTGGAATGCGAGCTGACCGACCTCGGGGACGACACGCTGGGGACGGGGCTGGAGATCGAGGGGGAGCTGTGAGGCCCCCGGTATACCAGCCGCTCCGGCTCAAGCCTGCGCCAGAACGGCGGCTTGCGAGGGTTGACGCCGCTTCCCCGCCGCGCCATTGAGCAGGGGACCTGGTGCGCCAATCGCCCCAAGACCAGCCAGAAGCCAAGCCTGACATGCCCGTTCGCCTCGACCGCAGCAGCGCCGATTTTGACCAGCGATTCGCGGCCTTCCTCGCCGCCAAGCGCGAGATCTCGGCCGACGTCGAGGCCGCCGCGCGCGCAATCGTCGACGACGTGGCCAGGCGGGGCGATGCCGCGCTGCTGGAGGCGACCGCCAAGTTCGACCGCCTGAAGCTGGACGCATCCGGCCTGCGCGTGACCGCTGATGAGATCGAGACCGCGACCAAGGCCTGCGAGCCTGCGACGCTGGATGCGCTCAAGCTCGCGCGGGATCGCATCGAGACCTATCACCGCCGCCAACTGCCGCAGGACGAGCGCTTCACCGATCCGCTCGGCGTCGAGCTCGGCTGGCGCTACACCGCGATCGAATCCGCCGGCCTCTATGTGCCCGGCGGCACCGCGGCCTATCCGTCCTCGGTGTTGATGAACGCGGTGCCTGCAAGGGTCGCCGGCGTCTCGCGTCTGGTGATGGTGGTGCCGTCACCCGACGGCAAGCTCAATCCACTGGTGCTGGCGGCGGCGTATCTCGGCGGCGTCACCGAGATCTACCGCGTCGGCGGCGCGCAGGCCGTGGCCGCGCTGGCGCACGGCACCGCGACGATCGCGCCGGTCGCCAAGATCGTCGGCCCCGGCAATGCCTATGTCGCCGCGGCCAAGCGGCTGGTGTTCGGCAAGGTCGGCATCGACATGATCGCAGGTCCCTCCGAGGTGCTGGTGATCGCCGACGACACCGGCAATGCCGACTGGATCGCCGCCGATCTCCTGGCGCAGGCCGAACACGATGCCAGCGCGCAATCCATCCTGATCACCGATTCCGCGCGCCTTGCCGCCGACGTCGAGAAGGCGGTCGAGGCGCAGCTGAAGACATTGCCGCGCGCGGCGATCGCAGGCAGCTCCTGGGCGGATTTCGGCGCCATCATCATGGTGAAGAACCTCACCGACGCCATTCCGCTCGCGGACGCCATTGCCGCCGAGCATCTCGAGATCATGACCGTGGATCCCGACGCGTTGGCGGCGAAGATCCGCAATGCCGGCGCGGTATTCCTCGGGCCGCATACGCCGGAGGCGATCGGCGACTATGTCGGCGGCTCCAACCACGTGCTGCCGACGGCGCGCTCGGCGCGATTCTCCTCAGGGCTCTCGGTACACGACTTCATCAAGCGCACCTCGATCCTGAAATGCGGCCCGGATCAGCTGCGTGCGCTCGGACCTGCCGCGATGACGCTCGGCAAGGCCGAGGGGCTGGACGCCCATTCGCGTTCGATTGGATTGCGCCTCAATCTGTCATGACAGAGCTGCCTGAACAGGACGACTCCAGCAATCGCATCGTCGGCGTCACGCTCGACGAGGACTCGATCGGCCGTTCCGGGCCCGACATCGAGCATGAGCGCGCGATCGCGATCTACGACCTGATCGAGCAGAACCTGTTCGCGCCCGAGGGCGCCGAGGGAAGGGGTCCGTTCACGCTGCATATCGGCATCACCGGTAATCGCCTGATGTTCGACATCCGCCGCGAGGACGGCACGCCCGTGGTCGCGCATCTGTTGTCGCTGACGCCGTTCCGGCGGATCGTGAAGGACTATTTCATGATTTGCGACAGCTATTACCAGGCGATCCGCACCGCGACCCCCGACAAGATCGAGGCCATCGACATGGGCCGCCGCGGCATCCATGACGAGGGATCGCGCACGCTGCAGGAGCGGCTGAAGGGCAAGGTGCGGGTCGATTTCGAGACATCGCGCCGGCTGTTCACGCTCATCACCGTCCTTCATTGGAAAGGATAATCGCGGATGGCTGCGCCTCCACGCGCAAGCAATCCGCAGTCCGTGCTATTCGCCTGCGCGATGAACAGCGTGCGCTCGCCGATGGCCGAGAGCCTGCTGCTGCACATGTTTCCCCAAGGGCTCTACGTGAAGTCGGCGGGAACGCGGAAAGGCGAGCTCGATCCGTTCGCGGTGTCCGTGATGGCCGAGCTCGGCCAGGACATCTCCGCCCACAAGCCGCAGACCTTCGAGGAGCTGGAGGATTGGGAGGGGCTGAATTTCGACCTCATCATCACGCTCTCGCCGGAGGCGCACCACAAGGCGCTGGAGCTGACGCGGACGCTGGCGGCCGATGTCGAATATTGGCCGACGCAGGATCCCACCACCATCGAGGGCAGCCGCGACCAGAAGCTCGCCGCCTATCGCGACGTCTGCGACCAGCTGTCGATGCGCATCCGCAAGCGCTTCGCGAAATTGGGCTCGGCGCCGGTCTGACACGAGGAGCCGTGCGTAACACCCGCGTCACAGAGCGTAGGCAGATGCGTGGTGGGGAGCCTCGAATCACCAAACTCCCGGTTCCCGGGTTGTGAAATCAGCCCCCTTCCGATAGGTTCCGCGCGCAATTCACCCCCTGCTCATCCCCCAAATCACCTGATGCTTGGCCGCCCCAAATTCGTACTTGCCTCCGGTTCGCCGCGGCGCCTGTCGCTGCTCAACCAGGCCGGCATCGAGCCGGACGCGCTCCGCCCGGCCGACGTCGACGAGACGCCGAAGCGGGGCGAGCTGCCGCGCGCCTGCGCCAATCGTCTTGCGCGGGCCAAGGCCGATGCGGCGCTGAAATCGGTGCAGCTCGACGACGAGCTGCGCGGCGCCTTCATCCTCGCCGCCGATACGGTGGTCGCGGTCGGCCGCCGCATCCTGCCCAAGGCCAATCTGGTGGACGAGGCCGCGCAGTGCCTGCGCCTGCTGTCGGGCCGCAACCACCGCGTCTACACCGCGATCACCCTGGTGACGCCGCGCGAGGCGTTCCGCCAGCGCCTGGTCGAGACCCGCGTCCGTTTCAAGCGGCTCTCGGAAGACGACATCCAAGCCTATATCGGCTCCGGCGAATGGCGCGGCAAAGCCGGCGGCTACGCCGTGCAGGGCATCGCCGGCTCCTTCGTGGTGAAGATGGTGGGGTCCTACACCAACGTCGTCGGCCTGCCACTCTACGAGACCACCACGCTGCTCGGCGGCGAGGGCTTTCCGATCCGCTTCGGCTGGCTCAACGCCACCGCCATTTGAGCCGGCCGCCCGCCCGCGGAACCCGTTGCCCGACAGGCTCTTGAACCCTTCACCCCGTGCACGCCGCCGACATCATGGACGACCAAGTCAAAAAGCCCGCCAGCCCGCTCAAAACCTGCCCGATCTGCGGCAAGCCGCAGTCCGAGGCCACCCGCCCGTTCTGCTCCTCGCGCTGCCGCGACGTCGATTTGAACCGTTGGCTGAAAGGCTCCTACGTCATCCCCAGCCGCGACGACGAAGTCGACGACCTCGAATAAATAATAATATCAATAGTTTGCCGGACCGTGCACCCCGCCGCGCGCCAGCCGGGGCAGCTTGTGCACAGCCGGGCCGCGCCCGGCGGAGCCTCTTGGCGAAGCCGGGTGGACAGGCCGCCCCGAGCCCACTATAAACCGCCCGCTCGATGGGCTTTGGCCCCTCTCTTGGAGCACGCCCAGGTAGCTCAGTTGGTAGAGCATGCGACTGAAAATCGCAGTGTCGGTGGTTCGATTCCGCCCCTGGGCACCATTTGCTTCCTGAAGCATCTGCAGCCCGGCATCGCTTGGCAGAGCCGTTGTCTCTGACCCGCCTCACCCCCGCCGCGCAAACACCAACTGCCCGACGTCGATCTTCCCCGCCCTGAATCCGGCCTCGCAGTAGCAGAGATAATATTCCCACAGCCGCCGAAACGGCTCGTCGAACCCGAGCGAGGTCAGGTCGGTCCAGGCCTGGCTGAAATTGTCGCGCCAGAGGGCGAGTGTCCTGGCGTAGTCCTGCCCGAAGACGCGCTCGCGGATGACGGGCATGTCGAAGCGTTCGCCGAGCGCGCGCAGGATGTTCGTCGACGGCAGCATGCCGCCCGGGAAGATGTAGCGCTGGATGAAGTCGACGCGTTGCCGATAGCTGCCGAAGAGTTCGTCGCTGACGGTGATGGCCTGGATGCCGGCCAAGCCGCCGGGCTTGAGCCGCTGGTTCAGCTGATTGAAATAGGCCGGCCAGAACTGCTCGCCGACGGCCTCGATCATCTCGATCGAGGCGATGCGGTCGAAGCGGCCGTCCTGGTCGCGATAGTCCTGCAGTCGCACTTCAACCTTCTCGGCGAGCCCGGCTTCGTGGATTCGCCGACGGGCAAATTCATGCTGCTCTCTGCTGATGGTGAGGGCGAGCACGCTGGCGCCGTAGGTCTTGGCGGCGAATTCGGCGAAGCCGCCCCAGCCGCATCCGATTTCGAGCACGCTCTGACCGGGCTGCAACTCGATGGCCTGCGCCAGCTGCTCGTATTTGTGTCGTTGTGCGGCGGGAAGGTCGGCTGTCTCGGCCGGAAACAAGGCCGATGAATAGGTCATGCTGGAATCGAGCCACGCCGCGAAGAACTCGTTGCCGAGATCGTAATGACGGTGGATGTTGTGCCGCGATCCCTGCCTTGTGTTGCGGCGCAGGAGATGGACTGCCCGCCGGCACAGGCGGACCAGCATGTTGCCGGCAAAGGCGTTGTCGACCAGATCTTCGTTGAGACAGAGCACGTAGAGAAGCTGGGCGAGATCGGGCGTGGTCCAGTCGCCGCGAATATAGGCCTCAGCCATGCCGATATCGCCGCCGATGACGAGGCTGCGCGCGAACCTGTAATTATTCAATTCGATCGTGGCCGACGGGCCCTGAAGCTGGCCACGCAAGGTCACCATCCTGTGGTCGGGCAGGCGCACGTGAACGGTGCCACACCGAAGTTGCGATGCAAGGCGCAGAGCCAGTCGGCCAAAGAACGGGACGCCATCGAATTGCATGGCCTGATGGGTGGCTGCGAGGTCCATGGTCTAGATCTCACGTTGTTTCAAACGAGGCACGTAGGGAACACCTTTCAGCCAGAGCCGCATCGCTTCCCAGTGAATGGCTGCGATCACCTTGAACGTCAGGAATGGCAGGCCGACCAGCGCCGCCAGCAGGGAGCGGCTGGTCAGGGGACGACGTCGTCCGGAGAATGCTGCCGCAAACATCGGGCCCTGATCGCTGCTTTGCAAAATCCGGACTCTCACGTCCCGCTGCGGTGGAGAAACGCTGAAGCGGTACTGTGTTTCCATCTCCATGAAGGGCGAGACGTAAAACTCCTTCGCCTGGGTTTGCCGTATGGCGCAGCCCGCGGCGGCCTCCCGCACCGGCAGGACGTAGCAATGCATTTCGCCGAAGGTGTTGCGGACTTCGTAGATCAGCAGCGCAAGAGCGCCGGACGCGGCATAGCAGAAGTAGACCGAAAGCGGGTTGAACACGTAGCCGAGCACCCTGGGATAACAGAGAAGCAGAACGCGGCCTCCCGTGAGGTCGATGCCTCGTTCGGCTGCGAGGTGCCGGGCGTGTTGGCTGAGGCCCGCGCTCGTGCCTTCGCCGTGATCGCGCTCGTGGAAGCTGAAAGCCGCTGATCGATTGACGCCGAACAGCCGGGATTGGCGATCGGCTTCGTTCAACCTGTCGAGATCAATCAGCAGGCTCATCACGCGGTAGGTGAACCGGTGCAGCACGGGCCGCCATCGCGCGTGCATCACCTTTCCCCAATAGAGCGCGGCGGGCGCTGTCGCATCCTCCACGCTGGCTGGTTTCGCTGGGATCATCGCTTTACTCGGCAGCTTGGGCCAGCAACGGCTCCGGCCGGCGCCACGGTACTTCGCTGCCAAGTGCCTCGGCAACGGAGATGCCGGCCTGCAAGCCATCCTCGTGAAAGCCATAGCCGGTCCAGGCGCCGCAGAACCAGGTTCGGCGACGGCCCTGGATGGCGGGGAGCCGTCGCTGCGCCGCGAACGCTGCCAGATCGTATTGCGGGTGATCGAAGCTGAACTTTCCGAACGTCAGGTGTGCCGCAGGCTCGAACGGAGGGTTGAGGCTGACGAACAACGGCTTGCGGTCGTCGATGCCTTGCAGCCTGTTCATCCAATAGGTCACCGCGACGTCGCTCTCGGCAGGCGTCTGCCGCTCCCATCGCAGGAAGTTCCAGGACGCCCATGCCTGCCGCCGCTTCGGCATGAGGCGGGGATCACGGTGCAGGTAAATGGTGTTGGGGGCATATCTGATCGCGCCGAGAATGGAACGTTCCTCGGCATCGGCATCCGACAGCGCCGCCAGGGCCTGATCGCTGTGACAGGCCATCACGACGGCATCGTAACTTTCCTCACCGCCGTGACTGTCGCGGACGGTCACGCCACGCCCGGTTCGGTCGATCGACGTTACCGCGCAGCCCAGCCGAATGTTGTGCGCGAACGAAGCGGTCAGCTTGTCGACATAGCGTCGGCTGCCGCCCTCCACGGTCCGCCAGCGCGGCCGATCGAGGTGCAACAGCCGGTGGTTGTCGAAGAAGGCCACGAAGTTCTCCGCCGGAAAGGACAGAATGTCGTCGGACGAGGACGACCAGATCGCCGCGCCCATCGGGCCGAGGTAGTCGGAGAACAGCCGCGGCCCGAAGGATTGCCCGCGCAAATACTCACCGAGCGTCAGGTCGCGCAGCCGGCCGGCACTTAGATCGGCCACGCTCTGCCGGTTGAACCGCGCGACCTCCGCCAGCATGCGAAAATATGACGGCGAAGCGAGGTTGCGTGGCTGGGCGAACAGGCCGCAGACTGTTTGCAAGGCCGTCTCGCCGCCACCCCGCCATTCGAACCGGCCTTGATCGGCGGAGAGGGCGAAGCTCATGCAGGTCTCGACCGTCTTCACGCCCAGATGGGAGAACAACGACGTCAATTGCGGATAGTTCGTCTCGTTGAACACGATGAAGCCGACATCGACGTTGAGAGGCTCGCCGTCATAGTCGATTCGAACGGTGTGGCTATGTCCCCCCGGCTGTTGCTCGCGCTCGTAAACGGTGACGGCGTAACGCTTCGACAGGAGCCATGCGGCGGCATTGCCGGCAATTCCCGTCCCGATTACGGCCAAACGCATTCTCTTTCGCCCCCACTGCGGTACCGCCAGCTACGGTCCTTTGAAGCACCGGACAGGAAACGTTTGGCGCGATGGCCCGGATCACTTGGCTGATCGCCTGGAACCCGCCGCCAAGGCGAAACCGCGGCCCGGACATGACGTACAGACAAAGGTCGAATCGGTGAGAGCATGTTCCTTCCATACGTTCAGGCGATTGCCGGCATTGCGCTGGCCCTCTGCCTCCTGATGGCACTGGCCTGGGTCGTTCAGCAGCGCACCGGCAATTCCGGCTGGGTCGATGCGATCTGGTCCTATGCGACCGGCCTCGTCGGCGCGGCCGCGGCCTTGTGGCCGCTGGATGATGGTTCGCCGGCCCGCCGGGTGCTTGTCGCGGGGCTCGTGCTGTTTTGGTCGGTGCGGCTGGGGACGCACATCGCGCAACGCTCCGCAGCCGGGATCGACGATCCCCGCTATGCGAACTACGCGCGCCAATGGGGCGCCGATGCGCCTCGCCGGATGTTCCTCTTCCTGCAATCGCAGGCGCTGGTCTCGTTGCCGCTGCCGTTCGCCGTCTTCCTCGCGGCGCATGCGCCCGGGCCTGAACTGCGGCTGCCGGACTACGCCGGGATCGTCATCATCCTGGTTGCCGTTGCTGGCGAGGCCTTGGCGGACCGGCAGTTGCGGCAGTTCAAGCGCAACCCCTCCAGCAAGGGCCTCGTCTGCGATGTCGGCTTGTGGCGCTGGTCGCGTCACCCGAACTATTTCTTCGAATGGCTGGGATGGCTGGCTTACCCGGTCATCGCGCTATCGCCGGGCTATCCATGGGGGTGGGCCAGCCTGGCAGCGCCCGCGATCATGTACTGGATCCTGGTCCATGTGACGGGCATACCGCCGCTAGAGGAGCAGATGCTGCAATCGCGCGGGGACCGCTATCGCCGATATCAGGCCCGCACCAACGCCTTCTTTCCATGGCCGCCGCGGCGGGAACCGTGATGGACCCTGGTCGCTGCGCCGCAAAGCCGAATGAATCGCCGATGTGATCCGACATGGCTCCCGGGTCGTTAACCTGGCGCTGCTCGACAAGCCGGCCGGATGCAGGGCGACGGGAAACACGGACATGACTCTTTTCTTGACCTATCTCGCGGTGGCCGTGACTTTCGTCGCCGTCGACATGGTCTGGCTGACGATCATGGTCGACAAGCTGTATCGGCCCGTGCTGGGCGACATGTTGCGGGCTCAACCCGATCTGCCCGCCGCGGCAGCTTTCTATCTGCTGTATCCCCTCGGCTTGATCTGGTTTGCCGTGTTGCCTGCACAGCAAGACGGCGGCGCGCTGCGCGCCTTCACATCCGGCCTGCTGCTCGGCTGCTTCACCTATGCGACCTACGATCTGACCAATCAGGCGACGCTGCGGAACTGGTCGACCGGACTGACCCTTGCGGACGTGTGCTGGGGCTCGTTCCTCGCCGGCGTCAGCGCCTGGATCGGGTTTCTCGTCGCTCAAAAGCTGTCGCACTGAGCGACGGCGCCGGGTCAATCAGCCTGCCGATCGCGTCAGGTATGCGTCCGGTCTCCGACCTGCTCGAACGCTTCCCTGGTTTCCGCGATCTTGTCGGACAAGGATATGAAGGCCTTCCGGGCCTGCAGCTTCGACTCCTCGTCGAGCACGAGGGTTGCGAGATCGACCAATCGGTCGCCCATGCGCTCCATGATTGCGAGCAGCCGGTCGACGCCGGCTTCAGGCTCGTCGGCCACGATTCGCTCGACTTCTCTCACGATGGTTTCGAGCCTTGCGATCGAGGAGACGAGCTGGTCGCGTCCACGCTCGGGAAATTCAATGATCTCTGCGGCCATGCACGCTTTCCTGCCGCCTTCAGGCCGCCGCCATCGTGGCCAGGCAATCCTTGCGCACGACCAAAATGGTTCGGTGCAGCCAGGTCTTGATGGTGCCGACCGGCACACCGAAGCGCCGCGACAGGCTCGCGCGGCTCTCGCCTTCCAGATAGGCCAGAGCGACCAGCCTGCGGCGATCTTCCGGCAAACGGGCCAGCGCGCCGCGGGCAACGGGTTCGGCGCCGGCGTAATCGAATTCCTCGGTCGGTGACGGCGCAGCGTCTGCCGCGACCGCAAGCGCCTTCTCCAATTCGACACTCGGCTGTCGTCGGGTCCGCAGATGATCAATGGCGGTGTTTCGGACGATCGCGGACATCCAGGCCATGGCGGGGGCCCGCCCGGAATCGAACCGGGCAGCGTTGCGCCAGATCTTCAGAAAGCTGTCCTGGAGGATATCGTCGACGTCGTGCGGCGCGGCTCCAACGGCCAGCGCGGTCCGGCCCAGCCTGCCGCGGGTCAGCGTATGGAGCTCCGCGAAGGCACGTGTCTCGCCAGTCGAGACGCGGGCCAGCAATTCGCGCAGAATCTCGCTTGGTGCCTGGCTTGGCAGGTTCGAACCGGCCATGTCCTGTCTCCGTTGCGTTTCAAAGAAAACGCTCCGGACGCAGGCCCGGATCACTCGACAGGAGAGGGACGAAGCGCAATCACAGCCGTACGAACGGTCCGATCAATCGGCCGAGGAAACCGTTCATGCGCAGGTCGCCGGTCATGGCGACCAGGCAGACGCAAGGGCCTTCGTCGCCGACGATGGGACGATGATCGACCTCGTCGTCGCCATAGTCGAAATCCCCGGGGCCGAAGCGTCCGCCCTCATGGCTGAAGCTGCCCTCGAGCACCAGCGTCAGCTCGGTGCCGGTGTGGGTGTGCTCGAGCATGCGCGAGCCCGGCGCTGATCTAAGCAGGAAGGCGCGTGCGCTGCCCGAACCGGACAACTCGATCGGTCTCATGCTGAGACCGGGCGCGACGCGCCGGCGCTTGCCGATGCGATAGTTCCGCAGTGCCGGCGGCAGATCATGGTCAATGTCGGACGCGAGGCGGGGCGCGGCGGTCTCCGCCGGAGACAGATGAATTCGCGACATCACGCGGTCGAATGCATCGGGCGCGATCGGCACCGGCTCGACATCCTCCAGCGCGGCGCCCGCAAGCTGCTCGATGGCCCGCACGAAGCGGGCGCACCGTGGGCAGCCAGCCACATGCACCCCGACAACCAGTTGATGAGCCTCTTCCAGATTGCCGGCCGCGAAATCGGCCAGAAGCTCTTCCGGCGGATGATGGCTGATCGTCATGCTTCTTCGTCCAAAATGTCTCGCAACCGGTTCATCGCGAGCCTGATCCTTGACTTGACAGTTCCGAGGGGAATCCCGAGGGTGCTCGCGATCTCCGGATGCGGTCGCTCCTCGATGAACGACAGCCTCACCACCGTGGATTGCTCTGCCGAGAGTTGCTTGATCGCCGCGGCGATCCGCGCCGCATCCTGCACGCGCGACATCAGCACGTCGGCCGTCTCGGCTTGATCCGGTGCATCAGGCAGCTCGGAATCGGATTGCAGCCGGTCCGTCCGCGCCCTGCGGCGGAATAGATCGATCCGCAGGTTGCGCGCGATCGTGAAAATCCAGGCCGGCGCGCCCGCCGTCGCGGGATCGAACTGGTGCGCCTTCCGCCACACGGCGATCATGGTGCCCTGGGCGATCTCTTCCGCCTCATCGGAGCTGCAACCGGCCTTGAGCATCAGCCCCTTGATGCGAGGCGCGAAATGCTCGAACAGCCGCTTGAAAGCCTCCCGGTCGCCGTTGGAGGCGACGTGTCCGATCAAATCAGCCCAGTCCACCTTTGCCTTCGGCCCTTCGCTCGCACCAATCGACAACAGCGCCGCAACTCTCCGGGGTAAACCGGCCTCAGCCCGGATCGGCACCTCTAAAGCCCGGATAGCAGCGATCATAGCGCCTCGACAAGCGACCTCTTGGGCTGGAAACGACCGAGGCAGGCCGCCGGATCACTTGGGGATGCCTGTTGTTGTGGGTTCCATGACCTCCCGGAGATCGCGCTCCGCGTCTGGCACCCGGCTTGCTCAGTCATGACCAAAGCCGGGCCTCGATAGAGAGACCCGTTTCAGGTTGAGGCATGCGATGCAAGAAATGTCCCGTTCTGGTACTGCCGGCGAACTCCGGCTCGATGCGCTGATCGCCGATTTGTGGTGGCGCGTTCGGCTGTTGAATACCGATATTCTCGAGGAGGAGGCCAAAGCCGGCGTGTTCGACGTGCTTGCGCCGACCTATCCGCTGCTCGCACTCAACCTTCGCGCGCGGCGCGACAATTTGGTCGCCACGATCGGCGTGCTCGAGCAGCGCGCGAATTCAATGTCGGAAGCGGCCTGAGAGCGGCCGTCGGCAAGGTCGTGCACCCGATCGTCGGCACGTGACCGACGGCACATATTTCTCTCACGGGTCAACCTGGCTTTGCCGTCCGGTGGTTCGCAGTGCTCCATCAGGCAAAGGACAAGACTCACGCGCAATACCATCCTTGCGGCTTTCGCGGCGCTCATTCTGGCAGGCGCGGTGACGCCCGCGAGCGCGCTGACCATCGTGCGCGATCATCGCGATCCGCCCATCGTGCGCGACCATCGCAATCAGACCATCGTCAGGGACCACCGCACGCAACCCGAGGTCCGCGATCACCGCCACTAAGCGTCCCGGCGGCGGAGCCGAACAGGACAGGTTCGGCTCCGTTTCGCGTCATGTGAGGCGCGACGATCGTCTGCACGTGGCGCCTGTGTCCATTCGCGATTGTGCGGTCTGGGCACGAGCCACACCGGCTCCGCCATGCTATGGCTGCCTCCGCAATATCCCGTGAGGCCGCCATGCTCCCCATTCCCGCCGACATCTTCACCGAGCCCGAGGACGTCTCGCCCGACGGCCTTGCCAATCTCGGCCCGCTCCGCCGTCTCGCAGGGCATTGGCAGGCGGACAAAGGCATCGACATCAATCCGAAGGCGGAGGGGCCGGAGCGGCGGACCTTCATCGAGCACATCCGCATGGACCCGATCGATCCGCAGGCCAACGGGCCGCAGCTGTTGTACGGGCTGCGCTATCACATCCACATCAACACGCCCGAAGAAGACATCACCTTCCACGACCAGGTCGGCTACTGGTTATGGGAGCCTGCGACCGGGCTGATCATGCAGACGCTGGCGATTCCGCGTGGGCAGGTGCTGCTGGCCTCGGGCAAGGCCGGGCCCGACGACAGGACGATCTCGGTCACCGCAAAGCGCGGCGACACCGCCTACGGCATCTGCTCCACGGATTTTCTGGAGCAGGCGTTCCGCACCGACTCCTACCGCTGCGACATCACCTTCAACGACGACGGCAGCTGGACCTATCTGATCCAGACCGCGTTGTTCGTGCGCGGCGCGCCATTCGACCATCGCGACACCAACACACTGCAGCTCGTCGCGCCGCCGAAGCTCAATCCGCTCGCGGTGATCGTCAATGATCGCGGTAGGGCCGATGGGCCGGCGGTGTGAAGCGTGGCGTCGGAGGATCGCATGAAGCTCTATGTCATCTGCCTGATGCATTCCAGCCTCGACGGCCGCACGCATCCCAGTCGCTGGCGCCCGAAGGGTGCGGGCACGGACTGGTTCGAGAAGATCCATGACGAACTCGGCGGCGACGCCTGGGTGATCGGCCGCGTCACCGGCTCGGAGTTCGCCAAAGGCCAGCCTTATCCCGCGACGGACATGAAGCTGCCGCGTGAAAACTGGTTCGCGCGGCGTGATGCGAAAACCTATGGAATCGTGCTCGATCCGCGGGGCAAGATCGGCTGGGGCCGCTCGGACATCGGCGGCGATCCGATCGTCGTGGTGCTGACCGAGAGCGTGCCGGATTCGCATCTTGCGGGCCTGCGCGGGGAGGGCGTGTCCTATATCTTCGCCGGCCAATCCGAGCTCGATCTGGCGCTCGCGCTCGACATTCTCGGCCGCGAGCTCGGGGTGAAGCGGCTGCTGGTCGAGGGCGGCGGTGTCGCCAATGGCGCGTTCCTGCGGGCCGGTCTGATCGACGAGTTCAACCTGATCCTCAGCCCCGCGATCGACGGCGCGGCGGGCGCCCCTTTCGTGTTCTCTTCGACGGAGGAAGATAGCGACAAGCGTGCGCCGATCGCCGCGATGTCGCTGGAGAGCACGCGCGAGCTCGGCGGCGGCGTCCTGCTGCTGCGCTACCTGATCAGGAACGATCCGCAAGCCGCGAGCCGGTGACGCGTGGCCATGCGCGAGGTAACAGAGCACATCGTCATCGTCGGCGCCGGCGCGGCCGGCCTGATGGCGGCGCGCGAGTTGGCGCGGGCCGGCCGCAAGGTGACGGTGCTGGAGGCGCGCGAGCGCTGCGGCGGCCGTATCCATCCGTTGCCGGACGCGGAGTTCGGCTATCGCGCCGAAGGCGGCGCCGAATTCGTCCATGGCGAGGCGCCGGTCACGCGCGGATTGCTGCGCGAGGCCGGGCTGCCCCTTCACGGGATCGCAGGGGAGCGGTGGAGCTTCGACGGGACGGCGCTCTCGCGTGAGGTGCGCGACGATCCGCACGAGGCCGAGCTGCAAGCCGTGCTTCGGAACCTGAAGGAAGATCTCTCCGTTGCCGAACTCCTGCGCCGGCATTTCGCCGGCGAGGACTATGCGCCGATGCGCCGTTCGATCTTGCGGATGGTCGAGGGCTACGACGCGGCCGACCCCGAGCGCGCCTCGACGTTGGCGCTGCGCGAGGAATGGATGGATGGCGGGCACGCCGCGCAGGCGCGCATCGACGGCGGCTATGGCGCGCTGATCGACTTTCTGGTGGCCGACTGCCGCGGGTTCGGCGTGACCATCCATCTCGGCTGCGTGGTGTCGGCGATCGAGGAGAACGGCGACAGGGCGGCCGTTCGCTGCGTCGGCGGCGATGTCCATGGCTGCGATCGTGTGATCCTCACGGTGCCGCTGCCGTTGCTGCGCGAGATCGCGCTGCCGGCGAGCGCGCGCGAGAAGCTTGCCGCGGCGGGCGACATCGGCTTCGGCAACGTCATCAAGATACTGCTGCGCTTCGCGCGGCCATGGTGGCAAGAGCGACACCAGGATCTGGCGGGCATGACCTTCCTGTTGTCCGACCGGACCATCCCGGTGTGGTGGACGCAATATCCGAGCCGGCAGGCCGTGCTCACCGGCTGGTTCGGCGGCCCGCACACGGCGGAGTTGGACAGCCTCGATCCGAAAGCATTGATCGATGCTGGGCTCGATTCGCTTGCCGCCATCTTCAAGCTGTCGCGCGAAGAGGTCGCGCGCGATCTCGTGGCCGCGGCGGCGACCAACTGGGCGCATGATCCCTTTGCCCGCGGCGCCTATTCCTGGGCGATGCCGCGGACGCGCGCGGCACAAGAAATCCTCGCGCGTGCCGATGGTCTGCTGCTGTTGTCGGGCGAAGCGCTCTATCGCGGCCGTGACATGGGTACGGTGGAAGCAGCGCTGGCGAGCGGAGTGGAGACGGCGGGGCTGATTCTGCGCGGGTAAAGAAAAAGGCCCGCATTTCTGCGGGCCTCATCTCTTACCAGCGTCCGCCGCCGAAGCTGAACGTCACGCCGGGACCGCCGCCGCCGTAATAGCCGTACGGCCCGCCGCCGTAATAGCCGTGATGCCGCGGATAATAACCATAGTTCCGGTGATGCGGACGATAATAGCCGTGATGGCGGTGGTGAGGACGCCAGTGATGATGGCGATGGCCGTGGTGACGGTGCTGCGCGCTGATGTCGGTCGATTGGGCGGCCGGCGCGTTCTGCTTCGCGCTCGACTTGCCAGCCGCGCTCGCCGCCGATCCGCCGGCAAGTGCCGCAGCTCCGACCGCGATCGCGACAATGAGATACTTCATGGTGTCATCACTCCAGTTGAATGTCGTGTGACAACAGATGGGCGTCTGCTGCGTTCCGGCCAGCGCGGGCGTCGAAACGACGCAGCGCGCGGCGTGCGATTCGCGACGAATGAGCGTACGCCGTGAGATTCATTGTCGCATCCTCGGCACTGATCGCATTGCTGCCATTACTTGGCCGCGAATGAGGCGACTACGCCGGCGGTTGTGACGATCCGCGCGAACTCGCCGTCGAGATTCGACAGCGTCATGGCATGGATCTCCTCGGCGGAATGCTGGTCGCCGTCGGGGCCGATGCGGTCGAAGGTCCATGTCGCATCGCGCACGAGGCATGCGTCGAAGCCGAGATTGCCGGCCATCCGCGTCGTCGTCTCCACGCAGTGATTGGTGGTGGCACCGCAGATCACGAGCGTGCCGATGCTGCCAGCGCGCAGGCGCTGCTCCAGGTCGGTGCCGATGAAGGCGCTGTTGACGCGCTTGATGATCACGGTCTCGCCCGGCTGCTCGCGTGCCTCGTCCTTGACGGCATAGCCGGAACGCGACGGCAGGAACGACGAATTCGGTTTCGTGCCTTCATGGCGGATATGAAAGATCGGCGCGCTGTGCGTCCTGAAAGCCCGCAGGAGATCAGCGATGCGCGCCACCGCATCCGGATTGTTGCGCCGCTTTCCCGCCGCCTCCCATTCGTCGAACGCGCGCTGGACGTCGACGACGATGAGGGCGGGGAGGGGGTGAGGCATGATCGGACCTTTCGCGCGGATATGGAGGCAAATATGCGAGGCGGCAGGGACGACGCGCAATGCCGATCTTCCCTCGTTTCGCGACAACTCTCGTGCCCCGGACGATGCCAAGCATCGCCTAGGCTGCATCGCGTCCGGGACACGAAAGTTGCCCGAGCGGTGTTCTCATCCTTGCATGGTTGCTTGCTGAGGATCAAAGCGGCGAGGGCTGGCCAGTCTAGTGTCGAGTCACCAAATGATCAGGATTCGATGATGCGGGAGGACGCCATGCCGGGGCCGACGAGTCAACTGGACGGACTTGCCGGGATCAGGACACTGCCGGAGCTGCTGCGCTGGCGCGTCGGGGCGACACCGGCGGCGGAGGCCTATCGGCATTTCGATGCGACCGCGCAGCGTTGGGTCAGCCAATCCTGGCACGAGATCGATGCGGAATTCGAGCTGTGGCGGCGGCGCTCGCCGCGGAGGCGTTCGCGACCGGCGAACGCGTCGCCATCCTGATGCCGAACGGCATTGCGCATATCGCCATGGACCAGGCGGCGCTGTCGCGCGGCCTCGTGCCGGTGCCGATGCATGCCGTCGACAACCCCGACAGCATCGCCTACGTCCTGGTCGATTCCGGCGCGCTGCTCCTGTTCGTCGATACGCTGGAGCGCTGGCAGGCGATCGTGGCGACCGGCCAGCCGCTCGACCATCTCAAACGCGTCGTCTGCGCGGATGCGGGCGGGCTGATCACGCCGGATGGGCGCATCGTCGGGCTCGACCACTGGCTCGCACAAGCACCCGGCGCGACCGCGCCGCTGCCCGACGTCGCGATCCAGCCGGACGACCTCGCCGCCATCGTCTACACCTCGGGCACGACCGGGCGGCCGAAGGGTGTGATGCTGTCGCACGGCAACGTGGTCGCCAATGTGAAGGCGATCGCGCATCGCATCGCCGCCGAACCGGGCGACGTCTTCCTGTCCTTCCTGCCGCTTTCGCACACGTTCGAGCGCACCGGCGGCTATTACTACCCGATCGCGGCCGGCGCCTGTGTCGCCTATGCCCGCTCGGTGCCGCAACTCTCGGAGGATCTGAAGCATGTGCAGCCGACGGTGCTGGTCTCGGTGCCGCGGATCTACGAGCGCATCTACGCGTTGATCATGCAGCACCGCGCGTCAGCGGGAGGCATCGAGCGCGCGCTGCTCGACCTCACCATCGCCGTCGGCGGCCGGCGTTTCGATGCGCGGCAGCGGCATGGCGTGCCGTCGCTGCTGGACCGGCTGGCCTGGCCGCTGCTGAAGCGGATCGTCGCCGACAAGGTGCTGGCCCAGCTCGGTGGCCGCCTGCGTGTCGCGGTCTCCGGCGGCGCGCCGATTGCGGCACCCGTCATTCGCCTGTTTCTCGCGCTCGGGCTCGACGTGCTTCAGGGCTACGGCATGACCGAGACCTCGCCGGTGGTCTCCGTCAACACCATCGACGACAATGATCCGCATTCGGTCGGCCATGTCCTCGACGGCGTCGAGGTCAAGCTGGGCGAGAACGACGAATTGCTGGTGCGCGGTCCCAGCGTGATGCTCGGCTATTGGCACAAGCCGGACGAGACGCGCCGCGTCAAGGACGCCGACGGCTGGCTGCATACCGGCGACCAGGCCCGCATCGAGAACGGGCGCATCACCATCACCGGCCGCATCAAGGATATCCTGGTGACGTCGACCGGCGAGAAGATCGCGCCGGTGGATCTTGAGACCGCGATCCTCGCCGATCCCCTGTTCGAACAGGCGCTGGTGGTCGGCGAGCAGCGGCCGTTCCTCACCGCGCTAGTGGTGCTGAATGCAAAAGCCTGGGTGCAGGAGAGGGAAAGGCTGGCTGCCAGCGGCAGGCAAGGCGGCGCGGAGGAACGGACTGCTCTGCTGGCGAGAATAGCGGCGCCCGTGAAGGCCTATCCGTCCTACGCGACGCCGCGCGCGGTGTGGTGGACGCTGGACCCGTGGACCATCGCGAGCGGCCTGCTCACGCCGACGCTGAAGAACAAGCGGCCCGCGCTCGAGCGCCGCTTCGCGGACGAGATCGAGCACGTCTATGCGAAGAAGCCCGCGGCGATAACGGCGACGTGATTTCGCCTCGTGCCCCGCTTGATCCAGCGCAACTTCGGCCGCTGCCTCGCGATGCAATGTCATCCGTGAATTCGAACGGCAATCGAGGCAAGTCATGAAGGCGTATTTCATCGGCGGTGGCATTGGATCGCTCGCGGGCGCGGCGTTCCTGATCCGCGACGCGCAGCAGGCAGGGCGTGACATCGTGATCTACGAGGCGCAGCCGCTGGTCGGCGGCAGTCTCGACGGCGCGCTGCTCGCGAACGGCGCCTATTCGCTGCGCGGCGGGCGCATGCTCACCACCGACCATTACGAATGCACCTGGGATCTGCTCTCCAGCATTCCCTCGCTCGAGCATCCCGGCCTCAGCGTCCGCGACGAGACCATCGCGTTCAACGTGGAGAACCCGGCGCACTCGCAGGCGCGGCTCGTCGACCGCAACCGCTTCAAGGTCGATGTCTCGCATATGGGTTTTTCCGCGCGCGACCGGCTCGAGCTGCTGCGGCTCACCGAGGCCTCGGAAGAGGCGCTCGGCAACAGCCGCATCACCGACTGGCTCTCGCCGAAATTCTTCGAATCCAATTTCTGGTACATGTGGCAGACCACCTTCGCGTTCCAGCCCTGGCACAGCGTGGTCGAGCTGAAGCGCTATCTGCACCGCTTCATGAGCGAGTTTCCGCGCATCGAGACGCTCGCCGGCGTCAAGCGCACCGTCTACAATCAGTATGATGCGATCGTGCGGCCGCTGGCGGACTGGCTGAAGCGGCAGGGTGTGCAGTTCGTGCGCGGCACTGAAGTCACCGACATGGCGATCGAGAACGAGGACGGACGCCTGCGGGTGCGCCAGCTCGTGCTCGACCGCGACGGCCGCATCGCCAATGTCCGGCTCGAGGACGGCGATCTCGTGTTCTTCCAGAACGGTTCGATGACGGACGCCTCGAGCCTGGGCACGATGACCGAGCCGCCGCCGCATCTGACCAAGAAGGACAGCCAGGGCTGGGCGCTGTGGGAGACGATCGCGCAGGGACGTCCCGAATTCGGCAATCCCGCCGCCTTCAACAGCTCGATCCCGGAATCCTACTGGTTGTCCTTCACCGTCACCTGCCGCGATCCACGCTTCTTCGACCGGATGGAGGCGTTCTCCGGCAATACGGCCGGCACCGGCGGCCTGGTGACATTCAAGGACTCCAACTGGCTGATGTCGGTCGTGCTCTATCACCAGCCGCATTTCGCCGGTCAGCCGAAGAACGTGCAGGTGTTCTTGGGGCTATGCGCTGCATCCCGATCGCGTCGGCAATTTCGTCGCCAAGCCGATGTCCGAATGCGGCGGCGCGGAGATCCTGAAGGAGCTGTGTGGCCATCTGAATTTCGATGGCGCCGTGTTCGAGGACGCGATCTGCATTCCCTGCCGCATGCCCTACATCACCAGCATGTTCATGCCGCGCAATCTGGCCGACCGGCCGCTGCCGGTGCCGAAGAATTCGGTCAACCTCGCTTTCGTCAGCCAGTTCGTCGAAATCCCCGACGACGTCGTGTTCACGGTCGAATATTCGGTGCGCGCGGCGCAGATGGCGGTCTATCAGCTGATGAAGATCGATCGCCCGGTGCCGCCGGTGACGCGGCACGACAAGTCGCTCGCGGTGATCTTCGCGACGCTGGAGAAAGCGTTCGCGTGACGGCTACTTGAACGGATCCTGGATCGCGGGCGCCGACTGCCGGATGCGGCGCACGCTCACCGGCTTACCGTCGGAGACGAACAGCAGTTCATATCGTCGGCCTTCGTTGTCGGTTGCCGAGCAGGTCACGTCGTTTACCTTCTTGGCAGCGAAGTTGCCAGTCTGGCGGCAGAGACCGGTGGAGGTCTGCTCCGCCGGCACCGGCAGGCCGTCGACCTTCGGCCGGTCCTTGGAGTTGAGCAGCATGCGGTCGATCGGCAGCTCGTAGGAATTGTCGTCGGCGCGCTTGCCGTTCTCGCCCGAAAACGACACCACGTGATTGGCATCGGAGGGGTCATCGACCGCGACCGAGAAATTGACCCGGCCCTTGTCGCCATGGGCGTAGGCGACCGTCTTGCAGGCGAAGGTGCGACCGGCGACCTTGAGCGTCTTGCAGTGGCCGGACATCAGCGCCAGCAGGTCGATATAGGCATTCTGCGGCGCCGGCGGATTGTTGACCGGGATCGGTCTGGAAGCTTCGGCAAAACAAGGACTTAACAGCGCGGCAAGGGTTGCGGCGGCAACAAGCGTGGCGGCCAGCAGCGGTCGGAAGAGGCGCATCGGAAGGCTCAATGGCAAGGAAACCACGGACAGGTTCCGAACCATGACCATCGAACCGCAAATTGGTTGCGATCCCGTTTGTTCTACAATTCCCGCCTGGAATACCACCGCGCCACCCCGACGACGATTTGTCCAAATCGCCCAAAACCGTCCCGCAGGCACTTGCCGTCAGGCCGGTGTTTTTTTCGTGGCAGCGCTAACCCGTGGCCGCCTGCCAGCGGGTGTCGCGAAGGGAGGGCCGGCGGTGCAGGCGGGCATCCAGCACGGCACGGGCGCGGGCGAGCTCGCCGCTGCGCATCAGCGCGACGATGTAGGTGTCCTCGATCAACTCGCGCTGGGCGCGGCTGCCGCCGATCCGCACGACCTCGCCGAGAACGGACGCGAGCGTTTGCGCGCAAGTCCCGTAATCCTCCTCGGCAAAGGCCGCCAGCGCGCGGAAGATCGCGGGCACCACGGGGCCGGCCGGCAGCTTTCCCTCGGCGAGGCGCTGCTCGATGGTCGCAAGGCGCGCGCCGAGCGCGGCGTGGTTTTGCGTCGCCGCCGCGAACAGGGCCATGTGGATGTCGGCGAAGGACAGGCCCGACTTCGGAAACAGCTTTTGCGCGCTGGCGTCGGCGTCGAGCCACAGCGCTTTCGGCACGGTGTGTCCGTAAGCCGACAGGCGCCACAGCAGCGACGCCGCGTCGGTGACGAGGTTGAGCGGCGGCGCCTGCGTGACGGAAGGCTGAAGCACGTCGGCATAGATCGACAACGCGCGCGCCGCATCGCCATGCTCGAGTGCGCCGAGCGCCTGATGCCAGCGGATGTGGCCGTGCAGGATTCCGGCGCGGTCGTAAGAGGGAATCCAGTCGTCGACGAGGCGGTCGGCCGCCTCGATCGAGCCGTCCTCGAACATTGCGTGCAGCACCGCATGCGCGGCGTGGGCGTTGGCCCGGCGTAAATTGAAGCCGCGCTCGGTCACGGCGCGGCCGCGTGCCACGTCGCCATTCTCCGTCATCGCCCAGCCGGCCATGGTGAGAAACCACCAGTCCTCGCCGTAATGCCGCGCGAGCCGCTCGCACAGCTCATGCCGCGCGCGGTCGTGGTCGGCCATGCCGGAGAAGGCGAACAGGCCGAACGCGCCGAGCGGCAGCGACAGTATCAAGGCATCGCGCGGCCAGCTCTCGATGTGTCTCAGCGTCGATGCGATCGCCTCCGGCAGCCGGCCTTCGATCGCCAACGCCAGCGTCTCGACATGCGAGCGCTCGCGCTCCGTGCCGCGTTTGGCGACCAGCTCGCGCGCGTGCGCCGCCTTGCCTCGGGCCAGATCGCCCTGCTGGTAGAAAGCGTGCACGCGGGCGCGGGCGATATGGGGAAGCGCAAAGTCCGGGTCGGCCGCAATCGCGCGCTCCAGCATCTCCGCCGTGCCGGTCCACCCCGCGAGCATGAGATCGACACCCTCGCGATAGGCGGATGCGGCCGCATCGGAGGTGGTGGAGAGCGGCAGGCCGTAGCGGTCTTCGAGCGCCATCGACGTCTCCCGCTCTCACGCCGTCCGCGGGCGGCGGCCTTCGATCGGATAGGCCGGGTCGTTGTAGCCCGGCGTCGAGGGATGGCCCGGCACGACCAGCCGGTCGATCAGGGCCTCGTCCTCCGCGGTGAAGCGATAGTCGAGCGCGCTGATGTAGCCGTCCCATTGCTCCTCGGTGCGCGGGCCCGCGACGATCGAGGAGACGAAGGCGGAGTTGAGCACCCAGGCGACCGCGAACTGGCCGGCGGTGATGCCCTTCTTCTCGGCGTGATGCTTGATCTCCTGCGCGAGCTGCAGCGATTCCGGCCGCCATTCGGTTTGCATCATGCGGGTGTCGTTGCGGCCGGCGCGCGTCTCCTTGTCGGGGGCGGCATCCGGCTTGTACTTGCCGGTGAGCACGCCGCGCGCCAGCGGACTGTAGGGCACGATGCCGAGGCCGTAATAGGAGCAGGCCGGGAAGTGCTCGACCTCGGGCATGCGGTTCATGGCATTGTAATAGGGCTGGCTCACCGCGGGCCGGTCGATGCCGAGGCGGTTGCAGATGTTGCAGATCTCGGCGACGCGCCAGGCGCGGTAGTTCGACACGCCGAAATAGCGCACCTTGCCGGCGCGGATCAGATCGCCCATCGCGCGCACCGTCTCCTCCAGCGGCGTCGCATGGTCCTCCTTGTGCAGATAGTAGATGTCGATGTGGTCGGTGCCGAGCCGCTTCAAGCTCTCATCGGCGGCTTGCAATACCCAGCGACGTGACAGCCCGCCGCGATTGGGATCGTTGCCCATCCCGGTGTTCATGGGGTTGGCGAGTTTCGTCGCGAGCACCCAGGCGTGGCGATTGCTCGCGATGGCGCGGCCGACGACCTCCTCGGAGCCGCCCTTCGAATAAGCGTCCGCCGTGTCGATGAAATTGATCCCGGCGCCGTGCGCCTTGTCGATGATCCGTTTTGACGTGGCTTCATCCGTGGGCCCGCCGAACATCATGGTGCCCAGACAAATCGGCGACACTTTCAGGCCGCTGCGGCCGAGTTGACGGTATTGCATGGGCTATCCTCGATGTTGGTGAGGGCAGCATAGCCAGCAACGGCCGTCATTGCGAGCGCAGCGAAGCAATCCGGAGCTGCATCCGCGGAGAGATGCTGGATTGCTTCGCTGCGCTCGCAATGACGGGGAGAAGACGGCGGCAGCCCGACCAACTACCCCGGCCCCTTCAAGATCTTGAACACGCCGTTCGCCATCACGAGGCAGCGACCATCCACTGTCACCTCGGTGCTCATGAAGATCAGGCTGCGGGTCGAGCGCACCACGCGAGGGCGGGAGATCAGGATGTCGCCGATCTTGCCGGCTTCGACGAAATGCGTGTCGAGCTGCACGGTCGCCAAGTATTCCTTGCCCGAGCCGTAGCGGGCGGCCATGCCGCAGGTGCGGTCTGCGAAAGTCATCATCACGCCGCCCTGGACCATGCCGCGGCGGTTGTGGTGCTTGTCCTCGGTGGCGAGTGCGAATTCGTGATGACCGTCGACCTTGCGCTCCCACAGCGGGCCGATCAGGTGCATGAAGCCGGTGGTTTCGAGGATGCTCCAGCCCTCTGATTTCAGCCTTGCGGCGGCCTTGTTGGTCATCTTTCCGTTCATCCCTGCAACGCGTCTCTCTCCTCGTTTCATCAGATGCGGTCCTGGTGTAGTCAAGCATCATGAGACCTTTCGGCGATGCCACCAGACGGAATATCGAAGCCGCCTGCGCCTCCTTCGCGCGACTGCCTGACGAGGCTGCGCCGTCGGCGCTGAAGCGCGCCGCGGTGGTGCTGGCGCTGACTGAAGCCAATGACGGCGATGACACCGCCTTCCTGCTCACCAAGCGCGCATCGAGCTTGCGCGCGCATCGCGGCCAGTGGGCGCTGCCGGGCGGACGCTGCGATGCCGGCGAGACGCCGGTCGAGGCGGCGCTGCGGGAGCTGGATGAAGAGCTCGCGCTGAAGCTTTCGGCCGACGCGGTGCTCGGTCTGCTCGACGATTATCCGACCCGTTCCGGCTATCTGATCACGCCCGTGGTGGTGTGGGCGGCCGACAGTGCCGCGATCCGGCCGAACCCGGATGAGGTCGCTTCCGTCCATCGCATTGGGCTCGACACGATCGAGCGCGACGAGGCCTTCGATTTCACAGCGATCCCCGAGAGCACCCGCCGCGTCATCCGCTTCCATCACCAGATGAGCCTGATCCATGCGCCGACGGCGGCCCTGATCTACCAGTTCCGCGAGGTGTTGGCCGGGCGGCAGACCCGCGTCACTGAGCTGGAACAGCCGGTATTCGCCTGGAAATGAAGGTAAACGGCACGTTAACGTGACGGTTACCGGATGCCTGCTAAGAGGGCGGCATGCATCATTCGATTCGAAACAAGCTCGCGCTGGTTCCACTTGCGCTCGTCCTGATCACACCTGTCGCGCGTGGCGGCGAGGTCGACGCGCTGCCGCCGGCGGTCCGCAATGCCAATGCCCAGCTGCTGTCGCAGTTTTTCGCGCAAAGCGCGGGAGCTTCTCCCGCCGTGCTCGAATATCGCCGCAAGCTCGCGGAATATCAGGCGGCGCGCGCGGCCTTCGATGCCGAGGCGGGTGCCTATTGGAGCCAGATCTCGGAGAAGCGAAAAGGCCGTAACGCCAAGCGGCGCAGCGGGCAGCAGGTGACGCTCGATGATTACGTGCTGGAGCATCCGCCGCTCTATAACGGGCCGAAGAAGCCGGTGAATCCGGAGCCGGAGGAAACGCCGGACCGTCCCGCCAAAAAGCCCATTCCGGTGGTCGCCGACTTCCTGCGCGCGGCGCAGGAGCTCTACCAGTTCACGCCGCAGCGCCCGGCGAGCGAGATCGAGTTCAAGCGCGCCTATGCACGCTACGCGCTTGCCTCCGGGCTGACCCGCGAGCAGGCCGTGCGGGTCTATTCGTTTGAGACCGGCGGCACCGGCAACCACGACGTGCAGGCGGGAATCGAGCATGGCGGCAAGCGCGCGATCTCGACCGCGATGGGCTATAACCAGCTCCTGACCACCAACAGCGTCGAGCTCCTGGCCGAGCAGGGCCATGAACTCATCCGGGCGCTCTCCGAGAAGGTGGCACGGACGTCAGGACCGGCGCGCCACGCGCTCGAGCACAAGCTCGTCGTGTTGAAGAAGATGGTCGCCCATGCGAAGTCCGTGCCCGATACCTGGTCGGAGCACGAGAAGATCGGCAACACCGCGCAGGGTTGGGCCATGCATGCCATGGTGCTCGACATCGACATCGGGCCGATGCTGCAGACCCACAAGCTGCTGACCTCGGTGCTGTTCGCGCGCGCCAAGGGCTACAGCCGTCCGCTGACGGCTGCCGAGCTAGAAATGATGAATCTCACCGGCGACGGCACCGGGCTCGACATGGTGACGATGCCGCAGGCAATGCGCGAGCAGGTGCCGACCTCGAACTTCTTCCAGCGCGGCGGCTACGAGCGCAACCCGGTCGCGATCCGCCACAACACGGTGGCGAAGCTGCTCGCGGTGACGGACGACCGGATGGATGCGAACAGCAGCAAACCCGGCGCTAGGGAAATGGCGGCGGCGTTCTAGGCCGCTGCCCTGCCACATCCTCCGCTGTCATGCCCCGGCTTGACCGGGGCGTCCAGGGCGGATTCAACCGTTCGTCGCAACAGTCTGTGTATCGCTCACTTGGAGCAGTTCGTCGAGGGTTTCTGCCGGTGTTTTCCAGCCGAGGGTTTTCCGGGGCCTGGTGTTAAGTGCAAGAGCCACGGCCTCGAGATCGTCGGCATCATGCATGCTGAGATCCGTCCCCTTTGGAAAGTACTGGCGCAACAACCCATTCGTGTTCTCGTTGGTGCCGCGCTGCCACGGGCTATGGGGGTCGCAGAAGTAGACCTGCACGCCTGCATCAATCTTCAGACGCGCGTGCTGAGCCAGCTCAGCTCCTTGATCCCAAGTTAGAGACCGCCGCAGTTGCTCGGGCATGGTGAAGATTGCGCGGGTGATGGCGTCGCGCACGGCCTCAGCGCCATGTCCGGCGAGTGCAGGTCCGTTCTTCACGCGAGCTTCCTGTTTCTGACCGGTCATGCGCGGCAGATGCAGCAGAATGGTAAAACGGGTCGTGCGCTCCACCAAGGTGCCGATCGCGGAACTACCAAGCCCCATGATGAGGTCACCTTCCCAGTGACCCGGCACAGCTCGATCGGCGGCTTCCGCCGGACGTTGACTGATCATGATCTCGGAAGGAATGAAGCTTCTGCCTTTGCAGGCGCGCGCCCTCGGCATCCGCAAGACCCGCCCGGTGCGCAAGCAGGCCGTCAGTTCGCGGCGCAAAGCTCCTCGACCCTGCACATAAAGTGCCTGATAAATTGCTTCGTGACTGATGCGCATCGTCTCATCCTCGGGAAAGTCGAGCCGAAGACGCCGAGAAATCTGTTCCGGGCTCCATGCCCTCGCCCAGCGTCGGTTTTGCCGATGCACGGCCCGGCGTCCCTTCCACACGACCTTCGGACCAACGAGGGGCAACCCGTCTGGCTTGGCGATCATACCGGCAAGCCTGTCCTGCACATAATCCCGCAGGGTCGGGTTGATTGCCAACTTCGCCAACTTGGGCCGTCGGGCGGACCGATCAGCGTGCCATTGGGCCGTGGTCGCTCGGTACTCTGGAGCGCCGCGGCGGCGCGCCACATTGCGCCGGAGCTCACGAGAGATCGTGCATGGAGGCCGACCGAGCTGACGAGCGATGGCTCGCACCCCATGCCCCTGCGCACGCAAGATGGCAATCTCCTCACGTTCGGCAAACGACAGATAGCGCGCCGACGGAGGTTTGGACGATCGCGACAAATGTGTTGGCGGCATACCGCCCGCCCTCCGGAACCAGCGTACTCCGACCGACGGCGACACCCCGGCCTCAACTGCAGCATCCCCGCTCGATCGTCCCAAGGCAATCGCAGCCCAGAACGGTCTGTAATCCTCTCGAAGCGCCTCTCGAGCACGACCTGCCCGCACACCCTTCTCCATCGCAACCTCCTTGTTAGACTGTTGCGACGAACGGTTGAATCCGCCCAGTACGCTGCGGCCTCTCGATTCAATCACAACGGCCTCTGGAATACTGGATCACCCGCTTTTGCGGGTGATGACACCGAGTATGGGGCGGCACCGTTGCCCCGCGCCCTACTGATCCGGGCCGAACTTGAACTTGCCGTCGCCTTCCAGATACGGGCCGCTGCGCATGTAGAGCTGGCCGTTCTGACCGATGAAGAACAGCGTGCCCTTGGGCACCTTCTTGGCCCCCTTCAGCAGTTCGCCGGCATTGCTCGTGCCCATCTTGTAGGAATAGGTCTTGCCGCTCTTGTCATAGGCGTAGCCCATATCGGGCTTGAGCTCCCATGGCGTCGCCCCAGTTTGCGCCAGTGCGGAGCCCGAGAACGCGCCGAGCGCGGCGACGAGTGCAAACGTCCTGATTGAAAATGCCGTCATCCCATAACTCCCCGCGGTCGGGACATTTCAGGCTTGAACAAATCACGAACGGTGTGTCCTGGTCAATTTGCGAAAGCGCCGCAGCGCATCACGTCTTGCCCAGTAGTTTGTGATTTTCCCTTCGTCCCCGCGCGACTATGTTCCGCTTTCCGTCTAGAACGCAATTCGACAAAAATATTGGGTAGGGGATGATTCGGATGAACCTCGTCACTAGAGCTTGTTCGGCCGCCGGCCTGTTGCTGACCGCGTTGACGCCGGCCGCCTGGGCCGATGATTACCAGCTTAGCCACAACCAGCGCATTTCGTGCAGCCGCGGCCTCGCCCCGGGCAAGCTGAACACGGCGACCTGCAAATCCTACACCTATCTCTTCAACACCAAGACTTCGGAATATTTCCGCTGCCAGGTGTCGCTGGCGCTGACCCGCGACAACAAGGAAGTCATCAACGTCCAGACCGACGGCGGCTGCACCAAGAAGCCGCGCATCTTCGAGACCGACGGCAAGTATGATTTCGACGCGACCGAGACCGAGCCGCCGAACACCAATTCGTTCTTCGGCCCCGGCGGCTATTCGGTCTGGGCCGCCGATGTCGGCGCGCAGAAGATCCGCGGCTGCATCACCATCTCGTCCGGCCTCGGTTCCGACATCTCCAAGTGCCTGGATATGACGTTCCAGTGAGGGCTGTCTCCCGCGATGGGGCGATCCCCTGGAGGAAAGAACCCTCACCCCGCCTTCGGCGCGACCTCTCCCGCAGGCGGGAGAGGTGATTGAGCCAGCCGCGCGAGTGATCGAATCTCCCGTAAGTCAGCGACTGCGCCACCTCGCCGCACCCGCGGGTTCCCCGAAAATCGAGCCGGATCGACCGTTTACCGCAGCCCAGCTTTATCTTTTGGATGGGTTGACCCGCGTCCCTCATCCGGCCACTTTCGCCGCCGGTTTGGGGAGAACAACAACCATGAAACGGACCATTTTCGGCGCGGCCGCGGCTCTTGCTCTGGCGGCGTCGGCACCTTACGCGCAGGCGCAATCCTTCATCAACGTGCTGACCGGCGGCACCTCCGGCGTCTATTATCCGCTCGGGGTCGCGATCGGGAAGATCTACGGCGACAAGATTCCGAACGTGAAGACGCAGGTGCAGGCCACCAAGGCGTCGGTCGAGAATCTGATCCTGCTGCAGCAGGGCCGCGGTGAGTTGGCGTTCACGCTGGGTGACTCGCTGAAGGCCGCCTGGAACGGCGAGGAGGAGGCGGGCTTCAAGACCAAGCTCGACAAGCTCCGCACCATCGGCGCGATCTATCCGAACTACATCCAGATCGTCGCCACCGCGGACAGCGGCATCAAGACGCTGGCTGACCTCAAGGGCAAGAGCCTCTCCGTCGGTGCGCCGAAGTCCGGCACCGAGCTGAATTCGCGTGCGATCCTGGCTGCCGCCGGCATGAGCTACAAGGATCTCGGCAAGGTCGAATATCTGCCGTTCGCCGAATCCGTCGATCTCATGAAAAACCGCCAGCTCGCAGCGACGCTGCAATCGGCCGGCCTCGGTGTCGCCTCGCTGAAGGATCTGTCGACCTCGAGCCCGATCACGGTGGTGTCGGTGCCGAAGGAGACCGTCGACAAGATCGGCCCGCCCTTCGTCTCCGCGATCATTCCGGCCAACACCTATAGCGGCCAGGACAAGGACGTGCCGACGGCGGCCGTGATCAACTATCTCGTCACGAGCTCTGCCGTGTCCGACGATCTCGCCTATCAGATGACCAAGCTGGTCTACGAGTCGTTGCCGGAATTGCAGAATGCGCACGCGGCCGGCAAGGAGATCAAGCTCGAGACCGCGGCCACCGGCAGCCCGGTTCCGCTGCACCCTGGCGCGATCCGCTATTACAAGGAAAAAGGGCTGATCAAGTAGGGTACTCGTCATGGCCGGGCTTGACCCGGCCATCCATCCTTTAAGATCGTTTGCCAACGGATGCCCGGGTCAAGCCCGGGCATGACGCATTCAGAGCGCAGCGAGAATGCTGTAAGAACGCCCGTCAGGGCGCGGGGACATATCGATGTTGCAGGCAGAGGGCACGGCGACGGCGCCCGACAAGATCAAGGTCGAGTTCGACAATTTCGAACACGGTTTCCCGGAAGGCTTCGGTCCGCGCGGGTGGGGCGCGCTTGCCTATTGGATCGGCATTGCCTTCGCCGTCTTCCAGCTCTATGTCGCCGCTTTCAACTATCTGCCGAGCCAGGTGGTGCGCGGCGTCCATGTCGGCTTCCTCGTCCTGCTCACCTTCGGCCTGATCGCCAACTTCACCGCGAAGAGCAATTTCGGCCGCGCGCTCGGCTGGGCGATCGGCGGCGCCGGGTTCATGTGCGGGCTCTACCAGTGGATATTCTACGCCGATCTCATCGCGCGCGACGGCGACCCGACGCGGCTCGATCTCGTGGTCGGAACGGTGCTGGCCGTGCTGATCTTCGAGGGCACGCGGCGACTGATGGGGGCGGCGCTGCCGCTGATGTGCGGCGCCTGCCTCGTCTACTGGTTCTTCGGCCAGTACCTGCCGTCGCCGCTCAACCATCGCGGCTATGATTTCGACCAGATCATCACGCATCTGTCGTTCGGCACCGAGGGATTCTACGGCGTGCCGATCTACGTGTCGGCGACCTACATCTTCCTGTTCATATTGTTCGGCTCGTTCCTGGAGCGCGCCGGCATGATCCAGCTGTTCACCGACGTGTCGCTCGGCCTGTTCGGCCGCACCCGCGGCGGCCCCGCGAAAGTCGCGGTGTTCGCCTCGGGCATGATGGGCACGATCTCGGGTTCGGGCGTCGCCAATGTCGTGACCGTCGGCCAATTCACGATTCCGCTGATGATCCGGTTCGGATATCGCCGTGCGTTCGCCGCCGGCGTTGAGGCCACGGCCTCGATGGGCGGCCAGATCATGCCGCCGGTGATGGGCGCGGTCGCCTTCATCATGGCCGAAACCCTCGGCGTGCAATATTCGGAGATCGTCAAGGCGGCGGCGATCCCGGCGATGCTCTACTTCGCCTCTGCCTTCTGGATGGTGCATCTGGAAGCCGGCAAGCACGGTCTCATCGGCATGAAGCGCTCGGAAACGCCGAGCGCCTGGAAAGCGCTGGTCAAGGGCTGGTACCTCGTGCTGCCGCTCGCCGCGCTCGTCTACATGCTGTTCGAGGGTTTTACGCCGCTCTATGCCGGCAGCATGGGCCTCGCGCTGACGGTGGCGCTGATCCTCGGCACCGCCATCACGACGGGCGCGTCGTCGGTGGCGATCCGCTACATCTTCTGGATCGGGCTTGCGCTCGTCGTCGCCGCGCTGTCGCGTGATGGCCTGCAGATCGTCCCGGTCGCCAGCGTCGTCGTCGGGTTGATCGTGATCACGGCGTTCGTGCGCGGCGGGTTCAAGGCCTTGCGCGATTGTCGCGATGCGCTGGCCGAAAGCGCGAAGTCCGCCATCACCGTCGGCATGGCCTGCGCCATCGTCGGCGTCATCATCGGCATGATGTCGCAGACCGGCGTCGGCACCATCTTCGGCGGCTGGGTGATCGGGCTCGGCGAGAAGAGCCTGTTCCTGGCGCTGATCATGACCATGCTGCTGTCGATCCTGCTCGGCACCGGCATCCCGACCATCCCGACCTACATCATCACCGCCGCGCTCGCCGCGCCGGCGCTCGCCAAATTAGGGGTGCCCCTGATCGCGAGCCACATGTTCGCGTTCTACTACGGCATCATGGCCGACCTCTCTCCGCCGGTGGCGCTGGCCGCGCTCGCGGCGGCGCCGATCGCCAAGGAGAATCCGGACAAGATCGGCTGGGAGGCGATGCGCATCGCGCTCGCCGGCTATGTCATCCCCTTCATCTTCGTCTATTCGCCGGCCTTGATGCTGCAGGCCGGAGATCCCATGGCGGCCAAGCTCGGCTTCTATGGCGCGGTGGCATTGGCGAGCGTGAAAGCCTTGGTGGCGATCGCCCTGTTCGGTATGGTGGCGATCGGTTTCCTGTTCACGCGGCTGACGCTGATCGAACGCCTGGTCGCGCTCGGCGCCGCGTTCTGCCTGCTCGGCGACTTCCAGCTCAGCGACACCGCGGGCTTCGTGCTCGCTGCGGCCATCGTGCTGTGGCAATGGCGGCAGCGCCCGCCTGCGCCTGTCGAGGCGGTGTGAGCCTCTGCTTCGCCACCGCCGGCGGCGTGAAGGCGCTGGCGATGTCCGCGTTCACGCTCGTCTGGACGCATTCGATCGCGAAGGTCGACTGGCAGGAGGACTGGCGCGTCACCCCCGCCGGCCTCGAACTGGTGCAGGCCCGCGTCAAGGGCACCGGCCCCGGCATGGAGCCGCCGCCCGAGGCGCGGCTGGTCGACGGCTGGTTTCAGTGGCAACCGAAGCGCGCAGCCATGCCGGAGGTCGTGCTCGGCAATTCGGGCGCGGCCGGGGAATGGCGGCTGTGCCATGACGGACAATGCCGGACGCTGTCGGAGATTGTCGGGCACCCCATTGGTGCTAACGTCACCACGATGAAAGTCTGCAAGGACCCGTAGCCCGCATGAGCGGAGCGATATGCGGGAACGGCTGCCCCGGATATCGCTGCGCTCATCCGGGCTACAAGAGCAACAACAAGGAGACACAGGATGGAGCGGCTCAAGGGCAAGGTTGCGATGGTGGTCGGGGCCGGTTCGATCGGACCGGGCTGGGGCAACGGCAAGGCCACCGCGGTGACCTTTGCGCGCGAGGGCGCGCAGGTGTTTTGCGTCGACCGCAACGGCGCCGCGGCCGAGGAGACTGCGAAGATCATTACCGGCGAAGGCGGCAAGGCGATCGCCTTCACGGCCGACGTGTCCCGCGCGAGCGAGATCGAGGCGATGGTGGCGGCGTGCCTGAAGGCCTATGGCCGCATCGACGTGCTCGACAACAATGTCGGCATCGCCGAGATGGGCAGCGTGGTCGAGGTCACCGAGGAGAGCTGGGACCGCGTCTTCAGCGTCAACCTCAAGAGCGCCTATTTCGCCATGAAGCACGTCATTCCCGTGATGGCGAAGCAGGGCGGCGGCTCGATCATCAACATCTCCTCGATCGCCTCGATCCGTCACGTCGGGATTTCCTATGTCAGCTACAACGCCAGCAAAGCGGCGATGAACCAGCTGACGCGCTCCACCGCGGTCGAGTTCGCGAAGAGCCATGTGCGGGTGAATGCAATCCTGCCCGGCCTGATGAAGACGCCGATGGTGGAGCACTCGGCGGGTCTTGCCAACAGCTACGCCAAGGGCGACATCGAAGCGATGTGGCGCGCCCGCGATGCGCAGGTGCCGATGGGCCACATGGGCGAGGCCTGGGACGTCGCCAACGCGGCGCTGTTCCTGGCGTCGGACGAGTCGAAATATGTGACGGGGATCGAGCTGGTGGTGGACGGCGGGATCACGTGCAAGGCGGGGGCGTAGTTTCAATCTCCACTGTCGTTCCGGGGCCGGGACGACAGTGGAGTGTTTGGCGACCTACTGCGCGAGCGCCAAAATCCCGCCGGCGAACGAATGCCACCCGGCCGTCTCACTGATCGGCCAGTTCAGCACCTTCACCGCCAGCAGCGCCAGCGTGCCATAGATGTAGACCGGATGCACACGGCCTTCGCTGCGCCAGTCGCGCACCATCGCGACCACGAGCAGCAGCGAGGCGACGACGGCGGGTGCGATCGTGACCGGCACCGGCGGCGGGCCGGGCGGTCCCGGAGGCGCCAGGAAGGTCAGAAACCAGCGTGCGATCGCGGCGTCGAGGATCGAGACCGCGGCCAGCAGCATCAGGCGCTTGTGAATTTCGGGCTTGCGCGTGTTCATGATCGCCAGCACGAAGACGATTGCGAAGAACGCGATCCCGCTCATCGGCACGATCGAGAATTCGATGCCGGCCTCGCGCTGGCCGAGGGCTGCGGAATGCTGCATCACGTGCACGGAGGCAAGAAAGCCGAAGATCGTCATCGCGGTGGCGAGCGACACGCCGGCGATGCCCAGCGAGCGGTGATTGACCACGCGGCCGGAGGCCGCGAGCCAGGTCTGGAGCACGAAATAGAGCGACCAGGTGAAGAACAAGAGTCCGTGAAAGTGAATCACGGGGCTTGCGGATAGCGTCCGGTTGGCGAGCGGCACCCAATAGGTCGGCGCGAAGCCGAGAAAGGCGGTGGCCGCGCAAGCCAGAGACATGTGCAGATAAAAATATCGTGCAGGCGCCGCATCTCGCGCGCGTACACGACGGTCGTCGGTCAGGGTCGTCATGTGGAGTGAGTCTGAGGAGGCGGGGTTTGGTTCAACGTCTCTCTCCCCCGTTCTTACGAGGAGGGGCGGGGTGAAGAAAGCCTCATCCCCCCGCGCTCAATTCCGCGCGATCGAGCTCCTCTTCGATCCGGTGGAACGCATCGTCGCCGATCACCTCGGTGTCGCGGAGCGCGATGACCGATTTGCGCGCGGCCGCGATGGCGCGGCGGCGCAGGGGATCGGCGGGCAGTTCGCCGTTGGCGACGCCGCCGTTGGGATCGCCCTCCGCCTGCATCAGGATGGCGCGATATTCGAGCCGCAGGATCTCCGCCTCCTCCGACGGATCGCTCTCGATCGCATCGAGCGCGGCACGATAGGCGACGGCACGCGCGCGCGCGACCTCGGTGCCGACGGGATCGTCGTCTTTGAGGCCGAACGCCAGGATCAGCGGCCGCAGCGTCAGGCCCTGGATCACCAGCGATCCCAGCACCACCGCAAAAGCGATGAAGACGATGAAGTCGCGATAGGGAAAATTCTCCGGCAGGGCGAAGGCGGTGGCGAGCGTGACGAGGCCGCGCATGCCGCACCAGGAGATGATGAGGCCGCCCTTCGGCGAGGCCACGGCCTTGGGGTCCTTGGGATGAAAGATTCCCCGCGCCACCAGCACGCGCAGGATCGCGCGATAGAACGTCACCCAGAGCAGCCGGACCAGCACCACGGTGAGCAGGATCCACGCGGCGGCCACGCAATATTCCCAGCGGACGTCCGCATTGAGCCGCGTCCAGATCGGCCGCATCTGCATGCCGATCAGCATGAAGGCCAGCACGTTGAGCACGAACACGGTCGTCTCCCAGACCGCATAGGACGGCACCCGCAGCCGCGCCGGCATGCGCTGCCCCGCCGAGCGCGCCATCGTCATGGCGTAGACGACGATGGTGAGAATGCCGGAGAGGCCGAGATGCTCCGCGGCGATCCAGACCATGAAGGTGGTGGCGAACTGCACGATGATCGCGCTCGGCGCTTCCTTGACGCGTTCCAGGAGCAGCGGAATGATGTAGCCCGCGAGCAGGCCGGCGACGACGCTGCCGACCAGGGCCAGCGCCATGGTCGGCGCGACCTGGCTCCAGGTCAGATGCTCGGCGGCGACGGCACCGACCGCGATGCGATAGATCAGGAGCGCGCTCGCGTCGTTGAGCAGGCTTTCGCCCTCCAGAACCTTCACCATGCGATGGGGCAGCTTGACCTGGCTCAGGATCGCGACCGCGGCGGCCGCATCGGGCGGCGCCACGATGGCACCGAGCGCGACCGCGGCGGCCCATGGCATCCCGGGCATCAGCTGGTGCGCGACGAAGGCGACGCCGGCCGTGGTCAGGCCGACCGCGGCGACGACCAGGGTCGACACCGGAACCCAATTGTTCCGCAAATCGCGCAGCGAGGTGTCAAAGGCGGCATCGAGCAGCACCGGTGCGACAAAAAGCGCCAATGCCAGGTCCGGCTCCAGCGCCCAGGACGGGCTGTTCGGCACGAAAGCGATCAGCGCGCCGCCGATGGCGAGAAAGGTCGGGTAGGGGACCTTGATCCGCCGCGCCAGCGCCGATAAGGCAACGGCGCCGAGCAGAAGCGCGATGATCCATTCGAATGTCGACACGACGATCCCCGAAGCGGGTTTGAGCGCCGCCACAAGCTAGCACCAATCCGGCCGTATGATGGATAGTGCGGCCCCGAGGCAAGACTCAAGGCAAGACCGAAAGCAGACTTCTCACAGCAACGAGCATGCGTCTTAAAAAACTCATTCAATCAGGCGCCGTATCGCTTTGCGCGCTGTCGTTCAATGCCGCCCAGGCTGCGACCGGCGGCGAGCCGGCCGCGGTGATACAGGTCGATGTCGCCTCATGCCTCGCGGCGGCTGCAGCCGATGACATGGACAAGGCCGCGACGGCCTGCGCCGCCGTGATCGACAATGAGAAGACGGCGAAGGCGGATCTGATCAAGGCGCTGATCGCGCGCGCCGCGCTCCATGCGCGGCACGACCAGATCGACCGCGCCATCGCCGACGACAGCCGCGTTCTTTCGCTCGACCCTGCGCTCGCCGACATCTGGAATGCGCGCGGCGAGCTCTGGCTGAAGAAGGGCGACAAGCCCAAGGCGGTGCAGGATTTCGGCGCGGCGCTGAAGATCGACCCGAACCACGAGAAGGCCAAGGCCAATCACAAGGCAATGGCGCGCGAGATCGAGCGTATCGGCGCGCAGATGGCGGTGGCGGGGAAGCCGAGCTTCAATTGCAGGAGTGCGGCCCGTGCCGTGGAGAAGGCGATCTGCGGCAACCGCGAGCTCGCCGATCTCGATCGGGAGATCTTCGGGTCGAACGCGCGAGCGATCCGGGAGGCGCGCAATCCGGCGGAAGCGAAGAGCCTCCAGCGCGAGCAGGATGAGTTCATTGCCCGCCGCAATGCGGGGTATGGGCGGGCCGGCTACGATTTGAAGAAGGCGATGCAGGAGCGGCTGCAGCGGATCAACGGCGTGGACGGGTACTGAGGCGTAAGAACTGGGCGAGGGAGTGCAACTGCCGTCCGCCCCTGACGACAGGCCCGAATGAACCCATCCTCTATCTGCCGCGACAATGATGAGAACCCGACGCCACGGAGCCCTATGCCATGTGCGGCATGCATTCTTCCGCGCAAGCGCCTTCGCTTGCCAAAACCTCGCTTCGCGCCTTTCTTCTCGGGGCGGCAATGAGCCTCGTCCTTGCAGCCCCCGCCTCGGCGGACACCGATTGCGTCATGGGCAGCAAGGCTGCTCCTGCGGAGCTGATCCCGGCCTGCACAATCATCATCGAGCAGGGCGGAAATCCCGCGCCCGACCGCGCCGCGGCGCTGCTGGTTCGTGCCGACGCCCATGCCCGCACCTCGGGCGGCCTCACGCAAGCCTTGCGGGATATCGACCGGGCCATTGCGCTCGACGGCAGGAATGCAAAGGCCTGGCGCCTGCGCGGCGACCTCCTGCGCGAGGCCGGCGGCGATCTCAATCGTGCGGCGGCCGACCTCAGCAAGGCGATCGAGCTCGATCCGCAGGATGCGGAGGCCTATGAGCTGCGCGGTGTCGTCTACACGACCCAGCGCAGGCTCGACCGTGCGCTCGCCGATTACGACCAGGCGATCAAGCTGAAGCCGGACGATGCGCAGGCCTGGTCCGACCGCGGCGTGAACTACTATCTGGGCGGCGACAACGAGAAGGCGATCAAGGATCTCAGCGAGGCACTGCGGCTCGATCCCAACCGTCCCCGCACCTACACCAACCGCGGCGCCGCATACAAGAAGCTCGGCCAGCTCGACAAGGCGGTGGCCGACGACGGCGAGGCGATCAGGCTCGATCCGAAGGTGCCCGAATACTTTGACAATCGTGGGCTCACCTATGCCGCGATGAAGGAGTACGACAAGGCGATCGCCGATTACGATCAGGCGCTGCGCCTGGCGCCCCGGCCGAACTTCTTCACCAACCGCGGTGATTCCTACCAGTTCAAGGGTGAGCTCGGAGCTGCGCTCGGCGATTACGAGGCTGCACTGAGGCTCGATCCGAATTTCGCGCTGACCTACAACAACCGCGCCGTGCTCTACAAGAAGATGGGCGAGCGCAAGAAGGCGCTGGCCGATTACGAGACGGCGCTCAAGCTCGATCCCGGCAACGAGAACGCTGCCAACGGCCGCCGCAGCATGATCGCGGAGATCGCGAAATTCGGAGATGAGCCGCTGCGGCCTCTCGCGGTCGCTTCCGGCAATGGTCCGTCCTTCGCATGCGCGACGGCCAAGCGCGAGGTCGAGAAGGTGATCTGCGCCGATCCGCAGCTCGGCATGCTCGATCGCCAGATCGCCGAGACCTACGAGCGCGTGCTGAAATCGGCGGGCAAGCGCTCGGCCAGCGAGCTGCGCAAGACCCAGCGCAATTTCCTCAGCCTGCGCAACGCCAGCTTCGGTCGCCCGGGCTACGACCTGAAGAAGATCATGCAGGAGCGGTTGCAGAAGCTGAATTCGACGGAGAGTTGAGGCAAGCTCCCCGCGAGTCCAGCTCTAACTGTGATTGCGGATGCAGCCCCTCGCTCCGACCCTCTCCCCCGTAAGAACGAGGAGAGGGAGAAATGACCCATCCTTTTGAGCTTGAACCGCGGCCCGTTCCCGGGAAAATAGCTCCCAAACAAGGCCGACATTGATCCGGGTCATGGCGGGGCGACCGTCCTGCCGCAAGGTTCAAGGTCAGGCCAATAAAGGGTAGAGGGAGCGCGGGAATGAGCATCCAGGGCAAGAGCAGTTATCACGAAGTCCATGCGCGCTCGCTGGCCGATCCCGAGGGGTTCTGGGCCGAGGCGGCGAAAGAGATCGACTGGATCGAGCCGCCGAAGACGATCTTCGATCCTTCGCAGGGAACCTACGGCCGTTGGTTCACGGGGGGCGTCGTCAATACCTGCTACAACGCGCTCGACCGCCATGTCGAAGGTGGCCGCGCCGACCAGGTCGCGCTGATCCATGATTCGCCGCTGGCGGGCAGCGTCACCAAACTCACCTATGCCGAATTGCTGCACGAGGTGCAGGCGCTTGGCGCCATCATGCAGGATTTCGGCGTCGCCAAGGGCGATCGCGTTATCCTCTATATGCCGATGGTACCGGAGGCCGTGGTCGCGATGCTCGCCTGCGCGCGGATCGGTGCGGTGCACTCCGTGGTGTTCGGCGGCTTCGCGGCGAAGGAGCTTGCCACCCGCATCGACGACGCGCAGCCGAAACTCATCCTCTCGGCAAGCTGCGGCATCGAGCCCGGCCGCATCGTGCAATACAAGCCGCTGCTCGACGAGGCGATCAAGCTGGCCGGCAGCAAGCCGAAGGCCTGCATCGTGCTGCAGCGTCCGCAGCTCACCTGCGACATGACCGCGGGCCGGGACTATGATTGGGCGAGCCTGCGCCGCAAGGCGATGAACGACGGCAAAAAGGCGCCCTGCGCGCCTGTCGCCGCCACCGATCCCCTCTACATCCTCTACACCTCGGGCACCACGGGCATTCCGAAGGGCGTCGTGCGCGACAATGGCGGCCATCTCGTCGCGGTGAAATGGTCGATGTTCAACCTCTATGGCGTCAAGCCCGGCGAGGTGTGGTGGTGCGGCTCCGACATCGGCTGGGTGGTCGGCCACAGCTACATCGTCTACGGCCCGCTGCTGCACGGCGCGACGACGATCATGTACGAGGGCAAGCCGGTCGGCACGCCCGACGCCGGTGCATTCTGGCGCGTGATCGCCGAGCACAAGGCGGTCGCTTTCTTCACCGCGCCGACCGCGTTCCGCGCGATCCGGAAAGACGATCCGGAAGGAAAGTTCATCCGGCAATACGACCTGTCGAAATTCCGCACCCTGTTCCTCGCCGGCGAGCGGGCCGACCCGCCGACCGTCGAATGGGCGGAGCAGCAGCTGAAGGTGCCGGTGATCGACCATTGGTGGCAGACCGAGACCGGCTGGTGCATCGCCGGCAACCCGGTCGGGCTCGGCATGCTGCCGGTGAAGCACGGCTCGCCGACGGTGCCGATGCCGGGCTACCAGGTCGACGTGGTCGACGAGGCGGCAAAGCCGGTCGGGCCCAACACCATGGGCTCGATCGTCATCAAGCTGCCGATGCCGCCGGGTTGCCTGCCGACGCTGTGGAATCAGGACGAGCGCTTCAGGGAAGCTTATCTCAGCGAATTCCCCGGCTACTACAAAACCTCCGATGCCGGCTATAAGGACGAGGACGGCTATGTCTTCGTCATGGGCCGCACCGACGACATCATCAACGTCGCCGGCCATCGGCTCTCCACCGGCGGCATGGAGGAAATCCTGGCCTCGCATCCCGATGTCGCCGAATGCGCCGTGCTCGGCGTCAAGGACGCGATCAAGGGCGAGGTGCCCTGCGGCTTCCTGGTGCTCAAGACCGGCGTGAAGCGTGCGCCCGCCGAGATCGAGAAGGAGATCATCGCGCTGGTGCGCGACAAGCTCGGCCCGGTCGCGGCCTTCAAGCTCGCTATCACCGTCGGCCGCCTGCCCAAGACGCGCTCCGGCAAGATCTTGCGCGGCACCATCAAGAAGATCGCCGACGGCGATAGCTGGACCATGCCGGCGACGATCGAGGACCCCAAGACCCTCGACGAGATCGGGGAGGCGCTGAAGGGGCGGGTGTGAGCGAAGCTGCTCGTACTGGATTCCTCGCCCTCGCGGGGAATGATGGCGTGCGCGGAACGACGTCCGGGGACTTACAATCTCCTCATTCCGCGCTAAACAGGGCCGGCCAACAGGGGACCTCGTATGCCATTCGCCGCCGTGCCGCGCCTGCTTGCAGCCTTAGCTCTCGCCATCGCTCTCTCCGCCTGCTCCGCGCGCTACCAGACGCCGGTGGCGGTGGGCGGCGACGATGACGATGCGGTCTGCCTGAGCCGGGGCAATGCGCAGGGCTCGCCGGAATACGTGGCCTGCCGCAAGGACCGCGACGTCCAGCGCAACGCCGCCACCGCCCGTGCCGACCGCCGCCAGCGCGACCTCGGCGAATACATGCTGAACCTTCCCGATCGGCCCTGATATCGGACGCGGTATCATCCGGCATCTTCACGCACATTGGTCGTGACAGATCTGCAACGCTGCGGCCAAATCGCGGCGCGTTTCGCCCGATTTGATCGGCATCAAATCCTCCAGCGCCCCCTTTCTGCTCAGACGCTCATATCGCGCAACGACGCGCGGAAGATGGCTGAAGGGGACTACAATGCAGAGAACGACAAGAAACCTGGCGCGGCTTGCGACGGTCGGCGCGATGCTCGCGGGCAATTTTGCATCAGTGCAAGCTGCCGATCTGCCGGTTTACAAGAAGGCGCCGCCGCCGGTGGAGGCGTTCAATCCTTGGATGGTGCGTCTGCGCGTGCTTGGCGTGTTGCCGGATGGCGGTGGCTCAACCGTCAACGTGGCGGGCGTGCCCTCGCTGTCCTCGCCGAATTCCGGCCTCTCGATCAGCGACCAGGTCGTCCCCGAGCTCGACATCAGCTACTTCTTCACCAAGAACATCGCGGCTGAACTGATCCTCGGCGTGACCCGGCACTCGATCAGCGGCACCGGCTCGCTCGCGAACCTGCCGATCGGCAAGACCACTCTGCTGCCGCCGACGCTGACGCTGCAATATCACTTCGACCAGTTCGGCGCGTTCAAGCCGTATGTCGGCGCCGGCGTGAACTACACCGTGTTCTTCAACAATTCCGCGGCCAATACGCCTGCCGCAATCGTCGGTCCGCCCGCGATCGTCGCCACCACCACCAATTTGCATGTCAGCAACGCTTGGGGCGGCGCCGTGCAGTTCGGCTTCGACTACATGATCGACCGGCATTGGGGTCTCAACGTCGACGTCAAGAAGCTCTGGTTGCGTCCGGATTACAGCGCCACGGTCTCCGGCCTGCCGGTCACCGGCACCGCGCATATCGATCCGTGGCTGGTCGGCGCGGGCGTGACGTACAAGTTCTGAGGCTGAAGCGGGAGGCGCGGCGTCCCGACCAGGCCAAGGCCGCAAGACAAAACGCGGCGGGTTTTCCCGCCGCGTTTCAAATTATGTCCGATCGCGAACGACGAGCGGAGCTTACTGCTCCTCGTCTTCCTGCTTCTTGCCGCCGAGCGTCTTCAGCTTGGCGAACACGGCGTCGAGGTTGAGGTCGTCGCTCGATCGCTCGGCCGGCTCGAACTCGTCCTTCTTGGTGGTCTCGGACGCCGGCAGCAGTGTGGCGCCGCCATAGGCTGTGTCGATCGGCTTCTCCTTGGCGGCGCGCGCCACCTCGAAATCGAGCTCGATCTGCGAGCAGAGACCAAGGGTAACGGGGTCGATCGGGGTCAGCTGGGAGGTGTTCCAGTGGGTCCGGTCCCGCACGCTCGCGATGGTGCTCTTGGTGGTGCCGACCAGGCGCATGATCTGGGCGTCCTTGAGCTCGGCATGGTTGCGCAGCAGCCAGAGGATGGCGCTCGGTCGCTCATGGCGGCGCGAGACCGGGGTGTAGCGCGGGCCCTTGCGCTTGGGCTGGGGCGGCAGCACCACCTTGCTCTCCTGCAGGCGAAGCCGATAATCCGGATTCTTCTCGCCCTTCTCGATCTCCTCGCGGGTCAGCTGGCCGTTGGAGAGGGGATCCATGCCCTTGATGCCCTGGGCAGCATCGCCGTCGGCGATCGCGCGCACCTCGAGGGGATGCATCTTGGTGAAATCGGCGACCTGGTCAAAGGTCAGCGCGGTGTTGTCGAGCAGCCAGACGGCGGTCGCCTTGGGCATCAGAGGTGCGTTGCTCATGGCAAATCTCCTTTGTGCTTCGCCCACCCCTCTGGAGGCGAAGCCGGTGGTCATCAGCGATGACTGGGAATTCGGGCTATATAAGCCCGGAGGGGGTAGCCACGCAATGGTTCTGCTATAGATAGTGCCTTGACAGCGCCCGAAAGGGGGCCCAATTCCCTGTAAGCCCGTACCTAAGCCCTATTCAATCCATCGACCGCTTCCCGCCCATTTGGCGAGGTGATTCGGTCCCGAGATCGCTCAATGTCAGCCAAACCAGACCTCAAGATCGTGCTTTGTTCTCCCCGCGGCTTCTGCGCCGGGGTAGTCCGGGCTATCGACACCGTCGAACGGGCGCTCGATAAGTACGGCGCGCCCGTTTACGTTCGCCATGAGATTGTGCACAACAAGTATGTCGTCGACGGGTTGAAGAAGAAGGGCGCGATCTTCGTCGAGGAGCTCGCCGAAATCCCGGAGAACACCTCCGCGCCGGTGGTGTTCTCGGCCCACGGCGTGCCGAAGTCGGTTCCGGCCGACGCCCAGTCCCGCAATCTGTTCTCGCTGGATGCGACCTGCCCGCTGGTGACCAAGGTGCACCGCGAGGCCGCGATCCACTTCAAGCGTGGCCGCGAGATATTCCTGATCGGCCACTCCCATCACCCCGAGGTCGTCGGCACGCTCGGCCAGCTTCCGGCCGGCGCCGTGACCCTGATCGAGACCGCCGAGGACGCCAAGACCATTTCCCCGAAGGACCCCAACAACCTCGCCTTCGTGACCCAGACCACGCTGTCGATCGACGACACCGCGGAGATCGTGGCCCTGCTCAAGGAGCGCTTCCCGAACATCAACGGACCGCACAAGGAGGACATCTGCTACGCCACCACCAACCGCCAGCTCGCGGTGAAGAAGGTGGCGCCGGTAGTGGACGCGCTCATCGTCGTCGGTGCCCCCAATTCGTCGAACTCGCAGCGCCTGCGCGAAGTCGCCGAGCGTGAGGGCTGTCCGATCGCGGTGCTGGCGCAGCGCGCCGCTGACCTCGACTGGAAGCGGTTCGAAAACATCACCAGCCTCGGCATCACCGCGGGCGCCTCAGCGCCGGAGGTGATCGTCGAGGAGATCATGGACGCGTTCGCCGAGCGCTTTACGCTGCATGTGGAGACGGTGTCGGCCGCGGAAGAGAACGAGTTCTTCCCGCTGCCGCGCCAGGTGCGCCCCGAAGCTGCCGCCGAGTAGACCTTTATGGCGGTCTACACCGACGTTGCCGCCGACGAACTTGCGGATTTCCTGAAGCACTACAACCTCGGCGAGTTGCTCTCCTACAAGGGCATCGCCGAGGGCGTCGAAAATTCCAACTTCCTGCTGCATACGACCAAGGGGTCGTTCATCCTCACGCTCTATGAGAAGCGCGTGGCGAAGAACGATCTGCCGTTCTTCCTCGCGCTGATGACGCACCTCGCCGAGCACGGCGTCAATTGTCCGCTGCCGGTCAAGGCGAAAGACGGCGAGGCGCTGCGCGAATTGTCGGGCCGGCCGGCTGTGATCATTACCTTTCTCGAAGGCGTCTGGCCGCGTAAGCCGACTGCGGCCCATTGTGCCGGCGTCGGCGAAGGGCTGGCCCGAATGCATCTGGCCGGCGCGAATTTTGCGATCAGGCGCGCCAATGCGCTGTCGGTCTCGGGCTGGCGGCCGCTGTTCGATGCGGCGTCAAACCGTGCCGACGAGGTGCAGCCGGGCCTGCGCGCGTTTCTCGCCGCCGAGCTCGACTATCTCTCGAGCGGGATCTGGCCGGGCAATCTGCCGGAGGGCGTGATCCACGCCGACCTCTTCAACGACAATGTCTTCTTCCTCGGCGACCAGCTCTCGGGGATCATCGACTTCACCTTCGCCTGCAACGACATGCTGGCCTATGACGTCGCGATCTGCCTCAACGCCTGGTGCTTCGAGCCTGATCATTCCTTCAACGTCACCAAGGCGCGCGCCTTTCTCAACGCCTATGGCCACGTGCGAAAGCTCTCGGACGCCGAAGAGGCCGCGCTGCCGTTGCTGGCGCGCGGTGCTGCGATCCGTTTCCTGCTGACGCGGTTGGTCGACTGGCTCAACGTGCCCGAAGGCGCGCTGGTCAAGCCGAAGGATCCGCTGGAATATGTCCGCAAGCTGCGCTTCCACCAGAGCGTGACGAGCGTACGCGATTATGGGCTGATGCCGTCGGGGCTAGTGGCGTGAGCGAGCTTCCCAATGTCACGATCTATACCGACGGCGCCTGCTCGGGAAATCCCGGGCCGGGCGGCTGGGGCGCGATCCTCAAGTTCGGCGACAAGGAAAAAGAGCTGAACGGCGGCGAGCGCCACACCACCAACAACCAGATGGAGCTGATGGCGGCGATCTCTGCCCTCGAAGCGCTGAAGAAGCCGTGCACCGTCGACCTCTACACCGACAGCCAATATGTCCGGCAGGGCATCACCGGCTGGATCCACGGCTGGAAGCGCAACGGCTGGCGCACCGCCGACAAGAAGCCGGTCAAGAATGTCGAGCTATGGCAGCGCCTGGACGCCGCGCTGAAGCAGCACGAGATCCGCTGGCACTGGGTCAAGGGCCACGCCGGCCATCCCGAGAACGAACGCGCCGATCGGCTGGCACGGGACGGGATCGTGAAGGCTAGGTTGCAGCAGAGGCTGGCGGAGTAGCGCTCGCTCTCTCCACGCGTCATGGCCGGGCTCGACCCGGCCATCCACGTCTCATCGCGCGTGACCAAGAACGTGGATGCCCGGGACAAGCCCGGGCATGACGTCGTTTTTGGAACGGGCTGGGTCTAAAGCTCAGAGCTGCCCGAGCAGCGTATCGCCGCCGGAGACCTCGACCTTGCCGGGCATCGCCTCGAGGTTCAGCTTCTTGACCACGCCGTCCTCGACCAGCATCGAATAGCGCTTGGAGCGGATGCCGAGGCCGTTGGCGGAGGCGTCGAGCTCCATCCCGATCGCCTTGGTGAAATCGGCATTGCCGTCGGCGAGGAAGATGGCCTCGTCGCGCTGGTCGGTGTCGCGCTTCCAGGCGTTCATGACGAAGGGGTCGTTGACGGACACGATGGCGATGCTGTCGACGCCCTTGTCCTTCAGGGCGTAGGCGTTCAGGAAGATGCTAGGCAGATGCATCTTGTGGCAGGTGCCGGTGTAGGCGCCGGGCACCGCGAACAGCGCCACCTTCTTGCCCTTGAAGATCTCGTCGGTGGTCTTCACCTGCGGGCCTTCCGCCGTCATCACGCGGAATTTCGCCTCGGGCAGCTTGTCGCCAGTCTGGATCGCCATCGTCAGTCTCCCTGAATATCGATCCCGCTTTTTAGACCGTGCGGCGGGCCTGCACAATATTGCCGGCGGGCAAAGCGGCATCACGGTCGCCTTTCACCGGGATGACTCAGCCGGAAAAGCCGCCATTGTCGAGGAAGGCCTGCTCCTCGTCGGTGGTCGGGCGCCCGAGCATGCGGTTACGGTGCGGGAAACGACCGAAACGGCGGATGATGTCGGCGTGCTCCTGGGCGTATTTCAGGTTCTCGGCATTGTCGGCGTCTTGAAACAGCGCGATGCAGTGCTCCTGGTCCGGCAGGTGCTCCGAATGCATGAAAGGCATGTAGAGGAATTCGAGCAGGGCCGGATCGATCCTGCGATCCACTGCCCGATCGATGGCGCGGCGGGCAACATCGCGGGCCGGCGCGTCGCCGGAGAACGTCATGGGATCGCCGCGAAACATGTTGCGGGGAAACTGGTCGAGCACGATGACGAGCGCGAGTGCGCCCTCGTCGCTGGTCTCCCATGACCCCAGCTCGCCCGCAGCCGCCCTCTGCCATAGCGCGCAAAAGCGGCGCCTGACCTCCGCGTCGAAAGCGTCATCGCGCTTGTACCAGCGCTCGCGGCCGGCCTCGCGCCAAAAGGCGAGAATGTCGGCGGGCGTGATGTCCCCGACGTCAGTCATCAGCGGAAGGCGGGCCTTACGCTGCCTGCGCCTTCTTCTCGTCGCGCAGTTCGCGTCGCAGGATCTTGCCGACATTGGTCTTGGGCAGGTCGCTGCGGAATTCGATGTGCTTGGGCACCTTGTAGCCGGTGAGCTGCTCCTGGCAGAACTTGATCACGGCTTCCGGGGTGAGGTTCGGATCCTTCTTGACGATGAAGGCCTTCACTGCTTCGCCCGACTTGGAATCAGGGATGCCGATCACGGCGCATTCGAGCACGCCCGGATGGCTCGCGATCACTTCCTCGACCTCGTTGGGATAGACGTTGAAGCCGGAGACCAGGATCATGTCCTTCTTCCGGTCGACGATCTTGGTGTAGCCCTTCTCGTCCATGATGCCGATGTCGCCGGTGCGGAAATAGCCGTCCGCGGTCATCACCTTGGCGGTATCCTCGGGCCTGTTCCAGTAGCCCGACATCACTTGCGGGCCCTTGGCGCAGATCTCGCCGGCCTGGCCGAGAGGGACTTCGTTGCCATCGTCGTCGCGGATCGAGATGTAGGTCGAGGGCACGGGAATGCCGATCGTCCCCGTGAACTCGGTTGCCGTTGCCGGATTACAGGTCAGCGTCGGCGAAGTCTCCGACAGACCGTAACCCTCGGCGATGAAGCAGTTGGTGATCGCCTTCCATTGATCGGCGACGGGGCGCTGCACCGCCATGCCGCCGCCGTTGGAGATCTTCAGCTTGGAGAAGTCGAGCTTCTTGAAATCAGGGTGGTGCATCAGGCCGTTATAGAGCGTGTTCACGGCCGGGAAGCTGTTGACCTGGTATTTCGCCAGCTCCTTGACGAAGCCGGGGATATCGCGCGGGTTGGGGATCAGGAGATTGCAGCCGCCGGCGCGCACCGCGAGCAGGTAGCAGGCCGTCAGCGCGAAGATGTGATAAAGCGGCAGCGCGCAGACGATCATGAGCTGGTCGACATGCGGCGGCGCGGCGAGCGCCGGCTGGAGCCAGGCGTCGTTCTGCAGAACGTTGGCGACGATGTTGCGGTGGAGCAGCGTGGCGCCCTTGGAGACCCCGGTGGTGCCGCCGGTATATTGCAGGAAGGCGACGTCGCCCGGCGAGAGTTTCGGCTTGTTGAACGTCATGCCGCGGCCGGCCGAGAGCGCGTCGTTGAAGGAGATCGAGCCGGGCAACGACCATGCCGGTACCATCTTCTTGACGCGGCGGACGACGAGATTGACGATCACGCCCTTGAAGCCGAGCAGATCGCCCATGGCCGCGACGATGACGTGCTTGACCTGCGTCTTGGCGATCACCTGCTCGACGGTGTGGGCGAAATTCTCCAGCACGATGATGGCTTCGGCGCCGGAATCCTTGAGCTGGTGCTCGAGCTCGCGCGGGGTGTAGAGCGGATTGACGTTGACCACCGCGAAGCCGGCGCGCAGCACGGCCGCGGTCGCGACCGGGTATTGCAGCACGTTCGGCATCATGATGGCGACGCGTGCGCCGCGCTGCAGTCCGCGGCCCTGCAAATAGGCAGCGAGCGCGACCGACATCTGGTCGAGGTCGCGATAGCTGATGGACTTGTCCATGCAGATGAACGCCTTGCGGTCGGCGAACTTAGTGAAGCTCTCTTCAAGAAGGTCGACCAGCGATGCGTATTGGGTCGGCTCGATATCGGCGGGCACGCCGGGCGGATATTGCTTGAGCCAGATGCGCTCCATGGAAAACTCCCCTCATCTACCAGAGCCCGCTGTGTCTCGGGCTTGCCTCATTGCCGCCAGTATCGAGCCTGCCGGAACGGGAGGCAAGTCGTCGAGGCTTAGGACAAAGGTCAGGGAGTGGCTACTGGATTCGTCCAGAAGCCGCGCTGCCGCAGGTGCGAAGCGCGGCGGCCCGGGTCGGTGCGGCGTTAACTGTTGTTGGCCGGCTTGGTGGCGGGCTTGGTCGCGGCCTTGGGCTTGGCGGGGCTGCTTGCCACAGGCTTCTCGGCGGGTTTGGCCGCAGCATCGTGCTTGGCGGCAGCATGCTTGGGTGCCGCCGGCTTCGCCGCAGTCTTGGCGTCGTTCTTGGCGTCGTTCTTGTCGTTGTTCTTGCCCTCAGCCGGCTTGGCAACAGGCTTCGCCGCCGCCGTCTTGATGTCCTTCGCGCCCTTGCCCGCGTCCTTCGGCTTGTCGGCCGCATCAGGTTTCTTGGCCACGCGCGACTTCTTGCCACGCGGCTTCGACGCCGTCTGCTGGTCGGCATCGGCCGCGACCGCCGCGATCAGGGCGGTGCCGGTGCGGGTCGGGCCGGTATAGACCGGCACGGGCTCGGCCGCCGCGGGGGCCTGCGCCATCAGCTCGGAGGCCTTCATCAAAGGCGGCTGGAGGCCGGCGGTGAAGAAGGTCACCTGGGCTTCGCCACCGGTGGCCGAGGCCGATCCGCTGGTGCCGCCATTGGCCGCAATCAGCGCGTCATCGTCGTCGCTGGCCGGCCGCTTGCGATGGGCGCCGCACATCTCGTCGCGCAGATTCGGCGGCGAGGCGTCGACCGGCACGAGGTTATCGACCGTGCCGAGCGAGGGGCGCAGCCACGTCAGATTGTCCTGGCTGAAGCCGCGCTCCAGCAGCTGCGCCGCCTTCACCGCGCGCGCCGTGCCGGAGCTGGAGCCGAGCACCACCGCGATCAGCCGGCGGCCGTTGCGGGTCGCGGAGGCGACGAGATTGTAGCCGGAGGCACAAATGAAGCCGGTCTTGAAACCGTCGGCGCCTGGATAGCGGCCGATCAGCTTGTTGAAATTGCCGGTGACGCGTTTGCCGAAGCGGATCGCCGGGATGTGGACGAAGTATTCGTATTCCGGCAGGTCGCGCAGGAACGAGCGCGCGAGGATGCCGAGGTCTCGCGCCGAAGTGATCTGGCCGTCGGCGGGCAGGCCGTTCGGATTGACGTAGCTGGTCTGCGTCATGCCGAGCTTCTTCGCGGTATCGTTCATCATCGCGGAGAAACCGTCGATCGAACCGCCGATGCCTTCGGCGAGCACCACGGCCATGTCGTTCGCCGACTTGACCATCATCATCTTCAGCGCGTTGTCGACGGTGAGCTGCGTTCCCGGACGGAACCCCATCTTCGAGGGCGATTGCGAGGCCGCCGTCGGCGATACCGTGAGCAGCGTGTCGAGCGTCAGCCTGCCGTCCTTGACCGCCTTCAGCGTCACATAGGCGGTCATGATCTTGGTGACGGAGGCCGGATACCAGGGAATGGTCGCGTTCTCCGCCTGCAACACCTTACCGCTGTCGGCCTCGATCAGCAGCAGGGCTTCGGCGCTCGCCGCGCGTGGCGCGAGCAGCGCGGCACATGCGAGCGTCGCAGCGAACAGGTTGAACAGGGATTTGCGAAGCAGCGGGCGTAGGGCGTGCACTATCCGATTCCGGTCCTTGGAGACCCGCCTGATACGGGCGGTGCTCGTGATCTGATTGTCGGTTCTGATATCCAGCGCCGCCGCTTGCGGCGCCGCAAACCTATACCGGCTGGTGCGTCGAGAACAGGGGCATGAGCGGGGTATTCCGCAATGAAATAGGCCGAATTTCGACGATCCTGTGAGGACTTGCTAGGGGGATTTGGCAGCAGTCGCAGCAGCCTCAGCGGCTGTCACACTGGAACGTGTGGTCTCGTGAACCATGAACTGGGCCCTGGCGAGCTCGGCGAAATGGCCGCCCTTGGCCACGAGTTCATCGAAAGTTCCGCTTTCGATCACCCACCCGTTCTCGAACACCAGGATCCGCGTGGCGTTGCGAATGGTGGAGAGGCGATGGGCGATCACGAAGGTGGTGCGGCCCCTCATCACTTCGTCGAGAGCGGCATTCACCTTGGCTTCGGTGACGGCGTCGAGCGCGCTGGTGGCTTCGTCCAGGATCAGGATCGGGGGATCCTTCAACAGCGCGCGGGCGATCGACAGCCGCTGCCGCTCGCCGCCGGACAGCATGCGGCCGCGCTCGCCGGCATTGGTCGCAAAGCCGCCGCTGCGATCGATGAAATCGAGCGCCTGCGCACGCTCGGCCGCCTTGCGCATCTCGGCCTCGGTCGCGTCCGGCTTGCCGACGCGCAGATTCTCCTCGATCGAGCGGTTGAACAGCAGCGCCTCCTGGAACACGACGCCGATATTCCGGCGCAACGAGGTCAGCGTGACGCCGCGCACGTCCATGCCGTCGATCCTGATGAAGCCGGATTGCGGATCGAAGGCGCGATGCAGGAGCGCGATCGCGGTGGATTTGCCGGCGCCGGTCGGGCCGACCAGCGCGATGGTCTGGCCGGGCAGCGCGGTGAAGGTGAGGTCCTCGATCGCCGGCCGCTTGCCGTCATAGGAGAAGGTGACGTCGTTGAACTCGACGAGGCCGGATAGCCTGCCGGCGTCGATTGCGTCGGGCCGGTCGTGCACCGCGGGCACGGCGTCGAGCACATTGAAGAACTCGCGCAGGCGGGGCGCCTCCATGAACACGTTGTTGATGAAGCCCACCACCTGCTCGAGCTTCTGGATCAGCAGCGTCGCAAAGCTCACGAACATCACGATCTCGCCGACCGAGGTCAGCCCTTGATCGTGCAGCGCGATGCCTAGCGTGAAGATCGCCAGCACCGTGATGGTGGTGGAGGCGCGCGTGATGACGGTGACCAGCGCCCACCACGACAGCACCGGCATTTGCGCCGCGAGCAATTCGTCGGCGACGGAGCGCAGGCCCTTCACCTCGGATTCGACGCGGACGAAGCTCTGCACCAGCGCGACATTGCCGAGTGCGTCGGAGGCGCGCGCGGACAGCTCGCTATATTGCTCCTCGACCGCCATCTGCATGCCGAAGGTCTTGCGCACCACGAAGGTCGTCAGCGCGGTGAAGACGATGCAGAGCACGAACAGCAGGATGGCCAATCGCCAGTTCAGGTAGAGCGACAGCGGCAGCAGCACCACGACCGAGAGGATCGCGGCAAAGTGCTCGCGGAAGAACCCGAGCCACAGCCGCCACAAGGCGTCGGTGCCGTTGAGCATCACCTTCATCAGCCGGCCCGAATGGGTGCCGGAGTGGAAGGTCAGCGGCAATTGCAGGATGTGCTCGAAATAATCGGTCAGCACCGCCTGGCGCTGGCGGTGCGAGAGCCGGTCGGCCTGCAAGGCCACGAGCGCGCTGCAGAGAATGGTGAACAGCCCGAACGCGACCCACGCCACCAGGAACGGCCAGGCCGAGCTCGACCCGGCCACCGTCTTGCCGGAGAGCACGTCGACGATCCGGCCGAACAGCACGGGCTCGGCGAACTGTGAGGCAGCGAGCAGGAGATTGGCAAATGCCAGCAGCCAGCCCAGCCGCGCCTCCTTGCCGAGCAGCTCGAGGACGCGGGTGTAGAGGCTGAAAATGGACATGCGGACCAGCAACTCGAGCGGACAATGGAGCCCGCATTCTAAGCAGGGATCGCCCGCGAGATATAGCGGAAGCTGTGAGTTTTACTCAGTTGACCAGCCGCCCCGCGACCGGCGGTAGGAAACGGTCGTCGAAAATATCGCCCGCCGTGGGCCGCTTGCGGAATTTGAAGTCCTGCGCGATCTGGTCGATCGAGCGCTCCAGGCGCGCCGGCTCGACGCCGCCGAGGCCGTTGCGCTTGACCTCGTCGGTCAGGATGTTGTCGGCGAGGACGGTGCGCAGGCGCGCCAGCTCCAGGTCGCGGTCGCCGCCGTCGATGCGGCCCGCCGCCTCGTCCGCCGCACGCGCCGGCTCCTTGACGGTCGCATTGATGCCGGCGATCAAGGCGCGGACGAAGCCTTTCACGGCATCCGGCTTTGCTGCGGCGAAGGCGGGATTGGCGACCACTGCGAAGCCATAGGCCTCGCAGCCATAGTCGGCAAAACGCAGCACGACGAGATCGGCTCCGGGCACGCCGCGGTCGCGCAGGTTCACCGCGGAGAGATAGTTGAAGCCCGCGACCGCATCGACCTGTCCCGCGGACAGGATCGGCTCGCGGACCGCAGCGCCGATCTTGTGGAATTTGACGCGCGATGCCTTAACGCCGTTCTGCTGCGCCAGCGCCGGCCACAGTCGCATCGACAGATCGCCGTCGGCAACGCCGACGGTCTTGCCGTCGAGATTGGGCAATACCTCGATGCCGCGGCTCCTGCGCGCGACGATCGCGTAAGGCGCGCGGTTGAATAGCACGAACACCGCCTTGACCGGCGGCGAGTCCTCCTTGTCGCGAAACCGGATCAACTCGTTGATGTCGACGAGCGCAAGCTCGCTGTCGCCCTTGGCGACGCGCGCGAGCGCCTCCGGCGATCCGGTTGCGCTGTTGAAGGACACGTTGAGGCGTTCGGCACTGAACCTGCCGTCCTTCGCCGCAAGGAAGAACGGCGCCATGCTCGCGTCCAACGGGCGGTCGAGGGTGAAATGGATCGCAACGGACGGCGCAGCGGTCTCGGCCGCACCGACTTCGCGTGCAACGAGCGTTGCAAGCGAGATCGAGAGAGCCAGCAGGCAACGGAGAGTGGTCGTCTTGAATCCTGACATCGATTGCGCCGGTTCCGCATTGTTAAGTTTTGTGACGCTCGCGGCGCCGGCTGCGGCCAGTCTCTCCGCGCCAATATGAACGGCGGATGAGCGGCGGTTGCGTCACGATCACGCAACCCCGTTCAGCTTGTGTTGGGGTTGGGGAACCCAACATGGGATGCGGGTGTTTGAAAGACATGAGCCTGTCTGCAGGCCCCATTCGAGGTCCCAAGGAGGGTCCAGAACATGTTTGACAACTTTTCGAAGTTTACCGGCCGCAAGGCCGTTTTCGCCACCGCCGCGGTGCTGGCGCTGACCGCGGTTGCCCCTACCGCTTCGTTCGCGGGAGGCCACCACTGGCATCGCGGAGGTGGCGGGGCTTTTGCCGGCGCGGCCATCGCCGGCGCCATCGGCACCGGCCTTGCGATCGCCGCCACCCGTAATGCCTACGCCTACGACGCTCCGGCTTACTATGGCGGCGGCCCGGTCTATTACGACGAGGGTCCGGTCTATTACGGCGGCGACTCCTATATCGGCCCGCGCCCGTTTCACCGATGCGGCGGCCCCTACCAGTCTGCGCAGGGCGGCCAGGGCCAGATCTCGACCTGCTACTGAGCGGGCTCGCCCGCTTGACCTGAACAGGCCGTCGCGGTTGCCGCGCCGGCCTGTTTTCTGCTTTTATTATCGGACGTTAACACGCCCGCCATTTGTTTAGAGTAGTTTCGAGTACCATGAGTGATTCGCTTGAGCGGCTATATCTGGCTGTGCTCGCGGCCAGAGATCTTGATCCGGCAACGTCGCGGACGGCCCGGCTGTTTCAGCGCGGGCCCTCGAAAATGGCAAAGAAGCTCGCCGAAGAGGCCATCGAGGTCGTGATCGATGCCGTCAATGGCGACACCGATGCCGTGATCCGGGAAAGCGCTGACCTCTTGTACAATCTCACCGTGCTCTGGGCCTCTGCGGGCGTGCGCCCCGAGGACGTCTGGCGCGAAATGACGCGGCGGGAAGACATGCTCGGCATCGCCGAGAAGCTGCCGAAATCGTCGATGAAGCTGCCTAAAGTCGCGTCACCGCGCGTGGCTGCCAGGCGGCCGATTGTCGCGCTCGAGGGCCGAACCGTGCGCAAGCGCCACTAGAAACGTCATAATTCGCCTCAATCTCGGCATGGACAAATCCGTCCCATGGTGCTTCATCGCGGCGCCATGCTGAAACGTATCTACGATTGGTGCATCGACGCCGCCCATAAGCCCTACGCGCTCTGGATCATGGGAGCCGTGTCTTTCGCCGAGAGCTCCTTCTTTCCGGTCCCGCCGGATGTGATGCTGATCCCGATGTCGCTGGCGCGCCCGCAGCGGGCCTGGCTTTATGCGATGGTCTGTACCGTCACCTCGGTGCTCGGCGGCATCGTCGGCTACGCCATCGGTGCGCTGCTGTTCGACTCCGTCGGCCAATGGCTGATTCAGGTCTACGGCCTGGGCGGCAAGGTCGAGGCCTTTCGCGCCTCCTATGCGGAATGGGGCGCGGTGATCATCCTGCTCAAGGGGCTCACCCCGATCCCCTACAAGCTCGTGACGATTACCTCGGGCTTTGCGGGCTACAACATCCTCCTGTTCGTTCTGTGCTCGATCGTTGCGCGTGGGGGACGCTTTTTCATCGTGGCGATTCTGCTCAACCGCTATGGCGACTGGATCCGCGTGAAGATCGAGAAGCATCTCGGTCTCGTGGTGGCGGTCGGTGCTGCCGTGCTGGTGCTCGGCTTCGTGGTGGCGATCAAGCTAATCTAGATCCACGGCGCTTTGCCGCAGGGGCGGCTTCGGCTACGGTTGCCATCATGATGGTTCGATCCGGCAATTCGGCCGCGCGGCTCGGGACGCTGATGTCAGCAGTGCTGCTCCTGCTCGCTGCTTGCGGGACCGGGTGGGCGCAATCGGCGCCGCCGTCGCTTGGCTTGCAGGAGCAAGGGCCTCAGGCTGCGCCGCCGCCCTCGACGCCTCCGCCTGCAGAAAATCCCGGGCTGATCCATGAAATGGGCAAGCTGTTCGACAAGCTGCCCTCGATCCTGCCGCCGATCAAAAGCCCCAGCGAAACCATGAACGACCTGTCGCGGCTGGCGAAGCCCTCGACGATGGTGTCGGGACGCACCGCCTGCCCGGCATCGTCCAACGGCGCGCCCGATTGCAAGCAGGCCGCCGACCAGCTTTGCCAGAGCAAGGGCTACAAGGAAGGCAAGAGCCTGAACGCCGATTCCGCGGAAAAATGCTCGGCCAAGGTTCTCATTCCGGGCAGGCAACGTAAGCCGGATGACTGCCGCACCGATACTTTTGTGACCAGTGCGCTGTGCCAGAACTGAAGGACGTCGCGCGAGCAACAAGGAGCGCCCATGAGCCGTACGGAGCAGGACTTCCTCGGACAGCGTGAGATCGCCGACGACATCTATTACGGCGTCCAGACCATCCGGGGTAAGGAGAACTTCCACATCACCGGCATTCCGATGAACCAGGAGCCTTTCTTCGTGAAGGCGCTCGGTTACGTCAAGAAGGCCGCCGCCATGGCCAACCGTGATCTCGGCGCGATCGACGCCAAGGTCGCGGACGCCATCATCGTCGGCTGCGACCGCGTCATCGCCGGCGACATGATGGACCAGTTCGTCACCGACTTCATCCAGGGCGGCGCCGGCACCTCCACCAACATGAACGCCAACGAGGTGATAGCCAACCTCGCGCTGGAATCGCTCGGCTTCAAAAAGGGCGACTACCAGCACGTCAGCCCCAACGATCACGTCAATTACGGCCAGTCGACCAACGACACCTATCCGACCGCCTTTCGCCTCGCGCTGATCCTGCGGCTCGAAAGCTACATGACCGCGCTGCGCCAGTTGCAGGAAGCCTTCTTCACGAAGGGCCGCGAGTTCGACCGTGTGCTGAAGATGGGCCGCACGCATCTGCAGGACGCGGTGCCGATGTCGCTAGGGGCCGAATTCCGGGGCTGGGGCACCACCATGGGCGAGGAGGTCGATCGCATCTCCGAGGCTCGGGCGCTGCTGCGCGAGATCAATCTCGGCGCCACCGCGATCGGCACCTCCGTCACGGCGGCCCACGGCTATCCCAAGCTCGCGGTCCGGCATTTGAGCGCACTCACCGGCGTCGACTTCATTCTCGCCGGCGACCTCGTCGAGGCGACCTCGGACACCGGCGCCTATGTGCAGCTCTCCGGCGTGCTGAAGCGCACCGCGAGCAAGCTGACCAAGATCTGCAACGACATCCGCCTGCTCGCCTCCGGCCCACGCGCCGGCTTCAACGAGATCAACCTGCCGCAGTTGCAGCCGGGCTCCTCGATCATGCCGGGCAAGGTCAATCCCGTCATTCCCGAGGTCGTCAACCAGACCAGCTTCCTCGTCATCGGGCTCGACACCACGGTGACACTTGCGGCCTCGGCGGGCCAGCTCCAGCTCAACGTGATGGAGCCGGTGATCTCGTTCGCGCTGTTCTTCTCGATCCGCACCATGGAGCGCGCGGTCAACAGCCTGCGCGAGAATTGCGTCGTCGGCATCACCGCCAATGAAGAGCACACCCGCAACATGGTGCTCAATTCGCTCGGCATCGTCACGGTGCTGAAGCCGCTGCTCGGCTACAAGCAATGCGCCGAGATTGCGCGCGAGGGCTACCAGAGCGGCAAGTCGCTGCACCAGATCGTGGTGGTCGAGCGCAAGCTGCTGACCCAGGAGAAGTGGGACGAGATGTTCTCGTTCGAGCGACTGATCAATCCGGATCTGCTGGGGTAGGGGCTGTCATTCCGGGCTCGCGCCAAGAGGCGCGCCCCCGAATGACAGCAACGGAATTCCGCGCCTAGGAATTGCTGCCTGGGCATCCGTTCCGGCGCCAAAACGCAATACTTGACAGTGGAAAGATTGCCTTGTTGGTATGGCGGTCAACCTTCCATCGACCGGCCAACAGAGGATCGTCCCGCAATGTCCATGCCTGCCTTGTTCAAAGGACGCCTGTCGATCCCCGTTATCGGCTCGCCGCTCTTCATCATCTCGGTGCCCGATCTCGTGATCGCGCAGTGCAAGGCGGGTGTGGTCGGCTCGTTTCCGTCGCTGAACGCGCGGCCGCCGGAGCTGCTTGACGAATGGCTGGCGCGGATCACCGAAGAGCTTGCGGCCTATGACCGCGCCCATCCCGACAAGCCGTCGGCGCCGTTCGCGGTCAATCAGATCGTGCACAAGTCGAACAATCGGCTCGATCACGACATGCAGCTCTGCGCCAAGTACAAGGTGCCGATGGTGATCTCCTCGCTCGGCGCGCGCGAGGAACTGAACCAGGCGGTGCACGGCTGGGGCGGCATCGTCTTTCACGATGTGATCAACCAGAAATTCGCGCACAAGGCGATCGAGAAGGGCGCCGACGGCCTGATCCTGGTCGCGGCCGGCGCCGGCGGCCACGCCGGCACCATCTCGCCGCTGGCCTTCGTTGCTGAAACACGTAAGTGGTTCGACGGTCCGATCGCACTGTCGGGCGCCATCGGCAACGGCAGGGCAATCCGCGCCGCGCGCATTCTCGGCGCCGACTTCGCCTATATCGGCTCCGCCTTCATCGCCACCAAGGAAGCCAACGCGGTGGAGAAGTACAAGGAGATGATCGCAGGCTCGACCGCCGACGACATCGTCTATTCCAACCTCTTCACCGGCGTGCACGGCAATTACCTGAAGCCCTCGATCCTGGCCGCCGGCATGGATCCGGAAAACCTGCCGACCTCCGATCCCTCCAAGATGAATTTCGGCACCGACGCATCAGGCGAGCGCGCCAAGCCGAAGGCCTGGAAGGAAATCTGGGGCTCGGGCCAGGGCATCGGCAGCGTCGAGGCCATCTTGCCCGCCGCCGAGCTGATCGCGCGCTTCAAGAAGGAATACGACGAGGCGAACGATCCGCCGTTATAATCGCTCGCGTGTCCCGGACGCGCTGCAGCGTTTGGCGCTGCTGCGCAGAGCCGGGACTCATCGACGCAACGCATGGACCCCGGATCGGCAGCGCACCGCTACGCGCTGCGCAGCGTCCGGGGAAGGTCAACTAGGACTGATCTGAGCATGACCGCCATCTACCACGTCGACGGCAACAACGTCGTTACCAGCCCTGATGCCGCGGGCCCTTGGGACCGGCGCATGCAGCACGGCTCGGCGCCGGCCTCGCTGGTGACCTGGGCGGCCGAGCGCATTCCGACACCGTCGCCGATGAACATTGCGCGGGTCACCATCGACCTGATGCGCCCTGTGCCGGTGGCGCCGCTCACGATCGAGACCACGATCCTGCGCGAAGGGCGCAAGATCCAGCTCTGTGAAATCAAGCTGCTCGCCGACGGCGTGCAGGTGGTCGGTGCCACCGTGCTCAAGATCAGGACGCAGGCTCAGGCGCTACCCGATGACGTCAAGGAGTTGCCGGTGACGCTGCCGTCGCCCGAGGATTCGTTCGCCGAGGACGGTCACGCCGCCACCAGTCCATTCGTGCGATCGGTTTCGATGCGCGCCGCGCGCGGCCGCTTCGGCCAGGCCGGTGCCGGCGCGATCTGGTTTCGTGTCGACCACCCGCTGATCGAGGGCGAACCGCTCTCGCAGGCGATGCGCGCCGTGGTCGCAGCCGACTTTTCCAACGGCACGGCCTCGACGCTCGACTTCCGCGCCTGGACCTACATCAACGCCGATCTCACGGTGAACTTTTCGCGCCAGCCGGTCGGTGAGTGGATATTGCTTGACGGTGAATCCTGGATCGGGCCCGACGGCGCCGGTCTCGCGATGTCGCGGCTTGCTGACCGGCAGGGCTATTTCGGCCGCGCGGTGCAGAGCCTCGTCATCGAGAAGCGATAGGACCCTCCAAGTCTACAGCCGTTTTCTGGACGCGGTACTGGATCCGTTCCATCTTGTCGAAGATCTTTCGGAAATGGCCTTCTCTCGACCCTGCATGGGTCGTGAAGATCGAAGCGCGGAACCGATTGTTCCCTTCTCGGTTTTATCCCCGTAGAGGGAAAACATGGCTTCGATTAAGGAATTTTCCGGAAGGGCCCAAACTGGAGTTTGGGGTCTGGACAACATCCTGTCCGGGGGATTGTCGCGTGGACACGTGTTCCTCGTGGAAGGTGCGCCCGGTACGGGCAAGACCACGGTAGCGCTGCAATTCCTGCGAGAGGGCACCAAGGCCGGCGAGAGGTGCCTGTACATCACCTTGTCCGAGACGGAGCGTGAGTTGCGCGAAGGCGCGGCTTCGCACGGCTGGACGCTGGACGAGGGAATTACCGTCTTCGAACTGCTGCCCCCTGAGAGCCTCCTTGATTCAGAACAGCAGCAGAGCCTTCTCTACTCCTCCGATCTCGAACTCGGCGAGACGACCAAGCAGATTTTCGAGGCGGTCGATCGGATCAAGCCGCATCGCGTCGTGCTCGACAGTCTTTCTGAAATCCGGCTTCTCGCCCAGAGCTCGTTGCGGTACCGCAGGCAAATTCTGGCCATCAAGCACTTTTTCTCCAGGTTCAATACGACCGTGATGCTTCTCGATGATCTCACGGCCGATGTCGCCGACAAGACCGTCCACAGCGTCGCTCATGCGGTTCTGCGCCTTGAGGAGCTCGCTCCGGATTATGGCGCGGAGCGCCGCCGTGTCCGCGTCATCAAGTATCGTGGCACCAGGTTTCGCGGCGGTTACCACGACGCAACCATCACCACGGGCGGCCTGAACGTGTTTCCGAGGCTGGTTGCGTCCGAGCACCGCGCCGATTTGCGGCGCACGACGTTTTCCAGCGGCATTGCGGGCTTCGACCAGTTGCTGGGAGGTGGGGTGGAAACGGGCTCGAGCACGCTCGTTCTCGGACCATCGGGTACAGGCAAATCCCTCATCGCGATCGTGTTCGCCGTCGCGGCGGTGGCGCGGGGAGAGAAAGCGGCGCTGTTCGTGTTCGACGAGGAGCTTGGTCTGCTATTCTCGCGCATGAAAGGCATGGGAATCGATCTCGACGCGCTGCGACGGACGGGCAGTATCGCGATCGAGCAAGTGGACGCGGCCGAACTCTCCCCGGGGGAGTTCGCGCATATGGTCCGCAAGCGGGTCGACGAGGAGGGCATCAAGGCCGTCGTGATCGACAGTCTCAATGGCTATCAGGCTGCCATGCCCGAGGAGAATTCGCTCATCCTCCACATGCACGAACTGTTGCAATACCTCAATCGCTGCGGTGCCGCGACATTCATGACGGTTGCCCAGCACGGCCTCGTCGGTGACATGCGGGCGCCGGTCGACGTCACCTATCTCGCCGATACGGTCATCCTCCTGCGCTATTTCGAAGCGCTGGGCACCGTGCGACGTGCGATATCCGTGATCAAGAAGCGAATGGGCCAGCATGAATCGACCATTCGCGAGTTCCGCATCGGCGGTCGTGGTCTGGCCATCGGCGAGCCTCTCGAGGAATTCCAGGGCGTTCTGCGCGGCGTGCCCGTTTACATGGGCGACCCGCGACCTCTGCTCCAGGAGCCTGGTGCGTGAGACCGGGCGACACGTCCGAACGTGCCGTTGTGCTTGCTCCGACGGGCCGCGACGCAAATGTCGCCGCGAGCCTGATCCGCGAAGCAGGCTTTGCGGCTGACGTCTGCCCCGACCTCGATGCGCTCGTTCGCGAGATGGCGGCCGGTGCGGGGCTTGCCATCATCGCCAACGAAGCCGTGAAGACCGCAGATTTGCGCAGTCTCGTCAGGTGGCTGAACGAACAGCCCTCATGGTCGGACTTTCCGATCGTTTTGCTCACCCGCCAGGGCGGCGGTCCGGAACGCAATCCGGACGCCATGCGGCTCGGTCAGGCACTCGGCAATGTGACGTTCATCGAACGGCCGTTCCATCCGACCACGCTGGTGAGCGTCGTAGGATCGGCGATCCGAGGGCGGCGCCGCCAGTACCAGTCACGCGCGATCCTTGAGACCCTCACCGAGAGCGAAGGCCTGCTGCAAACGGCATTGAGTGCCGGTCGGCTCGGTGCACTCGAACTGCATCTGCCGTCCCTGAGGCTCGAGGCCTCCAATACCTGCAAGCTGTTCTTCGGGCGACGGCCAGAGCAGGAATTTTCCTACCAGGACCTGCTCGAATCCGTGCACCCGGACGACCGCGTCCGCCGGCAGACCGTGTTCGACCGCGCCCTCGCCAGCGGCGGCGATTACAGCATCGAATATCGAAACGTCTGGCCGGACGGCTCCCAGCACTGGGTGGATATAAGGGCGCGAGCGGTGCTTCGGCCCGACGGTACTGTGCGATCGCTGGTCGGGGTGTGCTCCGACATCACCGCGCGCAAGGTCGCCGAGATCGAGCGCGAAAATCTGCTGGCCCAGCTTGCTGCTGAACGGACCGCGCTCGCCGAACTCACGGCCACACTCGAGCAGCGCGTCGAGCAGCGCACCGCGGATCTGATGACCGAGGTCGCCGCGCGCGAAAAAGCGCAGGATCAATTGCGGCAGGCGCAGAAAATGGAGACCATCGGCCAGTTGACCGGCGGCGTTGCGCACGACTTCAACAATCTGTTGATGGCCGTGATGGGCAATCTCGACCTGCTGCGCAAGCGCATCCCGGACGACCCGCGCCTGCGCCGGCTGATCGACGGCGCGTTGCAGGGCGCGGAACGGGGTGCCTCGTTGACGCAACGTCTGCTCGCGTTCGCCCGCCAGCAGGATCTGCGGGCCGAAGCGGTCGACCTCGGCACGTTGATTCGGGGGATGAGCGACCTGCTCGAGCGATCGCTTGGTCCCCGGGTCGAGTTGCGCCTGGACGTTCCGGATCGCGTGCCCCCGGCACGAGTCGATTCCAACCAGCTTGAACTCGCGATCTTGAACCTCGCCATCAACGCGCGCGATGCGATGCCCGATGGCGGCTCGATCGAAATCCGCATCCGCGACGATCAGGCGGACGAAGAGGCGCGGCTGCCGCCGGGTCAGTATCTCGCGCTGTCCGTGATCGACACCGGCGAAGGCATGTCTGCCGAGACGTTGAAGCGGGCGGTGGAGCCGTTCTTTTCCTCGAAGCCGGTTGGGAAAGGAACCGGACTTGGCCTTTCGATGGTGCACGGTCTTGCCGTGCAGCTCGGCGGCGCCCTTCAGCTCTCGAGCGAGGTCGGAGTTGGCACCACGGCGACCCTGATTCTTCCGGTCGCCACCCAGCTTCCGAAAGCGGAGGCGTCTATCCCGGCGCGGCGACAGGCCGGCCGATCTGCCGTCATCCTTTTTGTCGACGACGATCCGCTGATCGCCATGTCGACCACCGAGATGCTCGAAGATCTCGGGCACCGCGTCATCGGCGTCAGCTCGGGCCTGCACGCCCTCGATATCATTCGCAGCGGGCAGCAAATCGATCTCATGGTGACCGATCACGTCATGCCCGGCATGACCGGGCTCGAACTTGCGGCCGCCTCGCGTCAGTTGCGACCGTCACTGCCGATTCTGCTGGCCACTGGATATGCCGAGCTGCCTGAGGGGTCTCAACTCGATCTGCCGCGACTGGCCAAGCCCTATCACCAGGATCAGCTTCGCGATCGCCTCGATCAGATGCTTCGCTGAAAGGCCGGCGCGGAAAGCATCGGCGACCCCACTTGAACGGCAGGCTTCCGCCGCCGCGGAAGTGATGCTTGGTCGCGAGCCTCGTCTTGCCTCAAGGTCTCTTGTTCGACGCAGGCATCCTGCCTGTTCAGATGCCGTAGAAGATCTTGATCTCCCACAACACGACAATGATCGCCGTGATCAACGTGACCGCGGCCACTGCACTTTCCAGGGAAGCGACTCTCATCTCACTCTCCGCTTCCCAGCCCCGATAACGCTCTAGTTGATTCCTCGATTCGCCGGCAATTGTGCGAGCAGTGCCCGCGCGCACTCTGTGGCGCGTTGTGGCGCCGAGGCCACAACGGCACCCGTAAAATCCCGGGAGTTACCCCACCATCCGGTCCCGCCCGCTCCAGAAACCCGCGCGCAAAACCTTCTTGTCGACCTTGCCGACGCCGGTCATCGGCAGTTGCTTGACGAACTGGATCTGCTTCGGCGCATGTGCCGAGCCTTTTCGGGTCTTCACGAGGTTGATCAACTCGTCCGGATCGGGCCTTGCGCCCTCGCGCGGCACGATGATGGCGGTGACGGCTTCGCCCCATTTCTCGTCGGGGATTCCGACGACCGCGACCATCGCGACATCGGCGTGCTGCGACAGCACGTCCTCGACCTCGCGCGGGAAGATGTTGAAGCCGCCTGATACGATCATGTCCTTCTTGCGGTCGAGGATGAACATGTAGCCGCGCTCGTCCTTGCGCGCGATGTCGCCGGTGTGGACCCAGCCGTTCTTCAACGTCTCGGCCGTGATGTCGGGCCGCTTCCAGTACTCTGCCATCACATGCGGGGCTCGCACGCAGATCTCGCCGGCCTCGCCCGTCTTCACCTCCTGGTCGTCGTCGCCGAGGATCTTGACCTCGCAGGCTGCGATCGGGAAGCCGCAGGACAAAAATAGCTCCGGCGTCCTGGGATCGTGATCCGCCTTGCGCAGCACCGAGACCGGGTAGCATTCGGTCTGGCCGTAGAGCTGCGAGAACACCGGTCCGATGCGCTCGATGCCCTCGACCAGCCGGCTCGGCGACATCGCCGACGCCCCGTAGAGCACCAGCTCGAGCGAGGACAGATCGGTCTTGCTGAGCGCGGGATGGTCGAGCAGCACGTAGATCATGGTCGGCACGAACAACGTGAAGTTGATGCGCTCGCGCGCGATCGTGGCCAGCACGGCCTCGGGATCGAAACCTTTGAGCATGTGCACGGTGCCGCCGCGCATCAGGGTCGGCAGCACCTTCGTGCCGGCGACATGGCTGATCGGGGCGACCGTGAGGTAGCGTGCGGCCTCGGGGATCTCGAAATCGGCGAGGATCGCGGCGGCGGCTCCGGCATTCTCGCGATGATAGCGCAGCGCGCCCTTGGATTTGCCGGTGGTGCCGCCGGTGTAGTTCAGCGTGGAGAGATCGTCGAGGCTGGCAAGACAAATTGCGCTGGCGTGTCCCGCGCTCTCGATGGCCGCCAGCAGATCGACGCCGTAGCCGGCCGGTCCCATGGTGAAGACCGCCTTCAGCCGGGTCGCCCGCGCGCAAAGCTCGCCGCCGCGGTCGCGGAAGGCGGCCGCATCGACCACCAGCATCTCGGCCTCGGAATCCTCGAGCTGGAACAGCTGGTCTTCCAGCGATCCCAGCGGATGCAACCAGGTAATGCAGAGCCGCGACAATTGCGCGGCGACGCCGGCGCACCAGGTGTCGGCGCGGTTCGCAGTAAGGAAGGCCACGCGCGCACCCGGCTGTAATCCGAGCCGCATGAACACGCCCTGGATGCGCCCGATCAGGTCGATGGTGCCCTGATAGCTCAGCGATCCCTCGGGCCAGGCGAACGCGGTGCGGCCGGGATAGCGCGACAGCGCCCGTAGCGTCTGCGCACAAGTCGGCGACGATGCGTGAAGCGGATCGGACATATGTTTCCTCGTTGCTTTGTCACCGGCTTCTGGCGTGCCAATGTTGCCGCGACGCTAGCACAGAGACTGCGGGAGGAAACGACAAAGCCCGCGCGGCGGTGCATGCGTGACGAGGAGATTTGTGTGACATCCGATCGACTGCAACGCTTCGGCGATCGTCTGGCTCTGCCGCTGATCGCGGCTCCGATGTTCCTGGTGTCGGGCGTCGAGCTCATGGTCGCGGCCTGCCGCAACGGCGTGATCGGCAGCTTCCCCACCGCGAATTGCCACAGCACGGAGCAGCTCGATGAATGGCTCGCCGCGATCGCGGCGCGGCTGCGCCAGCACGAAGATCAGACCGGCCGCAAGGCGGCACCGTTCTGTCCGAACCTGATCGTGCATCGCTCCAACGCGCGGCTCGCGCAGGATCTCGCCGTGCTGCTGCGGCACAGGCCGGAGATCGTCATCACCTCGGTCGGCTCGCCCGCGTCGGTGTTGAAGCCGCTGCATGACGCCGGCGCGCTGGTGCTGGCGGACGTCGCCTCGATTCGCCACGCCGAACGCGCGGCGGAAGCAGGCGCCGACGGGCTCGTACTGCTCACGGCGGGCGCGGGCGGCCAGACCGGCTGGCTCAACCCGTTTGCCTTCGTTCGCGCGGTGCGCGCATTCTACGACGGCATCATCGTGCTCGCCGGCGGCATCAGTGACGGCCATGCACTGCACGCGGCCGAAGTGCTCGGCTGCGATCTCGCCTATATGGGCACGAAATTCATCGCGACGCGCGAGAGCATGGCGGACGAACGCCACAAGCGGATGCTGGTCGAGAGCAGCGCAGACGACATTTTGCTCACCACTGCGTTCACGGGTTTGCAGACCAGCATGCTGGGACCGTCGATCGTGGCCGCCGGCCTCGATCCCGACGATCTCCCGGCACGCGGCGCGATCGACATCTCCGAGGACATCGACGTTGCCGCGCGCGAGAGCCGGCCAAAGCGCTGGCGCGACATCTGGAGCGGTGGGCATTCCACCTCTGGGGTCACCGACGTGCTCGCTGTCGACGATCTCGTCGCGCGGACGGCGGCCGAATATCGCGAAGCGAGAGTGCGCCTTTCCCCGTAGAATTGCGGAAAGAGCCGGCGCGCTCGTCCCGATCACAGTTAATCGAGCGCTCGTTCGGGACGCCCCATTTAACGGCAGATTAACCAACGCGGGCCAAGAATCCCTCCACGGCCACCAATCAGGGCCGAGAGGGACAGGCGATGGACTTCGATTTTCTCAACAGCAAGACAGCGGCTTCGCTGGACGAAATCCGCGTCCGCGTCGCTCATGCCCTGGCGCGTCATCCGCTGTGCCGCAGCGTCCGTTTTGACATCGTCAGCGTCCCCCGCACCCGCCGGGGCGGCAACTGGACGGTGACGCTGCAATCGGTCGAGCCGCGCGGGGTCTGGGAGGCCTCGGAGATCGTCGCGGACATCCAGGACGCCTACGATCTGGCGGCAGCTGCCTGATTTCCTTGAACTTCCAGGCGATGTCGCCGGAGTCCGCGCGATTGCCGCCGCATTGGCACGGTTAAGCCTTAATTATCGCCCAGTTTCCGGGCAGTGATCACGTGGACTTGAAGTTGGGCGCGGAGAATCGTTTGTCCAGAGCCATCACCATCGTCGTCCTGACCTGTTTCCTCGTCCTGGGCGCCGCCACCACCGCCATTCTCGGCCGGGACGGCGTGCCCAGCGTCAGCGAAGAGATGATCGCGCAGACGCCTCCGGCCAAGCCCCTCGCCACCAACCGTGCCGCCAAGGCCGATCGTCTGGTTCCGACCTTGGCGCTAGCTTCGGCCGCGATCGAGCCGGTTCAGGTGCCGGCCGACAGGCTTTCGCAGGCGCCCGTGCTGGCCGAGCCGCTGCGCCAGGCCTTTGCCGCCGCCACGCCCTCCGATTTCCCGATGCCCAAGGCGTCGAGCCTATCCGAAGCGCCCGCCGCGGCGGAGGTTCCCGCCGTCGAAGTTCCGGCCAAGCCGAAGGTTGTCGCCAAGCCGCAGCCGCAGAAACATTATACCCTGCTGTCCGACGCACAGATCTCCGGCATCCGGGATCGCCTGAAGCTGTCCTCGTCGCAGGAATATTACTGGCCTTCGGTCGAGACCGCGCTGCGCAACGTTGTCCGCAAGATCTCGGCCAACAAGCTCTCCAATCCGAACGCGCCGCCCAGCGCGCAGATCGATCCGAACTGCGACGAGGTCCAGCAATTGAAGTCGGCCGCAATGCCGCTGCTGTTCCAGCTGCGTGACGATCAGAAGGAAGAAGTGCGCAAGCTCGCCCGCCTGATCGGGCTTGAGAAGGTCGCGCAGCAGATCTGACTCGCGGGTTTCCTCTAGGAACCGCGCCTGCATCAGGAACATCTGGCAATCGACGCGCGTTGCTCGCCCCAAAGAGGGAGTGGATCAATGCGCGCCTCGACAGCATATTTCGTCGGTGCCGGAACTATCGTCGCGGCCATTGCCATCGGTCTCGGCGGCGGCATCGTTGCCGGCAACATCATGAACCCGGTCGCGTCCAAACAGGGCCCGGACACCAGCAAGATGGCGCAGCGCGCCGAATCCGCTGGCACGGCGGCACAGGCGAGCGCGGCGTCGGAACGCGTCAATTATCTCACGGGGTCGCAAGCCTTTGGCGGAATGATCGCCGCGCCGGCGCAAGCCGAAGCGAGGCCGCAAGCCGATGCGCAGCCCGCTCAGGCGAAAGCCGAATCGCCGGCCCCGCCGCTCTCACAAGCGGCCGCGGTTGAGCCGCCCAAGGAACAGTCGAAGGAACAGTCGAAGCCGACGGTCGCATCGTCACCGAAAGCAGCAAAACCCACCGAGCAGCAGGCATCGGCCGACCCGGCCTCTTCGCCCGAGAACGCCTATGCCAAGGCGAAAGATTCCGACGTGAAGCGCGCGGCGCCCGAGCGGCGCCGGATGGAGCGTCGTGAGCGCTGGGCCGAGCGCCGCCACTATGACACCCGCGAGCAACGCGGCCAGCGCGACCGCACCGATTGGGACGACGTCGCGCGCAACATCCGTGAAGATTCCGATTCGCGTGATTATGCCGACCGGCCGCGCGGCGGCTTCCCGCAGATCAGGCTGTTCGGGCCGGACGACGATTAGCGTTTAGCGCGCGGTTGACGCTGCAATGGAAGAAAGGTGCGCCATCATTGTCGCGCACCGCTGTTACTTCAATCCCGCGCGCCGCAATCCTTCGAGATAATGCGCACGATCCTCGTTCCGCAGCATCGGCAGCTCGCGCGTGATCCAGGCGAGCGAGACCTCGGGCTGGGCGCGGCGCAGGCCCTCAAGGGCGGTCGCTGCGAGCGCCGGATCTCCTGACATACCGGCGGCGGCCGTCAGCACGCGGTGCGCGCCGACGAAATCGTTACGCTGCCGCATCGACTCCCGCGCCATCTGCACGGCTCCGTCGTAGTCACGGCCGATGAACCGGGCATAGGCCGCAACCCCGCAATAGATCGCCGCGAGCGGATCGCGCGGACTGAGCCGCAGCGCGCGGCGTGCGGCGGCATCGCCGTCCTGCCATCGTCCGGCGTAGCACAGCGTCACGCCGTAAAAGGCATGAGCCATGGCGAAGTTCGGATTGAGCTGCAGCGCCAGCTCGAACTCGGCGAGCGCATCGTCGAAGCGGCGCCGGAACAGATAGGTGTAGGCGAGGCCGTGATGGGCCCAGGCATCCTCGCGATCGGCCTCCACCGCCGCGAGCGCCGCGCGTTCAGCGATCGGCACGGTCGCGGCCATGTCGGCCCAGCCCATATGCGCGCCGAAGATATGACTGGTCGCGAGCAGGCCCAGCGCCTTGCCATAGGCGGGATCGATCGCGACGGCTTTTTCGAGCAGACCTTGCGCGGCGGCATTGTCCTCGCGCGTGCTGCGCCAGTGATACGACAAGGCGCGCATCACGAGGTCCCAGGCGTCGAGACTCCCTGGCGGCTTCTGCTGGGCGCGAAAACTTTCGGCGGCATAGAGTTGCGGCTCGATCGCGGCGACGATCGCCTCGGTGATCTCGTCCTGCACGGCGAAGATGTCGGCAAGCTCGCGGTCGTAGCGCTCGGCCCAGAGATGGCTGCCGGTCGAGACGTCGTTGAGCTGGGCCGAGATTCGCACCCGTTCGCCGCTCCTTCGCACGCTGCCTTCGACCACGTAGCGCACCCCGAGCTCCTGCGCGACCTCGCGGATGTGCACGGCGCGGCCCTTGTAGACAAAGGAGGAGTTGCGGGCGACGACGAAGAACCAGCGCAGCTTCGACAGCGCGGTGATGATGTCCTCGCTGATCCCGTCGGAGAAATAGTCTTGCCCGGCTTCGCCGCTCATATTGGTGAAGGGGAGCACGGCGATCGCGGGCCGCTCGGGAAGCGCGAGCGCCGGGCGGGGCGCCCCGGCGGCGTGACCAGGTTCTGGCGCGATCGCGCCGTCCTTGGCCTCGACATCGCCGACGAAGCGAAAACCCTTGCGGGCTATGGTGCGGATCAGCGCCTGGCTCGCGCCATTGTCGCCGACGGCCTTCCGCGCCGCGTTGATCCGGCTGGTCAGGGTGGATTCGGAGACGCTGCGCCTGTGCCAGATCTTGTCGATCAGTTCGTCCTTGCTGACCACCCGGTCGCGGTTCTGCATGAGGTGGACGACGAGATCGAAGACCTGCGGCTCCACGGCAATGGGAACTTGCTCGCGGCTCAGCTCGCGCCGGTCGGTATCGAGAAGGTGGTCACGGAACAGAAACTGCACGTCGAAAACTCAGGCCTCATGACGAGATCGGTCAGGCGAAATGACAAAAAGAAATTTTGGTCGAAAACCGTGAGTCTGCCGAAGCGGCCGCTGGGTTCATCGCGATCACGTGAGGGCAGTCATGCGGTTTCGGATGGGAATACAACCGCGGCTGGAATGTCGCAGTGTGGGCGGGATTGCCGAAGGCTTGGGGCGCCGGACCCCCAACCGGCGAGCGACGTCCCGGGCGGGTCGTCCTGCATATATCGCTGCGCGGCGCCCTCTCGTCGTCTCCGGGCTCGCGCCACGCGGGGCCATCGGATTGGCGAACGTGCCGGCTTTATCCATTGCCGAACACCATGACCTGCGTAAGGTACCGCTCACATAAAACGCAAACCACAAAGAAACGCCCATGCCCGCCTTGTCGCCCTCCACCACCGTGCTCGATTCCATGCTGTTCCGCGACGCCTTCGGCACGCCTGAGATGCGTGACGTGTTTTCCGACCTCGCGACGGTCGCGCGCTATGCCGAGGTCGAGGTGGCGCTGGCGAAGGCGGAAGCCCGATGCGGTGTGATTCCGCAGGAAGCCGCCGACGCGATTGCGGCGCGGACCGACGTCGCCGGGTTCGATTTCGAACTGTTGCGGCAGGAGACCGACATCGTCGGCTATCCGATCCTCCCTCTGGTGCATCAGATGGCGAAGCAATGCGGTGAGGCCGGCCGCTACGTGCATTGGGGCGCGACGACGCAGGACATCATGGACACCGCCGTGGTGCTGCAGCTCCGTGCCGCGCTGGAGATCGTCACGCGCGACATCGCGGAGTTGCGCAAGATCCTCGCCGATCTCTCGACGCGATATCGCGACACGCCGATGGCGGGCCGCACCCATCTCCAGCAGGCGCTGCCGGTAACCTTCGGCTACAAGACGGCGATCTGGCTTGCCATGTTCGATCGCCACGCCGACCGCTTGGCGCAATTGAAGCCGCGCGTGCTGGTCGGCCAGTTCGCTGGCGCTGCCGGCACCTTGGCCTCGCTCGGTGACAAGGGCTTTGAGGTGCAGGAGGCGCTCTGCGCGGAGCTGGAGCTCGGCGTTCCCGCCTCGACCTGGCACGTCGCGCGCGACGGGTTTGCGGAAGGCGTGAATTTTCTCGCGCTCGTCACGGGGTCGCTCGGCAAGATCGCGCTCGATATCATGATCATGGCCTCGACCGAGTTCGCCGAGGTCTACGAGCCCTTCGTCAAGGGACGCGGCGCCTCGTCGACCATGCCGCAGAAGCGCAACCCGATCTCGTCGGAGCTGATGCTGGCGGCGTCCAAGGCGGTGCGCCAGCACGCCGGCCTGATGCTCGACGCCATGGTGCAGGATTTCGAGCGTGCCACGGGCCCCTGGCACGCCGAATGGATGGCGATCCCCGAGAGCTTCGTGCTGACCGCGGGCGCGCTGCACCAGGCGAAGTTCGCACTCACGGGCCTGATCGTGGACGAGGCGAAGATGAACGAAAATCTCGCCGTCAGCCGCGGCCTGATCGTGGCCGAAGCGGTCATGATGGGGCTCGCACCGCAGCTCGGCCGGCAGGAGGCCCATGACGTGGTCTATGACGCCTGCCGTCAGGCCAACGAAAAGGGCATGAGCCTCGCCGATGCGCTGTCCGCGGACACGCGGGTCGCGAGCCGCATCGATCGTGCCACAATCGAGGCGCTCACCTCACCGAAAAATTACCTGGGGCTCGCGCCCGCCATGGTCGACCGGGTGCTGAAATCGGCAACGCGTTGAAAACCAAATTGCGTGAAACCGCGTACCTCCCTCATGTCGCAAGGTGCTCGCGCACTTGCGTCTCGCGATGCTAGACTTAGATTGAACGAGAGACTTTCGGCAGAGGGCCCCGCATGACTGATCAGCGCAATTCCACCGCTCCCATCGATCCCGTGAAGCTCGACCGGCTGGCCGAGGTGGCGGTGAAGGTGGGCCTGGGCTTGCGGCCGGGACAGGATCTTCTTCTGACGGCCCCCGCCATCGCGCTGCCGCTGGTGCGGCGGATCGCCGTGCACGCCTACAAGGCCGGCGCCGGCATCGTGACGCCGATCCTGTCGGACGAGGAGATGACGCTGGCGCGCTATCGCCACGGCCACGACAACAGCTTCGATCGCGCCGCCAACTGGCTCTACGAGGGCATGGCCAAGGCGTTCTCGGACAACACCGCGCGGCTGGCCATCGTCGGCGACAATCCGATGCTGCTGTCGGGCGAGGATCCTTCCAAGGTCGCGCGCGCCAGCAAGGCGAATTCGATGGCCTACCAGCCAGCCCTGGAAAAGATCGTCAATTTCGACACCAACTGGAACATCATCGCCTATCCGAGCCTGTCCTGGGCGAAGCAGGTGTTCCCTGATGATCCCGAGGACGTCGCGGTCGGCAAGCTCGCGGATGCGATCTTCGCAGCGTCTCGCGTCGATCGCGAGGATGCGATGGGCAATTGGGCGAGCCACAATGCGGTGCTGCGCGAGCGCACCAACTGGCTCAACGGCCAGCGTTTTCGCGCGCTGCAGTATTCGGGGCCGGGCACCGATCTCACCATCGGCCTTGCCGACGGTCACGAATGGGAGGGCGGCGCCTCGTCCGCCAAGAACGGCATCAGCTGCAACGCCAACATTCCGACCGAAGAGGTCTTCACCACGCCGCATTGCCGCCGCGTCTACGGCCATGTCGTGAGCTCGAAGCCGCTGTCCTATCAGGGCACGCTGATCGACAACATCGCGGTGCGCTTCGAAGACGGCAAGATCGTCGACGCAAAGGCTTCGCGCGGCGCAGAGGTGCTGAACAAGGTGCTCGACACCGACGAGGGCGCCCGGCGCCTCGGCGAAGTGGCGCTGGTGCCGCATTCCTCGCCGATCTCGCAGAGCGGGCTGTTGTTCTACAACACGCTGTTCGACGAGAACGCAGCGTCCCACATCGCGCTTGGCCAGTGCTATTCGAAGTGCTTCGTCAACGGCGCGCAACTCACCCCGCAGCAGATCGCCGCGCAAGGCGGCAACCAGAGCCTGATCCATATCGACTGGATGATCGGGACGGCCGAGACCGATATCGACGGCATCTTGCCCGATGGCAGCAAGGTACCGGTATTCCGCAAGGGCGAGTGGGCGAAGTAGCTTCACCTCTCCCCGTTGGGGAGAGATGAACGTCGTCGCAATAGTCTCGCTGCTCCGCCGCACTCCGCATCTCCGCGAGGTCGCCGCCGGAAAATCTGAGGATGTCGACCCAATAGGGGCGGTCGACGACAAGCTGGACGAACGCCTCGAACGTATCGGCGATAATTCCCGTCTGGCCGTCCGATAAGACGTAGAGCACGTTCTGCGGCGGCAGCAGCACGAGCGCGCGCCCGGAGCCGTCACTGCCGATCTGCCGGGGGCCTCGATGCCGTCGATGGTGAACCAAGGCTCCTCGTCCGGCGCGAAGGAGACATTGAGGCTGACCAGCCAGGCGAGGGCCTCACGATTGGCTGTCACGACCTCGGGTGAGAGAGGCATCGGCGTGGCTCCGTTTTGGGCTCCCGCGCACTTTGTCGCACCCCGGAAAAGATCGGTTCATGTGCTCGAATTTGCAGGAGAATCGCGACGTCAACCGTTTCGCACCTGCAGCTTCCGGCTGATTTTCGAGGCCTGCGTAAGAAAGAATTAAAAACCGGTGACTAGCGTTCCAGACATCATTCGAAACGATCCGGGCCGAGCCCCGGCAATATTTTATTATATCCCCTGGGGCAGAAGATGTCGCGTTCATTAATTGAAATCGGTAGTTGCAATGTCGAGCTCGAGCTGCGGCCGATCGAGCCGTCCTGGATCATCGAGGGCAACCCCGTGTCGCGCTCGCACATCCTGTCAACCAGTGCCGACGGCACCGCCTCGACCATCATCTGGCAGTGCACCGAAGGCCGCTTCAACTGGTACTACGATATCGACGAGACGATCATGATCATGGAAGGATCGATCGTGCTCGAAAGCGACGGGATGCCGCCAAAGCGCTACGGCCCCGGCGACGTGATCTTCTTCCGCGACGGTGCGCATGCCAAATGGCATGTCGAAGGCCACGTCAAGAAGATCGCCTTCTGCCGCAAGACCAATCCGGTGATGATCGGCTTCCTGATCCGTGTCGTCAACAAGCTGAAGAAGATCTTCGCCTTTACCGGCGAGCGCCGTCCGGCCTCCCTGTTGGGTGCCGGCTAGAGCACGCAATAACGTTTCAAGGACGCTTCCCAGCGGCCACGACGAAGAGGGGTCGGGATCAACATCCCGGCCTCTCCTTCGTTATGACGGCAGTTCGAGCCGGTAGACATCGATCGCTGTCCGCGAGAACAGCGCCGTTTTCTCGGCCTCGCTCAGGGACGACGCGATGCGCTTGAAAGCGTTGAAGATCACCTGGTAGCTGCATTGGCCCTTGTCCGGCGGGAAATTACTCTCGAACATCGCGCGCTTCGCCCCGAAAGCCTCGATGCAGGTCTCGATATAGGGGCGCCAGGCCACGGCAAGCTCGTCGGAGGACGGCGGCCTCTCGCGCAGATGGAAATCGTAGCCGAGCAGGCACATCGCGAGGCCGCCGAGCTTCACCACCACGTTCTCACATTTAGCAATCTCGCGGATCGAGGTGCGCCATTGCGGAAACACCTCCTCGCGCCGTCCTGCGAAGCGGCCTATTCCCGCCGGGCCGCCGCAATGGTCGAGCACGATCCGGGTGTCAGGGAAGGCGCGCGCAAGCTCGGTGAGTTCACCGATCTGCGGATGGAATAGCCAGGCATCGAAGCTGAGCTTCAGGGGTGCGAGGCAGGCAAATCCCTTGCGAAAGGTCTGGTCCTGCAACAGCCCCTTCGGCCTGTTCGCATACATGCCGGTGACAACAGGGTCTTCGTCCCAGGCCGAGGAATGCCGAACACCGCGAAAGCGGCCGTTGCCCGCAGCGATCTCGGCTTCCAGCACCCCCTTTGCGGCGTCGCCCAGCAGCAGATTGGCGTGGCTGACGATGCCGGCGCAGATCGCCGCCTTGCCGTAAGCACCGCTTGCGCTCATGGCGGCGACGCCGTTGGCGAACTCGACTTCGCCGACCGGCCGGAAAGCTTCGGGCCCATGTGCGCGGTACATCGAACGGCAATCGACATAGACGGTGGCAACGATGTTGTGGCCGGAAGCGATGTCGGCCGCCATTTCCTCGATCAGGTAGCGGTGCCCGCGATTCCAGAGATGGTGATGGGGATCGACGATCGGCCGCAACGGATCGATGATCTCCTCCTGATGCAGCGCAAGCCAGTCCTCGCGCGGCTCGACGAACAGCCCGCTCGTGTTGGCGGGCACACCGCTTGCTGCCATCTGCGTTCGCTCCCTCTATGTCTTTTGCGATGGGAGCCTAGCATCTTATCTCGCCACGCGGCAGCGCGCGCCATGCAACCGCACCTGTCGCCGCGAGCACAGCGGCTGTCGTCAGCCCTTGCGCCGCCTTGCCCTCACATCCACCACCAACCGCCAGCTCACTGCCGTGGCAGGCTTGACCTCGCCAAGCCAATGGTAGGAATCGCCGGTGATGTCCGTAAAGCTCCAGCGCGTCAGTTCGCCGGCTTCGGTCGTGCCTTCCTGCACGATGTCATCGCCCCGCGGACGACCGATCTGCTGGCGGAACACGCTCCGGCCGGGATCGAGCCAGGAAATTCGCCACGCATCGATGGTCGGATCGTAGACGCGCAGCGTCGTGCCGTACCAGTTGCCGGCGATCGGAAAGGCCGGGCTGCTTGCCCGGTGGGGGATGATCCAGACGTCCTGGACGGCACGGCCCTCCAGCACCCAGCCAAAATGGATTTCGCCGGGGGCGGTATGTTTCGTCGCATCCGGGCCGTGAGCGGTGATCTCGGCGTCCCAGTCACCGACGAAGCGGCCGTAAAGCCGGAGCGCCGCGGCGTGCTCGGGATTTGGTCCGTCCGCGTGCAACAATCTCGCAAAATAGGTCATGTTGATCTCCTCTCGCGGGAGATCAGCACTGAACGGCGGCGGCCGGCTTGGAGAAAATTGCGGCTCAGACCCCGTCGAGGATGATCACCGTCGGCTTCGGCGGCAGCGCATCCCGCGACACCCGGAACGACCGCCCGGAGCGCCGGTCGATTTCGAACTGCTGGCCGATGCGGTGCATGAAATCGTCGAGCGGGGTGGCAAAGCGGTGCATGGGCAGCACCACCGAGGCGCGCAACCGCTTGGTGATGTCGGAGACACCGTCCAGCGACATGGTGTAGGTGCCGTCGATCGGCACCATCACGATATCGAGCCGTCCGATCTGGGCGAAATGGCTGTCGTCAAGCTTGTGATGGAGGTGGCCGAGATGGCCGATGCAGAGGCCGGCGACCTCGAAGATGAAGATCGAATTGCCGTCGCGGATCATGTCGGTGCCGGCGTCGTCGCCGAAATAGCGGCGGATGTCGGTGGTGACATTGCGGATGAAAGTGTCACTGATGCGCTCCGACACGATCGCCGGCTTGCCGTCTTCACTCCAGCCATGCAGCACGCGAGGAATGCGCTTGTCGGGGAACAGGGAGTAATGCGTGCTGTGGGCGCGGTTCATGGTCACGACGTCGGGCAGCCGTCCCACCTGGTAGGCGCCACTGTAGTCGGTCGCGATGCGCAAGCCGCCGGGCGTGTCGATGAAATAGGTGGAGTGGCCGGCATAGGTGATCTCGACCTCAGCCGTGCCGGCTGCCGGCCGAAACGCAACCGGCGTGGCCCGCGGGGCCGCGTTGGCCATCGCTAGGCACTCGCTGCGCTGTGGCTGCTGGGCGAGGGCAGGTGTCAGGAATGCGCCGAACAGCGCCAGAGCCGCCGAAACCAGTCGCCGCATGGATCCGTCCCCGATGACTTCACAACGAAGTCTAGCGTGCAATGCGGCGCTGCGCCAATGGCGTGGGATCGCCAGTGCGTCCGTGTCGCACCTATTGCTCGTGCTTCGGGCTGAACTTCCAGGTGATCGCGACGAGGCTCGCGGTGATCAGGCCGCTGATAAGGCCGGCGATCGGCAAAGCAAGTAGCAGCGCGGCGCTGGCGGCCCAGCCGATCGAGGAGAAGGCTTCGGCGAACGTGGCCAGCCGCGACGAGGTCTGGCGGCGGCGGAATTGGCTGCGCCGGGCCTGCACCCGGAACCAGAGCTGGATCGCGGTCGCGGAGGCCGCGCTGATGATGATCGCGGCGGCACTGATCGCAGCCTGGATCGGTGCCGCGAAAGCGAGCGCGGCGATCAGCGGGCAGAAGATGACAGCGATCGCGATCAGCACCACCTCGATCTTGGCGCGGATGACGGCGGATGGCGTCAGTGGCGCAGTTGCGACGAGGTCGGGGGCGTCCTCGCCCGAGATCGTCAGCCAGGCCAGCCCGCCGGCAAGCTGTCCGGCCGCCATCACCACGACCGGCGTAATCAGCGTCAGCGCCGCGGAGCTGTCGGCAAAATTGCGCCAGAGCAGCAAGGCCGGCGGCACCAGATAGAGCAACTGCATCAGGGTCTGCGAGATCAGCCAGGGATCGCGCCAGAGCAGCAAGAATTCCTTGCGCCGCAGCGCCTGCTGCCGCGATCCGCCGCGGAACGGGCGCTCCTTCGCGCGCCTGCTGCCGGAAGTGCCGTAGGCCGCGGCATCGATGGCCGTGTCGGCAAAGCGGTGCGAGAAGATCGCCATGACGCTTCCGAGCAGCACCAGGGCGAGCGCCAGGAGCAGCAGCAGCGCTTCGCTGTCGCCCATCGCCGCCCGCGCCGGCCACCACCAGATGCTGTCGACGTCGGGGGCATGCGCGGCCACGCTGCCCGACGTCAGGATGGTGAAGCGCGACAGCGTGCCGTAGGACATGATCGCGGCGACCTGGAGCGCGATCACGAAGCCGGCGCCGATGATCGCGGCGACGATCTGGGCGATCAGGCGTGTCCGCGCCGGGCCTATCAGCCGAAACAGCAGGATGGTGATGGCGATCGCGACCGCCGCGGCCGACAGGCCCATGGCGACGATCAGCCCGAATGCGCTGAGCCAGCGCGCGCCGCCGCCGATCACCAGCACGTCGATGAAGGGCGTCGAGAACAGCAGCGCGATCAGGGTGACGGTCAGCGCGATCGCGGCGATGCGGACCGAGAACAGATTGGCGAGCGTCGCCGGCGAGGACATGATCAGGTCGAGATCGGCGCGGGCATAGAATACCCGCGTCACCGATTCGATCGCCTGCGACAGCATCAAGGTCCAGGCGAGGAAGATCGTCGCCGAGATCACGATCAGCGAGGATTTGTCGAGCGGCAGCTGCAGATCGGCGAAACGGCCGATCACCGCCCAGGCCGGCAGGTGCAACAGCGCGGCAAAGCAGACCATGCCGATGATTGCGGCGCGCGTCCGCTTGCGCCGCCCTCCGGTCATCATGGCGAACCATTCGCGCCAGGCGAGCCGGAGCTCGTGGCGTGCGAACCAGGACAGCGCGGTTGCCGAGCTCATGCGGCTTCCGAAAGCGTCACCAGCGCGATGAAGAGATCCTCCAGGCTGGTGTCGGCATGGCCGTTCTGCTGGCGCAGCTCGGTCAGCGTGCCCTCGGCGACGAGGCGGCCCGAGGCGATCACGCCGATGCGGTCGGCCATGCGCTCGGCGACCTCGAGAATGTGGGTGGTCATGATGACGGTGCAGCCGGCGTGGACACGCGCGCTGAGAAGTCCCTTGACGTGGCGGGCGGAGACGGCATCGAGCCCGGTCAGCGGCTCGTCGAGGATGATGAGGCGGGGATCGTGCACCAGCGCGCCGGCGAGCGCGACCTTCTGGCGCATGCCCTTGGAAAAGCCTTCGCAACGCTCGTGCCGATGCGGCTCCAGACCGAGCGAAGAGAGCAGGTCCTGCGCGACCGGCTCCGAGACCGACGGGGCGATGCCCCAGAGGCCGGCGACGAATTCGAGATATTCGAGCGGCGTCAGCTTGTCGTAGATCATCGGTTCGTCGGAGACCCACGCCATCACCTGCTTGGCGGCGACGGGGTTTTCGAGCGCATCGATGCCGAAGATCGAGACCGCGCCGGCATCCGGGCGCAAGAGGCCCGCAACCATGCGCAAAGTGGTGGTCTTGCCGGCGCCGTTGGGGCCCACCAGCGCATAGAATTCGCCGGCGTGGATGGTGAGATCGAGGCTATCGACCGCCAGACGGTCAAAACGCTTCGTTAACACCTTAACTTCCAGCGCCGAGCTGTCCGGCTTCATGACGGCCACACCATCCGGTTTTGCATCGCTCGCGACCATGACCTGAAGATGTTTCGGCACCATGAATCGCGCTGCCGCAAATCCCGTCATCCGGATTGGACTAATGGCAAGTCGCCGTGCAAGTCACCGTTTGTTGACAGCGCTGAACGGTTCAGGCTGAATTGGTTCCGGACAAATGGCGCTAACGCGGCGAAACGGCTGCGTAGCGACTGGACACAAGATGCGGCAAGGCGGTCAAAAGAACCGCCGGTTGTATCGGGAGGACGCGCGTCAATGCTGGATTTCGTTCAGCAGCTGGTCAGCGGTGTTGCGCTCGGCTGCGTCTACGGCCTGATCGCGCTCGGCTTCGTGCTCGTCTACAAGGCCACCGAGGTCGTCAATTTCGCCCAGGGCGATCTGATGATGCTGGGCGGCTTCTTCGCCTTTACCTTCATCGGCATGATGGGCCTGAACTACTGGATCGGCTTTGCCGGTGCGGTGGCCGCAATGGCGCTGTTCGGCATGCTGGCGGAGCGCGTGGTGGTGCGGCCGATCCTCGGCTATCCGCAATTCTCGATCATCATGGCCACCATCGGCCTCGGTTACTTCCTGCGCTCGATCGCCGGCATGATCTGGGGCACCGACGATCTGAAGATCGAGACGCCGTTCAGCCACGGCGTGCTGCGCATCGGCTCGCTGGTGCTCGCCTACGACAAGCTGTCGGTGATCGCGGCGACGATGATCCTGTGCACGCTGCTCTATCTGTTCTTCAACAAGACCACGCTCGGTACTGCGATGCGTGCGAGTTCCGAGAACATGCTGGCGGCCTACTACATGGGCATTCCGGTCAAGCGCGTGGTGTCGATCGTCTGGGCGATCAGCGCGGCGGTCGCCACCTGCGCTGGTGTGCTGCTGGCGCCAATCACCTTCATCCATTCCAATGTCGGCCTCGTGCTCGGCCTGAAGGCGTTTCCCGCGGCCGTGCTCGGCGGGTTCGGCTCGATCCCGGGCGCCGTGGTCGGCGGCGTCCTGATCGGCGTGATCGAGAGCATGGCCGGCTTCTACCTGCCCGAAGGCTGGAAGGATGTCGCGCCATACCTCGTGCTGCTCGCCGTGCTGCTCTTGAAGCCCGAAGGCCTGTTCGGCCACCACGTCCGCAAGAAGGTCTGAACGCCATGCGCTTCCTGTTCAAGACCGACTATGAGGATGACATCAAGCTGTTCCCGCATTCGGGCTATTACGTCTCCTACGGCATTCTGCTCGCCCTGCTGCTGATCGCGCCTTTTGTGCTCTCCAGCTATCTGATGAGCCAACTGGTCTTCGTCTGCATTTATGCGACCGTCGGGGTCGCGCTGCTGATCCTGACCGGCTTTACCGGCCAGGCCTCGCTCGGCCACGCCGCCTTCCTCGCCATCGGGGCCTACACGGCGGCCTATTTGCAAAAGTATAACGTGCCGTTCCCGGTCTATTTCCTCGCCGCAGGAGGTTTGACCGGCATCATCGGCGCGATGGTCGGCTTTCCCGCGCTGCGCCTGACCGGCATCTACCTCGTCATCGCCACCATCTCCTTCGCCCTGATCGTCGAGGAGATCCTGGCGCGCTGGGAAAGCGTGACCAACGGCAACGAGGGCATGCGGGTCAAGACGCTGTCGCTGCTCGGGGTCACGGTGCCGCGCGACAGCCCCACCTTCTATTTTCTCTGTCTCGCCGTGCTGGTGCTGACCATCGTCGGCACACTCAATCTGCTGCGCTCGCCCACGGGGCGTGCCTTCGTTGCGATCCGCGACAGTGAGACGGCGGCGCGCAGCATGGGCATTAATGTCTCGCTCTACAAGGTGAAGTCGTTCGCGATCTCGGCGGCGATTACCGGCTTTGCCGGCGTGCTGTTCGCCCATAAGCTCTCTTTCATCTCGCCCGAGATGTTCACGCTGCAACTCTCGATCGAGTTCATCATCGTGATCCTGATCGGCGGCACTTTCAGCCTGCACGGCGCGGTGCTGGGGGCGATCTTCATCGTGATGATCGATCCGTTCCTGACGTACCTCAAGGACGACATGCCTGGCATGATCGCCGGGGTCGCGGCGACGTTCGGCGCCGGCCCGGCCGCCGCGGGAAACATCAAATCGACCGTCGCCGCCTTTGCCTCGCTCAACGGCCTGAAAGGCGCGATCTACGGCATCATCATCGTGCTGTTCGTGCTGTTCGAGCCGCTCGGACTCTACGGCCGCTGGCTCAAGATCAAGCTGTTCTTCCAGCTGTTCCCGCTCTACAAGCGCGCGACTTTCAAGCGGCAGAAGATCTACGTGAAGTCGGAGCGGAACCGATGAGCTATTTCCGCGCCGAGAATTTGTCGCTGCACTTCGGCGGCCTCAAGGCGGTCGATGCGGTCTCGTTCGCGGTCGAGAGGGGCGAGATTCTCTCGATCATCGGCCCCAACGGCGCGGGCAAGAGCTCGATCTTCAACCTGATCTCGCGCATCTACCGGCCGACCTCGGGCCGTATCTTCTTCGAGGACCAGGACATCACGGAAGAGGCGCCCTACGACATCGCCAGGCTCGGCATCGCCCGCACCTTCCAGAACATCGAGTTGTTCGAGAATGCGACCGTGCTCTCCAACCTCCTGGTCGGTCGGCATCGCCACTCGACCACGCAGCTCTGGCAGGAGCTGCTGTTCCTGCCGAGCGTACGGGCCAACGAGAAAGTGCACCGCCGCAGAGTCGAGCAGGTCATCGAATTCCTCGACCTCGAGCCCTATCGCGACAAGCTGATCTCCGGCCTGCCCTACGGCGTACGCAAGGTGATCGAGTTGGCGCGCGCGCTGTGCTCGGAGCCGAAGCTGATCCTGCTCGACGAGCCGTCCTCCGGCCTCAATGTCGAAGAGACCGACGACATGTCGTTCTGGATACGCGACATGAAGAGCGAGCTCGGCGTCACCGTTCTGATGGTCGAGCACGACATGTCGCTGGTCAACCGCGTCTCCGATCGCGTCATCGCGCTCAACTATGGCCGCGTGCTGGCGATGGGCTCGCCCGCCGAGGTGCAGCAGCACCCCGACGTCGTTGCCGCGTATCTGGGAGCCTGACGCATGGACGCCGCCGTCAAGCCCGAGATCATCCTGAAACTCTCCAACATCGAGAGCTATTACGGGCCGATCATGGCCATCCGCGGCATCTCGCTGGAAGTGCCGCGCGGCCGCATCGTCACGCTGCTGGGTGCCAATGGCGCCGGCAAGACCACCGTGCTGAAGACCATCTCCGGCATTCTCGACCCGCAGAAGGGCTCGATCGAATTTTTGGGCAAGCCGATCCAGCGCATGGAGGCGGACCGGATCGTGCGGCTCGGTCTCAGCCATGTGCCGGAGGGGCGCGAGGTGTTTCCGTTCCTGTCGGTGCGCGAGAACCTGATGATGGGCGCCTATCCGCGCAAGGACCGTGACGGCGTGGCCGAGGATATCGAGCGCGTCTACGGCTATTTCCCGCGGCTGAAGGAGCGCATCAACCAGCCGGCCGGCCAGCTCTCCGGCGGCGAGCAGCAGATGCTGGCGATCGGACGCGCCCTGATGAATCGGCCGACGCTGCTGCTGCTCGACGAGCCCTCGCTCGGCCTGTCGCCGCTGCTGGTGAAGGAGATCTTCACCATCATCCGCCGCGTCAACGAGGAGCAGGGCATGTCGATCCTGCTGGTCGAGCAGAACGCCAAGGTGGCGCTGGAGACGGCGCATTACGGCTACGTGCTGGAGATCGGCCGCATCGTGATGAACGACAGCTGCGACCGCTTGATGCATTCCCAGGACATCCAGGAGTTCTACCTTGGCGCCAAGGAAGCGGGCGCCCGAGGCGAGCGGCGCTGGAAAAAGAAGAAGACGTGGCGGTGAGGACAAGCTGGCAGTAAGATGAGCCTGTCATCCGCAACAGAGACCGCCGGCAAGGCAGGCAGCGGAGGCAGGCGACAGGGAGGAGAGGCGCATGGCCCGACCGGCGGTGCTGACGGTCGCTGATACGATCGCGAAGAGCTTCTTGCGCGCTGCGGAGACGCGGGGCGACCGGCCGGCCATCCGCGAGAAGAAATTCGGCATCTGGCAGCCGACCAGCTGGGGCGAGTGGTTGGAGATCTCGAAGGAGATCGCCTACGCGCTTCGCGCGATCGGCTTCATGCCCGGCGACGTCGCCTCGATCATCGCCAACGCCGTGCCGGAATGGGTCCATGCCGACATGGGCATCCTGTGCGCGGGCGGCGTGTCCTCCGGAATCTATCCGACCGACGCGTCGTCCCAGGTCGAATATCTCGTCAACGATTCCCGCACAAAAGTGATCTTCGCCGAGGACGAGGAGCAGCTCGACAAGATCCTCGCCTGCAGCGCGCGCTGCGCGAGCCTGCAGAGGATCATCGTGTTCGACATGGAGGGCCTCAGCGGCTTTTCCGACGACATGGTGATGTCGCTCGACGAGTTTCGCGCGCTCGGCCGCAATCACATGGTCGGCCGTGAGGCGCTGTGGCAGGAGATGATCGACAGTCGCAGCGCCGGCGATCTCGCCATCCTGGTCTATACCTCAGGCACGACCGGCCCGCCCAAGGGCGCGATGCACGCCAACCGCAGCGTGACGCACCAGATGCGGCACGCCAACGACTTCATCCCCGCGCGGGAGGACGAGGACCGGCTGATCTTCCTGCCGCTCTGCCACGTCGCGGAGCGCATCGGCGGCTATTACATCTCGGTCGCGCTCGGCTCGGTGATGAATTTCGCCGAGAGCCCGGAGACCGTGCCGGACAATCTGCGCGAGGTACAGCCGACTATCTTCCTCGCGGTCCCCCGCATCTGGGAAAAATTCTACTCCGCCATCACCATCGCGCTGAAGGATGCGACACCGCTGCAGCAATGGGTCTATCGCCGCGCCATCGCCATCGGCTACCGCATGGTCGATTACCGGATCGAGGGCAAGCCGCCGCCGCTGTCGTTGCGCCTCGCAAGCCGGATCGCCTACCGGTTCGCATTCCGCAACATCCGCCGCATGATCGGGCTCGATCGCTGCCGCACCGCCTTCACCGGCGCTGCCCCGATCGCACCGGAGCTGATCCGCTGGTATCTCGCGCTCGGCATCGACATCCACGAGGTCTACGGCCAGACCGAGAATTGCGGCGTCGCCACCATGATGCCGACGGAGAGGGTCAAGCTCGGCTCGGTCGGTACCGCGGTGCCCTGGGGCGAAGTCGCGCTATCGCCCGATGGCGAGATCCTGATCAAGGGCGATTTCCTGTTCATGGGCTATCTCAACCAGCCGGAGAAAACGGCGGAAGCGATCGATCCTCGCGGCTGGCTGCGCACCGGCGATGTCGGCACCATCGATAACGAGGGCTTCGTCCGGATCACCGACCGGATGAAGGACATCATCATCACCTCCGGCGGCAAGAACATCACGCCGTCCGAGATCGAGAATCAGCTGAAATTTTCGCCTTACATTTCCGATGCCGTCGTCATCGGCGACAAGCGGCCGTACCTCACTTGCCTCGTGATGATCGACCAGGAGAATGTCGAGAAGTTCGCCCAGGATCACGACATTCCCTTCACCAATTACGCGAGCCTGTGCCGGGCGACGGAGATCCAGGGCCTGATCGGCCGCGAGATCGAGCAGGTCAACGGCAATTTCGCCCGCGTCGAGACCATCAAGAAATTCCACCTGATCGAACGCCAGCTCACGCCGGAGGACGAGGAGCTGACGCCGACGATGAAGCTGAAACGCGGCTTCGTGAACAAGCGTTACGCCGCCGAGATCGAGGCGATGTATCGCCAGCGCGCCGTAGCCTGACGCGCAGGACTACTCGGTCAAGCGAAGGAGCGACGGCCCTCGCCCTTCGTCCTACACGGGCCTTTAGGAGAGGAGACGTCGATGTCGAAATCGTTCAGCGCATTCGGCCTTGCTGTGGGTGCCGTGGTGCTCACCTGTCTGCCGGCCGCGGCGCAAACCAAGGTCACCAACGAAGGCATCTCGGCAAGCGAGATCGTCGTCGGGACCCATCAGGACCTCTCGGGCCCGATCAAGGGCTGGGGCGTCCCTGTTTCCAACGGCATGAAGATGGCGGCGGAAGAGATCAACGCGGCGGGCGGCGTCAACGGCCGCAAGATCCGGCTGGTCGTCGAAGACAGCGGCTACGATCCGAAAAAGGCCGTGCTGGCGTCGCAGAAGCTGATCGAGCGCGACAAGATCTTCGCGATGGTGGGGCCGATGGGATCGCCCACCGTGCTCGCCGCGCAGGACATCCTGCTCGACGCCGGCGTGCTTCAGCTGTTCCCGCTCACGGCGGCCGAGTTCACCTTCAAGTTCGATCCGGCCAAGCCGCAGGAGCGGCTGAAGTTCAACAATCTGCTGCCCTATGTCGAGAGCACGCGCGCGGCGCTCAAATACATGATGGAGTGGAAGAACTTCAAGAAGCCCTGCATCATGCACCAGGACGACGAGTACGGAAAGAACGTGCTCGACGGCTTCAACCAGCAGCTCACCGCGATGAAGGTGCAGCCGGCCTCGATCACGAGCTACAAGCGTGGCGCCTCCGACTTCAGCGCCCAGGTCGCCAAGATGAAGTCCGACGGCTGCGACCTCGTCGTGCTCGGCGCAGTGCTGCGTGAACCCATCGGGGCCATGACCGAGGCCAAGAAGCTCGGCTGGGACGTCACCTTCCTCGGCGCGACGCCTACCAACGTGATGGAAGTGCCGATGCTCGGCAAGGAGGCCGTCGAAGGTCTCTACGCCGCAAGCGGATTCGAGATTCCCTATGAGGACACCGCGAAGGGCAAGGTCAAGGACTGGCTCGTCAACTACAAGAAGATGTTCGGTACCGACGCCAACACCCAGGCGATCATCGGCTATAATGCAATGATGACCTTCGCCTTCTACGCGCAGAAGGCGGGCAAGGACCTCACGGGTCAGAAGATGCTGGACTCGCTGGAGTCGGGCGAAAAATTCCTCGACATCTTCAACTCGCCGCCGACCAAGTTCTCCAAGACCGACCACCTCGCCAACACCATCACCCAGGTGCAGCAGGTCAAGGGCGGCCGCTGGGTGCTGGTGAAGGACAATCTGATGTTCTGATCTCTCGCCGCGATGACGGTGCACCCTCGCCCCTTGCGGGAGAGGGTGGATCGCCGCGAAGCGGCGAGCCGGGTGAGGGGTTTTCTCCCAACGAACGATCTTGCGAGGGGAGAGTACTCCTCGTCCGGCGCTTCGCGCCGCCTTCCCACAAGGGGAGAAGGAAAGCAGGAGTTCAAGACCCCCCGCTCGCCGTCCCAGAATTCACCGGCGCCATCTCGTCCTCCCGGCAGCGCCAGCCGTCGGCGGCTTTGACGAAGGCAAAGGTTCGCTGGATGCGCAGGCGGCGCGTCACGTTGAAGGCTTCTGCCGAGCGCTCCCTGTTGGCGGCGCCTGGCTGCGGACGCCCCGTCCTGGCGTCCCAGCAAGTGCCGGTGCAGCTGGAAGCGACCTTGCTGCACATGGTGAAGGGCGCCAGCACCACCATCTCGATCTCGCCCGTGACCTGCGCTTCGTGCTCGGTCACCTGGCTGTCGAGGGCGTAGACGCGGTTGATGCGGAGGAAGTTGCCGCACGAATTGGCCGCATGGATCCGCGCCGCGCAGAAATCGACCGCGTCGGTATCGGGCGAGCGGGCCGCGACTTGCCGGCCGAAGACCTTTTTGGGATCTCCCTTCGCCGCGCGGATTTCGTCGGTCCTGCGCTTCAAATGCTCGGCAAGACATTCCTCCGCGGTTTCCAGCTCCTGCAGCGGCACGTTCTCCTTGCCGACCAGATTGCATTTGCGATCGCGCTCCCGTGTCCACCGACCATATTCGGCGAAGGCAAAGCGCGCCGCGGTCGGGTCGAGCTTGCCGATCAGGCCGAGCACCTGGCCATTGAGCTCCGTTTCGGCAAGCGCCAGCGAGGGGTCCGCACAGATCAGCGCGCCCGCTGCGGTGTTGGCTGCGAGGCAGTCGAAATCAGGATCGCGCAGGATCGCGGCGCGCTCCTCGGTCACCTTGAGCAGGCAGGCCTTCACTCGCTCGAAATAGTCGGGGCGGATCGCGGTCTGGCCGACGATGCCGCAGCCGAGATTGCGTTGGCGGATCCAGATCGCATTCTCCTCGATCGCGGGCAGGCGATCGGGCAGGCGGGCGAGCCGCGCCTCGATCGCCGTGTTCAGCTTCTCGGCGGCGGCGGCAAGCGCGGCATCGCCGCAGAACAATTGATTGCCGGGGTCGCGAATCTGCTGGCAGTTGTTCTTGGCAAACAGCGGCAGCCTGTCGGCGATGGAGCGGTCGGACTGCGCGAACGTGGGTGCGGCGAGCGCCAGCAGCGCAATCACAGTCAGCACGATGAACCGCATTCCCCTCGCCCCCGCAAAAGCCCTCGCCATGCTACCCGCCCGGATCGCGTGGTGGAATGGGTTTTTGCTGAGTGAGCGGTGTGAGGTCCGCAGCCCGGATGGAGCGAAGCGCAATCCGCGACCGGTGCTAGCGGTGAGAATCCCGGATTTCGCTGCGCTCCGTCCGGGCTACGAGATGGATTAACGGGCCGCGGCGGCCATCATGGAGACCTGCACCGGTTCGTCGACATATTTCAGCACGGTCGACTGCTGGAGCGCGAACAGCGGCTGGTAGCTCCGCGCAGCGTCGTCCTCGACCATTGCCATGCGGCGGTTGTCGAGCATCAGCCAGTGGCCGTCGAGACGCGCGGCGACAACCGCGTGCTCCTCGCCGGCCCTGACGTCGCGCACCACGAGGATGCGGAGGTCCGAGGTGGCCACGCCCGCCAGCCGCAGCGCGGCCAGCTTGGCGATGGCATAATCCTCGCAATCCCCAGTGCCGCGCGCGAAGGTCGCAAGCGGCGAGCTCCAGACGTCGTCGATGCCGTCATCGGCGGCCCGGATCGCAAGGTTGATGGCGCGGTTGGTTTCGCCGAGCCGGGCGCGGCCGTCGCGGGCGCGGGCCTGGTCGACGATGGCGAGCAGCCTCAGGGCCGCAGACGAGGCGCAATTGTCCCGGTCACCGTCGCATAGCGCGAGCTGCACCATGTCGCCGTCAAGCCTGTCCTGCAGAGCGAGCCATTTCTGTTGCAGGCTGCCGGCGGAGATGGCGAAGGCGAACACGCCGAACGGCTCGGCGGATTTGCGCACGAGAACGCCTGCGCCGGGCGACAGCAGCGTGCCGGCGCGAAGTTCGGCGGCCGATCCGAAAAGGATCAATCCGCACAGGACAAGGATTGCGCGCCAAGCGCGCGAGCGAGCAGCCGTCTCCATCTGACATCCCCTTCCGGCTTCGGCCCAAGTCCCCCTCGACCTGAACGTGCCGGGCTTTGTTGCTTTCGCGGAGATAGTGCGAGGCGGGCCGTTTTGTTCTGCTTAACGCGCCCGGCTGGGATCCCAAAACCGGGGAACAGGCTGAAATGGGTCTGCCCGAATTGCGTAAAACTTTACGGTTCGCCGGCTAGGAGGTGTCCGGTCGCCGCGAAATCGAGCCAATTGCAGACAGAGGTTGTGGGGGCGCCAAATCTGGATCCTATGGCTAACGACCCCCTATTTCATGGGGTTCTGTTAGTTAGGTCACAGATTTAACTCCGTATTTGCCGCAGGATGCTGCGGGACCTCGTGAAGGGAAGATAACGCAAGTATCTCTTCCATGACTATACGGAAAGTTACTTTGGATGACTGGGAATGCGTGGAAACAGGCCGAGTTCGACTTCCGAACATTTGAGGGATTACATTCGCTACTCTGTAGGGCGCGGATCTGCGGGGGCCTCGAAGGGCCAAGTGATGCGAAATCACACAAGCAATAGATGGTATCCCTAAGGACTTGCTAATGCTATGCAAGCTTAGGCGGTCGATACTTACTTAAATTTTAACTCTTTTCACGGTGCCCGGTTGAATTACGCTGGCCAATTTGACGCCGCGATTTCTTTGGACGGCCAGGGTTCCCGTTCGCCCGCCGGCGCCCATGTCGATTCCTTTACGGCGAAAGCGCACGGTCACGTGCCCGAGGGCGCGTTCGTCGTTCCCGACCCCAACCTGATCTTCAACGGCGAGTTCAAACGCGCGGGCCTCGATCTCGTGCTGTCCCATGAGGGGCACGAGTTCGTCGTTCACGATTATTTCAGGGGCGAAAAGCGCGCCGCGCTCGCGTCACCCGACGGCGCCCATCTCACCGGCGACATCGTCAACGCGCTCACGGGCCATGTCCAGGTCGCTCAAGCCGCCTCCGGAGGCGCGGCTGCGGCCCAGGTCATCGGCCATGTCACCAAGCTCGCGGGGAGCGCGACCGCGATCCGCAACGGCGTCTCGGTCATCCTGAACAACGGCGACAATGTCGAGAAGGGCGACGTGGTCTCGACCGGATCGGATTCGACGCTCGGCATCACCTTCATCGACGGCACCGTGTTCGGCCTGTCCTCCAATGCGCGGATGGTGCTGAACGAGATGGTCTACGACCCCAACGGTTCGAGCAATTCTTCGCTGCTCAGCCTGGTCGCAGGCACCATCACCTTCGTCGCCGGCGAGACCGCCAAGCACGGCGACATGAAGATCGACACGCCGGTCGCCACCATGGGCATCCGCGGCACAGCCGTGCTGACCCAGATCAACTTCGTCGTTCCCGCTGGCGGCGGCGATCCGCAGCCGCAGGCGAGCTTCCAGGTGCTGGTCGAGCCGAACGGCACGACGGGCTCCTACATCCTGTTCGACAAGGTGACGCTGCTGCCGATCGCGACGGTCAACCAGGCCGGCCAGATGATCCAGATCAGCGGCGGCAACGTCTCAATCTCCAATGCGCTGATGTCGCCGGACGTTCAGAAGCTGATCACCGACGTGTTCACGCTGAAGTTCACCGACAACAACACCAACACCAAGCTGACCACGAACTTCACCGACACGCTCACGCCGATGAGCCAGGACGTGGTGTTCAAGTCGGGGTCCGGCGCCGTCGTGACCGCGACATTCGTCAACCTCAATCCGCAAGGGCAGGAGGGGCCGAGCACTCCCCCGCCGCTCGTCACCCGTATTCCCGGCCAGCCACTGGTGCAAAGCCTCGATTCCAGCGGCAATGTGAAGACGGCCTTCGCGCTGACCGAGCGCCCGGACACCACGGGCGACACGCATGCCGACACGGTTTCCGGCCGCATCACCTTCGTCGATCAAAATCTCGGCGACCGGCCGTCGGTGAGCGTAAGCCTCGCGGAGGCGCCGAACTACCTCTACAAGAATGCCGGTCAGCAGGACGTCACCGGCTCGCTCACCGCGCTGCAGAAGCAGGCCATCGCGGCGACGCAGATCCAGATCAGCGTCGCCCCAGATCCCGGCAACAACAACAACGGCTCGGCGGTCTGGACCTACACGATTCCGGACAAGGTCTTCGACTTCCTCGCCGCCGACGAAACGGTGACGCTGACCTACATGGTCCGCGTCGACACCAATTTCGCGGTGAGCCCCGAGAGCAAGTTCATTCCCATCACCGTCACGATCACGGGAACGAACGACAAACCCACCGTCGCGACGTCAGGTGGCACCGTCATCGAGCTGATCGGAACCGGCAACGAGGCGCTCAACGTCATCACGGGCACGGTCACCTTCACCGACGTCGATCTGACTGACCGGCCGATCGTGAGTGCAGAGCTCTCGTCCGTCCAGCCGTTCAAATACCTTGATGCCGAAGGTAACGATATCACGGCGACGTTGACCCCGGCGCAGCTCGCGGCGATCGCCGCCGTCAAGGTGCCCCTGACCGTGGTTCAGGGTGCTGGAAACGGCAACAACGGGACGGCCACCTGGACCTACAAAGCTCCCGACCATCTCTTCGATTTCCTCGCCGAGGACGAGAAGCTGATCCTCAACTACGTGGTGCAGGTCGATGACGGCCACGGCGGTGTCGTCAGCACGCCGCTCACGGTCTCCATCGACGGCGCGGACGTCAATGTCGAAGGTACGAATGACGTCCCGACGATCGTCGAAGATTCGACGACGCCGAGCGGCGCGGTGACCGAGGATACGTCGTCGGCGACCCTGACGGCGATCGGCACCATTACCTTTAACGATCCCGACCTCACGGACACGCACACTGCGAGTTACGTCCTGAAGTCGACGACGTCGAGCGCGCATCTGCCTGGCTTCGGCAACGGCACGTCGCAAATCGGCACTTTCGCGCTTGCAGCGGTGAACGAGAGCCCGGGCGCCAGCTCTCGCGGGTCGGTCGGCTGGACCTTTACGCTCAACAACAACGATCCGGTGCTGCAGTCGCTGGCCGAAGGCCAGACCATTACCCAAGTCTACACCGTCACTGTCGACGACCATCACGGCGGAACGGTCACCCGGGACGTCACGGTCACCATCACCGGAACCAACGACGCGCCGACCATCACGAGCGATGAGGCGGCCGCCAAAGGAACGGCGACCGAGGATACGGGGCTGACGCTGCTGGTTGGCGGCACGCTGGCGATCCAGGACCTCGATTTGATCGATACGCATACGGCGGAGGCGATGTTCAAGTCGTCAACGTCGAGCGTGCATCTGCCCGGCTTCGACGACGATACGTCTCTTGGCACCTTCACGATCGATTCGGCAGTTGCCGGGTTCAACACCGATACCGACAACAGCGCGACGCTGGGCTGGCACTTCTGCCTGAACAACAACAATGCCCTGCTGCAGTCGCTGGCCCTGGGCCAGTCGATCACCGAGGTCTACACTGTCACCTTCACGGACAATCATGGCGCGCATGTCTCGCAGGACGTGACCGTCACCATCAACGGCGTCAACGACGCGCCGACCATCACGAGCAGCGCTGCGGCTGCCACCGGCTCGGTGATCGAGGATACGGGCGCGACACTGTCGATCGGCGGCACGCTGGCGATCCAGGACCTCGACCTCATCGACACCCACACCGCGACCACAACGTTCAAATCGTCGTCCGTGAGCTCGTATCTGCCGGGCTTCGGCTCCAATTCGCACATCGGCGCCTTCACCATCGATCAGTCGGTGATCGAACTCGCCACCGATACCAACAACGGCGCGACACTTGGCTGGCAGTTCAATCTCGACAACAGCAATGCGGTGCTGCAGTCGCTGGCCGCAGGTCAGACCATCACCCAGGTCTACACCGTCACCTTCACCGACAATCACGGCGCCACCGTCGCGCAGGACGTCACCGTCACCATCACTGGTACGAACGACGAGCCGACGCTGTCGGACGTCAACGCTGGCACGCTCACCGACACGGCGGCGACCGACACCTTCTCCGATCTCACCGGCACGCTCGCCGGGATCGACGTCGATACCGGTGAAACGGCGACGCTGGTCTATTCGGCCGTCGGAGCCGACAGTCATGGGAAAGTTGTGGGCAATTACGGCTCCCTGACCGTCAACGCCAACGGAACGTATGACTACGTCCCCGACGAGGTCGCGATCAACGCGCTGTCGGGGGGGAATCATACCGATACTTTCACAGTCCAGACCAAGGATATCCATGGCGCGACGGGTACGGCGACATTCACTGTTGCTGTTGCCGGCGCCAACGATGCGCCGACGCTGTCCGACGTCAACGCCGGCACGCTCACCGACACGGCCGCGACTGACACCTTCTCCAATCTGACGGGGCATCTGACCGGCAACGACGCTGATACCGGCGAGACGGCGACGCTCACCTACTCGGTCCTGAATGCGAATAGTCAGGGATCGGCGACGGGGCATTACGGCGCCCTGACGGTCGACTCCCACGGCAACTACACTTACGTTCCGGACGCCGCCGCGATCAATGCTCTGCCGGCGGGCTCATATCATGACGCGTTCACGGTTCAGACCACCGACGCCCATGGTGCGGCCGGCACGGCGATACTCACAGTCGACGTGACGGGCGCCAACGACGCGCCGGTGTTCAACGTCGGTGGGATCAGCGTAAACCAGCACGGCGACGAACAGGTGATCGTGCACGGTCTCTCGGTCTTCGATCCAGATGCTGTCGCCAATGAGTCCTACACGATCGTAGCGTCCACGGCGGCGGCAGGCAGCAATGTAAGCCCCTCATCGGGCTCGGGTTCTTTGGCCAGCATCAATGCGACGCTGCATACAGTCACCTACAATGAAGGCTCTGGAGAACCTTCCACGGACAAGTCCACCCTGACGGTCACCGACGGCCATGGCGCCAGTGATACGATCAACTTGCTGTTCAATCTTGCCGAGAACGCTGGCGATCACGTCAGTCTCGTTGGCACTGCAGGCAAGGACGTGTACTTCGGGACCGGCTATCAGGACCAGTTCGTGTTTGCGGCCCATTCGAATCACGATCAGATTGTGAACTTCACCTCCGGGACAGACCATATTGACCTGTCGGTCGTTGTGACGACCTCCAATACCCAAAATTGGCTGGATCAGCACGCGACCTTGTCAGGAGCCGACACCCTGATCACGATCACTGCGGCGGACACTATCCTCCTGAAGGGCGTAACCCACGTCCACGCGAGCGATTTCATCGTCCACGCCTGATGACCTGCCGGTTGGCCTCTGATTGATCGACGCATGGGACCTGCCACGGGTCATGGAAGCGTGATATCCAACCAGCATGAAGCGTCTAAAAATCCTGCGGCGGTGGTTTGCGCGGAAGCTGGGCTATGCGCGGCTGATGTGCCTTGCGCTGCTGGTCGTGTTCGCCGGCGCGCGCCTGTGGGATCCGCCGCCGATCCAGGAATTGCGGCTGCGCACCTTCGACATGTTCCAGCTGATCGATCCGCGCCACAAGACGGCGCGACCGGTCACCATCGTCGACATCGACGACAAGAGCCTCGCCAGGCTCGGCCAGTGGCCGTGGCCGCGTACGCGGATCGCCGATATGATCCAGAACCTCACCAGCAACGGCGTGGTGGCGATCGGCTTCGACGTGGTGTTTTCGGAGCCCGACCGGCTCAATCCAGATCTGGTCGCGAGCCAGATGCGCTCTCTCGACGATGCCACCCGCGCCAAGCTACGCGAACTGCCGACCAACGACCAGATCCTCTCCGAGGCGATCAAGCGCTCGCGCGTGGTGCTGGGCGAGACCGGACAGCGGGCGATCTCGTCCGAGCTCGACAAGTCGCTGCCGTTCACCGGCATCGCGACGGTTGGCGAGGAGGGTGCTGAACGTTTCCTGTTCGAATTCCCTGGCCTGCTCCGCAACGTGCCCGTCATCGAGAAGGTCGCGGCCGGCCGCGGCCTGTTCACCATCAAGACCGAGCGCGACGGCTTGATCCGCCGCGTGCCGATGGTGATGCGCGCCCAGGGCAACATCATGCCCTCGCTCAGCCTCGAGATCCTGCGCGTCGCCACGGGCACGCCGACGGTGCTGATCCGGACCGACAAGACCGGCGTGCGGGCCGTACGCCTCAAGGGCGTCGAGATTCCGACCGACAAGAACGCTCAGCTTTGGGTGCATTATGCGCGCCAGGACCCCTCGATCTACGTCTCGGCGGCCGACGTCCTCGACAACACCGTGCCGCCTGCCAAGCTCGCCGGCAAGCTGGTGCTGGTCGGCACCTCCGCAGTCGGGCTCAACGACATCAAGACCACGCCGGTGTCCTCGACCATGCCTGGGGTCGAGATCCATGCCCAGGTACTCGAGAGCCTGCTGAGCGGCGCGGTGATCTCGCAGCCGAACTACGCCCTCGGCGTCGAATTGCTCGCCGCGCTCGTCATCGGCCTGCTCGTCATCATCTTCACGCCGAACTTCGGGCCGGTACGCCTGGTGCTCGCGGGCGCGACCTTCGCCGCCATCTTGATCGGCGTGTCCTGGTTCTTCTACGCGCAGTACCGTTACCTCATCGATTTCACCTATCCGCTGCTCTCGACCACGGCGGTCTATCTGACGCTGATCTTCGCCAGCTTCGTGCGCGAGCAGCGCCAGCGCGTGCAGATCCGCGGGCAGTTCGCGCAATACATGTCGCCGGTGCTGGTCGAGCAGCTGGCGCAGTCGCCGGAAAAGCTCGTGCTCGGCGGCGAAGAGCGCGAGATGACGATCATGTTCTCGGACGTGCGCGGCTTCACCACGATCTCGGAGAGCTACAAGCACGACCCGCAAGGCCTGATTGCGCTGATGAATCGCTTCCTGACGCCGCTCACAGACGTGATCATCGAGCGGAAGGGCTATATCGACAAATACATGGGCGACGCCATCATGGCGTTCTGGAACGCGCCGCTCGACGATTCTGAGCACGAGGTCAACGCCTGCGAGGCCGCGATCCAGATGCTGGAGCGGATCGACGCGGTCAACAAGGAGCGCGAGCTGGAGGCCGCCGAGGGCGGCCATGTCTACATTCCGCTCAATGTCGGCATCGGCCTCAACACCGGCATCGGCGTGGTCGGCAACATGGGCTCGGACCTGAAGAAGAACTATTCGGTGCTCGGCGACAGCGTGAACCTGGCTTCACGGCTGGAAGGCCAGTCCAAGGAGTACGGCTTTCCCATCATCGTGGGATCCAGGACCGCGCTTGCCGCCAAGGACAAGTTCGCGATCCTCGAGCTCGACTTCATCATGGTCAAGGGCAAGACCGAACCCGAGGTGATCTACGCCATCGCGGGCCGCGATGACGTGATGCATTCGGCCGCCTTCCAGCGCCTGCGCAACATCACCATCGAGACGCTCGCCTGTTACCGCGGCCGCGACTGGCAGGGCGCACTCGATGCGATCGAACGCGGCCGCAAGAGCGAGGACGCCGATACGCTGGAAAAGCTGTTTAAGCTGTACGAGGCGAGAATCAAGGATTTCCAGCTCAATCCGCCGCCGGAAGGGTGGAACGGGGCGTATGCGTTGCTGACGAAGTAGTTGCCACAATTACGGCTCTCGTAAGGTGGGCAAAGGCGCGTCAGCGCCGTGCCCACGATCTTACTTCGCAATGGTGGGCACGCTTCCGCTTTGCCCACCCTACGGCAGCGGTGTTCGCCGCCCCTCACTCCATCCCGATCGTCGTCAGATCCTGGAACCAGTGCTGCGCCTGCACGAACTGCTTGATCTTCGGCGACAGCGCATGCGGGTTGGTATCGTGGACGACCCACACCAGCGCGGCATCGTCCACGATCAGCGCATGCGCCTGCGCGATCAGATCGTCCTGCTTGGCAGTGTCGAAGGTCTGCTTGGCCTGATTGATCAGCGCGTCGACCTTCGGGTTCTTGTAGCCGCCCCAGTTGACGCCGACAGGCGCGATCTGGTCGGAGGCGAAGAAGCGGACGATGGCGTACAGCGGATCGGAAGTGACATAGGCGATGTTGTTTGCGGTGATGCCGGCGTTGATCTCGTCGGCCGCGCCCTTGCGCCAATGCGTATAGAGCGTCTCGAGCTCGACCACCTTGAAGTCGATGTCGATGCCGATCTCCTTGAAGCTCTGCTGCAGGAATTCGTTCATCGGCAGCGACAGCATCTGGCCGGTGCCGCCCTGCGCGATGATGAAGGTGGCCTTCAGCGGCTTCGCCTTGGAGTAGCCGGCTTCCTCGACCAGTTTCTTGGCTGCGGCCGGATCGTATTTCAGCTCGAAGCTAGGCTTGCCGAACCAGGGGCTCGACGGGTCGACCTGGCCCTTCGCGGGCTTGGCAAGGCCGTTCATCAAGCCGACCACGGCGTCGCGGTCGATCGCGAGGTTCAGCGCCTTGCGCAGGCGGATGTCGGTCCAGGGCGAACCCGGCAGCACGCTGAGATGGTAATTCCAGACATGCGGCGTGACGTTGTCGACCAGCTTCATGCCGGCGGCCTTGAGCTGCGGCACGGCGTCCGGCGCCGGCGTTTCGATCAGGTCCACCTGTCCCGCGAGCAGCGCATTGGTCCGCGTCAGCGCTTCCGGCATCGGCACCAGCACGATCTTGTCGACCTTGGGAATGCGCTTCTTGTTCCAGTAGTCCGGATTCTTGCTGAGCTCGGCGAGCTCGCGCGGCACCAGCTTCGTCAGCTTGAACGGGCCGGTGCCCGACGGCTGGCTGGCGAACTTGTCCCAATCCTTGCCGAGCTTGTCATATTGCGCCGGGCTCGACACCAGGAACCACAGCATCTGATAGGGAAAGAAGGAATCGACGGTTTTGGTCGTAATTTCCACGGTGGAATCGTCGATCTTGGCGTAGCTGGCGACGGAGGGCAGGCGGGTCTTCACCTGCGCGCTCTGCCGCTTGTCGAATTGGGGCGCCTTGTCGTTGAGCACCTTGTCCAGATTCCAGATCACCGCGTCGGCGTTGAACTCGCTGCCGTCGTGAAACTTGACGCCCTTGCGAAGCGTGAAGCGCCATTTGGTCCTGTCGTTGTCATCCACCTTCCACTCGGTCGCGAGCCCCGGCACCAGCTTGCCGGGACGGTCCGCGACGTCCATCTCCCACGCCACAAGCGGATCGTAGATCGTATAGGCCGTGAACTGATAGGCGCCGGCGCCGCGATCGGGCTGCCCCGTGGTCAGAGGAATGTCCGCCATCGAGATGCCGTAGCGCACCACCGTTTCGGCGCGCGCCGAGATTGCGGACAACGCCAGTGCAAGCACGGCGAGACAAGTCGATAGACGGATACGCATGGCCCAAAGCTCCCAGGAGATTTCGGGGCTGAGCCTGCAATCTTGATGCCAGAATAGGCAGCGCGGTGCGTGCGCGCGCCTTCAGTCTCTAAGGACTTGTCGCCGCAGGGCCAAATCGCAGAATAAGTTTCTCTTTGGCATAGCCATTGCATACGATTGCATCAAAAATAGTCATCGAAGCCGGAAAAGGATTGAGGCGATGCTTATGAAAAAGACCACGCGCGCGGCATTGATCGCGGTACTCGCTCTAACGACGGCGGCTGCATGGCCGCGTGCGGTCAGCGCCGAGACCGTGCTGCGCATCGGCATGACCGCTGCCGATATTCCGCGCACGCTGGGCCAGCCCGACCAGGGCTTTGAGGGCAACCGCTTCACCGGCCTCACCATGTATGACGCGCTGACCGGCTGGGACCTGTCCTCCGCCGAGAAGGCGAGCGTGGTGATTCCCGGCCTTGCGACCGAATGGAAGGTCGACGATGCCGACAAGACCAAATGGACCTTCAAGTTGCGCCCCGGCGTCACCTTCCACGACGGCTCGCCGTTCAACGCGGATGCGGTGGTATGGAACGTCGAGAAGGTGTTGAAGCAGGACGCGCCGCAGTTCGACGCCAGCCAGGTCGGTGTCACGGCCTCGCGCATGCCGACGCTGGCCTCTGCCAGGAAGATCGACGACATGACGGTCGAGCTCACCACCAAGGAGCCCGACAGCTTCCTGCCGATCAACCTCACCAACCTGTTCATGGCGAGCCCGGCGAAGTGGCAGCATTTCTATGACAAGGCGGAAGGCGCCGACGCCAAGGCCAAGTCGCAGGCCGCCTGGACCGCGTTTGCCAAGGATGCCGCGGGAACCGGCCCGTGGAAAATGGCGAGCTTCACGCCGCGCGAGCGACTCGAGCTCGTGAAGAACGCGAATTATTGGGACAAGGCGCGCGTGCCCAAGGTCGACAAGATGGTGCTGCTGCCGATGCCGGAAGCCAATGCCCGTACCGCGGCGCTGCTCTCCGGGCAGGTCGATTGGGTCGAGGCACCCGCGCCGGACGCGCTGCCCGAGCTGAAGCAGCGCGGCTTCAAGCTCTACGCCAACGAGCAGCCGCATGTCTGGCCCTGGCAGTTCTCGCGGGTCGAGGGTTCGCCCTGGAACGACATCCGCGTGCGCAAGGCCGCGAACCTCTGTATCGATCGTGAAGGCCTCAAGGACGGCTTGCTCGCCGGCCTGATGGTGCCCGCGACCGGCACCTTCGAGCCCGGCCATCCCTGGCGCGGCAAGCCGACTTTCGAAATCAAGTACGACAAGGCGGCTGCGCAGAAGCTGATGCAGGAGGCCGGCTTCGGTCCCAACAAGAAGCTGACGGTGAAGACGCAGACGTCGGCGTCCGGTTCGGGCCAGATGCAGCCGCTGGCGATGAACGAATATCTCCAGCAGGCGTTGGCCGAATGCTATTTCGACGTGAAGCTCGACGTCATCGAGTGGAACACGCTGTTCACCAATTGGCGCCGCGGCGCCAAGGATCCCTCGGCCAACGGCTCTAACGCGACCAACGTGACCTACGCGGCGATGGACCCGTTCTTCGCACTGGTGCGCTTCCTGCAGTCCGGCATGGCCCCGCCGGTCTCGAACAATTGGGGTTTCATCAACAATCCCAAGTTCGACGAGCTGGTGAAGAAGGCGCGCCAGACCTTCGATCCTGCCGCGCGTGACGCAGCGCTGGCCGAGCTGCACGCCGCCTCCGTCGACGATGCCGCCTTCCTCTACGTCGCCCACGACGTCGGCCCCCGGGCGATGAGCCCGAAGGTCACGGGCGTCGTGCAGCCGAAGAGCTGGTTCATCGACTTCTCGCTGGTCTCGATCGCGCAGTAGTTCGCGTCGCATACTCGGTACGCCCTCTCCCCCTGTGGGAGAGGGCGGCTTCGCCAAGCGAAGCCGGGTGAGGGGTCTCTCTCCGCGAGTGACCCTCTCTCATCCGATAGTGCTACAGCAGGCAGAACCCCTCATCCGGCGCTTCGCGCCACCTTCTCCCACAAGGGGGAAGGGAAGAAAAAGAAACAACGTGCTCGCCTATATCGCCAGACGCATCGTCTACGTCATTCCGATCGTCATCAGCGTCGCGCTGGTGTGTTTTCTGCTCGTGCACATCACGCCGGGCGATCCGCTGGTCGCGGTGCTCCCCGCAGATGCCTCGCAGGAGCTCGCGGCGCAGCTTCGCACCGCCTACGGCTTCGACCGTCCGCTACCGGTGCAGTTCGGGCTTTGGCTGCTTCGTGCCCTTCACGGCGACCTCGGCAATTCCATCGCCACCGGGCGCCCGGTCCTCGCGGAGGTCATGCGCGCGGTCAGCAATACCGTTACGCTCGCGATTGCCGCCGCCATTATCGGCTTCACCATGGGCGTCCTGCTCGGCTTGATCGCCGGCTATTTCCGCGAGACCTGGATCGACAAGCTCGCGACCTCGTTTGCCATCGCGGGCGTGTCGGTGCCGCATTACTGGCTCGGCATGGTGCTCGTCATCATCTTCTCGGTGCAGCTCAACTGGCTGCCCGCAGTCGGCGCCGGGCCGAACGGCTCCAACTCCTGGGCCTGGGACTGGGCGCATCTGAAATATCTCGTGCTGCCGGCGATCACGACCTCGGTGATTCCGATGGGCATCGTCACCCGCACGGTGCGTGCGCTGACCGGCGACATTCTCAGCCAGGACTTCGTCGAAGCCTTGCGCGCCAAGGGGCTGCACGAGCGCGGCGTGTTCCGCCACGTCATCAAGAACGCCGCGCCGACCGCGCTGGCGGTGATGGGGCTTCAATTGGGCTACATGCTCGGCGGCTCGATCCTGATCGAGACCGTGTTCTCCTGGCCGGGCTCGGGCTTCCTGCTCAACTCCGCGATCTTCCAGCGCGATCTGCCGCTGCTGCAGGGCACGATCCTGATCCTGGCGCTGTTCTTCGTGTTCCTCAATCTCATGGTCGACATCGCGCAAGCCGCGATCGACCCCCGCATCAAGCGGGGCTAGCGGGATGAGATCGAGCCCAGCTATAGCCGCGACGGCAGTGCGCTCCCTGCCCCGCCTGCGGGGGAGGGTTGGGGAGAGGGTGTCTCTCCTCGCGAGAACCCCCGAGTGGAGAGAACCCTCACCCGCGCCTGCGGCGCGACCTCTCCCGCAAGCGGGAGAGGTGCACCGCCGCTTTGGCTTGCATCGAGTGACCCATTGCTCACCGGGAGCCTGCCGATGAGCGAGCTTCCGTTGTCCGCCACCAGCGACGCCGCGCTGCAAGCCGCGCCCGCGACCAAGGCGCGCGGTTATTGGGCGACCGTCGGTCGCCGCATCCGGCGTGACAAGGTCAGCATGGCCTGCGCGCTGGTGCTGCTGCTGATCTTCCTGTCTGCGATCCTCGCGCCATGGCTCGGCCTGGAAGATCCCTATAAGGGCTCGATGATCCGTCGCCTGCGCCACATCGGCACGGCAGGCTACCCGCTCGGCACCGACGAGCTCGGCCGCGACATGCTGGCGCGCCTGATCTATGGCGGCCGGCTGTCGCTGGTGATCGGCATTTTGCCCGTGATCCTTGCGTTCTGCATCGGCACCTCGCTGGGTCTCGTCGCCGGTTATGTCGGCGGCAAGCTCAACACTGCGATCATGCGCACGATCGACGTATTCTATGCCTTTCCCTCGGTGCTGCTGGCGATTGCGATCTCCGGCGCACTCGGCGCCGGCATCCTCAATTCCATCGTGTCGCTCACGGTCGTGTTCGTGCCGCAGATCACCCGCGTCGCCGAGAGCGTCACCACGGGCGTGCGCAACATGGACTTCGTCGAGGCCGCGCGGGCCTCGGGCGCCGGACCCTTCACCATCATGCGTGTGCACATTCTCGGCAACGTGCTGGGTTCGATCTTCGTCTACGCCACCAGTCTCATTTCGGTCTCGATGATTCTGGCGGCAGGTCTCTCCTTCCTCGGCCTCGGCACCAAGCCGCCGGAGCCCGAATGGGGCCTGATGCTCAACACGCTCCGCACCGCGATCTACGTCAATCCGTGGGTTGCCGCATTGCCGGGCGCCATGATCTTCGCGGTCTCGATCTGCTTCAATCTGCTCTCGGACGGCCTGCGCAGCGCCATGGATATCAGGAACTAGGCCATGAGCGAGAGCAACACATCCGTTGAAATGCTCGAGCCGGTTGAAGACGTCGGCGGCGTCGCGCAGCCGCTGCTTCAGGTCAACGGCCTCACCAAGCACTTCCCTGTTCGCGGCGGGCTTTTTGCCGCGAAGCGTACCGTGCGCGCCGTCGATGACGTCTCCTTCGCCGTCGCCAAGGGCGAGACCGTCGGCATCGTCGGCGAATCCGGTTGCGGCAAGTCCACCACCGCCCGGTTGTTGATGCACCTGATGCCCCGCGATACCGGCGACATCATCTATGACGGCATGACGGTCGGCCAGTCGCTCTCCTTGCGCGAATTGCGCCGCGGCATGCAGATGGTGTTCCAGGACTCCTACGCCTCGCTCAATCCGCGCCTGACGATCGAGGAATCGATTGCCTTCGGCCCGAAGGTGCACGGCATGGCCGATGGCGCGGCGCGTGCATTGGCGCGCGAACTGCTCGGTAAGGTCGGCCTGGTTCCTGCAAACTTCGCCAACCGCTATCCGCACGAGATCTCCGGGGGCCAGCGCCAGCGCGTCAACATCGCGCGTGCACTGGCGCTGTCGCCGCGTCTGGTGATCCTGGACGAAGCCGTCTCCGCACTCGACAAATCGGTCGAGGCGCAGGTGCTCAACCTGCTGGCGGACCTCAAGCGCGAGTTCGGGCTGACCTATCTCTTCATCAGCCACGACCTCAACGTCGTGCGCTACATCAGCGATCGCGTGCTGGTGATGTATCTCGGCGAAGTCGTCGAGCTCGGCCCGGTCGACCAGGTCTGGGATAACCCCGCGCATCCCTACACGCGCGCACTCCTTGCGGCGATGCCGTCGTCCGACCCCGACAGGCGTACCGAGCAGCCGCCGATCACGGGCGATCCGCCCAATCCGATCGATCCGCCACCGGGCTGCCGCTTCCACACCCGTTGCCCGTTTGCGGAGCCGCTCTGCGCAAATGCGACACCAAAGCTCGTCGCGCTCGATAAGATGGGCCACGAGGCCGCGTGCTACATGGCGATACCGGGTTCAGGCCATAGCCGCGCGCCCAGGGAGAAGACCACATGACGAGACCAACACCGAAAGAGATCAAGCCAATCGCCCAAATCGCCGGCGTCCCCGTCGACGACGAGATCGCGACGCGCATCTCCAATTCCATCGGGCCTGCCTTCGAAGGCTTCGCGACTATCGCCGGCACGCTGCCGTTCGATCTCGAGCCCGCGCTCTATCCGGTCGTGCAGGCGCAGAAGGTGTCGAAATGAGCAGTGAGCCTGCATTGATGACGCTCACCGAGGTCGCGCGCGCGATCGCGATGAAGCAGGTGTCCTCGCATGAGGTGACTCGCGCGCTGCTGCACCGTATCGCGCAGTGGCAGCCGCATCTCAACGCCTTCATGTCGATTGAGGCCGAGGCTGCATTGAAGGCGGCGGATGCCGCCGATGCCGAGCTGGCCAAGGGCAATGTCCGTGGCCCCCTGCATGGCGTGCCACTCGCGCACAAGGACATGTATTACGATTCCGGTCACGTCGCGACTTGCGGCTCGCTGATCCGCCGCGATTTCGTGCCGACCGTGACCTCCACGGCGTTACAGCGGTTGAAGGACGCCGGCCAGATCAGGCTCGGCACGTTGCATCTGGCCGAATTCGCCTATGGCCCGACCGGGCATAACGCTCATTACGGCCCGGTGCGCAATCCCTGGAATGTCGCCCACATCACCGGCGGCTCCTCGTCCGGCTCCGGCTCGTCGGTCGCCGCGCGCCTGACGTTTGCGGCGCTCGGCTCCGACACCGGCGGCTCGATCCGCATGCCCGCGCATTTCTGCGGCGTCACCGGGCTCAAGACCACGGTCGGCCGTGTCAGCCGCGCCGGCGCGATGCCGCTGTCGCAATCGCTCGACACCGTCGGCCCGCTCGCCCGCACCGCGGAGGATTGCGCCCTGCTGCTGGCGCTGATGGCTGGCCCCGACCCGGCGGACTCCACCTGCAGCCACGAGCCGCTGTCGGACTATGTCGGCGCGACCAAGGGCTCGCTGAAAGGCCTCAAGATCGCCGTGCCCACCTCGTTCTATGTCGACGATCTCGACAGCGAGGTTGCGCGCGTGCTCGACGAGACCATCGCGGTGCTCAAGCGCGAGGGCGCCGACATCGTCAAGGTCGAGCTGCCGGACCAGCGGCAATTGTCGTCGGCGAGCCAGCTCGTGCTCGCGGCCGAGGCTGCCGCCTTCCACAAGCGCTGGATGATCGAGCGGCCGCAGGATTATGGTGCGCAGGTTCTGATGCGGCTGCAGAACGGCCTCGCCGTTCCTGCCATCACCTATCTCGAGGCGATGCGCTGGCGCGGTCCGGCGCTCGCCGCGCACAACGCTGCGACCGCTGGCGTCGATGCGGTGATCGCGCCGGCATCCCCGGTGCCGGCACCGACGATCGAGGAGAGCGACGTCGGCGGCGGTCCGAACGCGCCGGCCATGGTGCAGCGCCTGACGCTGTTTACCCGCCCCGTGAACTATCTCGGCCTGCCGTCCCTCACCATTCCCTCGGGCTTCACGAAGAGCGGCCTGCCGGTCGGCATGCAGCTGATCGGCCGCTCGTTCGACGAGGCGACCCTGCTCACCATCGGCGCCGCCTTCCAGCGCGTCACCGACTATCACGATCGATTGCCGAAACTGCCGTCATGACAAAGCTCGTCGACATCTCAGGTCTCAACATCCGCTTCACCGGCGAGCGCACGGTCTATGCCGTGAACGACCTCAGTCTCTCGCTCGGGGACGGCGAGGTGCTGGGCCTGCTCGGCGAGTCCGGTTCGGGCAAGAGCGTGACATTGCGCGCGCTGATGCGGCTGTTGCCGAAGAAGCGCACGCAGATCGCGGGCAAGGTCGACGTGATGGGCCGCGACGTGCTCGCCATGAACGACGACGAGCTGTCGTCCTTCCGCGGCCAGACCGTGTCGATGATCTTCCAGGAGCCTGCGTTGGCGCTGGATCCGGTCTACACCATCGGTGCGCAGATCGCCGAAAGCGTCGTGCGCCACGAAGGCAAGAGCTACGCGGAGGGCAGGGCACGCGCGCTGGAAATGCTCGAGGTCGTACGCATTCCCTCCGCAAAGCGCCGGCTCGACGCCTATCCGCACGAGATGTCCGGCGGCATGCGCCAGCGTGCGATGATTGCGCTGGCGCTGGCCTGCCGGCCAAAAATCCTGCTGGCGGACGAGCCGACCACCGCGCTCGATGCTACCGTGCAGATCCAGATTCTGCTCTTGCTGCGCGAGCTGCAGCGCGAATTCGGCATGTCCGTCATCTTCGTCACCCACGACATTGGAGTGGCGATCGAGATCTGCGACCGTGTCGCGGTGATGTATGCCGGCCAGATCGTGGAGCAGGGCACGCTTCGCGACATCGTCCGCAACCCCGTGCATCCCTATGCCAAGGGCCTGCTCGCCTCGACCATTCACGGTGCCAAGCGTGGTGCGCGGCTCGAAACCATCCCCGGCACGCCGCCCTCGCTGGCCGAGAAACCCCACAATTGCTCCTTCGCCCCGCGCTGCGCCGTGGCGCAGTCGCGTTGCCTGGAGCAACTGCCTGCCAATGTGGCGGTCGGGCCGGGCCGGGCGGCGCGATGTGTGCTGGCGGAGCAGGCGGCGGCGCTGTCATAATATTTGAACGCTGTCGCCGCTACGCTCCTTCCTTTGAAATTCCTCTGCGGCAACACCGGGTTGTCACAGTTCACGTAGCACTGCAGGCAAACGCCGTTCTACTTTGCATGGGGTTGGTTTCGACATTTTGGTCGGAGCCGTCTGAGGCGAACAGCATTCAGACCCCATTCATTCCGGTTCCCGTTCCATGCGGCCATTCATGGAGAGGAACCAGATTTATGTACATTTCCAACGAAGGCCTGCTCGTCATCCTCTTCGTCGGCCTCGTAGCCGGCTGGCTCGCCGGCAAGGTCGTGCGCGGAACGGGATTCGGGATCATCGGTGATATCGTCGTTGGCATCTGCGGTGCGCTGGTGGCGAGCTTCCTGTTTCCGAAGCTCGGTATTCGCATCGGCACGGGCCTGGTCTCAGAGATCGTCTATTCCGCCATCGGCGCGGTCATCCTGCTGCTGGTGGTGCGGCTGGTGCGGGGCGGCGGGCGGTTCTAGCAGCCACCCGGTTCGATCGATCGGAACTTGCCGCCCTCTCTCGAACTCTGGGAGAGGCGGCGAGCACTGCACTAAAAAGCCGCAAAGACTGTGAAATACCGGACTTGTGCGCGAGGCTATCCCGGGTAGATGTGACCCATCAGGGCTTTGGATGAGCCCGGCTGTGTTGGACGCAGGGTGAACCTGATGTTAATCGGGGGCGAGTACCCTGAATCGCCCGTGAAATCAGGGGCCTTGGCCCCCACCTGAAAGAGATCAGACTGATGGCAGCCGGTCCCGGCGTCCGCCGTTCAGAACTCGGTGACGCCTTGCGCGCCTGTCGCACGGCGTTCGTCGGCGTCGGCTTGATGAGCTGCATGATCAACCTGCTCTATCTGACCGGGTCGATCTTCATGCTGGAGGTTTACGACCGGGTGCTGCCGAGCCGCAGCATCCCGACGCTGGTCGGCCTGATCATCCTCGCCAGCTTCCTCTACATGGCGCAGGGCGTGCTCGACATGATCCGCAACCGGATCCTGGGGCGGATCGGCACCGCGCTCGACGATGCCCTCAACAAGCGCGTGTTCGACACCATCGTGCGTCTGCCGCTGCTGGTCGGCAGCCGCAACGAAGGTCTCCAGCCGCTGCGTGATCTGGACAACGTCCGTTCCTTCCTCGGCGGCATGGGTCCTAGCGCGTTCTTCGACCTGCCCTGGCTGCCGCTCTATCTCGCCATCTGCTTCGCCTTCCATGTCATGATCGGCGTCACCGCTCTCGTCGGCGCCATCATCCTGGTCGGGCTGACGCTGGTCACCGAGTTCATGTCCCGCCAGCCGGCGAAGGACGCCATGGGCCTTGCCGCGCAGCGCAACGATCTCGCCCAGGCCAGCCGCCGCAACGCCGAAGTCATGGTGTCGATGGGCATGGCCGGCCGGATGAACGCGCGCTGGAGCGAGGCCAACGAAAAATATCTCGCCGGCAATCAGCATGCGAGCGACGTCGCCGGCGGTCTCGGTGCGGTCGCAAAGGTGCTGCGCATGATGTTGCAATCGGCCGTGCTCGCGGTCGGCGCCTATCTCGTCATCCACCAGGAGGCGACCGCCGGCATCATCATCGCCGGCTCGATTCTCTCCGCCCGCGCGCTCGCGCCGGTCGATCTCGCGATCGCGCACTGGAAATCCTTCGTCGCGGCACGCCAGAGCTGGCACCGCCTCACCCGCTTGCTGGAGCAGATGCCGGCGCAGACGATGCCGACCCAGTTGCAGGCGCCCACCAGCCGGCTCTCGGTCGAAGGCGTCGCCATGGTGCCGCCCGGCGACCAGCGCCTGATCGTGCAGGACATCACCTTCGCGCTCGCCGCCGGCAACGGCCTCGGCGTGATTGGCCCGAGCGGCTCGGGCAAGTCGTCGCTGATCCGCGCGCTGGTCGGGGTCTGGCAGCCGGTACGCGGCAAGGTGCGGCTCGACGGCGCGGCGCTCGATCAATGGTCGTCCGACGTGCTCGGCCGGCACATCGGCTATCTGCCGCAGGACGTTGAATTGTTCGGCGGCACCATCGCCCAGAACATCAGCCGGTTCGATCCCGAGGCGACGTCAGAGGGCATCATCGCGGCTGCGAAAGAGGCCGGCGTGCACGAGATGATCATCAAGATGCGCGAGGGCTACAACACGCAAGTCGGCGAGCAGGGCACCGCGCTTTCCGCAGGCCAGGCGCAGCGCGTGGCGCTGGCGCGCGCGCTCTATGGCAACCCCTTCCTGATCGTGCTCGACGAGCCCAACTCAAATCTCGACACCGAAGGCGACGAGGCGCTGACCCGCGCCGTCCGAGCCGCCCGCGAGCGCGGCGCCATCGTCGTCGTGGTGGCGCACCGCCCGATCGGCGTCGAGGCGGTCGACCAGGTCCTGGTGCTGCGCGACGGCCGCATGCAGGCGTTCGGCCCCAAGGAGCAGGTGCTCGCCCAGGTGCTGCAACCGCGCGTGACCCCGCCGGCCCCGATCAAGATCGTCAGCGAAGGCGGAGTGGCCAAGCCATGAGCACGATGGCCATCGGCGGCGCGAAGCCGGCTGCGAAGAAGTCGGTGCAAGACTCGATCAAGTTCCACCTCCTGCTCGGACTTGGCATCGTGGTGGTCCTGGCCGTCGGTCTCGGCGGCTGGGCGTCGACCGTGCTGATCTCGGGCGCGCTGATCGCGCCGGGCCAGATCGTGGTCGAATCCAACGTCAAGAAGGTGCAGCATCCGACCGGCGGTGTGGTCGGCGAGGTGCGCGCCCGTGACGGCGACCTGGTCAAGGCCGGCGACATCGTGGTGCGGCTCGACGATACCGTGACCAAGGCGAATCTCGCCATCGTCACCAAGAATCTTGATGCCGCGCTGGCGCGTGCGGCGCGCCTGCAGGCCGAGCAGCGCGGTGTCGACAGGATCGAGTATCCGCAAGCGTTGCTCGATCGCGCCGGGGATCCCGACGTCAAGCTGCTGCTGTCCGCTGAAACCAAGCTGTTCGACGTCCGCGTCAACGGCCGCACCGGACAGAAAGCCCAGCTTCGCGAGCGCATCACGCAGCTCAACGAGGAGATCGCGGGCCTCGCCGCCCAGGAGAAAGCCAAGGACCAGGAGATCGCGCTGGTGCTGAACGAGCTCACCGGCGTGCGCGAGCTCTACGACAAGCGTCTGGTGCAGATTTCGCGCCTGACCCAGCTCGAACGCGACTCGGCCCGTCTCAACGGCGAGCGCGCGCAGTACATCGCCTCGCGCGCCCAGGCCAAGGGCAAGATCACCGAGACCGAACTCCAGATCATCCAGGTCGACAAGGACGTGGTGAGTGAGGTCTCCAAGGACCTGCGCGAGACCAACGACAAGATCGGAGAGCTGATCGAGCGCAAGGTCGCCGCCGAAGACCAGCTCCGGCGTATCGATATCCGCGCGCCGCAAGCCGGCATGGTGCTGCAATCCAACGTGCACACCGTCGGCGGCGTCGTCACCGCCGGCGACGCACTGATGCTGATCGTGCCACAGGGCGACGATCTCCAGGTCGAGGCCAAGGTCAATCCGGTCGATATCGACAAGCTTCAAATCGGCCAGAAGACGCTGCTGCGCCTCTCCGCGTTCAACCAGCGCACCACGCCCGAGCTCAACGGCCTCGTCAGCCGCGTGTCGCCCGACGTCACCACCGATCAGCGCACCGGGCAGAGCTACTACACCATCCGTGTCACGATGCCGGCCGAAGAGATCGCCCGTCTCGGCGACGTCAAGATGATCCCGGGCATGCCCGTGGAAGCCTTCGTCCAGACCGGCGACCGCACCATGCTGTCCTATCTGATGAAGCCCCTGCAAGACCAGCTGATGCGGGCGTTCCGGGAGAAGTGACGCGCGGCAAACTCGATCTCGTAGGGTGGGTTAGGCGAAGCCGTAACCCACCGCTTCTCCATCCGCACAAGCGGAAGTGGTGGGTTACGCTGCGCTAATCCACCCTACGACACCTTCTTCTTTGCTATAGTTCGACTCAAGCCTCAGCAACCCGGCGGTCGAACCATGCAATCCCTTCCCACCATCGCCACCGAATCCTTCTCCGACGCCTCGCTTGCCGTGGCGCGGCTCGAAGAGATCTACGAGCGCAACACCAAATTCCTGCGCGACCGGTTCGAGGCTTACGTCAATGGCGAGGCGATCACGACGCGGGTGCGGGCCTATTATCCCTTCGTGCGCGTCACCACGGCGACGCATGCGCGGCTGGACTCGCGCCTTGCCTATGGTTTCGTCGCCGGCCCCGGCGTGCACGAGACCAGCGTGACGCGGCCGGATCTGTTTCGCGCCTACCTGACCGAGCAGATCGGCCTCCTGATCCAGAATCACGGCGTGCCCGTCGAGATCGGCGAATCCGCCGAGCCGATCCCGATCCATTTCGCATATCGCCGCGACATCAACATCGAAGCCGCGATCACCACCAGCGAGAATTCCCCCGTCGCGCGATCGCTGCGCGATGCGTTCGACGTGCCCGTTCTTGCCACCATGGACGATTCCATCGCCGACGGTACCTTCGAGCTTCAGCCCGGAGCGCCCGAGCCGTTGTCGTTGTTCCGCGCCGCCCGCGTCGATTACTCGCTGCGCCGGCTCTATCACTACACCGGCACCGACCCCGAGCATTTCCAGAATTTCGTCATCTTCACCAACTATCAGTTTTATGTCGACGCCTTCGCGCAGCTCTCCCAGCAGCGGCTCCAGGCGAGCGAGGCTGGCCTCGATGCCTTCGTCGCGCCCGGCAACGTCGTCATGCGCAGCGGCGGTGCCACCAGTGGAGATGCACCGGCGCGCATGCCGCAGATGCCGGCCTTCCATCTGGTCGCGCCGGGCTATCGCGGCATCACCCTGATCAACATCGGCACCGGCCCGTCCAACGCGCGCAATGTCACCGACCACGTCGCCGTGCTGCGCCCGCATGCCTGGCTGATGCTCGGCCATTGCGCCGGCCTGCGCAACACGCAACGCCTCGGCGACTACGTGCTCGCCCACGGCTATGTGCGCGAAGACCACGTGCTCGACCGCGAGCTGCCGCCGTGGGTGCCGATCCCTGCGCTGGCCGAGATGCAGGTCGCGCTCGAGGAGGCGGTCGAGGACGTCACCGGCCTCGAGGGGTTCGAGCTCAAGCGCCTGATGCGCACCGGGACTGTGGCCAGCGTCGACAACCGCAATTGGGAGATCAGCGGCCCCGAGGTGATCCGCCGCCTGTCCCAATCGCGCGCGGTCGCGCTCGACATGGAATCGGCCGCGATCGCCGCCAACGGCTACCGCTTCCGGGTCCCCTACGGCACGCTGCTCTGCGTTTCCGACAAGCCGCTGCACGGCGAGATCAAGCTCGCCGGAATGGCCAGCGAATTCTACCGCCGCCGCGTCGGCCAGCATCTCGAGATCGGGCTGAAGGCGCTGGAACGGCTCAAGCAGCAGGAATCGGAGCGGCTGCATTCGCGAAAGCTCCGCAGTTTTGCCGAAGTCGCGTTCCAGTAGGGGCGGTGCTCCCGTCGCTTCGCTGCTGACAGGGGTGGAGATTTTCAGCATTGTCGGCCCTGGGGCCGACCGGACCGTTCTCAATGCCGCTCACGCGCGACAGGATCATCGGCCATGACCGCGAACGGCTGGCTTTCCGCTTCACCATGCTGAACGACGGCGAGGTCGTGCAGTGCCAGATCAGCGATGCCGCGATGGACGAGCTCGCCGGCATGCAGGGCACCGAAAGCAGCGCGCGCCAGGCGCAATTCCTGTCCCTGCGCGAGACCATCGAACGGATCGCGTCCGATATCTACGACGAGGCGCCGCGGGTGCAGGGATATGTGGTGCGGATCTTCATGAGGCATTTGGGGCGGTAGTTGATGCTCCAATCTCCGCTGTCATCGCCCGGCCTTGACCGGGCGATCCAGTACGCCGAGACGGTCGTGATTAAATCGCTAGGCCGCGGCGTACTGGATGCCCCGCTTTCGCGTGGCATGACAGCGGTATTGGTGGCGAGATTGTCCCGGCTCGCTGGCTTCCACAGCAGCTCACCCTTCCAATTTCCTCAGCAACAGCTTCAGCGCCGTCGCCGCAAACACCTGCATGTTCGCAAGCCGGTCGCCGCTTCCCGTCTCCAGCGTCATCACCTCCGCCACAGGTCCGCTCACCGCCATGCAGCTATGGCCGGCGGCGTCGCCGTAACGGTTGCCGGTGGGGCCGGCTGCGCCGGTTTCTGACAGGCCCCAGTCGGAGTTGAAGCGGCTGCGCATCTGCTCCGCCAGCAGTCGCGCGTAGGGCTCCGACGAGGAGCGAAAGCCCTTCATTCCTTCGTCCGAAATATCCATCAGCACGCGCCTGGCATCGCGGGTGTAGACCACCGCGCCGCCGAGAAAATAGGCGGACGCGCCGGGCACCGCGAGCAGGCTGGCCGCGATCAGGCCGCCGGTCGAGGATTCCGCGACGGCGATGGTCTGCTTGCGCGCGATCAGCTGCGCCGCGACCTGTTCCGCAATGCCGACGAGCTCTTTCATCCCTGACCCCTTATCCCTTCGCAACCGAGCTCAGCCTTCCTAGCATATGACAGGACGCTTGGCCGAGTTGCGGGCGACGGGCAGGCCTGCTTGAATAGCGGGTACAAGAAGAGACATACGAGCAAACGTGAGAAGGGAGACGTCATGGCGTCCCTGATCGCCGGCGGGGTGGATTGCGACGTGCATCCGGCCGTGCCGCATCTGACCAGCCTGCTGCCCTACCTGAACGACTATTGGCGCGACCAGGTGACGACGCGCGGCATGGTCGACCTCGTCTCGCAATCCTATCCGCAGAATTCACCGATCACGGCGCGGCCCGACTGGCGCCCCGAGAGTGGAAAACCCGGCGAGAGCCTGGAGGACATGCAGCGCCATGTGCTCGATCCCTTCCAGCTCAGCTACGCGATCTGCAATCCGCTCTACGGCGTGCAGATGGTATTTTCGGAAGATTTGCAGGCTGCCTTCTGCCGCGCGCTGAACGACTGGCTGGTGAAGGAGTGGCTCGACCGCGACAAGCGGCTGCGCGGCTCGATCGTGATCCCGACGCAAAGCGTCGAGAAGGCCGTGGCCGAGATCGAACGCTGCGCGCAGGACAAGCGTTTCGTCCAGGTGCTGATGCTGGTGATGGGCGATACGCCGCTCGGCAAGCGCGCGCTGTGGCCGATCTATGAGGCCGCGGAACGGCTGGAGCTTCCCGTCGGCATTCACGCGGGTTCCGCCTATCACAATCCGCCGACCGCCGTGGGATGGGGGTCCTACCACATCGAGGATTATGTCGGGCAGGCCCAGGCGTTCCAGGCCCAGCTCACCAGCCTGATTGTCGAGGGCGTGTTTGCCAAATATCCGCGCCTGAAAATGGTGATGCTGGAGTCCGGCGTTTCCTGGATCTCCCCCTATCTCTGGCGCCTGCACAAGTTCTGGCGCGGGGTGCGGATGGAGACGCCTTGGGTCGATCGCGCGCCGCTGGATATTGTGCGCAGCAACATCCGCTTCTCCTTACAGCCATTTGATGCGCCGCCGGAGGCCGAGACATTAATTCGCCTGTTTGATCATATGCAGTCCGATGAATTGGTCCTATTCTCCACGGACTATCCGCACTGGCAGTTCGACGGCCAGGACGCGCTGCCCGAAGGTCTCACCCCCGATCTCGTGCGCAAGATCATGATCGAAAATCCGCATGCGACCTATCCCCGCCTGACATGAGCCCGCTGCCAAAGGAGGCAAGGCGATGAATATCCAATTCCGCGAGAGTCAAGAAGCCGCTTCCCCATTGACCGTCAAAACCGCGATCGCGGACTGCGACATCCATCCGGCACGCGCCACCCGGACCGAGCTTTATCCCTATCTCGCCAAACGCTGGCAGCATCATCTCGAGATTTACGGCGTCCATGCCTATCAGGGCATGATGGAAGGCCCGCCCTATCCGAAGGCCCAGCCCAACGCCTCGCGCCGCGATGCCTATCCGCCCGAGGGCGGCCCGCAAGGCTCCTCGCTGTCATTCATGCAGAAGCAGCTGCTCGATCCCAACAACGTGCAGCTGGGCGTGCTCAATCCCCTAAACACCGGGCAGGGCATCCGCAATCACGAGCTTTCGGCCGCGTTGTGCTCGGCGATCAACGACTGGCAGATCGACAAATGGACCAGCAAGGACAAGCGGCTGAAAGCCTCCATCGTCGTCGGCAATGAGGACGGGCTATCGGCCGCCGCCGAGATCCGCGAGCGCGCCGGCGACAAGAATTTCGTGCAGGTGCTGCTGCTCAGCCGCAATGTCGAGCCGCTCGGCCAGCGCCGCTACTGGCCGATCTACCAGGCCGCGGAGGAAGCCGGTCTTCCCGTCGGCGTCCACGCCTTCGGCTTCGGCGGCAACCCGATCACGCCGTCGGGCTGGCCGTCCTATTACATCGAGGAGATGGTGGGCCATTCGCAGTGCCAGCAATCGGCGCTGGCGAGCCTCGTGCTGGAAGGCGTGTTCGAGCGCTTCCCGAAACTGAAGATGGTGATGATCGAGGCCGGCTTCGGCTGGGCGCCTTCGCTGGCCTGGCGGCTCGACAAGGTCTGGCAGCGGCTCAGGAGCGAAGTGCCGCATGTAAAAAGGCCGCCGTCGGAATATATCCGAGAGCAGGTGTGGTGGACCACGCAGCCGATGGAGGATCCGGAGCGGCGCGAAGATCTGTTCGACGTCATCAAGTGGATCGGCTGGGATCGTCTGCTGTTCGCGACCGATTATCCGCATTGGGATTATGACGAGCCGTCACGCGTGCTGCCGGCTGGTGTCAGCGAAGCCAACCGCGAGGCGTTCTATTTGGGCAACGCCAAGAAGCTGTACGGCATTTCCTGATGGCAAGACACGTCATTGCGTCGGTCGACGAGTTGCCGCCCGGCACGCGAAAACTCCTGGAGATCGAGGGGCGGCCGATCGCGATCTTCAACATCAAGGGCGAATATTTCGGCCTGATGAACCGCTGCCCGCATCAGGGCGCGGCGCTGTGCGAGGGCCCATTGATCGGTCTTGCTCAGTCGAAGGAGCCCGGTGAGATCGAGTATACGAAACTCGGCGAGATCATCCGCTGCCCCTGGCACGGCTGGGAGTTCGACATCCGTACCGGGCAGTCCTATTGCGATCCCCGCCGCTTCCGCGTGAAGGCCTATCCGGCCCATGTCGAGCCGGGTGCGAGCGTCGTGAAGGGGCCGTATGTCGCCGAGACGATCCCGGTGAGCGTCGAGAGCGATTACGTGGTGGTGGAGCTGTAAGCCTCCGTCATTCCGGGGCGCGCGTAGCGCGAGCCCGGAATCCATTTTCTCCCAGCACTCTTGTCGCACGATGGATTCCGGGCTCGCCTCCTCGACGCACCCCGGAATGACACCAATCTAGTGCCCCGCCACTGGCTCCGCCACGGCATCATACGTTGTCACCGCCCGGCGGCCGCCGCGGTAGACCGTCGCTGCCGCGATGATGCCGAGCACGGCCGCGAGCATCAGCCAATAACCGGGCGATGCCTTGTCGCCGGTATGCGCGATCAGCAAGGTCGAGGCGAACGGCGTGAAGGTGCCGAACAGGGCGGCGGCGAGCGCGAAGGCGAGCGAGAAGCACGTGGTGCGCACATGCGCCGGCACGATCTCGACCAGCGCGCCGAGCATGGTGCCGCTGTAGACGCCGAAATAGAACGAGAACATCATCTCGACCGCGAGCAGCTTGCCGAAGCTCGGCGCCGCCACCAGCCAGTGCAGCGCCGGATAGGCGGTGACCAGCGACAGGCAGGCGATCGTGATCAGCACCGGCTTGCGGCCGATGCGGTCGGACAGCGCGCCGCCGACCGGATTCCAGAAGAAGTTGGTCACGGCAACGAGCAGCGTGACCAGCAGTGCGTCCTGCGTCGACAGCTTCAGCACGGTCTTGCCGAAGGTCGGCGTGTACACCGTGACGAAGTAGAACGTCGTCGTGGTCAGGATCGCGATCATCATGCCGAGGATGACGATGCGCCAGTTGGCGAGCGCGGAGGCAAACACCTCGCTGGCCGTCGGATGCTTCTTCATGGCGAGGAAGGCCGGCGTCTCCTCCAGCGTCCGCCGCAGGGAGAAGATCAGGGGGATGATCAGGCAGCCGACGAAGAAGGGAATGCGCCAGCCCCAGGCGGCGACGGTGTCGGCCGGCATCACCTCGGACAGGAGATAGCCGAGGATCGACGCCACGAAGATCGCGACCTGCTGGCTCGACGACTGGAACGAGGTGTAGAAGCCGCGATTGCCCGGCGTGGAGATCTCCGAGAGATAAACCGACACGCCGCCGAGTTCGACGCCGGCGGAGAAGCCCTGCAGCAAACGTCCGATCAGCACGATGACGGGCGCGGCGATGCCGATGGTCGCGTAGCTCGGACAGAACGCGATGACGACGGTGCCGATAGCCATGATCCCGAGCGTGACGATCAGGCCCTGGCGGCGGCCGATGCGGTCGACGTAAGAACCGAGCACGATCGCGCCGACCGGCCGCATCAATGCGCCGAGCCAGAATACGCCGAAAGTATTGAGCAGCGATGCCGTTTCATCAGAGGACGGGAAGAACGCTTTGCCGATCGCGGCCGCATAGAAGCCGAACAGGAAGAAGTCGAACTGTTCGAGGAAATTGCCTGAGGTGGCACGCAGGATCGCGCCGATGCGCGATTTGAGTTCAGGCGGATTGGTTGCTGGTCCAACCATGGCGTTGCTCCCTTTCGAGACGTGGCCGGACCGGGAATCATTTCACGGCAAGGCGACAGATTGTTGCTGTGACAATATGTCCCATCCTTTCTCGCGCAGGACGCGGCGAGTCAATCGATTTTGCCGCGGAAGCTGATGATTTTTCAGGCTTTATTTTGCGTTGCAGCGAGCATCCATTGGCGGAATGCGGTCAGCTTCGGCGTTTCGCGGCGCCCCTCGGGCGCGACCAGGTAGAAGCCGGCGTCGGCCGGCAGCGCGATCTTGAAGGGAACCACGAGGCGGCCCTTGGCGATGTCGTCCTGGACGTAGGAGGTCCGTCCCATCGCCACGCCGATGCCGTCGATCGCGGCTTGGATGGTCATGAAGATCATGTCGAAGGTGATACCGGGCTGCCGCGCGATATCGGCCGGTAGCCCCGCCGCGGTCAGCCATAGCCGCCAATCGTCGCTGTTGGCGTTCGAGGTGTGCAGCAGCGGATAGCCTCGCAAATCCTCCGGTTGGCGCAGCGGCTTGTCGCCGCGCAGCAGCGACGGGCTGCACACCGGAAACAGCTCGTCCGCCATCAGCCAGTCAGTGCGCAGGCCCGGCCATTGGCCGCGGCCATAGCGGATGGCGGCATCGACATTGTCGCGCTGGAAATCGACCAGGCTGGTGGATGTGGTGATGCGCACGTCGATGCCGGGGTGGCTTTCCTGGAAATCGGTCAGCCGCGGCAGCAGCCATTTTGCCGCGAGCGAGGCCAGCGTCGAGACCGTCAGCACCTTGTCGTCGTCCTTGCGCAGTAGACGATCGGTGGCCAGCCGGAGATCGTTGAAGGCGGCGCGGACGCCCGGGAGGTAGTCGCGCGCTTCCGGCGTCAGCGCCAGCGCGCGGTTCTGCCGGATGAACAGGCGGATGCCGAGCTCCTCCTCGAGCCTTCGGATCTGATGGCTGATCGCGGTCTGCGTCACGTTCAGCTCGGAGGCCGCCAGCGTGAAGCTGAGGTGGCGCGCGGCGGCCTCGAACGCCCGCAATCCGTTGAGGGAGGGCAATCTGGCAGTCATCTGGAAGCAGGATACATGACGTTAATTCATGCGAATGGGTACAAATTGTCGTTTGTCGCAGTGCACTAAGAGGAAGATATTAGCAGTGAAGTTAGCTCAAGGAGCTTCAAATGTCTACTTTGACCCATAATTCGATGACAAATCATCATGCGCCAAGCCTGATCCAGCAGATCGGCGAGGCACTTCATGTCTGGCACGAGCGCTACCGCACCAGGCGCGAGCTGGCCCATTGGACCGCGCGCGATCTCCACGACGTCGGACTGTCCTGGTCCGATATCGCCTATGAGGCCGACAAACCCTTCTGGCGGGCCTGATTGGCCGCCAGGCCGGCGCCGCCTGATGACAGGGGCGCCGGCGGTCCCTTTTGTGAAGGGCTCGTATCATGAGCACTCTCCGCCTTGAAGACCTCAAGCAATATTCGGACACGCTGCGCACCCGCGATGGCACAGCGCTCGACGTCCGCTTCGTCGAGCCGCGCGATACCGAGGAGCTTCAGCACTATTTCCGCTCGCTCTCGACCCGCTCCCGCTACAACCGCTTCTTCGGTGCCATCAGCGAACTGCCGAACGGCCTGCTCCACGACTTCCTCCAGATCGGTGAGCGCGAACGTTTCACCGTGGTCGCGACCATGATGGTCGACGGCTTCGAGACCATCGTCGCCGAAGCGCGCTATGCGTTGCACGCTGAAACCGCGACGCTCGAATTCGGCCTGTCGGTCCATGATCGCTGGCAGGGCCGCGGCATCGCCACAGCGCTGATGAAGAATCTCGAATGCCGCGCCGCCGCGCTTGGCGCCGAGCATATCTTTGGCGACACGCTGCGCTCCAACGAGACCATGATCTCGCTCGCGCGCAAATCCGGCTTCGCCTTCGTCACTCACCCCGATGATTGGAAGCTGGTGCGCTTCGACAAGGGGATCAGCGTCGCAGCCAAGGATATTCCCTGCGCCAGCTGGCGCCTCGCCGCCCTTTCCCGTCAGGCCGAAAGCCCCTCAGCCTCGGTTTGACACAACTGCAAGCCCGGCCTGGTTTTCAGTGCCGGGCTTCTTTTGCTTTCTCGCTGTCATTGGATGGGCGAGCTGTTTCCACACCGTCACTCCGGGGCGCGCGTAGCGCGAACCCGGAATCCATTTCACCAGGTGTTTTGCGGCTCGATGGATTCCGGGCTCGATGCTGCGTATCGCCCACGGAATGCCGGGCGAATCCCGCTACTTCCCCGTGAACACCGCCTTGCGCTTCTCGATGAATGCCTGCACCGCCTCCTTGTGGTCGGCGGTCGTGGTGAGGCGGATCAGCCGCTCGGCTTCGTGGTCGCGCGCGGTTTCGAAGTCGAACAGCACGGCCTCGTCGAGATTGTCCTTCATGTAGCGCAGCGCCAGGCGCGGGCCTTCGGCGAGCGACTTCGCCAACGCAAAGGCTTCGGCCTGCAATTTGTCGTCAGGCACGACGCGGTTGACGAGGCCGATGGCCTCGGCGCGCGCGGCATTGACGCGGTCGCCGGTGAACATCAGCTCCCGCGCCCGCGCAGTCCCGACCAGACGTGTGAGCAGCCAGGCGATTCCGTAATCACCGCTCAGCGCGATGCGGGCATAGCCGGTGGCGACGAAGGCCGATTGCGCGGCGATGCGGATGTCGCAGGCCATGGCGATGGCAAGCCCGGCGCCGACCGCGGGGCCGGGCAGGGCGGCGATGGTCGGTTTGCGCACAGACACCAGCGCGCCGGTGATTAGCCGCTGCCGTTCCTGCAGATCGGCGATGCGATCTTCAAGTGGCATATCGAGCTTTGACTTGTCGCGATGCGCGCCCATGCCCTTGACGTTGCCGCCGGCGCAGAACGCTTCGCCTGCGCCGGTGATCAAGAGCGCGCCGACGTTGCGATCCTCGCCGCAACTCCGGATCATCGTGCGCAGCGCCGGGGTCAGCGCATCCGACAGCGAATTGCGCGCCTCCGGCCGGTTCAGCGTGATGATCGCGACGCGGTCGCGGATGACGCAGAGGAGCTCGTTGGTGCCGGTGTCGATCGTGGATTCAGTGGTCATTGTTCCTCCCTGCTCTCGTTTGCTTCTCGTAGGGTGGGTTAGCCGTGCGGGCTGCGCGAAGCGCAAAACCGCTCGGCGTAACCCACCACTTCTGTCACCGCGGAGATAGAAGAGGTGGGTTACGCCTGCGGCTAACCCACCCTACGACCTCGTCTTCAAAACTTCTCCACCCAGGGCCGCAGTTCGAGCTCCCAGCTCCAGGCGTTGCGCGGCTGCTGCAGGACGTTCCAATAGCTCTCCGCGATCGCATCGGGATCGAGCATCGAATCCGGCTTGTCTTCGGCTTCCGTCCTCGCCGCACTGCGGATGCCGCCGTCGATGACGAAATGCGCGACATGGACGCCTTGCGGCGACAATTCGCGCGCCAGGCTCTGCGCGAGGCCGCGCAACGCGAATTTGCCCATCGCGAACGAGGCCGACTGCGCGTAGCCCTTGACGCTGGCGGAGGCGCCGGTGAACAGGATCGCGCCGTGCTTGTTGGGTAACATGCGCTTGGCCGCCTGCTGCGCCACCAGGAAGCCGCCATAGGCGCTGATCGCGATGGCTTGCGCGACGTCGGCCGGAACAAGGTCGACGAACGGGCCGCGGGTGCGGTCGCTGGCGTTGTAGACCACGACGTCCGGCGTGCCGATCTCGCGCTCGACGAGGCCAAACAACCGCTCGACCTCGTCGGGCTCGGTCGCGTTGCAGGCATAGGCCCTGGCGCCGGTCTCGCTACAGAGCGCGCCGAGCTTCTCGATCTTTCGCGCGGCCAGCGCGACGCGGATGCCCTGCTTGGAGAGCAGTCGTGCCAGCGAGGCGCTCAGGCCTTCACCGGCGCCGACGATGAGAGCGATCTTGTATTTCGGATGTTCCATGGCGTGATCTCTCGGAGACAGGGAGCCGCTGATCTATGCACGGTCCGGGCTGACGACCAGTCGAGTTGGTCACAATTCCGCAGAGCGAATTGCTCCTTCACGGCGCTCATGCCTCCCTGACAATTTGCGGCTTTATCGCTTCTCTTGCCTGGAGCATGATCGACATCATTCAACGCGGCAAGCGCCAAATCAGCGCAAAATGTTCGCAGGGGTAGGAACGAAGAGGACGATCATGCACAAGCCGGTCACAGGGCAGGCAAGACATGTCGCGGCCGCACCATCCGGCCTGCTGGCGCCCGATACATCAGGCATGAACTTCTACCGCGCCGACCCCGCGCTGGCCGACCTGTTGCGCATCCACCTGCCGGACGCGCTGTTTCGTCACATCGAGCCGCATCTCGACCGCCTCGGCGCGCTCGCCGGAGGTCGCCTCGACGAGTGCGCGCGGCTTGCCGACCGGCACACGCCGGTACTGCACCAGCGCGACAAGTTCGGCCGCGACGTGCAGTGGATCGAATATCACCCGGCCTATCGCGAGTTGGAGAACGCCGCGTTCGGCGAGTTCGGCATCCACGCGCTTTCGCTCCGCAAGGGCATCATGGGCTGGCCGGACAAATACCCTGTCGTGGCCAAGCACGCCTTCACCTTCCTGTTCAACCAGACCGAATTCGGCATGGGCTGCCCGATCAACGTCACCGACGGCTGCGCCAAGCTGCTGGCGAATTTCGGCAGCGAGGCGCTGAAGGCGAAATATCTCGACGGCCTGACCTCGACCGACATGAGCAAGCTGACCCAGGGCGGCCAGTTCATGACCGAGAAGGAGGGTGGCTCCGACGTCGGCACGCTGACCACGCGCGCGGTGCAGGAGGGCGACCATTGGCGGCTCTTTGGCGAAAAATGGTTCTGCTCGAACGCCGACGCTAAGGTCGTGATGCTGCTGGCGCGTCCCGAGGGCGCCGGCCCCGGCACGCGCGGCGTCGGCCTGTTCCTGATGCCGCGCTTCCTCGACGATGGCTCGCAGAACCACTACCGGATCGTGCGCCTGAAGGACAAGCTCGGCACGCGCTCGATGGCCTCGGGCGAGATCAAGCTCGAAGGCGCGATCGCCTATGCCGTCGGCAAGCTCGATCGCGGCTTCGTGCAGATGGCCGAGATGGTGAACTCGTCGCGGCTCTCCAACGGCGTCAAGTCGACCGCGCTGATGCGCCGCGCCTATCACGACGCCATGACGGTCGCGACCAACCGCGTGGTGTTCGGCAGCCGCATCATCGACCTGCCGCTCGGCCGGCGGCAGATGCTGAAGATCATGCTACCGGTCGAGCAGGCGCTGTCGATGAGCTTCCTCACCGCCGACGCGCTCGACCGTGCCGAGGCCGGCAGCCAGGATGCGGCGGCATTGTTGCGCATTCTCACCCCGACGCTGAAATTCCGCGCCACCCGTGATGCGCGAAAGGTCTGCGGTGATGCGCTCGAGATGCGCGGCGGCATCGGCTATATCGAGGAGTTCGCCACGCCGCGCCTGCTGCGCGACGCGCATCTCGGTTCGGTCTGGGAAGGCACCGGCAACATCGTCGCGATCGATGCGCTCAGGCGCGCGGTCGGCCGCCATGGCGCGGAATCCGCGCTTGCGGCCGATCTGCATGCCCGGCTCGATGACAGCGCGTCAGTGCCGCAGGCCTGGCGCGACAATCTGCGCGGCCTGGTCGATCGCGCCGTCGGCTTCGCGCGCGAGGTTGCGGGGAAATCCGAGAACGAAGCCGATGCGCGTCGTGCGACGAGCCTGCTCTATCATGTCGCAAGCGCGGTCGCGCTCGCCTGGGAAGCACACCGCATCCACGAGATGCGCGGCGATGCGCGCCGGCTGCTGTTGTCGCGGCTGGTGATCGATCATCGGGTGGCACCGAGCGATCCGTTCCGGCTCACGGAAAATGCCACGCAGGCCAGGCTCGCCGCGCTGCTGCTCGGCGAACGCTCAGCCGGCATGAGCGAGGTTGGCGAACTGGTTCTGGCAGCGTAGGCTGCACGCCACGATCAAACCAAGAAACGCGACAGGGAGTGTGCTTAATGAAGGCCGCCGTCCTCTATGAAGTCAACCAGCCGCTGGTCATCGAGGATGTCAGCCTGCCGAAGCCCGGCCCGCGCGAAGTCCTGATCCGCACCACGGTCGCCGGGCTTTGTCACTCCGACCTGCATTTCATGGAAGGGCTTTACCCGCATCCGCTGCCCGCGGTGCTCGGCCACGAGTCCGCCGGTGTCGTCGAGCAGGTCGGCTCCGATGTCACTTACGTCAAGCCGGGTGACCACGTCGTCACCTGCCTGTCGGTGTTCTGCGGCACCTGCGACAATTGCACGACGGGCCGCACCGTGCTCTGCACCGACACCACCGTGAAGCTGCTGCCGGGCGTCTCGAACCGGATGCAGTGGTCGAAGCCCGAGAAGCTGCACCAGTTCCTCAATCTCTCGTCCTTTGCCGAGCAGATGCTGGTGCACGAGAACGCGATCGTCAAAATCCGCAAGGAAATGCCGCTCGATCTCGCCGCGCTGATCGGCTGCGGCGTCATCACCGGCTATGGCGCCGTGGTGAATACTGCGAAAGTGACGGCGGGTGAAACCGTGGCGGTAATTGGCTGCGGCGGCGTCGGCATGGCCGCGATCAACGGCGCCCAGATCGCAGGCGCCGGCCGCATCATCGCCATCGACACCAATCCGGCCAAGCTCCAGCTCGCGACCAAGCTGGGTGCGACCGACATCGTCAACCCCGCCGACGGCGACGTGGTGAAGCAGGTGCGCGACCTCACCAATGGCGGGGTGCATCATTCCTTCGAGGTGCTTGGCCGCAAGGAAACCGCTGAGCAGGCGTTCGGCATGCTCGCCTCCGGCGGCACGGCCACCATCGTCGGCATGATCCCGTTCGGCCAGAAGATCGAGCTGCACGGTTTCGATTTCCTGCGCGAGCGCAGGATCCAGGGCTCCTCGATGGGCTCGAACCATTTCCGCGTCGACATGCCGCGACTGGTCGATTTCTACCTGCGGGGACGGCTGCATCTGGAGGACTGGATCTCAGCGAAATTGAAGCTGAGCGAGATCAACGAAGGCTTTGCCAACATGAAAGCCGGCAAGACGCTGCGTAGCGTGATCGTCTTCGACAGCTAGCGCAACGGACGCCGTCGTCGCCGGGAACTCGAGTCAACGCGACGCAGCGAGAGCGTCGGCCGGGGCGCAGCGCGTCTCCTTCACGAGCAGCAGCGTCATGGCCGTGGCGAGACCTGCGACGAGCATATAGGCGAGGGATACGTTCAGGCCGGGACCCGCGAACAGCAAATAGGAGAACAATCCCGCGGTCGATGTGGTGAAGCCAAGCCAGGCAAACCTCGCAAAGCGAAATCCAATTTCGCCGTGGCGTAGATCGAGCACGAGGTAGAACACGAGAACGGTGTTGCAGAGCGCCGCCGGCAGCAGACCCATGACGATCCCGCTCTCGAATGCGAGATATGATAGTACGCCATCCACCTGGGCGATCACCGCGAAGGGCAGATAGCGCAGATTGAGGCAGGCCAGGGCGATGGACGCGAGTTCGAACGCATAGAAATAGCGCTCGTGCATCTTTGGAAGCAGGTAGGGCATGAGGACGAGCGATACGCACGCGACGAGCAGAATGAACTCCGGGCCCGTCCGCTTGGACTGTGCGATGAAGATCGACAGGGCAAGTCCGCTCGCCGCTGCGAGCACGAGGCCGGCGGCAACTCCGACCGCGTACGGCGTTCCGCCGGCGAATACCCAGACATTCGCTGCATTCATCGTGAGGCGGTGAAAGGTGTGAGCCTGGTCGAGATAGACCCCGAGCACGGAGACCACGGATCTGCCGGCGACGAGGACCGGAATGGCGAGGACCGCATAGGCTGCCGGAATTGCGGCAAGCCATGCCAAATGGATCCTGCGACGCAGGATCATGCCCAACACGAACGGCCCCAGGAAGACGCCCTGGGCCTTCACCGAACAGGCGACTGCGAATGGCACAACGCCGTTTCGGTCCCCCATGAACATCGCCACGGAAATCAGCGCGAAGAAAGCCCAGATCGAATCGGCCTGTCCCCACATGGCCCCGTTGAAGAGCGCCGTCGGCGCAAGCCACACCGCGCAGAAAGCCAGCGACGCGCGCAACGGCACGCTTGTCACGCGCCAGACCATCCGGGCCACGACGACCGCGCAGCCGACCTCGAAGATTGCCGAGATCATCTTCACGAGGGACAGCGGCTGGCCCAGCCAGTCAAATCGGGCAGCGATCAGCAGCAGGTAGCTGTAAAACGGCGTGTAGTTGGTGAAAGCCTCGGCCAGCCCGCCAATGCCATGATCTCGCGCAAAGGTATACCAGGTGATGTACTCGGCGGCGTCGGCGGTCGCGTGTTCCCGCGCGAGGTAACGGAGCACGATGCCCAGAAGCCCGCATCCGATCGCTATGGCAATCGGAGTGCGCCATCTCTCGGGCAGCGTCTCGTCCGGATTGGCGCGATGATAGGGATCGCGGAGCGCGCCTATCTCGATTGTGTCCTTTATCACGCAATCACTCTTGCTGGATTTGAGCGGTCGCCTTCACCAGGCTCAGAAGCACTCCGGATTTCGCAACGCGCCCCCCGCGACTTCCTCTCTGGGGGGCTGCCGTGACCTGCAATGTCTAGTGGCGAACAATTGCCAGCCGGATAAACGCCAGATGTCCGGTTGGCACATCGCCCGGGAAAAGATTGTTTGGTTAGCGATTGATTTATGGGCAGCAAGCAATCCAGGAATGTCTCCGCGGATGCAATCTGGATTGCTTGGTCGCAAGGGCTCCTCACCCCGACGGGGAGCACTAATCGTCGAACATTTTCGGCGGCGTGAACCCGCCGAATTCGCGCTCGATTAGCTCGGCAAGCTTCAGCGGCGTGCGGTCTTCGAGGAAGGGGCCGATGATCTGGACGCCGACCGGCAGGCCCTCCTTGGACAGACCGAGCGGAACGGCCGTGGCCGGCAAGCCCGTCAGCGTGGCGATGCCGGGCCAGGCAAGCTGGTCCGGATAGACATGGTCCTTGCCATCGATATTGATCTGGCGCTTCTCCTGCTCCGGCGAATGGTCATGCGGATAGGCGGGGGTCGGCATGATCGGACAGATCACCGCATCGAATGTCCTGAACAACTGCCGCCACTGCGCGCGCAGCCCGGCGCGCGCGCCCTCGTCGAACACCCAGGCCTGATGGGTGCTGGTCATGCCGCGGAGCCGCTCTGCAGCAAGGCTCTTGTCGTCGGGTGAGAGCTGCGCCGCGCCGGCCCGCGCGCCGGCGAGGATGTCGGGCGGAAAGAAGGCGCCCAGGAAGCTCATCAACATGCGCATATAGAGGCGCGTGGCCTCGCGGAAGTCGGGAAACAGCGGGCTTTCGCGCGCGACGCTCGCGCCGGCGCCCGTCAATCGCCCGGCCAGCGTCTCGATCGCGCCGCGAATGTCGGCATTCGCGGGCAACAAGGGATGACTGTCGATCACGAGCAGGCGGAAATCCTTCAGCTTGTCGTGGCGTGCATCCGGCAGCGCGAGCTTGTAGCCGACGCCGAGGTCGATCGGATCGGGACCGGCCATCACGTCCAGCAGCAGCGTCAGATCGGCCGCACTCCGCGCCATCGGACCGATCACCGCCATATCGCGTTCCATCGGGATCGCCGGAAATGGCGGCGGCGTATGGCCGCGCGTCGGGCAGATATTGTAGGTCGGCTTGTGCGCATAGACACCGCAATGGAATGCGGGCACGCGCAGCGAGCCGCCGATGTCGGATCCGAGCGAGAGCGGTCCGTAGCCGGCCGCAAGCGCTGCCGACGAGCCGCCCGATGAGCCGCCGGGCGTGCGGCCGAGATCGTATGGATTGTTGGTCGTGCCGTAGATGTCGTTGTAGCTCTGCCAGTCCCCCAGGCCCACGGGAACGTTGGTCTTGCCGAGAATGACGCCGCCGGCGTTCTTCACCCGGGAGATCGACAGCGCGTCCTCCGTCGGCTTGAAATCCTTTTGCGGCGTCCAGCCCCAGGTCGTGGGCAGGCCAGCAATGTTGAAGGATTCTTTCACCGTGACGGGCAGGCCGAGCAAGGGCTTGCGCTCGCCGCGCGCCAAGGCGGCGTCCGCATCGCGCGCGGCACTCAGCGCGCGGTCGAAATCGCGCACACAGATCGCATTGACCTTGTCGTCGTGACGCTCGATGCGGTCGATGGCATCCTGGGTAAGCTCGAGCGCGGAGACCTTCTTTGCGGTCAACGCGGCCGACAGTTCGACCGCGCTCTTGAAACTCCATTCCGATCTCGCCACGGCGCTTCTCCTGCTCTTGTTGTCGGAGGATGATGCGCAGTTTGTCCGAATGCTGCAACGGCTGTTTGACCGCGATTGACGCGCCTACGCCGCCCCGATCAATATCCCCACCGCCAGCACGATCGCGCCGCCGAGCACGATCTGGAATACGGCCTGGAGGAACGGCGTGTCCATGTAGCGCGCGCGGATGAAGGCGATCGCCCATAATTCGAAGAACACGACGACGCCGGCGATCGCGGTCGCGATCCAGAACGCGTTGGCCCAATGGTCCGGCACGAGATAGGGCAAGGTATGGCCGAGCCCGCCGAGCGTCGTCATCGCCCCGCAGGTGAGACCACGCAGCCAGGGCGAGCCGCGGCCTGTCAGCGAGCCGTCGTCCGAGAGCGCTTCCGCAAACCCCATGCTGATGCCGGCGCCGATCGAGGCGGCAAGACCGACGAGGAAGGTCTGCCAGTTCTGGTGCGTGGCGAAGGCCGCCGCAAACAGCGGCGCCAGCGTCGAGACCGAACCGTCCATCAGGCCGGCGAGGCCCGGCTGCACGTATTGCAGCACGAACATGCGGCGGTTGGTGCGATCCTCCTCGGCGCGGACGTCGGAATTCAGGATCTCGCCGGTCAGCTTTGCGGCGGTCTCCTCATGGGCCTTCTCGGCTTCGGCGAGATCGCCGAGCAGGCGGCGCACGCCGACATCCTGGGCCTGTTGGGCGGCCTTCACATAGAAGCGCTCCGCCTGCATCTCCATGGTCTCGACTTCCCTGCGGATGGCGTCGAGCGACAGGTTCTTGGTCAGCCAGACCGGGCGGCGGCGCAGGAATCCCTTGACGTCCTCGCGCCGGATCGGCGGCAGATGCGGGCCGAAGCGCTGCTCATAGAGTTCCAGCAGCATATGGCGATGGCCGCGCTCCTCCTCGGCCATCTGCTCGAACAGCTTGGCAGAGTCCGGATAGCGTTCCTTCAGGTCCTCCGCGAAGGTCATGTAGATGCGGCTGTCCTCCTCCTCGGAGGAGATCGCGACCGCAAGCACCTCGCGCTCGGTCAGGTCGGCAAAATTCTTCACGGCGGCCCTGTTTCGATAGTTTAGAATTATTCTAAACTATATAGGGCGCCTCCGTTTCCGGGTCAAATCAGGCCGTGCCGGCCCTGGCGAGGAAGTCGAGCAGCAGCCGGCTTACCTCGGCGGGTTGCTCCTGTTGCACCCAATGGCCGGCGCCGTCGACGAGGTGGCACCCGAGCATCTTCGTGCAGCCGCGCCCCTGCATCGCCTCGAAGGTGCCGGGGCGCTGATAAGTGCCCCAATCCTGCTTGCCCGAGATGAAGCATGAGGGCACGTCGATACTGCGGCCCGCGAACAATTGCATCTCGCTGTTGAGCATGCCCGTGGTGCCGTAGCGGTACCATTGCAGCCCGCCCTGGAATCCAGTGCGACCATATTCGGCGGCATAGTAGGCGAGGTCGCTATCCGGCAGCCATCGATTGGCGGCGATCGCCGCGGCCGACGGCATCTCCTTCGCGACCGTCTCGGCCATGGTCTCGCCGGCATCCATCACATAGTAAGTCGGCAGCTTTGCCAGCTCGCCGGCTGACCACGATTTCAGCGGATACGGCTTGTTATCGGTCCAGTCGGCGCTCTTGTGATGATAATAGGCGCGCAGGAAATCATGCACGCCCTGCGGCGCGTGCAGCATGTCCGCATTGGCCGGGCGTGTCGAATAGTACCATTGATAATGAATGCGCGCGCGCGGCAGCGCGGCGAGCTCGCGATGAACAGGGTCTTCGGCGGGCGGCTTTGCCGGTGTGTCGACCGTATTGAACGGCAGCGTCGGCGCTCCGCCGAACGGCGCGCTCATCAGCGTCACCGAGCGAAATACGTCGGGCCGGATCAGTGCGCACCAGGCCGCAACCGGGCTGCCGAAATCATGCCCGGCCAGATCGACCTGCCTGTAGCCGAACGCCGACACCAGGGCGAGCGCATCGCGCACGAGGTTGAGAAGCGAGAACGGCGTGAGGTCGCCGTCATAGTCCGCTGTCCAGCCCGTGGTGCGGCCATAGCCGCGCTGGTCCGGCGCGATCACGTGATAGCCGGCAGCAGCCAGCGTCGGCATCACCTTGCGCCAGGAGAAGGCGAGCTCCGGAAAACCGTGCAACAGCAGGATGCAGGGACGGCCCTTGGTCTCGAAGCCCGCCTCGAGCACATGCATGCGCAAGCCGTTGATGCCGTCGACGGTGCGCGAGCGGATTCCGGCGGGCAGGGGGATGTCGGGGAGTTCGGCCATGATGTTTCCCGATGACTGAGGATTTGCTGCTGCGGCCTGTTGCGAGGGACAATTGTAGGGACATTCGGACCGGCAACAAGCACGGCGCCAGGATCATGGCGTGATCCGATATGCGTATCGTCCAGCCGCGGCCGACGATCTCGACCGCCCCCCGTCAGCCGCGATTGTGATGCAAGGCAGGTTGCACGATGCCTTGCATCAGCAAGTCGATACTCGCCTCGGTAAATGCTTCAACGTCGATCGGCCGGCGACTGCCGAAAAGCAGCGACCAGAAGCTGAGGAACAAGCCTGGACTCAACATCAGTTCGGTGAATGCCGAAGCAGGAAACGGCCGGAACTCACCCGCGGCGATGCCGTCTGCGATCAGCTCCTCGAAACGCTCGATCATCGGGCGAATGAATTCGTCGTAGTGCCGGTCGACCAAGCCGGGAAACCGGCTGCCCTCGGCGATCAGGAAGCGGAGCGTCTCGCGCGAGGATCGGTCTTCGGCGATGTACTTATGGACGAAGACGATCATCGATCGCAGGCGCTCTGCACAGCTACCATGCAATCCGCTCGCGTAGTCTTGAATTTTGGGAAAGAACGACTGTGACTTGTAGCGGATCATCTCGTCGAAGACCCGCTCCTTGGTGTCGAAGTAGAAATAGATTGTCCCTTTCGTCACCCCGGCGCGCGCGGCGACGTCCTCCAGGCGAGTGGCGGCATAACCGCTTTTCACGAACTCCTCGAACGCCGCTTCAAGAATTTCCCCGGGACGCTCCGCCTTCCGACGGGCTCGTTTCTTGGGTTCACCTGTCATTTACCACCACAAAATCACCGCCACGACATTATTATTGACTTTGCAGTTAGTCAATAATAATCCTGCCTTGCTACTTTGCATAGGCAGGCGATGCGATCACTCTTCCGGATTCAACTTTTGGTCTTGCTGGCGGTATCGACTTCCGCCTGCGGGAGAGACCAGGCGCCTGTTCGTCCTGCGGCGCTGGTCAAATCCGAGGTCGTTAGCCTGAAGCCGCGCCAGACTGCCATCCGCTTGTCCGGCGATGTCCAGGCGCGCGTCAGCAGCGAATTGTCGTTTCAGGTGAGCGGGCGCGTGACCGAGCGCCTCGTCGATGTCGGAGCCCACGTCAAGGCCGGTGAAGTGCTGGCCAGGATCGATCCCACCGAACAGCGCGCCGACCTCGAAGGCGCGGAGGCCGCCGTGACCTCGGCCGAAGCGCAATTGCGGGTGGCCACGGCAAACTTCCAGCGTCAGCAAACCTTGATGGCCAGCGGATTCACGACCCGGCCATCTTACGATCAGGCGCAGGAAGCGCTCCATACCGCCGAAGGAAATCTCGAAGCCGCGAGGGCCCAATTGGGCACTTCGACCGATGCCCTCGGATATACGGAGCTTCGGGCAAGTGCGGCAGGCATCATTACGGCCCGCACCATCGAGGTCGGCCAGGTCGCGCAATCGGCGCAATCGGCCTATACGCTCGCCGAAGACGGTGCGCGCGACGCGGTCTTCAACGTCTACGAATCCATCTTCCTGCAAAAGCCCGAAGGCGACACGATCAAGCTCGCGCTGGTGTCGAAGCCAGACATTACCGCGCTCGGCAAGGTTCGCGAAATTTCCCCCACGCTCGATCCCAAGACCGGGACCGTCAAGGTCAAGATCGATATCCTGAATCCGCCCCCGGAAATGACCCTGGGCAGCGTCGTCATCGGGGAAGGCAAGAGCCGGCCCGTCGACAAGATCGTGTTGCCCTGGGATGCAATGTCGGCATCCCTGAAGGGGCCAGCCGTATGGGTCATCGACCCCGCGACCCATGCCGTTTCACTTCGGGACATCCTCGTCGAAAGCTACGAAACGAGCACTTTCGTGGTCGGCGCCGGGCTTGCTCTCGGCGAGCGCGTCGTCACGAGCGGCGGGAAATTGCTGCGGCCCGGCCAGATCGTGACCTTTGAAGGGGACGACGCATGAGCCGCCTCCGGACCCTTGGCATGATCGCGGCCTGCGCGATCCTCGCCGGTTGTGGCGACAAGTCCGCCGCGCCCGACCCGATCCGGCCGGTTCTCTCTATGGTGGTTGTCCCGCGCGGTGCCGCCAGCATCAGCGTGGTTGGAACGATCCAGCCGCGATATCAGACCGACTACGGATTTCGCATGCTGGGCCGCCTGATCGCGCGGAGGGTCAATGTCGGCGACATTGTCGATAAGGGGCAGCCGCTCGCGGCCGTGGATGCGACCGCGGCCGAACTGGCTGTGAGGTCCATCATGGGGGCGCTGACTACTGCCCAGGGGCAGCTGTCCAACGCGTCCGGCACGGCGGGGCGGCAGCGCACCCTGCTCGAAACCGGTGCCACCACGCAAGCAAGCCTCGACTCCGCCGAACAAGGCTATGCGGCGGCACAGGCCGGGGTCGTTCGCGCCCAATCCGATCTCGCCAAGGCGCGCGAGCAACTCGGCTATACCAAGCTCAACGCAGAATATGCCGGTGTGGTGACGGCCGTCGGCGCGCAGGTCGGACAGATCGTCAGTCCCGGGCAGACCGTCGTTACCGTGGCTCGGCCCGACGTCCGCGAGGCGGTGATCGACGTCGCCTCCGATCTGGCCGAAACCCTGCAAACAGGCATGCCGCTGACAGTCAGCCTGCAGCTCGATCCCGACAGCCGCGCCGAGGGCAAGTTGCGCGAGATCGGCCCGCAATCCGACGCGCTGACGCGTCTGCGCCGTGTTCGCATCACGCTCGAATCGCCGCCCGAAACATTTCGCCTGGGATCGACGATCACGACATTCATTCCAGGCAAGCCGGTACCGGGATGTCGTCTACCGTCGTCGGCGATCCTGACCCGGGACGGCAAGTCCAGCGTCTGGGTGTTCGATCCCGCGACGAGGTCGGTCGCAACGCGCAATGTCGAAGTCATCTCGAACGATGACGGCTCGGTCGACGTGACGAGCGGTATCGCGGCCGGCGACCGTGTGGTGACCGCCGGTGTGCATCATCTCAAGGAGGGCCAGAAGGTCCGCCTCGAACAGGAACCCGCAAATTGAAACCCTTCAATCTTTCCGACTGGGCGCTGCATCACCGCGCGCTGGTCTGGTACTTCATGATCGCCTTCATGGCTGTCGGCCTGTATGCCTATGTCAATCTGGGGCGCGAGGAGGATCCGGCCTTCACGATCAAGACGATGCTGATCCAGGCCAAATGGCCGGGCGCTTCGGCTGAGGAGGTCACCAAGCAGGTCACCGACCGGATCGAGAAGAAGCTGGAAGAGCTCGAAACGCTCGACTACACGAAGAGCATCACGACGCCCGGTCAGACCACGGTGTTCGTGAATTTGCGCGATACCACCAGGGCTCGCGACGTCGTGCCGACCTGGCTGCGCGTCCGCAACATGATCGCCGACATCCAGGGCGACTTTCCGAGCGGTGTCGTCGGCCCGGCATTCAACGATCGCTTCGGCGACGTTTTCGGCAACATCTACGCGCTCACCAGCGACGGCCTGACACAGCGCCAGTTGCGCGACCGCGTCGAGGACGTGCGCGCCAAGGTGTTGCAGGTCCCGGACGTCGGACGCGTCGATATCGTCGGCGCGCAGGACGAGGTGATCTATCTCGAGTTCTCGACCCGAAAGGTCGCGGCGCTCGGGCTCGACCAGCAATCGATACAGTCCTCGCTCCAGGCCCAGAACGCCATCACGCCGTCGGGCGTGCTGCAGGCGGGGCCGGAACGCATTCTCGTCAGGGTCAGCGGCCAGTTCACCACCGAAGAGAGCCTGAAGTCGATCAATCTGCGCGTCAACGATCGCTTTTTCCCGCTGACGGACGTGGCAACCGTCCGTCGCGGCTACGTCGATCCGCCGACGTCGCTGTTCAGGTTCAACGGCAAGCCGGCGATCGGCCTCACCATCGGCATGAAGCCGGGCGCCAATCTGCTCAAGTTCGGCGAGGCGCTGCAGAAGGAGATGGCGCGCATTTCCGGCGACCTGCCGGTCGGCGCCGAGATCCATCTGGTATCGGACCAACCGAAGATCGTGGATGAGGCGGTCTCCGGCTTTACCCGTGCCCTGTTCGAGGCGATCGTCATCGTGCTGGCCATCAGCTTCATCAGCCTCGGCTTGCGCGCGGGCCTCGTGGTCGCGATATCGATCCCGCTGGTGCTCGCAATCACCTTCGTTGTCATGCTCTATACCGGCGTCTCGCTGCAGCGCATTTCGCTGGGCGCGCTCATCATCGCTCTCGGCCTGCTGGTCGACGACGCCATGATCGCAGTCGAGATGATGGTGGCCCGGCTGGAATTGGGCGATACGCTCGCCAAGGCGGCGACTTACGTCTATACCTCGACAGCCTTTCCCATGCTGACGGGCACGCTGGTCACCGTCGCCAGTTTCGTCCCGATCGGTCTCAACAGCAGCGCGGCCGGCGAATTCACCTTTACCCTGTTCGTCGTCATCGCCGTCTCGCTCATCGTGTCGTGGATCGTCGCGGTGTTGTTCACGCCTTTGCTCGGGGTTGCCATCCTGCCGAGCAGGATGGAAGGCCATCACGAGAAACAGGGCAGGTTCTCGGCTGCCTTCGGCCGCGCACTCAGGTTCTGCATGAACCACCGCTGGCTCACCATCGGCGTGACGCTCGGCGCCTTCCTGCTTTCGGTCTTCGGTCTGAGCTACGTGCAGCAGCAATTCTTTCCGTCGTCGGATCGCAACGAGTTGATCGTGGACTGGAATCTGCCGCAGAACAGCTCGATCGCGGAAACCAACGCGCAGATGGCGCAGTTCGAGCGGGAAGCCCTGCAAGGGCAGCGCGACATCGATCACTGGTCGACCTATGTCGGGCAGGGGGCTCCGCGCTTCGTGCTGTCTTTCGACGTGCAGCCCGCGGACGTCTCTTTCGGTCAAATGGTGATCGTCACCAGGAATCTCGAGGCCCGTGACCGGCTGAGAGGCGAATTACAGGCCTACCTGAAGAAGATGTTTCCCGGGACCGACGCCAACGTGAAGCTGCTCGACATCGGCCCGCCGGTCGGCCGGCCGGTGCAGTACCGGCTCAGCGGTCCGGACGTCGGAAAAGTCCGCGCCTATGCCCAGCAACTCGCGGGGTTGATGTCGGGCAATCCGCATCTCGGCAGCGTGGTGTTCGATTGGATGGAGCCGGCCCGCGTCGTAAAGGTCGAAGTCTTGCAGGACAAGGCACGCCAACTCGGCGTCACCACCAAGGATATCGCATCGACGTTGAACGGCATCGTCGATGGAACCTCAATCACTCAGGTGCGCGACGACATCTATCTGATCAACGTGCTCGGCCGCGCCAACGACTCGGAACGCGGCTCGATCGAAACCCTTCGGAATCTTCAATTGTCGGGCAGCAGCGGTCAGTCCGTACCGCTCGCGGCCGTGGCGCAATTCCGCTACCAGCTCGAGCAGCCGACGATCTGGCGACGCTCGCGACTTCCTACCATCACGCTGGCCGCCGGCGTGCTCGACGACGTGCAGCCGGCCACCATCGTCAAGCAATTGCAGCAGCCGATCGCCGAATTCTCGGCGAAACTGCCGGTGGGCTACCAGGTGGTGATCGGCGGTGCCGTCGAGCAGAGCGCCAAATCGCAGGCGCCGATCGCCGCGGTCATTCCCGTCATGTTGTTCATCATGGCGACCATCCTGATGATCCAGTTGCAGAGCTTCAGCCGGCTGTTTTTGGTATTTGCGGTGGCGCCCCTTGCGCTGATCGGCGTGGTCGCGGCGTTGCTTCCGAGCAGGGCTCCGCTCGGCTTCGTCGCCATCCTTGGCGTGTTGGCGCTGATCGGCATCCTGATCCGGAACTCGGTGATCCTGATCGTGCAGATCGAACATCTGCGCGAGGAAGGAAAGCCCGCTTGGCAGGCCGTGATCGAAGCCACCGAACACCGCATGCGCCCGATCCTGCTCACCGCCGCCGCGGCCAGCCTCGCGCTGATCCCGATCTCGCGGGAGGTTTTCTGGGGGCCGATGGCCTACGCCATGATGGGCGGCATCATCGTCGGCACCGTGCTGACCCTCCTGTTCTTGCCGGCGCTTTACGTGGCCTGGTTCCGCATCAAGCCGGAGGATGGCGCCGCGGCATGACATGCAGCGGCTCCAAACCCCCGCATTATGTCGCCGCCGCGCAGACAAAGCCGCTGCCCTTGCGCCTGATCTTCCCCACCGATGGCGAGGGGAAATGCGCGGTGCAGCACAGCGTGTCGGTGTCGCAATAGCGCTCCAGGAAGTTGCGGCGTGTCGTTGCCGCCGCGGCCGGGTCGACGTCAAACTTCACCGACATTTCCGGATAGAGCGTCTGGATCGGCGAGTGCATGAGATCGCCACTGAAGACAGCGTCGTCTTTGTCGCGACCAAAGGTGAACGCGACGTGGCCGGGCGTGTGGCCCGGCGTCGGCAGGATGCGGACGTGGTCGCCGATCTGATGATCATTGCCGACGACTTCATGGCGCTTCGCCTCGACCACCGGCAGCACGCTATCGACGAAGGGCGGCACGGGTGCCTTCGCATTTTGCTCCGTCCAGTAGTCGAACTCCTGCTTGCCGAACACGTAGCGCGCCTTGGGGAAGGTCGGCACCCAGCGGCCGTTCTCCATTCGCGTGTTCCAGCCGACGTGATCGACATGCAGATGCGTGCACATCACGAAGTCGATGTCGTCAGGTGAAAAGCCCGCGCTCGCGAGTCCGCGCAGGTAGGTGTCATCGGTCTTCATGTTCCATTTCGCCCGCTGCGGCCTCGGCTTGTCGTTGCCGATGCAGCTGTCGACCAGAATGGTGTGATGCGGCGTCTTGATCACATAGGACTGGAAACACAGGATCAGCGTATCCTGCTCATCCAGCGCCTTTGCTTGCTGCATCCATGCGCGGTTCTCCGCCAGCACCTCTGGCGTCAAACCCGGCAACATCTCCAGCGCCGGCAGGAAAGTCGTTTCCTGCTCGATGACGCGATGGATGGTGAGATCGCCGACCGAGAACTTCAGGCTCATGAGGACTCCAGTTGCTTACGCTGCCGGCGGCACCGAGATCTTGACCGAGGGCCGCTGCAGCATCTTCTGATGGAAGGCATCGAGCTTCGGATAGGCCTTGCGCCAGCCGCAATCGGCGAAGCGGAAGTCGGCATAGCCGAGCACGCAAACGAGGCCGATCTGCGAGATGTCGAACGGGCCGTTCAGAACCTCAGGCATGTTCTCGAACCGCGCCATGCCGGTCCACGCCCTGTTCCAATGGTCGTCCGACCATGCCTGCCATTGCAGGCCCTGCGGCCGCACCATTTTCTCGTAGCGGCACAGCAGCATGGAATCGAGCATGCCGTTGAGCAGGGAATGATTGGTCTTGGCCTTCCAGCGCGCGGGACCGTAACCGGGGATCAGGGCTCCGCCGGCGATCTCGTTGAGATATTCGACGATGACGTAGGAGTCCAAAATCACGTCGCCGTCATTGGTGATCAGCACCGGCAGCTTCTTCAGCGGCGTGATCTTGGAATAGTCCTCATTGGCCGTGCCCGGCGCGACGCTTGCGGGCGTGAATTCGATCTTGTCGATCAGCCCAAGCTCGATCGCAGCGATGCGCACCTTGCGGGCGAAGGGCGAAGCGGGGGAAAAAGAGAGTTTCATGGGAAATAACCTCTATCCAGACAGACGGTCCTCATCCTGAGGAGCGCGCCCCTTGGCGCGCGTCTCGAAGGATGGCAGCGGGAGGTGTTCTCTCGTCACCCGGCGCGAACGTCGGGCGACTGTTTTCTTGGCGCATCCTTCGAGACGCGCGCTTTGCGCGCTCCTCAGGATGAGGGCGGACCGCTTACGCCGCCACGATCTCCTGCCTCTGCTCGCCGAGGCCCTCGATGCCGAGGGTCACGACGTCACCGACATTGAGGAAGGTCGGCGGCTTCATGCCGAGGCCGACGCCGGGCGGGGTGCCGGTGGTGATGACGTCGCCGGGCAGCAGCGTCATGAACTGCGAGACATAGGAGATGCACTTGGCCATGGAGAAGATCATGGTCTTGGTCGAACCGGTCTGGCGGCGCTGGCCGTTGACGTCCAGCCACATCGACAGGTCCTGCACGTCCTTGATCTCGTCCTTGGTGGCGAGCCAGGGGCCGAGCGGGCCGAACGTGTCGTGCGACTTGCCCTTGGTCCACTGTCCCAGGCGCTCGATCTGGAAGGCGCGCTCGGAGACGTCGTTGCAGACGCAATAGCCGGCGACATGGTTCAGCGCGTCGGCTTCCGAGACATATTTCGCACGGGTGCCGATGATGGCGGCGATCTCGACCTCCCAGTCGAGCTTGGTCGAGCCGCGCGGCTTCTCGACCGCGTCGTTCGGGCCGGATAGCGAGGTGTTGGCCTTCATGAAGATGATCGGCTCGCTCGGGATCTCGGCGCCGGTCTCCTTGGCATGGTCGGAATAGTTGAGGCCGATCGCGACGAATTTCGAGATGCCGGTGACGGGGGCGCCGAAACGGGGCTTGCCGGAGACCGCGGGCAGCGAGGCCGGATCGAGGCTTGCCAGCTTCTTCAGGCTCTCGGGCGAATAGGCCTCGCCAGTGAGGTCCTTCACATGCGCCGACAGGTCGCGCAACTGGCCGGATTTGTCGATCAGGCCGGGCTTTTCCGCACCCTTTTCGCCGTAACGAACAAGCTTCATTCTCGTTTCTCCCTGGAGATTGGACCGATCGGTTAACAGCTTCATGGAACAGGGCGGCGGGAAATTCAACCGCTCAAAACGGAGATCACCCCAGCGCCACGAACCTGAACGCGTCGCCGTCCCGCTTGATATGCCCGGCCGAGAAATGTCCGCCGATCACCAATGTCGGCGTGTCGGCAAAGCGGCCGAACAATTGCCGCCGCGTGTCGGCCGATTGCGCCTGGTTGGAATCCGCGGTCGAGGACCAGTCGAGATGCGCCATCTGGCAGGGGTGATGGGCGACGTCGCCGGTGAGCAGGCCCTGCTCGCCGTCCGACTGGACGAGAATGCTCATGTGCCCGGGACTGTGGCCCGGAGTCGGGATCATGCTGATCTCCTCGCAGAGCCGGTGGTCGCTCGGGATCAGATCGGCCTTGCCGGCATCGACGATCGGCTGCACGGAATCATTGAACACCGCCGCCTTGTCCGGCTCGGTCGAATGCTCGCGCCAATGCTCGTATTCGGTCCTGCCGAAAACGTAGCGCGCGTTCGCAAAGGTCGGCACCCACTTTCCGCCGACCAGCTTCGTATTCCAGCCGACATGGTCGACATGAAGATGTGTGCACAGCACGGTGTCGATGCTTTCAGGGGCAAAGCCCGCCGCGGCCATGGTCTCCAGGAACGGTGTGCTGCGGCTGTTCCAGGTCGGCACGTTGCGGCCCTGCTTGTCGTTGCCGAGGCCGGTGTCGACCACGATGCGGCGCGACGGCGTCTCCACCACCAGCGAATGGATCGACATTTTCAGCCGGCCCTCGTCGGTGGCGAAATGCGGGATCAGCCAGGGCAGCTTCTGGATCTCGGCGTTATCAGCGAGCGGCAGGATGAAGCGGGTCGAGCCGACCGTCTCCAGCTCCACAACTTTGGTGATTTTGACCTGCCCGACCTTCCACTGCATCCGGCGCCCTCCCATTTTATTGCTTTGGCGCCGAAACATGCGGTTTTCCGCCATAATCCGCAATGGATCATCTGACGCGATGCGGCGTTATCGCGGGAACCGGAGGAGGAGCCATGCCAGAGCTTGCAATATCGGCTGAAAAGCTCGCGTTCATCATCGAGAAGGCGCGTGAGTTCGACGTCAAGGAAGGGAATTCCGATCCGGATTCCGGCTCCAACCCCGGCGATGACGATGCGCTCGATGTCCTGGAGGACGACGGCTCCGATCCCGTCGTCCAGGAGCTCGGCGGCTTCATCATCGCCTTGAACGAGGACGAGCAGCTTGATCTCGTCGCGCTGACCTGGCTCGGCCGCGGCGACGGCACGATCGACGATTGGGATGATTTGCGCGCCCGCGCGGTGGAGGCGCGAGCTGAGTACGGCAGTCCGCGCCGCGAAACCGTGCGCTATCTGCTCGGCGACCCCATGCTGGGCGATCTGCTCGCCAACGGGCTCGACGAATTCGGCATCGACTGGACCGACGAGCGCACGACGGCCGATTCCTCCGCTCCCAGTCAGCAGGACGAAGACGAGCCGACAAAGCAGCGGTGATGATCGGGCTCTGACGCCTCCGCATCGTCATGCCCGGAACAAGCCCGGGCATGACCATCTTTGTGAAAATGGGCGTTGCGGATGTGATGGTGGATTACAGCGTGCCCGGAAACGCACCGCCATCCAGCAGGATGTTCTGGCCGGTGATGAAGCCGGCCTTGGCACCGCAAAGGAAGGCGCAGGCATAGCCGAACTCGTCGGGCTGGCCGAAGCGGCCGGCCGGGTTGAGCTTGGCGCGCTCGGCCAGGACCTGCTCGGGCGTCGTGCCGCGCTTGTCGGCTTCACCCTTCGCGGTGCTGGTCAGGCGATCCGTCTCGAACGGGCCGGGCAGCAGGCCGTTGATGGTGACGTTGTTGATCACGGTCTTGCGCGACAGGCCCGCGATGAAGCCGGTGAGGCCGGCGCGCGCGCCGTTGGAGAGGCCGAGGATGTCGATCGGCGCCTTCACCGCCGCCGAGGTGATGTTGACGATGCGGCCGAACTTGCGCGCCATCATGCCGTCCACGGTCGCCTTGATCAGTTCGATCGGGGTCAGCATGTTGGCGTCGATCGCCTTGATCCAGTCGTCGCGGGTCCAGTTGCGGAAATCGCCGGGCGGCGGGCCGCCGGCATTGTTGATCAGGATGTCGGGCTCGGGGCACGCCTTCAGCACGGCCTCGCGGCCGGCCGGCGTCGTGATGTCGCCGACGATCTCGGTGACCTTCACGCCAGGATAGGCTTTCCGGATCTCGTCCGCCGTTTTCTTCAAAGCTTCGGCGCCGCGCGCGGTGAGCGTGACGTCGACGCCGGCCTCCGCCAGCGAGATGGCGCAGGCACGCCCAAGGCCCTTGCTGGATGCGCAGACGATGGCGCGGCGACCTTTGATCCCAAGATCCACTGTTTCACTCCCGTAAATTGCAGGCAGGTTTTGGATGGCGGCACTCTAGCCAACATCGGCGCCGCTGATAAGGCATGGGCCCGCGTCAAAATGCATGGCGCTCGGCGCGGCGATGCAAATGCGCTCTAGATCCGCCGTTCCTGCTTGAGGCGGTCGATCGCGGAGGCCGCCTCCGGTGGCAGCGATTTGAAGCCCATCTGACCCGCCGTCGAGAACAGCGGCCGCAGATACGAGCCGGCGAGAAAGGGCGGCTGCTTGTTGGCCGGCACGATCTGGTCGAACACCAGCACCAGCGTGGTGGCGACGAGGCCGACCCTGACGGCGCCGAGCGCGGCGCCGCCGAGCCGGTCGCCGATGCCGGCGTCGCGGATCGTGTCGTTCAGCGCCAGGCCGCCGATATAGCCGAACAGCATGCCGACCACCACGAAGATGCCGAACAGCCAGATCCAGTTCTGCAGCCATGGCGCATTCGGGTTGCCGGCGATCTGCGGCACGATCAGCGGCATCAGCGCCACCGCGATCGGCGCGGCGAGCAGATAGGCGAGAATGGTCATGGCGCTGCGGAGCAGGCCGGTCCTGAAACCGAAGCCGACTGCGATGGCGAGCGCGGCATAGACCGCGAGATCGAAACTGTTCATCAGAAGAAACTCGCCTCGGTTAAACGAATGAACGCCGGACCGATCATTCCGGTTTCAGATCGATAAAATCGTCTGTATTGATGGCTCCAAAAGCTCGAGGGTTACGCCGGGGAAATCGTCATGTCAGGCCTATTCGACGTCAGTAAAGAAACCATCCTCGTCACGGGCGCGAGCCAGGGGCTGGGGCGGCAATTTGCCCGGGTGCTGGCGGCCCATGGGGCGGCGGTCGCGCTCGCGGCGCGTCAGGCCGACAAGCTGAAGAGCCTGGAGGAGGAGATCCGCGGCAAGGGCGGCCGCGCCGCCGCGGTCGCGCTCGACGTCACCGACACCGCCTCGATCGCGCGGGCCGTCGACGCGGCGGAGGCCGTGCTCGGTCCCGTCACCGTGCTGATCAACAATGCCGGCATCGCCATCGAGAAGCTTGCGACCGAGCAGACCGAAGCGGATTGGGACGCGGTGATCGGCGCCAATCTGAAGGGCGCCTATTTTCTGGCAACGGAAGTCGCGCGGCGCATGATCGCGCGCAAGCAGTCAGGCAACATCGTCAACATCGCCTCCGTGCTCGGCACCGGCGTGTTGAAGGCGGTGTCGCCCTACGCGATCTCCAAGGCCGGCATCATCCAGGCGACGAAAGCGATGGCGCTGGAGCTCGCCGGCCAGAACATCCGCATCAACGCGCTCGCGCCCGGCTATATCGACACCGAGATGAACCACGCCTTCTGGTCGACGCCGGCAGGCGAGCGCCTGGCCAAACGCATCCCGCAGCGCCGCGTCGGCGCCGAGTCCGATCTCGACGGCGCGATCCTGCTGCTGGCATCACAAGCGTCGCGGTACATGACCGGAAGCGTGGTGACGGTCGATGGCGGGTTCTTGCTGAATTGAACGCTGCGGTCGTCCCGGGGCGCGCGCAGCGCGAGCCCGGGATCCATAGCCACAGGAAGCAGTTTTGCGAAGATTTGGAGTTGCCTGTTTACCCCACAGGATAGCCTGTGGTTATGGATCCCCGCCTTCGCGGGGATGACAGCGGAGGATGGCGCGACACCGTCGCTCAACTCGCCTTCATCTCCGCCCTGATCATGTCTGCCGCCTTCTCCCCGATCATGATGGTCGGCGCGTTGGTGTTGCCGCCGATCAGCGTCGGCATGATCGAAGCGTCGACGATGCGTAATCCTTCGACCCCGTGCACCTTCAGGGCCGGATCGACCACGGCCATCGCATCCATCCCCATCTTGCAGGTGCCGACGGGGTGATAGACGGTGTCGACGCGCTCGCGCAAAATGTTGCGGATGTCGTCGTCGGTTCGGACGTCGGACGTGAACATGTCCTTCTTCTGCAGCGCGCGCAGCGCCGGCGTCTCCATCAGGCGGCGCGTGGTCCTGAAGCCTGCGACCATCCCCTCGACATCTTCTTCCTCGCCGAGGAAATTCGGATCGATCATCGGCGCCGCGAGCGGGTCGGCGCTTTTCAGCCAGACGCTGCCGCGGCTCTTCGGCCGTAGCAGGCAGACATGGCACGAGAAGCCCGCCTCCTTGTGCTTTTTACGGCCGTGGTCGTCGAGCATCGCGATGACGAAGTGGAGCTGGATGTCGGGTACGTCGAGATCAGGCCGGGTTTTCAAGAAGCCGCCGCACTCGGCAAAATTGCTGGTCATCAGGCCGCGCCGTTCGCGGCGATATTGCTGGATGGCGCGGAGCAGGGACGGCAGCCGGCCGAGCGAGGCATGAACAAAGTGCGGATAATCGGAGGCGTAGACGAACACGAAATCCGGGTGGTCCTGCAGATTGCGCCCGACGCCCGGCAGATGATGGACGGCGTCAATGCCGTGCGTTCGAAGCGCATCGCCGTCGCCGATGCCCGACAGCATCAGCAATTGCGGCGACTGGAAGGCGCCGCCGGCAAGGATCACCTCGCGGCGCGCGCGCAGCTGCTTCGTCTGCTTGCCCTGCAGGTATTCGATGCCGACCGCGCGCCCTCCTTCGAACAGGATTTTCGTGGCGTGTGCGCCCGTCTCGACGCGCAGATTCGCGCGCTTGTCCGTGTGAGGCTGAACATAAGCCCGCGCCGCGCTCCAGCGCTCGCCATTGTGCTGCGTCGCCTGGTAGCTGCCGAGCCCTTCATGGTCCTCACCATTGAAGTCGTCGCGGATGCGAAACTGCGCCTCTCGCGCGGCTTGATGGAAGACGTCATGGATCGGATTGTCCGAGCGCAGCCTGTTGACATGCAGCGGGCCGCCCTTGCCATGATACTCGCCGTCGAAATCGGAATTGTTCTCCGAGCGCTTGAAATAAGGCAGCACGTCCGCATACGACCAGCCGGCATTGCCGAGCGAGGCCCAGTGGTCGTAGTCGGAGCGATGGCCGCGGATGTAGACCATGGCGTTGATCGCCGAAGAGCCGCCGAGGCCCCTGCCGCGCGGCTGATAGCCGATGCGGCCGTTCAATCCCTTTTGCGGCACCGTGTCGAAAGCCCAGTTGGCCGCGCTGTAGGGCAGCGCGAGTCCGAACGGCGTGGTGATCCGCCAGCTGTCGTTCTTGCCGCCGGCATCGAGCAGCGCCACGGACGTCGCCGCATCCTCGGACAGCCGCCCCGCCACGGCGCATCCGCCGGAGCCCGCGCCCACGACGACGAAATCGAATGTGTCAGTCACTGATGTTTCCCCCATTGCGAGCTTTTTGTTGTTTCGTCATTCCGGGGCGCGCGTAGCGCGAGCCCGGAATCCATTCACCACAATTGATGCCGATAGATGGATTCCGGGCTCGCGCTACGCGCGCCCCGGAATGACTGCCCCTACGACATGAACCGCATCAATTTCTCCAGCCGCGCGATCCTGCCGCCATAGGGCGGATAGAGATCGGCGAGGCGGTTGAACTTGGAGCGATAGAACACCGGCTTCAGCTTGCTGAACGTGCGAAAGCCCCATTCGCCGTGATAGGCGCCGGTGCCGGATGCGCCGACGCCGCCCATCGGCTGGTTGATTTGCGTGAAGTGAAACAGGCAGTCGTTGACGGTGACACCGCCGGAGACGGTGCGTGCCAGCACCTCGTCGCGTGCGGCGCCGTCCTTGCCGAACCAGTACAGCGCCAGCGGCCGGTCGCAATGGTTGATGAAAGCGATGGCATTACTGGGATCGCGATAGCCGAGAATCGGGAGAACTGGCCCAAAAATCTCCTCCTGCATCGCCGCCATCGCTTCGGTCGCACCGACGATCAGCGTCGGCGGGAATTTTCGATGCGCCTTCCAGTTCGGGTCGTCCGCCTTCGCCGGTTGCAGGATCTTTGCGCCGCGCTGCGCCGCGTCCGCAACGAGATTTTCGAGCCGGGCGTAATGCCGGTCCGAGATGATCGAACTGTAGTCCTTGTTCGAGGGATCGGTGCCGAACATCCGCCGCATCTGCGCGCGCACCTTCTCGGCGAAGGCCTGCAGCGCCTGCTCCGGCACCAGCACATAGTCCGGCGCGATGCAGGTCTGCCCGGCATTGAGCAGCTTGCCGTAGGCGATGCGCTCGGCCGCTTCGTCTAGGTCGGCCGAGGCGTCGATGATCGCAGGCGACTTGCCGCCGAGCTCGAGGGTGACCGGCGTGAGGTTACGCCCCGCGGCCTCCGCCACGATCCGCCCGACCCGGGTCGAGCCGGTGAACACGAGGTGATCGAACGGCAGGCGCGCAAACGCCTCTGCGATCTCGCCCTCGATGCCGGTGACCAGCAGCTCGGTCGCATCGAACCGCGCGGCGACCGTCTCCTTCAGCAGGCCTGCGAAATGCGGCGTGAGCTCACTCGGCTTGATCAGGACGCGATTGCCGGCGGCGAGCGCGCCGATCGCCGGCGCGAGCGTGAGCTGCAGCGGATAGTTCCAGGGCGCGATGATGCCGACGACGCCGAGCGGCTGCGGTATCAGCCGGTTGCGCGCGGGCAGGAATTGCAGCGCGGTCGCGACCCGCTGCGGCGTCATCCAGCTCTTCAGGTGCTTTGTGGCGTGCCGGATCTCGGAAAACACCAGCATCGTCTCGGCGATGGTGGTCTCGACCGCCGAGCGGTGGCCGAAATCGGCCGAGATCGCCTGCCGGAAACGCTCCTCGTTGTCGGCGACCACGGCCCGCAGCCGCGCCAGCCGGTCGAGCCGCTCGGCAAGGCCGGCGGGCGGCTCGTCCCGCGACCGCGCGACCATGGCGTGGAAGGCGTCCTCCAGCGCTCCGACCGGGGCGCTCGTCAGGGATTTGTCCACGGGCGTTCCTCCCTCAAAGGCGCGTTTCAGCCTTATCTTGTTGCCGCAAGCTGGCCCTTTGTGGAACTTCTGGCAAGAGCGCGGGGAACGCAGCGGAAATTGGTCGATTCCCCTGTCATAAAGTCGAAAAAAACGTTCCCGCAGCCCTTTCCAAAGACAGCCCGCCTTGATACATACGCCCAGCACCCGACGGGCTTTGCCCCGGGTTGCCTTCCAAGGAAGCCTTTGGGACGGACGAGAAAAGCCACGCGAACAGCGCCGGCCTCAACCAACCGTCCCCGGGATCCAGCTGAAGGCAAAGCAAGTGTTTAACGCGGGGTGGAGCAGCCCGGTAGCTCGTCAGGCTCATAACCTGAAGGTCATAGGTTCAAATCCTATCCCCGCAACCAAATTCGGATTTTACCGGATCCGATACGAAAATGGCCCGCATGAAGCGGGCCATTTCTGTTTAAGGAACTCACCGATGGATTGAGCAAACTGCAACCGGACCGCCGTTCCGGTTTCGCCAGCTCAAGTTTCGGGGCATGCCGGTCTCTCGGGTCGATTGAGTGCACCGTCACCGTAATTCCCATAACCCGACTAGCTATAGGACTCAGTCAGAGCAGAGTGGAGGCGCTAACCCATTTAAAATTGAATCTATAGCTTCCTAATGAAATGGCAATTATTATATGATAACCTATGCCTTCCTAAATGGATTGAAGTCGATATTCTACTAACCCATATATCCCTAAGTTCGTGAAAATGGCTGTTTTGTTGCCACCAAGAAGCTAAGGCTTACCATGGCGCTCAGGAAAGCAGAAGTCCTATTCAAGGATGAGTCCGCGGGCACGTTTGAAGAAACGGCCGGAGGCGGAACACGCTTTACCTATGCCCCAAATTGGCAGGCGCCGATTGCCTGCGCGCTTCCGGCTTTGCAGCGTGAGCATGAGTGGGCTCAAGGTGTGCATCCATTCTTTCAGCATCTTGGTCCGGAGGGTTGGCTGCGCGAGAAACAGGCGCGCACCGCCCATATCGCCGAAGAAGATGATTTTGGTCTCCTGCTCCGCTACGGCGCGGATTGCATTGGCGCAGTCGGTTTACGACCGGCCCCCGGCTCTGTTGCGAAAGATATTCCGCCCAACGAGCTAGCTGCCAATCCTAACCGCACTCTCTCAGGCATTCAGCCTAAACTCCTTGTCGTTAAGCAAGGTGCGGCCTTCGTACCCGCCGGGTCGACCGGCGCGGCCCCTTATATTGCGAAGTTCAATTCAGAGCGCGAGGGTGCAGGCTCGCTCGTGCGCAACGAAAACCTAAGTCTACGCTGGTGCAGCGCGCTGTTAGGCAAACAAGAGGTCAACGAATTCGAGATTGGGACCGTCGAGAATAAGACCGCGCTTATTGTCACGCGCTTCGATCGTACCGCCGACGGCGGCAAAATACGCCTGGAAGACTTCGCGCAAATTCTCAATAAGCCGAGGGGGCGTGACTTCGCAGGCAAGTACGATGCGAGCTATGAAGACGTCGCAGCCGCAATTAAGGAGCATTCCGCCCGCCCTGAGATCGACCTAGCGAAATTTTTCCGCAGGCTCGTGATTTTCATCCTGGTCGGAAACTGCGACGCACATCTCAAAAACTTCTCGCTGCTCGAAACCAAGGACGGGTTGAGGCTTTCGCCCGCCTACGACATTCTCAATACGGCTCTCTATGACGGCCTCGATCAAAACATCGCGCTATCTATTGATGGCAAGAAGCCGAACCTCGATCAAGTCACCCGCGCCATTCTAGAGAAGTTCGCGGAAAGCATCGGCATCGCGCCGCGTGCCATTGCGCAAATTTTTAATGAGCTAAAGAAGGACGTGCAGCGCGCCGCGAAGATCCTTGAGTCGCCGCAAGGCGAGCCGCCCGAAGGTTTTGTCCATCGTTACGAAGAGATCGTGAGCCGAGCATGCCTTCGAATCCTCGGGGAATAATTCCCCTCAATTGGCCTGAGCTTGTCGCGGAGGCGATCCGCCGCCGCAAAGAAGAGAAGCTTACGCAGAAGGAACATGCGGCGTTAGCGAACGTCAGCATCCCAACCATCGTGTCCTTTGACCGCGGCGAACTGACGCTCAGTCTCAGCAAGGCCTTCGATATTCTTCGTGTCGTCGGCCTTGTCGAAGAGCCGAACCAAGAAGGCGCGCAAGGCGCCTTTGTGCAGGAAGCCTTCGCCCGCTGGCGCGAACTCACGAGCGCGCTTTCCAAGGATTCACCGGGCCGCTTTCCGGACGGATGGTACCGGATTGACTACGCGCTGGAAGGCGATCTAAAGACAGTTGAGCTTCACCATTTTGAAGACTTGTTGCGTAAGGCTCAGCGCCGCAACACCGGCTGGCCCCTGTTCTTGTTTTTAACGCGGCCCGAAGTGGTGCCCCGAGAAGTGGACGGCGTCATCGAGTGCTGGCTCAAGCCAGCGGACGCGGGCGTTGACCGTCCCTTCGGCGATGCCGCCCATTGCGATTTTTGGCGCGCCGCGCCCACCGGCCGCGCCGTCATCATGCGCGGTTATCAGGAAGACGTTCAGGACACCTTCGCGCCGCGAACAATCTTTGACACCACGTTGCCGACATGGCGTTTGGGAGAGGCCCTGCTGCACGCCGAAGCCCTTGCGGACCAGTTGGCCGAGGAAAAGGACAAGGTGAACGTGCGCCTGCGCGTTCTCTATACCGGTCTCAGCGGGCGTGTGCTTCGCGCCTGGGCAAGCCCAATGGCCGATCTCTTCATGGAAGGCGGTGCCGCACGCAGTGATGAGGCCATGCTGGAGACCGTCGTTCCCGCGAAGGAAATTCCCTCCAATCTCGCGACGTATCTCCATCCTCTGATTGCGTCGCTGTTTGAGCGGTTCGGCGTTGCGGGCCTATCGGTTGAACGCGTGGAAGCTGAGCTAGAGAAGATGCTCGGCAATCGAACCTCTGTCCGCAGCTAAGCAGGTTTGAATGGTCGTCACATGGAAAGAGCTCGTCGCCGCGATTGAGAAGAATCCCGATCTCAAGAATATGCCCACCGAGCCTCCTGTTCTGGACGAACGGGAACAGAGGGAAAAGGCCGAGATGGAGAGCCTGTTCAATTTCATCGGTATGTATGTGGTCGTCTTTCAAGACTTGGAATCCAAGCTCGATCAGATCATCCAACTCGCCATAGGCCTTGATCGCCGACATGTCAGTGATGGCGTTATTGAGCTGCTGCCGGTTTGATGGACACCAGGTTAAGCTAATCCCACCTTACGCTCGAACTCAACGGGGCTGAGATAGCCGATGGTCGAATGACGCCGGACGGCGTTATAGAACCGCTCGATGTAGTCGAACACATCTGCTCTTGCCTCGTTCCTGGTGCGATAGGTCTTGCGCTCGGTGCGCTCGGTCTTCAACGACGAGAAGAAGCTCTCCATCGCCGCGTTGTCCCACACATTGCCGGATCGGCTCATGCTGCAAACGATCCCGCTGTCGGCCATCAGGCGCTGGAACTGTTCGCTGACGTATTGGCTGCCGCGATCGGAATGATGCATCAAAGCATCCGGGTTGCCGCGGCGCCAGACTGCCATCAACAGGGCATCGGCAACCAATTGCGCTGTCATACTAGAGCTCATCGACCAGCCGACCACACGGCGCGAGAACAGGTCGATCACGGCCGACACGTAGAGCCAGCCCTCGGCGGTCCAGATGTAGGTGAAGTCGGCGATCCACTTCTGGTTCGGCCGCTCAGCCACAAACTGACGATCCAGAAGGTTCGCCGGCACGTTCGCTATCTGCCGGTCGCCTTCGTCCTTCGGCAGGCGCCGGCGCCTTGGTCTCGCCCGCAAGGCCTGCAGGCGCATCAGCCGCTCGATTCGATGCAGGCCGCAGTCGACGCCGTCTGCCAGAAGGTCTCTCCAGACGCGCCGTGCGCCATAGGTCCGGTCGCTGGCAACGAAGCTCGCCTTGACCCTCTGGCCTACCGTCTCGTCGCTTCGGGATCTGGCGCTGGGCGATCGGTTCAGCCAGGCATGGAAGCCCGACCGCGATACGCCCATTGCTTCGCATAGCCATGCCACCGGCCAGATGGTCCGGTGCTTCGCGATGAAGCCGAACTTCATGTCGCTTCCTTCGCGAAGTAGGCAGCGGCCTTTTTTAGGATGTCCCGCTCCGCCTTCAGCTTGGTGACCTCGCGCCGCAGCCGCTCGATCTCCAATTGCTCAGGCTTCATTTGCCCGTGGCCGGGGAAGGCCTGAACGGGATCGGAGCCGAACTCCTTCACCCATTTGCGCAGCACGTTCTCATGAACCCCCAGGTCGCGGCCGGCTTGCGCCACCGACACCCCTCGTTCCCTGACAAGCTTGACCGCCTCGACCTTGAACTCTCGACTGAACTTCCGTCTCTGCATGACCACCTCCGGCTTCATGAAACACCCAATCTCGGTGTCCATCAAACCGGCAGCAGCTCATTATCGCTCTTTTGTCGAACAGCCAGAAGATTGATTTGGTGCAGTCGATTGTGCATTCTTCGGAGATCGCAGACGGCAGTCCGGTTCAAGAGGAGTGGGTAACATCCTTTGACGAGGTCATGCAGCGGCTTCGGGCCGAAGTCACCCGGCGCAACAAGATCGTACACTCGCTCTATATTTTTGACTTCATGAAGATCGGCTACCCTCCGCTGCGCAGCAAGCGAACGCGAAAGAAGACCGGGGCTTCGTTCGACCAAGAGCACGTGGACGCCGCTTACATCAGCAAGGCGACGTCAGACGTGGCGATACTTTCATTCGATGCTGGGATGGCCTTGGTGCAACTGAGGCACTGGTATGAAAAGCTCAAGCGCGGGCTCCCCTCAACCTAGCGAAGAGCCAGCCGACAACGGGTAACCGGATGAGAGGTCCGCCGCCTCGCTACGCCGTGGAGGTTGGTGTGAAGCGGGCGTAATAGAGCGCCGATAGCTCAAGCTCCGCTTGTCTAAAATGATCCCGAAGCGCTTGGCCGTCCGTTGGACCAAGCCCTATCGTGCGCTAATTCTGTGCCTCAAAGACCGGAGGATCGATCGAAAACTCAGCGCTGCGATCCTTCTGTTCCAGAAGATCATGGCGGCCGCACCTGACGATGTAGTGCGCGAGAGCTCCGAAAGTTTCGGCGGGCCAAGCATTGGTCGAATGTGTTCAGGCAAGCGTTGTCTGGTCCTGCCAGCCTTGTCAGATCGATTTCGCGCGCCACCGCCATCCCCACTCTTCAGCGTCTTCCCTTTCTCGAAGTGCCCTCTGTGAATTCGAACGCGCCAGCTTCTCGACGGCAGCCTGACAATGGATCATACTCGTCCTTTTTCAGGAAACGTTGGATCTCGAAATCGAACAGGTCGCTTCCTGCTGCGGATCAATTTTACAGAGCTCTGCGCTGCAATGAGGCCTGCTTGGTTCGGGCATTGCGAGGGCCGGCTCGGGTTGAATTGTGGTGACCGCCGCGGTATCTCCCATGCTGGAAGCACGTTCCTCCAAGAAGGCAGCAGGTTTGCAGATCTCGCCAAGTCGCTTTTCCGTGGCCCCCATGATGGATTGGACTGACCGCCATTGCCGGGTGTTCCACCGTCACCTGTCCCGGTCGGCGTTGCTCTATACGGAAATGCTCACGACCGGCGCCGTCATTCATGGCGATCGGGAACGGCTGCTTGGGTTCGACCAGATCGAGCACCCGGTCGCGTTGCAGCTTGGCGGCTCGAATCCCGGCGACCTCGCGGAGGCCGCGCGGATCGGCGAGGGCTTCGGCTATGACGAGATCAATCTCAATGTCGGCTGTCCGTCCGATCGGGTGAAGGACGGTCGCTTCGGTGCCTGCCTGATGGCGGAGCCGCAATTGGTGGCCGAGGGCGTCGCCGCGATGAAACGGGCGGTCGCCATTCCCGTTACGGTGAAATGCCGCATCGGGATCGACGACCAGGATCCTGAAGTCGCGCTCGATACGCTGGCGCGGGCAGTGGTCGCCGCTGGTTGCGATACGCTGATCGTGCATGCACGGAAAGCCTGGCTCAACGGCCTGTCGCCGAAGGAGAACCGTGACATCCCGCCGCTCGACTATGACCGCGTCTATCGTCTCAAGCGCGCAATGCCGGACGTGCCCATCATCATCAATGGCGGCATCTTGAGCATCGACGAGGCGAGAGGGCATCTTGCGCATGTCGACGGCGTGATGCTGGGCCGCGCGGCATATCAGGAGCCGTGGCGGTTACTCTCGGTGGATGCCGACATCTTCGGCGAGGTGCCGCCTCACGAGACCATGCAGGATGCGCTCGAGGCGATGATACCCTATGTCGAGCGGCAGCTTTCACGCGGCACTCGGCTGCACGCGATCACGCGGCATTTCGTCGGCGCATTCCACGCGGTCCCTGGCGCGCGATCGTTTCGCCGGCATCTTGCCGAGCAAGCGACCCGGCCGGGGGCAGACATTGGCGTATTGAGAGATGCGATCGGCAAGCTGGCGTTCACGCAGGCTGCTTAACGCGTCGTCCGTGGCCTGGAAAACTTCGCGCTTCGCCAGTTGTACCCTTTTCGCGATAGCAACCTAACCGATCTCCCGGGCCGCGCGCCCATACGCGCGCGGCGGCAACGGACCGCTTCCTTTCAGCTCGGCGAGGCAGGCGACTAGATCGGAGGCATCGCTTCCGGGGTGGATGGGGGATCAATCCTTGTACGGACAGACCATCGTCAGATAGAGCAGCGTCGGCTTGTCCGAGCCCTTCTTGTATTCCCACTCCAGCCGGATCTCGTGCCGGTGGGCATAGGCGTCGCTCGGCGCGTGGACGATGATGTTGGTCTTCATCGGGATCGGCGGCTCGGAGTTGAAGCATTTCCGGACGCAGGCATCGAGCAGATCGCACCGCGTCAGGGGAATCACGCCTGGTTCGTCCCTGGACAGCGGGACCGTGTTCGGCTGGGTGCTGAGGTCGAGGCGGGCCCGGCCCTTTTCCTTGTGCCAGTACTTGGCGCTGCCTTGCGGCCATCTCGACGGCGGGTTCAAGATCAAATGGTACTGGCCGTATTCCAGGGTCGGCAGATCGATATCGTCGGATGCCTTGAGCTTGGCGACGCTCTTTTTCATGTTCGCCAGGGGAAAGTAATTGGCGTTCATCAAGTCTCGAAATGCCTTGCCGCTATATGGCTTTCCGCCCATCGTCTTGTCCTTCGATACGATCTAATCAATCAGGGAATCGTGCAGCCCAGCAAAAGCTCGTCGACCATCATGAAAGCCTCGGCGCCCCGACCAACGCGCGGCCCCATTTTCGCGCGACGCGAAGCTACCACCCGAAAATGCATTTCGTCCAGAGAGCCACCTTGGACGACACAGCTATGTTTCGCTGCAAGTTCGATTGCCATGCATGTCCCGATAGGTATTCTACGCTAGGCTCCGCCGCGAGCACCGGTCGGCATGGGATGCCGTCGTGACTTTTGAAGGCTCAGGAATGCATTGTGTCGCATGTCAGGCGACGATCGACCCGAGCGATAGCTGGTGCGCGAAATGCGGGCTGGCCGTGCGACGTTCCGATCCCGATAGCGAACGCCGGTTCGTCACCATTCTTCGTGCCGACGTCATAGATTCGACCGGGCTGGTGGCCGAGCTGGAGCCGGAGGAGGCGATCTCGCGCCTTGAGCCGGCCCTGGCCGCGATGAGAGGGGCGGTGCGTCAGTTCGGGGGCATTGTCAGCAAGGAACTCGGTGATGGGATCGCCGCGGTGTTCGGCGCTCCCATCGCGGACGACAACCATGCCCCGCTGGCCTGCCATGCGGCGCTCGAACTCGTCCGGCGCGTCGGAAGCCTCGGCGATTCCGACCTGCAGGTGCGGGTTGGTCTCCATTCCGGACATGTCGTCGCCTACATGGTCGCCAGCGAGTTTTCCAAGGTCTACGAGATCGGCGGGGCCGCCCAGCATCTGGCAGCGCGGCTGGAATCGGCGGCGGAAGCGAATCAGATCTATGTGTCGGAAGCCTGCCAGAAGCTCGCGGATGGGCATGTCCGGTTTGAATTCCTGGGCGGCAGGACCCTGCGTGGCTTCAACCAGCCCCTGCCGGTCTATCGAATCGTCGGCGCCAGCGATCTTTCGAGTTGGCGGGTGCGGCGCGCGCGCAGCGTTTCACGGTTCGTCGATCGTGTCACAGAGCGCGCGCTGCTCAGCCGCGCCGCAGGAAGTGTGGGTGTCAGCCGTCAGACGGTTCTGCTGCTGGGTGATGCGGGCATCGGCAAGTCGCGGCTGGCGCACGAGTTCGCCCAGGAACGCAAGGCCGATGGCTGGCGGCTGGTCGATGCCGAATGCAGCCCGAACCTCCAGGGCGCTCCGTTCAGTACGCTGAAGCGCCTCTTGCTCTCGTTGCTTGAGGCGGTCGGGAAGGATCCGGATGGCTCCTGGGACCCGCGAAGCGATCTGCCGCCGATCCAGCAAAGCGCCCTCGACGCCGTGCTGGACCTGCCGATCTCGGAGCCTGAGTGGAATGAGCTGGAGCCTCACGCACGGGGGCGCGCGATTTCCGATGCGAGCTGCGCCGTCGTCGAGGGCCTCGCTCGCCGTCAGCGAGCGGTCCTTTTGCTCGAGGATCTGCATTGGATCGACCGGGCCAGCGATACGGTCGTGGCCGCGATTGCTTCGTTGCAGGCGCCCGGTCTTCTCGTGCTCCTCACCTCCAGGCCGAACGGAATGCCGGTGTGGATCGCGCGCTGCCGCGCCGAAATCGTGGCGATGCGGCCCCTCGATGACGATTCGGGGCTGGCTATGCTGGCAGACATGCTCGGTCCCTCTACCGCGAACGACGATCTCAAGAACCGGATCATTTCGCACACGGCCAATGTCCCTCTGTTCATTGAGGAGGTCTGCCGCGGGCTGAGGGATAGTGGAACGCTTCGCGGCCAATGGGGCGATCTCGCGCTCATGCGTCCCATCGACGAGCTCGGCATCCCCTCGAGCATCCAGGGCGTGATCGCAGCACGCCTCGATCGCGTGTCGCGGCAGGAACGTTCCGTCTTGCAGATCGCGGCAGCGCTTGGGCCGCGATCGAGCGTAGCCATGCTGCGCAAGCTCGTCGAGTTTCCCGTGGGTAGCGTCGAGGATTGCCTTGCCGCGCTAGATCGCGCCGAACTGCTGGTCAGGATCGACAGCGAATTGGGCGATGAACTCGAATTTCGGCACGAGATGGTTCGCCAGGTCACATACGACTCGATGGTCGAAAAGGTGCGCGAGGAGATTCATGCACGCATTCTCGGGACGCTGGAGAGCGACGAAACCCGCGCGGATGAGCCCGATACGCTGTGCTATCACGCGGTGCGCGCCAAGGATTGGCACAAGGCCTTTGTCCACGGCAGGAGTGCCGGACGAAAATGTTTGAGCCGGTCGGCTTTTGCGGACGCGGCCAACTATTTCGGGATCGCGATGGGCTCGCTCGACAAGACGCCGATGAGGGTGCCGCGGGAGGCCGACGCGATCGATCTGCGGATGGAGGCGCGCTCGGCGTTCATCGCGTCCGGTCAGGTCGCCGAGTGGCTGGACCTGGGAAAGGAGGCCGAACGGCGGGCCGACGCGATCGATGACATCGGACGCAAGGTCGCCGCGATGACGGTCAGGGCCGGCGCGAAGAACTTCTATGGAGCGCCGGTCGAAGCGGTCGCGGTCAATGAAGAGGTCGTCCGCCTCGCGGAAGGGTGGGGCAATCTGGGTTGGCTCAATCTCGCAAGATATGGTCTCGGGCAAGCCTATTTCCTTGCCGGCCGTTACCACGAAGCAGAGCGGACGGTGTCATTGGCGCACGCTCAATTGGCGGGACCGGAAGCCAGCGCTCCGATCGGGACGACTCCAAGGTATTTGCTTCTCCTCTGCTGCATGATGAAGAGCTTTACCCACACGGTCATGGGCGAGTTCGATGCCGCCGAGCAGCTCCAGCGCGAGGCCGCCGCGATCGCGGCAGAGACCAATCGCCCGTATGATCTTGCGGGAGCCGCCTATAGCGGCGGCTGGCTGATGCTCGGCCGGGGCGATGCGGCGGCGGCCGCCGCCATTCTCGAGGACGGTTTTGTGCTGGCGCAGAAGCACGGCATCCGCCTGTTCGTGCCGGTGCTCGCCTGTCACCTCGGCATTGCCTATCTGGAGCAGGGGCTGTTCGACCGGGCGCGCGGCGTGCTGGCCGAGGCGCGCGAGGAGGCCAAGGCGGTCGGCTATACCTCGGCGGTACTGCGCAGCTCGATCTATCTTGCGCTCGCGACCTGCCGCCTCGGCGACGTCAGGGCCGCGCAGAACATGCTGCGCGAGGCCCGCAACACCGCCCGACAGCAGGGGTTTTCGGGCCTCGAGGCCGAGGCCCTGTTCGGCGAGGCCGTCGTGACGCCGGCCTCCAGTGCGGAGAGCAGGGCGGCCATTCTCGCGTCCCTGCGCGCCGCCATCGCGATCGCCTCCCAGAGCGGCGCGCGGCCGCTCCAGCGCAAGGCCGAGGCGATGCTGACCGAGGTGCTCGGCCAGGGCAGCGAGCTCATCTGACGCCGCGTCCGATCGGGTCTGCACTGCGCCGCCGCGGACCGAGCCGTCGGCCCAAAATGCCCAAAATGCCGATAAATCTCATAGGCGGCACAAAGGGTTAGCTACTGTGCATGGGGTTGTTTTCGAGATTTTTGGTCGGGCCCGTCGCCGGGCGGCTGCGAGAGGCAGCCTCGCACACCGCAGTGACGAAGCCCTTGCACCGAAGCCGAGGTCGGCTACCGTCGGTGCTAGCCGCAGGGCCAGATGACTTTTGATCTGCATTTTTTAGCATCGCATTTTGCCGGCGCCGCCATGGCGCGACGCCCACCGGACGAGGCGGGGTCATGATCATGCGGGACCAGTCAGCTTTGTTGGCGCCGGTCGAGCGCGATCTCAGGCTCGATCTCTTCCGCGGCATCGGCCTTTGGATGATCTTCCTCGACCACATCCCGCACGACGTCGTGGCCTGGCTGACGCTGCGCAATTACGGCTTCAGCGATGCCGCCGAATTCTTCGTCTTCATCTCCGGCTATCTGGTCGGCTGGATCTACGGCCCGATCGTTGCCGGCGGCTGGCTTCTCGCCGCGATGAAGCGGCTGTGGCGGCGGGCGACCGAGTTGTATGTCGCGCACATCATGCTGTTCCTGCTGTTCACCGCGCAGATCGCCCGCACCACGCGCCGCTTCGACAATCCGATGTACCAGCACGAGTTTAATGTGTTCAACTTCCTGTCGCATCCGGACGAACTGATCGGGCAGGCGATCCTGCTGAAATACAAGCCGGTCAATCTCGACGTGCTGCCGCTCTACATCATGCTGGTGCTCGTCTCGCCTTTCATGATCTGGTGCCTGGTGCGCCGGCCGAACCTGACGCTCGCCGCCTCCGTCGTGCTCTACGTGCTGTCGCGCTGGTTCAACTGGAACATCGCTTCCTATCCGCCCGGCACGACCTGGTACTTCAACCCGTTCTGCTGGCAGCTGATGTTCGTGTTCGCGGCATGGTGCGGCGTTGGCCAGATCGACAAGGTCGCCAGATGGGTGTGGTCCAGGGCGGCAATGGGGCTGGCAGCGGCCTGGCTGGTGTTCGCGCTGCTGAGCGTGATGACCTGGCACGTCCCCGCGCTCGAGGCGTTGATCCCGAAATGGATGATCAAGGCGATCTACCCGATCGACAAGACCGACCTCGACATGCTGCGCTTCACGCACTTCCTGGCGCTGGCGATCTGGGTGACCCATTTCATCTCGCGCAAATGGCGGGTGCTGCACGGGGCCTGGCTGCGGCCCGTCATCCTCTGCGGCCAGCATTCGCTGCCGATCTTCTGCCTCGGCGTGTTCCTGTCGTTCTCGGCGCACTGGATCCTAACGCAATACACCAACGGGGTCTGGGAGCAGCTCGCCGTCTCTCTCGTCGGCATCGCCATCATGATCGGCGCGGCCTGGCTGCTCGACCGCGCCAAGCGCGTGCCGGACCTGTTCGTGAAGGTGACCGAGGTCGAGGAGCCGGAGATCGTCGAGAGCGCGCAGGCCGCGACCGCCGGTGCGGCTCCCGCGAACCGCTGAAGCATCGTCCGCATGTCCAGGAGATCCCCATGTCCAAACGCTTGTTGACGATCGCCGGCACGCTCCTGTTTTTCATCTGCGGTGCGTCGGCACAGGCGCCGTCGCCGGAGGCGATGAGCGCGGCGCGCAAGCTCGTCGTCACCTTGAAGGTCGCCGATCAGTACCGCGTATTGCTGCCGCAGCTTCTGCTCAAGCTTCGGCCCGTGGTTGCGCAGGACAGGCCGGAGATCGAGCGCGACTACGAGGCGGTGACGGCACCCGGCTCCGGGATCTATGCTCCGTTCGTGGCGTCCATGGTCGAGCGGATCGCGGTGGTCTATGCCCAAAGCTTCAGCGTGGACGAGCTGCGCCAGATCGACTCCTTCTACGCCCAGCCGGCCGGGAAGAAGCTTTTGGAGAAGTCGGACGCGCTGGCGCAGGCGAGTGCGCAGATCGGCCAGGACGTCAGCCAGAAGGCCGCCGACGAACTGAAGCAACGCCTGATCGAGGCGCTGCGCCAGAAGGGGCACAAGCTCTAAAGCCGAGGCCTAAGCCAGGAACGCGCGGAAGCGCCGCAGCGCGATCACGAAGAAGACGCCGCCGATCACGGCGAGCGCGACCAGTTGGGGCCACACCGCCTCCAGGCCCGCGCCGCGGAACAGGATTGCCTGCGCGAGCATCACGAAATGCGTGTTGGGCGCCGCCAGCATGATGTCCTGGACGAATTGCGGCATGCTCTCCCGCGGCGTCATGCTGCCCGACAGGGTCTGCAGCGGCAGCAGGGTCATCATCAGGAGCAGTCCGAACTGCGGCATCGACCCCGCGACGGTCGCGAGGAAGATGCCCATGCTGGTGGTCGCGAACAGCTGCAGCGCCGCCCCGAGCAGAAACAGTGCGACCGAGCCGTCGATTGTGACCGCCAGCCAACCCTTGACCACGAAGACGATGGAGAACGCGGAGGCCGCCAGCACCACGAGCCCCATCGACCACACCTTGCTGACCATGATCTCCAGCGGCGTGACCGGCATCACCAGCAAATGCTCGATCGTGCCGTGCTCGCGCTCGCGGATCAGCGCCGCGCCGGTCAGGATGATCGAGAGCATGGTGATCGAGTTGATGAGTTCATCGACGGCACCGAACCAGGATTTCTTCAGCTCCGGGTTGAAGCGTGCCCGCAGCGCCAGCTCGATCGGGGGCGACTGTGCATTGCGGGTGCGCGCCAGGAATTCGGCAATTTCCGCGCTGACGATCTGCTCGATATAACCGCCGCCGTTGAACGCCTGCGAGATCCGCGTTGCGTCGATGTTGAGCTGAATAGCTGGCGACTTCCGTGCCAGAAGGTCGCGCTGGAAGTCTGGAGGGATATTCAGCGCAAAGGTGTCGAGGCCCGCGTCCATCCGCTGGTCCATCTCATATTGCGAGATCAGGCGCGGTTGGGAAAAGTAGGGCGGCGTGAATGCCAGTTCGATGCGGCTCGACACTGGCGAACGATCTTCGTCGACGATGGCGATTGCAGCGCGGTTCAGGGTTTCCGGCAGCGCCTTGGCCCCGGCATAGATCGCCAGCGTGAAGGAATAGACGATGAGCACGAGCAGCATGGGGTCGCGCACCACGCCGCGCAATTCCTTTACACCGAGCTGAAAGACGTTGTCCAAGCGCATGGTCACCGGGCCTGTTTCTTCAGCAGCATCGCCCCCACCGTCACCAGAATGGGTACCATGACGGCGAGTGCCAGCAGATCGCTATGGAGGTCCTCGAAGCCGAGGCCCTTGGAGAAGGTGCCGCGCGAGATCGTGACGAAATAGGTTGTGGGATAAAGTTTCCCGATCACAGCCCCGAGCCCCTGGAGCGACGAGACCGGATCGATCAGGCCGGAATACTGGATGGCCGGAATCAATGTGATCAGGACCGTGCCGAACAGCGCGGAGATCTGGCTTTTCATGAAGGCCGAGATCACCAGTCCCATGCCGGTCGTCGCCGTGACGTAGAGCAGCGCCGCGAGGGCATAGGTCGCAAAGCTCCCGGTGAACGGCACGCGGAAGACGACGAGGGCAAAGCCGACGAGAAGGAGGAAGTTTCCGAACGCCAGCACGACATAGGGCAGCTGCGTGCCGAGCAGGAATTCCAGCCGCGTCACCGGCGTCACGTAGAAGTTGACGATCGAGCCGAGCTCCTTCTCGCGAACCACCGCCAGCGCGGCGAGCACGGCAGGGATCATGATCAGCAGCAACGGGATGATGCCCGGCGCCATGGCGACGACGCTGATGACGTCGGGATTGTAGCGGTAGCGCAGCTGGAGCTGGTAGGAGCCGGCGATCGCGGCCTCGCCATAGAGCTCGCGGCCCTTTTGCGCGAGCCAGGTGGCGTGGATCGCCTGGGCGTAGGAGCGCAGCGTTTCAGCCCGCGTCGGATTGGCGCCGTCGACCCAGGCGCCGATCTCGACATGGCGGCCACGGCTGACGTCGCGGCCGAAGCCGGGCGGCAGCTCGATGGCGAGGCCGATCTCGCCGGCGCGCATCCGGCGGTCGAGATCGGCATAGTCGATGATCGGGGATTTCTCGGTGAAATAGCGCGAGCCCGCGATCTGGAGGCTGTAGTCGCGGCTGATCGCACTGTCGTCGCGGTCGAGCACGGCGAAGGTCAGGTTCTCGACGTCCATGCTGATGCCGTAGCCGAGCACGAACAGCAGCAGCACGCTGCCGAGGATCGCGAGCGTGGCGCGGATCGGATCTCGCCGCAGCTCGAGTGCTTCGCGCCGGGAATAGGCGAGCATGCGCGTCGGATTGAATGTCGTGCCGCGCTTGCGTGGCGGCTCCGCCGTCGCGGCCGGTAGGGGCGAAGCGATCGAAGGCTGGCCGGCCGGTTCCGGCGTGTCCGCAATCGCCTCTTCCAGGCAGGCGATGAAGGCCTGCTCCAGCGTCGCAGTGCCGCGCGCGGCCACTATCGCCGCGGGTGTGTCCGACGTCAAAACCTTGCCCGCATGCATCAGCGAGACCCGGTCGCAGCGTTCCGCCTCGTTCATGAAGTGGGTCGAGACGAAGATGGTGACGTTGTCCTTGCGCGAGAGTTCGGCGAGGATCTGCCAGAAGCGGTCGCGGGCGACCGGATCCACGCCCGAAGTCGGTTCGTCGAGGATGAGGATGTCGGGCGCATGGATCATGGCGACCGCCAGCGACAATCGCTGCCGCAGCCCGAGCGGCAGGGTATCGGGCAGGGCGTCGACGACGCCGGCAAGATCGAACCGGGCGGCCATCTCGTCGATGCGCGCGGCGATGGTTTCCGCCGGAAGCTCGAACAACCGCGCGTGCAGGTCTAGATTTTGTGCGACCGTGAGCTCCGAATAGAGCGAGAAGCCCTGCGACATGTAGCCGATGCGCCGCCGCACCGACATGTCGCTGGCATCGATGGTGTTGCCGAACAGCCGCGCGGTGCCCTCGCTGACCGGCAACAGGCCGGTGAGCATCTTCATGGTTGTGGTCTTGCCGCACCCGTTCGAGCCGAGGAAGCCGAAGATCTCGCCCTTCCGGATGCGAAAGCTGACGTCGTCGACGGCGACGAAGCCGCTGAACCGTCGGGTCAGGTGGTCGGCCTCGATCGCGATCTCGCTGTGGCTGTCGTTCCGCGGCGGGATCACGACAGCGGTATGGTTGCTTCGATCCGCGTCGGGCAAGAGGCGGATGAAGGCCTCATCGAGCGTATCGGCTCCGGTCTGCCGCTTGAGCTCGGCGGGCGTTCCGGTCGCCAGCACGCGGCCGGCGTTCATCGCGATCAGGACGTCGAACTGCGCGGCCTCTTCCATGTAGGCGGTCGAGACGATCACGCTCATGCCGGGCCGCCCATGCCGGATCGAGGCGATCAATTCCCAGAACTGGCGGCGCGACAGCGGATCGACGCCGGTGGTCGGCTCGTCCAGGATCAGGAGTTCGGGATCGTGGATCAGCGCGCAGCACAGCCCGACCTTCTGCTTCATGCCGCCGGAGAGATTTGCCGCCGGCCGGTCGGCGAAGGGCGTCAGCCCGGTGTCGCGCAGCAGGCCGGCGATCCGCCTGTTCCGCTCGGCCTTGCCGTGTCCGAACAGGCGGCCAAAGAAGTCGATGTTCTCGAACACCGACAGTGTCGGATACAGATTCCTGCCGAGGCCCTGCGGCATGTAGGCGATGTCGGGGCAAACGTTGCGGCGGTGGCGCGCGCTCGCCATATCGCCGCCGAGGACATTGACGTGCCCCTGCTGGATCGCGCGGGCCCCGGCGATCAGCGAAAGCAGGCTAGATTTGCCGACGCCGTCGGGGCCGATCAGTCCGACCATGCAGCCGGACGGCAGGTCGAGGGTGATGTCATCGAGCGCCCGGGCCTTGCCATAGCTCAGGCCTACGCCTTCCAGATGCACCACGCTGCCGGCGGCAGCCGATGCATCGGCTGTGGCGGTCGCGTTCATCGGGTCAGCTTGATCTTGAGATTGTCGGGCCATTGCGCGGCCGGATCGAGCTGCACATAGGCCATGCCGGGCAGGCCGGTCTTCACATGCTCGATGTGCTGCCGCAGCAGCTCGGGTGCGATATGCGCCTTGATCCGGAACATCAGCTTCCGCCGCTCCTCCTCGGTCTCGACGGACTTGGGCGTGAATTGCGCGACGTCGGCGACGAAAGTGGCCTTGGCAGGGATCACATATTGCGGGATGGCGTCGAGCACGAGGCGGACCTCGGCGCCGATCGCGACACGCCCGGCATCGGCCGTCGGCAGGAAGAACGTCATGTAGACGTCGCCGAGATCGACCATGTTGAGGACGCGGCCGCCGGCGGCGAGCACTTCGCCGGGCTGCGATACGCGATATTGTACCCGGCCGTCGCGCGGCGCCTTCAGCACGCTGTCATTGAGGTCGGCGTTGATGCTTTCGATCGCGGCCTTCGCGGCGTCGACTGCAGCGCCGGCATCGATCACCATGGCGCGGGAGGAGCTGATCGCGGCTTCCGATGCGGCGACCTGGGCGTGGGACGCGGCAAGCGCCGCCTTCGCCGTGGCGTTGGCGGAGCGGTCGTCGTCGAGGACCTGCTGCGACACCGCGCTCGTCTTGATCAATTGTTCGGAGCGATCGAGCTTGCGGCTCGTGGTGTCGAGTTGAGCGATGCGCTGGTCGACCACGGCTTCGGCAGCCTTGCGTTCGGCTTCCCGCTGGTTCACCAGGCTCTTCGCGGTCTCGACATTGATGGACGCGCGCTGGAGCTGCGCCTCGGCCTGGCGGCGCTGGGCCTGCAATTGCTCGGTGTCCATGCGCGCCAGAACCTGGCCCACACGCACGAAGTCGCCTTCGTTGACCAGAATCTCGCGAATCCGTCCCGGTGTCTTGGTGGCGATGTCGATCTCGACCGCTTCGATCCGGCCGTTGCCGCGGGCGAAGCCTGCCGGCAGCGTGTTGGTATCGCGGTGCTGCCAATAGTAATAGCCGCCGCCCGCAACGAGGACGGCGATCGCGGCGATGACGCGACCCGGAGTGAAGTTCATCTGTTCAAAACGCCGTGAAGCGGCGCCCATTGTTGAGATACGAACGCCCGGCCGCTGATCGCGGGAGGGCGGCCTCAACATTGCAGCGAATTCCGCATCGCAACTTGATGCAGATCAGCCCGCGGCGCGAGGCGTCCTGCCTCTATTTTGGGCCTGCGCTGATGACCGCTCGTCCGCTTGAGCGGACGAGCGAAAATCGCTGAACGGATTGCTGTCGGCTCGATTCGGGCCGTCTCACTTCACCAACGGGCAGCCGCCGTCCTTCAGCGGGCGGAACGCCTGGTCGGCGGGAACTTCGGCGAGCAGCTTGTAATAATCCCACGGCCCCTTCGATTCTTCCGGCTTCTTCACCTGGAACAGGTACATGCTGTGCACCATGCGGCCGTCTTCGCGCAGAATGCCGTTGTCGGTGAAGGCGTCCTTCACCGGCAGCTCGCGCATCTTCGCCATCACCGTCTTGGTGTCCCTGGTGCCCGCGGCCTGTACAGCCTTGAGGTAATGCAGCGTCGCGCTATAGGTGGCAGCCTGGTTCATCGTCGGCATGCGCTTGGCGCGCTCGATGAAGCGCTTGCCGAAGGCACGGGTCTTGTCGTTGAGATCCCAGTAATAGGCCTCGGTGATGATCAGGCCCTGTGCGAGCTTCAAGCCCAGGCTGTGCACGTCGGAGATGAACATCACGATCGCCGCCAGGTTCTGGCCGCCGGCGACGATGCCGAACTCGCCGGCCTGCTTGATCGCGTTGATGGTGTCGCCGCCGCCGTTGGCGAGGCCGATGATCTTGGCCTTGGAAGCCTGCGCCTGCAGCAGGAAGGACGAGAAGTCCGCGGTGTTGAGCGGATGCTTGACGCTGCCCAGCACCTTGCCGCCCGCGGCCTTCACGACATCGCCGGTGTCGCGCTCAACCGAATGGCCGAACACGTAGTCGGCGGTCAGGAAGAACCAGGTGTCGCCGCCGTTCTTGACGATCGCGCTGCCGACGGTGTGCGCGTTGGCGTAGGTATCGTAGGTCCAGTGCGCGGTGTAGGGCGAGCAGGATTTTCCGGTGATGTCGGAGCTCGCCGCGTCCGTCACGATCATGATCTTCTCGTACTGCTTCGACAGCTCCATCACCGCGAGCGCGGTCGCCGAGGTCGGCAGGTCGATGATCATGTCGACGCCCTCGGTCTCCCACCATTTGCGGGCGATGGTGGAGGCGACGTCGGGCTTGTTGAGCACGTCGGCGGAGACCATGTCGATCGGCTTGCCGAACATCTGCCCGCCGAATTCCTCGATCGCCATCTTGGTGGCCTCGACATTTCCCACGCCGCCGATATCGGAATAGACGGACGAGAAGTCGGAGAGTACGCCAATCTTGAGCGGCGCCTGCTGGGCCGAAGCCGAACCGACCGAGGACGTCAACAGCAATCCAATCGCAACGGCAACGCCCGCATTCCGGTACATGAACATTTCCCCCGTGAAATTATTATTTATGGCGCACAAACTTAGGTTCGCGCCGCCGACGCGCCAAATCTTGCGTGATGGCGTCGGAGCGGGGCCGATTTGACGCGGCCTGTTGCGGCCATTACGCTTCGCGCAGATCCAAAAGGGCGCACATGTCGAGGCTGTCCAAGCCGGCATTTGCGTCGACAACAAATTCCAGGGGAACGGAAATGTCGAGCGATACCGCAGCCACCATCGCGAAGGCGCGCGAGCATTCGATCGGCGATCTCCTGCGCCGTTCTGCAAGCCGCGAACCGGACAAGCTTGCGGTGAGCTGCGGCAATGTCAGCTGGACCTTTGCCGAGATGGACGCGATCTGCAACCGGCTCGGCCGTGGTCTGCTCGGTCTCGGCGCCAAGAAGGGTGACCGCATTGCGGTGCTCTCGCGCAATTCGCATGCCTTTGCCGCGCTGCGCTTCGCGGTGGCGCGGATCGGCGCGGTGCTGGTGCCGATCAACTTCATGCTCAATCCGGACGAGATCAATTTCATCCTGAAGAGCTCCGGGGCAAGATTGCTCGCGACCGGCCCCGATTTCGTCGAGCCGGCGCGCGCAGCCAGCGCCAAGGATTGCGCGGTCGAGAAGATGATCTGGCTGCCGGGCGAGGATCCCGCGTCGGCGCCCGCGGGTCTCACCACCTTCGGCGATCTGCTTGATGCCGACGGTTCGTCCCTCGAAGCGTCGGTCGACAGCCGCGATCTCGCCCAGATCGTCTACACCAGCGGCACGGAATCCCTGCCCAAAGGTGCGATGCTGACCCATGAAGCCGTCATGTGGCAGTATGTCAGCTGCATCATCGACGGCGGCATGAGCGTGGAGGACAAATTCCTGCACGCGCTGCCGCTCTATCACTGCGCCCAGCTCGACGTGTTCCTGGGGCCGCAGATCTATCTCGGTGCCTCCGGCGTGATCACGGGCAAGCCGACGGCCGACAACATTCTCGCGCTGATTCAGGCGCACAAGATCACGTCCTTCTTCGCGCCGCCGACGATCTGGATCGCGATGCTGCGCTCGCCGAATTTCGACAAGACCGATCTGTCCACGCTGCAGAAGGGTTATTACGGCGCCTCGATCATGCCGGTCGAGGTGCTGCTCGAACTGCAGCGCCGCTTGCCCAAGGTCAAGTTCTGGAACTTCTATGGCCAGACCGAGATCGCGCCGCTCGCGACCGTGCTACGGCCGGAGGACCAGCTGCGCAAGGCGGGCTCGGCGGGCAAGCCCGTGCTCAATGTCGAGACGCGCGTGGTCAATACGTCGATGGAGGACGTCAAGGTCGGCGAAGTCGGCGAGATCGTGCATCGTTCACCGCATCTATTGTCCGGCTATTACAACGACCCTGAAAAGACCGCGGCCGCGTTCGCCGGCGGGTGGTTTCATTCCGGCGATCTCGCCACCGTCGACGAAGAGGGCCACATCACCGTGGTCGATCGCGTCAAGGACATGATCAAGACCGGCGGCGAGAATGTTGCGAGCCGTGAGGTCGAGGAGATGGTCTACCGCATCCCTGCGGTCTCCGAGGTCGCCGTGGTCGGCCTGCCCGATCCGCGCTGGATCGAGGCGGTCACCGCCATCGTCGTGGTCAAAAGCGGTGAAAAGCTCGACGAAGAATCGGTCATCAAGCATTGCGCCGGCCAGATGGCGCATTTCAAGGTGCCCAAGCGCGTCATCTTCGTGGATGCCTTGCCGAAGAACCCGAGCGGCAAGCTGCTCAAGCGCGAGCTGCGCCAGCGCTTCGTCGGCGGCGAGACGCTCGACAAGGCGGTGCAGAAGAGCTTTGAGAGCTGAGGCGGAGCGATCGGCATGAAAGTCTGGCAGGTTGTGCGGGACTGGTCCATCGAAGGCCTCGATCTGGCTGATTTGCCGGAGCCTGCGCCCGGACCGGGTCAGGTCGCGGTGCGGATGAAGGCGGCATCGCTCAACTATCGCGATCTACTCACCATACATGGCAAGGGTGGCGTCTCCAGATTGCCGTTGATCCCGTTCTCCGACGGCGCCGGCGAGGTGGTCGCCGTCGGCGACGGCGTGACCCGGGTCGCGGTCGGCGATCGCGTCTGTCCGATGTTCTTCCAGTCCTGGATGGATGGGAAAGTTTCGGCGACCAGCCGTCGTTACGCGCTCGGCGGCACGCGGCCGGGCGTGTTGCAGAAGGTGATGGTGCTCGACGCCGAGGGCGTCAGCCACATTCCTTCGCATCTGTCGTTCCAGGAGGCTGCGACGCTGCCCTGCGCCGGCCTCACGGCCTGGCGCGCGCTGTTCGAAGAGGCAAATGTGAAACCCGGCGACACCGTGTTGGTGCAAGGCACCGGTGGCGTGTCGATCTTCGCGCTGCAATTCGCCAAGCTCGCTGGCGCAAGCGTGATCGTGACGTCGTCGAGCGACGAGAAGCTCGAACGCGCCAGGGCGCTCGGTGCCGACCATACCATCAACTATCGTTCCGTGCCGGATTGGGGCAAGGCTGCAGCGGAGTGGACCGGCGGAGGGGTCGATCACGTCGTCGAAGTTGGCGGCAAGGACACTTTCGCGCAATCGCTCGAGGCGGCGCGGGTCGGGGGCACCATTCTCGTGATCGGCGTGCTCACGGGCGTCTCGCAGCAGATTGCAATCCCGACTCTGTTCGCCAAGAACCTGCATGTCGTTGGTCTCTCCGTCGGCAGCCGCCGCATGTTCGAGGGTATGAGTGCTGCAATCGGACGGAATACGATGAGGCCCGTGATCGACCAGGTGTTTGCTTTCGAGGCGGTGCCCGAAGCGCTGCGCCTGATGCAGCAGGGTGGTCATTTCGGAAAGATCGTGGTGGAGTTTCCCTGAGCGGAACTCGGAACATTGGAGCGCGCTCCGCGCCTCGCAATGACGATCAATACTTCTTCACCGCCGCCCCGAACGCCAGCCACAGTGCCATCGAGGCGAGGCCAAAGCCGCCGAGCAGCAGGAAGGTCGGTCCGTAGCCGATCCATTGCGCGATCCAGCCGCCGAGCGCGGGACTGAGGCTGGCGCCGACGCCCTGCACCGTGATCACGGCGCCCTGGCCGAGATTGATGCGGCCGGTGCCGTTGAGCGCGCGCGCGACTATGCCGGGAACGGCGACCGTCTGCAGTCCGGTGCCGATGCCGTCGAGCACCTGCATCGGTACCACGCCCCACCATCCCGTGACGAAGAAGGCCAGCACGCCGCGGATGGGCAGGAACATGAAAGAGATCAGGATGATCGGCCAGTAATTGCGCTTGCTCGCGGCCTTCATCGCGATCAGCGACGTCACGACCATCACGCCCTGCGCGATCACCACGGTGGTTGCGACGAAGCTCGGGCCGTTGGCCTGTCCTTCGGCCACCGCCGCAAGGCCGTAGAGCGGAACGATCGCGGCATTGCCGAGATGAAACAGTGCGAGCGCCAGCGCCAGCACAAGCAGCGCCCGGTGCTTGAGCAGCATCGTGAATGCGTCCGGCGCGCTGTCGGGATCATCCTCCTTGCTGCCGCGTGCGGCGCGATCGTCGATCGCCTTGGCCGGGATCATCATCACGCAGGCGATCGCGATGGCGCCGAACACGGCCGCCAGCACGAATACGGCGACGTAGCCGAATCTGTAGCCGAGATAGCCGGACAGTGCCGCGCCAACCATGTTGCCGGCGTGGTTGAACGCCTGGTTGCGGCCGTTGAGCGCGTTGAAGCCCTTCTGCTTGGCGATGCCGAGTGTGATCCCGGTGACCGCCGGCACGATGGCGGCGCTCGCCAGCGACTGCGCGACCTGGGAGAACGTCACCGCCCAGAAATTCTGCGAAATCAGGATGATGGCGGAGGCGAGAACGACACAGACGCCGGGAATGACGACCCACAGGCGTTTGTTGCGGCTGGAATCGATGAAGCCGCCGATCGGCGTCGTGACCAGCATGCCCGCGACATTGCCGATCGTCATCGCGGTGCCGATCAGCCCGGTCGCCCAGCCACGCTCCTGGAGAAAGACGCCGACGAACGGCCCGATGCCCGACTGCATGTCGGCCATGAAGAAGTTGAGCGCGAAGAGGGGCCAGATACGGGACGAGGAGGGAGGCCGCGAAGTCATCGATACCTGAACATGCTCGCGATCCTCTTGGCCAATCGCTCCGGCGTGGACCAGAACGTAACCGGCGCTCGTCGCGTTGGTTCCAGTCACGCCCCTGCTGCTCGTCGACCTTGCTGAAAGCGTGTTCGCAATGTCATCTTGCGATCTTCTCACGGAGCTCTGGTCATGCCTCTCTGGACCTGCGAAACCTGCGGCGCGCAATTCCCGGACGGCGGAAATCCACCCGCCTCCTGCGTGATCTGCGAGGACGAGCGGCAGTTCGTGAACTGGACCGGGCAGACCTTTCTCACGCGCGAGGAACTCGCGCGGAGACACCGGCTGGTGCAACGCGACGATCTCGGCCTCACCGGAATCGGCATGGAGCCGAGCTTCGCCATCGGGCAGCGCGCGCTGCTGGTGCCTCAAGGCGACGGCTGCGTGATGTGGGATTGCATTCCGCTCGCAACCGACGACGCCATCCCATACGTCGCAGCGCTCGGCGGCCTGAAGGCGATCGCGATCTCGCATCCGCATTACTACGGCGCGGCCGCCGACTGGAGTGACGTCTTTGGCGGCGTGCCGGTTTATCTGCATGCCGACGATCGCGCTTTCGTCACGCGGCCGCATCCTTCCATCGTGCACTGGACCGGAGAAAGCCACCGCATCTCCGACGATGTGCTGCTGCTGCGCACCGGCGGTCATTTCGCCGGCGCCACCATGCTGCACTCGGCGCGCAGTGCGGATGGCAGGGGCGCGCTGCTCACCGGCGACATCGCACAGGTGACGATGGACCGCCGCTTCGTCAGCTTCATGTATTCCTTCCCCAACTACATGCCGCTCAATGCAGCCGCGGTGCGGCGGATCGCGGCTGCCGTCGAGCCGCTCGCCTTCGACCGCATCTATGGCGCCTGGTGGGGGCGCAACATCGCTGGCGGCGCCAAGGCGGCCTTCGCGGCATCGGTGGAACGCTATCTGGCGGCCATCGCGTGAACCGGCGGGCGTTCGGATTTATCTTGCCGGCCCGTCATAACTGGACTAAAAGTACAGTTATTGGGCGTGGCGCAACGGCGCGTCCGCTGGGCCCGGCATGATCGATGCATTGCCGCGTCAGCGGCGTATTCTTTGGCTGCGGGCGGAGTTCGGTTCATGACGGCGCACTACGAGATCTTCGAGGCTGGCGAGGTCACCCTGCAGTCCGGGACCGTCTTCCCCTCGATGAAGCTCGCCTACAAGACCTACGGCACGCTGAGCCCGGCCAAAGACAACGTCATCCTCTATCCGACCTCGTTCAGTGCGCAGCACGCCGACACCGAATGGCTGATCGGTCCGGACGGCGTGCTCGACCCCACGCGCTACTTCATCGTCATCCCGAACCTGTTCGGCAACGGCCTGTCGTCTTCGCCGTCGAATACAGCAGTGCAGTTTCCCGAGGTGAGTTATCACGATGCCATCGCGGTCCAGCACCGGCTCCTTACCGAGCGCTTCGGCATCACGAAGCTTGCTCTCGTCTATGGCTGGTCGATGGGCGGCATGCAGGCCTATCACTGGGCGGCGCTGCACCCTGATATGGTCGAGCGTGCCGCCGTGGTCTGCGGCAGCGCGCGTTGCGCGCCCTACAATTACGTCTTCCTGGAGAGCGTGAAGGCCGCGCTCACCGCCGATCCCGCTTTCCGCGACGGCCGCTTCGCCGAGAGGCCCGTTGCCGGTTATCGCGCCATGGGGCGGGTCTATGCCGGCTGGGCGATGTCGCACGGCTTCTATCGCGACGAGCTCTGGCGCGAGGCCGGGTTCACCTCGCTGGAGGATTATCTCGTCCGTGTCTGGGACGTGACGTTCGCTCGCCGCGACGCCAATGACCTGCTGGCGCAGATCGGCATTTGGCAGAATGGCGACATCAGCCGCTGTGCGACCTTCGCCGGCGATTTCGATCGCGCGCTGGCGGCGATCAACGCGCACATGCTGCTGATGCCGGGCGCGACCGACCGCTATTTCGATGTCCGCGACAACGAAGACGAACTCGGCCGGCTGACTGGCGCGAGATCGGCGGTGCTGCGTCCGATCCCGTCGCTGCATGGCCATCGCGCCGGCAACCCCATTGGCAATCCGCGCGACCAGGCCTTTCTCAGGGCCGAGGTCGCGGCGCTTCTCGGCAAGTAAGGCAGGGATCGATCATGACCGACGCGACCGTTTCAGAGTCCGGCCACCGCCTGAAGCCGCTGACGCCGGTGATGCTGCGCGAGCTGTCGGTCCGCTCCGATCTCAGGGGCGCGGCGCAGAGCCTCGGCCATTATGGCGTGATCGTGCTGATGGGGGTGCTGATCTGGAAGATTTCGTCGAATTGGGGCGTGCTCTGGGCGCTGCCGTTGATGGCGGTGCAGGGCTATGTCGTCGCCTTCCTGTTCATGGCGGTGCACGAGACCGCGCACAAGACCGCGTTCAGGAGCCGGAGCCTCAACCTCGTCGTCGGTTATCTCTCGGCCTTCCTCATCGGACTGCCTTACGAATATTACTGCCTGTTTCACTGGGACCATCACCGCTACACCCAGGATCCGGACAAGGATCCCGAACTGATCGTCGGGGTGAAGCCGACATCCGACACGCAGCTCGCGATCGCCTATAGCGGTGTGCTCCAGGTCGCCGGCCGCCTCCGGCTGATGCTCGGCCATGCGGTCACCGGAGAGGTCACCGTGCCCTGGATCCCCGAAAACAAGCGCGCCGTCATCGTGAGAGAGGCGCGTGTCTATGTCGCGCTCTATGCGCTGCTGCTCGCGCTGTCGCTGTGGTGCTCCTCGGCCTTCCTGCTCTGGGTCTGGATCGTTCCGCTCGTCATCGGGCAGTTCTTCCTGCGGCCCTATCTCTATGCCGAGCATACCGGCTGCGAGCGCACCCGCAGCGCTTTCCAGAATACCCGCACCACCTACACCGGCGCGATGGTCAAATGGTTTGCGTGGAACATGCCCTACCATGTCGAGCATCACGCCTATCCCTCGATCCCGTTTCACGCGCTGCCGAAGTTGAACGAGATCGTCGATGACGACATCGTCCATCGCGGCCGCGGCTACATCAGAACGACGCGCGAGACCTGGGCCTGGTTTCGCCGGCAGCGGCGGGCGGGCTAGTCGCGCGCACGCATTTGCCAGCTTCCGATAGAGAGCTTCACGACGCGTTCATTGCAATTGCGCATGGCGCGGAATATTCCGCTACCGCTCCGCCGAGCTTCAAGAAAACACCATGAAAATCAATCGCTTGAAGGCCGCAAAACGTGCCTAACGTTTCCTTCCGGATCTGGAAAGTTTTAGCCGTCTTGTATTCATGACCAGGGGAGGCCGCTGCTCTAGGTTGACGACATCAACGCCGCCGACGTGTGGAGAGATGGGTGATGAGTGCGACGAGAGGCCGTCTACTGGTGGTCGACGACGATCTGGTGCAACGCGTTTTGATCGGCAAGATCGGGGCGAAGCTCGGTTACGAGACGGTCGTTGCTTCCTCCTACGAGGCGGCAACCGAGCTTCTGACGCGCGAGGCCTTCGAGATCATGGCACTCGACCTGTCGCTCGGCGAGCGTGACGGAGTGGAGTTGTTGCGCTTCGTCGCGGAAGCTGACCTCCGCGCGATGTCGATCGTGATCATCAGCGGTTGCGATGACCGCATCATGAAGGCCACGCGACGGGTCGCGAACGGTTTGAAGCTGTCGCTCGGCGGATGCCTGACGAAGCCGCTGGATCTGAACCGCCTGCGCAGCGCACTGGAATTACCGGGCCGCGCGCCGCCGGCCGCGACGTCCGCCTCGCCGCAGTTCCGGATCACACCGGAGAGGATTTTGCGAGGGCTCGCCGACGGCGAATTCTTCGTCGAGTTTCAGCCGAAGGTCGCGCTCCAGACCGGCAGGGTCGTCGGCGCCGAGGCGCTGGCGCACGGCCGAATTCGGAATGGTCTCGCCGATGGTCTTCGTTCCGATCGCCGAGGAGGCCGGCCTGATGCGCGAAGTGACCGATTGCATCCTGTCATCGGCGATGTCGCAGGGCCGCAAGCTGATCGAGCGCAATCCCGGTTTCACCATTGCCGTCAACATCTCGGGCTCGCTGATGTCGGATCTGGCCCTGCCCGATCGGATCGAGGAGATCCTGCGCCGCGAAAACATCTCTCCGTCGTCGCTGACGGTGGAGATCACCGAGACTTCGGCGATGGCCGACGTCGATCGCGCCAACGACATTCTGGTGCGGTTGCGGATCAAGAAGATCGGCACGGCAATCGACGATTTCGGCACCGGCTATTCGTCGCTGGCGGCCTTGGCGCGACTTCCGTTCAGCGAGCTGAAGATCGACCAGTCCTTCATCAAGGGCTGCGCATCAGACGACGACATGATGAAGATCGTCGACGCCTCCGTGGCGCTCGCGAAGGCGTTCAACATGAAAGTGGTGGCCGAAGGCGTCGAGCCTCCGGAGGCGCTCGAGATCATCCGTCGGATCGGCTGTGACGTCGCACAGGGCTTCCTGTTTGCGCCCTCGCTGCGGCGCTCGCGCGCCGAACGATGGATCTCTGAACGCAATGCTCTCGCGGACGACCAATCCGCATCCGCGACCCCGACGGCTCTCGCGAGTTGAAGCGGCGAGCCCCGGTCGCGGAACGACCGGGGCTGCGTCGACCGATCAGGCCGGCTCAGTAGATGCCGTAGGCGCAGACATTCACGACGCGCACGCGCAGGCCGTGGCGGGTCCGGACGAGGCGCTCCTGGTAGCAGTTGCTGACGCCGGTGTTGAGGTAGATGCCGCCGCCGTAGCCCCAGCCGTGACCCCAGTGATGATGAGGATAGAAGCCGCCGGCCGACGCCGCGGTGGGCGCGAGAGCGGCGACGCCGAGCGAACCGGCAGCGATCAGACCAAGAGCAAGCTTACGAAACATTTTCATTCTCCAGTGTGGCGCTAAGGCCGTTGTTGTGTCCCTGCATCTCGGTCGGGCCGAAACGCGAATGCGTTCACACGGCAAGGGGAGAATCGTGTTTCAGGACTGTTTCGTGGGCGTCGGCGAAATATGCCGGCGTCATGTTTTTCGCGCCGCGCGATATCGCGCGGCCATCGCCTCCGTCATCTCGGCCATTTTTTCGCGGAGATCGGCGGGCTCCAGCACTTCGACCTCGGAGCCAAGCCGCAGCAATTCGGACGCGGCGTGCCAGGACGTCTTGCCGACAGGCACGCGCGCGATGCGCCAGCCGTCTGCATCGGCTGTCTCCTCAAGCTGCGTGCGCGCCTTGACGTAAGGCTGGCTCAGCGCGTCCAGTAGTTTGACGCCGAACGGCGACAGCCTGACGATCGCGATATTGGGATGCATCTCCGCTTCGAGGCGGAGCGTCGCGGCCTGCCAATAGCCGGCGAGATCGAAATCGGCGGGACGATCGAAGCGGTCGTCGAGCGCGGTGCAGTCGAGCACGCGCGCGATCCGGTACGTGCGCACGCTGGTGTCGACTTGTCCGGCCAGATACCAGCTGCCGCCCTTCAGCACGAGGCCGAGCGGCGCGAGGCGACGCTGCTTCTCCGCGCGCCAGCTCTGATAGCGGATCTTGATCAGCGTCCCGCGCAGCACGGCGCCCGCAATCGTGCGCAGATGCTTCGGCTCCTCGGCCTCGCCGAACCAGCCCGGCGCGTCCAGATGAAACCGTTCCTGCATCCGGCCGGCATCCTGGCGCAGGTGGACTGGCAGCGCCGCCATCAGCTTGTTCTGCGCGGCAATCATTGCCGCATCCAGCCCGAGCGCCGCCGCCGGGCCCGGCAAGCCCGCCAGAAACAGCGTCTCGGCCTCGCTCGGCGACAGGCCGTTCAGCCGCACGCGATAGCCGTCGAGCAGCCGATAGCCGCCCTCCGCGCCACGGTCGGCGTAAACGGGAACGCCGGACGCGGCGAGCGCGTCGATGTCGCGATAGATCGTACGGACCGAGACCTCGCAGGCCTCCGCGAGTTCAGGCGCGGTGACCTGCCCCCTGGCCTGGAGCGTGGTGAGGATCGACAACATCCGGCTCGCGCGCATGATTGTTTAAACCATACCTGACACAAGATGTCAGGTATGGCCCGCTACAAGCTGCGCCATCGCCAGCAGGCCAGATAGGATTTGCCATGACCGATTCGAACCGCGTTACCCTGTATTACTCGCCGCAAAGCCGCGCCACCGGCACGCGGGTGCTGCTGGAGGAACTGGGCGCGCCCTACGATCTCCATGTCCTCAACATGAAGGCCGGCGAGCAGCGCCAGCCCGCTTATCTCGCCATCAATCCGCTCGGCAAGGTCCCGGCGATCAGCCACGGCGGTGCCCTGGTGACCGAGCAGGTTGCGATCACCATCTATCTCGCCGATCTCTTCCCGCAGGCAGGTCTGACGCCCGCGCTGAACGATCCGTTGCGCGGGCCCTATCTGCGCTGGATCGCCTATGCCGGCTCATCCTTCGAGCCGGCGCTGATCGACAAGTTCATGCAGCGCGAGCCGGCGCCGATCACGCAGTCGCCCTACGCCGACTACGACACCATGCTCGGCGCGCTGGAAGCGCAGCTGTCGAAGGGTCCGTATCTGCTCGGCGAGCGCATGACGGCCGCGGATGTGCTGTGGGGTGTCGGGTTCAACTGGACGATGATGTTCGGGATCGTGCCGAAGAAGGACGTCTTCGTCCGCTATGCCGAACGCATGACCGCGCGGCCGGCATTCCAGCGCATCAATGCGGCGGACGAGGAGATGGCGACGCAGCATGCGAAGGCGGTTGGGGGGTAGGGTCAGCTCCACACTCGCTCAAAACCGCGGCGCTCGCTTCTCCGCGAACGCCTTGATGCCTTCCTTGATCTCGTCGCCGCGCATACTATCGCGGTGACGCTGGTCGGCGGCGGCTTCATCGAGCTCGCCGCGGGCGAATTCGTTGATCGCGCGCTTCATGCCGCGCATCGCTTGGGGCGCGTTGCCGGCGAGGATATTGGCGAGCTTGTCGACTTCCTCGTCGAGCGTCTCCTCGGGCACCATCGCGGTGAGATAGCCGATGCGCAGCATCTCCGGCGCGCTGATCTTCTGAGCCGTCAGGAACAGCTTCTTCGCATTGTCGACGCCGAGTCGCGTCACGTAGCGCTTGATGCCGCTCCGGTAATAATGCAGCCCGAGCCGCGCCGCTGGCATGAACATCTCGGCAGTGTCGATGCCGATGCGGAAATCGCAGGCGAGCGCGAGATCGGTCGAGCCGCCATAGACGCCGCCGTTGAGCCGGCAGATCGTCGGCACGCCCAAATCCTCCAGACGGTTGACGACCACCTCGAAGGCGGAGCCCGCACTCGGCTGCGCGTTGGCGCTGACCGCGCGCTCGGCGACCGAATTGAGGTCGTAGCCCGCGGAAAAGGCGCGGCCGGTACCGGTCAGCACGAGCACGCGGATCTCAGGATCAGCCTCGATCATGTCGAACAGCCTGACGAGCTCGCCGAGGTCCTCAGCCTGAAGCCGGTTGAGATGCTTGGGCCGGTTGAGGCGGATGGTGACGCGTGCGCCGTCGCGTTCGAGCACGGGGCCGGTGGCTGCGTCGGTGATGTCCGACATTCTCGTCTCCTTTTACCTGTTTTCGAGTGCGCGCCGTTTCGCTTCGGCGTCGATGGTCTCCGCGAGATCGGGGTGCCGTGCCATCAGCACGCGGAAGTCGACGAGGTCGAGCACCAGAAGCCGCGACACTTTCGTGGTCGAGACATTGGCGCCGCGCATGTTGTTGCCGAGCAGCGCCATCTCGCCGAAGAATGCGCCTTCGCCGAGTTGCACCTTCTTGCCGGGCAGGTCGACCTCGACCTCGCCGGCCGCGATGAAATACATGCAGTCGCCCTGCGCGCCCTTGCGGATGACCAACGTGCGCGCCGGCAGCTCCATAGTCCGCAGCATGTGGGTGACGTCGGCAATCGCGGAGGGCCCGAGGGCTGCGAAGAACGGCACCTTGCTGACAGCCTCCCAGGTCCTGAGGAAATTGTCGCGCCGCGTCTCGGCGGCAAATCCTGTCGCCAGGATACCGGTCCAGAGGCCGAACACGCCGAGGCCCGAGATCATCACCGCGGCCGCCACCAAGCGCCCGAGCGGCGTGACCGGCACGGCGTCGCCATAGCCTGTCGTCGTCAAGGTGACTACCGCCCACCACAGCGCGGCCGGCACGCTGCCGAAGGTCTGCGGCTGCACGTCCCGCTCCAGGAAATATTCGGCGACGGAGGCGAGGAAGACCACCATCAGGAAGATCACGAGCACGCTGAGCAGCGGGCCCGATTCCAGCACCAGCACGCGGCGAAGCTGCCGCAGGCCGGGAATGCCCGGCACCACCTTCAGCACCCAGAGCACGCTCAGCAGCCAGGCCGTTCTGGGCTCGGCGCCAAGGAGAAGCGCGACCGGCACGGACAGCGCCCCGATCGCATCGACCAGCCCGGCCGAGGAGGACACATAGAGTGACAGCCGCCCCTGCCGCGCCATATGGCGCAGCCGGACCAGCCATTCGAACACGAAATAGGCGAGGCAGCTCCAGAGCAGGCCGCTGACCCACTTGTGCGCCTCGTCGGCCCGCCTGTCCGTCAGCAGCACCATGCTGAGCACGCCGGCGGTCACCGCGACATAGGCCGCCTTGGTCATGTTGCGGCCGGCCGTGGCGGCCGTGAACTGGGCCAGAGCGGTAGTCAGCGGCTTGGACATGCGGGAAGGCGGCTCGGTATCGGGACTGGTCTTACGAGGTCCCTGCTGGGACGGCGGCGCCAAAGTGCCTGCCTGTGCGGAGGCCGTCAACGAGGGGGAAGGCTCTATCTGCGCCGCGGCGTCCGGGTCCCGACTCTGCGCCGCAACGCCTTTGGGCGCTGCAGCTTGTCCGGGACAAAAGAGCAAGGGGCGGCCGGCCGGCGTGCCGTCAGGCGCTCTGGGCGGTCTTCACCACCACGACATTGCTGTCGTCGTGCTGGGCAAGGCCGGCATCGCGCACCGTCTTTTCGGTTTCGCCGGCATGGCGCTTCAGATAGTCGCGGCGCATGCCGATCTCGTCGCGGACGAATTCGTAGCCGAGCTTGAAGGTGTCGAGCCCGTCGGTACTGATCGTGCCGTCCCTCAGGCCGATGACGGCGCCGCGCAGGATGCCCTCCAGCTCGTCCTGGAGACATTCGAGCTGGTCCAGAGAGTGGGCGTGCTCGATCCGCTCGCCGACGTCGAGGATGGCGGTGGAGAGCTCGCTGGCCTTCTCCGGCGCGATGCGGGTGATCTTGGCGTAGATCGCCGCGAAGATCGATCCGATGACGCTGAGCGCGACGGCGCCCAGATACATCAGGTCGCTGTACTTATCCATGAACGACTTGGTATCGTCGTTGATGTAGTCGGCCGCCCCTTGGTGCGCCATCACGAAGGCGTCCTTCTCTGTCGAGGCCGGCTCGATTCTGGTAGCAAAGCCGTTGTCGAGCCCGAGTGCGGATTTGTTCTCGAAGATCGTGCGCGCCAGCTCGCCGGCTGTGGTCGGAGACATCCTGGATTGCGTAACCAGCAGCCATTCGAGCCCGATCGTGTCGAGGTCGTCGTCGGGAATTTGCGGCGAGGTCGATAGCGTGCCCGCCGTCAGCGTCTCGCTGGAAATGCCGGGAAGCCTGCGCGCCAGCGCCTTGGCCTCGTCGATCGCGTTGAGCGTGAAGCCGCCGCGCTTGGCGACCTGCTCATAGGTCTTGTCCCTGACAGCCCTGGAGGCATGGACGATGGCGATCACCGCGCCAAAGCCGTTCGACGGCGCAAACAACTTGTCGAGCGTTGCGCCCTGCGGCGCCATCTGGATCTTCGCGGCGTCCGGACGGTCGGGGATGTCGAGAATGCTGCGGACGAAGGCGAGCGAGGCTTCGCTCTCGGCGAGAACGGCGATCTTCTTTTTCTTCAGCTCGGCGATCGACTTGATTTTCTTGTTGCCGGGACCAAGCAGAAGCACGAGATCGTGCTCGAGGATCGCGAGCGTGCGCGCCCGCAGCGGCACCTTGGCGTCGGTGCGCAGCACGGCGAGATCGGCCTGCTTGCGGTCGAACTGCGCGAGCGCCTTGGCGTTGTCAGGGTTGTTGACGACCTTGATCCGGAAGCGCGAGGCGTTGGTCTTCAGCACCGTGGCGAGCTTGGCCGCGAACAGCGCCTCGTCGCTGTTGGGGGCGCCGACGGCAAAGGTCAGCGTCTCCGAATTGTGCAGCAGGGCGCGGCCGCCCCAGACGGTGGCGAGCGACAGCAGCAGGGTCAGCACGACGTAGAGGAAGACCTGTTGCTGATTGGTCTTGATCACCTTAGGGCGCCGCGGCGGCGGCTCGATCGGAGATGCGGTGGGGCCTTCAGTACTCATGTTCAGTACTCATGGCAGCACTCTGGCCTTATTCTCGGGTGACGAGCAGCTCGCGGACGTGATCGCGGCGGATGCCCTGCAATTCCTAAAGCTCTGAAAAAAGAACGATAATCTGTGCCGGCAATGATAGCGCGCCAAGTCCGGAATGCAAATTTCGAGCCGAGGGTAACCTTACTCGTCGCGGCCTCGGCGAAAGGGCATCCTATCACCGGTTAGCCACACTTGGCGATTTTCCGGTTCCCCCGGCTGCATTCCGACACGGGAGATGTCATAAATCAGAGGTCCCGGCGATTTGACCGGTCCAAGAAGAAGTTGCGCTGAACGCTCCAATTTTTCTTGTCACCTCAATGAGGGCGTCGGCCTTGTCGTTTCCACCCATGTCATCGGCGGTTCCGGTCGAAGCGCTCATTGGCTGGATGTTGCTGCTCACCTTCAAGCACATCATCGCCGATTTCGTCCTGCAGACGGCCTGGATGGCGCACGGCAAGGACCAGAAGCACGGCTGGGCCCTGCCGCTTCTGGTGCATTGCCTGATTCACCTTGCGGTTGCGCTGCCGCTGATCCTGATCGTGGCGCCGAAATTCTGGTTCGTGGCCTTCATCGACTTCGTGATCCACATCACGATCGACCGCGCCAAGGGGCTGGTCTCGGCTAATTTCGGGGTCGACCTTGCGCATCCCTGGTTCTGGACCCTGATCGGCGTCGACCAGGCGCTGCACCACCTCACCGGCTTCGGCTTGTCCATCTTCATGGCGGCGAACTGAGGGCCGGCCCAGTTTGGCTGCTCGGACTTCATGGTTCGAGGCGCGCCGTCAGGCGGCGTTCCTCACCATGAGAGTTTGGGATCTCGCCGCGAACCAATTCCTCATCCTGAGGGCCCGCCAAAGGCGGGCGTCTCGAAGGATTGCCGCAACCGCAGTCCCGGCCAGCGCCTCTGATTCGCGGCGCGCGCGCAAGCACACCGGGTGACTACCGGGCAGGGTGGTTAACCTTTCATTAGAGAATTGCGCTGCATCTTCGGCGTCGAGGGAGAACTGCAATGTTTTCAAGCCGCGACGCCTTTGAAAGCGATTTCTGCCCGGTTCAGGACGAACTCCTTGGCGAGATGTATCGCGCCAGCGAGAGCGGCCTGCCGAGGCTGGTTGAGAGTGTTTCCCCAGACGCACGCGCGAAGCTGGCGCTGTTCTGCTATCGCCGCAGCCATCTGCATTCGCTGGCGGTCGCGATCGCGGGAAGCTGTAACGAACGCGACCTGATCGAGAACGGCGGCCGCGTCGGCTCGACGCTCTATGCGCTGTCGCGCGAAAGCACGGCGAAATCCTCGCCGTCGCTGTCGGGCGGGCGCAAGCCGATCACGCTGTCGACCAAGCCGCTCTCGGTGCTCGCACCGCTGGACGACGAGATCGACGACGACATCAGCGAAGCCGTTCCGGCCTAAACGCTGGGGATCACGGGTAACCCGAACTTCCGCCGCGCCATCGCGCATTCGGCATCGCCCGGCATGCAGGTGCGGCACACTTCCGGCCGTACCGCATAGATGCCGCATGCGGTCGCTTTTCCAATATCTCCCTGCAGGGCCGAGCAGCGATCGCCCTCGCAACGCATGCCGGATTGGCGGTCGTTGACCAGCGCCTCCGGAATCGCGGCAAGCTCTTCGTCGCTCTCGATCGAGAAGCGCGGCCAGTTGGCCGAATAGCCGCAGCAGGCGCCGCAACTCTGGCAACAGCTCGACGGATCGATCTCTTTCATCGTCGTCATTTGTCCTTCGAGCATCCTTGTCAGGTGTCCTTGGGCGGACCCCAGACCAGGCTCTGCCGCCATTTCGCCCGCAGCACGTCGCGCCGCTCCGGATATCTCTCGTCGAGATAGTTGGCATCGACCACGCGGTCGGTGCGGAAGCTGCGGAAGTCGCCGCGTAGCTCGCACCAGGCTGCCAGCAGCCGCACGGCCTCGAGATAGCCGACCGAGATCGGCCAGATCATGCGCTCGCTGGCGCGGCCCTGCTCGTCGCGATAGCGCAGCATGATCTTCTTGCCTTCGTGGATCTGCGTGCGCGTGCGTACCATGTCCAGGCGGTCCGGCTCCCTGTTCCAGCTCGGCCGTGCCCGGCTCGCCGGCTCCAGCACGAAGGGACGCAGGCGCTCGGGCACGGTGTCGGCGATCTTGGCCATCAGATCCTCGGCCGCGCGTGCCAGTGCCGAATCGGCATGGCCGGCGACCCATTGTGCGCCCAGCACCGCCGCCTCGATCTCGTCGGGCGTCAGCATCAGCGGCGGCAGGTCGAAACCCTTCTCCAGAATATAGCCCATGCCGGCTTCACCGCGGATCGGCACGCGCTGGCCGATCAGCGTCGCGATGTCGCGATAGATCGTGCGCTTCGAGGTCTCGAGCTCGGCCGCGATGGCGTCCGCCGTCAGCGGCTTACGCGTGCGCCTCAGCACCTGGATGATCTGAAACAGCCGGTCGGCGCGTCTCATGACGGGTCTCTCGTTGGAGGTCTTTTCAGAAAGCGGCGCGCGGCTGCTGACAGGATGTTGGCAGCAGGGGGGTTCTATACCGGGACAACACATCGACTGAAGGGGATTTGTCCATGATCATTCCGACCCATTTCGGCCCGGCCATTCCGATGCTGCGGGCACAGGCGTGGTCCGCATCGGCGTTCGGCCGCCTCGTTTCACTCGATCTCATGGCCGTCGACCTCCGGTTTGCCCTCGCCAGCGTGGTGACACGCTCGCTGATCCAGGCTGCGGACGCGCTGGCCCGCCATGTGATGAGCCGTGCCTGGCGGGGGGCCCGTTTCGCAGAAGATATCACGGCTGCTGCCACCATGGTGGCAGCAGCCCGTCACTAGGTTCCGTCAACTTTTTCGGTGGTTCAGGAGAAGCTTCATGATCACGCTCTACGGATTTGGCACCGGCTTCGGCCTGCCGGAAATCAGCCCCTTCGTTACCAAGACGGAGGTGCAGCTCAAGATGGCGGGATTGCCCTACCGGAAGGAGCGGGCGATGCCGCCGGCCTCGCCCAAGGGGCAGTTGCCGTTCATCGACGACGGCGGCGAGGCGGTGGCCGATTCCACCTTCATCCGCGCCCATATCGAGCGCCGCTACGGCTTCGATTTCGATGCCGGCCTGTCGCTGGCCGAGCGCGCTCAGGCCTGGGCGTTCGAGCGGATGATCGAGCACCACGTCTATTGGGGGCTGGTCGGCGCGCGCTGGGTCGATCCGGTCAATTTCGCCAAGGGGCCTGCGCATTTCTTCGACGGCGCACCGGAGCACAATCGCGAGAAGCTCCGCGAGGATGCGCAATTCCGCGTCGCCGAGAACTATCTGCTCTCGGGGCTCGGCCGCCATGGGCCCGATGACGACGTCGCCCTCGCCGTGCGTTCACTGTTCGCGCTCTCGGTGCAGCTCGGCGACAAGTCCTATCTGATGGGCAGCAAGCCCTGCGGCGTCGACGCCACCGCCTTCGGCATGCTCGCCGGCATCCTCTCGCCGTTCTTCGAATCGGCGCTGCGCGAGCGTGCCGAGGGCTTTCCGAACCTCACCGCCTATGTCGATCGCATGATGGACAATTACTATCCGGAGTTCGCCTGGACCCCGCTGCGGCAGGCAGCGTGAGGAACGCAGCGTATCCGCTTCGTCATGCCCGGGCTTGTCCCGGGCATCCACGTTCTTCGCGCCGCGTGGCAAGGCGTGGATGGCCGGGACAAGCCCGGCCATGACGACCTCAGTGGCAAGGCCATTCTAGAAGCACGAAACAAAAGAGCCGGCCCTTTGAGCCGGCTCTCATCGTCTCAAATCTCTCGCAGCGCCTACTTCACCAGCGAGTACTTGCCGTCCTTCACCGTGAGCAGGATGCGCGAGCGGTCGTCGAGGCCGTAACGGTCCTTTTCGGTGAAGTTGTAAACGCCCTGGCTCGCCGCCAGCTCCTTCTCCGACAGCAGCGCCTGGCGGATCGCTTCGCGGAATTCCGGCGTACCGGGTTTTGCGGTTTTCAGCGCCGCGGGAATGATGCGCTTGAGGATCTCGAACGCATCGTAGGAATGGCCGGCGAACTGGCTGCGGCTGTTCGGGCCGTATTTGGCTTCATAGGCCGAGTTGAGCGCCAGACCCGGCTTCTTGGTCAGCGCGCTGTCCGGCTGGTCCTCGGGATCCATGACGGGACCGGAGGCCATCAGCACGCCCTCAGCCGCCTTGCCGGCGATGCGGATGAAATCCATGCTGGCGGCGCCGTGGGTCTGGTAGATCAGACCCTTGTAACCGCGTTCGCGCAATTCGGTCTGCGGCAGCGCGGCCGCGGTGCCGGACGCGCCGACCAGGATCGCGTCGGGATTGGCGGCGACCAGCTTCAGCACCTGGCCGGTCACCGAAGTATCGGGACGGGCAAAGCGTTCCTCGTCGGCGATGGTCATGCCCATCGGCACGGCCTGTGCCTTCAAATCGTTGAACCAGAGGTCGCCATAGGAGTCGGAATAGCCGATATAGCCGACTGTCTTCACGCCCTTGCTCTTCATGTGCTCGTACAGCACCTTGCCCACGATCGGGATCGGCTGCGGCATTGCCACCGACCACTTCATGCGCTCCGGCGTGATCGGGAACGGCGCCAGGCCGAAATGCGGAATGCCGGCTTCGTTGGCGACGTTGGAGACCGCGATCGTCGGCGGCGTCAGCGCCGAGCCCATGATGATGTCGGCCTTGGATTCGGTCACGAAGCGGCGCGCGTTGGTGGTCGCGGTGGTGGGATCGCCGCCGTCGTCGAGCACGATCACCTTCAGCGGCACGCCGCCGATTTCCTTCGGCACGAATTCCAGCGCGTTACGCTCGGGAATGCCGAGCGCTGCGCCGGGGCCGGTCGTGGTGGTGGTGATGCCGATGGTGATTTCGCTGGTCTGGGCCAACGCGGGCAGCGCCGGCAGGGCAAGCGTCGCCGCGGTGATGGCGGCGGTCAGGTAAAAGCGTTTCATTTATTCCTCCCTTTACGTGTTTCTTTGAAAGCAGAAATCGGGGGGTAATTCAGCCCCCTCTTTTGGTGATGCGGCGATTTAGCTCCGGACTTAGCTCCCTGTGAACTTGGCTACCATTTCAGCCGGGAACGGTGCCGATTTCAGCTTGTCGGGGTTAACGGGATCGCGGCCGACCAGAACGCGGGTCTCGAAACCCTCGATCGCCAGCGCCTCGCCCTTGTAGACGTTGTGCTTCACCTCGAAGCTCGATCGCTTGATGCTCTCGATCTTGGTTTCGATGGTGATCCAGTCGCCATAGGTCGAGGGGATGTAGAACTTGGACCGTGTGTCGACCATGGGGATGCCCACCAGGCCGTATTTACGGACCAGGTCCTGCTTGGAGAACCCCGCGACCTCGAACAGGGTCGACGTCGAATCGTCGAACATCGCGAAATAGCGCGGGTAATAGACGATGTTGGCGGGGTCGCAATCGCCCCACTGGATCTGGACCTCGCGCCGGTTCACGAACATGTGTCGCGGACCTTATTTCGGCGCCATGCGCAGCGAGCCGTCGAGGCGCACCACTTCGCCGTTCAAGTACGAATTCTCGACCATGTGCAAAGCGAGCGCGGCGAATTCGTCGGCATGGCCGAGCCGGCGCGGGAAGGGGATGGCGGCGGCGAGCGAGTCCTGGGCTTCCTGCGGCAGGTTCGCCAGCAGCGGAGTCAGGAACAGGCCGGGTGCGATGGTCAGCACGCGGACGCCGAATTGCGCCAGCTCGCGCGCGATCGGCAGCGTCATGCCGACGATCCCGCCCTTGGACGCGGAATAAGCCGATTGCCCGATCTGGCCGTCATAGGCGGCAACGGAGGCCGTGTTGATGATGACGCCGCGCTCGCCAGTCGCTTGCGGCTCCAGCTTGGACATCTCGGTGGCGGCGAGGCGCAGCATGTTGAAGGTGCCGATCAGATTGACCTTGATCACCTTGTCGAAATCGGCGAGCGCCATCGGGCCGTCGCGACCGACGACGCGCTTGGCAACGCCGATGCCGGCGCAATTGACCAGCACGCGCGCCGGGCCGTGAGCTTTCGCAGCCTGCGCAACAGCGGCTTCGGCCGAGGCGGCATCGGAGATGTCGCAGGTGATTGCGACGCCCTTGATCTCGGCGGCGACGGTCTCAGCGAGCTTGGAATTGAGATCGCAGACCGCGACCTTGGCGCCCTGTGCCGCCAGCTTTCGCGCGGTGGCAGCGCCCAGTCCCGATGCGCCGCCGGTGACGATGGCTGCCTGATCCTTCAACAACATGGCGTTCTCCTCTAATTTATGTCGGGGTCAACCGACCGATATCACACGGTCCGATGGATTGGCAGCATAGAGCTCCTCGATCAATTCGGTGCGGTGCTCGAGCACGGCGCGCTGGTTGATCGAGCCCTTGTCGGTGACTTCGCCCTTGTCGATCGAGAGCGGCGCGTCCATCAGGATCGCGCGCGTGATCCGGGTCGAGGAGCCGGTGGCCGAAGAAAGGAAACGGGTCAGGCGCTCGCGAAAAGCCTCGCGGACCAGCCGGTCGCGCGTCGCGACGACGAGATCGTCGGTCGGCAGCGTCGGGTTGATCAGCCGGCAGCCGTCGAGGTCGAGCACCACGAGCGCCGAGACCTCGTCGCGGTTGATGCCAGCGATGACGACGTCGCGCACCAGCGGAGCGCAGGCCGCCGTGAGACGCGCGCGGAGCGGGCCGACGCTGACCCAGGTACCGCTGGCGAGCTTGAAGTCCTCACCGACGCGGCCGTCGAAATCGAAGCCGGCGTTGAAATCATTGGGATCGGACGGCTTGAGCGCGTCGCCCATCTTGTAAAATCCTTCCTCGTCGAAGGATTTCGCGGTGATGTCGGGCTGGCGCCAGTAGCCAGGCATCACGTTCGGCCCCTTGGCGCGCACTTCCAGCTTGCCGTTGTTCGGCACCAATTTGGCGTCATTGCCCGATACGGGCAGGCCGACATGGCCGGAGCGGCTGGTGCGTGGATTGACCGACATGAAGAACGGCGCGGTCTCGGTCGCGCCGAGCCCGGTCAGCATCGGCACGCGATAGCCTTTTTCCTTCACGGCGAGCTCGTCGAGGCTGTCCCAGATGAACGGCGACAGCGCGGCGCCCGAGAAGAACATCGCGTGCAGGCGGTCGAAGAATTTTGCGCGCAGGCCCTGGTCGTCGCGCAGATAGGGCAGCAGCGATTCATAGCCCTTGGGCACGTTGAAATAGACCGTCGGCGATATCTCCTGGAGATTGCGCACGGTCTCCTCGATGCCGCCGGGCATCGGCTTGCCGGCGTCCAGATACATCGAGCCGCCGTTGTAGAGCGTCAGCCCGATATTGTGGTTGCCGCCGAAAGTGTGATTCCAGGGCAGCCAGTCGATGATGACGGGCGGCTCGTCCTTGAGGAAGGCCAGCGTCTCGCGCAGCATCACCTGGTTGGCGCAGATCATGCGCTGGGTGTTGATGACGGCCTTGGGGTTGCCGGTCGAGCCCGAGGTCAGCAGGAATTTTGCGATCGTGTCCGGGCCGATCCTGCCATGGACATCGTCGAGATCGCTGCGGATCGGCGTCGCCATGAGGTCGGCGAGCGTGGTGACGTCGCGGCCCGGCACGTGGCCATAGGACGTGGCGATCTCGGTGCCGAGCGAGACGTTGGCGGCAAGCGCATCGGCGAACTTGTCGGCATCCTCGGCGAAGACGAGGCCGGGCGTCAGCAGCTTCATCAGATAGGACAGCTTGCCGTAGTCCTTCGACACCAGCGAATAGGCCGGCGACACCGGGCAGAACGGAATGCCGGCATAGAACGCGCCGAACGCGAGCAGGGCGTGGTCGATCGAATTGCCCGAGAGGATGACGACCGGCCGCTCCGCCGACAGGCCGCGCGCGATCAGGCTCGATGCGATGTGACGGCTTGCGACGAGCAGCTCGGCGTAGCTGATCTTGCGCCAGAAGCGGCCGCCTTCGCGCTCGGCCATGAAGACGCGGTCCGGCGTCGTGGCGGCCCAATGATGCAGGCGGTCGGTGAGGCGCACCGGATAGTCGCCGAGCGGCTGTGTGGGTCTGAGGTAAATCGTGCCGTCGTCGCGTCGCTCGATGTTGACGGCGGGATCGCCGAACGAGATGGGCCGCAGCGGGAAAGTGCTCGCGCCGCGCTCCATGCTGGAAGAGGACGGCTGCGCGCTCATGACTTCGGCTTCACCTTTGCGGTCTTGTGTTCGAGGAATTCGCGGATCCTGCGCTTTGCCTCCTTGTCGCTCTGCGCGACGGTCGCCATCAGCGATTCCATCAGCAGGCCGGTCTGCGGATTGGCCTCCGCGATCATCGGCAGCGCCTGGAGCACGGCGAAGTTCGTCAGTGGCGCGTTGGAAGCGACTTTGGTTGCAAGCTCCATCGCCTTGCCGAGCCCGTTGCCGGCTTCTGTGACATATTGCGCGAAGCCGTAGGATGCGCCTTCGGTCGCGCTGTAGACGCGGCCCGTCAGCATCATGTCCATCATCCGGGCGACGCCGATCAATCGCGGCAGCCGCACCGAGCCGCCGCCGCCGACGAAGATGCCGCGCTGTCCTTCCGGAAGCGCGAAATAGGTTGAGGGCTCGGCGACGCGGATATGCGCCGAGCAGGCGAGCTCCAGCCCGCCGCCGATCACGGCGCCCCTCAGCGCCGCGATCACGGGGACGCGGCTGTACTGGATGCGGTCGAACACCCGGTGCCACATCTGGGAATGCAGCAGGCCGCCGGTCGCGTCATGCTCGGTCAGTTCGGACAGGTCGAGGCCCGAGGAGAAATGATCGCCGATGCCGTGGATGACCACCGCGCCGATATCCTCGGGCAGGGACGCAAAACACTCGCCGATTTCCAGGATGATGCCGTCATTGAGCGCATTGCGCTTGGCCGGCCGGTTCAGACCCACGGTCAGAACCCGGTCCGCCCTCTCGATCCGGAGTAGCCCGGAGGCGCCCGCGTCAGCGGTCTCGGCGTTTCCCTGTGTCATTTGCGTCCTTGTTAGAATAGTTATGTTGTATAACGAATTTCCGGGGAGTCAAGGAGGGCCGTCCTCGCAGTCGCGAGGGTGAACCATCAGGTAATCGGTGCCACATGGGCGCAAGACGCGGAAATGCTTCAGGCGGCTTCAGTCATCAGCTTTTTTGCGGCCTGGGCAAGCAGGCCCGATCGTGTGTAGCCGTGGGCTTCAGCGTACTTGTCGATCTGCTCCAGGACGTCACCGGGCAACGTGACATTGACGCGTACGATCTTGGGCTGGCCATCTTTCACCGACACCAGAATGGCGACGCCAGAGCGGTTCGCGGGATCCGACATGATGTCTTCGAGCGACGAAGGCTCGGGAATAGCCTCGCCGTCTTCTTCCAGCCCTTCAAGATGAAACGCCAGCGCTTCTTCGGCCATGTCCCGCGCTTCATCCAGGGTGGACCCCGCAGTCACAACGCCGGGCAGGTCAGGAAACGACACGCCGAAATCGCTGTCGGCATCCTTATGGATAAGACCAATATAGTGACGCATGGCGCTTACCTCAGTTGCAGTCCTGATTGCTGTTCAATGCTCTTCAACGTTCCGAGCGCGATGTCTCGCTTCGGATGAGGGACCGTCACGCGGCCCTTTTTGGTCGGATGCCTGAACTGGACGTGGCTGCCCTTCTGAGCCACTTGCACCCAGCCATCCCTGTGAAGGGCCGAGATGATGTCTCGGCTATTCATGGTGTGTATTTATACACACCGATGTGGCGGCGGTCAATGCGGCCTCACATCACCTGATGCACGTCGATCACGACGCGGTCCGCATGGCGCGCGGCCGAGCCGACGAAAATGCGCTCCATCAGCCAGCGATATTTCTCATGTCCGGTCTCGAATTTCGGCACGGTGCGGAAGTAGATCAGCATGGGATCGACCGGCTCGCCGCGCTTGAGCTTTTGCAGAAGCTCGACCGGACCGAAGCGCATGCCCTTGTTCTCGACATAGACGATGGCGCCGTCGTCGGTTTCGAACGCGTATTTGGCTTCGAGATCGATCAGTTCGTTGGGGCGAATGGTCTGGAAGTCGGCGCCGAACGGCAGCACCGTTCCTGAAATCGCGCCTGTCACCTCGCCGCCGACGATCGGAATGATGCGGCGGAGGCCGATCCCGGTCTCGCCGGCGGTGACGACGTCGCCGATGCGCGCGGTGACGGTGAAGACGTATTTGGTCTCGAGCGTCGGTGTGGTCATCGCTTCACCTCTTCAATTCGCCATCATCCGCGTCGGTAGCCAGGTCGCCAGCAGCGGGAAGGCGATCAAGATCACGAGGCGGATCAGGTCCGTGACCACGAAGGGAATCACGCCCTTGAAGATCGTGGAGAAGGAGACGTCCTTCACCACGCTCTTGATGACAAAGACGTTCATGCCGACCGGCGGGTGGATCAGGCCGAGCTCGACGGTCATCACGATGATGACGCCGAACCAGATCGGGTCGAAACCGAGATGCGTGATCACGGGGAAGATGATCGGCACGGTCAGGATGATCATCGCCATGGCGTCCATCAGGCAACCGAGCACGAGATACATTACCATGATCAGCGCCAGCACGCCGTAGGGGCCAAGGCCGAGGCCGGTGAGGAATTCCGTCACCTTCTGCGGCGTCTGCGTCACCGTGAGGAAATAGCCGAAGATCAGCGCGCCGATCAGCACGGTGAAGACGGCGGCCGCGGTGCGCGTCGCCTGCAGCAGCGACGCCAGGATCTTCTCGCGGTCGAGCCGGCCGGTCACCACGCCGATGATGAACGCGCCGGCGGCGCCGACGCCGCCAGCTTCGGTCGGTGTGAAGCGCGGCAAATAGGGCAGGCCGTAGAGTCCGCCGATCACGAAGATGAACAGCAGCACCGGCGCCCAGATCTCCTTCAGGCCGGCAAAGCGCTCGCGCCACGGCGTCACCTTGCCCTTCGGCAGGAAGTCGGGACGAAAATAGCCGATCAGGAAAATCGTGATCATGTACATGCTCATCGCCAGCAGGCCCGGGATGATGCCGGCGATGAAGAGCTTCCCGATGTCCTGCTCGGTGATGATGCCGTACACCGCAAGCACGGTGGAGGGCGGCAGCATCGCGCCGAGCGTGCCGCCGGCGGCGATCACGCCGGTGGCGAACGATTGCGGATAGCCGAAGCGGCGCATCTCGGGATAGGCGACGGCGGAGAAGGTGGCGGCCGTCGCGACGGAGGAGCCGCAGATCGCGGCAAAGCCGCCGCAGGCGCCGACGGTGGCGATGCCGAGCCCGCCGCGCAAATGTCCGACGAAGCCGTTGGCGGCGCGGAACAGCTCGCGGCTCATGCCCGAATTGGACACGAACGAGCCCATCAGCAGGAACATCGGGATGACGCCGAAGGTGTAGTCGGTCACCGTGCGCATCGAGGTCTGGCCGACCAGCTTCAGCGCCGCATTGCCGTTGACGAGATAGGCGAAGCCGGAGACGCCGACGAGGCCCATGGCCATGCCGACGGGCACGCGCAGCAGCATCAGGACGAACAGGGAAACGAAGCCGATTAAGGCGACGGCATCGGTGCTCATGATTACTCCGTCGCCTTCAATTTGGGATCGTGCATGTCTTCGGGATGAAAGATCAGGCGGTAGGTGCGGATCGCGATCAGCAGCACGGCTGCGGCATCGCCGATCCATGCGACCGCAAAGAACGGCCATGTCGGCATGTGCATGTCGAAGGTCTGGACATTGTCGTTGTAGGTGCCGCGCACCTTGTCGAACAGCGTCCAGGTCTGCACGGTCACGACGAACAGCAGCACCAGCGTTGCGAACACGTCGATCCAGCGCTGCTGGCGCGGCCCGACATTGCCCCACACGAGGTCGACCGTGATGTGGGTGCCGCGATAGGAGGTCGCCGCGATCCCCCAGAAGATGAGGATGCCGAGCAGCAAGCGGCCGATGTCGAAGCTGTCGGGGATCGAGTAGTTCAGCGTGTTGCGCAGCAGCACCGACAGGAAGATGTCGAGCGCGACGATACCGACGAAGCCGGCCGCGATCCATTCGATCGTGTCGATGACGCGGTCCATCCAGGAGCGCTTCATGAGGGAAGAGTCCTATCTAAAATCCAGCGAAGTCGGGTTCCGAGAGGGAGGTGCGCTCCCTCTCCCGCTTGCGGGGGAGGGCTGGGGTGGGGGTGCATCCGCAATGAACGATCCCAAAGTGGAGAGAGCCCCCACCCGGCGCTTCGCGCCGACCTCCCCCGCAAGCGGGAGAGGTGCAGCGAGTGCGTGATCGCGTCTCGGCTTCACTCCGCCAGCGCGTTGTACTTCTTCAGCGAGGCCTTGAGCTCCGCGAGCGCGGCATCGGGATCGGCGCCGGTCTTCTTCGCGCCCTCGGACCAGGTCTTGACCAGCGGCTCGGCGGCCTTCTTCCAGGCGGCGGTCTGCTCGGGCGTCAGCTTGTAGACCTCGTGGCCGGATTCCGCCTTCACCTTGTCGATGCCGGCATCCTCGAACTTGCCCCAGTGCTCGCCGACCACGCCGGCCATTTCGGTCGAGCAATTCTTGTCGATCGCGGCCTTCTGCTTGTCGGACATCGCATTGTATTTGTCCTTGTTCATTACGAACACGAAGGTCGTGGTGTAGAGCGGCGCCTCCATGTCGTACTTGGTCACCTTGTCGATGCCGAACAGCACCAGGGAACCCCAGGGGAAGGTGACGCCGTCGGCGACGCCGCGCTCGATGATGTCGCGGACCTCAGGCGCGGAGGACTGCACGTTGGTGCCGCCGAGCGATGTCACGAAGTTCGCCATGGTGGCGTGCGCCGGGCGGATCTTCATGCCCTTCACGTCCTCGGGCATCACGATCTTCTTGGTCTTGGAATGGAACGAAGAGGGCGAGTGGACGAACGCCAGGCAATATTTGACGTCCTTCATCTCCTTCTCGGCATATTTGCGATACCAGGCGTCCAGGCCCATCGAGCCGCCCTTGGCATCCGAGATCAGGAACGGCAGCTCGCCGGCGCCGATGATCGGGAAGCGGCCGGGCTGGTAACCGGGATTGACATAGGTGACGTCGGCGATGCCGTCGCGCGCCATGTCGTAATGGTCGAACGCTTTGCCGAGCTGCTGGGCCGGAAACACCTTGCCCGTGATAGTGCCGCCGGAATCCTTGTTCACCGCGGCTACCCAGTCTTCCAATGATTTCTGCAGCGGATGCGAGGCCGGCACCCAGTGCGAGACCTTCAGGTCGAAGGTCTTGTCCTGCGCAAACGCAGGCGTCACGCTTGCTGCCAGCAGCAAAGCCAGACAGGCTTTCCTCATCACACGTCTCTCCCTTTTTGGCGAGGCGGGCTTCGATGGCCCGGTCTCATTAATTAACATGTTATCTAAATGGCGGGCCTGTTCAAGCCGGAACTGACGCGCGCGCTCGCGCATCCTCACCGTCAGCCTTGGTGCATGGATTTGTCGCCGTTCGCGGCGACCGGCACTCCCCTTTTGCCCAACCGTTATATGATATAATTATCCTGCACAGAGCAATGCGACAAGCGGGCTGCGACGAAAGCCTAAGGGATCGGGAGGAGCAAGTATTGCGGACAAAAGTCGCAATTATCGGGGCAGGACCGGCAGGATTGTTGCTGGGGCAACTGCTGCACGCTTACGGCATCGAGAATGTCATCCTGGAGCGGCAGAGCCCGGATTACGTGCTCGGCCGGATCCGCGCCGGTCTTCTGGAAGAGGGAACCGTCGGGCTGCTCGACCGGATCGGCGCCGGCGCGCGGGCGCATGCCGAGGGTCTGGTGCATGAAGGCATCGAGCTCGCCTTCTCCGGCCGCCGTCACCGCATCGACATGAAGGGTGCGACCGGCAAGACGGTCATGATCTACGGCCAGACCGAGGTCACGCTCGATTTGATGAATGCGCGGAAAGCTGCGGGTCTTACTTCGGTCTACGAGGCCAGGGACGTGCAGCCGCATGATTTCGACGGCAGTCACCCGCGCGTAACCTGGGTGAAGGACGGCGTCACCCACACGCTGGATTGCGATTTCATCGCCGGTTGCGACGGTTTTCACGGCGTCAGCCGCGCCAGCGTGCCCGTAACGGCGATCGAGGAGTTCGAGCGGATCTATCCGTTCGGCTGGCTCGGCATTCTGTCGGAGACGCCGCCGGTCAGCCATGAGCTGATCTACTCCAACCACGCCCGCGGCTTTGCGCTTTGCACCATGCGCTCGACGAAGCGCAGCCGTTATTATGTGCAGTGTTCGCTCGACGATCATGTCGACCAATGGCCGGACGACCGTTTCTGGGACGAATTGAAGCGCAGGCTCGACCAGGAGGCGGCCGACAGCCTCGTCACGGGCCCCTCGATCGAGAAGAGCATCGCGCCCCTGCGCAGCTTCGTCGCCGAGCCGATGCGCTTCGGCCGGATGTTCCTGTGCGGCGATGCCGCCCACATCGTGCCGCCGACCGGCGCCAAGGGCCTGAACCTCGCCGCCAGCGACGCGCATTATTTATCGAGCGCGCTGCGCGAATTCTACGACGAGAAATCCAGCGCCGGCCTCGACGCCTATTCCGCTACGGCGCTCGCGCGGGTCTGGAAGGCCGTGCGCTTCTCCTGGTGGATGACCTCGATGCTGCACAAATTCCCCGACAACGGCACCATCGGTGCCCGCATCCAGCTCGCCGAACTCGATTACGTCACGCAGTCGCAGGCCGCGATGACGTCGCTGTCGGAGAATTACGTGGGATTGCCGTTTTAGGGCGGCACCGTCATATGGCGCCGCCTGTTTCAAACACCCGCGCAAATTCCGTTTGAAACTTTGTAATTGATGCAACCGTCATCGCCATCGCGTTCAATGCTGGTGACCAGCAACGCGAGATCGCCATGGCCAACACCAACATTCCCGCCGGCTTCGAGCCGCATTTCCGCAAAGCGCCGCTCACGGATCCCTGGGAGCCGCTCTATTCGAAGAAAGCCGAAAAGGGTGTCACCGTGGGGCTGCGCCTGGCGACGCCGCACACCAACGCGCGCGGGCTGATTCATGGGGGGCTGATCGCCGCGCTGGCCGATGCCGCTATGGGCTACAGCTGCGCCCAGGCAACGGGCTGGACCACGTCGTTCGTCACGATCTCGTTGTCGGTCGACTATGTCGGTGCCGCCGAGACCGGCCAATGGCTCGCGGTCGAAGGTGAGGCGATCAAGACCGGCAGCACGATTTGTTTTGCGCAGTGCCTGGTGAGAGCCGATGACGCCGTGATCGCGCGGGCGAGCGGCACGTTCCGTGTGGTGCCGAAGAAGGGATAGTCTCTCCATGTCCCGGACGCGCTGCAGCGTGCAACGCTGCTGCGCAGAGTCGGGACCCATGTCTCGACAGGGTACCGTGCGGCCTTCTGGGTCCGGGCTCTCCGCCACTACGCGGCGCGTCCGGGACACGGGCCTCACCCGAACCTCCACTCCGCCGTTTCCACCACGAGATCGACGAACGCGCGCACCTTGGCCGAGAGCAGGCGCGAGGTCGGGTAGATGATGTGGATCGGCAGCGCCGGCTGCTCGTATTTCGCCAGCACGATCTTCAGCCGTCCGCGCTTCAGCCCCTCGGCGGCTTGATAGGCCAGCACGCGCGTCACGCCGCCGCCGGCCTCGGCGTATTGCAGGGCGGCGTCGGCGCTGTTGCTGATGAAGCGGGGCGATGGCGTGACCTCGATGTCGCGGCCGTCCTGCACGAAGTGCCAGCCGGCGGTTGGGCCGAACTGGATGGTCTGGTGTTGGAGCAAAGCTTCCGGCGTCTTCGGCTCGCCGTGGCGCTTCAGATAACCCGGCGTCGCCACCACGATCCGCCGCATCTCGCCGACCTGGCGCGCCACCAGCGTGGAATCGGCGAGATGACCGATCCGCACCGCGACATCGACGGCGTCCTCCACGAGATTGACGAGATGGTCGGACAGGCGCAATTCCGCGCCGACCTCGGGATAGCGTTTGAGATAGGCCGTCATGACCGGCCCGACATGCAGCCGTCCGAAGCCGACCGGTGCCGAGACCACCAACCGTCCGCTTGGCCGGTTGCGCTCCTCCCGCGCGGAGCCGTCGGCCTCCTCGACATCGGCGAGGATCCGCCGCGCGCGCTCGAGATAGCGCGTGCCGACGTCGGTCAATCTCACCTGCCGGGTGGTTCGCTGCAACAGCCGGGCGCCGAGATGCTCCTCCAGCGCCGCGATCAGCCGCGTCACGGCCGAGGGCGACAAATGCAGCTTGCGCGCCGCCGGTGCGAAGCCGCTGAGATCGGCTACGGTGACGAAGACGTGCATGGCTTCGAGGCGGTCCATCTCATTATTGCATATATCGCAATGATGAAGTGTCAAGCAGGTAGATTGTTTTGATCGGCGGAAGGTCCATGTTGGGAGGCGAAAGACGCAGCAATGCGCCGGAATTCAGGAGATGTTCCGATGACGACGGCAGTCCACACTTATGCAAGCGACGTTGCCTTCACCCCCGCGGTGAAGGCGATCCAGGCGCGCAAGGGTTCGCGCGAGGCTTATGGCCGCGTCGAGCAGCGCGGCTGGCGCACCGAGGTCGATGAAAACCTCGAGGCCTTTCTCACGGACGCGAACAGCTTTTACTTCGCCACCGCATCGGCCGATGGCCAGCCCTATATCCAGCACCGTGGCGGCCCGAAGGGCTTCCTAAAGATACTGGATAAGCAGACGCTCGCCTTTGCCGACTATGCCGGCAATCAGCAGTTTATCACCCAGGGCAATCTCTCGGAGAATCCAAAGACCTATATCTTCGTGATGGACTACGCCCATCGCCGCCGGGTGAAGCTCTGGGGCGAGGCGCGCGTTGTCGAGGACGACGAGGCGCTGACAGCGTCGATGATGCCGAAGGGCTACCGCGCTCGGCCCGAGCAGGTGATCCTGTTCAAGATCGAAGCCTGGGACACCAACTGCCCGCAGCACATTCCGCAGAAATTCGACGCGGGCGATGTCGCCGCGGCGCTGGCGGCGAGGGATGCGAGGATTGCGGAGCTGGAGGCAGAGGTGGCGGCGTTGAAGGGAGAGGCGAGCTGAGCGGTTTCTTCGCCTCTTCCCGCCTGCGGGACGAGGAAGAAAAACCTAAATCACACTCTCGCCTTCATGCTGGAAGCCGAGATAGCTGGCTGCCACCCGCTCGTTCGCCGCGATGTCGCTGGCCTTGCCGCTGAGCACGAACTCGCCGAGCTCCATCACGTAAGCCTGGTCCGCGATCTTCAGCGCGGCCTGCGCATTCTGCTCGACCAGCAGCACGGAGACGCCGCTGGCGCGCAGCTCGGTGACGATGCGGAAGATGTCGGCGACGATGATCGGGGCGAGGCCGAGGCTCGGCTCGTCCAGCATCAGCAGTTTCGGCTCGCCCATCAGCGCGCGGCCCATCGCGAGCATCTGCTGCTCGCCGCCGGAGAGCGTGCCGGCGAACTGCTTGCGCCGCTCCTTCAATCGCGGAAACAGAGTGTAGACGCGCTCCATTGATGCTTTCGCCTTGCGCTTCTCGATGCGGAAGGCGCCGAGCTCCAGATTGTCCTCGACATTCATGGTCACGAACAATTCGCGGTGCTCAGGCACGAGGCCGAGCCCCATCGCGACGCGGTCCTCGATGTCGAGCCGGGCGAGATCCTGCCCCGCAAAGGTGACGCGGCCTTTCAGCGGCAGGATGCCGATGATAGCCGACAGCAGCGTGGTCTTGCCGGCGCCGTTGGCGCCGACGATGGTGACGATCTGGTTCTGGCCGACCTCGAGCGAGACCGAGCGTACCGCCTCGACCTTGCCATAGGCGACATGTGCGTCGGTGACGGACAACAGCGCGCTCATGCCGCCACTCCGAGATAGGCCTTGATCACTTCGGGATTGGTTTTGATCGTGGCAGGCGTGCCTTCGGCGATCTTGGTGCCGAAATCGAGCACCACGATGCGGTCGGCGAGGTTCATCACGAAGCCCATGTCGTGCTCGACCAGGAGCACGCTCATGCCGCCGTCGCGCAAGTCGCGCAGCAGCTTGGCGAGCTGCTGCTTCTCCATGTGGCGCAGGCCGGCAGCCGGTTCGTCGAGCAGCAGCAGCATCGGATCGACGCAGAGCGCCCGGGCGATCTCGACGATGCGCTGCTGGCCGAGCGAAAGGCTGCCTGCGAGCTGATGCATCTGGTCGACAAGGCCGACGCGCTCGATCTGGCGGGCTGCTTCGGCGAGCAATCTGGCCTCGTCGGCACGGTCGAGCCGCAGCATCGAGGCGATTGGCCCGGAATGACCGCGCAGATGCGCGCCGATCGCGACGTTCTCCAGCACGGTCATGTCAGGGACCAGTTTCACATGCTGGAAGGTCCTGCTGATGCCGAGCTTGACGATCTCCTGCGGCGGCGCCTTGTCGACCTTCTTGCCGAGCACCGAGACCGAGCCTGACGTGGCCGACAGCACGCCGGTGATCAGGTTGAAGGTCGTGCTCTTGCCGGCGCCGTTCGGGCCGATCAGCGCTACGATCTCGCGGGCCTGGACGTCGAAGGAGACGTTGTTGACCGCGACCACGCCGCCGAACTGTTTTCGCGCCTTGTCGACCTGGAGCAGGATGCCGGACTGGCCGGGCGCGCGGGGTCGCTGCTCGAGCTTCAGCGAGGTGTCCGGATTCTTGCCACTGGTCCGCTCCGGCAGGAACGACATCAGCCACGGCCAGAGGCCGCCGGGTGCAAGTTGCAGCAGTGCCACCAGCATGATGCCGAATACGATGGTCTCGACCTGCCCGGAGCCGGGCAGGATCAGCGGCAGATAGCTCTGCAGCACCTCCTTCAGCACCACGACGATCGCAGCGCCGAGCACGCCGCCCCAGACATAGCCGGCGCCGCCGACCACCGCGATGAAGAGATATTCGATACCGGCCTGCGCGCCGAACGGCGTCGGGTTCACGGCGCGCTGGAGATGCGCGTAGAGCCAGCCCGAGAGACCGGCGAGCACGGCGGCATGGATGAACACCAGCAGTTTGGCGCGTGGCGTGTGCACGCCGAATGCCTCCGCCGCGACATGGCCGCGCCGGAGCGCACGGATGGCGCGGCCGGTGCGGGAATCCAGCAGGTTCATGGTCAGCAGGGCCGAGACGATCACCGCGATCCAGATCGCGTAATAGATCGAACCGGGCGAGAGCATCTTGAACGTGCCGATCGACAGCGGCGGAATCGCCGAGATGCCGTCGTTACGGCCTAGGAATTCCAGCTTGCTGAAGAGATAGAACAGGCCGAGCCCCCAGGCGAGCGTGCCGAGCGGCAGATAGTGGCCGGAGAGGCGGACGGTGATCAGCCCGAGCAGCACCGCCAGCGATCCGCTGACCACAAGCGACAGCGGCAGCGTCAGCCAGGGCGACAGGCCGTAGGCCGTCGACAGCACCGCGGTGGTGTAGGCGCCGAAGCCGACGAAGGCCGCCTGTCCGAACGAGGTCAGGCCGCCGACGCCGGTCAGCAGCACGAGGCCCATCGCGACGAGGGCCGCAAGCCCGATATTGTCGAGCAGCACGATCCAGAACGGCGGCATGCCCGGGACGAACGGAATCGCGGCCATGACGAGTGCGAAGACGATGATGGGAAGGCGGCTCTGCATCTTAAGCCTCAGTCCTTCTCTTCTTCGACGGCGGGCGCGGCGAGCGAACGCAGCAGCAGCACGGGGATCAGCAGCATGAAAACGATCACCTCCTTGTAGTTGGAGGCATAGAAGGACGAGAACGCCTCGACGAGGCCGACGACCAGCGCCGCGGCGGCGGTGAGAGGATAGCTGACGAGGCCGCCGATGATCGCGGCGACGAAGCCCTTCAGGCCGATCAGGAAGCCTGAGTCATAGTAGAGCGTCGTGATCGGCACGATCATGATGCCCGACAACGCGCCGATGACGGAGGCCAGCAGAAAGGCAATCTGCCCCGACAGCGTGGTGCGGATGCCGACGAGACGCGCTCCCAACCGGTTCACGGCGGTCGCGCGCAGCGCCTTGCCGTAGAGCGTCAGGCCGAAGAACAGCCAGAGGCCGACGATGAAGGCGATGGTAATGCCGTAGACGGTGAGGCTCTGGCCGGTGAAGCGCAGCGAGCCCGCGGTGAATGCGCCGGACAGCACCGCAGGTCCGCGCTGGCCTTCGGCGCCGAAGAACAGCAGGCCGAGGCCCTGCAGCGCCAGATGGACGCCCACGGATGCGATCAGCAGCACCAGCACGGAGGTGTGTGCCAGCGGCTGGAATGCGACGCGATAGAGATAGAGGCCGATCATCGCCACGATCACCAGCGACAGCGCGATCGAGACCGCGACCGGTGGCTTCTGGGCGGCAAAGTACACGGTCAGCGCCAGCACGACGGCCGGCAGCACGATATTGGTGAGGGCGCTGCGGACGATCAGGCGGCCATGCAGCGCCTTGCGCGCGACGAACAGGTCGAAAGCGAAGGCGCCGATGCCGAGCGCCAGCGCGAGCTTGGCCGTACCCGGCATCTGGCCTGCGGCCAGCGAAGCGTAGGTCAGCGCGCCATAAGTGACGAATTCGCCCTGGGGGATGAGGATGACGCGGGTGACGGCGAACACCAGCACCAGCGCCAGGCCGAGTAGCGCATAGATCGCGCCATTGGTGATGCCGTCCTGCACCAGGAACAGCATGATGGTGGTATTCAAGACCGGACGCTCCCCCTTAAGATAACGGACCGGTCCCCCCGATTGCGGTGGACGGTCAGCTCACAGCCATTGAAAAACGCTGACGATATTTGATATGGTCCATAACAATTATCAAATATAACATCAAGGGCGGGAACGATCCCTCCCGAATTTAGCGGGATTACGAGCACGAGGCGATGACCGTTTCCAAAGCCGCCGAAAAGTCCTCCGAAAAGCTTGCCGACACGGCCAAGGGCCGCAAGGACGCGGCCGAGCTGCAAGGTCAGGGGGCCGGCGAAGCGCTCCAGCTCGGCGAGCTCTCGGAACAGCTCGGCTATGTGCTGAAGCGGGCGCAGCTCAAGGTGTTCGAGAACTTCCTGCGCTGCATGGCCTCGCTCCAGCTCACGCCGGCGCAGTTTTCCGTGCTGCTGCTGGTCGAGAAGAACCCGGGCCGTAACCAGACCGAGATCGCCTCCACCCTCGGCATCCTCAGGCCGAACTTCGTGGCCATGCTCGACAATCTCGAGAGCCGCGACCTTTGCGCGCGGATCCGTTCCACCAACGACCGCCGCTCGCACATCCTGGTGCTGACCGACAAGGGCAAGGCGGTGCTGGCCCGTGCCAAGAAGCTCGTCGCCACCAAGCACGAGGCCCGCCTGAACGAGCTGCTCGGGCAGGCCAACCGCGAAGCCCTCATCGCGATGCTCGCGAAGGTCGCGAGCGACTTCTGAGGCGGATTGTCTTCGTCCGCGAAGGCAAACGATCCGGTATTCCAGCGGCCGTCATGGGATACGGAGAAGCCGCGGCGTACTGGAGTCCCCCCTTCGCGGGGAATGACACCGTCATTGGCGCAGGCGCCTCAGTCCACCAGGATCACCCTGATGTCGTTCACGTTGGTCAGCGTCGGTCCCGGCAGCAGCAAGTCGCCTGTTGCCTCGAAGAACGTCGTGGCGTCGTTGTTGTCCAGGTACGCCTGCGGCTGGAGCCCCTGCGCCTTCATCTTTGCGAATGTCGTCGCATCGATCAGCGCGCCGGCGGGGTCGGTGGGATGGCCGGCGCCGCCGTCGGCACCGTCGGTGTCGCCCGCCAACGCCGAAACATCAGGTGTGTCCTGCAGCAGGGCGGCCAGCGCCAGCGCGTATTCCTGGTTCGGTCCGCCGCGCCCCTGGCCGCGCACGGTGACCGTGAGCTCGCCGCCGGAAAGGATCGCGAGGCGCTTGCCTTGCGCGCGCGCTTGCAGCGCCAGCCTGGCGTGATCGGCGGCGACCTCGCGCGCCTCGCCTTCGAGATCGGCGCCGAGGTCGATGGTCTCGTAACCGGAGGCGCGCGCGAGCTTCACCGCGGCGTCGAGCGACTGCTTCGGCCGTGCAATCAATTCGAAATGCGCGCGGGCGAAGGCGGCATCGCCGGGCTTGCAGCTTTCGTTGGCGGGATCGTCGAGCGCGCGGCGCACGGCATCGTCGATGTCGAGCTTGTATTTCGCGACGATGGCGCGCGCATCGGCCAGCGTGGTCGGATCAGGCACGGTGGGACCGGAGGCGATCGCGGAAGGATCGTCATGCGGCACGTCCGAGATCGCGAGCGTCACGATCTCGGCGGCATTCCTGCCGGCACGTGCGAGGCGGCCGCCCTTGATCCGCGACAGATGTTTGCGCACGACGTTCATCTCGCCGATCGGCGCGCCCGAACGGAGCAGCGCCTTGTTGACCGCCTGCTTCTGCGCAAAGCTGATGCCCTCGCTGGGGGCGATCCAGTTCGCCGAGCCGCCGCCGGTGAGCAGCACCAGCAGCAGATCGTCAGGGCCGGCTTCGCCCGCGAGCGCGAGCGTGTCGGCGGCGCCCTTGAGGCCAGCTTCATCCGGCACGGGATGACCGGCCTCGACCACGCCGATGCGGCGCGTCGGCACGCCGTAGCCGTGGCGCGTGGTGGCGATGCCGACCATGCGTTCCGGTGCGAGCTGCAGCGTGTCGAGATAGTGCCGTTCGGCCGCCGCGGCCATGGCGGCTGCGCCCTTGCCGGCGGCCAGGCAAATCACGCGTCCCTTGGGCGCCGGCCGCAAGTGCGGCGCCAGCACCACATTGGGATGAGCGGCGGCAACGGCAGCGTCGTACAGCGCGCGGAGCAGGGGACGGCGATCGGTCATCACGATGGCTTTCGGCAGACGGAAGAAATCGGCGGCCTTTGCCGCTTCACCTGCCTACCGCATCGGGCGCCAAAGCGTAAGCCGGCTTTGCCGTCATTCGATTGTGCAATCGCGTGATCACAATCGGCAGGCAAGCAAGAGCCCCCTGCGACGGTCTCGCAGGGGGCCTTTTCCTCGTCGTGTGCTTCAGATGCTAGCCGCCGGCTTGAGCGTTGATCACGTCGCCGAACAGCTCCCATCGCTCGCCCTTGAAGCGCTGCAACTGCAGCGAGCTGATCGGCGCGAAGTCGGTCGCCGACGTGTTGATCTTGATGCCGGGCAGCAGCACCTCGGTGCGGAAGTCCTTCAGGCTGGCGGCCTGCTTCATGACGTTCGCGCGCGTGAGGTCGTCGCCGCAGTTCTTGAGCACCTGGACCAGTGTCTGCGCCACGCCGTACCCGACGATCGTGCCGCCATCGGTCTTGTCGCCTTCGGGGAAGTATTTCGCCATGAAGTCGAGGAAGCCCTTCATGCCGGCGTCGTTCGCCCATTGGGTGTCCGTGGTGTCCTTCAAATAGGCCGCCGAGATGACGCCTTGCGCGTTTTCGAAGCCTGCCGGCTTGATCACGCTTCCGACCGACGCCGAGACGTTGTTGAGGAAGTGGGTGGGCTTCCAGCCGATCTCGGCATTCTTCTTGATGGCCTGCGCGGCAAATTTAGGCGTGGTGATGTTGACGAAGACGTCGGCGCCCGTCGCCTTCAGCTTGACGATGTGGTTGTCGATCGTCGGCTCCGAGGTCTCGTAGCTTTCCTCGGCGATGATCATGCTCGCGGCTTTCGATCCGAGGCCGTCCTTCAGGCCCTTGAGATAGTCCTTGCCGTAATCGTCGTTCTGAAACAGTACGGCGATCTTGGCGTTCGGCATCTCTTTGAGAATGTATTTCGCATAGATCTGCGTTTCGCTCTGGTAGTTGGGTTGCCAGCCCATGGTCCATGGGAAGTCCTTCGGATCGTTCCACTTGGTGGCGCCGGTGGCCACGAACAGCTGCGGCACCTTCTTCGAGTTCATGTATTTGTGGATCGCAGAGTTCGGCGGCGTGCCGAGCGAGTTGAAGATCAACAGCACCTCGTCGCTCTCGACCAGCTTGCGCGCCTGCTCGACGGTCTTGGGCGGCGAATAGCCGTCGTCGTAGGAGATGAAGTTGATCTTGCGGCCGTTGATGCCGCCCTCCTCGTTGATCTTCTTGAAATAGGCGGCTTCGGTCCGCCCGATGATGCCGTAGGCGGAGGCCGGTCCGCTGTAAGGCATGATGTTGCCGATCTTGATCTCGGTATCGGTCGCGCCGGTATCGTATTTCTTCTGGGCCGACGCGGTGGAGGTCGTGGCCGCAATGAGCGCAAGCGCCAGTGACGCAACCGCAAATTTGCCGGTGACAGCAGGCATTCCATTCTCCCTATTTTTCTTGGTGTGTGCGTCCCTTTTCTTGGCCTGATTGTTTTTGGCGACGCGCCCGCAATTGAATACGATTTGCCCGAAAGCTTCAAGGAAAAGCCCCCGCGGCATGGCCGCGGGGGCTGCGTCTTTAGTCGGTGGCTGGATCCTGGGCGACTGGCAAGGTCAGCCGCCGACGTCGCCGCTCAAGATATCGCCAAATCGCTCCCAATGCTCGCCCTTGAATCGGATCAATTGAACCTGGGAAATGGGTGCGAAGTCGCTGGCCGACGTGTTGACCTTGATGCCGGGCAGCAGGCCCGCCGGCTCGTAGTCCCTGATGTTGGCGGCCTGCTTCATGATGTTCTCGCGGGTCAAATTGTCGCCGCAAGCCTTGAGCACGTGCACGAGACCCTGGCTCACGATGTAGGCGTACATCACCGAGGCGTCGGCGCGGTTCGCCTCCGGATAGTACTTATCCAGGAATTCGTTCCACGCGATCATCGCCGGGTCAGTCTTCCATTGGGCATCGGTGGGGTCCTTGAAATATTGCGACGAGATGATGCCCTGCGCGTTCTCGAAGCCGGCCGGCTTGATCACGCTGCCGATCGAGCCGGAGACGTTGTTGAGGAAATGCAGCGGCTTCCAGCCGAGCTCGCCGTTCTTCTTGATCGCCTGTGCCGCAAATTTCGGCGTGGTGATGTTCATGAAGACGTCGGCGCCCGAGGCTTTCAGTCTCACGATATGCGAGTCGATGGTCGGCTCGGAAACCTCATAGCTGTCCTCGATGACGATCATCGAGGCCGCCTTGGCGCCAAGCCCATCCTTGAAGCCCTTCAGATAGTCCTTGCCGTAATCGTCGTTCTGATAGAGCACCGCGATCTTGGCGTCCGGCTTGTTCTTCAAGATATACTTCGCATAGATGATGGTTTCGCTCTGGTAGTTGGGTTGCCAGCCCATCGTCCAGGGAAACTCCTTCGGATCGTTCCACTTCGTGGCACCGGTGGCGACGAACAGCTGCGGCACCTTCTTCGAATTCATGTATTTCTGAATTGCGGAGTTGGGCGGCGTACCGAGCGAATTGAAGATCAGCAGCACCTCGTCGCTCTCGACCAGCTTGCGCGCCTGCTCGACCGTCTTCGGCGGCGAGTAGGCATCGTCATAGCTGATGAAGTTGATCTTGCGGCCGTTGATGCCGCCTTCGGCGTTGATCTTGCGGAAATAGGCTTCTTCCGTCTTGCCGATCACGCCATAGGCGGACGCAGGTCCGCTGTAGGGCATGATGTTGCCGATCTTGATTTCGCCGTCGGAGGCGCCGGTGTCGTATTTTTTCTGCGCGAACGCCGTCGTGGACAGGACGGCAGCCAGCGCGAGGGCAGCCGAGAAGGCGCCCAACCGCACATGCATTGCAGGCATCTTGATCTCCCTGGGTGGATTTGAATGTGTCGTATTCTTGATTGGGAGCGATCGTTGCGCGCCGCTCCGACACACATTGAATACCCTTCCCGGGCGGCCAGCAAGCAGAACGCCTCGCGGGCGCTGTCGCAGCGAGGCGCTCTTTTTTCGAGAGGATGCGGAATATTCCGGCGCGCGAGATGAAATTCGTCTGCACTCGGCCACGCAGAAATTGTCTTGCGAAGTCCGGCTATTTTGAGTTGCGTGTTTGCGCGGGCTTCAGTGATCGATCTCGCTCGAGATCACATCGCCGAACAGCTCCCACTTCCGGCCCTTGAAGCGCATCATCTGCAGCTGCTCGATCGGGGCGAAATTGTCGGCTGCGGTGTTGATCCTGATGCCGGGCAGCAGCGTGTCGGGCTCGAAATCCTTCAAGGACGCTGCCTGCTTCATGACGTTGTCGCGGGTGAGGTCGTCGCCGCACATCTGCAGCACCTTCACTATGGTTTGAGCTGCGGCATAGCCGAACACGACGCCGGCATCGAGCTTGTTGGCCTTGGGATCGTATTGCGCGACGAAGTTGTAGAATTTCTTCATGCCGTCGTCGGCATTCCACTGCGGATCGGAGCCGTCCTTGGTGTAGCTCGCCGACAGCAGGCCTTGCGAGATCTCGAGGCCCGCCGGTTCGATCACGCCGCCGACGGAGGCGGAGACGTTGGAGACGATCTGGACCGGATGCCAGTTGATCTCCGCCGCCTTCTTGATCCCCTGCGCGGCGAATTTCGGCGTGGTGATGCTGATGAAGACGTCGGCGCCCGAAGCCTTCAGCTTCACCACGTGCTCGTCGATCGCGGGCTCGGAGGTGTCGTAAGCCTCTTCCAGCACGATCATCGAGGTCTTGGGCCCGAGGCCGTCCTTCAGCCCCTTCAGGTAGTCCTTGCCGAAATCGTCGTTCTGGTAGAGCACGCCGATCTTTCCGTCCGGCTTCTCCTTCATGATGTACTTGGCGTAGATGCGCGCCTCGCTCGCGTAGCTCGGCTGCCAGCCCATGGTCCAAGGATATTGCCTGGGATCGTTCCACTTCGAGGCGCCGCTCGCCACGAACAATTGCGGCACCTTCTTCTCGTTCATGTATTTGCGGATGGCGCTGTTGGTGGAGGTGCCGAGCGAGCCGAAGATCAGCAGCACCCCGTCGCTCTCGACCAGCTTGCGCGCCTGCTCCACCGTCTTCGGCGGCGAATAGGCGTCGTCATAGGAGATGAACTTGATCTTGCGGCCGTTGATGCCGCCCTCGGCATTGACCTTGTTGAAATAGGCCTCCTCGGCCTTGCCGATCGCGGCATAGGCCGAGGCCGGGCCGCTATAGGGCATGATGTTGCCTATTTTGATCTCGGTATCGGAGGCGCCGCTGTCGTACTTTTTCTGCGCCAGTGCCGGGTTGCTTATCGCGGTGCACAAAGCGAGCGCTGACCAAAGGGCCGCAACCTGAAAACGAACGGCGGTCATTGTTCTCCTGCCCCGAGTTGGATCGGCGCCGCATTGAACAAAATTGGCGCCCGCCGTCAACAAAAAGCCCCCGCGATCGCTCGCGGGGGCCTCTTGGACTTGGACTATTACGTCAGCGTGTCATTCGGACTTGAGGTCGCCGCTGATGATCTCGCCGAACAGTTCCCACTTCTCGCCCTTGAAGCGCTGCATCTGGAGCTGGGCGATCGGAGCGAAGTCGGTGGCGCTGGTGTTGATCTTGACACCGGGCAGCAGCGTATCCGGCGCAAAGTCCTTCAGGCTCGCGGCCTGCTTCATGATGTTTGCGCGGGTGAGATCGTCACCGCACATTTCCAGCACCTTGGCGAGGGTCGATGCGGCGCCATAGCCGTAGACCATGCTGGTGTCGGACTTGTCGGCGCCGGGCATGTACTTGTCGACGAACTCGTTCCACTTCTTCATGCCGGGGTCGTTGGCCCATTGCGGATCGGTGGAGTCCTTGGCATAGGCCGCCGACAGCACGCCCTGCGCGGCCTCGAAGCCGGCCGGCTTCATCACGCTGCCGACAGAGATCGACACGTTGGTGAGGATCTGGAGCGGCTTCCAGCTGAGCTCGGCCGTCTTCTTGATCGTCTGGGCCGCGAACTTCGGTGTGGTGTAGATCAGCAGCACGTCGGGATTGGCCGCCTTGATCTTGACGATGTGGCCGTCGATCGAGGGCTCGGACACTTCATAGCTCTCTTCCATGATGATCATGGACGAGGCCTTGGCGCCGAGGCCGTCCTTGGTGCCCTTGAGGTAGTCTTTGCCGAAATCGTCGTTCTGGTAGAGAATCGCGACTTTGGCGTCGGGCTTCTCCTTCATCAGCCATTTGGCGTAGATCTGCGCTTCGCTCTGGTAGGAGGGCTGCCAGCCCATGGTCCAGGGGAAGTTCTTCGGATCGTTCCACTTGGTGGCGCCGGTGGCGACGAAGAGCTGCGGGATCTTCTTGGCGTTGAGGTATTTCTGGATCGCCGAGTTCGAGGGTGTGCCGAGCGGGTTGAAGACGACGAGAACCTCGTCGCTCTCGACCAGCTTGCGGACCTGCTCGACGGCCTTGGGCGGCGAATAGCCGTCGTCATAGGTAACGAAGTTGATCTTGCGGCCGTTGATGCCGCCCTTGTCGTTGATCATCTTGAAGTAGGCTTCTTCGGTCTTGCCGATGATGCCGTAAGCCGACGCCGGACCACTGTACGGCATGATGTTGCCGATCTTGATCTCGGTATCGGAAGCGCCGGTGTCGTACTTCTTTTGGGCGAGTGCTGCGCCCGAGGTGATAGTGATGACCGCCGTTGCCGTGATAAGCGCGGCGGCTCGCAGTGTTCTTCCAAGATGCAAATCTAGTCTCCTTCGCTAAGGTAACAGGTTTTCAGTTTCTTCTGAGCTTGCCGGCGAGTTGCTGGCCCATTATCGCGATCTGCCTTGCGCCGTGCGGCACGAGGTAGATGACGAGGAACAACAGCACGCCGAACACGGCGCCGGACAGGCCCTTGGAGATGCTCTCCGCCATGTTCGGCACGAAGATGATGAAGGCCGCACCGACGAACGAGCCGGGCAGCCAGCCGACGCCGCCGACCACCATGCCGAGGAACAGCGAGATCGCGAGCGTGATGGTGTAGCTGTCGGGCGCCACGAACTGCACGGCAATGGCGCCGAGCGAGCCGGCTACGCCGGTGACGGCGGCGGAGACGCCAAAGGCGAGCGTCTTGTAGAGGGCGACGTCGACGCCCATGGCCGATGCCGCGATCTCGTTGTCGCGGATCGCCATGAAGGCGCGGCCCGAGCGGGAGCGCAGCAGGTTCACCGCGAAGATGTAGATCGCGATCGTCACGACCAGCGTGAAGTAATACAGCCACATGTCCTGCGACATGGGCAGCCCGAACGGCGCGTCCGGCTTGGTGACGACGAGGCCCTGCACACCGCCGGTCCAGTGCTCGAGGAAGTTCAGCTTCAGCAACTGCGGCATCGCGGTGGCAAGCGCGAACGTCGCGAGCGCGAGATAGACGCCCGACAGCCGCAGCGCCGGCTTGCCGAACAGGTAACCGAATCCGAAGCAGACCACGGCGGAAACCGGAATTGTCAGGGCATAGTTGACGTTGAAGTACTCCATCAGCACCGCCGACGTATAGGCGCCGACGGCGTAGAACGCGCTCTGGCCGAGCGAGAACTGGCCTGAGCCGCCGGTCAGGATGTTCAGCGCCAGCACGGCGAGCCCGTAGATCAGGAGCATCGTCATCTGGAAGATGATGAAGTTCTTGACGAGCAGCGGCACGATCAACAGCGCCGCCAGCACCACCAGCGAGGTGCCGGTGCCCAGCGTCATGGCCCGCTTCGGAACGGCCTCGACCGCCTGGTGGCCTTCGGCAACGACTTCTTCTGCTGCGCTCATGATCAAACTCGCTTGACGATGTGCCGGCCGAACAGGCCAGCGGGTTTGACGACCAGGACGGAGATGATCAGCGCGAGCGCGATCGGGAGTTTCAACTCGTTGCCGACGCCTGGGATGTAGGTGCCGGCGAGGTTCTCGAAGATGCCCATGAGGAAGCCGCCGACGACGGCGCCGAACGGGCTGGTCAATCCGCCGAGCACGGCGGCTGCAAAACCGTAGATCAGAACGCCGCCCATCATGTTGGGCTCCAGGAACACGACCGGCGCGATCAGCATGCCGGCGATGGCGCCGATCGCCGAGGCCATGCCCCAGCCGAGCGCGATCATCCAGGAGGTGTTGATGCCGACGAGGCGGGCGGATTCAGGCACCGAAGCGGCGGCCCGCATGGCGAGGCCGATCCGCGTGTACTGGAAGAAGAAGTACAGCGCGATCAGCAGCAGCACCGTGACGCCGATCATGCCGGCCTGGTGGGTCGAGATCAACTGGCTGCCGAGGAACGGCGAGGAGCCGAACGGGGTCGGGTATTGCTTGATGGTGAAGTCCCAGATCAGGCCGGCCGAGGAGTTGATGATCGCGAACAGCGCGATGAAGCCGGCGACATTGGTCAGCACCGGCGCCTTGGCGAGCGGCTTGAACAGGATACGCTCGATCGCGACGCCGCCGACGAAGGCGAAGGCCAGCGTGATCACGAACGAAGCCCAATAGGGCACGCCCCACTGCATCAGCTGCCATGAGACGAAAGTCGCAAACATCGCCATCTCGCCTTGCGCGAAGTTGAGATGGTCGATGGCCTGGTAGATCATCACCACGGCCAGCGCCATGCAGGCGTAAATGGCACCGGTGGCGATTCCAGCCAGGACCTGGTTGGTGAAAAGCTCCATTTGTCCCGGCTCCCTCAGTAACCCAGATAGGATTTGCGGATTTCTTCGTTGTTCGCGATGTCCTTGGCGTTGCCCGACATCACGATGCGGCCGGTCTCGATCACATAGGCCTGGTCGGCGAGCTCGAGCGCGAGCTGGGCGTTCTGCTCGACCACCAGGATCGAGACCTTGTCCTCGCGGTTGATCTTGCCGAGGATGCCGAACAGGTCGCGCACCACCAGCGGCGCGAGGCCGAAGGAGGGCTCGTCCAGCAGCATCAGGCGCGGTCGCAGCATCAGGGCGCGGGCGACCGCGAGCATCTGCTGCTCGCCGCCGGAAAGCGTGCCGGCCTGCTGGGTGTGGCGCTGCTTCAGCACCGGGAAATGCGCGTACATACGCTCGATGTCGGAGACGATCCCGGCGCTGTCCTTGCGGGTGATGGCGCCGAGCTGGAGGTTTTCCTCCACCGTCATGGTGGTGAAGGTGCCGCGGCCCTGCGGCACGTGGGCGATGCCGAAACGCACGATGCTCTCGGTGGAGCGGTTGTTCAGCGGCTTGCCGTCGAACTCGATGCCGCCGGTGGAGCGCACCATGTTGCAGATCGCGCGCAGCGTGGTGGTCTTGCCGGCGCCGTTGGCTCCGAGCAGCGTCACGAGCGAGCCCTCGTTGAGCGAGAAGGACAGGCCATGGAGCGCCTGGACCTGGCCGTAATAGGCGCGCAGGTCCTTGACGTTGAGCAATGTCGTCATTGGTCTTTGCTCCCGAGATAGGCCTTGATGACGTCGGGGTCCGCCTGCACCTGGCTAGGGGTGCCCTCCGCGAGCTTCTTGCCGAAATTCAGTGCGACGACGTGGTCGGCGATCGACATCACGAGGCCCATGTGATGCTCGACCAGCAGCACCGTCATGTGGCGCTCGCTGCGGATTTTGCGGATGAGGTCGCCGAGCACGTAGACTTCCTCGTGGTTAAGGCCGCCGGCGGGTTCGTCGAGCAACAGGATCTTCGGGTCCGCCGCGAGCGCGCGCGCCAGCTCGACGCGCTTCTGCGTGCCGAAGGGCAGGCCGGACACGACGGTGTGGGCGACGTCCTCGAGGTCGAGATAGGCGAGGATCTCGTGCACCTTCTTGTTCACGTCGCTCTCGCTGCGGCGGATCCAGGCCAGGCGCAGCGAGTCGCTGATGATGTCGCTGGAGGTTCGGGCGTGGGTTCCGACGCGGACATTGTCCATCACCGAGAGGTTCGGGAACAGCGCCACGTTCTGGAAGGTGCGGCCGATGCCGATCTCGGCGATCCGGTGCGGCGGCCGCGACAGGATGCTCGCACCTTCCATCAGGATGTCGCCGGACGACGGCTGATAGAGCCGGGACAGGCAGTTGAAGAGCGTCGTCTTGCCGGCGCCGTTGGGGCCGATCAAGCCTAGGATCTGGCCCTTCTGCATGTCGAAGGACACGCCGTTGAGCGCGATGATGCCGCCGAACACGACGCTGACGTCGCGAACCGCGAGCAGGGGCGATGTCCCCTGCGCGAGCTGTGCCTGCGTCATCTCGTCTCGCTCACGTCGTTCAGTGAGCGAAGGAGCGATGCGAACCGCTCCCGATGATGACAAAGGCTATCTGATCCCCTCGGCCACACGAGCAAGTTTCCCTCCTGATTTCAGCTTTTTGCTGACGTCTTTTTTGGAATGCGGCATCAGACCCCCGAGTGCCGCTTCGATGTTCCTTACCATCGCTAGCAGACGCGGTCCAATGTCGTTGATCAAACGCTCTTCCGTGAAGCGGAATGCGGGCGCGCCGCAATTGAATGCGTACGGACCGGTTCCGTCGTTGAGCCTGAGTGCGACGCCGGCGGCGCCGATGTCGTCGTGCCAGTCGCCGACGGAGATCGCAAAACCGTGTTTCGCCACGGTCTCGCCGGAACGTTCCAGTCCGTCGCGCATCTTGGGCCAGCGGCTGCCGTAATGTTCGCGCAACAGGCGCGACAGCTCTGCGCGGTCCGTGTCGTCGAGCGCCCAGAAATAGGCACGGCCCATCGCACTGGTTGCAATCGGCACGCGGGCGCCGACGTCAAGTTGAACCCCGACGGTCTCGCTGCCGCGGCTTTGCCCGAAATAGATCATGCTGTGACGGTCGCGGCCGCCGACGGCGACGGCGCCGCCGGTCGCGCGCATCACGTCCTCGCGGAACGGCTCGGACAAATGCCGAACGCCGAGATTGGCGAGCGCGGCGTAGCCGAGCGACATCGCCGCAGGTGTGAGCTGGTACTTCTCGAAGCGGGGAACCGGGGCAAGATAGCCGAGCTTGGTCAAGGTGTAGGTCAGCCGCGACACGGTCGGCTTCGGCAGATTGGTCCGAGCCGCAATCTCCTGGTTGCCGAGAAGGCCGTCATTGGGGTGGAATGCGCGCAATACGTCCAGTCCGCGGGAGAGCGCGACGACGAAATTCCGATCGGTCGCGGTCTTCTTTCCTGTACGCTTCATCCCTGATCTGCTTCTTGCGCGGAGTCGTTGACAAGCCACGTGCTTCAAAATAACCCTGCCGTCAAGATGCGGAATTAAATTCCGCACCGCGAAATCGAACAAAAGTAAATCCCCACCAAGGAGGGAACACCGTGAGCGAAGTGGTCAAGCTTGAGCGTCATGACGAGGTCGGGATCGTCACGGTCGACAGCCCTCCGGTCAATGCTCTGAGTGCCGCAGTCCGCGGTGGCATCCTGGAGTGCATCAAGGCCGCAATCGCCGATCCCGCCATCAAGGGCATCGTGCTGACCTGTGCCGGCCGCACCTTCATCGCCGGCGCCGACATCACTGAATTCGGCAAGCCGCCGAAGCCGCCCGGCCTCAACGAAGTGCTGGCCGAGATGGAGAATTCGCCGAAGCCGATCGTGGCCGCGATCCACGGTACCGCGCTCGGCGGCGGCCTCGAGGTCGCGCTGGCCTGTCATTTCCGCGTGGCTGTTAAAGAGGCAAAGCTCGGTCTGCCTGAGGTGAAGCTCGGTCTCCTGCCCGGCGCCGGCGGCACCCAGCGTCTGCCGCGCGCGGTGGGTCCCGAGCTCGCCGTCAAGATGATCGTCGGCGGTGATCCGATCGGTGCGGCGGAAGCCCTCAAGACCGGCCTGATCGAGGAGATCGTCGAGGGCCCGGCTTCAGGCGGCGAGGCTTTCGTGCGCAAACTGCTCGCCGAGAAGCGCCCGCTGCGCCGCCTGCGCGACGACGATTCCAAGATCGCTGCCGCCAAGGCCGACCGCTCGATCTTCACCAATGCGGTCGCCGCCATGACCAAGAAGTCGCGCGGTCTGGAAGCGCCGTTCGCCGCCGCCGACGCCGTCGGCTACGCCATTGACCTACCCTTCGACGAAGGTCTGAAGAAGGAGCGCGAGGGTTTCCTCAAGCTCGTCGCCAGCGATCAGTCCAAGGCGCAGCGTTATGCCTTCTTCGCCGAGCGTGAGGCCGCCAAGATTGCGGGCGTCCCCGAGGGCACCAAGCCTCGTCCCGTGAACCGCGTCGCCATCCTCGGCGCCGGCACCATGGGCGGCGGCATCGCGATGTCCTTTGCCAATGCCGGCATTCCCGTCACCCTGATCGAGACCGGCGAGGAGCAGCTCAAGCGTGGCATGGGCATCATGCAGAAGAACTGGGAAGCGACCGCGGCGCGCGGCGGCATCCCGGCCGACGCGCCCGCCAAGCGCATGGCGCTGATCAACGGCGTCGTCGGCATCGAGAACGTCGGCGATGCCGACCTCGTCATCGAAGCCGTGTTCGAGACCATGGCGGTGAAGAAGGAGGTGTTCGGCAAGCTCGACCAGTACGTCAAGCCCGGCGCCGTGCTCGCCTCCAATACGTCCTATCTCAACATCGACGAGATCGCGAAGTCGACCAAGCGTCCGCAGGACGTGCTCGGCATGCACTTCTTCTCGCCGGCCAACGTCATGAAGCTGTGCGAGATCGTGCGCGCCGACAAGACCGCGCCGGATGCGCTGGTCACCGCGGTGAACATCGCCCGCAAGATCGCGAAGGTGCCGGCTGTGGTCGGCGTCTGCGATGGTTTTGTGGGCAACCGCATGCTGGCCCAGCGCGGCAAGCAGTCGGAAAAGCTCTTGTTCGAAGGCGCGTTGCCGCAGCAGGTCGATGCCGTCGTCACCAAGTTCGGCATGCCGATGGGTCCGTTCGCGATGGGCGACCTCGCCGGCCTCGACATCGGCTGGCGCTCGCGCAAGGACCGCGGCATCAAGTCGGAGATCGCGGACGCGCTGTGCGAAGCCGGCCGTTTCGGCCAGAAGACCGGCAAGGGCTACTACAAGTACGAAGCAGGCAGCCGCTCGGCGCTGCCCGATCCGGAGGTCGAGAAGCTGATCGACGAGACGCTTGCCCGTCTCGGCCGCAAGAAGCGCGTCGTCAGCGACGACGAGATCCTCGAGCGCATGATGTATCCGATGATCAACGAGGGCGCGAAGATCCTCGAAGAGGGCATTGCCGCGCGTCCCTCCGACATCGACGTGGTCTGGCTCTACGGCTATGGCTGGCCGATCTACCGCGGCGGCCCGATGTTCTGGGCCGACAGCGTCGGCCTCAAGCACATCGCCGATCGCCTCGCCTTCTACGCCAAGGAGACCAACGATCCCAGCCTCGAGCCGGCGCCGCTGCTGAAGAAGCTCGCGGCCGAAGGCAAGACGTTCGCTTCGCTCGCGGCGGCGTCGAAGGCGGCTTGATGGCCGCTTCGTCTCAACCCTCGTCATTCCGGGATGCGCCGCAAGGCGCAGGCCCGGACTCCATAATCCCAGCTGGTGGTTATGGATTCCGGGCTCGCGACTTTGTCGCGCCCTGGAATGACGGTTTGTGTTAGTTGCACGCTCAAACAATCAAGAAAATGACCCATCCCGGCGAACAGTTTTACCCCGAGGGCGTGCGTTGGGACGACACTATCGTCCAGGGCTCGCTGCCTGATCTGCTGTCGAAGTCGGCCGCCGACTACGGACCGCGCACCGCACTCGAGTTTCGCGATCGCCCGATCACCTACACCGAGCTCGCAGCTCGGGCCGAGCGCGCGGCGGCTGCGTTCCTGCGCGCCGGTTGCGGCAAGGGCACGTCGGTCGCGCTGTTCCTCGGCAACACGCCCGATCACCCCGTCAATTTCTTCGGCGCGTTGAAGGCGGGGGCCCGCGTCGCGCATCTGTCGCCGCTCGACGGCGAGATCGCGCTGACCCACAAGGTCTCGGATTCCGGCTCGCGCCTGCTCGTCACCTCGAACCTCCAGGCCCTGCTGCCGACCGCGCTGAAGTTCCTTGAAAAGGGGCTGATCGACCGTCTCGTCGTCTGCGAGGACGATGATTGGGGCAAGGTCGGCACGCCGCAGGCGGCGATCCCCGACGACCCCCGCATCGTCACCTTCAAGGCCTTCGTCGAAGGTGCCACAGCGCCCGCGCAATGGCCGTCGGTCACGGCCGACGACGTCGCGCTGCTCCAATATACCGGCGGCACCACCGGCCTGCCCAAGGGCGCCATGCTCACGCACGGCAATCTCACCGCCGCGGTGTCGATCTACGACATCTGGGGCAAGCCGTCGCGCGCGGCACGCGGCGATACGATCGAGCGCGTTATCTGTGTGCTGCCGCTGTTTCACATCTACGCGCTGACCGTCGTGCTCTTGTCCTCGCTCAGCCGCGGCAATTTGATTTCGCTACATCAGCGCTTCGACGTCGAAGCCGTGATGCGCGACATCGAGGTCAAGCGCGCGACGTATTTTCCGGGCGTGCCGACGATGTGGATTGCGATCGCGGCGCTGCCTGATCTGGACAAGCGCGACTTTTCCTCGCTCGCCACCATCGGATCCGGCGGCGCGCCGCTGCCGGTGGAGATCGCGAACTTCTTCGAGCGCAAGGTCGGCAAGAAGCTGCGCAGCGGCTGGGGCATGACCGAGACCTGCTCGCCCGGCACCGGCCATCCGCCCACAGGCCCCGAGAAGCCGGGCTCGATCGGCCTGATGCTGCCCGGCATCGAGCTCGACGTCGTCGCGCTCGACGATCCCACGAAGGTGTTGCCATCAGGCGAAGTCGGCGAGATCCGCATCAAGGGCCCGAACGTCACCAAGGGCTATTGGAACAGGCCGGAGGGTTCTACTGATGCCTTCGTCGACGGCCGCTTCCTCACCGGCGACATCGGCTATGTCGACGCCGACGGCTATTTCTTCCTGGTCGATCGCAAGAAGGACATGATCATCTCCGGCGGCTTCAACGTCTATCCGCAGATGATCGAGCAGGCGATCTACACGATTGCAGGCGTGCACGAGGTGATCGTGCTCGGCATTCCCGACCAGTATCGGGGCGAGGCCGCCAAGGCCTTCATCAAGCTGAAGCCCGGCGCAAAGCCGTTCTCGCTCGACGAGCTGCGCGCGCAGCTCGCCGGCAAGGTCGGCAAGCACGAGCTGCCGGCCGAGGTCGAGTTCGTCGACGATTTGCCGCGCACGCCGGTCGGAAAATTGTCGCGCCACGAATTGCGCCAGCAGCAGAAACCGTCACAATCCACTCAAGCCATATCAGGAGGTCGCTCTTGACCGACGCCGTCATCGTTTCCACCGCCCGCACCCCGATCGGCAAGGCCTATCGCGGCGCGCTCAACGCCACCGAGGGCGCAACCCTGCTCGGCCACGCCATCGGCGAAGCCGTCGCGCGCGCGAAAGTCGATCCGAAGGAGATCGAGGACGTTGTGATGGGCGCCGCGCTGCAGCAAGGCGCGACCGGCGGCAACATCGCGCGCAAGGCGTTGCTCCGCGCCGGCCTTCCCGTGACCGTCGCCGGCACCACCATCGACCGGCAATGCGCCTCCGGCCTGCAGGCCATTGCGCTGGCCGCGCGCTCGGTGATCTTCGACGGCGTCGAGATCGCGGTCGGCGGCGGCGGCGAGTCCATCTCGCTCGTGCAGAACGACAAGATGAACGTTTTTCACGCGCAGGACCCCGCGCTGCTCAAGATCAAGGGCGAGGTCTACATGCCCATGATCGACACGGCCGAAGTCGTCGCCAAGCGCTACGGCATCTCGCGCGAGAAGCAGGACGAGTATTCGCTGGAGAGCCAGCGCCGCACGGCGGCTGCCCAGCAGGGCGGCAAGTTCAAGGACGAGATCGCGCCGATCACGACGCAGATGGCGGTCACCGACAAGGCGACCGGCGCGGTGTCGATGAAAGAGGTAACGCTGTCGCAGGACGAGGGCCCGCGCCCCGAAACCACGCTCGAAGGTCTCGCCGGCCTCAAGGCTGTCCGCGGCGAGGGTTTCAGCATCACCGCCGGCAATGCCAGCCAGCTCTCGGATGGCGCCAGCGCCAGCGTGATCATGAGCGACAAGGAAGCTTCAAAGCGCGGCCTCAAGCCGCTCGGCATCTTCCGTGGCTTCGTCTCCGCCGGTTGCGAGCCGGACGAGATGGGCATCGGTCCGGTCTTTGCCGTGCCGCGCCTCCTCAAGCGCCACGGCCTCACCGTCGACGACATCGGCCTGTGGGAGCTCAACGAAGCCTTCGCGGTGCAGGTGCTCTATTGCCGCGACAAGCTCGGCATCGACCCCGACAAGATCAATGTCGACGGCGGCGCGATCGCGGTCGGCCATCCCTACGGCATGTCGGGCGCGCGCCTCACCGGCCACGCCTTGATCGAGGGGCGCCGCCGCAAGGCCAAGTACGCGGTCGTCACCATGTGCGTCGGCGGCGGCATGGGCGCGGCCGGCTTGTTCGAGGTGTTGCAGTAAATGTTTCTGTCATTCCGGGGCGCCGCGAAGCGGCGAGCCCGGAATCCATAACCACCAGTCGGGGATATGGATTCCGGGCCTGCGCCTTGCGGCGCATCCCGGAATGACGGCGGAATTCGTTGAAAACAAGATTCGCTCACAGGAGGATCCGATGGATCTCGCATTCACGAAGGAAGAGCAGGCGTTTCGCGAGGAAGTGCGGCAGTTCTTCCGCGACAACGTGCCGCCGGATACCCGGCGCAAGATGGTCGAGGGCCGCCACCTCAGCAAGGACGAGATGGTGACCTGGTGGCGCATCCTCAACAAGAAGGGCTGGGGCGTCAGCCACTGGCCCAAGCAATATGGCGGCACCGGCTGGACCTCCGTGCAGCACTACATCTTCAACGAGGAACTGCAGTCCTATCCGGCGCCGCAGCCGCTCGCCTTCGGCGTCAGCATGGTCGGTCCCGTCATCTACACCTTCGGCAATGAGGAGCAGAAGAAGCAGTATCTGCCGCGGATCGCCAATGTCGACGATTGGTGGTGTCAGGGCTTCTCCGAGCCCGGCTCCGGCTCCGACCTCGCCTCGCTCAAGACCAAGGCCGAGCGCAAGGGCGACAAGTGGATCATCAACGGCCAGAAGACCTGGACCACTTTGGCCCAGCACGCCGACATGATCTTCTGCCTCTGCCGCACCGACAACAATGCCAAGAAGCAGATGGGCATCTCCTTCATCGTGTTCTCGATGAAGTCGAAAGGCGTCACCGTGCGCCCGATCCAGACCATCGACGGCGGCGTCGAGGTCAACGAAGTGTTTTTCGACGACGTCGAGGTGCCCTACGAGAATCTGATCGGTGAGGAGAACAAGGGCTGGGATTACGCAAAATTCCTGCTCGGCAACGAGCGCACCGGCATCGCCCGCGTCGGCGTCTCCAAGGAGCGGCTGCGTCGCATCCGTGATCTCGCCGGCAAGGTCGAATCCGGCGGCAAGCCGATCATCCAGGACGCCGCGTTCCGCGAGAAGCTGGCGGCCTGCGAGATCGAGCTGAAGGCGCTCGAACTCACCCAGCTGCGCGTCGTCGCCGACGAGGGCAAGCACGGCAAGGGCAAGCCCAATCCGGCGTCGTCCGTGCTGAAGATCAAGGGCTCCGAGATCCAGCAGACCACTACCGAGCTCCTGATGGAAGTGATCGGCCCGTTCGCCGCGCCCTACGACGCGCACGGCGACGACGGCTCGAACGAAGCCATGGACTGGACCGCCCAGATCGCGCCGAGCTACTTCAACAACCGCAAGGTCTCGATCTACGGCGGCTCCAACGAGATCCAGCGCAACATCATCGCGAAGGCGGTGCTGGGGCTTTGACGCAACAAAGACGGTGTCGTCCCCCGCGAAGGCGGGGGACCCAGTACGCCGCGGCGGTCGTAAGTACGACGGACGGCTGCGTTTACTGGATCCCCGCCTTCGCGGGGATGACGTCTGAAGATGAGGCGACGGCCGGCGAGAAGCGCTGCGTCGATTTTTGGAGAGAGAAATGGATTTTGATCTGAACGAGGAGCAGCGGCTTCTCAAGGACAGCATCGACGGCCTGCTGACCGATTCCTACGATTTCGAGAGCCGCAAGAAGTACATGAAGGAGAAGGGCGGCTGGAGCAAAGCGGTCTGGCTCAAGCTCGCCGAGCAGGGCCTGCTCGGCCTGCCGTTCGCAGAGGCCGATGGCGGCTTCGGCGGCGGCGGCGTCGAGACCATGATCGTGATGGAGGCGCTCGGCAAGGCGCTGGTGCTCGAGCCGTATCTCGCCACGGTCGTGATCGGGGGCGGCTTCCTGCGCCATGCCGGCACCGACGCGCAGAAGGCCGCGCACGTGCCGGGGATCATCGACGGCAGCAAGACGCTGGCCTTCGCCCAGCTCGAGAAGAACTCACGCTACGATCTGTTCGACGTCGCAACCACCGCGAAGAAGAAGGGCGACGGATGGGTCATCGACGGCGAGAAGTTCGTCGTGCTCAACGGCGAGAACGCCGACACCCTCATCGTCACCGCCCGTACCAAGGGCGACCGGCGTGACAGGTCCGGCATCGGTGTGTTCCTGGTCCCAGCCAACGCCAAGGGCGTCGCCAAGAAGTCCTACCCGACCCAGGACGGCCTGCACGCCGCCGACATCACCCTCACCGGCGTCGAGATCGGCCCCGATGCCGTGCTCGGCAACCCCGAGGATTCGCTCGCGCTGATCGAGCGCGTCGTCGACGAAGCCCGCATCGCGCTCTGTGCCGAGGCGGTCGGGCTGATGGACGAGTCGCTCAAGACCACTGTCGAGTACATCAAGACACGAAAACAGTTCGGCGTCGCGATCGGCTCGTTCCAGTCGCTGCAGCATCGGGCGTCCGACATGTTCGTCGCCGCCGAGCAGGCGAGATCGATGTCGATGTTCGCAACCATGGCCGGTGATTTCGAGGACGCGAAGGAACGCTCCAACGCGATCGCCGCGGCCAAGGTGCAGATCGGCAAGTCGCTGAAGTTCGTGGGCCAGCAGGCGATCCAGCTGCATGGCGGCATCGGCATGACCATGGAGGCGAAGATCGGCCACTACTTCAAGCGCCTCACCATGATCGAGAACTCGTTCGGCGACACCGACTACCACCAGCGCCGCGTCGCGGATGGCGGCGGGTTGATCTGAGGCATACCATGACTGTCATCCCGGGGCGCGCGAAGCGCGAGCCCGGGATCCATAACCACGATCGGGAGTATGGATTCTCAGGGGCGCAATTGCGCACCATAGCTCGCGCTACGCGCGCCCCGGAATGACCAGAGAGAGCAGAACAATGAAAAACACCCCGTTCGATCTCACCGGCAAGGTCGCAATCGTCACCGGCTCGAGCCGCGGCATCGGCCGCTCCTCCGCCGAACTGCTGGCGAAGCTCGGCGCCAAGGTCGTGGTCTCCTCGCGCAAGGCCGAGGCCTGCCAGGAGGTCGTCGACGGCATCATCGCGGCCGGCGGCGAGGCGACCGTCATTCCCTGCAACATCGCGCGCAAGGCCGAGGTCGAGGCGCTGATTGCGGGCGCCACGAAGCAGTACGGCAAGATCGACATCCTGGTCTGCAACGCCGCCGTCAATCCTTACTATGGCCCGCTGCTCGACATCACCGACGAAGCCTTCGACAAGATCATGGGCTCCAACGTCAAGAGCAACATCTGGCTCTCCGCGCTGGCGATCCCGCAGATGGCCGAGCGCGGCAACGGCTCCGTCGTCATCATTTCCTCGATCGGGGGCTTGCGCGGCTCCACCGTGATCGGCGCCTACGGCATCTCCAAGGCCGCCGATTTCGCGCTGTGCCGCTCGCTCGCCGGCGAATGGGGCCCGAAAGGCGTCCGCGTCAACTGCATCGCGCCCGGCCTCGTCAAGACCGATTTCGCCCGCGCGCTGTGGGAAGACGAAGCCAACCTCAAGCGCCGCACCGCCACCACGCCGCTGCGCCGCATCGGCGAGCCCGACGAGATCGCCGGCGCGGTGGCCTATCTTGCCTCAGATGCGTCGAGCTTCATGACGGGGCAAACCATCGTGATCGATGGTGGTGTGACGACGGCGGCGGTGTAGCCGCCGCTCGCAGGGCTAGGGTCCGCGCGCGTCGCGCCGCCCGGCGAGTGCGCTTTCGATGGCGCGCGCGACGATCAGGGAGGATCGTTCGTCGAGATGCACCCCGTCGTCCCAGCGCAGCTCGCTCCCCGGCGGATCGACCGGCAGCCAGAGGCTGCGATCGGGGAAGACTTCGTGGACGATCTCGCCGGTCGTCCGGACCATGCGCGAGCCCTCGATCTCCGGCGCGAAGGGAATGTGGATCAGGAAGACACGAACGCCGCGCCGCTGCAGCTCGTCGATGAGTTGCCGCATGCGGACCACATTCGCGCGTGCCGGGGCGGTCGGGTCGCCGTCATTCATCTGCTGCAGCGCGCGGTCGAGATAGACCTTGTTGTCGAACGTACCAGGCGGGCGGCTGAGCAGGCGATCCTGCTCGGCGCGCGACCGGGCGGCATCGGGGCCGGCATGATTCCAGGTCTCATAGGCGGCGATCGCCGTCCGCACCGGCCGCAGCAGCAGTGCCTCCGCGCCCGCGCCATGCGAAAATTTCTCGATCAGCGCGCCGTCGGCTTCGCGCGACAGCACATTGGTCTCGATCAGAACGATCTTCGGCAGGCGCGCTTGCCCGGCGACGACTGCGAGTCCGGTCACCGGTGAGCCGCCGGCCAGCGCCAAATTGCGCAGGCGCGGAAGCGAGAAATACTCTTCCTTGAGACGCCACGTGACCGAGCTGCCGACCAGCACGATGTCGGGCGTCGGCTCCTGAACATAGCGGTTGAGGGTGACGATTGTACCGTCTCGTGTGGTGACGGCAGGCTGCTGCAGGCCCGAGCCGTAGCGTGGGGTGGCCAGGCTGCAGGCCAGCAGCAGAGCGGCCGCGGTCACCGCGCACCTGACCAGCCATGAAAGCGTCGAGACCTGCTGCATCGTCAAAACTGGAAGTAGATGAAGGCGCTGTCGGGGCCGGCTTCGAGATGAGCCAGCGCCGCGAGCCCGCCATAGAGATATGGCTCCCATCGCCGCAACCGGCCCGCGACCAGCACGCCGATGCCGGCATGTTGGAGGATCACCGGCAGTGCGTAGAGCAAAGCGAGATTGGTGAACAGCTTGGGCGGATTGGGCGCGTCGGTCGCGATGAACATCCCCTGGAGGTAGCCGAGCGCATGGTCGAAGTTCGGCAGCTTGAAGAAGATCCAGAGCATGGTGACGCAGAAGAACACGATGCCCATCCGGATCACCCGCAGCGCCGGAGCGTCATTGCTGACGAGCTTCAGGAACGGCCGCTCGACGACCAGCAGCAGCCCGTGCGCCATGCCCCACAGCGCGTAGCTCAGGCTCGCGCCGTGCCAGAGCCCGCCGAGCGTCATCACGATCATCAGGTTGAGATAGGTGCGCACCCGTCCATGCCGGTTGCCGCCGAGGGGAATGTAGAGATACGTCCTGAGCCAGGTCGACAGGGAGATGTGCCAGCGCGTCCAGAACTCGGAGAACGACGTCGAGATGTAGGGCAGGTTGAAGTTCACGGGCAGGCGATAGCCGAACAACAGCCCGAGCCCGAGTGCAATCGCCGAGTAGCCGAAGAAGTCGGCGTAGATCTGGTAGCTGTAGAGAAACACCAGCAGCCAGCGATCCTGCGTGCGCAGCGTCTCGTAGAGCGGGAAGTCCATGTAGGACGTCATCTCGTTGAGATTGTTCGCCACGTACAGCTTGAAGAAATAGCCGACGAGAATCCACTTCGCGGCCTCGACGAAGGCGACGTCGCCGATCCGCTTCGGCACGATCTGCGGCATGAACTGCGCCGCACGCGTGATCGGCCCGGACACGAGCTGCGGGAAGAAGATAATGTAGAGGAACATTTCGCGCAGGCGCACGGTGCGCTTCTCGCGCGTGAGGTCGACCAGCAGGCTGATGTTGTGGAACACGAAGAACGAAATGCCGATCGGTAGCGGCAGCCGCAGCAGGAAGTCGATCGGCCCGGCGCCGGTCAGCTGCGCTGCGCCGGAATCGACGAACAGGAACTTGTATTTGAAGAAGGCCAGCAGGCCGAGATTGAAGACGATGCCGGCCGGCATCCAGACGGCGCGATTCTCGAACGCGAGCACCAGGCAGACGTAAGTGCCCAGCACCGCGACGAGCAGCAGCGGCAGCAGCTCGGGCTGGCCGAAACCGTAGAAGAACACGCTCGCGAGCACCAGCAGCTGCACCTGGAAACGGCGCAGCGGGGCCAGGTAATAGGCGCCGAACACGACCGCGACGAAGATGCCGAACTGAAAGGAAGTGAATGTCATGCCGCCCCGTTGTCCCGGCATGGCGTTTAGCATTTTGGTCGAGATGGTCATAGCCTTGCAGGCCATGCAGGGATGCGACTTTTGGTTGCCGGCATGAGGGGCCTCGCTTACCCTCCCCTGGATGGGCACGACGGGATGGGGTGAAGCCAGGGCCATGGTGTCAACATCAATCCGACGCAACGCCGCGAAAAAGCTGAGGGCGAATACAACCCCACATGAGCGGATCCTGTGGCGTGCCCTCAAGGAATTGCCGATCGAGGGCTCACACTTCCGCCGTCAAGCGCCGATCGGTCCATACATCGTCGACTTCTTCTGCCCCGCCAAGCGTCTCATCATCGAGCTCGACGGCGGCCACCACAATGAAGACGCCGTGGCCGCACGCGACCTCGACCGCCAACGTTGGCTCGAACGCGAAGGTTACCGCGTCATCCGGTTTTGGAATTCGGAGATCACAGGAGACCTGACAGCAGTTCTCGAACGAATCTATGTCGAGCTCTACGGATCGCGCGAAGCCGAGACTACGCCGCTGAAGCATCGCCGAACTTAGCGGATCGGGCGCTCTTCTCTTACCCTCCCCTGGAGGGGGAGGGTCGGCTCACATTGAGCGTAGCGAAATGTGAGACGGGGTGGGGTGACGGTCTCTCCACATCCGACACCGCCCGTGTTGAGAGATCACCCCGCCCCGCTCGCGCTACGCGCGATCGACCCTCCCCCTCCAGGGGAGGGTAAGGAACGCGCCCTGCATCCCACCTTGACCTTCTGCTTCCAATCCGCTCCCTTTGGCCCGACACAACGACTCCTCCGGGAAACGCCAAGGTAACTTCCATGTCTTTCGTCCTCGCCATCGACCAGGGCACCACCTCCTCGCGCGCGATCGTGTTTCGCGGCGACATATCCATCGCGGCGAAGGCGCAAGCCGAGTTTCCGCAGCATTTCCCGGCCTCGGGCTGGGTCGAGCACGAGCCGGAGGATATCTGGACCTCGACCGTGAAGGTCTGCCGCGACGCCATTGCGCAGGCCGGCATCGGTGCAAAGGACATCGCCGCGATCGGCATCACCAATCAGCGCGAGACCACCGTGGTGTGGGACCGCGCGACGGGGCAGGCCGTGCACCGCGCCATCGTCTGGCAGGATCGCCGCACCGCTGACATCTGCGCAAAACTCAAGGCCGATGGCCGCGAGCCATTGATCTCGCAGAAGACCGGCCTGATCATCGATCCCTATTTCTCCGGCACCAAGATCGCATGGATTCTCGACCACGTCCCCGGCGCCCGCGCCCGCGCCGCGCGCGGTGAGCTGATGTTCGGCACCGTTGATTGCTATCTGCTGTGGCGCCTCACCGGCGGCAAGGTGCACGCCACCGACGCCACCAACGCCTCGCGCACGCTGCTGTTCAACATCCACACCGGCCAGTGGGACGACGAGCTGCTGGAGATCATCGGCGTCCCGCGCTCGATGCTGCCCGAGGTGAAGGACTCCTCCGCCCGCTTCGGCGAGAGCACGCCCGATCTGTTCGGCGGTGCCATCGCGATCTCCGGCATCGCCGGCGACCAGCAGGCCGCCACCATCGGCCAGGCCTGCTTCCGCCCGGGCATGATGAAGTCGACATACGGCACCGGCTGCTTTGCGCTGCTCAACACCGGCACCACGCCCGTGGTGTCCAAAAACAAGCTGCTCACGACGGTCGCCTATCAGCTCGACGGCAAGCGCACCTACGCGCTCGAAGGCTCGATCTTCGTTGCAGGCAGCGCAGTGCAGTGGCTGCGCGACGGCCTCGGCATCATCAAGCACGCCGCCGAGACCGGGCCGCTGGCGGATCAATCCGACTCCATGCAGAGCGTCTATCTCGTCCCCGCCTTCGTCGGCATGGGCGCGCCCTACTGGAATCCGCGCGTGCGCGGCGCGCTGTTCGGCCTCACCCGCAACACCGGCCCGGCCGAGCTCGCCCACGCCGCGCTGGAAAGCGTCTGCTACCAGACCTTCGACCTCTGGGCCGCGATGCGCGCGGACTGGCCAAGCTCGGAAACCGCCAGCGTCGTGCTCCGCGTCGACGGCGGCATGACCGCATCGGACTGGACCATGCAGCGCCTCGCGGATTTGCTGGATGCCCCGGTCGATCGCCCCGTGATCCAGGAGACCACGGCTTTAGGCGCCGCCTATCTCGCCGGCCTCCAGGCCGGCGTTTATCCCGAGCCGACCAAATTCGCCGACAATTGGCGGCTGGAGCACCGCTTCAAGCCGGCCATGAGTCAGGCGACAAGGGAGCGGAAGCTTGCGGGATGGGCGCGGGCGGTGAAGGGCGTGCTGGCGAGTGACGAGGGGGAGGGGTAGCGGTCAACCTGGCTGTGAGAAAATGATCCTTCCCGACGGATATTCCGACGTCCCCGCCGGCAAGATCGCCGCCATCGTCACTCATCTGGAGATGACCGCGCCTCCCGCGCGCCGCGATGATCCGCCGGGCGCGTGGACCCTGCGCAAGGTGGACGCCCCCGCACTCGATTGGTATCGCGACATCTTCCGCCGCGTCGGCGAGGAATGGCTGTGGTTCTCGCGCGCCCGCATGAGCGATGCCGAGCTTGCCGCAATCATCCATGCGCCTGATATTGAGGTCTACGCCCTGGCGGCGGACGGCCACGACGAAGGCCTGCTGGAGCTGGATTTCCGCGAGCCCGGCCAATGCGAGCTGGTCTATTTCGGCGTCACCGGTAGCTTGATCGGCACCGGCGCCGCCCGCTTCCTGATGAACCGCGCGCTGGAGCGCGCCTGGTCACGCAACGTCAGCCGCGTTTGGGTGCACACCTGCACCCTCGACCATCCCTCAGCCGTCGCGTTCTACCAGCGCTCCGGCTTCCGCCCGTTCCGTCGCCAGATCGAGATCGCCGACGATCCTCGGCTGGATGGTACGGCGCCGCGGACGGCCGCGAGGCATGTGCCAGTCATCGATTAGCTGTAGCCCGGATGAGCGAAGCGCAATCCGGGAGGCGATTCCCCGCATGTCGCTTCGCTCATGCGGGCTACGCTCCGTGTTATTGGATTGCACGGTAACTCGGCTCTGGCGGATCATAGGAAACGAGACGCCATGGCCGTTCGGAAAGCGGCTGTACGGCAGGAGCTTGAAGCTCTCCGTAGCTGGAGCGCAGCGGCAGGTCAGGCTCCCAACGATGGATGACGAACACGACACGATACTCGTTAGCTGCAGGCAGCCTTTGCCGGTAATCGGTCTCGATCTCCGTCTCGCCATCTGCGGTCAGGAACATCTCGTTCCACGCCATCTCTGAATGGTCCTTGGGATTGGTCGGGTCAATCTGAGCGAAGTCATGAGGATTGAATCCTGCGTCCGGATTCTCCACGAGCACTTCGAGAACAGCGGCATCGTCCATATGGGAGTGCAGCTCGTATTCCCAATCCTGTTTCTCTTCAGGAGTCAGCGGCACGATTTCGTCACCCCTGTCGCCGTGGCGCAAGATGTCCTTCACTTCTTCGCTGAAATTGGGCGGATCTAAGGAATCGATCAACTCCCGGATGAAGCGGGCATAGGCAACTTTGTCCGCGCTGTAGGAGTAGACGCCCAGAATAGTGAGTGAGGGAGCCTTGTCAGCGGTCATGTCGTTGCTCAAAACACCTCCTGCTTCCCCCGCGCTAGCGAAAACCCGCGCTGCATTGCATTGAAGCACGTCAGCCCGGTCTGCTCCGATCGGCACGTAAACCCCGCGCGCTGCCACACCTCGCCATAGGCGAGCACCGGGAACGACGGGTCCATGATGGTGTCGCCGGCGCAGATGCGGCCCGAGTTGCCCTTTGCGCTCATCTCGAAGGCGTTGCCCCATTCGAGCTCGCAATCGGCGGGCCGGCGCGGGCGGCTTTCCAGGTTCATGATGTCGCAGCGGAGCACGGCCTGACTGTTATCGGTGAAGACTTGGCAGGCGATGTTTTTTGACGGGGTCTGGAAGCCGATCGGGCGATCCTGCGCGTGGGCGGCGCCCGCGGCGAGCAGGCAGAGTCCAAATGCCAGCGTCGCTAGTCGCCGCGTCATGCGTGTCTTCCCGCTCAGATCGTCATGCCCGGACTTGATCCGGGCATCCATCAAACTCTAGTCTGAAGCGTGATGAATTGCCGGGTCAAGCCCGGCAATGACGAGAGGTGACCCATGTTCCTGATCGGCCAATACGACTCCCCCTTCGTCCGCCGCGTCGCGATTGCGCTGAAGCTCTACGGCCTCGCTTTCGCGCACAAGCCGTGGTCGACCTTCGGCGATGCCGACAAGATCGCGCCGTATAATCCGCTGCGCCGCGTGCCGACTTTGGTGCTCGACGACGGCGAGGCGCTGATCGAGAGCATGATCATTCTGGACTATCTCGACGAACTGGTGGGGCCGGAAAAGGCGATGCTGCCGCGCGGCGGCGCCGAGCGGCGAAAGCATCTGCGCATCTGCGCGCTGGCCTCCGGTCTCGGCGACAAGGCGGTCAGCCTGCTCTACGAGCGCGTGTTGCGGAAGGAGCAGCTCACGCTGTGGGTCGAGCGGTGTCAGGCGCAGATCGGCGATGTCCTGAAAGTGCTGGAGGCCGAGCGCGCGAAGGTGACGACGCCGTATTGGCTGGGCGATCGCATCGGCCACGCCGATGTTGCGGTGGCCTGCGTCGTCCGCTTCACTCGGGAGGCCCATCCACAGCTGTTCGACGCCGCGCGCTATCCGGCACTGAGCGCACATGCCGAGCGTTGCGAGGCCTTGCCGCCGTTCCAGGAGATCGTGCAGCCGCTGGCCCCGCCGAAGGGGTGAGACGCTTCCGCGTCCGGGGCACGAAAACCGAGCGCAAGGTGAGGGGCGCGCCCTATCCGCCGCGACTGCGAAGACCGTCGCAGCAGCCGATCTTGCAACGATACGCCTGTTTTGCCCGACGTCGCAAAACCCGCCCGACGCCACAAAGAAATTGCTGAATTTTTTCAACCCCATCGCTACTGTGCATGGGGTTGTTTTCTCATATTTTGCTTTGGAGCCGCGCCTAACCCGCGCCGGCGCGCTTCTTCTGCCAGACGAGGTGCACGGCGCAAGTGCAGCCCGGCGGATGCGAGGCGAGATCCGCCGGGGGCTCGTCGTTCGCGGGCGTCGCGGCAAACGTCTTGTCCTCGCGCGACGGGATGTAGTTCAGCACCGGTGCGAGCCAGCGCTCGGTCTCGGCCACCGTCATGCCCTTGCGCGCGGCGTAGTCCTCGACCTGGTCGCGCTCGATCTTGCCGACGCCGAAATAATAGCTCTCAGGCGCAGCGAAATAGAGCCCGGACACGGACGAGCCCGGCCACATCGCAAAGCTCTCGGTCAGCTTCACACCGCAATTTGCCTCCGCATCGAGCAACTCGAACAGCGTCGCCTTCTCGGTGTGGTCGGGCTGGGCGGGATAGCCCGGCGCGGGGCGGATGCCCTGGTACTTTTCGAGGATCAGATCCTCGGTGGAGAGCGTCTCATCCGGCGCGTAGGCCCAGAACTCGCGGCGCACGCGGGCATGCATGCGTTCCGCGAACGCCTCGGCGAGGCGGTCGGCCAGCGCCTTGCACAGGATCGAGGAGTAATCGTCATTGGCCATCTTGAAGCGGTCGGCGACCGCATCCTCGCCAATGCCTGCGGTGACGACGAAGCCGCCGACATAGTCGGGAACGCCTGCCGGCGCGACGAAGTCGGCGAGCGCCGCGTTGAAACGGCCCTCGCGCTTCTCGAGCTGCTGGCGCAGCGTGTGCAGCGTCGCGATCGTCTTGGTGCGGCTCTCGTCGGCATAAAGCACGATGTCGTCGCCTTGCGCGTTCGCCGGCCAGAAGCCGACGGTCGCGCGCGCCCGGAACCATTTTTCCTTGACGATGGTGTCGAGCATCTTGCGGGCGTCGTCATAGAGCGAGCGTGCGACCTCGCCGACCTTGGCGTCGTCGAGGATGGCGGGGAAGCGGCCGGCGAGCTCCCAGGTCTGGAAGAACGGCGTCCAGTCGATGTAGTCGACAAGCTCGGCGAGATCGTAGTCGTCGAAGCTCTTGATGCCCAGGAAGGTCGGCCTCACCGGCTTGCTCTTGGCGAAGTCCACCGGCACGCGGTTGGCGCGCGCTGTGGCGAGCTTCAGGCGCTTCTTGTCGGCCTGCGCGCGCAGATGCGCCTCCGAGATCTTGGCGTACTCGGCGCGCACCTCGGCCGCATAGGCGTCGCGCCTCTCGGGCGAGAGCAGCGAGGAGGCGACGCCGACCGCGCGGCTGGCGTCGTTGACGTGCACGACGGGGCCGGCGCGATAGCTCGGGTCGATCTTCACCGCGGTGTGCACGCGGCTGGTGGTGGCGCCGCCGATCAGCAGGGGCAGCTTGAGGCCTTCGCGCTGCAATTCGCCGGCGAAGAACGCCATCTCGTCGAGCGAGGGTGTGATCAGGCCGGAGAGCCCGACGATGTCGGCCTTCTCGGCCTTCACGGTCTCGACGATCTTGGCGGCGGGCACCATCACGCCGAGGTCGATCACCTCGTAATTGTTGCACTGGAGCACGATGCCGACGATGTTCTTGCCGATGTCGTGGACGTCGCCCTTCACGGTCGCGAGCACGATCTTGCCGGCGGAGGAAGAACCTTCGGTGCCGATGCCGTTCGCGGCGTTGCGCGCCTTCTCTTCCTCCATGAACGGCATCAGCCAGGCCACGGCCTGCTTCATGACGCGGGCGGACTTCACCACCTGCGGCAGGAACATCTTGCCGTCGCCGAAGAGGTCGCCGACCACGTTCATGCCGGCCATCAGCGGGCCCTCGATCACGTCGAGCGGACGCTTCGACGCCTTGCGGGCCTCTTCGGTGTCCTGCTCGATGAACTCGGTGATCCCATGCACCAGCGAATGCGAGAGACGCTTGGCGACCGGCCATTCGCGCCAGGCGAGATCGGCCTCCTTGGTCTGGGTCTTGTTGCCGCGGAATTTCTCGGCCAGCGCCAAGAGGCGTTCGGAAGCACCGGGGTCGCGATTGAGGACGACGTCCTCGCAAGTTTGGCGCAGCTCGGGGTCGATGTCGTCATAGACGATCATCTGCCCGGCATTGACGATGCCCATGTCCATGCCGGCCTTGATGGCGTGATACAGGAACACCGAGTGCATGGCCTCGCGCACCGGCTCGTTGCCGCGGAACGAGAAGGAGAGGTTGGAGACGCCGCCCGAGATATGCGCGCCCGGCAGATTCTGCCGGATCCAGCGCGTCGCCTCGATGAAGTCGACGCCGTAATTGTTGTGTTCCTCGATGCCGGTCGCGATCGCGAAAACGTTCGGATCGAAGATGATGTCCTCGGGCGGGAAGCCGACCTTGTTCACCAGGATGTCGTAGGCGCGCTTGCAGATCTCGGTCTTGCGCTTGAACGTGTCGGCTTGGCCGACCTCGTCGAACGCCATCACCACCACCGCCGCGCCGTGGCGCCGCGCGATGTTGGCTTCGTGAATGAACTTCTCCTCGCCTTCCTTCATGGAGATCGAGTTGACGACCGGCTTGCCCTGCACGCATTTCAGGCCGGCTTCGATCACCGAGAATTTCGAGGAATCGACCATCACGGGGACGCGGGCGATGTCGGGCTCGGCGGCGACCAGGTTGAGGAAGGTCACCATCGCGGCTTCGGAGTCGAGCAGGCCCTCGTCCATGTTGACGTCGATGATCTGCGCGCCGTTCTCGACCTGGTCGCGCGCGACCTGCAGCGCGGCGGTGTAGTCGCCGGCGGTGATCAGCTTGCGGAAGCGGGCCGAGCCGGTGACGTTGGTGCGCTCGCCGACGTTCACGAACGGGATCGCGTCGGTCAGCACGAAGGGCTCGAGGCCGGAGAGCCGCAGGCGCGGTTCGATCTCGGGCACGATGCGCGGCTTGTGCGGGGCGACGGCTGCCGCAATCGCAGCGATATGGTCAGGCGTGGTGCCGCAGCAGCCGCCGACGATGTTGACCAGGCCATCGCGCGCGAACTCGCCGACCAGGCGCGCCATGTATTCGGGCGTCTCGTCATACTGGCCGAATTCGTTGGGCAGGCCCGCGTTTGGATAGGCGCACACCAGCGTGTCGGCGACGCGGCCGATATCGGCGATGTGCGCGCGCAAATCTTCGGCGCCGAGTGCGCAGTTGAAACCGATCGTGATGGGCTTGGCGTGCCGCACCGAATGCCAGAACGCCTCCGGCATCTGGCCCGAGAGCAGGCGGCCGGACTTGTCGGTGATGGTGCCCGACACCATCACGGGCACGTCGATGCCGCGTGCTTCGGTGATCTCGGCGACGGCGTAGAGCGCCGCCTTGGCGTTCAGCGTGTCGAAGATGGTTTCGACCAGCAAGAGGTCGACACCGCCGTCGAGCATGCCGTTGATCTGCTCGCCGTAAGACTTGCGCAGATCGTCGAAGGTGACGGCGCGGTAGCCGGGATTGGACACGTCTGGCGAGATCGAGGCGGTGCGGTTGGTCGGCCCGATGGCGCCGGCGACGAAGCGCGGCTTGCCGTCCTCGGCCTCGACGCGGCGCGCGGCGTTGCCGGCGAGGCGGGCGCCTTCACGCGCCATCTCGTAGACGATGTCGGTGAGGTCGTAATCGGCCTGCGCGATCGAGGTGGTCGAGAACGTATTGGTCGCGACGATGTCGGCGCCCGCGCGCAAATACGCTGCGTGGATGTCCTCGATTGCCTGCGGCTGGGTCAGGATCAGCAGATCGTTGTTGCCGCGCAGGTCACGATGGAAGTCCTTGAAGCGCTCGCCGCGGAAGGCCGCTTCGTCGAACTGCAGGTTCTGGATCATCGTGCCCATGGCGCCGTCGAGCACGAGGATGCGCTCGCGCGCGGCGTTGAGCAGGGCAGTTCGCTTCGGAGAGATGGGTACGGTCATGTCGTCTTAGGCCGCCTTCTGCGCGCTCTTGGCGCGGATGCCGAGCAAATGGCTGATCGCGAACACGAGATCGGCGCGGTTCATGGTGTAGAAATGGAAGGTGTCGACGCCATTCTTGGCGAGCTTCTGCACCTGGCCGGCGGCAACCGTCGCGGCCACCAGCTTGCGGGTCTCGGCGTCGTCGTCGAGGCCCTCGAACTTCGCGGCGAACCAGTCCGGCACCGTGGTGCCGGCCCGCGTGACGAAATTGCGCGCCTGCTTGAAATTGTGCATCGGCATGATGCCCGGCACGACCGGAATGTCGATGCCGCGCGCGCGGACCCGGTCGAGATAGCGGAAGTAGAGGTCGTTGTCGAAGAACACCTGGGTGATCGCGCGCGCCGCACCGGCATCGACCTTGGCCTGCAGCGTGTCGATGTCGGCATCGAAGTCGCGCGCTTCGGGATGCTTCTCGGGGTAGGCCGACACCGACACTTCGATGTCGCCATGCCGCTTCTTGATGCCGGCGACCAGATCGGCCGAGTTCTGGTAGCCGTCGGGATGGCTCGAATAGGGCGTGCCGATACCGCCGGCGGGATCGCCGCGCAGGGCCACGATGTGGCGGACGCCGACTTCGTGATAGCGGTCGACGATCTCGTCGATCTCGCCGCGCGAGGCGCCGACGCAGGTCAAATGCGCGGCCGGCAGCAGCGCGGTCTCTTTCAGGATGCGGGCGATGGTCGAATGGGTGCGCTCGCGGGTCGAGCCGCCGGCGCCGTAGGTCACCGAGACGAATTTCGGGTCGAGCGGGGCGAGCCGGTTGATGGTCTCCCAGAGATTGCGCTCCATATCCTCCGTCTTGGGCGGAAAGAATTCGAAGGAGATCGCAGGTCGCTTGAGGTGCCCGTCTTGCCCGTCGGCCCGGGCAGGAATCGTCAGATCGGTCATGGCACCATTCGCTCCAGATATGTCGCCAGATCCTGGCGGCCGACGGTCAGGTCTAGCTTGGGAGTGCCTAAGATAGGGCAAAGGCTGTTCGATCGACAGCCCATCGGAGATGGGAAATAGCCCACTTACACCGGTCATCTCCGGATTACCGGTCGTAATCCGATTTTGTTGGGCCGTCGTCGGAGCGACGAAATTATATGAATATCAATGCAGTAATGAATGTTGAGATGGAATTTGGAAGCAGAATCCATGGTGGGCAATAGGAAAATGTGGTCCTATGGACTTTAATCGGCCCAATCAGCTCGTGTTGACCAGGCCCCTCGGCTCGCGACCTGCACACGTCAGATCTGCGCAGCCACCCCATTGTCGCCGCCCGGTCCTCCACTAGGTTAGCGCGCCATGATCCCGCTCTCAGTTCTCGACCTCTCGGTCGTCACCACAGGCACCAAGCCCGCTGCGGCCTTGCGCAACAGCATCGACCTGGCGCGCCATGTCGACGGGCTCGGCTATGTCCGCTACTGGCTCGCCGAGCACCATAACCTCGCCTCGGTCGCGAGCCCGGCGCCCGACGTCATGATCGGCCAGATCGCGGCGGTGACGAAGCACATCCGCGTCGGCTCCGGCGGGGTGATGCTGCCCAATCATGCGCCGCTGGTGGTGGCCGAACGCTTCAAGATGCTGGAAGCGCTGTTTCCCGGCCGCATCGATCTCGGCCTTGGCCGGGCGCCCGGCACCGACGGTGCCACGGCCTACGCGCTACGCAGCCGGCTCGACCGCCGCGAGGGCGACGATTTCCTGGAGCGGTTGCACGAACTGATCCTGTGGGAGACCCGCGAATTCCCCGCAGGGCACCCCTACCACAACGTCGTCGCCATGCCCGACGACACCGCCCTGCCGCCGATCTGGCTGCTCGGCTCCAGCGATTATTCTTCGGAACTGGCCGCGCAAGTCGGCATGGGCTTCGCGTTCGCTCATCATTTCGCGTCCCACGACGCGGTCGATGCGATGGTGCACTATCGCAACCGCTTCCAGCCTTCGGCCTGGCGTGCGAGCCCGCACGCCACCCTCGCGGTCGCCGTCATCACCGCCGATACCGACGAGGAGGCCGAACGGCTTGCCTCTTCGTTCGACCTCAACCGGCTGCGCCGCGACCGCGGACAATATCTGCCGCTGCCGAGCGTCGAGGAGGCGCTGGCCTATCCTTACTCCGACGCCGAGCGCACCTCGATCCTCCGCAACCGCTCGCGTCTGTTCGTCGGCAGCCCCACGACGGTGCAGAAGAAACTGCAGCTGCTGATCGACGTGAGCAAGCCGGACGAACTGATGGTGATCACCGCCGTGTACGATCACGAGGCGCGGAAGAAGTCGTATTCGCTGCTGGCGGAGGCGTTTGGGCTCCGAGCGGCCGCGTAAACACTATCGTGCCCCGGACGCTCGCGCTTCGCGCGGCCGGGACACGCGACTAATCCTGCTTCGACTCACTGAACGTGGCGCGGAACGGATGGCCCGGATAGACGCCGACGATACGGAATTCGCGCGAGAAGAATTTCAGCTCCTCGATCGCGAAGGCCAGGCCTTTGTCGTCGGGATGGCCGTCCACGTCGGCGTAGAACTGCGTGGCGAAGAAATTGCCGTCGACCATGTAGCTCTCGAGCTTGGTCATGTTGACGCCGTTGGTGGCAAAGCCGCCGAGCGCCTTGTAGAGCGCGGCCGGCAAATTGCGCACCCGGAACACGAAGGTCGTGACCAGCGGGCCGGAGCCTTGCGCCGCCCATTTCGGCTCGCGCGCCAGCACCACGAAGCGGGTGGTGTTGTGGGCCTCGTCCTCGATGTCCTCGGCGAGGATGTCGAGGCCGTAGATCTTGGCGGCGAGGCGGGACGCGATCGCGGCCACCGTCTTGTCCTTGCGCTCCGAGATGTCGCGGGCGCTGCCGGCGGTGTCGGCGTGCACGATCGGCTTGATGCCGAGCTTGCGGATGATGCGGCGGCATTGGCCGAGCGCATGGACATGGCTCTCGACGCTCTTGATGTCTTCGAGCCTGGTGCCCTTCACCGCCATCAATTGATGCCGAACGGGGAGAAACCATTCGCCGATGATGAAGAGGCCGGAGGCCGGCAGCAGATGATGAATGTCGGCAACGCGGCCCGCGACCGAGTTCTCGATCGGGATCATGCCGAGATCGGCCTCGCCCGAGGAGATCGCCGACAGCGCGTCCTCGAAGGTGGCGCAGGGCAACGGCTCGGCGTCGGGATAGGCCTCGACGATGGCGATGTGGGAATTGGCTCCGGGCTCGCCCTGGAATGCGATCTTCATCTTGCTCATGTCTTAAAAGTGCTCCTGGGTCGGCCTTGTAACAGCGGCTCAGGATTTGGAAAGGATGCTGCGGGCGGTTTCCAGGTCCGCCGGCGTGTCGACCCCGCGGGGCACGGTGTCGACGATGGTGAAGTCGATGCGCATTCCCGCCTCGAGCGCCCGGAGCTGTTCGAGCTTCTCCTGCAATTCCAGCGGCGAGGGCGGCAACAAAACGTAACGCTCCAGCGCCGCGCGGCGATAGGCGTACAGACCGATATGGTGGTAACGCGGTCCGTCGCCGGTCGGCGCGGTCGCACGGGTGAAATAAAGTGCGCGCATGCGCTTGCCGCCGAGCGAGGTTCCGATCGCCTTCACGACGCTCGGGGCGAGGTCTTCCTCCTCGGTGTGGATCTGCGAGGCCAGCGTCGCGATGTCCACGGCCGGGTCTTGCAGCGGCGGCAGCACCTGGCGGATGTTGTCGATCGTGATGGTCGGAAAATCGCCCTGCAGATTGACCACGATCTCGGCCTTGCCGTCCGGGTCGAGCTTCTGCATGGCCTCGTGGATGCGGTCGGAGCCGGAGGGGTGTGCCGGGCTGGTCATCACGGCCTCGCCGCCATGGGCCGTCACGACAGAAGCGATCTCCGGCGTATCGGTCGCGACCGCGACCCGGCCGATACCGGCGGCCTCGGCGCGGCGCAGCACGTGCACGATCATCGGCAGCCCCGCGATATCGGCGAGCGGCTTGCCGGGCAGGCGGGTGGCGGCCATGCGGGCCGGGATCAGCACCAGGATGCGAGGATCGATCATTGGGTCTGGAGATCCGGGGTCAGGAGCCTGGAAACGGGGCGTTTTCCGCGCCGGGAAATGGGTGGGGACGGGTCGAAAGCGGGGTCGCTTATACGGGTTGCCAGACCCCGGGCAAACCGATATCTCAATGGCAAAACTCGGGGAAACAGTAAGGAACGATTGATTCTCCCGAGGCTCGTCCTGGCGGCCGCCCGGCCGCTCGATCCTTCTTGCGGTGTGGGGCCTGGCCGGAAATGGACTCTTTCGAACTCAACAAGATTCTCGGTGCCGTGCTCGGCACCTGTCTCCTTCTGCTGGTGACGAGTTTCACCGCCAATGCGTTGTTCTCGCCCAAGATGCCGGAAAAGCCGGGTTTCGAGATCGCCGTGAAGGAAGATGCCGGTCACGGCAAGGAAGGCGCCGCTGCCGCCGCGCCCGCCGAGCCGATCGAAAAGCTGCTCCAGACCGCGTCTGTCGAGAAGGGCGCTGCCGCCGCCAAGAAGTGCGCCGCCTGCCACACCTTCGAGAAGGGCGGCCCGAATCGCGTCGGTCCGAACCTCTATGGCGTCGTCGGCGACCACCGGGGCGAAGGCCGCAACGGCTTCAACTTCTCGGCGGCGATGAAGGCCAAGGGCGGCACCTGGACGATCGACGATCTCAACAAGTTCATTGCCAATCCGAAGGGCTTCATTCCCGGCACCGCGATGGGCTTCGCGGGTATCCAGAAGGACTCCGAACGCGCCGACGTCATCGCGTACCTGAACAGCCTCTCCGACAGCCCGAAGCCGCTACCGACCGCGGCGAAATAAGGCGCCTCGGTATCGATCTTGGAATATGCGGCCAGGCTGAGAAGCCTGGCCGTTTCCTTATCCGGGCCTCGCGGTGAGTTTATCGGGGCGTTTGGCCGCATCCGACAGGCCGCACGGCCTTCCAAGATGAGGAAAAAGCAACATATTCGGTCGAAACCTCGCCTATATTGGGACCTTAAAGGAGTAGCCTCCTTCAAGACAGGACTATTGATTTGGCCATTACCCGACGCGATCTCCTGCTCACCGGCACTGCGGTTGCAGCGCTTCCCGCCCTCGGTTCCGTGGCGGGCCTCTCCGTCGTCGGTAGCGCCGATGCGCAAGCGGCGAATGAGCTTCCCTGGCGCCACGGGTTGTCGCTGTTTGGAAAGGTCAAGTACCCCGCCGATTTCAAGCGCTTCGACTACGTCAATCCGGAAGCGCCCAAGGGTGGCGTCGCGCGGCAGATCGCGGTTGGCACTTTCGACAATTTCAACATCGTCGTATCGGGTGTGAAGGGGCAGGTCGCCGGTGCCGTGGCATTCATCTACGAATCCCTCACGACGCCCTCGCTTGACGAGGTCTCGACCGAATATGGCGCGCTGGCCGAGGCCGTGAGCCATCCCGATGATTTTTCCTTCGTCACCTACCGCCTGCGCCCGCAGGCCAAATGGCACGACGGCAAGCCGGTTACCGCCGACGACGTGATCTTCTCGCTCGATTCCTTCAAGAAACACCACCCGATGTACTCGGCCTATTACAGCCATGTGGTGAAGGCCGAGAAGGTCGGCGAGCGCGAGGTGAAGTTCGTGTTCGACGCGCCGGGTAATCGCGAGTTGCCGCAGATCGTCGGGCAGCTCACCGTCCTGCCGAAGCATTGGTGGGAAGGGACCGACGCGCAAGGTCGCAAGCGCGATGTGTCCGCCACCACGCTTGAGGTGCCGCTTGGTTCCGGTCCCTACAAGGTCAAGGACTTCGTCGCCGGACGGTCGATCGCGCTGGAGCGCGTCAAGGATTATTGGGGTCGCGACCTCGCGGCCAATGTCGGCCGCAACAATTTCGACGAGCTGCGCTACGAATATTTCCGCGACGCCACCGTCGCGATCGAGGCTTTCAAGGCCGACCAGGTCGATTGGCGTACCGAGAACAGCGCGAAGAGCTGGGCGACGGCCTACGACTTCCCGGCCGTGAGCGAAAAGCGCGTGATCCTCGAGGAATTCGCCAATCGCAGCTCGGGCGTGATGCAGGCCTTCGTGCCGAACCTGCGCCGCGGCAAGTTCAGCGATCCCCGCGTGCGGCGTGCGCTCAATTATGCGTTCGACTTCGAGGAGATGAACAAGCAGATCTTCTACGGCCAGTACAAGCGCATCAGCAGCTATTTCGACGGCATCGAAGATCTGATGGCAACCGGCCTGCCGCAGGGCAAGGAGCTCGAGATCCTCGAAACCGTCCGCGCCCAGGTCCCGCCCGAAGTCTTCACCACCGCCTACAGCAACCCGGTCGGCGGCAGTCCCGAAGCCGTGCGCGACAATCTGCGCGAGGCGCTGCGCCTGTTCAAGGAGGCCGGCTACGAGGTGCGCGACCGCAAGCTGACCGACGTCAAGACCGGCGTCCAGTTCTCCCTGGAACTGCTGAACTCGGATCCGAGCTTCGAACGGATCACGCTGTTCTACAAGCCGTCGCTGGAGCGGCTCGGCATCGCGGTCAGCGTGCGGACGGTTGATCCGACCCAATACGAGAACAGGACGCGCGAGTGGGATTTCGACATCGTCACCAACTCCTGGGGCGAGTCGCAGTCGCCGGGCAACGAGCAGCGTGAGTTCTGGTCGTCCAAGACGGCCGACATCGCCGGCTCGCGCAACCTTGGCGGCATCAAAAATCCCGCGATCGACAAGCTGATCGAACGGGTAATCTACGCCAGGGATCGCGACGATCTCGTCGCCGCAACCAAGGCGCTCGACCGCGTGCTGCTGTGGAATCACTACGTCGTGCCGCAATGGACCTATACGAAGGTGCGCACCGCGCGCTGGGATCGTTTCGGCCGCCCGGCGGAGTTGCCCAAATACGGTCAGTCCGGCTTCCCGTTCATCTGGTGGTACGACGCAGACAAGGCGGCGCGGATCGCAAAGAAGTCGTGAAGGACATTTTCCGCATGACGCAGATGTCACGCCGCCACGTGCTGTCCCTGGGTGTCGGCGGCGCCGTCGGTGTGTCGCTGAATGCGCAGCTGTTGCGTGGGGCTCATGCATCGGAAGGAGGAAGCGAGGCGCACGGAATCTCGGCGTTCGGCGATCTCAAATATCCCGCTGACTTCCACCATTTCGACTACGTCAACGTCGATGCGCCGAAAGGCGGCACGTTCTCGCTCATTCCGTCGGTACGCGCCTATAACCAATCCTACCAGACCTTCAATTCGCTCAACGCCTTCATCCTGAAGGGCGACGGCGCGCAAGGCATGGACATGACCTTCGCGCCGCTGATGGTGCGCGCCAGCGACGAGCCTGATGCGATGTACGGGCTCGCGGCCAAATCCGTCCAGGTATCGCCGGATAGACTGGTCTATCGCTTCACCATGCGGCCGGAGGCGAAATTCCACGACGGCACGAAGCTCACCGCGCATGATGCGGCGTTCTCGCTGATGGCTCTGAAGACGAAGGGCCATCCCCTGATCCTCGTGCAGCTGCGCGACATGGTCGGCGCGGAAGCTATCGACGATGCAACGCTCGTCGTCACCTTTGCCAAGGGGCGCGCGCGCGACGTGCCGCTCTATGCCGCGAGCCTGCCGATCTTCTCGAAGGCATACTACGCGTCCCGCCCGTTCGATGAAACGTCTCTGGAGATCCCGCTGGGCTCGGGTCCGTACAAGGTCGGCAAGTTCGAGGTCAATCGCTATATCGAGTATGAGCGGGTGAAGGACTGGTGGGCTGCGGATCTTCCGCCCTGCCGCGGCACTTATAATTTCGACGTCGTGCGGTATGAGTTCTATCGTGATCGCGACGTCGCTTTCGAGGGGTTCACCGGCAAGAACTATCTCTACCGCGAGGAGTTCACGTCCCGCATCTGGGCGACGCGCTATGATTTCGCTGCCGTCAAGGAGGGTCGTGTCAAGATGGAAGTCGTGCCCGACGAGACGCCGTCGGGCGCGCAGGGCTGGTTCATCAACACGCGACGTGAAAAATTCAGGGACGCGCGGGTGCGCGAGGCCCTGATCAATGCGTTCGACTTCGAGTGGACCAACAAGACCATCATGTACGGCGCCTATGCCCGCACGGTGTCGCCGTTCCAGAACTCCGATCTCATGGCGAGCGATGGCCCGCCGACCCCGGACGAATTGAAGCTGCTCGAGCCGTTCCGAGGCCAAGTCCCCGACGAGGTGTTCGCAGCGCCTTTCTCCCCGCCGATCACGGACGGATCCGGACAGGATCGCAGCCTGCTGCGCAAGGCGCAGCAATTGCTGACCGATGCCGGTGTGCCGATCAAGGACGGCAAGCGCGTCCTGCTGAACGGTGAGGTCTTCCGCATCGAATTCCTGCTGGACGAGCCCTCGTTCCAGCCGCACCACGCGCCCTATATCAAGAATTTGGGGACGCTGGGCATCGAGGCCAACATCCGGCTCGTCGACGCCGTGCAATACAAAGCGCGCCAGGAAGATTTCGACTTCGACATGACGATCCAGCGCTTCAGCATGTCGGCGACACCAGGCGACGCCATGCGCGCGTTCTTCTCCTCGCAGGTTGCGGCAACCAAGGGCTCGTACAATCTCGCGGGTGTTGCCAGCCCGGCCATCGACGCCATGATCGAGAAGATCATGGCGGCCGACAGTCGCGAGGAGTTGACCGTCGCCTGCCGGGCCTTCGATCGCCTGTTCCGCGCCGGCCGTTATTGGGTGCCGCAATGGTATAACAAGACGCACCGGCTGGCTTATTGGGATCAGTTCGGTCATCCGCAGAAATTGCCGCGTTATGCCAATGGCGTCGGCGCGCCCGACATCTGGTGGCATGACCCCGCCAAGGCCGCCAAGCTCGAGCAGGCGAAATAATCATGAGCGCCTATATCGCCCGCCGCATCCTCCTGATGATTCCGACCCTGCTCGGAATCCTGTTCGTCTCCTTCGTCGTCGTGCAGTTCGCGCCGGGAGGCCCGGTCGAGCGCGTGATCGCGCAGCTCTCGGGAGCCGACACCGGCGGCACCTCGCGCATTTCCGGCGGCGGCGATTTTGCGCAGCGTGCGCCGGGGCAGCTGGGGGCCGGCGGCGATGCCATCAACTCGAAATATCGCGGCGCGCAGGGCCTTGATCCCGACTTCATCAAGAAGCTGGAAAAGCAGTTCGGCTTCGACAAGCCGGCACCGGAGCGCTTTGCGCTGATGGTCTGGAATTTCGCCCGGTTCGATTTCGGCAAGAGCTATTTTCGCGACGTCAGCGTCCTGCAGCTGATCAAGGAGAAGCTGCCGGTCTCGATCTCGCTCGGCCTGTGGCTGACGCTCCTGACCTATCTGATCTCGATCCCGCTCGGCATCCGCAAGGCGGTGAAGGACGGCACACGCTTCGACACTTGGACGTCGACCGTGCTCGTGCTCGGCTATGCGATTCCCGGCTTCCTGTTCGCAATTCTCCTCATCATCCTGTTTGCCGGCGGCTCCTTCTTCAACTGGTTCCCGTTGCGCGGACTGACTTCGGACGGCTGGTCGCAGTTCCCCTGGTACTGGAAGATCATCGATTACTTCTGGCATCTGACGCTGCCGCTGATCGCCATGGGGCTCGGTGCGTTCACCACCATGACGTTCCTGACCAAGAACTCGTTTCTGGACGAAATCCGCAAGCAGTACGTGATGACCGCGCGCGCGAAGGGCTGTAGCGAGAACCGGGTGCTTTACGGGCACGTCTTCCGCAATGCGATGCTGATCGTGATCGCAGGCTTTCCCAGCACCTTCATTCACGCGTTCTTCTCGGGCTCACTTCTGATCGAGACCATCTTCTCGCTGGATGGGCTCGGGCTGCTCAGCTTCGAGAGCGTGCTCAACCGCGACTATCCCGTGGTGTTCGGCACGCTCTACATCTTTTCGCTGGTCGGCCTCGTGATCAACCTGGTCTCCGACCTGACCTATATGTGGATCGACCCCCGGATCGATTTCGAGGCGCGGGAGGTCTGATGACGATTACCGCGCCGACGCCGATCGAGACCACGACCCAGTCCCCGCTGGGTGAGGTCGTTCCGATCACGCGCAAGCCCTTCGTTCCTTCGCCGCTCAACAGGCGGCGATGGCAGAACTTCAAGGCGAATCGACGCGGTTATTGGTCGTTCTGGCTGTTCATCGCCCTGTTCTTGCTCTCGCTGTTCGCCGAGCTGATCGCCAATGATCGGCCTTTCCTGATCAAGTTCGACGGCCGTCTCTATTGGCCCGCCTTCGTCACCTATTCGGAAACCACCTTCGGCGGCGACTTCGAAACCGCGGCGGACTACCGCGACCCCTATTTGCAGAAGCTGATCAAGGACAAGGGGGGCAGCATCCTCTGGCCGCTGATCCGCTACTCCTACGACACCCACAATCTCGACCTGCCGACGCCGGCGCCGTCGCCGCCGACCTGGATGCTCACGGAAGCGCAATGCAAGCCGGTGGTGGAGAAGAAGGGGCTGAAGAGCTGCCGCGACCTCGAATATAACTGGCTCGGGACGGACGATCAGGGGCGCGACGTGGTCGCGCGGCTGATCTATGGCTTCCGCATCTCGGTTCTGTTTGGCCTTTGTCTCACGATCGTCTCGTCCGTCATCGGCATCGCGGCGGGGGCGGTGCAGGGCTATTTCGGCGGCCGGGTCGATCTCATCTTTCAGCGTTTCATCGAGATCTGGACGGCGATACCCTCGCTCTATCTTCTCCTGATCCTGTCCTCGGTGCTCGTGCCCGGCTTCTTCGTGCTGCTCGGCATCCTCCTGCTGTTCTCCTGGGTCTCTCTGGTCGGTCTGGTGCGGGCCGAGTTCCTGCGCGGCCGCAATTTCGAATACATCCAGGCGGCGCGCGCGCTCGGCGTCTCCAATCCCGTCATCATGTTCCGCCATTTGCTGCCGAACGCGATGGTCGCGACCATGACGTTCCTGCCCTTCATCGTGTCGAGTTCGGTGATGACACTGACGGCGCTCGATTTCCTCGGCTTCGGCCTGCCGCCGGGATCACCTTCGCTGGGCGAATTGCTGTCCCAGGCCAAGTCCAATGTGCAGGCGCCCTGGCTCGGCTTCTCCGGCTTCTTCTCGGTCGCGATCATGCTGTCGCTCTTGATCTTCATCGGCGAAGCGGTGCGCGACGCCTTCGATCCGCGCAGGACGTTCAGGTAGACCAATGGACGCGATCAACCAGCCCCTGCTCGCCGTTCGCGACCTTTCGGTGGCCTTCCACCAGGGCGGCGCCACCACGCTCGCGGTCGACAAGGTCTCGTTCCAGATCAAGCGCGGCGAATGCCTGGCGCTGGTCGGTGAATCCGGCTCCGGCAAGTCTGTCAGCGCGCTCTCGATCCTGAAACTGCTGCCCTATCCGAACGCCTCGCACCCCTCGGGAAGCATCCACTTCAAGGGGCAGGAGCTGATCGACCGCTCCGAGCAACAGATGCGGGAGATTCGCGGCAGCGACATCTCCATCATCTTCCAGGAGCCGATGACCTCGCTCAATCCGTTGCACACGATCGAGGCGCAGATCGGCGAAATCATCCAGCTGCATGCTCCGACCAGTAATGCCGAGGCGCGCAAGCGAACGCTGGAATTGCTGACGCAGGTCGGCATTCCCGAGCCGGAGACGCGGCTGAAGAGCTACCCGCACCAGCTCTCCGGCGGCCAGCGCCAGCGCGTGATGATCGCGATGGCGCTCGCCAACGAGCCGGATCTGTTGATCGCGGACGAGCCGACCACGGCGCTCGACGTCACCGTGCAGGCGCAGATCCTGGCGCTGCTCGCCGAGATCCGTTCGCGGCTCGGCATGAGCCTGCTCTTCATCACCCACGACCTCGGCATCGTGCGCCGCATCGCCGACACCGTCTGCGTCATGAAGGGCGGCGTGATCGTCGAGCAGGGGCCGGTCGAGCAGGTCTTCAAGGGCCCGAAGCATCCCTATACGCGCGACCTGCTCGCGGCAGAGCCGAAGCCGGATCCGGCGCCGCCGCAGCCGGATGCGCCGGTGGTGATGTCGGCCGATGACCTGAAGGTCTGGTTTCCGATCAAGCGTGGCCTGATGCGCAAGACGGTCGGCCACATCAAGGCGGTCGACGGCGTCAGCATCGCGGTGTGCAAGGGTGAGACGCTCGGCGTGGTCGGCGAATCCGGCTCGGGCAAGACCACGCTGGGGCTGGCCCTGCTGCGGCTGATCTCCTCGAACGGGCGCATCGTGTTCCTGGGGAAAGACATCCAGGGGCTGCACTTCAAGGAGATGCGGCCGTTCCGGCGCGACATGCAGATCGTGTTCCAGGATCCGTTCGGCTCGCTCTCACCGCGCATGTCGGTCGCCGACATCATCGCCGAAGGTCTTTCGGTGCATCAGCCGAAGCTGACGCGGGAAGAACGCGAGGAGCGCGTCGTCAAGGCGCTGGAAGACGTCGGGCTGAAGCCGGATACCCGCTTCCGCTATCCCCACGAATTCTCCGGCGGCCAGCGCCAGCGCATCAGCATCGCGCGGGCGGTGGTGCTGGAGCCGGATTTCGTTGTGCTGGACGAGCCGACCAGCGCGCTCGACATGCTGTTCCAGGCGCAGATGGTCGATCTGTTGCGCGAGCTTCAGCGCAAGCGCGAGCTCACCTACATGTTCATCTCCCACGATCTGCGCGTCGTCGCCTCGCTTGCGAGCCACCTGATCGTGATGCGCGGCGGCAAGGTGGTCGAAGAGGGGCAGGCCGCCGAGCTGTTCAAGAACCCGAAGACGGATTACACGCGCGCGCTGTTCGCGGCCGCGTTCCGGCTCGAGACGGCGGGCAACGGGGCGGTGGGAACGTAAGGCCCGTCACAGCCGCTTGATTGCAACGACCTCGCTGCCGGCCTGCCTGATCCGCGCGATGGCCGGCTCGATCGGTTCGATCGCGGTCGCCATGTGATGCGCGTTGGCGTGAACCATGGTGGTCCGATCGCGCACGATGGCGACATGCCCCTTCCAGAAGATCAGATCGCCGCGCAGCAAGCTGCTTCGCTCATGCGGCTCCAGTGCGCGGCCGAGACCGGCCTGTTGCATGTCGCTGTCGCGCGGACAGCCGATCCCCGCCGCTGTCAGCGAGACCTGGACGAGGCCGGAACAATCGATGCCCAAACTGCTCTTGCCGCCCCAGAGATAGGGCGTGCCGACGAAGCGCTCGGCGACCGCGACGAAGTCCGGCTCGCGATGACCGAGCGGGGCGAGATGCGCCTTCGGCAGGTATTGTCCGTCGCGCGTCACGGCGAAGCTGCCATCCTCGCGCGTCACGGCGAGCCTTGATCCCATCACGAGCGTCACGGTAGGCGGCAGCTTGATCGAGGGACCGGGGAACGCGAATGTCCGCAGCGCGCTGACCACATGGGTCGGCGCCGCCGAGGGCTTCATGAGCGCTGCATCCGGCAGCCAGCCGACATAACCGTCGCCATTGAGCTGGCCCCAGGCCCAGCCCTCGCCGTTGCGGTCGTAGACGGTGACGCGTTCGCCGCGCAGCGCCTCCGTCATCAGCATGGCGTTTGAGGACGGCTGCTCGCGCACAGGCGCGACCGCATCGACCACCTCGAATTCCTCGCCGGCGACGAAGCGATCCGCCTCGACCTTGCCTTCGAGATATTTCGCGGCGAGGTCGCTCCGCGCCGGGGTTATTCGCGGATCATGCATAGCGCTCGCTCAGAAGTGCATAGATGGCACGCGCGGCCTGGCACTCGCCGCCCTCGGTACGCGCTGGCTTCGCCGACGGTGTCCAGCCGTAGATGTCGACATGCAGCCAGCTCTTCGCCTGCTCGACGAAGCGTTGCAGGAACAGCGCGCAAATGATCGAGCCGGCAAAGCCGCCTGACGGTGCGTTGGTGATGGTAGCGGTCTTGGAGTCCAGCCAGGAATCGTAAGGCGGCCACAGCGGCATGCGCCACAACGGATCGTTCTCCTGCACCGCGCAGCGCGCGACATCGGCGGCAAGGGTCTCGTCATCGGTGTAAAAGGGCGGCAGATCCGGTCCGAGCGCGACGCGCGCGGCGCCGGTCAGGGTGCCCAGATCGATCAGCAGATCGGGCTTCTCCTCATCGGCCAGTGCCAGCGCGTCGGCGAGTACCAGCCGGCCTTCCGCATCGGTATTACCGATTTCCACCGTGATGCCCTTGCGCGAGGTAAAGATGTCGAGCGGGCGGAAGGCGTTGCCGGCGACCGCGTTCTCCACCGCCGGAATCAGCACGCGCAGCCGCACCTTCAGCTTCGCATCCATCACCATGCGCGCCAGCGCCAGCACGTTGGCGGCGCCGCCCATGTCCTTCTTCATGATCAGCATGCCGCTCGACGGCTTGAGGTCGAGCCCGCCGGTGTCGAAGCAGACGCCTTTGCCGACCAGCGTCACCTTGGGATGATCAGGATTGCCCCAGCCGATGTCGATCAGCCGCGGCGCGCGGTTGGAGGCCATGCCGACGGCGTGGATCAGCGGGAAGTTCTTCTCCAGCTCAGCGCCGATGGTGCAGGCGAAGCTTGCTCCGAATTCGGCTGCGAGCGCTTGCGCCGCTGCGGCGAGCTCTTCCGGTCCCATGTCGTTGGAGGGCGTATTGATGAGGTCGCGCGCGAGCATGGCGGCATCAGCGATCCGCTCGATCTCGGCCGCATCGACGCCTTCAGGCGGCACCAGTCGTACGTCGGGTCTGTCAGCCTTGCGGTAGCGCGCGAAGCGGTAGCGCCCCATCGCAAAAGCGAGCGCCGCCAGCCGGACATCGTGTGGCGCATTGGCAAAGCGATAGATGCCCGGCGGCAGCAGGCCGGGCAGGGCGCCAGGCCGGAACAGGTCGCGCGATCTTGCACTCTCTTCCTCGAGGCCGAACAGCACCTGCGCGATTGCGCCGTCGGGCGCAGGCAGCGCCAGATAGGCGCCCGGCTTGGCGGCAAAGGCGCATGCCGTGGCGAACGCGCGTTGCGGCGCCGGCAGCGTCTCGGCGACCTGGTCCCAGCTCGATTTGGTGACGAAGCTGATCGGGATGGCGACGGCAGACGTCTCGAAGACAGAAGGCATTGGCTGGTCCGGATCGTCAGATCAAACGGGTGATGCGAATGGATGAGACTTCGCAGAGTTTCGCCGCCGCTGCAATCGGCTTTGCTGTCACCGTTCAGCGAGCCGCTACTCGCGGCAAGGGGGTCATGATAAGGTTCCGGCAACGGTCGCCGGAGTTGGACATCATGCGGCCGACAACGAAGCGCGCCGGGAGGACATGCAATGGAATTCGTGTGGAGCGTGGTCGCATTCATCGGCGAGGCGATCGAGGCGATCTTCGGCTATGTCGAGCACCACCACTGGCTCTTTGCGCTCCTTGCCGGCGGTTACGTCTTCTATCTCCACGACCGCTCCGTCCATGCGCGGTTCGATGCGCTCGACAAGCGCGTCGACGAAATCCGCAGGCGGCTTGCCATCGAATATTGAGGCGGCAATTGCCAAGGCATCCGAGCGAACAGGTGAGGGTGCTCGGCCTCGATCTCGGCCTCGGCGAAAAGGCACCGTCGCAGACCCCGCCGTGAGCCGCGCGGCCTGGGAACGGTGTTAACCGGCCGTTAGGGTTAACGGTCTATTGCTGGCGCGTTCGGCTCGATCAATCGGCTCGAGAGTCACAGCGTCATGCGTCTACGGTTCAGTCTTGCCCGGCTTGTTGCGTCCACCTCGCTGGTCGCGGTGGTGGCCATGGGCCTCGGCGGCTGCACGGGCATGTCGAAACTCTCCGACGTGACGGGCTCGATCGGCGGACCACGGGCAGAGGCGGCTCCCACCGATCCGGTGCGCGCCATCGAGGTCTTTGGCGAGCGCTACCGCGCCAATCCCAAGGACGCCGATGCCGCGCTCGCCTACGGTCAGGCGTTGCGCGCCAACGGACAGCGCGCCCAGGCCGCCGCCGTGCTCGAGCAGGCGACCATCGCCAATCCCGGCAACAAGGCGCTGCTCGCCCAATACGGCCGCGCCCTCGCCGACAACGGCAATTTCCAGCAGGCCTACGACGTGCTGTCGAAAGCGCATTCGCCTGACAATCCGGACTGGCGCCTGCTCTCGGTGCAGGGCACCACGCTGGACCAGATGGGCCGTCACGAGGAAGCGCGTTCCTACTACGCGAGCGCACTCAAGATCGCACCGGGTGATCCCGGCGTGCTCTCCAATCTCGGCCTGTCCTACATGTTGTCGAGAGACCTTCCGAAGGCCGAAGAGGCGCTGCGGCAGGCCTACGCTTCGCCGCGTGCGGGCGTCCGGGTGCGGCAGAATCTCGGCCTTGTCGTCGGTCTGCAGGGCCGCTTCGCCGAAGCCGAGACCATCGTGAAAGCAGATCTGCCGCCGGATCAGGCCGCGGCCAACGTCGCCTATCTCAAGGAGATGCTCAGCCGCAGCGACGCTCCCCGCGGCGCGCCGAAGCGGACGCCGGTCGCCTCGCTCAGCCGACCGGACTGATCAGGGCCGATCGTCCCTTCTATCGTCATCTGAAAACCGCCCCCGAGCCGCATGCGCGGCCCGCGTCTTGCGTCATTGCATCTCGGAGATCTTGATGCCGGTCGGTCCGAGAATGACGACGAACAGCACGGGCAGGAAGAACAGGATCATAGGCACCGTCAGCTTCGGTGGCAGCGCGGCCGCCTTCTTCTCGGCCTCGTTCATGCGCATGTCGCGATTCTCCTGCGCCATGACGCGCAGCGAATGTCCGAGCGGGGTGCCGTAACGTTCCGCCTGCTGAAGCGCGAGACACACCGACTTGACGCCTTCGAGCCCGGTGCGTCGCGCCAAATTCTCATAGGCGACCTTGCGATCCTGCAGATAGGATAATTCGGCCGTCGTCAGCGTGAACTCCTCCGATAGTGCGATCGACTGTCCGACGATCTCGGTGGCGACTTTCCGGAACGCCATCTCGACCGACATGCCGGATTCGATGCAGATCAGGAGCAGGTCGAGCGCGTCGGGGAAGGCCCGCTTGATCGAGAGCTGGCGCTTGGAGATCGCGTTCCTGAGGAACAGCATCGGCGCCTGGAGGCCGAGATAGGCGGCGCCGATGCAGATGCCGATCTTGATCGGCATGGCCTGCTGCATATGCGCGATCACGAAAACGTAGACGACCGAGCCGATGAAGAGCACCATCGGCGCGACCATGCGGGCAAACAGGAAGGTGATGTAGGGCGCCTGACCGCGATACCCGGCCATGATCAGCTTGTCGCGCGCGGCTTCCTGCGCGAGCCATTTGGTGAGGTTGAAGTCGTCGACGACCTTGGAGACGAGCTGCTTCGGTGTCTGGCGCAGCGTGACCTTTTCGCTCTTGTGAAGGCGCTCACGCTCGCGCTGCCGGATGCGCTCGCGCTCGCTCGCCACCGCCTTCATGCGCTTGGAGAGGCCCTCGCCGGCGAACAGGGGCATCACCAGCGTATAGACGGTGGCGCTGGCGGCAATGGCCGCCAGCATCATGGTCATGAAGTGGACGTCATGTAGTTTCGCAACGAGAAACTGGACCATACTGCACCGTCAGAAATCGAAATTGATCATCTTCTTCATCACCATGATGCCGACCGCCATCCAGACGACGCAGCCGACCAGCATGAGCTGGCCGGTGGGATGGATCCACAGCACCGAGATGTAATTCGGCGTCGTGAGATAGACGAGGAACATCACGATCGGCGGCAGCGAGCCGATGATGCCGGCCGAGGCCTTGGCTTCCATCGACATCGCCTGGATCTTCTCCCTCATCTTCTTGCGGTCGCGCAGCACCTTGGAAAGGTTGCCGAGCGCTTCGGAGAGGTTGCCGCCGGATTTCTGCTGGATCGAGATGACGATGCCGAAGAAGTTGGCTTCCGGCAACGGCATGCGATCATAGAGCCGCGTGCAGGCCTCGCCGAGTGGCATGCCGATGGCCTGGGTCTCGATGATCGCCAGAAACTCGCTGCGCAGCGGCTCGGGCGCGTCGGCCGCGACGACCTTGATCGATTCGAACAGGGGCAGGCCCGCCTTGATGCCGCGAACGATGACGTCGACGGCGTCGGGCAGCGCCGCCAGGAACTTGGCCTCGCGACGCTTCTTCAGGAAGCCGAGCGCCCAGCGCGGCAGGCCGAAACCGCCGGCAAAGGCGAGACCGACAGCACCGATCAGGCCGCCGCCGGCGAACAGCGCGGCCGCGAAGAACACGCCCGCCACGACAGCGGAGACGATCCAGAATTTCTGCGGCGTCCAATCGAGCCCTGCCTGCGACAGGCGAACGGGCAGCGGAGCGCTCTTCTGCTGCAGGCGTCGCGCCTCGAGGTCCTTCAGCGAGGTCTCGACCTGCTCGCGACGCGAGCGCTGGCTCTTCTCGGCCTGGCGGACCGTGGGCGCCTCGGCGCGCGAGATCGAGGCGCGACGGCTTTCGGCCTTTCGTTCCCCCGACAGCAGCGGATAGAGGAAGACCCAGGCGATGCCACCGACCGCTGCGGTGGCAAGGAATGCGAGGGCGAGGACCTGCATGTTCATGCTGACCTGCTCACGTCTTCGGCGCGACTTCCGCCGCGTCCAGCGCAGCGGCAAGGCGCTTCTCGTCGCCGTAATAGCGGGCGCGTTCCCAGAATTTCGGACGGCCGATGCCGGTCGAGCGGTGCCGGCCGATAATCTTGCCGTTGGCGTCCTCGCCGACTATGTCATAGAGGAAGATGTCCTGGGTGATGATGGTGTCGCCTTCCATGCCCATCACCTCGGTGATGTGGGTGATGCGGCGCGAGCCGTCGCGCAGGCGCGCCGCCTGGACGATGACGTCGATGGAGGCGCAGATCATCTCGCGGATGGTGCGTGAGGGCAGCGAGAAGCCTCCCATCGTGATCATGGATTCGCAGCGCGACAGGGCTTCGCGCGGGTTGTTGGCGTGCAGCGTGCCCATCGAGCCGTCATGGCCGGTGTTCATGGCCTGGAGCAGGTCGAACGCCTCGGGTCCGCGGACCTCGCCGACGATGATACGCTCGGGGCGCATACGCAGACAGTTGCGCACCAGCTCGCGCATGGTGACCTGGCCCTCGCCCTCAATGTTGGGCGGTCGGGTTTCGAGCCGCACCACGTGAGGCTGCTGGAGCTGGAGCTCGGCGGCGTCTTCGCAGGTGATGACGCGCTCGTCATGCTCGATATAGTTGGTCAGGCAGTTGAGCAGCGTGGTCTTGCCGGAGCCGGTACCGCCGGAGATCAGCACGTTGCAGCGGACGCGGCCGATGATCTGGAGGATTTCGGCGCCTTCCGGCGAGATCGCGCCGAACTTGACCAGCTGATCGAGCGTCAGCTTGTCCTTTTTGAATTTGCGGATGGTGAGCGTGGGGCCGTCGATCGACAGCGGCGGCACGATGGCGTTGACGCGGGAGCCGTCGGCGAGACGCGCGTCGCAGATCGGCGAGGATTCGTCGACGCGCCGGCCGACCTGGCTGACGATGCGCTGGCAGATGTTGAGGAGCTGCTGGTTGTCGCGGAAGCGGATGCCGGTCTTCTGGATCTTGCCGTTGACTTCGATGAAGACGGTGTTGGCGCCGTTGACCATGATGTCGGCGATGTCGTCGCGCGACAGCAGCGGCTCGAGCGGACCGTAACCCAGAACGTCGTTGCAGATGTCGTCGAGCAGCTCTTCCTGCTCGGCGATCGACATCACGATGTTCTTGATCGCGATGATCTCGTTGACGATGTCGCGGATTTCCTCGCGCGCGGACTCCGAATCGAGCTTGGCGAGCTGGGCGAGGTCGATCGCCTCGATCAGCGCGCCGAAGATGGTCGCCTTGACCTCGTAATAATTGTCCGAGCGCCGGCTCTCCATGGCCGGAGGCGGCGGCGCCTTGGCAGGCGCGAGCGGGGGCGAGGCGACCGCCGGCGGAGCCGGGGCGCGCGACGCCGTCGGCGCCGGAGCCTGGGCAGGCTCGGGCGACACGGCGCCGGGCTTGGGCGCCCGAAGGTCGGTGTCTGTTCCGCTACGCTTACCGAACACTTAACAACTCCATGCGGGACCTATTTTCCCCGCAACTTGTCAATCAGGGGTGAAAGCAGGGACGACTTTTGTTTCTTGGTCTCGCTGCGGCCGGTCAGGCGCTGGGCGATCTGCAGGAACATCTCGATCGATTTGTGGTTGGCGGAGATCTCCGCGATCATCTGGCCGTTATTGGCGGCCGAGCCGAAAATCTGCGGCTCGAACGGGATCGAGACGATCGGCTGGCTCTCGATCGCCTTGGCGAACTCCGTGGCGGCGATTTCGGGCCGTTTCGGCACCCCGACCTGGTTCAGGCAGTAGAGCGGCGGCCGGTCGTTGGGGCGCGCGGCCTTCAACAGATCGAACAGGTTCTTGGTATTGCGCAAATTGGCGAGGTCAGGCGCGGCCACGATCAGGATGTCGTCTGCCCCGATCAGGGCGCGCTTGGTCCAGCCCGACCATTGGTGCGGAATGTCGAGCACGATGCAGGGCATGGTGGAGCGCAAGGTGTCGAACACGGCGTCGAATGCGTCGGTGCCGAAATCATAGACCCGGTCGAGCGTCGCCGGCGCCGCCAGCAGGCTGAGATGGTCGGTACATTTCGACAGCAGGCGGTCGATGAAGGCGGTGTCGACCCGATCGGGCGAGAACACGGCGTCGGCAATGCCTTGCGGCGGGTCCTGGTTGTAGTCGAGCCCGGCGGTGCCGAAGGCGAGGTCGAGATCGGCGACGACGGCGTCCATCGCAAGGTCGCGCGCGATCGCCCAGGCGACGTTATGGGAGATGGTGGAAGCCCCGACGCCGCCCTTGGCGCCGACCACGGCGATGATGCGGCCGACCGCCTTGGCTTCCGGCGCGGAGAAGAGGTTGCAGATCGAACGCACGACGTCGATCGCGCCAACCGGCGCGAGCACGTAGTCGCTGACACCGCGGCGCACCAGCTCGCGGTAGAGCGTGACGTCGTTGATGCGGCCGATCACGACCACGCGGGTGCCGGCGTCGCAGACGGTGGCGAGCTGGTCGAGCCCGCCGAGCAGGTCGTTGCGTCCGTCGCTTTCGAGCACGATGACGTTCGGCGTCGGGGCCGAGCGGTAGGCCTCGGTTGCCGCGGCCATGCCGCCCATCTGGATCTTGAGGTGGGCCTTGCCGAGACGGCGGTCTTCACCGGCCGCCTGGACCGCGGCAGCAGTCTCCACGGTCTCGCAGAAGGCCTGGACCGAGACGCGCGGCGCGGGCGCAATATGCTCCTCGACCGGCGGAGGAGCTGCGTCCGGCTGCTCTTCGTGTGTCTGGCGTGCGTAGCTGATCATTTGCCGGTGTCGCTGAGTTTGGCCTTGTCGGACTCGGGATAGGTGGTCGCCGTCGTGAGACCCTTGCGATATTTCTCGAGAGAGGTGATGCGCCGCGGCGTGTAGGACGGAGTTTCAGGACGCGGCTGCTCGAGGTCAGACGGATTGTCGACCATCGCCGCGAGGTTGCGCTGATAGGCGCAGCCGTAATTGTAATAGTCCTTGTTCTCGAACCAGGTCTTGTTCTTCATCGAAGGGCCGATGTCGTCCGGCCACAGGCCGCAGGGACCCGCGACCGCAGCGATCTTGGAATATGTGAGCCGGATCGGCGGCAGGAAGCGCTTGTCGTCCGGCTGGTAGGGGCGAACGTTGACGCCGCGCGGCGGAACGCCCGCTCCCGCGAGCATCGCCTGGATTTCACGCATCGTGTCCGCGACCGGACGCGCATTGGGCGTGCCGGACGGCACGTCGATACGGATGGCGCCGGTGCCTTCCTGCAACCATGCAGATGCGACACCCATCACATCGGCGCGCTGGGCCGCGGTCAATCCACCGCGGGCATGGCCGACGAAGACGACGATCGAACGATTCTGCTCCTCGATCGCGATCGGATGGCGCTGCTTGTAGTCGTCGGGAATTGAGGCTGTGACGGCCTGGTCATGCTGGCAGCCGCCGAGCGCGAGCGCCATGCCGACGAGCGCACCACCAAGGCGGATGGCGCGTTTGCGAAGCTGGGGTGGTCTTATGATCATCTTGAAGTCCCCGTTCCGCCTCACTCGGTGATGAAGCCGTAGGTACCGCGGTAATTCTTTGCCGGTTCGGTCCGGCCGGGCACGCCGTAGATGCGGTTGATGTTGCCGAGCAGCTGGGCCTGTGGATCCGCAGGCGGGGCGAAGCCGTCATCCGGCCGCGACAGGTCCTTTGGCGCCACTGCGCGAACGACATAGGGCGTCACGATCACGACCAGTTCGGTCGCGTTGTTGACGAAGTCGCGGCTGCGGAACAGCGTGCCGAGGATCGGGAGCTGCATCAGTCCCGGTAATCCGCTGATGGCTTGCTTGGTCTGCTGCTGGATCAGGCCGGCCATCGCCATCGCGCCGCCGGAGGGAATTTCCAGCGAGGTCTCGGCGCGGCGGGTCCTGATCGAGGGCACCGTCAGCGAGTTCACCGACGTCGAGGTCACGGCCTGGGACAGCGTGATCGCATTTTCGTTCGACAGCTCGGAGACCTCGGTCATGACGCGCAGGCTGATCTTGCCTTCGCTCAGCACCACGGGGGTGAAGTTGAGCGAGATGCCGAACTTTTTGAAGCTGATCTGGGTGGTACAGACATGCGTTACGGGGTCGCACGCATAGCCTGCCGGCACGGGGAATTCGCCGCCGGCGATGAACGTCGCCGATTCACCGGAGATCGCGGTCAGGTTCGGTTCGGCCAGCGTGCGGATCACGCCCGCGGTTTCCATCGCGCGCAGGGTGGCCTGCACCGACGTCGCGCCGCCAAACTTGGTCGTCAAATTGTTGCCGTCCACGAGGTTGTGGCCGAGCGCGGTGAACGGATTGGAGTTCGTGAAGCTCACCACCGACGTGCCGTAGTTGAGGCTGGCGCTCAGGTCGATGCCGAGCTGCTTGACGATGGTGCGCTGGACTTCCGCCACCGTCACCTTGAGCATGACCTGGTCGCGGCCGCGCACCACGATCGAGTTCACCACCTTGTCGGCGCCGCCGGCCAGGCGCGCGGCGAGCTCGTTGGCCTGCTGCGCTTCCATCGGGTTCGCCGCCGTGCCGGTCAGGACGATGCCGTCGCCGAGTCCGTCGATCTGGATGTCCGAATTGGGCAGGACCTGCTTCAGCGCCGCCCGCACACCATTGAGGTCGCGCTTGACTGCGATGTCATAGGCCGCGATCTGCTGGCCTGCGGAATCGAAGAACACGATGTTGGTCTGGCCGATCGCGGCGCCGATGATGTAGGCGCGCTGCGCCGAGCGGACCACCGCATTGGCGATCTTGGGGTCAGCGACCAGCACGTCCTTGATGTCGCGCGGAAGGTCGATCACGATCGACTTGCCGATGCCGAGCGAGAGGAAGCGGGCGTTCATCTGGCCGTCGGCGGCGGGCGGCGCGGCGGGACGATAGTCGGCGGCGACCACGGGGGTCAGCACCGGGTTGAACGCCAGTGCGAAGGCGGCCGAGAACGACAGGGCGCGGACCATTGAGGTTCGCATCGTCGCCAGATCTGCCCTGCATTTCATGTCGCCTGTCCTCATCGTGCTTTCGCCGTCGAGCTCGGGACGCCGTAGCGAATGATCGAGATGCCGTCGCGCTTCTGAGCGGATTCGTCGAGAGTGATTTCGCTCATCTTGACGTCGGCAATGCTGCGCAGCGCCAGCGACAGCGTTCCGGCCTGACGGGCCGAGGAAAGCGCCTGGGTCTGTGCGGAAGTGAGTTCCAGGGTCACGGTCTTGCCGACCACGGCGTTCTGGCCGTCCTTCTCCTTCGGAGCCTGGTCGATGGCGAGCACGCGCACATTGACCAGGATGATCTCGGACGTGACGACGTCCTGGCCGCCGGCGGCCTGGTCCGGGTTCTTGAGACGGCGCGTGAGGAGGACGTCGACGCGGTCATTGGGCAGGATGAAGCCGCCTGCGCCGGTCTCCGGCGAGATTTCGGTCGAGATGGCCCGCATGCCGCTGGGCAGGATGGCCGCCATGAATCCGGAGCCCTCGGCCTTGACCAGCTTCTGGTCGCGGATCGGCTCACCCTGAATGAAGGGGGCGCGCGCGATCGAACCGGTCACCTGGGTCACGCCCTCGGGACGCTCGTTGCGGCGGATGAAGGTGGCGCTGGCGGTCGCGGCCGGCCAGGTCTGCCATTGCACATCTTCCGGCTTCACGGTCTGGCCGAGGCCGATGTCGTTCTTGGCCACGAGGACGTCGACGGTCGCAAGCTGCGCGACCGGGGCCTGAGGCGGCGCAGAATTGTCCGAGCCGCTCGCCAGGTACGCGGCGGCACCGCCGGCGCAGATGGCGACCGTCAGGACGACAATGCGTGCCCTATTCATACGCTTCACTTTCCACAAAACGCCGCGACGCTGCCGCCGCCTTGATCGGCAGTTGACCAGCTATTCGTCAAAGCATGGTTAATGAGGCGTATCTAAATCGCCTTAACGCCGGGTTTACCCAGTGCGTTCAGCGCAGCGCGAGGTGAGCGAGATCAATCGCCTTCACCCATTCGGTCTCCGGGTAGACCATCAGCGCACTCAGCGCGAGCGCGATGCCGTAGGGGATGCCGCTCTCCTTGGCGTGCAGCCGGGCGAGCCAGGCCTGGCCCGCCAGCCCGTAGGGCAGCGGCCATTGCCGGAATTGCAGCAGGAGCAGCGTCAGCGCGCCGCCGAACAAGGAGGCGTAGAGCAGGAAGTTCATCAGCGGTGCGAAGCCGAACCAGAGCGCGACCGAGGCCGCGACCTTGGCGTCGCCGCCGCCGACCCAGCCCATCGCAAAGCAGGTGAAGGCGATGACCAGGAGAAGCGCGCCGGCGCCGACATGACTGAGCATCTCGTAAGGTGCCATACCACCGGCGAGGGCGAGCGCGAAGAAGCCCGCGACCAGCGCCAGCGACACGCGGTTCGAGATCGTCATCGTGAATAGATCGCTCGCGGCTGCGAACGCCATCAGGGCCGGGAAGAGCAGAAGGCGCGCGAGGTCGAGGATCATGGGCTGCGTCTTGAGGCCTGGGATTGCCGCGGGAACCGGCGTCGGCCGATGCTAGCCGGCAGTGCTAAACAAACCGACAACGGCAGCAAGTCCCGCGCGAGCCTGAAGCCGCAAAACGCGTCGTCACCACAGGCTGGCGATGCGGGCGGCGAGCGCGGCCGTCGCAAGCAGCAGCGCAACGCAGACCCAATAGACCGGCGAGCCGGCCTGTGCCTGCGCCGTCGCATTTGCCGCGACCGCGGCATCGGTTCTGTATTTACGCAACGCCACCGGAACTCGCCGTCTTCAAAAACAAAGGCCCCGGAGGTCCCGGGGCTCTTGCCGTCGTTCGTCCGGCTTTACTTGAGGCCGGTCGAGATCGCGGTGAACTTGGTGTTCAGCGTGGTGCCGAGATTGTTGACGACGGTGATGATGGCCAGCGCGATGCCGGCGGCGATCAGGCCGTATTCGATGGCGGTGGCGCCGGATTCATCCTTCGCGAAACGTGCAATCAGGTTCTTCATGAACATAACTCCAACTGGGGTGGGGATCGCCTCGTTCGGCGCCGTCATTGACGTGATGACCATGAGAGCCGAGCTCTTTCGGTAGAGTTAATTCGATCGGGCAAACCCGCTTGCGGCGCGATGCTTTAATGCAGAGTGAATTTCGTCTTAAAGGCAGCCGCTGTCATTCGTTCCGGTTCCGGATGTACCGTCGGCGCGGCGCCGGCTTCACGCTCCCTTAAATTTCGCGGCGTAGGCGTAACGGAGCTGGAATTCGCAAGAGAGGCGACGATGTCGAGCCTGCCCATGCAAGTCGCCCTGATGCTCGGCGAGACCATCGTCAAGGTGATCCCCATCACCTTCGCGCTCGCGGCGGTCTTCACCGTGCTCGAACATCTCTGGGCCTGCAATGCCGGTGCGCCGTGGTGGCGCAAGCGCGAGATCGTCACCGACATCTGCTACTGGTTCTTCGTTCCGGTGTTCGCCCGCACCATGCGGATCGGACTTCTGATCGTCGGTGCGAGTCTCGTCTTCAACATCCACGACGCCGACGAACTCATCGCCTTCTACGACAACGGCCACGGCCCGCTCTCGTTGATGCCGCTGTGGGCCCAGGCCGCGCTGTTCCTGGTCCTGTCCGACTTCATGCTGTACTGGCTGCACCGGCTGTTCCACGGCGGCGGGTTCTGGAAGTACCACGCGATCCATCACTCCTCGGAGGAGATAAGCTGGATTTCGGCGGCCCGCTTCCATCCCGTCAATCTCGTGCTCGGCTCGATCGGCGTCGACGTCGTGCTGCTGATGGCCGGCATTTCCCCGAACGCGATGGTCTGGCTCGCCCCGTTCACGACCTTCCATTCGGCCTTCGTGCACGCCAACCTGAACTGGAGCTTCGGGCCGTTCAAATATCTGCTGGCGACGCCGGTGTTCCACCGCTGGCACCACACCTCGCTCGAGGAGGGCGGCGACACCAATTTTGCCGGCACGTTCCCGGTCTGGGATGTCCTGTTCGGCACCTTCCGCATGCCCGAGGGTGAACTGCCGCAGGAATACGGCAAGGACGAAGCGACCATGCCGAAGGAGATCACGGGTCAGCTCGCCTATCCGTTCCGCCGCTAGCTTCGATGGCGGCAAAACGCCAGTCTGTTCAAACAATCATCGGCGAGTTTGCGGAACGTTCACGAATTAAGGGCAGGTTAGCGGGGTCGGGCACCGGCTCCGCTGTTATCTGTTCGCTTCTGCCGGTTTGTGACGTCCCGGGGGTAAGAGTATGCGTAAAGAGTTGCTGCGCCGTCGTGCGCGCGTCTGTCTTCTGGCTGCGGCCGCGGTGCTGGCAGCGCCGGCTGCCGGCCTTGCCGACCCGACCGCCGACACCATCGCCGTCAATGTCGACCAGGCCAAGCTGGTGCGGCTCCCCGGCAAGGTGGCGACCCTGGTGGTCGGCAATCCCCTCATCGCCGACGTCACGCTCCAGCCCGGCGGCATGATCGTCGTGACCGGCAAGGGCTATGGAGCCACCAATTTCATCGCGCTTGACCGGGCCGGCGAGATTCTGGTCGACCGCCAGATCCAGGTCGAAGGTCCGAGCGACCGGCTCGTCACCGTCTATCGCGGGATCGAGCGCGAGTCCTACAGCTGCATGCCGCTTTGCCAGCGTCGCGTGACGCTCGGCGACAGCGACACCTACTTCAACAACACGATGAACCAGGCCGGCTCGCTGAGCGCCAGCGCCAGCGGTGGTGGCGGCGCCCCTCCGGCCAAGTCCAACTAGCAGGATCGTTCGGCGGGTTTGCCCGGGCAGGATCGCCTCAGGCCGCTTGCGGACGAGGCAGGGGTCTCCGCGCGCCGCGCTTTCCGTGGGCTTGGGGTCGCGGCTGGTTAACGCATTCTTAACGGCGCGGTCCGCCGGCTGCGGATCGCCTGAAACACTTAAACAATCAGTTTCCGCTATTGAACGGAACAGTTGATCGCCCGTTGCTGGGGAATTTGACGTGATGCCAACGCCTGCACCTACGAGGTTCACGCTCCGGAAAGCGCTGGGCCGGTTTCGCGGCAACCGCCGCGGTTCCGCGGCCGTCGAGTTCGCCCTGGTCGCCCCGATGTTCTTCGGGCTGCTGTTCGCCATCATCGAAACGGCGCTCATGTTCTTTGCGAGCCAGGTACTCGAGACCATCACGCAAAATTCCGCGCGCGCGATCCTGACCGGCCAGGCGCAAGCGCAGGGCGGTTCGGTGGCGGCCTGCCAGACCACGCCCGGCGTGGTCATGGCGTGCGACAAGGCGACGTTCAAGGCCTATGTGTGCACGCAGATCCCGGCGCTGTTTGATTGCAGCAAGCTTTACGTCGACGTCGTGAGCACCAGCTCCTTCGGCTCGCTGAGCCTGACGAGCTACGGCGATTCCTGCAATTTCAACCCGGCCGGCATGCAATACAGTGCCGGGACCTCGGGCCAGGTGGTCGTAGTGCGGCTGTTCTATCAGTGGCCGCTCATCGTCACCGGCCTCGGTTACAATATCGGGTGCAGCAACAAACGGCTGATGGTGGCGACCACGGCGTTCAAGAACGAACCCTTCTGAGACAGATGGATCCGAGCATACCGATGCAGGCGATTGCGAATATCTGGCGGAATGCATGTCGTTCCGTGCGCGACTTCGTCGCCGACAAGCGCGCGCTCGCGGCGACCGAGTTCGCGGTCATCGTCCCGCTGATGCTGGTGATGTTCTTCGGCACCGTCGAGTTCTCGTCGGCCGTGGCGATCGATCGCAAGGTCACGTTGATCGCGCGGGCTCTGTCCGATTTGACATCGCAGTCGACGACGCTTGCCGATGGCGACATGAAGGATACGTTCACGGCGAGCATCTCGGTCATCATGCCCTACGACGCCAGTCTGGTGAAGGGCACGGTCTCCCAGATCTATATCGATGCCAACAGCATTGCCACGGTTCAATGGAGCAAGGCCGGCACCATTGCGAGCGGCGCGACGCAAGCGACGCTGGCGACCTCGGCCCGCAAGGCCGGCGACAAGGTCACCACCATGATTCCCTCGACGCTCTTGATCCCGTCGACCTACCTCATCCTCAGCGAGGCGAATTACACTTACACGCCTTCTGTAGGCTACGTGCTGAAGTCGAGCATAAACTTGAGCGATCTGTCCTACACGCGGCCGCGCCAGGTCACCTGCGTTCCCTACAACGGCGTCCCGTCGACGTGCTGAAATCCGCGCGCAGGCGCTAAAATGAAAAAGGCCGTGCGTCGCGCACGGCCTTCTTGCTTTCTTTGGCTTGCGCGAGCCGATCGGGCCACGCGCGCGGCGGCTCAGCCTTCGGAGCGGAGGTTGTCCGCTGCCGACTTGCCGGAACGGCGGTCGGCCACGATCTCGTAGGAGAGCTTCTGGCCTTCACGCAGCGTGCCGAGGCCCGCACGCTCCACAGCGCTGATGTGGACGAACACGTCCTGGCCGCCATCGTCGGGCTGAATGAAGCCGAAGCCCTTGGTCGCGTTAAACCACTTCACGGTTCCCATGCTCACGGGGATAGTCCCTTCTCAGATAACACAATGTTGCAGCCCACTTGCGCAGGCCAGTTAGATCGAATTTTTGGAAGGGTCGTCAGCGTGTCTGAACCGGCTGTACCGGTGGATGCTAATGTCGTCCGGCCGAAAATCGATGAATTCATTTTATCGGAATTGGGGCCCCAAAACAATCCGGACGTGCACGATTTTTTGATCCGCCGCGAGGTCCGCGGCGGATCGACATTTAGGCCAGAATTTCACTTCCAAGGGTGCCGGCAGGCGCCTAGCGCCGGCGGAACTGGCCGCCGCGCTGGCCTGGGCGGGGCGGTCCACCCATCCCGCTGGGACGCTCGTCCTTGTGGCGGAAAATCAGCCGGCCCTTTTCGAGGTCATAGGGCGACATCTCCACCGTCACGCGGTCGCCCGCCAGCGTCTTGATGCGGTTCTTCTTCATCTTGCCGGCGGTATAGGCGACGATCTCGTGTCCGGCATCGAGCTGCACGCGGTAGCGCGCGTCGGGGAGGATTTCGGTGACCAGTCCTTCGAACTGGATCAGCTCTTCCTTAGCCATGAATTTCTCCAGGTCGTGGACGGCTAGTGCGAATGGGGTTTGCGGGTCGGTTGGCCGTTCGGCCGACTCTCCCGGCGCAAAAAGGCCACGCCTTGTATCCCATCAGCCGCCCCGGCGCTATGCACGGAACGCTGTTCCGGACGGCCGTTTGGGGAAGAATTCGCCTTCCCCCCAGAGCGCGGACGACGAGACCCCTTCGAGGCGTTCGGGCCGTTGCCGGGCCGCCCGTCAGCATGTCGCGCTTCGCCGCCATGTCGGCCTTCACCGGGACGTCCATCACCCTGCTTGCCGGCGGTATGGTGGCGTCCGTCGGAATGTCGTTCCTCGTTACGACGTCCGTCACCGTGACGTGCCTCGCCATGCCTTGCGCCTTGCGGACGCTGGCCCGGGCGGCCTCCGCGGCCCTGCCGTTGCTGCGGCGCGGGAGCGCCCGCATCGCGGCGGCCGGCGTCGGTGCGGAGATCTTCGCGCGGCAGTGCCACCTTGATCAGCCGTTCGATGTCACGGAGATAGCTGAGTTCCTCGCCACCTGCGACCAGCGAGATCGCGGTGCCCTCGGCGCCGGCACGCGCGGTGCGGCCGATGCGGTGCACATAGGTCTCGGGCACGTTGGGCAGGTCGAAATTGATGACGTGAGTGATGCCGTCGACATCGATGCCGCGGGCGGCGATATCGGTGGCAACCAGTGTGCGGATGTCGCCGGAGCGGAACTGGGCCAGCGTCCGTTCGCGATGGTTCTGCGACTTGTTGCCGTGGATGGCGCTGGCGGCGATGCCGGCCTTCTCAAGGGTTTTCACCACCTTGTCGGCGCCGTGCTTGGTGCGGGTAAAAACCAGTGCGCGGTTGACCTGCTCCTGTTTCAACAGCTTGGCGAGGAACGCCGGCTTCGCGGAGAAATCGACCTGGATGATGCGCTGCTGGATGCGCTCCACGGTCGAGGAGACCGGGGTCACCGCGACGCGGGCGGGGTCACGCAGCATGGCGTCGGCGAGCTCGGCGATATCCTTCGGCATGGTGGCCGAGAAGAACAGCGTCTGCCGCTTGATCGGCAGCTTGGCGACGATTTTGCGGATGTCGTTGATGAAGCCCATGTCGAGCATGCGGTCGGCCTCGTCGAGCACGAGGAATTCGACGCTCGACAGTTTCAGCCCGTTGCTCTGCACGAGGTCGAGCAGGCGGCCGGGGGTGGCGACCAGGACTTCGACGCCCTGCATTAGCGAGCGAACTTGACGGCCCATCGGAACGCCGCCGATGGCGAGCGTCGAGGACAGGCGGATGTGGCGGCCATAGGCGTTGAAGCTGTCGAGGATCTGGCCGGACAGCTCGCGGGTCGGCGACAACACCAGGACGCGGGTGGTCTTGGGCTGCGGCTTGATCCGGTGCTCGAGCAGGCGGTGCAGGATCGGCAGCGCGAAGGACGCGGTCTTGCCGGTGCCGGTCTGGGCGATGCCGACGACATCGCGGCCGGTCAGCGCCGTGGGAATGGTCTGGGTCTGAATGGGGGTGGGAGTGACGTAGTTCTCTTCTTGAAGAGCGCGCGCGATCGGTTCGGCGAGGCCGAAGTCCTGAAACGAAGTCAAAAGAGGGGTTCTTTCCATGTCAAAAGCGGGCACCCGGCGCATTCAGCGCGGCGCACGCAAAAGGGTGTCGAGAAGACACCTGCGTGTTTGGGGTGTCGGATGGCTTGGGAGATTATGGGCAAGCCAGAGGCCCGTAAGGGCTTAAGAACACGCGGCTCGCGACGACCGCCTGATTCGCAAGAGGTCTCTGAGCGTCATATGGAACATTGAAGGGGCGCTTTCAAGGCGGAGCTGCCTGAAATGGTTATTGCGGTGCAAAAATATTTATGCCGGAATTTTAGCCACAAGCAGGTAGATGCTCAAAAAATAAACTGACTGCCGCATAAGCATACATTTTGATCGCCCAAATTCTAAGCAATTGAACTGCGGCTAAACTTGGATTGCAATAGAATTGTCTAATCTGACCAATGAGTTGGCAGGTGCCCAGGCCATGGCACGGTTCTTGCGATTCCGTTAATCGCAGGCGGCCGTGGGGCCGTTTCGCAGCGTTTTTCACGTCTGCGTCAGGGAGATGAGACACTCATGTTTAGCAAATCTACTCACGATATAGCGGCGTCATTTAGCCGCCGCGGTGTGCTCGCCGCGACCGCCGGCCTGGTGCTCGGTCTGGCTTCATTGACTGGCGCCAAGGCCGCGGACGACACCATCAAGGTCGGCGTGCTGCACTCCCTTTCCGGCACCATGGCCATCAGCGAAACCACGCTGAAGGACACCATCCTCTTCCTGATCGACGAGCAGAACAAGAAGGGCGGCGTTCTCGGAAAGAAGCTCGAAGCCGTTGTCGTCGACCCCGCGTCGAACTGGCCGCTGTTCGCCGAAAAGGCGCGCGAGCTGATCACCAAGGACAAGGTCGCGGTCGTGTTCGGTTGCTGGACCTCGGTGTCGCGCAAGTCGGTGCTCCCGGTTTTCAAGGAGCTGAACAACATTCTGTTCTACCCCGTGCAATACGAGGGTGAGGAGAGCGAGCGCAACGTGTTCTACACCGGTGCTGCGCCGAACCAGCAGGCGATCCCCGCCGTCGACTACCTGATGAAGGAAGAGAAGGTGAAGCGCTGGGTGCTCGCGGGCACCGACTACGTCTATCCGCGCACCACCAACAAGATCCTGGAAGCCTATCTGAAGTCGAAGGGTGTCGCCCAGGAAGACATCATGATCAACTACACGCCGTTCGGTCACTCCGACTGGCAGACGATCGTGGCCGATATCAAGAAGTTCGGCTCGGCCGGCAAGAAGACCGCGGTGGTCTCGACCATCAACGGCGACGCCAACGTCCCCTTCTACAAGGAGCTCGGCAACCAGGGCATCAAGGCCAAGGACATCCCGGTGGTCGCGTTCTCGGTGGGTGAGGAAGAACTCGCCGGCATCGACACCAAGCCGTTGCTCGGCCATCTCGCCGCCTGGAACTACTTCGAATCGATCAAGACCCCGGCGAACGAGAAGTTCATCAAGGACTGGCAGGCCTACACCAAGAATCCGAAGCGCGTGACCAACGACCCGATGGAAGCGCACGTGATCGGCTTCAACATGTGGGTGAAGGCCGTCGAGAAGGTGAAGTCGACCGATCCGGACAAGGTGATCGATGCGCTTCCCGGCATCGAAGCGCCGAACCTGACCGGTGGCGTGTCGAAGATGCTGCCGAACCACCACATCACCAAGCCGGTGTTCATCGGCGAGATCAAGGGCAACGGCCAGTTCGACGTGGTCTGGAAGACCCCGGGTCTCGTTGCTGGCGACGCCTGGTCGAAGGAGCTCGACGGCTCCAAGGACCTGATCGGCGACTGGGTCGGCAAGAAGTGCGGCAACTTCAACACCAAGACCAACAAGTGCCTCGGTTCGGGCTCCTGATCCGGATCTGACACGCCATTGCACGACCGGAGAAGGCGGCGATCCCGCCGCCTTCTCCACTCATTTCTGCCGGGGTCATTCACAGTGCCAGCCAATTTGTCCGCGCGTCTCTGCTCGCTTGCGCTCTCGTTGTTCCTGATCGCGTTCGCGCTGCCGGCTCTCGCCGGTCCGTTCGAGGATGCGGTCGCCAAATTCGCCAACGACGATTATTCCGATACGGACGAGGCGATCGGCGTGGTCGCGAGCAGTGGCAATCCGCTGGCTTTCCCCATCATCAGTGCGCTTCAGGACGGCCGCCTGATGGCCGACCTCGACAGCAAGAAGGTCTACGTCACCGGTGCCGACGGCAAGTCGATCGACGCCGCGACCGGCCAGGCGGTGGCCAGCGTTCCCGACAGCGCGAGCGCGGTCCGGCTCAACAACCGCCTGCGCCGCAGCGTCGACGCCGCGCTCGGCAGCCTGACGCTGCAGTCGCCGGACGTCGGGACGCGGCTCCAGGCGGCGCAATCCGTCTTCAAGTCACATGAGGAGACCGCGCTCGAGGCGGTCGATGGCGCGCTCGCCAAGGAGACCAACAAATCCGTCAAGGCTGCGCTCGGCGACGCCCGTGCGGCGATCCTGCTGTTCAAGCCGGACGCTACCGAGGTCGAGAAGCTGGAGGCGGTGGCCACCCTCAAGGGGCGCGGCGATCAGGAGGCACTGGCGCTGCTCACAGGCATGGGCGACCAGCCGGCGTCGGTGACCAAAGCCGCCGCGAGCGCGATCGGCTCCATCCAGAACTCGCTCGCGATCTGGTCCATGGTGCAGAATGCCTGGTACGGCCTCTCGCTCGGCTCGGTGCTGCTGCTCGCCGCGATCGGTCTCGCCATCACCTTCGGCGTGATGGGCGTGATCAACATGGCCCATGGCGAGATGGTGATGATCGGAGCCTACACCACTTTCGTGGTGCAGGAGGTGATCCGGACCAGCTATCCCGGCCTGTTCGACTATTCGCTGCTGATCGCGGTGCCGCTCGCCTTCCTCGTCGCCGGCGCCATCGGCGTGCTGATTGAGCGCAGCATCATTCGCTTCCTCTACGGCCGTCCGCTGGAGACGCTGCTTGCGACCTGGGGCCTGTCGCTGGTGCTGCAGCAGGCGGTCCGCACCATGTTCGGTCCGACCAACCGCGAGGTCGGCAATCCCTCCTGGATGAGCGGCGCCTTCGAGCTCGGCCAGATCACCATCACTTATAACCGGCTCTGGATCCTCGTCTTTACGTTAGCCGTGTTCGCGATCCTGCTCGCGATGCTGCGCTACACCGCGCTCGGCCTCGAGATGCGCGCGGTGACGCAGAACCGCCGCATGGCAGCGTCGATGGGCATCGCGACCTCGCGGGTCGACGCGCTCACCTTCGGGCTCGGCTCGGGCATAGCCGGCATCGCCGGCGTGGCGCTGTCGCAGATCGACAATGTCAGCCCCAATCTCGGCCAGAGCTACATCATCGACAGCTTCATGGTCGTGGTGTTCGGCGGCGTCGGCAATCTCTGGGGCACGCTGGTCGGCGCCTTCACGCTCGGCATCGCCAACAAGTTCCTGGAGCCGGTCGCCGGCGCCGTGCTCGGCAAGATCGCGATCCTGGTTCTCATCATCCTGTTCATTCAAAAGCGCCCGCGCGGCCTGTTCGCGCTCAAGGGCCGTGCGGTGGAAGCATGACCCCTCACATGCTGACGCGATCGCTGGACCGCAGTGCGACGATCTTCCTGGCCGTCGTCGCGGCCTGCGGCATCCTGATCCCGCTCTCCAATTTGCTGCTGCCCGCGGGCTCGTTCCTGCAGGTGCCGACCTATCTCGTCGCGCTCTGGGGCAAATATGTCTGTTACGCGATCCTGGCGCTTTCGATCGATTTGATCTGGGGCTATTGCGGCATTCTCTCGCTCGGCCACGGCGCCTTCTTCGCGCTCGGCGGCTATGCGATGGGTATGTACCTGATGCGGCAGATCGGCACCCGCGGCGTCTACGGCAACCCTGTTCTGCCCGACTTCATGGTGTTCCTGAATTATTCGAAGCTGCCCTGGACCTGGTACGGCTTCGACATGTTCTGGTTCGCGGCGCTGATGGTGCTGGTCGTGCCCGGCCTGCTCGCCTTCTGCTTCGGCTGGCTCGCGTTCCGCTCCCGCGTCACCGGCGTGTATCTCTCGATCATCACGCAGGCGATGACCTATGCGCTGCTGCTTGCCTTCTTCCGCAACGATTTCGGCTTCGGCGGCAACAACGGCCTGACCGACTTCAAGGACATCCTCGGCTTCAACGTGCAGGCCGAGGGCACCCGCGCGGCGCTGTTCGCGCTGAGCTGCCTGGCGCTGATCGCGGGCTTCCTGGTCTGCCGTGCGATCGTCTCCTCCAAGCTCGGCAAGGTGCTGATCGCGGTGCGCGACGCGGAGTCGCGCACCCGCTTCCTCGGCTACCGCGTCGAATCCTACAAGCTGTTCGTGTTCACGGTGTCGGCCTGCATGGCCGGGGTCGCCGGTGCGCTCTACGTGCCGCAGGTCGGCATCATCAATCCCTCCGAATTCGCACCCGGCAATTCGATCGAGGCGGTGATCTGGGTCGCCGTCGGTGGCCGCGGCACGCTGGTCGGCGCGGCGCTCGGCGCCGTCGTCGTCAACTACGCCAAGACGTTCTTCACCTCGGGCGTGCTGGCGCCGTACTGGCTGTTCATGCTGGGCGCAATGTTCATCCTGGTGACGCTGCTGCTGCCGAAGGGCATCGTCGGCACCTTCAATGCATGGTGGGACTCCTCGAAGGAGAAACGGGCCGCGACGATAGCGAGTGCCGCGGCCGAGGACGGCGTCACCGAACCCAAGATGGCGGAGTAGGCGCACATGAACGTCATGGACAACCGCGCGACGTCCGCGATGCTCTATCTCGACGGCGTGCACGTCTCGTTCGACGGATTCCACGCCATCAACAATCTGTCGCTGACGCTCGAGCCCGGCGAGATGCGCGCCATCATCGGTCCGAACGGCGCGGGCAAGACCACGATGATGGACATCATCACCGGCAAGACCAAGCCCGACGAGGGCACGGTGCTGTTCGATGGCGTCACCGATCTGACGCGGCTGGACGAGACCCGCATCGCCGAGCTCGGCATCGGCCGCAAATTCCAGAAGCCGACCGTGTTCGAGAGCCAGACCGTGCAGGACAATCTCCTGCTCGCGCTCAATGTCGATCACAGCGTCAAGGGCACGCTGTTCTGGCGCGGCAGCAAGGCCGAGGCAGAGCGCATCGACAGGGTGCTGGAGACGATCCGCCTCACCGAGGCGCGCAACCGCCTCGCCGGCAGTCTCAGCCACGGCCAGAAGCAGTGGCTCGAGATCGGCATGCTGCTTGCGCAGGACCCAAAACTGCTCCTGGTCGACGAGCCCGTCGCGGGGATGACCGACGTCGAGACGCATCTGACCGCCGAGCTGCTGAAGGAGATCAACAAGACCCACACCGTGATGGTGGTCGAGCACGACATGACGTTCGTGCGCGAACTCGGGGTCAAGGTCACCTGCCTGCACGAGGGCACGGTGCTCGCGGAAGGAACCATCGACCAGGTCTCGTCCAACGAGCGGGTCATCGAAGTGTATCTGGGTCGATAGCGAATGGTGAATGGGGGGTAGCGAATGGAATGGCAGTTCCTCCTATTCGCCACTCCCCATTCGCCATTCGCCTGCAAAGGTGTATCCGATGCTCGAAGTTAAAGACATCAACCTGTTCTACGGCGCGGCGCAGGCGCTGCGCGGCGTCTCGATCGCGGCCGAGCCGGGCAAGGTCACTTGCGTGCTCGGGCGCAACGGCGTCGGCAAGACCTCGCTCTTGCGCGCCATGGTCGGGCAATATCCGATCTCCTCAGGCGCGATCGTGTTCGATGGCAGCGATATCACCGGCCTGAAGCCCTATGAGCGTGCGCGCAAGGGCATCGGCTTCGTGCCGCAGGGCCGCGAGATATTCCCGCTGCTGACGGTCGAGGAGAACCTCAAGACCGGCTTCGGTCCGCTCAAGCGCCAGGACAGGAACATTCCGGACGACGTGTTTTCGCTGTTTCCGGTGCTGCAATCCATGCTCGGCCGGCGCGGCGGCGACCTCTCCGGGGGGCAGCAGCAGCAACTCGCAATCGGCCGCGCGCTGGTGATGCGGCCGAAGCTGCTCCTGCTCGACGAGCCGACCGAAGGCATTCAGCCCTCGATCATCAAGGACATCGGCCGCGCCATCTCCTATTTGCGTAATCTCGGCAACATCGCCATCGTGCTGGTCGAACAATATCTCGACTTTGCCTGCGAACTCGGCGACAGTTTTGCCGTGATGGATCGCGGCGCGGTGAAGTTCACCTGCGATCGCGCCAATTTGGACGCGAGCGAGATCAGCCGCCAGATGGCGCTGTAAGCATTCTGCCGCGACCGGCTGGGGGAGGCGGATGCGCAGCGACGTTTCGGTCACGTCAGGGGTTTTCGAGGCGAATCGTGCCCGCGGCGCGGTGCGCTTCGACGTCCATGCGCGAGACGGCGTGACACGGCGCGGCGTCTTGCATGAGTCCGGCTCGCTGCGCGTGCGCTTTCCCTCCCCGGAAGGCGAGGGTCTGTCCGGCGTGTTCGTCAACACGGCCGGCGGCGTCGCGGGAGGGGACAGTTTCGAGATCGACATCGCAGCGGGCGAGCGCTCGCGCCTGACCTTGACGACGGCGGCGGCCGAAAAGGTCTATCGCGCGCCGGCAGCGGCAGCGCAGCTCAATATTTCCTTGAAAATCGCCGCGGGCGCGCATCTCGGCTGGCTGCCGCAGGAGACGATCCTGTTCGATCGCGCCCGGGTCCATCGCCGCTTCGATATCGAGCTCGATGATGCCGCCTCGCTTCTGCTTTGTGAAATCGTCGTGTTCGGCCGCACAGCTATGGGCGAGCGGATGGAGCAGGGCGAGTTCATCGACCGCTGGCGGCTGCGTCGTGGAGGCAGGCTGGTGTTCGCCGAGACCGTCAGGCTCGACGGAAATATCGGCGCAAAACTCGGGCGATCGGCGGTGGCCAAAGGTGGGGCTGCGATCGGCACGGCGCTGATCGTTCCCGGCGACGAGGCCTTGGTCGAGCGCATCCGGGAGGCGTCGGAATCCTTCGCCGGCGAGGTCGGGATATCCACATGGAATGGATTTGCAATGGCGCGCTTCTGTGCCCAAGATGCGGCGCGCTTGCGCGCCGACATGATGGCCGTGCTGGCGCGCACCGGCGCTGCGCTGCCGCGGCTCTGGTTGAATTGATGTATTGAACGGAAGAGATTTCGCATGAACCTGTCTCCTCGCGAAAAGGACAAGCTCTTGATCTCGATGGCGGCGATCGTGGCCCGCCGGCGGCTGGATCGCGGCGTCAAGCTCAACCATCCCGAGGCGATCGCGATCATCTCCGATTTCATCCTCGAAGGCGCCCGCGACGGCCGCACCGTCGCCGAACTGATGCAGTCAGGCGCGCAGGTCCTGACCCGCGGCCAGGTGATGCCGGGAATCCCTGAGATGATCCACGACATCCAGGTCGAGGCGACCTTTCCGGACGGCACCAAGCTCGTCACCGTGCACGAGCCGATCAGGTAGGAGCAAGACGCATGATCCCCGGCGAACTCTTCATCCAGGACGGCGAGATCGAGCTCAACGCCGGCCGCAAGACAGTGACGCTGACAGTGGCCAACACCGGCGACCGCCCGATCCAGGTCGGCTCGCACTACCATTTCTTCGAGACCAACCCGGCGCTGAAATTCGACCGTAAGAAAGCCCGCGGCATGCGCCTCGACATCGCCGCCGGCACCGCCGTCCGCTTCGAACCCGGCCAGACCCGCGACGTCCAGCTCGTCGCGGTGGCGGGGAAGAAGATGATTTACGGTTTTCGCGGCGATGTGATGGGGAAGCTGTGAGCGCAGGAACGAGCATGGCGCGGTGCGGTTGAGGCGGAAATGGAAGTCTTTGCCATGCTGTCGCCCATTCGCCTCGTCTCCGAAGCCGCCGAACTCGCCGCGCACAGCCACAACGGCATGGCACGCAAGGGGCGCGGCAACGAGCCCTATATCAATCACCTCGCCGAGGTCGCGAACCTGCTTGCGACCGCGACCGACGGTGCCGACGCCGAATTGGTCGCGGCCGGCTGGCTGCATGATGTGATCGAGGACACCGATACCACGCGCGATGAGCTGGCGCAGAACTTCTCGGAGCGTGTCGCCTCCCTCGTCATCGAATGCACGGATGATATGACCCTGCCGAAGGCCGAGCGGCGGCGGAAGCAGATCGAGGACGCTCCACACAAGTCCCCCAGCGCAAAACTGATCAAGATCGCCGACAAAATCAGCAACATTGGCGCGCGCGTTCAAACCGATCCCAGTGCCGAGGAGCGCGACGATCTCGCCGATTACGTCGGATGGGCTACGCAGGTCGTTGCCGGCTGCCGCGGCGGCAATGCGTGGCTCGACGAGAAATTCGATGGTGCCGTGAAAGCAGCGAGGGCCTTGCTTTGATCCACCAAACATTCAAACGCAAACGGGGCTAGCGATGTCCGTCAAAATAAAGCGTTCCGTCTATGCCGACATGTTCGGCCCGACCACCGGCGACAAGGTACGGCTCGCCGACACCGACCTCATCATCGAGGTCGAGAAGGATTTCACCACCTATGGCGAGGAGGTGAAGTTCGGCGGCGGCAAGGTGATCCGCGACGGCATGGGGCAGTCGCAAGTCACCAACAAGCAGGGCGCGGCCGACACGGTCATCACCAATGCGCTGATCGTCGATCACTGGGGCATCGTGAAGGCCGATGTCGCGATCAAGGACGGCATGATCGCCGGCATCGGCAAGGCCGGCAATCCCGACATCCAGCCGGGCGTCACGATCATCATCGGTCCCGGCACCGACGTGATCGCGGGCGAAGGAAAAATCCTCACCGCCGGCGGCTTCGACAGCCACATCCATTTCATCTGCCCGCAGCAGATCGAGCACGCGCTGATGTCCGGCGTCACCTCGATGCTGGGCGGCGGCACCGGCCCGTCGCACGGTACATTCGCGACCACCTGTACGCCGGGGCCATGGCACATGGGGCGGATGATCCAGTCGTTCGACGCCTTCCCGGTCAATCTCGGCATCTCCGGCAAGGGCAACGCTTCGCGTCCCGCCGCTCTGGTCGAGATGATAAAGGCCGGCGCCTGTGCGCTGAAGCTGCACGAGGATTGGGGCACCACGCCGGCGGCGATCGACAACTGCCTGTCGGTGGCTGATGCCCACGACATCCAGGTGATGATCCATACCGATACGCTGAACGAATCCGGCTTCGTCGAGGACACGATCAAGGCGTTCAAGGGCCGCACGATCCATGCCTTCCACACCGAGGGTGCCGGCGGCGGCCATGCTCCAGATATCATCAAGGTCGCGGGGCTCAAGAACGTGCTGCCGTCCTCGACCAACCCGACGCGGCCGTTCACGCGCAACACCATCGACGAGCATCTGGACATGCTGATGGTGTGCCACCATCTCGATCCCTCGATCGCGGAAGACCTGGCGTTCGCCGAAAGCCGCATCCGCAAGGAGACGATCGCCGCCGAAGACATCCTGCACGATCTCGGCGCACTCTCGATGATGTCGTCGGACTCGCAGGCGATGGGCCGGCTCGGCGAAGTCATCATCCGGACCTGGCAGACCGCCGACAAGATGAAGAAGCAGCGCGGGTCACTGCCGCAGGACAAGGGCAAGGACAACGACAATTTTCGCGTCAAGCGCTACATCGCCAAATATACCATCAACCCCGCGATCGCGCATGGCGTGTCGAAGCTGATCGGCTCGGTCGAGAAGGGCAAGCTCGCCGATCTCGTGCTGTGGTCGCCGGCCTTCTTCGGCGTCAAGCCGGACTGCATCGTCAAGGGCGGAACGATCGTTGCGGCGCCGATGGGCGATCCCAACGCCTCGATCCCGACACCGCAGCCGGTGCATTACCAGCCGATGTTCGGCGCCTTCGGCAAGGCGCGTACGGCGTCGTCCGTGGTGTTCACCTCGAAGGCGGCCATCACTGGCGGTCTGGCGCGCAAGCTCGGCATCGAGAAGAAGCTCTATGCGGTCCAGAACACCCGCGGCAAGATCTCGAAAAAGAGCATGATCCACAACGACGCCACGCCCAACATCGAGGTCGATCCGGAGACCTATGAGGTGCGCGCCGACGGCGAATTGCTCACCTGCGCCCCCGCCGAGGTGCTGCCGATGGCACAACGATATTTCATGTACTGAAACAGCGCCTCAACGCATGTCCCGGGCGCTTGCCCGGGGGGGCGGCTTTTCCGGTTTTGCGTTCCATCCCGGCTGGTCTAATGTCCCGCCCGCTATCGAACCCTAGAAGAAAAGCCGGGAGGATTTCTCGTGATCTACGTCGTTGCCACCCTGACCATCAAGCCCGAGACGCGCGCCGAATTCATTGCAGCCGCCACCGCCTGCATCAAGGAGACGCGGAAAGAGCCCGGCAATATCGCCTATGACCTACATGAGAGCGTCACCGACCCTGCCAAGATGGTGTTCGTCGAGCAGTGGGAGAACGCCGAGGCGCTGGTGCCGCATCGCGGCCAGGAGCACATGAAAACCTTTGGCCGCGTCGCGGTGAAGTGCTTTACCGCCCCGCCTAAGATCGAAGTGATCACACCCGAGAAGGTCGACGTCCGCTAACAAGAACAACAGGGAATAACCCCATGATCTATGTCATCGCCACCACGCCCATGAAGCCGGAGAACAAAGACGACTTCATCAAGGGGCACAAGGCCTGCACCGTCGAGACCCTCAAGGAGAAGGGCTGCATCTCCTATGACGGCAATGTCAGCGTCAACAATCCCAATCTGTACGTAGTGGTCGAGCGCTGGGAGACCCGCGACGATCTCACCGCACATGCCAAGGCGCCGCACAAGAAGGTTTGGCGCGAGTATTCCGCGCAGATGAAGACGGCGCCGACGGTGATCGAGATCATCAGCGACGGCAAGGTCGAGAAGCTCTGAGGTATAGCGCATGATCCGGGCGACGCAGGTCAGGGGACAGCACCGCTTCACGGAAGCGCCAGCGGATACGGTCGTGCTCGATTTCGACGACCGGCACCGCCGCCGCATGGCCATGACGGGGACGCGCGGCCTCGAATTCCTGCTCGACCTCGAGAATGCCGTTGCGCTCCGCGGCGGCGATGCGCTGGTGCTGGAGGACGGCCGGCTCGTCGAGGTGGTCGCGGCGCCCGAGCCGCTGCTCGAGATCCGCGGCCGCGATCCGCATCACCTCTTCCGCGTCGGCTGGCACCTCGGCAATCGCCATCTGCCGACCCAGATCATGGCCAAGGCCTTGCGCATTCGCCGCGATCACGTCATCGAGGCGATGGTGAAGGGCCTCGGCGCGCGCGTCATCGAGATCGAAGCGCCGTTCGATCCTGAAGGTGGCGCCTATGCCGACGCGGGCCATGCGCATGGACACGACGACCATGCGCATCATGATCACGGACATCATCATGACCATGGTCACGATCACCATGATCATCAGGGCCACGATCATCACGCTCACGACCACCACCCTCATGATCATGCCGCGCATGATCATGGCCACCATCACCACGACGAGCATTGCGACCATCCCGACCATCACCACGGCCACAAGCATGCTCATGACCACAAGTGAGCCGGTCGCGGCCTGCGACCTCGCCGAACGCGAGGCAGCGGCGCTGTACCGGCTGATGACCTGGCTGTCGCCGGCATTCCCGGTCGGCGGTTTCTCCTATTCCAGCGGCATCGAATGGGCGGTCGAGGTCGGCGACATCGTCGATACGGCCACGTTGGCCGACTGGCTCGACGCGATGCTCGGCGACGGCTCCGGCTTTTGCGACGCGACGTTCCTGGTCCACGCCTATCGTGCCGCCGAGGCGGGCGAGGAGGCCACTTTAGGCGATATCGCCGAGCTCGCCGCGGCCATGGTGCCGTCGCGCGAGCGGCAGCTCGAGACGAGCTCGCAGGGCCGTGCCTTCATCGACATTTCCCAGGCAGCATGGGATGCAGACGGCTTGGATGCCATGGTTGCGGCATGCCGCACGCCGCTGGTCTATCCTCTCGCCGTCGGCGTGGTCGCAGCCATGCACGGCGTGCCGCTGGCGCCGACACTGCACGCCTTCCTGCATGCGCTGGTCTCGAACTGGATCTCTGCGGCCAGCCGGCTCATTCCGCTCGGTCAGACCGACAGCCAGCGCGTGCTGGTAAGGCTGGAAGCGGCCGTCGCCGCCACCGCCAATCGTGCGCTGAATGCGACATTGGACGATCTCGGCGGCGCGACCTTCCGAGCCGATCTCGCCAGCCTGCGGCACGAGACCCAATATACGCGACTGTTCCGGTCGTGAGCGGTGCGGCCTTCCAATCGAGAAAGAGCGAATCACATGTCGAAATCTCACGGCCCCTTGCGTGTCGGCGTCGGCGGCCCGGTCGGATCGGGCAAGACGGCGCTGATGGACCTGCTCTGCAAGACCATGCGCGAGCGCTATGACATCGCCGCGATCACCAACGACATCTACACCAAATGGGATGCGGAATTCCTGGTGCGTTCGGGCTCGCTGACGCCGGATCGCATTGCCGGCGTCGAGACCGGCGGCTGCCCGCACACCGCAATCCGCGAGGACGCCTCGATGAATCTCGCTGCGGTTGCGGACATGCGGGCGAAATTTCCCGGGCTCGACCTCGTGCTCATCGAGTCCGGCGGCGACAATCTCGCTGCCACTTTTTCTCCGGAGCTGGCCGACCTGACCATCTACGTCATCGACGTCGCTGCCGGCGACAAGATCCCGTCCAAGGGCGGTCCCGGCATCACCCGGTCCGACCTGCTGGTCATCAACAAGATCGACCTCGCCCCCCATGTCGGAGCCTCCCTGGAGAAGATGGACACGGACGCCAGGCGCATGCGGGGCGAGCGTCCCTTCGTCATGACCAACCTGAAGAAGAGCGAGGGCATTGACCGCATTGTCGGCTTCATCGAGGCCAAAGGCGGCCTGAAACGGGCGGGCTGACAGCGCGCGACGACTTGGCGCATGCTTTCTTTGGCGTTAACCGTGGGGTCGGGGCCGCAACCGCGGAACAAATTTCGGACACGGCGATTGACTACCTCCGGAGTCCGGGCAAGTCGTCCCGGTCAGACCATCGGACGGACGGATTAAGCTTTTCAGGCGACCCACGTTGCGTACCGATGTCTCCTCCTTCATTATCTCTGCCAGCGGGGTTCACCCCGTTTCGGCAGGTGGCCGTTCGAGCGGCGTTGATATGCTCCTTGTTTATTGCCGACCTCCTGCTTTCGCCTGAGTAGTCGCGTGGTCCGGCTGGGTTTCATCATCGGTTTCATTGCTCTGCTCGGAGCCTTGCTCTCCGGGCTTGCGGCCTATCGCGTCCACGACCAGGAGCTGGCGCTGGATCGGATCGCGCTCGCGCGTGCGATCGACGTTCACGCCAGCCTGGTGCAGGACCGGCTCACTGAGCGCGAACTGCTCGCCCGTGTTGCCTCAGGCCTGTTCCGCGCGCCATCGGTGATCAAGCCGAACATGCTGGAGCCGCTGCGCTCGGCCATCTACGCCTTCAAGACCGATTTCGTGGTAGCCGGCTGGATCGCCCGGCTGAAGCCGAACGAGCTCACGGCGGCGCAGACCGCCATTGCCGGCGCCGGCTTCCCGAATCCCACCATCCGTACCTATGACGACAAGCCGATCAATCCGGCCGAGATCACCCAGCCGATCGACGTGCTGCTGGATCTCGAGCCGCGCAGCGACGAGACCAAGGCTCTGCCGGGCCGAAGTTACGACCAGGATCCGGTTCGCGGCGCCATGCTGACGCGCGCCCGGATCGAGAAAAGGTCGGTGGCCTCGGACCCGATTCCGCTGTTGCGCGGCAACGGGCCGGTCGGGATCATCGTGGCAGCCCCCGTCATTCCCGAGGGTGCGACCGAGCCGGCCGGGTTCGTCACGTTTTCCTACGAACTCGCCTCGCTGATGCTGACCAATGACGACATGTCCCTGTTCTCGGTTGCGCTCAGGGATCCGCGCAAGGAAGGCGTCGAGCTGATTGCCAACGACCAGGGCGTGGTTTCGACGCGCAGGGCGGCGGTGGACGGACCGGCGCCGTCGGCAACGCGCACGGTGAGCTTCGGTGGCCGTGATTGGCAGCTCGGCTATTATGCCAAGGCCAACTCGGCGCGTCGCGCCGAGCAGACCGCGATCATCGTGGCTGCGATCGGTTTTGCGATCACTGCGATGGTGTGCGGCCTGTTTGGCTATGTCGCCTACAACAATCTGCGGCTCAGCCGGGAAATCCAGGTCCGAATCGGCTTCGAGCGCCGCCTGACCGCGGTGATCGACGAGCTCAACCATCGGGTCAAGAATATCCTCGCGGTGATCCAGTCGATCGTGACGCGCACCTTGCGTCACGGCGCCGACATCGACGGCGCGCGCGAGCTGCTGATCGGCCGCATTCACGCCATGTCCAACGTGGTCTCGCTGCTCAGCGAGAGCCAGTGGCAGGGCGTCAAGCTGAAGGGCCTGTTCGAAGCGCGCGCCATCCCGCACGCCGACCGCATCGCCGTCACGGGTCCTGATATCGCGGTCAGTGCGCGCGCGGCGCAGAGCCTCTCGCTGCTGTTCTTCGAACTTGCCTCGCATTCCGACGAGGGCCTGTCGCTGGTTGGAAAGCATCCGCACATCACGGCCAGCTGGACGGTGACGGGCGACGGCACCGACGAGATCTTCCATTTCCGCTGGGAGGAGCTCAACACCAGCGAGGCGACGCGCCGCCCTGATTCCGATTTCGGCCTGATCCTGCTCGACCGTGTCGCGCCCGAGGCGCTCGGCGGCACCGCCAAGCGCTATTTCACCGACGCTTCCTATGTCTACGAGCTGACCGCTCCGATGGAGACGGTCGTCGACATGACCGAGCGCGATCGCACGGACAAGATCTCGGCGCCGGTGCGGCCCGCGCGATAGCTAACCCTTGGGTTAACCCTTGGGCCGCAACACCAGGTCGACCAGATTGCGGGCGTAGGCCGGCGTGATCGGCGCGATGCCGAAGACGTAGCGGTAGAACAAGCTGCCATAGATCGCGTCGTAGAGATCCTCAGCCGGCCCGTCGGCCAGGATGCTGCCGTCGTTCTGCCCCGCCGCAATCATCTCGACCAGCGCGTCGCGACGGAATTGCAGATAGCGGGCGTAGAACAGCTCGGCGGAGCCGGTCCTGGAAATGCATTCGGAGATGACGGCGAGCTGAACCTTGCCGAACTCGCCCTGGAGCGCTTCGGCGTAGGCCGCGGCATGGCGGCGGGCGCGCGCGGCGGGATTGCCGGAGCTCACCGGGGGCAGCGGCAGCATCTGCGCGGCATGTTGAAGAAAGGCGTCGATCAAGAGCGCTTCGCGGGATGGCCACCATTTGTAGATCGTCATCTTGGAGACGCGGGAATGGCGGGCGACTGCGTCGATGGTGGTGGCGGCAAGGCCGGTGGAAGCCATCAGCGCATAGGCGCTTTCGAGAATGGCATTGCTGGTCTCGATCGATCTCGGCCGGCCGCGCCGGGGGGCGCTGTCGGCCCCGTCACCCCCGCCATTCGCCGTCACCACGCCCGGTCTCCTCGCCAAATCGCTCCTGCTCGGGATAGCGCAGCCTCATCGGCCGGCCTAGGGGAAATCACAAGGCGTATGCGCTAACGCACGATGAGATATCTAGGCCTGCTGCCGCAAGGCGGTTGGCAGATCCTGCCACTTCGACCAAGCGACGTAATAAGCCACCGCGGTCATCGCGGCGAAGCCGGCAAGGCTCACGACGATCTGCATCGCCACCAGATTGGCGCTGGTGATCAGGATGAGATGGCCGGCGAACGACAGGAACACGCCGACGCAGAACACGGCGAGCCATTCCTCGCCGCATCTGATCACTGCCTGGAGCGGCTTCAACCGCAGGCCGGGGTGATCGGCTGGAACGAGATGGGTCGCCAGAAAGGTGAGCGCGAGGAAGTGAACCACGCGATAGGGGGCGAGGTTTTCCTTGTCGGTCGGCGCGATGCTGTCGAGGAGGAGGTCCGGCAAATAAGCCGACATTGCCGACGAATGGCGCAGCAAGGTGATGGCCATCGCGAAGATGAGATAGGTGCCGGCGAGAATCCGCAGCCAGGGCATGTCGCGTAACGCGCGCCCGGGCGCGCCTGTCACGGCAAACCAACCCCCGAACACCATCAGCATCTGCCAGCACAGCGGATTGAAGGTCCATTCCTGGTCCGGATAGACCCGAAAATTCCAGTCGAACCAGCGTGCGGCAACATACAACGCGACCGATGCCGCCAGGGTCAGGTTCGGCCGTCGCAACAGGCCCCACAGCGCGAAGGGAAAGAACGCCATCAGCGGGATCATCAATTGCAGGAGGTCGAGGTTCAGCGGCTCCTCCTGGAGCATGAGGCCGCGGACCAGGATCCGCAGCGGATGCTCGAGAATGCCGGAGATGTTGTATTCGTGGATGATCTCCGGCGCCATCGATTGCGAGGCGACGTAGGTGATGGTGGCGATATAGATCACGAATAGCACGACATAGGCGGCGTAGAGCCGCCAGACCCGGCGGAAGATGCGCGTCGCCGCCACGAGGTAGTCCCGTTCAAGCGCCATCCGGCCGTGGATGATGGCGACGCCGTAGCCCACGACGAACACGAACAGGTCGGCCGCGCCGCTGAAGCCGAAATTGCGCAGCGTCAGCAGATTGACGACGTTGTCGGGGATGTGGTCGACGAACACCGACCAGTTGGCGATGCCGAGTGTCAGATACAGTCTGGCGTCGTGATGGAATGCGGCGAGGTTCGCCTTGACGGACGGTTTCATTGATTAAAATAGCTTTGGGAATCAGGATGGTGCTTTTAGCGGCAACCACCTGCTCATCCGAGTAGCATTTGCGTGATGGCGGAGGACGTCCGCACCGCCTGGCGCAAAATGCTGCGCGTCCTGGGCCGAATTCCGATAGATGCGCTCCGAGGACTCACAACGAAATATTCTAACGCGCTCTTACCGCTATTCGGCCGGTTCGGCCGATGCCTCGTCCGGCACGCCGGCGCGGCTCGCCATGATGCCGAGGGCGACGCCGCCGATCGCCAGGATCGGCAATAGCCGCTTGACCCCGATGGCGCGAACGATCTGCAGTCCGGTGGCGAGCAGCATGGGGTCCGCGAGCATGCTTGGCGCCGCCGATTTCGCGGCACGCTCGGCCGCGATTTGCGCGCGCTTCTGCAACTCGCGCTTGTAGCCCCAATAAGAACCTGCCGCAGCCAGCGTCAGCAGGAAGAAGATTCCGGCGCCGGCGAGACAAGCCTGCACCGGGCCATATTTCTCCAGCACCGAGATGAAGGCGGCGGCACACAGGAAGCATGTCGTCACGAGCAGCGCGAACGCCGCGCCTGCGGCAAGCGAGGTCAGCCGCACCGCCGTGCCGGTGGATGCACTGATCCCGTCGATGATGCGCTGAAACATGGCCCTCGTTCCTCAATTCCCCTACAAGCCAAACCGTCACGGGTCGACACCGGCAATGCGCCGGTGCCGCCGTTCTACAGGCGTCCGCAAATCTCACCGGCGCCAGGCGGCACCGATCAGGAAGCCGATGCCGAGCGCTAGCCCGACGGTCGCAAGCGGCCGCTGTGTGATCGCGTCTTCGAGCGATTCCTCGATCGAGCCGTAGGCTTCCTGGGCCGCCCCCATCATTGCACTGCTGCGCTCCGACATGTCGTCGAGCGCGGTATCCATGTTATCGCGGGCCTGGCGATAGCCGCGGCGGGCCTGTTTGCTGGTGGAATTGGCAAAGGTGTTGAGGGCGTCGGTGATCTGGTCGGTGAGGGCGGCGATATCGCTTTTCACGGCTGCTACATCCTTCTCGAGGCGTTCTCTGGTGGCTTTGTCGGTCCAGTCTTTCATCCCGGCTTCGGCATTGGTCGTGGACATCGGGAGCTCCAAACTGTTGACGGCTGAGATAGCCGGAGAACGTTTCGTCTTGGGGTAAGTTCCGTTCACGGAAACCGGTCAGTCCTGCGGAAGCTGCGGCGCATCCGCCGGCATCAGATGCTCCTTCAGGATCAGCGCGACGATCAGCAGCGGCGACGACAGGAAGGCGCCCATCGGCCCCCAGAGCCAGGTCCAGAACGCGAGCGCCAGCAGCACGGCGAGCGCATTCAGCGCCAGCCGCCGCCCGATGATCATCGGCGTGACGAAATGTCCCTCCAGGAAAGTAAGGCCGCCGAAAGCGAGCGCCGCCAGCAGGCCGCCGCTGATGGTCGGGAAGGCGACCAGCCCCACCACGACCAGCACCGCGAACATGGCGACCGGCCCGATGATCGGGATGAAGTTGAGGGTCGCGGCGAGTGCGCCGAGGCCGGCGGCGTTTGGCATGCCGGTGATTGCGCAAATGAGGCCGGTGCCGACGCCGACGCCAATATTGATGAGCGTGACGGTCAAGAGGTAATTGCCGAGATGGACCTCGATCTCGTTGAGGATGCGGAGCGTGCGCAGCCGCGCATCGTGGTCGCTGAAGTTCATGATTAGCGCCCGGCGCAGGTCTCGCCAGCTCGCGATGAACAGGATCAGGGTGACGAAGAACAGCAGGAATTCGGTAAAGGTCGGTGACAGGAATTCCAGCGTCGGCTGGACCCACTCGAATTTCGGCATCTGGAAGCTCGGCAGCCCTTCCGAGCCGCCGACCATGACCTGCAGCTCGCGCCACAGCGCCAGCGGCCGGTCGAACACGTGCAGCTTGTCCTTCAATTGCGCGCCGAGCTCGGGCAGGCGCGAGCTCCATTCCATCACAGGTGAGGCGATCAGCGCGATGACGAAGGCAACCAGGGCGGTCACGGCGATTACGATCAGCGCGGCGCCCAATCCGCGCGGCACCTTGTGGTTTTCCAGGAAGGTCGCCGCCGGTGACAGCATGGTGCCGACGACGAAGGCCATCACCACCGGCAGGAAAAATGCCCTGCCGACATAGAGCACGGTGACGATGGCGATCAGCAGGAGGCCGGCAAGCGCGAGGGCCACGAATTCGGTGCGGCGGATAACCGGCGGGATCTCGGAATGACTGTCGGGAAGCGGACTGCCTTCGCTGCTGCCGGTCGTCAAACGTTCACTGGGAAGGACACGCACAATATCTCTCCCGCACGGGAGCCTCGATCCGCGCGCCCATCGACGCGGTGATAATGCGCGAGTGGCAAAGCGGTTCCATCGCGCCTTCGTGATTACGTCCTCGCTTGACCGTGACTGGGATGCCGCGTGCAGGGCCGGAACTTGAATCGCCCCCGCGGCGTTTGTTCGCAAGCGCATCTCCCTGATGCACGCATCCAACGGGGCAGCACATGACCAGGTCCTCCACAGTCCGTCGCAGCTTCTCGCCGCGCGCCGCCGCCTTCGCCTTCGCAACCACTCTGCTTACGGTGCCGTTTGCCGGCGCGAGCGCGCAGACACTTGGCTACGCGCCGATGCAGCAACAGGCCTATCCGCAGGACCAGGGTTACGCCCAGGGCTACGTCAACGACGCGCCGCAGGCGGCTGACGAGGATGCCCAACTGCCCGATCGCCTGCGCAAGCAGATCGTCGGCTTCGACCGCAGCGAGCCGGCCGGTACCATCGTCATCGACACCAACAACACCTATCTCTATTACGTGCTCGGCAACGGCCGCGCGATCCGTTACGGCGTCGGCGTCGGCCGGGAAGGCTTCACCTGGTCCGGCGTGCAGAGCGTCAGCCGCAAGGCGGAGTGGCCGGACTGGCGTCCGCCGGCCGAGATGATCGCGCGCCAGCCTTATCTGCCGCGCTTCGTCGCCGGCGGTCCCGGCAACCCGCTCGGGGCGCGTGCGATGTATCTCGGCTCCAGCGAATACCGTATCCACGGCACAAACGATCCCTCCACGATCGGCAAGTTCGTCTCTTCCGGTTGCATCCGCATGACCAACGAAGACGTCACCGACCTGTTCGGCCGCATCAATGTCGGCGCCAAGGTCGTGGTGCTGCCGAAGAACGCGCCGCTGATGGCCAAGGGCGGCGACCCCGTGCGCAAGCGTCCGGCCATGACGGCGCTACCCTCTGGCCGGCAGGCGCTGAACGTTACGACGACCGCCGTGAACTAAGAGTGAGTCATATGAGCAGACGCCTGATTGGCAAAGTGGCTGGTGGAACGGCGATCATGGTCGTTGTCTCCGCCGGTCTGGCCTTCGCACCATCGGCACATGCGGAAGATTTTTTCTCGGCGCTGTTCGGTGGGTTCGGAGCGCGGCCTCCACAGATCCGGACGCCGTTCCCCGGTGATGACATGCCGCGGTATGACGCCCCGCGACAGCGCGCCGCCCATGGCGGCGGCACGGCCTATTGCGTACGGGGCTGCGACGGCCGCTACTTCCCGGCGCAGGGCAACGATGCCGAGAGCAAGGCGCAATCCTGCAAGAGTTTCTGCCCCACGTCCGAGACTTCGCTGGTTTATGGCGGCGATATCGACGACGCCACCACCGACAAGGGAAAGCCCTATTCCGAGCTGCCTAACGCGTTCCGCTATCGCAACGAAATCGTTGCGGGCTGTACCTGCAATGGCAAGGACGCGGTCGGGCTTGCATCGGTGAAGATCGAGGACGATCCCACCCTGCGCAAGGGCGATATCGTCGCCGGCGCGAACGGCCTCGTGGTCGCCAGCCGTAACGCCAACGACCGCCGCGGCGTCGCGATGAATTTCTCGCCGCTACCCGACTCGGTGCGCGCCAGATTCCGGCAAGTCCCGGTGGTGGCGAAGGAATAGGGAACTGCTTCTACGTCGTCCTGGCGCAAGCGGGGGCGGCTCGAAGCGCGTTGCTCCAGCCTGGCTCATGTTGCCGCGAATCTTCACGAGATAATGCGTCCGCGGACTATGCCAATCCCTGCACAGTGAAGTCGGTCTCGCGGGCCCAGGTGACCGCGCGGCTGGCGATGCCTGCCGCATGCGCGGCCTGCTGGCGGATGCCGTTCGAGGCAGATCGTTCTTCGACGGCGGCGGGACGCTCTCAGCGCTTGCAGAATTACGCATCTCGCATTGCAATAAGCGCAAAAATTCGAAAAACTCAAATGTTTGAACAGGTTGCCAAACTGGAACCTCGTCCCGGGTCCGGATGTTGAGTCGTCAGTCGCAATCGCCTGAAGGGGGCAATCCAATGCTGGTCGGCGTACTCGTCACCTTTCTCGTCGTTATTCTGGTCCTTTATCTCATCAACATGTTGCCGATGGACGGCCGCGCCAAGCAGATTGCGCGCGTCGTCGTCATCATCATCGGCATCGTGTCGCTGCTGAAATATCTCGCTGTGTTTTAGCGAGTCCGCTCGGTATCAAAGAAAAAAGCCCCGGTTTGCGCCGGGGCTTTTTGACCTTGTGGCTTGGGTCAGCCGAGTGCCTTGGCCTCGCGGCGGCGCGCGGTGAGGATGTATTCGGTGTAGCCGTTCGGCTGCTCGCGGCCCTTGAAGACGAGGTCGCAGGCGGCCTTGAAGGCTGTGCCGTCGAAGGCGGGCGCCATCGGCTTGTAGATGGCATCGCTGGCATTCTGCTTGTCGACCACGACGGCCATGCGCTTGAGCGATTCCATCACCTGCGCCTCGGTGATCACGCCCTGGTGCAGCCAGTTGGCGAGATGCTGGCTGGAGATGCGCAAGGTGGCGCGGTCTTCCATCAGGCCGACATCGTGGATGTCAGGCACCTTGGAACAGCCGACGCCCTGGTCGATCCAGCGCACGACGTAGCCCAGAATACCCTGGCAGTTGTTGTCGATCTCCTGCTTGACGTCGTCGGGTGCCCAGTTCGACTTCGACACCGGAATGGTGAGGATGTCTTCGAGCTTTGCGCGCGGCCCGCCCTTGGTCAGCTCCTGCTGGCGCGCGATGACGTTGACCTGGTGGTAGTGCAGCGCGTGCAGCGTTGCGGCGGTCGGTGAGGGCACCCAGGCCGTGGTGGCGCCGGCCTGCGGATGGCCGAGCTTCTGCTGCAACATGTCCGCCATCTTGTCTGGCGCGGCCCACATGCCCTTGCCGATCTGGGCATGACCGGGCAAGCCACAGGTCAGGCCCATGTCGACGTTCCAGTCCTCATAGGCCTTGATCCAGGCCTGCGCCTTCATCTCGTTCTTGCGGATCATCGGGCCCGCTTCCATCGACGTGTGGATCTCGTCGCCGGTGCGGTCGAGGAAGCCGGTGTTGATGAACATGATGCGCTTGGAGGCGCGCTGGATGCAGGCCTTGAGGTTGACGGTGGTGCGCCGCTCCTCGTCCATGATGCCGACCTTGAGCGTGTTCTCGGGCAGCGACAGCATCTTCTCGACGCGGTCGAAGATCTCGCAGGTCAGCGATACCTCGTCCGGGCCGTGCATCTTCGGCTTGACGATATAGGCAGATCCCGTGCGGCTGTTCTTGACCTTGGAGTTGCCCTTGAGGTCGTGAATGGCGAGCAACCCCGAGACGGCGGCGTCGAGCAGGCCTTCCGGGACTTCCTCGCCCTTCTCGTCCAGCACCGCGTCGGTGAACATGTGGTGACCGCAATTGCGCATCAGCAGCAGGCTGCGGCCGTGCAGCTTGACCTCGCCCTTGCCGTCGGGCGTCTTGTAGCTGCGGTCGGCGTTGAGCGAGCGCGTCAGCGTCTTGCCGCCTTTCTCAAAGTCCGCCGACAGCGTGCCGTTCATCAGGCCGAGCGTGTTGCGGTAGACCAGCACCTTGTCCTCGGCATCGACCGCGGCGACCGAGTCTTCCATGTCGAGAATGGTGGAGACCGCGGACTCCATGACCATGTCGGCGACGCCGGCCGGATCGTCCTTGCCGATCGCGCTGCTGCGGTCGATCTTGACCTCGACATGCAGTCCATTGTTGGCGAGCAGCACGGCGCTCGGGGAAGCCGCATCGCCCTGGAAGCCGGCGAACTGCGCCGCGTTCTTCAGCGCGGTAGCGTTGCCGCTCTTCAGCTTCACCGCGAGCTGGCCCGCGACGACGCTGTAGGCGGTGACGTCGGTGTGGCTGCCGGTCGCGAGCGGCACGGCGGCGTCGAGGAACGCCTTGGCCTTGGCGATCACCTTGTCGCCGCGCGCTTTGTTGTAGCCCTTGCCGCTCTCGGAAGGATCGTGCGGGATCGCGTCGGTGCCGTAGAAGGCGTCATAGAGCGAGCCCCAGCGCGCGTTCGCGGCGTTGAGCGCGTAGCGCGCATTGGTGAGGGGAACGACGAGTTGCGGTCCGCAGATCTTGCCGATCTCCTCATCGACATTGGCGGTCTCGACCTTCTGGGTCGCCGGCTCCGGAACGAGATAGCCGATCTCCTTCAGGAAGGCGGTGTAGGCGTTGAGGTCGAACGCCTTGCCCTTGTTGGCGCGGTGCCAGTCGTCGATCTTGGCCTGCAGCGTGTCGCGGAATGCGAGCAACGACCTATTCTGCGGCCCCAGCTCCTTGATGATGGCAGCGAGTCCGGCCCAGAACGCGTCCGGCGCGATCCCCGTTTTCGGGGTCGCTTCCTTGGCGATGAAATCGAACAGGACGGGAGCGATCTTCAATCCGTGGGCGTCGACGCGTTTCATGATGGGCTTTCTTGTTGGAGATGGCTGTTTTTGGCTGCTTTTGACCCGACAGCAGCAAAATGCGTCCATGAAGGACGGCTTTCAGGGCCCTATTAGCCCCAAAATCGGGGCGGTGAGAAGACCCCTAAAGGTTTGTCAAAATGTCAAGGAGAGTGGGGCGGCCCCACGCACAGCTGTCATTCCCCGCGACCCGGCTACGCCAAGGCTTCGCCGGGGTCGAGCTCCAGGGGCGCCGAAGCTTCAGCGTAGGCGGCAGGCGGGGAATCCAGTACGCCGCGGCTTCTCTGAATCCCCACGCGGTCTCTGGAATATGGGTCGCCCGGTCAAGCCGGGCTACGACAGCGGGAGTAGCACAGACTCAAATATTCGCGGCGAGGTCCACGACCTCGTCGAACAGCACACCGGTCGTCTTCAGCATCTGCTCGATCTCGTGGACCGCATCGGCGACATTCCGTGTCGAGGTGTCGATCACGAGCTCGGCTGCCTGCGGTGCTTCGTAGTCGTTGCCGATGCCGGTGAACGACGCCAGCGCGCCGGCGCGGGCCTTCTTGTAGTGCCCCTTGGGATCGCGATCCTCGCAGACTTCTGCCGGTGTCGCGACGTGGATCTCACGGAACGCTGTGTCGGCGATGCGGCGCGCGGCGGCGCGGTCCTCGCGCGCGGGCGAGACCGCCGCGACGATCGCGATGTGGCCGTTGCGCGCGAGATGCGTCGCGACTTCGGCGAGGCGGCGGATGTTCTCGCTGCGATCGGCCGCAGAGAAGCCGAGATCGCTGTTGAGCCCGGCGCGCAGCGTGTCGCCGTCGAGCAGGACCGGCGAGCCGCCATTGCTGAACAGCCGCCGCTCCAGAGCCTTGGCGAGCGTCGACTTGCCCGAGGCCGGCAGACCGGTGAGCCAGACCACGGCGCCGTTGTGCTGATAACGCGCGGAGCGTTCGTCGGGGCGAAGCGCGGATTCGACCGGCACGATGTCGACCGGTACGGCGCGCTGGCCGGCATCGACCGACAGCACGAGGCCGCCGCCGGCGATGCGCCCCGAGACTTCGATCACGAGGCGTCCGGTTCGCGGATTTTCGGTGTAGGGATCGGTGGCAATCGGATTCGACAGCGAGATGTCGATCTCGCCGACATGATTGCGGCCGATCGCCTTGTTCTCGACGCTCGACAATTCGCCGGGATCGACCGCCTTCTCGATTTCCACCACGGTGGCGCGGCTTTCCTTCGGCCCCGACCGAACCAGCAACTGGTCGCCCTTGGCGAGCGGCTTGTCGTGCAGCCAGAAGATGCGGGCGCGCAGCCGCCGCGTCTCGCGCGGGGCAGCGCTCACATGCGCGATGATGTCGCCGCGCTCGATGAACAATTCGCGGTCGAGCGTGATGCCGACCGAGCGGCCCGCGCCCTGCCGTCCCGCCACCGGCGTCACCGGCCAGCTTTCGACAGTCTTGATCTTCGCGATCTTGCCGGCCGGCATGATCACGATCTCGTCGCCGGCAATGAGGCTGCCGGATTCGATCCGGCCCGCCACGATGCGGCGGTCGTCGAACTTGTAGATCGCCTGCACCGGCAGCCGCAGCGCCAGCGCTTCCAGCGGCCGAGCCGGCTCGAGGGCGTCGAGCGCCTCGACCACCGTCGGACCCTTGTACCAGCCGATCCGGTCGGTACGATCAGCAACGCCGTCGCCGTCGCGCGCCGAGATCGGGATCACCGCCGTGGGCTTCACGCCGAGGCCGTTCAGATGCGCGGAAATCTCGTCGCTGATTTCCTTGAAGCGCGCGGCGGAGAAATCGACGCGGTCCATCTTGTTGACGACGATCGCGACCTGCTTCACGCCGAGCAGATGCAGGAGATAGCCGTGCCGCCGCGTCTGGTCGCGCACGCCTTCGAGCGCGTCGATGATGAGTACCGCGCCGTCGGCCTGCGAGGCGCCGGTGATCATGTTGCGCAGGAATTCAGCGTGGCCGGGCGCGTCGATCAGCACGATGTCGCGCGAATTGGTGCGAAAGCGGATCTGCGTGGTGTCGATGGTGATGCCCTGGTCGCGCTCCGTCTGCAGCGCGTCGAGCAGGAACGACCATTCGAACGGCATGCCGCGCCGCGCGCTGACGGCCTTGAGCATTTCCAGCTTGCCGTCGGGCAGGCTGCCGGTCTCGTGCAAGAGACGGCCGACCAGCGTCGATTTGCCATGGTCGACATGGCCGACGATGACGATGCGGACCTGCGGACGCGTGGTGCCGTTCGGGGTCGCGGGCGAAGCGGGGGTGACGATCATGTTCATGGCCGCGTTGCGTCCTCAGGAATCAGAGATAGCCGGCGACGCGCAGACGCTCGAAGGCGTCCTCGGTCTCGTGGTCGAGCGCACGGCCGGCACGTTCCGGCACCTTGGTCTGCTCGAGCTCGATCAGGATCTCGTCGATATTGGACGCGGTCGACGCGACCGGGTTGGTGATGTCCTGATCCCCCAGCGAGCGATAGCGCTTGCCGTCCTTGGCGAGATACAGCGGGATGATCGGGATGTTCTCCCGCTTGGTGTAGGCCCAGATGTCGGCTTCGGTCCAATGCAGGATCGGATGGATACGCAAATGCGCGCCCTGCGGCGGCGAAGCGTTGAAATGGTCCCAGAATTCCGGCGGCTGATCGCGCACGTCCCAATTGCCTTCGAGGCCACGCGGCGAGAACACGCGCTCCTTGGCGCGCGTTGCCTCCTCGTCTCGGCGGATGCCGGCGATCAGGCCGTCGAAGCCGTATTTGGCGAGCGCCATCTTGAGGCCTTCGGTCTTGCGCGCAGCGGAGCGGGCAGCCGGCGGCAGCGTCGGATCGACGGCATCGATGGGCGGGCAGGGCTCGACGCGCAGATCGAGTTCCCATTCTTTGCCGTAGTGATCGCGAAAGCGGTACATCTCCGGAAATTTCTTGCCGGTGTCGACATGCAGCGCCGGGAACGGCACGCGGCCGAAGAACGCCTTTCGCGCCAGCCAGATCATGACGTTGGAGTCCTTGCCGAGCGACCACAGCAGGGCGATCTTCTTCAAACGGGCAAATGCCTCGCGAAGGATGTAGATGCTCTGCGCCTCCAACTGATCGAGATGGTCCATGCTGGGGGCGGTCTGCGCGACCGGAATTTGCTTGGAAACGGGAGCGGTGAAGCCCAGCCCATCTGCGCCGGAATCGGACCTGAGAAGATGCATCTCTGCCACTTTGCGTCTGGAGGCGAAAATTCTATAGTTGCGGTGCGCAATAGAAGAAAAAATTTTCTCTTTGCGCGCTCGAAACGACACATATATAGAAAATAATTCCAGTCAACCCCGGATGTTGGGGAAGCGGGTATCGCATGCGGTTCTTGCCGGTGTTTCTCGATCTCAAGGCCGGTCCGGTGGTCCTCATCGGCGCGGGTGAGCTTTTGCGTGCCAAGCTGCGCGTGCTCTCTGCGGCCGGTGCGCGTCTCCGCGTGCATGCGATCGATGGCAATCAGGACCTGGGTCTGAACTCCGAGGACGCGGCGCGCACCGATATCGCGACGGGGGATCCGCTTACGGCTGATCTTGCAGGCGTCATAGCTGTGGTCTGCGCCGGCGCAGGCGATGTCGGTGTGGCGATGTCGGCTCGCGCCAAGGCGCTCGGCCTGCCCGTCAACGTCATGGACGATCTCGAACATTCCAGCTTCATCTTTCCGGCGATCGTGGATCGCGGCGATGTCGTGGTCGCGGTCGGCACCGGCGGCACTTCGCCCGTCGTGGCACGGCGCGTGCGTGAGAAGATCGAGGCGCTGCTGCCCGCCCGTATTGGTGAGCTCGCCGAGTTCATCGGCGGCTTCCGTAAATCCGTCAACGAGCGCATCGCCGAGTTTCCGTTGCGCCGCCGGTTCTGGGAGCGCGTCATCGACGGCTCGATCGGCGCCGCCGTGCTCGGCGGTCGCAGGAGCGAGGCGGATGCTGCGCTCAAGGCGATTGCCGATCCCTCCGATTTCGCGCGTGCCGACAAGCCGGAAGGCTCGGTCGTGCTGGTCGGTGCCGGACCCGGCGATCCCGATCTTCTCACCATCAAGGCGCTGCGCGCATTGCAGGATGCCGACATCGTCTTCCATGACGAACTGGTTTCGTCTGACATTCTCGACCGCATCCGCCGCGACACCACGCGCGTTGCCGTCGGTCGCCGTGTCGGCAAGCCCGGCATCGGCCAGGACGCCATCAACCAACGGATGATCGAGGCCGCGCAAGCCGGCCAGCGCGTGGTGCGTCTGAAGGGCGGCGATCCCTTCGTGTTCGGTCGTGGCGGTGAAGAGGTCGAAGCGCTGCGCGCGGCCGGCGTTGCCTATTCGATCATTCCCGGCATCACCGCCGGCCTTGGCGGTGCAGCCGATTTCGAGGTGCCGCTCACCTATCGTCATGAAGCCACCCGCATCACCTTCCTGACCGCGCACAAGGCGCGCGACGCGGAAGCGGTGGACTGGTCGACCTTGACCGACACCAGAATGACCGTGGTGGTCTATATGGGCATGACCGCCGCGCCCGCAGTGCGCGCCGGCCTGTTCGCTGCAGGCCGTTCGCCGGAGACGCCGGTTGGCGTGTTCGCGCGCGTGACGCGTCCCGATGCGCAAGGCGCGATCGGCACGCTGCGCGACCTTCCCGAGCTTGTGCGGCGGGTCAGCGGCGGTCCCGCCATTCTCATCATCGGCGAGGTGGTCCGGCATGCCGGCTCGCTTCGCCGCGACACCCCCGAGAAAACCCCGAAGCAAATCATCTCTGACCTATTGGATGCAGCCGAATGACCTCCCCGCTCGAACAGAAGAAGATCAAGATCGCCGGCCCCTCGGTCGTGACCGCCAACCGTACCTGGGATGGCATCGTGGTTTATCGCACCGCCGCCAAGAGCTGGTCCGCGGACCTCTCGGAAGCCGCGATCGTGCGCAACTCCGACGAGGCCAAAGCGTTGCTTGCGGAGTCCGTCGCCGATGACGTCGGCGCGATCGGTCCCTATATCGCACCGGTGCAGGTCGGCGCGGACGGCAAGATCGAACCCGGCAATCTGCGCGAACAGATCCGCCGCACCGGTGTGACCATCGGACAGTCGGCCCAGGCTTAAGGCGCTTTCCTATGTATGCTTACGACGAAATCGACCGCACGCTCGTCAACGAGCGCGTTTCGGAGTTCCGCGACCAGGTGAAGCGGCGTCTCTCCGGCGAGCTCACCGAGGACGAGTTCAAGATACTGCGGCTTCAGAACGGCGTCTATCTGCAACTGCATGCCTACATGTTCCGCGTCGCGATTCCCTACGGGACGCTGGCGTCGAACCAGCTGCGGGCGCTTGCCCACGTCGCGCGCAAATACGACCGCGGCTACGGCCACTTCACGACGCGGCAGAACATCCAGTTCAACTGGATCAAGCTCGCCGAGCTGCCGGACGCGCTGGAAGATCTCGCCGAGGTCGGCATCCATGCGATGCAGACCTCCGGCAACAACATGCGCAACGTCACGTCGGATCAGTGGGCCGGCGTCGCGCCCGGCGAGATCGAGGATCCCCGCATCTGGTCCGAGCTGATCCGCCAGCACACCACGCTGCATCCGGAATTCTCGTTCCTGCCGCGCAAGTTCAAGATCGCGATCACGGCGTCCGATCACGACCGCGCCGCGATCAAGATTCACGACATTGGTCTGCGCCTCATCAAGAACGAGAAGGGCGAGACCGGCTTCGAGGTGCTGGTCGGCGGCGGTCTCGGCCGCACGCCGTTCATCGGCAAGACCATCAAGCACTTCGTGCATGGCCGCGACATCCTCAGCTATATCGAGGCGATCCTGCGGGTCTACAACCAATACGGCCGCCGCGACAACATCTACAAGGCGCGCATCAAGATCCTGGTGCACGAGCTGGGCATCGAGAAGTTCTCCCGTGAAGTCGAGGAGGAGTGGCAGCACATCCGCAACTCCTCGCTCCAGATCGACGACGAGGTGATCGAGGACATCCGCTCGCGCTTCACCTATCCGGCCTACGAGAAGCTGCCGCACATGCCGGACGAGCTGCGGCAGGCCGCGGCCGATCCTGAGTTCGAGGCATGGCGCAAGAACTCGGTGGCGCCGCACAAGGTGCAAGGCTATTCGATCGTCACGATCTCGTTGAAGCCGATCGGCGGGCCTCCGGGCGATGCCACCGCAGAGCAGATGGATGCGCTGGCCGATCTTGCCGACAAATATTCCTTCGGCGAAATCCGCGTCGGCCACGAGCAGAACCTGGCGCTGCCCCACGTCGCCAAGCGCGATCTGCCGGCGTTGTGGAAGGCGCTCGACAAGCTCGGCCTCGCGACGCCGAACGTCAACCTGATCACCGACATTATCGCCTGCCCGGGCCTCGACTATTGCTCGCTGGCGAATGCGCGCTCGATCCCGATCGCGCAGGAATTGACGCGGCGGTTCGCCAACCACGAACTCGCCAACCTGATCGGCCGGCTCCACATCAACATCTCAGGCTGCATCAATGCCTGCGGCCATCACCATGTCGGCCATATCGGCATTCTGGGCGTCGAAAAGAATGGCGAGGAGGTCTACCAGATCACCATCGGAGGCCGCGCTGACGAGAACGCCGCGCTCGGGAACCTGATCGGGCCGGGCGTCAAGTTCGACGAGGTCGCCGACGTCGTCGAGGACATCGTGGAAGCCTATCTGGCGCTGCGCGAGCGACCGGATGAGCTGTTCATGGACACAGTGAAACGCCTCGGCGTCGAACCCTTCAAGGAGCGAGTCTATGCCACTCGTTAACGGCGGAAAGATCGCCGACGACGGCTTCGTCAAGCTGGCCGTCGACACGCCGCTGCCCCAGGGCGGCGACATCCTGGTGCCGGCCGAGCGCTTTATCGTCGAGGCCGACGCGCTGCTCAAACGCGCCGGCAAGGTCGGCGTGATCTGGCCGAACAACCGCGACATCAGCGAACTCGTGCCCTATCTTGGCAAGCTCGCCGTGGTCGCGCTGGTGTTCCCGACCTTCCGCGACGGCCGCGCCTACAGCCAGGCCCGCCTGCTGCGCGAGCGCTACAATTACCGCGGTGAACTGCGCGCCACCGGCCAGGTGCTGCGCGACCAGTTCGTGTTCATGCTGCGCGCCGGCTTCGACTCGTTCGAGGTCAAGAAGCAAGCCGACGCGGAAGCCTTCATGCAGACCGCGAAGCGTTACTCGGTGTTCTACCAGCCGACCGGCGACGGCCGCATCACGGCCTTGCACCGGCGCATGCAGTTGCGCCATTCCGAAGGTGTCGGCACGTGAACGCGATCGCGCCTCAGGTTTCGTCAGTGTCCGTTTCCGCGCTGCCCTCCGTGGCGGAGCTTCATCGCGCTTTGCGCGATGCTTCGCCCGCGGAGATCATCGCCGCGGCGCTGAAGGCTGTCGGGCGCGAGAAACTGGCGCTGGTGTCGTCCTTCGGGACGGAATCGGCGACGCTGCTGAAGGTTATGGCGGACGTCGACCCCGCGATCCCCGTTATCTTCCTCGATACCGGCTGGCTGTTCGAGGAGACGCTGGCCTATCGCGACACGTTGATCGCGACGCTTGGCCTGAAGGACGTCCGCTCGATCAAGCCGGCTGAGGAGGCGCTGTCGCGCGAGGATACCGATCGCGAGCTCTGGTTCTCCGATCCCGACGCCTGCTGCCGCATTCGTAAAGTCGAGCCGCTGGCGCGGGCACTGAAGCCGTTCTCGGCCTGGCTCAATGGCCGCAAGCGCTTCCAGGGCAATGCGAGGGCCGACATTCCCGTGGTCGAAGACGATGGCGTGCGGTTGAAGTTCAACCCCTTCGCCAACGTCTCGCGCGAGGAACTCGAAGCCATCTTCGTCCGCGCCAAATTGCCACGTCACCCCTTGGTCGCCTCCGGTTTCCGGTCGGTTGGGTGTATGCCTTGCACGAGCAGAACGGCCGAAGGCGAGGATGAGCGCGCCGGTCGCTGGCGCGGCCGGGCCAAGACAGAATGCGGCATCCACACGATGAAGACTTCGTAGCACAGCCGCGCTGCGAGCTAGCGAACAAGAAAATCCGGTTTCGTTGACTCAAACGTGTTTCGCCGCGAGTTTCGCCTTCCTTCGCTGACGCCGACGTCAGTGAAGCGAATGGAGATGGACATGATGCGCCGTATCGTTCCGCTCGCTGCAGGACTCATCGCGACGGGTTTTTTGGCAGGCGCGGCTCTCGCTGCTGACATCAACCTGCTCAACGTGTCGTATGATCCGACTCGCGAGCTCTATGCCGAATTCAACAAGGCGTTCGCGAACGCCTATCAGAAGGAAACCGGCAAGAGCGTCGAGATCAAGCAGTCGCATGGCGGCAGCGGGTCGCAGGCCCGGAGCGTGATCGACGGATTGCAGGCCGACGTGGTGACGCTCGCGCTCGCCTACGACATCGACGCGATCGCGAACAAGGGTCTCACGGCGACGGATTGGCAGAAGCGGTTGCCGCAGAACGCGTCGCCCTACACCTCCACCATCGTGTTCCTGGTGCGCAAGGGTAATCCCAAGGCGATCAAGGATTGGGATGATCTGATCAAGCCCGGCGTCGCCGTGATCACGCCCAACCCGAAGACGTCGGGTGGCGCGCGCTGGAATTATCTTGCCGCCTGGGGTTTTGCGCAGAAGAAATACGGCTCGGCCGACAAAGCCAAGGACTTTATCGGTAAGCTGTTCCAGCAGGTGCCGGTGCTGGATACCGGTGCGCGCGGCGCCACCGTGACCTTCGTCGAGCGCGGCGTCGGCGACGTCTTGCTCGCCTGGGAGAACGAAGCGTATCTCGCACTGAAGGAATTCGGTCCGGAGAAATTCGAGATCGTGGCGCCGCCGCTCTCGATCCTCGCCGAGCCGCCGGTCGCGATCGTCGACAAGGTTGCCGACAGGAAGGGCAGCCGCAACGCTGCCGATGCCTACCTCCGGTATTGGTATACGAAGGAAGGACAGGAAATTGCCGCGCGCAACTTCTACCGTCCGCGCGATGCCGAGGTTGCCAAAAAGTACGAAAATTCCTTCGCAAAGGTCGAGATGTTCACGATCGACGAATTTTTCGGCGGTTGGACCAAGGCGCAGAAGGAACATTTTGGCGACGGCGGCGTGTTCGATCAGATTTACAAGAACTGATCCGGCGCCGTCTTAGAGATGTTGACAGGGGGCCTGGTGAGCGCACTCGCAGCACGACGCCGGACATTGCCGGGCTTCGGTCTCACGATGGGGCTGACGCTTTCCTGGCTGTCGATCATCATCCTGATTCCGCTCGCCGGCCTGTTCCTGAAATCGCTCGAGCTCAGTCCCGAGCAATTCTGGAATATCCTCTCCAGCCGCCGCACTCTGAACGCGTTGCGCGTGTCCTTCGGACTCGCCTTCGCTGCGGCCTGCGTCAATCTCGTCATGGGCAGCCTCATCGTCTGGGCGCTGGTGCGCTATCGCTTCCCCGGAAGGCGGTTGTTCGACGCTATCGTCGACGTGCCCTTCGCGCTGCCGACGGCGGTCGCGGGCGTCGCGCTGACTGCGCTGTTCGCCGAGAAGGGCTGGCTGGGGGCGCCACTGGCGGCGCTCGGCATCAAGGTGGCGTTCACGCCGGTCGGCATCTTCGTCGCCATGATCTTCATCGGCATTCCCTTCGTGGTGCGCACGGTGCAGCCGGTGCTGCAGGATCTCGATCCTGAGATCGAGGAAGCCGCGGGCAGCCTCGGCGCCAGCCGCTGGCAGACCATCGTCCGCGTGATCCTGCCCTCGCTGGCGCCGGCGCTGCTCACCGGGCTCGCGCTCGCCTTCGCCCGCGCGGTCGGCGAATACGGCTCGGTGATCTTCATCGCCGGCAATCTGCCCAACGTCTCCGAGATCGCGCCGCTGCTGATCGTGATCCGCCTCTCCGAATTCCGCTATGCCGATGCAACGGCGATCGCGGTCGTCATGCTCGTCGTCTCCTTCGTCATCATCTTCGCCGTCAACCGGCTCCAGCGCTGGGCGCAGAGCCGGATTCCGGTGCGTTGAGGGCGGACCATGACGATGCAGATCGCCCATTCAGGCCCGCTCACTTCGTCCGACGAGAAGGCCCGCGCACGCGAAGCCCTCGCGCGGGACAATCTGCGCACCGAACCGAAGGCCGTGCGCATCGCCATCATCACGATCGCGATCACCTTTCTCACTGTCTTCGTCGTGCTGCCGCTGGTGGTGGTGTTCGCGCACGCGCTCTCGAAGGGGATCGCCGCTTATCTGTCTGGCCTCGCCGAGCCCGAGGCGCTTGCGGCGATCAAGCTGACGTTGATCGTCGCTGCGATTTCAGTCGGTCTCAATCTCGTCTTTGGCCTCGTCGCCGCCTGGGCGATTGCAAAATTCGATTTCCCGGGCAAGACCTTCCTGATCACGCTGATAGACCTGCCGTTCTCGGTGAGCCCGGTGATCTCCGGCCTCGTTTTCGTGCTGCTGTTCGGCGCGCAGGGCTATTTCGGCAGCTGGCTCAGGGATCATGACATCCAGATCCTGTTCGCGGTGCCTGGCATCGCGCTGGCCACCACCTTCGTCACCTTCCCGTTCGTGGCGCGCGCGCTGATCCCCTTGATGCAGGAGCAGGGCACGCAGGAGGAGGAGGCGGCGGTTTCGCTCGGCGCCTCCGGCTTGCAAACCTTCTTCCGCGTCACCTTGCCCAACATCAAATGGGGCGTGCTCTACGGCGTGTTGCTCTGCAACGCGCGCGCGATGGGCGAGTTCGGCGCAGTCTCCGTCGTCTCCGGCCATATCCGCGGCGAGACCAACACGATGCCGCTGCTGGTCGAGATCCTCTACAACGAATACCAGTTCGTCGCCGCCTTCGCGATCGCCTCGCTGCTGGCGATGCTGGCGCTGATCACGCTGATCGCAAAGACCGTCCTGGAACGTCATCTCGACGAAGGGGAAGACGCAAGTGACCATTGAAGTCAGAAATCTCGTCAAGACGTTCGGCAGCTTCAAAGCCCTCTACGGTGTCGACCTCAAGGTCGAGAGCGGCGAGTTGGTTGCGCTGCTCGGGCCGTCCGGATCGGGAAAGACCACGCTGCTGCGGATCGTCGCCGGGCTCGATTGGCCTGACTCAGGTGAAGTCCTCATCAACGGCGAGGACGCGCTGGCGCAGGGCGCGCGCGAGCGGCATGTCGGCTTCGTGTTCCAGCATTACGCGCTGTTCCGCCACATGACGGTGTTCGAGAACGTCGCTTTCGGCCTGCGCGTACAGCCACGTGCGGTCCGGAAAGACGAGGCGGCGATCCGGGCGCGGGTCAAGGAGTTGCTTGATCTCGTGCAACTCGACTGGCTCGCCGATCGCTACCCGAGCCAGCTTTCCGGCGGCCAGCGCCAGCGCATCGCGCTCGCCCGTGCGCTCGCGATCGAGCCGCGCATCCTCTTGCTCGACGAGCCCTTCGGCGCGCTCGATGCCAAGGTGCGCAAGGAGCTGCGCAAATGGTTGCGCTCGCTTCATCGCGAGATCAGCGTCACCTCCATCTTCGTGACCCACGACCAGGAGGAGGCGCTCGAGGTCGCCAACCGCGTCGTCGTCATGGACAAGGGCAGGATCGAGCAGATCGGCTCGCCCGACGACGTCTATGAAAGCCCGGCAAGCGCGTTCGTCCACGGCTTCATCGGCGAATCCATCGAGCTGCCGGTCCAGGTCGAAGCAGGCGTGATCAGGCTCGGTGGCCGGCCGTTAGGCCTCACGGCGGACGGACTTGCGCCTGGCGCGTCAAAACTGTTCGTGCGGCGACATGACATGCTGGTCGGGCCGCCCGGCAGCGGCGTCTTCGAGGGCGCCGTGCGACACGTCCGTAACTTCGGTCCCGTGCAGCGTGCCGAGGTCGCATTGTCAGGCGGCGAGACCATCGAGATCGACGCCCCCCGCGACAAGGAACTGCACGCCGGCGACACCATCGGCCTCGAGCCCCGCCGCTACCGGATATTTGCGGGCAGTTGAGCCGTCGCGTCAGGTCGAATTTTCTTCAAAATTCACCTTTCAGCCACGGTTGGTATGCAACAACGGCCCCTCATTCGGGGGCCCCTACATGCGCGCTGCGGCCGCAATTCTCATCATTTTGCTGCTTGCCGGCTGTGCCGGCAACGAGGCACCGGTCCAGCAGCCGTCGATGTATGCCGACATGGCGGTCCCGGGCTCAAAGCTCGATGCGCAGGCGGCCGCGATCATGATCTCGCAATACCGCCAGAACAACGCGCTCGGCACCGTCGTCATCGACCCCGACCTGATGCGGCTTGCCGAATCCCAGTCGAATGCCATGGCGGCGGCCAACAAGATGGACCACGACGTCCGCGCGCCGCTAGCCAAGCGCCTAGCCGCCGGCGGCTATCCCGCGACCGTGGCGGTCGAGAACATTTCGGCCGGCTATCATACGCTGGCGGAAGCGTTTTCCGGCTGGCGCGACTCGCCACCCCACCGCGCCAACATGCTCAAGGGCGGTGTCACAAAATTGGGCATAGCGGCGAGCTATGCTCCCGGCACCAAATACAAGGTGTTCTGGACCATGATCCTGGCCTCGACGGAGCGGTAAGCCAGACTTGATCCCGGCATGCATTGACGCCGCGGCGGAGGGTCGCCACGGTGGCGCGCCATTTGATATTGTTCCCTTATGACCGATCATATCCCGGAATCCGCCAGCATCCCCGCGAATGCGCAACGCGTCCTGGTCCTCCAGGGCGGCGGTGCGCTTGGCTCCTATCAGGCCGGCGCTTATCAGGCGCTGTGCGGCCAGGGCTTCGAGCCGGAATGGGTCGCCGGCATCTCGATCGGCGCGGTCAACGCCGCCATCATCGCCGGCAATGAGGGCCCGACGCGCGTCAAGCGGCTCAAGGAATTCTGGGAGATGGTCTCCGCGCCGGTGCCGTGGAAACCGATCGGCAAGAGCGACCACAGCCGCGAACTGTTCAACTCCACCAGCGCCGCGCTGATCGCGACCTTCGGCGTGCCCGGCTTCTTCACGCCGCGGATTCCGCCGGCGCCGCTCTGGCCGCCCGGTAGCCCGCAGGCCGAGAGCTATTACGACACCGCGCCGTTGAAGAAGACGCTGGAGCGTCTGGTTGATTTCGACCGCATCAACGACCTCAAGACGCGCCTGTCGGTCGGCGCGGTCGGCGTCACCTCGGGCAACTTCAAATATTTCGACAATTACGAGTTCAAGAAGCTCGGCAAGACCATCGGTCCCGAGCACATCATGGCCTCCGGCGCGCTGCCGCCGGGCTTTCCCTCGGTCCTGATCGACGGCGAGCATTACTGGGACGGCGGCATCGCCTCCAACACGCCGCTGGACTACGTGCTCGATGCCGAGGTCGATCGCGACATGCTGATCTTCCAGGTCGACCTGTTCTCCGCCCGCGGCGATTTGCCGACCTCGCTGCTCGAGGCCACTGAGCGCGAGAAGGACATTCGCTTCTCCAGCCGCACGCGGATGAACACCGACAAGAACAAGCAGCTGCACAACGCCCGCAAGGCCGTGCGCGACCTGATTTCCAAATTGCCCGATTATCTCAAGAACGACCCTTCCGTGGAATTCCTCGCGAAGGTATCGCGTGAAAGCACCGTCACCGTGGTGCATCTGATCTACCGCAGCAAGAACTACGAATCCTCGTCCAAGGATTACGACTTCTCGCATGTCGCCATGGTCGAGCACTGGGAGGCCGGCGTGCACGACGTGCATCTGTCGATGCGCCACAAGGATTGGCTCGAGCGGCCGCAATCCGGCGAGACCATGGTGACCTACGATCTCACGGGGAACGTCTCCGCGCCCCCGGCAAAAAGGAGCGAATAGAATGGGTAGTCTGTCAGGCAAGAACGCCGTCGTGACCGGGTCCACCAGCGGCATCGGGCTCGCTTACGCACGCGCCTTCGCCGCCGCCGGCGCCAATGTCGTCATCAACGGCTTCGGCTCGCCGGAGGACATCGAGAAGGAGCGCTCGAAGATCGAGTCCGATTTCGGCGTCAAGGCGATCTATTCGCCCGCCGACATGACCAAGCCGGCCGAGATCGCCGGCATGATCGCGCTTGGTGAGAAGACCTTCGGCTCCGTCGACGTCCTCGTCAACAATGCCGGCATCCAGTTCGTCTCGCCGATCGAGGAATTCCCGCTCGAGAAATGGGACCAGATCATCGCCATCAACCTGTCCTCGGCCTTTCACGCCATCCGCGCAGCGGTGCCCGGGATGAAGAAGAAGGGCTGGGGCCGCATCATCAACACCGCATCGGCGCATTCGCTGGTCGCCTCGCCCTTCAAGTCGGCCTACGTCTCGGCCAAGCACGGCATCGCCGGTCTCACCAAGACCGTGGCGCTGGAGGTTGCGACCCACAAGATCACCTGCAACTGCATCAGCCCCGGCTACGTCTGGACGCCGCTGGTGGAGAAGCAGATCCCCGACACGATGAAGGCGCGCAATCTCACGCGCGAGCAGGTCATCAACGACGTGCTGCTCGACGCGCAGCCGACCAAGGAGTTCGTGACGTCCGAGCAGGTCGCGGCCTTGGCGCTGTTCCTGTGCGGCGATGATGCCGCCCAGATCACCGGCAGCAATCTCTCGATCGATGGCGGCTGGACGGCGGAATAGGGGCAGTGCCGTAGGGGGGCAAAGGCGCGTAAGCGCCGTGCCCACCATCACCCTCAATTGAAAAAGTGGTGGGCACGCTTCGCTTTGCCCACCCTACGATTCCGCCGCTCGGTTGGGCCTAATGCGTCCAGGCCAGCGCAGTCTCGAAGGCCGCCGACAAATTCAACTCCACAAACATGATCTTGCCGGCGACCACGAACAGCACGCTGGCGAGCGTCAGCCGCAGTACCGTCTCCGGCACCCGCGTCGCGCTGAAACTGCCGACAATGATGCCGGGCAGCGAGCCCATCAGCAGCACGCCCATCAGCGCCCAATCGACGTCCCCGAGCGCCCAATGCCCGATGCCGGCGACCAGTGTCAACGGCACCGCATGGGCGATGTCGGAGCCGACGATGGTTGCCATCGGCAGGCGAGGGTAGAGCAGCAGCAGCACGGTGACGCCGACCGCACCGGCACCGACCGACGAAATCGACACCAGCACGCCGAGCACGATGCCGGTGACGACGGTCGCAATCGCGGTGCTGCGCTCGTCGACCTGCTCGAGCCGGCCGCGATAACGCTCCATGATGGATTTGCGGAAGATCAGCGAGGTCGCGGTCAGCAGCAGCGCGAAGCACAGCACCAGATTGATCAGGCTGCGCTCGGAATCGCCTCTGAGATCGAGCTTCCACAGCACCAGCAGCGTCAGCGCGCTCGCGGGAATGCTGCCACAGGCGAGCCGCAGCACCGCCGGCCAGTGCACGCTGCGCGCCCAGCCATGCACCACGCTGCCGCCGGTCTTGGTGGCGGCGGCATAGAGCAGATCGGTGCCGACCGCGGTGGAGGGATGAACACCGAACAGCAATATCAGCAGCGGCGTCATCAACGAACCGCCGCCCACGCCGGTCATCCCGATGAGGAGGCCGACGCCGAAACCGGAAGCGACGTAGAGTGGATCGAACATATCTGGAGAATCTTAGGTTGATCTCGTCGGTTGGGCAATACGACGTAGAATAAACCTTCCCTGGGACGCAACCGCTTGGGCTGAATAAGAAAAATCGTACTGCGCGTCGGAAATTGAGAGGTATTTCCGGTTGTTCCCAGCCGCGCTGCGAAACAGTCGTTCCCCAAGGAAGCAAGCAAAGGCGGCGACGTAGTGCCTATTTACCAAACGCCAGCACGTGCAGCCCAAGCCGCTGCCGCACGATCCAGAACAGCAGCACCGTCTCGAAGGTGAGCGAGATCGAGGTTGCGGCTGCGGCGCCGTGGCCGCCGTAGCGCGGCACGAGTGCGATGCAGAGCACGAGGTTCATCACGAAGGCCAGCGCATAAGCGAGCGCGCAGATCTTCTGCTGGCCGAGCATGTTGAGCAGCCGCTCGACCGGTCCGATCGCGGAGCGCACCACGAGTCCGATCGCGGCGACGAACATGATGTCGTAGCCGACGGTGAATTGCGGCCCGAACAGCCAGAGCAGCGGTTTGCCGAGGGCGAGCAGCACGATGGTCGCGGCCAGCGACGGCCAGAACGTCCAGCTGATGGCGTGCGCGACATAGGCCGACAGCCGCGCCTTGTCGCCGCTGGCGTTGTATTCGGCGAAGCGATGCGCCGTCGTCGCCGACATCGCGTAGTGGATGAACGAGACCAGCGCCAGCGTCTTCACCACCGCGAAGTAAACGCCGACCTCGTCGGAGGGGCGGAATTGCTGCAGCACCAGCACGTCGGTATAGGACAGCAGCAGGTAGAAGCTCTCGACCAGCAGGATCGGCAGCGAGACGGCGAGCCAGCCGCCGATGTCGTAGGTCTTGGGACCGGGCTCGATATGGTCGGCGAGCTTGCGGTTCAGCACCACCATCTGCCCGGTCATCGCGATCCAGACCGCGCCGGCGCTCGCAACCATCGCCGCGACCGCGCCGAGATGGTAGCCGAGCAGAAAGGCAGCGCCCGTGATGGCGATGATCAGTCCCTGGCGGATGATGAATTGCGGCATCAGGCCGAGCTGCATCCAGTCATGCGAGCGCGCGATGCCGTCCTGGGTGTTGGCAACGACGAAGGCGGGCAGGGTCATGCAGCCGATATAGAGCGGCAGCTCCTCGGCCGGGTCGATCCAGGGCGACAGCAGCCTGACGATGCCGGCGAGGGCGAGCGAGACCAGTGTCGATACCGCAAAAGTCAGCCAGCGGCTGCCGGAGAGAAAGCCGCGCAGCAACGCCTGCTCGCCGCTGGCGCGATACTCCGGAATGATTTTTTGAGCCGAGGCCGAGATGCCGAAATCCATCATGCTGCCGAGCAGCAGCACCCAGGTCCAGACATAGACATAGATGCCGTAGTCGGACGTGCCCATCCAGCGCGCCAGCAGCACCTGCGAGACATAGGCAAGGCCTGCGCTGATGACGCGGATGATGAAGATGGTGCCGGCCAGCCGCCGCGTCAGCGATGCTTCGCTCGAGCCGCCCGTCAGCCTGGCCCGCAACCGCGCGATCAGCGCGGCCGGTCCGGTCGTTGCCGGTTCTGCATCCATCACGGCCAATTCGAAGGGTCCCCGGGGCGCACGCGCATGCCGCGGCAGACTTGCCGCAGCAGCCTTGGGAATTAGCAACCATTCGTTAAGATTCGGTTGGGTGTTCCCAATGTGGTCCTGGCCTTCGCCAGGACGACGGCTACTCCAGGTTCGTATTGAACTCGTACGATTTCTCCGGCCCGACCAGTGTGAACTTCAGCGCGGCGCCATCGGGCTTGGCGCCTGGCGGCAGGCCATCGAGCTCGAAAGAGAAACGCTTCACACCAGCCGGGCTGTCCTTGACCGGCTCCGGAATCGGCAGTGCCCAATCCGGCGTGGGCCCTTCCACATACAGATTGACGTTGCGGCTGTCGGGCACAACGACGTCCACCACCACGTTCTTGGGCCCGTCGCGCTTGACGTCGCGGATGGTGAGCGGATTGGGATCGCCGATATTGGCAGGCTTGGGCACGGTGTCGAGTGCTGCACGCAGATTGGCGTCCTCGGTCGAGGCGACGTTGTTGAAGCCGAGCTCGGCGCTGGCCTCGACCGGAATGCAGAGCTTCTCGCACACCGCGTAGTTGATCTCGGCACGCAAGGTCACGGGCTTGTCGGCCGCCTTGGCGACGATGCGCAAAGGCAGCACGATCTGGTTGTGATAGCCGATCGAATGGCCGCCTGCGCCGTCGTCGAATTTCAGCGGCGCAGGCCACATCACCGTCACCGCCTCGACATTGTCCGATTTCGAGAAGTCGAACCGCGGCGGGACGCCGGAATCGCCGGGCATGCGCCAGTAGGTTTTCCACCCGGGCTGGATCTGGAACGCGATACCGCCGAGCAGAACCGCGCCGCTGCGCGATCCCGCGAGCAACCGTACCGCGGAATGTCCGTCGCGCTGCCACGGCGATGCGTCGTCGGCACGGGCTGCGATGGCCAGCGACGACGCAAGCAGGGTTGTCACGACGCCAATCGCCGCACGCAGGGGAACTCTTGTGAGCATGATACGTCTTTACAGGGTCACCCCTGGGCAAACCATTGAATTGCTTGTGATGGAGGGATTTGAATCGCGTCCCTGCAAGCCTTGATTTGACAGCAGCCCGGCCCGACATCAGGATAGGAATTGAAACCGGAGTGCTTTACCGATGGCTCCCACAGGCAAGAGAACGGGCGAAAGCACCCGCAGCGCGGGGCCCGCGCTGCCCAATTCAGCCGGTTATCTCGACGGCCGGCTGCTGATCGCGATGCCCGTCATGGGCGATTCCCGCTTCGAACGTTCGGTCATCTATCTCTGCGCCCATTCGGCGGAGGGGGCGATGGGTATCATCGTGAACCATCCGGCCGGCAGCATCGATTTTCCCGAGCTGTTGCAGCAGCTCGGCATCATCAAGAAGGGCGAGCACATCAGGCTCCCGGAGAATGCCGAAAGCATGAAAGTGTTGCGTGGCGGCCCGGTCGATACCGGCCGCGGCTTCGTGCTGCATTCCAGCGACTTCTATATCGAAAACGCGACGCTGCGGATCGACGACGGCGTCTGCCTCACGGCGACCGTCGATATTCTGCGCGCGATCGCCAACGGCTCGGGTCCCAAGCATGCCATCCTCGCGCTCGGCTATGCCGGCTGGGCGCCGGGCCAGCTCGAGACCGAGATCCAGAGCAACGGCTGGCTGCATTGCGATGCGGATTCGGATCTGATCTTCGGTGACGACGTCGACGACAAGTACGGACGCGCCTTGCGCAAGATCGGCATCGATCCCGGCATGCTCTCGAACGAGGCCGGGCACGCGTAGCTGCTCTGGTCGCGACCGCGATATACTCCGCGGTGGTGCGTCCTCCCCCCGCTGTCGTCCCGGATCTTCGCCTCGCCCGTCCGGGGCGACACCGGAATGCGCCGCTACTCCGCCGCCTGCTGCTGCACCGTCGGCTCCGTCCCCGCCACCGTGGCACGGCGCATGTCGCGGGGCTGCGATTGGTCGTAGCGGCGGACGCGGTGCATGGTCTGGCGGTTGTCCCACATCACGAGATCGTGCAGCTTCCATTTGTGGACGTAGACGAACTCTGCTTGCGTCGCGTGCTCGTTGAGATCGCGCAGCAAAAGGCGGCCCTCCGGCACGCTCATGCTGACGATCTTGCCGGCATGCGATGACAGATACAGCGACTTGCGGCGATGGACCAGATGGGTTCGCACGAGACGTTGCAGCACCGGCTTGAACATCTCCTTCTCGTCGTCGGTATATTCGGTGAAGCCGAGCGAGCCCCGCGAATACATCAGCGAATGTTCGCAGACGAGGTCCTCGATCTCCGTCTTGGTCTCGTCGTCGAGTGCGTCATAGGCGGCACGCATGTCGGCGAATTCGGTGTTGCCGCCCTTCGGGTTCACCACGCGCGCCGACAGCAGCGAGAATTTCGCCGGGATGGGACGGAACGAGCTGTCGGAATGCCACAGGCAGTTGCCGAGATTGAACAGATGCGTGCGGCTGTCTTTCGCCAGCGGCCTGCCGTCCTTGCCGAGATTGGACACGTCGTTGAGGCCCGACTGGAGCCGGTAGTCCTGCGCCTTGGTCACGGTGCCGCCACGCGCATCCTCTCGCTGACCGAAGTTCAGCGCAAAAGCCATCTGCTGCTCGTCGGTGATGTCCTGGTCGTGGAAAACCAGCACCGCGTATTTGTCCATCGCGGCCTCGACCTCGCGCGCCTCAACCTCGGTGAGGGGCTTTCGCAAATCGAGGCCCGAAACCTCGCCGACAAAATGCTTGTGAAGCTGCCGGATGGCGATCGTCATGGCGTTTCTCCCGCATGTGCGAGCGGTTGGTCCCGCTCTGTCGGCGAAAAAGCTACTCCCGCGCTCGTACTTGTCAACGCTCGCCGCGCATGGCTGCCCGTAGGCTGGATTGCGCTGCGCTCCATCCGGGCTACGGCAACTTACCAGCTCTCACGCATTCCGCGCCATCAACCCACCATCGACTGGGATCACCGCGCCGGTGAGGAAGGAGGCCGCCGGCAGGCACAGGCTCAGCGTCATATGCGCGACCTCCTCGGGATCGCCGTAGCGGCCGAGTGCGGTGCGGCGTCTGGCATAAATTGTCTTGTGCTCTTCCGAGATGCGGTCGGTGATGGCGGTGCGGATCGGACCCGGGCAGATGCAGTTGACGGTGATGCCCTCGCGGCCGAGTTCGACCGCGAGCGAGCGGGTGAGGCTCGCTACGCCGCCCTTCGCAGCCGAATAGGGGCTGTGCAATGCGGTGGCGCCGAGCGCCTCGGTCGAGGCGATGTTGACGATGCGCGGGCAATTCGACTTGCGTAAATGCGGCAGCGCGGCGCGGATGATGCGCGGATGCGCCGTCAGCATCACCGCGATGCCCTTGGCCCATGCGTCCTCATAGGCCTCGTCGTCGATCGCGACGCGCACGGAGATGCCGGCATTGTTGACGACGATATCGAGTCCGCCGAAATGTGCAGCGGCATCATTCACCACGCGCTTGATCTCGCCACCATCGGCAACGTCGAGCGTCCAGGCCTTTGCCGAACCGCCGCTCGCCGCGATCTCCTCCGCGACGGCGAGCGCGCCTTGCTCGTCATGGTCGGTGACGGCAACGTGGGCGCCCTCCGCGGCGAATACGCGCGCGGTGGCGCGCCCCATGCCGCTGGCGGCGCCGGTGACGAGAACGGTCAGGCCCTTGACGGACCGGCTGAGCTGCTTGAACTCGGACATGCTGTTTCCTTGGGAGCCCGCTTGTTCTTGTTATGATTGACAAGGCTGGCATCGATCCGCAGACAGGTCAAACAAGCAAGACAAAAGGGGAGGCCGCGATGGCGAACGAGCTCGATTTCTCAGGCAGGCAGGTGCTGGTGGTCGGCGGTTCGAGCGGGATCGGCAACGGCATCGCGCAAGCATTTCGCACGAGGGGCGCGGCTGTCGCCGTTTGCGGCACGCGCGCTCACGCAACGGAATATTCAGCTGAAGAAGGCTCCGATCTCACCGGTCTCGCCTACGCGCAGCTCGACGTCAGCAACCCCGCTGCGATCGAGGCGTTCAAGCCGTCCTTCGAGCGGCTCGACGTGCTCGTGCTGGCGCAAGGCGCCGTGCTCTATCGCCGCGGTGAATTCGAGATGAGCGGTTTTCGCAAGGTGGTCGAGGTCAATCTGATGAGCCTGATGGCTTGCGCCACGCGGTTTCATTCCATGTTGCGGGATGCGAAGGGGTCGCTGATCATGGTGTCCTCGACCGCGGCCTATCATTCCACCATGGGCAATCCCGCCTATAACGCCTCGAAGACCGGTGCGGTCGGATTGACGCGGACGCTGGGCGAGGCCTGGGCCGAGGACGGCATCCGCGTCAACGGCATCGCGCCGGGGCTCGTCGACACCAAGATGACGAAGGTGACGACCGACAATCCCAAGCGGCTCGAAGGTGCACTATCGCGCATTCCGCTGCGGCGATTGGGCACGCCGGCCGACATGGCGGGCGCGGCGCTGTTCCTGGCCTCGCCGCTGTCGTCCTACATCGTCGGGCAGACGCTGGTCGTCGATGGCGGGCTGATACTTTAGTCAACCCGACAACACTTTCGCCACGGCGTGGAACTGCGCCGCTGCTGATCGGTTACTTGGGCTGACCCCCGAGGAGGACCATCATGGATACGGACCGGATTGTTGGAGCGGCCAAGGACTACGCAGGTAAGGCGGAAAGCGCGATCGGAGACATCGCAGGCGATTCCAAGACGCAGGCCTCAGGCAAGGCACGCGAGGCCGCAGGCACGGTGCAAAATCTCTACGGCCAGGCCAAGGATGCCGTGCGCGATGCCACGGACACCGCGGCGAGCTACGCCAAGGACGCCTATGACAACAGCGGCGACACTTTCCGCGACGGCTCGCAGGCGATTGCCCAGAAGGTGAAGGACAACCCGCTCGGCGCGCTGATGGTTGCCGGCGGCATCGGCTTTGCGCTGGCTCTGCTAATGGCGCGCCCCGCCCGCCGTCCACCGCAGCGCTGGCGCTACTGAGCGCCTGAGCCAGGAAACGTCTCTCCGTGCCCCGGCTCTGCAAGGCGGCGTGCAACGCCGCCTTGCAGAGCCGGGGCGCATTCTTTTTTGCGAATGTGGTGAGACAGCTGGATCCCGGCTCTGCCCTGCATCACCAGGAGGTGCTGCGAGGCGTTCGGGAAGGGACCTTCGCTTACCGGAACACCTCGGCCGAGCGCCCGACGTTAGCCGGCGGACGCGGAATACCTGGATTTGCGTTCGGATTTGGGTTGCGCGGCGCAGGCGCCAGTTGACGCGGCGGAGGCGCCGGCGGCGGCGAACCGAAGCCGAAGAAATCACGCATCGACGGTTGGGCCTGTGGCGGCTGCTGCACCACCGGCGGCTTCTTCGGCGCGAGTTTTTGTGGCGCGATCGCCGCAGCTGCGCCCGGCGCGGTGGAAGCCGCGCCGCCGTCAGGCGTCGTCGCGGCAACGGGCGTATCGCCCTTGGCCTGCTCGCGGCCGACTTCGCGGCGCGGCCAGGCGTAATCGTCGGCACGGCCGGCGGGAGCCGCCAGCGGCTCACCCTTGACCATCGTCTTTGCAGCCAGCGCATCGACGGCGGCGGGACGCGAGCCCGGGCCACCCAGCAATTGATCGGTCGAGATCGAGGCTGCAACCAGCGGCACGATCGGCCCCGCCAGCGGCCGCGGTGCGGGCTTGCCGGGCTCGGCGCTGGTGTCTGGCGTCGCCGGCTCGCTCGGCAGCGCGATCGGGCCGGAGCGTCCTGCCAGCAGGCGTGTGATCTCGCGCTCGACATAGTGCGCGAGTTTGCGCGCGCCGGGCTTGGTGAAGTAAACGCCGTCACCGCTGCGGAGCTGGCGGATCTGACCTTCGAAGTCCGGGCCCTTCTGCAGGAAGCGGCCGGCCTCATCGACAAAACCGTCCCAGACATCGACATAGGTAATGCCGGCCTTGGCCGCGCCTTCGCGGTAGAGCGAATCCAGGAACAGCATGTCCGCCGTGCCCTTCTGGCCGCGGATCGCGGGCAGGCCGACCCAGAGCACCGGCACGCCCTTGCTCTTGAGGACGCCCGCGAGCTCTTCGATCTTCTTGCCGTAGAGCTCGATCCAGCGCTCGTCGCGGAATTCATAGAGGCCGTTCGGGTTGCGCGCGGTCTTCTCCGGCGCGGCCGCCGGCGTGTCGGCGTTGTCGGCATCGTCCTGCGGCAGATCGGCATCGGCAGGCTTGTCGTCGGGCTTGGCGGCGGTGTCGTTTCCTTGCTTGGCGTCCCCCGGCTTTGCTGGCTGTTTGGCGCGCGCGCCCTTGTCGTTCTTCTTGTCCTTGTCGGCGGCGGCCTTGTCCGTCTTGTCGGCGGCCGGCTCGCGGATCGCGCTGCGGTCGTTGAGGCCCAGCATGACGACGATCACGTCGGGCTTTTCGGTCTCGAGGATGCCCCTTGCCGCAGCCGCCCAGTCAGAGGGCTCGCCGCGCGGCTGGTACTTGATCAGGCCTGACGTGGTCCTGTGCTTGCGGATCACGCCCATGTCGGGCTGCTCGGTGTAGGCGTCTTCCAGACCATAAGCGAGCCAGTCGGCCATGGCGTCGCCGATCACCAGCACGTTCTTCTCGGGGATGGTGTCGCGCTTGGCGGGTGAGGGCGCGCGCGAAAAATCCTGGCGCGGCGCTTGCGGCTGTTGCTGCTGGAACGGTGTAAAGAAGTCGCCGCCGAACCATCCGCCGCCTCCACCACCGCCGCGGTGTGGTGGCGGAGCCTGGCGCTGCGGCGGGCCGCCGAAGCCGGGGAAGTTGAAGAACTGCGCCGAGGCGGGTCCCGCGACCGAGACCAGAATCGCAAGCGCCGTCCCCAGCGCGATCAACGGGCCGGTCTCGGTCAGCACCTTGAACAGGGACTTGGGCTTCGACATGCGATCTTGGGCCAGCGCAATGGGGGTCGGAGTAGCTCAATATAATAACGGAATCAGGCGCCGAACGGGCAAATTCCGTTGCAGATTCTTGTGCCATACATCGGGGAACAACCGCCTCCGTCAAGGCGGGCTGCCAAAATCCCTGTTCAGGGTTACTTTCGGCGCGATTTTACCGTCCGCGTAGCCGTTCCAGTGCGTCGGAGGAGGCAAAACCGTCCGCGGGTACTCCGATCGAGGCCTGGAAATTGCGCAGGGCTTCCCGGGTCTGGCCGCCGAACTGGCCGTCCGGGGTGCCCTTGTAGAAGCCGCGCTGGGCCAGAATTTGCTGCAGCTCCAGCCGCTCGGTGCGGGACAGCTCGCGTTCCTGCCGCGGCCAGGGCTGCACGAAGGGCTGCCCTCCGCGCAGGCGGTCGGCGAAATGGCCGATCGCCAGCGCGTAGGCCTCGGCCGGGTTGTACTTCATGATGACCCGGTAATTCTGCAGCATCAGGAAGCCCGGCCCCTGCGCGCCGGCGGGGGCCAGCAGATAGGCTTTCTCTCCCGGATGCGGGAATGGCTGGCCGGTCGCCCGCTTGAGCCCGAGCTTCTCCCATTGCGCGATCGGCATCGCCTTGGCGCGGTCGGCCAGCATGTAGTTGAAGCCCTTGGGCACCACGACTTCGAAGCCCCAGGTCTGGCCGGCCTGCCAGCCGTCTTTCTTGAGGTTGTTGGCGGTCGATGCAATCAGGTCAGTGGGATTGTCGACGACGTCGCGCCTGCCGTCGCCATCGCCATCGACGGCAAAGCGTTTGAAGGCGGTCGGCATGAACTGGGTCGGACCGAACGCGCCGGCCCAGGAGCCGCGCATCTGCTCCGGCCTGAGATCGCCGCGGTTGACGATCTCCAGCGCGGAGAGGAACTCGTCCTTGAAATAGGCCTGGCGGCGGCCGATGCAGGCCAGCGTGGCGGTCGATTGCAGCACGCTGCGGTCGCCCATCTGCGTCGAGTAATTGGACTCGATGCCCCAGATCGAGGCGATGATGTAACGGTCGACGCCGGTTGCCTTTTCGGTGGCGTCGAACTGCGCCTTGTATTTGGCGAGCACCTCGCGGCCCTTGGCGAGGCGGTTGTCGTTCACGAGGATGTCGAGATAGTCCCAGATCGACTTGGTGAACTCCGGCTGCGAGTCCATGAGGTCCATGATGCGCAGATCGGGCGAAAGCCCGGCCGTGAAGCGCTGAAAATTCTCCTGCGTGACGCCGCGCCGTGCGGCATCCGGCCACATCGCGGCGACGCAATTGTTGAAATTGGAGGCCGCCTCGCGGATCGCCGCGGCCGTCATCAGCGGATGGCCGGAAGCGCCGTCCTCGCCGCTCCAGGGGAGGGCGCCGCCATGACCGGGCGGTGCTTGCGAGGGCGCCGGGTTCGCACCCGAGAAGATGCCGCCGAACAGGTTGGACAGGCCGTTCTGAGTCTGGGCGTGTGCGCTGACGGGCAGCAGCAAAGCCGCCGCGATCATCGCCGCGCCGGTCACGGATCCCGCCCGTCTTGCCTGTCCTGCCACCAATTGCGTCATGTCCCACCCATAGGCCTGAAAAATCCGGCATCAGGAGGCCCGGTTACGGTTGCCAATAGCTTAACAAAGGTAAAATTTTGGTGGCGGCCTTTTTCTTAACTCTGCGCGGGTGAGGCCCCACATCCGCCTTTGTTGGCGGCTGCAAACAGGCTAGCAAGTTGCCATTGCTCAGTTCCCAGCTTCGTTCCCATGTGCCCCCAGGTATTCGAAACGATCACATGAAAATTCGCAAAGCCGTATTCCCCGTCGCCGGCCTCGGCACCCGTGTCCTGCCCGCCACCAAGGCGATGCCGAAGGAAATGCTCACCATCGTCGACAAGCCGCTGATCCAGTACGTCTATGACGAGGCGCGGGAGGCAGGCATCGAGCACTTCATCTTCGTCACCGGCCGCAACAAGAGTGTCATCGAAGACCATTTCGACCGGATGTACGAGCTCGACGCCACGCTGGCCGCGCGCGGCAAGAAGGCCGAGCAGGACGTCCTGGCGCAGAACCAGCCCGAAGCCGGCGCCGTCAGCTTCACCCGCCAGCAGGCGCCGCTGGGCCTCGGTCACGCGGTCTGGTGCGCGCGCGACATCGTCGGCAACGAGCCGTTCGCCGTCGTGCTGCCCGACGAGCTCGTGCTCAACTCGCCCGGCTGCCTCAAGCAGATGATCGAGACGGCCTCGACGCTTGGCGAGAAATCCAATCTGGTCGCGGTCGAGGCGGTGCCCGACCATCTCACCCATCAATACGGCATCTGCGGCGTCGGCAAGCGCAACGGCAAGATGTTCGAGGTCGACGGCATGGTCGAGAAGCCTGCCAAGGGCACCGCGCCCTCCAATCTCTCGATCACCGGCCGCTACATCCTCCAGCCCGAGATCTTCAAGATCCTCGAGACTCAGGAGCGCGGCGCCGGCGGCGAGATCCAGCTCACCGACGCCATGATCGGGCTCGCCAAATCGCAGAAATTCTACGGCGTCGAGTTCGAGGGCGAGCGCCATGATTGCGGCTCCAAGCCCGGCTTCCTCCGCGCCAACATCGCCTACGGTCTGAAGCGCCCGGAACTGCGCGACGGACTGATCGCGGAGATGAAGAAATATCTGGGGCAGTAGCTGCCACACATTCCGCTGTCGTCCCCGCGAAGGCGGGGACCCATACCGCGTGATCCATCGATCGCGTTTGACAGCAGTACTGCACGACGAGTCTTCGCCAAACTTTTCCCTGGGGTTATGGGTCCCCGCCTTCGCGGGGACGACACCGAGGCTGTTGCGGATTGCGTCGCGCGCAACCGCAGTGAGTAGTGTGTCTCACGCCACCAGCGACAGCTTCGGCACGCTCGCGACCACCGACTGATTCCGTCCCCCGGCCTTCGCCGCATAGAGCGCCTTGTCGGCGGCGGTGACCAGGATCGCCCAGTCCATGCCGGCGGAAGGAACGAGGCTGGCGACGCCGCAGGACACCGTCGAAATCACCTCGTCGTCGGACCAGCCCTGCACCTTGGCGCGGATCGTCTCGGCGACCTTGAAGGCGTCGGTTGCCGACGTGTTCGGCAGCAGCACGGCGAATTCCTCGCCGCCATAGCGTGCGGCGCAGTCGCCGGCCCGGCTCACCGAATCGGAAATGCAGATGGCGATGCCGACCAGCACCTGGTCGCCGGCCTGGTGGCCGAAAGTGTCGTTATAGGCCTTGAAGTGATCGGCATCGATCATCAACAGCGCGACCGGCGCCTTCTGGCGCATGGCGCGCCGCCATTCGACGTCGATGACGGAATCGAACTTGCGGCGGTTTCGCAGGCCGGTGAGCGCGTCCGTCGTCGCCATCTCCTCGAGCTTGCGCTCGGCCTCGGCGCGGCGGCCGATCTCGCGCGCGAGCACGAGCGTCGATCCCAGCACGAACAGGATGAGCGCCACCACCACGGCGCCGATCCGGTAAGCCTCCGTCCGCCACAGCTCGAACACTGCGCTCAAGGGCTTGCCGGCAACGACGAACAGTGGGCTCGTGCCGCTGCTTCGAACATACAGCCTCGGGGTCGTGTCGACGGGGCCCTGGCCGGCATAGGCGCTGCCGGCGCGCAGATTGTCCGCCTTCCAGTCCTGGCGCGTGCCAAGGTTCTTGCCGATCACGTCGAGGTCGAACGGCCGCCGCATCATGATGGTGCGGTCGCGGTTGAGCACGGTGATGGTGTCTTCGGGGCCGAGGTTGAGCCGGTCGAACAATTCGTGGAAATAGCTGAAGCGGATCGAACCGGCGACGACGCCCATGAAGCCGCCATCGGTGTCGCTGATGCGCCGGCTCAGCACGATCGAATAGGCGCCGCGAAACAGCATGGGGCGGCTGACGAACAGTCCGGCTCCGGGGTTGTCGCGATGGACCTTGAAGTAGTCCTCCTCGCTCCGGTTCTCCGGTGCAGGATCGAGCGTGGAGGCGTCGATCGTCAGCCTGCCCCCGGCATCGAACACCTGGATGGCGCCGAAATGCCTGGCGGTCATGGCATGGTCGAACAGGATCAGGTGACGGATCGGCTTCGACACGGTCGCGAGTTCGGGCAGCAGCATGTTGCTGGCGACCGCCTTCAGCGCCAGGTCGTAGATCTCGATATTGCGGCCGATGTCCGACTCGATGGTCGTCGCCAGGTTCTCCAGCGTCTGGCGGGCGAGCGCCTCCTCGCCCCGGCGCATGTCGAGCATGACGTTGACGCAAATGGCGGAAAAGCCGATCACCGTCACCACGGACGAGATGATCAGCAGCTTCGCCGAAATCCGCCACGGCCGGCGGGCCGTGACGTCGCGCCATCCAGACAGCATCGTTTGCTCCCGATCCACTAGTGGATGCGCCGGAAAGCTTGCGCAGTGTTTAAGGAAGGACGGCGCCGTCGCAATGAGTTAAGAATCGGTTTATGCGGCGCACGGTTTTGGGCAGCCTCGTGTGGCCGGATCTGGGTTTCGGACGAGAGGACTGATGTGAACGACTACGACGCGTTGCGCGACTATCTGCTGCGGCAGAAGCAGGCCGAATTCGTCCTGAGCTTCGAACAGATCGAGGAGATCATCGGCGCCGCCTTGCCGCGCGCGGCCAACCGTGCCTCATGGTGGGACAGCCTGCGCAGCCCCGACATCCAGATGCCGCAACGCGAAGCCTGCCTCGCCGCGGGGTTCAAGGCCGTGCGGATGCCGGACGGCCAGAGCGTGCGGTTCACGAAGATGAAGAAGGACGGGCGGCGGCCGGGGTAGGGCGCAGGCGGTTTCGCCCGCTGCTGACGAGTGCAGTATCGTAGGGGGGGCAAAGCGGAGTGTGTCCACCATCTCTTCGTCATCGGAAAGATTGGTGGGCACGGCGCTTCGCGCCTTTGCCCACCCTACGACACCGGACTCGCGGTAGCGAAGATCAGCTCGCAGCTTCCAGCCGCACTTCCGTCAGCAGCCGCATCGCGGCGTCCGCGTCCATCGGCTCGCCGAAGGCGAAGCCCTGCGCGTATTCGCAGCCCATCTGGTAGAGCTCGACCGCGTCGGAATCGGTCTCGGCGCCTTCGGCCACCACGTCCATGCCGAGGTCATGCGCGAGCGCGATGATCGACTTCAGGATCACCGGGCGGGTGCCGCGGTTGGTGGTGCGCACGAAGGACTGGTCGATCTTGATGGTGTCGAACGGGAAGCGCTGCAGATAGGCCAGCGACGAATGGCCGGTGCCGAAATCGTCGAGCGACAGCCCTGTGCCGAGTTCGCGGATCCGCGTCAGCATTTGCGCCGCGTGCTCCGGATTCTCCATCACCAGCGATTCCGTCAATTCCAGCTTGAGCGTGCCGCGGGCCACCGAGGAGCGCGACAGCACGGTGCGGATGTCGTGGATCAGATCGTGGCGCAGCAACTGCCGCGACGAGACGTTGACGGAGGCGAAGATCGGCTCGCGCGAGCGCATCGCGCGCTGCCAGATCGAGAGCTGCTTTGCAGTCTGGTCGAGCACGAACATGCCGAGGTCGACGATCAGTCCGGTTTCTTCCGCGATGGTGATGAATTCCGAGGGCGCCATGCGGCCGAGCTTCGGGTGATCCCAGCGCACCAGCGCTTCGAAGCCGGCGACCGAACGATCCTCCAGCCGCACGATCGGCTGGTACAGGATGGTGAGCTCCTGCCGCTCGATGGCGCGGCGCAGTTCGCTCTCCAGCGTCAGGCGGTCGGTCTTCCGCGCCCGCATCGCCGGCTTGTAGACGTCGATGCGGTCGCCGCCGATGCGCTTGGAGTGATACATCGCAAGTTCGGCATCCTTGATGATCTCGTCCGTCAGCTGCGTTTGCGGATCGGAGAGCGCAAGGCCGATCGACGCCGTGAGGAAGATCTCGCGCTCGTTGAAGGCGATCGGCGCGCGGATGGTCTTGCGGATGGTCTCGGCGAAGGCGGTGATGCGGGCCGGGTCCTGCTCCGACAGCAGGATCAGGCCGAACTGGTCGCCGGCAAGCCGGGCCAGCGTGTCCTGCGGCTTCAGGATGCGGGTGAGGCGGCGGGCCAGCGTCAGCAGGATGGAATCACCGACTGCGATGCCGACGGAATCGTTGACCTGCTTGAAGCGGTCGAGGTCGATCACCATCAGCGTTGGCCGCAGCGTCGGCATGGTCTTGGAGAAATGCGCCACCGCGCCCAGCCGGTCCATGAACAGTTTGCGGTTGGGCAGGCCGGTGAGGTTGTCATGCACGGAATCGTGCAGCAGGCGCTCTTCCGCGTTGCGGAGTTCGGTGACGTCGGTGAGCGTGCCCACCACGCGCGAGACCTCGCCGTCGGAGCCGACCACCGGGCGCGCCTTGAGCGCGAACCACATGAAATGGCCATCGGGGGTGCGCAGGCGGAAATCTTGGACGAGGCGGCCGCGGCGCTGGTCGAGCACGCTGTCGAGCGCGGCGCGGAAACGGTCCTGGTCGAGCGGATGCAGCACTTCGAGCCAGGAGGCAGCCGGGCCTTCCAGCGTGCCGCGCTTCAGTCCGAGCAGGGCTTCGGTCTCGGGGCTGGTGAAAACCTTGTCGGCGGAAACGTCCCAGTCCCAGATCAGGTCGCCGGAGCCGGCCAGCGCCAGGGCGCGCCGCTCGATATCGGAGACCACGCCGGTGGTGGCGCCGCCGCCGGCGAAGGCGTGCTGCATCACCGTGAAGCCGATCAGCATCACGATGAGAACGAGGCCGCCGAGCAGGGCAGGGCCGACGATGTCGTTGGTCACCGAACCCGCGACCGTCATGCCCGCCGCGACCACCCAGACCACCAGCAGGAACCAGGTCGGGATCAACAGCACCGCGCGGTCGAAGCCGTGGGTGGAGAGGTAGACGATCAGCGCGAAGCCGGCGAAGGCGATCAGCACCAGCGAGATGCGCGCGATGCCGGAGGCCACCGCCGGATCGAACAGGGCCAGTGCCACCAACGAGCCCAGGAACGCCAGCCAGCCCACCGTGATGTGCGAATAGCGCACGTGCCATCGGCTGAGATTGAGATAGGCGAAGAGGAACACCAGCAGCGTGGCCGCCAGGATCGCCTCGCCCGCCGCGCGCCAGATGCGCTCGGCGTTGTTCGACATGTCGAGCACCTTGCCCCAGAAGCCGAAATCGACGCCGATATAGACCAGCACCGCCCAGGCCAGCGCGGCGGCGGCCGGGAACATGATGCTGCCCTTGACCACGAACAGAATGGTCAGCACCAGCGCGAGCAAGCCGGAGATGCCGATCACGATGCCCTGGTACAGTGTGAACGAGTTGACCTTGTCCTTGTAGGCTTCCGGCTCCCACAGATAGAGCTGCGGCAGCTTGTCGGTGCGCAGTTCCGCGACGAAGGTGATGACGGCGCCGGGGTCGAGCGTGACGCGGAACACGTCGGCAGTCGGGCTTTCCTGCCGCTCCGGCCGGTCGCCGGTCGACGGCGTGATGGTCGCGATGCGCGACAGGCCGAGGTCGGGCCACAAGAGGCCCGAGGAGACGATGCGGTAATGCGGGGCGACGATCAGCCGGTCGAGCTGGTCGTCGGTGTTGTTGGCGAGCGCGAAGACCACCCAGTTCTGGCCGCCTTCGCGGGCGCGCACCTCGATGCGGCGGACGATGCCGTCGGTGCCGGGCGCGGTGGAGACCTGGATGCGGTCGGCATCGCTGCGCTGATGCTCGAGCACGCCGGTGAGGTCGATCGCGGGCGCGTCGCTGCGGACGCTGACGGCGTCGAGCGCGCGCGCGGGATACGCGGCGACGAGAATCATGAGGCCGAGCGCGATGGGCGCGAGGCACCTGATCAGACGCAAGGTCAGTTCTCCGCGTTCGACGCAAACTCTTCAGGTGAAGACGATTTCAGACCGAACGGGTACGTCCGGTGCGTCGCGATAGATGCCACGAAAGCGAGGAGAATCAAAGGGTTTCCGCCGCTGCCTGTGGGTCAGCGGCCTAGACCTCCAACACAATTTTGCCAATATGTGCGCTCGTCTCCATGCGCCGGTGCGCATCGGCCGCCTTTTCCAGCGGGAAAGTGCTGTCCATCAGCGGTTTGACCCGGCCTTCGCGCAAAAGCGGCATCACTTTCGCTTCAATTGCGGCCACCATCGCCGCCTTGTCCGCATTAGTACGGGGGCGCAGGGTCGAGCCGGTATGGGTCAGGCGCTTGACCATCACTTTGGCGATGTTGACGGTGACCTTGGGCCCGTTGAGGGTTGCGATCTGCACGATCCGGCCATCGACCGCGGCGGCATCATAATTGCGGTCGACATATTCGCCGGCGACCATGTCGAGGATCAGATTGACGCCTTCCTTGTTGGTCGCTTCCTTGACCACGGCGACGAAGTCTTCGGTCTTGTAGTTGATGGCGCGGTCGGCGCCCAATTTGAGGCAGGCATCGATCTTGTCCTGCGATCCCACGGTGACGAACACCTTCGCCCCGAACGCCTTCGCCAGCTGGATCGCCATGGTGCCGATGCCGGAGGAGCCGCCATGGATCAGCAGCGTCTCGCCCGACTTGAGGCCACCGCGCTCGAACACATTGTGCCAGACCGTCATCAGGGTTTCCGGCAGCGCGCCGGCTTCCTTCATGGATAGCGCGGGCGGAACGCTCATCGCCTGGGCGTCCTGGGCGATGCAGTACTGCGCATAACCACCGCCGGCGACGAGCGACATCACCTTGTCGCCGATCTTGTGCCGCTTGGCGTTGCTGCCGACCGCCACCACTTCGCCCGCGATCTCGAGACCGGGCAGGTCGCTCGCGCCGGGCGGCGGCGGATAGGCCCCCGAGCGCTGTGCGACGTCGGGCCGGTTGACGCCGGCGGCCTGCACCCTGACCAGGATCTCGTCAGGACCCGGCTGCGGCACCGGCCGCTGCTCAGGCACCAGCACCTCCGGTCCGCCGGGCTTGGAAATGGCGACGACCGTCATTTGTGCGGGCAGCTTGTCCATGATGTGTCCTTGGGTGAAGGTGCGGGATGAACGAGGCCTTTGATTAGCCAGCACGGTCCGGACTGGCAACTGCCTCAGCCGTGTGGTCCGGTCCGCGGACGAGAGGAGGAACGAGGATGGCGACGGAAGACGACGACCGCCCGCGCAAGAAGATCAGCCATGAAATCGGACAGGATCTCTCGCTCTTGTCGGTCGAGGAACTGACCGAGCGCGTCACGCTGCTGAAGTCCGAGATCGCAAGGCTGGAAGAAGCCGCCACCAGTAAGCGCGCCTCGCGCGACGCGGCCAACAGCATGTTCAAGTCGTGAGACCGACGCTCCCCTCTCGTGTCCCGGATGCGGTGCGAGACCTTTCCTCGCTCGTCATTCCGGGCTCGCGACTTCGTCGCGCCCCGGAATGACGAGTGAAAGTTTGTTCCGCACGCCACTCGGCCTCTGACCGACATGGCTAACGAACCCTCAAAAAAAACGCTCGTTTACGGTCGATTAAGCTTTCGGGTTTATGACTTGGAACTGTCCTCGTTTGGACACCGAGTGGCTCCTGTCCACTCTGTTTGACGCCTCCCTGTTATCAACTTTCAAAGCCGCCGGTTTTCCGGCGGCTCTTTTTTGCGTTTTTTGCATCGCGTTGCAGTTGAATTCCGAAGGATGACCCGCGGAAACCATATCCGCGCTTGTCACTGGACTCCGCGTCCCGCCCGCGCAATGATTTGTTCATCATAAGCCGGCTGCCAAAGCCGGGCAGTCAAACAGTTGCGTAAGAGGCGTTAACCATGGAACGTTTGCAGGCCGACGGCGCTCTCGTTCAACTCAGCGAGCGATTCACCAATTCTGCGGCGTTCGGCGTCCTGTTCCGCGAGGGCATGGACCTCGTCGAGGAGACCGCCGCCTATCTCGACGGCGCCGGCCGCACCGAGGCCAAGGCGCTCGACCGTGCGGTCAGCCTCACCTACGCGACCGAGAGCATGCGCCTCACCACTCGCCTGATGCAGCTCGCCTCCTGGCTGCTGTTGCATCGCGCGGTGAAGGAAGGCGAGATGACGCTGGGCCAGGCCAACCGCGAGAAGACCAAGGTCAAGCTCAGCGCCGCCGATCCCGGCCCCGCCGATACCATCGAGAAGCTGCCCTCGCAGCTCCAGGATCTGATCCATCGTTCGATGAGCCTGCAGACCCGCGTCCGCCGCCTCGACACCACCATCCACACCCCGCCGGCCGAACACATCGCGATCGGCAATCCGCTGGTGCCGCACCTCAATGCGCTGAAGGCGGCGTTCGAGCGGTAAGGTCCAGGTGCCGGAGTAGGGTGGGCAAAGGCGCGTAGCGCCGTGCCCACCATCTGCCTTTCGGGCTCGTGATAGGAAGTGGTGGGCACGCTTCGCTTTTGCCCACCCTACAGATCCCAAAAACAAAAACGCCCCCGTCTTTCGGGGGCGCTTTCGTCTCCAGCCTTTGCGAGGCGGATCAATCCTTTTTGAGAAAGCCCGAAAACTTCTTCTGGAAGCGCGAGACGCGGCCGCCACGGTCCAGCATCTGGGCGTTGCCGCCGGTCCAGGCCGGATGCGACTTCGGGTCGATGTCGAGGTTCAGCGTGTCGCCTTCCTTGCCCCAGGTCGAGCGGGTCAGGTACTCGGTTCCGTCGGTCATCACGACCTTAATTGTATGATAGTTCGGGTGAATTTCGGCTTTCATGGCAATTCCTCGGCGCCCCGGCGCCTTCTTGGGTGGCTAGCGAATGACGGATTTGGGCGGGTCTATACCTCACGAAACCCCGCAAAACAAGCCATCCCGGGTCGCGAACCGGGGTTTGCCCCTAAGGGACATCCCGGATTTGCCACTACCCTTGCACCGGCCTATTGGGAGCAAACGAATGCAATGGGTCGGATCTCATGAGCGCAGTGGAACGGCTTGATGACCAGTATGTCGATCAGCCCGGAATGAACGCCGCGGACACCCCCTCGATCGAGGCCGAGCTGATCGAAGAGCCGGCCAAGGGTCGCGCCAAGCTGCGGCCGCTGCTTGCGCTGGCGCCCTATGTCAGCCGCTATCGCGGCCGGGCAGCGCTGGCCTTCGTCGCGCTCACGGTCGCGGCATTGACCACGCTGCTGGTGCCGGTCGCGGTGCGCCGGATGATCGATTTCGGCCTGACGCCGGAGGGCATCGAGCTGATCAACAGCTACTTCTCGGTGATGCTCGCGGTGGTCGGCGTGCTCGCGCTCGCCAGCGCCGCGCGCTACTACCTCGTGATGACGATCGGCGAGCGCATCGTCGCCGACCTCAGGCGCGACGTGTTCGCTCACCTGCTCTCGCTGTCTCCCGCCTTCTTCGATTCCGCACGCAGCGGCGAATTGATCTCGCGGCTCACCGCCGATACCACCCAGCTCAAATCGGCGGTCGGCGCCTCGGTGTCGATCGCGCTGCGTAATCTCATGATGTTTCTCGGCGCGACGGCGATGATGGTGATCACGAGCCCGAAGCTGTCGGGCTTCGTGCTGCTGGCCATTCCCTTGATCGTGCTGCCGCTGGTTGCGTTCGGGCGCTGGGTGCGGCGTCTGTCGCGCAATGCGCAGGACACGCTGGCCGAGGCGTCGGCCTATGCGGGCGAGTTGGTCGGCGCGATCCGCACCGTGCAGGCCTATACCAGCGAGTCATTCGCCGAGAAGCGTTTCGGCGGCGAGGTCGAGCAGGCCTATGAGGCCGCGCGCACCTCGACCCAGGCGCGATCCGTGCTCACGGCCATCATCATCTTCATCGTGTTTGCAAGCGTGGTCGCGATCCTCTGGGTCGGCTCGCATGACGTGCTCACCGGTGCGATCTCGCCGGGCCGGCTCGGTCAGTTCGTGCTTTATGCCGTGTTCGCCGCAGCGGGCCTCGGCCAGCTCAGCGAAGTCTGGGGCGAGGTCTCGGCGGCGTCAGGCGCGGCCGAGCGCCTGTTCGAGATCCTGCGTGTGCAGCCCGACATCAAGGCGCCCGCCACGCCGCGCGCGCTGCCGGTGCCAGGACGCGGCGAGGTCGGTTTCGATCAGGTCAGCTTTGCCTATCCGGCGCGGCGCGACGTCAAGGTGCTCGATGCCGTCTCGTTCACGGTGCGCCCCGGCGAGAAGGTCGCGATCGTCGGTCCGTCCGGCGCCGGCAAGAGCACGATCTTCCACCTGCTGCTGCGCTTCTACGACCCGCGCAGCGGGGCGATCTCGCTTGATGGCGTGCCGGTCAGATCCGCGGACCCCCGCGATTTCCGCGCGCGCATCGCGCTGGTGCCGCAGGAATCGAACGTGTTTGCCGCCAGTGCCCGCGAGAACATCCGCTTCGGCCGGCCCGGTGCGACCGACGCCGAGGTCGAGCGCGCCGCCGAGCTCGCGCACGCCGCCGAGTTCATCCGCCGCCTGCCCGAAGGTTTCGACACCCCGCTCGGCGAGCGCGGCGTGACGCTGTCCGGCGGCCAGCGCCAGCGCATCGCGATCGCGCGCGCCATCCTGCGCGACGCGCCGCTCCTGCTGCTCGATGAAGCCACCTCCGCGCTCGACGCCGAAAGCGAGACGCTGGTGCAGACTGCGCTCGAAGAGCTGATGCGCCACCGCACCACGCTGGTGATCGCGCATCGCCTCGCGACAGTCTTGTCCTGCGACCGCATCCTGGTGATGGACCAGGGCAAGATCGTCGAGCAGGGCACGCATGCCGAGCTGGTCGCCGCGAACGGGCTTTATGCGCGGCTGGCGAGGTTGCAGTTCGAGGGGGCGTGAGGCCGACGGTGTCGGTCTCGGGTTTGCTCCTGAAGCGACGCAGGGGCAGCCGGTCGCCAAGAGAAGATGCTCAATGCGAATGCCGGTGGTGCAGATCGGGATAATGCGGGTGTTTATGCCGTAGCGGCTTGTGCTCGTGCCAGTGCGAGTGGGGTTCATCGGCAGCTCCCGCGTGATCATGCCGGTGATGCTCGTCGTGAATATGCTTGTGCTCATGGGCAATGGCTTCATGAACGTGCTCGTGTTCGTGCTGCTCCGTTAGATGGAGCCAGAGGCCCAATCCCATCAGCAGTGCGGCGATGACAAGCTTCGGCGTGAAGGGGTCACCGAGGCCCACGGCCATCAGCGCGCCTATGAAGGGAGCGAGCGAAAAGTAGGCGCCGGTACGGGCAGTGCCGAGATGACGAAGTCCGAGCACAAACAGAACGAGGCTCACCCCGATCGCGAAGAATCCCAAGATTGCCGCGAGGATCGCCAGGCCGGTGGGCGGTAAGCTGTTGCCGAGCCAAAGCCCGCCGGCGACGTTTGCCGCACCGGCAAACAGGCCCTTGATCATTGCGATGACGACGGGATCGGCAGACGACAGTTTCCGCGTCAGATTGTTGTCGATGCCCCAACACAAGCAAGCCCCGGCAATCAGCGCCGCGCCTGCATCCAATGAAGGGCCCTGACCTTCCCAGGACAGGGCTATTGCGCCGAGGATGATCGCCAAGGCCCCCAACAACAGGCGCCGATCGACGTTTTCGCGAAATACGAGCCACGCAATCCCCATCGTCGCGAGACTCTCGAGATTCAGCATCAATGACCCGGACGAGGCCGGCGTTCGGCCCAGCCCGAGCATCAGCAATGCCGGACCCAGAATTCCCCCGAAGACAACGATGGCTATCAGCCAGGGCGCGTCGTGCCGTCTTGGCGGAGCCTCCGGAACCGATAGCCCGATCGCGGTCCGTGCGACGTGGACCGCGGCAAGGCCAAGACCCGCACCGAGGTAGAGCAAGCCCGCCAGCATCTGGGGATCGATGCTGGCGAGCAGCAGCTTCGAAAGCGGCGTTGCAGCACCGAACAGGAGAGCCGAACCAAGCGCCAACGGGACGCCAGGCAATTGGACCGATGATCGATCTCGCTGCATGTGCTTCGCCTTTCACGCGGCAATTATTCCACAGTGTATTTCGCCGTCAGGGAATGACCGTGCAAGCTTGCCGAAAAGACTACGATGGCCTTTGGCGACAGTTCCGTCTGCACCTTTCCCGACATCATGTTGGGACTGGCGGGAGTAAGTGGAACGGTGACGGTCTTGCCGCCGTCCTGAATGGTTGCGCGACCCCGCATGTCCTTGGTCGAGAGCGGAGAACCGTCGTCGTCTCCGACATAAAAGACGATATCCGTGCCCTTGCGAACAAACTCGATCGGATGTCCCTGCGATTTGACCACGGGACCACCGTTGCCACCCTTCGTCTGTGCCGCGGCAAAATCAGGCATGGCGGCGATCACAGTCATCATGGCCAGGAAGATGTACTTTCTCATTGGTAGCTCCTCGGTGGTCTTGTGCAGAGGTCAATAGGCTTCCGCGGGGGTGAACGTTCCGGCGTGTCCGGCGGCCAGCCGCTCCAGCGGCTGTTTGCCAAACATCAGAAACAGGATCGGGGTCACGACGGTATCGAGGATCGTGGCGCTGAGCAGACCGCCGAAGATCGTCACGGCCACGGGGTGCAGGATTTCGCGGCCCGGCTCGTCCGCGCCGATCAGGAGCGGCGTAAGCGCCAGTCCCGCGCAAAGTGCCGTCATCAGAACGGGGCTGAGGCGCTCCATGCTGCCGCGAACGATCAATACGGTTCCGAAACGCTCGCCTTCGTGAATCGCGAGATTGATGTAATGGGAGATCTTCAAGATACCGTTGCGCGCCGAGATGCCGGCGAGAGTGATGAAGCCGATCATCGATGCCACCGACAATGGTTGACCAGCTATCTTCAAGGCAGCCACGCTGCCGATCAGGGCGAGCGGGATACCGCCCATGATGATGAGCGACAGCGCGGTCGATCGATAGCGGCTGTAGAGAACGATGAAGATCGTTGCCAGGGAGCCCAGCGAGAGAATGCCGATGCGCCAGGACGCCTCCTGCTGCGCCTGAAATGCGCCTTCGAGGTTGGTCGTGTAGCCTTGCGGAAGATCGAGGTCCCGAATGGCCTTCTGAATGTCGGCAGCGATATCGGCGATGTCGCGGCGTCCATCCCCGTTGCCGTAGACCACGATTCTGCGCTGGGTGCCCTCGCGCTGAATCTGGTTCGGCCCATCGGTCTCGATGACGTCAGCCAAAGCGCTCAGCGGCACGAATTCCAGGCCGGCCGGGATCAGCAAATTTTGCAGTCCCGTGGTCGAGCGGTCCTGCTCCGAAAGGCGCATCACCACGTCGAAACGGCGGTTGCCGTCGACGATCTGCGAGACCTTCCGGCCTTTGGACAGCGTATCGAGCGCCTGTGTAATGGCAGCCGGCGTCAGGCCATGGAGTGCGGCGCGGGCATGATCGACCTGAACCCGAACCTGGGGAATCAGAACCTGCTTCTCGACCTGGAGATCGACGAGGCCCGGGATCATTGAAAGGCGCTGGCGCGACGTTTCGGCAAGACGCCGCAACATCTCGATATCCTGCCCGTAAATCTTGAGCACGATCTGGGCACGAATACCCGACTGCAGATGATCCAGGCGGTGGCTGATCGGCTGTCCGATCGCAACCGACGCCGGCAGCGCGGACAGGGATTCCCGGATGCTGGCGTAGATGTCCGCCTTCCGGCGTTTGGATGGAACGAGATCGACATCGATTTCGCTGTAGTGCACGCCTTCGGCGTGCTCATCGAGTTCGGCGCGGCCGGTGCGGCGTCCAACCGACTTCACCTCGGGCACCCTTGCGAGCAACTGTTCCGCCAGCAATCCAAGCCGGTGCGACTCCGCGAGAGAAATGCCGGGATTGTATTGCAGCGAAAGCACGAGCGTGCCTTCGTTGAACGGCGGAAGGAAGCTGCGGGGCATCTGGCTTGCGGCGTAGCCGGCCACGACGACCGCCGCCGCGACGGAGCCCAGCACGAGACCCCGCCGTCCGAAAGCCCATCCAAGCACCCGCCGATTCGCCTGCTTCAGCCTGGTGACGACAAAACTCTCACGGTCACCTGAATGAGTTCGTCCCGAAAGCAGATAGTAGGACAACACAGGCGTTACCGTGATCGACGTCAGCAGCGACGCAAGGATCGAGACCACATAGGCCACGCCGAGCGGCGTGAACAGTCGCCCTTCGATTCCCGGAAGGGCGAACAGCGGCACGAAGACGAGAACGATGATCATCGTGGCATAGACGATGCTGGAACGAACCTCCTGGCTTGCCCCGGAAATTACCTCCAGAACGGGACGCGGCGTGTTCGACGCGGCGTTCTCCCGCAGGCGCCGAAGGATGTTTTCAACGTCCACCACCGCATCGTCGACAAGTTCACCGATGGCAATGGCAAGTCCGCCCAGCGTCATGGTGTTGATCGTGAGGCCGAAGGCATGGAACACAAGGACCGTCACGAGGATCGATATTGGGATCGCCGTCAGCGAAACGAACGCGGCCCGTCCGTTCATCAGGAACACGACCAGGACCAATGCGACGACGATGGCGGCCTCGGCGAGAACGCGCTCGACATTGCTTATCGAGGTTTCGATGAATGTGGCCTGACGGAATTGCACGTTGGTGACGTTGATCCCCTTGCGCATGGTGCGTTGCAAGTCCCCAAGCGTGGCTTCGATATTGCGCGTCAGTGCCACGGTATCCGCGGCCGGCTGCTTCATGACGCTGACGATGACCGCCGGCTTGCCGTTGTACCCGGCGTCTCCCCGCTTGGTGCGCGCCGCAAAATCCACGGATGCGACCTGCCTCAGCAGGATCGGCTGCGCGTCGCGGTTGGCGACGACGGTGTTGCCGAGGTCTTCAATCCGCCTGGTAAGGCCAACATTGCGGATCAAATACTCGCGGCCATGCTGGTCCACGAAGCCGCCGCCGCTGTTTGTGCCGAACTTTGCGACCGCCTGCTCGATCTGGTCGTGGGTGACGCTGAGCGCCTGCATGGTCGCAACGTTCGGCGTCACGCGGTATTGGCGGACCTCGCCGCCGATCGGGATCACCTGAGCGACACCGGGAAGGGCGAGGAGCTGCGGCCTGACAACGAAATCTGCGATCTCGCGCACTTCCATGGGCGAAGCTGTGCCGTCGCTGGTCAGCGCGATCAGCATGATCTCGCCCATGATCGACGTCACCGGTCCCATCTGAGGGTTGACCGAAGACGGCAATTGTTCGCGGATCAGCGCCAGCCGCTCCGAGACGAATTGCCGGGCGCGATAGACGTCGACACCCCAATCGAATTCGACATAAACGACCGACAGGCCGATGCCGGAGACCGAGCGCACCCGGATCACGCCGGGCATGCCGTTCATCGACGTCTCGATCGGGAACGTCACGAGCTGTTCGACCTCCTGGGGCGCCAGCCCCTCCGCCTCGGTCAGGATGTTGACGGTCGGACGATTGATGTCCGGCAAGACGTCGACGGAAATGGTCGGCAGGACGAAAAGGCCGTAGCCGACGAGCACGGCGGCAACCGCCAGCACGAACAGCCGATTGCGCAAACTTGCCTGGACGATCAGCTTGAGCATGGGCCGTCCCTACCGGATCTGATTGATGAGGTCGGTACCGCGAATGACGATGCGTTCGCCCTCGTTGAGGCCGGCCGCCACCATCACGCGGTCTGCGTCGACGGGCAGTACGCGAACGGGTCTCGGCTCGAAGCGCTCGGGCTCGGAGTGCAACCAGACGATATTCTCGCCATTGCCGCTCCGAACGACGGCATCGCGTGGAAAGATCAGGCCGGCCACGGGTGCGCCGGTCTGGACCATCACATTGAGCGGCTGGCCGATATTGAGGCCCGTTGGCGGCTCCGGTATCGCAAACTGAACGACCGATGCATGCTGGCGCAGTGCCCGGCTGGTTCCGACGAAAGTCAGCGCAATCCGCTCCCCGTTCGGGGCGATCGCGCTCGCGCCTTCAGGCTGCTTCAAACCTAAATCGTCATAGGCCAACGCCTCGACCCAAAGGCTGCTGGGGTCCGCGATTTGAAACAGGACGTCTTGCGGTTGAATGACCTGGCCCTGCACGACCTTGGCAGCCGTGATGATGCCGTCGGTCGGCGCCCGAAGCTCCTCGAATCCGGTGCGGGAATTTCGAACGGTTTCGCGGCGCGCCCGCAAACCCTCCAGTTCGCTTTCGAGGTCGTTGACCTGCCCTTGCGGCACGGCGCCCCGCTCGGCCAGCGGCCGCAGACGCCGCAGCTTGTTTTCGGTGATCGCCGTCAACTGTTCGATCTCGCCGACCTTCTCGAGGATCGTGGTGCGGTCTGCAATCGGCAGATGCGGCTCGATCTGGATGAGCAGATCGCCCTTGCTGACGGCTTGTCCGATCCGTGGTATGCCGCCATTGCCCGGAACAACACGTCCCCCATAGACGCTTTGCACGATGCTGCTGCGGTTGGGGTCGGCGATGACGCGGCCGATCAGAGTGACGGCGGAACGAATGGTCTGCGGCTCTGCGGCGGCGGTGCGCACATCAAGCAGCCGCTGCGTCGGCTTGGCCGCAAAGACAGTGCCGTCTTGTAGCCGTCGCGGGGCATCGCTCAGGGCCGGGACATCCGGCGGATTTGCCTGCCTAGCGTTGGTTCGGCTTTCGCCGAACGCGATGGCGCCGAGAATGACAAATGCGCCTGCCATCGCCACTGAAACGGAAGCGGCCATGCTGCGACCACGCCGTCTCCAGTAGCCGAAGAGAAGGCCGAGCCCCACCGCAGCAAGGGCGGAGGCCGCGACGACGGTTCGGCTCGAAAAGAGCCAGCCATGTTCTTGCTTCTGCTCTGCCGGCGGCACATCACCGGCACGCGTCGGCACCAGCGAGTCCACCAGCAGATCGTTCCCCTTTTTGGCGCTGACCGAGAATATGACTGCAACTGATCCGGGCGGCGTGCCGTTCGGAACGACCGCCGTGTAAATGCCCTCCTCGGTTTTCGCAGCTTCGATCGCGGCGGAATCGCCGATCGTGACCTGCAAGGCCGCGTCCGAAACCGGTTCGTTCGTGACGGGATCGTCTATGAAGACCGAAAGCCTGCCCTCTTTCAGAATGCCGACGATCTCGTAGAGCTCGGATCGCGCCGCAACCCTGGGGTAGGCTGACGACACGACGGCCGCTTTTTCGGCGTCGCCGTGATCGTGCCCCTCGTGGGCAACGGAGCCTGACAAACTAAAGAACAGGCTCACCAGCCAACAAATACTGGCTAGACCAAGCCTCGCTGGGCCAAATCGTTTTTGGCCAAGTCTTGTTTGGCCAAATCTTGCGGGCCGCCCTTTCGGGCAGCGCTGATTCCTCAACATGGAAAATTCCTTCAGACATGCGAAAAGTCGGCGGCCGAAGGGCCGCCTGGATTACGCGATGCTGAAGGTACTTGGTGGCCGGGTAAGTTCGTCGGGCCTGACGCCGACAAGGGCTCGCGCAATCGGCCGCTCGACGGGGATCAGCACCTCGAAGGGGCTGAGCAGGGGCGTGAACTGCGGTGACGCGATCGAAGCGCCGAACATGTCCCAAGCGAGGCTTGGAGCACCCTCGTCGTCATCGTGATCCGACCCGTCATGGACGTGGCCTTCGGCGCCGTCACCTCCGTGGGAGTGCACGTGGCCTGCCAACTGATCGTGGAAATGCAGGGAACCGCTCAACGTGACGGCAGGCGCCGGCAATTCACCAACTGCGGCCTTCGCCTGCGAGATCGAAATCAGGGTCACCTGAAGCATAAACGCCGCTATCGCCACGAACATGGCTGTTCTGGCGAGTTGAGGAAGGCGTTGAAGAAGGCCGCGCTGCACGGCAAGAATCTAGGCGTTCCCAGGCCCGCTTTCAAGCCGACCTTCCGTGCCCAGGAGCCCGGCGCAAGCCATTGATTTCGCTATCACCGGCTACTGTGCATGGGGTTGTTTTCGCAGATTCGGTTTGCAGCACGGGCGATGACCCGCGCGTGGGTCTACGGACATTTCGGCGACAGCGCCGGCACGTTCGGCCAGGGCCAATTCTTCCAGGTGCCGTCCTCGCCGACGCAGGCCGATGGGGCAGGGCCGCTTGTGGGAGCAGGAGAGCCCGTCGTGGTGGCCTGCATCACAAAGCGCTGGTCGACATAGGTCGTCGACAGATATCCGGCGAGGATGACGCCCAGAAAGACCGAGGAACCCTGGGCCAGATCGCGCAGCTTCATCGATCGCCTCCATCCGCTTGTCATCGCTGCTCCGGCACCAACGACTAGCAGACGTCACTGGATCCCCGCGTGACGGGCCTCACGCGCGCCACGCCATCTTCAGCACCGGCCGGCCCGAGGTCGGATTCACGTCGTCACCGGCGTGGGCAAAGCCGTTGCGCTCGTAGAAGCGGATGGCGCGGGAATTGTCCTTGTTGACGAGCAGCGTGATGCCTGAGGGCGACAGGCGTTTCGCTTCGTCGACCAGCAGACGAGCCGCGTCCGAACCCCAGTGGTCAGGGTCGACCACGAGCTGGTCGAGATAGCCGTCGACGTCGATGGTGACGAAGCCGGTCAGCGCGCCGTCCTGCTCGGCGACGACGATCGAGGCGTTCGGCACCAGATCCTTGCGCCAGCGCTCGCGCCACCAGTCCAGGCGGGCCGCGAAATCGATCTGCGGATAGGCCTGCTGCCAGGTGCGATGCCAGAGGTCGATCGCGGCGGCTTCGTCCTCGACGCGATAGGGGCGGAGGAGGATCGCGCTCACTACCGCTCCGTCAGCTTCAGCTCGATACGGCGATTGCGCTTGTAAGCCTCTTCGGTGTTGCCAAGATCGAGCGGCTGGAATTCGCCGAAGCCGGCCGCGACGAGCCGCTGGGCGGGCACGCCGAGCGAGACCAGATATTGCACCACCGAGATCGCGCGCGCCGCGGAGAGATCCCAGTTCGACTTGAAGTTCGGGCCGTTGACCGGACGCACGTCGGTATGGCCGTCGACACGCAGCACCCAGGGGATCTCGCTCGGGATCTTCTTGTCGAGCTCGATCAGCGCGGTCGCCAAAGTGTCGAGCTCGGTGCGCCCCTCGGGCAGCAGCGTCGCCTGTCCGGTGTCGAAGAACACCTCGGACTGGAACACGAAGCGGTCGCCGACGATGCGGATGTCGGGCCGGTTGCCGAGGATGGCGCGCAGCCGGCCGAAGAATTCCGAGCGGTAGCGCGACAATTCCTGCACGCGCTGCGCCAGCGCCACGTTGAGGCGGGAGCCGAGATCGGCGATGCGGTTCTGCGATTCCTTGTCGCGCTTTTCGCTGACATCCAGCGCCTCTTCCAGCGCCGCCAACTGCCGCCTGAGCGCGCTGATCTGCTGGTTCAGCACCTCGATCTGCGCCAGCGCCCGCGCCGAGACCGCCTTCTCCGAATCCAGCGCCTTGCCGAGTTCGGAGGTCTTGCCTTGCGCGTCGTTGCCGGCGGCGGCGAGGCCGTCATAGAGGCCCTTGATGCGGTCGCGCTCGGTCTCGGCCGAGGCGAGGCCGGCCTTCAATTGCGAGACCTGGTCGTCCAGCGTGAGCTTGCCGAGCTTCTCCAGCGACAGCAGCTCGTTGAGCTGGGCGATCTTGGCGTTGAGCTGCTCCAGCGCCTTGTCCTTGCCGGTCACCTCCTGCGACAGGAAGAACTGCACCACGAGGAACACCGACAGCAGGAACACGATCGACAGCACCAGCGTCGACAGCGCGTCGACGAAGCCGGGCCAGTAGTTGAAGGAGGTGTCGCCGCGGCGGCCGCGCGCCAGAGCCATATCGCTAACTCTTTTCCGGCTGGCGGGCGATGCGCTCCAGCAGGCGGCGGATCTCGCGGTTCTGCTCGCCCTGGCCGTCGGCCCATTCGCGGATCATCTGCTGTTCGGTGCGCATGTGCGAGACCAGCGCCTGGATGGCTTCGGCAAGGCTCGCCATCGCCGCCGTGGTGCCGCGGCTGGCGCTGCCTTCCTCGAGCACCGAGCGCAAGCGTTCGACCGCGGCCTGGAGCTCGCCGCTGGCGACCCCGCCGCCGCCGGAAGCGACCGCGACCTCGCCGCTGTCATATTCGCGCACGGTGGTGGCGAGCCAGTCCTCGAGGTCGGTGTAGAAGCGGTTCTGCGCCTGGCTCGATTGCAGATCGAGGAAGCCGAGGATCAGCGAGCCGGCAAGGCCGAACAGCGAGCTGGAGAACGAGATGCCCATGCCGCCGAGCGGGGCGGCGAGGCCCTCCTTCAGCGTGTCGAACAGGGCGCCGGAATCGCCGCCGACCTTGAGCCCGTCGATCACCTTGCCGACCGAGCCGACCGTTTCGATCAAGCCCCAAAAGGTGCCGAGCAGGCCGAGGAAGACCAGCAGGCCCGTCATGTAGCGCGAGATGTCGCGGGCTTCATCCAGGCGGGTCGCGATCGAATCGAGCAGATGCCGCATGGTGGTCTGGGTGATCGACATCCGCCCGGAGCGCTCGCCGCCGAGGATCGCCGCCATCGGCGCCAGCAGCTTCGGGTGCCGGGCCGGCGCCAGGCCGGGATCGGCGATGCGGAAATTGTTGACCCAGGACACTTCGGGATAGAGCCGGATGACCTGACGGAAGGCCAGGATGATGCCGATGAACAGCACGGCGCCGATCAGGGCGTTGAGGCCGGGATTGGCGAAGAAGGCCTGGATGATCTGCTTGTAGAGCACCACGCCGACCAGCGCGCACAGCACCAGGAAGACCAGCATCCGCACCAGGAAGACGCTGGGTGAGGACAGCTTCGTGTACTCGATATCCATGGTGGAGCGGGGCGAGGTGCCTGACGGCATGGCCGGTATCATCCATTCCAAAAGCTTGCTTGCGGTGCGCACTATGGCACAGCGCCAGCCCAAAAAAAGCGCCGGATGCGCCGATTTCGGGGCCAGCTGGGGAACCGGGACCGGAAGCGGCGCTTTGATAAGCCAGTATTTGCAGAGATTTGCCACTCAGTGGGCGCATGAGCGTCGTTTCCGCGATCATCGGGACTGCCGAACGCGTGCCGCTGCCGGACGTCGTGATCCGCGCCGCGATCCAGCGCCTGTGCTCCCGCAGCGCAACCCGCCTTGCGGCACGTGATGCGGCTACCGACGCCGCCTTCGCCGGGCGGATGATGCTGCGGCCGATCGCCGAAACCGCGGTGGCCGGTCGCGAGGAGGTGCCCGCTTCGTTCTTCGCCCAAATGCTCGGCCCCAACCGCAAATATTCCTGCTGCTTCTACAAGACCGATGCGACCACCTTGCAGGAGGCGGAGGAGGAGGCGCTGCGCCAGACGGTCGAGCATGCCGGCCTCGCCGACGGCCAGACCATCCTCGAACTCGGCTGCGGCTGGGGCTCGCTGTCGCTGTGGATGGCGCGGCAGTTTCCGCACGCCCGGGTGACGGCGGCGTCGACTTCGCAGGCGCAGCGCGCTCATGTCGAGGAAGCGGCGCGGCGGCGTGGCCTGCTGAACCTGTGCGTGGTCGCCGCGGACATGAACGTGTTCGCGCCCGACGGCCAGTTCGACCGCATCGTCTCGGTCGAGATGTTCGAGCAGATGATGAACTGGCGCAAGCTGATGACGCGGCTGCGGTCATGGCTCGCGCCGGACGGGCGCTTCTTCATGCAGATCGTCACCCATCGCTCCGGCTCGCAGCTGTTCGACCGGCTCGATCGCGAGGACTGGATCGCGCAGCACGTCTTCACCGGCGGGCTGATGCCGAGCCATCATCTCGTCAGGCAGTTCGGCGACATCTTCACGGTCGAGAAGGAATGGTGCTGGAGCGGCACGCATTACCAGCGCACCGCCAACGACTGGCTCGCCAATTTCGACGCGCATCGGGATGCGAGCGAGGCGTCCCTGCGCCAGGTCTATGGCGAGCAGACCCCCCTGTGGATGCGGCGCTGGCGCTGGTTCCTGCTCGCGACATCGGGCCTGTTCGGCTATGCCGATGGAACCGAATGGGGCGTCAGCCACTATCGGATGAAGGCTGCGGGGTAATTGCGATGTTCCGTCGCAGCACGCCGCGATGGAACCCGATTCACGATCCGGTGACTCCAAAATATACCCGTTTTTAGAATGGGATAGGTCGTGTGACAATGAGCCGCCGATCGTCTCATTGCGTCGCAGCAAACACCGTTTATTTTCATTTGCAGGCCAGACTGTCCGGAACCTTCTGGAAGCCTGAAACCAATGCGATTGAACGGGGCAACTACCCATATGTCACCACTACATGCGCGATCCGTCTGCGTGGCCATGATGCTCGCGGTCGCGGCGCCGCTGCTTGCGGCCTGTGATGAATCAAACTCTGCGATCGTCCAGGCGCAACCGACCGAACCCGACGTCAGCGTCGTGACCGTCAGGCCGCAGCCACGCTCCATCGTGCGGGAACTGCCTGGACGTATCGCGCCGACGCGCGTCTCCGACGTTCGGCCGCGCATCTCGGGCATCGTGGTCGAGCGCCTGTTCCACCAGGGCAGCGAAGTGAAGGCGGGCGATCCGCTTTACCGCATCGATCCGCGTCCGTTCGAGGTCGAGGTGTCGGCCAACCAGGCCGCGCTTGCCAAGGCGGAGGCTGCGCTGATGCAGGCCAAGCAGCAGGCGCACCGCATCGCCACGCTCACCAGCCAGCGCGCCGCGCCCGAGGCGGAGAACGAGAAGGCAATCGCTGCCGAGCTCCAGGCTCAAGCCGAGGTCGAGGGCCGCAAGGCGGATCTCGCGCGAGCGAAGCTCAATCTCGACTACGCCACCGTGCGTGCGCCCATCGACGGTGTCGTCGGCGCCGCGTTGGTCAGCGAGGGCGCTCTCGCCGTGCAGAACGAGACCAATCTCGCGACCATTCAGCAGCTCGATCCGATCTACGCTGATTTCACCCAATCGGTGAACGAGCTCAATCAGCTCCGCCGCGCCTTCGCGAGCGGGGACCTCGAGCGCATTGCGCCCGGTGCCGCCAAGGTGCGTCTCGTGCTCGACGACAACACGATCTACCCGCTGACCGGCAAACTCCTGTTCTCCGATGCGAAGGTCGACGCCAATACCGGGCAAGTGACATTGCGCGGTGAATTTCCCAATTTGCACCGCGAATTGCTGCCCGGCATGTATGTTCGGGTACGGATCGAGCAGGGCATCGACAGCGACGCGATCGCCGTGCCGCAGCAGGCGGTTCAGCGCAATGGCGGCGGCGGCAGCGAAGTCTTCGTCGTGAAGGACGATCACCGCGTCGCGGTGCAGCCCGTGCGTACCGGCTCGGTGCAGGACGGCGTCTGGTTCATCACCGAGGGCCTGAAGTCCGGCGACAAGGTCGTCGTGGAAGGCTTCCAGAGGTTCGCGGCGGGCGACAAGGTCAAGCCGCAATCCTGGGCCGAGGCCGAAGCCATCGTGGAAAGTCAACGCGCCCAGATGATGCAGTAGCGCATCATGGCGAGTTTCTTCATCGACAGGCCGATCTTCGCCTGGGTGGTCGCGCTGTTCATCTGTCTGATCGGCGCGATCGCGGTGCCGTTGCTGCCGATCGCGCAATATCCGATCATCGCGCCGCCCTCGATCTCGATCTCCACCAGCTATCCCGGCGCTTCGCCCGAAAACCTCTACAACAGCGTCACGCGGCTGATCGAGGAGGAGCTCAACGGCGCCTCCGGCATCCTCAATTTCGAATCGACCAGCGACTCGCTCGGTCAGGTCGAGATCATCGCCAATTTCCAGCCGGGCACCAATACCAACGACGCCTCGGTGGAGGTCCAGAACCGCATCAAGCGCGTCGAGGCACGCCTGCCGCGCGCGGTGATGCAACAGGGCATCCTGATCGAGGAAGCCTCCAGCGCGGTGCTTCAGATCATCACGCTCAGCTCGACCGACGGCAGCCTCGATGAGGTCGGCCTCGGCGATTTCATGATCCGCAACGTGCTCGGCGAAGTCCGCCGCATTCCCGGCGTCGGCCGCGCCACGCTCTATTCGACCGAGCGATCGCTTCGCGTCTGGGTCGATCCGGCCAAGCTGGTCGGCTATGGGCTCACCGCCGACGACGTCAACAAGGCCATTGCCGCGCAGAACGCGCAGGTCGCCTCCGGCAGCATCGGTGCCGAGCCGTCGACGTCGAACCAGCGCACCTCCGCGCTGGTGCTGGTCAAGGGCCAGCTGTCCGCGCCGGACGAATTCGGCGCCATCATCCTGCGCGCCAATGCCGACGGCTCGACCGTGCGGCTGCGCGACGTCGCACGTATCGAGGTCGGTGGCCTCAGCTACCAGTTCAACACGCGCCTGAACGGCAAGCCGACCGCCGGCCTTTCGGTGCTGATGTCGCCGACCGGCAACGCGCTGGCGACCGCAAGCGCGGTCGAAGAGAAGATGAAGGAGCTGTCGCGCTTCTTCCCGGCCAACATCACCTACGAGATTCCCTACAACATCACGCCCGTGGTCGAAGCCTCGATCGAGAAGGTGCTGTCGACCCTTGTCGAGGCCGTGGTGCTGGTGTTCGTAGTGATGTTCCTGTTCCTGCAGAACATCCGTTACACCATCATCCCGACCATCGTGGTGCCGGTGGCGCTGCTTGGCGCCTGCACGATACTGCTGGTCGCCGGCTATTCCATCAACATGCTCTCGATGTTCGGCATGGTGCTCGCGGTCGGCATCCTCGTCGACGACGCCATCGTCGTGGTCGAGAACGTCGAGCGCATCATGGCCGAGGAAGGCCTGTCGCCGAAGGAGGCAACGCGCAAGGCGATGTCGCAGATCACCGGCGCCATCATCGGCATCACGCTGGTGCTGATGGCGGTGTTCGTGCCGATGGCGTTCTTTCCGGGATCGGTCGGCATCATCTACCGCCAGTTCTCCGTGACCATGGTCGCCGCGATCGGCTTCTCCGCCTTCCTCGCGCTGTCGCTGACGCCGGCGCTATGCGCCACGCTGTTGAAGCCCGTTGCCAAGGGGCACGGCCATTCGACAAATTTTGTGTTCAGCCGGTTCAATCATCTGCTCGAGGCCTGCCGGTTTCGCTACGCGCGCACCGTCGGCTTCTCGCTGAAACGGACCGGGCGCATGATGCTGGTCTATGTCGCGCTGCTCGTCGGCCTGTCCTGGGCTTTCGTCAACCTGCCCGGCGGCTTCCTGCCGATCGACGATCAGGGTTTCGTCACCACCGACGTGCAGACGCCGTCGGATTCGTCCTACGCCCGCACCGAATCCGTGATCGAGAAGGTCGAGAAATATCTCGCCGAACGTCCGGGCGTGAAGGATGTCACCTTCCTCACCGGCTTCAGCTTCTCCGGCCAGGGCATGAACACCGCGCAGGCCTTCATCACGCTGAAGGACTGGCCGGACCGCGGACCGAAGGATTCCGCTGCGGCCATCGTCAACGACATCAACCGCGATCTGGGGGCGTCGATCCGCGACGCCAAGATCGCCGCGCTGCAGCCGCCGCCGATCGATAATCTCGGCAACTCCTCGGGCTTCTCGTTCCGCCTCCAGGATCGCGGCCAGAAGGGCTATCAGCAATTGATGCGCGCCGCCGACCAATTGATCGTGGAAGCCAATGCGAGCCCGGTGCTGCAGAAGGTCTATGTCGAGGGCCTGCCGGAGGCGGGCGTGGTCAATCTCGTGATCGACCGCGAGAAGGCCGGCGCCTTCGGCGTCACCTTCGAGGACATCAACAACACGATCTCGACCAATCTCGGCTCGAACTACATCAACGACTTCCCGAACCGCGGCCGCATGCAGCGCGTCGTGGTGCAGGCCGACGCCCGCGACCGCATGCGGACCGAGGACATCCTCAACTACAACGTCAAGAACAGAAGCGGCCAACTCGTGCCGTTCTCCTCCTTTGCCACGGTGGAATGGGCGAAAGGCCCGACGCAGATCGCGGGCTTCAACTATTATCCTGCGGTACGCATCTCCGGCGAGGCCAGGCCCGGCTTCACCTCGGGTGATGCGATCGCCGAGATGGAGCGTCTTGCCGGCAGGCTGCCGCGCGGCTTCGGTTATGAATGGACCGGCCAGTCGCTGCAGGAAAAGCTGTCGGGTTCGCAGGCGCCGTTCCTGCTGGCGCTGTCGGTGTTCGTGGTGTTCCTGTGTCTCGCCGCGCTCTACGAAAGCTGGACCATTCCGCTCGCGGTGCTGCTCACGGTGCCGCTCGGCATCGTCGGCGCCGTGATCGCGGCCATGCTGCGCGGCCTGCCCAACGACGTCTATTTCACCGTCGGCCTGATCACCATCATCGGCCTTGCCGCCAAGGACGCGATCCTGATCATCGAGTTCGCCAAGGATCTGCGGAAAGAAGGCAAGCCGCTGGTGGACGCCACCATCGAAGCCTGCCGTTTGCGCTTCCGCCCGATCCTGATGACCGGCCTCGCCTTCATCTGCGGTGTGCTGCCGATGGCCGTCGCCCACGGCGCCGGTGGCGCCAGCCAGCAGGCGCTCGGCTCCATCGTGATGGGCGGCATGATCGCAGTGGTGATCCTGGCGCTCTTGATGGTGCCGGTGTTCTTCGTCTCGGTGCAGCGTGTGCTGGCGGGGGATCGGGAGCCGAAGGCGGCGAGGGACGGCGAGGCGTACGGGCCGCCGGCGCCGGCCAAGCTGTAAGGAGAGGTATCATGCCCCGCGAAGGCGGGGCAGCCAGTACGCCGCGGCCCATATGAGGCGCGCAGTGTGGCGGCATCGGCAGTGAGCTCCCTCCCCCGTTTGCGGGGGAGGGTTGGGGAGAGGGCTGCCTCAGCGACGGGTCTGTCGAGACTTGCGGCGGAAATCCCCAAGTGGTGAGAACCCTCACCCGCCGCGCGCGGGACGATGCTTCGCATCACCCGGGGCGCGTCGGCCTCTCCCGCAGGCGGGAGAGGCGGAGCAAGCCCGCGGTCCTCGTAACATCGACATGCGATTGTCCGGCTGAGCACGTGGCCCGTCCGCTTGCTTTCAGGGAACCGTCGATCCAGACTGCATCCCTGGATTGAAATCCCGTGCAATTCCCCCGCGAATGCACACTGAGCGTTGTCAATTGAGAGCCTGCGATGCGTCTGACCGACATTGCGATCACCAATTATCGCTCCATCCGGCGGCTCTCCATTCCCATCCACCCTTTGTCCGTGTTTGTCGGCGAGAACGGTGTCGGCAAATCCAACCTCTACAAGTCCCTGTCGCTGCTACGCGACGCGGCGACCGGGCGGATCACGCGAACGATCGCCGACGAAGGCGGATTGAATTCGGTCTGCTGGTCGGGCATCCGCAAACGCGGCGAGGACGGGCGACTGCAATTGTCGGCCAGGTTCGATCGCCTGAGATATTCCATTGAGATCGGGTTTCCCAGCCCGCTTTCGGCGTCGTTTCGCGGCGAGCCGATGATCAAGGAAGAAAGCATCGAGACGACGCAGGGCAAACGAACGGTTCGCTTGATGGAGCGGAAGAATTCGCTTGTCAGCATCCGCGACGACAGCGGTGCATGGGTCAACCACAAGGATGCGGTGCTGCCGTCCGAGCCGGCGCTGGCGGGCTTTTACAACGGCAAGGAATGCCCCGAGATCGATCTGATCAGAAATGCGATGCTGGGTTGGCGCTTCTATCACGATTTCCGCACCGACCCGGCCTCGCTGATCCGAAAGCCGTGTCTGGCGATCACGACGCCCTCGCTCAGCGCAGATGGAAGCGATCTGGCTGCGGCCCTGGCGACGCTCTACACCATTCGCGGAGACGCCACCGATTTGCAGGATGCGATCCAGGATGCATTCCCGGGCGCCGAGCTCAGTGCATGGGAAGAGGGCGGCCGGTGCGAATTCGCTCTGCAACTGGAGGACATGCCGCGGCCGTTCGGGGCCCATGAACTCTCCGACGGCACGCTGAAATACATCTGCCTGCTCGCGGTCTTCATGGGCTACCGCCTGCCGCCGTTCATCGCGCTGAACGAACCCGAGACCAGCCTGCATCCGTCGCTGCTGTCGCCTTTGGCCCGGCTGATCGCCAGGGCGTCGAGCCGCGCCGACATCTGGATCGTCACCCATTCGGAACAGTTGATGGAAGCCTTGCGAAGCGAGAGCGCGGTCCCGCTCCGCCGGGTCATCAAGTCGAAAGGCGCCACGAATATCGAGGGCCTGACCATGGCCGGTGAATATCGCGAGGAGGAGCCGGAGGATGAGGACGGCTCTTAGGCCGTGTACTCATAACCTGTGGCGATGTCCGCTTTGCGCCGATAGCGACCGCGGTTGTGCAGCCACAGCAAGTGACGCGATGGGCCAACATGCGACATTGCTCGCTTAGTCTGATATGAAACAACTGCAGCGATTTAGGGAATGTAGCTTTGACGAACGAAGAGATTGACGCTGCTTGGAGCCAATCCGTTGGGTCTATTACAGCCGTGACGTTAATCCACGCGAGGCTTCTCGCGGCATCAGAACAGGACCGCGCGACTGCAATCATTGCGGAGGAAATCCGCGTGCGCCTAATCGCAGGTGATCGCCCGGACCGGGAAAACTGGAAGTACAAATCAAAATAGGCCACTGCCGGTTTTCATAACCGGCCACCAACCATCAAAAAGAGCCGGTACCGCTGGCTCAATACGAACAGTTCGGCAACCGAGACTTTTCCTGAAGTCGGCAGATGTCGTTACGACCTACCGCATGTCTCTTGTGGGTCACTTTCGTCTTCTTTGGTGGAGATCGTCGGCAGATTGAGGTCCGCTTCTGTCCTTGAGCGCTGGGGAGGCTTACGACGCTCCACCTGCGGGAAGGCTGCTGTCTCGCCTCAAATCTAGTCAATGCTGTGTGCTGACCGCGGCTATGACGCCGGCTGGCTCAGAGAGCTTGCAATGAAAAATGGCGCAACCGCCGCGTTCCGCCCCTACTTCCGCAAAATCTTCACCAGCTCCCCGTGCACGAACTCATTCCCGCACACCACATTTCCCGTCACCAACGCATCTCCCGGCGTCGCAATATCGCTCACCGTGCCGCCCGCCTCGCGCACCATGATCAGACCGGCGGCGACGTCCCAGGATTGCAGGTTGCGCTCCCAATAGCCGTCGAGGCGGCCGGCGGCGACGAAGGCGAGGTCCAGGGAGGCGGCGCCGAAGCGGCGGAGGCCGGCAACGCGGCCCTGGATCGCGGTCATCTCGCGGCGGAATTCCTCGTGGTCGCCGCGGCCGATATGGGGCAGGCCGCAGGCCACCACGCATTCGTTGAGCTGGCGGCGGCCGGCCACCCGCAGGCGCTGGTCGTTGAGGAAAGCGCCCTTGCCGCGCTCGGCGATGTAGAGCTCGTCATTGGCGGGGTTGTAGATCACGCCCGCAATGATCGTGCCCTCGCGCGACAGGCCGATCGAGATCGCGAATTGCGGGATGCCGTGCAGGAAGTTGGTGGTGCCGTCGAGCGGATCGACGATCCAGGTGTGGCTCTTGTCGCTGCCCTCGCGGGTTCCGCCCTCCTCGCCGATGAAGCCGTAGCCGGGCCGGGACTTGGCGAGGTCCTCGTAAAGGATCTCCTCGGCGCGCTTGTCGGCGAGCGAGACGAAATTCGCCGGCCCCTTCAGCGAGACCTGGAGATGCTCGATCTCGCCGAGATCGCGCTTGAGGCTGCGGCCGGCGCGGCGCGCGGCCTTGACCATGACGTTGATAGTGGCGGAATACAGCATGAGCTCTGGGTCTTGATCGGGGGAAAGGGCGCGAAATCGCGCCTGTTTGAGGGATTGGGTGCCCTGCAAGGGCCCTCAGGTCAAGTCATTGCGTCAGGTCATTTGGTCCCGAGCCACTTTCTGGCGGCGGCCTCAGCCTTGGCCCGGTCCTCGGCCGGCAGGTCGGACAGCTGCTTGTCGAGCTCTGGGTCGCCCTTGCCGGCGGTTTTGGCCACCAGGTGCCATTTGAAGCCCTCGACCTTGTCCATGGGAACGCCCACGCCGTTGATCAGCACCCAGGCCAGCCGGTTCTGCGCGATCGCGCTGCCCTGGCGCGAGGCCTTGCGCAGCAGGGCGACGGCGGCCGGCTGGTTCTTCGGGGTGCCGGTGCCGTTGAACATGGCGATGGCGTATTCGACCTCGGCGTCGACATTGTCGGCGAGCGAGGCCGCCTGCAGCAGCCGCACCGCGCGTTCCGGGTCCTTCGGCACGCCGGTGCCTTCCTTGTAGAAGGTCGCCAGCGCGTATTGCGCCTCGGGCAGGCCGGCATCCGCGGCCTGCCGCAGCAGCTCGGCTGAGCGCCTGACGTCCTGCGGCAGGGTCTGGCCGTCCAGATAGAGCAGCGCGAGGTTATAGGCCGCCTTGGGCTCGCCGAGCTTGGCGGCGGACGCCATCAGCTTGACAGCCTCGCTCTTGTCGAGCGAGCCGCCGCGGCCCGAAATGCGCAGCATGGCGAGCGCGAACATCGCCTCGCGGTCGCCGGCGTCGGCTGCCCGCTTGTACCACTCGGCCGCCTTGGCGTAGTCGCGCCGGATGCCCATGGCGTTGGAATAGAGCTCGCCGAGCATGGTCATCGCCTTGGGGTCGCCCGCTTGCGCGCGGACGGTGGCGAGGTCGAACGCCGTCTTGTACTGGCCGCGCTGATAGGCGCCGAACACCAGATCGGCGTTGGAATTGTCGGTCGGCGGCGCCGGGATCACGGTCGCGGCCGGCGTCGGCGTCGGCCTGGGCGAGGCCGAAGGCTTCGGCGCCGGCGCGGCCTCCTTCTTCTTGGTGATCGTGTGCGGCTTGGGCTTCTGTTTCTCGGGCGCAGCGCTCGGGATCGTCGCCGGCGGCGCGATCTGGAGCTGCGCGGCCGCGGGCCCCGTGAGCAGCAGCGTGGCCAGCATGGTGATGCAGGGAAGCTTCATGTCGGGCGCTAGCCGTGCTCGCTGCCTGCAGGATTTTGGTCGGCCGTCGCCGTCGCATGGGCCTGCCTGATCGCGGCGTCCGCTTCGATCAGCGCGGCCTTTGGCCCGCGCGGATCGGCCCAGACGAAGTCGCCAACCAGCACGAAATCGGCGCCGCTGCCGGCGAAGTCGCGGGCTTCCTGCAGCGACATGGCAAAGCCGACACAGGGCGGCTCGAACAGCTCCGCCCACCAGTCGATACGTTCTGCGATCGCCTGCGCCGAGGGACGCTGGCCCTTCGCATCGGGCTCGCCGAACAGCAAATAATCCGCGCCCAGCTCGCCCGCATCCATGGAATGGTGCCGCGTCGTCAGCCCGCCGACGCCGGCGATGCGATCGGGCTTGAGCGACGGCAGCGCCTCTTTCAGCGCGGCGATGCCGGGCAGGTGCGCACCGTCGGCGCCGCCGCGTGCCACCAGCTCGGCATGGCCCTCGACCAGCAGCGCGGCGCCCGCCTTCTGCACCGGCGGCGCGAGCGCCTTGATGCGCGAGATCATGGTGCGCTGGTCGGTCTCCTTCAGCCGCAACAGCACGGCCGCGACATCGGCGGCGGCGAGCAGGCCCGGCAGCTCGGCCAGGAGCGCAGCGGGATCATCGACGACAGGCGTCGCGAGATAGAGGCGCGGCGCCGGGCGCGGCGGAGGCGGTTTGTTCGACAAGATCTAGGCTGCCTTCTGTTCCAGGCTACTTTGCCATTCGCCTCTGGAGGCGAGGCCGTTCATGCGTGCGCGATGGCTGAAGGCGGTTTGGCCGGCCGCGACGTTCTCGGCCTTGCCGGCCCAGGCCTTCTGCGGCGCGGCCTGCAGCGCGCGGCCGTAGGAGAAGGTCAGGCCCCAGGGCAGCGGGCCGAGCTTGTGCATGGCGTTGAGATGCGCGGTCGCTTCCTCATCCGACTGGCCGCCGGAGAGGAAGGCGATGCCCGGCACCGCTGCGGGCACGCAAGCCTTCAGCAGCCTTATCGTCTTCTCCGCGACTTCCTCGACGGAGGCTTGCTTCGGGCACTTCTTGCCTGAGATCGCCATGTTGGGCTTGAGAACCATGCCTTCGAGCGCGACGCGCTGCACGCGCAATTCCTGGAACGTCTTGTTGAGCACGCGTTGCGTGACCTCATAGCAGCGATCGATGTCGTGGTCGCCGTCCATCAGCACTTCCGGCTCCACGATCGGCACGATCTGCGCGGCCTGGCACAGCGCGGCGTAGCGGGCCAGCGCATGGGCATTGACGCTGATCGCGGTCATCGAAGGAATGCCGCTGCCGATGTCGATCACCGCGCGCCATTTGGCGAAGCGCGCGCCGCGCTCATAGTACTTCTTCAACCGCTCGGCCAGCCTGTCGAGCCCGACGGTGACGAGTTCGCCCGGACACATCGGCAGGGCTTGCGTGCCCTCGTCGACCTTGATGCCGGGAATGGCGCCGCTCTGTTCGATCAGCCTGACCAGCGGCGTGCCGTCCTTGGCATCCTGCCAGATCGTCTCGTCATAGAGGATCACGCCGGAAATATACTGGCTCATGGCCTCCTTGGAGCGGAACAGCATCTCGCGATAGTCGCGGCGATTTGATTCCGTCGATTCCACGCCGATCGCGTCAAAACGCTTCTTGATGGTGCCGGAGGATTCGTCGGCGGCGAGGATACCCTTGCCCGATACGACCATGGCGGTCGCGACTTTATTGAGCTCAGTCAGATTCATCGAGAGGTCCTCCCAAAACGACTCTGCCCTTGCCTGTGAAGTTAGACCGTTCTCGGGCAATTGCCGAGTTAACGTTCGTCGCAGGGTAAAGGGGTGGGGGACTGGTCATTCCGGGGCGCGCCCCTTGGCGCGAGCCCGGAATCCATTGATCCGCGTCGATGGTGGCACCATGGATTCCGGGCTCGCGCTAAGCGCGCCCCGGAATGACGGTGCCTGCGTTCCTTACGCGACCTTCGGATCCAGCTCGCCCTTGGCGTAGCGCTTGGCCATTTCGGCGGTGGTCAGGACCCGCTTGATCTTGGAGGCCTGGCCGGCGGTGTTGAACTCCTGGAGCCGCTGCTTGCACAGCTTGGTCATGGCTTCCATCGCCGGCTTGAGATATTTGCGCGGATCGAACTCTTCCGGATTGTCCTTGAGCACCTTGCGGATCTGGCCGGTCATGGCCATGCGGTTGTCGGTGTCGATGTTGATCTTGCGCACGCCGTTCTTGATGCCGCGCTGGATCTCGGCCACGGGCACGCCCCAGGTCGGCTTCATCTTGCCGCCATTGGCATTGATGATTTCCTGCAAATCCTGCGGCACCGAGGAGGAGCCGTGCATCACCAGATGCATGTTCGGCAGCTTGCGATGGATTTCCTCGATCACGTTCATGGCGAGAATGTCGCCGTCCGGCTTGCGGGTGAACTTGTAGGCACCGTGCGAGGTCCCCATCGCGATCGCGAGCGCGTCGACCCTGGTCTCCTGCACGAACTTCACGGCTTCGTCCGGATTGGTCAGGAGCTGATCGTGGCTGAGCTTGCCTTCGGCGCCATGGCCGTCTTCCTTGTCGCCCATGCCTGTTTCGAGCGAGCCGAGCACGCCGAGCTCACCCTCGACCGAGATGCCGCCGAGATGGGCCATGTCGGTCACGGTCTTGGTGACGCCGACATTGTAGGCCCAGTCGCCGGGGGTCTTGCCGTCGGCCTTCAGCGAGCCGTCCATCATGACCGAGGTGAAGCCGGCCTGAATCGCGGTCATGCAGGTCGCGGCCTCGTTGCCGTGGTCGAGATGCACGCAGACCGGGATGTGCGGATAGATTTCGGTGACCGCGTCCATCATGTGCTTGAGCATGATGTCGTTGGCGTAGGAACGCGCGCCGCGCGAGGCCTGGATGATGACGGGCGCGTCGACCTGGTTGGCCGCGTCCATGATCGCCAGCGCCTGCTCCATATTGTTGATGTTGAAGGCCGGTACGCCGTAATCGTTCTCCGCCGCGTGGTCGAGCAATTGACGTAACGTGATCCGAGCCATCTGTCTTGTTCTCCCGTTGGGGCCTGCTAGGCCGCTTGCTTACTTGATGCGCAGAACTTCAACGCCGGGCAGGGGCTTGCCTTCCATCCATTCAAGAAATGCGCCACCGGCGGTCGAAACATAGGTGAAGTCACCGGCCACATGGGCCTGGTTGAGGGCTGCAACGGTGTCGCCGCCGCCTGCGATCGAGATCAGTTTCTTCGCCTTGGTGCGCTCGGCGGCGTGCCTGGCGGCCGCCATCGTGCCGCGGTCGAACGGCTGCATCTCGAAGGCGCCGAGCGGGCCGTTCCAGACCAGGGTCGCCGCATCGTCGATCGCGGCATGGACGCGGGCGATCGATTGCGGGCCGACGTCGAGGATCATGCCGTCGGCCGGGATCGCATCGAGCCCGTAGGCGTGCGACGGCGCGTTGGCGGCGAAGTGATAGGCGACGGTAGCGTCGACCGGGAGGATGATGGCGCAGTTGGCGGCTTCCGCCTTTTCCATGATGCGCAGCGCGGTCGGGGCCAGATCCTTTTCGGCCAGCGACTTGCCGATTCCGATGGCCTGGGCGTGCAGGAAGGTGTTGGCCATGCCGCCGCCGATCACCAGTGCATCGACCTTGGTCACGAGGTTTTCGAGCAGGTCGATCTTGGTCGAGACCTTGGCGCCGCCGATGATCGCGATCACGGGCTTGGTCGGTGAGCCCAGCGCCTTCTCCAGCGCGTCGAGCTCGGCCTGCATGGTGCGGCCGGCATAGGCAGGCAGCTTGTGGCCGAGGCCTTCGGTCGTGGCGTGGGCGCGGTGCGCCGCCGAGAACGCGTCATTGACCCAGATGTCGCCGAGCTTCGCCAGCTCCGCGACGAAGGCCGGATCGTTCTTCTCTTCCTCTTTGTGGAAGCGGGTGTTCTCCAGGCACAGGATGTCGCCGTCCTTCAGCGCCGCCACGGCCTTGGCCGCGGCTTCGCCGATGCAGTCGTCCGCGAAGGCGACGGGCTTCTTCACCACTTTCGCCAGCGCCTCGGCGACAGGCTTGAGCGAGTCCTTGGCATCGCGGCCCTTCGGACGGCCGAAATGCGCGAGCAGGATGACCTTGCCGCCCTTGTCCGAGATTTCGGTGATGGTAGGCGCGACGCGCTCGAGCCGGGTCGTGTCGCCGACGCGGCCATTGTCCATGGGCACGTTGAGATCGACGCGCAGCAGCACGCGCTTGCCCTTCAATTCGACGTCGTCGAGGGTGCGGAATTTGTTGGTCATCGGATGGCCCTTGTCCCGGGCGCACCGCGGCGCGCAGTGCCGCTGTGCAGAACCGGGACCCATGTTGCAGCGAGTCCGGCGGTCAAATGGGTCCCGGATCTGCGACGCAGCGTTTCACGCTGCATCGCGTCCGGGACACGAGAGCGAAGTTAGATCACCTTCGCGATCGCAGCGGCGGTGTCCGCCATGCGGTTCGAGAAGCCCCACTCGTTGTCGTACCAGGACATCACGCGCACCAGCGTGCCGTTCTGCACCTTGGTCTGATCCTCGTGGAAGGTCGAGGAGTGCGGGTCGTGGTTGAAGTCGATCGAGACGTTCGGCGCGCTGGTGTAGCCGAGGATGCCCTTGAGCTGCTGCTCGCTGGCGCGCTTCATCGCCGCGTTGATTTCCTTGACGTCGGTGGCGCGCTTGGCGACGATCTTGAGGTCGACCACCGAGACGTTCGGGGTCGGCACGCGGATCGCGACGCCGTCGAGCTTGCCCTTGAGCTCCGGCAGCACGAGGCCGATCGCCTTCGCAGCACCGGTCGAGGTCGGGATCATCGACATCGCAGCCGCACGGCCACGGTAGAGATCCTTGTGCATCGTATCGAGCGTCGGCTGGTCGCCGGTATAGGCGTGGATCGTGGTCATGAAGCCGGTCTCGATGCCGACGAGATCGTTCAGCACCTTGGCCACCGGCGCCAGGCAGTTGGTGGTGCAGGAGCCGTTGGAGATGACCAGGTGCTCCTTGGTCAGCGTGTCGTGGTTGACACCGTAGACGATGGTGGCGTCGGCGCCGTCGGCGGGCGCAGAGACCAGCACGCGCTTGGCGCCGGCGGTCAGATGCGCGGACGCCTTGTCCTTCGAGGTGAAGATGCCGGTGCATTCCATCGCGATGTCGACGCCGAGATCCTTCCAGGGCAGCTTCGATGGATCGCGCTCGGCGGTCACCTTGATCTTGCCGCCGCCGAGATTGATCGTATCGCCGTCGACTGTGACGGTGCCGGGGAAGCGGCCATGGACGCTGTCGAAACGGAGCAGATGGGCGTTGGTCTCGACCGGGCCGAGGTCGTTGATGCCGACGACCTCGATGTCCTTGCGGCCGGACTCGGCAATAGCCCGCAGGATGTTGCGGCCGATGCGGCCAAAACCGTTAATTCCAACGCGGACTGCCATGTTTCGTCTCCTTCAATGACCGTTGTCATCCCGCACAACGCGGCACTTACGCGCCTGCGAGGGTTTTTTAGGGGCGGACGCCCGGTTCAGCCGGGCGGTGCGTGATCATATGAGGGATTACCTAGTCCTTTTTTCGGGCAAGCTCAACACTCAGGAAACGCGCTTCAGGACAGCGTTAACCGCGGCCTCGGCGGTAATACCGAAGTGCTGGAAGATCTTGTTGAGCGGGGCGCTGGCACCGAAAGAGTGCATGCCGACGAACTCGCCATCCTGGCCGATCACGGCGTCCCAGCCCCAGCGCACGGCGGCCTCGATCGCGACCTTGATCGGTGCGTCGCCGATGATCGCATCACGGCGTTCCTTTGGTTGCGCTAACAACAGCTCGAGCGACGGCACGGAGACCACCCGTGTCGGAATGCCGCGCTCGGCGAGCTGCTTCTGGGCGGCGACCGCCATCTCGACCTCGGAACCCGAGGCGAACAGCGTCGCCTTGGCTTCGCCCTGGGATGCCACGAGCTCGTAGGCACCATGCTGGCAGGGATTGTCGTTCGTCGCGGTGGTACGCAGCTGCGGCAGGTTCTGCCGCGTCAGCGCCAGCACGGTCGGGCCGTCAGTGCGGTTGAGCGCGAGCTCCCAGCACTCGGCGACCTCCATCGCATCGCAGGGACGAAACACGCGCATGTTCGGAATGGCGCGAAGTGCGGAAAGATGCTCGACCGGCTGATGGGTCGGGCCGTCTTCGCCAAGGCCGATGGAGTCGTGCGTCATCACGTAAACGACGCCGGTGCCCATCAGCGCTGCAAGGCGCATCGCCGGACGCGCATAGTCGGTGAACACCAGGAAGGTCGCCCCGTTCGGCGCGAAACCGCCATGCAGGAAGATGCCGTTCATCGCAGCCGCCATGCCGTGCTCGCGGATGCCGTAATGGATGAAGCGGCCCTTCGGTGTCTTGGCGGAGAAAGCCGTCGCCGACTTCGCCTTGTTGTTGTTGGAGCCGGTGAGGTCGGCCGAGCCCGCGAGGAATTCCATCGGCATGGCGCCGGCAATGACCTCGATCACGGCTTCGGAGGATTTGCGGGTGGCCGCGTTCATCGGCTTTTCGAGCAGCTCCTTCTTGTAGGCCTTGAACGCCTTGGCGAGCGCAGCCGGACGCTCGTGGCGCAGGCGGCGCTCGAACTCGGCGCGCTTGCGGCTGCCGAGCTCACCGAGCCTTGCTTCCCATTCCTGACGCGCAGACGCGCCGCGGCTGCCGGCCGCGCGCCAGGCCTTCAGCACATCGTCGGGCACCGAGAACGGCTCGAGCGAAATGCCGAGATTTTCCTTGGCGGCCTTGAGCTCGTCGGCCCCGAGCGCCTCGCCGTGCACCTTCGAGGTGCCTTGCTTGTGCGGCGCGCCGAAGCCGATGGTGGTGCGGCAGGCGATCAGCGTCGGCTTGCTGGATTTCTGGGCGCGGGTGATGGCAGCGGCGATCGCCGCCTGGTCGTGGCCGTCGATCTTCTCGGCGGCCCAGCCGGCGGATTTGAAGCGCTTCACCTGGTCGACGGAATCGCTGATCGAGGTCGGACCGTCGATCGAGATGCCGTTGTCGTCATAGAGCACGATCAGCTTGTTGAGCTTCCAGTGCCCGGCCATCGCGATCGCTTCCTGCGAGATGCCTTCCATCAGGTCGCCGTCCGAGGCCAGCACGTAGGTGTGATGGTCGACGATCTTCTTGCCGAACTCGGCGGCGAGCATCTTCTCGGCGAGCGCCATGCCGACCGCGGTCGAGATGCCCTGGCCGAGCGGACCGGTGGTGGTCTCGATGCCCTTGGTGTGGCCGTGTTCGGGATGGCCCGGGGTCAGCGACCCGATCTGACGAAAGTTCTTGAGCTGGTCGATCGTCATCTCGGGGCTGCCGAGGAGATGGAGCAGCGAGTAGAGCAGCATCGAGCCGTGGCCGGCCGAGAGCACGAAGCGGTCGCGGTCCGGCCATTCGGTCGCAGCGATATCGAATTTCAGGAACTGCGTGAACAGCACCGTGGCGATGTCGGCGGCGCCCATCGGCAGGCCGGGGTGGCCCGATTTTGCCTTCTCGACAGCGTCCATCGAAAGGCCGCGGATCGCGTTGGCCATGCGGTTGTGGTCGACCTGCGTCATGTCTGAAATCCGTCTGAAATGAGGCGCTTGGCGGCGACGTGCGCCCGCGCGGGAGGAGCCTGGCGGCCTGAAGGTCGGGGCTGGGATAGCACCTCGGTTCCGGGAGTCCAAGGCAGTCAAACGCCGATTTGGCCGTAAAAGTTGCCTCGGCCCGGAGCGGTTTTGCGGCGCGATCGGATCGAGGACGATCCGATGGATTGCGGTGATCTTGTCCCGATTGATCGGTGCATAGTTTTGCGGCGGCGTTGCGCTAGGCTAGCTTGCCACGTAAATTTCTGCTTCTAACCGCTTGCCGAACCGAGTCTTTTGCCGGACGGCACGCCCCAGGAAAAGGCCACTGGGCGAAGGCCACAGGTTCCACCGCTGATGAGATGAACGATCGCGTGTCCAACAGTTCTGCCATGACGGAGTCCTCCGCGGTCGAGATCGAGATCGCGACCCGCAGGCTGATGGCGGCGCTCGACGCGCTCGAAAGCGCGGTTGAGCGACGGCGCGACGCCGATCGCGACGAGAACGAACTCGCGGCACGAATCCAGGCGCTTGGCGCGGACCGCTCGCGGCTTGCCGACGAGCTCGACGGCGCGCTGGTGAAGGCGCGCAAGCTCGAGCGAAGCAACCGCGAGATTTCCGATCGGCTGGATTCCGCGATCGTCACGATACGCTCGGTGCTCGATACCGGGGAGGATGGATGAGCCACATCAACGTCACCATCAATGGCCGGCAATACCGCATGGCCTGCGAGGAGGGCCAGGAGGTGCGGCTGCTCAAGCTCGCCGAGAGCCTGGAGACCCGCATCCAGTCGCTGCGCGGAAAATTCGGCGAGATCGGCGACGCGCGTCTCACCGTGATGGCGGCGCTGACCGTCTGCGACGAGCTGGTCGATTCCGGCAACCGTCTCCGCACCATGGAGCAGGAGCTGACCGAGCTCAGGGACTTCCGCAACGCCGCCGTCGAGCGCGCCCGGATGACGCAGACCGCCGTGGTGAACGCGCTGAACGCGGCAGCCGAACGCATCGAGAAGTCGACCCAGGTCCTGAACCGCACCGTGGGTAATGGGATTGCGATCGGCTGACGGGCTGAAGCTCGATGGTGGCCACGCGGCCAGTGCGCTCCCTCCCCCGCTTGCGGGGGAGGGTTGGGGAGAGGGTGTCTCCACGATCGAGGACCCCCAAGAGGAGAGAGCCCTCACCCGCGCCTTCGGCGCGACCTCTCCCGCAAGCGGGAGAGGTTGAGCGAGCCAGCGGCGCGAGCAACTAACCCAAATACCATCCCGCCCTATGCGCCGGGCTGGCGATTCGTCAGTATCGTTGTTACATTGCCCCTGCGAGGCTGCGACGCGCGTCAGGAGCCATAATATCCCCGGGGCCTTATCGATCCTTTAGGGAACTGTCCCTGGCCGGGCCCGTGGGCCCGGACATATGGTGCCCACCTACTTTCGTAGGGAACTCCGGGATCGAGTGCTTCAACGGCGTTCGCGGCTTCGCACTAATTCTTTCTCGAATTGCGTTCTTCGAATTGCGTCCACGACAAACCGGCGGTCCAGTTCACTCTCAGTGTCATGTCCGTCCGTTCTTGCGGACGATGACGGCGGGGCGAAAACGCGCATGACCAACACCAAAGCCGAACTCCGCGCCAAAGCCCTCGCGGCGCGTGACGCACTGAGCGAGAAGAAGCGCGCCACCGCCGCCGCAAAGCTCGCCAAGCGCGGGCTGCCGTTCGAACTGCTGCCCGGCAGCATCGTCTCCGGCTATTCGCCGATCCGCAGCGAGATCGATCCGATGCCGCTGCTGAAGAAGCTCGCCGAGCAGGGCGCAAGACTGGCGCTGCCTTGCGTCACCGCGCGCGGTCAGTCGCTGATCTTCCGCATCTTCCATCCGAACGACCGGCTGATGATGGGCCCGCTCGGCATTCCCGAGCCGTCGCCGGCGGCGGCTGAAGTCATTCCCGACATCATGCTGACGCCGCTCGCGGCGTTCGATCGTCTCGGCCATCGCATCGGCTATGGTGCGGGGCATTACGATTTCACCTTCGCGCATCTGCGCAAGACCAAGACTATCGTCGGCATCGGGCTCGCTTTTGCGGCGCAGGAGATCAAGGCGGTTCCGGCACTAGCCCACGACGTCGCACTGGATTATGTGCTAACGGAAACGGACGTGTTCGATTTCCGGAGTTCTGAAGTTGCGCATTCTCTTCGTGGGTGATGTCGTCGGTCGTAGCGGCCGCAACGCAATCGCCGAATATCTGCCCGGCCTGGTCAAGGACTGGTCGCTCGATCTGGTCGTCGTCAACGGCGAGAATTCCGCCGGCGGCTTCGGCATCACGGAAGCGATCTATCAGGAGTTTCTCGATGCCGGTGCCGACGCGGTGACGCTCGGCAACCATTCCTGGGACCAGCGCGAGGCGCTGGTGTTCATCGAGCGCGCCGAGCGGCTGGTGCGTCCCGCGAACTATCCGCGCGGCACGCCCGGCCGCGGCGCCGCCCTGGTCGAGACCAAGAACGGCAAGCATGCCCTCGTCGTCAACGCGTTGGGGCGTGTCTTCATGACCCCGTTCGACGATCCCTTTGCCGCGCTGGAGCGTGAGCTCGGCGCCTGTCCGCTCGGCGTTGCCGCCGACGCCATCGTCGTCGACTTCCATTGCGAGGCGAGCAGCGAGAAGCAGGGCATCGGCTTCTTCTGCGACGGCCGCGCCAGCCTCGTCGTCGGCACGCACACGCATGTCCCGACCGCCGACCACCAGATCCTCACGGGCGGCACCGCCTACATGACCGACGCCGGCATGACCGGCGATTACGATTCCATCATCGGCATGCAGAAGGAAGAGCCGCTGCGCAGGTTCACGTCAGGGATTCCGTCGGGCCGGTTCGAGCCGGCGGCCGGTGCGGCGACGCTCAGTGGTGTTGCGGTGGAGACCGATGATGCGACAGGACTCGCACTGAAGATCGCGCCGGTGCGCATCGGCGGACGACTGGAGCCGGCGACGCCGAAATTCTGGTTGAGCTGAAAGGCGAAGCCACTCACCCGGTGTCGTCCCCCGACGGACCACATCAGCTTTGCCCTCAGCAGTGGACATCGGCGGGCAACTCGAGGGGCGTCGGGTTGGCTCAGTTCCGTCATTCCGTGGGTCGGAAGCTGCAACAAACTTAACAACGCCTGGCTCTTGCCGATCTTACTCACGCCGGTCGGCTTTCCCGCATCGATCGTCATTCTCGCGATCAGATGGATTGCCCGCTCAAGCGACCAGAAGCCGATTTATCGATCGTCGTGTGGCAACTTCCGCTTCGGATCAGAAGCGTCTCTCAGCGCGCATCGCCGCGAAGGTCAGCTACGGGCGGATAGGCGACCTGCTTGCAAAGGCACGGATCCGGGCTAATGCGCAATGGCGTTCGATTGTGTCCGCAAGAGGCCGTCGGCGGTGAACCTTTCGCGGGAGACCCGCTACAAACAAGCTGCCATCGTCGCGACGGCGGCGCGCGCCGCGCCTATCGCGCGACGCCAATTGAGGTTTCTCATGCCGATCGTCCGGATCCTCCTGGTCTTTTTCGCTCTCGCTTCGCCGCTGTCGATGGCGGGATCCGCTGTTGCGGGGCCGCTCGAGGACGCGCAGGCGGCGCATAGCAGACGCGACTACGCAACCGCGCTACGGCTCTGGCGTCCGCTGGCCGATCAAGGCAATGCTGAAGCGCAGTACGCACTTGGGTTCATGTACGACGGCGGCCAAGGTGTGCCGAAAAATTACGCTAGGGCTGCAAAGTGGTGGCGCCTCGCAGCCGATCAAGGCCATACCTTCGCTCAGTACAACCTGGGGACATTGTACGACAACGGCAATGGGGTGCCTCAGAACAAAGCTGAAGCATTGAAATTGTATCACCTTGCCGCCGAGCGCGGTAACGATGGTGCGCAGTTCAACGTCGGGGTCCTGCATTTCGCGGGCGTGGCCGTATCCGAGAACCGGATCGAGGCTGCGAAGTGGTTTCGCCGCGCTGCAGACCAAGGTCATATTGGAGCGCAGGTATATCTTGCCCTCTGTTACGCTACGGGACTAGGCGTGCCGCAGGACAGTATTCAAGCATACATGTGGCTCAGTTTGGCGGCTGCGCGAAGTGACCAAGATGCGATCAGCAATCGAAATCGCATCGCGCAGCAGATGACCCCGACACAGATCGCCGAAGCGCAGAAGCTGGCGGTTGAGTGGAAGTCGAAACCGGAACGGTAGATTCCCGTGCATCGCGGAAGCGATGTCTGTTGTGGGTCCACAAGCAGACCAAGGCTGACGCGGTCTCGATGTCCGATCTGGTGCAAAGGACAGACTTTGGTGAGCGTTGGTCGCCGCGCGTTGCTGTCGCCCTGGGCGGCCTCACCTCCGTACACATTCCCAGCCCGTTAAAGTCAGGCGCTCAGTATCCCTGAAGCAGTTTGGCTTCGTGAACGCTATGAATACCAAAACTACTACGATGCAAATCAAAATGGCCCAGCCGATCCGCTTCAAGCGAAGAACCTCTGAAATCGGCCCAATTTTGCCCCCTGGATGTCCTAACTAGGACAGTAACAGAATACGAAAGTCACCAGATCGACACGCTGTCAACGATGGCAATGCCTCCTAACGAAGGAAGAGCCATTCGTGTCTCGCGTGGACCGCGGATATCGAGGCACACCACCTGACTCCCTAGCCATCGCGAGCCTCGTGGTCTGGCGCAAACCGAAGCAGACATTGGCATTCAGCGCGGCCAAGGTCAGCTACGGGGTCATTTGTCGACGTTCCCAGTCGGGTCAGACCACGTCTGCTCATCCCTCGGAACGGGCAGTCCCGAATGATAAGTGCACGCCTTGCTGCGCAATTGCCAACCAGGGGCCGTGCCCCATAACCGCAAGGGCCAATTGTTTCGCGAAGCTGGTCGCCCCACGTCTTCGCCAAACGCTTGCTGCCGCGTATGGGTCCCGGATCTGCGCTTCGCTTGTCCGGGACCACGGTGGAGATCGACGCGCGCTCGTGCGTCAATCTCAGGTGATCGCGCCGCGCGCCGCGATCGGCCAAAGCGCCTCCACGCGGGCATCCGGCGTGTTGAAGCCGCGCACGCCGACATACCAGTCGTAGAGATTGACGGTCGGGTCGCAATGACCGGGGATCAGCGTCACCCTGTCGCCGATCGCCAGCCGCGACGCAGCACTGTCGAAATCGAGCAGGCCATGCTCGTCGGAGGGCCTGTGATAGCGCAGGTCGGGACGGCCCAGCACGGCCGGAAATCCGCTGTCGTTCGACAGCGCCTTGTGGCCGGCATCGATGACCGCGCGTTCGCCGGAGGCGGTGCTCATCACGGTCGCGATCACGAACAGCGCATGCTCGAACGGGCTAGAGTTGCGCGTCCCGTCGGCGACGTTCTTCGCGTAGTCGGCGTCCATGAAAATATAGGAACCCGCCTGCAATTCATTCCAGATGCCGCTCGCGCCTTCGAGCTCGAACGTCCCGGTGCCCGCGCCTCCAATCGTCCGGCATTGAAAGCCCGCGTCCTTGAGGACGCGCAGCGTCTCGGTGGTCGCTTTCGCGGCACTGGCGATGGCCGCGCGCCGCTCCTCCGGCGTGCGCAAATGCTGGGCGGCGCCGTGATAGGCCTGCAAGCCGCCGAACGACAGGAAGCGCGACCCCGCCACCTGCCGCGCCAGGCCGGCCGCCGCCGGGCCCGGCCTGACGCCGCAGCGACCTGCGCCGACATCGATCTCGACCAGCACTTCGATGTGCGAGCCGGCGCGCTCCGCGGCGAGCGCCAGTTGTTCGACCACGATGGAATCGTCGACGCAAACGCTGATGCGCGCATGGCGCGCGAGCGACGCGAGCCGTTCCAGCTTCCGCGGGCCCACCACCTCGTTGCTGACGAGCACGTCGCTCACGCCGCCTGCCACCAGGATCTCGGCCTCGCCGACCTTCTGGCAACACATGCCGACCGCGCCGCGCGCGATTTGCTTGGCCGCGATGATCGGCGACTTGTGGGTCTTGGCATGCGGTCGCAACCGAACGCCGAGCTTGCCGACCGCTACTGCCATCGTGTCGATGTTGCGCTCGAAGGCGTCGAGGTCGATGATCAGCGCCGGCGTATCGATCTCGGACAACGGCGCGCCGATTTGGGCGGGTGGAAGGGACATCGAAAGCCAGTCGATTGTGTTCGGGTCCGCGCCCCGAATGTGCGGCAGCCTTTCTATGGCAACAACGGTCGCCGCACCAGTGGCGGCGCCTTCGATGCTCGGGGCAGGCGGCGGGGGTGAGCCGCCTGCCTCCGCTTCGCGCCACCTTCTCCCGCAAGGGAGAACGTGCAGCGTCAGTCGCGGCGGAGACCTATTCCGCTGTCTGCTTCCTCAGCTCCGCGACATCCTTCGCCGTCAGCTTCGAGCCCTTCGTCCCAAACCTTCCCGTGACGTAGTTCGCCACCGCCGCGATCTCGTCGTCGGTATACGCATTGCCGAACGCCGGCATCGACAGCGCGCCGTTCGGCGTACGGCGCTTCGTGCCAGAGATCACGATCTGCGCGACGTTGGTGGCGGCGGGGTCGTTGACGGCCCAGGTGCCGGTCAGCGTCGCCATCGGCGACACCGGGCTTTCGCCGCTCCAGCCATGGCAGCTGGCGCAGGCGCCGGCAAACAGCATCTTGCCGCGCGCGTCCGCGGTGATGCCTTCCCTGTGCGATGCGGGTGCGACAGGCGCGGTGGTGGCAGGCAGGTCGGGCGAAGGCTGCGGCGGCACGCTGCGCAGATAAGCAACGATAGAACGAATATCCTCCGGCGCAAACTGGCTGAAGCTGTGGTCGACCGCTTCACCCATCGGACCCGAGGCCGAGCCGTGACCCGGTGCGTGGCCGAGCGACAGGTACGAGATCAGGTCCGCATCGCTCCAATTGCCGAGACCTGTCGCCTTGTCGGAGGAGATGTTGAAGGCGCGCCAGCCCGCCGCGATCGCGCCGGCGAATTTCCTGCGGTTGTCGAGCGCAAAACCGAGATTGCGCGGGGTGTGGCATTCGCCGCAATGCGCCAACGCTTCGACAAGATACGCGCCTCTGTTCCACTCCGGGCTCTTCGAGGTGTCGGGCGCAAAGCGCGTGTCCGGATTGAACACGGCCGACCAGGCGATCATCGCCCAGCGCTGGTTGAACGGGAACGACAGCGTATTCTCCGGCGCCTTCGCGCGCACCGGCGGCAGGCTGAACAGATACGCCTTCACCGCCAGCACGTCCTCGTCGGTCATGAAGGTGTAGGACGTGTACGGCATCGCCGGATAGAGCCGGGCGCCGTCACGGCGCTTGCCGTGCTGGACCGCCTTCAGAAAATCCTGGTCGCTGTAATTGCCGATGCCGGTGTCCTGGTCCGGCGTGATGTTGGTCGAATAGAGCGTGCCGAACGGCAGCTTGAAGCCGAGCCCGCCGGAATAGTCCTTCTCGCCCGGCTTGGTGTGGCAGACCATGCAGTCGGCGGCCTTTGCAAGGTATTCGCCGCGTTCGATCAGGCTGGCCTTCTCGAGCTTGGCGGGCACGCCGCTCGGCTTGCCCGCGCGGTAATCGGCTAGCGGCACCTTGATGCCGCCGGCAAAGTCGAGCGGGCCGGGCCCGCGGATGATCCAGACGCCGAGCGCCACTGCGACGATGGCGATCACGACCAGGCTTGTGAGGATACGCATCTTGCCGCTCATGCCTTCTTCCCCGCAGCCAGCAGTTTCCGGTCGATCGGCAGGCGCCGAAGCGCCACGCCGGTCGCAGCGTAGATCGCATTGCGCAGCGCCGGCGGTCCCGCCGTCGTGCCGGTCTCGCCAATTCCGCCGGGCGCCTCGCCGCTCTTGACGACGTGAACCTCGATCTTCGGCGTCTGGTTGATCCGCAACATCCGGTAGTCATTGAAGTTGGACTGCTGGACGCGCCCCTTCTCGATGGTGATCTCGCCGTAGAGCGCTGCGGTCAGGCCAAAGATCAATCCGCCCTCGACCTGAGCTACGATCGTGTCAGGGTTGACGGCGATGCCGGTATCCACCACCGAGGTCGCACGGCGCAGGTTGATCTCGCCTTGCTCGTCGACCTCCGCTTCCACGACGGTGGCGATGAAACTCCCGAACGACGGCTGCAGGCACACGCCGCGTCCGACGCGCGCCGGCAAGGGTTGACCCCAATTGGCCTTCTCTGCCGCGAGATTGAGTACGGACAGGAAGCGCGGCTGATTGGCCAGCATGCCACGGCGAAACTCGACCGGGTCCTTGCCCGCCTTGCGCGCCAGTTCATCGATGAAGCATTCGACCGCAAACACGTTGTTGTTGGGCCCGACCCCGCGCCAGAACCCCGTTGGGATCGCCGGCGGTTCGGCCCGCACATATTCGACGTGGACGTTCGGGATGTCGTAGGGCACGTCGGTTGCGCTGTCGATCGCGTCGATGTCGATGCCCTTCTGGAACGCCGGCGGCAGCCAGCGCGCGATGATCGCAGCGCCGGCGATCTTGTATTTCCAGCTTGCGATCTTGCCGCCCGACAAGGTCGCTGCGATCGTGTCGCGATACACCGGGCGATAGATATCGTGCTGAATGTCTTCCTCGCGGGTCCACACCACCTTGACCGGGCCGTCGACCTCCTTGGCGATGCGAACGGCTGCGACCACCATGTCGGGCTCGAGCTTGCGGCCGAAGCCGCCACCGAGCAGGTGCTGGTTGACGGTCACTTTCTCGACCGGGAGCCCGGCGGCCTTGGCCGCCTCCGATTGCACGCGCGCCATGATCTGCGTTCCGGTCCAGATTTCGCAGGAATCGGGCTTGCAATGCACCGTGGCGTTCAACGGCTCCATCGTTGCGTGCGCGAGGAACGGCAGCTCGAACGAAGCCTCGATCCTTTCGCCGGCGGCGAGGCCCTTGGCGATGTCGCCGGTGGATTTGGCGACAACGCCCTCCTTTGCGCTGGCTGCGCGCAAGTCGTCCCAGATCGCTTTCGAATCGATCTTCGCGTTCGGTCCCTCGTTCCACGCGATGTCGAGCGCATCCAGGCCTTTCTTCGCCGCCCACATGTGATCCCCGACGACGGCAACGAGATCGTCGAGCACGACGATCTGCCGCACGCCCGGAATCTTCTTGGCGGCACGGTCATCGACCTTGCCGACCTTGCCCCCGAAAACCGGGCACTGCGCCAACGTCGCGAACTTCATGTTTGGCACGATGGCATCGATGCCGTAGACGGCCTTGCCGTTGACCTTCTCGGGGGTGTCGAGTCGCTTCAACGGCTGGCCGATGTAGACGAAATCCTTGGGGTCCTTGAGCGGGACGTCCTTGGGCGGCGTCTGGCCGCTTGCGGCAGCCGCAAGCGCGCCATAGGCGAGCATGCGCCCGCTCGCCTTGTGGGTCACCTCGCCCTTGGATGTCGTGCAACTGGCGGGATCGACGCCCCATTGCGCAGCCGCGGCCTGCACCAGCATTGCGCGCGCGCTGGCGCCGGCTTCGCGCAGCGGCTTCCAGAACGCCCGGACCGATGTCGAGCCTCCGGTCGCCTGAATGATGAAAATCGGATTGCCGTACAGCTTTTCGTTGGCTGGAGCGTGCAGCAGCTGGACCTTCGACCAGTCGGCGTCGAGCTCCTCGGCCAGGATCATCGAGACCGCGGTGTAGATTCCCTGTCCCATCTCGACTTGCGGCATCACCAGCGTCGTCAGACCTTCAGGGTCGATGCGGATGAAGGCGTTGGGCGCGAACTTGCCGTCGGTCGTGTCAGGCGGCTGCACCGGTTCGTTGACGGCGGCGCGCAGCGGCAGGTGGAACGCGAGCAGGAAGCCGGTAGCAAGACCGCCGGTCAGAAGCGTGCGGCGGGAGACGCTGTTGTGCGCATTCATGGCAGACCTCACGACTGACGGCCGTTGGCGGCCTGCTTGATGGCCTGGCGGATGCGCACATAGGTGCCGCAGCGGCAGATGTTGCCGGCCATGGCGGCGTCGATGTCGGAGTCGTCGGGGTTCGGTGTTGCCGCCAGCAGCGCCGCGGCCGACATGATCTGGCCGGACTGGCAGTAGCCGCACTGGATCACTTCGGCATCGAGCCAGGCCTTCTGCACCTTCGCACCAACAGGCGTGGTGCCGACATGCTCGATGGTGGTGATGGCGCGGTTCACGACGGCGCTCACAGGCAACACGCAGGAACGCACGGCCTTGCCGTCGACATGCACCGTGCAGGCGCCGCATTGCGCGATGCCGCAGCCGAACTTGGTGCCGGTCATGCCGAGGATGTCGCGCAACACCCACAGCAGCGGCATTTCAGGTGGCGCGTCGAACGATTTCGTTTCGCCGTTGATGGTGAGAACAGTTGCCATATGCATCCCCTTGCTCGCTCGATCGCTTGCGGCGATCTAATCGGCGAATTCGCGCGCGACAATAATCATACCGATACGAAACAATGAAGCGTCGCAATCTCCGGCAATGCATATTTGCGCTGCTGACGCGTCAGCCCATGATGTTCACGAATTTGTGCGGCGCTCGCTGCACGCGTTTTGGGCTCGTTGATATGATAATCGTCATGTTTTGACGCTTTTTCGTCGCGCGCGTCGTCGATCGCCGCAGATCGTCGTGCGGATGCGCAAAATCATGCGGTGACGAAAGTCGTGCGATTGGGAAAGCCGGGTGGCGGCGGCCGTTTTGCCCGACGCGTCAAACGCGTCCTGCACCTGCCGGCGCAAGCCATTGATTCGGCTAGCCCCGGCTACTGTGCATGGGGTTGTTTTTCGATTTTTTGATTCAGGACCCGCCGCGCGCGCTCGTCAGCCCTGCCGGAAACCCATCCGGAAGGAGCCCCAGTGCTTGCCGCGGATGATGATCGGCGAGGACAGGTCCTTCATCAGCACGAACTGGCCGCCTCCCATGTCGCGGCGGTAGGTCTGGAGCAGGAACGGCTTCGTGCTGCCTGCGACCTTCTTCACCGTGCGGTCGTTGAACAGGCGGCGGTTGCGGCAATTGGCGTTATTCCACACGGCGTCCTTGCCCTGCGGCAGGCGGTAGTTGGGATTATGGGTCGGCAAATATCCGCTACGCGCCCAGGCGACGCAATAGACGATGCGCGGATCGGATTTCTGAAGCGGATCCTGGATCGCGGGCAGCACGCGGTCGGTGAAGTCGACGTAGTTGGTGAGATACTGCTTGGGATCGGTGCCGGGAATTTCGCGGTAGGTCTCGTCCATGAGCTGGGCGAGCGTGATGTCGCCGCGATCGATCGCGGCTTCGAACTCGGCCGAGATCCGCTTGGCGGTATCGACCACGATGCGGATCAGCGGTGTGTCAGACGTTTCGACGCCGCTGTCGGCGATCAGTGCGATCAGGCCCTCGGATGTGTCGAGCAGCTTCGCCACCCGCTCGTCGGCGTTCTTGAGATCGCGCGAGGAGAGGTCGACGCCCTTGGCGAGTTCGTCCAGCTCGCTGATCACGGTGTCGCAGTGTCCGAGATTGGAGGTCGCCGCGCGCGTGACGCTGCCGATCTGCGCCTCCACGGAGGCGAACCCTTGCTGGACCCGCGAGATGATGCCGGAGATCTGCTGGGCGCCTTCCCCGGCGGTCTTCGCGCGCTGCGAGGCGTCGCTGCTCTCGCCGATCAGGCCTTCGATCTGGCCGTCGAGATCGCGCACGGTGTCGGAGATCTGGTGCGTGGCCTGGCGGGTGGCTTCCGCGAGGTTCTTCACCTCGCTTGCGACCACCGCGAAGCCGCGGCCGGCATTGCCGGCGCGGGCGGCTTCGATGGTTGCGTTCAGCGCGAGCAGATTGGTCTGCTTCGCGATCGCCTCGATCGAGCCGGAGACTTTCGCGACCTGCGCCAGCGCCGAGCCGACGGCGCTGAGGCGCGCTTCGATCCGCTCGACCGCTGCGACGAGCTCGGAGATGTGGCTGACCGCGGCGTCGACGGCGCCGCGCGATTGCGCGATCTCGCCGACCGCCGCGGACGTGGTGGTTTGCACGGCCTGCGATGCATTGGCGATGTCATGGTTGGCCGAGACCATCGTCTCGGCGGTCTCCTGGAGATGGTGGAACCGTTCCGACTGGTTGGCGACGCGGTTGGCGACTTCCTGGACGTTGCCGGCGATATCGGCGAGTTCCACGCCGAGGCCGCCGATGCGGTCGGCGAGCTGATCAATCAGCCGCTCGGCAAGCGTGCGGTTGGAGCCGGTGTCCATGACTGCAAGTTGTACGACAGACATGTTCGATGAGTCCTCCAGTCAGAGCCGTAAACCCGGCCCACGGCGGCATTCCCATTCCAATCCGCTTAAAAGGATGATTCGCGGCCGGCGTCTTGCCTGAGCGTGCACTCAGGCGTATTTCGCGCCTTATTTCGCTATTCCGTTCGAGAAGATGCGGCACATATTTTCGGACCAGGCTCTAGAGCTTGTAAGCCGTGCGGAATCCACCCCAGTGCCGGCCCTGCACGCGGATCGGGACGTCGATCTCGCGCATCATCACCGTATTCCCATTGCCCATGTCGCGCGCATAGCTCTGCACCAGATACGAGCGCAGGTTGCGTGCGGCCGCCAACCCCGCCGGATCGTTGAAGATCCTGCGGTTGCGGCTGTTGGCCGTGTTCCAGGTGGCGTCGCCCGGACGCTGCGGATGCGAATAGATCCTGTTGTGCACCGGCAGGAAGCCGTTGCGGTCGACCATGGCGCAGAACGCCATGCGCTGGTCCTTGGCCAGAAAGGCTTCCTGGAACGGTGGCAGCGCGCGGTCGGCCCAGTCGAGATATTTCGTGCGGTATTGTTGCGGATCGGTTCCGGCGATTTCGGCATAGTCGGTGTCGAAGAGGTCGTCGATTTTGACTTCGCCGCGCGCAACCGCTTGTTCAAATATCTTCGTCAGCGCGTTGCCCGCCTCCATGGCGCGGGTGACGAACTCGGTGTTCTCTTCGTGGATCGACCAGAGCCTGTCCTCGATCTTTTCGCGGAGCTCGGCATTGGGGCTGACGAATTGCGCGCGGGCCCCGGCCTTGGATTGCTCGATCACCCGCAGGCGGCAGGCGCCGACGGCTTCGAGGGTGCCTTCGATGATCGCTTGCGGTCCAAGCCGGCCTGCTTCCGCGCCGCCGATCAGCACGCCGTCCATCGCAATTTCATAGACCGGCATCACGCCGCGCGCGGTTTCGAGCTTCAGATGGCAGGGCAGCCGCTCGGTCTTGCGGCGGTCGTCGTGCTCGCTCTGGCCGAGCAGCACCGCGCAACGCGATTTCAGCTTCTGTGCGAAGGTGGTCACGGCTTTGCCGGCGCTGGCGACGTTCTCGCCGTGGCTCTCGGCTGCCTTGGTCGCGGCGTCGATCTCGGCTGCGCTCTCGCCGACCGAGACGATGAACTCCGAGGCGCTGGCGGCGTTGCCGGAAACTTCGCTGGTGGTGGCATTCTGTTCGGCGACCGCGCCGTTGACGGTCTCGAACACCGGTCTGATCGCCTCGATCGCCTGCGAAATGCGGTGCACAGCCTCCGCGGAGCCGGCCGCGTCGCGCTGCAACGCGTCGATCTTCTTCGTGATCTCTTCCGTCGCCCCTTGCGTCTGCACCGCGAGGGCCTTGACCTCGGTCGCGACGACCGCAAAGCCTCTGCCGGCTGCGCCGGCGCGCGCGGCCTCGATCGTCGAGTTGAGCGCGAGCAGCGTCGTCTGCCGCGCGATCTGCGCGATCAGATTGACGACGTTGCCGATGGCGGCGGAGGACTCGCGCAGGCGATCGACGTTGGCACGGGCTTCCTGCGCCGCAGCGCTGGCCTCGTCCGCGAGCTTGCCGGCCTCGCGAACCTGCGCGCCGATCCCCAGCGCGGACCGGGTGAACTTGTCGGCGGCTTGGGCGAAGGTGGAGGCGGTCGATTGCGCGGCGTTGGTCCGGCCGGTCAGGGCATCGGTGCGATCGCGGATGGCGGCAAGCGTCGTGGCCGTCGCCTCGGCGCCGCCCGCCACCGAATTGGCGGCGCGCTCGAGCTGGCGGATCATGGCGCCCAGCTCGAGTTCAAGCAGTTCCAGTATCTCCCGGGCCGAATCAGTTTCGGCCGCGGGAACGGGCTCGGAATGGGCCGCCGGCTGCGGAGCCGCTGGTGCGGTCGCAGGCGCAGCCAAGTCCGGCAGACGCTTCCGAAATAGTCCGAACGCCATCAGGTCTCTCTTGTCGGAGGACGAGCAAACGCTATTTTCGCAAGCCGGAATGAAATCAGGGTTAACGTTGCCTGACTTTTGGGCTGATGTGCTACGATACTACCTTAAAGTCGTAGAACCCCTTTCATTCCGGGCAGTTGGCGGCCTATAAGGCCGCGCTTTCCGCGATCACCTTTGGCTGACGATTCCCCGAGAGACCACGCATGGCCGGACATTCCCAATTCAAGAACATCATGCACCGCAAGGGGCGGCAGGATGCCCAGAAGTCGAAGCTGTTCGGCAAGCTGGCGCGGGAAATCACCGTCGCTGCCAAGCTCGGCACGCCCGACCCCAACATGAACCCGCGCCTGCGTGCGGCGATCATCGCGGCGCGTCAGGAGAATATGCCGAAGGACAATATCGAGCGCGCCGTCAAGAAAGCGCTCGGCAACGAGGGCGAGAACTATGACGAGATCCGCTACGAGGGCTATGGCCCCGGCGGCGTCGCCGTCATCGTCGAGGCACTGACCGACAATCGCAACCGCGCCGCCTCGGACATCCGCTCCTTCTTCACCAAATCGGGCGGCAATCTCGGCGAAACCGGCTCGGTGTCCTTCATGTTCGACCGTACCGGCATCATCGAGTACGACCGCAGTGTCGCCTCCGACGACGCCATGCTCGATGCCGCGATCGAGGCCGGCGCCGACGACGTCGTCTCCGGCGAAGGCGGTCACGAGATCTACGCCTCGACCGAAGGCTATCGCGACGTCGCCAAGGCGCTGGAAGCCAAGTTCGGCGAGCCCCGCAAGGCCGCGCTGATCTGGAAGCCGCAGAACACTGTTACAGTCGACGACGAGACCGGCGAGAAGCTGCTCAAGCTGATGGATTTGCTCAACGAGCACGACGACGTCCAGCAAGTCTACGCCAATTTCGAGGTGTCGGACGCGCTGATGGCGAAGATGGGCGGGTAGGGGCTCGCTTTCCCCGGGGACTTTCGTTCTGTTTCTGTTTCGCTCCTCCCGGCCAGCCGCTATCACTGGCCCATGACTGCGCTCCCGATTCGCGGCCCCGTCCGTATCATCGGCATCGACCCCGGCCTGCGCCGCACCGGCTGGGGCGTGATCGAGGCTGACGGCAATCGCCTGATCTACGTCGCCTGCGGTTCGGTGGAACCGCCGGACGATTTGCCGCTGGCAAGCCGGTTGCTCGCGATCCACGAGGGGCTCGCTTCCGTGCTCTCCAACCACAAGCCGATGGAAGCCGCGGTCGAGCAGACCTTCGTCAACAAGGACGGCGTTGCGACGCTGAAGCTCGGCCAGGCCCGCGGCGTCGCCATGCTGGCGCCCGCGATGTTCGGCATCAGTGTCGCCGAGTATGCGCCGAACCAGGTCAAGAAGACCGTGGTCGGCGCCGGCCATGCCGACAAGCAGCAGATCGCGATGATGCTGAAGATTTTGCTGCCGAAGGCCGAGCCGCCGTCCGCCGACGCCGCCGACGCGCTCGCCATCGCCATCACCCACGCCCATCACCGCCAGAGCACCGCGCTGCGGCTGAAGGTGGTGGGGCTATGATCGGCAAGCTCAAGGGCCTGATCGATTCCTACGGCGAGGATTTCGTCATCCTCGACGTCGGCGGCGTCGGCTACCAGGTGCACTGCTCGACGCGCACGCTGCAGCATCTGCCGTCGCCCGGCGAGGCCGCCGTGCTGTCGATCGAGACCTATGTCCGCGAGGACCAGATAAAACTATTCGGCTTCCGCACCGATCAGGAGCGCGAATGGTTTCGCCTGCTCCAGACCGTGCAGGGCGTCGGCGCCAAGGTCGCACTCGCCGTGCTTGGGACGCTGGCACCCTCCGATCTTGCCAATGCCATTGCGCTTCGTGACAAGGCCGCGGTGGCGCGCACGCCGGGCGTCGGCCCCAAGGTCGCCGAGCGCATCGTCACCGAGTTGAAAGACAAGGCGCCGGCTTTCGCCAATGTCGATCCCGCCGTCGTGCATCTTGCCGGCGCCGTCGACGACCAGCGCGCGCCGCGCCCCGTGGCGGATGCGATCTCAGCGCTGGTCAATCTCGGCTATGGCCAGCCGCAGGCGGCCGCAGCCATCGCATCGGCCGCGCGCAGTGCCGGCGAGAGCGCCGAGACCGCGCAGCTCATCCGGCTCGGCCTGAAGGAGCTTTCGAAGTGAGCGCGGCAATGATCGGTCTCGTAGGGTGGGCAAAGCGCAGCGTGCCCACGATCTTTCAATCGATCAGAGACTTCGTGGGCACGGCGCGAAGTGCGCCTTTGCCCACCCTACGAGGAGCTCGCTGAGTGAGCGATCCGAAAGCCTCTCGCATCGTCACGCCCGAGCGCCGTTCCGACGATGTCGGCGACACTGCGCTGCGCCCGCAATCGCTGTCCGACTTCGTCGGCCAGCAGCAGGCGCGCAAGAATCTCTCGATCTTCATCGAGGCGGCGCGCAAGCGTGGCGAGGCGCTGGATCACGTGCTGTTCGTCGGCCCGCCCGGCCTCGGCAAGACCACGCTGGCGCAGATCGTGGCCAAGGAGCTTGGCGTTGGCTTTCGCGCGACGTCAGGTCCCGTGATCGCCAAGGCCGGCGATCTCGCAGCCCTCCTCACTAATCTCGAAGAGCGCGACGTGCTCTTCATCGACGAGATCCATCGCCTCAGCCCTGCCGTGGAAGAGGTGCTCTATCCCGCGATGGAGGACTTTCAGCTCGACCTCATCATCGGCGAGGGCCCGGCGGCGCGCTCGGTCAAGATCGAACTGTCGAAATTCACCCTCGTCGGCGCCACCACGCGCGCCGGCCTGCTCACCAATCCCTTGCGCGATCGTTTCGGCATTCCGGTCCGGCTGAATTTCTACACCATCGAGGAGCTCGAAAGCATCGTCACCCGCGGCGCGCGCGTGCTCAACGTCGGCATGAGCGCGGACGGTGCCAACGAGATCGCGCGCCGCGCCCGCGGCACGCCGCGTATCGCCGGCCGTCTGTTGAGGCGCGTGCGCGATTTCGCCTCGGCAGCCGATGCCGACAAGATCGATCGCAAGATTGCCGACCACGCATTGAGCGCGCTCGAGGTCGACGCCGCGGGTCTCGATGCTATGGACCGCCGCTACCTCACGACCATCGCGATGAACTATGGCGGCGGCCCGGTCGGCGTCGAGACCATGGCCGCTGCGCTGTCCGAGCCGCGCGATGCGATCGAGGACATCATCGAGCCTTATCTGATCCAGTGCGGCTATCTCCAGCGCACCCCGCGCGGCCGCCTGCTCACATCGCACGCCTTCCGCCATCTCGGCATCGCCGAGCCCTCGCGCGATGCGGCGTCACAGTTCGGCCTGTTCGGCACGGACGAGAGCGACGACTGATCCGCGCAAATGCCGCGCGCTCCTTCTGTCATGAATTTCTGGTAATCTCGTGCAGATGGTCTGCACGAACGCACCCCAATTCCGCTCCAATCGGACCGCATCAACGAGGCGCATTGCGATCGGGTTCCCATGATCACGCGCCGTCATCTCATCCGTTCCATCGGCGGTCTGTCCGCCCTCGGCGTCTCGACGGCGGCCTACGGCGTCGGCATCGAGCCGGTGCTGCGGCTCCGCGTCACCCGCTATCATCCGACGCCGCGGCAATGGCCGGCGGATCTTCCGCTGAAGATCGCTGCCATCGCCGACATCCATGCCTGCGATCCCTGGATGTCGCTGGAGCGGATCGAGTCGATCGTCGACCGCACCAACGCGCTGAACGCCGATCTCATCGTGCTGCTCGGCGACTATGTCGCCGGCGTGCACCAGGTCACGCGCCTGATCCCGTCGCGCGAATGGGCGAGGGTGCTGGCCGGCCTGAAGGCGCCGCTCGGCGTCCATGCCGTGATGGGCAACCACGATTATTGGGACGACAGAACGGTGCAGCAGGCAGGGCACGGGCCGACCATCGCTCATCGTGCATTGGAAGCAGCCGGCATTCCCGTCTACGAAAATGACGTCGTGCGGCTGTCCAAGGACGGCCGCCCGTTCTGGCTCGCGGGCCTCGGCGACCAGCTCGCCTTCCTGCCGGCGCGCCGCTTTCGCAGCACGGGACGCTTCGGCGCCGACGATCTCAACGCCACGCTCGCCAAGGTCACGGACGACGCGCCGGTCATCCTGCTCGCGCACGAGCCCAACATCGCACCGCGCGTGCCGGCGCGCGTCGCACTGCAACTGTCCGGCCACACCCATGGCGGCCAGGTTCGCCTGCTCGGCTGGTCGCCGGCGGTTCCGAAACAGCACGGCCTGCGGCTCGCCTATGGTCACTTCAGGCTGAAATGCGACGTCATCATCTCCGGCGGTCTCGGCTGCAGCATCATGCCCGTCCGCGTCGGTGTGCCCCCGGAGATCGTCGAGGTTACGCTTGGAAGGACGGGGCCGGCGGTGGCGTAACCTGCGCTTGCGCGGCTGGCCGTTTTTGCGCAAAACGGGCCGGTTGCAAAAAGCGAAGAGGCTCGCGACGTGACTGCCCATCTCGACGGCGAGATCCGCGACGGCCGCCACCACATGCAGGTCCGCGTCTATTACGAGGACACGGATTTCCCTGACTTGCCATTGTCGTAGTAGGCAAACGTGCTGATTTCTCGCGCCTTGCTGCGGTTTTCTGGGAAAAGGTTCTTGCCGTAAAGCGCGGAGCTGTTCAGGTAGGGCGTATATTCGTAGGGCATCCGCTTGCGAACCGGATGCACTACTATGCATTCGATCAAGTTGCGGAAGGCTACGCGAGTTTCGATCGCCTTCGGATTGGCCTTGAGCGCGGTGACCAGTCTTCTAACCTCCGAACGGTATCGGTCACCGAATTTCGGGTGATCGAAGCCAATGACATTTTCGCCGCCAGCGCCCAGCAGCCGCAAGCGCTCTTCAACGCTTTCCCGCTCCAGGTCGCACTCATCGATGCGCTTGAGCAACTCGTCCGGCTTCCGGCGGCTATTTGCGATGGCATATGACAGGCGTTCCATCTCGGTAGTCAACACGCGGCGTCGCCGCTCTAGCTTAGAGTGTTCGCTGCCCTTGTTCCGATCGTTTTTGCGCTCCTCCTTCCAGGCACACATCGCCTCTTCAATGGCTTTCGGCGAAAGCAATTTCAGTTGGATTTTGTCGGAGGCATCCTCGAGCAGAACGTCCATGTCGAAGCTACGGGTGTGCTCGCACGTGCCCCGCTGATGCGCGCTCGCGCATGCCGCGCGCGGTGCACCGTTACGCGAGGATTGAGCGATTCGCATGTGGCCATTGCAGACGCCGCACCGGAGCACACCGGCAAGCGGGTGCTCGTTGTTGCGCGGGATCACGGCGCGACGCCGCGGCTTGCCAGTCGGACCGAACATAGATACGGCGCGCGCGCTACGAACCTCATGCGCTCGATTCCAGAGCGCTTGCGGCACGATCCGTAGCTCCGGCTTCTTAACTATGATGTGGCGCTCTTCTGGATTGCGGCGCTTCTGTTTCTTCTGGGTCTCCGGGTTGAGAATTGTCGAGCGAACGTTCCAATGTATCTCGCCTATATATAGATCGTTGCCGATAATACCGCGACCATGCCGGCCGCCTGTAATGCACTGGTGATTCCAGGTGGTACGATCAGCCTTGTTCTTGTGACGAGTTGCCCCTGGTGAGGGCACGCCTTCGCGGGTGAGATCAGCGGCGATAGTTCGGGTCGAGCGGCCCGCTGCATATTCGCTGAAGATGCGGAGCACAATCTTTGCTTCGTTGTCATCGATCACGCGTTCGCCCGGCGCGCCCGGCCTCGGTCGATAACCATAGGCGCATGAGCCAGGAATTCTTCCGTTGGCAACAGCGTTGTCATGGCCGCGCCGAACCTTTTCGGCGAGCTGCGGCTTGTAAATCGTGTTGTAGAGACTTGCGATGCTGATGTCAGTGGCGGTCGCATAGACCCCCTTCTGATCCATCAGCTCAACGCCGTTGAACTCGAAAACCTGCTTGAGGCGCTGGATGGTTGCGGGATCGCGCGACAAGCGGTCGAAATGCTCAACCACGACTACGTCAAAGTCCCGGTTTCTCACACCGTTGAGTAAACGCTGATAGCCGTCCCGCGCACCTTCGGTAAGACCAGATTTTGCGGCATCGACAAACTCGCCGATGACATCGAGGTCGTTGCGCAATGCGACCTTCCGGCAGAGCAATAGCTGACCATCAATCGAGGTCGCCTTTTGCATGTCGCTGGAATAACGGGCGTATAGTACGGCCGTTTTCTTCGATGACGCTGTCGTCATGTCGGTCCTTTATCGGCTGCCCCGAGCCGTGATTTTCATCCCGTGCGACCTGACGTCCGATAGCGCGCGCCAACTCAAACCAGATTTCCTCATTGTCCGGATTATCCCAGCTCTGAGGATGTGAGGGGGCGAGCGGTCGAATGATCGCTCGTTGTCTTCGGAGAGATCGGGTGCGGGTACGCATTTGCAAACTCGCGAGCAGAAGCTAGCCTAAATTTCTGCGCTGCGCTACAGCCAAGCCGCAGCGATTACTCGCAACGCTTCTCGCATGCTGACTTCGGCAGCGTCGAATGAAAATGAAATTGTTGAAGTGCCGCGGCGCGCGTGAGGGCATTCCTAGCGATGAGGCGCGTAGTCGAGAGCAGATACGCTAAGCAAAGCGGAGTAAAAATACTTGCGGGTGACGGCGACGAAGTCCGTGGCTGCGTGAGCTGTGCCTAGCGGACCCGTTCTCGGTTCATGAGGCTTCTCGTACAGTCGTACAGATGTGTAGTGGCCGGCGCGGAGCGCCGGCTCGTCCATCAACCGCTGGCGGACGGATTGTCGCGCACAGCCCAGACGCCGTGGTTCGACCCAAGGAACCGTCGCTGGTTGGGGCTTTCTTATTCCGTTGGTTCGATGACCCTTGCGTCGAGCCTCCAAGAGCAAGCACTCGCGTGTGGGTGAGCTCCGCAAGCGCGCGTCGAAAAAGCACTGTCAGAAAAACGCTTACTTCTGACAGAGTCCTCCCGTTCCGGCATCCAAGCAGTTCAAAACTGAACTCGCTTCAGCTCCCGTCCGGCGTCTGGATCCCCGCGGATTTCCTCCCTGTCGGCTGGCGAGACACCGTCGATGATGCTCCGTGGCGCCTCACCAGCGCTGGCGATATACGCGACCCGCTGGCCTGTGGTGGGAAGAGCACGCCGAGTCTGCCGTCTCGGCCAAGATCGGGTTGGACAGGATACCTTCGCCGTTTTCCACGAGGAATCAGCCAGCCCGCAACGGGAATCGCGGCTCCGTCGAGGCATTAGGATGGCCGCCTCGGTGCGTCGGAGTGGTGTAATTATGTTTTGTCCTATTTTATTGAACGTCTTCGCGTTTATGCGTCCATGTTTTGTGGGAACGGAGACCACGATGCCAAAGCATCAGACCTCGCTTGAAAAGATCGAGCGCAAGAAGGATGACGCTGTCTTCCTAGTGTGTGAGTTCACCAAGCTCGGCGGTGAAGATCAGGCCTTGCGCGCGCTTCGCACCCCTCTGGGCAAGGGCCGTCTTGTACGGCTCGGCCACGCCCCATGGCCGTGCCAGTCCCTCGAGGCTGACGCCGGATGGCTTCACCGGCGCGGCGCGTCAAGCGCTCGACGAGCGTGGCGTGGAAGGGGAACCTACCGAAGCCGAAAGTGCCCTATGATGAGGGCCTTCTCGACTCAGATTCCCGTCAAACCCGGTCGTCCCTCAAGGCCGCCTCTCGCGTAAAGGTCCTGATCATCATCCATGCAGGCACATACACCAGGTCGTCGCGGGAGGCATAAATCGGCTCAACCCGGGCAATTGGTCCGGCGGGCTTCGGAGGCCTACGGCTGCCGCATTTGCTGATGAAGGCGGCGGCTCATGGCGCTGTCGATGGCTGCCTCGCGCTCCTTGAGATCCTAGCCTTGCAGGGCGCCGTCGTCTGACCTCCCGCGAGATCCAAAGGGCCTCCCGTGAGCGAGGGAATCTGCCCGCGGATCGGGCCGATGAGGAGCCGAAGCGCAGATCGTCGGTTTCGGAGCCGAAGAAGGACAGGCGCGCCGCATCAATACAGCCCAAAATGAGCGCGGAATTCAGCGATCGGGCCCCTCATATTCGGCCCAACAATCTGTCGTCTCGTACACCCTCACGCTCGAGAGTTGCGCAAGGCGCGGTTTCGCGTGCTGCCAGATCCAGATGGCGATATTTTCCGCCGTCGGATTTTCGAGTCCCGGGACTTCGTTCAGGCAATGGTGATCGAGCTTCTTTAGAAGAAGACCGAACGCTTCTTCCATGCTGAAGAAATCCATTACGAACCCGGTGTGCGGATCGACGGGCCCGTTCAGCACGACCTCGACGCGATAGGAATGACCGTGCGTCCGATGACAGCGATGTGTCTGCGGGACGGTTGGAAGTCGGTGCGCTGCCTCGAACTTAAATACCTGGGATATCTTCATCTGATGCCGGGATGTTTGTGACATTGCACGCTGATTCGCCATTTCCGATGAGTCAGGCGTTGCGCGACGGCCTGCCGCATGTGGTCGACGGCGCCAGGGCCGTCTGTGGGCCGAAGCAGAAATCGTCCGAGCCCTCTCATCGAACCGCCGGCACACGGCTGCGGCTACACGAATTTTGAGTTCGTGTCCGCGAGCGATGGCCAGTGCGGCGCGATTTGCTGCCGCAAACCCAGTTACCACGCCGGCCGGGACCAGCAGCCTGCCGTTCGTCTCGATCGCGACAAGGAACCCGAGATCATGGAGCGCTTGCACGACATCTCGCCGAACCTAACACTGGTTCTGGGCACGTTCATTGCGTGTGCCATGCAGACGATGGAGCGTCTACTACAAGATCCGGTAGATGCCAAAGCCAAGTTGAGGCTCTAGGGTCCGGCCGCGTTCCCCCGCCGATCATCATCGAGGAAAAACGCAACGGATGAGAAGTCAACAAAGGGCAGAACGGCACAATATGACTGGCAGAACCTAGGTGGCTACGCACGGACACCTCAATCAGGATCCTCGTTGTTCTACTTAAGAGCCGCAGAAGCCTGCGATTGGCGGGAGGCGTATGCCTAGGGAAAATCGATCAAGGCAAAAATCAGCTTGTGAAACGTCAAACGGGTCCACCCGATCACGACGATCGATCGGCGCAGATAAACTTATGTACCGCTGTGCAAGAGCGGATCGGAAAAGCCTGCGCTGAGTGCGCGATCAGCGAATTTGGAAAGTAGCGACACGTTCATGCATGAATGAGCCGGATACGGAATTCGCGCTCGAGAGCGAGCCAAGTTTGATGCCACAGAAGAAACAGCACATCGATCTATCGGACCCGAATCTCTCGAGCCTTATCCTGCGGCTCGCCATTCCATCTGTTGTTGGGTTATCGATCCATGCTTTACAGCAGGTCGTCAATGCGATCTTTGTTGGCGCACTTGGCGCGCAGGCGACCGCAGCTGTGAGCATGACCTTGCCGATCATGGTCCTGCTCGCGGCAGCCGCACAGGGAATCGGTGTTGGAACGGCGTCCTTCATATCTCGTCATCTGGGCGCTCGTGAGTACCTAGAGGCGAGTCGAGGCGCAAGTACAGCTCTCGCGCTCACCGCTCCGATTGGCATCATAGTTACCGTCGCTCTGCTTCCTAGTCTGCCAGCGATATTCGCAATCCTCGGAGCGACTCCAACCATCATGCCCGTGGCGCTCGACTACGCGGGAACGCTTTTGTTCGGGAACACCCTGATGCTTCTAAACATCGTTAGCGGGTTCATTGTCAGAGCCGAAGGCGATACGCGATTCAGCATGTGGGCGATGCTTACCGCGTTTCTACTGAACGCTGTGCTTGACCCTGTCTTCATATTCTTGTTTGACCTTGGCGTGCGTGGCGCAGCCCTCGCAACGCTGGTATCGCAGATCGCCGCTATTGGACTTTATATTGCGTATTTTGCGAAGCTTGGCGGGACAGTTCTCGTCAGGATATCTCACATATCATTGCGAGCAGATCGCATCAGACAGCTCGCGTTGGTGGGCGCGCCAGCGACAATGACGAGTATCTTATCGGCTCTTGCGGTTATGCTCTTGTACGGAGCTGCCGCACCGTTCGGCGATGATTCCATCGCTGCAGTTGGAATAGCTGTGCGAATCTTGATGGTCGGCGCACTGCCTATCACCGGGTTCTGCATAGGCGCTCAAGCTATCCTGGGTTTCGGTTGGGGCGCACGCGACTATGTTCGTATTCTGAAGGCTGCGAAGTTCATGCTCTTCGTGACGGTCGCATTCTCCATCGCGTATTCTGCGGCCGTTGTTGTTTTTGCAAGGCCTTTGGTGAGTCTATTTAGCGATAACGAGAATGTCACGGAAATAGCCGTCTCGTCCTGCATCGTGTTCCATCTCTTCTTTGGGCTGTTTGGGGTTCAGAGTTTCGTGACGGCAATGCTTCAGGCGTTTGGGAGAGCACGCCTCAGTGCAATTGTGGCCCTGGCGAGGCAGGGCTATCTCTTCATACCGGCCGTACTGTTATTCCCGGTGGTTGCGGGTTTCGATGGGCTGTTAGCCAGTCAAGCAATCGCTGAGCTGGGCGCCGGAATGATCGCTCTGTTCGTCATGTTCCATCAGTTCGGTGAGCTCAGACGAGCGCTCCGGCACCGTGGCTCAAGAGCGATCGGGATAGCGGGTTGACCTTAGAATGGATGTCATCGAACCCAGAGCATTGGGCGCAAGCCTCCCGAGAAGCTCGCGGCAAGACCGGCTGCCAGTGGGCACGGATTTTGCGGGCTCGCGGGCGTGCGATCCGCGCGGTCCTTCCTCCAGCCGTGCTCCTCGCACTCGCGGATCGCACCGGCTCGCCTAGCGGACGGATCGGGCAGTTCGGCGAGCGATAGCCGATGTGCTCCCGCTCGCCAGGCGGGGTGGCAAGGGCTCTACGCGCGGTCGAAAGGCTCGGCTTTAGCAGAGTGGGTGGTTTCTGCGCTTATGCAGGTTTGTCTCTTAACCCGCGTCTTTGGAGCTGACTTGAATGCCGCCGCTTTGGGTCGACACTTCGCAGGACGCTCTTGAATTTTCGCCTGCCACGATTTGCTGTTGGGCCGTCGTGGCCGCCTCGGTCAATCTCGCTTTCATCGCATTGGTGATATTTCTGGCGTGACCGCGAGACGCAATCTTGCTGATTGGACTAGTTGTCTCACCCGCGTCTGAAACGCGCAACACGCACCAGGGAGCTCGGTGCTCTGAAGCACAAGCATTCCGACGTTTCATATCCAGGCTCAGGAGCTATCGTGACTGTCTGCACTGGGCAAGTGTTTGAGATGGCCGTAAAGCAATTCGAACTGATCGCGAATTATCCCGAGGATACCAGACGACCTAAGAACCCGCCTGCTGATGCCGAAGGAATCTGTCACGGTATTGTTCAAGGCTTTGGAGATGTCGGTTCGATCACCGCACTCGAGCTACACAATATGCGAGCGAAAGTGATCGGAGTCAGAGATCACACGGGCGCGCTTTATCGACCTCGGCGCTCGATATACCACAGCTGGTCGGACATGCTGCCTCCTAGGTAGCCTGGATGGCCACTCCAGCGAGCTTGCTCTAGACCCAGGCGAGCTGCTGACGATCCCGTGTGACGTGCTTGTTCCGGCTGCCCGGAACGGGGCATCGACCGCGAAATAGCCAGTAGCAAGGCCATCAGGAGCAGATCTTTCTCATCCCCATATTCTCCGCAACTCGGGCGGTGTCGTGGTCAGCTACTTTGAATGGGGTGCAGGGCTTCCAACGACTATTCTGGGAGGAGGAGGAAGTCACGAGTAGGGAGTATCAACTTTGGATCGTGCTTTCGAGCGCGTCTTGGCGCGAAGCAAACGTGAAAACAATCGCACGGCAGCCATCGCGATAGGTGTCGAGCGCGTTCGTGGAGCAAAAGAAACACGCGGACGGTTTCCCCATTAGTGTGATCTCGCTGAATGTCTTTGTTATCCAGTTCGATATGCCGGGCCGATGACGGACCGGAGTTTCTGCACCGTAGGCCTAGGTGGGTCACCGCCGAAGTTCACGGCGGCGGCCCCTTCTTTACTAGTGAATGAGTGCGTGCGTCTTACGAACCGCCCGTCGATCAGAATTGAACCTTGTTTTCACCCGTCACACTTCGCGAATCGTCCTACAAAGGCAAATGCGGAGCTTGTTGAAGTTACCGATTTCAGCCTGGCGCCGCTTCCACGTTTCCATCAGCTGCTCGACAGTATCTCACTATTATTTGGCGGCGGAATCCAACGTAAATCCGGGCGGGCCACGCCGGTAATGACTTCCAGCTTCGAAAACGCCTAGGACGGTTCAAGGTACTTCTGCCAGGGAAACGCGTACGGCTTCAGGATGCTCGTCCAGCAGGGCTGGTGTCTGGAGCTTGACTAAGGTGGGGCCTTTTCAATTGACCTTGTAAGAGGCCTGAAAGAACGTACCCCAGCGCTCCATGCTGAACTTTGAAAACTGAATCGCAGTGGTTCCCCGATAACAGCCTGTGCACGTCGTTTCGCTGTCCTTTTCGCTCCACATTGCCCAATAGCGCCCGCCGACGCCGATGCTGAGATTATCGGTAATGAAGTAGGACAACACGCCTTCAACCTGTACACCCCCGCCTCCGTTGCCGCGTTGATCAACGAAGGTCGTCCCCGGGCGCAAGAGATGGTGGTCGCGACCAGCGAAATCGGTCCAAGGCAGGTAAGCGACATCCGTGCTTAAACGCCAACGCTCGGTAAGCATGGTTTCGGCGCTCAGGCCGACGCGAGGTGCATTCCACTGCGTATCCTGGCTGCCAATGATTTGATCAGCCGACGCCGGGCATAGTGTCATGGGGTTGGCAATCTGCATGCATCCCATCGTGTCGGAGTTCTGGGCGTAATAGGCCCAGCCGATAAATCCGCCTAGCTTGTAGTTGGCGCCGCGCAAAAAATCGTAACCCGCGTCGACCGTATAATAGGTGAACCTTCCGTTTGCCTGGCCCGATATCGTGTTGCTATAAGAGACCCTGCTCGGGAGGCTCCAATCTTCATCGTTCATCTTTCCTTTATCGAAGCGCCCGATGCCGACGTTGCTCTTCAGGAACACTCCCCACGGGCTGTCAAGACGGCCAAATAATTCCCCGGAAAGTCCGTCGAGGCCATGGTAGGTGAGCCTTGATACAAGAATGTTAGGATCTCCAGTAGCGATCCCATGGGGAACAGCGCTGGCGTCCCATTGGAATCGTCCCCGGCTGAGCCAGAGCCGCGATCCGCCTTCGAACGACCAACCGGCCGTGTAAGCAATCGGCGGCGCGCCGGCAGGTGCTTTCGCATACAGCGGCGCATCGGCCCATTGCGCCGCCCATGGGGCGGCGCCAAAATGGTAGTTCAACCCGATCTTTCCGATGTGATAGCTGCTGGACAGGCTCGTTGTGTTCGCCGGAAGAATTGCGAACGGCGGAAGCTGCACCGTCGGAGGCGTTGCGACGCTTGGCCCACCGAAATGCAGATAGTCATACTCTACGTTGACCGACCATGCAGGCGTAAGCGCTTGTTCGACGCCCAGCCCGATGACGCCACCGACCTGACCATAGTCGAAATGAGTTTTCTTCTGTAGCCCGAGGTCATTGAATTCGTAGTTATTGAGGACGTTGCCCTGATTGTATTGCCAAGCCACGCCTCCCTTGAGATAGGCCAGCGTATGGCCGAGAGCGTCCAACACGTAACCGACGCGACCGGTCCCGGTGGTAAAGAGGTTTGGACCAGCCGTGCAGTTTGCGCTCACAACAAAGCCGGAGGCGGCCAGACAAGTATTTGTGCCATCGGAGACAGCGCCGCTGGCATCTAGTTCGACGCCAAAGACCCAGCCGTTCTTCTGCCAATTGTAGCCGATCTGGCCTCCTGCGAGGAACACTGGGGTATCGACGACGCCGCCATAGATTGACGGACCGTAGGGATTACCGAAGGAGGTTCGGCCGTACCCACCGCCGACGTGCCCGCCAATATAGCCTCCGGACCAGCTCCACACTGCTGGTGGCAGTTTCACTTCTGGCTCAAGGTCCGCCGCATTGGCTGCACCGGTTGCGATGAGCGCAATTGTTGTGGCTCCCGAAAGAAAAACTCCAGATCGCACCAATACTTCCTTCCCTGCATTTTCTCGGTCGACAACCGAGCGCCCTTAAGTTATCGCCGCAGCAAAACGTCGGGGCGGACCAGACGCTAACGGCGATGCGCCGAGCCCGTCCCGAAGACCATCGCACTGCGTGGTGATGATGATGACTGAGTAAAGCAAACCTCGTGCCGAAGAGAGTTCGAAGCTCTGCAGGCACTCCGTGAGGTGTGTAGCGTCAAGTTGCTGACATTTGTCTCAAGACTGACAGTCTGCGCTGCTATCGTCCGACAGGGCGTCGCGCTTCGAACAGTTGTCCCATCGCCCCTCAATACGCCGGTGTAGGGCATGCAACTCCGCATCGTTCAGCGCGGTGATCGAGGAAGCGCCGCTTGGTGTCGTCGGTCCCCGGGGCGATCGCCGCTGCAACCGCGGCCGGCAAGAGAGCTAAAGAACGGCGGCATCAGTTGCGTGATGCTCTCCGCCGACACCATCCAACCGCGCGCCGACTGGTGCTGATCGCCAGCGACGATCTCATTGCCGCCCCCTCAATCGCAATGGCCTCAAGACCGGCAACGGCAATCGCGTACCCCGAGCGCGTCACATCAATGCGCTCGAACTACCATATCCCGGTGTTTAAGCCTGCCGATGGCGGAGTAGTGTGGTCGCCGCCGGGCCGTGTCCCCGTTGGTCTGCTTCACCGGGATCGAGATTGGACCCGTGGCGCCAGCAACGCGCCTGTCGCGATCCGCCCAGTTCCTCGACCTGGTCGAACACCATCTTGATCCTGGACGCGCCGATCCGGGTCTTTCTCATAACGGTCGCCGGGCTTCATGAAGCCGACGGGCGCTGCCATAACCAACTCGCCCCGGAGCGCCTTCTCACAGCGTGCCGAGAGCGAGCGCTGGCGCAACAGATCCGGTTCGTACTCGTTGAGGCTGCCCCTTACCCCGAGCAGCAGGCGGTCGTTGCCATGCCTCAGCGCTTAGATGGTCTCCTGATCGACCAGAACCGGTATCGGCCACGCGGCACATCTCGATGAGTTGCTGCCAATCCCGACTGTTGCGAGCGAAGCGCGAGACGTCGCGGGCGCAAACCGCACCAACCCTACCAAGGCAAACCTCCGCTACCATTCGCTCGAAGCCGGCGTGTGTAAGCCGCCGGCGGCTGAACGACCGAGATCATCATCGATCACTTCGATCTCTGAATAAGCTGGGTGATGACGGACTGAGATAGGCGGCGTATCAGGCGGATGTCGAGCCTGCCAGAAGCTCTCAAGGAGCGCCGAAAGGTCGAGAGGCCATGGTGCGGTGTGTGGAAACGGCACTGAGCAATGCACGCCGCCGCGCGCCAGTTCAACACCACGCCGAAGATGGTGGCCAAATGGGTCGAACGGCCGCACAATCTGCGCAACGTTCTGGCCGCGCTTGCATCGATGTCAGCGCGCCGCAGCTTGGCCCTCAGCAGATGCCGGCTCCAGAACACCAGCACATATATCCAGCAGCGTAGCCTTTGAAGAAGCCTCCCTCCTGATGCCCGTGTACAGGTGGGTGGCGTCGAGCTCGAGGATGATCTGCGGCGGGATCACTTGGACGACTCCAGGAACGGCTTCAGGGGCATCACCACTGCACGACGCTCTGTCGTTGTCAGGGCATTCCTTCCACCACCAAATTCTTGTTGCAAAAGAACGCCTCGCCGATTCGCGCCCCGATGCTCCTCAACAATGTGAAAAATGCACGCTGCGCTTAGGAGAGGCCCTGGCGGCACCCGCTGAGCTGTGCGTCATGAACGGAACGCTGCCATTGTAGTTCAGCGCTCGCTTGCGGGCAGCAGACCGATCAGCGCTTTAGCCTCCGACTTCAGAACTAGAATCGCAGCCTTCCGAGCATCTACATCAAACCGACTCCGAATGGCGGAGACCGAGAGAGCGCCGCGCAATTGGCCATGAACGTCGATCACAGGCACAGCTGCGGCCGCGACCTCACGATCCCGCTCGCCGATCGAGACGTAGAAGCCACGATCTCTGACCTTCTTTCCATCAGTTGATGCAGAATCGCGGTAGGCGGTAAGAACACGGCCGGCAGCGCCGCGGTCAATCGGCAGTCGGTGACCCTCTTCGAGGTGATGCCGGACCGAACGCGGAGAATTGACGCGATAAAGGCAGATGCGCTCGTCGCCCTCCGCGATGTAGAAGGATGCGGTCTCTCCGGTAGCCTCGACCAGACGATGGAGCGAGGGTCTGATCAGGTCACCAAGGTCGAGCCCGCGCTGATAGAGCGCCCCAAGGCGCCATAGCTCCGGTCCGGGTCGAAATAGCCGGTTCGTACCCCGCACCAGGAAGCCATCCGCCTCCAGAGATGCGGCAAGGCGAAGGACTGTGCTCTTGTAGAGGTCAGTCGCATTCGCAATCTCCGTCAGCGTCATCGCGGCGCGCTCCGGGTCGAATGCCTTAAGGATTGCCAGTGCCCGCCCGACCGCATCAACCCCTGTTCTTACCATCGCTACCTCTGGTTCTGCTCTGCAGAACCAATAGTCAAAATGACGCCAGGAGTCCACCCAAGTTAGCGCGAGCACAATCCTGCACGCCAGAATACGATTGACTCCTCGTGAGAACGCGAGCTACTCGGTTCCAGGTTTCAGAACAAGTTCTATGGAGCGAAACAATGGGGCGGCCGGGACTTGCCGTGGACTTGCACGACGTCATGATTCGCTTCGGCGACTTCACGGCAGTCAAAAGCATGAACCTCCAGGTGGCCGAGACGGAATTCGTTGCAGTGGTGGGGCCGACCGGCTGCGGAAAATCGACCATTCTCAACACTGTCACCGGACTGCTGAAGCCCGCCGCCGGCGACGTTCGCATTTTCGGCAAGTCTCTTACGGGCCTGAACGGTCAGTCCGGCTACATGCTTCAACAGGAAGGGCTGCTGCCCTGGAAGACCGCCCAGGACAATGTCGGCCTCGGGCTCGTCTTTCAGGGCAGGTCGGTCGCGAAAGCGCGCGAGCAGGCACGGCCCTGGCTCGCCAAGGTCGGATTGAAGGGATTCGAGGAGCGCTATCTGCATCAATTGTCCGGCGGCCAACGCAAGCGCGTTGCGATGGCACAAACCCTCATCATGGAGCCCAAAATCGTTCTCATGGATGAGCCGTTCTCCGCGCTGGACGTTCACACACGCCGACTCATGCACCGCATCCTGCTCGACCTCTGGCAGGCGGACCGGCGCTCGCTCATCTTCATCACCCATGATCTCGATGAGGCGATCACGCTGGCGGACCGCGTCGTTGTGATGTCTGCCGGTCCCGCCAGCCGCATGGTTGCCGACGTCAGGATCACGCTCCCTCGTCCGCGCGATGTTTCTGCGCTGCAGACCACCGACGAATTCGTCGCGCTCTATCGTGAAATTTGGTCGCTGCTCGGCGCCGAAGTGGAGAAAAGCTATGTCACGCAGGGGTAGGGTCGCTCTCACGCAGTTCGCCATCCTGCTTGGCATGATCCTGATCTGGGAATTGGGCGTCTGGGCCGGACTGATCGATCCCTTCTTCTTTCCGGCACCGTCGACACTTGTCGTAAGGATCGGGGAGTGGATGTCGACGGCGGACTTTTGGGGCGATATTGGCATAACATTGCTGGAGACGGTCCTGTCGTTCCTGGCTGGCATCGGGATCGGCACAGCGCTTGGGATCTGGCTGGGCTTAAGCCCATTTGCTGCCGAAGTCGTTCAGCCCTTTATCAAGATGTTCAACGCCATCCCGCGGATCTTGCTTGGACCCATTTTCGTCATCTGGTTCGGATTGGGCCTCACCTCCAAGGTTGCGCTCGGCGTCACGCTGGTTCTATTCGTCGCATTCTTCAATACGTTCCAGGGCGTCCGCGAGGTCAATCCGGTCGTGCTGGCGAATGCCCGCCTGCTGCGTGCATCGAAGTCGTCCCTGCTACGGCACGTCTACCTGCCGTCCGCCACGACCTGGATTTTGTCGAGCCTGCGGGTGTCCGTCGGCATGGCTGTGATGGGAGCCGTGGTCGCGGAATATCTCGGCTCGTCCGCAGGATTGGGGCACTTAATTGCGCAGGCCGAAGGCGTCCTCGATGCGACCGGAGTGTTCGCAGGAATTATCGTTCTCTCCGCCTTCGTCGTTGTCCTCGATGCCATTGTCGACTGCGCGGAAAAGCGGCTCCTGGTCTGGCGGCCGGCGCCTGCGCACGAAAGCTGATCGTACGCTCTCCCCTCAATTATGGAGGTTCGCATGCACGTTTCCATAAGATTGATGCCGGTGGTGGCGCTGGCCGCATTCTCGGTCATTTTGGCGCATGCCACCGAGCCCGAGAAAACAAAATTGAAGATCGCGGTGGGGTCACAAATCCTCAACTATATGCCTGTCGAACTTGGAGTGAAGCTTGGCTCCTTTAAGGAAGAAGGCCTTGACGTTACCGTCGAGAACTTCCAGGCCGGTGGCTCAAAGGCTCTGCAGTCCCTGATCGGCGGCTCTGTCGACGGGACTATCGGCTTTTACGATCATACCATTCAGATGCAGGTGCTGGGTAAGCAAATTTCCTGCGTGTTCCTGCTGAATGACATTCCCGGCGTCCTGCTCGGTGTCCGCAGCGACCTCGCCGACAAGGTCAGATCCGGCGCCGACCTGAAGGGGCTCAGGCTCGGGATCACGGCGCCGGGGTCATCGACGGAGAGTATGGCGCGCTACTACATCAAGAAGTCAGGATTGGGTTCACGCGATGTCAACATCATTGCCGTCGGCAGCGGCGCACCGGGCATGGTGGCGCTTGAGGCCATGAACGTCGATGCCCTGGTCTATTTCGATCCCATCGCGACGCTTCTCGCGCGCAAAAAGAACGCGACAGCGCTGTTCGATGCGCGCACGATCGAAGGCTCAAAGCAGGCCTTCGGCGGGTCCTATCCGACCGCGTGTCTCTACCTTCAGCAGACTTTCATCGACAAAAATCCCGAAACGGTCCAGCGCCTGGTCAACGCCTTGCTCAAAACTCACCGCTGGATCAACGCAACGCCGACGGAGCAGCTCGTCGATACGATTCCTCCTGGTTACAAGACTGACAATCGCGAGGTGAATATCGAAATCATGAACGCATCGAAAGCGCTCTTCTCGCCAACCGGACAGATGGACATCGAGGCGGCCAAGGTCCCGCTGGCCGTCCTAAGCGACTTTGATCCAAAAATTGCTGCCGCAAAGATCGACTTGAACAAAACCTTCACCAATCGTTTTGCGGAACGCGCCGCACAACAACTGAAATAGCTGCCAGCCGGCCAAGCCCTCACCATCGGATCACCTAAAGGAAGGCGTCTTCAGATGTCTCTGCCGCTCACCGGCATCCGCGTCCTGGACCTGTCGAACGTGTTGGCCGGTCCGTTCTGCGGTTATCATCTCGCGCGTCTTGGCGCGGAGGTCATCAAAGTCGAAAATCCGAACGGCGGCGACCTCGCGCGGCGCCTCGGCGCCGATCCGCAAAGGGCAGAGCGCTTGCAGGGCCTCTCTTTTGTCGCGGTGAACGCCGGCAAGCAATCCGTGGCGCTGGACTTGAAGTCGGAATCGGGCCGCGAGGTATTCTTGCGACTCGTCAAGGAAGCCGATGTGGTGCTCGAAAGCTTCCGGCCGAAGGTGATGGAACGGCTTAGCCTAGGCTTTAATGTGCTCAGCAGGCACAACCCGCGTCTCGTCTACTGCGCGATCTCCGGCTTTGGGCAGAGCGGGCCATGGTCCGCCCGTCCGGCCTATGACCAGATCGTTCAGGGTCTGTCTGGTGCCATGAGCGTCACTGGCGATACGGCCTCGGCTCCCCTGCGCACCGGCTTTCCAATCTCGGACACGATTGCGGGACTCACTGCTGCCTTTGCCATCGCCGCGGCTCTGGTCGAACAGCGGCATAGCGGCCGCGGTCGGTTCATTGACGTGTCCCTGCTCGAAGCCACCGTTGCAGCGATGGGATGGGTCGTCTCCAACCACCTGAACGCTGGTGTGGAACCGCAGCCCATCGGCAACGAGAACTTCACCGCGGCTCCCTCCGGCACGTTCCGCACCGCAACAGGCCCGCTGAACATTTCCGCCAACGAGCAGAAGCAGTACCAAGCCCTATGCGACCTGATTGGCCGACCGAACCTGAAGACGGATCCACGCTTTGCTGAGCGCGAGATGCGCAAGGTCCATCGCGCAGCGCTGAACACGGAGTTGAACCAGGCGTTGAGTTGCAAGCCCGCTGAAGAATGGGAGGCCCAAATGAATCTGGCTGGAGTCCCCGCAGGCTGCGTGCTGACGGTCTCCCAAATCTTGCAGCAGCCACAGCTCCTAGAGCGCGGATTCGTCGAGACTTTGGCCCCAGAACAAGATGGTGCGCAGCCGTTACGAATCATGCGGCCGGGCTTCCGGCTGGATGAGGAGTTTTCGGTGCCTTCACCACCTGCGACGCTCGGAGCAGACACCGAGCGATGGCTGCAGCGGCTCGGCTATTCGTATGCGGAGGTCGAGCAGCTGGTCTCAACCCGGGCCGTCGGGACGCCAAAGCAACGGGCGGCTGATTTCCTGCCCGTCCGCGTAGCCGCGGACGGACCAATATCATGATATTCGACGGCTTGCGGCGATCGGCAATGGCAGGGTTGAAGGGGCGGAACCGCAAATGAGCGAAGAAGAATTGCGGCAGCAAGCGGCCCGTTGGTGGCGAACCTCCATCTGCGACATCGCGCCCGGTCGCATCGCCTATCGGGGTTATCCAATCGAAGATTTGATCGGCCGGATTTCCTTTCCCGCCATGATCTGGCTGATGTTGCGCGGCGATCTGCCGACGCCAGCGCAGGAGCGGCTGCTGCAAGCTGCGCTGGTCGCGTCCGTTGACCACGGTCCGCACGCGCCCTCCATCGCAATTGCGCAGATGGCGGTGAGCTGTGGGCTGCCCCTGAATGGTGCGATGGCGTCCGCCATCAATACACTCGATGAGGTGCACGGCGGAGCAGGGGAGCAGGCGGTCGAACTCTACGAAGATGTGCTGCGGAGGCGCGATGGCCTAGAGATCGGCGAGGCCGCGGCCGCCGCAATTGACCATTTCACTGCAAGGTGCGGCAAATATCTGCCCGGCTTCGGCCACCGGTTTCATTCGGTCGACCCCCGCGCCGCACCGCTATTGGCGCTGGTGGATGACGCAAGTGCTGAGGGCAGTGTCAGCGGCGACTATGCCAAGGCCGCCCGCGCGATCGAGCGGGTGATGCAGCAGCGCAAGGGCAAACTCATCCCAATGAACATTGATGGCGCGACCGCGGTCATTTACGGCGAGCTCGGATTCGCGCCACCGCTGGCGCGCGGCGTCTTCTGCCTGTCGCGAGCGGTCGGAATCCTGGCCCACGCCTGGGAACAGACCAGGCGCAAGGATCGTAACAAGGGACCGATGCCCAAGCAGTTTGGCTACAAATATGAGGGACAGCCGCGCCGCACGCTGGGAGGCCCGTCATGATGTATCTCGACAAGCCGCCTCAGCTGGCTGAGACCCGCGTGTTCTCGTCGATGCCGCGGAATTTCGTCGCCGTGGTGTTTCCTCGAAATGGGCCGGATGCCAACCGCGGAGGCCATCGGTGGATTGTTTCATCGAGGGGCCGTCGTTCGACAAGTCCGGGGATCTCTACGTCGTCGATATCCCCTTCGGCCGCATTTTCCGGATTTCGCGCGACGGGATCTGGTCTCTGATAATCGAATATGACGGCTGGCCGATTGGTCTGAAGATCGCACCTGATGGCCGGGGGCTGGTGGCCGACTACATGAACGGCCTCATGGAGCTCGATCCGCAGCGGGATACTATCAGCCCGCTTCTGGGGCAACCGCAATTGCGAGTCCTTCAGAGGCTGCAACGACCTGCATACCGCGACTAACGGCGACATCTATTTCACCGATCAGGGGCGAACTGGAGTGCACGATCCGACCGGCTGGGTGTCCGACTGTGTCCTGCCGGCCGGCTCGATTGCCTGATTTCGAACTGGCCAAGCCCGAGCGGGCTGGTGCTCAGCGCCGACGAGGCCGTGTTGTTCGTTGCAATGACGCGCGACAACAGCAGCAGGCGCGTGCCGCTGATGCGTGACGGCGGGGCTGCGAAGGTGGGACGGTTCAGCTTGTCCTTCGGGACCAGCGGTCCTGACGGGCTGACGATGGATCAAAACGGGCGGCTCTTTGTCGCGCTCGCCTCCCTCGGCCACGTCTTCGTCATGGCGCCGAACGGCGAAACGATCGCCCGCATCAAGTCCTGCGCTGGGGCGACCTGCACGAACCTCGTATTGGAGGCGGCAAACGGCACATTGCTCATTACAGAATCCTCTACCGAATCAGTGTTGATGGCTGATTTCGTCACCTTCCTTGAACGTTCGCCAGCAGGAGCGACAGCGTGGTACCGAATCCCTTTACGCGACGGTCCACCGAATCAAGTTGCAGGAAGAAGCCCCATAGATGATTGGCTTGCCAGTTGCCGAGGCATTGGACTTGGCGACGAATGGATCGCATTTGTGTGCGGTGATCCCAAACTGGCGGCATTGTGTGGGAAGCACGAAAGAACGACTCGGCTATCGTTTGTAAGGCTGGGTCGGGCTTCGCCCGCAACGGGCCGCCGCCGACCTGGCTCCGCGCCTTCTAGCCGGGCAGGTTTCCGCTCGCGGTCCACGAGCCTTGAGAAGACCATCGTATCGCTCCGCACCATGAAGAACGATTTGATGGTTGATACCCGCCAAAAAAGTCGAAGAGGTAACCCGCTCGCAGTGGGAGTAAGCACCGCATCAGCGCCGAGGTTCTCGATTGTCCTCGGCCGCGACGCACGCGTTGGAGCGTTCGTTTTGAGAGCAACAAGCAGCAGGATTTTCTGCCTTGAAAGTCTTTAGTGACAGGACCAGGAGCGCTTTTAAGTGTGGAGCAGAGGTCGCAGTACTGTCATAGCCTCTTGCGCGCGCGCAATCCTCCAACCCGATATCCCCTCTCCTCGTAGAAACGGCGTACCCGTTCTAAGGCCGGATAGCCATCAGGGGGCAACGCAACCTCAATCATCTGCCAGCCTCGGCGCTTCGCCTCCGAACGTACCGCCTCGAGATGCCCACCGCGGTCAGAGCTTCGGAAGTCCCGAGAAATCCATAGCTCCTGAAGCACGCCGTACGCTCCAGCTGCTCTCACGGCCAGTACGGCGGAGATGGCAGCGATCCCTACAATCTGCCCGGTGGCTTGTTCCTCGATGACAAAAATGAAGCCCTCTTCGGGATCCTGAATCAGGCGCAAAGCAGTCTGCTTTGCGCCTTCAAGGCTGAACTCTGGTCCGAGACCACCTAATTCAGAAAGTAGCTTTCCGACGGCTTCTACGATCGCGTTCTCATCTCCTGGCACGCCTTTGCGCAAAGCCGTGCCCCCGTGGGGCAAGCCTTGCGCTTCAGCGCCAACACGAACACCCGTCACGTTAGTCCCTCCAGTCCCTCTTGAGGATATCCATGTTCAGAAGGATACAGAGAACGCAACTGAGAGAAACTATCAAGCTCGATAGGGAATAGGACGTCCGCACTCGCTATAACCAACAGAGGTGAGGTAAGTGCAAGCTGTTGCCGTTCTCAGAATCGACCGCGGCTTGACCCGCTGCGAACTCAGTTGGATCTCCTTCGACTAGATAGGGAATCCACGAGACGGCACATTCGCGCGTGGGCAGGCCGGCCATGCCGATCAAACATTTCGTAGGAGTGATTGCTGATCATCACTCACGAGAGTCGATTCAGTACATCTTGCAGCATGATCATCGCCGTGGCATAGGGCGCATCAGCTCGGTGCGTCCGAAGGTGAGATTCCCCACACTCGTGTGCGTCACTCGTACAAAGTTGCGCGAGCCGGGACAGGTATCATACGCGTGCGCCCGACAAAATCGTCTGAACAACATCGCGAAAAGATTTTGCACGCTAATGCACTATCTTAAGCTTACCTCGAAGAATCGAAAGATAATGGCAAGCACTGCTTGTTTGGACCTTCGCTCCTCGTTTAAGGGACCTTCACGGAAGGGGAGTGGTTGCGATGGAGCATGGGCAGGCCGAACTGGTCGGAGGGAAACCTGTAATCTTCGGCCAGCGTAAGGTGCGGCCGCGAGCGTGCGTGGCCGTGGGCAAGCGGCATCTGCGCGCCTTTCTACGCGATGTGCTAGAGGATATGGGGTTTGTGATCAGCGAATGCGGGACTGCTGACGAGCTGCCGCGCGTACTCTGTACGGACTTCCCTGATCTGATCCTGCTCGGCATTGGCTCGGATCGCATCGAGCCTGGACGATTGCTCGAGATACTCGTACGCGAAGAATTTGCAGGCAGAGTGCTGGCGTTCGGCGCCCGCGAGTCGATCGTCATGACGGCAGTGCAGCAGGTCGGGGGCGAATATGGACTTGATATGCTGCCGCCGCTGAGGACGCCGTTTGCAGCCGAGACGCTGCGCGATCGGGTCGCCATGCTCTTGCCCAGAGAGCCGGCGCCCCGTCCCGCAGTCCATGTCGGAGAAGCCTTACACGCTGGCTGGCTTGAGCTCTGGTATGAGCCGAACTTTGACCCGTGTACCCTCAGCCGCCGCGGCGCCGAGGCGCTTGTGCGAATGCGGCATCCGACCTGGGGCGTTGTTCCACCAGCGTATTTCATCCCGGAGGCTCACGATCCGCATTTTAGGGACTTGTCGCAGTTCGTGATCGACCGCGCGATCAAGGATTGGAAGTATCTTCTGGAGCAGCAAACTTCGACCGATCTCTCCATCAATCTCCCGGCAGCATTCCTGATTGACCCGCAGGCGGTACGCGATCTCTGTCAGCGCATGCCGTCGCACCCCGCTTTCGGCGGCTTGACGATCGAAATCGAGAGCGAGGAAGCGATCCAGAACCTAGATCTCCTGATCGAGGTCGCGCGTGAGGTTCGCTTTCACAACATTGGCCTTGCAATCGACAATATCGGCGCCAATTGGCCGCAGCTGATGGGGCTCGAAAAATTCCCGTTCATGAAATTAAAAGTGGACCGGCAGTACGTCGCCGGTTGCGGAAATGGGCCCCTGAAGCGAACGGTGTGCCGCCATATCGTCGATCTAGCCAAAGAGTACAGTGTGCGCACCGTCGCCGCAGGCGTGGAGAGCCACGCCGACCTGATCGCTGTGACCGAACTCGGCTTCAACCTTGCGCAGGGCCATCTGTTCGGAAAGGCCATGCCGCTGAAGCAATTTGCACAGTCATCTTTCAGCCCTGTTCCACTTCGTCCAAAATAGTTGCATGAGGAGTGACTGAGCACAGCCAGGCAAAGCGTACCAGCGCTGGCCCGCGCGGCCATGCCTACTCGGCACCAGGCATGCGGCTGACGGCAATTAAATCGGCCACTTTGCAAACCCAGTATCGCTTCTCCCGGCCGAACTTCATTTCCCTCCGAAGCGATGCCGAAGGTTATTGTAGCACAAAGCCCTTTTGGCAAGCCTCCAGCGAGTCAATCCGCGGAGTTAACGTTGCAGGCGTGAGCGCGGCTTGGACAAAATCTCCGGTCAGGGCGTGTGACCGGAGGTTTGCCGACATCCGGCGTAGACGTGCGTCGGCTCGCGGCTTCTACTCGCGCCGCCGGTTTCGGGAATCGTCGAGCGTCGCTTGGCCCCGCGCTGCCATGCCAGACAAACCGACGGAAGCTCGCAGCAGTCGAGTCGCGACTGGCTATCGGAGTAGGGGCCCGAGGGCTCGCACGGCTTGATATTGAAGCGGCCCATGCTGTCGCAGATGCAACATGGTCTCAGACCCCGCACAGCACCATTGGGCAAGTTGCCCATCATTGAGCGCGCCTGTCCTTGGCACGGCATTTGAAAGGGATCGCCAATGGCATCGCTCGCCTAAGGAGTCGGAAGGCATGGCTTACAAGATCGTCGCTTCGCAATGTACCGTTTGTGGGGCATGTGAGTTCGAGTGTCCCAACGCGGCGATCAGCCTCAAGCGCGACATTTACGTTATCGATGCAAAAAAGTGTACGGAGTGCGAGGGCCATTCCGACACGCCGCAATGCGCTGTGGTCTGTCCGGTGCCTGACACCTGTGTCCCGTCTAAGACAACATAAGCAGCCCGCGTCCAGAAGGCTTCACCGCTCGATTTCGCGCACGAAGGAGTAGATGTCGAGCTTGTGGTGGCCGCCTTCCGCGTGCGGCGCATCGAGGTCGATCAACATCGTTATGAGCTTAAGGCGCTGATCGACTCCGAGAAACCCTCGAAGGGCTCTGTCAGAGGAGACCGTCAAATTTGTCTCGAATAATGACAAGGCCGCCTCGATGCTCCAGGTCGTCGCGTTGAGGCTTATCGTCATTGGCTGACGAGCCGAGGCGAGGTGGACGGGCGTCGAATATCCCAAGATCAGCTTGCAGGATATCTAAAGCTACGTCGCTTCGAAGCCGAAGAGACGGTCTCCACGCGCGACGAGATCGGTCCGGAGATCCTGAAGACGTACGAGAAGCTGGGCATCCGCTTGCCCACGGTCACGATGCACGAGTGCATGGAGCTAGGGTCGTAACAGGATCCCCGCCGCCCGCGCTCTCGCTGCTTACTCCAGTTTCGCAAGTTAGCGCGCATCCTGACGTCCGGAACTGTTCCTGCGATGCCGCGCAGGCCAACGTCCAGGCTGCACTACTCGCCAGCGGCGACGGAAACAACGAATGCGCGGCCAAAGTCGCTCAGCACGTAAGTGCTTGGCACACCGAAGGAGATCATCTTGACCAACGCCACGGAGCGATCGAGCTCACGGCTCGTCGCGGGGGCCGCCGAACACAGGCAGTCCGGGCAGTCCGGCCTGATCATCCGTTTGATCCTGGAGCAATCCGGCCTTGACAATTCCTAAGGAGCCTCATGGCGCTGTGATCAAGCGGATGCCGGCCGAGGATGATCGCAAACGTCCTCGCGGGCGAGTTCGAGAAGCTGCTGACGGAAAAGACCGGATTTGTCGCGATCACGCAGATGTCGAAGCGCCCACCGCGTTCGTTCTGCTCGCGTTGGCTCATCCGAGTACGCCAAGCGGGTGTTGACGGACGCATTCACAAGCGGAGGCTCCACAGATCTAGGCGTTTTTACCAGGCCGGGAGTAAGACCGTTGTGCCCTAGCTGGTACAGCTCGCAATCGCTTGGGCAATATCGCGGCGACACTTAGTAGGTTGACGGATCGATCCTCGTGCGCCTAATGCCAGCCGTCGTGGTCTTCGGATTCGTTTGATCCGGAGCTAAGAGGGAAGCCGGTGCAATGCCGGCGCTGCCCCCGCAACTGTAAGCGGCGAGCCGCTGTCCAACGAAGTCAAGCCATGCGGCTTCGGGAAGGCCGGACAGCAGCGACGACCCGCGAGCCAGGAGACCTGCCTCGACAATATATCGTCCACGGGCGGGGTGTCCCGGTGTGCGCCAAGCAGCTGTCGCTCACGCGATATTCGCTGCATGCGTCCGCCATGGCCTTTGCCCCAATCATGGGGTCTGAGCTATGTCTTTTCTTTCGCTTCCCGTTGCCACACTGGGGACGTCACGCATCGGCCCACGACGCGAACTCAAAGTCGCGCTCGAGAGCTACTGGGCGGGAAACTCCAGCGAAGCCGAGCTCCTCGAGGCGGGGAGTGGACTTCGTGCCGCTAATTGGGCACGGCAGAAATCCCGCGGTGCGACCGTCATTCCTTCGAATGACTTCTCGTTTTACGACCATGTGCTCGATACCAGCCTAATGGTTGGCGCCATTCCCGACGTCTACGGCTGGACCGAAGGTCCTGTGTCGCTCAAGACCTACTTCACCATGGCGCGTGGCGCTCAGGACGGTGGTCACGCTCAGCATGGGCCTGGCGTAGCCGCTCAGGAAATGACGAAGTGGTTCGATACCAACTACCACTACATGGTGCCGGAATTTCACCGGGATCAGATCTTTAAGTATTCCTCTCGAAAGCCGATCGAGGAATATGAGGAGGCAAAAAGCCTCGGCTACCAAACGCGCCCCGTCCTAGTTGGCCCAGTCACTTTCCTGAAGCTTGGCAAAAGCGCAAATCCCGCATTCAATCCGCTGTCGCTGCTCGATCGGCTCCTCCCAGTCTATGTCGATGTTCTCCGCGAACTATCCTCGCGCGGTGCTGAATGGGTTCAGCTGGACGAGCCATGCCTAGTGATGGACGTCGACGAAGCATCGCGGGCGGCTGTCCGCTGGGCCTATGCTCATTTCGCAAAGGTTGTGCCGGCCCTTAAAATAATGCTGGCCACATATTTCGGGGCTATCGGCGACAATCTTGAAACAACCTTGGCCTTGCCCGTTGCCGGGCTTCATGTGGATCTGGTTCGGGCACCTGACCAGTTGGACGCAATTGTCGCCACAACCCGTAGAGATCTCGTGGTCTCACTAGGCGTCGTTGATGGTCGGAACGTGTGGCGCTCCAATCTTCCGGCGCTGCTCGACCAACTTGCTCCTATGGTCCAAAAATTGGGCAGGCACCGTGTTCAGATTGCTCCTTCCTGCTCGCTGCTTCATGTTCCGATCGACATTGAGCTAGAGACCGATCTCGATCCCAATCTGAAGACATGGCTGGCGTTCTCAGTTCAGAAGATCAAGGAACTTTCGATATTGGGCAAAGCGCTGGCCGGCCATGCTGCCGAGGTGGCCGATGAACTTGCGCTTTCGGAGGAGGCAGCCGTCACCCGCGAAACATCGCCCGAGATCCACAATGCGAATGTCGCCGGACGAATCGCCGCGATCGACGATAGCATGCTTCGCCGTCGCAGCGCGTTCACCCAGCGTGCCGACGTCCAGCGCGTCTCGTTCGCATTGCCGATGTTTCCAACGACAACCATCGGATCCTTCCCGCAAACGGCCGATGTCCGGAATGCGCGCGCGGCTCATGCGCGGGGAACGTTGAATGACACGCAGTACGAGCAGCTTCTGAAAGCGGAGACAGCCCGTACCGTGAAGTGGCAGGAAGATATCGGCCTGGACGTGCTCGTACACGGTGAGTTCGAGCGCAATGACATGGTTCAATACTTTGCCGAGCAGCTGTTGGGCTTCGCTTTCACCAAGCATGGCTGGGTTCAGTCTTATGGCTCGCGGTACGTTCGTCCGCCTATCCTGTTCGGAGATGTCTCCCGGCCGAAGCCCATGACCGTTGAATGGTGGCGCTATGCGCAGTCTCTGACCAAAAAACCCGTCAAGGCTATGCTGACCGGACCGGTGACGATCCTGAACTGGTCGTTTGTCCGTGACGACATCTCGCGGAGCGAGACATGCCGACAGATCGCTCTCACGATCCGAGATGAGGTCATCGACCTTGAGGCGGCTGGAGCGACCATGATCCAGATCGACGAGGCTGCGTTGCGGGAGGGATTGCCGCTACGCAAATCGCAGTGGAAGAACTATCTCGATTGGGCGGTGGACAGCTTCCGCCTTTGCTCCTCCCCGGTCGCCGACGGAACTCAGATCCATACTCACATGTGTTATTCCGAGTTCAACGAAATCATCGATGCGATCGCAGCAATGGATGCCGACGTCATTTCAATCGAGACGTCGCGTTCTAAGATGGAATTGCTCGAGGCCTTCAAGAGCTACAAATATCCAAATGAGATCGGGCCCGGCGTCTATGACATTCATTCACCGTGCATTCCCGCAGCGGCGGAAATCAAGCAGCTGATTGTGTTGGCGCGGCAGCGAGTTTCCGATCGGCAGCTCTGGATCAATCCCGACTGCGGACTGAAAACGCGAAGGTGGGAGGAGGTGCGTCCCGCGCTCGTCAATATGGTGGCCGCCGCACGCGAGTTGCGGGCCGAGCCATGATGGGCCGGAGCGTTTCGCCAACGCGTTTGTGAACAAGATGCACGCGCTTTGGGGGCTTACGATGTCCTTGGGAGCTTTCAAAGTTCCCAGCGCCGCGGAATGCGGGCGGGCGTCGGCGGAGGCGGTCGCATACAGCCGGCGACAAGCTCGATTCTCGACCCGACGGCCGACAGCATGCCGGCGAGGTCCGATCAGGTCCTATTGCGACGTCATTAACGCTCGACGCGAAGCACAGCCCGACTTTTTCATTTATCCATCGCGTGGATGCGTCTCATCACAACAATCTATTTTACGGTCCTTACGGAACGTCATACGAAATTCAGGCCCTGGCACGCTCTTCGGGAGAGGTAATCGAGCGTTGTTGGTTTTTGGGGACGTGCCAATGCTGCTGTGCGACGGCAAACTGCCGCTTGTGTTTCAGGGCACGGCAGCCAAACCGGCGCAGGATCCCATCTCGGTCAAGGCACTGCCATCCCAACCGGACAGCGGGCGAGTGGTGGAAAAGTCGTGAAGTTTCCGACAGGAGCGGAAGGCAAACGGCTCCAGATTTCGCGCGGAGTGATATCCGTTTCTCCTTGTTTGACGGCGAATGCCCTCGCCGAAGATCGATCGGCGGTAAGTCCTCCCTGCCGACGAAAGCTGGTGCGATGCGTAAAGCAGCGTCGTTCCTGCGTGACTTTCGCTTGGCCTCCGGAGGAGGCCGGGCTTTTTTTGGTGCGCCAGGCATGGCGCGGACCGCCGTGACTGGCGCGATTCGACCGGAGTGGTGTCCGGTCGATGACTTGGAGGTCAGAGTCCTTTCCTGGGCACCATCAACTTCTTGATGTGCAGCAATTCGAGAAGTTATGCTCTTTCAGAGTGTTGCGCTGGCCCCGACTGTGTAACAATGGGGTGTAACATTGCTGTTCAGGGTTGTTCGGCCGATGCGCCGGGACGGGTCTTGCTTTCCTTCATTCGTGCGGCGCATTCCAGCGGACGTCCGCGCCAAGGCTGCGGGCATCGAGCTGGCTATTCCGCTCGGTGATGATTTCGTTTTTGTGACGCCTAGCGAGAGCGCTCAGGCCGTTCGATTTTCCCTCCGCACCCACAGAGCCCAGCGAAGCGAAGTCGCGCATGGAGTCGCCGCGGCCTATCTAGAGGGTGCTTGGCAGGCCGTCCGCAATGACGCTCCCGTGCATCCGACCCACCGCCAGGCAACGGCCTTGGCAGGCGAACTCCATCGCGTCTGGACGGACAGCGAGAGCCGCGCCCGGAGTGTCGCCATAGTTCATGCGCCGGGTGTCGGCTGGCTGGACGCCGGACACTGAGAGTCACGAGGAGCAGGAAGCTCACTGGGCGGCCGTAACGGAGATGTGGGAGAGGGTCGGCCAAAAAAATAGAGAAGCTGCTCGGGCCCATCGTGGACCGCGTCTTACTGACCAAGGGCATCCGCGGCGTGGACAGCGAATCGCGCGCTCTCTTGATCACCGGCTTTGGATGGCGCTGAGGGACGCGTTCGCAAGCCGGCACCGCAACGCTGGCCGCGACTATTCGTCCGACCCCAAGGCGGGCCTCTGGCGCCCGTGGAAGCGACCATGGACACCTGCCAAGCGCTTGATGCAACGTGGGCTCGATCCGGAGCGGGCATGGCAGTCGGCCTTCAACGGCCGTGGCCTGGTGGAATGCCGGGGCCAGCCACATGAACGACGCTTATCGCGCCGCCTTTTTCGTGCACCTCGGTCTGCCGTTCCTCATTGGACTGCACCGCCATCTCAATCGGGCTTGACTAACCGCGGTTTACGGGTCCGTACGTAGGGTGGTGTGGGAGGGGGAAGCCGCGAGGCTTCCTCCTACCCGATCGCTTGGTTATGAGTGACAGCACGGGATCATTCATTTTAACGTCATTGCGGGACGCCGGGTTCTTGCGTCGCATCTGCTATCATTCGGCAAGATATGAGGCCGGTGCTGTTAATCCTATCTGTCTATTGAAGGCTTCGGCGTCGTGTTCGTCCGGGTGGGTAGTATCGGATACTCGATCTTAGGTAGCCGCCCGGTAAGCGAATTCAGGAACGCGACAATGTCGTTTTCTTCCCCATCGCTAAGCTTGGCGCCGAGCTGGATTTCACTCATCAAGGCAACAGCTTGCTTCAGGCTCCAAACCTGGCCCGAATGGAAGTAAGGGGCTCGCAAAGCAACGTTCCGCAACGGCGCAGCGCGGAAGACATATTCGTCGCCGACCGCCTTGGTGACCGCGAATCGGCCCTTATCGGCTTGCGGAAGCAGGGTTGCGTCCGGCTTCTTCATCACGCCGAACTGGAAGTAGGCCTGTCCACCGACATTGATTCCATTGTGGCAAGAGGAGCATCCCTTCTCCATAAACAGCGCCAACCCTGACTTCTGCTGATCATCGAGAGCATGTGTATTGCCCTCCAAATACTGATCGAACGGGGCCGCAGGTGTGATGAGAGTGGCTTCAAAAGCCTCGATTGCCTTCGCAAAGTTTTCAAAGCTGACCGGTCTCGCCTCGTTCGGGAAAGCATTTTTGAACAAGACGACATAACTGGCCATTGAGTTCAAGGTGTCGAGCACATGATCCGGAGTCGCATTCATTTCGGCACTCGCCTGCACAGGGCCAGTTGCTTGCGCCTTGAGGTCCGCGGCGCGTCCGTCCCAGAATTGCGCCGAATTGAACACCGCGTTGTAGACGGTTGGGGCCCGACGTAGGCCGACCTTCCAGCCGTGACCGACTGAGGTCGGACCGGCATCGACTCCGCCGCTGCCGAGATTGTGGCACGTATTGCAGCTAATGATCTCGCTTGCCGATAGCCGCGGATCGAAGAACAGAATTTTGCCAAGCTCGACCTTTTCATGCGTGACTGGATTGTCCTTTACCGCAGGAATGATTGAGGGGATCGGATGGAAGATCTGCCTGGCGGTTCTCATCAGATCATCGTCCGCGCTAGCTCCTGACGACATCAACAGGCCAATCGCCAAAACAGATGCTTCAGCCACAAGCCGAAGCTCCCGGATCGATTTGTTCATACACCCGCCTCATCAGTTCTGATTGATACGAAGGAAACAGTCGAAAGCGATGCCACACTCTGTTCCCTCAACGGGCCGGCGCAGCATGCACCGGATCCTGTGAAGCGAGGCTGCATCAAATATTCGATTTCGAGGTGCTCGCTGCCGGCGTTCGCCCAAGAGGCTTTAAGCCGTTATTTGATTCGCGAATTCGCTTTGAGCTTAGATCACGACCTTGGTAGATCAGACTAGCGCCTCAACCTTCGGAATGATGGCCGATCTGACAACAATAAGCGTGCCGAAAAAGGATAATTTGTCCGGTGGCCGCATCGGTTCTCCATTGAGCGATTGGGTGGCCAATACGCTCCAGCGAAGTTGATCTATCCGTGTTGCACCGCTGGTCGCGCTCAGCGCTCACGGTGTCGCTGGACAATAGCAACCCCCATGCCAGTCTTGCATCTGACATGCAAGCTGCTGATTTAGGTACAAAACGAGTCCGGGCTGCCGAACAACGTCGGATGTCTTGCTTTGATGAATACATACAGTGTCACAGATGCGACAAGCGCCAGTCCCGGCTAGACATCATCGCTCAGGAAGTTTTGTGATGAGATCCGATTGCCAGGCTTGCCGGCCACACGTGGCACGGCGGTACAAAGATCTACGCTGGCCTACGGCGAAACACTGAGCCGAGGCGCCCGGCGGTGCGCATCGCTCACGATTTCGCCTCGCCCTGCCGACTGAAGGCTCGCCGACTCAGTTCGGGTCGGCTCTTTGCGCGCCGCCTCCGAAATCGCGCTCGTTTGTAACAGACGAGCCCCGAAGCCTGAACATGGCTTGTCTTGAATCCCACCTGGGGTTCGCTGGCAGAGCAATTGCCCATCTCAAATCTGTTACCTAGACTAGAGTTTGACGGTACGACCGTCCGATTTACTCGGATATTCCCATTCGAGACCAGCTGAAGTGCCGGCCTGACACCTGATCGGGCCGCGTGTGGGTTGGGATAAGATAACCATTTCGACCCACTCACGGCCGAGTGGCAGCTTTTGAAATCCTGCGCGCTGGTCGCAAGAATCGCTGAACTTCTGCAGAAGCAATGGTCACTTCGTGCTCTTGCGTTGAAAGACTTCCGTACAAGAGGACATGTTGGTAGGAGATCTTTACATCATGTCCGCAGATGGCCAGGTCGTGAGATCTCATCCGCGTCTTACTGAGGGAAGGACGTGATTGACCAGTTGTCCATGGCTGGTTCAAGTTAGATATGGCGTCGGTGATGGCTGCGATTGACGATCGATTGAATGAGATCCGACACGTGCGGAATGACATTTGGCGCTGTCGAAGAAGGCTTAAAAGCGAGCTGAGTGATCTCGAGCGTAAGGTTCTCGAAGATCGCCTGCTTGAGCGGCAATCTGCCTTTGAACGGCTCCTAGCGACCACGTTTCCTTTTACATTGACACTGTCAAGCAAAATTCGGGAGCCGCAGGTCATTGGCGCGCAAAATGGCGTCGGCTCATAGAACGCATGCGCCTGCGTCAGAAACGTAGGCTCCGTCGCCGCGGACCGCCGCGCCATCATGGCCGCCGCCGAGCTGAAATGCGTCGGTCCTCAGCCTTTTCACCGATGTGCTGGCCCGCGGCGCACGGTGAGCGCCGATAATGAAACCGTTCGGGCCGGCCATCCAGGACCACGGCTGGGGGACACCGATTGCGCCGTTTCTGCGAAACCGCGGTCACCATGAGTAGCTTTCATCCGACAGAGCGATCGAAGAAGCTTGAATCGGCCGTAGCGTCAGGTTGTACAGAGCAGGCGAACGATACTCCAGACTAGGTGTAGCCGAATGAGAAGAGCCGCTATCGCTTTTGCATTATGTTCCGCTCTCGAGCTGCTCGGGCTAAGCGCGAGCGCGGTTGCGGACACAAGGCGGTACGCGTGCACGATCACTGCCGCCGATCGAGAGCCGGTCGGAGTTCGGAACGAGCGGGTCATTCTCACGGTTCAATATGGCTGCCGGATCGCGGATGGTCTCTCGCGTGACGCGGGGATTACAGCAGTGTCGGTCAGCGAGTGGGCTGCTGATAAAGGAACGTACCTAGCGTCCCTGGAATTTCACCGCGCGCTGGAGGGAGTTGCAATTGGGCAACTCTCCGAGGCGACCGGCTTCTCTAGCATGGAAGGGGAGCAAGGCATTGCGGTCGCAACTTCCGGCACGACAGTATTCAAGTTCGCATCTGGCTCATTGGCAGCCCTTTCAGGGAAGACCCTTAAATTCACCACCAAACTTACTGGCCTACGTAGCTTCGAATTGGAGTTCACAGATTGGCCAGAATCTGTTTTTTGGAAGTGACTCGTGTCTTACGCTTTATTTCCGCAAGCGCAGAAATATCCAAAGGAGTGAAGAGAGCGACGGACATTCTGCAGCAGATCGCACTGGAGGGGACTCCGCGCGGAGCTCGATCGGATGTTGCCGCTGGTGCTGCGGGTGATCCGTCAAGAGCCTGGGCGCGCATCTTCCACGGCGACACTCATGTCGAAGATAAGGTTCTCAGCGTGTTCGAGCCGCCGGCCCGAGATCATCCGTAAGGACAAGCCGGCAAGCCCAATGAGTTCGGCAAAATGATCAAGCTGCAAGATTGTCGACTAACTCTATGTCCGGCGGCGCAATGGCGATCTGTTGATCACGGCCATCGCACCTACCAGGGGGCGTGCCGCGGCTGGTGGCGACTGACGCCGGATTCTACTCTGCCAGAACGAGGCCGCTGCGAGAGCATTGGGGGGTATGCATCCCCAATCGACCGAGCAAAAGCCCTGAGCGCAAGCGCGAACAGAAGAAGCGCTGGTTCCGCGATGCCAAGAATGGCGCACGCGATGGACGCATCAGCGTGGTTAAGCGGCGAAACGGCTTCAATCCATGCTGGTAGAAGGATGACGCCGGAATGCAGCGCTGGCTCGCCCTCGGTGTAATCTCAACCTCCGCAACATCGGCCGGACGATGAGCAGCCGAGCCGCTCCGTAGATCTCGGACCCATCATGCTCGCTTCAGGCCCCCGCCGTCCAGCCGGCGGGTTTGTTTTGCCCCATGCCGTTGCCCTAAGGCTGGAAAGCATCAATTTCGCGCCGGGAAGTAGATAAAAGTAGGCTATCCACGGGCCCTATTTGCCGAACGGAGAATATGCGAAGCTTCATTGACGGAGGATGAACGCTCAACGCGAATTTGAGGGCAGCCCGCGCTGATGGAGCCGCTCTAGTGGTGTCCGTCTGTAGTGGGAGCAGCGCCTCGCGCTCATCATCAGACAGGCCTCGTTGTCGCTGCACTCGGTGCCGCGTGCCGGCGTCGGCTCACCGCGTCACGCTCCCGCAAGCGGCGTTAGAAAAAAGTCGACGGGCGAGCGATCCAAGCGCCGAATTGCGTCGGGGCGTGCCTTCCCGAGATGCTGAAGCGAGCTGCAACTGGGCTGCCGAATGACGCAGAACGCCGACCTCTTTACCCCGATTGAGCAAGGGCCAGGAGCTTGCGCCTTTAAGGCTATCGCGGGTTGAGAATCGATCAGCCCCAATGCTCTCCACGAGATCGGGTGTCGCCACTTAGAGCGCGTCTCCACGAGAGATCAACTGGAATGACGAGCGAAGCGAAAGATCGCCTGTAAGTGAAACAACGCCTTCTGCTGACACCTGAGTTCTCTTAGTCATCCAGAAGAGGTGCTGCAGCGCTCAACATCACTTGCTCAGTATCGATCGCAAACACCATGGGCGCATCTACGTGCGCTGAACTCTCTCGAGCCGATCGTGTTTGCGATCGCTCGATGGGGCGCCAAGCAAAGCTGCGCACCGGAGTGACGCCGGCGCGCGGGAAGACTCTACCTATCTCGCTGGCGGAGAGCGCAAGTGATTGTTTTGTTTCAGACAGAGCGTTAGCGGGCACGCCTGTCGGTGCCACGTAGGGTCGGGTTTATAACATCCGCATCCTGCCAGCTATCTAGCTCTACAGACGTGGGTTTTTCGTGTTCAACCAGCGCTGGCACACTCGTTGCAAACCCCTGCGCAACAGGCGGCTGTTAGCCCTTTGCATCGACATGCAGAGGGGCAGGCCGCCCCTGATGGCACGCGAGCGAGTAAAGAAGCCGATATGACCAAGGCTGGAGGGCAGGCATGACATCACCGAGACGCGTCTTGGTCACCGATTCCGTCGACAAATCAACAGCGTCACACATGGCGCTCGCAAGCGCTTAGCCGAGATGAGCTGCAACATTCTGATCGATCGCTGCGGCATGATCCAGAACCCCGCGGAGTTGCGTCCGGTAGGACCGGCCAGCGAGATTGCACGCTTTACACCTCAACGCCGGATCGGAAATCCGTCGGTCTACCGGAAAAGCGCCGCTTCTTCATTTGAGACGACAATCGAAAGGAAATTTGTATGAGCCGAGCAACTACCGAGAGCGTCGCAGAGATCAAGGCGCGCAACAAGCAGCTAATCGATGAGGTGTTGAAGGTCTACCCAGAGAAGACCGCCAAAAGGCGCGCCAAGCATCTGAGTGTTCACGAGGCGGGGAAGTCCGATTGTGGCGTCAAGTCGAATATCAAGTCCATTCCGGGCGTAATGACCATCCGCGGCTGCGCCTACGCGGGCTCCAAGGGCGTGGTCTGGGGGCCGATCAAGGACATGATCCACATTAGCCACGGTCCGGTCGGCTGTGGTCAGTACTCATGGGGCTCGCGGCGCAACTACTACGTCGGCACGACCGGCATCGACACGTTCGTGACACTGCAGTTCACTTCCGATTTCCAGGAAAAGGATATCGTGTTCGGCGGAGATAAAAAGGTCACCAAACTCATCGACGAGCTACAGGAGCTGTTTCCTCTCAACAGGGGCATTACCATTCAGTCCGAATGTCCGATTGGTTTGATCGGTGACGATATCGAGGCAGTCTCCAGAGAAAAGTCAAAGGAATATGGCGGCAAAACCATCGTGCCTGTGCGGTGCGAGGGTTTTCGTGGCGTGTCACAATCGCTCGGCCATCACATCGCGAACGACGCCATTCGAGATTGGATCTTCGACAAGAGCGCCACAGAAGCCAGCTCTAAATTTCAGCCGACCGCATATGACGTCGCCATCATCGGTGACTACAACATCGGCGGCGACGCCTGGTCGTCACGGATCCTGCTCGAAGAAATGGGCCTGCGCGTCATCGCCCAGTGGTCCGGGGATGGATCTCTCGCTGAATTGGAGGCGACGCCGAAAGCGAAGCTCAACATATTGCATTGCTATCGCTCGATGAACTACATCTCACGGCACATGGAGGAAAAATTCGGGATTCCCTGGTGCGAGTACAACTTCTTCGGGCCTTCCAAAATCGCGGAGTCGCTGCGCAAAATTGCAAGCTTCTTCGATGATAAGATCAAGGAGGGCGCCGAGCGCGTCATCGCGAAATATCAGCCGCTGGTCGATGCGGTGACCGCGAAGTACCGGCCGCGGCTCGATGGCAAGACCATAATGCTGTTCGTGGGCGGCCTACGTCCTCGCCACGTCATCGGCGCGTATGAGGACCTCGGCATGGATGTTGTCGGCACAGGCTATGAGTTCGGTCACAACGACGACTATCAGCGCACCGCCCAGCACTACGTCAAGGACGGCACGCTGATCTACGACGATGTCACCGGCTACGAATTCGAGCGCTTCGTCGAAAAGATCCGGCCCGACCTCGTCGGCTCCGGTATCAAGGAAAAATACGTCTTCCAAAAGATGGGCGTGCCGTTCCGCCAAATGCATTCCTGGGACTACTCGGGTCCTTACCACGGTTATGACGGCTTCGCGATCTTCGCCCGAGACATGGACATGGCAATCAACTCCCCGATCTGGGGGAAGACCACCGCACCTTGGAAGGACGCTCCGCGGCCGAGCCTCATGGCGGCGGAATAGGAAAGCCGACGCTCGGGCCCTTTCCTCCGCAGAGGAGGGAAGGGCAGGAGAACGAACACAAGAACCTGAAGAGTGCCATGATGACACAGAACGCCGAACACATCCTCGACCACTCCGAGCTTTTCCGGGGAGACGAATACCAGCAGATGCTGGCCAATAAGAAGGCGCTATTTGAGAATCCGCACGATCCCGCCGAAGTCGACCGTATCGGAGAATGGTCCAAGACGCCCGAATACCGCGAGAAGAACTTCGCCCGCGAAGCGCTAACCGTCAATCCGGCGAAGGCTTGCCAGCCGCTAGGTGCGGTGTTCGCCGCGCTCGGGTTCGAGCGCACACTGCCGTTCGTCCACGGCTCCCAGGGTTGCGTCGCGTATTATCGCAGCCATTTGTCGCGGCACTTCAAGGAGCCGACTTCGTGCGTCTCCTCGTCCATGACGGAAGACGCGGCTGTGTTCGGGGGGCTCAACAACCTGACCGACGGGCTTGCCAACAGCTACAACATGTACAAGCCGAAGATGATCGCGGTCGCCACGACCTGCATGGCGGAAGTCATTGGCGACGACCTCAACGCCTTCATCAAAACATCAAAGGAAAAAGGTTCAGTCCCCGCGGATTACGACGTACCATTCGCTCACACTCCTGCATTCGTCGGTAGCCACATTACCGGCTACGACAACACGCTCAAGGGCATCCTCGAGCATTTCTGGGATGGCAAAGCCGGCACGGCGCCTAAACTCCAGCGCAAAGCGAACAACTGGATCAACTTCATCGGTGGCTTCGACGGCTACACTGTCGGGAACATCCGTGAGATAAAGCGCATCTTCGAGCTGATGGGGATCGGCTACACGATCCTCGCGGATAACAGTGATGTGTTCGATACCCCCACCGACGGCGAGTTCCGCATGTATGATGGCGGCACGACACTAAAGGATGCCGCGAACGCAGTACATGCGAAGGCAACCATTTCCATGCAGCAATATTGTACGGAGAAGACGTTGCCCTTCATCAAGGGGCACGACCAGGAGGTCGTCTCCTTCAATCACCCTCTGGGTGTCAGCGCCACGGACGATTTCCTGATGACGCTGTCGCGTATCACCAACAAGGCAATTCCCAATGCGCTGGAGCGGGAGCGCGGGCGTCTGGTAGACGCAATGGCTGACTCTAGCGCGCATGTTCACGGCAAGAAGTTCGCGATCTACGGCGATCCCGACCTCTGCTATGGCCTGGCCGCATTCTTGCTGGAGCTTGGCGCTGAGCCGACGCACGTGCTCTCGACCAACGGAAGTAAGGGCTGGGAGCAGAAGATGCAGGCGCTGTTCGCGAGCTCGCCGTTCGGTAAAAACTGCCGCGCCTTCCCGGGCAAGGATCTCTGGCACATGCGTTCGCTCCTGTTCACAGAACCAGTCGATTTCCTGATCGGTAACACCTACGGCAAGTATCTCGAGCGTGACACTGGAACGCCGCTAATCCGCATCGGGTTTCCCATCTTCGATCGCCATCATCACCATCGTTATCCAGTGTGGGGCTATCAGGGTAGCATGAATGTGCTGGTCAAGATTCTCGACAAGATCTTTGATGAGATCGATAGAAAAACCAGCTCAGTTGGCAAGACGGACTACAGCTTCGACATCATACGTTGAGGCGAGCGCCCCGCCTCATCGTCCGCAGGAACAGCAGCGCTGTGGCGGGGATCCCGGGTTATCCGCCGGGCCATCCTCTTGGTCTGTGCGAATGTCTTGACATCCCCGAAAGAGACACCATGACTTCACTTCCCACGACCATACAGGACGTCTTTAACGAACCGGGCTGCGCCAGGAATGCGAGCAAGTCGAACGTCGAGCGCAAGAATGGATGCACCAAGCAGCTGAAGCCGGGCGGCGTCGCCGGTGGGTGTGCCTTCGATGGCGCCAAAGTCGCACTGCAGCCCTTCACCGACGTCGCCCATCTTGTGCATGGTCCAATCGCCTGTGAGGGCAATTCTTGGGACAATCGCGGTTCCGCCTCCTCCGGCTCCGATCTGTGGCGCAGAAGCTTCACCACGGACATGAGCGAGACCGACATCGTGTTCGGCGGCGAGAAGCGGCTGTACAGGGCAGTCAAGGAGATCACAGAGAAATACGACCCGCAGGCCATCTTCGTCTACCAGACATGCGTGCCCGCAATGATCGGTGACGACATCGATGCGGTCTGCAAGGCAGCGTCCGCCAAACTTGGCAAACCGATCATTCCCATCAATGCACCGGGATTTGTGGGGTCGAAGAACCTTGGCAACAAGCTCGCAGGCGAAGCACTGCTGGAGCACGTCATTGGTACCGGAGAGCCCGATTACACCACTGCTTATGACATCAACATCATCGGCGAATACAACCTGTCCGGCGAGCTCTGGCAGGTCAAGCCGCTGCTCGATGAGCTCGGAATCCGGATCCTGTCGTGCATCTCGGGGGACGGCAAGTATCGCGAGGTGGCTTATTCGCACCGAGCCAAAGCCGCGATGATGGTCTGCTCAAAGGCAATGATCAACGTCGCACGCAAGATGAGGCAGCGCTACGGCATCCCGTTTTTTGAAGGCTCGTTCTACGGTATTGAGGATTCCAGCGATTCACTACGCCAGATCGCGCGCATGCTGATCGAACGCGGCGCGCCGGCTGAGCTGATGGAACGCACACAAGCCCTGATCGCACGCGAAGAGACCAAAGCCTGGGCTGCGATTGAACGTTTCAAGCCACGCTTTGCCGCAAAGAGGGTTGTTCTCATCACCGGTGGCGTGAAATCCTGGTCGATGGTGTCCGCTTTGCAAGAGGCCGGGCTCGAGATCGTCGGCACGTCCGTGAAGAAATCGACCAAGAAGGACAAGGAACGTATCAAGGAGTTAATGGGCCAGCACGCCCACATGATCGAGGACATGTCGCCTCGCGAGATCTACAAGATGCTAAAGGACGCAAAAGCCGACATCATGCTCTCGGGCGGCAAGTCGCAATTCGTCGCACTAAAGGCGGCGATGCCGTGGCTCGATATCAACCAGGAGCGCTGCCACGCCTATATGGGCTATATCGGCATTGTCAAACTCATGGAGGAGATCGAGAAAGCGCTCTACAATCCGATATGGGATCAGCTCCGCCAAGCCGCGCCATGGGATGAGTTCGACCGAATGCGTCAGGCAAGGACGTTTGCGCAGATGTATGCGCAAGCCGCTGATCCAGTTCGAGACGCGAGCAAGAACGGCGTCAATACGATAAGTCTCTCCAATAAAAATGAGGCCAGCGGTGGCGAGAGCGCGATTGCGGCCCATGGCCTGAACCTCGCCAAGCCATGCACCAATTCCACCGCACGGTGCGTTGCTTGTAAGGACATTCGTTCCGATTTGCAGCCCCCTGCGCTGCAGGCGGCCGAGTAGGGGAACGGCATGGCGGTCGTCACTACCTCGAAGAAAGCCTGTTCGGTCAATCCGCTCAAAATGAGCCAGCCGATCGGCGGCTCATTTGCCTTCCTGGGACTGCGCGGCGCGATGCCGCTTTTGCACGGTCCGCAAGGTTGCACCTCCTTCGGGCTAACGCTGTTCGTGCGCCATTTCAATGAAGCCGTGCCGATGCAGACGACGGCCATGAGCGAGGTTGCCACCGTGCTCGGTGGCCACGAGAATCTCGAACAGGCGATCCTCAACATCTACAATCGGCTCGAGCCTGAGATCATTGGTATCAATTCGACTGGCGTCACCGAGACCAACGGCGATGACGTCGAAGCCTTCATCCGGTTGATCCGACAGAAGCATCCGAAGCTCGAAAAGCTCCCCCTTGTCTACGTCTCGACCCCGGATTTCAAGGATGCCTTTCAGGATGGCTGGGGCAAGACAGTGGCGCGGATGATCGAGATGCTTGTGGCTCCCGTCGACACGGCGAGACCGCGCGATATCTCCCGCGTCAACGTGCTACCTGGATGCCACCTCACGCCCGGCGATCTCGACGAGCTGCGCACGATTTTTGAGGATTTTGGGCTCAAGCCCTCGTTCCTGCCGGACGTCGCCGGTTCGCTGGACGGTCACATCCCCGACGAATTCACGCCCACCACGATCGGGGGCATTGGAGTGGACGAGATTGCGACCATGGGGCAGGTGGCCTGGACGATCGCGATCGGCGCGCAGATGCGCCGTGCGGCCGAGGCCATGCAGGTGCGGACAGGCGCGCCGTTCCGCCTGTTCGAGCGGCTCTGTGGCCTTATCCCAAATGACGAATTCATCGCCTTCCTGAGCCAGATCAGCGGCCGGTCGGTGCCCTGGAAATATCGCCGGCAGCGTGGACAGCTGGCAGACGCCATGCTGGATGCACATTTCCATATCGGCGGCCGCAAGCTCGCGATCGGCGCCGAGCCGGACTTGTTATTCGATCTCTCCAGCTTGCTCCACGAGATCGGCGCACAGGTAAGTGCTGCGGTGACGACGACGAACTCACCGGTGCTCCAGCGGGTCAGGACCGAGGACGTCCTGATCGGCGATCTGGAGGACCTTGAAGAGCTTGCCAGGTCGCGTGACTGCGACCTCTTGATGTCGCATTCACATGGTCGCCAGGCCGCTTCGCGACTCAATGTCCCGTTCTTCCGGGTAGGCTTTCCGATGTTCGATCGCCTTGGTGCTGCGCACCTCACGATGGTTGGCTATCGCGGCACGCGCGATCTGATCTTTGACATTGCCAATCTGATCATCACCGACCGCGAAGCGAACCATGGGCCGACGCCCGACACCTGGCGATCAAGCTGCGGCGGCCCACAGCTCCATCCACCCCAGTTGCATTGAGCAGGGAGAGAAAACAACCCGGATGAAAGTTGCATTCGCCACTCAGGACTTGAAGCACGTCGATGCCCACTTCGGCTGGGCCAAGAACATCGTGATCTACGAGGTAGGCCCGGACGGGCATCGGTTTATCGAGGCGATCCAATTCGACGGTGACCTCACCGAAGACGGCAATGAGGATAAGCTCGCGCCGAAGATCGAGGCGATCAGGGAGTGCGCAATCCTCTATGTTGCGGCGATTGGCGGCTCGGGTGCTGCGCGAGTCGTCGCCAGGAACATCCATCCGATGAAGGTGCTGCAGCCAGAGCCCATCCACGACCTTTGCGCCAAACTCGAAACCGTGCTGAAGGGGTCGCCGCCGCCCTGGCTGCGGAAGCTGCTCACCAAAAGCCGGGATCGTACGGTGGATTTCGAAGCCTGAAGGAATAAAGATGGCCGATCCGTCTGAAGTCACTCCAGCCGCCGCCGCCGCGGAATGGCCATTTCTGAAAGAGCTCATCAAGATCTGGCGCGCCCAGGACACCCACGGCGCCTGGGAGGGCAAAAAGGATCTTGAGCTGCTCGAACCCTACGTTCTCGACAAGCGCAAGCGCCGTGCGCTGCCGATCGTCGGCAATCCCGACCCGGACACGACATGGCGGCTGGAGCTGTTCTTCGACGCCGTTGCGCTCTCTATCGAGAAGGCAACCGGTGTGATGATCTCGCCAATGCTGAAGATGCATCACGAAGGGTTCGGTCGGATCGTGCTGATCGGCGGCCGGCTCGTTGTCGTGAGCAAGCAGCTGCGCGACGTGCATCGCTTTGGTTTCGACCATCTCTCTGATCTCGCCAATCAAGGCGACAAATTCGTCAACAGTGGCGTTGAGATGATCCGTAAGTTCCCGGAAGTGGCGAGTTGTTGAGGCAAGTGTGAGCGACATCGAAACTCTGAAAGCGGAAATAAAGAAGCTGTCGGCCAAGGCGACCCAGGCCAAGATGGACCTCCACGACCTCTCCGAGGAGCTGCCGGTCAACTGGTCGTCGATCCTGAGCGTGGCCCAGAAGGCCCACGCTGCCTTCAGCGAGCTCGAAAGCAAGCGCCAATATCTCGAGGCGCTGGACAAAACATAGCGGACGGTTAGCCATGTCATTCAGGACCCGCGACGGTCGCAATTGGAGGCCGGACTACCTGGTTTCTATCGATCCCAACAAGTGTATCGGCTGCGGCCGCTGCTACAAGATCTGCGGCCGTGAGGTCATGACGCTGAAGGGGCTAAGCGAGGGTGGCGAGATCATCGATCTCGACGAGGACGACGATGAGCTCGAAAAGAAGGTCATGGTGCTGAAGGACGAAGGCGCTTGCATCGGCTGCAGCGCCTGCGCCCGGGTGTGCCCAACAAACTGTCAGACCCACACACCACCTGGTTGATTCAGCTTTCTCCGACGAGATCGACGAGTGAGTTGTCAGATACAAGCTGGTAGGGAACTCCCAGATCCGACCTGTTCTGGCGTGAAGCCGGCAGTTGCCGAATCGGGCCGCGACCTCGCATGGACCGCCGGCGGCGAAGGCCAGCAGGATCGTGAAAACGACAATGCCGACACCTCGTTGAAAAGTGACTCGCCCTGCATCTCGACCTCGAGACTTTCAGGTGCCTTTACATTTTGAGCGTACCCATGACCGCCACCGCATCGGTCAGGCTGATGAGGCCGCCAAACACCAGCGCCAAAGACAGCGGCAGCGACTAACTAAGGAGACCAGCGGGCTGCCAGAATAGAAAGCCAAGGATAAACGTCGACGATCGTGGCGAAGGTGGCAAGCTCGATTCGGGGTACGGCGCGGCTTACCAACGTTGCGAGATCGACGTGGAGCGCTCCCCCGAAGAGCAAGAACCTAACAGTCCCGGTCATCACGACGGACGTGAAGTCGATCTGGAGCACTGTCTTTGTTAGCGCTTCGAGCAGATGCGTGGCGACGAAGGCAGAGATCCCGCGTTTGCCTGACGCTTCTGGCTCGATTGCAAGGTTCGCGATAGTGATGACGAAACAGTGGATCAGCATACCGTAAGCCCTGTGCAAAAAAGCGGGCTTCGTGCCCCAAACCTTCATTGGGAACGCGTGTGCGCGGATCTCATTATGGCCTGCCTGCAACAGCAGTCCACTTGCGAGAGGCCGCATATATTCCAGCAACTGGAATCGTCATTCAGGAGAACTGATAAAGAAGGTGTCGCCAGTCTGGCGTCTGGCGACTATCCGACACTGTTCTGTCGCCTTTGTTGGTCCGCGACACTGGCCTAGTTCGCGAGCTCTTGTCTGGCCTCAGGCTAATCCGCTGAAAGCAATCACAATCTTTTCCTTCTGCTGGGTCGGCCAGATTGGCACGAGTTTTGAAGCTCCTTCGTTGCGAGCCGGGAGCCGCCGACCGACCTTCATTTCGTGGATGACACCGCCATCGATGGAACGAAGAAAGAAAAGCAAAATGTCAAATCCGCATCAGACAGCATTCTATGGGAAGGGGGCCTCGGCGAAATCGCCCCGATGTTCTCAGCAGTTTGCCCGAGCGCCTGGCGCGCGCCGGTCGGATCAGCCAGCCAACAGATAAGGAAGATGGACGTGCAAGAAACCACGGCAGCATGCCGGGACGCCTTCGCCGAACTGGCGTCGCCAGCGCGCACCCACGACCCATATCCGTTTATGCGGTGGCTGCGCGAGCACGATCCGGTGCATCGCGCGGCGTCGGGCCTCTTTCTATTGAGCCGCCACGCCGATATTTACTGGGCGCTCAAGGCCACGGGCGATGCGTTTCGGGCACCAGCGCCGGGCGAACTGGCGCGCTATTTTCCGCGTGCGGCGACCAGCCGGTCACTCAATCTGCTGGCGTCTACAATAGCGATGAAGGACCCACCGGCGCATACGCGTCTGCGCAGGCTGATCTCGCGCGATTTCACCATGCGCCAGATCGAGAACCTGCGGCCGAGCATCGCGCGCAACGTCGCAGCGCGCCTGGACGGCATGGCGCCCGCGCTGGAGCGCGGGGAGCCGGTGGACCTGCATCGGGAATTCGCGCTGGCCTTGCCCATGCTGGTCTTGGCCGAACTGTTCGGCATGCCCCAGGACGACATGTTCGGGCTCGCCGCCGTCATCGACCCCATTCTGAAAGGCCTGGGCCCGCACGCCAGCGACCCCCAGCTCGCCGCGGCGGACGCGGCCAGCGCCAGGGTGCAGGCCTACTTCGGGGACCTCATACAGCGTAAGCGCACCGATCCCCGCCACGACATCGTGTCGATGCTGGTCGGCGCACACGACGACGATGCCGACACGCTGTCGGATGCGGAGTTGATCAGCATGCTTTGGGGCATGCTGCTGGGCGGCTTCTCAACCACTGCTGCGACCATCGACCATGCGGTGTTGGCGATGCTGGCCTATCCCGAACAGCGGCACTGGCTTCAGGGAGACGCCGTGGGGGTGCAGGCATTCGTCGAAGAAGTCCTGCGCCGCGATTCGCCCGTCATGTTCAGCACCACTATGCGTATCGCCCAGCGCGACATCGAATTGGGCGGCGTGGTGATCCCGAAGAACGCGGACGTGCGCGTGCTGATCGCGGCCGGCAATCGCGACCCGGACGCCTTCGCCGATCCCGATCGCTTTGATCCCGCGCGGTTCTACGGCACCAGTCCCGGCATGTCGACGGACGGAAAGATCATGCTGAGCTTCGGCCACGGCATCCGCTTCTGCGTCGGTGCGCAACTGGCCAGGGTGCAGTTGGCAGAGAGCCTGCCGCGGATCCAGGCGCGCTTCCCCACGCTGGCATTGGCCGAGCCGCCGACCCGGGAGCCCTCCGAGTTCCTTAGGACGTTCCGCGCGCTGCCGGTGCGGCTGCGTGGGCAGGGGGGCTGAGATGCGCGTCGTGGTCGACCAGGATCTGTGCGCAACCACCGGGCAGTGCGTGCTGACGCTGCCGGGCGCCTTTCGCCAGCGCGAACCGGACGGCGTGGCCGAAGTGTGCGTGGCGACGGTCCCGCAGGCGCTGCACGCCGCCGTGCGGCTCGCGGCCAGCCAATGCCCAGTCGCCGCCATTCGGGTCATCGAAAGCGACGTTGGCGATGACGAGCGCGCCAGCGCCGACCCTGCGCCTTCTCCGGGGGAGGCCGAGCTGCATGCCGCGAAAGAACAACGCAATCCAGGAGGACACGATGGCGCGGTTTGAAGGCAAGGTGGCCGTGGTGACCGGCGCTGGCGCCGGCATCGGCAAGGCAGCGCCCTCGCCATCACGCGCGAGGGCGGCAGAGTGGTGGTGGCCCACATTGATGGCTCGGCGGGCATCGCCTGCACCGCGCAGATCGCGGCCGAAGCGGGCCACGCGGCTGGCCGTGGCCATGGACATCGCGGACGCGCAGTCGGTGGCAGCGCTGCTCGAAACGGCGGAGCGGCACTTCGGTGGGGTTGACCTGCTGGTGAACAACGCGAGCGACATGCATCTGACCCCGCGCCACTGCGCGATCCTCGACCTGGACCTGGCCCTCTCGGATGAGACCATGGCGACCAATCTGCGCGGCACGCTGCTCTGCTGCCCGCAGGCCATATCGCTCGCGGCGGTGGCGCGATCGTCAACATGGGGTCGTGGCAGGGGCTCAGCGCTGACCCCGCGCAGACGTCCTACGGCGCGTCGAAGGCGGCGATGAAAATGCTGTGGGCCTCGCTCGCCACCCAGTACCGTCATGCGCAGATCCGCTGGAACGCGATTGCGCCGGGTCTCGTCATGACCGAGCGTCTCCTCGCCAAGCTGGACGAGTGCATGCAACAGCATCTGCGGCGGCACCAGCTCCTGCCGCGCGTCGGCTGCGCCGAGGGACGTGGCCGCGCTGGTGGCATTCCTGCTCTACGACGATGCTGCGTTCATCGCCGGCCAGGTCGTGTGCATCTACGGCGGTATGCTGGCGCATGTGCCGACGTACGCCGAGCGTGGCAACAGCCGCGCCGCGCGGCCTGCCGGCACACCGCCGAAGCGGCCGCGGCGCCGCGCTGCTGACGGACATGCTGCTCAACCCGCTGGACCGTCGTCACCGGCTGCGGCACGACATCCCGGTCGTGCCCGGCGCTTTCCCCCTGGTGGGGCATCTTCCCGCCATCGTCTGCGACCTGCCGCGCCTGCTGCGGCGCGCGGAAGGGATGCTGGGCAGCCACTTCTGGCTGGATTTCGGCCCTGCCGGACACATGATGACCTGCGTGGATCCGGATGCGTTCGCACTGCTCCGGCACAAGGACGTGTCCTCGGCGCTGATCGAAGAGATCGCGCCCGAATTGCTTGGCGGAACGTTGGTTACCCAGGACGGCGGCGCGCACCGGCAGGCGCGCGATGCGATCAAGGCGGCGTTCCTGCCCAAGGGGCTGACCCAGGCCGGCATCGGCGACCTGTTCGTGCCCGTCATCCGAGCGCGGGTGCAGGCGTGGCGCGACCGCGGCGACGTAACTATCCTGCGCGAAACCGGCGACCTGATGCTCAAGCTGATCTTCAGCCTCTTGGGAATCCCCGCGCAGGACCTGCCGGAATGGCATCGCAAGTACCGGCAACTGGTGCAGTTGATCGTCGCGCCCCCGGTCGACCTGCCCGGACTGCCCTTGCGGCGCGGCCGCGCCGCCCGCGACTGGATCGACGCGCAGTTGCGCCAATTCGTCCGCGACGTGCGCGCGCATGCCGCGCGCACCGGGTTGATCAACGACCTGGTGAGCGCCTTCGATCGCAGCGATGATGGGATGTCCGATGACGTCCTGGTCGCCAATATCCGCTTGCTGCTGCTTGCCGGTCACGACACCACTGCCTCGACGATGGCCTGGATGGTGATCGAGCTGGCGCGGCAGCCTGTGCTGTGGGACGCCCTGGTCGAGGAGGCGCAACGCGTGGGCGCGGTGCCGACCCGGCACGCGGACCTGGCGCAGTGTCCGGTCGCCGAGGCGCTGTTCCGCGAGACGCTGCGCGTGCATCCGACGGCCACGCTCCTGCCGCGTCGCGCGCTGCAGGAATTGCAACTCGGCCAACGGCGCATTCCCGCGGGCACCCATCTGTGCATCCCGCTGCTCCATTTCTCGACCTCGGCGTTGCTGCACGAGGCGCCTGATCAGTTCCGCCCGGCGCGGTGGCTGCAACGCACGGAGCCGATCCAGCCGCTGGACATGCTGCAGTTCGGTACCGGCCCACACGTCTGCATCGGCTACCACTTGGTATGGCTGGAACTGGTGCAGTTCTGCATTGCCTTGGCGCTGACCATGCACAAGGCCGGGGTGCGGCCGCGGTTGCTCAGCGGCGTCGAAAAAGGCCGGCGCTATTACCCAACCGCACATCCGTCCATGACAATCCGCATCGGCTTCTCATGAGCTGGCATCGCATCCCCGTGTGGCGAGGCAGCGGCGCCGGCGACGGGCGGCATTGCTGCACTGGGCGCGTGCGCTCGGTGCGACGCCGGCAACACCGCGGCGGCTCGGCGCTCGCCGTCGCCGTGTCAGGTACAAGGACATGAACAACATGCAGACCGGTTCTACGCTACACGACGACCGAACTGGCGTTTCCGCGCTCGGCGGATTGGGCGCGCAGGTGCGCGGCGCATCCGGCAGGCTGCTGCCGGAGATCTGGATGCAGGACGGCGCAAAGCGGGTCGAACAGGCGTTGGCGCGTCTTCTCTGCGCCGAAGACGATGGTGAGGCCGAGCTGATGGCGGCGATGCGCTACGCCACCTTGAATGGCGGGAAGCGCACCCGCGCCTTGCTCTGTCTGGCTGCCGGCGCACTGGCCGACACGCCGGCGCACATGCTCGACGACATCGGCGCCGCCATCGAGATGATGCATGCCTGTACCCTGGTCCACGATGACCTGCCCGCGATGGACGACGACGTGCTTCGCCGCGGCCTTCCGACCGTACACGTCAAGTTCGGCGAAGCCACTGCGATCCTGGTCGGCGATGCGCTGCAGGCGCACGCCTTCCTGACCCTGGCGAGGCTGGATGTGCCGGGCGACAACCGTATCGCGCTCGTGCGCGAACTGGCGCAGGCGGTGTCCGCCGAGGGTGCCGCAGGCGGGCAGGCCATGGATCTGTCGCTGGTCGGAAAGCACGTCGAGCTGGACAGGATCGTGGCGATGCACCGGATGAAGAGCGGAGCGCTAGTGCGCGCGTCCGTTCGCATGGGCGCGCTATGCACCATCGCCGAAGATGCCGTGCACGCTGCGCTGTACTGTGCGCTCGATCGCTACACGGCCTGTTTCGGCCTGGCATTGCAGGTGGTCGACGACATTCTCGACGCGACAGCTGATACCGCGACGCTGGGCAAGACCCCCGGCAAGGACGCGGCGGCGCAGAAGCCGACCTGCGCGTCGATCATGGGGCTGCAGGCAGCGCGCCAGTTCGCGCTGGATTTATTGCGCGACGCCGGAGAGGCCATCGCCCCACTGGGGCCGCGTGCGGAACGGTTGGCGCAGATGCTGCAGCGGGCCAACGCGTATCTGTTCAAGCACGCGCCATGCGCATGAACGCGCCCGTCTACGTGGAGTCGCACCTGTGCCGTTGCGATCGGCCGGCGGCAGCGGTGCATGCTGCACTGTGTCCGAGTCCGCGGCGCCAATCGCAGCGGTTGCCCAGCACGGCCCCGGCGCGCTGCGCGCAAGCCTATGCGGCGGATCGGCGCCAGCATCGGCGCGTTGCCGCATGCGCGGGGCCGCGACGGGCCCGCGGCGACGTGCGCGGCGTCTGCCCGGACCGTCTGCAGAAGGAAAATCCCGAGTGAACGCGCTTTCCGAACAGATCCTTTCCGAATTGCGCCACCTGCTGAGCGAGATGAGCGACGGCGGCAGCGTCGGCCCGTCGGTCTATGACACGGCGCGAGCTCTACAGTTCCGCGGCAACGTCACCGGTCGGCAGGACGCATACGCATGGCTTATCGCGCAGCAACAGGCCGATGGCGGATGGGGAAGCGCGGACTTCCCGCTGTTCCGCCATGCGCCCACTTGGGCGGCGTTGCTGGCATTGCAGCGTGCCGATCCTCTTCCCGGCGCTGCCGACGCAGTCCAGGCTGCAACACGGTTCCTCGAGCGCGAGCCCGATCCCTACGCGCATACGGTGCCGGAAGACGCGCCGATCGCCGCGGAGCTGATCCTGCCGCAGTTGTGCGGCGAGGCCGCATCCTTACTGGGCGGCGTGGCGTTTCCGCGCCACCCGGCGCTGTTGCCGTTGCGGCAAGCGTGCCTGGTCAAGCTGGGGGCGGTAGCGACGTTGCCGAGCGGCCATCCGTTGCTGCACTCCTGGGAAGCCTGGGGAACCTCGCTGACCACCGCATGCCCGGATGACGACGGCAGCATCGGCATCAGTCCGGCGGCCACCGCCGCGTGTCGTGCGCACGCCGTGACACAGGGGAGCACGCCGCAGGTCGGGCGCGCCGACGCGTATCTGCTGGCGGCATCGCGGGCGACGCGCAGCGGCATCGAAGGTGTCGTTCCCAACGTCTGGCCGATCAATGTGTTCGAGCCATGCTGGTCGCTGTACACCCTGCATCTGGCCGGGCTGTTCGCGCATCCCGCGCTCGCCGAGGCGGTGCGCGTGATCGTCGCGCAGCTCGACGCGCGCCTCGGCGTGCGCGGTCTGGGCCCGGCCTTGCACTTCGCGGCCGATGCGGACGACACCGCCGTTGCGCTGTGCGTCCTGCGCCTCGCAGGCCGCGACCCGGCGGTCGATGTGTTACGCCATTTCGAAGTCGGCGAGCTGTTCGTCACCTTCCCCGGCGAGCGCAATGCCTCGGTGTCGACCAACATTCATGCCCTGCATGCGTTGCGACTGTTGGGAAAGCCCGCCGCCGGGACCAGTGCCTACGTCGAGGCCAATCGCAACCCGCATGGTGTATGGGACAACGAAAAATGGCACGTTTCGTGGCTGTATCCCACCGCGCATGCGGTCGCTGCGCTGGCGCAAGGCAAGCCCCAGTGGCGCGACGAGCGCGCGCTGGCGGCGCTGCTGCAGGCGCAGCGCGACGACGGCGGCTGGGGCGCCGGTCGCGCGTCCACATTCGAGGAAACCGCCTATGCGCTGTTCGCGTTGTACGCAATGGACCGGAGCGAAGAGCCGACAGGGCGCCGGCGCATCGCGCAGGCGGTGGCGCGTGCGCTCGAGTGGATGCTCGCCCGCCATGCGGCGCATGCATTGCCGCAGACGCCGCTGTGGATCGGTAAGGAACTGTATTGCCCCACCCGGGTCGTGCGCGTGGCCGAACTCGCCGGGTTGTGGCTGGCGCTTGGTTGGGGGCGGCGCGTCGCGGCCGAGGGAGCAGGAGCGGCGCCATGATCCAGACCGAACGCGCGCTGCAGCAGGTGCTGGAGTGGGGGCGTTCCCTGACCGGGTTCGCCGACGAGCATGCCGTGGAAGCGGTCAGGGGCGGCCAGTACATCCTGCAGCGCATCCAGGCGAGCCTGCGCGACACCAGCGCCCGCACCGGCCGCGATCCGCACGACGAAACGCTGATCGTGGCGTTCTATCGCGAACTGGCGCTGCTGTTCTGGCTCGACGATTGCAACGACCTTGGCCTGATCGCGCCGGAGCAGCTCGCTGCCGTGGAGCAGGCGCTGGGGCAGGGCGTGCCGTGCGCGCTGCCCGGATTCGAGGGCTGCGCTGTGCTGCGCGCTTCGCTGGCCGCGCTCGCCTACGATCGTCGCGACTATGTTCAGCTTCTTGACGATACCCGGTGCTACTGCGCGGCGCTGCGCGGCGGACACGCGCAGGCGGTAGGGGCGGAACGCTGGTCCTACGCCGAGTACCTGCACAACGGCATCGATTCGATCGCCTACACGAACGTGTTCTGTTGCCTGTCGTTGCTGTGGGGGCTGGACATGGCGACCTTGCGCGCGCGTCCGGCGTTTCGCGAGGTCCTGCGGCTCATCTGCGCGATAGGGCGCCTGCACAACGATCTGCATGGACGCGACAAGGACAGGTCGGCCGGCGAGGCCGACAACGCGTCGATCCTGCTGCTGCAGCGCTATCCGGCTATGCCTGCGGTGGAGTTCCTCAACGACGAGCTGGCCGGCCATACGCGCATGCTGCACCGGGTGATGGCGGAAGAACGCTTTCCCGCGCCGTGGGGACCGTTGATCGAGGCCATGGCGGCCATCCGCGCGCAGTACTACCAGACCTCGAGCAGCCGCTACCGCAGCGACGCTGCGGGGGAGGCCAGCGTGCGCCGGCCTGAAGGCGCGGGAGGCGGCGGCGTGCGCGCGCTGCCGTCGGTCCGATCCGACGCAACGCCGTCGCCCGATGCGACGGACGGAGCGAGCATGAGCGACACCGCCCTGAGCCGGCGCAAGGACGACCATCTCGACATCGTGCTGGACCGACGAACGGCGCCGGCCACGATCGCCCCCGGCTGGGAGTACGTCCGTTTCGAACACTGCGCATTGCCCGAGTTGGACCTGACGCAGATCGACCTGCGCGCCTCGCTGCTGGGCAAGACCATGCGTGCCCCGCTGCTGATCAGCTCCATGACTGGCGGCATGTCACGCGCCGAGGCCATCAACCGGCATCTGAGCGAGGCAGCGCAAGCCTTGGGGATTGCCATGTGCGTCGGTTCGCAGCGCGTGAGCCTGCAATCCCGCAACTCCCAGGGGCTGACGCGCGCGCTGCGCCGCCTAGCCCCAGACATTCCCTTGCTGGCCAATATCGGCGCCGCGCAACTGCGCGAGGCCGACGGCCTGGACCTGGCGCGCCGCGCGGTGGATGCGCTGGAGGCCGATGGACTCATCGTCCATCTCAATCCGCTGCAGGAAGCGGTACAGCCGGAGGGCGACCGCGACTGGCGCGCCGTCCTGGCGCAGATCGCTCGCGCCGCGCGCAGCGTGGGCGTGCCGATCGTGGCCAAGGAAGTGGGGTCGGGCCTGTCCGCCTCGGTGGCCTGTGCGCTCGTCGAGGCGGGCGTGGCGGTGATCGATGTCGCCGGCGCCGGCGGCACCAGTTGGGCCGCGGTGGAGGGCGAGCGCGCCCGCGATGCCGCCGACCGCACAGTGGCAATGGCGTTCGCTGATTGGGGAATTCCGACCCCAGCCAGCCTGCAGGCGGTACGTGAGGCGCTGCCAACGGTGAAGCTGATCGCGTCGGGCGGGATCCGCGACGGCGTCGACGTGGCCAAGGCCATTCGCCTGGGCGCGGACATCGCCGGGCAGGCGGCCGGCGTGCTGCGCGCGGCTACGGTATCCACCGAGGCGGTTGTCGCGCATTTCGAGATCGTCATCCGCCAGTTGGCCGTCGCCTGCTTCTGCACCGGCTCGGCTGATCTGGCGGCGTTGCGTCACGCGCGCTTGTTGCCATCGGCGCATCTGCCCGCCGGTTGATGGCGGCGTCGCCCGGACTTGCGGCGGGCGCCTAGTCTTACTCAGCTAGAAAGTCGCGGATGCGGGGGATTCGCGGTGCTGGCGGATTTGCTCGGGTGCTGCTTCGTGATCAGGGAGGCGCCCCGCCATGCCCGACTGGACAGCCGAGAGTGAAGCCGCGTCCGGCGCCTATGTCGATGCTTTGATCGGGGTGATCGGCCACGCCGAACGAGCTGAGCCTCTGACGGGGCCGGAACTAGGTGCGCCGGGAGACCGGCAAGGAGTAGATGGTGCAGGTCCATTGCAATGAAGGAGTAGCGATCGACCCCGAGTCATGGGCGATCCGTCGTGAGGAGACCGGTAATTTCTGTGGTGTCAAACAAGGGTTGTTAGGCTCTAGCAGTCCCGTTAGCATCGTTTTGAGACAAAGCGATGGCGGTGGAATGATCGAGGGCCGGAACGAATTTGACGACACATGCCGGAAGGAGGTCCGCATAGACAAGAGCTGGGAGAGCCTGTTCGACTCGACATCTGCTTGTCGATAACCGATAGCTAGAAGATCATGGCAGCGCTGCAGAGCGCGGTCGTGAATCATGAGGCGGAGACATATGCCCTTCTCGCCGGTTTTGCCCGGACTGCCATACACTCCGACCGGTCACCGACTACACGACACGCCGGATCCGAACCGTCTGCGGCACCATTGAGGTTCGCAATCCCCGATGGATGCTGTGCCGGGAATGCCATCCAGGGCCGATCGAACGACACCGGAGCTGATGGAACTGATGGCGCGGCTAGGAAGCATGCTGCCCTACCGGCAGGCGCCAAAGGTGCTGGCCGATTCCTGCCCACTGAACCGACTGAGACGCATGCGATCGTGCGCAAGGTACGATCAGGATCGGCAAGCGGCTCGACGACCAGGTCATGCAGGAAACTGGCGTGCGAGGTCCCAAACGGATGACCGATGGCACCTTGAGATGCAGCTTCCCGGAGCTCGGCGCAAAGAGTTCGTCATCAGCATCGATGCGGCGTACGTTCGTAGCGCTGATCAACATTCGGCGCGAATTTTCGAGCTCGTCGCGGCCAGATGCGCCCGCGGGGGACGGGGAGAAAGGGGCGGTCGCTATTTCTTAACCGGCAGCACCGACCATCAGGCAATCCGCGATCGTGCTCTTCGCCCGCTCTAGGAAGTCGGATATGGCGGCTTTGGGGATGTGACGGTGATCTCGGACGGGGCCGAAATCTTAAAGCGGCTGCCCCGCGCCATGCCGAAACCAACGACCCACATCATCGACTGGTTTCATATTGCCATGGAGATCCAGCCCATACAGCAGATCGCCGATCGCATCGGGCCCTTTTGAGTGCTTCCAGCCATCGGCAGGGACGTCAGAACTGTGAAGTGGCGTCGTGGCATGGGCGGGTCGGCCGCGCGATCCGCGACCTGGAGCAACTTCCCAGGACAGATTCAGTTGCGGCATGCTGCATAGCTTCGCTTCGTTCTCACAACATTGAAGACGTGCGGCCAAGTCTGCTCAGCTATCGCTTGGCCTGGCTCGACCAACCGGCACCCCGCTGTCGCATTTTACGGCTCTGCGGAATTGCATGTACGAGGCAAACCGCTTGACACTGGCTCCCTGGGTTCTCTGGAACGATGCAAACGTGCGCGTTACTTAGTCCCCCTCGGTCTCCATCATTCATGGGCGCAGCTCGCCGATAATTTCGGCTGGCGAGCATCGAACGCGCGACATCTCTGCGCTACGCAGGCTGGCAAAGGCCTGGAGCACAGCGCCAAAGCCGAACCATACATCGGCGATCCGCCCTCTGAAATGTGACCGCGACCATCATCCGATCAGCATTGGATTGTCCGGATCCCCATGGATGCAGTCAGGCGGACGGTCGTGGCCAGCCGGCCCTCAGTGCAGTTGACGACAGTGCTCTTGGCCGACACACGAGTAGCAGAGTGCCGTGTGATCTCCCGAAAGGGAGGCCGGTAGTCCATCACCAGGGTTTTGTCAGAGCCAGTCCCGGTGAAGCGGGCGCAGTGACTCTCTCCGCGGCATAGTCGTCGAGCTGGCGAGAGAGAGAGGTCTGCCTCAGACGGGGCGGTTTTCGCGTCTGTTTTTCACCGGCTCCATTTTGGCCAGTCCGTACTCGTATGAAACTTCCGTGTATGATCCACCGATGTCCTTGGCCGCGTCGAGCAGGTAGTCGAGCCTACCGGCCGTACCGAGCTTCTTGATGTCATTCTTGTCGACGCCGGCGAGGTCCATCATCTCCTTCCACACAGTTGATTCGTCGCAAGGCAGAATGCGGAAGGTGATGTCGCCTATCTTGGTGCGGTACTTCGCGAGCAGATCAATGTTGTTGCAGAAAATGAAATAGCTGCCTTTGGGGCTCAGCCTGCCATCCAGAACCTTTGCGGCCTGAGGTAGATACGCGAACGAATGCAGATATCCGGCAAGGACTGGGATGGTCGGTTCGCCTTCCTGCGCGATTGCAAGAACTTGTTCAATGGAATAGTCCGGCGGTCGTTTTTCGTCGGCGAGCTGGGCTTGGAACTTCAGCGCGATGTCGCCCCGAAATCCAAATCGCCCCGGCTTCGTTGTCTCGGTCTTAAGCACCGCATTCAGCAACCGCCCCTCCTTGTCCAACTGGCCAAGAGCGGTGTTGTCGATGGACGTCATGGAAGGCTCCTCATCAATCTGTCGTGTACATGCATCGCCAATGCGGCGTGTCCGCTGACCTTATGCAAGTTGTTTGCCGTGCGCCCATGTCTGCAGCGACGCACACGGTAAGCGGCGGATTGGCGCAATGTGCAGGGATAATACGTGCTGGCACCATCACGAGGTCTCGGCCGGATAAGGGCGGGACGCCCGAAAGCCGCCTGTCGCAAACCAGACAGGTCGCAAATCGAATGGTCGCCGCCTTCAAAACCAATGGATTTCAGCTGCATCTCGATTGGCATGGGATTTGCGAATTGTGCCTCCGACAGATACTGAGAGCGAGCCAGAAATGATCAGCCTAACGGACAGCGCCATCAACGCACTGAAGGCCGCAATCTCCTCGACGGCCCAGCCTGCAAGCGGTTTGCGGGTCATGGTCGAAGGCGGCGGTTGCCAAGGGTTCACGTACAAAATGGGTCTTGCTCATGAGCCGGTCTCCGATGAGCCCGTGTTTGAGCAAGACGGGATCAAAGTCTTCGTCGACAAGGCGAGCCGGGCGCATCTCAACGGCACCACGATCGATTTCGTGGTGTCGCTCGAAGGATCAGGGTTCCGCTTCGATAACCCAAATGCCAAATCGAGCTGCTCCTGCGGCAAATCGTTCAGCTGAGCCGCCTTCGGACCATTCGCAATGGAAGGAGCATCGAACATGGGCCTGAAGGCTGAACGAACGAATCAGTCTTCGAGTGCAGAGGCTTCCGATCGCGCGCGGATTGTCCGTGCCGTGCTCGATGAGATTCGGCCAAGCCTCAGGCGTGATCGTGGGGATTGTGAGCTCGTCGGAATCGAAGGCAACAAGATCATGGTCAGGCTCACCGGCGCCTGCATGTTATGCAAGCTTGCGGGAACGACGCTCGCGGCCATTCAGGCGCGCCTGATCGAGCGGCTCGGCGAGTTCGTCCGCCTGATCCCGCTCCCCGCAGCTGCCAAAGAGGGGCCTTAAGTGCAGAGCGGACAGTCCATGCAGCCGATCTACCTGGATAACAACGCGACGACCCGTGCACATCCATCGGTAGTCGCGTCAATGCTGCCGTTCTTCTCTGGGCAATTCGGCAATGCGTCGTCCGGGCATGCATTCGGCATTGAGGTTGCGCCCGCATTGAAACAAGCGCGCCGGAAGCTGCAGGCTCTCGTTGGCGCGGCATTCGATCACGAGATCGTCTTCACCTCGGGCGCGACTGAATCCGACAACACCGCGATCCTGTCCGCGCTCGCCGTGCAGGAGGGACGCGACGAGATCGTCACTACGGCCGTTGAGCATCCAGCCGTGCTGTCCCTTGCCGAGGAGCTGGGCCGACGCGGAATCAAGACCCATGTCATTCCGGTCGATGCAAGCGGCCGATTGAACATCGAGGCTTATCGCAACGCATTGTCGAGGCGGACGTCAATCGCCTCGGTCATGTGGGCCAATAATGAGACCGGTACGATCTTTCCGGTGAAATCCCTGGCCAAGATGGCGCGCTCAGTCGGCGCGCTCTTTCACACCGATGCGGTCCAGGCGGTCGGGCGGATTCCGATTGACCTGAAGACTACGGACGTCGACATGCTGTCGCTCTCCGGCCATAAGCTCCATGGTCCGAAGGGGATCGGCGCGCTGTATGTGCGCAAGGACACCAGGTTCCGACCGCTGATCTTCGGCGGCGCACAGGAGCGGCATCGCCGCGCTGGCACCCAAAACGTTCCGGGCATTATTGGGCTGGGCAAGGCGGCGGAACTCGCTGCGGCACACCTCATACAAGAGCAGACGCAGATTGGCATGCTTCGCGACCGGCTGGAGCAAGGCATACTCGCTCTCGGCTGTTGCATCGTGCTTGGTGATATCAAGAACCGCTTGCCAAATACGTCCAACATCGCATTCGAGCATCTCGAAGCAGAGGCCATCGTCGACCACCTGAACCGCAACGGAATTGCCGCCTCGCTCGGTTCAGCCTGCGCGTCCGGTTCGATGGAGCCGTCCCATGTCCTGCGCGCGATGAGAGTACCACCGGCCTTTTTGCGCGGTGCGGTTCGCTTCTCGCTGTCGCGCGAGACGGCGCCGGGTGAGATCGATCGTGTCCTGCAAGTCCTGGCGGACATCAATGCCAAACAGAGAGCCTTGTGGCGTGCGTGTCAGGAGCGCGCGGGCGAGAGCTCACAAGTTGCGGAGCTCCTATGAAGGTCATGATTCGCCGTTCGCCCGAGACGGGGCTTTCGATTTATGTGCCCAAGAAGGATCTTGAGGAGTCGATTGTCGAATGTGAGCACGAGACGCTGTGGGGTGGTTGGATTAGAATCGCGAACGGGTGGGTGCTCGACCTACCCGCGATGGCGAGTGACACCATCCTTCCAATTACGATCAATGCCAGGAAGCGCGACGGCGAAGCAACCGAATGATGAATGCTGCGACTCCACAGAACCTCGCCAAACCAGCGGATGCGGAAGCTGTTCTTGGCGTAGCGGTCCGGCCTTTGCGAGGAAGGCCACATCAATCCCTGGCTTTGGCTTGGCGTGGTCGAAGGTTCCAGCCGAACCTGCCGATGACTCCGGAAGCGGTCGAACCGTCCTTGGGACCCAAGATGGCGCCGACGCATGGTGTCAAACGCAATACTCGGCCTAGGCCTGCACTGTTGGGCCAGCGAGATGGCGTTGCCGGGGAGGCCTCGCGAGGGCCCATTGTGCTACATCGCCAGCCCGGTCGTTACATTCCGCACATCTTCACAGCGTCAGGCCAATCGCTGCAACTCCGCAAGATGCAGTTTCGAGAGGATTGGATCTCGCACCGGGCCAAGTCGTAGCTCGCAAATCGTGATGCAACGGTCGCGATGCAAATCCTTGAATCAGTCGAATTGCGCGAAGACTAAGGTTGTAAATGACGCATCGTCATACAAGGAGCGTCGACGACTCGCGAACTGGAAGGCCAACGCCCTCCGCTCCTGACGATGATCCCTATCTGTGGTTGGAACAAATAGAAGGCGCGCGGGCGCTGAACTTCGTCGAGCGGCAGAATAGCAGAAGCCTGGAGGTGTTTGGCGGACCCGCAGCCGAACGAGACAGAGATGCGCTGACAGCGATTTACGACCGACCTGACAATATCCCCTATGTCAGCCGGCGCGGCGAGTATCTCTACAATCTCTGGAGGGACGCCAATAATCCACGCGGCCTCTGGCGGCGAACCACTCTGGAAGAGTATCGCAGGCTGAAGCCATCATGGGACATCCTGCTCGACCTCGATCAACTTGCGGTCAGCGAAGGCAAAGACTGGCTTCTGAACGCTACGGCCGCACCGCCTGGAAATCACTCGCGATGGATCTTGAGTCTATCGCGCGGCGGAAGCGATGCCGTCACCTTGCGTGAATTCGACTCAGACACGAAGCTCTTCATCCACGACGGCTTTGTCTTGCCGGAAGCCAAAGGCAGCGGCGTATGGCTCGATTTTGATACGCTGGTCTTGTTAAGCTCCCATGGTGACGGCATGGCCGCGACCACGGGCTATGCGCGCACGGTGAGGCTGTGGCGGCGTGGTACGCATGTTGACAACGCGGAAGTGATCTTTGAGACCAAGGCCGCTCATGTGTCAGTCGGTTGCAGTGTTGACGACACTGTCGTGCCGCCCAGGATCTGGTTCCTCGATGCGACAGACGTCTCCAATTGCGTGGTCTGGCTGGGCGATGAAACGGGAGCCAAGACGAGGCTCGATTTGCCAAGTAACATCTGGATGCGGTCGCATCGCAACTGGCTTGCCCTGAAGCCGCGCGAATCCTGGTCTGTGGCAGGGCACACCTATGCCGCGGATACGGTGCTCGTCATCGCGCTGCCGGCATTCCTGGCGGGCAGCCGCCAGTTCGAGATTCTCTTCGAGCCGGGCCCGCGCCGTGCGCTGCAGAGCTTCTTTTGGAGTGCGGGCAAGCTTGTGCTTTGTATTCTCGACGAACTCCGCCCAGTCTTCGAGATCTGCACGCCATCCGATCATCGCTGGAACGGCGAGCAATTGGGCGGGCTTCCTGATCTTGGCGTCGTTGACATCTGGTCTCTCGATCGCAATCCGTCCGAGAGCAATGGCGACTTGCTGGCTCACGTCGAGGATCCGCTCACCCCGCCGTCTCTCATCCTGCTGGAGCGGGGCGTGGGCAGTCCCGCCGTGCTGAAGCAGGCGCCGAAGACGTTTGCCGCGGAGCACTGCGTGGTCACGCGGCACGAGGCCATCTCGATCGACGGCGAGCGAATTCCCTACCTACAGACCGGGCCGGTCAGACAGACCGGCAACGCGCCGGTCCATCTGAGCGGATATGGCGGGTTTGGAATCTCCGTGAAACCTTATTACAATTCCGCGCTCGGTAAGCTTTGGCTTGACTGCGGCGGCACCACGGTTCAGGCAAATTTGCGCGGCGGCGGTGAGTTCGGCACGCGCTGGCACGACGCCGGCCGGCTGGCCGGCAAGAGATTGTCGCATGACGATTTCGCAGCCGTCGCCGCCGATCTCGTTAAGCGCGGCGTGACACAGGCCAAGCGGATCGGGGCCGAGAGTGGATCGAACGGCGGCATCCTCATTACCAACATGCTAACGCGATATCCTGGGCTCTTTGGCGCACTGTTCTGCACCGTCCCGCTGATCGACCTGCGCCGCTACACCAAACTGCTCGCCGGGGCGAACTGGCTCGCCGAATATGGCGATCCCGACAACCCTGAGGAGTGGGAGTGGCTGAAGACCTATTCTGCCTATCATGCCGCAAGACCCGGGCAGTCCTATCCACCGATCCTGATGGCCACCAGGCGGCGGGACGATCGCGTCCATCCCGGACATGCGCGCAAAATGGCAGCGAAGCTGCAGGCGATGGGCTATGAGGCTTATTTATACGAGCATGCCGCCGGCGGCCACGGCTATGGCAAGGACAACAGGGAGCAGGCCGGCTTGTTGGTGCTGGGCCTGCGTTTCCTGAAGAGCAGGATCGGCTGGCTGGATACCGAGGACGTCAGCGACGTAGTGTAGTTGTTGGACGGCAGTTCGTGCGATGTCGACCGAGGCGGCTGCAGCTTTACGAATCTGAGGTGTCCACACCCGCACCACCTACTCGAGATGCCTACCAACGTTTGGACGCACGGTCCAATCCGTGGCCGTGGGGACCCTGGGCACCAGGCGTTTTCTCTTCACCTGCCCGACAATGCGTCCGGAGTGTCAGGAAGGGGCCCGCGTGATCTTCACGACATAGGTCGGTAACGGGTTTCTTGTCTGCATCTAGGAAGCATCGCCGGTTCAAGTTGTCCTTCAAAGCGTCCGGAACGTCTTTTGCGGATTGTGCTTTGCATACGCGTCACATTTCGGCGACAAGATCAACTTTCAACGACACCAGCCGCCATGCTCTTTGCCCAAGGGCATAGATGAACCAGCGTACCGCCCTCGTAATAGCGCTGCCGGGCGCTCTTGTGATCGCAATTCTGTCAGCTTTCGAACATGAGTTGATAAAACGGACATTCGAACAGACGGTGCCTAACTGCTTGACGCGAAACACAAAATACGTTTGTGGCAGGTATGGCACGCCAGTTGCTCTTGGCTTTTCAGAAACGACTCTGGGGATGCTTGCTGGAAGGATTCGGCTTGCGAAGAGAATTGGAAAAATGAGTACTTCAGCGCAACACCAGGTAGCCTGCGGCGGCGGCGAGATCAGCGAGACCATGCAAGTCATGGCTAAGCACAACAGCTGCGGTACGGTCGGTGGGAGCGGCAAGGCCAGGTGCCGATCTCAGGCCGGCATCGGCAATGTGCCAAATGAGGTCTGGGAAAAGGTGAAGAACCATCCCTGCTACAGCGAGGAGGCGCACCATCATTATGCCCGGATGCATGTCGCCGTCGCACCCGCCTGCAATATCCAGTGCAATTACTGCAATCGTAAATACGATTGCGCAAACGAATCGCGCCCCGGCATTGTCAGCGAGAAGTTGACGCCGGAGCAGGCCGCCAAGAAGGTGCTGGCGGTCGCTTCCGCCATCCCTCAGATGAGCGTGGTCGGCGTTGCTGGCCCTGGCGACCCCCTGGCGAATCCGGACAAGACATTCAAGACCTTCGAGCTCGTCAATAAACTCGCGCCAGATATCAAGCTGTGCCTCTCGACCAACGGTCTGGCGCTAGCTGATCATGTCGACACGATTGCAAGACTTAAGGTCGATCACGTGACGATCACGATCAACATGATCGATCCCGATATTGGCGCAAAAATCTATCCCTGGATCTTTTACCGCCACAAGCGCTACACCGGCATTGAAGCTGCAAGCATCCTCAGCAATCGGCAGCTCCAGGGCCTGGAGATGCTCACCGCGCGCGGCATCCTGTGCAAAGTCAACTCGGTGATGATTCCCGGGATTAACGATCAGCATCTGGTTGAGGTTAACAAGGCCGTGAAGTCGCGCGGCGCCTTCCTGCATAACGTGATGCCGCTGATTTCGTCACCCGAGCACGGCACCGTGTTCGGTCTCAGCGGGCAACGCGGCCCGACCGCACAGGAAGTGACAGCATTGCAGGATAGCTGCGAAAGCGAGATGAACATGATGCGTCACTGTCGCCAGTGCCGCGCCGACGCCGTCGGACTGCTCGGGGAGGACCGCGGCGCCGAGTTCACCATGGAAAAGATCATGGCCATGGACATCAAATATGATGAACAGGCCCGAAAGGAGTATCAGGCCAAAGTCGAGAAGGCGCGCATTGCAAAGCTTGCGGCCAAGCAGGAGCAGCTTGCTGGGCTTGCCAGCGCGTCCAGCGAAATCAAGGTGCTGGTGGCGGTTGCAACCAAGGGCTCGGGATTGATCAACCAGCACTTCGGTCATGCCAAGGAGTTCCAGATCTACGAGCTCTCAACTTCGGGCGCAAAATTCGTTGGCCATCGTCCTATTCATTCCTATTGCCAGGGCGGCGATGGCGAGGACAGCAAGCTCGAAATCGCCATCGATGCCATTAACGACTGCCATGCCGTGCTCGTGTCAAAAATCGGCGGCTGCCCGAAGGCCGAATTGATCAAGGCCGGAATCGAACCGGTCGATCAGTACGCCTGGGAGTTCATTGATGGCTCGGCGATCGCCTGGTTCAAACTCTATCTCCATAAAGTCAATGAGGGGAAGATCAAGCACATTGAGCGGGTCGATCCGGCGGCCCGCCGCAATGCGCTGATTTCCGCCGCCTGAGGATGGGTTCAGACAATGCCGTTCAAGATCATCGCCTCGCAATGCACGGGCTGTTCGGCGTGCGAAACGCAGTGCCCGAACTTCGCTATTTCCGAGCGAGCCGGCGTTTTCCTGATCGATCCTGAGAAATGCACCGAGTGCGCCGCCTACTTTGATGAGCCCCAATGCGTGGCGGTTTGCCCGGTTGACAATACATGCGTGCTTGATACGGCGCTGCCGCGTCACCAGGCTGCTTGAGGGCCACGATGGATGTCACTACGACACTCGTTCAGAAACTCGGGCGGATGATGCTCCGCCTTCACGAGGCGCCGGCCACGACTTTCCCCTTCTCAGACCGGGTGGACGGCTCTCCCTGGTCGCTAACCTTTTCGCCAGTTGTCGACCCATATTCTGGCAACGCGCACGTGGGCGGGAGCGCTCGAGCTATTCCTGTCGACCCGAAGGCCGCTGTCTTGGGCGTCAAGGATCAATTTCGCCGATGGACCCACAAAGGGCTGACCCGTCTTCCACGATATCAATCCAGTCACGTGCGGCCATCATTGAACAGGCGACATTCATGCCCGAGGCCTTCTTCAGTTGGTCATCCGAGAGAGGGCGTCCTCACCGAGCCGTGTCTTGGTCGCACGGTATCGAGCCGGCTAAGCATCATCACAGGGCGACAGGGCTATCCTATCACCTCGATGAAGGTGCAGAAATACACCTGCGCCACGGCAGGGCGTTCGGACCCGATCACGTGATGCGGAAACGAATTTCCTGCCACCGGTGCGGTCGGCGCCACCAAGTTGGAATTCGGCTGCCATGAGAGCACCTCGTGCGGGTCTTCCTGTTCCCGCTCAACGCCTATTGCCGACTTGCAGGTGCGTCTCGGGCAACCCGGCGAAGGACGGCAACTGTCGGAGGCTGCTGGTGCTTTGTCCCGCGGACCATGCTAGCGCCAAGGTATTGTTCGGCACGCTCGAGCGTATGGGCGGGACCGTGAGTGATGACGTCCACAATGCCCTCGGTTGCCGGGGTAATCAGGTCGACTCTGTCAGCTGTGCGCTTCCCGCGCTGAAGCACGCGGCTCGCGGCCGGCTCAAGCACGCCCGGCTCGATCACAGACGCGCGTGCCGCGTCGATGGCTTCTTCAACATCAACCATGGGCTCACGGATAGTTATCTCGAGCATCTGGATTTTAGGCTGCGGGCATTGATGTTGCTGCACCGGGATCCCGACAGGCTCATGCAATCCGTGACCCCAAGCGCCGCCGTGCGGGAATGGAGGGGGTCCATCGAGCATCATGATAGGGCGGTTCGTAAGCCCGGGCGCTCGCGAGGCGCGGTACAGTTGAACCATGGAGCGGGGACGGCAGCATGAGCAACATCGCCCGTGATAGTGACATCGTCGAGCTGACGGACGCCCCCTTCTTTGATTATGGTGACAACGTGCGGGCCAACCGCACCATCCGCAACGACGGCACCTATGTGGGCAAGGAGATCGGTGAGGTTCTGGTCAAGAAAGGAGAGCTTGGCTATGTCGTCTCGATCGGCACGTTCCTGCAACAATTTTATATTTATGGAGTCGAATTCCTCGGCTCCGGCAATCGCGTCGGCATGAAATGCAAGGAGCTCGATCTAGTCACGCCAAGCCACGAAGGCGAGGAGCCGTTGTTGCCAGGAGCGGCACCCCGATGATCGAACCCAGATCGCCAAAATACCGGTCAGGCCAACGTGTCAAGGCGGCGATCGATCTGCTCAACGACGGTTCCTTTCCCGGCGCGTCGGCGGAAGAGTGTCTGGTCAGCGTCGGGTATATTGGTCAGATCGTCCAGGTCGGTCGCCATACGGAAGCGAACCTACCCATTTATATGGTCGACTTCGGCAAGCAGTTGGTGGTTGGCTGCCTCGAGGCAGAAATCTCTGCAGTCTAGGATATCGCGCAATGAACGCAGCAATCATCAGACGACATCATTCTGGATTGCCTGCGCATCCCAACGAGCTCGACCGGTGGCGGATCGTGCGCGCGCTGAAGAAGCGCGAGCACTACCGATATGTCTCGCCAAAGGTGACAGCGGTTGCTGGCGGCTATCTGGTCGAGAGCCCGTGCTGCTCAGGCAATATCAATGCGGAGGGCGGCCTCGGTCGAGGTCGCGCTGCTGCACCACGATAGGACTGGGGCGGCATGGCAGCTGCTCCGCAAAGATCACCGCACGGGCGTTTGGGAGTGGCATTCAACCCATCAACGGCTTGGCCTGGCAACAGCGGTTCTGAACGCCGACCCTGAACGTTTGTTCTGGCAATAGATTGTGGAGATGGTGCTCGAAGGCGTCTTGACGGACATCGAGTAGACGCTCGCCGCTATTCATACAGCCTCTGAGCCCTGCCTGACGCTCCGGCAGAAAGCTCCACATCTTGCCTGGATTTGTTGCGAGGCGTCCGAGATGACGCAGAATCCGTTCCGCCGGGTTGGAAGTTCGACCTGCATCTACTCGACAGTGAAGGTCACTGTTACAGATCACGAATGATCCGCAGCGCGCCGGCATTGTGCTGGCCAAGCGCTCTGGCAAGGCGATCAAGCAATCGCCTGCCGGTGCCAAGCTCACACAGGACGGCTAGGCCCGCGGGTTGCTTGCCATGCCGTAGTGCCCGGCCCGGGAATATCACGATCAGGTCGCTCGCTCGTCCATCGGGTCCATAAGACGGGGACAGGCGATGGTCTCCCAGAACTGTTCGCTGAGGACGGAATCGCCTGGGAACGTCAACGTGGCTTATTAAACCAAGGATACTGCGGTAGATGAAGTTTGGATCAGCGAGCCGTGCTCGATCTGCTGACGAGGAATAACGCTCAGGCTTTGTAAGATGTGCCTTTGTGAGTACTCGCCCTTAGGTCCACCGCCGTGCACTCGCCGTGAAGGCCGGTTGATGATGCGCGCGCAAGTGAGGCAGTGCGACTGTCCCGGCCCATCCGCTCTAGGGTCTGTTGGGATTCAGGATTCTCATCGGGGCTTGGTTGTGATTCAAGCTTGGGATGGACCGATTCGTTTTGACTGACGCCCAATGGGCGAAGATGGAGCCGCATTGTCTTGGCAAGCCAGGAGATCCGGGCCGCAGCGGCAAGGACAACCGACTGTTTGTCGAGGCCGTTCTGTGGATCGCCCGAACCGGCAGTCCCTGGCGGGATCTGCCGGCGATGTTCGGCCACTGGAATAGCACATTCACGCGCTTTCGCGACTGGGTGAAGGCGGATGTCTGGAAGCGGCTGTTCGAGGCCATCTCCGACGATCCCGACATGGAATACGCCATGGTCGACGCCACCATCGTCAAGGTCCACCGCCACGGTCAGGGCGCAAAAGGGGGACGCAAAGCCAGGCGATCGGCCGCTCGAAAGGCGGCATGACCACCAAAATTCTGGCGCTCACCGATGCGCTCGGCAATCTCGTGCGCTTCGTGCTCCTGCCGGGACAGCGTTTCGATACGGTGGGCGTGCCGCCGCTCATCGAGGGATTGGCCTTCAACGCGCTGATCGCTGATAAGGCCTTCGATAGCAACGCCATCATCGCCGAACTCGAAGCGCGTGGCGCCAAAGTCGTCATCTCCCAGCATCCGCGCCGTGCACAGCCTCTCGCCATCGACAAGGAGATGTACAAATGGCGGCATCTCATCGAGAACTTCTTCGGCAAGCTCAAGGAATTCAAGCGCATCGCAATGCGCGCCGACAAGACCGACCAGAGCTTCACTTCAATGATCTATCTGGCCGCGGCCGCGATAAACTCCAGATGAATCCCAACAGACCCTAGTGCATCAATAGTATTGGGGCTTGGAAATATTATACTACAAACTAGTGAGTGAAGTCGGCGCGTTCAAGCAGAAGCGCTTTTCGAGTTGTTGTTTTGAAGACGCATCGAGTGTCCCATCTCTATCGCTTGCTTCCATGTTGAAGGCGCTGACGTGCACGTGGAAAATCAGGTTTGTCACGCGAATAAAGATCCAGATGACAGAGGACAAATTCGCGTGTAGTTCCGGTTCTTATCTCAAAGAGAAAAATCCGCTGGAATAGTTGTCGATGACCATTGATATGGTAATGGGAAGCAGTTGCGTCTTCGCCAAAAACAAGACGCTCCAGGCAGATGTGCAAAGCGAAATCGGAGAACACGTGGCAAAAAGCACCAAGCGCAAAGAGTATAGTAAGGATGACGTCAAGCTGCTCAAGGCGCACTCAAAGGCCCGCACCCCTGTAGCTAGGGTTTCAAAGCTTATGAAGCGATCCGAGGGCTCTCTAAGACAGAAAGCACGTACCTTGGGGATTGGCTTGGGTCACCAGCGCTGATATCCGCCTCAATGTTCGGAAATTGACCGGCGTAATGATCGAGACGGCCAGGCGGCTTACGACCGCCAGGCCACCCGATCGCTTCAGGTCCCTGCGCCCAAGGGTCAGCTCGCGCCATGAACGAGCTGACCGATTTCCTGATAGACCGGCTCACTTGGCCTAAAACTCGTCGAGTCATGGTTTTAATCAGGGACTGATAAGCCCGACTCGTTCGTCTCATAGTGCGGCTTACATCGGTCAATATAGATTTATCGAGCCCGGAAATACGGTCCGCGAGCGTGCCGGCGGATCATCATCCCGGCCGGTAGACGTCATTCGGCGCTGAGCTATCTCCCTCTGCCTCCATCCTTCTCGAGGCGCGGCTACTGGAACCTAGTTGCCCCGAAGAGGGAGCTTGGCACGATTTTTCCGAGTCCGTGGGTGCCGGCATGTCGGCCTACAGCATTAGCGGCCTGCGGCTGACGCAGATCGCTCCGATGATGCTGCGGGCCGGCAAGGCGCAGAAAGAAGGGAATAGCCGCGGTCCGGCCTACGGCGACAACATAAAGGAACTCCGGCAGGAGATGTGCGTCGAGTAGGCGCAGAAGCGTACAAGTATTTTGTATGTTCATGCGGAGCCGCCTCGGCATCCTCTTGTATGCGGGATTTGTTATGAGGTGAGCAAGAGCGGTGGTGAACCTTGTTCATCGTCATCATCGAGGCTGTTGATTTCGCCGCCGCGACTGCCGCGCGCGGACAGCGCGGCGGCCGCGGTAGACTCCATGGTGGCGATGAGAATTGAATTGCGTGCCGCACTCGCTAGCAGCAGGCCGCATTTGCGGTAAGATCGCCTGTATCCAGAAACGATTGAATATGACGTCCTTCGAATTCGGGAGCTGCTCCTTGCTGAACTTTCGATATGTTGCCTCAGGCAATTTTAAGCGTGTCGCCGCCGATTTCGCGGTTGCAAGGGCAGAGCTCTTCCGTCTGTATCGCATCCAGAACGCGTAACGTGTCCGTCGGGCTGCGGCCGACATTGAGGCTTGTCGCATAGACATGCTGGACCGTGTTCTCAGGATCGACGATGAACGTGTAGCGATGCGCGATGCCATCACGCGATCGCACTCCAAGGCCATCGACCAGTGCGCCCTTGGTGTCCGCAAACTGCCAGATCGATAAACGGTGCAGATCCTTGTGCTCACGCCGCCAGGCGAGCTTGCAAAACTCGTTATCGGTCGAGCCACCAAGCACGATTGCATCGCGATCGGCGAAATGCTTGGACAGGCGAGCAAACTCAGCGATTTCGGTTGGGCAGACGAATGTGAAATCCTTCGGGTAAAAGAAGATGACTTTCCATTTTCCGGGGAAACTCCTCTCAGTCAGCGTCTCGAAGGCGCTCTGCCCGTTCTCCTCTGGCAGGTGAAAGCCGGGCTTCACGCCTGTGATGTCGAACGGCGGCAACTTACTTCCAATTCCAGGCATATTGTCCTCACAGCATCGCGTCACACGGAAACAGCGTTCCGCGACTGGCAAAGCAAGCGATATGCCACCCCTCTGATGGCAAGTCCCATCATGCCGGTCGTGGAACATTCGCCTTTGATGATGGCGGTGTCCCTATCTGCACCGTGTGGTCTCCTCAATTGACTCGGCCCGGCATTCCCCGTTGCGCGCTCCTTCGCCCGCCTCTCGCAGGGGAATCCACGCGCCCCGCTTTGTCGGTTTTCTGTCAGAGCCCTTGCCGCTGTCGGGTCCACCACAGCTTCCGGTCTCGGGCGCCGCGCTATTAGTCAAGCCTAATCAGATGCTTAACGCGCGTGCGAACGAATGGCACGCCAGTTGCTAACTGAATGCAGCAACAAGGAGTGACGGGCTGAGGGCACGCCGACGCCGATGGCGAGCGATGGCCTCCTTCCCGAAACCCGTGTGCCCACGTTTCTGAGAGAGAAACAGCCTCGCGCGTTCGGCGCGCAAAATTGGCAATCGGTTGATGGAGAGCAACATGTCTTCGCTGAGACAAATCGCGTTTTATGGCAAGGGTGGCATCGGCAAATCGACAACGTCGCAAAATACGCTGGCGGCTCTTGCTGAGCTGGGCCAAAGGATTCTCATCGTCGGCTGTGATCCCAAAGCGGACTCGACTCGCCTCATCCTGCACGCCAAAGCGCAGGACACCATTCTGAGTCTGGCGGCGACTGCCGGCAGCGTTGAGGACCTCGAAATTGAGGACGTCATCAAGCTCGGCTACAAGGACATTCGATGTGTCGAGTCCGGCGGTCCAGAGCCGGGGGTCGGGTGCGCCGGAAGAGGCGTGATCACCTCGATCAACTTTCTGGAGGAGAATGGCGCCTATGAGGACATCGACTACGTCTCTTACGACGTGCTGGGCGACGTCGTCTGCGGCGGCTTCGCGATGCCTATCCGCGAGAATAAGGCACAGGAAATCTACATCGTGATGTCCGGCGAGATGATGGCCATGTATGCCGCCAACAACATCTCCAAGGGTATTCTGAAGTATGCGAATTCCGGCGGCGTGCGCCTCGGCGGCCTGATCTGCAACGAGCGCCAGACCGACAAGGAGCTGGAGCTGGCAGATGCTCTTGCCAAGAAGCTCGGCAGCCGGCTGATCTACTTCGTGCCACGAGACAATGTCGTGCAGCACGCGGAGCTGCGCCGCATGACTGTGCTGGAATACGCGCCAGAGTCCAAGCAGGCGGATCACTATCGCAATCTCGCGACCAAGATCCACAATAATGCGGGACAAGGCGCCATCCCGACGCCAATCAGTATGGACGAGCTCGAGGATATGCTCATGGAGCACGGCATCATCAAGCCTGTCGACGAGAGCCTGGTCGGCAAGACCGCCGCCGAGCTCGCCGCTGTTTCGGCATAGTTCATCTTGTCGGCCTTCTCGACCGGGGAAGGCCGACATCGTCCACTCAGAAGCTGCGGGACCTTCATGATTGGCATACAAAGCGAATTTGCCAATACGGTGTCATCTCCTGTATCAGCAGCTCACGTCGCCGAGCAGCGCGATGCGAGTGAGCTCTACGGGCTTCTGACCGGGCGCCATCCAACAGAAGTCGACATCAGCGACGATAACGATTTCGATCGCCATGTGCTCGCTTGCGTTCTCGCCGCATCCGCTATGGATGGCGGCCAACTTCCCGAACGGGCCGGCTTGACTAACCAGGAGCTCGATGCGCTGTTGGTGCAATGCTTTCCATCGACGCCGATCAGGAGTTGTACCTGGCGCGAACAGTCCGCGTTACCGGCTCCTGACGAGACGATTATGGTGCGAGACCTCCTGCTTGCGCAACGTTCCACTCATGGAGAGGTCGGCGGCTGGCTCGCGACGATGATCGCGCGGCGCGCCATGGAGCCTAATCACCTGTGGGAAGATCTCGGTCTGCGGGAGCGGGACGAATTGTCCCGCCTCCTGATGCGCCATTTCGGGCCGCTGGCGGCTCGCAACACCAAGAACATGCGGTGGAAGCGCTTCTTCTATCGCACGCTATGCGAAGATGACGGTCTGGTGATGTGTACCACGCCGGTCTGCACGGAATGCAATGATTTTGATCTTTGCTTCGGCGAGGAGAGCGGGGAGAGCCGGATGGCCGGACGCCGGCGGGATCATCTGCGTCGTCTCGATGACTCCGTCCAAGCCATCCGAAGTTCGCAGGGCTGAGCTCATATTGGATGCCCGCTCCTCGGCGCGAGTCCCGGTGTATCGGACCAGCTTTCGGCCAACGGTCACATGACCGGACTGAGGGTTTGAAAAGACACCGGGTAAACAACTTCGCGCAGGCAGCCTAAGCAGGACGCGGCGGGGCCTGATCAACGGGCTTGATAACTGGTGGATGCGACCGTCACATTTACCGCCAATATGTTCTATGTTGACGCGATCGAGGCCAACATCCGCCCTCTCGATCGCGCCCCGCTGACTTTTTACGAACGCCGACTTGTGGTTGGACGATGCGATGGCTCAAGAATCTTCTTCGATCAGCGCCGGGATGCACGCGCCTTCCCCGAACTGTTGCAGCTTGAGGTCAGGCCCGAACCGTTGCCCGGCTGCCAAGCTTTCAAGCTCGGCGCTTGCCTCCAGCTCGGTCGCAAGCGCAGCGAAGCTGGCGCTCCGCCGGTTCCACCCTGTCGGATTTGCGACACACCCGACAAATCTGAAATGCGACGTCATTCACAGGTTCTCGGGAACTCGAGCGGGTTGGCACAGCAGTTGCTGAACAGCTTCCGGAATAAACCTACGGAGCCGCTGATGGCGTTCGCTGCCGCAATCACCGCGCCCGACAAAGATCAGTCGAGGTCCATAGTCCGTAATGACACCACCTTGCGCGACAACAGACACCGGGCGTGGCCTTCGCGACACCGGAAAATGTCTCGATCGCGCGTGTCGCTGGCCGCGGCGGGAGTCACGGAGATCGAGGCCGGCACGCCGGCGATGGGTCAGGAAGAGATTGCCGCGATCCGAGCGGTCGCCGAAGCTGGCCTTGCGGCCACGATCATCGGCTGGTGCCAGATAAAACCCCGCGGATGTGGATGCGGAGATCGAGGCCGGTGTTTCGATGGTAATCCTATCGATTCCATCGTCGGACGCGCAGATTGCGGCGAAGCTCGGTGGCGCCGTTTGGCCGTGCTGGAGCGGGTGAAGCGTGTCGTGGCCCACGCTCGCGACAAGGGACTGGGTGTCGCGCTAGGTGGCGAAGACTCCTCGCGTGCTGATGTCAACTTCCTGATCGACCTGATCGACCTGATCGACCTGATCGACCTGATCGCAAGCGCCAAAGCGGCCAGCGCGCGGCGCGTTCGTCTCGCAGATACGCTGAGCGTGCTCAATCCTGACGCGTCCTTTGCGCTCATGGCCTCACTGCGCGCCAGCACCGATCTCGAGTTCGAATTCCACGACCAAGACGATCTTGCGCTCGCGACGGCTCATACGCTGGCGGCGATCAAGGCCGGTGCGACGCACGACTCTGTGACGCTTATTGGATTGGGCGAGCGAGCCGGCAATGTGCCGCTGGAGGAAGTTGCCGTCGCACTCAGCCAGCTCTACGGGCATGATACCGGCGTGCTGCTCTGCGAGCTGGAAAAAGTCGCGGCCGCCGCTGCGGCCGCAGCGTGCCCCACCATTCCGCTCAACAAGCGATTTGTGGCGAGCATGTCTTGCCCCATGAATCCGCCATCCACGTCAAGACCGGGCCACCTACCAAGCGCGGGACCCGAGGTTGCTCGGCCGCTCCCACCGATTGTGATCGGCGAGCATTCAGAGCTTGCCGCTATCACTTCGCTGTGGTCCGAGTTGCAGCTTTCGGTCATCGCCGACCAAACCCAAACCATTCTTGCGCGCGTCCGTAAGCATGCCGTCGAGCACAAAGGCCCGGTTTCCGAGGAAACGGTGGTGGCGATCTGGCGCGACATTCATGAGAGCTCGCTCCTCAACGGAGGGCGATCAGGTGGTCAGACATGCGCTTCGCGCGATCAGGTTGGAACATTCGGGCCAGGACGGTTCTGGTCGCGGATCTAGATGGAGGTTGAGAATGACGACGGACGGGATCCTTTCGCAATTGAACAAGGCCTCCGCGGCAGAGGAGTTTTTTGCACTGCTCGGCGTCGAGTACGATGCGAAAATCATCGACGTGGCGCGGCTTCATGTTCTGCGTCGCATGGGTGAATATCTCGCGGGCGAGGAGTTTACCGGTGCATCCGATCCTGACATCGCCTCGCGTTGCAAGGCCACGCTCGAGCGCGCCTATGCCGATTTCGTCACGTCCTCCCCGATCGAACAGCGCGTGTTCAAGGTCTTGAGGGATGCGGCCGCACCACAATCGAACAAGCATCCAGCATTGGTGCAGCTCGGTTCTTTGGAGTGAATTCTGTTTATATCGTGCTCTGGAGCGTGAAGGTTCAGAGAACCTGCCAACCACCCCAGGGCGTCGAATTCAAGCGGAAGTTGCAGTTACTGCCGCGGATCCGCAGCTTGGACACTCGCCACCCTAAGAGCCAATCACGGCTCAGCGCTGATATTTCCGCCGTTTTAAGCTGGTGCCCATGGTGCACCTATCTCCTGCAATGGTACGCCGGCCCCGGGGAGCACATATTTGGCGAGGAAAGAGCACCAAGATGCGGATGACTGTCTTCTGTCGCATTCTGGACATAGGTCCAGCACGGTGTCGAATGTTCCGATCGTCGTGAGAGGCTGTCAATCCGATTTCCTTCAGTAAATTCTGTATTGGCGGTCAATTTTCATCGTCTGCGCAATTGGTACGACAATTGCTGACATTTACTCAGCTAGTCTGGAGAAACGAATGCACATCTTGGTCCGCATCGAGTTTGTTTCTGACGCCGCGCAGTTTCGCGCGCGCTGCCTGTCGACACCATGATACGTCGCGACGCCAAAGCGATGGTTGCATATTCCGGCCCGGCTGAGCTGAAAGCTGCGCTTGATCCGCGCCAAAGATTCGTCGACGAAATCACTCCCGCTGGCCGATCTATGGCCGAGGTTTTCCGGGCGGCGCCCTTGCTCTCCGGCGCTGGTCGCGCGGCGCCGTTGACGGGCGGTTTCACCGCCGGCCCTCGTGCCCTCGCCAAGAGTTGCGGGCGTGTCGCTGCAATCGGAAATATTGCGAGGGCATTCGGAGTAATGGATCGCATTTTCACCGGCAAGCTCGCGGCCGACAATGGGACCAGCCGAGCCTCTCGCAGGTCCTCGGTCTGTTCCAACTCGGTTGCATCTCGAAGATGAGCGGGACCAATCGATCGGATCGAGTGACCGCGCGGTTGCGTGCCTCACTAGTTCCATTGCCAAACGGTGGCCCAGAATGCCGAACCGGGCAAGAACGCCCAAGCGCGTGCTTCCGGGCTCGTCGACAAAGGTCCCGCAATGGGTGTCTCGGCCCCGCGCTGCTGCCAGGCGGTGTTGAAAAAATGGCGGCGGGCACGCGGCCGAACTTTAACTGAAGCAATCTTCACCCGCGGATTCAAAGCTGGAGGCGGAGCACGCTTCGCTGGCGAGCCGCTACTGAACACGGATGGGAGTACAGATGATGAGCACCGCACCCAAAAGCGCAGCTCCGGCCCCGGGTGGTGGTCGCGCGGCGACCAAGAGGGAGCTGCCCGAACGATTCAAGGCGTATAAGCACGTCTGGGTCTTCATCGAGCAGGAACGCGGGATAGTGCACCCCGTCTCCTGGGAGCTGATGGGTGCCGGCCGCCGGCTCGCCGACAAGCTCAACGTTGACCTCGCCGCGGTTGTCATCGGCCCGGTCGGGGAGACAACGCAGCAGGCGGTCGCCGAATCCTTCTGCTACGGCGCCGATCTTGCCTATATCGTCGCGGATGATCTCTTGGCCGATTATCGCAATGAATCCTACACCAAGGCCCTGTCAGAGCTGGTCAATACGTACAAGCCGGAAATCCTACTCCTAGGGGCAACCACACTGGGCCGCGATCTCGCCGGCTCAGTGGCCACCACACTGCTCACCGGCCTAACTGCCGACTGCACCGAGCTCGATGTCGATGCCGACGGCTCGCTTGCAGCCACCCGGCCGACGTTTGGCGGCTCACTATTGTGCACGATCTACACACTGAACTATCGTCCACAGATGGCAACCGTCCGTCCGCGCGTGATGCCGATGCCCGAGCGCGTGACCGGCGCCGTCTGGCGCGTCATCTCGCATCCGCTCGGGCTTGTAGAGGAAGATATCGTCACAAAAGTGCTGTCGTTCCTCCCGGACCGCGATTCTACAAAGTCCAACCTTGCCTATGCCGACGTGGTCGTCGCTGGAGGGCTCGGTCTGGGATCGCCTGAGAACTTCCAACTGGTACAGCAGCTCGCGGACGTGCTTGGCGCCGAATATGGCTGCTCGCGGCCGCTGGTCCAGAAGGGCTGGGTCACCTCGGACCGCCAAATCGGCCAGACCGGGAAAACCATTCGGCCAAAGCTCTATATCGCGGCAGGTATTTCCGGCGCGATCCAGCATCGCGTTGGCGTGGAGGGGGGCGACCTCATCGTTGCCATCAACACGGACAAGAACGCTCCGATCTTCGACTTTGCCCATATCGGCATCGTCACCGACGCTATTCGACTGTTGCCCGCATTGACCTCTGCATTCCGCGCGCAACTGTCGCCGCACTCGCACGACCGCATCGCCGGCTAGGGGAGCTTGTTATGATCGAGGAAAGATTCGACGCGATCGTCGTCGGTGCTGGCATGGGCGGGAATGCGGCAGCGCTAACCATGGCCGAGCGGGGCCTAAAAGTGCTGCAGCTGGAGCGCGGCGAGTATTCGGGGTCGAAGAACGTGCAAGGCGCCATCCTCTATGCCGACATGCTGGAGAAGCTGATCCCGAATTTCCGAGAAGATGCACCGCTTGAGCGGCATCTCGTCGAGCAACGCTTCTGGATCGTGGACGAGCGTTCGCACACGGGGATTAACTATCGCTCCGATGATTTCAACGAGGAGAAGCCGAACCGCTACACCATCATCCGCGCGCAGTTCGACAAATGGTTCTCGCAGAAGGTCCGTGAGGCCGGCGCCACGGTGCTGTGCGAGACCACCGTGACCGAGCTCCTCCAGGATTCCCATGGGAGGGTCGTCGGGGTGCGCACAGACCGAGATGGGGGTGAAATCCATGCAGATGTCGTCGTGCTGGCCGAGGGGGTAAACGGAGTGCTCGGGACGGGTGCGGGCTTAAGAGGGCGGCCGAAACCGGACAAGGTCGCACTCGCGGTCAAGGAGATGCATTTCCTGTCGCGCGAGACAATCGATGCTCGCTTCAATCTCAAAGGCGACGAGGGGCTCGTTATCGAAGCCGCCGGAACCATCTCCCGCGGCATGACCGGTATGGGCTTCATCTATTCCAACAAGGAATGCATATCGCTCGGTATCGGCTGTCTTGTTGCCGATTTCCAGCGTACTGGCGAGACGCCTTACGGCCTCCTCGAGGGCTTCAAGCGTCACCCGTCCGTCGCGCCGTTGATCGAGGGTTCGGAAGTAAAGGAATATTCCGCGCATTTGATCCCCGAAGGTGGATACAGGGCGATCCCGCAGCTTTGTGGTGAGGGCTGGGTCGTTGTCGGAGACGCCGCCCAGCTCAACAACGCCATCCATCGCGAGGGGTCCAATCTGGCGATGACGTCGGGCCGTATCGCCGCGGAAGCGATCTGCCTTATCAAATCGCGAAATGATCCGATGACGGCCAAAAATCTTTCGCTCTACAAAAAACTGCTGAATGATTCCTTCGTGATCAAGGACCTGAAGAAGTACAAGGATATGCCGGCACTGATGCACACCCACTCGCAGAACTTCTTTCTCACATATCCGCAGCTCTTCTCCAAGGCGATGCAGGATTACGTGCGCGTCGACGGCACACCAAAGCTTGAGAAAGAGAAGCTGATGCTGAGCTCGTTCGTCAAGGCGCGGTCGTGGAGTGGACTGCTCAGCGATGCCCTGCGCATTGCCCGGGCTTGGCGGTGATCACAAACCAAAGACAACGACGAACGACGGAGCCAGAAGCAATGCCGAGCGAGCCATCCCGACGTGTCGAGGACAAACTATTCTACAACCGCTATCTCGTTGATTCCGGCCGCGCCCATATCAAGGTGCGGCCGCACACCACACCATCCTCGCGGCTCTTCTCGATGCTGAAGGCCTGCCCTGCACGGTGCTACGAGCTCAGCGATAAAGGTCATGTTGAGGTGACAGTCGACGGGTGTATCGAGTGCGGCACCTGCCGGGTGATCTGCGAAGAAAGTGGTGATATCGAGTGGAGCTACCCACGTGGCGGTTACGGTGTGCTATTCAAATTTGGTTAAAGCTTCGGCGTCGGGGCTGATTGGCAGGCTGCGGCGTTCTGGCGGTACAACGAGATCACGCGCGAGTTTGAGATTTCACCTGATTCGATCGAGTCCCGATCTTTCCATCTACCGGGCGGGCCCTTACCAGCTTCCGCTATAATGTGCCCGGAGATAGCCAAAGCGAGCCGGATCCGAAACAGGGCGCAACTCATTGGCGGGATTAGGTCGTCCATCTCGGATGGACCGATCCTGGTTCTCTTCCCAATAGCTGGCCGGTTTCGTCCTTCTTGGAGTTCGCAGCCATCCGTCTGTCGCCGCTGCCTCGCGATTTCGCTTCGCCATAGCCGCCGACCCGACAACGTGCCATCGAGCGCCTTGTAGACTAGCGTCTGTTGAGATTCATCTGGAATGGATGACGGCGGTGGCGAGGTAGATCATCGCCTCGAAACTGCCGTCTGTCTTGTCGCATCGCATTGCGATGCGTTTGAATTCTTTCAGCTTGCCGAAGAAGTTCTCGATCAGGTGGCGCCATTTGTAAATGTCCTTGTCGATATCGAGAGGCTGGGCGCGCCTTTGATGTTGCGAGATGACGATCTTCGCTCTGCGTTCGTTCAGGTCTTCGATGATCCAATTGGAATCGAAAGCCTTGTCGGCGATCAAACCGCCGAATTCGATGTCCTTGATCAAGGGCGCAACGCCGACGGTGTCAAAGCGATGGCCGGGCAGCAGGATGAACCGCACCAAGTTCCCGAGCGCGTCGGTCAGCGCGAGGATTTTAGTGGTCCAGCCACCCTTCGACTTGCCGATGGCCTGATTTTGGGTCCCCCTTTTGCTCCCTGCCCGTGACGGTGAACTTTGACGATTGTCGCGTCGACCATGGCGAACTCCATGTCCGGATCGTCTGATACGGCATCGAAAATCCGTTTGAAAACGCCGGCCTTCACCCAATCGCGATAGCGCTTGAACACCGTATTCCAGTTGCCGAACGTCGGTGGCAGATCCCTCCATGGGCTGCCCGTCCGGGCGATCCACAACACAGCTTCGAGAAACAAACGGTTGTCCGCCCCGGTGCGGCCGGGATCGGTAGGCTTACCCAAGCAAAGCGGCTCCATCTTCGCCCACTGCGCATCCGTCAAAACGAATCGGTGCATGCCGAACTCATTTCGGAGCTTGAATCACGGACATGCCAATCTGTGAATCCTGAATCTCAACAGACCCTAGACAAGCACGGCGGATCACAAAATTAGCGATTTGCGACTCCTCCGCGCGACCGCCGGGTTGCGCATCGTCAGGCGGGCTGCGCGCATGCAGCACACAATTTTGCCCTTTCCTTCGCCTGTATCGCTGGGACATATGGTCGGCCGGAGAGCATGACGATGGTTGGATTACAAAAGAGCAGGGCAGCCGCTAATGCGCGGCGAGCAGAGGCACGCCGTGAGAGTTCGGTGGGCGACATCCAGGCCCGCATGGCTGAACTGAGAAGCTTGCCGCGCGAGAACTCGCGGATGCGGTGTTCATGCTCTCGATGAATGCAAGACGGCAGGGCGAGTTGATACGACATGCGATCGAGAAGCGCGCCGAGGTCGACTTGGACTTTGATCCGCCGCCGAATGCTGATTCGCGACCTATCTCGCAAATGATGTGGTCTCGACCTTACGCCACCACGTTGCTGACCTTCCGACCTTGCTGGACCTGTTGGTTGAGCGAGCGCCTCACGTCTGCTGCACCGTCGACCGGGAGGAGGCCGTTTCGCTGCTAGCCGCAATCATTCGCGAACAGCGGCTCGAAGGAGTCCTTGAAGGCCTCTAGGCTCGCCGGGCTCCTGAACCAGCCAGCGAAGGATTGCAATGCCGAGATCGGTTCGGAAGCGGATTTGAGAGGAGCTGCCGAGCGTGCGTGAGTGTCCAGGGCGCTTTGAGGGACAGTCCTGCAAGATGGAATGTCCAGAGCGGATGGGGACGTCAGAAAATCTCGGCGCCTGCTTGCGAGGTCAAAACCGCCTCGAAATTCGGGGCGTAGCGCCTTTGTCATCCGTTTCCCGTTTATCGCTGGCGCGGAGCCGCTATGCACGTCCGGTCGCAGTCCCCGGCCGCGTCAAGCTCGGCGACCTTCGCGTTAGCGAGGACGAGATCCGCATTCTGAGCTTTCATGTTCAGTTGCAGCGCGCGTTTGCCCGCTGGCGGATCATGGAACCGTTCGCTAACAGCCATGCAAGGGAAATCACGGCAGGAACACGTCGCCCGAGCCGCGGCGATGTGCCAAAGCGGCGAAAGGCGGTCGCTCAACTCGGTGAGGCGTCCTGGTGAAATCGACAGCCCTTGTTTCGGTAGTCGCTGGCTGCGCCCTGGGGGCCGCGGCCCTGGCAAGTATTCCGCGAGCAAGTCGAGAATAGCAGAAAAGCTGAGTGGCGGCCCGCTGCAAATTGGGCGAAAGGGCCTTCTTGGGTGGCGCTGGATCGTCGACATGAACGCTCCGCCGAGCGTCTGCCATAAACCCCCTATCCTTGCTCGAGGCCGGGAAATACGCCGAACTCGCGTCGGCTATTCGCTGTCTTCGCGAGCCGCACCGGCTTTCGCCGAACGTCGTGTCCACGAGCACGCCGAAGACACAGCCGAAATCCGCAGCTGAGTACGGCCGAACGGCGCGTCCAACGTCAATGTCGGCCAGGTCGGTCAGTAGGCCTGCTCAAACCCCACGAAGGCGCCTCACGCGCTGCGGCCAGCCGCACGTCAGTGACCTGCTGCAACAATCTGAAAGCATCCGATCGCAACTTCCATCACGATCAGCACGACTATAACCCACTCAAGACGCAGCGAGCGCCGTGTGTCGATAATGTCCGTCAGTGCGTTAGCCGTTCCGGAGATGGCCGACAGCTTGCGCTCAAGCATCTCAAGACGCTCCTTCAGTTCGTATTCGTCTTTCAGACGCGCATAGAGCCGCTCGAGTTCCGGCTTCTCCCAGAGTGCGTCGGGCTTTTCGGCAATCGCGATGCGGCCCGCGACGCGCTGCTCGACCAGGAGCGCATTGCCGATCAGTTGGAGAATGCCCTTGCGGCCCCGCGGCGTCCGGCCGCGCTCGGCCAGTTCGCGTGCAAAGGGTTCGATCACGTCGAACACCGCGGCGACACGGCGCTCATCTCGCTCCAGCGCCGTGCTCTTGGCTAGCGTATCGGCGATCAGCAGCAGCCGATCGTCACTAAAATTTCTAAGACAAATCCGCCCGCCCGGCAGGATGACCTCAGCGCTCTGCTCGTTGCAGAGCTGCGCCTGCGCGCTATCCTCCTCAAAGGAGGTGAGTTCACCGATGACGCGCGGTATCAGGGTTTCGATCAGAGCGGTTTCTTCCGAGGGCGACAACCCGATGAGCACTACAACGCCATAGCGGAAGACCACGACAAGGCCCGCATGAATGCGGAAAGCGACCGGCGTCGAGGACACCAGCGTTCCGATTTCCAGAGCCGACGGGTTGATACGATCTCCCAGCATGACTGCCCGAATGCGCAGCACCGAGGCGGCCGCCGTCTGTCCGGAGACCACAGCCTTACCGCGCGTAAGTTGATCCATGTTCACTTTAGCGTCCGGTTTGGCGCCACTGCGACGCGATAGCGTTCCCCCAGAAACACGTCCAGAACTTCGTCGCAGATGGTGCAGCGGAATTTGCCGGGCGCGTTGCTGAGAGATGACGCTGAGATCCAGCAAATGCCGGCTCCAGAGTTTGGATGGGTGGTCTCTATTTCATGTTCGTGCATGCTTGCCCGCAAGCTCAATCGAACGCCCAGCAAAGCTCTTCGAGGAATTCGACGATCCCCGGCCGCCAAACATTTGGCTGCGCCGTAGGCGCCTTCCTCGAACAACGTGGAGCAAGATTGATGCCGAACCGGTGTCTTCGCGCCAGCGGCGTCAGGATTTCCGCTTCAATGGGCGAGCGAAAATGATCGATTGGAACGGCGTAGGTTGATCAAAAAGCTGGTCGCGATGTGTGTTCAATTTCCTCCAGAGCATGTCGGCTACAGAACACAGCGAATCTTGCGCGCCGCGGAAGCTTTCAAAGCGCAATCAGAGCCTTAACCGCGGCAGCGGCGCTGGCATAGCTGTTGCTATGAAATGTCGCAAAGACCGAGCGAAGGCTGAGTGCAGACCTGGTCCGATCGGGCGAAAACAGCACGTTGCCCGTGGACCGAAATTGGGGAAGGTGAAGTGCCGTTTCCAACCGTCAGCCACACGAACGTCACGGCAAATTCTTGAGCCAAGGCCCGAGTACAACGGCAGAAAGGACTAGAGACCGTGCATATCGAACCGGGAATAGTAACAGGCGCCAAGTTCGTATTGAGCTGCGCGACAGGCATTGCGATGGGCTGCGTCGTCGCCAAGCTTGTGGTCGAGGCCATACACGACCGGCGCGCTCTGTCATTTGCTGTGCAAGCCATCGCCGCGACGGGCCTTGTGTTCACGTTATTCGAATTCCTGCCGCACTTTGCGGTTTGGGCCTCGGAAGTGCACCTCGTCCTGGGCTCCACGCTGTTCCTCTTGTTTGGCGCGGCGCCGGCGGCCTTAGGTCTTGCGCTCGGCCTCTTGCTGCAAAGCGTCCTCTTTGTTCCGACCGACCTGCCGCAATATCGGATGAATGTCACGACGCCTCTAATGCCGCTGTTTGCGATCAAGGCGCTCGCCAAGCGCCTCATCCATCCAAGGCTGCCTATCGCGATCTGCAGTACGGCAAGGCGCTTGCGCTCTCGACTGCGTATCAATCCGGTATCGCTGTCTGGATCGCGTCTTTGGCGCTCTATCGCGCGGGCTTCGGCGCCGCCAACCTCGGTAAAGTCGCATCGCTCGCGGTTTACTATGCAGTTGTGGCCTTGGTCGAGCCGCTGGCTGATCTGGCTGCGCTGGCGCTCGGGAAACAAATTGGGCGGCGTGAGTGTGAGGGGATCTGTCGCCTACCGCTCCCAGAAGGCATGTTGCGGTTGAAAGTAACGATGGCCGCCATCTCGGCCGCTTTGCTCAAGCGATACGTACGCTTTCCCCGATAGCAGCCGGCTGCAGCGATCCCCGGGCGACGCGCGCTCGCTGTTATCCGCGAGGGGGCCGACTTTAGGCTCATTCCGCACAAGGCGACCAGGAAATCATTCCTCGCCGAATTGCGGCCGGCCGTCTGCGCCGGCCCGGTCGCTGGTGATCGGACGCGCACTACCGATTTCGACCTGCTGGTGCGTGATGTGGCGAAGGCGAACTGCCGCCACGACTTGGAGGAATGGCGGGACGCGCTCAGGGCAGCAGCCTGGTCGCAGAGCATCGGGGGCGAGGTTGGACACGAGGGCGTCTTGCGCTGCTGATACACTGGGAGTCATCCGTCGAACGAGCTTATCCATGCAACATTGGCAGCCTCCTCAGCACAGCCGCGATGGACTGCCGTTCGGCGGCTTCCCATGCTCTGCTGCATTCGGCCGGAATGTTCGCAGTTCGACAAAGAAGATCGCCATGTATGGATTGATCGTGGTGTTGACCACGCTCGCACTGTGCAGCATCGTGTTTGCCGGCGAATTGACCGGGCCGGCAAAGGTCATTAGCACCGACACCCTTGAAATTCACGGGACACGCGTTAGGCTCTGGGGCATCGACGCGCCGGACAAGTCTCAAATGTGCCGAGATATCAACCTCAATCCGTATCGATGTGGCCTCATGGCCGCGAGCGATCTTGAAGCCTTCATTGCAGAGCGCGAAGTCAGTTGTCTGTCAGTCCTGGAGGATGAGTGTGGACGGACATTGGCGATCTGTTCAGCTGATGGCATCGATCTCGGAGAATGGTTGGTGCGCAACGGTCTCGTGCTCGATTGGGAGCGATACTCCAGGGGCCGATACCACACTGCGCAACGCGCGGCCGATCGTGCCGGACTGGGCTTGTGGGCGGGCAGCTTTGCCGTACCTTGGCTATATCGAGCGTGCATTCGGTCAGGTGGTGGACCAGCCAGCTGTTCTGACGACGCGAATGCTCACCCTTGACCGGTATTCCTCACACCAGAATATACGCCAGAGTCGTTCCGCACAAAGTGACCGTCACGGGCGAGCTGGCGTCGGCCGCGAGTGAGCAAGCTTACCACTGCCGCGCCACCATGCTCAAAAGCGGTAAGATGGTCTCAAGCTCTCGTAAGCGCGAAAGTCGCAAGACAGAAAATCGCGAGCTCCACAGGAACGCCATGGTTCTCGCCCTAATTCTTCGGAATCATGGACTCGCAGTCATGCCAAGGCGGCGCCTTTTGAGTTCGAGAGAGCCGCATTTACTCGGAAGAATGGCGGGCTCTCCGGACAAAGCAAAGGCGTGGCACGGAAAACAATCAGTTCCGCCGGGTACAGGTTGAGCGGAAGAAAGAAGGTCAGGGGCGTTCAAGGCACCATTGGGCGCGGTAGGCAACACGAATGAGGCTTGGGATGCAGCCGACCTCCACTCCATTCGACGCAAACTTTCAGGTTTTGACATGCCCGGGGCTCGCAGCTTGATTCCCAGAGGTCGCCAGATGCCGTCCCACCAAAACTCATACACTCGCACTCAAATCTGATGCAGCAAGCCGGTGTGAGCGCTTGCTCAACGCCGGCTCCGCGGGGCCTATCGAAAGGACGGTAATCGAATTGGGCCCTTTGCCGCGGGAACGCCGCATAGGTCCCTTCCCGGACTTCGCTGCTGTTGGCGATATCGGCGGCGATTGCCTTTTCAAGCAACGGCTGCTCCGATTTACGCCAGAATTTGGCCGGGCGCGTAACAAGCTGAACACCACACGCGCGGTTTCGGCGACAAAGACGTGTGGATCTGCCTTGCAGGCGCCGATCACAACAATGCCTCAGAAGACAATGCAGCTGCTCGTTCCGTTGGAAACAGCACGGCTCGCTGACGACTGGCCGGAGATCCGCTGAATGAGCAAAACCGCATGCGACGAGCGCAACTGCTGCGGCAGCCCCAACAAGAACGTCAGATCGCATATCACCTACCGAACACGAAGTGCGCGCCTTCCGAAACGAAACGTGAGCCACTGAACTCGCAGCGCCGCTCCCATAGCCTAGTGGTGTGCAGACTCTGTGCCGACGGGCACGATGCAAGCTCCTGACCTTTTTCGATCGCGATGTCGCCAACCCGACAATAGCAGTCATTGCTCAAACAAGCCCCGGGTTTGAGGTCGAACACGAATCGAATGCCGGGCGCCGGCGCCGCCGGTTAGATGATTTCAGTGAACGCTCCTGCGAAAGAGATTAGGTGATCGAGCTTCTTTGCAACCACACAATGAAGTCGCACCTTAATTCGAGGCGCAGTGCTGAGCTCAGTCAAAGATCGCAAGCTCACCGCTGCGATCTAGGAATTGAACTGGGTCGGTAGTTCCTGATGATGCCGACGCGGCACGCCGGAAGCGGTCCGAAACATACGAACACGATCTGCCGATCTGCATCTTCTCCCATGCTGCTCCGGAGATCAGGCGTCGTATAACTCCGGCAAGCGACCTTTCTTGACCGTCTCCCCGAGATCAGCCCCATAGCTGGGTTTCATTGCTGTTCTATTCGCACGGCGATCTCGGCAGCGAATTGTTCGTGCCGTTCTGGGTGGTGCTATTGTGCCAGACCGATGCAGGTGGGACCCTGATGGGCAGCTGGCGTATCGTTCGCACTAGGGCTTTCGCGTGACGACCAAGTCGCGGCCAGATGGTCTCGGCCCAGAGGCCTTGCATCCGCTCGTTGTTCTTGGCGACTTCCGTGCCACTGTCGGCGCCGCGCCGTTCGGCGGTGCGCTGGAACGTGGCCAGCTCGGTCGTCCATGCCTGGAGAATTAGCGTGCCGGCGATTGTTGCGGCGCTGACCTGGTGGGGTCAATGCTTTCGGTGTTTTCGTTAGGACACGAGCTTCAGCCCGACAATGCCGGCGACGATCAACCCGATGCTGGCAAGGCGAAATGCGGCGGCCGGTTCTCCGAACAAGATGATGCCGAGCGCCGCCGTGCCGACCGCACCGATGCCGGTCCAGACCGCATAAGCAGTTCCAATGGGCAGCGTCTTTAGAGCAAGGCCGAGCAGGGTCACGCTGCCGGCCATGGCCGCGAGCGTGAGCACGGAGGGAACGGGCTTGGTAAAGCCCTCGGTGTATTTGAGGCCGATTGCCCAGGCGACCTCCAGCAGGCCGGCGACCAACAAAATGCTCCAGGCCATGGCGGCCCTCCGTTTATCGCAGGTCGTCCCGGCGGCTGATGTGGTCATGCGCTGGAAGGCCGTCCTTGCTAGGCTCGCGATTCGCCTCGAGCAGGGGTTAACTTCTCTCAAAGATCAGCATTCCGACGTTATTGGTTCGGCGAATTCACACGATCGACAAAGCAGAAAGCCGTCTGTTCCGTTCATGCGATCGGCAATGTTGCAAAAGGCTGCCCCTTCGAAGAGATCCTTGTACCTGTCGCGGAGGAGGTTGCCCAAAACGTGTCGGCGCTCAAAATCCATGCAACAGAATGTAACGTCGCCGTTTGGGAGAAGAACATTACGATATTGCCGTTCGTCAGGACATGTCAGTGCTCCAGCGATTGGCTGCCGCGCTCCAACCATCTTCTCGCCGTTGCCAGCCCTGCTGCGCGGCGGACGCGAGCGAACCAGCGCTTCGTCAGGAATTGTGCCGACAAGTGCGGGATGCACCTCGCCCATGACTATGAAGAGCAACGATGAAATGTCGGCATCGACAAGTTGGCGCATCAAATCGACATAGTTGCGCCTGACGAGACCACTATCCATGTGCGTGCCGTCATCAAAAACATGCACTAGGAAAACGCGGAACTGCATCGCACGCAAACGTCTTAGATCCCGCCCGTTCATTCCTACCAGGGTCGTGAAAATTCGGATTCCATGGCCACACGCATAGGCATGCTCAACCATTTCGGTGCAAGCCGGATTGAGCCAAGGCTCCGAATATCCGGAAAAGCTAATGTCGACGGCTGCTGGTACGCGCGCCAGACATCGCTTGAAATCTTGGAGAGAAAGATGCTTCACGTCGGATATCGCTCTTTGCCGTTCGGCAAAGTTGTCTTGCGGACAATAAGAACATCCGACGACACAGCCAGTTGTCGTAGTTATCTCCAAGACCCTGCCGCCACTGATTGCAGAGCGCAGCTCCTGTGGAGTCATCGATTCTATATTGTCCACTTCCGCGCTCCGCGTTTGGAACAAAGAGATATTTGAGGGGACCGTCGATTTGCATCTCATGCCGGTTCGCTCATGCTTCAGTTCTCGATTCGTCGTCCACCAGCGCGACTCGGCATGGTCGCAAGCGCGGCAGATGAAGAATGCGCCACGGCTCTCTCCCATAACACCCCAGTCCAGCAGGATTGGACGGCTGCCGAATGCACATCCGTCGATGGGGTTCGTCTAACGTCTCCAAGAAGCATCACTCATGCCATTGGCGGTACTGTCCTTAACTCGACACGTCCGCGATGAATGTCCTCCCAAATGCGGGACCGAAGTGAAACTCTACGCAATCGATAGAGTACAATATGACGCTACGTACGATTCAAGCTCTCTCGAAAATGAGCTGAATGACAGCTTTCTTATGAATCTTGACGGTGTAGCCTGCCCCGAGCACCACGTCATCATGATGGTCGGCATCGCGCAGCGACGGCAGGTGCTGACTTCTTGCTGATAAACATCGCCTTGAAATCTATATCAAGACGAGCACGGCAAAACAGGGGGGGGCGCGTACAAAGTCGCAGAGAGAAAGCACCACAACGGATTGGGCCTATCTGCCGATGAGCGCCGATATGACCGGGAAGTCCTCTCTTCAGCAAGCTCACAGATGTGAGCTCCGCATGTCGTGAGCCACCCGTCGAGTCTTGCGACGAGAGTTTACACGAGCCGGGAACAATTCTTCGATTCATCATCGGCACCTGCCTGGTATATGTTTGCCCTCAGGCCGCGGTAATATCATGATCGCGATGACAATCTCCTCATGGAGCCTGACCACAACCTATTCACAAGTTCCGAGAGCAGCAGAGTCCCGGGGCTTTTCTTTCCAGGCTGTTGCACGGCGCATCTCCGCGGCATTGTTCAGCGATAGCGGCCCGAACGTAAATCGCATGGGAGGAGGGGCTCTCTACAGCAAATGCTGCTCGGATGATCCGCTCGACAGCAGCTATCGCCTCGACGCGATCACTGTGGCGGCGCTCTTTGGCTTGCGCTGTATAGGTTTCTGATTCCTGGTGGAGCGAGTAACTCGAACCTCAACCAGACCATTATGAGCGGCAGGCTATCGATCGGATTGGTTGATTTTGCTGCAGTTTCGTTCGAGCTCGATCGCTTTCTTTGCGGTTTGTTCACGCCGTTTCTGGTGCGATATTGGTGCGGTTGAATTTCGACCTTCAGTCTGTGGAACAGGAGGTCGGTGGTTCGAGCCCACCCAACTGTACCAAATAAATCATACAGTTACAGATAAATTCGGGGGACGGTAAATTGTTGCAGCTACCAGATAGCTACCACGACAATCCTGGTGCGTTGTGCTGTTAGGGCGCGACCTAATTTCGATCGTATGGCACGTCGTGCAAATGCGCCCTCAGTCCGGCCTCCAAGTGTAGGTTACGGTCGGCGTGTGTCTAAGGAAAAAGATGCACTCGCGCCGACATCGTCTCGGATCTGCCGGTCGATCAAACTCAACTTGCACGTGGAACGACAAGATACCCGCACCGAGACGAACGAGGCGACCGGCGAGAGTCTGAGCGCGATATTCCGTTCATGAAGAGTTGCACCGTGTTCAACGTCGAGCAGGTGGAGGCCTGCCGCCAGTTCGCGCTGACCAGCTGCCGATCTCGATGCATGGCTTAAGGTGTTGAAGCAGGACAAGCGCGCGATCTTCATTGCAGCCTGCAACGCATAGCGTGCGGCTGACTACCTAAACAGGCTGCAATCCGGTAACGAATAAACGCGGGCCGCGTGAGCGGCCCGTACGGTTCCACCGTTATTTGGCGGCTGCTTCGAACGCGCAAGTATACTGGTATGTCGCGTGGCCGATCCAATCCTTGTTTCGGCCTTCGCCAAGCGCCCGCCAGGTTATATTGAAATCGGGATGGATCTGGCGGTAACGCTGCGCTTGCGGTTCGCAAAAGTCCGCCGTGTTGTGACCTCCATCAACCCATGGTGACTGATAATTAGGAATGGATGGCGGTGACGGCTTTGCTGCCACGCAAATCCCCATCGCCTCACAGATTGGTTTCATCTGGCCGCCGAATTGTTCCATCGCGCCGAAGAACGCGACAACGGCGAGCAAAATTCCTGTTGGAACGCCGAAAAACACAACCAGCTTGTTCGCCCACCGAGGCCAGCCTTTTTGCGGCGCAATTACAGCTTCTGACATCATACGACTCCGTGCGCACAGATGTTGGGGCTGCAACGCTCGGGAGTCGGCGCGCGTTGCTTGACAACCCTTGTGAAGGTGCGGCGCGCAATGGGCCGCCCAGTCAGACCGCAGGTAAGCCGTATTGGCTGAGGGTCGGAAATAAGGGTGTAGGTTCCAGTTTCGTCGACGTGTTCGTCAGCGATAATGCGTTCATGGGCTTTCCGGCGCCGGACGCGCTCCTGCTCCGCATTGCGGATCCGTTCACGGCAGGTCCGCTGCCGCTGCTCCAGGCTCCGGCAGGCGTCTCGGTGGGCCTCAACCGAAGCCAGCGGGGGAACCAGCGTCGATTCCAGGACGGCAGCATCGGCGACTGCCGGCCGCAGGGTCTTCAGCAAGCGTGCAATTGCGGTCCTCGCCTCTTGTTCCTCGCGCTTCGAATTGGCGATCTGCCCGGCGGCATCGCCAAGTTCGCGCGTGGCCTTGATGACCGTCGCGAGCTCCGAGACGTCCGTCACCGGCCCTTGCGCTTCGATTTCCGCGGCGATCTCGCCGAGTTTCTCCTCGGCCTCGGCCTCGGCGCTCTTCGCATTCTCTACCGCGCCGGATTGCGCTCCGCGGCGGTTGAGCAAGCCGCGAAGGATCGCAACCTTGGTCTTGGCGGGAATGCGTGCGATCAACTGATCGACATCTTCGCTCCATTCGAGCTCGCCGGCGAGCCGGTTGAGAGTTGCTTCTGCCGCGGCCAATTCCGCCTGCCGCTTAGGCAGATCGGCTTTCCCGGCGCGAACCTGAATACGGCGATCTCGGAGCTGTGCGATGTCTTCGGCACGTGCCAGGAAGGCTTCGTCGAAGATCAAGGCCGTGCATTCCGCCTCAAGCGCCACGATCTGCTCGCTCAAGGTTGCGATGCGCGCCGTGGCGCCCGCTTCATTCTTCGCGGCCTTCTCCAGAATCTTGGAAGCGTCAGCATCAAACGGGATGACCTCTCGGAGCGCGTCGACAGCGCTTTGAATCTCCGCGCGCTTGCGAACGTCGCGGTAGACCCGGCGGATGCGGTTGAGCTTGCGCAATTCCGCCGATTTCAACTCGATTTCGCTTTCGATGACGCCATAAGCATCGTTGGCCGTCTCGAACGCGCTCTTGAGCGACTGCCACTTGGCGGTCGTCACGACATCGTCGCGCATCGAGGCTTCGGCAGCCTTCAGACGCTCCTCTGCCTGGAAATACTTTCGGTGCGCCGCGCGGCGCGACGCCCAAAGTGCGTCGGCTTCAACCTCCATAGCCTTGAGCGTTTCGCGCAGGCCCATGATCCCGGCGCTCGCCGAGAATAGCATCTGGCCGACATCGTCCTGCGCTTGCAAGATTTCCTTGCCGCCTTGGCGCAAGCGCTCGTGATCGAGGCTAAACATCCGCGTGTAAAATCGGCGATCGGCGCCCGCAAGAAACGGGGCAAGCGCCCCCTCGCCCGAAGGGATCGGCGTATCATCATCACCCAGCAACGTGTCCTTGTTGCCCTTGCGGCGGCGCACCTTGAGCGTATCGTTTCCCTTCTCCAGAAGCGCGCCGACGCGCATGGCGTTGTACTCGTGCAGGAAGTTACGGGACGAGTTGGCCGGGATGCCGAAGAGCAGGTCTTCGACGCCGTTCATCGCCGTCGACTTTCCGGCTTCATTCTCGCCGAGCAGCATCTGCAAGTCCGGCTTGCCGGCCGGCAGGGCGATGATGGCGTCCGTGAAGTGACCGTATCGAAGCAGATCGAGCTGCCGGATGCGCATGATTACACCTTCTCCGCTGCGAGACGTGCGCTGAGATACGCACCGCCATGGGCGATCAAGCTTGCGATGTTGCCGTCGATGGCTGCTTTCAGCACGGCGTCGTCCACATCCGTGCGGATGTCGTGGGGCAGCTTGCGGACGAGGTCGCCAAGATCCGTCGCGAGCCGCGCCTGCAGCTCAGCATCGCCGCCGGCGCTCTCGATCATGCGCTGAAGGTCGCCCAACGCATCTTTGCGTGAGGCTGCAGTTTCGGGGCTCGCGGTCGCAACGACGAGACGCTCGATCCACGCGACCTCCTCGCCCAAGCCCAGAGCTGCGGCCTTTGCTTCGGCAAGGAGGTGATCTGCCGACGTGAGCAGCTCGCCGTGCAATCCAGTCTGCCCCGTAAGCTCAATTCTGCAGGCGAGCAGACGCCCTTGCGCGTCGCGCTCGACGGCCATTTCGATGGCCTGCCGGACACGATCGACCGCATCGGCAACTGCGCTGCACCGTTCCACCGGAACCGGCAAATGGATCCAGCGCACGCAATCAACATAGAGCGGCGAAATCTCCTCGACCTCGCCGTCCTCGACCGTAACCAGCGAAGCGCCTTTCGGGCCACTTTCGCGGATGTGGCGGCCCTGCAGATTGCCGCAGAATACGACATGCGGCCGCTCGTGAAGGACAGCGGCTTGGTGCACATGCGCGAGCGCCCAGTAGTCGTAACCCTTGTTGATCAGGTCTTCGATGGCGCATGGCGCATAGTTCGCGTGTCCCGGCATGCCGCCCAAGCCGGTGTGCAAGACGCCGATGTTGAAGTAGCCCGTAATCGGTGACGGATAAGCCGGGACCAAGTTGTCTGTGATGTCGCGCTGCCGGAAGCTCTGACCGTGCAGGGCGACGTTGAGATGCGGCAGCCGAAAGGTCTCAGCCTTGCGCGCCGGAAACACGCTGACATTGGGCGGCAGTGTGAGCTTGCGGGTGATCTGGCTTTCGGCATCGTGATTGCCGTAAAGCAGGAAGACGGGGATCTTGGCCTGCGCCAACCGGCCCATCTGCCTCACGAAGTAGAGTCCGGTCTGGTAGTCGCGCCAATCGCCGTCGTAGAGGTCGCCGGCGATGACGATGAAATCGACCTCGTCCTCAATCGCTTGGCTAACGAGGTTGTCCAGTGCCATGCGAGTGGCAGTTCGGATCCTTTCAGCGGATGCGCCCTGTTGTCCGGATAGCCCTTTCAGGGGGCTGTCGAGATGGATGTCGCCGGTATGGATAAAGCGAAACGACTTCAAGGCGGAGCTCCTCCAATTCAACAAAGCGATGCTGGCAGAACATTTGTTCCGCAGCTGATCTTCACTGGGTGATCGAAAATCAGAGGGGTACCCGAAAAGCCAGACTCAGCAATCTTCAAGTGATAACCGCAATCGAACATAAAGTGAACGATCTGGTAGCATCGAAGCTGGGAACCCTCAATATCTTGTGGGCACAGACCCTTCTGAACCACGTTTTGGCTGCTCAACCCCGCTTAAAAGGCATCCGTCGCATTTTAACAAGTGTAAACTTATGATGGTTGCGTCCATATTTAACAAGTGCTAATTCTCGATTTTGGTGTGAGGAGGAGATATTGGCGCTTCCTTTTGATTATCGGGAAAGAATCCGAGGACTTCGCCGGACCATGGGCCTCAAACAGCCTGAGTTCGCCGCTCTGGTCGGGGTGTCTCCCATAACTGTCAGTCGTTGGGAAAATGGTCAAAACGATCCCACCGACCTCGCATGGACGCGGATCGAAGATCTAGCGGGCCGCTCTGCCGTGCCCGCGGGGACGCCCGGTGCGGACTCCCTCAACAGTCCCCAAATGGACTTTGGTGCCGACCCGGAGTCCGTCGCTGCTGTTGCCGAGTCCACTCGTCTCCTTAGCGGTCACCTGGCGAGCCCGACTTTCGCAACCGAAATTTCACTAATCGATCCGCTCCCGCATCAAAGGGTCGCGGTTTACGACCAAATCTTAAAATCGTGGCCTATCCGTTTCTTGCTCGCTGACGATGCGGGCGCCGGTAAGACCATCATGACTGGACTCACCATCCGCGAGCTTCTCTCTCGTAGGTTGATCCAGCGGGTGCTTATCGTTCCTCCAGCCGGCCTGGTGGGAAACTGGCAGCGTGAATTGCGCATCCTGTTTCGAATCCAGGCGCGCATCATCCGTGGCAGCGAAGCGGCAAAGGGTAATCCCTTCTTAGAGCCCGATGCAAATTTTGCAATTGTCAGCCTCGACACACTTCGGTCGAAAGGGACCTTTGCGCGCCTTCGCGAAGCAGGTTTAGCCGGCCACGGCTACGACCTTGTCGTCTTCGACGAAGCTCACAAGCTCTCAGCCGATCGTGATCCGATCGATATGACTGTTCGCAAGACAGCGCGCTACAGATTGGCTGAATCTCTCGCTGGCATTGTTCCCGAAGAGCCCGAGTTCGACTTGGGTTGGGCGCCTCAGTCAATGATGCTGCTGACCGCTACGCCGCACATGGGTAAGCCATATCCATACTTTGCCCTTTGGCGTCTGCTCGAACCAGATGCGCTGAGCACGCCGGAGGCGTTGGCTGATTTTCCGCGGGAACGCCGTGCACGCCATTTCATTCGACGTACCAAGGAAGAGATGGTTAAACTTGATGGAACGCCGCTCTATCCGCAACGCATCTGCGACACTCTCGGATTCGATTTAACTCAAGGGCCGGGTAGCGAACAGGAACTTTACGACGAGACGAGCAAGTATATTCGCGATATCTACAACAAGGCATCCACGCTGAATAGATCGGCCGCTCGGCTTGCGATGGCGGTTTTCCAGCGTCGTCTTGCGTCCTCGACATTCGCACTGAAAAGATCGTTCGAACGGCGCGCTGAAAAGCTTTCTGCAGCCATCAGAGCGATCGAGGAAAATGGCCTTGAGGCAGTAAGGAAAACGCAACGGGATCTTCAAAAGAAGGCCGAGAATAACGAACTCGATCTCTTCGCCAATGCCACGGCTGATGACGATGCCGGAGATGGTGGCGAGGCGGTTGAAGCGGGTGAATCAGAGACTCTTGGCGCGCTAGTTACCGAGAACCTCGCCGACCTGATCCACGAGCGGGATCGCGTCCTCAGTCTACGGCAGATGGCACAGGACCTACTCGATGCCGGACGAGAGTCCAAGTTCGCGAAGTTGCTTGAGACGATGAAAGATCCGCGCTTTACGAACGAAAAAATGCTGATCTTCACCGAGCACCGCGACACAGCGAATTATCTCACCGAACAACTGGAGCGCCTCGGCTTCGCCGGGCAGGTGGCTCAGCTGCACGGAGCCATGGACTATGTGGAACGCGATAGACAGGTCGACTTTTTCCGAAAACCCATCGATAGCGGCGGCGCTAAGTATCTCATCGGCACGGACGCAGCCGGCGAGGGCGTAAATCTTCAGTTCTGTTGGCTGATGATAAATTACGACGTTCCTTGGAATCCTGCGCGGCTTGAACAGCGCATGGGGCGGATCCACCGCTACGGCCAGAAGAAAGACGCCGTCTACATCGCGAACCTCGTGGCGTGGAAAACCCGCGAGGGCAAGGTCATGAAGATATTGCTCGACAAGCTGGAGACAATCCGTAAGGAACTCGGTTCGGACAAGGTGTTCGACGTCATCGGCCGGCTCTTCGAGAACGTATCACTGAAATCCTATTTTGATGCGGCCATTCGAGGCGAAGAAGTCGCAGACGGGATCGAGGGCGTGCTGACGATAGAACAGCTACGCGCACTCGAAGCTAAGGAGCGCACGCTTTATGGCGACGGCGGTGATGTGAAGGCCCGATTGCCTGTCATGCGCGAGGACATGGAGCGTGAACAGTATCTCCGTTTGATGCCGGGCTATGTACAACGGCTCGTCGAAAGGTCCGCGCCTTTGCTTGGTCTCGGAATCGATGGAGATGTGTCATCCGGCTTTCGCTTTAAGGTGCGGCAGCACGGCGCGATGGACACTATTGCGCCTGAGATAGAAACCTATCCCTACGAAGCGCGTCAGAAATTGATGGTCCATCGTCCAGGTTTTGGCGAGGAGGCGATCTGGCTGCACCCGGGTGAACCCGTTTTTGACGCGATCTCCAGTGAACTGCAGGAGCGCTTCGGTTCCGATGCGCTTCGTGGTGCTGCCTTTGTAGACCCGCACGCTAAGGAAGCGTCGTTGTTCCATCTCGCGACGACAACCGTTCTCCGCCGAGGTCCCACCGGGGAGGACGTGCTGGAACATCGTCTCGTTGGCCTTCGCCAAGATTCAGACGGATCGATCCGGGAGTGCCCCGTTGAGTGGCTGCTCCTCCTTAGGGGGGCGAAAGACGTCAAGCCGGGAGCATATCCTGTCGGCCGAGAGTGCCAGAGACTGTTGCGCGAGGCCGGTGAGTGGCTGTCCGACGTGTTCGGCGCGGGCTTGGTTACTTCGCACCGATCGATTGTCGAGACCGATCTGCCCCAACGCATCGATCTCGTGAAGGCAGGTTTCAACCGCCAAGAAGCGGAGTTGACACGCGCCCGCAATCGTCTCCGCCAAGCTGCTCAGGATGGAAAAAAACAAGCGTCGGTTCAGTTGGAACTTGTCAAAACCCGCCACTCAGCTCTTTCCGGAGTCCGAGAGAATCGGCTTGCAGCGATCAAGGCCGAACCAGATCAGATCATGCTCGGCCCCGTACGCTTCGTCGCGCACGCATTGATCGTGCCATCAGTCGACGCCGAAGACGAAAAGCGATTTGACGCCCAGGTTGAGGCCGTCGCCGTGAAGCTATCGATTTCGCATGAGGAAAATGCTCGGGGCAACGTCCGCGATGTTTCTACAGCGGCGCGCGCTCGGGCGGTTGGTCTATCGGACTTTCCTGGCTTCGATCTCCTGTCTGAGCGTCCCGGCACTACGCCGCGATGCATTGAGGTGAAGGGTAGAGCAGATCGCGGCGAAGTCTTCATGACCCAGAACGAGTGGGCAAAGGCCGCAAATCTCGGTGAACGCTATTGGCTTTACGTTGTTCTCGACTGCGCCTCACCCAAACCAAATCTATTTCGAGTGCAGGATCCCTTCACTCGGCTTCTTGGTGCATCAAAGACCGGGATGACGTTTACTGCCGGAGACATTCGCGCTCTGGCGGAACAGGATTGAGACGAGCCAATGTCAGACAAACGATTGATCGAAACTGCGTTCCCGCTGGCCGAGGCATCAGCCGCTTCTCTGCATGAGAAGAACATGCGTCATGGGCACATTTCCACATTGCATCTGTGGCCGGCTAGAAGGCCGTTGGCGGCATCGCGCGCGGCAATCGCTGCAGCGCTCCTCCCCGATCCAATTGATGACGAGGCGCGTAATCAACTGGTCCGTCGGCTGGGCGGCCGGCTTAAGCTGAAGAAGCAAACCAAGACTGAAGCTGGCAGTAAGGTTGAGGCCGCGAAGGTCGAAGCGGACGGTGGAATCTTATGGTGGGGTCAGGAGGCTTCGCCCGATGTCGCTTGGTTTCGCGAAAAGATTTCCAACGCAAACGGGGGGCGGCCTCCCCGTGTTCTTGACCCTTTCGCTGGAGGAGGCGCCATCCCATTGGAGGCAATGAGGCTCGGTTGTGACGTCGTGGCTAACGACCTCAACCCTGTCGCGTGGCTTATCCTAAAATGCACTCTTGACTATCCGCAACGTTTGGCGGGTCAGAAGTTTCCGTTGCCGAAACATGCCATGCGTGACCCGAGTTTCGCTACGACCTTCTTGAAGGCTCTGGATCTTAAGGGCGCTAGACTCGAACAAGCAGTGGAGGCGATGTCCGCGGCCGGACGTGGCGAAACGATTCAGCATGGTCTGCTAGACGACCATCCTTGGGAAGAGGCACCATTAGGGTGGCATGTCCGCGCTTGGGGCGGATGGGTTTTAGCAGAAGCTCGCCGGCAACTCTCTGCGCGCTATCCTACGTTCGCCGAGTGGCAAGCGTTGGATGGTGCGACGGCCGTTGAACCGAAATTACTCAAGCGCCTGCCATCAGATAGGGACAATTCAATTGCGATAGAGGAACTTAATAGGGACCTCACAGGTGCAGAGCTCCGTGATTCTCGCACTCCACGATGGATTTCTAAACCGACCGTAGCATACCTTTGGGCCCGCACACTTTGCTGTCCCGCCTGCCGCGCGGTTTATCCGCTCCTCAAGACAAGGTGGCTCTGCCAGAAGCGCACTAAGCGAGCGTTGTTGAAAATGGAGCCAAATGGAAAACGCGACGGAGTAAACCTTAGTGTCTACTCTGACGTTCCTGTGCCATCTGGTACCGCTAACCAGCGCAATGAGATCGATCGGGTAGCAGGGCAGGGAACATTGTCGCGGGCTGGCGCAACGTGTCCGTGCTGCAATCACATCACAGCACTAGAAAACTTGAAGTACGAGTCGGTAGCGGGACGACTAGGAACGAGGATGACTGCCGTGATAGTCGAGGGGCATCACGGAAAAGAGTACCGGAGTCCTCAACCTGAGGAAGAACAGGCTGCAGCGTCGGCAGCCGCGGACCTATCCGAAGTTTTTCAGACCGTTCCATACGGTATGCCAACAGAGCTTATACCGCTGGGCGGAAGTCGAGGTGGCGGCGGTACTCGGTTTTCAACGCCGCCATATGGGCTGACCCGGTGGGAGCATCTCTTTCTGCCGCGCCAACTCGTTTCATTGGGTACGTTTGTTAACATCATACGACACGCACCCGCTATGCTCCGCGACCACGGATATCCACCTGCTTGGATCGAGAGTCTGACGGCATATCTTGCCCTTGCGATTGACCGATTGGCTGATTATGGAAGCGTGATCTGCAGCTGGAATAACAAAAGAGAAACGCTTCGCGGAACGTTTGCACGCTATGCGATTCCGATCGTGTGGGACTTTACCGAAACGAGCCCGCTATCCAGTAGTACCGGGAATTATCTCGGCGGTATCGATTGGATCTCGAAAGTCGTTCTCCGTAATTCCGAATCTCTGCAAGGTGCTTCACCGCCTAAAGTGTTGTGCAGTAGCGCGACTCAAGTAGATGGTGAGTTCGACGCGATTATTACCGACCCTCCTTATTACGATGCGATTCCTTACTCGGACCTGATGGATTTTTTTTACGTCTGGCTGCGACGATCGTTGGTCGGCCTATCTCCCGAAATCGATGCAGCATTCAATGCGGCAGCCGGCCCAAAGTGGAATCACGCGGAGGGAGATGGTGAGCTGATTGATGAGGCGAGTCGCTTCGGCGGTAGTAAGGAGGCTTCGAAACGAAATTTTGAGGACGGAATGGCGACTGTATTTCGGAGATGCAGCGCGTGCCTACGTCCAGATGGTATCTTCGTTATTGTCTTTGCCAATAAGAATCCTGATGCATGGGAAACCCTTGTCAACGCGGTTATTCGGGCAGGGTTTGTTGTTGAAGGAAGTTTGCCTATTCAAACGGAGCGATCTAGTCGTCCGAACGCACTTACCGCGGCTGCGTTATCTTCCTCCGTTTGGCTCGTTTGTCGCAAACGTCCAGCAGTTGCGCGTCCGGGCTTTTCTGGTCCTGTGTTAGCGCAAATGCGAGAGAAGATTCGCACCCAGATGCATCGGTTTTGGGACGCCGGCATTCGTGGCCCAGATTTTCTTTGGGCTGCCACAGGCCCGGCACTCGAAGCGTTCAGCCGTCATCCGGTAGTCTACCGCGAAACTTCTAGCTCTGGTCAACGTGAGCAAATGCCTGTGTCTGAGTTTCTTCGCGAGGTGCGTCGCCTTGTGGTGGAATTTGCTGTTGGTCGCGTACTTAAACCCGCTACCGGGTCTGACGAGGACGTGCAGCGTATCGGCATGGACGACATCACAACTTACTACGTCTTGCACCGCGACAGCTTCGGTATGACTGAAGCGCCGATTGGCGCTTGTATCCTTTATGCGTTGTCCTGCGGGCTTTCGGACGCAGATCTTGCTGACCGTTTCGATATCCTCGTGCGCGCTGGCGGCAAGGGTACGATCGGGTCTAGTGACGCGGGCACGGAACAGGACGAGGAGTCAGAAGACGAAGAAGTGGCGGATGCTGAGAGCAGTGGCACTGGGAGCAAGGTGCGGCTTCGGCGTTGGGATCAGCGGAAACGTAAGTCTCTAGGTTTGGAGGGGGTCGGTGGGCTTCCGGTGCCCATGATAGATCGCGTGCACCGACTCATGCAGTTGTGGAAAGTCGGAGATTTATCGAAAGTAAATGCATATCTCGACCAAAATGGATTAGCGCGCGACACAATTTTTGCTCAACTCGTGCAGGCCTTAATCGAACTAGCCCGCCGCGACGACAAAGGCGATGAAGCGCCGATTCTGGAGTCCATTAGCAATCATCTGAGGTCGCGGGCTGGCATTTCCACGCTTGCACAAGCGCCCCTTATTTTTTGATAACCCAGGAGAAAGACCATGTCGGCGAACACTGTTAAATCCTGGGCGCAAATTGTTAGGGTCCGCGAAGATGTGCGAACTGGGCAACTTTCCTTGCAAGAATTTGCGGCGGATCTGTTCGACGTTGTTAATCGCACGGGTAAACGTCCGCTTTATGAAGACCCAGCGAAATTTTTCTCTCTCAGCTATGCCACGAGCGCTCAACGTGACATCGCAGCGGCCACCGCTGAACGCCTTCGCGGGAAGAGCGATAAGGCGATACGTCAGCTGGAGTTAACCTATGGTGGCGGCAAGACGCATACTCTAATCACGTTAACCCATCTTTTTCGAGATTCAGCGGCTCTTCCGGAATTACCTGCCGTGAAGGAATTTTTAAGCGCGATGGGCGGTGATTTTCCCAAAGCACGTGTGGCGGCCGTGTGCTTCGACAAACTCGACCCGGAGCTTGGCGTGCCGGTGCGGAGTCCGTCAGGCGAGCAGCGCACCCTGAAGTATCCGTGGAGTATCATCGCCTTTCAGGTCGCCGGAGCTGACGGCTTGCGAGTCCTACGCGCCGATGGAAAGGACGAAGAACGGGAAACTCCTCCGCGTGACTTGGCATTGGAAAAGCTCCTAGAGATGCCCGGCGAGGAAGGCCTTGCTACACTCATTCTATTCGATGAAGTGCTCATGTATGCGGGCGAGATGGCGAAGGATCCGATTCGCGGTGAGCAGTTTCGTGAGCAGTTCTTGAATTTCCTCCAGTCGTTGACCCAGGCTGTAGCAAAGGTGAGCACTGCTTCGATGATCGTTTCGCTCCTTGCATCAGATCCTAAGCGCGATGATCCGTTTGGGCGTCAGCTTCTTTCTGATATGTCGAACATTATGGGACGTAAGGAGGATGAACCGTTTCAACCGGTCGGAAAAGATGACGTCGCTGAGATTCTTCGACGCCGGCTCCTTGACCCAGATACAATAAGAGACCAAGAGGCATTTCGCCCGAACGTTGTTGCCATGGTGAAGGCACTGTCTGCAATCGACCCGGAGTTTGCCAAGACAGCAAAACAACGTGACGACAGAGAGAAACAGTATCTCGCGAGTTTCCCATTCGATCCGGCAATGATGGAGGTGTTCTACACAAAGTGGACAAGTGGCCTTCCCTTGTTCCAGCGCACTAGAGGTGTGCTTCGTAGTTTTGCCGTCGCGTTGCGCGATGCTGAGACTTGGGACACCGCACCGATCGCGGGAGCGTCCATACTTTTGGCGCAACCGGGAGAAGACAAGCTTTCACCCGCGCTCAGCGACCTCGCGGGAGTAGCGCGGGTTGATCAGGTAGACGGCCCCCCACAAGATTGGGTTGCTATTCTGCAGGGAGAGCTACGATTTGCTCGGGAAGCTCAAGAACAGTTACCGGCGCTCACGGGGCGTGAGGTCGAGCAGGCCGTGGCCGGTACGTTCCTGCACTCGCAACCTCAAGGCGCTAACCACGCGAGCATCACGGATCTCTATTCGCTTTTGGGCGCATCGAAACCCGACAAGATTGCGCTAGAGAAAGGTCTGCAGTCTTGGGCCACTCGCTCTTGGTTCTTGGATGAAATGCATCTCGACAGCGCCGAGAAGCGCGCGGACGGATCTCGTGGCGTTCCAAAAACCTGGAGACTTGGCTTCCAGCCGAATCTTAAGCAGATGCATGACGACGCCCGAGTGAATCGAGTTGGCAAATCTGCTGTCGACGAGATGCTTCTTGATGAAATAAAGATTGCTAAGTGGCTGGATGCCGGAGCGTCGACGCTAGGCGCTCGCGTTCACAAACTGCCGACCGGTCCGGATCAAGTGCCAAACGATGGTGAATTTCGGTACGTTATTCTTGGTCCGAATGCACAGTCTGAATCTGGAAAACCGTCTGCGTCAGCGGTGCGCTTCTGCGAAGAGGTTACTGGTCCTCACAACCCTCGTTCTGCCAAAAATGCCATTGTGATTGCCGCGCCGGATCGTGCGGGAATGGCCCAGGCTCAGGAAAGGGTGAAAGATTATCTGGCTTGGCTGGAGGTGAAAGCGCAGCTTTCGTCCCAGGCAGTTGACCCGGTTCGATCTTCAATGCTGGACAGTGCCGTCTCTGGGTCGAAGAAGGACATCGTCGACGCTATTAGGCAGGCATATTGCATCGTGGTTACAAGAGGGAGCGACGATTCAGTCATTGCTTTCAAGGTAACCGTAGATCCAGCCAAGCCGTTGTTCACGACGATCAAGGAAGATTCGAAATCTCGCATTACTGACGTAGCTCTGGCGCCCGATGCATTACTGCCCGGTTCGGGAAGTGGTTTCGATCTGTGGCGCGAAGATGAGGATAGGCGGAGGGTAAAAACCATCGTGGGTGCTTTTGCCGAACAGCCGAAGCTTCCAAAGATGCTTCGCCGTAAGGATCTGCTGGATACTGTGGCAAATGGTTGCGAGCAGGGCCTATTCGTACTTTCGCTTCAACGGCCCGACGGAAGCGCGCGCACCTGGTGGCGTACACAGATCGATGAAGAGGCGCTTAACGACGATGCATTGGAAGCCGTGCAGAACCCGGCGGCTATTCTTGACGGTATCGATGCAAGCCTGCTGGCACCATCGAAACTGGAGGGCCTCGACTGGAAAAATGGAGTCAAGGTCGCTGATCTCATCTCCTATTTCGGCGGCTATGTGCTTACGATTGACCACCCCGAAGATGGCTGGACCGAACAAAAGCCCATTCCGCGTTGTCCCGAGGGTAAAATTCTGGAGGCTGTGGCAGAGGCGGTAAAGGCAGGTTCCGCTTGGTTGGCGAGCGGAACAGCTTCAATTTGGGGCGAACTGCCACCCCCGGGGATTGTTTCGAAGACAGCTATCCTTCGAATTCCCCCACAGCCGATCGACGTTTCATCCCTTACCCCTGAGGCCTTGCCTGACGCATGGAGCGGAGGAAAGGCGACAGCACATTCAATCGAGCAGGCCGTCGCTGCGCAGCGTGGCGTGACATCGATGCCTTGGAAGTTAGTCGAGGCTGCCATAACGGGCGCGCTGAATAGTGGCTTTCTGCGTGTATTTCCTGGAGCCGTATCATGGCCATGTCAGTTTCATGAAGCAGCATCTCTCGAACTTGGGTTGCCTGAGGTCACACCTGCTGGCGGACAATATTCACCGGTCATGCAAGAGGCGGTTCCAAAATCGACTTACGGCCAAGCCGGATTTCGATCAGGGGTGCTGGATAGCAGTCAGCTGACAGAGCTTGTCGAAGCGATGGGAGATGTGTTGGCTGCGGCAGGCAATCTGACCCTTCGATTCAAAGTGACTGTTGAGTTCGCTGAAGGTGAAATGCCAACGCCCGAGGTGGCCGTGAAGCTTGGAGCTGCACTGAACAAGGCAACCGAAGCGTTCGGTTGAATGCGCCGAGTTCGTTCGCTGATATAAGCCCCCTAGCTCGTGATGCAGCGTCTGGGCTTTTAATCGCATGGAGGCTGGCCTCGCTTTCGGGCCGATCGCCGGATCACGTGACCTTGGAGGACCACATTCGCGCGCAACGCGGCAGGAAGAGCGTGATCGTCTTCTCCCAAAGATCCTGTCGGGACAGATCGAACTCAACGATCGACCTGAAAAGGAAATGACATGACGCGATCACATCGGCAGCGCTAGCTGCGATTCCGCGTCGTCGACATGCTGCAGCGCCTATAGCGAGACTCCCAGAAGCCGGACCGGCTTTGGGACCGGTATCTCGTTCTGCAGCAAAGCGACGGATAGGCGTTCGAGATCGCTGCGGCTCGAAACCGCGACGGGGACGGATTTGCTGCGCGTGATGATCTCGAAGTCGTTGAACTTCATTTTAAGCGTCACCGTGCGTCCCCGGTTTCCGGCGCCTTCGCAGTACCGCCAGACCTTGTCGATGAGCGGCTCGAGTTCGAGGACCATGGCGTCGAAGTCGGTGAGGTCGGTGGAGAATGTGTTTTCGGCGCCGACGGATTTCCGAATCCGGTCGGCGCGTACCTCCCGGTTATCGACAACTCTCGAGATCCAATAATAGTAGCTCCCGGCCTTGCCGAAGTTAGTTTGCATGAATTCGAGCGACTGGTTACGCATGTCGAGGCCGGTGTGGAGGCCTAGGGAGTTCATCTTGGCGCTGGTCGCCGGCCCGATGCCGTGAAACTTGCCGACGGGGAGGGCTTCGACGAATGCCGGCCCGATCTCCGGCGTGATGACGTACTGGCCGTTCGGTTTCCGGTAGTCGGAGGCGAGTTTCGCCAGAAACTTGTTGTAGGAGATGCCGGCCGAAGCGTTGAGGCAGGTAACTTCTTTGATCTTCGAACGGATCGCTAACGCGACGTCCCGTGCCAGCGATAGTCAACGGTCCTCGGTCTGCAACTGAGGACAAGGAGGCAAGTTGTGTGGTTCATATGGTTTCCATCTCCCCGGAATTTCAGCTTCCAGGGGAAAGTCGGGATTTAGGGGAGGGGAAATGTCTGAGAGAGTTAAAGAAGCAGTCGTCACGGAGACTTTGAGAGCATTCGTAGCGTACATGTCGGGAGGCAGAGAGATCGCAAAAGCTAAGGAAGCGGCGGGAAAGCTGCATTTCTGGGGCGAAGGAATGCTGGATGAAATAAAGCAGATCGCGAATGGGAAAGCGAAAGCCAAAACGTACAAGGAATTGCAGAAAGAATTCGACGAGAACGATGAGCCTGCACGGGAAGCGATGCTACGGTTGCGGCAGATGCGAAACAAGTTCGCCGGCAATCACATTGCCAGGGCAATTGAGCGATGCATTAACGCGGATGGGCAGGGCAAGAACAAAATCCTGAGCGATATTTCTGTCCTGCTGAACAAGAAAAAAGACTCTGACGCCCCAGCTTTCGCAAGCGAGGTTATCAGGGACATAGAAGTCCTTAACGCCAACCTCGATCATTTGCATCGTCTTCTGGAGGCGGAGCGTTAAAATGGCGAGTTTCAAAATTAATGATAAGTACAGCGCGAGATATTCGCTCGAAAAGGAAGGCAGCGGATGGGTAGCTGAAGGCGAGCTTTGGAAAGGCGACACGAAAACCAAAATTCGCTTCAGGGCGACGGGTAAGACGCGGCAAGCTGCCGTGAACAGCGCTCACAGGGAGGCGCGCAACTGCGTGCCGGACTAGTCGGGAAAAGGTGGCGTGCAACACACTTATACGTACGAGGTTTTCAAGGATTTCACTGCTCCGCTAGTGGCACTGGCAGGGATTGCGGTTACAGGTACGGTGGCGGCGCTCGGGTTGAGGTCGTTCTCGAAATTCAAACGAGAGAAGATCGAAGAGCGCAGAATTGAAGTTGCTCTGGACGCGCTGACACTCGCGTACGAATCGAAATTCGTCTTTCAGGCGATCCGAGCAAGAGCGATTGGAAGCCACGAATACGAAGATGGCACGGATGTAAGCCGATCCGTGCCGGGCGGCATCGTTGTGAAGATCAAAGAGGGGCAGCAGGGCGCTTATGCGGTCATACGGCGTATTGAAGCGCGGGAGGATTTCTTCGAGCGATTGCGCAAGATCGAGCCGCGGTTCATGGCAGTGTTCGGAGCCGAGACCGATAGTATTTTCGAGATGGTCTATAACGCGCGGACACAATTGGCTGGCGCAGCCGGGCAGCTCTTCGACATCGACAGAATCGAATATGACGAACAGGACCGGCGGATTAAAGAGGAGAAGCGAGAATTGCGCGAGCTGATCTTCCGTGGCCCAAACGAGGACAAGAAGAACGACAAGATCGGTGATCTCACTGACGGGTTTCGGACGCGTATCGAGGCGATTTGCCGCCCTATAGTCGATCACCAGTATGGAAAGACGAAGAGCCCCGGCTAGGGGCTCTTGTACTTAGCCATTCTGCTGTAACCTCGTTGAGGTAGTCGCGGATGAAAACCACCATTATTTGCGCTTGCTTTCCCATGTGCCCAAGTTGGGATTAGCGTCGTTCACTTGGTCAACATCGAGCGTCGGGTCTTGGCCGTGAGGGACAGGCGAGCGAATTCGATCCAGCTCGCCCGAAAACGGTGCCCAGCAGAGAAGCGCGGTGTGGAGTGTTTATTTTTCGTGGGTAGGTATTTTTCAATTGACATAACGCCTACCTGTCCCTTCTACTCTAGATAGATAATTTTTTTTGGACTTTTTAGAGAACGTTTTTGAGTTCTTCCAATCCCTGGGGGCGGGATGACGAAGATTTTTTTTCACGGAGACGGCAATAGTCCGGTATCTGCGTGGCTTGAAGCCGCACAGGATCAACCGCCGTTCAACGTCACCACGTTCAAGCTCAAGTTTTCCGGCGAAACCGGAGCGCTGGTGCTCGGTTCGCCGTTCTTGATCGACGCGATGCTTGTCCGCGACGCCGGTGGCTCCGACAAGCGCCTTGTCAACTGGAAAGAGGCGGTCGAGCAGGCGAGCGGCGAAGCGAAGCGCCTCGCGGCCATTGCGCTCAACGAACTGCACGACCGGCTGCGCAGCCTTCAGCTGAAGACGGACGGAACCGCGCAGGATGGCGTCGTTGCGGACTTTCTCGGCATCACCGGCGTTGCCGATGTCGCTACCAGCTTCGACCTGGAGCTGAATCCGGCCGGACTGCTCGGAGACACAAATTCCAATGAACCGGTCTTTCGCGCGCGCGCGACGGCGGTATTTTCGGCAGGACTCGACTCGCCCTTCGCCGTTGCCGGACTGGATGCGGCGGTGCACATCGAGGTGCAGCTGACGCGCAGCAACGTGCTCGAGGCCCTGCCACGCATCGAAGTGCCGGCGCTGCCGCACCTCGGCTTGCACTTCCCTCATATCCCACTGCCGAAATGGTCGCTGCACGCGCTGAAGATCCCCTTTCCGGATCTGCCTTTGCTTCGCCTTCCGCCGCTCCCCCACCTCGATATTGTCGTTGAATGGGACCCCAAGCCCAATCTGGATTTTTCGGTTGTTGGCAACAAACTGACGCAATCTTCGACGAAGTCGAAAGCGACGGTCAAATTTTCCGGCACTGAAATCCTAATAGCCGAGGATGTCGAGATCGCCGTCAACGGTAACAAGGTATCGATCACCGCGACAAACATCTCCACGGGCACGGCGGAGCAGACTCTTGCCAAGATCGACCTGCTAGACAAAGCGAACCCGTTCGTGGTCACGGCGTTCGGCGTGAAAGTGTCCGCCACAGCCTCCTTCTCGCAGATCGCAGGGCTGACGGTCGTGGTGACTATCAAGGTCGAGCGGCTGGTCATTAGCGCAAGTACTGATTCGAATCTGGTGCTGGCCGTATCGCCGGAACTCGAACTGACTTTTGCCGGCGACAAGCTGACACCTAAACTGACCAAATTGGACTTGGTCGAACCCTATCCGATCAAGCTCGCCCTCTTTGCCGCGCATGTCATCGAGGACGGTGCGGAGCGCTTGATGTCGCTGATCCACAAGTTCGAGGTGCCCAAGCAGGATTTGCCGGGCACGCCGGACCTGCCTTCACTCGACGGCTTCCTCAAGGTGCTGCGGCGGGTAGGGGAGCTTGCAGCGTCGGCCGCTGCCTGGCTGGCGCAACAGGGGGCGGCCGGTGTCCGGGCCCTGGCCGGTCTCGCCGAGGCAGCGTTCAAGATGATTGCCGAGTTGGTCTCCACCCTGGCTGAGGCAATCGCGAAGGAAGCGCAGACGGTCGCCAAGTACATCGTCGTGGAAGTCCGCGTCGATCTCGGCCAATGGCGCATCGTCCAGATTGTGGTCACCCCCAGTGATCCCGGCGCCAGCCTGAAGTCTTTCACGCGCGAATTTCTCGGGTTCAAGCTCGATTTCCCCTACAACCTGTCCCCCGCACTCGTCTGCGATCTGGATAAGGGCTGGCTGGCGCTTGCACTGCAGCCTGAGAGCGCCGGCTCCAGCAAGGTGACGCTTTCGACCGATCTCTGGCTTGGGCACGAGAACGGGCCGGCCGAGCCGGTGTCGGGACAAACGAACGGCACGGCAGACGCGCCGCTCATGAAGCTTGACGTCACGCCGAAGGATCCCAAGGCGGCGGTAGCGCTGATTGTCGTCGACAACGGTCGGGTAAAATTTCTTCAGCAGTTGAAGACCGTGCCGGTCTCTGCGCAACTCCCGGGTCAAGGCCCCAATGGGGGCGTGGTCGTTCCCGTCGGTCACCTGTTGCTGGCGGCCCGCTGGGTTGAACTCACAAACCTCGACGCATCGGCATTCGATATCGATGCCAAAATCGATCCCGATCGCATCCTCTCGCTGTTCCGCAAGCCGAAGGCGGACGCGACCCCCGGGGGGAATCTGTTGGATCAGTTCAGCCAGCACGTTCGGGTCAAGGCGAGCAACAAGCCTGTCATCAATCTGCCGACGATCCGGATCCCGATCGATGTCGAGGTCAAGATTTCCGACACGGCCGTCGATACCAAGCTGGACCTCGTCATCGACGTTTACACGCTCGCGATGGCGATCAAGGGCGGCAAGTTCGAAATCAAGATCGACAAGAATGAAATCAATCTGCTCGGTCTGCACGGCACATTCCTCACGAAGGACGGCGGCGATCCACCCGTGGATTTCGCGCCGCTTTTCCTCGATTTCAGCGACGGCGATCCACGGCTGGGCCTGAGCGAGGCGGCGAAGATCAAGCTGTCTTATGACAAGCTTTCGACCAGCGGCAGCACGCTCGATTTCGAGGTCGATAGCTTCATCGTGTCGCGCGACGGCATCGACCTCAGCGCGCAGGTGCAGTCCAACCCGGTGACGCTGGCCGGCGTCGACATGCCGTTCCGCTTCGACAAGGGGCAGCTCGCGGTCAAGCGCAGCCAGATCCAGACCTTTGGTCTCGCAGGACACGGCAATCTGCCGCCGGCGCTGGTTGGCGAAGCCAAGGCGTCGATCGAGCTCAACTTCACCCAGGAGAACGGCGCGCTTGCACTCCAGGCCGCCAAGGCGGTGCTGGACAAGAGCGGCGATCCGCTGCGTTGCGAGGGTACGCAATTCACCATCACTGTCACCAAGCTCGGCCTGAAATACGTCCGGCAAGGGCAGTATCACTTCTACTTCACGCTGACCGGATCGGCGGAATTCCGGCCAAGCTCCAACGCGTTCGCCGATGGCCTTTTGAAGAACATCTCTGCGCTGCGCATTGTGCTGGACGAAGCGCCGCTTGCCTCCGATCCGCGAGTGTTGATGAACCACATCGAATTCCAGGTCACGGTGGAGCCGCCGAAGCGGTCGACCTTCTTCGACCTGTTCTCGTTCGAACTCCGCGGCGTCGGCTTCCACCCGGCGTCGCCGGCGTTCGGAGGCACGCCGGCATTCTCGATTTCCGGCCAGGTGAATTTCACCGACTTCGGGGACATTGTGACGCCCCGCTTCGATTTCCACAAACTCTGGGTGGCGCCGCCCGAGCGTGGCAAGGCCTTGCCTCGGGTGCGGTTCGACGGGCTGGGAGTAGGCCTTTCGCTCGGCTCGATGGCGGAAGCATCGGGCACCGCGATCGCGGTCGACGGCAAGCTGCCGACGCTGTTCCAACCCGACGTCCTGCCGGCGGATGTGACGGCCAAGGGCTTTCTTGCCTCGGGATCGCTGCGGATATCAGGTTGGGCGTCGATGTCGGCCTCGATGGGATTCCTGCAACTCGAGAAGAAGGGCGTCGACGAGAAGCGGCCGGCGTTCTTCCTGTACGTTCAGCGCAACGACATGGCGGAGAAGATTCCGACGCCGATCGGAACCATCTATCTTCGCGAAGTCGGCTTCGGCTTCGGCTATCGCTACACGCTGGCGGGAATTGCCGCCGCCGAGCGCGCCGAGACGCCGAAAGAGCTTGTCAAGATTCTCGACGAAATCTCGAAATATCAGGGCAGCCTTTACGACGTGAAGGCGTGGTGGCCGACCTACGACAACTCCGCGATCACGCTCGCCTTGCGCGGAATGTTCTCGTTCACCTCGGTGTCGACCACTTCCAAGTACAACGAACAGGGCGAAAAGAATCTGCCGAACCTGGCGTTGTTCGACATCGTGGTCGCGCTCAGGACGGATCTCACATTCCTGCTGAACCTTCGCATCTGGATCGCCTACAATTATGCCGACTGGCGCGACGGCCGGCGCAACAATTCGGCATGGACCAACAATCCAAGCCTGACCGGCTACATGTATCTGTCGGTGCCGCGCCGCGAGTTTCTGGCCCGTGCGGTCTACAATCCCGGCGCCGAGATCGGCGACCACCCGATGCTGCCTGCCGAACTGAAGATGGCGATGAAGGCGGTGAAATGGTCGTCCACGCTCTATATCAGACCGGGCCTGTTCCACGCGGAATATGGCTGGCCGTATGAGCTGGGTTTCTCGGTCGGCAAGCCCAACGGCAATTTCTTCCTCTCGGTGGAGGGAGGAACCGTGCTGCGCATCGAGGACCTGTCGGTGCTGTACGGCCTGGCATTCCGCGCACGCGGCTTTGCGGCCTTCGCCTATGACACCGGCGGCGACTTCGGCGCGGCCATTACCGCGCGCGCAAATTTCGCGCTCGGCGCCAAGCTGATCGCCTATCTGTCGGCCAATATTTCCGAGTCGATGTTCTACGGCGTCATCACGCTCGACCTGTCGCTGGAATTTTCGGTGCGGATGTGGCTGCGCACGAAATGGTTCAGCCTGTCCTGCGGCTTCTCGCGATCGATCACGATCCATATCGGCGTCGAGCTGCTGATCGAGCCGGGCGGCCTTGCCGCGCGGATCGAGGCATCGGTCTCGGTGGGCGCGTTTGGACGCAACCTTTCGCTTGGAATCGGCTTCTCGCTGGGCAGCAGCGGCCGGCTCGCCGAGGCGCGGGTCAGGGTGGAACGGTTCCTGGCGCTTGGTCTGGCGACCAGTTACCCCAATCCGGAGGCCGGCGCGCCGGTGTCACGGCCGGCGCCATTGCCCGAGCCGTCACGCGCCGACAATGCGCGCAAAGCCGAAACCCGGCTCGACGAGGGCGTCGACAGGCGCGAAGCGACGTCGAGCACGGAGAAGCCGGTCCCGGGCAGCGAAACGCTCGAGTTCGTCGGCGTCGAATTCGGTCCGGTGTCGTACTGGGCGCTGCTTGTTCCGATTCCTCGGTCCGATGGCGCCAGCCCCGAATCCTACGTGGTCCAGCTGATCCCGCGTGACAATTGTCCCTTGGCCAAGGGCGAAGCGAGCGACCGCAGTCACTTTTATGCGGCCCCGATGGAGAAGGAGGACGAAGCCACCTATGTCTTGCAGGGAATGGCCAAGAAGGATGCTCTGCTGAGAAACGGAATGAGGTGCGATGAGGTTGGCACCGCGCTTCACGTCTGGACCGACTGGGACGCGCCGTTTGGCCGTGACGGCGACAGCGCCGGCTTCAGCGCCGAGGACAGCAAGAACGCCCGCCAGAATGCCAAGTTGAAGGAGATTTTCCAGCACTGCTGCTTCATGGTTGCGGGCAAGATAGGAGGAGTCGATTACGAGGCAACCGACATCAAGTCCGTGCAATGGGAAGACGATCCGGTCTTGCTGCCGGAAGACGCCGAGGCCGCCAATATCATGATCGCGCAGGCGGCGCGCTCGCGCGCCGACTGCGGTCCACGATTCAAGCGCATGCAGCAAGTCGACGAGGCGCGCTCGTCGTTCATTGCCACGGTGGCCGAAGCAGCGGAGCAGATTGCGGCTCTGGTGACCTTCCGAGCCGGTATCGCTGAACTGAACAAGGACGCCGAAGACTATATCGCCTCAAAGCTTGAATTCGATTTGAGGGCGCTTGGTCTCACTTTTGTCCTGCGCGGCGACCGTGTCGAAGAGCTCTTCGACACGAAGACAAAGTCCTCCGACTCTCCGATTACATCGGAAACTTTCACGATCAGGACCCGCATTCCACGTCAGCCGGGGCCGTCGATCGATCCGCCACCGCCCGGCGTCGTACTGTTCAATCCGCCCGACCGCATGTTCCGCATCATGTCGCCTGTGCTCGATCAGCCGGAGCTCGAGATCACGACCAAGGGCGTGCGCGCGACCTGGGATCTGGAGCCTGCCTGGAAAAAACCGTCCCCGCTCGAAAAATCGCTCTATAGCGATCCCGAATTCCACTTGAAGCACTACCGGGTGGAACGCCGAATCGAGGGGTTGGCGGATCATCCGTTGCTCAAGCAGCGGCCGGCGCCGCTGGAATTGACGATCAAGCCCTCGGATCACACGGCCATCGTCGTTCTGAAAGACAAAGACGGAAATCCCGATCGGGACGCCGACGGAAATCTGCAGCTGCGCAAGCGGCGCCTGCGTGAAGCAAAACCGCTGCAGTTCGTCGATGATTTCAAGGACATCGACCCTGGCTTGCGCGCGGCCTTGTTGCCGCCGGTCCTGCTGAATAACGGCGATGAGGCCAAACAGGCAGCGAAGTGGAAGGACGTGGTTGATCCGGACACGACACGCATTATCTATGCGATCGTTCCGGTCGATTGCGCGGGCACCCGCGGCCAGGTGGATACGCATGTCGTCGCGTTCGAACGGCGCAAGGAGATACCGAACAATCTCTTGAAGGCCATCGCGCGGTTCAGCTATCCGTCGATGCCTTCGGTTCTGAATACGCCTGTACTTTCCGGCACCTTCCTTGCACTCACCGTTGAGGAGGAGGAGACCCCCACGGAGGCGTCGAAGACGGACGAAAATTCAAAGCCCGAGCTTTCGCCCGCCCGGAATTATGTTTTTCGTGTCAGGACCGAGCGCACCGTCCCCGTCGGCGTGTTTGGGGCTGATGCGGTCTCCCAGGCGCGCAACGAGCCGCCGGTGCCGGATCGTCTGGAGCCGGGTGCGGATGAACTGGATGTCGTGCTGCAGACGGGTGCCGGGGCTGGCAAGAAGATCAGGGTCAACCGTATCGCGCGCCGCCTCAGGGCGCGAACGACACCGGGCCCGTTGCCCGAACCGGCAACGGAAACGATCGACTACAGAATATCGGACGGCGACTGGAAGAAGCTGCTGGCAAGGCTCGAGGTCGTGGTGGACGATCCGGCCAACGTCGCTCGCCTGCAGGCGGCGCGGATATATCTGCGGTTCGACGGCACCGAGCCTCGCAGCCCGGCATGGGTGCCGGCGCAACTCCAGTTGATGATCGACGATCCCCAAGCCAAGCCTGAAGAAGAACCTCCGGTCAACGTCACGATCGAGCGGTTTGAGCATCCGGTCGACGTCAAATTCCGGCCGTTCAAGTCGAACTTCATCTTCCCCGCGAGCGGGCGGCTGCATTTGTACTATCCTACGGCGGACGCCACGATCGACAGCTTTGTCGCTTCCAACGCCGATACCGTTCGGTTGCTGTGCGATGGCGATCAGCGCACGGCCGTCAAACTTGCCTGGACCGCGCGGCCAGACGAGATGACGGTTCAGGGAGATGAACAGGGCAGACTCAAGGCATCGGATCTGCACACGCTGATCGCAGGCTATGACCTGTTCTCGCTCGATGCGACCACGGTGCCGAAAAACGATGAAGGCGCAGATGCCTCCCTGCGGCTGGTCAAGCCGATCGGCCGGGTGCAGCGCCAGCCGGCGCTGGAGCGCGGCCAGGAGCCGTCCGAGACCGGCGACTTCGCGCGGGTCGAGGTGCTCTATCCCAGCGAAATGCAGCGCTTGACCGATCCGGCGCTTGATCGGCGCTTCGGCAAGCGGCGTACCAGCTGGTACTCGCCGGCAGAATCCTTCCTGGTCTGGCCGACGCGTCCGTTGCGGCGCTCGCTGCTGACCCTGCCGGAGGAGAACGACATTGCCGCGCTGTTTGCGCGGAGGCAGCCGCTCGCCATCCGCGTGGAATGGACGAAGGCGAAGCCGGGCGGACCGGAACTACCGACGTTGCCAACCACGTTTGGATTCGCGTCCGAGACGCCTGGCACTGGTCCAGCGTCTCTGCACGACGGAAAGCTTTCCGCAGGTCTTCTCGGCGGAGACGACAATAAACCGCTTACGGTGGATCAGGCGCGGCGTCTGCTTCGCGGTCTGGTCCTGATGGAGAGCCCCGAAGTAAAGGCGAAGGACCAGGAAGCCTACGCGAACCCCGATGGATTCTCGAATCGGGTGCTCAAGCTGACCTCGCTGTATAACGACCCGAATGACAATAGCGATCCGAGCACCGTTACCGTCAATGTCTCCCTGGCGACGCCTCAGCACCCGATCCTCGCCGACGTTCTCGACGTCGTCCAGTATCACTACGAGGGAATCGAGTATCGCGGCAAACAGCTGGTCTATCGCCGCTACGAGCCGGTGGTCGATCCCGCTCCCCAGCTCAATGCCGAGGAGATACTTGCGTTCCTCGACGAAACGGCGCCCGACCGCGATCCCGCGGGCTGGGGCATCCTGCGCACGCTCGGACTCGCGACGGCATTCAGGCTCTACGACATTGAAACCGGTAACTTCCTGGAGTCGGGCGAGGCGCTGAAGCGTCTGAATGTCGCCCTGAAGCTGGTGTTGCCGCGGTACCAGGGCACGCAATTCGGCGCGCCGTTTGTCGACGTCATGTTCACGACCGACGGTCTTTCCGAGGTGGTATCGCATTTCGGCACCGCACCGAGTGACGAAACCGCGGCAAAACAGCTTTGCCAGAACAAGGCACTGGCTCTGGTGCAGCTTGAACTGCGGCCGGCGGTGCAGCCGTTGCTCGGCCTCGACGGTCAGTTGAAGAAGCGTCGCGTTCGCTATGCAACGCTGAGGCTCGCAAAGGCGACCGAAACTGTTTCGATACAGCCTGCAAAGAGCGGTGACAGGATCGTCATCGAGTTGGAGCCTCTGGTGCCCACCGACGGCTCCAGCCAGCGGCGCGTCCTGATGGCGCAGGGCTGGAAGAACGAAAAGCAGTTTCCGATTGAAGGCGAGCCGATCAGCAACAAGCTGACGCTGCGAACCGCCGGCATGAACCCCGACGATGCGCTGGCCTATGTCCGTCTCGTCGCGCTTGATGATGCCACGGATTTGTCCGAACTTGGGGCGCTGACGCTGCCCAGCGACGTCAAGCTCGATCCGAGCGATACGCCGAAGGAAGACGACGGCACGCAGAAGGGCAGCAGTCCCTGGGGACGCTTTGCGAACCTGCCCGACAGCTGGCTTGCGGCGCTGATGTTCGGCGACAACATACAGATCGATCCCAAGATCGACCCGACGCTGCCTGATCCCGAGCGGTCTGCGCCGTTCAACACGGTTGCAACTCTGATCCGGATTCTCGGCCACTTCCCCAACAAGCCGAACATGAAGATTCCGAAAGAGCCAAAAAAGCGTCTGCAGATTGCTGCGCAGCTTGGATCGTGGACCCGCCGCTTCATGGAGCAGGGGTCTGCGAAGCCTGCAACCAGTCAGGCCGGGCTCGCGTTTGCGATGCTGACGCGGCCCAATCCCTGGCGGCTCGCACCGGACAGCGACGGACGGCTGTCGGTCACGCTGCTGGAGACCGATCGTTGGGGCAAGGCGCGGAAATATGCGGTTCGGCCGTTCGGACGCTACGAGAACCTGGCGATCGGCGCGGAAACAACGGTCGAAAATAGGAAGTCGGAGGCGAACCAGCCGGCCAAGACTGCGATGGCCGTCCAGGACTTCGCGGCATCGCTTCCGAAACCCATCGACGCTGACGTGGCTCTGCGGCAATTCTTTGCCGATGTGAGCATCGAACGCACCGAAGGGCTGGCTGCGCCCGTGATTTTGGCGACGCGCCGAAACAACAGGGCCGATAAGGGCGGCGTCGTGCGTCCCGGCGATTCAGTTCAGATCGTGGTGTCTCGCCACCCGGAAGAGATCCTTTCCGACGCCAACATCCGTGTGGACGCGGGACTTTCGATGCGCCACGTGGCCGTCGGCTTCTGGCGCGAGTTCTCGGCGCCGCAATGGGCCAAGCTCGTGCAGAAGAGTTCGGGCGATCCTGAATTCGATCTGCTCGAACCTTTCGGGCCGTTCAAGGACAATGGACGCGACTACAGCCGCCTGCCGGTGCCCAAAGGACTCTCCATTATCGAGGAGTCCAAGCGCGACGATTACCAGAACATCGAGCCCAAGGACGTCGACATCGGCATTATCCGCGAGATGTACGAGCGCCATCCCGATCTGTGGCGTGGCGCCTACGTGCTCAACATGTCCGCGATGCCCTATGGCTTCCGCCTGCATGCAACGGCGCATGTCGCGGCAGGCGTGGTGGTTTCGCCGCCCAGCGTCGCCACGGTGGATGAGGCCGGCTATCGGCTGGTCTTACCCTGGAAGGCCGGTGTAGATGGAGCCGTTGCCTGGCAGGACAAGAAGGTGATGCCGCCGTCCTGGCGGATCGACCGGCCGACGAGCGACGACAAGAAGGTGAAGGTCGTCGTCGAATGGCCGATGGTTCGCATTGTCGACGGGATGTTCGAGGACGCGCTCAAGATCTGGTTCGGCAAAAACGACGCCGGCCTCAGCAAGGACACAGCACCACGGCTTTACCAGATGCCAGATCCTGCGGTCAGCTACCGGATATCGGTCGAAACCGACGACGGCCAGGTGCGCGTTGGCGAGATCGAGCTCGGCGCGCTGAGCAGCGATCCCGACGGCAAACCGCGCGACTTGCTGTATCTGCCACAGTTGATCGGCGCCCGGTTCGACAAGCCCGACCTCAAAGCGCCCTCTGGCCAGGCCGTCAACGGCACCCATTATCCTGCGAGCCTCACCCTGGAGGTGAAGGGTGATCCGGATGCCAAAAAGCCGCTCGGGAAATTCGCGCCGGCGGCTCTCGATCCGGCGTTTGTGCCGGCCGATCTCTTGCTGGCTGCCGCAAACACTGCGCCGTGGGGCGATGTCGCGCCGGGGACGAGCAACGAAGAGATCGACGCGACACTGGACCTGACGATTACGCCGCCGCTCAATGTGCCCGATCCGCTTCCGCCGCCGCTTCCGCCGCCGCCGGCGCCGCAATGGACTGCATTCCGCCAAGACGTCGAGGCCTTCGTCAAGGAGATGCGGACCTACGAGACGACCGCATCGGCGTCACCGCGCTTCGCGAAAATCGCCAAGGAGATTGCAGACGCGGTCGAGCCCTTTGCCATTGACAAGGCAGCCGAGTGGAAGGCCAAGACCGGCGTGTTGCTTCCGCATACGGTCAAGGTGCACTGGGTCGCCGGCTTGCCTGTCGACAAGTTTCCCTCCATCACGCTTGGCCCGATCGCGTGGCGGTGGTTCGCTGCGCCCGAGAAGACCGGCACCATCAACGGGGCGGCGCGTGAAAAGATCAAGGCGGTGCTCGACGCGGCCATCGCAGCGGCGGCCGGCAATGCCGGCCGGGTCAAGTTGCTCGAGGAACTGAGACGTACCGTCCTCAACGCGATGCGCGCCCGCATGATAGCGCTTCGCCGAGACAGTGATGAACAACCAAAGCACAACCTCGTGCCCCTGCGCAGCAACCTTCCGGCGGATATCAATATCAATCTCGACGAGCTTCGAAAGCTTTCCGAGACAAGTCCCGTCGATTTCGTTGCGACGGTGCACTTGCCGGAAAATGCGGCGCGCACGGCCGACGAGATCGAGGCCGCGTTCACTGCGCTGGAAGACAAGGCCAATGCGGCCGACACGCTGGAAAGCCTGGCGGCGATGATGGACCGGCCGGGCGAGGCAGCCGATATCGCGATGCGCTGGTCAAGCCGCAAGGCGGTGGAGCCGGAACTCGACAAACTTCATCCGGAATCACCTCTGGCCCCGAAGACGATGATCCTGATCGAGCCAGCCACCAAGGATGAGATTGCCGAACTCAAACCGGCCCATGCCAGTTTGCCGGCCCTTGCGGGCGACCTTACCCAGACGATGGTGCTCGGTCCCCGGCGTCACCTGGTAATCCAGGCGTTCCACGGCCTTGCGCAGCCGCAAGACGACGTCGTGCAGCGGGAGCATTAAGCCATGGCGGAAACCACCGACCTTCGCACCATCAGGCTTGTGGGACCGAAGCAGCCGCTCAAGGCCTCGAACGAATTGGCCGACTTCTGCTGGAGCGCCGAACTCGCGCTGTCCTATCTCGGACCGAGCCGCACGGACCTTTCGATCGTCAATTCGACACCGGGATTGCGCGTGCTGCTGCAGGATCCGGAATCGGACAAGGTCAAGAGACAGATCGATATCAAGATCGACGACGCTGGCGGGACGGTGCAGGACAAGGTGTCGCTGCGCGTGCCCTATCTGTTGGCGGCAAACGCGCAGGCCCGGCAGGACCCGGATTCCAAGTCAAGTTCGAAGCTCTGGATCGCCGACAATACCAACCCCTACACCATCTTTGCGGCGAAGCCCGATTTCAAGCCGGATGTCGGGACGGATACCCGCGGCTTTTCGCATCTCCTGGTGGCGCCGCTCGATCGTTGGCCGACGCCGCAGAAATCGCGCGAGATCGAAATGCCGCGGTTAGCGCTTGCCGCCAACCGGATTCGTGTCCTGGTCAACGCCAAGGGCGGGACCAGCACCAGCCCGCTGGGCTTCCTTCGTCTCGTCAAGCAGTCGGCCGACACCGTCGCAGCCTTCTTGGGCATCGCGGACGGCGTCACCGCGCCCTCCAAGCTGCCAAGGGTCGAACTGCCCGCGGTCAGCCTCAACGGCTCCGCCGAAGGGCCGTTCGTTGCGCTGGATCTGACGCCCGACGGCATCGAGTTTCGCGGCACGATCGTCAACCCGCTGCGTGCGTTCGACGAGACCGCCGTACCGGTCCGCATCAATGTGGTTCTGCGCCTTGTCTGCATCGTCGACCCGCTGCGGCCGACCAAGACGCGATGGACACTCGAACTGGTGCGCGAGGAAGACGATAGCAACGCCACCACCGGGATCGGCAGGCGGATCCGCGACGCGCTGGGCAGAGTGAGATCCGAGATGCGGCCCGGTGTCGGCAACCCGGTCTTTCTCGATATCAACACGGTCGCCGATGACCTCGCGGTACGCTGGCCGCTGACGCTGCAGGACAACGCGCTGCAACTCCCCGGCACGAGCGCGGATGTATGGAGCATGTGGGTCGATCGCGCGGCGCTCCGAACCAGCCTGGCCGGAACACCGGTGCGGGGCGGCGAATTGCCGACCGAGGTCGCGATTGTAGCCAACCGCCTCGAGCTCAATGGCTCCAAGGGCAGTGTTGGCCTCATACTCGACGCGGACCGCCGCGAAGCGGCGTCACAGGACGGCAAGCCGGACGACATTGCGGGGCCGCGAGTTACGCTCGGCGCGAGAACCACGATCAGTGCGAGGCCGGAGGCCGGCAAGACCGTTGTCAACTGGTTCGTCGACCAGAAGCGCCTCGCGCGCAGGCTGGTGGAGCGTTACGCCAAGGCGGGCGTGCAGCCTGATGCCGCCAAGAGAACCTATGCTTTCCTTCCGCTCACCGACGGATGGCTGCAGCTGCCGTTCGATTTGCCGAAACCCGATTCGGATGCCACCGCGTTGGGCTTGTCGGGTGCCGCCTCCAACTCGATCGGTTTCGCCGGCGCGGTCGACTATGTCCTCGACGACGGGACGTTCGGGGACGGGCCGGTCGGCCGCCGGATATCGATTGCCGCCGCGGACTATGTCCGGGTCGACGCGACCCTCAAGCAAGGCAAGCTCACTACCGTCAAGGTCGAACTCAAAGGCGCGGCGGGCACGGCAGACGGCCTGCTGTGGCTGGCGGCCGGAAGTCCCACGGCTGAAAACATTCTGCCTGGCTTTGGCGCCGGACCGGCGGCGTTGGAGAGCCCGGCGCTGACCTTCTCGCGCAAGACCGCTGCAACCGGAGAACTCTTAGGGATCACCTCGGGAGTGTTCACCCCCGGCAAGGCTGTTGAATTCTCGATCCCGAAGGGTGGCGCTCCGGCTCCGGCCTATGTCTGGCAAGGCTATTCCGAGATGCCTTTCGTCACCGCCATTGGAATCACGCGAACCTCGGAAAGCTCGGGGCTTCCTTCGTCCACGCGCGACCTGCTTTGCAGGGAACTCGATCGCACCCAGTTCGACATCACGCTCAAATACGACGGCATTCGCGGCATTCCCGCACTCACGCTCGCGAAACCGGTGAACGAACTGCCGCTGGCGGGCAAGAAGCTGTTGCCGAACGTGCCGCTTGTTCCGGTCACCTTGCCCGGCATCGAGATGAAGCCGGCCGCCGCCGCCTACGCCGGCTTGCAGACCCGGTTGCGCTTCGATCTTCCGATCCTCGATGAACTGTTCGCCACCACGCGCCTTCCGGAGAAGCCGCCGGTGCCGTCGAACGATGCACCCGCGCCGCAGCCGCCTCCCGACCTGCCGACATCGCTCGATTTCGACTCCCTGCTGCTGGCCTGGCAAAAGGCGGTCGACCGGCTCGATCTGTCGCGCGTGCAGATTGCGAGCGCGTTCGAATTCTCCGGCCAAAGCGGGGCGGTTGAGATCAAGACCATGATCGAAGGGATCACGTGGTCAACAAACTTCGCGCTCGAGTCGGCAAGCGACATTGGCGGAAGCAAATACGCGTTCGGCACCTATGCGCTTGGCAGCAGGCGATTCCAGGGACGCACTGCGCTCGAAGGGCTGACGGAGACGACGTTCGATCACATTCATGACGTCGCGAACGGAGACGGCGATCGCGTCAAGATCATCGGCTTCGCCGCGCCGCTTCGCAATCAGAAGTTCGATGGATTGCCGCTGTGGCGCGATACCCGCGCCGCACTGATGGCGAGCATGCCGACGACCGACAAGTTCGGCGACGAGCCAAACGGCATCCTGTTTCGAGAAGCCGGCTACTTCCTGCGAACAGGCGGTGCCGTGCAGGGGACGACGTCGCGCTATTCGTGCACGACCATCTTCGAGCCGGTCGAGATTGTCACGGCAAATGACAAGCGCAAGCTGGCTCTCTGGTTTCGGGACCTTCCGCTGGAAGCGACGGCGGGCGGCAAGTCGCTGGTGGACGACCCCGGCGGGCCAGAGCTCAGCATCGGTCCGCGCCAGGAGGCGTTCGACGCCGAGCAGCTGCCGCGGGCGCTGTACGAGTGGCGAGTTTGCAACGATGCGGCAACGCCGCCGGAGCAGGCGTTGCCGAAGAGCGCCTATGATTTCGATATCGGACCGCTGCGGTTGCGGCCGCTCCGATTGCTGGACCTGAGCGTCAGCAAGCAGTCCGGCAACTGGCAAATCGACTCCGCCAAGATCGTCTTTACGGCATCGCTGCGCTCAAGCCTGGCGAGGACGAGCGATCGTGGCCCGTTCGAGCCGGAGCTCGCCTATGCGACCGGAAATCTTGTCGCGGTTTTGTTAAGTCTTGTCACGGTTTCGGTGGACGGAAAGGACCGCAAGCTGCTGAAGTTCTCGGAATGGGAGGACGTTCAGGTTGCCACCTCCGAGCCGGCCGCGGGCAAGGCGGCTGTCACGGCCGGCGGCCTGGCATCGGTCTCGTTCCGGATGGCGGCCGTGCGAACGAAGCTCGGCAGCGCGCAGGAATCTGTCGGCAACACCACCGCCAAATTGACCCTGAACATCAAGCAGGCCGCCGGTGAGGGAGGCGTTCCCCAGTTCGGCGTCGCATCGCTTGAGACCGTGCTGTTCGGCTGCAGCGTCGCTCTGACCAACGGCACGGTCACGCAGCCCGCAGGCAAGACTCTCGCCGTCGAGTTCAGGGCGCCGGTGGACGCCAACCCGGCGAATTTCAGCGGCGTGAAGCTCGACACCATCAAGCTGGAGATTGCCGACAAGCCTGAAGCTGGCGAAGAGTCGGCGTGGACGTTGTTCCTGCAGGGGACGTTGGCGATATCCGCCAACGACCCCCAGCCGAAAGCGGCGCCGCCGAGCACAGGCAAGAACGTGGTCGTATACACGCTTGGTGGCGCGCTGCGGTGGCTCAACCAGCAGATCACGGCGGCGACGGTCGCCATCGATCACCAGCGCGGTGTGATGACCTGCCGTATCGACGCGGGGCAATCGAAGCTGCAACCGATCGTCGGGTTGATTGCAGAGCAGGGCTCGGTGCGAGGCATCCTGATGGTGGCGGTTGCTCCGCGCATGCCGACTGACCCACAATTTCGATTCCGATCCTTCTCGGGCTTCGGTGAGCTCAATTTGCTCTCCGAGAAAGGACCGCTGCAGCGGTTCGATCACATGATCGCCGGACAGGAGCGGCGTTCCGGGCAGGAGCCGCCGTGGTCTTCCGAAATCACTGTCGATCTCGTGCTGGAGAAGCGCCTCAGCCGGATTCGATGGCCGATCAAGAGCCTGCCGGATAACGTCAAGACAATCGATAACAAGGATGTAAAGCTGGAAAATCTCGGCGCCCGGCTGACGGGGGCAGCCTTGCGCGGCGAGTTGAAGGCGTTCGACGATGCAAGTGCGCTCACCCACAGCTTCACCACCTCCGTGAAGGGGCAGGCCATCGAAACCGATGCGCTCGACGCAAACGGCGCCAGCCTGGTCAAGCCATGGTCGTTCCACGCGGTGACCGAGCATACCGTCAATGATGGGGCGCAAAGACAGCTGACCTGGATGTCGCTCGATCATGTCAGCGCAGTCGATGCGCGCGCCCTGGTGAGCGCGGCGAAGGCTGCGACGAAGCTGCCGCCGGCGGCGACCGACCGTATGTTCGCGTTTGCGCCCCGCTACAAGTTGATCGACGACACGCACGAAAACGACGCGATTGCCGTCAAGGCTGGGCTGGTGTTGCGTGCATTTGCCCAGGCCGGTTTCCCGGTCGAGGCAATGGCGCGGGCGATTGCCGACAAGTTCAAGACCAAGGACCCCGGCGATGCAATCGTCGTCAGCGGCGCCGGGCCGGCGATCGTCCAGACATCGGACCAGAAGGAAGGACCGTTCTGGCCCGCCGCTGCGCCGGCTTACATTTCCAGCGATTCCCAAGGTGTTGTGCTTGCTCTGCCCTGGATCGGTGCGGTGGACGATTCGTACAAGCTCGACGGCCTGATCGAGAAGTTCTGTCAGGCGCCGAGCACGGGTATCGCCAAATGGGATGCTGGCGACGCCGATTGGGCCGTCGGATCGCCGACGCCGCTCGAGCGCAAATCCGTTCCGGTTCAGGCGGTCGGAAGCGCCAGCGACGAAATAAGGGCGCTGCTTGGGCGCGCAATGGGAAATGCCGGCGAGAAGGATGCCAACCGGGCCTTGGCGGCCGTCGAACAGCTGTTCCTTCGCCTCTCGAGCGGCGGCGGGACACTCGGCGAACGGCCGATGTGGTTGCGCAGCTTGCTGGCGCTGCGAACGGTCTGGGACAAAGTACCCAGTGACGACAAGCGGCCGTTTGCCGAGCGCGTCACCACGGTACTGTCATCCGGAAAAGCCGACGGCAGGGCCGCTCGCGTCAGGCTCAAGCGACGCGATGAGGCTCCCGACAAGCTTCCGTTGATCCTCGCCCGGCGGGGCGTGCTCGTCGCCATCGACCGCAACGTCACGCGCTTCGAGGAATTACCTCCGGGGGAGGGCCAGCCCCAAGGCGTCAAGGACGCCGCGCTGGGACGCGCGCGTCAGGTGGCGCGCGCCGACCGTCTGGTCAGCGAGGCGGTCGCCATCGTCGTCATTGCCGAAACGCAGCGCCGCGACATCGGTGCAGGCGAATTGTGGATCGAGGTCGACGTACCGCGCGATCCCGATAATTCCGTGCTCGACATGCCGATCAAGATTGATCCGTCCGATCGCCTCTATGCCTCTCCCGCGCTGGGCTGGCCGACCAGGGACGGAACAAGGGCCGCTGCCTCGGGTGCATTGGGGATGGGCGGCGACTGGCCGTTCCAGGATATCGTTCCCAAACCAGATCCGGTTCCTCCCGCATCCGAACATGACAAGGACGACGTCAAACGCTACGGCTCCGGCCTGTCGGGACGTGCCGCCAGCATTTCCCTGCCGGCGCGCGCTGACCGCGATAGCCGGTTGACGGACGAGGACGTCGATACGATCTCGCCAACATTCTATACGCTTTCGCGCAAGATGATTTTTGATCGCCCAAGTTCTGCTCATCTGCCCCTGGTGTCGCCTCCGGCACGCTATCTGACCTCTTCCGAGGCGCGCGCGGTCGTGCCGGTTGCGCGAGAGCTCAGGTCTGCGCTAGCGCGAGTCGTCAAGGGGAAGGCGGCGCCGATCGTCCCGCCGCACCTGGAGCGCATCACCTTCGGCTTGCGCCCCGGGACGATCCAGGCTGAATTCGACACGCTGCTGTTTACGGACGGACTCTTCACCCCGCCGGCGCAGCCGCAACCGCAGCCGCAGGAGGACATGAGCGGCGACACGTCGCGATATGGCCGCCCAGGGCATGGCGGGCCGCGGCTGCTGCGCCAGTTGCGGCCGCCGCGTGCGCCGACGCTGCCGCGGGTGCCGAAGAAGTTCGTCGAGACGCACGGACGGCGCACCTTCGTCGAACTCGACGATCTCGACAGTGAAGGAGGCTTTCCCGCGCCTTTCCGGGTGTTCGAGGGTGTGGCCACCGTGCTGCGCAAGGGCAACAAGAGCTACCGGATTCGCGTGCTGGATACGCCGCTCGTGCCGGAATGGAACCTGCCGGCGTTCGGTGACTGGAAGCAGGGCAATGTGACGCTTGAGGTCACTTCGCCGAGCTTTACTGCCGATAACGATGAGTTGGCGAAGGCTCTTGCGAATCTCGGCTTGCTGCGCGGCAAGCCCGGATTGTACGCCGCGTTGTCGATCGACCGATCGGTCGTGACGTTCAACAAGGCCAGATGGTCGAAGGTCGGGAAAGACGCCATCAGGCTTACACTGCATGCCGACGACATAGCGGGTGCCCAGGCGCGGCTGGATGCAGTGGATGGCGACTCCGTCGTCGCGCTGATGCTGCAATGTGGCCAGGACAGCGAGAGCGCGAAGCTACCCGATCAGGACAAGGTCTTTGATCTCGGAGCGGCTGGCTCGAACGATCCGGACTCCTTGAAGGATCTCGTTGCAGAGACCCGTCGTCAATTCGCACTGCGCCTGCCGGTTCGCCCGACATCGCGACCAAGCGTAAAGATCGACACCTCCACACTCGTATTCGCCGATCCCTCCTACGATCGCGCGTTGTGTGGTCCAGGGGCGTCCGACACGCAGCGTGACAACAACGGTAAGTCCTGGAAAGTCGGACTCGATCGATTTGAGTATGGCAGCGATACGCCGCTATATTTGGCGTTCGGCAGGATCGACGAAAAGACCGGCACATTTGGCAATGGCACCGCCGTCATTAAGGAGCCTCTCCTGCTGGTGCAGCGTCAACGGCAAAGCGGAAAAGATGGCGCGGATACGGCCGTCGAGCCGTTGTCCATCGCCGGCATAAAAGTCGGCAAAGTCGTGACGATGCCGGACGGGAAGCTATGTCCTGGCTACGTCGTAGCCGCACGGCAGGCCTATGCAATCTCGTTCGATCAATTGCGCAGCAACAACCAGCCTGTAACGCTCGAAGATGGCGACGAAATCGTCGTCTCGATCTCATTCACTCAGAACGAACCGGACCCAGGTGATCCCAACCTCAAGAAGGACGTACTGCGGACCCTGTCTGCACGAGCCAAGGTCGTTCCGCGCCCGGTCATTGCACCGCCGCCGGCGGTCTACAGCCTTGTGGTGCCGCAAGGCCCGTCCGTTGCGCGGGTCGCGTTGCACGCCACCGCACCGTTGCCGCAGCGGATCGAATTCCCTGAGTTGCTCGATGACCTTGCGATCGGCTTCATTCGCCGCCGCGCCCTGTTCGTCTGGCCGATGGGCGATTTGCCGGCCCGGTCGCCGGATTCGTCCACGCTTCTGAAAGTCGATCGGGCCGGCGGCGGACAGTTGCCGGAGAGTCCGCCCGACATCCGCTCGCGCCTGCCGCTGCCTGCGCTCGACCGCGTCATCTGCGCGGGACACGTCTTCGGCCTGACGCAGCTACTTGCGGGTACCGATACAAAGCTTGCCGAGGCCCGCCGCTTCATCGCCGGCGTCGCCTACGGGCGCGGAGGCAGCGGCATGCCTCCGGCGAAAATCCCATCTGCCGCCGATCTCGGGGATCCGCAAACCAAGGTGGTCTGGGATTTCTGCTTGGCGGCTGCCGACGCTGCCGCCGGCGATGACCTCGGCAACTGCCTGAACTTCGCGATCTGGTATTCGGACGATGGGGGCAAGACGCCATCCAAGAAGCCGTCGCGGCTTCCGGACGATTGGCCGTACGACCAGGCCGACAAGGTCAAGGACAACTGGGGTCCGTTTGTCAGCCCGGCCGCGCCGGCCGGAAACAACATATTTGTCATGAAATACTGTGGCGTGACCTGAGGGATATGCCGACGCAACGAGGATCAGCGTATCGCATTTTCGGTCTTCTCGCGGTTTGCCTGATGTTGGTCTGCTCGGGGACCATCGTCGCTTATGCGTACGATCAGACCGTGCCGCTTGAAGTCGAGCGAGGGGCCTCCCGCACCATCGATGCTTTGGAATACGGCAAGATACCAGGTGGAAAGGTGGATACAGCTACCGTTGACGATCCGAATCTCGGTTCATCCGTAGTCAAAGACGGCAAATGGATTACCTACACAGCAGCAGACAAAATAGGCGTCGCCACGGTCACTTATAAAGGCACCGATGTTAATGATAAGGCATTCCAAGGAGAGATCAAATTTTCGAATGTGTCTCCGAAACGAATTGTCACGTATGATTTAAGCCGCGTGGCCGGCGTGCTTGGAGTAATCCTGGTCTTGGCGATAGTCCTCGAAATCGGCCTGTCGACGCTCTTCAACTGGAAATATTTTCAGGAGCATTTGCAAGACAAGGGTTTGCGAACGCCTATCGCGATCGCGGTTTCTGGCTACTTCGTTTATCACTACCAACTGGACACAATCGCAGACCTGCTCAGTTCATTCACCGATAGGCAGGTGCCGTTCGCACGAACGACTCCAGGATACTTCATCACTGCTTTCATCGTCGCCGGTGGAAGCAGCACGGTCTATGAGTTGTTCCGGAAATTTGGAATTCGTACGCCATTCGAGCCGCCGGCGCAGATTGTCGTCGAGTTCAAGCGTCAGAACGTGCCCTCTGACCGACCCGTGAATGTGTCGATCGATGGCAAACTGGTGGCGACAGTTGCAGCGGACACAAGCCGCTTTCCGAAGGACGGCAGTTACGATCTCGATGCGGGCTCCCACGAAATCGAGCTTGAGGCGCCCGACGCGACCGGCGCGCCGAAGAAGGTAAAACAGGTCGTGAATGTTGCGCCGGCGGCGGACGTAAAGGTGACAATAACGATATAGCTCGCCGACAGAATCGAACGATAGAGATCAATCGTCCGGAGCGCGTCGTGGCGATGCAAATCCAGGACAATCGAATGCGTCGCGCGAAACAGCCGGGAACTTCTCGATGGAAATGAGGTGATCATCATGGCAAAGGCTCGCAAGAAAGCGGCGAAGAAGTCAGTCGCCAAAAAGAAGGCAGCGAAAAAAGGATCGTCAGCCAAAAGGAGGGCCGTTACCCGCAAGAAGCCTGCCAAGAAGAAACGCGCGCTGGGACTACGTGGCGCAAGCCGTTTCGTTGCCGTGGCGGCTGGACTGGACAAAGAGACTTGCGCCGGACATGTTTTTGGCGAAACGAGTGTCTTGTCCAATAACGCTGCCAAACTGGCGGAGGCCAGACGTTTCATCGCCGGCGTTGCATACAAGCGCAACGGAACGGGTATGGCTCCGGCGAAAATCCCGACTGAGGACGAGCTCAAGAATCCAAATACCAAAGCGATTTGGGATCGGTGTCTGCAAGCGGCCGGAGACGCTGCAGGCGACGACGTTGGGACCTGCAAGCACTTTGTGGTCTGGTTTTCGGATGACGACGGTAAGACGCCTTCAAAGCAGCCATCGCGCATTACTGATGACTGGCCTTACGATCAGGCAGACAAGATCAAGGGTAGTTAGGGGCCGTTCGTTAGCCCTGTTACACCGAAGGGGAATAATATATTCGTCATCAAATATTGCGGCGTCCCATAAGAGCTGAGCGGTTTGCAGCTATCGAAGGACTGCACCCACGGGTGCCCAACGTGAAGTCGGCTAGTTGAAGCCGCGGCAGCCGGAAAATTGAACCGCGCAAAGAACATTGAGGAGCATCAATTATGTCTAAATTGTTTGTATTGCATCTGACCTGTACGGAGCCGCCCGATAATCTCGGCAAGGAAGCGGATCTGCTTATAGCGCCAGATCATGGCCCGTGGTTTGAGCGGGAATCAACTTAGAATTGTCCCGAACGACAAGTGGTTTTCTTCAATACGCGAGGCGGCGCATACGCGGCTGGTGGCAATCCCAATCTGCTCAAGATCGATGGAACGACAGGCGTCGGCTCAGTTAATGGGTTTGATGCAGGTTCGGCTCATGTGGGTACAAGCGGCTCAGGTCACAGTCGCGAGACGCTCGCCGACTTCAAGTGGACGGTGACAGAGATTCGGAACATCTAGTGCGTGGGAGAGACAAAAAAGTGGGGCGAGCTGGGCAACTGCCTCGCCCGCCAGCACAGGTGCGTAAAGCGATCTCGGAGATAACTTGTGGCAACTGGCAAGCAAATGTTGGGATACCTTCCATGAACTGGAAACGAAGGATCGTGACGTTGTCACAATGGGCGACGTTATCTGTTGCATTGCTGTTATTGCCCACGATGGCAATAGGCCAATCTGGACAAGACGTCCGACAGCGCTGCGCGCAACTGACCAAGGAATCTGGTCAATATAGTCGGTGGAACACGGATGGGGGCTGGGAGTTCAGACGCAAATGGGAGAGACTAACAGCAAACCTATCTGTGGAGATTGTTCGTTTGGCGACGTTTAAGATGGATTGGGAGACTCGCGAGATGCCATCCGAATTGCCGAAACTTAAGATTACGTGCAGTGGGGGCGAAGCGTCTGTGGAGCTCATATTTGAACGCTGGGCGACGGTGCGCCCTGACAAGGTTGAAGTTGTTCTGAGCTGGGATGGCGAGGCGCCTAATCTTGAGACCGATTGGATCGGTATTAATCAATCGATCTGGCCCGGCCACCTCGGAGGATCGACGCCACGCGATAAAGCCTTGCAAACGGAGTTAGCGAAAAAGCTGTTCAATTCATCCAGACTCGACGTTTGTACATCCGATCGAAGCGGCGTGATAATGACTGAACATTTTGATCTTGATGGGATGAAAGAGCGAGGTGTCGAAGTTTTACAAATGTGTGATCTAAATCGCCAGTAGTTGAACTAGGTTGGCATCGTGCTCGGCGCCGGTCCTTCTAATCAGCAGGACATTCTGGGCAGGTATCACCGATCGAGTTGAGCACGTCGCGAACCTCGGCCGCCGCTGCATCGGGGGAGACACCTGCCGGCGGGTCTCCACGGGCGATATCGAAGGCCCGCTCACGTGCATGCGGATCGGCGCGTTCCTGCATCCAACCGTGCTCCTCGCACTCGCGGATGGCGCCCGCTTCCTGGAGCACGTCAATAGCCCATCCGCGCAGCGTCCGTATCGCCGGCCTTCGTGCACTTGTCATCAGCATGGAAATGGCTCCCTGATACGGCGAATCATTTTGTCCGTCATTCGTTCCGGCTGCTAACACATGGCTGGGATTCGCAACGGCGGGAGCTCAAGGTTTGGTTCGAATCTTTGACGCGCAGACACCCCGTCCCTGAACTTAGTCTTCCTGGCTTTTTGTTTGGACGCGTCCGCTGGCCGCGGACCGGGCTCTCGTGAACCGTGCCGCTTCGCGTCACGGCCATCCGGCTTCGATCCCTCGCGCGATCACGAGTCGCTCGCCGGAGGCACTCGCCCTCGGGCCCGCCGTCATTTCATTCCGGCGTCGCTATCACTGCCCTTCGTTCGGGTGCCTTCTTAACCGGTCTCGCGACTGCACTCGGTCCCGGGTCCTGCCGCTATCGCGTCGGCGCTATGCTGACCCCTCCTGCGGGTGCCTCTTTCTGCTGCCTGCGCTTCGCTCCGGCGCTTTTCGGTGCTTCCCCGCGACCGCTTTGTCGGCTGCACTGAAGCCCGCGTCGCGGGTCGTCACCCTTTCGGGGCGTCCATCCTGTCAAAAAGACAGTCGCGCGAATGCGCAGTCCATTTCCTCGTCACCGCCGTTGAGAGTGAGAGTGCAGGCCGGATCTGCCGCGACGGGTTGAAGATCGGAGGAGAGGCTTCCGGTGCCCGTCGCGGAGGACCGCGATGTCTGGACATACCGCCCGAGTTCGTGCCGGCAACGACCGCGCGAGCCTTTACACCGAAATCACAGACAAGATTATCACCGAGCTGGAGGCTGGCCGTATCCCGTGGGTGCAGCCATGGGGGACGGCGGCGATCAAGGCGCCGCTCGCGACGCCGCGCAACGCGTCGACGCAGCGCGGATATTCCGGGATTAATGTGCTGATCCTATGGGGGTCCGTCATCGAGCACGGTTTTTCCGGACAGAGCTGGCTCACTTTTCGCCAGGCGCTCGGGCTTGGCGGCCATGTCAGGAAGGGCGAACGGGGAACGATCGTCGTCTATGCCGATCGCTTCACCCCGGACGACGAACGTCGGCGCGCCGCGGAGGCCGGTGAAGAGCCGGGTGCCATCCCGTTTCTCAAGCGTTTTACCGTCTTCAACATGGACCAGTGCGATGGCTTGCCCGAAGGGGTCGCTGCCTCGGCCATCCCGCCGCCACCAGATCAGATTGAGCCACGAGCCGAGGCGTTAATCGCTGCCACCGGCGCGGATTTCCGCATCGGCGGTGCGCGCGCCTACTACAACACGACGGGCGATTTCGTGCAGGTCCCACCGCTGGCTGCTTATTTCGAGCCGATCAACTGGCACCGGACCGCATTTCATGAACTCGGTCATTGGACCGGCCAGGCGTCCCGCCTCAACCGCGACCACTCGGGTTCGTTCGGCTCAAAATCGTACGCGCGCGAAGAACTGGTCGCCGAAATGGCGGGTGCCTTCGTTTGTGCTTCGCTCGGCATCGTGCCGACCGTGCGCCACGCCGACTATATCGGTTCCTGGCTGGAGGTGCTGCGCGAGGATAATCGCGCCGTCGTGCGCGCCGCCAGCGCGGCATCGAAGGCCGCCGATTTCCTGCTCGCCTTTCTGCCGCCCGGGATCGATTCCGGCGTTGAGGGCAACGAGGAGGCCGCGTGATGCATCCGCACGTCGTTTCAGTGTCCGCCTTCAGTTGGTGCGGCGTCGTCAGAGAGTGAGAGGAGCGCCGGCTTGTCTGTGACGGGTAGGAGGTCGAGAGAGAGTCTTTCGGCCGCCCGTCGTGGAGAATCCGACATGGCAAGCGTCCAGAAAATCAAGCTCAGTCCCTCCCGCGATATTCCCTTCAACAAACTGGTCTTGAGCCAGTCCAATGTCCGCCGCGTAAAGGCCGGCGTCTCGATCGAGCAACTGGCGGAGAGCATCTCTCAGCGCACGTTGTTACAAAGCCTGAGCGTTCGTGCGGTCGTCGATGCCGACGGCCAGGAGACCGGCATGTTCGAGGTGCCCGCCGGTGGACGCCGCTACCGTGCGCTCGAACTTCTGGTGAGGCAGAAGCGTATGGCGAAGACGCAACCTGTCCCCTGCGTGGTCCGGGATGGCGGCATCGCCGAGGACGATTCCCTTGCCGAGAACGACGAGCGGGTCGGCCTGCATCCGCTCGATCAGTTCCGCGCGTTCAAGCTGCTGCGTGACGGTGGTATGAGTGAAGAGGATATCGCCGCGCGGCACTTCGTCTCGCCGGCGATCGTCAAGCAGCGCCTGCGTCTGGCGTCCGTGTCGCCGAAGCTGCACGACGTCTATGCCGACGATGGCATGACGCTCGAACAGTTGATGGCCTTCTCTGTCACGGCCGTCCAGGCGCGTCAGGAGCAGGTCTGGGACAATGTCAGCAAATCCGGCTACGACGAGACATATCAAATCCGACGGACGTTGACGGAGAACACCGTGCGCGCTTCCGATCGCCGCGCCCAATTCGTCGGACTGGATGCCTACGAGCAGGCCGGCGGCGCCATCCTGCGGGATCTGTTCGAACACGATGATGGTGGCTGGTTGCAGGATGTGCCGCTGCTCGATCGTCTCGCCACCGAGAAGCTGAAGGCCGAGGCTGAGACGATCGCGGCCGAAGGCTGGAAGTGGATCGCGGTGGCAGTCGACTTCCCCTACGGCCACACCAACGGGTTGCGCGAGATTGAGGGTGAACCGGCTGATCTGACGGAGGAGGAGCGGGCGACGCTTGACGCCCTTAACGTCGAACACGTCAAGATCGAGGAGGATTACCAGGACGCCGACGAACTGCCGGACGAGATTGATCAGCGCCTCGGAGAAATCGAGGCGGCGCAGTCCGTCCTGGAATCTCGATCGCTTATCTACGATCCGGGCCAGATCGCCCGCGCCGGCGTCTTCGTCAGCATCGATGCCGAGGGGTTGCTGGCGATCGCCCGTGGCTACGTGCGGCCGGAAGATGAGGCACCCGTGATCGTCGAGCCCGAAAGCGAGGTACAAGGCGACGGAGAAACCAACGATGACCGGCCCACCACCAACGGTGTGGTCCAACGCGCCGTCATCACGGTCGGCGGCGCGCCAACCGAACCCGTCGAGGAGGAGGACGACGATACGGTCAAGCCTCTGCCGGATCGGCTGATCACCGAGCTGACCGCACATCGCACACTGGCGTTGCGCAACGCGCTTGCAAACGAACCGGCCGTCGCCTTCCAGGCGGTGCTGCACAATTTTGTGCTGGCGACCTTCTACCGCTTCGCGTCGTCGAGCGGCTGCCTGGAAATTGCGATCCGTACCCCGACGTTCCCCGCTCAGGCGCCTGGCTTGAAGGAGAGTGCATCAGCGGAAGCTATCGACGGGCGACATGACGGCTGGAAAGCCCGTCTGCCCAAGGACGAAGCCGGTCTGTGGGACGTGCTCACAGCTTTCGACGGGAAAGAGCAGGCCGCGTTGTTCGCGCATTGCGCGTCATCCGCCGTCAATGCGCTCTACGAGCCCGCCAACCGCTACAATGAGGGCCGCGTCTCCGCGCACGGCATACGCCGAAGGCTCGATCACGCCAACGTTCTTGCCCGTTACGTGGGACTCGACATGGCAGCAGAGGGCTGGAAGCCGACCGTCGACAACTATCTCGGCCGGGTCACCAAACCTCGCATTCTTGAAGCGGTGCGTGAGGTAAAGGGCGAGCAATCGGTGCAGCTCATCGACCACCTCAAGAAAGTCGACATGGCGCGTGAGGCCGAGAGACTGCTCGAGGGGACCGGATGGTTACCGGAACCCCTTCGTCTCGATGAGGTGGGTACGGTCGGAGAGCCCGCTGCAGATCCCGAGGCGTTACCGGAGTTCCTCGCCGCCGGCGAGGACGACGCTGACACCGAGGCCGACGACGAACGGCCGCACATCATTGCGGCAGAATAATCTCCCAGGTGTGGAGGCTCCGGCCGACCCACACCTACTTATCCTTGGTCCTTCCCAAGCCCGGCATTCCGTGCCGGGCTTTTTCTTTCGAGGACGTCCGAGATCGTCCCTGATTCAGCTCGCAGGAAACTCTTGCCATCGCTTCTCAGCGCAGTTGCGTAGCTGAACCGGGTTCGGAATTCTCTGCGGTCTCGTTGTCATCCAATTCGACGAGATAGACCAGCAACATTCCATCGGATGGTTGAGCATCCCTGGAAGCATCACCGAATGTTGCGATCTCGTCCTCGTAGCCCATGCGCGCTCTCAGTTGGGCCTTGCCATCCCACAACGGTGCGCCATTGGAATATGCTGACGCGAAATCGTTTCGTAGCCACGGCGCGTTGCAAATTTCGTTTGCCTCACGGAGGCTCTTTGCTTCGAACGTCACCGTTGGGGTGCCGCCGATCTCGATCGTAAAGACCGAAGGAAACAGCGTCGGCGTCATGTTCGCTTTGCCCTTTCGGCGGCTTCCCGCGCCAATCGCAATGCTTTCAAGCGTTCGCGATTTTCGTGAAACGCCTTTTGTGCCTTTTCGTGCTCGCTTACGGGTTTCTCGGTCTTGACCTGCCCGAATACTTTCAGCGCCTCTCTTTCGGCTGGCGTGACCTGCCGTTTGAGCTTTTGGTCGTTCATCTCGTCACTTCTTTGCGATTCTCGATGGGCAGAAAGATAGCGCGCAGGATCACGAGACAAAAGGGCTGATTCCCTTAGCTCCCTCGGCAAATCGAGCCGCGTCTTTTGGCGGTCAGTTAGCGCCAGCGTCTGCGTAAGAGTGAGAGGCGGGCCGGGATGGGTTTGAGCCGACGCGGTCGAGAGAGCGCCCTGCGGCTCGATCCTTCCCCGCTCTCTGAGGCTCCCGACTATGCTGCTAGCTTTGGAATTGCGCTCTCGACCAATCGCAAGAATCGGGTGTTGCGCCCTCCCGCAACCAACGATACCGGTGATTCCGAATTTTCGGGGTCGCCGGATTCATTCCGCAAGGATCGAGTGTTGCGTGTCCTCGCAACAACCGATCGCGGCGATTCCAAGTTTGGGGCTCCGACTCCGTTGGATTTGCACTTGCTCAGCAACATCCAAAGCCGTGGTTGGATCGCGCAGACATTGCGCTCCTGTCGGCCATCAAGATCGCCTGACATCCAGTTCGTACGGTTCGACGACTATCATATGAGCTTGCCACGGATTGAACTGGGCAACATTAACCACGGCTGATGATCGGTGACTCAGGCCTGCGCGCCGCGTTTGATCGGCATCACCTTCTTGGGATCGAGCCAGTGGTCGATCCGGTCAGCCCAATGCTGCATCAACTTCGTGCGCGAGCCAATCAGCGCGAGCGGTCCGTGCCTCTTGTAGAGCCCTTCCACAGTCGAATTATCGAGATGCGCGAGCTGCAGCTCGACAACATCGCCATCCCATGCCTTGGCGTCCTTGATCTCTTCGTGGTGAGACAGGGTCGAGAAGGTGGTCCGGAATCCGTGGGCACAATGATCAGTCTTGGTGTCAATGCCAAGCAGCCGCAAGCGCTTGTTGAGCGTGTTGTTTGATAAAGGCGCGTCCTTCGAGCAGGAAAACGCGTACCGGCGATGTCCGGTCAGCTTCTGAACGCTGCGCAGGATTGCGAGTGCCTGCCGTGACAAAGGCACGACATGGTCCCAACCGGTCTTCATTTTGGCGGCTGGAATAGTCCAGCGTTCGGCATCCCAATCGACCTCGCTCCACTCCATTTCATTGACCATGCCGGGGCGGGGAATGGTCAGAGCGTCGAAGCGCAAAGCAAGGCCAACAACGTCACTAAACCTCGCTCTCGTCCACGGTGCGCTGATGAGCTTGAACACGCGCGTCACGTCGCGTGGTTCGGTGACGCCGGGACGCGGCGTCGAAATGTTGGCAATCATCTGCCCATTCAGGTTGCGGAATGGATTGTAGCCGTCGCCTTCGACATCGGCATAGTTGCAGATTTGCTCACCGATGCTGCGCACGCGGTCGCGAGTTTCCAGCTTTCCCTCGGCTTCATATGAACGCATGAAAGCGAGCACGTCCGGACGCTTGATGTCCTGCCTGCACAGCTTGCCGAAGCGATCCTTGACATAGCCGACACGCAGCTCAAGCACCTCGATGGTCTTCGGGTCATGCACCGCGACGATCCTGCCGTGTTGTCGTCGACCGGGTTGACATTTGCGCTGTTTCGGTACGTCATGTGCCTCTGGGGATACCGCGATGACCCGTGAGGCGGCAGCCAAATATCGCGTCCAAGCCCTCGATGACGAGGTGGACGCCATGCTGTCACCAACCGAAATTTCGGTAGCACAGCTATCCCGCATCATCGGTCTTGCCAGCGCACCGGTGCTTGTCGACGTTCGTCCGTGATGGCGAGGATTTAGGCCGGCAGGCATTGCCGACAGCGCGGCAAATGATCCGAGACCGTTTCGATCTGGGCTCATAGCTTTTCCGGGCGACGCGTCATTGTGTATTGCCGGAACGGCGGCAATGTCAGCCAGGGAACCGCGGCCTGGCTTCGGCAAGCCGGCAAGGGTTGGCCATCGTCGCGACGGGCCGATGACTTCCGAACCAAGCTATTTGCATTCGGCGATGTGTCAATCGGCGTTCAAATTTGGCTCTGACTCATTTCTGATGAAGTTCGTGACTCCTCAAAGACTGCTTCACGCGCGGACCGAAAATCTAGTGAAGGCCATCAACGATTGAAGACTGCGGCTCGCCGAATGCTATCTCTTCCCGGCAGGCATGATGTCGTCGTGCTCCATCGCAATCTCGACGTTCTTACGGAAGGTGCGGTGCAGGTCGAACTCAAGTGGCTGGTCCAAACACGTACCGGCCGATCGGACGAGCGCGGATAGCGAACCTTTAATGTCGGCCAACAGTCCAAATTTCAGACAAAAATACGCGCCAGGGCTCCAATTCGAAGGCGCCACCTGACCCAACATGTCAACGCGTGCGCCTCCGGCTGATCCCGAACGGTCAATCATGCTGCCCGAGATGGGCAACGGAGGCCCGCGTGAAGCGATTTTACGGGAAAAAAACATTCGAGATAGCAATGGACAATTGATTGATTTTGCGTTTCAATTGGTGGTTGAAACGGTCGGTGATTGCTCCGTTCCACATCGCATTTTCAAGTGGGCTTTTTGCCGGCGCCTGCAGCCGGTAACCAATAATTGTCGAGGAGAAAATGGCAGCGGAAGGCACCAGCGTCTCTATTTCAGAGACAGTTCTCAGGGAGATTGCGCGGCAGGCACATGGCACGGTCGATGGCCTTCCGATGCATATCATCAGGTTCGTTCTGGAATTTCCGAGTGAGCCGGACCTGGCAGAGGCCAGAGTACAACTCACATCCATTCTTGGGTCGGATAAGTTCGATCTTCGTCCGTTAGATGAGCAACTGCCAAAGTTTCTCGTGCTTCAATTCCCGGGTGTGCCACGGACCATTGCGCCGCCCAGGCTTTTTGCTGCGGCCGATTTCCTTTGCGGTAAGCTCGGCCTTGTATCCAGCGTGCCTGACATAGGATCAACCCTCTATGCCGAGCCCGATGCACGCTTTCTGCGTGATGGTGCGCCTGAGTCGGCAATCACGAATGCATTCTGCTGGTCAGATGCCGCTGCACCGGAGGACATGCACTGGGCTCCCAACGCGATCAAGGCAAACCTGGCTTGGACTCTGGAGAACGGCAAGGGTGATGGCATTCTCGTTGCTCAGCCCGACACGGGCATTGCTACGCATCCCGAGTTGGAGCAGGGGATGTTTGACCTCGAGCGAGCCGCGAACGTGCTCGAAGGAGGCACGGATCCTAAAGATCCGCTACGCGCCGGGACTGCCAATCCGGGCCATGGTACGGCAACTTCCAGCGTTGTGGCCAGCAGGCTACAGGGGAAGATCATCGGCGCGGCCCCTCTGGCCAAAGTCATTCCCATCAGGTGCATCGAGGATGTTAAGATTTTCGATGGTGCTCCGGTAGCTCGTGCAATCTTGCACGCAGTATCGGTCAATGCCGACGTCATCTCGATGAGTCTCGGCGGAATTTATAGCCCTTCGATTGCTGCGGCACTCGAAAAGGCGGTCGCCGCCGGCTGCATCGTGGTGGTTGCGTCCGGAAATTGCGTTGGCTTCGTGGTTTATCCCGCGTCCGACCGCAGTTCCATAGCACTTGCTGGCGTGAATGCCGACGACGTGCCATGGAAGGGCACGAGCCGCGGTTCGGCCGTTGACGTCTCGGCTCCAGCTGAGAACGTCTTCGTCGCCCGTCGTACCCCTGAAGACAACGGAACTGGGGTTGTTGCCGGTGGCCAGGGCACGTCCTTTGCTACGGCGCTGACGGCTGGCGTGGCCGCAATTTGGCTTTCCCACTTTGGCCGGGACCGTGTTCGTTCCGAAGCGAAGCGCCGCAATGTCCACGTTCAGGAACTGTTTCGCACGGCGTTACGGCGGACTGCTCGCAAACCTACGGGCTGGAACACGAATCTCTACGGTGCGGGGATCGTCGATGCGCAGTTGCTCCTGCAGTTACCCCTTGCCGAAATTCCGTCCCCCCCTGCGACGGTCGAAGCCGCAGCGCCGACTGGCTTGTCAGATGAAGAACGAGACACGGTGTCGGTGTTCGAACTTGCAGCGTCGCGTGCAAAACTCGATGGGTTCGATTGGGCAAGATACGGTGCCGAAGCGAGCTTCTTGGCCGCGGATGAGCAACGCCGGTCGGATCCGACAAAAGCGGGCCTCGTCGAGTCACGCATTCGGCCGAAGCCGACGTCGGGGCTCAGTGCTAACGCACCCCCCGTACTTCAACGGGTGCTGATGCGGTTAGAGCATGCTCCAGAACTGATCGCCCCACTCGATCGGCAACCAGACCCCAAAAGCACATTTCGAACGCTCTTGCCGCGACGTCGCATCGTGCGGCCCGGAGTCAGCGCAGAGCCTCCACTTCGAGGAAGGAGTGCACAAGAGATACAGGATCGGCTCGACAGCGCCATCAAGAAAATGGATGGTCGTCCCGACGCCACGCCCGAAAGCATGTCTCGACGGCGCGACCTGTTCAATCGAAGTGAAAAACTGCTCAAGAAGGCTCAGGGAGCAGGCGGGCACAATCTGATCTGGACCGAGCGCGCAGACATAGAGGCGCTTGTCCGATTAACCGGACGACCCGCCTTGAAGGTTACAGACGGAACGATCGATCCGGCCGCGTTGGCGGCGACCGAATGGGAAGACACCTTCAAGGTCGACCCGAAGGGTCTGCAGGCGCTTTTCGAAAGAGTCGGTCGCGTCGATCTGGACGGCGAGCATGTCGGGACAGGCTTCGTCGTCGGTGAAGGTCTGATTATGACGAACCGTCACGTGGCGGAAGCCATCGCGGACGAGATCCGCGGAAGCAGGGCGTCTACTTGGATTGTGCAAGGCAACGCCACCATCAATTTCGACGACCGCGGCCTGGGCTCTGCAAAAAAGTTCCAGATAAAGTCGTTGGTGTTCGCTGGCAGCGATACAATAGGGCGCGAGGTGAATTTTGCTCACCTGGACATGGCCTTGTTTGAGGTCGAGACCAGCAACGGAAAATCGAGTTTTCCTACAAAGATATCTCAAGTCGGTGACAGAGATGTCGGCGAAAGCAAAGTTGAGCTCATCGTCGTAGGCTATCCTGCGAGGCCGGACATATCGGCTCTCGAAGATCCCGAAACCCACGAAGTTCGCGACGACATTGCTAAACGGCTCGGTGAAATCTTTGGCCTCGACTACGGGCGGAAATACTTGGCGCCGGGACGCATTGAAGATGTCGCTGGCAGCCTAGACGACGATCGATCTTATCGTTGGGTCTTCTCGCACGACTCGACGACGCTCGCCGGATGCTCCGGCTCGTGCGTCTCGCAACTTGTCGATTTTTTCCCGATCCTTGGTCTGCATTTTGCTGGACGAAATCTAACGGCGAACTACGCCCATTCTCTTGCGGCTGTGCTTGCATCCGGTCAGGTGCCAGCCGCGATCCTTGAGCGATTGGGATGGACAGCCTGAAATGCCGAACGGAGGCAAAACCGCTCTTACTCCATCTAAGCTCGCCCAACAGGTCACTGCGTCGCGAGATATCTTCAAGAAGTGCTACGACGAATTTGCGGCAAATTACGAGGCCGCCAGGCGCTTTATGACGATCACGGCACTTCGTCAAAAGGGCGCACCCCTGGCGTTGGGACCCGGCCTAAATCGTGCGGACTTCGAGGCCGTTTTGGAGGAAGCAGAACGTAACGGATTCCTAGCTTCATTCGTTAAGACGTATTCGGAGCGGCTGTTCACGTCGTCGGCAACAGAAGTCGAAGCCTCAGACCTGCTGGATGACGAAGAGGGAGAAGAAACGTACCGGGCCACGCTTCAGAAGATCCTCGATGATTTTACGCCCATGACCGATGCGGGCACAATCAAAGAGGGAATGCCGAGGCTCGCAAGGAACACCTGCAAGCTCACCGTCAAGCTCTCGGAGGGATCACTTGAAACTGGGACCGGCCTGCTGATAGGGCCGAGGCTGGTGCTCACATGCTGGCATGTCATTAGTTCGCTCGTAACGTTCGAGGCTGGCCTAGAGGGGCCCCAGGGCGAGCCCGATTGGCCCGGCGATCCGGATAGGCGGCTGTCTTCTCGTCTTTCGGTCGAGTTCGACTACGAAGTCAGGGCGAGCCAAATTGGAAACAAGTGGACGTATGGCGTCACGGAAGACTGGCTCGTGGTGGGTAGCCGACTTAGTGCAGATCCAGAGGAGAGGTTGGGCAATTGGAAGCCCAAGCAGCTTGATACCTACCTAGATTTTGTAGTGATCGAGCTGAACAAGCCGGCAGGCTTTGATCGACCATACTACAACCTCGTGAATGAGATCCCTCGCGAGGCTGCGGGGAAGATGATCGTATCGCATCATCCCGGAAATTTCAGCATGCGCTTCTCGCCCGGCGAGTTCGAATCCAGCAGCCCTGTGCCGAAGTTCAATGGCATCGCAGCCAGCGGCGATCGGGTTCTACATACGGCGAACACGATACGCGGATCGTCGGGCGGACCTTGTCTCACCTACGACATGAAGCCTACTGCTCTGCATCAGTTCGTCTACCAATCAGAAAAGAGAACCAAGGGCAAGGTCGAACGGCACGCGACGAACGTGGCAATTCCGCTGACGAAAATCATGCAGAGAGCCCAGGAGACGATTAAGGCGCGCATGGGTAGCTTGAGCGCTCCGCGCTGCACGCTCCAGAGAAGTGGAAAGGCACTTATCGGTCGTTACAGTTTGCAGGAAGCAATTGCTGCCGCCCAGACGCCAGGCGGCCCCAAGATTATTGTCGTTCAGATTCACTATGGCTTGGATCGCAAGCCTCTCAGTCAAATCGGTAAATCGTTCTCGTACGAAATTCTTGATGATGCCCTTGCGCCAGGCTGGCATCGACTCATTACCATCAACGCATCGGATATTAAGGACAATGCGTATTCGACGGCGCAGCTGTTTCTAGATAGGATCAGCGTCGGAAATAATCTCTCAAGAAAATTGACTTCACCGAGTCAGTTCGCTGGTGCCGGAGAATCGACTGAGATCAACGATTCGATCGCGACACTTGCCCGCGATGTAGCAAACGTAATGGAAGAGGACGCAGCGCGGGACACGATCTGGATTGCGATCGACGAAATGGACCGGCACCAGATCAGCGACACGTCGACGAGGGTATTTCTCGAAAAGCTCTATCCGGAGATAGCTACGCGACAGAAGTTGCGTCTCGTTCTGATTGGCATGTCCGATCCGGACATGCCGGCCCTTAAAAGCGTCAACTCCAAATCGGTTGATCCACTAAAGGATCACCTGAATATCGAAGACGTCATTGCCTGGATCCGTAACAGACTCAGTGCAGATCCCGACCGCATGCTGCTCAGCCTTGGTCGCATCGCGACCATGCTCGCTGACCGAGAGATGCTTACCGAAGAAGAGAAACAAGCCGAGCGCGAGCGCGAAAAGCGGACGCGGGAACGCCAAGAGGGGGCTATGAGCAGGAGTGCTGCCATCGCCAAAATCGTAAATGATATCTTTATGCCGTCGACCACGACATGACAGCCCACACCGACCAGCGTCTCCGAGAAAAGACCGACGAGGTGCTGGCCCGCGCCGCGCTTGTCGGCGTCTTCGATCCGCTGGAGTTGCTGGAGTTGGCCCAGAGCGGCGACATGGGCGAGCGCATCCTGGACAGGATCGTTGATCATGTTCAGGAAGTTGTGTTCGAAGATAGAATGTATTGGAAATTGACGGCAAGAGCGCGGCACGACGCGTTGGAACGAGCGATTGCGCGCACGGACTTTGAAACTCTTGTTCAAGAAGCGAAACCCCATCCTAGCGAGCGCTTCTCACATTATCTCATCGCACTCCTCAGAGAGAACGAAGACTACGAGAAATCCCTTGAGGACCAGCAGCTATCGAGGTCCGAGCTACAGGACCTTGCTGGAGCTCAGGACTTCGTAAATCGGGCACGTAAGAAGCCTTCACCCAGCGGCAAGTCGGATCCTCGTTGGAAGCTCGCCAGGATGGATGATGAGCAAAGGTTACGTCACGTCGCGCCGAAGTTGGTTGGACGAACTCACGAGCTAGGACTACTCACGGCTTACGCTGCCAATGGAAACGTCGAAAGCTCAATTGAACTTGACACCATTATCGCTGATCCAAAGAAGTTGGATTGGTTGCGGCCGCTTCTCCTCACCGGGATTGGGGGGAGTGGAAAGTCGGCGCTGGTGGCCGAACTGGTAAGAACGGTGCGGAAGGACGATTGGAGCGGCCCAATTACGGTACTGCTCGACTATGATCGGCCAAATCTGGCGCTGGGCGCGGAGAAAGAATGGACGGCGGAACTGACGCGCCAAATTGGACGCGCGCGGACCGAACTGGACGGTGAGATGGACGGACTCAGACGCGACGCGCTTCGCGTCGCTTCTGAAACCAATAGCGACCTCAAGTCCGCGGACATCCTACTTGAGCGGCTCGGTGACACCCTCGGTCGTCAGACGGTTCGGCATGACCTCCTTCTGGTCGTCGATACATTTGAGGAACTGATTGTTTCCTCTGAAATGGGACTGGCCGACGAGGAACTTGAGCGTGAGCCGTTCGGGCTGGTCCTATCCTGGATAGACCGGCTCATGGACCTTCAAACTGAAAATGGGTCGCCGGCGTTCAAGACCGTCAGGGCTATTGTTGCGGGGCGCATCCAACCATTCGTAGGCGAACCCCGGAGGCTGCCAGCTTGGTTCTGTGGTCACCTCGAACTCGGACCGTTCTCTCCACAGGAGACCGGAGACTTTTTGCGAGTAAGGGACACGGAGAACAAATTCAATGAGCAGTGGATTGAGCTCATTTCGGAGTCCAAGATCAGGTGGTATCCACTTTTCCTCATCGTGCTAATCAAATTTGCGGCACAAAAGAGCAGCCAAGAGATCGACGAGATCGCTCGCGATATGGGGGGCGCGACGTTATACGGAACTGTCGAGGCAATGAGAGTCCTGTACTCGAGGTTCCTGTATAGAATTAAGGACCACATAGTATCCAGAGGGCCGAACGACAGAAGAACGATACCGAAAGAGCAGATCTGCCAACTCGCCCACCCTGGTCTTGCGCTTAAGACGGTTACTGCTGAACTCATTCGCGATGTGCTCGCCGGACCTTGCGGGCTCGGCAATATCGACATTGACCGAGCCAGGGATCTTCTACGCGCGTTGTCCAAGGAAGCGTGGTTGGTCGACTCTTACGGGCCAAATGAGGTCCGGCACGTAACGAGTCTGCGTCGGCTTATGCTGCCGATGCTTTGCGGTACGACGCGAACACCAGACGGTGAGCCATCGGATCTGCATATTCGGGTACGTTTTGTGCAGCAAAGGGCCGCGGAATGGTACGAGGAGCCATCTCGGGTGCAAGAGCCGGAGTCGCCCGCCATGGCTGCCTACTATCGAGCATTCTACGGGGACGTTTCCGCGATCGCTTCGGATGAGGCGCTCGCGCGAAGGGTACTCCATATTGGACGGGAGGACGTTCACGCGATGCCTCCTGCCGCACGCGCAATTCTGCTGAAAGATGAACAGTCTTTGACTTCCGAGGAAGAGGCCGCGCTACCCGAACCCCAGAAGCGGGACGTCGAAGTCCGCAACTTAAACAAGCGATCGAAAGCGGGTGTCATCCGCGCCTCCAAGCCACCGAGCGCCTCCGCGCCGCAGCGCATCGAAACTTACGGCGTCCCGACCGAAGCGCCGGGCGCCCCTAGTTCCCCTTCAATCCGTCGACAAGCGACGCTCGAGGATATCTTCGACGATGCTGATTTGGCCGCTCGTGTCGACGTCGCATTCAAATCAGCGGACTTTCTGGAGGCGACGAGGCTTGCGGCGCCTTCGATGGAGAGCTTATCGCGGCAGATGATTGGTAGACTGCCGTCTTCGATGGTTCAACGCCTGACTACTCATTGGACGTGGAAGTGGGCTTGCGCGCACCTCGCCTTGGGGAGCGGGAGAACAGTGGTCGAGCAGTGGCAACTGCGCGATCTCGACATACGCCCGGGTTGGGTTGACTACGTTCCTTTGATCGCCATTGCTCGCATAGCAGCGTGCGACGTTTCGCTGTTCCAATCGCGTAGAAACCGACCGTGGTTGACTTCGGGCGATATGCTTGATCTTGACGGCATGAGAATGATCGCGCTGGACCTGGTTGCGTTGGATATCGATCCTGTACTTCCAATGTCGCTCAGCCAGGCGTTCTCAGACGAAGGGTGGTCATCAGCGGAAAGAGGATCTGGTCCGTTCGAGTTTTCTGAAGAAGCAAGGGTTCAAATGCTCGTTCTTCAGAAAAGCGACGTCCATCGCTATCTCGCGCTCAGTGAGATGTACAATTCAAATCAACCGGTTCGCCCGCACCCCGAGATTTTGGAAAACAGCCAGCTGCGTGCTTTCGTTCGTGGTCGAACGCCCGAGCTCTATGATCCCATCCGAGCCGCGCTAATCGATGTCGTGCGATATGCCCCGGGGCAGTTAGGCGACGTGCTTGAACGGTTATCACGCGAGCGCCGAATGTGGCCTGCTGATATGCGCCCGGAGCGACTGCTCTCCGAACTGCAAAAAGCCCGCCAGGCTGATTTCTTGTTGCTCCGCCTTGTCGAGTTTGTCGATGTTTGCGGCCTCCTGAAAAGCTTTGTCACCAGCTTTCACGGTTTGGCCCTAGAGAGAGTACGAGTGATGTCGCAACTCATGGAAAAGTACGACTCGCTCTTGCTCACCGGAAAACAGCCAAAGCCCAGCAATAATGCTCGCGTGAGGGGAAGACGATGAAGTTCAATCTGGAGGCGCGTCCCTTTCTTTCCGACTTAAAGTTCGTGGCGCCTCGCGCCGGTGATCCCGGCCTCGAGGCAGCTGAGTTGGAGGGCGCCCGCAGGGTCAGGCGCTCTCCTCCCGAGCGGTTCGAAGGTCGAACGGGATACAACGCCAACTTCCTTGGTTTTGCGATCCCGCTCCCGGATGCTGCCAGACTAAGAGGGGATATGCTGGAAATCGAAGGTAACGCGGAAAGTCGCCTGGATTACGAACACTTCTCGGTGGTGATGTCGAAGTCGCGACGGATGCCGATGTTCGTAGGCGTCAATATCGACGGCGAGGCAGCCGTCAAGGTGGTCCGCAGTCCGCCGGATAAATGGTTCTACGACGGGCGCATCCCGGACGAAGCCCAAATTGGCGAAGACCTATACGTCGACAATATCCTCGATCGTGGCCATCTGGTCCGCAGGGAAGATCCCAATTGGGGAGAGACGGCTGAGACTGCAAACTACGATACATTCCATTTTACGAATTGTACGCCGCAGGCTTCACATTTCAATCAACAGACATGGCTGAGCCTGGAAGACTACATCCTCAAGAATACGAAGGCTCAGGAAGCCAAAGTGAACGTATTTAGCGGCCCGATCTTCCTAGACAATGACCGTCTTTATCGCGGGGCAAAGATACCAGTGGCGTACTGGAAGGTGATCTCGTTCGTGTCCAATGCAGGTAGGCCGTCCTCGACCGCTTACACGATTGATCAGGTGCAAGAACTGAAGGAGCTCGAAGCGGTCTTTGGAGCCTTCAAGACCTATCAACGGAGCGTGCGCTCCATTGAGAAGATGACAGGCCTTTCCTTCGGGCAACTGCGCGATTTCGACGGCTTCTCTAACGAGGAGCAGCGAACCAGAACGTCCATCGTCGCGGAAGTGCGCGATGCGTCCGATATGCGTGTCTGAACATGTCCTTGGCTGCCGATCAATTTTGCTGTGGATTGCGGGAAAACGAGCCGCGGGTCGTGCTGCCCGTGCGAGACTCGCAACCACGAATCGCAGCTTCGCCGGGAGATTGTCAGGTGCAGTTGGGCTTGCCATTCGCTGAGCGAGTGCCTGAACCGGTGTCGTACGTCTGGCTCCTTGCATGCGAATCTCGTTTTGAAGAGGCTGTCGCCGCGCGCTTTCGGCAGCGAGCCCATGCAATCGTGGATGGGCGCGACGGCAGGCCGGTGGTCCTTCCTCAAGACGTCATTCTTTTGCATCGCTCGGACGGCTCGTTCTTGGCGTTCGGGCCTGTCGGAGTTGACGGAGGCTCCGTGCTGGAATCGATCCGACGCTTTATTTTTATCAGCAGAAACGTCGTCGCTCGGGAACCTACCTGTGACGTGATTGGGCTGTTTTTGGGCGATGGCGGAATAAGCAATTGGACGCCGCCAACATTGAGTACCCCGCTCGAGCGGGCATTAGCGACTCTGCGTCACCACTCTACGCGTGATCTTCCCGAAGTTCGTGAGCAGAGATGCCGCGCGATATTGGAACTCCTGCCGCGAGATGCGGATCCGCTGCTCGTCGCGCTGGTCGAGCTTGAGCGGATCGACGCGCGTTGGATGGCACAATCCGGAGTGGACAGGCGAGAGTATCTGGAATGGACAGACCGCTTCTCGCAGCTTGGGGCAACGCGAATGGCGCGGCGGCCGCATCGGGTGTTCCGTCAAACCGGCGAGTTTCCTGATCTTTTCGGTGATTCCGCTAAGGAACAGCCTTCGTGGTATCGCGCCGGATATCGTGCGGTACCGATGCTCGCTCAACGACTGACCGTAAACGAGTCGATGAGGGGTACCGCGCGCGGCGGAGGTTATCGTGACGAATTACCGCTGCCGGCGATACCGGAAGCGCAACTGTGTGCATGGATCAGAGGTGTGCCATCGGCAAAACTTCAGCCGATGGTTGGCGCGCGACCGTTAGGCACCTCGTTAATCGATTTCGAAGTTCGCGCCGTCCTTGACTCGGAGCTGGCAGTTCGTCTCGGCATTTCCGGCAAAGCAGGGATTAAGGACGGGATTTGTGAACTGCGGGCATACAGTACTTCCTGCGAAGTGGTTCCCACCCGCATCGAGCGTTCGATTGGTGAGCCTGGATATTTCCATGTCGCCGCCCGACGTCCCGGCAATGGCGCCGTTGACGTCGAGTTTCACTTTTCTAGTGGTTCGCCGCTGGTGGTCAGAACCTCTCTCTCAAAATCCCGTGTAGCAGTATAATGAAAATAAATCGCGTTCATTACAGTGGCCGGCGGCCCGTCTGCATTCGCAACTCGATCGCCAACGGCGATCTGATCACTTCTCTCGTTTTCGACGATAAGGACGACATAGACTTTTATGCTCCGGCCAAACATGACGAAATCAGAAGGCACTCTAACGACATATTGGACTTTGTCGGAGGCAGCGACTTTGAGCAATTAAGGTTTGATAGTCTGTCCGACGAAAAGAAGGCCGAGCTTCTCGATCAGGTCGCAAAGAGAGGATCCGAGCTTTTCGATGCGCTGATCGCGGACGAGGACAAAGAAGAGTTCATCAAGATTCTTCACGATCATGCGGGAGAGGACGGTGCAGTTAGTGTGCGTTCGACGGCCGTGCGCGTTCCCTGGGAATTCGTCTACATCAAACCCGCCACAGAGCGTTACAATCCGCTCGGCTTTCTAGGGCAGCTGTATCTTCTGCCGAGAATCGCTCCACCGCTGCATTCACCATCGCGGAGTGACGGTAGCTACCGTCCCTACCAAAGCGAGGGCGGCAAGCAAACAGGTACAGGGAAGTTAGACGTCGGCGTGATCTACGATGATTGGAAGGATAACAAATCATCCCGGCATATTTCTTCGGCTTGGTTTTCTTCTCGCCCCCACATAAGCGTCCAAGCACTGCCCCAACTGACGGCCGCCGCTTCCGTTCGCCCGCAGATGCTCGACCGTCTTCGAACTTTTCTCCTTCAGCCCGTCGATAGCTTTCTATTCACCTGCGGACTTTGGCGAACTCCGCGGCCAAGCTATTCGGTAGATATCAGAATCTGGGACCGTTTCGAGTGGCGGTTTGCGGACACTACAAACTTGAAGCTACGTGGTCACGACCACTTGCTGGTGTTCCTTGATGTCGATTACGCGGCGTATAACGCCCTGTCTCCCGCGCCGAGTCTGGCCGAAAAAATGCACCACAACGGTGCAGCCGTCGTGGTCGCGCCAATTGGAAAGGTCGATCATCTGCTTTCGGAACAGCTATCGGATCAGTTTTTTCAGAACGTCATGGGCGGGCAGGGGATCGGCCTTTCGTTGCTTTTCGCGCGCAGGCATATCCTGCAAGTGAAATCGAATCCAACCGCTCTGTTTTGGACTGCGTTCGGCGACGTCTGGACCGACCTTACTGGGGAAGGAGCGGCAGCGTGAGGACCGGGGTGTTAGCTGTTAAAGAGGGGATGTCGCGGGTCTTTGACGCCAGCGGCAATGTGGTTCCGGTTACCATTTTGCGACTGCCGAACTGCCAAGTTCTTGGGCACCGCACGGAGGAGAAGAATGGCTATGTCGCCATGCAATTGGGGGCGGGAACTCGCAAGACGGTTAACATGCCGAAGGCCTTGCGCGGGCAGTTCGCCGTCGCGAAGGTCGAACCGAAGGGACATTTGGAAGAATTCCGTGTGTCGGAGGACGCCCTTATCCCGGTAGGGGCGGAAATCACGGCCGATCACTTCGTGGTGGGTCAATTTGTCGACGTCACCGGCACTACAATTGGCAAAGGCTTCCAAGGAGGCATGAAAAAGCACGGGTTCGGGGGTTTGCGTGCCACCCACGGAGTATCTATTTCCCATCGATCGATCGGCTCGACAGGCGGTCGCCAAGATCCCGGAAAAACTTGGAAAAACAAGAAGATGCCGGGGCAGATGGGCGGCGAGCGGGTAACCGCCTTAAGCCTGCGCGTCGTGGAAGTAGATACATTCCATGGCGTCATAAAAGTGTGCGGAGCTGTTCCTGGCCCAAAGCATGCTTGGATACGGGTTCGGGATGCAATCAAAAAGCCGCTACCTAAAGAGGTACCTAAACCGGGCCGCTATATCGAACCAAATTTAAACGACTACGTGCTGTCGTCTGATACAGTCGTAGGGTCGGAGAACGAACTGTTGAGTGCGTTTGTTGATCTCGAGGAGGGGGACGTACCGGGCCGCCTCGCCGCGGTCCGGTCGATGCTGGCGCACGTCGGCGTCGTTCGTGCGCAGTCATCCGAAAAGCCGGGCCGGGCTAAGCGGGTTCGTGCCATCGAGAAGGCTTTTGTTGATGCACTTTTCGACGAGGCGCCTGACGTCCGCTGGGCGGCGGCATATGCCATAGCCACCCTAAAGGACAAGGACCACAAGCTGGACCAGTCGCGCATTCCCGACTACGGCAAGAGCAAAGGCGACGAGCCTCGCGTGCAGCGGATGTTAGAGGCGTACCTCCAGGATGCGGATGTCGACTTGCTCACCGGCCTCTCAATCGACGTTACACAAAAGAGCAAGCGCACCATAAAGCTGAAGCTGGAAGCGCAAATATCGCGTGAGTTACCTATCGTGCTCAATGGCAAGCACGTGTTAACCGGATCGGCGGATTCGCTCAAAGTTGGAAGCATTGTAACGGTGACAATTAGCGATGCGCTAGGCGGCCTGCATGCGACCATCAAGAAAGAGGTCGAAACGACAAACGGAGTGTCGGCAACCGCGGAAGTCGAAGTCCCGGCCTCTAAGGACAACGAGATCTATGTCGACTTCAAGATAGGTGGCCGCTCTCTCGACACGCTAAGCGCGCCTCTTCAGAACGTATTGGAGCAATGAGCTGCACCCGGTTCTGTTGACACCGGCTTAAGCTAATCCGACCTTCCGTTCGAACTCCATAGGGCTCAGATATCCGATCGTCGAATGCCTTCGCTTCGGATTGTACAACGACGTTTGAGAACGCCCACAGGACCGTTCTTCGCGAGGTTCTTTATCGGCATCATCCTTGGTTTGGGCGCCGAGTTTGCGTTCATGGGGCCATCGACAAGGCCGACGATGTCGTTTTTCGCTGCACCCTGGACGGATCGCAAGCAGACCGTTGGCTGGAAGTTCCCGCATGGATGTTCGACCGGACGGCATGCCATGATGCCGGGTTTCTGACAGCTCAGCCGCTTGTTAGGATCGATGCACTTGCGGCGCTTTCTGCGCTTCTCGATGTAGCGTTGAAGGATCGAACGCCATCAGCTGCCCCGCTTTCTGGCGCATCCAGAGGCTCTCACGGCCAGAATCGGGGAGCGACTCATGTCAAGCCAGACGGCAATGCCAGGGAGCGGATACCGACACAATCAACGACCGCGGCCGCAGGAGCAGATGGATCTGTTCGGGAGCGGCCTGTCGAACGGCGCCATCGGCGCGCCGGCATGGTCGGAGCTGCCGGCGGAAGCGCAGGCGGCCCTTATGAGTCTGATGACGCAGTTGATCCTCGACCATGCTGCGACGACGGCGACGCCGCGCGCGAAGGAGGTCGGTCATGATTTCTGACAAGGTCAGGCCTCATCATCTCGAGCGCAAGGCGCTTCTTTACGTGCGTCAATCCTCAGCGCATCAGGTGTTGCACAATCGCGAGAGCAGTGCGTTGCAGTATGCCATGCGGGACCGGCTGACGGCGCTCGGGTGGTCAGAGATTGAAGTGATCGATGATGATCTCGGTCGTTCAGCCGCCGGCGGGGTACAACGCGCCGGTTTCGAGCGGATGGTAGCGGAGGTTTGCCTCGGTAAGGTTGGCGCGGTTTGCGCCCGCGAGGTCTCGCGCTTCGCTCGCAACAGCCGGGATTGGCAGCAACTCATCGAGATGTGTCGTGTGGTCGATACCGTCCTGGTCGATCAGGAGACGATCTATGCACCGAGGCACGGTAACGACCGCCTGCTGCTCGGGCTCAAGGGCAGCCTCAACGAGTACGAGCTGGATCTGTTGCGCCAGCGCTCGCTCTCGGCCCGCTACGAGAAGGCGCGCCGGGGCGAGTTGGTTGTGGCGGCGCCCGTCGGCTTCGTGAAGGCCGGCGACCATTATGAGAAAGATCCGGATGGGCGTGTCCAGGAAGCGATCAAGCTGGTGTTCGACAAGGTCGAGGAACTGGGCAGCGCGCGACAGGCGCTCTGCTGGCTCCACGAGTACAATCTCGATCTGCCGGTGAAGCAGACCAGCGGCGACACGGCCTGGCGGCGACCAAGCTACTCCGCCATCCACCGGATCATTGAGAACCCGGTCTACGGCGGCGCCTATGCCTATGGTAAGACGGCTGTGGCGGCGGGATACAGCGCCGCAGGCGTGAGCGTGAAGATCCGCCGCAAGGCGCGGAACGAATGGCTGGCGCTGAAGCCCAACACCCACGAAGGGTATGTGAGCTGGGAGAGGTTCGAGGCGATCCGCACTATGGTCAGCAGCAACATTCCCACCGGCCGGCATCACGGCGCGCCCAAGCATGGTGACGGGCTGCTGGCCGGCCTGATCCGGTGCAAGCGCTGCGGCCGCAAGCTCACACTCCGATACTCCGGCATGAAGCACCATATCCCGCGCTACAGCTGCAGCCGCGCCTGGATGGACAATGGTGGCCCTCACTGCATCGGCTTCGGCGGACTGCGCGTCGATGATGCAGTCGAGGAAGCGCTGCTTGGCGTCGTCGGTCCGGGCGCTATCGCCGCTGCAACCGCGGCCGCCAAGGAAGCCAGGGAACGGCGGGATCAGGTGCGCGATGCTCTCAGTCGCGACCTCGAAGCGGCGCGCTATGCCGCCGACCGGGCCTTCCGGCAGTACGATGCCGCTGACCCCGCGAACCGGCTGGTGGCGGGCGAGCTTGAAGCGCGCTGGAACAGGGCGCTCGCTCACGCGGCGGAGGTCGAGGGCAAGATCGCAATGCATGAGGCGGCGACGCCCGCCCCCATTGCCGATCCAGCTTCGCTCGGCGTTCTAGCCTCGAACCTCAAAGCGGTCTGGGATGCGCCGACGACGGATGCTCGCCTCAAGAAGCGCGTTGTGCGCACCCTCATCCATGAGGTCGTGGCCGATATCGACGATGCGGCCTCCGAGATCGTCCTCATCGTCCACTGGGTCGGCGGCGTTCACAGCGAGATACGCCTGCCCAAGCGCCGGCGCGGGCAGCGTAACAGCACCTCCGCCAACATCATCGAGGCTGTGCGCCGACTGGTGCTGATCGCCAGCGACGATCTGATCGCCGGCCTCCTCAACCGCAACGGCCTCGAGACCGGTAACGGCAATCGCTGGACGCGCGAGCGTGTTACCTCGCTGCGCTCGAACTATCGCATCCCGGTGTTCAAGCCCGCCGAGGACGGCATCGAGCACTGGCTAAACCTCAGCAACGCCGCCAAGCTCCTGAAGATCGCGCCCAAGACGCTCCGGCTGGCCGCTGAAGCCGGTGAAATCGAAGCCATCCATCCTCTGTCGGATGGTCCTTGGATCTTCGCCCGCAGCTCGCTGATAACAACTGCTGCTCGATCTATCGCCGAACGAGCGCGACAGAACCCAAGATACCCCACGGGATCGAATCCCAATCAGCAAAGTCTTTTCTCTTCAACAACATAGACAGATGGGTGTTCCGATGCGCGGTTGTAGAAGCGCTCGATGTAGTCGAACACGTCGGCCTTGGCCTCGTTGCGTGACCGGTACACTTTGCGCGCTGTTCGCTCGGTCTTCAAGGACGAGAAGAAGCTCTCCATTGCAGCGTTGTCCCAGACATTGCCTGACCGGCTCATCGAGCAGACCACGCCGTGATCGGCCATCAGCCTCTGGAACTGTTCGCTGGTGTATTGGGCGGATTCAAACGGTCGTCGCAACACCAGTTACTTTCACTCATAACAGAAGATCGTCAAGCGCCTCCGCCGGCGTTTTCCAACCTAGTGTTTTCCGCGGTCGGGCATTGAGGGCCGCTGCCACAGCGGATATCTCCTCGGCGCTGTGGATGCTCAGGTCCGTGCCTTTCGGGAAGTACTGCCGCAGCAACCCGTTGGTGTTCTCGTTAGTGCCGCGCTGCCATGGGCTTTGCGGGTCGCAGAAGTAGACCTGGATACCCGCATCGATCTTGAGACGATCGTGCTGAGCCATTTCGGCTCCCTGATCCCAGGTTAGCGAACGGCGCAGCTCTTCGGGCAAAGTGATGATGGTGCGCGTGATCGCGTCGCGCACGGCTTCGGCCCCATGTCCCGCAAGGGCTGGTCCGTTTTTCACGCGCGGAGCTTCGCCATGCCCCGCCAACCGTGGAAGGTGCAAGAGCATCGTAAAGCGCGTCGTGCGCTCGACTAGCGTGCCGATTGCTGAGCTGCCAACACCGAGGATGAGGTCTCCCTCCCAATGTCCCGGCACTGCTCGATCGGCAGCTTCAGCAGGGCGCTCGCTGATCATGATCTCCGGCGAGACAAAGCCCTTGCCTCGCCTGCGTACGCGCGCTCTGGGCATCCGTAACACACGCCCTGTTCGCAAGCAGGCCGTCAGCTCGCGGCGTAGCGCGCCACGGCCCTGAACGAAGAGGGCTTGATAGATAGCTTCGTGGCTGATGCGCATCGTCTTGTCGTCCGGGAAGTCGATCGGCAAGCGTCGGGCAATCTGCTCAGGGCTCCAGGCTTTGGCCCATCGCCGATCCTTGCGCGGGCCATGCCGCCGCCCCTTCCACGGAACGGCGGGACCAGGAACGGGAGCGCCGGTCGGGGCTACGACGCCGCCAGCAAGTCTTTCCTCCACATAAGTGCGCAAGGTTGCATTGAGCGCAAGCTTGGTCGGCTTAGGCCGGCGGGCGGATCGATCCGCATGCCATTGGGCAGTTATTGCCCGATACCCCAACCCGCCGCCGCGAGTGGCCGCGTTGCGCCGCAGTTCACGGGAGACTGTGGAAGCAGCCCGCCCCAGGCGACGTCCAATCTCCTGTATGGAATGGCCCTGCACCTTGAGAAGTGCGATCTCCTCGCGCTCATTCAACGAGAGATACCGCCCGGAGAGAGCCTTTGCCGAAGATCTGAACATCGCTGGTGGCATGCCGCCCGCCTTTCGGAATAATCTGCTTCCGACAGGTTGTGACAATCCGGCTTCGAGTGCAGCATCTTCGCTGCTTAACCCAGCGGCAATCGCCCGCCAAAATTTATTCTGTTCATCGCGCCCCGCAACAGAGGGCCGTCCTGGCGACGGCAATGGGGCTCGTCCTGACCGCGCCGATCTGCGCCTTACAACGTTCATCGCAACCTCCAAACTCCTGGTGTTGCGACGACCGTTTGAATCCGCCTTGGCTGCCGCGATCGGAATGATGCAACAGCGCGTCCGGCTTGCCTCGTCGCCAGATCGCCATCACCAGGGCATCGGTGACGAGCTGTGCCGTCATTGCTGTACTCATTGACCAGCCGACCACCCGCCGCGAGAACAGATCAACGACTGCGGCCACATAGAGCCAACCCTCCGCCGTCCAAACATAGGTGAAGTCAGCGATCCATTTGCGATTGGGAGCGGGCGCTTCGAAGGAGCGGTCGAGCACGTTGGGAGCGAGGGCGGCGATCTGCCGCTCACCCAGATCGGGCGGCAGTCGACGCCGTCGTGGGCGTGCTTTAAGGGCCTGCAGCCGCATCAACCGTTCGATCCGGTGCAGCCCGCAAGATATCCCTTCGGCCAGCAGGTCGTGCCACACCCGCCTGGCGCCATAGGTCCGGTCGCTGGCCAGGAAGCTGGCTCGAACCTTCGCGCCAAGCTCTTCTTCGGTCCGGCTGCGTTCACTGCGCGGCCGTGTCAGCCAGGCATAGAAGCCACCCCGCGAGACACCGAGCGCCTCGCACAACCATTCCGCCGGCCAGATCCTTCGGTGCTTCGCAACGAAACCGAACTTCACGTCGATTCCTTCGCGAAGTAGGCCGCGGCTTTTTTTAGGATGTCCCGTTCGGCTTTAAGCTTGATGACCTCGCGCTTCAGCTGCGCGATCTCCAGTTGCTCCGGCTTCATCTGACCGTGGCCAGGGAATGCATGTTGCGGATCGTCCGCAAGCTGCTTCACCCAACTGCGCAACTGTGTCGGATGAATACCAAGGTCTTTGGACGCCTGCGCATACGACACGCCGCGCTGCTTGATCAGCCGCACGGCCTCAAGCTTGAACTCCCGCGTAAACTGCCTTCTCTCCATGACGCACCTCCTGCTCCATAAAACACCTAACTTGGTGTCTTCGGAACCGGGTGCAGCTCAAACAGTGCGCGATCCATTCGTCTCCCCCCCCGTCTAAATGCAATTAGACAACGACGAGAAGTGTAGCACCGCGCGGCCATTTGTTAACGAATTTCGCTCGGAAAGGCGGCTTCACTCTCCGGTTGTCCCATACGTTACGCGTTGGGAACTGTTTGACTTTCTCAGTTCGAGGAACATGAGGTCTCTTGTTGTCCCATCGCGGCCCATTGCTACACCAGCGCTCGTGTCCGCGCCTGACTTCTAAGCAGACGTTCCCCAACGAAGCGGGCCGCACCTGGGGCTTCCTATGGATAACCTTGGTGCGGCCCTTGGCTGTTAGGCGGCCTTCACGAGGAAGCTCTTGGCTCCCCTCCCTTTTCCTTCCGAACCATACGTGACCCCCAGCTGCTTGAGCTTCAAGGTGGTGGGGTGGTTCTCGTCACGTAAGGCCTTCTGGAGGTCTTTCCGCTGGTAAGGCTTGAGGCCAAACTCGCGGCCGATGAGGCTCATGGAGGTCCTTCCGGGGCTTCGGTTTGACATGAAGATCACCAGTCGTTCGGCGGGCAGAACACGGCGGTCCATACGTATCTTGGGGCCATCGAGTTCAAAGTCCCAATCTCGCACTGAGACGTGGGGCAGCTCTTGACGGATGTACTCGAGGATTTCCGGGCCCCGCGCGCCGCTCGGTAGCACGATGAATACGTCCGTGGGAGCGCACCGGCCTTGCTCGTCAATGACCTTGCGAAGCCGTACCCGTCCCATCGCCTGTATGATCGATGTCGCGAGATGTCTGCGCTGCAGCAGCTCACGGACGTTGGTGTGTTCCTTCCAGCACGGGTTCTCGTGCCAGTCGTCATCCTGGACGCCTTTGAACGCAAAGAAGACATTGGTGCCCCAGATGCGATCCCTGAACGGTAGCCCGAAGATGACCGCCGTTTCAAAGTCCTTGTAATCGTTGCTGCCATCGATTGCGCCCCAATGCGCTGAAGCCACTTCGGTTACCCCAAGGTCCGCCTGGGTGGGCACCAGATGCTCAACGTGCTTGTGGACGCAGAAAAGGACTTTGCGGTCTTCCGATAGCCGTTCAGCAAGATTTGCCTGTAACTGTGGAAATCGCTTTGTTGCCAGCTCCTCCATTTTCGTCTTGCCGATGCTTGCGGTGCGGGCGACGTGAAGAGTTACGTTGCTGTAGTCACGAACACCGGGAGGCGTCGGAATGATGTCGGCACGGTCTTCCATGAGCTGGTACATCAGATCGACACCGGCCGTTGCGTCGAGGACCACTGGCCCCGGAAGCTCCAGCGGGACCGCGAGGGCCGCAGAATTTAGCGAGTGCTGGTTGCCCGTGAGCGTCATCAAGGCATACTGATCTAACAGCGCTTCAGCGGCACCGAGTACCTTGTCGTACCGCATAGCGAGACGTTGACGCTCCTTCTCGTCGTCCCTGCCGATTTGCTTGTCATACCTGAGCTGACGCATAGCGCCTTTCAGCGCGGTTAGGTCCGCCGATACCGGAGCCTCACCCTCTACCCATGCCAGCGAAGTGCCGACCTCGAACCCATCATTGAGGCCCGCATGAACCAGCATACTCTCCCGCAGGGTCTCTAAGACTTCCACCTCTTTCGTGTGAGCTAGGGCGCATCAGACGGCGCCTTTCTCATGTAAGGCCGGTACTTCGGCTCCTGAGTTGTTGAAATCATTGAGGTCGCGGCTGAAAACCAATATTTCTTCAATGATTTGGCATCATGGCCAAAGGGGCAGGATTGGCAGATGCGCTTACGCCAATATACTCAGCGGCCTGCATGCGTGACGGTCCGCGCGGCGGCAATGATGTAGGCAGATCGCTTTGACGTTGAGGTCGGAGACTAGCTTCGTTCATTACTTCAGTCCCGAATACAAAATTGCAAAACCTGTTCGGTCTATTGCGGACGATTTAGTTTTGGTTCTACGGCCAAGCCGATCTCACTTCGGCTGCGTACCATCATTAAAGAGTTCCGCTAGAGACCAGAGAGTGAGCATTCCAAATGACCTCATTTGTACAAAGTCTATTTGCGGATCGGGTGAATCCATCGGCTCGTCATCGATGGTCCGATAGTAATGGATCGTCTCCGCCAAATCGGGCTCGAACGAACCCTCAGGTGTGCGTTCGAGTCTTAATCGTTGCAGTCGATCTAGGGGCGTAGAGATCAACTTTGATATTGATGTGATAGGGATATTCGCCGCGCTGAGGGATGATCCCGTTGCTATTTGGCAGCAGCGCGCCTTTCGACAAATGGTCGATTATCCACGAAAGAGCTTCCAACAATGAGTGTCCATCAGAAAGGCCGCACAACGCCTATTGTCAGCCAGCTGCCAAATGTTGCCCTTCAACAGATCTACGGCATGCAGGTTCGCATAGGATTCGTAGTTGGCGATGCTCATTGCCGGTCCGGATATCGGCGTGGCGGCGACGGCAATGAGAAGAGCGGCTGCATCACTTGGTGACGCAGTTGCCGATCAGCCGCGATCTGAGATCTTCCGCTGCCCGTTGATATTCCCGAAGATAATCGCGTAACGACGGGTTGATGAACGAAACGGTGGTCGAGCTGATAGCGAGAATCCGCTTTCCATTATCTTCAATGCCTCTTCAAAGTCCTTCGGGCCCGCCCCAATCCTGAACTGCCCGCACATTGCTGCGTGGGTCGCGTCGAAAACCAGTCTGAGGTCGGAGATCCGAGACCCTAATTCGCTGCAGAAGAAAAGGCCGATCAAAAGGTGCCGGCATTTGTCTGGGATATTTTTGAACGGCTTTTCCCAAAGGTCGTTTGGGGATCGAGGCTGGAAATGCAGAAGTCGGGATATCCCGCTACGCTGACGGCCTCGGTGTTCAGGGTGTCAGTAATGGCGCGAATGGTTCTTGGATTGTAGTTCTTGTGATCAATGATTGAAGCTAGCGTTTCGTGATCGATAAGCGCCCCGAGATACTCTTCACCGAGATCCGATGTCGCGAGGTGATTGTAGAGGATGTGCGCCTTGATGCGCCTTGTGTACTTGCCGAACCGAGATGGTCCGCAGCCTCTTTTCGATCCGGCTCGTCCACACCATTCAGGTCGACCGCCCCGTACCCGGTCGCCGTTCCAGGCGCCGCTGCCGAATCCTTGGTATGGGACGACCTGGGGCCGCCCGGCGCCCGGACGGGTCAGCCGTCGCGATGAGACCCACCGCCGAATTCGCCGAACGCGGCGCCGCCCCGCACAGGTCAGCGTCCGGGCGAGAATCGACGAGAGGAGGGAAGCACGCCTGCCCCCCAGACGCCTCCAAATCGCCTGAGGTTGATGGCCTGCCGGGCCGATCCGGTGGTACACAGCGGCGGTCACAAAACTCGACCCGTTTTTTTGCATCCTTGTTTTTAGGCGGTTTTAGTGTATTCGCGGGATCGGGGGAGGGAGTCCCACTCTCTCCGCCACCGATTTTCAGTGGCGAAAAAATCCTTCAAAGTCAGAGGTTTCGTGAACCGATGGCTTTTTGCGGTGGAGCACTACGGTGTAGCACTCTCCACCATGATTTTATGACATTCTCGACTCGAAAGTCCGGGCGACAGAGGCGATCGGCGCTGAATCCTCGCGCAGCCGCTGGATCGACGCTCGCGTCGTTTGGAGAGCGCAAGGAGCGTACCGTGAGGGCCGACGGCGAGGGGGTTTCAGGTGCTCGACGGCAAAGAGGGCGCGCCCTCACGGGTCAATTTCACTCCGTTCCCACCAGAGAGGGCTTGTCCGCCTCGCGAGTCATTGCTTCCCGTGCACGTCGTCCGCGGCTGCGCGCAACCTGCTGGGCCCGAGAAAGCCGTCCTGCCCGACGCGCGCCTCGCTCCGGGATAGCCGCTCTCCGATTGATGGAACGGTATTGCGTTTCGTCACGAAAATCCAAGAGCAGTTCTGCGCCGCAGGCAGCACTGAGCCGCTTTCTTGCAACCTTGAGACTGGCATGAGATGCCTATCGCGCAGCGGTCGACAAGCGAAATGTCCTTGCGCAGGAACAGCCAGCGCAACCTGATGATCAGCGAGACCAAATGGCGCTCAAAAGACACTCCACTTTGCTCCGGGAAAATACATTTCGCCCCAATCAGCCCGTTGTAGTGAAAGAACTAAAGAGCTCTTGTTGAAACAAGAGCCCTGATCGGGTGGTCGAACCGGCGGCAGCTTATGATTCGCTTCCGTGAATTAAGTCGCCGCCTGCGCGATAGAGTTTCCGATTCTCACTAGGCAATTCGCTTGGACCTGGCCCACATACTTGCAAGTCTCGGTGGCCAACATGAAGAAGGATCTACACGAGGCCTCCACAGCCGGGAATTGGTGCGAAAAACTCTAGCCAAAATCGTCACACTCGGCTGCCGCCCCTGATCGATGAGCTGTCCCTGGTTAAGGGTGACGGTCGCATCGCCGCGCGCATGAAAAGCCTCGCCAGGGTCGATCTCCTCATCCTTGATGGTGTGAACGGCCTCACCTCAACGGCATCATAGTGCCAAGGCGTGGCCGCCAGAGCGCCACAAAGAAGGAAGACCGTCCGCGACGAAGTTTACGTTGATCCGCCACAACGTCAGGCCGCCGTAGCTCGCGATCGCCGAGCTCGGGGATCTTCATACACAGCCCTGTCTGCCAATCCGTAGCGATCAGAGATGCAAGCTGTGCTTATGACGTAGGGGCGATCGCCAGATCCACAGCACGGAGGCCGCGCCCAGCACGCTGCTGGCCAATAGCGTAGTGCGCAGGCCAGGCCCGGCGCCGACCACACCGCCAAGCAGTGCACCTAGTGGTGCAAGCCCCCACACTACGCTTCGGATGCTCGCGTTGACACGACCCTGCACCCGGTCCGGAGCTAGCGCGTATCGAACGAGGACCTGGTGTACGTTGTAGATCTCCTGACCGAACCACAGCACGAACTGCGAAAGCGCCACGCACACGATTGCCGCCCATCGCGGCTGCGTGAGAAGCGCTGTCAGAGTCATGCCTGCGGCGCTGAGCGCCAGGGCGACCATCAACACAGGCCCAAGGCCTATCGTGCGGCCGGCCCACGATGCGGTGAGCGCACCCACCACACCACCGAGGGCGCCGATGCTGAGTACTACCCCTGTCGTCCAGCCGTCCAAAGCTAGATGCTTCGTCAAATAGAGCAGAAAGACAGCGGAGTAAGCGTTGTAGCAGAAGATGAAGCTGCCGGTGGCCAACGTGACAGCACGCAGAATTGGGTTGCCAAACACCGTCGTCAGTCCTTCCGTGATCTGACCGAGTACCGAACCTGATCCAGCGGGCGGTGGCTCAGCCGCCCGCATTGGCACCAGTAGCAGCAACGCGGTCGCGAGCACGAAAGAGGCCGAGTCGGCGAGAATTGCGAACGGCGCGGAGAACGCGCTGACTAGCCAGCCTGCGAGGAATGGACCGACTGCCACAACGCCAGATCTGCTGAGCTGCCAGGAACTCTGCGCCCTGACGAGTCGAGCCCGATCCACGACCGTCGGCACACATGCCAAATAGGCCAAGTCGGCGATAACTGCGGCCGTCCCGACAAGCGTGGTCGCCATATATAGCAGGAACATTCCGAGTTGCCCAAGGCTGGCGAGAATCGGAATCGTTGCGAGCGTTACCGCCATCACCAAATTAGCGGTCAGCAGGATGCATCGGTGTGGGAGGCGGTCCACGAGCACCCCGGCGAACAGGCCGATCATCAGGTTCGGCGCCCGGCCGCAGGCAAGCAGTAGCCCGGTCTGTGCCGGGCCGGCCTCCAGCAGAGTGATTGCTGTCAGCGGTAGCGCCAGCACGGTCACTTCGGAACCCAATTCCGACACCGTACGCCCGGCGAGCAGTGCCAAATAGCTGCGTGGCAATCCACGAGCTGTTGTGGAGATCTCAGCGGGATTCACGCGTCGATGACCAGGCTCGAGGCCGACAAATAGCCCAATCGGGCCAATTCACTGCCGGCGATGCCCTCGAACTCCGCGATCTGCGCGGGCGTCAAATCCTGCGTGTGGCGACCAAGGCGACCGGCGTGCAAAGGCTTGCCCGTGGACTCGGCCGCCGGGTGGCCGTAGGGCCGTTCGAACAATGCGTGCTCACATTCGGCGTGTCGCAGCACGGCCCCGTCCCAGGGCAAGTGCAAGTGATTCAGAACTCGTATAAGGCTGGAGCGGGGACTCGTCACCAGATCTTCATAGCGAACCTCAAGATAGCGCTCTGGCGGCGCGAGGCGATGCGGCTGAAATACAATCTCGCGCCAGCCGTGCGCGGCTTCAGCTACGGTCCGGTAACCCCACTCCGGTACGGTTCTCAAATGCGAGGCCGCTAGGTCGCGACCATCGCGTACGATGTGCACGAAATGCGCATCTGGCCACAGACCAGCGAAGACGTCGATTTGGGCGATCTTGCGTTGCAGCTTCAGGCCCCATCGCTTGGCTCCGGTTTGCGCTCTGCGGAACTCACCAATCTCGTTGATCAGACTGCATCTGTCGGTGAACGAAACGATGTCGCTCGCTAACTCCTTCATCACGTTCGTGACGAGTCTACGCACGTCGTCGAAGTTCAAGCCGAACCGCAGGCATTGCACTACGAAGTGCGCGCCGTCATACCAGAACGGGTCGATTGCGCTTTTGACAATGCCGGCGACCCGTGGGTCATTAGCAGCGAGCAAGTCGGTCGCGTCCAGGACATGCGGGCCGAGGTTCGGCGGTTCTAGGAAATCGATCTCCGGCCCAACGACCAGATCGCGATGCGAATCCAGCACGACGCTCAGCAAGGTCGTGCCGGACCGGTTATCGCCCCCGAGCAGAACCGGCGAGGTGGAGAACGCGGCGGCCTCGAGCATGGCGGTGTCCCCTATTCGACTTCTCGTGTTCATGGATGGCTCGGCTCGGTGAACCAACGCCGGACCGAATCCGCGGTTGCGAGGAAGTGATCACCGGCAAACCGCACCGCCGCGGCCATCAGGTCCGTATCGCGGCCAGTACTCTCTAGTCGAACCAGAGCCGCCGGCAACGCCTGCCCGGCGGCTTCAATCGCGGCCTGCACGTCTGCATCGGACAGCGCGGCAGACGGCATGAAACGGCCACCGTACTGCATAAGGAAGCCGCGCGACCACATCTCCTGGAAGAACGCGAAACCAAGATCGGCGTTGGCAAACACGACGTCGAACATCGTGGGCCATGCGAACGCGCGAGCCCGCACCTGTTGGCTAGCGAAGACCCCGTTGAGACCGTTGATAATTTGCATGCCAACCTGTCGCATCCGGGCGAGCGCGGCGCCGTTGCGCAGGGCATCCAGGGTGCTCAGCGCTGCCGCAAATGGGGTGATCTCGCGTTGATAGGTGTTGCCCAGGTAGGTCTTCTCGGCGGCGTTGAGCACCTCCGCTCGCCCTGCGATCGCCGAAAGTGCCATGCCGTTGGCCAGTCCCTTGCTAAGTGTGATCAGGTCGGGTGCAAGCCCGACCGCGGTGTGATAGCCGCCGAGGCCGTAGCGGAATCCTGTCATAACCTCGTCCAGGATAAGCAGGGCGCCGCGCCGGTGGACGAGATTTTGCAATTCCCGGTGATATTCGGGTGGGAAGTGACCTCGGCTGTGATGATTACCGCGGCGACGCGCTGCTCACCGGAAAGTTTCTCGAATAGGTCGAGATCGTAGCGGAAGTCGACACTGTCCCGGTCCCGTTCGGGGTAGCCCCATCGCGGGACGGTCCTGCAATTGCCAGTCGTGCCAACCGTGATACCCGCTGGTAAGCACCAGATTCGTACCCATGTGCGCGCGAGCTAGGCGGATTGCGGCGGTCGTAGCGCAGGAGCGGGTGCGGAAAAACAACGAGCGTTGCGCTCGTGGGAATATCTCCGCGAGCCGTTCGGCCAGCTCGATCCGGTGCACGGACAATGGCCCGGGCAGGATGCCGCCGGTGCGGCGCAGCTCTGAGACGACATGATCGACGACCGGTTCATATCCGGCTCCGAGCGGTGCAGCTCCACCACAGGAGGTGAGATCCACGTATCGTCTTCCGTCGACATCCCAGACATGCGCGCCGGAGGCACGGCTCATCACGAGGGGAAAACGCCGATTGAGATCCCATTTCTCTGACGCGGTAACCCGTAAGGCACGGCGCAGTGCCGATTTGTGCGTATCCGTCACCGCCAACGTGGCATGGGGCGTGCTGAGCATAAGAATTCTCCGGTCTCAGCCGATCAGGCCAGTTGCGTGATGATTCTGCGCGCGATCCGCAGCGCATTCGCCTGAATGGTGAAGGTCGGGTTGACCCCTCCGGGATACGGGAAGAACCCGCCGTCCGCGACGTAGAGATTGTCGATGTCGTGCACGCGACCCCAGCGGTCGACCACGGACTCCCTTGGATCATTCCCCGCTCGACAGCCACCATGCAGATGACCGCTACCGAACTGATACATGGACTCCTCGTAAGCGATCTTTTTCACGCCCGCCGCAGCAAGCAGGTCCGACGCGCGCCGGGACAAATAACCTAATCGCCGCTTGTCCAGTGGATGAGTCCGGTATTCGAGAATGATGTTGGACAAGCCTAGCTGATCGTGACTGTTAGCTAGTCGAACCGCGTTGCTGCGCATAGGTTGGTCGGCCGCTAGGAAATGCACTCTCAGCGTGACGTTTCGGCCACGGACCTCCCGCTGTGCCGGACTAGCTTCGTAAATAAGTCCGCCTAGCCCGGAGGGTGCCTCGGCGTCGAGGTAATGATCGGTCATTGCAACGGTTGAGAACGGCCCGCCGGGCGGATGCGAAGGCACGCGGTCGATCGTGACGGTGCCAGACACGTAGCCGCTGACCTTGAAGCAGATGCCGCGCCCGAGCATGCCACTGGCGTTGCCGATGCCGTTAGGCGCCGCTCGCTGCGCTGAGCGTAGCAACAAGGCGGCAGATTGAATCGCATTGCCAGCGAGCACCACGCAGCGGGCGCGGACCCGGGCGCGGTGCCGAGTGAGCACGTCCAGCCATTCCACGGAGTCCGCGCGGCCAAGGCTACCAAGCGCGATATGTACAGCTTTGCTGCCAGGGGCGATCGACAGCGCGCCCGGCGGCAGGGAGACGTCAGTGAACGAGGACCGCGCATCGGCCCGCGCGCCGCTTGGACAGAGGTGTTCGTTACAGGGGCCGCAGCGGTCACAAGCCGCGTGGCCGCGGTACGGGATAGAATTGATTGCCAGCGGGGTGGGAAATGGCAGCCGGCCGAGACGTCCGCCCGCAGTCGCGATCAGTTCGCCCTGCAAGCTATATCTGTGCGGCGGCAGCACGGCGGGATCGCTGGGGGGCTCGAGCGGATCGGCACCAGCTAGTCTAGCTATCCCGATCCGCTGTTCGAGCTCCTCGTAGTAGGGACGTAGTATATCGTAATCGACAGGCCAGACCGGATCGAGCGCGTCCGCGGCGACATGCGCTCTCGCGTCGAAATCGACGGTGCGATAGCGGAATGCGATGCCTGCGTACAATGTCAACCCACCGCCGAGCGCCGAGACTGTCCAGGGTCGACCCAACGGCCTCAATGTACCGGTAGGAGCGCGCGCCAGGGCGGCATCATCGACGCCGTTTCGAACCGTTGCCAGTGAGGCACCGGCGGGAAGCGTCCGGCCTGCTTCGAGGACGAGCACCCGGAATCCTTTTCGGGCGATCTCGTGGGCGACGATTGAGCCACTGGCGCCACTGCCAACTACACATACGTCAACGGACTTGGACGTCATTGTCCCACCTGTCGCAAGAGATAGCTGCTAGAAAGGCTGCTTGTGCTGGGGGATGATCGCAAATGGCGGACCCTGCATGGTCGGGGGTGTCGCCAGACGTGTCCCATCAAAGCTCATGTAATCGTACTCGAATTTCAAGGACCAAGCAGGCGTGAGCGCTTGCTCAATGCCGGCTCCGACGGTCCAACCGAAACGGCCGTAATCGAATTGCGTGACGTGCCGCGGAAAGCCGGCAAAGCTTTCATCCCAGAATTCGTTGTTGTTGGCGATCTCGCCGCGATTGTTTTGCCAGGCCACCCCTGCCTTGACGTAGCCCAGCGTGCGGCCCTGCGGGCCAAACGCGTAGCCGACACGAGCGGTCCCTGAGACAAAGACGTTTGGACCTGCTTTGCAGGTAGCAATCACGACATTGCCTGAGAAGGCAAGGCAGCTGTTCGTGCCATCGGAGACAGCATGGCTCGCGTCTAACTCGGCGCCGAACACCCAGCCATTCGTCTGCCAATTGTAGCCGATCTGTCCTCCGGCCAGAAACACAGGCGTGTTGACGATGTCGCCATAAATTGATGGACCGTAGGGGTCACTGAAGGAAGTGCGGCCATGGCCGCCGCCGCCGTGCACGCCGATATATCCTCCAGTCCAGCTCCACAGAGCCACTTTCATGGCCGGATGGAGATCCGCTGAATGGGCGGCGCCAGATGCGACGAGTGCAAATGCTGCTGCGCCCCAAAAAAGAACTCCAGATCCCATATCACCACTCAACAAACGACGATCTTCAATGCAGCTCGAGGCGTGCGTTGTGTTATCGCTTCTACGCCGCGTGTGGTGTGCAGGATCCGGGCCAGCGCGCGCTATGCACATTCCGGGTTTTTTGGTCGCGATGTCATCTTTCCGACAAGACCCGTTGTGATCGAAACAAGCCGTGCGTCTTTGGTGAAACACAACGCATGCTGTACGCGGCACCGCCGATCGACCGTTCCAGCCAACGCTCTTGCAAAAGGCGGTGATTGCTTCAATCTTCTTGCACCCGCGCGGTGAAATAGCAGTCCAAGAAAGTTCAGCTGAGATACATCAAATCGCAGCTGAATTGCTGGACATATAAACACCGATCGCAAACGCTATCTGGGCCGCGTGATCACAGCAGCAGGCTATGTCAGCTGGGAGGAGTTCATGGCCGACCAGGGGCGACTGGCAGATAACGTCTGCCGCTATGAGGCGGGACACTCTGGCGTTCCGCGCAAGGGGCAGCTCTGTTACAACGAATTGCGATCTGCGGCCGTTGCGGACGGCGCATGAGCATGCGCTACACGGGCCCGAATGCCGATCATCCGGTCTATTGCTGCCGTTCAGATCGGGATCAGCAAGGCAGTGCACTTTGCCAGGAAGTCCGGACCTTTGGCGGTTGACCCGCTGGTTGAGCCGGTGGTCCTCGATGCCCTGGTGCCGGATCAGATTGAGATCGCACTCGCGGCGGCGGGCCAACTGGAGCAGGAGAGCCGTCAGCTCGGGCGCCAGGCGCTTCGGGTGGAGCGCGCCCGCTACGAGGCCGAGCGCGATCGGCGTCAGTATGACGCCGTAGAGCCCGAGAACCGTCTTGTGGCGCGCTCGCTTGAGCGGGTTTGGGAAGAGAAGCTGCGTGTCGTCGAGACGGTCGAGTAGCAGGATCGGTCATCCCCTCCGGAAGCGGCCAACTTGACCCAGCAGAGCGGGCGCGGCTCAGATAGCCGTACACAGCGCCGTTGCTGCCGACGCTCCGTGCGAAGGCCCGCTCCGGTGCGCCTTGAACATCCTTCAACCGAAGGACTTCCTTGATCCGGCGCATCGACAATCTCTCCGGTAGGCATTGGGCTTCCTCGTTAACGACGAGGTCATCCCTAAGCCGTAGAGTTGTCGGCCGAAGCGGCGCAAGCCTCCGAAAACCTTGCTCACGATCCCGCGAAATCGTTGCTCACGATCGTCTGAAACCTCTGCTCACCATCCCCTGAAATCCGCGCTCACGATCCTGCGAAACGCGCACGCATTGGATTTGGCTCGCGCCGATAAAGACCAGATGCTCCTGCGTTCCGAATGGCACTATCAGCGCTTCCAAGAGGAGGCGCTCAGTTGGCCAAGAACCAATCCGGGATGAAGAACGTGGCCGCGCGCATGGAGCACTGCCAGCTGGCTATTTGCCCCCCGGTGACGCCGCTAAAGAAGCCGGCAAAGACCGGTCAGCCGAAAATCTCCAAAAATCGCAAGCTGGCGCTAGGATTTCAGTTGCGGTCTCCCGCTGAGAAAGCGGTGACATACGACACACCCGAGCGCTTACTTGTGACTTATTTCGCCGCCGGCTTCATCATCGCTTCGACTTCTGCGCGAAAAGCCTGGCCCGATGCATCACGCGAGTAGAACATGAGGCCGCTCGGATAGACCGTGAGTTTGACGCGCGGCCCTGAGGCAAAGGCGGGCAACTGATCGAGCAAGAGCTGCGAGCGGAAATAGGGCGTTACGAGGTCGAACAGGCCGTGCCCGACCAGCACCTTCATTTTCGGATCCGTCGCAAGGATCTGGCGCAGCTCAAACAAGGACTGCGGGGGACCGGCGCCAAAATCCCAGGCGCGCGTAACCGCGGCGTTGCTCAACTTCATAAGAGCCATCTGGCCGCCAGTTCAGCTTGCGCGTCAGGAGATCGACGGCTGCACTGGTCAGCGGCGCCCGACGCGTCTCGCCCGAGGGATCGCCAAATCCGGGGCTACCGAAATCCGGATAGGGATCGAAGCCACGCACGGAGGCGTCGTAGAGGCCGGTCACCTCGCCGTTGTTGCGGTCGAGCTCGCGGCTGAATTCGGTGATACCGAAGCGGCCCCCGAGCCTGCGGCACTGTCTGGTCAATGCCGGTTAGCGTGGCGACCTTGTCAGCCAGCCGCGTGGTCGCCTCCTTGTCCACCTTGCCTTTGACGAGGTCGGTCAGGAACTCGCCGCGCGCGTAAGCTTCGACGTCGGCGAGATCGGTCCGCTTCACCGGTCCCTTGGCTCCGCGCACGGTCGCGACATAGCTCGGCAGCGTTGCGACGTATCGAAGAAGGCTCGTGCCAGACTCGCGGTAGTCAAACACGGGTGAGATCATGATCAGACCCTTGACGCGGACGCCCTGCTGCATCTGCAACTGGCGCACCACCTTTGGCCCGCGAATACCGCCATAGCTTTCGCCCGTGACATATTTTGGCGACAACAATCGGTCGTGCTTCTCGAGCCAGCGGCGGATCACCAGAGCGAGCGCGTTGACATCGCCGTCCACGGAAAAGAACTGCTTGCGGACATCCTCGCCGGTCGCCGCGAAGCGGCTATAGCGGGTCCCGACCGGATCGATAAAGACGAGGTCGGTGAAATCGAGCCAAGTCTCCGCATTGGGCTTCACCTCCGGAGAGGTCGATGGTGTGACCTCGTCGGCATTGATCGGCAGCCGCCAAGGACCGGCAGATCGGATGCAGCTTCTGGCGATGGCGATGGCCATATGTGTTTTGCCGGTGCCGGTACCGCCGACCAGAACGGCGTTACGTTGCTGGGCGATGAAGCCGCCGCCGGCGAGATCATTGACCAGGGTCTGTTGATGGGGGTGCCTTCGAACTGGAAGTCCTCAAGGTCCTTGGCAAGCGGCAGCTTGGCGATGGTGAGCTGGTACTTGATCGAGCGGGCCTGCTTCTCGTTGATCTCGGCATTGAGCAGGTCGCCGACAATGCGTTGGGGTTCGTGCTGGCGTTTGATGGCGGTCGCCATGATCTCGTCGAAGGCAGCCTTCACGCCGTAGAGCTTGAGCTCACCCATGAGATCGAACAGTTGAGTACGCTCCATCAGATGGTTCTCCTGAGGTGGTCGTAACGAGCACAGTCGGCGATCGGGTCATGGCGCAATGTCAGCGCAACCGGGGTGAGGATGTTGGCCGGCGGCGCAGGATCACGCTGGCGGGCCAGAACGTTAAGCACGACATCGGCGGAATGAACGCCCTGAGCGATCGCCTCGGCACAGGTCGCCTCGACGGCCGGCAAGCCGTCGGTCAGAACCGCGTTGAGGATGTCGACCATCTGCCGGTTAAGGGCGCGGTGCACGCCGCTATTACGCAACCATGGTCCAATGGCCAAGTGGAAGCGCAGATCACTAAGCTCAAGCTGGTCAAACGGCAGATGTACGGGCGCGCTAAGCTCGACCTCCTTCAGGCAAGGCTGATTGGCGCGCCATAAAAACAATCACGATTATCGAATATGCGTCAGAGCCAATATTGGCTCTGACTCACTTTTGATGAAGTTCAGGCGCCGGCTCGCGTTGGTTTCACAAGGGAATCAACATGATGCAGCGAGCCCTGCGACCGTCGGCCCTGATCCCTCCTGGGTTTGACGTGGAGAGCGCCGTCTGTGATGGCGCCACGACCGTGATCACCGTCCGTCCCAGGAGCGACAAGAGTCTGTGTCCCGGATGCGGAGCCAGTTCCGGGCGAATTCATAGCCGATATCAACGATGTCTTACCGATCTGCCGCTGGCGGGGCGGCCGGTTCGCCTGGTGGTCGTGGCGCGTCGCTTCCGCTGCTTCACCGTTATGTGCAGTCGACGTATTTCCACCGAGCGGTTCGATGACGGGGCTCTGGCGCCGTGGGCGCGGCGAACGGCGCGGCTCGATCTTCTGGTCCATCACCTTGGGCTTGCCGTTGGTGGCCGCCCGGCTGCAAGTTTTGCCCGTCGACTTAACGATACATTTACTTCGGATCGTGCGAAGGCGCGGTTGCCAGCCCTTTGCTGTGCCGAGCGTGATCGGTATCGACGACTGGGCCTGGCGGCGCAATCAGCGGTACGGAACAATCATCTGCGACCCCGAGCGGCGACGACCAATCACTCTCTGCCCGACAGAGAGCCCGCTACGGCACAGGCTTGGCTGGCGGGGCAGCCGCAAATTGCTGTGGTCGCGCGCGATCGCGGCGGTGGTGTACGCCCTTGCTGTAGCCAAGGCGCTCCCGCAGGCCACCCAGGTTGCTGACCGCTGGCATTTGATGGAGAACGCCAGCCACGCCTTCCTCGATGCGGTCGGCAAATCCATGCACCAGGTTCGTGTGGCGGTCGGCGCCGCCACAATTAATCCTGCCTTGCTCACTTCCGCCGAGCGCATCCAGTACGAAGGCTATCTACGGCGTGAGGACACCAACGCGGCAATCTTCAGACAGGCTGAGACGGGTGTCTCCATAAAGGAGATCGTGCGACTTACGGGACATAGCCGGGGCCTCGTTCGCAAAGTTCTGCGAGGTCAGCGAACGGATGTGTTCAGGGTGCGCGAGAGCTCACTCGAGCACCATCTGCCATGGCTCGACGCCCAGTGGGCTTCAGGCCATTATAACGGAGCCGACCTGTGGCGTCGCCTTAAGGTGCTAGGCTTTAGGGGCTCTGAGCGAGTTGTTAGAGAGTGGACGACACGCCGTCGGCGCGCCGAAACGCCCGATGTTCAAAGTATACAGCGCGTGCCGTCTGCCAGAACCATCGCCCGCCTGATGACCAATGGCCGCGATGCGCTATCAAAGTCTGAGACCGTTACCATCGCGGCGATCGAGAAGGGCGTTCCTCTGCTGGTGGAAGCTCGCGAAATCATCATCGCTTTCCACGCCATGATCCGCAAGAAGACTCACGTGGATCTTGATCCATGGCTGGAACGAGCATGCGCAAGTCTCGTCGCATCCTTCGCCAACGGCATCACCAAAGACAAGGCCGCCATCAACGCTGCGATTACAACATCTTGGTCTAACGGGCAGACCGAAGGTCAGATTACCAAGCTCAAGCTCGTCAAGCGTCAGATGTACGGGCGCGCCAAGCTCGATCTTCTTCAGGCGCGCTTGATCGGCGCTACATGATCACCAATGCACCAAAATTGCGTCAGAGCCAAAGTTGCAAGCCGATTGACACCTCCACCGCCGATCGCGGCACGCACCGCGCGTTCCGTTCGCGAATCGTTGTGAGCATTTTCGCAGCAGCACGGCCGGCGAGGGGGCAACGGTCAGTACCCCGGCTAATCAGCAATCCTTCGGATTTCCTCTAACGGACCAAGCCGGAAACCGCTTCGCAAGCGACTGGCAACCGCGGGCCGTCAATCCTCGTCGGCAGAAGCCGCACAGGCTTCACCCCGGACAATGCTTACGGCTCCCCATTCCGGTCTTCGGGAGCGGCGGCATGAGAGATCTCACCGAAGTAGAACTGCTGTGGCTGGAGAAGCGTATCGAAAACCGCATTCGGTTCGGCCGCATCATCGAGGAACGGAAGATTGATCGCCACTGACGTGTGCTGTCATTCGCGCCAGGCAGCATCTTTGCTTTCGTTCGCTGGACGTCCAATGACTTTGGAACGGTCATTTCGCGGATCGACATCCTGCGCGCGGTCAGGCCTGGACAGCGCTGCTCGACCGTCCCCTATGTGACACCCGGTGGAGAGATTCTGCTGCGCCTGTCAGGCTGGCCGAAGGTCGAACGCTTGCTGCAAATGACCGATGCCGTTGAGGCACTCGGCATCGATCCCGCCGACGTAGCTCCTGATCATTGGCATCACGTTCATAACCGTCTGTCCGTCAACGAGAACCCGCGTTCATATAAATGCGCGCCACCAGGCTTGGCTTCACCGTCAGAAGGTGATGCGATGACGGGCCGCCTGATGATATTGACGACCACGTTTGCGGTTGCTGCCGCGCTCGTCTCCACGATCGCCATGCAGCCGCTTCCACTCTACATTTGGAACGCATCGGCAAGCGTTCCAATCGGCCTCTATGGCGTACGATCGGAGAAGCGCTTCCATCTCACCGAGCTGCTCGCCGTTCAGCCGCCTGAGCCGCTTGCGACCTTTCTCGACCTGAATGGCTATCTGCCGGTCGGCGTGCCTATGCTCAAGCGGGTCTTGGCGCTGCCAGGGCAGACCGTCTGCAGAAACGGACTCACGATTTCGGTCGATGGCATTGCGGTGGGTGCGAGGCGCGAGATCGCGATGGACGCGGCCGGCCGCTGCCGAAATGGCAGGGCTGCAGCGTCGTCGGCGACGGCGAACTCTTTCTCATGAACTGGCAGTCGGACGACTCTCTTGATGGCCGATATTTTGAATTACTTCCGGCGTCGGCCGTGATTGGCCGTGCGCTGCCGGTGTGGACCAGGGAGAAGTGAACGTGCGTGTTCCACGTGTTCACCCCGCCATTCCTCCGTTCGATCGATTGCGGGATCATTCCTCCATCCCGATCAGTGTCTGTGAGGCGACCGCGTGCAGCGGCAGTCCAGGGCGGCCGAATACCCGGCGCGGAGCAGCTTTACCGTGGACGGACGCGAGCGCGATGGGCATGCTTGGCCCAGTTGTGCGCGTGTGTTTTGGCTATCGCTTCGATACTGCTCATCTGCGCTGTGCCGTACGGCGCCGCTGTCGCGGAGAGCGCAGCGGCCGCGGTTCGAGCGGTCACTCAAACGAGTAACCGATTTGCAGCTTTCGTCGACGAAGCCTCAGAGCGCTTTTCAGTTCCGGTGAACTGGATTGGTTCAGTCATCAACATCGAAAGTGCTGGTGACGTGCACGCCAGATCGCCTAAAGGCACAATGGGCTTGACGCAAATCATGCCGTCGACATGGGCAGAACTGCGCGAGCGCCATAATCTCGGCAGCGATCCCCACGACCCGCGCGACAACGTTCTGGCAGGCACGGCATATCTGCGTGAACTGCTCGACCGATATGGTGGCCCGGCGTGTTTGCCGCGTACAATGCGGGACCAGCTCGCTACGAAGAGCATATCGCGGGCGGCGCATTGCCAGACGAGACGCAAGCGTATGTGGCCAAGCTTGCAACTCTGCTTGGCATCGAGTTGCCTCCGACGCTGACCACCGGCCGCCAGTTATCGACAGCTGCAACGTTGTTCGTCGCGCCATCCGATCGGATGAAGACACGCGATCGGTCGTCGGCGCTCATTCCTTCAAGCGGCGCCACGACCGCAATCTCGGCGCCCCATGTTTCGCCCCTGGTACCTCGGCCTATTGGCGTGTTCGTCCCTCGATCGATTTCGGGAGCGTCGCACTGACCAGGTGTGCGGGTTCGCAAGCCATGGCGTGCTTCAGCGAGCAATTGGCGGAAGGGGGAGAGCAGTGGGCAAACACGACGGCAGGACTGCCGCCCGTAATCGGTCTGCGCCGGGACGTGCGGGAGGCGATCAAGTGGCCTGCGGGATGAATGACGGGCACAATGCGCATCTACAGCAACGCGGGAGGCGCGCGATGGAATTCTTCTGTGGCTTGGACGTCGGCATGGACGAAACGGCAATCTGCGTGGTGGACGACACCGGCAAGGTGGCGCTGGAGGTGACAGTGGTGACCGATCCGGACACGATCAAGGCGGCGTTGAACCCGTATCTTGGCCGCTTGCGACGGCTCGGCCATGAGGCGGGCTCGCTGTCGCCCTGGCTGCATCCGGAGCTGCTCAAGCTCGGTCTGCCGGTGATCTGCCTGGAGACTCTCCACGTCCGCGCAGCGCTGAAGGCGCAGCGCAACAAGACCGATCGAGCCGACGCGCTCGGCATTGCCCACATCATGCGCACCGGCTGGTTCCGGCGCGCCCATATCAAGAGCGAGCCCTGCTACCGGCTGCGGCTGTTGCTGACGCACCGCCGCAATCTGAAGCGCAAGTTTTTGGATCTCGAGAACGCGATCCGTCACTCGCTGAAAGTGTTCGGCATCCGCCTGAACCGGGTTGGGCGCGGCGGATTTGCGCAAGCCGTACGCGAGGCGGTCGCGGGCGATGCGCTGGTCAGTGAGCTGATCGACGCCATGCTCAATGCGCGCGCCGCGCTGTGGAAGGAGTACTGCCGGCTGCTGCACGATTCGGTGGTCCGCCTGGTCGCCGGCCACGAGTTGTGCCGGCGGTTCATGCAGATTCCCGGTGTCGGCCCGATCGCGGCGCTGAGCTTTATGACCGCGGTCGATGATCCCTGGCGCTTTAAGCGCTCGCGCGACGTGGCGGCGTATTTTGGCCTGACGTCGCGGCGCTGGCAGTCGGGATCCTCGGTCGACGTCAAGGGTCGGATCAGCAAGGCGGGCGACGGCGACGTGCGGCGGGCGCTGTACGAGGCGGCGAGCGCGCTGCTGACGCGCTACAAGAAAAAGGACAGGGTCAAGGCCTGGGGGCTGGCGCTGGCGAAGCGTTCCTCGCACCGCAAGGCGACGGTGGCGGTGGCGCGCAAGCTCGCCGTGATCATGCATGCGACATGGACCGGCGGCACGTTCTACTGCGGCGACCCGGACGCGTCCGCGGCAGATCTGCGCGCCGAGCGGACTGCCAAGCAACGTAAATTGCTCGGGGCTTACGCATGAGCCGCCGATCCACCGACCGACCAACGACGCGGTGATCGCCGCGTCCTGAACATGGAGCTCCGCCGCTGGCGGATGAGGACTGGTGCAGCACAACGACGACGGAGCGCACGTTATCTTGCCTGCGACGGTGCATCTTCGGATGCCGACCGATCGCGCCGGATTGCCTGTGATGTGGCTCCGTCATGCCGATGGAAAGATGCGCCGCGACGGCATATTTTGTGCCGTCGCTGAGCGCGGAAGACTGCACGGCGCATCAGGACTCGTGACCATCGCGGCGCATCATGTCATGGCGTGGATCAGAGAGACTTGTCGTAAACGAGAAAGGGCGCGAGAATGGCTGAGATCAAGCAGACGACCCGACCGATTAAGACGGCAGGATAAAAGCCGCAAGGTGCGGCCGGTCGGTTGTGAGAGAAAGTGTATGGATTTCAATGATCGACTAAACATTGCGGCGACCTGGAGCAAAGTTCAGCTTTCCCCAAGGCGCTGTTCTTACACCGCTTTCGATGCCTTGCGGCGGCCGGAATGACGCGCGAGGATGATCTTCGGATCCGTCCCGGCTGTATCCGCTCCACGCGCGCGCCCCGGACAAAGCCGTTTGTGCCGCAGGTACTCACAGCCGCTCAGAAGGCCGGCGGCCTCTCGCGAGGCAAGGATGGCCATGGCGGAAAGTTTGGACGCGGCCGCGCCGCGAGCATCGCTGCGGCACGGCTTCTCAACGCCAGCGGCCGCGGTGCTATGGTCAAGGCGCGGGTGGTGCGGCGGATGCGTTCGCCGGGCGCGTTGCGCGCCCATATCGGTTACCTGCAGCGCGACGGAGTCACACGAGACGGCGCTCAGGGCAAACTATTCGACGCCGAGGCGGATGATGCGGACGGTTGCGCCTTCGTCACGCGTTGCGAGGGTGACCGCCATCATTTCAGGTTCATTGTCTCGCCTGATGATGCGACCTCGTCATCAGTCCCGGTTATATCGCTATGGGCTTGCGCGCCGGCGCCAGCGACCTTGTCATGCGCGAACTTGGCCCTCGTTCGGAGCTCGAGACTCGCCAGAGCCTTGAGGCGGACACGACAGCCGAACGCTGGACCACACTCGATCGGATGCTTGCCCGGGAAGCGGGGACGGCGGACGGCGTTATCAATTTGAGGTCCGAGCGGGATGCCGGGCGCGATCCATTGCGGGAAAGCGGATCGGGCGCATGCGGACGCTCGCGCGGCGCGGTTTGGCGGAACCTGCGGGCCCCGCCGTCTGGGTTCTGGCCCCCGATGCGGAGGCGAGGTTGCGCGCGCTGGGCGAGCGCGGTGACATCATCAGCGGCTGCACAAAGCCCTCACGCGGGACGGCGCCAGCCGCACCCCCGCATGCTGGGCACTGGAGGCGAAACTCATGGCGAACCAATCGTTGGCCGTCTCATCGGGCGCGGGCTTGATGAAGGGCACAGCCTTTGCCGTTGTCGACGGGATTGACGGGCGTGTGCATCACGTGAAGCTTCCTGCTGTCGAGGCGGCCGGCGATGGGCCGATCGGTGGGATCGTGGAACTGCGCCGGTTTGCGGACACCCGTGGTCGAACACGGATTGCGCTCGCGGTTCGCTCGGAGCTCTTTCTGGACCAGCAGGTCGCGGCGGATGAAGCAACGTGGCTAGACCGGCAGCTCGTCGCGCGAGGTCCTGCCGAGCTCTCGCGCATTGCGTTTGGCGCCGAGGTCCGTGCGCACTTGAATGGCGCATCGATGTTTTGGCCGACCAAGGACTCGCCCGGTGCGATGGCAACAAGGTCCGGCTAAGCCGCAACGTGATCGAAAGCCTCCGCGACCGCGAACTCGACGTCGTTACACGACGGCTCATGGAGCAAACGGGGCTTCCGCACTTGTCATCTGATGTTAGGTGAGCAGATCTGAGGGGATTATCGTGGACGTCTGTCACTGGCGTCCGGGCGCTTCGCGATGATCGAGAAAGGCCTCGGCTTTCAGCTTGTGCCCTGGTCGCCTTCGCTCGAGCGGGAGTGGCCGCGTTCGCTGATCGTCCACGAAATCAAGCGCGAGAATTTCCAGTTGACCTCGGGATGGCGCGCGCGCCTTGGAGATGTAATCTTATTCGACCGACAAACACGGCAAGCGCCGCCTACAATTTGCGAAGTACGAGAAGCGCAAAATGTCTGCATATCCTGGTTGATCCCGAAGGGGCGCTCGAGCGCCGCAACCATTGGGAAAAACCAGCCATTCTCTGCTCGTCGGCGCTATCCTGCATGTCCTCTACCTGAAGCTGACAAGACACTTGCCGGGGCTCAACTCGGTGATCGCGTTCATCCCGTCGTCGCTTCAGCAGCGCGAGAGCTGCTCAACAAGAGCGAGAACGAGCGGTCGGGCGTGCTGTCGACCACAATGAGCTTCTTGGGCCTTTATCGCGATCCGGTCGTTGCTAAGGTCACCGCGCGGAGCGATTGGCGCATTCTCGATCTCGTCGACAAACCGCAGCCCGTTTCACTCTGTCTCGTCGTGCCGCCATCCGACATCGTCCACACAAAATTCCTGATGTGGCTCATCCTCAATCAGATCGGACGGCGCCTGACCGAGAGCCTGGATCCCGACCGGCGCCGTCAAAAGCTCCTCCTGATGCTCGACGAGTCATGCAGCTCTGGGCCGCCTCGATTTGTTCGAGAGCCAGCTTGCCTTCATGGCCGGCTATGGCATTCGCAGTTTCCTGATCACTCAGAGCTTGAACCAGTTAGAACGCGCCTATGGGCCGAACCACGCGACCTCGACAATCGTTACATCCGGATAGCCGTCTCCACAATGACGAGCGCACCGCTAAGCGCGTCTCGGATGCGCTGGAGACCGCGACCGAACTGCGCGCCATGAAAAACTATGCCGGGCATCGCATAAGCCCCTGGCTTGGACACTTGATGGTGAGCCGCCAAGAAACGTCCCGTCCTCTCCTGACGCCTGGCGAAGCCATGCAGCTCTCATCGGAAGAGGCGATTGTGATGGTGTAGGGCCTCCACCCGCTGCGTGCCACCAAGGTTCGTTATCACGAGGACCCGCAATTTCAGAAGCGAATCTTCAAGCCCCTAAAGCAGCAACAATTCTCTTGTCCTCGCGCCCGGATGAGGACTGGTCGGGGCGCCCACCCCCTGCGCCCTCGATCGAACTGCTTGCGACTCGGCAGCGAAAGCATGGCGACCCGAACGGGTGGCTCCGGCGCGAGCCAGAATTGCCGCAGCACGAGGAGATCGAAATCAAGGCACCGCTCGCGGAACATGAGTTCGATGCTGGTCCCGTGAGCCCGACGCAGATGCGGTCCAGGCACAAGCGCTAGGCCGCGTAATGCAGGGATTAGCGCGCGCGACCAGCCTCGACCTGACGATGTCATGGACCTCTGAGTGGGGACAAATCGGTGAAAAAGGTTCAGCTCAGTATCTAACTTGATCCGCAGACATTCAGGACCGTTGATGTCTTTGCGGAGCGTCGTGGCCAGCCCAAGTCGCTGGTCGCAGCGGCCGCGATCGCGTCATTTCTTTCGCCTGACAATTCCGACCGACGCGAGGCGGCTATTGCCAAGCGGCTGGATCGCATCGCACGGCTGCTCGAGCGTCTCGAACGCAATGACAGCATCACGCTCGAGACGCTCGCCCTTTTCGTTCGCTTCTGGTTGACATCGCTGCCGACATTACCAGAACAATCCAGTCCAGCCGCTCGCGCCAAATGCGCCGAACGCTATGATCGATTCGTTGAAGCGCTTGGCCGAAGGCGTTCCAGCGGATCAACCGTTCTGAAAGAGGTGAGCTTGGATTCGAACGCCGCAATTCCAGAGTAATTTAACAATCGTCGGAGCAGGCGGACGATGCAGGACTACAAGGGAACTTGCGAGGGTGCTCGCGCCGAGTAGTTCGGCCGCAGATAACGACAGGGCCAAATCGAACGGACCGAGCGCCTTAGATCGGGACCGACGGCAGATATCTGAGGGCTGGGAGGCCGCATGACATGAATGCTGAAATCTGAAGCGAGTTGAGACGAGGTACGGCCTGCATTCGAGCTGCCGCTCGATGGAGTAACGCTGCTTGCTTGAGCAAGCGGAAGCCTCTCCAGAGTTCCGGAAGCTCTTCTCAATAGTTGGCCTACCAGTTTTTGCGGATTGCATCGCAGGTCCTCTGTGTTAGCAATCCACGTTGCACGGTCTTAGTCTGCGAAATCCTGTCGAAAATGCGAGAACTTGCACTGCCCCCAACTTCAGCAAACTGGTGTAACGTTATCCGTTTACGTCAGATTGCAATGAGGCAACCGCTGAGACCGCCTGCAATATGTTTCCACAATTCCAGAGGAACGGAACTACATCGTCCACTTTCGATGGAAGGACAACTGGAGAAGCACATTGGCTTGGAGCCGTTGAATGAGGCCCAATCCCGCCGGATGGCGATGATGGCCAAGCATCCTCACACCAAGATCAATCTGATCAGCTCGCTGGCCTCGCGACAAGACGGCGTTACGCAAGCAGAGTTGCGCAAGGCCACAGGATGGAAGCTTGTCCCGATGCCCCTGATCGCGAAGCGGTGCAAGATGAAGCTGATTACCAAACGTGAGAAGGGCAGCGTCACTCGCAAGAACGGTAAGATCGCCAGCAAGAGCGGCCACTTCACCACGTACTACATGATGGCGCATCATTTGACTACGGCAGTTGCCGACGCGACTACCGACACAGTGGGCAGAAAGCCCTATCCGTCAATGCATAAGCCAAGTGATGCGGAAAACGCGTCATGAGCCAAAGGCCTGCAGGGAAACGCGAAGCTATCCCGACAGCGAGGCTCGGCTATTTTTCGCGCCGGCTATCCCGCTTCGGAGGAAAGCGCGAAACTGTTATAGCCCATTTCGATGCCAATGCCGAAATTGCGAAACTCGGCTCGCTCGCGCAAACAACTCAGCAGAGCGTTGACGTCTTCGTCAATTTCCCCGGATTCTATTTCAATACTCACAAGGCGCTGCCTCTCGCGCGCAACCCGAGCGAGATCGTCTTCACGGCTTCTTCGTCCAATCAGGTCGGAATCGCGGGAACATCGGTTGTGTCGGCATCCAAGGCCGAACTGTGCCACTTGACGCGAGCCCTTGGCACCCAACTGATCCGCCGAAGCGCTCGGATAAACGCCGAGAGCTCGGGCGTCACCGAAAGTCCGCTGTTTAGAAACATCGGCATTTCCGAGACCAGCGTGCAAGACCGCGGAACGGTCCCGCTGGAGCAGATAGCCGCGAAACACTTCGGTAAGCCACGGAAGATCGCGGCGCGTGAGCTTCCTCGCTTTCGACGACGCATCCTACATCACCGGCATCGACGTGGCTGTCGATGGCAGACGCATACAGCCCTGAGTCCAACAAGCCCCCATGGGCTCGAAGAGCCCCCGTGAGAGTCATCCGTCATCCTCTACACCAGTTGCAGTGCAACGCTCGGATACTCACAATGTGCAGAAGAAGAGAATGAGGAAAATCGTTAAGGCAGCCGCCGTACAGATCAGCCCCGTGTTGTACAGCCGAGAGGGGACAGTCGAGAAGATCACCAGAAAGATTCGCGAATTGGGCAAAAAGGGGGTGCGTTTCGCCACGTTTCCCGAGACCATCATTCCCTACTACCCCTATTTCTCGTTCGTCCAGCCGCCCTTCACGCTTGCCAAGGAGCATCAGAGGCTGCTTGAGCAGTCCCTTACGGTACCCTCTGCGGAGACGCATGCGATCGGTGATGCGGCCAAGGACGCCCAAATGGTCGTTTCGGTCGGCGCCAATGAGCGGGACGGAGGATCGATCTATAACACTCAGCTCCTGTTCGATGCGGACGGCACGCTGATCCAGCGTCGCCGCAAGATCACCCCCACCTATCATGAGCGGATGGTCTGGGGCCAAGGCGACGGTGCCGGCCTTCGCGCCGTAGACAGCGCCGTTGGCCGGATCGGCCAGCTTGCGTGCTGGGAACATTATCTCCCGCTGGCAAGATACGCCTTGATTGCCGATGGCGAGCAGATCCACTCCGCGATGTACCCCGGCTCAATCTTCGGCCCTCTTTTTTCCCAGCAAACGGAAGTGAGCACCCGACAGCATGCCCTTGAATCGGCCTGCTTCGTCGTCAGCGCAACCGCATGGCTCAACGCCGACCAACAAGCCCAAATTGCCAATGACACGGGCGCTGCTATCGCCCCGATTTCCGGCGGTTGCTTCACGGCTATCGTTGCCCCCGATGGTCAATTGATAGGCGAGCCCCTGAAGGAAGGTGAAGGAGAGGTGATTGCCGATCTCGACTTCATCGAAATCGACGGGCGCAAGAGAGTGATGGATGCAAGCGGTCACTACAGTCGCCCTGAACTGATCAGCCTCCTGATCGACCGAACACCTTCTTCGCACGTCCATGAACGGACTATTCCTCCGAGGAGCGTGGCGACTGCCGGCCTTCATCGCGAGGACCGTGCTGCGGACGCCTCTTGACATTTTTTGGTCCTCCCCGCCCGAGCCGGAGATGGCGCATCCCCGCTTCGACCCGAACGGCCGGAGATCAGGTAATCGCCCGAGAGTCACGTGCGCAAAGAGAAAGAGCTAGTTTGCAGCAGGGCCATGCGGGCCGCTTGGCATGATCCAGACCGATTCTCTATTGGAAATGACTAGCTGCGGAGCCTCGCCAATGACCTTCAGCCTACAGCGCACCCGGTCACTGCAGCGGCAAGTTCGCTTCAGGTGTTCGAAAAGTTACGCTGACCGCCGCGCCCATCCTTGCCGCGCCCCGCCTTGAGATCTGGATGTTGCCTCGATGAGGACCCGCTCATGTTGGGAGCCTACATCGTCAGCTCGAGACGGCTCGTCACGGCAGGTCTTTCCGAGTGGCGCCAAACGGCGGACAGATCAGGTCCAGGCGATCCTCGCCGGGGAAGCTGGCGGCTGAAGGTGAACGCGCACTCAAGCTATGTGATCTCCATGCAAGGGCAATCCTGCGCAACACGAGCGCCCATTCGGGTTAGGAATTTTATGGAGGACGACAAAAACCAGATTACTCGCCGAGAAGGTGCCCACGGTTGCGCTCAACGATCCGGACCCAGCCCGCGGCTCGAGAAATGGGCCAAAGAGTACGAAAAGCTGTGTCCTGGACCCGGCCTCCAGATGCGATGAAAATTCATAACTGCCGCCGCACGGTGCTCTGGAAGGCGCTGGCACGCTCCCAGTAAACAACCGCACTTTCAGGGCGCAGTATCCAGGCCTATGCTGGCGGGATAGAGCAATCAGTACTTTTCAGGTGCCCGCGCAGACGGGCATGAACGTGCAGCAACTGCTGACGGGACTGGAGCAGATCGGTCCCGATACTCATCTACCGGTCGTTTGGCCGGCATGCTCCTCGGTCCATCTGGTGAATGCCTCCACCGGCAAGCTGTGACCACAGTGCTTCTGAAGTGCGGTGAGGGCAGTCGACGGGTGCCATCCGGCATGCTCACTCCGGTTTGGGTGCGCATCCTTTCCCGGCGTAGTTCGCGTACCATCCCTGGAAAATGCAGCGCCTTGGAGGGGTGATGCTTGCTGCCGCTGCAGGCGTCGCAGTCGCCCTCGCTGCCGGCGCTCTTCCTCAAGCTTCGCCACCATCAGAAATGGCGCTTACGGCTGGCACCGTGCGGTGCAGAGGCAGCGTGCGTTGAATATTGCGGCTGGCCGGCGAAGGTTTCCCCAGCTTAGCATCGTATTTCTCGGCCAGCACCAGAAGCCGCTTTCGCGTGAACGGATCGGCCTGATCAGCCATCGTGGGCCCGCTTTGCAAAGCTCCTGTAGAACTCGACATCCATGATGTGCCCTCACTCAACGCCACCAGGATTTGCGCTTAAGTACATCGGCGGCTCCGATGCCAAGGCGGGCGAACAGGGGGGCCTTTCGCAGAATGTTCTGCAACGCGGCTGTAGCAGCCGATTTGGCGCAAGTAAGCTCGCCGTCGGCAGGGGCAATTCACATGTCAGTCCTCCATCGATCCGGAAGCGACGCCCGGGGTGCGGGCGGACCGATGAATCGCGTGGCTGGCGAGGACCGGCACAACGAGCGCTACGTCTGCAGCCATAACCAGGGGGACCCGCTGCGCGATCCACCCGCCTGCCAGTGCGACCGACAGTTCCCCTGAGGCCTCCTGACAAGTGAGTGGTCGCACTGGGCCTGCTTATACGTTTGAACAGCCGTAGGACGGGCTCGACGTGCGGCACGCGAACGGGTGTAAGTCCTATCGCACGCTGGTGATGCATGCCGGAAATCGGAGGCGCGGGTGTATTTGGTCGCGCGCATGAGCTGGTGCGCTTCTTACGAGGCGCATCACCGCACAGGGAATAAGGCCGGTGCGTCCGCGCGGGTCGTTCGCGACCTCGAGGGCGCGAGGGCGCATCTAGATTGCGCCTGCGCCTCGTTTTGGATCGGTAACTTTGTCGATTTGACGTAAGGGTGCACGCACCGTCCGCGAAATCGCGCGTCTATCGGCGACCTGACTGTCTAGAGGCACAAGAGGCTACGACGTCTGGCGCTGGTCTTTAGGAATCCGCCCCTTCTTTCTTTCGGTACGCCAGGCTGCGACCAGAATGTCCCCGCGGTTGAAGCGGCATGCGGTCTCGGCCCTTTTGTCGTGCGTCATCGCAGGGCGATTCATCTGTTTCGACCAAACATCCAGACCACGCGCGAGCAAGCGCAGGCGGTGTGCGGTCGCAGAAAGAAGGAAGCTGGAGTATGCAGATTAGCGGCGGGCGCCGGGAAGAACCGAGCTCAAGTCGGAATGAAGCTGAGGTGGACGCGCAGCCGAGTCCAAGCGAAGCTCAGCAGACCAGAATGATAACAATTCAACTTTCTGAGTGCATTTTCCAGCGACTCGAAGCCGCGACTGACCGCCCTGGTATGGGCAAGAGCGTCGTCGTCGAGGCGGCACTTGAGCGCTTCCTGGATCCGGCGCCGCGTATAGAGGGTCTGGTTTACGAGGCGATCGAGCGAACGAATAAGCAGGTGCTCAGTCTGCGGACGGACCTTGCGGTGATCGCGGAAACAGTGGCCCTCCATGTGCGATACCACCTCACGCTGACGCCGCCGATGCCGCCATCCAAGCAGGACGAGGCGTGCGTACTGGGCCTCGAGCGCTTCAAGGCGTTTGCCGAGCAGGTCGATCGTCGCGTACGGTTTGGCCGGCCCTTGCTGCAGGAGGCAATTGATAGCTCGGGAAGTTCCAGCCGATCAGGGCCTGAAATGGGCGGCGGAGCGTCACGCGCCGTTCCACGAGCGCCAGTTGAAGAAGAAACCCACTGCGTGGCCGTCGTAGGTGAAAACTCAAATGCGGGTGCTGTCGCCGAGGAGGGCGGCAGCAATATCCACTTTCGACAGCTGCCAAACGCCTTGTGTTAAAGCCAGTGGCCGCGTTTCGAGCAACACGCGCAGCGATGCCGCTCGGCTGAGATCAGGCGAGAAGCCGGTCAATCGGGGTTGGAGCTGGCGGATCATCTCTTGCGTGTTCCTTCCCTTTGCAGCGGGATGTTATCTTTCCTACCTGTTTCGGATGATCAACACGCTCATTTGTGACCGCCTTGCCTCTGAATTGGAGCTTGGTACGGCCGATTTGGGGCTGTTGGGCTCGATCTACTTTCTAGTCCTTACCGGCAGCCAGATTCCGATGGGCATGCTCTTGGATCGCTTCGGTCCGCGCCGAGTCCAGGGTGCGCTCTTGCTGCTGGCTGCCGCAGGCGCTGCGCTTTTCGGACTATCGAATGGATTTCTGTCGCTTCTGATTGCTCGCGCGATGATAGCATTCGGTACCGCAGCTTCCCTCATGTCTGGCCTGAAAACAGTCGTGCTCTGGTTTCCGAGAGAGCGCGTGGCGCTCATCAACGGCTGTATGATCATGCTGGGTGCACTGGGCGCGGTAACGGCAACCGCACCAGCCGAGGCATTGCTTAACTGGATAGGCTGGCGCGGTCTATTTGAGGTGCTTGCCGCATCCAGCGCCTCCGCGGCCGCTTCGATCTATTTTTTGGTTCCAGAGCATGAGGCAACTGCGAAGAGCCCTCCAGGGACAGTCAGCCTGAAGACCGTCTATACGGATGGGCGGTTCTGGAGAATTGCGCCGATTTCTTCAACATGTATCGGGTCCGCGTGGGCCCTGCAGTCCTTGTGGGCAGCGTCCTGGCTGAGCGATGTGGAAGGGTTGGATCGAACAAGCCTTGTCACTCGATTGCTCGCAATGGCGATAGCCCTAAGCATTGGCGCATTGCTGCTCAGCGTGGTCGCCGATTCACTGCGCCGGCATGGCAAGAACATTGAAACGTTGCTCTCAATCGTAGCTGCTGTGTTCATTGCAGCCGAACTCGCGCTGATATTGCATCCGCCATTTCCGTCGCTACCGTCGTGGATCGTTGTGGCGCTGGTCGGATCAGCAATCGTCCTCAGCTACGCGATCATCGGAGATTACTTTCCGGCCCAACTGATCGCGCGCGCAAACGGCGTGCTCAACGTTCTGCATTTCGGGTGGGCTTTCCTCGTCCAGTACGGGACGGGGTTAATTCTAGAGCAATGGCCGGTAAAGGACGGACACTACCCCTCAATCGCGTATCAGACGGCGTTCAGTATGAATGTTGTGCTGCAGCTGGTCGCTCTAGTCTGGTTCATCGCCCCTTGGTTCAAAGAGTTGAATTGGAAATCTGAGATCGCCGTCAAGCGCAAGCCGACGGTCCAAAGCAGGTCAGTTCACGTCATGATCCCGAGCGCCGAAATGGTTATCCTGGAAACCGATCAAGATGTGGAGTGGTGAACTCGGCCTTCTGCCTGACTTCCCGCCTCGTCGGTCTGCGTCAAGAACGTCCGGCCGACTGATTGCCTGAGAAAGCTCCAAGCAGCTGGTCGGATATGCGACATGCGTCGCAAGGTCGACAGGAATGATACGAAAAATGCGTAATATCAATGAGCGCTGGCTGGCATGCGACTTGCTGTTGTTCTCCGCAGAGCCAGGTAAAGCGAATTTGAGCAATGACCAGTGTGACTGAGAGCGCAAGTCAAGTCGGTGCGGAGAATGTGCTGAGAGTCGGTTCGCCGGCTCCCTCCATCAAAGTTGAGGACTGGCTACGTGGCCAACCCCTTACAAAGTTCGAACCTGGGAAAATATACATCATCGAGTTTTGGGCAACGTGGTGCGGACCATGTATCGCCTCAATGCCGAATTTGGTGACCCTGCAAAGCAAATACAGGAGCAACGGAGTTGAGGTGGTGGGCATCGCGGCTCACGAACAAGCTTCGACGGCAGATGAAGCGAGAGCCAGCTTGGACGCTTGGTTGACGAAGAGCTTGCCAGATCTGAACTTCGCGATCGCATTCGACTACTCCGGCGAAATGAACAACCTTTGGATGGATCCCAGCTTTTCTGTCGGGATTCCCTCGTCATTCGTGGTCGATCGTGACGGCCGCTTCGCCTTTATCGGCCATCCGACGCAACTCGATAACTTGTTGCCCAAAGTTCTGAACGGCTCCTGGGCAGTGAGCGACGAAGCCAAAGCCCTGGATGCGGAGAGGATAACCACGGGCAGACGCAGAAAGCGCGAACTATCGCAGAAGCGAGCGCTGGTGGAACCGATCTTTGCCAGACTTGAAGCCGCCATGAATACTAAGGATTGGGCGGCAGCCCTTTCAGGGGTTGAGGAGGCACTCGCTGCGATGCCGGACGATGTCACCTTCCGTGGGCTTCATGCGGAATTGTTGCTTCACAAGATGCGCGACATGCGGGCCGGCTTGGCGGTATTGCGCCAATTGGTTCGCGATGCGATCGACAAGAAATCTGTGGTTTGGATGAGCGTGGCCATCCGCCAACTCTTCGACCCCGCGAAAGACTACTCCGGTTTCCCACATGCCGAGCGCTTTGCCATGGGCAAGGACCTCTCCGAACACATTCTCGCGGCGAATCCGCCCCAAGGCAGCGAGGGCGCGAAGTTCCTCTCGTACGGGGCGGTCGCTCGGTACTATTACGAGACCGGTAACAGGAATCGCGCGATCGAATTGGTCGAGGTGGCGCTGAAATGGCTGGATGCAGCGCCTGCCTCCGATGTAGCGAAACGGGATCTCGTGCAGTGCTCCCTCCAGGCCTTGGCGAGCTACAGGAGTGAGAAGCTCTGTTACGAGGAGTGTTGTTCGGCACCGCAAAACACAGCTCCCGAAAAGGCGGAACCGGGATCGCCAATGGAGGCAGCGTGAGCAATGCTACTGGCTATGTCTTCTCGGCCCTTGTGGTTTTCGATCGAAGTCGATGCCTTTGGGAATGTCCGGGCATTCACCTGAAGCCAGGATAGGACGAGTGAAGGGGTGAACGCAGGCGCGCCGCACCACCACAAGTTCTTTACGGTGAATGTCTCTTCAACGCACGGTCGCTGTCCGGCGCGATAGCGGCGAGAATGCCTCAGGTGAAGAGTGGTCGCCGGCTGCTAAGGGTGGCGGCTTTTAGCATGCTGGTGGCATCTTCGAACAACCAAAAAAGATAGAAATGGGTGGTGACGCTGATGCATTCGAACTCTCAAGGAAGCTTTCTCAAGTTTTTACCGCTGGTTTCAGAAGGGATTCAGGACTTTGTTTCGCGTTGGCCGCAAGTCCATTCGGGAGATGCGGCAACCGGTGGCAACGGACGGGGCTTTTTAAAGCGGTCAGTGCGCTGTGCGCGCCGCGCTAAGGGAGCACTGAGCGAAGCCGTGCCTTCATTGTCACCCCGCTTTGGTACCACGGCGCCGGGTCGAGCGTGATGTACAATCACCGCCAGCGCCGCTCTGTTAAAGTCGCCGCCCTGTTCCAGCCATCTGGCCCCTGGTACAATGTTCTTTATATCCAGGTACTCATCGCGATCCTGATTGGCGTTCTCGTTGGCTGGTTGTGGCCTTCTGTGGGGACGAACAGCTGGGTCAAAGCGCTTGGTGACGGATTCATCAAGCTGATCAAAATGGTGATCGCGCCGATCATCTTCTGCACTGTTGTGTCCGGAATTGCGCATGTTCAGGATGCACGAAAGGTCGGCCGAGTCGGCGTCAAGGCGCTGCTTTACTTCGAGATCGTGTCAACCTTCGCGCTGATCCTGGGTCTCGTGATGGGCAATCTCGTTCAGGCCGGTCATGGGCTTGCTCCCAGGGCTGACGCCGCGGCGGTAGCCAACTACGTCAAAAGAGCGGAAGGGCAGAAGGCGGTCGATTTCCTCCTCAATATTATTCCGGATAGCGTAGTTGGCGCTCTGGCCCGAGGCGACGTGCTACAGGTGCTGCTGTTTGCCATCCTATTCGGGTTCTCCCTGATGGCGCTTGGCCAGCGGGGTGAGCGGATGCGCAGTCTGGTCGACGATGCTGCACACGCGGTGTTTGGTGTCATTAGGATCGTAATGAAGGCAGCGCCAATCGGGGCGTTCGGCGCCATGGCCTACACTATCGGCGAATTCGGACCGTCCGCGCTCGGTAAACTCATCAGCTTGGTTGCTCTGTTCTATGTGACAGCCGGGCTCTTCGTGATCATTGTGCTTGGCCTGGTCGCGCGCTTGGTCGGTTTTTCTATTCTAAAGTTCATCTTCTACATCAAGGATGAGCTGTTGATCGTGCTCGGAACGTCGTCGTCCGAAAGCGCGCTGCCGCAGTTGATGGAAAAACTCGAACGGCTGGGCTGTTCCAAGCCGGTCGTGGGCCTGGTGGTGCCGACAGGATACTCTTTCAATTTGGATGGGACCAACATTTACATGACGTTGGCGACCTTGTTCATCGCGCAGGCGCTCGGGGTCGATCTCGACTTCGCCCAGCAGCTCACGATACTCGTTGTGGCGATGCTCACCTCGAAGGGCGCAAGTGGTGTTACCGGTGCCGGGTTCGTCACCCTGGCCGCAACGTTGACCGTGGTCAGTCCTGACCTCGTCCCGGGCATTGCGATCGTATTCTCGATAGACAAGTTCATGAGCGAGGTGCGCGCGCTTACCAACATCATCGGGAACGGTATTGCGGCGGTGTTTGTGTCGTGGTGGGAAGGTGAACTCGACCATGTCTCGCTACACGCGCAGCTCAAGTAGATCTGCGATTTCAGCTCGGCCATTGCGGACTAGAATCACTGTCTGAATGCCTGCATTCTGCGTCGGCAATCGTCGTGCAGTACTGGGCCACCCTGATTCCAGGGGGAATGGTGCAGGGTCATGCTACGCTCACGGTGGTGCACCAGACCAGCGTCGGCATTTGTGCCTGCTGCAGCCCGCCGGCTGATGTGGTTCATTATCCCACGTTTGAGCTTCCTCGAAAACTGGGAACTCAATCGTGCCCACGCGAGGGAGCGACATTGGTTCAGGAGAAGCAATGGAGGGTGAGCAAACACCGCGGCCGGGAAAGGCGTAAAAATAGTAAGCTCAGGACCATTGCTCATTGCTGATTTCTCGCCTCGCGGTCGAGGGGCCGGGGCGTCAAGCCGGCGCTCTTTTCAAATGTTCCTTTCTCTACGCTAGACTACGAACAGCATATTCCCTTCGTTGCGGTAACACGCGATCTATCTTTTATTTGCCTTCAGATGAGGGCGCGAAAGCGGCCTCAGCAGCTTGGGGCAAATCGTGGCGATCCATTCTTTTGATTCAGAAGCGAACTTGCGCGGAGCGCGTATGCTGCGTACCGCGTTGGGGCCCGCCATCGCAGGGTTTTTGGAAGATCCGGCAATCGTCGAGGTGATGCTCAATCCCGACGGCCGGCTGTGGATCGACCGACTGTCGAGCGGCCTTACAGACACCGGAGAGAGCCTTTCGGCAGCGGATGGCGAACGAATCGTCCGACTGGTCGCGCACTATGTAGGAGCAGAAGTTCATCCCGGCTCGCCCCGGATTTCGGCTGAGCTGCCGGAAACGGGGGAACGTTTCGAAGGATTGCTGCCGCCGGTTGTTGCCGCGCCGACCTTTGCCATCCGCAAACCGGCGATCGCCGTGTTTGGCCTGAACGAGTATGTCGCCGCGGACATTATGAACGCGAGCCAAGCGAGCGCGCTTCGCAACGCGGTCGCCGCACGGAAGAACATCTTGGTCGCCGGCGGCACCTCGACCGGCAAGACCACGCTGACAAATGCGCTGCTTGCCGAGGTTGCCAAAGGTTCGGACCGCGTCGTCCTCATCGAAGATACCCGGGAGCTTCAGTGCAGGGCACCAAATTTGGTGGCGCTGCGGACCAAGGACGGCGTGATCTCGCTCTCCGATCTTGTGCGCTCCTCTCTTCGCCTGCGCCCTGATCGCATTCCGATCGGCGAGGTCCGTGGGGCCGAAGCGCTGGATCTTTTGAAAGCCTGGGGCACAGGACATCCCGGCGGCATCGGAACGATACACGCCGGGACCTCGCTTGGCGCGCTGCGCCGGCTCGAGCAGCTGATCCAGGAAGCCGTCATCACCGTCCCACGCGCCCTGATCGCAGAAACCATCAACGTCATCGCCGTTCTCTCTGGCCGTGGCGGCGAACGGCGGTTGAGCGAACTCGCCAGCGTCGAAGGCCTTGGATCATCGGGCGACTACAGCCTTTCGAACATCGGAGATCAGTCATGACCACACGATCGTCTCTCGGGCGCGGCTTCATCTCAATTGTGGCGTTCGCCAGCCTTGCCCTAGCCAGCGCGCCGGCCTGGGCCGCCGGCTCGAACATGCCTTGGGAGCAGCCGCTGAACCAGATCCTGCAATCGGTCGAAGGTCCGGTCGCAAAGATCATTGCGGTCATCATCATCATCGTGACCGGGCTGTCGCTCGCCTTTGGCGACACCTCGGGTGGTTTCCGGCGGCTAGTCCAGATCGTGTTTGGCCTGTCGATCGCATTCGCCGCATCGAGCTTCTTCCTTTCGTTCTTCTCATTCGGCGGCGGAGTGGTGATCTGATGGACGAGCCAGTCCCGGAATTTGTGGCTCCCGTCCACCGCGCGCTCACCGAACCGATCCTGCTGGGCGGCGCGCCGCGCGCGGTTGCCATCCTCAACGGTACACTGGGCGCCGCACTCGGTCTGGGCCTGCGCATGTGGCTGGCCGGCCTTCTCCTCGCTTTCGTGGGTCACATGGCTGCGGTCTGGGCCGCAAAGCGCGATCCGGAATTCGTGGAAGTCGTGCGCCGGCATGTTCGCGTTCCCGCTCACCTCAGCACCTGAAGTCGTCCCATGATGAATCTTGCCGAATACCGCCGTTCAAGCACACGTCTTGCCGACTTCCTGCCCTGGGCTGCCCTGGTCGATGAAGGGATCATTCTCAATAAGGATGGATCGTTTCAGCGAACGGCCCGGTTCAGAGGGCCGGATCTCGACAGCTCCGTGCCAGCCGAGCTCGTTGCCGTCGCAGGCCGCCTCAACAATGCACTCCGTCGTCTCGGATCCGGGTGGGCCGTGTTCGTCGAGGCGCAGCGGCATTCGGCCGGACGCTATCCGCCGGATACATTCCCGGACGTCGCCTCGGCGCTGGTGGATGCGGAGCGGAAGGCGCAATTCGAGGAAGCCGGCAGTCATTACGAATCGAGCTACTACCTGACTTTCCTTTATTTGCCTCCGGCAGAGAGTGCGGCCGCAGCAGAGCGCCTGCTGTACGAGGGCAGCCAGCGCGCTGCGGGAGCCGATGCACGCGAGCTGCTCGCCGGCTTTAGTGACCGGACCAGCCGCGTGCTGCAGCTGGTCGAGGGTTTCATGCCGGAATGCCGTTGGCTTGATAACGAGCAAACGCTGACCTACCTGCATTCGACGGTCTCGACCAAACGGCACCGGGTGCGTGTGCCAGAAATCCCGATGTATCTCGATGCGTTGCTAGCCGATCAATCGCTGGTAGGCGGACTTGAACCCATGCTGGGCGACGCGCATCTGCGCGTTCTGACGCTCGTGGGGTTTCCGACTGCGACCACGCCCGGGATTCTCGACGAGCTGAACCGGCTGGCATTCCCGTACCGCTGGTCGACGCGCGCTATCATGCTCGACAAGACAGATGCCACAAAGCTCCTCACCAGGATCAGGCGTCAATGGTTTGCCAAGCGCAAGTCGATCGCCTCGATCCTGAAGGAGGTGATGACGAACGAGGCCTCCGCGCTTTTGGATACCGATGCCCACAACAAGGCGATGGATGCGGACAGTGCGCTCCAGGAATTGGGTTCGGATCAGATCGGCCAGGTCTTCGTCACGGCAACGGTCACAGTCTGGGACAGGGATCCGCGCGCAGCCGACGAAAAGCTCCGCCTCGCCGAAAAGGTTATCCAGGGCCGAGACTTCACCTGCATGGCCGAGACGGTCAATGCCGTCGAAGCCTGGCTCGGCAGCCTGCCGGGACAAACTTACGCGAACGTCCGCCAGCCGCCGGTCTCGACCCTGAACCTCGCCCATATGATCCCGCTATCTGCGGTATGGGCCGGAGAGGTGAGGGATCACCACTTCAAGGCGCCCCCATTGTTCTTCGGCAGGACTGAAGGTTCCACGCCATTCCGGTTTTCTCTGCATGTCGGAGATGTCGGCCACACGCTGGTCATCGGACCGACGGGCGCCGGCAAGTCGGTCCTGCTGGCGCTCATGGCGCTGCAGTTCCGCCGCTACAGCGCGGCGCAGATCATTGCGTTTGACTTCGGCGGCTCGATCCGCGCATCGGCCATCGCCATGGGCGGCGACTGGCATGATCTCGGCGGCGCGCTCGATCCGTCAGAACTCGTCGCCCTCCAGCCGCTCGCGCGCATCGACGATCTCGGCGAGCGAGGCTGGGCATCCGACTGGATCGCATCGATCCTGTCGCGCGAGCGGATCGAGGTCACGCCTGAGACTAAGGATCATGTCTGGTCGGCGTTGACCTCGCTCGCCTCGGCGCCGGTTGCCGAGCGGACGCTGACTGGGCTCTCCGTTCTCCTGCAATCCAACGCTCTCAAGCGCGCGCTGCAGCCCTACTGCCTCGGGGGGCCATACGCGCGGTTGCTGGACGGCGAGCACGAAACGGTCGGTGAAGCCTCCGTCCAGGTGTTCGAGACCGACGGATTGATTGGGACCTCTGTCGCGCCCGCAGTTCTGGCGTATCTGTTTCACCGGATCGAGGACCGCTTAGACGGCCGTCCGACACTGCTCATCATCGACGAAGGCTGGCTCGCGCTCGATGATGCCGATTTTGCCGGCAAGCTCCGCGAATGGCTCAAAACGCTTCGCAAGAAGAACGCCTCCGTCGTTTTTGCGACCCAGTCGCTCGCCGATATCGACGCCTCCAAAATCGCGCCTGCCATCATTGAGAGCTGCCCGACCCGGATCCTGTTGCCAAACGATCGCGCCGTCGAGCCGCAGATCATGGCGATTTACCAGCGCTTTGGGCTGAACGACCGCCAGACCGAGATCCTCGCCCGCGCCACCCCCAAGCGACACTACTACTGCCAATCTCGACGCGGCAACCGCCTGTTCGAGCTCGGACTTGGCGAAATCGCGCTCGCCTTCGTGGCCGCCTCGTCCAAAGCCGACCAGGCTCTCGTCGAACGGGTGCTTGCCGAGCACGGACGGGACGAGTTCGTGACCGGTTGGCTCAGGGCGCGCGACCTCGGCTGGGCCTGCAATCTCACTCCGCAGCTCGCCCAACAAGGAGCGCTCTCATGAACTGGATCCGGCCGATTCTGGCGGCAAGCATCATCGCCATGATCATGGTCCAAGCGCCCGGCAGAGCAAAGGCGCAGTGGATCGTTTTCGATCCCAACAACTACGTTCAGAATGTGCTGACCGCCGCGCGTGAGCTGCAGCAGATCAACAACCAGATCACCTCGCTGCAGAACGAAGCGCAGATGCTGATCAATCAGGCGAAGAACCTGGCCAGCCTGCCTTATTCGTCGTTACAACAGCTCGAGCAATCGATTCAGCGCACCCAGCAGCTACTCTCGCAGGCACAGCGAATTGCCTATGATGTCCAGCAGATCGATCGCGCGTTTTCCACAACCTATGCGCCGGCATCGGTCAGCATGTCCAATGGGCTCCTTGTCGGAAATGCGCAGACGCGTTGGCAGAACTCCGTTGCCGGGCTGCAGGACGCCATGCGGGTCCAAGCGAGTGTTGTCCGCAATCTCGACACCAACCGCACCCAAATGTCGGCCCTGGTGACGGCGAGCCAGGGCGCATCGGGTGCGCTTCAGGCAAGTCAGGCCGGCAACCAGCTCCTTGCGTTGCAAGCTCAGCAGCTTGCGGACCTTACGGCTACTGTCGCGTCGCAAGGTCGTGCGCAAACGCTCGAGTCTGCCCAGCGCGCAGCTGCGCAGGATCAGGGCAGGGAGCAACTGCGGCGCTTTCTTGCCCAGGGGCAGGGCTACCAACCAACAACCGTGCAGATGTTCCACTGATCATGAAGAAACGACTTGAACGACTGCTCGCCGCGGCAGCCCTTGGTCTTGCTGTCCTGGTGGTTGGCGTCTGCGCCATTCGGTTGCCTGAGGACGGGAGCGCGACCCAATCTTCCGTCTATCTCGCCTCGAAATCCGATGCGACCGCAGCAAAGCTCGAGCAATGCCGCACCGTCACCTACCAGCAGAAAGAGGCTCTTCTGGAATGCCAGAAGATCTGGGCCGAGCAGCGCAGGCAGTTCTTGGCAGGAAGTAGATCGACAGGTGATCCGGACAGCCGGACAGGCGCCGCGCCATTCCTCTCTCCTGTCCCGCGCAAGGACGAAAGTCGCCTCCCGTCCGGTTTTCCCTCCATTCCAAGCCAAAGCGAGTGACCCATGGGTGGTACCTCCGTCATCGATCAATTCCTGGAAACCTTCACCCGCTACATCGATTCCGGGTTTGGCCTCGTCGGAGGCGAAGTGGGGTATCTCGCCACGACGTTGGCGGCGATCGACCTCACGCTCGCGGGCCTGTTCTGGTCCTTTGGCACTGATGAGGAGATTCTTGCCCGGCTCCTCAAGAAGACATTGTTTGTCGGCGTCTTTGCCTATCTGATCAGCAATTGGAACAGCCTTGCGCGCATCGTCTTCGAGAGCTTTGCAGGCCTTGGGCTAAAAGCCTCAGGCACAAGCCTGTCGTCGGCAGATTTTCTGCGGCCGGGCCGGATCGCGCAAGTTGGCCTTGATGCCGGCCGACCCATCCTCGACTCGATCTCGGGGCTCATAGGTTACGTCAGCTTCTTCGAGAATTTCGTGCAGATCGTGGTCCTGCTGTTCGCCTGGATCGTGGTGCTGTTGGCCTTCTTTATTCTCGCGATCCAGCTTTTCGTCACGCTTATCGAGTTCAAACTGACGACACTTGCCGGCTTCGTGCTGATCCCCTTTGGCCTCTTCGGCAAGACGGCCTTTGCGGCCGAGCGAGTGCTGGGCAACGTAATCTCTTCCGGCGTCAAGGTCCTGGTCCTGGCCGTCATTATCGGCGTCGGATCGACCTTGTTCTCGCAGTTCACGGCAGGCTTCGGCGGCAACCAGCCGAGCATCGAGAATGCGATGGCGCTGGTGCTCGGTGCGCTCACACTTCTGGGGCTCGGGATTTTTGGGCCCGGTATTGCCAACGGCATCGTCTCCGGAGGTCCGCAGCTTGGCGCCGGAAGCGCTGTCGGGACAGGCCTCGCCGCCGGTGGCGTTGTTGCGGCTGGCGCAGGTCTCGCCGCCGGCGCGGCCGGTCTCGCCGGCGGCGCGATTGCTGGCGCGGCACGTGGAGGCAGCGCGATTGCAAATGGTACGATGAGCGTGTCGCGGGCGGGGAGCATGTCCGGCGCAGAAGCAAGTGCGTCAGGTGCGGCTAGTCCTTTACGTTCGGTCGCCACTGGTCTTGGCGGAGCGCCGAACCATGCCGGTCGTGAAGAGGGGGACTCTTCCGCCGCTGGGTCCGACGCGCCCCCTTGGGTTCGTCGGATGAAGCGAGCGCAGACGATCAGCCATGGCGCATCAGCGGCTACCCAGGCGATCCGTTCCGGCGATCACGGCGGGGGCGGCGGATCTGTCGACCTCTCGCAACAAGACCGCTGACGCTTCACATCGACCATTTCCATTCCTGAGCATCTCTTGAGGTCAAACAATGTTCAAACGATCGGCCGTTCACTATGGCCGCATGCCGGAGCCTGTCACTCCGTATCAACGCGCCGCCCAGGTCTGGGATGATCGCATTGGGTCTGCGCGCGTCCAGGCCAAAAACTGGCGCCTGATGGCGTTTGGCTCCCTCTTCTTGTCCGGCTGTTTTGCCGCCGCTCTGGTCTGGCAATCCGCACACGGGACGATCACGCCGTGGGTGGTTGAGGTCGACCAATTGGGGGAAGCCAAGACTGTCGCTCCGGCAAATGCCAGCTATCAACCGACGGACCCCCAAGTCGCTTTTCACCTGGCGCGATTCGTCGAGCATGTGCGTGGTCTGCCGATGGACGCCATCGTGCTCCGCGAAAACTGGCTGCGCGCCTACGATTTCACGACGGATCGCGGTGCCGCGGCGCTCAACGATTATGCCCGCAACAACGAACCATTCGCCAAGCTCGGCAAAACGCAAGTCGCGATCGAAGTGTCTAGCGTCATCCGGGCCTCCCCTGAGAGCTTTCGCCTGGCCTGGATCGAGCGGCGCTACGAGAACGGTCAGCTTGCCGCAACGGAGCGGTGGAGCGCGATCCTCACCATCGTCGTGGAAATGCCTCGCGATCTGGATCGCCTACGCAAAAATCCCCTCGGCATCTACGTCAACGCGATCAACTGGTCAAAGGAGCTCGGCTAACATGCCATCAGGTCTCGTTATTGTGTCACGAAAAGCGCGGCCGTGCTTGCCTCTGGCTCTTCTGGTCTGTGTCTCGACGCTGGGCGGCTGCACGACCTTCAGGCCGCCGCAAATCAGCTACGACAACGAGCTCCCGCCGGCACCGGACTTGCCGGCGCTTGCCGATGATCGCCCGCGACCGCTGCATGTGCCGCCGGCCTGGAAGGCTGCACGAGGCGGCAACAGCGCGGAGCCCAAGGAGCCTGTCGAGCGCATCGAAACCGCAAATGACGCTGCACGCGTGCAGCCTCGCAAAGCCGGCTACTACAATGCGGTGCAAGTGTTTTCCTATAGTCCGGGCGCGCTCTACCAGATCTATGCCGCGCCGGGGCAAATTACGGACATTGCCCTCGAGCCCGGTGAGCAGCTGATCGGCTCAGGACCGGTCGCCGCAGGCGATACCGTCCGCTGGGTGGTCGGCGACACCGAGAGTGGCAGCGGCGACACCCGCCGCGTTCACGTCATGGTCAAGCCCACCCGTCCCTCGATCGAGACCAACCTCGTCGTCAATACTGATCGCCGTACTTACCTGATCGAGCTTCGCGCCAAAGAAAAGCCCTATATGCCCTCGGTCGCCTGGTTCTATCCGGCGGATCGTGGCGGGCGAACGCGAGCTCTACCGCCGACAGCCTTTATTCCGGACCTGCCGGCGCGCCGGTACCGTTACGCGATCGAGGGCGACAGCCCGCCGTGGCGTCCCGTCAACGCTTATGATGACGGCCGCAAAACCTATGTCGAATTCTCCTCCGGCGTCAGTCAGGGCGAGATGCCGCCGCTCTTCGTGATCGGGCCCAACGGTAAAGCCGAGATCGTCAACTACCGCGCTTACGGAAATGTGCTGATTGTTGACCGGCTGTTCGCGGCCGCCGAGCTGAGGCTCGGCGAGGAGCACCAGCAGAAGGTCAGGATCGTGCGAACCGACGGGAGGTCGCTTTGAACGATAGTGACCAGGCGATCGATGAACCAAACGAACCACCTCGGGCCAGGCCACCGGAAGAGATCGCCGAAGCGCTGCGGCTTCGGCCGGATCCTCCGCAAGTTGCGCGCCTCTCGCGAAAGGTCCTGATAGGCGTCAGCGCTTCTGTGCTCGTGCTGGTCACCGGCGCGGTGCTCTGGGCGCTGCAGGAGAAACGGTCTCATACTTCAGCGCCTGAGGAGCTTTACGCCACCGACCACCACAATATCGCCGATCAGCTCGCGACCTTACCAAAGGATTACACCGAGATCCCGAAGGACGTGCCGCGTCTAGGGCCGCCCTTGCCGGGCGATCTCGGCCGGCCGATCGTCGCAGCACAGGGGTCTTCGACATCCAGCTCCCTCGGCATCGATGCCGAACAGCAGCATCTCAGCCAGGAGAGCGAGGCGGCACGGATCAGCAAGGTATTTGCCAGCACCAATGTCCGGCCACAGGTCCCTGCCACCTCATCGAGCGAAGCTCGTTCATCCGCCGCGCCATCATCCGACGAAGCATTTGCTCAAAATGGCCAAGACCGAAAGCTTGCGTTCGTCAGTGCAACGGTCGATCGTCGGACGACAAGCTCCGATCGCCTTGTGAGGCCCGCTTCGCCTTTTGTCGTTCAGGCCGGAACGGTCATTCCGGCCGCGCTGATCACAGGAATCCGCTCCGACCTGCCTGGCCAGATCACAGCCCAAGTCACAGAAGCGGTGTACGATTCTCCTACCGGGCGAGCTCGCCTTATCCCCCAGGGAGCAAGGCTGATCGGGAGCTACGATAGCCAGGTCGCATTTGGACAGTCGCGCGTGCTCCTGGTGTGGACGCGCCTTATCATGCCGAATGGAAGGTCGATTGTTTTGGAACGGCAGCCCGGCGCAGATGCGGCAGGTTACTCTGGTCTTGAGGACGAAGTCGACAATCATTGGAAGGAATTGTTGGGGGCCGCCGCTCTTTCGACGCTGCTTTCCGTCGGCACGGAGGTGAATTCCGGGGCGGATAGCGGCAATACCAACAGCGATCTCATTGCCGCGCTCCGCCGTGGAGCTGGGGAATCGATCAATCAAGCGGGCCAGCAGATAGTCCGCCGCAATCTCAACATTCAGCCAACTTTGACGATCCGTCCGGGATTTCCGGTGCGGGTGATCGTCAACCGTGACCTGGTGCTCGAACCGTATAGGGGGTGAGAACGATGCCCAAGTTAAAGCTCGGCGCAATCCACGACGACAAGCCGATCAAGATTACGCATGAACTGCCCGCGAGCGTGCACAGGGATCTCGTGGCATATGCCGAGATCCTTGCGCAGGAGACCGCTCAGCCGATCGGCGATCCAGCTAAGCTTATCGCGCCCATGCTGGCCCGGTTCATGGCAGCCGACAGGAGCTTCCGGAAAGCGCGCCACGCGCGTCAGCGACCACTCGAAGGCGATGGGTAGCGCTCAGAGACCAACTTCAGGAATTCGTGCAGCGCCGGGTTTCATTGTCGGCGCGCCAATAGGCAGAAAGCTCGAATCGGCTCGCACCCGCGCCATCGCGCAGCTCCCGGTAAACAAGGCCGGCAAAATTTGCGCCTATGTCGGCCTCGAACACGAGGCTTCTTCCTGTGTTCATGCTGATCAAGCTTTTGATGATGCCGCGACTGACGTCGTGGCGCCAGATTTTTGGGCGGACCTCAGCTCGGAGCTTGGAAACGCAGAAGATCTTCGAGCTCGTTTCCGAGGTCGTAGTGGCTGAGCAGCACCGTCTCGCCGCACAGGTCGTTCCAGTAGACAGTTTCGCGCGAACTGAGGGGATGGTCATGAGAAGGCCACGAGAACACCCTCGCTCCACAGAGCCATGGCTTTATTGTCCAACAACGGCAAGCGCCCGGTGACGATCAGGAGATCGAGCGCTCCGTTACGAAGTGCCGCTGCTAAACGTGTCCGTGATCGTGCTCTGCGGGAAGCGCTGCTTGAACTCAAGTAGGGAGGCTTGCAGATTGCCGTCCGAAAGTGATGTGCAGAAACCGACGCTCAGACGGCCGGTTTCGCTGTTGTGAACGGATCGGGCCGTTGCAATAAGCGCGCCGAATTCCTCCAGGATGGTTCTGGCCAACCGAAGAACGTCGCGGCCGGGCCGCGTTGGGCGCACACCTCCGCTGAAGCGCTCGAAAAATGGAACGCCCAAGTCGTGCTCAAACTCGCTGATTCTGCGGCTAAGGCTCGATTGTTGCGATCCGAGCAACTCGGCGGCTCACGAAAGCTACCGCAATCGGCGGCAGCGACCGCCGATCTCAGGTGTTTCAGTTCGATCGCTCTGGTGGCTTGGAGTGACGGAAGTGTGGGACCTGGCTTGTGCATGGTAAGTCTTGAGAGCGCAGAGTGGCTCTCCGCACCGATCTGCAGCCGTTACGTTTGCTTCCCAGAAGCTAGGCAGCGACTTGAATGACCGGAGCCCAGAGCACCGGTCCCGAGATTTGCGCCTTGCGGATGCGGTCCAACGCATCGGACGAAACCTCCAGGTAGCCCGCGACAGCCGTGGTGTTTCCAAGGGGGCGCGCTTTTCCCACTCTGCGAAGGGGCCATCCGGCCCGGCGAAGAATCCGCCCCATGCGGGCGTCGGTCACAGTGACGATTTCGATCAATTCGGTAACTGCCCAGGTCCGTTTGCTCGGTTAGGCGACGCTGAGTTTGTGGATGAGTTGTGTGGGGCATCGGGACAATGTTTCGAGCATGTTCCATCCGCGCTTTCGAGCGGTACCGATCAGGGTGCGAAGCGTGGCGAAATTGTCTGCGCCTTGTGAGGTGCGGAAGCCTGCAGAGATCTTCTGCCGCAATTTCATCATCCGAGCATCGCGCTCGGCCTCGTTGTTGGTAAACGGCACCGCCGAGTTGTGCAGAAACAGCAGCACCGCCTCTTTATGTAACTTGAGGCGCAACAGGAGATTATGGCCCGTGCGCCGTCTGATCCGCCCGCGCTTGATGTCGCGAGGCAGCGCGGGTAGCGCCTCGTGCCAGGCGATACCGGCGCGGATAATGCGGTCATAAAGTCGCTCGGCGGCGCGGATTCTGTTGGGACGCAGCGCGCCTGTCTGATCGGTTGGATGCTCTGACGCCAGATTGACCTCGTGGCACAGGCAGCGGAGCAACCCGCGCATGCGCCGGGCCCAGGCCTCGCCATCGATGTCCACCAGCGCCGTCAACTCGCGCAGGTGATGCGCATTGCACAGCGCATGCGTGACACCGGACATCTGAAAATAGGATGTCCAATGGTCGTGCACAACGATATGCGCCGCTTGCGTCAGCACCTCGCCGCGCCTGGGTGAGACGCGATAATGCACCAGCCCATTGATCCCGGCGGTGCCCGCGACATGCAGCCATTGCGGCGTGGCGCCCACCCAAAACCCGGTCTCATCCAAATGCTTGACCGGTGCCCGGCGGATTTGCTCGCAGACTGCCGCAGCGAAATCCTGCGTCCGGCTGGCAGCCCGGGCGATCATTTGTCCGATCGTGCCGGCCGAGATGGTCACGCCAAACAGATCGGAGAGGATTTGCCCGAGCCGATCTTCAGGCAGAAACTGTCCCGCCGACAGATAGGTCACCACAGCGGCCAACCGGACGCCATATTGCGCCGGCGCCCTTACCTCGGGTGGAAACGATCCTGTCGTGACCGCGCCACAGCCGCTGCATTTGCAACGATAGAGCTGATGCTCCGTGACGAGCAGCGGCGCCGGCGCCGGCAGATCGAACACCTGACGGCTGCCGACAAGTTCCAGCAGTTCACCCTCCAGCGCCATTCGGCAGCGCCCGCATCTGACAGGGCGATGCATGATCGTATGATCGACCCGTTCGGACCGCTTCAAGTGTTTGCCTGCATGGCCGGGCTGGCCGCCGGGCTTCTTCAACCCTCGCTCACGCAGGCTCTGTGTCCGGCGAGAAGCCTGGCCCGGTCCATCGCTCGAAGGCGGCTTGCTGCTATTGGAGCTATCCAGACCAAGCCGACGCTCCAGATCGGCCACACGCACCGTCAGCAATGCGTTCTGCTGCTCCAACATCAGGTTGCGCTCCTGCAACTCCCCAATCAGGGCCAGCAGGGCATCCACAGACAATGAGGAATTTGGCGGCGTCACCCATACCTTGACTCACAAACACATGTGGTCAGTCAAGAGAATACAAACGGCCACCTGGGCAGTTACTCAATTCGATGGAAAGGCCAAATTCAATCATGCCCGCAAACAGCACGTAAGTGGCAGCAGCAACTCCACCGCTCGCCGGCGCATCCGCGGGAACATCGAGCGCGAATCGGCTGCTCTCCAGATCCAGTCGCTTCGTGGTGCCGGCTGCCCGTCCAGCAGGATCGGAAAAGTGTCCCTCAGCATGGTTGCCCCGGTGGAAGGCAAAAGCCGCACGCAACCTTGAATTTGTCCGGCTCCCGAGCGGTTCAGTAGACGCACCGGTCGAAGGACGTCAAATTCGTCCACTTCCATGTCGCCGCTGACTTCGACGGTCCAATCCAGACGCTGCTTGAAAGCGCGGTAGCGCAGCCGGTGCATCTCGGCGCGATCGTTGACGAATTCCCCGTAGTACTCCGGCATGATGAGCTGCATCATTCTCGCCTCCCTGCTTGATTTCGGCAACTAAGCAGAGAGGCCTAGGCGAGCGCATCCTGTGCAGTTCCAGAGGCGTTTATGGAGGGCTGGCGATCCATTTTCGAGATTTTGATTCGGTCAACAGCACGATCGCTTGACGCAGGGAGCTGACACGGAGCTTCGCACGGGCGCTGTCCAGGTGAAAACCCGCGGTTTGCTCTGCGATACCGAGAATGATCCCGATCTCCCCGGCCGATTTACCGCGCGCGGACCATTCGAGACACTGGTACTCGCGAGGAGACAGCACCACGCCGCCGACCATGCGATCAATCGTCCAGAACCGTTTTGCATGTTCATGGAAAACGGTTGCGACTAACCGCAGGCTCTGGGCGTGCTCGAGAAGCGCGCGCGCGAAACCAGCTCGACGCTCGTCAGTTGCAAAGCTCAGCGCGGCGATTACGCACCTGTCATCGAGGATAGCGAATGTAAACCCGCAGCGGATTCCAAATTTGTCGGCTTCTTCGAACAGAGCGCGTTCAGGCTTCGGCCGATTTTCGCACTTCAAATCCGGGCCCCGATCGGAAGGGCTTAGGCTGGCGCATTGCCCGACGTACCACCGGATCGACGGAGTCGTAGCCGCGCTGCAGATGGATGACGGTCCAGGAGGGGGATATGTCGAGATCAGGTTGCAAGCACTGCCTGGCTCGCGGGAAGAGCGAGATATGCGAAGCACGATAGCTTGAGCGCAGCGGCGACCCAAGCCATGCTCTGCTAAGCTGCGTCTCGATGCGTACTTTCGATCAATCGTTCAGCAGACCTTTGAAAAACCCGATCCATCCTTTGATGAACTAACGGGCCTCCATCGCAAGCGCTACTCATTTTAGCAAATCGAGCATCGTTGCGAATGAGGCAAAACAACGAAGAAGTCGATCCAATCCGGCGTAGATCAATCCTGATCACGACTGTTTGGTTTGGCTGCCGGGGCCGCATCAGGTCTCGCCACCCTGTGGTAGCATCCTGCAACTCGGCAGTATTCGGTTGTCCGTTCGAAATCCTGCAAGCAGGCATGTAAGATCGCCGGATTACTGCGCTATTTGGCCTCTCGCCCCGAGGTTTGTGACGCTCTTCCGATTACAACGAGCTGCTCACCATGGAGATTGCAAATGAAGGTCGGTGTTCCCAAGGAAATCAAGACGCACGAGTACCGCGTCGGCCTGACGCCTGGGGCCGTCCGCGAATACGTGGCCGCTGGCCACAGCGTATTGCTCGAGACGAACGCCGGCGCCGGGATTGGCGCAACAGACGAGATTTACCAAAAGGCTGGAGCAACGATTGCGGCCTCTGCTCGCGAGGTGTTCGCGTCAAGCGAAATGATCGTGAAAGTCAAGGAGCCGCAGCCCTCCGAATGGACGCAGCTGCGAGAAAACCAGATCCTCTTCACTTATCTGCATTTGGCTCCGGATCCGGAGCAGGCGAAGGGCCTTATCAAGTCTGGCTGCACCGCAATTGCCTATGAAACTGTGACTGACGCGAACGGCGGCCTTCCACTGCTTGCCCCTATGAGCGAGGTTGCGGGACGACTTGCGATCGAGGCCGCGGGTGCCGCGCTGAAGAGGTACGCCGGCGGACGGGGACTGCTGATTGGCGGGGTACCGGGCGTGCCACCCGCTCGCATCGTGGTGATCGGCGGGGGCGTTGTCGGCACTCACGCTGCAAGGATGGCGGCAGGCTTAGGCGCTGAGGTCACAATCCTCGACCGTTCGATTCCCAGGCTTCGCGAACTGGATGAGCAGTTCGAAGGGCGAGTACGGACCAGATTCTCGACGATCGAGGCCGTTGAAGAAGAGGTATTTGCGGCAGATGTTGTCATTGGCGCCGTTCTCGTTCCTGGCGCGAGCGCGCCGAAACTGGTCAGCCGAGGTATGTTGAGCTCGATGCGCAAAGGCTCCGTGATCGTGGACGTGGCGATCGATCAGGGCGGATGTTTCGAGACATCGCGGGCGACGACACATGCCGATCCAACCTATGAGGTGGATGGCGTGATCCATTATTGCGTTGCAAACATGCCCGGAGCTGTGCCGCTCACCTCAAGCCAGGCACTCAACAACGCTACGCTACCTTTTGGTTTGGCTCTCGCAAGTAAAGGATTTGCAGCTGTGCTCGAAGATCCGCATCTGCGCGCCGGCCTAAATGTCTATCGGGGCCGGCTAACCTATAAGGCTGTCGCCGAGAGTCTTGGGCTTCCCTTCTCGCCGATCGAACAGGCTGCGGCCTGATCCCAGAGGCTCTGCTGCGGACATTCTCTCGCAGACTTGGGCCACTCATCAGAGTGGCCCTTTTTTTGTGCCGAGTATCAGCCACAGCTTGGAGTGGAAGTCCTCTAGGCAAGGCGACGGCGAGGGGCTCGCGAAGCGCAAGCGCGTCAACACGCCCGGGGCTTTTTCAATGCGGGGCACGGAAGGGACGACTGCTAGTGCCTTTGCGCACGTCCAACCCGCAGCTAGAGCTCACTCGGGGCGCGGTCGGGCACATCATCCTTCCAGCGTACCGATCCAAACGGGCGCTCCAGCATACGACGGAGACGCACGGGCTCAGGCCCGACATGGAAAGCCGTGGCCTTGCATCTAATGCGCGCTCCGAGCGCGTCCAGCGGTTGCGTTGGCGCAAATAATCGAGCCATGTCGGGCAGTGATAGCGCTCGGTCCACAGCTCGGGTCGGCGATATCACGCCCAATCGACCAGCCATAGGCGCCGTTGCGTTGCCCATAGCGCTGCACATTCTGCATAACGTTGTGGAAGGCTCTCGCATTTTCCGAAGCCACACGATATTCGAGCTCAACCACCAGCGGGCCGCTCCGGTATGTCAGCAGAAGCCGCTCCTTAGGATCGCAAGCATTTCGGCGTCCTCCCCGCGATCGGTGATGGCCGGCATGCGCAGCCAGCGCCCTAGCAGCGGCAAGAGCAGCATCAATCCGGCAGAGGCGAGCAGCGTGATGTCCACACCGACGGCATCGGTGAGGCGACCCCAGCCCCAACTGCCAAGAGCGAGGCCTCCAGAGAACGCAGCCTGCCAAGCTGCAACGGATCGGCCCGCAACCCAGCGCGGGGCCGAAAGCTGCACGTCAATGTTGAACGGCATCACGTCCATACGGCGCCCGCAAAAACAGAGCTGCGGCTGTCAAGGCCGAATTATGACTGAGCACCATCGCCGCGATCGCGCCGCTCATGGACAGTGTGCAGGCACGAACCGCATCTTCGCCGATCTCTATGCCGCGACCTTGGTCGAGAGCTTCTGCACGAATTCCTCATAGATGCTTGCCTGTGCGTAGAGGCGATTGGCGCAGACGCAGGTCTGGTCCATGTTGCGGTATTTGGAGACGATGGCGCCCTCGATGGCGGATATGGGATCGTCGAACTCCACGAAAGGCGCCAGCTCGAGGCCGAGCTTCTTCAGGCCGATGCAGGCCCGACCGTAGAGGATCTTGCCGACCTCCGTCGAGCCGGTGAGGCCGACAAAGCGCACGGCCGCGTGCTCGCACAAAACCTCGCCGATCCTCCCGAATCTCCGGCGATGACGTTGAAGACACTCTTGGGCACGCCTGCCTTCTCAGCCAGGGCTGCGAGCGCAACCGCCGAGAGCGGCGTCTGATTGCCTGGCTTCAGCACCACGGTGCACCTGCGGCGAGCGCCGGCCCGACCTTGCGGGTGATCATCGAGTTGGGGAAGTTCCACGGCGTGTGGCGCCGCAGACGCCAATCGGTGGCGTGATCGCAAGCAGCCTTGCATCCGGGCGCGGCGAGAGAATCGTTTCGCCATAGACGCGGCGCGCCTCTTCGGCGTACAACTCGACATAGGCGCCCCGATATCGAGTTCGCCTAGCGCCTCAGAGAGCGGTTTGCCCTGCTTGGAGGTCAGGATTAGCGCGAGATTCTCGCGATTTGCGACGATCAATTCGTACCATTTGCGCAGGGTGTTGGAACGTTGCTTGGCTGTGAGTTTAGCCCATGCAGGGAGCGCTCTTTCAGCAGCCTCCACGGCTCTCGTGCAGCCGCGGCTGAGAGCTGCGGCAGTTTGGCGAGCCAAATGCTGATCGCCAGATTGTTTTTACCGCAAGGCGATGTGAGCCAACTCAGGCGCCATCAATGTAGCTGGTCTCCCGCCGAAGTGACAGGTCCTTCAGACGCTAGCGAAGGAGGACAAGCCTTGCGTGGATTGTGCGCCGGTGGTCGGGGTCGTCGCCTTGCTCCTGGAGGTCTTCCAATTCGAGCAATCAGGTCTTCGTCGACCGCGAAAAAAGGCCGCGCGAGATACCGCGCGGCCGAGTCAGGGAGGAAACGCCCCGAAGGGCACTGAATAGGAGCTCGGCAAGTAAATGAACTCACCGCGAACTCCAATCTTGCACGAAAGGTCGTTAGATCGTGCAAGCGGATATCGGATACTCATTTACCTGAGAGGATTGGAGGCGTTCGTAGCGATATCTTGCAGTTTTTGTGCGCAGATTTCGCCAACTTCGCAGCACTTGCTATCTGCAAGCGCTTCTCGCGAGAACATTCGAACTTGCGTACTGTTCATTGAGAGCATCGAACATTCGCTCGTGTACGCGTCCGTCCCTTTGATGGTTTCAGGATTTACGGAAATCAATCTAAATTAGTCAGCGCTCGTGACAAGCGGCGGAGAAATGTTGAGCGCGGCGATCCAGCAGGATAGCTGCGCGTCGCGACAGTGCGAACCAGCATCGGGCGCCTCCGGACAAGTCATTTGAGGGGCAAAATGCGCAAAGTTGCGATCGGAATTCGTGGAGATCATCACCGCGTCGCGGATTGCGCGTTGGGCTACGCGAACAGCTGGCACCGCCGGGGATTTCAAGCGCCATTGTCACAGGCGCAATCTGCGCTGTCGCCATGCTCTACGGGAGCGTGGCGCAACGTGAGTCGAATGCCAGCAACGAATTCAAAGATCATGTTACATCGTTGTCACAGACCTTCTTGGAATCTGGGCAAATTGCAACCCTCCCTGCGGTCTGTCATCAATCTCTACGCAGCGGGCTTCCAGAAAGTGGTCTCGGCCCGACGAAGCCTTGGCTTCAGCGAGATTGAGGAGTTCAAGGCAAGTTACGAATAGCCGTCCGCGCAGTTGAGCATCGGGTGAGCGAGCTCAATCAGCCTCAGCGCCCGATATTGATGCTGAAGATGCGTTGCCACGACCATGAATTGATGTTGCGCGGCGAGGACAAACCCATCGCGATGAAAATCGTAGAAAGAGCGCCTCCGGGGCTGGATTCCATCACGGAGGTGGTTCCTCGGCACCAGCGTGGCGGAGCGAGAGCATCACAACTATCGTTATGAGGAGGACACGGCCGCGACGTCTCGGGCATCAAAGAACAACGGCAACTGTGGTGAAGTTCATAGTCTTGGAATCAGCTAGTAGTTCATTTTAAAGTGTCAGCGTGCTTCCTCGTGCTACTTCTTTGCTCCTTGCGGAGTCGCCAAGTGTTGGACGCAACGACCACTGCACTTTTGCGTGCTGTTCGTCCGAGGTGGTCTCCTCGGTCTGAGCCTTGATCTGGGCCACGCGCCCCAATGTCAGCCTTCTTGCCGGCGCCATTGACGATGGTGGTGTTCTCCTTGCCGATCATCACCCTTCTTGGTGCGACCGAGCACGTTGAGCGTGACGTTCTTCAGTTTAACGCCGAGATCTTCCGAGATCGCTTGGCGAAAGAGACGCAATTCTCCACCATCTAAATCGTGCGGGCATTGCCGCTTCGCTCGGATCAGCCTGCGGATCCTGCTCAATCGCGCCATCGCATGTCCTGCACGGCGCGCTGCGCTTGTCCCTGCCGCGTGAGACAACCCTCCAGAGGTCGACCAGGTCGTCTCCGTATTGTCAAACATTGTGGCTCACCTGCGCGCCAACTCGCGGGAGCATGCTAAACCACACAAGTATGCATCGCGGTCGAGAAAATTGGCCTCATGAAACTCTTGAGTCGCCGCTCTCTTGATGCGGGCCTTTCGCAAGAAAGATCTCGAAGAGCCGATCGCGGAATCCGAGTATGAAACGCTCCGGGGCGGTTGGGATCAGAATGGCCATTAACTGGATGCTCGATCTGCCTGAGATGGCGAGCGACACGCCGCTCCCGATCACAATGAATGCCAAAACGCGCGGGAAGAGAGGGGGACCGATGAACGCGCTCCCGCGAATTGAAATTCGTCAACGCAGTCGACGCGAAGGCGATTCCTACTGATCTTGGGGTGAGGATGAGAGCTCAGCATTGTTCCGTATCTCGGACCTGACCTCGCCGAGTTGATCGGACCAGATATGCCAATGACACAGGAGGCCTTCTGCCTTCTCCAGCAAAGTTGCGCTATCGCGCCAGCCCAAAGGCGACGTCTGGGATGTCGAGAGCGACTCACACCGCTCCACCGTGACGGCATTGATGGTCCAGCCGTTCGCGCGCGGGTGGAGCCGACACCACTAAATCATCATCTAGCATCCTTACCACTATCTGTGATAGTCGACTCTTGGTACGACGGCGCGATGCAGACGGCTCTCCGGTACACGCGACGGATGGCGTGAGGTGAAGGTATCGCGCGCTCCGGCATCCACGTCGATTGCTGGTATCCAATTTACGATCCGGCAGGCCAATAGGTGATCATGCCTCGGCGGCCCCATTGGCCTACTGTGCTGCGCAAGCCGCACGGCAGCGTGCTGCCGGTCAAGAGCTATCTAATTACTGACGCTGGATTATGTTGAGGTTCTGACTGAAATCGGCATCCAGACAACCAGTTCCCGACCTCATCAAGGAAAGGCGGAACGGACGGAGCTTCCTCTTCTTCGGCTGTCTCTTCACTGATCTGCTTTTGCTATTTATGCCCGGCAGATCGCCAAACGCTCGGCTGACGTCCATTACGCGCTCGTCGATCCGCAAGCACTCTCACGCAACGAACTCTGCTTTCTGGTCGAGCAACACCTGACACTGGTCGCGATATGGCCCCGCACGCGATAGAGATGTTGAGCGCCAAGTAGCGGCGCGAGGTGGTCGTCCCGCCGCTGTCCGCTAGTAGGAAGAGGTCGCATCGCAAGCGACTGGTGCGTGTTGGGAGATTTCACGCGAGCTCAATGAGAACCCAACGGCCATCTCCGTCACAATTGCGACGCCTGTCGCATTTGCGACCTGTGAACTGTCGCTGACGCGTGCACAACTGTGCGGATCAAGTCTAGCTAACTCGTTCATACGGCGGGAATGCCATCGCCATCCGAGATGGCACGCGAGTTGCTAACTCTCGTTCTGTGGCCGCTCAGGCTGGTCGCCACACTTGGTAGAGAATTGAATATGGACGCTGTTGCCGGACGCGGAAAACATGTCAAAGATGCTGAGGATAGCGGCGGGATGCGCCGATTGTAAGGGTTCCCGGAGCTCTTCGAAGAATGGCAAAGGGAGCTATGGGTCACAGGCTGTCCCAGGCGATCTGCCGGCCGAAATCTGGGACAAAGTTAGGACGCATCCCTGCTATAGCGAAGAAGCTCATCATCATGACGCTCGCATCCATGTCGCGGTCGCGCCGGCGTGCAATTTTCAATGCAACTACTGCAATCGTAAGTACGACTGCGCCAAAGAATCGCGTCCCGGTGTTGGTCGTGACAAGCTCACTCCTGAGCAGGCGGCGGGAAAGCTGCTCGCGGTAGCCACCAGAATTCCGCAGCTGACTGTGCTCGGTATCGTCGGCCCCGGCGATGCCTTGGCCAATCCGAAAGCGACTTATCATGCCATAGATCTCCGTGCCCGAGTCCGGCACAGCATTCGGGCTCAAAGGCCAAGCGCGGCGACGCCGCGATCCCGCAAGAACCGCTGATCTCGGTCGCGTAAGAGGTCGTATGCCATTCAAGATCGTCGCCTCGCAGTGGACGCGTTCCTCGGATTGTGAACCCTTATACCCGAATGTTGCAACGTCGGAGAAGGCTGGAAGCTTCGCAATTGAATCCCAGAAATGCACCGAACGCATCGTCTACTTTGACGAGCCGCAGTGTGTCGCTGTCTGTCAAGTTGAAAACACCAACGTCATGGATACATCAGTGTCGCGTTTACCACGCGCCTGCCTCAAAGGGGGGCTCGTGAACTTCATGCCGAGCTCCGTCACTCCAAAGTTGCGAGTATCGCCGTGTGCAGTGACGGCGCCGCAGGCGTCGACTTGCAATTTCCTGTTATGGCCATGGATTACTCGGGATCGATCGCCAACATCGGTGCGTAGGCGGCGCCACGGGCCCCGTAAGAAAGTAACGGAGCGCAACGGTCCAAAGTTGCGCCTCGATGTCGAGTGCCCACTAAGCAGCGCTGTCATCGATTTGACCCACGCCGCTGTGCAGACGAGCCTGTTCTTCGCCGAGCCAGGTGCATCGCGTTGCACTGTCGAAGGGGCCACCTGTCAGAGGAGCAAAGCTGCCCATGAACCTGGACCCAGTCATTCCACTATCAGCCAGCAAGGGAGCATTGGTCGCACACACGCGGCTCGACGAAGGTCTGCTACCCGAAGCGGAGGATCAGCAACGGCAGACCTGGCTCTTCTATCATCTGGAGGGAGTGGCCGAAAACATCTGCTCGAAGCAGAGACGTTGGCCTCTGTTCCGATCGAGCTCTACCGCTTACACTTCCACAGACTCGCTGGGCTAAGACGTCGGAGGTGGCAAAGCTCTGCATTTTATCGCGTCTGTTGGGTCGGGACGCAGCGCATCGCGCCGCGCCGGCTTGGTTGGCTGATGAATCATGAGGCTATTGAGTTTCGCCGCATGGTGGCACGACGTATGGGGCCGCTTGCCACGGTGAACGACCCGGATACCTCCGTGCACCTCGAGTACGCGCAGCGACCTTCACCTCATTTGGTAACCGCTCTGAACCGCGAAGCTGAACGGCATGCCCGCTACGAAGTGGCGAGTCGCATCGCGGATGACGAGTCGGCATGTCTCATCGCAAACAAGGACAATATGCTGCAGAAGAGCAGCTCTGCTCGCGTCTCCATGCGCCCTGCAGGTTCGCGAGGGGGCGGTGCATGAACATGATCGTTTCCGACAGTGATGTGGTCCAGCTAAGCGGGCGGCCCGCGTTCAGCTTTGGCGAAAAGGTGAGGGCCAGCAGTACCATCCGCAATGACGGCACCCTTTGCGGCAAGGAGATCGGCGACATTCTGGCCAAGAAGGGCGACCTGGGTTACGTCGTTTCCATCGGTGCGTTCCTGCGGAAATTCTATATCTACGGTCTCGAACTTCATGAAAGTGGCTACCGCGTCGGCGTGAGGCGCAAAGAGGTCGGACCGGTCGACGAGGGCGTAGATGATCTGCCATTGCCGGAAGTGGCTGTGTCATGACAGAGCCGCGCATTCCAAAATATCGATCGGGCCAGCGCGTGAAAACGGCAGCCAATCTCATCAATGACGAGTCAGTTGCCACCGCGCCGCCTGATGGGATCCTGGTCGGCGCCGGTGCCATCGGCGAGATCGTCCGGGTCGCGATGCATACCGAAGCAAGCGTGCCGATTTATCTTGTAGATTTTGGCGAGCGGCTGGTCGTTGGTTGTCTTGAAGAAGAGATCACAGTCCTTTGAGGGGATGTTCTCGCAATGAGAGTGTCGAGAGAGGTACCGGTCGGGCTGATCCCGCATCCGAACGAGCTAGATCGCAAGCGGATCGAACGTGCTTTGATCTCCCGCAAGCACTCGCCGAGTGTGACGCCGGTAAAGGCTGGCTATCTCATTGAGAGTCCCTGCTGCTCGCGCAATATTGAGAACGATGGCGGTCAGATCGAGGTCGCGCTGTTTCATTACGATGCCGTGAGCGGGATCTGGAAACTGTTCTTCAAGAATCATGCGCGAGGAAGCTGGAAATTCTACAGCATTTTCCACCGGCTTGCGTCGGCGATCGACGAATTGAACACGGATCCCGAGCGGCTGTTCTGGCAGTGATGCTCATTGGCAACAATCATAAGGAGTCACAATGGCGCTCGCCACAGAACAATTGATCGAAATCGAACGCCTGCTTGAGACAGCTAACACAGACACTAGCGCCGTTGCTGACCTAAGGCGCCGCTTTCCGCAGCTCACCTTGGTTCGATGTGATGCGTCGGATGTGGCGCAGCAGCCATTCCGGCGTCTTCCGCAGTTTGACCTGCATCTAATCGATGGATCGGGCCACTGCATGCAGATTACGGCCGACCAGGCGCGAGCGACTGGATTGGTGCTGGCTAGAAGGCATGTTGGGCGGTGATCGGCACTGGACCCGCAGAGAATCGCCCCGATGACGCGGAGGCGGTGAATGCAATTCCGCTCTCGCATCCTGATATCATTGTTGCCGACTGTCGGCCGTCGAAGCGCTATTGTGTTCGCAGCGAATTTCCAGTCGGTCGACGACTGAGATGCTCGAACGAGCTTTCGCGATCTATGTTGGCCGCAAGCATAGCGTTGCGGTTCCAAACGCACGATTGGGCTCCTGCCTAGCCTGAAGGCGCTCGGTATCGAGCGGGAAGAGGTAATCGCCTCTTCCTATTCGTTTCTCAGACCCTGCATGCCGTCAATCTGGCGGACGCACGGGGGAGTTTGCCGACACCGAATGTTGGTCCGAAACGTGCCTCAAGACGAATGCCGAAGAACGCATGAGGCCTAACACACGGGCGATTATCGCCGCCAACCCGAACGGGCCCCCGGCACCAATGCAGGTGCGAAGTTTAAGTCGCTGCGCGAGGTCCACCCCAAGGGGGCCGAAACTGAACACGCCACAATCGAGCAACCCACCGGTCTCTAAACCTGGCAAAAAGCGGGAACGATATGAATCCGCAGATCATCATTCACGTCCGCTTCGCCCCGAATGGCAGGGTGATCCAGATCAGCGAGCGCCCTGCGAGGCTCACGCCCGACCAATGGTTTGATGTTCTCAAGACCCGAGCCGGCTCTGCCTATCGCCCACTGTCCCGTGGTCGTGGCGTTTTTCGGGTGACCCGGGCCGCAGTTGATACCTTCAAGCAGAAACTGTGACGCCGGCATGAGCGAAGAGATCATCGATATCGTGGCTAGCCACGATATTGGGGTGTTCGCAGGCTGTCCCGCCGATGCGATCGAGCGGGTGGCGCCAGGGCGTGCAGTCTGTCGCAGATCGAAGACATCGGCGAGGGCCTGCCGGTTACAATTCTTGTGATTCTTTCGGCAATGACTATTTCGATAGTGCCAATCGTTGCTGGCACGACGGTGTTCGGCTTAGCATCGGTTACTGCGTGTTGTTCTCCCCGGATCGGTCATGATTCAGATACAACGGAACGGTGCGACCTTGGAGGTCGACAGTGGGTTTTGCATCGGGGTCCCGTAATGGACACGCGCTTAGATCGGTTGCACTCCACGCTGTAGTCGACAGTTGGGTCCGAGTGTCGGGGGGCGAACATTCGCGATGCATCGGCTTTGCGAAACACCCACGTGCCGGCGGTCTCGTTCCTCCGATAACCGATCGACAGGCCTCGTCCGATTGAAACCAAGAGGGGCGTTTCGCGCACCGGCTTGTCCAGCCACGCACTGCGGTTTTAACCGTCTTGTCCCTGATGCGCCTGACCATCGCCGATGCCTCAGCATCATTCTGAAAGTGTCCAGCTGGAGTCCAGTGGACAAGGATGTATACGGGACTGACACTGGGGGGCGCCAGCGCACTCGAATCCTTGAGACGACCGGCAATTTGAAGATCTCTATAACAGGGCGTCGTGTCCTTCTCTCAGTTGCACAAGAAAAAGCTTCACTCACAAGCATGCTTTGGCCGCGGGAGGAGCCTATGGGATTGAGACAAAAGCTCGCTAGCGTTTTCCTTCCTGCGGAGCCTTTAGCGCCGTCTGCTTCTCGAAAGCTCTATAAGCGGAAGACACCGCCCAGCATATGTTAGGTGAATCATTCCGTTCACGTCGCGATACGCGAGAAACGACAAGTCTGAGTTGGCAGCTGAATTAGACGGGGTTGTGTCTTACAGGGGATATTTTCCCAAAATTACCCAGATGCTGATTTCGAGGCCAGCGACCAATGCGACCTCATGTGGAATAATCACGGTCGGGTCAGGGTCGCGCCTCATAAGGTCGAAGCAGGACAGTTCCAGTCATCTCCATGCTGAGCGAAAAACGCCGGGTATCCACGGATGACCACTATGATAAAGTTCGATCGCTCCGATCTCATCGGCAAAGGCTGCCGCAGAGCCGGAATGATCTCGTGGGATTGCTCATGCCCTTCATCAGACGGCGAACACTGGGAGGACCATTCTCGGATCCTATTGTCAGTTCGAGGCATCCAATGTTCTTGATGACCTGAGCGAGCCCAAAGACATCTGCCCGTCAAGAACATCTGCTTGTTGGAAGCCTGCTCATGCCAAATGCAAGGAAATACGCCTGTAGCCGCCTCTTCCCAGTCGCATCGGCTTTCACGGAAACCGGAGTTCTTGCCATTGAGGGGCAGCGCCGCGATGCATGATCGACGAGCGCGTCGATGGATCTGCATTCTGGCTCATCGTTCCGAGCAGTTCCTGTTATCGGAGCAGGAATGCGATATGTTGGTTGATTTGTGCCTGGCTCATGTGGGTAGTCGCAAGGCGGTCATGATCACATGCAAACATTTCAGGACGCAATTGCAATCGAGCGCGCCCGCTATGCGGCCGCGCGTGGCGCAAGCCTTCTGATGCTGATGCCGGCCTACCACGGCGTGAGCCTCAACGCGGACGCGCCCTCGATGCTCGATCGTTTCGGCCGTATCGCAGATGCGGCCAAGATTTCGATCCTGATCCTGAATGCGCTGCTCAGTGGCGTGACGTTAACAATGTCGTTTCTGGTGCGCCTTGCCCGGGAGATGCCGCGCTTTAGTTATTTCAATATCGAGGTGCCGTTTGCCGCGGCGAAGCCGCGGACGTTGACTGACGCCGGAGGAGGGACAATCCTCGCCCCTTCGACGGAGAGGAAGCCATTACAATGATGCCAGATCTCGATGCTCGTGCGAGCGGGACGATACCGGGCGCGCTGCTTCCTGATCTATTGCGTCCAGTGATCGATCATCACACTAGGGGACGCAGGCGGGAAGCCGCCCTGCCTGTCGTGAATTGATTTCGAGAACTGCCAGTGTGGCCTGCGCGCCGCCACGGGCGCGGCGTGACATAGCTGAAGGAAATTCACCCTCACTAGCTCGCCCGCGACGTCAATCCAATGGCGCTCTCCATTGGTGACGCTAACGCGCCCACATGTCCGCTGCCGAAGAACTACGTTCAATCAGCTGCCAGGCGTCAAGAGAGGTGCGCTACCGACAAATTAACCTCCACAAACGGCGCCGTGAGGAAAAGAGCTTTAGCGGCTTATTGGAATCAGGGGAGGCGACGCAAGCCGACCGGGCGCGCACAAGACCGGAACCGGTGGTTGACTGTCCCCAATAAGGTTTGAGCCTTCAACTCATCAGTGCGCGCATTGTCGGCTGAAGACGTACATTCGTAAGGTGCTAGGGAGGAGGTTTAGAGATGGCCGGGACACTCAATGGGACTACTTCGCATGCTTGGAGGAGGCGGTCGCGCTCGAGAGTCCGCAATGGAGCCGTGGAAATCGACAAAATCGATGCTCGTATTCTTGATCTCGTTCAACGCAACAATCGCCTAAGCAGTGAAGAACTCGGCGCGAAAGTTGGCCTATCTGCATCAGGAGTTCAGCGCCGACTAAAGCGCCTGCGAAAAGAGGGCGTGATAGAATCAGACGTCTCAATCATTTCGCCAAGGGCGATCGGCCGAAACGTGACTATGCTGGTCCTCATTTTCTTTGAGCGCGATCGCGCCGACATCATTGATCGTTTTAAGCGGGGGATCCGCACTATGACGGAGGTGATGAGCGGGTTTTACGTCACGGGCCAAGCTGATTTCATCCTGTTGTTGACTGCAAATAATATGGAAGAGTACGAGCATTTCACCCGACGCTTGATAAATGAAAATCCAGATATAAAGCGCCTTGAAACTGTAGTTGTTCTGGACCGAGTCAAAGCCGGTTTCTTTTTACCAATGGGATCGTTGGCATGCTGGTGACCCCGCCGTGACCCTCAACGCCCTCATCTTGGATGGAGCATAATCGCTTTCCGCGCTGTGAGAGCGGTAACGACCATCTCGCACTCTCGGCCCGGGTCGATGCGGTCCGATTAAAATGAGGTCGCGTTCCAGCAATTCCATCTGGCTCGGCGCATGCTCCTCAACAGCAGTGTCCGAGGCTAACACTATGAGGCCGGCGCTTGTTGTGCGGTTTCGGGCTTCCGAACAAGTCAGGTCCGGTTCAAGACGCTTTGCGCGATCGACAGGTCGCTCATTTTTCCGGGCATATCAGAAGCTTTATTCAACATGGCGCTGATACGGGGATTGCTGCAAGCACTCGTCGAGGGCGAGCGTCCACGCAGGCTCGCAAGAGCGATCTCTCCTTATGAACCCGGACGGGCTCGAATGGCGCACTACTCATCGGTTGATAGGAAGATTGATACAAATCGCGCTCCCAAAGACGGCATGGGTAGTTCGATCACGTCCCAGAATACGCCGGCAGCAACAAGGGCAAAGCTCTAACTGACGCGGCGTCGGCGGCGAGGAGCCAAAAACCGAGATGGGATAGACGATCGGAATATCGGCTGAGTGAGGATGGCTACCCAACTGGCGACGTCGCTCCGGCTCAGCACCTCCATTAACTTCCTGGAAGAGTGTGGCACCTGTGAAGACATGGACGACGTCTCGGCCGAATTGGAGGCAAGCGAAACTTGGATGTCGCCAGATCAGAGCCCGACATCTGCGCGGTACCGGCATTCATAATGAGGATCCGCGGCATCAGCGACCTCGGGGCAACGTTATTCCATGGAAGGGCGCCGACATGATCAACTCGCAGCTGCCGTGTTCGCATAGACGCGGTGACCCGTGGGGTTTCGCGGCCCTCAGCGGCCACGCCTGCGGGGTAAAGGAAATGCCACACCCGATCGAAATCTTCAGTCGCCGTCGTTGTGCTGGCTTGATCGTGTAAGCCCCTTCAGCGCGAAATGCTGGATCTTGCCCAGCGCAGTTCGTGGCAATTCTGCCGTGAAAATAATTTCGCGCGGCACCTTAAAGCGGGCGAGCTGCGAGGCTGCATGCGCCGTTAGTGCTTCCGCGTCAAGCCGAACCCCCGGCCGCCTGATCACATAAGCGATCGGCACCTCATCCCAGCGCGGATCGGGTCGACTGACAACGGCGCAGTCTGCGACATCGGGATGCTCCATAAGCGCGCGCTCTACTTCCGCCGGGTAGATATTTTCTCCACCCGATATGATCAGGTTCCTTTTGCGATCATGAACCCAAAAGTATCCATCGGCGTCGCGGCGGCCGATGTCACCGGTGAGATACCAACCGTTGCGCAAAGGCTCGCGCGTTGCTTGTTGAGGGCCCCAATACCCGCTGAAGACATTCGGGCCCCGTACGGCGATCTCGCCCGGGCTGCCTGCCTGCAACTCGTTGCCGGTATCATCGAGGATAGCCGCTTCGCAACATAGGCCGGGCAAGCCGCTCGACCCCTTACGCGCAAGATCGCCGCCGAGCCTCGTATACACAGCAATAGGGCAGGTCTCGGTCGAACCGTAAACCTGCAGCACTGGCACCCCACGCGCGACAAAGCGTTCGATAAGGTGCTGCAGGACCATCGTTGAACCGGTGCAAATTGCCTTCAGTGAGGAGAGGTCCGTCGTCCGCCACTGAGGATGATCGGCTAGGGATTGCATCGTGGTAGGCACCAACGCTGCCAGCGTAGGTCTGTCGCGTTCGATCGCAGCAAGCGTCGCCTCGGGCGTAAATCGCGTGTGAATGGTGACGGTCGCGCCGTGATGCAACGCCGGCGTGGTCTGGATATTCAGGCCGCCAACGTGAAACAGCGGCAAGACTGTCAGGACATGATCGGTCGAGCTGAGATTATGCATGTGCTGACTCATAATTCCATTCCACAGCAACGCTTGTTGACGCAGCACAGCGCCTTTCGGCCGCCCTGTGGTACCCGAAGTATAGACAATCAGAAGCGGGCAAGATAGGTCCGTGTGCTGATTGCGATCGTCGCCTCGACCCTGGTCTACCAGGCAGTCCCACTTACTTCCGCCGAGAGGCGAAAAGTTCAACCCGGCAACAAAGGTATCAGGCAACTGCCCCGCCAGAGCTGGTAGCAGTGCATCAAAGGCCTGTTCTAGAACTAGCACTTTGGGACGGGCGTCGGAGAGGATGAACAACTGTTCCGCGACCGTAAGCCGCCAATTTAATGGGACGAGCATTGCGCCGAGTCGCGCGCAGGCATACAGCAGGGCCAGGTAGTCGGGCCGGTTGAGCCCAAGGATCGCGACGCGGTCGCCTCTCTCGATGCCGAGCTGATGTTTTAGAGCACGAGCGATTTGCTCGATCCTTTGACTGAAGGCGGCGTAGCTTAGGGTGCCCCCGTCGAAGTGGATCGCGGGTTTGTCGGGAGTAAACGACGCGTTTCGCTCAATCAGTGTGCAAAGATCCACCTTTGTCCCCTTTTCGCTCAGGTTCGCTACGTACTTGGAAAACTGCTTAAACCCTTGACCTCCTGAGCCGTTCGAAAGCTCTCGATCGCGATCAGACGCATCGGATGGCTTCAGGCACGCGAGCAGTCAAGCGATCTCAGTCGGAAGCATACGGTCTTGACGACGTCATCAGCCCGGGCTCGAATCTCTTAAAGCGTAAAGGCGGAGGCGCTTCGTCACGGGCTCCGGTTCGTCCAACAGCGCTGGCGTGCATCTGCGCGCAGTGATAAGCGCACCATGACGTTATCTTCTGCAGGTTTCCGACTTACAGGCTCACCACAGATATGGGCCGATTGGAACCATCCGAGGTCGGATCGACCGTCCTGCAGCCGAGATGATGGCGCCGTGCGAGATCCAAGCGGGCTGAGCGAACAGAACCAAAAACGCCTTGGTTCAACTGATCTCCACGGGTGTCCCGGCCCGCGGAGGAACTCGCTTTCCAATCTTCAATTGGGGGGAGCCGCACAGCGCGGTAGGGTGACGTTGACGTCCTCTGAATTGACCAGCTCTCCAGCGATGTGGATCAGAGAAGGCGTATGGTGCCGGCCCAAGATTGTCATGCCCATCAAAACCACCCGCAAGCCGCACTGTCGCGATGATCGAAGTAAGGCGGTGCGGTGCAATTCTGACATGCTCGAACATTCGCAATCCTATCTCGACCAGCCCGAGACTGGTGTACCTTGAGATGGTACAATTTCACGTTACGTGCGATTCAAGCTGGAAGAGCTCGCGATGCCAAGCTTAAATTAATCGCCGCGACCGAGAAATACACAGTACCACGTCTTCCGCACTCGACCCTCACGCCATAGCGTGCGTTTGGTCCCGCCAACGCAATTCACGAGATGCACCCCGGCTGCGGCGCCTGCCTTGAAGAACGAGCCGCACGAATGCGCGAGCGCGCCGCCGTACGGCGGCAAATGGCGATGGCAGATATTCGCGGTGCGACGCGGCAAATCGCGTCGGAAACGCCGCCGGTGAAGACGTCGACTAAATCGAAGCCGAGCCCGGTGGCAAGGGGTTGGCATGATCGAAGAGCGCAGCTCCGGCGTTCGGTTTTCCGTGTTTTCGTTGTGGCGATATCATCCAGATAGTACTTGCGCACTTCAGCCGTCTTCCTGAGGCACTCCGGGCATCAAGGCCTTCGCGCAGGATTGGGCCAAAAAGCGTAAGCCGTGGCTCACGAACTCGTCGTCGCCATCGGCATAGGTGCGGGTGAACCATCGGCACCCCCGGGGCCCGCAAGATGACGCCACCTCCAAGGTTTGGGAGCGTCGGCAGCTCTCCGCGCGTAGCGGCATGAGAGCACCCAGTGGTTTCCGGAATCGTCGACAATCTGCTTTTCTTGCAGCGAGAAGATGCTTATCGAGTGTTGTGTGCAGCGTACCCCGCAGATTTCGGGGGATGGAGCTGTCTGTATCGATGACCTCCCGAAATTTCCGAACGATGTGTTCTACCTTTGCCCTAAATGCGAGCGCTTCTACCGTTCGTGGGGAACGTCATTGCTCATCCTTTGACGCATTGCGTGCACACAAAATTGAGAACCTAAGCTTCGGCCGTGGCCTTCTGATTGTCTCGGCAGGCTGCTTCACACTGGTTTTCGCGATCTGAGGCCTTTCGCGCATCCCGCTCCCGTAGATCCGAAAGCGGGGCTGCTGCGTCTGTGACCCGGCAACCGCGGTAAGCGCCTCGACGTGTGGCAGAGGGAACTCGCGCGTTGCGCGTGCAACCTTCGCGCTCGTAGGGCTTCGATGCTGGTGTTCTCAAGCATTGGAGATCGCGATCAGGTGTGTCAATCGCGCGGCTGCCGCACCGCTATTAAGGGATTCTTGCCCAAGGGCGACGCCGTGCTTCAAGCTCGTTGCGTGGCCGGCCACGATCATTGCCGCGGCGGCGTTGAGAAGAGCAACATCGCGGTACGGACTTGACATGCCGTCGAGCACGCTTTGCAGCGCGATTGCATTGGCATCGGCGTTGCCGCCCCTCAGCGCCTCGTTGTGGCAGCGGGCGAGGCCCGCTTCTTCCGGGGTGACTTCGAAGGTACGGATCGCATCTCTCTCTAGCGCGGCAACAAACGTCGGCCCGGTGAGGGTGATCTCATCGAGTCCATCTGAGCCATGCACCACCCACACCGACTCAGCACCAAGGTTCTTTAACACTTGCGCCAAGGGCTGCACCCATCGACGCGAAAACACTCCGACAATCTGCCGCTTGACTCCGGCCGGATTTGCGAGCGGGCCGATTAGATTGAAGATCGTGCGGGTCCCAAGTGCCGCTCGGATCCGGGCAACGTGGTGCATAGCCGGATGACGGATGGGCGCAAGCATGAAGCCGATGCCAGCTTCGTGCACACAACGAGCAACGCCTACAGGCGGGAGGTCGACCTTCACGCCGAGCCGGGCCAAGACGTCAGCAGCGCCTGGTAGTGAGGACACGGCGCGGTTGCCATGCTTGGCCACCGGAACGCCGGCCCCGGCGACGATGAATGAGGCGCATGTGGACACGTTGACTGAGCCCGAAGCGTCACCGCCCGTACCAACGATGTCGACGGGATCGGGGGGCGCACTGACCCGGAGCATTTTGCTCCGCATGGCCGAGGCTGCGCCGGTGACTTCTTCCACGGTTTCGCCACGTACCCGCATCCCCATTAACAATCCTCCGATCTGGGAGGATGTCGCCTGGCCCGACATCATGATTTCAAAGGCTGTTGCGGTCTCCTCGCGGGTCAGCGTGGCACCTGTAGCAACTTTGCTAATGATCGATTTGAGGGCGTTCATTGCTCTCCACGTGCTTAGTCGTTCCAATTGGCCAGTCCCGCGTGCGAGCGCGACCTCAATCCGCTAGATGATCCCATCTTCCATGTTGTCGATACCCACGCTGTTCTTTGCTGATATATCATCGGACAAAACGTCGCGGTTTTGTGGATCGAGCCGAACTCGACGGTTGCAGGATGACGTCGATGCCACACACGACTACTCGCCGTTGATGCTCCCCGCTGGCGCTGGCGCATAGCTCGAGATCCTGACCAAATACACTGCATGCTGCTCCTGATATGGCATTATGTCGCGCCGTCTCGATCACAAATGGTGCTCCTCCTCTTTGAGGTACTTGACCTTAGAGCGCGTTGCGCAACTTGCGCGCGTCTCGGCCGGCATCATCGGCGCTCGTTACCGGAAGCGTCTGCTTAGTGGATGTTTGCACTGATCCTAAGTCACTCGTTATCGATACTTGCGAGCCCATGACATCATTCTCACCCTTTTTCGTTTTCTGCGTTCAACAGCGAGGCGTCATTCGAAACGGGCATTGGTGGGGTCATGCAGCTCGGCAACCGGTCCGGCTCGGACCGCGTATGCGTCGTCGAGGCATGCGCGGTGTCAGCTTGAACGTCAGTCCGCTCTGCAATCCTACAACCTGACGCTGCGTAAGAATCAAGCTATCCATGGCGTTCACCTGCAAAGGAGCAAGTGTTCCTTGCTCGAGATCAGATCAGACGATCGGACGGCAAGACGGTGGGTGGTTCCATCGTCGAGCATGGCGGGATGACTTCTTCTGCAACCAGCCCGTCGCGGAATCGTTGACCGCGATCGGTATGATGGCTTGTCTCCTCCTAAGGATTGTTATCGTTGGCGATGAATGGACCAACAATCCATCAGTAGGGCGCACCTTAGATCTAGTGTGACTGACGCGTCCGTTGGTGGATCAGAGTCAGCAGGGCGGACCGCGCTTGCATCGATCGCGAACTCCAGATGTCGATGGCGTCGACACGCAGGAACCTCGCAATTACACCACGCAATGCTAGCAGTGTAACGAGCAGATCATCTCGAGTGTTACGCACTTTGCGTAGTCCCCACGCGAGGTTCGATGCGCGGCCAATCAGGCTTATGCGACCAGCTCCACCTGCGTCGACGCAACGCCGTCGTCCTGATCGACAACGTGGTCACCGAATTCAACGCCCCACCCGGGTTGATCTATTTGACGAAGGTCGCGAATTCGAGTTCTGCGCGGAATGTGGGCGACACCAATCTGGCTCATGCCGGGGACAGGACGATCCGTCGATTTGGACTCCGGTTAGAGAGTAGAATCCACTGACACGGACGTTCGACTCCTGCCGGCTACATTCGGAATACGCCATAATGGGGCGCTTCGATGGGAGCATTCAGCGAAGCGCTCAGGGCGATCGCGAGTGCACTTCGGGTATCGACTGGATCAAGAATTCCGTCGTCCCAGATTTCAGAGGTTGCATAGTAGGCGCTCGATCGTTCCCGATACTCGTCGAGAAGGGGACCTCGAATGGCTGCTAGCTCCTGCTCTGCGAGTCGCCCACCATCACGGGCCAGTTGTCTGGCCTTAACATGGGTCAGCACACCTGCCGCTTGCTCGGCGCCCATCGCAGAGATCTGAGACTGCGGCCAGGTGAAGACGAACCGAGGATCGAAAGCACGTCCCGCCATAGCGTAGGTACCTGCTCCGTGCGAGCTGTTGCAAACGACCGTGAATTTTGGGACCGACGCTCCCGAGACGGCCATGATCAGCTTGGCGCCATCCTTGGTTATGCCACGGCGCTCGTATTCGCGGCCGACCATGAAGCCCGTTGTATTCTGCAGGAAGAGCAGGGGCGTCCGGTTCTTGTCGCATAGTTGGATGAAGTGAGCGCCCTTTAGCGCACTTTCGCTGAGCAGCACGCCATTATTTGCAAGAATCCCTATTTGATATCCATGAAGCCGTGCGAAACCGCACAGCAGAGACGTGCCAAAACGCGGCTGGTATTCGTGAAATCGGCTGCCATCGACCATGCGGGCGATGATCTCCCGCATGTCGAACTGCACTCGAGGGTCCTTGGGAATAATGCCGTATAGTTCCGATGCGTCGTAGGCAGGGGGCTCCGGGGCGGCTTGATCAATCGGAGTCTTCGCGGCCCGATGGAATCGGGCAACGATATCACGTGCGATCGCAATAGCGTGCATCTCGGAGCTCGCGGAATAATCGCTCGTGCCCGACACGCTCGTATGCATGTGGGCGCCCCCAAGCTCCTGTGCCGATACGTCTTGACCGGTAGCAGCTTTCACGACTGGAGGGCCACCGAGAAATATAGCTCCCGTATCCTCGACCATAATGCTGAATTCGCTAAGCGCCGGGACGTAGGCCGCTCCCGCTGTGCAATGACCCATTGCGATCGCGACCTGCGGTACTCCCATCTTCGAGAGAATGGATTGGTTACGGAGGATCCGACCCGCGAAGTAGCGATCGGCGAAGAACTCTGCCTGAAAAGGTAGGAATCCTCCGGCGCCGTCGCACAAATGAATCACTGACAGACGATTCTCGATTGCGATGTCCAAGGCCCGCACTATCTTCTTGACAGACAACGGATACCATGCGCCGCCCTTCACGCTTGCGTCATCTGCATGAACCATCACCTCGCGACCCGCGACGATCCCGATGCCGACGACCTGTGCCGCGCCGGGGACTTCGCCGTTATAGGCCTTGTTAGCGGCCAGCGTTGAAAGCTCGAGGAACGGAGTTTTTGGATCGAGCAAGGCGTCGATCCGATCTCGTACAAACAGCTTATTTTGACGTCGAAGGCGCTCGAGCTCCCGCTCGGGCCGCTGAAAGCGGACAGCACGTTGCCGCTCCTTCAACTCGTCAGAAAGCCGCCTGTTGTGGAGCTCGTTTTGACGAAAGTCTTGCGAATTGACATTCGCCCCAGAAGCGATTCGTAGCATTTCAGCGCCCTTCTTTCGATAGCGTAATCAGCACAGCATCCCGCTCGAAGCTCTCCCCTTCTTTGAAATGGATTCCATCGACTACGCCATCCTGTGACGAGCGAATAATCGTCTCCAGCTTCATGCTCTCAATCATCATCAGCGCCGCGCCTGCGGATACCGGTTGACCAGGCGAAACCGCGATCGTAACGACTACTCCCGGCATCGGTGCGCGGGTCATGAGCGAACTTTCCTCTTGGTTCACGCAAGCGAGCGTTCGCAACGGGTCGCGGTAGCGCAAAACGCGCATTATGCCACGGATGTGGACGTGAATCAGATCGCCTTCGATGACGAAGCGGACCCGTTCGGTCTCGCCGGCAACAGTCAGGACACCTGAATTCTCGCCGTATTGAGCGAACGCGACCGGGGAAATGACTTGGTCGCGCAAATGAAGATGATAGGAGCCGGATTGGCAGGGTGAAAGCCATAACTGATGGTCGACGCCATCAACCTCGACGGAGTGATACACGTCAATTTCTCCAATCGCCCAGCGAAGCGTGAAGCGCGGGCACGGCATCGGCCGATTCGCGGACTTGTCGGGTCAGGAGAGCAGCTGATGCGAGGAATGCCGGTAGGCCGGTAGCAGAGTTACCAGCGGCAATGTGCGGGTTTTCCTCCAGATATCCTGTATGAAACTGTCCGCGGACAAACGACTCGTCGGAAAGGATGCGGGCGAGGAAGCTAGCGTTTGTCTCGCAGCCGAGAAGAATGACCCCCTGAATCGCGTGATTGGCTGTGGCGGTGGCCAATGTGCGCGTCGGCGAATGCGCGATGATCTTTGCGAGCATGGGATCAAACGCAGTGGTGATTGGCTGACCCCGCGTGATGCCGCTGTCAATCCGTACCCCGCTCGGATACTCGAGAAGAAGTACTTTGCCGGACGTCGGAACATAGCCTCGTTCGGGGGCTTCAGCGTACAGCCTTAGTTCGATCGCGTGGCCGTTCGAAACGATATCTGACTGAGCAAAACCAAGTTCTCGGCCCGCGGTGGCATAGACCTGTTCGGCGACAAGATCGATGCCGGTGATCATCTCAGTCACGGGATGTTCGACCTGTAGGCGCGTATTCATCTCGAGAAAGTAGAATTCTCCTGCATCGAAAATGAATTCGACGGTTCCTGCGTTTTGATAATTCGCGGCGCGTGCGATACCCACCGCGGTCTCGCAGACGCGTTTCCGTAGTTCTGGCGACAGGGCTGGCGAGGGCGCTTCCTCGATGATCTTCTGGAAGCGGCGTTGCACCGAGCACTCCCGCTCAAACAGATGTACAATGTTCCCAAAAGAGTCGCCGAGTACCTGCACTTCGATATGCCGCGGGTTCTCAATGTAACTTTCGACGTAAAGCCGGTGATCCCCAAAATACCGTTGCCCCTCAGAGCGAGCCTGCTCAATCTCGCCTTCCAGAGCATCGACGTCGCGTACAATCCGCATGCCCTTGCCGCCCGCGCCCCCTGACGGTTTTACCAGCAAAGGGGTTCCAATTGCACGCGCCCTGGAGACGAACGTCGCTGGATCGTCCTCCTCAATTGCAGCTGGCGCCACTGGAAAGCCGTTCGACTGGACGAAGTTGCGGGCCCGAATCTTATCGCCCATCAGTTCAATAGTTTCGGGGGCGGGGCCGATGAACGCAATGCCGGCCTTTATCACGGCCGTGGCGAATTGAGCCTGTTCGGAAAGAAATCCATAACCTGGATGAACAGCGCCGGCGCCCGCCTTGTGAGCGGCGGCGATGATTTGTGCGATGTCCAGATAGGCCGCGATCGGCGTGTGACCGCTGATAAGAATCGCTGTGTCGGCCATGGAGACTGCCGGGCTTCGCGCATCGACCTCGTGGTAGACAACTGCAGAACGAAGGCCCAGCTTTCGCAACGTCTTGATGATGCGGGCGGCGATCTCGCCTCTGTTGGCGATAAGGACTGTATCGAAAGGCATTGTGTACATTCGCATCCAAACAAACAACTCAAACGAGACTTCGAGTCCCGTGGTTTCTTTGGCGGTATCGCCAATGGAGGTCGCGACATTGATGACTCAAGCTCGCCTGCTCGGCTCTGAGACACGCAGTGATGGCGGTGCGATCCGGGGTGTGGGTGCTACGCAGGCGAAATACGTCTTCCATGCAAGATGCTTCGCGTCGGTCGGCAGCTGATCTTGCGCAACCCGCCGACTCGAGGACAGAGATGCCGTTGCACAATAAGAACTACTGCACAGCAGTTGGCTTTGGGACGCAAAAACAAATGCGTTCGTTGTGTGCGCATCACGATATCCTCTTTAGGTCGTTACGTTGTGGTAGTGGTGTTCCTGCGCAAAGGCACAGTATGGCCTGTCTACAGGAAAAACAGGCCGGAACCGTTCAAGTCGTTGGTGGCTGCGGAAGCGTTGCTTTGTATGCTAGAACCGAAGGCTGCGATTTGTTGACGATTTACAATAAGCATGCCGATGTCGTCGTAACGCGTGTTGTCTTGCCGGAATCGCCTCGCAACTTGCTCGATCAGCTCGTCGGGAAACCAGGCAAACTTGCGCGTCGACAAGGCGCTAAGGTCTTCCCGACGAAAAAAAGGCCCGGCCTCATTTTGGAAGCCGGGCGAAGTCAGTCTGGGAGGAGCGACGCTGCTACACATCGCCCGACCGTCGGCAAGGGAGAGTTGCCGCCGGCTCATTTACGGCGAGCGTTCGCCGCAAATTCGAAATACGACAAGATCGTTATGTCATCGCCACACACCCTAGGAGTAGCTTACGTTCGTTTGTCAGAGGTCGCGATCTCATTTCAAGATCGTACAATGTGACGTTACGTGCGAATCAAGGCCTTTCAACGAAATGATCGCACAAATTTGTCCAAGCTCCTGGCTTACGCAGCGCGCCGGCGCAGCGCCTTCACGGGGCAAGCCCCCACCCGTAGATTGCTAAATTTAAAATCGAGCCGCTGATTTGACCTTATTGACGCCGTTCTCAAGTGCTTCGAAGGTAATCTGACGTCACAAACTCGTAGTAAGACTGTGCAAGATTGCCGGTCCGCCGGATAATTTCAGGTGCCGAACACTCGGCCTTCGGCTGTAGCCGCCGCGAACGAAATCCTTCCGTGCGCCAACGCACCGATGCCGAGATCAAGCGCGTGTCGAAAGGCAAATCGCGCCATGCTCGAGACCTTTGATTATGAACGCTTGTCGACCTTGGCGCCCTGTCAGCGTCGGACCACCAGAGACTCGGGAGATCACGACCGCTGTTGCCGGCCGGTAAGACCAACCTCTCCCTGGCACGCCGCATCGATCGGAGGTCGGTGAGTAGCGAACCACCATGGTGGCCGCTCTTAATGAACAACCAAGAGACGTTGCCCTGAGGTTTTTGACGAGAGTTCGACCTGGACACCAACGCCTTCGTCACGACCGGTTTCGCTCTTTCGGAGGGAAAGCAGGCCGTCAGCTGGGTCGACCGCAACGCGGTGCTCATCGCACGAGATTGGGGAGAAGGGACCCTGACGCAGGTTGGCTACCCTTTCGTCTTGAAGGAGCTCAAGCGCGCTCAGCCGCTCGTTCGAGCGCGCGAGGTCTTCCGTGGGGAGCCGACCGATGCCGTGGCGGCGCCCTTCGTGCTGCAGGATAATAAAGGCAAAGTTCATGCGGCCGGCGCCATGCGCGCCATAAGCTTCGTCGAGCAGTAGTATGTGCTCTTTGGGCCCAACGCACCGGTCAAGCTAAACCTGCCAAAGAAAGCAAACATCAGCGGCATCGTCAGCGGCCGCCTGCTCGTGACGCTCGATGAAGACTGGATACTGTCCGGCAGCACCCGCTTTGCGGCCGGCTCGATGATCTCGTATGGCTTGGGCAAATGGAACAAAGATCCGCTGCGCGGGATGCCATCGCTCGTCTTCCAGCCCGAGCCTCGGCGAGCGCTCAGCGGGTTCCCGGTCACCAAGAACTTGTTGATGGCGAGCCCTGACAATGTTCAGAGCAAGGCTTTCATCTACAGGTACGATCAGGGCACTTGGCGGGCCACGCCGATCCCGCCCCCTACGAACGAGAACGTCAGCCTGTCAGCCGCTAGCGAAGAAACGGACGTGGTGCTGTTCACCGTCTCCAACTATTTGGAGCCGACGCCCCTTTGGTACTTCGACGCGGCGAGCGAAGGGCTTGAAATACTGAGGACGATACCTCCGAAGTTCAACCCGTTCAGGCATGTCGCGGAGCAGTTCGAGGCCACTTCGCTCGACGGGACCCGGATTCCCTACTTTCTGGTGCGTCCCAAGAACGCGAGGTTCGGAGCGGAGATCCCAACTCTTCTCAATGGTTATGGCGGATTCCACGCCTCGCTCCTGCCCTCCTGTGCGGGAACGATGGGGCGGCCCTGGCCCGAGCAGGGCAATGCATATGTCGTCGCGAACCTGCGGAGCGGCGGCGAGTTTGGGCCGCGATGGCACGAGGCGGCCCAAGCGGCAACGAAGCAGCGGACATGGGATGATTTCATCGCCTTTGCGGAGGACCTAATTGGCCGGAAGGTCACCTCTCCGCGTCGATTGGGCGTGGTCGGCGGCAGCCAGGGAGATCTGCTGGTGGGCACCGCGACTACTCAGCGCCGAGACCGCTTCAACGCAGCGATCGTGCAGGTGGCGCTGTTCGACATGTTTCGGTTCACCAAGTTAGGCGCAGGCTCCTCCTACATCGGCGAATATGGCGATCCCGCCATCCCGAGCAGCGCGGGTGGATCGAGGCCTACTCACCCTATCAGAAGCTTGTCCCGGGCAAGACCTACCCAGACACCTTCATTCTCACTTCCACCAAGGGCGACCGCGTGCATGCGGCCCACGGCCGCCGCTAGGCTTGCTGCGCTCGGCCAGCCCTATTACTGCTATGAGAATATCGACGGCGGACATAGCGCGGCCGCCAATCTCACGGGATACGCGTGCCGGCTGCACTCGAATACACCTATGCATCCAGGCGGCTTGTGGATTGAGTGCGGTTGACGAGTGAGTTCGCTAAGGTCGCCAGTGCAAATGGCGGCCTGTCAGCATCAGCGCGTTTGGTCGGAGAGATCAGTGACCAGGCCGCATCCGTGTATGTCATGACCCACCACTGCGGGATGTCGTTGTGCTCTATGGCTTCACTCCAGCCATCCCCACGTCCGGCGGGGTGGCTTCGGCTTCGCAAACCTGAATATCTAGAACTCTCACAGCCACAAGAGCTCTCCTTCGTTGCGCTCGAGCATTCGTAATGGTGCGTTAAATCCATCTCGGAGCAGTGGGCGACATGCAGCGGAGAATGCACAAGCCTTCGATCGTCAAGAAGGCGGCGCGCGGCATGAAGTTGTGGACACTTTCCAGCTGCACAGCGCTCAATTAACGCGATCTGTTCTCGGTTACATCAACGTAGCGAGTCGGTTTACGCTGATCACTTGAGCCATGATTGGCATCGTCAGCCGCAGGAAAGTTGCCTGCGGGCTTGCGCTCCGACGGAGAGGTGAATTACGAAATGCAATGGAATCCATTCATGAGCAACATGACAACTCAGATTCATTCGCACGCGGTCGTGTGGATCGACCGCCTCATTGCTAAGATATTCTCCATAGGTTTAACGGGCGTCAGCGCGACGGCCGTACGCGCGCATTTGGCGCCCCAGCGTCTTGATTGCAAAGCGCATACTGGCTCTGCCGACGTGAATGATGATCCGACGTTTGTCGTCAGGGTAGGTCGGGCCCTGAGTAGCTGCACTGATCTGCTGATCATCGGACCGGGAACCGAGAAGACCGAGCTGATGAACTTCCTGAGAGTGAACAGGCCGGATCTCACTCTGCACGTCGAGACAAGTAATCCTCCGACCGACCGGGAAATTGTAGCGGTTGGGCGAAAGATTTTCCGTCTCGATTGAGTTGGCGATGTTCTTCTTCTGATTGTGAACGGTGCAACAGATCGGCCCAAATTAGGAGAGATGAGGATCGCTCTTGCCGGGGACCACCACCTACTCGTCCGTGAAGAGCGGCTAAGGGATTGAGCCAGAATCGCATTTGTCTTTGTGGACTGCTTTGCGATTGCAGGGTTTTGATGCTTGGGGCATCGGGACCTTGCAATTTCATTTTCAGGATTCCGTCGAATGGCCAGTCATGATTCCGTCGTCGCATCGGAGGTGGCGATGCGACCGAAGAAGCACAGGACGACGGGATCGGGCGATCTGTTCCGGGCCAGGCTGGACCACTCATTAATATGAAGCACGAGCTGGTTCAGCTTGCCGGCAAGGTCGATTGGGAGTGGATCGACGGCGAGATCGCGCCGCTCTATAGCGAGAACGGCCGGCCGGGAATCGCGACCCGCTTCATGATCGGGCTACTCCTGCTCAAGCACACTTACGGGCTGCCGATGAGGGGGGGTGCGAGCGTTGGGTCCACGACCCGTATTTCCAGTACTTCACCAGCGAAGAGTTCTTTCAGCACGCGTTCCCGCACGAGCGCTCGGACCTGAGCTATTGGCGCAAGCGGCTGGGCGACAGCTGGAGCCGTTGCTGGCCGAGAGCTTGCGGGTGGCGCACGAGGCCGGTGCGTTACGCAGCCAGGACCTCAAGCGGGTCACGGTCGATACCACCGTGCAGCCGAAGGCCATCACCTTCCCGACCGATGCCAAGCTGCTGCACGCGGCCATCAAGGGGCTCAACCGACTGGCGAGGAAGCACGCGGTCAGGCTGCGGCAGTCCTATCTTCGCATTGCCAAGACCGCGGCAATGATGGCGGGGCGCTACGCCCATGCCAAGCAATTCAAGCGGCATCAGCGGCAGTTGCGCATTCTGCGCAGCCGGCTGGGCCGGATCATCCGCGATATCCGCGCAAGCTCGAAGGTCAGACCGTGCTCGAGAACGCCTTCGCCCTCCCGCTTGGCCGGGCCTTGCAGATCCGCTCGCAGCAGCAGCGCCAGCGCGGCTGGTAGCTCTATCCCTTCCACGCCCCGGAGGTGGAGTGCATCGGCAAGGGCAAAGCAGCCGCCCTTACGAGTTCGGTGTCAAAGCCTCTATCGTCACCAACAACCGCCGTGCTCCCGGTGGCCTGTTCATGCTGCACGCCAGGGCGCTGCCCGATAACCCGTACGACGGTCACACCTTGCGGGCTGTCATCGACCGCACCGAGACGCTCACCGGCTGCGTGTTCCAGCCGATCGTGATCACGGATTCCAGGCCATCGTGATCACCCATTCCAGAGCATCGTGATCACCGTTTCCAGCGGATCGTGATCGCTATTTCCAGCGATCGCGAACCGGGCAATTAGGAGGCGCGCGCCGCTGACAGTCTGCAACCCGGGTAGCTTGGTCTTTTGCCTAACCGCATAGCGAGATGCCGACCGAGAGACTGTCCATGCGCCACATCCGTGAAGTTCTACGCCTACACGACAGCGTCGGCATGTCGCAACGCGCCGTTGCCCGCAGCCTGGGCTTGGCCCAGGGCACGGTCAGCAAGTACCTCAACCGACCCCGCCGCGCCGGTCTGACCTGGCCGCTGCCGCCGGAGCTGGACGACGACGTCCAGCTCGACAACCGCCTGTTTCCGCCGCCTTCTGATCAGCCCAGCGACGAGCGTCCGCATCCAGACTGGGCGCTCTGCATCGCGAGCTGCGGCGCCCGAACGTCACGCTGATGCTGTTGTGGGAGGAGTATTGCGACGCAAACTCCGACAGCTTCAGCTATGCGTGGTTCTGCGAACGCTACAAGGAGTGGACCGGCCGCCTCAAGCCGACCCTGCGCCAGGTCCATGTCGCCGGCGAGAAGCTGTTCGTCGACTATTCCGGCCATACCATGGAGGTGGTTGACGGGCTCAGCGGCGAGGTGCGCAGCATGCAGATCTTCGTCGCCGTGCTCGGCGCCTCGAACTACACCTATGCCGAAGCCAGCTTCAGCCAGAGCTTGCCGGACTGGATCGCCTCGCACGCTCGGGCCTTTGCCTATTTCGGCGGCGTGGCGCGGCAGACGGTGAGCGACAATCTCAAGGCCGGCATCACCCGGGCTTGCTTTCACGAACCGATGGTCAACCGGACGTATGCAGATCTCGCCCGCCATTACCGCACCGTCATCGTCCCGGCGCGACCGTATCGTCCACGCGACAAAGCCAAGGTCGAAGTCGGGGTCCAAATCGTCGGACGATGGATTCTCGCGCGTCTGCGCAACCGCCGATTCTTCTCCCTCGCCGCCCTCAACGAGGCGATCCACGCACTCCTGGTCGAGCTGAACGACCGACCTCTCCGGAGTTGGGGACGAAGTCGGCGCGACCTGTTCGAAGAACTCGATCGTCCGGCGCTCACTCCCTTGCCGGATGAACCGTACCAGTATGCCGAGTGGAAGCGCTGCCGGGTCAACCTCGATTATCACATCGAGATCGCCAAGCATTATTACAGCGTCCCTCACAACCTCGTGCGTCAAGAGGTCGAGACCCGCGTCACCCAAAAGACCGTCGAGAGTTTCCTGCGCGGCAAGCGGGTGGCGTCGCATCTACGCAGCACCTTGCAGCATCGCCCGACGACGATTGCCGAGCATATGCCGAGCTCGCATCGTCGTTATCGCGACTGGACCCATGAGCGTATTCGTTCCGAAGTCGCCAAGGTAGGCCCCGACGTCGACACCCTGGTCGACGTCATCCTGCGGTCGCGACCGCACCCGGAACAGGGCTTCCGCTCCGCCATCGGCATTCTCGGGCTAGTCAAGCGCTATGGCCAGGAGCGCGTCGACGCCGCCTGCGCCCGTGCCCTGCTGCTCAACGCCCGTTCGTACAAATCGGTCGCCGCCATCCTCAAGAACGGCACCGACAGGACCGCTCCGCCCGCCGACGAGACACCCATCCTCTTCCACGCCAACATCCGCGGCCGCAGTTACTACAATTGATCAGGAGATCAGCATGCTCATTCACCCTACCGTCGATCGCTTGCGCGCCCTCGGCCTCACCGCCATGGCCGATAGCCTCACTGAACTGCAGAATAATCCCGAGGCTGCCGGAATGCCGCATGCCGATTGGCTCGGCCTCCTCGTCGATCGCGAGGCCATCGCCCGCGACAACCGTCGCATCACGCGTCGCTTGACCAGCGCCAAGCTCCGTCAAGCCGCCGCCATCGAGAACGTCGACTATCGCACCGCTCGCGGCCTTGACCGTTCGCTCTTCCAGAACCTCGGCACCTGCCAATGGATCCGCGATGCCAACCACCTGGTCATCGTCGGCCCAACCGGCACCGGCAAGTCCTGGCTTGCCTGTGCACTCGGCAACAAGGCCTGCCGCGATGGCTTTTCCGTCCTCTACAAGCGGGCACCCCGCCTGTTCGCAGATCTCGCGCAGGCGCGCGGCGAAGGCCGTCTGGCGCGCCTGATCGCAGCCCTCGAGCGCGTCAATCTCCTCATTCTTGATGACTGGGGACCCGAACCGCTCACCGCCGAGCAGCGCCGTGATCTGCTCGAGATCGTCGACGATCGCTACGACAAGGGATCGCTGTTGATCACGAGTCAGGTGCCCGTGTCGCAATGGCACGATGTCATTGCCGATCCCACCCTCGGCGATGCGATTTTGGATCGCATCATTCACAATGCCCACCGCATCGAACTCAAGGGCGACAGTCTGCGGCGCCAAGCCGGCGAAAAGAAAAGGCCGTGAGCACCTCGCGCACGATCGTCCCGCCGGCCCACAGGTCCCTCCCGCGCGCGTCGCTGCGTCGCTCGTGGGGGCACTCCGCGCCGCGCACGGGGCCCTCCCATGGACCGCCGGAACAATCTTCGAACCAGCCCGCCAGCCTTGACGAGGAGGCCGTTTCCAGCACACATAAACTCGTCAGTCGTGTTCGTCTCCAGTGATCGCCATCATCTGGAATCCGTGATCACCATCGTCTGGAACGCCTGATCACCATCCCTGGAATGCGCACACCGGCTGTGCGATCGAGCGGGCCTATGTCGACAAGGGATACCGCTGCCACGACGCACAAAGTCCCCGCCGAATCTTCATCTCTGGCCAGAAGCGCGGCGTCTTCGGTGTCATCAAGCGCGAGCCGCGCCGCCGCTCCGCCATCGGACACCTGAAGACCGATGGCCACCTCGGCCGCTGCTACCTCAAAGGCCGCGCCGGCGATGCGGCCAACGTCATCCTCTCAGCCGTCGGCCACAACTTCCGCCGCATCCTCGCCTGGCTCAGAGAACTCTTGTGCCTGTTCCTGATTCAGCTCTGGCGCACGCGCGCCCTGTCGGGCCCCGCTCAATTCGGCTTCTTAACGGACGGCCACCTAGGGTCTGTTGGGATTCATCTGGAGTTTATCGCGGCCGCGGCCAGATAGATCATTGAAGTGAAGCTCTGGTCGGTCTTGTCGGCGCGCATTGCGATGCGCTTGAATTCCTTGAGCTTGCCGAAGAAGTTCTCGATGAGATGCCGCCATTTGTACATCTCCTTGTCGATGGCGAGAGGCTGTGCACGGCGCGGATGCTGGGAGATGACGACTTTGGCGCCACGCGCTTCGAGTTCGGCGATGATGACGTTGCTATCGAAGGCCTTATCAGCGATCAGCGCGTTGAAGGCCAATCCCTCGATGAGCGGCGGCACGCCCACCGTATCGAAACGCTGTCCCGGCAGGAGCACGAAGCGCACGAGATTGCCGAGCGCATCGGTGAGCGCCAGAATTTTGGTGGTCATGCCGCCTTTCGAGCGGCCGATCGCCTGGCTTTGCGTCCCCCTTTTGCGCCCTGACCGTGGCGGTGGACCTTGACGATGGTGGCGTCGACCATGGCGTATTCCATGTCGGGATCGTCGGAGATGGCCTCGAACAGCCGCTTCCAGACATCCGCCTTCACCCAGTCGCGAAAGCGCGTGAATGTGCTATTCCAGTGGCCGAACATCGCCGGCAGATCCCGCCAGGGACTGCCGGTTCGGGCGATCCACAGAACGGCCTCGACAAACAGTCGGTTGTCCTTGCCGCTGCGGCCCGGATCTCCCGGCTTGCCAAGACAATGCGGCTCCATCTTCGCCCATTGGGCGTCAGTCAAAACGAATCGGTCCATCCCAAGCTTGAATCACAACCAAGCCCCGATGAGAATCCTGAATCCCAACAGACCCTAGCTCGCGCATCCGTTTACAGCGATGGATAGGCGCCGGAACCGATGCTATTTAAGTCAGTAGCGCCAATGGGTGGCTACCGCGACCGGCGTTCTCAGGTGTTCGCCTTGACCGGCCGCCGACGTTGAGGCCGCAGGGAAAGACTGTGCAGAACGACGATCACCCGCTCGTCCTGCCGGTGACATGCCTACCAGCAGACTCGCAAAACCCCAAGCGGAACGTCTAGCAACTGCTGATCGTCATTTCCGCAGCGCATAGCGCGAGATCAGAACAACGAACTGAAAAAGACGCGAGCAAGAAATGACCCCGGCATTTTTCTGCCGGGGATCGCATTTTTGAGAGAGTTGGATCAGAAGTCCATGCCGCCCATGCCGCCCATGCCGCCGCCCGGCGGCATCGCCGGACCGGAGCCGCCCTTCTTGGGCAGCTCGGCGACCATGGCTTCCGTGGTGATCAGCAGGGCCGCCACGGAGGCAGCGTTCTGAATCGCGGTGCGGACCACCTTGGTCGGGTCGATGATGCCCTTGGAGATCAGGTTGCCGTACTCGCCGGTCTGCGAGTCGAAGCCGTAGGCGTATTGCTCCTTCTCCAGGATCTTGCCGACGATGACCGAGCCGTCTTCACCGGCGTTGATCGCGATCTGGCGAGCGGGCGCGGAGAGCGCCTTGCGGACGATCTCGACGCCGGTCTTCTGGTCGTCGTTCTTGGTGCGCAGACCCTTGAGCTGCTCGGAGGCACGGAGCAGGGCGACGCCGCCGCCCGGGACGATGCCTTCCTCAACCGCGGCGCGGGTCGCATGCATCGCGTCATCAACGCGATCCTTGCGCTCCTTCACCTCGACCTCGGTCGCGCCGCCGACGCGGATCACCGCGACGCCGCCTGCGAGCTTGGCAAGACGCTCCTGGAGCTTCTCACGGTCGTAGTCCGAGGTGGTCTCCTCGATCTGCGCCTTTATCTGGGACACGCGCGCCTCGATGTCGGCCTTCTTGCCGGCGCCGTTGACGATCGTGGTGTTCTCCTTGTCGATCATCACCTTCTTGGCGCGACCGAGCATGTTGAGCGTAACGTTCTCGAGCTTGATGCCGAGATCTTCCGAGATCGCCTGGCCGCCGGTCAGGATCGCGATGTCCTGCAGCATGGCCTTGCGGCGATCACCGAAGCCCGGAGCCTTGACGGCCGCAACCTTCAGGCCGCCACGGAGACGGTTCACGACCAGCGTCGCAAGCGCTTCACCTTCGACGTCCTCGGCGACGATGACCAGCGGCTTGCCGGTCTGCACCACGGCCTCGAGCAGCGGCAGCAGCTCGTTCAGCGAGGAGAGCTTCTTCTCGTTGATGAGGATGTAGGCGTCGTCCATCTCAACGCGCATCTTGTCGGCGTTGGTGACGAAGTAGGGCGAGATGTAGCCGCGGTCGAACTGCATGCCCTCGACGACGTCGAGCTCGGTCTCGAGCGACTTGGCTTCCTCGACGGTGATGACACCCTCGTTGCCGACCTTCTTCATGGCGTCGGCGAGGAACTTGCCGATCTCCGCGTCACCGTTGGCCGAGATGGTGCCGACCTGGGCGATCTCGTCGTTCGAGGTGACCTTCTTCGAGTTCTTGACGAGGTCCGCAACGACGGCTTCGACCGCGAGGTCGATACCGCGCTTCAGATCCATCGGGTTCATGCCGGCGGCAACCGATTTGGCGCCCTCACGAACGATCGCAGCCGCGAGAACGGTTGCGGTGGTGGTGCCGTCGCCGGCCGCATCGGCGGACTTGGAGGCGACTTCGCGCACCATCTGCGCGCCCATGTTCTCGAACTTGTCCTCGAGCTCGATCTCCTTGGCGACGGTGACGCCGTCCTTGGTGATGCGGGGTGCGCCGAACGACTTGTCGAGCACAACGTTGCGGCCCTTCGGGCCGAGCGTGACCTTCACCGCGTTGGCGAGGATGTCGACGCCGCGCAGCATCTTGTCGCGTGCATCGACGCCGAATTTGACTTCTTTAGCTGACATGTGAGTTTTCCTGAATGTTTTACTTGGTCTCACCCTTGGCGACGCCCAGCAGGCGCTCCTCAGGATGAGCGGTGCGAGCGATGGTTTAGGCGGCCTTCTTCTTGGCGGACACGTCGGTGAGAACGCCCAGGATGTCGCTCTCTTTCATGATCAACAGCTCCTGGCCGTCGATCTTGACCTCGGTGCCTGACCACTTGCCGAACAGGACGCGGTCGCCGACCAGGACGTCGATCGGGATCAGCTTGCCGCTCTCGTCGCGGCCGCCGGGGCCGACGGCGATGACTTCACCTTGCGAAGGCTTTTCCTTGGCAGTGTCCGGAATGATGATGCCGCCAGCGGTCTTTTCTTCTGCGTCAATGCGCTTGACCACGACGCGGTCGTGAAGCGGACGGAATTCCATGCAGATCTCCTAAGCATTTACTTCAGTTGAAGATTTCCCGATTGCTAGCAATCGTGGCCGGCGAGTGCCAATGCAGGCGCAGCTGAAATAGGACCGATTTTTTGGGGAACAAGTGTTTGTAGCAGGAAAAATCCGGTGGGCGCGCGGGATCTCTGTGGGGGCTGCCCCAGATCACTTTGTCCGCTTGCCGCCGAGCACCCGACCTTCTTCTGATTGAGTCGTACGGCTCTGTCTCTCAGCCCGATGTAGCCTAACAGTTCAATTCCTCTGCCCTAAATTCGAGCTGGTAAAGGCCCGCCGATCTGGTGCCGGTTCAAGTGCGGATCGTCGGCTGACTTCGTTCTAAGATTGGGATGCGTTTAGAACCTGACGCAGAGGTCGCGAATTGGGGGGTATCGCTCCGCTTGATCGATGATCCGATACTCAGCAACTCGAGGCGAGGCAACGCCGGCTGCGAGAGCTAGCGCAGAAATGTGCTCAGATCGTTCGGCACCTGGTCCAGTTTCAGATCACCTTTGCGCGGCGAAGGCTGCTGGACGGATCGCCCGTGCTCCAGACAGCGAGCGCGCCGATGTCCCGGTTTGCGCGAAAGGACCTCTGCCCGCATCGCGACAGCTCTATATGCGCGAACAGCTCGCCGAACTGTCCCGCGACCATGGCCTGGCCGACGCGTTCAACTAAATCCTGAAGCGATGGGCGAGCTGTGAAGACGCCGGTGGCGGCGTGCTGATCAATACCGGAGCCAGCGTAGGTGTGATCTCGACAGGAACAAGAGCTGGCACAAAATCTCCGCCCGGTCGCCCCTGGTGCGCTTGTCGACCTGGTGAACAGCAGGCTGTAAGCCACCGCGTACCGGCGCGCGAGGCCGCAGACCGTCTCGTCAGCCTGCAAATGGCGAACCTGCTCGTCGCAGCTCCGTCGCCACCGACGTTCGGCGCCCTATCGCTACGTGACCTCAAAGCTAGACTTAAGATCAAATACTCGGCCGCCTCTCAAACTACACAACACGGCCGCCGCCGGCGCCGCCGGAGGGATACGGACTCCGAAACTAGTCAGGTGATCTAAGTTCGCCCCAGGTCCGCCAGGCCTTGTGGCAGAGCCGTCTGGTCTGCGGATTTAGTCGGCGTGAAGTGGATATGATATTGCGGGCCCTAACGACGCAGTCGGGCGGCTCTTATACCTGCGGTCACGACAAGCGCTCTCCTTCAAGAAGCCCCAGCGGTCATTTGCCTGCCTTGTGCGTCGAGCGCGTCTTTAAGTTTGGAGCTTGATGGGATTCATCTTGGACATCGTGCACATACTGTGGCGCCTCGGATTACATGCGACACAGCCGCATCGTCCGAAAAGTTTCGCACGATAAGCTATCGGAGGGGCTTGAATCGCACCTTACGTCAAGATGTAACCTGTCGAAATGGGCGGTGACAGACTTCAGCACCCGAAGCCGTCCCAACGAGTAACATAGAGTGCGAATGTCCCAATCCTAGGCTCACGGAAGGCGAGCCCGGTCATCGACGACTGTCGTGAAGCTCCCCTGTCTCTGGGTCATAGCAACGCGCGTCTGACAGATGCGCTTGGCTCACCGTCGGATCGTAAGACGCCGCTCGCACGTAAGTAGAGCGGCTGACTTGCCTGTGAGCGACGCAAGATGGTGGCCCTCAAGCCTGCATCTCAATGCCAGAAGGAAGCTGATGCTTCGTGGCAACTGCGAACGGCTACGTGGTGCGGTACCGGACATCTGCGGGCTTTACGCAGATCGTTCCGGAATCCGCGACTAGGCTCAAGGGTCTCGTTCATTCGGGTTTCGGTCGTCTTCACGCGAAACACATCGTGTGACTCTGTCGAACTGCGATGGGCACTACATAAGGGGATCGTGTGACGAGACAACTAACCGGAGGTAGTGTGACAACACAACGTGCTTTGCTGACGCCTGGGCCAATGTCGTTATCGTCGGCAGTGAAGGCCGAGATGCAACTCGACCTCGCATCGCGCGATTGCGAGTTCAAGAAAGTGACCGCTCGCATGAGGCAGCTGATGCTCAATGTGTCGGGCAATGCGGAAGGCTATTCGGTCGTTCCTATCCAGGGTGGCGGCTCCTTTGGAATGGAAGCTGCTCTCTCTTCATTTGTCGCCCAGACCGACCGGCCGCTTGTTTGCATAAACGGCATTTATGGCGAGCGCATTCTCAAAATTCTGCGGCTGTGGGGCGTCCAAGCGGTGAATCTTATCAAGGGAGCCACCGAACCGTTGGACCCCGAGGAAGTCATCGAGCGTTTGAACCGAGATCCAGGTATCACGCACGTATGCTTGGTCCACTGCGAGACTACGACCGGGATTGTGAATCCGCTCGAAGCGATCATAGAAGGAGCAAGGCAGCGTGGTGTAAAGACTATCGTCGACGCAATGAGTTCTTTCGGCGGCGTCGACATCGACCTAGGCCGAGGCGGGCCAGACGTCTTGGTTACGTCGAGCAACAAGTGCGTCGAAGGTCCGCCAGGGCTGGCTTTCGTTATTGCCTCTCGCGAGCTTCTTGAGAATGCAGTTCAAGAGCCAAGATCGTTTGTGCTCGACGTGAGAGATCAATGGCGCTCGCTTGAGCGCACTGGTGAATGGCGATCGACCCCACCAACGCATATCGTGCAGGCAGTCACAAAGGCATTGGAGGTCCTGAGCATCGAAGGCATTGATGCCAGGCGCCGCAGGTATGAGAAGATAAGAGGCAGCGTCATAAAAGAGCTGGAAGGAGTGGCGTCCCCACTGCTTCCAGCGAACCTCCAGTCGCCGGTTTGCGTGGCGTTCACCGCGCCAGCTGACATCTCCGACCAGGTAGCGTTTGACTGCCTATATCGGCACCTGGCAGCCCATAACCTCTACGTCTACTCTAAACTGCATCTTCCTACCCGCAGTTTTCGGATCGGCTGTATTGGCGAGATTCAATCCAATTGGATTGAGCAGTTGGGCTGTGCCTTTCGCACATACTTCCGCTCCGGTGAGACTCTGACCGTGGGACCAGTGTCAGCCCAGGAAACACGCGAGAGCCCTACAGAGATATCGCGCCCAATGGCGAGCATCGCGCGGCATTCATATTCGATCGAAACTGCTGTTCTGCACGCAGGATACCGTCGTGATCCGGTGACGAAAGCTGTGGCAGTGCCGATCTACCAGAATACGGCCTATGAGCTCGACGGTAATTTGAGCCATATTGCTGACGTCTATAACGTGAAGGCTGATGGTTTCACATACACTCGCATCATCAATCCGACGACCCGGGCGCTGGAAAAAAGGTACGCCGCCGTCGACATGGGAAGCGACTCGCTGGCCGTTGCATCAGGTCAAGCGGCGACGTTTCTTGCGATCGTAAACTTATCAAGCGGTGAGGTGGGAGATAACGTCGTCGCTTCTCCGTATCTATACGGCAATACCTGGAATCTGCTCCACAACACGTTGAAGCGTCTTGGTATCAACGTAAGGACGGCAGACCCTCGAAACCCCGAGACCTTCGAACGCGCCATTGATGATCGCACGATATGTCTGTTCGGGGAGGTCATCTCCAATCCCTGTCTGATTCCGCTTCCTGTCCAGCAGCTGGCGGAGATCGGCAGGAGGCACGGCGTCCCCTTGGTTGTGGACAATACGACAACCCCCCTGGTTTGCCAGCCGTCAGCTCTCGGCGCCGCGATTACGACGTACTCTGCCACGAAATACATTTGCGGTCATGGGACGACGCTCGGCGGACTGATCGTCGACAACTGTGGGTTCGACTACCAGGGAAGATCTCGCTTCCCACTGTTCAATAGTCCGGATGATGCGCACGGCGGGATCATCTGGCGTAACGCCTTGGCGGAGCTCGAGGACCTCGGAAAGAGCGAATATCTTCTCAAGGCCCGTATGACGTGGTTGCGCGATACTGGCGCGGCCATCGCCCCCTTTGCGAGCTTTCAACTCATTCAGGGACTTGAAACGCTGCCTCTTCGCATGAGGCAGCACTGTGAAAACGCCAGGATTGTAGCCAACGTTCTGAAGGAACATCCGAAAGTGTGCCGTGTCTTCTACCCGAGCCTCTTTGAGGGAGCTGACCGAGAAATCATCGATCAGACACTTAATACCGGGTATGGGCACGGGGCGATGATCATGTTTGAGGTGGAGAACGAGCAAGCCGGACGCAAGTTCATCCAGAACGTCGAGCTGATGTATCACGTGTCGAATGTGGGGGACGCCCGCACGCTGGTAACCCATCCTGTCTCTACGACCCACACCACCGTCCCACGGGAAAAGCGCGAAGCAGCCGGCATATTTGGTGGCTCCATCCGGCTTTGCGTCGGCATTGAAGATGTTAGCGACATCATCAAGGACTTGGAAAAAGCGCTTTCCGCAATCTGACAACCTGAAAGCCGATCAAGCAAGGGGTTCTCATGAAACACGCAGATACTTGGAAATTGAGGTCGTCACGTTTTGAGGCGGTTCAATTTGGCCGCGAGATCAACCAGCAGCTCTCCGCGCTGAGGCCTGACAACGTGACGGGAGCTGCTTACATCGCGAAAGACTACGCTGTGATCGCAGCTTGCGTGCTGGCGACGGTTCATGTGTCATGGTGGTTATATCCCCTCGCAGTTCTGTTAATTGGCGCCTACCAGCGTGGATTGACGACAATCGCTCACGATGCGGCTCACCGCACCCTCGCGAGCAACACGACCTGGAATTATATGCTGGGCATTTTGTTCGCGTCCTATCCTTTGTTCCAGCGCCACTGGGCATATCGGATTTCACACGTCTACCTGCATCACCCGAATCTCGGCGATCCGGAGAAGGATCCCGACTTGAAGTTCTTCTTGGCCAGCGGCGTTTACGATGTTGTGCCGCCTAAGCAGTACGCCTTCAACATCATCTGGAAGCCGATACTGGGTGGCGCGACAGTCGCGTATCTGAAGTACCTTTGGACCAATCGGTTTTCGATCACGGATGTCGAGGACCAGAGCCGGTCGGGAATCCTCATCGACAAGTATGGCTTCTATCTCTTTTGGACGCTCATATTCGGTGGGTCATACCTTCTTGGACTGCTCCACGTCGTAGTCCTGTTTTGGATCGTGCCCTATCTCACCACGTTTCAAGCTCTCGGCTGGTTTATCGAGCTCGCCGAGCACTCACCTATGTGCGAGACCGAGACAACGAATGTCTACCTGACCCGGAATAGAAAGGGGAATTTTATCGAGCGAGCAATTGTCGGTCAGAATCTGGATGAATACCACCTTGAGCACCATCTATCGCCCGGCATTCCTTTCTGGCTCCTGCGCAAAGCTCAGAAAATTCGAATGCAGGATCCTCATTACGCAAGTGTTGCCGCAACCTGGGGAGGGCTCTTCGTCAAGGGCCCTCAAGGTCAACCCAGCGTAATTGCCCAGTTGAAGGAGCGAAATCGATGCTTGTATGAGCAGTCTCTGGCCAGTCCCGTGGCGAAGGAGGAGTTGGCTTGATATCGCGGCTAACAGAGTCGGTCCGGGCCGTGGTGGGCGTGACCTCAAACCGCCTTTTGGCCGATGGCGTACACCGCGACTGGTTGCGGCGGAAATATGTTCAAGCCCTCGTTCGCTATGCGGGCGTGGCTTGCGTGATATTGCCAACGATCGATGCCGACGATGCGGAAGGCGACAGTGATCTGTCGATCATGGGCAGGCTCGACGGTCTGATTTTGACAGGTGATGAATCGAATATCGATCCTGCCATCTTCAGTTGGTCCGCTTCGCGCAGACCGAAACTGACAGGCCAGGCGGACGTTGAAGCTGGCGTGAGGGACCGTCCTCGTGACAGGCTGTCCGCGGGCGCAATCGAGAAGGCGGTTGCCCTTGGGATGCCGATACTTGGCATCTGCCGTGGGCTTCAGGAGCTTAACCTCTATTTTGGCGGCACGCTTCACCCGTCGTTGTCCGAATGGAGGCTGGAAAGCGGACAGATGCACGCTGAGAAGGCGGGGCTGCCGAGGGATCGCCAGTACGATATAGCGCACAGCGTGAAATTATGTCCTGACGGCGTTCTCCTTGCTATCGCGGGCGCGATCGAAGCGCACGTTAACTCCTTGCACAATCAAGGCATAGAACGGCTTGGGGCTGCGCTGAAACCGGAGGCCTGGGCGTCCGACGGTCTGATCGAAGCGGCTTCCGTAATAGGCGCACCGACGCTGCAGATCGGCGTGCAGTGGCACCCCGAATGGCACGTCGAAACTGATTCCCTGAGCAAGCAGCTTTTCAATGCATTTGGAGAGGCGTGTGTCACGTATCGCCTAAGAAGTGATAGGGGCGTAGCGTGAAGTTTCGATCGAAATGGGGCCCTTTGGGATTGAAAGAAGAAGAGCCTCTCGACAGGCCGAGCAGACAATTCGCCGCAGGAGTGCTCTTTATTGCCCTCTACGTTGTCGTTAGCGCGGCAGGTGAAGTCTTTGCGGCGTCATATTTTCAGCAAGCGAACGTGTGGGTCACTCTCCTGTTCTCCTTTGGTATCGTAAGTATGACGTTCAACATTTTGGCTCGCCGCGAAGGCATTGGAGCGAAGGTCACGAAGTCGTCGATGCTAGCTTTTGTGTCGCTCAATTGCGTTACCGCGATAAGCTGGGTCGGTTTGTTTATTGGACTGAAGTACGCCGAGCCAGCTATAGTCGTCACGTTCATGGTCGCATTGGGACCTACAGCGACAGCATGGTTGAACGCACTGATCAGGAGACAGGGGCGTCCTCCGAAGTCAGATATCGCCGTGAGCGTTCTGATTGCGGCCATTGGTGTTTACATGGTCTGGATCGCGGCAAGCGGCAACGCTGGGATCGAATGGGGATCTCGCTCATCCTTTGGTATCTTCCTGGCGATCGCAGCTGGGCTGTCCCTTTCGCTTACCAGTATCCTTGTGAAACTGCTGTTCGACCGTGGATTATCTGGTCGACAAGTGCTGGCCCATCGCTTCTATGGAGCAATCCTCTTGCTGCTAGCACTCAGCGATCCTTCCTCCATCTTACGAGAGATCTCACAGCATTGGCTTGCGATCATAGTGATTGCACTCTCGACGATCATTGTTCCCTTGCTCCTTGTGCAGGAGGGCATTCGCCGCGTAGAGCCATTTACGGCAAACATGGTCTTGTCCACGGCACCTGTCATTACGTTTCTTTTCCAGTATTTCGATACTCGTATCGTGCCTTCTTTATATACGTTTGTTGGAAACGTTCTCATTACGGCTGTCGCCGTGGCTAACGTCTACTTGCAGTATCGGAGATCGGCATGAAGGAACGGAATTGTGTAATTGTCGACGCATACTCGACAGGCCGATATCTGCCGGAAGAGTTCAAGCGCTACGGAATTAGGACCGTGCATGCGATGTCGAATGCACGAATCCCACCAATCTTCCAATCGCACTTTAACGTCGACATCTATGATGAAATCATCCAGCCAGACGAGCGAATGCCTGAGGAGGAGGTCGTTGAATTTCATTTGAAGGCTCTCCGAGGTAGGGAGTTGGAATTCATCATAGCGGGTTGTGAGTCAGGAGTTGAAGTGGCCGATTCCTTGTCCGAGCGGCTCGGACTACCTTCAAATGGAACCGCGTTGTCCGCTGCAAGACGTGACAAATCGCGCTTGGCTGACGCTTTGAGCTCTGCAGGAGTGCGATCGATCAGACAAGTTGTGTCCGAGGATGCGGAGGACGTCATAAGTTGGATGCGTCAACAGCGCTACGACGAAATCGTGATCAAGCCCTTGAACAGCGCAGGTACGGAGGACGTGTTCTTTTGCGCGACCGAGGCTGATGTTCGCAGAGCTGTGCATGTTATTGTCGGCAAGGCCAATTGCCTCGGAGCGATAAATCGTTCTGTTCTTGGTCAGGAGAAGATAAACGGCAAACAATACACCGTAAACGCTGTCTCGATCGACGGAGAAATCTTCGTCACGGAGGTGTGGACTTATGACACCGTTGCCATCAAGGGCGCGGCATCGGTCTGCGCGCTCGAGCAGTTGCTGGGAGGTGACGAAGAAGTTGTTCAAGAGCTGTCCGATTACTTGGTGCCGGCGCTAAGGGCGCTTGAGATGGTCAACGGACCTGCTCATGCCGAAATTATCATCGATCATAAGGGGCCGGTTCTGGTGGATCTTGGAGCGAGGCTTCAGGGGACAATGTCGGCAAAAGCCCGGACCATGGCTTTGGGTCACAATCATATAACACTGACGGCGTGGCGCTACGCAGATCCTATCGGTTTTACTGCTCATATGAGACGACGCGGGCCTTACACGCGCCTTGCGCACGCATTGTGCGTCTCACTCATCTCCGATATCGACGGTGTTGTTGGCGGTTATCCCGGACTGGACGCAATCCGCAAGCTGCCCAGCTTCGCAGATTCGATAGCGTTTGTTCCGATAGGTCAAAATCTGGTCCCGACGACCGACTTAGCTTCGACGCCGGGTATTGTGTATCTCGTGAGCAACAACTTGACTGAGCTTTATGAGGATTATCGAAAGCTGCGAGCAATGCGTATGGACGAGGTATTCGGATTGACGGCGCAGGGTCAGGAGTGATGGCAAGCGAAATACAGGTGGCTGGCGCGGACGAGGCGCGTAAGGCATTGATTGGAGTATGCGACTTTGACGGCATTCTTCGCGGCAAGCACGTATTTGCTGACGATATCTCGGACGAAGGCCGGACAATCAAGTTCTCCGAAGCCGTGCTCGGCTGGGATTGTTCGGACCGAGTGATACCTGCGAATTTCGGGCACGAGGCGCCATCGATCTTCGGAGACGCCAACCTGCGTGTTCTGTCAGGCACAGCGCGTCCGGTGTCTAATCGTCATGATCGGTATCTTTACCTCGCAGAGTTTGCAGGTGGCCATGAGAGCATCTGCCCGCGTGGTGTTTTGCGGAAGGTCTTACGAAGAGCTGCTGACCACGGATACAGTTGCGCTGCTGGATTTGAGTTCGAGTTTATGCTGTTTAATGAGAGCGCCGAGACAATTGAGAAAAAGCCTTATAATCAATGGGTCCCCCTGACGAGGGGCCCTTTTGGCTATTCAGTAGCGCGCACACTTGCCAGTAATGAGCTATTCGAAGAAATTCTGGCGCTTTGTGAGAATGCTAGATTGCCGCTCAGCGGGCTCCACTTTGAAACCGGCCCTGGGGCGATTGAGGCATCGCTTCGTCATTGTGATGCCCTGGAGGCTTCGGATCGAGCAGTCGTATTCAAGTCGATGTTGAAATCCTGGGCTCAGAAGCGGGGTATGATGGCAACGTTTATGGCGAAGGTTTCCGAGAATTGGCCGGGACAGTCGGGACATATTCACATTTCAATGTCGTCAAATGGTCAAAATGCATTTTACGAAAGCGAGGCAAGCCGCAACATCTCAAGAACTATGAGCCAATTCCTCGCCGGACAGCTGAAATATATGAACGACTTTTGTGTACTCGCTGCGCCCAACGTGAACAGCTATAAGAGGCTGCGGCCAGGCTACTGGGCTCCAACCTGTCCTAGCTGGGGAGTTGACAATCGTTCGTGTGCGGTGCGGGTCATTCCGGGAGACAAGTCTGCACACCGCCTCGAGTACAGATTGAGTGGCGCAGATGTGAACCCCTATCTCGCTCTCGCATGTGCTATCGGCTCCGGTATTCTGGGGATTGAAGAGAATGCTGGGTTGGCAGCTCCAACTGTGGGTGATGCAAGCGAGGAAAAACATCCTCCGTTCGAACGGCTTCCCCAAGACTTATCTGAGGCCACATCCCGGTTTGAACAATCTCCAAAGGCGATGGACGTTTTTGGCGAAAGGTTTGTTGAAGCGTTCTCCCGTTCCCGGCGATGGGAGTGGGAAGCCGTTCAACATCGAGTCTCCGACTGTGAACGCCAGCGGTACTTCGAAGCGATTTAGCAGGTATGCCGGTCGTTCGTCCGAACCGCGGTTGATGTTGGGGCTATCACGTGAGACGCGAGTGAGGCTGGCATTGTGGTTGAATCAAACGCAAGCTAGCGAGGGTTCGAAGCATTCGAGCGTCGCCATCACTATGATGGCGCTTGACCCACTTTGGCCGGATGCCCGGGTCGCGTGCTTTGAAAGAGGCGCGCGTCGCGCCAGGGATCCACAAGGGTGAAAAAGCGGCTGATCACAAAACAGAACCGATTTGGCCGAGCGCGGTATTGCCTGCCCAGGTCATTTTTATCTATCCAATGAATGGCGCGGGTTACTCCCGGGAAGAGCCGGGAAAGCCGGCTGCCTGGGTCTGTGAGGGCAAAGCCAAATGCCGAGCTACTCGACCGCGATCATAAGACTAGCGTACGTTGACTGGCGGCATCGACGCGGTCAGCCGCGGCACAAAGCCATCTTGGTGCCCGCCGCGTGCTGCCCACACCGGACTCCCGGCAGATTGCCGCCAGTGCGGAGGAGCCCGCGCGATCGCGAGTGTACTTAGAGCTATGGACGCGATCGTTTCGTGCGTTTTTTCGTTGCGCGTGCAGCGTTAATGCGCCGAGTGCCTGTTGGGGCTGAAAAACATCGATCCGTTGCACGAGCAGAGTCGTGTTGGACGCTGAAGCGGCATGATCTTTCCCGATATCTTTGTGCGCATGGCCAATTAGTTTCGCATGGACGCTCTTGACCGTCATCGCTACTACCGCGGCAACGAGAGCCAATATAGATCGAGAGAAAGAATGATGGATGTGATTGATCAAGCGAACGGTTCGGAGTTGCCGCCCGTCCTGCAGAAGTCATCAAGACGCCTTCCGTGGGTTTTTGGATTTGTCGCCATCTTCATCGGGCTATGCGTTGGGGTTCCATTTTACTGGCCCCATATCGACCGAATGATCGAGGCGTTAGTGGCACGTGAAGTCGTCCCAATGCCGGCGTTGTCACCTGAAGACAAGGCGGCCCTTTCGGAGATTCGGTCGGGGCAACAGGAGGTGAGCGAGGAGCTTTCAGCGCTCAACCGCAACATCGATGCGCAGCAAGCCGATTTGAAACGGATGTTAGATCAAATCGCAGCCCTGGCCTCAAGAATTGAGTCTCTGCAGAACATTGCTGCGCCTCTTCCTGCGGATATTCGTCCGCCAGCAGCCCAGGCCGCTTCAAAGCCGACTACAAGAGCCACTCGCCCGCCTAAAGCAGAAGGGCCCGTTTCCGTCGGGGGCGCGCCGCTGGTCCCCGAGCCGGAGACGGACCGCCGATGATCCAATGATGAGCGTTGAGCGTGCCAGACATGAGGATGCAATTCGAACTAGGAGCGAAGATTGCGGTGCTCACGTTCGGTCCTCCCAGGCGCGTTCGGTGAGGAGGACGAGAATGCGGCTCAACCGGTCGAGTCCGAGATCCCTTCTATGGCTCGGGTCTGCGAGGGCAGCCATGGCACCCGCCAGGCCCGCTGCACCGGACGGCGTGTTGGCAAGGCCATCATGGGCGGAGAGTACGCGGACAGCATCCACTAATTCCGCCTCGGGCACGGTGATGGCTCGAGCGCCGTGACGCCTGAGCACCGCAACGGCGGCCGCACTCGCCTGGCCGCAGGAGAGCATCTCCGCGGATGTTCGGAGATCGCCCATCACCCGAATCGGGCGACCGGCAGCGAGCGCGGGCGCAAGACACGCGGCGGTTTCCGGCTCGACCGTCACGATGCAGCCCGGAGATGCCAGCCAGCCCGAGAGGCCCTCGGCGATGGCAGCGGCGAGTCCGCCGACCCCAGCTTGTATAAAGACGTGTGTCGGACGCCGAAGGCCGGCGAAATCCACCTCATCGCGGATTTCCGCCGCCGTGACGCCGTATCCCGCCATGACGTCGCAAACGATGGGGTCGTTCGGATCGTCGGTCGTGTCGGCGACAAGAATGCCGGCGCCTTGGCAGGCCGCGGCTGCGGCCGCATCAACTGCATTGTCGTAGGTGCCCGGCACCCATACGATCTCGGCACCCTGATTCTCGATGCGGCGCGCGCGCGCGTTCGGCACGCCCTCGTGCAGGAACACGCGGGCAGGCGCCCCGGCAAAGCGCGCGGCGGCAGCTACCGCGAGCCCGTGATTGCCGTCACTGGCACAGACCAGGGTCGGCTGCCCCTTAGGTCGGGCCGCGAGAAGGTCGGCTAACTGCATGCGCGAGGCCCGGGCGAGCGCGCGCAGCCCTGCATAGGTGCCACCAAGCGACTTGAAACTGCCGAGCATGCGGCGGCCCTCGTCTTTCGCTAGCACCTGCGCCACTCCGAGCCGCTCCGCAAGCGCCGGAAGGTTCAGGAGTGGCGTCGGCGCGTATGCGGGATCGAGGCGGCCAAGCTCGGCTGCGATCGCATTGACTGGTGAAGAGGAGGTGCTGTTCATGGGTTGATCTTGCCCGCTACAGGTGACGGCTGCTGCTGGACCGTTGCACAGCAACTGTTTCCGTCGATCATATCAGCTGTATTTGCGAGCACCACCCTCGACGAGTTCGATCGCGCGCTTTTCGCGGAGGCCCCTTTCGCGCTCGAGTCCGCCTACGCCTTAAATTGCGCATCTGCGCAATGATCTAAGAGTTTTATCGGCAGGAAGTCTCTGGGAGCCGTAAGAAGTTTGTGAGCAGCACGTGCCCTCGTTCCGTAAGTATCGCGATCTTGCTGTACTATCCTGTCGGGACCTTGCCTCGAACTTCACAATCCAGCCTTGGATCCATCACACTCACAGCTGCATGAGGTGCTCGTCAATGTCTGCCTGAACCTGTGAGCTATATGCGCTGAAGACAAATGCGTTAACCTCAACAACGTGGGACGCTTGGTGAGCCACAACCGCAATACAAGCAATCGCGACAACGCGGGGTACATCCCGATCTCGCGTGACCAAATCACGCGTCCCCGATATGGCGCAAGGTCGTGTCGCCGGTGGTGGTGTAGCTCGGTAGAGCAAAGCTCTCCGCACGCGCGCTGACCTGATCGACGAACCACATCCGCGCTCGCGCAACGGTATGGTCGACATTGCGATGGGCTCTGCCATGAGATCGGCTGCAATGTCAAAGATCACCGGAGCTTGATCTGCCCCCGTGCCGCGCCACCACAGCCGCACCGTGCGCGCATAGCCAGATGTCGTCGCCATGTCCCGCCCAAAAGAGCTCGACAGCACCACCGTATCGAGATCAACCCATTCAGCGTCGCTTGGCTTCCGGCAACACGAAGCTATCGCGAGCGAACGCTTTCGCGTCGATGTTGAACTCACGCAAGGTGACAGCATCGCTGGCGCGCCGGCAGGCTCAGTTTCGTGCGTCCATGAGCCCCGGGCAGCGAGGCCGTCGCATTCAGAAGCCAGTCTTCGCCCTCGCTGATACCGAGCTGGCCGATGTCGAGCAGAATTTCCCACAACGCGGCGCTCGAATTCTTCCAGAGTGGTTCGTCGCCAGAGGCCCCGCGGATTGTTGGTGCACTTCCAGAGATTGTAGAGATAGCCGCCACGCCGGCTAATATAAGATATAATGTCTGATCAATCGTAAATCGAGGCCAACGCGTCCCGCTCCCGCTCGAATGCCGCTCCGTCAAACGTCTGCAACGTCTTGTAATTCTCCCGCTTGATAAATCTCAGCGCCTGCGCGCTTGCGATCTGTTCCAATCACAATATGGATCATCGTCTGGAGCCGAGAGCGAGGGCTTTCCAGCCCGCCACTTTGTCTTCGCGCTTGCTTTGGTTGCAGTTCACTACCTCCAGTCCTGGCATTTAGGCGCACCGTGGGTCTGGCATCCGCGGTGAAGCGCCGTCTCTCGTAAGTTTCTACGACCTGACGAGACGTGAGATGCAAGGCTAGTCCTTCGACGCGGATGTCGCACGGCATCACAGCTTTAGTGCTGATGACAATACGCCCGCGGTTGGAGCGATCCCAGCGAAGCTCGACTGAAGGATTGCGGCGATGGCCCTCGCGACGCAGCCCGACGCGAGCGCCCATCTGCGGGATGCTGCTCCTGTTCGCGGATATCACGTCGCAGAACCAGCCGACGTTTCGAGCGAACAGTACTTAGGCTCCTTCGCCTGCGTAATCGAGGCGATCGTTTCCGTCATCAAGGTCTGGTCCTCCCTGCATGTGCACTCTGTATTCGGAAAATGTGTGTTGTGTTCGATTCCGACGCGGCCGTGTTTCAATGCACGCTCGTGTGTCGCGAAAACGACATTCCGAAGCCGAGGCAGTGGCGGTTTACAGAGCGAAGGAAGTTCTGTCTTATTTTATATGCGATAAGTTTGGCTTCGGCGTGGGTGGCCGCTATTGAGTCACGCGGACGCCATGACATCGTGAACGAATCTCCATCACGTCAGCAAAAAGCCTATCGCCAACCGTACTACTGTGAGGCCAGAAAGCCCGACCTTCAAGTTCAAATTTATCAATTCGCGCGTTGCGGGCTCCCCCGTCCGACTACCACCTTTCACATCCGTAAGATTGGTTGTCTTTCCAACATCGCGCATACGCGCCAGATGTACCGAGGGAGCTCGCGCAGGAGCAAGTCGCTTCGCGTTTCACTGTGGAGAGAGACATCCGCAAAGCTTACCGGCATTGCCGTCGGACTTCCGACCGACATGCCCAAGACCTGGTTCATGGCGCTCGCGGCCCTATCGAAGTGGGCGACGCCGCGAGGGGTGTGGCTGAGTCGACCGCGGACCACGTGGTCGTGCCGCCCGGCCACCCGACGGCCAAGCGCACGCCATGACGCGCAACACGATCGGTCGCTCAACGCATCGAGGGCGATCTCGAAGTTGGCCTCGATGTGGAGAGTGGGCGGGGCATGCGCGCGGAGGTGACGGCGCCGCTGTATCGCGACTTCGAGCACATCATCGAGGGGCGTCCGCCCCCGAGGCGCTGGCGCTGGCGCCGCGGATCCGCGGCATCTGCTCGGTCTCGCAGTCGGTCGCCGCGGCTGCCGCTCCTCGCGATGCGATGGCGGCCGAGGTCGCGCCGAACGGGATTCTCGCCACCAATCTCGCGCATGCGGCGGAGAATGCCGCCGATCATCTCACACACTTCTACATCTTCTTCATGCCGCATTTCGCTCGCGAGCCCTGTGCCGCGCATGCATGACGAGACACGGGACCGTTTCGCAGCGACGCGCGGCACTGCGGCACGCGATGTCTTGCCGGCGCGGGCGCGGCTGCTCGAACCCATGGGTATCTTCGCCGGGAAGTGGCTGCATAGTGTGGCCTTCTAGCCGGCCGATGACGGCGGCCCGCTGGAGCAGGCGCTGATCGGCACCGATCTCGGCCACGCCGGCGCACGCTCGGTCGCCATCCAGCATGTCGTGCGCTCGTTCGATCCCTGGATCGTGTGCACCGCGCATTGAGTGGTCTCTCGCGCGGGGGCGGAAAGTTCGTTGTCGCCTGAAATCGAATTGTTTCCGCTTTTCTCGGTCGCGGCACGCGCGCGCACCGCAATTCGAGCATTTCAAATCTGCGACAATTTGGTATCACTCTACTCTACTTTCCTTACCTCTTCCAGTGCTTGGCCTGCTTCTTGCTGTCCTTGGCGTCATAGACAAGTCAAAGCCGAGGCGAGAGGATTCATGGGCGCGGCGACGGAAACGTTTTACAGTGTGATCAGGCGACAAGGTATCACCCGTCGGAGCTTTCACAAATTTTGCAGCCTGACCGCGACGAGTCTCGGCCTCGGTCCGCTGGCGGCGAGCCGCATCGCGAACGCGCTCGAGACCAAGCCGCGCGTGCCGGTGATCTGGATGCACGGCCTCGAATGCACCTGCTGTTCCGAGAGCTTCATTCGTTCCGCGCACCCGCTGGTGAAGGATGCCGTGCTCTCGATGATCTCGCTCGACTATGACGACACCATCATGGCGGCCGCAGGCCACCAGGCGGAGGCGATCCTCGAAGAGACCCGCGCCAAGCACAAAGGGCAATATATTCTCGCAGTGGAAGGCAATCCGCCGCTGAACGAAGGCGGCATGTTCTGCATCGACGGCGGCAAGCCGTTCGTCGAGAAGCTGAAGATGATGGCGGAGGATGCGATGGCGATCATCGCCTGGGGCGCTTGCGCCTCGTGGGGCTGCGTGCAGGCGGCCAAGCCCAATCCGACGCAGGCGACGCCCATCGACAAGGTCATCCCCAACAAGCCGATCATCAAGGTGCCGGGATGCCCCCCGATCGCCGAAGTGATGACTGGCACCGTCACCTTCATCACCACTTTCGGCAGATTGCCCGAGCTCGACCGTCAGGGCCGGCCGAAGATGTTTTACTCGCAGCGCATCCACGACAAGTGCTACCGGCGGTCGCATTTCGACGCCGGCCAGTTCGTCGAGGAGTGGGACGACGAGGCGGCGCGCAAGGGCTATTGTCTCTACAAGATGGGCTGCAAGGGCCCGACCACCTACAACGCCTGCTCGACTGTGCGCTGGAATGGCGGCGTCTCCTTCCCGATCCAGTCGGGCCATGGCTGCATCGGCTGCTCGGAAGACGGATTCTGGGACAAGGGTTCGTTCTACGACCGTCTCACCAACATCAAGCAGTTCGGCATCGAGAAGAACGCCGACCAGATCGGCATGGTGGCGGCCGGAGCCGTCGGTGCGACAGTCGCCGCGCATGCAGCGGTGACCGCGGTGAAGCGGCTCGCCGGCAAGCGCAAAGACGCGCACCGCACCAGCTAAGCCGCCAAAGAGATCCAAGGGTAAGAAAATCATGGGTATCCAGACTCCCAACGGCTTCAATCTCGACAATTCCGGCAAGCGCATCGTGGTCGATCCGGTGACCCGTATCGAAGGTCACATGCGGGTCGAGGTCAATGTCGACGCCGACAACGTCATCCGAAACGCAGTCTCCACCGGCACGATGTGGCGCGGGATCGAGGTGATCCTGAAGAACCGCGATCCCCGCGACGCCTGGGCGTTCACGGAACGGATCTGCGGCGTCTGCACCGGCACGCACGCGCTGACCTCGGTGCGCGCGGTCGAGAACGCGCTCGAGATCACCATTCCGGAGAACGCCAATTCGATCCGCAATCTGATGCAGCTTGCCTTGCAGGTGCACGACCACGTCGTTCACTTCTATCACCTGCACGCGCTGGATTGGGTCGATTTGGTCTCCGCGCTTTCGGCCGACCCGCGGGCAACCTCGACCCTCGCGCAGTCGATCTCGAGCTGGCCGCTGTCGTCGCCGGGTTACTTCAAGGACCTGCAAACCCGTCTCAAGAAGTTCTTCGAGTCGGGGCAGTTGGGGCCCTTCAAGAACGGCTACTGGGGCAGCAAGGCGTACAAGCTGCCGCCTGAGGCCAATTTGATGGCGGTTGCGCACTATCTGGAGGCGCTCGATTTCCAGAAGGAGATCGTCAAGATCCACACCATCTTCGGCGGCAAGAATCCGCATCCGAACTGGCTCGTGGGCGGCGCGCCCTGTCCGATCAACGTCGACGGCACGGGCGCGGTCGGTGCCATCAACATCGAGCGCCTGAACCTGATCTCGTCGATCATCGATCGCCTGATCGAGTTCAACGAGCAGGTCTACCTGGCCGACGTGGCGGCGATCGGTTCGTTCTACAAGGACTGGCTCTACGGCGGCGGTCTTTCCGGCAAGAGCGTACTCTCTTATGGCGACGTGCCGGAACACGCCAACGACTACTCCTCCAAAAGCCTGAAGCTGCCGCGGGGCGCCATCATAAACGGCAATCTTTCGGAGGTGCTTCCCGTAGATCATGCCAACCCCGATGAGATCCAGGAGTTCGTGGTTCACTCCTGGTACAAATATCCCGACGAAACCAAGGGACTCCATCCCTGGGACGGCCTGACCGAGCCGAACTACGTGCTGGGACCCAATGCGAAAGGCACCAAGACCGCGATCGAGCAGCTCGATGAGGGCGGAAAATATTCATGGATCAAGGCGCCGCGCTGGCGGGGTCACGCCATGGAGGTCGGCCCGCTGGCGCGTTGGGTGGTGGGCTATGCGCAGAACAAGGCCGAGTTCAAGGATCCTGTCGACAAGTTCCTGAAGGATATGGACCTTCCGCTGTCGGCGCTATTCTCGACGCTCGGTCGCACGGCGGCGCGCGCGCTGGAGTCGGTCTGGGCCGGACGACAAATGCGCTACTTCCAGGACAAGCTCGTCGCCAACATCAAGGCCGGCGACAGCTCGACCGCGAACGTCGACAAGTGGAAGCCGGAGAGCTGGCCGAAGGAGGCCAAGGGTTTTGGCTTCACCGAGGCGCCGCGCGGCGCGCTGGGGCACTGGATAAGGATCAAGGAAGCCAAGATCGACAACTACCAGTGCGTGGTGCCGACCACCTGGAACGGCTCACCGCGCGATCCGCAAGGGAACATCGGTGCATTCGAGGCCTCGCTGATGAACACCCCGATGGTCAATCCCGAGCAGCCCTTAGAGATCCTGCGGACGATCCATTCCTTCGATCCGTGCCTGGCCTGCTCCACGCATGTCATGAGTCCGGACGGCCAGGAAATGGCCAGCGTCAAGATCAGGTGAAGCAGGGGGAAACGCCATGATGGATGTAGCTGCACGTCCGGCGGAAGCCGAGCCGGACCTCTCCGCGATAGCGGCCGAGGCGGCCGGCGAACATGCGGTCGGCCGTCCCGCCGTCTATGTCTACGAAGCGCCGGTGCGGATCTGCCACTGGGTGAACGCGTTCACGATCATCATGCTGATGGTGACTGGTTATCTGATCGGAACGCCATTGCCCTCGGTCGAGGGTGAGGCCTCGGCGAACTTCGTGATGGGCTATATCCGCTTTGCCCATTTCGCGGCGGGGCAGGTGCTGGCGGTGTTCTTCCTTGCCCGCATTCTGTGGGCCTTCGTCGGAAATCACCATTCCCGGCAGATTTTCTATCTGCCGGTGCATCGCAAGCACTTCTGGAAGGAAGTGCTGCATGAAATCCGCTGGTATGCGTTCCTGGAGCGCGAGCCGAAGATGTATGTCGGCCACAACCCGCTGGCGCGGACGGCGATGTTCACGGGCTTCACGCTGTTCGTGGCGTTCATGATCGTTACCGGCTTTGCGCTCTATTCGGAAGGTGCGGGCATCGACAGTTGGCAGCACAAGCTGTTCGGCTGGGTGTTCGCCATCTGGCCGAACAGCCAGGACGTTCACACCTGGCATCATCTCGGCATGTGGGCGCTGGTCGTGTTCGTGATGGTGCACATCTACGCCGCGGTCCGTGAGGACGTCATGTCGCGCCAGAGCATCATCTCCTCGATGATCTCCGGCGAGCGGCAATTCCGCGACTGAGAAACTGGAATGATACCGATGCCGACATCTTCGCAAGCAAACCGCATCCTGGTGCTCGGCATCGGCAACATCCTGTGGGCCGACGAAGGCTTTGGCGTGCGCGCGGTGGAGGAATTCCACCGCCGCTACGCCGTGCCCGACAATGTCACCATTCTCGACGGCGGCACGCAGGGGCTCTACCTCGTGAACTACCTGGAGGATGCGGATCGTTTGATCGTGTTCGACGCGATCGACTATGGGCTCGAGCCCGGGCAGTTGAAGCTCGTTCGTGACGACGAGGTGCCGCGTTTCACCGGCGCCAAGAAGATGAGCTTGCACCAGACCGGCTTCCAGGAGGTCATCAGCGCTGCCGACCTGCTTGGCCGTTGTCCGCGACATCTCGTATTGATCGGCTGCCAGCCGCTCGACGTCGAGAATTGGGGTGGGCCGCTGACGGAGCCGGTGCGCGATCAGATCGCGCCGGCGCTAGAGCTTGGTTGCGAGATCCTGGCTGAATGGGGCGTCGAGGTGATGCCGCGCACGGCGCCGTTGGCAGAATCGGAGCGGCTGCTCGCCAACGACATCGATCATCAGCATTACGAGATGAGGGGGCGGCCTGCCTGACCGGCTGCACCGTCGGAGATCCACCATGTGCCTCGGCTTGCCGATGACGATCGTTGAGACTGACGGGATATCGGCGCTGTGCGAGTTCCGAGGTGAGCAGCGGCGCGTTTCGATGCTGCTGCTCTCGAACCCGCCGGCCGGTGCCAGGGTGCTGGTCTGTATCGACACCGCCGTTCGGCTTCTGCATCAGGCCGAGGCGCTCCTGATCGGTGCCGCGATCGACGGTCTGGGCGCAGCGATCAATGGCGAGGATTGCGATCGCTTCTTCGCCGACCTCATTGACCGCGAGCCGCAACTGCCCGAGCATCTCCGGCTTGATTAGGGCGGCAGCCCGCTCCGCGAGAGCCGCCCGCGACCTCGCTGGAAGACAAATGTCTATCTGCTAAGTTCATTTTCATCCGATATGGAAATTAGCTTTCCGTCTTGGGATTGATGCATCTCCTGTCGTGGAAATATATGATTCAAATCAATTAGATAAATCAGGAAAGGTGATAACCGTCCTTGGCACGTACCTTGCTGATCGCTGTTCCCAGCAGAATCATAAGCTTGTCAGGGGAGGTCTGATGAAATTACAGCAGCGAAGGCAGGATCTGGCGCGGCGTGGCTTGCCCGAGGTGGATGCTGCGACGGTCGATCGTTTTCTGAATACGACCGACGAGGCCCGCGCCATCGCCGTGTTGCTGTCGGCGGGAGACCCCGCGCGTTTTCCGGAGGCGATCGATGTCGCGGTCGTGCTGCCGGAGCTGATCGAGGCATTCAAGGGTCGGTTGCGTGCCGCGGTGATCGCCCGCGGTGCCGAGAGCGAACTCGGCCACCGTTTTGGCGTGCGCGTGCAGCCGACGCTGATCTTCGTCGCCAACGGCGAGACACTCGAGCTGATCGCGAAGATCCAGGACTGGTCAATCTATGTCGACCGCATCACCAAGCTGATCGACCGTCCGCGCGGCACGAGCGCCGTTGTCATGACAACCATCGTTCCCCAGCACCGCCAGGGTGTTGAACTATGAAAGCGGGTTTCTGGACTGCGCCCGAGGGCGCGGAGCAGCCGATCAACGTGTTTCCGATCGGCGATGAGAGCCTGAACGCGACGGGCGGCAGCCTGACCGCGGCCGGTGCCTTGGCCAAGCTTGCCACGCTCGACAGCGCGGAACTCGCCAGGATCTGCCCGAACGCCATCGAGCTGTTGTCGAAGGTGACCGCAGCGATCGCGAGCCAGAAGGCCGACATGCCGACGCAACTGTTTCGGCTTAGCAATCTCAACGATCTCGAGCGCAAGCTGATTGCCGACGTGATGGGCGAGGGCGAAGCGGCCGCCGTGGTTGCGTTGCCCGATGGATCGTTGGCGCAGATCCAGGAAGCTGTGCTGGCCGGGATCTGGCGCGTGCGGCTCGGGAGCGACGCCAATCACGAATATCTCGAGGTCGGGCCGATCCCGGAGATCGTGAAGCGCGCCGCTGCCGATCTCACGGCTGCGGATTTCGAGATCGGGCAGGCCCCCGAAGGTGCCATGAACGTGCTGCCGGTGCTTGCGGAAATCCGCGAGCGGGCGCTCGCATGGCGGCCGGGCATCCGCTCGCAGATCATCAATTTCACGCTGCTGCCGATGAGCCCGGTCGACATGAGTTTTCTCCAGGACACGATCAAGAACGGGCCGATCCAACTGCTTTCTCGCGGCTACGGTACCTGCCGGGTGCTCTCCACGGGCATCCGCAATGTCTGGTCGGTGCAGTTCTTCAACGCCATGGACACCGTCATCCTCGATACGCTGGAGGTCGGCGGCGTGCCCACGGTGGCGATTGCGGCTGACGAGGACTTCGAGGACTCGGCTGAGCGGCTTCAGGAGATCATCGAGGCCTATTTCAAATGAGCGGGTTCGAGAATTTTGGCCTGCGCCAGGACGTCGCTGATGTCACGCGGCTGGAATGCAGCATCTGCTGGACGGTCTATGATCCCAGCGATGGCGACGGGGTGGCACAGATCGCGCCCGGCACTCCGTTCGCGGCGTTGCCGAAAGACTGGCGCTGCCCGAACTGCGACTCTCCAAAATCCAAGTTCATGGCGCTCCAGTCATGACGGCAGATGCGCAAATTCCTGCCAGCGACGCCAACGCCGAAGCGTGGGGCGAGCTCTTGGCAGGAAGCTATCGGGAGATCGGCGAGCGCGCGATGCGCGATCTGCCGATCTACAACGACGCGCTCGACGTCGAAGCGGTCGGTTTCCGCTGGTTCAACGGCACGACCATCGGCATCATGGTCACGCCCTGGTTCATGAACGTGGTGATCCCGGCGAGCGTGATCGCGCGGGATACTTCGGGCCCGAGCCTGCGAATCCGCTTCCCTGCGGGCGATGTCGAATTCACTGTCAGCGAGGTCGGACAAATGGGCCGGATCGCGAGCTGCTCGCTGTTCTCGCCGATGTTCCAGTTTGCGGACATAGTCGCCGCGCGGGCGACGGCCAAAGCGACCTTCGCCGAACTGATGCTGCCGGCCGACAGCGAGGAGGCGGTCCGTTGTCGCGAGCCCGCAACAAGCCCGATCGACCGGCGTAACTTCCTGCGCGGTGTTCTGACGGAGCGGTGTGGATGAGCCTGGCCTTCCGGAACGAGATCGACATCACGGTGTGGCTCGCCGGCGGCACGATCGCCGACGTGGCGATCCGGCCGCGCAGCCGGCCGCCGTTGACGCGCTTGTTCGCGGGAAAGCTGGCCTCGTCACTGCCATCAGTGCTGCCGCGTCTGTTCTCCCTGTGCTCGATGGCGCATCAGGTAGCTTTCCTGTCCGCGGTCGAGGCGGCGCGGGGTGAGGATGCCGGTCTCCAGATCGAGCGCGGTCGCGTCGTCGCTGTCGTTGCCGAACGCCTGACCGAATTGTTACGCGGCCTGTTTGTTGACCGTCTCACGCTTGACGGCGCCGGCGCCGCAGCGGTTCGTGCCATGATGGAGGCCACGGCCGTTCTGGGTGGCAGCATCGCCGAGCGCGGGGAAGCGGTCTCGCGCCGCGAGGCGGTGGCGAAGATCAGGACATCGCTCACCGCGCTCGGGATCGCGAGCGAGGAGCAAACCCCGCGGGCCGGCAGCGCGCTGGCGGTACATCTTGCGAATTTCGATGGCGATGCCTTGCTGCCGCCGGTCGTCGAACAGTCATTCCTGTCGGCAGCCGACGATCTCGAAATCGTCATGCGGCTGCTTGCCGATGGCGCGATATTCTCCGATGCGCCTGATCTCCACGGCCGGATTCCGGAGACCGGCGTCTGGGCGCGGCGGGTTAGGCGCGAGCCGATCCTGCCGCCGGGCGCGGGGCCCGCCGAGCGTCTGAAGGCGCGGATCGCGGAAGTGGCGCGGCTCTGCGGCTTCCTCGAGGCGGACGATGGGACAGTCGAGGACGGTGTCCTCCAGAGCTACCGGCTGGGGACCGGCAGAGGCGCGGGTGCCGTCGAATGCGCGCGGGGCCGGCTCTATCATGCCGTCGAGCTCGACGATGAAGACCGCATCCTCCGCTTCGAATTCTTGGCGCCGACGGAGTGGAATTTCCATGCCCGCGGTCCGTTGGTTCGTAGCCTCCAGGGCTCCGTTCTCGCCGGGGGCCGGCAGGGGCTGGATGCGGTCCGCGCGCTCGTCGGCTCGTTCGATCCGTGCGTCGGCTTCAGCCTCAGCTTCCGCGAGATCGGCCATGCATGAGATGGCGCTGTGCCAGGGAATCGTCGAGATTATCCAGGAGGAGTCGCGCAAGCACGCCTTCGCTAGGGTGAACGTCGTGTGCCTGGAGATCGGCGCGCTCAGCCATGCTGCGCCTGAGGCGATGAAGTTCTGCTTCGAGGCCGTCGCCGCGCGCACCATTGCGCAAGGAGCAAGGCTCGAGATCGTCGAGACGCCGGGAGCGGCCTGGTGCGTGGCCTGCTCCAAAGGCGTCGAGATCAAGCAGCGCTATGAGCCGTGTCCGTCCTGCGGCAGCTATCAATTGCAGGTGACCGGCGGCGAAGACATGCGCGTGAGGGAACTGGAGGTCGACTGATGTGCACGGTATGCGGTTGCCGCGATGCCAAAGCGTCCACAGAACACACCCATGATCATTCCCATGATCATTCCCATGGGTACGATCATTCGCATCATCATGGGCACAGCGACGACCATCACCATCATCATGATCACGCGCCCGGCGATGGCGGACTGGTCGATTGCAGCGCCAACCCGGCAGGCCAGCAGATCGCCGGCATGAGCAGCGACCGCATCATCCAGGTCGAGCGTGACATTCTCGGCAAGAATAATCGGCTTGCCGCCGACAACCGCGCGCGCTTCCGCACCGACGACCTGCTCGTCTTCAACCTGGTCTCGAGCCCCGGCGCCGGAAAAACCTCGCTTCTGGTTCGCGCCGTGTCCGAGCTGAAGGACAGCTTTCCCATCGGCGTAATCGAAGGCGATCAACAGACCTCCAACGATGCCGAACGGATCCGCTCGACCGGCGTGCCGGCGATCCAGGTCAATACCGGCAAGGGCTGCCATCTCGATGCCGCCATGGTCGGCGCAGCCTATGACCGCTTGCCCTGGCTTAACGGCGGCATCCTCTTCATCGAGAACGTCGGTAATCTCGTCTGTCCCGCGGCGTTCGATCTCGGCGAGGCCTGCAAGATCGTGGTGTTCTCGACCACGGAAGGCGAGGACAAGCCGCTGAAATATCCGGACATGTTCGCAGCCTCCTCTCTGATGCTGATCAACAAGATCGATCTTGCGCCCGTACTCGACTTCGATCTTGCAAGGACGATCGAATATGCGCGCCGGGTCAGTCCGAAGATCGAGGTTTTGACGGTGTCGGCGTGCACCGGTGAGGGTTTTGCGGCATTCTATGCTTGGATTCGTAAGCGAGTTGCACAGATGAAGCCGACCGAGATGGCGGTGTCGGGATGAGCATGAGCGGCGAGGCCATGGCGCGAGACCGAAGACGGCTGCGCCTGCATCTGCGCGGCGCCGTGCAGGGCGTGGGCTTTCGTCCGTACGTCTACGGCCTCGCCGCGCGCTATCGGCTCGGCGGCTTCGTTGCCAATGATCCCGATGGCGTGGTGATCGAGGTCGAGGGCGACCGCGCCGCCGATTTTGTCCATGCGCTCCCGCTGGAAAAACCGCCGCTGGCTCGGATAGACGAGATTTCTGTGCAACCGGTCGGCATCACCGAAAGCGACGAGTTCCACATCCGCGCCAGTGAGCAGGGCAAGGTCTCGACCCGGATCGCCGCCGATGCCGCCACCTGTCCGCAGTGTCTGAGCGAGCTGTTTGATCCGGCGAGCCGCTTCCATCTCTATCCTTTCGTCAACTGCACCCATTGCGGCCCGCGCTACACCATCGCCGAGCGGCTGCCCTATGACCGCGGTACCACCGCGATGAGGCGCTTCGCGATGTGCACGGCCTGCGCAGCAGACTATGCCGATCCGGCGAGCCGTCGCTTCCACGCCGAAGCAATTGCCTGCCCGCGATGTGGGCCAAGGATCAGTCATGGTACCAAACAGATCGCCACTGCGATCGCCGACGGGAGGATCGTCGCGATCAAGGGGCTCGGCGGATATCAATTGCTCTGCAATGCCCGTGAAGATGCTGCCGTGTGGCGTCTGCGGCACCGGAAGCATCGCAACCAGAAGCCGTTCGCCGTCATGGTCGGCTCGGCGGATGTGGTCGGCGAGATCGCTGAAATCGATGCGGTCGCGCTCGCGCTGCTGGAATCCTCGCCGCGGCCCATCGTGCTGATGAGATCCCGCGATATGCTCGCGCCCGGGATTGCGCCGGAGCTGTCGCGGATCGGGGTCATGCTGCCCGTCGCGCCGCTGCATCATCTGGTGCTGAAGGCGCTCAATTCGGGGCATCCGCGAGCGGACGGCGCAAGTTGGGCGATCGTGGCAACCAGCGCCAATCCTGGCGGCGAGCCGCTGGTGATCGTCAATGACGAGGCCAAACGGCGGCTTGCCGGCATCGCCGACCTGATCGTCACGCATGACCGCGATATCGTCACCCGCGCGGACGACTCTGTCGTGTCGGTAGTCGCGGGGCGGGCGCAGTTCATCCGCCGCGCACGCGGCTATATTCCAGAGCCGATTAGGCTCGCGAAGTCGGTCCCGCCGGTGCTTGCGGTCGGCGGCGCGCTGAAGTCGACGGTCACCGTCATCCGCGGCAACGAAGCCTTCGTCTCCCAGCACATTGGCGATCTCGACACCGCGGACGGCATTCGCTTTTTCGAGGAGACCGTGGATCACCTGCTCTCGACGCTGGACATCGACCCAGTCGTCATCGCCCACGACCTGCATCCGAACATGGCCTCGACGCGTTTCGCCGAAGCCAGCGGGAGGCGGCTGATCGCGGTCCAGCATCACCATGCCCATGCGGCATCCGCGATGGCGGAACATGGCGTCGCAGGGCCGGCGTTGGCGCTGGTGCTCGATGGCTTCGGTTATGGCAGCGACGGTGGCAATTGGGGCGGCGAGTTGCTCTCGTGCGATGGTGCACGCTTCCAGCGACTCGGACATCTGGCCCCGATGAAGATGCCGGGTGGCGATCGCGCGACGCGCGAGCCGTGGCGCATGGCTGCGAGCGTGCTGCATGCCCTGCGGCGCGGCGACGCGATTGCGAAGCGCTTTGCGATGCAGCCGCAGGCTGCGCGTCTCTGCGCTATGCTCGACCAACCCGGCATGGCGACGACGACCAGCGCCGGCCGGCTGTTTGACGCGGCGGCGGGGCTGCTTGGTCTTTGTCCGGTGCAGAGTTACGAGGGCGAAGCCGCAATGAAGCTGGAAGCGCGTGTCCGCACACTGCGCCTCGCCGAGGGACGATCGAGAGTGGCGTGCTGTCTCTTTTCCCCTTGCTCGAGCGCCTCGCGGTCGATCCGGTCGATGGGGCCGAGCTCTTCCATGGCACCTTCGCCGCCGCCTGCATCGACTGGATCGCGCGCGCGGCACTGGAGACCAGCGTCACGACTGTCATCCTGAGCGGTGGCTGCTTCCTCAACGCCATCCTCGCAGACGAGATCGGGCGCGGCTGCGTCGCCGCCGGGCTCTCGCCGTTGCTGCCTCGCCAGGTGCCGTCCAATGACGGCGGCCTCAGCCTCGGGCAGGCCTGGGTCGCCGCGCTCCAACTCCTCGAACAGCAAGGCCTGGAGGGAAACGCCTGATGTGTCTCGCGATACCTGCTGAGGTCACAAAGCTCCTGCCCGACGACATGGCCGTCGTCTCGATCGATGGTGTCAGCAAGGAGATCTCGGTGGCGCTGATCGAAAACCTCGCCGTCGGCGACTACGTGATCATCCATGTGGGCTACGCCCTGACCAAGATCAATGCGCAGGAGGCGCAGCGGACGCTGGAGCTGTTGCGTGAAATCGGCGCCGAAAGCCGGGAGGCCGCGCAATGAAATATGCCGACGAGTTTCGCGACAAGGAGATCGCGGTGGGATTGGGGAAGGCGATTCGCTCGGAGGCCGATCCGGAAAAATCCTATCGTTTCATGGAATTTTGCGGCGGCCACACGCATGCAATCTCCCGCTACGGGCTGGAGGACATGCTGCCGAAGAACGTGCGGATGATCCACGGCCCCGGCTGCCCTGTCTGCGTCTTGCCAGCGGGACGCATCGACATGGCGATCCGGCTCGCCGAACGGCCGGACGTGATCCTTTGCATCTACGGCGACCTGATGCGGGTGCCGGGCTCGCAGGGTGCCTCGCTGCTGAAGGCCAAGGCGCGCGGCGCCGACGTCCGTATGGTTTATTCCACGATTGATGCAATCCGTGTTGCGGAAGAAATTCCCGGCCGCTCGGTCGTGTTCTTCGCCATCGGCTTCGAGACCACGACGCCGCCGACCGCCGTGATGATCCGGCTCGCCGAGAAGAAGCAGCTCAAGAACGTCAGCGTGTTCTGCAATCATGTGCTGACGCCGCCGGCGATGCAGAACATCCTGGAAAGCCCCGATATCCGCAATATCGGCCCCGTCGAGATCGACGGCTTCGTCGGGCCGGCCCATGTCTCGACCATCATCGGCACCGAGCCTTACGAGTTCTTTGCCGAAGAATTCGGCAGGCCGGTGGTGATCGCGGGCTTCGAGCCGCTTGACATGATGCAGGCGATCTTGATGCTGGTGCGGCAGGTCAACGAGCACCGACATGAGGTGGAGAACCAGTATAGCCGCGCAGTGACCCGTGACGGCAATCTGCGCGCCAAGGAGGAGGTCTCCGACATCTTCGAGCTGCGCGACCAGTTCGAGTGGCGCGGTCTCGGCCTAGTGCCTTATAGCGGGCTCAAGCTGAAGCGGGCCTACGACAAATACGATGCCGAGGTCCGCTTCGACATGAACGAGCTTCGGGTTGCCGACAATCCGGCCTGTGAATGCGGCGCCATCCTGCGCGGCGTGAAGAAGCCGGTTGACTGCAAGCTGTTCGGCACGGTGTGCACGCCGGAGGCGCCGATGGGGTCCTGCATGGTCTCGTCCGAGGGTGCATGTGCGGCACACTGGACCTACGGCCGCTTCCGCGATCATCAGCAACGGCGGGCCTCATGAAAGCCCATCAGCGCAAGCTCGACATAAGGAACGGCTGCGTCGACCTGTCCCACGGGTCCGGTGGCCGCGCGACGTCGCAACTGATCTCGGGCCTGTTCCACGAGGCCTTCGGAAATGAATGGCTGGCGTGCGGCAACGACCAGTCTGCGTTCGATGTCGGCGCCGGGCGCATGGTGATGACGACCGACGGCTATGTGGTCTTGCCGCTGTTCTTTCCGGGCGGCAATATCGGCTCGCTCGCCGTGCATGGCACGGTCAACGACATCGCCATGGCCGGCGCGCGGCCCCTCTATCTCTCGGCGAGCTTCATCATCGAGGAAGGTTTTCGTTTCTCCGACCTGAAGATGATTGCGGATTCCATGGGCGAAGCCGCGCGAGCTGCGGGCGTCTACATCATCACCGGTGACACGAAGGTCGTCGAGCGCGGCAAGGCCGACGGCCTGTTCATCTCGACCGCCGGGATCGGTGTCGTGCCCGCCGGGCTCGACCTCTCTGCCGGGAATGCCCGCGTCGGCGATCGTGTCCTGATTTCTGGAACGCTCGGGGATCATGGCGTCGCCATCATGTCCAAACGCCAGAACCTCGCTTTTGAGACCGAGATCGTCTCGGATTCCGCGTCGTTGCATGATTTCGTCGCGAGCATGCTGGCGGCCGGCGGCAAGGGCATCCGTTTGATGCGCGATCCCACCCGCGGTGGGCTCGCCGCTACGCTGAACGAGATCGCCCAACAGTCCGGCCTCGGCTTCCGACTTCAGGAGGCGGCAATCCCGGTGAAGCCCGGTGTTGCTGCGGCCTGCGAACTGCTCGGGCTCGATCCGCTCTACGTCGCCAACGAAGGGAAGCTGGCAGCGATTGTGGCGCCCGAGGTTGCAGCAGCCGTGCTTGCGGCGATGCGGATGCACCCGCTCGGCCGTGATGCCGCCGAGATCGGCGAGGCCGTGGCAGACGACCACCATTTCGTGCAGATGGCGACGAGCTTTGGCGGCGGAAGGATCGTCGACTGGCTATCGGGCGAACAATTACCCCGGATCTGTTGAGGCTCAGGATGCGCATTCTGCTTTTGTCGCATTCCTTCAACAACTTGACGCAGCGGCTGCATGTCGAACTCTGCGAGCGTAGCCATGAGGTCTCCGTCGAGCTCGATTTACATCCCGACGTGACCCGCGAAAGCGTTGCGCTGTATCGGCCCGACCTCGTTATCGCGCCGTTCTTGAACGATGTCTGGCGTGGCGTGCGTTGCCTCATCATGCACCCCGGCCCGCCCGGTGACTGCGGTCCTGCGGCTCTCGACTGGGCCATTCTCGAGGGCGTCGCGGAGTGGGGTGTCACGGTGCTGCAGGCGGATGGCGAGTTCGACGCCGGTCCAATCTGGGTGCATCGCACGTTCCCGATGCGGCGTGCCGCGAAGTCCACCATCTACCGCAACGAGGTCACCTCCTACGCGCTGGAGGCGGTGCTCGAGGCCATTGCCGCGATCGAGGCCGGGCACGAGGCGCCCGCGCCAATGGCGAGCGACGATCCGCGCATTTGCGTGCGGGGTGCCCTGCCGGCAAGCGGATCGCGCGATCGACTGGCAGCACGACACATCCGTCGAGGTGCTTCGCAAGATCGACAGCGCCGACGGCATGCCCGGCCTGACCGACAGTCTGTTCTGGCAGGACGTCCGGCTGTTCGATGCGCATCTGGCCCATGGCATCTCCGGCGAACCCGTCACCGTGGTGGCGCAGTGCGACGGTGCGCTGGCCCGGGCGACCGTCGACGGCGCGGTCTGGATCGGCCACGTCCGGAGTGTCGCGCCGAAGAGCTTGAAACTGTCGTGGTCGAAAGTCTCTATAGCAGGGATCGCGATTTCGCGCCGCTCGAAGACCTTGTCGCAATCGCGGACTGACCCGATGCATTCCTGATCGTGGATGAGGCGCATACAGGCGTCTACGGTGAGCAAGGGCGGGAGCTAACCGCGCCTTGTGAGGGGCGCGAAAATCTTCTGGTCGTTCACACCTGTGGCAAGGCGCTCGCTGCCGCCGGCGCGCTTGTCGCTGCATCCGGTGTGCTGCGCAATTTAATGGTCAATCGCTGTCGTCCATTCATCTTCGCCACCGCACCCTCGCCCTTGATGGCCATCGCCGTGCGGACAGCGCTGTCGATCCTGCAGGAGGAGTCCGAGCGTCAGGCATCTGGCCAAGCTCGTCACGTTTACGCATCGGCAGATGCGTAAACCTGGCTGGCAAAGTCCTTCGGGCTCGCAGATTGTGCCCTGTATCGTTGGCGACAATGCCCGCGCAATGCGGCTTGCCTCTGCACTGCAGGCTCGTGGCTTCGATATCCGCTCATCCTGCCGCCAACGGTGCCAGTTGGCACGCTTGTCTACGAATTTCACTGACGCGCAACGTCGCCGAGGAGGATGTGTTTGCAATGCTTGATGCTCTGAGCGAGGAGACGACAAATGAGGCTCAACGAGCCAGCAGATCTGTTGGCGGTTACGGATACAAAATCCGAAGATGGGCTTTTTTTTCCGCAGTGTCGATCGATCGCATGCGCGCGAAATTGCAATCTATTCAGCCTGGCCGCGAAGCAGAGACCAGCGAGCTCGTCGAACGGCTGGGCGATCCCTAGCTTTGATCCTTCCAAACCTCAGATTGTCTCGCGTGCTTTGCTTGAGGAAGCTCGAGATCCGCCTCGCATGAAAAGCTTTGTATTCGACCGATCGGGCGCCGCAATTCGGCAACAAGCGGCCAACATTAGGTAAATTAGGCTCATAGCTCACGCAATAAAGAGCGCGAATTTGGATACTATCCGTCGATTAGGGTGGAGCAAAATGACAGCATTCAATGCTCGATGCGCTCACTGAGAAGACGAGAGGACGCGCTCGATGAGCCAGCGGATCGTGGTGACCGGTACGGGTACTGGAATCGGAAAAACGGTGTTTTCCGCGGGGCTCGCCAATCTCCTTGGCGCCAACTACTGGAAGCCGATTCAGGCCGGCCTCGAAGGAGAGACCGATACTCAGATCGTCGCACGACTGGGTGGTCTTTCGGCCGATCGCCTCGTGCCTGAGCGCTACCGCCTGACAGCGCCTGCTTCGCCCAATCATTCCGCGGAAGTTGACGGAGTTCGCATCGACGCGGACTCGCTCAATGTGCCGGACGCTGCGGAGCGGCCGCTCGTGATCGAGGGCGCCGGCGGGCTAATGGTGCCGCTGAGTGGCGATACGCTCTACATTGATGTCTTTGAGCGATGGCGGCTACCAGTCGTTCTCTGTGCGAGCACAGCGCTTGGCACCATCAATCACACACTGCTCTCGATAGAGGCACTGCGAAAGCGCGAGATCGGCATCCTTGGGATTGCCTTCATTGGCGAAAAAAATGCTGAGGCGCAGATTGCTATTCGCGAGATTGGGCGGGCGCGTTGGCTCGGGCGATTGCCCTGGCTTTCTTCCCTAACCACGGACACGCTGCAGACCGCGTTCAAAGCGTCATTCCGCTGCGATGATTTCATACAATAATCGCCGGTGGCAATCTCACCCATCTTGCCTCTGTCTGATCGAACGCAGACGGGAGCTCCCAAGGCGGGATTCGATCTGCTGCGCATGCTTTTCTGACGAAGGCAGCCGCTTCGGCTTCGCCAAAGCAGCCTTTAAATCGACATCTCACCGACCTCATAGCCAGCGGATATCGGATCTCGCCAGTTAAAAAGGACTGGCGCACCCTGCGCCAGCGATGCAGCTATACGCGCCCTATTGGCTCGATCTGTGATTTACGTCGAGAATGCGGGTCAGAGCGCGGGATTTCACAGTCAAGGCCGTGTTTGTTTGCATCAATTAAGATTCAGGTATCGTTAGGTTCAGCAGTCACGGCGAAGCACTCAAATTGAATGTTCCGGCCGCCAAAGAGCGCGCGTCGGATTCATGCGCGCCGAGAGGCTTGGCATCGTCGTCCCGTAGGTCAGTGCTGCGGTGAAGAAAATGCCGGAGGCACCCACGTAACGTCGACAGGAGGCGAGAAGGCACGATAGCTCTTATCGTTCCCAGCACGGTTCAGTAAAGGTCTGCACAATGTGCGGTCGAAGTTTTGGGCTCGTACGCGACAACGGCTGGCGAACGGCACTTTGCTCCAAGGAATGTGTTGGTTCAGGCTGCGGCGGGACGAAATGGCTTCGTCCGTTGCGGAGGACTTGAGACTGGCGAGATTAGTCCACAAATTGATGATCTGCAGTCGGCCCGTAGGTTCGGTTGCAATCCAGAAGATCGGCGGCATCATAAGCCGGGTCTCGGAAATCTCATCGGCGATCGCGTCTGCAGTTGAGAGCAAGGATTAGCCAGCCACGTAAGGCATTTCCCCGAACGTGCAGCAGGGAGCGTAAGGAAGGCGGCAGTGGCATGCATTGTCGACGTCAAAGCGGCGCAACGCACACCTGTTCGGCTTTAACTAGCTGCTTGCCTTGGCACAGAGGCTGTTCAATGCCAGCGCGAGGCTTTTGAGCTGATAGGTATCGAGGTCGACGACTTTGAAGGTTGCTAAGGCTGCGTCCAAGCTTCCAGAGCCTGGACGTACCGGCCTAGAGTCCGAAATTGATGCAAAGAGCATGCAATTTCAGAGACATGGGTTGGGCGCCGAGACGCACGCCGTAGAACAAAAACCGATCAGGAACCCGCAAAAACCCGAATATAGTGGCGAAAAGTCCCGGAAAAAGTCGCGGACGTTCGCGGCCCGTTCCAGGCGACGAGAGGGTCACTCGCATGAGCGAGCTGATCGCGCTCAACGCGTCATGGCGCATTGTGATGTTGCCGCCCGGCGCCGGGCGGCGGAGTAGGGCAGCATGTCCGGAGTTCGATTTCCCCACGGAGTGTGGTTACATTTCGTGATTGAACCGCTTAACTCTGCCATCGACCAACCTCCATATCTACAAATTATGAGGCGTACGATGTCATCTTCGGAAGAAGACGATCGGCGCGAATTTCTAGAGGCTTGCGGCAGGTTCGCCTCCGTAACACCTCCGGCCATCACAGTGTTGCTTTCGACCTCACTTACTAGCAGCGCAATTGCCAGCTCCGACGGCCGGCGCCGTGTATCCCTAATCACTACCGCTGAGAACCGAAGGCCGCGAGAAGAACCCTCAGAAGCGGCGCAAGAATCCGGAGTCACCGCTCCCACTTAGGTCACTCCACAGACCTAGCGAAGGAGGCGATTGCAACCTGCTGGACGCCGACGCTGCCGACTTTTGCAAGCAGCTTAGCCTCACACGTGCGCGATCACTTTTCTCTTGTTGCCGCCACCCGCCGCTCTCATCGACCCGCGAACAGCACAAGGCCTCGCCGAAACGGGGCGTTTCTCTTCGAACCTCAGAGCGGCTAAGCTGACCTTAGTGAGGGGTGTCGGCACTTCGTAGAAGGGCCAACAGGGGTGCAGCGTTTCATCGGATCGAGACGACACGCAGGACTGCGCCATGCTCGACCAACCGCATCCTATCTTTTTGAAACAACCACTATTGGAAGTCGAAAGCCTAACAAGGCCGCCATGCAGCTTCCGAAACCTGTAGCTTTCGGAGTGGCCTTTGCCCGAAGAGCTTGATCGCGGCGATCTGATGGCGGCCGCGCTTGCTTGGATGATCCGATCTTTTTCGTCATAGGGACTTGCGGCGATCGATCGCTTGCCCCACATGCGAACTCGCCGGACATCCGAGGCACGCGATCCGCGACCTTCGATCTTCCCGCTGGCGCTCGCGAGCCATCAATCCGTGACCCCCTAAAAAGAAAAACGGCCCCGCAGTGTGAAGCTGCAAGGCCGTTGTTAATGCCCGATGAAAGCTTGGCGGCTGGTCGGACAAACGCGGGGCTCGAGGTGACCGATCGCCAGACCGACGCCCTGGTCATGGGGCTCGGTCGAGAAATTGCGCATGAGAAGCTGCGGATTGCGGTCGACGCGATCCTAAATGGAGCAGCCTTTATCGGCGCCAACCCCGACCTCCTGTTGCCGACGGCTGGTGGATTCGAGCCCGGGGCAGGAGCTACGATCGCGGCCGTGGCTGTCGCCACGAAAGTGGAGCCTTTGATTGTTGGTAAGCCGGAGCCGCATATGATCGAGACTGCACTTTCCCGCCTGGGCACGGTACGCAGCGCAACCTTGATGACTGGAGAACCAGATCCGGCTGGAGCACCTTCCGCAGCTCATTCAGCAATTTACAGTCGAAGCCAAAGGGGATTCGAACGCGCAAACCCTGGCAATAGAAAAGCCTGCGTTCTTGGCGCTAGCCGGCCATCATTGGGTCGGAAATTGGACAGAGTTGCGCCAGATAGTGGATCAACTCGTAATGTTGAAAGACACGCACAGTCGCCGACGTCCTCAAGCCGCTTTTGAACTCGGCGTCGCCCACCATGCCCACAGGGGCATTCTCCGAGCGCGAGTGGATCATGGGAGGCCTGAAACGAAACGTCGTGGAAAGACTGCACGTTCTCCAGGACTTTCAAGGAAGACGCTTTACAACAAAATAAAGAAACTGCGGATACTGGAATAGCCTACGATCATGTCTTGCGAATAGGTTGTTTTGAAGCCGTCGCATGCACAAGCGAGAATTTTGGTGTGGACGACCCCTGTTGGTCAAGCCGAACCAATTCCATCTCGTCGCGAATCCTCAACTCAAGAGCCCCTTCGGGCAAATGCACAATACCTTTGAGATGCGAACCAAGTCTTCTCTCTGCCACTGTGACCTCAGAATCACTGACAGCAGCAAACAAGTTATTGAATCCCAAGCTAGCAAACCATTCCATACGCCGAAGTTCAAGCTCCAGTCCGGTGTTAACCCGCATGGTAGCCGAAGGCTGCTCGATGATAGATGCAGGTGGAAAATTTACGACACCGCAAATTCTCGCCTCTTTTAATAAATCGGCAAAATCCTCCCAACAGGCGAAGGAATCGATCATTACCATTGCTGCGTAGGCATGAATGAACGTTTGCTTGCCGAGGCTGCGCAAATCGCGCAAAAGGCAGTCATTCCAGTCAATGACAGGCAAGGTCGCCATCACCAGCATGGAGCCTGCTGGAAGGCTTCGCAGGGACGGCGCGTAGATTTCGAAGGGCGCGCCATTAGGCGCAGCCGTTAAGTGTGTAGAAAGCTTGCAGATGACTTTTCCCATTCTTACGCCTCCGGCCGTATGGCCGATCTTATACACTGCTTTAGACCAGTTAGGTGTTTCGTCCTGGCGTTTGCTGGAGCGGATTGAGTTTGAATCGTGCTGGCTGGGAAATCCAGCATTGAAGACGTATTCGCAGGGTGTGAGGCCCTTCAGGGTCTCCAGCCGCCGAGCTTAGTTTTAGGCGGTGAGAAAGTTGGCAAGGTGAGTTCCGAGCTGATCGTCTCGATCGTGATGGTAGCGTTGGACGGTCGCTTCCTTGATCGTGCGGTTCATGCGCTCGACTAGGCCATTGGTCCAGAGATGCTGATCTTCGCCAGCGATGTTCGCCCCCATTTTCTTGGCATCGCACAGAGTGCTCTCGGGCTCTCTTGACTATTCTGTATTGCTCGACGGGAGGTTGTCCCGTGTTCTGTTGATTTTCTGAAGAGGTTGGCGTTGCCCACCTTGAGCCGGTAGGCTCGGGGTGCTGATTCCACAAACGAGAGCAACGCCAAGACAAGAGATATCACACCGGCTGGTTCGCCGGCGACCGAGGCTTGTGGACGAATGCGTTCGCAGAAGTGCGGGCGAGCTTCGACCAGTCCTGCATTGCGGCAGGGACGAGGCGCTCGGCACGATGATGGAGGCGGATGTCACGGCGGCCGCGCGCCGCGCCACGGTCGCGACGCGGCGCGGGGGGCGAACCGTTCGGGCCGAACGCGGGGACAGATCGGCTTCCACGGCGGCAAGATCGAGGCGAGCGCCCGCGGGTCCGGGATGTGGACGGCCGCGAGGTGACGATCCCGAGCTGGGAAACGGCAGCGCAGGAAGACCGGCTCGGTCGCTGGGCGATGAGCCTGATGCTGATCAATGTGTCGACGCGCCAGTTCGGTCGCGCTGTCCGGCTGCCCGAGTGTGACGTGCCGGCACCGCCCGGATCGCGGGTTTTCGAAGTCGGCGGCCTCGCGGAGGTTTGTGGCGATGTCGGCGGCGCGGCTGGCCGACTTCATGGCTGCCGATCTGTCCGCGCTCCACCTTCTGTCGAAATCGACGCGCTGCATCTCGGCGACATCTCGTGCTGGTCGACGCAATCGGGGTTGACGGAAGGCAACAAGCATCCGCTGGCGCTGGTGGAAGGAGCGACCGAGAACGCCGCAACGGTTAGGCCATGCTGGACAACGTGGTCTCGCGCGGGCTCGCCCCGACAGTGCCAAGACTGTTTATCGCCGACGGCGCGAAAGCGTTGTCGAAGGAATCCGCCGCACCTTCGGTCCGGCCGCCGCGATCCAGCGCTGCCAGATCCACAAGGCGCGCAACATCACGGAACGCCTGCCGAAAGAGCATCATGCGGCCACATGTCGCGTGCTCCGCCAGGCCTGGGAGCTCGATGCCGACAAGGCTGAAAAATTGATCCGCAATCTCGCGCGTCGACTCGACCAGCAATGGCCCGGCGTAGCGGCGAGTATCCTCGAAGGCGCCGACGAAGTCCTGACAGTCGTCCGGTTGAAGCTGCCGAAGGAGCTTCGTCGATCGCTCGCCTGTACCAACATCGCCGAGAACATGATGGGCACCATTCGCTTCGTCACGCGCAATGTCAAACGCTGGCGGGATGCCGGCGTGGCCTTGCGATGGGCCGCGGCCGGCATGATCGAGGCCAACAAGGGCTTCCGACGATTGAAGGCGCATGTTAATTGTCGGTCTGGGTGCGGCCCTTCAAGCTTCACCACGATCGCATGACGATCAAGTCCGTTGCCCACGTCCGAGCGCCGCGTAACATCCATTCCGGCAACGTCGGCCCGACCTAGTTTAAGAGCGATCGGGAATCTACCTCGACGGACTGCCTCCGTCGGGGTGGCGCAGCCGTGTTAAACAGTCCCATAGCGCATGCTTCGAATCGTGCGACAAGAATGCACCATTAAACAACATCGGAGAACGTCGGACGAGGCAAGGATCGATCTGGTCGCCACCGATCCTCGTTGCGGTTCGATAGGCCGAGAACTTATGGGTGAGACAAATGGGGTAGTGTCAGTTCGCCTTTACCCCCGGCAACTGCGTTGTTTAACTTGTGGGCGGTGGCAGCCAGGATCGGTACCGAAACAGCGCTCTCGCCCGCCAGACGCACTGCGCACCCAATATCCTTTGCAGAATTGGCAATTGAGACTGCCAGAACATCGGGTTTCTCGCCCAACAAAAAGGCCACGAAGGCTTGGAATATTCCACTATTAGTGGAACCGCGACTAACCAAAGAGCGGAGTGTTACAAGATCGAGGCCAAGAGCGTTCGCGAATTGGCAGACCTCTGAGGCTACCGCCGCTATGCCCATAGTCATGCTGTTGTAAACAAGCTTGAGCTCATGACCTTTTCCGACATCTCCGACATGAAGAACGGTCTCACAAAAAGTAGCAAGAATGCCTTCAGCCGCAGGAAAAAGCGTTTCGTTCGATCCAACAATCGCGTTGAGAAGGCCGAGCTCTGCTTGTTCAGGGCTCCGTGTTACTGGGGCATCTATAAAAGCGAGGCCGCGTTTTTGAGCCTGCTCCGCCAGTGCAACTGTCGAGCCAGGATAAGACGTGGTGCAGTCAATTATTAAACCTCCACGGGACATATGGACAAAAAGCCCGTCCTGCCCAAGACACACTGCCTCAACCTCCCGGCTTGATGGCAGGGATAACACCACCGCACTTACATGCGGCGCCAGCTCAGCGATTGAAGGATGCTCAAGGGCGCCTGCGGCAGCCAATCGATCCGCACCGAAACGACTTTTGTTCGCTTTGATATGAAGCTCAACTTGGTGCCGCAACAGGCAGAGACCCATTCCGGTTCCCATGCGCCCGACGCCGATAAGGCCTATTTTCTGGTTCGCAGCTTTTGGACGTGCGTTGGGTAATAGCTCGGCGGTCATGATTTGTGCATTCTGAAAGAAGCCGTGCCTTTGTAAGATCGGCGATAACTCATGATGGTTGTCAATCGTGTAGTCAGGATTCGCCGCGTGCAAGCGCGAATCCGAAACAAAACCGCCGGTGATCCATACGCTTTAGGTCCGAGAAATGCGTGCAATGTCCATTTCGCGGGCATATCGCCGATGATGAAGATTGACGCCGGCTCTAGGTTGTTCTTCTGCATGTACAGACGAAGCCGCTCTCCGTTGCCCATCGACTGGTATTGAGCGGTGCGGCTTTCAAAGGCGAGAACCTCGTTAATGTGGTTGTCGATTCCAAGTCGCCTCAATTGAGGCCGGAGCGGGGCGACGATATGATTGCTCACGATGATGGACAAAGCTGCTTCGCGCCGCGCCAGCTCCAAGAGTCTATGTGGGCCGTCGCGCAGATCGGCCTTATCCGCAAGAGGTTCATAGGTCTCGTGCGAGGCGGCGCTCCCATCGCGATCCACCTCCGCAACCTCGTCCCGCGACATTCCGAGACTGCGATAAAGAAGTGATAGCAGAACGTCGCAATGTTTCCGAAACGTGTCCATGTGGATCGTCGCACGAACAAAGCGGTCGAGAATGGCATTGGTTGTTTGGAGGAGCGCGTGCGCACCATCGAGCAGCGTTCCATTCCAATCAAAGACGAGGACGGGATTCATGAACTGACCTCAAGCGCGGATTGATTGCATACAAGGAAGATCGGCGGTCAGTTTGCGTAAGTTCCTGTCCGCGCGCTGCTGTCCCGCCGGGGTTGGCATCTCGAATGTGAAAGGTGACAAATCGAAGTTCTCCAGTCTGCCGGGCAGCAACGATCCTAGGAGCGGGAAGGGCAGATACGTTGTCGTTGCTGCGTCGATCGATGCCGCGATATTACTTTCGATTAGTCTGAGAACGTGGGGTTCCATCTTATGGAAGAGCATGCTTTGAGCACGCTGCTCGGACGGCAATCGCTTCCAAACCTGCCAGAATGCGAGCTCATCTAGTGTGTCGATGCCCATGCCGTAGTAGTTCGGAGCTACTATAGGCGGCGAACCGATCGCCCAATGCACGGCTTTGGCTCCAGCGGTAAGGAGCATACTCGTTACTGCTTGACTGGTATCGCCGCGAATGAGGGCTTCGTCGACAACTATTATGCTGGCCTTAGCAAGGTCGGTGTCCGACACGCGGTATTTTCGAGCTATGCGAGATTTTCGTCCGCCAGGTGTGCCGATGAGAGTCCGCCGAAGAAGTGTCGTCGCGACCACTTCACGACGCTCGGCCAACAGCCCGTATTCAGCGAGAGATGCAAACAGGCCATCGGCGTACGGGCCACCAGTATGCGGCATGGAGGAGACAATTGTGGGCGCAGGGCCCGCTTCCGCTTGCAGTCGCCGCGCAACGAGTCCCCCCAAGACGACCCCGATGTTGTAGCGGGTTTCGAGATGTGACTGGCCTTCGATCGATGTGTTCGGACTGCCCAAGTAGAGAGCCTCGTAGGTGCAGAGCGTGGCTTTATGTCGCCCGTTGCTCACAGAGTGATCAACGCTGCACCCCGTTCTCCCGTCCACATACTTTATGTGGCCTGGCAAGATTTGCTGCGTATCACCCTCTAGAGCGGCAAAGGCACAATTTTCAGAAGCAAAGAGCAAAAATCCGTCATCTGTTTGCATCGCCTCCAATGGTCGCAAACCGGTCCGATTGCGATATGCAACGAGATTTCCGTCTCCGTCCAAAAAAAGCGCGCTGATAGCGCCATCGATATGGTCATCAATCTCTCGAAAGACAGTTTCGTAATTAGCGGCTAGACCGTGGCGCCAATAATCTCGTTCACAACAGCGTTCAATACACTTGAGCAAGAGCTCAGCATCTGTGTTGACGGTTGTTCGTTGTTGCTTGGAAAGAAATTCTCGTCTGAGTTCACGAGCATTGACCAAAGCGCCGTCCAGAGAAACTGCCAAATGGCGGTGGGTGCTCCCATTGTTGTGAATCGGCCAAATGTCACCGCCATCGCTGAGTTCGCTGCACCCGCTACGGACCTGAGCGATCGCAACATGAGGCCGAAAGCTTCGATCTTGTTCGCTGGGTTCAATGCGCACTGAACCGCTCGATGATTGAAGCGCTCTCCCATACCGAAAACCTTGCTTGTGCATGAAAGCGGCAACCCCGACCCCCGCCTGCCCACGAAGTGCAAGTTTCGGAATCATGTGCTTGAGTCGATCATAAGCAGTCGATGGTGAATGGCTTGAGGGGCATAGAAAGGCTGCAGCAACGCCGGACATACCTTTACCCCTCGTGTTAAACGCCGATGTTCCGGCTGGCATCACAGGCGAATGTACGTAGCCGAAAGAAGTTGCTCCGCTCTGTTTAAGCAAGCGCCATACCAGTCCTCAGGCGACCCGGCTCGTGCTGACGGAACGACGCAATCCGAAAAGCTTAAACAATTGGGCTGCCCGGGATGAGTTTGCGTGTCCGTGTCCCGACATGCTGACCGAATTGCGACGACTTCGTCCGAAAGCCGCCAAGCCCCGACGACTGGTCGGAGGCTCTCGCGCTCGTGTTTGCTTCGAGGTAGTCATCTCACATGAGCGAGCATGGCGAACTCGGGCCGCGCCAAGCCCCCCGAGGACTCATCCTGCAGGTCGAGGGTTGTGCCACGAGGGCCGTAGGTACGAATGAGGGCGTGACCCTGGCGGCATGGATAACCTCACTGTCACGCTCATCGCGAACACGACAGCCGCTGCTCGTTCTCGCTTATTCCGGCCCTTGCGTGCTGCGCAGGAGGTGAACACGGCCGTGGCGGCACGTCGATAATTTCGTAGCTGGCCCTGAAGCGATCCGGACAGGAGCAAGAGCCGGCACCGTCTCCACATGTAAGCGGTTCCTAGCGCTCCTGCCGCAGGTAAACGGTAGGATCGGAAGCCGGTCACGCGTAACCGGGCGGACGGTCCCAACAATTTGCAAGCCTCTTCGACCGGACGAACACCGCTTCGATCAGCCGGGTGGGACGCTTTCGGGCGGAGAGCGTAAGGTCCTGGCGATCGGCGCGCACTATTGGGAAATCCAAAACTGCTGCTGCTGGACGAACCGACCGAGGGAGTTTGGATCGGCGTGATCGAGGAGACCGCCTGATTGAGCTCGCCAATGAAATTGCGGTAATCATCATCGAGCAGCGCCCTTCGTCCCGCATGCACGTGGCGAACCACGGATATGAACTCGATCTCGGCCACGTCGCGCTGCGGGGTGCGGCAGGTGATGTCCGCGGTAATCCGAAACTTCTGCGCTAGCTCGCATCTTAAGTTTCTGGCACCAGCTCTGGAATAATCCTGTTTGAGTGGTTGCTCAAGAAACCGGATTTTAGGGAGCAGACGAGCGTCTGGCATACCAATCGCAGGAACCACGAAGAAGTTGTCTGAGCCAGGCGAGAGCGCGGCCGAAGCTGCCGCCTACGGCTGAGAGGACGACGTTGGCGGCACCGCCGGCACGGCCTAGCGGCGACTGAGGTGACCGTCGGCCTTGATGTGTCCGATTCGATCATGGGTGGGATGGCGGCGCCGCCCGTGCAGGTTGCGCCTGATGACGTCGAAGACGCGGCGCAGTTCTCGCCGTAAACCGAAGCGATCTCGACGCCGATCCAATCCAGTCGAAGTTGCCGACAAGCAGAACCGGGCGTGCTTCACGGACACGATCTGAACCCAATCGCAGCCGTAACAGGCCATTCGATCCTGTCGTCTTGTGCATCTTCGGCCGCATCGGTCCCTCCGATGCAACATCCTCAGGCGGTGCCATGCCGTCGACCACGCAATTGTGCGTCTGCCCGCACCGATCTTTGACCGGAGCACTCTTCCGCAACCATATCGATTTGCTCGACATGATGTCGCTACTTGGAGATGCGTTCATCTTCGCGCGAGACGCGCCTTCGGACGCCAATCGCTCGTTTATGGAGCTTTCGTCCACAGTATGCCGTCGCCCCATACGTGCTCAACGCGTCCCCACTCGCAAGCCGCTGCGACATCCGGGAAGAACCCATGTCCATGCTGATTGGCACTCGTATTGCAAAGCAGCGGGATGCCCGTGAGCTTTTCGTATTCGACGAGAAGCTCGGCGACTTTGTGCTGAGAGGTCCTGCAAATCGTCTGCAACCGCGCAGATCCGTCGAGATGTACAACGGCCGGGATTTTGTCCCGCCACTCTGTTCGTGTCTGGTGATCGAAAAGCATGTAAGGGTCCGGCGTTCCGGGATTAAAAATATCTGGCGCACGATCCTCTAGGCATATCGGCGCCACTGGCCGGAAGTGTTCACGAAGTTTGATGTCGTTGAGATGATCCTTCATTTGCGGCGAAGTCGCGGCTGCAAGAATGCTTCTGCTGCCCAATGCCCGCGGTCCAAGCTCGGCGGGGCCTGCAAGGAAGATCACGGGCTGGTTGCTGGCCAGAATGGTTGCAAGTTCATGCATACTGCACGGCGCAGCCTCCCAATCGGGCGGCACATCGCTAGGCTGCAGGGCTGGACCACTATATACCGACCATTCCAGCGGCACGAAGCCTTTGTCCGCTACCATTGCGCAGCAAGCGGCACCGATCGCCGAGCCACTGTCATTCGGAAAAGGGGGTACCCAGACAGCATCGAACAGGCCTGACGCACGTAGTGCACTGTTCCATTTGATGTTGAGACCGCAGCCACCGGCTATGCACAAATTGCGCGACGCAAAACACGCATGCCGCTGCAAAGCATTCGTCATTTCACCGATCAGGAGGCGCTCGAGGAAGCAATGAAACGATGCGAGCACATCTTGGGGTGCCGTGGCCTTCAACCGGAGCATGCTGGCATCGAAGAAGTCACGTACACTCGCAAGCGCGGATCCCATGCTCTCGATGTCCGTATGGAAAGCGGAAAGCTTCGTGTCCGCCGCAAAGCGCTCTTGATAGAGTTCCTCAAAGACCGCGACGATGGTTTCACTAACACACCCGAGGGCGATATAGGCCATCAGCTTGCCGGCAATGCCCAGGTTGAGCTTGCCGGCACCGCCTGGGTCCAGCTTGCCGGGATCGGCTAGATCCCAGTTGGCGCGGTTCGCTTGCTTGTAGGGTCCATAATGAAGGCCCGCGGCCGCGTATACGTGTCCAATAAGCGGGAACAGGGATTCGAGGAACCGTGCGCCCCCGCGTTCTATATGATAGAGACGCGGAAAGGTGCCGCCGTCCCACACGAGGCAAAAAGCGGGCTGTCCCGCCTTGGCAAAGGGGCTGGTGCAGTATGCGGAAGCCAGATGGGCTGTGACGTGCGGATAGCTCCTGTAAGGGAAATCTCTGCCGTCGAGCCTGAGGCCAAGACCGTCGCGGGAGGTGAGAAGACCCTCTGCATGGCGTTCGACATACGGCGCCCCTTTGAGAGTGACAGGTGTGGTTCCGCTGAGGACCTGGAATTGCGATTCCACTTTCCCGGCCCAGCCGTCGATGACGAACTGATCAACTTGCTGCGGATCTAGACCGTGTTCCGCCAAGGCGACGACGATTGCATCAAGGTTGCCGATCGACTGATAACGCGGATTATTGCTCCGCTTCTCCTGCTCGCCGCAAAAAACAAGCCGGTTGTCCTCGACGAGAGCGATCGCTCCGTCGTGCGTCAGCTTGATACCGCAGATGCGCATAGTGCCTCCATGTTTACCCGGAAATTCGAGTGATTTGAAGATCAAGTCGGAGTCCGAGAGCATGCGAGCAAGCGGTCGTCGTGGCCGACTCATCTCCTGGCGCTGCTCGTTCGATCTTGATCAACGTGTCATTCCGTATGTCGATGTCTCTTTCGGCATCGGCAGCATGAGCCTAGCGCAGAGATCTGATTCCTAGATGCCGCGCGTAGCGCAGTGCACGATTTGCGCCAACGCCAATCGGAGCAAGCCTGCAGCAGACAGCCGAAGCATGCCGCCGATTTTGCGGATAGGTAATCTCGCTCGTGGCGTTTGCAGCGGAGCCCGGATCATGCGACCGGGCCCGTACACCCGTCCACAGGCCGGCCGCAATCGGCCGGAATGGGTGGTCTCGATCAATCGGAATGCCTGGTCGGGATTCGGTATACACAGCCGAAGTGAAGAGAGTGCCGCACGCGATCCCTGGACCGGCTGGAGGTGCGCTAAGTCTCCAAATTGTCCGTCGTCAGCGGCGCACCTGTTGAGTCCTTGCGTGACGTGTCGCTGCGCCGGCGAGTTCATGGCGTTGAAGTCGGCAAAGAATCAGGTTGTACCTTCGGAAGTTGTTGTCGGACAGGTGCGGCGATGGTCGATTAAGTCGTAGCCCTCCCCCGCAGCATTCAACTCCAAAGACATGGTCGTCGAAAACGAGTTCGAGCGGCAGCGCCGCGCGACAGCAACATCAATGAGAAGCCCCCGAGGTACTCAGGTTAGCGAAACAATCACACCTATCGCCATTTTCAACCCATCCACATTGCTGAGATGCAGGTTTTGGAGTTTTGGAGTTCTCACCTGCGCAAGCCAAGACAGCCGACCAGATGGGCAACTTGATGGCCCGGAAGGTTCAGTTGACTCCTTATTACTTTCCAAATCCCACCATCTTCATGGTCCAGCGGTTGACGCCCCCCTTATCGTTGCGATGGATGAACATCTTCCTAATTGTGGTCTCGAGGTTTCTGCGTTCAATCGCGGTTAGAAACGGAATGTCAAGCTGACGCGTCTGGGTAAACTTCTCCACTACCGTCTCAGTTGAATTGCAGGGCGGCAATCGTGCGGCAATCGCGTGCGTGGTATGAAGATCCTCGATAAAGTAAAAACCGCCAGGCTCGACGATGGGAAACAGCTTCGCTAGAGCAAGCTGCTGGTGGTAAGCTGCGTGTGAAGCATCCTCGATAATGATCCTTACAGGCGGGAGCGAACTCGCAAGGCGTTCCAAGGCTACCGCATCGCCCATGTCAAGGCGCTCGAAACGGAACCGATCCATCTTAAAGGCGCTGAAGTCAGCAATGTCGCAGCCGACGATCTCAGCTTTGGGAAAGAACTCCAACCACATTTTGATAGACGGAATATCGTCAACCTTGCGACCGACGAGTAAATCAGGATCGAGAGAGCCGTTCCCGTGCTGTAATCCAATCTCGACCATTGTGAAGGGTTCGTGGCGGAACTCCTCGAACAGAAAAGAGTAGAAGCCGGTGTAGCCATGGGTGTCGCCGACCTCATCACCCTTGTCGCTTCCGAGGGCATTTGCTCGTTTCGTCAAATTTGGGACGCTCATTAACACCACCTCTTTTTGACATGGGTCATCACACGACGGGATGTGCCTTCATTAATTTCAAGGAGCATTAGTTCAAAGAGCGTGCCAAACGGGCGCACTGATATCCATTGCCAATTCCCATTTGGCGCGCGTCGCGGGTAGGACGGGGTGTCGCGACTCCGACAATTCGTCGCGACGCTCCATCTCGCTTCTTTTGCGCGTCGCCGTGGATGAAGGCTAAACAGCGCGCTGCGCTACTTGCGTGAAATGAAATTGCACATTGGGGTGGGGCTTGAGCCAGTGCTCGTTGTTCTTCTGCGTGTTGAGGTGTCGGGATGACGTGAAGCTTTGGGCCCGGAAAGGCCGCGGTGACGCGTTTCATGAAGCCGAGAAACTCGACGCGGCGACGGCGTTTTTGAATGAGCCGCGATGATCTTTCCGGTGGCGACTTCAAGCGCCGCAAACAATGTTGTGGTGCCATGGCGCCTATAATCGTGGCTCTGGCCGGTGAAGCGCGGCGATTTGAGCAATTTCAGCTAACGCTGCGCTCGCTCCAAGGCCTGGATCGAGGGCTTCTCGTCCATGCAGCACAAAGGCCTTCTCGGGCGGGGCGACGTAGAGGCCAACAACATCGGCGGCTTTGGCGGTAAAATTCGGGTCGTTGCTCTCGCACCAGGACTTGCGAGCCGCGAGGTCAATCTTGTGGCTGCGCAGGAACCGCCAGACATATTGGACGTCAACATCGCCCAGCGCCTCGGCCAGTAGAGGGCCGCTCCGGCGCACAAACCCTTGCGGAGGCAGCTTATCCAGCAGCTTCAGAATCCGCTTGTCGGTGGCCTTCGTATAGATCGGCTGCTTGCCCGGCCGCGGCTTGTCTTGCAGCTCTTCAAGGCCATGCTCGGCATAGCGGTGCCGCCAAAGACTGACAATCCGCGGCTGGACTTCGACTTCTTTGGCGATCGAGCGGGTGCTACGCCCGTCCGCCGCCAATAGAACTATCCGCGCCCGCTTCAAATCGCGCTGCAACGTCACCGGCGAGCGACAACACGCCTCAAGCACCTTGCGATCTTTCCGCGAAAGGTGGACTTCTCTTGCTTCGATCATCCATATCTTGAATCGCGACTCACGATCCAAGAAAAGTGGGTACTAGCAAGAATGCCGAGACCAGCTTGCGCGGGTTTCTCAATTCGATCGCCTTATTTTGGAGGGCAAAATCGGCAACGGATGCGACCTCGCCGGTATGAGGGCGCACCCTCGGCTGCTGCAGTTTCTGGCAATGAGCCGAGATAGAAGTAGGGAATGCCGGGAGGATTCGCTCGGCCGTGTCGCCAATCGCCTCGGCGGCGCTCCCATTTAGGCAGTGCCGTCAGCGCGAACGCGCGCTGGACTTGTCGTCGTTCCGAGCGCTACCGGAATTGGTGCTGTTGCGGACGCCATTTGCCAAGGCCGTGGTGCTGGCTGCGCCTGCGAGACCGCTGCTCGCGGTATTCGAGGAAGCGGATCGCCAATTGCTGGAAGGCGCGGCGTGTTCGGTGCGCGCACCTCGGTGGCCGGCGGGCTTGGCGGCCCAAGGTGTTTGCTGACGGCACGACACGGAAGATTCATGCGCCACTGCGGCGCGGCATCAGAATAGAAGTGCGTACGACACGCAATCCGATGCGCAGGCTTGGAGCCAAGCACTTCGAAGGTGTTGTGTAGAAGGCCCGCTTCCGCGCCATCGACGCAAGCGGCTCGCTGGCTTCGTCGGGACCAATAGGCGTCATCCTCGATGGCCAGGATGTCCCGCTTCCGTGCGATCTCGCGACGGCGCCCGAGCTCGTAATCCTCGCCTCGGACTCTGCATGGTCGGAGGCGCGAAAACGCCCGCGCCGTCCGGCGGCGGCCGCCTTGTCGAACGGCCCCGCAAGCAGTCCTTCCCCGCCCATCGGCCGCCGACCAGCTAGGTCGTGTGGACTCTTGGGATTCTCAAATCGGATTGAATGTGATTCAAGGCTTTCTTTTAGGAGGAAGCCTTGGGTGTCATGGAACGGCTCGTTCTGAGCGATGCGCAATGGAATCGTATCTCCGGCTTGATCATCGGTCGGCCGGACCAGCGTGGCTCGACGGGCCGCGACAACCGCATGTTCGTCGAGGGCGTTTTATGGATCGTGCGGACCGGTTCGCCGTGGCGTGATCTGCCCGAAGCGTTCGGCGAGTGGAATAGCGCGTTTCGGCGCTTCAGCCGGTGGAGCGCAAAGGGGGTTTGGCTGCGCATGTTCGAAGCGCTCGCAGATGATCCGGACTTTGAGTACTTGATCGTTGACTCCACCATCGTCCGCGCCCACCAGCACGCCAGCGGCGCAAAAGGGGGGCTCAAAATCAGGCCATCGGACGTTCGCGCGGCGGCCTGACGACAAAAATCCATATGGCTGTCCGCGGCTTGGGTTGCCCGGTCCGTTTCTTCCTAACAGTGGGGCAAGCCGGTGATGCGCCTCAGGCCCAGCCGCTCATCGAGGGGCTTCCAGCCGAGGTCGTAATGGGCGATGCAGCCTACGATTCCGATGCGCTGCGATCTTCCATCGCCGCAAAGGGCGCTCAAGCCGTCATTCCGAACAACCCCTCGCGGGCAATCAAATATCCGCTCAACAAACCACTCTATGCCGAGCGTCACCTGATCGAATGCTGCTTCTCGAAACTCAAGCGGTTCAGGCGTGTCGCGACCCGTTACGAAAAGACCGCACGAAATTACTTCGCCATCGTAACTATCGCCGCAACCCTGCTCTGGTTAAGGTAACTGTCCACACGACCTAGAGCTTAGCGAAAAGTGCGTACGAATTCATGCCATAGTAGGTGGCCGCTTCGACGAAGACTTTGTCTCCGGCTGGCAGATCGAACTGAGTGCCAGCGCTGTCCCATGCTGCGCTCCATAGGTAATGGAGTTTGTCCGAATTCGCCACGAAATCCTGTCTCGCGAAACAGGTTCGCCAGTTGCGCCCGGTGTTCTGAAGCACCCGAGTGGGATAGATACTCCACGTATTCCGAAATATCGGCCGTCCAAAAGTGATCGCCGTGTACATGTGGCGGCGCGCACCTTTGGAGACGTTTTGAAAATCTCGCAGCAGACAGTCATTCCAGTCGACGATAGGCAAGGTGGCCACAACGAGCATGGAGCCTTTCGGCAAATTGCGCAAAGATCGTGCGTAGGTTTCCGATAATGCGCCTTTACGGGCGGCCGGTAGAAGCGTGGTAAGTTTTCCGACAGCTGTCACTTTCGCCCCATTGTACCCGATTTTACTCATCTATGGAATTCTCCGATCTGATACGTGGTTTCAACCCCGTCTAGATGTGAGCACGCGCCCACCTGTGCTGGCTGCCGAATGTTTTCACTCAGAAACTGACCCCGATGGGTCAACTCCGGCCAAAGCTGCATCGCCGGCTTCTCTGGAGTGCCGATCCGCTGGCAGACCGGGCTCGTCTGCTTCCTCCCCACGACTCAGGCCGCTCTTGGATAAGTCCAGCAGCGGCCTTTTTTTGGCTTCCAGCCAATGCGGGTCCGGCACTTCCTCGGGCGAGACCGCGACGAGGCACACCGGTTGAAGCCGCTCGGCGGGCAGCCGTCGTTCGGATTTTTGCGCGAACTGGCCCGTGTCGTCGGCAACGACTGTGCCATCGAGATGGACACGAACGCTACTCCTGGGCCATGTGGGGCGGCCGCCAAAAGCATGAGACGGGATGGCCTTCTTCGAAGCAGCCCACGGAAGAAGTGCAAATCAGTCCCGGGGCCAACTGAACGCGTAGGGCGCTGCGAGCTAATCCTGGATGCTGCCGAACGGCATTTGTGAGAGCGCGGCCAAGCGGCCTCAACTCGACGCGACATTGCCAATCGTGCGATGTGCATCAGGCAAGTGAGCAAGGCGTCACGACCCCGCGCGGTCCTCTAGCTGGATTCGCTGGCTTGCGCATAGAACTGTCTTAACTTGATACGAGTGCTTCAATTGCGGCGCTAGAGAACCCATCCAGCAGAGATGGGGCGCGCAGCGTCAATGATCAATTGGCCAAGTTGCGAAACGCTCCGGCCCGCGGAGAAGCGGGTGCATCGCCGATCGTCTTCGGCCTTCAGATCGCTATCGAGGCCGCTGTAGTCGCGGGGCTCGAAGTGACACGGCTAGCATCGGTGCTTTCAGGAGACGGGATCCGACTTCCAGGGCGAGATCATCACGCAGAGCCTGGGGGCCGGGCGACCGCATCGTCGCTCAGGCCAGCCGCTTAAACGAAAGCGCTCCCAGCCACTTGCGTCTATGTAGGCCGGGCGGTTCGAGCAGGGTCACCACAGCGGGATTGGGTCGAAACTCCAGCCCGCTGATGTATTGGTGAGTAAAGCCGGTTAGCTTCGGCGAATCTCTCCTGCGTGAAGCCTTCCGCTCCGCAGCCTTTTAAAATTCCGATACACCAAATTGCAAATGTTTTCCGCGAACCAATGCGAGCAGCGCGCTATTTCTTCCTGTGATGTGAACGAGCCGGCTTACGACCTTTGGGCAATGTCTCATGGGACGTTGCTCCTTTGGGCGGTTGGACAAAGAACTCAGATAAATGGACACCGAGTGTTTCAGCGAACCGATCGAGCAGATCGATTGATGGATTCGCGTCTTGCCTCTCAACAGCGCCCATGTATGCGCGGTCGGTATCCGAATCATAAGCCAATTGCTCCTGCGAAATACCGCGATCCACGCGGATCCGCCGCACATTCCAGGCTACAATCGCACGAGCTTTCATGCGCCAAAGCAGCCATTTGGCAGGCAATCAAACCACTGGCTATAACCATCCTATTGTCTCGAGTTCGACAAAAGATAGCGAACTCGCAGCGTGAGCTTACATGAATGAGCCGGCGTTGGGCCGTCCGGCCCTGCAGCCCCGGTTCACCTTCGCGGCAGCAACGGCGTGTCGATCCTGGAAAGCGCCTGCAGGAGCTAGGAGTCTCGGGGACCATCGCGTCGACCAGAGCAGTGAGGTCGTGTCGCGCTATTTGAGTTTGGCCTGGGCTAGCGGCGCGGCGTCACGCCGGCTTTCATGTGTGGTCAGCGCACTCGGCTATGAGGCTGTGGGCATCGCGCACTCTCTGCTTGCCACGGAGCATGTCGGCACCCCTTGGTCGCAAAAACGTGGCGAACTCAGACATGTGTGCAGGACCGGATAAAGGCCCTGAAGGCGTTGCGAGCCACGAGGCCGATAGTACTGCCAGTTCTCACGCAATACATTACAAAAAGAAGCGCATTCAATCGCATTATTTGATGCTGCCGTCGGGTCCATTGTGCCCACGCTTGCAACTACGCGCTGGTGCCAAAGTTCTACTCCACACTGTCGATCCACGCATCCTGATCGCCGACGAGGCGACCACGGCTCTCGACGTCACCGTGCAGGCATAGGTGCTGGGACCCCTGGAAGAGAGCAAGGTTCGGGGAAGGCGCTCATCTTCATCAGCCATGATCTGGCGGTGGTCTCCCGGATAGCTGACGTCGACTTCCCAGAATCGGACTCACCGACGACGCCCAGAGTCTCGCCAGATCGCAGTTCACATATCGGCGTCCGTCTATTGGGATTCCTGGTGCAAGATTTGCGGGATGTCTGCGGGCTTTGGGCTCGTCTTTGATGCCGACCGTGGGATTTGCGACATGTTGGCGGAGGAGCACACGCCCGCCAAAGCAAATAGCCATTACAAATCAAGCTATCGCAGTTGGCACGAGCCTTGAAAAGGAGCTGTCATCCAGCATGGCATGCTCAAGGAACGTAGTGATGGCTCAGAAGATCATAGCCTCTCAGTTCAGGTATGCGTCGCGTGCGATTGCGACTCCCGAGCGCCACTGGTCCGACTCAGTGCGCGCTCGCGCACGCTTTCGCCAAGGTGATCGACCAAGCCTCGATTGCGGTCACGCCCGCGCCTATCGCGGTGCCGATGACCGCCAGCCACCTGCCGCCTTTGCGCTTAAAATGCGCCGAGAAGTCGATGCGCTGGCGGGGGCGCTGATGAAGCCGCGCGTCAGCCGGCGAGCGGTCGCCAAACCACAGGGTCAACGGTAAGCCCAGGCCGATGCGCGCCTCCTCTGTGAGGCGCAGCTGCCCGGCCGGACTGATCCCGCATCGGCAGGACATCGCGACTTCAGGGCGAAAAAGAGCATCATCTCGGCGGGACAAGAGTCGTTTGCGGCCGGGGCAAACCAAGTAGCTAGATTTCCATGGACAAAATAACCGAAGCACAACCAGTGTCAGTTTTGCGGCAGAGCACGAGATGGGTGGCTGGCCAACACTTCACGATCGAGTCAACGAAACTGTGAAGCTCGCGTGGCCGATGGTGTTGACCCAGCTTGCGCAGGTCGCGATGATGACGGCGGATCTTGCCTTTATCGGGCACATCGGGCCTGAGGCACTCGCTGCGGCCGCCCTAGCCGTCACGCTTTATCTCGTCAGCTTCACCTTTGGCGCGGGCCTGGTGGCGCCGATCGCATCTTTGGCGGCGCAGGCGTATGGGGCCAGGAATCTTGCTATGGTACAGCGCGCACTGCGCACGGGCCGATGGACGGCGCTATTACTATCGTTCCCGATCATAGCGTTTGTGTTTCGTGGAGAGCAAATTCTGCTCGCTTTCGGTTAGGTCCAGACGCTGCGCGGCGCGCTCAGCAATATCTGTTCGGACTGGCCTTGTGGCTGGTACCGGCGCTATGGCTGGACGCCATCCGTAATTTCATGGGCGCGGTCAACCGGGCGGAGCCGATCTTGTGGATCACGCTGGCGGCAATCCCCCTCAACGCCGTGCTCGTGTATTGCTGGCCTATGGCAAGTGCGGGCTGCCGCGGGTTGAGCTGTTCGGTGCGGCGCTTGCGAGCACGCTGGTGAACTGTGCGATGTTCCTGGCCGGTTTGTGGTTTGCCACAATGCGTCGTCCTTTCCGTGACTACCACGTGCTTGCAGATCTCGGGCAATTCGATTGGCCCTTCTTGCGCCAGCTGATCGTGATCGGGACTCCGATCTCAATCGCCTCCCTGATGCAGTACGGAGTTTTGTCGGCTGCCGCGCTCCTGGCGGGCCTGATCAGCACCAGTGCACTCGCTGCTCATCAGATTGCGCTTCAGATCACCGTGATTACATCCATGATCGCTTTCGGCATCAGCATGGCGGCGGCCGTGCGCGTTGGCCATGCGGTCGGCCGCAACGACGGTCCCGGCATCAAGCGGGCAGGCCTGGTCGCGATGCTGCTCGGTACCGTAATCGCTGCTTTGCTGACAGTTGCGGTGATCGTCGCGCGTTTTGAGATCGCCGAGCTGTTTCTGGACAAATCGGTCGGAGATGCCGACGCGACGATCGGACTGACTGCAGAGCTCCTTATGGTCGCCGCGAGCCTTTTTGTCACTGATGCCGCGCAGAGCATTGCGGCGGGCGGTCTGCGCGGCCTGAAGGACACTCGGGTGCCGCTTCTGTTCGTCTGCATTGCCTATTGGCTGATCGGCTTCTCACTTGGCTACGTGCTTGGTTTGAAGATCGGGCTTGGTGCGACCGGCATTTGGATTGGCTTGTCAATCGGGACGACCATCTATGCGGGGCTCCTCGTCCTGCGTTTCAAACGGCTGGCGAGCAGGCGTGCTCTCAGAGTGGTCACTTGATTGCGTAATGACGGTTCTTGGCGAGCGGGAATAGAGAAATGCGAGGCGACTTCAGGGGTCCCTCCGCCTTCAAAGAGGCAAGGCGTCCGATTGAAAACAAGATGACAGACCGCGCAGTCACCAGCAGTTGCGTGCCTTTTGCAAAGGCACATCAAAACCAATTTGCCGGCCCAGTTTGACATCCATCTCCTCGTTGCCGACCGCGCCACCACAAGCATCCAAGGAGCTGGCTCGCCCGAAGTCCGGGCTGGCACATTCTCTTCTGCCTTATCCTTCCTGCCTCGACCAGGTCGAGCGCTTCTTCAGGCTCATCACCCGTCACGCCCATCCGGCACCGCCGACCTCAAAAAAATGCGACGGCCTATCGGCGCCTACAATGCAATTGCACGCCCCTGCATGTGAACTCCTGACCCGAACTCCGCCCCCGGAACCTCGCGCGACGTTGTCGGCGAATTTCCGGAACGGAGCTGCGTCGCCGGGACGAAAACTGAGGAACGCAGGCGGCGAATTGTGGCTCAATACGACATCTGGAGAATCCGCCTACGTGCATTGAAGGCAACCCGTCACTCGACGGTCACGGAAAGGGACATCGCACTTGTGGTCGAAGCGATAGAGAACAAGCAGGACCCGCCGTTACGAGCGTTGTGAACCATTGTCCGGTTTGTGACAGGACGCGCTCCTTGTCAGTTGCCAGCCCAGACGGCTTCTGCCGAGCGCCGTTTCTAGACAATGATTCATTGTCTATTAGGATAGATGAGGGATGGCACAGACGTTGCTATTGAAGTGCATCGTGAGGTCGACTGTTAGAATCACGAACTCGGGGTTAGCCGGAGTTGCGGCGTTTTTCGCTCGACTGTCGACGGACTGATTAACTACCCCAAGGGTGAGGTCCTGGGAGATCAACTCCGTCCGCTACAACTTGCTCAGGCGTTTCGTGCGTGTCGGCTCGTGATGGCACAATTCAAGAGGCCCGGTCAGGTAAGTTATATCCTGATGAGGGATGATGCTTAAGTCGCAGAAAGAAATCCCAAGAGGCGCTCGCGGCAAACCTTGGCTACCTGAAACAGACGGACCATGCAAAAGGCGCGCGGCAAACGAGACTAAGAAAGTGCGCTCGTCATCGAGAATGGAAACTGTCGACAATGACGCAAGCCATCGATACCACTAGCCACTTCGGCGTGCATGAGGAGCTAAGTATCCGTGCAACGACGATAAGCCAGTCCTCGGCAGATGGTGACTTTGTCCGCTACTGGAGCCGAAACAGTGATCGGGCGTCTGCGTTGGCTGCGGTGGAAAGGCGAACCGAGGACGCAATCAAGAAGACCGGCATCGGCTTGCGGCTATCTTCCGAGAACTTCACCGGTCACGATCTATCCGGATTTCCGTTGCGGCGATGCATCCTCAATCGTGCGCAACTCCACGGAGCGAAGCTGGATGGGGCCGATCTGTCGGAGGCCAACCTTGTTTGCCCCGGATTAGAGCGCGCAAGCTTCCGCGGAGCCAAGCTCGACTTTGCGTATATGCATGCTATTGCCGCGCAGGTCTGCAATTTCGATGATGCAAGTTTGCGCAATGTCATCGATGCAACCGGTAGCCTATTCCACGGGTGCAGCATGCGAAGGACCCGTTTCGATAACGCAGTCCTAAGTGGCGTCCTCTTCTATCAATGTGACGCGAGCCAGGCTGTCTTTGATGGCGCCGAACTGCAAGGATCGACCATCAATGAATGCTACCTGCCTTGCTCGTCCTTCCATTTTGCCAAGCTAAACCAAGTTACGATGACGAAGGCGCATCTGACCGGCAGCTCGCTCTCGCAGTCAAGGGGCGAGTTTCTATCAATCGTCCGCCCCACTTCGATCGATCAGCTAGTGCTAGAAGACGCTCATCTTCCTTACTTCAGGCTTTCAAAGGCGAGCGGTCGCATCCTGGCCAAAGCGCTGAGCGCCCCCTTTGCGGATTTCAGCCTCTCAAATCTTGCGAAGGCGGAGCTCGAGGAGGCAGATCTATCGGAGGCGCGACTTCTGTCCGTAAACCTCGCCAATGCCAACCTCGTCGGCGCGGTGTTGAACGGAGTATCAGTGCGTTCTTGCCAGCTCGATGGAGCTGATCTATCTCGCGCATCAGGGGAAGCCATTTCGATCTTCGAGAGCACGATGCGATCCGCCCAGTTGCGCGGCTTCCGCGCGCGCTGTGCGTTTATACGGGACTGCGATATCGATGATTCAGATTTTTCGCAGGCGTACCTATATCGCTCAATGATTACCGGTGATCCTCCGCAGTCCATGGCTTTGAACCGCGCCAATTTCGAGGGAGCCAACCTTGTTCAGTCATATATTGCGGCAGGAATGACTGGCAGCAACCTGGAAGCAGCCCGTACGGCATACGTTCGAATGAATCAATCCTCGCTCTGCAAGACTAACTTGAGTGGAATTTCACCTTTCCAGGCAAGCTTTGTAAAAACAGACTTCTCGGATGCAATGATAACGACGTTTGAACCTCCGTTCTTTGCAGACAGATGTCCTGGGCTCCAAGCTGCTTTGAAGGACGTGGAAGATCAGAAATCCGAACCGTCAGAGTATCTGGGTGAGTTCTCATCGCTTATGAGGCGCGGTCGAGAAGGATCGACCTGATTGGGCTAAAGGACGCATGACGATCTGGGGCGCCTGTCATCACAGAGAAGGAAATGGAGAAGCGGGATGCGTCCTCGTTCTGGCCGGACTCAAGGCGCTCATGAGCTTATTCGCGGCGGGTCGATGTGGCCGGGAGCGCTCGCCATGCGTCATGTCTGATCGAGCAGCAGGGCTGCTGGGCAATCAACAAGACGGAATAGGAAACTAGGAAACATGCATCTAGCGTCTCTTTCAGCTGGCAAGACCTTCATTACGGACGTAGCAAGAAGAGGTCAAACTATCGGCACAGTACACACTTTAGGAGCGTTGCATCTGGGCCACGCGGAGCTAATCAGAAGGGCCGCAGCCGAGAACGATGTGGCCATTGTCACAGTGTATCCGAACAAGATTCAGCTTAGCCCAGGTCCAGAGTACGAGTTCAATTTGGAGGATGACATTGCGCTTGCGCTGGGAGCGGGCGCTTCTGCCCTCATTTCAACGACCGACGCGGAGATGTTTCCGCCAGGATATCGCACCTTTGTGTCTCAAGGGGATTATCCGCTGCGTGCGAGCGGGCCTCATGGGCTCCTAAAGGAAGGTGTCACCGGATGCATCCGCTGGATTTGTTTTGCGCGACCAACTCGCAGCTATTTCGGTCTAAAGGATATTGGACAGGCCCTTTTGGTGAAACAAGCGGTCGCAGATCTGCTTCTTGATTGCGAAATACGATTTGTGCCGACAGTACGATACAGGAACGGAGTGCCCATTTCGTCGCGTTTGCGACACTTCAATCGTTCTGAGCTGGACGAGCTTTCGTCTCTCTTCATGGCGCTGGACCACTTGAGAAAAGAGGCCGCGCGGGGAGTATCTTGCGCCAAATCCCTGATAGCGTCGGCAAAGCCGCTGATCAAATTCCGACGGTTTGAATTGGAAAGTCTCCGAATTGTTGGCGCGGACAGCTTTGAAGATCAAGGGCAGATCGAGCTTCCCTTTATAATCAGTGGAATCGCCGTTGGTCACGGTCTCAGAGTGCCAGATAAAATCTATGTGCCGGATCAAGATACACTTTTGGATGGTCCTGCAGATATATGGATCGATTTGCCCGAAAGCGAGGATCTGATGTCCCTGCACACTCGCAGGCTTGGAGAGACCGGCTGCGGTTCGCGCATTGGGCTCTGAATCAGGAAAGACTCTTTTAGGGAAACTCCTCGGGCCAGCGATAGACCGCACTTCCCGTGATCTGGATGACGTGCCGGCATTCACATGCGGCTCAGCGTCACTTGCTCGAAATCCGTAGCGCGGGGGATGATTTGGCAGGCGTTATCTACATGGGCGTGACAGGGCCACTCGGCGCTCTACTTCAGAGCCATGCGGCGAGGTTGGCGTCGTTTTCTCGACGAGTTCGGGTTGTCGGGGCACTCCAAGGCAATCCTCGCAGCGTCAATGTCAAACGCGCGCTGCCGGGAGCATTTCGCCGGTTCAAGAGTATTTATCGACGAGCCCATTGAATTCGAGGTCTTTCAGGTAGGCGCCCGTTTGCCGCAAACGAAGTCCGGGTCCTGCCTAAAGCGCTGACTGCCATAGCAGAAGCGTAGGCGGTGCCGGCAAAAGAGCATGCTGGAGAACATCAGCTTCGTGGTAACAACGAGGGTGAATCGCCTTCCTCATCGGACTCTGATCTATCTCCGCGGTGGTGGAGACGTCGATTGCGCTCTTAAGCCGCTCGCTTTGTTGCGCATCTTGGAGCTTTTCGTTGAAATCACAATGGCAAAAGGCTCAACTTGATTTAAATGAAGCCTTTTTGCCGACGCGGTGCAGATTGCGAACGGGCAAGCGGACCATCATTCCAGCGAAGGCGCCTGTAGGGTGGCTAAGTGGAGCTTGCACGCGGCGGCGCGCCAATCGACGACCGCGACAAGCATTCGTAAGAGAAAAACTCCGGATAGGACGCTCATTGAGCCGAGACAGATTCTCTCTTTCTTGGGGTGCGTTGCGCGCGCGAATCACTCGCCCAGGCATTGTCGTTGGCGGCTTCGCCGTGCTTGGCCCACTGCCGATTTCTCGAGAGGAAACATGTGACGGCGCTCACCTTATCGTGACATTTATTGCGAGCGGGCGGATCCTCGCCAGCTATACGCTGTTGATTTCGCGGCGACCATGATGTCCCAGTTCAAAGCAGGTCCGACTTCGGGTTGCACCCATGTTCCTCGTGTTTGGACGCTGATCCCGCAAAACGGGTGATATAGACCGTGTTAAACCGCAGCGGGAATTGTTAAGCGTACGGGGTATCGATCTCTCGCTTCGCGAGCAGTCGGCACCTGCTCCATCTGTGACAGACGGGTGAAACAGCCGCATACAACGAGAATTCGATACGGCGAAAGTCTTCCCTAACGTGTAAATTGTGAGCGATGTATCAACAATCGAAGGTATAGTAACTTTGGTCGCGCCGATTGGTTAAGACTACAAGCTATCCATTCCGTCCTGACCACCGCGATTGTACCTATTGCGACGCGTGAGAAATCGTCTTCCTAAAAATAGCTTGGTGCCTGGCTCGCCGACAAAATGAACATTTCACATCGTCGAAAAGAAAGCTGGTTTCGTTTCATGGACTAGACATCGATTGACCGTATGATTGAGATGTAAGAGCGAGGTAATTCATTATGCTGCACGTCGATCCCGGCAGCGTTGCCGGCCTTTTCCGTCGTCTGATCGGAGCCGATGCAAGAGTGGCCCTGATCGCAACAGAGAGGGGCACATGATGATGATGGTCCTGCGTGCCGATGACCCGGCGTGGCTCTTTGTGGCGGATGCTGGAGCACATTGCGGCCGAGTAAGATCCGTCAACAAACCGATTTCCTTCGCCTCCCCCATTAGTCTCGCGACGAAATATCGCGCAGCTTTGTTTTAGGCATCACGATAGTGAGAGCATGATCATGAGCAACGTGACGACAATGGATAATGTCATTCCGCGATCGGACGTCGTCAAGTCCGCGGCCCGGCTTGGTGCCGAGATCAAGAACATCAGGCTATCGGACGGATTGTCCGACGAGGTCATCTGCGCCATTAGCCAGTTGCTTCTCGATCACAAAATCATCTTCTTCCGTGATCAGGGACATCTCGATGATGCCGAACAGCAGCGCTTTGCCGTCCGCCTCGGCTCTCTGATCCCGCGTACCATAAAGGGAACATTGACCCCGGACATGGCGCCGGGCCGCGGCAGCGGTCGTGCCGACCGGATGCACATGGGTCTCAGCTTCGGTGAGTCATGTCCGAAAATCTCGGTACTGCGCGGAGTCGTGATCCCGCCTGATGGCGATGACATTATTTGGTCAAACACTGCGGCTGCATATCATGATCTTCCCGAGCCGCTGCGAATGCTGGCCGACAACCTCTGGGCGGTGCACTGCAGCGCCTTTGATTGCACCGTGACCAGGCACGCCATCGAGATGGACACGCAGCAATTCGATAATGTCTTCACCGGAACAATCTGCGAAACCGCGTGTCCGGTTGTTCGCCTCCATCCCGAGACGGGCGAGCGCTTGCTCGTGCTCGGACATTCTGTGCAAAACTTCGTTGGCCTAGAAAAATATGCCAGCCAGAAGCTGTTCGACCGGCTTCAATCCTACCTCACAGCGCGGGAAAATACCGTGAGCTGGAGCTGGAAGTTGGGCGACGTCGTAATCTGGGATAACCTGGCGGCCGAGCGTCGCTCCCTCAAGGAATCCAGCGATCGAGATCGCGTGGTGAGCCGCATCGCCATCGATGGCGATGTGCCGCTCAGTATCGGTAGTCCTTGCAGCGTGGCGCGCACCAGGTCAAAGCCGCAGGCCGCCAAGGCTGCCTAGTCGGGGCTGATCTGGTATAACGCGACAGACGGAAGTGATTTGAAGGTGCGTCGCAAGACGGCATCCTGTCTGGCAATAAGCTACAGCGCCGAGCTCGTCGATGCGAACTGCCGGCGTGGCATTCTGATCCAGGCATGCGTCGCCTCGATCCTGCTCCATCCTCGAGAACGACCTGGATCGCACCTGTTCCCACGAGCATTCTGAACACCAACCCTGCGCTAGGGCCAGATAAGTAACCAGGCGATTTTCACTGAAGCCAATGAGTGCTGGATGCTCACCATCCCACCCACTAAGCCGTAACGAGCTCGGCTTGAACGGCATGGCCAACTCCTTCGAGGAACAGATATCTGATCTCAAAGCATTACCGTTCGAAGATCGCATCGACGACTGCTGGTCGACCGAAAAGCCGCGGAGCGCATAGTTTGCCAAGCCCACCGAAGCAGCGGCAATGTTGAAGACAAAGGATTCGGAATTCGAAATGAAGCAGACGTTTCGGACAAATGCGTCAGTGAATCGCTGCGCGGTGACGAGCGTCTTCTCGTATTTGGGCCTCTTTCGACGTCGCCATTATTCGACATCTGCATGAAAACGGCCAAGTCTCGTCGATTGTTGGTCGCCAAATATCCATGTGCCCCTTTAAGCTGATGAAAGCAGAGCGTCCCGCAATGGACGTCTCGAATTTCCATCGATCGCAATTGTTGGCGCGCCCCTAGTGGAGCCGCCGGGAAAGCAAGCTCGAAGCAATATTTCGGAGTGGCACAGCGGACCGAGCCGCTGATCAACGCCCTCAGTGGGCGAGGGCCGGCCTGGCTAATCCGCGCGTACATGCTGAACTTGGCTCGGGATCGTCCTTCTTGTTCGCTCACCAGACCTCGTTCAGAGTTTGCCGGACATTCATTCAGCATCCGTTGGCGTGAGTCCGGTAGCGAACCCCGGAACATTGGTCGCGCAGTCTTGGGCCGCCGCCCCGAACTAGGGCGCCTTGTTGCGCCATCGAGCGACAGGGCTGCTGGTGCGCGGGAGAGCTATGACGGCTTACGCTATCCGAGCTCATTCTGCTTTATGCGGGTTCTTGGTTGGCAGGGCCAAGGAGGGAGCGGGCGGTGGCCGTGCTGGATGACGACGGGCTGCCGCTGCCATGCAATGCCCGTATGACACTGGATGTTCTTGTGAACGAACTGAAGGAATTGGACCAGCAAGTGGATGCCATGGAGCGAGAGCTGGCTCAGATCCATAAAGCAAATCCGGTGGCGAATTCGCTTTCCTCCATTCCCAGAATTTGTGCGATAGCGGCCACGGCTCTCGTTGCGACCGCGCCCGATCCGACCATCTTCAGCGCTGGGCGAGAATTCGCGGCCTGGCACGGCCCGACGCCTAAGCAGAGTTCTACCGGTGGGAAGGATCGGTTCGCGGATAGCGAAATAGGGCGAATACTATCTCAGACACTTCCTTGTCATCCAAGCGGCGTAGCGTCGTCTGGTAAACAAACGCACGCTCCCGAGCCGGAGGCGGATCGAAGCTGTACTTTAACGGCGTCGGCCCATGGACGTCGTCGGCCAGTGCTCGCGCCGCAAGACGGTGGTTCGACGCTCTAAGAGGGCCTTCTTTGGAATTCACCGTCTCATTCTCGTCAAGAGGTTGGAAGGGCAAGCCGCTCGATGGGTTGAATGTGGCGCACGAGACGGTTACGAGCCTGACCGACGTTGCGCGACCGCAGTGCTTGCAGGATCAGGCGATGATTAGGCCGTGCTCGCCAGCCGCTACTGCACGCCATCGCGACCAACAACTGAGAATCTGCAAGCTGTAGCCCGTGGCGAGCAGGCCCGACATCGCGGAAGGTGCCACGATGGCGCAAAGGCAAGGTTAGCCTCTCAAATTCCTGAACTGTTTGCGCCTTGTCTCCTTCAATCAGGGCGAGCTCTATCCGCGCCAAATGGTGAGAGACGCCCGCGACCAGTTCGAGCGCGTCGCGCATCCCGGCGATCTCCTTATGGGTATCGAACGGAGCAACCCGTCCACCGCGAGGAGGCAGGGCAATGACAAGGTGTTGGGCCTCCACTTGCCGAAATGCCTCACGCACGTTCGACCGTTCCGACCGAGATGCCCGCGCCGTCCTCGCGTCCTCTCACATCGTGAAAATTCGTCCCGGGTTCAGGATATTGTTCGGATCGAGCGCTCGTTTGAGCGTACGCATCGTTTCAATTTCCTCCCGTGTCCTACTCATCTTCAGATACGGCCGCTTAACTATGCCGATGCCGTGTTCCGCTGAGATTGATCCGCCGAATTCGCTGGTGATCTGATAAGCAAGCCTCTCCAACTCCTGCCGCCTGTCGGGCGTGTGCTCGTGATGTAGCTCGACATGCAGGTTACCATCGCCGGCGTGACCGAAGACGATCGTGAATGCGCCGGGGTCGATCTCCTTAATACGCGCGACAATTGTCTTCACATATTGATCCATCCGGTTGATGGCGATACTGACGTCGAGGGCGATACGTGCAGCATAAGGAAACGTCCGGGCAAGTTGCAAGCTGCAATCGCGGATACGCCATATCGCTGCTGCAGAGGCATTCGACGTCGAGAGCGTCGCGTCAAGGATCATGTTCGCGCGCATTGCCGTATCGAGCAGCTTTTCGAGATCGGCGTGGACACGATCGGCATCGTCGCCAGAGGCCTCGATCAAGACATAAAAGGGATAATCGACCGGCAGCGGCCGAACCATGCCGTTCACGCGCTCGAGCGCGAGGCGGTAGTACTCGTTCCACATCACCTCAAATGCTGTCAATTCTCCGCCCAGATGTTTTCGCGCCATTCCTAACACCGAGATGACTCGTGTAAAAGAGGGCAGGGCGCAAAGCGCCACTTGCCGCTCCCTAGGGGCGGGAAAGATGCGCAAGGCGGCTCGCGTCACCACGCCGAGAACTCCCTCGCTGCCTATGAAAAGCTGCTTAAGGTCGATGCCAGTATTGTTCTTGATGTATTTGCGTAAGCCCTGTAGCACCGTGCCATCGGCGGTAACGACTTCGAGGCCGAGGATCAAGTCGCGCGTCATGCCGTACCGAATCACGCGATTGCCGCCGGCATTTGTCGAGATGTTGCCGCCGATAGTACAGCTACCGCGCGCGCCGAGATCGAGCGGGAACATGTATCCTTCCTGCCCGACCCGGTCCTCTATCGTTTGCAGCGGCGTGCCGGCCTGCGCCACGGCTACGCCTGACGAGATGTCCACCTCCTCGACCGCATTCATCAGTTCCATCGACAGCACAATTTCATGTGGATTCGGCAGAGCGCCGCGCACCAACCCGGTCATGCCGCCCTGCGTCGTCACTGGCACTTTTTCGCGGTGACAGAACCGAAGCAAGGATGAGACATCTTCCGTCGTCCTTGGACGGACGACCGCTCGCGGCTGGGTGACCGGTTTACCGGCCAAATCGTGGTAATAACGCGAGGCAATGTCCGTGCCAGTCAGCACCGAACCCTTGCGGAGCGCCTTGCACAGTCGGGCAATGAAGCTGTCGGTCATGTCCCTCACTCAAGTCAATCATGATGGCATGGCCCCCTGTTAGAATGCTGCAGCGTTCTCATTGGCCTACGGGGCGAGGTTCTCAGCAGCCATTTTGCTGTTTCGAGAACCACAAAGTCGTTCGCGCATTCATGCACCGGTGTAGCAATCTTCATCGCCGCCCCGGGAAGAACCCAACTGCTCTCGGGCTGCGGTGTTTCCCAGCAGCAATCGACGTGCCACTCATGGAATCTTATGCGCCTTCCTTGGCAGAAGAAACCACGCGTACCTCCCAACGCAGCCGCGCTTGATGCGCTGTACTTGCATCGGCCAGAGTGAATTTCAACGTTGGTTGCGTCTGCCGCTGGGGTAGGTCAGCCGTGCTCCACAGTACTCGCAAGGCATTCTTTCGGGCGCAAACGACCGCCGATCCTGTCCGGTTTCTGACGACGGTATGTCGGCCGTCGCGCTCAAAACAGCCAGCCAGCGTCTGCCGGCGTACGGTTTTCCAATCCCAAACAACAACTTAACACGTTTCGAACGTGCTGGCACGGGCGTTGCTAAGTAAAGGCAGCTACAGAGGCGCCACAAGACCGATGCTTTGTTTTTTCGGTGTTCGAGCCGTGAGGACATTCGTGCTGCAGCCGACATGCCACAAAGAAGTTCGGCCGCACTGTTGTATGATGCTGGAGCGAGAGACGGGAAATTGGCCAATTCGAGAAAATCGGTTGCCGCCGGAAAGCCGTCGCGTGCACAGCACGTTCTATCTGAAAGGAAGCGCGCGAAAGCGGCGTAACAGCGTCAGGCCATTCCAGCGCGTCATTTTATGTGAGCTGACGCCTAGCAGGGATGTCGCACTTGTTCCGTCAATGGACGTGTGTGCAAGTCGGGAATATGCACGCTGTGAAAGGTTATGATGCGAACTGAAGTGCGTTTTTGTCGTGACGACACAACGGTTACGCTTGCTTCAAGCGGTACTGCCAATTCAGCGGATCTCGAGCCTGCGGTGAAGATCCCGCCTCGACCCTGGAGGTGGACCGCAGGATCTATTGGCGTGCTCGTCGGCGGCGACTGTGGCCGGAAATCCTTCGGTGACTACGGTCCATCAATCTACCGCAACGTCACCGACATCCGTGTGGTCTTGCAAGACGGCCAGCTCGGCTACAAACGAGGCCGCCACCATGGCGGCGTCATTCGACGAAGCGCATTGACATGGATGCGCTCACGGGCTTTCCATTTGGCAGATTGCACCCAATACATCCGTAGGCTGCGCCTCGCCACGCCAACGGGCGAGGCTTTTCGTGGCCATGTCTTGTTCAACGATCGCGCACCTACGCCCGCTGTTCTTGGTGGGTTTTCGTCCGTGCCGTTGACCGCCGGCGTTGATCCGGACCAACGTCCCGCTCGCCCAAAGCGCACCCACGACCTACTGTTTTCCGATGACTCGTCTGTCGTTCCTTGCGCCACCGCGCGTCAATTTAGATGGAGTCGGCCCGCTCTGTGAGTACGGCCGGATTGCGCCATGATTGTTTCCGACAACAAACGACCCGCCGCGATCCGCGAGGTGATCCCTTTCGTGTTCCAGCAGTGGCTTAAGCAGCCTGTCCGCCTCACGATCGTCTTCGTCGGCTTCTTAGGTGCATCGATCGCCGACCTGTTCATGCCAGTCTATTCGGGCCATCTGGTCGATGCATTAACGTCAGGCCCTTCCGATTTGGCCGCACGGCATGCGGCGCTTGTTGCGTTCGGCGGCATCGTCGGGCTGGGTCTCGTCTCGCTCATCCTGCGGTTTGCTGGCCTGCAGGCGATTGTGCCATTCACGCTCAAAACGATCTCCGATGTGGTGCGCGAAGCCTTTATGCGGGTGCAGCGCTTCTCGACCGATTGGCACGCCAATTCCTTCGCCGGCTCGACCGTGCGCAAGATTACGCGGGGCATGTGGGCGCTCGACCTGCTCAATAGCATCATTCTGATGGCATTGTCGCCGTCGCTCGCCGTGCTCGTGGGATCGATGATCCTGCTCGGCCTGCACTGGCCCGCGCTAGGCGGCGTGATCGCAGTCGGCACCGTAATCTATGTCGCGATCACGATCGCAATGACGATCGGCTACATCGCTCCAACTGCACGAATAGCCAATGCCTGGGATACCAAGGTCGGTGGCACGCTGGCGGACGCGCTCACCTGCAACGCCGTGGTGAAATCATTTGGAGCGGAGGCGCGCGAGGATGCGCGGATCAATGGTGTCATGAACCGGTGGCAGGCACGGGTATCGCGCACGTGGCTACGTGGCAACGCCACCAATGTGTCGCAGCACGTGATGCTCTTGTGCTTTCGTGGTTCGGTAATTGGCGGCGCTATCCTGCTGTGGTTATCGGGGCACGCCTCCCCGGGCGACGTCACCTATGTGCTGACGAGCTATTACCTCATTCACGCCTACTTGCGTGAGCTGGGTATGCACATCAACAATCTGCAGCGTTCGGTGAACGACATGGTCGAACTTGTTACGATCAGTGGCGAGCCGATCGGCATCATCGATGCACCTTGTGCCAAACCGATCGATGTCCAGGGCGGAAGGATCACATTCGAGGATGTGACCTTTCACTATGGGGGAGACCGCGCGCCGCTCTACCACGGCTTGTCGATCGACATCCGTGCCGGCGAACGCGTTGGGCTGGTCGGCCGTTCCGGCTCGGGCAAGACCACGTTTGTCAAATTGGTGCAGCGGCTCTATGACCTCTCCGGCGGTAGGATCCTGATCGACGGTCAAGATATTGCTAAAGCGACACAGCAATCGCTGCGCAGCCAGATCGCGATCGTACAGCAGGAGCCGGTCCTGTTCCACCGCTCCCTCGCTGAGAACATCGCCTACGGCCGCCCCGGCGCCAACATGGCGGCGATCGAGCAGGCAGCGCGGCTCGCCAATGCGCATGACTTCATCCTGCGGCTGCCGAAGGGTTATGGCACGCTGGTCGGCGAGCGCGGCGTTAAGCTGTCGGGCGGTGAGCGGCAGCGGATCACGCTGGCGCGGGCGTTCCTCGCGGACGCGCCGGTCTTGGTTCTGGACGAGGCGACGTCGAGCCTCGATTCGGAATCAGAGGGACTGATCCAGCAGGCGATGGAGCGGTTGATGAAGGGACGCACTTCGATCGTGATCGCGCACCGGCTGTCGGCGGTGCGCAACCTCGATCGCATTCTGGTGTTCGATCGCGGTGAGATCGTCGAGCAGGGCACCCACGGCTCGCTGACTCGGGCCGGCGGGATCTATCGATGGTTGTTCGAACGGCAAGCCAGCGGTAGGGTTTCGGCGACAAGCGAGCTGGTCACTCCGGACCCCTGCGAAGCATCGAAACCCGACAATCGGACGCCTTCTGGTCACGCCTATATGGTGCGTCAAACTTGAGTACGATTATCAGGGGTTGGCAGCCGTGTGCCCCGGGGAAGTATCCGGATGGGTGTTCCGAACGACGTTGTTCGTGCTTCCACGCAAACGCTTGCGACAGGGGTCGCTCGCCCAACATGAACATTCGTCTCAGCGAGACGGATCATCATCCTCTCGGACAAACGGGAACGATCCTGGCCGCGTCACCGAGCCGTGCAGAAGCTGCAGGCTATTGCCATCCGCCCTCTGCTCCGCGCGACCTGTTCGGAGAGCCTGTTCAGGCGAGCTGCTCGTGGAGTTGCACCACCTGATCCGGCTCGATCATCATGAGAAAGTACGGAGCGAGGGGACTTTGTCCGATAGCTTCATCCCGTTCCGCGCCTCCGTCTGGGTCCATGTGCTTTGGTCGCCTGCCAAACATGTTTGTCCGCTCAGTTACTGGAGAGGGCGCGCAGAGTGGGTGCAACTTCCCGTGGACTGCGTCTGCAATTATCCGCGTTGGTCATTCGCCTCCGCTTGCCGCATCTACGCTACGCTCGGTTTGCCTCGTCCGGGTGCCCACATTTCGGGGCCGCGATGAGGTTGTCCGAGTCGTCAATCAAGATCCATCAGCTGCATGCACATCCTAACAGCTTGAGGGAGAATCACTCCAATTTAGACCACCACTGGGAAAGAACGCCTTCAGATTTCAGAAGCATGAGTGTGCTCGGCGGGCGGTGCGATTCGCGCCCGGTGCCCCAGGTAGGAAACGTCAGTATACTTCGCGTACGAAGGCCAAGGCTGCGAATTTTGAATGTCGGCAGCTGGACTCAAATTGGGCCAGCACGGATTGGAAAAGTGCGCCGGGAGAGCGGCAGAATATTGAAAAGGCCAAATCCATTTCGCTGAGCCTTTAAGCTGCGTCCTGGCGGCGCCGAGCGCTCGGTCCTTGTCCAATTTCTGACAGGCACAAGCCCCTGTCAGGTTCAGAACACTGGGGGGACTTGGATGTTGTCGGGGTTTCGAATGCGTGATCAGACGCTTAGATAGCGGTGAGACGCTGGCATGGCCGTTGCTATTGAGATGCAGCAACACTCGGTCGGGGCGCCAATCTCGCACGGAAGACCTGGATGCTGTTCCCTTCAACCTGTGTGTCGCCTGTCCTGAACAAATAAGCTCACGCACAAACCGCGCAGCTTTGGCAACAGCTTCGGAGTGCAACATGGTGCTGCGCATGGAATCGCTGGCTCATTCCATTAAAGCGGAGAGTCGGCTAAGAGGCCAGCCCGTGGCGAATTTCCGGCCGGGAAAGTGTATAGCGTGGAACGGCAACGCCCGCTTGGTGGCGCTGAAAGTGGGACTAGATGAAGCCATGCCTGAGGTGCAGATCAGCCTGTTCTGCGCCTTCGGCCTCGATGCGGTGGATCCCGCCGAAGCCCAGATGATGAGCGGCCAGCATCGGCGCCAACTCTTCGCGCAACTATCTCGATACCTATGCCGTGGAGCGCCAGCGAGCAGCCAAGCCTCGAATTGGGTCCGGTTCAACTTCCGCCGTGAGAGGCGTCGCCATCACCGCATACAAAAAGCGCTGTCAGCCAGCGCCGATCTTGCGACGCCCGAGCGCATGAGCCGCACTTATGCGCGCGTGTTGAGAAGGGAAGAGGTCGCGATAACAAGACGCTGTTCGAGCAGAGCCGCCGCTTTTGGCTGGCGTTGCGACATAAACCTCACGCCAACCTTGGGCCATGGCCATCAACGGCCGGCTCGCATGTACACAAAAGTTGATCGAACGTGGACCTCCACTGCCGCTCTGTAAGGTGGCCTGACGACAAAGGGTAAAGACAACGAGGGAGCGGCCCGATGCCGATCGACTATCCCGCCATACTCGATCTCAAGACCGAAGCCGCTCCCTATTCGTGGAGCGATCGCGACGTGATGCTTTATGCGCTAGGCATAGGCATGGGCTCCGATCCTCTGAGCTTAAAGGAGCTGCAGTTTGTCAACGAGGCATTTGCAATATCGAAGCCGCTGAAGGTGGTGCCCACCTTTGCGTCGGTCTGCGTCTGGGGGGCGCGACCCGGAGTCATCGACATCGACCGCGTCATGGTCGTTGATGGCGAACGCGACATCACATTTCACAAGCCGATGCCTGTCGCGGCCAGCGTTACGGCGGATGCACGCGTGCGCGGCGTCTACGACAAGGGCGAGGAGAAAGGCGCGATCATCCAGAACGAAGTCGTCGTCAAAGATGGTGAGGGTGACAAGATCGTCACGATCGCTTCTTCGACCTTTGCCAGGGGCGACGGTGGCTTCGGTGGACCATCAGAGGGAATGCCCGAGCCGCACCAAGTACCTCGCCGAGCGCCAGACAGATCAGTCGATATCCCGATCCGGCCCGACCAAGCACTGCTCTATCGTCTATCGGGTGATCGAAATCCCTTGCACAGCGACCCGGAATTCGCGCGTAAGGCCGGTTTTCCCAAGCCCATTCTCCACGGTATGTGCACCTATGGACTGACCTGCAGAGCCGTGTTGCAGACGTATGCTGACTACGATCCCTCTGCCTTCCATCGTCATCGCGTCCGCTTTTCTGCCCCGGTGTTTCCGGGTGAGATCATTACGGTGAATCTCTGGAAGGACGGCGATTCGATTTCGTTCGAAGCTCATGTTCGGGAGCGCCAAGTTATCGTCGCCAGAAATGGGCAGACGCTGCTGGGCTGAGCTGTCTAGGTGAAGATGCCAACGGAATTGGCAAGGCGCCCGTGCGGCCTTAGACGCCCGGGAATCGACGCCTGCCGGTATGGCGAGGCGGCGCTTGGTGCGCCAGCGTTGCTTTGCCCCAATCACGATCCCGCAAAGGCCAAGGCGCAAAATCTGAAAAGAGCCTTTCCCTCTGCTGCTGCCTGGTGATCCGCCTGAACGATCCGGCCGCGCTTGGTGGTCCGCCAGGCCGCGGAAAGTGAGATGTGAGCGGCTATCTAATACTCATATTTTACGGCGCGCGTGCTGCGAGTGTACTGCAGTACTGCTTCAGAGCGGGCTAACGGTGTGAGCGTCGTAAGGAGAAGAGCCGCGCCGGCCATCGAGGATGGAGCTTCCGCCGAGCGCATTGTCGCAACACTGACCTTGCTGGCCGCGCTGCGCAGCCGTTGCCAGATGCAAGCCGGGCGGGTGGCGCCAGCTAGCGCGCACCTTTGGCGCGGAGGATGAGTAGACCATAGCGCTCGTCAGCTGGGCAACAGCTCGCCCAGCGGAGAAGCCGGATGGAAGGCGATCGATTGCAACGATCGACCTGGAAGCTCCTTTCCCGGATTGCCTTGGAGATACAGGGAGCAGAAGGCGCTTGCGAGATTAGAGGCCGCTGTAGGCTTATTCTGCGTATGACAGCGCCGACGCGTTTCTTCGTTCCAATTGCGAAAGTTCACTGGCCGTCGATCTAATACGAAGCCTCACCTGTGAGATAATTTCGAAGGACCATCATCGCCAAACGTTCGGCACGAGAGGCGACGGGTGTCCTTCGCGTCGTTGTCATGCTTAGCCGCGTCCGGTTTCATATCTATGTTCGGAGCGCGACGCTAGGGTGTAAGTATTTCGTCGGCGCGGCACAAAGTAGATGGATTTGCATCTCCTCTGGCATGCACAGCGTTTTATGGCACGCCGATTGCTGCAGCGAGCTAAAGCACCGTTGCGAAACGCCGACAGCCCGAGAGTTCATGAGAAGGTCTCGATATATCCAAGTCAACCACAGACAGCAGCACAGTCGCGTGCCGTCCCGCAAATTTGCGTTTGCATCGTGCGGTTCGAAAGAACGCCCCAAAATCGCGAAAGGTTTAGGTTCACGGCTGTGTGCCATGCCCGGGGAGGACGTCAAAGAAAACCGAAAGCACATCAATGTCCGAAAGCCTGATCGACCTGCTCGCTATCTTCGACGTGGAACCGATCGAAACGAACCTTTTTCGTGGCAAGAGTCCGAACACCAACGCGCAACGGGTGTTTGGCGGCCAGATGATCGCGCAGGCGATGATCGGGGCATGCCGTACGGTCGAGGGTCGGCTACCGAACTCGCTGCACGGCTATTTCATCCGGCCCGGCGACCCCCAGGTGCCGATCATTTACCAGGTCGAACGGCTGCGTGAGGGCAAGAGCTATTCGACGCGCCGCGTCACCGCAATCCAGCATGGCAACGCAATCTTCTCGATGGTGGTGTCGTTCCATGCCGGGGAGGAGAGCGCCTTTCACCACCAGGACAAGATGCCCCGAGCGCCGCCGCCGGAAAAGCTCATGGCGGGGAAACTGCCTAAGCAGCCGATGTATTGCGAAACGACGGAGTTCATCCGCCGCGATTACGCGATAGAGTTGCGCCCGGTCGAGATCGGCCGTTATGTCGGCCAGAAAATTGACGACGGTCGCGTTCATATCTGGATCAAGGCCGCTGCGAGGTTGCGCGACGATCCAGAGCTGCATATGTGCGCGCTGGCCTATGCCTCCGATTACTCGCTGCTCGATGCGGTAACGGCGCGCTACGAGCGCCCACTGTTCGACAAGCGGATGATGATTGCAAGTCTCGACCACGCAATGTGGTTCCACCGCCCGTTTCGGGCCGACGAGTGGCTACTTTACGCCAAAGAGTCGCCGAGCGCGCAAGACGGACGCGGTCTCGTACGCGGCTTAATCTTCAAGCCTGACGGCACTCTGGTCGCGTCTGTCGCCCAGGAAGGCTCGGTTCGCGAGCGACGCTGAGCCTTCAGTCAGTATAGACGTGATGATAACTTCGAAGATCCCAGCGCCGTCGATCCTCTGGCACGAGATGCGTTCATGTCTCTTTCATGTGCGTTGTCGTGTTCGGGCCGTGTCCGGTTGAAGTCTATGTTGGCAGTCCGACAGTAAGCGCAAGTGTTGTTGCCGACGCGGGATGAGCACATCGATTTCGCATCTCTTCAAGTACACCGTCGTGGCACGGTGATTGCTGGGGGGCATCATTGGAAATGGTCGACGCGGGAGTCCCGGTCGCAGGAGTTCAACTAGGACTTCTCGATCTGTCCAAATCAATGTCAATAGACTCAGCATAGTCGCAGTTGGGGGTCCTTGGTTGCGAAAAGATGGGCGAAAAACAAGAATCCCCCGGGGTGGCGCGAAAGAATGCCAGCTCTCGAGAGCTCGGCTTCGTCACTGGGCCGCCATGCCGGGGAATGATGCCGAAGAAGAACGAAAGCGCGTCAATGTCAAAAACCTCGATCGATCTATCCGCCATCTTCGACCTTGAACCGATCGAGGTGAACCTGTTTCGCGGCAAACACTCGAAAACTCGCTCGCAACGGGTGTTCGGCGGCCAGGTGATAGGGCAAGCGATGGTCGCGGCATGTCGCACCGTCGAAGACAGGCTGCCGCATTCGCTGCATTGCTATTTCATTCAGGCCGGTGACCCGCAGGTTCCGATCATCTACCAGGTCCAACGGCTGCGCGATGGTAAGAGCTATTCGACACGGAGCGTCACCGCGATCCAGGAGGGTAAGGCAATCTCTTCCATCATGGTGTCCTTTCATGCAGGCGAGCAAGGCGCCTTCGATCACCAAAACATCATGCCCGATGTTCCGCCGCCAGAAGGGCTCACCGTCGAGGAACTATCCAAGCGGCCAATGTTTCCTGACATGCCGGAATTCATCCGGCGCTATTATGACTTCGATCGACCGATTGAATTGCGTCCGGTCGAGATTGGCCGTTATGTCGGTCAGAAGATCGACGACGGCCGCTTTCATATTTGGATCAAAGCCGCAGCAAAGCTGCGCGATGATCCTGCGCTGCATATGTGCGCGCTGGCCTATGCCTCAGATTTGTCGCTGCTCGATGCGGTAATGGTGCGCTATGGCCGCACTCTGTTCGACGGGCACATGATCTCGGCGAGCCTCGATCACGCAATATGGTTTCACCGCCCGTTTCGGGCCGACGAGTGGCTACTTTACGCCAAAGAGTCGCCGAGCGCGCAAGGCGGACGCGGCCTTGCGCGCGGCTTGATCTTCAAGCGTGACGGCACGCTGGTAGCATCCGTTTCTCAGGAGGGCTCGGTGCGCGAACGGCGTTCGGTTTCCAAGTGAGCAAAAACGTTCGGCGATCGGCAGTCATGCGCCTCACCCACGCCAGCAGGATCGCGATCAGGCCCATCGGCATCTGCGGCTGCGTGGATCTTCGTGATGTGCCCTCCGCGCGCGCGGCCAATAACCTGCTTGCGATCCCACTTTTTCCGCTCGCTGTCGAGCGGTGCGCTTTGACGTGCGTGACGTCGACCATTTGCGTGTCCGTAGCGCGCGCCGGGCCGGCAAGCTCTCGGAACAGGTTTTCTCAGATCCCACGTCAGCCAGCGCACAACGCGATTGTAGATTCTAGCCGCAGGACCATATTCGGGCGGGCAATCGCACCAGCGGCAGCGACTTCTCAAAAGATGAACGATGCCACTGACGACGCGGAGATCATCTGCAGGGTGGACCCCAGGGACATCCGTCGGAAAATGAGAGACGTTCCGTTCCCCCTCCGACTGTTCGTCACTCACGCAAGGTCGCAGGCCGCTTCAACGCGAGTCAACATCTTATTGTCAGCGCAGAGAAAAGAGGTCTGACCCTAGTCAGTTTCAGCTCCGGCCGTTCGCATCGCCAAAAACATCGACTTTGCCTTCTATCCAGCGGCTTGAGATCCGCACAAGAGGTTCGACGACGAGAGAGTACTGCTGAATTGTCATCTAAAGACGAACCAGCCGGTGAATCATCGACCAAGCGACGCAGACCTTGCGCCTGCGCGTCCACGAGGAGCGGAATCGGCCGCGACTAAACCACGACGCGTACCACGCGTCTGATGGATCGCCCGATGAAATGCAGTGCCGCCTCATTGTCAGACTTGAACTTCGGAAGTATGCAACTGCTCAGGTGATTAATGAGAAGCGGCCACGCGGACGCTTCAAGAAGTTCGAGGAGCGTCACCTTGGCCGATGGCGTCAGGAAGGACGAGGAGTTTTCGGGCACGAGACCCGTCGAAGAGCGACATCGCATCGACGAGATCCGTCTCGATCGTTGGATGCGCAAGCATGTCGAGGGCTACTCCGGCCCCTTGACCGTCTTACAGTTTAAGGGAGGCCAATCCAATCCCACCTACAAACTCGACAGCCCCGGCCGCTCCTACGTGATGCGCAGAAAGCCTTTCGGAAAATTGCTGCCGTCGGCGCATGCGGTGGATCGCGAGTTCCGTGTCATCTCGGCGCTCGCCGATCAGGGCTTCCCGGTCGCGCATGCATTTGCGCTCTGCACTGACGATGCCGTCATTGGCACGACCTTCTACATCATGTCGATGGAGGACGGACGGGTCTATTGGGATCCGACCTTGCCGAGCGAACCGTCCGAGATGCGATCGAAGATCTTCCGCAGCAAGATCGAGACTCTCGCGAAGCTGCACATGTTTGATCCCGATAGGATCGGCCTCGCGGACTTCGGAAAGGCTGGCAATTATTTCGCGCGCCAAGTCGATCGCTGGACCAAGCAGTACCGCTCCTCGGAGACGCAACATATTCCGGAGATTCAAAAGCTGATCGAGTGGCTGCCGATCACGGTCCCCGAGCAGAAGCGTATCTCCATTGTGCATGGCGACTATCGGCTCGACAACATTATCTTCCATGCAAGGCAGCCGCGCGTGATCGCGGTGCTCGACTGGGAATTGTCGACGCTCGGCGATCCCATGTCCGATTTTACCTATCTGTTGATGCAATGGATTAGGCCGGGGCTTGCGACCGCCGACCTGAAGGCGCTCAATATTCCTAGCATGGACGAGGCCGCGCAAATCTATTGCGACTACACGGGCAGCGAGCTGCCGGATTTGAACTGGTATTTTTCGTATAATCTCTTTCGCTTAGTCGGCATGACCCAAGGCATCGCAGCCCGGATCCGAGATGGCACAGCCGCCAATGCCAAGGCGATCGAAGCTGCCAAGCGCACCGTGCCGCTCGCGAAAGCGTCATGGAAATATGCGCAGAAGGCGGGCGCGAGGTAACGGAAATCGTTGAAACGAGCTCGATGTTAGGAAAGTTCTAAGTGACCAGTTCTTGCCATCAAGGTCAATAAAGTCGGCCAACGGGCGTTGTTGGTCCGTTGAACCTCGGCTGAAGCTCGTGCGCTGCGGTTCGCGTCGAAATAGCAATAGCCCTTCTATCAAATGTACTCCTTATCAGAATAGGTAGGGTCTCGATCCTTGTTGACGGTGTACAGCAATACGATGACAGCATACGCTATGTCGCAGGTCACAGCTGGACGGAGTACAGACATGAATATCCTAGTTGATCCGCTGCACGTCCCATTGCTGCAAGTATATGATCATTCCGCCGCCGCAAGGAGAAAGACAGGATCCGATTTCCATAAGTCTGTCGCGATCGCGCTGACTAGATCAACAAAGTCGCCCACGTCTCCAACTTTAAAGCTTGATCGCTCCCCAACAAAATCACGAGATAGATTTTGGATGATGATAGCCGAGGGTATGAGCTTTCTCGCGCCAACTCTACAGATCATCTTGCAGAGGTGTTTAGCGCTGATCTGCTCCAGAAGGCACATCTTCACGACTTTATATAGCACCAAGCGCGAAAGATGACCTTTACAGTAGCCTTCCATGGGGATGGTTTGGCTGTGAACAGCATCTTCAAAGGTAAACCCCAAAATGATGGCTGGAGTAGCATTGGACCGCTCTTTTCCCATGGCTTCGTATTTTGCGTTGTAGGATCGATGGCAGCTGGACCGGTCCTTGCGCAATACGGACATGCGCATCAATGAAGGCGATGTCGGCTGAGGCTCTCAAAGCGTCCGGTACTAACTACCGCGGCGATGATTGTGTCCACGAGCACCGCGCGGCTCAACGGGGATCCCAACTCAGGCATCTAAGGACTTGCGGGTGTCCGGTGATGCACAGCGAGAGGCAGTGCTTCGCTGCTCCCTGCCGCTGCCTGGACGACGGCCATTGGCCCACCATGGTGAATGCCGGCGCTCTTCATGCATGAACGGCGGTATTTTTGTCCGGTTTCTGACGGTTTAAAAGATCTGGCCTTCAATACATCGATCATCGTTTCGTATGTGCGAACATTGTCAAAGCAAAAGCTTAATGCGTTTGAACGCCGCAGCACGGCCGGTACCTATTTAGAAGCGACTGCTCTGAGGAAGGAGCGCAGCAGGACTGGAACAAGGCAAAGCCGATGAAGATTACGAGCGTTCGCACTCATACGCTTCAAGCCGCGCTGTCGGAGCCTCTTGCCTCCGCGCGTGGCTGGTACGATACGCGTACAGCGATGCTGGTCGAAATCGAGACCGACCAGGGTCTTGTCGGCTGGGGCGAATGCTACGGACCGGCGGGGATGACGGCCGCCGTGGTCGAGAGCGTCGCGCCATGGCTAGTTGGCGAGGATCCGCTGCGCACAGAATATCTCTGGCAAATGATCTATGCGCGCCTGCGCGATCACGGCCAGAAGGGTGTCGTGATAGAGGGGTTGAGCGGTATCGATATCGCGCTCTGGGACGTCAAGGGCAAGTATTTTAGCGTTCCCGTGCATCAGCTGCTCGGCGGCGCGCAGCGGAGTCATATCGTCGCCTACGCGACTGGCCTCCACCGACGCAAAGCTGAAGACCCGACCCGGTATCTAGCCGAGGAGGCAGCGCGCTACGTCGCGGAGGGATTCTCGGCGGTGAAGCTCAAGGTCGGCTTCGGTGTGGAGGAGGATGCGGCCGCGACACGCGTCGTGCGCGAGGCGGTAGGGCCGACTGTGTCGCTGATGGTGGATGCGAACCACGCCTTTGACAGCGTCGCAGCGATCCGTTTGGGGCGCATGATCGAGAAACACGATATCGGCTGGTTTGAGGAGCCAGTACCGCCGGAGGATCTTGCCGGCTACCGCGCGGTAAAGGGGGCAATTTCGATCCCGATCGCAGGCGGAGAATGTGAGTTCACCCGCTTCGGGTTCCGCAACCTGTTCGTCTCGCGCGCGCTCGATATAGCGCAGCCCGACATTTGCGCTGCCGGCGGTTTGACCGAATGCAAGAAGATCGCCGATATGGCAGAAGCGTTCGGCGTCCGTTACAATCCGCATGTTTGGGGCACCGGGATTGCAATTGCCGCGTCGCTGCATTTGCTCGCCGTTCTGCCGCCGCACACGCGGTCCTCGCCCATATCCGTGGCGCCGTTGCTGGAGTTCGACCGAACCGAAAACCCGCTCCGGCAGGCGATTTTCACCGAGCCCATCGAGCACACTCGCGGCATCGTCGCTGTGCCTAACGGGTCGGGATTGGGCATCGAGATCGATCGGAAGGCGCTGGCCCGATTTGCTAGGCGGTGATGCATCAGCCGCTGCGCGCGACCCCAGCATTGCTGATTGGCTCGAGTCTCGCGATCCCTGCCACACATCTGATGTTTCGGGCAGACCGCGAGCGATGCTTCCGCCGTCCTTGCTCACGTTCAGGTCGTGCCCGGTGTTGGATCAGCATTGATAAGCAAGCGGATCGAAGACCGTTCGGCTGGATGATGATGTCGGTGGTCTGCTTAGGACAAACTGTTGCGGCAGACTGCTCGTCGAACCGGATGACAGGTCGCCTATGGCAGCGTCAAGGACTGCGCGCGTCGGAAGCCGTTCTGGACTGTCCTCGCAGGGCCGTCGTGCCGAAAACGCCTCAACTGCGCGACCGCCAGCATTTCGACAAACCTGAGGCTTCTGCATCCGTCCGTTCTTATGACCACAGGGCTCGAACGGCAGGCGAACGTTAGTCCACATCGATCCGCATCGAGCTGAGAGATAATGAAGGCTAGAAAATTTGAATCCGTTAGCCGTGCGGCAATCGAAATAACGGTCCGCTCTCGATGGTTGTCCGATCTCTGACAGCGTACCATTTCTGTTCGGTTCAAAACGGAGGTCGTTATTTGCGAAGTACGAGCCATTCTCAAAACGAATCAGAGGTTTAAAGCGCTCGAACGCGGCTGGCACGAGCGTTGCTACAGAGAGGTGGCGACCCTGAGAAGTGGCGGTTGAATGCATTTTGGAGCGCAGGATGAGCAATGCTTCGCTCCCGTAAACCAGGGGGGCGGCATTCCTGACGGAGATAGAATGCGGGAATAGCTGCGCAAGCGCTAACGCTTGCTTGATGGGGGCAAGACGCCCTTGGTGGGACAAATCGCGTTTTGCGACAAATTGGACAGCGGGAAGTTGAGCGTGGACATGGAACGCTTTCACCCAACAGGTTCGCAGAGGCCAGGAAGGAGAAGTTCTTGGTATCGCCACGCAAGGGCGCTAGGAACGGGCGGATGCTTTGCCCTTCGTCAGCCCCGCCGATCCTCTTCGCGTTCAGTTCTAACTCACGTCGAGGCCTCTTCCGATTGGTAAGTATGGAGAGCGTTTCGCCATCGTAGCGCGTCCCGAATCAATTCGGTTGCAGGAGAATCCGATGGATCTTGTATTCACCAAGGAAGAACAAGCCTTCCGGCAGGAAGTGCGGCAGTTTCTACGCGACAATGTATCGCCGCAGATGCGGCACAAGATGATCCAAGATCGCCATGTGTCGAAGGAGGAAATGGTTACGTGGTGGCGCATCCTCAACAAGAAGGGGTGGAACGTAAGTTCCTGGCCGAAGGAATACGGTGGCACGGGCTGGAGCTCGGTCCAGCACTATATTTTCAGGGAGGAGCTGCAGATGTATCCCGCGCCGACGCCGCTCGCCTTTGGCGTCGGCATGGTCGGCCCGGTCATCTACACCTTCGGTAATGAGGCGCAGAAAAAGTATTACCTGCCGCGCATCGCAAACGTGGATGATTGGTGGTGCCAGGGCTTTTCGGAACCCGGCGCTGGCTCGGACCTCGCCTCGCTCACGACCAAGGCCGAACGCAGGGGCGACAAGTGGATTATCAATGGCCAGAAGACCTGGACCACGCTCGCGCAGCATGCCGACATGATCTTCTGCCTATGCCGCACCGATCCCCGCGCCAAAAAGCAGATGGGCATCTCCTTCATCGTGTTCTGCTTGAATTCCAAGGGCGTGACGGTGCGTCCGATTCAGACCATCGATGGTGGGCATGAGGTCAACGAGGTCTTCTTGGACGACGTCGAGGTGCCCTACGAAAACCTAATCGGCGAGGAGAACAAGGGCTGGGACTACGCAAAGTTCCTGCTCGGCAACGAGCGCACTGGCATTGCACGGGTCGGCGTCTCCAAGGAGCGCATCCGGCGCATCAAGGAGGTGGCTTCTGACGTCAAAAGTGGCGGCCGGCCTATGATCGAGGATCCCGCGTTCCGGGAGAAGCTGGCTATCTCCGAGATCGAGTTGAAGGCACTGGAGCTCACGCAACTACGCATTGTCGCCGACGAAGGCAAGCACGGCAAGGGTAAGCCAAATCCAGCGTCTTCCATGCTTAAGATTAAGGGCACACAAAGCCAGCAGACTGCGACTGAACTCTTGATGGAGATGATCGGGCCATTCGCTGCGCCCTACAACGAACATCACGAGTCTTCGGAAGCGATGGACTGGACCGCGCAGATCGCGCCGAGCTACTTCAACAATCGCAAAGTCTCGATCTACGGCGGCTCCGACGAAATTCAGCGTAACATCATTGCCAAGGCGGTGCTGGGACTCTAACTCTTCTTCCATCCCCCCAAATGGGGACCCCCAAGAGTCCAGATCCGTCGCCAGGAGAAGCTGAGATATGGACTTCAATTTGTCCGAGGAGCAGCGGCTTCTCAAGGAAAGCGTCGATGGACTCTTGACCGATGTCTACGCTTTCGAGCAGCGCAAAAAGTATTCGAAGGAGAAGGGCGGCTGGAGCAGATTGATCTGGAGCCGCTTTGCTGAGCAGGGTCTGCTCGGACTTCCCTTTGCCGAAGCCGATGGCGGGTTTGGCGGCGGCGGCGTGGAGACTATGATCGTGATGGAAGCGTTCGGCCGAGCGCTTGTGGTCGAGCCCTATCTCGCCACGGTTGTGATTGGCGGCGGCTTCCTGCGCCGTGGCGGTTCGAACGCGCAGAAGGCAGCTCATCTGCCTGGGATCATCGACGGCAGCAAGACCTTCGGATTCGCGCAACTTGAAAAGAACTCTCGCTATGATCTCAACGACGTGACTACCTCCGCCAAGAAGAGCCGCAATGGATGGGTCATTGATGGCGAAAAATTTGTTGTGCTCAATGGCGAGAACGCCGGCACGTTGATCGTCACCGTGCGGATCAAAGGCGCTCAACGCGATAGAAGCGGTATCGCGGTGCTTCTGGTGCCTGCCGACGCGAGAGGCATCTCCAAAAAGAGCTACCCGACCCAAGATGGGCTGCGCGCCGTCGACGTCAGCTTCACAGGTGTCGAGGTGGGCAGCGCAGCGGCGATCGGCGATCCCGAAAATGCGCTGCCGCTTATCGAGCGGGTGGTTGACGACGCCCGCACCGCGCTTTGCGCGGAAGCGGTAGGCCTGATGGACGAATCGCTGAACACCACGGTCCACTATATGAAGACGCGAAAGCAGTTCGGGGTGCCAATCTGCTCGTTTCAGAGTCTGCAGCACCGCGCCGCTGACATGTTTGTGGCGCTCGAACAGGCGCGCTCCATGGCGATGTACGCCACCATGGCCTCGGATATCGATAATGCTGCCGAGCGTGCTAAAGCGGTTGCTGCGGCTAAAGTGCAGATGGGGAGAAGCGGAAAATTCGTCGGCCAGCAGTCGATCCAGCTTCATGGTGGAATTGGCATGACCATGGCCACTAAGGTCGGCCATTATTTTAAGCGGCTGACCATGATCGAGAACACGTTTGGGGATGCCGACTATCACCTTCGTCGGGTGAGTGAGACGGGCGCGTTGGTGTGATTGGTGGCACTTAGGAAGCTAGGCGTTTAGTTCCGGCAGTTGCTGCTTTGATCGTTCTTGCTGGGAAGTCCAGCATTCGCAGATGTAGTCGTAAAGCGTGAGACACCTTCGGTGTCTTAAGCCGCCGAGCGTAGTTGTTGGCGTCGATGAAGTCGGCAAGGTGCGCTCCGAGCTGAGTGTCGGTCGCAATGATCGCCTTGGATGGTTGCTTCTTTGATCGTGCGTTCATGCGTTTGACGTGGCCCTTGGTTCAGGGATGCTTGACCTCGTCAGCCGATGCTCGATGCCGTCTTCCCGGCAGCACACATCAAGCATATGTGCCGTGTACACTGCCGTCGGGCCGTCGCGGGGTTTGGAGCGAGACCGAACGTTGAACGACCCAGAGCTAGAGTTTTTGCGCTTTTGTCACGTTGGCGGGCTGGTTGCGCCGACGTGGTTTTGCAGCAAAAGCGGTCGATTGCTGAAGGGCTCTCGGGGTAGAAGGTTCGGGAACACCGGAATTGGGAAGCCGACTTCATGCTGTTCGACAAATGCGATCAGGGGCTTGTTTCTTCAGGAAAGACCAAACTCGCTCCGACACTCGTTCAGAGGTCGGCGGATCGTCGATTCCGCCCATCTCGACAGCGTTGCCGGGCGCAATGACGCGGTCTGCCGACCGGAGATCGCGGTGACCTGCCCCTGCCGATTTCCTCCGGTTGAAGTTGGAGTCCGGCCTTCTGAAGGACGGACAGATGAAGCGAGCCAGGTTTACGGAAGAACAGATTATAGGCGTGCTGCGCGAGCATGAGGCCGGTGCGAAGACGGCCGATTTGGCACGCAAGCACGGCGTCTCGGAAGCGACGCTTTACAACTGGAAGTCCAAATTCGGCGGTATGGACGTCTCGCAGGCCAAGCGGCTACGGCAGCTTGAGGACGAGAACGCCAAGCTGAAGAAGCTGTTGGCCGAGCAGATGCTGGATGCGGCGGCGCTGCGTGAGCTTCTGTCAAAAAAATGGTAGGGCCCGCCGCCAAGCGCGAAGCTGTCGCGCATCTGCAGGCCGAATTGGGACTGTCAGAACGGCGGGCCTGCATCATCGTCAGTGCCGACCGCAAGATGATCCGTTATCGGTCGTGCCGGCCGCCCGATACCGAACTGCGCGTCCAATTGCGCGAACTGGCCAATGCCCGCCGGCGCTTCGGCTATCGCCGGTTATTCGTGCTGCTGCGTCAGCATGGCGAGCCGTCCGGGCTGAACCGTATCTACCGGCTTTATCGGGAGGAAGGCCTCAGCGTGCGTAAGCGCCGGGCTCGCCGCCGCGCGGTCGGCACCCGGGCGCAGATCCTGCTCGAGGCCCGGCCGAATGCCCGTTGGTCGCTGGATTTTGTCCATGACCAGTTTGCCAATGGGCGCCGGTTCCGGATCCTCAACATCGTCGATGACGTGACCCGGGAATGCCTGGCGGCGATCCCCGATACTTCGATCCCGGGACGGCGGGTGGCGCGCGAGCTGACGGCGTTGATTGGTCGCCGCGGCAAGCCTGGCATGATCGTCTCGGACAACGGCACCGAGTTCACCTGCAACGCCATTCTGACTTGGTCAGAGGACAACCAGATTGCCTAACACTTTATCGCGCCAGGCAAACCGATGCAGAACGGCTTCTGTGAAAGCTTCAACGGCCGGATGCGAGACGAGCTTCTCAACGAAACCCTGTTCTTCGGCCTTGATCACGCCCGAACCAGGATTGCGGCGTGGGCCCATGACTACAATAGCCACCCCCGCATTCGTCGCTGGGCTATCTGACACCCGCGGCCTATTCCGCCAACCTCACCGCAACGTGCGACCGGCTGCGCAACCCCGACCAGCTCCGCCGATCGCACGTTGCTCACCCCGCGCCAAACGGCGTAACATCCGCCGAGACTCTAATCGCCAATGGATGAAAGTTCAGCGGCAGGTCAGCGGTATCGACGGCGCCCAGGTCGTCTCCGCCGCCCTCCTTGATGCGTCCTCTTGCCGAATACGAAGCGGTGATCGGAGGGAGTTTCTGATGCGCGCGCAAAAGGCAACTGAACCCGACTGCTCGCACATGCAACTGTCTCCCGGAACGGAGATTGCTTCGTCCCTTGTACCCGGGCGCCGTGGCAAGTCACCGCCCGTGGCTGGCAAATGCACTCCCTATCTCTGAGGCGGAGTCAGCATTGCGGGCCGGTCGGTCACCCTTCTGACAAATCGTCCAACCAGCAGGCGGCTTCGACGTGCGGTCGGGAAAAGATCTTTCCAATCTTCTCGGGAGATTTATTTTGGTGGTATCGCATATACACGCGGCCATCGTCTGCTAAATCGAGGATCTCGATCTTCCCTGTGTAATGGGACATGATGTATTTGAATGTCTTCTGGATGCCGCTGAGTCGTTGGTTGATGCCGCGCGTAATCTCTAGTCCGCGGCGCAATGGAACCTGAAAGTGCGATGCGCCCTTCACTGGCCTGCCCTGAAAGAGATAATAGGGACGCACTCCGATTTGGTGACATTTGGCGAAGGTTGCCGCCAAGATCTCGGGATCGTCGTTGACTTTCGCGAGAAGTACGGATTGGTTGAGGAATTGGACGCCAAGTGCACGCAAAGAGCGAATGTTATACTCCGCATCGACCGAAATCTCGCCGATGTGATCGAAATGTGTAACGATTATCGCGGTCTTGCCTGCATCATGGATTCGTTGGAACAAGGCCGCTAGGGCAGAATCCTCAAAGCGCTTAGGCTGATAGGCGACCATTTTTGTACCAAATCGAATTGATTCCAAATGTCTGATCGGCAGCAGATGGTCAAGAATGTTATTGAGCTCGGTGGTGCTGAGCACGAACGGGTCGCCTCCCGATAGCAGCACGTTGGTCATCTCTGGATGACTGCCAACATATTGCGCAACTGCAGCGACATCCGGTGCGATTTCATCGGAATCGTTGCCGACAATGCGTTTGCGAAAGCAATAACGGCAGTAGGAAGCGCAGCGGTCCGTGACCAGCAGCAGCCCAGTCTGGGCGTACTTGTGCTGGAGCCCGGGCACGACCGTGTTGGCGTGCTCACCGCTGGTATCCAAACTGCCATAACTCTCGAACTCCTCGACTGAGGGCTCCACAATATGTTTAAGCTGCTCGTAGTAACCACTCTTGGTAATCTGTTCCCGATAGAATTTTGTAACGTGATAACGCGTGATGTTGTTGACTTGCAGTTCATCATCGGTAACGACGCGCGTCCCTTCGATGAATTTCATCTCTCGCCCGCTACTAGGCAGCGGATTGACGACGCTTGTCATTAGTGCACCTTGTCCTGTTCTGATGAGCCGCGTGCCCGCGCTACGCCGATTAGTGCACCCATGGTAGGGCATAAAATCTGCATCCAAGCCTACCTATTTTGGTGAAGAGTTTCGGGAGCGGTTGACCTCCGCTGAACTGCCATGCAGCGGCAGTTCACTCTCACGGCTTTTTGCAGCGAGACCGAACTTTGGACCGCCCAGAATTACAGTTTTGCGCCTCTGTCACGTTGGCGGGCTGGTTGCGCCGACGTGGTTTTGGCAAAATCGGCGGACAATTGCCGATCGCCCCATAGGGCCGTTCTTCATTGGATATTTGCGCCAAGTCTTCACTGTTTCTTGGGCGTCCGCAAGGGACAGGAATCAGTGGGCGATGAGGCATCCAGACCGGAAGTGGCCGTTGAAGCCTGGATGAACGCGTTGTCGGTCGGCTTGCCGGGCCGCGAGAAGTCCAGCGTGAGGACGCGCTAGTAAGCGCAGAGGTCAATATCACGCGACACGATGCGTATTTCGCAAAAAGAGGACAGCGGTCTCGCTAACCGACGGACAGAGCAGTTTCGCTAAATCGCGGGCAGCGCGGCGGGGCTGGCTTTTGGTTGCCTGGTTGTTGAAGTCAATTGGTATTCGTTTCGCTGTTTTCGACATCGGTCAAGGGGCGCGTGCCTTTTTTCCTTCGCATGCTGTCGCCCTGAACGGCGATCCGGTGGGCGTTGTGGATGATGCGGTCGAGGATAGCGCCGGCGATGGTTGGCTCACCGAACAATTGTTCGGTATCTCGACTTTTACAATCGCGCATCAGAACACCCATCTCTCTATGTTGTTGAAGAGAAGAGACTTTGCTGATTGGGATGCGATCCCGTGGGGTATCTTGGGTTCTGTCGCGCTCGTTCGGCGATAGATGGAGCAGCAGTTGTTATCAGCGAGGCGCGGGCGAAGATCCAAGGACCATCTGGCAGCGGATGGATGGATTCGATCTCGCCGGCTTCAGCGGCCAGCCGGAGCGTCTTCGTCGCGATCTTCAGGAGCTTTGCGGCGTTGCCAAGGTTGAGCCAGGGTTCGATCCCGTCATCGGCGGGCTCGAACCCCCGGATGTGGTAGCTCGAGCGCATTGATGTGACGCGCTCGCGGGTCCAGCGATTGCCGTTGCCCGTCTTGAGGCCGTTGCGGTTGAGGAGGCCGGCAATCAGATCGTCGCTGGCGATCAGCACCAGTTGACGCACGGCTTGGATGATATCGGCAGAAGTGCTGTTGCGCTGTCCGCGCCGGCGCTTGGGCAAGCGCACCTCGCTGTCCACCCAATGGACGATGAGAATGATCTCGGAGGCCGCGTCGTCGATATCGGCCACGACCTCATGGATGAGGGTGCGCACAATGCGCTTCTTGAGGCGAGCATCCGTCGTCGGCGCATCCCAGACCGTTTTGAGGTTCGAGGCAAGAACGCCGAGCGAAGCTGGATCAATGGGTGCGGGCGTGGCCGCATCATGCATGGCGATCTTGCCCTCGACCTCCGCCGCGTGAGCGAGCGCCCTGTTCCAGCGCGGTTCCAGCTCACTCGCCACCAACCGGTTCGCGGGGTCAGCGGCATCGTATTGCCGGAAAGCCCTGTCGGCGGCAAAGCGCGCCGCTTCCAGATCGCGACTGAGAGCATCGCGCACCTGATCCCGTCGTTCTCCGGCTTCCTTGACGGCAGCGGTTGCAGCGGCGATAGCGCCCGGACCGACAACGCCAAGCAATGCTTCTTCGATTGCATCATCGACGCGCAATCCGCCGAAGGCGATGCAGTGAGGGCCGCCATTGTCCATCCAGGCGCGGCTGCAGCTGTAGCGCGGGATATGGTGCTTCATGCCGGAGTACCGCAGTGTGAGCTTGCGGCCGCAGCGCTTGCGCCGGATCAGACCGGCCAGCAGCGCGTCTCCATGCTTGGGCGCGCCGTGATGCCGACCAGTGGGAATGTTGCTGCTGACCATGGTGCGGATCGCCTCGAACCTCTCCCAGCTCACGTACCCTTCGTGGGTGTTGGGCTTCAGCGCCAGCCATTCGCTCCGCGTCTTGCGGCGGATCTTCACGCTCACGCCCTCGGCGCTGTATCCCGCCGCCACAGCCGTCTTACCATAGGCATAGGCGCCACCGTAGACCGGGTTCTCAATGATCCGGCGGATGGCGGAGTAACTCGGTCGCCGCCAGGCTGTGTCGCCGTTGGACTGCTTCACCGGCAGATCGAGATTGTACTCGTGGAGCCAGCAGAGCGCCTGTCGGGCACTGCCCAGTTCCTCGACCTTGTCGAACACCAACTGGATCGCTTCCTGGACGCGCCGATCCGGATCTTTCTCATAGCGGTCGCCGGCCTTCACGAAGCCGACGGGCGCCGCCACAATCAACTCGCCCCGACGCGCCTTCTCGTAGCGGGCCGAGAGCCGAGCGCTGGCGCAATAGAGCCAGCTCGTACTCGTTGAGGCTGCCCTTGAGCCCGAGCAGCAGGCGGTCGTTGCCGTGCCTTGGCGCATAGATGGTCTCCTGATCGCCCAGAACGGTATCGACCACGCGGCACATCTCGATGAGTTGCTGCCAATCCCGGCTGTTGCGGGCGAAGCGCGAGACCTCGCGGGCGCAAACCGCACCAACCTTACCGAGGCAAACCTCCGCTACCATTCGCTCGAAACCGGCGCGTTGCACGCCGCCGGCGGCTGAACGACCGAGATCATCATCGATCACTTCAACCTCTGCCCACCCAAGCGCCGTCAGCCGGTCCCGCATGGCGTATTGCAACGCGCTGCTCTCGCGATTGTGCAACACCTGATGTGCCGAGGATTGACGCACGTAAAGAATTGCCTTGCGCTCCAGATGATGAGGCCTGACCTTGTCAGAGATCATGATCGACCTCCTTCGCACGCGGCGTCGCTGTCGTCACAGCATGATCGAGGATCATTGCGTCAACAGGCTCGTGAGGGCCGCCCCCCTTCCGCCGGCAGCTCCGGCCATGTGGGCGCGCCGATGGCGCCGTTCCACAGGCCGATCCCGAACAGATCCATCTGCTGCTGCGGCCGCGGTTGTCGATTGTGTCGGTATCCGCTCCCTGGCATTGCCGTCTGCCGTGACATGGGTCTCTCGCCGATTCTGGTCGTGAGAGGCTGTGGATGCGCCAGAAAGCAGGGCAGCTGATGGCGTTCGATCCATTAACGCCAGATCGATAAGCGCAGAAAGCGCTGCAAGTGCGGTTATGCTGACAAATGGCCGAGCTGCCAAAAGCTCCGCCTCAGGGCATGCCGTGCGGTCGAACATCCAGGCTGGAACCTCCAGCCAACGATCTGCTTGCGATCCATCCAGCGTGCAGCGGAAGGCGACATCGCCATCCTTGTCGACGACCCCATGAACGCAAACTCGGCGACCAAACAAAGGATGATATCGATAAAGAACCTCGCGAAGAACGGTCCTGTGGGCGTTCTCAAACCTTGTTGTACAACGGGCGCCGACCCCACTCGAGCCTTGACGGCAGCACACCTGATCAAGCCTACTTCACCCCACTGCCAATCCGCTTGGCAGCCTAACCCCGGCAGAGGCTCCACTTATCAACGCGGAGATTCTGTTCAGACAACCGGGACCAGCTCACCTGGCCTTCCATTTGTAGATGCTGGCGTCGCTTACACCATGCTTGCGGCAGAGATCGGCGACCGGAACCCCCGCCTCGTACTCCTTCAAAATCCCGATGATCTGTTCTTCCGTAAACCGCTTGCGCTTCATGCTCTGGTCCTCGGCTTGGGCCAGAACGAACTTCAAACTGGATTAAACCCGAGGGGCAAGGTCAGCGTCATCGCACCCAGGGGTCTTGATGCGGTGCAATGGAAGGGACGACGGTTAGTGCTTGCGCCGCGCTCCCGACCAACTAGAGCTCACTCGCGGCGCGGTCGGGCACATCATCCTTCCAGCGTACCGATCCAAACGGGCGCTCCAGCATACGACGGATACGCACTGGCTCAGGCCCGATATGGAAAGCCATTGCCTTCTCATCTAATGCACGTTCCGACTGGGTCCAGCGGTTGCGTTGGCGCAAATAGTCGAGCCATGTCGGGCAGTGATAGCGCTCAGTCCACAGCTCGGGGTCGGCGATATCACGCGCAATTGACCAACCATAGGCCCCGTTGCGTTGCCGGTAGAGCTGCACATCCTGCATGAGGTTGTGGAAGGCTCGGGCATTCTCCAAGGCCACCCGATATTCGAGCTCAACCACCAGTGGGCCGCTCCGGTAGGTCAGCGGGAGCCGCACCTTAGGATCGGCAAGCATCTCGGCGCCCTCCCCGCGCTCGGTGATGGCCGGCATGCGCAGCCAGCGCCCAAGCAGCGGCAAGAGCAGCATCAGTCCGGCAGAGACGAGCAGCGTGATGTCGACACTGACGGCATCGGCTAGGCGACCCCAGCCCCAACTGCCAACTGCGAGGCCGCCAGAGAACGCAGCCTGCCAAGCCGCAACGGAGCGGCCCGCAACCCAACGCGGGGCGGAGAGCTGCACGCCAATGTTGAACAGCGTCCACACGATGGTCCATACGGCACCCGCCAAAACCAGAGCTGCGGCTGTCAAGGCCGAATTGTGACTGAGCGCGACCGCCGCAATTGCGCCGCTCATGGAGAGTGTGCAGGCACGAACCGCAGCCTCGCCACTCATACGCCTGCGCATTTCGCCGATGTTGAGAGCTCCTATTACCGCGCCGAACCCGAACGCACCTAGCATGATGCCGTAAGTCTGAGCGCCCCCGTGCAACAGGTCGCGAGCGACCAGCGGCATTAGTGCTTGGAGCGCGCTGCCGACGACGCCGGTTATCATGGTGCGCGCTACCACAATCGTGATCGAAGGCGAATTGGCGATATAGCGCACGCCCGAGACAATGGCGCGGCTCAGGTGTTCGCGTGGCAGCCGCGACGGCTCCGCGATACGGTTCCAGAGGAACAACGCCACGATCAGTGGCAGATAGAGAAATGCGTTGATCGCGAAGGCCGCACCCGCGCCCGCGGTCGCAACAACAATTCCCCCGACCGCGGGCCCAAAGCTACGCGCGATGTTGTAGCTAATGCCATTGAGGGCAATCGCCGCCGGCAGCGTCTTTGGCGGAACCTGCTCGCTAACCGAGGAGCTCCAGGCCGGCCCCATCAACGCCATGCCGCCGCCGACTACAAAGCAAAGCACCAGGAGTAGATCCGGCGTGGTAAGCCCCGACCAATCGAGCGCAGTCAAGGCTGTCGCGCCGCAGAGCGCGATAGAGAGCGCAACGAGCGCCACAATTCGGCGGTCATACATGTCAGCGATGGCACCGGCCGGCACAGCGATCAACATCACAGGCAGCAACAAAGCTGTCTGCACCAGTGCAACTTTATCGGCTGACGATGTCATCTCTGTCATGGCCCAGGCCGCGCCGACGCCTTGGACAAGCATACCGAGGTTCGACAGCAGGCTCGCGATCCAAATCCGGCGGAAGGTGGGGTAACACAGCGGCGCCGCAATACCATCGACGCTAAAAATCTGAGGATGGGAAAGTTTCGTCATTTGGATCCACGGACCGTGCACCACGACCTGACCAAGGTCAGTGTTTGTCGCGGAACGCCGAAGCCAAATCGGACGAGCGGTTCCGGCCCGCCCTCAAACATCTGAAATTCGCGTTGTGTGCCCGGTTCGTTTAGGAATTTGCTGCTTCTACCACGACCTGCAAAAATGATATCCAGATCAAGGAATAAATTTGTCGAGTTCTCTGACAGCTTTTTAGCATTGCTCCAGCAACGATCCGATCGGGGCGTCACAGCCACAACGACAGTTCGATTTGCTCTCAGATGTCCGCGACGTCGCCTCACTTGGCCGCCATTCCGCCTGCTGGAGCAGCCATGCTCCTCTACCTCAGCGCGTATCAACATCCATAGATACTACAAGAGCGCGGGTGCTTGTTTCTCGCTTTGTGAGAGGATGGGCGATGAAAAAACGCGCGAGGCCTCGAAACAACGACCGCAAAGATACGAACATCAATCTTCGTCTGGAATCTCTACCGGAATCGCAAAACCAGTCTTTACACGATCCATAACAACCATCGTCTTGAAGCCCTTGATGTCAGGGTTCTCATAGAAAAAACGCCGCGTGAATTGCTCATAATCTTCCATCGTCCGCGACGTAATATACAGAACGAAGTCGGCGTCCCCAGTGACGTAGAATCCGTTGACGACCTCAGCTGACGACTTAATCGCCTTCTTGAACCTGTCTATGATATCTGCACGCTCGCGCTCGAGGCTTACGAGCACCAGCATCTGAATAGGCCTTCCTACCGCCTTTGCCGAAACAATCGAGACATCCGCCTCGATGATGCCGTCAGACCGGAGCCTCTTCAAGCGCCTTTGGCACGCAGTTGCAGAAAGTCCAGCAAGCTCGCCGATGATCTCAGATGTCAGCCGATTATTCTTCTGCACGATCTCCAGGATACGGGCGTCAGTTCGGTCATATTGCATAAGTCGGGGCTCCGTTGAATTCCACTGCCAAACAGCGAGGTCCTGCAGGAAACCGTCTAAACGACGATGAAATGCGACGCAAATCTGTCTCCAACATTAGTATCCTGATTGGCAGCAGAATTTCAATAAGATGACCGCCAAGGACTTCGAAATGGTGTTGCAAGCTGGCCGGCCTAAAAGTCCACCTCTGGTCGGGCTGGCTAAGAGGCATATCGACAATTTGCTCCGTCGAGATTTTATCGCGGGAGCTGCTCTGATCGATGGTCGCTGGATCGCGGGCGAGCAAAGAGATGTTGTCATCGATCCGGCAACTGGCGAAGTCTTCGCTGAAGTTGCTCGCTGCAGCGCCGCAGACATGAATCTTGCGATCGACGCGGCGCAGCGATCATTTGCTCGATGGCGAGAGCTGCTACCAGAGAGGCGGGGTGCAATTCTCAGGACTTGGGCCTCGCTAATGCTCGCCCATGCGGAGGAGCTTGCGGTCATCATAACGAGCGAGCAAGGCAAGCCGCTTGCGGAAGCAAGGTTCGAAATTGGATATGGTGCCGGGTTTCTCCAGTGGTTTGCCGCAGAGGGAGATCGCGCCTATGGCGACACGATCCCAAGCCATAAGCCTGGAAGTCTGCTTCAGGTCAGAATGCAGCCAGTTGGTGTTGCAGCGGCAATCACTCCTTGGAATTTTCCTGTCGCTATGATTACGCGAAAGGCCGGCGCCGCTATGGCGGCTGGCTGCCCCGTCATCGTGAAGCCTGCGCCCGAGACGCCGCTCTCGGCTCTTGCCCTCGCGAGATTGGCTGAGGAGGCTGGAGTTCCACGTGGGGTGTTTCAGGTGCTCGTCGGCAATCCGATCGAACTCTCGGAGCCGCTGTTGCGGGATGCGCGGGTGCGAGCCCTTTCGTTCACCGGGTCCACAGAAGTCGGTCGGTTGCTACTGGAGCGGGCCGCGCAGACGGTAAAGAAGGTCTCTCTCGAGCTTGGGGGACATGCCCCCTTCATTGTCTTTGATGACGTCGATCTCGATAAGGCCGTCAAAGGTGCGATGGCCGCGAAGTTTGCCACGTCGGGGCAGGACTGCCTGGCGGCTAATCGCATCTACGTACAGAGGGGCGTTTATGGTGCCTTTGTTGAGAAGTTTGCTGCGGCGATCGCTCGGCTCAGGGTTGGCCATGGCCTGGAGGCTGCGACTGATGTCGGACCGATGACGAAGTCGTCCGTGGCCGAAAAGTGCTGGGCTCAGATTAAGGATGCGGCGGCAAAAGGGGCGCGGGTTATTTCTGCAAAGCAAGATGAAGTCTTCGGGCCGAACTTTGTCGCTCCAGCGCTGCTGAGCGATGTCACTGACGACATGCTCATCTCAACCGAGGAGACGTTCGGCCCGGTCGCCGCGGTACTTCCGTTCGATTCCGAAGAGGAGGTTCTCGCGCGGGCCAATTCAAGTGAAATGGGCTTGGCGGCCTATATCTACACAGACAGCTTGCGTCGGGCGCTACGACTTTCTGAGAACATCGAATACGGAATGGTCGGCATCAATACGGCATCATTCACTGGACCTCCAATTCCGTTTGGAGGTTGGAAGCAATCCGGGCTCGGTCGCGAAGGTTCTCGACATGGCATTCAGGAATTCATGGAATTGAAGTACGTCTGCTTCGGCGACCTGGCTTAGGAGAAATGGTATGAACGATATCAAGACGATCGCCGAAAAAGATCGCGCGGCTGTTCTGCATCCTTTCACCCAACTTAAGGATTTTGCCACAGGTAAGCTTGGTGATCCGACCATCGTCACGGGAGGAAAGGGTATCCGCATCGAAGACGCACAGGGACATAGCTATATTGACGGGTTTGCTGGCCTTTACTGCGTCAACATTGGGTACGGCCGCACCGAGGTGGCCGAGGCGATTGCGCGCCAGGCCTATAAGTTGGCCTACTACCATACATATGCTGCCCACACGACGGACGAGCTGGCAAATCTGTCAGTCCGCCTCGTGCGAATGGCGCCGGGTAAGCCAAGCAAAGTCTTCTACGGGCTATCCGGATCAGACGCCAACGAAACGCAAGCCAAGCTTGTCTGGTACTATAACAATTTGCGCGGTCAGCCGAAGAAGAAGAAGATTATCTCGCGCGATCGGGGTTACCATGGTTGTTCGGTAATTTCCGGTTCTATGACGGGCATGTCGTTCTACCATGATCACATGGACCTGCCCTTTCCAGGCATTTTGCACACAGGTGCGCCTCACCACTACTGGGGTGCCGAGTCAGGTGAGACGGAGGAGGCGTTCTCTGGTCGACGTGCAGCCGAACTAGAAGAGATGATCGTGCGTGAAGGACCGGAAACGATCGGCGCCTTTATTGCGGAGCCGGTGCTGGGTACAGGAGGGATCACGCCCCCGCCCGATGGTTACTGGCGTGAAATTCAAGCCGTGCTTAGGCGCTACGACGTCTTGTTGATCGCCGATGAAGTGATTTGTGGGTTCGGCCGGACCGGCGCTGAGTTCGGCAGCACTCTTTATGGAATGGAGCCTGACCTTGTAACAGTAGCGAAGGGTCTGACTTCCGGTTATATGCCCCTCTCGGCAGCAATCGTCGGGGAGAAAGTCTACGCGGTCATGGAAGAAGCAGCCGATCGCGTCGGCGCATTCTCCCACGGATATACCTATTCCGGTCATCCGATTGCGGCCGCAGCTGCTAATGCCGTGCTCGATATTGTCGAGAAGGAGCGACTAAGCGAGCGCGCGAGAACCGTGGGTTTGCATTTGTCGAAGCGGCTGAAGGAGCGGTTCGCCCAGCTTGAGATCGTCGGTGAGGTAAGGGGAGTGGGTTTGCTCGGTGCCCTTGAGTTTGTCGCCGATCGGCAAGCCAAACGACGCTTTGACCCGCAGCTCAAGGTGGGCGCCCGCATCTCCAAGGCGGCGCGCGACAAGGGACTCATCGCGCGAGCGATGCCGCATGGTGACATTCTAGGTTTCGCTCCGCCTCTCGTCGTTTCCGAATCTGAGATAGATGAGATCGTCGAGATCGCCTATCGCGCGACGAAGCAAGTGATGGACGAACTTGCGAAAGAAGCGGCAATTTGAAACGTCGCTTCTTGTATTCCGATCCGAACCAACAGGCTTGTTCATTCGCGCACCTTTGACAAGTGTGTTGCAGCTGAAACGAGCTCAGCTGAGATCGCGTAGCAAGGTCCCCCTACCGCTAGATAGCATTCGCGTGCAGGCAGGAAGCATCATGATGGGATCCTACCGGATCTTCCACTCTGTGTGATCGACCGTGCGGTGTTGCGGCTGGCCTCGCCGGATAAACCTGTCGTGAGGCGGGCGGCGTCTCGGTTTCAAGAGCGAGCGTTGGAGGCGAGTTACGAGCCTGTGGTTGTAAAGCCGACATATTGCCATAGCTGACGGCGAAATTGCGTGGAGGTGGACCGCGATTTGCAGTTTTTCTTTGATGGGTCGCCATTCTTTGCTGGATTTGCGCGCGGTTGGCTCGCTAGACGGTCTAAATGGTGGCGGTAAACGATGTAATGCTAGGTTCGTTTGGGGAGATGTAGTGCTGGGTTAATTTGGGGAGGAGTGTGATGATCAAAAAGGATAGGGCTGGCCATCTTCATCGTGCCACGAGCCGGCGCTCATTTCTTGGAACGTCGGCGGCTTTACTGAGCGTGCCGTTCGTCGCTAAGGCTACCGCTGCCTGGGCGCAAGACAAGCTCGCCGGCAGTGGCGAAGTTGTCGTCTTCAGCTATGGCGGATCGTACACGCAAGCCGTGAGAAGATACGTTTATGAGCCTTTCACAAAGGCTACGGGCATTGTTGTGGTCGACGTGACCGCCGACATTGCCGAGCCCCAAGTGAGAGCAATGTCTCGCGCCGGGCGCATCGACTGGGATGTCGCCCTGATTGACGGGCAGAACTTCCCGACCATGCATGAGGCGGGTTTGTTTCAGCCCATCGCCTACGGTTTGTGGGACGATGAAGCGCTCAAAGGGACGCCGCAGAGTGCTCGCCTCAGTGACGCAGTCGTTGCATTCCGTTCAACAACGTTGCTCGCTTATGATGAGCGTTCCTTTCCGAAGGGAGGACCGCAAAACTGGACCGATTTCTGGAATGTCAAAGCCTTTCCAGGGCCGCGAGGCCTTAGCGCGGTCGCTAGGCATATGGTGTTGGCGCTCGCAGCTGACGGCGTGCCAAATTCGGATCGTTGGCCTTTGACCGATGACAAGGTAGAGAGGGCTCTCAAGAAGCTCTCGGAGATCAAGCCGAATGTCGCGAAATGGTGGACGGCTGGAGGGGAGCCTGTTCAAGCGTTGATCAATCGGGAGTTCGTGATGACGAGCTGTTACGATGGTCGTGCGCTGTCAGCCATCCGACAGGGGGCACCTATTCGCATGGTGTGGAGCGGTGGCAATCTCGTCTATGTCTATTGGACGGTGCTCAAAGGCTGTCCTAACACCGCAAACGCACAAAAGCTGATTGCATTCCTGAACCGGGCGCAGAACGCCGCGGAATTCACGCTGGGGACAAACCTCACTGGTCCCAATGTGAATCAGCTCAAGCATTTGCCGTCCGATCTTGTTCCGCTCCTCAGCATTACTGAGGAGAATGCATCTCAAGTCGTGGCTCAGGATGATGCTTGGCTCGCCGCCCAGCGCCCTGATGGCCAGACCAATGTAGATCATCTCCAGGAGCGCTGGCTAGTATGGCGGGCACAATGAGTTCCATCGCGATCAAGGGTCGGGCGGAATCCTCGCGGCGTGTGCCGACGCGGTGGGCTTGGCTGCTGCTGCCGGGAAGCATCTTCCTCGTGGTACTCTTCGTGGTGCCGCTCACCGGTCTTCTTTTGCTTGCCTTTGGGATGCCGAGCTGGACCCTGGCGAATTTCTGGCGCATCGCAGAGACACCCGTCTATCTGACCGTGATGCGCAACACGCTGGAGATCAGCGTTACCGTGACTGCGCTCGCCTTCGTGCTGAGCTATCCCATTGCCTACGCGCTCACGACGGGTGGAGTGGCGTTGCGCACCTTTTTACTCATCGGGGTCGTGCTGCCTTATTTTACCAGCACTCTGGCGCGGACCTTCGCCTGGATTGTCCTTCTGGGGCGCAATGGCGTCATCAACCAGTTCCTGCTCGAGCTCGGCTGGGTGTCTCAACCAATCCCAATGCTCTATAATCGATTTGGTGTAATCCTCGGCATGACGCACATTGTTATGCCCATGATGATCTTGCCGATGTACACGGTCATGTCCGGCATTGACCCGAAGCTTACGCGCGCTGCGAGAGCGAATGGAGCGAGCCCGCTCGCTGCCTTCCTCACGATCTTTCTGCCGCTCAGCCTGCCGGGTTTGATTGCGGGAGTTCTGCTCGTCTTCATCTATTGTCTCGGCTTCTACATCACACCTGCGCTGATGGGTGGGCTGTCAGACGTCATGATTACCATGGCGATCAGCTCGCAGATCCTGGAGCAACTCAATTGGAATTTTGGCGCTGCGCTTTCCGTGGTCCTCCTGGGCGCCGTCATGACCATATTGTGGATGGGGTCGCGCTTCTTCCCCATCGAGCAACTTCTGGGTTTTTCCGACGGCAAGGTCGCTTCGACTGCTGCCCGCCGCCAGATGGGCGCCAAAATGTTGATGCGCATCGGCTCCGCGGCAAACGCACTTGACCGTTGGCTCCCTTCGATGGGAGGTCGAAGTGTCCCGATCCTCGCAAGTCTTCTGGCAGTGCTCCTCCTGCTGCCGGTACTGATCGTTGCATACCTGTCGTTCAGCGCCTCGTCCTACTTCGTCTTTCCCTTGCCAGGTTACTCGCTGCGCAACTACGAAGCCTTTTTTTTCGACACGCTGTGGGTGCGCGCAACATTCACCAGCGTGCGCATTGCGCTGATGGCCGTCGGCATGGCGACCGCAATGGGCGCCATGCTTGCCTTCGGTCTGTCGCGCGGTGCCATGCCTGGTCGCGGAGCTATGGTCGCTCTCTTGCTCTCACCCATTATTATGCCGACTGTTATCGTCGCCATCGCAACCTATTTTCTGCTCGCGCGGCTAGGTCTGCAGGGCACCGAGTTCGGCTTGGCCCTTGGCCACGCGGTGCACGCCATTCCTTATGTGGTGGTCATTGTGGTTGCCAATCTGCGCGACCTTAACCCGAGCTATGAGCGAGCGGCCCGGAGCCTCGGCGCCGGACCGCTCGCCACCTTTCGAACGATCGTCGCGCCGTTGGTCATGCCGGCGCTCATCGTCGCCAGCTTCTTTGCCTTCCTGGCCTCGTTCGACGACGTGGTCTACGTGTTGTTCCTTGGCATCGGAAAGATCACGACCTTGCCGATGCGCATGTGGGAAGGCATCCGACAGGACATCAGTCCCACGATCGCCGCCGTGGCCACGCTGCAGATGCTGATCGCGACGATTGTCATTCTCGTCGGTACCCTAGTGAGACGGCAAAAAAGCACTTGACCGCCCTAAACGGTCGCGCAGATCAAACGAAAACCAATGACGGATTGTACCCTAGGGAGCTGAAATGTTGATGAAAGCGACCGTGAGCGGCACTGACGTGAAAACCGGAGGCATCACGCTGCGCAACCTGCAGAAGCGTTACGGTTGCGCGATGGCCGTTGACGATGTCAGTCTTTCCGTATCCCCCGGAGAGTTCATCTCGTTGCTGGGTCCCAGCGGATCTGGAAAGACAACGACTCTGATGATGATCGCAGGTTTCGAGATGCCTAACAGCGGCCAGGTTCTGCTGGACGAGATGGATATCACACGCCTGCCGCCTCACCGCCGCGAACTCGGCGTGATCTTCCAAAACTATGCACTGTTCCCGCACATGACGGTCGCCGAGAACGTAGCATATCCACTTCGCATGCGGCGTATGGCGAAGGTGGAGATCGAAACGCGGGTACGCGGCATCGTCGATCAGGTGCATCTCAGTGCCTTGGCTTCGCGATACCCCCACCAAATGTCCGGCGGTCAGCAGCAGAGAGTAGCGATCGCGCGGGCCCTAGTTTTCGATCCGCCCGTTCTTCTCCTTGACGAGCCCTTGGGCGCGCTGGACAAGAAACTACGCGAGCATCTGAGGAACGAGATCAAGACCCTGCACAAGCAAGTCGGCAAGACAATGATCTACGTCACGCACGACCAGGATGAGGCGCTCGCCATGTCCGACCGTGTCGCGGTGATGCACGAGGGACGGATCCGCCAGGTCTCGGCGCCGAAGGACATTTATCGCCGCCCCGCCGACTTGTTCGTGGCGGGTTTCGTCGGTGAGGTCAATCTCATACCTGTCAAGCTCAAAGCCGGCACCGTGCACGGTCCTGCGGACGAAACCCTGCCGGCTCCGCCGTGGCAGGATGCGGACATGGACGCGACGCTGTGCGTGCGACCCGAACATCTGCATCTCGAAACGAGCGCCGCTGGTTCTTCCGGCGGAATTCAGGGGCGCATCAGCGGCATGACGTTCGTTGGCGATGCGACGGTCTTGGAATTCCGCAGCGAAACGGGATTGCAGCTGTCATCGAAGGTGCTGAACGTATCGGCCAAAACGACGCCGGAGGTCGGCGATCCCTGCGTCGCCTCTTGGGCTGCGAACGACGCAACAATCCTGACAGAATAGCTTGACCGATTGGCCGCATCGAACTCTGGTGCTGGTTTGAAATCTACTAGCGTCCGCCTCGCAGTTGATATGAACGTAAGCGCTGGGCGTTCGCCGTCCATCTCTTTTTTATCGCTCTGCCCGAAGACTAATAACGTGTTTCCGAGGCGGGATGCGATCTAAGCAAGGCGAGGAACTTATCGATGAACGGCGCTGAAAGTCTGATTCGTACACTGGTTGCTGGAGGAGTGGACACCTGCTTTGCAAATCCAGGTACGTCCGAGATGCACTTTGTCGCTGCGCTTGACCGCGTGGATGGTATGCGCTGCGTTCTTGTGCTCTTCGAAGGAATAGCTACTGGCGCTGCGGACGGTTATGCGCGTATGGCCGAAAAGCCGGCCGCCACTCTTCTACACCTTGGCCCGGGCTTGGCGAATGGCCTCGCCAATCTGCATAACGCCACCAAGGCGTCCAGCCCAATCATCAACATCGTGGGAGATCACGCAACCTACCACCTCAATTATGATGCACCGCTCACGTCAGATATTGAAGGTGCAGCGAAGCCGTTTTCGGGCTGGGTCCGTACCTCCTCCAACGCACGGCGTGTTGCGGCTGATGGCGCTGCGGCCATCGCAGCCGCGCGCACCCCACCCGGTCAGGTGGCAACCCTCATTCTTCCGGCTGATACCGCTTGGAACGAAGGCTGTGGCCCCGCTGCTGTGGCCGAAGCACCCAAAAGAGCGCGGGCTTCGCAGGATTGCATCAAGGGTGCTGCCAAGGCACTCCGTTCCGGCGAGCCCGCAATGGTCCTACTAGGGGGACTCGCGCTCCGACAACGCGGCCTTGATCTGGGAGGGCGCATATGTGCCAAGACTGGCGCGAAGATCATGGCGCAAACATTCGTTGGCCGGATTGAGCGTGGCGCTGGTCGCGTTCCTGTCGATCGCCTTCCGTACCCAGTCGATCAGGCGCGTGCGACGCTTGCGGGACTTAAGCATATCGTCCTGGTGGGTAGCCGTATCCCAGTGGCCTTCTTTGCCTATCCCGACAAGTCAAGCTTGATGGCGTCTGAGGATACGGACTTCTTGACGCTTGCACGTGGTGAAGAAGACGCACTGGATGCGCTTGAGCGGCTTGCGGACGAGTTGGATGCTCAATCAGTACCGAGCCAGGCCGCGAAGCTGGCGCCGCCATCGCGAGCCACGGGGGCAATTACGGGCCCCAGCCTCTCACAATCGCTCGGCGCGTTGATTCCCGAAAATGCGATCGTGGTCGATGAGTCGATCTCGACTGGCGGCGGCTTTTTCGCTGCAACTTGGAATTCGCAGCCACACACTTGGCTTCAGAACATGGGCGGTTCGATTGGGCTTGGCATGCCTATGGCTACCGGCGCTGCGATTGCCTGCCCGAACCGACCTGTGCTCAACCTGCAGGCGGATGGCAGCGCGATGTACGCCATTCAGTCACTGTGGACACAGGTGCGTGAAGGCCTGAAAATTACGACAGTGCTGTTCAACAATAGATCATACGCCTGCCTTCGAGACGAATTGGCCAACGTTGGGGCGCAGAATGTCGGGCGCAAGGCTCTGGATATGCTCGATCTCAGTCGGCCTGACATCGATTTTGTTGGACTGGCCAGAAGCATGGGTGTGCCGGGGGCGCGGGTGACAACGATGGACGAATTCAATATCGAGGTGGCGCGGGGACTTGCGACACCAGGACCATATCTGGTCGAAGTGCTCGTCACCTAGGCCGGCCATGGCATGGGCCTGGGCTGGACTTTACGTTTAACTCCACCGCTTCTTTGTCATTGGCTAAGTGCGGCGCGCGAGAGAGAGACAGCCCGCGAATGACAATGAACTCCTCGACGGACATTTCGGAGAATTGCCCCCTAGCAGCTCAATCTGCGAGGAGGGTAAACTCAGCGAGCTCATTCGCGGCTGCGTGGTCGTCCGTTAAAAAACCGGTTGAGGCGGTGATTGGTCGCTGGCAGCAGCGATGAGGGTGGTCAGGATCAGGCACCAAAGAGCCCTGAGCCAGGCGAGGATGCGGCGGAAGTTGTGGCCGACGGCTGAGAGGATGACGCTGGCCGCATCGCCGGCGCGGCCTTTGAGGTAGCAGCGGCCGAGGTGGCCATCGGTCTTCAGGTGTCCGATGGCGGTGCGACGGCGCAGCTCGCGCTTGATGACACCGAAGACGCCGCGCTTCTGGCCAGAGATGAAGATTCGGCGGGGACTTTGTGCGTCGTGGCCGCGGTATCCCTTGTCGACATAGGCCCGCTCGATCGCACAGCCGGTGAGCGTCTCGGTGCGGTCGATGACAATCCCGCAAGGTGTGACCGTCGTACGGATTATCGGGCAGCGCCCCGGCGTGCAGCACGAACAAGCCACCGGGAGCACGGCGGTTGTTGGTGACGAAAGAGGCTTTGACACCGAACTCGAAATGCGGCTGCTTTGCCTTGCCGATGCACTCCACCTCCGGGGCGCTGGAAGGGATAGAACTTCCAGCCGCGCTGGCGCTGCTGCTGCGAGCGGATCTGCAAGGCCCGGCCAAGCGGGAGGGCGAAGGCGTTCTCGAGCACTGTCGACCTGCGATCTTGCGGCGGATGTCGCGGATGATCCGGCCCAGCCGGCTGCGCAGAATGCGCAACTGCCGCTGATGCCGCTTGAATTGCTTGGCATGGGCGTAGCGCCCCGCCATCATTGCCGCGGTCATGGCAATGCGGAGATAGGACTGCCGCAGCCTGACCGCGTGCTTCCTCGCCAGTCGGTTGAGCCCCTTGATGGCCGCGTGCAGCAGCTTGGCATCGGTCGCGAAGGTGATGGCCTTGGGCTGCACGGAGTATCGACCGTGACCCGCTTGCGGTCCTGGCCGCGTAACGCACCGGCCTCGTGCGCCACCCGCAAGTTCTCGGCCAGCAACCGCTCCAGCTGTCGCCGAGCCGCTTGCGCCAATGGCTCAGGTCCGAGCGCTCGTGCGGGAACGCGTGCTGAAAGAACTGTTCGCCGGTGAAGTACTGGAAATATGGGTCGTAGACCTAACGCTCGCACACCCCTCATCGGACAGCCCGTAAATGTGCTTGAGCAGGAGTAGCCCGATCATGAAGCGGGTCGCGATTCCCGGCCGGCCGTTCTCGCTATAGAGCGGTGCGATCTCGCCGTCGATCCACTCCCAATCGACCTTGCCGGCAAGCTGAACCAGCTCGTGCTTCATATTACTGATCTGGTCCAGCCTGGCCCGGAACAGTCGCCCGATCCTGTCGTCCTATGCTTCTTCGGTCGCATCGCCACCTCCGATGCGACGACGGAATCATGACTGGCGATTCGACGGAATCCTGAAAACGAAATCGCAAGGTTCCGATGCCCGAAGCATCAAAACCCTGCAATCCCAAAACAGTCCACAAAGACAAATGCGATTCTGGCTCAGTCGCTTAGCCAAACTTCACGGACGACTGCGTGAATGGCGACGGGAGGGCCGAGTGCCCGCGACCGGCTAGTCTCCCGGTCACACTCGACGTTTTGCTGAATTGAGATCCGGCTGTGAGCTTCAACAAGTGGCGTGCTCTATCGACTCAGCTTATCCGAGACACTCAATCATAAAATCACAAGCTCTCGAAGGTTCAAGTCTCGAGAGCTTGCACTCGCAAGTCATCGACGAATTGGGTAGGGGCCTGCTCGACCGTTTTAGGTTCGCAAATCAGCGCTCAACGCTCAACGGGCCCAGCAACAGACTTGACTTCCAAATAGTCCTCGAATCCGAAGCGCCCCCATTCACGACCATTGCCAGATTGTTTGTACCCGCCGAATGGTGCGGCCCGGTCAAGTGATGCGCCCTGGAGATATATGTTGCCCGCTCGAAGCATACGACCGATGTTGCGTGCTCGCTCCGTTGAGCCTGAGAATACGTACCCGGCAAGGCCGTATGGCGTGTCATTGGCGATTTGGATCGCCTCGTTCTCGTCCCTAGCGCCAATTATTGCAAGCACTGGCCCGAAGATCTCCTCGCGGGCAATGGTCATTTTGTTTTTGACATCTGCAAAGATGGTCGGGCGGACGTAAAAGCCTTTATCCGTGCCGCTCGGGAGACCTAAGCCGCCAGCAACCAGCGTGGCTCCTTCATCTATGCCTTTCTGGATCAAGGTTTGGATCTTCTCCCATTGCCCGCGGTTGACGACCGGTCCCATGTCAGTGCCCGCCGCGCGTGGATGGCCAAGCCGGTACCTGCCGACTAGGATTTTCGCGATCTTTGTGACTTCTCGCATTTTAGATTCCGGCACAATCAGGCGCGACGGTGCGTCGCAAGATTGGCCGGAGTTGAGGAATATCGTCTCAATGCATCCAGAGACAGCCTTTTCGAGATCAGCATCATCAAGAACAATGTAGGGTGACTTACCTCCAAGCTCTTGGCTAACGCGCTTTACAGTAGGGGCAGCCCGGATTGCAACGTCGATCCCGGCACGAGTCGATCCAGTAAAAGAGATCATATCGATATCTGGATGCTCGCTCATGGCCGCGCCCACTTCAGGACCCAGACCGTTAATTAGATTGAATACGCCTTTCGGTACGCCGGCCTGGTGAAGGATTTCCGCGAATATCAGCGCGCATGTGGGGGCAAATTCCGATGGCTTGAGAATCATCGTGCAGCCGGCGGCGAGCGCGGGCGCTACTTTGCAAGCAATTTGGCTGATCGGCCAATTCCAGGGCGTGATCATTCCAACCACGCCGATAGGCTCCCGAATAACAACAGCGCTGCCAATGCGCTCCTCAAACGAATAGTGCTTGAGTACCTCCAGAGTACTTGTGAAATGGCCAATGGCGGATTTTGTCTGCATTTGCTGAGCCATAGCCAGTGGTGCGCCTATCTCATCGGAGATGGCATCGCCGATTTCCTTCGCGCGATCTTTGTAGATCTCAATAATGTTTGCGAGCAGGCTTATGCGCTGCTCGCGAGTGGTTTGAGAAAAGCTCCCAAATGCGCGCCCGGCTGCCTTCACCGCCTTGTCGACGTCCGCTTTTGAACCGAGCGCAATTTGGTACAGTTCTTCTGCCGTTGCTGGATTCACAGTCCAGGCCGTTTTCGCAAGGATGGGATCGATCCACGAGCCATCTACGTAAAATTGCATTCGATTGACCATGTCATCCTCTCGTCGTTGGTTAAACGGAATTGCTCAAAAGAAGGTCGCCAGCTACAGAGCAGGCCCAGTCAGGGAGGAGGACGCCCATGAGGACCCTTTGAGGGGCCAACGGGAATCATGTCGTCGCTCTGAGCTCTTTGGCGCCAGCACGCTAGACTTCTCGCAGACCCAACTTTCATGCGTAGACCTGGATCATGCTGTGCGCCATCGAGGTTCGCTCGGCACACAAGGCCTTCACTTCCGCGGCATTGGCGGGCGAGGCTTGCGATGCAAGTATATCTTCTTTGTCGCGCCGCTTGGCGCTGATCCTCGCGAACGTCGCGCGCGTTTTCTCCAAAAATCGTTGAACGGCGCTGAAATCCGCAGCTCGTTTCTCAATAGGGGAGGAGGCTATCGCGCGAAAAGGCAAGAACTGGGAACGTCTGCAGAGCCGCGGGCGGGCAGCTTGCCACTTTAGGCGCCCGCTCTCCTGCCGAACTCGGCCAGCCTCGCTGTGTGCGATCGCAAGAAGCTTTTGGTTTGAAATTGCCTAATAGGGATGGCTCGACGCCTCAGCCAGAGCTAGACAGCAAATGGGCAAAGTAGGCCAAAACACTCTCGAGTTCTTTGAAGCGACCGTAAATCATGGAGCAATAGGACGAGGAAAGTCAGCGCGGAGCCCTTCATGAGCTTCTTTGCCGCAAAACAATAATGCTGCAGTAGCCGTTTCCCACCATCCCGAAGAAGCGAGTTGACGCGAGTTCGGTGTTCGCCTGCACTCGCTGGCATTCACGCGCTCATCCATTCCATCATCTGCCGGTGAACTTGACGACTGCGATATAGGACCATCTCCTTCCAGTCGGCTCTGTCGGGATAATAGTGTTCCTTCACGCGCCTGCGGATATCACGACCAAGTGCGCCGTCGACCTCAGTTTGACGATACGCATAAAGCCAGTGGTCAGCACGCAAGACCGGTCTTGCGACCTCCGGAGGGTAGGTTCCGAACTCCAAGCAAACGTAAACGTGACGATCACCCAAGATCCGCTGCCAGTAATCATCCTGCGTGCCGTTGAGGACAAGAGCCGAAGAAGTGCCCAGATCTGGTGACGTGACCGAATAGCCAAATATGTCACGTGCTCGCTGATATCCTGACATGCCCGATGCCTGCTCGCACTGCAACTCGCCATAACCATACGGTCCTAGGCCGGTGTGGTAATCCACGATCATGATTAGCCGACGCGACCCGATGTTATAGTCCGACACGATCCGCTCTAATGTCTCACGAGCTACAGTAGGGCCGAAGCCACCAAAGAACATTCCGGTTGGATGTCGGTACTGACCGGTGGTCCGCGCCTTGCGGTAGGCGAGTTCGCCGTAAGTTGAACGATATTTCTCTATGGTTGCTTCGGCGGCCGCAAAAACATGTCCTTCCAGCGCACTTGGCACCAGACTATCGGCAAGTGCGTCGTATCCCTCGTTCCGGGGAAGGGGAGCCGTGAAATCGATAAAGTTTCTGTTGAGGTCGCACCCTTCCTGCGTGACGCGCCGATCCCATGCGAACCCATATGGATTGATGGCATGAATCAGCAACATTGCTTCATCAGACTTGAGTCTTTCATACCCCCGCTCAGCCAGCCAGTCGAGCTGTGCCGCAGATCCACAATATCCTTCGGCGCCGTGCGTCGCTGATATCAGAATCCCGACTTTCGAAGCGCCCCGGTCGCCAAACCATGCAACATCCGTTGAGAGGTCTTCTCCACCAGGTCCCCGGGCCGGCGATGGATAGACGGCTGCTTCGCCCATCACGGCGTCACGAACACAATCCCGAAATTTTTGGCGAGCTTCGAAGTAATTCGATGAGAAGTGCTTATTTGCTGCTTGGACGGTGGCATCGTTCATCGGCGGTCCAATCATGGTTCAGAAGGGGCAGCTAGCTATCGGCCCTCCGCGAATGCTGAGCCGGTCAGAGTTGCGTCAGTTAGACCCGCTTCCGTCTCGGATCAGAAGCAAAGCTCTACCGGATTCAGTTCGCAGCTTTTCGGCGTTTAGGCCTTGGATCCAGTGGAATGAAAGCGCGATCCCGAAGCCTTCCTATCGCAGACAAGGAAAACCGGGGAAAGCGTCCTGGGTTCAGCCGAAAGGCCTCTGCAAGCTGGGGAATGCTGCCAGCTGAGCTGCAGCGCGATTCCGTGATCCAAGTCTGGAATCCGAACGAAATGCCGAGCAATTTGCAGGATTTTGTCATGCTGAAGCGCTTTTCGCAATATGAGCGCCATTGGCGATGCAATATAGTTGTTGTGCGAAAGCACGGACGGCGCCTTGCCGCGGCGTGCAACGTGCTGATGCGGAGATCATTGAAGACGAGGGGCGCTGACTGCCTTGCAGCGTCTCGCGACGGAGTCGCCGAGGCTTACTGTGGGTGCGCGACGCATTGGATGCGTTGCTCGAACGATTGCATTGAACGATTGCATTGAAAGAGTCGGCTACATGCCCTCGTGGCTGGCCGCTGGACCAGGAAGGAAGAACGATGATGAGTGAGGCGCTCTACTTCAAGAGCGATGACATGGTGTTTGCGCAAATTGAAAGCGACGCCAGTGGCTCCGCGAGGCTTTGCCAATCAGTTGGTCCCGAAATTAGCAAGACGATCGATGCCGGCGTGGCCATCTACGATGGCTGCTCGATCGAGCGCAGGGTGAACTACGACGAGACCGCCGTCGTCCTTGGTGGAACATTTCGCATTCTCACCGGCGAAAACTACAGCCGCGTTATTGAAGCGAAGTTCGGGGATGTGATTTGGCTCACCAAAGGGACCCGCTTGAAGTACCAAGGGGACAAGGCGAAGGTATTCTATGCCCGTCACCCAGTTGATTGGAGTACGGGCAGCGCGGTTATCGAAGGAGACAAGCCGATGACCGATGTATACCACTTCAGAAGCACGGACATGATCTATTCACAGATGCAAATCTATTCGGGAGGCTTCGCATCCACATGTAGCCTCGTTACTCCGGAGATTAGCAAGTCGCTCGGCGCCACGATTGCAACCTTTAACGGTAGCTCGGTCGACTGGATGACGGAATATGATCAGATCTCGGTCGCGCTGGGTGGAGTCATGCGTATTCGCACGGGCGAAAATTATAGTCGTGCAATGGACGCAAGGTTGGGCGATGTGGTTTGGCTGCCGAAAGGGACCCCGCTGAAGTACGAAGGCGAAAGAGGAATTATGTTCTTCGTCCCGTACCCGGTTGATTGGCGTCTGCGGAGCCAGCCGGTGAGGCCGAAGCCGTGGCCTGCATCAGTGCGATGAACCCATCCCGGCCTATGGGAACTCAGCAGGAATGATGCCTGGGATCCCCATAGTTTGTTTACGGCTCGAAGCTCTTGCGGCGCATGATCCAAATTGCGGCGAGCTCTGTAAAGCTTATGGCTGTCCCTTCGTATATTAGTTGCCCAAGCGCGGCAAAGTACAATTGAGCTATGAGCATGTCACAGACACTAAAAATCGACACCGGAACAGATGACCTGCTTGCAGCGATCCGTGATCGCGTGGCCGTTATTACGCTTAATCGGCCTCAGGCGCGCAACGCAATCTCCAAAGGAATGAAAGCGGCTTGGGTCGAATTGATCAAGCGCTTTGCTGATGACCAAAACGTCGGCGCCATCCTTATTACCGCCGCAGGGACCGCATTTTGTGCCGGGGGCGATGTAAAAGGCATGGGCCAAAGTAGGGCAGCAGCCGAAGCAACATTCGAACAGCGCGTGGCTGATTTGCGGGCTGACCAGCGAACGCTGATCGGTGACCTGTTCGCAGTGAGAAAGCCAACGGTTGCGGCGCTTCCCGGGCCAGCTGCCGGCGCGGGCCTGGCGCTTGCTCTCGCCTGCGACATCCGCATTGCTGCACTGTCCGCCATCCTGACCACCTCATATGCGAGAGTCGCGTTGGCGGGAGATTGCGGTATAGCCTGGCTGCTGACGCGGCTGGTCGGAGTCGCCCGCGCGCGCGAACTGATGCTCCTCTCCGAACGCATCGATGCGCGGCGAGCGGAAGCGATGGGCCTGCTCAATCGCGTGGTGGCCGACTCGGATTTGGCCGAATCGTCCTTTGCTCTTGCAGCTTCACTCGCTCATGGACCCACTTTCGCGTTTAGCTGCATGAAGGACAATTTGGATCATGCCGTCGAGTCTGGCCTTTTGCAGTCGATGGACTACGAGGCCGAGAACCTGATCAAGACCGAATTGACATTTGACCACAAAGAAGGCGTGCGGGCGTTTGCGCAGAAGCAGAAACCCGTGTTTCAGGGGCGTTGAGTTGACTCTAGCGCCCTGGCCGGCCGACCTTCGTAAGCGAAGCATCGATCAACGATCCGGTGGCCCTGGTGAAAAATGCTGGCAGGCCGCGGACACGAACCTTCGGCTCCAGCTATTGCAATATCAAGCTCAGGCTCTGACGCAGGCCGGCAAGTGAGCATCATGAATTCGCCGGCCACGTTTCCCTGGGGGAACTGTATCCGTGCGGAACATGTCTCTATGGCCATGCACGCTTGGCCGTGTCGTAGACCACGATCAAACAGCTCGCGAGCGTGCAAGAAAGTCCCATTTTGTGGTTTTATGCAGTTTTTCAGCTCTGGGCCGGCAAGTTTGAGGGTTTTGGCGTCACGGGCATAGGTATATTTGCCGGGACGGGATCGGCTCGCCGGGGCGCGCAACTAGGAAGCAACGCGATGGATCTGAATTTTACCGCTGACGAACTTGCCTTCCGCGACGAGGTCCGGGCATTCTGCCGCTCCGCAATCCCCGCAGACATCCGCGAGAAGCTGATTGCGGGCAGGCATCCAAGCAAGGACGATAAGGTGCGCTGGACGCGTATCCTGGCGCAGAAGGGGTGGGCCGTCCCACACTGGCCGATCGAGCATGGCGGTACGGGATGGACACCGGTCCAACAGTATATCTTTGGCGAGGAAGTGAGCCAGACGCCGGCGCCGGAGCCGGCAGGTAGCGGCATCAACTTGGTCGGCCCCGTTATCTATACCTTCGGCAACGAAGCGCAAAAGAAGTATTTTCTGCCGCGAATTGTAAACGTCGATGATTGGTGGTGCGAAGGCTTCTCCGAGCCGGGGGCTGGTTCCGATCTCGCCTCGCTCAAAACACGGGCCGTGCGCAACGGTGACCACTATATCGTCAATGGCCAGAAAATCTGGACGTCGTTGGCGCAATACTCCAACTGGATCTTTTGTCTGGTTCGGACTGATCCTGATGCCAAGAAACAGCGAGGCATCTCATTTCTCCTAATCGACCTGAAGTCTCCCGGCGTAACCGTGCGTCCGATCCAATTGTTCGACGGCTATCCCGAAGTTTGTGAGGTGTTCTTCGATGACGTGCGGGTTCCTGTCGAGAACCTCGTCGGCGAAGAAAATCGCGGCTGGGATTACGCCAAGTTCGTCCTTGGCAACGGGCGCGTCACGATCGCTTGTGTCGGCCTTTCGAAGGAGCGCATCCGGCGCATCAAGGAGCTTGCTTCACGCACCCGGGTTGGTGGCGAGCGGCTCGTCGACAGGGCCGATTTCCGCAAGAAGATCGCCGCGGTGGAGGTCCAGCTCAAGGCGCTTGAGATGACGCAGCTCCGCGTCGTGGCCAACCAATCGAGGTTAGAAAAGGGTGCGCAGGATCCCGCGAGCTCGATCCTCAAGATCAAGGGTTCGGAGATCCAGCAGGCAACCGCTGAGCTTCTGATGGATGTGATTGGCCCTTACGCGCTGCCCTATCAATCAGAGCAGGAATTTCAGCGCAGGGAGCGGTCCATCGGTCCCGATTGGGCCGGCCCGATCGCGCCCGCCTATTTCAACGGGCGTAAGGTACCGATCTATAGTGGGTCGGATGAGATTCAGAAGAACATCATCGCAAAGGTTGTCCTTGGCCTGTGACGTTTCGGCATAACCACAAGATGCTGTCTGCGCAGGGTTCTAAAAGGCTTGAGGGGCAAGGACCGGCCCCGTTTCAGGAGGGTTTTCTAGTGGATCTTGATCTTTCCGAGGAGCAGAGGCTCCTCAAGGATGGCGTCGAGCGCTTGATGCGTGAGTATTACGGCTTTGAGGATCGCCGCAAGTACCAGACCGAAAAGCTGGGATTCAGTGAGGCGATGTGGGCTCGCTATGCTGAGCTCGGGCTTCTCGGTCTGCCGTTTCCGGAGGCTCATGGCGGGCTCGGCGCGGGGGCGGTCGAGACGATGATTGTCATGGAAGCGTTCGGCAAGGCGCTTGTACTCGAGCCATATTTCGCAACGGTGGTGCTTGCAGGCGGCGTCCTGCGGCATGGAGCGAGCGAAGCGCAGAAGGCCAATCTCATCCCTGCTATTGTGGAAGGTCGGACAAAGCTTGCCTTTGCCTATGCGGAACCGCAGTCACGCTATGATCTGTTCGATGTTAAAGCTCGGGCGAAGAAGGATGGCGGAGAGTGGGTACTGAACGGCACTAAGGGCTTGGTCCTCCACGGCGACGTCGCAGACAAGATCATAGTGTCGGCGCGAACGGCGGGGAGTGCACGAGAAAAGGAAGGCATTGGCCTTTTCCTGGTCGATGCTCATGCGCCGGGCCTTATCCGTCGCGCCTATCCCACACAGGACGGGCTGCGTGCGGCCGAGATCACGCTTCAAGATGTACGAATCGCTGCCGCTGACGTTATCGGCGACCCGGCGGGCGCTTTCCCAATTATCTCGCGAGTTGCGGACGAAGCGGTTGCAGGCTTGTGCGCGGAGGCCGTCGGCTGCTTCGCTGAAATGCATGCCGTCACGGTCGATTACTTGAAGACGCGTAAGCAATTCGGCACGACAATCGGCTCCTTCCAGGTGCTTCAGCATCGCGCGGTCGACATGTTCGTCGAATTGGAACAGTCGCGTTCCATGGCGATGTACGCCACCATGATGGCAGGAGTAACTGATGTGACCGAGCGTGAGCGGGCGATTTCGGCGGCAAAAGCTCAGATCGGGCAGTCATCGAAAGCGCTCGGACGCCAAGCTATCCAGCTCCACGGCGGCATCGGAATGACGATGGAATACAGCATAGGCCACTACTTCAAACACGTGACGATGATAGATGCGTCGTTCGGGGATACCGACCACCATCTTCAGCGGCTCGCCTCGCTCGGAGGCCTCTTCGGCGAGCAAGCTATTCAACAGTAGGCCGGGACCTCGCTCGAACGAGACGCCGGCGTGACGCAATACGAGAACCGACGGGTTGAACATGCAAGTTGATCGTGTGCCGCGACAGGACAGCCTTCAGCAGGGAAGGGCGGCAAGAATCAGCCAGCTTTTTCGGCCGGAGTCCGTCGCCATTGTAGGCGCTTCCCAGAAGGGAGGCTTCGCAACGGAAATCCTCACGAATATCAAGAAATGGGGTTTCTCGGGCGAGGTCGTTGCAGTGAACCCGCGGTACACGCAGATCGCGGGAGTGCCATGCTATCCGAGCTTGACGGCCATACCTCATCCGGTCGGGCTCGCTATGGTCGCCATTCCAAGCAAGGCCATCCCCGAAGTCCTTGAAGATTGCGAAGCCGCTGGTGTGGGAGCAGTCCAGATCATATCAAGCGGATTTGCCGAGCAGCCTGGGGAGGGGGCAAGCAAGCAACGCTGGCTTATGGAGTGGGCCGAACGAACGGGCATCCCGGTGGTCGGTCCAAATTGCTTCGGCTTGATGAACGCGGCCAATCAGCTGATGGCGGTCCCGTTGGACTTTCATACCATGAAGGCGGGCGGAATTAGTTCTATCCTGCAGAGCGGCACCCTCGTCTATAGCTTGATCGTGCCACTGCTGGCTCGCGGAATCGGCATCGGCCGTGTGGTCACAGTGGGCAATGAGGCCTGTCTCGATGTCGCAGATTTCATTGATTATTTTGCCGATGAGGAGGAAACGCGCGTTATCACCTCGTACTGCGAGCAGATCAGGCGGCCGGTCGAATTCATCAAGGCTTGCGAGCGCGCTGCCGACAAGGGCAAGCCCATTGTGATGATCAAGGTCGGCCGCTCTGAGAAGGCCCGCCAGGCGGCCTTGGCTCATACTGGCTCTCTCGTAGGCTCAGACGTGGCGATCGATGCCGTCCTCAAACGATTGGGTGTCATCCGGGTCGATACCGTTGATGACCTCATCGAGACTGCCGTTGCCTTGTCTTCGACTAAACGGCCCCGTGGGCGCCGCGTAGCATTCGCGTCTTTCTCTGGTACTGCCGCCGGCATTCTGTCTGACGTCGCCGATTCCTACGGCATTGACTTTCCGCCACTGCCCGCCCCGGCGAAAGCTCATCTGGAAACGGTCTTTCCCGAGTTCGGCAATGTCGGCAATCCGCTCGATCTCACCGCGCAAGGCGGCTATGACACGCAGATCATCGATGAGTCGCTGAACACACTCGCCACCTGTGGCGCGTATGACATGGTGATCTGGGGCCGGGGCTTTCCTTCGTGCCTGGATATGCGTTCGGCTCTTGGAGAAGCTTTGACGCGAGCTGCTGCGGCGTCACCCGAGGTTGTATTCCCGATCCTGAGCCTCGCCGGCGGGCATTTCTACACCTCTCTCGACCCAAAAGATCCGATGATCGAGCCGAAGGCCGAATTCGCGGGCATGCCATTTCTGCAGGGTCTCGCTCCCGGGCTGAAGGCGCTCTCTGCTCTCATTGGCTACGCTGAGTTCCAACGCGGTCGCAAACCAGGCGATCGCCTCTCGGCTCAGTGGGGCCGGCGCAGCGGTTGCTATTCTGAGGCGTTGCGCATCATGCGTGAGGCGAAGGACGATGTTTTGACCGAGCGTGAGGGCAAGCGTCTGCTTGCGCTCTACGGAATTCCAGTCACGCGCGAAGCGCTGGCTACTCGGGCGGATGAGGCGGCGCGGATTGCACAGACGCTAACTTTCCCCGTGGTGATGAAAGTCGAATCGGCCGAGATCGTGCACAAGACTGACGTTGGCGGCGTCATCTTGAATATTCAATCATCGAAGAAAGCAGCGGAAGCGTTCGAGCAGATTATGAACTCGGTCAGGTCGCTCCGCCCAGGAGCGCATATTGCCGGAGTGGTCGTGCAAGAAATGGCCAAATCTGGTCCCGAAATCATGCTTGGCGCAACTTTCGATCCGCAATTCGGGCCCGTGATTGCCATCGGATTGGGCGGAATCTGGGTTGAGGCGCTCAAGGATGTGCAAGTGCTGCTGCCGCCCTTCGATGCCGCCGACGTGCAATCTGCAATCGGGCGGCTTCGCGGCGCAAGCGTTTTACGTGGCGCGCGGGGGGGCGCCAAGGCAGACTTGGAGGGGTTGGCCGACTGCGTTGTCAGGTTCGCGACGCTCTGTACTGATCTGGCCGACGAAATCGGCGAGATCGACATTAATCCTATTATCCTTTCTGCCACTGGCGTCGGGCTAACTGCCGTGGACTGCCTCATCACAAAGAAGACGCCCAAAGGAGATTGACGGAGGAGCCGGCGATCGGTTGCGGCGCTTGGTTCGAGCAGCGAAACGTTCGGCAAAGACAGATGTCACCGCCTGATTGACGAGAGAGGCGGGGTGGAGTTGAGTTTTTCAGCTAACCATCACGCCTCGCCTCAGCCGGGCTCATCGGCCTGTCCAACACGCGCTCTCGCCTTGTTGAACCTGAGCAAAAAGCGCGCGGACGATGGGCGCTTTGCACAAATCCGTCGAAAATGCTTCGCCCGCGCGCGAATTAGGCTTCAAAGTCCGCCTAAACTGAATGGAGGATTTCGTGAGATCGTTAGGGCGTAAGCGATCCCGCAAAGCCAGAATTCAGGAGAGTTGTTTGCCTCAAACGTTTCGAGACGCAAAGTGCTATCGCTCGATGCTGTTCGTCCCCGGAGACAAACTTGATTGGATGTTGAAGGCGCCTAAATACGGTGCCGACGCACTGATGTTCGATCTTGAGGACGCCGTCGAGGTCACCCAAAAACCCGCGGCTCGCGAAGCCGTCGCGACAGCCATCAAGCAACTCCGGACCGGCTCTTTCGGCCGCTTCGTGAGGGTCAACGGGTGGCGAACAGGTCACGTGCTGGACGACCTAAATTCGATAGCGATCGAGGGCCTTGATGGAGTGGCGTTGGCGAAAGTCGAAGATCCCGAGGATATCGCCGCTCTGGATCGTGTACTGGGGGAGCTGGAGAGGTCGCGTGGCCTGCCGGTCGGCGGTATCGAGATCTGCGGCGCTGGTGCTGAAACGGCAGTGGCCATGTACAGGCTTTACGACATCTGCATGGCATCCGAGCGAATCAAACGAGCCGGTGCTGCTTGCGGTCCCACGCCGGGCGGAGATGCTGCCCTTTCACTCGGCCTCAACGACGCAACTGAGGAGGGAATTTATTTCGGTGCCCACCTCGTACTGCAGGCCCGCGCTGCCGGTATCGTTCACATCGAAGGATCCATGACGGGACAGCTGGATAACCTCGACCTGGTGCGGCGACTTGCCGAAAGATCAAAGCGCATGGGCGCGACTTGGGCAATGGCGATCCACCCCACTCACATCCCCATCATCAATGAGGTCTTCTCGCCCTCGCAAGCCGAAGTCAACCAGGCGCGCGAGATCATTTCGGTCTTCGCGGAGGCGGTGGCCCGAGGGCAGGGCGCCATCCGCTACAAGTCGAAGTTGCTGGACTACGCAAACGTCCGGGCTGCAATGAATGTCCTCAAAACCGCGCGAGTTGCTGGGATGGACATCGGCGTGGTCCCGGTTATCGAAATTCCCGCTTATTAAGAGGCAAGCATGGCGGAAGCGCTTCAAGGAATAGTTGTTTTAGATCTCACCGCGTACCTCGCCGGGCCGTACGGCTGCGCTATCCTTGGCGACGTCGGAGCTGAGGTCATCAAGATCGAGCCACCGCGAGGCGACGCCTTGCGGCAATACCCGTCGAGCCTGACGGACGAATGCAGGACCTTTCTGGGAGCGAACAGGAACAAGCGCTCCATCGTACTTGACCTGAAGAGCGCCGATGGTCAGGCCGCTTTCTATCGACTGGTCGAACGGGCCGACGTGGTCGTGCACAATTTCCGTCCCTCTGTGCCCGCCAGGCTTGGAATCGACTACGAGACACTTCGAGGCCGACGGCCCGATCTCATCTATTGCTCGCTGACCGGTTACGGCGAAAACGAAGACGGTCCTCTTCGGGATCATCCGGGCTACGATACGATGCTGCAGTGCTTCACTGGCTTAGCCTCGATGCAGGGGAACGATTCCGAGCAGCCGCAAATATTGCAAGGTTCGATCGTCGACTATCATACCGCCTCATTTGTCGCCATCGGAATTTTGTCAGCACTCGTCCATCGTTTGCGGACAGGCGAAGGACAGCATGTAAAGCCATCTCTGTTAAGGTCTGCCATTTCATTGCAGGCTGGCCAGTTCATATGGGCGGAAGGCGAGCCTCGCGACGTTGAGCGTTGGTGGGGAGCGAGCTATTCGGGGATTTATCCGACAAAGGACGGCTTCCTATACCTGCAGGCTACTACTCCGGCCTTTTGGCAGAACCTTTGCCTTTCTCTCGGTTTTGCACAGCTGGTAGATGACCCGAGGTATGATACTCTCAAGAAACGCGTTGCTCTTAGGGACGAGATCAAGCCCCTAATAAGGAAATCCCTGAAGCAGCATACGGCCGTCGAGTGGGAAGAGCTGATGCTTGGCAAGGTCCCTTGCATCGCAGTCCGATCGATCGGAGACATCTTCGATCATCCTCAACTACTAGCTGAGGAACTCGTCATCGAGCACGAACACCCCCGTGTCGGCACGTACCGCACCATGAGCAAAGCAGTGAAGATGGGCGTCGCAGACAAGGCAACGACGCGCGCTCCGATGCTCGGGGAGCATACTGACGAGGTGCTAGCGCAGTTCGGATTTAAGGAGGGTGAGATCGCAGCGCTGCGGGCAAAAGGTGCCGCAGCGTGAAGACCCAGGTTTTCGGAGATATTCGCGTTGACTCGATCACCGAGTTTGAATTCTCGATCACGCCTAGTGACCTGCTTGTCGGCCTGACGCCAGATGACGTTGCGGAGCATGAGCACTGGCTAGGGCCCCGCCTAGTCGAGCCCGGAACGCGAAATCTTGTAGTTCATATGCATTCGTACTTGATACGCACGCGACACCATACGATCCTCTTCGATACCTGCTGCGGCAATGACAAGGATCGGTCCTACTTCCCGGCTTGGCACAGGCTGCAAACACTGTTCCTTCAGAACCTTGCGAGCGCAGGCGTTAGTCCTGAACAAGTTGATTTCGTCATGTGCTCGCACCTTCATGCCGACCATATCGGCTGGAACACGCGGCTGCTCAACGGCGAATGGGTGCCCACTTTCCCCAATGCTCGCTACCTCATCAGCAAGGGTGAGTTCGAGTGGTGGCGAGACGCGCTCGAGACGGCGAATGTTAAGCCATACCGGAAGTTGGCGTTCACCGACAGCGTACTGCCTGTGGTGGACCGCGGCTTGGCCACCTTCGTGGAAGATGAATATGCATTTGAGAACGAAATGCCGGACGAGGTGCGCTATCTACCGCTTCACGGGCACACCAAGCATCACTGCGGGCTCTACGTCCGTTCGCGGTTGCAGGATGCGATCTTCACCGGCGACGCCATTCACCACCCGATCCAGTTCGCCCGGCCGAATTGGATCAACGCCGGCTACGACAACGCAGCGGCAATCCAGGTGCTACGCGGGCTGATTGCCCGCTGTATCGACACGCCCACGAAGCTGATGACGGCGCATTTTCCAGAACCCACGGCAGGCTGTGTGGTGAGCGGCGCGGGCCACCCTCGTTTCCGCTTTGACGCTGATTGAAGAGAGATCAACCTGTTCACGTGAAGCGGCCAAACACCTCTGCGTCCGCAGCAGCTCGAGGAGCGACTCACATCCGGTACGGGCTTGGTCAAGACTCGCGAACTTGGCCGTAAGTCCTGGGCGGACCGCGGGAACGTCGTCTGCGTAGGGCTATGGACTGGAATTCCGTTGCTGACCGCTTTGGGAACCTGAGCTCCTGGCGGAGGCAAAAATCCTGATGCAAAACTGGGCGTTGGAATGCTCGTCGCTAGGCACACCAATGCGCCAATTTGGCCGGCTATTCCCATTGCGAGACCAACCTGCTGAAGCTTGGGGGAATACATTTGCCGCACGTTTGGGACGCCATCGCAGCCGTCACGGCGCTGGCAATCAGTGGAAGGGCCGTACACGCAGCATCCACTCTCGTCGAAATAGGGAGAGGACCGGGGAGCCCGTCGCAACAGGGGGTGATCTCGCCCATCATCAAAATGTTTGCTGTAAAAGCCCCGCACGCCGCCTAAGCATTCTCCGAGGATATTGTTGCCGTTCGGTGAATCGAGACTGCCCAAGTAACCTTGCCCTTGAACCGCGCGGAGTAGAGCGCGACATATGTGGAACGGCCCCGCGGGCAAGTGCTTTTTTAGACATTCGTCCTCCGGGAACGGTTCGGTCATATGTCCAGCCTTTCAGCGCGGTCGTGGACCGCTGGCCTCGATGAAATTCGCGATGCGAGGGGCTGATCAATCTGACGCGCTTTAAGCGCATTGTCGCGCCGGCCCCTCTCGCCTCGGGATTTCGTCCCGTGGCGTCATCGTCTCCATGCACCTCGCCTCTGTCCGGCTACGTGCCGGGCAGTCTGTTCTGGTCGTCGTTCGGCTCAGGCACGTGCTGCGCCGCTTGCCACGCCAGTATTTCGATAGCTCCCGCCCTTGGTGAGCAGAGCCCAGATGATCCTCGCGATCTTGTTGGCAAGCGCGACCGCGACTACCTTGAAAGGCCGCCGCCAAAAGCGCGATTAGCCACCGCAGCGCTTTCTCCTTGCCCTTCACGCGTCGCAAGACCGCCGTCGCGCCACAAACAAGCAGCGAGCGGAGCGTCGGATTCGATATGCCGCCTAGCCGTTCCTTGCCACCGCTAGAATGGGGCTTTGGCGTCAGTCCCCGCCAGGCGGCGAGTGACGGCCGGATTTGAATCCTTCGGGATCCGGGACCAGCGCTTTGACGGAAGCCGCCGTGATCGCTCCAACGCCCGGAATTGTGATCAGCCGCCGCATATCCTCGTCAAGCTTCACCGCGCCGACGATACCGCGTTCGAGCTTATCGATCTAGCGCCTCAACGCCTGGATCTGATCGGCGATTTCAGCCAAAGCCACACGGGCGGCGTTTGGCAGGCAAACGTCCTCTTCGTCCCGCACGATCTCGATCAACTGTGCTACTTTCGCCGCGCCGCTGATGCTCGGCGCACCATGGCCGCCGCCTGCTGATCGGCCGATTTGATCGGAACGAAACGCATGGTCTCGCGGGTCACAGCTTCGCTGATCGCCTCGGGTCGGCAGCGTCCGTCTTGCCCCGTTTCACGAACGGCTTTACGTAAAGCGGCGGGATCAAGCGCACATCGTGACCGAGCGCCGCAATTTCGCGCGCCCATTAACGACACCGCCGCACGCCTCCAAGCCGACCAGACACGGCGGAAGCTTTTCGAAAAAGCGCAGCACTTCGGCCCGACGCAGTTTTTGATTGAACATCGGCGCGCCTCGGCATCGGCGCCGTGTATTTGAAAAACGTTCTTGCCAAATCCAGACCGATGGTGCCAACCTGATTCACGGAAGGGCTCCCTACCTTGTGGCGTTGCCGGCAACGACCCACGTTTTAGCACTTTGATGCTGTCGGTAACGGGGCCGTTCCACACCATCAATCTGGCTGGAAAGCCGCTTCCATCCTGATTGCCGTGCAGCAGCGCGGAGGCCGCTTGAACATTTTATCCTCGCGACCGCGTAAAAAAGTTTCGTTTCCGGTCTGCTTTCTTGCACTCCGAAAAGCAAGATTTCAGCACCGCGGATCGTGCAGCGTCGCCCAGACCGCTGACGCGGAGCGACAATCTGAATTATACCCGTCATGATCATCGCCCTCGAAGCCGCCGAGCTCGTGAAAGGCGGTGGGCCTTGATGTTGAGGCTGGGCTCGCAGCCTTTGCCTTTACTTCAGAGGAGCAGGGCGAAGAAGTTTCTCTATGAATGCTTGAAACGGCTCGAGTCCGATCATTCTGGAACCGGCGCGAACACTCTGGCCATGTAGACCGAAAGATCGTTCACGATGTCGGCGCGGGAAGCGGACGTAACACGGCCAGCGACTTAGCCAACTCCTTCTTGAAATTGAGCTGCATTGATCGCGCGATCTGGATCCGCTGCGCCTGTGGCGATCCGGCGCCGTGCATGGATTCGGTCAGATAGCCAACGGCGTTCCTGCCGAGCGTCATGTTCTCCACCAGACGGAGGACGCGGATCCTGTCCTCCGTCGCGACCTCGAGCCGTCCCTTCAGATACTTCTCAACCATCGGACCGATCGTCTCGTGCCGCAGCTCCCGCTCGGAAGGCAGCGTCGCCATCAGTCCTCCGGCAAGATCCTGCGCCAGCCGGCCGATCTCATATGGCAGCTTGGTCACATGATGCTTGCAGACGTTCGCGAGCATTTCGTCCGGCAGGTACGCTCCTGACTTCATCGCAATTCCCTGGTGGCTGGCCGCGATACCGGCCCCGTAGATCGTCTCGTTGAGGTGGGTCATCTCGACTAACTTATCGCGGACGTGGGAGGCGCTCTCCACGCCGTTGTAATCCGCAACCGTCGCCGCCGCGCCGATCAGCACGTCACCGACGCCCGTCTTGCACACGTAACTGCGGCGGTGATAGCAGGTGAAACGTTCGACCAGCGTGGAGGCAAATTCGAATTCTCCATCGAGGAAGACGAGTTCCCGCGGAATGAACACGTCCTCGAAAATAATCATCGCCTCCTGGCCGGAAAAACGTGCGTTGCCGGCGTCAATGTCGCCGCCTTCAGCGCTGCGGGTGTCGCAGGATTGCCGGCCGTAGATGTAGGTGATTCCCTTAGCGTGGACGGGTATTGCTCCAACGATGGCGTAATCCTTGTCCGCGGCGTCCAGCCGCATTGTCGGCATCCCGATCAACCAGTGCGAGTTGAGACAACCGTCTGGTGGGCCTTCGCTCCGCTGACATAAACGCCTTGCTTCGTCCGGCCCGTGACGTGGACGAACAGGCCTGGATCTGCTTGCTGCGAAGGAGATTTACCGCGGTCGCCCTTAACGTCGGTCATGGCGCCACCGATGACGAGGTTCGCGCTCTGCATGCTTGCGAGGAATTTCGTGAAGCGGGTGTGATAGTCGGTGCTGTACTTCTCATCCAAATCGTACGTCAGCGAATGCAGCGAATTGAGCGCATCCATACCGACGCAGCGTTGAAAGCAGGTGCCCGTCAGTTGGCCTAGACGGCGCTGCATCTTGTTCTGCATGACAAGATCGGCGGCACGCGACGAGATGTGCAGGAAGCGATTCACGCGGTCGCCGGTATAAGGCGAGACGGCCGATGCCAATACGGGTTCCTCGTTGGCGAGATCATAGGTCTGGGCGACCGCGTTTATCGAGGGACGGATAATCGGATGGTCGACCGGCTCTTCGACCGCCTCTCCCATCAGATAGACCTTCAGCTTCCGTCCCCTCAGGCTGTCGATGTATTCGGCGCCGGATCTGATCGGATACCCCGATCGGGCGCTCGAATCGGCTGCGATGACTTTCTGATCCATGACGATACCTCCAACGAAGCAAGCCGCGCGATGTGATCGCATTGGGGGCGCGCAAGCTTTCTTAACTCATCTTGACGAGCGGCCAGGCGCTATCCTTGAGCGGTCGGAACACCTGATCGACGGGGATCACTTCCTGTAGCGTATATCTACCATTCGCCCTTCGGCCGACGGCTGTCTTGACCTCATACACACAGAGGTCATGCACCACGAGTGCGTCCTCGCGGATCCTGCCGCCTCGCCAAAATCATTGACTTTCTATCCGCCTATGAGCCTAATTTTAGAACGAAAGAACGGCTGCGGTCGCACGATTCCACCGCGATTACCAGCTATTTGCAGTCTTCCGCGTTCAGCGCATATGTGCTTGCGTTGGTCAGCCCGGAGATCAATTGACTTTTTACAGTCGATCTCGGCCCCGCAACTGCCACCAAAGGTGGCTCAGGAGCGAGCGATAGTGGTTTGCCGCGCTTGTATCCCAACCGTCCGTTTTCTATCGCTATCGGACAGGCATTAGCCATCTTTGTTGCCAAACGAGAGCTTGGACTGTAGCGCGAGTGTGGATCGTCACAACCTGATATGCGTGGAAACAGTAGGGGTGGCCTCAGGCAGGGGATGGCATGTTTGATGTCGTGCGATTTGTTCCAACCGTCTCTCAAGCGCAGTCTGTCCAGAATTGGCTCAATTTCTACGTGGCGGTCCTTGGACGATCGGCGGAGCCACGATCGCGGCCGACGCCGCGGCGAGCATCATTGTCGTGAGCAGTCTAATTACCTTAGGTGGACCGAGGAGATGTTAGCCGCCAACGCGGCGATGCGGAAGGGCATCAGCAATCCGGAGGCATGGCTAACGTTGTTGATCCCAGTTCTCATTCTAGCGTCTACTGCAGTCACTCCATAGGCCAAAGTAGCGTATCATCAAACCCTGTCGTGCCGAGCAAAGTTGCGGAATTCGTCGAGATGGCGCCGACAAAGCCCGCAGCGCTAAAGCGAAGGTTCCTTGTTGATCTCTTCGGTCCTGAGGCGGCTGCCGACATTGCGCAACGTTGGACTGAGACAAGCATAGGCGAGCAGGCCAGCGAGCACAACGGACTCTAGGATAAACGGACCGGGAGCGAAAAGCTCGTACAGCCTCACCGCGAACGGCGCGAATAGCACATTCACGCCGTTGACCGCGCCGATAGCTCCGGCCACGCGCGCCTGCTCTTTCATCGGAACGGAAAGGGACGCACCTACGATGAAGGCCGGTCGGCCCAAGGCAAAACCGAGGCTAGAAAGGGCATAGCCGATGATGGCGATGGAGTAGTCCGGCGAGATGGCGACCAAGATGCTGCCGAGCGATGCCAATCCGGCACCCCATCGCAGAAGCGCTTTCGGGGTCATGCGAAACAGTGGGATTAGGCCCCAGAGCGCAAGCAAACTCGCCAGCGCCCCGCCGACCATCGCAATTTCGATATGACCTTGGGCTATGCGCAGCACGGTTGGGGATGGGAGCTCAGGTAGCGCTTTGCTCGCTTTGTCGATGATCAGGAAACCCAGGGTCTGGGTCAGCGCATTCTGGCAGACTAAGAGCAGGAAGCCGTAAGCGATGAACGGCGCAAAGTTGGAGCGGAGCCACAGGGGTTTGCCTACCGCTTTATCAGTCCGGAGCGGTGGCTTCGTCGCCAAGACCGGCGATTCATCTAGATAGCGCGCGACAACGATCAGCATTGTTGTGGCAATCAGCGCGAACGCGTACAGCGGTCCTGCGAACCCAAAGACGCCAATGATGAAGAGTGGCGCCACCACCGGGCCAACGACGGTACCAAGGCTGGATGCCCCAGCGAGGCTCGACATCATCCGCGTGCGGTCGGCGGGACAGGTGCGCTCCGCGATATAAGTTTGACTCGCCGGGGTGGTGGCCGAGCCGAAGAGGCCAAAGATCGCGCGGCAGACCAGGAAAAATCCGAAAATGATCGTGGGACTTGCAGAGTGAGCCAGGCCGGCGCTTACCACCAGACCACAGAGCACCATGGAAACCGCAAATCCAGCTAGACCAACTATCATGAGCGGCTTACGACCCCGCTTATCCAATTCACGAGCCCAGAGCGGTGACGCCACGGCCCATAACAGGGAGGAGAGCGAGAAAATGGCGGCCACCATCGAGTCTGCGATGCCAATCGAGCGCCCTATCGCCGGAAGCACTGACTGCAACCCAGTGTTACCAATCGCGGTAGTCATCGAAAGACAGAAGATGATGACGAAGGAGCGACGCGAAAGCCTGGGCATACCGGACATGTGGCTTCTTGCAAATATAGCTCGCGGCTGGAACTTAACCCCCCGCTCGCCGAAGATGTAATCATCTGCCGTACCCCCAGGTCCCGTGAATTGACGAGGGCAAGGCAACGCAAGCGCACCTTATTACGAACTCCGAGGCCGGATTGATTTACGATAAGCCGTCCTTGCAGAAGTTCGGCATGATAATTGGAAATCAGATGAAACTCTGCGTAACTCATCCGACCTCATCACAGATTGGGCAATGTCGGATTCGCGGGGCATCTTGAGCGATTTCCGAAGGTCTCCGGCATCTCTTCCGTAGCCGCTGCTGTCATCCAGAGCTCGATATCAATGATAGAGATCTTCCTTTGAGGAACATTTCCTTGTGGACCTTATTTTCGACGGGGTTCCCCTCCCCTGGCGGTGAGACCCGAGGCTGTCACTGCTAGTCTCGTCAAGAGCTCCGGTTCGCGTTTCCACATTGCCCTTATAAAGCTGCGAACGGTTCGCGCCGAAGGTCGAGCCATGCAGCTCCGCAAAAAATGCATCCTTGATTGCGACTTGAACGCAAACTGGTGAGCGTACCTGCGAAGTGCCGCCCAGCTCTTAAGCGGGACTATTTCAGCGCGTGCGGGTTGACGGGCGAGCCAAAGCCGCCGGTAATTTCCAACGGTGGGGCAGCAAGCAGGAAGCTGTAGCGTCTGTCGGCGGCGCAATCGGCGGCCAGCGCCTCGAGATTGAACATCTCGCCCAGCGGCATGCCCATGTCGCGCAGCGCCAGCATATGGAAGGCGAGCGGCATTTCCGAACCCATCCCATCGGCGTCTAATATCTCCACGGCCATATTGTCGGCAGCTACGGCAGCCAGCGATTTGTCATAAGCCCACTCGGCGCAGGTGTAACTGAGGCCCGGTTGCATCCCCATAAACCCGTCGCGGTCCCCGTCGGCCGTGAACCAAAGCATGTGGCCGGTGTGCACCAAGAGGATGTCGCCGGCACCGACGCTTACGCCTTGCTTCTCGCATGCGGCGTTCAGATCATCGACCGTGATCGCGTAGTCGAGCGGCAGCCGTTCGACTCCCTTTAGCCGTGCAATATCGACGAGCACGCCGCGCGAAACGATGCCGGGGGTTGCCAGATGGTTGATGCCCATCTTCAGCGCGCCATTTTCCGTGAGGCATTCGCGCGCCTTGCATCCATTGTAAAGGCGACCGCCGTAGTGGACGTGGCCGAGCGCGTCCCATTGCGTTGAACATTGCAGGGGCATATGGATGACGTCATCGGAGTAGCAGACTCCTTGCGCGCGAGGGCCCATCGGAGTGAAAAGGTCTGTCGCGTAGACCATAGGATTGAACCGCTTGTGTCCCAGCTGCGGCCCATTCCGATCAAACCTCAGACCGAGGTTGAAGAGCTTGCCATCCCGCACTTCGGCAGCCGCATTCTTCAGCGTTTCTGGCCCGATATGGTTAAGAGTGCCCCGCTGGTCCGCTTCGCCCCACCGGCCCCAGTTGCGCAGCCTATCGGCAAGATGGTCAAAATTGATTGGCCGCATTGCGCGCTCCATTTCGAGATGGTTGACGGGCTTCAAAACGATCCGATTCGGGCCTGTTTATTTCTTCTCCAATCGCAAACTGTCTTCCTTCAGCGGTGTAGGATCCGTTCATAAACCTCTGTTTCTTTCCGACTGCCCGCCATACCGACGGCCTGAGCCCGGCTCATATTCTTCGGCCCATCTTCATGCTTCGCGAGCATATTATCGCCTTACCAAATCGAGGCTGCCGAAATCAGTTGGTCCGGCGCCGAAGTTCTGCGTCAGCCCCGCCATTCGCAGTTCCTTGTTCGATCGAGGGCTCGACCATCGGCATCTGCTTCAGCAACTTTGGAGATGTGGTTCTAGAGCTTTGGGAAGCTTTGGGATGGGGCGGCCATATCGGTGAGGCGAAAATGATTGGCATTGTAGTCCCCGTTCATGCGCCTCGGCAGGCATCAAATCGCGGATCGACAGCTAATCGCAGGATTAATCGGTTGAATCAACCGGCCTGTGGAAATCGAGGTGCGAACCTCCCGCATCAGCTCCTCGGAGAAGGTCAGGAACACATTCTACTTCCGCATCGTCGGAAACTGCTCGGCTGGGGAGGACAGCGGTTGGTATTTCGCTGCCGATCGAATGTCATTCGCTAATCAAGTCTGATGCGTGCCCATGATGTGCAGTGCGCACCTGATGATTGCAGGATTTATCACTCGACCGCCGATTTTTGGAGAAATTCTGCGCTGAGGTGCGCGCTATTCTTATTGATCATTCAAAGGGCTGGCATGTCGCTAGTTGCGACGACCCGGTGGTGTAACTAGTCGTCCGTGAACAAGGTTCTAAGCGATTGAGCAGGAGTCTCTTTTTCGGATTCGAGGCGGTTTGAGATTGCAGGGAATGGGAGGTTGAAGCCGCCAAACCCTGCAATTTCGCTTTTGGATTCCCTTTCCCTGCGGACCATGATTCTGTGGTGCATCGGAGGGAACGATGCGGCCGAAGAAGCACAGGACGACGGGATCGAACGATCTGTTCCGGGCGCGGCTGGACCAGATCATCAACATGAAGCACGAGTTGGTTCTGCTTGCCGGCAAGATCGATTGGGACTGGATCGACGGCGAGATCGCGCCGCTCTACAGCGAGAACGGCCGGCCGGGGATCGAGACCCGCTTCATGATCGGGCTGTTGTTGCTCAAGCATATCTACGGGCTGTCCGATGAGGGGTGTGCGAGCGCTGGGTCCACGACCCTTATTTCCAGTCCTTCACCGGCGAAGAGTTTTTCCAGCACGCTTTCCCGCACGAACGCTCGGACCTGAGCCATTGGCGCAAGCGGCTCGGCGACAAGCTGGAGCTGCTGCTGGCCGAGAGCCTGCGGGTGGCGCACGAAGCCGGCGCCTTACGCAGCCAGGACCTCAAGCGCGTCACGGTCGACACCACGGTGCAGCCGAAGGCCATCACTTTCCCGACCGACGCCAAGCTGCTTCATGCGGCCATCAAGGGCCTCAACCGCCTGGCGAGAAGGCACAGCGTCAGGCTCCGGCAATCCTATTCTCGCGTGGCCAAGGCCGCTGCGATGATGGCGGGCCGCTACGCCCATGCCAAACAGTTCGGGCGGCATCAGCGGCAGTTGCGTATCCTGCGCAGCCGGCTGGGCCGGATCATCCGCGACATCCGTCGCAAGATCGAGGGCCAGCCAGCCCTCGAGGAGGCATTCGCCCTTCCGCTTGGCCGAGCCAGCCAGATCCGCTCCCAGCGGCAGCGCCAGCGCGGCTGGAAGCTCTATTCCTTTCATGCCCCGGAGGTGGAGTGCATCGGCAAAGGCAAGGCCTCAGCCCCTTACGAGTTCGGCGTGAAGGCCTCCATCGTCACCAACAATCGCCGAGCTCCCGGCGGCCTGTTCGTACTGCATGCCAGCTCGCTGCCCGAAAATCCCTACGACGGTCACACCTTGCGGAACGTCATCGACCGGACCGAGACGCTCACCGGATGTCCGATCGAGCGGGCCTATGTCGACAAGGGATACCGCGGCCACGATGCTCAAAATCCACGTCGCGTCTTCATCTCCGGCCAAAAGCGCGGCGTCTTCGGCGTCATCAAGCGCGAGCTGCGCCGCCGCTCCGCCATCGAGCCCATCATCGGCCACATGAAGACCGGAGGTCACCTCGGTCGCTGCTACCTCAAAGGCCGTGCCGGAGACGCCGCCAACGTCATCCTCTCAGCCGTCGGCCACAACTTCCGCCGCATCCTAGGCTGGCTCAGAGAACTCTTGTGCCTGTTCCTGGTCCGACTATGCCGCGTGCTGGCCGGTCCAGCCCCGCTCAATTCGCCTTCTTAACGGACGACTAACTAGTGCATGCGGAGAGGAGGGCAATAAGATGAACAACCTCAGCTCGAGCAAAGTAAATTCCGACTCACTTCGCAGCGGCCGAAGCAGGCGTTTTACGGGCGCCCGTGGGGATCTTGCTCCTCGATGGGACGGGTAGCAACGACGCGTTCGATCGCCCCTTTATTCCCGGCAGCGTCGGCAATGCCAGCACTTGGAGTGTACCCGTTCGCTACAAATCCGTCCACGGCCTCTCCTTCACCAAGCTTGTCACACCCGAGGCCGACCATTACGCATTCGCCGCAGTTCATGCGGCCGTCGAACTCGTGCGTGAGGGCGCACGAATGATTACGGCTCATTGCGGGTTCATGATCCGATATCAAGACGCTATCCGCGCTGCAGTCGACGTGCCTGTGCTCTTTCTCCTCTTCTTCTTGTTCCATTTCTCGGACAGATGCTTCCGCACGACAAAGCGCTCGGCATTATCACGGCAAAAGCGTCTTCGTTGACTCCAGAGGTGTTAAAGGCGACCGGGGTGCCCGCCAGCTTCGAGCGTCTGGTCATAGCTGGCCTCGAGGATGGCCCACGTTTTGCCGCGGCTTTTCTTACCTACAGCCATGACCTCGACGTCGGCGCCGTCGTAAAGGAAACTCTTGATGCCGCAGTCTCTCTCGTCAACAACCACCGCAACGTCGGGATGCTGCTCTTCGAGTGTTCAGAGTTGCCGCCGTATGCGGCTGCGGTTCAGCGAGCCACGAGTATTCCGGTCTTCGACTTTACCTCGATGGTCGAGTTTGTCGTCGGCAGCTTGATACGACAATCATTCATCGGACTAGACTAAGTTTGATGAGACGTGATTGTACATCACGCAGATAGTCTCTGGCATACTTCCTCTTCGGGTTCGGGGCATAGAGAGCTGGTCCCGCTTGTCTGAACAGAATCTCCGCCTCGATAAGTGGAGCTTCTGCCGGGGTTAGTTAGGCCGCCAAGCGAAATGGCGGCTGGTTGAAGTAGGCTTGATCCGGTGTGGCGTCGTCAAGGCTTTGGTGCGGCCGGCGGCCGTTGTACAACGACGTTTGAGAACGCCCACAGGACCGTTCTTCGCGAGGTTCTTTATCGGCATCATCCTTGGTTTGGGCGCCGAGTTTGCGTTCATGGGGCCATCGACAAGGCCGACGATGTCGTTTTTCGCTGCACCCTGGACGGATCGCAAGCAGACCGTTGGCTGGAAGTTCCCGCATGGATGTTCGACCGGACGGCATGCCATGACGCCGGGTTTCTGACAGCTCAGCCGCTTGTTAGGATCGATGCACTTGCGGCGCTTTCTGCGCTTCTCGATGTAGCGTTGAAGGATCGAACGCCATCAGCTGCCCCGCTTTCTGGCGCATCCAGAGGCTCTCACGGCCAGAATCGGGGAGCGACTCATGTCAAGCCAGACGGCAATGCCAGGGAGCGGATACCGACACAATCAACGACCGCGGCCGCAGCAGCAGATGGATCTGTTCGGGAGCGGCCTGTCGAACGGCGCCATCGGCGCGCCGGCATGGTCGGAGCTGCCGGCGGAAGCGCAGGCGGCCCTTATGAGTCTGATGACGCAGTTGATCCTCGACCATGCTGCGACGACGGCGACGCCGCGCGCGAAGGAGGTCGGTCATGATTTCTGATAAGGTCAGGCCTCATCATCTCGAGCGCAAGGCGCTTCTTTACGTGCGTCAATCCTCAGCGCATCAGGTGTTGCACAATCGCGAGAGCAGTGCGTTGCAGTACGCCATGCGGGACCGCCTGACGGCGCTCGGGTGGTCAGAGATTGAAGTGATCGATGATGATCTCGGTCGTTCAGCCGCCGGCGGGGTACAACGCGCCGGTTTCGAGCGGATGGTAGCGGAGGTTTGCCTCGGTAAGGTTGGCGCGGTTTGCGCCCGCGAGGTCTCGCGCTTCGCTCGCAACAGCCGGGATTGGCAGCAACTCATCGAGATGTGTCGTGTGGTCGATACCGTCCTGGTCGATCAGGAGACGATCTATGCACCGAGGCACGGTAACGACCGCCTGCTGCTCGGGCTCAAGGGCAGCCTCAACGAGTACGAGCTGGATCTGTTGCGTCAGCGCTCGCTCTCGGCCCGCTACGAGAAGGCGCGCCGGGGCGAGTTAATCGTGGTGGCGCCCGTCGGCTTCGTGAAGGCCGGGGACCGTTATGAGAAGGATCCGGATCGGCGTGTCCAGGAAGCGATCAAGCTGGTGTTCGACAAGGTCGAGGAACTGGGCAGCGCGCGACAGGCGCTCTGCTGGCTTCACGAGTACAATCTCGATCTGCCGGTGAAGGAGACCAACGGCGATACGGCCTGGCGGCGACCGAGCTACTCCGCCATCCACCGGATCATTGAGAACCCGGTCTACGGCGGCGCCTATGCCTATGGTAAGACGGCTGTGGCGGCGGGATACAGCGCCGCGGGCGTGAGCGTGAAGATCCACCGCAAGGCACGGAACGAATGGCTGGCGCTGAAGCCCAACACCCACGAAGGATATGTGAGTTGGGAGAGATTTGAGGCGATCCGCACGATGGTCAGCAGCAACGTTCCCACGGGTCGGCATCACGGCGCGCCCAAGCATGGTGACGGGCTGCTGGCCGGTCTGATCCGGTGCAAGCGCTGCGGCCGCAAGCTCACGCTCCGGTACTCCGGCATGAAGCACCATATCCCTCGCTACAGCTGCAGCCGCGCCTGGATGGATAATGGCGGCCCTCACTGCATCGGCTTCGGCGGATTGCGGGCCGATGATGCGATCGAGGAAGCACTGCTGGGTGTCGTCGGCCCGGGGGCTATTGCCGCTGCAACCGCTGCCGCTAAGGAAGCCGGAGAACGGCGGGATCAGGTGCGCGAAGCGCTCAGTCGCGACCTCGAAGCGGCGCGCTATGCCGCCGACCGGGCCTTCCGGCAATACGATGCCGCTGACCCCGCGAACCGGCTGGTGGCCAGCGAGCTTGAAGCGCGCTGGAACAGGGCGCTCGCTCACGCGGCGGAGGTCGAGGGCAAGATCGCAATGCATGAGGCGGCGACGCCCGCCCCCATTGCCGATCCAGCTTCGCTCGGCGTTCTAGCCTCGAACCTCAAAGCGGTCTGGGATGCGCCGACGACGGATGCTCGCCTCAAGAAGCGCGTTGTGCGCACCCTCATCCATGAGGTCGTGGCCGATATCGACGATGCGGCCTCCGAGATCGTCCTCATCGTCCACTGGGTCGGCGGCGTTCACAGCGAGATACGCCTGCCCAAGCGCCGGCGCGGGCAGCGTAACAGCACCTCCGCCAACATCATCGAGGCTGTGCGCCGACTGGTGCTGATCGCCAGCGACGATCTGATTGCCGGCCTCCTCAACCGCAACGGCCTCAAGACGGGCAACGGCAATCGCTGGACCCGCGAGCGCGTCACATCAATGCGCTCGAACTATCGCACCCCGGTGTTCAAGCCCGCGGAGGACGGGATAGAGCCTTGGCTCAATCTCAGCAAAGCCGCGCAGCTTCTCAAGATCGCGCCCAAGACGCTCCGGCTGGCAGCGGAGGCCGGCGAGATCGAGGCCATCCATCCCTTATCTGATGGCCCTTGGATCTTCGCCCGCGCCGCACTCACAACATCCGCTGCACAAGCCATTGCCGAACGGGCGCGGCTGAACCCAAAATACCCCACGGGATCGAATCCCAATCAGCAAAGTCTTTTCTCTTCAACAACATAGACAGATGGGTGTTCTGATGCGCGGTTGTAGAAGTCGAGGTATCGGCCGATCGAGGCGCGGGCCTCGCTGACGTTGTTGTAGGCTCTCAGGTATACCTCCTCGTATTTGACGCTGCGCCACAACCGCTCGACGAACACGTTGTCGCGCCAGGCGCCCTTGCCATCCATGCTGATGGCAATGCCGTTGCTGGCGAGCAGGCCGGTAAAGTCCGTGCCGGTGAACTGCGAGCCTTGATCGGTGTTGAATATCTCCGGCTTCCCATGACGTGCCAGAGCATCCTCGAGCGTCTCGACGCAGAAGGCTGCCTCCATGGTGATCGACAGCCGCCATGACAGAACCCGGCGGGTCGCCCAGTCCAGCACCACAGCGAGATAGACGAAGCCGCGCGCCATCGGGATGTACGTGATGTCCATGGCCCAGACGTGGTTAGGTCGCGTAATTTCCAGGTTGCGCAGCAGATACGGATAGATCTTGTGGCCGGGTTCGGGCTTCGTGGTGCGCGGCCGGCGATAGAGCGCCTCTATCCCCATCCGCCGCATCAGCGTCTTCACATGCCGGCGGCCGATCTTGCACCCCTCGACAGCCAGCAGGCCTCTCAACATCCGCGAACCGGCGAAGGGAAACTCCAGATGCAGCCGGTCGAGACGCCGCATGATCGCGAGATCGGCCTCCGGCACCGGCCGCGGCAGGTAATAAATGCTGCCGCGGCTGATCTGCAGTACCTCCGCCTGACTGGTGATCGACAGCTCGTGCTCACGGTCGATCATCGCTTTGCGCTCAGCAATCCCGCCTTGGTGAGCGCTCCTTCTAAAAAACTGGTCTCAGCGCTGCTCGCTCCCTGTGGGATAGAAACGCATTGCCGCTAGACTGCGGCCGGAAGGGAGCGGCCGATATGATTTTGGTGGCATGTGACCCCGCTAAAAAACCTGGTCCATGGGCTGTTGCGTACGTGAGAGTGGTGACGCCGTCCCGGCGATCCCGTTTAGGAATATGAATAAATTGCGCAGCCCAGCCCTTCCGCCGTGTCAGCAGGAGGATTGGAGATGAACCGCAACAAATCGAAATCCAGGGCCGACCGCACGATGCCCATGGTGCACCCGAACGCGGCTGCCATCGACATTGGCGCGACCATGCACATGGCTGCCGTCAGGGCAGATCGCGCACCTGAGCCAGTACGCAGCTTTGGTACCTTCACGGCTGATCTGCATCGGCTGGTCGACTGGTTTACAGAATGCGGCGTCGAGACCGTCGTCATGGAATCGACCAGTGTCTACTGGATCCCGATTTTCGAGCTTCTCGATGCACGGGGGTTCACTGTGTTTCTTGTCAACGAGCGCGATGCCAAGCACGTGCCGGGGCAAGACCGATGTCAGCGACGCGCAGTGGCTGCAGCGGCTCCATTCGTTCGGGTTGCTGCGAGCCAGCTTTCGACCCAAAGGGCAGATTGCCGAACTGCGAGCTTACGTGCGTCAGCGGGAGCGTCTGCTGGAGTACGCGGCTTCACACATCCAGCATATGCAGAAAGCATTGACTGAGATGAATCTTCAACTCCACCACGTTGTGGCCGACATCACCGGTGCGACCGGCCTGGGCATCATTCGCGCGATCCTTGCCGGCGAGCGCGATCCTGAGGCGCTGGCGTGCTTACGCCATTACAGCTGCCACTCCAGCGCCGAGACGATCGCGAAGGCACTCACCGGTAGCTACCGTGCCGAGCATCTGTTTGCGCTCGATCAGGCACTCGCCCTTTACGACGCCTATCGCGAGAAGGCATCTGCCTGCGATGTCCGGATCGAAGCTGTGTTGAAGGAACTCAGCACCCACAGGGGTCGTGATCATGGATCAGTACCGCCAGTCTCGCGGCGTCGGAACAGAACCGATCAGGCGAACGCTCTAGCTTTCGACGTGCGGGCGGCGCTGTTCGTATTGCTCGGAAAGGACGTCACCACCATCGACGGCCTCGGTCCTTACCTTTCGCTGAAGTTGATCGCGGAATGCGGCGACGACCTTACCTCATGGCCAAGTGCAAAGCATTTTACTTCCTGGCTGGGATTGGCGCCGAGCAATAAGGTCTCCGGAGGCAAACTGCTCTCGTCACGAACGCGCCGGTCCGGCGGTCGGGCCGCAGCTCTTCTGCGCCTTGCTGCCGTAACCGTCGGACGCACCGACACCGCGCTCGGCGCCTTTTACAGGCGCCTCTCGTCCCGCATCGGCAAGGCCAAGGCGGTGACCGCCACGGCCCGCAAGATCGCAGTCCTGTTCTACAACGCGGTGCGACACGGAATGGAGTATGTCGATCCGGGGGCCTCATCCTACGAGACGCGCTACCGCACGCGAGTGATCAACAATTTGCACCGACGTGCCGAGACATTCGGCTTTGTTCTGCAGCCCTTGGAACCAGGAGCTGGTGCCGTTTCTTAGGAATCGTTCTCCAGCGTCAGCTCGCCGATCTTGGCGTGCAGCGACTTCACATCGATCGCTGGAATCTCCGGCGCTCCGCCTCCCGATCCGAAAACCTCCGAAGCGCTGCCCTTAAGCTGTGACTTCCACGCCGTGATCTGATTGGGGTGGACGTCGAAATGCTCGGCCAGCTGGGCTATCGTCCGATCGCCCTTGAGGGCCGCCAGTGCCACCTTCGCCTTGAAGGCCGGTGTGCGGTTCCGGCGCGGTCGTCTGCTCATGATCTCTCCTGTTCACGGCGATTATCGCCGCCTTCAGGCAGAAACTCCACTTATCGACCTGTTCAATTTTGCGGAGCCGGCTCTCTTCTATCTTGGCCTAGTGGCTCTGCACAGTGATTTTGACAGGCTGGGTCCGGCGGCCAGATTAGCTCGGGCAGGAGTTTCGGATCAATGAGGACCTCGATGCTGCGAGGCGTCCTTGGCTGCCGTCTGATGAGGCCGGCGCGTTCCAGCGTAAGCGCGAACCTGATACCGTGCTTCAGAATTCGAATGAACGTGCTGAAGAAGCCTCCGGCTTTGGACGGAGGTGTGGGACGGGATTGGACAGCAAAAAGGACGTCCATTGGACGGCTCATCGGGAGGGCCGGGGAGCCGGCTGGAAGTGCTTGAAGGACCGTCGGGACGCCGCGTGCGTTCGGAGGCTGAGAGAGCTCGGATCGTCGCCGAGAGTCTGCTATCCGGTGCCCAGGTGTCCAAGGTAGCGCGCAAGCACGGAGCGACGCGCTGGCAGATTTACGATTGCGACGACGCTTTCGACAGCGAGGCATGTTGGCGCCGTGCGAGGCGTCGCAGTCGACATTCGCGCCGCTGGTTGTGGAAAGCGCGTTGGAGGAGGTCACGTTCCGGCGATCAAGCTTGAGATCGCCATCGGCGATGTCGTGCCGCGGACGGACACAGCCATAGATGGCGAGCAGCTGTCCCGGGTGACCCGCGCAGTGCGAGCGTCACGATGATCGCGCCCGGTGCTGATCTGAAGATTTACGTGGCGACGCGGCCGATTGACTTCCGCTATGGCCATGATGGACTTGCTGCGAAGGTGCAGGAGATGCTTCGTCTCGCTCCGTTCAGCGGGGCAGTCTTCGTGTTCCGATCGAAACGAGCGGACCGGATCAAGATTTTGGTCTGGGATCGAACGTGCCTGGTGCTGGTGCACAAGCGCCTCGAAGGCTGCAACTTTGTTTGGCCAACGATCGCAGACGGCGTGATGCGCATATCGCCGGCGATGTTCGCTGACCTGTTCGAGGGGGGATTGGAGGTTGGTCCGCCCGCAAGAAGCGCGGCGTCCCCAGGCGGCTGGATAACTGCGGCAGAGTGACCCGGGAGCTATTTTGAACGTGGCACGCGTAGCGGTGATGTGCTCGAAATAGCGCATGAGCATCGCGGCGCTGCGCGACGAAAATGAACAACTGAAAGCGCTTTTGGCGCAAACGCAGGCGGCCTTAAGCGAGCATCAGGGAGCGCTGGCGGCGTCGGAAGAAGCGCGGCGTCGGCTGGAGGTCATCCCCGGCGAATTGCGACGCGAGAAGTTCGGCGCGACGTCCGAGAAGCTGCGGCCAGATCAGTATCACTTCCCGCTGGAAGACGTGGAGATCGCGCAAGGCATCCTGGACGCGGCTCAGGAGAGAGTCGAGGCTGTGATCCAGGGCCGATCGCGGAGCGCGCCGGATCAAGGGTCTCATCGCAATCGCGGCTGCTTGCCTGCCCATTTGCCACGGGTGGAACGGATCATCGAGTCCGCGAGCACGCTCGGTCCGTGCGGTTGCGGCGCCATGACGAAGATCGGCGAGGACGTCAGCAAACGCCTGGACGTGATCCCGGCGCAATGGCGGGTGTTGGTCACGCGCCGCCCGAAATACATCTGTCGCCGCTGCTCGGGCCCTGTCGTGCAGGCGCACGCACCGGAGCACGTGGTGCCTGGTGGACTGCCGACCGAAGCGGCGATTGCGCACGTGATCGTCTCGAAGTTCGGCGACCATACGCCGTTTTACTGCCAGGCCGAGATCTATGCACGCCAGGGGATCCGACTTGATCGGGCGACACTGGGCAACTGGTCCGGCCGCGCCTGCTTCCATCTACCCGTAGCGGACCACATGCGCCGCTATCTGGAGAGGGCAGATCGTCTGTTCATGGACGAAACCACGGACCGGTGCTCGATCCCGGACGTGGCCGAACGAAGAAAGGCTACTTCCGGGCGATCGACTCCGACGATCGCGGCCACAGCTGCCCAAGTCCGCCGTTCGCGCTGTTCCGAGATGCCCCGGTCGCAGCGGTGCCTTTGCGGAGCAGCTCCTGGATGGCTTTGCGGACGCTTCCTGCAATGCGATGCCTCTGACGGCATTTGCGCCGACGCTTCGTCAAATTGGCCCGTAACAGCAATCGCCGATCGCCGAGGCCGCCGTTCGGCATATCCCACAGCTTTACGCCGTCGAAGCCATGGTGCGCGGTTCATCGCCGGACATCCGGCGGTCCGCGCGCAAGGAGCACTCGCTGCCCATCATCGCCGCGTTAAAGCCTTGGTTCGAGAAACAGCTGTCGATGATCTCCAGCGGTTCGACGCTCGCCGAGGACATCCGCTACGCGCTCAATCACTGGCAGGGGCTGACCCGCTTCCTCGAAGACGGGCGCCTCGAGCTCGACACGAACCCGGTCGGGAACGCCATCCGGCCAGTCTGCCTGACCAGAAAAAATGCGCTCTTCGCCGGACATGAGGTCGGGGCTGAAAATTGGGCCTTGCTAGCCTCGCTCGTCGCCACCTGCAAGCTCAACGACATCAACCCGGCCGCCTACATCGCCGAAACACTCGAGACGATCATCGACGGACATCCCCATAGGCGCATCGAAGACCTCATGCCGTGGCCATTCCGCAAAACGTCAAGCCAGCCTCAATAGCGTTGCGGCTAAGCCTTACCATCAAATGGATGTTCACAATAGATAAGGCGCGCGCCAAAATGGCCCGCGCCTCTCCCGCCGCTGCGGCCTGGGCTTGTTCCGTGTCCTCATTGCTTCCTCCTTTCAAAAGCCAACTCAGTCTGACTGAGAGGACGGGGCGGGTCATCCGTCCCCAGTCAAGCACACAACGCACGGTTTCCCATCTCCACGAGGCTTATCGTGAAGTTCTTGCACCGATAGATCGTGCAGAGGAGAAGGCGGAACCCAAAGACGTCGGTGAACAGGCTCTGATGCGCGGGTTGGATACCGCATTTCCGTTTTTTCGTTTGGGGCTGTCCCTGGTCTAGCGTCGGGCGTCGATCGGATGATCGGCCACATAATGGGTTTCAGGATTTCCCCTGCCGTGGTCCCACCTTCACCTCTGCACGATTGATGTCTGCGACTACCCCTGATCCTGATTGCAACAAAGGGGGCTGTGGGCCGGTCGAGCGCACCTCACGACTCGAGCGGTCCACAGCCCGCAACGACGCTACGCCTGTCGAGGTGGCATGAGCTCGCGATTGATTGCCCAAATGAAGGCGGATAGCTCTCGGGCAATCGCCGTGACGATTACGGTTCGCCGCTTGCCCTTCCGCTCGAGTGAGCGGAAGCGTCCGCACAATCTGGTTTGCGCTTTCCACGCAATCTCGCGCGCGCGTCTCGGTGCCGCCTCCACCTTTGGCTGCTTGTCTCGGCTCACGCGCGGCGGATATCGATAGCTCCAGGCCGCCTCCACAAGAATACGTCGCGCCCGCCCATTACCGGCTTTGGTGATGCCGCCTCGCCTGACTTTGTCGCCAGTCGAGTTTTCCGTGGGCACCAAACCCAGATAGCCCATCAGCTCGCGCGGATTTTGAAAGCGGGAGAGATCACCGATCTCGGCCAGCACCCCCACAGCCGCAATGAGATCAATCCCCCGCATCGCCTGCAGGGCCGCGACAACCTCGGCAAGCGACCACTCGGGTACTACCTCGCGGATGGCATCTTCCAAACGCTCCATCCGCTCACTTTCCTGGCGTATCCCCTCAAGTAGCTCTTCGAATGCGATGCGCTGCTCGCGATGCTGGAGCTTCTGCGACATCAGCCATCTCATGTGGGCTGGCCCCCACGTTGTCTTGCCCGGATAGATGCGTCCCAGCCGCAGCATCAATGACGAGATCTGTTGACGCTTGCCCTGGAGGTCCTTCTTCACTGCCTGACGGGCCCGCGAGAGATCGCGCATGGCCTCATGGCGCTCGTCCGGTACCCACACCGCGGTGAGCTCGCCCGCGCGCAACAGCTTGGCGAGGCTTACCGCATCGCGCCGGTTCGTCTTCACTCGATCGCCGGCCTTCTTCGGAACGAGCGAGGGGGCCACCACCAGGCAGTCATGGCCGAGGCTCTTGAGCAGTCTGTAGAGGCCATATCCTGTCGGCCCTGCTTCGTAGCAAAACGTAAGATGACAGCATTTCGCTGCAAGCTTTGCCACCAGCTTTCGGATCGCTGCCTCCGTGGCAGAAAACTCCCCGAGATATCGTACCTCGCCGCCACGGTCGCCATCGGCAATGGCTATTGCATTGCGCGATTTTGACGTATAGACCTCGGTATGATGACCCACGACTCGCCCTCCTTGTTTGAGGCTCTGCCCGGTCCATCCAGGCAACCCTCGTCGCAACATCGAGGGTGAGTCGCCTCATTTTATGGAGGGGACATACAGTCTAGTGGTGACGCCCGCGGGGAAGCGGAAAGCTGTCGCTCATCTGGTGGATGCCCATGGGATGAGCGAACGGCGGGCGTGTAAAGCCATCGGCCGCTGCCGCATGACTGTAAGATACACGGTAACACCGTCGGACGATTCCGCCGTTCGCCAACGCATGAGGGCGATCGCCCAAGAGTGCCGCCGCTTCGGCTATCGGCGGCTGCATGTTCTGCTCAGGCGGGAGGGCTATCTGATCAACCACATGGCCTAATCGCACGCGCGAAGCTGAGGCAGAATGTTCTCCTCAGTGCAAACGAGGAGCATGTGATGACCCTTTATGTTGGTTTGGACGTATCGCAAAAGGAGACGGAAATTTGTGTGATCGACGGCGACGGTCGGCGCACTTGGCGGGGCAAATGCTCCTCGGAACCGGAGTGCATCGCAATGGCGCTGCGCGAGCACGCTCCAGACGCGGTTCGGGTTGGTATGGAAACCGGGCCGCTCGCGATCTGGCTTTGGCATGGGCTGCGCGCTCTCGACGTTCCAATCGACTGCATCCACGCGCGCCATGTAGCGGCGGCGCTCTCGCTACAAGTTAACAAGACGGATGTGAACGATGCATTTGGGATCGCGCAAGTGGTGCGCTCCCGTTGGTACCGGCCCGTCGCCATCAAGAGCCTGCAGAGCTGTCGTATCCGAGCCCTGCTCTCAGCCAGAAGCGAACTCGTCGCGATTCGTACGACGCTTTACAATCAAATTCGTGGTCTACTGAAGACCTTCGGCGTGGTGCTCGCAGCCGGTAAGGGTGGAACGTTCGAGCGCGCAGTGCTCACGCGATGTCCGGAGGACCCCTTGATCCGAAGCGCCATTGACGCGCTGCTTGAGGCTTGGCGTGTTGCGGGAGAGCGCAGGCAGAGGCTCGATTCGCAGCTTCTACGTCTCGCGCGCACCGATGAGGCCTGCCAGCGCATGATAACGATCCCCGGTGTAGGCGCGATTACTGCATTGACGTTCACGACGGCCGTAGACGATCCTAACCGCTTCTCCCGATCCACTGATGTCGGAGCGTTTCTCGGCCTGACACCTCGGCGCTATCAATCCGGCGAGGTCGATATCTCTGGCCGGATATCCAAGTCAGGCGACCGCATGGCGCGAAGCCTTCTGTTCGAGGCGGCCAACGCGCTCATGACGCGCGTGCGCAAAGATAGTGCACTCCGCCGTTGGGGGCAGCAATTGATGGCTCGGATCGGGTCGCGAAAGGCCAAGGTCGCCGTGGCGCGCAAACTCGCCGTCATCCTGCATCGTATCTGGCTGGATGGCACGGAGTTCGCAGCTGCGCCGGCTAGCTGAGCCTAGCTAGCTAAGCCAGGATCTCTGTAGATCGTCCTGGAAGGACGCTGGCCGGATCATCCCGTAACTTCTTGGGCGGCTTCAGACCGCGGGAATCACATGGGGAGATCCACTGGCGAGGGCCATGATGAGGCGGCACATTCTTCCGACCTCGAAGACGACAAGGTCCGGCACCCAGGGCAATTGACAGCGATTAGACGACAAGAAGCTCTTCCGGCTCTACCGGGAAGAGAGGCTCGCGGTACGCCGCCGTGGTGGCCGCAAGCGCGCAATTGGGACCAGGGCACCGATGATGGCGCCGATGGCCCCCAACGATCGTTGGTCGCTCGACTTCGTGTCGGATCAGCTCACCGACGGCCGTCGCTTCCGCATTCTGACCGTGGTTGACGATTGCACCCGCGAGTGTCTGGCGCTGGTGGCCGATACCTCGCTCTCGGGCGCCCGGGTGGCGCGGGAACTGGACCGCCTGATCACCGAGCGTGGCAAGCCCAAGACGGTGGTTAGCGACAACGGCACCGAACTCACCAGCAACGCCATTCTGACGTGGGCCGATCAGAGCCGCGTCGCTTGGCACTACATCGCGCCGGGCAAACCCATGCAGAACACGTTCATCGAGAGCTTCATGTATAGACGTATATGGACCCCGCCCGATTGCAACGACTGGCTTGATCAGGATCGACGGCCACAACTGCTGACGTATATCCGGCTTCTTGATGCGGCTGGACAACGTCTCCGCCGCGAGCCTCGATGGTTTTCGCCCGCTTCCACCTCAACGGCCCCGAGACATCGGCGCAAGCCGTGCCGGTCCACACATCAGGTTCGGGAAGCGACGGGGTGACCGTTTCGCCATCTCCTGCCATTTGTTGCAATTGCCGGTGAGACCTCCTTTCCTTGATTGCCGCTTCGCTTCAGGCCGCCTTCACCGAAAGCGCCGGCTCATAAGCCGCGCCGCCTGTGAGCATAGCCCACACGATCCGCGCGTTCTTGTTGGCAAGAGCCACGGCCGCGACATTGGGATGGCGCCGTTGCCGCATCTTGCCGAGCCAGAGGCTTCGCGGATCCTGCTTGCCATTAGCACGGCTTAAAGCGGCGCGAGCTCCGTGAATCATCAGCGTCCGCAGGTATCGATCGCCCCGTTTGCTGATGCCGAACAAGCGGGCCCGCCCTCCACTGGATCGCTGCTTGGGTACCAGACCAAGCCAAGCCGCGAACTGTCGGCCGTTCTTGAAACAGCTTCTATCGCCCACGGCGGCGACCAAGGCTGTTGCTGTCACAGGTCCGACGCCTTCGATTTTGCCGAGCCGCTGGCACTGCTCACTCGTACGGAAGATTTCCCTTATCCGCCGGTCATAGGCTGCAATGCGGGTATCAAGCTCGGACAACTCCTCTTGCAGTTCCCTCATGAGCGCTCGGAGCATCTCGCTGAGGTCGTCATTGATGTTTCCTACGATGACCGCGAGGCCACGCCGCAGCTGCGCGATGTCACGGGCAATGACAATCCCATGCTCGGACAGAAGACCGCGAATCTGATTGACGAGCCTGACTCGATCGGCGACCAGGCGCCGGCGAATGCGGTGGACGGCCTGTACCGCCAGCTGATCGGTTGATTTCGGTGGCACGAAGCGCATGGACGGACGACCGACCGCTTCGCAGATGGCTTCCGCATCGTTCTGGTCGTTTTTGTTCGACTTGACGTATGGTGTCACGAACTGAGGGCTGATTAGTCGGACCTGATGGCCAAGCTCCGTGAGCACGCGAGCCCAATAGTGTGCCCCGTTGGAAGCCTCCATGCCGACCAGGCAGGCCGGTAAATTGGCGAAAAAGCCGGCCACCGCATCGCGACGTAACCTCTTTCGCACAACGACTTTCCCGTGGTTGTCGACGCCGTGAACTTCGAAGACATACTTCGCCAGATCTAGACCTATCCGAACGACCTGCATAACATCCTCCTTCGCTGCAGTTGACGCTTGAGATTCCACCGCGGCAAGGGCGGGGTCCATACCATTGGCCCCGCGGGTGCAAGAGATTTCGACAGCGCTTTGGAGATCGGTCGGGTGCGTTCATGTATCCGGCCTGTCATTGCGACCGATAACATGGCCGCTGGCCCTGATGGAGGTCGCGGATCGAGGCCTCATCAACGGGTAGCGCTTGTTGCGCTTAAAGCTCTTCGGGCTTTCTCGATCCCCAGCTCCGCCGGTTTCCATCATGCTGTTTTTGCCCTCACACCTTAAAGTGGCCAGCCTGCTAGGCAGTTCATCCAGCAGCCTTAGCCCGATAGAACTCACCGGTCGTCATCATCGCCCAGATGATCCGAGCCAACTTGTTGGCGACGGCGATAGCGACGACCATGGGCCGACGCCGTTCAAGCAGAGCTTCGATCCAGCCACCTCCGACCCGGGACCGTGCCTTTGGATACCGAACGACGTTGCGTGCCCCCGATGACAAGCAAGTGCCGGAGATAGGAATTGCCCTGCTTCGTTACGCGGCCGAACAGGTCCTTCCCGCCGGTGGACTTCTGCTTAGGCGTCAGGCCCAGCCAAGCCGCGAATTCTCGCCCGGAGCGGAACATGGTCGCGTCCGGCACCGTCGCGGCGAGGGCCGTGGCCGTTATGGGCCCAATGCCGGGAATCGAGGAGAGCAACCTCGCCATCGCGATTTACTCTCTGGATCTGAGCCAGCTCACGCTCGATAGCGTCGACCTGCCGGTCCAATTCCTTCAGTTGGTTCACAAGAACAGCCAGCGCCATACGGGCAGTGGCAGGTAGCGCGAGTTCCTCGTCATCCAACAAATCCACTAGCAGTCTGCTGAAAAACCGCCTCGCCAGGGAGGGGACTTGATGATTCACTTTATCATCTCGAATCGGCGGAGACGATCATGCGCGGCAGGTTTACGGATCAGGGCGGCCTGTTTTCGTACATCGCGCCGGATAAACGTGTGCCAGCGAACCATCCGCTGCGGAAGGTCCGGGAACTTGTCCGGGATGTTTTGAGTGATTTGAACCGCAGCCTTGGAAAGCTATACGCCAGCGAGGGACGTCCTTCGATCCCTCCGGAGCAATTGCTGAGCGCCTTGCTGCTGCAGGTGTTCTACGGCATCCGCTCGGAACGCCAGCTGATGGAGCAGCTGGACTACAATCTTTTGTATCGCTGGTTCGTGGGACTGTCGCCGGACGATCCGGTCTGGGACCCGACCACCTTTACCAAGAACCGGGAGCGGCTGCAGAACGGCGATGTGTTCACGAAGTTCATGACCAGGCTTCTGAACCATTCTCAGGTCAAGCCGCTATTGTCGGACGAGCATTTTTCGGTGGACGGAACGCTGATCGAAGCCTGGGCTTCGCAGAAGAGTTTTCGCCCCAAGGACGGCAGCGGCGACGATGATGACGGCGCCAACTTCCATGGCCAGAAACGCAAGAACGACACCCATGCGAGCACCAGTGACCCGGACAGCAGGCTTTATCGCAAGGCGGCCGGACGGGAGGCCAAGCTTTGCTATATGGGCCACGCCACCATGGAGAACCGGCATGGGCTGGCGGTGGCGGGCAGGGTCACGCATGCCAATGGCACCGCCGAACGCCGGGCTGCGGAGGTCATGCTGAAGGCGAGACGCAAAGCCGCAGGTCGCCGCATCACGGCTGGTGAGGACAAGGCGTACGATACGGCCGATCATGTCGCCAATCTTCGCGCCATCGGCGTGACGCCGCATGTGACACAGAACCAGGCCATCACCAAAACCGGCAAGAACCGTAACAGCGCGATCGACGAACGAACCACGCGGCATCCGGGATACGGCATGTCGCAATCACGCCGGGCGATGGTCGAGTGCATTTTCGGATGGGGCAAGCAGCATGGCACCATGCGCAAGACCAAACATCGGGGCATCGCTCGCGTCGCCGCCGACTTCCTGCTTAATCTGATCGCCTATAACCTGATCCGAATTCCCAAACTGCTCGCCGCATAGCCACCCCGCGCCGGGGCACACTCAATAACAAGCTAGAAATTACATCCAACTCTACCGCGTCGCTCCAAAAACGACCGGCGGAAAAATGAAAATTCTCCATTTCAAGGTTTTTCAGCAGACTGCTAGACCCTCCACCCTTTGCCGGCCCTGTCCGACAATAATTCCGAACTCCGCAAAGTGAGCTCGAATAGCGCAGGCGGTCATGTTCTCTGGCGGACCAGTAGGCGTCTTGCCCGATGAAGCATCAGGAAGCCTTGGTTCTCGACGCTTTTGATGGGAACAAACCTCATATTGGGCCGGCTAACTGCTTCACAGATTGCGGCCGCATCAGCGGCATCGTTCTTTGCTCCCCGCCGCACATAGGGCTTCACATATGCTGGCGGTATTAATCTCACATCATGTCCAAACCGCTGAATCTCGCGCGGCCAGTAATGGGCGCTGGCGCAAGCCTCTATCCCAACCAGGCAGGGCGACAGCGAGGAGAAGAAGGAAACGATCTCACCGCGCCGGAGGCGTTGGCGGCTGGTCACTTGACCTTGAGTGTCAACCGCATGAACGTGAAATACGTGCTTCGCGATATCCGAGCCAATTGTCACGGCTTCCATGATGATTGCTCCTGTTAGGTACAGACATCGCCAGCATAGCGCCGGCGCCGAGGGAGCGGGGCCGTCTTCTCCATCAACGGCCGGCTGCGGGATGAGCTGTTGAACGAGACGTTGTTCACGTCACTGGCACAAGCCCGCGTCACACTTGGAAGTTGGCGGGCCGATTACAACGACACAAGACCACACTCGCAGCTCAGATGGAGAACCCCGTCCGAGTTCGCGATGACCTGCCACCCGCGCCGGGATCTGGCGCTGCGCTATGCCGAAGGCTCCGCGCCAGCTCCCGTCGCTGCCACCGCCCAACCGGGCAAATCCAACGGCACGGGCGAACTCAGGACTGGATAAAACTTGGGGGCAAGGTCACTTCGGGCAGATCACGCCACGGCGAACCGGTCCGCACGATCCATAAAACGCCTCGACGAACATGCGGTTGTCGCGGCCCGTCGAGCCACGCTGGTCCGGCCGACCGATGATCAAGCCGGAGATACGATTCCATTGCGCATCCTTCGAATCGTGCGATAAGAATTCACCATCAAAGCTTGGGACCAAACACCTAGCAGATACTTGCGTCCATCATGTACATAAGAATTTCCGCAACATCGCCGGGCGACCTGATCGGCCGCGGATTATTGCGTATCGGTGCATAAGTGAATGCACGTTCGGCCAGGCGCGGAATCTCGGAGGCAACGATGCCGACATCACCCAGCGGCATCGGGGCATCGAGACAGCAAACCAGATCGCGTATCACCTCCCAGGCTGGTTGATCTCGATAACCCATTGCCTCAGACAGCAACTTTTGGCGGTCTCCGTTTACCTCCGCATTCCATCGCAGAGTCGACGCTAAAGAGACGCAACTCGTCTCACCATGGGCCACTCCATAGGACGCGCCGAGCGCGTAGCCAATGGCATGGCTCGCCCCCGCTCCTGCGCCCATCGAGGAGGCGAGAAGTCCTTGCCACATACCGAACTGTGCCAATTGCCTGTGCGTCAGGTTCTCGGGGTCGACCTTCATCGCGGGCAGGGCCGCGGACAGAAAGCGAGCAGCGCTCAATGCGTACGCATCAGTCATGGGATTGGCGCTAGCCGAACAGAAAGCCTCAGTTGCATGGTCTATCGCACGGACACCAGTGGTCAGAAGCAGTCGCAGGGGCGTATTGAGCGTCGCGCCAGGATCGAGCACAACTACCTGCGGAGCAGCATTCCGGTGGCGATACATCATCTTCTGGCCGATGTGTGGGTTGGTGACTGCAGCGACCGAGGTAAATTCTGCTGCTGACAAAGTGGTGGGTACGGCAAACATCCGCTCACGACCCGGTTTGCTGGCTGATGTGCCATTAAACATTGAATGCGCCGTACGGAAGGCCTCGACGCTATCGATACCTTCCCAAAGGCATATAAGAATCGCTTTCGTCGCATCAATCACTGATCCGCCACCAATATCAATTCGGTGCCCGCTCGGCGGGCAGCAATGGCGCCGGTGACGACGTCATAATCCGGGCTGTGCGAACCGATCGCGGTGAATCGTCCGACATAACGAGGCCCAAGCGCCTCCACGATCCTCTGTAGCGGACCGTCCTCATTTCGGGTCAGAGATCTAGTCGACGTGACAAAGATCCGGTGCAGGCCGCGTCGAGCGACTTCAGCGGCGACAGCCTCATGGGCCGATTGTCCAAAGATTACCAACTCTTGTGCGGGAAAACTGACAGTGCCAGCCTGAACGCATTGTGCCATAACGTACCTTCCTATCCTCGCCAACGTAAATGATGGAGCTGCAGCCAATGCGGCTTGACCTGCCCCTGCCGATTTCCTCCAGTTGAAGTTAGAGTCCGGCCTTCTGAAGGACGGACAGATGAAGCGAGCCAGGTTTACGGAAGAGCAGATTATTGGCGTGCTGCGTGAGCATGAGGCAGGTGCGAAGGCTGCCGATTTGGCGCGGAAGCATGGCGTCTCTGAAGCGACGCTGTACAATTGGAAGGCGAAGTTCGGCGGTCTGGACGTCTCCGATGCCAAGCGGTTGCGGCAACTCGAGGACGAGAACGCCAAGCTGAAGAAGCTGCTGGCCGAGCAGATGCTGGATGCTGCAGCGCTACGCGAGCTTTTGTCAAAAAAATGGTAGGGCCCGTCGCCAAGCGCGAAGCCGTCGCGCACCTGCAGGCCGTCATGGGTCTGTCGGAGCGGCGAGCCTGCGGCATCGTCGGCGCTGACCGCAAGATGGTTCGCTACCGATCGTGCCGACCGCCGGACACCGAACTACGCGGCCACTTGCGCGAGCTTGCTAATGCCCGTCGGCGGTTCGGCTACCGCCGGCTGTTCGTGCTGCTTCGCCAGCAGGGCGAGCCGTCCGGGCGGAACCGGATCTACCGTCTGTATCGAGAGGAAGGCCTCAGCGTGCGCAAGCGCCGGGCCCGCCGGCGCGCCGTGGGCACCCGAGCGCCGATACTGGTCGAGGCTCGGCCGAACGCCCGGTGGTCGCTGGATTTTGTCCACGACCAGTTCGCCAGCGGCCGTCGCTTCCGGGTCCTGAATATCGTCGATGACGTGACCCGGGAATGTCTGGCGGCCATCCCCGACACCTCGATCCCGGGGCGGCGGGTGGCACGCGAACTGACGGCGCTGATCAATCAGCGCGGCAAGCCGGGCATGATCGTCTCCGACAACGGCACCGAGTTCACCTGCAATGCCATGCTGGCCTGGTCCGAGGAGAACAAGATCGACTGGCACTTCATTGCGCCGGGCAAGCCGATGCAGAACGGCTTCTGTGAAAGCTTCAACGGCCGGATGCGGGACGAGCTTCTCAACGAAACCTTGTTCTTCGGCCTCGATCACGCCCGCGCCAAGATTGCGGATTGGGTCGGCGACTACAACCGCGCATCGGAACACCCATCTGTCTATGTTGTTGAAGAGAAAAGACTTTGCTGATTGGGATTCGATCCCGTGGGGTATCTTGGGTTCTGTCGCGCTCGTTCGGCGATAGATCGAGCAGCAGTTGTTATCAGCGAGCTGCGGGCGAAGATCCAAGGACCATCCGACAGAGGATGGATGGCTTCGATTTCACCGGCTTCAGCGGCCAGCCGGAGCGTCTTGGGCGCGATCTTCAGGAGCTTGGCGGCGTTGCTGAGGTTTAGCCAGTGCTCGATGCCGTCCTCGGCGGGCTTGAACACCGGGATGCGATAGTTCGAGCGCAGCGAGGTAACACGCTCGCGCGTCCAGCGATTGCCGTTACCGGTCTCGAGGCCGTTGCGGTTGAGGAGGCCGGCGATCAGATCGTCGCTGGCGATCAGCACCAGTCGGCGCACAGCCTCGATGATGTTGGCGGAGGTGCTGTTACGCTGCCCGCGCCGGCGCTTGGGCAGGCGTATCTCGCTGTGAACGCCGCCGACCCAGTGGACGATGAGGACGATCTCGGAGGCCGCATCGTCGATATCGGCCACGACCTCATGGATGAGGGTGCGCACAACGCGCTTCTTGAGGCGAGCATCCGTCGTCGGCGCATCCCAGACCGCTTTGAGGTTCGAGGCTAGAACGCCGAGCGAAGCTGGATCGGCAATGGGGGCGGGCGTCGCCGCCTCATGCATTGCGATCTTGCCCTCGACCTCCGCCGCGTGAGCGAGCGCCCTGTTCCAGCGCGCTTCAAGCTCGCCCGCCACCAGCCGGTTCGCGGGGTCAGCGGCATCGTACTGCCGGAAGGCCCGGTCGGCGGCATAGCGCGCCGCTTCGAGGTCGCGACTGAGAGCATCGCGCACCTGATCCCGCCGTTCCCTGGCTTCCTTGGCGGCCGCGGTTGCAGCGGCGATAGCGCCCGGACCGACGACGCCAAGCAGCGCTTCCTCGACTGCATCATCGACGCGCAGTCCGCCGAAGCCGATGCAGTGAGGGCCACCATTGTCCATCCAGGCGCGGCTGCAGCTGTAGCGCGGGATATGGTGCTTCATGCCGGAGTATCGGAGTGTGAGCTTGCGGCCGCAGCGCTTGCACCGGATCAGGCCGGCCAGCAGCCCGTCACCATGCTTGGGCGCGCCGTGATGCCGGCCGGTGGGAATGTTGCTGCTGACCATAGTGCGGATCGCCTCGAACCTCTCCCAGCTCACATACCCTTCGTGGGTGTTGGGCTTCAGCGCCAGCCATTCGTTCCGCGCCTTGCGGCGGATCTTCACGCTCACGCCTGCGGCGCTGTATCCCGCCGCCACAGCCGTCTTACCATAGGCATAGGCGCCGCCGTAGACCGGGTTCTCAATGATCCGGTGGATGGCGGAGTAGCTTGGTCGCCGCCAGGCCGTGTCGCCGCTGGTCTGCTTCACCGGCAGATCGAGATTGTACTCGTGGAGCCAGCAGAGCGCCTGTCGCGCGCTGCCCAGTTCCTCGACCTTGTCGAACACCAGCTTGATCGCTTCCTGGACACGCCCATCCGGATCTTTCTCATAATGGTCGCCGGCCTTCACGAAGCCGACGGGCGCCGCCACAACCAACTCGCCCCGGCGCGCCTTCTCGTAGCGGGCCGAGAGCGAGCGCTGGCGCAACAGATCCAGCTCGTACTCGTTGAGGCTGCCCTTGAGCCCGAGCAGCAGGCGGTCGTTACCGTGCCTCGGTGCATAGATCGTCTCCTGATCGACCAGGACGGTATCGACCACACGACACATCTCGATGAGTTGCTGCCAATCCCGGCTGTTGCGAGCGAAGCGCGAGACCTCGCGGGCGCAAACCGCGCCAACCTTACCGAGGCAAACCTCCGCTACCATCCGCTCGAAACCGGCGCGTTGTACCCCGCCGGCGGCTGAACGACCGAGATCATCATCGATCACTTCAATCTCTGACCACCCGAGCGCCGTCAGCCGGTCCCGCATGGCATACTGCAACGCACTGCTCTCGCGATTGTGCAACACCTGATGCGCTGAGGATTGACGCACGTAAAGAAGCGCCTTGCGCTCGAGATGATGAGGCCTGACCTTGTCAGAAATCATGACCGACCTCCTTCGCGCGCGGCGTCGCCGTCGTCGCAGCATGGTCGAGGATCAACTGCGTCATCAGACTCATAAGGGCCGCCTGCGCTTCCGCCGGCAGCTCCGACCATGCCGGCGCGCCGATGGCGCCGTTCGACAGGCCGCTCCCGAACAGATCCATCTGCTCCTGCGGCCGCGGTCGTTGATTGTGTCGGTATCCGCTCCCTGGCATTGCCGTCTGGCTTGACATGAGTCGCTCCCCGATTCTGGCCGTGAGAGCCTCTGGATGCGCCAGAAAGCGGGGCAGCTGATGGCGTTCGATCCTTCAACGCTACATCGAGAAGCGCAGAAAGCGCCGCAAGTGCATCGATCCTAACAAGCGGCTGAGCTGTCAGAAACCCGGCATCATGGCATGCCGTCCGGTCGAACATCCATGCGGGAACTTCCAGCCAACGGTCTGCTTGCGATCCGTCCAGGGTGCAGCGAAAAACGACATCGTCGGCCTTGTCGATGGCCCCATGAACGCAAACTCGGCGCCCAAACCAAGGATGATGCCGATAAAGAACCTCGCGAAGAACGGTCCTGTGGGCGTTCTCAAACGTCGTTGTACAACGGCCAACGCCCGCATTCCTCGCTCGGCTATCTGACTCCTGCGGCCTATGCCGCCTACCTCACCGCAACGTGCGATCGGCTGCGCAACCCCGACCAGCTCCGCCGATCGCACGTTGCTAACACCGCGCCAAACGGCGTAACATCCGCCGAGACTCTAACCGCTACTGGGTGAAACTTCAGGGGCAGGTCAGGCTGGCTCGACGCGACTACAGCTATCTTATGGTTTGTGGCGCTTTCAATCGTGGGCAGCACCCTCAGCCAGTGTTGTGGATTCTGCCGATGCGGGGGCGGTCCGCTCGGTAGCTGCCACTTCCGACCCAAGCGACGAACGAGCCATCAAATGCTCCGACCGCGGACGTTCCCGTTGATCGATGGATGTGCCTCCCCTAATGCCGTCCACCATATTTTCATAAAACGTCTAAAGTGGAACAAAGCATAGCAGCCCCAACATACGACGAAGATGACTTCGACTGAGTCGAGACGAAATTGAGTGACATGCTAATGAATTTGTTGCAATCGACCGCAGCTGTTCCGTCCGCATCCATGGGCCGCACCTCAGCTTCGCGCCGTCCGAATTCGACCGACTCACGAAAATCGGTGCCGGCAGGGCCCGGCAAGGATGCAGGGCCGGGACGCGAGCGCGCATTGATGTTGGCGAGCCGCGATCGGGCAGTCGATCACGATGACAAAACCATTCGCGAACGCACATTGCGCTCAATCGCGCCATTGGGGGGCGACATCAAACGTGCCGCGTACAATAAATTGAGAGGCTACCAATGCGACTCCTTGAGCAGTTGCTGCCGGACGACCTCTCTTTCAATGCTCGTGCCATTTGGTAAAACCATCATTTAAAGGTGATTCTGCTCGGATGGACGTGTCGTGGCTCCGACAGTACGTTACACATCCGACCTCCTAGTCGAAAGCATCCGGTGAGGCTTCCAATTAGCCACATTTCCGGCCATGCCGAGTTCAAGATCGAGCTCGATATCTTTAGCCTTGAACGTCCTCGCCAAATGACTGCGTTTCCGGGCGGAGGATCGCTGATCGCGCCAGGTAGCTTCCCGGCCTGCTAAGCTTTATGAGATAGAACGAGAGCGTTCCTGATCTGCATTGCCGATTTCCAGCGTCAGCAACAAGTTGATCCAACAATGGCTATCTCGGTCGAGGCCAGCGCCATGGCGGGGGCTGCATTCGGTGCAGCGCGGTTCAGCATGGTCAACCAGAATACACGCCAACTCAGGATCAGAAGACGGCCATGAGATTGGCAAGCCGACTAGCCGTGCGTAGTTTGGAATCTTCTGCGTGGCAGCCTGACTTGAGGATTTTGTGGAAGACGTCGATCTTCCAACGCATGGCATACCAGTCGATCCTTTCGACCGCCTCCGATTCGATCGGGTATGAACAACAGAGAAGCCGCCGTTCATCCATTTGGCTGAAGGACCCTGACACGATCCACGTCAGCTATGCGCCAGGGGATACTGGAGCAGACTGTATCCGGCGTGCTGAGACCTTGCGACCGAAAAGTCGGTGATGTCGCTACGTCAGAGCATTCTGGATCAGGTTTCCGACCGGGGAGGGGAAGCTGTTGGCCTGTCACGCAGCGGCTGGTGCACAACGGAGAACCGCAGAAGCATCGATGTCTCCGACAAGAGCATGTACAAGATCTGGTGGGCGCGCAATTACCAGTACTGTGTTAGAAATGCGTTGCCGCTATCTGCGGGTTGTTGAACTATGTCAACAAGGTGGAACCATGCTCGGCTGTAGCGCGCGATCGTTCAGACGCTGCGGGCGCACATCTTCGCACCGTCTTCACAATAGGAGGTTGGGGATGGTGACGGGATCGGAGTTACTTGTCAAAGCGCTGTCGCATGAGGGGGTCGACCGCGTCTTTGGCGTGCCCGGCGAAGGAAATCTCGATCTGCTGGAATCTCTCCGGAGCTCGAAGATCGAGTGGGTGCTGACGCGGCATGAGCAGGCCGCAGCGTTCATGGCGGCGACATACGGGCGGCTCACGGGTCGTCCGGGCGTGTGCCTTGCAGCTTGTGGTCCTGGCGCTCTCAACCTATCGACCGGAGCCGCCTATGCTCACCTCGGCGCAATGCCGATGGTCATGATTACTGGACAGAAAGCGATCAGGAGCAGCCGAGAGGGGCTTTTTCAGCTTGTCGATGTGATCGCTTCGATGAAGCCACTTACGAAGCTATCGCGACAGATCGTAAGCCCGGAGAGCATTCCGACGCTGGTTCGCGATGCGTTTCGTATCGCGATGCAGGAGCGACCGGGCCCGGTTCATCTCGAGCTGCCTGAGGACATCGCCGCAGACGAAATCCAGCCGGTGCCGATGGTGCCGATACATCCGATCGAAATCCCGGTTGCGCATCGCGTGGCACTCGACCGGGCAGCCGAGATCATTCTGGGCTCTAAACGGCCGCTCATCATGCTAGGAGCGGCGGCGAGTCGGCCGCGGTCAACCTTCGGAATTGCCGGCTTCGTGCACCGTGCCGGCATTCCGTTTTTCACCACGCAGATGGGAAAGGGCTCGGTACCTGGCGACACAACTCTGTACATGGGGACCGCTGCTGTCGCTGAAGGCGACTATGTTCATGACGCAATCAATGAGGCGGATCTAATTATCGCGATCGGGCATGATACTGTAGAAAAGCCGCCGTTCATCATGGGGCGGAAGGGCCCTCTCGTAATTCACGTCAGCTATACGCCAGCGGCGGTGGAGCAGGTCTATTTCCCGCATGCGGAGATTGTGGGCGACGTAGGACCCAGTCTTCAACTGCTTGCCGAGCGTGTCGAAGGAAAGCTCCCGAATGCAAAGGCGCTGCTGTCGCTACGTCATAGCATTCTGAACCGAGGTGCCGACCGCCCGACGGAACGCCGTTGGCCTGTCACGCCGCAGCGGCTGGTTCAGGACGTGCGCAAACTGATGCCGGAGGACGGCATCGTTGCGCTCGACAATGGCATGTACAAGATCTGTTGGGCGCGCCACTATTCTACGTGTGTTAAGAACACGCTGCTACTCGACAATGCGCTCGCCACAATGGGCGCTGGGTTGCCGTCGGCAATGACGGCCGCCTTGCTTTATCCAGATCGACGGGTGATGGCGGTCTGCGGTGATGGCGGATTCATGATGAATAGCCAGGAGCTAGAAACCGCTGTGCGGCTCAAACTTAGCTTGGTGGTGCTGATCTTGAATGATGGAGCGTATGGCATGATCCGCTGGAAGCAGGCCGCGCGCAACTTCTCCGATTTCGGCCTTTCGTTTGGCAATCCGGACTTCGTCCGCTACGCTCAGTCGTTTGGCGCGAAGGGAGCACGCGTAAACGCTGCCGATGCACTCGTGCCGACGCTGGAGGCCGCTTTCGCGGAGGGTGGTGTCCACCTTGTGGACGTGCCGATCGACTATTCCGAGAACACCCGTGTCCTGGTCGATGGCGTGGGCGAATGCCAGCGGGTGGTCGAGGTCGTGTAGGGCGACACGGATGCGCAGCTTATCGAGGCGTTCGATCGAAGCCGCTGGCCCGATGTGATGATGGACCATTTTGCTACGATGGAGGATAGGCTGCTGAGTGCGGCCTCCCTCTTAACGGCTGGTGCTGTGCTCAGCAGAAGGAGGTTATGGCACTGGCGAACTTCTGAACGTGCTGCACGACATCAAAGAGAGGCAATGCTGATGCGTCGGTGGTGGTACTGGCGTTCGTCTGTTTCATTGCGGCGAGAGACATAGGCAGGACTGAAGATGGTTGGAAGTTTTTCCTTTCAAGCGCCCCCCAATATTCTGTTCCAGCGGGGGGCTTCCCGCAAGGTGGGAGAGCTCATCGCTCACTTTGGCGCTCGCCGCGTCATGTTGGTTACCGGTAAGATCGTGCGGTCGGCTGGGCTGACGGCAGGCGCCGAGGCATCACTAGCAGCAGCCGGTATTGGCGTCAGCATCTTTGACGATGTCGTCGCCGATTCCCCGTCGTACGTGGTGGAAGCCGCTGTTGCGGCCTGTCGAGCCGACCGCATCGATGTTGTGCTATCGATCGGTGGCGGGAGTGTCCTTGATACAGCCAAGCTTGTGGCCTATCTGGCGAAGACTCCCGATCGTCTCGACGACATCTATGGTGTTGGTCTCGCCAAGGGACAACGCTTGCCGCTATTGTTGGCGCCGACAACAGCGGGGACCGGCTCGGAAGTAACACCGATCGCGATCGTCACCACACCCACTGCCCAGAAGAAAGGTGTCGTTTCGTCGGTACTCATCCCTGATTGGGCTATCCTGGATGCCGAGCTGACTCTCAGCCTGCCGACATTCGTCACAGCCGCGACTGGCATCGACGCCATGGTACATGCAATCGAAGCCTACAGTAGCAAGCACAAGAAGAACCCAATATCGGATCAGTTTGCACGTCAGGCGCTCGGGCTGCTCTCGGCCAATGTGCGTCGGGTGTGCGAGGACGGGCAGGACATCGAGGCGCGGTCGCAGATGCTGCTAGGATCGATGCTCGCCGGCATGGCATTCGCCAACGCCCCAGTGGCTGCCGTCCACGCGCTAGCATATCCGATTGGTGCAATTTTCCATGTGCCTCACGGATTCTCGAATGCCCTGATCTTAACGCAGGTGCTTCGCTTCAACCTATCCGCGGCCGAGCTTCTCTATGCTGAACTCGCGCCTATTGTCGATTTCCAGGCCGTCAACCTGACGGTCGCCGAGCGAGCCCGGCTGTTTGTCGATGCAATGGCAGCTATCTGCCGAGACTGTAAGATTCCGCTGTCATTGGCCGAGGTAGGGATAGGCCCTCAAGATCTGAACAAACTTGCCGAGGAAGCAATGAAGCAGACGCGGCTGCTTGTCAATAATCCACGGGAAGTCCGCTTCGAAGATGCTCTAGCTATTTACGCAGAAGCTTTGGGAAACCGGACGCCTCCCTGATGCACGGCACCCGTCACCCGATTGCTGTAAGGCCATAATGCCAAGTCTGCGGACTGGCGCCGACCATCGCGAACACGTTGCCCACTAGATAGACCAATGCTCGAAAAGACATCGCACCTACCTCGCGCGAGTCAGCCCACCAGGAGAGGTAGGTGCGCGGGCAATTCAGATATGTAAAAACAGCCAAGCTAAACCGGTGGGTCCCAAGACAGCAAGAGACATCGGCCTCGATGCGGCGTTGCATTGGTGAGTTCCGAAGAAGGACGAAATTATGCCCCAGACATTTCGAGAAGCTCGCTGGTATCGCTCGATGCTCTACGTCCCTGGACATAAACTCGAATGGATGTTGAAGGCGCCTAAGTATGGAGCGGATGCCCTGATGTTCGACCTAGAAGACTCGGTCGAGCTTAGTCAAAAAACTGGAGCTCGCAAGGCGGTCGCGGCAGCTATCAAGGAGCTATGCACCGAACGCTTCGGGCGCTTTGTGAGGGCCAATGGGTGGCGAACAGGCTATCTGCTAGACGACCTTAATGCGGTTGTAATCGCCGGCCTAGACGGGGTGGCGGTAGCTAAGACTGAAGATCCGGAAGAGATTGCCGCTTTGGACCTCGTGCTTACGGACTTGGAGAGGTCGCGGGGGCTCCCGGTTGGCCGGATCGAGATTTGTCCGTACCCGGAATCTGCAGTGGGGAGGTACCAGTTGTACCAACTATGCATGGCATCCCAGCGGGTCAAACGGGCGGGCGGTGCTTGTGGCCCAACGCCAGGTGGAGACATGGCTCGGTCCCTGGGCCTGCAGTTCAATGACCTGGCCGATGAGGGGATGTGCTTTGGAGCCGACTCCGTGGTGCAAGCTCGCGCTGCTGGCATTATACACGTTGAAGGCGCCATGACCGCGAGATTGGACGACCTCGAGTTAGTGCGGCGAATTGGCGAAAGATCGAAGCGCATGGGCGCGTCTTGGGCGTCAGCGATCCACCCTAGCCATATCCCCATCATCAATGAAATCTACTCGCCATCGCAGGATGAGATCAATGAGGCCCGTGACGTCGTGTCCATCTTGGCGGAGGCCACTTCCCGCGGAGAGGGCGCGGTTCGGCACAAATCAACGATGCTGGACTATGCACTTGTTCGGACTGCCATGGATGTTCTTAAGAGGGCTCAGGAAGTCGGAATTGATATTGGCGACATTCCAAATGTTGAGCTGCCACCACTTTGAGAAAGCCTGTCGATGGCTGATCCGGTTGAACTGGCGATTACGATTGCAATACCGGCAGGAGGAACTGGCAGGAGGCTGCCGTCAATCGAGGCGATAGCTGATTTTGGCCCAATCGGCCGCCGTTCGGAATCGGCGACTTCGCTCCGACGAACTTACGCCTAAGAGGCTGAACCGCGCCACAATCCAAACTCAGATTGTCATTTCAGTTTGCGAATTGACTCGCAGGTGTCGTTTACACCGTACACCACCTCTTCATGCGCGGAATTCATCCGCTCGCAAACTCAACTCACTTCAACCCAGACGCACCGTAAGCGTCGTTCCGCTCCCACCTTCTCACGGCACCTGAGATAGGCGAGTTTCACGACCTCTTCGAAGGGATCGGTCGTGTCTATGCTTGACCATACGCTTAAATCGGACGTGACGGCGCGCCGGCTGGAAGTGATCACGGAGACGGGACGCCGTCGTTGGTTCTCCTAGGACGAGAAGGCCCGGATCGTCGAGGAGACGCTGGTACCAGGCGCGGTCGTTTCCGAGATTGCCGGGCGACACGGGCTGACCCCACAACAAGTATTCACGGCTCCGGCAAGCACGCCAATGCGGACGCCGATGGCTGCCAATCCGCCGTTTGTACCGGCGGTAGTAGACGCCATGGTACCGGCCGTGCCTGTTGACCATGAGCGCGAGACAAGGCGATGCAAGGCCAAGCCGGAGGTCCGGGCTCGCCGTTGCGATGCCTGGGGCATCGAGATCGAAGCCGAAGGCGTCCACTATCCCGAGTCGGCCGAGGTGCGGATATGGCGATGATTGCGGCCATCGTCCATGCGCCAGCAGTCTGCTGAAAAATCTTGAAATGGAGAGTTTTCGTGTTCTTGCCGGTGGTTGTTGGAGCGGCGCGGTGGAGTTGGACGTAATTTTTGGCCTGTTGAGGTAATTTTTGGCCTGTTGTTGGGTTGCCCCCTGGGACGCGGGGCGGCTAAGCGGCAAGCAGTTTGGGAATGCGGATCAGGTTATAGGCGATCAGATTGAGCAGGAAGTCGGCGGCGACGCGGGCGACGCCACGATGTTTGGTCTTGCGCATCGTGCCATGCTGCTTGCCGCATCCGAAAATGCACTCGACCATCGCCCGGCGCGATTGCGACATGCCGTAACCTGGATGCCGCGTTGTTCGCAATCTCCATCGCACCGCAGCTCCCGCAGGGCGCCCTCAACGGTTGCCGGTCCGGCGCAATAGAGACTGCCGCAAAAGGGGGGTCATCATCCTGCCGCTGGATCGGCCCAGGCCCGCAAGCGAGGACGCCCGTGCGCGCCTGCCGCCGCCAAGCCGTAACCAGATTGCGGTGAACGTCATGTCGTCGAGCAACCTCGACAACGCTGGCCCCAGCCGCCAGACTCTCCTCGACGATCCGAAGCCTTCTCGGCAGTGGTCGACCGCCGTCGCCGCTCAGGACCGGACAGAACCGTAACCGTCGCCGCGTTGAGCTATCGCCAAATTTTGGTGACGGCCGGAGCCGGTCAGGCGGCGGCGGTTATGGGCTGACGGTCGGTCGGCTTGGCGATGACCTCGATCCCATCATTGAATGTCACACCGACAACGAGTTTTGGCAACTGGTTGTGGCCATCGAGACGACCCAGCTTCTCTGCGCGGCCTCGAGCAGTTTGAAGACCATCGCGAGTGCCGTCTTGTTGGACAGGCAGCCCTTCGATCGGATGCTGCGGTGGCGAACGGTGGCGAAGGTGCTTTCGATGGGGTTGGTAACCGGTATGAGAGTTTCTCGGTGCCGATGTTCCGCTGCGATATTCAAGATCGTAGCGTATGGTGCGACCATCGGGACAGAGGCACCGGGAGCACGATGTGCGGGCAGGCCGATGCATTCGATGAGCCGCGAGCTCGAGTTAGTAGCTGGCCGCCTCTGCGACTCGCCCGGTTGCGCTGAGAGCGCGAATGCGTAGTTGTCGTGTCGCCCGCAGCTCCCGTCATGTGGTCTGATTGGCAGGAGGTGCGAATGCGACGGGTGATTGGCATCGACGTCCACCGAACTTTCGGGGAAGTGGTGATTTGGGAGGATGGCAGGCTCCGACATGCGAGCCGCATTGATATGACGCGGACTGCGTTGGAGGGATTTGGCAAGACCCTGCTGGCCAGTGATGAGGTGGTGGTCGAGGCGACCGGCAACAGCATGGCGGTATCGCGGGTTCTGGCACCGTTCGTGGCACGGGTGATTATCGCCAATCCGCTGCAGGTGAAGGCGATCGCCCAGGCTCACGTCAAGACCGACAAGATCGATGCCGGCACGCTCGCCAGTCTGCAGGCGGCTGGGTACCTGCCGCAGATCTGGACGCCTGACGCGGAGACGGAACGCAAGCGTCGGCTGGTGGCGCGGCGCTACCAGGTCGTGCGCCATCGCACGCGGCTCAAGAACGAGGTGCATTCGATCCTGCACGCGCACCTGATCCCGAAGTGCCCGCATGCCGATCTTTTCAACGGCCGCGGCCGGGCGTGGTTGGCCGCCCAACCGTTGCCGGACGATGAGCGCGCGGCGATCGATCGGCACGTCCGCGAGCTTGACCGGCTGGCGGAAGATCTGGCCCTGCTCGACCGCGAGATCGCGCAGGACGCCATCGACGATTCCGCGGTCAACAGATTGATGACGATCACCGGCGTCAACTTGGCGGTCGCTGCCGGCATCATGGCGGCGATCGGCGACATCAGCCGGTTCAACAGCCCGCAGAAGCTGGTGAGCTATTTTGGGCTGAACCCGCGGGTGCGGCAGTCCGGACTGGGCGCCGCCCATCACGGCCGCATCAGCAAGATCGGCCGCAGTCACGCGCGCGCCATGCTGGTCGAGGCGGCCTGGGCAGCGGCCAAGGCGCCCGGTCCGCTGCATGCGTTTTTCGTGCGCATCCGCGCCCGGCGCGGCCATCAGATCGCCGCGGTGGCCGTGGCCCGGAAGCTCACCGTGCTTTGCTGGCATTTGTTGACGAAGGGCGAGGATTACCTGTGGGCGCGCCCGGCACTGGTCGCCATCAAGACCCGCGCGATGCAGCTTCAAGCCGGACATCCGCAACAGAAAGGCAGCCGGCGTGGGCCAGCGTATGCCTACAACATCAAGGCATTGCGCGACCGCGAGATGTTGATTGCCGCACAGGCGGAGCAAAGCTACGAGCGCCTGGTGACGCAATGGAAACCACGGCGGCCAAAAACCGGCGCGCGGGCGCCTCAGCTCGGCAAGACAAAATAGGGCAGCCTGGTGGCGCTTGCAGCCGATGCGCCACGCTTCGCCACGAGGTCGCCCGCGCCCACCCAGGATAATCCCGCCTGACGGCAAGTGCCAGCCAGGAATGCAGTCCCGTTCCACGCCAGCATGCCGCCGTGCTCGGGCCGGTCAAGGCCAAGCCTTGCGGTGGCCGCAAACGCGGCCAGCCTTGACCGCCCCTGCGCGCGGCGGCTGCGAGATCGATGGCCGGGACGGAAGAATGGCCCGCGGCGCAGCCGAACAAAAGAATGGACGTACGCGATTTCTGCAATCGTCATCTCGGTCATGAAAAAAATCGCTTGTCCATCTCATCCGTCGTCCGCAAGTGTTTCCAGTGCTCGGCCGGGAAGCCGTAGAACGCCAGTAGCGTGTCTCGATCCTTGCTTAGGCAATCGGCGGCCTTCTCGTACTTCAGCGCGTAGCTCTCGATGAAGGTGTCGAACGCCAGCTCGGCGGCGAGCTTCGTTTCAGCCATCCAGATCTCCTGCAACGCGCGTTTGGCCTTCGGCTGCTGGCTCTTCGGCAACTTGGCGAGCACGTTGGCGGTCTTGTGCACCCAGCAGCGCTGCTCGCGCGTTTTCGGCCAGACCTCGCCGGCCGCCTTCCAGAACCCGAGTGCGCCATCGGCGATGGTAAGCTGCGGCGCCACGTCGAGCCCGCGCCGCTTCAGATCGAGCAGCAGATCGCGCCAGTCCTGCGCGCTCTCGCGGGCGCCATCGGTGAAGCCGACCAGTTCCTTGCGGCCTTCCGGGGTCGCGCCGATCAGCACCAGGATGCACTGCTTTTCGTCTTCGAGGCGCGCTTGAAGATGGATGCCATCGGCCCAGATGTAGACGTAGCGCTTGGCCGACAGATCGCGCCTCTGCCACGCGGCGTGCTCGTCGAGCCAGCCATTCTTCAGGCGACCGATGGCGGATGCCGACAACCCGGCCGCATCCTTGCCGAGTAGCGCAGCCAGCGCCTCGGAGAAGTCGCCGGTCGAGATACCCTTCAGGTAAAGGATCGGCAGCAGCGTCTCGATCGACTTCGAACGCCGCATGTAGGGCGGCAGGATCGCCGGCGAGAACCGGATGCGGTCGGGATCGGAGGCGTCCGCCTCGCGATCGCGCACACGCGGCTGGCGGATCGCGACCGGACCGATACCGGTCATCACCTCCCGCTCCGGCAGGTGACCGTGGCGGACGACGCGCCGGTGGCCGTCCAGGGTCTTCAAATCGGCATGCTGGCCTAGAAAGTCTGCAACCTCGGCCTCGACCGCCTGGGCCAGCAGGGCACGCGCTCCATTGCGCAAGACTTCTGTGAGTTGATCGGCGACGGTTCCTGGCTGAATCAGATGGATGACGTTATCGTTGGACACGGCATATCGCTCCTTCGGTGGAGAAGTGGAGGCGTCAAGCACCCCCACGATATGCCGCCTTTCCGATTCCCGCCGTCACCAACTTTCGGCGATAGCTCTCGGGACCGAATACGCCATCTCTTCCGTGAGCGGCTACGCTTCATGCTCTGGTCCTCGTCGTGGGCCAGAACGAACTTCAAACTGGATTAGGGTGTTTAGTCCCAAGCTTTGATGGTGCATTCTTGTCGCACGATTCGAAGGATGCGCTATGGGACAAGTTTTACACGGCTGCGCCACGACGACGGAGGCGGTCCGTCGAGCAATACAAAATAGTCAAGAGAGCCTGAGAGCGCTCGCCAAGCGCTACGGGATCAACCAGAAGACTGTCGCGAAGTGGAGGGAGCGCGAGACCGTCGCCGATCTCCCGACAGGCCCCAAAGAAGCCAAATCGACCGTGCTTTCCATCGAGGAGGAGGCGATCATCGTCGCTTTCCGGCGGCATACGCTATTGCCGCTCGACGATTGCCTCTATGCGCTCCAGCCGACCATCCCGCATCTGACGCGATCATCCCTGCATCGCTGTCTCCAGCGCCACGGGATCAGCCGATTGCCGGAGGTCGGAGGCAGCAAGCCTCCGAAGAAAAAATTCAAGGCTTATCCGATCGGCTATTTCCACATCGACATTGCTGAGCTCCAGACCGCTGAAGGCAAGCTCTACCTCTATGTCGCTATCGATCGCACCAGCAAATTCGCCTTCGTGCAACTGGTCAGGAAGACGGGAAGGACCTCGGCCTCGACCTTCCTCGAAGCTCTGATCGCGGCTGTCCCCTACAAGATCCACACGGTTCTCACCGACAATGGGATCCAGTTCACTTCCCCCCGCGCTACGCGGACGGCCCGACGGCAAGATACGTGACACACATGTTCGATATGCGCTGCCACGAGAATGGCATCGAACATCGGCTGACCAAGATCAAGCATCCCTGGACCAATGGCCAGGTCGAACGCATGAACCGCACGATCAAGGAAGCGACCGTCAAACGCTACCATTACGATCGACACGATCAGCTCGAAGCTCACCTTGACGACTTCATCAACGCCTACAACTACGCTCGGCGGCTGAAAACCTTGAAGGGCCTCACGCCTTACGAATACATCTGCAAATGCTGGACTTCCCAGCCAGAACGATTCAAACTCAATCCGCTCCACAAAATGCCGGGACTAAACATAGCCATTGGTGAGCTGATCCGGGATGCTCGAGCGAAACGACAATTGCCGACTGGTCGGCTGGCTCTAGTCATTATTCTCCGCGGCCGCGGTCCACATCGCCCGCTAGGAGGCCATGCACCTCTCGTTGAGACGCACCAGCAACAGCTTCTTCATAACCTCACCAGAGTAGGTAGTGTCCTGATCACTGTTAGTGATGTACCGTCAATACTAATTGGGCGAAGAAAAGATGACGGACGCTCACTACGATACGACGGTGTGCAGCAATGGCAAGGGTAGTTCATCAATGGTAGGCGCCGCGCGTTGCTGGACTCGAGTTCGCCGTAGTGCGCGCGCAACAACATCGCCCCGCGGGGCAGCGCAAGGCGCTGGTCTGATTAACCGACCAGCACGCGCATTGGCAACGGAACGGTTGCGCCCGTTACTCGACATCTTCTTTGTGTCGTTGACCTGAGGTTCATAATGACTCCTAACAATCGGACAACAAGCCAACTGCACGACCGCGTAGCAAACGTCTTGCGCGGGATCGAGGTGCTGGAGGCCGCATATAAAACCACAACACTGGGACAACTTGTTTCGATGCGGGCGCGAACACACGCGTCCACAACCGCAGTCGACATCTTCGAGCGCGGCGAGCGTGCAACCTACTCTGAACTGGACTGCAGGTCCAACCGCTATGCACATGCGCTGCGCGCATTCGGAGTGCGCAAATGCGATCGGGTTCTAGTGATGCTGCCCAATCGCATCGAATGGCCGACCGTGTGGTTCGCACTCGCAAAGCTCGGTGCGGTGATGGTTCCGATCAACATGCATTATACGCCGAGGGAGGTCGAATACATTACGAGCGATACCGGGGCCAAATTTGCCATAGTCGACCAATCGGCATGGCCAGTGTTCAGTGCGATGGATCCTTGGCCGCAAGAGCTCGGCAAGGAGCGAGTAATCCTTTTAGGGCCGCGCTCCGGCGAGACAGCTATCACGCTCGATCAATTATTGAAAAACGTCGACGATTCGCCGCTGGACGAGGATGTCCGCCCCGAGGACCTGCTGACGATCCAATATACTTCGGGGACGACGGGCTTTCCGAAGGGCTGCATGTTGACGCACGACTACTGGGGGATCGCCTCGTATGTATGTACCTGTCTTCTCCCGTTCAAGAGGTATCTGAGTTGGGCATCCTTCTCCTATGGCAGTTGGCCATTTATTCTTCTGAACTCATATGGACAGGGCGGAACGGTGTACGTCACTCAGAAAATAGACGCATCGCAATTTATGGAGTGGGTGAAGAACTTTCGCATCGAGTGGTGTGCGTTGCCGAGGCGCATAGCAGAATGCCACCATAACGTACCGACGAGCCTTAAGCACGTGTGGCAGTACGACGGCTGGAGGGCGGAGACAGTTCACCGGTATCGCGAACAGTTTGCGGTGCGCGCCACCAACGGTTTTGGCATGACGGAAATCGGAAGCGGCACGCAAATGCCTCCCGATGTCGAAGACATGATTGAGACCGGTTCGGTCGGGATTCGCACCCTTTTTCGGGAGCTGCGCTTGGTCAACGATGACGGCAGCGCCACCCCAGCCGGCGGAGTGGGTGAGCTCTGGGTTAAGGGGCGCGGCATCTTCAAGGGCTATTGGAACAGGCCAGACGCGAATGCGAGTTGCTTCGAAGGAGAATGGTTCAAGACTGGTGATCTGTTGCGCCAAGACGAGCGCGGCTTTTATTGGTTCGTAGGACGTAGGAAGGACATGATCCGTCGCTTTAGTCAGAATATCGCTGCTTGCGAGGTGGAGGCCGTCATCCGCGAGATTCCCGAGATCGCGGAGGTGGCCGCGGTTCCTGTTCCCGATGATAAATGGGGTGAGGAGATCAAGATTTATGTCGAAATGAAAAAGGGACTCGGGCCAGCCCATCTGCAGGTGGAGCGCATTCTCGAGCATGCTCGTGTGCGCCTTGCTGCATTCAAGGTACCACGATACATCGCCTTTACTCCGGCGCTTCCGAGAACGGTCACCAGCAATAAGGTACTCAAACGTGAGCTGATGGCCATCAGCGATCCCTTATCGGACACCTATGACGCTGAGGAGAACCGCTGGCGCTGATACCGCCGTCTTGGCCGAGGTTTGTGTGCCCGCACAGGTAGTTCGATGGTTCAGCGGATCTGCCTTGGAATCTCTTACGGCCATTAAGTGTCGTCGACCTTCCGGTCCAAGATTCAGTTCGGGTAGTAAACTTTTGCGGTTAAGACCTCGGAAGCTTGCAGCGTAATTTTCAGGAGTCGCTCGAATAGAGGCTTTCTATCACGACATCGGAAAGGCAACGCGACCAGGGGAACGAGGATCAGGCTGATCTTCTGCTCTCACCATTGGACGCGATCATCGACATGACTTCGGCGATCCGGCCAAAATACGTGACCGCAGCGCGGTGACTGATATCGTGGACAACGTTGAGAGCGTGGCAGCTGAACAGAATGCGTAAGCGTCGCCTATTCCTCAGCGAAAAGGGGCGCGCTTTTCCGCTACTCACGAAAAAGGATGTGTGACATATGAGGGCCGATGCCGATCATCTAGGATCCCCCCGATTTCCCACACTCGCAGTTGCTTGGGGGGCATTGTGCGAGATTTCAACGGCGGCGCAGCCCGGCCGAATTGTCGACAACAACCGCTTCCTAATTGGGCTTGCCGGCACCGCGAGCCTAGGACGGCCTCGGCATCAAGCGCTGCCTGCTCTGCTCGCGCAGTCCTCTTTACGGGGTAAACCTCGAAGCGGGGAGGGCAAGAACCGCCCTGTTCTTGCAAATATTGTTCCCCGCCACGAATCCGCACTTTATCGGCCAATTCCCCGGTTCTCAGGCGGTCGGTGCCGATGAGCAGCCTCACCTTCCCAAGAATTCTGGGTTTGAACTGGAAAATGGAAAACTCGTGATGAACGAAATTGGGCATAACGTAAATCTCGCTCGCGCGCTAACGGACGCGGAAGAGCGCTACACCAGACAACACCCGCTGAGCCTTGCTTATATGGAGCGCGCATCTGAATTCATGCCCGGGGGTAATACGCGATCCGTTCTGTTCTTTAAGCCGTTTCCGTTTGTCGTAAAGACGAGCGCCGGCTGTCGAGTTCAAGATCTCGACGGCAATGATTATGTTGATTTTCTGTGTGAATACAGCGCCGGTCTGTTCGGACACTCAGAGCCGACGATCAAAGCAGCTATTCAGCATGCTGTGGAAACGGGCTGGGTGCATGGCGGGCACATCGAGAACGAAGCGCGCTTGGCGGCTTCTCTCTGCTCGCGCTTTCCATCCGTCGAACGCATCCGGTTCACGAATTCGGGCACGGAAGCGAATCTCATGGCGTTGGGGACAGCCAGAGCCTTCACGAAACGTTCGCGAATTCTCGCTTTTCACGGAGGCTATCACGGTGGAGTATTGCATTATAAATCTGGCGATTCTGCTCAAAACGCGCCTTTTCCGCTCGTATTGTGCACTTACAACAACATAGAACAGACGGTGGCTGCGATTGATCGGGACGCCCGCGACCTTGCGGCTGTTATCGTTGAGCCGCTGCAGGGATCGGCGGGATGCATTCCTGCGAGTCGGGAATTCCTGTCAGCAATTCGCTGCGTTTGCGAACGGCATGGAATCATTCTCATCTTTGACGAAGTGATGTGCTCTCGTCTTGCGCCAAGTGGACTCCAAGGCGTCCTCGGAATTACGCCAGACCTTACAACATTGGGTAAGTATCTTGGGGGAGGGGCTTCCTTCGGCGCCTTTGGAGGGCGCGAGGACATCATGGCGCTCTACGATCCAAATCGGCCAAATGCTCTTGCTCACGCCGGCACATTTAATAACAACGCCATCTCCATGGCTGCGGCGGTGGCCGCAGCAACAGTGCTGACGAGCGACCGTCTTGTGCAACTAAACGCCATGGGCGATGCATTGCGGGGGAAGCTCAACGGGATCGCGCAGGCCCGCGCACTGCCCATCCAGTTCACCGGAATCGGTTCGATGATGAACATCCATTTCCGCGAGGGCGAAGTCCGCACCATCGCGGATACGGAGACCGAAGATCCGAATGCTAAGCCCTTCTTTCACCTGGAGATGTTAGAGCGGGGCCAATATCTGACCCGCAAGGGCATGCTCAACCTGTCCCTACCGATGTTGGCGTGTGAGCTCGAGGCGGTTGCAAGCGCATTCGAAGATTTTCTAGAGCTGAATGGGGGGTTGATCGCAGCCTCCCGCAGTCCATTGACCTAACTGCCGAGAGAGAAAAGCCCGCAACAAAGACGCAAAGTGGGGTCACTGATCTGGTGGCCCCTCTTTCGTAAAAGGCCGATCTTGCCTCGTCGAGCGATGGCTGAGTCCATCGAGCCGGACCCGACCACCGAGCGTACATTCCGTGAGCGGAGCGAGCTGTGCCCAGATGTCATTCTTGAGTCTACTCTTGCGAAAAGCGGCGGAAATCCCAACATGCCGGCATTACGATAATTTGCGCATAATGGCCGGAGCCGCCTGCACGTTTCTCAACGGGAGCCGCTTGAGAGTGGCGGCGCCCCTTCGGACGAAGCTCGAGGACATTGGGTGTTCGGTGTGTAAGCGGCGTTGTGATCTTTCAATTACCCACGATTTCTGCTCCGACATGGCGCCCAGCGCGATTCTCTCGCGACAGAGCACCTGCGTTAAGCAACGGTTGCATCGGCGTCTTGCCGTAGCACCAGCGCCCCTGATGCGGTCGCACCTCATTGTAAGCAGCGATCCACCTCATCGAGATCGCTCGGCAACGCAGTGATATTCGGATAGATCTTCTTGCGGAGCGCGACGCGATAGAACTCCTCGAGCACGGTGCGGTGGAAGCGCTCGACAATGCCGTTAGTCTGTGGGCTCTTCGTCTTGGTGAGGGTGTGATCGATGTCCTCGACGGCGAGGTAGAGCTCGTATCCGTGATGCTCCGGATTGCCGCAATAGTCAGTGCCGCGGTCGGTCAGGATCCGGTTCAGCGGGATGCCCCGCGCATCGAAGAACGGCACCACGCGATCATTCAACAGTTCGGCCGCCGTGATCGGCGTCTTGCGATCATACAGCTTGGCGAACGCCACCTAGCTATACGGCTCGAACAGTCGCAGATCGCCGATTTCTGACCCGTTCGACCTCGGCTGACGCTCATGCGCCCGCGGTCGCGTCGAAATAGCCCTTCTATCGAATGTACTTCTTCCTCACCAGAGTAGGTAGTGCCTCGATCCTTGTCGTAGGTGTACAGCAATACTATTCGCAGCATGCGCTATGTAGGCATGAGGATCCTAGTTGATCCAATGCACGTCCCATTGCTGCACGTCTATGATCACGCCGCCGCCCCCAGAGGAACTCGTAATTGGCGTTGTCGCACGATGGCAGCTGGACCGGTCGTTGCGCAATACCGGATATGCGCATCAATGACGCCGGAGATGTCGCAGATCGCAACCAGACATCTAGGGTCTGTACCTAATTAGCGAGTTCTGATTCCCTCGTGCCAAGTTGATTCGGCACGGGGGACTTCGATGCGCAAAGGACTGTTCTGGCTCAACGACAAGCAGTGGGCTCAGATAGAGCCGCATCTGCCAACAAACCAGACCGGCCCGGCGCGCGAAGACGATCGACGCATTATCAGCGGTATCATTCACATGCTCCAGTGCGGCGCACGCTGGCGCGATTGCCCGTCCGACTATGGCCCTTACACGACGATCTACAATCGGTTCAATCGCTGGGCTAAGCGCGGACATTGGCAGGCGATCTTTGAAGCGCTCGCCCGCTGCGGCAAGGACCGAGTGGCTTTGTCGATCGACTCCACCTCGATCAAAGCGCATCGCTCGGCGAGCGGCGGAAAAGGGGGGAGTGTGAACAGGCGATCGGCCGCTCGCGCGGTGGGCGGACCACGAAAATCCACGCGCTGAGCGACCCTGATTGCAAACCTTGCGCATTTCATCTCACTCCGGGACAAGCCGCAGACATTGCCGCAGGGCCGGCCCTTTTGAAGCTCGCGCCGCCCATGTCTTCCCTCATTGGGGACAAAGGCTACGATGGCGACGGCTTTCGCGCCGAAATCGTCAATCGCGGCGCGAAACCCGTCATTCCAAACAAATCCAACCGGGTAACCCTCCACAGCTTCAGCAAGCGCCTCTATAAAGGGCGCAATGTTATCGAGCGCTGTTTCTGCCGGCTCAAGGATTTCAGGCGTGTTGCTACTCGCTACGACAAACTTGCCAGAAACTTCTTGGCCGCCGTCCACCTCGCCGCTCTCGTCGCTTATTGGATCAATTGAGTCTGAACCCTAGCACTACTTTGGCAGATTGTTGATTTTGCCGCGATTTATAGGATTCCCGAATCAATTGTTCAATGATTCATGGGTGGTCGGCTCTTGGAGGGCTGACCATGCCGGGATGGGAAGACGAACTCGAACGCTGGCTGATGCCGTTCTTGGACCGGCTGGGTCATAAGACCCGACAGCGGATGTGTCCTCTATATGTTGCGGGATTGATCGGTCCTGGCGATCGCAAGAGCGTTCAGCCGATGGCGGAACGCCTTGCCACGAGCAACTACGACCAGTTGCACCATTTCATTGCGGACGGCGTCTGGAACGCGACGCCGCTAGAGACAGAGCTGCTCAACCAGGCGGACCGACTTGTCGGCGGCAGGGATGCGGTGCTGGTTATTGATGACACCTCACTGCCGAAAAAGGGTGAGCGATCGGTCGGTGTTGCGGCTCAATACGCGTCGGCTCTCGGTAAAACTGCAAATTGCCAAACGCTGGTGTCTTTAACGCTTGCGCGCGGGGAAGTGCCCGTGATGGTCGCGTTACGTCTCTTTCTGCCTGACAGCTGGACAAGCGACATGCCTCGCTTGAAGCGCGCTCGCGTGCCAGTCGAACACCGAACGCCGCGGTCCAAGCCGGAGATCGCTTTGGCCGAGATTGACCGCGCGATGGCAGCCAACATACGCTTTGGATGTGTGCTGGCGGATGCAGGATACGGCCTCAGCGCGCCGTTTCGACAAGGGCTAACAGAGCGCGGGCTGGCCTGGGCGGTCGGTATCCCTCGGCACCAGAAAGTGTATCCGGTCGATGTGAAGCTCATTTGGCCGATCACCAAAGCCCGTGGCAAACCACGAAAGCACCACGTGCCCGATATCTTATCGATTGCGGCAGAACAAATGCTGGCCAGCGCCAAATGGAAAACCGTGAGTTGGCGCAGCGGGACGAAAGGTCGGCTCAAAGCCCGATTTGCTGCTCTCCGTGTCCGCACCGCCGACGGCCCTCCGCAGCGGATATGGGATAAAGGTCAGCAGCATCTCCCAGGCGACGAAGCCTGGCTCATTGGCGAGCAACGTGCCTCCGGGGAGAAGAAATACTATCTCGCCAATCTTCCGGCGACGACGGATCTGCGCACGCTGGCCGCCACGATCAAGGCACGGTGGATTTGTGAGCAGGCGCATCAACAGTTGAAGGAGGAACTTGGACTTGATCACTTCGAAGGGCGATCATGGCAAGGTCTTCATCGCCACGCCCTTATGACAATGATTGCCTACGCCTTCCTGCAACATCGTCGCCTCGCAAACGCGGGGCGAAAAAAAAAGAATCAACGGGCCTCCGCCTCAACCGACTATGCCCGCCGTACGTCACGCCATCGTCGATCTCATCCTTCGGCCGCCGCCCCAGCAGTGCCCACATTGCCGAAAGCAAATCCTTGAAAAACAGCGGCGAAAACACATTCTGCCAAAGTAGTGCTAGTACTTGCTGCCGTCCGGCAATGCAGAGCGAGTGGCAGTGCTCCGCTGCCTGGACCGCCGCCCATGGCCCACCATGGTGACTAACGGCGCTCTTCGTGCACGAACGGCCGGCATCTCTGTCTGGTTTTGAAGTTCTAAAATGAACTGGCTTTCAAGACACCGATCATCTTTTCCTATGTCGAACATTCTCAAAGCAAAAACTTATTGCGTTTTAAGCGCCGCGCCGTGGAGAGCCTGATGCCGGAGGCGCAGGTGGCGGCGGCGCCATTATCGGCAGGGCGGCTGGTGCTGACGAACGGCACGGCGGCGATGTTTGCGCCGTTGGTGAATCCATCAGTGCTGCGGCCGGCGGTGCATGGGCAACACCCAAACTGGAGATCCGGGTTGGTGACTTCGAGGCTGACTGGTCGGTGTGATCCGGGCTGCGCGGGCGTCGCGATCATTATGCCGGGTGCCGATCTGAACATCTGTGTGGCAACCCGGCCGGTTGAGCCAGGTGTTGATGGTCTTGCTGTGACGGTGCAGGAGATGCGCGGGTGCGATCTTACAACGGGGCGTGCTTTGTGTTCGTGCGAAGCGGGCGGATAGAATGAAGATTTTGGTCTGGGACCGCACTCGGCTTGCTGGTGCACAAGCGGCTTGAGGGCTGCAAGTTCGTATGGCCGCAGGTTCGCGATGGAGTGATGCGGGTTTCGCTGGCGATGTTCGCAGCCTTGTTTGAGGGCGTTGGGAGATGCCCATAAGAGCGACGATGATGTAGCCGAAGTAGAAGTCGTGGATCCGCTTTATGGCCGGAGGTGCCGATTGCCCTGAGGCGCTGGCGTGCTTACGCCATTACAGCTGCCACTCCAGCGCCGAGACGATCGCGAAGGCGGTCGCGCCAATGTCGATGGCAGCCGCGTTCGGGTGCACCATGGGCATCGTGCGGTCGGCCCTGGATTTCGATTTGTTGCGGTTCATCTCCAATCCTCCTGCTGACACGGCGGAAGGGCTGGGCTGCGCAATTTATTCATATTCCTAAACGGGATCGCCGGGACGGCGTCACCACTCTCACGTACGCAACAGCCCATGGACCAGGTTTTTTAGCGGGGTCACATGCCACCAAAATCATATCGGCCGCTCCCTTCCGGCCGCAGTCTAGCGGCAATGCGTTTCTATCCCACAGGGAGCGAGCAGCGCTGAGACCAGTTTTTTAGAAGGAGCGCTCACCAAGGCGGGATTGCTGAGCGCAAAGCGATGATCGACCGTGAGCACGAGCTGTCGATCACCAGTCAGGCGGAGGTACTGCAGATCAGCCGCGGCAGCATTTATTACCTGCCGCGGCCGGTGCCGGAGGCCGATCTCGCGATCATGCGGCGTCTCGACCGGCTGCATCTGGAGTTTCCCTTCGCCGGTTCGCGGATGTTGAGAGGCCTGCTGGCTGTCGAGGGGTGCAAGATCGGCCGCCGGCATGTGAAGACGCTGATGCGGCGGATGGGGATAGAGGCGCTCTATCGCCGGCCGCGCACCTACCTGGGAGCCTACAACAACGTCAGCGAGGCCCGCGCCTCGATCGGCCGATACCTCGACTTCTACAACCGCGCATCGGAACACCCATCTGTCTATGTTGTTGAAGAGAAAAGACTTTGCTGATTGGGATTCGATCCCGTGGGGTATCTTGGGTTCTGTCGCGCTCGTTCGGCGATAGATCGAGCAGCAGTTGTTATCAGCGAGCTGCGGGCGAAGATCCAAGGACCATCCGACAGAGGATGGATGGCTTCGATTTCACCGGCTTCAGCGGCCAGCCGGAGCGTCTTGGGCGCGATCTTCAGGAGCTTGGCGGCGTTGCTGAGGTTTAGCCAGTGCTCGATGCCGTCCTCGGCGGGCTTGAACACCGGGATGCGATAGTTCGAGCGCAGCGAGGTAACACGCTCGCGCGTCCAGCGATTGCCGTTACCGGTCTCGAGGCCGTTGCGGTTGAGGAGGCCGGCGATCAGATCGTCGCTGGCGATCAGCACCAGTCGGCGCACAGCCTCGATGATGTTGGCGGAGGTGCTGTTACGCTGCCCGCGCCGGCGCTTGGGCAGGCGTATCTCGCTGTGAACGCCGCCGACCCAGTGGACGATGAGGACGATCTCGGAGGCCGCATCGTCGATATCGGCCACGACCTCATGGATGAGGGTGCGCACAACGCGCTTCTTGAGGCGAGCATCCGTCGTCGGCGCATCCCAGACCGCTTTGAGGTTCGAGGCTAGAACGCCGAGCGAAGCTGGATCGGCAATGGGGGCGGGCGTCGCCGCCTCATGCATTGCGATCTTGCCCTCGACCTCCGCCGCGTGAGCGAGCGCCCTGTTCCAGCGCGCTTCAAGCTCGCCCGCCACCAGCCGGTTCGCGGGGTCAGCGGCATCGTACTGCCGGAAGGCCCGGTCGGCGGCATAGCGCGCCGCTTCGAGGTCGCGACTGAGAGCATCGCGCACCTGATCCCGCCGTTCCCTGGCTTCCTTGGCGGCCGCGGTTGCAGCGGCGATAGCGCCCGGACCGACGACGCCAAGCAGCGCTTCCTCGACTGCATCATCGACGCGCAGTCCGCCGAAGCCGATGCAGTGAGGGCCACCATTGTCCATCCAGGCGCGGCTGCAGCTGTAGCGCGGGATATGGTGCTTCATGCCGGAGTATCGGAGTGTGAGCTTGCGGCCGCAGCGCTTGCACCGGATCAGGCCGGCCAGCAGCCCGTCACCATGCTTGGGCGCGCCGTGATGCCGGCCGGTGGGAATGTTGCTGCTGACCATAGTGCGGATCGCCTCGAACCTCTCCCAGCTCACATACCCTTCGTGGGTGTTGGGCTTCAGCGCCAGCCATTCGTTCCGCGCCTTGCGGCGGATCTTCACGCTCACGCCTGCGGCGCTGTATCCCGCCGCCACAGCCGTCTTACCATAGGCATAGGCGCCGCCGTAGACCGGGTTCTCAATGATCCGGTGGATGGCGGAGTAGCTTGGTCGCCGCCAGGCCGTGTCGCCGCTGGTCTGCTTCACCGGCAGATCGAGATTGTACTCGTGGAGCCAGCAGAGCGCCTGTCGCGCGCTGCCCAGTTCCTCGACCTTGTCGAACACCAGCTTGATCGCTTCCTGGACACGCCCATCCGGATCTTTCTCATAATGGTCGCCGGCCTTCACGAAGCCGACGGGCGCCGCCACAACCAACTCGCCCCGGCGCGCCTTCTCGTAGCGGGCCGAGAGCGAGCGCTGGCGCAACAGATCCAGCTCGTACTCGTTGAGGCTGCCCTTGAGCCCGAGCAGCAGGCGGTCGTTACCGTGCCTCGGTGCATAGATCGTCTCCTGATCGACCAGGACGGTATCGACCACACGACACATCTCGATGAGTTGCTGCCAATCCCGGCTGTTGCGAGCGAAGCGCGAGACCTCGCGGGCGCAAACCGCGCCAACCTTACCGAGGCAAACCTCCGCTACCATCCGCTCGAAACCGGCGCGTTGTACCCCGCCGGCGGCTGAACGACCGAGATCATCATCGATCACTTCAATCTCTGACCACCCGAGCGCCGTCAGCCGGTCCCGCATGGCATACTGCAACGCACTGCTCTCGCGATTGTGCAACACCTGATGCGCTGAGGATTGACGCACGTAAAGAAGCGCCTTGCGCTCGAGATGATGAGGCCTGACCTTGTCAGAAATCATGACCGACCTCCTTCGCGCGCGGCGTCGCCGTCGTCGCAGCATGGTCGAGGATCAACTGCGTCATCAGACTCATAAGGGCCGCCTGCGCTTCCGCCGGCAGCTCCGACCATGCCGGCGCGCCGATGGCGCCGTTCGACAGGCCGCTCCCGAACAGATCCATCTGCTCCTGCGGCCGCGGTCGTTGATTGTGTCGGTATCCGCTCCCTGGCATTGCCGTCTGGCTTGACATGAGTCGCTCCCCGATTCTGGCCGTGAGAGCCTCTGGATGCGCCAGAAAGCGGGGCAGCTGATGGCGTTCGATCCTTCAACGCTACATCGAGAAGCGCAGAAAGCGCCGCAAGTGCATCGATCCTAACAAGCGGCTGAGCTGTCAGAAACCCGGCATCATGGCATGCCGTCCGGTCGAACATCCATGCGGGAACTTCCAGCCAACGGTCTGCTTGCGATCCGTCCAGGGTGCAGCGAAAAACGACATCGTCGGCCTTGTCGATGGCCCCATGAACGCAAACTCGGCGCCCAAACCAAGGATGATGCCGATAAAGAACCTCGCGAAGAACGGTCCTGTGGGCGTTCTCAAACGTCGTTGTACAACGGCCGCCGGCCGCACCAAAGCCTTGACGACGCCACACCGGATCAAGCCTACTTCAACCAGCCGCCATTCCGCTTGGCGGCCTAACTAACTCCGGCAGAAGCTCCACTTATCCAGGCGGAGATTCTGTTCAGACAAGCGGGACCAGCTCTTTAGCGTATGGATTGGACGAGATCTTCGTTAACTAGATGTGAGCTTTCACGAGGTTGTCCATCCGGTCCGGAACGAGGAAGCTGAAGTTGTCGAAGCTTTATCCAATCCCGGGAGGACCGAGTGGACATCCAGAAGAATGCGCCTCTGACGCCGAAAGGTCGAGAGGCCATGGTGTGGAACATGATTGAGCGCGGCCTGACGGAGGCCGCAGCCGCGCTTCAGTTAAACGTAACAGCGAAGACTGAGGCCAAATGGGTCAACCGCCTCCGCGAAAGAGCTGTGGAGGGATTGCGTGATCGCTCCTTAAGACCCCTTTTCATTGCCAAGCCAAACCTCTGTCGCCACATGCACCGAAGTCGAGGTGTTGCGCCGGCAGCGCCCTAAGGCAAGCAAATCGCAGTCGAGGTCGGCGTCGCGTCAGCGACCGTCGGCCGTATCCCGCGGCGGCTAGGATTGAATTGATTGCGCGACTTGGAACCAACCGAGCGGCGCGGCGCTATGAGCGCGAACATCGCGGCGAGTTGATCTACGTCGACATCAAAAAGCTCGACAAGTTCAACCGTATGGGCGATCGCATCACCGGCGATCGAATGGGGCAGAGCAGCCTGCGGGCTCGCGGTGAAGGATCCGGCCGGGAATACGTACACGTGTGCATCGCGAGCTGCGGCGCCCGAACGTCACGCTGATGCTGTTGTGAGAGGAGTATTGCGATGCAAACTCCGGCGCACCTGAAGGCGCTCGCCGGCACTCTTGCCGTTGATGGAGCGCTCGATCTCGAACAGTGCATCGATCCTCCGCACGACCTCGATCGCGATCGGAGAGAGCGGGATTTCCTTCTTGCCGGTGGCCTTGCCCCGGGCATTCTCTTCGATGTCGGCCATGGCAAAGAACGGGCGCCGTCCATGCGACCAGCAGGCAGCCTCCCGGATTGGGCCTGGCTGGCGTCCCGCCAGATAGAGCTGGTTGTACCCGTCATAGGCGTCGGCCTGCAGGATGCCGGCATACCCCGCCAGATGCCCCAGAGGATGCTCGCCCTTGCGGTCGCGTGAGTAATAGAACATCGCCGCCAGCGGGTCCGTGCCTCCAAACGGCCGGTGGTGCCGGACGTAGATCCAGCATCGTCCCGTATCGGTTTTGCCCTTGGCCAGCACCGGCACGGTCGGGTGAGTAGGCCGGAGGGATTTCACCTCCAGCCTCTCGCAGAACCGGGCGTGCTCGCCTCACCCGGCTCCCATCAGGCAAGCTTGCCGCCATCGCCGAGTTGCCGCGGTTCTCACTCGCAATCTTCTCCAGGAAGAGACGCGCGCGTCCCAAGCGGTGATGGAAGCGCTTGTACTTTCGCTTCAACCCGATAGCATCGTCTGGTTGACGCGCGCCAAAGGATAGAGCGCTGAACGCGTATATTGCCCATAATAAGCGATCCACCCCCTAACCATCGGGTTTAGCTCGCGTAATATCGTCCAAAGTCACCTCGGTTCGCTTGCGAAGTTTCAAGCCTGGGATCGTCGCTCGCATGGCATTCAGCGCTGGTTTGCTGACCGCCGGAGTGAACCCGCAGAACATCCTCTGCGAACGCGGCCTCAGCACCGATCGCGGCCGGAAGCAATAACCGAGAAAGTCAAGCATAACCGTCTCACTCTTTCCCCGGCGTCGGTCGTCCTTGCAGTAGACGATCCTCGTCTTCGTAGGATGCAGTTCCAGGCAGCACTCTGCCAGCCGAGCCTGGAGCGCTTCGCGAGCTTTGCGCCTCCATCTCATTCCGACAATGTACCAACCCGTCATCTGAATACCGACACCACCTGAGATCAGGGAACATCCGTGTCATCCAGAGATCAAATGCATAGTGCATGAAGAGGTTGGCGAGGATCGGGCTCACCACGCCCTCTTGTGGGGTACCGCGGCTTCGCTCGATTAGCGTTCCATCCTCTTGCACCATCGGCGCTGTCAGCCACCTTTCAATGTAGAGCAGCGCCCATGCGCACGTCACATGTTTCCGGATGGCCCGCAGCAGAAGCTCGTGCTCGATATTGTCGAACAGTCCCTTGATGTCGAACTCCAGAACCCAATCGTACTTCCAGCACCGCTGTCGCGTTACGCCTACGGCATCGACAGCCGATTTACCGGGTCTGTAGCCGTAAGAATCCGCCAGAAAGATTGCGTCGAGAGCCGGCTCAACTAGTTGTTTGACAACCGTCTGTGCCACGCGGTCTGCCACAGTGGGCACCCGAGAATCCTTTGGCCCCCACTCTTCTTTGGAATGGAGACGGCGCGAACAGGCGGCGGGAAGTAAGCGCCTGAGCTCATTCGATTCCAAATCTCGTAGAGATTGCTCTTCAAGTCGGACTCGAACTGCTCAATCGTTACTCCGTCGACACCGGCTGCGCCACCATTGGATCGCACCTGCAAATATGCTTCGTACACCTCTCTCTTGTCGATGTTGAACGGTTTGCTCGGCTGGTTCATCGTCGTCCTCCTGTTGTCAGTTGCGACGGTGGCCAGCCCTCCTGATCCGATCCCTTTGCTCCGGCCCGATTACGAGCCTTCGTCGCTAATACGGATCGGTCCGTCCCAGTGCTCCGCGTCGGTAATCTCGCCTCCGGTCTTCTCCGCTTGTGCTTCTCCCTTTCCATCGGAGCGACTGGTTCCTGCAGTTCCGCGGCAGTGCCTGCATCCGATTCACGCCCCCTCAACGCCGGTCGCCGCCCGCCCGGTCATCAGGCTTCCGGCGGGCTCATCCCAGAGGGACGACACACCTCTGGTTTTGACGACGATTTCCACGTTGCGACGGTTCATCGGCGGGTTCATTTTCATTCGTCTCTCGGACGCCTATCCGTTCGGGTATTCCCGACCGTTGGCTTCAACGCTCACGACCGCGCCTCTTAAGCGAAGCCGCTTGAAGTGATTTGGGACCTACTCCTGAAAGTCGATCCCGAAGGGCCTACCCTCATCGCTGCCACAGCTTGTGCACACAGATTTTCAGATCATCTCGATCGTCCTTTCCGTGTGCTTCTGCAGCACACTATCATCCGCATGAAGGCGTTCGGCCGCTTCCACCAGGCGCAGCAGGGGATCCAGCGACGCACAGACCGCCCCAACGGCATCCGCCATGGTCGACAGCGCGATCGGCACGCCTTCCAACGCGTAGCGCTCGGCCTGGCGATTAAGTGGCTGATGCTGGCCGAACTTCTCGAACATGATCATGGCCAGGAGGCTCGGGCCAGCCCATCCCCGGGCGATGGCATGGAATGGCGCCGGCGCCTGGCTGATTTCTCGCAATCGGCAGGAGAACTTCTCCCGGACCGTCTCGATCACCTTCCACTGGCGCGGCATTACTTCCAGCGTGCGCGTCACGTCCTCGCCGAGCTTGCGAAGGCGATTGCTGCCGCAGCATTCACAAGCCGTAGGTCCTTCGATCACCACCCGTTCCCGGGGAAGGTGCTCAGGGAAGGTCTGGCGCTCAGCGCGCTTGCGCATAAATCCGCGCACCGTCGTCGTCTTCGCCACGGCTCTTTCCGCCGCGAGCTCGTCCTCGGTAGCGTTGGCTTCCAACTCTTCGAACGTCAGCGCCAACTGCTCGATCAGCCGCGCGGAACGCTCCGACCGTTGCCCATAGATTTTCAGCTTGGCGATCTGCAGCTGCTGCTGGGCGATCAGCGCTTCGTCTTCCGACGCTTTCGCGCGGGCGACCGCGAGCTCGGCGGCGATCTCCAAACCCTTCGCGCGCTCGACCGCCGGCGCCTCTCTCAGGGCGGCAACGTCATTCGGAACAGCGTCGCGATCCTCATCCATGCGACGCAGTGAATCACAAATTAGAGGCGTTGGGACTCCCCAAACTGCCTGCATCAGCAGTTTCTTCGCTCAGCCCGCGCTCTGCGGCCGCCAGCTCAGTTGGGGATTCCTCCAGTCGATGCCCTCGAGCATGTAGGCCATCTGCGCCGCAGAGATCGACACCGCCCCGGCCGACGCCGACGGCCAGATGAACTTGCCGCGATCCAGACGCTTGGCGTAGAGCGACATGCCTAATCCGTCATGCCAGAGGATCTTGGCGACGCGCCACAACAGGCGTCTTCCCCGCCTGCGCAGCGCTATGACCTGGGATCGATTCCAGCGTCACGTTAGGCGATACATCCCGAAGTCGCGACTGAACCCTTAAGCGCATCGTACGGAAGCCGCCAAGGTGGGTCCCGATGCCCAGTCGCTGATCGACGTCCTCCTGCGATCGCAGCCCATCCGGAGTGACCGCGGGCGCGGTGAACGCGGCTGCGCGCAAGGTGATCCCACGATCTGGGCGCGCGGACGCCTTCGGAGCGGGACTGGATATCAAAGCGGCATCCATTGGCAGGAGCCAACCACGTCGCAAGTTCCTCGCCAAGCGACCCAAGGTGCAGGGGCATAGCACGCCCAGATTTTCCTGCGGCGCTATCTATGGAGAACACGACGCGCTGTACCTCAGTAGGAGCCTTACGGTGAAGAGTCGGATGTGAAAAATCCTCACGTCCGGCCGATGAGCGGGGACGGGAAAACGGGATGATTGTCCAATGGCCCCAGTTACCGCGCCCTTCCTCGACTGTGCCACGTCGACTGAGCTTGGACATGAATCCTCGGATTTTTCGAGTCGGCGCAGAATTTCGGCTACCAGACCAACCACATTGGTGAAATTCAGCTTTAGAAGCCGATAATACTTTCCGTGAAAGAGAAAACCTTCTTGACCGGAAGGTCGCGGAGTCAAAACGGAGATTGGGCCAAATAATGAGTCGGTTGGTCAACGTAGATGCCTCATTCAGGCGTATTCCTGCGATCTCGACCAAAGAACATTGTGGTGTGGTCGCCAATGGATGCCCTAGTAGCGGGAGCGCCAGGGCGAACCGAGGAGGGAAGAGGGTCGATACCGGGCACGAAGTTGTGAAATTTTCCGGCGTCCGAGGACCTGCGACGGCGAAACGCGCAAGCGCGTTTGTCGATCCAGCGAGTCCTCCGCACATTCCGGTTGCGCTCGATCATATGCTCAATGCTTTGCGGGTCGATGCCGACTTCTGGGCCGCAAGGGGCGTTGAACTCCGAGAGCGCTTTACTGTCTAGCTCGCAAGTAAGAACAATGAACGGCGGGGAGAGCTTCCGTTCTCCTCGCCGTCTCGAACGCTCGAACTGAGAGAGAAAACGGGCGTTTGAAATGTCGTCTTTTCGTTTGAGGGCCGCTCTGTCGACGCGCCAATGACCGTGAGGTCCAACACAACAATGGGGAGGCAAGGAGAACAAATGTCTACAAAGTCGGCAAGGCTGATTGCAGATGTTACCGCATTAGATTGTCTTGCCCTTTATAAGAGCCGGGAATTGTCACCTGTTGAGGTGATCGATGACTGCTTGCAGCGCATCGATGAGGGAAATCGCGAGTTCAACGCATTCTGTTTCGTCGATTTTGAGCAGACGAAAGCCCAAGCGCGACTCTCAGAAGCCCGGTGGATGAAAGGCGAGCCAATGGGTTTGCTTGATGGGGTGCCGGTAACTTTAAAGGACGTCACGCTTAATCGCGGCATGCCCACCCGTTGGGGATCGAGGTCAACCAGCGGTGACGGGCCGTGGGATGTCGATGCTCCGGCCGCTGCGCGTCTGCGGGAGGCAGGGGCTATCATTCTGGGAAAGACCACAACTCCGGAATATGGCTTCCTGGGAGTTACACACAGCTCACTTTACGGAATAACTCGTAATCCCTGGAATCCAAGCCTCACACCAGGCGGGTCGTCCGGTGGAGCAGCGGTTGCCGCGGCACTAAATCTCGGTTGTTTGCATCTAGGAAGCGATGGCGGTGGATCAATCCGGACACCCGCAAGCTTCACAGGCATCTTCGGCCTCAAACCGACTTTCGGGTATGTCCCCCAGTGGCCGGCAAGCGTATTCACTACGCTCTCGCATATCGGGCCGATGACTCGCACAGTGGCAGACGCGGCTCTTATGCTGAGGGTTATCGCCCAGAAGGATGTGAGGGACGGGTACGCCGGTCCGGATTATCCATTCGGTGACGTTCCTGTCCCATCGACATTTGAAGGACTAAGAGTGGCGTATAGCCGAGACTTCGGATATGCGAATGTATCGAAAGATGTTCTGAACGTTACTGATGCCGCTGTCCGAAAGATCGAATCGCTCGGCGCAGAGGTCGTCGAGATAAATCCAGGTTTTGATGATCCTGTGGAAACGTTCAACACGTTTTGGCGTGCGGGCGCTGCGCGGCTCTTTAGCCGACTGAACACGGAGCAACGTAGCTTCCTGGAGGCAAACACTCTGAAAGTGGCTGAACGAGGTTTGTCGCTGACTCTTTCCGAATATCTTGATGCTCAAGAAGCTCAAGTTGGACTTACCGCCAAGATGGCAGCGTTTCATGAGAAATTTGACCTGCTGATCACTCCGACCATGCCAGTTGCACCTTTCCCCGTCGGGCTCAACAACCCAGATGATGTTCAAGATTGGTGTCCATTCACTTTCCCTTTCAACCTCACGCAGCAACCGGCAGCGTCTGTGCCCTGTGGACTCGATAGCAACGGCCTTCCGGTCGGTCTCCAGCTAGTCGGTGCACGCTATAAGGACATGACCGTCCTGTCCGCGGCACGGGTCCTCGAAAGTGCGCTCGGGCGCCTCGTCCCTCCAAGGCAGGCGGTAGCGGCGGTCCGCGCATGATGAACTGGTGAAGATGTTTCGGCCAAAGGACCAAAACACCTTCATCATGCAGCGAAACGAGCATTGCGGGCTTCCGGGGCTCGCTCCGCAGATAGTTAGGGATCAGGCGATTAGCTGCGATTAAGGGGAGTTGTATATGATTATCTCTCGACGCGACCTCATTAAGACAGGCTTTGCCACCGGCGCTGCGGTCTCAATGCCCTCGCTCCTACGAGCGCAAAATTCACCTGCGGCCACGAGGACCATCCGAATGATAAAGTCGGGTGACCTCCGAGTCTTCGATCCAATTCTTTCGACGACTACGATCACCGGTGATCATGGCTATGCGATCTACGACACGCTTTTCGCGCTGAACTCCAAATTCACCCCCCAGCCGCAGATGGTAGGGAAGTGGAGCGCTTCCGACGACAAGAAGACCTATACGTTCGAGCTTCGGAATGGTTTGGGTTGGCACGACGGCACGCCTGTTACTGCAGCGGATTGTGTAGCCTCCATCCGTCGTTGGGGGCAAGTCGCTCCGGGTGGCAAACTGATCATGGCGCGGGCCAAGGACATTTCGAAAAAGGACGAAAAAACCTTCACGATCGAACTCAAGGAGCCGCTGGGGCTCTTGATTGATGTGCTTGCCAATTTGGCGAATCCGTTCCTGTTTATTATGCGGGAGAAGGACGCAAGTCGCCCCGCGACCGAACAGGTGACCGCGAATATCGGGTCGGGGCCGTTTAAATTCAATGAAGCTCTGGCCAAACCCGGCGCGAGCTATACCTACGATCGGAACGAGAAATACGTGCCGCGCGACGGTCCGTCAGACGGATTCGCTGGCGGGAAAGTTGTCAATGTCGATCGGGTCATCTGGGAGAACATCTCGAATCCGCAGACTGCCGTTGCGGCCTTGCAAGCGGGAGAGGTTGATTTCCTCGAAGGCCTGCCCGCCGATCTTTATCCGGCCGTCGAGAGCGATCCTAACCTTGCGCTCGAAGTCCTGGACAACATGGGTTGGGTTAATCTTCTGCGCCTGAACTGTCTTCAGAAGCCGTTTGATAACGTGAAGGCGCGCCAGGCGATGCTTTACCTTGTTGATCAGGAGGCAATCGCTCGCGTCATCACCCCCGACCCAAAATACAGCCACTCCGTTACTTCGATGTTCGGAAACGATACGCTCTATTCCAACGACGAAAACACGGGATGGTACAAGAAGGGCGGCGATCCGGAAAAGGCTAAGCAGTTGTTCAAAGAGGGCGGCTATGCTGGCGAGAAGGTCGTCATTCTTCAACCGACTAACCAGATGGCATTCAGCAATGCCGCGCAGTTCCTCGCGGCCGCGCTGCGGAAGATCGGGGTTAATGCCGAACTTGCGCCGAGCGACTGGGGCGGAGTTGTCACGCGTCGGACGAAAAAGGGACCCGTGCAAGACGGCGGCTGGAGCATATTGATCACAAGTGTGCCCGATTTGACCCTCAGCGATCCGATTGGCGCACCCTGGCTGGGCGCGGAGGGCGAAAACGGGTTCTTTGGCTGGCCCAAGAGCGACGAATATGAGGCCCTTCGGGCCCAATGGGCGGATACCCCAACGATCGCCGAGCGCCAGGTGCTGGCCCGCAAGATGCAGGCAGTTTGGTGGGACTACGTCCCAACCGTTCTGCTGGGGCAAGCTGTCTTCGCAAGCGCGCGCCGCAAGGCGCTGACCGGCCTCATCGGAATGCCCGGTGCCCTCCCGATGTGGAATATGGAAAAGGCCTGAGGAGCATGGCCGCCTACATTGTTCGCAGGATGCTCTCGACCATTGCCGTCATGGGGATGGTCGGGATTTTCATCTTTTTGCTTCTCAGACTGTCGCCTGGCGACCCGGCTGCCATCATCGCCGGCGACGCGGCGACCCCACAGATGATCGCGGGCATCCGCGAACAACTCGGACTTAATGATCCTCTACCAGTCCAGTTCCTACATTGGGCGCTGGACATTCTCAGCGGCGATTTCGGGGACTCAATTTTCACGGGCCGACCGGTTCTCCTCCTCATCTCGCAGCGGTTGCAGCCAACTATTTCCCTTTCGATCCTGACGATGATCGTTTCGGTGACGGTTGGGCTCGCTTTCGGCATGCTGGCCGCATGGCATGTCGGCGGCGTCTTCGACCGCACTCTCGCAGCCTTTGCGGCGCTGGGCTTTTCTGTCCCGGTATTTGTCGTCGGCTATTTTCTGATCTACTGGTTTGCCATCAGCGCGCGTTGGCTTCCGGTCCAAGGATACCAGCCTGTCGAACACGGCCTCGGGCCCTGGTTTGTGCACCTGATCCTGCCGACCGTCGCCTTAAGTGTTCCCTATATTGCTTACTTCGCCCGGATCACTCGGGCGAGCATGCTCGAAGTTCTGTCGGAAGACTATATGCGAACGGCCGCTGCCAAGGGCGCCTCTTCATATTCCATGCTCTTCCACCACGCCCTGAAGAATGCAGGTGTCCCGATCCTTACCGTAATCGGCACAAGTTTCGCCTATCTGATTTCTGGCGTCGTCATCACGGAAACGGTGTTCAACATCCCCGGTGTCGGTCGATTGGTCGTCGATGCGATCAACAATCGCGACTATCCGATCATTCAAGGCGTGCTCATCCTCGCGTCGGGCCTGTACGTCCTGATCAATCTCGCGGTCGATCTGACTTACACCGTGATTGATCCCCGGATTCGGTATTAAACATGTCACTTGTCTCCGCACCAGTTGAAGTCGAGCCGATGGGCTGGCTGCAAATAGCCAACCTTCCTCGTATAGCAAGGCGGCATCCGCTGGTCTCTGCCGGCGGCGGTCTCTTGGCGGTGTTGATCATCCTGGCGCTCGCTGCACCCTTTTACGCCGGCGATCCCTTGAGCATGGATCCGTTCAAACGGCTTCAGCCTCCCTCAGCCGAGATGTGGTTCGGGAGCGACAATCTGGGCCGTGACGTGTTTGCGCGGGCGGTGTTCGGTGGCCGGATCTCCCTCATGGTGGGATTGATCTCGGCGGCGAGCGCGGCTTTGGGTGGGCTTCTGATCGGTGTGGTTGCCGGCTACAACCGCAGCTTCGACAATATCGCCATGCGGATCATGGACGGGTTGATGGCGATCCCGACGATTCTGCTGGCCATCGCCCTGATTTCCCTGACAGGCGCAGGCATCGGGATCCTCATCGTCGCCATCACAATCCCTTCGATCCCAAGTATTACGCGGTTGGTTCGGTCGGTGGTTCTGAGTGTTCGCACTCGTCCTTATGTGGAGGCCGCGCTCTGCGGCGGCGCGCGTCTGCCGAAGGTGCTGTGGCGGCATATTGTCCCAAGCACCATTCCGCCGCTCATAGTTCAGAGCGCCAATGTCTGCGCCGGTGCGATACTGACCGAGGCCGGGCTGAGCTTCCTCGGCGCGGGTGTGCCACCCGATATCCCGAGCTGGGGTAACATGATCTCAAGTTCGAGCCTGTATCTCGGTGTTGCACCATTGACGGTCTTCGCCCCCGGCATTTGCCTCGTCATCACGGTTCTTGCCGTCAACCTGCTCGGGGATGGCCTGCGCGACCTGTTCGATCCCCGTGCGAAGCGAAGGCGCTGACATGCAGATGCATCAAACTGCAGGGAACGACGTGCTTCTCGATGTTCGAGACCTGGAGACGCGCTTTTTCGGCGAAGACAGCGTCACGCGCGCCTTGGGCGGCATCAGCTTCCAGGTCAAGCGTGGCGAAACGCTTGGCGTTGTCGGCGAATCCGGATGCGGGAAGAGCGTCACCGCCGTTTCCATTCTCCGCCTGCTGCCGAAGCTAGGCGCCAATACGGTGAGCGGCGAGATCCGCTTCCAAGGACGCGATCTCCTGAAACTCTCAGAAAGAGAGATGCGGCAGGTCCGCGGTGACCGGATCGCGATGATCTTCCAGGAGCCGATGACGAGCCTAAACCCGGTTTACACGGTCGGGCGGCAGATCGCCGAGGCGGTGCAGATCCACACCAAGGCCTCCCGATCCGATGCGATGGCAAAGGCGCAAGAGATGCTCCATCTCGTCCGCATCGCTGACCCTGAGCGTCACCTTAACAGCTATCCATACGAAATGTCCGGCGGCATGCGCCAGCGTGTCATGATCGCCATGGCGCTCGCCTGCTCACCGGAACTGTTGATTGCGGACGAGCCGACGACGGCGCTCGACGTCACCATGCAGTCGCAAATCCTGCGGCTGATCGTTGATCTGAAAGAGCGCATGGGAACGGCCGTGATGTTCATCACGCATGATCTCGGCGTTGTCGCCGAGACATGCCAACGCGTGATTGTCATGTATGCCGGCCGGATCATAGAGCAAGCAACCGTAATAGATCTGTTTGCGCGCCCGATGCATCCCTACACCCAGTCGCTGATGCACTCGTTGCCTGATCGGCGGCGAGGCCGACTGCGCCGCCTTCCAGAAATCCCCGGCATTGTACCAAGCCTGCGTGAGCCTATCGTCGGCTGTAGCTTTGCGCCTCGTTGCACGTTCGCAATAGGCATTTGCCGCGAGCAGACGCCGACCCTACGTGACGTCGATCCGGGCCACGCCGCGGCTTGCTGGCGCGCTCAGGAGGTTGTGGGCGCATGAACGGTCCTTTGCTGAAAGTCGAGAACCTGACCAAGCATTATCCGCTCGGCGCAGGGTTCCTGAAGAAGACCATTCCGACAGTGCGAGCGGTCCAGGACGTCTCATTCTCGGTCGAGGCCGGCGAGACGCTCTGCATTGTCGGCGAATCCGGCTGCGGCAAGTCCACCGTCGCGCGGCTCTTGATGCGGCTCGTGGAGCCGACAGCCGGACGAGTGCTGATTGAGGGAACCGATATTGCCAGTCTCAAGAAGCACGCACTTCGAGATTGGCGCCGGCGGATGCAGATGGTGTTTCAGGATCCTTACTCGTCGTTAAACCCGCGTCTCACAGCTGGACAGATTATTACCGAGCCTGCAGAAAATTTCGAGCGCCTCAGCCGCAAGCGGCGTCATGCGCTTGCGACGGATCTTCTCCGTAAGGTCGGGATGTCGCCCGAGATGATGCACAGGCTTCCATCCGAGTTGTCGGGCGGTCAGCGCCAGCGTCTCGGCATCGCACGGGCGCTGGCGCTTAAGCCCTCGCTCATCATTGCCGACGAGCCGGTCTCAGCCCTAGATGTCTCCGTCCAGGCACAGATCCTGAACCTCCTCATGGATCTGCAACAGGAGATGGGCATCGCCTTCGTCTTTATCTCGCATGACCTGAGCGTGGTGGCGCATATCGCTCATCGCGTCGCGGTCATGTATTTGGGGCGCATCGTCGAGCTCGCCCCGTGCGAGGCGCTGTTCGCCAAGCCGGTCCACCCTTACACGGAGGCGCTGATCGCGGCAGCACCGGTGCCGGATCCCACGCGGGTTCGGCTGGAGGTGCCCGTGGTGGGTGAGGTGCCAAGCCCGGTCAATCCGCCGTGCGGGTGCGCATTCCACCCGCGCTGCCCGCTCGCGGTCGAGCGTTGCCGCATTGAAGTGCCGCCTTTGGTGCCGACGGCAGAAGGGCGTCTCGTAGCTTGCCATGTGCGCGCCCCAGCCACAGACATTCCGGCCCCACTGCCTGCGGCGGCCAATTCTTCGCTGACCCCTGTGATACAGCCACAGACGCTTTAACCCGATCGCACATCTCGTCCGCGCCGCCGACAACAATATCGGACAAAGAAACTCAAAGGCAACGGAAGGATAGAACATGACTCCCTCTATGACACCGCTCTCAGCCGCGCCGCCTTTGGTGATCGACGAGCGTCACATCGATCGACGGCTTTATCCACACGGAATTGCGTTCATGGATGGGCAATACCTGCGGATGTCCGAGGCCAAGATCTCGGTGCTCGATTGGGGCTTCCTGCACTCCGACGCGACCTACGACACCGTGCACGTCTGGAACGGCAGGTTCTTCCGATTGGACTTGCATCTTGACCGCTTTTGGAGCGGCATTGAACGTCTGCGGATGAAACTGCCCTACGATCGTGAAGAGGTAGCATCTATCCTCAGCCAGTGTGTCGCGCTATCAGGCCTTAAAGCAGCGTACGTCGATATGATCTGTACGCGCGGTTCATCACCGACGTTCAGCCGGGATCCGCGGCAAGCGGACAACCGCTTCATCGCGTTTGCTATCCCTTTTGGGTCGGTCGCCAACGAAGAGCAGCTGGAGAGAGGGCTGCATGTGGCAATCAGCGACACGGTCCGCATCCCGCCCAAATCGGTCGATCCCGCGACCAAGAACTTTCATTGGCTCGATCTCGTGAAGGGCCTCTTTGAAGCCTACGATAAAAAGGCGGAGACGGCACTGATCCTAGATACGAACGGGCACATCGCGGAAGGGCCCGGCTTCAATGTGTTCTTTGTCAAGGAAGGAGCCTTGAGGACACCCGCTTTTGGCGTCTTGCAGGGTATCACACGCCGGACTGTCTTCGATCTTTGCGCCGAAATTGAGCTCTTGGTCAGGGCGGCTGATGTCACTTGTGCTGAACTCAAGGGCGCTGACGAGGTGTTCATCACCTCGACGGCGGGTGGCATTATGCCTGTGACGCGTATCGACCACACGGCGATCGGAAACGGGCGGGTTGGACCTATCACCCGTCAACTCACGGATCTCTACTGGCAAAAGCACGATGATCCGGCATGGTCGACGCCTGTGGTCTATCCATGACAGGAGAGGAGCCGTGCAACAGCGACTTGGCCGTCAGTTTCGTGACGATCTCGATGAACTGTCGTCACGTTAGTCGTCCGTGAATAAGGCTCTAAGCGAGTTCAGCGCGAGTCTATTTTTCGGGGTCGCGACGGTTTGAGATTGCAGCGATTGGGAGCTTAAGATCGCCAAACCGTGCAATTTCGTATGTGGATTCCCCCTCGTTGCGGACCATGATTCTGTGTTGCATCGGAGGGCGAACGATGCGGCCGAAGAAGCACACGGCGGCGAGCTCGAACATCTGTTCCGGGCTCGGCCGGACCAAATCATCAACATGAAGCACGAGCTGGTACAGCTCGCCGGCAAGATCGATTGGGATTGGATCGACGTCGAGATCGCTTCGCTCTACAGCGAGAGCGGCCGGCCCGGGATCGAGACCCGCTGTTGCTCAAGCACATTCACAGATTGTCTGATGAGGGCATTTGCGAGCGCTGGGTCCACCACGCCTGCTTCCAGTTCTTCATCGGCGAAGAGTTCTTTTAGCACGCCTCCCCTGCACGAGCGCTCGGGTCTGAGCCACTGGCGCAAGCGGCTCGGCGACAAGCTGGAGCTCTTGCTGGCCGAGAGCCTGCGGGTGGCACAGGAGGCTGGCGCGCTACGTGGCCAGGTCCTCAGGCCGGGCACGGTGGACACCACGGTGCAACCGAAAGCCATCATCCGTCCGACGCCAAGCGCCTGCATGCGGCCATAGGGGCTCAACCGCCTGGCCAGGAGACACGGTGTCAGGCTGCGGCAATCCTATTGTCGCGTTGCCAAGACCGCGGCAACGATGGCGGGCCGCTACACCCATGCCAAACAGTTCAGGCGGCGTCAGCGGCAGTTACGTATCCTGCGCAGCCAGCTGGGCCGGATCATCGGCGATATCCGCCGCAAGATCGAAGGTCAGGCTGTGCCTGAGAACACGTTCGCCCTCCCGCTCAGCCGGGCCTCGCAGATCCGCTCGCAGCAGCAGCGCCAGCGCGGCTTCAAGCTTTATTCCTTCCACGCCCCGGAGGTGGAGTGCCAAAGCAGCCGCGCCTTACTAGTTAATGGCATGGACCACGCCCGCTCTCAGCGGAAAGGTAGAGCCCCGGCAAGAGAAGGAGCGCAAACCATGTCCCATACGAACATTGTCACGATCGGTAGCGATCTAGGCAAGAACACATTCCATGTGGTGGGATTCGATGCCAAGGGTGCAATCATCCTACGCAAGAAGCGATCGAGAAATTAGCTTGAGTAGTCGCTGGCTAATGTTCCGCCCTGCCTGATCGGAATGGAAGCCTGTGCAGGAACACACCACCTGGCGTCGCAAGCTCGAGAAATTAGGCTATCAAGTACGGCTCTTGCCAGCACAGTATGTGAAGCCATACCTCAAGGGCCACAAAAATGACTTCCGTGATGCCGAAGCCATCGCAGAGGCAGCGCAACGCCCGACCATGCGCTTCGTCCCGTTGAAATCGGCCGCGCAACTTGACTTGCAGGCGCTGCCATAGAGTTCGCAGTCGATTGGTGACACAGAGAACCGCGGTCATCAATCAAATCCGAGGTTTTTTGCTTGAGCGAGGGCTGCCAGTTCGGCAAGGAGCGGCAGCACTCCGATTGGCACTTCCACAGATTCTCTCGATGCTCTCGGATAACTTGTCGCCTCGAGTGGTTCGGCTCATTCAGGAGCTGGCCGAAGACTGGCGCTTTCTCGAGCGGCGGGTAGCATCGATCACAAAGGAAATCGACGAACTCGCTGATCAAGACGCACACTGTCGCCGCCTGATGAGTGCGCCGGGTGTGGGACCAATCATCTCAGGTGCGATGATCGCCGCGATCGGAACTGGTGATGCCTTCCATAAGGGCCGCGACTTTGCAGCATGGCTTGGCTGCGGCGCGGCAATCAGGATGGAAGTGCAGCGTCAATCAGGATGAGAGAGCTTCGCCGGGCTCGTGACGCAGGGAGGGCGTAGCCCGACCGGAGTTACGAGCCCGGCGACGGCGCGATCCGAGCGGACCGCGCCGTCTGGTGATCGCGGCTGGCCGGTGATGGATGGTTCTTCTCGCCAAAGAGGAATCACCCGTTGCCAGGCTGCCATGTCACCGATCACCAGATGAGGCTCTACATGAAGTTCCGTCAAACCAATTCGCCGCCAGAGGCGGCCGCGAAGGCGTCGTTCAGTTCGTCGACCGCTTATCGGCTCGAGAAGGATCTGCGCCTTCCGTCGCAAAAGAAGTCACCGCGGCAAAGGCGCCGGCCGGATCCCTTGGCCAACGTCTTCGGCCTGGAGGTCGTGCCGATGCTGAAGGCGGCTCCCGGCGTGCGGCCCGTGGCCATCTTCGAGGAGATGCTCCGACGCCATCCTGAGCTGGGGGCTGGAATCCGCCGCACGCTCGAGCGCCGGATCCGCGCCTGGCGGGCGATCCACGGCGAGGAGCAGGAGGTCATCTTCCGCCAGACCCACGAAGTGGGCCAGGTCGGCCTGTCCGACTTCACCGATATGGGCGAGCTTGGGGTCGCCATCGCTGGCGTGCCGCTCGATCATCGCCTGTATCACTTCCGGTTGGCCTATTGCGGGTTTGAACACGCCCATGTCGTGCTCGGTGGCGAGAGCTTCGTCGCATTGGCCGAAGGGCTGCAGAATGCCCTATGGTCGCTCGGTGGGGCACCGCGGGAGCATCGGACCGACAGCCTGTCGGCCGCCTTCTGCAATCTCGATCGCAATGCGAGGGACGATCTGACCAGGCGGTACGAGGACCTCTGCGCCCACTACGGCATGCGGCCTTCCCGCAACAATCGCGGCATCGCCCACGAGAACGGGGCGATCGAAAGCTCGCATGGCCATCTCAAGCGGACGATCGCCGATGCGCTGCTGTTGCGCGGCACTGCCGACTTCGATGATCTCGCCGCCTATCGCGGCTTCATCGACGAGATCGTCAGCCGCCGCAATGCCCGCAACGCCAAGCGGATCGACCACGAGCGCGCCACCCTGCAGGCGTTGCCAGATCGCCGCACCTCGGACTACGAGGAGGTGATTGTCCGCGTGACGTCAAGCGGCGGCTTCACCTTGCGCAAGGTGTTTTACACCGTGCCGTCGCGTTTGATCGGGCACCAACTGCGGGTGCGCCTTTACGACGATCGTCTCGACGTGTTCGTCGGCGGCACCCATCTCGTCACCCTGCCGCGTGGGCGGCCGCATTCCAACGGCAAGCACGACCAGGTCGTCGATTATCGGCACGTGATCCATTCCTTGCGGCGCAAGCCAATGGCGCTGCTCAATCTCGTCTACCGTGATCGGCTGTTCCCGCGCGATGCCTATCGCCGAACCTTCGATTGCTTGCGCGAACGGCTGCCGGACAGGAAAGCCTGCCGGATCATGGTCGATCTGCTCGTACTGGCCCATGAGCGCGGCTGCGAGGCCGAACTCGCCGATCAGCTCGCGACCGAGCTTGATGCCGGCCGACTGCCCGACCTCAACCGGCTGCGCGCTTACTTCTCTCCCGATCCGGCCTGCGTGCCGCACGTCGTGGTGCAGCTCGCACCGCTCGCCACCTATGAGTGCCTCATCGGTGCCGGCGAGATCGGAGGTGCCGCATGAGCACGGCCAACACCATTGACACCGCGCGCCTCAATCTATTGCTCAACGAGTTGCGGCTGCCAGCCATCAAGGTGCTGTGGCCGCAATTTGCCGAGCAGTCCGACAAGGAAGGCTGGCCGGCGGCCCGCTTCCTCGCCACCATTGCCGAGCACGAGATCGCCGAACGCGGCCGCCGCCGCGTCGAGCGCCATCTCGTCGAGGCGCGGCTGCCCGCTGGAAAGACCTTCGACAACTTCGACTTCGAGGCTGTGCCGATGATCTCCAAGGCACAGGTGACCGCGCTCGCCGCCGGCGATGGTTGGCTCGGCAAGGGCGCCAATCTGCTGCTGTTCGGCCCGCCCGGCGGCGGCAAGAGTCACTTGGCGGCAGCCATCGGCCTGGCCCTTATCGAGAACGGATGGCGCGTCCTCTTCACCCGCACCACCGATCTCGTCCAGAAGCTCCAGGTGGCGCGGCGCGAGCTCAATCTCGAGGCCGCCATTAACCGCCTCGATCGCTTCGACCTCCTGATCTGCGATGATCTTGCCTACGTCACCAAGGACCAGGCCGAGACCAGCGTGCTGTTCGAGCTCATCAGCGCTCGCTACGAGCGGCGTTCCATGCTGATCACCGCCAATCAGCCCTTTGGAGAGTGGAACAGGGTCTTCCCGGATCCTGCTATGACGCTCGCCGCCATCGATCGCCTCGTTCACCACGCCACCATCGTCGAGATGAACGTCGAAAGCTATCGCAGGCGCACCGCGCTCGAGCGGAAGCGTGGTCCAGGGCGACCATCCTCGCACGCGACACCAAAAACACTCGCTGATTGACGCTCCGCGACAATCAGAGCGAACAAAACTCTTGCGCGCGACAATCATCGCGGCAATCATCACCTCGCCGCGACACCGACTCGCCATCCTGATTGTCGCGCGCTTCCCATCCAGATTGTCGCGCTATAGCTTGGCCTCGTACCGAAACAAATCTCGACCGGCGATCGAACCATTCTCGGCCGCATATCGAGGCTTGGCAAGCGGTACCTGCGAACGCTGTTCGTTCAAGGGGTCAGAGCCGTACTTCTAAGGCGTCAGAGTTGGCCCAGGCAGAGCCTGGTTCGAAGCAGCATCCAAGCGGCTCCCCTCGAATGTACTGGTTGTCGCCCTGGCCGCACAACTCGCGCGCCTAAAGCGTGATGGCATTAGCACTACTTTGGCAGAATGTGTTTTCGCCGCTGTTTTTCAAGGATTTGCTTTCGGCAATGTGGGCACTGCTGGGGCGGCGGCCGAAGGATGAGATCGACGATGGCGTGACGTACGGCGGGCATAGTCGGTTGAGGCGGAGGCCCGTTGATTCTTTTTTTTTCGCCCCGCGTTTGCGAGGCGACGATGTTGCAGGAAGGCGTAGGCAATCATTGTCATAAGGGCGTGGCGATGAAGACCTTGCCATGATCGCCCTTCGAAGTGATCAAGTCCAAGTTCCTCCTTCAACTGTTGATGCGCCTGCTCACAAATCCACCGTGCCTTGATGGTGGCGGCCAGCGTGCGCAGATCCGTCGTCGCCGGAAGATTGGCGAGATAGTATTTCTTCTCCCCGGAGGCACGTTGCTCGCCAATGAGCCAGGCTTCGTCGCCTGGGAGATGCTGCTGACCTTTATCCCATATCCGCTGCGGAGGGCCGTCGGCGGTGCGGACACGGAGAGCAGCAAATCGGGCTTTGAGCCGACCTTTCGTCCCGCTGCGCCAACTCACGGTTTTCCATTTGGCGCTGGCCAGCATTTGTTCTGCCGCAATCGATAAGATATCGGGCACGTGGTGCTTTCGTGGTTTGCCACGGGCTTTGGTGATCGGCCAAATGAGCTTCACATCGACCGGATACACTTTCTGGTGCCGAGGGATACCGACCGCCCAGGCCAGCCCGCGCTCTGTTAGCCCTTGTCGAAACGGCGCGCTGAGGCCGTATCCTGCATCCGCCAGCACACATCCAAAGCGTATGTTGGCTGCCATCGCGCGGTCAATCTCGGCCAAAGCGATCTCCGGCTTGGACCGCGGCGTTCGGTGTTCGACTGGCACGCGAGCGCGCTTCAAGCGAGGCATGTCGCTTGTCCAGCTGTCAGGCAGAAAGAGACGTAACGCGACCATCACGGGCACTTCCCCGCGCGCAAGCGTTAAAGACACCAGCGTTTGGCAATTTGCAGTTTTACCGAGAGCCGACGCGTATTGAGCCGCAACACCGACCGATCGCTCACCCTTTTTCGGCAGTGAGGTGTCATCAATAACCAGCACCGCATCCCTGCCGCCGACAAGTCGGTCCGCCTGGTTGAGCAGCTCTGTCTCTAGCGGCGTCGCGTTCCAGACGCCGTCCGCAATGAAATGGTGCAACTGGTCGTAGTTGCTCGTGGCAAGGCGTTCCGCCATCGGCTGAACGCTCTTGCGATCGCCAGGACCGATCAATCCCGCAACATATAGAGGACACATCCGCTGTCGGGTCTTATGACCCAGCCGGTCCAAGAACGGCATCAGCCAGCGTTCGAGTTCGTCTTCCCATCCCGGCATGGTCAGCCCTCCAAGAGCCGACCACCCATGAATCATTGAACAATTGATTCGGGAATCCTATAAATCGCGGCAAAATCAACAATCTGCCAAAGTAGTGTTAGGTTCGATAGCCTGAATTTTTGAGGTAGTTGGCGCATTCCTCTGAGGTGAAGGCATCGAGTGCGCGGCCGATTGCGGCGCAGACGGCGTCGACGGTTCGCGCGGCAGCTTTGCGGAGCAGGTGCTTGAGCTTGGCAAAGACTTGTTCGATCGGGTTCAAGTCGGGCGAGTATTTTGGGAGGAAGAAGAGTTTGGCGCCGACCGAGCGTATGAGTTGGCGAACTGCTTTGCTCCTGTGGCTACCGAGGTTATCCAAGACGACGATGTCGCCGGGTCGAAGGACGGGCAGAAGAACCTTCTCGACATAGGTGCGAAAGCTCACGCCGTCGATCGGGCCCTCGATGAACCATGGCGCATCGATCCGGTCATGGCGCAGGGCCGCCAAGAAGGTCATGGTCTTCCAGCGGCCGTGCGGAACCTTGGCGGGAAGTCTGTGCCCGCGCGGCGCCCATCCCCGCAAAGGCGCCATATCGGTTCTGGTCCAGGTCTCGTCGATGAAGACCAGCCGCTCAGCTTCGACGCGATCTTGATACTTTGTCCATTGGAGACGCCGCCGCGCCACGTCGGGTCGATCGCGTTCGCCAGCCGCCACGCTTTTTTTGAAGCTGAGCTTCTCGGCATGCACGAAGTCCCACGCCGAGTGGTAGTCCACCTTCAGGCCGCGTCCGGCAAGCTCGGCAACCAGCCCCCGTATGGTGAAATCGCCGTCCTTGATCCGCTGCGACAGCCAGACCGCGTGCTCGCCCGAAATTGCCTTCGGCTTGTAGCCGCCGATCTGCCCAGGCTCAACGCTGCCGGTCTCGTCGACCCGCTTCATCCAGCCGATGGCCGTGCTGATCGCCACACCAAACTGCTTGGCCGCCTGATTGCGGGACATCCCGCCTTCGATTGCCGCCACGACGCGCTTGCGAAGATCCAGAGAGTACGGCTTGCCCATCCATGCTGGCCTCCGTCCAGCCAGCATGGTGAATCAGAAACAAGCTGATTTGGGAATCTGGAGGGTTCTGTGAGGTCGCGCAGACGCGAAGGTACGGCAGACGCCTGTGACGCGACCTCATTGAAGCCGGATTGAACGAAGGCGCGGGAGGGTGGGCACGGTGGTGAGGCTATGGGGATTGTTCGCGATCGCAAGTAGCTATCGGCAGACTGTGTATCTGAAGCGGAGACGTGCTGGTTGCGCATCGGTGGCAATTTGAGACCGGGAGCGTTTTGCAGGCGGCGATCGATGGGCCGCTGCATTGAATGGTTGTCGTCGCGCGGTGTGGCCGCACGACTTCGACAGCGTCGGCGATGATCGAGACGCTGGGAATGATGATCGTCGTGCAGGGCACGAACTGGCTCACGATGTGTCGCATCGGAATGGTGGGGTTCGAGGATTGGAACGACTGAAGCTGTGTCGAAAGCGCGCGATGATGCGCATGACGCCACCACAATCAGGACAGGCGGGAACCTTGGCCGACGTCAGAGCGTCCGAATCCACAGGCGACGGCTCGCCATCGTTTGGCGCTGTCCGCTCACGATCGAGAAGTTTGCGGCAAAGGGCGAGTTTGGCAGCGCGATGGCCGTTGGCCATGAAGCCGAAGTGGCGGATGCGATGGAAGCCATCGGGCAGCGTGTGAAGAAGGAAGCAGGCGGATGAACTCGTCGGGCTTGAGCTTCATGATCTTTGTCGCGCTGTTCTGGCGGTAGTCCTTCCATGAGAAGGCGACTTGATCTTCGTCCAGGGCGACGAGCCGGCTGTTGGCGATGGCGACGCGATGGGTGTAGCGGCCGAGATAGGCCAACACCTGTGCGGGCGCCCGTGCGGCCCCGTTGGGTCGGCCACTGATGGCCGGTCACATACGGAGACGGACATGTTGCAGCGGCGCTGGATCTGCAGGGCTATGGCCCCGAGACAGCGGTACGCTATTTGCGAGCGGCACCTCGTCGAGCTCGGCCTTTGCCGGTCCGCGGCCGTGGGGGCAGCACCCGCCGAGCCGCAGCTGGTCGCCGACTTCAAGACGTGGCTGCGCAAGCATCGCGGCGCATCCGATGCCACCGTCAGGCTCTACGCCCGCGACGCCGCGGGCCTGATGATGGAGCTTCGATCTGACCCGGCCGGCTGGAGGCCGAACGATGTCCGCAGTTACTTCCTGGAGCGGGCGAGCAATAGCGGGAGTGGCACGATCGAGAAGATTACGACGAGCCTGCGGGCTTTCCTGCGGTATCTCGCAGTCGCAGGCCATTGTCAGGCAGGTCTCGACGGCGCCGTTCCGGCCTACGCTCATTGGCAGCTTGCCGACATGCCCCGGTATCTATCGACCGAGCAGGTCGACCGGCTGATCGCTGCCTGTGACGGCGATGCCGGTGCGCGCCGGCGTGATCGTGCGATCGTACTTTTGTTGGTGCGCCTCAGCCTGCGGGCCGGTGACGTGGCGCAACTGCGTCTCACCGATATCGAGTGGCAAACGGGATCGCTGCGGGTCTGCGGCAAGTCGCGCTACGAGGTCCGGCTGCCGCTACCACAAGACGTCGGGGATGCGATCGCCGCCTACCTCGAATGCCGGCCGTCTACCCGCCGGAACGATGTCTTGTTCCTGCGCACGATCGCGCCGTGCCGGCCATTCCGACGAGGCGACGGCATCTCGTCGGTGGTGAAGCGTATCATGAAGCGGGCCGACATCGTGCCGCCGGTCAAAGGGGCCCACGCTCTGCGGCACACGGCGGCGACCGAGATGCTGCGCCACGGCGTGCCGCTCGACAAGATCGGCCTCGTCCTTCGGCGTCGCGGCATCGACACGACGGCCTATTACGCAAAGACCGACGTCGCGCTGCTGAAGCAGGTTGCTCAGCCCTGGCCGGAGGCGCTCTGATGCTCGACGCCATCGAGACCTATCTCGCGCTCCGCCGCACCACGGGCTTCGCGATGTCGACCGCGCAGTACCTGCTGAAGAGCTTTGCCGCCTTCGCAGCCGAGCGCGGACAAACACACGTCGAGACAAAAACAGCGATCGACTGGGCCGCGCTCGGACCATCCGTCGCGCAACGCGATGCACGGCTAAAAGCCGTCTGTCGCTTCGTACGCCATGTCCGGGTGGAGGACGTCGGGCACGAGCTGCCGCCGGCAAATCACTTCGGCGCCCGTAAGAAGCGTCGCACGCCGCACATCTACACGACAGACGAGATCAGTCGGCTGGTCGAAGCTGCGCTGCGGCTTCGGCCGATGCGCGGCTTGCGCCCGCACACGCAAGCGACCTTGATCGCGCTGCTCTCATCCACCGGGCTCAGGATCTCCGAAGCCCTGAAGCTGACGATCGCGGACGTGACCCGCGACGGTCTGCTGATCCGCGAGACCAAGTTCCGCAAGACGCGACTGGTGCCGCTGCACGACACGGCGGCCGCCGGCTTGCAGCGATACCTGGCACGTCGCGGGCCCGGCTCAGACGATGATCCGGTGTTCATCGACAAGCGCAATCGGCCGCTACGCTACATTGCCGTCAAGGAGACCTTCGACAGGCTGGTCGACAAGGCTGGCATCAGATCGACGTCGGCTCGCCGTCCTCGCCTGCACGATCTGCGGTACACGCTTGCGGTGCGCGCGCTGCAAGGCAGCCCGACCGGCCGAGGCCGGTGCGGGGCACACATGGCGGCACTCGCAACCTACATGGGTCACGTCAACATCTACGCGACCTACTGGTAGCTCGAGCCCACGCCCGACCTCTTGCGCGATGTCGCCACGGCCGGCGAAGCGTTTATGTCCGAAGGGAGGTCATCATGACGTCGATCGCTCCCCTCATGGAGACGTTCCTGCGCAACACGTTCGCTTGCCAGCGGGGCGCCAGCCGGCACAGGAGGGACTCCTATGCCTCGAGCTTCCAGCTGCTGTTCCTGTTCGCCGCCGACCGGCTCAAGGTCAAACCATCGGCGCTGACGCTCGAGCAGCGATGCCGGGCTCGTCAGCGCCTTCCTCGAGCATCTTGAGGACGAGCGCAAAAGCCCGGCCGTGACGCGCAACGTTCGCCTGGCGGCGATCAAGTCGTTCTTTCGCTTCCTCGAGTACCGGCAGCCGGCAGCGCTCGAGCAGGTCCGCCGTGTACTGGCGATCCCGTTCAAGAAAACTGACACGCGCCTGGTGCCCTACCGTCTGCGCGAAGAGCTCCAAGCCGTGCTCGACGCTCCCGATCCGGTGTCACGCGATGGCATCCGCCATCGCGCAATGCTGCACGTGGCCGTCTGCGCAGGGCTGCGCGTCTCCGAGCTGACGGCCAGGCCTCAAGATCGATGACATCGCCCTGCCTTCGATGAGCATCCGCGTGCTCGGCAAGGGACGGCGGGAGCGGACCCTGCCGTTGTGGAAGCCGGCGGCCGCTGCACTGCGTGCCTGGCTGGCCATCCGCGGGCAGGTCGCGACACCCGAGGTGTTCGTCAACGCCCGTGGTGAGCCGCTGAGCCGATGGGGCTCATCTGGTATCGCGCCGACGGTAAGCTGCCGGATCGTCAGCACGGCTAATAGCAGCCGCTGCACGTGTAATTACTCGAGCGGCAAACTGGACTTATCGCAAGGGCGGAATCGTTAGTCATTCTACTCCAAGCGAGCCTACCCACCAATCGCGCTATCAGGCTGATGACAGGTGCAGACTCTTTCGGGATTGGTCGAGCATCGAGATGTGGTAGCTGGGTGGCTGCCAGTCACATGAGGTTCTGTATGTTCGCCTCGATGGATCGCACGAGCCAGCATATGTGATCGGCTGGCCAAGGCGCATCCTATCATGTACTTCCAGGCAAGCGGGGCCTGCGAGAGGAGCTCCTCGGGGACGGTCTTCGGATGAGGTCTTGGTCTAGCCCGGCCTCTTCACGCTGGAATGAGGCTGTCAACGAGCATACGGTGCGGCCGTCTTGGATCGCGTGCACGGGCCGGCGTCGCGAAGCTCTTGCCATCGCGCATCCGCTCTACGCAAGTAACTGGCTTGCGCTCGTCGCGCGATTGGAGGAAATAACCATGCAGAGTGTGCAGTGTGATCCTCGCGCGCGGTCTGCTGGGCAGCCAGCCGCTAACGCTTTGAGCTAGAAACTGTCCACCGAACACGTGCCCCCATTTGAGGTCTATGTTGCGGGCGCGGAACCGGTCTGTCCCGATGCGTTCAGGTTAAACATAGTCGAGCACCTGCTTCAATGATACGACGTCGTCACTTTTCGCGACTCGGGAATCTGCAATCCCTCTTAGTCTGAGGCATGAGATGTGGTTGACCTTGAATATCCCATCAGGGCATTCACTCGACCGGCTGCAGCTAAATCTGCAACGGCATGCCGCCGATTGGATTGGCATTCGGCCATCGACTTCTCTCTTTCACTCCGATCTCAGGCTGCGAGAAACAGAAATACGCCTCGCTGTCCTATTTCTTAGCCAGCGAGCCAGGCAGTGAAGCGCTGTTTCACATCATCGCCCCTTCAATTCAGAAGGCGAGTCCATTGGGGTCCAGAGTACGCCATATGGTCTGGCGTGTTAGTCATCTGGAACGCAAGTTCGTGACATTAGTTGATCGCTCGAATCTCTAGAGAGGAGAGCGCTCGTGGCGAATGCATGTGTGAAAGGCCGGCCGATCGCGCCGTTGTTGCTGAGTCCGCAGGAGCGGGCGTACTTGGAGAGGCAAGTTCGTCACCATCGTGTAGCCCGATCGCTATCTGAGCGGTGCCGCGCGATCCTGCGGTGTGCAGATGGTCTGCCGAGCAAATCTGTGGCTGCCGAACTTGGCATCCATGAATGCCGATTCCGAGCCGATCGCGCGCACCGTTCCGATTTGATCGCGCTCGGCATTCCGAAGTGATGGCGCGACCTGAGGGGAATGGATGTCGGACGCGAACAATCCCTTCGTGAAATTCACCGATATACAGAAAACTTACGACGGCGAAACGCTGGTCGTCAAAAATCTGAATTTGGATATCAATCGTGGTGAGTTTTTGACCATGCTGGGGCCCTCTGGCTCAGGCAAGACGACGACTCTCATGATGCTTGCGGGATTCGAGGTGCCCACTCAAGGCTGCATCCTTCTTGAAGGGCGCTCGATCGTCAACATGCCTCCTCACAAGCGCGATATCGGCATGGTGTTCCAGAACTACGCGCTTTTTCCGCATATGACCGTGGAGGAGAATCTCGCCTTTCTGCTCAAGGTTCGCAAGCTCGGCAAGGCGGAGATCGAGGCTAAGATCAAGCGCGCGCTCGACCTGGTTCGGCTCGGCGCGCATGGCAAGCGCCGGCCCGGTCAGCTTTCCGGTGGTCAGCAGCAGCGTGTCGCGCTTGCCCGGGCCCTCGTCTTCGATCCCAAGCTCGTGCTGATGGACGAGCCGCTCGGTGCGCTTGACAAGCAGCTACGCGAGCAGATGCAGCTTGAGATCAAGCATATCCACGAAGATCTCGGTGTCACTGTGGTCTATGTGACCCATGACCAGCGCGAGGCGCTGACTATGTCGGACCGCATAGCGGTGTTCAATGACGGGATGATCCAGCAGCTCGCCGCGCCGGCCGAGTTGTACGAGCGGCCGCGGAACGCCTTCGTTGCCCAGTTTGTCGGGGAGAACAACCGGCTGCATGGCAAGGTCGTCGCGATAAATGGTGCAACCTGTAGGGTGGAGCTGCCAGGCGAGGGCGACGTAGAGGCGCTCGCCGTCAATGTCGAGGTGGTCGGTCGGCCGACCGTGTTGTCGCTGCGGCCAGAACGAGTGAAGCTCAATCCGATGCCGGGGTCATTGCCCAATGTCTTGAGCGCGCGGGTTGCGGAGGTGGTTTATCTGGGCGACCACGTGCGAGCCCGGGTCTCGGTCTGCGGCCACGATGATTTTGTGATCAAGCTGCCAAACTCGGAAGGCGTGGTGCAGGTCGAGCCCGGTGAGGCGATCACCGTTGGCTGGAAAATGGAGGATTGTCGGGCTCTCGACCCGTCCTGACGAGGGCGAAGGCGCCGCCAATAGGGCGGCCCGTGGGTTTGATAACGCTGCTCCTATCCTGGGGGCGGCATAGGACCAAGAGAGTAAAACGATGAGGACACCCGTAGCAATCGCCGGTGCCGCAGCTCTGGCAGGATTAATGGCGAGCGCGCTGGTTCAGGTAAAGCCTGCTTTCGCGGGCGATCAGCTGACGATCGTGTCTTGGGGCGGCGCTTATCAGGAGGCACTGCGCAAGGCCTTTTTTCAGCCCTTCACAAAAGTCGACCGGGATCACGATCACCGAAGACGAGTACAACGGCGAGATTGCCAAGATCCGCGCCATGGTCGAATCCAGAACCGTGAGCTGGGACGTAGTTGACGCTCCCGGGGCGATTGCTTGGAAATTGTGTACCGAGGGCCTCAGCGAGACGATCGACTGGAAAAAGCTGGGTCTCGATCGATCTAAGTACGGCGACGCTGGTAAATTCGACTGCGGCGTGCCGACTCAAACCAATTCCACTATCTTTGCCTATGACAAAGACAAGCTGCCAAATGGCCCGAAGACCATTGTTGATCTGTTCGACACGAAGAATTTTCCCGGTAAGCGTGGGCTGTTCAAGGGTTTCTCCCCTAACCTAGAATGGGCGTTGGTTGCGGACGGCGTGCCAGTCAAGGACGTCTACAAGGTACTCAACACGGAGGTCGGCGTCGATCGCGCCTTCAAAAAGCTCGACACGATCAAGAAAGATGTCATCTGGTGGACGGCCGGCGCCCAAGCACCACAGCTATTGGCTGACGGCCAAGTCGTCATGACCGCGGCCTATCACGGCCGCATTACCAATGCCGCCAAGGAGTCCGGCAAGCATTTCGAGATCGTATGGGATGCCGCGCAGGAGGGCGCGAGCTGGTTCACCATTCCCAAGGGCAGTCCGCATCTGGACGATGCCTACAAGCTCCTTGCCTTTACTGGCTCGCCCGAGCCGCAAGCTAACCTGACGCGCTACATCCCGTACGGTCCTCTCAACAAAGATGCAATGGCCCTTCTCGATCCGGCGGTGCTTCCCAACGTTCCAAATAAGCCCGACCGTTTCGCCATTGCTCTGCATCCGGACTACCCTTTCATGATTGAGAAGACCGACGAGCTGCGCCAGCGTTTTACCGCTTGGCTCGCGAAGTAAGAACAAGGAGGTCGAGGAGAACTTCCGTTCTCCTCGCATCTCAAACAGATGATCTGAGAGAGTGAAAGAGAGAAGTCGATGGCGACGATGGCGGTCCAAATCGCTGGCAGTCCGGACGTGATCCCGTTGCGGATCAGACTCCAGCGGGTCGAGCGCCGCCGCAAGCTGAAAGCTTTTATGCTTGTCCTGCCACTCCTCCTGTTCATCTTGATGGCGTTCGTCTGGCCGATCACCCGCGGCGCGGCTGTTTCTGCACCACGCCATGACCTAGGTTCCGAGGACCTCAAGTCGCTCCAGGATTGTCTTTTCCGTTACTGCGTGGGCAGAGCTACCGAGTGCGATCTGCCCGTTAAAATTGCACCGATTTTTGTGGGCGGTCATGGAATGATGCAACTCGCCCACAACGCAGGCCATCTCTGTCGCCTATTGCTGGATCTTCCTGATACCCGGTTCGTCCTGATGCACATCGGCTATTCTTACGAGCGGGACTTTGTCGGATCGAGCCAGTCTATGGACATGCTTGCGTTGCTCGCCGCGTATTGCGCTGGCACTCTCGGAGTTAGTTGCCGAAGGCTGGATCTCCCTCGGAGAAGCTCCCGGGCTGATCTAGCGCATTATGCGCGGCAACGCATTGCGCTTCTTCCCGAACGGGCGCATATCGAGATGGACAAGAATGCGGTACATTCCCCAGCGCCTCTTATGTCACGGAAATACTTTGCAGCATTTGCTTGAAATTCCAGATTGGTAGTTCAAAATCTGCAGGGCGTTTTCTCGCGTCACAGTTCAATATATCTTGGCATTGAAGCCTACGGGGATCGATGTCAAAGGAATTCCGTGAGATCTTGAGGGGCTGGCTCAGGACTAATGCGCCGCAGCTGATCGGGCGCGGCCCAAGCAGGGCACGATGCCATCGGCAGATGCAGCCCTGGGAGGCGGTCGCACTTTGTCTCGCCGCTCAATTATCTAAAGCGCACTTGTTCTCGCGAAAAAGCTCCGAGTGCGACTCCTCCAATCGGAGCGAGCGAAAGGCTCAGCGATCAGGGGTGTGCAGAGGCTCTTCGGGCGGGCTAGTGGCATTCTCTTTCTGCACCGGTTTCGGTCGGCCAAGTAGGACCGATGCCTGCAGATTTTCCGAATTCCGATCTCTGCAGGAATGCCGCCGACTTTGTTCCTGGTGACGAAGTAAGGCATGGCTCTAAGGTGCGACTGAACCAACGCCATTCGAAAACTGCACGCCCTGACACTTCCGACTAACATGACCGGTACCCGTCTGATTCCGACAAGTCCTTTGCCGAAACCGCAACAAGGCGAGGTCGTCGCCGAGCCCGGCATCAATCCTATGGATTGATGCCGGCGCAAAGGCAGCTATCCCCTATCCATCGGCGTGTCGGATTTATCCGGGTTAGGAGTTGCTGGTGAGATCGTTGTATCGGCCCGGTGCTACCGTGACTTTCCGGGACGGGCACGCTCGCGAACCCCGAGAACTATACGGGCGTGCTGCGCCTGCCTCGCTTCATCATTCGGCGGAATTCGAAGGCATTCGGAGATACCGATTTTCTCAACCAGCGAAGGAGGACCAGCCTGTGGTGAAAGGCTCGGTCGGGCTTTTCGAACTGCTCGAGTTGCTTGCATGACCGGCGCCAGCTCAATCACTCCAAGCGGTGCGATCAGAGGTTTGAGGGGAACTGCACAGGGCGATTACCTCGAGCTCAGATCGTCCACGCCAATATCCGCGGGCCACGCTACTACAACTACAGAACAAACGTGCTGACCCATCCGACACTCGATCAGGTCCACGCGCTTGGCCTGCATGGCATGGCCAAAGCCTTCGTTGATATCCGAGCCTCGGGCGAAGCCGATGGCGTCGGTCATGCCGAATGGCTGGCACTGCTGCTCGATCGCGAAACCTCTCTGCGTCGAGGCAAGCGCCTCTCCGCGCGCTTGCGCCACGCCAAGCTGCGCCAGCAGGCCTGCGTCGAGGATATCGATTATCGCACCCCGCGTGGCCTCGATCGCGCACTGTTCGCCCAGCTTGCCGAAGGTAGCTGGATCGACGCCCACGCCAATCTCCTGATCTGCGGCCCCGCAGGCGTCGGCAAGAGCTGGCTTGCATCCGCGCTCAGCAATAAGGCCTGTCGCGACAATCGCTCGGTGCTATATCAGCGCGTGCCCAGGCTGTTCTCCGAGCTTGGTCTAGCGCGCGGCGATAGCCGTCATCAACCCAGCGCGCGCTCGGCTGCGTCGATCTGCTCATCCTCGATGGATTGGGACCTCGAGCCGCTCGATGCCGCCGCCCGCCACGATCTCCTGGAGATCCTCGAAGAGCCAATTCCCCGTGGACCAGTGGCATGCCCTCATCGGTGACCCGACCTATGCCGATGCCGTACTCGATCGCCTCATCCACAACGCGGATCGGCTCGATCTCGCCGGCGAAAGCCTGCGCCGAACCAGGCGCAGCACGCCCGCAAGGCCCGAGCATGGGCCGCCGTGGACATGACGCTTCGCTTGGACAACCCCCCGGCGTTGACCACATGCCCAGAGCCGCAAGAGCAGATGAAGCTCTTCTTCGGATCATTCGGGGATTGACTAGGCCCCGGTGCAAGGAAAAGAGCGGCAGAACGTCCGCCTCCGGGGCGGGATCAGATCGGAATCCGGGGTGAGTTGAAATCGGAACGCGCGGGCGAAATCATCGGAATCCGCACGCATCAACGCCGTCATAAAGACGGGGCGTGCTCGCGCTCATGCCTCAATCAGGTGGTAGTGCCGCACGCGCATCGTGCCGCTGCGCGTGCTCTCGCGAGTGTTTCGAAAGCTGTTCCTGCAGAACCTGCGGGATGCATTCGACGCCGGCGAGCTGCGCTCCTTGGCGGCCTCGCGGCTCTTACCGAGCCCACGGTCTTCGCCGCCGGGCCCGACCAACGCAAGCAGATCGGATGGATCGTCTATACCAAGCCGCCGTTTGGGGCCCGAACAGGTGCTGGCCTATATCGGCCGCTACACCGGTCGCATCGCCGACCGGTCTCGCTCTCCGACGACAGGGTCGCTTCGCCTGGAAGGACGATCGCCGAGGGGATGGAGAATTTTACGTTCTTACCACATAACCAGATGCATGCCGGCGTCTATGCGTACACATTCGCCGGTCATGTTGCTTGCCGCCGGGCTTGCGAGGAAGCAAACAAGCTGTGCGATGTCCTCGGCAGTCGAGAGGACCTTGAGCGGTACCCGCGCGGCGACAGCATCGCGCACCCGCCGGGCGCCCGCCTCGCCAAGAACTTTGGTAAACCAACGCGTATCGACATAGCCGGGACAAACCGTATTGACGCGAATGGAAGGCGCCAGCGCCCGCGCCAGCGACAGCGTAATGGCATTCAACGCGCCCTTGCTCGCTGAGTACGCGACGGATGAGCCGTCACCGCTGATGCCAGCTGCCGAGGAGACGTTTACAACTGCAGCCGACTGGCCGCTCACGTTTGCACCGGCCTCAAGTAGCGAGCGCGCCGCACGGATCATCTGGTACGGCCCGATGGTATTGACCGCAAAGATGCGCTGAAAGTCCTCTGCGGAGAGCTCATCGAGATGGTGATGCGGCACATGCTTTGTGGTGCCCGCATTGTTGATGAGCACGTCGAGCCGCCCCCAGGGCTCGGCGGCCGCGACGATCTTCTTGCAGTCGTCATCGCGCGAGACGTCGCCCTGCACCAGCACTACCTCGGCAGCACCCACCCGTCGGCAGGCTTCACCGGTGGTCTCGGCTTCCTTCTGGCTGGTGGAATAATTGATCACGATGCGCGCTCCGCCTTTGGCCAGGAGTCGAGCGGCCGCCGCTCCAAGGCCCGACGCCGAACCCGTCACGATCGCACAGAATCCATCCTTAAACATCGTCTCCTCGTATTCAAGCCGCAGGTTTTTAGCCAGGGCGCAAAGAATCGGGACATTCGCAGCGGGTTGATGCGCTTGCCTAGTTATGCAACTTGTCAATGGCAATATGCTGCGTCAGCGCGGCTTAACAATTGATCGTACATCATGAACAAAAGATGCACGGCTACCTATTCTGGTGGGGTCGAAGGTGGCGGAGCATCGTGAAGGGTAGCTGGGTCGACGGTGGGGACACGCTGTTCAGCCCTCCGAACTAGGGAGAGCGTCTGCGAGCTCAATGACCCATGGTCCTTTCTAGCCGATTGGTAGCGAAAGGTCCTTCACTTTGGAAGGAGGAGTGGTTTCAAGGTAGGGCAGACTATCCGCGACAGCAGAGTGCAGTCGATTGCCAAACATCTGCTGTGGGCCGGACCATACACCTGCTCTAATTTCTGCATTGTGATTAATGAACGGGGTGACGCGATGCTGATTGGCTATAGGTTCGCGTTCGCAGGGAATGTTCATGCCGGCGCGGAGTACAATGAGCGCCAGTGAGTGCAGCCTATCCCCGCGCACATTCATGACGATCATATCTGCGGAATACCGTTCCTCCAACGACATTTCGGCTCGCATAGCCTGGTCTCTCGATTACATTCGTAACCGGTATGAGAGTTTCTCGGTGCCGATGTTCCGCTGCGATATTCAAGATCGTAGCGTATGGTGCGACCATCGGGACAGAGGCACCGGGAGCACGATGTGCGGGCAGGCCGATGCATTCGATGAGCCGCGAGCTCGAGTTAGTAGCTGGCCGCCTCTGCGACTCGCCCGGTTGCGCTGAGAGCGCGAATGCGTAGTTGTCGTGTCGCCCGCAGCTCCCGTCATGTGGTCTGATTGGCAGGAGGTGCGAATGCGACGGGTGATTGGCATCGACGTCCACCGAACTTTCGGGGAAGTGGTGATTTGGGAGGATGGCAGGCTCCGACATGCGGGCCGCATTGATATGACGCGGACTGCGTTGGAGGGATTTGGCAAGACCCTGCTGGCCAGTGATGAGGTGGTGGTCGAGGCGACCGGCAACAGCATGGCGGTATCGCGGGTTCTGGCACCGTTCGTGGCACGGGTGATTATCGCCAATCCGCTGCAGGTGAAGGCGATCGCCCAGGCTCACGTCAAGACCGACAAGATCGATGCCGGCACGCTCGCCAGTCTGCAGGCGGCTGGGTACCTGCCGCAGATCTGGACGCCTGACGCGGAGACGGAACGCAAGCGTCGGCTGGTGGCGCGGCGCTACCAGGTCGTGCGCCATCGCACGCGGCTCAAGAACGAGGTGCATTCGATCCTGCACGCGCACCTGATCCCGAAGTGCCCGCATGCCGATCTTTTCAACGGCCGCGGCCGGGCGTGGTTGGCCGCCCAACCGTTGCCGGACGATGAGCGCGCGGCGATCGATCGGCACGTCCGCGAGCTTGACCGGCTGGCGGAAGATCTGGCCCTGCTCGACCGCGAGATCGCGCAGGACGCCATCGACGATTCCGCGGTCAACAGATTGATGACGATCACCGGCGTCAACTTGGCGGTCGCTGCCGGCATCATGGCGGCGATCGGCGACATCAGCCGGTTCAACAGCCCGCAGAAGCTGGTGAGCTATTTTGGGCTGAACCCGCGGGTGCGGCAGTCCGGACTGGGCGCCGCCCATCACGGCCGCATCAGCAAGATCGGCCGCAGTCACGCGCGCGCCATGCTGGTCGAGGCGGCCTGGGCAGCGGCCAAGGCGCCCGGTCCGCTGCATGCGTTTTTCGTGCGCATCCGCGCCCGGCGCGGCCATCAGATCGCCGCGGTGGCCGTGGCCCGGAAGCTCACCGTGCTTTGCTGGCATTTGTTGACGAAGGGCGAGGATTACCTGTGGGCGCGCCCGGCACTGGTCGCCATCAAGACCCGCGCGATGCAGCTTCAAGCCGGACATCCGCAACAGAAAGGCAGCCGGCGTGGGCCAGCGTATGCCTACAACATCAAGGCATTGCGCGACCGCGAGATGTTGATTGCCGCACAGGCGGAGCAAAGCTACGAGCGCCTGGTGACGCAATGGAAACCACGGCGGCCAAAAACCGGCGCGCGGGCGCCTCAGCTCGGCAAGACAAAATAGGGCAGCCTGGTGGCGCTTGCAGCCGATGCGCCACGCTTCGCCACGAGGTCGCCCGCGCCCACCCAGGATAATCCCGCCTGACGGCAAGTGCCAGCCAGGAATGCAGTCCCGTTCCACGCCAGCATGCCGCCGTGCTCGGGCCGGTCAAGGCCAAGCCTTGCGGTGGCCGCAAACGCGGCCAGCCTTGACCGCCCCTGCGCGCGGCGGCTGCGAGATCGATGGCCGGGACGGAAGAATGGCCCGCGGCGCAGCCGAACAAAAGAATGGACGTACGCGATTTCTGCAATCGTCATCTCGGTCATGAAAAAAATCGCTTGTCCATCTCATCCGTCGTCCGCAAGTGTTTCCAGTGCTCGGCCGGGAAGCCGTAGAACGCCAGTAGCGTGTCTCGATCCTTGCTTAGGCAATCGGCGGCCTTCTCGTACTTCAGCGCGTAGCTCTCGATGAAGGTGTCGAACGCCAGCTCGGCGGCGAGCTTCGTTTCAGCCATCCAGATCTCCTGCAACGCGCGTTTGGCCTTCGGCTGCTGGCTCTTCGGCAACTTGGCGAGCACGTTGGCAGTCTTGTGCACCCAGCAGCGCTGCTCGCGCGTTTTCGGCCAGACCTCGCCGGCGGCTTTCCAGAAGCCGAGTGCGCCATCGGCGATGACGAGCCGCGGCGGCACGGCGAGCCCGCGCCGCTTCAGATCAAGCAGCAGATCGCGCCAGTCGTGCGCGCTCTCGCGGGAACCATCGGTGAAGCCGACCAGTTCCTTGCGGCCTTCCGGCGTCGCGCCGATCAGCACCAGGATGCACTGCTTTTCGTCCTCGAGCCGCGCCTCCAGATGGATGCCATCGGCCCAGATGTAGACGTAGCGCTTGGCCGACAGATCGCGCTTCTGCCACGCGGTGTGCTCGTCGAGCCAGCCAGCCTTCAGGCGACCGATCGCGGATGCCGACAACCCGGCCGCATCCTTGCCGAGCAGCGCAGCCAGCGCCTCCGAGAAGTCGCCCGTCGAGATCCCCTTCAGGTAAAGGATCGGCAGCAGCGTCTCGATCGACTTCGAACGCCGCATGTAGGGCGGCAGGATCGCCGGCGAGAACCGGATGCGGTCGGGATCGGAGGCGTCCGCCTCGCGATCGCGCACACGCGGCTGGCGGATCGCGACCGGACCGATACCGGTCATCACCTCCCGCTCCGGCAGGTGACCGTGGCGGACGACGCGCCGGTGGCCGTCCAGGGTCTTCAAATCGGCATGCTGGCCTAGAAAGTCTGCAACCTCGGCCTCGACCGCCTGGGCCAGCAGGGCACGCGCTCCATTGCGCAAGACTTCTGTGAGTTGATCGGCGACGGTTCCTGGCTGAATCAGATGGATGACGTTATCGTTGGACACGGCATATCGCTCCTTCGGTGGAGAAGTGGAGGCGTCAAGCACCCCCACGATATGCCGCCTTTCCGATTCCCGCCGTCACCAACTTTCGGCGATAGCTCCGCCGCGTTTGCTCATTTGCTTGCGAATTAATGAGCAAACCATCTCACGCTCAAGCACGATCCGGGAAGGCGGCCTACACCGGCTTTCAATTATCCACATTTAGTCGAACGGGCTGAGGAAGCGCACAAACCATTGCAACGCAGGAATCGACCGTGAATCTTTGTCTGGCACCGATTCGCAGGGGGCGGTGCCGATGGACGAAGAAGCTGACGCATGGTTTGATCGCGAGCTCGCTGGCTGCAGCCTTGCCGACGAGCGCCTGAACAAGCGGCTCCGCAAACTGGTAGCGCAAATCGGGAGCGCCATGGGCGAAAGTATTCCGTTGGTGTGCCAGGACGGGGCCAACACCAAGGCTGCGTATCGTTTCTTCTCCAACGACCGGGTCAGTGAGGCGGACATTCTGGCCGGCCACTTTCAATCGAAGCGCGAGCGTACGATTGCCACCGACGGTCCTGTGCTAGTGCTCCATGATACGACCGAGTTCAGCTATGAAAGAGAGAACCCAGACGCGATCGGGATCACCAAGAGCATAAACAGCGGCCGGGACAAGGCGGGTCGCCTGAGATCGCACACGGTTTGCGGCCTCCTGATGCACTCGAGCCTGGCGGTGACAAGCGATGGGCTGCCGCTTGGACTGACGGCCGTTAAATTTTGGACCCGGAAGAAACTCAAGGGGACCGCCGCACTTAAGAAGCAGATCAATCCGACCCGCGTTCCGATCGAGAATAAGGAGAGCATTCGGTGGCTGGACAGTGTCCGGCAATCCACGGAGTTTCTGGGCGATCCGGGACGATACGTTCATGTCGGTGATCGCGAGAGCGACATCTATGAGCTCTTCTGCGCGGCTCGAGAAGCTGGAACGCATTTCGTGAATAGGACTTGCGTTGACCGTTTGGCTGGGCATGGAAATCACACGATCGCCGACGAAATGGACGAGGTCGCCGTCAAAGGACTGCATTGCATCGACGTCAGAGACAGCAACGGCGATCCCGATAAAGCCGTCCTGGAGATCAGATATCGCAAGATTCGCGTCTTGCCGCCGATCGGAAAGCCAAAGCGCTATCCCGCGCTGACCTTGACGGTGATTCATGCCGAAGAGCGCGTGACGCCGAAGATCAGAAAGAAAATCGAGTGGAAGCTGATCACAGATCTGCCTGTTAGCCCCCGCACCGACGCCATTGAGAAGCTCGAATGGTATGCTTTGAGATGGAAGATCGAGGTGTTCCACAAGATCCTGAAATCAGGCTGCAAAGCTGAGGAGTCGAAGCTTAGGACCGCCCAGCGTCTGACCAATCTGATCTCGCTCTTTTGCATCCTGAGTTGGCGGATCTTCTGGGTGACGATGCTCAACCGTTCCGCTCCAGACGCGTCGCCAACCCTCGCGTTGACCGCGACCGAAATCGGCGTGCTCGATCACCTTGTCAACGACAAACCCAAAGCGAGACAGAAGACGCTTTCGCACTACCTGATCAAGATCGCCCGGCTCGGCGGTTATCTCGCCCGCGCCAGCGATCCGCCTCCCGGCAATACGGTCATGTGGCGCGGGCTGTCGCGCCTCACCGACATCGCGTTAGGCGCCTTGGTCGGAGGAGAATTTTGTGGGTAATTGAAAGCTTCACCGGAGGCTTACCTTGCGTCCGCAACTGTAGTCGCCGCGCCGAGCGCAACCGATTGCTTACGGGACCTTCGATCGCGACCTGCTCGACGCCAAATTGCGGAGCCGCCGCGGCATCCAGAGGTCAATCGGCTCGCCGGCACCTCCATCTGACTTATGGAATCGACGGGCCGGCCGACAGCCGCCCTTTCAGGAGGTCCGAGGCAGCAGCATAACAACCGTACGCCTTGCCGCCAAAAGCTGCTCTAGCATTACAGTTGCTTTGTTTGCGGGCTTCTGAATCCATGGGCAACCATGGTTCGAATGTCGTGGGCGCGGGCCGCGTCGGTTGAGGAGACGCTTGCGTTGTGGGCGGCGTCGCTTCGAGAGATCAAGCAACGGATACGTCCGTTGTTCACGCAAGAGCGTGTTGCGACGAATGCAGGTCTATTCCTGGAAGGTCTGCTCGGAGATGAGCAGCGCAAGACCGGTTGGATGCGCGCGGAGGCGGCTGGCGATCCCGGCCCATGGCGGCAGCAGGCGATTCTGGTTCGTGGAGATTGGGACGCTGATGCCCTGCGCGATATCGTGCACGACTATGTCATCGAGCATTTGGCGAATGACGATGCGGTGCTGGTGATCGACGCACCGGTTTTCTCAAACAGGGCAAAGCATCATGCGGAGTGGCGCGGCAATACACTGGTTCGGCAGGGAAGATCACGAACTGCCAGATCGGTGTCTTCGCTGCCTACCTTTCGCGTCATGGCCATGCGTTCATCGATCGCGCGTTGTATCTTCCGAAGGAATGGGCCGACGATCCAGATCGTCTGGAAGCCACTTATGTGCCTGCCGACGTCGGCTTTGCGACCAAACCAAAGCTTGCGACGAAACCTCGCCCCCCGGCAAAAGCCAAAACATAACCACCCCACCACTGATCCGTTGGTCAATTCAGGAAATCCGCCGCATTGCTATCAGACTTGCGCGAAAGCGGATTCAACCCGCACACATCATCGCGGACCAGGGAAACGTTGGTAGCGGCGCTGGCTTGTCAGCGATATTTGGTGGATGCGAACCCAACGTTGTCGACTGTACCGAATGCACTGATGATCCGATCGCGCTAGCTTGACGCTTCACCTCAAACGTTCGCGACCATCATGTTGTAGTCCGGTATAATACAGTCGTAGCGCAGTTGGGCGGCATCCAGCGCCGAAATTTCTTAACATTGTCCTCCTCGTGGGAACTGGTTCGGCGATTGAGCAGCCGACTTTCTGTCCTCCCAAAGGGGGCGCCTGAGCCGACGTGACGAGCGCCGCCAGTCTTGCGCTCGTCTCCAGCAGCACCGGCCATGATCGATCCCAGAGTGTTAGAAGACCTCTCTTTGGTCAAAGCTGCAAATAGAAAACCTCACGACACGGCGAGCATGCGCAGCATTACTGCGCTACTGCGCACGATATTGCCCAAACACGGAGCTTGTGGACCGGTACTAATTGCAAGACCTAAACCTATCGCTGATCTGGTCCGCCTGGGGCAGGTCAAGCTTTCAGCCAGAGGAGACGCGGCATGATTTCCGAGGTGTTCATCACCTGTGCGGTGACGGGGGGAGGAGGCGCTCCCAAGCAGAAGAACGTGCCTGTAACCCCGGAGCAAATCGCTGATTCGGCCGTCGAGGCAGCGCGCGCGGGCGCGGCGGCGGTTCACCTTCATGTGCGTGATCTTAAAACCCAGGCCGGCGTCCTGGACCTTGGCCTGTACAGGGACACTGTGCGGCGCATTCGGGAGTCGGACGCTAATCCGGTGATCAATCTCACCACGGGAGAGGGTTGCTATATCGTGCTGGGCTGCTCGAACTCTCCACTGCCCCTTTCGAAGGAAACGGACATGCTCGGGGCGCTCGAGCGGCTTGCGCACATCGAAGAGCTCCGCCCTGAGATCTGCACGCTGGATTGTGGGTCAATGAGCGCCAAGGGAACGAGTGAGGGCGCCATGATCAATACCATCGGGACCCTGCGAGTGATGGCTGCGCGACTGAAAGAGCTTGGGGTGAAACCTGAGCTGGAGGTATTTGATACCGGTCATTTGCGCATGGTCCACGACCTGGTCAAAGAGGGGCTGATTGAAGAGTCGCCGTTGATCCAACTCTGTATGGGCGTCGGCTATGGTGCGCCGGCGGATTTGGCGACGCTAATGGCGTTTGTGCACCAACTTCCATCGCGCGCCGTCTATTCGGCATTCTCGGTCGGTCCGATGCAGCTTCCATATGCCGCATTGGCGCCCATGATAGGCGCAAACGTGCGGGTTGGATTAGAGGACAATCTCTATCTCTCCCGTGGGCGCCTGGCAACGAACGCCGAGCTTGTGCAACGAGCAATCGAGATCCTCGATCGGATCGGAGTGCGCGTAATGAATTCAAAGGAGATGCGCGAGAAGCTCAAGCTCAAAGTTCATGCCCGAGAGGTCCATAATGCTTGAAGAATCAAAGTCGGCCGAGAGGCTTCCCCGGGAGGTCGGGCTTCTTGGGGGGGGAGTCATCGGCGGCGGGTGGGCGGCGCGCTTTCTGCTCAACGGAGTCGATGTGCGGTTGTACGACCCGGCGCCCAATGCAATCGAGCATGTGCATAAGGTGTTGGACAACGCGCGGCGAGCGTATCGACGGTTGACCCTCGTCCCGCTCCCGCCGGAAGGGTCGCTGACTGTCACCGAGTCGGTGGCGGACGCCGTGCGTGGCGTGGATCTGGTGCAGGAGTCTGCGCCGGAGCGGCTGGAACTTAAGCAGCAACTGCTTGCGGCCGCTGGCCGGGCAGCAGCGCCCAAGACCCTTATTTGCTCCTCGACGTCAGGCTTCCGGCCGTCTTTGCTGCAGGCAGAAATGGACCATCCCGAGTATCTACTCGTCGCGCACCCGTTCCAACCCGTGTACCTGCTGCCCTTGGTCGAGCTGTGCGGGGGCGAGCGCACGATGCCCGAGGCTCTGGAGCGTGCGGCGCCGATCTACCGGTCGATCGGGATGCATCCGCTCGTGGTCCGCAAGGAGGTGGACGGATTCATCGCGAACCGGCTGCAGGACGCGATCTCGCGCGAGGCGCTCTGGCTGGTGCACGACGATCTCGCGAGCCTGCAAGAGATCGATGACGCGGTGCGCTACTCTTGGGCGCTGCGTCGGGCATCTATGGGGTCATACCGAATGGCTGGCGGTGGGGCGGGCATACGCCAAAGCATCGCGCAGTGGGCCTTCAAGTGGCCTTGGTCGCGGCTCACCGACAAGCCCGACATGAATGACGCCTTCCTGGACAGGGTGGCGGAGCAGGCCGACGCGCTCGTGAAGGCCGACCCACTCGATGTTTCCGTCGAGGAAAAACGCGATGACCTGCTGGTAGGCCTGCTGCAGGCGCTGCGCTCCCAGGGCTACGGACCGGGTGAGACGCTGGCGCGCTGGGAGCAGGGGCTCCGCGCTCGCACGCCCCTACCAGCTCAGGACTCCGGGCCGTTGCGAACGTTGCGAGTGATCCCGTCCAGTTGGATAGACGGCAACGGACACGCCGCTGAAAGCACTTATCTTCAGCTCTGCAGCGACGCCACTACGACGGTGGGTCGCTATATTCGGGCGAATGGCGAAAACCTGGAGGGGACGGGAACTTACTACACGGTCGAGACGCACCTGTCCCATCTAGGTGAGCTTCGCGCCGGCGACCGCGTCGAGGTGTTTACACAAGTTCTCGGTGCCGACGAGAAGCGGTTGCACCTCTTCCACGTAATTAAGCGTGAGGGTAGCGAAAAGCGGGCTGCTACTGGTGAGCAGATGCTGATTCACGTCGACGCTGAAAGCAGGCGTAGCGCGCCGGTAACCGGGAAAATGCGCGAGCGGCTGCTAGCGCTAGCGCAGCTGCATGCAAAGCTACCACGACCGGACCGCGTGGGCAAAGGCATCGGAATGCAATGACAGGCGGCTTCGCGATGTGCTGATTCTGTTTTCTGTGGTCAAACGGCAGGCTCCCTCATTAGACTTCAGAAGGGCTGAGCGGCCTCCTGCCGTAGAACTTGATTGTTCGGGTATCGCAGCGGTGCCAGCTCTCGCGGAAGCGTGGCCATAGCGTAGCGTGACACCCTGGGAGGCAATTTTTCGCCCGCTTGGACGAGGTTCTCTATCCCGATCTGGTGCTGGTGTGTCGCCGTAATCGGCCCACCGGCAGTTTTGTACTGAAGTGAAACAGTTCAACAACTCGTTGTCCGAGCCATTGGAGCTATCGATGAAGACATCTTTCTTTGAATGACAGTCGGGGACTCATGGGGCACGAGCGCCGTCTTCAGCTTGAGCGAGCATACGAGTGCTACGTTCCTGCCCCTTCTTGACCGAAACACGAAACTTCAGGCTCTGCCCGTTTAGCGCAGGATTTCTGCTGTCGAACCGCAAGATCACTGAAATTCCGCTTGCGCAGACGGTAGAATTCTTCCGACACATCCGCCGAGCAAGTACGAGAAAGGAAGGAATGCGCCAGTTGAGCAGTTGTGGGCGTCTCTTACAGGCCGGCCGCTCCCCTCTCCAGCATTCCCTTAGCGGAATAAGGCGGTGGTGATTTCGCCAGGTGGGAGAGGATTGCGACGCTCCATGTCGCGACGGTTCAAGAACTTCCGCCTCATGGTGGTGGTCGGATTCGGCAACGCCATCTCCATCCTGGGGATCGCGCAACGGGCAGGAAGGTAGACGATGAGGAACAGATGGATGATGGCCAGCGGCTTGGCTGTATTCGGCTTGGCGGCCGGCATGCTTGCCCCAACGGACGTGGCAATTGCCGGCGATCAGTTGACCGTCATCTCTGCCGGTGGGGCTTATCAGGAAGCTCAGCGCAAGTCCATTTTTGAGCCGTACGTCAAGGCGACAGGGTCCAAAGTCACCGAAGGCGAGTGGAGCTTCGAGTTGGCGAAGATTCGAGCCATGGTCGAAACGAACACCGTGAACTGGGACGTAGTCGAATCTTACGGATCGCAGGTCCTCAAGATGTGCGACGACGGCCTCATTGAGAAGATCGATTGGAAGAAGCTGGGCCTCGACCGAACGAAGTTTATGGGTTCCGAAGGGCAGGATTGCGGGGTGCCGAGCCAAATCAATTCCACAATCTTGGCCTATGACAAGGACAAGCTGCCGAATGGCCCGAAGACGATCGTCGACCTGTTCGACACGAAGAAATTCCCCGGCAAGCGCGGATTGTGGAAGAGCCCCACAGGCAATCTCGAATGGGCGTTGATTGCGGACGGCGTGCCTCTCAAAGAGGTTGGACAGATCCTCGCCACGCCTGAAGGCGTCGACCGTGCCTTCAAGAAGCTCGACACCATCAAGAAAGACGTCATTTGGTGGACGGCCGGCGCCCAGGCTCCGCAACTGCTGGCGGACGGCCAAGTCGTCATGACCGCGGCCTTCAACGGGCGCATCTATGATGCCGTTAAGAACGGCGGCAAGCACTTCGAAACCGTGTGGGACGGCGAGGTGGCGGGATGGGCTTACTGGGTCATTCCCAAGGGAAGTCCACGGCGGGACGAAGCCTATAGGTTCCTCGCGTTCGCGGCTTCGCCTCAGCCTCAAGCGAACTTGACACGTTACATCCCGTACGGACCCTCCAACATCGATGCGCTGCAGCTTGTCGATCCTGCGATCCTGCCCCAGCTCGCCAATGCGCCCAATCATCTGGAGCGTGCTCTGCAGCCCACTCTCTCCTTTTGGGCTGAGCACGGCGATGAGCTGAAGCAACGCTTCAATGCCTGGCTTGCCAAGTAACAGCAGGACCGGTGAGGAGTGTTTTCTTCTCCTCGCCGGTCGCCTTGCGCCGCGGCCGATCGACGGTTGCATTTGCAACCCGCTCTCAAGCTCTAGACCTCTCCTGAACGCGACAAACAAGAGCGCAGACTCCACATGATCCTAGAACGTGACGCCTCCGTATCCTTGAAGGATGTCCTGGACATCGTCGAACCTCAGCGCATCGAGTCGGACCGATTTTCCGGACGCGGCCTGGACCTTAATTGGGGCTACGTGTTCGGTGGACATTTCGTAGCTCAAGCACTCGCGGCTGCGCAGCAGACTGTTCCGGAGGAGCTCGGCGCGCACTCTTTGCATGGTTATTTCCTCAAATCAGGCGACGAGCGCACGCCTGTCACTTACGAAGTAGAGCGGATACGCGATGGCAAGAGCTTCGCGACGCGGCGCGTGGACGCGATCCAAGATGGCGGCACCGTCTTCACACTGACGGCCTCGTTCCAGCGTGAAGAGGCCGGGCCCGAGCATCAAGATCTCATGCCGAAGACGGCTGGCCCCGATGGTCTCCTGTCGCAGGCCCAGATTGCACGCAAGTACATGGACAGGATACCGGACGCGGCCCAGGAGGAAATGTCTCTGGAGCGCGTAATCGACATTCGACCCTTGGATCATGTTGATATGCTCGAGCCCGACGCTAGAGCGCCTCTCCGTTGCGTCTGGTATCGCACCTTAGGTAGGATGCCGGATCGTTCTGCCCTGCACCGCGCGATGCTCGCCTATGTGTCGGATTTGAATCTCTTGTCGACGGTCCTGCGGCCGCACGCGCTGACCTGGGTCACGCCCGGGATACAGTCGACCAGCTTAGACCACGCGATCTGGTTTCACCGCCCGTTCCGGATAGACGAGTGGGTCCTGTTCGTGATGGATAGTCCGTCAGCGAGCGGTGCCCGCGGCTTTACGCGGGGCCGGTTCTTCACCAGAGACGGCAGTCTCGTTGCCTCGGTGGCCCAAGAGGGGCTGGTCCGCGTACGGACCTAGTCGCGCATGGGTTTGTCCGCCGTGTGCTTTCTGAACACACCGATCTATGAGAAACAGACCCTAGATGTGATCAGAGCGGCAATGCCGCACAGGAATGTGCGCCCCAAAGGCGCGTTATCGCCGACTACTGCCAGGCTGATGCTGTTCAAGCTGGTCAGCGTGCATCCAAGGCCTCGCACAAATCACTGCCGAAGATCATCGCAGGTGTCAGTTCCCGAGACGCCACCGAAGTCATCCAAGTGCCACCAAACAACGCCGCCTGATCGCCTCGTCACCCAAAATCCCGCACAGCTCGGGCACGCTCCGCATCAGGCACATCGCGGCTCTCCGTCGCTGCCCAGGCTTTGCTGCCAACGTCATCGCGGCTCACAAGCAGTTTTCGCTCGTACCGGGCACGCCGCCAATGATCATTGCATTACACCCAACACGAGCGCCAGCTGGGACGCCCGCCGACTGACCCTACGATCCGTCGAAGACGCGCGCACCATCTCAGGTGCCGCCGCAGCCGGCTGCCCTCTGATTTCCGGAATCCGACTCTTGCGCTGTTTGCGCGCGGCCTGGAGTCAGTTGGTTACCACTCTGACAATGTCCAATATGGTCGACTACTAGCGTGCGCGCGCTCATCATCCCTCTGGTGATAATGAACCTCCCTCGAACCAGATGGTGGGTGCGGCCAAAGCCCATCGATCATACGCGTTACGCTACCACAAACCGACGACTCAGCGGAAAGCGAGCGAGGCGCTCCGCACTCTGCATTGATTTGCTCGGCTTATGTTTTGTGCATCCGGAGACGGCCTTTGTTCGCCGCTGCGGAACTAGAACGAGCATCCCCTTTTTTTCCTGCAGCGTAGCCTCGTTTTATGCCGTCGTTAGATGCGTCCAAGATCTATAATCTGAATTGCGCAGCGAGCTGCAACCCGATGCTAGCGGTGAGGGGCGATGCTTCCCGTACGCAATCTACGCAATCATGAATGTCGCGCAAGTGGGTCTGCCGTTCACCTGTCATTACCGGGGTGCCGGCAGTTGTTCTAGCGCATAGCGCGACCGGCACCTCGCCTGAGCTTAATCGCCGCCAACACATGGCGGGGCCGCATTTACGCGCGCAGCTTCTACGATCGCGGCGGAAGGACGGTTGAAGGCGACTTGGTGCAAATCATCTGGGCGAGGATGTTCGCGCCGGGCGTGTTGAGGATTCAGGGATGCATCTGAGGTTTTCAAAAGTTGAGCGGAGCGGAGCGATCACCATCGGTACGGTGTCGCGGCCCGAAGCCAAGCGGTTCATTACGAAGTTAGCCTCGAGCTGGAGCAGGTATACGACGGCTTTGCCGCAGAGCCTGACCCGTGGGTTGCGGTCGTCACGGGTGCGAGTGACAGGTGGTTCTGCGCCGGAAAGGACTTGAAGTGGCAGGCCGCGGGCGGCAAATGGGGGAACGTCAGGTCGGGCTTCGGTGGCTTGAGCACGCCCTTCGATTGCAACCTTGCGGCTGGCGAGTGACGTGCGAGAGTTCTCCGGTGACTATCCGTGCCTCAAGGCAAGCACTGCAGCGTGGCCTCGGCGTGCGGATCGACCAGGCGATCGCAGAGCAGTGCGACTACCCGGCGGTGAAGGGGTGAAGGCGCTTAGCGACTCGCAGGATTTTATCAAGCCGCCAAAGGCCTTGGCGGAAAAGCGTGCGCCCGGGTGGATGGGGCGATAAGGGGGAATCGTGTCGTCACTTCCGCTTTCGGCCGTCCGGGTCCTGGACCTCCCGCAAGTGCTCGCAGGACCGGTGTGCGCGCAAATGCTCGGAGACCTCGGCGCCGACGTGATTAAAATCGAGCGCTCTGTCACGAGCGACGAGACGCGTAGTTACGGTCCGCCGTCACTGGAGGACACGGAAGGGAAACCGACGGACAACACCTCTTTCTTTCTGTGCGCCAACCGCAACAAGAGGGTCAGTCACCGTCAACCTTGCCGCTCCCGAAGGGCAGGAGATCGTTCGTGCTCTCGCAAAGAGCGATGTGCTGATAGAAATTACAAGGTCGGCGACTTGAGGCGCTACGGTCTTGATTACGACTCCATCCGTAAGGTCAGCCCGGACATCATTTATTGCTCCATCACCGGCTACGGTCAGAGCGGACCTTATGCCGCGCGGGCGAGTTACGACGCTGTCGTTCAGGCGGGGACTGGGATCATGAGCCTCAGCGGCCACGCCGGCGATCCGTCCCACATGTTGCCAGGCGTTGGCTTTCATACCGGCCTCTCCCTGAGGTTCTGGCAGGTTTCGACACCCGCCTCGATGCGCCGCCTATCTCAGGCCGTCATCACCCAGCTTCCCGCATTGCCCTGCGAAGAGACCTGCCGCCGGACCGTCGAGGCACGGAACGGCTGCGCCGCGGTACTGCTGATCTCCGAAGACCTCGACGAACAGCTTGGCCTAGCCGACAGGGGCGCATTGTCCACGAGCTTTCGGCCGAGGACGCAGACAAGCGCGTGATCGGCAGATACATGGCGGGAATGCCGCCGCCACGGCGTCCGCCACATCGCTCGCGTTGGCGGCCGCGACAGATCCCGTTTGCTCACCCGCTGCTTGGTTGAAGACAGGCAACCTGCGGTTCGTACTGCCCGGCACCCGCCTGCCACTCATGAATTGATTTATCTGCTGGATTCACGAGCAGTCTCCTTGTAGGTTTCGATACGCGCGTTCAGTCACGCCGTTTTCTAGCCGGGCAGCACAGGGTTGGGTCGACACGGGGCCTCTGCGGCGTGCGCGTGTCCTCAATCGCTTTCTGCGGATCATTGAAGATTGCGCAGGACAGCTCCCCGACGTGATCGTCTCGGAGCGCGGCTGATCAATGAGCACGAATTCGGCAACGGGAGATCGAACTTCACACCTGACGGCGATGCCCGCCCGTGAATACGCTCACCAGATCAAGGTTCCTGTCCCGCATTTCACTCCTTTGGAGGGTGAAAGCATCGCTTTCCGGCGACCACCACATGCACGGAGCGGAAGGTGTTCGCTTCAATACACGAATGAAGACGGTCATCAGCCGCTGGCCAACCGGAATTCTGGCTGCGGCCGAGTTCGTCATGCGCACCATGTCATGACGGCCCCGGATAGTGCGCGTGTCTGTTCTCCCAAACTGCGAGGGCTCTCGGCTCTCGTCCTTTTTAGGCATTTCCAATGGCCGCAGTCTCAACGCAAGGTTCTGCCGCTGGTTTCCAACTCAGATCGGTGCAAGATCTGCAGGCTGGAGTTTGGCTTCAAGATTCGCGGCCTGCTTGCCGTAAGCAAGCCTGAAGTGCTGAGAGTCCCCACGAGACAAGCACCCGGCGTGGGAACCGACTTCGAATGCGCCCCTAACAAGTAGTCGCAGAATCGATACGCGATGGCCCGTGTTGGACCGCGATCGTTGTCACGACGGCATACGTTCTTCGGGTACACACCGGATCTTCGCCTCTGCGCAGTGCACGGGGTAGGCGGGGTAGTCCGCGCCCGCGATGGAGAGATGCGACCGTTCACCCTCCTGAGCGTCGTGCACGTAGTTGCTAGAGTAGCGGTGACGCTAAGGCTTGCAAAATTTGTCGCATCTGCTCGCCTGGCGCAGGATTCGCGCGAGCGAAAATACCAAAACGGTGAAATTCATCAAAACAAGGGGGTTATGTTTTTAATAACCGTCAGACTTCTCAGAGCGTCAGAAGCCTTCCGATGACGCGTCTGTGCCGCTCTCGCCAACATCCCGAGCAGGTTTAACACAGAAAATAACGGCGTTATCGCCATGCATATAAAGTTGAACCAACACCCGAGAGATCTAACTCCCTTTCCGAAAGGCCGATGTCCATGTTTGAAACTTCAGGGTCTGCATGCGCCACGCTGCCGCAAACGATCGGCCTGCTCGGAGGAGGGGTAATCGGTGGCGGCTGGGCCGCGCGCTTCATCCTTAACGGAGTCGACGTCCGGCTGTATGATCCGGCGCCGAATGCGGTGGAGCATGTGCAGGAATGTCTTCAGAAAGCGCGGCGCGCATTTCGGATGCTGACGCAGGTTCCGTTGCCGGCCGAAGGCTCGCTCACCGTCGTGGGCTCGATTGCCGAAGCTGTCCACGACGTGGAGTTCGTGCAGGAGAACGCGCCCGAGCGTCTGGAGCTCAAGCAGCAACTGCTAGCGAATGCCTGCCGGGCCGCTGCACCCGAGACCATGATCTGCTCTTCGACTTCGATGCTGCAGCCGTCGCTGCTGCAGGTGCAAATGCCGCGGCCTGAGCGCCTGCTTGTCGCTCATCCGTTCCATCCAGTGTACCTGGTGCCTTTGGTTGAACTCTGCGCCGGCGAGCGCACGGCCCCCGAGATGCTGTCTCGCGCAGCTGAGATGTTCCGGGCACTAGGCATGCATCCGCTCGTCGTGCGCAAAGAGGTCCGCGGTTTTATTGCGAACAGGCTCCAGACGGCAGCTTGGCGCGAGGCACTATGGTTGGTGCATGACGGTCTGGCCACCGTGCAGGAGATCGATGACGCGGTTCGCTACTCATTCGGACTGCGCCGGGCAGTGTTGGGGCCGATCCGGACAGACTTCGTCGGCAGCGGCCAGCTAAGCGTCCGCGCGTTCCTAGAGAAATGGGGACCACCCAGCAAGGAGCCTTCCAGGATAGGATCCATGCCGGAGTACAATGATGCGTTCCTGGACATGCTCACGGAGCAGGCAGACGCGCAAGCGTCGGCCGAGAACATGACCGTCTCTGAATATCAGACGAAGCTCGACGACGGCCTAGTGGGGGTGCTGCAGGGCTTGCGCTCACAGGAGTGGGGCGCGGGGGAGACGCTCGCCCGCTGGGAAAATTCGCTCCGTGACCGCGATCGGCAATGTCGCTGAAACGGTGGTAGCAGTCCTGAGCTCACGACGAGCGCCTCGGCGGCCACTATCCGCCGCCGTTCATGGTGCTGAGAACCCTTTGCCGTTCTTGACGATGTGCTCACGTGTGCCCCGACTGGTATCGCAAAGTCGACGACACCGGACATGGATGTCGTTGGACCCTCTGAGCAACGCGGTTCAACATCCACCGCAAGCGAACACGCATACGCATCAAACGGAGGTGAGCGATCATGACCACGCCTCGGTAGCCCAGGAGCGGCTAAGCCGCGTGCCGACCTAACGCGCGACTCGTGCCCAGGAGGGGCTCGTGACTCCACCACACGCCATATCGGACGTAATCCGCCAATAATTGGCCAGTAGCTAACGGATATCGAATTGATGGTTCACGACAAAACTGCCTACATAGTTGGTGCGTATGAGCATCCGACGCGAAAAGCGCCGGACAAGTCAGTCGTGCAGCTTCATGCGGAATGCGCGGCTGGTGCACTCGCCGACGCTGGACTAACTAAAGACGATGTCGACGGGTACTTTTGCGCAGGGGAGGAGCCGGGGCTCGGCCCGCTCACCATGATCGACTGCTTGAACCTCCGTGTTCGGCATTGTGACTTCACCGACATTGGTGGTTCCGCACCTCTGCAGCACATCTCTCACGCGGCCCAAGCTATCGCGGCTGGGAAATGTACGGTCGCTCTGGTCTCATTAGCAGGAAGGCCTCGCAGCGGATGGGTCGATCGGCAACCCGATGTTACTCAGCCGGATTTGATGTGGGAGATGCCGATCCGGAAAAAAATCATGGATATCTACGCCATGTGCGCGCGCCGCCACATGCACGAGTACGGGACGACGAGTGAGCAATTGGCCTGGATCAAAGTCGCCGCTTCGCACCATGCCCAGCACAACCCTTTTGCCATGCTCCCTAAAGTCGTTACCGTCCAAGATGTGCTGGCATCCCCAATTGTCTCGGAGCCCCTGCATCGGCTTGATTGTTGCGTTACGTCAGACGGTGGCGGCGCCATTTTAGTGACGCGACCGGAGATCGCGAAGAGCCTCAAGCGTCCTCGGGTGAAGGTGATCGGCGCGGGCGAAGGCTTTCAGGGACAGTCAGCCGGCGAGGTCGATCTCACCGGTTCGGCGGCTAGGCAGTCCGGCATGGTGGCCTTCGCCGAAGCTGGTGTCACGGCGAGCGATATCAGTTACGCCTCAATCTACGATAGTTTCACGATCACCGTTCTTATCGCGTTGGAAGATCTCGGATTCTGCCAAAAAGGACAAGGAGGTCGTTTTGTTGCCGATGGCAATCTGATCTCAGGTGTGGGCCGCTTACCTTTCAACACCGATGGCGGGGGTTTGTGCAACAACCACCCGGCCACCAGGGGCGGAATCACAAAGGTGATCGAGGCAGTCCGCCAGCTCCGAGGAGAAGCCAATCCAGCCGTACAGGTGAGGGATTGCTCGTTGGCACTTGCCCATGGCACCGGATGGTTGATGGGCACGCGCCATAGCAGCGCAACCCTTATTATGGAGCGGGAGTAATCTAATGAGTGCCGCGGACTTCATCAATAATAGTCCAGAGACCAAGCCGTTCTGGGACGCTGCTGCCATTGGCCGCTTCGTGCTGCCCCGCTGCCGCGAGTGTCGTAGAACTCATTGGTATCCGCGGGGCTTCTGCCCCCATTGCATGTCGACGACCCTCGATTGGCAGGAGTCGCCCGGCAATGGAGAAATTCACTCCTTCTCGGTGAACCGGATGGGGACGGAGCCTTACGTGCTCGCCTATGTAGCCCTTGAGGAGGGGCCGATCATGTTGACCAACGTGATCGATGCTGACCCCGCCACCTTGTCGATTGGCACCAGGGTCAAGCTGGTGTTCAGGCCTGCCATAGGGCAAGCTCCCGTACCTCTTTTTACAATCGCTTAGCATTCAGCTCGGTGGATGTTCTTTGTTCGTGGAGGTGAATTCCGTCCAAATTCCTAGCCTGACCTGCTCGAGCTTTCTGTGATGTGGCTCAAAAGAGTGGTCCCTTGGAGCGGGCGTGCCTGCTGGCCACCGCCCCCAAGAGGCCTCGTTTTAATTTTCCGCTGAACTAGCGGCGTACAATTGTGCGTGGCGACTTGCTACGACCAAACAAACCTTGTGAATAACTGTTCTTACACGAACGACTAACAGTAATCTCGAGGAAACTGTCGATGCCGTCAGTCCGCGGGCGACTTGGCTCTTGAATATTGTCCCTCACCGGTGGAAGAGCCCAAGCCCCAGAATGTCATTATACACGCCGCATGGGGCGCTCATTCGGACGAAATACATCGAGTGTAAGCCGCGCACCGCAGGAATTGGTCGTCGACGCGTGTCGTATCGCATTTTTTGCAACAACATTCTCATTAGAATAGCGGGAGGCGAAAAGCACGCAACGCAAGCACGCAACGAAGGCACGCGACTATGGCGATCAACTACGAGCAGCTGATGGCTCTGCAGACTCTCGGTCAAAAGTTCAGCTACAATGATCGCGATGTGATGCTTTACGCCTATGGCATCGGCATGGGTGGAGACCCCTTAGACGAAAAGGAGCTTGCGTTCGTCAACGAAGCAAGCGCCACGCTACGGCCTCTGAAGGTAGTGCCGACGTTTGTTTCCGTCGCGGCCTACGGTGCTGAAGCCGGTAAGATGAACCTCAACCAAGATATGTTGGTCGACGGAGAGCGTGATATCACCTTTCACAAGGGGGTCGCGTGCGCATATCACGGCCGACTGCTCTATGCTTGGAGTATACGACAAGGGTAAGAACAAAGGTGCCGTCGTCCGCCAGCAATCGGTGTTAAAGAACGTCAAAGGTGAACCGCTGGCCACCCTTGTTACAACCTACTTCGCGCGCGGAGATGGCGGATTCGGCGGACCCTCGGGCGACGGGACCGAGCCGCATCAGATGCCGAAACGCGAGCCTGATAAAATCACTGACATTGCCACACGCCAGGATCAAGCGCTGATTTACCGCCTCTGCGGTGACCGCAATCCATTGCATTCAGACCCGGAATTCGCGAAACGCGCCGGATTTGCGAGGCCCATACTGCATGGCATGTGCACGTACGGAATCACCTGCCGCGCCATTCTCCAAACCTGTGCCGACTACGATCCTAGCGCTTTCAGACGGCATGCGGCGCGTTTTTCATCGCCGGTCTATCCTGGCGACATCGTGACGATGGAGATGTGGAAGGATGGTCACACCATCTCGTTCGAAGCGAAGGTGAAGGCACGCGACGTCACGGTGATTAAGAACGGCCTGACAGAGCTGGTGTGACATTGAATCTGCAATCTCGACCAATCCACACCGCTCGCCGTATGTGGCGGATGCGCAGACGAAAATAGGAGGAACGTATGGGATTACTCGATGGAAAAGTGGCGGTGATTACTGGCGCGGGCGGCGGCCTGGGGGAAGCCTACGCGAAGTTGTTCGCGCGTGAGGGCGCAGCCGTCGTGGTGAACGACCTAGGCGGAGCACGCGATGGTTCCGGGACGGACAAATCGATGGCCGAAAAAGTGGTCAGGTCAATCAAGAACGAAGGGGGGAAGGCGATCGCCAATGGCAGTGACATTTCGACCACCGATGGTGGAGAATCACTGTTACGGGACGCGATCAGGTCCTTCGGTCGTGTTGACATCCTGGTCAACAATGCAGGAATTCTGCGCGACAAGACATTTACGAAATCCAATGTGGAGGACTGGGACAAGGTGATCCAAGTTCATCTTAGGGGTACTTACTGCGCCACGCTCCCGGTATTCCGCTGGATGCGGGACAACGGGGGGGGCGTGATCGTGAATACTTCGTCGGTCTCAGGCCTGAAAGGCAATTTCGGCCAGTCCAATTATGGCGCTGCCAAGGCTGGGGTCTGGGGCTTGTCCAACGTGCTCGCGATCGAAGGTCGCAAGTACAATATCCGCATATGGACGCTCTGTCCGAGCGCGCGGACGCGCATGACGATAGGCGCGGGATTTGATGACGATCTTTTGCCGTCGGACGAGATCGCATCGGCCGTACTATACATGGTCAGCGATTTGTCTGGCACTCAAACGGGGAAGGTGCTGGGCGTGACCGCTCTCCGTGGGGTGCACGAGATGCGCATGATCGAAGCAAAGGGTTGGAAACCCACTCACGCCGGCTGGACCGCGCATGATATCCTAGAGCACGCTCGCGAGATCTTTCTCTCTGATGAGGACAACAGGACGTGACGCCTACCCTCGAGCGGGTTGAGTCAGGGGCTCCGTCCCGGCATTTATGTAGGGTCTCGTTCAGCCGCCGCCCGCTTGGCCGCTGGACCGATGCCCTGCCGCTCGCCTCGAAATCATCTGCTAGTGTCTCTGCACAGTGATTTTGACAGGTTGGGTCCGGCGGTCAGATTAGCTCCGGCAGGAGTTTGGGATCAACGATGACCTCGATGCTGCGAGGCGTTCTTGGCTGCCTCGTGATGAGGCCGGCTCGTTCCAGCGTCGTCACCATCTGGTGAACCGAAGGCGGGCTGACGCGGAAATATTCCTGCATGTCGGTTTCGGCCGGGGGTCTGCGGTGCAGGCGCGTATAGAGGTGGATAAAGGCCAGATACTGCCCCTGCGTGGGCGTGAAGGGTTTTGCCGAGGGACTCACGTCGGCCATCCGATTCAGTTGTTGGTGCGTGCCTCGAACACGGAGGCACGCCATGAATGTACGCTATCGGGTCGATCTCAGCCAAATCGAACGCACGGAACTCAAGGCGCTGCTCAGCAGCGGCAAGCATGCGTCGCGCAAGCTCAAGCGAGCGCAGATCTTGCTGGCCGCCGATGCCGGTGCCGGCGACGAGGAGATCGCAAGGAGCGTCGGCGTAGGCGGCTCGACCGTGTACCGGATCAAGCGCCGCTTCGTGGAAGGCAATCTGGAACGGGCGCTGAGCGACGAGCTGCGTCCCGGAGCGGAGCGCAAGCTCTCGGGCAAGGAGGAAGCGCTGCTGGTGGCAACCGCCTGCGCCAGCCCTCCGGAAGGCCGCGCCCGCTGGACGCTCGAACTGCTGGCGGGCGCGATGGTCAAGCTCACCGAGCACAAGAGCCTATCGCACGAGACGGTTCGGCGGCGCCTGGCCGAAAATGGCCTCAAGCCCTGGCGCAAGGACATGTGGTGCATTCCGCAGGTCGATGGTGAGTACGTCGCCCGCATGGAGGATGTCCTCGACCTCTACGCCGAGACACCCGACCCCAAGCGGCCGGTGGTGTGCGTCGACGAAAGCCCGGTGCAGCTCATTGGCGAGGCGCGTCAGCCCATCCCGGCCAGGTCGGGTCAGTTCGAACGTTACGATTACGAGTATCGTCGCAATGGTACGGTCAATCTCTTCGTGCTCCTCGACGTGCATCGTCCCTGGCGCAAGGTCAAAGTCACCGAGCGGCGCGCGGCAGAAGACTATGCCCGGTGTATGCGCGACCTCGTCGACATCCATTATCCCGACGCCGAGATCATCCGAGTCGTTCAGGATAATTTATCGACCCACTCCGCCGGTGCCCTGTACCAGGCGTTCCCACCCGTCGAAGCCCGACGGATCTTGCGACGGCTCGAGTTCCACTACACCCCCAAGCACGCAAGCTGGCTCAACATGGTCGAGATCGAGATCGGCGTCCTGCGCGGCCAGTGCCTGGATCGCAGGATCGACGATTCCAAGCGACTGCGCCGCGAGATCGCCGTCTGGGAACGGAAGCGAAATGCCGCCCGCTCCCGCATCAAATGGATGTTCACAACAGACAAGGCCCGCGCCAAAATGGGCCGCGCCTATCCCGCCGCTTCCAAAGAGTCATAATCACTGTGCAGAGCCACTAGTGCCGTTCAGCTTATCTTCGACCCCGGAGAGGAGCACTCCCGTCGTGCCTACCCATGAGAAGTCCGCTCAGGCTGACCTTGCCCCCAAGTTTTATCCATTCCTGAGTTCGCCCCGGTCGTTGGATTTGCCCATTTGGGCGGTGGTAGCGACGGGAGCTGGCGCGGAGCCCTCAGCATAGCGCAGCGAGGCTGGGCAAGAATCTAGCCGTTTGCGCAGAGCAGTGTACGATTCGGTATGACGAATCGTACCTTCAAGACCGGGGTGAGTCGGCATCAGGCGAGCTTTCTTCCGCCGCGTGTGGAAGATTATGTGGGTGGCGACAACCCTGTTCGCGCGATCGAGGCATTTGTCGCGGCGCTGGATCTTGGGCGGCTTGGCTTCGGCCATGCCGGGTCGGGCGGCGGGGCAGGACAACCCCCTTACGATCCCGCCGATCTGCTGAAGCTCTATCTTTATGGCTACACCAACCGGATCCGCTCCTCGCGGGCGCTCGAGCGCGAGGCCGGGCGCAACCTCGAACTGATCTGGCTGATGAAGCAATTGGTGCCGGGCTATCGCACCATTGCCAATTTCCGTCGCGACAATTGGAAGGCGCTCAAGGCGACGAACCGGGAGTTTGTGCTGCTGATGCGCGAACTCGACCTTTTGGGCGGAGAGGTCGTGGCGATCGACGGAGCGTTTTTTGATGGCAACGCGAGCAAGGGGAGCGTCAAGACGCAGCGCAAACTTGCCAAGCGGCTGGCGGAGATCGAACGGGAGATTGAAGCCTATGGCGCCACGCTGGATGCCAACGACAGCGCGGAGGCAGAACGTCCGCCGGCGGGACCGGAGGGTAACGGAGGCGACGGCGGCGGGGACGTCGCGCAAAAGGTCGCCGGCTTGATGGCCAAACGCACGACCCTGAAGGCCGATCTGGCGCAACTGGAAGAGAACGGCCAGACGCAGTTGTCGCGAACCGACAAGGACGCCCGCCTGTTGTCGAAGAACGGTCAGGTGGTGGCGGGGTACAACGTCCAGATCGCCGTCGACGACAAGCACAAGCTGATCGCGGCGAGCGAGGTCGTCAACGATGGCAACGACGCCGGCCAGCTTTACGATGTGGCCAAGGCCGCAAGGGACGAGCTTGGCGTCGAGACCCTGATAGCCCTGGCCGACTGCGGCTACTACAACGGCCAGACCCTCAAGGACTGCGAGGAGAACGGGATCGTGGCCTACGTTCCGCAAGCCAGGCGGACCGCGCGGCTCGAAGCCCAGGATCGCATCAGCCACGAAGCGTTCGCCTACGAGGCCGAAGCCAATGTCTATCGCTGTCCCGCCGGCAGCCTGCTGCGCCCGACGCAGGGGCGCAAGACCAACGGCAACCGGATCGAGATACGCTATGTCAGCCGCAAATCCGATTGCGACGCCTGCGCGCTACGCGCGCGCTGTGTCTCCGTCAAGACGCCGACGCGCACCGTCCAGCGCTGGGAGCATGAAGCAGTGCTGGAACGGCATCGCGCGCGGATGCAGGACGCCGACGGCCGGATGCGTCGCCGGGCCGAACTTGCCGAACACCCCTTCGGTATCCGCCGCGCGTGAGCCGAGACAAGCAGCCAAAGGTGGAGGCGGCACCGAGACGCGCGCGCGAGATTGCGTGGAAAGCGCAAACCAGATTGTGCGGACGCTTCCGCTCACTCGAGCGGAAGGGCAAGCGGCGAACCGTAATCGTCACGGCGATTGCCCGAGAGCTATCCGCCTTCATTTGGGCAATCAATCGCGAGCTCATGCCACCTCGACAGGCGTAGCGTCGTTGCGGGCTGTGGACCGCTCGAGTCGTGAGGTGCGCTCGACCGGCCCACAGCCCCCTTTGTTGCAATCAGGATCAGGGGTAGTCGCAGACATCAATCGTGCAGAGGTGAAGGTGGGACCACGGCAGGGGAAATCCTGAAACCCATTATGTGGCCGATCATCCGATCGACGCCCGACGCTAGACCAGGGACAGCCCCAAACGAAAAAACGGAAATGCGGTATCCAACCCGCGCATCAGAGCCTGTTCACCGACGTCTTTGGGTTCCGCCTTCTCCTCTGCACGATGGAAACCGTGCGTTGTGTGCTTGACTGGGGACGGATGACCCGCCCCGTCCTCTCAGTCAGACTGAGTTGGCTTTTGAAAGGAGGAAGCAATGAGGACACGGAACAAGCCCAGGCCGGCAACGGTGTTTGGGATCGACATTGGCAAGAACGTTTTCCACGTCGTTGGGCTCGACGCCACTGGAATGCCGATCCAGAAGGCGACCTTTCGGCGCGATACGCTCTTGCAGTTCTTCGAACGTGCAGGGCCGGCTTTGGTGGGGATGGAAGCCTGCTCCGGCTCGCAATGGTTGGCCCGCAAGATCGCCGCCATGGGGCACACCGTTCGCATCATCCCAGCTCAATTCGTGAAGCCATATGTGAAGTCCAACAAAAATGACATCATCGATGCCGCGGCGATCGCCGAGGCCGTGACGAGACCAACGATGCGCTTCGTCGAGCTAAGGTCGCCTGAGCACATTGACCTGCAAGCGCTGCATCGTGTTCGCGATCGGATGATGTCGCAACGGACGTGCCTCATCAATCAGATGCGCGCTTTTTGCCTGGAATATGGGATCGCTATTCACCAGGGCGCCGGCAAGTTCAAGGCTGATCTGCCGAGGGTTTTGGCCGATCAGTCGAATGATCGAACCTCGGCGATGCGTCGCATTCTTGCATCTACATTTGACGAGCTGCGGCAGCTGGAGCTGCGGATTGCCGAGGTCAACCGCGAGATTGAGGCAATTGCCTCTCAAAGCGATACCGCCGTCGATTGATGACCATCCCGGGCATTGGGCCGCTGGCCGCGACGGCGCTTTTGGCAGCAGCTGGATCTGCCCGCCAGTTCAAAAAGGCCCGCGATATGGCAGCTTGGCTAGGTCTTGTCCCGAGAGAATATTCTACGGGAGGCAGAACGAAGCTGCTGGGGATAAGCAAGCGCGGCAATCGATATCTGCGCCGGATGATCATCCATGGCGCCCGTTCCTGCGTGACTCATCTTGATCGCTCGCGATACCGCCTTGGCGCGTGGCTTGATGGACTTCAGGCACGCATGCACACTAACAAGGTCACCGTCGCCTTGGCGGCCAAGATTGCGCGGATCGCATGGGTGGTGATGACCAAGCCCGGCGCAAGCTATGAACGGCGGGATCCGGCCTTTAGCTGATCCCGTTTGTTCCAGACTGCGAGGTTCGTGAAGGTGACGACGAAACAGTCGATCGGCGCGCCGTAAACCCTGTGCAAAAAAGCGGGCTTCGAGCCCGAACCATTTATCTGGGAACGGCACGCGCGGATCTCATCATGGCCTGGCCGCAACAGCGGCCCACTTGCAAGAGGCCGGATACATTTGTGCAGACTGCATCGTCCTCATTAAACGACCTTGCACGGGCGGGGCGGGTCATACATTCTTTCCCAAGAGGTCCTTCAACGCCGCATTGTCCAGCATGGCGTCGGCCAGGAGCCGCTTCAGCTTCGTGTTCTCGTCCTCCAGCGTTCTCAGCCGCTTGGCCTCGGAGATGTCAATCCCGCCGAACCTGGCCTTCCATTTGTAGATGCTGGCGTCGGTGACGCCGTGCTTGCGGCACAAAATCAGCCACCGAAACCCCGGCCTCATGTTCCTTCAAAATCCCGATGATCTGCTCTTCCGTAAACCGATTGCGCTTCGTGCTCTGGTCCTCGTCTTGGGCCAGAGCGAACTTCAAACTGGATTAAGCCCGTGGGGCAAGGTCACAGAAAGGGTTGCTGTGCCCGATGACGGAATGGAATTGGCTTCGTAACTTGATCAAGGCCAAGCGGCAGAACGAGAGATTCTAGGTGGCGTCGTCATGCAGGAAACGCTTCTCGGTAGGCGCGGCGACGAGGCGCACGCTAGGCAGACGGCTGCCTGATCCTTCGATCCGCCTTCCTGCAGTCAGCGCGCTTAAGGCGTGCACCTCTGGCGCAGGCTTTCAGCGGGGAGCCGCAGCATATTGCGGAAAATCGGCGGCGCGGATGGATATATTGCGGCCGTGTTGAGCTGGCCTTTGCTCAGTTCCGTTTGAGACTACTCGGGTCACGGAAACTGCGGGCAGACCAGCGCGCGCTTCAGGCGTCTGAGGTCTAACTGGCATCACTTGAAGTATTGGGCGCGAGCGGGAAAGGTCCCCGAAGTTGTCGTGTGTGTCGACTGGATGGCGAAACGGGAATTTGTAAGGTTAGATGACTGAAGAGATGATCCCTTTGGGCGAGAAGCTCGCCCGTCTGGCCCGGGCGACACCGGATGCTCCGGCAATCAGTTGCGGCGAGACTACGCTTAGCTGGCAACAGCTGGACGTAAGAACTAACCGTATCGCCCGCGCATTGAGCACGGTCGGCGTCCAACTTGGAGACCTGGTCACGATCGGGCTTCCAAACGGTGTCGACTTCATCGAGGCCTGCTGGGGCGTCTGGAAGCTGGGGGCGACACCGCAACCCGTCTCCTTTCGGCTGCCAAAGGTCGAGCTGCAATCCATTCTTGAGCTTGCAAATCCCTCGATGGTGCTTGGTCGATCTAGTCTCGAAAGCGATCGGAAGCGCATGACGGTCGATGACCTGCTTGCGCTTTGCGGCGACGACCGGCCGTTGGAGCCATGCGTGGCGCCCGTCAAGATGGCCGCGACCTCTGGCGGCTCGACCGGCCGTCCCAAGTTGGTGCTGTCCGGATCCCCCGGACTGACCTCAAGTGAGACGGTCTTTAGCGAGTTCTGGCGCTTCGGCAGGGGCGATACGGTGCTAATCCCTGCGGCGCTATATCACTCAGGCCCTCTAGTTGCCGCCCTGGGTGCGCTATCTTGCGGCGCGCATGTCGTGCTGCTACCGCGGTTCGACGCTGAGGCGGTGCTGGCAGAGATCCACCGGCGTCGAGCGACTTGGCTCTACTTGGTGCCGACGATGATGATGCGGATCTGGCGGCTGCCGCAGGAGGTGCGCACCCAATACGACATCTCCTCCGTAAAGACGCTTTGGCACTTCGCGGCGCCGTGCCCACCTTGGCTCAAAGAGGCGTACATAAACTGGTTTGGGCCCGAGGTGATTCTCGAACTCTATGGTGGATCGGAGAGCCAAGCCATGACCCGCATCACGGGCACGGAATGGCTCGATCACCGCGGCTCCGTCGGCCGTGTCTGCGATGGCGAGATGCAGGCCTTCGACGATGACGGAAAGATGCTGTCGGCCGGCGAGCTAGGCGAAATTTATATGCGCCAGGCCAAAGGGACGCCCCCTACCTATCACTACCGCGGCGCTACAGCGCGCACCCTGCAGGGGGGGTGGGAGACCCTCGGCGACATCGGATACTTCGATGAAGATGGCTATCTCTACCTCGCCGATCGGCGCACCGACATGATCTTGGTTGGCGGCGCAAATGTATATCCGGCCGAGGTCGAGGCGGCCATCGACGAGCACCCGCTGGTGATGTCCAGCTCCGTGGTCGGCCTGCCGCACGAGGATATGGGCTCATCTATCCATGCCATCGTCCAAGCTCGCCCCGGTCTGACGCCTGAAGCTTTGCTAGCGCATCTGGCCGAGAAACTGGTGACCTATAAACTTCCCCTCACGGTCGAGTTTGTCGCCGAGCCGCTTCGCGACGAGGCAGGCAAAGTGCGACGGACCCAGTTACGTGACGAGCGTATCGGGCGAATGAAGCTGACCGGGCGCCAAAGATAGTTTGGCTGTTATCTTCCGATGACTGCATTGCTGGCCTGCCGGAGTTTACGGAAACACCTAACACAGGCAACCAACAGGAGACTAGCTGTTGACGAACTTCGTAAAGATCGAGAAAGGGCTCGGCTCGGAGGGCCGCATTGCAGTGGTAAGGTTTGACCGGGGCGATCGCATGAACGCACTTTCTGCCGACGCAATTCGAGAGCTGACCAGAGCGGCCGAGAGCTTTGACGACTCCCAGAAACCTCGGTTGTGATCTTGACCGGTGGAAAGGCCTTCACCGCCGGGGCCGATCTGAAAGGGGTGCGCGCGGTTCGCCGGCAGCGATGGACGCATCCTCAATACGCGTCGACAGCGGACGACCACGGCTAACTCGTGCCTGGTGGCGCTCATTCGAGCTCCAACGCGCGCGGAGCCCACCGGACAGACGTATATCGAGTACCACGCGCCTGTAGAAGAACGCGAATCCTCGCGCTTCGCGGGTCAGCGCAGGATTTCTGCTACTTTAGATCTGATATCAATTAAATTCCGCTTTCGTCGACCGATAATATTTTGGTGAAACAATAAGATCTTCTTTCGACCCACGGTCGCGGAGTTGAGTGCGAGTAAGGAAGGAATGCGCCATTGATCAATCGCAGACGTCTCATGCAGGCCCGCCCCTCCAATCTCCAAGGTGCACTCAGCAACCTCCACTCTGTCGTGAATGAACATCGAGATCTGGTAGTCACCGACGGCACATTACAGAACCAGCCGCGGCGACCGGGGAGAGGAACGATGCCGGACGCCAACAATGCCTTCGTGAAGTTCTCCAACATACAGAAGACCTATGACGGCGAAGCCCTCGTGGTCAAAAATCTTAACTTGGAGATCGCTCATGGTGAATTCTTGACCATGCTGGGGCCCTCGGGCTCGGGTAAGACGACGACCCTCATGATGCTTGCCGGCTTCGAGGTGCCCACCCAAGGCTCGATACTTGTTGAAGGGCGCACGATCGACAAGACGCCGCCGCATAAGCGTGATATCGGAATGGTGTTCCAGAACTACGCTCTTTTTCCGCACATGACCGTGGAGGAGAACCTCGCCTTCCCGCTTAAGGTGCGAAAGCTAGGCAGGGCTGCCGTTGAGACCAAAATCAAACGGGCGCTCGAGATGGTCCGGCTTGGCGCGCATAGCAAGCGCAGGCCAGGCCAGCTCTCGGGCGGACAGCAGCAGCGCGTCGCGCTTGCCCGCGCTCTGGTTTTCGATCCCAAGCTCGTGCTGATGGATGAGCCGCTCGGCGCGCTGGACAAGCAGCTGCGCGAGCAGATGCAGCTTGAGATCAAGCATATCCAGGAGGATCTCGGCGTCACCCTAGTTTATGTGACGCATGACCAGAGCGAGGCGCTGACCATGTCGGACCGCATAGCGGTGTTCAACGACGGGGTCATCCAGCAGCTAGCCGCGCCCGCCGAGCTGTACGAGCGGCCGCAGAACGCCTTCGTCGCCCAATTTATAGGCGAGAACAACCGGCTAGAGGGTAAGGTCGTCGCGATGAATGGTGCCACCTGCATGGTCGAGATTCCAGGCGCGGGCAATGTGCAGGCGCTGGCCGTCACAGTCGAGGCCGTCGGTCGTTCGACCGTGCTGTCGTTGCGGCCAGAGCGAGTGAAGCTGAACCCCGCACCGGGCTCTCTGCCCAATATCTTCAGCGCGCGGGTTGCGGAGGTGATCTATCTGGGCGATCACGTGCGTGCCCGGATCTCGATCGGGGCCGAGGATAACTTTGTGATCAAGCTGTCGAACTCGGGAGGCGTCGTGCAGCTCGAGCCCGGTGCGGCTATCAACATCGGATGGGAGACAGAGGATTGTCGGGCGCTCGAAGCGTCATGACGATGATCCGAGCTTCGCCCGCGAGCCGATGGTCAGGGTTACTGCAAAGCCGCTCCCCATCCTGGGGACCACCTAACGGGGGAAACGGACGATGAGCAAGACAATGATGATCAGCGGCGCCTTGGCCATGATGAGCTGGGCGGGCGTGTCGATGCTGGTAAAGCCCGCTTTCGCGGGTGATCAACTGACGATCGTTTCCTGGGGCGGTGCCTATCAGATGGCCGAGCGCAAGGCGTTTTTCGAGCCCTTCACAAAAGCAACCGGGATCAAGATTACCGAAGGCGAGTACAACGGCGAGGTTGCCAAGCTCCGCGCCATGGTCGAATCCAAGACGGTGAGCTGGGACGTGCTCGATGCCCCTGGAACGATCGCTCATAGAATGTGCTCCGAGGGCCTCCTCGAGACAGTGGATTGGAACAAGGTGACGCTCGACCAGACCAAGTTCGGCGACGCCGCCAAATATGAATGTGGGGTACCGTTTCAAACGAATTCCACAATCCTTGCCTATGACAAAGACAAACTGCCGAATGGCCCACAGACCATTGCCGATCTGTTCGACACGAAGAAATTCCCGGGGAAGCGCGGGCTGGTCAAGACTTTCAGCCCTAACCTTGAATGGGCGTTAATCGCCGACGGTGTGTCCATCAAGGAGGTCTACAAGGTCCTCAACACGCCCGACGGCGTCGACCGCGCCTTCAAGAAGCTCGAGACAATCAAAAAGGACATCGTCTGGTGGACGGCCGGCGCCCAGGCACCGCAGCTACTGGCCGATGGCCAGGTTGTCATGACCGCAGCCTATCACGGCCGCATTACCAGCGCCGCCAAGGAGTCGGGTAGGCATTTCGAAATCATGTGGGACGCCGCGCAGGCGGGCACCGTTTATTTTACCATTCCCAAAGGCAGTCCACGTATCGATGACGCCTACAGGTTCCTCGCCTTCGCGGGCTCGCCCCAATCGCAAGCTGACCTGACGCGTTACATTCCCTACGGTCCGCTCAACAAGGATGCGATGGCGCTTGTTGATCCGGCGGTGTTGCCTTACTTGCCCAACACGCCCGAGCGTAGAGCCGTTGCTCTCTATCCCGATGTTTCCTTCATTGTTGAGAAGAATGATGAGCTAAGCCAGCGCTTTAACGCTTGGCTCACGAGGTAAGAACGGCGAAAGGCGAGGAGGGCTCCTTCTCTCGCCTTTCGAACGAACGGTTGAGAGAGCTGGAGAGAGGTCGATGGCGACAATGGCGGTCAAACTCGCCGACAATTCCGAGGCCATTCCGCTGCGCACCAAGCTGCAGCGGGTCGAGCGTCGGCGCAAGTTGAGGGCTATTACCCTCGTCCTACCGCTTCTGTTACTGATGTCGGTATCCTTCGTCTTGCCGATAAGCCGCATGATGTTCAATGCGATTCATGATGATACGTTGTTGACCCTCATGCCGCGAACCATGGCGGCGCTGAGCGCTTGGGACGGCAAAGACCTGCCCGACGAGAACGCCTATGCCGCTCTCGCAGACGACCTCAAGCAGGTGTCGACACAAAAGACGACTAGCTTGATAGGCAAGCGGGTGAACTATGAGCTGCCCGGCACCGGTAGCCAAATGATATCGAGCGCCCGAAAGGCGAGCATGCTTTCGAACGGGCCCTACAAAGTGGCCCTGATTGACATCAGCCCGCTCTGGGCCCAGCACGACGTCTGGACTTTGTTGAAGCGCGGCCGCTCGGCCTACACAGCCTATTACTTACTGCGTTCGGTCGGTTTCCAATATGGCCCCGAAAGCCAGATCGTCGCCTCACCGCCGGAGAGCTCGGTGTTTCGGGACGTCTTCCTGCGCACCTTTGGGATTAGCATAGGCGTGACCATCGCTACCCTGCTGCTTGGCTTCCCGGTGGCCTACCTCCTGGCAACCTTGCCGTCCAAGATCAGCAATCTGCTGATCATCATGGTCTTACTGCCGCTCTGGACATCGGCGCTGGTGCGATCCGCCGCTTGGGTGGTGCTCCTGCAGGATCACGGTGTCATCAACGAGACTTTGATGGCTCTGCATATCATCTCGCAGCCCGCGGAGCTGATCTACAATCGGGTAGGCACGCTAGTGGCTATGACTCATATCCAACTGCCTTTCACGCTGTTGCCGATTTATAGCGTGATGAAGACGATTTCGCCTAACCATGTCCGCGCTGCCCGCTCGCTCGGCGCCCGCCCGTTCTACGCTTTCTGGAAGGTCTACTTTCCCCAAACGCTGCCGGGAGTCGCCTCCGGTTGCCTGCTGACGTTCATTCTGTGCCTGGGCTACTACTTGACGCCTGCGCTTGTCGGAGGGCCGGGTGACCAAATGGTCAGCTCCTTTGTCGCCTACTACACGAACGAGGACCTCAACTGGGGCATGGCCTCAGCCTTAGCCGCGATCCTGCTCACCGCGACTATGGTTTTCTACTATGTCTACAACAAGGTGGTCGGCGCCGACCGCCTCAAGATGGGATGAGAAAGATGGCTGCTTTCGCCTATGCCTCTCCGATAGAGAAGGGCTGGCACTACCTGCTTCAGCTGATCTGTGGTGCGGTGCTGCTGTTTTTGATTGTTCCGATCCTTGTGGTCATCCCGCTTTCACTCAATCCTGTCCCTTTCTTTAGCTATCCACTGACCGGCCTGTCGCTGCGTTGGTATGAGGACTTCTTCCTCACGGATCGTTGGCAGGGAGCGCTGCACACATCCACCTTAGTCGCCACGGCGGTTATGCTGCTGTCGACGTTACTAGGAACGTTAGCCGCGCTGGGGCTCAGTCGTCCAAGTTTCCCCTGGCGTGCGGCCGTGATTAGCCTACTGATCTCGCCCATGGTTATCCCGACGATAATAACCGCGGTGGCCCTATATTTCTTCTATGCCAAGATCGGGCTGCTCAATAGCTACCCCGGGCTAATCCTTGCCCACACCACGCTGGCCACGCCTTATGTCGTCATTGCCGTATCCGCGACCCTAATGGGCTTCGACCATTCGCTCACCCGAGCAGCCGCCGGCCTCGGCGCGCCGCCGACCACCGTGTTCTTCAAAGTCATCCTGCCACTTATTCTGCCCGGGGTGGCCTCCGGTGCGCTCTTCGCCTTTCTCACCTCCTTCGACGAGGTGGTGGTCGCGCTTTTCGTTGCCGGTGCCGAGCAGCGCACCTTACCTATGGTGATGTTTTCCGGAATCCGGGAGGAGATTAGTCCCACCATTATCGCTGCCGCGACCGTGCTAATCCTGTTCTCTGTTGCCGTGCTAGCTGCTGTCGAGTTGCTGCGCCAGCGATCGCAGCGCCTACGCGGGATCCGCAACACCTGAAGGCTCCTTTCGCATGTTGAAGCTCTTACTAGCTCGGAATGCGTCTTTCTGTTTCTAGCGATCGAGAGAAACCAGCGGATGCGACGAGCAGAGGCTTTCGAAGATACCCATGCGCATTGATCAAGGAAAGCCCGCGCGTGTCCGGTGTGATCAACAGGTGGCTGCCTTGCGACCACTGAACATACGGTTCAACGGCTATTTGGCCTGCACATCTGATGTCTTCGGAGGAGTTCGCAAGTGGTAGCCATGCATCGCTCGACTGTTCGGCATCAAGGTCGCCGATTTCGGGCAGTACAATGCCGGTCCGGCTGTGGCGATGAGGCTCGCAGATCTGGGCGTCACGATCCTGCATATCGAGCCGCCATCCGGCCCTCTCCGGGACAGCCCGGCCAATGCGACGCCCAATCGAAACAAACTGATCGTGCAGATCGACTTGAAGACAAAGGAGAGCTTGTCGCAAACGCAGGCCCTTGTTGCTCAAGCGGACATCGTGATCGGGAACTTCCGTCCGGGGGTGCTCAGCCGCCTCGGATCGACGTCACGGCGTTCGCAAGGTCCGCCCGGAGCTCATCACGAAAACGATCAGCTCGGTCGCGAGTGGCGCGCCTTGGAGGCGGCATAGCGGCGCCCTCAGGCGTGTGCAACGACATACGGTTTGACCGCGTTATGAAGGGATTGCCTATTTCTCGCCGCTGCCTCTGGCACGCAAGACTGCAGACGGCGACCAGGCGTCTTGTTTTTCTTGGCGCTTCGGAGCAGCGATCTGCCACTTTCACCAGCGACAAAGGGGTATTAGCGATGAAATGTCAAATCACAGAATTGGTCGAGCAGACGCCGTTCATAGACACCCACGAGCATTTTATCGAGGAAAGTCAGCGCCTCTCTGGTGTGCTTGATGAGGGGCTCTCTTGCGACGACTGGACCTATTGGGTCAGAGAGTATGTTGCGCGTGACTTGGCGGTTGTGGGAATGCCGAAAGGAGAGCTGCGAAGCTTCCTCGGGCCAGATCTTTCGAGCGAGGCAAAGTACCGGCTGGTCGCGCCTTACTGGGACCGGATCCGTCACACCGGCTATGCCCAGGCGGTTCGCTATACACTTCGCGGCATCTATGACGAGGACGACCTGACTGCCGAGAGTGTGCCACGCATCGCCGAAAAATACCGCGAGACCATCCAGCCGGGCTTTTATGCTGCCATTTTGAGACGTGCGAACATCGAGAACTGCCAGGTCAATTCGCTGCAGCGCATCTTCATGGAAACTGAGCAGCCAGAGCTCCTTGCGCAGGATCTTAGAATCCTCGAGTTTTCCCGATGCAGCGCTGCAGATATCGCTCGCGTGCATGCCGAAACGGGCAAGGAACCGACAAGGCTTGACGATTGGCTCGACATCATCGACTTCTATTTCGATACCTACGGTCCGAGAGCGGTAGCGGTTAAATGTCAGATTGCATATTCGCGTTCTCTTAATTTTGCGTCCGTCGCCAAGGCACACGCGGCGCGGCTGTTTCTGCACCACATTGGTGAGATGCGCCACGACCCAGGTCCGGATGATCTCAAGTCGCTGCAGGATTTTCTCTTCCGCTACTGTGTGGCCAGAGCTACCGAGCGCGGTCTGCCGGTTAAATTGCACACTGGCATTGTGGGCGGTCATGGAATGCTGCAACTCGCCCGCACTCGCAACAACGCCGCCGATCTTTGTCGCCTATTGCTTGATTTTCCCGACACCCGTTTCGTCCTCATGCATATCGGCTATCCTTACGAGCAGGAGTATATCGCGCTTGCCAAACACTATCCGAATGCCTGGATCGACATGTGCTGGGCATGGATTATCAACCCGGCGGCGAGCGTTCGCTTTCTCAAGGAGTTTCTGCTGGCAGCCGGGTCCAGCAAGATCTTCACCTTCGGTGGCGATTATGTCGCGGTCGAGCCAGTCTATGGGCACGCCTGCATTGCTCGTGGTGGTATTGCACAAGCACTGTCAGAGCTAGTTGCTGAAGGCTGGATCGCGTTCGAAGACACTCCCGTGCTAATCGAGCGCATCATGCGCGGCAACGCACTCTGCTTCTTCTCAAAGGAACCAAAGGATCGTGTTCCGTTGACCGACCGATCCGTCGCGATCCCGAGTGAGTGAAGCGGGATCCGAGGAAGGGTTTTGCTTACCAATGCTCCTTATCCTTCGCGCAAACGAGGTGATCTATCTAGTCCGGCAGCCGTTTGGAACAATGATGTGATCAAACAAGCCAAAATCGGAAGAGATATGATTCAGATTATGTTTGGTGCGGCTATTTTCGATGTCCTCCTACACGATGGACAGACTCTTCGGCACCTTGGCAGCAGCCACTGGCGGGCTGCCCGTCCGACGGTATTAGCGATCACTGATTGCGGGCCGAGCAGGCGATTGGCTCTTTTGGCGGAGACACCACTCCCATAACCTGCGGCCACAATCACCAGCCGGCGCTGCCCTCAGTCGATCGTGCGGTCGCTCTCATCATGCTAACTGACGGTCCGCTGCCCCCTGCTTGCCGCGCCGAATCAGGTTGCGTATTCGGGGCTGAGGCGGTCGAGACGGCGCTTGAGAGCCGCCCAAGGGCGCGGGTTCCTATTGTAACCCTCTTGTTGAAATTGCTCCGCCGTGTGGGAAGCGATCTTGTCAGAGGGCAAAGTGATCTTCTGGCCACCTTGCATAGACGCGATCTGGATCCGGCACGATTGCTCTAAAAGGTACATGTTGAGAAAGGCTTCAGAGACCGTACCGCCAACCGTAAGCAAGCCATGGTGCTTGAGGATCATTACGTCTTTGTCCCCGAGATCGCGCACGAGACGATCGCGCTCGGCGAGGTCGAGCGCAACGCCTTCATAGTCGTGGTAGGCAATGCCGCGGTAGAAGCACATCGACTTTTGGTTTAAGGGCAGCAGGCCCTGTTCTTGAGCAGCAACGGCCATACCCGCCAAAGTGTGCGTATGAATTACACACTGGGCGTCGTGGCGGGCCATGTGGACGGCGGAATGAATTGTGAAGCCCGCGTTGTTTATCTTGGCCTCGTCCTCCCTCTGAATGGCATGCCCCTCTGGATCAACGACAACAAGACTAGAGGCCGTGATCTCGTCGAACGTCATCCCATAGGGATTGAGCAGAAAACGATGCGTCCTGCCGGGCAGGCGCGCTGACAGGTGCGTGGAGATCAAGTCGTCCATGCCGAAATGCGCAATCAGGCGATAGGCTGCTGCCAAATCGCAGCGGATCTCCCATTCCTGGGAAGTGGCGTTGCACATCATCCCGTCTCCTCAATCTGCCAAGGAATATCGAACCAGCATAGCGACGGCTGGAGCTACCTATCCACTGATGAATACGAGTTGGACGTAGATATTCCGCTCCTGATCGAAGAATTCGCAGGTTTCGTGCGCCTTTTGCATTTCTATTACCTCTGCTTGCTGGAAGCTCCTGCAAGACTGCTTGGCTCAGACCGTCGACACTGCGGGGCTTTCGCGCACCCTCGCTCCATATGCCCGGGATTGCGGCCCACGGTCGTCGTAAAGACATCTATGAGGTCTTGAGGAGTGGGCTAATAAGGCAAGATGTGTCGCGGTTGGCTGCATTTCTGAGACTATCCGCCGCCGGGAAGCAGTCGGTCCTTGCTCCGCACCGACTCAGAGCCAGACCTAAGGCTGTCATGGCCGAGCTCGGCGCCCCTTTCCATCATATGATCGCTATCGAAATCAGGGGACGACCTGCCGAAGATGCAAGCAGCCGAGGCACTGTTCGGCCTTGCTCAGGGCAGCATCAATCGCTCCAATTGTTAGCTGCAAAGGGGCGACTATCCACCGTGGCCCGACTATGTGAGACGGGCCGCTTTGTCGCCTACCCGTCCAGCCTCACGCCCGTGAGCCGCATGTTTCCTACAGCCGCTTTGTTAACCGGAAGGCCGCACACATGCCGTGCTTGTCGAAGAACCCGAACTCTCGCGAGTCGATGCAGGATTTCGGCTTTGCCACGCGCCATATCAACGCAATTCAGCGCTCCCCCCCGATACTATTCCAATGACAGACGGGCCTTCTGCAGGCTTAAGCCTGCAGAGAGGAGCGCGCGCGTGGAGAGGAAATGCACCTTGGTCAACCGCGGGCGTCTTACGCACGCTCATTCCGTCAGTGTCAACCGTACGCCTGGTGGGGTATTCGGCAAGCAGTTCGCAGGACAGGCGCTTAGGCCGCCGGGAGAGAGTCGAGGGTTTTTTGCATGAACAAGGTCTATCCCGACGCCAAGTCGGCTCTCGAGGGCGTTCTGAAAGACAACATGATGATCATGTCGGGCGGCTTCGGCCTCTGCGGCATCGCCGAGGCGTTGTCGGATGCGATCCGCGACTCCGGCGTCAAGGGCCTGACGGTGGTCTCCAACAACGCCGGCGTTGACGGCATTGGCCTCAGCCGCCTGCTCGAAACCCGCCAGATCAAGAAGATGATCTCGTCCTATGTCGGGGAGAACAAGCTGTTCGCCCAGCAATTCCTCGCCGGCGAGCTGGAACTCGAATTCAATCCGCAGGGCACGCTGGCCGAGCGCATCCGCGCGGGCGGCGCCGGCATTCCGGCCTTCTACACCAAGACCGGCGTCGGCACGCTGATCGCCGAAGGCAAGGAAGTGAAAGAATTCGACGGACAGAAATACCTGATGGAGCGCGGCCTGTTCGCCGACCTCGCCATCGTCCACGCCTGGAAGGGCGACACCGCAGGTAACCTCATCTATCGCAAGACCGCGCGCAACTTTAACCCAATGATGGCGACCGCCGCCAAGGTCACGGTGGCCGAGGTCGAGCATCTGGTTCCGGCCGGCGAACTCAATCCCGACCACATCCACACGCCCGGTCTTTTCGTCAAGCGCATCGTCGAGGTCGGAACGGCCAAGAAGCGCATCGAATTCCGCAACACCCGCCCGCGCACGGCAGCTTGAGATCAGGAGACTAAGATGGCCTGGACCCGTGAACAGATGGCTGCGCGCGCCGCGAAGGAACTGCGTGACGGCTATTACGTCAATCTCGGCATCGGCATCCCGACGCTGGTCTCGAACTACATCCCGGGCGGCATGGACGTCAGCCTTCAGAGCGAGAACGGCATGCTCGGCATGGGCCCGTTCCCGTACGAGGGCGAAGAGGACGCCGATCTCATCAACGCCGGCAAGCAGACCGTGAGCGAACTGCCGTCGACCTCGTATTTCTCGAGCGCGGATTCCTTCGGCATGATCCGTGGCGGCCACATGGATCTGTCGATCCTCGGTGCGATGCAGGTGGCCCAGAACGGCGATCTCGCCAACTGGATGATCCCCGGCAAGATGGTCAAGGGCATGGGCGGCGCGATGGATCTCGTCGCCGGCGTCAAGCGCGTGGTCGTTGTGATGGAGCATTCGGCCAAGGACGGTCCAAAGCTCCTGAAGCGATGCAATTTGCCGCTGACCGGCGAGCGCGTGGTCGATATGGTCGTGACTGACTTGGCCGTCTTCACCATCGACAAACATGGCAGCGGCGGCATGGCGCTGATCGAGCTCGCCGACGGCGTCTCGCTCGATGAGGTCAAGTCCAAGACCGAGGCCGAATTCCGCGTCGCGCTGAAGAACACCTGAGCTCTTCGCAAAAGGGGGCGCACATGACGATACGGTCTGCGCGTCCCGAAGACGCCGATTTCATCGCACAAACCATCGTGTCATCGCAGCGCGGCTACCGGCCGCGCGGCTGGTTCGACGTTGCGCTCGGTCGGCCTGAAGCACATTGCCGCGGTTTCATCGCAGCGACAGCGACCGCGCAGACGGTGTTGATGTGGCACCATTCAAACTTCCTGATGGATGAATACGAGGGCCAGCCGGCCGCCGCGCTCTGTGCCGTGCCCGCAGCCGGCACCGGCCATGCCGCGTGGGCTGCCATCGAGGAGGTCGGCGCCGCGGCCGGGCTGTCCGCGTCAGAGTTGGAGGCGACCCGCCGACGCGGTGCCTATGTCAGGAATTGCTGGGTTCAGGGCGACGACGGCGACCGGATGATCGAGCACGTTCCCACCGATCCGGCCTATCGCGATCGCGGCCTGGTGCAGGCGTTGATCGAATCCACGCTGGCAAAGGGAAGGGCGGCCGGCTTCCGCCGCGCCACGATCTCGTTCCTGATCGGCAATGAGCCGGCCGAGCGCGCCTATGCAACGGCGCATTTGTCTTCGCTGACGAGAAGCGTCGGATCTTTGAAGTATCCTTCCGGTGAAGCTTCCAAGTCCCAAACATTCTCCTCCGACTATGGAGCCGAGCGCGATTTCGGTGAGGCGTGACAGTCCGCGCCACATGACGGTATTGCCGGGCGGCGGATCGCTAGCCCGGGCGAGATAGCCGCCGAGCCGGGCGATTTTGATCAGATAGTGCGAGAGCGCATTCTATCTTACGCTTAGTTTGTCGTTGACGAGGCGATCGAGCAGCCCGATTCCAGTCGCGGTCGACGCGAGGGTTGGCGGCGTGTCTGGGGCGGAACGGTTGAGCATCGTTATCCAGAAGACCCCGCCAATTCAGGATGCAAAACAGCGAGATCACATTGGTCAGACGTTGGCTGGTTCTGAGCTTCGACTCCTCCGCTTTGCAGCCCGATTTGAGGATCTTCTGGAACACCTCGATCTTCCATCTCAAAGCATACCACTCCAGCTTCTCAATGGCGTCGGCGCGGGAACCAACAGGCAGATCCTTGATCAGCTTCCAATCGATCTTCTTTCTGCTTTTCGGCCTCCCGCGCTCTTCCGCATGGATCACCGTCAGGATCAGAGCGGGATAGCGCTTCCGCTTTCCGATCAGCGGCAGAATGGGCGGCGGCGATCAAGGTGAGACCTTAGCGACAATCAGGATGAGACTGCGCCGATGCGCCCGGCATCCGCGTGATCGGCGTGTTGGACGAGCTGCGCCGACGGCATCCCGACCTTAACCCCAACATCCGACGCACGCTGGAGCGACGCATCAATGCCTGGCGCGCGCTCAACGGCCCCGAACAGGACGTGATCTTCCGCCAAGAGCACGAGCCCGGCCGTTTGGGTCTGTCCGACTTTACCGATACAAGCGCGCTCGGCATTGCCGGCAAGACGCTCGCCACGTTCGACTTCGAGAGCGTGCCGATGCTATCAAAGGCGCAGGCGATGGCGCTCGCCGCCGGCGACGTCTGGTTGAAGACGGGCGCCAATCTGCTGCTGTTCGGTCCACCCGGCGGAGGCAAGACCCATCTCGGCACCGCGATCGGCCTGGCTCTCGTCGAGAACGGCTGGCGCGTTCTCTTCGCGCGCACTACTGATCTGGTGCAGCGGCTGCAGGTGGCTCGGCGCGAACTGGCGTTGGAGTCCGCGATCGCCAAACTCGATCGATACGACCTCCTGATCCTCGACGACATCACGTATGTGAGCAAGGACCAGGCGGAAACCAGCGTTTTGTTCGAGCTGATCGCCGCCCGCTATGAGCGACGCTCGCTGCTGATCACGGCCAATCAGCCGTTCGGCGAGTGGGGGCGTATCTTCCCCGATCAGGCAATGACGCTGGCGGCCATCGATCGCCTCGTCCACCACGCAACGATCCTCGAGATGAATGTCGAGAGCTACCGTCGAAGAGTTGCTCTCGATCGAAGGCGCGGTCCAGGACGGTCACCCGTGCACGCCACTCCAAACGAGCTCGACAAAGCGGTGATTGACGCTGCCAGCGCCTCTTGATTGTCGCGCAGCGTCAATCAACGCTTGCCAAGCCGGCGGCCAGCGTCAATTATCTCCTGACTCGGCCGCTTTGTCTCATCTTGATTGACGCGCCGCTCTCATCCTGATTGTCGCGCCATAGGCAGAACGCGAATCTTGCGATACCTGATCTTAAGAGCGGCCTGGACGGGATCGCCGTTGCCGTCTCTGAGTTCGATGCGATGGAGCCCCTTGACGGTGACCTCGTCCATTTCGTCGGCCATCGTGTGATCCCCGTCTCCAGCCAAGCGGTTGACGCAGGTCCTGATCAGGAAATGAGTTCCGATCTCCTGTGCTCCGCAGAAGGCGCTCGTAGAAGTCACTCTCGCGATCACCAATATGGATGCATCGTCCGGGATGACCCAACAGTTGCGTAGACTGCTTCAGATTTTCCAACCACCAGACCTTTCCTTTTCGTCGATGGGAGTCCGGATCGGATTGATCTTCTTCTAAAGCGCTGCCGTCTCGTTGAATTTCTTCCGGGTCCAGAACTAACGGCTGCCAACCCCAGCGGCACCCCCTCGATTGTAACTGCGAGGCTCGAATGCATCAGGATGCCGCAAACGGTGTGCGATCTGAGGCGGCCCGCTTTATCCCGTCCAATGTTATGCTCTTGGTGATGCCGATCGCTTCTGACTTCTCGCGTTGATAGCTGAACTCGGTTGCATCGTGCAGCACAAGAACCAAACGTTCAGTGGCCGCGACTCGATCACGGATCGATTGACAATGGCCGGCTAGAATGTCCGCTTCGCTGACCTGGTCATTGGAAACGAAGCGGTAGGCAGCCCAATCCTAGCAGACGAGCGGGATGCTTTGCCCCATGGCGCTTCCAGTCTGCGTGAGCAGTTTGCGGAATGTGCCGCCGAGCCACGTATCCCTAAACTCGCATCCACTACTCTCCTGCCTTGGAATTGGCAGGCTAAAGCGTCGCTCACGCCGCTTGAGCGCGATCAGCCTTCCCAAAAAAACCGGCCCAGGTGGGGGCCGTCACCGGATGTGCACGCTTTGTCGGGCCGCTAAGGGGACGTTTACACGGCGGGCGATATTGAAATTCGCGATCAATTGCAGATATTTCGTCAGGCAGCAGTGCCAAATGAATGGCAACTTCCGTCATCCAGTGCCTGCTCCCGTCTGAGCGCTCGCGGCGGCAGAATAACGATATTGCGTTACCTGGGTAGCCGGCCTTTTTCGCAAACGTCGTCTCGGTCGCGAAGCATTGGACAGTGCCGGCAGGCGAAAACGATGTCAGCTGGTCGATGCCATTGCCAGTCGGCAGATGTCCGTGATGCTGTAAACGGGAAGCTTCACAATGCGGCGGATCGCTGGAGCGACAATCGGAAAGGCCGCGCATTCAAACAGGATGGTTGCGATCTCCGGATATTTTGAGCGGAGACGCTCGATGCACTTGGCAACATCTGCTTCGATTGCGGCAACATCCAGGGGCGGCGCCGGACGTTTCAGCTCGTCATGCCAGAACTTACCCCCTTCGATGCCGCCGATTACGATCCTCGCTCGCTCAGACAGATCATCAATTCCAAGAAGATCCTCGCTGCAATAAGTCGAGTCATAGGTCAGGACAGCGATCTTTGCGCGCGTTGGCAATTGACGGAGCAATGTGGGCAAGAGCAACAGGCTTGACATGACAACCGGCACGTCCACCGAAGCCGCCACTGCTGGTTGATGCCGGACCGAGAAGCCGCAGGTCGAGCTTATCGCGACCGCGCCTCGTTCGACTAGTCGTCGAGCCGCCGCTATGAATGCGGGCTCCAGCGCCGGATCGCCGCGAACGACGTTCTCGACCCACGCACCCGCGACGGTTTCCGAGATGGTTGAAAAGTCAAACGTCGCCGGATTCAGCATCGAGCCGGGAGCGGGAGCAGGCGGAGTTGCGCCAACTGGCAACCCGCGTTCAAGGTGCAAGATCCCGAGAGAGCGTGGTGCGAAGTGCGAGGTCATATCTTCAGCCTAACGGTATCTAGAGCAGAATTCTCCCTCGAGATGGGCTCATGTAGCCAAAATTCTGCGATTTCCTGAGACAAGCGGGTGTTCGAGCGTGATGGCTTACAGGCCGCTCAAATCCAGATCTCTAATGGTGGATCATTTGATCGTCCTTGCGATGTCTTCAGAAGAGGCCAGTGCCACCTACAAAGCCGAAGTGTGCGCCAGCTTCTGTTCTAGCCAGGCAAAAATGTCCTCGTCGCAGGCGGCAAAGTTCTCGAAGTCAGTGCCCGGAGTCGGCTCGAACCGCGGCATCAACAGCTTGAGATCGATCCGCGCCGCTGTGCAGTCGGACTCTAGCTTGATGCTTTCCCGAACGCTGACGATGCTGCGTCCACCTGCAACTACCAGAATCGGGCACTTCAAGCGTCGCGCCAATCGCGAGCGATGTGCTGTAGTTAAGGGATCATCCAGCAGGTGAGAGGTTCCCGTCATCCAGGAGATCGATGCCTGGGTACGAGCCCAGTTCCATAAGCCGCCGTCGCAAACCGCTGCAGCAATGCGGCGATCAGCTAGCGCGAAATCGGTTGCTAATGCGGCGGATAGCCCTTCACCGTAGATCCCAATTCGAGACGCATCGACCTCGTGGCGGGCAGACAAACAGTCCAACAAAGAAGACAGATCTTCTGATCGTCCATGCCGAGTCGTCGAAACGTCGTCAAAAGCGACGACGAGTGCCGTCATGCCTCGGCTTGCGATCAGAGGCAGAAGTCGTCCAAGCAGCATCGCTCCCGTTTCGTCTTCCCTGCTTATGCAAATTACTGCTGGCGCGCGTAGGTCGGTCCGGCCGGACGACACGTAGTAGGCGGGCAGTTTGCGTTCATCCCAAGACTCGATTTCGACGCGGCGCACCCTGTCGTCGAGAGATCCGAAATGCCTGATGCCAGCTTCCAGTTTGGCCAAAACATCTCCCGCTTGTGGATCCTCTTCGTCGACCAGCCGCCTGGCAACTTCAAAGGCAGTTAGTGCGCAAAGCCAAGATTCCGCCGCCGCATCGAAGGCGCCCCGTTCAACCTTCAGGTCTCCGAATCGACAGTGAGCATCTCCAATGTTCGTCCATCTCGCGACGAAGTGCCGCCGGCTGGTCGCCTCGCAACGTCCAGAGAAACTAGCTAGGAATAGCGCGGCACTTCGCCTTGTGGACCCAAGGTTGTCCGTCACTTCAGGCCAAGCAGCGCACAGCATTGGTATCATCCCTTGTGCGGATTTGCTCAAGATCGCCCTACAACCTTGAGAAATAGCGAGCCCCGAAGCCGGCCAGTCATGTCGACTGCAGCCTTCAGGTTCCGCTAATGTCGGTTCTAAATTCTAAGGATCATCAAAGCTGACGCTCCCCGATCTATGGGTGCGCGCCGCCGAAATTATGCTTTATTTTCTAAAATGCGCAGTTTTTCTGATTGCGCACGGGCATCGACCTCAAAAGGCGGGCCCAACTTGCGCATTGAGCGATCTGAAGTAGAGCATTCCTGCTGGTCGTACTAAGCGGCGTGGCCTGTTTCGTGCCTCGCCGTCAATGAGTCAACCTTCCACTTCAGGACGTGGCTACGCCGCGGCGCATCTTCGCTGCGCGAAGTACTACGTCTCCACATGTGCTCCAAATGTGATCGCCACCAGTGGCCGGCCCAACGGGCCATACGGGCGCGTGGTAACGGAGAACTCGAGAGCGGTAAGCCATGCTCGACGTTGCCGATCCGGCCACACGCGATGGCATCCGCGATCGCACATGCTGCAGTAGCTATTTGCGCAGGGCTGCGCGTCTCCCAAGCTGACGGGCCTCAAGGTCGATGACATTATCTGCCTTCGATGAGCATCCGCGTACTCGGCAAGAGACGCTGGGAGCGGACACTGCCGTTGTGGAAGCCGGCGGTCGCTGCACTGCGTTCGGGTTGGCCGCGGATAGGTCGCGATTCCCGCGGTGTTGGTTGGAGCCGCAGCCTTTCCAGGTTCATCTGGTTGCTAGAGGATGTGCTCGGCCGGCGGTCGGGAGAACGACCGAAATACCGGCTCACGCTACCGTTGTTGCGCGACTGCCTCCGCGCGCAGTGCTTCGACGAAACCACCTCGCTTCCTTCTGTTATCCTCAATTTCTGCCTCCGGCCAGACGGAATTGATCGCGACAACCACTCTGTCCTGGGGATAGACGAAAATCGCCTGACCGGCATGGCCCAGTGCCGCATAGCCGTTCTTGAGACCCCACCAGGAGTAACCATAGCCCGCGAGCCCACTCTCAGCCTCCTCAGATTCCGGCTCAAAGGTCACGCCGACGTTCGTCGCATCGGCGGCCCAGCCAGGTGGTAGCACCTGAAGATCACCTGCCATGCCGCAGTCGAGCATGAATTGGCCAATACGTGCATAGTCCCGAAGTGACATGCAGAGACCAAGCCCTCCATATTCATGGCCGGCTGAATTGACCCTCCAGAAGGCGTCATTCTCCATTCCGTACGGTTGCCAGAGCTTCTCCGACAAATATTCTGACAGTGACCTGTCGATCGCGTTGGAAAGCAGGACCCCGGCCAAATTGGTTTCGCCGGTCTTGTAGACGAATTTAGCGCCTACCTGATCAGCCCTAGACACGCCGCGCATGTAGGCGACGGTCGGATCGAGCCCATCCGCGATGCCCCCGGACAACTCGAGTTTGGCGTCCGAGTGTGGATCGTTCCAGTCCTCATTCCACTTCACCCCGGAGGTCATCATCAGGAGATGGCGGATCGTCACGCCGTCATAGGCGCTGCCTTTCAGCTCATGAACGTAGTCGGTCACCAGTGAATCCAGGCTCTTGATGTACCCATCCTGGATCGCTGCACCAACAAGAATGGAGGTGACGGACTTCGTAACCGACTGTGAATCCCACTTATCGTTTGCGGTCCGGCAGAGCCCATAACGCTCGAGAACTACACGGCCATCTTTCAGCACAAGAACGCCGGAGACGCGCTGCGCCTGCATATAGCTATCCACATCCATGGCCTGTCCCATGCAGGTCCAATGGGGTGATATCTGATGGATGGAGAAGGGAAGTTGCCGGACAATCTCCCCACGACTAACAATACGCCCTGGAAACAACCTCGGAATCGCCCGATACCCAACGATCTGTTCGTCTGGCGTCCACTTGCTTTTCCTGCGACCACTCGGGAGCCATGCGATCCGACGGCATGTCTTGGCGCCAGGCGACTGTGCTTCCGCAGCGCTTCGTAAAATCAGCGCAGGCTTCTGGTCGCTGCCAGCAGCAGAGCACATTGATGGTTTGGGGTCCGACATTCGCTGCTCCATTATCTTTTCGGCTCATTGCCGAGCAAGGGCAACGACCATTCGTACGCTTCAGAGGCCGAAGTTTTCTTTGTTTTCCAGCGAAGCAACGAAGAATTTATGCTTGAAAAGTGCCAAGAATGTAAACCCAAGGCCGAGTGGTGGCTGGTGAGAGCTGCTAGCATGTTTAGCTACAGACCAGCGGCAGAGGCCAGACGATCGCTTTTAAAATCGTGTGCAGCCACAAAGGAATAAAAATTCGCCGAACAGTTCGCGCCTATATTCGAGCTGTTCGCACCTTTCGGCGTTCAATCAGCGGTGAACGTATCCGAAGTCTGAAAGCATCAGCTGGTGCCATGTCCCGCAGCGGCTCGGTGACAGTGACAGCTCTCTTGGCGAACCGGTGCGGCGGGACGCACGGCTTAATTGGTGAAAATGGGTCCGGCAAGTCAACGACAGGGCGCGTATCCTCCGCCTTTAGAACCCCAGCAGCGGCCCATCGTGTTTGATAGGCGGGATACCACTCACTTGCAGGGGCAACAGGCTGTGCCGGATCCGCCGCGCATGCAGAGAATTTTCCAGGATCCACAGGCGTGTCTCGATGGTCAGCGACTAAGGACGTCAAAATGCGGTCCCGGCATCGATAGAAAACGCCACTACAACAGCCCCAGACTTAGCTTTTGATGCGCAAGCCGGCTGTTCTTGGCAATCGATATCAGTCGCTTATTGAGATAGTCTAACGACTCCTCGTCCAGACCAGCAAGCATCGTGGAATGAAGTGCCTGCCTCTTGTCTGACAGCTTTGCCATTTCCATTCGAGCCTTTTGGGTCAGCGATATCTGCAGGAATCTCGCATCATCCGGGGAGATTACTCGGGCGAGGAATTCCGTCTGTTCGAGCTTCTTCGTTTGATTTGTTACGAAGGCGGGATGGATCCGCAGCTTGTTTGCGACTGCAATTCCAGAGACGCCGCGACCATCGTCAAGTTCGTCAATGGCCATGAGGATTAGCCATTGCGGTTCGGTGATCCCTAGCAGCTCCGCCCAGCTCTTGTGTATTTCCTCGAGTTGAGAGTGGATCTCGACGATGTTCCAGATCAGGTCTCTAGCGGATCGATCGAATTGTTCTTTTTCGGACATGGTTGCTTTCGCACTTGCTCATTGCCGCCAGGCCTCGCCGACGACTCAGGGAGCGGGTAGGCGATCCTAACCATCGCAAATCGCCTGAAATAGCGTGCATAGAACATGGGCCCCCGCACAACTTTGCAATTGACTAGAACAATTAATCGCATATATTATTCGCGCGATCGTTTCAGGCTCCGCCCATGCCGGTCGCCGCTTCAATACCTCCGACTGGAGCCCTCGAGATGCCCCCTCGGGGGTTTCGCGTTGTGGCGCCGGTGCTTTCGGTGCATTTACGCTAGCCGTAAAAGGGGATGTTGCTGAAGCGCAACATCAGACTTCTAATCGGCGGCACCAGAAATTAATTAATTGCACCAATTGATGATCGAAAGTACACACCAACTTGGCAGCGAGGGGGTCCTCGAAGTCGTTCCGTCAAGCACCAGCCTTAGGGCCAAGGTGGCCGAGCGGATCTTTGAAGGACGGAAACGCGGTTTCCAACTTGGAGGGTCATCGATGAAAGTGATGAAGGGTATTATCCTTGGGTCAGCAGCAATGTTCGTGGGGGCTGGAGCGCAAGCTGCCGATCTCCCCGTCAAGGCCAAAGCCATCGAGTACGTAAAGATCTGCTCGCTGTATGGCGCCGGCTTCTACTACATCCCGGGTACCGACACTTGCATCAAGCTGGGGGGGTATCTGCGTGCCGATGCCGTCTTGGGCAGCAGCTCGGATTTTGACGCACCCAGCAGTGGCGCGCCGGGCGCGCAGAATCGCTTGAGCAATTACTACGAGACCTTGGCCCGCCAAGATTTGAAGATCGATACGCGCACCGCAACTGAATACGGCGTCGTCCGGACGTTCTATGAGGGCGTGTTCACTTGGAGAACCGGCACCTATTCCGGTGCTGGCACGACGGGCGTGAATGGGGCGACCAGCTACACCACGTCAACTGCTGCCCAGGTCGCTGGCGGTTCGCTCGGTGTTTACTACGCCTTCATCCAATTCGCTGGGTTCACCTTAGGTAAGGCGGAGTCACAATTCAGAACACCATGGGCGCAGTACCCCGCGAACAATTTCGAGCTGCCGGGTAGCGGCTGGGATCCGGTGAACCAGGTCACCTATACCGCTGACTTCGGTCAAGGGATTACGGCTTCGTTCTCGGCCCAAGATCAGGTCCAAAATTACACGACAAACGTCTGGAACGTGAGCGGGGCGACCGCTGCGGGGCTGGCAACAGGTGCGTACGGCGCTAACGACATCGGTGGCTCGCGAGCCCCAGACCTGGTCGCGATGCTTCGTGTGGATCAGGCTTGGGGACTCTTCCAAGCGTCGGTGGCTGCACATGATAATCATGCTGCTTACTACGGTGCCGATGAAACGACGGGCCATCCGGGCGACAAATGGGGATGGGCAGGTCAGCTGGCTGTGTCAATCAAGAATTTGCCGACCGGCGCGGGTGACTCGATCAACTTGACAGGCGTGTATGCAAACGGTGCGAGCCGTTACGTCTTCCAGGACTACATGTCGACCACTTTCGCCATGTACGGCGGCTCCGGCGCGGCAGGTGCTTACCAGAGCTTGGGCATTGCAGGTGTCGCTGACACCGTGTTCGTCACCGGTAAGGGCCAGGAGCTGACCACGAGCTATGGCTTCAACGGTGGCTACACTCATAACTGGGACCCGTACTGGAACACGTCCATCTTCGGCGCGTGGGCTGCAGTCAGGTACAACGGCACAGCCAAGGGCTATGTCTGCGGAGCCTTCGTCGCAAATCTAGCGCTCTCGAGCGGTGCTGGCGGGTGCAACCCCGACTTCAACTACGCAGTGGTTGGTACGAAGACTGCCTGGACTCCCGTCAAAAATCTGACCTTCACGGGCGAACTAGCGTACCTGATGCTCGACCAGAAGTACGCGGGCGGAAGCACGGTGACCATGCCATTGCAGTCCGGTATCGCAAAGCCGGCTGCTGTCTATGAGCTGAAGGATCAGAACAGCCTTGTGCTGCTGCTCCGCGCTCAGCGCAATTTCTAAGTCGTTAATATAGGGAAAGGAGCAAAGAACAGGCTCTAAACTAACCTCCAAGAAGGCCTCTGGCATGCCCGCCGGAGGCCTTTCACGTTGAAAGACGCCGCCCGCGTTGCTCAATTGATCAATTCGAGAAGTCGTCCACGCCCGGCGCTAGACATGCTCCGGGACGCGAATTGCATGCAACAAGCATATCCATTTTGGGTGCGCGAACGGAGAGTAACTTATGTCATCTTTCGAACTCTAGCGAGAGATGTGCCAATGGAGCGACCGACGCCATACCTGCTAGAGCGTGTGCGTCGGATGGGCAAAGCGGCGCAAAGCCCTACACGAACAGAATACAGATACCTGTGTTTCTGCTCGGATGAGAACACGCACTAAGGACAGATGCACGCCGACTCCAGAAGGCGTTGCCGAAACGAGCTTCCCGCGTGAGGACCGCGCCTACGTGAAACACAAACGCAGGATTTCGGCGGATAATTCTCTTATTGAGAGGAATTCATCTTTGCCAGGTTCTCTATAGTGCTGCGATTAAGATCTTTTAGGTCTAAGAGGGCACGTACGGGGCCGTCACCTCGCGTTCGAGCGGAAGCGAGAACTCTACTTTCCAGATGAAGGTCGCACTGCATCGTTAAAGGCTTGCGGAATGTGCGCGCTCTCCTGAAATGACTTCAGATAGCTAAGAAACCAAGGAGCTAAGACAATGTCCATCAGCAAAGGACCGCAGGTGTTTCCGCGCACGGAGTACTTGCGAAGGCTTACCGCAGTAAAAGCAGAAATGGTCAAGCGCGAGGTCGAAGTCCTTGTCGTCACCTTCGATCGAAGCATCAATTACCTGACCGGCTACACCGCGCGGTCCGCCTATGTCCCGCAAGCCCTTGTGATCTCGGTGCACGAAGAGGAGCCGACGCTTATCCTGCGTCTTATGGATGTGCCAGCGGGCATTCATCTGACGTTTCTGGAGCGGAACAAGATTGTTGGATATCCCGAATCGCTCGTGGGCAACCCCGATAAGGATGGGTACGACGCCGTCATCGATTTTCTCAAGGAAGCGAACCTTGCGAGCCGCGGGGTCGGACTCGAAATGGGGCAGCTTCCAGCGCGCGCGGCGGAAACCTTCAAGAGGAGACTGCCGGATGCTAGATTTGTGGATTGTACGCACGTAGTCACATGGATTCGGGTCATTAAGTCCGATCTTGAAATAGCTCTGATGAAAGAGGCCGCCGCGATTGCCGACGCGGGTATGATGCGGGCGGCCGACGTCATACGTCCAGGAGTGCATGAAGCTGACGCCGTTGCCGAGATCCTTTCGACGTTAGCGCGTGGTGCAAACGGCAACCGCGGAACGGGGATTGCGAACATCTTCATGTGCTCCTCACCGCGCACCGGAACAAGCCACATTATCTGGAGTGACGACATCTTCCGCCAGGGTTCACAAATCAATCTGGAACTCGGTGGCGTGCGCCACACCTATACGGCGGCGGTTATGCGCACGTTCTCCATTGGCAAGCCTTCCGACCGTCTGCGCCGCCTACATGAGGCTGAGGTCGCCGGCTTGGAGGCTGCGCTCGATAAGGTCCGAGCAGGAGCAACCTGCAGCGACGTCGCCGAAGCATTCAATCGCACGATTGGGAAGTCGGGCTTTCAGAAAGAATCCCGCTGTGGCTATGGCATCGGTATCGATTGGAACGAGGCGATCACGAGCCTTAAGGAAGGGGACATGACGGTTCTGAAACCCAACATGACCTTCCACCTGATGCTCGGTAACTGGATCGATGAGGATTTTGGTTATGTCCTTAGCGAGACGTTCCGGGTCACGGAATCCGGCGCTGACGTGTTGACACAGGTGCCACGCCAAATTTTCGAGATTTAGCTCGACTGCGGGTTCTCCCGATCAGGAGCCTGCCGCGCGGAAAGTCGCTTCTGCCTGGGAAGGTTGCCGCGATGTTGCCAACATGCTCGCTGGATGCTTGCATTTTATAGCTTCCAGTTGGCGGCCGCCGCTCTGCCCCGCTGCAGAGTACCCGTGAGTCCCCGTTGATGATTCCTTCTGGCCCGGCCTCATTCTTTGGGGCAGGGGACCTCGCTCGGTGCGGTTTCGCCATTTCGTCATTCCGTCACTCACCTCATCGGGGTGGTCGCGCCTGTATTGCGATGAGGTCGCGCGCTGGGAGGCTGATCACATCAAGCTTGATACCGCTGAGGGCGGGCCGCACCGCGCTCCCTTCGTTCGTGCAGAATTTCGGCATATTCGGTCCGATTTCCGCAGCTTTTCGGCCAAAACCGCCGTTAAGATTCTTGCCAATGAAGCGGAGAGAAACAGTGATGGGAGCGGAGATGACAGGTTCTTCGACGGCGCACATCGACCGTGATCAGTTAACATCGGTGCAAGGTCAGATCGCCTTTGCCCGACGCTCGCCAAGCGAGAAGGCTCCAACAATTGTCGTGCGGGGGTCAGACGGGCCCTTGGTGAGCTATGACGTCACCATACGCGACGCGCGTCCGATCGTGGACGACCTCTCTCTCGACAGGGAAGGGTTTACTCTTGTTCAGCACAAGATTTCCTGTGCGAGCGAACGTGATCCGGAGATCATGCGCGACAGGTATCTCGAAGAAGTGGTCCCGTTCATCAAGGACTATTTCAAAGCGTCCTGGGTTGTACCCAAGCGAGACGCCGTGATCATTCGCTCTATTGGAGGCAGCTCTGTTACGCCAGCAGAGAAGGGGTCCGGCCTAGTCAGACCGTATGTGGCCAGCTTTGCTCACATCGACTATGCGCCGATCGCCGGCCCGGTGATGGCCGCGCGGGAAGACCAACTGCAGGGCATTCCGATCCGGGCCTATTCTCGGTTGATGATCATCCAAGCGTGGCATGCTCTCTCGGAGCCTCCACAGGATTTTCCCCTGGCGTTCTGCGATGGCATTTCAGTCGTGGATACAGACCTGGTCGATACCGTTTACGAGAACTATGACGTCAAGCATAAGACCTGGCTTGTTCATTACAGTCCAGTTCACCGCTGGTATTACTTCCCTGAGATGACCTCGAATGAGTTCGCGCTCTTTAAGGGATTCGATTCCGAAGACGATCACAATCCTCGGTCCGCTCATGCGGCGTTCGACAATCGTCGCGCTCACCCTGATGCGAAACCTCGCAGGAGCGTAGAGGCTCGCTTCTTCGTTTACTACGACTGAAGAAGGCCGTTTCCTGTAGTCGAAATCATGCCGCAAGTTCATGAGGGACTTGTGGGCAGTCCAAGCAGAGGGGAGACATTCCTTCAATGAGCACAATTCTGATCACCGGCGCGAATCGAGGCATCGGCCTCGCGCTTACGCGGCAATACGCGGCCGAGGGCGCTGATGTCTTTGCGTGCTGCCGCAACCCAGCAAAGGCGGACGACCTCAAAGAACTGGCAGCTTCATCCAGTGATCGAGTGCGGATCACCGCGCTCGATGTCGCCGACGAGTCCTCGATCGCCTCGCTTAAACGCACCCTCGGCGAACAGCCAATCGACATTCTCATCAACAATGCCGGAATCAGTGGCCTATCGGCCGATCGGATCGAGGCCGAAGGCTTTATGACCACGATGCGTGTCAACGCCCTGGCACCTATGCTGATCGCGCAGACCCTCTACGATAACTTGAGAGGCAGCACCCAAAAGAAGCTGGTGGCCATCACCAGCATTATGGGCTCGACCAGCAGCGCCGGCGGCGGCAAGTATGCTTATCGGGCCTCGAAGGCCGCACTTAACAATGGCATGCGAGGCTTGTCGCGCGCCTGGGCCCGCGATGGGATCCTGGTGGCCTTACTGAATCCTGGCTATGTGCAAACGGAAATGGTCAAGGGTCAGGTTGCTTTCATATCGGCTGAAGAGTGTGCGCGCGGCCTCATCTCTCGGATCACGGAGCTCACGCCAGCGAACACTGGTGTTTTTCAGGATTACCGCGGTGTAAGGATTCGCTGGTGACCTGTCATTTCAGGCCAGATCATCGACGCGCAACCCAGCTGCCCCGTTACGATGTGTGCATGCTGGCCTAAGTCTGGGCGGTCGGAATCGCCAGCCCGCGCACGCTCTCAGAACGAGATCGTTCGCACGCGTTCTCGTCCGGCACCACAGGACATTGCGATAACCGGTCTCCAGCAGACTCCGGGTCGTCGGCTGACCGGGCGGAGGCTCTGTTGTGCAACTTGAGGCTCGACCCTGAGCCGCCGATAACTGGATACGGCCACGCTGCGCTGCGACTATGATCTGGAGACCCACTTAGAACGCAGATGTGGTCAACACACGGACACTGACAGCGCCAGTTGCAACCCTGGCCAGGGACGAGCCTGCGACAATCTCACTTCCAGCGGAGTGGGTTCCATCCCAGTCAACCGGCGACACCGAGATGTGGAAAGGCTTTCGCCCGCGGGGACTTCAATTTTAGAGATGGTGCGACGACTGCCCGAGGGGGCAGTTTCGGCGGGACGCGACAGTAATTTGCTGAAGATGATTTGGCGCCGGGCGGCATGTTCACAAAGCGCCTGCACCAGGGCGGCGGCCCCTCGGTCTGCGCGCCGTCATTGACGCGGCCCTGGCTGAGCAGGTCCTCGGCGCTTCAGCAGCCGAGCATGGCTAGCTCGTGCAGACGCCTTAGATGAGATCTCCTTTAGAAGGCGGAACGAGACAAAGTCGCGGTTCGCGCGGCTTTGTCGTTATCTCGTGCGGATTATGTGCGTAGCGCCAAGATCCAGGTAACAGGGTCGAGTTGAGGCTTAACTAAAGCGTCAGACCACCATCTATGATGATAATCTGTCCTGTGATCATGGGCGCTGCAAAGCCGAGATAGACGATCGTTTCGGCAATATCCTCGGGAACGCATCTGCGCCGCAGAGGAGTTCGCTCGATCGAGCTTTGCCTTTGCGCCTCCGTCCACTCGATCTGCCAGGTGCTATCAACCGCCCCCGGCGCTACCGCGTTAATCCGGATCTCTGGTGCGAGACCTTGAGCAAGATGGCGCGTGATCGCAATGATACCGGCCTTGCTTGCCGCGTAGGCCAAACTAGATCCTCTCGACGTCAATGCTGACACTGAGGCCAAGCTTACGACCGCGCCTTTCGATTGTCTCAACGACGGTGCAGCGGCGCGCGTGCATCGGAAAAGCCCGATGAGGTTCGTCTCCAACACCGCCGACCACAGCTCGTCAGTGATAAGGTCGAGCTCGGACGAGGAAATGGATTGCCGTGCTCCGGGCGTGCCGGCATTGTTGACGAGAAGGTCGAGGCCACCCATCTTATCAACGGCAGCATTTACGAGCTCTGCCTCTTTTCCATCACCTACGGCGCCAGCGACTCCGAACACGTCGTAACCGTCCGCGCGGAGCTTGCTAACCTCTTCGGGCCCCCTTGGATCCTCGGGAAGATGATTCAGCGCAACCGTGCAGCCTGCTTGAGCCAGCCGCTTCAAAGTCGCCAAACCGATGCCTGACGCTGCACCGGTGACGAGCGCTCTTTTTCCCGACAGTTCGTAGCGGATCATGGTCTCTCCTTGTGCTTTCTCTCACACGAGCCCGTTGGGCGCGCCGCGAGGCTGGCCCGGGATGAACTCGCGTTGACGAGACTTTTTATATCATATAAAAATATCGCGCAACGCGAGATACCTATCGCGACCCATCGTGGACAGATGGGTGCGGCTCGTGAGCCTTTTTTCACGCCTAATTCGACAAACCGACAGGGTAGAAATGGACACTTTAAAGTTGCCTTCGGCTAATCCCGCGCTCGTTCCAGCCCGTCGCATGACCGGCGGGCGCTTCATTGCCGAAACCATCAAGGCCAAGGGTATCTCACACGTCTTCTTCATGGATGCCGTTCTGCGGCGGGCGCTCACGGAGATGGAAGACCTCGGCATCAAGCGGATCCTCGGGCACTCCGAAAAGGGAATCGCGTATATGGCTGACGGCTATGCACGCGCATTGCGTCGCCCGGCCGTCTGCATGGCGCAATCCGTCGGCGCAGCCAACCTAGCCGCGGCTCTCCAGGAGTCCTGGTTTGCCTACTCGCCCGTTGTCGCGTTGACCGGTCGCCACGCAGCCACCTACCAGTACCGAAACGCGTATCAAGAACTTCCACACGAGCCGCTTTACGCCTCCGTCACGAAGTTCAGGGGTCGAGTGGATGAGGTGGCGCAATTGCCCCATCTGCTGCGTCAAGCATTCAGAGAGGCGACAACCGGCGTATCCCGCCCCGTCCATCTCGACATCACCGGTTATACCGGCGACATGGTTGGCGCCGCCGAATTCACAGCTGCCATCTTCCCCGAAGAAACTTTCGCACAAGTGCCGGCTTTCCGTCCCTCTCCTGATGCGGCATCGGTCAGCCGTGCTGCGGCGGCGATCGCGGCTTCGGAGCGACCTGTAATTCTCGCGGGCGCCGGCTTGATGATGTCCGGAGCCGAAGGAGCCCTGAAGGCGTTCGTCGAACATCACGGAATTCCAGTCGTGATGTCCCTCGACGCGAAACACGCTCTTGCGGAGTTTCATCCGCAAAATGGAGGAGTGGCCGGCACCTACTCGCGGAGCTGCGCAAACAAGATCCTGCACGACGCGGATCTTGTGGTCTTCGTCGGCAGCGATACGGGCGACATGATCACGAACCACTGGAAGCTGCCGAGGCCCGAGACGCAGATTGTACAGATCGACATCGATCCGGCGGAGCTTGGTCGCAACTTCCCCGAAGCGATTGGTGTTCACGGCGACCCGAAAGCGGCTCTCGATCGCCTTCACTCGGAACTGCTGTCCCGTTCGCGCGCAGATTGGCAGCGGAAAGTCACCGATTACGTCGCCGAATGGCGGGCGGAAGCAGACATTGCGCGATCGTCCGAGGCGACGCCGATCAGGCCAGAGCGTCTGTGCCGAGAGATCTCGGACTGGCTTCCGAAAAATGCAATGCTGGTGGCCGATACCGGATACGCATCGCACTGGAGCGGGACGCTCGTCTATCTCACCGACCCGGCTCAGGGATACCTGCGAGCCGCCGGCTCCTTGGGGTGGGCGTTTCCTGCTTCGCTCGGCGTCCAGTGCGCTATGCCACATCGCCCCGTTGTCTGCTTAACAGGCGATGGCGGCTTTATGTATCATCTGCCTGAGCTAGAAACGGCCAGGCGGTATGGCCTCAACGTGATCACGATCGTGAACAACAACCATTGCCTCGGACAGGGCAGAAGAAACATCGACACCGCCTATGAGGGAAGGAAAGGCAACAAAGAGGAGATCTTTGCCTATCGAGACACAGATTTTGCGCAGATCGCGCGCGATTTCGACTGCTTCGGTGTGCGTGTTGACAAGCCCGGTGATTTACCCAAAGCATTTGACGCTGCGCGGCGATCCGGTAAGCCCGCAGTTATTGACGTGGTGACAGAGTTTGAGGCCCTGGCTCCGTTGCCCTGGACCGCGCCATCCTGAGGCTCGGCCGGCCCGGCACCGATCAGACATGTTAAGGGGGCCCCTGCGGCCCCTTTACGCTTTTGTAGCTCAGCGCCGCCGTGGTACACGGTCGTGCCCACAGCAGCAGCCCCCGAGTGGTCGCGCGGCGCCGAGACAGGAACGAATAGAACATGAGAAAGGCAGGAGCTCGAGACGCAGAGTCCTCTGCTTCCCCGTCCACCTTCCTCATGCCAGGCGAAAGAGATCGGCTGCACGTGGGGCGTGACAACTTACACGCGAGAGCATATTTCATGATTCGGAAGGCTCTGATGGGCGGTCGTTTCAGACCCGGTCAGCGGCTTCTTCTAAAACCATTGGCCGAGGAACTTGGAGTTAGTGTCACGCCTGTGAGGGAGGCGCTTCTCCGGTTGGCTTCCGAGCGGGGCCTTGTTCCACATCAGTCTCGCACCATGATGGTTCCGGTCTTGAGTGTGGCCCGGTTCAGGGAGATTCGCGACATTCGAATCGAGCTGGAGGGACGTGCCGCGGAAGCTGCGGCGAACAACATCTCATCGCACGATGTCGTCGCGTTGGGGAAGATGCAGGAGCAACTGATGCTCGCTAGACGGCAGCGCGATGTGCAGACCGTGCTCTCAATCAACGAAGAATTTCATTTCAGGATCTACAGATCATCAGATTTGCCTGTGGTTTGTGGTCTCATCGAAAGCCTGTGGGTTCAGATGGGTCCGCTTCTCACGTTAAACGATTTCAGCGAATCCGCAACCGCGAAGGACCATCCTCACCGATCGATATTGGCGAGCCTAGCGGAAAGAGATGGCGCAGGCGCGCGCCGTGCTCTCGCTAACGACATACTCTGGGCCAGCAGATACCTCGAGAAGGCTGTCGTCAGGCTGAATCAGCCCGCTGAAAACAAGTCGAAAAAGCGAAGTTCGACCTCAACCCTCGGGGCAAGCTGACGGCCAGTTGCGCGTGTCATCGGGGCGCTCATGATGTGCAGCAACAATTCGCACGTGCAGTTCAGTCTATTCCTTTGCGCCTTTTGCCTCACGCGCGGTAACCGAGCATCTCGCTGTAGCATTGCGCACCGAGTACCTGCTGATCGTTGCGCGAACCAGTTAACGGATGCGGGGCAGGCCACACGTGCACGTCAAATCCCGGAAAAACATCACAGCTTGCAAGACCTCGCGGGCCGCGCTCGATACCCTCAAGGCGAAGGGATTTGCGCCGGATTAACGCGCGATGGCATCGAATATCGCCTAAACTAATATCAACTCTCGTTATTATGAGTCAGGTGTTTTGTTGGGAATCCTTAATTGCCAACTTCGCTCGATCTGATCCGAGGACCAGTTTAGTCAAGCGTTGGGTTGTGAACCAACTCCTACGCGAGACGGAGAAGCCGGTTGCCCCGGCTGGTTAAATTCGACGGAGCTGGTTCAATGAAGGATGTGAAGCTCAACAAACCAGCGCCGTGTCCGACAAGCAGTGAGGAATTATGAGGAATCAATACTGGACCTTGTCAGAGCAGCCTCTGGCGGGCTGGCCACAGGAGAACACGTTCGTGCTGAAGCAGGGCGCGGTCCCTGTGCCCGCTTCGGGGCAGGCGCTGACCCGGACCATCTACGTGTCTCTCGATCCTTATCAAGTCTACTATCAGCGGGAGCGCACTGGTCCGGCCGGCGCGCCCTGCCATGCACGCACCGTCTCTCAGGTCATCGAGAGCCGCATGAACGGATTTGCCGCCGGCGACTTCGTCTTCAACACCAATGGCTGGTCCGAATATGCGCTCATGGGCGAGGGTGTCTGGCGGCCGGAGTACATGGTCCCGCGTAAGCTCGATCCGTCCCTGGGACGCATCTCGCACTCGGTCGGCGTGCTTGGCATGCTTGGGCTGACCGCTTACGCCGGCATGAACCTGATGGCCTCGCCTGAGCCAAGCGAGACCGTGGTGGTTTCGGCAGCTTCGGGCGGGGTCGGCCAGATCGCCGGGCAGCTCGCCAAGCAACGGGGCGCGCGGGTCATCGGGATCGCTGGCCGTGAGGCCAAAGGCAAGTTCGTGACCGAGGAATTGGGCTTCCACGTCTGCGTCTCCCACCTTTCGCCCACTCTGTCAGCCGATCTTGCCACCGTTTGCCAAGACGGCATTGACGTCTACTTCGAGAATGTCGGGGGCAAGGTGTTCGAGGCGGTACTTCCGCTGTTCAATCAGGACGCGCGAATGACCATCTGCGGCCTCATCGCACACTACGGCGATGAGGACGGAGGCACTGACAGGCGCGCAGCGCTGATGAAATCGGGCGAACCAATCTTCAAGGCGCGGGACGTCAGGGTCAGAAACCTCTCGGTCAGCGAATTCGCCGCACAGCACGATGAGATGTTGGCTTATGTCGCGCCCCTGGTGAATGCGGGTAAGATCAAGTACCGCGAGGATATCCGCCAGGGATTGGAGGCCATCCCAGCCGCTTTCGCCGAAATGCTGCGCGGCGATAGTTTCGGCAAGATGTTGGTGCAGGTGAGCCCCGACGCCACGCTTGGGGCGCGTGCGCCCCAAAAGACCTCCCAAGGCCCATTCCGGACACGACTCTGATTCGGCCAAGTCTTGCCGCCCTCGAGTGCTGTTGCGGCACGCTGTACTCCGGGCGCGCTCACAGGCGCGCGGAGGACATCCTTCGCCGCCCGAAAAAGCCACCCATCGTCGTCAGGACGAATTCGGCGCCGGCCCGAATACCCGTAAGCCCCGTCGTGATTGTCTTCAAGTTTGTAGAAGCGAATGCCTTTCCGCACCATGCATATGGTGGTCGCCGAGCAAACATGCTTTCCGGCCTTTCCCGCCGCCGAACGAATGACATGCTATGGGTACCGAAATCTGGCACATGGACGCCTATCATGCCGCCCTGAATTTGATGTGCGGATCGTCGGACATGAAGATCTATCGAAGACACGAATTTGCAACGGCACAGCGCTATTTACCGTCGACGGCGATGCGGCCCGGGAACGTGAGGCGCTCGAAAAGTGTGTCCCCGATGAAACAGCAATTTGTCAACCTTGACACCTGAAGTCGCGCGGATCGACCGCCAGCTCGGCCCACTGGGCCGCGCCCGCGTCGATATAGTCGCGAACCTCCTGGAGATGCTGTTTGGTGACCAAGGGACCCATCTCGGCTTCGGAATCGGTGCCGGGACCAATGTTCAACGCGCGCACCTCTGGAGCCAAGATTTCGATCAGCGTTCGGCAGTTGTCTCGGCGATCGGCCTGCTACTGAAATCGTCGAGCGGCGTTCGTCGGCCGAATCATAGGCGGCGTGCATGAGGGGCACCCACCGCCTGATCCATGTCGGCGTCCAGCATTTCTGGCCGCCGCCGAGCGCCTGGCAACGCTTGCCGTCGCGGTCTCGTAGATCTAGCGCGGAATTGGGTAGAGCGTAAGCGTAGCGCTGCGGCCCTTTAGATTGTCTGTGCGCGATCTTGGGAGCACCGTTAGAAGAGTCATCTTCTGCAAGGGTGCTCACAACGACGACCATTCGGACGACATAAGACGACCATTGACACAGCGTATCGAAGTGTACGCCGGCGCAGGCCGTAAGCAGTGGCCGGATGATCTGAAGGCCCGGATTGTCGCGGAAAGCCTTGAGCCGGGCGCGGTTGTAACAGATATCGCACGCCGGCATGGCTGCCGGCCACAGCAGGTGCATGACTGGCGGCGCCGGGCGCGTTTAGGTCAACTGGTGCTGCCAGCTGCGGCGGGTGCACTGTCGTTTGTGCCGTTGGTGTCGGAATCGTCGCCATCGGCGGCTGCCGCGCCCTCCGGATCCCCGGAAGCAGCCGATGTGACGGTTGAGCTCCAGGGCGAGTTGAGGTGCGAGGGACGCCTGGACTTGCCGTGCTGAGTGATGTGTTTGTTGCGTTGCGCCGGACACGTTCATGCTGACGCCTCCCGCTGGCCTCATGATTTACGTTGCGATCCGACCTGTAGACTTCAGGAAGTGCGCGGATGGTCTGGCGCTGTTGGCGAAGGAGACGCTGGGCCACGATCCGATGAAGGGCGTGGCGGTGGTCTTCCGTGCGAAGCGCGCTGACCGTGTGAAGATGGTGGTCTGGGATGGCAGCGGCCTTGTGCTGTACTGGAAGCGGCTCGATGGCAGCGGCTTCAAATGGCCGCCGGTTGTTGACGGCGTCATGCAAATGAACGCGGCGCAGCTGTCGGCGCTTCTGGCCGGCATGGATTGGACACGCATGCATGCGCCTCGAATCCCGCAGCCGAAAGCACTTGCGTAGGAAATAAAATCTTCGCTGCATCTGGGCGCGAAGCATGGCAGACTCGGGCCCATGAGTGATTTGCCTGATGAACTGCCGAGCGATCCAGCCGAGTTGCGTGCCTTTGCCGCGGCTCTGCTGGAGCGCTGCGCCAGACTCGAGCGGTTGCTCAAGCTTGCAAAAGACGCGCAGTTCGGTCGATCCTCGGAAAAGCTTGACGCTGATCAGCTCCAGCTTGTTCTGGAGGATATCGATCAGGCTGTCGCGGCTCTCGAAGCAGCCGAGGACCGCGCCAATCCCAAAACACGCGAGAAGAGAGCTGCCGAGCGCAGGGCCAATCGTGGCAAGCTGCCGGAGCATTTGCCGCGCATCGTCGAAACGCTGATGCCGGCTGCAACCTGCTGCCCGTCCTGCAAAGGCGATCTCGTTGAGATTGGCCGCGATGAGAGCCAGAGGCTGGACGTCGTACCGGCGCAGTATCGCGTCATCGTTACCCGCCGGCCCAAACTGGCTTGCCGCGCCTGCCCGGGCGTCGTTCTCCAGCACGCTGCTCCCGAGCGACTGATCAGGGGTGGATTGCCGACCGAGCGGCTCGTCGCGCATGTGATCGACGCCAAGTATCATTGGCATTTGCCGCTTTACCGCCAGGCGCAGATGCTGGCGACCCACGGAATTGCTATCGATCGTTCCACGCTCGCCTTCTGGGTCGGCTATGCTGCCCAGGAGCTGAAGCCCTTGTGGGGTCGTCTGCGCGAGGTTTTGCTCGCCTCCGCGAAGCTTTGTGTCGATGAGACCCCGGCGCCAGTGCTGGATCCGGGGCGCGGCAGGACCAAAACCGGCTACTTCTGGGCGCTCTCGCGCGATGACCGGCCTTGGGCCGGGCCTGATCCGCCTGGGATGGTCTATGCCTATGCGCCGGGCCGTGGGGCCATCCATGGCTTGAGGCTGCTCGAAGGCTATCGCGGCATCATCCACTGCGACGGCTATCAGGTTTACAAGACCATGACCCGAGAGACGCGTGCGGACGCGCTGTCCGGCACGCTCGCCTTCTGCTGGTCGCATCTACGGCGCCAGTTTGTGAAGATCGAGCGCGAGGCTTCGCCGGCGCCGGCTCCGGTTGCACGCGAGGCCCTCGTGTCATTCGGCCTGCAATATTGGCTCTGACGCATATTCGATGGTCGTGATTGTTTTTATGGCGCGCCAATCAGCCTTGCCTGAAGCAGATAGAGCTTAGCGCGCCCGTACATCTGCCGTTTGACCAGCTTGAGCTTAGTGATCTGCGCTTCCACTTGGCCATTGGACCATGGTTGCGTAATAGCGGCGTGCACCGCGCCCTTATCGTTGGCGATTCCATTCGCGAACGAGGCAATGAGGCTCCGCTTGGATTCTTCAATCCAAGGTTCGAGCTCGATCTCGGCCTTCCTTCGGATCATCGCGTGGAAGCGGCCAACGAGACCTTGGGCATCGGCCAGCATAGGAACGTTTTGTTCGATGACCGCAAGCGTGACGGTCTCCGCCCTGGTTAGGTGGTCGCGCTTCGTCGTCATCAGCTGCGCTATCGTCCTGGCGGCGGGGACCTTCTGCAATTGTTGATGGCTGATAGTCTCGGCACGCCGCCGTCGCGTCGTCCATTCCGCCACCACGCGCAGCGATCCCTTGAAGCCTTGTCCCTTCAAGCGGCGCCAGAGCTCGGCACCGTTGCGACAGCCGCCTGACCACTGCGTGTCCAGGAACGGCAGATGCCCGTCCAGGGTGCTTTGACGGGTGCGGAACATATCCGTACCGCCGCCGCGGCTAATTTGGCGAACCAGATTGCGACTATGTCCTGTGCGGCGGACGATCTCCTTGAGCGACACACCGTCGCTGGCCAGAGCCGTAATTACGGCATGGCTGTCCTGGCGCCGCAGATAGCCCTGATAGCGCAGCTTTTCCGCACAGGTCAGCAATTCCGGGGCGATCGTCGTCGCTCCGATTGCGGTTCGGATTCTGTTCATGGAGCGGCGCACCGCATCAAGGAAGGCCGCGCTCCCATTTTCCATCAGATGCCAGCGGTCGGCGACTTGGATGGCGTTCGGCAGCGCCTTGGCTGCTGCCTCGCCGTATCCACCACCGCGATCTCGCGACACAATGTTGATCGCTGGGTGCTTCGATAGCCACGCCCGAACGGTCGCAGTTTGCCGGTCGGGCAGCAGGGTAACGATCCGCCGGCGCTCCAAATCGCACACGATCGTCCCGTATCGATGGTTTCTCCGGAACGCCCAGTCATCGATGCCCACAACAAGCAATGGATCTGTCGGCATCGCCGCCGCCGGCGGACCACCCCTAGCAAGGTATCGTTGCTAACGGGCAGCATGAGCCGCTTGGCGAAGCTTGCCGCCGGCCGGCCGCCCAGCGCCACCCCCAAGTGATGGACGATGTATTCCAGCCGTGCCGTCCGGCGCCGTCGAAGCGGAACGATGTCTTCTCCAAACCGCTCTGAAAAGATCCGCCGGCGGCAATGCGGCACCTCACATGTGAAGCGCCGCGTGAGCAATCGGAGGCGCACCTTTCTGCCCGCTGATGGCAAATCGGCCACGTGCCGGATGTAACGGTTATGGATTCGGCGCGATGCTGTCGTGCACAAAGGGCACTGGGCCTCCGTAGCCTCTGACCGAACAGCCAGAATAACCGAATCCTCTGAATCACTTACGCCATCAAACACCAAACCACTCGGTACGAGCGATGAAATTCGAAAGCCTGTCGCATGGCGCCGATCCTGCGTTGAAGAACCACAGTCGCCGGCGAACTTCATCAGAAATGATGGTGTGGAACGGCCCTTCGAACCGGCATCAAAAGTGCCTAACGTGGTCGCGTAGAGAGGCGCCACAAAGGAAGGACCGTTCCATGGAGAAGATTATCACGGTGGGTTTGGATTTGGCCAAGTCGATCTTTCAAGTTCACGGCATCGCCGAAAACGGGAAAGTCTTGGTTCGTCGCACATTGCGGCGATCGCAGGTTCTGCCCTTCTTTCGGAGCCTTCCAGCTTGCGTGGTAGGTATGGAGGCCTGTGCGAGTGCCCATCACTGGGCACGCGAGATCGCGGCGCTGGGCCACGCTGTCCGCATGATGCCGCCACCCTACGTGAAGCCTTACGTCAAACGAAACAAGACCGACCTGGCGGATGCTGAACCCATTTGTGAGGCGGTCACCCGCCCGACAATGCGGTTCGTACCGGTGAAGACTGCCGAACAACAAGCGGCCAGCATGATTTTGCGACGCGAGAGCTGCTGATGAGGCAGCGCAGCCAGACTGCAAATGCCCTACGTGCTCATATGGCCGAATTGGGCATTATCGCCGGCACAGGCATGGCAAGCATCGCAAAACTCCTGGTGCTTCTCCGGGACGAAAAAGACAATAGGATCCCCGGCGCCGCCCGCTTTGCCCTGATCCTATTCGCTGAACAGATTGAGCTGCTTACAACCCGCATAGAGAAGCTCGACAGAGAGATTTTGGTTGCCGTCAGAAAGGACCCCGATGCAAGGCGTCTGATGAGCATTCCGGGCGTCGGTCCTCTCCTCGCCGCTACCGTTCGGACATCGGTTTTGGACGCTCGCAATTTTGCGACTGCACGAGATTTTGCGGCTTGGACGGGGCTCACACCGAGGGCACAGTCGAGCGGCGGAAAAGAAAGGCTCGGCGCGATATCAAAGCGTGGAAATCGGCAACTACGGACGCTCTTGATCGTTGGTGCGACCTCTATCATCAAGCTTGCTAAACGAGGCTTGAAAGTCCCACTCTGGATTCGGACCATGCTGCAAAGACGGCCGGTCAAGGTCGTATCGGTCGCACTCGCCAATAAGATTGCGCGCACGATCTGGGCCTTGCTGGTCAGAGGCGGCATCTATCAGGCGGCGGCCGCAATGCTGAAATCCTAATCTCAAGAGCTCTCCGGCGGAAGACGAAAGCTGCCGAGGAGGCAAGGTGCAAATCTGGATGAACCCCGAATGACGACATTCCCGGTAGCAATCAGACCGCCTGACTCACTGCGCTTCGAGCGCGAGAAATTGATTGGGCGATTGCTTCCGCGGATATGATCGTGGCCAGCGGCCAGGCGCCGCGTTCACAGGCCGAACATATGACCGCACCGTCATCCCTTGTTCAACCAGAGAAAGATCTTGCAGCCCGGGCCGTTCCACATATGAGTCAGAGCCCTTATTCCATGCCGAAACACATACGGCATCCGAATGTCTCCCCACTTCTCGAATACTTCCGGCAAAATGAGTATGGGCTACCCGATGTGTCCCCTCGTACGGCGTGGGTTCATTGGTGCGCCTTCACCGCTCGAGCCGTCGTGAAAATCCGATTGGACATGCGAGAGGCTACCTCCGGAAACTCAGCCAACTCAAGAGGCGGCGAAGGGCTCGATCAGGGTCCCTAAACCAACACGAATGCGAGCAGGCTCGAGCAAAGCAACGCGATGCCCGCAGCTGTCAGCTCCAGCAGGCACCTGAGACAAGATCACAATCGTACAGTGAAGTGCCCTCGAATGCCTGAAAGCGGCCGGCGCGAGCGTCAGTGAAGTGATCTGGAGATCATTACTCAAACTTGACGCATTGTTTCTGCTATCGTGAAGGAGCCTTTGCATTTTTTCCCCTCGGCTGCGGCCCAGTTCGCCGACTTGCGCCGTAAAGCCGGTATCGAGTGGCACCTGACGGGTGATTTCGCAGCCCTACTCATATCGATTTCAGCCGATGTGAGTCGCTTCACACGTCCATTGGGCTATTTAGGTACCTTTAGAAATGCGCGGTCTTCTGATCCTGCTGATGGTCTTTGCCATCATGTTGGCGGCGCGCGGCAAGCGCCAGAATGGTTTCGAGCCGCTCCCGACCGCCTCAATGCCCGCAGTGAACGTTCCGGAGCCAACGCGCTCGGCCCTCTCTGCCTAGAGAACATCTGGGGCGATCGGAATGAGAGCGCGCGAACGATGCCGGTTCGGCTGCTGCGGGGAACACCCCCGCGTGAAGCAAACACAGCATGCTCACACGTGCTCGTGGCTTGGGCCTCGAGCGGGCGGGAACAAGACCTGACTCCTTTTGAATACGCAGCGAGTGGTCTTAACACGAGAGTACGGCTTGCTCGCGGCATCCGAGAGCTAAGTCTGCGGTCCTAGGCAGGCCACGCTCATGCAGCCCTCGCTGCCTGAGGCTTTGGTGCGTTACCGCGCTGTCCGCTGCGGCGACACTTCGCGCGAGGCGACAGCTCGCGACTGCAGTTGTCGAGAGGTACTCCCCTCTGCTCGTCATCGATGGGATAGTGCTGGGCTGCGCGATTGTCCCATATCGCTAGGTCTCCGACTCTCCAGCTCCATCGAACCGCATTTTCCGGTGCAATGATATAGGACTGCAGCATATCAAAGAGCTTTCGGCCGGTATCTCTTTGCAATCCGACGAAGTGGCCTCCGAAGTTGGCGAGGGCAAGGACGCGCTCACCGGTCCCGGGATGGAGTCTAACCACCGGATGGTCCGAAACCGTCGTGTTTGCCCCGACGGCTTTCGAGTCCCCGGTTTCCGGAGAATCATCGTTATGAACAGCCCACAGCTCATCAGCGAGCTTACGCAGTGGTAGCGGAAGGTCGAGATATGCAGCTTGCATATTCGACCAGGCCGTCTCGCGACGGCCGGGCGCGATCGCCAGGGATCGCAGAACGGAGAGTCCTGGATCGACATGGGAGGTGATATTCGTAAACCAATGGTCATCTGAACCAATTTCGGTGATCGGCGACGGTGCGGGAGGCCGGCCGAGCGGAGACTGCTGGCCTAGCCTGGCGAGTACAGTCACCAGGCGCTCGTGCTGGACTTCATCAAGGTGCGTCTGATCACGGAAGAAGAGAACCTTATGGTCACGCACCAGTTGACGGATCGCGCAGAGAACGTCCTGCGGCGACTCGGCAGAAAGTCTGACGTTCACAATCTCGGCACCCAGCCGAGACGCGCACTTAACGATGTTTGCCCGTGAAATAAAGCTGTCAGCAATTCCAGCATTTCGCGTCATTCTATCCTCGCTGCTTTGATCCGGTGAACAGCACCTCCCACGCGCCGATCGCGTGAGTGAGATCGCTGACTTGGCGCGATCCTGCCCAGTCGAATACTGAGTGTTCTCTGCGAGCGATGCCGCCGCACTCGACTGCAGTACGATGACCTCGCTCTGACCTTGAAAAAGGTAAGACTGGTCTTCGCTCAGTCAATGAAACGAACTCGTCTTTGTTTCTGATAAGGTGCAATGTTTCGTTTGCGCACATCGCCGTTGCTGCAATATCTGTTTGGGACGCGGCGAACTGTGCATCTGTAGGCCTAATCCCAAAGCCCCAACCAGTAGGCGTTCATCTCTTCTGAACGGCAGCCCGCTGCCTTCGGAGACGATCTCCGCTTCAAAAAGACGATCGAGATCCTTTCAGCTCTGCGAATTCCCGCCATGGACGTCATCGCGATGTGCAACGCCTCACCGTTCGGCCTTGCCTCGTACTTCTATTCCCGCGACCTCGGCCGCGTCTGGCGCGTCGCCGAAGCACTTGAATCAGGCATGGTCGGCGTCAACACGGGCCTCATCACCACGGAAGTCGCGCCCTTCGGCGGCGTCAAGGAAAGCGGCCTCGGTCGCGAAGGTTCGCATCACGGCTTGGAAGAGTATGTCGAGATCAAATACGTGATAATGGCGGGGCTCTGAGCCCTGTGATCTAATGGCGGCGAGTCCGTGTCTCGCGATCGCCATATTTGGGTTTTGGCCGTAGTGTTGTCCTCTCGGCCGGCTGTAGTTCGAAAACGTTAGCTGCTGTCCGGGTGAACGGGTCGTATTGCCGGCCATGCCACGTACCAGCGTGCGTGGCGCTTTCCGGGAAGCTGCGTCTCCTCAGATTGCTGACACAAACATCATTTCTAACACTCAACACGTGAAAATGGGTTGAGGTTGTCAGGTCGGCCGTTGAGGACGTTGTGAGTTGCCGCGATTCGACCTACGGTTCAGGCGTACGTTCAAGTGGTCTCTCGATCCGCGCAGGCAGCGCCATCAGGCAAAACGGCAGCCAAGCCAGGAAGACAGGATAGAAGAAGAGGCCAGCAAGCACGCCTTCGGCTGCGGTCGTGGACGGGCGGTCGCGTGTTACGCTATCCGCAACGGGCCTATTCGGCCTAAAAGCATTGAAATCGATGATGGTCGCTGACATCTGTAGAACCTGGTGTTTCCGTGCCAATCTCTCGATAGCGGGACGGCATTAAGGCCGACTCGATCTGCTTGCGGCCACGTGATACCTTCCCGCGCGGCGCACGATTCAGCATCATCGTCTTTTGGACAGTCTCGCCAACGGCGTACCTCAACCAACATTTATGCGATCACTCTCCATCCGTGATCCTGCAGGCGAACGACGCACCACTATGACGCAGCTCGGGGCCAACGTACCATTCGAGCTCAGCTAGCTGCCGCGCCTAGAGGCGATCGACGCATTTTCTGGAGCAAAGAGCCTTTCGCCAATTGTAGTAGCGGACCAGCCCAAACTGTCCCCCGCAAATAGCGCAGCACCGAGCTGAGCCTTGGCGGGAATTATCGAAGCCATTGCGCATTCTCGCCTCCTGTAGACGTTATGCCTTCGGCACTTTCAACCTGTTAAATCGCCCCCGCTCTGCTCGCCGCGCGTGTTACTCGGGTGACGCAGAGCATCTAAGCGCACTGGGCCCGCATCACCTCTTGCCAGTGTGGCTCGAAGGCCATCGACAAGCTCCACCAGTCCGGGCAGGTTTTACCCTTAGTTAAGTCGCGATTGGTGCAATAAACGGCGCGGCCGCGAATAGATCCTGCGACGTTCATCCGATCTTCGATGGATTCATACCGATTGACGCGATGCGCGTATGTAAAGGCGCAGTTTCACCTCGCCGAGCAGAAGCCTCTGATTTTGGATGAGGATTCGCGTTCTTGGGGCTCAAATTGCAGCATTCCATCAGGCCAGCAAGTCGGCGGCTTCCCTGATGCCGGCGTAGATTTGGTCAAGATCTCCCGCTGTCGTACAATAAGGCGGCATCACATAAATCGTATTTGCAAGGGGGCGCAGCAGCAGATTGCGGTCGCTAAACAAGCGCTGAAGACTGGGACCAATGCTCGCGAGATAACCGCTATCAGCGGATTTCAGCTCGAGCGCTGTGACGGTCTGCGCATTCCAGGGATGGTGATCAGGCGTTCCAGACGATGGTGATCACGGATTCCAGATGATGGCGATCACTGGAGACGAACACGACTGACGAGTTTATTTGTGCTAGAAGCGGCCTCCTCGTCAAGGCTGGCGGAGTGGTTCGAAGATCGTTCTGGCGGTCCATGGGAGGGCCCCGTGCGCGGCGCGGAGTGCCCCCACGAGCGACGCAGCGGCGCGCGCGGGAGGGGCCTGTGGTCCGGCGGGACGATCGTGCGCGAGGTGCTCAGGGCTTTTTCTTTTCGCCGGCTTGACGCCGCAGACTGTCGCCCTTGAGCTCGATGCGATGAGCATTGTGAATGATGCGATCCAATATCGCATCGCCGAGGGTGGGGTCGGCAATGACATCATGCCATTGCGACACGGGCACCTGACTAGTGATCAACAACGATCCCTTGTCGTAACGATCATCGACGATCTGGAGCAGATCACGGCGCTGGTCGGCGGTGAGCGGTTCGGGTCCCCAGTCATCAAGGATGAGCAGGTTGACGCGCTCAAGGGCTGCGATCAGGCGCGCCAGACGGCCTTCGCCACGCGCCTGCGCGAGATCTGCGAACAGGCGGGGTGCCCGCTTGTAGAGGACGGAAAAGCCGTCGCGGCAGGCCTTGTTGCCGAGCGCACAGGCAAGCCAGGACTTGCCTGTGCCGGTTGGGCCGACGATGACCAGGTGATTGGCATCGCGGATCCACTGGCAGGTTCCGAGGTTCTGGAAGAGCGAGCGGTCGAGACCACGGGCGGTACGATAGTCGACGTTCTCGATGGTGGCGGCTTGACGGAGCTTGGCGCTGGTCAAGCGACGCGTGATGCGACGATTGTCGCGGGCGGTGACCTCGCGATCGACGAGGAGACCGAGCCAATCGGCGTTCGGCATCCCGGCTGCCTCGGGATTGTTCTGCAGTTCAGTGAGGCCATCGGCCATGGCGGCGAGGCCGAGGGCGCGCAAGCGATCGACGGTGGGGTGAACGAGCATGCTGATCTCCTGATCAATTGTAGTAACTGCGGCCGCGGATGTTGGCGTGGAAGAGAATGGGCGTTTCGTCGGTGGGCGGAGCGGTCCTGTCGGTGCCGTTCTTGAGGATGACGGCGACCGATTTGTACGAACGGGCGTTGAGTAGAAGGGCGCGGGCGCAGGCGGCATCGACGCGCTCCTGGCCATAGCGCTTGACTAGCCCGAGAATGCCGATGGCGGAGCGGAAGCCCTGTTCCGGGTGCGGTCGCGACCGCAGGATGACGTCGACCAGGGTGTCGACGTCGGGGCCTACCTTGGCGGCTTCGGAACGAATACGCTCATGGGTCCAGTCGCGATAACGACGATGCGAGCTCGGCATATGCTCGGCAATCGTCGTCGGGCGATGCTGCAAGGTGCTGCGTAGATGCGACGCCACCCGCTTGCCGCGCAGGAAATCTCGACGGTCTTTTGGGTGACGCGGGTCTCGACCTCTTGACGCACGAGGTTGTGAGGGACGCTGTAATAATGCTTGGCGATCTCGATGTGATAATCGAGGTTGACCCGGCAGCGCTTCCACTCGGCATACTGGTACGGTTCATCCGGCAAGGGAGTGAGCGCCGGACGATCGAGCTCTTCGAACAGGTCGCGCCGACTTCGTCCCCAACTCCGGAGAGGTCGGTCGTTCAGCTCGACCAGGAGCGCGTGGATCGCCTCGTTGAGGGCGGCGAGGGAGAAGAATCGGCGGTTGCGCAGACGCGCGAGAATCCATCGTCCGACGATTTGGACCCCGACTTCGACCTTGGCTTTGTCGCGTGGACGATACGGTCGCGCCGGGACGATGGCGGTGCGGTAATGGCGGGCGAGATCTGCATACGTCCGGTTGACCATCGGTTCGTGAAAGCAAGCCCGGGTGATGCCGGCCTTGAGATTGTCGCTCACCGTCTGCCGCGCCACGCCGCCGAAATAGGCAAAGGCCCGAGCGTGCGAGGCGATCCAGTCCGGCAAGCTCTGGCTGAAGCTGGCTTCGGCATAGGTGTAGTTCGAGGCGCCGAGCACGGCGACGAAGATCTGCGCGCTCCGCACCTCGCCGCTGAGCCCGTCAACCACCTCCATGGTATGGCCGGAATAGTCGACGAACAGCTTCTCGCCGGCGACATGGACCTGGCGCAGGGTCGGCTTGAGGCGGCCGGTCCACTCCTTGTAGCGTTCGCAGAACCACGCATAGCTGAAGCTGTCGGAGTTTGCGTCGCAATACTCCTCCCACAACAGCATCAGCGTGACGTTCGGGCGCCGCAGCTCGCGATGCACGAGCGCCCAGTCTGGATGCGGACGCTCGTCGCTGGGCCGATCAGAAGGCGGCGGAAACAGGCGGTTCGAGCTGGACGTCGTCGTCCAGCTCCGGCGGCAGCGGCCAGGTCAGACCGGCGCGGCGGGCTCGGTTGAGGTACTTGCTGACCGTGCCCTGGGCCAAGCCGAGGCTGCGGGCAACGGCGCGTTGCGACACGCCGACGCTGTAGTGTAGGCGTAGAACTTCATGGATGTGGCGCATGGACAGTCTCTCGGTCGGCATCTCGATCCTCTGCGGTTAGGCAAAAGACCAAGCTACCCGGGTTGCAGACTGTCAGCGGCGCGCGCCTCCTGCCCCGATCGCGATCGCTGGAAATAGCGATCACGATCCGCTGGAAACCGTGATCACGATGCTCTGGAATGGGTGATCACGATGGCCTGGAATCCGTGATCACGATCGGCTGGAACACGCAGACGGTCCCCGTCTGACGGACATTGTCAAATCGAGAGTCGGTACGAAGTGGCGCGATAGCGCGCTCCTGCAAGTTTGCAATCGACCTTACGCGTTCGCGCAGCTCTCCGTCCTTCCAGAGCTCAAGATTGGCCCTTGCAGCTGCGCATGTGATGGGATTGGCCGTATACGAACTCGAATGAAAAAATGTGCGCGCACGATCTCTCGATAGTGCGCTTTGAATATATCGGCCCGGCACAACGTCACCGCGAGTGGCAAAGCCCCGCCAGTCAGGCCTTTTGAATAGCAGGCAATATCAGGCGTAATGTTTGCCTGCTCGCAGGCGAATAGAGTGCCGGTGCGGCCCCACCCCGTCATCACCTCGTCGGCAACGAACAGGACGTCCAAGGACTCGCAGATTCGCTTCATCTCCTTGAGTACCCAGGCCGGGTACATCAGCATTCCGCCCGCTCCCAATATCAGCGGCTCAACTATGAAGCAGGCTGGGCGCTTGGTCCGACATACAGACGCGAGCACGTCGAGCGTCGTCTGCTCACGCCCCACTGCAGGAAATGGGATTACGCTCACATCGAACAGCAGGGGCTCGTACGCCGTGCTGAACACGCCACGGGCGCCGACCGACATCGCTCCTATGGCGTCGCCGTCTAGGAGTGTTGCATCACCGCAACATTCGTGCGACGTCTGCCGATATTGAGCCGATAGCCGAGCGCCATCTTCACCGCAACTTCCACGCTCGTGGAGCCGCTATCGGAGAAGAACACATAATCCAGTCCACTAGGTGTGAATTGTAGAATCTGCGCGGCGACATCCTCGGCCGGATCATGCGTATAGCCAGCGAAGATGACCTGATTGAGCTTGCCGGCCTGCTCCTGGATCGCGCGCACGATATGCGGATGGCAATGACCGTGAGTCACAATCCACCAGGACGAGATTGCATCGATGATACGGCGACCATCATCGGTATAGACATAGGCGCCCTCACCGCCAACAATTCTTGTCATCTCACCCTGAAGTGCGTGTTGGGTGAACGGATGCCAAATTGGCGAGCGCCTCCGTTGCATCATAAGGTCAGGAAATCATCGCGGAGAAAGGATTCCTTGAAAGCGAGCTCGAGGCTCTCGGACGTCAGGGGAGAAAGCTTCTGGCGCCTTCGAAGCGCCTCGAGCGAGAGCAGTGAATGATTGATCGTGCCTGACCGAGTGCTTGCGCACAGAACGACGGGAACCTGCCATTGCTCAAAAGCATCATCAATGTAAAGTCTGCCGTAGTTCAGCGGGACCATCACGCCACCGGCGCCCTCAATCACGAGCGGCCGCTCGTTCTTCTCCGGTAGCTTGAGCAAATCGACATCGATCCGAATGCCTTCCATCTCCGCCGAATGATGAGGGGAGGCGGGCGTTTGAAGTCGATAGAGCTCCGGAAGGATCCGATCCGCGTCCAGACAGCCCAGTCGCTCGACGAGCTGGGCGTCGGTCTCACCTTCCAGGCCGGCCTGAACGGGCTTCCAATAGTTCACCCCAAGAAGATTGGCGAGCCCGGCTGAGAAGACCGTCTTCCCGATGCTGGTATCCGTGCCTACCACAACGATCTGCCGGCTCATCGCGCTTCACCTGTTGTCTCCTCGAACAAAGCATCGAGCATTGCACGCACGTCATCCTCCGCTACGTTGTTTGTCAGTGATATTCGCAGGCGAGCGGTGCCCTCCGGCACGGCAGCGGGCCGAATTCCTCGGATATCGAAACCGCGCGATTGAAGTCTCGATGCCAGCCGCATCGTGCACGCGTTGTCGCCAACGAGGTGGGGTATAATTTGTGACGACGAGCGACTTCGCCACCCCCGCAGACGCATTTCCCTGTGACGACCAAGTCGCTGCGCTGCGGCAGCGTGAATCCCGATGATCTGTTCTTCCGTAAACCGCTTGCGCTTCATGCTCTGGTCCTCGGCTTGGGCCAGAACGAACTTCAAACTGGATTATGCCCGAGGGGCAAGGTCACACGAGAAGTCTATTGCGGCTCGATTGGCTTCATTGGCTTCAGCGGGCACATGGACACGAACATTGCAATCCGCACCGTCACGCTCAGCGATGATCTGGCGGTATTTCACGCAGGCAGCGGCATAACGGCGATGTCAGACCCCGGGGCCGAATACGACGAGACGATCGCCAAGGCGCAACGCATCTTCCATGCATTTGAGGATGACAGTCATGGTGCATCGTGATCCTTATTATCGATAACTACGACTCTTTCGTTTTCAATATTGCCCGCTACTTCCACAAGCTTGGCGAATCAACCGAGGTAATCCGAAGCGACGCCATCGGCATCAGCGATCTTGCTGACCTCAAGCCAAGCGCCGTTGTCATATCGGCGGCCCATGCACTCCAACGGAGGCCGGAATATCGACTGCCGTCGTCCGGGAGCTCTCAGGTTTCGTTCCAATTCTCGGGATTTGCCTCGGACATCAGTGTATCGCGAGTGTTTTCGGCGCAAGTGTGGGACGTGCACGCCGTCCAATGCACGGCCGATCCTCATCCATCGCGCATGGCGGTCGAGGATTGTTCGATGGAGTCCCCTCTCCACTTCGCGTCGGCCGCTACCATTCCCTCATTGTCAAACTCGAGACGGTTCGTGCGCGCCTGATCTTGCGGTGACGGCGCGCTCCGAAGAGGACGAGATCATGGCTCTCGCCCATCGAGAGCAACCGACCTACGGCGTGCAGTTTCATCCCGAATCAATACTGACCCAAGACGGCCATCTATTACTGGCGAACTTCTTTGCGGCTTGGATCCAGGCCAAAACCATCGAGAATGCGTCCCAGCTGCTCCGCTCACGCTTCCGGCTCGGGAACCGCGCCATGAGCGCTCGGCTTTGGCCGCCAACCCGTGACGTAGATGGCGATTAGCCAAAGTACGGGCAACAATATGAGCAGCGATGCCACCGCGGCGATCGTCGGATCGATTTGGTTTCGCATGTTCTCCCACATCTTCAAAGAACCCACTTACCAGGGACGTCTTCACCACCTCGTCGAATGAATGGATGAAGGCGAACAAGGCACCCCCGATCACGCCCGGCCGTATAAGCGGCAACGTTATCCGCCTGAAGGTTTGCAGCGGCCCAGCCCGCATGCTTTGCCCTGCTTGCTCCAGCCGTCGGTCGAAATTTGCCAGCGTCGCCGAGACGATCACCACGACATAGGCGCACGCGCCGATGCTGTGGGTCAGAATGATACCGGTTTGCGTGCCGATCAGCCCCAAATTGAGCAGTCCGAGATAGGCTGCAATGCCAACAACGATGCTTGGAAATGTAATTGGTGCCAGGATCACCGTAGTAAGGAAGCTCCGCAACCGCGAAGAGCTACGGTTGAGGCCATAAGCCGCAAGCGTCCCGACAACCGTCGAGAGGACAGCGACCACAATCGCGATTTGGGTGCTGGTCCAGGCCGCCTCGGTCCAGGATGGATCGCCGAAGAAGGACCGGTACCATTTCAGCGAAATGCGCGAGGGTGGGAATTCCAGGAATGTGCCGTCGCTGAAGGACATAATAACGACCACGACGCTAGGAAACAGCAGGTAGGACATGACCAGTCCAACAAACACACGCCCACGATTGCCCACCAAGGGCTCTCGCCGCGCGCCTGGTAGAGCCTGGCCGTCCAGCGCTTCGCACGATAAGGACACGCCAACTCTTCGAGATAGAATGTCAGGGAGCCGAATGATGGAAGTCTGCGGCTCCAGGCCACTCGACCGAACAACCGGGTTGCGGAGACTCGCGTCGCAGAAAGATCGAGGCCAACAATTGAGAGCACGACCGCGGCGATGCCCAGGAGAATGAAAGCCGAGGTCGCAGTGGATGCCATGTTGAAGGAGCTTGCGACCTGCGCGGCAATGAAATTCGACAGCATGGCGTCACGTAACCCCCCAGGGCCGCTGGTGTGATGTAGAAGCCGAGGCAGAGGACGAAGACGAGCAATGAACCGCTGCGAACACCCGGTAGGCTCATTGGAAAGAAGACACGCCAGAAGGCGGCAAGGGGGGTGGCTCCCATACTGCGAGCGGCTACCATCAGCGACTTGTCTATGCCAATCATCACGCTGACCAGCGGCAAAACCATTACGGGCAGCATGATATGCACTATCCCAACATAGACGGCCATGCGACTGTAGATGAGCTGCAATGGGCTGGAGATCAGGTGCAAATCAAGCAGCAGGTTGTTGATGAGGCCGCGGTCCCCGAGGATCACAATCCACGCATAAGTGCGCACCAACAGACTGGTCAGATACGGAATGACGACGAATATGAGGAGCACGGTGTGCAGGCCCTTCGAGACGGCAGTGATCAGATAAGCCGTGGGATAACCGATGATGATGCAGATGGTGGTGGCCACCATGCTCACTTCAATCGTCTGGAAGAGCACGCGGACATTCGCCGGCTGACGAAGAAATGCCTGGTAATTGACCAGCGAGAAGTCAGGCGCGTTGAGGCTGGTCAAGAAGAGTAGAAAGATGGGTATGCCGAACACAACAAGCAAGATTGCGAAGGCTGGCACCGTCAGGCCGATAGGCATTCGGCCTTGACGTTTAAGCCGTTCCATGGGCTGCTCCCCCCCGTTATTTTGCGACGAAACGCACGTCGGATCGCAACCAGTGGAGCTGGACTTCATCCCCGGGCCTGAAGACATCCTGGCCCGCTGCAACATGCTCGCGGACGACGAGCGCGCTACTGCCGACACGTACCCGGTATTTGCGTAAAGCTCCCGCATAGACCATGTCGGCCACCGTGCCGGTCACGAACTGGCGCAGCGCGGCATCAGCGCAATTCAATTATGCAACAGCGGTGAGACGGACACGTTCAGGCCGGATCATAGGGATCGTGCCCGCTGGCCGTGCTCCAGCGGTTTCAATCTTGAAACAAGCGTCTTCAAGGCAATTGGATTCGCCGAGAAAATTGGCGACAAAGCGGGTCGCCGGACAATCGTAGAGCGCCTCGGGCGTATCAGTCTGCTCGATTTGGCCATCGCGCATAACGACGATGCGATCCGACATCGTGAGCGCCTCCTCCTGATCGTGGGTGACGCAGACGGTGGTAATTCCAAATTCCTTGTGTAGGTTCTTGATTTCGCCCTGCATTTGCTCGCGCAGATTGCGATCGAGCGCACCGAGCGGCTCGTCAAGCAGCAGGATCGGCGGGTCGGCAATGACCGCGCGGGCAAGTGCCACGCGTTGCTGCTGACCGCCACTCAACTGCGACGGCATGCGGTCACCAAAATCGCTGAGGTGGACGCGTTCAAGGATACGGTCAACTCTCGCTCTCCGCTCGGCTGCCTTGATACCGCGCATCTCGAGCGGAAACTCGAGATTCCGGCGAACCGTGAGATGCGGAAACAGGGCGTAGCTCTGGAACACAATGCCCTGATCGCGACGGTAAGAGGGGCTGCCACGACCGATTTCCCGCAGATCGTGATATTTCCCTTGGTGGGCGCTTCGAAGCCGGCGAGAAGCATCAGAGTTGTCGTCTTGCCCGAACCGCTGGGGCCTAGAATGGTCAGGAATTCGCCACGATAAACGATCAGAGACACATCCCTCAGCGCGGCGATGGGACCATAGGTCTTTGTGATACTGCTGAATTCGATCTGCGCCGGGATCAATTGTTGCTCCGCTGATATGGACCGGGATATTGGAGTGTGCGCGAACTCGGAAACTCAACTATCCGATAGATAGATCCTTGAGGTACATGGCTGGAGCACTCTGATCGTTCGCATCATGGGCGGCATGTATCAGAGCAGAACCCATTCGTTCCAGCGTTGACGCAGGCGCTCGGCGTTTGAGAGGCCGCCCGCACCAATCTCGCTGTACCAGCTCGTCTTAAGAGGAACGCTGGTTGCCAAATAATCGGGATAGCTGGAGAGTTTGCGGGCCACATTCTCCGGAATCGTTTTGAACGCGTTTCGGTTGGTCGGGCCGTAGGACATCCGCTGGGCAAAGGCCGCCTGTCGGTCCGCGCGAGTGGCGAATTCGATGAACTTCTGCGCGTTTGCCGCATTAGGGCTCCCCTTCGGGATCGTCCAGTAGTCCCATATCAGTTTGGAATTCTTTCGATTGATCTCAAGTGGCGCCCCCTGGTCCATCAACAGCGTGACGCGACCATCAAAGGCATTGACGAGGTCAGCGGTCTTGTCGTGCATGATCTGCTGGATCTCGGATCCAACCGTCCACCATTTGCGGACGTGCGGCTTTATCTTGTCCAGGCTGGCAAAGACGCGGTCGATGTCCATCGGGTAGAGCGCGTCAGCAGGAACACCGTCGGCCAACAGGGCTTCCTCCCAGGGTCCCTCAGAGCCGCGTTGGCCTGACTGGAGCACGCGGACACCAGGGAACGCCTTGACGTCCCAGAACTCCGCCCAGGAAGCTGGCCGCGGCCGATCTGCCGGAAATTTTTGGGTATTGTAGACCATCACATTCGCGTAGATGAGCGCTCCAACGCCGAATGGGTCATTAGCAAAGTCTACGATCCCTTCGAGTTCTTCTTTCTTGTAGATGGAATAGTCGATCTCTTCGAGATAGCCTTTCCCACTCGCGACACGCGTTGAATTTGCGCTGAGGTCCATGACATCGACGGTAACGTTTTTTGTGGTGACCATCAGCTCAACTTGCGTCAGTGTGGAATCATCGGTGATCGAGGTCACCTTGATTCCTGTTTCGGCCTGGAATGGCTTCACATAGGCCTCGATGTTGGCCTTGCCCCAATCACCCCCGCCGACAGCGACCCGCAGTTCGTCGGTGGGCCGTGCAAAGGCGCGACCAAGGGTGGAATTCAGTGCACCAAGTGCGAGAGCCGACGAACTCGCCTGCATGAGCCGTCTGCGGTTTACCAAAGGGGCCATTCCCTGCGCTCCGCCTCGAGATTGAATCCGTCTGGAATTCTGCATTTTTGGTTTTCGAAGTACAGTAGCGGCCCGCAGAGATGAATTTCTTCGAAGTCTGGCTTTTTAGCGCAGCAATTGTGCGCGTTGCGGCGTAAGTTTAGTTGTTTCGTGCGCTATGCGCTAGTGGACGTTGTCTAACAAAAGAGTCCCTTTTGGGATTCCCTTTAGGTGGCGCGCGTGCGAGTCTTGCGCATGCGCACCGGGATTTCAATCAAGATCACACGACCAGATCGCCGTAGGCTCGAAGCGATCACCAAGGACCGTAACGCGTCGCAGAAGCACGTTTGGCGAGCGGACATTGTGCTTCTGAGCGCCGACCGCGTCGGCACCAACGAGATCATGCGCCGGACCGGCACATCCAAGACCTGCGTTTGGCGCTGGCAGCAACGCTTCATGGAACAAGGCGTCGATGGTCTCCTGCGAGACAAGACGCGCCCCTCGCGTATCCCTGGGCTCGGCCCGGAGGTGGCCGAGCGTGTGGTCGCGCTCACATTAGCCGACCCGCCGACCGAGACGACCCATTGGACAGCCGACCTGATGGCGCGGGCGAGCGGCATCAGTGCCACCGCGGTCCGTCGCATCTGGAAGGCGCACGGGCTCCAGCCTCATCGGTGTCGACAATTCAAGCTCTCGAACGATCCGAACTTCATCGCCAAACTGCGTGACGTCGTCGGGCTCTATGTCGACCCGCCAGCCCACGCGATCGTGCTGTCGGTTGACGAGAAGAGCCAGATTCAGGCCCTCGATCGCACCCAGCCGGGCCTGCCGCTGAAGAAGGGGCGGCTCGGAACCATGACACACGATTACAAACGGCACGGCACCACGACGCTGTTTGCCGCACTCAACGTCCTCGACGGCACGGTCATCGGCCGCAACATGCAGCGCCATCGTCACCAGGAACTCATTCGATTTCTAAACGCCATCGAGGCGGAGGTTCCGGCCGGTAAGATCATCCACGTCATTCTCGACAACTATGCCGCCCACAAGCATCCAAACGTTCGCGCCTGGCTCGATCGCCACCCGCGTTTCGTCTTCCACTTCACACCAACCTCATGCTCCTGGCTCAACGCCGTCGAAGGCTTTTTCGCCAAGCTCAGCCGGCGTCGATTGAAGCGCGGTGTCTTCCACTCCGTCGTCGATCTCCAGGCCGCCATCAACCGCTTCCTGGCTCGCAGACCCAAAGCCCTTCACATGGACGGCCAATCCAGACAAAATCATCGCAGCCGTCAAAAGAGGGCACCAAGTGTTAGATTCGATCCACTAGGTGGCAGACTGCTCTGCTTCTGTTATCCCCGCGAAAAGGCTCAACCAAGCCTGCCTGCCCTGCGGCGTCTTCAACCTCGTGCACGGCGACAAAGGAAGCAGTCGAGACGCGCTTCACACACATGCTGATGTTGCGGCCGTGAGTTTCGCTCTACCGTAAGCGTCGCTCTGAGGCCCATTTGATTGGTGCTTGACGTCTATTTTGTACGCGTGGTGCGCCGGCGCCGCTTCCATATTTCCGACAATGCGTTGACGGCGGCCTCGAGCGCCTTCCGGTCGATAACGTTGGGATCGAACTGTTCGGGCCCCAGAGGCGCTTATTTTCATGTTCTGGATGAGTGGGGTCGCCGATGGCGTCGAGGTATTCGGCATAGCCCGGCGCACCGCCGACGTCCTCTGGAGGACAACGACCGGCGGCCTCGAGCAAGAGGGGAAGTCCCTCTATCGTCGTGTTGTCGAACCATTTTTCGAGTTTGATCACATGGTCCCAGCTGTCGCCGAAGTCGTAGAGATAATGGATCGTCTTGGCCCCTGTCTCTTGAACGATATCGGAGTGTCAATCGGCCCTTTAATTGCGGTTTGTTGTCAAGCTCTTCCTCTCTCCAGTGACACGCCGGTAGCGATTGCTCCGTCGGAGCTGGTCAGGTTGCGGAGACGGAGCGATCGCGGATGGCGAGACGATTGCCTAGCGGGCTTGGCAATCGACGTCGTTGGCGGCTTCGTCGGGTTGGGTTGATGTCGTAGCTGGGGTCATGGTCCTTTCCGAGGTCGCGAGCGCCTCATGATGATGTCCGGATTGGGCGCCTCAACGTTTGCAGCGGAGTGCGGGCGAACCGCCACCAGCCGATTGACCGAGGTCACCACGACCACCGTCCCAGCGGGACATCGCCAGTCCGGCGGACCGGACCAGGAACTTGCGAGCAAATATTAGATGGGCTTCGGCTGGCCCCAGTCGAACGATGTGCCATCGACCCAGATGCAGTGGAGAATCACGGCGATCTTTCGGGGCGATGGCGACCTTTGCCTTCTTCATGCCGATCCGCTTGGCGAGCTTCATGCCCCAGGCCTTTAGGGAAGACCACTTTTTGGTTCGATAAAGAAGGACAGTGGCGGCCTCGAACAAGTAAGTTCGGAGAAGCCGGTCGCCCCATCGAGATATCTTTCCGTTGGTGTCGGTTTCGCCGGATTGGCTGCGCCTCGGCGTAAGGCCTAGGTAGGCGCCGACCGTCGAAGCCGATCGGAAGCGCGAGGGGTCATCGATCGTGTGGCGGAACGTTAGGGCCGTCACGACACCGACCCCCGGGACCGTCATCAGGCGACGCGTCGTGTCGTCCAGCTTTGCCAACCGGCGGACCTCGTTGTCGAACTTACCTTGTTGTTGACAAACGTTCTCATGGATCGAGAGCAGCGGCGATATCACGCTGAGAAGCAAATGATCGACGCCCAAGAGTTCGCTGACCTGGTTGCGGAATTGTTGGCCGATCGCGCGAGGGAACAGCAATCCACATTCCTTGATCAAGCTGCGAACCTGGTTCTCGATGTCTCGGCGCATGGACACTAGCCGAGATCTGGCGACAAGGATCGCTCGGATCTTCTGGCTTTCCTCACTTTTGACTTTTACCTCTCGATACCATCCAACCCGCACCAGTTCGGCAAGCCCTCGCGCATCATTCTGATCGCTCTTGTTCATTCGGACCGACAAAGCTGCGTGCGCATGCCGAGCGTCGATGCAGACCACCGGAAGCTCAACCCTGCGGAGTTCATGCCATAGCCAACTCGCCATCGCACCGGTCTCGAAGCCGATACGCTCGGCTTGAGGCGCATGTTGCGAAGCAGGTCAGTCAAGGCACCAGGATTAGACTTGGCTTTTCCTTCGAAGATTACTTGACCAGTCTCGTTGACAACGCACACGGCGGTTTCTCTCTGCGAGACGTCCAGCCCGACGTACTGCTTCATGGGAGCTCCTTCGAATCATTTGATTGCGAGGGCTCAACGATAACGGAGGTTGTCTGCCACGAGCGCCGACCGCAATTACGTCATCGTGTTCAAATTTGGCTCTGACTCATATGTGGAACGGCCCGGGCTGCAAGATCTTTCTCTGGTTGAACAAGGGATGACGGTGCGGTCATATGTTCGGCCTGTGAAGCGGCGCCTGGCCGCTGGCCACGATGATATCCGCGGAAGCAATCGCCCAATCAATTTCTCGCGCTCGAAGCGCAGTGAGTCAGGCGGTCTGATTGCTACCGGGAATGACGTCATTCGGGGTTCATCCAGATTTGCACCTTGCCTCCTCGGCAGCTTTCTTCTTCCGCCGGAGAGCTCTTAAGATTAGGTTTTCAGCATTGCGGCCGGCGCCTGATAGATGCCGCCTCTGACCAGCAAGGCCCAGATCGTGCGCGCAATCTTATTGGCGAGCGCGACCGATACGACTTTGACCGGCCGTCTTTGCAGCATGGTCCGAATCCAGAGTGGGACTTTCAAGCCTCGTTTAGCAAGCTTAATGATAGAGGTCGCACCAACGATCAAGAGCGTCCGTAGTTGCCGATTTCCACGCTTTGATATCGCGCCGAGCCTTTCTTTTCCGCCGCTCGACTGTGCCCTCGGTGTGAGCCCCGTCCAAGCCGCAAAATCTCGTGCAGTCGCAAAATTGCGAGCGTCCAAAACCGATGTCCGAACGGTAGCGGCGATGAGAGGACCGACACCCGGAATGCTCATCAGACGCCTTGCATCGGGGTCCTTTCTGACGGCAACCAAAATCTCTCTGTCGAGCTTCTCTATGCGGGTTGTAAGCAGCTCAATCTGTTCAGCGAATAGGATCAGGGCAAAGCGGGCGGCGCCGGGGATCCTATTGTCTTTTTCGTCCCGGAGAAGCACCAGGAGTTTTGCGATGCTTGCCATGCCTGTGCCGGCGATAATGCCCAATTCGGCCATATGAGCACGTAGGGCATTTGCAGTCTGGCTGCGCTGCCTCATCAGCAGCTCTCGCGTTCGCAAAATCATGCTGGCCGCTTGTTGTTCGGCTGTCTTCACCGGTACGAACCGCATTGTCGGGCGGGTGACCGCCTCACAAATGGCTTCAGCATCCGCCACGTCGGTCTTGTTTCGTTTGACGTAAGGCTTCACGTAAGCTGGCGGCATCATGCGGACAGCGTGGCCCAGCGCCGCGATCTCGCGTGCCCAGTGATGGGCACTCGCACAGGCCTCCATACCTACCAAGCAAGCTGGAAGGCTCCGAAAGAAGGGCAGAACCTGCGATCGCCGCAATGTGCGACGAACCAAGACTTTCCCGTTTTCGGCGATGCCGTGAACTTGAAAGATCGACTTGGCCAAATCCAAACCCACCGTGATAATCTTCTCCATGGAACGGTCCTTCCTTTGTGGCGCCTTCTCTGCGCGACCACGTTAGGCACTTTTGATGCCGGTTCGAAGGGCCGTTCCACACCATCATTTCTGATGAAGTTCGCCGGCGACTGTGGTTCTTCAACGGAGAATCGGCGCCATGCGGACAGGCTTTCGAATTTCATCGCTCTTACCGAGTGGTTTGGTGTTTGATGGCGTAAGTGATTCAGAGGATTCGGTTATTCTGGCTGTTCGGTCAGAGGCTAAGGGCGCGGTGCACGCCACTATTACGCAACCATGGTCCAATGGCCAAGTGGAAGCGCAGATCACTAAGCTCAAGCTGGTCAAACGGCAGATGTACGGGCGCGCTAAGCTCTATCTGCTTCAGGCAAGGCTGATTGGCGCGCCATAAAAACAATCACGACCATCGAATATGCGTCAGAGCCCCCTTTGAAGGCCGATCGGGGGTCCCAGTCCAACGCCGATTGACAGGCCAATCGCGCCGTTGATGTTGAGTCAGCAGAAGCGGACGTGCTCGGAGAGGCAAGTTCGGCGTCATTGTGTTGCTCGGTCCCTACCTGAGCGGTGCCGCGCGATTCCAGGGTGCGCGGAGCGTTTGCCAAGCATGTTCGCGGCTGCCTCGCGCAGGTCCGCTGAATCCGCGAGAAAGCAGATCCAGTGAGATGTTCACACTCTCAGGTAGCTTGAGGGCGAGATCGGTACCTTCATCGACGTGCACAACAAAAAGCCGAGATCCTTCAAATGGATCAAAACCGCAGACAAATTCTGGCTCCTGTCAAACGCTTCTGCCACAAAGCCCAGGAGGTCTTACTTGGCGAACTTCAGGTTCGCGAGACTAGATGCGAGACGCTGCGCGGCTTTCTGGCGCACTCTTGTTACTTCTGCAATCGCCACTGACGGCCTTGCTGCTCATGACTGCCGGGCAAAAGACGTGCGCTTTAGAAGCATGTTCTGCTGCCTTTTAATGTTGGTACGGACAAGTGTAATCCCACCAAAGCAGATAGTGCCTGCATCCCCCAACAATGATGTACAACTTGCTGCGTGACTTAGCCCATCAAGGTGGACAGGTGTCGAAAATGGCAATTGTGATTAATCGGTTTCACGTCCCGCGCATTCTTCAGTTGCACAGCGAAAACTCTGCCTAACTGAAAGCTGCTAAGCTGTCATCAGGAAGTCTCGATCAGACGGGCACATAGAGCCACAAAGTTGCGAACCGCATGGTCCAACCGTCGATCGTTCACAAAGGTATGTGAGTGGGTAACTGCGCGCTGCCAGACTAGCGTCCGCGAGACGATGCCGCGCCTGATCAACTGTCGTAACCCGTCTCGCGAATGCGGCGGGTCAGTTCTAGGAAACTGGGGGCGCCGGACGCTCGCTCTACTGGTCGGCAAGCTCAACGGAAGGGTTTGCGCCCGTTGAGAGCCTTGTTTAACTCTGCCCAAAGGCTGCCAATTATGAAGTCCACAAAGTTGACACAACACGAGCTGCAAGAGCGCGTTGCAAAAGCATCGCGCAAAATCGAGGCCTTAGAGGCAGCATATGAGACAATCACGATCGGGCAGCTGGTTTCGATGCGGACCAGAACGCACGGCTCAACGGTTGCTATCAACGTCTTTGAGCGCGGCGAGCGCGCTACCTACTCTGAGATGGACGGATTGTCGAACAAATATGCGCTTGCACTGCGTGCGTTCGGCGTACGCAAGCGCGATCGCATTGGGGTGATGATGCCGAATCGCATCGCATTTCCGATTTTGTGGTTCGCGATCGCCAAGCTGGGTGCAGTAATGGTCCCGATTAACATGCGATACACGCCGAGGGAGATTGAATACGTTCTCAGCGATACACAGGCCAAGTTCGCTGTCGTCGACGAATCCGCATGGCTAGCGTTTTCGGCGATGGAGCCTTGGCCGCAAGACCTCGCCAGCGAGCGGGCAATTCTTGTTGGACAGCCTGCCTACGGAACAGCCACTACACTCGACGAATTACTCAAGTGCGTCGATGGCTCTTCGGTAGATGAAGATATCGGCCCAGACGACTTGTTGAACATTCAATATACCTCGGGGACAACGGGCTTTCCAAAAGGTTGCGCGTTGACGCACGACTACTGGGGCGTGATGTCGTACCAAGGAGCGTGCTGGGACGTACAACCGTACCGGACTTATCTATCTGCGCAGCCGTTCTTCTATCTTGATCCACAATGGCATCTCCTGAGGTCGTATCGGCACGGCGGCACGCTCTACTTGGCTTCGCAACTCAGCTCGACGCGCTTCATCGGTTGGCTCAAGCAGCACCGTATCGAGTGGTGCCAGTTTTCTGAGCTCGTAGCGCGCCAGGCCGAGGCCGCCAACGAGGACGGGTCGACATGCCTGAAGCGGATCATGAAAGGGGGATGGAGTCCTGTTACGGTACGCCAATTCTGGAAACGGTTTCGAGTGCCCACCCAGGACGCTTACGGCATGACGGAAATCGGCTTCGCCACATTGATGACGAACGAACTCGACGAACTGGCCGACTCCGGTTCGGCAGGCATGCGCGCGCCGTTTCGAGCTTTGCGACTACTGAACGAGGACGGCAGCCCCACGCCAATAGGCGACGTCGGCGAGCTGTGGGTGAAGGGGCGCGGAGTCTTCAAGGGCTATTGGAATAGGCCGGAAGCGAATGCTGCCTCGTTCGAAGGCGAATGGTTCAGGACTGGTGATCTAATGCATCGGGATGAATTCGGCTTTTATTGGCTGGTAGGACGCACGAAGGACATGATCCGACGCTCAAGTGAGAACATCGCTGCGAGCGAGGTGGAGGCCGTCATCCGTGAGATTCCCGAGGTTGCGGATGTGGCCGCCGTGCCGGTTCGCGATGGCAAGCGCGGCGAGGAGGTCAAAATTTACGTGGAGCTAATGGAAGGCGTTACGCCAGGCGGTCTGCCCGTGCAGGCGATTGTTCAGCATGCTCGTGCGAACCTTGCCGCGTTCAAGGTCCCGCGATACATCAGTTTCATTCCGGCCCTTCCAAGAACGACCTCCAGCAATAAAGTGCTCAAGCGTGAGCTGATGGCCATAAGTGATCCGCTTGCCGGTGCTTATGATACTGAGGAGAAGCGCTGGCGGTGACGTCAACATTTAACGCGCGCTAGTGTAACAGGCCGTTGAAGAACTCAGCCGCGCTTTAAAGGAAGGCCACTGTATATTTGGAAATGGCCACCCGGCTTGCCAGCAGCCCGATCATACCCTCATTGGGACCGCAGAGAGGGTGCTCTCGTCGTACCTTCCCATGAGAATCCGCGCGTGCCGAGCTGCCTCGTCACTTCATTTGGGCAGCAATGGCCTGCCACCGAGTTTTCATCCAGCGGTAATCTCGGGGGCTTGCAGCGAGGCCGAACTTTGGACCACGCAGAACTAGAGTGTTGCGCTTCGGTCACCGTTGGCGGGCTGGTTGCGCCGACGTGGTTTGCAGCAAAATTGGGGGTCGATTGTCGATCGCCCCATGCGGCCGTTCGTCGTTATAAAACGACGTTTGAGAACGCCCACAGGACTGTTTTCGCGAGGTTCTCTAGCGACATCATCCCTGGTTTGGTCGCTAAGTTTACGTTCATAGGGCCGTCGACAAGGCCGGTGATATCGTCTTTCGCTGCACGCTCGACGGGTCGCAAGCAGATCGTTGGCTTGAAGTACCGGCATGGATGTTCGACCGGACGGTATGTCCTGGGGCGGAGCTTTTAGCAGCTCGGCCATTTGTCAGCATAACCGCACTTGCAGCGCTTTCTGCGCTTCTCGATCTGGCGTTGAAGGATCGAACGCCATCAGCTGCCCTGTTTTCTAGCGCATCCAGAGCCTCTCACGACCAGAATCGGGGAGAGACCCATGTCACGGCAGACGGCAATGCCAGGGAGCGGATACCGACACAATCGACAACCGCGGCCGCAGCAGCAGATGGATCTGTTCGGGAGCGGCCTGTCGAACGGCGCCATCGGCGCGCCAGCATGGCCGGAGCTACCGGCGGAAGCCCGGGCGGCCCTCACGAGCCTGATGACGCAGTTGATCCTCGACCATGCTGCGATGACAGCGACGCCGCCCGCGAAGGAGGTCGATCATGATCTCTGACAAACTCAGGCCTCATCATCTGGAGCGCAAGGCGATTTTTTACGTGCGCCAATCCTCGGCACATCAGGTGTTGCACAATCGCGAGAGCAGCGCATTGCAATACGCCATGCGGGACCGGCTGACGGCACTCGGGTGGTCAGAGATCGAAGTGATCGATGATGATCTCGGTCGTTCAGCCGCCGGCGGCGTGCAACGCGCTGGCTTCGAGCGGATGGTGGCGGAGGTTTGCCTCGGCAAGGTTGGTGCGGTTTGCGCCCGCGAGGTCTCGCGCTTCGCCCGCAACAGCCGGGATTGGCAGCAACTCATCGAGATGTGCCGCGTGGTCGACACCGTTCTGGTCGATCAGGAGACCATCTATGCGCCAAGGCACGGCAACGATCGCCTGCTGCTCGGGCTCAAGGGCAGCCTCAACGAGTACGAGCTGGATCTGTTGCGCCAGCGCTCGCTCTCGGCCCGCCACGAGAAGGCCCGCCGGGGCGAGTTGGTTGTGGCGGCGCCCGTCGGCTTCGTGAAGGCTGGCGACCATTATGAGAAAGATCCGGATCGGCGTGTCCAGGAAGCGATTAAACTGGTGTTCGACAACGTCGAGGAACTGGGCAGTGCGCGACAGGCGCTCTGCTGGCTCCACGAGTACAATCTCGATCTGCCGGTGAAGCAGACCAACGGCGACACGGCCTGGCGGCGACCGAGTTACTCCGCCATCCACCGGATCATTGAGAACCCGGTCTACGGCGGCGCTTATGCCTATGGTAAGACGGCTGTGGCGGCGGGATACAGCGCCGAGGGCGTGAGCGTGAGGATCCGCCGCAAGACGCGGAACGAATGGCTGGCGCTGAAGCCAAATACCCACGACGGGTATGTGAGCTGGGAGAGGTTCGAGGCGATCCGCACAATGGTCAGCAGCAACATTCCCACCGGTCGGCATCACGGCGCGCCCAAGCACGGAGACGCGCTGCTGGCCGGTCTGATCCGGTGCAAGCGCTGCGGCCGTAAGCTCACACTCCGGTACTCCGGCCTGAAGCACCATATCCCACGCTACAGCTGCAGCCGCGCCTGGATGGACAATGGCGGTCCTCACTGCATCGCCTTCGGCGGATTGCGCGTCGATGATGCAATCGAGGAAGCACTGCTCGGCGTCGTCGGCGCAGGCGCTATCGCCGCTGCAAGCGCTGCCGCCGAAGGAGCCAGTGAACGGCGGGATCAGGTGCGCTATGCGCGCAGTCGCGATCTGGAAGCGGGGCGCTATGCCGCCCACCGGACCTTCCGGCAATACGATGCCGCTGATCCCGCGAACCGGCTGGTGGCGAGTGAGCGTGAAGCGCGCTGGAACAGAGCGCTCGCTCACGCGGCGGAGGTCGAAGGCAAGACCGCTATGCATGATGCGGCGACACCCGCACCTATTGCTGATCCAGCTTCGCTCGGCGCACTGGCCTCGAACCTCAAAACGGTCTGGGATGCGCCGACGACGGATGCTCGTCTCAAAAAGCGCATTGTGCGCACCCTCATCCATGAGGTCGTGGCCGATATAGACGATGCGGCGTCCGAGATCGTTCTCATCGTCCACTGGGTGGGTGGCGCCTCACGGACAGCGCAACAGCACCTCTGCCGATGTTATCCAAGCCGTGCGTCAACTGGTGCTGATCGCCAGCGACGATCTGATTGCCGGCCTCCTCAACCGAAACGGCCTCAAGACCGGCAACGGCAATCGCTGGACCCGCGAGCGCGTCACATCAATGCGCTCGAACTACCACATCGCGGTGTTCAAGCCCGCCGATGACGGGATCGAACCCTGGCTTAACCTCAGCAACGCCGCAAAGCTCCTGAAGATCGCGCCCAAGACGCTCCGGCTGGCCGCTGAAGCCGGCGAAATCGAAGCCTTCCATCCGTTATCGGACGGCGCGTGTTCTGATGCGCGGTTGTACTATCTGCGCCAAGTCTCCGCGTTTGCCTCGGGTCCGCAAGGGATAGGAACCAGTGGGCGATGAGGCATTCGGCCCGGAAGCGGCCTGAAGGCCTCGATGAACGCGTTGCGAGGGCAGCCTAGCCGGAGCGACGGACTTGTAGTGGTAGTCGAGCGGTCGAATTCGAGAGCGCCATAGGCCCTGCGGATCAAGACCTGCCATTTGTTGCGGACCTCGTCGACCAGCTTGCGCTTCCGACAGACTTCATAGCTTTCGGCGGAATACGTCCTGCATCATCTCCCTGTCGAGCGACAAATCGGCGACCCCTTCAGCTTGCCGTTCTCCTCCTCGAGTTCCCTTCAGTCGCCGCAACTCGGTCGGCATACTGCTTCCTCCAGGTAGGTCGCGTGGCTGATCCCGGCTTTACGGCAGATCTCGCCACCACAACTCTGTCGCTGCCCTGCTTCAGGATGAACGCCGTCTGGGCGTCGGAAACTTCGAGCCCTTCATCGTCCGTCGCTCCTCCAAGCCGAGTGTATTTAGTCGTCCGTGAACAACGTTCTAAGCGATTGAGCAGGAGTCTTTTTTTCGGATTCGAGGCGGTTTGAGATTGCAGGGAATGGGAGGTTGAGGCCGCCAAACCCTGCAATTTCGCTTTTGGATTCCCTTTCCCTGCGGCCCATGATTCTGTGGTGCATCGGAGGGAACGATGCGGCCGAAGAAGCACAAGACGACGGGATCGAACGATCTATTCCGGGCGCGGCTGGACCAGATCATCAATCTGAAGCACGAGCTGGTTCTGCTTGCCGGCAAGATCGATTGGGACTGGATCGACGGCGAGATCGCGCCGCTCTACAGCGAGAGCGGCCGGCCGGGGATCGAGACCCGGTTCATGATCGGGCTGTTGTTGCTCAAGCACACTTACGGGCTGTCCGATGAGGGCGTGTGCGAGCGCTGGGTCCACGACCCGCATTTCCAGTTCTTCACCGGCGAAGAGTTTTTCCGGCACGCTTTCCCGCACGAACGCTCGGACCTGAGCCATTGGCGCAAGCGGCTCGGCGACAAGCTGGAGCTGCTGCTGGCGGAGAGCCTGCGGGTGGCGCACGAAGCCGGCGCCTTACGCAGCCAGGACCTCAAGCGCCTCACGGTCGACACCACGCTGCAGCCGAAGGCCATCACCTTCCCGACCGACGCCAAGCTGCTTCATGCGGCCATCAAGGGCCTCAACCGCCTGGCGAGAAGGCACAGCGTCAGGCTCCGGCAATCCTATTCTCGCGTGGCCAAGGCCGCTGCGATGATGGCGGGCCGCTACGCCCATGCCAAACAGTTCGGGCGGCATCAGCGGCAGTTGCGCATCCTGCGCAGCCGGCTCGGCCGCATCATCCGCCGCAAGATCGAGGGCCAGCCGGCCCTCGAGGAGGCATTCGCCCTCCCGCTTGGCCGGGCCGTGCAAATCCGCTCGCAGCGGCAGCGCCAGCGCGGCTGGAAGCTCTATTCCTTTCATGCCCCGGAGGTGGAGTGCATCGGCAAAGGCAAGGCCTCAGCCCCTTACGAGTTCGGCGTGAAGGCCTCCATCGTCACCAACAATCGCCGAGCTCCCGACGGCCTGTTCGTACTGCATGCCAGCTCGCTGCCCGAAAATCCCTACGACGGTCACACCTTGCGGAACGTCATCGACCGCACCGAGACGCTCACCGGATGTCCGATCGAGCGGGCCTATGTCGACAAGGGATACCGCGGCCACGATGCTCAAAATCCACGTCGCGTCTTCATCTCCGGCCAAGAGCGTCTTCGGCGTCATCAAGCGCGAGCTGCGCCGCCGCTCCGCCATCGAACCCATCATCGGCCACATGAAGACCGAAGGTCACCTCGGTCGCTGCTACCTCAAAGGCCGTGCCGGAGACGCCGCCAACGTCATCCTCTCAGCCGTCGGCCACAACTTCCGCCGCATCCTAGCCTGGCTCAGAGAACTCTTGTGCCTGTTCCTGGTCCGACTATGGCGCGTACTGGCCGGTCCAGCCCCGCTCAATTCGCCTTCTTAACGGACGACTATTTAGCACCGAAAATTTTAGCCAAAAATGGTCCAGTTTCTCGGCCTTTGATCAGCAATGCTGAGGGAACTCCAACCGGCGAAAGGCTGCTTAGAGGTCGCCGCGCGTTCGCGTAGCAGGTTGAAAGCTCAGCTTAGCGTGCGGCCGTAGCTCGGGGAGGCAAGCTCAAATTAGCCCTGGGTTCCGGCACAGGCTGCCCAGCAAAAAACCTTCGCGGGTTGTCCTCCAGGATCGATACAATATCCTCCTGTGCAACACCACGGGCACGCAGCATTGGAAGGAATTCCCTAAAGATATATGTGAAGGGATAGCTGTAGGGCGGTGACTTTGACCTTAGCTCTTCAACTATGGCGAGTTCCTCGGGGCGAAACTGGCGCAGCAACTTGCCCAACAAGCCGCAATAGCGGTCCTGGCTCATTATGATCTGAGCACGAAAACCGTCACGCACCAGCTTCGATATATTGTTGGCGCGAACCTCGTCTCTCTGTAGGCTGGCATATCCGATTTGGTCGAATCCGATGTAAGAGCCGGCAGCGACGATGCGTCGATGGTAGGCCGGATCGGGGTTGTCGCAGCAATGACCTATCAGACACCGATGAGCCGCAACATTGCTAGCCGCGAACAATGTTTGCTGTTCAGGCCCGGCACTTCCGCCTGTGGTGTGCGTAATGATTGGCGCCCCTGTCGCCGTGTGCGCAATGCACGCAGCGGCGAGGAATTTTTTTTCATGTTCAGTGATCACGTCCGCGCCACTTGATACCTTGAGTGCACCGGCCTTCACCCCGGTGCCGCCAATTCCATGGGTGATCTCACGAACGTACAGCTCGGCGATTTCATCGACAGTACGGGCGCGCCAGTAAACCGGCAGCCCTCCTCCCTCATAGTAAAATCCGGTGGTGCACACAATGTATACGCCGGATTTTTCGGACACCTCCTTCATCATAGCGACATCGCGACCGAGTTCAATTGGGCATGGATCCACGAAGCTGCGCACGCCGTGCTCCGTGCGCAGTTCCACGAGCCGTCGGACCGCCTCGTTTATGAATTCTACACGATCGAACTTCGCGAGCGGATCGAAGGTGGCCCCGGGGTAAGCGACGAAAAGATGCTCATGCATCAAGGTGCGACCCAAGGCTTCGGTCGGGATAGCACCCGTCACTGTTTGCACCGCCATGTGTTGCTTCTCCTCGTCTTGGAACTAAGGATCCGGAGTTCTGGTTGTCCACCCCGTGGCCGATTTCCGGCGTGTTTCCCTAACAGGCGCGTACAGTCATACGGTAAAAACGCACAATAATCTAGTTCTGCGCAGTAGAAGAGGACACGACTCATCTCGTCGAAGAGATGCGCCAAGCGGTTCTAGCTAGACACTCTGATGACGAGATCGAAGAGACCTTGACGGGCAAACGCCGAATCCGAACATCACTTGCCCGCGCGCGGCCAGGAGCTATCGCCCAAAGTTGGTGACGGCGGGAATCGGAAAGGCGGCATATCGTGGGGGTGCTTGACGCCTCCACTTCTCCACCGAAGGAGCGATATGCCGTGTCCAACGATAACGTCATCCATCTGATTCAGCCAGGAACCGTCGCCGATCAACTCACAGAAGTCTTGCGCAATGGAGCGCGTGCCCTGCTGGCCCAGGCGGTCGAGGCCGAGGTTGCAGACTTTCTAGGCCAGCATGCCGATTTGAAGACCCGGGACGGCCACCAGCGCGTCGTCCGCCACGGTCACCTGCCGGAGCGCGAGGTGATGACCGGCATCGGTCCGGTCGCCGTCCGCCAGCCGCGTGTACGCGAAGCGGACGCCGCCGATCCTGGCCGCATCCGGTTCTCGCCGTCGATCCTGCCGCCCTACATGCGCCGGTCGAAGTCGATCGAGACGCTGCTGCCGATCCTTTACCTGAAGGGTATCTCGACCGGCGACTTCTCTGAGGCGCTGGCTGCGCTACTCGGCAAGGATGCTGCCGGGTTGTCGGCATCCGCCATCGGTCGCCTGAAGAATGGCTGGCTCGACGAGCACGCCGCGTGGCAGAGGCGCGATCTGTCGGCGAAGCGCTACGTCTACATCTGGGCCGATGGCATCCATCTTCAAGCGCGCCTCGAAGACGAAAAGCAGTGCATCCTGGTGCTGATCGGCGCGACCCCGGAAGGCCGCAAGGAACTGGTCGGCTTCACCGATGGCGCCCGCGAGAGCGCGCAGGACTGGCGCGATCTGCTGCTCGATCTGAAGCGGCGTGGGCTCGACGTGGCGCCGCAGCTTACCATCGCCGATGGCGCACTCGGGTTCTGGAAGGCGGCCGGCGAGGTCTGGCCGAAAACGCGCGAGCAGCGCTGCTGGGTGCACAAGACCGCCAACGTGCTCGCCAAGTTGCCGAAGAGCCAGCAGCCGAAGGCCAAACGCGCGTTGCAGGAGATCTGGATGGCTGAAACGAAGCTCGCCGCCGAGCTGGCGTTCGACACCTTCATCGAGAGCTACGCGCTGAAGTACGAGAAGGCCGCCGATTGCCTAAGCAAGGATCGAGACACGCTACTGGCGTTCTACGGCTTCCCGGCCGAGCACTGGAAACACTTGCGGACGACGGATGAGATGGACAAGCGATTTTTTTCATGACCGAGATGACGATTGCAGAAATCGCGTACGTCCATTCTTTTGTTCGGCTGCGCCGCGGGCCATTCTTCCGTCCCGGCCATCGATCTCGCAGCCGCCGCGCGCAGGGGCGGTCAAGGCTGGCCGCGTTTGCGGCCACCGCAAGGCTTGGCCTTGACCGGCCCGAGCACGGCGGCATGCTGGCGTGGAACGGGACTGCATTCCTGGCTGGCACTTGCCGTCAGGCGGGATTATCCTGGGTGGGCGCGGGCGACCTCGTGGCGAAGCGTGGCGCATCGGCTGCAAGCGCCACCAGGCTGCCCTATTTTGTCTTGCCGAGCTGAGGCGCCCGCGCGCCGGTTTTTGGCCGCCGTGGTTTCCATTGCGTCACCAGGCGCTCGTAGCTTTGCTCCGCCTGTGCGGCAATCAACATCTCGCGGTCGCGCAATGCCTTGATGTTGTAGGCATACGCTGGCCCACGCCGGCTGCCTTTCTGTTGCGGATGTCCGGCTTGAAGCTGCATCGCGCGGGTCTTGATGGCGACCAGTGCCGGGCGCGCCCACAGGTAATCCTCGCCCTTCGTCAACAAATGCCAGCAAAGCACGGTGAGCTTCCGGGCCACGGCCACCGCGGCGATCTGATGGCCGCGCCGGGCGCGGATGCGCACGAAAAACGCATGCAGCGGACCGGGCGCCTTGGCCGCTGCCCAGGCCGCCTCGACCAGCATGGCGCGCGCGTGACTGCGGCCGATCTTGCTGATGCGGCCGTGATGGGCGGCGCCCAGTCCGGACTGCCGCACCCGCGGGTTCAGCCCAAAATAGCTCACCAGCTTCTGCGGGCTGTTGAACCGGCTGATGTCGCCGATCGCCGCCATGATGCCGGCAGCGACCGCCAAGTTGACGCCGGTGATCGTCATCAATCTGTTGACCGCGGAATCGTCGATGGCGTCCTGCGCGATCTCGCGGTCGAGCAGGGCCAGATCTTCCGCCAGCCGGTCAAGCTCGCGGACGTGCCGATCGATCGCCGCGCGCTCATCGTCCGGCAACGGTTGGGCGGCCAACCACGCCCGGCCGCGGCCGTTGAAAAGATCGGCATGCGGGCACTTCGGGATCAGGTGCGCGTGCAGGATCGAATGCACCTCGTTCTTGAGCCGCGTGCGATGGCGCACGACCTGGTAGCGCCGCGCCACCAGCCGACGCTTGCGTTCCGTCTCCGCGTCAGGCGTCCAGATCTGCGGCAGGTACCCAGCCGCCTGCAGACTGGCGAGCGTGCCGGCATCGATCTTGTCGGTCTTGACGTGAGCCTGGGCGATCGCCTTCACCTGCAGCGGATTGGCGATAATCACCCGTGCCACGAACGGTGCCAGAACCCGCGATACCGCCATGCTGTTGCCGGTCGCCTCGACCACCACCTCATCACTGGCCAGCAGGGTCTTGCCAAATCCCTCCAACGCAGTCCGCGTCATATCAATGCGGCCCGCATGTCGGAGCCTGCCATCCTCCCAAATCACCACTTCCCCGAAAGTTCGGTGGACGTCGATGCCAATCACCCGTCGCATTCGCACCTCCTGCCAATCAGACCACATGACGGGAGCTGCGGGCGACACGACAACTACGCATTCGCGCTCTCAGCGCAACCGGGCGAGTCGCAGAGGCGGCCAGCTACTAACTCGAGCTCGCGGCTCATCGAATGCATCGGCCTGCCCGCACATCGTGCTCCCGGTGCCTCTGTCCCGATGGTCGCACCATACGCCACGACGCAGAACACCGCAGCGGAACGTTGGCACCGAGAAATCTCATACCGGTTACCAACCCCAACGAAAGCACCTTCGCCACCGTTCGCCACCGCACCATCCGATCGAAGGGCCGCCTGTCCAACAAGACGCCAGTCGCGATGGTCTTCAAACTGCTCGAGGCCGCGCAGAGAAGCTGGCGTCGTCTCGATGGCCACAACCAGTTGCCAAAACTCGTTGTCGGTGTGACATTCAATGATGGGATCGAGGTCATCGCCAAGCCGACCGACCGTCAGCCCATAACCGCCGCCTGACCGGCTCCGGCCGTCACCAAAATTTGGCGATAGCTCCGCGGCCAGCTGTGCCACGACTGTACGACAAGCGCGCTCACCGTCGCGCGGATATCTAAAACCTGTGTTCCGCGACCTGCTCACAAACTTGCGCGTCGATGAAGCTTCGGGGCGTGTCTGTCAGCCGGCCGATGATTATCGTGCAGCTTGGCTTTAATCGAGCGCTCAGCCTTTTGTTGCGTAAGTGCAGGCGCAATTCGCAATATCACGGCAACACTTCTTTGTAGGCGTGGCGCCACGCGTCACCAATGTAGCAGGACGTGAACGTGTGGGTAACGTAGCGAGGGCGTGCATGATTGATCTCCTGAATCGGTTCGATTGCAGCCTGGCTACAGCGATGCGATTTGGTAGGTCAGTCTGCCGAATTCGAGTGCCCGCAGGCGGGGGGCGTAACAAAACCTCCACTCACCGCAAACCTCTAGCTTTACGCGCATCACGCCCTTGTTCAGCGAGAGGGTGACGGAGGGTCATGAATTACGTGTCGTAAGCCGGTATCCAAAAATGCAGTATGAGCGCACAACTCTCGAACGTTCCAGGCGATCCGGCTCGAACGCGAGGTCGGCGTTCGTGAAGCCGATGGCCCACGGGGATCGTGGTCGAGTAGCTCAGCCATTTGGCTTTCGCCCTCACAGATCCGGGCGGGCGGCTTTCCCGCACCCGGCTCTTCCCGAGGGTAGCCCGCGTCATATCCGCGCCTGCGCCCAAGTGCGAGTGATGCGTGGAACGGGCCGACGGAAGCGTGCCGTCAGGGTCTCGAACTCCGACCAGCCCATGCGCCGACTTTTCTGACTGCGCCGTCTCAGACAGCGTAGCCAAGTCCGACGCACTTCGCGATAGAAGCCGTTGAGCGCTGGATAATTGTGCGGCCTGCCGTAGTAGCCGTAGTGTCCACGCAGCACTGCGGCGAACCACTCGTGCTGGGTGGTCAGTGACTCGTGCATGAGCCGCCAGGCTTCCTGGCGCAACGCCGTCAGCTTGCGCGTCAGGCGCTTCCCTTCCGTCTTGTGCTTCACGATAAACCGGCCGTCCCGGGTCCGCCCGCAGTAGTGGGTGAAGCCGAGGAAGGCGAAGGTCTCGGGTCGCCGCTCGCCGCGCCGCTGACGCGAGAGGGCCGCAAATCGACCGAACTCGATCAGCCGCGTCTTGCCCTCATGGAGCATCAGGCCAAAGCTGGCCAGCCGCGCCTTGAGGGCCAAGAGCATCTCCTGCGCCTCCGCCTTGTTCTCGAAGCCCATGACGAAGTCGTCCGCATAGCGCACGGCCACAACGCGACCGCGTGCGCGGCGACGGCGCCATTGATGGATCCAGAGGTCGAGGATGTAGTGCAGAAAGATGTTGGCGAGGAGCGGGCTGATGCCCGCCCCCTGCGGGGTACCCCTGTCCGTTTCTTGCTTCTCGCCGCTCTCAAGAACGCCGGCCCGCAGCCACAGCTCTATGAGCCGCAAGATGCGAGGATCGGCGATCCTGTGCGCCACCATCCGCAGCAGCCACTCGTGGTCGACCGAGTCGAAGAAGTTGCGTATGTCGGCATCGAGCACCCAGTTGACGCGCTGGCTCATGATCGCCGTGTGCAAGGCGTCAAGCGCCATATGAGGATTCCGCCCCGGCCGAAAGCCGTAGGAGAACCCGAGGAAGTCGACCTCGTAGACGGAGCTCAGCACCTCGGCTACCGCGCTTTGGACAATCTTGTCCTCTAGCGCCGGCACACCGAGAGGCCGCTTACCGCCATCGGCTTTGGGGATGTAGACTCGTCGCACCGGCTGTGGCCGGTAGCGACCCGTGTGGACGCGTCCGCAGAGCTCGCGGAGGTTATCCGTGAGCCTCTGTTCGTACTTCGTCACCGTTACCCCATCGACCCCCGCGCTGGCCTGCCGCTTCTGTCGTCGAAACGCCCGAAGAAGAGCGTCCTCGTCGATGTGGTGCAGCAAGGCTGTGAACCGGGTTTGGGCAGCCTGCTTGGCTGCCGCGTTCACCCGTTCGAGGTTCGGCGGCAAGGCAACCCGGCTCTGTGTCCGGACCCTGGCCTTCTCGCGCGGGCTCCCCTCGGGCTGGCCCCTTCCCTCCATGCGTCTCGTTTCCTTCGACGACTTCACAGGTACTATGGACCAGTCCGACTCCCGACCTCAGCTCGGACCGCGGCTCTGGCAGTGCCTTGCCGCTGCCCCCCATTGGAGACCAATCCAACGGACCCGGTCGGGCCTCTCATGTTCCGATGATTACCTTCCATGCGTGATCCGGCCATCGACCCCGACGGAGCGGCATCGTCTCGCATAACGACGATGCTCATGCTGCCTTCGTGACTAGGGAACACACTCGGCCTCCGCGAACATCCACCTTTCGAGGCTCATTCCCGCACCCCGCATGGCTCCTGTCTACACTTCGAACCCCGCGTTGCCGCGACGCCCGCAAGACTCGGTCCCGGCCTGCCTGCTTCGGCTTTGGCCGGATGGGACTTGCACCCACAAGCATTCATCAGCTTGGCATGACGTACTCCCGTGGCGTGGTGTAGCTGGCGGCGGGTCACCACGTTCGCCGGCGAGAGCCGGGCTGGTCAGCTGGCGATCGCCGTGAGGCTGACGCTCGTATCATCGCTCAACGGCGCGATTGTTTCCAGTGTCATGTAACGGGCGCGCTGGACGGCCCATTCATCATTCTGTTCGAGCAGGATCGCGCCGATGAGGCGAACGATGGCGTCCTCATTGGGGAAGATGCCGACCACCTCGGTGCGCCGCTTGATCTCACCGTTGAGACGCTCGATCGGGTTGGTAACCGGTATGAGATTTCTCGGTGCCAACGTTCCGCTGCGGTGTTCTGCGTCGTGGCGTATGGTGCGACCATCGGGACAGAGGCACCGGGAGCACGATGTGCGGGCAGGCCGATGCATTCGATGAGCCGCGAGCTCGAGTTAGTAGCTGGCCGCCTCTGCGACTCGCCCGGTTGCGCTGAGAGCGCGAATGCGTAGTTGTCGTGTCGCCCGCAGCTCCCGTCATGTGGTCTGATTGGCAGGAGGTGCGAATGCGACGGGTGATTGGCATCGACGTCCACCGAACTTTCGGGGAAGTGGTGATTTGGGAGGATGGCAGGCTCCGACATGCGGGCCGCATTGATATGACGCGGACTGCGTTGGAGGGATTTGGCAAGACCCTGCTGGCCAGTGATGAGGTGGTGGTCGAGGCGACCGGCAACAGCATGGCGGTATCGCGGGTTCTGGCACCGTTCGTGGCACGGGTGATTATCGCCAATCCGCTGCAGGTGAAGGCGATCGCCCAGGCTCACGTCAAGACCGACAAGATCGATGCCGGCACGCTCGCCAGTCTGCAGGCGGCTGGGTACCTGCCGCAGATCTGGACGCCTGACGCGGAGACGGAACGCAAGCGTCGGCTGGTGGCGCGGCGCTACCAGGTCGTGCGCCATCGCACGCGGCTCAAGAACGAGGTGCATTCGATCCTGCACGCGCACCTGATCCCGAAGTGCCCGCATGCCGATCTTTTCAACGGCCGCGGCCGGGCGTGGTTGGCCGCCCAACCGTTGCCGGACGATGAGCGCGCGGCGATCGATCGGCACGTCCGCGAGCTTGACCGGCTGGCGGAAGATCTGGCCCTGCTCGACCGCGAGATCGCGCAGGACGCCATCGACGATTCCGCGGTCAACAGATTGATGACGATCACCGGCGTCAACTTGGCGGTCGCTGCCGGCATCATGGCGGCGATCGGCGACATCAGCCGGTTCAACAGCCCGCAGAAGCTGGTGAGCTATTTTGGGCTGAACCCGCGGGTGCGGCAGTCCGGACTGGGCGCCGCCCATCACGGCCGCATCAGCAAGATCGGCCGCAGTCACGCGCGCGCCATGCTGGTCGAGGCGGCCTGGGCAGCGGCCAAGGCGCCCGGTCCGCTGCATGCGTTTTTCGTGCGCATCCGCGCCCGGCGCGGCCATCAGATCGCCGCGGTGGCCGTGGCCCGGAAGCTCACCGTGCTTTGCTGGCATTTGTTGACGAAGGGCGAGGATTACCTGTGGGCGCGCCCGGCACTGGTCGCCATCAAGACCCGCGCGATGCAGCTTCAAGCCGGACATCCGCAACAGAAAGGCAGCCGGCGTGGGCCAGCGTATGCCTACAACATCAAGGCATTGCGCGACCGCGAGATGTTGATTGCCGCACAGGCGGAGCAAAGCTACGAGCGCCTGGTGACGCAATGGAAACCACGGCGGCCAAAAACCGGCGCGCGGGCGCCTCAGCTCGGCAAGACAAAATAGGGCAGCCTGGTGGCGCTTGCAGCCGATGCGCCACGCTTCGCCACGAGGTCGCCCGCGCCCACCCAGGATAATCCCGCCTGACGGCAAGTGCCAGCCAGGAATGCAGTCCCGTTCCACGCCAGCATGCCGCCGTGCTCGGGCCGGTCAAGGCCAAGCCTTGCGGTGGCCGCAAACGCGGCCAGCCTTGACCGCCCCTGCGCGCGGCGGCTGCGAGATCGATGGCCGGGACGGAAGAATGGCCCGCGGCGCAGCCGAACAAAAGAATGGACGTACGCGATTTCTGCAATCGTCATCTCGGTCATGAAAAAAATCGCTTGTCCATCTCATCCGTCGAGTGCAGCTTGGTCCGATGCTGTGGCGGAAAGGTCATGTAGGCCAGCACATCGGTCTCGGCCTCGTCGAGGAAGCCGGCAAGTTTGGGCAGCTTGGGGCGGAGCTGGTCGGCGACCTTGCGCCACTGGGTTCGCGCGGCCTCGACGTCGTCTTGGGCAAAGGCGGTGGCGATGAAGGCGGAGACGACCCGCCGTCCGCTCTTGCCGGCATGCGCCAGCGCGTTGCGCATGAAGTGGACGCGTGCAACGCTGCCAGCTGGCATTGAGCACCTTGGCCACGGTGGCCTTGATGCCTTCGTGGGCGTCGGACACCACCAGCTTGACGCCGCGCAGGCCGCGGCGGGCGAGCTTGCGCAGGAACGCCGTCCAGAACGTCTCGGCCTCGGAAGGGCCGATGTCCATGCCCAGGACCTCGCGTCGACCGTCGCTATTGACGCCGACCGCGACGATCACCGCGACTGAGACGATGCGGCCATTCTGGCGCACCTTCACGTAGGTGGCGTCGATCCACAGATACGGCCAGTCGCCCTCGATCGGACGGGCGAGGAAGGCCTTCACCTTGTCATCGATCTCGCCGCACAGCCGGCTGACCTGGCTCTTGGAGATGCCCGTCATGCCCATGGCCTGGACGAGGTCGTCCACCGAGCGGGTCGAGACGCCCTGCACATAGGCTTCCTGAACCACGGCGGCGAGCGCCTTCTCGGCCATGCGGCGCGGCTCCAGGAAGCCCGGGAAGTAGGAGCCCTTGCGCAGCTTGGGAATGCGCAGCTCAACCGCGCCGGCGCGGGTCTCCCAGATCCGGTCGCGGTAGCCGTTGCGCTGGGCCAGGCGTTCGGGGCTCTTCTCGCCGTAGGCCGCCCCGGTCTGGCCTCCCACTTCCAGCTCCATCAGACGCTGGGCGGCAAAGCCGATCATCTCGCGCAGCAGATCGGCGTCGGGGGTCTTCTCTACGAGCGTGCGCAGGTTCATCATGTCTTCGGTCATCGGTGGTTCCTCGGTTGCGTTGGCGTGTCGCAACCCGATCCTACCGGAGAACTGCCGGTGACCACCGCAAAGCCGCCCGCCCGCTACGGCGCTATTTGAAGGCGCGCATCCGGGCGGCTTTGCTCTACCGAGCTACACCACCACCGGGGAGTACGTCATGCCAAGCTGATGAATGCTTGTGGGTGCAAGTCCCATCCGGCCAAAGCCGAAGCAGGCAGGCCGGGACCGAGTCTTGCGGGCGTCGCGGCAACGCGGGGTTCGAAGTGCGGCGCGGCAATCAGGATGGAAGTGCAGCGTCAATCAGGATGAGAGAGCTTCGCCGGGCTCGTGACGCAGGGAGGGCGTAGCCCGACCGGAGTTACGAGCCCGGCGACGGCGCGATCCGAGCGGACCGCGCCGTCTGGTGATCGCGGCTGGCCGGTGATGGATGGTTCTTCTCGCCAAAGAGGAATCACCCGTTGCCAGGCTGCCATGTCACCGATCACCAGATGAGGCTCTACATGAAGTTCCGTCAAACCAATTCGCCGCCAGAGGCGGCCGCGAAGGCGTCGTTCAGTTCGTCGACCGCTTATCGGCTCGAGAAGGATCTGCGCCTTCCGTCGCAAAAGAAGACACCGCGGCAAAGGCGGCGGCCGGATCCCTTGGCCAACGTCTTCGGCCTGGAGGTCGTGCCGATGCTGAAGGCGGCTCCCGGCGTGCGGCCCGTGGCCATCTTCGAGGAGATGCTCCGACGCCATCCTGAGCTGGGGGCTGGAATCCGCCGCACGCTCGAGCGCCGGATCCGCGCCTGGCGGGCGATCCACGGCGAGGAGCAGGAGGTCATCTTCCGCCAGACCCACGAAGTGGGCCAGGTCGGCCTGTCCGACTTCACCGATATGGGCGAGCTTGGGGTCGCCATCGCTGGCGTGCCGCTCGATCATCGCCTGTATCACTTCCGGTTGGCCTATTGCGGGTTTGAACACGCCCATGTCGTGCTCGGTGGCGAGAGCTTCGTCGCATTGGCCGAAGGGCTGCAGAATGCCCTGTGGTCGCTCGGTGGGGCACCGCGGGAGCATCGGACCGACAGCCTGTCGGCCGCCTTCTGCAATCTCGATCGCAATGCGAGGGACGATCTGACCAGGCGGTACGAGGACCTCTGCGCCCACTACGGCATGCGGCCTTCCCGCAACAATCGCGGCATCGCCCACGAGAACGGGGCGATCGAAAGCTCGCATGGCCATCTCAAGCGCACGATCGCCGATGCGCTGCTGTTGCGCGGCACTGCCGACTTCGATGATCTCGCCGCCTATCGCGGCTTCATCGACGAGATCGTCAGCCGCCGTAATGCCCGCAACTCCAAGCGGATCGACCACGAGCGCGCCACCCTGCAGGCGTTGCCAGATCGCCGCACCTCGGACTACGAGGAGGTGATTGTCCGCGTGACGTCAAGCGGCGGCTTCACCTTGCGCAAGGTGTTCTACACCGTGCCGTCGCGTTTGATCGGGCACCAACTGCGGGTGCGCCTTTACGACGATCGTCTCGACGTGTTCGTCGGCGGCACCCATCTCGTCACCCTGCCGCGTGGGCGGCCGCATTCCAACGGCAAGCACGACCAGGTCGTCGATTATCGGCACGTGATCCATTCCTTGCGGCGCAAGCCAATGGCGCTGCTCAATCTCGTCTACCGTGATCGGCTGTTCCCGCGCGATGCCTATCGCCGAACCTTCGATTGCTTGCGCGAACGGCTGCCGGACAGGAAAGCCTGCCGGATCATGGTCGATCTGCTCGCACTGGCCCATGAGCGCGGCTGCGAGGCCGAACTCGCCGATCAGCTCGCGACCGAGCTTGATGCCGGCCGACTGCCCGACCTCAACCGGCTGCGCGCTTACTTCTCTCCCGATCCGGCCTGCGTGCCGCACGTCGTGGTGCAGCTCGCACCGCTCGCCACCTATGAGTGCCTCATCGGTGCCGGCGAGATCGGAGGTGCCGCATGAGCACGGCCAACACCATTGACACCGCGCGCCTCAATCTATTGCTCAACGAGTTGCGGCTGCCAGCCATCAAGGTGCTGTGGCCGCAATTTGCCGAGCAGTCCGACAAGGAAGGCTGGCCGGCGGCCCGCTTCCTCGCCACCATTGCCGAGCACGAGATCGCCGAACGCGGCCGCCGCCGCGTCGAGCGCCATCTCGTCGAGGCGCGGCTGCCCGCTGGAAAGACCTTCGACAACTTCGACTTCGAGGCTGTGCCGATGATCTCCAAGGCACAGGTGACCGCGCTCGCCGCCGGCGATGGTTGGCTCGGCAAGGGCGCCAATCTGCTGCTGTTCGGCCCGCCCGGCGGCGGCAAGAGTCACTTGGCGGCAGCCATCGGCCTGGCCCTTATCGAGAACGGATGGCGCGTCCTCTTCACCCGCACCACCGATCTCGTCCAGAAGCTCCAGGTGGCGCGGCGCGAGCTCAATCTCGAGGCCGCCATTAACCGCCTCGACCGCTTCGACCTCCTGATCTGCGATGATCTTGCCTACGTCACCAAGGACCAGGCCGAGACCAGCGTGCTGTTCGAGCTCATCAGCGCTCGCTACGAGCGGCGTTCCATGCTGATCACCGCCAATCAGCCCTTTGGAGAGTGGAACAGGGTCTTCCCGGATCCTGCTATGACGCTCGCCGCCATCGATCGCCTCGTTCACCACGCCACCATCGTCGAGATGAACGTCGAAAGCTATCGCAGGCGCACCGCGCTCGAGCGGAAGCGTGGTCCAGGGCGACCATCCTCGCACGCGACACCAAAAACACTCGCTGATTGACGCTCCGCGACAATCAGAGCGAACAAAACTCTTGCGCGCGACAATCATCGCGGCAATCATCACCTCGCCGCGACACCGACTCGCCATCCTGATTGTCGCGCGCTTCCCATCCAGATTGTCGCGCTATATCGAAGTGTAGACAGGAGCCATGCGGGGTGCGGGAATGAGCCTCGAAAGGTGGATGTTCGCGGAGGCCGAGTGTGTTCCCTAAACACGAAGGCAGCATGAGCATCGTCGTTATGCGAGACGATGCCGCTCCGTCGGGGTCGATGGCCGGATCACGCATGGAAGGTAATCATCGGAACATGAGAGGCCCGACCGGGTCCGTTGGATTGGTCTCCAATGGGGGGCAGCGGCAAGGCACTGCCAGAGCCGCGGTCCGAGCTGAGGTCGGGAGTCGGACTGGTCCATAGTACCTGTGAAGTCGTCGAAGGAAACGAGACGCATGGAGGGAAGGGGCCAGCCCGAGGGGAGCCCGCGCGAGAAGGCCAGGGTCCGGACACAGAGCCGGGTTGCCTTGCCGCCGAACCTCGAACGGATGAACGCGGCAGCCAAGCAGGCTGCCCAAACCCGGTTCACAGCCTTGCTGCACCACATCGACGAGGACGCTCTTCTTCGGGCGTTTCGACGACAGAAGCGGCAGGCCAGCGCGGGGGTCGATGGGGTAACGGTGACGAAGTACGAACAGAGGCTCACGGATAACCTCCGCGAGCTCTGCGGACGCGTCCACACGGGTCGCTACCGGCCACAGCCGGTGCGACGAGTCTACATCCCCAAAGCCGATGGCGGTAAGCGGCCTCTCGGTGTGCCGGCGCTAGAGGACAAGATTGTCCAAAGCGCGGTAGCCGAGGTGCTGAGCTCCGTCTACGAGGTCGACTTCCTCGGGTTCTCCTACGGCTTTCGGCCGGGGCGGAATCCTCATATGGCGCTTGACGCCTTGCACACGGCGATCATGAGCCAGCGCGTCAACTGGGTGCTCGATGCCGACATACGCAACTTCTTCGACTCGGTCGACCACGAGTGGCTGCTGCGGATGGTGGCGCACAGGATCGCCGATCCTCGCATCTTGCGGCTCATAGAGCTGTGGCTGCGGGCCGGCGTTCTTGAGAGCGGCGAGAAGCAAGAAACGGACAGGGGTACCCCGCAGGGGGCGGGCATCAGCCCGCTCCTCGCCAACATCTTTCTGCACTACATCCTCGACCTCTGGATCCATCAATGGCGCCGTCGCCGCGCACGCGGTCGCGTTGTGGCCGTGCGCTATGCGGACGACTTCGTCATGGGCTTCGAGAACAAGGCGGAGGCGCAGGAGATGCTCTTGGCCCTCAAGGCGCGGCTGGCCAGCTTTGGCCTGATGCTCCATGAGGGCAAGACGCGGCTGATCGAGTTCGGTCGATTTGCGGCCCTCTCGCGTCAGCGGCGCGGCGAGCGGCGACCCGAGACCTTCGCCTTCCTCGGCTTCACCCACTACTGCGGGCGGACCCGGGACGGCCGGTTTATCGTGAAGCACAAGACGGAAGGGAAGCGCCTGACGCGCAAGCTGACGGCGTTGCGCCAGGAGGCCTGGCGGCTCATGCACGAGTCACTGGCCACCCAGCACGAGTGGTTCGCCGCAGTGCTGCGTGGACACTACGGCTACTACGGCAGGCCGCACAATTATCCAGCGCTTAACGGCTTCTACCGCGAAGTGCGTCGGATCTGGCTGTACTGTCTGAGACGGCGCAGTCAGAAAAGTCGCCGCATGGGCTGGTCGGAGTTCGAGGCCCTGACGGCACGCTTCCGTCTGCCCGTTCCACGCATCACTCGCACTTGGGCGCAGGCGCGGATATGACGCGGGTTACCCTCGGGAAGAGCCGGGTGCGGGAAAGCCGCCTGCCCGGATCTGTGAGGGCGAAAGCCAAATGGCTGAGCTACTCGACCACGATCCCCACGGGCTTGCAAGACGGCTTTTTTATTCTTTTCTGAATGACTGAACTAGCTCGTCAGGATAGGTTGGCAGTCTGCTGAAGAACCCCCTCGCCACGGAGCGGGCTTGATGATTCACTTTATCATCTCGAATCGGCGGAGGCGGTCATGCGCGGCAGGTTTACGGATCAGGGCGGCCTGTTTTCGTACATCGCGCCGGATAAGCGCGTGCCAGCGAACCATCCGCTGCGGAAGGTTCGGGAACTTGTCCGGGATGTTTTGAGTGATTTGAACCGCAGCCTTGGGAGGCTCTACGCCAGCGAGGGACGTCCGTCGATCCCTCCAGAGCAATTGCTGAGCGCCTTGCTGCTGCAGGTGTTCTACGGCATCCGTTCGGAACGCCAGTTGATGGAGCAGCTGGACTACAATCGTTTGTATCGCTGGTTCGTGGGACTGTCGCCGGACGATCAGGTCTGGGACCCGACCACCTTCACCAAGAACCGGGAGCGGCTGCAGAACAGCGATGTGTTCACGAAGTTCATGACCAGGCTTCTGAACCATTCTCAGGTCAATCGCTATTGTCGGACGAGCATTTTTCGGCGGACGGAACGCTGATCGAAGCCTGGGCTTCGCAGAAGAGGTTTCGCTCCAAGGACGGGCCGCGGCGACGATGATGACGGCGCCAACTTCCACGGCCGGAAGCGCAAGAACGACACCCATGCGAGTACCAGCGATCCGGACAGCAGGCTTTATCGCAAGGCGGCCAGACGTGAGGCCAAGCTTTGCTACATGGGTCACGCCACCATGGAGAACCGGCATGGGCTGGCGGTGGCTGGCAGGGTCACGCATGCCAATGGCACCGCCGAACGCCGGGCTTCGGAGGTCATGCTGAAGGCGAGACGCAAAGCCGCAGCCCGCCGCATCACGGCCGGTGAGGACAAGGCGTACGATACCGCCGACCATGTCGCCAATCTTCGCGCCATCGGCGTGACGCCGCATGTGACACAGAACCAAGCCGTCACTAAACCGGCAAGAACCGCAACAGCGCCATCGACGAACTGAAGTGGACCCCGGAAATAGGACCAAACGTTAAGGTGTGAAGCGTCCTGCTCTGTTTGAACCGACGGAGCACGGATATGACGAAATCACGCAAGAAGTTCGATGCCGCATTCAAGGCCAAGATTGCCCTGGAGGCCCTGCGCGAGGTCGCGACGGTGCCTGAACTGGCGAAGCGGCACGGCGTTCACCCGAACCAGATCTACGGCTGGAAGAAGCAAGTCCTCGACAATTTGGCGAGCCTGTTCGTGCGTGGCGCGACGGCTTTGGGAGATGGCGAGGAGGAGCATGAGCGTGAGACGGCGAAGCTATATACCAAGATTGGCCAGTTGACGGTTGAAAGGGATTTCTTGGCCAAGAGGCCCGGGCGATGACCGTCCCCGAGCGCAGGGCGATGGTCGAGCGCCCTGGCGAGAATTTGTCGGTTCGGCGGCAATGTGAGCTGCTGAATCTGGCGCGTTCGGGCGTCTATCGCTCCGAGCCGGTGACCAGCTCCGACGATCTGGCCATGATGCGACGGATCGACGAATTGCATCTGAAGTGGCCGTTCTAGGGCTCGCGACGAATGGTGTTCGAACTCAACCAGGCAGGCTACGGCATCAACCGCAAGCGCATGCAAAGGCTGATGCGCGTGATGGGAATCGAGGCGCTGGTCCCGCGTCCCGGCACCAGCAAGGCAGCGCCCGGCCACAAGATCTATCCATATCTTTTGCGCGGCGTCAGCATCACCGAGCCCAATCACGTCTGGGCCAGCGACATCACCTACATTCCGATGGCGCAGGGATTCCTGTATCTGGTGGCGATCATCGACTGGGCTACCCGGGCGGTATTGGCGTGGCGTCTGTCGAACACGATGGATACGGGCTTTTGCATCGCCGCGCTCGACGAAGCGCTGGCGCGGCACGGCCGGCCTAAAATATTCAACACGGATCAGGGCGCGCAGTTCACCAGCTCAGCCTTCACCGGCAGGCTTGAGGCTGTAGGCGTTGCGATTTCGATGGACGGACGCGGTCGTTTCATGGACAATATTTTCATCGAACGGCTGTGGCGCTCGATCAAGTACGAGGAAGCGCATCTGAAAGCCTATTCCGACGGACGCGAAGCGCGAGATGGCATCGGATCATGGATGAGCCTTTACAATCATCGCCGCCCGCACCAGGCAATGAATAACCAGTTTCCGATGGCGGCATGGCGTGCCGGCATCGACAGGATCGAGACCGCGAGGACTGTGGATATGCCGCTTCGCTTGGACAACGCAAACGCGTTGCCCACATACCCACAGCAGACGCAACAGCAGCAGAAGAAAGCTCCTTGATTTGAACGACAAGGCAGGCCGGATCACACCTTAACTTTGGCGATCCATGGTCCCCGCTCCGGGGTCCACTTCAAACGAACCACGCGGCATCGGGGATATGGCATGTCGCAATCGCGCCAGGCGATGGTCGAATGCATCTTCGGGTGGAGCAAGCAGCATGGCACCATGCGCAAGACCAAACATCGTGGCGTCGCCCGGGTCGCCGCCGACTTCCTGCTCAATCTGATCGCCTATAACCTGATCCGCATTCCCAAACTGCTTGCCGCTTAGTCACCCCGCGCCGGGGGTAACCCGGCGCCCGGCCGGACACGGCATCCAACCTCCAGCGCTCCGCCCCGTCAGCGACTGAACAAGAAAACTCTCAACTTCATAGTTTTTCAGCAGACTGTTAGAGATATCCGTAGCGAGCTCGTGAGTACCTGCGCTTAAAGATCTCGGCAGCATTCGATCGCCGTTGCTGCGGCGCGATGCCCCTGTCGCACGACCGTCCGGCGCTGAAATGGAACGATGTCCAGATGCTGAGCGCGTGGGCCGTCTCGCGTACATACCACTATCAAGGCCGTTCAAGCTCGGCATGATAGGCAGCCCGCATCAACGGTTTCGTCGTGTAGGCCGCGTCCAATTCACTACGGGATGATTGAAACGCGACAAGCGGCAACGCACGTTCCGGCGTAAGGAGCTTGTTACGCGTTGTTTCTTCTATCAAATTGAAGTGTGCGAACGAGAGTCCGTGAGTGGCACGTCGGTTGCTGATGACGAAGGACTGTTGCAGCCAAAGACGGGCAGCGGCACTGCTGCTGGGAGTTTCCGATGAGATCCGCTCGTTGTTCTGGTCACGCAGTGCCATCGTTCACGCCGATTTAAGATCATGAGATGAAATTTATCGCAGATGCGGCAGGCATGGATAAAGTTTAGGTGAAAGGAGAAGGTTATTATGATCTCAGAGGTGTTCATCACCTGTGCGGTGACTGGCGGAGGCCTTGCGCCTAAGCAAAAGAACGTTCCAGTCACCCCGCAGGAAATCGCCGATTCCGCAATTGAGGCAGCACGGGCCGGCGCGGCGGCAGTTCATCTGCACGTGCGTGATCTCAAGAACCGGCAGGGCGTGCTGGACCTTGGTCTTTATCAGGAACTGGTGAAACGCATTCGCAACTCCGATGTGAAACCGGTGATAAACCTCACCACGGGTGAGGGTTGCTATCTTGTGCTCGGCAGCCCCAACGCTCCTCTCCCCCTTACGCCGGAGACGGACATGCTGGGCGCGCTCGAGCGGCTCGTCCACGTCGAAGATCTGCGCCCTGAGATCTGTACGTTGGATTGCGGATCCTTAATTAGCAAGGCGGGCGAGCTCGTCATGGTCAATACCATCGGAACGTTGAGGATGATGGCCGCGCGACTCCAGGAGCTTGGCGTGAAACCAGAGCTCGAGGCGTTTGATATTGGCCACCTGATGATGGTGAGAGACCTGTTCCAGGAGGGTTTGATTGACCGTCCGCCTCTCATCCAGTTGTGCATGGGTGTAGGCTATGGTGTACCGCCGGACTTGATGACATTGCTGGCAATGGCACACCAGCTGCCCCCAGGCGCCGTGTATTCGGCCATTGCGGTCGGGGCGATGCAGCTTCCGTTTGCGGCCTTGGCGCCGCTGATCGGGGCGAACGTGCGAGTGGGGCTGGAGGACAACCTGTATCTCTCCCGCGGGCGCTTGGCGACGAACGCAGAGCTGGTGCAGCGGGCAACTGAAATCCTCGATCGGATGGGAGTGCGCGTGCTGAGCTCGAACGAGATGCGCGAAAAGCTCAAACTGAAAGTTCATGCCTGAGAGGTCAAAGGTTATGGTCGAGAAATCGAAGCTCACGGGTAAGTGGCCGCGCGCGGTGGGGGTGATCGGAGGCGGTGTTATAGGCGGCGGTTGGGCAGCTCGCTTCATTCTCAACGGCGTCGACGTGCAGCTTTATGGCCCGTCGTCGCGTGCGGTCGAGCGAGTTAAGGGGATGCTGGAGGACGCGCGGCGGGCGTTTCGGCAGCTTACGATGGTCCCGCTGCCCCCAGAAGGGGCGCTGACGGTCGTCGAATCGGTGGCGGACGCGGTGCGTGGTGTGGACCTGGTGCAGGAGTCTGTGCCGGAATGCCTGGAGCTCAAGCAGCAGCTGTTGGCGTCCGCCAGCAGCGCGGCAGCGCCTGGAACCCTGATCTGTTCCTCGACGTCGGGGTTTCGGCCGTCGTTGCTGCAGGCGGAGATGGACAATCCCGAGTGCGTCCTGGTCGCGCACCCGCTCCAGCCTGTTTACCTGTTGCCGCTGGTGGAACTGTGCGCCGGTGAGCGCACCGCACCCGAAGCATTGGAGCGGGCAGCGGTGATCTACCGGGCGATCGGGATGCACCCGCTCGTTGTGCGCAAAGAAGTGGATGGGTTTATCGCGAACCGGCTGCAAGAGGCGATCTCGCGCGAGGCGCTTTGGTTGGCCCACGAGGATGTGGCGACGTTGGAGGAGATCGATGATGCGGTGCGGTACTCCTGGGGGCTCCGCCGAGCGGCCATTGGCTCCTATCGTACGACCGATGGCGGAGCTGGCATGCGCCAGAGCGTCGAGCAATGGGCATTCAAGTGGCCTTGGTCGAGGCTTATCGAGAAGCCCGAATTGGACGCAGTTTTCCTGGACAAAGTGGCCGCGCAGGCAGACGCTCTCGCTAAGGCCGACCCGCTGCCGGTGTCCGTCGGACACAAGCGAGACGACTTGCTTGTGGCCTTGCTGCAAGGGCTACGCTCACAAAGCTACGGACCGGGCGAGACGCTCGCGCGCTGGGAGGAGGGGCTCCGCGCCCGCTCATCTGCCGAGGGTGGCAGAAAGAATGTGTAAGTAGCCGCATTGCGTCACCAGAAACAGTTCTGAATGTTGAGTTGTTGCCTCGCATAAAGTGCTCCTTGATGGCAAGGGAGCGCGGGGGCAACGATGAAGCGATTGATTATGGCGGCGCAACGAATTGACGTCTGCTTTGGCGAGGCGCCATAGGATATCGAGCCGCGTCGAAAAAGGCCGTATTCTCGATGAGTTCGTCGCGATTACTGGCCTCTGCATCGGATGCATGCGACACGGCTGCTGCGCTGCGACTCCGACCGTCAGACGGCGGTGCGTGGCAATCGTGCGCGGATCGACCAAGACCCGAGAGAAATGTTCTGATACTGCTTTGGGACGCCGCAGACCGGGCGTGCGGCAAGCGTCTGAAGCCCCTGCTGCCGAGCTTGATTGAACTGGTGGAGCGCCGCGACCCTATCGACCTGACGCGCGAGGCTTGGGGCGCATTGTTCTTTATGAGTGCAGCGACGATCGACCGCGGGCTTCGAAGCCTTCGTGAACAAAGCGGCGGGTTAGCAAGTGCTCTGCGACGCAGCATCCCTGTTCGTACCGGATTGAGGAAATTCTACGCCCAGCTTCGTCGAGGCCGATCTTGTTGCTCACAGCGGTCCTTCGACGCGGGGTAGCTTCGTCCAGGCGCTCGTTCTCAAGGAGATCGCTAGTCGTCCGTGAAGAACTCTGGTTTCAGGCTGGAACAGCCTGAACCGCGGCATTGAGAGCGGAGAGGATTTGGCGCAGCAGAAGGCTGAGCCAACGGATGAGGCGGCGGAAGTTGTAGCCGGCGGCGTCGAGGACGGCGTTGGTGGCGTCTCCCTGCCGGAACCCGAGATAGTTGCGGCCCATGCGGTGCTCGGCCTTGAGATGGCCGATGACGGGTTCGACGGCGGCCCTGCGGCGCAGTTCGCGCTGATGTTGGGCGTCACCCCCTCGCTTCTGGCCGGAGATGAAGACCCTGAACTTGTGATCGGGCGGCGCATTGTGGCCGCGGTATCCCTTGTCGGCCAGGATGCGTTCGATGGTGCTGCCGACCAGCGCCTCCATGTCCGGGGATCACGGTGGCCAGGGTGTGACCGTCATAGGGGTTGCCGGGCAGCGCCTTCACATGGGTGACGAACTGGCCGCCCTTGGCGCGGCTGATCGTGGTTGCAACGGAGACTTTGACGCCGAATTCGTAAGGCCGATGGGCCTTGCCGTTGCCGATGCATTCGACCTCCGGCGCGTGCAGGGAATAGACCTTCGGCCCGCGTTGACGCTGTTGCTGCTCGCGGACGCGCCGTGCCAGCGGCAGCAGCTTTGCGAACGCGGCTTCGAGCCCGCTGTCACCGTCGATCTTGCGGCCGATGTCACGGATCACGCGGCCGAGATAGGTGCGCAACTTCCTCAGTAACCGATTGGCGCGCTTGAACTGCTTGGCGTGGGCATAGCGCTGATGCTGGACCAGGGCGAGCTTGCCCACGCGCGCATAGGACTGGCGCAAATCCACCGCCTGGCGCTGCGCCAACCCTACCAGCTTCTCGCGCGCCCGGTTCAAAAGCTTCGCATCCGCCCATGCGGTGGCGCCAGCGCGTCAGCGACGAGCGATCGAACACCAGCCGGTGCTGGAAGAACTCCTCGCCGCAGAAGTGTTGGTAATAGGGGTTCTCGACCCAACGCTCGCACAGCACCTCGTTGGATAGGTCGTAGGTGTGCTTGAGGATCGCCAGCCCCGCCATCAAGCGCGTCGGCAGCGGCGGCCGCCCGGGATCATCGGTGTAGACCTCGCCGAACCGCTCCTCCAGGAAGCTCCAATCCACCGTCCGCCCCAGCGCCACCAGCGGATGCTTCATGTCGATGATCTGATCGAGCCGGGACTGGAAAAGATCCTGCTCCCCCGTCTCGTTCCGCTCCCGTGGTCGCATCACGTCCCCTCGCCAAAGCAGTCAAAGGCGAGTGAATCACAAATCAAGTTTGCAAGGAATCTGGAGGGTTCTGTGAGGTCGCGCAGACGCGAACGTACGGCAGACGCTGTGACGCGACCTCATTGAAGCCGGATTGAACGAAGGCGCGGAAGGGTGGGCACGGTGGTGAGGCTATGGGGATTGTTCCCGATCGCAAGTAGCTATCGGCAGACTGTGTATCTAAAGCGGAGACGTGCTGGTTGCGCATCGGCGGCAATTTGAGACCGGGAGCGTTTTGCAAGCGGTCGCGATCGAGGGGCCGCTGCATTGAATGGTTGTTGTCGCGCGGTGTGGCCGCACGACTTCGACAGCGTCGGCGATGATCGAGACGCTGGGAATGATGATCGTCGTGCAGGGCACGAACTGGCTCACGATGTGTCGCATCGGAACGGTGGGGTTCGAGGGTTGGAACGACTGAAGCTGTGTCGAAAGCGCGCGATGATGCGCATGACGCCACCACAATCAGGACAGGCGGGAACCTTGGCCGACGTCAGAGCGTCCGAATCCACAGGCGACGGCTCGCCATCGTTTGGCGCTGTCCGCTCATGATCGAGAAGTTTTGCGACAAAGGGCGAGTTTGGCAGCGCGATGGCCGTTGGCCATGAAGCCGAAGTGGCGGATGCGATGGAAGCCATCGGGCAGCGTGTGAAGAAGGAAGCAGGCGGATGAACTCGTCGGGCTTGAGCTTCATGATCTTTGTCGCGCTGTTCTGGCGGTAGTCCTTCCATGAGAAGGCGACTTGATCTTCGTCCAGGGCGACGAGCCGGCTGTTGGCGATGGCGACGCGATGGGTGTAGCGGCCGAGATAGGCCAACACCTGTGCGGGCCCGCCGAAGGGCCGCTTGGCGTAAACAACCCAGTTGATGCGTCGCATGGCGTCGAGGTGGGCCGCAAAGGCAGCCGGCTCGGCCAGAGCTCCGAGATCGCCGAAGAAACGCAAGGCACCGGAGTTGAAGGCTGCCGACAGACGTTTGAGAAAAACTGTGCGAAATAGTCTGGACAACGGTTTGACGGCCAGGAAGAAGTTCGGTCGGCAAGCGATCCAGCGCGCGCCATCGGGCGAGAGGCCGCCACCCGGAACGACGCAATGGACGTGGGGATGATGCATCAGCGCCTGTCCCCAGGTGTGGAGGACGGCGACGCCGCCGATCGCACCGCCGAGCCGGCGTGGATTGGCGGCGAGCGTCGTCATCGCCTCGGCGGCAGCCTTGAACAGGATGGCATAGACGACGGCCTTGTTCTGGAAAGCGATCGCGGAGATCGGTGCGGGAAGTGTAAAGACAACGTGGAAATAGGGAACCGGAAGCAGGTCGGCTTGACGCGCGGCGAGCCACGCGGCTCGGGCTGTCCCCTGACACTTCGGACAGTGCCGATTACGGCAGGTAATGGGCGTCACCCATTACCTGCCTTATGGGCAAAGCCGGTAATGGGGAGCTGGCGGCATTTGATCGCGCTCCTGCACCAATCACCGCCAAACCCCACTCTCCATTACGAGGTACGCCTGAGGAGTTCGATCAGCTGGTCGGTGGGCCGGAAGACGCCGCGCCGCAGGTGGGGCGGCACGATCGCCTCCATCGCATCGAGCTTCTCGGTCGGATCGCCGCGCGTGCCGCCGCTCGCAAATAGCGTACCGCTGTCTCGGGCCATAGCCTTGCTGCTCCAGTGCCGCTGCAAACCCGTCAAGGTAAGGCCCGCTCGACCCGCTGCGCAAATGCCCCAGCATCTTCGCCGCCGAAAAGTACGTCTCCCACATGTTCGTCCCCGTATGTGACCGGCCATCAGTGTTGGAGAGCTCGAGCGCGGCAATACACAGGAAAATACGGTGATCGCGATTGCCAGCTCCCCATTACCGGCTTTGCCCATAAGGCAGAATTATAGGCGGCGCGTGTCGTGCCGCAGTCGTCGCAAGCCTCCATGTGGCCGCCGAGCGCCTCGGTCCGGCACGCAACGATCCCGCTCATCGCGCGCCGCTCGACCCGCCCCAGATGACCGGCATGTACCCGACGATAGGTGTCGCCATGCCGGCGCAGAATATCGGCAATCTCGATGGCGGGCCTGATGGAGCGGCTGTCGGGGCGGATCATCACCCGCATCCCGCCGCGGATCATCGAGGTGGCGTCACCTCCAGCGACAGGCGATCGAGCGGGCTCTGCGTCGCCCGGATCGTATCGGTGGCGACCTGCGTGTAGCGCGCTGTCGACGACAAATTGTTGTGCCCGGGCAAGACCTGGATGATCCGGATATCGGTTCCGTTCTCGAGAAGATGCGTCGCGAAGCTGTGGCGCAGCGTGTGGAGCGTGACGCGCTTGGTCAGGCCCGCAGCCTTCACCGCCGACCAACAGGCGGCGTGCAACACGGTCTGATCGATCGGATGATCTTCGTCACGACCAGGGAACAGATAAAGCCGCGGCCGGGCGAGCCGCCAGTAGGTGCGCAGGATGCCCAGCAGCTGGGGCGACAGCATCACATTGCGATCCTTCGCCCTTGCCGTGGCGCACCTGGATGACGCCGCGGGCGCTGTCGATGTCTTCGATCCGCAGTCCCGCGACTTCGGAGGCCCTGAGTGCGGCCGCATAGGCCGTGGTGAGCGCGGCGCGGCTCTTCAGGCTGGACACGGCCTCAAGAAACTGAACCACTTCGTCGGCGCTGAGCACGACTGGCAGCTTGCGCGGTTCTCGCGCATAGGGAATGCGCTCCGGGATGAGCGCCTCGCCGAGCGTGACGCCGTAGAAAAACCGTAGCGCACAGACGATCTGGTTCAGCGCCGGCCATGAGATGCCGGTCGAGACCAGATGCACCTGGAAGGCGCGGACGTCTTCCAGTTCCAAACGTTCAGGCGATCGGCCAAAATAGCGGCTGAACTTCGAAACCGCGCTGATGTAGGATCGTTGCGTCGCCGGCGATAGATTGCGGACGGTCATGTCTTCGATCATGCAGCGGCGAACAGGGCTCAAATGGGCCATCTCGATACTCCTGTCTGAGGGGGTGGGCTCCAACACCCACATCCTCTCAGCCAGAAGGCGATCTACGCCACCTTGCCCCTTACGCCGCGGCAGCGGCTTCGTTCAATCCCGATCCAAAAGCCCGGTTTCCAGCAAAACCAGTTACGGCAAAATGCGGTTTCTGGATTCCAAATCAACAGCTTGGGATTTCTTCACGGACGACTCGCTTCCGGTGAACTGAATGCACGCGACTGGTGGGCGAACAGAGGTTGTTGAGCAGAGCACGGCTCTGACCGAACTTTAGCTACCGTTTGCGCCCCTGGGGCTAGACACCGACAACGACTCTGTGTTCTTGAATGATAACTGAAAGGATCGTGAACAAGCTGACATCGTCTTCGCGCTGTCGAGCCTATCGGAAGAACGATTAAGGTCTTTCGGGCAGAAGAACGGCGCTGTAGTCCGCCGAATGGTCGGCTACCGTCGATTCAAGGGCTCTTAGCGGCCGGCTGCTGGCTTAGCTTTACCGTTTCGGCCTGTTGTTCGTGAAGTTTTTCCAGCCATCGTCCGCGCGACCGGGGCGGCGGCCACGAACCCTACTAATCGCCAAGGGCCAGACCCGTTTCGACGGCTTCGACGACAAAGTTCTGAGTCTTTGCGCGCGGCATGACGGTGCGCCAGATTCGGGGCTTTATCTGAAATTTATGAGGAACTTCGGGATCGGCAAACCCGGCCGCTGCCGTCCTTGATGAGACGTAGGTGGCGGCTCACTAGAGTAGGTAGTGCCTCGACCCTTGTTAGGGATGTACAACTCCTCATGTAGCGTATGATGCGGCTCATCAGCATAGGATAGACTGTAACCATGGTAAACGCAGTGTACCCGTTCTGCGTCGCACGCTTCCTTCAAGTGCATCACAAGCGCCTTTACCAAAAAATAACTGACTGGCCTTTTGCCAGGATTTCGCCTGCGCCGCATTGTTCGACGCTCTCCAAGTTCGAACACGATGCGAGAGGTCGCTGCGCGTTGCCCCGTTCGAAGCCCCGCGATGGCGGGAGGCCTGTTCTAAGGCTATCACATGCATGCGGGACTGGCAGGCCAAGGGAAGTCCGCGATCCTTGGCGGTCGCTGTGCGCCGTCAGTGAGCTGTCAGCAGGCGGGTTGCGAGCGCTGGCCAGTCTGTATTTCGTTACCTGAGTCCCATCGTTTCCCATGACTACCCAGGCAAAACTCGCTCAAGCTCAGCTTAAATACCGCGTCGCAAAAGCGTTGCGCAAAGTCGACGCGCTAGAGGCCGCATATGAGACGATTCCGGTCGGACAGTTGGTTTCCATGCGCGCGAAAACTCATGGTTCAACGACCGCCATTGACGTCTTCGAGCGGGGCGAGCGCGCGACCTACTCTGAGATGGATGGATTGTCCAACAGATATGCGCATGCGCTACATTCATTCGGTGTACGCAAACGCGATCACGTTGGGGTGATGCTGCCCAATCGTATTGCGTTCCCGATATTGTGGTTCGCGATAGCCAAACTCGGTGCGGTGATGGTTCCGATCAACATGCACTATACGCCGAGAGAAATCGAATACGTTCTCAGCGATACACAAGCCAGATTCGCCATCGTCGACGAGTCTGCAATGTCAAGGTTCTCGGCGATGGAGCCGTGGCCGGAAGACTTCGCTGGTGAGCGAATGATTGTGGTTGGACAGCCTTTGGATGGCGTAGCCACTACGCTCGATGAATTGCTCAAGAACACGGCAGAGCACCCAATGGAGGAAAATATCCGATCCGAAGACTTGCTGAACATTCAATTCACCTCGGGGACCACGGGCTTTCCGAAGGGCTGCATGTTGACGCACGAATACTGGAGCGTGCGATCATACCAGGGGGCGTATGGGGATGGTCAGCCATACCGAACGTATCTGGCAGCGCAACCTTTCTTCTATGCGGATTCGCAAGACTATCTTCTGAAGTCATATCGCCAGGGCGGCACGCTGTTCATGGCTCCCTCAATGAGCTCTACGCGCTTTATCGGTTGGGTTAAGCAGCATCACATCGAATGGTGCTCGATGCCCGAGCTGATAGCGCGCCACGCCGAGGCCGTGGATGAAGACGGGACGACAAGCCTGAAGCATTGCCTGACTTGGGGCTGCAGTCCCGATACAGTACGCAGGCTTCGGAGGCGCTTTCGAATTCGCACCCAGGATGCTTATGGGATGACGGAAATCGGGTTCGGCGCACAAATGCCGAACTACCTTGACGAGATGGCCGACTCGGGGTCCGTCGGGATTAAGGCCCCTTTTCGGAACCTGCTACTGATAAACGATGATGGTACACCCACCCCGGTCGGCGAAATCGGCGAGCTTTGGGTCAGTGGTCGTGGGATCCTCAAGGGTTATTGGAATAGGCCAGAAGCGAATGCCGCCTTGTTCGAAGGCGAATGGTTCAAGACGGGAGATCTGCTGCGGCGCGACGAGCTAGGCTTTCATTGGCTGGTAGGACGTACGAAAGATATGATCCGACGCTCAGGTGAGAACATTGCTGCACGCGAGGTGGAGGCCGTTCTTCGTGAGATTCCTGAGATTGCGGATGTGGCCGCTGTGCCCGTTCGCGACGTTAAGCGCGGCGAAGAGGTCAAGATCTGCGTGGAGCTGAAAAAGGGTCTGACGCGAAGCGATCTGCCCGTCGAGCGCATTCTCGAGCATGCCCGTACCAGTCTCGCCGCTTTCAAACTGCCGCGGTACATCGCCTTTACTCCTGTCCTTCCAAGAGCCACATCTAGCAATAAAGTGCTCAAGCGTGAGCTAATGGCCGTCAGCGATCCGCTTGCTGGCACCTACGACACTAAAGAGAAACGTTGGCGCTGAAGGGGCTTTCAATCCGGGTTCTCGCACGTTCGTTGTTACCGGTTCGGTGTTGAAGCGACGCAAGCTCACAATGAGTTCCGCGGCATCAAACGACGCAATATTAGCAATCCGGAGTACGCTGAGATCAGTGTCCGCCGCCGATCTTCCGGTGGTCAGCCCCGGCTACGGACTCTTCCGCATTTGGTACCGCGGAGCGGCGTTGATCGACGAACGTAGCGGTTGCCTGAAGGGGCTCGACTGCCGCACCACCGAGCGGCGCGCGGGCCGGGTCTCTCGCCGGGAATGCCAGTGACCCACGGAGGACGATCTCAGAGACGGCACTGTAGATTTCTGCCACGACCTCGTGGATCAGGGTGCGCACAATGCGGTTCGTGGGCGCACATCTGTCGTCAACGGATCCCAGAATGGTGAGGGAGCCGAGAACGCCGAGCGAAGCTGGATCGGCAATAGGCGCGGACGTCCGCTGCATCAAGCATGGCGATCTTGCCCTCGACCTCCGCCGCGTGCACGAGTAACCTGTTCCAGCTCGCTTTTGGCGCGATCAGCCGATTCGCGAGTCAGTGGCATCGTGCTGTCAGAAGGTGCGGCCGGCATAGAACCGCGCATCTAGGTCACGACTGAGACACTCACGCAAGTGATCCCGTCGTTCCCCGGCTTCCTTAACGGCATGGTGCCGCGGCGCTAGGGCCCAGATTAGTGACAAGGAGTGCCCGGTTGTAGTAGCAGGGCGGGGGCCGAAGGCAATAGACGCTAGCTCATGATCTGATGTGCGGGCGGCCGACGGGTCCAATGCGGCAGCGGACAACAGCTCGCCGTGAAGGGCGTATCCGAGAGTCCGCCGCTCGGGGCTTCCATCAGGTCACTTCCTCGATCCTGAAACAGCGAGATCGGCAAATACCGGGCTTGGCGACGAAGAGGTTGGAGTCTCAAACGATTATGGGAATGCAGCTGGGGCAGAATCTTGCCAGTCCATCATCGACCCTGGCTAACCTTGGATCACCAGCCTTACCTCGCACTCTGTACCAACTCATTGCCTGCAGTGCTTAGCTCTCCCTTTGCTGAGGCGCGCTGAGCGCCATTGGTTTGAGAAATGGAGCTCTCATACTCGCAAACCTTCGAGCATCTGTCGCTGAACCTGACGACTGCGATATAGCACCATTTCCTTCCAATCGGCTCTCTCCGGATAGAAGCACTGTCGCACGCGTTGGCGTATTTTATACCCAAGATACGTTTCGATATCGGCTTGACGATATTTGTAGAGCCAATGGTCGGCGCGTAGTGCAGATCTGACTGCCTCCGTGGGGTAGGTTCCGAACTCGAGGCAAACGTAGACGTGCCGATCACCGAGGAGGCGCTGCCAGTAGTCATCCTGCGTGCCTTTGAGCGCAACAGCCGACGAGGTGCCAAGATCCGGCGATGTGACTGAAGGTCCGAAGATATCACGTGCATGCTGACACCCTGAGATACCTGATGCGTGCTCGCATTGCAGCTCACCATAACCGTAAGGCCCGAGGCCCGTGTGATAGTCGATGATCAAGATACGCAGACGAGACTTCAAAAAGTAATCCGATACGATCCGTTCGAGCGTTTGCCGTGCTACGGTAGGGGCAAAACCGCCAAAACAAATGCCGGTGGGATGTCGGTATTGCCCGCTGGTCCGAGCCTTTCGCAAAGCAATCTCGCCGTGTGTTCTGCGGAAGTCCTCTATTGTTGCCTCGGCAGTTGCAAGAACTGAACCGTCGAGCTCACATGGCACAAGACAATCAGCAAGCAGGTCGTAAGCGGCATTATGAGGTAGCGGGCCCGTGAAATCGACGAAATTGCGATTGAGGTCACAGCCTTCTTGCGTGACGCGCCGGTCCCAAGCAAACCCATAAGGATTGAGAGCATGGATCAGCAACATCGCTTCATCAGATTTGAGCCTGTCGTAACCACGTTCAGCCAGCCAGTCGAGCTGCGCCGCGGACCCGCAATATCCTTCGACGCCATGTGTAGCCGATACCAAAATTCCGACCTTTGGGGCGCGTCGATCGCCAAACCACGCAACATCCGTTGAGAGTTCTCTTCGACGAGGCCCACGGGCTGGCGACGGATAGATTGCGGTTTCACCGACTGCGGCCTTCCTAACGTAGTCACGGAACTTTTGACGTGCTTCGAAGTAATTCGATGCGAAGTGCTTATTCGCTGCGTCGACAATGGCATCGTTCATTCGGAGTCCAGTCAACGCTGAAGAAGTGAAGGAGTCCATGGAGCTTCTTCATGGTAACTGCGCCGACTTGGGCGGACTTTCACGACGGTTATCTCAGCGGTTTACGAGCAGGTCGCGCGTCATGCTGCTCAGCGATTTCGCGCCGTTGTCAGCCACGCGCACTGTCTCGCTAAAGACATACCCGTCGTCCTTCTCCCAGATGCCAATGATCAAGTGGAAAGTCATATTGGCTTGAAGTAAAGTCTCATCGTCATCCTGTAGGCTCGCGCCGCCGTCAGGCCAATCATTCCCGAGGGAGTAGCCGATTCGAGAGTCTTTACGTACGCCCCGAGAGCTAAAATTGCGCCGGAACGCTCGGTCGACATCTCCGCATGTTACTCCAGGCCGCATCGTTTCGAAGGCAGCCAAAAAGCCGTCAAGCGCGGCCTGGTGCAGGTGCCGTGACCGAGCGGACGGCTCACCTAAGAAGACGGTCCGGGACAATGCGCAGCAATAGCGGTGGCGAAAGGCTCCTAGTTCAAAATTGGTCTGGCAATTCGTCGCATAGCTCGCGTCGGTCCACTTGAGATGCGGAGCAGTCGCCGGGCGTCCGGTCGGCATGGTCGGATAGATGCGAGAAGCATGACCCGGGAATTCCGGTGTGCCCGTACACAAGGCATGCATAATGGCTGCAGCTACGTCGCATTCTCGCGCGCCGGGAGCGACGGCTAATCGGGCGACTCTCATGGCCCTATCGACGATCTTTCCAGCCTGCTTCATGTAGGCGATCTCAGCAGAAGATTTCAGCAGCTTCAGCTTCGAAATGACGCCATCGGCATCGATGCTCTTTGAAAGGTCCAGTGTTGTGGCCAGGGCGGCCTGGGCCTTCACCCCGAAATTTTTTGCCGTCAATTCGACCCCGATGTGCCTTGATTTGGTGCGTTCGCGGATCATATCTCCAATCGGCTGCCACGGTGTCCGCTGGTTCGAACCGATGTAGCACTCGGGATAACTGAGTAGGCGTGACCGCGGCAGGTAGGATGTGACCGTTGCGCATGCAACGTCCATCTCGCGCAAGATCAGCCACGGATCTTCCTCGTCTTGTCTCACAAGCGCGGCTTGCGGGACATAATCTGAGTATCCATCGTAGCCAGTGAGATAATTCATGTTCGACTCGTTAAAGACGAGCATTGCGTCCACGCCGTGCTTCGCCATTCGCTGGCGCAGCCGAGCCGTACGTTCGCGATATTCCTGTTGATCAAATGCGGGCATCACGGGTTCTCTTGAGCTCATTGCATGACGGCAATGCTCGGCATGGAAGCGACACAGCAACGAAAAGTTGCTCTAGCCGACCTTTCGTTGCGAAGAATCCGCCTAAGTCTATTGCCGCCGTTATCATACGATAGACGCCATCGTCAGTCTGCAAAGGTCTGTGATGTCGTAGACGGGCAACTTCGTGATACGACGGATCGCCGGCGACACCAGAGGGAACGCCGCACATTCGAACAGGATGATCGCGATCTCTGGATGCGCGATGCAAAGTCGCTCGATGCAGGCAGCGACATCCTTCTCGATCGCCTCAACGTCGATCGGTGGTGGCGGACGCTTCAGCTCGTCATGCCAGAACTTGCCGCCTTCGATGCCGCCAATCACGATCCTCGCCCGCCCGGCTGGATCAGCAACCCCGAGCAGGTCTTCGGCTACATGTGTCGAGTCGTAGGTCAAGAGTGCGATCTTGGCTGATCCCGGCAGCTGCCGAAGCAACGCGGGCAACAGGAGCAGGCTTGACATCACCACGGGTACATTCGTCGACTTGGCCACCGCCGGCTGATGCCGGATAGAGAAGCCGCAGGTGGAGCTTATCGCGACGGCACCTCGCTCGACGAGCCGCCGGGCGGCAGCGATGAATGATGGCTCAAGAGCTGGATCGCCGCGCACGACATTCTCTACCCACGCTCCCGCGACTGTTTCGAAGATAGTCGGGAACTCGAAGGTGGCCGAATTTAGCATCGATCCGGGCGCGGACTTCGGCGGCGCGGCGCCGGACGGCACCCCACGTTCGAGGTGCAGGACTCCGAGAGAGCGTGATAGTTGCGGGGCCATTGACGAAGCATTCCGGACTAGAACCGAATTCCCTAGCTTGGGGTGGAGCAGTCTTTGACGCAGGGTAGATCGTGGGTGTGGCAACCAGTATCAAGCATAGTGGTAGCGGCAGGTGAGCCTCTCTGGTGCGCAGGTGGCAGCGAGTTGGTCAATCCCGATCGTAGCCGGCCCTGCTTCATTCCTTCAGCTAGCGCGCCGTGCAAAAAGCACATTCTCCGGTCGCAATTGCAAGCCAAGCGTCTGATTACCCACGACAGGGGCGTCATGCGGTTCAACAGGATCGCTTAGCTCATGTTGCATCGCACTCGGACGAGATGGTATGGCGGAAATCATGGCTGGCACCCTCTTTGTCTTTCCGACCACGCTTTTGCAACCCGCATGCCACGCCAAAATCGCTGAAGCAGGCGATCTTCGGTAAATGCAATTCGTCGCAAGCGCGACAGCGTCGTGAAACCAACGCGTCGGCCATGGTGCCCTTGGCGCCTCGGATCAGCCCGACTCCCCGCGCAAATGAATGGTCAGGACAGATAGAATGGGTGACCGGCATCATCTCCGGCTTATCAAGGAGAGCACCTTGCGGTATTTGGTGGGTTGCGAGGCGCAGCCCGGCGAGCCTGGATCCGCGCAGCAGCCACACCGGACCTGGTTAGACACTTCACACGCTACAGAGTGTGGCTTCTGCGCAGGAATTTCAGGTTTCTGCGGGTTGGAATGACGGCATGTCAAACGGAGAGTCACAGGCCGCATGAATGAATTCGGCCAAGGTCCCGTCGGACTCGTTTGTTTGGAAGCCTCGCAGAATTCCTGGTTTGTGTCCACTTCCTCGAGCCAGAGAAGCATGGTCCGCCTGAGGTGAGGCGACTAGGTCGTGTGGACAGTTACCTTAACCAGAGCAGGGTTGCGGCGATAGTTACGATGGCGAAGTAATTTCGTGCGGTCTTTTCGTAACGGGTCGCGACACGCCTGAACCGCTTGAGTTTCGAGAAGCAGCATTCGATCAGGTGACGCTCGGCATAGAGTGGTTTGTTGAGCGGATATTTGATTGCCCGCGAGGGGTTGTTCGGAATGACGGCTTGAGCGCCCTTTGCGGCGATGGAAGATCGCAGCGCATCGGAATCGTAGGCTGCATCGCCCATTACGACCTCGGCTGGAAGCCCCTCGATGAGCGGCTGGGCCTGAGGCGCATCACCGGCTTGCCCCACTGTTAGGAAGAAACGGACCGGGCAACCCAAGCCGCGGACAGCCATATGGATTTTTGTCGTCAGGCCGCCGCGCGAACGTCCGATGGCCTGATTTTGAGCCCCCCTTTTGCGCCGCTGGCGTGCTGGTGGGCGCGGACGATGGTGGAGTCAACGATCAAGTACTCAAAGTCCGGATCATCTGCGAGCGCTTCGAACATGCGCAGCCAAACCCCCTTTGCGCTCCACCGGCTGAAGCGCCGAAACGCGCTATTCCACTCGCCGAACGCTTCGGGCAGATCACGCCACGGCGAACCGGTCCGCACGATCCATAAAACGCCCTCGACGAACATGCGGTTGTCGCGGCCCGTCGAGCCACGCTGGTCCGGCCGACCGATGATCAAGCCGGAGATACGATTCCATTGCGCATCGCTCAGAACGAGCCGTTCCATGACACCCAAGGCTTCCTCCTAAAAGAAAGCCTTGAATCACATTCAATCCGATTTGAGAATCCCAAGAGTCCACACGACCTAGCCGCTGCAGCGAGCAAGCGATCCAATGTCGCTCGGCATTCCTGGAACGCGAGCGGCTGGTATGGTCGGGTCAGGCATATCGTCGCCCAGGCATTCCTTAACCTGTACCAGGCAGCAATCCTGCTGAATCCAGCTTGCGGCTACTCCAATGCAGACAAAAGGTTACTCCCGTTCAAAGGTGTATCGCTCCCGTGCGACTGCGCGATTCAGACATAATGGCTGCATAAAAGCCCGCGTCCTAGGCGACCTCTATCGCCGCCTCGATCGCATCAGCCCGGGCCTGCGCGATCTGAGGCAGGCGGTGGGAACGTGAGAGAGAGTACCCCGGCCGAGACACACGGGACGGCGGTTGAGGCGCAATGCTCAATATCTCAATGGCCTTTTTTAGCTTGGTAGCCATTCTACCTCAGCTGTAGCATCGAAGCAGAGTACTGCCCGGGATCTCCCGCGGTAAGCCCGGAGCTCTTCCGTTCTGGCCGGAGAGCATGCCGCTGGGAAGTGGCAGATAATCATCATGACTTCGGAAGCTCAGATCATCGCCTTCTTTCTCGGCCAGATCGTGGCGCCAGCAGAGCGACATCGATCGGCTGTGTGCTGCCGACTATCTTATTTGGTAGCTGCCCAAGCGAAGCGGCTAATGGTCTATTTCGCGTTAATCACGGTCGCAGCAGGACCGGCGCCAGCTAAGCCGCGCTGTCGTACCGACTCATCCTAGTGGTTGGAGCGTATGGGTTTGGCAGATGAGACATTGGAATGCGACGGTGGATCGCCCTCCCGTCCCGTGCATACCCAACCGAATGCATCGGATTGCTGAACTCGATCTCGATAACACTCGTCCCGATGTGGCGAGATCATCACGACAGGGCGATATGCTTGACTGAACCCGGGAAAGCCCAACCAATGTACGGATCGCGAAGTGTAGCACAGCCTGTCAAGCCAGGACTGCTCATCATACAGCAGACTCCCGTCGCCAAACATTGCGGCAGCCGACCCAAAGCGCGCCAGTTCTGTCACTGTTCGGCGTAGTGCCTATAGCCGGACACACAGCCTAAATGATCGCGTTTCCTCTACGTCTTCTTGTGACGGCCGCTAGCCGACTGCCGAATTCCGATGGCATAGGGCGGGAGGCACGCGGCTTTGCTTCCATCGGGAGAAAGAGCCATCGCTTAAGTTAAAGGAGAAAAGCGAAGTTGCGGACATCCATCAGAACGACGCGCTCGTATTTGGTTTGTTGTTTCCAACGCAATGTCAACGTTGCCTCGGCGAGGATTTGGATCCGAAGCTATGGGCTCTATCCCGCTGTCGCCGCCTCGCATCGCCGCACAAACTTCGTTGATCGGTACTGCAGCAGAGCCGCGCTTAGGTGCGACAAGCTTGCGTCAGTTGATGGGTGACTTCCTGAGCATCGGTGTGAAGAAGGAGCTGTCGATGGGAGTGTTATCGCATCTACGGGTTGTCGAGATCGGTAGCTCGGCCGCGACAAGCTATTGCGCGCGAATGTTTGCGGATTTCGGTGCCGATGTTCAAAAGGTCGAGTCGAAAGCCGGCGATCCACTTCGCCGCAGCCCGCCGCTCACGCCAGGTGACCACAGCGCATGGTTTGCGTTCCTGAACTTCAACAAATCAAGCATCATCATCGATGCTAGCGTCCCGAACGCGGCCACGCGGCTGACGGAACTGATCGAGCATTGCGACATTCTGGTTGATGGGCGCGATGTTGATCCGGCGGGTTGCCCGCCCATCGATATCGCCTCGATCCGTCAGCGACACCCCCGGTTGATCTATCTCGAAGCGAGCTGGTTCGGCCGGGAGGGCCCCTATGCAGGATTCGCTGCCACCGACTCTACAGTGCGCGCTCTCGCCGGTCTCATCAAGCTAGTTGGACCGGCCGAAGGCCCGCCCTTGCACGCCCCGGATTTCCAAACGGGTATCCTCGCTGGCTTGTGGGGCTTCATCGCCACGGCATCGTCGGTTGTTGGACGACTGCACGGTGAAGCAGGGCGTTCGTGGTCGCTCAACATTTTCGAATCCAGCCTCGCTCTGTCCGAGTATCTCATGTTCGAGGCATTTGCGCGGGGCGACGTGATGCGCCGGATCGGTATTAACCGTTTCTGGCCGAACTTTCCGGTCGGCATCTACCCAACGAAAAAAGGTTGGCTCGGCCTTTCGACCGTCACGCCGGGGCAATGGCGCGCATTCTGCGACATGCTCGACCTGGCCGAATTGCGTGATGATCCGGCTCTGGCCTTCAACGAAGGTCGCCTGAAACACATGGATCAGATCGAACGACAGTTTGTGCCGAGACTGAAGGCGCTGACAGCGCAGCAGTGGTTTGCGGAGGGCCTCAAGCGCAAAATCCCGATGGTGCCGGTGCCCGAAATATCCGATCTGGTCCAAGACGAGGAAAAAAAGGCGCGCGGCGCAATAGTGCCGATTGTGATTGGTAGAGAGGAGGGCCTGACGGTTGGTTCGATGCAGCGGCTGACGTTGACGCCACCACGCCGGGGTGGGAGCGTTCCGGCTCCCGGCGAGCAGCAACATTCAGCCCACATCCGTACTCACGGCTCGCTGACTGGGCCTGGATCGTCCGGCTGCATCGATGCGGGCCGGCAGCCGTTGCATGGGACTCGCGTGATCGACTTCGCCATGGGGTGGGCAGGCCCATTGTGTACCCGGACACTGGCCGATCTCGGGGCGGACGTCATCAAGATCGAAGCCATTCAGTATCCGGACTGGTGGCGCGGAGTTGACCGGCGCAGCGGCTATGTGGACGGGCAAATCTATGAAATGGCGCAATGCTTCTGCATCATGAACCGCAACAAGCGCGGTATCACACTTGACCTGAAGCGGCCGCAAGGCCTCGCTCTTGCCAAGCGGCTGTTGGCGGAAGCCGATATTGTGGTCGGTAATTACTCGGCTGATGTGCTGCCAAGGCTCGGGCTTGGTTACGACGTACTCAAACTAGTCAATCCACGCCTCGTCATGATGTCGATGTCAGCTTTTGGCGCGAGCAGTGTCCATCGCGATTGCCGGGCTTATGGCTCGACTCTCGAGCAGGGCTCAGGTCTGCCGAGCGTGGTCGGAAGCGCCGATAAGCCGCCTGTGATGAGCCACATCGCGTTCGGGGATCCCGTGGGCGGATTGAACGGCTGCGCTGCAGTTCTTCTCGCCCTGATTCACGCTCGCAACACCGGGCAGGGACAATTCATAGATCTCGCGCAAATCGAGTGCATGATCCCCTTCGCGGCGCCCTGGATCACCGTTCACTCGATTGATGGGGCGCCACTCACAAAGTATGGTGCTCGACATCCGCAGTTCGTGCCGCATGGCTGCTTCCGGTGTGCGGGTGAGGACAACTGGATCATGATAGCGGCTACCGATGCGGCCATGTGGCAGAGGCTTGCCATCCTTATTGGTAGGCCGGACTGGGCCTCGAACGCATTGCTTGAATCTGCGGAAGCTCGCCGCGACATTGAGGATCTCATAGAGGCAGGCATCGAAGCTTGGACGCACACTCGTGATGCGGATCACGCCATGTCCGAGCTGCAGGGTGCAAGGGTTGCGGCAGGCGTGGCCCGCCTGCCGATTGACCTGCTCAAGGATCGACATCTCGCCTCGCGCGCATTTCTGCAGGAGGTCGAACGCGCTTTCATTGGCTCGCACCCGCAGCCATCCATGCCAATTCGCGAAGGCGCAGCGCCGTATGCGATCCGCTCGGCGGCCCCGACACTGGGACAACATAACAGAGACGTCCTAAGAGAACTTCTCGGGCTGTCCGACGCCGAGATCGCGCAACTGGCAAGCGAGAACATCATCGGTACCGCGATGGTCTCCTGAGGTAGCTCGCGAAGACCTAGAAGGTGGCGTCAGACTGCTAGATCATGCTACGGCTCGATTGCACTCAGACTTGGCAGATCGGCCGCTCAGCAGCGCGGCCTTTGGCCTTGGTCATCCATATCTCACGGCAAAGCAGTGGCGCGGCCTTTTTAAATATCTCAGCAAACTGTGGAACTACATGGCATTGCGATCGCCTTTCAGTGGCGACTGCGTGATAGCTTACCCAGCTTCGCATCCCATTGCTAACCCAGAACGGAAGCCGCTTTGCGAGACATGAATGAGTACCGAACTTGAGGACATCATTGGCCCTCCGCCTGAATGGCAGGGATATGCGTCGCTCTTTGAGTCACAACCCATAAATCCTAGTAGGTCCGTCGTTGCCGGTTATCTGGTAAGTGAGTGGGCCTTCTGGGAGAGCACGCGGGGAAGGCCGCGCCGAGACGCGCGGCACGTCCCGCTCGCTAAGTCCACAGCTTGCGCAATCTGATACGTCTGAGGTTGGTGGAGGAGACGATCGTGGATGAACTCATTGGCGAGCCCCGTAAGATGCAAGCCTTCGAAGTCCTCAAGTCAACCGTCCGATCGTACTCACGTTCGATTCCGGCTATTTTCAGTCGAGCGCGCGGCCCCGTTATGCTGACGGAGTATAGTCGACAGCCAACTGACTTTCCGTCTGATGCTGGAGCATTGAATTACGGCCATAACAATCATCAGATCGAAGCTGACATTACTGAGTATTTTGCGTCGGATGCCATGGTCCACGGGCTTGACATGGCCACTCCGGCAAAGCTCGGCTTCATGGAGACGTTTTCCTCTCTCATACTTCGAGAGCGGTATCTGCGCTACCGATTCCAGTTCTCAGGGCCGACAGCTGCTAATGCTATTGAGTCAGCTCTGAAGCTTTCACGCAAAGTCACCCGGCGTCAGAGCCATATTTCATTCACGCATGGATATGATGGCATGAGCTTAGGAGCGGTTGCCGCGAGCGGCAATCGGCTCTTTCGCACGTCCACAAGCCATTGCATCAGAGTATGGAAACAGTTTTGCCGTTCGAGGGCGAGGCATGGCGGTGGGCTTTGATTGCCGAAGCACTGAGGCTGGAGCAACCACGGCGCGCAAGGCCTTTGAGAGAGGACTGATCATCGAACGATGCGGGCCAATCGATCAGGTTATAAAGTTCTTGCCAGCACTCACGATTAATCATGACACCTTAAATCAGGCTCCTTGAAATATTTGAGGAAGCCTTGGCCGTAGCGCTGAAGCAGACTGGGATCGAGTGAGCGAACCGCCCAACTAATTCAAGTATCTGAAAGGAACACCATGGCGTACCAGACCATCAAATATGACATTGCGGAGCAAATCCTTACGATAACCCTAAATCGGCCGGATAAGCTCAACGCCTGTACCGCAACCATGGAGCGCGAGATCGTCGACGCTTTTGATCGAGCGGATAAGAACAATGATGTCTGCGCCATTATCGTGACTGGCGAAGGACGAGCCTTCTGTGCCGGCGCCGATCTATCTTCGGGCGGCGACACATTTGACCGCGACACGCGGCGTGGACCGGTTAAACGACTGCCCGATGGCGCAGTGGATTACAGCGATCCGAAGGTCAGCGACGGCGGTGGAAAGATCGCGATGCGGATCTTCAAGTGTCTGAAGCCCGTCATCGCCGCCGTGAATGGGCCGGCGGTCGGCATGGGCGCGACCATGCAGCTCGCGATGGACATCCGCATCGCTTCTGAAGCCGCGCGCTTTGGGTTCGTGTTCTCGCAGCGTGGCCTCGTTCCGGAGGGAGCTTCGAGCTGGTTCCTGCCGCGCGTCGTCGGCATCGCACAGGCGCTGGAGTGGTCTCTCAGCGGGCGGGTATTTCCGGCACAGGAAGCGCTTGCCGGTCGGCTAGTTAGCAAAGTTGTGCCGCCAGAACAACTGCTTCCCACCGCGCGTGAGCTCGCTCGCGAAATCGTCGACAAGACCTCATCCGTATCTGTTGCGCTAATCCGGCAGTTGATGTGGCGCATGCTAGGTGCAGATGACCCGATGGAAGCCCACAAGATCGAAAGCCGCGGTATGTATACGCGCGGGCGTTCCGCCGATGCCAAGGAAGGTGTGATGGCATTCTTGGAGAAGCGGCCCGCAGTTTTCAGAGACAAGGTGTCGGCCGACATGCCGGATTTTTTTCCATGGTGGACGGAACGAGAGTACAAATGATGGCTCCTTGCCCTACCAGCCTAGCCGATCCGCGCCGCTCGATGAGGCAATTTTCCGGGCCGTGCCGATCCGCTGATATCAGCTCGTCGACGAGTCGGTGAGTCTAGCGAGCGGCCGGGATTTTCATCGGCAGCGATGGCATTCTTGGTAACTCAGCTCAACCAGTCTCGCCGCGCCCCTGCAAGAATGCAGATTGAAAGATAAGCAGGATGGCTGGATAAAGTATCCGACCGTGCGGGAAGGCACGGGTTGAGCCGAAGCCTTCTTCTGTTTTGGGAGTTGCTCTCGAGCAATTTGTGCGACTTGACCATGTCGCTCCGTCGGCCTTAGCTCGCCATCGAGGGACTGCAGCTTCTCGCGTCGGCTTGGTCAATGTGCTTTGCCGCAGGCCGCAGCTCTTATTGATCCGGTGCCGCTCGAGAACGGTTTGCCGCCGCAAGACTAATCATGCGAATGGCCTCATCAATTGCCACGCATCTCTCATCAGGATAGGTAGTACCGTTGGTTCATTGGTTGTGCTGTACACGCGAGCTGGATGAGTTGTCGAGGCTACACGCATTCATCAGATTAGAAACGAGGTGCAGCAATGAAATCCGTAGTTAATCCGTTGCAAGTCTCGCGATTCCTTCGGGTATATGACGATGCCGCCGCCCAAAAAGGCATCAAGCTTTCGATAGGATTTGATTTCAATGAGTACGTCTCGATCACACGGGCCCTTCCAACAAAGAAACCGACATATCCAAACTTTCGGCCAGATCGTTCGCCGATCAAATCGGGTGAGGGATATTGGATGGTGGGCGTCGACAAGGACAAGCAGATTGCGCTCGTACAAGCTGCTCGACTTTATGACCTTTCGCACAGTAACTTTGCAGAGCATCTTGAATCTCTGAGGGCGTTCTACGCCGAACCAGCCGTACATGCACATCCTCAGGACCGTTGTACTTGCGCTGCGCCAACCGCAAAGAAGATTACTGGGAAAGTAGCTTACCATGGAGATTTTTGGCTGCGCAGCGACTTTAGGCGACAAGGCATACCCACGATCATGGCTGCAATACTGCGCGGCGCTTCATTTGCCATGTGGTCTCCCGACTTCGTATGTGGACTTGCAGAGCGCTGGCTGCTCGAGAAGGGCGTTCTTGCGCAATACGGACATGCCCACTATGAACACGGTGGTTCGATACTACATCTGGTAGAGGAGAACATCATTGATCACGATCTGCTTGTTTGGCTAACCGGCGAGGAGTTGAGAAGCCTCGTTGCCGTTCACGATAGCAGCAAGTCGGCTTTAGCCTCCTGAAGTCTCGCTCACGGTGATCCTCATCAAATCTCCTAAGGGCGCGAGCAGGACCGAGTCTTCCGCCAGCCGGTCAAGCTTACGAAAGGGTGGACCGATCGACGCTCGCACATCATCCGGCAGTTGGTGAGCGGCCCGAACGATGAAAAGACCAGGTCTGCGGCATAGGTGCGTGACACGGCCATGCTGTTGGCGCTCGCTTCCACCACCACCTCATGCACGTCGAAAGACGGGTTTCAAAATCCGTCTGATCGAGCGGGACCCAGCTTCCCATGGAAAGCGTCATCGTTCGATCACCGCGCCATCCGGCTCAAACAGCATATGGCCCGCCAGGGTGCTTCCTACATAACCTTGGAACCACCACCCAGCCGAGCAATGATCCATCCGCAGCTTTCCGACGATTGCCGACTGACCAGTTTCGCTCCAGCCGGTGAATGCGGTGATCTGCCGACAACTACACCGCGACCGAGGGGAGTGATCGTGATCGTGCATTTTGCACGATCCGGACTCGAGCGCACCGATGCACCGTGCTCTTGTCCATTTGAGCGCGCGAACCACTTCGCAGATGATTATCGCAGAAGCCACGGTGAATACTCTAAAGCGCTAAGCACGCGTCAGCTCGGTCGACTCCGACCAGCTATTCCGAAATCAGCATTTCTTTAGTTTGTGCGACCAGAGCTCTAGTCAACTTCGAGCCGTGCTACAGGACCCCCGCCGAACGTGCAGTGCCATCAACTACCATTGCTAGTAATTGATCTACATAGCGCAAGCATGTCACTTATCGGTCGATACACGTCGGCGCCGGTTTAAGTGACTTGCGGCGACAGCAAGCGAGTGTCTCGGGAAAACCGTTAGGCTGCCGAAAATCGGTGGCCACGATGAAGCACGAATGTTTCTCAGGCGGCGCGCGTTAGGATCCTCTGGATCTCACAAAAACTGGCAAGCGCGGCAACCATTTGCGGCTCAATCGACGAGACCGTCAAGCATTACGAAAAGCGAACGAGTAAGGCATCTGTTCTGTTCAAAGACGAGGACTACCGACCGAACATGGTGCGCTAGTTAGTCCAATTCAACGGGAGACACGACATGCAGCGCAATGGTGAACTGACGCTCGGATTATACCTGATTCAGGCGGGATATAACGAAGGTGCATGGCGAGATCCGAGCGTGCCTGCCAATGGTGGAGTTGATGTCAACCACTATGCTCACCTAGCAGCACTTGCCGAAGCTGCGGCATTTCACTTCGTGTTTATCCCCGACAGCCCTAGCGTTGTAGAACAAGATAACGCTAATATTGCGCGTGTGAGCCGAAACGACACGTTCGAGCCAATCACACTACTGTCGGCACTTTCATCGAGAACGCGGGACATCGGCCTCGTAGCGACAGCGACAACGACTTACCACCAGCCATATCACCTTGCACGGATGCTCGCCTCACTTGATCACCTCTCCCTTGGACGGGCGGCCTGGAACATTGTCACCTCGGGAAATAAGTACGAGGCCCCAAATTTCGGCGAAGAAGAGCTTCCAGATCACGACACGCGCTATACCCGAGCGAAAGAATTTGTAGAAGTTGTCAAGGGGCTTTGGGATACGTGGGAAGACGACGCGTTTGTTCGCGACAAGGAAACAGGTATTTTTGTCGACACGACGAAGCTGCATCTGCTCAATCACCGAGGAGACTACCTTTCAGTCAGAGGCCCGCTGAACATCGCACGGCCGCCTCAAGGACATCCCGTGTTGGTTCAGGCGGGCGCATCGGAGTCCGGAATACGGTTCGCTGCAGCTCTGGCCGAGGTAGTGTTTACCGCCGAACCGTGTTTGGAAAGCGGTAAACGATACTACGCAACTCTCAAAGAGAAGGCACGCGCACTTGGGCGGACGGACGATCAGGTTCTAATTATGCCTGGCATTGTTCCGATTGTTGGCAGGACCAAGGAAGAAGCCGCCGCCAAGCTGCAAAGGCTACAATCGTATACTCACATTGACGTTCAAATTGGGACCGCCGATCGTTGGCTGGGATTTGTCACTGATATCCGTTCGATGGACCTCGACTCATTAGTACCTGAATCATTACCGCGGACGAACTTTATCCAGAGTCGTCAGAAGACGCTCCTCGATCTGGCCGTACGCCAGAAATTCACCTGGAGACAACTGATCCGCTTCGTATCGGACAGCCGGGGCCATCTCATGATTGTTGGAACGCCGGACGAAATCGCCAACGCCATGGTCGATAGATTTGACCAGCGTGCTGCTGACGGATTCAACGTGCTACCAGCAACTGTTCCAGGCGAGCTCAAGGATTTTGTTGAACTCGTCATCCCGGAATTGCGCAAGCGAGGTAAATTCAGGTCCACGTACTCTGGACAAACATTAAGAGAGAATCTCGGACTCAAGCGGCCACTTAATCGGTTCGCGCAAAGCAGTCGATGACCGCAACTGAATTTCACTGAGGTCGGGCTAGGATAGTCAGAGTTGGCCCGTATCTCCAGGAGTGATGGATCTTTGAACGTTCAGCAAGGAGAGATTGAGATGGGGCTGGCTAATCGGGGGACGTAGCGTCGCGGTTTTCGATACGAACGTGAGCGGAGCATGTTGGAACCGTTTGGCGGATCTATGCTGTCGTGATCGCAAGAGCGTCGCGTGGTGGCGGCCGTCGAGGCGACTGGTCGCATCAGCAGGTGTTGGTCAGGTACCGTGAGTTGGTGCTGGGGCACCGAATGTCACGAGAAATCGAAGCGTTGATCATTGATGATACGGGCTTTCGTACGAAGGGGCGGCATCCGGTCAGGGTTGCACGGCAATATTTCGGTCAGATCGACGAGCAAGACAATTGTCAGGTTGCCTTGAGCGGCTTTCCTTGCAAATCATCCGCGTTCTTGCCGGTTGCCTATCACTTGGATCTAATGGGGGAGCGTGTGCAGGATCGTGCACATCGCCGGCAAAGCCAGACCCGACCAACGAAAGTTGCAAGACTAAGGGGCAGTTGAGCTTGATCATTTGCGCTGGAACTGCGTGGTGAGCTTGCCGCATAGTCTGGTTCTGATGGAGGATGGCCGCGGCACTGCCACCGCTCTGTATGGAAGTACGACCGAACCGAGCCCGACTATCTGCCAGCACATTGCCACCTGGGCATGGCGCGTCCGGCCGTACCGCGGCCGCAGAACCCAATGCGGGGGAGACGGACGACCTCCAAAACTGCTACGGCTTCCCAGCAAGCACCGACCGATCTCCGTCAAAAAAAGGCGTGCTATCGGGTCTGCCAGACAACTCGGCGCAAGACCAAGCAGCGTGGCCCTTAAGCCCAATTCAAATCGGGCGAGTGTTTGCCCATGGCTACCCGGGTCGGCGAACAAGAAGCACCAACATTCAGGCCGCGATCTTGGAGAGCTGCAGCTGTGGCCGCTGTTTATTCGGTGTGCGCGGTTTCGTTTCCGATCTTGTCCATGAAAGGAGCGTGGTTCTCGTGTTCGGGCTCCGTCTCAGCGTTTTGTTCGACTCTGTCAAATTTAAGCTATCCGAGTTGGTAGCTGCCCAACCGATCCCGCCGATATAAAGTCTCTATCCAACTAAGGAAGCGATCGAGCTGCGCGTAGAAAATTCGGTGTGAGCGGTCGTGGAAGCGCCTACCGTGCTACTCAGCCGATCCGTCGGATCTGCATGCTTGGCAAATAGGACGGAGAATCAAATGCCACAGCGTAGCCCTCTCTCTGAGGATGGTCGGCCGGCCGGACATTTTCGGAACACGGCATACATGATCGATAAGAGCCGTTCGTATTTCGATGCAGCTCATGAGGCTGGTCTCATGGCTGTCCATGGACGTTCGATGACTGGACGTGCCTTTGCTTTGGGCTCGGGGTCGCTTGATGGCCGGCCGGAAAAAATTGACTTCGTGCGATGTTCCTACCTTGGCTTGGACAATCATCCCGTGATCGTCGCTGGCGCGATCGACGCGATAGAGGCGCATCGGTCCTTGCACTGGTCATGCGCACGAACGCGGCTCAATTTCGATCTCTTGGCAGAGCTTGAAGCAATCCTCTCGGAGATGTTCTGCGCACGCGTGATCGCCTTCTCCACCGTCATGCTCGCTAATCTAGGTATGATGCCCCTCCTTGCTTCGGGCCAACTGACAGGCGGAAGAAAGCCGCTTGTCGTGTTCGACCGCCTTGCGCACATATCCTTGGCCTATCACAAGCCGGTGGTCGCTGATGAAACGCGATTGGAAACGATCGCGCATAACGACATTGAAGCTCTCGAACGCTTGTGCCGCGAACATCCGGTTGTCGCTTACGTATGCGATGGCATTTACTCTATGGGAGGGAACGCGCCTATCAAGGAACTGCGCGAACTTCAGGAACGGTACGGGCTCTTTCTCTATGTCGACGATGCTCACGGAATATCGATCTTCGGACGCCAAGGCGAAGGATTTGCTCGCTCTCAGTTTCCGCAAGTGCTGGGTGACCGGACGATCATAGTGGCCTCGCTCGCTAAGGGCTTCGGCGCATCGGGCGGCATGGTGATGCTCGGAACGGCTGATCACGAAGCTTTGTTCCGGCGCTACTCTATCCCCTATGCGTTTTCGGTGCCCCCCAATCTGGCGGCGGTTGGCGCGGCACTTGGCTCGTGCAGGATTCATCGCTCGGCAGAACTCGGCGAGCGTCAGAGGCGGTTAGCGCAACGTATCAAGGTCTTTGACGACCATGTTGCAACCGCTCAGCAAGGAAATTCATTTCCCATCAGAATGATTGCAATAGGATCGGAAACCAAGGCGATTGCAATAGCCAAAGAGCTTCTCGATGCCGGCTTCTACACTTCGGTGACGTTCTTCCCGACGGTCGCCCAAGGAAAGGCAGGGATTCGGGTGTGCATTACGGCCGATCATGAAGACAACGATATAGAGCGATTGTGCGACTGCATTTTGGAAGCAGTGGCCGAAACGACCGGAAAGCCATACCCTCTGAGGTGATGTAATGAGTCAGCCGACGAATTCATGGAGCTGCCCGGTACGGCTGCTATCCCCCTATGCCGGAAAGAATAATGAAAGTTCGTCAAGTCTCGATCCATTGTTCGACGCCGAAGGTGCCTCCAGACCGCTTACGCCAATGTTCTCGGCGGGGCGCCACTCGCTCGTTACGCTGTTTGGGACGGTCTGATTATGCCGAAGCCAGGAAAACTCAGGGGTCAAAGCGACCGGCGCGTTGCGCTTGTGACCGGAGGAGCGCGCGGGATCGGACTCGAGATCGTGCGCCGGTTGTTGGCCGATGGCTATCGCGTAGCATTTGTAGCGACAAAAGCGGAGCATGTCGAGCGCGCGCTTGACCTTCTCGGCCGCCCGGAAGATAGGCTCTATGCTGAGAGGATTGATGTAACTCGACACAATGATGTCCAGGGATTTGTTGACCACATCCGGGAACGTTGGGGCGAAATAGCGATTTTGGTGAACAATGCCGGCATCTCCCCTAAGCGCGTGGACCAAAATACACCTTGGCTTTCGCAGACGTCCTTAGATGAATGGGGGCGGGTCGTCGATGTCAATCTCAACGGACCGTTTATTCTTATGCGGCTATTGGCGCCAGCAATGATCGCGAACGGCTATGGACGCATTATCAATGTCGGGTCACTCGCGGGGCGCGCCATGCCGATGATCGCAGGCCCACATTATGCTGCATCGAAGGCGGGGCTGGTCGGCTTAACCCGCGCTGCTGCGCGGGATCTCGCTCCACATGGTATCACAGTCAACTGTATCGCTCCTGGGCGTATTCTCAGCGATCTGACTGGACCACCCGAGACCGAGGTCAACCGCTCCGCTCTGAGCAGGATTCCGGTCGGCCGTTTTGGAACTGCTGAAGAGGTGGCGCACGTCGTAACCTTTCTGGCCTCGCCGATGGCGGGCTTTATCACCGGCGCAACCATCGATATCACAGGCGGCGAGTTCGCCGCGTAAGCCGATGCATATCGCATTTTGATCGCCGCCACTAAAATGCTGGTTTCGCTCAGGCTGACCGTGTCTTCAACTGTCTCGCGGCGCAATCGGCATACAGTCGCGCGGGAGCATGAAGAGGATGGATGGACTGGAGCGGATATGCCAGTCGGCGACGGGGGTCCCCTCGTGTCGGCTTTTGATGCCTCTTTTTCGCGGATGTTCAATATCAACAACGATATCGGGTCCGGATGATGCCAGGAGTGAATAAGGGCTTGTTTGCACGGGCTTGCAGTACGGCCCCTTCCGCCAATGGCGTGGTAGGAGGTGCCGCGCTCGCCGCGTCTGCAGGCTTGCGTTGCGAGCGAGTAACAATGCGGAGTATCGGATGGCGGGGAAAATAAGACCCTCGATGGAAGTGTTTTCGCATCTGCGGGTCGTCGAGATCGGTAGCTCCGCCGCGACCAGCTATTGCGCGCGATTGTTTGCCGACTTCGGCGCCGACGTTCAGAAGGTCGAACCGCCAGGAGGAGATCCACTCCGCGGTAGCGCGCCACTCACGGCTTCTGGCCAAAGCGCGTGGTTTGCATTCCTGAACTTCAACAAGTCAAGTCTGGTCATTGATGCCGCCGACCCGGACGCGATCCCGCAGCTGACGGCACTGATCGAAGGTTGCAACATTCTGATCGATGGGCGCGATATTGATCCCGCAGATTGCCCTTCCATTGATATTGCCGCCATTCGGCAGAGATGTCCCAGGTTGACTTACCTCGAAGCAAGCTGGTTTGGCGGAGGTGGACCCTATGCAGGATTCGCCGCAACCGATGCGACCGTCCGCGCGCTCGCCGGCCTCATCAAGTTGGCTGGAGCTGTCGAGGGCCCACCGTTGCACGCACCGGATTACCAGACTGGTATTCTGGCTGGTCTGTGGGGCTTCATCGCCGCGGCTTCTTCGACGATTCCGGAAGAAAAAGCCGGTGGGAGAAGACGGTCGTGGTCTCTCAGTATTTTTGAATCGAGCCTCGCTCTGAGCGAGTATCAGATGTTCGAGGCCTATGAGCGCGGCGACGTGATGCGCCGGATTGGCATCAACCGATTCTGGCCAAATTTTCCGATCGGCATTTACGAGACCAAAAAGGGTTGGCTCGGCGTCACGACGATCACTCCGGCACAATGGCGCGGTTTCTGCGACATGCTTGATCTGGCCGAACTGCGTGACGATCCGGCTCTCGTTCTCGGCGCCGATCGTCTGCAACACATGAAACGGATCGAGAGACACTTCATTCCGCGGCTGAAAACGCGCACAGCGCACGAGTGGCTTGCGGAAGGATTGAAACGCAAGATCCCGATCGTTCCGGCACCCGATATGTCCGATCTGCTGCAGGATGCGGAGAAGAGGGAGCGCGGTGCAATCGTGCCTGTCCTGCTTGGCCAAGAATGGGGCCAGACGCCGGGCTCGATGCAAAGGCTGACACTGACGCCGCCGCGTCGGGGCGGCAAGGTTCCGGCTGCAGGCGAGCAGCAGAGTTTCGCGGATACAGGAAGACGCCTCACCGGTACTGCGTCGGTATCGTCAGGCTGCAACGATGCAGGCGGGGCGCCACTGCAGGGAATTCGGGTTCTTGACTTCTCGATGGGCTGGGCGGGCCCGCTGTGTACGCGCACGCTGGCTGATCTCGGTGCGGACGTCATCAAGATTGAAGCCATCCAGTATCCGGACTGGTGGCGCGGCGTTGACCGGCGTGCTGCTTACATCGAGGAGCAAATGTATGAAAAGACGGCACGCTTCTGCATGGCGAACCGCAATAAGCGCGGCATTACTCTTGACCTGACGCGGCAGCAGGGCCGCACTCTTGCCAAGCGGCTTGCAGGGGAAGCCGATATTGTCGTCGACAATTATTCGGCCGATGTGCTGCCAAAGCTCGGGCTTGGCTACGACGTGCTCAGAGCGCTCAACCCTCGCCTTGTCATGATGTCGATGTCAGCCTTTGGCACGAACAGCGTCCTTCGCACTTGCCGCGCCTACGGCTCGACCCTCGAGCAAGGCTCTGGGTTGCCGAGCGTGGTGGGCAAGACCAACGGGCCACCTGCGATGAGCCACGTAGCATTTGGAGATGCCGTTGGTGGGTTGAACGGCTGCGCTGCAGTTCTGGTTGCGCTTATTCACGCCCGCACCACAGGGCTGGGGCAGTTCATTGATCTTGCGCAGATCGAATGCATGATACCCTTCGCAGCGCCATGGATCATTGTCCATTCGATCGACGGCTCCTTGCCGATAAGATACGGCAATCGACATCCGCAGTTTGTGCCGCATGGCTGCTTTCGCTGTGCAGGTGAGGACAATTGGATCGTGGTAGCCGCCACCGACCAGGACATGTGGCAGAGACTTGCCAGACTTATTGGGCGGCCAGACTGGGCCATGGACGCATCGCTGAGATCTGCGGAAGATCGCCGCGATATCGAGGAGTTGATCGAGAGAGAGATCGAAGGCTGGACGATCGCCCGCGAGGCCGACCAGGCGATGTCCGAGTTGCAGGCCGCAAGGATTGCGGCCGGCGTGGCCCGCCTTCCAATTGATCTGCTCAGCGATCGGCATCTTAGGTCGCGCGGGTATCTGCAAGAAATTGAGCGCGCTTTCATCGGTCGGCATCCACAGCCGTCCATGCCGATTCGGGAAGGTGAAGGGCCCTATGCAATCCGCTCAGCGGCACCGACGCTTGGACAACACAACACAGAGGTTCTATCAGGTCTTCTTGGGCTTTCCGACACCGAGATCGCGGACTTGGCCAAGGAGGGTATCATCGGTTCAGTGATGCTTTCAGAAGGGGGCTAACAAAAACAAAGACGGTATCGCAAGGTTGAAACATCAACACTAGATCGGACCAACGAACTCTCAGGCTTGGAAGCCAGAGAGTCATCGTGGCGCTCTTGTTCAGAGCTATGCAGCGCGATACCCCAGAAGTACTCCACCACACGTGAAAGGTAGCTCTGCGCCAAATGCTGCGACCGAAGAGAACAATTTGTCGCAAGCCAGAATTCGACGACCGGTGGGGCACAAAACGAGTAGGCGGCTCTTTGTCTGGTGCAGCTTCAAGCCGATGCGTAGCGAGACGGCTCTCATCTCACCAGAGTAGGTAGTATCTCCATTGATTGCTAATGTGTACGGTAAGTCAGCTATTCGCCGGAAAGGCTTTGATGAGCTAGTCTGAGGCCATCAGCAGAGCCTGTGACAGACGCAGCCGCCAAGTGATAACCCGCGATCCAAAGCGGCTATTACAGTGACGCCCGAGGCGCGCCTGCCAGCAGTTGTTACCATCGGGCTTCCAGATTGTGACGTACCCAGCTCATCTTGAAAGTGAGAGCACACGCCGAATGCCAGCGGTTTGGGAGGCGGGCAGCTATTCTAGTCTAAGTTATCTCGGTCGCCGCGATGCTCATATTGGCCTCATATTACACAAGAGCGACGCTCCGGACCAGTTCCCCAATTACAGGTGTCGAAAGTCGGCACTTCAACAGGTTTCGGTCCGGCAACTCAGCAAAAGAGTTCAAAGGAAATCGAGGAGGTTGTGGTGAACCAGGAGATTGCAGGTTCGAGTACGGTGGCCGGATTATCGCGCGCTAGCCGGCGGTCCAACGAAAGCTTTGCCCGCGGGCAAAAGGTTTTCCCAGACGGCACTTCGCGAGTGACGATTGAGCGGGATCCAACTCCGCTCTATATCGATCGTGGGATGGGCAGCTATTTGTTCGATGTGGACGGCCGCCGGTTTCTCGACCTTAATTGCAACTTCACGACCTTGATCCATGGACACGCCTTCGGCCCCGTCGTCGAAGCACTAACCCATCAACTCCAGCGCGGTAGCTGCTTCGCCAATCCGACGGAGAGCGAGATCGAACTCGCCGAACTACTTTGCGGCCGCATTCCGCGGATTGATCGCGTTCGCTTCGTCAATACGGGAACTGAGGCCGTGCTGTTTGCGATCAAAGCTGCGCGAGCCTTCACCGGACGTTCGAAGATTGCCAAGTTCGAGGGCGCCTATCATGGTGCCTATGATTGGGTCGAGGTCAGTCAAGCGGCGGCACCGCACAATTGGGGTGATGCAATCGAGCCCAAGTCCACGGCCTTCTATCGCGGGATGCCTGCGAGCGTGCTCGATGAAGTCGTTGTGCTCCGCTTCAATGATGTTGAAGGCGCGCGCCGCTTGATATCGTCAAATGCGCACGATCTGGCCGCTGTCATTCTGGATCCCATGCCGAGCCGCTGCGGCCTCATTGCGCCGAAGCCTGAATTCTTCGCTGCCGTGCAGGAAGCGACCCTCAAAAACGGCATTCTTGTCATCGCTGATGAGGTCCTCAATCTCAGGCAGAGTTTCCAGGGTGCTTCCGCACGCTACGGCCTTGCTCCGGACGTCATCACGATGGGCAAGATCATCGGCGGCGGGTTGCCGATTGGAGCAATCGGCGGTCGCGAGGACGTAATGAAGGTATTTGATGCCTCAGCGGGTCGACCGCTGCTTCCGCAAGGCGGTACGTTTTCCGCCAATCCTCTATCCATGACCGCGGGGCTGACCGCCATGCGGCATCTAGATCATCCCGCTTTTGCACGTCTGGAGATGCTTGGGGACATTGTTCGTGACGGGATTGGCCGCGCCATCTCTAACCTGGCTGCGCCGCTGTATGTTACGGGAGCCGCTTCGCTATTTCGCATTCATCCGCAGGCAGAAGCGCCGAATGACTATCGCGAGAGTTATCCCACGCCTGCCGGAGCAACTCTAATGAAGGACCTCACACGCTTCTTTGCGGAGAATGGCATCATCCTGCCGTATGGTGCTGCCGCATCGATTTCGACGCCGATGGCGCGCACCGATGCTGAGTTCATCGTGGATGTGTTCGCAGGCTTTCTCGAAAGCCATCAAGACCTGTTGGGTGAGATAACAGTACGCAAATGAGCGCTGTCTCGGCAATGCTTTTTGGTTTCCTGCCGTTAAGATGATCTCCGGCCAAAGATTGCCGTCCGACCGTGATCGAGGGCGCCGAAGCGAGGGCCGGCGATATCCAGGTGGGATACAGCGGTGATGAGCTGGTCTATCGCCTGGTGGTGGCTCGTCCGCACTCCGCTGCACGGGCGGAGCGCCCGACTAGGGCCTCGCCCTGAGGCGCTCGGCCACTCCAAATACAGTCCGATCCAATGCCTGATGAAGCGATACACCTAGCCGGTTTTTGACCCTGACCAGCTCCGAGGGTACGAGCGCTACCGTCGTGACTTTGTTGAGTTGCAATCAAGGGGCTGATTTCGACAGCTCGGAGTTGAGGGTCGAAGGCATCCCAACCAGTTCAGAATTCCATCCGGGATATGGCCTGCGTGCCCACGGGGACAGTGTTCGACGAAGATGCGATTGGGTTCCCGTCCTCTTGACGCAAGACCGACGATCCCGCTCGTAGTCGTACTACCGGAAGCGACATGCTCATAAGGGCGTAGCGGTCTGTTCACGAGAAGCGACTAGCCTTGCTCAATTGCGCCGATTTTCGCCTCATGCTGATTGCGGCAAAAGATGTCGATCTCGCGAGATACCTCGAGGATAGTGTCTGGATGTTGGCCATTCTCAGAGAGCGCGTATTTGAGCGCATGCGCGCGGCTCGCGAACAGACCTCCGAAAATACCATTCTGCTCACGGACGACCCAGTTTCCAAAACGATTCTTGCCAACAAAGACCGTCGACCCGGCGGAGCTTCCGGAAGGATATTCGACAAGCTTCATGACCATAAGTCCAAGAGTCTGGCCCCGTCATTACCGCCCCAGGATTGCAGTAATCACGAACGATCGTGGCAGATCGCCGTCACCAATTGCGGCGCTTCCGTCGCGAACCGATCGTCGATCTCGATGGAAGTCTACAGCAAACACCGAGCAAGTCCCGCTACCAACTCTAGGGAAGGCAGATCCACTTTCGCTTGTGCTGAAAACGAGCAAACGTGCACTGCCGCCGTCAGGGACGCGTTGATGCTCTCTCCAACAGATCCGACAGAATGAGCGGGCCGCTATCAAGGACGCTCGCAGTGCATGTGGCAGGAGCTTGAAAAAAATGCATAGGAATCTCTCGGCTGCATATTTTTCGTCGAAGGAATCAAAACCGCTAGGAGGTTGCGGCTTGAGTGGAGCGGTCAGGTGTTTCGCGGACTACTTCGTTCGCGCCGCTAGCCGCACAGTTTCGGAGCCAAGAAAATCTTCGGCGGGACCTCCTTTTGGGTCCACGACTCGTCCAAGCTGCCGATGAATCTGCGCTCAGCCGAGGCTCTTTTGCCTCTGCGTCCTTGAGCGCTTTTTGCATGCCCGTAGGGATCGATGCAGTTAGCCTAGCGCGCTTGCGATTTCGAGCAGGAACAGCGCAATGGAGTAGGCTGAACAGGATTTGAATCGCTGATAGTGTTGTATGTCGCAAGCTGCTAAGGAACAATTTTGCGTGAATCGTCTCTGCTTCTGGCAACTTACGCGACGTTCATTCAAGCAGAACTGTAGCCAAGACTCCTCGTGTCATAGGTAGCTCTCAGGGATAACGTGCTACTTCGTCCTGCGACGTGAACGCGCGGGCTTGCGACCTTTACGTAACGTCTTTGGTGGCGCCGCGCCTTTCGGCGGTTGAAGAAAGAACTCAGCCAGATGAACATCCAGTGTTTCCGCGATACGTTCGAGAATATCGATTGTCGGGTTCTGCGATTGCTGCTCAATACCGCCCATATAGGAGCGGTCAATCCGGGCATCGTACGCTAACCGCTCTTGCGAAATACCGCGGTCTACGCGGATTCGGCGCACATTCCAGGCAACAAGCGCACGAGCTTTCATGCGCCAAAGCAGCCATTCCGACGGCCATCAAACCACTGGCTATAACCGTACTATTGCGGTAAGTTTTCCAAAAACGCAGATGAGCAGAGCGCCCCGCCTGAGCTGAATGAAAGAGCTGCCAGATCTCGCGCCGAATGAGCCGGGCTGACGAGTTATGACGAGCAGTGTCCGACGTCGACCTGCTAATTCGAGCTGCGGGCGCGGCAGCCGAGCGTAGTTCTGCTGATCGCACTCTGAGAGTAACGGACCGCGAGCATGGAATGTTTCAGGCCGCGACAATCGGTTCTCTACGAAGAGGCTCTGAATACCGCTACCCTCGCTTAATCGATGCTTCTCAATCTGGTAGGACTTTCAGGCAGTGCCGTCCGATCCCAAGATCGCAGATTCCGCGCCCAACGCGCCCCAGCTTACGCCCTATGACGAGCAACATGCCGTCACCTATATGCGTCTCCTGGATGCCGAGGCCGATAACGCTGATTGGCGGGAAGTCGCGCGCATTGTGCTTGGTATTGATCCCACCCTGGATCCGGATCGCGCCCGCCGTACTTTTGAAAGTCATATGGCTCGCGCCAAATGGGCGGCGCGTCACGGCTTTCGGCGTCTCCTGCAGCGCGGTTGGCCGAACGGCGAGGAATGAATGCCTTCGAAACGGACGTCACTTCTGTTGATGTCCGATTCGCAAAATGTGATCGTCCCATCGTGTAACTGCATTTAACAGCGAATATCTGTGTTTGCGCAACCATAAATGGTCACATTTGTCAGGCTGCAATTCCTTGCATGTGCGTTAAGAACATACGGGGAAAGTGGTACGATGCCGGGTGCTGACTGGAAATCAGAGGAAGCCTATCCTGACGCCAAGAAAGCAGAAGCTGTGGACATAGCTTGGGAATGGCTGCGCCGCAATTGCGAGTACCAAAGAGACTATATGGCCCTGGCCGCCAGCGAACGATCCAGCGCGACGACGGATCACTTCCGACAGCGATGGGGGCTGTCTTTTCGCAGCTGATCCGCAAAAGACGTTCGACCAACAAGCCATTTTCTGGGCGCCTGAAGTGCTGTCGACCGTGCTGTCCGTGCGCGCGGCTGTCCGCTCAGTGGGGTCCAAACGGTACGACCTGGATTTCAGCAAACTAGCGGGTAGCGAGCTTCGTTGCGCGCTGGATGGATGGCATGCCATCGTGGCGCTCGGAGGAGCGAAGCATCGCCTTTTCCTAGCAGAACTGCCACCCGGGCGCTCATCGCTTGCTGTCGACCTGCCGCTCGATCGCAATTTCGAGGTTCGTGTGCGGGCAGCTCATCGACTTTGGCTGGCGATCGAACGGCGGCCCCTCGGACGACCCCCTCTGACGCTGCCAATCTTGACCCGTCATCGGCTTATCCTCGCCTTGCGTGCAGTCGATGGGTCCTTGGAAGGAAACAACTATCGCGAAATCGCGCAAGGCCTATTCGGCAAGCATCGTATTCCCGATCGCGGCTGGAAAACAGACCATCTCCGCAGCCGGACCATTCGCCTGGTCCGGGCGGGGCTGCGTCTCATGCGAGGCGGCTATCGCGCATTGCTCCGTCGCAACCGCAAAGACAGGGGCGAGGCGTCCTGAGCTTTTGGTTGATGGTGCGGCCCTGATATCTCACAAGACGATTGTCGTCGGCCGGTTTGAAGGCGGAAGGTTCTAGCGAGGCGCGGTTAGCGTTTTGGACTGCGGGTTGGCCGCGGTACTCGCCTAAGAATGAGCCTCGCCGTCGATCGGGAAGGTCTGCACGTGCAAATGGACGTGGTAGCATTATTCAAAGCATCGATCGAACTTCTGCTCGGACCGAATACGCGGTTAGGCGGCTTCCGGAATTGCGGCCCTTTTGCAGAGCCGAGCGACCCATCGGCAAAAGGCACGAGCGATCTCGGGATTATCACTTCGGTCCACAGCATACGCCCGATACTGCATGCCGCTTGAAGTGCGCGATCCTGGTATCACATCGAGCGCCCCTGTACGCACGAGATCGCTGACAATAATTTCAGGCGCCACCAGCAGGCATTTTCCGGTTATGACGGCCGGCAAAGCAAGGTAATTATGATCGTATCGCGCCCCCGACTTGATGTCCTTTGCGGAAAGGTTCATGGCCCTAAGCCATGTTGGCAGTATGTCGGGCCGCGATGTGATGTTCAGAATTGGCATTGAACGGACAGCTGAGAGCGTTTTTCCCATGACATGATTTGGCGAACCTACGCATACGAGCGTCTCATTGTAGATCGCCCAATCGTCGGCCGGTTCAGCGATACAAAGATCGCGAGTGAGCAAGATGTCGAAATTGTCCGAGGATCTCGGCGGAGACAATGAACTGATCACGTCGACGACTACGCCGCCCATCTCGGCAGAGAACGCCTGGAGATTCGGAATCAGAAAGGAGTATGCGAAGGTGGAAAGAGACGTGTGGACCACGAGTCGATTAGCGTCCGTTCGGATCCTACGCCGCATCCTTTTCGCGGTGAAACACACTGTGTCAAGCGGTTCGGCAACCGCGTTCGCGAAGAGCCTTCCGAATTCAGTCAATTCGTTCCGCCGGCCTCGCCGTTGCACAAGATCGGTGCCAAAGTAGTCTTGTAACACAGCCAAATAACGGCTGACCGAGCTCTGTGTCGTTCCCAATGTGCTCGCTGCACGCGTTACGCTTCCCTCGCGCGCAATGGTCACAAACACCCGTATAGCATTGAGAGGCACTTCATTGTGTTCGGCAGCCATTTTCTGCTCCGGTAGATCCTGGAATGTCCGCTGATTGTCACGGCGGGCCATTGCCGGAAATGAATGCTCCATCACATTAGTTGATGTGTGTAGCCGGATTGCCGCTTATGAACGATTTCTCACGCGCAAAATCCGCCTTCTTGCTACGGTTCGTGCGGTCTGGCCCGCAACTACCGATTCCCGTCGACGCTTTTTTAAGAGGTGATCTCGAGGTGCCGCCAAGCGGGCTAACGCTGATGGAGCAGTGGACATCGAGGGTCGTCTAGACGACAGGACCACATCTTAAGAGCGTTTAGAGTGCGCCGGAGCAGAGCGCGCTCCTGAGTTCCTTCTCAAATCTCGACAGCAGTATCAGCGCAGCGTGCAGCGAAGGAAGCGAGCTTCAGCCGCCTTAACCTCGTGCATATTCTGGATTCTGATGGTCTCATCCACCAGAATACCTTGTAGACGTTCTGGACGCCGCCGTCAGCGATGATCCGTCGGGAGGTCTCCTGCATGGCGTTCGCAGCAGCACGGATGCCGTAATTGCCAAAGATCATCATGCTGATATTGCCCAACGTTCTGACCCGCTTCGACTCGATGTCAGGGTAGGCGTTCGGCACGATCACCAGCGGCACCGCTCCGGTCCAGGCGCGCGAAATCGATCTCGGAAGGATTCGCCCTTTTCGAATGGATCAGGATCATGTCCGCGCCAGCGTCCACGTAAGCGTGCGCCCGACGCAGGCCTCCGCTTCGCCGAGGCTGGCATTAAAGGCTTCGGTGCGGGCGATGACGAGGAAATCAGGGTCCGATCTGGCCGTGATGGCGGCCTCGAAGATCATAACGGCGTTGGCGCCGGCCCGCTCATATTCCGTGATAGTGTGAATGACACTAATCGCATTGCCATAGCCCGTATCAATGTCCGCGACGATCGGCAGCCTCGTGCGTCCGGCGATCGCCCGCAGCATGTCCATATGCTGTGTCATTGAGATGAGGCTCATGTCCTGCAGCCCATAAGGCGCAGACAGCTCAAAGCCGGACGCCCACAGTCCGTCAAGTCCGGCTTCTTCCGGGAGAATCGCCGAAAATGGGCTGTGGGCGGCCCATGATGTGGACCAGGCCAGTCTCGGCCATGCGGGCGCGCAGGCTTTTGGCAGGACATCAGAATAGCTTTCAGGACAGGGTCGCGCAGGCGGCGATGATTCGGTCGCAGGCGCGGTTGAGGTCCTCGAGCGAGGAAGCATAGGAAATCCGGATATAGGGCGAGGCCATGAAGCCGCTGCCGGGCACGACAGCCACGGCGAAAGCGTCGAGCAAATACGTCGCAAAGTCACTGTCTGTTTCGATCAGCTTGGCGTCCGGCGTGCGCTTGCCGATAACCCCCTTGCAAGAGGGGAAAACATAAAAGGCACCGTCCGGCACACGGCAAGCAAGCCCCTTGGCCTGGTTCAGCTTGGCGACGACAAGGTCGCGGCGCTTCAGAAACGCGCGCACGAACTCTTTGATATGGTCCCGCCTCCCTGACAGCGCCTCGAGCGCGGCATGTTGAGAAATCGAGCTGGTGTGCGAAGAAGTCTGGCCCTGGATGAGGTTCATGGCCTTGATTAGCGCCAGAGGTCCGGCACCATACCCGACGCGCCAACCGGTCATCGCGTCAGCTTTGGACACGCCGTTGACTGTTAGTGTGCGCTCGTAGAGATCCGGCGCGACTGCGGCCATTGTTGCGAAGTCGGCGTCGTAGGTGAGCTTTTCATAGATGTCGTCGGATAGCACATGCACATGGGTACGCTCGTGCAACACCGCAGCGAGCGCGAGCAAATCACCTCGGCTGTAGACTGCGCCGGTCGGATTGCATGGCGAATTCAACATCAACCATTTGGTGCGCGGCGTGATCGTCTTCTCCAGCGCCCGGGGGAGGAGCTTAAAGCCGTCGAGTTCGCTGCAGGCGACGAGCACCGGCTTGCCGCCGGCCAGCACCACCATGTCGGGATAGGAGACCCAGCATGGCGTTGGGATCACAACCTCGTCGCCCGGATCGAGGCTAGCGAATAGGGCGTTGAACACGACCTGCTTGGCGCCGCAGCCCACCGTGATCTGGTCAATACCGTAATCGAGGCCATGATCGCGACGGAGGCTCTCGCCGATCGCTGCCCGCAGTGGCTTGATTCCGGCGACCGCCGTGTATCTCGTATTCCCGTCGCGGATGGCTCGGATGCCAGCTTCACAGATAGCGGACGGCGTGTCGAAATCCGGCTCACCCTGGCTAAGCGTAATCACGTCGGCGCCCTGATCGCGCAGCTCGGCGGCGCGAGCCGTCATGACCTTGGTTTGAGAGGGACGGACGAGTTTGAGCCGTTCTGAAACGAGAGACAAGACGCAATATCCTTCGATTTCGAATGAGCGGTTTCGTGGCGTCTATCCGAACGCGAACGACCAAACTAACCGGTGGATCGCGGCATTGGATAAAATCATCGAAGATTACAATAATCGTATCGCTTCTTCGTGCGGCGCTGTTGGGCCGTTCGCAGTACGTTGCGTCTTCGCTCTCCCTCTTCATCAGCCTGCGTTAGAAGCGCCAACTATCGCATCTTCGCAAGCTTACATCGAATTATTCGATTTAATGTCGTCCTGCCGTAGCAGTTCAGGTTTTAAGGTCGCACACAATCGCGAATATGCCTGATGACACAAGCGCCCAATTTCGGTGGTCCGCCAATGTCAGTGCCGATCTAAGAATTCGCGGGCGTGGCATCCGTAGGAATGGAAGTGGAACCGGAGGGGGTGATGACCCATATCGAACTGACGTGACGGCAAGCCATCGCAGGCGCGGTTGCCGCAAGCGTGTTGGCCAGCACATGCGCCGGTGCCGTGGAGGGTGAGCCTAAGACATTGACGCGTCGCCGCCTCAAGGTCGCCATGTCCGGATTTCCGCCATCGTTAGACCCGGTCATCGCGACCGATACTGCCATTCACCGGACCATGCCGCAGCTTTTCGAAACGCTGATCACCTTCGACCATGCCCATGATATGGCGCTACGGCCCGGCTTGGCCGAGCGTTGGGAGCGGATCAATGCGCAGTCACTGCGGCTGTTCCTGCGCAAGGGAGTGGCTTTCCCACGGAACGTCTTTGACCGCCGAAGATGTCGCCTTCAGTCTTGGTCCTGACCACCTGCTCGGGCCTGGACGCCGCGGAATGTCCCAGGCGCTTCACTCGCTTGATCGGCTCGAGAAAGTCGAAATCGTTGATCCTTTTATCGTCATTGTGCATGCCAAGGGCGGCGACGCGCTCCTCGAGCAGCGTTCGGCTGCTTGGGGATCGGAGATCGTCAGTCAGCGCGCCTTCGTGGCGGCGGGCTCGTGGGAGCGGTGGACCACAGCCCCTGTTGGAAGCGGTCCTTACAAGCTCGTCGACCACAAGCTCGATATTCGTGTCTCGCTGGCTGCCCACGATTCGTATTGGGGCGGTCGCTCCCCCGTTCGATGGCATCGAATAGCGCATCATTCCCAAGCTTTCCGCGCGCGTGAACGGCCTGCTCGCCAGCGAGCGGACCCGGAAAAGAGACGTTCTATCTGACACCTGACGCGATCCTGGTTAGTGCCGGCAAGACTGTTGCCGGGTTCGGCTACGAAGACGTTGAATTCATGTTTCGAAGCGCACGCTTTGTCGAGGAAGAGACGCCGCCCGCCGACGCGACTGTCGTAGACGAGACTTGGCGCTACGTGAATCGTAAGGGCGGCCCGGACCGGCGCTTCAACGACAACCGGGAGCTACCGATCGGCCTATATGGCAAAATCGATCTTCGCGCGTCCAACGGAGTGAACCAGCGGATCCAGTGTTCGCCCTTGAAGCAGGCCGAGAGATTTGTCGCATCCCTCACTGCAATCTCTGCTTGAGAATGCGATCCCGATAAGCGCCGCGCACGGCGCTCCGATGCGCGCCGCTGATCGTACGTCGGACAGGAAACGCCTCAGGCCGGGAGAGTGCTGAGTCGATGCTTCTCGCGCAAGCCAGAAGCTAATTCAGAAACGCCAAAGCTTTGCAGATTCCTCAGGGCAAGCCGATCAGCCGATGCGCAGATTTTCGGCGCTCATCTTGCCCGAACGACCAGCCATCAGCTCGTAGCTGACCCGAACGCCTTCCGCGAGATTGGTGTAGCCGGCCTTCTCGACCGCGCTGATGTGAACGAAGATGCCAGCTCCCCCGTCTTCTGGCTGGTGAAGCCGTATCTCTTGGCCGCGTTGAACCACTTCACAGTCCCCAATGCCATTGCATTATTTCCAAACTGAAGTTCCGCGATCTAATTCGAAGAACTGCCTGACCATAAGGACGTCCGGGCGACCCCTCGCGTTGAGCGCCCGTCACGCGTCTACAACCGTTTACGCCAGGACGGTTTCTGCGGGCGATAGGTCGTGGCGGCGCAGCCGGCAGGCCGTCGCTCATCGCCAGCTGGCTCATCGGCCTGTGCCTCGGGCTGGCCTTGCGCCACACCTCGATCGAGCTTCTCAAGAACCTCGAGGACCTTCCGTCCCTCCTCAGTGATGGTCCAGTATCCCACCTCGCGGTCGATGAGCTTTTGTCCGAAGATATCGAGGTTCGGCTCGCGGCTCGCGATGCGCTTCATGCGCGCTGCCCACTCGGGTCCGCTGGTGTAAAAGATGGCCAAGTGCTGTTTGACGACTTCAAGAGCGGCTCGGCCGCCCGGCTGGCCGGCAAGTATCTTCAGTATGGATAGCTGAAAGCTCACATGCGCACGCAAAGATTCAAGGAACTCCCGACGATACCGGCACTAGCCTCGGCCGGGTAGCGTACATCAGCGCTTTCAAACGAAAACCTTGCCGGATAAGGCTAACGAGGCAGCACAGTACCGCATTCATATGCAGCCTTTCCTGGACAATCCCGCGCAAGGCCCAGGAAGGGGAAGTCACGATCGACGTCTATGGCTTCCTAACTTGTGCCACCAATGTCGAGAGCACGTCATTTTCCAAGGTGCCAAGACTGGGATCGAGGCCACGCAGCTCATCAATGTGATTGCATATCGATGTCTGTGATCCAGTCGAGCAAACGAGTCAATCCCGCTAGGTCCTCCTAACGGATGAAATCACGCTCGCCATGTGGCGCATCGCCGCCCTCTCGCCGCTGAGCAGGCGATGCCGGTTGTCTTGTTTGCGACGTGCTGTCGATCTCCCGACAAGTCCGCTTGGAGAAGAGCGAGCATCTATTCAATCCGTCGCAGTTGGCAGGGCTTTGAAGAGTGAAATGGGCTTTGAAGAGCGAGATCCCATCGATTGCTCAGGAGTGCAGGGATGGCTTGTGGGATGATAAGTCTTCAGTTCGTGGCATGGATCGGGTCCGACTTCGGCCCTCCAATCTTTGGCATCAACGCAGTGGCCTGCGCATGAATCGCCTCTATGATCGACCTGGCTCCATCCCGATGCGCGCCGTTTCCATTGCACGATTGCGGTGATTGGCCAATTCTGGCGCGGCATTTGCAACCTCTCCTTGGCGCTTATTGCATGCGAAAATCGGCGCCGCGCTGGTCGAAGCCCAGCGGCCAAGCCGTGGTCCGTTTTTGCGTCTAAACGTGCGGTCGCACGAGGCTTGCCCGCGAGCAGCATCGCAGGCTGACCGCGAATTCACGTCAGAACGTAATACTCCGTGAAAGAAGCGGTATTTCGTTCGCCGAGGCAAACGGCGGCCTGATGATATGGACAAGATAGCCAAGACAAAGCCGGCATTAATCTCGCGACCAGAAGGGACGAGACGGGCGGCTATCCGTCGCTTCTCTATCGAGCTGGGCGAAACCGCGAAGCTCGCGTTGCCAATGGTGCTGACGCAGGTTGCGCAGGTTGTGATGATGACGACTGATCTTGCCTTCATCGGGCGTATCAGCGCTGAGGCGCTCGCCGCGGCAGCGCTGGCAGGCCGGCTCTATCTCATTAGCGTCACATTCGGCGTGGGACTACTAAGTGCCATCGCGCCTTTGGCGGCGCGGGCGTTTGGGGAAAATAATCTAGGCGCGGTACAGCGATCGCTGCGCATGGGCCTATGGCTGGCCCTGATCCTGTCATTCCCGATCATTGCTGTGGCGCTGCGAGCAGAGCAAATACTGCTTGCCTTGGGCCAGACCCCAGATGTGGCGCAGCTCGCCCAGCAATACCTCTTCGGATTAGCCCTCGGCACGGCTCCGGCACTGGCGTTTTTGGCTATCCGCAATTTCATGGGTGGGGTCAATCGGCCACAGCCAGTCTTCTGGATTACGCTATCCGCCATCCCCCTCAATGCGTTGTTGGTCTATATTCTGGCCTATGGGAAGCTTGGGCTGCCCCGGTTGGAGCTGTTCGGGGCAGGTCTTGCGACCACGCTGGTCAACTGCGGCATGTTTTTGGCGGGCTTGTGGTTCGCTGCACTGCGCCGGCCGTTCCGTGAGTACCATGTGCTTGCGGATCTCTGGCGTTTCGATTGGCGCGCAATGCGGCAGCTCATCGCATTTGGGACGCCGATCTCCATCGCTTCATTGATCGAGTCGGGACTATTTGTAGCCACGTCGCTCGTTGCGGGCTCGATCAGCAACAGCGCACTGGCCGCTCACCAGATTGTTGTTCAGGTTTCCTCGACCCTGTTTATGATTTATCTCGGCATTGGGACGGCTGCTGCCATGCGCGTTGGCCATGCCGCCGGCCGCGACGACCGTGCAGGCGTCAAGCGGGCGAATCTGGCGGCGATGTTGCTCGGTATGGTCATAGCTACAACGCTAACGCTTACGTTGATCACCGTGCGTTTTGAGGTCGTGGAGCTGTTTCTGGGCAGAACGGCTCGCGATTCGGAGGCAACGATCAGCCTCGCTGCAACGCTCCTCATCGTCGGCGCAACCCTCTTTATCACTGACGCCGCCCAGTGCATTACGGCAGGCGGCCTGCGCGGGCTGAAGGACACGCGGGTGCCGCTGCTGTTTGCGACTATTGCTTGGTGGCCGATCGGCTTTTCCCTCAGCTATTGGCTCAGTCTGAAGATCGGTTTGGGGGCCGTCGGTATATGGATTGGCTTGTCGACCGGATTCACAATCTATGCGGCGATCCTCGTGCTGCGGTTCCGCCACTTAGCAAGTCGCCCTCTCTGATGCGCGCGCATCACTGATGCCAGCGGCGACGATATGCCGGGGTGCTTGCCCGTGCGGTTGTGACCGGGGCGAACGCCCGGACTGAAAATTGAAGGTTTCGCGTCACGGCGCGACTGCAGGGATAACATAATAAGACATGGTAACTCGACTAGCATCATATTTTCGATCATTTCATTTCAAAAAACGATAGCCAAAGTGGTTAGCTCGTTCGAGTGCGAGTAGGAATCCTCAAGGCTTCCCTGGCGATTTGCAGGCTTTCCAACTTGTCACTGCTGCCAGAATGGCTCAACGGGTCCCTCCCTTCGAGAGCAACGCCGGCAAATCGAGCAGCCCAGCGGCGCGCACCCGGCGTCGATATGATCGCGCTTAGTCAGGGCATATCAATTTTCGAGACGCCCACCGTTGTCTGCGAGCGCCACAGCTGTGAAAGCCAAGCACACGAGATGCATCGCATTCGCAGGAATCAAGCCGCCAGGCGAAACGATCCGCCGGCAGCATCAGTCACGCTTCCTCGCTCAATCGCGACGTCGACCAGATCAGGATCGGCTAGGGCGCCGAGCAGGTTCTCCTGGACGCGGCATTTGCTACCCTTGCTTGCGAGGCCATGCTATCGACGGCTTGCTGGACATCCTACCTGACGTCCTCGCCGGATTTGGGCAATCCTCGGGGCCTGTGATGAATTCCGTGGCTTCACGCTGTGCCCGCAGAGGTGCATCAGGCGATCATGATCAGACCAAACCACTGACCCCGCAGCCTCCGTTCAAGACAAGCCGGGCCGATCTACAGCTGAGGAGAGCTGCTGGCGCTCGCACGCCGCTAATCCGGCTCGGGAGCGGCCGTTGCGCTGGCCGGACTTTGGTCAGCATGGCTGAGAGCACCATACCTGCATTGCGCTCGCGCTAGCGATCAGCCTCGGCTCCAAGTCGATGGCGCTGGGCTGCGCCAACCAGGTCCTGGTCGCTCCCGGTCCGCTACGTTCCAGCTAGACGAAAGCTTTACACGTTTGACCGACCGAACCGGATCGGGTTCTCATCGTGCTGTTCGATGGGCTTCGACCCGATCTCGTCAAACCATCATTGACGCCGAATCTGGTCGGGCTGCAGCGCCGCGGTGCGGTGCTGGCCAGGCAGCGCACCGTCTCGCCCAGCGAAACAGGAATAGCGCTCACGAGCCTCGTCACTGGCGCGACGCCGGATCGCCACGGCATCATTGAGATCAATATCTCGACAGGCAGTCGCCCATACCGCGCTCTGTCGACACGAGCGACGCGCGCCTGATCGAGCACCTTGATGCCGCGAGCGAGGGCCATCTAGTCGGTGTGCCATCACTTGGTGAGATCCTCGCGGCGAACGGCAGGACCTTCTCAGTCCTCGCTTCCAACCCGGCGGGGGCAAGGCGCCTGCTGAACCATAAAGCTCGAAAGCTCGGACAAGTGACGCTCTCCGGCCACTTCCCTTGCATCGCGACCTCCGCCGAGATGCTCAGACAAGTGGAGACCCTGCTGGCGCCGACGCCTGCGGCGCCGCCCGCCGGCAACCCAGATCTTGCCTCTCAAGCCTTCCTGACTTCAGCGTTCCTCGACGTAATCTGGTCTCAAATTCGGCCCGACGTGCAATCCTCTACTTCCGCTGCTGGTCTCGTATATCTTTTCAATCGTACGAGGTACGTCCTGTCCATCATCGATAAAGACCTCTGCGAGGGCACGACCGGTCATCGTTGCCCGTCGCGAAAGGCCCAGAAGATCGAGCACTGTCGGCGCAATGTCGCAAATGTCTGAGGGAACTTGCGAGACCAAGTCGTTTTTCGATCAGCGGTCCCGCCAAAATGCCGACCGATGACATCTCGTTGGCATGCCACCCGCCGTGCACTCCGAAGCCGACCGCCCCATCCGCACTCCAGGTGCGGCCCACAAGGCCAAATGGATCGAGACCATCCGACCGGAACGAGAACAGAATGTCCGCCGATCGGGCATGGTCGGCGAACACCAAATGGCGGGCAAAGCTGCCCGCCGCAATGCCATAGGCCGCGCCACCGGCGGTAAACACCGGACCACACCAGGGCCGCTCGATCATCGATCCTACTGTGCGGCGGATAACGGCGTCCGATGGGTCCGCGAGGTAAATTGCTCCGACTTGGCCAGGTATGACGATGGCATCGATCCCGGCCGCCGGTGCCGGGCCGCAGCCCGGCAGCCTCGAGCGTCTCAAATAGATCGGCCCGCGCATGCACCGTCACATGTCCATGATCGGAGGCGGCGATCAGGTGCACGCCAAGGGAGACGCCCTCAGCCTCCCACCCATCGAGCACGCGGCGCAACTGCCGATCGACAAAGCTGATCGCTGCCATCGTCTTTGGCGCGCCAGTCCCACAATCGTGCGAGGAAATATCGGGCTCCCCGGTGCATACCGGCAGCACCTTCGTCGTGTGCAGGTCGGTGAGGCAGTCTATGTTGATTTTGCTGGCGTCGTGGGGCGTCCCAACAACTAACATAACTCAAGCTTGATCTGCGTCCCGCAAGGGCCGGTCTGCTGTCATCGATGGTGAAATTCGTCGCAAAATCCGATGGAGCGCCAAATTTAAGCGCTGGCTCGAGAGTCATTGCACTAATTCAAACCCTCATGTTTGCTACCACATACGAACAAACACACCCATCTCCGTCGGGAACCGATTTATGTCGAAAGTTTCACCATTTCATTCAACGAACCCTGGTGCGCGAAGCGTCTATCACGACAACGACAAGTGTACCGAGGGCAATAACATCGAACGGCAGAATCTCGCCTCCGGCACCGGAGGGCGGCCGCGCTGCGAACATTGCGGCCGCCTAGCCTAGTTCGCAGCTGCCGTGGCGGGTAAAACGAGCCCCGCCACGGGCCTGGGGCAGGAAAATATGTCAAGCTTGAGAGGGCAGCGTTCTTTGCTTCGTTCGCGTCGGCTTGGCCTCCGCGGTGTGCTCGCTGACTCAGTTCAAGTCAAACTCAAGCCGAGGTCACTGCAGATTTTTCCGATGGTCGATCGATCGGCTTGATTGATTTTCAGGCAGCGCTTTCAAGTCGGCTTCATTGTGCCAGATGGGTGGCTCAGTTCTAATCTCATTCATTTGGCGAAGCGTTCTGGGCGGCTTTGCAGGGCTAGTAACGTAAGCGATTAGTGGCGCATTGTGCACAACCACTAGGACCACGTCCGGAATCGCTGTTTGTCGAGACGTCTCGCTTGACGCTGCCGCACAGAAGCAGGTGGCCAGCCCAGGAATAGCAACCATATGGCCGCTGACGATCTTCCCTTTTCATCTACGGTCTCATCCGTTGTCGATGCCTTCTTGAAAAAGCTCGAGGACCAGAAAACCCTTTCGCGGGCGTCTTTGTCGGCGCTGCGAAAGGCACTGGCGGATCATCAATTGGACGCCGAGAGCCTACGGGCGGCCATTTTCAATGCTGCTGAGCCGAGCAATGATCCAGATTGAAGAAATCGAAATTGTCGAGTTCCGTGGAATTCGTCATCTCAAGCGCTCGTTGGGCCGAAGGAGTTTTGGCATTGCGGGGCCGAACGGTACTGGCAAGAGCGGCATCGTGGATGCGATCGAATTTGCCCTCACCGGAAACATCACTCGTCTCGGCGGTGTGGGCACGGCGGAGCTGAGTGTCAAGGCGCACGCTCCACATGTCGACGCGAGCAAAAAGCCCGAAACCGCGCTCGTTCGCCTGCAGGTCTATGCGCCCGCTCTCAAAAAGAGCTTCATAATCGAGCGGAGCGTCAAGAATCCAGGCGCCGCGGTACTCAAGCCGAGCAGTGCTGAAACCAGGGCGCTTCTGGCGCAGCTCGAAACCCATCCTGAGTTTGCCCTGTCTCGTCGAGAAATCATCAAATATATTCTCGTTCCTGCAGGCAAACGATCACAATACGTCCAAGAGCTGCTGCGCCTTGATCAGCTCGAAAAGCTGCGGGTCTCACTCCAACGCGTCGCCAACGATGCAAAACGCGACCACGGAAAGGCCGAGGTGGAGGATCGGCGGACCAAGTCCGATTTCTTTCACCATCTCGGCATTGCCACTCCAAACAAAACTGATCTGCTTGCTTGTGTAAATGCTCGTCGAGCTGTGCTGAAGCTCGATCCTGTGGCGGACCTCGCGCCGGAAAATGCCTTGAAGGTAGGCATCAATCCAGATGCCGAGCACGAGGCGTCGCAGCCATTCTCCAAGCTTGGCGCCAAGAATGACCTTGCGATCTTCCTGAAGAGGCTGGCTGTCTCGCAGGAAATAACCATAACTGGCGCAAAGTCGGATGCAGTCGCCGCTCTCGCCCAGCTCACGGACGATCCGGCTCTGTTAAGGGTTGTCAAGCAGCGCGCTTTGGTTGAGCGGGGTCTTGAGCTGGTCGAAGGCGACGCTTGTCCACTGTGCGACGGTCCCTGGGAGATGGCCCTCCTGGCAACACATCTTCAAGAGAAGATCGCAAAGGCAGATGCAGCCTCGACGGCATTGAAGCAACTGGCCCTGGCGATCGCCCCCCTCGCGGCTCACCTGCGGGCGATGGCGCTTGACGGGGGCAAAGTGGCCGAATGGTGCGAAAAGGCCAATCCTCCTATAGATGCCGCGTCGCTGCGGTCCCACGCAAAGGCCCTCGACGGTGACCGCGACACACTAGACAAGGTCGTCCGGGACCCGGCAGCGATCGCCGAGGCGCTGCAAGCCCTTGGTCGACTGGGGGCAACGCCCGCGGTCGAGTTGCTTCAGCCCGCCGATCGTCTGGCGGCCTATATCGAAACGCTCTCCGACCCTTCAAAGGAGGAAGAAGCCAAGGAATTCTTGATCGTCGCCCAAGAGAAATACGATCAATGCCGCGGGACGCAGCAGACCCTCAATATCGCGGCCCAGCAGGCCGAAACAGCTTCTGCGGTGTTTAGCCACTACGGTATGGTCAGCACCGCAATGTTGGAAGGCATCTACGACAAGGTGCAGAAGGACTTCACCGAATACTACAGTTTCATCAACCGCGACGATGAGGCCAAGTTCGAGGGCAAGCTCTCTGCATCATTGGGCAAACTGGCCTTCGATGTCGACTTTTACGGACGAGGCAGATTTCCTCCGGGAGCCTACCACAGCGAGGGCCATCAGGATGGCATGGGGCTTTGCCTCTATCTTGCACTGGTGAAGCACACGCTCGGCGACGGATTTACGCTTGCCGTCCTCGACGATGTGCTGATGTCGGTCGACGCCGGCCATCGTCGTGAGGTTTGCGCGCTCCTGAAGCAGAAATTTCCAAACACGCAGTTTGTCCTGACCACTCACGACGGCGTGTGGCTCAAGTTCATGCAGAGCGAAAAGCTGGTTCAGAGCACTCTTAGCTTTGGCGGCTGGACGGTCGACAGTGGCCCACAGGTCTGGAACGAGTCACGTCTGGACGCAGATCCAGAAACACCTCGCCAATAACAACGTATTTCTGGCGGCAGGGACTTTGCGACGCTATCTGGAGTTCACCTCGACGATCCTTGCGGATAATCTGCGCGCTCGCATCGAATATCATGGAAACGGACAATACGACCTGGGCGATCTCTGGCCCGGGGTGTTAGCCGCATGGAAGGCCCGTCTCAAAGAGGCGCGCGACTCCGCCTCCTCGTGGGGGAAAAATATTCAGGATGCCGAAGCGCTCCAGATAGAATCCAAAAAGCGGGTGGCGGCGACAAAGTCCGAAGAGTGGATGATCAACAAGGCGGTTCACTACAACGCCTGGGCGGACCTGCAATCGAAGGAATTCGCTGCGGTCGTGAGTTCGTTTCAACAATTGCTTCAACTGATGCAGTGCCCCAACACCGATTGCGGCGAATTCCTCTGCGTTTCGCCCATCAAGGGTGACAAGGAAGTGCTCCGCTGCAGTTGCAGCGCTGTCAGTCTCAACCTCATGCCGAAGAAGAACTGATGCTCCTTGCCCGGACCAGACCGTCGCTGACGCGTGTATGTGAACCTGTGGCCACGCACCCTCGAGGCCGGACCATGCGGTGAAGTTGGTCCGCTCGTCGCCCCGCGCCGGCTCTGGATCAACCGGCAGCGCCGATGACGGATCGCGATGATCGCGCATTTATTGTGGCCTGACACCGCTATGATGATGGGCGCTGCACCTGGGGTTGGTGCCGACGATAATGGCCGCAGGGGTTCAGGATCAGGCCGCACGCCGGTCGGCGGCCGGCTTCTGCGCGGGCAGAAGGCCACTGCATCGCGAACAGTGCATTCGCCGGACCGGCTGTCTTCGAAGCGATAAGCCGGCACCGGAGGACCGCTGCGACCAAAGGTTCCGGCTTGCGGGTCTCTTTGCCGCTTACCTATCACCTTATACGCCCGTGCTCCGGTCTGAACCTGATTGTGACAGAGTTCCCGGACATGGACTTGATGCCTTTGAGAGATGCGTCACGCGAAGCGTAGTGGCGGACCAAGTTGGTCAAGCGGTGCGGGCTCCAGCCGGGATGGCGATCTTCAGCGGCGCGCGCCAGTCCGCGTGCAATGGCGTAACTGGTCATCAGAGAGCCCGACGACGGTCCTGCCGTGTAGCTCACGCGTCATTTCAGGGCGTCACAGCCTAGACTATGATTCGGACCGGGAGTGCGGAATAACCGTGCACGAAGTTCGATGCAACACGCTCCGGATCGCCAACGACCTCGACCTCCATGCGTTTATTCAGTATCTCCTCCCAGAGGATTTTAAGCTGCAGCAGCGCGAGATGTCGACCAAGGCAACGATGGATGCCGTATCCGAACGAGAGATGTTGGCGCACGTTCTTGCGATCGATCGTAAATTTGTTGGCGTCCTCGATGACCTCATCGTCCCGGTTGCCAGAGATGTACCACATCACGACCTTGTCGCCTCGCCTGATTTGTTTGCCTCCCATGATGATGTCCGCGGTGGCGTTGCGGCGCATATGTGCGATGGGCGTTTGGTATCGAATAATCTCGGACACAGCGCTCGACACCAAGGCGGGATTATCTCGTAGCTTTCGTAGCTCGGAGGGGTGCTGGTTCATGAACAGCAGGCCACCGGTGATCGAATTGCGCGTGGTGTCGTTGCCCCCCACGATCAGTAGAATGAGATTGCCAAGAAACTCACGTGGCTCCATATGCCGAGTCCCGGACGAGTGCGCCATCATCGAAATGAGATCAAGTCGTGGCTCGGCATTTATCCGCTCCCGCCAAAGCCGAGTAAAATATGTCAAGCACTCGGACAGGATTGCGCTTCGCTTGCCCCAGCTGTCGATCGCCTGCCCAACCGTCGGCGCTGCAACGGCTACGTCCGACCAGTACGTCAGGAGCCGGCGATCCTCGAACGGAAAGTCGAAAAGTGTGGCCAGCATCTGCGTCGTCAACTCGATCGAGACCATATCGACCCAGTTGAAGGCTTCATTGCGCGGCAGGCCATCAAGGATTGTTCTAGCGCGACTGCGGATTAATCCCTCGAGTTTTTCCAAATTGTCCGGTGCGAGTATCGGACTTACGGTGTTGCGCTGCGCGGCATGTTTGGGAGGACCTGCCTTGATAAAACTCGGTGTCCAATGTTCCTCGGGCACGTCGAGGATCGTGACACCTTGCTCTGACGAGAATATTTTATGATTTGTATCGACGGCCACGATATCGCGGTATCTCGTTATCGACCAATATGGTCCGTATGGGCTGTCTTGGCAGTGGTGAACGGGATCTTCCCTTCGCAGCCGCTCGAAGCAGGGCCATAAGCTATCATCTTGAAATCGTCTAGGTTCGCTTACATCTAGATCGCTCAACGGGATGCCGCGCACATCTTCGCCTCCGCGCACGTTAAAGAGCGTTTTCATGACCGTGTCCTTTGGGACTTTTCTCTTTGGAGACCCCGATCTCGGCAGGTCGTAACCGCATGGAGTGCGTGCCGAGTGCTTCAGCTGGGAGGAGCTTCTCGCCGAAGCGGCAAAGAATATTCAAAAAACTCAGCGGCGCCCCCTACCAGTTCCGGCAGGAGCGAGATAGCCGCCACTTCGTCTATGCGAGCGGAACGCCGCCAGATGAGTCGGCCACGTCTCTTTGCGGAAGACTCGCGGCGGCCCGCTTGAATGTGGCTGCTGCGAAATAGGGGCTGACTTCGGCATGCTCAATCTCAAGAACGCGATCGGGCAGGGGACCGACGCGGTGGTCGCGGTCGCGCGTTCGATCAAACAGAAGATGGAGCTGTTTGGAGGGCGCTTGGGCAATGTTCCAGCGGCATGTCAAAGACCAAAGCAACAATTCCTTCGGCGCCTTGCGCGCCGTCAAATAACCAACTGATCCGATCCAAGCACGGCCTTGGCCGCCGCGGCTTCACCATTTACTATCCTCGCCGCTGGTGCTGCTAGGAACGCGCTCCCACTTTACTTCCTTGATAAAGGGCATCGTCTAGCTCGCTCGTGTGGTCAGGCGTGTGCTCCCGATCTGTGCCAGGAGCTCGTCAATAGTTAGGCACGGCGCCTCTGGCGCGACGCTCTGCGCTTCTCCAGCAGTACAGGGATCGGAACGTGCGGAAGTGAAAAGACGCCCCCGCCCGCCAGCCCGCCCTACACCCGGGAGGTGATGCATGCGCTGTTGCTGGAACACGTGACTGGGCAAGCGTGCTCGCACATCGTGGCGGTCGGCCGCTTGAAACGGATTCCTGGGTTGAAGCATACCGGAAAAGACAACTACGCCTGGTTGTTCAAGGGCGAGACGATTTTCTGCCTGGCGTCGGGCCCGAGCCTCACGGCGGAGATCTGCCAGCGTGTGCGCGGCCGGCGGTCGATCGCCATCAACTCGTCGGCCGTGCTGGCGCCCTGGGCGAGCGTGCTGTTCTTCACGGATTCCGGCTGGTACGAGCCGCGGCGCCAGCTGGTGGCGAACTGGGATGGCCTGGTGATCTCGATGTCGCAAGCGGCGAAGCGCGAGATGCCGGACAAGGTCAAGCGCGTACAAGGCGAGGGCGACCCCCAGGCGCTGCCGGGCTTCAGCCGCGGCCCGCACGTGATCCACCAAGGGAGGTCGTCTGGCCACACCGCGGTGAGCCTGGCGATCGCGCTCGGCGCGACGCGGGTAGTGCTGCTCGGCTATGACATGCGCATCGTCGCGGACCGGGAGCCCTGCCACGACGAGAAGGGCTCGGCCGGCGATTCCGAGATCTATCAGCGCGAATTCGTTCCGGGCTTTGCAGGCTGGGACGAGGCCGCACGCGCCGTCGGCGTCGAAGTCATCAACGCGACTGAAGGCAGCGCGCTGAAGCAGTTTCGGTTTGCGTCGCTCAACGACATCCTGAGATCGGCCGCTTAAGAAGATGGCGCAGCAAAATTTAAACATCGGGCTCTCCCGCGAGCAGATCCGGGCGGCAGTGCAGGCCGACTTCGTGGAGCTCTATGCCGCTTTGAATTCCGCGTACGGTACCAACCTGGTGCCGCGGCTTCTGAACAGCGGGCTTCTGACAGCCAGGTGCTGGACTTTACGCGGGCCAATTTTGCGGACCCGGCATTGCCGCTCGGAAACTTTAATTTCGGACGGGGACAACAGGTTGGAGGCCGTAAACTTTGGCGAGTACGTTGATCAAGGAATAAGCCACGTTCTCCGCATCAGCATCGAATAGAACGCGAACGGGGCAGTGCGGAGGCGTCTCGGTTGTCGGCCAGATGCGAGTAAGTCCCAGGGCTGAACCGTACTCCTCGATCTCCGGCATGGACATATCGAGTTCTGGGGCAAAGTAGTAGCTGTGAAAAAGCAGATTGCCGATCACACCGGTCGTGATTTGATGGTCGGGCCTTGCGTTGAGTGGTGAATGCTTCACGTCGTAGAGGGTTCCTGCAACGTGCGTGATGCGACCCTCTCCATCGGTTGGGGTTTATCTTCGCAATCCAGATTTCCCAGACGTCGATGGGATCTCTGGTTCTTCGGAAGGTATCACGCTGCTTGGAAGGGATCGCCGCTGTACGGGGGTCGCGGAATTCGTAGACCATTGTGAACATGGTGATCCATGCCGCCAGAGACCTTGAAGCCCAGCGATCTAGAGTGGGCCAAGTAGCCTGCAGAAAAGGAACGATGTGCGGCTTTGCTCTTCTCTGCAACCTGCTCATCCAGCCGCTGTTGCAACGTTCGCACACAAGGGATCGTGTCGGTTAGCATGTCGCCATTCCAAATCCGTTCGGCGTGCAAAGTCCCACTGAATGAAGCCGTGTGCATTCGCTTCGAAAAGGCTCGTGAGACGTAGGTTTGTATCCATTCGGCCCAAATGTGTTCGTGAGATAACGGCCCCCTCCGCAGAAAACGCATGTCTTGGGTGTTTCGCCTATCGACATCGGCCTAAGTATCATCTGGGGGCCCCTCCGAAGTGGCCACTAAAACACACGGGTCACTTCTCATCCAATCAGGGAGCCGCGCTGCGCGTATTCTCAAACAGCCGTTCACCCCTTTAGCCGCTTAAGCAACGCAACGCGCTCGTCGTTTAATTCGCGAAGATATTGAGCATTGGAAAGCTGCGTCTCCTGCCACTCGATGCGATCTTCCGCGGTCCAAAGGTAACACTCGCGATCGAAGCGTGCTTTTTCGGCATTACCGTATTCTGTGTAAAGTTTGATATCACGTTCCACCTGGTCCAGTTGTTCCTGGATAGTTCTTGGCATCAGCCGTTCCCTTGGCCTTGCCTCCAGCCGGCGTTAGTTTTCGGCGCAATCTATGTGGCTAGCAACATGCGGTTCGCTCTCCTCGGTAGTTAGACGCATAGTTTGTTCGTAAAGGTTATTCCGTAAGATTGTCTTCATCTGCGCGACTGTCGATGCGACTTGGTTCGCGCAATGGCAGTCCTTCCACTCCCTCAGGGAGAGTTGGCCAAAATACAACCATACTCGGAGTACAGAACAGAGAGCGGCGACACAGAGCGCCGGCCGACTGCTACGGCCCGACTGCGGCGGGGGTTTCTCCTCCTTTACCCCGCCGCGCCCGAAATCAGATCTGCTGCAAAACGGCGGGCGTCCTCTTCTTTCCTCGCGCAATCAAGGAACAAGACTTGACAGTTCAAATCGGCGTCAATGGCCACTCCATGTTCGCCTCCGGGGCGTACCGCCAGATCAATGACGAGGACGTCTTCAAGACGCTCGCCGCACATAAACTCAAACGATACCGCCTGACCATTCCTCTGGCGGCTGACACTGATCCATGGGTAGCGACGCGCTTCACCTCGATCGTGGGCCTTGCCGCCAACTATGGCGTCACGCTTGAACCTGTTCTGGCGCTTCCGCTAATGTGGGGCGACAAGACCGATGCCGGCAAGTATCCTGCCGGCGAAGCTGCTGCGATCTACTCCCAGGGCTACAATCGGACCCTGGCGCTTGTTCGCCAGTTCGCATCTTCAGTCGGCGACTGGGAACTTGGTAATGAGATCAATCTGACCGTCCGTGATGCCAACGGCTCTCCGTTGTTCGGCAAGGGGTGGGCCTCTGCCGAGTTCGCTGCATATCCGTCGATGGCCGACTTCGCCAATCTCTTGCGGGGAATGTCGGACGCGATCGAGCAGGTACGCCGCGACACCGGCAGAAACCTTCGGCGCATCGTCGGCACCACATCGACGATGTTCGGCTACATCGACTTCATGAAGGCGAATGGCGTCAAGGTCGATGTGCTCGGCTATCACTATTACGAGCATGCCGGCGTGGACCCGACGAACTACTGGGGCGGAGTTCGTCCCAATTTCAACCTGTTCACAAAGCTGTCGAGCTACGGCGTTCCAGTCGCCATCAATGAGATGAACGGCGCCGAGATCTACGACTCAACGTTCGTCAACACCTCGACGTCTGCGTCGATGTCGGCCTGCAACTCAAACCTGGATGCGATGCTGGCGAAGTTCTCTCAGTATTCGTTCATCGAGTGGATCGATCTCTACGAGCTGATCGACGAGCCGGACAAGACTGGTCCCGATGGTCGGTTCGGGCTGATGTTCAATCTGTCGACCTCGAAGCCGCTCATGTCGACGGTTGACAAGTATACGGGTGGACCCCAATAACAGCGGCGCTATTCCGGTGCAGATTTTCGGCTAGACTCCCTTCAGGGGTGAGCACATAGGGACTATCAACCTGTGGCATTTCTGCTAATGTTGTGGTCTAAAGCATTAATTGCAGTTCATTTGTTGGGAAACTCGCTCCTACGCCGGGAGGGTCCAGTGCCTGATGAACACGACTCCACTTTGCGCGATGCGCATTGGAAAATGTACTCAGAGAATTCGATCCAAGCGCGTCATCACGAGACGCAACGAGCGGCGGTAGCATCTACATTCATAGGCATTTCGGGCGCAGTCATCGCCTTCATGACTTCGGACAAGACGCTGAGTCCTTTGGACCTGCCGCCTGCACTGCTACTCGTTCTGCTCGGCATGTTCGGAGCAGTGTTTTCCGCGAAGCAATACGAGCGGATACAGCTACACACGCGGCGCGCACGGGGCTATCGTGATGCCTATGATGCGCTGCTTCCAGGGTCACCTCTGAGAAGCATCAGACGGATCGCGGATGATGACAACACGCGAGAATTTCCGAAACTGAGTGTTCTACGTCTGAATCAGTTTTGGATTGCGATGAACCTTGCGATCTCTGGACTTGGCGTTTGTCTCGTGATTGTGGCTCTATTCTTCCCGATTCGGGTCATAGCCCCGTAATGGTTCGTAGGTCGCCTTCTCGACGGTTGCCTTCACTCCCTTCAAGTCACTGAACCTCCAGAGGGGCGCAAAATTCCATGACCGCCATCCTCATCACGTCGTTGGTCGAGCGAAGTCATCTCAGCACCGGGAGAAGTCTTATTCTGCAATCACAATCTTCGAGCCGTTGCGGGTCGCCCGAGACCCGCCATGTCGAAGGCTTCGATTCGACCGGAACGAAGAAGAGAAGTGTATTCCGACAACATTGAATAGAGATTGAACCCGCCAATCGCAAAAGCACAGAAGGCAATGAACCACGCGCCGGAATCATGCGGCCAAGTCACAATTGCCCATATTCCTAGCCTGACCAACCCAGCATTGATCGCCAGGCGGACAATATTGGTGTGATTAAGGACATAAGCAACAACGGCAAAAAGGAATACTCCCCCAGCGATGAGGGCCACCAAAACGAAAAATGAAAAAAGGCCTTCGATTGGTGCGGGCATTTAACTTCCCCGCGCGGCTACCATGATGGATGAACACCGGTGCAAGGCGGAATTTCAGCACCTGCAGAACGAACTCAATCTCGCGACCGGCGCCGGGCCGACCGACATAGTAGCGCTTCAACACGCGGCCCGCCGGATGAGCGGCATCGCAGCCCGCCTCGAGGCTTTGGGTGGTGACGATTACTCACAGTGATACCTCGTCGTCTCCCGCAATCGTTTCTGTCACCCAGCTTGTCGTCGTAGCAAGCCATCTGGTGGTGCCTTGCGTGGCGCGCGGCGGTGCATCATGCTGTAACGCCGCGCTGATCTGGCTAAAATCAAACGCAATACACCTGGCGCCTTGCTGACGTATCTGGTCGAGCCCTACGAACCGGCGCTCGATGGCATGCCGCTGCTCAAGGCTGCGGCGGGCCACTGGACCGGCCGGTCTCGAAGATGGTCGTCACTGCCTCATCTGCAGTTCATACTTGTGACCAGTCGGGACATCGGCGATGTTGCTCAGCACGCCTGACATCGCCAAGCCGACCAAGTTGGTACCGCCGGAACATGCCGGGCGTGCTGGGAAGCGTGATCTGCCCGTTGAGAGAGCCGTCCATGGGCGAAGTTAGCACGATTGGTCTGGATTTGGCGAAGTCGCTGTTCCAGGTGCATCGGATCGATGTCACGCGGGCGGTCCTGATGAAGCGGGTAAGTCGGGCAAAGGTGCTGGAGTATTTTTGCCAGCAGCCACGTTGTTTGGTTGGGATCGAAGCATGACCGTCAGCGCATCATTGGGGCCGCGAACTTCAGGCGCTTGGACATACGGTCAGACTGACACCTCCGAGCTATGTGAAGGCCTACCTCAACCCCAGTAAGAACGATGCGAATGATGCGGCTGCAATCTGTGAGGCTGTGACGCGGCCGTCGATGCGTTTTGTCCCGGTCAAGAGACGACGGAGCAGCAGCCGTTTTGAGGCTGCACCGGACCCGACAATCGCTGGTGCGCCAGCCTACCAATGTTGAGCAATGCACTGCGCGGGCACCTGGCCGAACGCGTCGGCCAAGGGGCGCAACGGGACAGCGGAGTTACTAAGGAATATCGATTGTCGGGGGCGACAAGGAACGGAAGCTGTCGCTCGCGGCATGAGGCAGGCCGACTAGGAGACGGCAACACCAATAGATGAGCGCATGACGACTTAATGCAGATACCTCGTTCCGAGAATCGAGAGAACCCGTTTTCAGACGGTCAACGCCCGCTGGGCGAGGTAGAACATCGCGAAGGTGGAAATGATGAGGCTTGTCCGGAAGAACGACGCTCGCACTTGGACAGCAGAGTCAGTGTGCGTGGCTTGAGGATGGGCAAGTGACCCGATGAGGCAAGTTTCGCGCCTTATTACTCGAGCGTGGCGGACTTCCGTCCGCCAGCGCGGACGCGCTCTTGTGTCACATACCAGATTAGGTCAGCATGAAGAGTGCTGTACATAGCCGATCCGCGCTGGAAGATTGTGGTTGCCGACCGCGCGAAGAGAACCGCGATGTGGTTGCCGCGGCGCCTTGATCTGCTTTGATTCCGCTCGACGGACCAGATAGAAGAAAAGCGTAATGCAGTTTTCTGTGATTGCAGCTCTGGCCCCAACTAAAGTTTCTTTCCTTCTGGATCAGCCATGAGAAGGCTTAGTACCGGCGCCGGTTGCGCTAATCAGAGATGTCTTTCAGTGCTTCCACCAAAAGCCTATTGTCGTCTTCAGTGCGGCTTGCGATGCGCAAGAATCGTTTGCCATTCTGAAGAGTCTTGCCGCCATTGTGCCTGATCAATATCCGTCTATCTTTTAAAAGTGTTGAGGCGATCACGTCCCCATCCGGCCAATGGGGCGGGAGCTCGCAGAACACGAAATTTGCGTCGGGCTTCAGAACTCTCATTCCGTCGATGCTGCGCAGGTCTGCGTATAGTTTGTCCCTGTCGCTGCCCACCCTCATCCAACTCTGCTTTGCAGCGTGCGCCAGGTGAGGAAGCTTGCTTAGAAAAAACTCAGCAAACGTATTAACATTCCACGTGGGGAGGGCGGCTCTGATTTCGTCCATCGTCTGTACATTTGCTGATGCCGCATACCCGATCCGTAACCCGCATGTCCCGTAAATCTTTCCAAGACTTTTGAGAACGATCACATTGGGAAATTCCAGCAAGTGATTTTCCAGGCTTGCACTTCGCCCGAGCGCACTAAACTCGATAAATGACTCATCGATCAGTAGGAGTTGCTGTTGAGCTCGAAGCGCGGAAGCCAGATATAGTAGATCCGCATAGGAAACCATCCGCGAGGTGGGATTATTCGGCGATATCACGACTGCGCCGTCGACACCATTTGCACGCGCAAATGCTGCGTAGCGGTGCACATCGAGTTCAAAATCTGGCGGTGACAGGAAAAAGCGTGACAACCGCCCGGGCAAGGCTGTGGTTTCATAGGGATTGAAGGTTGGGACCGGGACAGCAATCCGCATACCCAGTCGGCCAAGGAGGATGGGAATCAGTTCAGCCACGCCATTGCAAATGACAAGATTATTAGCCGGCGTCTTCACCGCATCCGCAAGAAGCTGGACCAGCTGCGCATTAGGAGAGGGATAGCAAGTAATAAGCCGCGGTAGAGCGTTCTTAAGTTCGTCAAGGAACGCCTGCGGCGGAAAATATGGATTTACCAGAAGGACGAAGTCCTTGATGTCATATTTCCAATAGCCGCCGGGGAATCGGTTGACCAGGTCAGAAACCTCGTCCGGCCTAAGGGTTACGGCGATTTGTGCTGCGGTGTTCATGAGTGCGACTAGCTCAACATTTCAGGGCAAACGAAAATCGTAGGATGGTCGCGATCTCCCGACAAGCTCCCGGCGAACAAGCATCGAGCAGTGCCGATCCGTGCGGAGATGTTCTCGGCAACAAGTCTGGTGCACGCCGCGGTTGACGAGACTACACGTCATCATGTGAGCTGCATGGAGTGAAGCCTGCAAGCCCAAGAAGGCCAGTCGCTGGATCATACTTCCATCCGCAATCAAAAGGAGCGACTGGCTAAAACCACCGATGACGCGACGGCGAAGATGCTTATTGCCGTATACATTGTTGCGCTGAGTGGTGGCACGCGAAGAGGCGCGACATGCGCTATAGCGAGCAGCAAGAAGGCAATGTTCACGACGTCCGGAAATGCTTCAGCAGGAATAAGAGGCTTAAAAAGAAATAGAAGCGCCAGGAGCGGCACGTCGTATGATAAGGGGATGCCCAAGAACCGTCCATCACGCGACCTGCCAAAGTTCGCAAAGTAGCTAAGCCTTATTGCTCCCGTCACCAGTAGAGCGGTTGCGGTCGCAAACGCGACTTGTGAAGCTTGGCTGACTTGCACCACAACTGCCGCAGGCACAACGGCTCCATAGACGATATCTGCAAACCCGTCGAGGCTCGCTCCCATTTTTGCGACATCTGGATCCCGACCTTTCGTGCGACCTGCCACAAACCCGTCCACGTGGTCCGATAGAACAGCCCAAAGCGCCGCTGCCACAGATAGCTCCAGGCGGTCAGAGAGAGCTAAAAACAGGCTGGCGGAGGAAAAGAGAAGACCTGTGATCGTTATCGCGTTCGCTGGATCCCAAAGGTATTTCAGCATTGAACTCTCACCTCGTTTGCAAATCACGTCTCGCCGCGTAGGCATTCGTTCGGTCCTTGAAAATGCGCTCGGCAATCTCCAAATCGTCAGCATTATCAATTTCGTACCAGCTGAGGCCGTCGCATCGCGCCGCGGCGAGCTGTAGGCCTCGCCTCTCTATCAGATAACCCAAAAGTTCTTCAGTGTAGGTCTGCCTAGCTCCAGCGGCGATGATATCGTCCAGTGTCGGAACGATCGTTGCCTTGAGTGTCGGCGCCGAAAGCCGTAGGAGATTCATCGTCTTGAAAAGCTTTGGGCCATCCGCAACAAGATCTGCCGCGGTTTGCTTCAGTCGAAAACCTGAGATGAAGCCGTTCTGCGACAACAGGACGGCCGACCCTTCCATTGAATCATCGAAGGGAACGACTGCAGCTACGTCGGTCCCCCGGCAGATCATCAAGTGTCGCAGCGCATCCTCTTCGAAAAAGACGTCGCCCTCGAGAAGAAAGCAGTCTCCGGAGATAAGAGCGTCGCGCGCCAGCCACAAAGAATAGGCACTTCCGGTGCGGTCGAAGACGGTCGACTCGACATATTTGATTTTGAGCTCGCCAAAGTTGCTACCGCAGGCATATTGAATGGCGTCTTTGCGGTAACCCACCACGATCGTCACCTCTTCCACGCCGACAGCTTCCAGATTGTGCAGAGCGTTGTGAAGAATCGAAGTGCCGTTGACCTCGACCAGCGACTTCGGCCGCAGATCTGTCAGAGGACGCAGGCGAGAGCCGCAGCCAGCGGCCAGAATGATGGCGTTCTTGGGAGCATCGGTCACAGTTTAGTTCCTTTTTCGTCGCGCCTCTAAGGTGAAACACCGACGGACTTCTTCGGGCGCCAGCTTAGGCGTGCTGAAGCGAGATCAGGTCTGCCGGAGCCATCTGAAAATGGAGCCCAAGCGTTAAGACAGACAAATGGTTCTCGTCGGTCCTTTCACCAGAGAGAAGGGAGGCGCTGGATCCGGTGCCTCGAGCTGCCGAGATGGCAAACTGCGCATTTCGGTTGAGTGAGGCGGGCTACGCTATCTCAGGACATCTCAGTGCAATGATTAGGCATTTGAGATTGCAGTCGAACTTGGCCAGCTAGGAGGAAGTCCAGGACAGTAGGTGGACAACGAAAATGCGCCCCTGTGTCGACGAAACCCTATTTGCGCAGTTCAGCGTCGGGACGCAAATATCGCGTTTCCGCACGGGCGAGTTCGTCGTACTTGAACAGTTCGAAGACTTCCTCGAGAGTAGCGATGTGCGGCTCAATGCTCGCGGTGCTTTCCTCAGCGATGATGCGACCGCAGACTTGACGCATTGCCGCTATTGCCGCTCGCATAGACTGGTTGGCCCAGATCACCGTAGAGATGCTGGCGTTTCGGTATACAGAAATCGGTGTTCGATAGTATTTCGTCGGAACGATCACGACCGGCAGTCTGTTCTGCCAAGCGCGCGCGAACGAAAGGACTTCGTCCGCGGTGCTCCTTCGCGAATGAATGAGGATCGCGTCGGCTCCCGCGTCGGCGTAGGCGTGAGCGCGCGAAAGTGCTTCGTCCATCTCATGCCCAGCGATCAACGCCTCGATCCTTGCCACCAAGATCAAGTCGTCCGCGACTGTATCCTTCACTGCCCGGAGGCGGCCAGAGAATTCGTCGATATCGGCGAGGGGGTGCCGATGCCCAACAAACGAGTTCATCTTAGGAAAGCAACTGTCCTCGAGCGCCACGCCGGCTGCTCCACGCTGACGGAGCCTGCGTGTCACGAGGCGCGCATTGTTGAAATTCCCGAAGCCGCCATCTCCGTCAACGAGCACAGGCAGTCCGCTCGAGTCCACGATCCGCTCGACTACATCTACGAGTTGGCTCCACGACGCTTCGTTGGCATCGCGGTAGCCCAGGGAGCAGGCAATTGACAGGCCGGACGCCCAGAGGCCTTTGAACCCCGCGCGCTCAGCGATTGCGGCGGAGAGACCATCATGCGCTTCCATGAGGAACGATAGCTCTCTGCGGCAGCAGATTTCGGCCCGCAGCATTTCAGCAGGTGAGGAACCAGCGGATTGATCAGGGCCGTTGGCGCGAACAGATGCTAATCGGTCTTGCATGCCAATTCCTTGTGATGACGGGCCTAACGTGTAGACCGGCCGTTTCATCAATCGATAGGTGACATGCTTCCGTCATCTAGATCAATTGCGAGGGTTGGTAGTTGACCGCGCCCGCAAACCTGCTCCGTGTCGGAGTGCTCAAGAATCATCTTCCGCGTGGTCAATCGCTATGTCGGCAACTTGCAGCCCATGCCGAGCGTCTTCCCCAGCTATCCCGCGCCTGTGATCCGTAATCAACCGAAGCCTAGGACTGAGACGCGCGCTTAACTTTCACGCACGTTTCGTTTGAATGTAGGGCGCCGCGGTCTTGCCTGTCCTGCCACGTGCGAGGCTCGGCTTGTGGCGGCTTCAAACACACCGCAATACGTCCGTCGAGTTGCCATAGCTCGATGTCGTTGGCATCAACTAGCTGCTGAGCACGTTCCCGTGCTTTTTGCTCGTCGGCACACTGCAAATTGGCCATGCTTATAACGTGGCGGTCGTGATCCAAAAGGTAAGCTCGGTAGTGCGCCATCCCCTCCCCAAGAAATTGACCGGGCCCAGACCCTCGCTGGCTTGATCATCGGACCATCACCTCAATCCTTCAATGAGCGTTCTCCGGCCGAGCGCATCGTTCGCCGTCAGAAGCGAACCGCCAAGCATTGCCAAGTAGTTTGGCAACTCGCAATCGGGAAGCGCGTTCATATTGCGCACAAACGAGGCGACCGAGTTCCTAACATCAGCTCGGTCGAGATAATCGAAAGCCCGCTGCTTGCACCGCTCGACATATTTGTCGCGCGTCATCTCAATTAATAGGAAATGTTCCATTTCGTCTCCCCAACCGATGACTGCTTCCAATAGTGAAGTTGGAGCCGAGCGGATTTGGCCCGTCTGTCCGAGGGGCGACAAGCGGCTGCGCTTTTGTTCGCAAATGGTAACTGTCCAGGTGGCCGTTTGTATTCTCTTGACTGACCACATGTGTTTGTGAGTCAAGGTATGGGTGACGCCGCCAAATTCCTCATTGTCTGTGGACGCCCTGCTGGCCCTGATTGGGGAGTTGCAGGAGCGCAACCTGATGTTGGAGCAGCAGAACGCATTGCTGACGGTGCGTGTGGCCGATCTGGAGCGTCGGCTTGGTCTGGACAGCTCCAATAGCAGCAAGCCGCCTTCGAGCGATGGACCGGGCCAGGCTTCTCGCCGGACACAGAGCCTGCGTGAGCGAGGGTTGAAGAAGCCCGGCGGCCAGCCCGGCCATGCAGGCAAACACTTGAAGCGGTCCGAACGGGTCGATCATACGATCATGCATCGCCCTGTCAGATGCGGGCGCTGCCGAATGGCGCTGGAGGGTGAACTGCTGGAACTTGTCGGCAGCCGTCAGGTGTTCGATCTGCCGGCGCCGGCGCCGCTGCTCGTCACGGAGCATCAGCTTTATCGTTGCAAATGCAGCGGCTGTGGCGCGGTCACGACAGGATCGTTTCCACCCGAGGTAAGGGCGCCGGCGCAATATGGCGTCCGGTTGGCCGCTGTGGTGACCTATCTGTCGGCGGGACAGTTTCTGCCTGAAGATCGGCTCGGGCAAATCCTCTCCGATCTGTTTGGCGTGACCATCTCGGCCGGCACGATCGGACAAATGATCGCCCGGGCTGCCAGCCGGACGCAGGATTTCGCTGCGGCAGTCTGCGAGCAAATCCGCCGGGCACCGGTCAAGCATTTGGATGAGACCGGGTTTTGGGTGGGCGCCACGCCGCAATGGCTGCATGTCGCGGGCACCGCCGGGATCAATGGGCTGGTGCATTATCGCGTCTCACCCAGGCGCGGCGAGGTGCTGACGCAAGCGGCGCATATCGTTGTGCACGACCATTGGACATCCTATTTTCAGATGTCCGGTGTCACGCATGCGCTGTGCAATGCGCATCACCTGCGCGAGTTGACGGCGCTGGTGGACATCGATGGCGAGGCCTGGGCCCGGCGCATGCGCGGGTTGCTCCGCTGCCTGTGCCACGAGGTCAATCTGGCGTCAGAGCATCCAACCGACCAGACAGGCGCGCTGCGTCCCAACAGAATCCGCGCCGCCGAGCGACTTTATGACCGCATTATCCGCGCCGGTATCGCCTGGCACGAGGCGCTACCCGCGCTGCCTCGCGACATCAAGCGCGGGCGGATCAGACGGCGCACGGGCCATAATCTCCTGTTGCGCCTCAAGTTACATAAAGAGGCGGTGCTGCTGTTTCTGCACAACTCGGCGGTGCCGTTTACCAACAACGAGGCCGAGCGCGATGCTCGGATGATGAAATTGCGGCAGAAGATCTCTGCCGGCTTCCGCACCTCACAAGGCGCAGACAATTTCGCCACGCTTCGCACCCTGATCGGTACCGCTCGAAAGCGCGGATGGAACATGCTCGAAACATTGTCCCGATGCCCCACACAACTCATCCACAAACTCAGCGTCGCCTAACCGAGCAAACGGACCTGGGCAGTTACCGCAAATGTGGGAATTAGGACAGAGACACACATCGCGACCGCACTGTCGGCGCCGGGCGGAATCCAACCCAGATACCGGGTCCGACGGCGCAGGTTTTCTGACGCGCGAGAGCTGTCAATCGCTGCGCCTCCTGCTTTGACCATTCGCGTGGCCTTTGACATAGCCGGGGCTCGATCGCCATGTCACCTCAGTAAGGAAGAAGGCACGCGAGCTCGGATTGCTACTCCAGAAGCAGGCCGACCCCTCGCAACTCCCTGCGAAGTGAAATCATTCAATGTGGAGCATCGCGCGCCACCGCCACCTGCGCGTAGAATGGCGTAGGCCGCTTCAAATGGAGTTCGAGAATCTCCTTGGCAGCCGCGGGGCGCCATGCCGCGAACGATGTCGTCAGGGCTGAACGCCTGGATCGGGTCTTGGTCGTGTAAAAACACTGTTGCATGACGCGGACCAGCGCGGTTGAGCTCAGGCTACCGCAATCCGATCAATTTGGGCAAATTTTACGGCCACTCGACCAGAACTCATCCTGACGCAATGTCGGGCTCTTTCACGCGCCCGATGACTCGCAAGGCGCGCGCCAGCGCCCGTATCACGCCCTTACCGCCGCCAGCAGCGGTTTCATCGCGACGATGTTCAGCACGCGTGTCAGATTGTAGCCGAGCACGCACAGCGCCATCTCGGTCGCTACTTTCGGCAGCGTCACGCACAAGAAGTGCGTCGCGCCCATGCGCATCTTCAGTGTGCCGAACGGATGCTCGACGGTCTCGCGGCGTGTGCGCATGGCGTTTAGATTCTTGTCGAGCCGCGCCTGAGCGCGTTCGAGAACGTCCTCGTGCACCCACCGCTTGATACGACGTTGCGGGCTCGGCGTGCACTTCGATTTGAGTGGACAGGTTTTGCAGGCGTTCGTCCAATAGTTGCGCAGCTTCTGGCCGTCTTCCTCGCTGGTATAATAATATTTGAGTTGCTTACCGGCCGGGCAGCGATAAACATCCTCATCTGGCAGATAAGCAAAGTCCTGTTTGCCGAAGCGCCCAGAAGCCTTCGCACCCGATGTCATCGGCTTAGGCAACGTCACCGTGATGCCAGATTGCTCGCACGCCAGGATTTCGTCGCCCTTGAAAGTAGCCGCGATCGGCGACAACATCGAGCGTGTCGGCCTCAAGAATGGCTTTGGCCTGCTGTGCTATGTTTGCAAGTTGTGACCGGTCTGAGCCACTTGTTGTCACCTCGTGCGCGACGATCAGATGGTTTTCTGTATCGACCGCCGTCTGCACGTTGTAGCCGACGATGCCGGAACCACGGCCGCTCGTGGCCATCGAACGGCTGTCAGGATCCGTGAACGATATCTGCTGATCGGGCGACGCCAGAACCTGTTTTTCAATGGCTGCGAGTTTCGCCATTTCAACGGCCAGATTTTCGAGCCCCTTCTTTGATCCGCGTCTTTTTTAATTCCAGCGTTTCCGACGACTCCTGCCGGTCGGCGATATCGAGCTGAGCGAGATAGCGCGCAACACTCTCTTCCAATTGCGTGCGCCGCCGCTCGACTTTGCCGCGCGTGAAGTTCTTATCGCGATTATTGACTGCTTTGAATTTGCTGCCGTCGATGGCGACGCTGGCTGCCGCGAGCAACCCCATCTTGCGGCACACCTCGACGAAGCGCGCGCAGACTTTTCTGATGCCGAGACCATTGTCCTTGCGGAAATCGGCAATCGTTTTGTGATCGGGCGCAAGCCGGGCGAGCAGCCACATCACTTCGACGTTGCGGCCAGCTTCACGCTCGAGCCGGCGGCTCGAATCCACACGGTTGAGATAACCATAAATGTAGAGCTTCAAGAGCGCGGCCGGATGATACGACGGCCTACCTGTGCCGGCAGGCTCAACGCCACCGAACCCAAGTTCAGCCAGATCGAGGGCCGCAACGAAGGCGTCGATCACGCGAACCGGATTGTCATCTAAAACCCAGTCATCCAGGCATTCCGGCAACAAAGTCGATTGCCCGCGATCAGCCCCTTGAACGAAGCGACTCATGCCCAGCCCCCGCCGATTCAGTGCGGGAATCATAGCAGACAAGGCGTTTTCACACAGCCAGGGTCAAAAGGGGCGGTCAAAGGCGTTGGGAGGTCAAGTCCGGTTTACCCGTCATAGCTGATGGGCCCAGCTTGGCTCATGCTCCTTCACATCCGAGCGAAGCTCCTGCGGCCGGCCACCAAATCGGCCAGAATTCCTTCAGTCGGCTCTCTGCTTTGACGCACGCCGGGAGGCCGCCGCGACCCCCAGTTCGCCTGCCGCGCAAGCAAAGGGAGCGGTTTGCAAAGAAAGCGATGGGATGCCGCAGCCTACACTACACGCGAACTATAAAACGTTGACCGTCCCCCATGAGCTTCTGTTGATGATCGCGAGTGTCAAACCGTTTGATGAGTTGCGTCTCGAAATTGCCCACCAAAACGAGGGGGCGACAGCATACTTGGTGTGGAGCAAGTGTGCTTTGCGAGCGCCGTCTGCCAGGCTGCTCGCAGAGAAGGACAGTCGGATGATTGCGCCGATTCGACGGAACTGGAATCCAAAAGACATTTTCGATGAGTTGACGCCGGCGATGTTCACGGCCGGACCATCGACTGTGCGCGCACGTCGGGACAAGTTGTGGCCAGAGTTGTATACTGAATACGATGCGAGGCACTTAAAACAAGAAGTGTTCAACCGGAATCTGATCGCCACCAACGAAGCTGAGGCGTTTATTAGTGCCTGGGCCACGGACGAAGAGCGTCACACCGATAGTTTCATCCGGATCATGGAGCTTGTCGCTGGTGAATCCGAAAAAGATCTTCGAGACAGATTGGAGGCTCGATCGCATAGTTTTTCTGCAATCAATGAATACTTGAAGGACGAATTCTCTCTGATCGTTATGATCGCATTTGATGAGATGTGTACTTGCCGCGCCTATGCTGCGGATAGAGAGTTCTATGCCGGACTTGGCAGCAGCTTCCTTCGTTGCCTGAGAGAGGTGGTTGCCGACGAGGCAGTTCACTCGATGAACGCTGTTAATGTTCTCCGTGCCCGTTACTGCGAGCGAATTCCAGAAATCGGCGAGATTCTCGACAGCCTAATCCGCAGCGTGGGCGATGATCCGGACTATACAGGCACCTTCGTACTGGATTACTTCGGCGAGAATTACACGAAGCAGATGTTTGTCAACTGCCGCGCCGCTGTCCTGAGAAACGTCGGTAAGCCGCTAACAGCCGCAGTGACAGATTGAAGCGTCGGCGCGCAACTAGACAGACGAGCGCTCATCTCCCGTCAGTGCCTCAGAAGTGCATGTGTTGGTCGGCCAGAGCGGATTCGGCTCACAAAGGATTCAGACAGCCTGCATGCGCTGTCCTTGAACGTTTTCGCTCGTTCCCAGTTTTCAGTTTATTGGCAAGCGACACGCAATAATGAGCGATCAGCGGTGCCTTGCACAAGGGGCACCGGTCTCACGTCAAGAGAAAAAGCCAATCAGGCAATCGTCACGAACAATTAAGCCAAATGGCGCTGTCGGCTTTCCTCCTGTTGTCGCGAATTCTTCAACGCCCGCGCTCGAGGCAGCTATCCCAATTCTCTCAAGTCATTGTCGTTAAACCCGATTTTTTGGAGCGGTGCAACTGGTACGACCCTTGCTGTTCTCATCCCTAGGTTCTCTCCCTTCCGGAGATGCGTATGCAAAGTGCCCTCTGCACCAAGCAGAATTTCCGACTGCCGGCATATCGGGGTATCCCCCCGACGAACATCGTCTTGCACCACGAGGGCCGGTCGCGCTCAACCCTTAAGAATTGTTCGCGTCGGAGGCGTGCGACTAAGCCACCCAGACGTCGCGCATTGTTCATGCAAGAAGCCAAACTTGCGCGGCGAGTCTGTTGGACTGCTCATCGACCCGGCTCTCGTCGGTGCCGGCGCGGTGAAGATCAGTTGGGGGCTGACGATGCAGATCCGTAGATCGTGCACGACCTTGGCCCACTTCTTTTCATGCTCGCCAGCAAGCCGAACATCCGCGGTGACACAGGGCTCGTTGAGCTCGGGACCACGGAGCGGCTCGGCGACGGATTGGAACTTGCCTCCGCTTAAAACAAGCTCAATCGAGCGGCGCAATATCGACCTCTTGGGTCAGCCCGCTGAGGCGCCCAAAATGGATCTTTTCAGCTTCACCGAATGCGCGACGCGAACGCAATCCCTCCGATCGCTTTTCGAGCTTCTTGTGAGCTGTGCCAGCGACGAAGGCTTCAGCGAAGTCTCTTACGGAGCGCTCAATTTCGCGGAGCCACTTCGCCTACCGGAGTATCCGCCGCCCGCCGTGGCCGTTAAGTGGCCGCCCGAGTGGTGTGAACGATATTTTAAGCGAAAGTACCACAAAATCGATCCGGTGGTCCGGCGGACACCGACGCTTTCGCGGCCGTTTCTGTGGGATCAACTCGCCGAGCAATATCAACTACAGCCCGACGAAAGGCGCGTACTTGATGAGGCCAGAGAGGCCGGTCTCAAGCACGGCATGAGTGTACCATTGTTTGGGCCATTAGGTCGATTATCGGTCGTATCGTTTGCATCTCGGTTCGACGATGCCGATCCTCAACATTCCAAAGGCCATCTGAACGCACTAGCCTGGCACTTTCACACCGCTTGTGTGGAGATCAAACGTCCGGCGGAAGATAACTGCAATATGAGAGTTGCGCTATCACAGCGGGAATTAGATTGTCTAGGGTGGGTGGCAGAGGGCAAATCGTCATGGGAAATCGGGAGGATATTACAAATTAGCGAGAATACGGTGAACTTTCATCTTAAGAACGCGATGCGAAAGCTGGGCGCGACCAGCCGGATCCAAGCCGTCATTGTGGCGATCCGCCTCAATCTTATTTTTGATGTCCATGCTGCGTGAGCATCTTGATGGACGACGATTGTACCCAAGGCGCTGACATTCGGCGCCGATCGAGCCGTTCTGCTCACTGACCGGCGCTTCGCTGGTTCTGATACTCTGGTGATAACTTACGCATTGGCAGCCGCCATCCGAAAAGTTCGTAAGGAGCATGGACCGCCGACTTCATCTTTACCGGTAAGCAAACCATCGACGGTGACACCGCCCAGGTGGGACCCGGGATTGCGAAGCGGCTTGGGATGCTACGGCTGACCTACGTCGGCAAGATCAGAGCACTAGACCTAACCGTGCGCACAATCCAAACGGAACGACGTGCCGAAGGCGGTGTCCAGGTTCTGCTTACCAGCCCGTATCTCATTACGATTCTCGAGGCCACCACCAGATTCGCCGCGGCGCCATGGCCGGATGCGCTACGAGCCGCCCGCGCGCCAATCGTGAAATGGAACGCACAGGACGCGGGTCTCGAGGACCTTTCCAAATGTGGTCTGGCCGACCGTGATCAAGTGAGTCTTCGCTCCCTCGGCGCGCGCTGACAAAGCGATGCTGGTGGAGGCTTCCGAGCAGCCGCCGCAAGCTTTGATCTACGCGATCTTCAAGCACCAGCCAAAGCTTGAAGCGGAAGTTGCCGCACCGGTCCGCGAGTAATCTGGGCAGCTTTGTGGGCGCTTTCAGGCATGCGCGTCGCTGCACAATTCCGAGGCTCTAACCGCTCCTGGATAAGAACTCGACGGCAGGGCCGCGGCAAGCGCGCTCCCGACAAGAGGAAATTTCTCGGCGCGGGTCTTACGTCTTCAAGTCCGCGGCCCGTCTGGAAGGACCTCGACGCAAGGAATGGGTATTGAGTCGGACTGCGTCAGGTGCAGATTGACAAACTCGAACGGCGAAGTCCCCTATCGGCCAATACTAATTAGGCGCGCACCTTCGTTTGGGCCTCGTCCGTCCAGAGCCGATGCTTCGGCCATCAGTGTGAAGGCTTCGCTGGAGAACAGGAAGACATGGACGGTAGAGGTTTTCAGTCATGCTCTGCGTCGTTATGAGTTCTGAAAAACGCCACGCTCCTGCAGAACGGGCAGCAGCTTATGATGGTCCTCGATGAGATAATCCGGCTGCGCCGCTCGCAGACGCGTCTCGGAAACAAATCCGCCCGTAATGGCTACGCTGATCAGGCCAAGTTCGCGTGCAATATCCGTTTCGACCGGCATGTCCCCGATGATGAACGTTGAGCTGGGGTTCAGATTGTATGCTCGCATATACAGACGAAGCCGCTCTCCTTTGCTTGTGCCTTTATATTGAGTAGCGCGGCTTTCAAAAGCCAGAACCTCCGCGACACAATCGTCGATTCCATGTCTTCGTAATTGGGTAATAAGGGGATCGACTATATGGTTACTGACAATAATGCTGGGAACCTCTTGTTGACGTGCCGTTTCCAAAATGCAACGCGCGCCTTCGCGCAGTTCGGCTTTGCTCGCCAGCGGTTCGTAAGTGTCGTGAAAAATAGCGCTGTCATGGCTATCGACCTTTTCGATTTCACTCTCCGACATTCCTAGATTGCGGTAAAAAACCGAAAGTGGAACATCGAAATGATCCCGAAAAGTGTGCATGTCGATGGCAGCTCGGCCGAAGCGGTCCAAAATGGTGTTCGTCGTTTGTAGCAAGGCGTCGGCGTCGTCGAGGAGAGTGCCGTTCCAATCGAATACAAGAGCAGGTTTCATCATGGCCTCATGCTGCAGACGTTTTCGTTGAGGTGAGATCGGCGATCAATCTATTCGAAGTCTCGTCTGCGCGTTTTTGCCCGCCAACGGGGCGGCATCTCGAACGTAAACGCAGAAAGACCGATTCCCTCATGTCCCCGCGGCAGCAAAGAAAGCAGACTTCAAAGGGCACATCAGCGTTGACCAGAGCCCCGTTCAAACAAACCGTCAAACGACGGCGGGAGGTTTTATGATTGTCAAAGGGCTGGAAGTCGGCGTCACTCTTCTCCCTGTGAGAGGGAGTGCGAACGTGTGCTATAGCTACATGCGGCCTGGAATGCGCGTCCTGCTCAGTGAAATCAACATCTGCTAGTTTGCCTGCTGGCCGGCATGACTTTGTATGTTGAAACCGTTCTTCATGCATAGATGCGGCAACGCCGAACCCCCTCTGTGCACGGTTTTCAAGCTTCGGCACCATGTGCTTGAGCTGATCGGAAACCGGCCTTTGTGAGCGGCTTGAAGGCAACAGAAATGCGCCTGCAGCACCGGACATGCTATGTCTCCTTGACCGACGATTATGGATGTCGCCCGTTGCATGTTGTTGTTTTCCCCCCTGTACGGTTGCAGACATCCGATGTCTGGAACCGACACCGAGCGGAGGTAATCCGTCGACTGGCGCGAAGCACATGGTTTTGCGCCTCAGCAAGCAAGGCTCGTACCAAGTCCTCTTTCGCGGGCAGGAGGCTTCGCCGAGCTTGGCAAGCGAACTGTGTGATTCGAAACAGCCGCCCTGATCCGGCTGCTTGACTTCCGACAGCGCGGCCGCCAAAAGTCAGCTTTGGTGGGCACGGTGCCTGATGGGGCTATCCCGCGGTGCACCGCCTAGCAGCCGCAGCAAAGAGCGTTACGCGACTGTTGCCGCGGCGGGAATGTCTTGGTCCAATCCTCAAGCGGCCAGTCCGAACCCTACGCTGAAGAACGAAAACGTTCAGTGAACTGGACCCCCACCTGAGGGACCATCGGGCCCTGTTTGCTGATTGAATTCGTGCACGCTCCGATCTCCTTGATGTCACGGAGCGAACAGCGCTGTCCGCCGTTGTTGCAGGTTTCAATGGGTAGACGCTCCGTGACGGCATCGATACGCAAAGTGAAGGCTATTGAAGCGTCACATAAATGAGGGCGTTTGTGAACGAAGCTCGTGCGATTCGGCTAGGCTTCACTGAATGTACTTTCAGGCACATGGCGCAGACGCAAGCGAGGTCGGCAAGGGGACCGGCTCATGTTTTCACGCCGCTATGTCTGTTTTCAGCCGGGTCGTCTTGAAGACGTTAATGTCCGGTCCCCGACATCAGGGCGTAAAATGTTTCCGCGCGCTCGCAAAGCGCACGGTGTTGTTCTCTTGCAGCAAGACGAGGAAGGCGGTTTTCGGCACGTTGATTGCAGCGACGGTGAAGGATGCATTTCAAAAACAGCGATCTCTCGCCGTCACCAGTCAAGAGTTCAGATGAAAGCTATCTATTCCATCAAACAACTCCGTCATTCTTCGAACGTTGGAGGCGCTACGCAGCACAATGGATGGCATCGCTCGACTGGCCATACTGCCGACACGGTGGAAGTCTCGAACTCATCCAGGATATCAAGGCCATGCGGCAGGTAATCGCAGATCGGGAGGCGACAAGCGGCCGTTCCGACGCCAGGGGCATCATGTGGACTGCCGAAATGCAGAAGCGCCCGCACATCAACTTGTTCGCGCGAGAGCGAGGCAAAGCGCCCGGCTAGGATGTTTGATGAGCTCAACGCAAGCAACTCGTAAACGCCTGCTCGACGCAGGCGTGTCCTTTGGAATAAACGCCAATGTCGCAGAATACTTGCGGCCCGGTGAGGGTGAGATAGTACAAGCAGAAGTCGAGCGCACTTGCAGTCTTGCTTGAGGCTTGGTTATCGACACTAGCCGCGACCACAACACGACTGGGACTGCAAAACGGATAGCCAAGATGTACGTGCGCCAGGTGTTCGTCGAGCGCTTTGAACCTAGCCCTGCGGCTACGGAACTTGCCAAACGCGGGCTGCCTGCAAGAGACCTACGCGCTTGGCTCCATCACCGTGAGATCGGCGTGCTCGCACCACTTTGTTCCGGTCATTGGCATTTTCATTGAGGGTTTTCGATGCGCCTCCCGGACCTTTCCACACCGCAACCGACGCTCGTGATCGGCGAGCCGGGTTGCCCCGATCTCGCCGGCCTCACCGCCGGCGCCCGCCGCGCGCTTCTCTCGGCCTCGTTCGGCTCATTGCGGCCCGGCGGCTCGGGATGGTTCGGCCCCGACAAGCTCCACCGCATGTGGGTCGGCGTGCTGCCTGGTGTCGGTGATCGGTATCAGCAAAGGTGTGCGTGTGGCCAACTTGATCATGGCGCTCCCGCAATCCAAGAGGAAGCGTATTATGTTGGCAGACGAGCTCGAGGCCACATTAATCCGAAGGGGTTGGCCGTCATGGTTACGGCGCGGCACCAGTGCGTGTGGCGAGGCGTTCGCGAGACGGAAACCACTATGGTGACCAGCATCATGCGCCGTGTTTCCGCGACAGCAAAATACTGCGTAGCGAATTTCTGGCGCTCATCAAGGACTAAACCGTGACCTATGTATCACTCAAGACATACGGCCGTGAAATCGGCCTATCTGCTGCGTTTTGCCAGCGGCGCCCGCCGTCGCACCGTCGCCTGTTGGGCCAAGATGTCGCCCGTCGACAAGCCTGCCGACGTCGACAAACTACTAACCCTCAACATCGGTGGGGCGACCAAGCCAGCAATATGGATGCAATCGTTGAGCCAAGGCAGCGGAGCTGAGCACTCAGGAGGTGACTGCACGCGACTGAGCGCGTCATCATTCAAACACGAAGTTTCTCGGCGTGCGGTAACGGGGTTGGAAGGTTCTGCGGCTTCACCCTTGCGACGATCGCGGTGGCTTCTCCGATGTCGTCGTCCACTCGAGAGCAGCGGCAGTGGATCAGGAGGACTTCATCGGCGATGCCCGGCTCGACGGCTGCACTTCCGGCGGCATGCATCAAGGAGTTGCCCGTGCCTACCACCCGGAACTTTACACAGGTCGGCGCCCACGTCGAGACGCCAGGAAGCCCAGATAAGGCGGTCCTCGAAAACGCGCCGCTCAGGCGCGGCGACGGACCGCCCGCCATCGTGCGCTGCACCTGCCCGGAATTCACCTCGGTCTGCCCGTCACCGGTCAGCCGAGTTTCATCGTAATCGACTACGCGCCCGACGAGGCACTGGTGGGCTCCAAATCACTGAAGCTGTTCAGGACTTCGTTCCGCAAACACGGCGCTTTGCATGATGAATGCACAGCGCTAGTCGGCCGACGCATTGCCGGGGCCATCAAACCACTGTGGCTGCGCGTCGGCGGCTACTGGCATCCGCGTGGCGGCATCCCGATCGACGTGTTCTGGCAGACCGGCGCGCCACCGGAGGGCGCCTGGTTGCGCGATACAGGCGTGGCGCCTTATCGCTTGCGTCGGCTGAGCAACCAAAAGAGCGACAGCCGCTCGTTAGTAGCGCAAGAGCTGCAGGTTCGTAACTACGATTCATCAAGGGTGATGTCATGTTGAACGCGGCAGAAACTGCTGGTGTAGCTGAGAGCGATTCCTCAGCTGGTAGCTGTCGCCGTTCTCTACTTAGTGATGGCGGATCGCGGGCGGCAGTGGATCTCGAAACGCGGAGCATTCGCGGCGAGGCGAGACGAAATGATTCGCAAGGCTGGAAGATCGCCGTTGCAAATCGCCGCGGACCGGGAGTCCTATGGGCTCCTCCGGCCGTGCACAAATGGCCCGTTGGCTCGATACTGGCACTGAGGCTGTCGCCGGAAGTGCTGGGGCTGTTTCATTTCTATAGGAGAGATGGCCACCTTCTACGCGTCGCCTGCGAAGTCATCGCGCTTCCGGCGGCTTAATCAAACGAATCCAGACATCAGAGGACGTGCCATGGCATTTAAAATTGCGACCTATCTCGATCGGATCGGCCTTGCTCAAGTCCCGACAACGGTTGATGGCCTTCTTGCGCTCCAGCAGGCTCAAATGCGAGCGATCCCCTATGAGAACATTGATGTTCTGCTGGGCGATATCCCCGATCTGACTGAGAATTCGATCTGGGCCAAACTTATCGATGCCCGGCGAGGCGGCTATTGCTTCGAATTGAACAAGTTGTTTGGCTTGGCGCTCGAAGAACTCGATTTCACGGTCCGGCCAATTCTTTGCAGGGTGCGCATGGGGGCTTCGGAAGGTGGCCCACGCACACATCATGCATTGATCGTGACCATAGAGGGTTGCGACTGGCTTGCCGATGCCGGCTTTCCCGGTCCGGCACCGATTGCACCGCTACGAATCGATGCGAAGGAGCAGCAAATAGTTGGCGGGGACGTGTTTCGTCTGCGGGCCGACCCGGCCAGTGGAGAGCTCGTGCTTGAACGCAAGAACGAAGATGAATGGTTCGCTCTTTTCGGCATTGACCGAGCCGTCGCCCTGCCACCCGATTTCGAGGGCGCCAACTTCATCTGCGCACGCTGGGACCGTATGCCCTTTCCATCCGTCCTCATGATGAGTGTGCTGACATCGGAGGGACGTGCAACCTTGCTTAACAAGAAGCTCAGATTGACTCGCAGCCAATTTAGGGAAACACAAACACTGGAAACGAAGATCGAACTGCAGCAGGTCTTGGCCAATGTCTTCGGGCTCCGACTGACTAAGTGCACCGTTGATTCGTTATGGGAAAAGCTTGGGTCACGTTGACTTGTATAGCAAAGAAAGTGATCAAGCATTCCCAGCGCGACGATGGCCTGTGCGGTCTCTTCCAAATCCCAGGGCGGGATCGTCGACTCTGTTATTGACGATGTCGTAGTGCTTCAGGGGACGATCGAGTTGCTCTGGAATGATCCCATCGATCCGTGGCTTCAAGGGTGCCGAGCGCCTGGCGCCTTTATGTCACAGCTGGCCGGAGGGGGCGGGCTGCGGCGATCCCTCTCGTCGGAGAGGTGGTCGAATATCCTCGGCATGGTCGAGGAAGGCGGTGGCGGCCAAGCTTCGTTTCCATGGCCTGACCCGCAAGCCCCTGGCCGGAATCTAAGAATACCACCAACTAACTGCAAATTCACAATTTTATAATTTACCAAACCGAGAATACTATTAGCTATACCAAGCCGATGTTTCACAATTTTGGTTCGAATCCGCTTCAGGTTGAACGTACGAGATCAGGAGCTATGCTCGTCAATTCCCTGTGAGTCTTGTGGGCTTACAGCAATAAGTGCTGTGACTAGCCGTGGATTCGAAGCGTATGGCACTTCGTCAGGCACCGCCGCCTTCGCTCGGCATCGAGACCGCCAATCACGGCGGGCTCGCAAGAGCGAAAGGCGATGCAATGTCCCCTCAATCAACCAGCGTCTCCACCCGGAAGGATGCTAATCAGAGATCACGTCCCAGCTTGTGGCCGCAATCGAAGCGAATCCCGACAGACCATAATTACCCTGGCGCAATCATCCGGCGCTCTCTTCATGCCGGTCAATGTGCTGACCAAGAACGGCTATACCGGCATCAATATCGTGAGTCTCTGGGTCGCCGCCCAATTAAAGGGGTTCAGCTCGCCCGTGTGGGCCACTTACAAACAATGGTCGGAGCTTGGCGCTCAGGTTCGCGCAGGCGTGAAATCGAGCCCTGTGATCTTCAACAAGGAATTCGACGCCGAGCCCGATCCCGACGTTGCGGATGACGACGGCAAACCGCGTGTCGCCCGCGCATCGCGGGTGTTCAACGCGGCGCAGGTCGAGGGTTACGCCCTGAACCCAGTGCCGGAGCCTCTCGGTCCGGTCGCCCGCATCGCAGGCGCCGATGCGTTCGTGAGAGGGACGGGCGCGCGCATCGAGCACGGGGGCGACCGGGCCTTTTACCGGCCCTCCACCGATCGTATCCAGATGCCTCCGGAGGAAATGTTCTGAGGCACCGAAACGCTGTCCCGCAAGCGAAGGCTATTACGCACGCTTGTCCACGAGCTGACCCGGCGCGAAACACAGGCTCGATCGCACGTTCGGCAAACGCTTCGGCGGCCTACGCCGCCGAGGAATTGGTCGCTGAAATCGGCGCGGCGTTCCTGTGCGCGGAGCTTCAGATCACGCAGGAATGTGCGTGCCGATCACGCTCGTATCTCGCGCAGTGGCTGAAGCTGATGAAGGTCGGATTCCCGCGCGGTTTTCGCTGCCGCCGCCACGAGGAAAACATCGGCGCCTGCTCCTTCACCACTGGCTGAACTAGGCTGCGCGCCCCTCGTATTCACGGCGAAAGGCGTCGACACTAGTGAACAGTATTAGGATTTGCGCGGTGACGTTTTTTGGTTCGATGGCAGGCATGTCGGTACCCCGCGTGGTGTGTGATGCGTCGGCAGGCTAGGCCACCGGCAGTGAACGTTGGTCGCAAGCAGATGACGCAACCCTTTGCTGTTTGCGCAGATTCCTGAGCTCCTGCAACAGTATAGGCAGCGGCTCGGTGGCGCAGCCGACGAGCTGACAGTCATTGTGCGCAACTTCGACGAGGACTCTCGCCGCTCGGGTTATGACCGATCGGGCGCACTCGGTGTGATGGCGAAGAACCCAGAACGACTGGTGTGCGACCAGGCGCAGCGAATGACGGAATATGTTCGAAGGCTGGACCGGCTGAACGAGCAGCAATCGGCTTTGGCGAATGGCGTCACGCCTGCGGCCATCCTGGCGGTAGCGGTTGACTACGACAAGCCGATCATGGCGCAAGCCTGGAGCGCCTATGCATCCGCGCTTCCGACGACCCTCACGGGCATTGTATTTGCGATCATCGGCTGGTGCTTGCCTTATGCTGCATTCTTGGTCCTCGGCGGCTGTTGCCGGCTCACGAGGCAGAGTCGCTGCGTGATCCGACGAAACCGAGATTCATCGGCAGGAGGACAGCAAACCAAGCCGTCAAACTCCGCGCGGCGTTTCTATACCTCAACTCTTGTTCGCGGTCTTCACCGCGAGCGGCTGCTGGATGAAGCGCCATAGCGGCAACGCATCACTTTTGTGGTCGGATGATACCAGTGGCGCGAACCAGTTGGGCCGATGTTCAAGTTCAATTTGCACTGAATCCGGTTCTCCATTGGCCCGTTGCGAATAGTGGCGGGAAAACATCCGGCTCAGCGTGCCGATTATTTCAAATCTCTCAGTGTCCTCGTTGAGCCGTTCCTCGGGCAGCCAAGAAAACTCGATCGCCGACAATCTTCCGTCAGTGACAATGGCTGGTCTCCTGCTCGGCCCATTCCCCGAGATTCATGAATATCCACGCGATCTCCTGCTCGTCCGCACGCGTGAGGACACGATCCTCACTGAGCATCGTGACCTCTCGAACCGTAAAAGGCGCCATTCCGTCGGGGCCGATGGCGTTGGGCGTGTCGGCGGTTAGCCGAAGTGTGAGCGGCGGCGTTGTGCCGATTGTCATATCGCCGAGCCTGCCCAGCTCATTGAAGCAGACGGCATGTTTCATGTCGAGCTTGAGGTAGCCATTTTCATCCAGCAGATCGTGCGGGGATACGAGCGTCCAGATGCCCCATCTGGCCCAATAGACGGCCACCTTGAGCGCGGCCCGTGTTGCCCGCGCGTAGCTGTCGAGCGAGGACAGATAAGACGGTGTCCTGATCTGACGTTCTTGCCGGACCGGATCTGCCTCGTAGACGTTCTTGACTTCGACCAGCCATTGCTCGTCGTCTTCCAGTACGATTCTGAAATCGGGCGCCCGATATCTGCCGACAGGATAGACGCGCCCGGTATCTTCGACCTTCATCAGCTTGTAATGACCAAGCGCCACCACCATGGCTTCGAACATTGCCGCGGTTCGTTGGCCCGCGATCAGAATGTCATCGGTCAATGCCTTGTCAAGCTGCGCGCCGATCGCCGCCAAAAATTCCTGGGCTGTCTGGGGCGCCGTGACCGAAATCTTTCGCTAGCGGCTGAAGCGGGCATAGAGATTGAGAAGATCAAATGGTTTGCTCATTTTGGCGTCGCTGCCTTGAATTTACGCGTGGGAAAGGTCGGGCCTACGACTTGGTGAAATCGGCAACCTGGTCGGCTTCCAAGTTAGCTGACCCGCCTAATCGGCCGAACTCATAAAATCATCTGAGCCAGCCCGCAGGGAGCCCAAGCGAACCGAATAGTCCGACGCCAGCGTCGCGCAGATTTCCTCTGCCCGTGCGCGGTCGTTGGTCATTGCCGCAACATGCCAAGGAGCGTTGCGCACCACCGCCCAACCGCGCACCCATCCCGGGCTCGATGGGTCGACGTGAGGGAGGTTGCGTTGAAGACCTGGGATCGGCGCAAACCGGAAGGCGTAGGATTGCGCACCGTCGCTTCCCGGCTCGTCGCTTGAGCTGACGAGGCCGATCACCTCTCCGTCCTGGTTGAACACGGGTCCTCCGCTCATACCGCCTGGCCAATGGCTGTCGACCGCAAATGTCGGCCAAGGCCGATGTTCGCGGCCACTCGGCAGCACTGCCGTTACGCGGCCAATAGACCCATACATGCGCTCGGTCAGAACATCCGTGTCGATCTCGCGGTCCCGTATCGAACGCAGTTCGGGAAATCCCACCGCCATGACTTCATCGCCGATCTCGGGCCATTTTCCGGTCAGCCGCAGGGGCAGAAAATCGCGTACTTCGTGCAGGCGCGTGTTGTCGCTTTGAACGACAGCGTCATGCAGCCGAGTGACATGCGGCTCGAGGCACGGTTGAGCAGCCAATCAAGGGCATATCTTCTGGCGGGGTGCGAAAGGCGGTCGCTGACGCAATCACGACCATCCCGGTCGACCCCAATCGGGGCGCGCCGCCCCGGGTTGAGCAGACCTACAACCGTCGACCGCGGGCGCGAAGGCCCGAGCCATGCTTCAAGCACGTGCTGCGCGGTCAGATATCCTCCGAAGGCGTCGATCCGGAACGCCGTGCCGAGACCAGAGACGCGGTCTGTGTGGTTGTCGATTGCCAGTAAGGAGATAATCGGATGGCGAACCCCCGTCGGGCCTTGTATCTGAAACTGGCGGGGATCGTCTCCGGGTGCGGGGGTGACTGGAAAGGGCATCGTCCAGTCTAACACGGCAAGGCTAATCGCCCTAAGGCGCATTCAATGTAAAGGCTTATCCGAGTCACAAGGAAACCGGCGCCGCTGTTTTGAAACGGCGCCGGTTTCTTTGTCAAAGGTCTAGTGAGCGGCGGCACCTTGCTTGATCGCAGAGGCGAAGTCTTCGACAACACGAACAAATAGATCGGGATCACGCAGTGCGTTCTTGAGCTCCTCAGTCCAATCCGGATTCGACTCGGTCCACTTGATCAGCGCGGTCGCCTTGACGCCGCGATGCTTGATCAGGAAGTTGGAGATCTTTGCCGGCACCGCGCCCGCGACAAACGCGGCTCTAGCCGGTGCGGCGCGCGCCAGAAGAATGAAAGCCCGCGAGAAGCTCGCGAGATCATCCTCTTCCGCGAGTTTGGTGAGGAGGTCCAGTACAGGACCGGAAGGGGTCGTGTAGGCTGCCGAGCCCTGGGATGCGATCGCCTCGGCAATGCGGTGCAGTGTTTCTGGGGGCATGCTCTTAATTCCTTCGTCAAGGCCGGCGAGCGCTTTTGCTTTTGCCCTGCGATCGGCGGCGAGGTTTCTGATGTCGTTTGCGTCTTGTTCGGTGGGCACCCACACACGGACTTCCTGCCAGCCTTCAGCCAGGCGAACGTCGCGCTGGCGTCTTACTCGCCTGACTACCGTAGGATCGGCCACGAAATGTCTCCGTACTGTCGTTACCCGATATATACCGTAACGACAGTACGGGCAAGAGGTTCCTTGATGGAACCTAAGAACGTTATATAGGGCCCACCACCAGTCGCTTTATTGAAGTATATATAAACAACCTTTATTATGGCGTCGGACTTGGCTCTTCTGCGAAAGGTTTCTCTTGAACCGCGATAATCTCACTCACGCCGTTCGGGAACGATTGCAGCGGCTTCCGGCGCCCTATGCGGCGCATTACGGCGTGGTTCCGCTGCCCCCGCCTGAGGACGGGGTTGCCGCGGGGTCGGTCCTTGCCCGGCTCAGGGCGGCGGATGCAGCCTTGGTGCGCATCGAGACGCTCGCGGCCGAACTAAAGGACCCGTATCTGATCAGCCGCATCTTGCCACGGCGGGAAGCTGTCAGCAGCTCGGCGATCGAAGGCACCAACAGCACGCTTGACGAATTGCTGTCCGGTGAAGAAAGCGAAGATTCCCAGCAGGTCGAGGCGGTAGTTCAGGTGCGTGACTACGCGCTCGCGCTCGATGACTTCCTGCCGCGGGCCAGACAAGAGAAACTGGAAATCTTCACAAGCGGTTTGGTGCAGGATCTGCATCACGCCGTCATGCGCGGCGACGCAGAATACAAGGACAAGCCCGGCGATCTTCGCCAGGTTGTGGTCTGGATCGGCGGCAGGGGCGATATTGCTTACTCGACCTACAATCCGACGCCGCCGTCTGACATTGCCGCGTGTCTTGAGGACACGATGAAGTACATGCGCTGCGAGGGCATGCAGGCGATGTACCAGAGCTTCATTGTGCGAATGGCGGTTGCGCATGCACATTTTGAGGCAGTCCACCCGTTTCGTGATGGCAATGGCCGCGTCGGCCGTCTCCTCCTGCCGTTGATGATGGCGGCGGAAGGCATGATGCCGATTTACCTGTCACCGTACATTGAAGCCCACAAGGCGGCTTATTATGAATCGCTCAAAGCGGCTCAGCAGCGCCTCGATTGGCATGAAGCGGTCGGATTCATGGCAGACGCAATTGTCGGCACCACGGATGAGCTGCTGAAGACGCGCGACGCTTTGTCTGCACTTGGCGATCTATGGCGAAAGCGGCGCAAATTTCGCCAGGGCTCAGCGAGCCTGCGAGCACTCGATGTTCTGCCGCACTATCCGGTGCTGACCGTCAAGCGTCTGGCCTCGCTTCTCAGCATTACGGTGCCTGCAGCCTCGCAAGCGGTAGAGCAACTGGTCGAGAATAAAATCTTGAACGAGCGTACCGGCTATGCGCGCAACCGCGTCTTCGCCGCGCCCGACGCGCTGTCGATCATTAACCGACCCTTCGGCGAAGAACCCATTCTTCCCGGTGCGGACACCTGACGGCCGGTATGCCGGGCTGACAATCGGTGAGGCCGCGAATTGCGTCTTCGCGCCGCCGCCGGTCATGCCGTCGGCGGGACTTCCAGACACAGGCGATTTTCCATAGCACGCGATCCCGCAAATGCTCAATGATCACGCCGGACGAAGGGAGATTCGGTAGATGGTCGAGGCGTTTCTCCGAAGGACACTCAAAAGAGTGGTTGACCTTGCATCGATGCACAGCATCACGAGTGATGCGCTCATAGCGATGAGCAAGGATGATTATAAGGTTCTCCGTCGCGCGGCGACGCGCGCGCGGCTCAACAGGAAAGCGCGTTTCGTCTGCGCGAAATGCGGACATGCCGTCTATGCTCCGCGCGAAGGCCGGACCGGCCAGCCTTACTGGAAACACCACCCCGGGTGCCCCACAGCTTTGTCCCTGGTGGACGGGGACGCCGGCCAGCGTCGATATCGTTAGCGCGCAGCAATTTGACGGAGCGCAGGAAAGCCCGCTGCATGCTAAAATCAAACATATCGTCGGTGAGTTGTTGACCAACGATCCGCGCACGACCGCAGGAGGCGTCGTCGTCGATGAGTATCTCATCCTAGAGAATGGACGGCGGCGGCCGGACGTACGCGCGATCTATGATCGCATGCCACTCGTCGTGGAGGTTCAACTTGCAACCACGCAAATCCCCATCATCGTGCAACGCGAAGATTTCTATGAGAGCGCGTCCATTCGCCTGATTTGGCTCACCTGGAATCTTGAGCCACCCACGAGCGGCCGATTACTCAGTTCGTTTGAGGACATTTGTACTCCCACGACAAGAACCTGTTCTCAATTGACGATGAAACGATAGCCCTCTCCAGACAGCGGCGAGAAGTAATCTTGCGCGCGTTCTGGCTGGATGTAGACGCATGGCGCTCGAAATTGGTCACGATTTCCGACCTCAATTGGATCGAGGGAGGGCGCGCAAACGCGGTCCCGTCGAGGCCGCCTTGGCATCATGACTTTCTGTCGCGCTGGCGCGGCGCGCTCGCCGAAAGAGGTACGAAATGGAAAGAGCGTGAGATCCTGTTTGGCGAACTCGTCGCCAAAGTGGCGATTCCGGGGAGCGACGTCAACGAGCTGCACGCGCCCGATGTGGATGCATTGATCAACTGCTTACTTTCCCTGGTCGACGGTCGGCCAGTCGGATCGCGGCAGCAGAATCTTGTCGAGGTGCTGAATTCCTTCCTCAATGTCGAGCGACGACAGCGCTATATGCGCCTCATTCGGACCTTCGCCCGACTGACCAACAGGGACGCTCTCTTTGAAATCGAGAGTGTTCGCAACAAGATCGTCAAAGCTCGCACAGTGGTGCAAGACGATCGCCAAAGCGTGTCGGGAAAGATCGCGCTGGCCTTGTTCCCGGAGATATTCTCTTCAGCTTGACGCAATGCCAGCAGCGTATCTCAGCGCTTGACGTATTCTGTAGCGCAATCAAGTGAGTCGAGGATTACGGACGGGGCCAGATTGCCTGTGGGGGCAGCGGCTTGGTAGGAGACGATGGAGCAACAAGGTGGAAAATATCGTGCATTCCGTAGATAGTGACGACCTCGAAGCGAAGCGCATATGCTACGCCTGCATTGGCGAGCAGTATCTAAGCGATGAAGTTCGCGCAAAGGGCAAACGCGCCAAGTGCAGCTATTGCGACAAGGCGCGTCGTACCTTCAGCCTTGACAAGATGGCCGCACGTGTGGCGACCGCGTTCGAGCAGCACTACTATCGAACGTCAGATCAACCAAACGACTACGAATATATGCTCCAGCGCGACAAGGAGCTGAGCTACGAATGGAATCGACATGGCGATGATGTCGTGTATGCCATTCAAAACGCCGCCGAAATCCCTGAAGACGCGGCCCAGGACGTCCAGTCAATCCTGGAGGAGGAACATAGCGATTTCGACAGCGCGGCCATGGGTGAAGAGACGGAGTTCGCGCGCGACAGTTACTATCAAGAGAAAAAGGTCAGCGATGATGCTTGGCGCGAGGAATGGTATCGGTTCGAGAATTCACTCAAGACCGAGGCGCGTTTCTTCAGTCGCACCGCAGCTACGCATCTGGCGGCCATCTTCGACGGGGTGGATGCTTTGCGGACGCGGCAGGGGCAGCCTCTGGTCGTAGATGCGGGGCCCGGAACGCCCTTCCATACACTCTCTCGTGCCCGGGTCTTCCAGTCCGAGGACAAACTCGAGGTGGCGATGTGTCGGCCCGACCTCCAGCTCGGGTCGCCGCCAGCGCTGGTGGCTGCGGCAGGTCGCATGAATGCGCGGGGCATTTCTGTGTTCTACGGCGCCAACGATCCCAAGGCCGCCATCGCCGAGGTGCGGCCTCCGGTTGGAAGCAAGGTTGCCGTGGCGCAATTCGAGATTATCCGAAAACTCCGGCTGCTCGATCTGACGGCGCTCAAGAATGTCCAGATGCGCGGAAGCATCTTTGACGTCGATTTTGCGCGCCGGCTGGAACGAGCGCAATTTCTGAAATCTCTGAGCAACCGTATCACCCAACCGGTCATGCCCGACGATGAGCCTTTCGAGTATCTGGCAACGCAAGCCATCGCCGATTTTCTCGCAACGGAATCCTCGGTGCCCATTGATGGCATTATCTTCCCGTCGGTTCAGGTCGCGGGAGACGTGCTCAACGTCGTCCTATTCCACAAGGCTGCGCGCGTCGAGGCGATGGAAATTCCGAGCGGGACCGAGATCAGAGCCAGGACGGGGCAAAGTACCGCGGAGGGGTGGGAAGTCGATTACTCGGTATTCGAGGAGGTGCCGCCGCGGCCAAAGGTTGATGAAGAAAAGGAAAAATCGCCAGGATGGCCCGACTTCGATGCCATGCCGGCGTTGGCGGGAGAACGGGTCGATTCCGATCTGCGGGAGCCAAGCCTTCGCGTCATGCCGGACAGCGTCAGCGTACACCATGTGGAGGGCGTCGTCTTCAAGACAGACGAGTATCAGGTGCGTCGTTCCCGCTGGGAGAAGGACGATCGATCGCCGTTCTAAATTTACACCCGGTCACGAGAAGGTGTGTGATGGCGGCGGCGACTAATGGCGCTGACGCATGAGGCGCTTTCGCCGGCCACAAGCAGTGGCACGAAAATTCCTACGACGACCGCGAACGTATCGATGAGAACAGCGGCCCGAATTGGGATGCGCCAGCGCTTGCCTGCAAGGGAATAGCTTTCATTCTTCCTTTGGCGACCACGGATCAGGCAGGCTGACAATGTCGGCGAACCGCTTTCCGTCCCGAAACATCCACTTGTCGTCGTCCGCCTCAAATCGGTTGATCTCTCGTAGCTCGTCCGGAAGAGGGTGGTCCGCCCAAGGATGAACTGCGAGTACCGGCTGCCATTTCTCCTCTCTCAGCTCCCACAATCCTGTCTCAGGTAACAATAGAACTGCGCTCACATGCGTGTTCCGCGGACCGTTAGGCCCATGCCAAAATCCATTCTTTGCGCGAGTGATATGAGCCGAGCCACCGTTGAACTGCACGATCTCCTCGCCAAAGACGGCGTCTCCGTAACGCATCCGAGTAATCAGCTCGGCGCAGTCATCCGCCGGCATTCGACGCCGCGGTGAACGAAAGCACCGTCACTTGCATTCGCCTTCGTCTCTCTACGCTCGAAATCAACCGGTAAAGCGCCCGGAATGACCGCCGCAAATCACATCGCTGCGCGATTTCGCACCCGCCCATTCGATGTAGTCGTTTCATCAATAATCCGTCGGACCGGAATAAACCTCGCATCAACGACATAACTTCGGTGCTTTAGTATTGGATTTTGGGCACGTTGACGAACGCTCTGAGTGTGGCGAATGATTGCGGTGATGGACGAAACTGAAGCCTAGGAGAACTCTCCCAATGCGCCGCGAATTGCCGCCCCAGTTGTCGACCTCCCATCGTTCTCGCCCCGGCGACATGACGCTCCCGGACGTCGTCAAACTTTACAACCTGTCCATGAACGTGCCCGTCGACCGCTTTTGCGAAGTCGCTGGAATTGGGACAACCAGATTTTATGAGCTAGTGAAGGACGGCGTGATCCGCGTTCGAAAGAACGGACGCCACACGACTGCTCCTGTGGAAGATTTGTTCCAGCTTCTGCGCGGCGATCAAGCCGCCGCCTAACCTTCCACTTCGGCGCGCGCGGTTCCGTCCCGCGTCAGCGCCGGCGCCGACCCGGCGGACGTACCCGGGCGGCGCTAGCGGCGGCGCGCCTGCGGTCTCTGAACCTTTCCCCAGCGCGCCGCTCTTCATCCAGCAGATCGGGAGTTGACCGATGAAGCGCCGACGCAAGGCAGTTCCTTCAGCGCACATTTACGCGTTCCCGTCGGCCCGCCACCGTCGGATCGTCGCTTTCATAGCCGCCGAAATGCGCAAGCGACCGTCGGCTGACGACGCTGAGAAATATTGATCGAGCACCTTGACATGGAGTGGGGCCGGCTCGCTGGGCTGGGCATCACCGATGCCGAAATCGAACAGCATTGCCACGCTTTCGCGAAGGCCGCTTGGCAGATCGTCTTCGCAGATCGTCGGACTTGGGGGGCAGCATGACTGAACGGGCCGTGTCGCGCGCCGTGCGCAACGCCCGGCGCGAAGTGGCGCCGGCTCAGGAAGGCGATCCCCGGCTTCATGTCCGCATCGCCGAGCCGAAGGCGAAGGTCTTAATTTTGCCCGGCCGCTTCCGGACGCCGCTTACATCAAGCGCCACGTCGAATTCGTTCTGACGCGACCTGCCGAGCAAGGCGAGCAGCATGTTCGGCGAAATCTAAACGCGATCCGTCGGACACTGGATGAAATAGGCGTTGATCATTTCACCATCGACGCATCGAAGCAAAGGTCCGCGCCGAACTGTGGCGGCAGGTTCTGACGCCGGCCGGTGACCAATGAGCACCGCTGCCGCACGCCGGCTTACCGGGCCGCGGTGGCGCGCCTAGAGCAGGCCCGGGCGCCGGCCGCTGAACAGTGGCCCGAACCGCCGCCTTCGGTCGTGTTCACGTCCGCGGCCGACCGGCGGGCCTTCCAAGGTTGCTTTGAACAAGCCGAAGGGTTCGAAGGGCAGCCGCTCTATCGCACGATCGTCGATGCCAACGGGACGGTCCACCCCGACGCGGCCTGGCTCAACCTGCTCAAGCCCGATCGTCTCCGCATCGCACTCGCCGTGGTCCGGGGGGATACCGAATGTTGGGGAGGCAAGCGGGCTAGGCAACGACTGGAAGGGGACCTGACAGCGCGAATTGTTGCAGCGGAACGATACGGAGCCCAGTGCGCCAGAGCTATCGAAGTCTCCGGTGTCGAAGCCGCGAAGGACGCAGCACACATAGAAGCAAAGATAATCCATTATTTGCTGTATAGAATTCGCCAGCACGCGCCGCTTACCGTCTCAGGAATGTTGATCTTGGTGCGCGGCATGATGCTGTTCGAGAAAGTGCAGAAGAGCAACTATTGCGGCGGCGAACAGGGGCGAGGTCTGCTTCTGGGCCGCGAGTTAGCAAGTGCGGTCCTTCGCGTCGCCGGAATTGCGGCATAACATCGTCGAATGGGGCGGCGGCTTCCGCCGCCGTCCTCCGGGCCATCTTTACGAAAAAGGTCAACCATGGGCGAGCGAAGGCGAAGCGAATGATGATGGCATACCATGAAGCGGCCCACGCAGTGCTGGCTCGCCGTCAAGGCCTAGCATGCGCGGAAAAACGTATGTCAGGATCGGTCGGAGCCTTAACCGCCTCGGCGTCTTATGAGAGTGGAGAAGCAGTAGAAGCGAAGATTGCGGGGTACGAGATCGATGGCGCTGTAGCATTAGCAGGACCAGTCGCGAACGTTCGTTTCTCAGGGCGTCCCAGCTCGTTTTCTGACGGCGCCGAAAGCGACTTGCAGATTGCACAAGCGGCGGCCGGTTCTATTGCTCTACTGAAATCTGGCCAGTCGTTGCCCGGCGCTGGGAACGAGGAGCTTGAACTTCCCCGGGACGTCCTTCGGCAGGCGAACGACATACTGGCCGTCATCTTGCAGAATTGTGAAGCGTTGGTCGACGAGCACTGGGCCGAGATTGATCGTGTAGCGAAAGTCCTAATGCACCGCGATCTGATTACGGCCAGTGAACTTGACCAGCTTATAGCCGAAACACTCAGCTGAATTGCATGTACCAAGCTGACCGCTCTGAACGCATCAAGGCTTTGGTGAAGGTCGCTCTAGCGATCCTTCCGGAACGCTGCCGGTTTCATTATCCAAGCGCTCGACGGCCGGGCCCGCGTTTACGACTTCCGATACAACCATATGGCGCTGTCCTTGCGTTGGCAGATCGACAATCCAGCGCACACCAGAAAACTCGAAATTAGGTTCCACGGCGAGCGGGTGTTGTTTGCGGAGTGGACCGACGATGGCTTTACCAAACGGTCATATAGGTCGGGTGCTTGGGAAGCGCGGCTACGTCGGTGCGAACGGATACCCGCGCTGGCCGGGCGGGTCAAAGCAGCGACATGAAGCCCGACCGACCATACTGGCCGGCGGCGCTGCGGCTGGGTCAAGCCGCGAGCTATTGCGGGCTGCCGGTCCATATGTTGAAGGCCGTCTGTCCGATCAAGCCGATCGAGTTCACGCAATCAAGCCGCGGCAATCGGTATCTGCGAGCTCGGGCCCAAAACCATGCCTGACCGAGGTCGCGTTCACTTCGATCTATGTAATCGTCAGGCGACGTTCTATCCCGAAGTGGCGTCTGATATCGATGTCGTGGTTCGCTTGCTGTACTTGGTGGAGGTCATCAGCGCGAAGCCGACGACGGCCAAGATCGCGACCGCGGCAACCACGACGATCAGTTTCAGGAAGAACGTCCCGGCTATGTCGATCGCCGGGGAGAACTGTTTAGCGGCGGTCGGGGAAATCCAGCCGATGACGATGCGGATCGCTAGAAGGACGATCGCGCCGGCGAGAGCCAGGATCAAAATGATTGCCAATAGCAGCCCCCCTGCAACACTCCGGAGGCGGCCGGGTTTTCCACCGACGGACATTACACTCGTGATTGGCGCGAGGAATTCTCCCGCGGTGGTTTTCCCCGTTTAATGCGGCCTAGCGGGCGCGCCGCGGTGGCGCTTTTCCGCGTCCCTGATCTGGCGCGCCTCGTGGAATTCTTGGCGGGAGATACCGACGTCGGCCGCTGTCGGCTTGCTAGCGTTCCGGGTGGTAACTCCAGGCAGATTATCTCCAAGACGCGCAACTTCACCCCGCGCTTGCGCTGCGTCGTATTCGTCGGCAAGCCGACGCTTTGCCTGCGCCTCGATATTAAGCGCATCGCCTTGCGCGCGGTAGGCGGCGCAGATCAGTTCGTCGTGGGCCTGAGCCTCCCCTAAATTGGTGGACACCTGTAGCTTAGACGGCGAGAGGTGTCAGATGACGAAACGGCAGCGACGTTCCTATTCGGACGAGTACAAGCGGCAGGCAGTTGATCTGGTTTTGTCGAGCGGCCGCTCGGCGAAGTCGGTATCGAAGGAGCTCGGGCTTGACGGTTCCGTGCTGAGCCGATGGGTGGCGGAGCGGGGCGCGGTGAGAGCCGGCGGCAGCGCCGAGGCTCCCACATCGCAAGCGGCACTGCCGTCGGCGGACCAGGCTGACGTGATTGCGCGTTTGCAGCGGGAAAACGAACAGCTGCGCATGGAGCGCGACATTTTAAAAAAGTCGATCGCGATCTTTGCTGGACCCCGGACATGAGATTCCGCTTCATCGAAGATCACCGCGCAGACTATCCGGTTAAGATCATGTGCCGTGTGTTCGACGTCTCGCCCGCGGGCTACTATGCTTGGCGATCGCGGCCCGAAAGCCCCCGGGCTGCGGCCAATCGAGAGCTGCTGGAGGGCATCAAGCGGGTTCATCGCGACAGTCATGGCCGCTATGGCAGCCCGCGCATTCATGTCGAACTCAAGGCCCAGGGCCACCACGCAAGCTGTGGCCGAATCGAGCGGCAGATGCGCGACCATGGCGTTCGAGCCATCTCGGCCGGGCCGCGACGCTGCCGCACCACTGATAGCGGGCATGGCTTCCCGATCGCGCCCAACTTGCTCGGCCGGAACTTCTCGGCCGCCATGCGCAATCAGGTCTGGCTCGCCGACATCACCTATATTTGGACCGGCCAGGGATGGTTGTACCTAGCGGCCATCATGGATCTGTATAGCCGCCGTATCGTGGGGTGGGCGATGGATGACCATCTGCGCGCCGAATTGCCGCTCGCTGCGCTGCGAATGGCGATCAAGGGACAAAGGCCCGGCGCCGGCCTGATCCATCATTCCGATCGCGGCATTCAATATGCTTCAACCGAGTACCGCCAAGCGATACAAGCCGCCGGCTTTCGCCCTTCGATGAGCCGGAGAGCTGACTGCTACGACAATGCCCCGATGGAAAGCTTCTTCCACACGCTCAAGACCGAACTGATCCATCACCGCCAATATGCGACCCGCGATGAAGCACAGCGCGACATCTTCGCTTACGTCGAGGGCTTCTACAACCGCGCATCGGAACACCCATCTGTCTATGTTGTTGAAGAGAAAAGACTTTGCTGATTGGGATTCGATCCCGTGGGGTATCTTGGGTTCTGTCGCGCTCGTTCGGCGATAGATCGAGCAGCAGTTGTTATCAGCGAGCTGCGGGCGAAGATCCAAGGACCATCCGACAGAGGATGGATGGCTTCGATTTCACCGGCTTCAGCGGCCAGCCGGAGCGTCTTGGGCGCGATCTTCAGGAGCTTGGCGGCGTTGCTGAGGTTTAGCCAGTGCTCGATGCCGTCCTCGGCGGGCTTGAACACCGGGATGCGATAGTTCGAGCGCAGCGAGGTAACACGCTCGCGCGTCCAGCGATTGCCGTTACCGGTCTCGAGGCCGTTGCGGTTGAGGAGGCCGGCGATCAGATCGTCGCTGGCGATCAGCACCAGTCGGCGCACAGCCTCGATGATGTTGGCGGAGGTGCTGTTACGCTGCCCGCGCCGGCGCTTGGGCAGGCGTATCTCGCTGTGAACGCCGCCGACCCAGTGGACGATGAGGACGATCTCGGAGGCCGCATCGTCGATATCGGCCACGACCTCATGGATGAGGGTGCGCACAACGCGCTTCTTGAGGCGAGCATCCGTCGTCGGCGCATCCCAGACCGCTTTGAGGTTCGAGGCTAGAACGCCGAGCGAAGCTGGATCGGCAATGGGGGCGGGCGTCGCCGCCTCATGCATTGCGATCTTGCCCTCGACCTCCGCCGCGTGAGCGAGCGCCCTGTTCCAGCGCGCTTCAAGCTCGCCCGCCACCAGCCGGTTCGCGGGGTCAGCGGCATCGTACTGCCGGAAGGCCCGGTCGGCGGCATAGCGCGCCGCTTCGAGGTCGCGACTGAGAGCATCGCGCACCTGATCCCGCCGTTCCCTGGCTTCCTTGGCGGCCGCGGTTGCAGCGGCGATAGCGCCCGGACCGACGACGCCAAGCAGCGCTTCCTCGACTGCATCATCGACGCGCAGTCCGCCGAAGCCGATGCAGTGAGGGCCACCATTGTCCATCCAGGCGCGGCTGCAGCTGTAGCGCGGGATATGGTGCTTCATGCCGGAGTATCGGAGTGTGAGCTTGCGGCCGCAGCGCTTGCACCGGATCAGGCCGGCCAGCAGCCCGTCACCATGCTTGGGCGCGCCGTGATGCCGGCCGGTGGGAATGTTGCTGCTGACCATAGTGCGGATCGCCTCGAACCTCTCCCAGCTCACATACCCTTCGTGGGTGTTGGGCTTCAGCGCCAGCCATTCGTTCCGCGCCTTGCGGCGGATCTTCACGCTCACGCCTGCGGCGCTGTATCCCGCCGCCACAGCCGTCTTACCATAGGCATAGGCGCCGCCGTAGACCGGGTTCTCAATGATCCGGTGGATGGCGGAGTAGCTTGGTCGCCGCCAGGCCGTGTCGCCGCTGGTCTGCTTCACCGGCAGATCGAGATTGTACTCGTGGAGCCAGCAGAGCGCCTGTCGCGCGCTGCCCAGTTCCTCGACCTTGTCGAACACCAGCTTGATCGCTTCCTGGACACGCCCATCCGGATCTTTCTCATAATGGTCGCCGGCCTTCACGAAGCCGACGGGCGCCGCCACAACCAACTCGCCCCGGCGCGCCTTCTCGTAGCGGGCCGAGAGCGAGCGCTGGCGCAACAGATCCAGCTCGTACTCGTTGAGGCTGCCCTTGAGCCCGAGCAGCAGGCGGTCGTTACCGTGCCTCGGTGCATAGATCGTCTCCTGATCGACCAGGACGGTATCGACCACACGACACATCTCGATGAGTTGCTGCCAATCCCGGCTGTTGCGAGCGAAGCGCGAGACCTCGCGGGCGCAAACCGCGCCAACCTTACCGAGGCAAACCTCCGCTACCATCCGCTCGAAACCGGCGCGTTGTACCCCGCCGGCGGCTGAACGACCGAGATCATCATCGATCACTTCAATCTCTGACCACCCGAGCGCCGTCAGCCGGTCCCGCATGGCATACTGCAACGCACTGCTCTCGCGATTGTGCAACACCTGATGCGCTGAGGATTGACGCACGTAAAGAAGCGCCTTGCGCTCGAGATGATGAGGCCTGACCTTGTCAGAAATCATGACCGACCTCCTTCGCGCGCGGCGTCGCCGTCGTCGCAGCATGGTCGAGGATCAACTGCGTCATCAGACTCATAAGGGCCGCCTGCGCTTCCGCCGGCAGCTCCGACCATGCCGGCGCGCCGATGGCGCCGTTCGACAGGCCGCTCCCGAACAGATCCATCTGCTCCTGCGGCCGCGGTCGTTGATTGTGTCGGTATCCGCTCCCTGGCATTGCCGTCTGGCTTGACATGAGTCGCTCCCCGATTCTGGCCGTGAGAGCCTCTGGATGCGCCAGAAAGCGGGGCAGCTGATGGCGTTCGATCCTTCAACGCTACATCGAGAAGCGCAGAAAGCGCCGCAAGTGCATCGATCCTAACAAGCGGCTGAGCTGTCAGAAACCCGGCATCATGGCATGCCGTCCGGTCGAACATCCATGCGGGAACTTCCAGCCAACGGTCTGCTTGCGATCCGTCCAGGGTGCAGCGAAAAACGACATCGTCGGCCTTGTCGATGGCCCCATGAACGCAAACTCGGCGCCCAAACCAAGGATGATGCCGATAAAGAACCTCGCGAAGAACGGTCCTGTGGGCGTTCTCAAACGTCGTTGTACAACCAATACCGCAGACACTCGGCTATCGGCTATATCAGCCCGGTTGAGATGGAGCTAAAATCGGCTTGAACCCTGTCCACTTTTTTGGGGGAAGATCAGGCCTTCTTCGCCTTCGCAAGCCGCGCTTGAAGCTTCGCTGCAGTATAGGCAACGACAGCACGGCCGCGGGCGTCGAGTTCATCGACCGAGAATGCCTCAACCTGCGCAGCTGACATGGTCGGCGCCTTCCGTTGCTTGCAGTGGCGGCCGGTTCGTTTTTCAACTGGTAACTGCTTTCCAGTTGATCGACGGGCTATCGCTACGGTTGGGTGACTGACGCCGATTTCCGCCGCGATAGCGCGGTCAAACTTCTCCGGGTTAGCAGCGATTGCTTCGGCCGTGCGCTGCGCGGCAGGGAGGTACGGCGCGCGGCGCAAGAACCCCGTTGAGCCGCCCTCACAGGCCATGATCGCCGCCCGCAAAGTTTGATGGAGCGACGGCGCTCAAAGAATGAGAGATGGCTGTTGGCTGCACTGCAACGCGTGATGGCGCGCTCGACTAGGATGCAAAAGGACAGGTCCGCGCTCCTATCGCTTGCCAAGGGGGCCTGATATTTTGTCGCGTGCCGAACTTTTTGATCCATATTTTTCGAAGACGCTGCAAATTCGATCGTGCCCCGGTGGGAAGTTTTATTCATGCAAAGCGATTTAAGCTGCGCCGAGCGTAACGCGGCGAGTACCGCTGAGGTCGAAGAGTTCGCAGCCGAGCCCCTCGCGACCGGCAGACCCGTAGCTGCAAACGATAACATTGAGGACGGGCCGTGGCTGCTCGTTCCATTTCCTGACGATTGGTGCGCGACGTGTTGAAACATAGTCCAAGAACCTAGCCCCTTGGCGCGGGTAGCGTCGCGACGATAGAATGTTCGTAGACGACCGCTGACTAACAAGAAGGCACAATGAAATTTGCCGAGACCAGGAACACTATTGATCGCAGCGAGGTTTGTTCTTCATCAGAGGCTAGGCGTTGCGGAGTTCTCCTCCATGGCTACCCAGATCGTAATGGACAGCACAGGCGACAGCAGACATTTTTTTGAGGAAGACGACCCCAAGGGGCTCGCCGAGGCCGAGCGGCGCTTCAAGATGTTTACCGGCCGGGGATTTACCGCTGCCACTCGGACCCCGGCCGGCGATCTCAAGCTGATACGGACATTTGATCCAACAGCGAAGGAAACGCTGTTCTATCCGCACTTAGTCGGCGGTTAGAACCGTCGTAGCACCGAAGATGTTTTTGTTCGGACGCAACGTCGCGCAGGGCGCGCGTTTGCGCGCCCTGCGCGCGCTCTATCGGAGCTTCAACGAGCAAAATGGCCCGGAAGCGCGTGCACGCCGTCTTTTGCGGGAATGGTTATCTCCAGAACAGCGCGCGCAATTTGATGTCAATGGCTTTTTTGAAGTCACTGGTTCTCTTACCGGCCGTCGATACCGAATTCATCAGTGCACCATGAGCAATGTTTTGGAGCTGGATGAAAAATTGGAGCCTAAGGTGGGATGGTGCTTTCTCCCCGAACGGGCGTTGGCAGTTGGCGATGTGATGCTCGCCCAGAAGATCGCACTCGAAACCGACGAAGCCGCGGTTCTCGCGATCGCCAAGTTGTTTTCTCCGAGACAGCCGTTTGTACCCCGAGCGGTGCGGCGCGCTCCCTAGATCTGATCATGGGCGGGGCCGCCGCTTGTGGCGGCGACCCCTAGCCGCGAAGCCGCCGGTACGCGAGACGAGGACGACTTCGCGACTGCATCCAGCATCGGCGCCGCCGGCGGCAGGCGCAAGGACGTCTGTGCGTTAGTGTTACTTGGGCTGCTTGACGGCGCCTGATGGCTTCGCAGATGGGGACCGCGAGGCGATCGCTTCAACCTTTTGTAGCGTTCGTGCGAACTCAGACCGCAGATGTTGGACGTGCGCGACGTCCCTCGGCTCTGACAGAAACGCGATCTTCACGAGGAAGCGGTTCAACAGCGACGCTATTCCAAGATTTTCGGAATGTTGCGAACGCAGTACGGTGAGTTGCCGACGCATCTCGACGAGATCAAGCGGTTCGTGGTCCGGCTGCTTTTCCAAACGAAACCGCCTGCAATCAAACGAAGCGCCGCGTCGAATATGGTGGTGCGACGACTTCGCCTTGGGTGGAGCCAGACGGGCAATGTCCGGCGCTCAGAAGGTAACGCTTCGCAGCGATGCTGCAATCGAGTTGCAGAATTAAGCTTGATGCAGCGAGATCAGGTTAATTCTGGAACAGCCGTGCTGCCGATCTATAGCTCCCGTCCCGTCGCCGGGTGGCTGCGGTTCTTCGCCTTGATCCAGTGCTTCTGCCGGCCGCCACGGTGAGGCCGATCGCGATGCTTGAATACCAGCCCCTCAAGACCCATGCGATAAGCGGCGCGGAATAGCTCAGGGCTGATCTCGCCGCGATCGGGAATGCAGCGTCTCAATCACAAGAGCCGTATTTCGTAAGCCGAGCTGGCCTTACTCCCAGCCGCGCCGGCCTATTGGTCCTTCTGCCGAATGCTCGCGGTGGAGGCGGGCCATCTCGCGATTGGGCCGCCTGATGAAGTCGCGCTCGACGCAAAAGCCGGCCGTGATTGAAGCGGTCAGTGCAAGGCCGCAGGCGAGGTAGCTATTCATGAAATCCCACAAAATGTTGCTGCCCGCGACTACAAGAAAAGTGAGTGCCATAACAGTATCGCGAAATGCCCGAACCATGTTGCCCCAACTGATTGGCGAGGCTTCACTTAGCATTGCAACCATGACGATCAGCGGCGTCGATGGGGTATCCGGCGCCGTCTTTCTCCACGGAGTGCGCGCTCACTGAACCAACCGGCCAGCAGGACCGCAAAGGCGGCAATCTCGCCGGCGGCCGCCCATCGGATCAGCGAAGCCCGGTCGTCTGCTGGCATCGCCGCGAGTGCATCAAGTTCGCCGCCCTTGTCCAGCGATGTACCGGCGAGGCGGTCTAGATCCGGGCCTAGCGCCTTGGCGAGGTCGGCGCAAGCGGCAGCCTGATAGGCATCGCCGACGGCGAACCGCCTACTGTTGTGGATCGCCGATGTCGAACGCGCCTAAACGGTAATCTTCGCCCACCGATTGCTCAGTCGTTGGCCCCACAATCAAAGTGAACGTCGCGTCGGGATAGCGCGTCCACACTTCGATGTCGTCTGACGTAACGGTTAGATAGCCGAAGAAGCATTTGTAACGGCCGGGCTCTGTCATGCGGCCGATCTTCTCCCAATTGATCTTGTTAACGCGCACGCCCTAGCTCCACTCGTTTACGGGGAGCGAGCCGGGCGGCGGCTTGAGTTCTTCTAGGCCGGCTTCGATAGTTGTTATTTCGTCTTGGACGGCCTGAACAGCGTTCGCGGGATCGATGCCGCAGACAGCGTGTAGTTCGCCCAGCATCTTGCGCCGATGCGCGAGCAGGTCCGTCAAGGCTCGTCGGTCCCGCACCTTCACGTAGCCGCCGACGATCATTTCCATGGCTGTTGACACTGCGTTGCCTCCACTGCGCCTTTGAGTTATCGCGGCCGGCTAAGCTCCAACAGACCGGCTTCGGTCATACGATATTCGACGCCTTTGCCCGTTGAGCGTCGCTCCATCCATCCGTTTCGTAAAAGAGCGAGCGTCGTTCCGGGGCTGTCGGGAAGCTTTAACGAAGACACCCAATCGCGGTCACGAAGACGATCGAGAAATTGCCGGTGATAGTGCTTAAAAAGCGACCTGCGCTTTTCTTGCCGACGGATGTCTCGCAGTATCGTTTCAGGCGGGAGTTCGGTTTCCATGCGGTTTGTTGCCATCGCATGGTTTACGATCACTTAACGATCGGGAACAGCCGGCAATCTTTTCTAAATGGTTCATGGTTGTTGTTTTGCGGCATGGGAGGACGCATCTGCTTGGTTCGTGCCCACTGTTAGGCGAAGCTATGCTCGCCTGGTCCATCAGGTTGAATTGCATCCGCTTGTAGCCGATAGCATCAAGTCGACCGATGACCAGCCCGACTGCCAGAAGGGCACTCTTTGACCTTGCTCAAGGCGGTTTGAGACAAGGGCGCTTAGAACCCAACACGCAGCCGAACGGCGCCGCCATGACGTTGCTGAGGTTGTGGGCCCGGGTTCCTAGGAATACCGGGCCCGCCTTGTTTTATCGGCTCAGGTGGCGGCCGCGATCCGCCGAGAGATGCTCCACATTGGCATTGAACTTCCGTTACGGCGCGCAGGCGCCGCGGTCCCAGCTGGGCGCGTGTTTGGCGTCGGCGCCGGCCCATCCCAAGCCTGCATGTTGGGCTGGCCGGATCAATAACCGGTGTGCAACATGACCGGGCTGTCGAGTGCCGGCAGTCCTATGGCCCCGCGCTGCGGTAGGTGCGGACCCCGAACGCGGGGGCGATTTGGCTATCCTGTCCAACTTCCCTAGCGGCTTGGAAGCGGCCGCGGGCTGCATCGAATGTCTCAGCGGCGCTGCCTCGGTACTCGCCCGGCGCGCTTCACAAGAACGCCGGATGACCAGCCCTACCGCGGGCCGAATTGGGTACGCCGGCGCGCATACCGATCACGTCAACCCGGATCGCGCGGGAAATAAATCAGCCACATTTCGCAGCGGCCTTAGTCCCGTGCCGGCGCCACCCGGGCGACACAAAGACCGAGAATGGTCCCGGCGCTGCAACCAACGATCGCAAGGAAGCACATGTTTCTATGATGAACAGCACCGCATCACCTATCTCCGCATGCTTGATGCCGATGCGGAAGGCGCTGACTGGCGCGAGGTATCGCGGATCATCTTGCGCATTGACCCGGAACGTGAGCCAGCGCGCGCTCGGCGCGCGTTCGAAAGCCATCTTGAGCGCGCGAAATGGGGCGCTGACAGTGGGTACCGTCGGTTGCTGCGGCAAGGATGGCCTTCGGCTCGCTGAAAGGGCTAGGTCACGACAATGGCCGGCGGGCATCGCTGCCGCCGGCCATCGCTTTGCGCTACCTGTGGCTGGGGGGCTGATCGGCAGCGCTGATGGTAAGCCTGCCGAACCCCGATTAACAACCCGTTAACCAATTCGGGCAGGCTCTGGCTATTTCGCGGGCAACAACGCGGCGGTGTGCTGGGACCTGCGTTGAACCAGTTCAGTGCTTTCGCAGCGGTATTGCCACTTCCACGACCACGCCTCCGCCGTCTCTGGTGAACGTCTGACACCCGACTGCTGCGTTACGATTGCCATCAGGCCTTCGTCCTCGTCGAAATCGAGAGTGTAGTCGTGCGTGGAAGGGGTTGCGCCATTCGGTCCGGTAACGCGTAAATTGATCCAACACTTTCTTTCGAAGTAGATCAGCCTCACCGAGGAACTCCTCGATTTTGTGGGGCGCGATACGCGACGGGTCCTTGCCGGCGAGCACTCGGTAAGCTTCCTTAACACTACCCTCAAAAGCTTGATTGCAGCGAAAGACAGCATCGGTGAATAGTGTTTGGTCTGGCTCGGATTGTCCTCGCTTGTAGTGCTTGATGGCGGCATCAATATGCGCCATCACCGCCTTTAGGTCGATTTTATAGGGGCCTGCAGGCAGATCTTTGATTGTCTGATCGAGAATTTTCTGAAGGTCCATCGAGGCACTTCTTCTTACCAAGCGATGGCATCTTCGTTGCAATTCTGGTCGTGCTGGCGTGTCGGCTAAGGCTCGGGGAGGAAGGTTTCCGTGCTTGGGGCTGGCGTATCCCGTTCTTGCTGTCTGCACTTCTCGTCGTGTTTTCGATCTATCTTCGTCTCAAGCTGAGCGAGTCGCCGGTTTTCGAGCAGATGCGCCAGCCCGGCAAGGTCTCGCGCGCGCCGGTTCGCGAAAGTTTCGGCACGAGACAAGGATTGGGTTATGCGCTGTATGCTCTCTTCGGCGCGACGGCGGGTCTGGGATGCGTGTGGTACACCGGGCAATTCTACGCGCTGTATTTCCTGCAGAGCGTTGTCAAGGTGGATTTCCTGACGGCGAATGTCTGCGTCGCCATTGCCCTAGCGATCGGTACGCCCCTGGCGTCGTGAGCGGGGTCTTGTCAGACCGCATCGGACGTCGTCCGCTGATCGTCACCGGACTTCTGCTCGCCGCCGCGCTCTACATTCCCATCTACATGGGCGTTGCAAGCGCCACGGCTGCGCACAACTACGTGGCCGTCACCGCGCTAATCCTGGCGCAACTCGTCTTGGTAGTGCTGGTGTATGGGCGAATGCCGCGTTTCTCGTCGAGCTCTTTCCGGCGCGGCTGCGATATACCTCGCTGTCGCTTCCGTATCCCATCGGCACTGGCATACTCGGCGGCTTCGTTCCGCTGATCAGCCTCTCGCTCATCAGCTACACCGGCAACATCTACCCCGGCCTGATCTATCCCATCGCTATCGCACCAGCAAAAATGCAGTTACAAGTTGGATAGGCCAGACTCGCCCTAAATCGACCTCATGAACCCTGCCCGACGAATATGGAAGCTGTCATGAGCAACGAAAGTGCTCACGTGAACACCGAGATCGCGTCCGACGCGCCTCTCTACAAGACCTCGATGTGTGCGTTGTGCGGGCTCATTTACAACGAGCGAGACGGATGGCCTGAAGAGGGCATTCCGCCCGGCGCCCGCTGGGAGGACGTGCCCGCAGATTGGATCTGCCCCGACTGTCGTGCTGGCAAAAGTGAATTCGAGATGACCGAGGTCTGAACCAAACCGTTGATGCTGCGCGACCCCATGGTGCACGGCGTCCCACAATACCAAAGGAGTTATCATGTACGTCCCTCAGCACTTCGTTGAGGCTCGCGCCGAGGTACTTCACCATCTCATTGAAAAGAATCCGCTCGGCATCCTCTTTACCAACGGGAAGAGTGGGCTTGACGCGAATCATATTCCCTTCGGGCTGCATGCGCACAAAGGTCAGCAGGGCGTGCTTCATTCGCATGTCGCTCGTGCGAACCCTTTTTGTCAGGATCTCGCCACGGGCGATGAGGTTCTGATCGTTTTCCGCGCCGCGGATGCCTACATCGCGCCAAACTGGTATCCGAGCAAGGTCGGCTCCAAGAAGCAGGTCTCGTCCTGGAACTACATGGTTACGCTTGTGTACGGACGTGTCACGATCCGCGATGATGAGCGTTATGTCCGCGGCATGGTCGCGCGCCTGACGCGCATTCATGAGGCGAAACAGGCCGATCCTTGGAAGATGACCGACAGCCCCAAGGACTACATCGACGCGATGCTCAAGATGATCGTCGGCGTCGAGATCGAGGTCACACGCCTCATAGGCAAGTCGAAGCTCAGCCAGAACAAAGAGGTCCGAGATATTGTCGGCGCCGGCTATGCCCTAAAGGCACAGGGGAACAATGTGATGGGCGAGGCAATGCTGGCCGCAGCCGTCAACACGGAGCTGGCTTCATAGCCAGTCAATCAGCTGTGCTATCCTCCACTCGTTGGCAGCAGTGGCAATCATCTTCCGCGAGATCACGCTCACCTCGATCGCTTCGATTCGGCGATGCGTCCTGATCCATGAAGGTCAGGCGTGCCGGGTGTTGCTTTGCCGCGAACAGCTGATCATTGGTGATGAGCCCGGTCTCGAGGAGGGTGTCCAGAACCAGGTTTGCACGCTCACGCGCATTCGGAAGAGCAACATGCGAAGGTAGATCTAGTGGCGCATTTATCAGGCCGGCAAGCAAGGCTGCTTCGCCAAGTTCGATATCCTGAACCTGCTTCTGGAAATAACTCTGCGCAGCTTTACTGACGCCGAAGATGCCGCCTCCGATCTGCACACGGTTTAGGTAGATCTTCAGGATTTCATCCTTGCTGAGCCGCCATTCGAGCCAAATTGCGACAAGCGCCTCCTGTATCCTGACCTCCAAATTTGGTTGATCTGAGGGGAATAGAATTCTCGCAACCTGCTGGGTAATGGACGAGCGCACGGCCTTTGTGCCCGGGGCGGCATGCAATGAGAGCGCGATCGCGGTAAGGTCAATGCCGAAATGGCTATAGAAGCGGCGATCCCCGCTTGCCAACGTCGCCTTGACTAGGACGTCCGGAAGCTCCTTCACCGAAATCGAGCTGTAGGTCGCGCAAGCGCTGGTCAGACCCGTGCGACATTCCGGCAGACAGGGTGTGGGATCGTCGCCCTGGCTCCAATCCTGATCACCTGTTTTCTGAAAAACGGGGTTTGCCACGATCATTAACACTATGAGGCTGATGAGCCCGAATGTTAAGGCCTCCGAAAGCGGATCGATGATCGTACAGCGCAAGGATCGGCGAACAAGCCTTGCACCGCGCATAATCGACGAGCCACGCGTGGCTCCAGCCATCATACGATCTGGGATTGGGGTTCTTCTTCGCGGTATCATCTGACTCACTTGCGTTTCAAATTGTTTTGAACTTAGCGCGTCGAAACGCGTGCTGCCTGCGGCACGCCGCTCCGTTCGGACGTCCCCGCCAGACAAAGCATCTGTCGTAGTTCTGCAGCCGCGACACGCCGCAGCACAACGTAAGAACTCGCGCATCAGCTGCACCTTGCCGAGGGCGCCGGCAGCGAATTCTGCAGGTGAGAGGTGAGCCCGTGTGAATTGTTTAGCCCTCGCGGGCTATTGTCGAGCGCTTCTGGTCCGCAAGATCTGGTTCTGGTTGCCAGCAGGCGGGTTGCTCGAGCGAGTTGCGCGACGGCGGATGACTGCTGCAACTCTCTGCGGAGTGGGCCGTAGCCATATGCAGCCGCGCGCGCTCTCGTCGGATGCGAAAGCGCCGAGTACGGACGCCGTAGCCAGCCCCACCGGCGGCGACAATCGAAAGGACAATAAGAGCTGCCACCATCATCTCAAGCACGCCTCGCAGATCCTCAATGTCCCGCGCCTGCACCTTGAGGCCGGAATGTGTCTCGGGTTCGGAGAATCGAACCGGTAGTTAGTACAACTTGACGCTAGGTACGATTCAAGTGGTGTTAAGGTCCAGCTCTAGATTCAGTCAGGTATCGGTTTGAACCGCCCCGGGTTTGTCGGAGGCTCCCAACTCCTGAGAGGATGGAGCCATGACGAGCAAGACGACGGACAAGTTGTCACCCGAGGTCCGGACCCGAGCGGTTCGGATGGTTCTGGATCTCTCCGGCGAGCATCCTTCGCGCCGGGCGGCGGTGAGATCGGTTGCGGCAAAGATCGGCGGCACACCGCAAACGCTTCGTGACTGGGTCAAGAAGGCCGAGATCGAGAGCGGGCAGCGGACCGGCGTTCCGACTGAGATGGCCGAGAAGCTGAAGGCCCTGACGGGAGAACCGCGAGCTCCGGCAGGCCAACGAGATCCTACGCAACGCAAGCGCCTATTTTGCGATGGCGGAGCTCGACCGCCGGTGCAAGCCATGATCGCCTCTTGATGATCATCGTGGGCGCATGGAGGCGAGCCGATCTGCAAGGTCCTGCCGATGCGCCCCCTCAACCTACCACGCCGATGCGGCCAAGCGGCGCGATCCGGCCAAGGAAAAAACAACGCCAACGCGCGAGTTCATAACAAGTGCAATTGTCAACCCACATCAAGATCGTCCCGATTTAACCGATTTGGCGAGGAGCCCACATGCAGCGTCTTTTGTCCGACAAGAAATTCGCCTGGTGCCGAGTCATTCGATCAGCCTGGTTAATCCGCCTGCAGCCCGCACCCCGCGCGTCTGGCCCAACCTTTGCTGTAGTGATGGACCCACTGTAGATCTGCATGAAGCTGACCACCGACTTTCAGGAGCGCGGTCCGGCACGGTCTCACTGTGCGGTTGACCGCGCTTTCGATGCGGGAGGAGAGCTGCTCTAACGTTGGGATATGATGACGAAGAGGGCGTCGACGCAGAGTTCTCGAGTGGGCGCGCCGGAGATGAGTTGCACGTTGTGGGCATTCGCTGCGCATTAAGCGGCGCGATCCCAGATAGGAGAGGTATGGATCGGATCCCTTCGGATAAAGGCTTGCCAGAGCCCAACACGCAATTGTCTCATCTCGGTCGCGCGCCGGCTGAACACGCCGGGATGGTCAATGTTCCTGTCTATCGGGGTTCCACGATCGTTTCGGAAACCCTCGAAGAGTGGGATAGGCGCAAGCAGAATCCAGTGACGAACTACGGACGATTCGGCTCACCGCTGTCTCGCGCTCTCGAGGCTGCCATTTGTGAACTGGAAGGCGGGTATCGTTCGATCTTGTTCCCTTCGGGGCTCTCTGCGTGCTCCCACGCGCTTCTCGGGATCCTGAAGGCCGGGGATCATGTTTTGATCTGCGATAACGTCTATGAACCGGTCAGGATATTCGCGAACAAGGTTCTAACTAGATTTAAGGTCAAAGTGGAGTACTTCCATCCCACACAACCTTCGGATTTACTCGCGAAGATTGGAACAAAAACGCGAGCTGTGTACCTGGAGTCCCCGGGGTCACTGACGTTTGAGGTACAGGATCTTCCCGCGCTGTGCGCGATCGCGCACCATTCGGGTGCGCTCGTGCTCATGGACAACACTTGGGCCACGCCGCTCTATTTCAAACCCTTTCTCCATGGCGTCGACATTTCGATCCATGCCGCGACAAAGTATATCGTTGGTCATTCCGACGCCCTTCTGGGCATTGCTACCGCTAACAAGGAAGCGTGGCCGCTCCTGCAGCCAAGCGCTCATCATTTCGGGGAGATTGCTGGGCCAGATGACATCTATTTAGCTCTTCGTGGACTGCGCACACTTGCCGTTCGCATGAGGCAGCATTGCGAAAATGGCATCAAGCTGGCTCAAAGCCTGGAAGACCACCCGGCAGTGGGCCAGGTTCTACACCCTGCGCTCCCAAACGATCCCGGCCACAATATTTGGAAGCGGGATTTCTTGGGTGCAAGTGGCCTGTTCGGCGTCGTTCTGAAGGCTATGCCCAAGGCCCAGCTTTCGGTTTTCTTCCAGAAACTGCGCCTTTTTGGAATCGGATTGTCGTGGGGTGGGTACGAAAGCCTTGTGCTGCCTGTCGATGATCCTCCACGAACGGAAGCTAAGGTTTCATTTGATGGACCGTTGATTCGTATTCACGCCGGCATCGAGAGGCCGAGTGATCTCATTGCGGACATGCATCAGGCGCTGCAAGCCGCCTGCGAACACTCCGTGAGCGACGCTGCTTACCAGGATGAGAGCAGAGACGGGTGATTTCAAGGGCAGTATTGATGGTGTGAGGAGGCCGATAAGAGCGACGCTTGGGGGCGCTATCGCAACCATGCGTACGGCTTCTGTCTGTCAATGTGCGTGAGCACAACGCCCATGTGTGCGGTCGGTTGGATCTCATTTAAGCCGCAGGCCATTGCCGTATTCGGATGATTCGCTTACCCAAACGTGTCCGGGTGCTTTTGAACACGAGCGCTTGGCAATAGGCGACCGCGCAACCGGGAATCTCCGGCTTTCCGTTCGGTACGGCGCGACCGCAAACGGGTATCGCAGCGGATGCATGCCATTTCTGCGTCTAATTGCCTCTGTGCCCTATGACGCGGGCGCCGGGTCTACACTAGCTCGGCTGGCCCCCGGAGCAGAGGCGCGGAGGCTGATCCAAGGCGTAAACGATCGTTCGCGTACTTGCCGATGCGACATACATTCTTCAGCTAGCACCAACAAGGTTGTGTCTCTTGCGACGAATGTCCGAATTGTAGCAGTGAACGTGGCGCCCAGTTCTCCAGCACTCCTGGTTTGCGGCAGTGCTCCTGCCGCCTCAGCTGGGACGACATTTTCTGGACGCTTCAGGTCCGCCTCCTCCGGAAGAGGCGCATGCACATCGAGCAGCTACCCAATCTCAGCCAACTCGATTGCAGCTCATGACGAGAAGTATGACTGTCGCGTTCGGTCGAGCACTTCGAAGCAAGAGGAGGCTGAAGTGGGCAGGGCGCTGCCCAAATCGATCCACTCAAAAGACGCAGCACCGGATTGCCTAAGTCGGTGGCGGGAGGCACCAAATGGACCTATTTTGCTTCATCGAATGCGCAAAACAGTCGATCTCCCGAGGTGTTGTTCGATCTGCTTGTGAGCTGCTCAAGCGAACAGGGCTTCAGTCAAGTCGCTTACGGGGCGCTGACGGACGCGGAGCCGACCCGCCGGCCAGAGTATCTGCCAGCCGCCGTGACAGTGAACTTTCCTTCCGCGTGGCGCGAGCGCTATGCTGAACGCCGATACAATGCCATCGATCCTGTGGTTCGGCGTACGACGATGCAGTCGGCGCCGTTTCTATGGGATCAACTCGCTCACAAATATCAATTGCAACCCGGCGAAATGCGTGTGTTGAACGAGGCCAAAGAGGCGGGTCTGAAGCACGGCGTAATCGTACCACTGTTCGGACCATTTGGACAGCTATCAGTCGTATCCTTTGCATCCAGCTTCGACGATGTCGACCCTGAGTATCGCCTCAGTCGTCTCAACGCATTGGCTTGGCAGTCCCATCATACATTTGCAGAAATCGCGCCCTCATCGGAGGGCAAATGCCATATGAAAGTGGCCCTATCCGAACGAGAAAAGGATTGCCTCCGCTGGGTGGAAGAGGGGAAATCATCCTGCGAAATCGGAGTCATCCTGAGAGTCAGCGAGAATACGGTGAACTTTCACCTGAAGAACGCGATGCGAAAGCTAGAGACGAACAGCCGTACCCATTGCCTTGCCAAGGCGATTCGCCCCGGTCTAATCTGACGTTTCGGCGCCGCTGCCCCGTACCGACCTATGTCGAAGTCACGAGCGAGCGATCTGACCAGCGTGGCAACACGACAGCGAGGACACGTTCAGCCCAAGGTGCAGAAGATGCTGTCGCCGCGAATAGCTGACAAGCCTGTCGTCTCGTCGTCTTCGGGGGCATAGATGCGTATCCCGCCGAGGGTTGGTCGAGTTTTCGAGGCGGGAGAGGTTCGCACGATCGCCTAAATCCGACGTGGACTGGCCATGACGGTAGACTATTCGGCGTATCGATGACGCGCGTGCGATCACAGTGATCTTCGCAAGCGTGCTTGGTTGTGGATGCCGCCACCCATCAATATGGGAGCGGTTTTCGGGCCTGGGTTGCGGCAACCTAGTCGCCTGGGATAACGGTATCGCTTGATGCAGCAAGCCTGCACTTGCAAAAACAAGCCCCGGCCATGGGCCGGGGCTTTCGATTCCTCGTTCGTACTGCTGATCAATATTTCAGAAGAAACGGGCCGCCGAACTTATAATTGAGCCGGGCAGTCAGAAGATCGAAATCCTGGCGGACGCGATCGGTTCCGCCTGCGGGCGCGGCGAAGTGCACCGCTCCGGGCTGCATGAATAGGTGGTCGTACTCGAGGCTGACCGACCAGCTCGGCGCGAAACCGTACTCAATCCCAGCTCCCAGCGCACCACCCCAAAGAATGTGGTCGCTCTTCCCAAGCTGCGCGCCCGTGAGGGTCGAGCTAATCTGATAGGTATTGCTCGTCACTGCGGCACCACCTTTGGCGTAAAATAATACGTTGTCTACGGCATAACCGATCTGCCCTGTTACCAGGCCGAACGCATCAATCTTGGTCTGGTTGATATCCGCAAACGCGACGCTGTCATTCGAGCCAGTCAAACCAGCCCAGTTCCCCTGGCCTTCAACACCAAGCACGATCCGGCCCGTCTGCCTTCGATACCCGATCTGGCCACCCACAGTACCGCCGGTCGCATCATGGCAGCCCTCAGGTGTGCCGCCATTGAAGTCCCAGCAATTCGCGCTTGAGCCAAAGCCGCCGTTCAAGCCGACGTAGTAGCCGCTCCAGTCATAGATCATAGCCTCAACAAGCTGCGGAGCTTTGCTATAAAGAGGCTGGACGGGCTGCGCAGCCAGATCCGCGCCGAATGCGGGCGCAATCGCGCCGAGCGCCACAATGCTTGCAGTCGCGAGCAACAAGTTCTTCATTTCTACTCTCATGTCTTGAGTGCCCCGAGCCTCGCGCGTCTTAACAACATCCGCACGGATAGCTGTAGCTGCACCGCAACATTTCGTCGGAAAGGAATGCTTGAACCGAACCCTGCGTCAGGTTGCGGCGTTGCGGATCACGCTTCGCAATGCTCTTTCGCGTGCGAACCAGATCGCGTGGCGTCGGCGAAAAGCGTGCTGCTGATCTCAGCGGATGAAGCACACCGCAACCCACACGAGGCCCAGCCACACCGCAACCGAAAAGAGCAAAGCGCCTTGCAACGCCCTTGCTCTCATCCTGTGACGCCACCGAAGGAGCTGCGATGAGCAACCGGTAAAGCGCCGACCCCGTACAACAGATATCACGTCATCGTAATCTGCGAACCGGAAGTGAGAGCGATGCTTTCGAATATACGCCAGCCGCTCAGTGGGTGACAGGCACTGCGCCCACACCTCCGATGCCTCATGATCAAAACACGCGCTATTCTCCAGGACCTCGGCGAGGCGCTCGTCAGGTTTCATGATGCATCCGCTGTAGTGACTATCGCGGATCGAGTTCTAGGAGGGGAGGCTAACCTTGGAAACCTCTCGGTTTAGGTAGGCGATGCGGCGCTGATCCTGCGCGAGATGAAATTCGAAGTCGTGCGGTGGCTCTGGATCAGCCTTCTGGCCCAGTGCAGATGGACACGGGCATTGAACCGGCGTAGATGCCGCAGGAGAGTGAAAGGTGCTCCTTGTCGATGGTGTGCACCAGCGCTTGTTAGAATTCGGTCCGGCAATGGCTTCCGCGCATGCTAAGATCACACAAACGTACGTTGCAAGGTCCAGGGCCGGTCGCGAATACACGGCTGCCGATCCGATCATCCCTGAACGGCCGGCTCGCCGTCGTCACCGTCAGTGTCTCGGGTCAAATCGGCCACCAGTCGCACCTTGCACCGCGCTGTTGGGACGGACTGCACGCGCGTGCCCTCCACGCCGCCGCCCGATTTTGTGCTCGACGAACTGACGGCGCCCGGCGTTCGCCCTCTTGTGGCAGATCGGCAATTTCCTTGCTTGAGCAAGGCCTGCCGCATTAGGAACCACGGCGTGCGGGAACTCGGAGCGGCGGCGGAGCAGAACTGCCGGAAGCCCTGGCTTGCGAGAGACCTCAGGCAGGCGGCAAGCGCACGCCGGTCCCTCGTTGAAGCAGGGCACGATGACATCCACGCTGGGCAAAGCACCGATCTTGACCGGGTCGTACGGCGGCAGTGAGGCGCCGATCGCTGGAGCGGGTCCTGCATCAACGCGTCTTGGGATGAGCGCTGCAGATACCAACTTCGTTAAAAGGATCCTCAGCGCGGCGCGGTTCACTGGTCATGAACATCTTCATTGCAAAGTCGAGCGACCGGTATGCTCGATCGCGGGCCGCCTGCGGCAAATCAGGAGTTGCGTCAATCGCGGCGCGCGCGTCGCTCATAATCTTATCTTTTGCGGAAAGAAGCTTTGCATCTAGGATTACATGAAGCGTCTCTCGAACTTCAGGTGAGATCGCGCTATCGCCATCGATCAATTCTCGAAATTTCCAGAATATACGCTCGACTGCTACCGTCGACCCGAGGACTGACATTAGCCTTGGTGACATCATTGGCCATCTCCTTCTCCAGCCTGAATCTCGAACTATCCCAGCGAAATTAGACCTGTCCGCGTCTCGCACCGGCGCGCGAGGCGACCCTGAACAGGCGAATGACTGGGATACATGTCGGCTGCTACACCCCAGCCCGCGTGAGACGGACGTTCAAGATATGCTCAGCGGAACTCGCAAGGTGCGATTTGCGAGCAAGGCACTTCTCTTTCCTGCGCTCCAAGCCGTAACTCGGTAGCGTGCGGTGGCTCACGTGCAAACGGAGGGTATGCGCCGCTTCCCATTTGCCACAATACATGCAGCGGCATCGGAGTTGGACTTCTGCCACGCGCGCGTTTTGTGATTGCCTGGGTGCATCGACATCGAGCCTGCCGATCCCGCGACGGTGTGTTGGTCGTGCGCCACGTTGACCTCGATCATCTCTTGATTCTCCATTGGTCATCGGGTCGAGCGCAGAAAGGGCGGCAACTTAAACGCGCAGATCATTTTCACGTGCTGGATTCCGTATCTCGGATTGGTTCGTTTCGGCTACCATAACTGTCCTCGCCACTGCACGGCTATGCTGTGCAAACCGTGCATTTCACCCACCAGCGGCCACCGCGCTTCTCCGCGCGCAGCTTGCCGCGGCGGATCCGAGAGAGCACCCCTTCGGGGCTTATGTGGTTCATCGCTGCGTATCGCTGAACAGTGAGGTAGTCCTCATGCAGAGGCGGAGGGGTGCTAATTCCGTGCGCAGCCAGCAGAATGCGCAGCGAAGCCAACTCCGCCAGCACGATCTCGAGCTTACGCGCGATCTCGTCCATCTGGTCGAAGCGCTGCCGGGACCGCGTCACGACAGGCCCGCCCGTGCGATAAGCCACATCTTGGATTCGTGTGAAATGCGATCGACGAACTGGCGCGCCAAAGCGGGATGAGCGTGAGCCAACTCACCTGGCCAAGCAAACCACTGCGCGGGCAATATCAACACATGCAAAATGGGAGACGCGGCATTTATTGCCCTCGAGACTACACCTTGGTGATGTAGTCGAAAGGGTCTCATGCGCGTAAGAGCCACTTGAGCCATAAGAGCGGCCTGACAAATGCATCCGGCTGCGGTGCTCATGGACCTCGGTGTTGCCATTTATTGCATGGTCAAGGGCGAACTGCTTGGAATCGGCTCACCATCAGTGCTCCGCCGCCATGAGCTCGGAGTGAATCGCAGTTGCTGTGTTGAGGCAGGCATCCAGTGACAGAGATCCAAAGGCGAGCTGACAAAGGAGATAGTTGGCGCCTGCCTCTTCCACGTGATCGAGAAGAGTTTGGCGCACCGAAGCGCGGGATCCGACAACGCACAGTTCACTCTCAATTGCGGCATCCAAGGTTAGGGGCAGGTTGGATGGAGGCGGGATGTCATTGAGGTCGTACAAGAACTTAAAGCTTTTGAGCCAGGTTTCGTAGGCTGGCGCGGCGAGGGAGCGGGCGGCTGCCTCAGAGCTGGCAATTACGACCATGCGGAGTAATGCGAGAAATGGTGCTGAACCGTTGGTGTCATACTTCGCGTTTCCATGAGCGCGATAGCGATCTGTTACTTTGCGAACGGCAGAAGAGGGTCCCATGCACGCCAGATTAGCGCCATTCGCCGCCGCCCAATGCGCGGACTCTGGCCGATTTGTAGCAATCCATGTCGGGGGACAAGGACGCTGGTGAGGTGAAAGCGTCAAAGGAACGTCGCTCAGCGCAAAATGTTGCCCTTTGTACGAGAGCGGGCCGCCATTCATCGCGTTAACGAAGATTTGGGAAGCTTCCTCGTAACGGCTAGAGGCAACATCGGCTCCAACCCCAAAATAGCTCAGTTCGATCGGGAGGGAGCCGCGACCAAGGCCGACCTCGACTCTGCCGCTGCTCAGGTGATCCAACATGCAGATCTCCTCGAATGCCCGCAACGGGTGGTAGAGGTTGAGCAGCATGACCAACGGACCAACGCGAAGTCGCCGTGTGCGTTGTATGACGCTTGACAGAAACAAGTTCGGCGATGGACCGCGTCCATGGGGGGTGCAATGATGCTCTGCCAGATGATAGGCATAGAAACCGAGCCGGTCGTAGGCCTCCGCCAGCGCGAGGCGGTCCGCGTATTGCCTGGCGATATCGGGACCGTCCTCGTCAAGATGATCAAAAATGCCGCAGGTCAGGTTTGAGGGAAGAACGTTTCTCACTCAGTTATCTCCTATAGAGAGGACCGGAGTCCGCTAGGTTTTTGGGGTTCAAGAAGCGCTCGCTGGCGTGCATATGCCGCGAAGCCGTTCTCAGCAGCTCGCAATGCGCCGACCGGACAATGACTGACTGAGGCCGGTCGCGAAGCTGCATCATGTGTGGGTCCTGTTCGATGACGAACGGGGATCTGTGACCTGAGTGGAAGGGTTCACTAGCCACGGCATCCCACTTTCTTAAGAATGCTGCCGACAGCCGCAAGAAACGCATCCATCTGGCGCTTTGTACCGATGCTAACCCGAATGCACTCTTCCAGGCCGGGATCCGGAAAGAAGGCAACGAGGACGCTCTGGTCTTGCAACGCCGCCTGCCACCATCTGCCACCCTGGCCTACCGGCACACGGGCGAGGAGGAAGTTCGCGTGGGAAGGCGTTACGGAGAACCCAAATTCCGAGAGGGCGGCCGCTACGCGCTGACGCTCAAACCTGACGTGGCGATGGTTCTCCTCGTAGGCGTCGCGATGCGCAAGGACGCTCATGCCTACGGCATGAGCGACCACATTCATGTTAAAAACATTCTGGATGTTGCGAAGCCGCCCAATCAGCTCGGGATGGCCGAAACCGAAGCCGACGCGAATGCCAGCGGCGGAATGACTCTTGGAAAGCGTGCGCAGGACCAGAAGATTCGAATGGCGCTCAATGAGGCGTAGGCCGTCCTCAGGTGCGAAATCGACATAAGCTTCGTCCAATACGATCAATCGGTCAGACCGTGTAACGAGGCGCTCGATCTCAGCGACCGGAACGAAGGTTCCGGTCGGATTGTTCGGATTGGCCAGCAGAATGAACTTGGCATGTTTAGCCGGACCGAAAAGCAGCTCGTCCATCGGCAAGCAGTCGGGTTCAGACCAGGGAATTTCAATGAACCGGGCCCCTTGCAACATCGCAAGCTTGCGATTGAATGAGAAGCCGGGCGACATCATTGCGACGCCGTCGCCCGGGGCAAGAAAGGCTCTGTAAATGAGACTGAGGAGTTCAGACGATCCATTGCCGGCCATCACGCGATCAGTGGCAATCCCATAGGCCGCTGCGGCCGCTTGTCTCAAGCTGACATTGTCGTCTTCTGGATAGCGGTATTGCACCTCAAGAGCTGCAATCGCGCTTCGCATCACGATGGCTGGCAAGGGAAATGGGTTCTCATTCGTGTTCAGTTTCACGCAAGCATTGTCCGCGGTGGGCCGCCCGGACGGCAGAGCATCCAATTCGCGAGCCACCGGCGAGAGCGAGGAAAGCATAGTTTGCAGTTTTGCATCCAATTTGGTGTTCTTCCTTTTGTCGGCGAGGGCAGTTGATGGCCTTCATCGAGCCTACGTGATGCGCGCGCTGTGTTCGGAGCCGGGAAGCGCAAGGCGTGCTCAAATGTGAGGGGTGGGGTGCATAGGCGGGCTCAGATCTAAGCGCCGCACCGGATCCGAGCCCGTCTCAAAGTCCGCGGTGATCAGCACGGATCGGATCAGGCGGGCGCACGGCGTTATCCCGGCGAATACCTGTTTCAAGAGGGGAGGAAACGCCACGTCAACTCGGCCGAACAGCGCTGCTAACGTGGCTTGAACTCGCGTAATCCGCAGACAGACTGCGCACGCCTGACATGTTGCCACAAGCTACGTTCCTTCTAAAGAGGTCCGCGCAGCTCACTCCCGAGAGCGAGGTGCGCATCAGTGTCACTAGGTGGAAGAAGACACGATGTTCGTCGGCCTTACGATTGTGGAAGTGATGCTCATTCCAGTGGTACCAGACGAATGGGAACGTACTCTTCGGGCGGCCGTTCGGGCGCGCACGACAGCTCTGATAGCATTGCCGCGAGGGCGAGAAATGCCGCGAGTGCGGCGACTGCGACGCACGTGACCAGCGCGTAATCGCGAGGCCTAGAGTGGTTCATCATTCAACGCTCCGTGCGGTGTTGGTGCGGGCGGTCAGGTCTGCGCGACCACGTCGACGGTATTGTCGCGCCAGCGGTAAACGATGGACCCAGGAGCGGCATTGTCTCCCTTGGAGTCGAATCGAACCGTGGCAATGGCCCTTTCGATTGAGCCCGAGGTTCGGCCGCAGCGACCCGCGTGGCATCGACGGTGCCCGCCGTCTGACCGAGCCTGCCCATGCTTGAACTGGGGGCATAAGCGTAGCCTGCAACCTGCGGCAGATTGGCTTGAAGCCTTGAGCTTGGCGACATCGGCTGCCCCTGCAGCATTCTTCGTCGAGTGCGGCCTGGAGTTAAAGAGCGTGCCGTTTGCGGAGTCGCCGGCAATGGCCAAAGACGTGCATCCACCGAATTGCCCTCGCCCAGCGCTCTCACCGGGAACTTCCAAAAGTGGTGCAGATCATTGGAGTCTCCATCGGCCTAGCCGGCGCTCTGTCCGCCGCCCCGCCGCTGCGTCGATACTTTTAGAAGGTACAATTTGACGCTACGTACGGATCAAGTACTTCGAAGCGTGCTCGTCGAGCTTGGCAGAGCGAAGTCCCCAAGAGTGCCGACAACGCACATTCGCAGGCGAATTGCTACGGGCCAACGATCCTCAGTCAGACAAGGATCAGCATCAGCTCATTCAGTTAGAGACATTTGAGCAACCGAGTCCGGGCAGCCGGGTGCGTCAACTCTTTCCGAGCTGGCTCTCCAGCGCGGCGAGGGCGAGATCCAGGTATCGCATGAGGCTCGCATCCCAGCCGGCGAGATTGTGTGGTTCAGTCAATCGCGTCAGCACCTTCAGTATCATCGAGACAGTCGAATCAACTCCTGCGATCTCAGTCAGCAGCGAACGGGCCTGACGCGCGACCGCATTTGGTCGCTCACTGCATGGCGGCTCGCCCCGATCCATGCAGCTTCGTAGCTCATCCCGAATCTTGCGCCACCGATCTTCGCGGCTAGCGTTAGAGGCGCATGTGCAGATGGCCGAGGGGGCACGTTCCTGAATCCGCGACATTGCATCTAACGTGGCCGGCAGCTCGTCGACACTAACTTCTGTCTCACCTTGCGTCGTCATATTGCGCAATCGATCCCGTAATAATGTCGCCCGCGCGACTTGAATTTCAATTCGCTCGAGATGGTTGCGCAATAGGTCCGTGAGAGACGACCGCCCCTCGATGGCTTTGCGGATCTCAGGAAGCGAGAAGCCGAGCTCACGCAGCGCCCGTATCTGACAGACGCGTTGTAGGCTTTCACGATCGTACATGCGGTGACCGCCACCGGTACGTTCCGCGACCGTCAACAACCCCGTATGTTCGTAATGATGCAGAGTGCGTACCGTTACACCGGTCGCCTCTGCAAGTTCTCCAATGCGCCATCGGCGCCGTCGTGGTGTGGCTTTTGTCATGGTCCTCAATTTGCAAGCCTACAACCTGACGTCACGTGAGAATCAAGTGATTTCAATGATCTAGATGATGGTGTCTTGCTGCGAACCCCAGGAGCACTGAGCGCATGCTGTTAATCAATCAGCCGAGACAAGTGCAAGCATCAAGTTCGCCAGCGACGCCAATTCGTCCCTCGCTGCGCGTTGGATCACAAGTCTGGCGATCGCTACGCGATTCTCGCCGGTTCGCATGCATGTCGGTAAAGACGCGATTGCTCGATCAAAAAGATTTCCCAAGCTCGCGAGATCCTCCGGGTCGTAGACTCCGCTCGGCTTCTCCAACAGTAAGCTCCTTTCATTGCGGCACCTTCGCTGCACGTGGCGAAGCCGTTTGGCTGTGGTAGGGCAAAAACGAGACGGAGCGGCGACGTGCGCGAAAGAATGTGACAGGTGCGTTCGTGTGGTGCCGTTGTGCAACACGGCGTTTGCTTCCCTTTTGTCCAACACTGCCTGACCGAAACTGTGCAATTTCCGCTGGATGCTGCCGCAGCAGCGGCCATTTGCTGTCTGATCGCCACGCGAAGCGAAAGCAGGTACATGCAGCCCCGCTTGCTCTTGAGACACAGCTTCACGAACGGCTGCCCAGACAAAGTACTGATCTGATCAGATGGGTGGCGCGGCCGCCCGCTCGGCACCTAGCAGCGTTTTCGACGCGCTGCTAGTCCTGTTGAGATGGTTTTGTGGGCGCGAAGGCGTTGTTCGCGCATGGCAACATCTGGTTTTGGAATGCCACCAGATGATGGCTGCTCTTCAACGGCGCAAGTCTGCGACGCAAAGCGCCAGTATGATGAGAGAAGGCGGGCCGCAAAAACCATTCCCGGTATGTATCTGAACGCAAGCGCAGCTCGCGCGGTTGGCGGAACGTTACTCGCGATTGAGGACGAGCCTCGAAGGATCGCTCCGATACCCGTTGGACGTGGAGGCGCTCAAAACGAGTCAACACGCCCCCAGCGCAGCGCGGCCGCGCCGGGAAAAAACGACGTGCCATAACTCCTACAGCAATAACTCGCATATCCAGACGTGAGCCGGATCAGTGTTGCGCAGCACAGTCCAGCTGTCGCGGGTAATGGCTTGCTCGTCCAGAAGCTCACTCACTTTCATCCTCGAACAGTATCGCTTTGGGGTGCGAGCTGGACATAGATGCTTTGGGTAAGATTGGCAAATCATGTTACCGCACCGAAGTAGCTCTTCGAAGTCAGCGGTGAGGGGCCGCAACTCGGGAGTAATGGCGGCGGCATCCCGCGCGCCACGCGCCACGACACTTTCGAAAATAACACCACGGTCGCGAGATCCGAAAGGATGACCTGCACCCACCATCCGATGTGGTGCTTTGGCATTACTGCTGCGATCGCCGGGACCGTAGACGGCAAGGAGAATGCCCACCGGAGGCCAACAGCGGTGCGGGTGCCTACCAGTGTCCACGTTTGCAGCCTCGATCGCAGGTGTTGGTCTACAACCTGACGCGGTGTACGATTCAAGGGTTTTTAGTGCCAAGCCAGATTTCTTTCACCTGACTGGCCGGATCATTTCGCGAGCTCTGAGCTCAGCTCATGTAGAACAGTGCGATGCAGCCGTCGTGTCAGGAAAGTCATGCGGAGCGCCGCCGAACGAGCTGTATGAAGCGCAAGATCGTCACGCCAGCGCGAGATCAATAGCGCCGCCGACCCGATCAAACTACGCTCAAACGCGCCAATCCGAACACCAGCGAGGACCGGAGCCTCGAGCCTGGCGTAGATCTGGTTAACCGAGATTAGATCGCAAACGGCCGAACAATGCTAGAACGGGCCGTGACATTGGTTGGTCTCGGACGGAGAGACCATCATGGATGCCTCTTGCAAGAACATGTTGCGCATCCAAATGCTTGCAGGATCAGTATTATGAATGGCCGGCCACTGGACGGCCTCGGTGAATGTGAGAAGTCGCAGCGGAGGTTCGATGACCCGCAGGGGCATCGTGTCTGCGAAATGGCTGACCAGTCTTGAGGGCATACTCGCTATACGGTTGGTGCCCAATAACATAGGCGGAATCATACCAAAACCCTGCACTGCGACCTCGGTGCGTATTTTGAAACCATGCTCGAGCAAGAGCCATTCGTGAAAGGAGGGCCTCAGGGAGCCCCCGAACCGGGCTTCCACGTGCCCGATCGACATGTACTTCTCGAACGTAAGTCGCGGCGCCAGCTGCTTGTTCATGGGGCAGCCCACGCAAACGAACGTGTCCTCGAACAGTGCCGCCTTGGGATGCGCACTCGACATGAACATCTCCGGATACATGAGAAAATCGACTTCACCGCGCCGGAGAAGTTCATCGGGTTCCTCTAAGGGCGGCAGCAACTCGAAATTGATCGTCGGAGCTTCCCGCGCGACGCGGTCCACGATTCTTCGAAGAAACACGACAGTCATGAAGTCGGACAGGATGATCCTGAATCGCCGATTCGATTGAGACGGAGTGAAGCCCTCCGGAGAAATGATGGAGAGCTGAATGTGAGCGAGAGCCTCGCGAATTGGGGCTGCGAGCGCTTGAGCCCGCGGCGTTGGGAGAAGCTTCCGACCCCTCATCGTGAATAGCTCATCGCGAAAGTAAGTGCGAAGCCGCGCGACGGCAGCACTCATGGCAGGTTGACTGAGGTTGATGCTTCTTGCCGCCGCAGTGAGATTGCCTTGCGTCACCAGGGCGTCGAACGCGACGAGGAGATTCAGATCGAGGCCCTTGAAACGCATAATCTTGAGTGATCCACCGTGTGAATGTGTTCTATCGATACAATCGATTTTACCATTTGTACCGACTGAGGATAGCAAAGGATAGTTTAGCGAGATGCCAGATCTATCAGAATGGTTACAAATCGTAGCGCGTCTCAGCCCAGCGCCAGGGATCGATCAAGACATCTGGACCGTGCGGTCGCAGTTTCGCGCGTGTTGCGCAAGCCCTATCTCGGCGAGCTAGCACGGTGGGGATCCGCAAATGTGCGTGGGCGTATAGGACGAGCAAACCATCGTATGGCTTCGCCAACCCATTCTATACCGGCCGTGTACCGCTGTAGAATTGAGCGAACGCTTAACCTGACCGTAGATTTCCCTCCAGTTGGACCCCTTCGGTTGCGGGTGCCAAATGTGTTTTGGTCGCATCCGATTGCGTCCTTGCTGCGGAGAAATCGTGCCGAACATGCAAGCGAAGCCGTCCTTGGTGAATCTGATGCGAGTTGCGCACACGCTCGACGTCGTATCCATTGTGAATGCAGATCGGTCAGTGCGTGAAGGTCTGACAGATATGGTTTTTTCGGCGGGTTACGTACCCGAACCCTTCGAGAGCGCAGACGAGTTCTTGAAATCGGGCCGCCGTTTGATCACGTCGTGCTTGATCGCGGACATGCAGTCGAGCGTGATGAGTGGCTTTGAGCTTTTCCATCATCTGGCTGCATCCGGAGGCGCGATTCCCACCGTTCTGCTCACAGACAGCTTCGAAAACGATATGAGGCGAGTCCTGCAAACGGGACTCCAGTTTTTGAGCAAGCCTTTCGAGCGTAGCGAACTGCTGGCGTGCGTCAGGAGCCAGATAATGAATAGGAATTACTCTCTATGAAAATGATCGCGCCCGGATCCACACGAGGTGCTTCGGCGCGCCCTCCAGTTCGTTGGAGGCTGTGCTGGGAGAACGAGCTTCAACTTGCTGACCATATTGAGTTGTCCGACTTCTTCCGGAAGACCTATGGTCCGACCGGGGCATTCAATGCAAAGCCCTTTGAAGGTCATCGAAGCTGGGCCGGCGCAAGGCCTGAGATTCGCGCAATCGGCTACGATGATCGTGGTGTTGCGATTCACATCGGCGCACTGCGCCGCTTCATAAAAGTGGGTGAGGTCGATCTGCTTGTGGCTGAACTCGGATTGTACGGGGTGCGCCCGGATCTCGAGGGGCTCGGAATCAGCCACTCCATCCGCGTGATGTATCCCGTATTGCGAGATCTTGGGGTGCCGTTCGGTTTTGGCACGGTCCGATCTGCCCTGCAGAAACATATTACCAGGCTGCTCGGGCGACAGGGATTGGCGACTGTTTTGCCAGGGCTCCGTGTCCGGTCCGCTCGTCCGGATATCTATCTCACTGTGCCTCCGACGCGTGTGGAGGACGTGGTCGGCCTCGTTCTGCCGATTGCGAGGCCAATGAGCGAATGGCCGGCCGGTGAGATGATTGAACGAAACGGGCCAGAACTGTGACGTCCGCAGACGGCGAAATTAAAGCGCGGAGCGACTACGCCGACCCCGGCGGAGAGCACTGCGTCTATCTCACATTTGATGATGGGCCCAACCCGCATTGCACGCCGGCTATCCTAGATGTGCTGGCGCAGCATCGGGCCCCCGCCACCTTCTGCGTGATCGGTGCATATGCAGCGGGTCAGCCGGAGCTGATGCAGCGCATCGTCGCAGAAGGGCACGAAATCGCAAACCACACAATGACGCACCCGGATTTATCCAAATGCAAGCCCGATGAGGTGGAATACGAGATCCTCACAACGAACAAGGTCATCGGAATGGCCTGCCCGCGAGCCTCTGTGCGGCACATGCGTGCGCCGTATGGGACTTGGACCAAGGAGGCCCTCGCCGCGTCGGCGAAGGCCGAACTGGCAGCCCTGCATTGGTCAGTCGACCCGCAAGACTGGTCTCGTCCTGGCGGCGAGGCGATTGTTGCCGCGGTGCTGGCCTCGGCACGCCCGGGGGCGATCGTGCTCCTGCACGACGGGTGCCCTCCCGACGAGTTGGAACGCTGCCCTCACTCTGGTCGGCGCGACCAGACTGTGACGGCGCTCGCCAAGCTCATTCCAGCACTGCATGACCGTGGATTTGCAATCCGGTCGCTTCCTCAAACAAACTGAATAGATCAATTCCCATGAGCCTGCTTGCCACCATCGGCACCGTTGCTGTTGCCTCATACGCGTTGCTCTCCAGCGTTCATAAGAGCGCGCAGGCGCTTTATGCGCTGCGAACCGACGCCTCACTGCCGCCGTACGACTCGGTCGACGCCGGTGCTCTGCCCAGCGTGGACGTCATCGTGCCCTGCTTCAACGAGGACCCGCGCACGCTGGCGGCCTGCCTGAAGTCTCTTGCAAGCCAGGACTACCCAGGGCGATTGCAGGTTTATGTCGTCGATGACGGCTCTGCAAATGTCGCAGCAGTGGCCCCGGTCCATGCGAGCTACGCATATGACCCGAGGTTCGACGTCATTCTGCTGCCAAGCAACGTTGGAAAGCGCAAGGCGCAGATCGCAGCGATACGCCGGTCGTTCGGCGATCTCGTGCTCAACGTCGATTCCGACACGGAAATCGCCAGCGACGTGGTCAGCAAACTCGTACGCAAGATGCAGGATCCAGCCGTCGGCGCGGCCATGGGGCAATTGACGGCCAGCAACCGGAACGACAGCTGGCTGACCCGATTGATCGACATGGAGTACTGGTTGGCTTGCAACGAGGAGCGCGCGGCGCAGACGCGCTTTGGTGCCGTCATGTGCTGCTGCGGGCCGTGTGCCATGTACCGCCGCTCCGCGCTGCTATTGCTGCTGGACCAGTACGAGACGCAGTTCTTCCGGGGAAAGCCGAGCGACTTCGGTGAGGACCGCCATCTGACGATCCTCATGCTCAAGGCAGGGTTTCGAACCGAGTACGTTCCGGACGCCATCGCCGCCACGGTGGTCCCGGACAGGCTCTTGCCCTATCTGCGGCAACAGCTCCGCTGGGCGCGGAGCACTTACCGCGACACGCTGTTGGGCTTGCACCTGTTGCCCGGCCTGGACCGGTACCTTACGCTCGACGTGCTCGGACAGAACCTCGGGCCGCTGCTGCTCGCCATCTCATCGATTGCCGCGCTCGCTCAGCTCGCGCTCACCGGCACCGTGCCCTGGTGGACCGGTCTGACCATCGTCGCGATGACCATGGTTCGATGCAGCGTGGCGGCCCTCCGTGCCGGCGAGCTTCGATTTATCGGCTTCTCGCTGCACACCCCGATCAACATCTTCCTCCTGCTCCCGATGAAAGCCTATGCGCTCTGTACCTTGAGCAACAGCGACTGGCTCTCGCGCAAAGTAGCGCAATCATCAGACGTCGATGAGTCGAAGGCCTCGATCGAAGACGCGACAAATGGACCAAGCCTTAACCCGGGATCGGAAGCGCCTGGCTCAATTCGCAGGGCAGGTCTTTCGCGCGCTCCCTCGCAGCTGATCGCGTCTGATGGCATTGCCGCCGCGACTGACTGACAGCTTTGTAGGGGATTTAGTGGTGAGCGTGGACAAGACATATCAATCGTTGCAACGGGAGCTGACCAACGATGACCCATGGCGGCTTGACGACAATCCGTTCGAACGTGAGCGTCACACCCAATTGCTACGGCTATCGCTGTCGAACGGCGCCGTCTCAACCGGCCTCGAGATCGGGTGCGCGGCCGGTGCATTCACAGAGAAGCTTGCTCCTCACTGCAAACGGCTCACGGTCATCGATGTTATGCCGCGAGCGATCGGTCGAGCGGTCCAGCGGACCAAGAGGTGGTCGCATATCAGCTGGGCGGCGACCGATATTCTGCAGTTCTCGACCGAAGAGCTGTTCGATCTGATCGTGGTCGCCGAAGTTCTCTACTATCTCGAAGACATGACACGGATGCGTACCGCAATCGACAAGCTGGTGAAGATGCTTGCTCCAGGTGGGCACCTGGTCTTCGGATCTGCACGTGATGCCATCTGCAGGCGATGGGGGCATGTCGCTGGCGCCGAGACAGTCATCACGATGTTGACTGAAGCGCTCATTGAGGTCGAACGCGTGCAGTGCCAGGGGCAGTCGGCTGACGAAGACTGCTTGTTGGTCCGCTTTCGCAATCCGGAGCGATCTTCGATTTGTTCTAACGGCCGAGCTTGAAAGGAGCTACGATGCGCATTTGCGGTATTAAGTTGACGCATGACGGGGCAGTCGCTCTGATCGAGGACGGCCGGGTGGTGTTTTGTGTCGAACAGGAGAAGCTGAACAACAATCCGCGTTATCAAACTATCGACAACCTGGATGCCGTTGTTGGCGCCTTGGCGGAGCACGGGCTGGATCCGAGCGATGTTGATCAGTTCGTCATTGATGGCTGGGATGGAGAGTTCGAGTCACAGTTTGAAGTCCTTAGTGGGACGACGACCATCAAGCTCAAGGGCGCGCCGTATGTCGAACGGCAAGGCGATAGCCCCCTGACGTCCCGCGATCGGATCGGCCTCATGCTTGATGGGAAGCTATATCCCTATCAAAGCTATCCCCATGTCACCGGGCACGTAGCATCCGCATACTGCGCCAGCTCGTTTGCCAAATCCGGACAATCTGCTTTCTGCTTGGTGTGGGACGGCTGCATTTTTCCGCGCCTCTACTATGTCGAGCCCCACGGCATCCGGTTCATCGAGTGCCTGTTTCCGATAATAGGTCACGCCTATGCGACGGCAGGACACCACTTTGGACCTTACAGGCGGGCAGACCGGACCAGCTGGGATCTCGGTATTGCCGGCAAGCTGATGGCCTATATCGCACTGGGATCGCCCGACGAGGATTGTATTAAGACGTTTCATGAACTTTATGAGGCCCACTTTGCCACGGATGCTGAGGGCGCTTGTCCTGAGCTTGAAGAGATCAACAGCTCACAATCGCCACTTGAAGCTCTGCACGACTTCTTCGATGCGTGCGCAATGCGATTGAAGGAAAAACAGGCCCAAGACGTCCTTGCGTCATTTCACGTGTTTCTAGAGCGTCTGCTGGTTCGCACCATTGCTGATGTGGTGGAGCGGCATTCGAATCTTGCGGGGGCGCGTAACCTCTGCATATCCGGCGGCTGTGGCCTGAATATTAAGTGGAATAGTGCATTTCGTGCGACAGGCCTGTTCGATTTCGTGTGGGTGCCGCCCTTTCCGAACGACAGCGGCTCAGCCATTGGTGCTGCTTGCTCTGCATTGGCGGCACAGCAAGGCTTTAGAGCTCTGGAATGGTCGGTCTACAGCGGACCGGCCGTGCGTCCCAGCGAAGTCCCGCCCGAATGGGAGGGCGCGCCCTGCACTATGGGCCAACTTGCGGCAATCCTCGCTTGCGACAAGCCCGTGGTCTTCCTTGCCGGGCGTGCCGAGCTCGGGCCGCGAGCCTTGGGTGGCAGAAGCATTCTCGCGGCTGCGAGCTGGGAAGGAATGAAAGATCATCTCAACGACGTCAAACTTCGTGAGCATTTCAGGCCGGTAGCGCCGATATGCCTGGAGGATCGTGCCGCGGAGATTTTTAGCCCTGGAATACCTGATCCGTACATGCTGTTCGATCACCAGACGCGACCAGAATGGCGGGACAAAATTCCCGCCGTCGTGCATCTCGATGGATCTGCTCGTCTACAAACCGTTTCTAGAACCTCTCAGCATGAAGTGGCCGAGCTTCTCGTCGAATACGAGAAGCTCACAGCCATTCCGCTGCTTTGCAATACCAGCGCCAATCTGCATGGACGCGGCTTTTTCCCGGATGCTGCCGCCGCGTGCCAGTGGGGACGCGTCGATCACGTATGGTGTGACGGCCTGCTTTGGACAAAAAAGCGCGCAAGCGGGGAAGCGGCGGGAACAACGTCCGTCGCGATGGCGTAAGCAAATGTCAACCGCGGCAGTCGACCTTTTCCAGGTGAGCAAGTTCTACGACGACAGGGTCGTCGTGGACGCTCTTTCGTTTACGGTCTCGCCGGGAGAGTGCTTCGGTCTGCTGGGACCAAACGGCGCGGGTAAAAGCACGCTTGCGCGTTTGATCCTGGGTGTTGCATCGCCCGACGCAGGTAAGATATGCGTGCTCGGCGAGCCAGTGCCGGCGCGGGCGCGCTTGGCGCGCCGGGGGATCGGGGTTGTCCCACAGTTCGATAACCTTGATCTTCAGCTCACGGTGCGCGAAAACTTGCTCGTTTTCGGGCGCTACTTCGCCATGAGCGCGGCTGAGGTGGAAGCGGTCACGCCGTCACTGCTCGAATTCGCACGCCTGGAGAACAAGGCGGACGCGCGAGTCGCCGAACTGTCCGGCGGCATGAAGCGACGCCTGACGTTGGCACGGGCCCTCATTAACGATCCGCAGCTCTTGGTCCTTGATGAGCCGACGACCGGCCTCGATCCGCACGGCCGTCACCTGATTTGGGAACGCTTGCGCTCGTTATTAGGGCGCGGCAAAACGATCCTTCTCACCACCCACTTCATGGAAGAGGCGGAGCGATTGTGCGACCGCCTGTGCGTGCTCGAGCACGGCCGTAAGATCGCCGAAGGTCAGCCTCGCGCGCTGATCGAGCAGCAGATCGGCTGCCAAGTGATCGAGATTTACGGCGGTAACCCGCACGAACTGCTGCCGCTGGTCAGACCCCAAGTGCAGCGCGCTGAGGTGAGCGGGGAGACGCTGTTCTGCTATGTCACGGATCCAGAGCAGGTGCGCCTCCGGCTTGTCAACCGCACGGATCTGCGCTTTCTGCAGCGTCCTCCAAATCTGGAGGATGTGTTCTTGCGGCTAACCGGGCGAGAGATAAAGGACTGAACGATGTGGCAACGTTTTGCGCCGGCGCTCCCTGCTAATCCATGGAACTGGATGGCGGTATGGCGCCGCAATTTTCTGGTTTGGCGGAAAGTTGCTCTGGCATCGGTTCTTGGGAATCTGGCCGAGCCGATGAGCTCTCTGTTCGGTCTCGGTTTTGGCCTTGGAATGATCATAGGTGGTGTTGAGGGCACCTCATACATCTCGTTTCTGGCGGCTGGAATGGTTGCCACAAGCGCGATGGTGTCCGCAACCTTCGAAACGATCTATGCGGCTTACGCTCGCATGCAGACAAATTGCACCTGGGAGGCAATGCTCTGTACGCCCCTTACGCTCGGCGACATTGTCCTCGGTGAAGTGGCATGGGCAGCGAGCAAGGCCTTGCTCGCCGGGACCGCGATCACGATTGTGGCCGTCGCGCTGGGTTACGCAGAGTGGTCATCCATTCCCTATGCGTTACCAGCCATCGCCCTCACTGGCGTTACTTTCGCGAGCCTCGCAATGGTCGTTTCAGCACTTGCACCGAGCCACGACTATTTCATCTTCTACCAGTCGCTTATTCTTACGCCCATGATGTATTTAAGCGGGACGATCTTCCCAATGAGCCAGTTGCCCGGTTCGTTTCAACGCATCGCAGCCTTATTGCCGCTGAGTCATTCGGTCGATCTCATTCGTCCAACAATGCTTGGTCGACCGGTTGACAGCGTCGGATTGCATGTGGGCGCACTTTGCATCTACGCAGCAGTTCCCTTCCTCGTCTCGGCCGTGCTCCTTCGGCAGCGCCTGATGCGGTGAGAGGAATAAGGTCTAAAGCGAAGCATCGCGTGTGCGAGATGAGATATTGGGCTTAGCGAACTTCCAATCGCGTGCGACGCTTATATGCGTCTCGTCAGCTAGCGATGCCTGATCGGCCCCGCGGGGCCTACTCCCAAAGCAAGCGATACGAAATAGGCCAACAGGCCTCTCAGGATTAACGGAGAACAAGATGCTGTGTCTAGGATTGAGTGGCGGCCTCGACAAGGTCTATGAAAACCCCCTTGGGCTGCCGGGCACGTTTCTGCACGACGGCGCCGCGGTACTTGTCAAGGACGGGCGCGTGATCGCTGCCGTGGAAGAGGAGCGCCTTAACCGGATCAAACATTCAAACAAGCTCCCGAGCAGTGCGATCGAATACTGTCTTGCAGCCGCGGGTGTGGAGCTTCGCGACGTCGATCGTATTGCGTTCTACGCTACTGAATCCTATTGCAATGCAATGCTCGAACGGTTGTTTATCTCACAACCGGAAATCTCAATTCCCCTAGATGCGAATCTGCTGCTACGGCACCTTCTAGCCACGGAGTTCGGTACCCAAGTTGATCCTTCCCGGGTGTCATTCGTAGGCCACCATCAGGCCCACGCCGTGAGCGCTCTGGCGATGTCGGGTTTTGAAGATAGCCTGGTCCTCGCGATCGACGGTTGTGGCGACTTCCTGTCGGGTCTCTTGGCTGTCGGGTCAGGCAGCGAAATGACCGAGCTTATGACGTTTCCAGAGAATAACTCTCTCGGACTGTTCTATCTGGAGACGATCCGATATCTCGGCTACGGCCTGTTCGACGAGTATAAGGTTATGGGACTGGCTCCTTACGGAGATCCCGCACGCTATCGTGAGCTCTTTTCGCAATTCTATGAGCTCTGCGCAAACGGTGGCTACCGCGTTCACCTCGAACGTATCGGCCCAGCATTGCTGCACAATATCGAGGTCCGGCGAAAGGGAATGCCGTTCACGCAACAGCATCGAGATGTGAGCGCATCGTTGCAGGAGGCGCTGGAGCGGATCGTGTTTCACATTCTGCGGCATTACCGTGAGTCGACCGGAATGAAACGGTTGTGCCTGGCTGGCGGGGTGGCCCACAACTGCACGCTGAACGGAAAACTCCTGTATTCAGGCCTGTTCGAAGACATCTTCGTGCAGCCGGCTGCGCATGACGCCGGATGCGCATTGGGCGCGGCATTGATGGTGTCGAACGAGGCCGGGCAGCCTGCGCCCCGCGAGCGACTACAGACGGTTTATTGGGGGCCAGATGTCGGCAGCGACGATAGCATCGAAAAGGAACTGAAGGGATGGGCCGGACACCTCGAGTTTGAACGGACCGCTGACGTCGCAACCAGAGCAGCCGAGTGGATGGTTGATGGCGCCGTGATCGGGTGGGTACAGGGCCGATCGGAGTTCGGCCCTCGTGCGCTCGGCAACCGTAGTATTCTTGCGGACCCGAGGCCCGCGGCGAACAAGGACCGGATCAATGCGATGGTCAAGAAGCGCGAGGGTTATCGACCATTTGCGCCATCGGTTCTGGAGGAGGATGCGGGCGCGTTCTTTGAGTTGCCGGATGGTCGCGCAGAATATCCCTTCATGAATTTCGTCGTTCGCGTGCGCGAATCCAAGCGTGCTTTGCTGGGCGCGATCACGCATATCGATGGTACAGCTCGGCTGCAAACTGTTTCCCGCACGAACAATGCCGCCTATTGGGAACTCATCAATGCGTTCAAGGGCCTGACTGGCGTCCCGATTTTGCTTAATACGTCGTTCAACAACAATGCCGAACCGATCGTAGATTCCGTTGCCGATGCGATTACGGCGTTTTTGTCAACCGAGCTGGATGGCCTTGTGATCGGTTCATTCCTCGTCAAGAAGCGGGCAACAACACTCGAAAGCTGGACTGCACTCGCTGTATCACTGCCGCCCCATGTATCTCTTTACCGGGTTCGCGCTCATGCGGGCCGAGAACGCCAGGAGACAGTCTGCGAGATCCGCATGGGTCACTCCAGCCAGGAGAGCGTGCGCGTCTCGCATGACCTGTTCGACATGCTGATGCAAATTGAGAAGGAAGCTGTTCTTGCCGATCTTCTCGCCAGGGTCACCTCTGATAGGACTAGGCGAGAAGCTCTCGTGAACGAACTGCGCGGGCTCTGGGATCTGCGCCGTATTCGGCTGCATCCGTCACAGACTGCGCGGTAGTAAAAGTGAGCAATGCGGAAGCGGGCTCCTTGGGCGCCTCTTGCATGACCTGCCAATCGCGGTGCCGTGGAGGAGGGTTGCGGGTTGATCGCCTTGCGTCCAGGTGACCAGCCGTCCATCGGTGAGGATCGGAATCGCAGATGAGTAGGTGCGCCACACAAAACTGCTCTTATGCAACGAGAAGGGTTTAATAACTTGACGAAGGAACGCTTTGTTATTTCTCGGAGGCGTACCGGCTTTGGTGACTGTCTCTGGTCGCTGGCGTCAGCCTGGTCGTACGCGCAGCGGACCGGGCGGACGCTCGTCGTTGACTGGCGCGGTTCCTGCTACATCGACCGACCGTTCAGCAACGCCTTTCCGGTGTTCTTCGAGCCGGTTGAGGACATCGCTGGGGTACCGGTGATTTGCGATGACCGGATCAACCAGCTCTCGTTTCCCGGACCGTTCTTCCCGCGGTGGTGGAATAGGCCGTCGATCGACTGCATCAATCGTCCGGATGAGCAGATCTTCCGAGAACGTGACGAACTGACCGAGCTGTTCCAGGCGAGAGAAGATAACGAAGCCAACACCATTGTCTGTGACGCCTGCCTGATGTGGCGTTGTGGCGAGGCAGCCGAACGACTGATCTTTCGGAACATCAAGCTCAGGTCTGAGATTCAAGCGCGGATCGACGCCTTGTATGAGGAACATTTTGGCGGCCATAGCATCATTGGCGTTCATGTTCGGCACGGCAATGGCGAAGATATCATGGACCATGCGCCGTACTGGGCCGATTCGGAACTCGCCTTTCGTCAGGTCTGCATGGCAATCCGTAAAGCCAAGGCTTTGCCATATCCAAAGCCTGTAAAGGTCTTCCTGTGCACGGACAGTGCACAGGTGCTCGACCGCCTATCAGGTCTGTTTCCCGATGTCTTCGTCGTACCAAAACGTTTCCAGGTCGATCGGGCAGGGCCGTTGCATAGTGCGGAAATGGGAATTGAAGGTGGAGCTTCCGCTCTCATTGACATGTATCTTCTTGCGCGATGCGCTACCGTGATCCGCTTTCCCCCCACCAGCGCCTTCACGCGCTATGCCCGTCTGCTCGTTCCGCGGATTATTGAATTCGACCAGCGCAATCCGGAGCGCTTGACCCTGATCGATAATCCCTACGAGCATGTCGCGGCTTCCTGAAGCGCCAGAATGTGGGCCTGAACAATGGCGGGCTAGATCATCGGTCTGATACTGCTGGCTTCGACACGGTCGAGTTTCGCAACGTGTCGCAGGAACGTTGGATGGCGACTTCCGTCCCGCAAGCGACGGCTGACCGGCGCACTACCATGGATGCGGTGCGGTGGGAGGGCGAACGCCTGAGAAGCGTAAGGCCGATGCCAGCGGGGCCGGCGGTCTTGCCCGGCAACACTTCGGGCCCTCCGGTGTAAGTCGAGTCGCGCGGAAAGCTTACAGTTCTGTCATCCTCCAGCCAAGTCCGCCGTCGCTGGCCAGACGGTGAAAAGCACGGCAATGGCGGTCCGGGTCGCCCAGGAAATCTAACGTAACAGACAGTCACGTCAGAATGTCCCAGCAGCAAGGAGGCGCGTCCGGTAGATGGATCGCCTTTGCTGGGCAGGGCTTTCGTTTTCTGGACGACGGCCTTTGTTCATGCTCCGCTCGCGGAGTCCTTTCGGACGGAGGTGTGATGAACCGCGTGGCCGGCGGCCCATCGGTATTGCTCAAGAGCCGTATGTGCGGCCGCGCGTATCCAGGCCGAGAGCAACTTGGACGAACCGGCCATTAAATCCTGATCTCCGCCCGCAGCTAATCTATCTCGTCTAGCGCGCATGACCCACAGACCACTCGTGGAGTGGTGACGCAGTCAGCTCGCCATGGAAACCCCAGCCTCTGGCTCGAAGGCGTAGCGCACGCAGTGGGCGGCACCCGGGAGCTCGACGACAGCCATTGCTGCGGCGTTGCCGGTGTCGCAAAGCAAACAGGCCAGATGTTCGAAACCTGCCATTTGCGACGTAAAAGCGCGCCACCTGTGCCCTGCTTCGCTCTGGCCCGGATCCTGCACCAGGTGCACGGGCGAGGGGAGCGGAAGGGAGTCGCGTGTGAATCTAGGTCTACCAGATGACAACGCGGTCGCAGCTAAATCGTCGGAAACGGACCCTCGTGGTCCAATTCACGCCGATGGAGCGGGCCGTCCGCTGCGTGAGCGGAAGACGCTGGTATTGACCGGGGCATCGCGCGGTATCGGTCGCGCCACGGGAAGATTGTTTTCGGAAGCCGGTTGGCGCATCATTTCTTGCGCGCGCCAACCATTCGACGCGGTGCGCTGCCCATGGGACTCAGAGGGGGATAGCTATATCGAAGTCGACCTGAGCGATCATCGGACGCTACCGCGCGTGATTGCTCAGATAAAGGAGCGCCTTGCCGGCGCACCGCTGCAGGGACTGATAAACAATGCCGGAAACTCACCAAAAACGCCAAACGGTGCCCGGCTCACGTCGCTGGCGACCTCAGTCGATACCTGGATGAGCGTGTTCCACCTGAATCTGGTGGCGCCGATCCTGCTCGCGCAAGGTCTGTTCGATGAGCTAAAAGCGGCTTCAGGCTCGATCGTCAATGTGACTTCGATCGCCGGTGCGCGGGTGCATCCATTTGCAGGCACGGCATATGCCACGTCGAAAGCTGCGCTCGCTTGTCTCACGCGCGAAATGGCGCACGACTACGCCTCACATGGCATTCGCGTCAATGCGATCGCGCCCGGCGAAATCAAGACGGACATTTTGTCGCCTGACACGGAAGCGCATCTTGTGCCAAAGATCCCACTACGCCGGGTGGGTACACCCGAAGAGGTCGCCAAGGTCATTTTCTTCCTATGTTCAGATGCGGCAAGTTATGTCACTGGCGCCGAAGTGCCGATCAATGGCGGGCAACACTTGTGAGTGAATCCGTCCCTGGCGAACCCGGCTAACTGAGCTTTATCGATGGAAGCCATGTTGGCCGGGCGAATCCGCGCAGCGAGTTGGAAAGAATAAAGCGCAAAATCTAGTCACTGTAAGTGCTGCCGGCGTGCCATGAAGAGCCGTCATCTCTCGCCCCCGCCCTGAGAGCTGGATGTCAGATCGAGGCAGGCATGCAACACGAGTCTAACAAGTCCGATCGAGGTGATGGGGAGGACCAAGAAAGGAACGGAGAAGTCACTATGCTGGACAGCGTTTCCCCGCGCGAAACACCAAACTCAACCTCCGGCGCGGCCCCTTCCGCTTCTATTCTGCCATCGCAAGAGAAATCGCTAAGCACGATCTTTGAAATAGCGCACACGCTCACCGCCGTATGCCGGCTCGAAGCCAAGCTGGCGAGCGTCATCGAGCGTCTGCCATCGCTCGTGCAGATGCGGCGCGGCATCGTATGCCTGTTCGAACATGACGGGGTGCCCGAGATCATCGTAGACGGCGGGCGGAGCGAAGGGCGCGACGCGCGTTGCGGGGGGCGCTTGCCGCAAGGAGCAATTGATCAAATTGTGGCGACGGGGCGGCCGCTCATCGTCGAGAACGTAGCGCTGCATTCGATCTTCAGTTCTTCGGACGTCGAGATGCTAGACGCTGCCGGTAACACGTGCGTTGCCTTCATCGGCGTGCCCATAGAGATTGACGAGAAAGTTGTGGGTACGCTGAGCATCGACCGCGTCGCAGACAACGAGACGCATGCGCAGCTCGAGGACGACCTCCGCCTGGTGACGATGGTCGCAAGCCTTCTGGGCCAGACGGCGAAGCTGCATTGCACCTTTGTGCGCGACCGCGGGCGGCTTATGGACGAGGAGTTCGGGCCGCAGAAGCAGCCGTCGTCCGAGCTCAAGCCTCATGGGCGGGAGCGTAAGAAGGTCCAAGTCGAGGGAATTATCGGCGACAGTCCGGCGCTGCGCGCGATGCTTGAGAAGATCGAGCTGATCGCAAAATCGAATAGCACAGTTCTGTTGCGTGGCGAATCGGGTACCGGCAAAGAGCTGGTAGCGAAGGCTATTCACGAGCGTTCAGCGCGCGCCAAACGCCCCTTTATCAAGCTGAATTGCGCAGCCCTCACCGAGACGGTGCTGGAATCCGAATTGTTCGGTCACGAGAAAGGGGCGTTTACGGGCGCATTCAACGCGCGCAAGGGTCGCTTCGAACTCGCGGACAAGGGAACGTTGTTTCTGGATGAGATTGGCGAGATCTCGGCGTCGTTCCAGGCGAAACTCCTGCGCGTGCTTCAGGAGCAGGAGTTTGAGCGGGTGGGCGGCAATCAGACGATCAAAGTCGACGTCCGCGTGATTGCTGCCACGAACAAGAATCTTGAAGAGGCGGTGGCAAGGAAGGAGTTTCGTGCCGATCTCTATTATCGCATTAGCGTGGTTCCTCTGCTACTGCCGCCGCTGCGCGAAAGACGCACTGATATTCCGCTTCTCGCCGCTCGATTCTTGAAGAACTTCAACAATGAGAACGGCCGTGCTCTGGTCTTCGAGTCAAGTGCGATTGACGTTCTTATGAATTGCGGATTTCCCGGGAATGTCCGTGAGCTGGAGAACTGTGTGCAGCGGACCGCGACCCTGGCGCACGGATCGTCGATCGCAAGAGACGATTTTGCCTGCCGGCACGGGCAATGCCTGTCGGCCACGCTATGGAAGTGCGGGCCGGAGCAAGTGGCGCGACAGCCGAGCCCGATAATCTCACTTCCCGCGAGGCTGAGCATGCCGCCGACACAAGCTGTGGCACACGTTCAGCCGGTCGGTAGCGAACTGACGCCGCTAGAGCCACCCGGCCGACCCAACATAGGTGCCGCCAAGGTCACAGATCGCGAGCGCGTAGTCGCAGCGATGGAAAGGTCCGGGTGGGTACAGGCAAAGGCGGCGCGCTTGCTTGGACTGACGCCGCGCCAGATTGGCTATGCCTTGAGAAGGCACCGTATCGAGATCAAGCGCTTCTGAATAAAGAGTCGGCTCGCGTCTCTCTCGATCGCCGGGCGCGGTAGGAGAGCGTGCGCAAGAGGCGGTACTCTGGTCCATGAAGCGGATACGAAACCGATGTGCTCTGCTTGGACGTGGCGGAGCGTAAGCCATCTTCGCGTCAGCCGCGTGCTGGTCATCGTCTGCTTGCAATGTATTCGCCCTATGAGAAATGATTAGGTGTCGAACCAGCGCAAGATCGCGGCCGGGCCGTTTATGGCGCGACTCAGATGAGAGAGATCACGTCCCGCTTTACGCAGCTCGTCGCAGTCCCAACGGTCTCACCGTCAATCGCCAGCCGTTGCATTCCTCTCTCATCGGCGAAGTGCCTGGGGTGGTATGACAGTTGCTATTCGTGGGGAGCCTGCTCAACATCTTAGGAGAAGCATATGCACAGCATCGTCTGCATCAAACAGGTCCCCGACTCCGCACAAATCCGCGTGCATCCTGTCACGAATACGATCATGCGGCAGGGCGTGCCGACGATCATCAACCCATATGATCTGTTCGCACTGGAAGCTGCGCTCGAGCTACGAGACAAGTTCGGCGGTGAAATCACTGTTTTGACAATGGGGCCGCCGTCGGCCGAAGAATCTCTCCGAAAGGCGCTGACATTCGGTGCCGATCGTGCTGTCCTGCTCACCGATCGTAGTTTCGCAGGCTCTGATACGCTGGCGACGAGTTACGCTCTGGCGTGCGCGATTCGCAATATCGGGAAGGAATATGGCCCACCAGACGTCATATTCACTGGCAAGCAGACTATCGACGGCGATACGGCGCAGGTGGGACCTGGCATTGCAAAGAGGCTCGGGGTCCAGCAGCTTACGTATGTTTCAACAATCAAAGCGTTGGACTTCAAAGCACGCACGATTGATGTGGAACGGCGCTGCGAAGGAGGAGTCCAAGTGCTGCGTTCCAACCTTCCTTGTCTCATCAGCATGTTAGAGGCAAGCAATCAAATTCGCCGCGGTGCAATGATCGACGCCCTGCGTGCGGCCCGTGCCTCCATCGTAAAATGGAGCGCTCAAACTGCCGGCGTGGATGACATGGCCAAATGCGGTCTGAGGGGGTCGCCGACGGTCGTCAAGCGTGTCTTCGCGCCCTCCGCACGAGCGGAGAAGGCGACGTGGGTGGAAGCGGCCGAGCAGCCGGCGCAAGCGTTGATCGACGCCATGTTCAAGCGCAACCCTGCGCTCGAGACGGAGCTCGCGCAGCTTGCGCGCGGTACCTCATCCGCCCAAACTAGCGGTGCGTGAAGTCGCCGCTGATCGAGCGGAGCCAGCGACAGCCCGGGTCGTGGTCATGCATTGGCCCGACGCTCGGTGTACCAGGCACGATTCAGGCTTTTCGACCGCTCGCTAAGAATTGGCGAGCTGCGATACACCGGTTCTTCCTATGCGAGCCGTATCGGGACGAGCCGTCGCTGGTGCTGAGTGGGAATGGCTGAGCACTACCGCAACGCTCGATTCGTTCTGTGGTCGAGCGGCGCGATGATAATGCTCGTACTTTGCGGTTACGTGAAAAACGAGCAGAGCTCGCGCGAGGGAGATACATCCCTCGCGCGAGCTCCACGTGCGCTGCCATGCAAACTTAACGGGCACGTCTTGAGGCTGCATGAATTCCGCAGTGGCCCGCGGCCGGCAGAGTGGCACGCGGACTACCGAGATCACCGCAAGGACCGCCACGCACCCCGCTCAGTTCAGTCTTGGACGTGAAGGTCCCCCCGTGGGCGGGCTGCTAACGTGTGGTAAATTGCGCGCTTACGGCCCGGTTAGACCCCTCGGGTCGCGACAGCTTCGCAACTCTGTTGGTGTTTCCTGGATAAATCCTGAGCGCGGCGATAATGCCGAGCAAAGCTGCAAACATCAACCAGAAACCCGGCGAAGCCTTGTCGTCGGTCCGATCGATCAGCCAAGTCGATGCCAGCGGCGTAAAGGTACCAAAGAGAGCTGCGGCGAGTGCGAAGGCTAAAGAAAAGCAGGTTGTACGAACGTGCTTCGGCACGATTTCGACCAAAGCGCCCAACATGGCGCCGCTGTAGGTGCCAAAGTAGAACGAGAACATCATCTCCACTAGCAGCATCTTGCCAAAGCTTGGGTCGGTCACAAGCCAAGACAACGCCGGGTATACAGTCACCAAGGCGAGGCCGGCAATGGTCAGCAAGACCGGCTTCCGACCGATTCTGTCAGAGATCGCGCCGCCAATTGGGTTCCAGATGAAGTTCGTCACGGCGACCAAAAGCGTCACCAAGAGCGTGTTCTGCGAGGACAGCTGCAATACGTGCTTGCCGAACGTAGGCGTGTACACTGTGACGAAATAGAAGGTCGTGGTCGTCAGCATTGCGATCATCATGCCAAGAATGACAATGCGCCAGTTCGCAACTGTGGAGGCAAAGACCTCGCGGGCCGTTGGGTGGGTCTTCATGACGAGAAACTCCGGAGTTTCCTCCAGCGTCCGGCGCAGGAAGAAGATAAGCGGAACGATCAAGCAGCCAAGGAAGAATGGGATCCGCCAGCCCCAGGCGGCAACCATTTCGGCCGGAAGTGCTTCGCTCAAAAAATATCCGATAAGAGCCGCGACAAAGATCGCAACCTGCTGGCTCGAGGACTGAAACGATGTGTAAAAGCCGCGGTTACCCGGAGTGGCAATCTCGGAGAGGTAGACGGAAACGCCGCCAACCTCAACGCCGGCAGAAAAGCCCTGCAACAGCCGTCCGAACAGCACGATCGCGGGTGCGGCAATGCCGATCGTTGCATAGCCGGGACAAAAGGCGATGATGACGGTGCCAATAGCCATAATCGAAAGCGTGATGATCAGGCCTTGCCGACGGCCAATCTGGTCAATATAGGCTCCAAGCACAATCGCGCCAACAGGTCGCATCAAAGCCCCCAGCCAGAACACACCGAAGGTGTTAAGCAGTGAAGCGGTTTCGCTTCCTGATGGAAAGAACGCGTTGCCGATGGCACTGGCATAGAACCCGAACAAGAAGAAGTCGAACTGCTCGAGGAAGTTGCCGCTCGTCGCACGTAAGATGGCGCCAATGCGCGGTTTGGCCTTTGACGCTTGCGCGATGGACGCTGGTGACATGGCGAGTTTCCTCTCGGTTTGAAATGGCCGGTTCCGGAGAAAATCTCACGCCAGCCGAGTGCAGTTTCATGGCCGCGAATCTGCCATCAGGGCACTATCGACCAACCCGTAAGCGCCTGACGTTTCCGGCATATTTTCGGCAATTGCCGCAAACTCGCACAGTTTTTCGGGCGTTATTCCGCTCGCGTCGCAGGAGTGACTCTCAACCTATTGAAACCTCGGGCAATTCTCGGTGGAAAGGTTGTTGTCTGTGGCGTGGCCGAATTCCTCATTGAGCGCACCGACATGCAATGAAAAGCAAGGACGAGATGCATGGCATACGAGCGGCAGGGAAGAGCTGCCGTGAGATGTCTGCTAGAACAGCTCGCGAGCCTGCGATTGGAGCCGAGGTGCGTTAGCATCTCACCCGATGTCCAGCGATTTGGCCTCGAGTTGCTCAACTTAACCTGAGGTTTACGGAAAAGATTTGGTGAGTGTGCTGGTGATCGAGCCCGTCCGATAGCGCCGATCGCCATGCTCGGGCAAGTGCCACGTTGTCCCTCGAAGCGAGGCGCGCCTCGTACTTCGAGGGGCGCTGCGGTCCTAATGCGGTCCAAAACCCGCGCTGAGGGGGAGGATCACAGCGGGCCTCCTCAGCGATAATGGGCTTAATCGAACAGCTTCATCTGGCTTCCACGTCGTATTAGAAACCTGGATGTTTGTCACGAATTATGACCAGGTCCAAGCAATCGGAATGTCGTGATAAGCCCTGCGCGACTGCTTGCTTGCCGGAGGCAAGGCCACGCCAGCCTCGCAACCTGATTGGCCGTAAATTTTGCACATGAGGCTCAGCCTCCGTAAGCGAGGGCTATGAACCGCCGCGAAACCATGCGGTGGCATCGGGCCAGGAGCTGGGCGGCACATCGTAATTCGATCTGACCGAGGCTTGTGCGCATTCGGAATCTGACCGCGACAAAATCCAGGTCGCATCACCTTGCCTTATTCGACAGTTACCGATTTCGCGAGATTTCGGGGTTGGTCGACGTCCGTGCCCATCAGGATGGCCGTGTGGTAGGCCAGAAGCTGCACCGGAATCGCATAAACAATCGACGTAAACGTCGTATCCATCTCCGGCAGCACAATCGTCGCGAGTGAATCCATGGATACCTCTGCGGCTCCCCGAGCGTCCGTTATCAAGATAATCTTGCCGCCGCGTGCGGCGACCTCCTGCATGTTCGAGATGGTTTTTTCGAACACCCGGTCGCAGGGAGCAATGACGATTACGGGAACGCTCTCGTCGATTAAGGCGATCGGGCCGTGCTTGAGCTCTCCGGCCGCATAGCCCTCGGCGTGAATATAGGAGATCTCCTTCAGCTTCAGTGCCCCCTCCAGGGCCAATGGAAACGACGTGCCGCGACCAAGATATAGCACGTCACGCGATTTGGCGATGTCGCGTGCGAGCTTCTCGATCTGCGGCTCGCCGGCAAGCGCCGCGGTAACCAGCCGTGGAATTTCGATCAGCGCCCGCACGAGATCGACCTCGTCGCTCTCCGGCAATTCACCGCGCGCCTTGCCAGCAGCAACCGCAAGCGCCGCAAGGACGACCAGCTGGCATGTGAACGCCTTGGTCGAGGCAACGCCGATTTCAGGTCCGGCGAGCGTCTGCAACACTGTCCCGCTTTCGCGCGCAATGGTCGAACTCAGTACGTTCACGACAGAGAGGGTATGCAGGCCTTGCGATTTGGCATAGCGGAGCGCGGCCAGCGTATCGGCCGTCTCGCCGGACTGCGAGATGAAGATAGCAAGATCTCCCTTGCGCATCGGCGCCTCACGGTACCGAAATTCGGATGCGACATCGAGCTCGACCGGAATACGAGCCAGCCGCTCGAACCAGTACTTGCCGACATGGCCGGCGTAGCCTGCCGTACCGCAAGCCGTGATCGAGATATGTCCGATCTCGTTGAAGTCGAACGGAAGCTCCTGCGGCAGTGCCACGCTCTCGGTGGCGATATCGACGTAACGCGCCAGCGTCTGCCCGATCACCTCTGGCTGTTCGTGGATTTCCTTCGCCATGAAGTGGCGGTAGTTTGCTTTGTCGACGAGAACCGACGACGCGCCAGATTTCATCACCTCCCGGCGGACAACTGTGCCTTGTGCGTCGTAGACCACGCTGAAGTTGCGGTTGAGCACAGCCCAATCGCCGTCCTCAAGGTAGGTGATCAAGCCGGTAAGGGGCGCGAGCGCGATAGCATCCGATCCGAGATACATTTCGCCTTCTCCATGTCCGATCGCAAGTGGTGAGCCCTTGCGCGCACCGATCATGAGGTCGTGTTGACCCTTGAACAGGATTGCAAGCGCAAACGCGCCGACTAGCCGCGGCAGCGACGCTTTTACGGCCTCCTGCGGCGAGCAGCCATCTTTCAGATAAAAGTCGATGAGATGCGTCACCACCTCGGTGTCTGTTTCAGAGGCGAAACAGGCGCCATGCTGTTTTAGCTCCGCTCGCAGCTCGCGGAAGTTCTCAATTATGCCGTTATGGACGACTGCAACATTGTCCGTTGCATGGGGATGAGCATTGTGCTCCGTCGGCTTGCCGTGAGTAGCCCAGCGCGTGTGCCCAATCCCGACATGGCCTGAGAGCGGATGACAGCGAACGCGTGTCTCAAGGTTCCTCAGCTTGCCCTCGGCGCGTCGAAGCTCGATATGGTTTCCTTTGAGCGTTCCGATACCCGCTGAGTCATAGCCACGATATTCCAGTCGCTTCAGTGAATCGATCAGACGATCCGCGACCGGACCGCGCCCCAAGATGCCGACAATTCCGCACATTTAGTCAGTTTACCTCAAGTTCAAAACAGAGCGTCCCGCAAGGCGCGCCTGACCAATTCGCTCGCTTTAGTTATCCGCCAGTCTAGCCGTGCCTGCCCTCCATCGGGCACGCGGCACCCGGAGGTGCTCGAACTCCAAGAAAACGTGGAGCCCTGTCGAATTCGCCGGGAGATCCTAAAGCAACTGTCTGGCAATCGCACAATGAGCGCCGTCAGCAGTTAGCAGCTGCATGAGGCTCTCGTTTTGTCCGATGTACCCGATACGGCCAAGAAGGCCCGGTAGGTCTGGCGCATTCCATCTACAAGCCATGTCCTCGCGCGCCAGCCGAGGCTTGCGAGACGGCTGACGTCGAGCAGCTTGCGCGGCGTGCCATCGGGGCGCGACGTGTCGAAGGCAATCTCGCCGCTGTAGCCGACGACCTCGGCGACGACACGGGCGAACTCGGCGATGGTGATGTCCTCGCCTGTGCCGATATTGATCAGCTCCGGTCCCGAATAGCTCTTCATCAGGTGCACGCAGGCATCCGCCATGTCGTCAACATAAAGGAACTCGCGCCGTGGCGTGCCGGTGCCCCACACGGCGACACTCTTTGCGCCCGCGACCTTCGCCTCGTGGAAGCGGCGGATCAGCGCGGCAACGACATGGCTCAATTCGGGATGATAATTGTCGCCGGGGCCGTAGAGATTGGTGGGCATCACGCTGATGAAGTCGCTGCCATACTGGCTGCGATAGGCTTCCGCCATCTTGATGCCGGCGATCTTGGCGATCGCATAGGGCTCGTTGGTCGGCTCCAGCGGGCCTGATAGCACCGAATTCTCGCGCAGCGGCTGTGGGGCTAGCTTCGGATAGATGCAGGACGAGCCCAAAAACATCAGCTTTTCGGCGCCGTTTTGATGCGCGGCCTGGATCACGTTCGCGGCAATCGTGATGTTGTCGTAGATGAACTCGGCCCGCAGCGTGTCGTTGGCGACGATGCCGCCGACTTTTGCGGCGGCGAGGAAGATCACATGCGGCCGCGTTTTCGCGAACCATTCGAACACGGCCGTCTGGTTGCAGAGATCGACCTCGCGCCGGTCGACCGTGACGAGCTGCACGTCCTCCCGCGCGAGCCGGCGCGCAATCGCGCTGCCGACCATACCGCGATGGCCGGCGACGTAGACGCTTTTGCCCTTCAGCTCAAACGGTGCGCTTGCCATGGGCCGCCTCCCGTTTTGCTTCCGCCAGATCGCTTGCCATCATCTCCTCGACGAGCTGGGCGAACGTGTGCTTCGGCTTCCAGCCGAGCACCTGATGCGCCTTGCTGGCGTCGCCGACGAGGAGATCGACCTCGGTGGGGCGGAAATAGGTCGGATCGATCTTCACCACCGTCTTGCCGCTCGTCTCATCGACGCCGGTCTCCTCAACCCCTGCTCCACGCCATGCAATGCGGCGGCCGAGCTGGGCGAACGATAGCTCGACCATCTCGCGCACCGAGTGCATCTCGCCGGTGGCGAGCACGAAATCGTCGGGCTTGTCGGCTTGCAGGATCTTGTGCATGCCCTCGACGTAATCGCGCGCGTGGCCCCAGTCGCGCTTGGCTTCGAGATTGCCGAGATAGAGCGTCTCCTCCAGCCCGACCTCGATACGGGCGACAGCGCGCGTGATCTTGCGGGTCACAAATGTCTCGCCGCGGATCGGGCTCTCGTGGTTGAACAGGATGCCGTTGCTGGCGAACATGCCATAGGCTTCGCGGTAGTTCACCGTGATCCAGTAGCCGTAGAGTTTTGCCACGCCGTAGGGCGAGCGCGGATAGAACGGCGTGGTCTCCTTCTGCGGGATCTCCCGGACGAGGCCGTAGAGCTCGGAGGTCGAGGCCTGGTAGAACCGCGTCTCCTTCACCATGCCGAGGATGCGGATCGCTTCCAGCAGCCGCAGCACGCCGATCCCATCGGCATTGGCGGTGTATTCGGGACTCTCGAAGCTGACCGCGACGTGGCTTTGGGCGGCCAGATTGTAGATCTCGGTCGGCCGGATCTGCTGCACCAGCTGGATCAGATTGGTCGAGTCCGTCATGTCGCCGTAGTGCATCAGGAACGGCACGTCCCCGAGATGCGGGTCCTGGTAGAGATGGTCGACCCGCGCAGTGTTGAACGAGGACGAGCGCCGCTTGATGCCGTGCACGACATAGCCGAGCGACAGCAGATATTCGGCCAGATAGGCGCCGTCCTGTCCAGTCACGCCGGTGATTAGGGCGACCCGCCGTTTGCTCTCTTGGTTTGACAAATCGTTGCTCTGCGCAGGCTAATGTCGGTCCCCGATCGACGACGTCAATCGCGTCTGGCCTCTTCGAAATGCGGAAGCGTCACGCTCTCGAACGGCCGAGTTCTGGATTCTGTATAGGCATTGCATCAAGCGCTCAACTGTACGGAGGTAACCTTCCACATCGAAAGGGTTTTGAAGGACTATACGAAAGTTTGTAGTCCGGAAGATTCCGTTCGGCCTTCGTCAGGCGTTTCTCGGCGTGGGCGCGACCAATGAAATTGCGGCGCGGATGGGAGGTAAGCAGACCCGTTTGGCCGAGAAGCGTTCCACAGTCCGTTCGTGGTCAACTCGCACGTTGAGCCAGCGAGTTTCCCTCATTTCGTGTCATTGCCTAAGAGTTTTCCAATCTTGCTGTTCATCCAGTGCAACCGCGAGCAAGCCGGCCAAACAAAGCATTGAAATTCGTTCTCTGTCGCGCAGTACTTATCATCGTCGATCATTTCTGGACAATCAAGTTGGTGATCTGGCAAGCAAAAGTGAAGGCGCGCATACTGCCTCCGTGCTGTTTGAGTTCACAGAAAAACGCTGGATGAATGAGGCCAGTGCTATATGGGACCTCAAGGGGGTTATCGCGACGATTAGTGTGCCCTGCGCCCCCGAAGAGCGAATTCAGTCGCGAAAGGCATCTGGCGGTTCATTGCTCGCGAGTGGCCAAGGAATCAACAACAATGGTGCGTTTAGCGGGCGGACGATATGGCTCACAAGGTCAGTGCTCGGTTCGGCGACCATTCCGCCGGGGGTGTTTTCCGCGCTCGCAAGCATGTCTTCGGGCCGGCCGTAGTATGACCAGGCAAAGCCCGCTTGTGGGTGAATTAAGCCGCCTCGAGCACGTGCCGCTGCCATTGAAACTGGCGGTTTGCTGGTCCCGAGCGCCCCTTCTCTTGTCGGCAAAGTCCGGTTCTTGAGCAAGCATTCTGCGGATACCAGCCTGAGCTGACGGATCAACTGCGTTCTACCTCGGCAGAAAAAAGTCGGATGAGCTGCTCGCGGAGAGTGGATAGGTCGACCCGGGCCATTAAACCAAGTGCCCCCGCTCGAATGCGCCGAAAGCAGCGTAAGCTTTAGAGGCGCGTCTCGAAATGGATGGCCGGCTTATCGGGTTCGAACGCGGTGTTGCCCTCAATCAAGGTGCCGAGATCAATCTTCAGTCCCTCGCGGGTATAAACTTCCACATCATCTATTCCAAGGCGCTCACATGAGCTTCTCAATACTCGCTCGTCAGGTCTTGATGGGCCTCATTGCCGGATCGGCGTTCGGCTCTTGGGCAATCGTCAGGCCTGCACCTCGAGCAGATCCAGCTCGCGGTTCACTCTTGCTCCCGCGATGACCGCTACCCATGCCTAGCACTTGCGCGGCCTCGTCTCGGATTACTGTTGTTCATCTAGTCTGCTTTCGTTCAACGAGGCTGCGTCCGTCCGACCATGGCATGACGTGCATTCGGGAATGGTGATAAGCGCACCACGATGACAGCTTTTGGCGAGGCCCCGTCACAACGGGGGCGCCGCACATATACGCGGCTCCCGGATCGCCATTCTTGAAACCAACAATGGCCCGGCATTGGCCCTCACAGTGATCGACGAGCAAGACCCTGTTGGATCTATCGGGTCCTCTCACATGACCGCTCCGGGATACCGCATCAATCTCGCCGCGGCTGGTTTGGAACTCAGTACCCGCAAACGTATTTGGCAGCCTCCCAGGCTGGATTGGTCCTTCTTACATGTGGGCGATCTTGTCTTCATAGGGCCGGCGATTGCGTGGACAGGACAGAAAGTGCGTTCTTCGGCTGAGCGCGATCCTCAGCCGCTTTGGCAGAAGACCTCTCATCGCAAGCGGTCGGCCTGCTCCGCTGGAAGCAGCCGAACATTGGTGCTCCCTAGCTGTGCACTCTACAATCTGACGCTACGTATGATTCAATCCCCCTCCGAGCTTATCGCGTGAATATGTCGAACCCTTATTCGTTTGCCAGGAGCCAGCCGCAAGACGAGCAGGGCGGGAGGCGCTTCACCAAGGCAGTGGCTTTGGATATCAATCGTCTGCGGAAGGCGCAGCTCAGGTCCGCTCGAGTGTGCGCGCATAGCTACCCCCAGCTGTGAGACTGCTCGTCGGCGGCCACGAGTGATCAAGCAAATCAATCAAGCTTACTTGAATGTGTGGATAGGAGGTGCCTTGGCGACGGAATCGATCGGCCATGGCTGGAAGCTCTGGCGAGTCTGTGCAAATTGGCTTTGTCTATCCAGCCGAGCTCTCCCGCTGTCACCATCGTAATGGGGCTGCTTCCCGGGAGTTGTCGGTGCCGCGGCGGCTGAGCAGAATTGGAAACGAGATTAATCGGCAGCGCGTTAACCTGGTCAAAGAGCCAAACTCCCGTCAGGTAACCCAACAGTGACTTCGCCGTTCTAGATAACCTTGAACTATGGACGACCTCGAAAGGCTTCGTCAGCTGCAGGCCACGCCGGGTTGATCATCGCGGGTTCGATATTTGTGGGAAGATTTGCCGAGCGTCACGTTGGAAGCCTAAGCGGTACTCAGCCCTGGTCCCATTGAGAGCATCGCGGCTCGAGTCCAGATTGGCGCGTTTGCTACAATCGTGTTGGTATTGAAGACTTGCTACGCCGACTACTCCAGGTCGGCCGGGGGAAAAACAGCGGTTTTGCAGGCAATCAAATGGCTGTTGGAACGAGCGGCGCAGTTGGCCATGCTCTCTGATGGATGGGCGGGGCCTTGTAGCGGGCGCCGATCGGCGTCCTCCCATTCATCTTGAGGCGCGAGCGATTGTTAGGCCGGCATTCTCCAGCACATCCAAAATCGTTTCAGCAACCGCCCGCGGATCTCGCTCGTCCTCTTTGCTAACGTTACAGGCCAAGGTAGCTGCGATGATCGCGTGCGCTGTTTTGCGCTGGAGGCAATCGTATTCGGCATACTCACCGCAAGTATTGCAGTTGATCACTGGTCGGCCGCTCCAGGGATCGTGCATTGCGATCTCGCACCAGTTATCTGTGTGACATTTCGGACAGAGCATAGATCGAGATTTCCTTGTGGTCTGACCTCGCGCGCTCCAAGGCCATCAGTTGAACGGCCGCTCGCTAGCCAAAGCTGTAGAAGTCATTGCTACTCCGAAGGCCGTGTTGCCCGTCTTTGGATACGAAAAACGTCATGGACGCGGCGGCGGAGGCAATCCAGGCACCCGAGGGCGGCTTCGGCATGAGCGACCAGTCGACGCATCTCTGGCGAGAATGCTGGCAACGGTGTATGCCTGGAGCTACCTGTTTTGGCGTAAGCAAGCTATTGCAGGTTCGCCGCGGCCGCATCACGGCTACGTAAGATGAGTATGGCCTCCAACTTCCATTCCACTCTGAGCTGCGAGGCCCCGATCTCCAGACGTCGACCTTCTGCGTGAGCACTCTGTCAAATCGGGCAACCGCAACGCGAGGATGCTGCTGCATCTTAGAATCCGGTTCCCCTCCTGGCTTCGTCGCCACACGTGCAATGATTCGCCGAGGCGACTTCACTGCGGCGCCAGGGACAAGGCGGGCGTTCTGCAATCTGGGCGCCAAATGACACACTCGAAATTGTGTCGCCCGGAAGCTGTTCTACGGCCAACCACGCTCGCCAGCTGTAAGAGACCCTACAATCTGACGCTACGTACGATTCAAGCCCTAATGTCTAGAGTCGCGCATTCGCGCCCTTTGCCGCGCTTGCTGCGAGCGGGTTGTCGCATCTCAGACATCAACAGAGCGGTCGGCAGATAACGGCAAATGAGGTGCTTTTGCGAAAGCCAACCTACGGGATCTTACGTAGGGCATGTGTCGCATTTTCTTGATCTAAAAATTGCATCGTCTTCCGCATGAAGGAAAAAAAGCTGTTCTCAGACGCCAAACATTGGAGAAGCCGTGCTGAAGCGACCCGAAGAAAAGCGGAGTCGCTCGAGGACGACACATCCAGATGCAGGCTCCTCAAGGTCGCTGAAGAATATGATAAGCTGGCTCGCCTCGCGGAGGGGCGGCAAAGAAATGAGCTTGACGGGCAGTTCTGATCGCCACCGGGCGGACGGTTGCACCGATCGTCAACGCCTTGTGACCCCGGCGCGGGTGTCTCTCCGTTGGAGCTCACAGCCCGTTAGCTGAACTGCGAAACTGCGTCATGCCGTAAGGCCAATGAGCTAGGCTGCTGAACGAGTGCGGTCCGCGCGTCCGAGCCTCTGACCATGAATCCATTCTGAGTCGCGGGGCCGGCCACATAGATGACGCATTGACGGTGTCTCAGGCGGCAAGCCGGCTAACCGCTAGACATGAGAAGGATGAGATGAAAGCCCACCGTCAGGTCGTCGAATCAAAGCCTCTCGCTCGATGAACTGGCGAGGCATTGGCGTCGCGCTTTGCATCATGTGCTGAAGCCAGGACTTTTGTTTGGGTGACAAAGTAGCCGGTTCGCCGGATCATGCCACGCGAATTGGCTTCCGCCGCCATTTTGGCGTGAGGCGTTTCAGTCGAATTCTGGCACCTTGCACCAAGCACTGCTGAGCTCAACGCCATACATTGCGGACATGTTCAGGCGAAGAGGCGAGCAGAAGCTCCTGCTGGAACGGCTTGCCAAGACGGGCCATCATAGATCTCTGCGCAGATTGTCTGCATGAGGCCGGGTTCGCAACGAAGGCGCGAATGACAAGAAAATTGAAGAGACGATCAGATGTCGAAAGACAAACCCAAGAGAACTCCCCGGTGAACGATGCGGATAGAACCGATGTTCTTCATCCAAGTAGGTTCGGTGCAGATGATCAGCGGTAGCTGGGGCTGCCCATGCCGGGGTGCCAGCCGTTCGATGTGCGACTCGGACAAGACGAGTGGTGCCGGATGCAACTCTATCGGCCAAAAGGAGGACGCATGAGGAGGCACAGTGTAGAAAGACTGGAAGCGGGGCGCGTTCGCGAGGGCCAATTCGCCACTGCACCAGGGTCTGGCCCTTCTGGTCTCTTCTTCGTGCAGGGGCCTTGTGGCTGCCAACTCAAGATCATCGGCTTGATCCGTCCGGGATGGGAGCATGTCTCAGTGTCGACGCCACGGCGATCTCCAAACTGGGAGGAGATGTGCCTCGCTAAAGATATGTTTTGGGATGAAGAGGAATGCGTGATGCAGCTGCATCCTCCTCATTCGCAGTATGTGAACAATAGTCGCTATTGCCTGCATCTCTGGAGGCCGACCCGTCAGGTCATTCCGATGCCTCCGGCAGCCTTCGTGGGCATCGTCGGGCTCGGGCCGTCTGAAGCGGCAACTCTGTTTGCGCAGATGAGTGCGACACCTTAGCGGATCTCGCCCCGCCGATGCCAAGTCGGGCGGTGGCGACATAATCGAGAGTCCCGCGGAGTTGCTCACCACAGCGCTCGCAGAGTCGGCTCGTCGAGGCCGCCGTTTATTGTGCGGAATGTGACGCGCATAACAACACCATTGAGGATTCAGCCAGGTGAGCAGATCCGTCGCTCCGTTATACAAGGCGCGCGGCCAAATACATTTGCATCGGAAGAGGCTCCTACGGGGCGCAACTACCGGACGCACCGCCTAGCTACCTGAGTGAGGCGCGCCTGCGGGGAAATCCGGCATGAGGGGGCGGCGATTAGCCTGATATGAGCGCCATGCCCGCGCAACTCGGCGATATTTCTCGTTCAATACAGGGCAAGAGTGTTGCTTTGCGGAGCTACGCACGACCTTGTCGTCTGTACGATCGAGCGAAAATCTTGGGGGTGCTGTGGAAGTCGAAGGCAATAGCGGCCGCAACGGCGCGCCGGTCCGCCGCGACTGGGAACGTGCCGAGGCGGAAGGGGTTTACGTGCAGCCAATTGCCGAGCTCCTATTTCAGGCCCAGACCGTTCATCGCGGTAATTTTGACCCAAACCACGTCGAAACCGCAAGCCTAACTCAGCATCAAGACCGGCGGCTGTCCTGAAGACTGCGCCTACTGCGCACAGAGCGTGCATTGCGACACTGGCCTGAAGGCGACTCGCTTGATGGATCGCGCTGATGTGGTCGCCACCGCGCAGCGCGCCAAGGCGGCCGGGGCGAGTCGCTTCTGCATGGCCGCGGCGTGGCGCAGTCCAAAGGACCGCGACCTCGATAAGGTCTGCGACATGATTGCCGCCGTTAAACGTGTTGGGATGGAGACGTGCGTAACGCTCGGCATGCTCACGCCAAAGCAAGCCGCACGGCTCGCCGACGCCGGCCTCGACTTCTACAATCATCACGTGGACACTTCACCGGAGTTCTACCGCAGCATCATCACTACCCGGGCCTTGCAAGATCGGATCGACACTCTTACGCGTGTGCGCGAGGTGGGGGTCAAAGTCTGCTGCGGCGGCATTATTGGCATAGGTGAGCACGTCGATGACCGTCTCGGCATGCTGGTACTACTCGCCAATCTTCCCAACCATCCGGAAAGTGTACCGATCAACCTGTGGAACGAGGTGAATGGGGTGCCGGTGAAGGTCACGGCGGAGCGTCCCAATCCGATTGCACTGGTGCGCCTGGTGGCGACCGCGCGGATCATGATGCCCAAGAGCGTCGTACGATTGGCCGCCGGGCGCCAGTACATGAGTGATGAACTCCAAGCCCTATGTTTCTTGGCGGGTGCGAACTCCATCATTTTCGGCGATGTGTTGCTGACTACCAAAAACCCGCAACTTGACGGTGATGTAAGTTTGTTAGCACGGCTCGGCATTACGTCTGGACTCGCTTAAGCCATCAGAACAACGGCGCGCTGCGCGCAAGCCACTAGCGTAGGTAAGAAATGCAGATTGTCTTGATGAAGGGAAAGATTCATTGCGCCTCGGTAACTGAATCCGACCTGCACTTTGGAGGCTCGATCTCGATTGATCGCGCACTTTTGGACGCGGCCGGCATCCTGATTAACGAACGCGTCGAACTCTACAACCTCGAGACGGGGGCACGCTTTGCAACGATTGTGACAGAAGCGCCGCAAGGGTCCGGCACGGTAGACGTGAACGGTGCGGCGGCGCGATTGGCGATGCCCGGCGATAGGATAAGCATCGTTGCATACGCCTCAGTTGACGAGGGGGAGGCAAGAATCTTCAGGCCGCGCATTGTGCTGGTTGACCGACAAAATCGCATCGTGCCGATTTGAATCCAACAAGCTAACCGCCGTAAAGACCCCGTCGTTGGCGGCCAGTTGGGAGTTTTGGGGCGTCGATCCTTGCTCAGCGAGTGAAGAATGAATTCCATCATTGCGGGTAAAGCCGCCAGCTATGCGGCAGGCTTAGATGCGCTCAAACACGAGAAGCGGAGTCTCAAGCCGCGCACCGGGATTGACTTTTCATCCAACGATTATCTGGCCCTGGCGAGCGCGCCGCGCATGAAAAAAGCGATCGTCACCGCGCTTGAAGCCGGTACTCCGATCGGAGCCGGCGGATCACGGCTTCTGCGCGGCAACTGCGAGGAGCACGAATGCCTCGAAGCAGCAGCGGCGCGGTTCTTCGGCGCGCAGACCGCGCTCTTCTTCGGCGGTGGTTATGTGGCAAATTTTGCGGTGCTGACAACGTTGCCGCAACGGGATGACCTGCTCGTCCTTGATTCCCTGGTTCACGCCAGCATTCACGAAGGAGCACGAGCTGGCCGAGCCGCGTTTCGAATCACCGCCCATAACGACCCGCAGTTTATCGTAAGCGCAATTTGCGACTGGCGTGCCGCGGGCGGAGCGGGGCAGGTCTGGATCGTAGTCGAGAGCCTCTACAGCATGGATGGCGATTTCGCACCGCTTGAGGACCTGCTCGCGATCGCGGACCGGCACGATGCGTTCTTGGTTGTGGATGAAGCTCATGCCACCGGCGTTTACGGCGAGCAGGGGCGAGGGCTCACAGGGCCGTTTGAAGGACGCGAAAATCTCCTGGTTATTCATACCTGCGGCAAGGCGCTGGGAGCTGCCGGCGCGCTTGTCACCGCCTCTGGCGTGCTGCGCGACTTCATAATCAATCGCTGTCGCCCGTTTATCTTCGCGACCGCCCCCTCGCCGTTAATGGCGGTGGCCGTACGGGAGGCTCTGTTGATCCTGCAGGAGGAACCGGAGCGCCGACAGCGGCTGGCGAAGCTTGTCGCGTTCACGCATCAGGAGATGGTTGCGCGAGGCGAGAGAAGTCCTTCGAACTTGCAGATCCTGCCCTACATCGTTGGCGAGAATGCCCGCGCCATGAGGCTAGCGTCCGCGCTACAGGCTCGCGGATTTGACATCCGAGGAATCAGACCGCTAACGGTGCCGGCCGGCACGGCCCGTTTACGAATTTCACTGACGCTCAACGTCGGAGAGGATGAGGTGCGTGCGATGCTCGATGCCCTCGCTGAGGAGACGAGGGGCGGATCTCGATGAGGCAGCGGATCGTGGTGACCGGCACAGATACAGGGATCGGCAAATCTGTCTTTTCGGCAGGCCTTGCCCATCTTCTCGGCGCGAATTATTGGAAACCAATTCAGGCCGGTGTTGAAGGAGAGACCGATAGCGAGCAGGTCGCACGACTGAGCGGTCTTCCGGCCGATCGGATCGTTCCGGAGCGTTACCGCCTTAAAACGTCCGCCTCGCCGCACCATGCCGCCGAAATAGACGGAATTCGCATCGACCCCGATTCGCTCGTCCTGCCGCATACCGGGGAGCGACCGCTCGTCATCGAAGGCGCTGGCGGGCTGATGGTGCCGCTGAATTCTAGTGCACTCTACATCGACATCTTCGAGCGGTGGCGACTTCCCGTTGTGCTTTGCGCGCGCACGCTACTCGGGACCATCAATCACTCCCTGCTCTCGATAGAGGCCTTACGAAAGCGCCAGATCGACATTCTTGGGATCGCATTCATCGGGGAAAGAAATTCGGAGACTGAGAGCGCAATTTGTGACATCGCGCGGGTGCGTTGGTTAGGACGGCTGCCCTGGATTTCTCCTTTGACGGCAGAGAGCCTACAGGCTGTCTTCAAAGGCTCGTTTATTCCCGGCGATTTCACGCCATGAAGCCAAACAAGAGGTGGCCAATTTGGCATCCATTCACGCAGCATGCTCTTCACAACGAGATGACCAAGGTTGTGCGTGGCGATGGTGCTTATCTCTACACTGCGGATGACAATCGAATCATAGATGCAATCTCATCCTGTTGGGTCGTCACTCACGGCCATTGCCATCCGCAGATCGTGAGCGCGATTCAGGAACAGGCCGGCAAGCTGAACCAAATCATTTTCGCCGGCTACACGCATGATCCGGCTGAGGAGGTCGCTCGGCTCCTTTTGAAACTCACACCCCAAGGCTTGGACCACGTGTTCTACTCGGACAGCGGGTCAGCCAGCGTGGAAGTCGCCTTGAAGATGGCACTCGGTTATTGGCATAGGCGAAGAGCGAACACGCATCGTTGTCATGCAGCACTCCTATCACGGGGACACGTTCGGCGCGATGTCAGTTGGTGCCCGCGGTGTCTTCAACGCGGCGTACGGATCTCTCCTGTTCGACGTCACCTCAATCCCGTTCCCTGCGAGCGGTCGTGAGCGGGCGACGCTCGATGCGCTTGAGTCAGGATGTCGGAACGAAAATCCCGCAGCCTTTATTGTCGAGCCTCTGGTGTTAGGGGCAGGCGGAATGCTGATGTACCCAGCTTGGGTGCTAAGAGAGATGAAGCGGATCTGCGAGGCGTCGGACGTTCTGTTCATTGCCGATGAGGTCATGACGGGCTGGGGCCGCACCGGAACAATCTTCGCCTGTGAGCAGGCCAATGTTGTGCCAGATATAGCGTGCTATTCCAAGGGTCTCTCACGGGAGGGGCGCTGCCGCTCGCGGTGACACTCTGCCGGGCAGAGATTTTCGATGCCCATTATTCAAAAGACCGTACCCGCACATTCTTGCACTCGAGTTCGTATACGGCAAATCCGGTGGCCTGTGCCGCCGCCAAGGCTAACCTGGATCTGTGGAAAGACCAGGAATGTCACCGACGCATCGCTGCGGTCGCAACCATGCAAGAGCAGGCAATTGAAGCATTCCGCGTCGATCCGCGCTTTGACTGCGGCGCGGCAATCAGGATGGAAGTGCAGCGTCAATCAGGATGAGAGAGCTTCGCCGGGCTCGTGACGCAGGGAGGGCGTAGCCCGACCGGAGTTACGAGCCCGGCGACGGCGCGATCCGAGTGGACCGCGCCGTCTGGTGATCGCGGCTGGCCGGTGATGGATGGTTCTTCTCGCCAAAGAGGAATCACCCGTTGCCAGGCTGCCATGTCACCGATCACCAGATGAGGCTCTACATGAAGTTCCGTCAAACCAATTCGCCGCCAGAGGCGGCCGCGAAGGCGTCGCAGTTCGTCGACCGCCTATCGGCTCGAGAAGGATCTGCGTCTTCCGTCGCAAAAGAAGTCACCGCGGCAAAGGCGCCGGCCGGATCCCTTGGCCAACGTCTTCGGCCTGGAGGTCGTGCCGATGCTGAAGGCGGCTCCCGGCGTGCGGCCTGTGGCGATCTTCGAGGAGATGCTCCGACGCCATCCTGAGCTGGGGGCTGGAATCCGCCGCACGCTCGAGCGCCGGATCCGCGCCTGGCGGGCGATCCACGGCGAGGAGCAGGAGGTCATCTTGCGCCAGACCCATGACGTGGGCCAGGTCGGCCTGTCCGACTTCACCGATATGGGCGAGCTTGGGGTCGCCATCGCTGGCGTGCCGCTCGATCATCGCCTCTATCACTTCCGGTTGGCCTATTGCGGGTTTGAACACGCCCATGTCGTGCTCGGTGGCGAGAGCTTCGTCGCATTGGCCGAAGGGCTGCAGAATGCCCTGTGGTCGCTCGGTGGGGCACCGCGGGAGCATCGGACCGACAGCCTGTCGGCCGCCTTCTGCAATCTCGATCGCAATGCAAGGGACGATCTGACCAAGCGGTACGAGGACCTCTGCGCCCACTACGGCATGCGGCCTTCCCGCAACAATCGCGGCATCGCCCACGAGAACGGGGCGATCGAAAGCTCCATGCCCATCTCAAGCGAACGATCGCCGATGCGCTGCTGTTGCGCGGCATGATCTCGCCGCCTATCGCGGCTTCATCGACGAGATCGTCAGCCGCCGTAATGCCCGCAACGCCAAGCGGATCGACCACGAGCGCGCCACCCTGCAGGCGTTGCCAGATCGCCGCACCTCGGACTACGAGGAGGTGATTGTCCGCGTGACGTCAAGCGGCGGCTTCACCTTGCGCAAGGTGTTCTACACCGTGCCGTCGCGTTTGATCGGCACCAACTGCGGGTGCGCCTTTACGACGATCGTCTCGACGTGTTCGTCGGCGGCACCCATCTCGTCACCCTGCCGCGTGGGCGGCCGCATCCCAACGGCAAGCACGACCAGGTCGTCGATTATCGGCACGTGATCCATTCCTTGCGGCGCAAGCCAATGGCGCTGCTCAATCTCGTCTACCGTGATCGGCTGTTCCCGCGATGCCTATCGCCGAACCTTCGATTGCTTGCGCGAACGGCTGCCGGACAGGAAAGCCTGCCGGATCATGGTCGATCTGCTTGCTCTGGCGCACGAGCGCGGCTGCGAGGCCGAACTCGCCGATCAGCTCGCGACCGAGCTTGATGCCGGCCGACTGCCCGACCTCGGACGGCTGTGCGCTTACTTCGCGCCCGATCCGGCCTGCGTGCCGCAGGTCGTGGTGCAGCTCGCCCCGCTCGCCAGCTATGAGTGCCTCATCGGTGCCGGCGAGATCGGAGGTGCCGCATGAGCACGGCCAACACCATTGACACCGCGCGCCTCAATCTATTGCTCAACGAGTTGCGGCTGCCAGCCATCAAGGTGCTGTGGCCGCAATTTGCCGAGCAGTCCGACAAGGAAGGCTGGCCGGCGGCCCGCTTCCTCGCCACCATTGCCGAGCACGAGATCGCCGAACGCGGCCGCCGCCGCGTCGAGCGCCATCTCGTCGAGGCGCGGCTGCCCGCTGGAAAGACCTTCGACAACTTCGACTTCGAGGCTGTGCCGATGATCTCCAAGGCACAGGTGACCGCGCTCGCCGCCGGCGATGGTTGGCTCGGCAAGGGCGCCAATCTGCTGCTGTTCGGCCCGCCCGGCGGCGGCAAGAGTCACTTGGCGGCAGCCATCGGCCTGGCCCTTATCGAGAACGGATGGCGCGTCCTCTTCACCCGCACCACCGATCTCGTCCAGAAGCTCCAGGTGGCGCGGCGCGAGCTCAATCTCGAGGCCGCCATTAACCGCCTCGATCGCTTCGACCTCCTGATCTGCGATGATCTTGCCTACGTCACCAAGGACCAGGCCGAGACCAGCGTGCTGTTCGAGCTCATCAGCGCTCGCTACGAGCGGCGTTCCATGCTGATCACCGCCAATCAGCCCTTTGGAGAGTGGAACAGGGTCTTCCCGGATCCTGCTATGACGCTCGCCGCCATCGATCGCCTCGTTCACCACGCCACCATCGTCGAGATGAACGTCGAAAGCTATCGCAGGCGCACCGCGCTCGAGCGGAAGCGTGGTCCAGGGCGACCATCCTCGCACGCGACACCAAAAACACTCGCTGATTGACGCTCCGCGACAATCAGAGCGAACAAAACTCTTGCGCGCGACAATCATCGCGGCAATCATCACCTCGCCGCGACACCGACTCGCCATCCTGATTGTCGCGCGCTTCCCATCCAGATTGTCGCGCTATACTTTGAAAACGTTCGCCATAACGGCACCATTACAGCACTGGATCTGAAGACGAGAGATACCGGCTATCTCGCAGGCGTCGGCCCGAGGCTTCACGCCTTCTTTAAAGACCGTAATCTCTTGCTGCGCCCACGCGGTAATACGATTTATGTGATGCCGCCATATTGTGTAACAGCAGGTGACCTGGACGAAATATATGCAGGGATCTGTGACGCTGCCGATGCGCTTGCCTGAAGATGCGCGCGGCAGCGCAAGATCAAGGATCCTGAGCTGAGCTTCCCGAACGACTTGAGAGAGCCTTGCCATAGACCTACGAAATGGACGATTGTGACCTCGCATCTGCAATGTGGGTGCTGCCGGCCGGGCGAGATCGCGGGCGTCGCCGGGCCGGTCCACAGTGTCATCGCGCGTTCGGCTTCAGTCCGATGGCGTCGTTGTGATTGGTTGCGTGTTCATCTGTGTGGAAGTTCCGCCGTTATTTCGATTACAAGAGATTGCCTGGACGGCAGGTCTTATCAAGCGTCTACGGACGCGAAGATGCTGGACACGTCATCCGCATTCCGGAGTTTGCGGCAGCCGTGCGAGCGCTGGTGCCCAATCATTGGAAACTTTGTGCTTCCGACTTCAGTGACGCTCCTTTTCGGCCTCCCTATTGACAGATACCTTCGCTCTTCCAAGGGGAAGGCCATTTCCAGAGACAGGCGAGGTCGGATCAGATCGACATGAGCCACGTTTCGCAGCTGTCGGTTGAACGCGTCACGATTCCAGTTCTGCAACGATGCAAGTAGGAAAGGCGCGCCATCGTCATGACCACGGCTTATGATGCGGTAACGACTCGTATCGCCGATCCTGTCGTCGACGTCATTCTTGTCGGCCATAGCGTCGGCAACGTATGCCTTGGGTTTGATGACCACTTTACCGGTCAGCATGGCGATGTAAATCACCACCTGGACGTGGTCGCGCGAAAAGGCCCGGCGCCCAGCCTGTAGCTGACATGCCGTTTCTCAGCTTTCATCTCAGTCCCGACGACGCAATACGCAACTCTGGAGGCGTCCTGCAGCGTGGCGCAGACACCGTCAAGGTTGAGGGAGGGGGTAAGCGTGTCGAGATGCGAGCCTTGGGGAATTGCGAAATTCCCGTGATGGGTCGTCTTGGTCTCGCGCCACAAAGCGTCAAGGCGATGGGCGGCTTCAAGGTACAAGGTCGGAACGCGGACGATGCCCTACGTCTGCTCACGATGCGCACCAGCTACAGCAGCCCGGATGCTTTGCTCTTGTCCTCGAAGGCATCCTGGCCGCGCTCGCCGCGCGAGCGACCGAATCTCTGAGCACAACAGGCTCGCGGTGAGCAAGCGCATCGCCACCTCATCGAACAAGAACGGCTTGTGCGTTGCCGAGGGCCTTTTACTTCGGGCAGCTGTGGGACGAGACGGAGAGTCGAACGACTGGGACGTCTCGGGTTCAGTACGGCACTCGAAGAAACATCTGGCCGAGTGTGATTGGATTAGGTTCGATCGCCAGATCTGGGTCGAAACCCGGCGGCTAGACGACTAGGGCAGCGAAGCTAAGTCTCACGACAGTCGATCTTATTTGAAGGGACGCAATGGGCTGAGTTCCCCGGTGCCATGCAAACCCGAGCAATACACGCTCCGATGGGTTGCTATGCTCGACCGGCGGCACGCCGTCGCCGCCGGACCTGGGTCGAACGCTATTCCCGCGGCGTCACAAGTCGATGCTATCGCAATGCCCTGCCGTACTCAAATATCAAATGCATACAGCTAGTTCATTGCAGGTTTGGCTTGCGGAAGACCTGAGCGTGGCGGCATTCCAAGGACGAGCTGTGACAGATATGGAACGCCGCGAACAATCGAGCGCACCGTTAGCGCGATCACAATAATCGCGGCCCCGAGCATACCCGCGATGATCAACCGGGTCGTGAGATTCCAAAGTTCTCCGAACTGTACGAAATCCATGAGACGGAACACGGTACCCTGGACCAGATAGAGCAGCAGCGTGGTCTGGCCCAACTCCACCGCGATAAAGCGGGCCATTCGATTTGAACGGCGAACGCTCCAGCATTGCAGCAGGAGTTCGATAGCGATTGCTGAGGCGGCTGCAGAGCCAACAAACATCAGAAGCACGTTTTTAGCCGACCGAAAATCGTGAATTACCCCAAGATTATTGTAGACATAGGTGTCCTTGCCCCAAGCTAGAAAGCATACGCAAGTCACTATCGAGAGAAATAAAATCAGGAGCGGCTTGTGATGTCGCGATGTACTCGTCCATCGTTTTCTCGATTGAGCAAGCAAGAAGCCGAAGCAGAAGAACGGGTAAGTGAATCTGATCAGGGGTGATATGGACAATGTCAGAGGCGCGAGTGCGACCAGTATGGCTAAACCAGATATGACCCACGATTGGTGGCTGAGCTTGATAGAAATTTTGAGGAGAAGATAGGAAACAAACGTCGCCCAGATGAACCAGTATGTGCCAGCGAAATCGTCTACAAATGCCAAAAGTCCGCTCGTTAGGCTGGTCGCGTGCCACAATGCCGCCAGCTTAGCTGTCTCCATGAACGTCCACCAAAACAGCATCGGCAGCAAGAGCTGCTTCGCACGGTCGCTGGCGGCTCGAGTGAACGACTTTTGCAGCAGCGATCGAGAAGAAAGATATCCGCTTATCGCCATAAAGAGTGGCATGTGAAACATATAGATCGACTTGTAGTACGGCGAATACCAAAACCCGTCGTCTTGGTAGATGACATACTGAATCAGGTGCCCAACGATCACCAGAACAATGAGCGCACCCTTCGCAAAATCTAAGCTTAGATCTCGATCGTGTGCCTCTGCCGTGCGCGAGCTCGGGGCGATCGTTCCAGTCACGCGTAGCAATGTTTCAAACATCTAGATATCTGTTGTTGATGAGCCGGCGGCCCGTTGTCCGCTTCTTCTGCCTCATTTGCGATCCAAACGAAAGGTCATGGCGGGAGTTTTTGGAACGGGAATAAGCTCAGCTGTTAGGCCTTGAAGATGGAGCTGGCCGTCGCTGAATGCCTCGCGGAACTTTGTGGCAGAGCAGATATCTAATTTGAACTGTTGGTGTAGGACTACGGGCACGGCATACTACTTGCAGGCGCGGTTCTGGGGGGAGACTGTCGCGCTCAGTCTCCCACTCAGCCCGACGCATCTCAGACCCGGCAGGTGCGTCGGGCTTCTTCGGTTGGCCCAGCATAGTTCACCTTTGGTCCGTCACCTTCGCTTACCGCCGAGGCGCTCACGCCAAATAGGGGCTTCTGATAGCTGAACTCGGCACTCGCACTTCCGCAAATGGTTCGTCCAAAGGCCCGGTCGCCAGCCAATCAGCCGGTGTGATATCTCTCGTCATCGCGTTGCTGTCCTTTGCGGAATCAGCACCCCGAGCCTACCGGCTCAAGGTGGACAACGCCGACCTCTTCAGAAATTCAACAGAACCCGGGACATCGCCACCGCGCGTTCGTTGACGGATTTCGTCGCAAAGCCGGCGGCCCGAGTGATTGCTGCTGCACCTACGCTGTAAACGGCTCAGCCTGGATCGCTGCTGCACAATACACGGTCCTAACAAAGTACTCGTGCGGCTGGGCAGTGGCCACCAAGAAGCCACACTACACCATTGGACTCCATTCCGCACCACGAGCTCACCTTCGGCAAACCTCAGATTGGAAACTTAGATAAGGCAGCTCGACCAGAGTCGCTCGCGACTGCGAGGCTCTATGGTCAAAGGTGCTGCTCGCACTCACGTGTTGTGGACCGAGGAGAGCAGCAGGCGTTCTCCGCGCAACAGCCGACTTGGCGGATTACAGATAGCGTTGGCCTTCAGACTTTACGTTCATGATCATGGCCTCAAAACTCCTGAACCATTTCGGCGGCAAGCAAGGACTCACGCCAGTGACTTGCGGCGATGCGGTCGCTAGCAACAGTTTCTCTCGTGTGCCTACAAGTTTAGCTTGCTCGGGCTGAATTCAACGTTTCGGTCAATGACTCCTCGAATATGTCTAGGCCTTGTCCCAACGTTTCTTGCTCGATCGTAAGTGCAGGCAAGAACTTTAGAACCTGATCGGTCGGTCCGCATCGCTCGACAATCAATCCCTTCTCAAACGCTCTATGTGACGTCGCCTCTGCGATTTCGGTCGTTTTGCAATCGAATCCGCATACCATGCCCCGTCCACGAACAGCAAACCCGTTTCCGTGCTGGTGCGCGATAGCATCGAGTCGACGCCGCATAAATGCGCCCAAGCGTCGAACCTGTTGCGAGAACGTCTGGTTGCGCCAATACAGATTCAAAGCCGCTTTGCCAGAAACGAGTGCAAGGTTGTTTCCTCGAAACGTCCCCGTGTGCTCACCTGGTTCCCATGCGTCAATCGCTTCTTTGATCAGGAGCATCGATAGTGGCAAACCGTACCCACTCAGCGATTTCGACATTACAACAATATCTGGCGATAACGCGGCGAACTCGAAACTGAAGAACTCGCCTGTACGGCCACAGCCCATTTGGATATCGTCAACTATGAAAATAGCTCCGACCTCTTTTGCCAAAGCCTCAATTGACTGCAACCATTCCTTACCGGCGACGTTAATGCCTCCCTCACCTTGCACGGTTTCGACGAGAATGGCGGCTGGAAGATCAGTGCCACTGCTCTCGTCCATTAATACCTTTCGCACGTAATCCGCCGCACTGTGAGCGGAGCCAAGATACCCATCATAGGGCATGAACGTTGTGCCGGATAAGGGAATGCTGCTGCCTTTGCGGTAAAAGCGGTTACCGCTCGCGGCTATGGCTCCCAAGCTTTGACCGTGATATCCATTCGTGAAAGAAATGACGTTGTGTCGTCTTGTGATCTTACGCGAGAGCTTTAGAGCTGCTTCAACAGCGTTAGCTCCCGTAGGCCCTGTAAATTGAAAGCGGTAGGAAAGATTCCGTTCACGAAGGATGACAGAGCTAAAGGCCTCCATAAATTCGACCTTAGCTGGGGTGGCCATGTCCAAGCCGTGGACGACGCCGTCCGAGTCCAGATACTCGCTGATTGCCGCTTTGATCTCCTGATTGTTGTGGCCATAATTTAGCGCTCCAGCGCCGGACAGAAAGTCAATGACCTTTCGGCCATCCTCTGCGAACATAATCGAGCCGCGCGCCCTGCTGAACACAGCAGGAAAGGAACGTGAGTACGAGCGCACGTTAGACTCTAGCATTTCGACTGTCTTCATTCTGTGCGGCTCGTGTCCTCCAACCATGTCGTCGTCTCCTCGACAAGAAAATCTGCCCGACGAACAAGCGCGCGGCCAACATTGTACAGGATTGGCGGATCATGAGCGCACGGTTCCGGCGCCTCTCGGCGTCCTTTGGGCTCTGCGTAGGGCGTCTGAAAATCAGCTCCAACGGCTTACCCGAGGAACCAGGCGGAACAAAGCTACTATGTCTAGCAGTTTCGTCCCATCCAGCGAGGGCCCAGGCTAAGTCGTCTTTCGCGGGCAGGTTTGCTTAGTCGCGCGCGATCGAAGAATTTGCGCATACAGCGCGGTTAGCTTGGAAGCGGGGAAGTATGTGGGCCGAGAAAGTTCATCGCGACCAGAGGGCCGATGCGCTCCCGGCGACCGCGGAGCCCGCCAGCCGGAGGCGTGTGTTGGATGCTCACGCTCAGGGTCCCGGCGAGTAGAAGGGACAGGGCCGCCGCGGATCTGGCCCGGTGCGCGGGCTTATCGCTCGTCCAGAGCCGCCGCTTTGGGCCTTGCGTTTGGCCGGGATCGGCGCGGAGGGTGGTGGCGTGGATGCGTTCGGCAGCAAAGGCGTGGCTTGAAATTGCTTCGACCAGTGGCATTTGTGTTGCCCTGCAACCCGATTGCGTAGGTTCGGGTGCTTCGGCCCGCCAAAGGGTTGCTGGGAGCGAACGCAAATTGGCGAGTTTGGCGTACACCGCTCGATCCTTCGAAAGCTCAACATCGAAAATGCGGCCTTTGGGTTTCCTGTGAATTCCGAAGCGATCGCCTCGACAGACTGCGGGATTTTGGACGCGATCGTCCCGTCCTGCTCCCGCAAACTCGGTGCCAGATTTGTCTGGAGCGGTGGCACAAGTTTCAGGTGAATTCTTTGTTCTAACGACGTCCTGCCGGCAAGCCGCTGCCGTGGCACTTCGCGCTAAGCTCAGCAAGGATCTTAGGAGTGAAGGTAGGGCGCTCGTTAAACCGATGAGGCCCTCGCCTCCTCTGATTGCGCGATCATACCAAAGGCGCCTTGTCAGGAGCCCGACGTTGCAAGTGCTTCAACCAGATGCCGAATGTGCAACAACAATGACAGGAATGCGGCAAGAAAGGCGATGGTCCACTGGCACGCGGTAAGCACGGGCAGTCGCGCATTGATCGACATCGTAAGCGCCGCGCGAGTGCGCTTGGTCCAGACTGCTTCCCCATCTTTCACGCGTTCGTTCCACCCTGCTCGCGAAGCGCTGCATCGAGGCAGGCGCTCAACTCCAGGTCAGCAAACGGCTTGGCAAAAAAACCGGCTACGCCCGCGCTCAACGCGCGAGCTCGCGTGCGATCATCTGCGAAGGCAGTCATCAAGATGAACGGTGCAGCGTGGCCCTGGGCTCGCATCTTTTCCAAAAGTTCAAAGCCGCTCATCATGGGCATCTGCACGTCTGCAATGACACAGGACGTGTGGTTCAATTGAGACGACCGCAAGAATTCTTCAGCCGATGCAAACGTATGAACGATGTGGCCCTGCGATTTCAAAAGATTGTTCAGTGCGGCACGAATCGCAGGATCGTCGTCAATAACGGAAACAGTTGAATACCTAGACAAGACGACCTGTTCTTGGTTGGGCGAAGGCGCTGGCGACGCATGACGGCCAGCAGAAGGGTGCGCGTGTACGACGAAATTGTAAAATCATACTTAGGTTTGTACCGTGAAACGCTCAGTCCCAATTCCCAGCCTCTCAGCCATCCTGATCAAATCGGCTAGCGATCGAGCTCCCATCTTCTTCATCACGTGGCCGCGATAGATTTTGACTGTAATCTCGGCGAGCCCGAGTTCCGCGGCTACCTGTTTGTTCAATAGCCCGGCGGCGACCAGTTTCAACACATCCTGCTCTCGTGGACTTAGGGCCTCAAACAAGGACTGGAGCCTGCTGACCACCTTGTCTACACCTCGTCTCTTCCGATCCTGTTCGATAGCTGCGACTACGCCATCGAGTAGTTCCTGATCGCGAAACGGCTTGCTGAGAAAATCGATTGCTCCACTCTTCATGGCTTTGACGGTCATCGGAATATCGCCATGAGCGGTGATGAAAATGATGGGAATGTGAATCTTCTGTTTGGCTAACTCATTCTGGAGCTCAAGGCCGCTCAATCCAGGCAGCCTGATGTCAAGCACAAGGCAGCTAGGAACATCAGGGAGCTCGCTCTGGAGCATTTCCCGGGCGGATCCGTAAGCAACGACATCTAGACCGATCGAACGAAATAGGTTGACCAGCGATTCGCGCATTGAGAGGTCATCGTCGACGACGAAGACGCTCGGCCTCACCTCAGGCCCGACGACATTTGGGGCTTCCTTCCGGGGTTCAGAGCGCTTGGTCACGATAAGAGCCTCACTTGTACGATTTACAGTAGACTTATTGCCTCACTACGACCTTCGATCGAGCGGATAGGGCTTTTGAGGACTTCCGCGCAGTGCAAATCTTTGAAATTTTCAAGGTATGTGACCGGCCAGCCATTCGCGCCAGCGTGACGCAGGCAGGAAAGTGTAGCAAAAACCGCTCGACTGGTCGAGAACTGCCTTTGGAGTCTGTCCGCCGTCGCGTTGGATTGGCTCCCAAGCGGCCGTCAAACGATCAGCAGCCGATCGAGCAGCACCGAATCCAGAACTTGAGGCGCTCGCTTTAGCGGCGGCGCGTGTCGCCTGGCCTTCGCGAGTGAGACTGCAGCGGACGGCTCATTATGCGGCTGAAGGATCAGAATGCCCGTCGCCTTGGTAGTTGCACGCGGGGGCGCGAGCTGAGCGAATCGGCCCGATTGTGCCTGTGCATGCGCCGATCCCGCCGGCGTTGAGATCGGCAAGCGGAGTAGACTATCGCACCCATGCTAAGGAAAATAGACATCAGAGCGAGTAGCAGCGGCATCAGCAACATGAACTCTTCTTTTCCGTCGTCGGAGCGCCTGTGAGTTGCTCTGTGTGAGGAAAGCACCTTGCACCGATTTCGTACAACCTGACGCAAGGTGCGATTCAAGTCCTTTCCGTCATGTTTGTAGGAAAGATGCTCGAATTCGAGCTGCTGCAGGGGCGCTCACGTGCGTTCGTGGCGTTGCTTCCTTCACGAGCCTCGCACCCCAACATGAGGCGGCGTAATCTGAAGGAGAGGCGGGACACACTCCATTCGGTGTCCAGCTGCGGACCGGTTCGCCAAAAGGCAGTTGCATTTGCTCTCCTGCACCAGCCAAACAACCGCTGCTCCAGCGAAAGAATCATTCTTCCACCAGAATTTGCGGGCATCAGAGGTCCGTGCCCGGCACCTTGAAGGTTCGCTCTTGACCTACATAGGAAGGACAAAACGCGCCCCGAGCGGTCAACCTGAAGGTGTTGTTAGACCTGCCAGTAGCTCATCGATCCGCTAAGGGCCCAGGGCCAGGCAGAAGCATTAAAGGGGAGCCGACGCACTCCGTCGACAAGAAAGTGCGTCGGGTTCGCCCCACATCGCCAGTACATCCGTGGTGATGCTGCCTCCAATGAAGCAACCAGCGTGGCAAAGCTGAGGCTCGCTCAGCAAGGCAGAGTAGGTCGTGACTCCCCGCTACTTCGTGCCGGCCAGGAAGGGGGGCTTGGTCATTCGTAGCGTCAGGTTGTACGCTGCCGGCGCAGATCTATCGAATCGGCAAAGAAGGCGTTCCGCTGTACTTTATTCTAATTGCAATTCTCTTCACCGGTTTTGGGGTAGCCTACGCCTTGCTTGAACAGCGGTTCAAGCAGCGAGAACTCTCTCGGTCATCGGCTTCGCACGGCCGGCAATTGCCCTGCGGCGAACGGCAGCGAGCGGCATTCCGATCAGCGAGGGCCTATACGGGCGCTCGGTGAGCATCAGGGGTGCCTTTGTCGCGGGTCAGTTGCTCCATCATTGGAGGAATGAAGAGAATAGTTATGGGCGCGGTTTCGCTCACACTTGGCTTTCAGATCTGCCCTTCATGCTGTGGTTCAGAGTCGATGACTGCATTGCGCATTCCAACAATGGAGCCAGGAGTGAACGTCGATTTCGAAAACAGCACCGCTCGTGTCGCCGGGATTTCTAGCCTGAGCGCCCTTGCGGCGTTTATGTTCAGCGACTCGAGCGAGCATCTTGCTTCTCCTCGGGTCTTAGAACGGAAGCAGCGATCCGGGCCCTGCTGCACGTCGGGCAGTGCGCCATGGTCGGGTAACGGGCCACGAGCCCACTCCATCGAATACAATCCTTCGCCGACACACTGCGCTAGCGAGAGCGCCGCCGCCGATTCTGTGCAGGCTCAGCCGGCGCGCAGGATTGGGCTTGATCGACACGCTTGGGCCACGTATTCGGTGTGTAAGTCGCATCTCGGCGTGCCGCCGTCCACTCTTTGGCGGCCTTAATCGGTAATCCGGCCCCTTTGCGAAGTCTCTTCACAAGCTCGCCCGATATGTGTCAGCTTCCTGCTCAGTCCTTATTGATCGGGCGGGCAAATGCCGCGGGACCTCAGCCGAACTCTGTTCGGCTCAAGCATCGACAGTGACATCCAGCTCCTGTGGGAGGACGGTGATCGCGCGTTCTGCCGTGGGTGGCACCGGCAAATCCACGGCAGCAGGGCTGTCGTGCTTGTCGTGCGGCCCATCGCGGAACACCCAGCGACGCTCGACCGCCTCGCCCATGAGTACGAGCTGAGGGAGGAGCTAGACGAGGGATGGGCGGTGCGGCCGTTGGAACTCATCCGGGAAGCCGGTCGGACTATGCTGGTCCTGGAGGATCCATGCGGCGAGCCACTGCTAAATTTACTCGGGATCCGTATGGAGCCGAAGCGCTTCCTGCGCCTCGCTGTTGGTATCGCGAGGGCCGTGGGCAGGCTTCACCGGCACGGCTTGGTCCACAAGGAGCTGAAACCCGCTCACATTCTGGTCAATTGTCCTGACGAACAGGTGCGACTCACTGGGTTTGGTCTGGCTTCCCGTCTTTCCCGCGAGCGCGTGCCGCCTGAGCCTGCCGAGTTCATCGCCGGCTCGCTGCCCTACATGGCGCCCGAACAGACCGGACGAATGAATCGCTCGGTCGATTGTCGCAGTGATCTCTATTCACTTGGCGTGACATTCTACCAGCTGCTGACCGGCGCGCTGCCGTTCACGGGCTCAGATCCCTCGGAGTGGATCCATTGTCATATTGCAAGAAAAGCAACACCGCCCGTCGAGAAGTCGCAAAACCTCCCGGAGCCGATATCTCAGATTGTGATGAAACTCCTCGCGAAAACCGCCGAGGAACGCTACCAGACTGCCGCTGGCCTTGAGCACGATCTGCAACACTGTCTCGCAGCATGGGCCAACCACGGTCGCATCGACCCGTTTGAGCTCGGCACAGACGACACACCTGATCGGCTGCTCATCCCCGAGAAGCTCTATGGCAGAGCCCTTCAGATCGAGGTTTTGCTTGCCTCTTTCGATCGCGCGGTGAAGAGCGGCGCGCCGAAGTTGGTGCTCGTCGCCGGTTATTCCGGTGTCGGTAAGTCTTCGCTCGTCCAGGAGCTACACAAAGCACTGGTGCCCTCGCGCGGGCAGTTGGTATCAGGCAAATTCGACCAACTGAAGCGCGACGTTCCTTATGTGACGCTAGTGCAGACGTTTCAGAGTCTTGTCCGTCCTCTTCTCAGCAAAAGTGAGGGCGAACTCGCCACCTGGCGGCAAGCGCTCCTGGAGGCGCTCGGCACGAATGGACGACTGATGGTCGAATTGATCCCCGATCTGAGCCTGATCATTGGCGAGCAGCCCGCAGTTGCTGAGCTTCCAGCCCGGCAAGCGCAAATGCGTTTCCAGCTGGTGCTTCGCCGCTTCATTGGCGTGTTCGCGCGGCGAACCCATCCTTTGGTGCTCTTCCTCGACGATTTGCAGTGGCATGATGCCGCAACGCTCGACTTGATCGAGGATCTCCTGACGCAGTCGGATCTGCACCTGCTGCTGATTGGAGCTTACCGCAGCAACGAACTTGATGCAGGCCATCCACTCAAACGCAAGCTCGACTCCTTCAGGAGAGCCGACGTAAATTTCGAGGAGATCACGCTCTCGCCGCTCGCTGCAGACGATGTCGCGCGGTTAGTCGCGGATACCCTTCGCTGCGGACTAAAACGCGCTGCCCCGCTTGCAAAGTTGGTGCATCAGAAGACGATGGGTAATCCGTTCTTCGCCATTCAATTCCTTTCTGAACTGGCCGAAGAGCAGCTATTGACGTTCGATCACGAGTCGGCGCGCTGGCGGTGGGATCTCGAGCGTATTCACGCAAAAGCGTACACCAAGAATGTCGTGGATCTGATGCTCGGCAAGCTCATCCGCCTGCCTGAGGCAACGCAGGACGCGCTGCAACAGCTGGCCTGTTTCGGCAACATCGCCGGGACGGCGGAGCTTGCGATCGTGCTCGAAATTTCGCAGGAGAAGGTGCATGCGACCCTGTGGCCGGCGATCCGGCAGGAACTCATCGCGCGCCACGGAACAGCCTACCGCTTCCTCCATGATCGCGTTCAAGAGGCGGCCTACTTCCTGGTGCCGGAATCCTCGCGCGCTCCTGCCCATCTGCGGATCGGTCGGTTGCTGGCGGCACACGTTCCTGCGCACAAACGCGAAGAGGCTATCTTCGACATCGTCAGCCAACTCAATCGAGGCGTCGCGCTAATTGCCTCCGGTCATGAGCGTGAGCAGCTCGCAGAGCTGAATTTCGTCGCAGGGCAGCGTGCCAGGGCGTCGGCTGCCTACGCCTCGGCACTCACATATTTCACCGTCGGTGCTGCGCTGCTCGCGGAGCACTCTTGGGGAAGGCGCCACGAACTCGCGTTTGCACTGGAGACAAGCCGGGCTGAATGCGAATTCTTGGTAGGCCAGCTGGACATTGCAGAGAGCCTCCTGTCGGTACTGTCGAAGCGCGCCTTGAACGCGCCCCAGCGAGCAACGGTCGCATGCTTGCGGGTCGATCTTTACTTGGCGCTCGGCCAGCACGGGCGGGCAGTGCTCACAGGGCTCGAATATCTTCACGACGTCGGGATCGAGTGGTCGCAGCATCCGACGGACCAGGAAACATTAACTGAATATCAGCGGATGTGGTCACAGCTGCCCGAGGCAATCGAGGATCTTTCTAGGTTGCCTGCAATGACAGATCAGACCATGCTTGCCACGCTTGCCGTCTTGACGCGCATTCTTCCGCCCGCAGGTTTCACGGACGCCAATTTATCCGCTCTGGTCATCTGCAGAGCTGTCACCATCAGCCTCGGATACGGCAACACTGATGCTTCTTGCGCCCATTACGCATGGCTGGGCCGAATCTTGGCCGGGCGCTTCGGCGACTACCAAGCAGCTGACAAATTTGGTCGTCTTGCTTGCGACCTGGTTGATCGCGGTGAGTTCTCCCGCTTTCGGGCTCCCGTCTATTTGGCCTTCGGGTGCAACGTGATCCCGTGGACGAAGCCCCTAAGAGGTGGCCGAGTTTTGATTCGGCGAGCGCTCGCAGCTGCGGTCAGCAGCGGCGATGTCATCTATGAGGCGTACAGCTTGCTTCATCTAACCTCAAATATGATGATGGCCGGAGATCCCCTGAAAGAGGTGCAGAACGAGATAGAGAAAAGCTTTGCTACGATACGGGATAGAAAGGTTCAGTTTGCTGCTGATACCGTAGCCGCTCAGCTCGCAATCATTAGAAGCATGCGCGGCCTCACGCGCTCATTCGGTTGCTTGGATGACCAACAGTTTGACGAGCTAGAGGTCGAGCGATCGTTGGCTCGGAGTCTGGAGCTGTCACCTAGTGAAACCGTCTACTGGATCCGCAAACTTCAGGCGCGATTTCTAGCCGGCGATTATGCTGCGGCTGTTGATGCTCGCTCCAAGGCGGAGCCCAAATTATGGACTCTGCCGACAGAGCCCTTGATCGCGGAGTTTCACTTCTTTGGTGCGCTGTCTCACTCATGTTACTGCGACAAGCTAGGCGAAAGCGAACAACAGCAACATTGGCTTATCATTGATGCCCATTACAGACAGCTGCAGATATGGGCGACGAATTGCCCCGAAAATTTTGAGAATCGGGCTACCTTGGTCGGCGCTGAAATTGCAAGGCTCGAATACCGGGATGCACACGCAATGCGACTGTATGAACACGCAATCCAGACCGCAGCACGTAACGGTTTCGCCCACCACGAGGCAATCGCTTGCGAGCTTGCAGCGCGCTTTTATGCTGCGCGTGGTTTTGACAGAATATCCCGGGTTTACCTGCAGGACGCCCGGCGCGGCTACCTTCGTTGGGGGGCGGATGGCAAAGTGCGTCAGCTCGACGAGCTGAATCCCCATCTCAGCCATGAGGAGACCGCTCCTGCCGTGAATGGCCTGCGGATCGGAGCTCCGGTTGAGCATCTTGACCTCGCGACGGTGACAAAAGTGTCGCAGGCGATTTCCGGCGAGATTGTTCTTCAAAAGCTAATCGACACGCTTATGCAGACTGCCATTGAGCAGGCCGGCGCCGAACGAGGTTTGTTGATTCTGCTACATGGAGGCGAGCCACGGATCGAGGCGGAAGCCACAACGGTAGCGGATGCGCTGCTTGTAAAGGTGAATGAACAGCCCGTAACGCCGATGGCCCTTCCCGAGTCCGTGCTGCATTTCGTCCTGCGTGTCCGCGAAAACGTCATTCTCGAAGATGCTGTCGCCGAGCCTTCATTTGCGGAAGATCCGTATATCCGCGAGCGCAAAGCGCGTTCTATTCTTTGCCTGCCACTGATCACGCAGGGCAAGCTGATCGGCGTACTTTATCTGGAGAATAATCTCGCCGCGCGCATATTCTCGGCTGCCCGCAACTCGGTACTTAAAATGCTTGCCTCCCAAGCTGCAACAGCGCTGGAAAACAGCCGGTTGTACAGCGAAGTTCAGCAACGGGAGTCGAAAATCCGGCGCTTACTTGACGCTAACATCATTGGAATATTTATCATTCGCGAAGGAGGCGAGATCATCGAAGCAAATCAAAGCTTTCTCACGATGGTTGGATACGACCGAGAGGATCTCGTCGCGGGGCGAGTGAACGGTCTCGACCTGACACCGCCAGAATGGCACGAGCGTACACTGAATGCGGAAACAGAAGCAAAAAGGACCGGAGCGGTTCAGCAGTTCGAGAAAGAGTATGTCCGCAAGGATGGCAGCCGCGTGCCGGTGCTAGTTGGCCTCGCCGTATTCGATGCGCGAGACGACCAAGGTGTTGGCTTCGTCCTCGACCTGACAGAGCGAAAGAGAGCGGAAGCGGAAGCCCGTGAAAGCGAACGACGGTATCGCGAGACTCTGATGGGGCTGGCACACGCCAATCGGATCACGACAATGGGACAGCTGGCCGCCTCAATCGCCCATGAAGTCAACCAGCCGATTGCCGCGATCAGGAGTAATGCGGGGGCGGGGCTAAATTGGCTCGGTGCTCAACCGCCAAATCTGGAAGAAGTTCGGCAGACCTTCGGGTTGATTGTCCGTGACAGTATGCGAGCGGGGAACGTGATCCGCCGGATCCGCGCTCTTATGAATAAGGCTCCTATGCAAACGGAGCTTCTCGCAATTGACGAATTGATTTTAGAGGTGCTGGGCCTAGTTCGCGCGGAACTTGCGAAAAATGATGTATGGGTGCAAACGCGACGGACTGAGGCGTTGCCGCTCGTCCGGGCAGATCGCGTCCAGGTGCGGCAGGTGATTCTCAATTTGATCACGAACGCCATCGAGGCCATGAGCGAGATCAACGAAAGTGATCGCGAGTTACTGATCAGTGCGCGGACAGATGACTCGAATAACGTAGTGGTCACTTTTCGGGATACGGGTCCAGGATTCGATCCGAACTGCGCTGACCGCGTGTTCGATGCGTTTTACACCACCAAGTCCGAAGGCATGGGCATGGGGCTGGCCATTTGCCATTCTATTATTGAGGCGCACGGAGGCCGGATGTGGGCGGGCGCCAATGATCCTCGCGGGGCCGTCTTTCAGTTCAGCATGCCGGTTGCGCCGGAGGGCGTGGATCGGTCGGAACAGGTCTCTTCAACGTCTTAGGCTCGAATTCGACATCGAGCAGGGCGCTCCGGGAGCCCCGATCATCGTGACAGAAGCAACGGCGAGACCTCGAGGATTTGAGACATTCGCGTTTCTTACTGCCCATCGGGGAGTGTTGGAGCGTGCGCAGATTGTCGCGAATTGTCAGAAGATCTGCAATCTGACCCTAACGTCGGATTCAAGACGCTTTGAGGGCTTCCTGCAAGTCTCAGAGGCTTGCAGGGCGTCAAGCGGAATAAGACGAAAGCTGCACACGCAGTGTTCGAGAGAATGACGGCAATCGCCCTCCAAAGCATCTTTTGTTTGAGTCGGGAGGGCGACATGATTTAACTTAATGCATGCAACCGTCGCCTGTGGCAGTGCAGATCTTCAGTGTGGGTGATCAGTTCGGCCCATGGCAACATTCCGTACTAAACTGGTTTCGAAACCGCTTGCTTTGAGAACCGTGGAGCCGGGGCAGCCCACTTGAATCCGATCTCAATGCAGAGCATTCTGTCATGCGCCCCGAAGCGCACCTCGGATTGCAACCGAGGTACCGCTCTTCTTCTCCGGAGTTGGCCTCGGGGCCGCGCGCCGCTGTTGGCGGTTGCAATAGCTGACGCGCAAGCGATGGCGTCCTGTATGGTTTTCTCTGCTCTGTGAAAAGCACCTGCCGCGAGCAGGAACCGTCCGCTGCCGGCGCATCGCTGTGCAGAAGGAGAGCAGTCGAGGATATGGAGAAATGCAGGTGGTACCGCGTCGTTCACAATACGTCGTTCGGGTTCGTCATCGCAATGAGGTGAGCCACACGACGGTCTTCGTCACGGTCGCTCTTTGATAACCCCTCGATGACGCCGGCGCGATCCGCCGCGTTGCGGTTCTGGCTCATCTTCCGCGTCCCATCCAACCGTGTAATTTGCAATCGCAGGCCGACAATCCCCTTCAGCTCCGTTTTGATGAAATCGGCAGGGGCGTCAGACACCGCCCAGCGGTCTTTGCCCGAGCGCTCATGCACATCGGTCAGCCGCGTGACCACCTTTCGCAGCCGATCGGCATCATCGAAGAATTCGATCGGCCCGTAGGCATGCACAGCGACATAGTTCCACGTCGGTACGGCCTCGCCTCTCTCGTGCTTGGTCACGTACCAGGAGGGGCTGACATAGGCCTCCGGCCCAGCGAAAATGGCCATCGCCTCGCCAGCCGGTGTCAGCTTCCACTGCGGATTCGCACGCGCCACGTGGGCGTAAATCGTGCCCATGGAGCCTTCGCGCTCGTCGAGTACTACGGGCAGCATCGTTCCAACAAGCCCTTCGTGAGTAGCGGTGATCAGTGTCGCCGTGCGTGCCTCGCGCATCGTCCGATGAACGTCGGTGATATCGACAACTTGGAAGGAGCGCGGCGTGTACATCGACGAAGCTCCCCGGCAGCCCGACGGAAAGCCGGGCGACTCATGATTCGGACTAGGGTACGCCTCGTGTCGGATCACAGAAACGATCAGTTTTGGTGGGTATTTTCATTCCTCCGCGCTCTAGGCCCCTGGGCCAGTAAGCCTATGATGAGTCAAAGGTGCAGGTGCAGATCGGAGGGTGCGTTTGCACGCTGGCCAGCCGTTGCCTTCCACGGACCGCCTGCAGACGAATTCGGCTCTTCGTGCCGATGACTGCAGCACATGAGCAGCTTCACCTTAGAGCTATGAGTGGGACGCCAGAGTTGCGGCTGAGCCCTTGCCGCATCAGCTCGCCGCGCCGCGAGTCGCAGGTTGGCGGTGACTGGTTGTGCTAGATCCGCGCCGGCACTGGACGGACATATCAAAAGCAAGGAAATCTTGGCCATTCCGGCGGCGTGATGATCGCCGGTCAAGAAGTCGATAAGAGGCGTCCGTCTGTGAGATGTGTCTGGCACGCGACATACAGGCCCAATCTGGCCCACCTATATCGCAGACAGGGGCCTAACATCCGACGTGCAATCCAGGATGACGAGGATCCCAGCCGCGCCGCCTATCTGTTTCCCGCGGGATGCGAATGCACCACGCGTTCTGGTGCTGGTCGAAAATGGCGAAGAGCTCAAGCGCCTCCCGCCGGTCCAGCACGTCAAGAGCGACGGCCCATCCTCCTAGCCTAGGGTCTGTACCTAATTTGCGCCACGTGATTCTCTTCCGCATATTTTGATTCGGGGACGAGCGATGCGTGGCGGCCTGTTTTGGTTGAATGATAAGCAGTGGGCGCGGATAGAACCTCACCTGCCGACGGGACTGACCGGACCGGATCGGGACGACGATCGGCGCATTATCAGCGGCTTCATTCAGATGCTGCAATCGGGTGCGCGGTGGCGCGATTGTCCCCCTGAATACGGGCCTTACACGACGATCTACAATCGCTTCAATCGTTGGGCAAAGCGCGGACGATGGTGCGCGATCTTTGAAGCGCTGGCCAAGCCCGGCAAAGATGCCGTCGCGCTTTCGCTCGACTCGACCTCGATTAAAGCTCACCGGTGTGCCTCCGGCGGAAAAGGGGGGAGCACAATCAAGCAATCGGCCGCTCGCGAGGCGGCCGCACGACAAAACTCCATGCGCTGAGCGATGCCAGGCGGAACGACGATTACCCGCCCAAGGCGAAAGCGGTCGTCCCTGAGCGTCGACGGGCTGAGGCGGGATCGGGGCAGCAGCACGCCATGGATCGCGACGGCGGCGCCGATCTCGATGTGTGCACCCGGGGCCGCACCGACAGTCTTGATGAGCGGCGCGGCGCCGCCGGCGCACGATCCCTTCCGAAAGGGTCCGCGCTCGAGGCCGAAGATGGAAACCGGCCCAGGCGGCGGGCAGACGAACACGAGATCGCCGACGACGACTTGCCGACCGATTGGCACGCCTACCCGGTCTATTTGACGAACGAGAAGAAGCTGGCGCCACGCTCGGTGCAAGTGACCGTCGCGGCGCTTCGATTTCTCTACCGCGCCACGCTCGGCCTCGATTGGGATTTCGACCAGATCATTCAGTGCGCCAAAGGCGCCAAAGACACTGGCCTTCATTCTCAGCCCTGAGGAGGTGCTGCATCGCCAAGCCGACCGACCGTCAGCCCAAAACCGCCGCCGCATGACCGGCCCGTCCGTCACCAAAATTTGGCGATAGCTCATTTCCGGAGCCGGCTCTGCGATCGGGGTTGAAGTCTACGTAGCGTCAGGTTGTACAGTCCGAATCATACATGCGGTGAAGCTTCATGATCGGAAGGAGAGGCTTCAATGTCCTAAGAGCGCAGGTGCGTTTGAGTATTGATTGTGCAGGCACGGCCGGCTGGTTGTAGCTAATGTGAGGACATTGAACTGAAGACGAAGAGAGTTTGCAAGGGAACTTCTCAAACCCCGGACGCCTTCCAACAGCAATGGGGCGGCCCAGTTTCGATCGCGGTGTGGCCGCATGCCCTTCTTGCCTGGAAGGGGGGAGGCGGCACCATGGCTTTTTGGACCGTGCGAGTATTTGGTTTCGTTGGTTTAAGGTTTGGCGATAGCTCAGCTGTTGCCCAGGAATCCGGGGCGCTCTTCTGCGGCAATGCACGAGCTCGGAGCGCGCGCGATAACGGTCCCTTGTTGTTCAATTGGCGATCTTGACGTCTAGCTTTTCGCGCCGGTGTCGCTGCCAGGCGGCTTGAAGAGTCGTCTCATCTAGTAGGAGAGTGGTGTGGAACCGATCTATAACGATCCGGACTATTGGATGCGCTGGCACGCCGAGCTGCAGGAGCTGCAGAGTGCGCGGCAAGAGGCGGATCAAGCTGGCTTCGAGCAGCAATTGGGCGAGCTGCAACTCCGCTCTCCTGAGGAGAGTTCGGGGGGTAGTTCCCCCGACACTCCAGCCGCACGGTCGCATGAAAACATCCAGCGTACGGACGTTGGTGGTTCGATGCGAATGCCGCCAAGGTCCAATCTGCGGAGCAATGCGTTCAGCAGCGCGCGTCACAGCGTCGATGTTCCGCACGCTCATCTTGGTTCGGCTGCAAATAATTACCGGTCTGACTTGCGGGAGGGGCCATTCAGCAGCATGCGCTACGCAGCGCCCTCGGAGGAACAACCTACGGCGCGGACGAAGGACAACAAGCCCCGTGGACTGTTCTCTCGGGTCAAATCAGGACTAAGCAAAGTCTTTGGAGGAAGCCACCGTGAGAAGTGGTCCGGCGGCCCAGCGTTTGATGTCGTCTCCTCGGAGCTTCGCATGGACTTTGCAAAGCGCAGTCGTCCGTCCGAGGCAGACCTGGAGCTGATTGAAGAGTTCAAGACGGCATTGGGCAGCGCGAACCGTACCGCGAAGACGATCGATAATTATGTGATGGCTCTTCGAAAGTTCAGCGAATTCCTCCAACCCAAAGGCGTCACTCTGAACGACCTGCTTGGCAATGCTGAGCTGCTGACAGCCTATAAAGATGAATTTAATAAGGTGGCGAGCGCCAATAGCAGGCACCATGTGGGGCCAGCCTTGAATGCACTCCAGAATTTCCAGGCTGGAAATCCCATATCCGCCCCAGCCTGGGTGGGTACGCGAGCGCAACCGATGCACCCCGAGGACGAGCGGATGATCGGCCAGTTCGTGGAAAACGTCAAAAGCTACAGAGTTGCTCCCGATGGCACCAGAGGCCGCGGGACTGGAACGGTTCCCCCTGATACGATCAGGAACAATATGATAGCGCTCAACGGGTTTGCTCGTTGGCTCCGAGCGCAGAACAAGGATCCCCTGGCTCCTCGGGCGTTCAACGAGCCAAGGTCGCTCGCCGTCGACATCGACGAGTACGTCGAAGCTGGCGGCGATCATGATGATCGCCTCAGCGTGGCATTGTCTCATCTTCGCAGGATCGGGGCTGACGGGCTCCAAGCTGTCGGCGCCGGGCCCCGCCTGATGGGGCGCCAAACATTGGCGGCTCATCCGGAGGACGTCTCCATTATCGATGACTTTTTGACGGACGCTCTATCCAAGCTTGGATCCGACGCGACTCGCAAGGAGAAACACGACGCTTCGACGAAGGCGTCCAGCCTACGCTCTTTTAGTGATTGGCTTCGAAGAGAGGGCAGGCCGAGCATCATGGACCGCATCGAGGGCAATGCTGAGCAGCAGCGGTCATTGAGCGCAGATCATTCGGCGTACCAGAAAGCCACAAAGCCGGGCGCCCCACTCAATCTCTTTCGACAATACCTGGGTCTCGAGACCAGGCGACACAGACAACGACCTCGTGCTTATGACGACGACGCCAGCCTGATCGCGAGCCTGGCTAACGAAGAGCTGAGAAACCTCGACCCAGCTTCCGAACAGAGAAGAAAAATAATTCAACAGACTGCTTCGATCCGACGCAAGTTCAGTGATTGGCTCCGCACAGAGGGTAGGGAGAGCATCGCGAGTCGAATCAACGGCAATAGTGAGCAGCAGCGCTCGCTGGGCGCAGACCTCCGGGCTTTCAGGGAAGCCACAGGGAGAGTTGATAGCGTGGGTCTCAAGAAGCTCAAGCAGTATCTGCTACTCGTTGAGGCAAACAGAGCGCTGGGTGTGAGCTTCCCTGAGCAGAGGGCTGGGTCGAACTCAACCTCAACCTGGGCGCGAGATTTGCCGACTCCGCCGTCCGAAAGTGAGTGGCCGCCGCTGCTAGGTCCGTTTGGGCAGGCCGGCTTGCAGGAACCGGCTAGGTCGAGCTCGACCTGGTCCCCGCGCGTGCCGTCCGACTTCGATCCAAGTGAGTGGCCGGCGCCGCAAGGCCCGGTTGGACCGACCGGTTGGCAGGACCCGGCCGGCTCGAGCTTCACCTGGTCTCCACGAGTGCCGTCCGGCTTCGAGTGGCCAACTCCGGAGGGCGCGCCAGCTCGGTCCTCAGACATCTACCGCGATTTGACTTCTTTCGCTGATCTGCCGTCCACACCGCAGGAAATGCGTGACGACGCCCAGTCAAGGCCGGTGCTCAGCCCGACCGGCAGACCGCCGTTCTTCATCGGTCCATCAGGCAAGCCGCAAGAGCTCGAGGAGATCGGATATCTCGTCGGCGAGGATTGGCAGCATGGCTCACAGGCGGTGCCGGACTTCCTGCTCGATGTACTGGACAATAGAATGCTGTTGCCGAGTTCGCGAATGGCTCCCCAGCCGGTCTCTATCAACGGTGAGACCTACTCCATCGCATTGGGGCCGCGAGGACGCCGCGACGCCCAACTGATCCATCACCCTGGCCCATCCTCGGTTCCTGATGCCCGGATCGGCGCTTCGACGGCGAGTGCCTCTGCCGGCGACCGCAGCGGACGGGTGCTCGGAGCCAGGGAATGGCTGGGTGACGCGCATATCCAGCGGGACTACGAGCTCCTGTCGCAGGAGTTGCGGCAAAGCAATCCAAACCTCGCCGCCCGGACCCGGTTCGTCGATCCTCTCATCGCCTTTCAGGTGGGCCATGGTACGGAGGGCGACGCCCTGAACGCATTCCATCGCATTGTCAACGATCTGAATGGCAACGATACGGCCGACTTCCTGTTCTTGCCGGTGAGTGATGCGAGCGCTACGGACCTCCTTGACCGCGGCTCCCATTGGTCGTTTCTGCTGGTAGATCGCCGCGATCGCGACAGGCCGGTTGCCTATCACTACGACTCCTTAGAGCCATACAATGCCGGACCTGCAGAAACGCTCGCAGCGCGGGTGGGAGCCGATTTGCGAGATGCCCTCATACGCGAGCAGAGGAACGGCTATGATTGCGGTGTCTTTGTGGTCGATGGTACCCGGGAGCTGGTCAGACGGCTCGCGGGAAGACGGCAGGCAGATCTGAACCTCCTCAACCTCGTCGTCGACCGGCAGGCATTGCAAAACCGACTAAGGGGCTGATGTCGGCTTCAACTGAATAGCGCGCGCAGCTGGTTGAAGGGGTTGAAGTGCAACTTCGCCCCGATTGAAGGTCTGCAATCGGCCCGTTCGCAGAGCATGATGGTGTCTCACAACGAGAGCGGAGCCGGAGCTAGCCCGTCTTATTCGCCGGCGTGCTGAGAGGTTGGCGAGCGTGGCGTAAAGCGCTGATGCGGCGTAGGATGTCGTCCGTGAAGTTTCCCGCAACGCGCTGGTTCAAGCGTAGTGCGGCTGGCGGATGATGCACCGGAGCCTCTGCATCAGGGCCGCAAAAGCCGTTCGAACCAGCGCAGCAAAAGGTGGAAGTTGAAGCCGGCGGCGGCAAGGACGGGGTTGATTCGGTCGCGGGCGCGGCCCTTGAGGTGGTTGCGGCTCATGCGGTGTTCGGCCTTGAGGTGACCGATCACCGGCTCGACCGCGGCGCGGCGCTTCATCTCGCGGCGGATGGATGGTCTTGGTGACGCGGCGGACAGAGCTGACCCCGGTTGTTTGGACAGCGCCCCGCGGGATTTAAGTGGATTCCTGCCGGGTTATGCTGAACGCGGGGCCTTACGATTTTGTCGTTGCGTCGGGAGGGCGTAGCCCGACCAGAGCGACGACAAAATCGTCGGCGACGGTCATGCGACCATCACCATAGCTTGCGTGCCGAAGTAAGCCTCGTCGGGCGTGCGCCCGTCAAGGCTCGAGTGAGGGCCTCCCTGATTGTAGAAGGCCAGATACTTGGCAATTGACGCTCGCGCCTCGGACACGCTGTCGTAGGCGCGGAGATAAACTTCTTCGTATTTGACCGTGCGCCAGAGCCGCTCGACAAACACGTTGTCGCGCCAGGCGCCCTTGCCGTCCATGCTGATGGCGATCTTCGCGTCCAGCAGCACATCGGTGAACTCGAGGCGGGTGAACCTGGCTGCCCTGGTCCGTGTTGAAAATCTCGGGCCTGCCGTGCTTCGCCAACGCCTCCTGGACCGCTTCGACGCAGAAGGCCGCCTCCATTGTGATCGAGGCGCGATGGGCCAGGACCCGTCGGCTGAACACATCGACGACCGCCGCGAGATAGACGAAGCCACGCCGCATCGGAATGTAGGTGATGTCCATTGCCCACGCCTGGTCGGGCCCCTCGATCTTCAATCCGCGCAACAGGTACGGGTAGATCTTGTGACCCGGTGCCGGCTTGCTCGTGTTCGGGCGACGATAGACCGCCTCGATCCCCATGCGCTTCATCAGCGTCGCGATGTGGCGGCGACCGGCGTATACGCCCTCCCGCCGCAGCAACGATCGCAGCATACGCGCTCCCGCGAAGGGATAATCGAGATGCAGCTCATCGAGCCGACGCATCAAGGCAAGGTCCTCGGCCGAAACTGGCCGAGGTTCATAGTAGACCGTGCTGCGAGCCAGCTTCAGGACCTTCGCCTGGCGCACGATAGAAAGATCATGACCGCGGTCGATCATCGCTTTGCGCTCAGCAGGCCCGCCTTGGTGAGCGCGCCGGACAAAAAATCGTTTTCCAACGCCAGCTCGCTGATCTTGGCATGTAACGCCTTCAAATCGACCGGCGTCTCGGCCGATGCCTTGTCATGCCCAAACACGCCGGCGGCGCCTTCCAGGAGCTGGTTTTTCCAGATCGTGATCTGGTTCGGATGAACATCAACCAGTTGCGCCAGCTCCGCCAGCGTCTTGTCGCCTTTGACCGCAGCCAAAGCAACCTTCGCCTTGAATGCCGGAGAATGCGTCCGGCGGCTCTTCTTCGTCATCTTCGCTCCTGATTCGCGGCAAGAATCCTCGCCGCTGTCAGGCAGAAAATCCACTCAAGCTACTGTCCGAATTTGCGGAGCCAGCTCTCTTGCCGTGGGGCCGTCCGCGTAGCGCGGGGGGAAAGTGAACTGGATCCCATTGTCGGTGAGAACCGTGTGGATCTTGTAGGGGACAGCCGCGATCAGAGCTTCGAGGAAGGTCGAGGCCGAGGTCCTTCCCGTCTTCCTGACCAGTTGCACGAAGGCGACTTTGCTGGTGCGATCGATAGCGACATAGAGGTAGAGCTTGCCTTCAGCGGTCTGGAGCTCAGCAATGTCGATGTGGAAATAGCCGATCGGATAAGCCTCTAATTTTTTCTTCGGAGGCTTGCTGCCTCCGACCTCCGGCAATCGGCTGATCCCGTGGCGCTGGAGACAGCGATGCAGGGATGATCGCGTCAGATGCGGGATGGTCGGCTGGAGCGCATAGAGGCAATCGTCGAGCGGCAATAGCGTATGCCGCCGGAAAGCGACGATGATCGCCTCCTCCTCGATGGAAAGCACGGTCGATTTGGCTTCTTTGGGGCCTGTCGGGAGATCGGCGACGGTCTCGCGCTCCCTCCACTTCGCGACAGTCTTCTGGTTGATCCCATAGCGCTTGGCGAGCACTCTCAGGCTCTCTTGACTATTTTGTATTGCTCGACGGACCGCCTCCGTCGTCGTGGCGCAGCCGTGTAAAACTTGTCCCATAGCGCATCCTTCGAATCGTGCGATAAGAATGCACCATCAAAACTTGGGACTAAACTCCTAGGCCAGACGTGTTGCACCCCACAGTATTCCTCTGACGGGGCTCTCGAAGGTCGACCGCTGCTCTCATCGGCCGTGATTGGCTCAATGGCTACCCAGATCCATCACAGCTGGTGCGGAGCGTGCGGCTGCACCTGTTGCGTAGCATGGTTCCGATATTCCGATCCTGCCTTATTGAGGACGATCTGATGGCGTTAACGCCGGATGCTGATGGCCTATTCCAGTTCAGCATTTGAGTTCGAGAGTTCAAGTCCTCGTGCGGGTTTTCCGGGTAAAAGAGAGCACATGCCTATGAGGGACACGATGAAGCACATCAAACGGTCGTTGCGCGTGCTCGGTGGACTTGCTGTCGTCGTCGGCGTCTCTTCCGTGCTCGGATCGAACTATGTGCGATCGGAAGCCCTCAATGGCTTTGGCTCTGCAGCGACGGGCGGCCTTGGAGGCGAGGTAGTTCAGGTCAGATCAACCAAAGCTCTGAAGTATGAGTTGTGTCGTTCGTACAGCTTCGGGCGCTGCAATGACAATAGTCCGCGCGAGATTCAGGTAGCCGGAACCATAGACTTTACCGGTACGGAAGGGCAAGGCGAGGGGCAGGGTTGCCAATACGGCCGTGCTTGTTCGGCACCGTATAAAAGTGAGTCCCTTCTCCTTATAGATGGCAACGATGCGCATTGCGACGGCAAGGAGAAGACATTGGTCGGCTTCGACAGGGCCGGCAAGCACCCGCTGGAGATTGGCTCAAACAAGACGGTGATCGGCGTTGGCCCGAGCGCGACAATCAAAGGGAAGGGGCTGCGCCTAAATGGGGTCAGCAACGTCGTTATTCGCAACCTGACCATCAGTGATATCAATCAAGGCATGATATTTGCCGGCGATGCTATTGCAATTGCACGAGCCGACCTGGTTTGGATCGATCACAACCGGTTTCATAATATCGGGCGGCAGATGATTGCCGGCGGCCTTGGCCCTACGACGAATATTACGATTTCCTGGAACGACTTCGATGGCAGCGATACCTATTCCTCCTATTGTAACGGGGAGCACTATTGGAATCTCCTTTTTCTTGGTGTCCCGCAGACGATCACCATCGCAAATAACTATTTCCATGAGATCTCAGGGCGGGCGCCGCACATTGACGGTGCCCAGGCTATTATTCATCTCCTCAACAATTACTTCCACAACACGAATGCGCAACAGAGCGGCGGATTCTTCCATGCAGTGGATGCTGGACCATCTGTGCAAGTGCTGATCGAGGGCAACTACTTTGACAACATTGAAACACCTGTAAAGACTGGTAGTGGACATATCTTTGGCTTGTTGGGCAAATCCAGCCGGACCGTGCAGAACATCTGCCTTACCGTGCTCGGACGTCGGTGCATCGAGAACATCGCGAGCCCAGTGCCGCGGATCAATGGCTTTCGCCTGGATGAAGCCGTAGTTCAATCGTTTGGAGCTCTTCCAGGGTCATCTATTCCTCTTCCATTTCCAGCCGATGCTGTTTCGGCAGTGATCACGGCCAAGGCAGGTCCCGGACACCTTGAGAGCCGGTGATGGTCCGTTCGCAGAGGCGGCTCGAGACTGGCCGATTGCCGCAAACTGTTAAGCGGAGTGCGCATACTGGACGAGAACAGCGCGCAAGGCTGGCTGCCCGACGTTGCACGAGGACCGTATGGCCTTTCTCTTCGAGTGCCGAGCGGTACATTTTCTATCGACTATGCGCCCTATACCTTTCGCGGCCGGCCCGGGTGGGTTGGAAAGAGGGTGGGGGGTGGCATCGAGTTCCTGGCAAACTGTTCGACTCAAACCCGGTCCCGTACCTGAGGGACGTTCACAGCTCCGTTTTCCAACTGGCATGGTGCTTGCTCGAGAGTACCCGTAGCGCGAGGCTCGCCTACGAAACCTAGTCACACGCGCCCTAGTCCGCTTGAAGAATCCGCAAAGCTTGGAAATATTCGCAATGAAACAAACGGCTTCGACCGAGAGGGTCATTCCACTGACCGACGTCGTCAAGCGCGCAGCGCGCATCGGTGTTGAAATCGGAAATATTAAGCTCTCGGGTGATTTACCGAGCCAAACCATCGCTGAGATCACCAGCTTGCTGCTCGAACACAAGGTGATCTTCTTCCGCGATCAGGGGCATCTTGATGACGCGGAGCAGGAGCGATTTGCTGCTTGTTTGGGAAGGCTGGTGCCGCATCCGACACTCGGTACGGTCAATGGAACGGCCTCGATCATCGAGCTTGATTCCGCGCGCGGAGGTAGCCGGGCCGATGTATGGCACGCCGATGGAACCTTTCTCGCGGCGTATCCTAGACTTGCGGTGCTGCGAGCCATTGTGGTCCCATCGTCCGGTGGCGATACGATTTGGTCGAACGCTGTGGCCGCCTATCTGGATCTGCCGCGGCCGCTCCAACGGCTTGCCGACGAACTCTGGACCGTTCACAGCAACGCCTTCGACTACGCTGGGACCTGCCGTGTTCGCGAAATCGACCAGAAGCATTTTGATGAGGTCTTTACCAAAACGATCTATGAGACGGAGCACCCGGTGGTCCGTGTACATCCCGAGACCAGCGAGCGCGCCCTGGTGCTCGGCGATCTGGTGCAAAGGTTTATTGGTATCCCAAAACGCGACGGTCAGAAGCTGTTTGATCTATTCCAGTCTCATATCACGGCACCCGAAAACACCGTACGTTGGAGCTGGAAAGAAGGCGATGTCGCGATCTGGGATAACCGCGCAACGCAGCATTATGCGGTCAACGATTACGGTGACCAGCATCGCGTCGTTCATCGTGCCACAATCGATGGTGACGCGCCCGTCAGCGTCGACGGTCGAAGCAGTGTAACGCGCCTCAAGACGACGAAGCACCCGTCCACGAAGGTTGCCTAGCAAGGCTCGGCAAAATTCACCGATCATGCACTGCTCTTATCGCATGTTCGCGCGAATAGATGTTTGAGAAGAGAAGTGAACCCAGCAGAACGCCACGCACAATTGGATGGGAGGGCTAACGCGCCGCAGACTCGGGAGGCGACCTCCTTGCTGGAGTAAGATGCTAAAGCTCGTCTCGACCGACGAAAATGAGTCAGCATTCGAGTGGCGCAAGTCATCCGGCCGCGTCCGGTCGATTTGCCGCCGAAGGGGGGCACGTGTCCGCCGAGCTCGCGCATTGCCTTTCGGCCAGCGCCACGACCGTCGGACAGATATAGCGATTGCCGTAGTTGGGTAGCTTTGGCATCTGTGTCGCGGTTCCGCTTACCACACCTCTTCGGCGTGAACTAAGCTCCGAGGGCACGATTTCGGCCTGTCATGGCAGAGTACGAGCTCGGGCGCGATTCTGACGAGCTGCACCAGCAATCATCCGAAAGCAATGTCGCTGCCGCAAGCTCTGCACTCGATTGAACAAATGAGCATGGGAGATCATTCCGCGGCCGGAGGGTATAGCTCTTGCGCAAGTACGACGTCGGCCTATCGCTCGTAGACCGAAGCAGCAAAGGCTCTAACCTACCATTCCCAACAGCATGCTACGTTGGATATCAAGGCTCAATTTACGCGGTACCCGGCTTCGCGTCAGGAGCAAAGCGGATACCAAAATCGCCGTGATGGGTGGCCCATACCGTTGAAAAGGGCGAGTGGGACATCGACTACATGCCGCTCCGCGCAGTCCTCAGAGCCTAGAAGAATACCGACGTAGATACCAAGATATTCAGGGCGTGTCCTGTTTGCGGCGTGTAGGTAATGCTTGTCGGGTGATTGATGTACGTCAGTCCTACGGTTGTATATATCCCGGGCGCCAGATGCGCCGTATACAGTCCCGAAATTGCTGTGCTGTCCCGGTGCGCCAGCTGCTCTTTCGCCAATGCAGCGTCCACCGCGAAATCGCTCCAGATGGTGTTGTTGACAACAAGACTCATCTGATCAGTGGGCCGGCTGTCAAACAGGCCCTTCGCATACAGGCGAAGCTCGTAGTACTGACTAGCCCTATTTAGGTCAGGCGGAGCGTACATCACAGAGAACCCGCCATAGATTCCGCGAGATGCCGAGCCATGGACGGCAGACTGCCAGAATTGCCTATCCGCAGCTACATAGTAGACGCTGTTCGCCTTGGCCGTCGGTTGCGTCGGATGCTGTAGGTCCGTGTAGCTGCTGTTGTTAAAGCCCACGCCAGCCCGCAGCCAAGTCTCGGGTACGCCGGGAGTAGGCTTGTTCTTATAGCAAACTTCATCAAGCAAAAGAATGCCCGCGTCGCGCGTGCTCCAGTTCAAGCCAGTGGGATTTTCGCTTACATGCGTATATTGACCGGCTGGACTAAGCGAGCGCTGGATTGAGAGCTTGTTATATAAGCGATCGTCAAAATTGTACTTCAGATTAAGAGCCGGCGTTGGCGCCCAATTGTTGCTCATGCCTGCTTGGAACAGCATCTTCGACGACGGTCCAAAAACTTTTTCTCCGGCACCCGCAAACTCATGTTGGTTCCTGAGGTAACCCACTTTGAGTTCGATCTTCCTTTCGAACAACGTTTGATAGTAGGAAACTGCACTGATTCCCAGTCGGTCTGGCCCGGCGCTCTTCCATGTCCAATATTGATGCTCGGATCCCACGACGATCTGACCGTCTGGAATTCCAAACCGAGCGAGGTCATAGGTCACGATCATAGAGTTGACCGTACTAAATGTCGGATTCTGGCCGACATATTGTTGATTGGCGATGGTGCTTCTGGTGGCATTACCGACTTGATTGTTGACAAACGTGTTTAGGGTCCAGCCAGCGAATCCAATCCCGAAATCCGAAAGCTCGGATCTGACAGAAGCTGTATCCTGACCTATCGTGTCCGCAGGACCAGGCCCAGTGAACGCCGCACCTTTTTCGCGGAGCTTCTCGAATTTTGCGAATCGGTCAATCTGCTTTTGACTTCTGCTCTTGGCGGTGTCCACCTCACTGTCGGGCGTTGTACTAGACATAGCTGCTTTTGGCAGCGAGTTCCCAGAAAGGCGCGCCGCTGCTTTGGGCCGGGCGCTTCGGAAGGTTACAGCCGGATTCGCGATTGTTTGGCTTCTTGCCTCAGCGAGCTCATCGGGGCTGTGACTTCTAGGGCCAGAGTTATCACCACCTTCTGCCGCCGCCGAACTGCCGGCAAGACTAGCTATCAGGGAAAGGAGAATACGCCCTCTTGGCTTCGCACTTGGTCGAGAGATGAAAGCAACTACGCCAGCCGAGTATGCCCGCATGGATACTGGCGCTATACCGCAACGATGCATAGTGATTTCCACGTCCGTCGATTTGAATAAAGTGCACTTCCACCTGACGGCCTAGAGCGGTTCGCGATCCTTGTGCTCGGCGGTCTAGGTGACGCTTGAGGCCAGGCGGCATCTCTATGCCAACGAGACCCGCTCAGCCTTCCGCGCTATCACCCTGCTGGCGCAGCTTGACCAACGTGGTGGTACCCAGCGCGACACAACCCAGCCGCTCGATCGCTAATCGAATGCAAGCATCTGCTGCACCATGTCGACACGGAGAGTGGCCTGCTCGATGTGAGCGTTCGCTAGGATTGGCGGCCGGCGCACGGAGCCGAGGGATTCTCACGACAAATCCGCTGCCACGACGAAAAGCAATGTTCTTCAACAGAGAGCCGCCCAGTAGTTGAGCTCGCATAACAACACGCCGGACCCGAGAAACGCCGCCCGCAGCTCGGTCCATGGGATGAAGCACAGGCGAGCAGAAGGGGCTAACATCTTTTGACGCCCGTAAGCTCGCTGAGGCCGGCACAAGGCCTTGATTGGCTCTCATGGGAAGATGGAGAGCGCGATTGGAGGCGTTTTGATAGCTGCGGGACCAGACAGAACATCCATCAGCTCCATTGGATTTGCCGGAACTATATCGCATCGCGACTTCTTCCTTGATGTGGCCCGAGCGAGTTTCACCGGCACTGACTGGCATGTGTCCGTCATCTCCATCAATTGCTAGGTCTGGTAGTTGACCGGGCGCGGGACGTCGGCCGTCGCTGTGCGAATCGTAGGTATCGTGCCGCTCGGCGCGGACCGTCCCGGCGTCAGGGACGAACTCCGGTATGGCAGCATCGAGGGGGCAAGTCGGGAAGGTCGCTTCGATCCCGGTTGCGCGCGTGTCGCGCCGGCGCTGGTCCTTTTGTGCTCTTTGGTCTAGCTCATCGCGTCGACCAGTTGCTGCTCTGGATTGCACGCGGCGGTCCGTAGCGATCCCGGTCGAGCGGCGAGCATGCACATCAATACGATCCGTCGTGCATCCACGAAGCGCTCCTCTTTGCTGGGAGTTCGTATCCAGCGTAGACCGCAGGCTGATTGCGGTATCCCGGGCTGCCAGCGCTTGAGCCAGGTCGAGATATCTTCGTACATCCGGACGAACTCGATCAGGTTTTCGATACCGAAGTCGCTGAACGCCTAGATCTCATCTTCTCCGACGCGGTAGACCCAGATGAAGCCGTCCTCGATCGCCATTTTGTTGGCGACGTCCCGCAGCCAGTCGTCGTCCCGGTCGAGGTCCGCGGCCACACGGGCAATGGTGGTGATGTGATGAACTTTGTCGGTCGCGCCGTTTGAGCGGACAGCGTTGCAGTCGGGAACGTCCAATTCCCGGCAGCCAACTCGCCTAGCTGCTCTTCGCGGCTAGGGCCGGGTCGGCTCTCGTCGCGCAGCTGCACACGGAGTCCTTTATGAATTTGGCGCTGTACGTGAGTGCACCAGGTGAGCGAAATTCGTTACCCGGGCTTCTGGGCGCGTGACGGAACGTAATGCGTTCATACGATTAGCGCTCGTTGGCTGGTCTTAACAGAGCGGCGCGCCAAGATAAGCATCGAATGCGGCCGCCACAGCGCGAGCTAGAAAACGATGCTCCTGCCTCACGCGGATGAATCCCTTTTCCACCTCCACGATCCCATCCTCGACGAGCATTGCCAAGCGGGGTGAACCGAGGAACGGGACCGGGTCAAATCCATGAGTAATGCAAATTGCCGGCACGTCGACCTCGAAATCGCACATCAGCCGCTCGATGATTGCGGCCCGGACGTGGTCTTCGAGGCTGAGAGAGTAACCCTTTGCCGTCGCCAGACGGCCGGCTTTGATTTGGCCGCTGTAAGAACCCGCTGCAACTTCGTTCTGGACGTAACCGTCGCCAAGGCGGCCGATCGCCGACGGGCCGAAGCCGATGACTTTATGGCAGGTGTCGGCCGAGTAACCCAGTGAGTTCCGCCGCAGGCGACCGGCTTTCTGAGTCAGCGCGAGCTCATCGTCCGGCAAGGCGAAATGGTCGAGTCCGATTTGGCGGTAGCCCGCAGCAAGCAGTGTATTGGCCATCGCCGCGGCCTGTTCTGCACGGGCAGGGCTGTCTGGCAGCGTTGCCTCGTCGATCAGGCGCTGATTCTTCTTAAAGGAAGGAACGTGCGCGTAGCCGAATACCGCAAGCCGGTCTGGTCGCATGGCCACCGCCGTAGTCGCGGTCTGAACGCAGGACTGCACCGTCTGATTTGGCAGACCGTAGATGAGGTCGAAGTTGATGCGGATTACTCCATGCTGCCGCAGCATTTCGACAGCGCGCTCCGTTTGTGCCTCACTCTGAACGCGGTTAATGGCCTTTTGAACAATTGGATCGAAGCTCTGGACGCCCAGGCTCGCGCGGTTCACGCCGGCAGCCGCTAACGCTTCGGATGTGGCGAGCGTGAACGTGCGCGGGTCGATCTCAACAGCGATGGCGGCCGTTTTCGAAACCGCAAAGCGGCGGCGCAGAAGTTCCATCAGTACCCCGAACTGCGCGGGCTCGATGAGGGTCGGCGTTCCACCGCCGAAGTGCACGTCGCTCACAGGCAGCCGTTGCGGCACCTGCGCCGCGACCAACTCGATCTCCTTACGAAGAACCGCCAAATATTCTAGGATGGGTGAATCCCGGCGAGTGATGCTTCGAGCGAAGCCGCAATACCAGCAAATCGATCGACAGAACGGAACGTGGAAATAGAGCGACACGGACTCATTAACCGGCAGGCGCTGCAGCCATTTCTCAGAGGCTTCGGCGCCGACCACCGTGGAGAACTGGGCTACAGTTGGATAGATGGTGTACCAAGGAAGGCGAGCATCGCAATACTTTTCCAGGACCGAGGTCTGCAACGATTGTTATCCTATGTTTACGAAGTTTGTGGTCGCAAGCGAAGTCTTTTGCATTCCGTTTTGCCGATAGTAATCCGGAATGTCGCTAGACAATTGGAAGCTTGCGTGACGGCCGATCTGCTGACGAAACGCGGTGTGGGATAGCAAGCCGTTCCTCTCGAAGACAGAGAACAACTGCTGCAGGCGAGATACTCGAATCAACACGGCCACGGCGGAGCCCCAGATTCAACTCCGCTTCGCTAATCTCCGACGTTCGCCAACGAGACATCCACCGGGGCCGTTGACGCTGCTAGAGCTCGAACTGCTCCACGACCTGACTCTTGCGAGGTTCATCGAACAAAATTGATACATCGCCTCGCAATCTTCATCAACTGACCAGGTTTGGTAGTTGACTTCTGCCTGGCGTATTCCCCATCCACCCAGGGATCCTGCGCCGGCTCGGGGACATCCCGGTACGTAGTCGAACTTCACCAATGCGCGGATCGTCGGTGTCGCGCGGCGCCACGGCTGTTGGCGTGAGTGTGTTCTCGAGTTGGTATGGAAAAAGTAATGACCGGGTAGGCGAGCGAGACGTGATCGATGCAATTGAACAGCCGTTTCAGACTTGCCACCGGTTTTGCACAGATCGTCAAGGCATCTATGGTGGGTGGTGGTCGCCTTCGTGTGTCTGGGCACTGCAGGGGTTTATTTTTTTTGACCGACGTCAGACAATATATCGAGAGCTCGGCGGTCCGTGAAGTTGCTCCAAGGCTGAGCTTGTCACCGACGCCGGGGCGGTACCTGTCGGAGGTTCCATCCGGACAGGCTCACGGTCAAGCGGCTTCACCCGAGCTCGTGTACATCGTCGGGCACGGCGTGTGCAGAAACTTCCAAACACCGGCGCAAACCAGGACGTCGGCGCTTCCCCGAAGACGCATAGCCGATACTGAGGCTCAAGAACCAGAACGCATTCTTCAAATTCAGTGCATCCAGCCTCTTGAGATTGGATGAATCGACCTACGATCGAGCCTCCGCCGCGAACATTCTACTCGACGCCACTGTTCGTCCCATAGCCACAAAGCGCGTAAACCAACAAGCAAATCGTCCGAATGGACCAAGTACGGCGCATAGCCCGGGAGATCGCGGTGCGCCTGATAGTTCTACGCGGGATTCCTGACTGCCTCAGCTAGCATCGCGTAAAGCTGCCGCTTGCTCATTTCCTGAGGCTGGCTATCTAGCGCCTTTTGCGACAGCTTCTTTCCGACGCAATCGCGACCAGCCGCCATCGCCGTCGGCCCTCGCTTCGGGGCGGGTCTAATCTTGGGTTTTGCTGTTGGTGGCTTGTGACCTCGAGTGAGGCCCAACCGAGCTAGCCTGCCGCAAACTGCGTTGCGACTGCACTCGAGATGACGCGCGATCTGCGCGGCACTCTGTCCCGCGGCCCAGAGCTTTTCCAGCTGTGCCAATTCTCTTCTATTCCAGCGCATGGACGATACTTTAGTGCCAGTTGTGACGTCAGGTTAGTTTACTCTTCGTCCGGCTCGCGCACGATCGCCGGTTTGGTCTCCTGTTCATTCATTCTACGAAAGCCCGCATCGCGAGTAAGGAAAAACGAGTGTCCTTGGCACACCGCGCTCTCTTGTTAGTCCCTACCGTGATTAGGGTCCCACCTGCTCGCGCAATATAAGTAGTCGAGTGGCAACCGGGCGTGCCGCTGGGTGCCATCGCGGCGAGTGCTTGCGTCCTGATGTTGACTACCACAAAAGCGAGTTCGCGCGCCTCCCCAATCTTGATAGGGGAGCTTCGCTCGCCTTTCCACTATTCTTTATCGACGGGGGCCGAACCAAGTTCCCAAGTAACTTCGGCCGTAAGATAATTTCAGAGAGCTCTCGCGAAGCCGAGCCATGGACATGCGTCACACATTGTTACTGTACGGCCCAGCTCGTTGTGTTTCGACCGAGCTTCCATGCGAGTGCAAAATAGCGCATGAGCCGATCTTTCAAAATTTCACGCCAATGTCCGCGAGACAATCATGACAGCCTTATCGGCAGAGAACGCTTGCGAGGAGGCTGACATCTCGCTGAGCCACCTTGATGTAAGCGAGCCCAAGCGTTTTTAAGGTGATACCGTTTGGACTTGTTTCGAGCGGCTGCGAAGGGAAGATCCCGTCCATTATTGCGAAGGCAGCCCGTACGGTCCATATTGGTCGATAACAAAATACCGCGACATCGTAGGCGTGGATTCAAATCACACAATTTCCTCGTCAGAGCGAAGCGTCACAATTGTGGACCCGCCGCAGAAGTATTGGACTCCCAGTTTTATTAAGATGAGTCCTCCTGTCCATGCTCAGCAGCGTAAGACTGTCAGTCCGATCGCGGCATCGGAGAACCTGGCGAAGCTTGAAGGCTTGATCCGCTTGCGGGTTCAGAAGATATTGGACGGTTTGCCGCGCAATGATACCTTCAACTGGGTCGATAGAGTCTCCATCGAGTTGACGACCAAATGCTGGCCACGCTGTTCGACTTTCCATTTCAAGATCGACGGCTGCTGACCTACTGGTCGGACGTAGCCGCCTTGAGTCCACAAATGGGCCACCAGATCGACAGCTGGGAAAAGCGAAAGGCGGTGCTGTCCGAGTGCTTGGACTATTTCACACGGCTTTGGAGCGAACGGGAAAAATCCGAGCCGCGCGCTGACCTAATCTCTATGATAGCGCATTCACCGGCGACCCGAAACATGGAGCCATGTGAATTCCTGGGCAACCTCATTCTGCTGATTGCTGGAGGTAACGATACTACGCGCAACTCAATTACCGGGGCGTCTTGTTCATGAGTCAAAATCCGTCCCAACTGCGAAAACTCCGCGATGATGCTTCGCTAGTGCCCGGGGCGGTATCCGAGATTATACGATACCAAACGCCTAGCGCGCATATGCGCCGGACCGCTGTGGACGATTTCACGATAGGGCACAAGAAAATCAGGCGAGGCGATAAAGTTGTGATGTGGTACATCTCTGGCAACCGAGACGACGAGGTTATTGCTAGCCCCAACAGCTTCATCATCGATCGGGAAAATGTACGGCAGCATCTCTCTTTTGGCTTTGGGATTCATCGTTGCGTGGGTAGGCATCTTGCAGAGCTGCAGCTGAAAATCCCTGTGGCAGGAGATGCTGAAGCGATCTCTGGAGGTAACGGTGGTCGGCGAGCGAACCGGAGCGAGTTCAATCCAATTTTGGGCACGGTTATTCCGCACTGCCGGTGCAGATTCCAGGTTAGTCTCGGTTGCGAGCGACATTCAACACTGGTCATATCGTGCAGAACCGGTTAGGACCTCGTGGAGACCTGTTGTCTCGGTAAGTTCACCGGGGTTGCCTTGCGGGCTTCTGGGTGTTTTGACGATTGCCGGCAGGGCCACAGTGCCCGATCCGAGGGCCCCGGCAAGGCCTTTTTGGCGGTAGGCTGATCGCGCTTAAGCGGCGTGAGCGGCGCTCTGAGGCTGGTCGGTTGCCCAGATTGACGACCGGGTGCTGATGGAGGCTTGCCGTGAGGCCGCGTCGTGGAACCGACTCTTGAGGATCGCCGTCAACGTTTCGGCCGCGCAATCCGCAGGGAGAACCTCGATGCGCAAGTCCGCAAGGCGCTGGGCAAAAGCGGGCTGTCGCTGGCCGGCCTCGAGCCCGAGATCACCGAAGGCGTGCTGATCGAGGATGTCTTGCGCGCGAAGAAGACGATGCAATTGCTCAAGAGCCTCGGCATCCTGATCGCGCTGGACGACTTCGGGACCGGGTATTCCTCGTTGTCCTACCATCGAGGCCTTCCCTCTCGACTGGATCAAGATCTATCGGGCATTCGTTGGCTCGCTTGGACAGAACGAGCGATCGTTGGCCATCGTTCGCGCTGTTATCGGCTCGCTCAGGGTCTTGGCGTGCCGGTGCTTGCTGAAGGGATCGAAACGAAGGTCCAAATGTTGCTCCTTGTCCAGGAGGGCTGCGATGAGATGCAAGGCTACTTGATCGGACGCCCGCAGCGTCTTGCGGCGGAAAGTCGGTCCAAGCCGAGGGTCCCATCTCTCGTCCAGTCGGCCTCATGGGGGAGATTGCGGCGGGCTCGACAAAGCTGTCTTCAGGATTCGGCATTGAAGGACCCGGACTGAGATCCAGACCAGCGTCACTGGTGCGAGAGCTGCCAGCAGGCCGGTACCGCGAAAATCAGGATGATCTAGAGGACGTCAACATCCAGCGCCGCATTCGCCTGCGCGCACCGTAACGTCAGGCCGGCTGCTAGGCCACAACCTCATGGGAGAGGTCGAACCGGTTTGGTCGTTTGGGGCTTCAACTCCGCCGCAGCAGTTGGCACACGTTTTGGCAACTCTGATCCTCTTGGCCGGACACGCAGCCCGCGGCTTGATTGCGGCAAGAAAGGCCCGCCGAAATGCGTTCGGCGGGCCAAGTCGGAGAGGAGAAACGCGGCCGGGTGAAAGCGATCAGGCATCGAGATTGTGCAGGCGCTGGCGGTTGTGCAGTACGATCTGGCGGGCGCCGGAGAAGCCGAGTATGCGCTTTGCGTGAAGCTGCGAGAGCGCGCGCGACACGGTCTCGAGCGTGAGGCCGAGATAGTCGCCGATATCGCGCCGACACATCGGCAGTGCCATCATGCCGGCGACGGCGAGGCGGCGATCCATTTCGAGCAGGAAGGTTGCAACACGCTCCATCGCCGTCTTGCGCCCCAGCAGCAACATGTGATCTTCGGCGTGACGCAGCTCGCCCGCCGTCATGACCCAGAGCTTGCGCGCGACCTGTACGTCGGTGCTGGCGGACCTTTCGAGGCTGGCTCGCTCCACGAGGCGTATGCTGGTGGCGATAATCGCTTCGGCCGCAAGGCGATGCGTCTGGCCGGGTTCGAGGCCGAACACGTCACCGGGAAGATGGAACGCGCCGATCTGACGGCGGCCGTCGGAGAGCAGCTTGTAGCTGCGCACCGCGCCGGAGACGACCTGATAGACATATTCGGCGGGCTCGTCCTCGCCATAGATCTCCTCGTCCTTGCGATAGGAGAACTCGGTGGCAACGAGGCCGGCATGTCCGGCGATCGCGCCGAACTGTTCGGACACGGAACGCGCGGGAGCGATCTTACCGCCGATTTGGGTCTTAATCGCCTGGGTCTTGAGCGTCTGGGTCAGCATCTGCGCCATCTCCGTTGTGATGGTGCATTGGTACGCGGGATCGCGCGATCCGGAAATTTCGAGCGATATCTTAAGGAGGTTTACCTACGGAGAATCCCGTAGGTCAGTGGCCGCGCCTGTCCTGGATGGCGTGGCGGATGCATTTCGCCAGGTTTTCATCGAGGAGCGGCTTCAAAATCACGTCCTTGATCCCTGCCGCCGCTGCCTTTACCGAGATATTTCCGTCGGGATAGCCGGTGATCAGGATCACGGGCCTGTCGGCGTCGGATTGGCGCAGCCGCCAGGCCAACTCGATGCCATTGATGTCAGGCATCTTGTAGTCGATCACGTAGCAGTCCGCGCCGGGCGGGGTCGTCGCATTGAGCAGCGCCGGAGCGCTCCTGAAGGTCTGCACGGCAAAGCCCTCGGTTTCCAGCAGGAAGCGCAGGGATCCCAGCACCGCGGCATCGTCGTCGACCACGTAGACGGTGGGCTTTGCCGATGCGCCTGGGGGCCGCTGATGGGGCGAGCCGATCTCGATCATGCCTGCGTGGCTATCACAGGCCCGCACAAGTGCCTTGACCTGCCTCAATCCTTCAGCATGCCGGCGCGCATCGCCAGCCGGACCAGTTCCGAGAGGCTGTTGGCCTGCATCTTGGTCATCACATTGGCCCGGTAGACCTCGATCGTGCGCGGGCTGATGTCGTATTCGCGGGCGATCAGCTTATTGGAGAGACCTGCGATCAGCCCCTCCATGATCTGGTGCTCGCGCGGGCTCAACGAGGCCACACGGGCGGCCATATCCTGCGCGATAGCCTCGTTCTTGGCGACCGGTTCGGCCCGGCGGATCGCGGCCTCGATCATGGTGACGAGGCGGTCGTCCTCGAACGGCTTTTCCAGGAAGTCGACCGCACCAAGCTTCATCGCTTCGACTGCGAGCGGCACGTCGCCGTGACCGGTCATGATCACGATCGGGAACGGACTGTGCTGCGCCTTCATGCACTTGAGAAGCTCGATTCCGTCAACGCCCGGCATGCGGATGTCCGAGACTACGCAGCCGAAGGCGAGGCCGGGCAGGGCGCCGAGGAAGCCTTGCGCATTGTCGAATAGGGTGACGCCGAAGCCGCAGGAATCCAGCAGGAAGTTCAGCGAGTCCCGCATCGCCTCGTCGTCGTCGATGACGTAGACATGTCCCTTGGTTGTCATGAATCAGTTCTCGTCGGCTGCCGGGAGCGTGAAGCGGAATGTTGCGCCACCCGATGCGTTGCTCTCGGCCCACATGCGGCCGCCGTGAGCCTCGATGATGGAGCGGCTGATGGACAGTCCCACGCCCATGCCGGTCTCCTTGGTGGTGAAGAAGGTCTGAAACAGGTTTGAAATGACGTCGCCCTGGAAGCCGGACCCGCTGTCGGACACCTCCACTTCGATCACATCATCGGCGATGCGGCTGTTGGCAATAACGAGCTCGCGCCGCGGCGACTGCGCCATTGCTTCCAGCGCATTGCGAAACAGATTGACCAGGACTTGCTGGATCTGCACCCGGTCGGCGAGGACGAGATCGGCGTCCGGATCGAGCTTGAAGCGGAGCTGCACGTTCTGCTCGCGGGCGCCGGCAAGCCCAAGCGCGCCGGCTTCCTCGATCAGCTTGGACAGGCTCTCGACCCGCTTCTCGGACTCGCCGCGAGACACGAAGTCGCGTAAGCGCCGGATGATCTGGCCGGCGCGCAACGCCTGTTCGGCGGCGCGGTCCAGCGCGCTTTCGATCTTCCGTGTGTTCGGGTCGCTGCTGCCGGCGAGCAGCCGTCGCGAGCCCTTCATATAATTGCTGATCGCCGCCAGCGGCTGGTTGAGCTCGTGGGCGAGCGCAGAGGCCATCTCGCCCATCGCGGTCAGCCGCGAGACATGGACGAGCTCGGACTGCAATTCCTGGAGCCGCGCCTGGGTCTGTTGATGCTCGGTGAGGTCGCGGATGAATCCGGTGAAATAAGGCTCGGCGCCCGACTGCATCTCGCCGATCGCCAAATGCATCGGAAAGGTGGTTCCGTCGCGGCGCTTGCCTGTCACGATACGCCCGATGCCGATGATATGCGGATCTCCGGTGGTGCGGTAGCGCGCGATGTAGCCGTCGTGGCGGGTGCAGTCGGGCTCAGGCATCAGGATGCTGACGTTCTGGCCGATGGCCTCCTGCTCGGGCCAGCCGAACAGGCGCTCGGCCGCCGTGCTGAAGAGCTGGATGATGCCGTGGCCGTCGATGACGATCATTGCATCGGGAATGGTCTGGAGGATCGACTGGAGGTGAGTCTCGCGGGTGCGCAGTGCCTCCTCAACCTGTTTCTCCTCGTTGACGTCGAGAAAGATGCCGCTGAGATGGCGGGCGGCACCGGCGTCGTCCCGGATGAGACCTGCCCGGGCGCGAATCCAGCGCCCCAGGCCTGAGGCATTGGCAACTCTGAAGGATACGTCGAAGCCGCCGCCGTGGTCGACGACATGCTCGATCGCGCTCTCCAGGCGCGCGCGGTCCGCGGGACCGAGGCGCGAGAGAAGGAGTTCATAGCTCGCCGGTTGATTCCGTTCGATGCCGAGCAGCATTCTCGCGGTTTCCGACCACTCCAGCTCGCGCGTCCTGAGATCGAGATCCCAGGTGCCGACGCCAAAGCCTTCGATCCGGACGCCGAAATGCTCGCCGCGAGCGTCCTCTGGCGGATGCGTTACGCGGCTCAGCGACAAGCTACTGCTCCCATTCTCCCGCGGCGGGGTTCCGTGGCGGCAATTTCGCCCAAGGCCGGACCGGAGGCAAGTTCGGATGTCTGATCGGCGGATTTCTCCCAACTGGGCGCCGAAAATTGATCTACCTCATCCTGCCTTGCGTCGGCGCGGCTAGATATCCACAGCAACGTACTGCCCGGAGGCTCCCGATGACATATGCGACCGTGGTGGTCAGCCTGGCGCTCGATCAGCCCAACGAGGCACGTCTTCAGGTCGCGGGCGAACTCGCCGAGCGGTTCGAGGCGACCATTGTCGGCGTTGCCGCGGCGCAGTTCGCTCCGCCGCTCTATTTCGCAGATGGCGCCGAGGCCCTAGGGCTGATCGATCGGGAGCAGGCTTCCGTCAGGAACGCCTTGCCGAGCTGGAGGCGCAATTCCGCGCCGCGACGAAGGCGCGCGGCGGACACTCGGAATGGCGCAGCGCCCTGGATTTTCCCAGGCGGTTTGTCCTGGCGCAGGTGCGGTGCGCCGACATCGTCGTCAGCGGCGGATACAGCCCGCTTTCTCCGATGCCTTTTCGCTTGCAAGCCCGAAGGATCTGGTAATGCAGGCTGGCCGGCCGCTCCTGATGGTAACCGACGGAGTCAACTGGCTCGATCTGCGTAGCGTGCTCATAGTCTGGAAGGACACGCCCGAGGCACGGCGGGCGGTTGTCGATGCATTGCCGAGGCTGCGCAACGCGAAGGACATAACCATCGTCGAGCTTCCGGAAGACGCTGGCGACGGCTCGGCCGCGATGGGGCGCGTCACGGACGTTGCCGCATGGCTCGCTCGCCACGGCCTCGCTGCGATCGCGCGCATCCCGGAAGCCGCGAGAAACCAAACCGCCGCCGCGCAATTAGAGAAGATCGCCTATAACATCGGCGCCGGCTTGATCGTCGCAGGCGCATCATTCGCGCTTCCGCGAGCTGATCCTCGGCGGCGCCACGCATCATCTGATGACGCAATCGGCCCGCTGCGTGTTGCTGTCGCACTGACGGCTGGCGAACCCAGACCAATCGAGGAGGACGCGCGTGTACAAGTCTCTTGAACAGACCGTCGGCGGCTACATGATACGCAACGTACGGACGGCTCAGTGCGATCTCGACCTGCTCGAACTCAGCGAGATGTTCGAGCGCGACGATTTCAACTCCTATCCAGTCGAGGATGACGGGCAGGTGGTCGGCATCGTCACCAAATTCGACATCCTGAAGTGTTTCGCCTTCACGCCGAGCCAGATGCTGCCGCGCTATCCCGACCTGATGAGCCGCAAGATCGGCGACGTCATGACGCCCGAGTTCATCTATGTCAGCCCCGACACGAGGCTGACGCGCGTGCTCCAGATCATGGTCGAGCATCGCATCAGGAGCATCATCGTGCTCGACGGCGCACAGAAGCTGGTCGGCATCATCGCCCGCGAGGACGTCATCGCGGCGCTCAAGGCCACCGCGCGGGACTGATCCCGCGATTTCAAGCTCCGTGATTTTCCGGAGGCAATGCTTCGCGGTGTGCGCCGTGCCGTGCGCAAGCAATTGATACTACTCCCTGATCCGCATCGGTCTCACATCAACGGAAATCCAGCTAGCTTGATTTCAATCAATTCCCCGCGAGGGCGGATGTGGTTTCTGGCGGCGTGTTCTTTCAGAGAGAATCCGCATGAGCCAGCCCGCCCTCTCCAAATCCATGACGTCAGGTGAAAGCGGCCTGGCTGTCGTGTTCGCAGTCACCGCCTTCTTCTGCTTAATCGCCTCGGCCAAGGCGCTCGACGCGCCCTTCGCCTTCCACGCTGCGCTCAGCGCGGCCGCGAGCCTGGCCGCGGTGTTCTGCATCATCAACCGGTACTTCGATCGCGCGGCGGCGCTGCCGCCGGCGGAGATCAACGGCCGCCCCAACTACAACATGGGCCCGATCAAGTTTTCCTCCTTCATGGCGATGTTCTGGGGCATCGCGGGCTTCCTCGTCGGCCTGATCATCGCCTCGCAACTGGCCTGGCCGGCGCTGAACTTCGATCTGCCCTGGACCAGCTTCGGCCGTCTGCGTCCTCTGCACACCTCGGCGGTGATCTTCGCCTTTGGCGGCAACGTGCTGATCGCCACGTCCTTCTACGTCGTCCAGAAGAGCTGCCGCGTACGCCTTGCCGGCGATCTCGCGCCCTGGTTCGTGGTCGTCGGATACAACTTCTTCATCCTGATCGCAGGCACCGGCTATCTGCTCGGCGTCACCCAGTCCAAGGAATATGCGGAGCCGGAATGGTACGCCGATCTCTGGCTGACCATCGTCTGGGTCACCTATCTGCTGGTCTTCCTTGCCACCATCATCAAGCGCAAGGAACCGCACATCTTCGTCGCGAACTGGTTCTATCTCGCCTTCATCGTGACGATCGCGGTCCTGCATCTCGGCAACAATCCGGCCCTCCCGGTCTCGGTGTTCGGCTCAAAATCCTATGTCGCCTGGGGCGGCATCCAGGACGCCATGTTCCAGTGGTGGTACGGCCATAACGCGGTCGGCTTCTTCCTGACCGCCGGTTTCCTCGCCATCATGTACTACTTCATCCCGAAGCGCGCCGAGCGGCCGATCTATTCCTACCGTCTCTCGATCATCCACTTCTGGGCCCTGATCTTCCTCTATATCTGGGCCGGTCCGCATCACCTGCACTACACGGCGCTGCCGGATTGGACGCAGACGCTCGGCATGACCTTCTCGATCATGCTGTGGATGCCCTCCTGGGGCGGCATGATCAACGGCCTGATGACGCTGTCGGGCGCCTGGGACAAGCTGCGCACCGACCCCGTGCTGCGCATACTCGTCGTCTCCGTCGCCTTCTACGGCATGTCGACGTTCGAAGGCCCGATGATGTCGATCAAGGTCGTCAACTCGCTCAGCCATTACACCGACTGGACCATCGGTCACGTGCATTCCGGCGCGCTCGGCTGGGTCGGCTTCGTCTCCTTCGGCGCGCTCTACTGCCTGGTGCCGTGGGTCTGGAATCGCAAGGGACTCTACAGCCTGAAGCTCGTCAACTGGCACTTCTGGATCGCAACCCTCGGCATCGTTCTCTACATCTCGGCGATGTGGGTGTCCGGCATCCTCCAGGGCCTGATGTGGCGCGCCTACACCTCGCTCGGCTTCCTTGAATATTCCTTCATCGAGACCGTCGAGGCGATGCATCCCTTCTACATCATCCGCGCCGCCGGCGGCGCCCTGTTCCTGATCGGCGCGCTGATCATGGCCTATAATCTCTGGATGACGGTTCGCGTCGGCGAAGCGGAAGTCCAGAGGCCCGTCGCTCTTCAGCCGGCGGAATGAGGAGTTTTCCATGTCGTTCTGGACACGCCATCAAGTCTTCGAGAAGAACTCGATCATCCTGATCGTCGGCATCCTGCTGGTGATCGCGATCGGCGGTCTCGTCGAGATCACGCCGCTGTTCTACCTCAAGAGCACGATCGAGGCGGTCGACGGGGTGCGGCCCTATACGCCACTGGAGCTCGCAGGCCGCAACGTCTACGTCCGCGAAGGCTGTTATCTCTGCCACTCGCAGATGATCCGCCCCCTGCGCGACGAGGTCGAGCGCTACGGCCACTTCTCGCTCGCCGCCGAGAGCATGTTCGACCACCCGTTCCAGTGGGGCTCGAAGCGCACCGGTCCCGATCTTGCCCGCGTCGGCGCCAAATATTCCGACGACTGGCACGTCAACCATCTGACCAACCCGCGCGCCATCGTGCCGCAGTCGGTGATGCCGGGCTATCCGTTCCTCAGTCAGACCGAGGTCGATCCCGACACGATCGCCGACCACATGCGCACGCTGAGAACCGTCGGGGTGCCCTACAGCGACGATCAGATCGCGAGCGCCAGCGCCGATGTGAAGGCCCAGGCCGATCCGGATAATTCCGGCAGCGATGCCTTCAGCAAGCGCTACGTCAAGGCCGTCGTGCGCAATTTCGACGGCAAGACCGGCACGCCGACCGAAATGGACGCGCTGATCGCATATTTGCAGATGCTCGGCACGCTGGTCGACTTCAAGATCTACAACGATAAAGCCAATCTTCGCTGAGAAGGCATCAACGATGAAAGCCATCCTGACACTCGACAATCTTGCGTCCGGTCTCGTGACCACGATCTGGACGCCGGTCTTCATCGCGATCTTTCTCGCGATCATCGCCTACGCATTTTGGCCTCGCAACAAGGCCGCTTTCGACGAAGCGGCACACCTGCCGTTGCGGGAGGAGTGAGAGATCATGACCGATCATCATAGCGACATCGATTCCGTCACCGGCACGTCCACGACCGGGCACGAGTGGGACGGCATCAAGGAACTCAACACGCCGCTGCCGCGCTGGTGGGTAATCACCTTCTACCTCACCATCGTCTGGGCGATCGGCTACTGGCTCGTCTATCCGGCCTGGCCGCTGATCTCCAGCAACACCACGGGCATGTTCGGATACTCGTCCCGCGCCGACGTCGCAGTCGAGCTCGCAAACCTCGAGAAGATCCGCGGCGACAAGATGATGGCGCTGGGCGCGGCCTCGCTCGCCGACATCGAAAAGGATCCGGCCTTGCTGGCGCTCGCCCGCGCCAAGGGCAAGACGGTGTTCGGCGACAATTGCGCGCCGTGTCACGGCAGCGGCGGCGCCGGCGCGAAAGGCTATCCGAACCTGAACGACGATGACTGGCTGTGGGGCGGCACGCTCGACCAGATCATGCAGACCATCCAGTTCGGCGCGCGTTCCGGTCACGTCAAGGCGCATGAGGGCCAGATGCTCGCCTTCGGCAAGGACGGCGTGCTGAAGCCGGACGAGATCGTCACGGTCGCCAATTACGTGCGGTCGCTATCGGGCTTGCCAACCCGCAAGGGCTACGACGCGGCGAAGGGCGAAAAGATCTTCGCCGAGAATTGCGTCGCCTGCCATGGCGATGGCGGTAAGGGCAACCCCGAGATGGGCGCGCCGAACCTCACCGACAAGATCTGGCTCTATGGCTCGGACGAGGCGAGCCTGATCGAGACCATCAGCCTAGGCCGCGCCGGCGTTATGCCGGCCTGGGAGGGGCGGCTCGATCCGGCCACCATCAAGGCCATGGCGGTCTACGTCCACTCGCTGGGCGGTGGAAAATAGCCCATTGACGGAAGACGGGCGAACAAAACGCCCCCGTTTGCGCTGGATCAACTGACGCCGCGGCGTCGGGTCTAGGTTTAATCGCACCTTTGCGAGAAGCTTTTGACGATGAACAAGACCGTGAACCCGAACGACCTCACATCGGACGACGATTACGGGCCGCTCTACGCAGCCCGGAAGAAGGTCTATCCCCAGAGCGTCTCCGGCACCTTCCGCCGGATCAAATGGGGCCTGATGGCGTTCTGCCTCGGCATCTACTACTTCCTGCCCTTCGTGCGCTGGAACCGCGGTCTCGGCGCTCCGAGCCAGGCGGTGCTGATCGATCTGCCCAACAGCCGCTTCTACTTCTTTTTCATCGAGCTGTGGCCGCAGGAGGTCTACTACTTCACGGGCCTGTTGATCGTCGCCGCGGTGGCGCTGTTCCTGATGAACTCGGTCGGCGGCCGCATCTGGTGCGGCTATCTCTGTCCCCAGACGGTCTGGACCGACCTGTTCTACGCCGTCGAGCGCCTGATCGAAGGCGACCGGCGCGAGCGGATGAAGAAGGACAAATCGTCCGATCCGACGAGGCTCGAGCGCATCTCGGAGATCGTGCTCAAGCATTCGATCTGGCTCCTGATCGCCTGGTGGACGGGCGGCGCCTGGGTGCTCTATTTCAACGACGCGCCGACGCTGGTGAAGCAGCTCGTCACCTTCGAGGCGCCGATGATCGCCTATGCCTGGATCGGCATTCTCACCGCGATGACCTATGTGCTCGCCGGATTCATGCGCGAGCAGGTCTGCGTCTATATGTGCCCCTGGCCGCGGATCCAGGCGGCGCTCACCGACGAATGGGCGCTCAACGTCACCTACCGCTACGACCGCGGCGAGAAGCGCACCTCGGTCAAGAAGGCGATCGAGCTGCGCGCCATCGGTGAGCACGCTGGCGACTGCGTCGACTGCTATCAATGCGTCGCGGTCTGCCCGACCGGCATCGATATCCGCAACGGGCCGCAGCTCGAATGCATCCAGTGCGGCCTCTGCATCGATGCCTGCGACAACGTGATGACCAAGATCGGCCGTCCGAAGCGGCTGATCGGCTACGACAACGACATCAATATCCATCGCCGCCAGGAAGGCAAGGCGCCGGTCTACCGCATCGTCCGTCCCCGCACCGTCGCCTACAGCGCGATCATCGCGGCCGTCGGCGGCATCATGATCTACACCCTCGCGACCCGCAGCCTGCTCGACGTCAACGTGCTGCACGACCGCAATCCGGTCGCCGTCAGGCTCAGCGACGGCTCGATCCGCAACGCCTATACGGTGCGGCTGCTGAACAAGAGCGGTTATGACCGCGTCATCGCGATCGACGCGAACGGTCCGGCCAACGCGACCATTCACGTCACCGGCGTTGATTCCGTGACGCCGGACCGGCCGATGATCGTGATCCCCCGCGACTCCACCAGCGAGTTGCGGCTGCTCGTCACCGCGCCGGCGGACAGCAATCCAGAGAAGTCTATTCCCGTCCGCTTCCACGTCACCGATATCGGGCTCGGCGAGGCCGCGTCCGCCACCGACAATTTCGTCTCACCGTAAGTCCAGGAGACACCCATGGCATCCAAGCCGCTGACCGGGACCAAGGTGTTCCCGATGCTGGTCGCCTTCTTCGGCGTCGTGATCGGCGTCAACGTGACCATGATGAAGCTTGCGATCGCGACGCTGCCCGGCACCGACGTCGACAGCCCCTATGCCGCAGGCCTCATTTATGACCGCGAGATCTCGGCGGCGCAGGACCAAGCCGCGCGCAAATGGCAGGTTAACGCTCATATCGAGCGGCGCGCCGATGGCAATGCCGTGCTCCAGGTCGAAGCGCGCGACGCTGCCGGGCATCCGGTGAGCGGGTTGAAGTTCGGCGGCCGCCTGGAGCGGCCGACCGACAAGCGAGCTGATCTCGCGGTCGAGCTCTCGGAGGCCGGCATCGGCATCTATCGCGGCAATGCCGCCTCCGTCGCGCCCGGGCAATGGGACATGGTGATCGAGGGCGAATTGCGTGGCGCGCGCGTCTTCCTGTCACGCAACCGCGTCATTCTGAACTGAAGGATTTCGCCATGCAGATCACGCGGGACTTCTCGCACTACGTCCGGACCGCGGGCGAAGGCGTCCAGCACATCGATCTCGCGGTCGAGGGCGTTCACTGCGCCGGATGCATGGCCAAGATCGAGCGCGGACTGTCGGCGATTCCCGACGTCACGCTGGCGCGGGTGAACCTCACCGACCGGCGCGTCGCGCTGGAATGGAAGCAGGGCACGCTCGACCCAAGCCGTTTCATCGATCGGCTGGCAGAGCTTGGCTACAAGGCCTATCCTTACGAGACCGAGAGCGCGGAGGCGACGGAAGTTGCCGGTTCGCGCTTCCTGCTGCGCTGCCTTGGCGTCGCCGCCTTCGCCACCTTGAACGTGATGATGCTGTCGATCCCGGTGTGGTCCGGCAATGTCTCCGACATGTTGCCCGAGCAGCGCGACTTTTTCCACTGGCTGTCGGCGCTGATCGCGCTGCCGGCGGCAGCCTATGCGGGGCAGCCGTTCTTCCGCTCGGCCTGGCGCGCGCTATCGAACAAGACCACCAACATGGACGTGCCGATCTCGATCGGGGTGTGCCTTGCGCTCGGCATGTCCGTGGTCGAGACCATCCACCACGCCGAGCACGCCTATTTCGACGCGGCGATCATGCTGCTCACGTTTCTTTTGGTCGGCCGCTTCCTCGACCAGAACACGCGGCGGCGGACGCGCGCGGTCGCGGGCAATCTCGCCGCACTCAAGGCCGAGACCGCGGCCAAGTTCGTCGGGCCTGACGAGATTTCGCAGGTGCCGGTTGCGGCGATCCATCCCGGCGACATCGTGCTGCTGCGGCCCGGCGAGCGTTGCGCGGTCGACGGCACCGTGATCGAGGGACGCTCCGAGATCGACCAGAGCCTGATCACCGGCGAGACGCTCTATGTCACGGCCGGGCGGGGCACGCCGGTCTATGCGGGCTCGATGAACATCTCCGGCACGCTGCGGGTGCGGGTCTCGGCCGCCTCAGAAGCCACGCTGCTTGCCGAGATCACGCGGCTGCTCGACAACGCGCTCCAGGCGCGCTCGCGCTACATGCGGCTCGCGGATCGCGCCTCGCGGCTCTATGCGCCGGTGGTCCACGCGACCGCGCTTCTCACCGTCCTTGGATGGGTCATCGCCGGCGCGAGCTGGCATGATGCAATCGTGACCGGCGTTGCCGTGCTGATCATCACCTGTCCCTGCGCGCTCGGGCTTGCGATCCCGACGGTGCAGACGGTGGCCTCGGGCGCGATGTTCAAGTCGGGTGTGCTGCTCAATTCGGGCGACGCCATCGAGCGGCTGGCCGAAGCCGACCACATCATCTTCGACAAGACCGGCACGCTGACTCTGCCGGATCTCGCAGTCACGAATGCGGCCGAGATCTCCACTGATATCTTCGAGCTCGCCGGTCGCCTCGCGCTGTCGAGCAATCATGCGGTGGCCGCTGCGGTCGCGCAGGCCGCCGGCGCCAGATCGCCGATCGTCGGCGCGGTCGAGGAGGCCGGGCAGGGCGTGCGCGCTGTGGTCGAGGGCGTCGAGATTCGTCTTGGTCGTCCGTCCTTCTGCGGCGCCGAGGCGTTGGCCGGCGGCGTCAATCTCGACGCTGAAGCCTCCATCGTCGCTTTCAGCAAGGGAACGGAAAAATTCATCCTCTCGGTGCGCCAGGGGCTGCGTCCGGATGCGCAGGCCGTGATCGCGGCGCTGAAGGCGCGCAACATCGGCATCGAGATCCTCTCCGGCGACCGCGAGCCGGCGGTGAGGGCGGCCGCCCACGCGCTCGGCATCGCCGAGTGGCGCGCCGGCGTGACGCCGGCCGACAAGATCGCGCGGATCGAGGAGCTGAAACGGCGAGGCGCAAAAGTGCTGATGGTTGGCGACGGCATGAACGATGCACCCTCGCTCGCGGCGGCCCACGTCTCGATGTCGCCGATCTCGGCCGCGCATCTCAGCCAGGCGACCGCCGATCTCGTCTTCCTCGGCCGGCCGCTGGCGCCAGTCGTTGCCGCCATCGATTCCGCGCGCAAGGCGCTGCATTTGATGCGGCAAAACCTCTGGCTTGCGATCGGCTACAACGTCCTGGCGGTGCCGATCGCGATCAGCGGTGTCGTCACGCCCCTGATCGCGGCTGCCGCTATGAGCGGCTCGTCAATCCTGGTCATGCTGAATTCGCTGCGGGCACGCAGCGCCTCGCGGAAGATCGTGTGATGGAGATCCTGATCATTCTGGTCCCGCTGGCGCTGATGCTCGGTCTTGCCGGCCTCGCCGGCTTCCTCTGGTCGCTCCGGAGCGGCCAGTACGACGATCTCGACGGCGCAGCGTGGCGGGCGATTGCCGACGACGAGCCGCCGCAAGAGGCGCCGGCTAAGCGGTAAAGCGGTAGCTTTCCACACGAGGTGCGGCGGACTTCCAGTGAATGGGAGAGCATCCCTGTCGTCGTTGATGGAGGGTTGACCAGGTTTGTTATGACGGCAGGTTGTGTCACTGCATGGGGGCGTTGTTGCCAATCGAAGGCGGCGCAACTGAACGGACCGGCGGCGTGGCGGGAGTCCGACCTCCATGTCCGGCAAATGCTGGCGATGGCGCAGCACGATCTGGCGCGCTCCGGAGAAGCCGAGAAGGCCTTAGGCGTGAAGCTCTGACAGGGCTCGCGAGACCGTCTCCAGGATGAGGCCGAGATAGTCGCCGATGTCACGGCGGCACTCGGACGGCCATCAGGCCGGCGGCCGCGGTGCGGGATGTCCGTCTCGAGCAGGAAGGTCGCGATCCTCCATGGCGTTCTTGCGGCCGAGCAGCAGCATGTGGTCCTCCGCGTGCTTCAGCTCGCCGGCCGTCAGGGTCCAGAGCTTGCGCGCGACCTGACAGTCTGTATTGGCCGCCTTGTCCGGGCTCGCCCGGTTTACCAGGCGCACCGTGGTCTCGAGGATCGCTTCGGCCGCGATGCGGTGGGCCCTCGCCGAGATCTCCTCGTCCTTGCCGCTTGCGAATTCGCTGGCCACGAGCGCCGTCTGGCCGACCAGCCGCCGACCAGCCGCCGAACGCAGCGGACGGCGAGGGCGCGGAGCGAGTCGTGGAAGGCTGGGTGGTGTAGAGTGCGGGCGGAAGCATCGGCGATCTCCTTGCTGATGGGCGGAGGATGCGAGGCACCGCCACACGGTCAAATTCGGTGTCATCTCTGGTGGCCCTCCAGGCTGCTGCTGAGCGCTTGCATCGTTGGAGCGTTGAGGCAGTAGTCTTCGTAATCTCTGGTATCCACCCTGATCTCGACATCGTTGTTGCACTCAACCTTCCGGTCGCATTGGGTGCAGACCCGCTCGTCGCGCAGCACTGCCGGCTTCGATCGCGAAGACATCCTCGTGGTCGATGCCGAGAACCTTCAGTAACCCGGGCAATTTCGTCAGCCGCAAGCGTCCTTGACCACGCATCGAGGTCTGCAGGCGTAACGCGCAGATCGGCGCGATTCGTGCCGCAGTAGAGTTGATGCAACTCACGGAGTTCACGACGATGCCTCAGCCAGTTACCGAAAACATCCAGGAGGCCTTCAAGAATGGGATAAGTCTTCTCTGTTTTCTTCATGCCCAATACGCTCCCAATTCTGGTGTGATGCTTTCTTATTGAAGCCGGCCGGGGCCGCCGTTGCGCCAGCGCAATGTCCTTTGCGCGGACGTAGCTGGTCCGCCGCAATTGCAGTATTTCTCCCCCGGGCGTCCGGCCGTAGAGCACATTCAACCCAAAATCTCGGCCAGCGCCGTTGCCAGACCTTACCTCGATCCCCTACCGGGAGGCCCATCCTTCCTCTTGATCGGCGACGTAGGCAAGCTCCTGCCGCAACGGCCCGCTCGCCCGGCCGCCTCTCGAGGAAGCGAAAGCCGGCAGCCCGAGCACGAAAGACCTGGAGGGCCTCGTCGAACGCTTCGTCGTAGGAATCGATCCCACGACCGTGTGCATGAGTTCGTTCAGCACGTAGGCGCGAACGAGACTCCTCAACATAGTGAGGGCGTTCTCGGCGGCTTCGCCGAAGAGCCCGTAATTCGGCTAGGACGCCGATTATCAGCGTATGCAGGTTTTCACGAGCGTCGCGCCACTCGGAACAATCACGGCCGCGCTCCGGAAAAGCGCGGCGGATGGAGCCGGCCTTTCGAGCGCGTAGGAGCGTATCGCGTGAGCGACCAAGTTCAGCGCGTCTTCGACGATTTTTTACGCGAGCCTTCTGCGGCCGGCAGAAATTCCCGGTAGCCCTTGACGGCAAGGAAGCCGCGCATCTCGGCGAACGTTTCGCGCGGTCGCCTGTGCAGATCTCGACTTCCTGGGCAAGATCTTTCGCCAGCTCCCGGTCCCAGGCGCTCGAGAGCATTTCTTTCACGGAAGGGTCGCGAGAGTTTTGTGGCAGTCATCGTCCTCAACCTCCGAATGGTCATGCGTCGTGAACAGCACCACCGCGATGCCGACCACAGCACGGTCGCGGATATCGTCGCGACGGTGGACAGAACGCTCATTGCCCTGAGAGCGCCCGTTAGGCCCTCCTAGACCAATGGATAAACGCCACTGCAAAAAGGATCCTCCAATTCAAAGTAGACCAGCATTCCGGAGGTTCGTACTCCAACTGGTGGATCCAGTCCGGCCCTGAACCGCCAGGCAGAGCTCTAACATTCGGCTAGGCGTCGGGCCGCGGTTATGCGAGTCTTGCAGCATTTCGAGGCGTGTCGGAAACGGAGGGACCCGATGTGCGATCGTTAACTGCGTGTCTCTTTCGGCGTGGTTGGAATTGGGACGGGTAAAGTCCTCGGACACTCAAAGTGACATGTGCCAGTGAAAGTACGCTCCACGACTGGACCGTAGGTGAGCGTGTAGTCGTTTGCGAAGCGGCTGGACCGCGTCTGAGCGGCAAGCAAGGAGTCGTTCTCGGGTTCGGTGCTACGCGCAGCAGGCTTCGCGTGTTGCTCGACGGTTCCAGAGGGCCGATCACGTTGCACATCACCTTCGTGGACCCGGTCGTGCAGCACGATCGCGCTTGAGAATGGTGCTGCCTACAAGGGGAAAGTCCGCGCGGCGTAGCACAATCGCAGCGCGGAAGCGGAAATGCGCGCCATTCTGGAGGCCGCCGTGCGTCCCGAGAAGATCGGCCTCACCAATGCCGATGTCGAGGCACTTGAACATGGCCGCGACGCGCGTCTCGCTGAGCCGATGCGCTTCGAATGATCCTGCTCGATACGAATCTGGTCTCCGAGCGATGAAGTCCGAACCGCATCCATCGGTTCGTGACTGGCTCGACGCCCAGGGGCCCGAGACGCTGTTTTTCTCCAGCGTCACCATCGCCGAACTGTTGTTCGGCATCCGCGCGCTGCCGCGCGGGTCGGGAGAAAGAAGGCCCTTGGTCAGCACCTCGACCTTGCAGCCGAGAACGGCCTCCCAACGTCCGTTCTGAGGCTGACAGCGGAATGGCGTACTGCTTCTGCTGCTGGACATCGGCATGCTGATGCCGCCGAGGATGATGATCGAGATCACGCCGATCGCGATCGGTGCTGGTCAGCTTGATCGCTGATCATCATGCTGGTCATCCCGATCATGATCGCGCGCGCTTCGAGGTTAGCCCACGGGCGCCGGTCACGTCGGCATCTCGCCGTGCGATGGCTCGCAACGTGCGCGCGCGATTTGGTGGCACTGGGCTTTTTGCCGAGCCCTAGTCCGGCGCGATCCTCAACCGAGGTCCGCCAGTGCTTGGACTTCTCCCGGAAGGCTCTGCCGGGGCGGAGGCGGTTCACGACGACAACAGTCTGCCAGGAATGCGGCGAAGGGACCGACATCACCTTGTACGCTCGCGCTCTCGAGTGCCCGCATGTATTCGTCGCGTCTGCCGACGGGAATGATTGTCCAAGGCAGTCCTCCCGATGCCATCATGACATTCATGAGGAAGCGGCCCGTTCGGCCATTGCCGTCTGGAAGAGGGTGTATGAAGGTGAATATGAAGTGTCCGAGCACAGCTCTCACGCGCGGATCCTTCTCCTCCTTCAGGCAATCAAGAAAAGCCTCCATGGCGTCAGGTACCGATTCCCAAGCGACCGGTGTGTGTCCCGAGTTCCTGATGAAAACGAAGTGAGTTCGATAACCGGCGAGGTTTTTGGGCTTGATGATGCCGGCTTGAACTGAGGGCTGAAAGAGGGCCCGGTACCAGTCGAGGTGCTCTCGATCGGCGATCTCGGCGGCGTCCTCGCCGTTGAGCACGCGGGCCACCGCGCCACGGACCAGTTGGAACGCATCCCAGTAGCCCTTCGCGGCCATTGCATCCGTTTGTTTGCGATCTCCATCGCTGCCGTTGGGATCCCATTTCCCGGTCTTCACCTTCTCGATCAGTTCCTCCGTGACCGAGTAGCCTTCGATAGAAAGCGAGTGGTACGCGTCCGAGGTGTACCGTTCGTCGATCGCGGCCAGATATCCGTCATGATCGTTGATACGCCGCGGCTCAAGCTTGAAATTTGCTAACACCTTTTCGCGTATCTCCGCCCACATGAGACGGATTCGCGTCATGATTGGTGGCGTGGCCCGGCTTGGAAGCTGCATCGGTACCGGCGCTTTGAATGGATCGGCATCTTCCCTGACATCGTGCCCGCCCGCCGTCATCGCGGTGACGATATCGTCGGCGGCCCGCGTGTTGCCCAGCAGTCGGTACGCCCCGGCGATGCGCCCCGCCGCGGCCGCATGTCCGCCTTCCAGGAGGACTTTTAGGATTGCGCTGGCATTCCTCTGCGAACCGAGCAGGGCGATGACGTCGTTCTTCTGCGTCTGCCAGAAAGCTGGCGCGGCAGCGCAGATCGCCTCCGGCGCCGGAAAGGTCTGGACCCCGGCGGTCTTGACCGGGGTCACCAGCAGTTTGGTCGCCTTGTACAGATAAAGGGAGGTGCCATGGAGAAGGGGCTGGGTTTGGTTATTGGCGGTCGGTGCCGCGATCACGATCTGCTTCGGAACGTTGAGATTTTCTGCAAGTAGCGGGATTGAGCTTTCTGCCGAGAGGACCCAGTCACTCTTGAAGCGCTCGTTGCAGTAGGCGCGGCAAAACTCCCAGAACGACGAGTACCACGACGTGCTGTCGCCTGACCGCTCCTCGGGCCGCGTCATCAGCACCCATCCTTTGATGATCTCCTTCAGGAACCCGGCCTTCACCAGCCGTTCGCGGTGGGTGCGCGAAAGTTCGTCGCTCCGGAAGATTCGTCGATTTCCGCCGTTGCTGAGGGTCTTCAGCTCAGTGAGGGACTGGGCGAGTTTGTCGTGGAGAGTGGGCATGTTCCAGCTCGCGAGGTTCCGATAGTTTGATGTCCTGCGAATACAATAATATAACGCTGTTCAATATCAATAGTATTATGCTGGCGTTCTCAATAAAATTCAGTTGCGTAATTACAATAAATTATTGCAAGGCGCTTAGGCCGAGAAGCCGAGCTAGACCTGGCTAGAGCGCCTTCCGGTGGAAGGCCGACGTTAAGGTGCTTGTCTGGCTGAGAATGTGGCCGCCGATCGGCAAGGAACCCGGTTATGCCTACGCTTAGCGAGTCCTCCTGAACAACATCGACGCCCATCGGGCCGGATCCTGACGGGCGCGCCGACGTTCCGAGCCAGGCGCCATGGCCAGAGCGTTGCGGCGGGCCCGCGCAATTGACCCTTCTCCTCAAGGATTCAAAATCGAGCTGCGTCATCGAAGGCGAGAAGCCGCCGCAGGATCTTATCCAGCGGTGGGATAGGGTCATCGGCGAAGCAGGATGGACGCCGCTCGATGAGACGGTGTTCTTGCGCCTGCACCGCATTGTCATCGGTGATGAGCGTTTCGTGAAGCTCGGCTTTCGGAAGGAAGGCGGTTTCGTCGGTGAGCATGCCCACGAGACGCAGAGACCCATTCCCGACCATATCAGCGCGCCTCACGAAGATATCGCCTCCCTCGTCCACGGATTGATCGCGTTCGACCAGGCCTCGTCAATTGAGCTTGACCCCCGTTGTGGCTGCCGCCGTGCTGGCCTTCGGGTTCGTCTACATCCATCCATTCGAGGACGGCAATGGCCGCACCTGGCACGACGGATTCAATCCGGCGGCATCCACTTTCCGGTTTCAGCCGCCATCCTAAGACAAAATCGCCGAATACAAGGACGGATTAGAAAGCTATTCGAGTAGATTGCTGCCATGCGTCCAATGGCAGCCTACTCCACAGGGCAACGTCAAGGTCCTGAACGATACGGCTGACGTTTACCGCTTTTTCGATGCAACGCCGCACGCGGAGTTTCTGTACGAATGCGTGCAGAGGACCATCGAACAGGATCTTCCGAAGGAAATCCGGTTCTTGCGGAGCTTCGATACATTCCGGGCGGGCGTCGAAAACATGATCGACATGCCGGAGCGCACCCTCAACAATCTCTTTGGATTCTTGCAACAGAATGAAGGGCGACTCTCAAAGCGCGCCCGTGACAACGAATTCTCCCAATTAACGCCAGACGAAGTCAAAGATTGAGGAGCTTTATCAAACGGCCTTCTCGAACGACTCCGGAACAGCGAGCTGAGCCTCTGTCATCTTCATTGGATCATAGCCTGGATGTCGAATCAGAATCCTCTTCAGCGGCCGCCACAAAATATGATCCAAAGGCTCGCCGCGTACGTGAGTTTTGATCCTAGACGAGACCGACGAGATGGTCGATGCCCTCATCGTATTTTCCGACTACTCGTTGATCGTGCTCCAGAGCGAAAGCGATGAGTTCGAGAAGCTCTGCGCATTGCCGCCCCCTCACGTTCTATCCGATGAGGTGCAGGCTCAGACAGCCGAAGAAATCGACCGCATCAGGCGCATGGCGGCGGATGGTCCGCGCGTCCCGAACAGATGAAGACTCAGATCGCCGAAACGGAAGCAAGCATTGTGGCCTTTGCTGAACAAGCGAGGGCTGGGGAGACATTCGCGGAGCGCGATGAAGGACGGATTGGTCTCTCACAGGCCAAAGAGCGTTGAGTCAATGAGCGTGCCGCTCTGAACCGCGAGCTTCCAAGCCGACAGGTCGGGTATCGTCGATCGATCTGTGGAGCAGGGCTGCTCCCATGAGACCAGCCAAGCTGGCGACCGGCATTGAACAGGCCGATGCCGGATGCGCGGTTGCGGTCATTGAGGTTGCTGAAGCGATCATGGTGATCGACAGGAAAACGAAATGACCGATGCCCCGTACGCAGGAGCATCGGTAGGACACGGATATGGTCGGCGCCGGAGGCGATACGGGAGCTGGTGTCGGTGCTGGTGCAGGGTGGGGCCTACTGGGGGCCACCCGTATACTTGTCAACCGTCGACATGAGCGGCTTCGGGGTCGACAGATTGAACATCAACCCGAACCGACCTTCGGGACCAGTCTTGTCCGGCTCGTCGATCAGCTCGTAGAGATCGATCCACTCGATGAACGAATACTGAGAGAACTTCGCCAGCATCGCATCCAGGTTTGAGTTACAGGCCGACATCGAGGCAGACGTCGAGGTGTTGACGAACGTTGAGTCGTAGATCTCGGCGCCGTTCATCTCATTGATGGCGACTGGAACGCCGTAGCTCGACAGCTTTGTGAACAGGTTGAAATTGGGACGAACTCCGCCCCAGTAGTTCGTCGGGTCCACGCCGGCATGCTCGTAATAGTGATAGCCGAGCACATCGACCTTGACGCCATTCGCCTTCATGAAGTCGATGTAGCCGAACATCGTCGATGTGGTGCCGACGATGCGCCGAAGGTTTCTGCCGGTGTCGCGGCGTACCTGCTCGATCGCGTCCGACATTCCCCGCAAGAGATTGGCGAAGTCGGCCATCGACGGATATGCCGCGAACTCGGCAGAGGTCCACCCCTTGCCGAACAACGGAGAGCCGTTGGCATCACGGACGGTCAGATTGATCTCATTACCAAGTTCCCAGTCGCCGACTGAAGATGCGAACTGGCGAACAAACGCCAGGGTCCGATTGTAGCCCTGGGAGTAGATCGCAGCAGCTTCGCCGGCAGGATACTTGCCGGCATCGGTCTTGTCGCCCCACATTAGCGGAAGCGCCAGAACAGGTTCAAGAGTGACGCCATAGTTGGCGGCAAGGCCCACGATCGAGGTGAAGCGCGTCGCTACCCATGGATCAGTGTCAGCCGCCAGAGGAATGGTCAGGCGGTATCGCTTGAGTTTATGTGCGGCGAGCGTCTTGAAGACGTCCTCGTCATTGATCTGGCGGTACGCCCCGGAGGCAAACATGGAGTGGCCATTGACGCCGATTTGAACTGTCAAGTCTTGTTCCTTGATTGCGCGAGGAAAGAAGAGGACGCCCGACGTTTTGCAGCAGATCTGATTTCGGGCGCGGCGGGGTAAAGGAGGAGAAACCCCCGCCGCAGTCGGGCCTTAGCAGTCGGTCGGCGCTCTGTGTCGCCGCTCCCTATTCTGTACTGCGAGTATGGTTGTATTTTGGCCTACTCTCCCCTGAGGGAGTGGACTCCGCGGACGTCCGAGACTGAAGGGAGCGGCGCGCGCCAAGCCGGGGCTTCCGTTTATTGGCGCCAGGATTGGGAGCCTCGGCCATGAGGTAGCTCGGTTGTCTCAATCCCTTGTGATCGCCCCAGTTGAGCTTCTGATCGCTCCCCTCGCCGCATGAGTGGGGGCAGTCAATGAATTCACAAGTCCAAGAGAGGATGCCCGTGAAAACGCTTCAGGAATCCACTCTTGCCATCGCCATCGTGGCAAGCACACTTGCGATCGCGGTGCCAGCGTGTGCAAATTCCGCGGCTTCGGAATAACCGGAGCGCCGTTCCGGCTCAAAGCTGTCGAACCAGGGGGAACCCTCATGATTTCCGGCCATCGGAAGGCGGTCGCGCTCTTTTCCTCCTATGCAGCGACCGGGGACCACACGCGTCTCGTCAGCTTCGCGCGGACCGCTCTGCCCCGTTTGCGGCACCACCTCTCAATGGCGCGCCGCCTCTAAGCGGGATACTCCAAAAGGTCGTCTGGCCAGGTCGCGGATGCGCTTAGCGGCCGGCCGTCGATCTCGCTGCGGCGTGCCTGTCAGTGACTTCTTTCGCGACTGAGCAACGCCGATTTCCGTCCGCACAGCTGGGCAACGGCTGGGACGGCATCAGTGCTGGCCGGCTCAGACGAGCTTGGAACGAGTCCTTCTCTGATGTGTTTGCGGGAACCGATGGGACGGTGCGACAAAGCCAAAGGATACCGTTATGAGCAACAACGCGCGCGACATATGTCGGCCTTCGGCACCTGCAGGAAGCCAATGAACAACTCAAGCGACTGAAGGACTGCCTGCAGGCTTGTGGGGAGAGCACCTCCAGTGCCAAGACAACGGCGCTACCGGCGAGGGCAAACCTGCAGGCCATGGCGCATGCGATGGCTGGACGAAATTCTGAACAATACGTTTACCAACAATGCTTTCGAGCCCTTCGAAATCGCTGCTTATAAGTCTCTCCTGGCTCTCTGCCCCGCGACCGGAATGGATTCAGCGCGGCCGCCGCTCGAGGCGACATCGAAGGAAGAGGAGCGGATGGCCCAATGGATAGACGCAAACGTACGGTGGAGTATGTGGAGCACGAGCAACGTGAGGCCGCCTGATCTTGCAGGTAAAGCCGGCGCATCGCCTTTGGTCAGCGGTGCTGGCGATACCATGGTACGGAGGATTGCACTCGGGCAATTGCCCTTCCGGCATTTGGTTAACTTTGCGCCCGGTCGGAACGCGCTCTGGAGGAGCGCGTTCGTTCTGATGAGGCATAATTCCTGGTTAAGGAGGGAAACACAATGAGGCGGATCATGACCGAAATCACGGTTTTATCTCCAGCGGCATCCGGGCAAACGAACAAGCCAGATGTCTCATCTGCTCCGAGTGCGCAGAACTCCGGCGCCGGAATACCAGGTCAGCCGGGTAACAAGAACGGTCCTGCTGTCAAACCATGAGAGACGGTTGGCTCCAGCTCCGCGACAGACCAGCGCAATCCGACGGTTCAGGCGCAGGACCCATCTGACGTTAAAGGGTTGCCGGGAAGTAAGAGCGGCCCGCCTGCCAAGCAGCCGTCTCGCGACTAAGCGGATCTGAAGCAGGGGCCACGTCGCAGTATCTGGAGCGCGAATACTCTGGCCGGCATAGTGGTGCAGTCAGCTCGACCAGCAAGGCCCTGGCCGACCGGGTCAAGGAAGATACCCTCGAGAAGTGAAGGCCGAAAACCCTTGTCCGTTCCGGTCGACCTCGTCACCACCTCGGCCAGCGGGCTCGATCCGGATATTTCGCCGGAAAACTTCCGCGCCTTCGCCACCCGCGGCACCGGAATAGGGCGGCTCTTGCTGGGCGCTCCGGGTTAACGTTCTGGCCCTCAATCTGGCGCTGGATGCCGCGGCGTCCAAATGAGACCAGCTAGGCCGAGCCCAGTGTGAGGACTATCCAGTGTCAGGACTATATTGCCGTATGGTTTAAGCCGGCCACGATCATGAAAAAAGACCCGCGCCGGACGCGTTGCTGGAGGCCGCGCGGCGGGAGGGCGATCAAGCCGGAAAACTGAAGATCTTCGTCGGTGCCGCGCCCGGTGTCGGCAAGACCTATGAGATGCTGCAAAGCGCGAATGCAAGGCTGAAGGCGGGCATCGATGTCATCATCGGTGTGGTCGAAACCCACGGGCGGCCCGAGACCGAAGCGCTGCTGAAGGGGCTGGAAGTGCTGCCGCGCAAGCGGCTGAGCTACAAGGACCAGACGCTGGAGGAAATGGACCTGATCGCGCGCCGTCCGCAGATCGCCCTGTCGACGAACTCGCTCATACCAGCGCGCCGGGCAGCCGTCATCCCAAACGCTATCTCGATGTCGAGGAGTTGCTGTCCCGTGGCATCGACGTCTACACGGCGGTCAACGTCCAGCACATCGAAAGCCTCAATGACGTGGTCGCGCAGATCACGCATGTACGGATGCGCGAAACCGTACCGGACAAGATGTTCGACCGCGCCGACGCGATCGAGCTGATCGATCTCACGCCCGACGATCTGGAGCATTATTTCTCGCCGGGCAATCTGACCGCGCTGCGCGAGCTGGCGTTGCGCCGCACCGCCGAGCGGGTCGACGAGCAGTTGCTCACCCACATGCAGGCCAATGCCATTGCCGGTCCCTGAGCCGCGGGCGAGCGCATTTTGGTGTGCCTCAGCGAGGATCCGCGCGCCGCGGGCCTGGTGCGCTACACCAAGCGGCTGGCGGACCGGCTGCATGCGCCCTGGACCGCAGTCACCATCGAGACGCGGCGCAGCCTGCAACTGACCGACGGGCCGCGCGACCGATTGGGCCGACACGATGCGGTTGGCCGAATCGCTCGGCGGCGAGTCCATCACCATTCCCGGTGTCGGCCGCCGCATCGCCGATGATGTCGTTCAGTTCGCCCATGCCAATAACGTGACGCAGATCATCATCAGCAAGTCGGCGCGCCCATGGTGGTTCGAGCTGATGCGCGGTTCGGTGGTGCATGATCTGGTGCGGCGCGCCGCAATATCAGCGTCAATGTCATTGCCGGCGAGGAGCTCGCCGCCGAGCCTGTTCCAAAGAAAACGGTACGCAACGCGGAACGATCCAAACCGTTCGATCCAAAACCGTATTTGATGGTGCTGCTGGTCGTGGCCGTCGGCCTTGCGCCAGCGTCGCGGCCTCGCTGTGCTACAATTTCTTCTTCCTGCCGTCGATCTACACCTTCACGATCACCGAACCGACCAACGTCGCCGCCTTCTTCTTCTTCATGCTGATTGCGATCCTGGTCTCCAATTTCGCGGCGCGGGTCCGCACCCAGGCGGTTACGGCGATCGGCAGGCTCCGCACCACCGAATCGCTCTACGCCTTCAGCCGCAAGCTTGCGGGCACCGCGACGCTGGACGACGTGCTGTGGGCGACCGCCTATCAGACCGCGCTGATGCTGAAAGTACGCGTCGTGCTGCTGCTGCCGGAAGACGGCGTGCTCACGGTATCCGGCTATCCGCCTGAGGATGAACTCGACAGGGCCGACCTTGCAGCGGCGAACTGGACCTGGTCCAACGATCGCCCGGCCGAACGCGGCTCGGATACGCTGCCGGGCGCCAAGCGGCTGTTTTTGCCGACCGGCCGCGGGCTGATCGGCGTCATCGGCACCATCGTCGACTGCGTCGAGCGGCCCGACCTGGCGGCGGGCACCGAAGAACTCTCTAACGCGCTACAGACCGTGCGCGCCCTCGACGACCAAGCTCGTCGGGTTGACGACAGCTCGCGAGAACCAGTCGCTCGCTGGTATCCTCGGTTGCTGGCTGGAGAGCCGTCGCGAACACCTCTTCGTCGACGACGAGATGCTGAAGGATTTGAAACGGTCGGCACCGTCGTCGCCGAGCGCGGTGCTAGGCACGACGTCCCAGGCCGGCGAGGCTCATCCGGAATGGAACGTAGTGCTGCCTAGCGAATTCCTCCATCCTTCGTTCGAAGGTGGCTCTCCTGAAATGGCGCCATGATCTCGGTAGAACGCCTGGAGAAGCTTTCCAGTGAACTGTCATTCGAAGCCGCGACAATCGAACGCGTGGTCCGCCTCATAGACGTGCTCGACCGGCCCCACCAAGGACAGGGAGATCGGCCATCTCTTCGCTTTGAAAGGAGGTACGGCGCTCAACCTGTTCTATCTCGGTCTCGATCGTCTGTCGGTGGATATCGACTTGAACTACGTCGGTGCCGAAGATCGGAAAAAACGATGCTCGCCGACGAGGCGCTCATCATGAAAGCGTCTGCCGCTCCTTATGGGGAACTACGGCTACGAACTCTTCCGAACCCCGCGCGACGAACACGCCGGCGAAAAGTGGCGCTTCAGGTACGTTTCGGCCCATCGGCGGCCCGGCACGATCGAGGTCGACGTCAACTACATGTACCGCACGCCGTCGTGGATCTGCGCGAGAGCGCCGCCGGAAAAGGCGTCGCGATGGCCGCGCGCTGCGCATCGCGCGATCTCTACGACGCATGGCGCCTGCTGCACATCCGCGGGCTGGATTGGAAACAGGTCAAGCTCGCTACGCTCGCGATCGGGGCGGCCACACGGGACCTGAACTGGCGGACGGCCTCGCTGGACGGATATAGCTACGACACCAACGAACTCCGCGGAAAATTGCTGACCGTCGTGAAGAGCGACATGTTCGACAAGGACGGCCGCCCGAAGCCTGGTGCGAGCTCGTGCTGGCCGAATGGCAAGAACGACTGGCGCCCTTGTTCGAACATGATCGCGGCGAGATGTCGTTCCTTGATGCTCTCTACGAAGAGGGACGGATCGACGTCAGCAGTCTCCAAGGCGATGCCGCCGTCAAGCACGCGATAGAGAACTTCCCCGCGCTGCAATGGAAGGCTCTGAACATCAGGAATCACAACGCCGGTCTTCCGCGCTTGTGGGCAGGCTCCGACGTTACGCCAGAGGGAGAGTAGAATTTCTCCTTATTTGTCACACCAGGACGAAACGGGAGAGCGGGAGAACGGCGGCGGATGCCCGTTTCAGCCGTCAGCGGGTTCGTGCACCGTTAAACCGAGACGCCTCGCGTGATCGAGCAGATGCTCGACCGACGAGGACGCCCATTGCCAGCCGCCGCCCGGCGTCCGCTCCCAGGTGCCCCGGAAGAAGGCAAACGCCCGATCGTGCGCGTCGAACACCATCTCCTGGCTTTCGCGCAGATAGCACTGACGAAGAACATCCGGCTATGGCACAGCCGCATATGCGCCACCTTCACCGTCGCGTCACCCCGTTCAGAACAACGATCTCGTGGCTCCAGTGACTGGTAGGCTTCGCCCGGCGCGAAGATCAGCGGAACATACGGATCGCGGCGGCGCTGCCCCGCTCTTCCTCAATGGCCCGCACATGCCGCCAGACCGAGCTGTAGCTGCCGTCATAACCAAGATCACGAAGCTGCTCAAAAATCCGGATCAGCGTCAGCCGTTCCCGCGACGGCTTCGTCGCATTGGTCGCCAAAAGCCACTCAAGCTCATCGCGCCATGCACCCAGCCGAGGCAACGGCTGATGCTTGCGCACGTAGCGGAACTCCGTTTGCCCCGAACGCAGGACCTTGCGGACCACCTCCCGAGAGACCTTCAATTCCCGGCAGATCTGCTTGATGGATATGAACCAGCGAAAGCCGGCTCATCTTTGCAATCGGCTTCACAACCAACATCCAAAACAAATGCCTCCGATGAAACCGGAAGCAGTGTCACGCCCCTGCGTTAAGGGGGGCCCGTTTGGATGAAAACGACCCCTCAAGCAGGGTCCTTATTCCATGAAAAATCACACTGCGGTCCTATTGAGCGCCGAAACGGCAGGTCATGCCGGATGCCGAGCACCGCGCACAGGGGCTTCAACAATAGGGTGGAGAATTCCCATTTGCCGCTGCGAAAGCGGGAGCGGACGATGCAGGGCTTCCGTTCGCCGGGGAAGCCTGCAGCGCTTCGTCTCGATATTCTCAACCTTCCGTAATCTCTTCGTCCCAGCCAGCTCAAGACGCTCCTCAGATAAGGTGACAGCGCCCGATCGCAGGCCCAGGCGGCCTGACCTGCGGCCTTCGCCGGCCGGTGTAGGCCGCAGCCCGATTCATTAACGCTTGAGCCAGGTCTCGGATTTTCTTTATCGGTCCGGGAGAACGCCTCCGTCAGCCAATCGTCAGCCAGACGGTCTATCTAGGCCTGCCGCGCCTCATCAGCCTGAACCCAATGCAAACGCAGGAGTGCCAATCATCATGTATGGTCGAATTGGTGCCTCGTTCGATGTCCACTACGGTGGCGAAGCTGACGAAGCGAATCAGTCGGGAGCCACCGGGCAAACGGACGTAGGAAGCCAAAGATTCGCGAACCTGTTTGCCCGGATGCATTTGGCCGGAGTGGTTCTACCGGCAATTCATCTTCGCGTAGATGGACGAAGAACGGTCCCGGTGAAAGGCAGCGCGCAATCAAACCTCCACTCTGTCTCTGAAAAACTGAGGATAGCGAGTGCGGCGTGATGCGATCGCGTGCCAGTCTCGGCCGATCTTGGGCTGCTGGCGTGTACTTTGGCCAGGATCTAGGCCGCGCCGTCTCGGGTCCGGGCTGACCATGACGGTTGCCGAAAACATGCCGCAGGTTCCTCAGACCTCATGCCATGCGCCATCTGGGCGATTGCACTTATGGGCCAAAGCCTTGATACACCATGGCTGAGCGACATCAGCCCGCAACATCATAAGCAGCGATTCTCGCCTTTATCAGAGATGGAATATGACGGGCATTGGCCGATCTGGCAGATCGCGCATTGGGGATGCTGGAGCCGGATCGAGCAGTTCACGCTCGCACTCAAGCCTAGCCCCTGGGGAAGGCAGTCAATCGTTCGATTCCGTCGTGGAGCGGATGCGCTCTGGGCCCCAAGATAGAGGGACGCCCTCCGCTAGCATGGCGCGCGGTGCCGACGATGCCCTTGGCGACAGGTCTTCCGGTCCCTCCGTTGGCCCAGATCGAATCCTAGGCGCTGCGCCACGTGCAGTCACTGCGCGGCGGCGCGGCTTTCCCTCAGTGTCGGAGGGTGGAGACACAACGCCGGTCGCCAGCCAGCCGCCAACTTCGGGTGTGGCAGTCTCCATTTCCTCATCAGAGGAAGAAATCAACGCAACAAAGCGACACATGGATCGCCTGGTTGAGGAACTTGACGCTTGCCGTAATGCGGCCTTGCACGCCCAGAACTCGGAGGAGGCGCAAGAGCTGAGCGATCGGTTCATCAAAGCAGGTTCGGCAGTTCTGGAGTACTACGCGAGGCTGCGCCCGGCCGTGGCGCGGAGCATTCTGTCCGACGCTGAGGTCCGTCGATACCGCTATGCCGTGCTCGATGCGGCCCACCAATGCAACGCACTGGCCTCATCGACTATCGCCGCCTTGCAAGAGCGCAGAAAGAATTCGGCAGCCCTGTTCCAGCGGATTTTCGAATCCAACGCTACCCCCGACCAGCTGAGCCGAGTGGCTTCCAGTGTGGCGAAGGAGCATGCGGCTTGCATGGAGTGGTGGGGAAAGAAGCTGTTGCGCTCGGAACGGATGGTGTCCGTCTGCGAGGCCACCTCCAACTTGCCAAGCACGACGCCCGAGATGCGGAAGCCCGAAGAGGCCGCACTACGCCTGAATACCGGCTTGGTACTTCATGCGGGGTACATGCGTCTGCAATCGCGGATTGCGCTCGCGCAGCTTATGATTGAGTCTCAGGCGAGCACGTTTGAACCGGCCGTGAGGGACGCCCTCATGGGTGAGAACGGGGGGGTGCATCTGCTCGGGACCTTTGTCCAGGATGTTAATCCGGCATTCCTCTCGACGGAGGAAGCCGTTCTGCACAACGACGGAGCGGCACTCGACGCAGAGCACTGCACCGTTCTGGAAGGAGTCATGGAACGGCTTTCGGAATTTGCGTTGGCGTTGCACGACGACATCCTTGCCAAGCTAAGCGATAACCGAACAGGTGCCAGCCTGCCATTCGAACTGTTGGGCCAGATCGTAGACGACGCACGGATCACTGCGCACGAGGTCATGCACTTCCTGGCACTGCAGCTGAAAACGTCAGCCATCATTGCATCGCCTGCCGACGCTGGCGCTACGGTACCGGCCGACACTGCCGGCAAGGCAGCGGCGGCCAAAGGCACCGCTGCGCGCAGGGAGGGGAAAGGCAACCGCAAGCCGGCTGCTGATGCCGCGAGTTCGGCCGGGCGGCCCGAGCCGCAAGTCGCCGCGGGCGACAGCGACACCGCGCCGGCGGACAAGGTTCTCGTGCGCTCGGATCTAGGTACGAAGAAGCTTGTGAGCGCCAAGGAGGCGCATGCGAGTGCGTCGTCGGCGGCGGCACACTCGGCGGTCTGGCAGGCCCCGGCATCGACGGAGGCGTTGGCGCCACTGGTCAAGCGGTCGGACGAACTTTTGCAGTTCGATCTGGCTGGTCAGCAAAGGACCGTCTCGCAAGCGCGCCAGATGAAGCCCGAGGACGCCGATCACGTAGTGGGCATCGTGGTCGAGCGCCTGCAGACGCAGCCCGCCGAGATGCAGGCCTGTCTGGACCCGCTGGAAGAGCCTGGTCGACGCGGCCTGCTCACGCCTGCGCATGTGCACGAAGTGCACGAGAAAACAGTCCGGCTCAAGATGAAGTTGTCCGAGGCGCAGGGACTGGCGAAGGCGGCGAACCCGGAATCAAGTCTTGCCCCTGGGGAAGGCAGCCAATCATTCGATTCCGCCGAGCGGATGCACTCTGGGCCTCAAGATAGAAGGAAGTCCTTCGCTCGCATTGCGCGCGGTGCCGATGATGCCCTTGGCGACAGATCTTCCGGACCCTCCGTTGGCGCACATCGGATCCTGGGCGCTGCGCCAGGTGAAGCCACTGCACGACGGTGCGGTTTTCCCCCAGTGCCGGAGGGTGGAGCGCCAGGTCGAGAAGAAACCTTTTTAGGTTCTGATGACAAACCCTGGCTCGGCAATAAAGGATCCAGAAGCTCGCAACCAGACACGGTGCTACCCCATAGGCAAACGGAGTCCGACCCGGGTGCAGGACCGGGAAGGCGGCGTTTCGTCCATGTAGCCGAACAGAGCTTCAAGCGTGGATACTCGGAAAACCTACTTAATAACGCTTTACATGACATTTCCTTCGCTGGCGACATCACTAAATTCTCGTGCGCTGTGGTGGAGTATGACAGGAAGCTGCAGGGTCGAGCGGACCACGCAACATTCCTGCAAAAGGCCGCTTCCGAGTTCAAACGCGAATTTGTCCCAAGATGGGAACAAGATATCCGCGCCCGGAATACATGGGGGTACGCCACCTCATGCAACACCATGAGCCGGGAGGCTGGAGGTCAGGCAGGCGTGGAAGCGTGCAGGGCCATGGCAGCTCAGGTGTCGAGCCTCGGCAATGCACTAAACGACGTCGAAAGCAAAACGCTTTCCCTATTCGTATTGTCGTTCAGTCGATATCCCGGGGTGGCGGAATGTCGCAATGGAATGATCCGAATCGCCAGATTTTTTCGTGAGCAACGCGGAGCACTTTCGGAGCTCAACGCTCAAAGTCTCGCCCTGCTGGTCAACGGCTTCAGCAAGTGCCCGGAACAGGAGAACTCTCGTGAGGCCACAATAGCAGTTGCCGCTGAGATTCGACGCCGCGCTCCCGGGCTCTCTGATTTTGGTCCGCAGAGCCTGGCTATCGTGGTGAACGGTTTGAGCAAGTGGCCGGAAGAGGCGGAGTGTCACGGTGCTATAAGGGCAATTGCCAGCGAGGTCCGTCACCGCGCGGGCCGCCGCGACGTCTGGCTCTCTGACTTTGGTCCGCAGAACTTGGCTACCGTGGTGAACGGTTTGAGCAAGTGGCCGGGAGAGGCGGAGTGTCGCGGTGCAATGAGGGCAATCGCCGTCGAGGTCCGTCGGCGCGCGGGTCGCCGCGATGTCTGGCTCGCTGATTTTGATCCACAGGCGTTGGCGAACCTGGTGAACGGCTTCAGCAAGTGGCCGCAGGACTGTCGAGATGCTATAGTTCAAATCGCCGTCGAGGTCCGTTACCGCGCGGGCCGCCGCGATGTCGGGCTCTCTGATTTTGATCCACAGGCGTTGGCGAACTTGGTAAACGGCTTCAGCAAGTGGCCGCAGGACTGCCGAGACGCTATAGTTCAAATCGCCGACGAGGTCGTCCATCACCGCGGCGACCGGCTCTCCAATTTTACTCCCCAGCACTTGTCGAACCTCGTGAACGGCTTCAGCAGTTGGCCGGAGGGGGCGAAGTGCAACGACGCTATACTTGCAATCGCCGACGAGGTTCGTCGCCGCGCTGGCCGAGCGGACCGGCTCTCCAGTTTTACTCCCCAGCACTTGTCGAGCTTGGTGAACGGCTTCAGCAGGTGGCCGGAAAGGACAGACTGCCGCAGCGCTATAGTTGAAATAGCCGACGAGGTCCGTCGCCGCGCCGACCGGCTGTCTGGGTTTGATCCGCAGGGTCTGGCGAACCTGGTGAACGGTTTCAGCAAGTGGCCTGATGAGACGGGCTGTGGCGACGCCACGCTGGCGATCGCCGGTGAGGTCTGTCGCCGCGCCGACCGGCTATCTGGGTTTGATCCGCAGGGTCTGGCGAACCTGGTGAACGGTTTCAGCAAGTGGCCTGACGAGACGGGCTGTGGCGAAGCCACGCTGGCGATCGCCGGTGAGGTCTGTCGCCGCGCAGACCGGCTTTCTGGGTTTGATCCGCAGGGTCTGGCGAACCTGGTGAACGGTTTCAGCAAGTGGCCACAAGAGGAGAACTCACGTCACGCCACCGTTGTGATCGCCGGTGAGGTGCTTCGCCGCGCCGACCGGCTCTCCGATTTTACCTCTCAGCACCTAGCGAATCTGGTGAACGGCTTTAGCAAGTGCCCACAAGAGGAGAACTCACGTCAGGCCACCGTTGTAATCGCCCATGAGGTCCTTCGCGCCGACCGGCTGTCTGATTTCACTCCGCAGGGTCTAGCGAACCTGGTGAACGGTTTCAGCAAGTGGCTGCAAGAGCAGGACGCTCGCCAAGCCACAGTCGCGATTGCCAACGAGGTCTCTCGCCGTGACAACCGGCTCTCTGATTTTACTCCGCGGGAACTGGCGATCCTGGTGAACGGCTTTAGCAAGTGGCCGGAAGAGGCGGTGTGCCATGGGGCGATAATCGACATAGCGGGCAAACTCGGCTCGGGAGACCTCCGATTCGGAGCGTTCACCACAACTCAGCTCAGCATGATAGCCAATGCTCTCGGGCGAGGTGTCACGAGGGGAGAGGGCACTGGAGAGATCATACAGACCGCTCTGCTGAAGAATCGGCTGCACGGTATGGCCCACTACCTTCACTATGCCAGTGATCGCCTGGAGCAGACCCAGGTTCTGAACATCGCCATGATTTTCAAAGCGCTGGCTAAGGCTCAATTGTTTGACGATCTCGGTTTGCTCGCACGCACGGGGTTAGACCGGCTGGCGGAACTGCATCGTGCCCCTGGCTTTGCCGCTGAGAACGACCTCGAAACCATGGGTACTCTCTGCGTCGCTCTCCTGCCGCTGGCGCGCAGCCCGCACCTGCGCTGGCACCGGAGGCGGGCTTTAAACTTGCTGAACGACATTCAACCGATCGTCGAGCACAAGATCGAGGGGCATCTCAAAGCAAGCGATGCCGAGCGAGCCCGAGGGCCGTACTCGAGCCGTTGCCCCGCCTTGTCGATCTATCAAACGCTCAAGGCCCGTGCGGTTTTCGCGGCATTGTTCCGCCGGCCCTATATCGAAGGCAAGAAGTCCGATTTGCGGGTGAGGCAGGAAGAGCTGCAGCGCAAGACTAAGGAGATTTTGGACAAAACGGGCGGCCTCGTCGAAGGCGATCTTTCCAACATGAGCTGGAACCTGATGGCGGAGATCGCGGCGGAGAGTCCGGTCGATGCGCTGGACACGTTCTTGGCGCAGAATGCGGCGACGGTCCAGGCCCAACATCCAGCGTCCGTGTTCGACGTCCATCAGGTGTTGCGAACCATGGCCCACGAGCCCAGACCTCCGCAGGGTGACGCGGGACTTATGCAGTTGTCAGTGGTGGACATGCAGGGCCGGCCAGTGGCCACGGAGCCCGAGACACGCTATTCGATTTTTCATCGCCTGACCTCGGGGGTTTTGCCCGTCGTCGCGGTCCAGCTGCCAGGAAAGCCGAGCGCGTTCATGCTGGCGCGTACGGTCACCGTCCAGGGTGTGCCATACCGCATGGACCTGTTCGGCGGAAGCAAGTTAAAGCCGCCCAAAAAGCCCGTGTCGCAGATCGCCGGCCGCCTTCCAGGTGTGGCGAGGGCAGAGTCCTCCGGGGGAAAGCTGCTGGCGATTCCGTATGCCGAAACGGCGCCGGGCACAGCGTTCGAGCAGCTGTCACGTGCCTGGGCCCCTTTCAAAGAGGCATACTATTACACTCAGCGCAGGGGTTTTGCCGCGCCGCCGGCAATCAAGGACCTAGGTCCTCGGGACTACGCGCTGGAGGGCGCCTTCAAACTGTCGCTGCTGCCGGACCGTCCTGCCAGCGAGGAGCATCCCTTCAAGCTGACTGGGCCAGAAGGCCCGATCGCCTTGCGGCCGCATGATGGTTGCGGTTTTATCAAGGCCTCGCTGGCCAACCGTATGCCAGCTGTAAATCGCGCCCGCCGACAGGAAGGTCCTGATCGGGTGCCTGCCTTTGCTGAGGGAAGAAGAATGTCCGTTCCCGCATCGGCGCTGCAACACTATCCCCGAAGCGAGCCGGTGACCGATGAGGCGCGGGAGAAGGCCAAAACCTGGCTCGAGAGCAGACAAGGGCGAGAGTTGACGTCTGAAGAGTTGTTTCGCACCGTGACGGCCGGACACATCGACGGTCCCGGCGCGGTTGCCGTACCGTCCAGCGATGACTGTCTCCATGTGCCGACGCTCAAGAGCGAGACGTTGATGGGGGCGAGCGGCGTGCTGATCGGGCGCTCGCCCTACGACAAGCCCAATCTGCGCCCGTTTGCCGCCGAGCGAGTCAAGTCGGCCGTTGAGGGGGACGCGACCGCTGTGTTCCTCGAAAACTGCACAGCCATCCAATACAGCTTCAATGTCGCGCAGAAGTCGGGGAAGGAACTGGCGGGCGACGATCCGACTTTTTTTGCCAAAGGCATTCTGATGGTTGTGCCGGATAAGATGTGGCCGGCCGGCTACGCCGACCGTGGGCTGGTGTTGTCTGCCGAGGACGTCAAATGCCATTCGAGCTGGACCTCGAGCAAGGACCGCGCCAAGGTGGACACGCCGCTCGAGTGCGTCGGCATCCTGCAGGCTACCGAGGTGTTCGCTCCGGGCTCGTTGGTTGCCGTCCCGATCGGTGAACAGAAAAAACTTGACGGAGACTTCGACGGGGACACCGTCGTCATCGTCGGCGACCGGCCGCAGCTTTATGAGCATGTGCGCCAGTTCGATCGCAAGGAGCAAGCTCTCGGACTTCCGTCGCTGAAGCCGCCAAAGTCGCATACCCCGGCGCTTGAGGGCGACAATTACCAGTTCGGTCGCGCCCGCCAGATCCTCGCCGCCACGCAGGATGTCCTGGGAACCTATAGCTGCCTGCAGCGAAACTTTCTGGCTCAATCCCATGAAGCACAACGCTGGTTTGCCGAGCGTGCTGTCTTTGGCACCTATGAGGGCGTTCACCACGAGCTCAGGCGAGAGATCCGTCAGCTTTTGGGCCAGGAAGAGGTGAGTAGCCAAGATATCCAGAACACGTTTGCGAGAGCGAGGAGCGAGATTGAGGTCGCCAAACATCTGGTTGCTCGCGAAATGGCCGAGTTGCTCGTCGACAACCTAGCGGCATGGGCAGTGAAGCCGAATGAGCAACCCCTGCCCGAAATAATCGAAAGCTCGAACGCCGCAAACCCGAGCCTCAGCGCAAGGCTCTGCAACCTTTTCCCGGATCTGGCGGAGACCTATCCGGCAACGCCTCAGCCACGAGACCGCATCCAGCTTTTACTCGACCACTATCCTCCTCGCATCGATCCCCGCCCGGATGGTTACAATGCGGACGACCTCGTAAAAAGCGCAAACAACTTGCTGAGCCTCGGCATCAAGGTCGGCACCGACGCCTATAAATCCGATACTGGCGCCAACCTCTTTTTCCAGAAGAGCAGTCATCTTCAGCGGCTCCTCTACGAGACGCCGGGCTTGAAGTCCGTGCCCTACGTCAAGGGCGTGGCGGCGACCCTCGCCCGCGGAAGGTTTGATGTCGATGCGACCTTGGAGGATCTGAGGGACAACCCCACTCTGGCGGCTTCAATCATGGAGACCTCGATCAAACTCGCTGCGGAGCAGGGCATTTTGCGCAAACCGTCCGGCCTCCGGCCAGCCGCTGACGATGCTGACATGATCACGCTGACCCGCGAGCAGGCCTCAGAACGCGCTCAAAATGAGGCTGGCCGAGCTATAGCCGAAGAGAGGAAAATCACCGCAGCGGCACGCGAGGTTGCCGGAATCCTTGCGCAAGCCGGCATCGAGGTGAAGATGCCCCATCTGGAGCGCCGCTTGAAATCGCATGCCTCCATGACAGATCAGCTCACCGGAATGAGCATCCCACCCAGCAGCGCCCCACAGCTCTTCAGCAACGCGGTACGCCACGTCTTAGAAATTCCTGACAAGGATTTTACACGTGCCTTCAAGAAAGCCATGCTGGCCTTCGAGGAGCGGGACTACACCGAACGCCAGACAACCAACTGGTTCAGAATGCGCAGTCCGACTTTCGTCGGCATCAAGACAGTGCTCACCACGGCGGACTCTTATCGCTTCGAAGTGGAGTTCCACACGCCAGGCAGCTATCAAGCCAAGCTTGCCAATCACGACAGCTATAAAATTCTCGGCAGGCTGCGGCGGCAATCAAGGGAGGATGCTTTGGAGCAAGCTCAGGCCGAGAAACTGGTGCAGCGGACGAGAGAGGTTTGCACAGAGATTGCGATCCCCGACGGCGCCCTGGGCATACCCCACTGGGGAGCCGAAGGAGATCGTAAGGACGGTGCCGCTGCGGCATTTGGATTGCGAGCTTTCGATGAATCAAGAATGCCCGAGATCGCCAGGTCAACGGAGGCAAGAGAGATTATCGCGGCGACTTGTTCACACCGCGCAAAACCAGGGTGAGCCGCAGCTCCCCTGTGCGGTTCTGACCGGAATGGTATCGCCGATGTGCGGAAGCGAACAGAACAGCCATTTTGCCTGTGAGTAAGCTCGCGCTCGCTTGGCCCTTCTAAGGTTCAAGCGCCTCCAGCGGCCTCGGCCTCCACGCCCCCAAAAGTCCCCATGGCCGAGGCCGTCTTTAAGGCTACCGATGGCCCCATGGCGCCGATGGACCCTTCGACATTCAAATGGAAAGTTCCGAACCTCGGCGCCGAGCCGGCCACAGACGCCTCAAACGAACCGCGGCTCGACGTCCGACAACCGAAACGAACGCTATGGCTGCACCAGTCCTCTCCGGCCGCCTTAAGGAAGCTCTGCAAGTCGTAGGAAGTTTGCGAACAGTACGTCCCCTTGTGGGGTGAGTATCGACTCTGGATGGAACTGCACGCCATATGTTGGTTGATCGCGATGGGCGAGGGCCATGAGTTCCGCATCATCCGAGCGTGCTGTCACCGTCAGGTGACGGGCAGATGAAGGATCCAATTCGACGATAAGCGAATGGTAGCGCCCCACACGAAGTGGAGACGGTAGTTCTTTGAAAAGCCCGCCGCCTTCATGTGTGACATACGAGGACCGACCGTGCATAGGACGACGGGCGCGCGTTACGCGTGCGCCGAACACCGTCCCAATGCACCGGTGTCCGAGACAAATCCCGAGAATTGGCACCTGACCCGAAAGTTCACGAACGACGGCTGTCGATATTCCAGCCTCAATTGGAGTGCACGGACCGGGGGAGATGACAACCGCGCGGGGCCTGAGGTCAGCAAGTTCGCTCACGTCCATCGCGTCGTTCCGGACGACACGTGTTGCTGCACCAAGCTTGCGAAAATATCGCGCAATGTTGAAGACGAAAGAGTCGTAGTTGTCGATAATGACAATCAAGATGCACCGGCGTCTTCAGCAATGAATGCGCGAAAATGCGCTCTGCCTTTGCAAGGCTCTCCTCATATTCGGCGGCCGGATCGGACATTGCTGTTATCCCGGCCTGCATGGAAGACGGCCTGGCCGTCGCCGATCGTTACGGTGCGAATGGCAATATTTACATCCATATGTCCATTGAATCCTATGTAGCCTATGGCCCCGCAATACACCTCTCGCGCCACACGCTCGATATCCAAGATAATTTCCATCGAGCGTACCTTGGGAGCTCCGGTAACTGAGCCGCCGGGAAAGCAGGCCCTAAGTAGGCCTACGGCATCCTCTCCGTGTGCTAGCTCACCCGTAACGACGGACACGAGATGGTGCAGTGAGGCATAGGACTCGAGATTGCATAAGGACGGGACGTGGACTGATTCAGGCGTGCAAACGCGCGAGAGATCATTGCGCAGGAGGTCGAGGATCATGGTGTTCTCGGCGCGGTCTTTCTCCGAATGTACCAGCGTCTCAGCGCGACGCCGGCCTTCCTCGCAATCAGCAAAACGCGCCACCGTCCCCTTGATAGGTCGCGTTTCGACCTGTCGCCCGTCAAACTTTAGGAAACGCTCGGGCGAGCTCGATGCAATGGTGAGCTTGCCATACCGAAGAAGGGCGGCAAAGGGAGCCGGATTCATTTTCCGCAGCTGACAATAGAAGGCTATCGGATCGAACGAGTTCGCCAGGCGAGCGCTGAAGCGCTGCGCAATGTTGACCTGGAAGGCGTCACCCGACAGAATGAGATCAATCACGCGCTGTACCGCCGCGATGTATCCCTGGCGACTGAAGTTTGAATGCCATGAGCCGGCCTCGCCTGGTTTAAAATCAGGAGGAGGGGCTGAGACTGTAAGCAGCCCAGCAAATCCTTCGGCTCTTTGGCGAGCTCTCTCACGCCGGCGAACTGGATCCTGCTCCGGCCACCCGGTAGAAAGGATCCAGCATCTATCATGGCGATGATCGAAGCTTATCACGACGTCGTAAAGATGTAGGAGTGCCTGAGGCAAGCGATGCCCCCGATGGTCGGCACCGGCAATCGCTCCAGTGTCCTGTTCAGCTCGTATCCAAAAAAGCCGGCGGCGCCGCCCTGGAATGCCCGGAGATCGGCGCGATGTATTTGCGGATAGTTGGCTAGCAGAGCGCGAAGTGCCGCCCACGGATCGCCCACAATGGACTCTCCGTTGCAAATACCTCTCCCGTCCGCGATGATGTAAGTGCTGAAGGGATCGCACGTCACATACGAGTACTGCCCGAGCACCGCGTGTCTCGATGCGCTATCCAGGAACGTGAGGTGCCTCCGATGCGCGAGGCGTCGCATGGCTATGAGGGCTCATTCCACTGCAGTTCCAATACATGCATTAGTCTGTCGCTCAGCGATACATGGCCGATTGTAATCCCGTCCGGCGAAGGCGTGCTTCATGGGCACCCAAAACCCCCTACTTGCCTGCCAGGTTAATTACGCCCGCGGGTAGGGCCTGCCAAATGGCTCCGCATCTGTTGACATGCTGTAATCGGCCGCGAGACGTAGCTCTCGGAGCGGTCTTACCTGCCGGATCGACTCCTGGTGAAGCCCGTGCGCCTTATAGGCTACGAGTTCGACTTCGTCGTCGAATTCACCGTAGACGATCACGTCAATTTCGTTGCCAAGCCGGTCACTCTTGCGGTTGCGAGCGACCTCAAGCCGGCGTGCGTGCGGGATTTTGGCGAGTACGGAAAGGCCGTCGACTATTTTGTCGACATGCGCCTTATCTTTTGCGGTGAAGAATACGATGTGTCGAATCATAGATGACCGTCGGTAATCGCGAACTGCGGTTTGACTTCGCCCAAAGCGACAGATGCCTCATCGCAAAGTCTGCAAGCCTCGGGCAGCCGTTCAGATGCCACTGCAGGGCAGGCGCCCTGCACCATCGCGGTGGCGGGTGTTTAGCTAGCTGTTCTTCCTCCGCTATTACACAAGGTAGACAATCTCTGAGACGAAATTCTGCATCGAAGTAAGGAACCGCCTGATCATAGTCGCTAGGACAACTTCAGTAGATGCTTCCGTCGACGGTCATTAGCTTCGCGCGGATCTCGTGCATGAAACGGTCTCACTTGCAGGATCGGCGCATAAGAACTGCAGCAAAATGCGCTCCTTCGTTGAACACAGGCAGGGTCACCAAACAGAAGGGGGAAGGCCGCCGCCAGCCCCTGAAGCGATGACATCGACGCGTGACTTCAAGGTTGATTCCGCTCTTCGGCTGATCACCGCAGAGAGATGATCGTGAAACGACTTTCAATCGCGGAACGTGGCGATAGTCTTAGCCATACATGTCGCCTGGGAGGAGCTTATCGTTTCGGCGCTGCTCGTCGCGAAGCAACGAAGAAAGGTAGTACCTGGTGTACACGCTTGCCTGGAGGCGCTTCCAACGCGCAGCTGCATCGCGCCGGAAGGCTGCGCTGCCTTCCGGAAAGTCGCTGAAATGCTGCTCCGCCTTCGCCAAGTTTTGGGAAAAATGGCCGCCCGAGGTGCCGCGGTTCTGATCGAGCACTCCTAGACGGCCTTCACTTGGACCGCGTTGCTGGCATGGGCGTGAGAGCCCAACGCGCTGGTACATCGGTGGATGCGATTGCCCAGGGAAGCGCGGCTGCCATCTGCTTGACATCAATACAAGTAATTCGATGGTCTATCCTTAAGCAAAGCCTAGCGGAGGCAAGACATGCGCTATCTGCTGTTTATCGCTGCTAGCACTTCCCATGCCACTTGGCTTTGTCTCGCCTTCGGGTGTACGTCCTGCGACACGCTTGGCAGGACGCTCATTGTCTGCAAGGACGTATCTGGGGGGATCCTGGCAGTTGCCAGTTCTCGTTCGGGGATGGACGCCTATTGCGGTATCGACCCGAGACATACGCATTGGCGCGGCGGGTAGAACGATCGCGCTGACAACCAGTACAAGACGCCACGAAAAGACGCACAAGGGAAATGCGGGGTGTTGTTACGAAATCGTGTCTTCGACGAATAGTAGTGGCCTTTGAACGTGTGCAGCAGAAGCTGCTGACCTCGCAATGGCGGCCGCCGCTTAGATTGCGACCGCACTACTGCGCCTTAACCGCGCTTAGCCCTTTTTGCATCGCATGACTTGGCTGGCCGTGTCAAACTGTCGACTCTTCGATGGCCTGACGCTTGGGTTGCCACGGCTACTGCGAATTGAGCAGCAAGCGGACGGCAAGCGCACCGGCGCCTCAGGTCAGCGACGCCTCTAAGCGGCTCGCCTGACAAGTCTGTACGGTCGGGTTATCCACACGCCATCGAATTAGCGGCGGCAGACGCGCGTCTGCATAGCTTTCATGATCTGCTGCGCTGGAAAGCACTCCCATGCTTGCATTTGACGAAGGCGCGGCAGTCACTCCGAGCTCGTTTGAAGGATTTCACCGCGGAATTACGCGCAACGCAATTTTCGGCCGACAGGCAGGGGTTCATCGAACGAATCGATCGCGATATGCCGCTACAACAGAGGGTGAGCGCGAGGCCTGTTTCGGGAGCTGGAAAGTGCCAAGTATCCCGGGGAAGGGATTGCAGCAGGGCATGGTACGCAATTTCTATCAGCTCTGTATGGGGAAGTATGCCGGAGCGTTGATGCAGCGCAGCAGGTGTGAGCGGCAACAAATCCTCTGGCTGCAGTTCAACTTGATGAGGCTCGGAAAAGAACTCGCTCCGGTAGAGTATTGCCTCCCTGGGCAGAGCCAGCCAGTCCGACATGCAAGAGATGCGGTTAAGACAACGCGCAGGCAAATTGCCAGAATGATCGCATCGGCGCGCCCTGAGGCCCAGCGTGACGCAAGGCGCTTCCAAATGACAATTTGAATCTGGGAGTTCTTGCTTGATGGTCGCGCGACCATTGGAGTGTTTATGCACGCGCCTGCTACTTTGGAGGCGTATGTTTCCCTTTCATGGTTGACGAGTTTTCACTCGTCCGCCATAGAAAAAGGGTGGTCCCCCGGGATGCGCGCAATACTCAACTGCTTCGGTCGCAAGAATCGGATTACCGTTCGCCTAGCATATTCGGTGACGCGGGGACTTCGGGAGGGCGGTGGCTTCAAAATCGTAGGCGAGACAGGTGAGATTAAATTGTATCGCTTCCAGCTCCGAAATCGACCTGAGGCCATCTGACGGAACGGATCGAAAATGAGCCACGCTTCGGAAGTATCAGTTGAGCGGATCACGATTCCAATCCTGCAGCGGTGGAAGCAGGAGCGGCGGCGTGTCGTCATGACCACCGCCTACGATGCGGTTACTGCAGGCATCGCTGACCCCATCGTCGACATCATTCTTGTCGGCGACAGTGTTGGCAACGTCTGCCTCGGATTCGACAACACGTTGCCTGTCAGCGTGGCGATGATGAATCATCATCTCGAGGCTGTTGCGCGCACAAGGCCCCGTGCCCTGCTCGTGGCCGATATGCCGTTTCTCAGCTTTCACCTCAGTCCGGAGGAGACGATACGCAACGCCGGAGGATTCCTGCAGCGAGGTGCAGATGCAGTGAAACTCGAGGGCGGGGCCAAGCGCGTGGAAATTGTGCGCGCCCTGGTCGATTGCGAAATTCCCGTCATGGGCCATCTCGGCCTCACCCCGCAGAGCGTCAATATCATGGGCGGATTCAAGGTGCAGGGCCGGAAAGCCGATGACGCTTTGCGGCTGCTTGATGACGCTCACCGTCTGCAGGAGGCCGGATGCTTCGCGTTGGTGCTTGAAGGCATTCCGGCCGAGCTCGCCCAGCGAGCGACCGAATCGCTGTCGATACCAACTATTGGAATAGGCGCGGGTCCCGGGTGCTCGGGCCAAGTGCTCGTATTCCATGACGTGCTGGGGCTGACCGAAAGTCGTCGGGCCAAATTCGTTCGCGCCTATGCAGATGGTTTTCAGCTGTTGCAGGAGGCGCTGTCGCGCTGGGCTACCGATGTCCGCAGTGGAGCGTTCCCGGCGCCGCAAGAGTCCTATCGGCTTCCTGAAAGCCTGGGTGACATCATCGCAAACTGGGCTCCTCCTAAGACAACCTGATGTAAGGTGCTACGATGCAGACGATTACGACGGTCGCTGAGCTTCGTCGTGAACTGGCGAAGGCTTGCAGCGCGGGCAAACGCGTCGGGCTCGTGCCGACAATGGGCTATTTGCACGAGGGCCATCTGGCCCTGGTCAAGGCGAGCCGAGCGCAATGCGACGTCACCGTCGTTAGCATCTTCGTCAATCCGACGCAGTTCGGACCAAACGAGGATCTCAGCAGCTATCCTCGCGATTTCCTGCGCGATGAAAAATTGTGCCGCGATGCCGGTGTTGCGATTGTCTTCGCGCCGGGTGCACGGGAAGTCTATCCGGCTCAATTCGAGACCTTCGTCGAACCGGGCGAATTGGCGAAGCCACTATGCGGGGCTTTTAGGCCTGGGCATTTTCGCGGCGTCGCAACCGTGGTATGCAAGCTGTTCAACATGGTGCGTCCGGACGTCGTGTTTTTCGGGCAAAAGGATTTTCAGCAATGCGCGGTCGTGCGTCGCATGGCAACTGATCTAAATCTTCCGATCGAGATCGTCACCGTGCCAACCGTTCGGGAACCGGACGGGCTCGCGATGAGCAGTCGCAATCGGAATCTGAGCGGGGAAGAACGTCGGCGAGCCGTTGCCATCAGTCGTGGGCTGTTCGCCGCGGCGGATGAGTTCCGCTCAGGAGTGCGGGAGGTGGACAAGCTGATTGCGATCGCGGAGCGGCATCTTGAGACCGTTGATCGGCTGCAATACCTTGAACTTGTCGATGGTGATACGCTCAAGCGCGCCACGAGTCCGCTGCGGCTTCCGGCGGCGCTCTGTGCCGCAGCCTACGTCGGTTCGACCCGGCTGATCGACAACGTACTGCTCGCGTTGCCAACTCTGTAGCGCAATTCAGAACCAAATCGACAAACTGTGTTCTTCTTATCCGTTTCGGCGGTCTCGCCGGTGTAACACTGGAAGTTCCGACGCGGCTGCCCCTCGCGCTTCGCCGCGGCAAGAGTTCTAGCCGGGGTAGATCGAAGTGGTCGAAACTAATGCGCGCGTAGCCCGCATCGACCGGGGGCTTGCGCAATCAATTCCGACTGAAGATGACGCGCGACTGTCTGGGGCAGCGCGTATTCGCCGATCTTGCACTGATCCTTCTTGAAGGAGAGAACATGCGCGTAACGGAACACCGACACGCGATCCGGACGGAGTTCGATGCATTTGGCGCACCGGATCTAGCACTACAGTTGCAATTTTCGGGTGGTTCTGAATCTATGGGCCACCATCATTCGGGATTTGATGATTGGTGGAGCGTCGGTCGAAGATGCGCGACGCTGTGGGCTTCTTTGTTGCGGCAGACCGAGCAACGGATTCGTCCGCTGTTTACGTAGGAGCGGGTCGCGATCTCGGCGGGGCAGCTTTCTCGATGGAATGTTGGGCAACGAGCGCATCCCTCCCGCACACGGACAAGAATCAATGCCGGTCCATGTGCACAGCCAATTCGATGAAGAAGTCGTCAATGGCGAGCCGTGACGGGGGGCGTTGACAAAGACGATGGGTCTAGCAGGCACACAAGCCTCTGCGTACCTTCTATGATCAACTGTTTATGTCGGCGTCTACATCGCGATGTCGGTTGCCACAAGCTCAGGCTACGCAAGCCCAGAGTAACAGGGTTGCAAACCAATCGCCTCGCATTAAGGCCGATTGCGATCGGCGGACAATTTCATCTCGTCGTCAGCTTTGCGACTGAGCCATATTGATTTGTCGCGGATATGACTACGGAAGGCGAGGCCGCATTGGCGCGCTGAAGGGCGTCACGGAATCGCAATACGCGGCCGTGCTCCTTCAGTGCGCGACCGCGCTCATCAATCAGCAAGTATCAAGCTTGTTGAGAGCCCCCGACGCTCCATGCCTAGCCGGCACAGTTGCCCGATCGTATCGAGTCGTCACGTGCGTTTTCGCGGTGGCATCGTATTTGCAATCAAAGATGTTGTCGCGGATCGAACTAGAACAGTGACGACCGACGCGATCCGATATCACGCGCTGAACCGTCCGGCATGGCGGATTGCGCCAACAAACGATGTCCTCTCGACCGCCGAACCTGCGCACTCTCTGTCGCTCGGGAGTCCGTCGTTGGTACAGCGCCCGCAGGTCGTCTATCAATAGGGTCCCTGTCATGGCGTCTGCTGGTCAACCATCCTCTCGGTTAGCAACGCGTCTTGCATTCTTCGTTCCCGGGGTTGGCTTCGGGGCCTGGGCTCCGCTCGTACCATTTGCGAAAGACCGGCTGGCGGCCGATGACGGCGTGCTTGGCCTACTACTGCTCTGCCTGGGTGCTGGATCCATCATCGCGATGCTTCTGACCAGTGTTTTGAGCGCCCGCTACGGCGTCAGGCTGATCATTCTTGTGGGTGGGCTTAGTCTCGCGATCGTCCTGCCGTGCCTCACGACAGCTAGCAAGTTGGCGCTCGGCGTCGCGCTATTCGCCTTAGGCGCCTCGATAGGCTCGATTAGCGTGGCCGCGAACATTCATGCGATGGAGGTGGAGCGCACGGCGGAGTGCCCGCTGATGTCCAGCTTCCACGCTCAATTCAGCATCGGGGGACTTGTGGGGTCTGCAGCCATGACCGCTTTTCTCTCGCTGCAGATTGACGCATTTGTTTCGGCTGTGGTCTGCTCGGGATTGATAGTGATCGCGATCATGCTGGCGTGGCCGCGATTGGTACCAACGGCGCAGGCGGACCAGGGACCGTCGTTCGTTCTGCCGCGTTCCATCGTGCTCCTTCTAGCCGTGATTGCGGCGATCGCCTTCCTTATCGAAGGCGCGATGCTCGATTGGGCTGCCTTGTTGGTCGTCGGCGCTGGTCTTGCTCCAAAGACGCAGGGCGGCTTAGCGTATGTACTGTTCTCCATAGCCATGACGGTGGGACGCCTTGCTGGCGACGCCGTCGTCGAACGGGCGGGGGACCGCGCGACACTTATGTTCGGAAGTCTACTGGCCTTGGCAGGTTTCGGAGCTCTGCTGGCGGCACCGGCGGCCGTCATCGCCATGATCGGCTTGCTGCTCATTGGTCTTGGCCTATCGAATGTCGCCCCGATTCTGTTCCGGCGCGCCGGCACGCAGGAGGCGATGCCCGTTGGTCCGGCGATTGCCGCGATCATGACGGTGGGTTATGCCGGAATTCTCATTGGGCCAGCTGGTATCGGCTTACTGGCCAAGTACGTGGGACTGCCGGCCGCATTTGGGGTCCTAGCCGGGCTCATGTGCCTCGTCGGGCTCTTGGCGCCGATCGCGACGGCGAACACACGGTGAATGCGTTTGAAACGTGAAAGAGCGGCACCCGCGCGCAAGAGAAGCTCCGATCGTGTCTTGTCTCTGATCGAGACGGCAATGAGTTGGCTAGCTGATATCTGCCTGGCGCCGATGATCAGCTACTTTTTGCTGGTCCCAAAGCGGTGCGCTTCTCCGGTAGTGCTTCAGGCCCGGCGATTGGTGGTCCGCGTTCTTACAGAGATCTGCCTTCATGCCTACGATAGGTCGCTTGATGCGCTTGCTGTTCGCCCAATCGTTTCATCCCAGGCTTCTATGCCTATGTGAATCCGCGCTTTCGGCTGCTCGCAAGCTCGAGCGTTCAACCCAATTGCCCAAAGCGGACGTTCGCCGAGCAGGCGTTGATACCTCACGGACTTCGAAATACCGGTATCTGGTATCTCGCAGCCCCTGGACAGGTTTGTGCGGTGGCCTTAATCAATCGAATTCTGCAAGCCCGGTCGATTTGATCATTCTTTCTCGGGACTATCCCGACGTTCGAAGCCGAGACAACCTCGCCAGTGCGGGCGGTGCTCGATAGGGTCGACGAGAGTGAGAAGGACCACGAAATCGGCCTTCGTACGGATCTCGCATGGAAGAGTCTCGAAGTCGGCACCAGAAGAGAAAGCTGGATTGACGCGTACACGACGTGAAGATATTGCAGTTTTTGGTCGGCACGCTTTCTCATGGGCATGGTTGGGTCACTTCGTTCCCTTAGGATGGTGCCACGCTTATCGCAAACCCTGCAGATGAACCGCTCCTTACAACGCGGACGTGTGTCTCTCGCGCCATAATGTTGCTCCGAACGGAGCAAGCCGCGTACCAACTCTTAAAACCAAAGGGTGCAGGCGTGGCCCCTTCTCGGCGCTTCTCCTTGAGCTTGAACGACGGCTGAAAGAAGTTGACGTAGAGTTGCCGCCGAATAGAGGCGGCCCATCACGTGCGCCGTGTCGAGGCCAACGAAGCGGCCGTAGCCCATCAAGCGACGCACAACGCACCATTCTTCTGCTCGACGAAGGCCTGACCGTTCTTGTTGTAGGCACGCGAGCGCGTCACCCCGAGCTTCGGTTGGCGCACCGCGGCGCGAAGACCTCGTTCATGAACCTGCTGTCGTTGTCGAAGTCCACACCGCGTAGAAGCCAGCGGAACCGGCTCTGTGCGTGTTTCATAGCCTCGACAACCAGCGAGCCATCCCGCCTCACCAACGGCAGGCACTCCGTCCAGCCCGTCGCGAATCGGCCATCGTCATGGTCTGGATGAACGATCCCGCCACCGACGTGCCGCCAGGGGCGGCCATGTCGACCTCGCAGAAGCCCGGCCGCGGGCTGTCCAATTAAACGTCCGGTTCGGAACTTCCCGCCGGATGACGCTCATCATACGGCGCGTCTCAACAACATCGATGCGAAAGCGTGGCTCGCCGACGCCTTCGCGCGCATCGCGGACATGCCACAGAGCTGCCTACACCAGTTGCTGCCGTGGAATTAGACGTCGCTCACGTCGACGTCCTCCGCTCAGCGCACGTCAACAGAGTCAATTTCGTCTTCACCATTGGTCGCGTGGCAAAGGACCTCGGCGAGGACGAGGACTGGCTCTGGGATGTGGCCAACGGAGTGGACCCGGTGGGCGGCGTCATCTCGGTTTACAGCATAGGTAACGACGGCGTCATGGCGTTCACCGACTCGGCTAACCTGATGGAGCTCATCAGGATGCACAGGGGAACCGAACCCCTCAGGCGTACTGTCCCCGGCTTATCTCGGACGGATACAGTTCAACCAGCTGCACGCGCTATTCAGTTGAAGCCGACTTCACCCACTTAGCCGGTTTCGCAGTGCCTGCCGATCGACGACGAGGTAGAGGAGGCTCAGATCTGCGTGCCGTCTTCCCGCGAGCCGTCTGACCAGCGCCCGGGTACCGTCGACCACAAACACTCCGCAATCATAGCCGTTCCCCTGCTGGCGCATGGGGGCATCTCGCAAATCGGCTCCCACCCGCGCTGCGAGCTTTGCTGCAGGTGTGGCATTGTATGCCTTGGCGGAGTCGTAGTATGCCTTGGCGGAGTCGTAATGATAGGCGACCGGCCTGTCGCGATCGCGGCGATCTACCAGCAGCAACGACCAATGGGATCCGCGGGCATGAAGGTTCGTAGCGCTCGCATCACTCACCGGCAAGAACAGGAAGTCGGCCGTATCGTTGCCATTCCGATCGTTGACAATGCGATGGAATGCGTCCAGGGCGTCGCCGTCCGTACCATGGCCCACCTGAAAGGCGATGAGAGGATCGACGAACCGGGTCCGGGCGGCGAGGTTTGGATTGTTTTGCTGCAACTCCTGCGACAGCAGCTCGTAGTCCCGCTGGATATGCGCATCACCCAGCCATTCCTCGGCTCCGAGCACCCGTCCGCTGCGGTCGCCGGCAGAGGCACTCGCCCTCGAAGCGCCGATCCGGGCATCAGGAACTGAGGATGGGCCAGGGTGATGGATCAGTTGGGCGTCGCGGCGTCCTCGCGGCCCCAACGCAATGGAGTAGGTCTCACCGTTGATAGAGACCGGCTGGGGAGCCATTTGCGAACTCGGCAGCAGCATTTTATTGTCCAGTACATCGAGCAGGAAGTCTGGCACCGCCTGTGTGCCATGCTGCCAATCCTCGCCGACGAGATATCCGATATCCTCGAGCTCTTGCGGCGTGCCTGATGAACCGATGAAGAACGGCGGTCTGCCGGCAGGGCTGAGCACCGGCCTTGACTGGGCGTCGTCACGCATTTCCTGCGGTGTGGACGGCAGATCAGTGAAAGAAGCCAAACCGTGGTAGATGTCTGAGGACCGAGCTGGCGCGCCCTCTGGAGTTGGCCACTCGAAGTCGGACGGCACTCGTGGAGACCAGGTTAAGCTCGAGCCGGCCAGGTCCTGCCAACCCGGTCCAACCGGGCCTTGCGCTGCCGGCCACTCACTTGGATCAAAGTCGGACGGCACGTGCGGGGACCAGGTCGAGCTCGACCTGGCCGGTTCCTGCAAGCCAGCCTGCCCAAACGGATCTAGCAGCGGCGGCCACTCACTTTCGGACGGCGGCGTCGGCAAATCTCGCACCCAGGTTGAGGTTGAGTTCGAGCTAGCCCTCTGCTCAGGGAAGGTCACACCCAGCCCTCTGTTTGCCTCAACGAGTTGCAGATACTGCCTGAGCTTCCTGAGACTCAGGCCAAGTTTCCCTTTGGCTTCCGTGAAAGCCCGGTGGTCTGCGTCCAGCGAGCGCCGCTGCTCACTATTGCCGTTGATTCGGCTCGCGATGCTTTCCCTACCCTCTGTGCGGAGCCAATTACTGAAATTGCGTTGGGCCGAAGCAGTATTACGAATTGTTTTTCTTCTCTGTTCGGAAGCTGGGTCGAGGTTTCTCAGCTCTTCCTTGGCCAGGCTCTCGATCAGGCTGGCGTCATCGTCATAAGCACGAAGTCCTTGTTGGGGCTCGAGACCCAGGTATTGTCGAAGGAGATCGAGTGGGGGTGTCTGCTTTGTGGCTTTGCTGTACGCCGCATAATCTGCGCTCAATGACGACTGCTGCTTAGCATTGCCCTCGATACGGTCCATGATGCTCGGCCTGCCCTCTCTTTGAAGCCAATCACTAAAAGAGCGTAGCCTGGAAGCCCTCGCCGAAGCGCAGATTTTCTCCTTGCGAGTCGCGTCGGATCCAAGCTTGGATAGAGCGTCCGTCAAAAAGTCACTGATCGTGGAGACGTCCTTCGGATGAGCCGACAATGTTTCGCGCCCCATCAGGCGGGGCCCGGCACCGACAGCTTGGAGCCCGTCAGCCCCGATCCTCCGGAGATGAGACAATGCCGCGCTGAGGCGGTCACGATCATCGCCGCCAGCTTCGAAGTACTCGTGGATGTCGTCGGCGAGCGACATTGGCTCATTGAATGCCCGAGGAGCCAGGGGCTCCTTGTTCTGCGCTCGGAGCCAACGAGCAAACGCGTTGAGCGCCTGCACATTGCCCTTGATCGTTGCAAGCGGGACCTTTCCAGTCCCGCGGCCTCTGGTACCATCGGGATCTACTCTGTAGTCTTTGACGTTTTCCACGAACTGGCGGATCATCCGCTCGTCTTGGGGGTGCATCGGTTGCTCTCGCGTACCCACCCCAGCTGGAGCGGATATGGGATTTCCAGCCTGGAAATTCTGGAGTGTATCCAAGGCTCCGCCCACATAGTTCCTGCTATTGGCGCTCGCCACCTTCTTAAATTCATCTTTATAGGCTGTCAGCAGATCAGCATTGCCAAGCAGGTCGTTCAGAGTGACGCCTTTGGGTTGGAGGAATTCGCTGAACATTCGAAGAGCCATCACATAATTCTCGATCGTCTTCGTCTTACGGTTCGCGCTGCCCAATGCCGTCTTGAACTCTTCAATCAGCGCTAGGTCTGCTTCGGACGGGCGACTGCGCTTTGCAAAGTCGATGCGAAGCTCCGAGTAGACGTCATCAGAGGCTGGGCCGCCGGACAACTTCTCACGGTGGTTTCCTCCAAAGACTTTGCTTAACCCTGATTTGACCCGAGAGAACAGTCCACGCGGCTTGTTGTCCTTCGTCCGCGCCGTAGGTTGTTCCTCCGAGGGCGCTGCGTAACGCATGCTGCTGAATGGCCTGTCCTGCAAGTCAGACCGGTAATTATTTGCAGCCGAGCCAAGATGAGCGTGCGGAACATCGACACTGTGACGCGTGCTGCTGAACGAATTGTCCCGCAGGTTGGACCTTGGCCGCATTCGCATCGAACCACCAACGTCCGTACGCTGGATGTTTTCATGCGACCGTGCGGCTGAACTGTCGGGGGAACTAACCCCGGAACTCTCCTCAGGAGAGCGGAGTTGCAGCTCGCCCAATTGCTGCTCGAAGCCAGCTTGATCCGCAGGGTCGACGTCGGCCTCTTGCCCCGCACGCTGCAACGCCTGCTGCTCGGCGTACCAGCGCATCCAAGAGTTCGGATCGTTATAGATCGGTTCCACACGACTCTCCTAAGATGAGAAGATTCTTCATAGCTGCCCCGGAGCCACACTCCGGCGCATTGACCACAGAGACTCCGGCTTCAAAAAGCCGGACGTCAAGATCGCCAAATTGAACAAAAAGGGACTGTTATCGCGCGTCGCTCCGAGCTCGTGCATTACTCACACCTGCCCGGTCTTGGCTGCTGCAGAAAAGCGCCCCGGCTCCTGGGCAACAGGTGACCGCTCGCCAAACCTCAAAACGATCCAGGAGAAACGAAACCCAAATACTCGCACGACTCAAAAAGCCACGGTGTTGCCGCCCCTCCTTCCGGGACATCGCATGCGGCACATCGGCGACCGACATTGGGCCGCCCCACTGCTGTTGGAAGGCGACCGGGTTTCAATACTTGGACTGCAAGCTCTGCTTCCTCTTCAGATCACCGTCCTCACATTCGCTACAACCAACCGAGCCTCTCCGAGTGATCATGAAGCTTCAGAGAAGGCCGTATGTATGATTCAGACTGTACAACCTGACGCTACGTAGACTTCAAGCCCCCATCGCTGTCGCGTCGAGCCTGCTTGGGTTTTCATACCCGTTTCACGATGCGGCAAATCCTCTCAGCTTGGTGATCTACCCCGCTTTCGAGCGCCTTAATTGCGCGAGGCGCGCCGCCGCCGATGAATACCAAAGACGTGTTGGCAGCGGCGTAAGCGCGAAGCTTTGGCCGTTCAGGCTTGGAAGTTCAGGGCATGAGAGTATCGATCTGAGAGATCGGCCAGCGCCGCGCGATCCCTTCGAGAGTTTGCGTGAGCCAGGAGTGCGGGTCGAGGTCGTTCATCTTCGTTGGTCTGCAGCAGCGTGGCGATGGTGGCCCAGGTCCGGCCACCATGGCTGCCCGCGAAGAGCGCGTTTTTTTCCTGTGATGGTTGGTGGCCGGATTGCGCGCTCGACGGTGTTGGAGTCGAGCTTGATGCGACCGTCGCTTAGGAAGCGCTCGAGAGCGGTGCGCCTGGATGTGGCACACGGATCGGCCTCAAGCGTGTAGGGCATCATGGGCGATCGTCCCGGTCGGAAGCCATACGAGGATGGCAAGAAGTCGGTTGAAATGTTCCTGAATGCTGTGCTGTGCCTGCCTCACGTAATTTGCTCCCCAGTGGGATGGGACTGCGGGCGCGATAATGAGGCAACTGAGCATGGCGATTCGGAGAGAGCTGACGGGCGCTGTGGGGCAGCGCTACAGAGAGGCGAGCCGCGCGGAGAAGCGCGAATGCTGGACCAGTTTGTGCTTGTGACGGGCTTGCATCGAAAGCATGCGATGCGCCTGCTCCGAGGCGAGATGAGGCAATCCTCGGTTCGGCGCACCCGTCGCCGGATTACGAGGAAGCTGAGCGAAATGCGCTGGTAGTGCTTTGTGAGGCATCCGACCGGATCTGCGGCAAGAGGCTGAAAGCGCTGCTGCCGCTCCTGATCGAGTCGATGGAACGCAACGGTCACATGGGCCTGGCTCCTGAAATCCGTGCGAAGCTACTGGCGGGGAGCGCGTCCACGATCGATAGGGCGCTGGGCAAGATCCGAGAGGAAGGTGGACGCCAGCGGCGCCGCCCGGTGGCGAGCGCAGAGCGACGGAATCCCGGTACGGACGTCCGCCGGCTGGAAGTATCCGGCGCCGGGGTTAGTCGAAGCCGATCTGGTCGCTCACAGTGGGCCCTCGGCGCGCGCCGGTTTTATACAGACGCTGGTGCTCACGGATATTGCGACCTGTTGGACGGAGTGTGCGCCGTTGCTGGTGCGCGAGCAAACGCTCCTGAGCACCGTGACGACAAAAGTTCGCCGACAGCTGCCGCTCTCGCTGCACGGCATGTGAGCAGATGAACATCGAGTTCACGCGTTGCCGACCCTACCGCAAGAACGACCAGGCGTTTGTCGAACAGAAGAACGGAGCCGTGGTCCGACGCATCATCGGTTATCGGCGGTTTGAAGGACTTGAGGCGGCTGCGTGAGCTATCACCCAAAGTTGGTGACGGCGGGAATCGGAAAAGCGGCATATCGTGGGGGTGCTTGACGCCTCCACTTCTCCACCGAAGGAGCGATATGCTGTGTCCACGATAACGTCATCCATCTGATTCAACCAGGCAACTTCGACGATCAACTCACAGAAGTCTTGCGCAATGGGGCGCGTGCCCTGCTTTCCCAGGCGGTCGAGGCCGAGGTTGCAGACTTTCTCGGCCAGGATGCCGATTTGAAGACCCGGGACGGCCACCAGTCGTCCGCCACGGTCACCTGCCGGAGCGCGAGGTGATGACCGGCATCGGTCCGGTCGCCGTCCGCCAGCCGCGTGTACGCGATCGCGAAGCGGACGCCGCCGATCCTGGCCGCATCCGGTTCTCGCCGTCGATCCTGCCGCCCTTACAGCCGTCGTTCAAGCTGATAGCGCGATGGCGCACGCGTCCGTAAATCTAATAGTGGCACCGACGCCGCCGCATAAGCGGCTGACAGCTAACCCACATACCTCCGATGCGGTTCTGGCCCGACTGCAGGAAATCTGCTTCAGCTTGGACCCGGTCGCGTTGCTGCGTAACATTCGGTCTGCGCAGCAACGTCTGGCCGACCTTGCCGACGTGAAGTCGTCGGGCGATTCCATTACTGCGGCCCCGCCCATCGACTTCTTCCTCGCCAGCTTGCGAACGGCTTGGAAGAGGGCGCATCTCGACGGACGGACCGTCCGATCCTCAAAGCGAAGCGAGGTCGTCGTCCCCCTGATCCGCTCGTTCAGGCGACCCCACAGCTGCAGGAGTGGTTCAAGGCCGAGCCGTGGCGAAACGGCGCCGAGCTCCTGATAAGGCTGCAGGCGGAATATCTGCTATCCGGATAAGTTGCTGCGAACGCTTCAGCGCCGCGTCAAATCCTGGCGCAGCGAGGAGGCAAGCGCGCTGCTGTTTGGATCGGCAGATCATCCAGGGCGGTTCGACGAGGAGGGAGGCCGGTCGTTGCGCAACCCGGCCAGCTGCGGGATGGTCACCAGGAAACCTGAGAGATCCCGTTGGTGTCCACATGGAAAGCCCGCGCGGAGCACCGGCGTTAACAACGCTCCTGGCCCGATGTCCGGCGCGGCGGCGTCTCAAACGGATGGTTCAGAAAATGAGCAGGAAGAAAGAACGACGCCTACTGACGTTGATGCGCGGATCGCAACAGCAGCGGCAGCGCAGGAAGCTCTATTCCTTCCATGCGCCCGAGGTCGAGTACATCCGCAAAGGCAAGGCGGCAGCGCCTTACGAGTTCGGCGTCAAGGCCTCGATCGTCACCACCAACGGCCGCGCGCCGGGCGGCCAGTTCGTGGTGCACGCTCGCGCACTGCCCGGTAATCGCTATGACGGACACTCGCTCGGCACCATCATCGAGGTGACGGAAACGCTAACCAGCTGCGCGGTCGAGCGCGCTTATGTCGACAAGGGCTATCGCGGCCGCAACACCGATAGACCGCGCAGCGTCTTCATCTCCGGGCAGAAACGGGGCGTCTTCGGCGTCATCGAGCGCGAGCTCCGGCGCCGTTCAGCCATCGAGCCCATCATTGGCCACATGAGAGCGACTGTCACCTCGGCCGCTGCCATCCCAAGGGTCGTCAGAGCGACGCCAGCAACGTCATCCTCACCGCCGTCGGCCACAACCTCCGCCGCGTGATCGCCTGGCTGAGGGATTTGCTGACATCAATCCTGATCATCCTCTGGCAAGCAGGTGTCCGGTCGGAGGCGCTCAAACTGCCTTCTTAGCGGCGACGATTCCACGATGCTTGGCGGCAGCGAGTCAGTCCGAGCCTGATGAGATTTCCGCCGATCAAGCTAGCTTGGCTCCGAAGCCGCCGCACACAAGCTTGTCGAGATCGCATCTGGCATTAAGCCGGTTCAGGACGGGCCACATCGCACCGGTCAACACGTCCGTCCTTAAGGTCGGCGGCAGCGGCGCAGAGCTTAGCGCCGGGATCAGAGCGCATGGTTGCTGTGGCTCAATTCGCTCGACATCTCTATCACTTCGGACCGGCCCGATGGTGAACATTGGTGCCTTGTTACAAAGCACCTCGCGGATCCAGTCGAATTGTCGGTTTCGCTCGGCTGAGGCTTGACCTTTGCCGCAGCTGTCCGTTTGCCTGCGCTCCTTGCTCCACCGCCTGCCCAAACATGAATGCCAGCGGATCTGGGCATTACATAAAGTCACCATCCTCTTCGGAATCTGCTGCAACCTCCGTATCACTATCGACCTTGGAGAGATAAAGCTGAGATTTAGTTGCGCGCTGCCATTCACCGAGGCTGTTTTTTGTCCACTGGGCGGACTGAGTGGGGTCAAGTACCATGTCGTCCTCGTCCACTTCAACGAAGCCCATTGTCTCTGCGCGGGCCTTCGCTTCTGCATTAGCAGGACGCCAGTTCACCAATGGTCGTTCGCCGTCTTGCCGAAGCTGATGTTCGAGCAGAATATCGCCGGCGTTCGCGACAAGCGGATGAGCAACCTGAAAATCAACAATTGAGGTGACTTCACTTCGTCCAGGGAACTGTTCTCGCCACTTATCGCTTTCGAACTCAGTCATGTTGAATCCGGCCTCCGTTCTTTGGAGGCCGACGCTCACATTTCCTAATTGGTAGCTGTAATATCGGGCGTCTTCTGAATCTCTTCTGATACCGTATTCCTTAGCGACCTCTGCTGTGCGCTTAGCTCTTGCGGATACAAATTCCGAGTACTCGTGTGGATTGTTGGCGATGCGGTTGATTGCGTCGCCATGAAAGGTCCTCACTTCTGTCCTGAAGGTAGCTCTGTCGATCTCGACCACAGGAGGTTTTCGAACGAGGGAATAACTCGGTTGCGAAGGTGAGCTGCCAGCGGACTCCTGCAATCGCGTTCTAGCGAACGCATCCGCGAAGCCCTGGCTTTCGGCACCCGCTTCCTCAGCGTTTGCTGCCCGATGATATCTTTCTTCGGCCGGAATATCGGGCCAATTGTTAACTCGACCGTACATGACGACTGCACCTGGATCATACGTCTTGCATTGCTTCAGGTCGTTAGACCTTACCCGATTGATAGACAGCTTAGCTGTCCGTAAGCTGACGCCAGCGCATAAAGGGAAAATCCGACCCCTTTGGGCAGCTCGACCGCGTATCGTCGAGGCGTTGCGCGATGCAGGCTTCCACGTTATCCACCCAGCACGAGGCGAGGAGGTGCTGGACTGGTGCAAGCGGCACGTCGCAAGGGGAACATGATGCGGGGCACTCGGACCCGCCGAGGCGTCGAGCTCGCCGCGAGGAAAGCGACTTCCACCGCCGCCCGAGCGTCTCGTGCGCTGGATGGCTTGCTCGACCTGGTGGCACTCCCAGTCCGAGGCAGCGAACTGCACGCAGTGTCGACTGGATGGTGGGCGCGTGGCGCGCAACGCGATCGCGAGAGTGACTCCGGATGACGTCGCCTACTACGTGGCACTGCCGTTCGACGAGCGCCTGAACGGCGGTTGGCGTAGGAAGGGGCGCGCCGTGCTCGAACTCATGGAAGCTCCGCCTTCCGAAGCCGAGTCGAGAAGACAGGCAGCCGGAGCTGAGCCATCGACTACCACGCCCGCGGCTCGTCTTCCGGTCTCGAGCCAGCTCTGCTGGATCAGTGGCGGACGACGGTCTGGCCGCCGGCGAAGTGGTAGATTACCTGAGCGCAAACGCAGCTCTTGTGCTCGCCGAAGCGCTCTCGCGGAAGCCGCGCACTGCTCGTGGCGATCGCCTTCGCGGCCAAGATGGCTGGGACGATTTGGGCCATGGCCACCCGGAAGGTGGATTATCGGAACCCAGCGCAGGCAGTGACGGCATCATGACGAATGCAGCACGAAATAGCCTGACGTTGGTGAAGGGTGTGAGAAGGGGACGACCCTAATGGGCGGAACGATCGAACAGATCTGGATCAGGAAAACCAGTTAGAGCTGAAGAGCCGAGGTGCTCGGAGATGAGAATTGGACTTGATCCGCGGATCACCGTACCGGCCAGCGGCTTCTGAGGACGCCGTAAAGGAAGGCCTGACAGAAGAGCGCATCGTCCACACGCCGAACGGGTCAGAAACTTCTTGCATCACGGGCGGCAACGACAGAAGGCTCTACACGAAGTACCGTCAGCCCGCCAGTGGCCGCCGCCAAGGCGTCGTTTAGTCCGTCAACCGCGTATCGGACCCAGAACAACCCCGCCTACCATCGCAGAAGAAGGGTGGCGCGGCCGTCGCCGGCCGGACCGGTTGGCCGATGTGTTTTGAGTCAGAAGTGGTGCCGATGCTCGAGGCAGCCCGATATCACCGATGCGCAGTGGCTGCAGCGGCTCCATTCGTTTGGGCTGTCGCGAGCCAGCTTTCGGCCCAAAGGACAGATTGCGGAGCTGCGAGCCTACGTGCGCCAGCGCGAGCGTCTGATTGGGTACGCGGCCTCCCACATCAAGCATATGCACAAGGCCTTGACGGAGATAATCTTCAACTCCACCAGATCTCGCCGACATCACCGGCGCCACCGGCTGCGCCTCATCCGCGCGATCCTGAGGCGCTGGCGTGCTTGCGCCATTACAGTTGCCACGCTAGCGCGGAGACGATCGTGAACGCGCTCACCGGAAGCTATCGCGCCGAGCGTCTGTTTGCGCTCGAGCAGGCACTTGCGCTTTAGGACGCCTACCACGAGAAAGCATCTGTCTGCGACGCCCCGGATCGAAGCCGTGTTGAAGGCGCGTCGGAATCGAACCGATCAGGCGAACGCTCTAGCTTACGAACGTCCGCGTGGCGCTGTTCCGTTGCTCGGAAAGGACATCACCACGCTCGACGGCCTCGGTCCTTACCTCTCGCTGAAGCTGATCGCTGAATGGGGCGACGACCTCTCCTCGTGGCGAAGTGCAAAGCATTTTACCTCCTGGCTGGGACTGGCGCCGAACGACAAGGTCTCCGGCGGCAGAATGCTCTCGTCCCGAACGCGCGGATCCGGCGGTAGGGCGGCGGCAATTCTGCGCCTTGCTGCCGTAACCGTGGGCCGTACAGACACCGCGCTCGGCGGCTTTTACAGGCGACTTTCATCGCGCGTGGGGTGCGCCTCGAGTGCAGCGCGCGTTCTTCCGCCGCTTGCCGAGCGGCGGCTTCGCCCTGATGACGTGGCACATACCGACTTTCTCGAGGCCGTACTGTCGAGCGGCGCAGAAGTTGCAAGCGTCCGTCCCTGAAAAGGTAGATACGAATCGCACCTTACCCGCAACTGGCCTTTCAGGCCACCTTCTGAGACGACGGCGGCGTAGCGACCTAACTCGGAACGCCTGCGGCCTGCATGGGCTCGGTAAGGCGTGCCTTCAGGTCGTCCAAATGGTCCTCGGCATAGGACTGCACTTTCGAGATCGCCGTATCGAGGCCGAACTGCACGGTCTGTTCGAGCATCTCCTTTGCGAGGCCCTCGCGCAGCGCGAATTTGACCTCGGGCCCAGCAACAAAGCTAATGGCCTGCCCCGCAAGATTAAGGCCAACCTCTTTCAGAGCCTGTTTCATATCACCTCCGCTAATGCCCGTATGCAGAAGGCTCAATGCTTGCGACTCGAGCTCGAGCACCATCGATATGCCATCGGCCAACTCGCCCAGTCCCGGAATGACGCCGAGCAGGCCTACTGCCGTGGCCTCCCAGTCGAGCACCTTCGAGCCCACCTTGGCTACGTCATCGACCGCATGCATGAGGACCCCGCCATTCTTCTTCGGAGACGCGACATCGGGTTGGTCGGATACCCCCATCAACATGTCTGTGACTGCATTTTGTTCAGCGGCGGTCTTGGGGACATGGGTCTTGATCTGCTGAACGGTATGGTTCGCAGGTGACATGTTGCTATAGAAGTGCCTGAAGTCGTTGTTGCTGATATTACCGGAGTCGACCGTATGCCCGCCGCCTAAATCGAAGAACTCCTGATGGGTCTTGTAGCCCGTAATCGAATTGTTTAGCAAACGGAACAAGATCGGGTCCGAGAGCAGTTGCGATGCCGCTTCTCGTATCTTCGGGTCGAGAGTCTTGTCCTCGACCATACTCGCCAACTTGTGTCGTGTCAGGTCACCGTCCCCGAAGAAGGCGTTCTGATTCTTGTTGATCGTGTCGAGCGTGTTCAGCTCGCTTTGCGTGGAATTCATCGACGAGGAGGCGACTTGCAAGAAGTCTTCCTTGTGGATTTTATCAGTCGCACCACCGCACAACTGCTCCCAGGCGTCCGGGTGCTCGAGGAAGTGTTGAGCCGCCGCGATCAGCTGAGGCGGACACTTACCAGTGTCGGCTTTGCCGTCGACGATCCGCTTGAAATCGTCCAGGCTCAAATTCTTGGGCAGGTAGTCAGAATACTTGTAAAGCTCGCGCAATGCATCATTCAACGTCATGACCGATGCTTGTCCATTCGAGGTGCCGTCGGATGGAATATAGTTCTGCTCGTAGCTTTGCGCTTGCTGCTCCTGGAATGTAGCAACCTGCGAATGGCTGGCGGAAAACTCTGACAGATCCTTGGCCTTGATCTTGCCGCCGCAGCGGCCGTCCCCTTGGGAGCCAATCGCATAGAAGAGCTCTGGATCGCGTCGCAATCCTTCGATCGCCTCCTTCAGATCCGGGGGCGTCGACGGATCGCTGGCCTTGGCTGCCAGCGAGTCCCAGCTGAGTGGGCATTGGTCCTTATGCCGGTTCAGCACTGCCACGATCTGCAACTCGGCATTGGTGAGCGTGCCGCCGTTCCACGTGATCCTAGAGCTTGGCACCGGAGTGCTCGGTACGTCAGGCGATGGAGCAGCCGTCGACGATGCGTCTGCACCAGGGGTGTCGACCGAAGAGGAATCGACCGAGGAGGAATCGACCGAGGAAGAAAAAACCGGATCCTTCATCACCGCCTCGATCGCCGCCTTCGAGTGCGCTGACAACTGGTCCAGCGAATCCTGCGGGATCTGTCGTTCTGATTGCAGCAGATCCGGTGGCGTGGAGGGAACGTCGGATTTCTCTTCCCGCGAGCAGATGGACACCATCGCCTCGAACATCGAAGGTTCGCCTTCCCGAATCTGGCCGGGGGTCTGCGCGGATGATCCCAAGGCCGACGAAGCCCCCGGAACAAGCCCGAACAGAGCTGGATCTGCACTGGCGGGCAGCGAAACGCTGTTGAGCTGCATTAGGTTCATTTCCATTCCATTGCGGTAAATACTTGGCATCGACATCGTAAGATCGAGGCTTTCACGTTAAGGGGGCGAGCTTTCGAGAAGCTGACGACTTTTAGACGGAGCAGGACGAGCCAATGTCGGTCGTCTTAACATCCCGGAGAGGCGTCATCGTGCTCATGAAACTCATCTCCGGCTCAGAGCATGTGCAGGCACGACGCTGCTCTGACGCTTTCGCAAAGCAGGTGCCTGCGGTCGTCAGTCCCGAGTGACGATCGCTGTGGGGCCACGAAACAACATCACCACCGATTCCCGCGGTAGCATTTCCAACTGCGCGCGGTTTTGCCTCTGACTTGCCATCACACCATTGCTGATCGAGCAATGTGATGAGGTGCGTTGGGCCGGCGCCGCGATCTGGCGCTCGTCGGCATTATGTAGAGATTGAAAGTGGGGCCGAGAAATTCGCGCGGTGGCAGTCGCGGCATGTACCTGCGAATGCGCGCTCTCAGCTGGGTTCACTTGACGATAGTGAGGTTGTTCTCATTCTCGTCAGCTTCTCGACAGCTAGTCCCAGTAGCGTGAGCAATGTGAATCGCTCGGTGGTGATACCACCGTTTTGGCGGAACTGAAGTGAGAGGCACCAGATGGCCGGGGCAATCGAAGGCGTGATCCATACCAATTCTGACACTGGCAGCTCGCAGTCGGTAGCTGATCGTCAGAAGTTCGAATCGGCGTTCGGTTCGGTTCTTGCCAACGTCGCGATGCAGGCGATGGAGCGAAACATGTCAAATCTTCGCGAAGCTATAGCTGAAACAGAAGAGGATACCTGACGCCGGTTCTTCGACGTCAGTGGAGTGTTGCCATTGATGGCAGCAAAAAAATGGAAGGTGAAGCGATATGACCAAAACAAGCTCTACTAGCCCTTCTACTGGTGGTGTCCACGACTCCCATGATAACAAGAATGCTAGCAAGACTGATAACAAGACTGATACCAAGTCCGCGGGTCCCGGCGTCGGTAACTCGTCGACCGATAACGTTGGTGGGACGGGTACTTTCGAGAAACTGATCGACGACTTGAAGGCGGTTAACCAGCAGGCCATGGTGCAGGACCTAAAGTTGCGTGCACTGACGACCGAGCTCTCGAGTGAGAGGAAGGCGGCCAGCGAGCGCGTCAACGGATAAACGGTGAAAGGCGGGGCGAATCGTCGCTCCGCCTTTCCCGTCATAGTGGTGCGGCCTAGGAATGAGTCGTGCGACCAATCCCCCTGCCGTGCTCCTCATAGTTCGGAGAATTGTCCGTGAATGAGGCCGCCTCCTTACATTTCGAGGTACTGTCGGGACCGTATGCCGGGCTAAGCGGGAAGGCTGCTGTCGGAACGAGCCTTATCGGTAGCGGCCTCGACGCGGATATGGTTTTCGTCGAACAAGGGCTTGAGCCGCATCACCTACGTGTCACCCTAGTTGGCAATTCAATCGAGCTTGAGGCGCTTGCAGCCGTAAGCACCCCAGAGGGCGACGGGGATATTGCCGCAGGTGAACGTGTTGTTCTTTTTCTTCCTGCCGTCATTCGTGCGGGCGCCATGTCTATTCGCTGGTCGATGCAGAATGCGATTGAGGCTCGGTCGATCAGCCTCTCGCGCGTTTGGATCTCAGCTCTCGCCCTCGTGCTCCTCAGCTTTCTTGGCGTAGGCAGTCTCTCGACGATTTTCTTCAAAGCCAGCGGAAGTGCACCGACCGGCATTGCTCCGCCTGCCGCAGAGCTTGTACCCAAGCTGGGTATGAATCGGCCTGACGATCGGCGAGCTCAGGCTGCGGCCGAAGTGCTGAAACAGGAAATTGATAAGGCGGGCCTGCTCGATATCAGGGTTGGTTCGGGGCCGGGTTTTGTTAGCGCTGAGGGAAAAGTCACGCCTGCAACCGTTGCGAAATGGCAGGAGCTCCAGCAATGGTTCGATGGTCGTACATACGGTGCGGTGACACTGGTGAACGGAGTGATCGTCAAGGAGGAAAAGCAGCCATCCTCAATCGCGATCGAAGCTGTTTCGCGCGGACCCCAGCCCTATCTCTTTGTCGGTGGGCAGAAGTATTTCGTCGGCGCTCTCTTGGCCGACGGATGGGCGGTCACTCGAATCGAGGATGGGCGTGTGCTGCTAAGCCGCAATGGCCGCGTTGTTGCCGTTCCGTATTAGGGTTTCCGGGCCCGAAGGAAGGATAAGGAGATCGTCATGTCAAAGGTGTCCCGCTACGATGTCGGGCCTGGCACTGCTTCGCAGAGACTCAGCGAGCACCATCATCAACCAGTGATAGGGCCGACCATCCAACCCAATAAAGGTGAGACGGACGGTGCTCGTGCAAACGGCGAGAAGGAGCTGGCGTCGATCTGGGGCGAGCTGAACACGCGCTATATGCCGCTGGATCTAGCGATCGAAGCCGCATCGGAGGCCAAAGATATTGATGCAGTCGGGCGTGTCAGTCTCAACGAGATGCGCACTCGCATTTATGAGCTCGAGCAACGCGCTGGGATGGCATCGCTCTACGGGCGCGATATCGCGCACGATCTACTCTCCTTCGTCACGCCAAGCCTTCGTCATCCGGACATGCTGCGGGCGGAGCGGTATAGCATTGTTCTGGAAGGTCTCGTCCATAAGCTGGCGGCCGCGCCTGCGGATCCGATAGCTGGGGGCGGTATCGTCGTCCTACGGCAGGGACTGCACTGGCTAGCGCTGCTCCGCCGGAATCGGAATAGCTTGATCGAAGCCTAACAATGTTCAACTCCGATGGAGCGCAACGGACGACCAACGTTTCCAAATCCGATAACGACTCGCTGAGTTCCGGGCAGGAGCGCGATTTGCTCTGTACACTTTCGTATCTTCACCTTGCATGTGGGCAGAGCGCAGAATGCGTGGCTCTCTTACGACTCATCGTCGGCAAGGACTCGCGAGACGTCGATCTATTACGGATTCTCGCCTATGCCCTCATCTTGGAAGGTCTCGGAGGTGAGGCGTTGCAGGTCATAGATAGGCTGAACACACTTGATGACGAACCCTCGGCGCGTATCTCTTTGATGCTGTTGCGTAGCCACGCTCTGCGGCGGGCCGGCCTCATAGACGAGGCGCTCGCCGCTTTCCAACGCTATGTCTCGTTGCGTGACGGCACTGGCCTGATCAATCAACGATCGGAAGGTCCCCATGACCAGCGTCCTGCGTAAGATCATTGCGCGCGCGTCGGCCAGCTCCGATTTGATGGTCGCGTTGATGCTGCTTCTGACGGTCGGCATGATGATCATGCCGATCCCGATAGTGGCGATCGATACGCTCGTCGGCTTCAATCTGGGCTTCGCCATATTGCTGCTGATGGTCGCTCTCTATATTAGCACTCCACTTGATTTCTCGTCCTTGCCAGGCGTCATTCTGATTTCCACGGTATTCCGTCTGGCGCTCACCGTATCAACGACGCGGCTGATCTTGGCTGAGGGGGATGCGGGCAGCATCATTCGCACGTTCGGTGATTTCGTCATATCGGGGAATATCGTCGTTGGTATTGTCATATTTTTAGTCGTGACCATGGTGCAGTTCATCGTCGTGGCCAAGGGGGCTGAACGCGTGGCGGAGGTGGCGGCGCGGTTCACGCTCGATGCTCTGCCAGGCAAGCAGATGGGAATCGATGCGGAATTGCGCAATGGCCATATCGATCAGAACGAAGCCCGCAGCCGGCGCGCTACATTGGAGAAAGAAAGCCAGCTTTACGGGGCTATGGATGGCGCCATGAAATTCGTAAAGGGCGACGCCATCGCAGGATTGGTGGTTATCTGCGTCAACATGCTGGGCGGGATCACCATCGGCCTGCTCTCCAAGGGCATGTCTTTCCAGGCGGCGCTGCATCAATATACCCTGCTGACCATAGGTGATGCGTTAATCTCACAAATTCCCTCGCTGCTGCTCTCGATTACAGCTGCGACAATCATCACTCGTGTAAATGGGGTCGTAAGGCTCAATCTTGGGACCGACATCGTTAACCAGCTCACAGCAAACTCGCACGCATTGCGGCTGTCTGCCTGCGTCCTCGTTGTAATGGGGGCTATTCCGGGTTTTCCGCTCCCTGTCTTTCTCGTCTTGGCTGCAGTCTTTGCGGCAGCGAGCTTTGCCGACGGTGGGACCCAAAGCGGCAAGAAAAGCGCTGATGTCTCTCGCCCGGCTCCCACAGAGTCTAACAAGGAAATCGTGCCTGCGGAGGCGCTTCCCATCGCGTTGTTCCTTGCGTCAAGTCTGACAGGGGCGATCGACAAAGAAGAATTGCAACAGCACATTGCACGCGTTTCGGGACTGATCTCGTCTGATCTCGGCATCACAATTCCGCGCATCCCCATCGAGGTCGACGAGCGCTTGCCAGACCTGCAGTACAGGGTGGATGTCGAGGGCGTGCCCGTCGAGCAGGAGTTAATTGATCCAACCCAGCTCGCACTCCACGACGATCCGGCCAACATTGAATTGAGTGGCATCCCGTTTCGGCATGACCGGGAGACGGATCAAATCTGGATTGAACAGAGCAATGCACCGGCTCTCAAAGCAGCCGGCATCGGGCACCACCGTCCCATTGAAATCCTGGCCTTGCGCGTCCATTCGGCGTTGACCCGCTATGCACAGTGCTTGGTGGGTATCCAGGAGACGCGCCAGTTGCTGGGCCGCATGGAGACGGAATATTCCGATCTGGTCAAGGAGGTGTTGCGTACGACGCCGATCCCTAAAGTAGCCGACGTCTTGCGGCGCCTCCTGGAGGAGGGTATTCCGATCCGGAACACACGACTGGTTCTGGAGGCATTGGCCGAATGGAGCGGACGTGAACAAAACGTCGTCTTGCTCACGGAACATGTTCGCTCCGGTCTGAGACGGCAAATCTGCCATCGGTATGCCAACGCACACCGCGTCGTGCCGGTCTTTGTCATCGAACGTCAAACCGAGGATATCGTGCGCAGCGCGGTTCGAGAGACTGCCAAAGGACCCTACTTGGTTTTGAGCGACGGGCAAAGCGAGGCGCTGCTCTCAAAAATGCGTCACATCCATTCGAACGTAGTTCGGGCGCAGATCAAGCCGGTTATCCTTGCTTCGATGGATATTCGACGCTTTGTCCGCGGCTTTCTCACCCGTAATGGGATCGATCTTGCTGTTCTATCCTATCAGGACCTTGCCTCGGACTTCACAATCCAGCCTGTTGGATCCATTACACTCGCAGCTGCAAAGGACGACGACGCCCCGTCCGAGGAACTCAGCAACACGCTCCTTGCGCCCGATTCACAGGCGCAGCAGTCAATTTAAGAAGGACCGCATGAATTCACCTCGTAAGGCAGCGCGGTGGCGCTTGGGTTCATTTTGTCTGCTTTCGTGCTCGGCTCTCTTCGCCACTCTGGGGCTCTGCAGTTGCGCTAGCTGGGATAGACCAGCTCTTCAAATGCAAGAGCGGCCGGCGCCAAAGTTGCTCGGCGCCAAAGATATCGATCCAGCTATGCGCGAACGCATTGAGTGCGCGATCGGCCGGACTCCTGACCAGGAGCTTTGCGCGACGCGTTGAAGCAAAAAAGCTCGGAAGATCAACGCAGCGGATCGGTCTTGCGTGTCGATGCGAAAGCGCCTCGCATTGATTGCTCGTCAACGTCTGCCTGGACCTGCGACCTATATGCGCTCAAGACTAAATGCGTTAACTTGAGAACGTGGGACGCTTCGTGAGCCACAACCGCAATACAAGCAATCGCGTCAGCGCAGCGTATTCCGATTGCGCGGACCAAATCACGTTGTCCGCAACGATCGGTGCACGATATCGCGCAATGCAAGCACCCGCCCGCTGCGCTGGCGCTGCCGCCCTACACAAGCGACCCGGGCATACCTAATAGTAGCGGACGTATTGGTTCTGTTGTCTCTTGCTCGAGGTCTCGCCGGCCGGCTATCACGCCTGGCGCGAGCGTCCGGACAGAGCACGCACGACGACCAATGCTGCGCTCTCGACTGATATCTCATCAGGACAGCGGCGCTCGGGGACGGCAACCCACGGGTCTATGCCGCGCTGCGGGCACAAGGACCTGGCGCCAGCCCTGGCCGGATCGAATGCCTAATGCATCGGCAAGGCATCGGCGCCATGATGGCCCGGCCGCACCGCGTTGCCGACAGCCGTCATGGCCTGCCGATCGCGCCAAACCTCATCGATCGCAACTTTAGGGCCGCAGCAGCGAACCGGATCTGGCTCGCCGAAATCACTTACGTTTCGACTGCAGATGGCTGTTGTACCTGGTGGCGATCATGGACCTCTGTCAACGGGCAGCGAACTTTCCGTGAGAATGTCCAGATTTCCCTGGGTGACGGCGATTGTGCTTCGGGGATCAGCCGCTAAGTCATTGGTCCTTCCAGGCGGGCGGCCGCGGCGCTTGGGCTGCGGCGGGTTGGCGAGCGGACGTTTTCCGCGACGAGAGCGGCGTGCTGGCGGAGCCGATAGCTCGATCCCTCGATGTGATAACAATTGCGTGGGGAAGCAGTCCATCAAGCACTGCTGTGGCCAGTTTGAATTGAGGATCATCGCGCCCTTGTCATAGCGGGCGTCTTCCAACTGGAAGAACAGATTGCCGCCGCCAGGCGCGACCGGGAGGTAACCGATTTCGTCGACGACAAGGAGGGAGGCGCGGGCGAGGAACCGCAGGTGCTCGCGCACGGTGGTCGTCACGATGTCCGCGATCGTGGCGAACGCGACGCTCTTTCCCGCCTTCACGGCCTCGACCGCGAGTGCCGGCGTGAGATCGCTCTTGCCGGTGTCGCAAGCAGATGAATTTCAATTGGGCAAGCGCCAGAATGCGATTGCGATGGAGCTGGAATGCGAAGTCGAAGCCAGCGAGCCTTTTTGACCGTGGTCAGGCGAGACATTCTCAGCGCGGTGCTGACACCGCGACTGTCGCGCACGGGCAGCTCCTCGATAAGCGTTTCGAGCGCCTCAATCCAGGTGACTTCACCCTCTTTCAATCCGCCGCAGCGTGGTGTCCAGCATTCTGAGCGCACCTGGCATGTTGAGTGCGACTAGGCCTTTCTTGACGCTGTCGATCGCTGCCGGCTGCGCGTGGATGGTTATGGCCGGCCTTCCGATTGGGGGAGGCGCTTGCGACACCTCGGTAACACCCAGCGACCGCCTTGGCATGTGATCGCCGGCCCGATCGACGAGGGCTTCGGATACGCCTGGTCGCGACCTAGACCGGTTGACCGCCTGTCGATGCTCGGGCGCGACGCGAGTTCGCCGGCGGCCTTCTCTAGAACGGGATGGACGGCAACGATTGCGCTTGATCGAGAATGGGATTACATCGGGCAATTGCTGCACCTCGACACTGCGCCGCGTATGGTCGGGTATGCTGTAATAGTTCCCACTGATCCACACGAGCCCGTCGTGGCTGACACGGGTGGCGTTCGGCATTGGACTGGACCCCCGATCGGCATCCAAAAGGGGCTCTGACTCATGTGTGGAACGGCCCGGGCTGCAAGATCGTTCTCTGGTCGAACAAGGGATGACGGTGCGGTCATATATTCGACCTGTAAACGCGGCGCCCGGCCGCTGGCCACGATGATATCCGCGGAAGCAATCGGCCAATCAATTTCTCGCGCTCGAAGCGCAGTAAGCCAGGCGGTCTGATTGCGACCGGGAATGTCGTCATTCGGGGTTCATCCAGATTTGCACCTTGCCTCCTCGGCAGCTTTCTTCTTCCGCCGGAGACTTCTTAAGATTAGGCTTCAGCATTGCACGCGACGCATGATAGATGCCGCCTCTGACCAGCAAGGCCCATATGGTGCGCGCAAGCTATTGGCGAACTCCACCGCTATGAGCTTGACGGCCCGTCTTTGCAGCATGGTCCGAATCCAGAGCGGGGCTTTCGAGCCTCGCTTGCCAAGCTTGATGATTGAGGTCGCACCAACGATCAAGTGCGTCCGTAGTTGCCGATTTTCAGGCTTTGATACTGCCCCGAGCCTTTCTTTCCCGCCGCTCGACTGTGCCCTCGGTGTTAACCCGTCCAAGCCGCAAAATGCGGTGCAGTCGCAAAACCGGGGCCATTCAAGACTGCTGTCCGAACGCCAGCGCCGCTACCAGTGCCTTCTCCGAGCGCTGATAGCGTTGAACAGCTTGGTCGAGAACCGCCCCTGACGGTCCTGCGGCACCTTCACCCGGGGTGATCAGCGAGCGGGTATAGTAGCCGGAGCGATAGCCCAGCCGCGCCTCGCCCAGCGCCTCCGCCATCGTGGCTTCGAGAGCTTCCTGCACCGCACCCCGGATTAGCGGTTTCAGGATCCCTTTCCGACGCAATAAGCTGTTTGACGGTAGAGCCATCCGTCCTAATCTTCGTCACGGTCTTGGTGGCCTTGCTCCGCTAGGGGCGGTGATCTTCGCAAGCACCGGATTTACTATGACCGCTTCAGCCGCTAGCTTTTGCAGAACCTCCCGCACACTACCACCGGATATCCCGGTACTGGTGGACAAGGTCGCGCAGCGACAATTCTCGTGTTCTGGAGCCGATTTACGACACGTTCGTCTCGCCCTGCTTGTGCGGCGTCTGATCAGACGATCGGTCCAGCCTCCTTGCACACCCCGCGTAACGGCTGATTGAGCGGTATCATCTTGGGCCCGGCCCTTGCGCAGGCAAGGTACCCTCCTGACGCGGCAGGTCTGAAGAGTACGGGGCTTCAGTTCGCCCATCCCGAACGATCGTCGCGGAGGCGCCGCGATATAACATCAGCACAGATTCCCGAGACGGCATCTCGATGGAGCGAGGTCGCGCCTGCGCCTCCGCCACGAGACCATTGAGCGTCTGATCCACGAGTGCGATGAAGCGTGGTGGACCGGACGCAAGGACTAGGCCATTTCCCGGAGCCGATCTCATGATGTAGCGTTCGTCGGAAATGGCGAGCGCATCGAGGGTTGCCTTGAGCGCGTCGCAGCTGATTGAAGTTAGCAGAAGCAGACGAGTTTGCGCTTCCTTTGCGGTAGAGACGTAAAGCACGAGCCCATCGTAATACCATTGAAGATTGTAGACTTGAGTCAGATGATCAAGGAACTCGCGCGGTGGCAGGTCCGGCATGTGCCCGCGAATCCGACCCTTCACCTCGGCGCTGATGGTGACTTTAATATTGAGGTTGTTGCCGAATTCCTGCAGCGCGGCAGAAAGCTCCTGATCCAGAACCGTATATCGATAAGGGGTCGAGGGCAGCGACAGGGGAGCGCCGCGCGCGATCTGTGTTCCGCCGGAAACGAAAACGGCGACACACAGAACTCCGTTCAAAACGTGCGGGATTATGGATCGGATGAGCATTCATGGTTCTCTTTGACTTAAACTAACAGGAGTACGTTCGGTACGTGAACGCGAAACGTGATCTTTAGATGGCGATGTGCGGGCGAACTCGTCAGCTTGTCGTCAGCTGGCCTGTCTAGGACATTGAGCCGCTAATCGGCTTGAACGGCTGGTCGTATCACATCTCGATGAGAGCGAGTCTTTCCATGATGATGTTAGGCGCTGCGCCGATCTCTCACAATCTAGAAGGCCTGTCCAAGGCCTGTTCGGCAACAGCGGTCGACGAGCAGGTCCAGTTTCAGCAGAGTCTCTTGCAAGCGGCTTCGGTTCAAGACCTTGCGCCTCCAGTAACGGGAGCGGCGGCGGTTCCGCCGACATCCGAGGTATCGCGTGCAACAACACAGGCGAGCCCGCTGGGCGATCGCATCCTCCAGAATCTTTCTGCGATGTATCCGGTCAATGCAGTTCCAAAAGGTGCGGAGACCGGGTCGACGTCGGAGCCCCTTTTGCTGCAACCGGGCAAAGCGGAAGCAGGTGTGCCGGGCGCCCCCAGTGGCGCAGGTGACTTCGAGGCGATGTTGGCGAATCTGAAGGATGTTTCTGACAGCGTCATCCAGGCAACACTCATTTCAAATGGCATCGGTAGCCTCGGTTCATCTCTGAATAAGCTGATATCGGCGGGCTGAGTGGGGCGAATGATTGGTTTAATCGATCGCGAAAGCGATCAGGCGCGCCCATTCCGCAAGCGGCTTCAACTTGTGGCTCTGCTGCCGCTCCTGCTTGCCCTGGTTGGTTGCAAAGCCGATCTCTACACGAAAGTTCAGGAGCGTGAGGCCAATGAGATGCTTGCGGTCCTCCTCAAGAACGGGGTCGATGCCCTCCGCGTTGCTGCTAAGGACGGGACTATCACGATCCAGGTCGAGCAGACTCAGATTGCTTCCGCAATCGACCTGCTGAATGGCGAAGGGTTGCCGCGCCACGCTTTCAAGAGTCTAGGCGAAGTGTTCAGCGCGGCGGGTCTGATTGCTTCGCCAATCGAGGAGCGCGCCCGTTACGTCTATGCGCTGAGCGAGGAATTATCTCGCACGATCAGTGATATCGATGGTGTCCTCTCGGCGCGCGTCCACGTTGTTCTGCCAAAGAACGACCTGTTGCGACGTGACACCACGCCATCTTCGGCGTCGGTTTTCATCCGACATGACTCGAGGGCAAATCTCTCAATCTTGCTGCCGCAGATTAAAATGCTCGTCGCTAACAGCATCGAGGGCTTATCCTATGACAAGGTGGCTGTTGTTTTCGTCTCAGTCGAGCGGCCCGCACTAGAGCCGCGACCGGCGGCTGCGGCTGGTCTCGCCCAAGCATCTGGAGTCATTTCGACGCCATTGGTTGCGGTTGGCATGGGTCTCGGCGGGTCTGTATTCGGCGTGCTGTCCTGCGTCTTGCTGAGCGCTCGTGGGCGTCAGCGCAGGCAATCATCTCAGAAAGTTAGCGCTGTTGGTGGGCGCTCGGCTGTCTCTGCTATGGAGATGATTCGCAAAGCGATTAAGCCTAATGCGGCGTAGTGTGGTATCCGACATGACGAGACCGAATCCGTCTGCCGAGCGGCATGATCCGCTGAAACTAGCCTCTGTAGGTATTCGTAAGCTTGCTGCCACGATTCATCCGACCCGCCTTGCCGCGCGACTTGACGCGAACCTCTCGTCCGCGACGTTGGTGCGACTGCAGAAGAGTCCTAGGCTGCAGATAAGACTGCAAGCGTTGCTGCTTGAAGATGAAATGGGCTTGAACGGAGGTGACTTCGGGCCAGACCTTCTCCTCGGGCATGATCCGAGCAGGGCTGCCCTCCTCGCCGGCGGCATTTGGCATGCCCGTTCGCTGACAAGGCTGGTTTCAAAGCATGATGTCGCCGTTCTGGTCGAGCACGTCGGCACCGAGGTGCTGGCTTTCGGGATCCGACATGCAGCGCATGCGGTTTCGACCAGATTAATTGCTGATCCTCAACAACTCGCGCTAGGGATTGAAGACGATGGACATGCCTGCCTCGGCGCTTGGCTCGATGAAGCGTCAACGCTTGATTGCCGCCGCGTGCTTCTACGCCTAGCTGTCGGAACGGCCGCCGACAATCCGGCGACTGAACACCGCGATGCCGCGGGCCAATTGTTTTCGCCGGTGTTGGCCCATTTGGCGAGGGAGGCCCCAGCGGGATGACAGACGACGAAACTGCGCCGCCCGTCGCTCCGCACATCCGCCCCCTTGGGCCACTCATAGCGGCGAGGGATCTCGAGATTTGGCACAGCGCCTTCGAGGCGCGTGCCGTGGCCGAGCGCAATCTGAAGCGCGTTCGCGGCTGGGCGCGCAGAGCTTATCAGAAGGAGCGTGCGCGCGGCCATGCTGAGGGGGTGAGGGCCGGCGCCGAGGAAATGGCACAGCTAGTCGCGCAGGCTGCCTCGGAAGTGGCACGACGAAAGGCCGTTTTGGAGCAGGAACTGTCAGCGCTCGTGATGGACATCGTAACTGATCTACTGGGCGATTTCGATCCCGGCGAGATGTTGGTGAGGACGGTTCGTCACACGATTTCGCACAGATATGGCGGGCCGAAACTGTCCCTTCATGCGTCCCCCATGGATGCTGATGCGCTTACGCGCGAATTTGCTGCCTGCGACGGACGGGAGGACCGGCCGGAAGTCCGAATTATTCCGGACCCGGCGCTGTCAGCGAACGAATGCGTGCTGTGGAGCGAATTTGGCAATATCCATCTCGGACTTGACGCGCAGCTCCGCGCATTGCGTTTGGGGCTTGGGTTAGATCATGAGGCAGACGAATAGTGACGGCGCCGAGACCAGACCATAACTGTCCTGATGGAGATGGGACTCTGCACGCGGCGCTGGCGCGTCTGCGAACTACGGCAAGCCATGTGGACACGCGTGCCGTACGCGGGCGGATCACGCGTGCGATCGGCACGTTGATCCATGCAGTTTTGCCGGATGCTTGTATTGGAGAAGTTTGTGTGCTCAAGGATCCGCGCACCGGATGGTCGCTTGAGGCCGAGGTGATCGGTCTGTTGCAGGACGGCGTATTGCTGACGCCGATCGGTGACCTGCAAGGCATGTCCGGCCGCGCAGAAGTCGTTGCCACTGGCCGAATGCACGAAGTGCCGGTCGGCCCCAATTTGCTTGGCCGGGTGATCGACAGCTTCGGCCGTCCACTCGATGGCAAGGGCGCAGTCAAAGCCATGGAGACGCGCCCGCTGCGCGGCAAAGCGCCAAATCCAATGACGAGGTGCATCATCGCTCGCCCTCTGCCACTCGGTGTTCGCGTCTTGGATGGTCTTCTGACATGCGGCGAGGGCCAACGCATCGGCATTTATGGAGAGCCTGGTGGCGGCAAGTCGACGTTACTGTCGCAGATCGTAAAGGGCGCGGTCGCTGACGTGACCGTGGTTGCGCTGATAGGCGAGCGTGGACGCGAAGTGCGTGAATTCATCGAGCGGCATCTTGGGGAGACTGCCCTCCGCCGCACGGTCGTCGTCGTTGAGACCTCCGATCGCTCAGCGACGGAGCGGGCGCAATGTGCTTATACGGCAACCGCGCTCGCCGAATATTTTCGCGATCAAGGCCTGCGCGTCGTTCTGATGATGGATTCATTGACGCGATTTAGCCGCGCTATGCGGGAGATCGGGCTTGCTGCCGGTGAGCCACCGACTCGCCGGGGCTTTCCTCCCTCTGTCTTTGCAATGTTGCCAGGTTTGCTGGAGCGCGCTGGTATGAGTGAGCGTGGCTCAATCACCGCCTTCTATACCGTGCTTGTGGAAGGTGACGGCACGGGCGATCCAATCGCGGAGGAAACGCGTGGCATTCTCGATGGCCATATCGTTCTTTCACGCTCTCTCGCGGCGCGGGCGCATTTCCCCGCCATCGACGTACTGTCGAGCCGCAGCCGCGTCATGGATGCCGTCGTATCTGCACCGCATCGCAAGGCAGCATCCCTCTTCCGTGATCTTATCTCCCGTCATGCAGAGGCCGAATTTTTAATCAAGGTTGGCGAATACAAGCAAGGCAGCGATCCGCTGACGGACCGAGCTGTCGCTTCGATCGATGATCTGCGCGAGTTTTTACGCCAGGGTGAAAACGATGCGTCCACTTTTGAGGAAACCGTCACATGGATGTGCCGTCTGACCGCATGAGTTGCATACACGTTTCGAGCTTGCGGCAAGTGAAGGATATGCGCGAGCGTAGTGCTCGTAGTGAGTTGTCCAATATGGAAGCCAAGCGTCATATCGCGACCTCGGCCGCGGAGCACGCATGGCAGGAACTTGGAATTGCTGAAAAGCATCATACAGAGGCCCAGGCGGAGGTTTACCAGCAGTTGATGTCGGTCGGTACCTTGTCCGTCGTTGAACTCGATCATTGCCAGCTCACCCTTGAGAGGCTAGCGATTGAGATCACCTCGAAACGCCGCACACTTGAGGAGGCGCGTATCACTCAAAAGCAGGCCGAGACAGCGGCATCCGAGAGGCGTGCGCACTGGGCGAAGCGTTCCGCAGCGACTCATAAATGGCGACAAATCGAGACCGACGTCCGGCGTGCGGCCGATACCCATTCGGAAGTAACAGCCGAGCTAGAGGCTGATGATGAAGTCTTGCTTCGCCATGGGAGGGGTTTGCCCACGCTGGTGGCGGGCGGTTCAATTTGATGACCGCTAGTCCAGTTGGGAACCAAATGCGCTGCCCTGTACAGTCGCCTCCTGCAACTCGCGCGAACGCATACGCGAAGTACGAGCCGAGCCAGCGTCTAACCCAGAGTCTCGTCTCATGGCTCAACAGAAACGTGCGGCCCTCCGCCTCTTTGCGGAGTAACCTTTGCGACAAGCCGCTATCGGTGCGACTGGAACGACTTGTGTGGCAGGAGGAACCTCCGGCTCTGTCGATGCTCGATTGCGTTTGGCGCCTCGGCGATGATGCGCTCGTGTTGTCGATACCGCATGCGCTTGCGGAGGTCTTGATCTCGACAGTACAGAGTGGCCTAGCTTTACTTTCCGAGCCAAGTCGTTCGCTGGTTCTCGAACTTGCACTTGAACCGTTGCTCGCGCACCTGGAGACTGAGACAGAGCAGCAACTGCGACTCCTTCATGTTGGAAAGGCCGAGAAGAACGGGCCTCATATCGAACTCGACATCATCTACGGTCCGGTCAGGGGCAAAGGTCGCCTATTTCTTTTCTCGCCTCTTGACGGACCGATACCGCCGGCGTTCCGCGCCTTAGGCGAGCTGCTCGGCCAATTGCCGCGACATTTGTGTGAGGTCCCCGCACAGCTACCCGTTACAGTTGCAGGAGAGATCGGCTCCCTCCGGGCGTCAGCCGCGCTTCTTCGCAAAACACGTAAGGGCGACGCTTTGTTGCCGGATGTAATGCCATTCGCCCGCGGTCAGATCATCCTCACTGCCGGCCCGTTATGGGCCGCGGCAGATGTCACTGGCAACCGCCTGATCCTGCACGGACCGTTTCGCTTGCGGCCGCGCCCTCTGGAGTATGCGCATATGACGACACTGCCCGGTTTACAGCAGCCGCCTTCCGAAGCCGATCTCGACGATATTGAGATTTCGCTTGTCTTTGAATGCGGCCGCTGGCCCATCACGCTGGGAGCCCTGAGAAGCATCAGCGAAGGATATGTCTTCGAACTTGGCCGGCCGGTCGACGGCCCGGTCGATATCCTAGCAAACGGCGTACGTATCGGGAGTGGCGACATAGTACGTATTGGAGACGAGCTCGGCGTTAGACTGCGTGGCGGGTTAGCGGGCAATGACTAACATTGAACCAGCGATACTGCCGCTTCTTGCGGTCACGGCCGCGCTCGGCTTGTTGGTCTTCGCTGTCGTCACGACCACGGCGTTCGTAAAGGTATCTGTCGTTCTCTTCCTCGTTCGCAATGCGCTTGGGACCCAATCAATTCCACCGAACATCGTTCTATACGGCGCAGCATTGATGCTCACCGCCTTCACGAGCGCCCCGGTCTTTGAGCAGAGCTACAATAGAGTCGCCGATCTGCAGCTCCGCTATCAAACGCTCGAGGATTGGGTAGCCGCTGCGAAAGTGGGGCAGGAGCCGCTGCGAGGCTATCTCAAGAACTTCACCAATGAAGAACAGCGAGGCTTCTTCCTGTCCTCGACCGAGCGTGTCTGGCCGGAAGAGATGCGCGGCAGAGCGACAGTCGATGATTTTGTCATTCTCGTCCCATCTTTTCTAATCTCAGAACTCAAGCGTGCCTTCGAAATCGGGTTTTTACTATACCTTCCGTTTATCACTATCGATCTGATCGTAACGACCATTCTGATGGCCATGGGCATGTCAATGGTGTCTCCGACAGTGATCTCAGTTCCTTTCAAGCTGTTTCTGTTCGTGGCGATTGACGGCTGGTCGCGGCTTATGCACGGGCTGGTGCTGAGCTATACAACACCTGGAGGGTGAGCATGGATGAGGCCACTATTCTCCCTTTTATGAGCCGATCACTGGTGCTTTTCATGACCTGGGTTCTGCCTCCGCTCATTGCAGCGGCGGTCGCCGAAACCATCATCGGCATCATCCAGGCGGCAACGCAGATCCAGGATCAGACATTGCCACTGACTGTGAAGCTTTTGGTCATTGTTGGGATTATAGGTTTGTTTGCTCCGGTGCTGAGCGCCCCGCTCATCGAACAAGCCAAGCAGATCTTTACTGATTTTCCCGCGCTCACGACGGGCTACTAGCAGCAGCCGTCATGTATGATCTGTCAACCGCCGACACGCAAAGTCTGATCCAGGCGACTATCGAACTCGTCGTTGCTGCCGGCCTTGGTGCGGCCCGCCCCGTGGGCATCATGCTGGTGCTTCCGGTATTTACGCGTCCGCAGATCGGCGGCCTGATCCGCGGTTGCCTTGCCGTCGCGCTCGAACTACCATACTTGGCGCACATCGCCGATGGCCTGAAGGAGCTAGATCCGGACACTCGTCTGCTCAAGATCGCGCTACTCGGTCTTAAGGAGACGTGTGTCGGCCTACTGATCGGCGCCCTCCTCAGTATTCCCCTCTGGAGTCTTCAGGCCGTCGGCGAGTTCATCGACGCGCAACGGGGCATCAGCAGCGTGGTCACTCCCGCCGATCCCGCGACACGCAGTCAGGCTTCGGCGACGGGACTTCTTATCGGGACCACCGCGACCACGATCTTCGTCGTATCGGGGGGCCTGCAAACCATGATCAGCGGGCTTTACGGCAGCTATCTGGTTTGGCCGGCTTATCAGCTTGGACCCACGCTGAGCATGCAAGGGACGCTGGAGTTGTGGGGCGTGCTCGACAGCATCATACGTACCGCCGTCCTGGTCTCTGGACCTGTGGTAGCTTTCCTCTTGCTGGCCGACATATCAGCGCTTCTGCTCGGGCGCTTTGCGCCGCAATTCAACCCGCGGGACCTATCGTTGACGATCAAGAATATAGGTTTTGCGATCGTCATGGTGACTTATACGCTCTACCTCATCGAATACATGCAAGCGGAAATCATGCAGTCGAGCCGAGAGCTGGAGAGGCTTGAGAGGAAACTGAAGTGAGCGACACGAGCGAAGAGAAAACGCTCGCCCCCACTGAAAAGAAGCTAAGCGACTCGCGCAAGAAAGGCATGGTTCCGCATAGCACGGATCTAGTCAGGGGCCTCAGCGCGTGCGCCGGTCTCGGTTATGTCTGGTTAGAAGCGAGTTCCATCTACGACAAATGTCGTGAAGCGCTCATGCTGACTGACAAGCTGCTTGATAAGCCGTTCAATATTGCGGTCGATCTTGCGCTCGGCGTCTTGCCCGAACTTGCACTGGGAATTGTTGGCCCGCTTCTTGGGAGTATGGTCACCTGCGCAATTCTGACGACGGTCCTAGCCAATGGTGGATTAGTGTTCTCCTCCGAGCCGATGACGCCGAAATTCGAGAACATTGATCCCATCAACGGACTGAAGCGCATCGCCTCTTTGCGTTCCCTCATCGAGCTTGGCAAGACCTTGTTCAAGGTCTTCTGCCTCGGCGCGATCTTTGTCCTGGTCGTTGTCGGCGCGTGGAAGACACTGGTCTATCTGCCGGTTTGCGGCACGGGCTGCTTCGAGTTCGTGTTCATTCAAGTGAAACTGTTGATCGGGATTGCAAGTGGTGCATTTCTTATCGGCGGATTGGTCGATCTCCTCATCCAGCGTTGGTTGTTCTTGCGCGGCATGCGCATGACTAAGAGCGATATGAAGCGCGAGGACAAGGAGCAGCAAGGCAATCCGGAGGTCAAACGCGAACACCGACGCCTTCGGCGGGAGCAGGCGAGCGAGTCTCCTCTCGGCGTGAGTCGCGCGACATTGATCTTGACTGGGCGCGAGCTGCTGGTCGGGGTACGCTACATCCGTGGCGAAACGGGCGTCCCGGTCCTGGTTTGCCGCGGCGACGGGGAGGCGGCTTCACGGCTCTTTGATGAAGCGAGGCGCCTTCGTCTCAGTATCGTCGAAGATCACGTCCTGGTCCGTGAGCTAATCCGCAACACTAGCCTTGGCAATTCCATTCCTGTCCAGTACTTCGAGGCTGTCGCAAAAGCACTCTTTGCCGCCGGCCAAGTCTAGTTCGTGTTGTGAATGAGGTCGCATCGAATGACTGATGTTCTCGCTATCGAGAGGGCTGCACGGTCTGGGTGCCGGCAGACGTGGGATCTGACGGCAGCTTGTTGTTAGCCATACCCAAGTTGCTGTTATTGCCGGTCGCGAAGGTTTTGTATGTGGCAACGGGAATGGCCGCACGATTGCCATCACTCGGCACAACGGCCTGATTGTCAATCAAGTCGCGCGGATCGTTGACCATGCCGGCCAAGTTGTTGCGGATCGAGCAGCCAAGCGTCGGATCGAAAGAATTGTCGTTCACTGAAGGGCCGACGATCGCAATCGACGGACAAACGGGAGGGCGCGCCTCGTACGTAATCGCCTCGATTCGGGCGGCAGAGCCATCACGCCTATCGATGAATGGACCGTACAGGCGGATGTTGTGAGCGTCGACGCCCACTGCGCGGGCCTCAGCTGCTATCTGCGCCCCGAGCTGACGTGAGCCGACGATATCAAGATGGAGCGTGTCGTACCGACCGCGACTGGTACTCGCTATGAAGTAACGCAGACGCTGCCGTTCGGGCCCTCCAAGGGTCTGTAACAGTAAGACGTTCTTCTCTTGTTCAACCAGGATCGCTTGCGCGGTCGGCTCGAGGTAAGTCGGCGCGGTGCTTGCGCAGCCACCTAGACTGGCCGTCAGACCGATGAAGGGGCGCACGAATCGTAATCTCATTGGTCGATCCTCATTCGATGGTGTGGCCGGTGCCCCTTGTCGCGCCTGGTACGCTTATCGGGGGAGCACCGCGAACAGGCGAGCGCGTTGCCAATGTGTTCGTCAGACTGCGCGCGAGGTCTGAGGGCGGAGCGATGCGGTCGGTGGGCGCACTCATCTGCTTCGAGTTCGATCTTGGCCGCACGACGTAAGGCGTGACGATGATCACGAGTTCCGTCTCATCCTGTTGAAATGACGATGAGCGAAATAGCGCACCAAGAATCGGAACGTCGCCGAGCCAAGGGAAAGTCGTGATCTCAGTGCTGAAGTTGCGCCGGATAAGCCCACCAATTGCAAAGCTCTGGCCGCTGGCGAGCTCGACAACCGTGTTTGCACGCCGGGTGGAGAGAGCCGGCACGGAGATGCCGTTGATGTTGACAGCACCTTGTGACGATAGTTCGCTGACTTCAGGCTTCACGCGGATGTTGATCTGATTGTTACTGAGAACGGTCGGCACAAACTCCAGGCTGACGCCGAAGTGACGGAACTCGACAGAGACCTGCCGATTGTCCTGCAACACCGGAATGGGAAATTCGCCGCCGGCGAGGAAGCTGGCGGATTCGCCTGACATTGCGGTGAGGTTCGGTTCAGCAAGTACGGAAGCGAGGCGCTCGTGAGCCAGTGCATCGAGCATAGCGCTGACGTTCACATGGCCAGTGTTGACCCCCATCTTCGCCGTACCGCCGCCCTGCGCCGCGCCGTATCCACCACCACTGCCACTGACCAAGCCGAGAGTGAAAGGGCCAGCTTGCCCGGAAGCGGAGAGGTTGACGCCGAGCTCCTTCATGGCGCTCCGCGAGACCTCCGCCACCCGCACGCTCAGATTCACCTGCAATGACCCCGCCACCTGAATCTTGTTGACGACGAGCGCACCAGACCCAAGAAACTGCTCGGTCACTTTCATCGCTATATCGACGATCTCCGCATTGGGCGCCGTACCGCTAAGGATGGCCCCACGCGGGGTGTAGCTTACCTGGATGGGATAGTCGCCGACCTGGGCTTTCAGCGTGGCGCGCAGATCCTCGATCGGCTGGGTGACGACAACACGCAGCTCAGCGAGAGCCTCCCCGGCCTCGTTCAGTGCGAACAAGGTGGTCCGACCGGATTTTTTGCCGAAAACAAAGATGGTCCTGTTCGAAGGTGCCTGATAGTCCGCGACCGTAGGATCTGCGACAAAGATGCTCGCGGCTGGCGCTGGCAGGTGAATCGTCTTACCTAGCGAAGAGGAAAGGGTCAGGGTTGCGCTAATGCCGTCGGCAGCCGTACGCTGCGGCCCACTTCCATCATCCCGCTTGATCTGAGCTACGGCCGCAGCCGGGAATAGCAGGATGACCACGCACAAAAGCTGCCAAAGACAAGGAAGAAATGTGGACGAAAGGCCGTTGGCGGCGATCGATCCTCGAGTGACGCCAGCATGCTTGTCAAGAATGATGCTCAAGATGGTCTTTTCTTTCAAGTTCAATTAACTACGCGGTCGATGCCGCGCCTTTCAATTCAAGGACGTAGCCGATCCCGCGCGCGGTTTTGATCCGTAGCGTCGCACCGGACCGACTCAAATGACCGCGCAAACGATAGATTCCGACCTCAAGCGCATTGGTTGAGACCTCGTCGTCAAATGCATAGAGGCTATCTTCCAATGACGCACGAGCCACGGTGCGGCCGGCGCGGCTGAGCAGATGTTCGAGAATGCACACCTCGCGGCGGGCAATTTTCAGTGGTCGACCATTGACCGTCGCTTGCCGACCGATCGAATCGAATCGTAGATTGCCAAAGGTAACAATGGGGGCCGTCATTTGCGTTGACCGGCGCAGAGTAGCGCGCATTCGTGCGATGAGTTCATCAGTAGATACGGGCTTGGGCAGGAAGTCGTCCGCACCGCCATTAAATAGCGCTATCCGCCTACCGAGCTCATTGAAGTTACTCATCATCACGGCAGGCATCGAATGTCCGTCACGTCTCAACTGCTTCAGCCAATCCAAGCCGTCTCCATCCGGTAGAACCAACTCGAGCAAGAGAATGTCATAGCTGGCGCAAGAAAAAGCGGCGGCGGCCTCGTCCAGGGTGCACGCTACGTCAACGGCAAAACCGCAATCGGAGAGCGCATCTTGTACAACGCGCGCAGGGTCCCTCTCATGATCAACGAGTAGCGTTCGCATTCCAGGACCTCATATCAAGTCACGCCAAGACACCCACCACGTCACGCCACCCCCGAGCGGAATTGAACAGTCCGGCCTCCGCGTAAGCATTGGAATCCGGAATAGACGAAGAGCTGCGGTACTGGCGAATCGCATATTGGATCGGGATTCCATTGTGAGCTCGACTGGCGTTGTTCACTGTCTCACGTGGCGCGCGTGAATCTTGGTGACGTCGAATGTGCTCTTTCCATCGGGGCGTAGGCGGCAATCAATACAATGCATCGATAGGCGGGCAGCACCCGCTCAGCGCCGGAACAATCGCGGCAGTTGTCGCCGACATCGTGAAGTCGAGATGATTGCCGAGAACACATTGATTGGTGAAATCGATGGTTTGGTTCGATGCATTCACATGGCGGATTAGTGACAATGCCGTTCCATGGTCTGGATTTAAATCTCCTCATCACGATCGATGCTTCCGATGGCGAGCGCAGCCGCACGGCCGCAGGTTTGATGGGGGAGCAGCGATGATATGCGATTTGCATCGCGGCCCTCAATTTGCAAAGCCTCACACGCCGGCAGGCGTTCCGTGCTTGAGCAACGAACTTCCTCATTCGGCCAAAAAGGTGAGCCTCCTTCGTGCTCCGATCACCGGAGCGACAGTGATGGCCAAGCGCGGCTACGCTCAGCTGGAGAACGCCATAACGAGGCCGTCCTGCCGCGCCTTCCTATTTTTGACTTTTATAAAATCACCGAGACGCTTTGGAAAGAACTGCTCAACGGCCGGACAATCCAAAGACGGGGGGTGACATGAACTTGGCCGCACCGGGCAAAACCGTGCCTACAATCCGATCGCGGTGTCCATGATCACGTACTCATCGCAGCTTTGCCGACAGCAAACCTACGACGTTGCGTGATGCACGGCGCTTTCCCTACCCGGCAGCACATGAAGTGTGAAATCAATTCTTTGGATAGATTGCATTCACATCCTGGATAGTGACAAGACCTCTGAGGTCTGTGTCTCAGTCTCCTAGTCGCACCTGATGCTCTGATGACCGAACGCAATCTGTCGCTGACAGCTCTGGTAGGGTGAGCGATGATTTTGGTGATTTTGCATGACGGCGTCTTCCTGCAAGGCTCACATTGGGCACCGACTCTTCTGGACTAGCAAACCCAGTCATGGTCACTCGCCCAGCAATGTCGGTTTGGCTCCATCCGGACGTGAGAAAAATGTTGTTCTGATCGACATTCTACGTCTGATCAGAATGTGCAGCATCTCGCAATCGGTGGGCGACTTGCTCAGGAAATCGCATGGTGCATGACCGCGCGTCTGCAAGTTGTCCCGTCTGAGCCGAAGCGCCCCGGTCCTAGAGAGCTTGACGGCCAATAAGTCTTCCGCAGAGTGCTTGGCCGGCGCATTGGAGCGCGGACAGCTGCTTTGGTCACGTTGTGGTCAGCTAAGCTGTATATCCTCCTGACAAAGCTTGCCGCGCACGAGCTCAATCGCGTGCACTTTGCCAATGCGGGAGCGATCTGATGTATGGGCAGAATCGGTGGATCCGTTTTGCGGAACGGTTGCCGGCCTGGAGCGAGGTGGGTCGTCGTCGACGGGCGCGTCGCCATACTCCTTGCGTTCCAATCCGCCCATTATCAAGATCGTCGACCGAGAATCTGTTCATGCGCAAAGTGAAGAGAGTTTTGTCCAGTGACATCATGCACATCGCCAGTAACCCGCAGGAGCACTCGGATTTTGTCGGAGAAAGCCGAGCGGGCTGCAACTGCCGGTGAAGGCTATTCCAGTACTTACGGTGATCCGGATAAGCCCGCGCGATTTTTCAGCTATCAGGTCGGGTGACGAAACTGTGAGCCGGAGGCTCAGTCCGGATCGAGGGAGACCAGTTTCGCCGACAGTTCGGGCGTAACGTTATCACGTCCCTGCTAGATGTACGCAGTACTCATCCGCTCGACGAGTGCGCGGGCGATATCCTGCTGGAGCATGAACTGCGAATGGACGGCGATCATCCGTTGGTCTTATCACGTCCTGGCATAGGAGGTATGGAACCCCGTCTACGGAAATGGGTTTTGTTCATGGCGGGTCGCAAAAAATGGGTGCTTGATCCTCAACAGCATCCCAAAGTGTGGACGGAGAACGAGAACGACCAGTAGCACCGAGTAGACAGCCCTACAAAGTATCTTTCCAAAGTCGAGGATAGCGATGGTCAAGAGAGCTGCGAGACGGATTTCGTCTGACGATGATCCCTCGTATTACCTGGAGCGCGCTGTTCGAAGATTGGCTGTGGGACAAGGCGATTCGGAATGATGAAGGCGGCTGGAACCGACTGGTATTTCGCTATTGCAGGGGCCGATTCAGTAGTGAACTTGAAGGAAGCGCTCGCGCCGGATAGTGCTCGTCGCGCGTGACAGATGCCCGGTTTCGAACGTCAAGTTTGACTTCCTGGCTACCGCTTCCGGCCGCGACGGGCAAAGAACTCACAAAACGCCTCAGCATTTTGCAGTTTTCTGCCTCGGCTCAGCGCTTCGGCGGTGAAGTTTATGCGGGTGCCTCCGAAAACGACCCATGTGTCAATGGTGACATCGCTCGGCAGCTCAATCCACTCCTGCGGCCGGGGATTGTATATTTCGGTCGATTCAGGCGGGCGCCTCTGTGGCAATCCTTCGATACGTCAATCAGACAATCGAGGCTTGGATGATGCGGAGGTCCAAACGCTTTATGGGTCGCAAGGCCAAGACCGGCCGCGTTCTCGAACGGCTATCTCGCGAACGTCCCGGGTTTTTGCACAATGGAAGGTCGGCATACCCAGCTCGTTCGCCTAATGGGAGCCCAGTGACGCGAGAGTCTCACGTGGGGATCCATGAGAGCCCGGCAGTGAGATTCCGCCGGCCTACTCGCCAAGCCGTCTGCCCGGATGTGTGAGGGCAAAGCCAAATGGCCTAGCTACTCGACCACGATCCACGGCGATGTGGGTTTCCTGTGCAACCGGAAAAACGCCCTTCGTCAGCTACTCGTCAGCCAGTCTGTCTATCCAGACAGGCTGCGCATTCTCGACTTGATTGGAGATGGAATATGACGGGCATTGGCCGATCTGGAAGATCGCGCACTGCAGATGCTGGAGCCGGATCGAGCAGTTCACGCTCGCACTCAAGTCTAGCCCCTGGGGAAGGCAGTCAATCGTTCGATTCCGTCGTGGAGCGGATGCGCTCTGGGCCCCAAGATAGAGGGACGCCCTCCGCTAGCACGGCGCGCGGTGCCGACGATGCCCTTGGCGACAGGTCTTCCGGTCCCTCCGTTGGCCCAGATCGAATCCTAGGCGCTGCGGCACGTGCAGCCGCTGCGCCACGTGGAGCCACTGCGCGGCGGCGCGGCTTTCCCTCAGTGTCCGAGGGTGGAGACACGGCGCCGGTCGCCAGCCAGCCGCCAACTTCCGGTGTGGCAGTCCCTATTTCCTCGTCAGAGGAAGAAATCAACGCAACAAGGCGACACATGGACCGCCTGCGTGAGGACTATGCCGCTTGCCGTCAGCCGGGCGAGGATGCCGAGCTGAAGGAGGCGCTAGAGCTGAGCGATCGATTCGTCAAAGCAGGCTCGGCAGTTCTGGAGTACTACGCGAGCCTGCGCCCGGCCGTGGCGCCGAGCATTCTGTCCGACGCCGAGGCTGGTCAATACTGCTATGCCGTGCTCCAGGCGGGGCGTCAGGGCAACATGGTGGCCTCGGCGATTATCCTCGCCTTAGAAGAGCGCAGACAGGTATCGGCAGGCCTGTTCCAGCGGATTTCGAAATCCAACGCTACCCCCGACCAGCTGAGCCGAGTGGCTTCCAGTATGGTGAAGGACCATGTGCCTGTCATCGAGTGGTGGCGAAAGAAGCTGTTGCGCTCGGAACGGATGCAGTCCGCCTGCGAGACCACTGCCAACTTGCCAAGCACGACGCCCGAGATGCGGAAGGCCAACGAAGCCGCACTACGCCTGCACACCGGCTCGGCACTTTATGATGGGTGCTTGTATCTGGAATCGCGGATTAAGCTCGCGAAGCTTCTGATTGAGTCTCAGGCGAGCACGTTTGAACCAGCCGTGAGGGACGCCCTCATGGATGAGAACGGGCGGGTGCGTCTGCTCGGGACCTATATCCAGGATGCTTTTCCGGCATTCGTCTCGACGTACAAAGCCGTTCTGAACAAGGACGGAGAGCCACTCGACGCAGAGCACTGCACCGTTCTGGAAGGAGTCATGGAACGGCATTCGGAATTTGCCTCAGAGGTGGAACGTATCGTTGCCAGGCTAAGGGATGCTAGAACGGATGCCGACCTTCCATTGGAACAGTTGGACCAGATCGTGGAAGGTGCATGGGTCACCGCGCACCAAGTCACGCGACTTTTGGCAGTGCAGCCAAAGAGGCAAGTGGAGCCGCCTGCCCAGACTGCGATATCGGAAAAGACCGACTTAGCGGCTGAGAACCACGCGCCGCGCAGGAAGGGGAAAGGCAAGCGCGCACCGGCCGCACGCGAGGGGAGTTCAACGGCCGGGCTGCGCGAGCCGCAGCTCGCTAGGCCCGACGCTGCCACAGCCTCTACTGCCAAGGTTATCGTACTCTCGGATCTGGGTACGAAGAAACTCGCGAGTGCGGAGGAGGCACGCGCGAGGGCGTCATCATCGGCGACCGGGCACCTGGCGATGTGGCAGGCTCCGCCCTCCAGGAACGCACTGACGGGACTACTCAAGCGATTGGACGAGCTGCTGCAGTTCGATCTGCCGGCTCAGCAAAGCGCCGTCTCGCAAGCGCGCCAGATGAAGCCTGAGGACGCCGACCACGTCGTGGATCTCGTCCTTAAGCGCCTGGAGACGCAGACCGCCGAGATTAAGAACTGTGTAGCCGCGCTGGAGGAGCCCCGCCGACATGGCCTACTCACGCATGCGCAATTGCCTGAAGTGCACGGAAAAATAGTCCGGCTTAAGACGATGTTGTCCGAGGTTCAGGGACAGGCAAACTCGTTGAACGCACGAAAGGCGGCGATCACGATCGATTGCATGAAGACGTACGCGTTTCCGTCGCAGAAGTACCTTGAACAATTGCAGGCGGCCGAAGAACTTGCGTCTGTGGATCCACCCCGCGCCTTGAAGAGCGAGCCAGCGACGCTGTTCGAGGTCAAGCTGCAGCCCAAGGCGCTGCGCAGTGGTAGGATGCCAAATCCGATGTGGGTGCACATCCATACCAAGCTGCCGGTACATGCCTGGCAGTTGGCCACGCTGGGCGGCGCCGACTTCGCCGCTTGCCACGTGAAGTCCAATGAACAGCGCGGCTACAATCGGCAATGGCAGAGCGCTCGAGCCGCCACGGGGCACGAGAACGTTGTGATCCACCGCGGCAAGCTCACGCCTGCGTTCTGTAAGTCGTTGTTGAGCATCGTCCCATGCGACTCCCTTCGCGAGGCGGAGCATGCGTCGATGCAGTTCGCGCGCCTCAGGATGTAGTTACCTGAGTGTCTCACGCCAGAGCGTCGCTGTGGTGACACCATCAAGCAGACCGTTATCAACGAGAGGAAATCCTCGATGAAATCGAAGCCGGCGCGGGCTCCTCGAACAGATCGACAACGGGTCCGACTGAAATTCGATCGGGAGCGTGGAGACCCCGACTTCCGTTCGCTTGAAAAACAGCATCGCGGCCCTTGTCGCCGCGCTTGCGATGGCCGGGTCCGAATAGCCTAGGATCCGGCTATGCTTCAGATCGTGAATGAAGCAGTTTTGCGCATTTGTGTTCGAGATCCCATCGCCGATCGCTTCGTAAGTGTCTGCGGCGCCGTGCTTAGCGCCCTACTGTCAATCGGCGTTCGACTGGGGCTCTGACTCACTTTTGATGAAGTTCAAGCGCCGGCTCGTGTTGGTTTCACAAAGGAATCAATATGATGCAGCGAGCCCTACGTCCGTCGGCTCTGGTCCCTCACGGGTTTGACGTGGAAAGCGCCTTTTGTGATGGCGCTACGACCGTGATCACCGTGCGTCCCACGAGCGGGACGAGTCTCTGTCCCGGATGCGGGACCAGTTCTGGGCGGATCCATAGCCGATATCAGCGGCGCCTAACCGATCTGCCGCTTGCGGGGCGGCAGGTTCGCTTGGTGGTCGTGGCGCGCCGCTTCCGCTGCGTTACTGCTCTCTGCGGTCGGCGTATTTTCACCGAGCGCTTCGATGACGGCGCTCTAGCACCGTGGGCGCGGCGAACGACCCGGCTCGATCTGATCGTCCATCACCTTGGCCTCGCCTTGGGTGGCCGCCCAGCGGCGAGTTTTGCCCGTCGACTTATGCTGCCCGTGAGCAACGACACGTTGCTTCGGGTGGTTAGAAGGCGCGGGTGTCCACCCTTTGCTGCGCCGAGCGTTATCGGCATCGACGATTGGGCCTGGCGGCGCAATCAGCGGTATGGAACTATCATCTGCGACCTCGAGCGGCGACGACCGATCACTCTCTTACCCGACAGAGAGCCAGCCACTGCGCAGGCCTGGCTCGCGGGGCAACCACAGATCGCTGTGGTCGCGCGCGACCGCGGCGGCGGTTACGCCCTTGCTGCGGCCAAGGCACTCCCGCACGCCACCCAGGTCGCCGACCGTTGGCACCTCATGGAGAACGCCAGCCACGCCTTCCTGGATGCGGTTCGCAAATCCATGCGCCAGGTCCGCATCGCGGTCGGCTCCGCCACCATAAATCCCAACTTATTGACCGCCGCCGAGCGCATTCAATATGAGGGTTATCTTCGGCGAGAAGACACCAACGCGGCAATCCTCAAACAGGCTGAGACGGGCGTCTCCATAAAGGAGATCGTACGGCTCACCGGCCATAGCCGGGGCCTCATCCGCAGGGTATTGCGAGGTCAGCGATCCGACGTGTTCAGGGTGCGCGAAAGCTCGCTCGAGCACTACCTGCCATGGCTCGATGTTCCGTGGGCCGCTGGTAATTGTAATGGCGCCGACCTGTGGCGTTGCCTCAAGGCGCAGGGATTTAGAGGCTCGGTGCGAGTCGTTACCGAATGGGCGACACGCCGTCGGCGTGCCGAAATGCCCGATGCTCAGAGCCTGCAGCGCGTACCGTCCGCGAGAACTATCGCCCGCCTGATGACCAATGGCCGCGATACACTATCAAGGTCAGAGACCGTCACCATTGCGGCGATCGAGCAAGGCGTTCCTCTTCTGGTGGAAGCTCGAGAGATCATAGCCGCTTTCCATGCGATGATCCGCAAGAAGTGCGGCGCGGCAATCAGGATGGAAGTGCAGCGTCAATCAGGATGAGAGAGCTTCGCCGGGCTCGTGACGCAGGGAGGGCGTAGCCCGACCGGAGTTACGAGCCCGGCGACGGCGCGATCCGACCGGACCGCGCCGTCTGGTGATCGCGGCTGGCCGGTGATGGATGGTTCTTCTCGCCAAAGAGGAATCACCCGTTGCCAGGCTGCCATGTCACCGATCACCAGATGAGGCTCTACATGAAGTTCCGTCAAACCAATTCGCCGCCAGAGGCGGCCGCGAAGGCGTCGTTCAGTTCGTCGACCGCTTATCGGCTCGAGAAGGATCTGCGCCTTCCGTCGCAAAAGAAGTCACCGCGGCAAAGGCGCCGGCCGGATCCCTTGGCCAACGTCTTCGGCCTGGAGGTCGTGCCGATGCTGAAGGCGGCTCCCGGCGTGCGGCCCGTGGCCATCTTCGAGGAGATGCTCCGACGCCATCCTGAGCTGGGGGCTGGAATCCGCCGCACGCTCGAGCGCCGGATCCGCGCCTGGCGGGCGATCCACGGCGAGGAGCAGGAGGTCATCTTCCGCCAGACCCACGAAGTGGGCCAGGTCGGCCTGTCCGACTTCACCGATATGGGCGAGCTTGGGGTCGCCATCGCTGGCGTGCCGCTCGATCATCGCCTGTATCACTTCCGGTTGGCCTATTGCGGGTTTGAACACGCCCATGTCGTGCTCGGTGGCGAGAGCTTCGTCGCATTGGCCGAAGGGCTGCAGAATGCCCTATGGTCGCTCGGTGGGGCACCGCGGGAGCATCGGACCGACAGCCTGTCGGCCGCCTTCTGCAATCTCGATCGCAATGCGAGGGACGATCTGACCAGGCGGTACGAGGACCTCTGCGCCCACTACGGCATGCGGCCTTCCCGCAACAATCGCGGCATCGCCCACGAGAACGGGGCGATCGAAAGCTCGCATGGCCATCTCAAGCGGACGATCGCCGATGCGCTGCTGTTGCGCGGCACTGCCGACTTCGATGATCTCGCCGCCTATCGCGGCTTCATCGACGAGATCGTCAGCCGCCGCAATGCCCGCAACGCCAAGCGGATCGACCACGAGCGCGCCACCCTGCAGGCGTTGCCAGATCGCCGCACCTCGGACTACGAGGAGGTGATTGTCCGCGTGACGTCAAGCGGCGGCTTCACCTTGCGCAAGGTGTTTTACACCGTGCCGTCGCGTTTGATCGGGCACCAACTGCGGGTGCGCCTTTACGACGATCGTCTCGACGTGTTCGTCGGCGGCACCCATCTCGTCACCCTGCCGCGTGGGCGGCCGCATCCCAACGGCAAGCACGACCAGGTCGTCGATTATCGGCACGTGATCCATTCCTTGCGGCGCAAGCCAATGGCGCTGCTCAATCTCGTCTACCGTGATCGGCTGTTCCCGCGCGATGCCTATCGCCGAACCTTCGATTGCTTGCGCGAACGGCTGCCGGACAGGAAAGCCTGCCGGATCATGGTCGATCTGCTCGTACTGGCCCATGAGCGCGGCTGCGAGGCCGAACTCGCCGATCAGCTCGCGACCGAGCTTGATGCCGGCCGACTGCCCGACCTCAACCGGCTGCGCGCTTACTTCTCTCCCGATCCGGCCTGCGTGCCGCACGTCGTGGTGCAGCTCGCACCGCTCGCCACCTATGAGTGCCTCATCGGTGCCGGCGAGATCGGAGGTGCCGCATGAGCACGGCCAACACCATTGACACCGCGCGCCTCAATCTATTGCTCAACGAGTTGCGGCTGCCAGCCATCAAGGTGCTGTGGCCGCAATTTGCCGAGCAGTCCGACAAGGAAGGCTGGCCGGCGGCCCGCTTCCTCGCCACCATTGCCGAGCACGAGATCGCCGAACGCGGCCGCCGCCGCGTCGAGCGCCATCTCGTCGAGGCGCGGCTGCCCGCTGGAAAGACCTTCGACAACTTCGACTTCGAGGCTGTGCCGATGATCTCCAAGGCACAGGTGACCGCGCTCGCCGCCGGCGATGGTTGGCTCGGCAAGGGCGCCAATCTGCTGCTGTTCGGCCCGCCCGGCGGCGGCAAGAGTCACTTGGCGGCAGCCATCGGCCTGGCCCTTATCGAGAACGGATGGCGCGTCCTCTTCACCCGCACCACCGATCTCGTCCAGAAGCTCCAGGTGGCGCGGCGCGAGCTCAATCTCGAGGCCGCCATTAACCGCCTCGATCGCTTCGACCTCCTGATCTGCGATGATCTTGCCTACGTCACCAAGGACCAGGCCGAGACCAGCGTGCTGTTCGAGCTCATCAGCGCTCGCTACGAGCGGCGTTCCATGCTGATCACCGCCAATCAGCCCTTTGGAGAGTGGAACAGGGTCTTCCCGGATCCTGCTATGACGCTCGCCGCCATCGATCGCCTCGTTCACCACGCCACCATCGTCGAGATGAACGTCGAAAGCTATCGCAGGCGCACCGCGCTCGAGCGGAAGCGTGGTCCAGGGCGACCATCCTCGCACGCGACACCAAAAACACTCGCTGATTGACGCTCCGCGACAATCAGAGCGAACAAAACTCTTGCGCGCGACAATCATCGCGGCAATCATCACCTCGCCGCGACACCCACTCGCCATCCTGATTGTCGCGCGCTTCCCATCCAGATTGTCGCGCTATAGCAAGAAGGCTCCCATAGAGCTTGAACCATGGTTGGAACGGGCACGCGCAAGCCTCGTAATGTCTTTCGCCAACGGCGTCATCAAGGACAAGGCCGCCGTCAGCGCAGCGATCACAACGTCCTGGTCCAACGGACAGACCGAGGGCCAGATCACCAAGCTTAAACTGGTGAAGCGCCAAATGTACGGACGCGCCAAGCTCGACTTGCTGCAGGCTCGACTAATCGGTGCCACATGACCAGTGCTGCACCAAAATTGCGTCAGAGCCCTTATTCCATGCCGAAACACAATTCGTCGAGATATCGAGAACCAGGTCCGCAGTCTAATCAAAGAATACGGCTTGCTCTTCCCACGCGCGATCGGACTGCGGTTTCGCAATCAGGTCTGCGAGCTATTGGGCAAGGATCATCAGCTCCTCGGTGTGATCGCGCCGCTTCTGTCGATCCATGAGCAGATCTGCAAGCAGCAAAGCAAGTTCGACGACGAAGTCCGCCAATTGGCGAAGTCGGATGAGACGACGCGCCGCCTAATGACGGTTCCTGGTGTCGGCGTGGTGACCGCGTTGACCTTCCGCCATACGATCGACGACCCATCGCGCTTCCGATCGGCATCAAGCGTCGGCGCCTATTTGGGTCTTACGCCTCGACGCAACCAGTCTGGCGAAACTGACATCAATGGCAAGATATCACGATGGGGCGACCGTCTTCTCCGAACTTACCTGTACGAGGCGGCGACCGTCCTGCTTTATCGAACAAAGAAATGGTCCTCTCTCAAGGCTTGGGGCATGAAACTCGCCAAGCGGATTGGCATGCGAAAGGCAAAGGTCGCCATCGTGCGCAAAATCGCCCTCGTTCTTCACTGTATCTGGGTCGATGGCACATCTTTCGACTGGGGCCAGGCGAAGGAAGCCTCATCCGATCATGTAAAGTTCCTGGTCCGGTCTGCCGGACTGGCGATGTCCCGCTGGGACGGTGTTGTGGCGACCTCGTTCATTCGGCTGGTGGCGGCTTGACTGTACTCCGCTGCAGACGTTGAGGCGCCCGACCCGGACATCATCATGAGGCGCTCCGCGACCTCGGAAAGGACCATGACCCCAGCGAAGACATCAACAACCCCGGGCGATCCAATGCCTGGCCGGCAAAGCACGTATTAGCCGCGCCCGCGCCGTCTCCGCAACCCGGACCAGCTCCGACGGCGCGAGCACTACCACTGTGCCGTGGGCGAGTTCAGAAATGTAAGCTTGACAACAAACTGCAATTAAAGGGCCGAATGACAGATTACAGATCAGCGGTGCCCACGTCCAGCGAATGACCCAGGCGTATCCACGTCCCGCGGCCACCCTTTCGGCTGCTCACTCCGACCGCCCGGCCGGGTGTTTCAATCCTCAGGTTCAAATGGAATTTCCTGTCGATCCCATCAGCCCGACCAAGCTGTTCGTGGCCATCAATCAGTGTCATCAGTGAACACTCATGTCGGCAGCCTCGCCGGCGCTTCGTCTGGCCCAACATACTTCTAGAGAGGGAGTGATCGTAAGCGTGGATCACACAATGAGAGCCGAGTCTGTTGTTCCGAACATCGACCGCTACGATCCCCGACCGCGCCCGCCGTCTCCCCTCGCGACCTGCGTTGGCGCGGCCGGCTGCAGCGTGAGGCCGTGTTCCCCGAGAACTTGGCGCGTCAGCGCGCCATTGATCTCGCGGGCGATCTCGTCGCGGATCTTGGCCCCGAGCTGCCGCTCGGCGTCAGCGTCGCCGTTCAGATGAAGATCAGTGAGCCGTTCCGTCAGTCGGCTCTCGAACTCCTCACCCATCGCATCGACGAGCCGATCCTGCATCTCTGCATGAGCTTCGGGCGCGATGCGGCGCAGCACCGTGTCCCAGGGTTGCCAGCTCGTTGCCAGATAGTCGGCGAATTCCGCCGCCTCCTTGCTTCGCACGACGGCCTCGGCGGTGGCAAGGTCATGTTCGTCCACGTGAGCCACACCGAAGTAGCGCATGGCTGGGGCGATGTGCTTCAGGTCCAGCCGGTCGCGCAGTTTGACTTGATATGCGAGATAGACCTCGATCTCGTCGACGAACCGGAGCGAGCTGACCTTGTCTCGGGCTATCCCGTCCAGCACGCCCAAACGGAACATGACCCGGCCTTGTTCGACGAGCTTGTCGAGGCGCCCGTCGTAGGCTCCCTCCTCGACATCAGCGTTCAGCCGTGCGGTCTGCATGTCGTTCCAAGCCAAAGTGATGCGATCCTGGCAGCTCGCGCTTGCTCCAATGGCCGACTGGAAGTACTGGGCGCGCAATCCCGGCCTGATCGCCGCCTGCCGCAGATCGTCTGCCACTCCCACCCGGAACTCGGAATTGCTAGAGTTCACCGTGTCCAGTAGCCTATCGAGGAAGCGAGCGTATTCTTTAGCACCCGGCTCTTCTGCGAAGGCTCGCCAGAGCGCTGCTGTGTTCGGTTCGTTTGGGAGCCAAGCCGCGACCGCCTCGCACAGAGGCCGCGCTTGATCTTGCGCCGCCCCGTCATGCACCGAGAAGAAGATCTGCGGTCCGGCATAGTCCTGGCTATTCAAGGTTGACGCCAAGTTCGTTAGCACCCGCTCCGGCAGCGGATTATTTTCTAGCTGAACGCGGCATTCCGAGCCGAGCTGCGTCGGCAACGTCTCGGGCAGGCTGGTCAGTTGGTTGTTCCTGAGGTCGAGCCGACGGAGCCCAGCCGGGAAGGCGGCAGGCAGACTGGTCACTTGGTTGTTGCTGGCCTCGAGCTGCTGAAGCGTTGGTGGCAGGGTATCGGTCAGACTGGTCAGCCGATTGTTGCTGAGGTTGAGCCGACGGAGCCCAGCTGGCAAGGCTTCGGGCAGATCGGTCACTTGGTTGTTGCTGGCGTCGAGCTGCTGAAGCGTTGCTGGTAGGGTATCGGTCAGACTGGTCAACCGATTGTTGCTGAGGTTGAGCCGACGGAGCCCAGCCGGGAAGGCGGCAGGCAGGCCGCTCACCCGGTTGCCGCTGACATTAAGATCTTGAAGTCCGGCCGGAAAAGCGTCGGACAGGCTGGTCAGCAGGTTGTTGCTGGCGTCGAGCCAGAGGAGGTTGGCCTGGCCCTCGATCGACAAACTACTCAGCCGATTGTGCATGATAGAGAGCCCCTGCATCTCTGGCGGCAGGACGGGCAAAGTGGTTAGCGCCAGAGATGCCAGATTCAGCGGCACGTGTACATCAGCCACTTCCTGCCAGGCTCTCACTCGGCTTACTGCCTCTCGCCGATCCTCCTGTTCGCCCTGTCCCGGTTCGGCGACCCAGCTTTCCAGCTGTCCTTGAGCCGGGGAAGGGCCGGTGGCCACCCTCAAGGCTTCGACCCACTGTGCTGCAGCCTGAGTGAGACCGCACAGGCAGCTTTGCCGGTGCCCACGTTCGGAAGTTTCGGAATCAATGCGGGCGCTTCGCTGGGTCTGTTCTGTATGCATAATTCTTCTTCTAAATGAAGGAAGTGGCGCCGGAGCGGCGGTTCTCTACCTTGATCGCCATCGCTACTGAGTGAGTACCGAGACATGATAAAGCAGGCTCCAAGACCGGGCTTGCCAACCTAGGACCGCCCGAACACGCTACCCATTCGTTCGCGGTCAGATGCAGCCGATCATAGTACGTTCGCGAAATTTGAGTCGTCCAATTGGTTGACATCCATCAAGGGCACATCCCATTCTCCTCCGCAGATCAAACTGGATCTGGCGGTCCAGGCAGCGGCGTCTCACCATAGCAGGCTTAGCTGTCCATGAGCTGACGAGCCGCAGGACAAGACGCCAGTGTGCCGACGGCCCTATCAATGGAGCCGCATCCATTCACTCGCGCAACGTCCCCTGCTGACGACATCCGATGCCATTCGTCGACCGAAAATCCGCATAGTTCTCGCGGATCAGATCGAGTGTTTGATTACATCCTGGGTTTCGGCCCGAGCGACAGCGGTAAGACCCATGTCGCGGTGGCTGTCGGACATGCCCTTATCGCGGTCGACGGTCTCGTCCAAAAGCCACCTGCTCGGCGCGATTTGTCGCGACCCACGCTCCTCTCGCCTCGACGGCTTCGATTGTCTAATCCTTGACCAGTAGGAACTCGATGCGGCCGAGACTCGGATCGATAACCAGCTCGGTTCTCTTGGTCGATTAGCCGTCACCTAAATGCAATGCGATCAGCTGCCCGTCGCCGGGGTTATGGTCCTTTCCGAGATCGCCAGCGCCTCATGATGATGTCCGGATCGGGTGGGTCATCCTCTGCAATGGCGGGCGGGCGAGCTCGCCACCAGTCGATTGACCGAGGTCGACCACCGTCTCAGCGGGACATCGCCGGCCCGGCGGACCGGGCCAGAAACTTGCAAATTAAGGCCGGGCCGGCGCGTGGCCCCAGTCAAACGACATGCCGTCGACGGAAATGCAGTGGAGGATCACAGAGATATTGTGCGCAATGGCGACGTTGCCTTTTCATACCGACACGCTTCGCGAGCTTTATTCCCAAGGCCTTCCGCGTTTCGCTGATGGTGAGCGGCGATTTCAGCGATGGTGAGCAGGCATTTCGCGCGATCGGCCGCGCCTTTGAGCTGATCTGCCGGCGCGTCAAACTTTTGTGAAATGCTCGGGCGAACTCGATGCAATGGTGAGCTTGCCATACCGAAGAAGGTCGGCAAAGGGAGCCGAATTCATTTTCCGCAGCTGACAATAGAAGGCTATCAGATCGAACGAGTTCGCCAGGCGAGCGCTGAAGCGCTGCGCAATGTTGACCTGGAAGGCGTCACCCGACAGATCAATCACGCGTGTGACGGCCTGGCCTGGTGTAAAGGAGGGGGCTGAGACTGTAACCAGCCCAACAAATTCTTCGACTGTTCGGCGAGCTCTCTCACGCCGGCGAACCGGATCCTGCTCCGGCCACCCGGTAGAAAGGACCAGCATTTGTCATGGCGGTAATCCAAGCTTATCACGCCTCGTAAAGATATAGGAGTGCCTGAGGCAAGCGATGCCTCCCGACGGTATCGTTCCAGCGTCCTGTTCAGCTCCTAGCCAAAAAAAGCCGGCGGCGCCGCCCTGGAATGCCGGGAGATCGGCGCGACGGCCTTTCCGTTCTCGCCAAAATCCCGCACGCACGCCGGCTTGAGCTCGCTCGCAAGCGCAAGAGTGACCGGCTTGGCAACGAAATTGACGTGATCGTCTGCGGTGAATTCGACGACGAAGTCGAACTCGAAGCCTATAAAGCGCACGAGCTTTACCAGGAGTCGATCCGGCAGTAGCTCTCGGAGCGGACTGACCTGAGCGAAGTCAATCCGCAACTTCGCGATGAGCTTTGAGTAGATGCTTCCGTGGAGGTCATTAGCTTCGCGCGGATCGACGCTCGACGACTGGGGCAGAAGACACTCGATGTGCAGGAGATCGAGTGCGGCAACGCGGAAGAAGCTCACTTCAGCTTGGCTCTGCCGGGGAGGCAAACCAACCGATCGAAGTCTGGTGTGGCCCACGGCGGCTCGGTCGCTTTGAGCCAGAGCGAAGGTAAGCGAGACCGCTGCCGCCCCTCATTCTTGACCTTGGCCGAGCGTCGCCTTCATCAAGGCGAGCAACACATCAGCCAGCAAGAGACGGTGATAACCTAAACGTCGATCGTTATGGCTGCACGATGTGCCATCGCGGATGGGTGACGAGTACCGCGGATACGCACGGGCAAATGAGAACCCGTTAGCCCTACGTCGCTGGCGGGTTTTTCTTTAGGGACGCAGCCGAAGTCCTGCTGCTCGGCAGAGTGATAGCTTACCGCCTGAGAAGGACTAAAGGCAGAGCGAAACAGTGCAGGAACGTCGCAGGACAAGAGCGCGTCGAGACAAACGAGGTCGCCTACACTGGTTGGGTGGGGGAGAACATCGAACGGTCGTACGATGACCAGCCGAGCCGTTCTGTAGACCTCGCACCATCATTGGTGCCCCTATTGTGCCCCCGCCTTTTTGGGGCACATACTTGGAGAACATCGCCGCTAAGTGGCTGATCTAACCAGGTTAATGGTGGGCGCACAAGGGATCGAACCTTGGACCTCTCCCGTGTGAAGGGAACGCTCTCCCGCTGAGCTATGCGCCCGGGACCATCATGCAGACGGCCGGACCTTCCTGGCCGGCCGGCGCATTGGAGCCCGCGATTTAGAAGTGCAGGCTTGAGGTGTCAAGTTTTCAGGCGCCGCTGGGGCTGGAAAACCTTGGTCCCGGTCGCGCAATTCGCTGGCCCGGCCGGATTTCGGGCCGCTTACGCGCCCTGCTGGCGGGCGCGGGAGGCGTGGGCCTGCAGCGCCCGGATCCGCTCCGCCAGCGTTCCGCCGCCCTCGGGCAGGCTCGGCGCGCCATTGCTCGCGGCGTCGTTGGCCGGGCGGGGCGCCGGCTTCGGCGGCTGGCCGGCCTCGGCCGCCAGCAGCGCCTCGATCGGCGAGTTCGGGCCTTCGAGCTGCATCGCGAGCTTTGCCACCTCGGCGGCGATGTCGTTGATGCGCTCGCGCAAGAGCGCATTCTCCATGCGCTCGGTCGCCCAGGAGCTTTCCGCCTGCTGCTGGATCGCGTTGATGTCGCGCTGCAGCTTGGCGCGCTCGTCGCGGGTGGTGCGCAACTGCTCCTCCAGCGCGGTCCTTTCGGCGCGCAGCGCCTCCGCGGCGGCCGACGATTTGCCTCCGCTCAAGGCCGCGATCTCGACGCGCAGCTCCTTGATGGTGCGCTCGTCGCCGTCATGGAGCTGGCGGAGCTGATTGTTCTCATACTCGCGCTCGGCCAGCAGCTTGCCCTGCGTGGCGAGCCGCCCTTCGAGATCGGCGACGCGGCCGGACAGCATCTCGGCTTCCTTCACCTGTCCGATCAACTGGCGATCAAGCTCGGTGACGCGCTGGCTCAGATTCTCGACCCGGCCGCGGGCATCGCCGAGCTCGCGCGAGGCGGTCTCCGATTCCAGACGTTCCTGCGCGAGCCGCGCCTGGGTCTCCGCGAATTCCTTCTCGGCGTCGCCGACGCGGTTCTTCAATTCCTCGATCTGCGCGCGCACGGCGAGCAGCTCGACCTGGCGGCTCTCCGCCATCATCGAGCGGTCGGAGAGCTCAGTGTTGATCTTGGCGAGCTCGGCCTGCTTGTCAGCCAGCGCGATCTCGGCCTCGCGCAAGGATGCGGTCTTGGCGTTGAATTCCTCTTCGGTGGCGCGGAGCTGCTCCTTCACCGCCTTCTCGCGCGCCTCCAGCGCGAAGATCGTGGCGTTCTTCTCGCCGAGCTCGATCTTCATGCGGTTGATGGCGTCGCTCTTCTTGCCGAGCTCGGCGAGCTGGCTCGTGGTCTTGTTCTTGAGCTGGTCGACGCTCATCTCGAGCCGCCGCGCCGACATGGCGAATTCGGCGCGAAGCTGGTCCTTGTCGGCCTGGATCTCCGCCATCGACAGCGGCGTTGCGGCCTCGAGCCGGCGCGTGGTCAGGCGCACGGCGCGGTTATGCACCAGCGGCACGATCGCGAGCCCGCACAGCATCGACAGCAGGAAACCGATCGCCAGGTACATGATCGGTTCGACCATGGGCCAGAACTCCCAAGCTTAAGGAAAAATTCACCAACGACCATGCCATGGCGGGCCGGCAAAAAGCCAGCCCCGCTCTGTCGTTAACCTTGATCGTACCCGGATGGAGGAGAGCAGCCTAGAATGGGTTCCAGGTCGCTCGCGGCGTGAATTTGAGATAGCCGATATTGGCACCCAGCCGCAGGCCGAGCCCGGAGCGGATCGGCACCAGCACGATGTTGTTGGCGGTGAGCGCCGTCATGCCGAAGCCGCCGATGATGTAGGCCGAGCCGTCGAGGCCGGCGAAGCGCTGGTAGATCGCGTTGGTGGCGGGCAGGTTGTAAACCAGCGTCATGGTGCGCGCGCCGTCGCCGCCCCAGTCGAAGCCGAGCGAGGGACCCTGCCAGTAGACGCGCAGATCGCCGGCGTTCTTGGTGTAGAGCGTGCCCTCGCCGTAACGAAGCCCGGCGACGAACGCGCCGGAGCCTTCCTCACCAAGGATGTAGCCGTTCGGCAGGCCCCATTGGCTGACCGCCTTCTCGATGATCGAGGCGAGGCCGCGCGAGACGTTGCCGAAGAAGCGGTGCCCGGCGCCGACCAACTCGTCCGGCCCGTAGGTGCTGGGCGACGGGGTCCGCTGCGGCGGCGGCAGATCGGGCGGCGGCGCCGTCTGGGCCGAGGCCGGCACGATCCAGCCGACCATCGCGGCAAGCGCGAGCGCAGCAAGGCGTGATGCGAAAGTCATAAAAGAACCCCTGGTACCGAAACCGGTCGCTTCCTTAACCTGACGCCAACAGGCGCGGCTCTAGGTTGCGCCGGATGTCCCCTCGACTCGGATGTTATCCGCAGCAACTATGACGGCACAACGGCAGGAAGATAGCCCTTTGCGCCCCGGAATCGCCTTGATCGGCCTCCTCGTCTGCCTGCTGTCGGGCATAGGGATCACCGCCCCGGTGCGGCCGGCCGGGGCCGCCACCACCGAGCGGGTCGTCGTCAACCGCTTCTCCGGCATTGCCATCGAGGGTTTCGACCCCGTCGCCTATTTCGTCGAGGGCACCGCCATGCAGGGCACGGCGGAGTTCGAGGCGAACCTCTGGGGCGCGGTCTGGCGCTTTCGCAACGAGGGCAACCGCGCCTCCTTCCTGGCCCATCCGGAAATCTACGGGCCGCAATTCGGCGGCTACGATCCCGCCGATATCGCCCGTGGGGTGACCATCGCCGGCAATCCCCGCTTCTTCGCCATCGTGGCGCAGCGGCTCTATTTGTTCAGCCGGGAAGCCAATCGCGACGCCTTCGCCGCCAACCCCGAGCGGTTCCTCTATGAAGTCGGCAAGCGCTGGCGGGCGCTTTACGAACAGCTGGGTCAGTAGCGGCTTTTTAGAGTCTCGCCGCCTCCGGGTCGCCCCAGGCGATGAACTCCGGGATGATGAAGCCGCTGGCGTGCCGCTCGCCGAAACGGAGCTCGCCGCCCTTGCCGTCGGTCACCCGGCCGCCGGCCGCGGTCACGACCGCGGCACCGGCCCCGACGTCCCATTCACAAGTGGGCCCGAAGCGGGGGTAGATGTCGGCGCTGCCTTCCGCGATCCGGCCGAATTTCACGGCCGAGCCGACCGTCCGTCTGACGGCGTTGGGCCTGTTGCCGATGAACGCCTCGCTCCTGGGATCGCCGTGCGAGCGGCTCACCGCCGCGATCCATGGCTCCCCTTGCGCCGGCAGTTTGCGGGTGTGGATCGGCTCGGCCGCGCCGATGGTAGCGCCGTCAAACCTCACCCGCTCGGCGCCACGGCCGACGATGCCGCGCCAGAGCAGGCCGAGCGCGGGCGCGGCGACGATGCCCAGCAGCGGCACGCCTGATGTCACCAAAGCGAGGTTGACGGTGAATTCGTCGCGGCCGGCGACGAACTCCTTGGTGCCGTCGAGCGGGTCGATCAGGAAGAAGCTGCCCTCGAACGATGGGGAGGCAAGCTCGGTTCGCTCTTCCGACAGCGTCGGGATATCGTTCGCGAGCCGGGCGAGGCCCTCCGCGATGATATGGTCGGCGGCAAGGTCGGCCTCGGTTACCGGCGAGCCGTCCTGCTTGCCGTCGATCCGCATCGCCGCGCGGTTGACGCCGAGGATCGCCTCGCCCGCCTTCACCACCAGCGCGGTGAGCGGCTCCATCAATCGGGATGCGGCCTCGGCGTCGATGATCCTCACCTGTGTGCCTCATTCGTCGGCAAGTCTGGAACTGGCAAGTCTGGAATCCGCAAGTCTCGCCTCCTCGGTTGATTCGCCCGCAGCCCTTTATGGCCGCTTCGAACCTATCGCAAGCTAGCTGCCACGGGCTGGCGAATGTTAGAACCCGCAGCATCCGTCAAGCATGCGTGATTCGCGGCGTCCAGCGCCGTGCAATTTCAGGAACCCTCCAGGACCCCTTTATATGTCTGACGCCTCTTCGCCCGCGACCGCCACTGCTCCCGATATGCTCGAACTCGCAGCGCTGCTGTGCTCGCGGGTCTGTCACGATCTCATCAGCCCCGTCGGCGCCATCGTCAACGGGCTCGAAGTGCTCGACGATGATCCCAAGCCGGAAGATCGCGAATTCGCGCTCGACCTGATTCGCAAGAGCGCCAAGACCGCCTCCGCCCGGCTCCAATTCTGCCGTCTCGCCTTCGGCGCCGCCGGCTCCTCCGGCGCGCAGATCGATCTCGGCGATGCCCAGACCATGGCGCGCGGTCACATCGAGGACGGCAAGTGCTCGATCACCTGGAACCTGCCGCGGCTCCTGCTGCCGAAGAACCGCGTCAAGCTGCTGCTCAACATGCTGGTCGTGTCCCAGCACACCATCCCGCGCGGCGGCACGCTGACGATCGACCCGATCGGCGAGGGCGAGACGATGAGCTTTCGCATCACCGCGACCGGACATAACGCGCGCCTGCCGCAGAACATCTCCGAGCTCTTGAGCGGCGAGCGCGGCCCTGCCGCGGACGCGCATGCGATCCAGCCTTATTATACGCGGCTGCTGGCACAGGCCTGCGGGCTCACCGTGACGCTCAAGCCGGAAGGCGAAGCCATCATCATTACCGCTTCGTAAACGCGCGCAGCGCTCGGCGTCTTAATCAAATCTTTACGAGGCGCTTCGGCTTGTCCGGAGCGCCTTGTCTTTTTGTTGGTTCCGTTCTTTTGCACATACTCAACCAATATTAAACGCTTTACGGTGAAGCTGGCCCCATTCCGAATAGGCGCATCACAATTCGTGCGCGCCCTCCCTGTATGAAGGCCTGTTTTCATGGATGATCTGTTGCGGGAGTTTTTGACGGAGACCAGCGAGAGCCTGGACACCGTGGACAATCAGCTGGTGAAGTTCGAGCAGGAGCCGAACAACGCCAAGATCCTGGATAACATCTTCCGCCTGGTCCACACCATCAAGGGCACTTGCGGCTTCCTCGGATTGCCGCGGCTGGAAGCGCTGGCGCATGCCGGCGAGACCCTGATGAGCAAATTCCGCGACGGCATGCCGGTGACGGCGGACGCAGTGTCGCTGATTCTGGCTTCGATCGACCGGATCAAGGAGATCCTGGCCGGTCTCGAGGCGACCGAAGCCGAGCCCGAGGGCAACGACCGCGATCTCATCGACCAGCTGGAAGCGATGGTCGAGCGGGGCATGGCGGCTATGTCAGCGTCGGCGCAGCCGATCGCGTCAGGCTCGGCGCAGCCGATGCCGGCCGCTGCAGCCGCTGCTCCCGTGGCCGAGGCCCCGCCGCTGGTGCCGGAAGCGCCGGCCGCTGCGCCTGCGCCCGCAAAGGAGATGACAACGGGCACGCTGATCGACCAGACGCTGGAGCGTCCGCTGCGTCCGGGCGAAGTCTCGCTCGACGAGCTCGAGCGCGCCTTCCGCGAGACCCCGATCGAAGCGGCGGAGCCCGTCGCCGAAGTCAAGGCCGAGCCCGCCGCTGAAGCACCGGCGCCGGTTGCCAGGGTCGTCAAGGACGCCAAGGCGTCCAAGGAGAAGGCCGTCGCCAAGAAGTCGGTGGCAGATGAGACCGGCGGCGAAGGCGCCAGCATCGCCAACCAGTCGATCCGCGTCAACGTGGATACGCTGGAGCATCTGATGACCATGGTCTCCGAGCTGGTGCTGACCCGCAACCAGCTGCTGGAGATCTCCCGCCGCAACGAGGACACCGAGTTCAAGGTGCCGTTGCAGCGCCTCTCCAACGTCACCGCCGAGCTGCAGGAAGGCGTCATGAAGACGCGCATGCAGCCGATCGGCAATGCCTGGCAGAAGCTGCCCCGCATCGTCCGCGACCTCTCGAGCGAACTCGGCAAGCAGATCGAACTGGAGATGCACGGCGCCGACACCGAGCTCGACCGCCAGGTGCTCGATCTGATCAAGGACCCGCTCACCCACATGGTGCGCAACTCCGCCGATCATGGCCTGGAGACCCCCGCCGAGCGCCTCGCCTCCGGCAAGGGCGAGCAGGGCACCATCCGCCTGTCCGCCTATCACGAGGGCGGCCACATCATCATCTGCATCGCCGACAACGGCCGCGGCCTCAACACCGACAAGATCAAGGCCAAGGCGATCTCCTCAGGCCTCGTCACCGAGGCCGAGCTCGAGAAGATGAGCGAAGCCCAGATCCACAAGTTCATCTTCGCGCCCGGCTTCTCGACCGCCGCCGCCATCACCTCGGTCTCCGGCCGCGGCGTCGGCATGGACGTGGTGCGCACCAATATCGACCAGATCGGCGGCACCATCGACATCAAGTCGGTGGCCGGCGAGGGCTCCTCCGTCACCATCAAGATCCCGCTGACGCTGGCGATCGTCTCGGCCCTGATCGTCGAAGCCGCCGGTGATCGCTTCGCGATCCCGCAGCTCTCGGTGGTCGAGCTGGTCCGTGCCCGCGCCAACAGCGAGCACCGCATCGAGCGCATCAAGGACACCGCGGTGCTGCGCCTGCGCAACAAGCTCTTGCCGCTGATCCACCTCAAGAAGCTCCTCAAGATCGACGACGGCGCGGCCTCCGATCCCGAGAACGGCTTCATCGTGGTGACCCAGGTCGGCAGCCAGACCTTCGGCATCGTCGTCGACGGCGTGTTCCACACCGAAGAGATCGTGGTCAAGCCGATGTCGACCAAGCTGCGTCACATCGACATGTTCTCCGGCAACACCATCCTGGGCGATGGCGCGGTCATCATGATCATCGATCCCAACGGCATCGCGAAAGCGCTCGGCGCCGCCGGCTCCTCGGCCCACGACATGGGTGACGAGAACGGCGCCCATCACATCGGCTCGGGCGAGCAGACCACTTCGCTGCTGGTGTTCCGCGCCGGCTCGTCGCAGCCCAAGGCGGTCCCGCTCGGCCTCGTCACGCGCCTGGAAGAGCTCCCCGCCGACAAGATCGAGTTCTCCAACGGCCGCTACATGGTGCAGTATCGCGAGCAGCTGATGCCGCTCATTGCCATGGACGGCGTCACCATCGCCAGCCAGGGCGCCCAGCCGATCCTGGTGTTCGCCGACGACGGCCGCTCCATGGGCCTCGTCGTCGACGAGATCATCGACATCGTCGAGGAACGGCTCAACATCGAGGTCGGCGGCTCCGCTTCCGGCATCCTGGGCTCGGCCGTGATCAAGGGCCAGGCCACCGAGGTGATCGACGTCGGCCACTTCCTGCCGATGGCGTTCTCCGACTGGTTCACCCGCAAGGAGATGAAGCCGTCGCTGCACTCGCAGTCGGTGCTGCTGGTCGACGATTCCGCGTTCTTCCGCAACATGCTGGCGCCCGTCCTCAAGGCGGCCGGCTACCGCGTCCGCACCGCCCCGACCGCGCAGGAGGGCCTCGCGGCACTGCGCGCGCAGACCTTCGACGTGGTGCTGACCGACATCGAGATGCCCGACATGAACGGGTTCGAGTTCGCCGAGACCATCCGCTCGGACAACAATCTGGGCTCGATGCCGATCATCGGTCTGTCGGCGCTGGTGTCGCCGGCGGCGATCGAGCGCGGCCGTCAGGCCGGCTTCCATGACTATGTCGCCAAGTTCGACCGTCCCGGTCTGATCGCGGCGCTGAAGGAACAGACCGCGAGCGCTGCCGGCGCCTCCGATCTGAGCCGGGCGGCGGCGTAACGGACAGGATCAGGAGACACCCAACATGACCAGCAAGAGCAAGACCCAATCCGCCGAAGGCGCCATGGTCGAATACGTCACCGCGATGATCGGCGGCCAGCTGTTCGGCCTGCCGATCTCCCGCGTCCAGGACGTGTTCATGCCCGAACGCGTCACCCGCGTGCCCCTGTCCTCGCGCGAGATCGCGGGCGTGCTGAACCTGCGCGGCCGCATCGTCACCGTGGTCGACATGCGCGCCCGTCTCGGCCTGCCGCAGCCCGAGGACGGCAAGGTGCCGATGGCGGTCGGCGTCGATTTGCGCGGTGAATCCTACGGCCTGCTGATCGACCAGATCGGCGAAGTGCTGCGCCTGCCCGAGGCCGGCATGGAGGAAAACCCCGTCAACCTCGACCCGCGCATGGCCAAGCTCGCCGGCGGCGTCCACCGTCTCGACGGCCAGCTCATGGTCGTCCTCGACGTCGATCGCGTCCTCGAGCTCGCGCCCGAGATGATGGCGGCCTGATACGGCGGCATCGCTGCCGACGGACTTGCAATTGGAAGCGTCCCCCACAGGGGGAGGGAAGCAGAGGTTCACATGCGAACTTGTCTCGTCGTTGATGATTCCAGCGTCATCCGCAAGGTTGCGCGCCGGATCCTGGAGGGCCTCGACTTCCAGATCCTCGAAGCTGAGGACGGTGAGAAGGCGCTGGAGGCCTGCAAGCGCGGCCTGCCCGATGCGGTGCTGCTCGACTGGAACATGCCCGTGATGGACGGCTACGAGTTCCTCGGCCATCTCAGGCGGATGCCCGGCGGCGATCAGCCCAAGGTGGTGTTCTGCACCACCGAGAACGACGTCGCGCATATCGCGCGCGCGCTGCATGCCGGCGCCAACGAGTACATCATGAAGCCCTTCGACAAGGACATCGTGACGGCGAAATTCCAGGAAGTCGGACTTATCTGAGCCTTCGCCGGAGGCTGGAACGGATCCTTCGGTGCCTGTTTTCAACTGTATCCTTTCAGTCTGAGTTGGTGAGTAATGAGTGTTGCGTTCGCAGGAAACTCCGCCACGACGGGCTCGCGCGAAGCTGGGCCGCTTCGGGTGATGATCGTCGACGACTCCGTCGTCATCCGCGGTCTGATCTCGCGCTGGGTCGGGGCCGAGCACGACATGGAGGTCGCAGCCTCGCTGCGGACCGGGCTGGAAGCGGTCAACCAGATCGAACGCATCAACCCCGACGTTGCCGTGCTCGACATCGAGATGCCCGAGCTCGACGGCATCTCGGCGCTGCCGAAGCTGCTGGCGAAGAAACGTGATCTCATCATCATCATGGCCTCGACGCTGACCCGTCGTAACGCGGAGATCAGCTTCAAGGCGCTGTCGCTCGGCGCGGCCGATTACATCCCGAAGCCGGAATCGACACGCGAAGTGTCGGCCGCGGATATCTTTCATCACGACCTGATCGAGAAAATCCGCCATCTTGGCGCGCGGCTGCGGCGCAGGCCCGCGGTCGCTAGCCCGCCGCTGGCCCCCGCGAGCCCGGCTCCGGCCCAGCGCAGTCCCGCTGCGCGGCCTGCCGCGCCGGCCCCGTCCGCGCCGGCCCCGTCCGCGCCGGCCCCGTCCCTGTACCCGCAATCGGCATCGGGGATCACCACGCGTCCGTTCTCGTCGCAGGCCCCCAAGGTGCTGCTGATCGGCTCCTCGACCGGCGGTCCGCAGGCGCTGATGGCGCTCGTCACCGAGCTCGGCCCGGTGATCGACCGCGTCCCCGTGCTGATCACCCAGCACATGCCGCCGACCTTCACAACCATCCTTGCCGAGCATCTGGCGCGTTCGAGCCGCCGGCCGGCAGCCGAGGCGGTCGACGGCGAGCCGGTGAAGCCGGGACGCATCTATCTCGCCCCCGGCGGCAAGCACATGCGCGTGGCGCGCAGCGGCGTTGACACCGTGATCGCGCTCGACGACGGCCCCGCCGTCAATTTCTGCAAGCCCGCGGTCGATCCGCTCTTCACCTCCGCCATCGACATCTGGCACGGCGCCATCCTCTCCGTGATCCTGACCGGAATGGGTTCGGACGGCATGCGCGGCGGCAAGGACATCGTCGCCGCCGGCGGCAACGTCATTGCGCAGGACGAAGCCTCCAGCGTGGTCTGGGGCATGCCGGGCGCAGCGGCCAATGCGGGCATCTGCGCGGCGATCCTGCCGCTCAACCAGATCGGCGCCAAGGTCAACCGCCTGTTCGCGGGAGATCGCACGTGACACCCACCGATTACGACTATCTCCGCAAGTTCCTGAAAGAGCGCTCCGGCCTCGATCTGTCGCCCGACAAGCAGTATTTGGTCGAGAGCCGGCTGTTGCCGCTGGCGCGCAAGGCGAGCCTTCCCGGCATTCCCGATCTCGTGCTGAAGATCAGGAACGGCGACGGCCGGCTTGCGACCGACGTGGTCGAAGCGATGACCACCAACGAGACCTTCTTCTATCGCGACAAGATCCCGTTCGATCATTTGCGTGAGACCATCCTGCCGGGCCTGATCCAGGCGCGCGCGCCGCGCAGATCACTTCGCATCTGGTCGGCGGCCTCGTCGACGGGGCAGGAGCCCTATTCGATCGCGATGTGCGTGAAGGAGATGGGCGCCGCCCTCGCCGGCTGGCGCATCGAGATCGTCGCCACCGATCTGTCGCAGGAGGTGCTGGAGAAATCCAAGGCCGGCCTTTACAGCCAGTTCGAGGTGCAGCGCGGCCTGCCGATCCAGCATCTGATGAAGTACTTCACGCAAATCGGCGAGGTCTGGCAGCTCAATGCCGACATCCGCGCGATGGTGCAGTTTCGTCAGCTCAATCTGCTGCAGGACTTCTCCCATCTCGGCACGTTCGACGTGATCTTCTGCCGCAACGTGCTGATCTATTTCGACCAGGACACCAAGGCGGTGATCTTCGAACGCATGGCGAAGTGCATGGAGGCCGACGGCACGCTGCTGCTCGGCGCTGCCGAATCCGTCGTCGGCATCACCGACGCGTTCCGCCCCATCGCGGACCGCCGCGGTCTCTACCAGCTCAACCCCGCGCGCTCCGGCCGCCCGATGGGCGGCTTGATGCCGCCGTCGTTGAAGGTCGCCGCGGCGCGGTGAGCTCTCACTCTGTCATTGCGGGCTCGCGACGATGTCGCGCCCCGGAATGACAGCTCACAAAATCGCATGCGGCAGAAACCGCGAGCGGTTGCCGGTGATCGGGCTCTCGTCCTCGCGGATCGACAGGCCGCACGGCGCGTGGTTCACCAGCCAGCTTCCGACCACCGGATAAAACCCCGAAAAGTTCGGCAGCGGCGAGAGCGCCTGCCGCACGAAACCTTCGGCGCCGTAGGGACCAGCCTGCTCGTCGAGCGGCATGCCGCCGGACACCAGCGTGACGTTGGCGCCTTCGCGCGACAGCAGCGGCTTGCGCACATACGAGGTGCCGAGCTCCGCTGCCCGCGAATCGTCCTCGAAGAACGCCGGCAGCAGGTTTGGATGGTTCGGAAACATCTCCCACAGCAGCGGCAAAATGCCCTTGTTGGACAGCACCGCCTTCCACGGCGGCTCGATCCAGCGCGTCGGCGCGTCCTTGAGCTTTGCACCGAAGGAATCGTGGAACATCCACTCCCAGGGATAGAGCTTGAAGGCGAGCGCGATGTCGGCCTCGTCGAGATCGACGAAACCGCCTGGCTCGTCGCGCCAGCCGATCTGCCCGATGTCGAGCAGCCTGGTTGGAAGCCCGGCCTGGCGCGCGGTGTCTTCGAGATAGGCCAGCGTTCCGGCGTCCTCGGCGTTGTCGGTGGTGCCGGTGAGATGAACGTGACGGCCGGCTGCAATCTCCTTCCACGCCGTGATCAATCGCTCATGGATGGAGTTGAACTGATCGGCGCGCATCGGGACGATGCGGCGCTCGATCGCCTGCTCGAGCCAGGTCCATTGAAACACGGCGGCCTCGAAGATCGAGGTCGGCGTGTCCGCGTTGTATTCGAGCAGCTTTGCCGGCGACTTGCCGTCGAACTTCAGGTCGAGCCGGCCGTAGAGGCTGCGGTCGTCGCGCTGCCAGCTCTCGGCGATCAGGCTCCAGAACGGTTCCGGAATCTGCAGGCGCCGCAGGTGCCGCTCGTCGCCGATCACGCGGCCGGCGAGCTCCAGGCACATCGCCTCGATCTCGCCGGTCGGTGTCTCGATGCCGCGCTCGATCTCGTCCAGCGTGAAGCCGTAATAGGCGCGCTCGTCCCAATAGCGTTCGCCGTCGATGGTGTGGAAAGCGAAGCCGCATTGCGCCGCGGTCTCCCGCCAGTCGTCGCGTTCCAGGCAATTGATGCGCTGCATGGATCAACCGCCGCCCGAGAAGCCGTGCCCGAACGAGCCGAAGCCGCCGCGGCTGACGCTGCTGTGGCCGGAATCGGACGACGTTGCCGAGGAGGAATGGCTCGAGGAATCGCCGCCGAAGAAGCTCGACCGCGACGACCAGCGCGAGCTGCCGCCTGACGAACTGCTGCTGCCTGTGCAGGTCGTGGTCGTCTGCCCCGGCACGGCGCCGGGCGTGGGCTCGCAAGTCTGCCGCGGCATCAGCGTGTAGGCGGTGGTGCCGACCGCGAGCGTGCCCATCACCAGCAGCGCGACATGGCCGGAGCGCTTCGTCGGCGGTCGCGGAGGCGGCGGCTCGGCGACCGGCCGGCGCTTGCCGAACTGCTTTTGGGACGGTTTGTCGGCCATCTCAGTAGATCATGCAGGCGGCATTGAGCAGGCCCGCCGCGAGCGAGGACAGCCCGAGCCAGATCGCGGGCGCAAGCTCTCCGGCGGCGATCCGCGCCGACAGGTTCGGCACCGGCACTCTCACGAGAAAGAACACGATGACCTGCACGATCAGCGCGATCGTCGCCCAGATCAGGCAGTCCAGCACATTGGCCGAATGCGCGATGGCGCTGACCAGCGGCGCCACGAAGCCGAGCAGGCTGAGGCCGAGCGCGATTGCGGCGGCCGGCTCGTTGTCGCGGATCAGCTGAAACTCGTTATGCGCGGTGATGCGGGTGTAGACGAACAGATACGCCACGATCGCGATCAGCCCGGTGCAGAAATAGACCAGGAAGGCGGGCAGGCCGGCCAGTGATTGCAGGATCATCGTTCCCCCATCGTGCAGCGACCATTCGTCGGCGGGAGGAGGATAGCGGTTCAAACGTTAAGCGAGGGATGAGGCGTCCCCCCAAAAACAAAACCCCGCCATTTGCGGCGGGGTCCAGGCTGGGAGGAGCAAGCCGGGAGGCTTGCGACGTAAACCCAGAAGAATCAGGCGGGAATGCGCTCTTCCTGCTCGTGCGGCTCGCGCAGCACGTAGCCGCGGCCCCACACGGTCTCGATGAAGTTGCGGCCCTCGGACGCGTTGGCCAGCTTCTTGCGGAGCTTGCAGATGAAGACGTCGATGATCTTCAGCTCGGGCTCGTCCATGCCGCCATAGAGGTGGTTGAGGAACATTTCCTTGGTGAGGGTGGTACCCTTGCGGAGCGAGAGCAGCTCCAGCATCTGGTATTCCTTGCCGGTCAGGTGCACGCGCTGGCCGCCGACTTCCACCGTCTTGGTGTCGAGGTTGACGACGAGATCGCCGGTCTGGATGACCGACTGGGCGTGACCCTTGGAGCGGCGCACGATCGCGTGGATGCGGGCTACCAGCTCGTCCTTGTGGAAGGGCTTGGTCATGTAGTCGTCGGCGCCGACGCCGAGACCCTTGACCTTGTCCTCGATGCCGGCGAGGCCGGAGAGGATCAGAATCGGTGTCTTGATCTTGGAGACCCGGAGCTGCTTGAGCACGTCGTAACCGGACATGTCGGGCAGGTTGAGGTCGAGAAGGATAATGTCGTAATCGTATAATTTACCGAGATCGACGCCTTCTTCCCCCAAATCGGTCGTGTAGACGTTGAAGCTCTCAGACTTCAACATCAGCTCGATCGACTGCGCGACGGCGCTGTCATCTTCAATCAGCAAAACGCGCATGCCAGTTCCCCATAGTCGCCGCTCCTGGGCGTCAGGTCGGCCGCATTCGCGGCACTCAACAAAACGCCTTTGAACAACTGATTCGGATCCTGACAACAGATGGTTAACAAATCCTGATTCTGGAACGCAAGTCCCCCCGGTGCAATTTTTGTCGAATCGCCCTAAGGTATTGCGCGTGAAGCAGCTTTCGTCACCCAGCTCCGTTCAAGTTCCACTTTAAGAGACGGGCCTAACCGACTCCCGCGACTCAGCCTTCTTCTGAAGGGGAGTCACGCTCAGTCACAAAGACAGTGACGCAATGATTAATGATGCGGGTAAACACGGAGTTAAGCTCCGTTCAGAAATATGGCGAAACTTAAGGTTTTCACCGTGAAGTCCTGGGCATCGCAAAGGGCGACCCTGGGAATGAGCAAGGCGCGCCCGTTAATGAAGGTCCACCGATGAAGGCTTTGGCCGAACAGATCGGCGACATCGACGGCGTCAATATTTACGGCCGTGTGGTCGGCGTTCGCGGCCTGATGGTCGAGGTGGCCGGCCCGATCCATGCGATGTCGGTCGGCGCGCGGCTGGTGATCGAGACCGGCGCCAACCGTTCGATCCCCTGCGAGGTGATCGGCTTCTCCGGCAACAATGCCGTCGTGATGCCGTTCGCCGGCCTCGACGGCGTGCGCCGCGGCTGTAAGGCCGTGATCGCCAACGCCGCCAATCAAGTGCGGCCCTGCGAGGCCTGGCTCGGCCGCGTCGTCAACGCGCTGGGCGAGCCGATCGACGGCAAGGGACCGCTGCCGCAAGGCGCTTCGCCGATGCCGTTCCGCAATGCGCCGCCGCCGGCGCATTCGCGCAAGCGTGTCGGCGCCCCGCTCGATCTCGGCGTGCGCGCGATGAACACCTTCCTCACCTGCTGCCGCGGCCAGCGCATGGGCATCTTCGCAGGGTCCGGCGTCGGCAAATCGGTGCTGCTGTCGATGCTCGCGCGCAACGTCGATGCCGACGTCAGCGTGATCGGGCTGATCGGCGAACGTGGTCGCGAGGTTCAGGAATTCCTGCAGGACGACCTCGGCGAGGAGGGCCTCGCCCGTTCCGTCGTGGTGGTCGCAACGTCGGACGAGCCGGCGCTGATGCGCCGTCAGGCGGCGTATCTGACGCTCGCGGTCGCCGAATATTTTCGCGACGAAGAAAAGGACGTGCTCTGCCTGATGGATTCGGTGACGCGCTTTGCCATGGCCCAGCGCGAGATCGGCCTGTCCGCCGGCGAGCCGCCGACCGCCAAGGGCTACACCCCGACGGTCTTCACCGAGCTGCCGAAGCTCCTGGAGCGCGCCGGACCGGGCCTCGGCGAGGGCGCCATCACCGCGATCTTCACGGTGCTGGTCGACGGCGACGACCACAACGAGCCGATCGCGGACGCCGTCCGCGGCATCCTGGACGGCCACATCGTGATGCAGCGCTCGATCGCCGAGCGCGGCCGCTATCCCGCCATCAACATCCTCAAATCCGTCTCCCGTACCATGCCGAAATCGGCCGATCCGGAGTTCTGGCCCGTCATCCAGAAGGCGCGGGCGGTGATGGCGACCTATGCCGACATGGAGGAATTGATCCGGCTCGGCGCCTACCGGGCCGGCTCCAGCCCCGAGGTCGACGAGGCGATCCGCCTGCACGAGCCGCTGGAGGCGTTCCTGCGCCAACGCAAGGACGAGAAAGCATCACTCGCGGACGGCTATGGCCAATTGGCTCATATCCTCGGTAATTTGGAAACGGAACGCTAACTTTGTCCGGTCATCATCCCATCCCACAGAGTAGCAGAGCCGGTCTTGGCCCAAGTCTTGGCCCCAGTTGGGCCAGTGGGGTGACCGGTATCGTCCCACGTGCAGCGCGGGGACTTCTGGGGAGTACGAGTCGATGAAGTCACGAGATACCCTCATTCGCTTGAAGAAGTTTCAGGTCGACGAGAAGCGCCGCCGGGTCACCCAGATCGAGACCATGATCGCCGACTTCCAGCGGATGTCGACCGATCTCGAGCGCGAGATCACGACCGAGCAGGAGCGGGCCGGGATCAACGATCCCTCGCACTTCGCCTATCCGACCTATGCCAAGGCCGCGATCCAGCGCCGCGAGAACCTGACCCGCTCCGCCGACGAGCTCAAGGGCCAGCTCGACGAAGCCAAGGCCGCGCTGGCCGAAGCCTTCGAGGAACTCAAGAAGGTCGAGCTCCTCGACGAACGCGACCAGGCCCGCGAACGCGCCGAAGAGAACGCCCGCGAGCAGGCCGACCTCGACAGCATCGGCCTGATGCGCGCCCGCATCGGCGCTGTCGCCTGACGACAGAGCCAGCGGCCAAACCGCCTGAGAATTGGTGAAACCCGGACCCGCAAGGTCCGGGTTTTCGCGTGTGCTGTCCACAGTGTGGCGCCGCCCCCCTTGGTGGTCGGCTTGGCCGCGCGCTATGGTAGCGAAGTGCCGGGGCCTGCGCCGAACGCGATGGCCCGCGTATCGGGGGGCTGAATGCTGACGCCAGCTGAGCTGGTCGGGTTGATCGAGGCGGTGGCGAAGGGCGATCAGGCCGCGTTCGAGCGCCTCTACGCCGCCACGCGCGCGAAACTCTATGGCGTCGTGCTCCGTATCTTGCGCCGACAGGATCTCGCAGAGGAGGTCATTCAGGAGACTTACGTCAAGATCTGGAACGGCGCCGGCGGGTTCAATCCGGCGCTGGCGTCGCCGATCACGTGGATGGCCTCGATTGCGCGCAACCGCGCGATCGACATCGTGCGCAAGAAGACGGAAATCTCCATCGAGGAGGAGCCGCAGGCGATGGAGGTGGCGGCCGACAGCCCCGATCCGCTGGCGCGCCGGGAGATGACCGAGGAGTTGAAGCGGCTGCTGGAATGCATCGGCCGGCTCGAGCCGGACCGTCAGCGGCTGGTGCTTCTCGCCTATTACAACGGCTGGAGCCGCGAGCAATTGGCGGAGAAATTCGCCGCTCCCGTCAACACGGTGAAGACGTGGCTGCGGCGCAGCATGCTGGATATCCGGGAGTGCCTCGGACTATGAGGGTTTATACTGTGAAGGTGGTTCTGGACCGCAATTGATGGCCTACACGGAGGACCATATCGCGCTCGCCGCGGAATATGCGCTCGGCACCCTCGATTCCGATGAGCGCGCGCAGGTCGAGACCATGATGGCGGTGGACCCGGCGTTCGCCGACATCGTGCAGGCCTGGGCCTATCGGCTCGGCGCCCTCAACCAGATGGTCGGCTCGGTCGAGCCGCGTCCGGTCGTGTGGGAGAACATCAGGTCCGAGATCGCGCGCACGGCGCTCGCACAGCAGCCGCCCAGTCTGGCCGACGACGTACCCCCGCCGATCCCGTCCGTCGAAGCCGCGCCGCCGCAGGCACCGTCGGAGCAGGGACCGCAACCGGAGCCGCCGCCTGCCGAAGCAGAGCAGCCCGAGCCGATGCGCTCCGGATCCGATGCCATTGGCGACATCGCGCCGGTGTTCATGCCGCAGGTCCACGCGCCCGATCCTCATGTCGTCCGCACGCCGCAGGTGCCGATCGCCGACGACAGCAACGTGATTGATCTCGAGAGCCGCGTGAAGCGCTGGCGCTCGATCGCATCCGCGGTCGGCGCGCTCGCGGCCGCGCTGCTGGTGACGCTGTCGCTCCAGATATTCCTGCCCGACGCCCTGCCGGGGGCGTTGCGTCCCGCACCGCGCATTCGGACGGTGGAAGTGAAAACGCCGGCCGCGCCGCTCACCGCAGCGGCGCAATATGTCGCGCTGCTGCAGGGCCAGGCCGGCGGCCCCGCCTTCATCCTCACCATCGACGGCGCGACCAAGAACTTTACCGTGCGCAAGGTCGGAGCGACGCCGGAGCCCGGCAAGAGCTTCGAGCTCTGGCTGATCTCCGACAAGCTGCCGCGCCCGCGCTCGCTCGGCGTGATCGGCGCCAGTGATTTCACCGCGCGACCGCTGCTCGCCTCCTATGATTCCGAGGTCGTCAACGGCGCGACCTACGCCGTCACCGTCGAGCAGGCCGGCGGTTCGCCGGACGGCCGGCCGACCTCGTCCCCGGTGTTTTCCGGCAAGCTGATCGAGACGGTGCCGCCGTCCCAGCCGCAGGCGCCGGCGCCGGCGAAGAAATAGGTTTTTGTAGCCCTGATGGAGCGCAGTCTCTTCGCCCCACCCGGGCTACGAGGCCGCGTTCCTGTCGCCACGGTCCATCCCGCCGTCGCATCCCGACAAATCCCCCTGAATCCGCCCCCGATTTGAACCTTGCCGCCATTCGGGGCGTCAAATCCCCGGAATTGGAAGTCGGCGCCGCCGATTGTGGAGCCGCGGAAGGGCCAGAGATCACATGGATGCAGCCAGAACGCCGGGCATCTTCGTTCACCAATACACCGGACTGCCGCAAGGCCCGGCGTTCGAACATTGGCGCGAGCGGGCCTTCGGCACCTGCGGCCTCGATGTGGGGCCGAGCCGTGGCGACAGCATCGATTGCCGGCTCCAGGTCAGCGTGGTCGACAACATCGCGCTCGCCATTCCCGAAGGCGCCTCCGCGCAATATTCCCGCAGCCAGAGCCACCTTGCCGACGGCAGCGACGACCTCGTGCTGATCGCCGCGCATGCCGGCCTCGTTCGTGTCGGGCAGAACAGCCATACCGTGGAGCTTGCGCCCGCGCAGATGGTGCTGGTCGACATGGCCATCACCGGCACCGTCGGCCACACCGACGAAGACCGCTTCACCACCATCCGCATGCCGCGCCGCGCGCTGCTCGACATCCATCCGCGCGCCGAGGACAAGCTGTCGCAAGTGCTCTCGGACGGTGCGGTCGCCGAGACCATCTTCCGCTACCATGGGCTCGCCGCCAATCACGCGCCGCATCTCGACGCGGTCGGCCAGCGCCTGACCGCGCAGCATATGGTCGATCTCGTCGGCCTCCTGCTCGGCACCGATGCCGAGCATGCAAGCCTTGCCCGCGGCCGTGGCCATGCGGCGGCGCGCCTCGACCTGATGCGCGCCGATGTGATGGCCGCCCTCGGCCACAACGATCTCTGCCTGTCCGAGATTGCGACGCGCTCGGGCCTGAGCCCGCGCCAGGCGCAACGCCTGTTCGAGCAGGCCGGCACCACCTTCACCGAATTCGTGCTCGAGCAGCGCCTGCTGCAGGCGCGAAAACTGCTCGGCGATCCCCGCGCCAGGACGCGCAAGATCAGCGACATCGCGCATTCCTCGGGCTTTTCCGACCTGTCCTATTTCAACCGCGCCTTCCGCAAGCGCTTCGGCGCGACGCCGTCGGAACTGCGCGAGGCGTGAGCCGCGACTTGCGCAGCGGCGCGTCGCCGGCGCAGTTGGCCGATCCGGCCGAATGAGCTACCCTGCCTGGGCGGGCAGACCGCAGGATTTTCTTGGAAAGCATAGTTCACGGACATGGCGCGTATTGTCGTGCTCGGCGGCGGATTTGCAGGCCTGTGGGCGGCCATCGGGGCCGCGCGCAAGCGCGAAGAGATCGGCGCGGGCCGCGACATCGAGATCTGCGTGATCGATCGCAATCCCTATCACAACATCCGGGTGCGTAATTACGAGGTCGATCTCAGCGAGGTCGCGATCCCGCTGCAGCAGCTGCTCGATCCCGTCGGCGTCAGTCACGGGATCGGCGAGGTCGAAGCCATCGATCCGGCGCGGCGCGAGATTTCGCTGGTCACGAGCGGGGGCGATGAGACGCTCTCCTACGATCGGCTGGTGCTGGCGCTCGGCAGCGAAGTGATGCGTCCCGACATTCCCGGCCTTGTCGAGCATGCGTTCGACGTCGACACCTATGCTGCGGCGTTGCGCCTCGAGGATCATCTCGTCTCGCTCGGACGCAGCGCGCCCACGCCGGGGCGTTCGACGGTCGTGGTGGTCGGCGCCGGCTTCACCGGCATCGAGGTTGCGGCCGAGATGCCCGAAAGACTGGCGCGGGCGGGCATCGCCGGCAGCCGCCGCATCATCCTGGTCGATCCCAATCCCGCGGTCGGCGCCAGCATCGGCGCGCATGCGCGTCCCGTCATCGAGACGGCCTTGGCCGCGCTCAAGGTCGAGACACGTCTCGGTGTGCGCGTCGTCTCGGTCGAGGCGGCCGGCCTGCGCCTGAGCTCGGGCGAATTCATCCCGGCGCAGACGGTGATCTGGTGTGCCGGGATGCGTGCGAGCTCCCTGGCGGCCGGCTTTCCCGACGCACGCGACCGGCTCGGGCGGCTCCTGGTCGATCCCTTCATGCGAGTTGCGGATGTCGGCGGCGTGTTTGCGGCCGGCGACGTTGCTTCGAGCGTGGTCGATGGCTTGCATCCGACCGTGATGTCCTGCCAGTTCGCCCGCCCCATGGGCCGCTTCGCCGGCCACAATGTGGTCGCCGATCTCGCGGGCCTGCCGCTACTCCCGCTGCGGATCGACTGGTACGTGACCGTGCTCGATCTCGGCGGCTGGGGCGCGCTCTATACCGAAGGGTGGAATCGCGAGGTCCGCGCCACCGGCGCGGCCGCGAAGGCGACCAAGGAGATCATCAACCGCAAGCGCATCTATCCGCCGCTCAGCGGCAGCAAGGACGAGCTGTTTGCCGCAGCCGCGCCGACCGTGCAGGCGCCGCCGCCGACCTATGGGGTGCCGCGGCGTTGAACTGGGCCGTGCAGCCGTCGATCAAACGAAGCGATGAATGCGACGAAAGCAATGTCCGCTTTGTCAACAACGCGACCGTCTGCAGCGTACCGATTGCCATTGTCCGTCCGCTTCGGGCCTCTTAGTCGACTTGGGCGCGCGCTCCCGCGATGTCGGCGAATGGACCGATTTTGTTGCAAAAGTCGGCTGCAATGGATTTGGCCGCTGGGCCTTTCGTTGAGCCGCGCTCTGAAGCGTTGGCCCTGACGCATTTTACGCAACTTCGACGCTACGCTACGCGATGCGCAGAGCCTGAGCCGGTGGCGGTCGTGCGACCAGCGATGCAAATCGCCTCAGATTCTGGGCGATGGCGGCTAGAACAAACTCATCCTGGGCACCTTGCGGGCCGCGCAATCGGAGCCGACCAAGCTTCAGGATGCGCTTCAAGTGTGCGAACCTCATCTCGATCTTCTTGCGCTGACGCCGAGAGAGCTCGAGGCCCTCGGTGCCAGCGAACGACCGGGCAACGTCTCGGGCATGCTCATGGATATCGCGCGGGATCTTGCGTGATGGTTCCTTTGGGCAGCACTGCGGCTTGAGCGGGCATACATCGCAGTCGAGCTTGCTTGCACGATACAGAAGGGTCTTGCCCTCGTGCACGGTACCGCTCGTCCCAAGCCGCTTACCACCCGGGCAGTGGTAAACGTCGCCGATCGGGTCATATCGAAAGTCGCTCCGCGAGAAAGTGCCATCATCCCGCTTCGACTTATCGAACACAGGGATATGTGGCGCGATGCCCTTCTCCTCGACCAGCCAGTTCAGCATTGGAGCCGCTCCGTAAGCGGTATCCCCGACAAGTCGCTCTGGCTTGAGACCGAAGCGCTCCTCGGTCCGTTCGATCATGGTCTTTGCTGCACCGACCTCGGCCTGGCGAATGGCGCGGGAGGCCTCGACATCAACGATGACGCCGAACTTCACGTCGATGAGATAGTTGTCGGAGTACGCGAAGAATGCCGGCCCCTTGTGAGCGCCGGTCCACTGCGCTGCCGGCTCGGATGGCGAGACAAATTTCGGGATGACATCGCTGGCGGCTCCCCACGCCGGATCGTCGAGGGTTGCCAAATACTCCTTCACCGCGCGGCTAGAGCATTTTCCAACCTGTCGGAATCGGTAGGGGATTCCCTTGCGAGGCAAATTGTGATTCACCCTGAGGGCTGGTGATGGAGGCCAGCCCCCATGGCTAAACCGCTGTCGCCGGACCTTCGCATTCGTATTATTCGGGCTGTGGAAGATGAAGGCATGAGCCGTCGGGGCGCCGCTGTTCGGTTCGGCGTGGCGCCCTCGACAGCGATCGAACTGGTTGGCGAGTGGCGAAGGACCGGCGCCTGTGAGGCGGGAACGCAGGGCGGAGACCGGCGTTCAGCTCGGATCGAGGGTCACGCTGCGGAGATCCTCTCCCTGGTCAAGGTTACGCCTGACATGACGCTGGCCGAGATCGCTGACCATCTCTTCAAAGTCCACGGCGAGCGTTTCGTGCCGAGCGTGATCTGGCGATTCTTCGATCGTCGCAACATCACGTTCAAAAAAAACATCGCACGCCAGCGAGCAGGATCGGCCGGACGTGGCCGCTGAACGCGCAGCGTGGAAGGCGTCTCAGCCTGAGATCGGCATCCATCGGTTGGTGTTCATCGACGAGACGGGGGCTTCGACCAAAATGGCGCGGCGCTACGGCCGTTCGCCGTACGGCCAGCGCTGTGTCGCAGCGCTTCCGCATGGTCATTGGAAGACGACGACATTCGTCGGCGCGCTTAGAGCGACCGGTATGACCGCGCCGATGGTCCTCGACGGCCCCATGGATGGTCCGGCGTTCGAGGCTTACGTGACGCAAGTCCTGGTACCGACACTCAAGCCCGGCGACATCGTGGTGATGGACAATCTCGCAGCACACAAGCGGACCGAGATCGCCATCGCAATCGACGCGGCGGGCGCTCAGCTCCTCTATCTCCCGCCTTATTCGCCCGACCTCAATCCGATCGAAATGGCCTTCGCAAAGCTCAAAGCCGCCCTGCGAAAGGCCGCCGCCAGATCAATCCAGGCTTTGGACAATGCTATCGCCCTCACCACAGCCGCCTTCACCGCCCAAGAGTGCCTGAACTTCTTCGCCGCGGCAGGTTATGATCGCGCCTGATCAGAATCTGCTCTAGACCTGGCCGGATCGCGATCCCTGCGCCAATCGTGACCTGCGATCGAGCGCTCCTTGTTCGCGTCGGCCGCATCAGGCTCGCATCGACTGCAAATCCTTCGCCACCAACCAGACCGGCGGCAATGCATGTCTCGACAATCCGTTCGAACACGCGGCGGAGAACATCTCCATCGCGGAAGCGCCCGTTGCGGGCGCGCGAGAACGCCGAATGATCCGGGACAGCGTCCTCGATACCGAGCTTGCAGAACCAGCGATAGGGCGAGGTTCACCTGCACTTCACGGCAGATCAGCCGTTCTGAGCAGATCGCAAAGACATACCCCGCGACCAGCATCCGGATCATTAGTTCCGGATCGATCGACGGGCGCCCCATCGACGAATAGTGAGATGCTAGTTCACCGCGAAGCCAGGACAGATCGAGAGCAGCATCGATCTTCCGCACCAAATGATCTTCAGGAACCGCGTCGCCAAGACAAAACTCGTAGAACAGTTGACCTTGGTCACTCTTCAGACGGCCCATCATGGATCGACCTCGCCGAGATTCGCGTCAACACAACGGAATCACGCTTCGTGACTTGTCTCAACCGACTTTTGCAACAAAATCGGACCCAAAGCGGACGTTTCACATGGCGCTCAAGTCCTTGATTGAGACATGGTGTCCCACGTCTCGGGCGCAGTCAGCGGGCGGTATGGACTAGCGACGTCCTGACCGCTTGAGTTCGGCGACCTGAAGCTTCTCCCCAGCCAACTTCCCCCCGGCGAGCAGGCTGCTGCAATACCACCAGGCACCAGTGCTATTCCCACCCAAAAACAGCACGGTGTTCTGGCACTCAGCATAGGTTTTGTAGTTGTGTACGTTTCTGCACGTTGCCGAAAAAGGAGGCGGAACCCCCCCCGACGCCGAGCATCCATTCCAGGGTTGGTTGCCGTACTTGAAACTTGTTTGACAACCATCGTTGCAATTGTTGGAGATATTCTCAAGCGCAGCAAGCTTCGACATGATTGAACCCGGTCGCGCCAAGATCGCACCTGCCGAAGCCGATCGCGTTTCAGCGGCTGGCGATCTCCGGCGAGATGCAATCGGGCTTGCCACCCGCTTCGGCGTATGCGGTCTTGCCGCTTGCATCGGCGCATCAACCGTGACGGCAGGAAGCTGCGTGGCGGAGCCTGTTGCGGTTTGCGACACTGCCGTGCCGCACGCGCCGCACAACAATGCAGTTGAAAGGATAGCGACAGCTGAGGGCGCGGCAAGGCTTGATGACATTCTCACTACCGTTCTCCCAAATCCGGACATAAATGCCCTCCCGGTGCGGACACCGTACCACGTTGGCAAGGCGGCATGTTCTTGTCCGAGTCCATCGACATCGCTTTCTCCCAAGAGGAGAAGCATCACTGGAGGTGTCCGATGTATCTCGCGAATTTCCGCATGGGTCTGTTTTGAAATTTTCTATGTCGGTCCGGCGGGACGATACATTACGTTACAAAATAGGATGTCGCTTGCTTCGCTTGCGGCGAGTTCTTCTATTCGCTCGTCTATCGACCGGACCGGCAATGTCAATCGAGAAGGAGCTTCCGGCATCAATCCACTGGGAGGCACAGAATATATGGTCTCACGCTATCCGCTCTCAGTCCGAGGCACGCTATCTCCTTGTCGGAAAGGGGGCGCTGGGCGGTCCTTTTGTCTTCCTGAACGATACCCGGATAGCGCAGGATAGCCTCTTCCGCGTCACCAGCCTCAAGCGTTCCAACCGCAAAGAATCTGGGATCAGGCTCCCCTTCCGGCTCCAAGCGGACCTCGACGAGCCAACCACATTTTGCAAGTCCCGTTACTCCCGATCCATCTCCACACGACTGTGCTCCCAGACCGACTTTGCTGGGTTTCGGATGTGAGTTTTGGGGACTTGGCATCGGCATCGGTACGGCCACAAGCCGCCAGCTATTCTCTACGGGTTCAACGCCAGGTTAGCGTTGCTGTCTCAGGGCGGGACGGCGTTCTTGGCCGAAAAATTTGGCTTGGTTTGGCAAGCCCAGCATGTCCTTGTCCGGGTCCATCGACATCGCTTTCTCCCAAAAAGCGTCACTGGAAGTGTCTGATGTATCTCGCGAATTTCCGCATGTGACCTTTTTGAAATTTTCCATGTCGAGCCCGCAAGGCTATACATTATGTTACAAATAGGATGTGTCGCTTGCCTCGCGGTTGGGTACTCTGGTGTGCATGGGTAATTCGAACCACATTCTCGTCGTCGACGATGATCTGGGTTTGCGCGAGCTGCTGGACCGATACTTTGCCGGCAACGGCTATCGGGTCACGACGGTGGCCAACGGCCGGCAGATGCGCGAGGTTTTGGCAAACCACCGAGTCGATCTGATAGTGCTTGACCTCATGCTGCCGGGGGATGACGGCCTCACGCTCTGCCGCAACCTGCGCGCAAACCAGCCCTATGACATTCCGATCCTGATGCTGACGGCGCGCGGTGACGAAGCAGACCGCATCGTCGGCCTTGAGATGGGGGCGGACGACTATCTCACCAAGCCGTTTGCCCCGCGCGAGCTGCTCGCACGAATCCGCTCGGTTTTGCGCCGGGCGGAGATGCTGCCCCGCAACCTTGCGGCATCGGAGACAGCCCGCCTCCTGCGGTTCGGCGAATGGAAGCTCGATACGGCCGGGCGTTTCCTGGTCAACACCGACGGGATCGCGGTCTCGTTGAGCGGCGCCGAATATCGATTGTTGCGCGTGTTTCTCGATCACCCTCAACATGTCCTTAATCGCGATCAACTGCTGGACCTGACGCAAGGCCGTGAGGCCGAAGTGTTCGATCGGTCGATAGACCTTCTTGTCAGCCGCCTTCGCCAGCGATTGCGCGACGACGCCCGGGAGCCGTCCTACATTAAGACGGTGCGCAGCGAAGGCTACGTCTTTGCAGCATCCGTCGAAGCCTTGCCGGAGCCGTCATGAGCGCCGGTTTTCGGCGTATGGCGGCGCGTCTTTGGCCGGCCTCCCTGTTCGGCCGGCTGGCGATCATCTTGTTTTCCGGCCTTGTGGCTGCACACGTGTTGGCCTTCGTTTTGATTGTCCTCGACCGCATCGCCATCGAAAACGAGCTAGGAAGCAAATTTGCTGCGGCGGACATCGCGGACGCGGTCGCTATCCTCGACTACGTCGCGCCTGAAGAAAGACCCGGCTGGCTCGACCGTCTCTCTCGACGCCATTTCCGATACTTTCTCGGAGAAAGGGGAGAGATAGAACCGAACCCATCATCCAAACGACTACAAGGTAACATCGGGCGTTTGCGGGCCGCGCTGGGACCCGCCCACGACGCGAACTTTGTCTACTTCGACCCACCGCAGCGACTGCGACGGGGCATACGCATCCACTTGAAGGACGGCAGCCCGCTGACACTCGTGCTCTTTCCGGAGCGGGAAATCATTTCGCCCTGGTTGCCGGCGGCGCTCGCCGTTCAACTCTGCATTATCGCATTCTTCGTCTGGCTGGCCGTTAAGCTCGCGACGCAACCGCTGGCGCGCCTCGAGTGCGCGGCCAACAGTCTGGGCCCGGATTTGCGCGGAGAGCCGCTCCCAGAGGATGGTCCGAAGGAAGTGGCGCGCGCCGCTACCGCGCTCAACGCCATGCAGCGACGCATTGCCGAGCAGGTCACGGAACGGATCCAGATTCTGGCGGCAATCTCGCACGATCTTCAGACTCCGATCACGCGCATGCGGCTGCGCGCTGATTTCCTGGGTGACAGCGATGCCAAGGAAAAGCTGCAAGGCGACCTGCGGGAAATGCAGACGCTCGTCAAGCAGGGCCTGGCCCTGGCGCAGGAGTACGACGGCATTGGCCCAGGGGCCAACGCGCATATCCCCGTCGAAGCTTCGCGGAAGGCGTCATGAACGCCCGTTTTCGGCGTATGGCGGCGCGTCTTTGGCCGGACTCACTGTTCCGCCGACTGGCGATCATCCTGTTCGCCGGTCTCGTCGCTGCACATATGCTATCCTTTGGTTTGGTCGCCCTTAATGTCTTCGGCCCCAGCGACGAGGTAGGGGATGACTATTTCATGAGGTCCATCGCGACCGCGGTCGCTATCCTCGACCGGGTCAAGCCCGAAGAAAGACCCACCTGGCTCGACCGCTTCGCTCGACCTAACTATAGGTACGTTCTCAGAGATGGGGGAGAGGTAGAAGCGGCGCCACCCAAACGACGACAAGAGAATCTGGCGCGTTTGAGGGCCATGCTGGGGGCCGACCACGACGCGAACACTGTCTTCTATCTCGATCCACTGAATCGACAGCAACTGGGCTGGCTCATTCACCTGAAGGACGGCAGCCCGATGATGCTCCAATTCGTCGCACCGTGGACGGTCATTTCGCCCTTGTTGCCGACGTTCATGTCACCCTGGTTGCCCACGGCGCTCGCCGTTCAACTCTGTCTTCTCGCCTTCTTCACTTGGGTTGCCGTGAAGCTCGCGACGCGGCCGCTGGCGCGCCTTGAGCGCGCGGCCAACAGCCTGGGCTCGGATTTGCGCGGTGAGCCGCTCCCGGAGGATGGTCCAAAGGAAGTGGCGCGCGCCGCTACCGCATTCAACGCCATGCAGCGACGCATTGCCGAGCAGGCTGTGGAGCGGATCCAGATTCTGGCGGGGATCTCGCGCCGTCTTCAGAATCCGATCACGCGCATGTGGCTGCGCGCTGATTTCCTGGGTGACAGCGACGCCAGGGAAAAACTGCAGGGCGACCTTCAGGAAATGCAGACGCTCGTCAAGCAGGGGCTTGCCTTGGCCCGCGGACGCGACGAGATCGGCAAGCAGCTGTGCCAGACCGACCTGTATGCCCTTATCGACAGCCTCGTCTGCGACTATGCCGACGCCGGAAAATCCCTTCGCTTCTCCGGGGAACGCGGGGTGACGGTTCTGACGCACCCGCAGGCCTTGCGCCGCATCATGATCAACTTGATCGATAACGGGCTGAAATTCGGCGAGGATGTCGAAGTCGCCATCGATGCGCAACGGTCGAACGGCATCACGATCACGGTATCGGACCGGGGGCCCGGTATTCCCGACGAGCATCTGAAGTCGGTATTCTTGCCGTTTTATCGGGTAGAGGCTTCGCGCAGTCGCGAAACCGGTGGCACCGGGCTTGGCCTTGCCATCGCCCAGCAACTCGCCAGCGCGCTTCGCGGAACGCTCACGCTCGTCAATCGCGACGGCGGTGGACTGGAGGCGCGCCTCGAATTTTCGAGTGGATGATGGCATGGTGCCATTGATTTGCCCGAACGGGCAAAACACGCCATGGGTCGGTCAACGCACGCCGCGAAAAATATTCAACTTTACCGAAATTCGGAAATGGCGTATGCGTCGTTTCAACCCGGCCCAAGGAAGAGGGGCGTATCGCGATCGTCACGAACGCGGGCCGGGCGGCGGTGGACGCTGATGGCATCGGCGCGAAGGGTTTTGCAGGGCGGGCAACCGTGAGCAAGGCCGTCGCGCACACGACCGGTGTGATCGGCGTACGGCAAAATCGTGTGGTCCTGGCGCCCGGGGTCTGTGCGCCAAGTGTTGCGGTGATGTGTATTGCTCAACCGGGCAAGCGCATCAGTCATCCGCAAGGCGACGGGGGCAATAGCGCAACGCTCCCCGGGGAGAGAACGACATAAGCCGTAAAGCCACTGCGCAGGGAAGGCCGGGCTGTCCTGGCTACACCTGTATGCCGCTGTGCAGATTCTTGTTACGCAGAATTCGCACAGTGGACCGCGGGTGCCAGCCGGCGCCCGGTCTTCCCTGCGCCCTCTTTCAATGGAGGGTGAAGAGATGAAGCAAAGCTCGGGCGAAATCCGCCGCGAGGCTGCAATCCCATGTCAGTCAATCCCACGTCAGTCATTCACCACCGCTCTCGTGCCCCGGACGCAGCGCAGCGCCTCTTTGGCGGTGCGCTGCAGAGCCCGGGGCTCACGCATCAACGAGTGCCGTGGCTTCCTGGGTCCCGCTCTGCGCAGCAGCGCTTGCCCGCTGCAGCGCGTCCGGGACACAGGGAAGACAGTAATGGGCTTGATGAATTTGAACTGGATGACGAACTCGGGCTCGGAACCCGGACCCTCAGATCCGCCTAGGAAACGGCTTCGGCTCGGGACGCAAGAGGCGTTCCCGCGCTGCTTCCAACTCCTGCTCTGCCTTCCATAAATCGATCAACGGACGGATGATCTGCCACTGTCGCTCTGTCATTGCTGGCTCCTCCTTTGGTCTGATGGGCCGAGTGCAACTGGGGGACACTCCAAGCAAAAACTCAAGCTTCACGGCGATCCTCGCCGATCTTGGAATCGATGGATTCGCCTATCGCAGTGCTCGGCGAGACTAGAATCGAGGTTTCTGGATGATGACCAACTCCGCGCCTGGCGCGCGTTGTCGCTGCGGGCAACCGAATAGTCAGGCGAACGAAGATTGAAGCCGCGGACGACGTTCAACGAGGTCACATTTGAAATTGGGCTCTCCAAGTCTCGTGCCCCGGGCGCAGCGGCATCCCCCCCGGCGATGCGAAGCATCGTCCGGTGCAGTGCACCGCAGAACCGGGTCGACGCGTCAGCATGCCGTCGGGCTTCCTTGGTCCCGGCTCTGCGCATCAACGCTGAAGTCGCGTTGCAGCGCGTCCGGGACACGAGAGAGGGGCGCGGCACGCCACATACTGCGCCATTGCGAGCCTGAGGTGTGTGCAACTCAAATGAATCGCAACCCCAGACATGAGAAAGCGCCCGTGGGGGGCGGGCGCTTTCTGTAGTCGACTTGGGGTTGGGGTCGTCTACATATCCACGTGGCGACTTTGGGGGGCTGATAAAGAGCCGCGTGAATTCAAAAAACTCATGTCTCCTTAGCGAACGAGCGAAGTGTCCGCGCTGGTGATGGTGACCGGCTTGCCGGCCTTCATGACGCGGGCGGTCTGGGTGAGGCCTTCATCCGAACTCGTCGTGCGCGCGGTGATGCCAAGGCCCGCAACCGCGATGCCGGCAACGAGGGCCACGACCACGATCTTCAGGTGGGTCGAGCGATCTGCGCTGTAAATCGAGTGGTTCATGGAAGGCTCCTGCCGCCATCTACCCGAAGTAGTCGCTACCCTGTTCGGGCAGGTTCATGCTTCCGGTGCCCAACAACCTAGTATTGGGCGGATTCGTTCCCAAGAGGCTGTCACAAGAGCGTGATAGAACGTGAAAGGTCGCGATCAAAAGCGGCCCCTCATCGTGCATTTTTACAATTATTTCAAAGCGATAATGTGCGCGTCAGGGGTCTTATGAGGCGTTGTTCCACAAGGCGCCCGGAACTCAGAAACCATTTGCCTGTGGCCGAAAAACACACGGCTTCTTAAGGCAAATCAGATGCTTCCGACCGTTTTCAACCTCGCCCTGGGGTGGATCTCGGCCTGCGACAGCACCGTCGTCTGGGCCCGGAACCGCTCCACCAGGGAGCGGACGAAGGGACGAATTGCCGCAGAGGTGACCAGCACCGGCGCCTCGCCTTCGCGGGCGGCACGCTCGAACGCCTCGCGCACGCCGGTCATGAACTCCGACAGTTTCGAGGGCTGCATCGCAAGGCTGCGCTCCTCGCCCTGGCCGATGATGGATTCGGCAAAGGCCTGCTCCCACCGCGCCGACAGCGCGATCAGCGGCAGATAGCCGGCATAGGAGGTGTTCTGCGCGCAGATCTGCCGCGCCAGGCGGGCGCGGACGTGCTCGACCATGGTGGCGGGATTGCGCGAGAAGGCGAGCGAGTCCGCGATGCCTTCGAGGATCGTCGAGAGATCGCGGATCGAGATGCGCTCGGCGAGCAGCAGCTGCAACACGCGCTGGATGCCGGAGACCGTGACCTGCCCGGGCACGATGTCCTTGACCAGCTCGCTCTGCTCCTTCGGCAGCTCCTTGAGCAGCTTCTGCACCTCGCCATAGGACAACAGGTCCGACATGTTGGCCTTGAGCAACTCGGTGAGGTGGGTCGAGAGCACGGTAGCGGCGTCGACGACGGTGTAGCCCTTGAGCGAGGCCTCCTCCTTAAGGCTGGCGTCGACCCAGGTCGCGGGCAGGCCGAAGGTCGGCTCGGTGGTGTGGATGCCGGGCACCTGCACCTGGCTCCCGCCGGGGTCCATCACCATGAACTGGTTCGGCCAGATCTTGCCGGTGCCGGCGTCGACCTCCTTGATCTTGATGATGTAGGTGTTGGCCTCGAGCTGGACGTTGTCGAGGATGCGCACCGCCGGCATCACGAAGCCCATCTCGATCGCGAGCGAGCGGCGCAGCGCCTTGATCTGCTCGGTGAGGCGATCGGTGCCGTCGGGGCCGTTGACCAGCGGCAGCAGGGCGTAGCCGAGCTCGACCTTGAGGTCGTCGATCTTGAGCGCCGCGGAGATCGGCTCCTCGGTCGCGGCGGAGCCCGGCGCACCCGGCATTCCCGCAGCGGGCGCGGTCTTCGCGACTTCGACGGCCCTGGCGGTCGCCCGGTTGCGGTTGCGCGCGTTCCAGGCCAACGCGCCGGCGCCGACGCCGAGCCCCAGGAAGGGGAGCGTCGGGATGCCCGGCAGCGCCGCCAGCACCAGCATGACCGCCGCGGACATCGCGAGGGCCTGCGGATAGCCCGAGAACTGCTTCATCAGCGCCTTGTCGGCGGCGCCGGAGACGCCAGCCTTGGAGACGAGCAGGCCGGCCGCGGTCGAGACGATCAGCGCCGGCACCTGGGTGACGAGGCCGTCACCGACCGTCAGCAGCGTATAGCTGCGCCCGGCGTCGGCGAAGGACATGCCCTGCTGCGCGACGCCGATGATCATGCCGCCGACGACGTTGATGAAGACGATCAAAAGGCCCGCGATGGCATCGCCGCGGACGAACTTCGAGGCACCGTCCATGGCGCCGAAGAAGCCGCTCTCGTCCTCCAGCTCCTTGCGGCGATGCTTGGCGACCGCCTCGTCGATCAGGCCGGCGGAGAGGTCGGCGTCGATCGCCATCTGCTTGCCGGGCATGGCATCGAGGTGGAAGCGCGCGGCGACTTCGGCGATACGACCCGAACCCTTGGTGATGACGACGAAGTTGACGATGATCAGGATGGCGAAGACGATGATGCCGATGACGAAATTGCCGCCCATCACGAAGTTGCCGAAGGCTTCGATGACGTGACCGGCGGCCGCCGTGCCCTCGTGCCCGTGCGACAGGATCAGCCGGGTCGAGGCCATGTTGAGCGACAGGCGCAGCATGGTCGAGATCAGCAGGACGGTCGGGAAGGCGGAGAATTCGAGCGGCGCCTGGATGAACAGCGAGGTCATCAGGATCAGGATCGAGAGCGTGATCGAGATCGCGAGGAACAGGTCCAGCACGATCGCGGGCAGCGGCAGGATCAGCACCACCAGGATGGTGAGGACGCCGAGCGCCAGCGCGATATCGCCGCGCTTGAGGATGGCCACGACCTCGGCAAGGGTCGGGAAGCCGGCGTTCGTGCTGCCTACGCCCTGTCCCGCGGTGACGTCGACCATGGTAGCTGCTCCCCCGCGCGACTGCCGTCCGCGCGCCCCAATTGTCTGCGCGGCGGCCGAAGGGCCGCCGTTCCGAAAGTGAGGCACCGCACTGGCGTCCACGGGGTTCCTCCCGTTTTACGCGGCTGACGACACTCGACTTCACCCGGCAATTCTTGCCGGGTGTATGGTTAGCAAAGGGTTAACGCGGGGGTGGAAGAGCGGCGGACCGGGGCGTTTCGGGGCTCTCAGGCCGTCATTCCGGGGCGCCCGAAGGGCGAACCCGGAATCAATCGGGCGGCAGCAGAGTTGGAGAGATGGATTCTCAGATGCGCAATTGCGCATCATAGCTCGCGCCAAGAGGCGCGCCCCGGCATGACAGGGGAGGCTATTTCGCCTTGTCGATCCTGGTCACCGTATAGCCCGAAGCCGCCTCCTCGGCCTCGAAGGTCACCTTGTCGCCGACCTTCACCTGCTTGAGCATCGCGGGGTCCTTGACGCGGTAGACCATGGTCATGGGGTCCTCCATGCCGAGGCTCCTGGCCGGCCCGTGCTTGAGTGTGATCTTGCCGGCGCCTTCGTCGATTTTCTTGACCTCGCCGCTGATCGCGGCAGCCCCGGCCGCCGGCGCTTCAGTCGCAATGCTCAACGTCAGCGCCAGCGCAGCGATGATACGGATGATGCGGTTCATGGGAGGCTCCTTATCGTGACGTCACGGTGACGTGGCCGACCATGCCGTAGTCGCGATGGTCGGGAATGAGGCAGGAAAATTCGAACGTGCCGGGCTTGCTGAACTTCCAGAGAATCTCGGCCGTCTTGTTCGGGGCGAGCCTGACACCATTGGGATCGTCATGCTCCATGTGCGGATGCTTCTTCATCTCCACCGCATGCGCGAGATTCTCCTTCGGCGTGGCGAGCAGGAATTCATGGTCTTCCTTGCCGACGTTGCGGAGCACGAAGCGGATCTGTTCGCCGCGCTTGACCTCGATCCTGGCCGGTGCGTAGTCCATCTCGTTCAGCAGGATCTCGATGGTGCGCGCCGGCTTGTTGGGGTCGCCGGGCTCGCCGGCCGAAAAGGTCGCGTGCCCGTGCTTGTCGTGCGCGAGGGCGGGCACGATCGATAGCGCAGCCAGCGCGAGGCCGAGCCTGATGGTCTTCATCGTCATCTCCGGTTGGTGTTTCATCGAAACGCTCACATCTTCATCTTGTGCGTCGGCTTGCCCGGCTGCTGCCGCGCCGGCTCCGCGGCCGGAGGCGTGACCTCGTAGGCGACGGTGCCTTTCGGGAATTGATAGGGGCCGGGATCGCGATAATCGTCGCGCGCGAGGTCCTCGCGGATCTTCATCACCGTGAACATGCCGCCCATCTCGATCGGTCCGAACTGGCCGGTGCCGGTCATCATCGGCAGCGTGTTGTCGGGCGCGGGCATCTCCATGTTGCCCATCGCCATGCCGGTCGAGCCCATTGCCATCGCATCGGGCGCGAGCTTGCCGACGGCCTTGGCGAGATCCTTGCGCGACACGCCGATCAGGTTGCGCACCGCATGCCCCATCGCGTTCATGGTGTGATGGGATTTGTGGCAGTGGAACGCCCAGTCGCCGGGATTGTCGGCGAGCACGTCGAAGACGCGCACTGCGCCCACGGGCACATCGGTCGTCGTCTCCGGATATTGCGCGCTCTCCGGAATCCAGCCGCCGTCGGTGCAGGTCACCGCGAAGCTGTGGCCGTGCAGATGGATCGGATGGTTGGTCATGCTGAGATTGCCGATGCGCACGCGCACTCTGTCGCCGAGGCGCACCGGCAAAGGATCGATGCCGGGGAACACCCGCGCATTCCAGGTCCACATGTTGAAGTCGGTCATCTCGTTGACCTGCGGCAGGTAAGTGCCGGGATCGACGCGATAGGTGCTCATCACGAAGACGAATTCGCGATCGACCGGCCGGAAGTTCGGATCGCGCGGATGCACGACGACCATGCCCATCATGCCCATCGCCATCTGCACCATCTCGTCGGAATGCGGGTGGTACATGAAGGTGCCGCTCTTCCTCATCTCGAACTCGTAGACGAAGGTCTTGCCCGGCTGGATGTGCGGCTGCGTCAGCCCGCCGACACCGTCCATGCCGCTCGGGATGATCATGCCGTGCCAGTGCACGGTGGTGTATTCGGGCAGTCGGTTGGTGACGAAGATGCGGACCTTGTCGCCCTCGACCGCCTCGATCGTCGGGCCCGGCGACTGGCCGTTGTAGCCCCACAGATTCACCTTCATGCCCTCGGCGAATTCGCGCACCACGGGCTCGGCGACGAGATGGAATTCCTTCCAGTCGCCGTTCATGCGGAATGGCAGCGACCAGCCGTTCAGGGTGACCACGGGGCGATAGTCCGGTCCGCTGACGGGATGCAGCGGCGGCTGCATCACCACCTTGTCCATATGCGGGGCTTCCGGGATAGATGCCGCCTGCACGCGGCCCTGGACCGCGGATGCGCCGACGAGCGCGGCGGTGCCTAAAAATCCTCTGCGGGAAAACATTGCGGTCTCCATGTCAGTGGCCGGCATCGGCAGGCGCTGCCGCGGCGATGGTGGTGGAATTGTCGCCGCCAGGCGTCAGCGCGGCGCCGCCGTTGACGGCGGTCTGCAGGTCGGACTGGGCGAGGAAGAATCGCTGCCGCGCGTCGATCGCGCCGCGCAGCGAGGCCAGCCGCTGCCGCGCCTCGGTGAGCAGCGCGAAGATGTCGACCTGCATGCTGGAGAAGCGGAGTTGCATCTCCTCGGTGATGATCTTGCGCAAGGGGATGATCTCGCGCTGATAGTGGCTGGCGATGTCGTAAGCCGAGCGATAGACACGATAAGCATCGCGCGCCTCCGAGCGAACGTTCACGGCGCGCTCGGTCAAGCGGTTGAAGGCGAGGTTGTAGGTCTCGGCGGCCTGCCGCACCCGCACTTCGCCGCCGTCGAAGATCGGGATCTGGAACTGGACGTCGAAGCCGCGCTCGCGGAAAGGCGCGCCTTCCGGGTCCTGCGTGCGGCGCGAGATGCCGGCAAGGTCGAGCAGCGTCACGAAGCGCGTCGCCTCGGTGAGGTTCAGCGACTTCGCCAGCGCATTCAGCTCCAGCCGGGCGATCTGCAGATCGATGCGATGGGCCACCGCATCGGCCTCGATCGAGGGCAGGGCCTGCGGCCGGCGCGGCAGCGGCGGCAATTGATTGGGCAGGCGGAAGCCGAGGCCGCCGTCCCACAATCCCATCAGGCGTGCGAGCCGTTCGCGCGCACTCGCCGCCATCTGCCTTGCGGTGGCGAGGTCGGCGGTCGTCTCGGCGTAAAACACCTGTTCGCGGGCCTGGTCGAGCTTGTTGAGCGAGCCGGTCTCGCCGAGCTTGACGGCGAGCTGTGCGGTCGATTCCGCCGTTGCCTTCGCATCCGTCAGCAGCGCCACCATCTCGTTGCCGGCGACAGCGCGCCAGTAGGCACGGCGGACGTCGGCGGCGAGCCGCAGCGTCGCCAGCGCCGCGCGTAACTGGGCCTGGCGAAAACGCTCGCGGGCAATGTCGGAGCGGAACGGCAGGGTGGCGAGCGCGAGGATGTCGCCGACCACCTGGCGCTCGATCTCGCTGGCGCCGTTGCCCGAGATCCGCGAGATCGAGAACACCGGGTTGGGCGGCAGGCTCTGCTCGACCAGATCGGTCTCGGCCAGCGCCAGCTCGTTATAGGCGGCCTGCAATCCCTTGTTGTTGAGCAGTGCGATCTGCACGGCGGTCTCTACGCTCAACGTGCGCGAGAGCAGTTGGCGGACACGTTCATCGACTGCGCCCGCCCCATCGGCCGTTCGCACGAATGCCACGTCCTTGTTGATGCTCTGGCTCGTCAGTTCGGAGACCGCACTCATGCCGCTGTCGGGCGAAAACGTGGCGCAGCCGGAGACGCTGACCGCGGTGAGGACGAGGAGACCTCGCGCAAAATGGTGTGCCATGGCGCGCTCCTACCGGTCTTGCTTCGGCTGCGGCGTGACGGCGTCGTTGCGGTCGCGCCATGGCGCCGGCGTTGCGGGCCGCAGGCTGGTGTAGGGCGCGATGGTCGACCGATAGCCGAGAGGGGCGACCTTTGCCGAGGGATCGGCGGGATCGGCGCCGGCGACTTGCGTCGTTGCCGGCATGCAGCCAGCGAGCGCCAGCGCGATCACGGCCAGCAGAAGCCAGTCAAATCGAAAATGTCGTCCACCCACCGCGGACGCGGCGGCGGACTTCGCCCCGAAAAACGCAAGCATGATTCATCCCTGATCTGGACACCACAGGTTCGCGCGCGCAAAAGCGCGCTCGGCCCGAAATCGTCGTGTCAGATCAGGCGATGGGGGGACGGTAATGCAGGGGCGGCGCCGTGCTGTGCAGGCTGGCCACGATTTCTGCCGCACAGGCGGAGACGGGCGCGGCCGGCTTGGCGACGGTGGGAAGATCGGCCGGCAGCGCGCTCACGCACATCATGGCGCAGCACGGCCTGGCTGTGCCCTTGCCGCCATGATGATGCGAAGCGGGCGCGTCCTGCGCGGCGGCCTGGTGATGCGCGTGTGCCCCCGCATGATCGTGCGAGACGCCGTCGTGCATGTGTCCGCCCGGCATCTGGTGATGGACCGGCACGAGGTCGGCCAGCAAGGTCTCATCGAGACACGGCGCAGGGCCACTGCCCCAAGCGAGGCTTGCCGCCGGCGCGAGCACGCAGAACAGGTAGGCGAGGGCAATGATCCGCCCCACCTTGATCCGCATCGCTCGTGTCAGTTGCAGCAACATTCCGCCAGCATGTATTCCGCGCGGCAATTTGCACACGCGGATTGCAAACTAACGGCAAATCGTGCATTCGCCAAGCTGCTTCTTACCGCAGTGCACCGCGCATGCCCAATATCACGCCACGATGCTTGACCCCTTGAGCATCCGCGGGCCATGGTCCGGCCCGTGCACGCGCCAAATCACTCAGAACAAACGCCTGAAACATTCAGCCCTGATTCCCGTCAGGCCTGGATACGGCTCGTGCTTGCGCTGCTGATCGGCTCGATCGGCGGCGTCGGCATGTGGGCGATCGTGGTGATGATTCCCGCGGTGCAGACCGAATTCTCCGCCACCCGCGGCGCGGTCTCGCTGGCCTTTACCCTCATGATGTTCGGCTTCGGGCTCGGCGGCGTGATCGCCGGCAAGATCACCGACCGCTTCGGCATCGTGCCGGCGATGGCGATCAGCATCGCCTTCCTCGGCGTCGCCAATGTGCTCGCGGGGCTGTCGACCCAGCTCTGGCAGTTCGTGGCGGCGTATTTCCTGATCGGGCTTGGGACGTCCGCGACCTTCGCGCCGCTGATGGCGGAGGCCTCGCACTGGTTCGAGCGCTATCGCGGCCTTGCCGTGACCATCGTCGCCAGCGGTAATTATTTCGCCGGCACGATGTGGCCCCCGATCGTGAACTGGGGCATGCAGGAGGTCGGCTGGCGCCACACCCATATCGGCATCGGCCTCGTCTGCGTCGTCCTGATGACGATCCTGGTGCTGGTGCTGCGCGCGCAGATAGGCCACGACAAGGTTCACGACCACGCCAATGCGCCGCCGCCGCGCGTCGATCTCAAGCTCTCGACCAACACTCTGACGGTGCTGCTCTCGATCGCCGCCATTTCCTGCTGCGTCGCCATGGCGATGCCGCAGGTGCATATCGTCGCCTATTGCGGCGATCTCGGCTACGGCGTGGCGCGCGGTGCCGAGATGCTGTCGCTGATGATGGCCTGCGGCATCGTCAGCCGCATCGGCTCGGGCTTCCTCGCCGACAAGATCGGCGGCATCCGCACCCTGCTGATCGGGGCGCTGGCGCAGGGCTTTGCGCTTGTGTTCTATCTGTTCTTCGACAGCCTCGCCTCGCTCTATCTCATCTCCGCGATGTTCGGCCTGTTCCAGGGCGGCATCGTGCCGAGCTACGCCATCATCGTGCGCGAGGCGATGCCGGCGCGGGAAGCCGCAACGCGCGTCGGCATCGTGATCTTCGCCTCCGTGTTCGGCATGTCGTTCGGCGGCTGGGTGTCGGGCGTCATCTTCGATGCCACCGGCTCGTATGCCGCAGCGTTCGCGAACGGCGTGGCGTGGAATGCCGTCAACATCAGCATCGTCCTGACGCTGTTGATCCGCTCGCGGATGAGTGCGACGAAAGCCGGGCCGGGCTTTGCGACCTAAACCGCCTGTCCCGCCTTCAGCAGCGTGCAGCCGGTGATCTTGTAACTGCCGTCCGGCTGTTGCTCGAGCGTATACAGCGCTTCCCAGGCCTCGCCATTGGCGTCGATGATGTGGACGCGCTGCGCGATCGAGCTGCCCTCGATCTTGCTCTCGCCGAACTCGAAACTCTTGTGGCGGTAGACCGGCGCGTAACCGCTCTGCACCATGGACATGAAGATGTCGGGTGCGGGGAAGATCTCCCTGATCGCCGGTGCGGCATGGGAATAGGCGGCGCTCGCATCGTCGCGGACGAAGGCCTGCTCCTGGGCGCGGATGACGCCCTGTGCCGCCGCGACATCGTTGGCTGCGCGTGCGGAGGCGCCACCCAGCAGCGCAAATATCAGGACAAGGAGCACACGCATGGCAAAACCTCGCTTGGGTCGTCCCGGTCCAGCAAGGATATCGCCATGCGGATGTTCGGGCAAACGGCCTAGAGCATTTTCCAACCTGTCGGAATCGGTAGGGGATTCCCTTGGGAGGCAAATCGTGATTCACCCTGAGGGCTGGTGATGGAGGCCAGCCCCCATGGCTAAACCGCTGTCGCCGGACCTTCGCATTCGTATTATTCGGGCTGTGGAAGATGAAGGCATGAGCCGTCGGGGCGCCGCTGTTCGGTTCGGCGTGGCGCCCTCGACAGCGATCGAACTGGTTGGCGAGTGGCGAAGGACCGGCGCCTGTGAGGCGGGAACGCAGGGCGGAGACCGGCGTTCAGCTCGGATCGAGGGTCACGCTGCGGAGATCCTCTCCCTGGTCAAGGTTACGCCTGACATGACGCTGGCCGAGATCGCTGACCATCTCTTCAAAGTCCACGGCGAGCGTTTCGTGCCGAGCGTGATCTGGCGATTCTTCGATCGTCGCAACATCACGTTCAAAAAAAACATCGCACGCCAGCGAGCAGGATCGGCCGGACGTGGCCGCTGAACGCGCAGCGTGGAAGGCGTCTCAGCCTGAGATCGGCATCCATCGGTTGGTGTTCATCGACGAGACGGGGGCTTCGACCAAAATGGCGCGGCGCTACGGCCGTTCGCCGTACGGCCAGCGCTGCGTCGCCGCGATCCCGCATGGTCATTGGAAGACGACGACCTTCGTCGGCGCGCTTAGAGCGACCGGTATGACCGCGCCGATGGTCCTCGACGGCCCCATGGATGGTCCGGCGTTCGAGGCTTACGTGACGCAAGTCCTGGTACCGACACTCAAGCCCGGCGACATCGTGGTGATGGACAATCTCGCAGCACACAAGCGGACCGAGATCGCCATCGCAATCGACGCGGCGGGCGCTCAGCTCCTCTATCTCCCGCCTTATTCGCCCGACCTCAATCCGATCGAAATGGCCTTCGCAAAGCTCAAAGCCGCCCTGCGAAAGGCCGCCGCCAGATCAATCCAGGCTTTGGACAATGCTATCGCCCTCACCACAGCCGCCTTCACCGCCCAAGAGTGCCTGAACTTCTTCGCCGCGGCAGGTTATGATCGCGCCTGATCAGAATCTGCTCTAGTGTGACAGCGGGTCGAGGAAGGGCGTGTCGACCGCGCTGACATAGAAAATCACGACCCTGGTCTCCCCGGTTGTCCGATTGTAGCCGGTCATCGCCACGTTCGGCGGTTCCACCAATGCCTCGCCGGCCTTGACCGTCAGCGGCGGCTTGCCTTCGAGTTCGAGTGTGAAGGCGCCTTCCAGCACGTAGACGGTCACCGGAAAGCGGTGGGTATGATAGACCGTCTTGTCGCCCGGCTTGAACGACGCGGTCATCACCCGCACGGACTGCTTCTCGTCCTTCGGCAAGCCTTCAACCACTTGTTGAAGCACCAGATTCGGTTTGGCGACACCCTGTGTCCCATGGTCCTGCGCGGTGGCAGCGGCCGACCATCCCAGAACGATTACGGCGCCGAGAGCGAAATGGGGGCGCATTTAAAATCTCCATTGAAAAGTTGCTGAAGGCATCAGCCTAGGTGCCGTCGTTCAGGCCCGGCAGCCGCAACATTGCGGCCGGCGGCCGCAGAAGTGCATAATCGCTCCATGTTCGACTGGAACGACCTCAAATTTTTCCTGGCGGTCGCGCGGCACGGCAGCACCATTGCCGCCGGCAAGGCGCTCGGCCTCAGCCAGTCGACCGTGCACCGGCGGCTCGAGGAGCTGGAGCGGAGGCTCGGCCGCGCGCTGGTGACGCGTCAGCCGAGCGGCTATCGTCTCACCGAGTTCGGTCACATCATGCTGCCCTATGCCGAGCGGGTCGAAACCACCATCGACGACTTCCGCCGTCGGACGGCTGACGCGGAGCAAGACATGAAGGGCGTGATCCGCGTCACCTGTCCCGAGCCGGTCGTGGCCCGGCTCATCCAATCCGGGCTCATCGGTGACTTTCACACGCTGCATCCTTCGTTGCGGGTCGAATTCGTAATGAGCGACGGCTATCTCGACCTGTCGAAGGGCGAGGTCGACATCGCTTTTCGCTCGGGCGATACCGACGACGAGCTGGTCGGGCGCAAGATCGCCGAGTCGATCTGGGCGGTTCACGCCAGCCGTGACTATCTTGACCGGCACGGCAGCCCGGATCGTGTCGAGGACCTCACGCCTCATTTGCTGGTCGGGCTGGATGAATCCCTTGCCAAGCATCGCGCGGTCAAATGGCTGAAGGAGGTCGCGCCCAATGCCCAGATGGCTGCGCGCGTCAACAGCGTGCTTGGCCTCGTTTCCGCGATCAAGTCCGGCGTCGGCGTCGGTCCGCTTCCCGTCGCGCTCGGCGATGCCGAAGCCGATCTCGTGCGCGTCCTTGGCCCGATTCCGGAATTGACGCGAAGCTGGCGCATCCTGACGCATCCCGATCTCAGGCGTGTGCCGCGGATCGCCGCTTTCTTCGACTTCATCGTGCATCACCGCGAGGCACTGAGGCCGATCCTGACAGGGTGACGCTATCGCTTCAGCTTTGCAGCCGGTTTGGCGGGCTTGGCGGCAGCGCGTACCCTGGCTTTCATGACAGGCTGCATCCGCAAGCCGTCCACGAACACGTCGAGCATGCGCAGCACCGAGGATTGCCAGCCGGGCTGATCGTGCATGTAGCACATGCCGATCAGGGCCCTGAGCAGGTCTTCCGGGCTGACATCGGCCCGCATCTGGCCGGCCTCCACCGCGCGCGCGAGCAGCGAGCCGATCGCCTTGGTCAGTCGGTCCATCGAGAACGCCGCGAGCTCCGACGAGCTCTGATAAGTCAGCGCCAGCGCGGCCGACATGCCTTTTTTCGTAGCAACGAATTCGACCGCGGAGCGCAGCCAGCGGCGGAGCGCGTCGACCGGGTCCTGGGCGCTTCGCAGATGCTCGGCAAGCTCGCTGAGCTGCTCGACCTCGCGCCGGTACACCGCCTCGAATAGATCCTCGCGTGTGGGGAAATGCCGATAGAGTGTGCCGATGCCGACCCCGGCGCGTTTTGCCACCGCCTCCAGGCTGGCCTCCGGGCCGCCCGCGTTGAACACGGTTTTCGCGGCCTCGAGCACACGCTCGCGATTGCGCACGGCGTCGGCGCGGGGCTTCCGGGTCTGGTCGGCGTGGTCGTCCATGCGAGCAATGTAGATCACGAATTGGTTAGATTGAACCCTTGTTGAACCCTGCCGGACTGCATCGCGTTGGTGGCGCACGGGCTTTTGACGAATTCCAAATATTTCTCGGCGGCCCTTGTTAAGCGGAGGGTGCCTCCGTATCTTCGACTGGATGTTGGCCGGCTTCTGCCTGGCCAGCATATCGACGGCGGCCACGGCGGTGGCGCGCTGCGCGATCACTCATGTCCAAATCTGATCGGAGCCTTGTATGAACCACTCCATCAGCCTCACCGTGAACGGTGCGCGGCGCGACTTCGTCCTCGACGATCCGCGCGTCACGCTGCTCGATCTCTTGCGTGAGCGCCTTCATCTCACCGGAACCAAGAAGGGATGCGATCGCGGCCAATGCGGCGCCTGCACCATCCTGGTCGACGGCAAGCGCATCAACTCCTGCCTCGCGCTCGCGATCAGTCATGACGGCGCCGACATCCTCACCATCGAGGGTGTCGCGCGCGGCGACCAGTTGCACCCGGTGCAGGCCGCCTTCATCGCCCATGACGGATTTCAGTGCGGCTTCTGTACGCCCGGCCAGGTCATGAGCGCGATCGGCATGATTCAGGAGGCGCAGGCCGGCAACGATCCCGAGCGCATCCGCGAATGCATGAGCGGCAATCTGTGCCGCTGCGGCGCCTATGCCGGCATCGTCGATGCCGTGCTCGAGGCGCAAGGACAGATGGACGAAACCAACCAGAGGCGCTCGGCATGAAACGGTTCGATTATGTCAGGCCCGCCACCGTCACTGAAGCGGTTGCTGCAGCGGCCCAGCCGGGCGCCGTCTATCTCGCCGCCGGCACCAATCTGCTCGATCTGATGAAGGGCAATATCAGCCGTCCGGATCGTCTGGTCGACGTCACGCATATCGAGGGACTTGACGCGATCGAGCGCCTCGCCGACGGGTCGTTGCGCATCGGCGCGCTCGTCAGCAATGCCGATCTCGCGCATGATGCGGACTTCGCAAGGTCCTATCCCGCCGTCGCCGAAGCCCTTCTCTCCGGGGCATCCGCGCAGTTGCGCAATGCCGCGACTGTCGGCGGCAATCTCCTGCAACGGACGCGCTGTGCGTATTTCTACGACACCGCCAGCCGCTGCAACAAGCGCAAGGCCGGCAGCGGCTGCGACGCCCGCGGCGGCGAGAACCGCACGCACGCCGTGCTCGGCTGGAGCGAGAGCTGCATTGCCACCCATCCCTCCGATTTCTGCGTCCCGCTGGTCGCGCTCGGTGCCGTCGTCGAGATCGAGGGCCGGGGTGGCCGGCGCGAGATCGCGCTCGACGAGCTGCATCGCCTGCCCGGCGATACGCCCGAGCGGGAGTCCGCGCTCGAGCCCGGCGATCTCATCGTCGCGGTTCGCCTGCCGAAGGCCGCGCGTGAATTTGCCTCGCATGCGCGCTACCTCAAGGTTCGCGAGCGCACCTCCTACGCCTTCGCGATGGTCTCGGCCGCTGCTGCGTTGCGGATCGAGAACGGCAGGATCGCGGAAGCACGGCTTGCGCTCGGCGGCGTCGCCGCAAAGCCTTGGCGTGCCCGCGCTGCGGAGGACGTGCTCAAGGGCGTCGCGCCCACGGCCGATGCCTTCCAGGAAGCCGCCTGGCGTGCGCTCACCGACGCAAAGCCGTCCGGCGACAACGCCTTCAAGATCGAGCTCGCACGCCGCATCGTCGTGCGCGCGCTGACCCTCGCTGCCGCCGGCACGCCCGCGCGCCTGCCCGCACTGCCGGCCTCTCCCTTTGCCTCGACATCAGGAGCCATCCATGCCTGAGCTCAACCTGACCAGCGCGCCCGCCCATTTGCGGCACGGCTCGAACATCGGCCAGCCGCTGACCCGCCGTGACGGCGTCCTCAAGGTCACGGGGCAGGCGACCTATGCCGCCGACAATCATCCGCCCGGCATGCTGTTCGCCGTGATCGCCGTGGCCGGCATCGCGCATGGCCGCGTGACCTCGCTCGATGTCGCCGCCGCAAAACGCCATCCCGGCGTCGTCGATGTCATGACACCGGACCACAAGCCGCAGCTTGCGATCGACCCGGAGATCAAGACCAATCCGTTCGTGTTCCGGATGGAGGTGCTGCAGAGCAACGAGGTGCGCTACGCCAATCAGCCGATCGCGGTCGTGATCGCCGAGACGCTTGAAGCTGCGACGGAAGGTGCGGTGCTGCTGGCGCCGCGTTACGAGACGCTGCCCGCGCTGGTCGGCCTCGATGCCGGCGAGGGTTATGTGCCACCGGTCGTCGGCGTCGGCAACCCCACCGAAAATCACCGCGGCGATGTCGAGGCGGGCCTTGCCTCGGCCGAAAAGCAGATCGACGCGACCTACGAGACGCCGCCGCAATATCACAACGCCATGGAGCCGCATGCGATCGTGGCTCACTGGGATGGCGACAATCTGCAGATCGACATGCCGACCCAGGGCCTGATGCTGTCGCTGGCGCGCGTCGCCGAGCTGTTCGGCATCGCCCACGACAAGATTCACATCCGCAGCCCCTTCCTCGGCGGTGGCTTCGGCTCCAAGGGATTGATGGCGGGGCCGCCGGTGCTCGGCATCATGGCGGCCAAGCTGGTCGGCAAGCCGGTCAAGCTGGTGCTGCGCCGCGAGCAGATGTATGGCCCGGTCGGCCATCGCGCGCCGACGCGCCAGCGCCTGCGCATCGGCGCCGACGGAGAGGGACGTCTGACCGCGCTCGATCACCATGCGCGGACCGTGTCGAGCACGTTCGACGATTTCTACGAGCCCGCGGCCGATGCCTCGCACACGCTCTATGCGGCGCCCGCGATCCGCACCTCCCACGATGCCGTACGCGTCAACACCGGCACGCCGCTGTTCATGCGCGCACCGGGCGAGGCGACCGGCTCGATCGCGTTGGAGAGCGCGATCGACGAGATGGCCTGGGCCTGCGGCATCGATCCGCTCGCCTTTCGCCTGAAGAACTACGCCGAAATCGAGCCGATCACGGGGAAGCCGTTCTCGTCGAAGGCGCTGCGAGCCTGTTACGACCAGGGCGCGGCGCGCTTCGGCTGGACGAAGCGTCCGTTGCAGCCGCGGCAGATGCGCGACGATGCCGGACTGCTGGTGGGCTGGGGCATGGGCACGGCGACCTTCCCGGCGCTGATGTTCCAGGCCGAAGCGCGCGCGGCGATCCGCCGCGACGGCTCGGGCGTGATGGAGATCGGTGCACACGACATGGGGCAGGGTGCCTGGACGGCACTGGCCCAGATCGCCGCCGACGCCGTCGGCCTCGATATCGACCGCGTCGCGTTCAAGGCCGGTACGTCCGATTTGCCCGATGCCGGCATTGCCGGCGGCTCGGCGCACACGGCAACCGCGGGTGCGGCGATCCACAGCGCCGGCGCGGCCGTGATCGCGAAGCTCGCCGATCTCGCCACCGGCGACGAGCGATCACCGCTGTTCGGCGCCGGCAATACCGGCGTGATTGCGCGCGACGGCCGGTTGATCCGGCGCGACGACGAGAGCCGCGGCGAGAGCTACGCCGAGATCCTCGCGCGAGCCGGCGTCGCCGAAGTCGAGGCGCGCGGTACCGGCGCGCCGAACCCTGCGGCGATGCAGGAATATGCGATGCATGCCCATGGCGCGGTGTTTGCGGAGGTGAAGGTCGATCCCGAGCTCGGCCAGGTCCGTGTCAGCCGCATGGTCGGGGCCTTTGCGGCCGGGCGGATCGTCAACCCGCGCATGGTGCAAAGCCAGCTCTTCGGCGGCATGATCTGGGGCCTATCCTTTGCGCTGCACGAGGAGGCCGTCACCGACAAGCGTAGCGGGCGGATCATGAACGCCGATCTCGGCGAGTACCATGTCCCCGTGAATGCCGATGTGCCGCCGCTCGACGTCATCACCGTCGAGGAGCACGACCCGCACGTCAACGCGCTCGGCATCAAGGGCGTCGGCGAGATCGGCATCACCGGCAGTGCCGGTGCGGTCGCGAACGCGGTCTGGCATGCGACCGGCGTGCGGGTGCGCAAATTTCCGATCCGGATCGAGGAGTTGCTGACGCAGCGTTGAGGCGGCAGGCGGGCGAGGCCTGCTCGCTCCGCGGCGGCCGATCAGTTCATCATCCTGCGGAGAGTCTTGATCTGCTCTCTCTGCGCTTCGATGTATTTCGCGATGGCCTTGCGCAGCTCGCGCGAATGGAGCTTGTCGGTGTCGCGCTGGACTTCGTCGAGCGCGGCTTCCGCATTGGCGAGTGTGGTCTTCATGCGCGAGCCCTGTTACGAAGCGGCCCCGGAGTGCCTAGGAGCCCGGGGCCATAACCTCAGCACCTCTAAGCCAGGCTGCTCGGCTACGGTTCGTAATATATAGAGGTCCGGCGCGCAGAAATTGAGATGGCTCAACCACCGTAAGATACCGGTGGCCGCCCGTAACTTTCCGGATGTGACTGATCGTGCTTCAGAACGTTGGCGGCGTGCAGGCCGAAATCACCTCGCAGGGCTTGCCGCCGACGCAGCGGAAGCGGTGTGGGCGGCGGCTCTCGAAATAATAGGCGTCGCCGGGATTGAGGATGCGCCGCTCGTCCTCGACGGTGACTTCGAGCTTGCCCGAGATCACGATGCCGCCTTCCTCGCCGTCATGGACGAGGTGGACGCGCCCGGTGTCGCTGCCGGGCTCGTAGCACTCCTTCAGGATCTGCAGGCTGCGGCCGAACAGATTGTCGCCGACCTGGCGATACGAGATCGGCTTCTTGCCGACTTCGGTCAGCTCCTCGGCGCGATAGAAGATCTTGCGCCGCGACTCCGGCTCCAGCGCGAAGAACTCGGCGAGCCCCATTGGGATGCCGTCGAGGATGCGCTTGAGGGCGCCGACCGACGGGTTCATCTGGTTGGATTCGATCAGCGAGATCGTCGAATTGGTGACCCCGGCGCGCTTGGCGAGCTCGCGCTGCGACAGCTTGTGGTGCGCCCGGATGAATCGCAGCCGTCCACCGATGTCGACGCTCATACCCCTGGTCCCTGTTGCAGGTGTTGCGGATCGCGCAAATATGGACCGGCAGCCCCAGTAAAATCAATGGCTTGCAGGTTGCGAGAAAAGGACTTGTTGCGGTTCTGAAGCCGTGCCTCTGCTATCCAGTCAGCAAAGGAGCGCGGCCGTGACCCTTCATCAGATTCCGAACACTATCAAGACCGACTCGTTCTGGATGCCGTTCACGGCCAACCGGCAGTTCAAGAAGGCGCCGCGGCTGTTCTCGTCGGCCGAGGGCATGCACTACACCACCGTCGACGGCCGCAAGGTGATCGACGGCTCCGCCGGCCTGTGGTGCGTCAATGCCGGCCATGGCCGCAAGCAGATCGCCGCCGCGGTCGAGCGCCAGCTCATGACGCTGGACTTCGCGCCGTCTTTCCAGATGGGCCATCCGCTGGCGTTCGACTTCGCCGAGCGGCTCGCCGAGATCGCGCCGAAGGGCCTCGACCGCATCTTCTTCACCAATTCCGGCTCCGAGTCGGTCGACACCGCGCTGAAGATCGCGCTCGCCTATCACCGTGCCAACGGCCAGGCGAGCCGCACCCGTCTGATCGGCCGCGAGCGCGGCTATCACGGCGTCGGCTTCGGCGGCACCTCGGTCGGCGGGATGGTCGCCAATCGCCGCGCCTTCACGACCCTGCTGCCAGGCGTCGACCATATTCGCCACACTCACGATCTCACCCGCAACGCCTTCGCCAAGGACCAGCCCGAGCATGGCGCCGAGCTCGCCGACGATCTCGAGCGTCTGGTGGCCCTGCACGGTGCCGAGACCATCGCCGCCGTCATCGTCGAGCCGGTGCCGGGTTCGACCGCGGTGCTGCCGCCGCCGAAGGGCTATCTGCAGCGCCTGCGCGAGATCTGCGACAAGCACGGCATTCTGCTGATCTTCGACGAGGTCATCACCGGCTTCGGACGTCTCGGCACGCCGTTCGCCGCCAATTTCTTTGGCGTCACGCCTGATATGATGACGACCGCCAAGGGCATCACCAACGGCACCATTCCCTGCGGCGCGGTGTTTGCGCATCGCAAGGTGCATGACGCCATGATGATCGGCCCGGAAAACGTCATGGAGCTGTTCCACGGCTACACCTATTCGGCGCATCCCACCGCCTGCGCCGCCGGTATCGCGACGCTCGACATCTACAAGGACGAGGGCCTGCTGACGCGCGGTGCCTCGATTGCCGAATATTGGCGCGATGCGCTGCATTCGCTGAAAGGCCTGCCCAACGTCATCGACATCCGCAATTGCGGGCTGATGGGCGCGGTCGAGCTCTCGCCGCGCGACGGCGCGGTCGGTGCGCGTGGCTACGACGTCATGGTCGACTGCTTCAATCGCGGGCTCTACTTCCGCATGAGCGGCGACTCGTTCGCGCTGTCGCCGCCCCTCATCGTCGAGAAGAGCCACATCGACGATATCGTCTCGATCCTGGGTGACGCCATCAAGCGGGTGGCCTGATAATTGCTCTCGCCGTTGCGAGTTGTTTCCTTGCAGCGGCGAGCGTGATGCCGCGGGAGTTTGACCAAGCGTGAAAGTTCTGATCCTCGGCAGCGGTGTCATCGGTGTCACCTCTGCCTACTACCTTGCGCGTGCCGGCCATGAGGTGACGGTCGTCGACCGCCAGCCCGAGCCGGCACTGGAGACGTCTTTTGCCAATGCCGGCGAAGTCTCGCCCGGCTATTCCTCTCCCTGGGCCGGGCCCGGCGTGCCGGTGAAGGCGGTGAAGTGGCTCCTGATGAAGCACGGCCCGCTGGTGATCCGGCCGAAGCTCGATCCCGTGATGTGGGTCTGGCTGCTCAAGATGCTGCGCAACTGCACCAGCGCGCGTTATGCGGTCAACAAGAGCCGGATGATCCCGATCGCGGAATACAGTCGCGATTCCCTGCGCGACCTGCGCCGTGACATCGGCATTCAGTATGACGAGCGCTCGCAAGGCACGCTGCAGCTGTTCCGTTACCAGGCGCAGCTCGACGGCACGGCTGAGGACATCGCCGTGCTCAAGCAATATGGAGTGCCCTACGAGACGTTGAGCCGCGAAGGCTGCATCGCGGTCGAGCCTGCGCTCGCAGGCGTGAAGGAAAAATTCGTCGGCGGGCTCCGCCTGCCGCAGGACGAGACCGGCGACTGCCACATGTTCACGCAGGCGCTGGCCAAGCATGCCGAGGCGCTAGGCGTCCGCTTCATGTTCAACACCGGCATCGATCGCATCGTCACCGAGGGCGCGCGCGTCAGCGGTGTCGCGACCAGTGCCGGGATGTTGCAGGCCGACGTTTACGTGCTCGCGCTCGGCAGCTATTCGTCGCAGATGGCCGCGCCGCTCGGCGTTTCGCTGCCGGTCTATCCAGTGAAGGGCTATTCGATTACGGTGCCGATCAAGGACGCCTCCGGCGCGCCGGAATCCACCGTGATGGACGAGAGCTACAAGGTCGCGATCACCCGTCTCGGCGATCGCATCCGCGTCGGCGGTACCGCCGAAATCTCGGGCTTCTCGACCAGGCTCTATGATGCGCGCCGCGCCACGCTGGATCATTCGCTGACCGACCTGTTTCCGCGCGGCGGCGATCTCTCCAAGGCGACGTTCTGGAGCGGCCTGCGTCCGATGACGCCGGACGGCCCGCCCGTGATCGGTCCGACACCATACGCCAATCTCCACCTCAACACCGGCCACGGCACGCTCGGCTGGACTATGTCCTGCGGCTCGGCGCGCGTGCTCGCCGACATGCTGTCGGGCAAGAAGCCGGACATCGACGTCAGCGCGCTGACGGTGGACCGGTACAATCACCGATTCGGGTGATTGATGCTGTCATTCCGCGGCGATGCGAAGCATCGAACCCGGAATCTCGAGATTCCGGGTTCGCCTCTTCGACGCCCCCCGGAATGACGGCAACAGAGCTACCCCGCCCCCGTCACGCAATTCACCCACAGCACCACGGCCTTCGCGTCCTCGGCCGGATTTGAAAACCGGTGCGGCCTTCGGCTCGCAAAGCGAAAGCTGTCGCCGGTCTTCAGCGACCACGTCTCGCTGTCCACTGTCAGCAGCATCTCGCCTTCGAGCACGAGGCCGGCTTCCTCGCCGTCATGGGTGTAGAGCTCGTCGCCGGTGGAGCCGCCGGGCTCCAGATGCACCAGGAACAGATTGAGCTTGTTGTCGGCGTTGGCCGGGCTCAGCAATTGCTTCGACACGCCGGTGCGCCAGAGCTTCAGCTCGGGCCGCTGCAGCCCGCGCGTCACCACCTGGTCGGAGGTGCCGTCGGCGCTCGGGCTCGCGCCGAACAATGCGGCGATGCCGACGCCGAGCACGTCGGCGAGCGTCGCCAGCACGCGAAGCGACGGCGACGACAGGCCGCGCTCGATCTGGCTGAGGAAACCGATCGATAGTGAGGTGCGCGCCGCGACTGTCTCCAGCGAAAATTTCCTGACACGCCTGAGATCGCGGATGCGGCGGCCGACGGCGACGTCCATTGCCGGCTCCGCCGGCTTCGCGCCAGCCTTGTTCTTCTTCACCGCTTTCGCGGCGGCCGGTTTGCGCATTCTCTTGCCACCGCTCACGTCAAACCGCTTCCTTCATGTGCATGAAAACCACTTGCATCACCCACGAAAGTGTGACCAAATTTTCATATTGGTGAAAATAGGCCGAAACGGCTCGGCCCGCAACGTCTGCGATGACGACATTTGCGGGGCGCCGCATCGGCCGGACCCAAAGGGGAATGCGATGGCGTTGAAGCGTTTTGGTCTGGCCGCGGTCGCGGCGCTCGCAATTGCAGCCGTGGCGCCGGCCTCGGCGCAACAGGTGCTGAAGGTCGGCTCGACGCCGACGGGCATTCCCTTCACCTTCCTCGACACCAAGACCAACACCATCCAGGGCATCATGGTCGATCTCGTCACGGAAGTGGGCAAGGATGCCGGCTTCAACGTGCAGATCGAGCCGATGCAGTTCTCGGCGCTGATCCCGTCGCTGACGTCGAGCAAGATCGACATCATCGCGGCCGCGATGTTCATCACGGCGCCGCGCAAGGAGGTCGTCGACTTCTCCGATCCGATCTACACCTACGGCGAGGGCCTGGTGGTTCCGAAGGCCGACACCAAGGCCTATGCCACGCAGGACGATCTGAAGGGCGAGACGGTCGGCGCGCAGGTCGGCACCGCCTTCGTCGATGCGCTGAAGAAGTCCGGGCTGTTCGCCGACGTCAAGGCCTACGATACCATCCCCGACATCCTGCGCGACGTGAACACCGGCCGCCTCAAGGCCGGCTACGCCGACTATCCGATCCTCGCCTACAATCTGAAGCAGGGCGGCTTCCCCGAGGTTCGTCTCGTCGACGGCTACAAGCCCGTCACCGTCGGCTCGGTCGGCATCGGCGTGCGCAAGGGCGAGGCCGCGCTACTCGGCAAGATCAACGCGTCGCTGGCGAAGCTCAAGGCCAACGGCACCATCGACAAGATCCTCGGCAAATGGGGCCTGAAGGCTCAGGGCTGATCGGAAGCGCCGGATCGATGAAGGCTCTTTAGTGAAGGCTTGCCGATGAAAGGCTTCTGGCACGACGCCGTCGAGTTCTTTCCGATCCTGATGAGCGGCGTCGTGCTGACGATCGTCGTCACCATCGGCTCGCTGCTGCTATCGACGGTGCTCGGCCTGATCTGGGCGATGATGCGGGTCTCCGGCATCAAGGCGTTGTCGCTGCTCAGCGCCAGCCTGATCAACGTGATCCGCGGCATCCCGATCATCGTGCTGTTGTTCTACCTCTACTTCGTGATGCCCGATCTCGGCGTCACGCTGTCGGCGCTGCAAGCCGCGATCCTCGGGCTCGGCATCGCCTATTCGGCCTATCAGGCCGAGAATTTCCGCGCCGGCATCGAGGCGATCGACAAGGGCCAGATCGAGGCGGCGCAGTCGATCGGCATGGGCTGGTGGCTGACCATGCGCCGCGTGGTGTTGCCGCAAGCCGTGCGGATCGTGCTACCGCCCTACGGCAACGTCATGATCATGATGCTGAAGGATTCCTCGCAGGCCTCGACCATCACGGTCGCCGAGCTCGCGCTTCAAGGCAAGCTGATCGCGTCCTCGACCTTCAAGAACACCAACGTGTTCACGATGGTGGCGCTGATGTATCTCACCATGAGCATCCCGCTGATCCTGCTGGTTCGTCATTTCGAGAAGCGGGCCGGCAAGAAATGATCGAGCTCAACGACGTCCACAAGAGCTTTGGCGCGAACGAGGTGCTCAAGGGCATCACGGCGTCCGTACAGAAGGGCGAGGTGGTCTGCGTCATCGGCCCTTCTGGCTCGGGCAAGTCGACGATCCTGCGCTGCATCAACGGGCTCGAAAGCTACGACCGCGGCGAGATCAGCGTCGAAGGTCTGAAGGTCGATCGCGATGCGCCATCGATCGTGAAGGTTCGCACCCAGGTCTCGATGGTGTTCCAGCGCTTCAACCTGTTTCCGCACCGCACGGCGCTCGAAAACGTCATCGAGGGGCCGCTCTACGTCAAGAAGGAATCCCGCGCGCAGGCGCTCGAGCGCGGCCGCGCGCTGCTTGCGCAGGTGGGGCTCGCGGAAAAGGCCGACGCGCATCCGCCCCAGCTCTCCGGCGGGCAGCAGCAGCGCGTCGCGATCGCGCGAGCGCTCGCGATGCAGCCCAAGGCGATCCTGTTTGACGAGCCGACCTCGGCGCTCGACCCTGAACTGGTCGGCGACGTGCTCGGTGTGATGCGCAAGCTCGCCGACGACGGCATGACCATGGTGGTCGTCACCCACGAGATGGGCTTTGCCCGCGACGTTGCCGACCGTGTGCTGTTCATCGACGGCGGAATCATCGTCGAGCAGGGGCCGGCCAAGGCGCTGCTCAACCAACCCCAGCATCCGCGCACGCAGGATTTCTTGCGGCGCGTGCTGCATCCGCTCTGACCGGTTCTCGATATGACGCGCCTGCCTCTGCCGCCCTCGCTCTATGCCGACACCGCCGTCGCGCCGGTCGCCACGCCGCCGCTCGATGTCGACAGGAATGTCGCCGTCGCGATCATCGGCGGCGGCTACACAGGCCTCTCCACCGCGTTGCATCTGGCCGAGCAGGGCGTCGACGCGCTGGTGCTGGAGGCGCAGGAGCCGGGTTGGGGCGCATCCGGCAACAATGGCGGCCACACCAATCCCGGACTGAAGCACGACCCTGATCAGATCGAGGCCGATTTCGGCGCGGACCTCGGCCGCCGCATGATCGCGTTCTCCTACGGCACCACGAATTTCACGCACGAGCTGATCCGCCGCTATCAGATCCCGTGCGAGGCGCGCCAGAACGGGACGCTGCGTGCGGCCTACAACGAGGCCAGTGCCGCCGCGATCGAGACGACGGCGCAGCAATGCATCCGCCGCGGCATGCCGGTGACCTATCTGAACCGCGAGCAGCTCCGCGAGATGACCGGCACCGACCGCTACATCGGCGCCATGCTGGACGCGCGCGGCGGCGATCTGCATCCGCTCAGCTACGCCCGCGGTCTCGCGCGTGCGGCGATCTCGGCCGGCGCGAAGGTGCATGGCGAGACGCCGGCGCTGTCGCTGCGCCGTGAGGGCTCGCGCTGGCGCATCGAGACGCCGCGGGCGGTGGTGCATGCCGACAAGGTCCTGCTCGCCACCAACGGCTTTACCGACGATCTCTGGCCGGCGCTCCGCCGCACCATCGTGCCGGTGTTCTCCTCGATCGCCGCCACGGCGCCGCTCTCCGACGCGGTGGCCCGCTCCATCATGCCGACGCGTCCCGTGCTCTACGAGAGCGGTCACATCACGGTCTATTACCGCATCGATCAGAACAACCGTCTGTTGATGGGCGGCCGCGGCCCGATGCGCTGGATCAAGTCGCCGCACGACGTCGCCTATCTCATGCGGTATGCAGAGCGGCTATGGCCGCAGCTCAGGGGCGTCTCCTGGACGCACGGCTGGAACAGCCGCCTCGCCATCACCGGGGATCACTATCCCCATGTGCATGAGCCGGCCGAAAACATCCTGATCTCGCTCGGCTGCAACGGCCGCGGCGTCGCGCTCGCGACCGCGATGGGGGCGCAGCTGGCGCGACGGCTGATCGGCGGCGCCAGGGCCGAGATCGACATGCCCATCACCGGCATCAAGCCGATCCCGATGCATGCGTTCTGGCCGGTGGGTGTGACGACCGCCGTGATCGCGGGGCGGGTGCGGGACCGGTTGGGGATTTAGCGCGCGATTGGATCATCGTCGCTGCTAGGAAGCAGGCGCGCTCCCTCTCCCGCTTGCGGGAGAGGTAAAGCAGCGCCCGTGGTCGGACCGAGTTTCCCGAATATTCAGCCTTCCGTCACCGCATCCGCCCAGGGATGGAAGATCTCGACCGCGCCGGAATTGACGGCGCCGTCGCGCATCACCACGCTCGGGCAAGCGAATTTCTGCGGCAAAGCCTGCACGCGGGTCTCTTCATAGTCGAAGCGCGCGGCAAGGGCTTTGCGGACGTCCTCCGGCAGGCGAGCATCGCCGATCACCACCGCGCCTTCGCTGGCGTCGATGCGCGGCTGGTGGATGGCGGCATCGAGATCCATGCCGAAATCCATCGCAAAGGAGACCAGCTGCATCACCGATGGCAGGATGCGGCGGCCGCCGGAGGCGCCGACAGCGAGCCGCTTGCCGTCCTTCGTCTCTGCGATGACGGGCGTGTAGTTGCAGAGGCAGCGCTTGCCGGGCGCGAGCGAATTGGTGGTGCCCGGCGTCGGATCGAACCACATGATGCCGTTGTTCATCGCGATGCCGGTGTGCGGCGTCACATATCTCGAGCCGAACGACGACAGCAGCGTCTGCGTCACCGCCGCGATGTTGCCGTGGCGGTCGACCACGGAGAAATGCGTGGTGCAGGCGGGCGCCAGATATTCGGCACCGAGCGAGCGTTTGCCGTCGGCATCGCCCATGTCCTTGAGCCGCTCGCGGAAGGCCGCCTGCAGAGCGAGGGCATATTCGACATAGGCGGCCGCGTCCGGCGCACTTCCCGGCTTCAGGCTCTGCTGCAACAGGCGCAGCGCGTGTGCCATGGTGGGGCCGGCCGTGAGCTCGGGCGTCGCATACACCTTGCCGTCGCGATACGGGATCGCCAGCGGCTCGCGCAAATGCGCGCGGAAGGCGGCGAGGTCCTCGACCGACAGCGAACCGCCATCGGCCTTGATGTCGGAGGCGATGCTCCTGGCGAGATCGCCCTGGTAGAAATCGCGCGGTCCGGCCTCGGCGAGATGCGACAGCGTCGCTTTCAGCGTGTCCTGCGGCAGTCGCGTCTCGGCCTTGATGCCCCATGGCGCGCTCGGTGGCAGCCCGTCCTTCAGGAACGCCGCCGCGCTGGCGGGATAGCGCCTGAGATCGGCGGCCGAGCCGGAGATCGTCCCCGTGGTCCACCAATCGACAAGCAGGCCTTCGCCGGCAAGCGTGGCTGCCGGCGTGACCAGATCCTTCCAGGGCATCTTGGCGTAGCGGCGATGCGCCTCTTCCATCCCGGCGACGACGCCGGGCACCGCGATCGAACCGGGGCCGTGGATGTTGCGATCGTCCTTCACCCGCGGCCAGGGGAAGAGATCGGAGGCCGCGCCGGCGCCGCTGAGCGGATAATCGGCAGCGCGCAGACTCTGCGGCGCGGACATGCCGTAGTCGATCACCTCGGTGCGATTTTCCTTGGCGCGGTAGAGCACCATCGCACCGCCGCCGCCGATACCGCTGTTCCAGGGCTCCAGCACGTTCAGGGCCATGGTGGTCGCCACGACGGCGTCCACGCAGTCGCCGCCCGCCGCCAGCACCTGCGCGCCCACTTCGGCCGCCCGCCGCGACTGCGAGGCGACGATGCCGCCCTTGGATGTGACGGCGGGTTTGCGGACGGTTTGGTTGAGGCTGAACTGATGAGGCATGATGTCGTCTTGATCTCTGTTGTTTTGGCATTGCCGTGCTGGCGCGAAAGCTCAGCATTGGCGGGCGTTGCGAAGGATGGCACATTGCCGCCAACGAGAAAATCCAAAGGGAGGCGCGACATGGCTGGTGTGAAACAGGCGCGGGATGGCACGGTCGGAATCCTGACGCTGGACGAGCCGGCGAGCCTGAACGCGATGACGCCGGACCTGCTCGGCGCGCTCGCCGCCGCCATCGGCGAGATGTCGCAGGACGAGGGTATTCGAGCCCTGATCCTCACCGGCGCGGGGCGCGGCTTTTGCTCAGGACAGAATTTGAAGGCGTCGGAAGCGCTGGGTGAGGATATTGCGGCCGGCGTCATGCGGTTCTACTGGCCCGCCTTCGAGGCGCTGCGCGAATGCCGCGTGCCCGTTGTCGTCGCCGTCAACGGCGTGGCGGCCGGCGGCGGCTTCAGCCTGGCGATGGCGGGCGACATGATCGTCGCGGCGCGGTCGGCGAGCTTCATCCAGGTGTTCAGCCGCATCGCGCTGGTGCCGGATCTCGGCTCGACCTGGCTGCTGCCGCGGCTGATCGGCCGCCAGCGCGCGCTCGAGCTGATGTTGCTGAACGAGCCGCTGACGGCCGAACACGCCCAAGAGATCGGCCTGGTGCGGCAGGTCGTCGACGACGCGAAGCTGATGGAGGAAGCGCTGACGTTGGCGCGGCGTCTGGCCGAGGGCCCGACGCGCGCCTTGGTGGCAACGCGCCTGCTCGTCGAGGAGAGCGAGCATGCGACCTACGAGGCTCAGTTCCGCAGGGAAATCGAGCTTCAGGCGGTGGTCCGCAAGAGCGCCGACGCGATCGAGGGGCGCAACGCTTTTGTCGAGAAACGCACGGCGAAGTTTACGGGGAAGTGAGTTTGGGGGCGCTTGCCCTACTCGTCATGCCCGGGCTTGTCCTGGCTTGTCCCGGGCATCCACGTCTTTGACCCACGTCCAAAAACGTAGATGGCCGGGACAAGCCCGGCCATGACGACGGAGGTCAAAGCGACGAACCCGCGCTTAGAGCGAGCGGTTCAGCCGGCTGGCCTGATACTTTGCGCGCCATTTGGGGCCCGGCCCGCGCATATAGTGCAGCTCGGGGCGGTAGGGGTTGCCGGCGACCCGGATCAGCGTCTGCCATTTGGCGGCGACGAAGCTCAGCGGCTGGCGGAACAGGCTTAGTGACGCGATCAACATGGCATCACCTCAATGCGGCTTGCCGAGCATGGCGGTGAAGGGCAGATCGAAAATCTCTTCGCCGTCGTCGTCGCTGACGTGGATCACCCAGTCGCGCCAGTCTTCGTTGCTGGGCGTCAGGATCATCGACCGCATGATTTGGGAGGCGCGGTCGCGCGCCTCGGTGAGATTGGAGACGGCGGCGCCGTAGCGGTCGATCAGCGTGCCCTCAGTGTTGGAGCAGTGAAAATAGACCTGGACCATATGCGCCTCCTGGCGGCAGCAACTTGGATGGCAATTCGATACCACCCGAAGCCTTCGTGAAACATTCGGGTCGATCCCGGTGAGGGAATCTACGGAGATTGGTCGGCCCAGAGGTCGTTAGAGGTTTAATCACAGACGAGTGATGTTCGACTGGACTGCGTTCGGGCGGCATGGAACAGCTTTTCGCGGGAAGTCTGAGGAGATGCCGTGAGCTACTTCACATCCAGGCGCGAACGCCGAAGCTTGCGCGCATGTGCAGGGATCTTGGCGGCGCTGCTTGGGCTCACCGCTGCGGCGGCGTCGGAGCCGCTCCGCCGCAGCGGCTATGCGATCGGCGCGGAAACCTGCGGCAGCGGCGATCTCGCTTTTCCCAGGATCCAGATCGACATGAAGGCCGGATTTTGCGCCGGCCTCGTCGCCAGCGAAGAGGATCGCCTCAAATTTCCGCGTGCGATCGTCCAGGTGCCCGGCCGCGAGCTGTTCGTGGTGGCCGACATGGGCGGCTGGGGCCACAGTGATGGACGGCTGCTGCTGCTCGATCCGCGCGCGGTCCCGGGGCAGCGGTTCAAGGAATTGCTGACCGGCATCGAATATCCGTTCGGCCTGGCGATCGGGCCGGACAGGAAGCTGTACGCCTCGACCGCCGAGACAATCTTCCGCTTCGATCCGCTCGCCGACAATCCGCGCGGCACGGTCGAGACCATCATCCGTCACATGCCGGGCCGCCGGATCACGCTGCCCGACGGCACAAAGGTCGAGGAAAGCGCACATCCGCTCAAGCAGTTCGTCTTCGACAAAAACGGGCGGCTCTTCGTCAATGTCGGCTCGCACAGCGACGACTGCGTCACGCCGGCGCCGATCAGAAAGCCTTGTGCCGCGGCCGAGGGAGCGTTCGCAATGGCGTCGATCTGGCTATTCACACCGCCAGCGAGCGGCGTTTTTCCGGCATTGACACCGAAGGATCCTCATCCGCCGCACGTCGTCTATGCCAGGGGCTTGCGCAACTCGATGGCGATGGCGCTGCATCCGAATTTTCCCGATGCCGGCTACGCCTTCCTGCAAGGCGAGAACAGCCGCGACTTGCCGGATATCTTCAAGCCGAACGAGGAGATCAACGCGATCGAGCCGGGCAGGCATTATGGCTGGCCCTATTGCTACGATCTGTCGACGCCGAGCCCGGAATTCAGAAACGTGCTTCAAGGCGGGGTCTACAAATCGCTCTGCACCGCCAACGCCCTCTACAAGCCGCCGCTCTCGCTGGTGCCGCCGCACGGCGTGCCGCTCGCGATGCTCTATTATCACGGCAATAAATTCCCGGAGCTGGAGGGCAAGCTGCTGGTCGGTCTCCACGGCTATCGTCCGACCGGCAGCCGTGTCCTCGTCTATGATGTCGACGACCATGGTTTCCCCAAGCCTTCCCCGGCGCCGGTGCGTTACCGCGTCAGCTGCGCCGCCGATCCGGCGCGCAGCTTTCAGACCGGCACCGGCGAGGTCGCCGCCGCGCCGTTTGATGAGCTGATCGCAGGCTGGCACCGCGTCAACGGCGCGCGGCCGCAAGGTGCGCCCGTCGGCATGATCGTTGCCGAGGATGGCGCGATCTGGCTGGTCGATGACAAGAACCAGACGGTGATCCGCATCGATCGTGCCGCGGGTGATCCGCCGCCACCGCTGCCGTGCGATATGCGCAGCCAGGCGATGATCGACCAACTCGAGGCTTTCGTCGCTGGGGATGCGCAGAACAACGCCCGGCTGATCACGCTGCGCAAAGGCCTCGTCGAGAAGCATTGCCTCGGCTGCCATTCGGATTTTGGTTTGAAGGGCGGCCTATCGGAGGCGGAGAAGGACGCGGCGGTGCTCCGCTTCATGCTTTCGCAGGACGGCTGGATCTATCCCGGCGATCCCGGCGCCGGTAGATTGCGCACGCGGCTGCGCGGTCTCGGCGCCGGGAAGCTGATGCCGCCGGGCGGCGAGGGCCTGCCGAAGGCCGAGCCCGGCTACGCGCGGCTGCTCGACACCATGGATGTGCTCGTCGCGACAATGGTTCCGGGCACACGGATGCGGATCAAGCCGGGACCACCGCAGCGCAAGTTCTTCGGCAAAACCAGCAAGGAATGCGGCGAAATACCGGCTGCGAAGGTCGTGGTCGTGACACAAAGGAACGCTGTAGACAAACCCGGCTTCAGCCGATTCTTCCGGCCGGCCGATCCCTATCTGAATGGCGAGTGCAGCGACGGCGATGGCTATTACATCCGGCAGGAATTTCTGGTGCCTGTGCAGTAGCGTCCTCATCGTCGTTGCGACGGCGTCCGCCCGAGCAGAGACGAAGCTGTTCGAGAGCGCGCAGATGACGCCTCCCGGCGAATACACTCATGGCATCGAGGGTCCCGCGGCTGACCTCGAGGGCAATTTGTTCGTGGTCAATCTCGGCAAGCCCGGCACCATCGGTCGGCTGCCCGCCGGTGGCACCGCGTCGGAGCCGTTCACGGTGCTGCCCGAGGGCAGTGTCGGCAACGCCATCCGTTTCGATCGCAGCGGCACCATGTTCATCGCCGACTACAAGAAGCACAACATCTTCGCGATCGCGAAGGGGACGAGCGAGCCGTCTCTCTGGTTTCACTCCGACGAGATGAACCAGCCCAACGACATCACGATCGCGCGCGAGGGCACGATCTATGCGAGCGATCCGAACTGGAAGGGCCGGGAAGGCCATATCTGGCGGATCGCGAAGGCCGCCGACGGTACGGTACAGGGACAGATCATGTCGGCGCCGCGTGCGATGGGCACCACCAACGGCATCGATCTCAGCCCCGACGGCAAGACGCTCTATGTCGGGGAATCCAGCAACGGCCAGATCTGGTCCTATGCGATCAACGGCAGCGAGCTCTCTGCCGCAAAACTCGTCAAGGCGTTTCAGCCCGACACCGTCGACGGACTGCGCACCGATATTGCCGGCCGGCTCTATGTCGCGCGCATTCTCAAGGGCACGATCGCGCTGATGAAGCCGAATGGCGCGGTCGAGCGGGAGATCGCGCTGAAGGCCAAGGAGCCGACCAATCTCGCCTTCGGCGGCAGCGACGGCAAGACGGTCTTCGTCACCCAGCGCCAGGGCGGCTTCATCGAGTCCTTCCGCACCGATCAGCCGGGTCGCGAGCATTGCCTGCAGCGCGGGCGCTGCTGAGCCCCGATCTGCTTCCGTCGCAGGGCGAGACGGCATTCTTCTTGCTTGCATCTGGCCGCCGCAGCGATCAAGACGTCTGTGGCACCGCCTGAACAGCATGCAAGCACGGAGTGTTTGAGTGAAAGCCGTCCATACCGAACTGCACCGCAGCCACGATCCGCAATTCTTCCTGGTCCGCGGTGTCGTCAAGCGCACCACCGAGCAGCCGGAGCGCGCCGACCGCCTGCTCAAGGGCTTGAAGGACGGCAAGCACCAGCTGGTCGATCCGACCACATTCGGGCAGGGGCCTCGCGCGCGCATTCACAGTCCGGAATATCTGTCGTTCCTGAGCGAAGCCTGGGACGCCTGGACCGCGCTCGGCGATTCCGGTCCGGAGATGATCGGCAACATTCATCCGGTGCGCCATGCCGCGACCTATCCGACCCATATCGTAGGCCGACTCGGCTGGCATACCGCCGACACCGCGGCGCCGATCGGCCCGGGCACCTGGGCTGCGGCCTGCGCAGCGACCGACGTTGCGGCCACGGCCGCGCAGATGGTGATGGATGGCGAGGATGCGGTCTATGCGCTCTGCCGTCCGCCCGGTCATCACGCCTATCGCGACATGGCCGGTGGCTTCTGCTTCCTCAACAACAGCGCGATCGCTGCCGCGCATCTGCGGCAGAAGCACGAGCGCGTCGTGATTCTCGACGTCGACGTCCATCACGGCAACGGCACCCAAGGCATCTTCTACGCCCGGCCCGACGTCTACACAGTGTCGATCCACGCCGATCCCGTTGCCTACTATCCTTATGTGTGGGGCTATGCGCATGAGCGCGGCGAGGGACCCGGCCTCGGCACCAATCTCAACATCCCGCTCGCGATCGGTACCGGCGATGACGGCTACATCCAGGCGATGGACGTCGCGCGCAAGGCGATCGAGTCCTTTGCCCCCGGCGCGCTCGTGATCGCGCTCGGCTTGGATGCCTCCGAGCACGATCCGCTCAAGGGCCTCGCCGTGACCACGCCGGGCTTCCGCCGCATCGGCCAGGCCATCGCCAGGATGGGCCTGCCGACCGTGTTCGTGCAGGAGGGCGGTTATCTCTCGGATATTCTGGGGGCGAACCTGACCTCGGTGCTGGCGGGATTCGAAGAGGCGCGGTGAGGCCGCGTCCGCGGCGGCGTCATTCAGCCGCTTCCTGGAGCGGCCAGGCATTGCGGCTGATGGGAAGGCCACCGTCCGAGCGGGAGCCGTCGGCGATCGCGAGGCGATGCGAGGGCGAGGGCGAGCACAGCGAGAAGCGCCAGCCGTCGGGATCGTCGGCGATATCGGGCTTGAAGCTGATCTCGATGGCCTCGTGCGAGACCTGCATCGCGAAGGCGTCGAGCGGCAAATTGAGTCCAAAGCCCCTGGCCTTCAGATAGGCTTCCTTGAGTGTCCAATAGTCGAAGAAGCGCTCGGTCGCAGCCGGCTCCGGCAGTGCGCGCAGCGTTTCGATCTCCTCTGGCGCAAAGAAGCGAAGCGCGGTGGACAGCGGGGCCACCCGCCGCGACACGGTTTCGACGTCGACGCCGACGGATTCATGCCGCGACACGACGCAGGCGACGCAGCCGTCGGCGTGGGACAGGCTGAAGTGCAGTGCGCTCGATGTCACGGGCGCTGCGACAAACGGCCGCCCGTAGCGGCCGGCTGCAAAGGACCAGTCGGACGGCGCGACGTTGGAGGCGATCTGCGACAGCGCCAGGCGCAGCATCGCGTGCGCGAAAATATATTGCCGTCGATGCCGCTCGAACATGAAGCGATCGGCACGGATCCGTTCATCGACCGAGAGCAGCCGCCGGCACTCCTCGACCGCGCCCGGCGTATCAATGGATTCGATCAATCCGACAAAGAGTTCAATTCTGTCGTTCGCCATCAATTGGGCCTTTAGCGCCAGGCCCGGGGGCAAATCCCCGGTCCCGACGGAAGAAACAACTGAGCAAGAATCAACCACGCAGACCGCTTCTAGCGATCCACCGGGGCGAATTCTTGTCGATTTTCAGGCCGGTTTACAGGCGCAAGCTTGTGCGAGACCCCAAGCTCGACCCGCGAGCGGCCCATCTTTCGAAAAGTGAAGCCTGACGATTCCTGCGCGCCGCGGCCGATGAAGCCTACTTCTTCTCGGCAACCAGTATTTTTGGGAGACCCTTGCGATCCTCGTCGCCCAACGATGTACTCTTGAAAAATTCAATCACACCCATAACGATCCCCCAGTCCAAAATATTCGTCCAAATCAAAACGCAGGAACAATCTTGCGCGGTAGCGCCAAATAATCAAGCTGCAACTGGGTCATTCACAGCTTTGGCGAGTGAGCCCCGTAATCATCCGCGATGGCCGAGAGCTCCGTCGCTCCAGCCGAGCGTGGTCCGAACGGTGTCGCCGGATGGCTAACGCATCGTTTCATTTTACCTTGATTGCGAATGCACGTATCCAACGCATGCCGACGCCGCTATGAGTACGGCCTGATGGCCATTTGAGCGCGCCCATGCATTCCGTTGCCCTGCTGACTGCCAGCTATGCCAAGGATATCGAACGCTTTTCGCTGCTCAGCGAGAGCATCGACACCTGGCTCACGGGATACACGCGGCATTATGTTCTCGTTAACGATGAGGATTTGCCGCTGTTCGCGCGGTTCGCGTCCGACATGCGGGTCATCGTTCCGGCCTCGCGCTACTTGCCGAAATGGCTGTTCGCGCTGCCGCCGGCGCTCCAGTTCATCAGCAAGCGGCGGGTCTGGCTGTCGCTGCTGTCGTCGCCGGTGCATGGCTGGCACATTCAGCAGATCCTCAAGATCGCCGGCGTCCTCAACGCGCCCGAGCAGCGCGTCTGCATCCTGGATTCGGACAATCTGTTCTTCCGCGAATTCGACGTCGGCCAATATGCCGGCGCCGAGAAGACGCCGCTGTTCGTCACTCCGAAGGACATCGGCGCCGATCACCCCTTGCATGGGTTGTGGCTGCGCACCGTCGATCAGCTTCTCGGCATCAAGGAGCGCTCGTTCCCTGCCGACGATTACGTCGGCAACGCGCTGGTCTGGGACAAGGGCACCGCGCGTGCGATGACCGATGCCATCAAGTCGGCGACCGGCTTGAACTGGGTTCTGGCGCTGTGCCGGAAGAAGAAGTTCTCGGAATATCTGATGTACGGCCATTTCGTCGCGAACTCGTCCGCGCATCTGGCCGCCCACCGGGTCACCGAGGACAGCATCGCGGTCTCGCATTGGGACGACACGCCGCTCGACCGTCCGGCCATCGAAGCGCTGATGCGCGCCGCGAGGCCCGAGCAGGTCGCGCTCTGCATCCAGTCCTATTCGTCGACCTCGGTCGATGACATCCGCGACGTGTTCCGGCTCAGCTCGCGCGATCGCCGCGCTCCGAGCCTTGCACCCGACCATATCGACGACGCGGCCGAGTTCGAGTTAAAGGCGCGCAGCTAAGCTCGCGCCTTCACGCGTCCTTTGTGAACTTGCTGATCACGTCCATGAACGGCTTCGGTTTGAACTCGCCGTCGAGCGGCAGCGGGCGGTTCGGCTGCTTGTCCGCGCGGGCAAAGGTGCCGTTGATCCAGCTGTAGCGGTCCGAGAGGCCCCAGGTCAGGATCGAGCGGACCGGTCCGCTGGTCGAGATCGCCGTCAGCAGGTCATTGACGCGCTTGGCGACGATGGCGTCGCGCTCCGCCGGATTGCCCGTCAGCTTCTGGTCGTCGACGTCGAGCTCGGTGACATAGACCTCAAGGCCCCACGAGCGCAGCTCGGTTACGAACTCGGCCAGCCCATGGGTGTCGATCTCGAGCTCGGCATGGAGGTGCGATTGCAGCCCCACGGCGTGAAGCGGAACGCCCTGGTCGAGCAGATCCATGATCAGGTGACGATAAGCCGCGCGCTTGGCAATGAAGGAGTCCTTGGCAGACTCGATGTCATATTCGTTGATCGCGAGCTTGACGAAGGGATCGGCTGCAGCCGCCGTGCGGAAGGCCAGCGGAATCCAGCTCTGGCCGAGATGCTGGGTCCAGAACGTGTCGCGCCGGTCCTTCGGACTGCGGGGATTGTCCGGGATCGGCTCGTTGACGACGTCCCAAGACGTCAGCTTGTCCTTGTAGTAGGAGACGACGGTGCCGATGTGGTCGACGTAGGCGCGCTCGACGCCGCGGGTATCCTTGATTTGCTTGGTCCAGTCCGGAATGTCGTGATACCAGGCCAGCGCGTGGCCGCGCATCGTCAGGTCGTTGTCCCGCGCAAAATCCAGGATGGCATCGGCGCGCTCGAAATTGAACGTATGCGCATTCGGCCGCAGCATCGGCCATTTCAGCTCGAGCACCGGGACGACCTGGGTGCAATAGGTGCTGATGGCTTCGCCGAGCCTGGGATCGGCTTGCAGGTCCCAGAGCGTGGCCGCTGCGCCGAACCCCTGATGGCGCTGCGCCAGTTTCGCCGCCGGCGCCGCCGACACGGATGCGCTTGCCGCGAGTGCTGCGGCGCCGCCGAGGAGGAATTCGCGTCTGTCGAGCCTGGTCACGGCAGTCCTTTTTCTAACCAACGCACCATCGTACCAAGCGTCGCCCCTCGACGCCGGGGTTTCGTCTCGTGGGGTTAACTTCCACCGTCTGCAGGTCATGGTTTCCTTCCATGATCGCGCCTTGCCGTTAGGGGAAGGGCAAATTTAACGCTAACGCGCGAAAGCGGCTTCAGAGCTTCATTCGCCGCCCGATCTGCAGACTTATGTGACACTCTTGAGCGATGCTGCGGCGCATTCGCTCGCCCCGCCAAGGCGCCCCCTTTCAAGGCCGATCCATGAACGGCCGTCACACTCGCAAGACCGCCGCCGGTCCCGTGCTCGCATGCTGAACCGCCATTTCTCGATTTATCTCGTCGCCTACATCCTGCCTGCGGCGGTGGGCTTCTTCGCGGTCACGGCCTATACGCGGCTGCTGACGCCGTCCGAGTACGGCGTCTATGTCGTGGGCATCAGCCTCGCCGGCATTCTGGGCGCGATCTTCTTCGCCTGGATCAAGCTGTCGGTGTCGCGCTATCAGGCGATGTCGTCGGAGGTGGATTTTCGCGGTACGGCGATGGTGGCTTTCGGGCTCACCGTCGCGGTGCTCTGCGCCACGACCCCGCTGGTCTTCCTGTTCCGCAGCGACCTCAGTGTCGAACTGCTGCTCGCCAGCATGTTCGTCGCGATCATGGCCAATGCGGTCGATGTCGGTCAGGAGTTCGAGCGCGCCAAATTGCGTCCCTACCGGTTTGCCGCGATCTCGATCGTGCGCAGTGTGTCGAGCGTCGGCTTCGGTCTGCTCGGCATCTGGCTCGGCTGGGGTGGGTTGGGGCTGCTCGCAGCGTTCGGCCTGGGATCGCTCACCGGCGTCATCCTGAACCTCGTCGGCGACCGCACCAAAATTGCGCGCTTCGAGCGCAGCCAGTTCATGCAGCTGGCCCGCTACGGCTTGCCGCTGACGCTGGCCGGGCTCTCCGTTGCCGTCTATTCGGCCTGCGACCGGCTGATCGTTGCCTATCTGCTCGGCAAGGATGCCGCCGGCATCTTCGGCGTCGCCGCAGACCTGCCGCGCCAGTTCATGGTCATGATCGCATCCAGCGTCGCCGCGGCCACCGTGCCGCTGGTGTTCCGGTCATTGTCCGAGAATAACAAGGAGACGACGCGGGAGCGGCTGACCGAAAGCCTCGAGCTGTTGCTCGTCGTCGTCACGCCCGTTGCGATCTGGCTCGCGCTTGCAGCGGATCAGGTCGCCGGCACGCTCGTCGGCGTTGACTTCCGCGCCGGTGTGTCGGCGCTGCTGCCGACCCTGGTGCTCGCCCGCTTCTTCGGTATCGCCAATCAGTTCTACGTGCAGATCAGCTTCCAGCTCGCCGAGCGGCCCTTCATGCTGGCGGCGCAATCCTTCCTCACCCTGGTGCTGAGCGTGGCGTTGATGTTCGCGCTGGTCGGAAGCTACGGTCTCCTTGGTGCCGCGCTGGCGACGCTCGCGACCGAGGCGATCGGCTTCCTCGTCGCAATCGTGCTGATGCACCGGGCTCACCCCGTGCCGTTCGATTTCAACCGGCTCGCCGGCATCGCAATATCGGCTGCGGCGATGGCGGGAACGATCCTGCTGGCGCGATCGCAAACCGGCGGCACCGGCCTCATGGCACTGATCGTCGTGAGCCTTGCGGGCGGTTGCGCCTATGCCGCCGTGGCGTGGCTTCTCAATGTCGCCCAGGTGCGGACGCTGTCACTGCGCGTCTTGCGGAACTTCAACCGGAAGGCGCTGGGCGTGTAGCGAAGATGCCCGCCGAGCGAGATGCCAGCCGAGGCGGGCGGGGTTCGAGGCGGAAGAGAACTCTCCTCGAGAGCAATATTGACCAGTAACTTCGGACCCGGCGGTCCATGCTGGCCTTATCACCGCCCCTCATCGGCAATCTTCGGTGACTGAGAGTGCTGTAGTGCTCTCGCCTGATCCGCGGTGCACCGCATGCATTTGCAACATTCGCACACACACAGTTCTCCACCTGCATCAGCCCGAGGTCCGCACTGTCGTTGGTGCCGCGAACCAATGAGCTTGTGGAGGATCCCCGGTCTATCCGCCTTCGAGATCGGAACATTCGGGTGCGCCGGGTGCCAACGAGCTTACTCCGCCGCAATCGAAACAGATCCGATGACATCGGCCGCCGTTCTCTGGATGGACCGCCAAGGTTTGCGGCCACCGACTTGAGCGAGTCCCCCAAATGGAAGATCTGGAAGACTACATCCATCGCGAAAACCTCAAAATCTTCAAGCGGGAGATCGGTCTGGAAAGAGACGCCGTCCGGCGGCGATGGCTCTTGAAGCGTCTGGCCGAGGAAGAAGCGAAGGGCCGGGCCGCGACTTGGCAGGCGGCCGCCGGGAGTACCTCCCCAGGGGCCCCAAAGGGGGAATGTTTGGTGAGCGATACGTACTCAATACCCGAGGAAACCGTGCCGGCGTCGTGAACGGCGCGTCGATTTTTGATCTCTCGGGCAAGAAAGTTTACGATCTTCGGGGGAACAGCATCTACCGCCTCTCGGGGAGTTGGTCGGCCATACGCTCGGCGCTTTGGGCTCCGACAAGCATCTGGATCGCGACGGCGAAGCGCTGCTAACGGCCCCGGGATCGCCGGAGCCTGAAGAGCCTGGAATCGTCCTGCGCCGCAAAGGCAGCCATCCGCCACCTTTGCGGAAGCAAGACGCCTGCGCCGGATCATCTCCGACACCCCGTCCGATCGCCTCAAGAAGAGGTGATCTGTCGTCCCTGGCGGGGCCCGGTCGACCAGAAATCTATTTCAGCGGCGACCGCACCCTGGTCGCAGCATCGTAGACCAGGATCTGCAGCATCGGGAATCTGCCGAGCAACTCGGTGCCGGCTGCCCGCGCAGCCGCTTCGCTTTCATGACGGGTCTTGAAGTGGCCGTCGACGATAAGCGAGAAGCCATCGGCCGGGGCTACATCGGCTCTTTGAATCGTTCTCGGCTCGATCTCTTCGACTTGCATGGTCGGCCTTTTCATGAGGTGCCTTCAATCGTTGCAGGAGATGGCTCGAGGCCCTCGCCTTCTGTCGCTTCAGTCGTCCCTCACGATCTCCGGCTTGTCGTACAAGACCGCGTTCAGGAGGGAACTGTGAACCTCGATCTTGCCGTTGTAGGAGATGAAGCCGAGCTTGCGAAACTTGTTCATGAAAAAGGTGACGCGGGATCGGGTTGTCCCGATCATCTCCGCGAGCGTCTCCTGGCTGACCTTCGCCGAGATGGGTTGAGTGGCGCCGTCCGTGCCAAAATTCGCCAGCAGCAGCAGACGCGCAAGCCGCTTCTCGCTCGAATTGAACAATTGGTCGATCAGATCTTCTTCGATGCGGCTGTTTCGACTGAGCAGATACGCCATGAACAATTCGGAGAACTTTGGTTCGGCCCTGAGTACGACGAGCATCGCTGATTTCGCGATCGACGTGATCAGACATTGCTCCATGGCCACCGTCGTCGAAATCCGCAAGGGATGGCCATTCAGGCTAGCCCTCGCCGAAGAATTGTCCGGGCTCAATGATTCCGACCACGGCCTCCTTGCCCTGTTCGGAGACAACGAGAACCTTGATCCGGCCTTTTTGAAGGTAGAAAACAGCATCCGCGGCGTCGCCTTGCGAGAACACGACCTGGTTCTTGTCGAACTTCAATATGGCTTTGCCCTGGCCGACCTTGGCGAGGAAGAGTTTTGGATCGAACGCGCTTTTCGCCGCCTTTGGCATGATGTCGTTAAAACCTGATGTGAGAGTTCGAGCCTAGCAGGGCTTGGCGGGGCAAGTTAGGCAAATCTCGGTTCCGCCTCGGGCTCGCCCCTGATCCTGATCCCTATCGGGCAATTTCGCGGCAGCTTCGGCCGGTCGCCAGGCGACTTGCGTGCGCTCAATGCCGCAGCACATTCTGGTGCCGGCCCTTCATGAGCGCGGCGTCCAGCTCCGTCTGGCTGATCGCGTAGGACTGGATCAGCAGTTGCGAGGCAGACCTCGCGGGCATTTGATGCAGCGTCTCCACGCGCCGATAGGCGATTTTCGACAACCCTTCGATCTGCTCTTCATCGGTGAGGACGACATATTCACCGGAGGCGATCGCCCTCCACATCCCGAAGGACGAACGGATTGGCTAACGAAACGGTGGTCCGCGTTGTTCTGATGGCTGCTACCTTACGCGCTCTGCCTCGCGGCTATTTGGTCGATCTCATCGGATCGTCAAGGGATATCTTGCGAATGTTCCCGCACTTGGAGCACTCGAAGATTCTAAGATCGGGTCCGTCACGAGACGCCCCGACGTGGATCAGCATCATACGGCTCTGGCAGGCCGGGCACAGCGGTCGTGGTATCGGAATCAACGTCGGTTCTGGACGACTATAGACCTCGGACATTTGAAGGTACTCCCCATATGGCGGGGGATGCTGGATCCGAAGCCGCCGCCGATGACAGCCGATTCCGGCCGCGTGGCGGCAAGCATGCCGCGCCATGCTATCCGCCTCTGTTCAATATTGCTCACATTGTCGGAATCGCCGGCAATGAGATCCGCGCGATACGTCGTCCGCACCACGCCACGATTGCCGTCCTATTTTCTTGCCGCGGAAAGCTCCTGGAAGGGTTCAGGCAGCCGCTTTATTTCATGGCCCGGGCGGGAGCCATGTTCGGTTGCGCTTGATAAACGGAGGTCATTCTGCTCATAAGAGGCTGAAATTGCGCTGCAACACGCGCAAAAGAACCCATCGACTAAAGTCGATGGCCAGCGAGGAAACGAAAAGAATGCGCAAGCTCACTTTGGCCATTGCCGTGATTGCCCCGATGCTCGGCCAGGCCGCCTCGGCCGAGGACACCATCAAGATCGGCTACATCGATCCGCTCTCCGGCGGCGGTGCCAGCGTCGGCGAGGGTGGCCTGAAGACCTTTCAGTATCTGACCGACGAGATGAACGCCAAGGGCGGCATCCTCGGCAAGAAGATCGAGATCGTCGGTCTCGATAACAAGACGAATCCGCAGGAAAGCCTGGTGCAGGCCCAGAAGGCGATCGACTCGGGGGTCCGCTTCATTACGCAGGGCAACGGTTCGTCGGTCGCCGCGGCGCTCTCGGACTTCGTCACCAAGAACAACACGCGCAATCCCGGCAAGGAAGTCCTGTATTTCAACTACGCCGCCGTCGATCCGAGCCTGACCAACGACAAGTGCAGCTATTGGCATTTCCGCTGGGATGCGGGCTCCGACATCAAGATGGAAGCGCTCACCAACTACATGAAGGGCACCCCGTCGATCAAAAAGGTGTACCTGATCAACCAGGATTATTCTTTCGGCCAGTCGGTGCGCACCGATGCGCGCAAGATGCTGGGCGCCAAGCGTCCTGACGTCCAGATCGTCGGCGACGAACTGCATCCGCTGCTCAAGATCACCGACTTCTCGCCCTACATCGCCAAGATCAAGGCCTCCGGGGCCGACAGTGTCGTCACCGGCAATTGGGGCCAGGACATCGCGCTGCTGCTCAAGGCCGCGGCCGACGCGGGCCTGAAGGTCAACTGGTACACTTATTATGCCGGCGGCGCCGGTGGCCCGACCGCGATCAAGCAGACGGGCCTCGACCACCAGGTCTTCCAGATCACCGAAGGCTTCGCGAACTCAGGCAACCAGTCGGCGATGGACTTCGAAAAGACGTTCCGTGCCAAGGTCGGCCTCTCGCTGTGGTATCCGCGTGCGGTCAACGAGATGCGCATGTTCAAGGCGGCAGCCGAGAAGGCCAATTCGATCGATCCCGTGAAGGTCGCGGCGGCGCTCGAGGACCTGAAGTTCGAGGTTCTCGACGGCGGCCAGGGCGTCATGCGCAAGGACGACCATCAGTTCTTCCAGCCGATCTACATCTCCTCCTTCGGCAAGCTCGCCGCCAACGAGCCGTTCGACGAGGAAAACACCGGCTGGGGCTGGCATCTGGTCTCCAAGGTCGACACCGCGCAGGCGATGGTCTCCACGACCTGCAAGATGACGCGGCCGTAATCACCTGGCCTATCGCTCTCCCGCGGCCGTCACCGGTCGCGGGAAGGCGGCGGGCGGAAGGCCTTTGATTGGACGACATTCACCCGGGGCCATCAGGCCCCGGCCAGAGACGAGTGCGCTGTGCTTGAACTCATTGTCATTTCGACCCTGAACGGCGTGCTGTTCGGCATGCTGCTCTTCCTGCTGTCGAGCGGGCTCACCGTCATCTTCAGCATGATGGGCGTGCTCAACTTCGCCCATGCCAGCTTCTACATGCTCGGCGCCTTCTTCGGCTTCCAGCTCACCAAATGGATCGGCTTCTGGCCGGCGCTGGTGCTGGCGCCGTTGCTGGTCGGCGCCATCGGCATGGCCGTGGAGCGCTACGGCCTGCGCAACACCCACAAGCACGGCCATGTCGCAGAACTGCTGCTGACGTTCGGCCTCGCGTTTGCGATCGAAGAGATCGTGTCGATGATCTGGGGCAAGAGCCCGGTCGACTACCGCGTGCCGACCCTGCTCGACTTCCCGGCTTTCACGATCTTCTCGACCAATTATCCCGCCTACAAGCTCTTCATGCTGGCCGTCTCGATCGTGATCTTCGTCGCGCTGCTGATCGTGCTCAAGCGCACCCGCGTCGGCCTGATCGTGCAGGCGGCCCTGACGCATCCGCATATGGTTGGCCATCTCGGCCACAATGTCGGGCGCGTGTTCATGGCGGTGTTCGGCGTCGGCAGCGCGCTCGCGGGCCTTGCCGGTGTCATTGCCGGTCCTGCGCTGGTGACACAGTCCGACATGGCCGCGGCGCTCGGCCCGATCCTGTTCGTGGTGATCGTGTTCGGCGGGCTCGGCTCTTTGCCTGGCGCTTTCATTGCCTCGCTCGTCATCGGCCTGGTGCAGACTTTTGCGGTGGCGCTTGACGGCTCGCTCGCGAGTGCCTTCGGCCCGCTCGATCCGTCGGCTGGGCCCTCCGTTCTCACCGACATCTGGAACGTCACCATCGCCCAGGTCGCGCCGATCGTGCCTTATCTGCTGCTGGTGATCATTCTGATCGTACGCCCCATGGGCCTGATGGGGACACGCGAGTCATGAACGCCAAGGTGACCCCGAGCTCGACTTCGACATCGAAGACTGCCGGCAAGCCTGCCGGCGACGGCCTGCGCTTCTACGGCGTCTGGCTGCTCGGCATCGCCGCGCTGATCGGCCTGCCGATGGTCTTCTCCTCCGGCGGCTCGCTGACAACGTTCAGCCTGATCGGCATCGCGATCGTCTTTGCGCTGTCCTACAACATCCTGCTCGGCCAGACCGGCCTGCTGTCGTTCGGTCATGCCGTGCATTACGGCCTTGGCGGCTTCGCCGCCTGCCACATGATGAATGCGGTCGTCGCGCACAAATGGCCGATCCCGCTGCCGTTCATCCCGCTATTCGGGGGGCTCGGCGGCCTCGTGTTCGCAATCATCATCGGCTGGGTGATGACCAAGCGTGCCGGCACCGTGTTCGCGATGATCTCGCTCGGCATCGGTGAATTGGTGGCGTCGTCCTCGCTGATCCTGCGCTCGGTGTTCGGCGGCGAATCCGGCATCACCACGGACCGCACCGCGCTGCCGAAGATATTCGGCTGGTCGTTCGGCCCGCAGCTTCAGGTCTATTACCTCATCGCGTTCTGGCTGGTGTTGTCGGCGATCGCGATGTACGCGCTGACCCGCACGCCGCTCGGGCGGATCAGCAACGCCGTCCGCGACAATCCTGAACGCGTCCAGTTCATCGGCTACGATCCCCACGTCGTCCGCTATCTCGCCTTCTGCTTTGCCGGCTTCTTCGCCGGTGTTGCCGGTGGACTGGCCGCGATCAATTTCGAGATCGCGAACTCCGCCTATCTCGGCGCGATCCAGTCGGGCCTCGTGCTGTTCTCGACCTTCATCGGCGGCACCGCCTATTTCTTCGGGCCGATCCTGGGCGCGATCCTGGTGACCTACCTGCAGCTCGGGCTGACCAGCGTCACCAGCGTCTGGCAGCTCTATTTCGGCATCATCTTCATCGGCATCGTGATGTTCTCGCCCGGCGGCATTGCCGGCCTCCTGATGATGCACCGGCCGCTGGTTCGCGCGGGTACGCTTCGGACGGTGATTCCGTCCTATCTCGTCGCCATCGTGCCGACGCTGGCGCTGGCCTGCGGCGTCATCCTGACCATCGAGACGGTTGCGCGCTATTCCGGGGGCGAGGCCATCAACCTGTTCGGCGTCGGCTTCAAGCCGCAATCGCTGGTGACATGGATCGTCGCTGCGGTTCTCTTGGTCGGCGGCGGTTTCGTCGCACGGCTGGCCTGGGGGCGGATCGCGGAGGCGTGGGACAGGGCTGCGACGGTCGCCCGTGACCGGGGGTATCTGGCATGAGCGTAGCGGTATCTGAGAATCGCGCGGCAGCCATCGAAGTCCGCGCCGTCGAAAAGCGCTTCGGCAATGTCGGCATCATCCGCGACCTCAATCTGAGCGTCGCGCAGGGTGAGCGTCACGCCGTCATCGGCCCGAACGGTGCCGGCAAGTCGACGACGTTCAACCTGATCAGCGGTCATATCAAGCCGACCTCGGGTGAGGTGAAGCTGAACGGCGAGGTGATCTCGGGCTTGCAGCCGTTCGAGATCAATCGGCGCGGCCTGTCGCGCTCGTTCCAGGTCACGAATGTGTTCGCGCGGATGTCGGTCTGGGAGAACGTGCGCTGCGCCGTGCTGTGGGCGACCGGGCATCGCTATGCCTTCTGGAAGAGCGTCGACAGCCTGCCCGAAGTGCGCGAGCGCACCGCGAAGATCCTGGACGACATCCATCTTACCCATCGGCGCGACGTTCCGGCCGGTCTTCTGACCTATGCCGAGCAGCGCGAGCTCGAGATCGGCATCACCATCGCGAGCGGTGCGACCGTCATCATGCTGGACGAGCCGACCGCCGGCATGAGCAACGCCGAAACGGAGCGCGCCGTGGCGCTGATCCGGCGGCTGACCGAGGGCAAGACCCTCGTCATCGTCGAGCACGACATGAGCGTCGTATTCGGCCTCGCCGATCGCATCTCGGTTCTGGTCTACGGCCACATCATCGCATCAGGCACGCCGGAAGAGATCCGGCGCGACCCGAAGGTCAAGGAAGCCTATCTCGGCGAGGAGGCACACTGATGCTCGAGGTCAGGGATCTCCACGCCTATTACGGCAAGAGCCACATCCTTCAGGGCGTCGATCTCGACGTTGCCGCGGGTGAAGTCGTAAGCCTGCTCGGCCGCAACGGCGTCGGGCGCTCGACGACGGTCAAGGCCATCATGGGCGAGGTGGCCCCGCAGGGGACGATCCGCTTCAAGGGCAAGGACATCGTCGGGCTGCCGAGCCACAAGATCGCGCGGCTCGGGCTCGGCTATGTGCCCGAACATCGCGACATCTTTCCGAGCCTCACGGTTCGTCAGAACCTCCTGCTCGGCATCAAGGATACGCGCCGCCCCGGCAAGTGGCGGCTGCAGGACATGCTCGACATGTTCCCCAATCTCGCCGCGCGCGCCGATACGGCCGCGGGCGTGCTGTCCGGCGGCGAAAAGCAGATGTTGACGACGTGCCGGACGCTGATGGGGGATCCTGACCTCATCATGATCGACGAACCCACCGAAGGCCTCGCGCCGCTGATCGTCCAGCAGGTCGGCGATCTCATCGCGCGGATCGCACAAGCGGGCGTTGCCATTCTGCTGGTCGAGCAGAAGCTGTCGATCGCGATGCGCATCTCCAAGCGTGTCTACATCATGGGCCACGGCCGCGTCGTGTTCGAGGGCACGCCCGACGAACTCAAGGCAAATGCCGCCGTGCGGCAGGAATGGCTCGAGGTCTGACGCTCACATCCACGTGACGTGCGCGCACCCTATGACCGCTGCGCGATGCGCATACGCATCTGAATTCTTCGCTACATCTCCCGCGCCCTATTCAGGCTATCGTCGCGTTCGCCGGCATCGCAGTCGATGCGGCCGATGATAACCAACAACAGAAGTGGAGGACGTTGACGACGGCCTGCGGGCACGCGCGTCGATGCACTCTGCCAGGGAAGGAGATGCCGGGCATGCCGGGAAAACAACTGGTCCGTGGAGCTGTTGCTCTATTTGCAGTCCTGAGCGCCACTCCGGCCGCGATTGCCGGAAACTACGACACCGGCGCGACCGATACGTCGGTCAAGCTCGGCCAGACCATGCCGTACTCGGGGCCGGCCTCCGCCTATTCCGCGATCGGCCGCGCTGAGATCGCTTACTTCAAGATGCTCAACGACAAGGGCGGCATCAACGGCCGCAAGGTCGAACTGCTCAGCATGGACGACGGCTACTCGCCCGCGAAGACGGTCGAGCAGGTCAGGCGGCTCGCCGAGAGCGACGAGGTGCTGGCGATGTTCTCGATGCTCGGCACCGGCCCGAACATCGCCGCCCAGAAATATCTCAACGCCAAGAAGATCCCGCAGCTGTTCCCGTCGAGCGGCGCCAGCCGCTGGAACGATCCGCAGCATTTCCCCTGGACCACCGGCTCGCAGCCGACCTACCGGACCGAGGGACGAATCTACGCCAAGTGGATCCTGGCGAACAAGCCAAACGCGAAGATCGCGGTCATCACGCCGAACGAGGATCCCGGCCGCGACTATCTCGCCGGCTTCAAGGAGGGACTCGGCGAACACGTCAACCAGATCGTATCGGAAGCCGTCTACGAGACGACGGACCCGACGGTCGATTCCCAGATCGTCAAGTTCAAGGCCGCCGGCGCCGACGTCGTGTTCAACGAGTGCACGCCGAAATTCGCGGCCCAAGCGATCAAGAAAATCGCCGAGCTCGGCTGGAAGCCGCAGATCATCCTTCCCGCCGTCTCGAATTCCGTTGGTTCCGTGCTGGTGCCAGCCGGGCTCGACAATTCCCTCGGTATCGTCACCGGCGCCTTCCTGAAGGATCCCGGCGATCCGCGCTGGGAGAATGACGCCGGCATGAAGGCCTGGCGCGAGTGGATGAAGACCTATAATTCCGGAGCCGATCCCGCCGACATCTTCAACGTGACCGGCTACACCATGGCGCAGATCATGGAGCTGGTGCTGCAACGGGCCGGCAACGATCTGACGGGCGCGAACCTGATGAAGCAGACGCAGTCTTTCAAGGACGTCGAGCTGCCGATGCTGCTGCCGGGCATCAGGCTCAACACCTCGGCCGAGCAGGTGACGCCGATCCGCCAATTGCAGATGGCGCGCTTCAACGGAAAATCCTGGGAGCTGTTCGGCGACGTGATCGGCGAGTAGGATCGACGTCTCGCGACCGGCGGGCAGGGCGCCAGCCTTGCCCGCCCGGAATTGCTCCACTCGATCTTCCTCCAGCGGCAGTGAAACGACGATGACAGCAACCGGTCCCCTCAGCGGCATCCGTGTTCTCGATCTGACGAGCGTGCTGTTCGGTCCCTATGCCGCGCAAATGCTCGGCGATTGGGGCGCCGAAATCATCAAGGTCGAGCCGCCCGCGGGCGACACCTGGCGCTACACCGGCGTGTTCCGAAACCGCGGCATGAGCGGCCAGTTCATGGCGGTCAATCGCAATAAGCGCAGCCTCGCGCTCGACCTGAAGCATCCGGACGGCAAGGCGGCGCTGGCGAGGCTGATCCCGACCGTCGATGCGCTCGTCACCAATGTGCGGCCGGCGGCGATGGCCCGGCTCGGCTTCGGCTACGAGGCCTGCGCAAAGCTCAATCCGCGGCTGATCTATGCCGCGGCAACCGGCTTCGGCCAGGACGGGCCGTGGGCCGCGCGCCCCGCCTTCGACGAGATCATCCAGGCCGCCTCCGGCCTCGCATCGTCGATCGGTTCGGACGAGGAACCGGCCTTCGTCCCGAGCCTGATCGGCGACAAGATCTGTGCGATGGCGATGGTCGGCGCCGTCTCTGCAGCCTTGTTCCGGCGCGAGCGAACCGGACAGGGCCAGATGGTCGAGGTGCCGATGCTGGAAACCATCGCCGGCTTCAACAGCATCGAGATGCTTGGCGGCCACGCCTTCGATCCGCCGATCGGCCCGACCGGCTACAAGCGGATGAAGAACCGGCGCCCGGTGAAGACGAAGGACGGCTGGCTGACCATGCTGCCTTACTCCGGGGACAACTGGTGCGCCTTCTTCGAAGCCGTCGGACGCCCTGAATTGAGCGACGAACTCGGCGTGCGCGATCCCGTGCTTCGCTCCCAGAACATCGACAAGATCTACGACCGCATGAGCGAGATCGGGCCAACCCGCACCACCGCGGAGTGGGAGCAACTGCTGCTGCGGCTCGACGTGCCGCACACGGCATTCGCCAAGCTCACCGAGATCGGCGAGCAGCCGCATCTCGCCGCTGTCGGTTTGTTTGCGGAGATCGATCATCCCACCGAAGGCCGGATCAGGCAGGCACGCCCCGCGACGAAGTTCTCGGAAAGCCCGGCCGGCATCCATCGCATGGCGCCGCACCTCGGCGAGCACTCGCGGGAGGTGTTGCGCGAAGCGGGTTTGAGCGATGCTGAAATTCAGGCGGCCATCGACAGCAAGGCGGTTGGCGTCGCGTAGTGCGCCGTTCAGGAACCGGGCTTGCGACGCAATTCTCTGTGATCGGTATCACATGCTGCCACCCCAGGTGGAGCTAGCATGGCTCCGTTCATCTTCGCCCCGGATATGGCAATGACCGCCATCGACCTTGCCTTCGTTTTGCACAATTGGGTTTTGCCACGGCTCTCATCTGCGTGCTCCTCAGCCTTACTGTGTTCGCAGTGCTGCTGGTCATGGAGCATGAGACGGTCGGTCAAGCCGCCGTGCGTGCTCTGCCTCTCATGCTATTTGCGCTCTTCGGCCTTTTCGGCGCTGCAATGACGCGGCTTATCGGGCGCCGAGCCCGTTGACTGGACATTGTGCCGCAGCGATTCGTGACCAGCCTCAGGCCAGCCCGGGCTCGAGGCCACCTTCCGCCTGCGCGAGCCCTCGTATATGAGAGGTTTGCCCGCCGAACCGTCCCGAAATCGCCGGATAAGGAACGCAAGGTGGCTGCGATTTCTTAATCCAAAGATCGCAATCTGATCGATAAGAGCGCGGACTGGTACTGGACCGGGGTATGGCATGAAAGACCTGATGACGACGGCGCAATCCTCCACGGCGATCCGGCGTTGCCGGCCCCCCGGACGTGTTGCGCTCGCCGCGGTCGCCGTCCTGACAGTGCTGACCGCCAGCGCCGAAGCGGCCAAGCAGGCACGCCAGCCGGCCGAGGCGGTCGCACAGCGGCAGGCCGGCGAGCCGATCATGGCGATCGTGTCGATCAAGAGCCAGCAGGTCACCTTCTACGACGCCGATGGCTGGATCCTGCGCGCGCCGGTGTCGACCGGCACTACGGGGCGCGAGACGCCGGCCGGCGTCTTCGCCATCGTCGAGAAGGACAAGGACCACCGCTCGACCATGTATGACGATGCCTGGATGCCGAACATGCAGCGCATCACTTGGAACGGCATCGCGCTGCATGGCGGACCGCTGCCCGGCTATGCCGCCTCGCACGGCTGCGTGCGCATGCCGTTCGGCTTCGCCGAGGGCCTGTTCGACAAGACGTATATCGGGATGCGGGTGATCATCTCGCCCCACGATACGGCCCCGACCGAATTCTCTCACCCTTCGCTCTTCGTACCGAAGCCGGAGGCCATCGCGGCCGCGCCCGGCCGAGCCGACAAGCTTTCCGCGGAAGCCGAGCAGGCGACCCAGGCTGCCGCCGAGACCAAAAAGGCTGCGGCCGCGGCTGCGAAGGAGGCGGCTTCGCTGCCTGCGTCTCTGCGCAAACTGGAACAGCAGAAGGCCAGGGCCGACGCCGAACTCGCCTTCACCGACAAGAAGATTGCTGCCGCCAAGTCCGATCAGGCGCGTGCGCAGGCCGAGGAGCTGAAGCTGAAGGTCGCCACCAAGGCCGCCGACGCTGCGTCGGCGCTCGATGCCGCCAAGGCCGCCGCGCAGTCGAAGCGCGACGCCGTGGCCGCGACGAAGGACGCCGCCAAGGCCGCTGCAGTCCTGAAGACCGAGGCCGTCAAGGCCGCGACCGACGCGAAGCTGGCGGGTGAGCCTGTCTCGGTCTACATCAGCCGCTCGACGCAGAAGCTCTATGTGCGGCGAAACACGCACAAGCCGGCGCCCGACGGCGGCGGCGAAGTGTTCGACACCAGCATCGAAGTCCCCGTCACGATCCGCAATCCCGAGCAGCCGCTCGGCACGCATATCTTCACGGCGATGGCGAAGTCCGATACGGGCCTGCGCTGGAGCGTGGTCACGATCGAAAACGGCGACGAGGCCCGCGATGCGCTCGACCGCATCACGATCCCGCAGGACGTCTGGGATCGCATCGGGCCGACCGCGTTGCCGCGCTCCTCGATCATCATCTCGGACGAGCCGCTGAGCGCCGAGACCAATTACCGTACCGAGTTCGTCGCGGTGTTGAGCGACCAGCCGCAAGGCGGCTTCATCACGCGCAAGCCGACCGCACCTGCCATGATCGCCAGCGATGACGGCTGGGACAATGGCGGGAACGGCTTCGGCTTCTTCTACCAGCGTGACCCCTACGTACAGCCGGCCAATCCGCGCCGGCAGCGCGGCCAGTACCAATATTATCAGTCGACGCAGCCGATGCAGCGAAGCTGGTGGTAACTGCGCGCCCGCTGCGGCGGGCCGAGGTCGTCTCTACGGCCGCGCTTCGATCACGATCGCCTGGATCTTGCCGTCGACCGCTCCGGATCCATGCAGGGTTCGGAGCGTCTCGGCAACGAGGTCGGTCGCAGCCTGAAGCTTGCTGGCATCTCTCGCCTCGATCTCGCTGCGCAGCGGCGTCCCCTGACACAGGGCGAGCGCGACATATTCGGGAGAGGGCGCGCGGCTCGTTTCGGATCGCGTCTCGATCGAGACGTCGCGAAAGCCTGCGCGTTCGAGATCACTCTTGATGAGGCTCTTGTCGTAGTAGCCGTGCGGCGTGCGAACCATGAAACGCGGCGGATCGTCGGGGAACACCTTGGCGAGGGCGATTGTCGCCTCGTGGGTGACCACATTGTCCTCGATGCGGTCCCAGACGTTAAACACGAACGTGCCATCCGGCTTCAGGACGCGCTTGACCTCTCCGTAAGCCTTGACGCGGTCCGGAAAGAACATCGCGCCGAATTGGCAGCAGACCACGTCGAACTCGGCGTCAGCGAAGGGCAGGGCCATGGCGTCCGCCTGTCGCCAGGTGATGCGATCGTCGTTGGCCTGGCGCTGGGCGGCAACGGCGAGCATGGGCTCGTTGAGGTCGGTCGCTACATAACGAACGCCGGGCGGCAGTGCCGCGGCCACGGCGCGCGTCACGGCGCCGGTGCCCGCGGCGATCTCCAGCAGCACGGCGGGAACGCGGGCGGCGACGCGCTTCGCGATGTCCTCCGCATAGACGGAGAAGATCATCGGCACGAGATACTCGTCGTAGATTCTCGGAATCGAGCCGGCGAAAACCTTGTCAGTGTTGGACATGATGGCCTCGCTGAAGGTTCGGACACGGGGTGCATGTTAGCACGGTTTTCGGGCGAGCCAGCAACCGCGCGAACTCCACCGGCCTCCGATCCTACGACCTCGCCCCGCCCACCTCGCGGATCGGCCGCGTCCCGTCCCAGTTCGACGCGGCCTGCCGGACTTTCTCGAAGAACGGCCCCTTGGTGCCGCTGATGTCCGAGATCTCGATCACCGTGCCCGGATGGGCCTGGGTGTCGAAATAGGCAAAGCGCCCCATGTCGCCGCCGATCTGGCCCTCATGGCCGATCCGATAGCCGAGCCCGATCGCCTTGTCGTAGAGCGCCTGGTAGTCGTGGCTCCAGTAGGACATGTGCTGGAGGCCCTCGTGGCCAGCATCGAGGAACTCCTTGTACAGCGAGGGCGCATCGTTGCGCTGCTGGATCAGCTCGATCTGGAGATCGCCGGAATTGGCGAGCGCGATGCTCATCTCGACCGCGGAGTCCTGGCCGCGATGGCGGAACCAGTCGGTCTTGACCCGGTCCATGTAGTACCAGGGGCCGACACCCATCACCTCGATCCAGTGCTTCATCGCGGCGTGGATGTCCCGCACCACATATCCGTTCTGGCGCACCGCGCCGAAGATGCGGCTCATGTCCGCGCTCCTGTTCTCTGCCTATTCACGCGGGACCTCACTTAACCTCGATGCCTGCGTCCTTGGCAACCTGCTTCCAGGCTACGATGTCTCGGGCGTTGATGTCGCGCTGTTCCTCGCCGGGGACGAATTGCGGCGTAATGCCGAGCTTCAGCAGCTTCTCCTTGACCTCGGCATCGCCGAGCGCGTCCTTCAGCGCCGCCGACAATTTTTGCGCAACCGGCGGTGCGAGGCCCGCGGGCGCATACATCGCCCAGGACAGGCTACGGTCGAACGGCACGCCTTGCTCCCGGTAGCTGGCGACATCGGGCAGGCTCGGCGAACGCTCGCCACAGGCGGCCAGCGCCTTGATCGAGCCGTCCTTCACCAGCGGCGTTGCGGTGGCCACGTCGAGCGTTGCAAGGGAGATGTGGCCGCCGAGCAGGTCGCCGGCCAGTTTTGCGATGCCGTTGAAAGGTACGTGGTCCATCTTGATGCCGGTCTGCTGCATCAGGATCTCCGCGCAGAATTGGCCGGTCGAGCCGACGCCCCAGCTGCCGTACTGGATCGGCCCGCCCTTCTTGGCCATTGCGATCAGGCCCTTGATGTCGTTGGCCGCAAAATCCTTGGTTGCCACCAGGATGATCGAGGAGACGCCGACGCGACCGATCGTCGTAAAATCCTTGATCGAATCATAGGGCAGTTTCGGATAGATCGCCGGCGCCAGCACATGGGTGGTCATGCCGCCGACGGTGATGGTGTAGCCGTCATTTGGCGATGTCGCGACCATCTGCGTGCCGAGCGTGCCTGCTGCTCCCGTGTGGTTCTCGATGTAGATGCTTTGTCCGAGCGTCTTGCCCATCTTGTCGGCGAGCAGCCGGCCGACCACGTCACCCCCGCCGCCCGCCGCATAGGGCAGCAGCATCTTGATTTTATGCGTGGGGTAGACGGCGGGATCCTCGGCGTGTGACGGCAGGGCCGCCGACAACAATGCAAGAAGAGAAAGCGTGACGGTGCGCAGCATCATGATGGCAGTCCCTAATCTTCGAAACGAAACCTGAAGGCATCGCCGTGCCTGATAACGCGGCCTGCGGTCGGTGCCGGAAAATGGCCGGTGAGCAGATAGCTCGGCGTATCCGCGAGTTCTTCCAGCAGCGCCATGCGCGTTGCGAGCGCCGCGGCCGGATCGACGTCGGCGGCATTGGAGAGCCAAGGTGCTGCGCACTGGATCGGATGGTGGATGACGTCGCCCGACAGCACCGCACGATCGTTCCCGCCGGTGAGGTGGATCTGCATGTTGCCGGCGGTGTGCCCAGGTGCCGGCGCAAAGCGCAAGGCCGCGTCGCGATCGCTGAACAGGCGATGATCGGTCTCGACGAATTCGGCAAGGCCCGCCGCCACCACCGGCAGCACGGAATCCTCGAACGAGCCGTGGTTCACCGGAATCTTCGGCGCGGAATTGTGCGCCGCCTCGAAGTGCCGGTATTCTTCGCGGCCCATCAGATAGCGCGCATTGGGGAAGGTCGGCACCCAGCGGCCGTCGAGGAGGCGCGTGTTCCAGCCGACGTGATCGACATGCAGATGCGTGCACATCACGAAATCGACCTGTTCGGGCGCAACGCCCAGCGCCTGCAAGTTCTCCAGGTAGGGCTGATCGAGGTTGTTCCACGCCGGCACTCGCGGGCGGGGCTTGTGATTGCCGCAGCAGGTGTCGACGATCGCGGTCCAGCGCGGCGTGCGCACCAGATAGGAGTGGTGGCTGAGGATGAAGCGGCCGGTCTCCGGCTCGATGTAGCGGTGGTCGAGCCAGCTGCGATTCTCCACAATCACCGCGTCGGTGACGTTGGCGAACAGCCAGTTCTTCTCGAAGGCAAGCGCGGGGATCTCGCTGACGAGATCGACCCGCATGCTGCCGATCGTCACCTGCCGCATCGGCTTAGTTTTTCAGGAGGTCACCGAACGGCACCCAGCGCGTGCCGTCGAAACGGATCAGCTGAAGGCTCGTCATCGGCGTAAAGTGCTCGGGCGAATTGTTCACCGCCGTGCCGTTGATCAGCATCGGCAGCTTCACGTCCTTCATGGTCGTGGCCTGCTTCATTACATTGGCGCGGGTGAGGTCGTTGCCGGAGGCCTTCAGTACCGTCACCAGCGTCTGCGCGATGGTGTAGCCGTAGACGTTGAGCCAGTCGCTCTTGTTGGCGTCCGGCATGTACTTGTCCATGAAGGCCAGCCATTCCCGGTAGCCGGGGTCATCCTTGTTGGCGGGATCGGTGGCGTCCTTCAGATATTGGCTGGAGATGACGCCGGTGGAATTGTCCTTGCCAGCCGGCTCCAGCACGCCGCTGATCGAGGCCGAGACGTTGGAGATGATCGTCGTCGGCTTCCACCCGATCTCGCCGATCTTGCGGATCGCCTGCGCCGCGAATTTCGGCGTTGCCGCGACCAGAACCACGTCGGAGCCCGCGGTCTTCAACTGCAGGATCTGGGTATCGACTGTCGGGGCCGAAGTCTCATAGGCTGCGCGTGCGACGATCGCTTCGCCGCTGCCGAGGCCTTCTTCCAGCGCCTTCAGATAGTCCTTGCCGAGGTCGTCGTTCTGGTAGAGCACGCCGATCTTCGCATTGGCATGGCTCGCCTTGATGTATTTTGCGTAGGCGATGGCCTCGTCGCGATAGGTCGGCTGCCAGCCGACGGTCCATGGGAAATTCTTGGGATCGTCCCACTTCGCCGCGCCCGAACCCAGGAAAAGCTGCGGCACCTTGCGGTCGTTGAGATATTTGTGCACGGCACTGTTGGTCGGCGTGCCGACGCCGCCGAAGATCAGCAGCACGTCCTCGCTCTCGACCAGCCGCCGGGTCTGCTCCACCGTCTTGGGCGGGCTGTAGGCATCGTCGGCGATGATCATCTGGACGCGCCGGCCGTTGACGCCGCCGTCGTCGTTCACTTTCCGGAAATAGGCTTCCGCGGATTTCGCGATCTGCGCGAAGGCCGAGACCGGGCCGCTCAGCGGCGCCGTCGTGCCGATCTTGATGGTCTTGTCGTCGGCGCCGGGATCGTACTTGCTTTGGGCAGAGGCGGCGCTGTTTGCGAGCAGCGGCAACAGGATGCAGGCCGCACGAAGGATGGCAAAACGCGCCATGACGTCATCTCCCCAAAAATTGCCCTCCGCCTCTCGAGGAGCGGAGTTGAAACGCGAGAACATCGCCCGCGAGCGGGCTTGCGGGCCGCGACCGCCCTTGCCACACTGGCAAACGAACGATCGTTCGTACGGTTGACTAGCGAACGATCGTTCGTTAGTCAAGTCGTCATGGCTCTTCATACCTCCAGCGCGGCGGAACCGGCTGCGCCCACGACCCGCGAGCGCATCCTCACCGAGGCGCTCGATCTGTTCGCGCAGAGTGGCTATGGCGGCGCCTCGATGCGCGAGCTGGCGCGCCGCGTCGGCATCCGCGAGAGCAGCCTCTACAACCACTTCGCCGGCAAGGCCGCGATCCTGGAAGCGATCGTCAGCGAGCACGGCCCGGCGAGTTCGGCGAGCCGCTTGGAAGAGCCGCGCTACAAGCAGCTCGCGCGCCAGCCCGCGGCGTTCTGCCGCCAGTTCGCGCTCGACCTCGTCGAGCAATGGTCCGACCCGCGTGAGCATCAGTTCCAGAAGGTGATCACGGCGGAGCGTAACCGCGTGCCCGGCATCCGCGCCAAGTTCGCCGATCATTTTTACGCGCGCGAGCAGAGCATGATGACGGATTATTTCCGCGGCTTTGTGCTCGCCGGCCTGGTCAAGACCCCGGATCCGCGCGAGACCGCGCGGCTCTTCGCGGCAGGTCTGATCTACATCCGCCTCGAGCATTACGTGATGGGCGCAGCACCTTCGCCGCGGCCGAAGGTGATCGAAGCCATCGAGCGTTATCTCGCCTTCTTCCTGTCGCTGATCGCGGCAGGCGAGGATACCGACAATAAGAAACGAAAGCCCAAGGGAGAAACGCGTGGCAAGGCTGCCCCTGATTGATCCGGAGACGACGAGCGGCGACATCCGCGCCTCGTTCGACCGCATGCCGGTCAAGCTCAACATCTTCCGCATGATGGCCCATGCCGAGGCCAACATGATCCCGGCGATGCGGCTCGGCAATTCGATCCTGCACAAGCAGAAGCTCTCGGCGGTCAACCGCGAGCTGCTGATCCTGCAGGCCGCCCAGTTGGAGGGCGGTGCCTATGAATGGCGCCAGCACGTGCCGATCGCACTCGGCGTCGGCTGCACGCAAGGACAGGTCGACGCGGTCGAGCGCGGCGAGTACGACGCCGCCGCTCTGAACGAGGCCGAGCGCGCGCTGCTGAACTTCGGGCGCGAGGTGGTCGAGAACGTCCGCGTGCCCGAGGCGACCTTCGCCGCCGCTCGCGCGCATTTCAGCGACCAGGAGATCGTGGAATCGATCGTCGCGCTCGGCTTCTACATGATGATGGCACGCCTGACCGAGGCGACCGAAACCGATCTCGATCCCGCCGCCGGGATGACGGTCTATGACGGCGGCAAGAAGCCGGTTGGTTGAGATGGCGGAAGCCGAGAGCAAGCCGGAACGCTATGTTCGTCCGCCCAGCGCGGAATCGCTCGGTGAGGCGCCGGGCAGGAGTCGCCTGACGGGCCGTCGCATCCTCATCGTCGGCGGCGGCCAGCGCGTGTTCGATGCCGAAACGGATCCGATCGGCAACGGCCGCGCCATGAGCATTCTGTGCGCGCGCGAGGGGGCGAAAGTCGCGGTTGCGGATATCAACCACACCTCCGCGCAGCAGACCGCCAAGCACATCACCAAAGAAGGCGGCGAGGCTTTTGCCATCGCGGCCGATGTCAAGTCGGAGACAGACGTGCAACGCATGATCGAGCAGGCGCATCGCGCCATGGGCGGCCTCGACGGCATGGTGCTGAACATCGGCACGTTCGGCAAGACCGGGCTCGACAACGTCAGTCCGGAGGAATGGAACAGGATCTACGACGTCAATGTCCGCGGGCCCATGCTGTGCTGCCGCGCCGCGCTGCCGAAATTCGACAATGGCGGCGCCATCGTTTTCATCTCCTCGATCGCCGCGCTGAAAGCGGGATCGCAGATGGCGGTATACGATTCATCGAAAGCCGCGCTTGGCGGTCTGATGCGCAACATCGCCCATCTCGGCTCGCGCCGCGGCATTCGCGCCAATCTCGTCTATCCCGGCCTCGTCGACACCCCGAACGGCCGCGAAGCGGGCGCCGGCCGCCCCAACCGCGGCAAGGGCCACGTCCCGTTCGGTCGCCAGGCCACGGCCTGGGAGATCGCCTATGCCGTGCTGTTCTTCCTGTCCGACGAAAGCGTCTACGTTACCGCGCAGACGCTCGCGGTCGATAGCGGGTTGAGTGGAATGTGAGGGGCTGACGGCGGTTTGTGTGGGTAAAAGCCGAATTTCTATCGCTCGTGTGATCGCGCGCGACAGACGAGGTGGTCGAGCGAGATGTTGCCCGGTCCATAAGCCATGATGCCGAGCGCCATCGCGGCCCAGGTGAGGTGGATCGGCCAGCCGTCGGGCACCGTGAGTTCGACGATGATCGTCATGAACAGGAGTCCGAGCGCTGCGAAGCGTGTACCGAGGCCCAGCACCAGCAGGACCGGAAACACGATCTCGCCGCAGCCTGAGAGGAACGCCATCACCGTCGGCGCCGGGAAGTGATAGGGGCCGCCCGGCAAATGCAGCATGAATTCGTCGCTGAACAGCGTCACCGCGGTGTCGTTGAGCCTGAGGAAGCCGGCCCATTTGAGCATGCCCGAGCGCCAGAACGGTACTGCCAAGGCGAGGCGCAATACGAGCTGGACGAGCGAAGGCGTGGCGAGAACCTGCGCCAGTCGATTGGCCTTGTCGACGAGCAACCAGGGCGAGGGCAGGCCTTTGCCGGCGGTCATGCGTTGGTCCGTGATCATGATGGGTCTCCGCAAGCGAGCGAGATGAAGGCGCCGGCTTCGATCAGTCCGGCGATGTTGGCGGCGATGTCGAATTCGGGCGCGGCGTCCAGCGCCGCCGCCGCCGCCTTGCCGAGCGGCCGTCCCGAGATCAGGTGATTTGCGAAGACCGCCCCGCCTGGCGGAAGGCGGCGCACGGCGACGTCGAAATCGGGCCGGGTGATCAGGGCATCCTCAGGCGTCGAGGCATCGATGTGCGGAAGCGACGCACCGTCGCGGTGGGCCGCAAAGATCGTCACGGCCGCGTATGGTGACCGCAGGCATCGCGCGGCGGGATGCGCAACGAACACCAGATCGGCCAACCGATCGGGCGTCACCGCCGACAGCTGCTCCGCCGACAGCGGGGCGGCGTCGGCGGCATGGTAGCAGTCGAGCCAGGCCCGTTCGATGCGCGCGACGTCGGCGAGCCAGGGCACCTCTTGCGCATGCTCATAGGCTTGGATGAACTGCGGAAAGTCGCGGCCGTACTCGAACAGCAGCGGCGAGGTCGGTGGATTGCCGCGAACATGGAAGCGCGCCATGGCGCGGAAGAAATCGACGCCGGTGATGCGCTGCACGGCCGGATAGACGGCGGCCAGCGCGTCGATCAGGCTGACGGTGACGTTGTTGCGGTAGACGTCGTAGCGCCGGCCGGCGGCCTTGCCGTTAGGGCCGGTCACGATCGCCGGCGTGCTGCGCGCCGGATCCAGCAGCGCCGGCGCGAACGCAGCAGCAAATGACAGACCGGGGTCAGGCAGCATGACGCTCTCCAGCCGGCGCAACGGAGAGATGACGGTCGAGGATCGCCTGTGCGGCAAAGGCTTCGGCTTGCAGCACCGGCCAGTCCGGAATATTGCTGTCCCATTCGATCAACGTCGGCACCGCGCCGCGGCGTCCGATGACGATCTCGTAGAGCTTCCAGACGGCGTCCGCGACCGGACCGTCATGGCTGTCGATCAACAGCAGCTCGCCTTCGTCGTCGGCCTGCTCGGCATGGCCCGCAAGATGAACTTCCTCGACGCGCGACAGCGGGAAATCGGAGAGATAGTCGAGCGCCGAATAGCTGTGATTGGTGGCTGACACGAACACGTTGTTGACGTCGAGCAGCAGTCCACAGCCGGTGCGCTCGGCAATGGCGCGGATGAACTCGGTCTCGCGCATCGCGGATTCGCGGAAGGCGACATAGGTCGACGGGTTCTCCAGCAGCAGCGGACGGCGGATCGCCTCCTGCACCTGGTTGATGTGGTCGCAGACGCAAGCCAGCGTCGCTTCGGTATAGGGCAGCGGCAACAGATCGTTGAAGAAGCTGGTCTCATGGGTCGACCATGCCAGATGCTCGGACACCAGCGCCGGCTGGTAGCGCGCGACCAGGCCGCGGAAGCGGGCCAGATGCGCCTTGTCGAGCGGCCGGGGTCCGCCGATCGACATGCAGACGCCATGCAGCGACAGCGGATGGTCGCGGCGGATCGCTTCCAGCGCGCGATGCGGTGGACCTCCGTCTCCCATGTAGTTCTCGGCGTGGACTTCGAAGAAGCCACGCCGAGGTCCTGCCTTGAGGATATCAGGCAGATGCTCGGGCTTGAAGCTGGTCCCGGCAACGCCGCCGATGGGCGTCGAGAAGCGGAGCGGCATCGCTGCTGATCGGGTCGGCTTGATCACCGTGCTCATCGTGCTGCTCCGTTCGTGCTTGCTGGCGAGGTCGCGCCGGCGGTTAAACCGGTTTCAGCGAACCCTTCTTGCCGCCCGGCAGCTCGATGCTGGTGCAAGTGCCGCCCTGCACGAACTTCCAGGCGTTGCCCTGGAAATCGACGGTCGAGGTGCCCTGGCAGGTCGTGCCCGGTCCCGCCGCGCAGTCGTTCTGGCCCTTCAGCGCGACGCCGAAGCACTTCTCCTTCTTGGCGGCGATGGCGGCCTCGCCCTCGGCCTTGGTCAGCGGGGCGGCGACGGCGAGGGTCGCGAGCGCGGTCGAGACCGCTCCGGCGAGGACGAGCGAAGTGACGGCATGTTTGGCAGACATCGAGATTCTCCTGTTCGAGATGGCATCGCCTGCAGGCGATGCGCGCACGGTCCCCTTCGCTGCGCGCGCAGCGGGCGTTACGGCCAAGCTGCTCACGAATCCGTGAGACCGATGGGGTCGGGCGCACCGCCGGTGCGCTTGGGCGGGTATTTGCGGCCAAGCGTCGCCTCGAGGCCAATGCCTAGGGCCTATCGAGCGGTAGCCACCGGGCATTGGCGGCGTGCGTCTCTTTCCTGCCAGAGGTAACGGGGGAGCGCCGGCGACGTAGAGCAATGTCAGTGGCTCCATGACCGGCAGGCGAAGACAGCGATGAAGGTTGATCCCGAACGACGGCTTCATGCGATCGCTGGGCTGACGGTCAGCATTCGCCTGGCGGTGTCCACGCTGGTCCTGGCGACGATCCTGCTGACGGCCGCGCTCTCCAGCCTGTTGTGGTGGCGTACGGCGGAGGCGACCAGCCGGCAGCTCGCCGCGACCATCAACGAGCAGATCGTGGCGGCGGTGCGCAAGGAGGTATCGGCCATCGTCGACGAGGCCCGCGCCGCGCACACCGCGATCCGCACGCTGTTCCTGCAGAACGTGCTCGACACCCGCGAGGCCGACAAGCGGGAGTTCGTGTTTCTCTCGCAACTGCAGTCGCAGGCGACGATCTCCTGGGTCGCCTTCGGCTGGCCCGACGGCTCTTTTTTCGCCGCGCACAAGCTCGGCGACCGCCGCCTGGAGATGATGGAGATCTCGCTGAGCGATCATCCGGGCCAGCGGCGGGTCGACGAATACGACGTGGTGCCCGGCGACATCGAATTCGCCAATCGCCGTTTCGAGCCGAGCGGATTCCACGTCGCCGATCAGTCCTGGTTCAAGGCGGGGCTGACCGCAGATGGTCCGCAATGGTTCAGGGTAACGAACCACGCGACCGGCGAGCGGCCGTCGATCGCCTTCGTGGGGCCGATCGACGTCTATCAGGAGCGACAAGGCGTTCTGGCCGTCATCATCGAATATACGAGGCTCGCGCGATTCCTGTCGCAGCTCGAGGTCGGGCGCACGGGGACTGCTTTCATCGTCGATGGCAGTGGCGAGCTCGTCGCGGCGCCGGACAAGGAGGCCGACGAGCTGCATCCGGCGCGCGGCGACACGACGCTGCTGCCGCTCGCGCGCGCAGCGCTCGACAAGGCGGGCGAGGCCGGCCGCAAGGGGGCCTGGCGCAGCCGGCTGACGTCGGGCGGCGCGGCCTACGAGGTTGCGCTGACGCCGCTGCCGTTTCCCGGCTGGTTGCTCGCCACCGTGATCCCGGAGGCCGAATTTCTCGGGCCGGTCGAGACGACATTGCACCGCCTGATCTTCGGCCTCGCCATCGGCGCCGTGCTTGCCGCGCTGGCCTCGGCGATGCTGGCGCGGTCCGTCATCGCTGCGCCGCTGTCGCGCGTCGTCGGCGAACTTCGTCATGTCGAAGCCTTCGCGCTGGAGCAGGTCCGCCGCCACCCCTCCCGGCTCAAGGAAATCGCGAGCCTGTCCGGTGCGATCGCCGAGATGGCCGCCGGACTTTCCGCTTTCCGCAAATTCATCCCTGCCGATCTGGTCCGCGACCTGCTGCGCCAGGGCGTCCAGGCGAGGCCCGGCGGCACTGTCCAGGAGCTCAGCGTGATGTTCATCGACATTGCCGGCTTCACCGGGCTGTCCGAGCGGCTGGGCGATCGCGTGGTGCCGCTGCTGTCGCGCTACCTCGACATCACCTCGGAGATCATCGTCGCCAATGGCGGCACCATCGACAAGTTCATCGGCGACGCCGTGATGGCGTTCTGGGGTGCACCGCAGCCGCAAGGTGATCACGCCGCGCGATGCTGCCGTGCCGCGCTCGCCTGCCGCAGGGCGATCGAGGAGTCCGGTTTGGCCGACGATCTCGGCCAGCCGCTCCAGATCCGGATCGGCGTCAATTCCGGCCGCATGCTGGTCGGCAATATCGGCTCGGAGCTGCGGCTGAACTACACCGTGATCGGCGATGTCGTGAACGTCGCCAGCCGGCTCGAAGGCGCCAACAAATCCTATGGCACGCAGATCCTGATCGGCGAGGCGACCGAACGTCTGGCGCGCGGCGCCGTCGTCACGCGCGAGGTCGACAGCATCGCGGTCTACGGACGGGAAGAGGGACTTTCCGTCCACGAGCTGATCGGGATCGTGGGCGAGGGCGGCATCGATGGGGAGACCGCCGGCTGGATCGCTGACTACGCGCGCGGCCTTGCCCGCTATCGCGCGCGGCGGTTCGCCGATGCGCTCGCCGACTTCGAGACCGTGCTGAAACGCCGCTGCCACGATCGTCCCGCCGAGTTGATGCGCGAGCGCTGCCTGGAGCTCGCTGAAGCCGCGCCCGATGTCGCCTGGCAGGCCGTGGCGGCACTGACTTCGAAATAGCGGCACGGCTCACGCGATCGTTCGATCAAACGGGTTGGCAAAGTCGACTTGTCACGCGCATGATAGGCGAGTGACATCCGCCCTTATCGTTTCCGGACGACCTAGAGACATGAAAACCACGTTGCTCAGACCTGAAGACTATACCCGCTCGCCGTGGAAGAACGGCGGCGGCATCTTCACCGATATCGCCGACGCTCATCGCGCCGACGCAGCGGTGAAGGATTGGAGCAGCCTGCTCTGGCGCTTTGCGAGTACGCCGATCGTCGCGCCCGGTCCCTTCTCTCATATGCCGGGCATCGACCGCTTGCAGATGGTGGTCGGTGGGCGCGGGCTGGTGCTCAAGGCCCCGGGGCAGGAATTCGACGAGCGTGAACCTTTCACGACAGTGCGCTTCACCGGCGAGCTCGAGATCGTCACGGAGCTTGAGGCGGGGCCGGTCGAGGTCGTCAACCTCATGGCGCGGCGCGGTGCGGTGGAGATCGAACTCGAAGCGCTCAAGGAGCCGGGCGATCGACCGTTGCCTGCCGGCACACATCTGGTTTACGCACCACACGGCGATTGCCGCATCCGCCTCGATGGTGAGGATTTTTCCATTCCCGGCAACGGCACGCTCAGGATCGAATTGCCCGAGGCATCGAAGCTCGTGCTGGTTTCGGGCATGGTGGTGCTGGGGTCGATCCGGATCGTCGGCTAAGGGAGCGACAACCCCGACAACCCGATGCGCACAATCCATGCAACTGGCCAGGTTGACGCGGCGGAGCCGGGGCACGATATCTGCCCTGGCAGACCACAGTTCGAGGGGCACGATATGAACGCGCAAGACAACCACGCCCCAACGCCAGCCGATAGCGTCATCGACTGGCTGACCAACGGCACGCGCGATGAGCGCTTCATCGACAGCATCTTCGCGCAGATGTGCATCCGCCTGCAGCAGGCGGGCATTCCGCTCAAGCGGGCCACGCTTCACGTCCAGATCAATCATCCGCAATGGCTCGGGGCCCGGATGATATGGTCCGACGGTATGCTGGGGGCCGAGATCGCGCGGGTGGATTACGATGTCCGCGAGCGGTCCGAGTTTATCGGAAGTCCCGCCAGCGAGATCATTGAGGGTGCCGCCGAGCTGCGAGAGAATCTGGAACAAGATCCCTCGCTTGGCCGCAAGCACGCCCTTTACGACGAGATGCGGGTCAGCGGCCTGACCGACTATGTCGCCTGGCCGCTATACCACACGCTCGGCAAGCAGCACGTCGTCACTTTCGCCACCGATCGGTCCGGCGGTTTCGATCCCGCGCATATCTCCGCGCTCCGGAAGATGCTGCCGGTACTGGCGCTGGTCAGTGAGATCCGCATCAAGAACCGGCTGGCGCGAACCCTGCTGGAGACCTATGTCGGCTCCCACGCCGGCGAGCTCATCCTGGCCGGTGCAACCAGACGCGGCACCGGCACGACGGTGCGCGCCGCGATCATGATCTGCGACCTCAGGGACTTCACCAAGATCTCCGACAATTGGCCGCGCGACGACGTCATCGATCTGCTCAACGACTATTTCGATGCGATGTCGGAGCCGATCGCGCGGCACGGCGGCGAGATCCTGAAATTCATCGGCGATGGCCTGCTTGCCATCTTCCCGCTTCAGGCGCCTGACGCCTGCGCGAACCTGCTGCATGCCGTGACCGAAGCCCGTCAGGCCATGGCCGCCTTGAACGTGCGCAACAGCGCGACCGGCCGGGCGCCGCTGAACTACGGCATCGGTGTCCATGTCGGCGACGTTATGTACGGCAATATCGGCTCGACCACCCGGCTCGACTTCACCGTGATCGGCCCTGCCGTCAACATGGCCTCGCGTCTCGAGGCGCTCACCAAGCAGCTGGGACGGCCGGTGCTGCTGTCGCGCGACTTCGCGGAGCTGGTGGAGGGGAAGTTCGAGCTGGAGCGCGTCGGCAAGCACGAAGTGCGCGGCTTCAGCGATCCGATCGAGCTGTTCGCGTATCACGGGTGAAGCGCAGACGCGGTCGGTCGCTGATGTCGATCGTCGGCAACTACTGTTTTGATCCGCTCCAGGTTCCGGTGCATCCGTCGGATCGTCGGAACGTCCCGGAGCCGCTGCGGCCTGAAAACCGCCCTGACATGGTCCAGGTCAGGCTTCCGGCGGCTCCGGTGCCGTAGGTTGCGCCATTCGGACTGACCCGACCGGTGCCGTATTGCCCCACCATTCTGCCGCTGGTGACGACCACCGTGTCGGTGGAGCCGGCGCAGGTTGCGCCGACACTGGTCAGAACCCATGCGCCGTCAAAATTGCCACTCCCGCCGCTTCTTTGCGGCGCGCGGCTCGGTTCGTCGTTCGCTGGCTTGCCGCGGCGTGCGGGCCTTGAAGGCTCGGTCGCAGGAGGCGACCCGCGTGAGCCGGATAGCGACTTCTCGTCGTTGCCGATGCTGCCGCCGGCGCTTCCCGACTGTGCATGCACCATGTCAGGCACAGCGATAACCGCGAGTGCGGCGGACAACAGCGCGGCTTCACGACAATATCGAAATTGGTTTTGCATATCGCATTGGTTTCAAATGAGCGGGTATCGAAGATCGGTCCCGGCAGCCTGCGCCGCGTCAAACATGCCGCAAGATTTGCCGTTCTCGGCGCACGCGTCAAGCGCCGCGTCGTCCGCTCCGCGGCTTGGTTCGCTGCGGATCGTATTGCCAACGCGGCAGTGGCCCACTACGCTTTGCCTCCGGTAGCCCAAGGTCCTTCGATTGCCCGCAGCGACATGCCAAAATTCCTTCGCATTGGAGTCCATCAGTCCAACGTATCCGGCTACACGTCGAAGGCGTGGTGTGTCCGGCGGGTTGGTTCAGCGGTTTTCCTGAAGTGGGGCGCCGTGGAAGTGCAGGGCGCCGGCGATGGGCGAAGGGTCTACTGGACGCGACTGCCGCAGGAGAAGACAGTTCGCTGCCGCACGACGCAGCGCGCGCAGGACTACGCCAAAGCCGCCATCGCCCGGCGCCGCAACCATCGCTACGAACCGCTGGCCGGACCGATCGCGCTCCGGCGCCGATCCGCCGAGCTGAGCGCGGAGCTCAAGCAGGCACTCGCCACCATCCTGATCGTCGATATCGTCGGCTCCACCGCAAAGGCGGCGAAGCTCGGCGATGCGCGTTGGACCAAGGTCATGGGCCACTATTACGCGGCGGTGCGCAAGGAGCTGAAGAGTACGCGCGGCAAGGAAGTGGTGACCACCGGCGACGGCGTGCTGGCGACATTCAAGGCGCCGGCTTCCGGCATCCGCTGTGCGACCGCGATCCAGAGGGCCGTGCGTACGCTGGGACTCGAGATCAGGGTGGGCCTGCATGCCGGCGAATACAGTGTGAGCGGGGGCGAGATGGTCGGTCTCGCGTTTCACATCGGCACGCGCGTCGCCGCCAAGGCGCGGGCCGGCGAGGTCCTGGTCTCGAGTGCGGTCAGGGACCTGATGGCGCAGTCGGAGATCCGGTTCAGGGACCACGGCATGCATCAGCTCAAAGGCGTGCCGGCGCGATGGCGGTTGTACCGGTTGGAGGATTGAAGGGGACCGCCGCCTATCCGCTCGCACCGGTCCGGTCGCATTTCGGGCATCGGCCGTCCGCGGCGAACGCGAGTTGGTGGCCGATCTCTTCCCTGAGAGCGTTCGCCTCGAAGGTCGTGCCGTCGCTCCTGAGCATTCGCTTGGCGCGTTCGTAAGCGTGGCTCTCGGCAGCGTCGTCGCCCACGCGGATGATCACCTCGGCGTGGAAAGGACAGACCGTGGTCGCGCGCGTCGTCTCGAGCGCGTAGCGCACCGCCGCGGAGAGGTCATCGAGGTTAACGGACATCATGGCTGCTCTCCTGATCGAGGCGGTCCCGATGTTGGACTGTCGGCGGCGGTGTTCGTGCCCTGCGGCTGCGTCGGGCCGGTCAGGCAACGTCAATCGGCGCCCGGTTTCCAGGGAAGCATCGAGGCCTAGAAGCCGCTCTTCCGGAGCGGTGGCCGCGATCGGTTGCCCCTGTCTTCGAAGCGGCGCCCGGAGTGCCTAGGAGTCCGGGCTCCGCTTCGTTCGGCACCGGAGCGATATCGCACCCGATGCCACACAGACCCTAGGCGCAGGCGGGCCGTTCGCATTGACCCATCGCAAACATAGGAAAGGCCCTTAAGGGATCGTCCGCAATTTCGCCCGCCGCGGTTCCGGTGCATGAGAGAAGCATGCAGCGCCAGATCCTATTCAGGTGCCCCAGCACCGGCATGAACGTCCAGCATCGGATCGATGACGAGCGGCCCGAGAATTGCGAGCCGGCGGACAGCTATGTGCCCGTGAGGTGCCCGGCCTGCATGTCGCTGCACTTCGCCAACAGCACCACCGGCAAGCTGTTGAACGAGCGAGACCGGGAGTTCGTGCTGCCCCGTTCCGCCTGATCTGTCTGCGTCGACTGTGCCGCGAAGTGGCGGGCGGGCGGCCGTCAGTGGATCGCCGCGTACATGATGGCTTCCTCCGTCGCCTCCAGCGCGGAAAACTCCTCGACCACCTTGCCTTGCCTGCACACCAGGATGCGGTCCGACAGCGCCATGATCTCGGGCAAATAGGAGGAGATCACCACCACCGCCTTGCCCTTGTCGGCCAGCGAATTGATCAACTCGTGAATCTCGACGATGGCTCCGACGTCGACGCCTCGCGTCGGCTCGTCGAAGATGATCAGCTCCGGATCCTGGACCAGCGATTTGGCGATCACGACCTTCTGCTGGTTGCCGCCGGACAATTCGACGACCTTGGCCTCGTCGCCGATGGCACGCACCTTGAGCCGCTCGATCCAGGACTTTCCGGTCGCCGTGCTCTCACGTCGTGACAGCCAGGCGCGTCCTTTCGGAAACTTGGCGAGCAGGCCGAGATAGATATTGCGCGCAATGGACGCGGTCTCGAAGAACCCTTCGACTTTACGATCTTCGGTGACGTAGGCGATGCCGGCCTGCACCGCCGGCGCGGGCACGCGGTAGCGGACCGGCTTGTCGCCGAGGATCACCTCGCCGCCGTGGAAGAAGTCGCGCTTCATGACGCCTGCGACGATCTTGAACGTCTCGGTACGCCCGGCGCCGACGAGACCGAAGACACCGGTGATCTGGCCCGCGAACACCGACAGCGAATTGTTCTTCACCATCGGCGCCATCTTCAGGTTCTGCACCGTCAGCACCCGCTTGCCCGAGGTGCGCACCTGCGCCTTGCGCGCGCCGTAGAGCGTGTTGGAGAGGTCCCGCCCCACCATCGCCTGGACGATGCGCGCCCGGTCGAAGCGGGAAGCATCGTCGGTCACGACATGCCTGCCGTCGCGCAGCACGGTGATGCGGTCGGCAAGCAACAACGCCTCTTCGAGGGCGTGCGAGATGAAGATGATGGAGACCCCGCGCTTCTTCAGGTCCTTGACGAGGTCGAAGAAGTATTTCTTCTCCTCCGGCGTCAGCGTTGCCGTCGGCTCGTCGAAGATGATGACCTTGGCCTTGTGCAGGACGGCGCGGGCGATCTCGACCATCTGCTTCTTGGCGGCGCCGAGGCCGCCGACCGTCGCGGTGGGCGTCACGTCGAAGTTGAGCGATTGCAGGAATTGCTGGGCCGCGATGTAGATGCCGCGCAGGCGGTTGTAGAATTTCTCCTGACCGAGAAACAGGTTCTGCGCCACCGTCATCGTCGGCACCAGGCTGTTCTCCTGGAACACCATGGCAATGCCAAGGTTGCGCGCCTCCAGCGGGGTCTTCAGAGTAACGTCGGCCCCGTCGACCGTCATGGCACCGGAGGTCAGCGTCACGACGCCGGCCATGACCTTGGTCAGCGTCGATTTTCCCGCGCCGTTTTCGCCGACCAGGGCGTGGATTTCGCCGCGCCGCAGGTCGAAATCGACGCCTTCGATCGCGGGCACGCCGGCGTAGAGCTTGGTCGCCTTCGACAGCGACAGGACGAGGTCGTTCATGCGCGGGCCTCCTCGCCGAGGGATGCCAGCGGCAGCCTGATGACGCGGCCGGGGCCCTTTGCGATCATGACGAGGTGGTCGCCGACTTCGACGGCGGCGACGATGCCGTGGTTGACGCCATCGGCCCGGCTGTGGAGCGAATAGCGCGGCAGGCCGTCGGCTCCGAGCCGGATGACGAGACCGTATGACCGCGGCGGCGCCCAGGGCTTCATCACGCCCATGGTCTTGATGTGGGCGCCCTGCAGCGGCTCCTTGAAGGAATTGCCGGAGCGCAGGCGCGGCGCGACCCAGAATTCCGGGGCGATCTCGGCGATCATGCGGCGGCGATAGGCCGGCTCGCGCAGCACGAACTCGACCAGTTGGGTGCGTGCGGTGAAGGCGGTGAGCCAGAAGCCGCCGCCGCGCGCCGGCGAAAGCCGCGACGGATAGACGGGGAGGTGACGGAGCAGATCCTTGCGGCTCCCATCCGGCGCGATCGAAACCAGACGATGCCGCCAGCTTTCGCTGACGAGCACGTTGCCGTCGCTCGCGATGGCGCCGAACGCGTAGCCCAATCCGCCGGCAAGCTGCGTGATCGCGCCCGACTTGGGATCGAGCCGCAGTACCCGGCCGGTCTTGCCGAGCTCCATCAGATCGCGGGCCCAGTCGCCGGCATCGTGCAACGACGATCCGTCGGTTGCGATCAACGTCCCGTCGCTCGCGGGAGCCAGCGCATTGACGGCGTGCAGCCCTTGCGTGAAGGCGGCCCTGGGCGCCTCGACCGCGGCGTTGTCGTAGAGTCGGACCTCGGTGCCGCCAAGCGCGACGGCGAGGCCTCCATTGGGCAAGGACGCCAGCGCGGAGATCGGCCGCTCGAAGGTTCGAACCGTCGTTGTCGAACGTCCGGTCAAGCGTGTCAGCCGGGCGCCGTCGGCAATGAGCAGCGAACTGCCGTCCGCGGCGAGATCCTCCGGCGCGTCGCATGCGAGCAGGATCTCCGCCTGCTCGAGCGCCTGGTTCGGCTTCAATGCCCCGTCGAACGATGGGACGGTGATGGCTGCCTCGCCCCGGCCGAGAAAACGGTTGGCGAATTCGCTGATGGCGGCGATCACGACGGCTTCCCCCAGCGCTTGTCGTACTGCACGAAGTCGGGATCGGCATTGTCGAGCTTGAAGCGGCCGATCCGGTTGTTGGCGATGCCGCCGAGATAGAGATAGCCGCGATGCTCGCGCATCGATGTGATCATGGGATGGTTGAGCCCCTTGAGGTCCCAGAACGATTCCAGGATCTTGCCCTTCTCGTTGAACTTGACGACGCAGCCGGTGTTGATGTTCGGGAACAGCCATTCGTCGACCGGCACCCGCTTGGCCATGCGCCGGCGGAAGCCCGGCATCTTCCAGGCGAGATCCAGCGACGGGCTGCGCATGCCGACCAGCGCCAGCCAGTAATTGCCGTCCGAGGCGAGGTTGATGTTGTCAGGATAGCCCGGCAGATTGTCCATGACGATCTCGACGTCACCCTTCTTCGGGCCGGCGAACCAGTAGCGCTTGATCGAGCAGCCGAACGTCTCCGCGAAAAGGATTGATTGCCCGTCACTGGCGACCGCGACGCCATTTGGGAATTTGAGGCCGCGCAGCGCGGTATGGGTGGTACCGGTCTTGGTGTCGTAGCAGATGATGCGGCCATTGCCGCGCGCCTCCAGCCCGTCGACCGGCCACTCGTCCATCTCGTAGCGCACGGTGGCCTCGGAGAAGAAGATCAGGCCGTCGTCAGTGATGTCGAGATCGTCGGCGAGCCGCAGGCGGCTGTCGTCGTTCACGGAATAGAGGCTGCGGTTGGTCTCGTCCGTGGCTTTCTCCACGGTGCCGTCGGGCGTGATGCGATACAGCCCCATGCCGCCGATGCAGACGTAGAGATTGTCCTGCTTGTCGAACGCCATGCCGAGCGGCTGGCCGCCGATATGGGCGAACACCTCCATCCGTTCGTAATCGGGTGGGAAGAATCGGATGATGTCGCCGTGACGGGATCCGGCATAGAGCACGTCGTTGCGGTCGAGGATGACGTCCTCGGGCGCCTCGATCCGGCCGAGCCCGATCAGCGAGACGTCGCGCAGCTTGTCGTTCTGCTCGAACGGCCCGCCGCTGCCGATCTCGGTCGGCGGCGGAGGCGGTAGCGCGTGATAGGTCGGGGCGACATAGACCTTGCTGATGATGCGGGTGCGGTTCTTCTGCCAGCGGATGTCGACCATCGCCGCCGCCAGCAGGATGCTCGCCAGCGCCATGCGGTTGACGCCGCCGCGCGCGTTCATGGCGGTCAGCCCGTTGGTGACGAGGAGTACGATCAGCACGCCGACCATGGACTTGACCACCGAGCCCTTGCCGCCGCCGAGCGTGATGCCGCCGAGCACGGTCGCGGTCAGCACGATCACCTCCAGGCCGACGCCGATATCGCCGCCGACCGTGCCGAGCCGTGCGGCGAAGAACAGCGCGCCGATGCTGGTCAGCACGCCGCTCGCGACATAGCAGAGCGCGATGGTGCGACGGACCGGAATGCCGGAATTGTAGGCCGAGCGCCGCGAGCCGCCGATCGCGGTGATGTGCCAGCCCGGCCGCAACCGCGTCAGGAAGACGTGACCGAAGATCGCGATCACGATGTAGACCAGCGCGACGCTGGGGATTCCGAACACGCTGCCGCCGCCGATGAAATCCCAGGAGGGAATGTCCGGGAAGGCCGACGCGATCGCGTTGGAATAGCGCTGGATCAGGAGATCATAGGCCGAGCGGTAGATGATCAGTGTGATCAGCGTGGTGATGAAGGCGCGCAGCCTGAGATATCCGATCAGCACGCCGTTCACGGCGCCGAGTAGCCCGCCGACGATCATGGTGACCACCACCACTGCGGGGACCGGCCAGTTGAGCACGTCGAGCAGATAGAGCGCGCAGAAATCCGTCAGTGCGAAGATCGACCCGACCGAGAGATCGATGCCGCCGACGATGACGACCAGCGCCATGCCGAGGCCGATGAAGCCGATCTCGCCGGCCTGCCGCGCGGTGTCGGCGAGGCTCGCAGGCGACAGGAAGTGCTCGAGCGAGCGGCTGAGTGCGAAGCCGATGATCAGCAGCAGGATCACCGGGATGGCGGTTTCGGTCCATCGTTTGGACAGGATCTCGCCGAGGAGATGGTCCGGCCAGTAGCGGTATCGGAGCCTCGTCAGTGTCTCGCGCATCTGCCTTCCGCTGATTCCATGAGCAAGGTTGCGCGTTCCGCGACCCGAAGGTGCGGAACGCGCAGCTTCAGTGTGCGATCACTTCTTGAGATCGGAGAGATTCCAGCAGGTCATCTGGTTGTCGGCGTTCTCCCTGGTGATCGGAATCAGCGTGGTGTATTCCGAACCCTTGACCGAGCCCGCCTTGACGCCCGACGACAGCAGCCATTTGATGGTGCCGGCCATCTGGGCTGCCTGCGTCGGCACGTCGTAGCTCATGTCGAGATCGAACGAACCGTTCTTGACGAGCTCGCAGGCGCCCTTGCGCTCGCCGCCGCCCGACGTCGCCAGGAACACCTTGCCGGTCAGGCCGGCTTCCTTGATCGCGGCGGCGGTGCCGATGTCCATGCCGTCCCAGAAGCCGACGATGCCGCAGAGATCCGGGTTCTGCTTCAGCACCGTCTGGGTGATCGCCTTGGCCTTGGCGGCATCCCAATCCGCGGCCTGGCTGGAGACGACCTTGATTTCGGGATGCTTGGCGAGGACGTTCTCGACGCCCTTGAGCGTGTAGGCACTGGCCGCCGCCGAGAGCGCGCCCTGGATGATGGCGATCTTGTTCGACTTGCCCTGGCAGGCCTTCACCACGCCTTCGGTCTGCCGCTCGCCGATCTCGATCCAGTTGGCGCCGACGAAAGCCGAACTGCGATAGGCCGAGCCCATGTTGATCTGGATGACGTAGATGCCCTCGTTCTCGGCGCGCTGCAGCAGCTTGGCGTAGGTCTGCACGTCGGGATTGTGGATCACCATCACCGCCGGCTTCTCCGAGATCAGCGAGGTCACGGCTTGCGCGCCGGCATTGGTGTTCCAGTTGGGATCGCGGATCACGAACTTGACGCCGTACGGCTCGAGCTCCTTCTTGAGGCCGGCGTACCAGCCTTCGGTCAGGTCGAAGTTCATCGCGACCGGCACGTAGGCGACGGTCTTGCCGGCAAGCGCTTCCCGGAACGGCTTCTGGAACGGCTCGTCGAGGCCCTGCTGGGCGAGGGCCGGAGCCGCGACGGCTGAAATCGCCAATGCGGCGATACTTCCAAGCGCGAACTTATGAACGCTGGCCATTGTCTTCCTCCTTGTTGGATACGCGTTTTTTCAGGCAGATCAGATGTCGCCCTGTTGGGCCGTTTCTTCGTTTCGTGGATTGAGCAGGGTGTCGGTGATGACGGCGATCAGGAGCACGAGGCCCTTGATGAGGTTCTGGCCGGCATAGGGGACGTTGAGGATCGTCATTCCGTTCAGCATCGTGCCGATCAGCAGCGTGCCGATGATGACGTTGACGACCCCGCCGCGCCCGCCCGACAGGCCGATGCCGCCGAGCACGACGACGAGGATGACGTCGTAGATCAGCGTCGAATTGAAGATCCGGGTCGGCATGGAGTTGACGGACGCCGCCAGCACCAGGCCGGCAAAGCAGCCGATCAGCGCCGCGAGGACGTATTGCAGCACGATGACCGGCCGCGACGGGATGCCGGTGACGCGCGCCGCGAACGGGTTGTCGCCGATCGCGTAGATGTAGGCGCCCCAGCGCGTCTGGCGCAGCAGCACGAAGACCACGACGCAGGCGATCGCGAACATGACGATCGAGGTGGGAATGCCGAGGATGCTGCCCTGACCGAGCCGCTCGAAGCCGGCCATGCCGTCGCTCCATTGCACGACGTCGAGCTGGAAGAGGGCGGCTTGGCCGAGACCGGCGACGAACAGGCCGGTCGCCAGCGTCGCGAACAAGGGCGGCACTTCCGCATAGGCGATCAGCCAGCCGTTGACGAGACCGACCGCGATCGCCAGCAGGCCGGCGGCGAGCAGCGAGGCCGGCAGCGAATGGCCGTTCTGCACCATCTGCAGCACGAGGCCGGCGGGGACCGCGAGTGCCGCGATCAGCGACAGGTCGATGCCGCGGCCGATCACGACGATCGCCATGGCCAGGCCGAGGATGCCGAGCACTGCCACGTTCTGCAGCAATGTCAGCATGTTGTCGGCGGAGAGAAAGCCGTTGAGGAAGACCGAGAAGGTCAGGAAGAGTGCCGCGAAGACCGCAAACACGATCTCCTGTTGGCTGACCCGAACGCGCTTCATCGCCTGCCTTCCCTGGGATCGGCATCGCGCGTGCGGGATCGCCGTCTCGGCGCGCGCTTGCCTCCCCCCGTCCCAAGTTTGTTTTGCGCTTGATAGGCGAGAGAGCTCACGCTGACTTGCGTCAACGCGCAAACCTTTTGCGCTGGCGCGCAAAGAGTCTTGCGCGAAGCTGACAGGAACCTAAAATCCGCCGGCAGTTTTTGTGCGCTGCACAGATATGTCTCGACGTGACGGGCCGCCGATGGATCTCGTGTTTACGACCGAGGAGCTGGACCCTGCCAAGCGCTTTGCCGCCTGGCAGGATGCCATCTGCGACCACTACGTTCATGTCGACGTGAACGCGGTGAAGCCGGCCGACTATCAGGGCTTTATCCGCGAGGCGCAATTTGGCCCCGTCACGATGAGCGACGTCTTCCTGTCGGAGCAGCGGATATCGCGGCGCGAGCGGCACATCGCAAAGCTCGACAAGGATTGTTACTACGTCCAGTTTCTGCAAGCCGGCAGCATGGACGTCCTTCAGGCCGGCCAGACGCTGGTGACCAGCCCGGGCATCGGCGCGATCTTTTCGGCCTCCGATGCCTACGATCTGGAGTGCTCGAACCAATTCCGCTCATTGTATCTGGAGATCCCGCGCAAGGAGTTTTCGTCGCGCTTCGCCGAAGGCAAGATGCCGTCGGCGGCAACGATCGCGACCGGGCGGGGCCTGGGGCGGATCGCCGCCGAATTCTGCGCGCTGCTCGCCGCGGAGGCCTCGAGCCTGGAGGAGACGGCGCGAGGCCGGCTCGGTCACGAGCTGATGGATGTGCTGGCGCTCGCGCTGGACATGGGCGACAAGGACGAATTCTCCGAGGACGCCACGGCGCGGAATGCGCGCCTGCGCTCCGTCAAGGCCTGGATCGAGGAGCACCTGACCGATCCGGATTTGTCGCTGGAGAAGATCGCCAGGAGCAACGGCGTCTCGCTCCGGCATCTGCATTATTTGTTTCGGTCGACCGAGATGTCGGTGTCCGAATGGATCCTGAACCGCCGCCTGCAGCGTTGCTACGACGCGCTGATGCGCCCCGAGCTGCGCGCGCTCTCGGTGACAGAAATCGCCTATCGGCTGGGCTTCAGCAGCTCATCGCATTTCAGCACGGTGTTTCGCAGGAAGTTCGGCCACAGCCCGTCCGAGCTGCGCCGGCGGCAGGCGACGTCGATCGAGTAGGAGGGGGGCGAAAAAGCGCAGGCTGTCGCGTCACGCCGACCAGCGGTCCTGTTCTTCCCGGTGCGCCTGTTCGTTCAGCCGGTCGGCCAGGTCGTCCGCGATCTCTTCGGACTCGGCCGAAGCCACCGGCTCGCCCTTGTGCGTCCTGAGCTTGTCCTTGTCGGCTTCGATCGGGAAGTCGTCAGGTGTCAGTCCGGTATCCTTGGCGGTAGGCTTATTCATGGCGCGCCTCGCGGAGTTCCAGTCTCTTGGGGAACAACGCGCGTGAAGGCCGATTGTTGCGGTGAAGCTGAAATCCCGGCCGGAGACCCGGGCCGAAATGCGCATGACCCCGCCGCAACCAAGGACCTCATCCTGAGGGCCCGCCGCAGGCGGGCGTCTCGAAGGATGCGCCGCGGGCGAGCTATCGATCCTGCGCTACCCGTCTGGGTCGAGCTACTTCTCGACCGCCCCCGTCCAGTCCTTGAAGCCGCCGAGATTGAAGACTTTCTCGTAGCCCATGTCCTTCAGCAATTTGCCGGCCAGCGCCGACCTGCCGCCGGACGCGCAATAGAGGATGACGGACTTGGTCCTGTCGAACGCCTTGTCGTGCGACGGCAGCTCCGGATCCGCGCGAAACTCCAGCATCCCCCGCGAGACATGAACGGCGCCCGCGATCTTGCCGCTGGCCGCGACCTCCGGCGCATCGCGCACGTCGACGACCAGCGTGTTGCCGGCTTTGATCATCGCTGCGGCCTCGTCCGACGTGATCTTGGGGACCGCCGCGTTCGCGGCTTCGATCATTTGCTTGACGCTAATTGGCATGCGGTGTCTCCGTTCGTGCTTTCGGGTGGAAGATAGCACAGTGGCCGGTCCTTGCCTCATCCGATCGGAGAAGCTCTCAGCGCTGAAAAGAACCCTCCGTGCCGGACCGGCAGAGCAAAATCATTCCTCCGCCGCGGCGTTCAACTGTTGTCGATGTTTGCCCTCGGGGGACCGACCCCATTGGTGTGGGTTGCGCGGTTTCAGGCCGCAGGTGCCGGCCGGCTCGGCGCCGCCGCATCAAGACCTACCCCAACATATCGATCACGAGCAACGAGCCGGTCGTGAACAATCCGGCAGCCGGCACCCACATCGGAACGACGAATACGCCGGCAGGAGGAACCGATTCAGCTGCCTTGATCCGGAGCAGCGCCAGATTGACCAGGGCAAAGATGCCGAGCGTCAATCGCGAGGTCCACTCCGCCAGGCCCGTCAGCGGAACGCCGAGCGCAAGGATCAGGATGGCGCCGACCGCGAACAGGGTGGCGACAATGGGCGTGCCGGTTCTCGCGCTCACGCGGCCGAGAAATGCGGGAAGGCTACCCTGGTCGGCAAGGCCATACAGCACGCGTCCGATCATGATCATGTGAACGATGATACCGTTGATCGTCGCGACGATCGCGATGGCGCCCAACACCTGCAGAGGAAGACCCGTCAGCCGCTGAAATACCAGCGCGAGCGGCGCGGGGGAACGCGCGAGCTCGGCGGGAGGCACCGCGACGACGGCGATCCAGACGACGCCGGCGTAAAGAAGCGCGGTCGCGCCGAGCGTGATGAGGAGCGCCCAGGGCAACGTCCGCAGAGGATTCTTCATCTCCTCGGAAATGTTGACCAGGTGCTCGAAGCCGATGAACGCAAACACTGCGAGCAGCGAAGTTTGTGCGATCCCGGTCCATGCGCCGGTCTCGCCGGCCGAAGGCCAGAGTTCAGGGAGCCGCGAGACCAGCGAGCCGCCATTGAACAAGCCGGCCGCGAGGATGAGGATCAGTCCTCCGATCTCGATGACCGTCATCAGCCCGGCAAAGCTGATGGACTGAACTGCGGACAGGCAAGCGACGGCTCCCATCGCGAGCACGACGCCGGCGATGATCCACGCGGGAGAGAGCGGCAGGAAGACACCGATGTAACCGGCGCTGCCGACGCTGATCGTGGCGCCTGAAATCGTTGCCGCCGCCACGACGAGCAGTCCTGTGGCAACGCTGAGCCATTTCCGGTGGAAGGCGGCCTGGACGTAAGCCGCCTCGCTTGCCGCGACCGGCAGTCGCGTGCCCAATTCGGCAAAGGTCCCTGCGGTCATGCCCATCACGACCGCAGCGGCGAGGAACGCGAGAGGCGCGTGCATGCCGCTGCGCGCCGCTGCCGCCCCGACAAGGACGTAGATTCCGGCGCCGATCGTGACGCCCAGCCCATAGAGCACCGCATGCGTCAACGTCAGCGAGCGGATCAGCTTCGGCCGTTCTTGATTGGTCATTTTCTCAGGTTGCCGGAGGGGCCCGTGAGAGTCGAGGTGGCTTGTTTGTCATGGCGGCGAGAGCAGTGCTTGATGCCGATCAATGGGCTGGCTGTCGGCGATGGCGATGTCTAGCCGAATAGTCGGCGAGGCCCGCGCGGCGTCAGGGGCCGAGAGGTCATCAACCCCTCAGCGCACGCCCGTGCCTTTGCAGCGTTGGCACTTCACCACCTTGTCGCCCTTCTTGAGCAGGCCCTTGCCCTCGCAATTCTTGCATTTCTGCTTCTTCTTGATGTTCGGGCCTTTTTCATTGGTCATGAAAGTCTCCTGCCCCGAGAGGGCGGTTGTGTGCGGGGGCTCGGCGGAACGGCCAATATGGTCCGATATGCGCTGCGGGTCCATGCGCCGCGGGTTCATCTGCACGTCCGGAACCGCACAAATCCGTCGACATTCGCGTCCCGCAGGACCACGGTGCCTGCCATGACGCGGATGGCAAAGCTCCGTCGTGACGCGAAGGGTGGACCAGTCTTGACGGTACCGCGTGATCAGTAGGTGCCGATCGGCGCACACGTCAGCGCCCGGTTTGCGGGCTCGGTTGGCATGACCGCGCTCTGGTGGCAGACAGGCGTGATCTATCAGATCTACCCGCGCTCCTTTCAGGACAGCAATGGCGACGGCATCGGCGACCTCCAGGGGATCGCGCAGCGGCTTGACTATCTCGCAGGCCTCGGCATCGACGCGATCTGGATCTCGCCCATCTCACCATCGCCGATGGTCGATTTCGGTTACGACGTCGCCGATTATTGCGACATCGATCCATGCTTCGGCACCTTGGCGGATTTCGACGAACTGCTGAGGCAGGCGCATCGGCGCGGGCTCAAGGTGCTGCTCGACTTCGTGCCCAACCACACCTCCGACCAGCATCCATGGTTCGTCGAGAGCCGCGCTGCGAGAGACAATCCGAAAAGAGACTGGTACATCTGGCGCGATGCCGCCGCGGACGGCGGCGCGCCCAACAACTGGATCAGCGATTTCGGCGGCTCGGCCTGGCAATGGGACGCGGTCACCGGGCAATATTACTATCACGCCTTCCTGAAGGAGCAGCCGGATCTCAACTGGCGTCATCCCGATGTGCAGGCGGCGATGTTCGACGTGATGCGGTTCTGGTTCGACCGCGGCGTCGATGGCTTCCGCATCGATGTTCTCTGGCACATGGTGAAGGCGGCGGACTTCCCGGACAATCCGCCCAACCCGGACTATCGCCCCGGCATGGGCGAGATGCACCGCCTGCTGCAACGCCACTCGACGGACCAGCCCGAGGTGCACGGCATTGCCTCAGGGATGCGCGAGGTCGCCGACAGCTACGGCGCAAGAGGACTGGGCGAGCGGGTGCTGATCGGCGAGATCTATTTGCCGGTCGACCGTCTCATGCACTATTACGGCCGTGAACGCCCGGGCGTGCATCTGCCGTTCAATTTCCAGCTCATCGACATGAAGTGGGACGCGCGCACCCTTGCGGCGGCCATCACCGATTATGAGGCCGCGCTTCCGCTAGCCGGCTGGCCGAACTGGGTGCTCGGCAACCACGACCGTCCCCGCGTCGCCACCCGGCTGGGGCAGGCTCAGGCCCGCGTCGCGGCGGTTCTGCTGCTGACGCTGCGCGGGACGCCCACGCTCTATTACGGCGACGAACTCGGCTTGAGCGACGTCCGAATCGAACCCGCGCAGGTGAAGGACCCGCGCGAGTTGCGTGAGCCCGGGTTGGGGTTGGGCCGCGATCCCGTGCGCACGCCGATGCCGTGGGACGGCAGCGACAACGCGGGTTTCAGCACGGCCAAACCGTGGCTGCCGCTCCATGCCGACTGGCGGACGCGCAATGTGGCCGGGATGACGGACGACCCGCGCTCCATCCTGACGCTGTATCGTCGCCTGCTTGCGCTCAGGCGCGATCATCCGGCCTTGTCGATCGGCGACTTCGCCCTGGTGACTGTCGAGGACGAGCTCCTGGTCTACGCGCGCCGGCACGAGTCGCAGCGCTTGCTGGTGTCGCTCAATTTCGGGGAACGGCCGCACCGTCTGCAATTGCCGGAGTGGGCGCGCGGGAGCCGGCCGCTCCTGTCCACGCACGAGGATACGCCGCTGGCCGAAGACGACGCTCTCCTGCTACGGTCGCATGAAGCTGTCGTGCTCGAGGCTCGATAGCTGAATTCAGAAGAGGATGGTCGTTTGCGCATTGCCATGCTGGCGCCGATCTCCTGGCGGACACCGCCGCGCCACTACGGGCCCTGGGAGCAGGTCACCAGTCTCCTGACCGAGGCGCTGGTGGCGCGCGGCGTCGATGTCACCCTGTTCGCCACGCTGGACAGCAGCACGTCAGGTCGTCTCGATGGAGTCTGCCCGGCGCCCTATTCCGAAGATCCCGCGATCGACGCGAAGGTGTGGGAGATGCTCCACGTCGCCCATGTGTTCGAGCAGGCCGGACAATTCGACCTGATCCACAACCAGGCCGATTTCGTCCCGCACGCGTTCTCGCGGCTGGTCGACACACCAATGGTGACGACCATCCACGGCTTCTCGTCGGACCGCATCTGGCCGGCCTACAAGCGCTACGAGGATCGCGTCCACTATGTCGCGATCAGCGAGGCCGATCGCCATCCGGACCTGCGCTATGCCGCAACCATCCACCACGGCATCCCGCTTGCAGACTTTCCATTCGATCCGCATGGCGGCGAAGACCTGCTGTTCTTCGGCCGCATCCATCCGGACAAGGGCGCCGCCGAGGCGATCACGGCGGCCCGTCGATCGGGACGGAAACTGGTCATGGCCGGCATCGTCCAGGACCAGGCCTACCACGATGCGCAGGTCGCCCCCGAACTCGACGGCCGCACAATCGTCTATCTCGGCCCGGTCGGCGGCGCGGCGCGCGCGACAACGCTGGGCTCCGCGCGCGCGCTGCTCCACCTCATCAATTTCGACGAGCCGTTCGGCCTGTCGGTGGTGGAAGCGCTGGCCTGCGGAACGCCGGTCATCGCCCGCAACCGCGGATCGATGCGCGAGCTGATCGACGACGGCGTGACCGGCTTCCTGGTCGACAGCCTCGACGAAGCGGTCGATGCGATCGCCCGCATCGACCAGATCGATCGCGCCGCCTGCCGCGCCGCGGTGTCTGAGCGTTTCACGGTGGACCGGATGGCGGATCGGTATCTGGGATTGTATCGGGAGATATTGGGGTGAGAGGTCGATGTCATCAGACTATGTTCGTATTTGATTCGGTTTGGCGATCCTCTATTAGATGCGATCTAAGGTTTTAGTTGCCGCAGGAGATATACTTGGCCGACACCGAGGTCAGTTGGGAGGACTTCAAAAAAGAAGCTGCATCGCTTGCAGATAGAGCGCGTGACGAGGGTTCGATAGTCCTGTTTCGAGGTCAAGCTTCAAGTGAGTGGCGATTACAAACCACTCTAGAACGAAGCGGCCTGTTAGAAGAAGTGGCTGATTATTATCGGACGGCTTTACGTGTGAAGCCTGAGGTTGAGGCATACACGGGTCTAACGTGGAGCGACGAACCATCAATTTACGAAATCGAGCGCGATGTGTTGGCTGGTTACGACACCTTCAGTTCAGTCATGCTACGCGGCTCGTTGCCCCATTACTCATATCTGGCCTATTTGAGGCACCACGGCTTTCCGTCCCCACTCCTAGATTGGAGTGCATCGGCGATGGTGGCTGCATTCTTTGCATTTCGAGGTGCCGACGCTGAAAACGTAGCGATCTACGCCTTTCGAGAACGGGACGCTAGTGGCATGAAAACAGGCGGAAGCGATGAACCCGTGATAAGACTTCTTGGCCCTTACGTCGCAGCTCCAAAGCGTCACTTTGCTCAACGCTCGTATTATACGGTATGTACGCAGTGGCAGGAAGTCAGTCCGTACTTTCTTGAGCATACGAATGTTTGCAAGCCATTCGATCCGAAAGCAGATTTTCAACAAGATATTCTCTTCAAGTTCGTCCTGTCCAACAGTCAGCGACGTGAAGTAATAAGAGAGTTGGCCGAGTACAATTTGAGCGCCTACACTCTCTTTGGTTCAGAAGAGGGGCTTATGGAAAGCTTAGCCATGCGCGCAGAGTTTGACTGAACGTCAATCCAGCCAAAAGAGCACCAATGGCGCTTCGGCCTACGCAGATTTCAGCGAGCCATCCGTTGCATTTTCTTCATGGGCTCTCAAACCCGCGAGGCGGTCGGAGTCGTTGCGTGCACTGTCACCGCAATCCCGAGTGCAAGGATGAGCTCAAGCATCTTTCGGCGAAAGCGGAGGTCTCTGAAAAGCTTATTCTCGTTATTGCCGCCAAAACGGTGCGGCGATTCAAGCAGGTGTGGTTAGATCAGAAGAAAACGCCTCCGCTGGACAAAAAAGTGGTCAGTATCGTCGATGCCATGCAGCATCGATTTCCTATTTACATAGAGCTCTGATGTCGAACAGGACCGCAATACCCGATCGAGCCACGACAGCCCGCCTGCGGCACCTGATTACATCAGTCATCTCCGGTCATAAATCATACTCAGTGCCGAATATCTGCGCACAGTACGGCCTAGCGGCGGGAACTGAAGAAGAAGCCTTTCGCAGCAAGTTTAAATATGTGGTTGCCCGCCTGGAGTCGCTCCCGGCGGCGGAAGTCCTCAGGGTCGCCCGCGCCGTGCAGAATGAAGAAGGCGATGCTGATCTCGGTGAGGCCTTGACCAAGCTCGAAGAGCAAGGCGGCCAGCAAATCACACCGCTGACGCGCCAACGCATCGTTGCGGAGATCCACGCCGTGCCTTTGTCGGGCAATATGGATGAAATCGAGTTTCTCAAGAAGCTCTGGCCGATCGACAAGATGAACCCGCCGCGCTTTAGCGGAGAAGCGACGATGGAGGATTATATCTTCCGTCACCGTATCAGAAACTTCGACATGTCGAATACGGATGTTCTGGAACTGCTCGGCATCAAGGAGTGCTCGCAGAAGCATTTTTTCAGATTGCTGGAGGCCATGCTAGATCCGCTTTGCCGCGACCTTCCGGAGCAGGCAGATCTTGTAACGCGCTTGAACCGCCATCTTTTCCACGACGGGTATTGTGTCGATGAAGTTCGCCGTATGTCGGGTGCGCCTGTATATGCGGTTCGTCTGCTGACTAAGCCTGGCACGACACCCGCCGACGACGAAATATCAAAAGCGCTCATGGCCTTTAACCCCGGCGAAATTCATGCGCGCTGGCAAGAGGCCCTGACGCGCCGCGCGTCCGATCCGCGTGCCGCCATAACATCTGCCCGGACACTGCTCGAAGACACCTGCAAATGGATTCTCCACGAGGCTAACGAGACGTTCAAAGATGACGACGATCTTCCGGCGCTATATCGCCGGTTGGCCAAAGTACTTAAGCTTGCGCCTGACGATCACACGGAGCAAGTCTTCAAACAGATTCTCGGAAGCTGTCAATCGATCGTCGAGTCAATCGGTGCGATTAGGAACAAGCTTGGTGACGCTCATAGCCAAGGGCCTCTGAGAGCCAAGCCACAGCCACGCCATGCTCAGCTGGCAGTCAATCTCGCGGGTACCATGGCCACGTTTCTGATCGCAACCTGGGAGACAAGGAAGCCCGATTGGCCGTCCTGATTCTAGGGCGTAATGCCGGAGCTACCTGTCGGGCACCTTTTTATTTGCATTGGCTCATTTTGCACGGGCCCGGTGCGCCGCTTAAATGCAGGCTGTAATTTTCTTCCAGTGAGTGCTTTATCAGGATCAACAACTTGTCGTATGCTTACGACATGGATTGACCAGCTCCTGATAACGATCGAACATGAGACCGCCCCGAGGGCGGATGACCTTGGCGAATTGTTCCTTGCGCTTGCGCGCGACTACAACGACATGACCAAAGGACGTGTGCTGGTCGTCTCCAGCATCCATCAAGGTTCGATCTGGGCGACCCTTACCGATTGAGCTCTGGTAGCAGTGCCCTACCTGAAAGATGCCGTCGAGATCGCAAAGGGCACCAAGGCGCTCGCCGACTTCGGCAAGCTGTTGAGGGAGCAGATTAACCGAGCGAAGTCCCCGGAGGCTAAGAAAGGTCAGCCGCGAAGGCGCAAGAAAAATGGCCAGCGATCTGTGGAAGCGTCCGCTTCGCTTGCCCTTCGCGGCATCGGCTTGCCTAGCCGAAGCTCGCGAAGCGAGCGAAGGCTGGTGGGCCCGGCAGGACTCGAACCTGCAACCAGACCGTTATGAGCGGCCGGCTCTAACCATTGAGCTACGGGCCCCGCCGCGAGCGGCTCGCGGGAACGCGTGGCCGGCAACGGTGCGCGGTTCGTTTACAGGGATGGCGGCGGGGGTGCAATGCTGGCACTTAGTGGATGGAAACACCGGCGCAGCAGACCTGTCAGTTTTGAATACCCGAAATTGGCGATGATGCCCTTCTAGTCCTGTTTTGCCCGACGGGTCAAATCGCCTCCCGCCAAGGCTCGTTTTTCGATTCCGTAACCCCTTGTGATCGCTTGATCTTTCTACTGTGCATGGGGTTGTTTTCGCAAATTTTGATGGGAGGGGTCTTCCGATCCCCTCCGATGTCGCGTTGGCGCGATGCCGGCTTGCGGCAGTTCCCCCGGCTTCAGTCCACCGAGACCCCGGCGAACGCCACCACCTTGCGCCACTTCTCGGTCTCGTCGGTGACCAGCTTGCCGAACTCGGCCGGCGTCATCGGCTTGGGGATGCCGCCGATCTCGGCCAGCTTTGCCACCAGCTTCGGATCCTTCAGCGCTTCGCCGACGGCCTTGTTGATGATCTCGATCGCCTCGGGAGGCGTGCCCTTCGGCGCGGAGATGCCGTAGAAGCCGACCGATTCGAAGCCCGGCACGGTCTCGGCGATCGCGGGCACGTCGGGCACGATCGGCCAGCGCTGCGGCGAGGTGACGCCGAGCGCGCGGACAGTGCCGCCTTTCACCTGCTCCAGCGCGGAGGGCAGATTGTCGAAGATCAGCTGCACCTTGTTGGAGATGATGTCGGGGAAGGCGATCGCCGATCCGCGATAGGGCACGTGCACCATGTCGCATTTGGTCATCACCTTGAACAGCTCGGCCGACATGTGCACCGAGGTGCCGTTGCCGGAGGAGGCAAAGGAGATCTTGCCGGGGTTGGCCTTGCAATAGTCGACGAACTCCTGGACCGTCTTGGCCGGGAACGCGTTGGAGACGACCAGCATGTTGGTGAGCTGCATGATGCTCGCCACCGGCACGGTATCGCGGATGAAATCGAACGGAAGCTTCTTGTAGAGCGAGGTCGAGATCGCGTTGTTGGGCGCGACGAACAGCAGCGTGTAGCCGTCGGGCGGCGAATTGATCGCCGCGGCGGCGGCGATGTTGCCGCCGGAGCCGGTGCGGTTCTCGACGATGACCTGCTGGCCGAGCCGGTCCGACAGCCACTGCGCCATGATCCGCGCCACGATGTCGACCGGGCCGCCGGCGGAAAAGCCGATCAGCCAGTGGATGGGACGGTCGGGATAGGCGGCGGAGGCAGGAGGGGTAGCGCTGAAAAGACCTAACAGGACTGCAAGCCCGAAAACACCGTGACGCAAAATTCGCAACATGACGCCTCCCATTGTTCTATTGTCGTTGAGGGGCATGCTTTCACAAAATCGGGCCGCTGCCTACTTCGCCGCACGTCGGTGTTGACGCAGCCCCGCCGGGAATGACCATGAGATTCGCGATCATCCTTCTTGCTGCAGTGCTGCTCGCAAGCCCCGCTGCCGCTCAAACCGGAGGCACGGCCATCTCGACCACGACGATCAGCTTGGGCACCGCGACATCCGGCGGCGGCTTCCCGCTCTACGGCAACGCGTTTGCGGAGGTGATGAACGCGGCCGATCCGCAGATCGCCATCGCGCCCCGCAACACCAAGGGCAGCAACGAGAACATTCCCCTGCTGGAGAAGGGCGAGCTCGATCTCGCGCTGGTTGCGGGCGAGCCGGCCTATGAGGCGTTTGCCGGCATCGGCCGCGCGCCGGTACGATTGAAGATACTGACGGCGATCTATTCCAACCCCGGCATGTTCGTGGTGCGCGCCGACAGTCCCTACAGGACGATCCGCGATCTCGTGGGACAGCCCGTTGCGTTCGGCGCCAGGGGCTCGGGCCTGCCGATCCTGGCGCGCTACGTGCTGGATGGGCTCGGCCTGAAGCAGGACGAAGACTTCAAGGCGGTCTATCTCGACCGCGCCGGCGACGGCCCCGCGATGGTCGAGGACGGCCGCGTCGCCGCGCTCTGGGGCGCCGGCATCGGCTGGCCCGGCTTTGCCGCGGTCGCATCGAGCGCGTCAGGCGCGCGCTTCATTGCCCCCAGCGTGGACGAGATGACGCGCATCCGCGCCAAGCATGCGTTCCTGAAGCCGCTCTTGGTGCCCGCAGGCAGCTATCCGAAGCAGGACGCGCCGATCGCTTCGCTCGGCTCCTGGAGCTTCGTGCTGACCCGCGAGGATCTGCCCGACGATGTCGCCTATCGCCTGGCGAAGACGCTGCATGGTGTCGAGGCGGTTTTTTGCAGGAAGCTCGCCCAGGCCTGCGAGACCACGGCGTCGAACACCGTCGAGGCGGCGCCGAGGCCGGACCTGATCCATCCGGGCGTGTTGAAGTATTTCCGCGAGATCGGGGTGGTGAAATAGCGAGTGGCGAGTTGCGAATAGCGAATGGACGCAATCCATTCGCTACTCCCTATTCGCCACTCGCCAATCTCACTTCTTCACCAGCGGGCACGCCTGGTCCGGCGGCCCGAACGCCTTGTCGCCGGAGATCGTGGTGAGGATCTTGTAATAGTCCCACGGATACTTGCTCTCCTCCGGCGTCTTCACCTGCACCAGCCAGAGGTCGTGCACCATCAGATTGTCCTCGCGAAGCTTACCGTTGCGGGCGAAGAAATCCTCGATCGGCTTCTCGCGCATCTTGGCGGCGACCTTGAGCGGATCGTCGGTGCCGGCGTCCTTGATGGCGTTGAGATAGTGCATCACGCTCGAATAGACGCCGGCCTGCCACATCGACGGCATCTTGTTCAGCTTTGCGAAATAGCGCTTCGACCATGCGCGGGTCTTGTCGTCCATGTCCCAGTAGAACGAGGTCGTCAGCAGCAGGCCTTGCGCGGCCTGCAGGCCGAGGCCGTGGATGTCGGTGATCAGTGCCAGCAGCGCCGCCATCTGCTGGCCGCCCTTGAACACGCCGAACTCCGAGCCGGTCTTGATCTCGTTCATGTTGTTGGGCGGACCTGCGGCAATGCCGATGATCTTGGCCTTGGAGGCCTGCGCCTGCAGCACGAAGGAGGAGAGGTCAGGCGTCGCCAGCGGCGGCCGCACCGAGCCCAGCACCTTGCCGCCATTGGCGTTGACGACCGCGGAAGCGTCGCGCTCCAGCGAATGGCCGAAGGCGTAATCGTCGGTGATGAAGAACCAGCTGTCGCCGCCGCGCTTGACCACCGCGTCCGCGGTGCCGACCGCGAGCGCGCGGGTGTCGAACACCCACTGGATCGCATAGGGCGAACAGAACTTGCCGTGGAAATCCGCGGTGCCGGTGGAGTGGGTGATGAACAGCCGCTTCTTCTCGTTGGCGATGTTCTGCACCGCGAGCCCGACCGCCGAGACCGGCACGTCGACGATCAGATCGACCTGCTCGACGTCGTACCAGCGCCGCGCGAGCGAGGCGCCGATGTCGGCCTTGAGCTGGTGGTCGCCGACCACGATGCTGATCGGCTTGCCGAGGACGGTGCCGCCGAAATCGTCGATCGCCATCTGCGCGGCCGTCACCGAGCCCTGGCCGGTCGGCGCGGAGGCCGGGCCGTTCATGTCGGTGAGCACGCCGATCTTGACGATGTCGTCGGAAAGCTGCGCCGACGCCGCGCCGGATAGCAGCGCCGCCGTCAAGGCGGCCGCGACCGGCAGTCCAAATCTGATTGGATTCACGCTTGTCCTCCCCTGATCCGGCGCGTTGGCCGGTGTTGCCCCGAGTGTGCCCCCGGCTGAATTGGTTTCTTTTGCAACTATTTTGGGGCGGGCGTCAATGTCAGGCTGCGAAGCGGATCTGTCCTGCGGGGGAGGGATCGTAGCCGGTCAGCTCCTCGGCGCGCTGGCGCAGCCGCCGTTCGTTCAGGAATCCGATCAAGGCCCGCATGGCGGGGCGGAAATAGCTGCGCTGCCGCATCGCGAGGTCGAAACTCTCCCAGACCAGCGGCACGAAATCGAGGCCGGCCGAACGCGCCGCGGCGCGCGTCGCGATGCCGCAATCGGCCTGGCCGGCGCGGACCAGTTCGGCGAGATCCGGTCCGGTCAGGGCCGGCGTCTCGACCCGGCGCAAATCCCGCGTCGAGGCGCCGGCGCGCTTCAGGAGCAGGTCGAGCAGCATCTGCGCGCCCGTGCCCTGCTGCCGCATCGCCATCCGGGCGCCGAGCGCGAGCACGTCCGTCAGGCCGTTCAGGTGCCTGGGATTGCCTTGCGGCAGCACGAGTCCCTGCTCGCGGCGCACGAATGCGACCAGCACCGCATCGTGCAAATCCGGAGCGGCGCGCAGCGCTTCGACACTGGCATCCCCGGTGAGATCGTCGGAAGCATCCAGGCTGTGAAAGTGTATCGCCGCTGCCATCACCTCGTTGCGCTGCAAGCGCTCGAGCCCGCGCACGCTGCCCTCGCTCATCGATCCCAGGCCCGAGCCGGATTCGCGCAAGGCCCAATCCAGCAGCTCGTCCTGGCTGCCGCCCACGACCGGCGGCGGCTCCGCGATCAGCATGCCGGCCGGACGCGCGAGACCCGAGAGTACCCAGAGGTCGAGTTCGTGCCGCGGGAAGAGCCACTTCCCGGTCACCTTGGTGCAGGGGATCGCGCCGGTGGTGACGAGTTCGTAGAGCTTGCGTTCGCCGAGCCGAAGATAGTCGGCGGCTTCGCTGGTCGTCAGGAATTCCATCCTGCATTCCTATGCAAATTCTTGCTTCTTTTTGACGTTCGACGCAGGTGGAATTCTGCATTTCAATTCCCGTCCGCGGGACCATGCCTGATCATCTCGCTGCTTTGCAACACATCCCGGCGCGCGATCTCCGCTTTGGTGAACGATCTTGAATCGCTTGCGCGGTGCGCAGGATGCCTCGCAACGTTGCCGCTATTTCCCGGGTGATGTGCGCAAAAAGCAGGCGCGTCACGAGTGCGGCGCAATCGGCCGTCATCATGATCGGGTCATAGATAGGAACCTGACCATGGGCCGCTTGTTCGTCGTATTCGCGCTCCTCTGCGGCCTCGCCGCCGGCGTCGCGGCCTCGTCTGCGGAGGACCGCAGCATCGTGCTCGCCACGACCACCGCGACACAGGAGTCGGGCCTGCTCGACTATCTGCTGCCGATCTTCCGCGACAAGACCGGCATCGAGGTGACCGTGATCGCACGGCGCGCCGACGCAGTGCTCGACGGGCCGCGAAGGGGCGAGGCCGACGTCGTGCTGATGCATGCGCGGCCTCAGGAGGAGAAATTCGTCGCCGACGGGTTTGGCGTGAAGCGTTTTGACGTCATGTACAACGACTATGTGCTGATCGGGCCGAAGAGCGATCCCGCCGGCGTCAAGGGCAAGGACATCGCGACGGCGCTGAAGGCGATCGAGGCCAAGGGCGCCCCGTTCGTGACGCGCGGCGATCGCTCGGGCACCCACGCCGCGGAGCTGGCGCTCTGGATCGTCGCCGGCATCGACATCGCGGCCGCCAAGGGCGCCTGGTACCGCGAGGTGGGGCAGGGCATAGCCTCGGCCCTCGACGCCGCGCGCGCCGCGAATGGCTATGTGCTGTCGGATCGCGGCAGCTGGATTGCCTTCAGGGATCGCGGCGATCTCGACATCGTCGTCGAAGGTGACCGGCGGCTGCTCAATCAGTACGGCGTGATGCTGGTGAACCCCGAGAAGTTTCCGGACGTGAAGAAGGATCTCGCGCAGACCTTCATCGACTGGCTGACCTCGCCGGAGGGGCAGACGGCGATCGCCGGCTACAAGGTCGACGGGCAGCAGCTGTTCTTTCCGAATTCGGACAGGTCGGGCGGTTGAGGCCAACATTGCCGGCGGTTGCCAAACCGGGCGATGCATGGTCCACCATGGCGCATGACCCAGCGCCTTCCGCCATCGCTGACATCGCTCGACACCGCGCTCGCCGCGTTGCTGAGCGGGCTTGAGCCGCTTGCACCGGTACAGTTGCCGCTGATCGAAGCGGCCGGCTGCATCGCTACGGGTACGCCGCTGCTGGCGGCCCATCCGCCGCACGACATTGCCGCCGCGGACGGCTGGGCGCTCCGTGCCAACGATCTCGTCGGCGCAACCTCTTATTCGCCGCTGCCTTTGACGAAAGCGCCCGCATGGGTCGAGTCCGGCGACGCGATGCCCGACGGCTGTGATTGTGTGCTCGATGCCGACGCGGTCGATGCATCCGGTCCGCTCGTGCAGGTGCTGGCGGAGGGCGTGCCGGGGCAGGGCGTCAGGCGTGGCGGCAGCGAAATCGTGGAGCGCATGCCGGCCGGCACCGAGGGCCTTCCGGTCGGCGCAGCCGATCTGCTGCTTGCGCGCATGAACGGTTTGGACAAGCTCTCCGTGCGCCGGCCCCGGCTGCGCATCGTCAACGTGCCCGGTGCAACGGCAACGATGCTCATGATCGCCGGGATCGCGCGCGCTGCGGGACTGGATGTGCAGACGTCCGAGGCCGCGGCGCGTGATGCGGTGTCGATTACCGGTGCGCTCGATATGTCCTCTTGCGATCTGATCCTGACGGTCGGCGGCAGCGGCGTTGGCCGCGCCGATGCGGCCGTCTCGGCGCTGGCCCAGCACGGTCATGTGATCGCGCACGGCGTTGCGCTTCAGCCCGGGCGGACTGCCGCCGTCGCGAAGCTCGGAAAGGTTCCCGTCGTCGCCTTGCCGGGCTCGCCGGATCATGCGCTGGCAGCGTGGCTGGCGCTCGTGCTTCCGCTGATCGACCGACTATCGGCGCGCCGGCCGCGCCGGCAGGTGAGCCTGCCGCTTGCGCGAAAGATCGCATCCAGTGTCGGCATCGCCGAGATCGCTTTGCTGGCGAGGGAACAACGTGCGTGGATGCCGCTCGCCGTGGGTGAATGGCCACTCCAGGCCATTGCCCGTGCCGATGCATGGCTGCTCATTCCCGCCAGCGACGAGGGATTTGCGGCGGGTGAGCCGGTCGATGCCTATCTGATGCGGGAATGGTAAGGGTTTTGATATGTCGATGAACCCGCAATCGCAAATCCGCAGCGCGCTCGAACAAGAGCAGTTCCTCAAGATCCTCTCGCGCGAGGAGGCCTTGGCGCGCTTCGAGGCCGCGTTGTTCCCGCGCGCCGCTCCGAGCGAAAAGCGCAAGCTCGCCGATGCGCTCGGCGTGGCGCTTGCCGAGGACATCACCGCGCCGATCGACGTTCCCCCGTTCGATCGCTCCAATGTCGACGGTTTTGCCGTGCGCTCGGCCGACCTTGCGGCGGCAGGCGAAGGCGCCCCTCGGCGCCTCACGCTGAACGGCGAGACCATCCACTGCGGCATTGCGCCGAGGATGCAAGTGGCGGCGGGAACCGCGACGCCGATCGCCACCGGCGGTCCCTTGCCGCGTGGGGCCGACGCGGTCGTCATGGTCGAGCACACCCAGCCCGCTGGATCCGATGCGATCGATGTGCGCCGTGCCGTCTCGCCCGGGCAATTCGTATCCTACGCCGGATCTGACATCGCGCGCGGCGAAGCGCTGCTGCGCGCCGGCACCATCATCGGCTCGCGCGAGATCGGCATGCTGGCCGCGTGCGGCATTGCCGAGGTGAACGTCGCGCGCAAGCCGCGGGTGGCGGTGATCTCCACTGGCGACGAACTGGTCCAGCCCGGCGAGGCGCTCGCGCCGGCCGAAATCTACGACACCAATGGCGCCATCGTCGCGGCTGCGATCGACGAGAACGGCGGCGAGGCAGTCTTTCTCGGCGCCATTCCAGACGATGAGGCGAAACTCGAATCCGCAATGCGCAGTGCGCTCGCCGAGGCCGACATGCTGGTGCTGTCCGGCGGTACCTCGAAAGGCGCCGGCGATCTGTCCCATCGCATCATCGGCCGGCTCGGCCAGCCCGGCATCGTCGCGCACGGCATCGCGCTCAAGCCCGGCAAGCCGCTGTGCCTTGCGGTGTGCGACGGCAAGCCGGTGGTGATCCTGCCGGGCTTTCCGACTTCGGCAATGTTCACCTTCCACGACATGATCGTGCCGGTGCTGCGCAAGCTGGCCGGCTTGCCGCCGCGCTCCGATGCAAAGGTGAGCGCGACCGTGCCGGTGCGCATTGCCTCCGAGCTCGGCCGCACCGAATTCGTCATGGTCTCGCTGGTCGAGGGCCGCGACGGTCTGATTGCCTATCCCTCCGGCAAGGGCTCTGGTGCGATCACGTCCTTTGCGCAGGCCGACGGCTTTTTGCGGATCGATGCGCTCGCCGACCAGATGCCGGCCGGGACCGAAGCCGAGGTGACGCTGTTCACGCCGCATGTGCGCGTGCCCGATCTCGTCATCGTCGGCAGTCACTGCACCGGCCTCGATCTCGTCACTGCACGGCTCGCGCATGCGGGCCTTAACGTGCGTTCGATCGCCGTTGGCAGCCTCGGCGGGTTGGCAGCCGCCAAGCGCGGTGAATGCGATCTCGCGCCGATCCACCTGTTCGACGACAAGAGCGAAACCTACAATTCGCCCTATCTCGTCGAAGGGCTCGAGCTCGTGCCCGGCTGGCGGCGGATGCAGGGCATCGTCTTCCGCAAGGGCGACAGGCGTTTCGAGGGCCTTGATGCGAAACAGGCCGTCGCGGCGGCGCTCGCTGATCCCGCCTGCATCATGGTCAACCGCAACCAGGGCGCCGGCACCCGCATCCTGATCGACCGCTTGCTCGGCGGCGCGCGCCCGGAAGGCTATTGGAACCAGCCGCGCTCGCACAACGCGGTCGCCGCCGCCGTCGCGCAGCACCGCGCCGACTGGGGCATGACCATTGCGCCCGTCGCCCATGCGGCCGGCCTTGGCTTCATTCCGCTCGCAGAGGAGCATTATGATTTCGCGCTGGTGACCGCGCGCAAAGTGCGGCCGGCGGTGCAGGACTTTCTCGACGCACTCGGCTCGAATGACGTGCGCGCGGCGCTCGAGCGAGCGGGTTTCCGGCCCGCGTAATGACGTTGCGGGAGACCTCGCGCGCCAACATCAGGACCGACACGGGCGGGGTCCGTGGATACGGGGCTCCTGGTGCCGCTGGCGGGCCTGAGCGGCGCGCTCCCGTGCCTGGTCCGGCTCAGGACGTCATGAACTTGGATGGCCGCCGTTACGACCAAGGAGTATGAGCCAAGTCATGACCGCGCCGACGCCCTTCAACTTTCGCAAGCTTGCTACACTCATCGCGTCGGCCGGAACGCTGTTCTGGCTCTACACCTTCTATCACATCTCGAATGTCCCGCAGGGAGACCGCAGCGGCTTTCAATGGCTTGCGGTGTTTCCGCTAGGCATGGTCTTCGGGGCGTTCTTCCTGCCGGCCTGGCTGCTGGTTGCGATCGGCCGTCTGCCGCGATTCACTACTGCCCTAGGCATATGCGGCTTGATCGCCTTCGCGATCATCTGGGCGCAGCTTCTCAACGAATTTCCCAAATCGTAAAGCCGCTAGGGCGCATCATCCAGCGCCGCCAGCCGCTCGGCCTCGGCAACGTCCTCGACCGTGTTGGCATTGAAGAACGGATCGAGCGGCTCGACCGGCCAATTCACCGTCGCGAGCGGATAGCGCGCGGTCCAGCGGTCGATCTTGCGAAGGTCTTCGACGACCAGCGCATGCCTGAGCTCGTCGCGCAAGGCAACGCGCCACAGGCCGATCACGGGATGCGACTGCTCGCCTGATGCGGCGACCGCGAGCTGCGCGTTCTCGCGTTCGCGTGCATCGTGCAGGCGCGCGGCGAGATCGCGCGGAAGAAACGGGCAGTCGCCTGCGGCGCTGAGCACCCACTCGATCTCCGGTCGGTTCGCCGCGGTCCAGTCGAGCGCGGCGAGGATGCCAGCGAGCGGGCCGGGAAAGCCGGGCACGTCGTCGGCGACAACCTGCAGGCCGAAGGATGCGAAGCGCGCGGGATCGCCATTGGCGTTGAGGATCAGCCCGCCGCATTGAGGTTTCAACCGCGCGATCACGCGTTCCAAAATGGTGCGGCCGCCGATGGTGCGCATCGGCTTGTCGCCGCCGCCCATGCGCCGCGCCAGGCCGCCGGCGAGTAGCACGCCTTGCGTCAGCGGAATTTCAGTCGTCACCAGCTTCACCCTTGCGCTTGTGCTTCGCCGACTCTTCCTCGACGTAAGCGAGGTCCTGGTCGTAGACGATGCGCTCCTCGCCCGCGAGCGCGATGAAGCGCTTGCCGCGGGTGCGCCCGACCAGCGTCAGCCCGACTTGTCTTGCGAGATCGACGCCCCAGGCGGTGAAGCCGGAGCGCGACACCAGGATCGGAATTCCCATGCGGACCGTTTTGATCACCATCTCCGAGGTGAGCCGCCCCGTGGTGTAGAGGATCTTGTCGGCGGGATCGACGCCGTGGCGGTACATCCAGCCGGCGATCTTGTCGACGGCGTTGTGGCGGCCGACGTCCTCGGTGTAGCAGAGCGGCGTGCCTTCCTTGCACAGCACGCAGCCGTGGATCGCGCCGGCCTCGAGATAGAGCGAGGGCATGGTGTTGATGGTCTGCGTCATCTGGTACAGCCAGGATGTGCGCAGCTCCGCCTTCGGCAGCGCGACACTCTCGACGGCCTCCAGCAGGTCCCCGAAGGCGGTGCCCTGCGCGCAGCCCGAGGTCTGCGTACGCTTCTTCAGCTTGGCTTCGAAATTGGTGTGATGTGTGGTGCGTACCACGACCACCTGGAGGTCGTCGTCGTATTCGACCTCGGTGACAGCGTCATTATATTTCAGCATGTTCTGGTTCAGCAGATAGCCGAGCGCCAGATATTCGGGGTAGTCGCCGATCGTCATCATGGTGACGATCTCCTGGGAATTCAAATAGAGCGTCAGCGGCCGCTCCATCGGCACCTTGATCTCGACCTTGGTGCCGGTCTGGTCGGTGCCGGTCACGCTCCGGGTCAGGCGCGGGTCATCCGGATTGGGGATGATTGGGGGCACCAGGGTTTTGTCGATTTTCATCATGGCCGCGAGGTTAGCATGACATTCGGGTCAAGCCGATATAAGCATGCTCACGACGTTGAGAAAGCGGTTCCGGCCGCGTGACGAGGCCGGCGGAGATCGTGTTACGATGAAAGTCATCGGCCTTGCAGGCTGGAGCGGAGCGGGCAAGACCACGCTGTTGACCCGGCTGATCCCGCACTTCAAAGCGCAGGGCCTGCGCGTCTCGGTCATCAAGCATGCGCATCATCAGTTCGACGTCGACGTGCCCGGCAAGGATTCCTGGCGCCATCGCGAGGCCGGCGCGGCCGAGGTGCTGGTGGCGTCGTCAAACCGCTGGGCTCTGATGCACGAATTGCGCGGGTCGGCGGAGCCGCGGCTGCCGGAACTCCTGGGCAAGCTGTCCGCGGTCGATCTCGTCGTGGTCGAGGGCTTCAAGCGCGAGCCGCATCGCAAGATCGAGGTGCATCGCGCGGCGAACGGCAAGCCGTTGCTGTTTCCCGACGATCCCGGGATCGCCGGGATCGCGGCCGACACCGCCATTGACACTGGGCTGCCGACTGTCCATCTCGATGATATCGCGGCGGCCGCGGCGCTGCTGCTGCGCGCGGCGATGCCGGTCGAGGAAGCGGTCGCGAAAAGCGCTGCGATGCGCTGACGAGGCACCATGGCGCAACTGTCGGACGATTGCTTTGCCTTCGGCGGCCCGATGATGTCGGTCGACGAGGCCGTTGGCCTGATCACGACGCGCGTCAACGCGATCGCCGATATCGAGACAGTGGCGCTGGTCGAGGCGGACGGGCGGGTGCTGGCGCGCGATGTCGCAGCGCCGCTGCCGCTGCCGCCCTTCACCAACTCGGCCGTCGACGGCTACGCCGTGCGCAACGCCGACATTCCGCAAGCTGCGGAGCGGGCATTCCCGCTCGATGGCCGCATCCAGGCCGGCGGCCTTGCACAGGCGCCGATCAAGCCTGGCCACACTGCGCGAATCTTCACGGGCGCGCCGATGCCGCCGGATGCCGAAGCCGTCTTCATGCAGGAGGACGTCCGCATCGATGATTCCGGAAAGATCGTGCTGCCGTCGGGGCTGAAGCCCGGCGCCAATGTCCGCCCTGCAGGCGAGGACATCCCGAATGGGCACGTCGCGTTGCGCGCCGGGCAGCGGCTGCGGCCGCAGCATGTCGCGCTTGCCGCTGCCTTCGGTCTTGTCGGCCTCGACGTCGTCAGACGGATCCGCGTTGCGGTGTTCTCGACCGGCGACGAGTTGGCCTCGCCGGGCGAGCCGCGCGCGGCCCCGCAACTGTTCGATTCCAACCGCTTCATGCTCATGACGATGCTGCGCCGGCTCGGCTGCGAGGTCAGCGATCTCGGCATCATGCGCGACGAGCGGACTTCGCTCGCGGATGGCTTGAAGCAGGTTGCCGGCTCTCATGACCTGATCCTCACGACCGGCGGCGTCTCGACCGGCGAGGAGGACCACGTCAAGGCGGCGGTCGAGAGCATCGGTTCGCTGGTGCTGTGGCGGATGGCGATCAAGCCCGGTCGGCCCGTGGCGATGGGGATCATCGACGGCACGCCGCTGATCGGATTGCCGGGCAATCCCGTCGCGAGCTTCGTCACCTTCGTCCATGTGGTGCGGCCGACGGTGCTTGCGCTGGCGGGTGGGCTGCCCGAGCCGTTGTTGCCGATCCCAGTGCGCGCCGCGTTTTCCTACACGAAGAAGAGCGGCCGCCGCGAATATGTGCGAGTCTCCCTGCGGCGCGCGCAGGACGGCCGGCTCGAGGCCGTCAAGTTTCCGCGCGAGGGGGCGGGGCTTCTGTCCTCGCTGGTCGAGACCGACGGCCTCGTCGAACTCGGAGAGAGCATCACGCATGTCGAGCCGGGGCAGGACGTAGGCTTTTTGTCCTACGCCGATCTGCTGTAGAGACTTGCGTTGACCCCACCGCCTCGTCCCGCCATGTTGCCTCCATGACCAGAACGACGCTCGACCTCACCGGACTGAAATGCCCGCTGCCCGCCCTGAAGACACGCAAGGCGCTCAAGCCGTTGCAGCCGGGCGATCAGCTTGAGGTCCATTGCACCGATCCCTTGTCGGTGATTGACATTCCGAACCTGATCCGCGAGACGGGCGACAAGGTCGAGATCACCGAGCGCAACGAAGCGCGAATCGTGTTCCTGGTCGAAAAGAGCGACGCCTCGTAGAAAGGCGAATGTTCACGGCGACGACGTTTGACTATGTTGCGCCTGCGGGGAAACGGCCGGAACTTCGCTGCAATGCGAAAAGCGCCGCTGAGTGCAGTGGAATGAGCTCAAACCTAGACTCTCAAACCTAAGACATCGGGCATGACTTTCTCAACATCGAGGGCAAGCGTTGCCGCAAGTCCTGCGGTGGGACGCGAGCCGGCCGTCAAGGCCGGCAAGACGGCTGCGGGGCCGGAGTTCGGGGCGCTGGCGCAGGCCTCGATCCTGATCGTCGACGACGAGCCGGGCATGCGCAATTTTCTGGTGCGCACGCTTGGACCGCGCTGCAAGCTGGTGGACGAGGCGGCCGATACCGACCAGGCCTCGCGCAAGCTCGATTCCAACCGCTATGACGTCGTCATTCTCGACAACATCATGCCCGGCAAGAACGGCGTCGATTGGCTCGCCGAGCAGCGCGCCGTCGGCTTTTTCGCCGACGCCATCCTAATCACCGCCTATGCCGACCTCGACACCGCGATCCAGGCCCTGCGCGCTGGCGCGGCCGATTTCGTGCTCAAGCCGTTCCGCTCCAACCAGATCCTCAACGCCGTGGCCCGGTGCCTCGACCGTGTCCGCCTCCAGCGCGAGAACTATGTCCTGCGCTACGCCCTGCGTGCCTCGTCCGACCGCACCTTCCTGCGCGACAATCTGATCGGGCAGTCGGCAGCGACCTTGCGCGTGCGCGAGACCATCGCCCGCGTCGCGCGCCTGCCGACCTCGGTTCTTCTCACCGGCGCATCCGGCACCGGCAAGGAAGTGGCAGCACGCTCGATCCACTCGCTGTCCGACCGCGCCGACAAGCCCTTTGTGCCCGTGAATTGCGCGGCGATTCCACCGGAGATGATCGAGGCCGAGCTGTTCGGACACATCAAGGGCGCCTTCACCGGCGCCGATTCGGGGCGTGAGGGCCTGTTCCTGTACGCGCATGGCGGCACGCTGTTCCTCGACGAGATCGGGGAGCTGCCGCTGCCGATGCAGAGCAAGCTGCTCCGCGTGCTCGAAGACCGCCGCGTCCGTCCGGTTGGCTCCGAGCGTGAAGTTCCGGTCGACCTGCGTTTCATCTTCGCAACCAATGCCGAGCTTCAGAAGGAGGTCGAGAAGGGGCGCTTCCGCGCCGATCTGTTCTACCGCCTCAACGTGATGCAGATTCACCTGCCGCTCCTGAAGGATCGCGGCGATGACGTGCAGGAGCTTGCCGCCATCTTCATGAGCAAGCTGTCGGCTCAGCTCGGCATGCCGCCGGTGCCGATCGACGCCTCGGTGCGGGCGGCGCTCGCAAGCTATGACTGGCCCGGCAACGTGCGCGAGCTGCGCAATTTGATCGAGCGCACGCTGATCCTCGGCGCCTTCCCCGACGACTTTGCCGGCCCCCGCAACGACGGTCAGTCGGCGCCTGCCGACAGTCTCGCGGAGCTCGAGCGCCGTCACATCCTCGGTGTGCTGAAGGAGGTCAATGGCAATCGCGAGGAGGCGGCCCGGCGCCTCGGTGTGTCGCGCAAGACCATCGATCGCAAATGCGCGCTATGGGATGTCTGATGGTGCCCGCCGCAACGACGAGCTCGTGCGGGGACGCTCCGTCCGCTTCCGGTTGCTCGCGATCGCCTTGCTGCCGATGCTGGTCATCCTGCCGCTCCTGCTCGGCGTTGCGATCTATCGCTGGAACGCGAAATTCGACGCGGCCCTGATCTCCAAGGTCAATGGCGATCTCACCATCGCCCACCAATATCTCGCCCGCATCCTGGAAAAGACCGGCGTCCAGGTCCGGGCGCTCGGCCTGTCGGCCCGCTTCCACGAGGTGCTGGGGCCGGATGCGCGCGGCTCGCTGCGGGAGCTGCTCGACGAGACCCGCAAGGAGATCGGGCTCGATTTCCTGTATCTGACCAACGATCGCGGCGACGTCCTGGCCTCATCGCCGCCGCTGCAGCGTCAACCGAGACATGACTGGCCGATCGTCATGTCGGCGCTGTCGGGCAAGGTCGCTGCGACGGGTGTCGACATTTTCGGCAATGACGAGCTCGCCGCAATTTCGCCGGCCCTGGCCGAGCGGGCGCGATTGGACCTGGTGCCGACCCCGAACGCGGTGCCGACCGACCGCAGCACGGAGACGCGCGGCATGGTCGTGCATGCGGCGAGCCGGGCGATGCTGCCCGACGGTGGCGCCGCCGCGCTGGTCGGCGGCACGCTGCTCAACCAGAATCTCGAATTCATCGACACGATCAACGATCTCGTCTACCGCGCGGCGAGCCTGCCGGAGGGCAGCCAGGGCACCGCGACGCTGTTCCTGGACGATGTGCGGATATCGACCAACGTCCGTCTGTTCGAGGGACGTCGCGCGCTCGGCACGCGCGTGTCGGCGGCGGTGCGCTCGGCCGTGCTGGGCGAGGGTCGCACCTGGCTCGACAGCGCTTTCGTCGTCAATGACTGGTACATCTCCGCCTACGAGCCGCTGGTCGACAGTTATGGCAAGCGGGTCGGCATGCTCTATGTCGGCTTCCTGGAGAAGCCGTTCAGCGAAGCGAAATACCAGACGTTGGCGATCATCATCGCGGCCTTCATCGCGATCACCGCTGCGACCGTACCGATCTTCCTGCGCTGGGCGACCTCCATCTTCATGCCGCTGGAGCGCGTCACGGCGACGATCGGCGAGGTGGAGCGCGGGAACCTCTCCGCCCGCACCAAGATGCCGGTGTTGGGCGACGAGATCGGCCGCGTCGCGGTTCATCTCGACAACCTGCTCGACCAGATCCAGGAACGCGACCGACAGCTCCGGGAATGGAACGAGGAGCTGAACGTTCGCGTGCTGGAGCGCACCCGCGACCTCGAGCACGCCAATCTCAAGCTCGAGGCAACCACCAAGCAGCTCATCATGTCCGAGAAGCTGGCCGCGATCGGCGAGATCACCGCTGGCGTCGCGCACGAGATCAACAATCCGATCGCGGTGATGCAGGGCAATCTCGACGTCGTCCGCAGCGTGTTCGGGGCCGACGCCGACAAGGCGAAGGTCGAGTTTCGCCTGCTCGACGAGCAGATTCACCGCATCAGCCAGATCGTGACCAAGCTGTTGCAGTTTGCAAGGCCGGAGGAGTATGCCGGCTATGTCGAGCGCCATGCGCCCGCGAGCGTCATCTCCGACTGTCTGCCGCTGGTGCAGCATCTTCTGAACAAGACGGAGATCGCCGTGGTCAGGGACAACCGCGCCAGCCGGCTCGTGCTGATGAACCGGAACGAGCTGCAGCAGGTGCTGGTCAATCTCATCGTCAACGCGATCCACGCCATGCCGGACGGCGGAACCCTGACGCTCCGCTCCTTCGATGCCGATCGCGACGGCCATCAAGGCGTCGCAATAGAGGTCACTGATACTGGCATTGGCATGAGTACTGAGGTGATCGAAAAGATATTCGATCCCTTCTACACCACGAAACGGCGGCAAGGTACCGGGCTGGGCCTCTCCATCAGCCAGACCCTGATCAAGCGCCAGGGCGGACAGATCACGGCGGAAAGCAGCGTGGGTTCCGGAAGCACCTTCACGATGTGGCTGCCGGAAGCGACCTGACTGGACATTCTGTCCCGGAATTCAGGACATTTTGTCCGACGCGGCACGTTGCGCTGCGGGAAGTCGTTGAATCATCACGACGCGACTTCTGGCACGCGCGTTGCTCATATCGAGACAGGGTGTTGAGGGGGGATGAGGCGCGATAGCCGTAACTGCAACGCTGTTGGCAGGCGAAGGGACATCGCCCGCGACCAGTTGCTTGCTCGGCGCACAAGAGGCGGTGCGCGCCACACGATTCCACTTCGGCATGAATGAAGACCGACCTGTCATGCGCGGCTGCCAAGCACGCGTATGAACGGTCTCAAACTGATGTGCCGGCAAGGCCGCGCTTGGGGAGGTAATGCTTATGACGACTGCCGATACCGTTCTTGCACCGGTTGGTGCCTCCGGCTTCCTCGATCGTGAACGAACGATCGCGAAGGCCGGGTTCAATCGCTGGCTGGTGCCGCCGGCGGCGCTGTGCATTCATCTCTGCATCGGCATGGCCTACGGCTTCTCGGTGTTCTGGCTGCCGCTGTCGCGCTCGATCGGCATCACGCAGAGCAAGGCCTGCCCCGACATCTCCCTGTGGCAGGAGCTGTTCACCACTACCTGCGACTGGAAGGTCGCAAGCCTCGGCTGGATGTACACGCTGTTCTTCGTCCTGCTCGGCGTCTCCGCCGCGATCTGGGGCGGCTGGCTCGAGCGTGCCGGCCCGCGCAAGGCAGGTTTCGTTGCCGCGCTTTGCTGGGGCGGCGGGCTCCTGATCGGCGCCTTCGGCGTCTACGTCCATCAACTCTGGATCATGTGGCTTGGCGCCGGCGTCATCGGCGGCGTCGGGCTCGGCCTCGGCTATATCTCGCCGGTGTCGACGCTGATCAAATGGTTCCCCGATCGCCGCGGCATGGCGACGGGCATGGCCATCATGGGCTTTGGCGGTGGTGCGATGATCGGTGCGCCGCTCGCCAATCTGCTGATCAACTACTTCAAGTCCGCAACGAACGTCGGCGTCTGGCAGACCTTCGTCGTGATGGGAGTGATCTATTTCATCTTCATGACGATCGGTGCCTTTTCCTATCGGGTGACGCCGCCCGGCTGGCAGCCCGATGGCTGGACGCCGCCCAGCGAGAAGAAGTCGATGATCACCGAGCACCATGTGCACCTCAACAACGCGCACAAGACGCCGCAATTCTGGCTGATCTGGTGGGTGCTCTGCTTGAATGTCTCGGCGGGTATCGGTGTGATCGGCATGGCCTCGCCCATGCTGCAGGAAATCTTCGCCGGCAAGTTGATCGGGCATCCGGAACTGACGTTCAGCCAGCTTTCGGTCGAACAGAAGGCATCGATCGCGGCGATCGCCGCCGGCTTCGCTGGCTTGCTGTCGCTGTTCAATATCGGCGGCCGGTTCTTCTGGGCGTCGATGTCGGACCTCATGGGGCGCAAGAACACCTACTACACGTTCTTCATCCTCGGCATCGCGCTCTACGCGCTCGCACCGACTTTCGCGGCGATGGGCTCGAAGCTGCTGTTCGTGCTCGGATTCGGCATCATCCTGTCGATGTACGGCGGAGGCTTCGCAACGGTGCCGGCCTATCTTGCCGACATGTTCGGAACCCAGTTCGTCGGCGCCATCCATGGCCGGTTGCTGACGGCATGGTCGACCGCCGGCATCATCGGTCCGGTCGTGGTCAATTACATCCGCGAGTTCCAGCTCGCGGCCGGCGTGCCGCGCGATCAGCTCTACAACACGACGATGTACATCCTGTGCGCCATGCTGATTGCCGGTTTGATCTGCAATTACATGATCAAGCCGGTCGATCCGAAGTGGAACATGAGCCACGAGGAGGTGGCGCGCCTGCAGGCGGCCAGTGCGAAGACTGAGGCGTCGGTCCAGCACGGTTCGTTCGGCATCGGCAAGGGCGGTCTGGACGCCAATGCGGCGCTGTTTTGGGCCTTCGTCGGCGTGCCGCTGGCTTGGGGCGTCTGGAAGACGCTGGAGAGCGCGGTCAAGATTTTCTGATCGCGCGTTCATCGCGGCGGGAGTGCACCATGTGCGCTCCCGCCGCCCATTTCGATTGTTTCAAAACTACCCTTGGGGGAATTCGATGGTTCGTAAGCTCGTTTGTGTCGCCGCCGTGCTGCTCGCCACCGGCGCCCTACAATCCGCGTCCGCGCAGACCGCCGCGGCACCGGCTGTAACGCCGCCCGCCGCGACCGAGGCCAAGCCCGGCAAGGTGAAGCTGACCGCGCAGAAGCTGAAAGACATGAAGGCCAAGTGGAGCGCCAACAAGTCGAAGCTCAAGGAGTGCCGCAAGGACGTGAAGTCCAAGGGCCTCGCGGGCGACGATCGCTGGTTCTATATTGAGGAGTGCATGGGCAAAAGCTGACCCGTCAGCACCAGGGCATCGAGGGTCACTGTCGCCTCCGAGCCGGAACTCGATGCGATTTCGCTATCGCAGCATAGGAAGCCTTTATTGATCTTCAGGCCAATTCAGGCTTCGTTCTATCAGTTGGACGCTGGACGAACGCAAAGCCGTATCCGGGGCGGCGGCCCAAGGGTGTCCTTGGGCCGCGCCTAACTGCTTCCTCAAGCATGATAATCTGCTTGGCATCTGGCATACCAGAAGTTAGAGTTGGAGGCGTTCTAAAGACGAGATCGAGACGAATCGATGAGCAACGACGTGCATAAGGTCCGCCCGTTCGAGCATCCCGGTGAGGGACGCAAGCGAGCCAAGGCTACGCCCAAGGGGCGGCAGGTCGATCCCACCGCCGCGCATGAGATCGAGCAATTGCTCGGCGACAAGCCCCGGCGGCGCGATCTCCTGATCGAATATCTGCACCTGATCCAGGACAAATATCACCAAATATCGGCCGCGCATCTGGCCGCGCTTGCCGATGAGATGAAACTCGCCTTTGCCGAGGTGTTCGAGACCGCGACTTTCTACGCGCATTTCGACATCGTGAAGGAAGGCGAGCCTGATATCGCCCCGCTCACGATCCGCGTCTGCGATTCTCTCACTTGTGCGATGCTCGGCGGTGAGAAGCTGCTCGAGGATCTGCAGAGCGCATCGGGTCCCGGCATCCGCGTGGTGCGCGCGCCCTGTGTCGGCCGCTGCGACACTGCGCCCGCCGCGGAAGTCGGCCACAACTTCGTCGATCATGCGACCGTCGCCAGCGTGATGACGGCGGCCAAGGCCGGCGACACCCACGCGCACCTGCCAAAATATGTCGACTACGACGCCTATGTCGCTGGCGGCGGCTACAAGCTCCTCAATCGCGTGCGCTCGGGCGAACTGTCGAAAGACGATCTCCTGAAGGGGCTCGACGACGCATCGCTGCGCGGCCTCGGCGGCGCCGGCTTCCCGACGGGGCGCAAATGGCGCGCCGTGCTCGGTGAGCCCGGCCCGCGGCTGATGGCGATCAACGGCGACGAGGGCGAGCCCGGCACCTTCAAGGACCGCGTCTATCTCGAAAGCGATCCGCATCGCTTCATCGAGGGCATGCTGATCGGCGCTTATGTGGTGCAGGCCTCCGATGTCTACATCTACCTGCGCGACGAATATCCGGCCTCGCGCGAGATCCTGGAGCTTGAGATCGCAAAGCTGCCGCCGGGCGGCCCGACGCTGCACATGCGCCGCGGCGCCGGCGCTTACATCTGCGGCGAGGAATCCTCGCTGCTCGAAAGCATCGAGGGCAAGCGCGGCCTGCCCCGGCACAAGCCGCCTTATCCGTTCCAGGTCGGCCTGTTCGGCCTGCCGACGCTGATCAACAACATCGAAACGCTGTGGTGGGTGCGCGACATCGTCGAGAAGGGTGCCGACTGGTGGAAAGGCAATGGCCGCCACGAGCGTCATGGCCTGCGCAGCTTCTCGGTCTCGGGTCGCGTGAAAAACCCCGGAATGAAGCTGGCGCCCGCGGGCATCACCGTGCGCGAGCTGATCGACGAATATTGCGGCGGCATGGCCGACGGCCATCAATTCTACGCCTACCTGCCGGGCGGCGCGTCCGGTGGTATCCTGCCGGCGTCGATGGACGACATCCCGCTCGATTTCGGCACGCTGGAAAAATACGGCTGCTTCATCGGTTCGGCCGCGATCGTGATCCTGTCCCAGAAGGACAGCGTGCGCGCAGCGGCCCTGAACCTGATGAAGTTCTTCGAGGACGAAAGCTGCGGCCAGTGCACGCCGTGCCGGGTCGGAACCCAGAAGGCGGCACAGCTGATGCAGCAGCCGGTCTGGAACCGCGCGCTTCTGGAAGAATTGAGCCAGGCGATGCGCGATGCTTCGATCTGCGGGCTCGGACAGGCGGCATCGAATCCGCTGGCCACCGTGATCAAATATTTCCCTGACGAGTTCAAGGAAGCGGCGGAATGACCAAGATTACGTTCGAGCTCGACGGCAAGCAGGTCGAGGCCAATCCCGGCGAGACGATCTGGCAAGTCGCAAAACGCGGGGGACGCGAGATTCCGCATCTCTGCTATTCACCCGCGCCGGATTATCGGCCCGACGGCAATTGCCGCGCCTGCATGGTCGAGATCGAGGGTGAGCGCGTGCTTGCCGCGTCCTGCAAGCGCACGCCCTCCGTCGGCATGAAGGTCAAGACCGAGAGCGCCCGCGCCGTCTCGGCGCAGAAGATGGTGATGGAGCTGCTGGTCGCCGATCAGCCGGCGCGCGAGACCAGCCACGATCCGGATTCCAAGTTCTGGCACTGGGCCGAGACCACAGGCGTTACCGAGAGCCGCTTTCCCGCTGCCGAGCGTTGGGCAACCGACGCCAGCCATCCGGCGATGCGCGTCAATCTCGATGCCTGCATCCAGTGCGGCCTGTGCGTGCGCGCCTGCCGCGAGGTCCAGGTCAACGACGTCATCGGCATGGCATATCGCAGCCATGGCTCGAAGATCGTGTTCGACTTCGACGATCCCATGGGCGAGTCCACCTGTGTCGCGTGCGGCGAATGCGTTCAGGCCTGCCCGACCGGCGCGTTGATGCCGGCCGTGATGCTCGACGACAAGCAGACCCGCGTCACCTATGCCGACAGGAAGGTGGATTCGCTCTGCCCGTTCTGCGGCGTCGGCTGTCAGGTCACCTACGAGGTCAAGGACGAGAAGGTGATCTACGCGGAGGGCCGTGACGGCCCCGCCAATCATAACCGTCTTTGCGTCAAGGGCCGCTTCGGCTTCGACTACATCCACCATCCGCATCGCCTCACAAAGCCGCTGGTGCGGCTGCCGAACGCGAAGAAGGATGCCAACGATCAGGTCGATCCCGCCAATCCCTTTACCCATTTCCGTGAAGCGAGCTGGGAAGAAGCGCTCGACATCGCGGCCAAGGGCCTCGTCAAGATTCGCGACGAGAAGGGCGTGAAGGCGCTGGCCGGATTCGGTTCGGCCAAGGGCTCGAACGAGGAGGCCTATCTGTTCCAGAAGCTGGTGCGTACCGGCTTCGGCTCCAACAACGTCGATCACTGCACCCGTCTGTGCCATGCCTCCTCGGTGGCGGCGCTGTTCGAAGGCTTGAGCTCGGGCGCGGTGTCGGCGCCGTTCTCGGCCGCAATGGACGCCGAGGTCATCATCGTGATCGGCGCCAACCCGACTGTGAACCATCCGGTCGCCGCGACCTTCATCAAGAACGCGGTGAAGCAGAACGGCGCCAAGCTGTTCGTGATGGATCCGCGCCGGCAGTCGCTGTCGCGTCACGCCACCAGGCATCTGCAGTTCAAGCCCGGCTCGGACGTCGCCATGCTGAACGCGATGATCCACACGATCATCACCGAAGGGCTGACCGACGACCAGTACATCGCCGGCTACACCGAGGGCTTCGAGGATCTCAAGGAGAAGATCAAGGAGTTCACGCCGGAGAAGATGGAGGCGATCTGCGGCATTCCGGCACAAACTCTCCGCGAAGTGGCGCGGACCTATGCGCGCGCGAAATCGTCGATCATCTTCTGGGGCATGGGCATCAGCCAGCATGTCCACGGCACCGACAATGCGCGCTGTCTGATTGCGCTGGCGCTGATCACCGGCCAGGTCGGCCGTCCCGGCACCGGCCTGCATCCGCTGCGCGGCCAGAACAACGTGCAAGGCGCCTCCGATGCCGGCCTGATTCCGATGTTCCTGCCGGATTACCAGCCGGTCGGCCGCGATGATCTGCGCGGCGCTTTCGAAAAGCTCTGGCAGCAGGATCTCGATCCCGTCCGCGGCCTGACCGTGGTCGAGATCATGAACGCGATCCACGCCGGCGAGATCACGGGCATGTATATCGAGGGCGAGAATCCCGCGATGTCCGACCCCGACCTGCAGCATGCGCGCCAGGCGCTCGCCATGCTCGATCATCTCGTGGTGCAGGATCTCTTCGTCACCGAGACCGCTTTCCACGCCGACGTGATCCTGCCGGCCTCGGCGTTCGCTGAGAAGGAAGGCTCCTTCACCAACACCGATCGCCGCGTGCAGCTCGCGCGCCAGGTGATCAAGCCGCCGGGCGATGCGCGGCAGGATCTCTGGATCATCCAGGAGATCGGCAAGCGCATGGGCCTGCCCTGGGACTATGCCGGTCCCGGCGACGTCTTCACCGAGATGGCGCAGTTGATGCCGTCGCTGAAGAACATTACCTGGGAGCGGCTGGTGCGCGAAGGCGCCGTCACATATCCAGTCGACGGCCCCGACGTGCCCGGCAACGAGATCATCTTCACCACGGGTTTTCCTACTGCGAGCGGCCGCGGCAAGATCGTGCCGGCTCACGTCATCCCGCCGGACGAGATTCCCGATGCCGAATATCCGATGGTGCTGTCGACCGGCCGCGTGCTGGAGCACTGGCACACCGGTTCGATGACGCGCCGCGCGCAGGTGCTCGACCAGATCGAGCCCGAGGCCGTCGCCTTCATGTCGCCGAAGGACATGCACAGGAAGAGGCTTGCGCCCGGCGATTTCATTCGCCTGGAGACCCGCCGCGGCGCGGTCGAGGTCAAGGTACGCTCCGACCGCGACGTGCCGGAGAACATGGTGTTCATGCCGTTCTGCTACGCGGAGGCTGCGGCGAACCTGCTGACCAACCCGGCACTCGATCCCTTCGGCAAGATCCCGGAATTCAAATTCTGCGCGGCCAGGGCCGAACGCGCGGAGATGCGGGACGCGGCGGAGTAGCACTCCTCTCGGCGGTTGGTGGCACACTGTCGCCGACCCACCGCAGTCGTCCCGGCGAAGGCTGAGTGTGTGGTGGGCATGGGGGCCTACATCGTCGTTGCTTGCGCTTCTCATAATGTCGGCGCAGAGATACGCGCATGTCCAAGGTCACCCCCGCCACCCGCGCGCTCACGGCTGCCGGTATTGCCTTCACCGTCCAAGCCTACGACTACGATCCTGACGCCGAGAGCATCGGCCTTCAGGCGGCCGCCGCGCTCGGCGAAGACCCGGCACGTGTTCTCAAGACGCTGATGGCGCAAGTCGACGGTAAGCCGGTCTGCGTCGTCGTGCCGTCCGACCAGGAAGTGTCGATGAAGAAGCTCGCCGCAGCCGTGAGCGGTAAGTCGGCGCAGATGATGAAGCCGCCGGAGGCGGAGCGCCTCACGGGCTACAAGGTCGGCGGCATCAGCCCGTTCGGGCAGCGCAAGCCGGTGCGCACCGTGATCGAGCAGAGTGCGCTTGCGCATGATCTGGTCTATCTCAATGGCGGCCAGCGGGGATTGCAGGTGCGCCTCAAGCCAGCCGATGTGCAGCGCGTGTTGAAGGCGATCGTGGCCGACGTGCTTGCCTGACGGCGATCGATAAAGATCCACGATTGCGCCTTTGTAGCTGCCTGGCCCAGGCAGGGGGGACTTGAGTTCACGTGCGAGGCCTGTATAGAACTATCATCAAAATAGAATGACGTTCTGCTAGATAGAACTATCGATCACGGGGATGAAGCGATGTCATCTGAGCGCGGCGGCCAAAGCACTGATGCGCCGATTGCCTGCTCGGGCCGAGCACGCAGCCGTTCCACGTCACAATCCGCGCCGGGCAGATCGTGGATATGGCGCGGGCACCTGTGTTGATGCGATCCTGGCGCTTCGCCTATCGCGCCACGCCTGCCGCGTTCGCCGCCTATTGGCAGCCACTCCCGCCAGCGGGGTGGCATGATCTGCTGGCGTTGACCAAGCGCGGAGAGGCGACGCTCGAAGGCGAGATCCATCCCTTCATGACCCATCTTCAGTATTTCAAGGATCTGCTCGCATTGCCGCGTCGTAACGGCTTCGGAGGCGTGTCATGACCGGTGGCTTCATCGAGCCCATCGTCGGCCGCTACGTGCATGTCGAGATCGAGGGGGAGATCAACCGGATCTATTTCGAGGAGAACGGCAGCGGCATGCCGCTGGTTTGCCTGCATACCGCTGGCGCCGATGCGCGGCAATGGCGTCATTTGCTTGTCGATGAGGAGTTCACCAGGAACTATCGCATCATCGCTTTCGACATGCCCTGGCACGGCAAGTCCAATCCGCCGGACAGTCAATATGATAGCGAATACCGGCTGACCACCGCGAGCTACACCACGACAATCCGCGCGTTCTGCAACGCGTTGGGATTGGATCGGCCTGTTGTGATGGGTTGTTCGATCGGCGGGCGCATCGTACTCAATCTCGCCATTGAACATGCGCGCGAATTCCGTGCCCTGATAGGTATCGAGGCCGCGGACTTTCAGCAGCCCTGGTACGACACGGCGTGGCTGAACCGGCCCGACGTTCATGGCGGAGAAGTCTGCGCTGCCTTGGTTTCGGGCTTGATCGCGCCAAACGGCCCGGAGGCCGGGCGCAATGAGACGCTGTGGGGCTACAAGCAGGGTGGCCCCGGCATCTTCAAGGGCGACCTGTATTTCTACAGGGTCGACGGCGATCTGCGCGGACGGACGGGTAGCATCGACGTCAACCAGTGTCCGCTCTATCTCCTCACCGGCGAATACGATTTCTCCTGCACGCCGGAGGATACGCTGCGTACCGCCGCCGGCATTCCTGGCGCAAGAGCAACCATCATGGAGCGGCTCGGCCATTTTCCGATGAGCGAAAACCCAGATCAGTTCCGTCGCTACATCGCGCCGGTGCTGCAAGACATTCTTGACGAGCAAAAGTTGTAAACGGGAGGCTTATGTTATGAAGTTGAGCTGGATGATGGCGGCCGTTCTGGCCGCGCAGACGGGTGCCGCTCTCGCGGCTGACAATACGATCAGGATCGGCGTGCTCAACGACCAGTCCGGCGTGTTCGCGGACAATGGCGGCCGCGGATCGGTAGCAGCGGCAAAGCTCGCTGCGGAGGACTTCGGCAACGAGCTGCTCGGCAAGAAGATCGAGATCATCTCGGCCGACCACCAGAACAAGCCGGATATCGCTTCGGCCACCGCGCGAAAATGGTTTGACAATGAAGGCGTCGATATGATCGCAGATGGTGCGGCGTCGTCGGCCGGCTTTGCCATCCTCGAAGTGGCCAAGCAGAAGAACAAGATCTTCGTCATCTCCGGCCCCGGCTCATCCGATTTCACCGGGAAATCCTGCTCCCCGGTTAGCTTCCATTTCAACTACGACACCTACGCGCTGTCGAAGCTGACCAGCGACGCCATCACGCGCGCCGGCGGAAAGTCCTGGTATTTTGTAACCGCCGACTACGCCTTCGGCCACGCGCTGCAGCGAGATGCCACCAAGTTCATTGAGGCCGCGGGCGGCAAGGTGATCGGATCGGCCGCGCATCCGCTCGGGACCGCCGACTTCGCCTCGTTCCTGCTGCAGGCGCAGGCCTCGAAGGCCGACGTCGTTGGTCTCGCGACATCAGGCGCGGACGTGCAGACCGCGATCAAGCAGGCGGGTGAATTCGGCGTCGTCGAGGGCGGGCAGAAGCTCGCCGGCCTGCTCGTCTTCATCACCGACGTGAATTCGCTTGGCCTGAAAGTCACTCAGGGTCTGCAGGTAACGACCTCGTTCTACTGGGACCTCGACGAGCAAACCCGGGCCTGGTCCAAGCGCTACGCTGGCTTGATGGACGGCAAGGTCGCCAGCATGGTGCAAGCCGGCGTCTATAGCGGCGTCCATCACTACCTCGCCGCAGTGAAGGCCGCCGGCACCACGGATGCGACGGCCGTCGCCGCCAAGATGCACGAGCTGAAGGTCAACGACATGTACAACAAGGATGTCGCGATCCGCCCGGACGGGCGCGTGCTGCACACCATGTACCTGGTCCAGGTGAAGAAGCCGGAGGAGTCCAAGTACAAGTTCGACTATTACCGGATCGTCAGCTCCAAGCCGGGCGAAGAGGTGTTTCGGCCGATGAGCGAAGGCGGCTGCCCGCTGGTCAAGTAACTGCGTCGGCCGGGCGGGATTGCACCCGCCCGGCTTGAGGATTTCCTCGGAGAGTACGGAATGTCTGATTCAATTGGATTCATCGGTCTCGGCGTCATGGGCGAGCCGATCTGTCGCAACCTGGTGCGCAAGAGCGGACGAACAGTGCTGGCCTTCGACCTTGCCAAGGAGCCCTTGGCGCGGATCGCGGCTGATGGTGCGACCGCGGCGCCGTCGATCGGGGATGTCGTTGGTGGTAGCGAGACTATCTTCTTGTGTCTGCCCAGCGCCAGGCACGTGATGTCCGTGTTCGAGAGCATCTTGCCGAAGATCAGGCGCGGTCAGGCCGTGATCGATCTCGGCACCTCCGATGTCGGCCAGACCCGGTCGTGCGCCAAGCAGCTCGCCGACAAGGGCGCGCTCTGGATCGATGCGCCGATCGCACGCACGCGTCAGGCGGCCCAGGACGGCACGCTCAGCGTCATGGTCGGCGCGACGCCCGAACAGTTCGCTCGGGTCGAGCCGCTGATCCGGCATTTCGCCACCGATGTCACGCTTTGTGGCGGGACCGGCGCAGGGCAGGTGACGAAGATCCTCAACAACATGGTGCTGTTCGAGACGGTCAACGCGCTGGCGGAGGCCGTCGCCCTCGCCAAACATAATGGTGTCGAGCCGAAGCTGCTGCTGGAGACGCTGTCCAAGGGTTCGGCGGACAGCTTCGCCCTGCGCAACCACGGCATGAAGGCGATCGTCGCCAAGGAATTTCCACTGCGGGCCTTCTCGACCGAGTATGCCATGAAGGATCTCTCCTACGCGCTGGAGCTGGGCGCGCAGGCCGGGCTGAACCTGCGCGGAGCGGCGCTGATGCGCGAGATCTTCCAGGAGACGATCGACAAGGGCATGGCGGATGCGTATTTTCCCGTCATCGCAAAGCTCATCGATCCCTCCGGATTTCCTCAATAGGAGACGACATGCCTTCGCCCGGCGTCGCAGCCGTCGATCGTGCTCTCAGCATTCTGGCCGCCTTCGAGGACGCGCCGGAGCCGATGACGCTGGCCGAGCTCGCCCGGCGCACCAAGATGTACAAGAGCACGTTGCTGCGGCTGATGACGTCGCTGCAGGAATTCGGCTATCTCGTCCAGCTCGCCGACGGTCGCTACCATCTTGGCCCGACCCCGTTCCGGCTGGGTGCGGTCTACCAGCGCAGCAACAATCTGCACGATCGGGTGATGCCGCTGCTGCGGCAGCTCGTGGCCGACGGGACCGAAAGCCCTTCGTTCCACGTGCGGCATGATGCCAGGCGCCGTCTGTGCGTCTTTCGCGTTGATTCCCGGCATTCGACGCTCGACCGGGTCGAGGCTGGCGCCCTGCTTCCGCTCGACCGGGGGGCGGCCGGTCGCATCATTCTGGCCTTCGACGGCGAGGAAGGCGAGGCCTATGACGAGATCCGCGAGGGATGCATCGCCGTGTCGTTCGGCGAGCGCGACCCGGATTGCGCCGGGCTTGCCTGTCCGGTGTTCGGTCCGGGCGGGAAATGTGTTGGTGCGCTGTCGCTCTCGGGGCCAAAGCCGCGCTTCACGCGGGACACTATCAAGGCGATGTCATCGCTGCTGTTGAAGACCGCTATCCGCCTGACGCGTACGCTGGGCGGTCCGACCGATCTGCTCGACGGTGCCGTTGCAGCCTCGGTCGATGATGCGCGTCCCGCGCGACGGGCGAGGCGATGAGCAGTTCTACTGCTTCTGCAACAGCTTCAGACGGCAGCGCAGCGCTTCGCGAATATGCGCGCGGGCGAGCTGCTCGGCCTTGTTGCCGTCGCGCGCGGCGATGGCCTCGATGATGGCCTCATGCTCGCGGTGGCTGGTCGACGGGCGCCCCGTCACGGTGAAGGTGGTGGGGCCGAGCAAGGCGATCCAGTCCTGCAATTCGCGAGAGGCGCTGTCGAGATAGCGGTTGCGCGCGGCGCGGCAGATGGCTTCGTGGAAGGCGCGGTTGAGCCGAGCCATCTCGGCCGTATCTGTCTTCGATGCCTCGACAAAAGCCTGCTCGATGTCGCGGAGCGCATCGATCTCCGTCGCCGAGGCGTGCTCGGCGGCCAAGCGTGCCGCGGCGCCTTCCATGATCTCGCGCATGGCGTAGAGCTCGAGCACCTCCGATATGTCGAGGTTGCGCACGATCACCCCGCGGCCGCCGGCGGGCTCGACGAAGCCGCGTGCCGCGAGCCGGCCCAGCGCTTCGCGGACCGGTGTGCGGCTGACGTTCAGCCGTTGCGCGACCTCTTCCTCGCGAAGGCGGTCGCCGGCGCGGTAGCTGCCGGCCTGAAGCGCCTCGCAGAGCGAGCGGAACACGGCTTCGCCGAGCGCGACGCCGCCGCCGCGCGCGATCGATCCGCGTGTCTTTGCCGGACGCCTCGCCATGATTCCTCGAAGCCAGGCGCATCCTGCCCATGCAGAGATGACGCTTGCAGGGCTCCTGTATATCTTTGTATACAAAAGTACGCAATGGCGGTGAGGTTGACCGGAGCCGCCGGCGGATAGAATGTCTCCACATCGTCGCATCGGGCAGACGGCATGAGCAGCAAATACGACGTGCTGGTGATCGGCGGCGGCAATGCGGCGCTGTGCGCAGCGATCGCGGCGCGGCGCGGCGGTGCCTCGGTGTTGGTGCTCGAGGGGGCGCCAAAGTTCTATCGTGGCGGCAATACCCGCCACACCCGCAACATGCGCTGCGCCCACGACGCTGCGACCGAAATCCTGACCGGTCCCTATACCGAGGAGGAGTTCTGGGAAGACCTTCTGCGCGTCACCGGCGGTCAGACCGACGAGGTGCTCGCGCGCCACATGATCCACGAATCCAAGGACATCCTGAACTGGATCGTGGAGCAGGGCGTTCGCTGGCAACCCTCGCTCGGCGGCACGCTGAGCCTCGGCCGAACCAATTCCTTCTTTCTCGGCGGTGGCCGCGCGATGCTGAACGCGCTGTATCTGACCGCCGAGCGGCTCGGCGTCGATGTCGAATACGATGCCGAGGTCACCGACCTCGTGATCGAGGACGGCATGTTCCTCGCCGCGCGCCTGAAACGGCCGATCAGGGGCGAGACCGAGATCCGCGCGACCTCCCTGGTCGCAGCCGCCGGCGGGTTCGAGGCCAACATCGAATGGCTCAAGCAATATTGGGGCGATGCGGCCGATAATTTCTTGATTCGCGGCACGCCCTATAATCGCGGTTCGATCCTGAAGATGCTGCTCGACAAGGGCGTGCAGGAGGTCGGCGATCCCACCCAGTGCCATGCGGTCGCGATCGACGCCCGCGCGCCGAAATTCGACGGCGGGATCATCACGCGCCACGACTCCGTCGTGTTCGGCATCGTCGTGAACAAGCACGCGCAGCGCTTCTATGATGAGGGCGAGGATATCTGGCCGAAGCGCTACGCGATCTGGGGCCGGCTGGTCGCGGCGCAGCCCGACCAGATCGCCTACATCATTTTCGATTCCACCGTCGTCACGAGCTTCATGCCGACGCTGTTCCCGCCGATTGCCGGGCAGACGATCGGGGAACTTGCCGGCAAGCTCGAGCTCGATCCGGCCGCGTTGGAGAAGACCCTCACCGAATTCAACGCGGCGGTGCGGCCCGGGACTTTCGACCACACCATCCTGGACGACTGCGTCACCGAGGGCATCACGCCGCCAAAAACGCACTGGGCGCGCAAAATCGAGACGCCGCCTTATCTCGCTTATCCGGTGCGGCCCGGCATCACCTTCACCTATCTCGGCACGCGCGTTAACAAAGAGGCCCGGATGCAGATGGCTGAAGGCAAGCCGTCGGCCAACATGTTCGCGGCCGGCGAGATCATGGCCGGCAACGTGCTCGGCAAGGGTTATGCCGCCGGCATGGGCATGACCATCGGCAGCGTGTTCGGGCGGATCGCAGGACGGGAAGCGGCGAAACATGCACGGAACTAAGATTTTGGACGAAGCCGATCGTCTGATGACGGTCTGCAATTCCTGCCGTTACTGCGAGGGGCTGTGCGCGGTATTTCCGGCGATGGAGATGCGCCGCGCCTTCTCGGACGGCGACCTCAACTATCTCGCCAATCTCTGCCATGGCTGCGGCGCCTGCTATGTCGACTGCCAGTTCTCGCCGCCACATGAGTTCAACGTCAATGTCCCCAAGACGCTCGCGATCGCGCGTTCCGAGTCCTATGCCGCCTATGCCTGGCCGGGTGCGCTGTCCGGCGCCTTCGCCCGCAATGGCCTCGTCATCAGCATCGTCGCCGCGCTCAGCATGGCCGCCTTCATCCTCGGCTTTGCCGCACTCAATGACCGCGGCGTGCTGTTCGGCGTTCACACCGGGCCCGGCGCCTTCTACAAGCTGATGCCGCACAACGCGATGGCGGCGTTGTTCAGTGCCGCTTTCCTTTATGCCGTCCTCGCGCTGGTCATGAGCGTGCGCGCCCTCTGGCGCGACATCGGTCCGCCCATCGATGGACGCGCCGATGGCGGCTCGATCTTCCAGGCCATCCGCGATGCGGGCGAGCTCCGCTATCTCCATGGCGGCGGCGTCGGCTGCTACAACGAGGACGACAAGCCGACCGACCGGCGCAAATTCTATCACCACCTGACCTTCTACGGATTCCTGCTGTGCTTTGCCGCGACCTCGGTGGCGACGCTGTATCACTATCTGCTTGCGCGCGAGGCGCCGTATCCGTGGTGGGACCTGCCGGTGGTGCTGGGCACACTCGGCGGAATCGGTCTGATCATCGGTCCGGTCGGCCTGTTCTTGGCTAAGATGAAACGTGATCCGGCGCTGCTCGACGAGAACCGCTACGGCATGGATGTCGGCTTCATCGCCATGCTGTTCCTGACCGGCCTCACCGGCATGGCGCTTCTGGTCTTGCGCGAGACCGCCGCGATGGGGCCGCTGCTGGCGCTGCATCTCGGCGCGGTGTTCGCGCTGTTCGTCACCATGCCCTACGGCAAGTTCGTGCATGGCATCTATCGCTTCGCTGCGCTCGTGCGCTATGCGCAGGAGCGAAGGACCGCGGCGTGACCCGTTAATTCCGTCGCCCGGAGCGCCCGCTCCAGCCTGGTCAGGGACGCCGAGGTCCGCGCGATGCCGTGAAGCAGAACCACTCCCGGGCATCGCGCGTCGCCTGATTGAGGCGCCTCGTGCATCTCGTTTACGCCACCTCGCGCTCGGGCCCTGACGCCTGCTCGCGGGCCATCGTCGTTGCCGTGACGTAGTCGGTCTTGCCGGTGCCGAGCAGCGGCACTTTGTCGACCACCATGATCGCCGCGGGAACGGTCAGCTCGGAGGCGCCGATCGTCTTGGCCTGGCCCTGCATTGCGCTGCGCTCGGCGTTCTTCTCCGTCGTCAGCAGCACGATGCGCTCGCCCTTGCGCGGATCGGGGATCGACACCGCGACCGATGCGGCTTGCGGCCACAGTGTGGTCGCGATGGCTTCGACCGCCGACAGTGACACCATTTCGCCCGCGATCTTGGCAAAGCGCTTGGCGCGGCCCTTGATGGTGATGAAGCCGGCGGGGTCGATCGCCACGATGTCGCCGGTGTCGTGCCAGCCCTCCGGGAGCACTTCGAGCACGCCGGGATTTTCCGCCCTGAGGTAGCCGAGCATCACGTTTGGTCCGCGTACCGAGAGCCGTCCACCCTCCTCGATGCCGGGGACCGCATCGAGGCGGCTTTCCATCAGCGGCGACAGGCGGCCGACGGTGCCGGGACGATTAGCCATCGGCGTGTTCATCGCCAGCACCGGCGCGGTCTCGGTGACGCCATAGCCTTCGAGGATGCGAATGCCGTAGCGTTCCATGAAGACCTGCCGCGTGCGGTCCTTGACCGCCTCGGCGCCGGCGATCACGAGGCGCAGGGTGCGGAAGTCGTAGGCATGCGCCGAGCGCGCATAGCCGGTGAGGAACGTGTCGGTGCCGAACAGGATCGTCGCGCCGGTCTGGTAGATCAGCTCGGGCACGATCCGGTAGTGCAGCGGCGAGGGATACATGTAGATCGGAATGCCCGCGAGCATCGGCATCATCATGCCGCCCGTGAGCCCGAACGAGTGGAACACCGGCAGCACGTTGAACACCTTGTCATTGGCGTTGGCATCGACCCGCGCCAAAGCCTGCGCCGCGTTGGCGAGGATGTTGCGGTGGGACAGCACCACGCCCTTGGGCGTTCCTTCCGAACCCGACGTGAACAGGACCACGGCCGGATCGCTGGCCTGGCGGACGACGCGCGGCGTCGTGCCGGCGAGCAGGCCCTTGATCTTGTCGGCGGTGCCGATCGAGGCACGGACGTCCTCGAGATAGACGACCCGGGCTTCTCCGGAGATCGCAGCGATCAGCTTGTCGAGCTTGCCCTTCTCGATGAAGGCCTTCGAGGTCAGCACGGTCTTGACCTGCGCAGCCTTCATGGCGGCGAGCACGTTGACGGGGCCGGCCGAGAAGTTGAGCATCGCCGGGACCCGGCCGATGTTCTGCAGCGCCATGAAGACCACGGCGACGCCCGCGGAATTCGGCAGCAGCACGCCGATATTCTCGCCGACGGTGGTGCCGGTCTCCAGCTTCCGACTCAGGACCCGCGCGCCGAGGATCAGCTTGCGATAGGTCAGCTTGGTGCCGAGCGCGTCCTCGATGATGACCTTGCCGGTGTCGCGATCGCGATAGGCGTGCCCGAGCGCCTCGAACAGCGAGTGATCGAGCATGGCGTTCTTGACGAGCGCGTCGATCATCACGTCCTGAAGTGCGGCCCCGGCGGCATTGCGGCGCGCCTTGCCCTTCAGCGCCTCGTCGACAGGAAGCTTGACCGGCGGAAGGATGGTGACCGTCACGCGCGGAAACCACGAGCGCTTGACCTGGCTGGCGTTGAGATAGCTGAGATGCGAGCGCTGCGCGCCCTCGATGCGGACCGGCACCACCACGGCATCGGCCTTGTCCGCGATCATCGCGGTGCCGTCATAGACCTTCATCAGCGAGCCCGAGACGGTGATGCGTCCCTCCGGGAAGATCACAACCGGCTCGCCGGCGGCGACCAGCTTGATCAGGTCGCGCGCGGCCAGCGGCTTGGTCGGGTCCATGGTGTAGTGCTTGACGACGCGCAGGAAAAGCTTCGCCCACCAGGCTTTGGCGATGCCGGTGTCGACTGCGAAGCTCGCGTCGATCGGCAGCACGGCGTGCAGCAGCGGGCCGTCGATCAGGCTGACATGGTTGGGCGCGATCAGCATCCGCGTGCCCGGAGGCGGCAGGTTTTCCAGCCCGCGAACCTCGGTCCGGAACAATGCGCGGAACAATAATCCGCCGAAGTCGCGGACGCCTTCCTTGCCCCACTTGGTCAGCACGAACCACACCGCGCCGAAGCTGGCGACGCCGAGGCCGAAGAAGATCCAGCCGATATGAAGGCCGGCCGCCTGCAGCAGCGCGACGAACAGCGAGCCGACAACCATGATGGCCGCCTGCAGCACGTTGCCGGCGGCGATGATGCGGGCGCGCTCGGATGGCGCCGACCAGGCCTGGACCGCGGCGAAGGAGGGAACGACGAACAGGCCGCCGCCGAACGCGAAGGCGACGAAGTCGACCAGCATGCGCAGGCCCGCGAACGAGGTCGCGAAGTCGGCCGCGGCGATGTCCTGGCCCTTGGCGGTGACGCCGATGGCCCAGGCGAGATCGAGGCCGGCGAACCCCATGATGATGGCACCGATCGGCACCAGCGCGAGGTTCGGGCGAACGTGGCTGAGGCTGGCCGCGAACAGCGAGCCGATGGCGATGCCGATCGCGAAGATCGCAAGGCACAGCGTCACCACGCCTTCGGTGCCGCCGATGACATCCTTGACCAGCGCCGGCAGCAGCGACAGCACGATCGCGCCGACCAGCCAGAACCAGGAGACGATCACGGTGCCGTCCCACAGCCGGTGGTCGGCGTGCAGGGTCTTGAGAAGGCTCACCGTCGAGGTCCAGGGATTGGCATCGACGGGCAGGTCGGGCGCGGACGGTGTCGTCTGCGGAATGCGGGAAGCGAACGCCCAGGACAGCAGGGCCAGCACGACCACGGTCGATGCGACCCAGCCCATATGCGCGGATCCCGCGACGAACTGGCCGCCGGCGACGGTGCCGAGCAGGATCGCCATGAAGGTCGCGCCTTCCACCAGCGCGTTGCCGGTCGCGAGCTCGCCGAGCTCGAGCTGATCCGGAAGCATGGAGTATTTCACGGGCCCGAACAGCGCGGCGATGACGCCGAACAGCGCGAGCGCTGCGAACAGCAACGGCACCGAGTGCAGGAAGAACCCGGCGGCCGCAAAAGCCGCGGCGAAGATCTCGGCGAATTTGAGTCGCCTTGCGACGACGGATTTGACGTATTTGTCGGCGAGTTGGCCGCCGAGCCCCGACAGGATAAAATAGGGGAAGATGAAGACCGCGCCTGCCACCGTCACCAGCGCGTCGCCGTGGCCGGTTGCAGCGCTGTAAAGCAGAATGATGACGAGCGCGTTCTTGAGCACGTTGTCATTGAGCGCCGAGAAGAATTGCGCCCAGAACAGCGGCGCAAAGCGGCGTGACGACATCAATTCCCTGATCATGATCAGTCCTGTTTTGGAAAGGCAGCCTGAAGTGCTTGCAGAGTGGGTGAAACGTCACGACCGGAAGGATGGGGATCGGACGATTGCAGGGTGACGATGGTCGGCGCCTGCTCTGTCCCCTCGGTCCCTCCGATCTTGTTGGTATCCAAGTGGCCTCGGTAGGTTCGCAAATATCTGGTCGCGACTGCAGTTCGGGCGGCGGAAAGGTGGCGTCTGTTGGGGTATCGCGTGGGGCGATGAGGAAAAGTTGAACCGCATCGCCGAAGGTGACGAAATCGGATGCCGATGTCGGGGCATGGTAAGTCCTTCCTTGCAACCCGATCTTGCATTCGAATCGACCGGAACGTGCCGGCTGCGCGCGCTTCAGGTGAGATGGGCGAGGTGGCGAAAGGGCGACAAGCGGCCAAGAACGCTGAGCTTGCGGCCTTCGAGACGTGCGCGGTCGCGGCTGGCCCGCCACGTCCGGAAGGTCGCGCGGCGTTCGGCAAGCACGCCGGCAATGTCGCAGGCATTTGCGATGCGATCGATCGGCCTCATGGCGAACCGCAGCAGGGCCCGGACAGGGCCGGTCACGAGAACGATGGCGTCATCGACGAAGGTGGCGGCGATATCAACAGCGAGGGTTTGCATTTTGCAGGTCTCCGGGTTAAATTGAACATTGTTCACATGAGTAGCTTGAAAATGAACAATGTTCAAGAAGAATCGCTGCGAGATCAGAAAAAAAATCGGAGGCGGCTCCAGATCTTGGAGATCGCGCGGGGTATTATTGCGTCTAAAGGATTGAGATCGTTGAAGGTTCGGGATGTCGCGGAGGCGGCCGGCTGTTCCGTCGGCAGCGTCTATAACGAGTTCGGCGACTTCGACGGGGTGATCCTGACCGTCAATCGGGAGACTGTTCAGGCCCTGACGGCCCGGCTTCGCGGGGTTCCGGCCGATGAGCCTGTGCGCCAGCTCTACGGGCTTGCCGAGACCTATCTCGAGTTCTTCGCGGAGCACGCCAATCTGCTGCGCTCGCTGTTCGAACACCGGATGGAGGACGACCGTCCTTATCCCGACGACATCCTGCAGATGGTGATGGATGCTTTCGCGCTGATGCATCCACCCCTGGTCCGGCTGCTACCGGATGCCGATGACGTCAAGATCGCGCTGTTGTCGCGCACCCTGTTTTCAGCCGTGCATGGAATCATCTCGCTCGGTCTGGAGGAGCGCATGGTGGCCGTGCCGCCCCAGATGCTGCGTCAGCAGGTTGAACAATTCCTCGACGCGCATCTGGTGGGTCTCGGGATCGTGCCGCCGCGGTGACGGCGGAGAGCGTCAGGCGCGCGCGATCTCGCGCGGCCGGGCTGCGACGACGACGACATCAGCTCTTCCGCCGTCGACCTGGACGCGGTTGCGCCCTTTCTCCTTGGCGCGATAGCAGGCGGCATCCGCGCGCCGCATCGTGCCTTCGAGCGTGGTGTTGGTGTCGGCGATGCAGGTGACGCCGATGCTGGCGGTCACTGCAAAACAGCGATCGTCCCAGGCGAAGTTGAACAGCTCCAGCGATCGCCGCAGCCGTTCGGCGATGTCGAGCGCGTTCGCAGGCGAGCACTGCGGGAGGATCAGGCCGAATTCGTCGCCGCCGAGCCGGGCCACCAGGTCGCGCGGATGCCGGTCCTGTAGCAGGAGGTGCGAGACCTGGCAGAGCAGGCGGTCGCCGGCGAGGTGCCCGCAGCTGTCGTTGACGTTCTTGAACTGGTCGAGGTCGAGCAGAATCAGGCCCAGCGAACCCGCCGCGGCAACGTCCAGTTCGCTTTGCAGGCGCGCCTCGAAGGCGCGGCGGTTGGACAGGCCGGTCAGCCAGTCGTGCGATGCCTGCCACACCAGGCGTTCCTTCTCGGCATCCAGGGCATCTTCGAAGGCTTGCCGCTGCAGCACCAATCGCCTGGTGTGCCAGATCAGGAGCAGGATCAGCGTCGCGGCGGTGACGATGTTGATGCCGGTCAGCGTCAGCTTGATGGCGCGGGAGCCTTCGCCAAGCACGGTGGAGAACCGGTTGGCATGGACCGTGAATTGGGTGTTGAGCTCGGAGAGCCGCGACGACAGGAACTGCAGCCGGTTTGCGTCTTGAACAGCACCATTCTCCAGCTCGGACCGTATGACCTCACCGAAGACGCTGAGCTCGAGCAGCATGGGATCGGTGGCAGCCCACTCGCGGATCGCATCCTGAAGGAAGCTGACGCCATTGAAGTAGCGAAACAGCCAGATCAATCCCGGGACGTCATCGGGATGGTTGCCGCCTTGCAGGAAGCCGATGCGGGCTGTCTCGACGTCGACCGGATCGCGCTCGAGCGCCCAGCGCGCGAACTCGTCGCCGATGGGAACGGCAAGCGAGGCCTGATATTGCGTGAACTGGCTGGCGTCGCCCGAATGCAGATAGAGATTGAGGAAATAGACGGCGTTCTTCTGCGAGCGCGACCACATCGCTTCGCCCGCGACATAGGCGCGAACCGACGACATCACCTCGAGGCTGAATCCCGCGATCGTCGCCTGGAGCACGACGACCGTCACGAACGGCGAGACGAGCTTGATGACGTGAAGGAAGCTGCTTCCCTTCATCGACGTCGCTGTTCTGCGAAACACCTGCATTCCCCAAATTCGCGCAACGACCCCAACGGAGCGCCGCGCCTGCAACGCGAAGTAGAGGGGATGGTTGCTTAACTCGGCCTGAAAGAGGTGGGGGACCGCATCGCAGGGTGAAGACGCCGTGAAGCGCATGCGCGCAGATCGTTGCAAATGCCGGCTAACCGGAACCTGCGAAACATTGACGAGCCAGTGCCTCGCATTCGTCCCGCGCGGTTCACTTGATTGATAGAGTTGGGGCTCGTGCTAGACCAGCACCGGCTTGCGGACGCGGCCGGCGTCGCCGAACACGCGCAGGTAACGCTCGATCTCCGAGGGCATGCCGGTCGCCTTCTCCGGATTGTCGGAAAGCTTGACGGCCGGATGGCCGTCCACCGACGACACCTTGCAGACCAGCGAGATCGGATCGAGATTGAACGAGCCATCCGGCGTGCAGCCGACGAAGTCGTTGGTGAGGTTGGTGCCCCAGCCGAACGAGAGCCGCACCCGGCCGGCGAAGTGGTGATAGGTCTCCTCGATCGAGCCGACATCCATGGCATCCGAAAAGACGAGCAGCTTGTCCCTCGGATTACGGCCGTTCTTCTCCCACCAGGCGATGATCTCCTCGCCGGCCTGGATCGGCGGCGCGCTGTCGGGGCGGAAGCCGGTCCAGTCCGCGACCCATTCCGGGGCATCGCGCAGGAAGGCCTTGGTGCCGAAGGCGTCGGGCAGCGCGATCAGCAGATTGCCGCCATAGGTCTGGCGCCACTGGTCGAGGACGCGGTAGGGCGCCCAACGCAATTCCTCGTCGTCCCTGGCGAGCGCGGCCGCGACCATCGGCAGCTCGTGCGCATTGGTGCCGATGGCTTCGAGATCATTGTCCATCGCGAGCAGCACGTTCGAGGTGCCGATGAAGGACGGACCCAGGCCCTCCTTCACCGCCTCCACGCACCAGCGCTGCCAGAGGAAGCCGTGACGGCGGCGGGTGCCGAAGTCGGACAGGCGCAGACTTTCCAGCTTGCGCAGCCGCTCCACCTTGGTCCACAGCTTGGCCTTGGCGCGGGCATAGAGCACGTCGAGCTCGAAGCGCCCGCGGCCCTTTATCGCCGCGCGCGAGCGCAACTCGTTGAGGATCGCGAGCGCCGGAATCTCCCACATCGTGGTGTGGGTCCACGGCCCGTGGAAATGCAGCTCGTACTGGCCTTCGACCTTGCGCAGCTCGTATTCGGGCAGGCGGAATTCGGCCAGCCAGCGGATGAAGTCCGCCGAGAACATGTGGGTCTTGCCGTAGAAGGTGTTACCCGCCAGCCAGATCAGCTCCTTTTTGGTGAAGCGGATGGTGCGGGCGTGGTCGAGCTGGGCGCGTAGCTCGCCCTCGTCGATGATCTCGGCGAGCCGCACATGGCGCGAGCGGTTGATGACCGAGAAGGTCACCTGCTGGTTCGGGTAGGTTTCCCGAATCATTTGCAACATCAATAGTTTGTAGAAATCGGTATCAAGCAGGCTGCGGATGATGGGATCCAGCCGCCAGCTGTGATTGTAGGTCCGGCTCGCAATATCGGTGACTGTCATGGGAGGATTTTAGCGCGGCTCAGCTTGCGCAACCAGTGGGTTTGGCGAGGGGCAGGCTTCCCAGAGGCGGAGGCTCAGCCGCCCGCGGCTGTCGCTGCAACAAATTCCAGCTGGCTCCTCACCCAACGATGAGCCGGATCCTTCTGATAGCGCTGGTGCCAGACCATAAACATCGGCAGCTCGGCCAGCGTTCGCGTGCGTGACGCCAGTGGAATCCGGGTCTGCGCGAAGCCGCGCATGACCCCGTCCGCAAGCAGGCTCGGCATGCTCGCCAGCATTTGCGAGCCGCGCAGAAAGGACGGCACGCCGGAAAAGCTCGGCACCGAGATCGCGATGTCGCGGTGAAGACCGTTGGCCGCCAGCCGGCGGTCGAAGTCGAGCCGCTCGTTGTCAGTATAGACGACGGTGATGTGGCGCGCGGCGAGATAGGCGCTGCGGCTGGCCGGCGCGGTACGCGCCTTGGCATCGAAGTAACAGACGTAATGATCCCTCAGCAGGCGCTTCTGCACGATGTCGATGCCGGACGGCGGCAGTGGCGTGATCAGAAGATCGCAGCGGTTCTCGCGCAGCATGGCGGGCGAGGGCGACTGCGAGGGGATCACGCGCAGGTTCAGGCTCTTCACCTGGCCGGCGACATGATCGAAGAACCGGGGCAGCAGCAGGTCGCGCTGGAAGTCATTGGCCGCGATCGTCAGCGAAAGCTGCGCGTTTGGCGGCTCGAAGCTGACGCCGCCGGCAAAGCTTCGCATCTCGTCGATCAGCGCGCGCGCCTTTGCGGCCAATGCTTGCGCATGCGCGGTTGCGACGATGCCGCGGCCTGATTTGGCGAACAGCGGATCGCCCGCGATCCGCCGCAGCTTGTTCAGGGCATGGCTGACGGCGGACTGCGTCAGGCCGAGCCGGGTGGCGGCCGCCGTGACCGAGCCTTCTTCCAGCACGGCGAGGAACAGTTCGAGAGCGTGGCCGTCGAGGGCCAAATGATCGATTTCTTTCATGAAATACATTATTACCGATCTATTTATCTGTGGAATAGACGGGCCCATTATCTCCCGATAAGCCGCGCGTCCGGACCCGGGCGCCCCAGGGAGAAACACGATGAATGCCCAGGCGCCAGCCTTGCGGGATCCCCGCCTCAACCGCCCCGAGCCCCTTGCGCCGCCGCTCGGCGACGGCGGCTTCTTCCAGCGGGATCGTTCGATTCATCCGCCGGCGCATGCGCCGGGCTACAAATCCTCGGTGCTGCGCTCGCCGCGCCAGTCGCTGCTGTCGCTGGAGGGGTCGGTCTCCGAAATCACGGGACCGGTGTTCGGCCACAACGATCTCGGCCCGCTCGACAATGATCTGATCCGCAACTACGCCAAGGACGGCGATCCCGTCGGCGAGCGCATCATCGTGCACGGCCGCGTGCTGGACGAAACCGGTCGCGGCGTGCCGAACACGTTGGTCGAGTTCTGGCAGGCCAATGCCGGCGGCCGCTACCGGCACAAGAAGGACACCTACCTGGCGCCGATCGACCCGAATTTCGGCGGCTGCGGCCGCGCGCTGACCGACGACACCGGCTATTATTATTTCCGTACCGTGAAGCCGGGGCCCTATCCCTGGCGCAACTATGTCAACAGCTGGCGTCCCGCCCATATCCACTTCTCGGTGTTCGGTTCGGGCTTTGCACAGCGGCTGATCACGCAGATGTATTTCGAGGGCGATCCCCTGATCCCGATCTGTCCGATCCTGACGACCATCCCGGACAAGGATGCACTCGACCGCCTCGTGGCGCCGCTCGACCTCAACGCGTCGGCGCCGTTCGACTCGCTGGCTTACCGCTTCGACATCGTGCTGCGCGGCCAGCGCTCCACTTATTTTGAAAATCGCACCGCGGGGAACTGAGCAAATGCCGCAACCGCTCAACTATCTCAAGGAAACCGCTTCGCAGACCGCCGGGCCCTATGTTCATATCGGTCTGATCCCGGCAATGGCCGGCTTCGACATCTTCGAGAAGAATTTCTCGAATGTCCTGACAACGCCGAGCACCGAAGGCGAGCGCATCACGCTGGAGGGCAAGATACTCGACGGTACCGGGACGCCGTTGCGCGACGTGCTGCTGGAGATCTGGCAGGCCAATGCGGCCGGCCGCTACAACCATCCGGCCGATCGCTCGGCCGGCGCGCTGGAGCAGGAGTTTCGCGGCTGGGGCCGCGCCGGCTCAGACTTCGAGAGCGGGCTCGTCACCTTCGAGACCATCAAGCCCGGTGCCATCACCGACAGAGCGGGCCGGACATGCGCGCCCCATATCAATGTCTGGATCGTCGCGCGCGGCATCAACATCGGCCTCAACACGCGGCTCTATTTCTCGGATGAAGGGGCCGCCAACGCCGCCGACCCCGTGCTCAATTTGATCGAACAGCCGGTCCGGCGCCAGACGCTGGTCGCCAAGCGCAGCGAGCGCGGCGGCAAGGTCGTGTATTCCTTCACGATCAATCTGCAGGGGCCGGAGGAGACGGTGTTCTTCGACGTGTGAGGCTTCACGTCTCGTCGCCATGGAGCTGCGCGCGAAAGGCGCGCGGTGAGACCCCCGTGGCTGCGGCGTAGACCCGGCTGAAATAGGCGGGGTCCTCGAAGCCGAGCGCGTAGGCGATCGTCGAGACCGGCAGATTGGTGTAGACGAGGTTGCGTCGCGCCTCGCGGATCAGCCGGTTGAGGATCAGATGCGAGGCGGTATCACCGGTCGCCGCCCGTGTGATCCGGTTGAGATGCGTCGGGGTCACCGCCAGCGCCTCGGCATAGTCCGCGACGCTCCAGCGTTCCAAATGATGCTGCTCCAGCAGCGCCTCGAAGCGGCGGAACAGGCTGGATTCGACGGTGCCGTTGCCGCCGCTCTCGCTCGTGAGCGCGCGCGCCACCAGCCCGATCATGGCCGACGACAACGCCCGCAGCACATGCGCGCGGCCGAAATCGCGCGCGGCATGTTCGGCGAAGATCTGCTTCATGGTGGTGCGGATCTGCGGCGTACCGCGCACCACGGCCGAGCGGGCCAGCGCGCCGCGCAGGCCCTCGGCGGAGAGCAGCGCCTCGTCCAGAATCTCCGCGGCGATGGTCAGCACCCAGCCTTGCGTATCGGGCACGAAGCGGAAGCCGTGCACGTGGCCGACAGGCACATTGACGATCTGCATCGGCTTCAACGGCACCACCCGCCCGTCGAGCGTCGCCTCGCCGCCGCCGCGCTCGATCAGCAGCACCTGGTGCAGCCTAGCATGACGGTGCACGGCGAGGGTCCAGTCGTGCAGCACCGAGCGCGACGCGATGGTCTCGCAATGCACGACGTCGGGCAAGTCGCCGGACTCGCCGAACAAATTGTAGATACGGATCGCCGGGGCTGCGCCTCTCATGTTCGAATAGTACAAGACAATGGCGAAACCCTCCATCGGTCCGTGGCGCCAAATCTGCAAAAAAGTGCCGACGGGAGGACGCATAAATGAAGGTTCAGGTCTGTATCATCGGCGGCGGGCCGTCGGGGCTGCTGTTGTCCCAGCTGTTGCACCTCAAGGGCATCGACACGGTCGTGCTGGAGAAATACAGCCGCGACCATGTGCTCGCCCGGATCCGCGCCGGCGTGCTCGAGCACGGCTTTGCCGAGTTGATGCGCGAAGCGCAGTGCGGCGAGCGGATGGACCGCGAGGGCGAGATCCACACCGGTTTCGAGATCGCCCATGACGGCGTGCTGTCCAAGATCGATCTGCACAAGCATTCCGGCGGCAGTTCGGTGCTGGTCTACGGCCAGACCGAGCTGACGCGTGATCTCTACGAGGCACGGGACCGCCTCGGCGGCAAGGTCGTGCACGATGCGCAGGACGTGACGCCGCATGATCTGACCTCGGACCGTCCCTACGTGACCTATCGATCGAACGGAGAGATTGTCCGCGTCGATTGCGACTACATCGTCGGCGCCGACGGTTTTCACGGCGTCAGTCGCAAGTCGATCCCGAAGGACGTGCTGCGCGAATATGAGAAGGTCTATCCGTTCGGCTGGCTGGGGGTGCTGTCGCGCACCAAGCCGGTGTCGCCGGAGCTGATTTATGTGAAGCACGAGCGCGGCTTTGCGCTCTGCTCGCTGCGCTCGCAGGTGCTCAGCCGCTACTACGTTCAGGTGCCGCTGACCGACAAGGTCGAGGATTGGAGCGACGACGCGTTCTGGGCCGAGCTGAAGCGCCGCCTGCCGGACGAGGTCGCCGGCCGTCTGATCACGGGGCCCTCAATCGAAAAGAGCATCGCGCCGCTGCGCAGCTTCGTTGCCGAGCCGATGAGCTATGGCCGGCTGTTCCTCGCCGGCGATGCGGCTCACATCGTGCCGCCGACCGGCGCGCGCGGGCTCAACAGCGCCGCGTCCGACATCTACTATCTCTACCACGCGATGCTCGCGCATTATCAGCGCGGTGACGATTCCGGCCTCGCTGGCTATTCCGCCAAGGCACTGGCGCGGATCTGGAAGGCGCAGCGTTTTTCCTGGTGGATGACGATGCTCCTGCACCGCTTCCCCGACCGGCTCGACTACGAAGACCGGCTTCAGCAGACCGAGCTGGACTATCTGCTCTCGTCCGAGACGGCGCAGCGGCTGCTCGCGGAGAATTACGTGGGGCTGCCGTTTTAGGTGCGCGCCGCCTCTGGCGCTGACGTCGCTACTTCCCTTCCAGCGTATTGACCGGGGTCCAATCCGGTGGCGGTGGATTCGCGGTGAATGCTGTAGCGCGCCTGGCGAACAGCGCTGACGCCGGATCGGCCTTTGCCACCTGCCCGAACGCATCGGCCGCCTTCGCGAAATCACGCGCGCGCCAGCAGGCGAGCCCTTCCGCATAGGCTGCGGTCACCTTCGCCTGTTCGGCACTCTCCGCGCTCTTCTCGGCCCGCGGCTCGAACACCTTGATGGCTTCACCGCGCCCGAGAACCCTGATCGCATCCAGCTCGCGCCAGGCAAAGGCGTCGCCGCTCTGCGTCATGGTCGTCTCCGAGGCCATGATCGCGGTGCCGTAATATTTGTTGGCGCCTTCGAGCCGCGAGGCGACGTTCACGGTGTCGCTCATCACGGTATAGTTGAAGCGGCGGCGCGAACCGATGTTGCCGACCACGGCCTCGCCGCTGTTCAGCCCGATGCGGTGCGACAGGCCGTGGCCGACGAATGCGGGATTGTCCGCATTGAGCTCCGCGAGCTTCTCGTGGCACTCCAGCGCGGCGCGAACCGCGTTGCAGGCGTGTGCGGGATCGTCGGCCGGCGCGCCGAACATCGCAACGATGGAATCGCCGATATATTTGTCGACATAGCCGCCATGAGCTTCGATGATGTCGGTCATGGCGGACAGATATTCGTTCATCAGCGTCACCAGCTCGCCCGGTGTCATGGTTTCGGCAATGGATGAGAAACCGCTGAGGTCGGAGAAAAACATGGTGACGTTGCGCATCTCGCCGCCGAGCACCGGCATCTTGCCGGAGGCGACCATGGTCTCGATCACCTCGGGCGCGAGGTAAAGGGCAAAGCTCTTGCGCAGGAAGCGCTCGTCGCGATCGGCCAGCACGAAGCGATAGCCGATCATGATCGCAAGCGCAGCAAGGCTGGCGAGTGCCGGCTCCGTCAACGGCAACGCCAAGGCATGGACGAACGCACTGACGGCTATGGCCGTGTAGGCGAGGGTGAGGCCGAACCAGGCCATCAGCGCGCCGCTCGGCGCGAGCAGGCAGGCCGCGCAGGCGATGATCGCCGCGAACGCGATCGTGAGAACGGCTCGCATCGGAAAGCCGAGTTCGGTTACGGCGTCATGCTCCATCAGGTTTCGGACTGCAGTGGCGTGGACGAACACGCCGGCGACGTCGCTGCGGGCTTTCTGCGGCGTGCTTGCCGGTGCCGGCAGTGCGCATCGTGCGGCCTGCGCTCCATCATAGCCGCCGGACAGGCGCATCGAGGTGAGCTTGCGATCCTCGAAATTCAGGGCCGTACCAAGCAGCACGACCTTGCCGTTGAAAGCGCGGCGAAAAAAGTCGCGATCACCCTTTTCGATGCAGGCGCGCAGATCGACGAAGGAGAAGGTCGGGATGTCGCGTCCCAGCCCTCGGAAGTTGAGCGTCATTGTATTCGGAACGGCACTCGGGATCGCATAGCCGGACAATTCGGTCGCGCCGGAGGGCGCAATCTCGGGCTTTGCGGCGGTCGCGCGTGCAGCGAGCTCGACCGCCATCGCGGGCACCGGCCGCCTCTCGATGGCAAAGCTCAGGGGCATTCGTCGGATGACGTCGTCGGGGTCGGTGTGGACATTGAGCGCCCGCACGGTGTTGCGCACGGCCACTTGCTGGGCGCGATAGGGCACTTCCGGATGGTCGTTGCTCAGGATTTCGCCGAGCACCAATTTGCCGCTGTCGGAGATTTGCCGCAGCGCGATCAGATAGTCCCGGTCGAAGCCTTTCATGCGGCTGCCGAGCGCGGCGTCGCCGAAGGGGATCTCCGATTGCTCGATCGAGCTCGGAAAGATGACGTCGAAGCCGATCACCTTGGCGCCGCCTTCGGTGATGCTGCCGAGCACCCGGCCGATCTCGCGCGTCCAGGTCTGCGTCGGTGATCCCTTGAATGGTGGTGTGTCGTAGGTTTCACTGTCGATCGCCACGACGACGACCGGCGATGTCGCGGGATCGCGGCTGTCGCCGAGAAACTTCCAGCGCATCGCCGTGAGGATGTCGAGCGAAAGGCCTTGCAGGGTCTGCAGCGGCGGCGACGTGAAGATCGCGCCGGTGAGGAGCGCAATCAGGATCGCCGCAACGATGTCCCGTCCCCCAATCCGCCGCATCGCTCCGTCGCAGACCGCTATTCGAGCCGCAGCAGGCGGCCGATGATCGGGGTCGGCGAGGCGGTGGCGCTGGCGTCGACCTGGAAGGTGTAACGCTTGGTTCCGAGGCTTGCGAGATAGCTGCCGCCAGGGGTCAGCGACTTCCCGGCCTTGGCAAAGTCATAGAACTTGCCGCGGATCATGATGTCGTTCTTGAGCGGCACGCTGATCGTGGGTTCCTTGCCGTCCGTGCGCTCGATCACCAGCGTGCTGCCGCTCTTGGCCTGGATTAGGGGCGCGACGCCGTAGATCGTCGGCAGCTTGGACGGAGCGGCCTTGGCGTCGGACCGCATGGTCCGGAACGTGGTCGCCGCACTCTGGTTCGCCTCGCGTTCGGAAAGCTGCGCCGCCTTGGCGTCACAGGGCACCTTGGCGCGTTGCACGTCGCCGAGCTGCACCGTGCTCTGCTCGGCGCCGACCAGCACGACGCCCTCGCTGATGGTCTCGCGCAGGCAGGATTTGAGATAGCTGAGCGTAATGCTGGCCTTGGGCCCGAGCTTGATGATCTTGCCCGCAGCAACATAATCCATGAACTCGACGCCATCGACCTTGCCTTGCACATCCTCGACGATGGCGGCGGGCGTCTCTGCCAAGGCAGGGGCCGCAGTACAGAACGCGCCGACAACAGCGCCGATCAGGCTTCTCATTGGTATTCTCATTCAATTCGACCGATACTTTGCTGGTCCCCGTCCCGGTGCGATTTTTAGCATCGGGGCGCCCAGGCAAGTGTGACCAGAATCACTCTTTGAGTATTGGTGTACTCTAGCAGGAAGTGGTTCAAACCGCCCATCGCCGACAGAGGAGGGTGCCAAGCTGTTGGCCGGACGACGAAATCAGCTGGCCGTGACAGCCTCGGGCGAGCGGCCCTCGACCAGAGACTCCCGGATCGGAGCGAGCGGAGCCTCGGCCCTTTGAAATGGCGTCGCCCGCTCGCCGGCGGCGATCCCGACCACCTCGTCCCAGCGCGACAAGAAGGCCTCGACGCAGGCCGGATCGAACTGCCTGCCCTTGTTCTCGACCAGATAGCTGCGAGCCACCTCGATCGGCATCGGCTCTTTATATGGTCGTCGCGTCGTCAGCGCGTCGAAGACGTCGGCGACCGCGACCACGCGCGCGGCGACCGGAATCTCGTCCGCCTTCAGACCGTTTGGATAGCCCGCACCGTCCCAGCGTTCGTGATGGCCTGCAGCAATTTGCGCACCGAGCTGGATCAGCTCGCAACCGGAGTCCGCCAGGATCCGTTCGCCGATCGTTGCATGGGTGCGGATCACCGCCATCTCGTCGTCGGTCAGCCTGCCGGGCTTGAGCAGAATGTTGTCGGGAATGGCGACCTTGCCGACGTCATGCAGGGGCGCGGCCAGATAAATGTCGCGGCAAAGCCGGGCTGGCAGGCCGAGCTGCTCGGCGATGACGCGGCTATACCTGGCAACCCGCAGCGTGTGCTCGCCGGTGTCGTTGTCACGGTATTCCACCGCGAGCGCGAGCCGCAGGATGATCTCCTCCTCGCGTTCGCCGAGCTTTCGCGTCGCAGCTGCGACTTCACTGGCCAAATGCGCCGCACGATCGTTGAGCTTGCGCACGGCTGCACCGAGTTGAATCAAATTCCGCAGGCGCACCGTCATCTCGAGGCTCTGCGGCTGCTTGGGCAGGAAATCGGTTGCACCGGCCTGCAGCGCTTCCATCTTGACGTCATCCGTCTGCTGTGAGGTGACCATCGCGATTGGAATGTCCGCGCAGCCCGGCAGGGACCGGAAAACACGGATGAAGCTGATGCCGTCCATATGCGGCATTTCATAATCGACCAGCACGAGGTCGAACACGCGCTCCCGCGCGCAAGCCAGCGCTTCCACGGGATCGAGGAAGGCGGTGGCCTCGACCAGGCCTTCTGCCTCGATATGACGTTTCAGGTAGTTGAGGACGGACCGGCTGTCGTCAACCAGAAGCGCTTGGGTCAGCATCGGCGGCCGGGGCTCTCTTCGCTGGCAAAGACACGAACCCAAGCCATAACCCGAGCAAATTTAACGCGAAGCAAATGCGCCTGACGGGGCCGGACGCACCGCGGATATGCGCTCCGCGCATGAAAGCCGTTAGCAGGCTGTGCACGCTTGCACGCGGCCGCGCGAATTCCGCAAGAATGTGACCCGTAGTTGTACGGATGCCCGCGTTAGGGGTTTGCTCACCCGATTCGCGTCAAACGGGTAGTGGAATTTTAGCAAAGGCGGGTCAGCGATGGCGCTCAATCCCACGGAGCCGAAGTGGTCGTTGCGGCTGCCCGCCGATTGCAGCATCGCGGCCATTCGCAATGTCTATGAGCTCATTCGCGAGGCGTTCGGCCGCCAGGAGCGGCTCGAGATCGACTGTTCGAGCGTCGACAAGGCCGACGTGACCTCGATCCAGCTTCTGCTGTCGACGGCCAAGACGGGGCAGGCCCAGGGCCGCCCGGTGGTGCTGACCTCTTTCTCACAGTCTCTTCGCAACACCCTGCGCCGAGCCGGCTTCACCAGCGAGGCGATGATCGATCAGCATTTCCCGCAAAAGAAAGATGGCGTCTAATGGCCACGATTCTGACTGTCGACGATTCGCCTAGCATCCGGCAGATGATCAAGGTCGTGCTCGAGCCGGCCGGTCACAATGTGATCGAGGCCGGTGACGGGGCGCAAGGGCTCGCCAAGGCCCAGGCCGGTAAACTCGACCTCGTCATCACCGATCTCAACATGCCCGTCATGAACGGGCTGGAACTGATCCGGGCACTGCGCAAGCTACCGAGCGCGGTCGGCATGCCCATCGTGTTCCTGACGACCGAATCCAATGACACGGTGAAGCAGGAAGCCAAGAGCGCCGGCGCGACCGGCTGGATCACCAAACCGTTCAAGCCTGAGCAACTGCTTGCCGTGGTCGGCAAATTGGTGCGCGCATGAGCGCGATGGACCCGACCGAGATCTTTCGTCAGGAAGCCAGCGAGCTCTTCGAAGTTCTTGAAGGGGCCTTGCTCGACCTCGGCCAGCGTCCCGACGACCGCGAACTGGTCGATTCCGCCTTCCGCGCCCTGCATACGATCAAGGGGTCGGGCGCCATGTTCGGCTTCGACAAGGTCGCCTCCTTCACCCACGAATTCGAGACTGCCTTCGACCGCGTCCGCAAGGGCGAGATCAAGCCGACGCACGAGCTGATCTCGGTCGCGCTCGCCGCCAAGGACTACATCCGCGCGTTGATTGAAGATCCCCAGTCGACCGACGACATCATCGGCGAGGCCATCCTCGACGACCTCAAGCGATTCGTGTTCCCCGACCAGGCCGCAGCACTCGTCGCCGAGATCGTGGTGGCGCCGCCGCTCGCCCCGGCTGAGAGCAAGCAGGCCGGCTGGCACCTTTATTTGGAATTCGAATCCCATATCCTGCGCAACGGCTCGAACCCGCTCGACCTGCTGGAAGATCTCTGCAAGCTCGGGCCCTGCTTCGTCGTGCCTGTCACAGACGGCATCCCGTTCCTCGACGAGATGGAGCCGGAAGACTGCTATCTGAAATGGGACGTCAAGCTGCACGCCGCTTGCGACAAGGATGCGATCGACGACGTCTTCATGTTCGTGTCGGACGAGATGAAGCTGACGCTCTCGCCGCTGGAGCAAGTCGAAGCGCCCGCGCCCGCACCGCTGTTCCAGTTGCTCGACGAGGAACTGGCCCCGGTGGCCGACATGCCCGCGCCGCTGGTCGCGGCCGCCGTCGCGCGCGTCGCCGAGCAGCCCGTCACAAGGGCTGAGCCGAAATCCGAACCAAAGCCTGAACCGAAGCTCGAGGCCAAGCGCGACGATCGCGGCATCGCCACCGTCCGCGTCCAGGCAGAGCGCCTCGACGAGCTGATGGACCGCGTCGGCGAGCTCGTCATCGCGCAAGCGCGTCTGACCCAGCTCGCATCCTCCGGCTCCGATCTCTCGATCAAGATGATCGCCGAGGAAATCGAGCGCCTTGCCTCCTCTCTGCGTGACACCACGATGGGCGCGCGCATGGTGCCGATCGGCTCGCTGTTCGGGCGCTTCCGCCGCCTGATCCACGATCTGTCGCGTGATCTGTCGAAGCCGGTCGAATTCGTCACCACCGGCGAGGATACCGAGCTCGACAAGACCATGATCGAGTGCCTGGCCGATCCGCTGGTGCATCTGATCCGCAACGCCATCGATCACGGCATCGAGGATACCGCGACCCGTTCGGCCAACGGCAAGATCGAGCAGGGCCGGATCGAGCTCGCCGCCGTCCATTCCGGCGCGCAGGTGCTCGTCACGGTGAAGGACAATGGCGGCGGCCTCAACACCGCCCGCATTCGTGCGAAAGCGGAAGAGCAGGGGCTGATCGCGGCGGGCGCCGTGCTGACCGATCATGAGATCCATCAGTTCCTGTTCCATCCCGGCTTCTCGACCGCGCAGACCATCTCGGCGCTGTCAGGCCGCGGCGTCGGCATGGACGTGGTCAAGCGCACCATCGAGAACATGCGTGGCTCGATCGACCTCTCGACGAAGTCCGGCCAAGGCACCACAGTGACGCTGCGCCTGCCGCTGACGCTGGCGATCATCGAAGGTCTTTTGATCCGCGTCGGCGAAGGCCGCTACATCATTCCGCTGTCCGCAGTCGAGGAATGCATCGAGCTGACCGCCGAGGACGAGTGTTCCCGTGGCCGCAATTTCCTCAACGTGCGCGGCAATCTCGTGCCATTCCTCCGGCTGCGCGAGATCATGAGCGCATCGGGCACGCCCGACCGGCACCAGAAGACGATCATCATCTCGACCGGCGACACCCACGTCGGTCTCGTCGCCGATCAGATCATCGGCAACCACCAGACCGTGATCAAGTCGCTCTCCAAGCTGCATTCGGACGTCACGATGTTCTCCGGCGCGACCATCCTGGGTGATGGCACGGCGGCATTGATCCTCGACGTCGCGCAGCTCGTCGCGTTGGCGCAGTCGAAGGTCGAGAAGCAGCATATCAGCGAGGCTGCGTGATGAACGATGGTTTGGCTGGCGAACGGCAAGCCGATCCGATGCAGGTCGTGATGATCGGCCTCGGCGAGGAGAAATTTGCTCTCGATGCAGGTCTGGTGCGCGAGATCATTGATCCTGTTCCCGTGACGAAGGTGGCGGGCGCGCGGGCCTTCGTTCCCAGCGTGATCAACGTGCGCGGCAACGTCATTCCGCTCGCCGACCTGCGCATCCGCTTCGGCATGCCGCAGCTCGATGACACGGCCGAGACGCGCATCGTCGTGATCGAGCTCGATCTCGACGGCGAGCCGGTCCTGGTCGGCGTCACCGCCGACAAGGTCTACGAGGTCACCGAGATCTCGCAGACTGACGTGCAGCAGACGCCGCGCGTCGGCATGCACTGGAAGCCGGAGTTCATTCGCTTCATCGCGAAGTGGCGTGAAGAGTTCGTCATCGTTCCCAACATGGAACGCATCCTGAATTGAAACGAGGGTCTCGGGCGGGACCTGGTCTTTAGGGGCTGAAGATGAGATTTACGGTCAAGGCAAAGCTAGCCGTCGCGTTCGGCGTGGTCCTGCTGCTCTCGATGGCGGCGGGCGGCCTCGCCTATGTGAAGCTCAGCGAGATGATCGACACCGCCGACAATCTGGTGTCCCGCGCCGGCCGAATGGAGCATGCGGCGGAGATCGAGAAGGGAATCCTGATCCAGGTTCGGTCCGAGAAGAATCTGCTTCTGGCGCCCGATAGCGAAGCGGATGGCTTCGTCGCCGAGATCGCAAAGCAGCGTGAGGCGCTTCTCAAGCTGAAAGAGGAGATTCACGCAGCAGCCTCCCCGGAAGGCAAGAAGCTGATCGAGAATTTCGGGGCCGCCTACGCCCGGATGAATGCCGTTCAGGATGACGCGCTCAAGATCGCCCGGACGAACAGGCCGAAAGCCGTCGAGCAGTCTGCAATCGAGGTTCGCAAAGCGGTCCGCGAGGCGATGGACGCCGCCAACGTCTATGTCAACAACGTCAAAAAGAACATGGCTGACCGGGCCGCCTTGGCGCATGAGGACGGCAATCGCGCCCACGTCATGCTGGTCTCGGCGGTGGTCGCATCGCTCGTCATCGGCCTGATCGCTGCGATCTGGATCTCCCTCAGCATCTCCCGCGGGCTCGGCCGTGCGGTCGGCCTCGCCGGCGCCGTGGCGGCCGGTGATCTTACCCAAACAATCAAGATCTCCAGCAATGACGAGATCGGCGATCTCGTCAAATCGCTGAACACGATGGTGGGGAAAGTTCGCCAGGTCGTTGAGGAGGCTCTCACCGCGGCGAGCAACGTTTCCGCCGGCAGCCAGGAACTCTCGGCCAGCGCCGAGCAGCTTTCGCAAGGCGCGACCGAGCAGGCCTCGTCCGCCGAGGAAGCCTCGTCCTCGATGGAGGAGATGGCTTCAAACGTGAAGCAGAACGCGGACAACGCCAACCAAACCGAGAAGATCGCCGCGCGATCGGCCCAGGACGCCGAAGCCAGCGGCGTCGCCGTCGGTCGCGCCGTCCAGGCAATGCAAACCATTGCCGAGAAGATCACCATCGTCCAGGAGATCGCCCGTCAGACCGACCTGCTGGCCCTCAACGCGGCGGTCGAGGCCGCCCGTGCCGGCGAGCATGGCAAGGGTTTCGCAGTAGTCGCCTCCGAAGTGCGCAAGCTCGCCGAACGAAGCCAGGCCGCGGCCGCCGACATCGGCACGCTGTCGACGGAAACGGTGAAGGTCGCTCAGGAAGCCGGCGACATGCTGTCCAAGCTCGTGCCGGACATCAAGAAGACGGCGGAGCTGGTGCAGGAGATCACTGCGGCCTGCCGCGAGCAGGACGTCGGCTCGGCCCAGATCAACCAGGCGATCCAGCAGCTCGACAAGGTCGGACAGCAGAACGCCAGCGCGTCCGAACAGGTGTCCTCGACGTCGGAGGAACTCGCCTCGCAGGCTGAGCAGCTGCAGTCCACCATCTCGTTCTTCCGGATCGAGGATGCGCGCAAGGAGAAGGCGGCGGCCGAGCCGATCGACCGCGCCGTCGGTCAACTCCGGGCCAAGGCTGCGCACATGGCGGCCGCCGATCGCGGCACCAAGAAGCCGGCGCCTGCCCGCAAGCCGGCTCGTGCGATGAAGGTCGCCGGTGGCGGCGGCTTCGCCTTCGACATGAATGACGGCGAAGACGATCGCGACGCCGAGTTCCAGCGCTGATCAACCGGTCCGGCCTCGTGCCGGACCGCACTCATTTCCAAATCATCGGAATCCGGACTGCATCATGGCCGCAACTTCGCAATATCTGACGCTCGGGCTTGCCGGCGAGACGTTCGGAATCAGCATTAGAAACGTCCGCGAAATTCTCGACATGCGGCCGATCTCCCGGCTTCCACACGCACCGGACTTCCTGCTCGGCATGATCGACGTGCGCGGCAGCGGTTATCCGATCGTCGATCTCAGGAAGAAGCTCGGCCTGCCGAGCGTGGCCGCCACGGAAGCCACCCGCATCATCATCCTCGACGTGCCGATGAAAGACCGCCTGGTTGGCGTCGGCTTCGTCGCCGACTGCGTCTTCGAGGTCACCGACATCGACGAGCAGGCCATTGAGCCGATCCCCGAGGTCGGTGGCAGATGGCAATCGGACTATGCCGCCGGCATCGGCCGCAAGGGCGATAAGTTCGTCGTGATCTTCGATCTCGCCAAGCTGATGGCGAACGACGAGATTCCGGAAGAGCGCGGTGCGCCCCGCGCCGCCTGAGTTTGTCTGAGTAATGCGTGGTCAAGCCCAAGCACTCCAATTCGAACCAACGAGACTGAAAATGAGATTCACCGTAAAAGCCAAGCTTGCCAGCGCGTTCGGCGCAGTCATTGTTCTCTCGATGATTACCGGAGGGGTCGCCTACAACAGCCTCTCCACGCTGGCTGAGCAGCAGGAGCGCATCGTCGGTCAGGCCTATCGCACCAAGCTGGCCGCCGACGTCATGAGTGCTATCCAAGCGCAACAACGCGCCGAAAGCCGGATGATCCAGGCGGTCACGGACAAGGACACCCAAGCCAATTACAACGCGATGCTGTCGCGTCGCGAGAAGATGCTCAAGCTCAATAGCGAGCTCTACGGCAAAGCGAGCGAGAACGGCCGGCGCATGCTTGATCAGGCGGCCGGTCCGATCAAGCGCATGAACGAATCGGAGGATCAAGCCGGCAAGTTTGCTTTGCTGAACTCCAACAACAGGGCTGCGCAGCTGTGGAAGTCCGAAGGGCAGGCTGCGGTCAAGGATATCGATGTGATTTTGGATGCCGCCCCCGCGGAGTCGGGCGGCAACGGTTCCGAGAGCCAGCGTACAGCCACTGCATTGCTGACGGCCCGCAGTGAGATCGCGCGGCTCGCGCGTTCGATCGTTTTGACCTATTCGGCGACGACCACGCAAGAAGCCGACGCTGACGTGAAGGAGACCACGCAGCGGCTGGCGGGTCTCAAAGCGGCCGTGGCCCAAGCAAATCTTCCAAGCATAGCCAGCGCCATTAGCGCTCAACTGGATCGCCTGACGAAGGTCGTGGACAACGTTACACGTCTGGCTCTCGAGGCCGGCAACATGAAGGCGGCGGCCGTCGCCGGCGGTGAAGGCCGCAAGGCCTTCAACGAGGCTCTCGAGGCCATCGAGCAATACGTTCAGCGGAACGAGAAGCAGATGGCCGAGGTCGCGGAGGAGGGCGCCAAGAACGCTGCCTTTGCGAAGATGTTGTTGATCAGCATGATTTGCATCGCGCTTTTGATCGCGGTCGCCTCTGCGACCTGGATTGCGCTCAATATCAGCCGTGGACTTGCCCGTGCGGTTGGTCTCGCCAACGCAGTGGCCGTCGGTGACCTCAGCCAGAACATTGACGTGTCGAGCAATGACGAGGTCGGCGATCTCGTGAAATCTCTCAACGCGATGACTGCAAATCTGAACGCTACGGCTGCTGTCGCCAACGAGATTGCACATGGCAACCTTATGGTCGAAGCCAAGCCGCTGTCGGACAAGGACACGCTCGGTCTCGCGCTCGAACGCATGGTGGAGAAGCTTCGCCAGATCGTGTCGGAAGCCCTGACCGCGGCGCAGAACGTCTCCGCCGGCAGCCAGGAACTCTCGGCGAGCGCCGAGCAGCTTTCGCAGGGTGCGACCGAACAGGCTTCGTCGGCCGAGGAGGCCTCTTCCTCGATGGAGGAGATGGCTTCTAACGTGAAGCAGAATGCCGACAACGCCAATCAGACCGAGAAGATCGCCGCGCAGTCGGCGAAGGATGCGGAAGCCTCCGGCGCAGCCGTGGGTCGCGCCGTCAACGCGATGCAGACCATCGCCGAGAAGATCACGATCGTGCAGGAGATCGCGCGCCAGACCGATCTGCTCGCGCTCAACGCCGCGGTCGAGGCCGCCCGCGCCGGCGAGCACGGCAAGGGCTTTGCGGTGGTCGCCTCCGAAGTGCGCAAGCTCGCCGAGCGCAGCCAGGCCGCCGCGGCCGAGATCGGCACGCTCTCGATCGACACCGTCAAGGTGGCGCAGGAGGCTGGCGCGATGCTCTCCAAGCTCGTCCCTGACATCAAGAGGACCGCCGAGCTGGTCGAGGAGATCACCGCGGCCTGCCGCGAGCAGGACGTCGGCTCGGCCCAGATCAACCAGGCGATCCAGCAGCTCGACAAGGTCGGCCAGCAGAACGCCAGCGCCTCCGAGCAGGTGTCCTCGACCTCGGAGGAGCTCGCCTCGCAGGCCGAGCAGCTCCAGTCCACCATCGCCTATTTCCGCATCGAGCAGGGCGGAAAGGGACAGGCCGCCCCGATCGACCGGGCGGTGAACCAGTTGCGGGCCAAGGCGGCGACCATGGCGGCCGTCGAGCGGCCGGCCAAGAAGCCGGCGGCCAAGCCTGCCCGTGCCGTGAAGGTTGCCGGTGGCGGCGGCTTCGCCTTCGACATGAACGACGGCGAGGACGACCGCGACGCTGATTTCCAGCGCTAAACGGGTTCGACGGATCGGCCCCGTCGAGGGGCCGGTCCGCTTCAGGTTGCGTGTGTGATTGCAGGATTTTCAGCATGGCCAGGATGGCCCGACCTTCAGTGCGGACGGCCCTTTTCGAACGGAGCGTGCAGTCATGATGCCCGCGCTGCAGGATTCGGCCGTGCATCTGTCGGACCGTCACTTCCGGACCATCGCCGAATTGATCGAGGGGCAAGTCGGCATCAAGCTGCCGCAGGGCAAGCGGCTGATGCTGGAGGGGCGGCTGCACAAGCGCGTGCGCGCGCTGAATTTCTCCGATCTCAACGAGTATGTCGATAACCTGTTCGAGGCGGATCATTTCGACAACGAACTCACCCATCTCATCGATGTGGTGACGACCAACAAGACCGATTTTTTCCGCGAGCCGCAGCACTTCGCCTTCATGCGCGACGTCGCGATTCCCGGCCTGCTGAAATCACATGGACGGAAGAACGCGAACCTGAAGATCTGGAGCTCGGCGAGCTCCACCGGCATGGAGGCCTACACCACCGCGATGGTGCTTGACGACATGACGCGGAACGGCTCGCGCTTCCAGTACCGCATTCTCGGGACCGACATCTCGACTGCGGTGCTGCGCCTCGCCAAGACCGCGATCTACACCCGCGATGTTTTGGGCCCCGTGCCCGAGAATTTCGTGAATCGATATTTCCTGTCGTCGCGGGACAAGTCGCGCGGAGAGGTGCGGGTCGTACCCGAGTTGCGGCGCGCGACACATTTCATGAGGATGAACCTCATGGACAAGTCCTACCCGGTCGACCGCGACGTCGACATCATTTTCTGCCGCAATGTCTTGATTTATTTCGAACGGGAGACGCAGCGCAAGGTGGTCGAGCAATTGTGCGGCCATTTGCGGCCCGGCGGTTACCTGCTGGTCGGGCATTCGGAATCGATGATCCACAGTGCAGTACCGGGTCTGAAGCAAGTTCAGCCAACCATTTTCCAGGTCTAGCCGGAGCGCCGCCTAAAATGCCGAAGCAGAAAGTTCGCGTGCTGATCGTGGACGATTCGGCGTCGGTGCGCCAAATCCTTCTGACGATCCTGTCCGAAGACCCAGATATCGAGGTGATGGGAACGGCCTCGGATCCGTTCGTGGCAGCGCGCCGTCTGCAGGACGAGATTCCCGACGTCATGATCCTCGACCTCGAAATGCCGCGCATGGACGGCATGACGTTCCTGCGCAAGATCATGGCGCAGCGGCCGATCCCGGTGATAATCTGCTCCTCGCTGACCGAGGAGGGCTCGAACGTGATGTTCGAGGCGTTCGAGGCCGGCGCGGTCGACATCGTGCCCAAGCCGAAGATCGACACACGTCAGGCGCTGCTCGAATGCTCGGCGCGGCTGCGCGAGGCAGTGAAGTCGGCTGCGCGCGCGCGGGTGCGGCCGCGTGCGGAACGTCGGGCCATCGAGAAGAAGCTGACGGCCGATGCCATCATCCCGCCGCCGGTGCAGGGCAAGGTCCGGCCGACCACGGAGCGCATCGTTTGCATCGGTGCGTCGACCGGCGGGACCGAAGCGCTCAACGACGTCCTCGAGATGTTGCCGGCGCATTGTCCGCCGATCGTCATCGTCCAGCACATGCCGGCAGGCTTCACCGCGGCCTTTGCCAGGCGTCTCGACGGCGTCTGCCAGATCAGGGTCAAGGAAGCCGAGGACGGCGAGCCGGTGCTGCCGGGCTGCGCCTATATCGCGCCCGGCGCCCGCCACATGCTGCTCCAGCGCATCGGTCTGCGCTACCAGATCGCGATCAAGGACGGCCCGCCGGTGTCGCGGCATCGCCCCTCCGTCGACGTGTTGTTCCGCTCCGCGGCCCAGCATGCCGGCGCCAACGCGCTCGGCGTCATCATGACGGGCATGGGCGACGACGGCGCGCGCGGGATGCTGGAAATGCGCAAGCTCGGCGCATCGACGCGGGCGCAGGACGAAGAGAGCTGTGTGGTGTTCGGCATGCCCAAGGAAGCCATCGCCCATGGCGGTGTCGAAAAGGTGGTTTCGCTGCATCACATTCCGCGAGAGATCATGCTCTGGTATCAGGCCGGGCACGCCGCGGTGGCAGGCTGATGGCCATGTCGCCCGTTTCGGCCAACACGCTCACCGAGGCGACCGCCGCGATCGAGGACGTCTCCTCGCGCATCGAGGACGTCTTCGCGCGCGTCGGCCACGAACTCGGACGCGGCCATCTCATCTTCAAGGAGCTGAACCAGGGCCTCGCGACGCTTTCCGGTGAGCTCTCCGGCGCCGAGATCGAGGGCGCAGCAACGGCGCTGCAAGAGATCGCCGCGCGGCTGAGCGAGCTGGCGCAGGCGTTGCCGGCGGAGAGCGCGCTGCTGGAGACGATCGGAAAGAGCACGGCAGAGGCGTCCTCGCTGCTCAAGCCGCTGTTCAAGCATATCGGGATGATCACCATCATCGCGCGGAGCGCGCGGATCGAGGCGGCCTCGCTCGACGGCGACCGCGAGGGCTTTCTCGCCTTCACCCAGGAAGCTTATGATCTCGGCAGGGCCGTGCAGCGCTCGATCGAAGGCTGCGCGCGGGACCAGCAGCGCCTGTCCGAGGCGGTTGCCACCGCGTCCGGCCGGCAGAAGGAATTCGAGAGCCGGTACCGGGCCCAACTGGTGTCGGAGAGCGCCGAACTTGGCGCGGCCTATTCAAGATTACGCGACCAGCGCAGCAACAGCAGCCATCTGGCCGACCGTGCCAGTTCCAGCACCAGGAAGATCGCCGACGCGGTCGGCAGCGCCATCATCTCGCTGCAGGCGGGCGACAGCACGCGTCAGCGTCTCGAGCACGTGTCCCACGGTCTCGGCCTTGCGTCGGAATCTGCGCCCAGCCTCGTTCCCGCGCCTGCGACGAGCGACGACGGCGTGCGTGCGATCTGCCGGTTGCAGGCGGCCCAGCTCAGGGATGCCCAGCGCGAGTTCGGCGGCGACGTCGGCCAGATCGTCGGCGCGCTAACGGCCATCCTGCACGATGCGGGCAGCGTCGTCGGCCACGGCCGCACGCTGTTCGGCGGCGAGGATGGCGGCTCGTCGTCGTTCCTGACGCGGATCAAGCAGACGCTGGCGCACGCATCGACCCTGATCGCGACCTGCGAGAGCGCGGGCCGCTCGGTCGACGAGGCTCTCGCGATCGTCGAGGACACGCTGGCGAAATTTCGCCAGGCGATTGCCGGGCTTGCCGAGGCGACCGTCGACATCACGCTGATCGGAATGAATGCCGGCCTCAAGGCGAGCCATCTCGGCAGCCGCGGCAGCGCCTTCGTCGTCATCGCCAACGAGCTCAAGGCGACCGCGGACCAGGTCTCCGCGGGCGCCGGGCGCCTGCGGCCCGTGCTCGACGCTATCGAGGGCTCGGCCAATGAGCTGAGGGAGCTGCGCGTGCAGGGTGACCCCACGCAGCTTGCCAAGCTCGAGCCGCAAATCCTGCAGGCGCTGCGCGAGGTCGAGGCGGGCAATGAACGGCTCGGCAAGCTGATGAGCCGGCTCGTGGACGAAGGCGCGGAATTCGAGCGGCTGATGAATTCGGCCCAGGGTCAGATGACCAGCCTCGGCGAAAGCTCCGCAGCCTTGCCTGCGGTCGCCACGCGGCTCGAGACTGCGAGCGCGGGCGCGCAGCGGCTACAGCCGGAACTGCAGGATCAGGCGATCCTCGACGATCTCTTCGCGCGCTACACGATGGAGCGTGAGCGGGACGTTCATCGCGAATTTCTGCAAGCGCTCGGACTGGCATCGATCGCGGCCACGCGCCGGGTCGAGGCGGTCGAGACCGCGGATGACGGCATAGAATTGTTTTGACGGCGCCGCCGTGTGCTGCGGTGGCAATTTGAAGGGTTGGCTTTGCAGGGCGCTAACCGTGGCGGCATGCTCGCCGCGTCGGTCATTGTCGCGCCCCAGAGTTGGTTGCAAATACCATTGAATATCACGACGGGTGTTTCCATGATGCGAGACGGCAAATACGCGGCCTGGTTCAGGACCTCGCGCGGCCAGGGCACAGGTATCGTGCATCTTGCGGACGGACGGATTTCGGGCAGCGACAGCTTCTTCACCTATGGCGGCTCCTATCAGTTCGACGACGACCAGCGCTTCACCGCCGTCCTGACCACGCGGCGCTATGCGGAGGGGCCGCCGACCGTGTTCGGGCTGGACGAGGTCGAAGTCAGCCTCTCGGGCGTGTGCAGCGGTGCGATGGCGACCTGCTCCGGAACCGCGAGTCAAGCGCCCGACGTAATGTTCGAGGTGACGCTGATCTACAGCCAGGAAGAAGCGCCGGCGACGGAGGCTCGATGCGCCGTCGTGAAGCTCAATGACAAATTGCCCAAGGGCCTCGACAGCCGTTCGCGGCCGCGCCAGTTTCCTGCGCCTTCCAGGCCTCCCGCATCTTAGTCTTGCGTTGACGCTACCGCAGCGAAGCGCGCTGCGACCGCGTCGCGGCAACGGTGCATTCAGGTGCGGAACGTTATGATGAGGCTGCAATAAAGGACGGACGAGACATGCCTCAGATCTGGATGACATACGACGAACTCGGTGCGCTCTGCGGATGCAGCGCATTGGAAGCCAGGGAGAGGGCGGTTCATTCGTCGCTCGATCGCCGCAAGAGCCGCGACGGCGCAACGCGCGTCAAGCTCGATCAGCCGCTGACGGCCAGGTTCTTTGCGTCCGTCCGTGATGCGGATGTCGATCTCGATGGCGCCATCGCCGCGCTCCAGAGCACGCACAGGCAAATGGCCGAACTCCTGACACCGACTGGGTTCCGCGAGCGCGGGGCAGCCTGAGCGCTGCGCCTTATATGGCCGGGCTCGCCGCCGCGCGGCGCCCGTCGATCTCCGCTGTCTTTTCGGATCAGGCATAGTCCAGCCTCCGGCTTTCAAGCCGGGGGCCGGGGTTTCAACCGTAACAGGCCATAGAGCCATACGGCCGCAAACCCGGTCGGCGAATTGCGCGGGCAGATGATGAAGTAGGGGGAGGTCGCCGGAGGCGCTGAAGAAGTTGTCAGCGCCGTGAGTCTCAGGCTGGCGGCCGAGGCAAGAAGGCGAGGATCGTCTGGGCGAGGATGACGCCGAATGTTCCTCCCGCCGCCTTTTGCAGCACGTCCAGGAAGCCCGGATCACGATCGGGGGTCAGCGCTTGCAGAACTTCGAGCCCCATTGCGACGGCCACGACCAGCGAGCAGGCCAGAGCGAGTCGGCCGGGCAACAGGAAGGCCAGCAGGAAGCCCAACAGGCCGTAGGCGCTGAATCGCTCGATGACGACGATCCAGTAGGCCTCGCTATGTCCCATTAGCGCGGGCCTTCCCGCCAGCCTTGCCAAGGTGGCATAGGCGATGAGGGCGAGGCAGATTCCCGCGGCTGCGATGAGGTGATTTCGACGCATGGCCCACCGTAGCCGTTTGAGGGCCATTCCGCTTCGAAAGACGAGAACATCGTTAAAAACGCCTCGCCGTTCTTCCGCGGGATCGGACTGCCAGGAACCAGGCGCCATCGCCGGCCGGAAAGCCGTCCAGCGAAGGCGGTCAGGCCACCAGCACGTCGCCGGCCAGCGCTGCGGATGCGGAGTGGCGGCGTGAATCGACCAGCTCGCTGAATTTCGCAAACGGCAGCGGTGCGGCGGCGAGATAGCCCTGTCCTTCTTCGACGCCGGACGCGATCAGGGCGCGCCGCTGCTCCTCCGTCTCGATGCCTTCGGCAACGACCGTCATCCGGAAGTCCTTGGCGAGCGCGACCAACATTTCGACGATCGTCGTGGTCGATGCATCGACGGTGATGGTGTCGACGAAGAACTTGTCGATCTTGATCGTGTTGGCGCCGAGCCCCTTCAGCCGTGATAACCCGCTATGGCCAACGCCGACGTCGTCGATCGCGACGCGGAAGCCGCGGTCACGCAGCTCGGCAACGACGGCCGCGGCGTGCGCGAGATCGTCGAGCTCGTCGCGTTCGGTGACCTCGACCACGATCTGGCGTGCCGACACACGAGCCGCCAGAACCGTGCGACGCAGCGTCTCGACGAAGCCGGCACTCAGCAGGTGCTTGGGCACGACATTCACGGACATCTTGAAGGTCTTGTCCGCCTTCAGCACGCCCTCAAGGTCGGCGAGCGCCGATTTCAGGATCTGCCAGGTCATCACCTGGATGCGCCCGCTGGATTCGGCCAGCGGAATGAAGTTCATCGGCGGCACCACCGAGCCGTCCCGACGAACCCAGCGCGCCAGAACCTCGCAGCCCGTGATCCGGCCCGTCCCGAGGTCGAAGATGGGTTGATAGTATGGCTTGAATTCGCCGGCTGCGAGGCCGCGATCGAGATCGGCGACCGGCCCTTCCATCCGGCGGCTGCGTGCCAGCAGGATGCCGAACATTGCACCAAGTGCCAGGGCGACTGCGAGTGCTGGCCAATACGCCTCGCTGTTCCAGCTCGAAAGCACCGCGTGCTCGAGCCGGATCGTGGCGTGCAGCGGGAGGCGCGTGGAATGCCTGTCGAAGCTCATTGGTTCGACCAGGGGCCTGTCGGCATCGAGCCGGAATTCGCAGAGCTTCTCGCCATTGCTCAAGGCGAGGATCACTTCGCTGTGCGCGCGCAGCTCGGCGGGCATGAGATCGAACAGGCCCGCGTTGACGCCGACGCTGGCGACCAGCGCGGAGTTGCGATTGACGTCCCTGAGCACGCCCAATGCGTCGCCGCCGAACTGCTCCACACGGAATAGCGAGAGCTTCCTGTCGTGCGAGGGCAGCATGTCGCGACGATCCGCCCAGCCCTTGTCGAACTCGAGCGTCTCGGAATAGGCAGAACAGATCACCGATCCGTCCGGGTTGGCGAGACGGACGTCCTTGATCGCCGAGCGTTGGTAGACGTGGAGCCGGATGGCTTGCAGCGCTGCCGGCGCGCAGCTGGCAAGATCGCGCTTGGCGAGCTCGTCCAGGCTGGCCGCGGCAAATCGACCGCAAATTCGGATCGGCGCAGAACGACCTCGGTCAGCTCGCTCAGCTGGTGCGCCTGCTGGTGGCGAATGACGCCGTGCCTCTCCTGTCGTTGGTCGTCGGAGGCTCCGCGGCCTTTGCGCAGGGGACCAAAGACCAGCCAGCGGGCAGTCAGCCCACCACCCGCAGCGGCACGGCGACGAATTCCGGTTCGGGCAGCATGGGTGGAGCTTTCAAGAGGACGGGGACACCCAACTACGGAACGAGCCCCGGGATGGGGTCCCAGAAGAAGACGCGCAACTAGGTCTGAACGGCCGGGCGGACTGAAGGCAGGACGCTTGGCCGCGTTCACCGGGGGCCGGCCGAGACGGCCTCTGGAATAGGTGTCCTGGATCTTTCGGTGCGGGGCGCGGCGGGCTCGCGGGTGGCCCGCAGCCGGAGCACCACGATAGCAATGTTGATCGCCAGCCAAATCAACATTGCGGAAATGGCAAAATGGACCATTGCCAGACCTCACTGCGCAGTCTGTATAGCATCCAAGGGTTTCTTTGGTTCCGTCCTACTATGCGAAGAGCTGCACAGGGTTCGGGATGAAGTGTTGCCGCGATGGCGGACATAGCTGCCCTCCGCGACGAACTGTTCCAGGACTAGCCCTTCTTTCCCGTCTTCGGCTTCAGCGAAAGACCAAGCCGCAATGCCATGCGCTTGATCGCATCAGGCGAGCGTCCGAGAACTTTCGCCGCCTCTTCCAACGAAGCCGAAGACTTGGCCAGCTCCATGAGTCGGCGGTCTTCTTTGAACGACCAGGGCTTGCGCGCCATAACCGAAATGATCCTCTTGTCGACACAACGACAAAGCCGCCAAGCGACCCATGTTCGCTCGACGGCTTTGCTTGGGTAGGGCCGGGCTTGGGGGAGCCCGGTGTGAGGATGGATATGCGATCGGTGAGACTTCGCAACAAACAACGCGGATTAAGCTAACTCCTCAACCTTACCGCGATGAAATCGCCGCGCGACGCTCCGTATAACCACGGTGTTTCGTCGGCGAATCCGTGCGCGCACCCTGACGGCCGTTCTCGGCCGCGCGGTCAACGTTGAAGCGCCAAATGAACGAGGATTCATGGTGTCGGCCTGTTGCGTTCGGCTAAAAAGAACTGGAGCATCTTCCACGCGCTCTGTGCCCTCGCGTGCCGACCAATCTTAAAGCACCACGTTGCACGAACTTCATCTTCGTCTGACGGAACTTTCGGCGGCACCGCTCTTGAAGTCGAGCGAAAAGATGAACTGAGCGCGGGAGGAGCGTTCCGGCAGACGTCGGAACATTCAAATGTTAGCTGCCTGGTTTTGATTTCGATTTTCTCAGCGGGCTTCTACTGCGGCTATGGTGCGCGGGCGTGGCGCTCGCGGAAGCGATCGGCACGATATCGTCTTTATGCACCCTATACCCCGCATCGATGGAAGCCGGTCGAACCCAGCGGCCGTCCTAGTCGCAGGACTGCGCGCGTACAGCCCCAGCCGAATGGCGGTCGCGGCGAAGTCGAGATATCCATGTGCGGTTGGGTTAGCTTGTCGCCGGCCTTGCACAGGGGCATCGTGTTCTGATCGGTCTTTCGCTGGAAGAGATGGCGGAATTCGAGGCGCTGAATCTTGCACCGAAGGAGACGGTGCAAATCGTCGCCGAAACCCGCGCAGGCAGGGGAGCGGCCGCGGTTGACGACGTTCGGTGGCTCGAGCTCTATTCCAGGCACGAAGAAGCCTGGCGAGTCTGGATCGTCCAAAGCCAGTCGGGGCGGACGCAGGATTTAGGCGTTGTTAACTATGCCTGACCGATGGTAGCGGCTTAGATCTCGAATGTTGGGATGGCCCAAATGTTTCAGCTGTTCCTGAGAGCGCGTGCACACAGTCTTCTCGGCTCCCGCCGCGAGGACAAGGGTTTCAAGGCCCGCTCCGTCGAGCGCGATGCGGAGACCGACCGTGCCCGGATCGGTACGGTCCTGGCGGCGATCGAAACGGCATTGCAGGAAGCGGAGAGGGAGCAGGCCGGGCTTAACCGGCGTGTCGATGACGCGCTTGCACGTGCATCCGTCACCTTCGGAAACGGCACCGACGAGTATCTCGAGCGGGAGGCGCTCGACAATCATCACCAGGATCTCTTCGCGGCCGACATCTCCAACGGCCAGCGCCGGCTCAAGGAACTGGCGAGCAGCATTGCCCACTTGAAGTTCGTCAAGACCGCAATGCTGACGCGTTTTCCGGATTTCAAGCCGCCCCAGCTCAACAGCTGATATTGGGGATCTTGGTCCGCGCTCTGCCTGCTTCGGGACGCCCGCAATTGGCGAGTCCTCAGGATGAGGACCGGGTGCGTTGCGTCAATTTCAACAAGCACACAAATGCCGCTTAGCCTCATCCTGAGAAGGCGCGTAAGCGCCGTCTCGAAGGACGAGGCGTGCGCTCAGCCCGCACTCAAAAGTCATATGCGATTGCCCTGCCGCGCATAGGCGGACCACGCGACAATTCGGCGCCGCTTTGCCGTTTGGCCCCTCGATCCTTTTTGCTATGGTTTCGGCAAGCGTTCATGTTTGAAGGAGCAACGACGTGCCGGTCAGGAAGATGCGAAGATTGGTTGGATTGGCATGCGTGTTGACACTGGCTGCGCCGGCGACGGCGTCCGCCATCACCGTCGAAGTGGCGCGTGCATGCGACGCGGCGGTGGCCAAGGCCTTTCCGCCCAGGCAGATCGGCAACCCCGCGGCCGGGAGCGCCAAGGGAACGGCCAAGGATAAGCGCGAATATCTCCAAAAATGCGTCGCGAACAACGGCAAGGTCGACGACGCTCCGGCGGAGGCGTCCAAGGACAGCAAGCCCAGCAAGTAGCCGTCGGCCGTCGATCTAGCGCGGGGGCGGGCAGGGAGAATAGAACGCGCCGTTTGCTGCGTTGATGCGTTCGACGCATTGGTTCGGATCGGTGATCGTCCCGGCCACGGTGAAATCGTAGCCCATGCCTTTGACGACAACGACGTAGCGGCCGGGCGACAGCGTGAAGCCGTCCTGCTCCGGCTGCAGCAGCAGCATCCTTGGCTGATCCTCGACCGGCCCGACCTTGTACGGGTAGGACATGCTGCGAATGACCCAGGAATCGCCCGCGCTGACCATGGCCGCCTTGCCGGAGGCATCAACGCCCATTGACCGCGACACCTTGGCGACGACGCGCACTTCGGTCACGCTTGCATCTATGCTTCCGTCGGGTCTGAACACGACGAATCTGACATCTCCGCTTGTCAGGGTCGCTGCGCTCGGCGTGTTGATGGCTGCCGAGATTGCGACGCGGCGGTCCGGAATCTTTCCGGGGACCGGCTTCAGCTCCTGAAGCTGCCCCTCGTTCAGTGCGTAAACGCCGAAGGTCGTCGGCAACGGCATCGAGGGTTGCTGCGCGGCTGGCGCCGGCTCCTTTGCGCTGTGGGGCAACCGTTCAACTGTCCCGGTCTCCAACGGGGGCGCCGTGGCGGCCGGCCGTGGCTCGGGGTTGGTCGGCACTCGCTCGGATGGTTGCGCCAATTGTGACAGGGCGGCCATTTGTGTCTTCACGCGCGGCCAAAAGGTCACTGCGGCGCCGGCGCTGGCAATCAGCGAGAGAATGACGGCCAGTCGAACCAGAAAGGTGAAGGTACCGCTCCGTTTGGGCTGATCGAGCGATTGCGGCGGGGCCACGGGACGGCGCGATGCTCCCGCATCTTTTGCAGGCGGCTGTGCAGCCGAAACCGGTGACGACGGAATGGGCGGGGGAGTGGGACTTTCGACCGGCGGAGGCGGCGAAGCGGCGATTGCTGCGGCGGCCTTTGGTGGCTCCGGCGCGGCGGTACGCGCGAAGGAACGTTCGACCGCCTTGATGGCGCGTTCGAGGACTTGCTGAAGCTCGCGCGATTCCCGTTCGTCCGCGTGCGTGAATTGCTCCATGAGCTTGACGCGCGCCAGCTCATAGACGATCTCCCGCATCTGCTGGGGATCGTCGGATACGGCGCGAATTCGGCTCGACAGGAGACGGATAAACCCGGCTTTGATCTGTTGCGTCGAGGGGGCGTTGGCCGCAGTTTCACCGGAGTCGGTCATCAAGGCCGATCAAGTAGCCCGGATAAGGCCATTTCGCTAGGTTTTTCCGCTTGAGACCTCGCGACCGAAGCTGCTTTCCTGGTCTGGCGGCGAGGCAGCTCGTGTCTTTCGAAGATGCTTGCTTTTAGGGGAAAACCTGTGACATTCCGCGGAGCTTCTCTTCTCTGGTGTTCGACCATGCGCGGCGCTCTGACAGTCCTCTCGGTTTTGACCTTCCTGACTTCGCCTGCCGTTGCGCAGGGGGTCAAGGATCGGGCCAACACCACGAGCTCCAGCATCATCACGACGCCGACCAAGAAGGCGCAGACCAATCAGACGGCCTCGCGGCCCACCGCCGTTCGGAACCTCTCAGGCAGCCTGCCCGCAGGAAAGTCGGCGCAGGGCGTATGGCGAAATGGCAAGCTGGTTGCCGTCCCCCGCTAAGCTTCACCCAACGAACCGTGAAGGAACGGTGATCGCCTCCCTGACGTTCATGCTCGGGAGATATCGCATGAAACGACCAGTTCTGATCGCATTTGCGTTGCTCGTGCCCGCCGCCGCCTGGGCCCAGGGCGTCAACGACCCTTCGACGCCCAACCGCAACGTGACCATTGTCAATCCGTCGCAGCCTGCGCCACCCAATGCGACGCGCAACATCCCGAGCCGGATCGAGCCGCCCGTGACGACCGGCGGCGGACGCGCCCGACCCTATTACGGGAACAGAACCCGCGGCAGCGGGTCGAGCCGCCGCTAGCGCGCAATCGGCGCTTCGCTTCAGCTATTGCGGGTTGACCTCGACCTCCAGGGTCGACGTCCCTGCATCATGCCGGTTCTTGCCCGAGATCAGCAGCGTGAACTTGTCGACGCTGCGCGTCTGGTTCTCGGACGAATAGCGGAAGCCGGAGCCGACCACGGCCAATTGTCCTCGTGACGGGCCGCTCACGACCGAGACGTTGAAAATCTGCATGTAGGACCACCGCAGCCCCTGGATGCACTCTGCGCCGGGCGCGATCGACATCGTCCATTTCACCGTGTCGTGCGACAGAGCGAACGGCGTCCGCTCCTTGATGCAGAGCGGGCTGGCATGCGCCGCGAGGGCAGAGGCAGCGAAAGCCGCGAGGGCAGCACCCAACAGCAATAATGGTCTTGCAAGCATGCGCGGCAGCTCCAGATTGCCGGACGATAGCAACAATGATCTAACGAGGTCTTAGAACGCTCGTCGTCCGTAGCCGATCGTCCGACGTGGAACTCAGGTTCACCGATCATCCGTGGGCCGACTCGGAACTAGGCCGTTAAGACTTGCTCGACGCAGCAGGTTGAAATTTGGAAAGCCGTAAGTCATTGATTTTGTTGGGGTTGCCTACTGTGCATGGGATTGTTTTTCGATTCTTGAGGGTTGCCCCTGAGGTTCGCGATGCAGGTGTTTGATCATGGCCCGCTGGGTATCATCCCGCCGCCGCTGGAAAGTTGCTGGACCTGAGCGTCATTCCGTTGACGCGAAAGCGGACATTCCCGGCCAGATAAAGGTAATCCGAGGTGCTGCTGCCGGCCGTCCGGATCTCGACATAGGTCAGCGTGATCGAGCCGATCGCTCGGGGTCACCTGGGTGATGTTGACCGAACGAGCTCCAGGGAAGAGCTGCTGGTCGAGCCCGTAAAAGATCTTTTCCCGCTCGGACCACAGCACGAAGTGACCGCCGGTCTTCTGATCGACTGCCTCGTATTGAGTATGGATGACTTGCGGATATTCGATCTGGCCGGCTTTTGCCGAGCCGAAGCAGATGATCGAAATCAGCAAAGCAATGATGCGAACCACAGATCAAATCCTCAAGCCAAAGAGAGAATCTTGCCCGCGAATTCGCTTCCTTGCGATTGGCAAAGATATAGACTGAAAGCTGCGACCTGCGTTTCCGGCCGATCGTCGCTCCGTGATGTGTCCTTGGAGTTATCAGCGTGCGAGCCGCTCGACGTGACCATTTGAGGGATGGCGGATGGCGGCTGGGGTCGCGGGCTGGAGCCATCGTGACCATTGCCGGTGCGCTCGGTCTCGGTTTCGCCAATCCGTCCTCTTGTCTCGCTCAGAGCGAACCCGAGCCTTCGCTCCGCGACTATCTTCCGCCAAGCGAGCCGGAGGTGTCGCGCGACGAATGGCGGCGGCGGATCGAGGACGCGCGGCGCCGGGCCAAGGACGCCTCGCGCGAGCGGCGGGAGCATCCCGAGCTCTACAAGCCGATTCCCGAGGATCCGGACCTCGTCGCGACCGAACGCCTTCTCCGCGACGACAGCCTGCAGCGGGGCGACATCGTCACGACCAAGAAGGGCATGTTCGTCTACCAGGGGCGATCCGATCAGCCGCGTCGCGATCAGGACTTCGTGCCGGTCAACCCGAAATCGGTGCGCTGAAGCTCAGTACCGCCGCAGGATCTCGTTGAATTTGGGATCGGTGATCTTCGTGGCCTCGAGCAGCAGCGACTTGCCTTGCGGCGTTGCCTCCACATATGCCGCGATCAGCAGCGGCTCGTAACGGGAGCGATTGGCCAGCGCCGACCGGATATCGGATTGCGCCAGCAGCTTGATCTCCTCGTCCGATGCTGCCGCGCTCGAGGTCACGGTCCGGACGCGCGAGAAGGCGACGTCGATCGGCACCGATCCGGTCAGATAGGACATCTTCACGGCGGGCGTTGCCGTTTCGCCGGCCTGGGCCTGCAGCGTGCCGAGCGTGAGCCAAAGTGCCGGTCTGATCGGCGAGACCTTCAAGGCAGAGGCGATGGCGGCTTGCGCCGCCGTGTTCTCGCTGGCTCCGCCGGGCGCATCGGCCGAAGGACGGTGCAGCACATCGGCGGCCCGCGCTGCCGCGTAGTTCGCCAGCAGCTCGCCATCCAGCGAAAACGACGCCAAGACGCCGCCGGCCGCCAGTTTGGCCTTTTCAGGCGGTCTCTCGCCCGAGAACAAATCGCTCGCGCGAAAGTTCGGTCGGATGAGATCGCCGTAGAACGCCATGCCGGCATGAAGCGCCAGCACGATCGCGGTGCAGATGCCGATGGCGCGAAGCAGGAACATGCGGTTCATGGTGAAATCGACGAGGCCTGTGAGGGCGAAAGCGAAGGCGGGATCGACGTTCGGCAAGGGCCCTTAGATTGCCATCAGACTATCGCCTTGGATCGTCAGCAGCGTCAAGTTTCCGGTCGCATAGGCGCCAGTGTCGATGTTGATGCGGTTCGGGCGAATATCGGGCACGCTGACCGGCGTGTGACCGTGGACGATATATTTGCCAAAGCGCTCCTCGGACGCGAGGAATTCCTCGCGGATCCAGAGCAGGTCCTCATCCTTCTGGCGCTCGAGCGGGACGCCCGGCTTGACGCCGGCATGGACGAAGAAGAAGTCGCCGCAGCTAAAGGACGAGGGCAATTGCTGGAGAAAGGCGAGGTGCTCGGGCGGAAGCGCGCGCTTCAGTCCTTCGATCAGCTCGACCTGTTGCTCCGCGGACGGATTCATGGTCGGCGTGATGCCGTAGGAGACCAGCGTCAGCAGGCCGCCATAGTGGCGCCACTCCTGCAGGCGGGCGGGGTCCTTGAGGACCTCGAGCAGGAAGATCTCGTGGTTGCCCTTCAGACAAACCGTCTCGTGTGTTTTCGAGCGTTCGATCAACAGATCGAGAACGGCGCGCGAGTCCGGGCCGCGGTCGACATAGTCGCCGAGAAAGACCTGGATGGCCCGTTCGGGGGCCGAGCGGGCCAGATCGACGTCGATGACGGTTAACAGCGATTGAAGCAGATCGGCGCGCCCGTGCACGTCGCCGATGGCATAGACGCGAACGCCGTCGGGAAGCCGAGGCTTGGTCTTCTTTCGAAAGCGTGAGGAAAGGCCCATCAGGTCGGTCGAATCGCTTCCAGCGTCACGAGCGGAACGTCGTGTCCGCTCTTAGCAGAACAAGTCCCGCATCGGTATTCTTAATTGTTTCCGACCAACTCGCCCGCATTTTGATTAAAGGATCGCGCGGCCTTTGAGCCGTATTTCAAGACGTCTCGCGTAGCGTCTCCCCAACAAGAACGGGGAGCGCGACATGCGCAAAGTTGTTAAGTTCCTTGCGGCCGTGGCCGCCATCGTCGTTGCTGCAGGGGTGCAGCAGCGCGCAGAAGCCGCTTTCGTGGGGGCGCCCTTGGGGCTGCGCGGCGCCATCCAGTACATCAAGTTCGACCAGCCGACGCTGGCGCCGATGGCGTTCACGCTGTTTTGCCTGAAGTACAAGGACGAGTGCAGACCGCGGCCGCAGCAGATCGTCTTCCGTGGCGGACGCCTGAAGCTCACGGCCCAACGCCTGGCGCAGATGCAAGAGGTCAACCAGCGGGTCAACAGCGCGATCCGTCCCGAACCCAACTTGGAAGGGCTGCGCGGCGAAAAGTGGCTACTGCATCCCGCGAGCGGCGACTGCAACGACTACGCCGTGACAAAGCGCCACGATCTGATCGCCAAGGGCTTCCCGGCGCGTTCGGTGCTGCTCAGCGAAGTCGTGACCTCCTGGGGCGAGCATCATCTCGTGGTCGTGGTGCGGACCTTCTCAGGCGATCTCGTGCTGGACAATCTCTCCGGCCACATCATGCCCTGGTCGAAGAAGCCCTATCGCTGGGTCCGCATTCAATCGCCCAAGAATCCGAACTACTGGGCCTCGCTCGGCGACCGCTCGGTCTGATGGATGACCCGGGCTCTATCGCGATGAGGATTGGCTGATGCTCTGCGACAGCCCCAATCCCACGATCACTGAAAGACACAGGATTGCTGCGGGCCGCAGCAGTCCTGGCCCTGCGAAGCTCTGAACCAGCGCAAAGAGAAGGCAGGCCGCGGCTGCCGCGGGAAAGAACGAGTCGCGTCCACGCTGCAGAGCGCCGAAGAACAGGCGGACCAAAGCGATCAGGCTCACGGCTATCATGGCAGCCAAGCCAATCCATCCCATCCCCGCAAAGACGGCCATGGCCGCCGAGGGCGCGGTCAAGACAGCTCCAGCATCGCTCTGATAGATCCTGCCCACCGCAGCAAAGGTCCCGGCACCAGCGCCGAACCATCGCGTGTCGGCCAACATGCGCTCGAGGGCCGCCTTGGTCTCGGCTCCCGTTTCCGGGACGAGCCGCATCAGGAACGGTCCGGAGCTCTTCTCGAAGAGGAAGGTGAGCACGATCGCCGCGCCGATCAGAGCTGCCACGGACAATGCGCACGCGGCCAATGGTGACAGGTCCAATCTGCGGATGACGAGGATCAGCAGCATCAGCACAACGCCAAAAGCCGCCGCGATTGCGCTGTTCGTTCCGGAAAACCCTAAGATCGCGGCGGCGCTGACCAAAGCTCCGACCAGGCCGCAAAGGCCGATCCCGACCGAGCAAAGCACCGAATGATGCGTTTCGGCCCGTTCAGCGGCGAGCTGCATGACGGCCAGATTGAGCATGAGGCCAAGGCCCGCCAAGGTCGTCGTGAGGTCATGGGGAACGTCTGCAGCAAGCGCCGGCAATATCCGATGTAAGTCGAGAATCAAGGCTGAGACCGCGGCTACGCCGCTCAGCACAAGGAGGATCAGCTGGGCATGGCTGCGGTTGCGCACGACTAGGATGGTGACGCCGAGCAACGAGATCGCCGCAAGCGCCAGCAGCAGCGCGTTCACGGTCAAGCCGATATCGGCTGTGATCGGCCCGAGCGGCAGACCGCCGAGGACGTCGTGAGCGCTCGTCCAGATCGGATGCGCCCAGTTGAGTGGAAGAGGGACGAGTTGGGCGGCGATACACAGCGGAATGGCGGTCTGGATCCACCGGCCCCACGCGGTCGCTCGAACATAGTGATCGTAGCCGGCCTTGCGCGTGCTCGAGGCGGCCGCCAGCAAGCTCAGTGCTGCGGCCATCGTCGAGAGCTGTGCCCCGAACTTGACCCCGGCGATTTCGAGAGCGGAAGCGGAAACGATGGAAACGATGAGGGCAAAATAAGCGAAGGACAAACGGCGCTCGAAGGGAATCCTGAAACGATCTGGTCACCATACAAGCGAACGGCGGGTTTTCAAGCAGAGGACCTCGCAGGCAACCAGCCTGGCTTTCGCGCAGCCCCACGAGGGGGCTGGTGGCAGCAGCCCGGCGTCATCAGCGCACAGACTTGACCGGGCGGGCGAATACGCGCCCGGCACGCGCGGCAGCAAGGCCAAAGCGGGCCCCTGACCCGAAGAGATAGCCGCTCTGCAAGGCAATGGCTGCGAACACCATGCCTTTCAGGCTCTCGACCACCGAGAGATCGACCATCAGGCCGACCGGGACGGCGGCGAGCAACATCACGAAGATCAACGGCAGGAGCACCAGGACGCGAAAGCGCTGTCCCAGCACGGCACCGACGAGAAAGCTGAAAATCAAAAGCGCGGTCATCCGAAACACCTCTCCGTGCTCCGGACGCTAGGTTCCCCTCCCTAAAAGGACCCTTAAGTCGTATGGCTAAATTTGGCCTATTGTCCGCAATTTGCCAGCAGCGAATGATAGGCCTCCCGCAGCCCGCTCAGGGCGACCAGGCCCTTGATCTCGCTGTCGCTTTCCCTGACCACCACCGACAGCGAGGCCGTTGTCTGCCACCTGCCGGCGGCAAAGGCCGAGACTTCGTCCGGCAGCAGCACCGCGGCGCCTGCGGCCGCCATGCTGGAATCAAAGGTCAAGCTGCCGCCCCCGCTTGCGGCGATGGTGACCTTGGGATGGCTCCGTGGCGGAAAGGGCCGGATCAAGGCCACCAGCACGTCAATCTTGCCCTCTGGCGAACAGCGGACGATCAGGCCGGCAAAATCGGGGTCGGATTGGGTGGTGTCCGCGGTCTTCGTGATGGCCGCGAAGCTTTCGCCGTCCTTGGCCCCCGGGGTCCGGGTGAATTTCCAGACGGAGGAGGGGGCCGGTTGGGCGACCGCGACACGCGGCGCTTCGCGACACGAGGATTCTGCGCTGCTAGGGCAGCTGGCGGCAGGGCTCCACGGCCGACTAGCGGCGCCGAGGAGGGAACCTGCCAACAGCGGGATCAGAAGGAGGCCGGGCACGGGGGAGTCCTATCCTGAATGGACCAGCTCTAGCAAAGGCGGCGACGCGCCGCCCGACATGCTGAGGCCTCAAGTTGCGCATTTGCCCGCCCGCCGGGCACAGGAAATACAACAAATGGTCACAAAGGGTTAAACCAAGCCCCCAAGAGTGGCTTGTAAGCAACAGTAGCCGACGGATCGCTCCGTTAACCTCCCGGAACGCTTGTCGCCCCACCCCCTAGGCCGTACCAACTTACGTGAATTGGGACTATCGGGCGCGATTCATGTCAGCTATTGCCAAGACCTATATCTTGAAGCCTGCGTTTCTGGCGGTCGCTTTGGCGCTCGGGGCCTGTTCGACCAATCCCGGCTCGGGTCCACTGACGGACGACGTCAACAACAAGATCCAGACTGAGAACGCGCCGGCCTACGAGCTGGTGCCGCTCAATCCGGCTACGGTGAACATCCTGCACACCCATGAGCCCAAGGGGCTCGCCGGCGTGTTCACCGATCGCCGTCCGCCCGCCAGCATCGTGTTCGGCATCGGCGACGTGGTCAGCGTTACCATCTTCGAAGCCGCGGCAGGCGGTCTGTTCATCCCGGCGGAAGCCGGCGTCCGTCCGGGTAACTTCGTGACCATCCCGGATCAGGCGGTCGACAATGACGGCTTCATCACCGTTCCCTATGCCGGCCAGATCAAAGCCGCAGGCCTTACAGCGGTCCAGATCCAGCGCTCGATCATCGAGAAGATCGGCAACCGCGCCATCGAGCCGCAGGCGGTCGTTGCGATGTCCTCGCAGCGTACCCAGCTCATCAGCGTGCTCGGCGAAGTCAATTCGCCGGCGCGTTATCCCGCGAGCGCTGCGGGTGCAAAGGACAAAGTGCTCGACGCGATCACCCGCGCCGGCGGCATCAAGGGCCAGGGCTTCGAGACCTGGGTCATGCTGGAGCGTGGCGGCAAGCGAGCCACCGTGCCGTTCGAAAATCTCGTGATGGCGCCCGAGAACAACGTCTATGTTCGTCCCGACGACAGCATCTACGTCTACCGCGAGCAGCAGAAGTTCATGGCGTTCGGCGGCAGCGGACAGAGCGGCGAGTTCAACTTCGATGCCTGGCGCATCAACCTCGGCGAAGCGGTCGGCAAGGCCGGCGGTCTATTGGATGGCCAGGCCGATCCGGCTGCGGTGTATCTCTATCGCCGCGAGCCGCGCGAGGTCGCTGCCCAGCTCGGCATCGACGTGAGCAAGTACACGTCAGAGACGGTCCCGGTCATCTTCAACGTGAACTTCCGCGATCCGGGCGGCTTCTTCCTCGCCACCAAGGTCATGATGAAGAACCAGGACATCATCTACGTCTCGAACTCGCGCAACGTCGAAGTCGCCAAGTTCCTGAACTACCTGCGTGTGGTCATGGCGACCGGCAGCGATGCCGTTAACCTCTCCAACGATGCCCTGATCTTCCGCAACAACATCAAGCTGGCGCCGTAAGACGCCAACTTGATCGACCAAAACCGATGGCACCGGGCCTTTGTCCCGGTGCCATTTTCGTTTAGCAATCGAAGCGGCTCTGCAGGGGCTACGAGTTCGGGATTTGGATCAAGGCGCCGACGAACAAGGCGTGCCGGTCATCGGTCCACCCCGCAGTGTTGCAAGGGGCTTCATGCGGTTTCGAACATTCTGGCGTCTTCTGGCGCTCGTTCCTCTCGCCTTCGGGCTTGCACCGATCGGAAAGGCTCTCGGCGCTGCCGCGGAGCTGGGCGTCCGCCATCGGATCGACGTGGTGGTCTCTGCCGAGCCTGATGCTCCGATCCTGTCGCGCCTGAGGGGAGCCAAGGGCGAGCTGTCCTTGACCGTTCGTCTTTCGGCGAACTCCAAGGAGAGCAAGTTCTTCGGCATGCTGCGCCCGTCTTTTCCTGATATCGTCGTTCCCGCTGCCGCCGGCAAACCGCTGGTGCAACAGACCAAGCTCTGGGAGGAGGATGTCTGCCATCAGCGCCGCGGCCTGCCGAAGGTCACCGTGACCCAGCTTGGCGGGCACTTTGCGGACGGCGAGGGGCGGATCGAGATCTCCGCCCTCAACCGGCACATCGGCCTTATGGTCCCCCCCGACGAACTAACCCCCGGAATAAAACTCGATCCCGGGAGCGATAGCCTCGGGGCATTCTATGCCTTCCGGGCGCAGACCCGGAACAGCCGCCTGAATGTGGATCTTAGGATCTACTCGATCGATTGCCCTCTTTAGTTCAGGCAAGGAGCGATCGGCCTCGGCAAGTGGGCTGGTGCTTCCCGATCTGATCTGCACCCGATGCGCTATCGCGCTGCGTGCGTGTCGTACCAACCCGCTGGAGGAAAGTCCGGGAAGCGGTAATCCTTTCGCCCGGCCGCGCGCACCAGCGCGGCCTGAATCCCGCCGAGCATGCGGAATACGCTCTTTCGCCCCTGGAAGATGCCTGCGTCTCCCGCCAGCGCATAGCCGCGGAAGATCCCCTTGTAGACCTCGAGCGCTTCGAACATGTCCATCCACCGCCCGGGCAATTCGTTGCCGAACAGCCCACTGCTGCCTTGTTCGAATTTGTGCGGCTGGTAACAGCCTTCGGTCGCCGGCTGAGGCGGCTCCTGCAGGGAGACGAGGCTCTGATCCACGATCTTGTATTTGGAATAACCCAAGTTCCTGAGCAGTTCGAACTCCCTCACGAGATCACTCCAATTCTTCTTCTCGGACTCGATCGACACAAATCGCGGGGGGGCGGAAATGTTCTCGAGTGATGACAATGCGTCGAGATCGTTCCCTTCGATATCGATTTTGCAATATCTGGGAATGCCGTGGTCGCGCATGATATCGGCCAGCCGCTCGGCTTTAACCGTTATCTTTTGCACGCTCGTTGCGCCCAGCATCTGGTTTCGCTTGACCCACTCGAGATTTGCCGTTCCCCAGACCGAGTGCTCGGTGTTGACGTAGAAGTCGATATTCCCCGGCGTCTTGGCGACGGCCAGGTTGAGGATCTTCAGTTGCCCTGTGGCAACCTGCTGGGAAAACTGCTGGCCAAGTGCGGTACAGAATTCTGGTACAGCTTCGATGGCAACGACCTTGAATCCCTTTTTGAGATAGAACCCGGTGTCTTCACCCTTATGGGCGCCGAGATCGTAAATGAGGTTTTCGTCAATCATGGTCTTCGTACTCGTGTCCAGGGCGTGATGTGCGTCGCGCGCAATGCGTTTCTAGCGGTGGAAAGACAAGATGTTGGTTGGTTGAATTGATCCGGCAATCAAATCCGTCACTGCAGCCATGTTTCCGGCAAGCCTGCCTCGATAATCGATCATCGGGTGCTCGCGAAGCGAACGAAGCGCGTTGGACGCGAGCGCTCGCGTCCAAAAATATGCGCATTTCCCGAGGGTAATTGTTCCTTTGCGCGCAAGGTAGACCGGATTAGCGAGCTGCGAGTAGCCATATTTGTAGCCACTGACCCGTCCAGACTTCGACCCGAGATGCACACCGATCAAGTTTGAAGCTCGATAGATGTCCGAGAATTTCCTGATCTGTCCGGAAAAATCCGTATCCTCCAGCCAGCCATAGAGCGGAAGCTTCTCGTCGAATGCACATTGGTCGAAGACGGTCGCCCTGAAGGCCATATTGCATCCGTACAGGCCTTCCTTCCACTTGCTGTGTCCGATCTGATCGCTCGCCCGAGGCAGCGACAGCGCATCCGAAGCCTGCTCTTCGGTGATTGCGATGCTCCCTCTTGCCCCGTCCATGATCACCGCTCCCGTAACGGCGAGGACCTGTGGACTTGCCGCAAACAGCGCTTCGCATTTCTGCAGCCAATCGGTTGCGGGCCTGAAGTCATCGTCGAAGAAGACAATGATCTTCGCAAGCCAGGCCTCGGGAGTGCTTATCCTCTTGGCCGTCTGCACGCCGTGGTTTCTCTGCGACGTCAGTCCCGGCCGAGGAGAAACCAGTCGGTGCACGCCAGGATCGTTGGGTACGGCGGCAGCACCGGGCAAATCCTTGGGTTCAGCGCCCACAAGCATGACGTTATCGGGCGCGCGTTCTTGAAGTCGAAGATGGTCTAGAAGAACTTGAACGTCTGCCGGTCTGCCGCGTGTCGCTAAGATGACGTCGATATTCAATTTACCCTCGCAGAGCGACGGCCAGCAACGCTGGTCGTCTGACATAAGAACTTCGTGGAAACGTTCGATCGGAAGCAGAAATTCTCCCGGAAACAGTCCGCCGGCAATTGGCGACGCGGGCTTTTCGCAAGCCCGGAGATGCAGTGCGGGCGAAGCACTACCGGACCACGTTGCGAAAATCCAGCGTAGATGATTGAAATTGCGACCGTCCAGCCCTTCATCGGATGAGATCCGCGCTTGGAGGCGAATCGCCCTGTTAACCAACTCGAGGCTGCCAGGATCGGGACGCATTGCGGAGCAGGGCCGGTAGAACGTTTTCTCTCTCTCTCTCTCTTCACTGAGTTGACGCCGGAAATTAACCTCTGTAGGCGGGTACGGTTCAGAATGGATCATCCACCGCCGTTTCTTCCGCGTGCGGCACTTGCTGGACGCCTACGAGATCATCCGCTCTAATGTATTCTCCACTGGGGGGCGTCAGACGAAAGCGATGGGCCGTGTTTCGATGAGCATTCGCTGGTCGGCTGATCTCGTAGCCAGCTGTTTGCTGTTCTTTGCTGTAGGGAGCGCGCCGCTCCCGTTTGGGTCGACCAACAATCTGGCCATTGCCTTCTGGTGCGCTTGTCTGGGAATTGCCTTGGTATTTGCACCGGTGAGGGCCTTGCGTCGTCCCCATCTCTGGATCATCGCCGGCATCTTCATCGTTGTCGCGGCTTACGGGATCGCGCTGCACGAACAAATGTCTGACAGACCGTGGATTGCGCGATATCATCCGATCTGGAAGCAGATCGGCTCGCTGGTCGATTCAGCCGTTGCCCCATCGGCCTCGATTGTCAGGCACGAAGCCTTCTTTGCTCTGGGGGCGCCACTTGCAAACATTCTGGCTATTCTTGTGGGGCTCGTCATTGGCGCCGACGCGAGGCGTGCACGCCAGATAATGCTGGTGATTGCGCTATCAGGCAGCTTCTACGCTGCATATGGCGTCCTCTCGTTCATCATCGAACCGACCATGATTCTGTGGCGCGACAAGACCGCCTATCTCAGTAGCGTCACCGGCACGTTCATCAACCGCAATACCGCCGCTGCCTATTTCGGCTCATGTGCCGTCATCTGGATACTGCTGCTTCTTACGGACGTGCGCCGCCACCTTCCCGGGGGCCGCTTCAGGTGGAGCAATCTCTCCCGCGATCTGACTAAAATTCCGCAGGCTTTGATAGCTCTGAAATTCGCCGCACTCCTAATCTGCGTCATGGCGATGTTCATGACTGGCTCGCGGGCGGGCGTGGCTGTTTCACTTCTCTCCATGATCTTCGTCTTTGTCGTTTTCCTCCGGAAGGACCTTCCGCCGCGCACCGGCGTCTGGATGGCCTTGGCGGCCGCCGCCTTGGTCGCTCTCGTTCTCTTGGAATTGCTCGGTGGTCGTGTCGTGGGTCGCTTCGATAGCCAGGGGCTGACCGATAGTGGTCGGCTGGAGGGGTGGAAGTCCTCGCTGCTCATTATCGCCGATAATCCCTGGTTCGGCACTGGGATGGGGACTTTCCAGTCGGCGTTTCCAGCCTTCCGCAGCCCGAATATCTCTATGCGCGGCACCTGGAATGCAGCCCATTCGACCCCTCTGGAGGTCGCTTTGGAGGCCGGAATTCCGATGACGCTGCTCCTGGCGGCCGGTTGGGCGGTCATGCTCACAGTGCTTGCGCGTGGGGTGTTCACCCGCAAGCGTGACGCTTCGATTCCCCTGGCGGCCATCGGCATTGCACTGCTGGCGTTGCTCCATTCCGGCCTCGATTTCACGTTGCAGATACCGGGTTACAGCATCCCCTTCTTTGCGCTTTTCGGAGTCGGCCTGGCGCAATCCTTTCACTCCGGCGAGGGGAGCATCGAGCCGAAAGGGGCTGCGGCAAATGCGCTGTCGAGCGTTGATCGCACTTCGGGATCGCCAAAACAGTCCTCTTTCCAGGTACTTGGGCCTTAACTATTCCTTTAGAATTGGTGGACAGGACTGCCTCTTTCGACTAATTTCCAATCGTTTCGTTCGGGCCATAAAGGCAAACTAGTTGTTGAGGAAATTATGAACCTTATCAGGTTTACGGTTCGAGCCGCTGTGGTGATTGCGCTCGCAAGCTCGATATCCTCGGCCGCCAGCGCGGCTGTTTATCCGCCCAGCCGGCAACTGCAGGCTCAGATCATCTCCGATTTCAAGGGATCTCCTGCAACGCTTTTGCAGCAATATCCTGATGGCGGTCCGCAGTTGATTTCGCGCGTCCGAGACCTTGGAGCGTCGGATCCGACGACAGTGCCGGGTCTGATCGAATTGTTGAAGAACCCGGCGACGACGAAGGATCAGTTGCGCGCCATCGTCGCTGGACTTGCCCAGGTCGCCCGCATGGCGGCACAGACCGATCAGGCGTTTGCCAATGAAATTCAGGCCGCCGTCGCCGGAACGAACAATCCGGACGTGATTGCTGCCTATCAGGCCGCAACTGGTGATGTTGCAATCGCCGCGGCGGGCGGTGCCGGGGGTGGCGGCTCCGGTGGCGGCGGTCCGACGACCGGCTTCGGATTTGCCTTTGGTGGCAGCGGCTCCGGTGCCCAGAACTTTGGTGGCCTGCACTACCCGAACAGTGCGACGACTTATACGGGTTCAGTGACTCCCTCGACCGCCTATCCCGCGGTCAGTCCGACGCAATAACGTCCGGGCCTCTTGCGCCGGCATCCCTTAGACAAAATAAACCAAGGCAGCGTGTTATGCGCTGCCTTTGATCTTCCGCGATGACTCGCACGATATACTGCCCGTGAAGCACGTGGTGCGTCCATGCTTCGATGGCTATTCGTGATTTGCAGCTACGTGAAATCACGTTGCCGCGCGCTTGTCGGCCCAAGTACGGGCATCGATTGATTTCAGGAATTACCGGATGTTGCAGCTGAACAAGTCCACCTCAGAGATCAATCGCGAATTCGCCGAGACTCAAGGCTCCCCGTTTCAATCGCTGACTTTGCATCTGGATGTCATCCGGCATCAATTCCCGACAATCGTCGCCATCATATCCGCCTCCGTGATCCTGGCGCTCCTCTATCTCTTTACTGAAGCTCCCCAATTCACCTCCACGGCGTCAATCGTCATCGACACTCGAAAAGTACAATTGTTCCAGCAGCAATCGATGCTCGGCGACGTGGCGCCTGACTCCGCGTCGGTGGAAACGCAGGTCGAAATTCTCAAGTCCGAGAATATCAGCTTGGCGGTCATTCGTGACCTGCACCTGACGGAAGATCCGGAGTTCCTCGGCAACGGCGGAAGCTTGATCGGGTCGATCGGCAATTTCTTCTCCGATCTGTTTTCCAGCGGCCGTGCCGGTTCCGAGTTCAGATTGCAGCGCAAGGCTCTACAACGCTTTGAGAGCAGTCGTACCATCAAGCGTCTCGGTCTCACCTACGTCATGGAGATCGGCTTCACATCGCGTGATTCAGCGAAAGCGGCGCAGATCGCCAATGCGATCGCTGACGCCTACATCGTTGACCAGTTGGAAGCCAAATACCAATCGACGCGCCGCGCCAGCGTCTGGTTGCAGGATCGCATCAAGGAGTTACGCGCTCAAGCATCCGCGGCACAGAAGGCGGTTGTCGATTTCAAGACGGCCAACAACATTGTCGATACCGGCGGGCGCTTGATGAACGAGCAACAACTTGCCGAAGTTAACAGCCAGCTGATTGGGGCGCATGCCTCGACGGCCGAAGCAAGGGCGCGGCTGGACCGCATCAACGATATTCTGAGGCGCGAAATCCCGGATGCGGCAGTGGCGGATGCTCTTCGGAACGAGACCATCGTCAAGCTGCGAGGCCAGTATGTCGACATGGCTGCCAAGGAAGCGATCTGGGCCGCCAAGTATGGCCACGATCATCTTGCCGCGGTGAACCTGCGTCGCCAAATGGACGAGATCAAGCGGAATATGATCGACGAGCTCAAGCGCATTCAGGAGTCTTACAAGAGCGACTACGATATCGCCGTCACGCGCGAGGAGAGCATCAAGACTAGTTTGGCCACTGCGATCTCGGAGTCCCAGCTGACCAATCAGGCGCAGGTTCGGCTACGCGAGCTCGATAGCAATGCGCAGTCGTATCAGGCGATGTACGACAATTTCCTGCAGCGCTACATGGAATCGGTCCAGCAGCAATCGTTCCCGATCAGTGAGGCGCGCGTGATCAGTGCAGCAACGACACCGCTGGTCAAGAGCTATCCAAAAACTCTTATCGTGCTGGGCGTGGCTCTTTTTGGCGGGTTGGTGCTGAGCTTCGTCTTGGCGATCGTGCGTGAAATGATGGATCGGGTGTTCAGGACGACTCAGCAGGTCGAAGAGGTGCTCGGTGCGAGTTGTATAGCGCTGCTGCCGACGGTGAACGCAGCCGCGACCAAGGACACAAAGTCGAGATTGCTGCGTTATGTCGTTGATCATCCTCTGTCGCGCTTCTCCGAGGCGGTGCGCTCGACGAAGGTGGCAGTCGATCTAAACTCGATTGTTCGAGAGAACCGCGTGCTGGCGGTTACGTCGACTCTTCCGAATGAAGGCAAGAGCACGCTTTCGGCCAACCTCGCGCAATTGATGGCCCATGGCGGCGCGCGCGTCCTCCTGATCGATTGCGATCTCCGCAACCCCTCGCTCTCTCGCGCGCTGACGCCCGGCGCGGAGTCTGGTTTGGTCGAAATCCTCGCGCAAAAGGCGAAATTGGAGCAAGCGTTGACGGTTGATGCCCAAACGGGGCTCTCGATCCTGGCTGCAGGTACGACCTCGAAGCTTCTTCATACAAACGAGATATTGGCATCCAAGATGATGCATAGCCTGATTGGCGAGCTGAGGGACAAGTTCGACTACATCGTGCTCGACATGCCGCCCATGGCGCCAGTAGTGGACGTGCGCGTGACGTCGACTTTCGTTGACTCCTACATATTCGTCGTCGAGTGGGGCAAGACCCTGATGGATGTCGTCAGGCACAATCTGCGTGGTTCTCAGGAAATCCAGGACAAGCTGCTTGGCGTCGTTCTCAACAAGGCAGATACGAAGCGCCTTGCTCGCTACGAGTCGTATCACAGCCGATACTATTACAAGAAGAACTATGCCCGTTACGGCTACGTCGACTAGCGTGGACGAGATCTGGCGGAAATGTTGTCGGGGCGTATTGCTCCTGACGGGTATCGCTGGAGTAGCCTGGTCACTGGTCGTGTTGCCATCGTTCTGGACCGATCTGCAGGTCAGCTCCGTTGCCACGCACATTCTGGTCGGTGAACAGCTCAAGCCGGGGACCGTGGGGTCGATCGCGGTGCGTACGGATGCCGACTCGCCGTCGAGCCTTCCTTACCCCAGTCTGGTGCGAGCCCGAGCGCTGATTGCACTTCGCTCTGCCGAGGAGGACTTGCTGGGAAAGGGTTCCCGGGACCTCGAGCGCAAATTGTCGATCGCGGAGAACAAGCTGAAGTCGTCATTGATGCTCGATCCGGCCGACGCGTTTCTTTGGCTGTTACTGTATTGGGTGAAGAACGAACGAGACGGTTTCGACGCGGGAAATATTCGCTACCTTGAACAGTCGTACGCGGCTGGCCCATACGAAGGCTGGATCGCGCTCCGCCGTAACAGGTTGGCGCTTGCGATATTTCCGTCGCTCGGCGAACAGCTGCAGCAACGAGTCGTTGCCGAGTTCGCTGGCATGGTCGAAAGCGAGTTCACCGATGATGCGGCACGCATTCTGATGGGAGTCGGTTGGCCTCAGAAGGATAGATTGCTGGCGAGCCTCGGGGGCGTTCGCCTGGTCGCCCGTGAAGCCTTTGCGAAGCGGCTGGCGTATGAAGGGGTGAAGGCTACCGTGCCGGGAGTCGATTTGCCTGAAAGGATGTGGCGGTAATGGTTCGATCGCTCTTTCGGCTTGCCTTGCTGATCTGCATGGTTCCTGCCTGGACATTGATCCAGAACATTCCGTCGGCTCACGCACAAAGCACTAAATCAAAATTCACGATGCAAGGCGCCGCCGACACATCGGAATCGAACATCATCCGTGACGGCGCCAATCGGCCCTGCCTTAATGTTGAGGCGGCTGCCAAAGGGCATGTCCAGAACGCAGAGCTGATGGATCATATCGTGAGCGTCAAGAACAATTGCTCTCGAATGATCAGGGTCAAGATTTGCTATTACCATAGTGATCACTGCAAGGATGCGACCGTCTACGGCTATCAGCGCGTTGATACGATTCTGGGAACGATGAAGATGTCGACGTTTCGATATTCACTATCTCAGAAATGAACTCTCCGCGCGCCTTGCTCATCGCGTCGCAGGTGCCTCGAAAAGGTCTATGAACTTTCTTGCGTCATCTTCGCGCTGAACGAGCAGCGCTGCGCGATTACGCTTGGCCTCGTTCAGAACGGTATGAAAGTCAGCGACCGACTTCTCCCACACGAGGATCTGTTCCGCGATCCCGTCGAGATCCGACGCGCTCGGATCGAGCAGCAATTCTTCCGGCACCATGTTGGCGATGCATCCGCGACTGGAGGCAGCGACGATGATGCCTGCCATCTGCGCCTCATAGATCACCACAGGCTGCGCCTCGTTGACGTATCTCGTCGGAAACACGAGAACGTCGATCGAGGAGAGAAAGTGGACCTTGGCGTCGTCATATACGGGCCCCACATACTCAATTCCACCGATCTCGTTCGCGCGGCGCTTAATGTAGTGCTCGATCTCGAGATCGGCGCAGGGACCAGCGATTCGCGCCGTCAGGCCGGATCCGCTCTCTCGCAGTCGAGCCATCAGGTCGAGAAAGCGGCCGATGCCTTTTTCGAGCGAGATGTTCGATAGATAGCCAATCGCGCTGAATGTCCGCTCACAGCTCCGCAGTTCGACCGTGGGCAAATCGATAAACGCCAGGTTGGAAATGACGGCCGTCCTTAGATGCTTGCCATACAGCTCCGAAAGTGTCGTCGCCATCCTGGGACAGAGCGCAATATGAAACTGGTTGGCGCCGGCCATGCGAACAATGGACGCCAGGATAGCGCTACGCTTTGTCAGATACGCAAAGCTGTGATGATGGAACGCGATCGTCTTTCCCAGCCACCGCGTGAGAACGACCACCAAGAGGTCATAGAGCAGCCCATATCCGCCGGACAGGGAGAGGTAGAGGATCGAGGCCTCCGGGTGGCGAAGGATAGTTCGTCCGCATTGGGCGTATGCCCGTGCGCGATTGAAATGATGCCGCCACCGATCGGGAGCGTCGCCTGGTGAGGTATCGCCGAACGCCAGTTGAAATCCAGCAGCCCGCAGAGTGTCGGCTGCTCGCCTAGTGATGAGAGCTGCGCCATGTACGGGCGGAGGAAGGGGGCCCGCCACAACGATCATCTTACTGGGCACGAGGTCGTCGGTCCTTCAGCATGTTAACAAAAGAATAGTCGATGGCGAGTGCGTTTCGGCAGAACAACGCCGCGGATCCGCAGTGTCGTCCGGCGGACTGAGTGGCCGTTTCACTGTGTGGGCACACTCGCCATGCCCAGGATGAAGCCGCGAATTGTCACATGACTGTGAAGGCGGTTCGGTGGAAGATCTTTGCGCTCTTGGGGATGTCTCGCTGGTGAACCGCAGGATTGCCGCCGATCATCGAGTATTCCTGGGGCGCGACGTGGGTTACGACGGCACCCGAAGCCACAACGCAATAGTCCGGTATGGTGACGCCCTGCAGGATGATCACGCCGGTGCCGATCATCGTATAGGCTCCGATGGTGATTGGAGAGCATGTCTGCCGTGCAGACATTGGATTGACCCCGTGGGTCAACAGCTGGCTACGGAATCCGGCCAGACCGCAGAACTGGCGGAACTCGATCCGGTCTGTGCAATCTATGTAATGTTGGCTCATCACCAGACTCGCCTTGCGCATAATAAGATCCGAACGTCGCTTGGTTTTGGTTCGGAAGGCCGGCGAGTTCAGGCGAGTTGACAGTCCACCGATCCAGTTCAGATTGCCGATGACCGCATCTTCATCCATCTGCAACCGATCGAGCCGACCGATGTAGTTGAGATGACCGATGTAGGTCTTCGCTTCCAGGACGCATTCGTCGGCGAGGATCAAGGACAGACCGATCCGCGCGTCGCGATGGATGGAAAAACCAGGAATCGCGTTGAGGGCCAGCCGACGGACTCGCCAAGGGAAAAGAATGAATAGAACTTGAATAACAATCTTCAGCATAGTGGTTCCTCGCGCCCACCCAAAATAACCTGAAAGTGCTGCGGTTTGGTCAAGATCTCGGCTTTAAGGTTTATTTCGATAGTGTCTCGCCTCAAGGACGCGAACTCACCGACGCACCAGCTAGGCGGCTTCCGCCGGGCAGTCGAGCTTCTTCCGGATGAAGACCATCAAGACCGTCTTGAAGGCGTGAGGCGTGAGCGACTGAACGAGCTGGAAGGCACGGTAAATGCCGCGGTTGTTGGCGTGGTAGGCCGGCTCCGCATCCCATGCATATACAAAATGGTCAAACCGCGTGGGTGAGAAATACTTCCGTAGCGTAGCCGGCGTATTCAAACGATAGACCGCTGGAAAGATGTCCTCATCCTTGCGCTCGGGTTGTGCCGAGCTGAGTATGGTGCGACTAATTCCGCTCGGGATCAGGCGGTTGGCCAATGCGATGTAGCCGTACCTGTTTGGGGTTCGCGCGCAGATCCAGCCGCCGGGCTTCAAAAGCCTGTCCATCTCGGCGGTGCTTTGCGCCGGATCCGGAATGTGCTCGAATGTGCAATCCGACAGGATGATGTCGGCGCAATTGGCAGGCAGCGGCGCACGTCCCGTCGGATCCAAGAGCATCGCCTCGTCGAGCGACGGATTGGTGAAGACGGCTTCGTCGACGTCCAGTCCGATGACTTGGGTAACGCGTCCCTTGAAATTGCAGAGATTGCGCCGGTACTCCGAACTGGCGTCTTCGTGGATCGCGCCGCGGCCTGCGCCGAAATCGATCATTCTGGTGCTCGGCGTCACGAGGGCATTCACGCGTTGGTAAAACGCAATCGTGCCGTCGATTCTGGAAAATCCGCCAGCAGCTAATTCCGGGAAGAAAGTTGAATGCATGGGACTCACTGACGCTGGTGCGCTCAAGAGAAATGACGGCCAAATACCCAGATAGTCCTCGTCTGAACCACGACCGGAAATTTCTAGACCGGTGGACGGGACGACGATCCACCGTGATACAGCAAATCCTGATAGGCCGAGGTCTCACGAATTTCGAATGCGCTCGGCAGGTCTATGACGCTGGCGTCCCCGCGGCTGAGCCGAAAACTCACTTTGCCCGGCACCAGCGGAATTCGAAACGACGTGATTCCAGCTTTCGCCTTCAGGCTCTTCGAGCCCTTCGCGGTCGCTATCGTGAGTTCGCCCGGCTCCTTCAAGAACGCAAGCAGCTCAATGTCATTCTGAGGCGGATCGGCAAAGCGGCTGACCAAATTTGTCGCGAACCTAAACGGTTGAGCAGAGCCGGTCCCAGCCGCCTCGGTGGACTCGATTCGGTGAAAATAGTAGAGCACGTCTTCGGTGATCGGCGGCATCGTGCCGTTTTTGAACCAGGCGATATAGAACGCAGCGAGATCATAAAAAGCATATTGAATGCTGGTGGACGGTCGAATTTCGGATCCTTCGGAATAGTCGTTCCAGGTGGCGATGTTGACCGCGTCAGAGCCGAGTTCCATTGCCGCGGCCCATGAAGCCCGGAACAATTCACTGTTGTGGCATTCCGAGAACCAGCGATTGTGCGGCCGGAAGTCCTGGGGCCACACCACGGATGCCCAGACCTTCCCGGCCTGTTTGGCCAACTTTCCTACTTTCTTGAGAAGAGGGACGTCGCTCAGTTTGTCGACCCCCCACATCGATGCGCCATCGATCAGATCCATGAAATCGATCGTTCTGCGCACATCGAGAAATGTAGGATAGAAGAAAACCTTCTCTCCGCTGGCCGTCAGTCGTTGCAACAGTCCCTTCCATCGGCCAACGTCCCACTGCTCGGGAGAAAACGCCCCCAGGATCAGTCGGCCGTCGGAGTGGCGCGCCACGTGGGAGTTGCGCGCCAGTTTGAGTACGGCGTCGACAATCGCATCGACCGGTGTCTTCACCAGAATTACGGTATCGATCGACAGTATGACTTCAAATCCCGGTGGGCCCTGTTTGGCGGCCTCGAGCATGTTACGTAGATGGATCATGTACGGGGAGCCGTCGTCTATACCTCCCATGTTGAAAAGGAAGCCATCCAGCCCGATATGATGCGCGGCTTTGATCTCATCAAGCATGTCAAGCACAGCCCAGTTTGCCTCTGGGCGTGGAGGTCGAGGCAGGGGCCGTTCGCGAACGAAGCCGCCTTCGGCCCGAAGTTTACCTTGGGTCCCGTCTGGCGACAGATAGTCGGCATACTGATCTTTGTCCGCCGGCCAGTTATCAAACGAGGTCGGAAACCAATGCCAATGAGCGTAAACCTTCTTCGCTTTCGCTCCACTCGTCGCCGCGGCCACCGAGGCCGGCATTGAAGATGCTCCCGCGAGGAGAATTCCGGCGGAAAGAAGCCGACGCCGGTCCATACGTGCGTGCAGCTTGAGGTCGTCGTCAATCCGGGCCGAGGAAAAGGACATTCAAGTAAGTATTCCGTTGATATCTTCTATATATTACAAGGATATCTCACCTGAGATTTAACCGCAAGGTGAGCGAGTTCGAAGCGTTAACGCGACCGGGATATGTATTGTACGATCTGCACCGAGGCTGAACTGCGGTGGGATGTGTTCTTTCCAGAGCCAGCGCCGCAACGTGGAGCTTGGCGAAATCCAATGTCTTAAGTCATGAACCAGTTCTCGCGTAGTGCAGCCGCTTCCCAATTGTATGTGACGCCGAAGAGTGTCTTCGACTATGTCGTGATCGGCTCAGCCGGAGCCTACTTGCTCCTCTCGTTCACCCAAGCCTGGTCCAGCCCGCGTGCATCGCTGATCGCTGCCATGATACTCGGGTTGAACGGGATCGTTTCCTTGTTCGGACTGAAGATCGCTCTGGCCAGATCTTACCTGCTGTTCGTTGTCTTCTTCATCTTCAACCTCCTGTTTCTGGCCGTGGCGCCTCTTCAGCAGATCGGAAACGACTTCGATCCCATTCTGGCCGATGGAAGTCTCGTTGTGCCGGCCAGCGCCCTTTGCGCATTCATGACGATCGTGGGCCTCTGCTTCGTCATCTATCGTCCCTTTCGAACTCCAGAACCTCGCCATAACCGGTTTCTGGACAGAAGCCTCGCCGCCGAGCCAAACCCGAACTACACCCTTCTGGCAGCTGCCTCGATGGTCGTATCGCTGGGATTGGTTGGCTATCTTGGCTCGTCATTGCTTCAGGTGAATCGCGAGGCCTTTGGTTCGGTGGTCGGCGAAAGCAAGATGATCAACATTCTGGTCACGGCGTTCTTCCGGCCATTCACCCTGGTTGCTCCTGTTATCGGTGCGAGTATCGCTTTAGCTCGCCGGAACACGGGCTGGGTGACGTGCTTTGCAATTCTGCTTCTGGCGGGTCTCTTCATCAACAACCCGCTCATTTCCGCACGTTTTCGCTCATCGACATTGATCGTATTCTGCGTGCTTGCGATATTTGGCCCAAGAAGCATTCGTCTGTTTCTTGTCACCTATTTCGCCGGATTGCTGGCGTCGCCCATATTCGGATCCATTTTCCGGTACGCAAATGTCTCTCTCGATCAGCGGCCATTCTCACAGTTCTTTGTTCATCCTGATTTCTCAGGCCTTGATCTGTTCTGCTATGCCATCATGTGGGTCGAAATGAAAGGCTTGGAATGGGGATCGAACATCATGGGAGCACTGCTGTTCTTCGTTCCCCGAGACCTTTGGGCAGAGAAGGGAAGAACGGTCGGCGAGATCATGCATGACTACATCTTCATCCTGAAAGGCTTCGGCACCGATAACGTTTCGGCTCCGCCGCCGATCGAGGGCTATTTCAGCTTCGGGATTGTTGGGGCGATGCTGATGTCTGTCGCGATCGTCTATGTTCTCGATCGGGTAGAACGTCGCGGCTTTGCTGCCCAAAGGCTGTCGCCGCTGTACTTCATTCTCTGTCTTTCGCCGATGCTTTGCATGATCTTGCTTCGCGGCCCGTTTCAAGTGGGGTGGTCGGAATGGGCAATCCATAGCTCTACCGTCGTGGCTTCGGCGGTCCTGCTCCTCCTCACGAAACGGACCGTCTACATTCCTGCACGCCCCTCAATTCGCCGCATGTCAATGCCGGAGACGTCGCAGAAGTGAGCGCTACCCGGGCTGCGTTCGGATACGGCCCGAGGCTCCCTTGACTACTACCCAAAGCGCCGCGGCACCATTGGCAATCGCCAGCGACACGAACGCACCGGTAACTCCAAGAGCCAAGCAACTGGGAATCGCGATGACGGCGGTTATCGCCGCCGAGATCAAGCTGCCGGCCTGCATCAGGCCCAGCCGGCGATTGGCCCTCAACCACATGCTCACAGTAGCGAGTGCGAGGGCGAAGCTCGTCGAGATCAATGCAACGGGGATGGATCCGCCGAGCGCGACATACTTAGTTCCAAAGATGAGAGAGGCCGCATCGCTGCCGAACCAAATTGCCATGACGGCCAACGGAAGCGGAGCGAAGACGATCAGAGCCAGGATGAGCAGGTGGGGCGTTTCAATCTGGCTGATCCTGGCGACTGCAATGCGCGGCGTGATGAATCCTGAGAGCCCGCCAAGCAACTGGGCGAATGGGGCTATCACGGCGAACATCAGCCGATAGCTCGCAACGGCTTCAGGCGAGTTCAGAAATACGAACACGAACGGATAGATATTTGTCGTCGCCAGGCCGAGGAGGTTGTTGATAAGGAACGAGTATCCCGCCCGGAAATGAGACTTCAGGGAGATGTTCTGGTCGTCGTTGAGCTTGCGTGGGATGTTTCGCCACGCTGAGACAAGGAAGACCAGATTGCCGAGGATGAAGGGTACGGTATATGCAAAATGCGATTCCAGATTGACGTGGGGCAGCATCCAGGCTGACACGATCAGGACCGTTGCGTAGGCCGCCGCTGCGACGGCGGATGCTTGCACGTGTCCCTTAATGTGCATAATTCGCCGAACGAACTGGACCGGACCGGCAAAGCTGAAGAACAGGCAGGCTAGAGCTACAACTGTGAGCGTCTGCATCTCGTGAGTGCCGCTGTTCAAGACGAGTAAACATCCTGCGGCCAGCGCCAGGCAGCAAAAGGATACATTGATCGTCCACAGGCGCTTTAACAATGATCGTTGACTGTCCTGTGCGCTGATTCCGGTCGCGATGATGGGGTCGCAGATGACCGCATGATGAGCGCCGATGAGAATGAGATAGCAGGTATATCCAAGGCTCAGCTCGGCGAATTCGGCCAGCGGTAGCCGGCGCGCGACTACCGCCAGGTAGAAGAAATTGGAGAAGCTGAAGATGACCTGCTCGCTGCCCAGAACGAAATATTTGATGAGGTAGGTTTTCATCTTCCTGAAATTGGATTGCTGCTAGCGGGCGCGAGTGCCTTAGCGGTGGTTCCGTTTGCGCAATGTTATAGGATGAGGCGGAGCCCCGATGCGAGCTTGTTTGAGGACAAAGTTAATTGCCTGATTCTCTTTCTGGGCGAGCGAATCCACAATCAGGCGCGTGCCCATACGATTGGCGGCATAGCTGAAGTGAATGGACCGCCTCTACTGGAGGGGGCGGGGCAAGACATCAGTACGCCACGGGATCGCGGGTCACTTGTACCACCGTGCGCAAGATGATCTTCGCGTCGAGCCAGATGCTCCAGTTGTTGATGTACCACAAGTCCAGGTCGACCCTGGATTTCATCATGCTGACGGTCAGCGTTTCGCCGCGGTAGCCGTTGACCTGGGCCCAGCCAGTGATGCCAGGTTTGACGTGTTGGCGAAACGCGTAGTTGCTGATGACTTGCTCATACTCCGAGTTGTGCGCAGCCGCGTGGGGGCGGGGGCCGACCAGCGACATGTCGCCACGCAGGACATTGAGCAGCTGCGGCAGTTCGTCGATCGAGGTCTTACGTAGCCATCTGCCGACCGGGGTTACGCGAGGGTCGTTCCTGCGCGCCTGCAGAATGATCGGTCCATCTTCCAGTACGCGCATCGTCCGAAATTTGTAGATCTTGAAGGCGCGACCGTTGAAGCCGTTCCGGGTTTGCCGAAAGAGCACCGGGCCGGTCGATGTGCATTTGATCAGTATCGCGGTCATCAGCATGACCGGTGCGAACACCAGCAGGCCGAGGCTGGCGCCGATCAGGTCGAACGCCCGTTTGAGAACCTGTTCTTGTCGCGAAATTGGTGCACGCCGTATCTCCGCAATCAGGCTGCTTCCGGCCGTCGTGACCGGGTAGCGCAAAAACCGCGAGACATCCGGATCGGAGACGAGATTTACCGGTATCGGAAGGATTCTCAGCGCGTCCGCGATCATGTCGATCGCGTGCCAATGGTCCCACCTGAACAGCAGGAACACCTGTTCGATCTGGTTCTCTCGCGCGTAAGCGATGAAGTCGTCGAGGCGCGGTCCGATCGACGGAATCAGCGACGGCGAAGTCAGGCATTCCGGGTGGATATCCATGATCCGCGTGATCCGGTAGCCATGCTGTGTGAGCTCTGCCATTGCTTCTGATGACACCAACCCGCGCTCGGCGATCGCCACGGCGCGGCGCCTGGCGAAGGCGCCACCGTTCCGCAACGCCGTCGTCACAAATCGCGCAATGGCGGCCTTTGCTAGCAGAAGCGGAACGGGAGCGACCAGGTAGAACGAGATTATCGTGCCGCGCGAGATTTGATTGCTGGCCTTCATGGCGAAGGTGATAACGATTAGCGCGCCGAACAAGACGGTCCACATTGCCAGTGTCTTTTTGAATAGCCGCGGCAGGTGAGCGAAGTTTTTGAGAGCGTAGCCGTGCTGAACCTTGATCAGAAGTATAAAGTTGAGCGCAACGAGGAGGCTGAGCGCGGTGTAGACGTCGAGTTGGTCGTGCTCCGGCCGTACATAGATCTGATATCCGGCAGCACAGCCAACGCCGCTTGCCACGATGATGATAGCGTCGGCCACAAGAGCCAGCAGTTCAACAATGTTAGGTCGCCACCATTTCACGACTAAACTTGCGCGTGCCGAATTCGCCTCATCGAGAACGTGAATCTCTACCGGGCGGTCCGCGGTGGAGGTCGGGCGAGCCGATGCAATTGTCATAATATCAACTCACGAGAAGGAAAATCGCGTTGAGTGCTATCAGGAAAGGTCGTAGCCGAAACAAGACGAATGAAAAAATAACCTTACTTCTTGTGATCTCATTATCCTAATTCTGCCATTTGGAACACAAAATTCGAAGGTCGGAAGGGGATAGGTTCATGCGTCACCGACGGCGGCGATCGGGACCTGCGGTGACGCGCCGGGTGGCGATCAGTCTCGCGGCGCTGTCCGCAACCGGCCTTGTTATCTTCGCCTTGGTTCCTGATACTACGCCCGTCCACACGCCTGCCGATTCCTCGTTTCACGCCAGCTTTTTCCTGGATGGGCCCTACTCCGCTCGCTTCGCCGGGGAGATGATTGCGGCAAGGGAGGGCTATTTCAAGCGAGGCGTCGCACTTAGAGCCCTTCCAGACGATCCCAGTTTCGTCGAAACGGTTGCGAGGGAGAATGCCATCGGGGTGACGACGGGCCAGAAGTTCTTGCTTGCCGTTTGGCGAGGGGCTCCTGTCACCGCCTTTGCAGCCAGCTTCCTTGACACCTCGGTGGCTATTTTCGCACTGGAGCGGTCGGGCTTGCATCGCCCGGACGACCTCATCGGAAAGCGCATCGGCTGCCGCGAGGGGAGTGAGGCAGAGGTTGTCTTCGACGCCATGATGGCCAGACTTCGATTGCCACGTAGCCAGATCGTCAAAGTTTCCGACCGGGCCAACTTCCAGGCACTAAGATCAGGGGTTGTCGACGCGATTGTTGTCCCGATCGATCAGCAGCCTAGCCAGACAAGCGCGGACTACGTCCCATTGAGCGTTATGAAACCTCAGGACTATGCAATCCACGTGCCCGGGCAGGTTTATTTCGCCAGCAACGATCTGATTCGAGGGCGGCCGTCCGCAATTGCCGACCTGTTGCACGGCTTGGTTCGGGGGTGGCAATTTGCCTATGCCGATTACAGCGGGGCGATTCCGATCATTGTCGACTTTGACCGGTCCGGCCTCGCACCTGAGCGCGTCAAGTTCGAATTGGAGCAGCAGCGGTCGCTGGTGCTGCCTGTCGGCGCCCGAATAGGCGAATATGACGAAAGTCGGTGGCGAACCCTCCGCGACATCCTGGTCTTCGCGGGTCTTGGCAGGGAGAACGGCTCGCTGTTTCAGGCTGTCAGCACACAATTCATCAGGGGCGAGTACCGGCGAGCGCCGGAAAAGGAGGGAGCCGGCGCCTTCTAGCAGTCCCAATTCGACATTCCGGGCTGGTGGATGGGCATGCTATGGTCCGTTGCCTTTTTCCGATCCCGTTGATAAATAATCTACTCGATATCCGGCTGAATTTTGAAATATTCTGATTTGGCGCATTTCGTCGCCGGTTGGGCGAGCGCAGGGGAACGTGATGGCAAAGCAGACTATCCGGCGTTTGGGGTTGTTGGTATCGGCAATGGTCTTGTTGGCCGGGCCGCAGGCGATCGCTGCCATGCAGTTGCCGGCATCCGTCGTCTCGACGCCGGCCGAACACGTACTCCCGGTTACCTTTTGGGCTCAATCATATCCTTACCGCTATGTGCCGCGGCGGCGTTGCCCTCAAGTCCGTGTGGAAACTCCCTATGGCTGGTATTGGGATCGGGTCTGTATAGCGGAGACCAGCCCGATTCTTCGACGGGCTTACTAGGCGGGACGTTGCTCGGAAAGCTCCGGTTGCTTGTCGCGCCTGACGGCTCTTGATGGTACGCGTTCATCATTAAAATGATCCTTTCTTTACTCCGTTAATGAGAGCTGCCACCACCTCGCAAGCGAAAGTGCGAGGAGCGACAGACTGGTGCCTTGCGCAAGCGCACGTACTGGCCCGGAGGTTCACGGACTGCGGGGGCTGAGTTCGGTCAGGCTGCCAACATCGACAGAAGCGCGGCGTGTCGATGCAGAGCGAAGTTTTTATTCCCGATGATTGGCGGGCCTGTACCGAGCGTAGTCCCCTTGATTTTCGCACCGGAGTTCAAGCGGCGGATTGGCCGACGCGGCAGCGATCGTTCAGCGGAGGCTGTGGAGCCGATGCGGTGATCCTTGGCTGTCTCGAGTTTTGGATACGAGTTATCGTTCAGGATCTTATTTAATGCGCATTCTGTTGATCGGCATCAATTACGCTCCCGATCTGATCGGCGTGGCCAAGTACAATACAGAGCTTTGCGAAAGCCTTGTTGCCGAAGGCCATGAGGTGAGGGTCGTTACGGCGCCGCCCTACTATCCGGCCTGGAGCATTCCCGCCGGTTTGAATTCCTCCTATTTCAGGCGCTCGATGATGGGGGGCGTGGGCGTCATGCGAGCGCCGATCTACGTTCCCAAGCAGCCGACTGGTGCAAAGCGTCTGATTCATCACCTGTCCTTTGCACTGACGAGCCTGGTGCCGGTGCTGATCGATGCATATTCCTGGCGGCCCGACATCGTAATTTCCGTCGCGCCGTCGTTGATGTCGGCCCGATTTGCTTCCTTCGTTGCTCGTCGCATCGGTGCCAAGTCGTGGCTTCATGTGCAAGACTTCGAAATTGATGCCGCCTACGGTCTAGGACTGCTCCGGAATGCTTCACTGCGGAAGGTGATGCTCAAGGCGGAGGCGGCGGTCCTCAGATCGTTTGATCGCGTTTCCAGCATCTGTCCGCAAATGGTGGAGCGTTTGTGGGACAAGGACGTCGATCCGCAAAGAGCGACCGAGATACGAAACTGGATCGACACGGACGTGATATTTCCCCGTCCGAAGCAGACCAAATATCGGACATCCCTGAATATCGGCGAAGATGACGTCGTTGCTCTCTACTCCGGGACCATGTCGGCCAAGCAGGGACTCGATCTGCTCGTCGAAGCCGCCGCTCTTCTTCGGCGCAATCCGCGACTGCATTTCATTCTGGCTGGTGAAGGGCCGCACAAGGCAAGACTGGTGGACATGGCCTCCGAGAATCCGCGAGTTCATTTCCTGGAACTCCAGCCGAACGAAAGTTTCAACGAATTGTTGGCGACGGCTGACCTTCACGTAGTCCCGCAGAGGGCGGAGGCGGCCGATCTTGTATTGCCATCCAAGTTGGGGGCGATGTTTGCGTCCGCGCGTCCCGTCGTCGCGATGGCAGAACGGGGCACGGGGCTTGCTGCCGAAGTGCAGGGTGCCGGTTTGCTCGTTCGGGCGGGAGACGTTCGATCGCTTGCAGAGGCCATTCTTCAGTTAAGCGAGGATCCTTCTCTTCGCGAGAGGCTCGGCGCAGAGGGACGGAAGCGTTCCATCGAGCGTTGGGACCGCCGTACCATCGTGCGTCGCTGGATCGAGAGCATGAGTTCGATTTGCGGTCTGCCGGGCAGATCTGAACGCGGGAAGGGTGTGGTTTCCGAGAAGGCGGCGACATCGATCAACGACGCTCTTCGTCTGTCCTGACGTGACACGGTCAGAATTTCTCCGGCGTTAATGATCAGTCCCTGCTACGATTGACCTGCATGAAAGGTCGCTTCTACATGACTTCGGTGGTTGAGCCATTCTATCGTCATCGCGTTTGTTTCCAATCCCGGCGGTCAACGGCAGGTTTTCGCATATGAGTGGGCGTGTTGCGCTAATTACGGGCGTTACTGGACAAGACGGTGCGTATCTCGCCGAGTACCTCTTATCGCTTGGCTATGTCGTTCATGGCATCAAACGGCGTTCATCTTCCTTCAACACCGCTCGTGTCGATCATCTATACAGGGATCCGCACGTTGGTGAGGTGCCGTTCCTGATGCACTACGGGGACATGACCGATTCCACCAATCTGATCAGGCTCGTGCAGCAAATCAAGCCGACGGAAATCTACAATCTGGCGGCGCAGAGTCATGTCGGCGTCAGTTTCGAGAGTCCCGAATACACCGCGAACGCCGACGCGATCGGGGTACTGAGGCTTTTGGAGGCAATCCGCATTCTGGGCATGGAGAAGGAGGCGCGGTTCTACCAGGCATCCACGTCCGAACTGTATGGGCTGGTGCAGGAGATTCCGCAGAAGGAGACGACGCCGTTCTATCCGCGCTCTCCCTATGGTGTCGCGAAGCTCTACGGATACTGGATCACGGTGAACTACCGCGAGGCCTACGGGATGTTTGCCAGCAACGGCATCCTGTTCAACCACGAGAGCCCCATCCGCGGTGAAACTTTCGTGACGCGCAAGATCACACGCGCGGTGGCCCGCATTGAAGTCGGGATCGAGGATACGCTCTACCTGGGCAATCTCGAGGCGAAACGAGACTGGGGGCATGCCAAGGATTACGTCGAAGGGATGCACTTGATCATGCAGGCGGATAAGCCGGACGATTTCGTGCTTGCCACTGGCGAGACCCGCTCGGTGCGCGAGATGGTTGAACTCTCTTTCAGGGAGGTGGGGCGCGAGATCGAATGGCGCGGCAAGGGCGTTGATGAGATTGGTATCGACAGACGCACCGGCAAGACAGTGGTTCGAATCGACCCGACCTATTTCCGGCCGACCGAGGTGGACATTCTGGTTGGCGATGCCAGCAAGGCGAACAGGATGCTGGGTTGGAAGCCAAAGCGGACGTTCAGCCAGCTCGTGCACGAGATGGTGGCAAGCGATCTGAAGGATGCAAGGCGGGAGCGATCGAGTGCGAGCCACAGAGTTTGATTTGAAAGGCAAGAGCGTCTACGTCGCCGGGCATCGGGGGATGGTCGGTGCTGCGCTAGTGCAGAGGCTCGCTCAGGACGACGTGCGGTTGCTCACCGCTGAGCGAACCGAAATCGACCTGATCAACCAGGCTCAGGTGTTCGATTGGTTCGCAAGGATGCGGCCGCAGGTGGTGTTCGTCGCAGCAGCCAAGGTGGGAGGAATTTCCGCGAACGATAAGCTTCGCGCCGAGTTCATCTACGAGAACATTGCAATCGCGGCTAACGTCATCCATGCTGCTCATACTAACGGTGCTGAGAAGCTGATGTTTCTCGGTTCATCCTGCATCTATCCAAAATTTGCGCCTCAGCCGTTGCGCGAGGAGTTGATCTTGACTGGCCTGCTTGAGCCGACCAACGAGCCTTATGCGGTCGCCAAAATCGCCGGCATCAAGATGGCAGAGGCCTATCGGCGCCAATATGGCTCTGACTTCATTAGCGTGATGCCGAGCAATCTCTATGGCCCCGGGGACAACTATCACCCGGAATATAGTCATGTCGCAGCGGCCCTCATCCGACGCTTTCACGAAGCCAAAGCCGGCGGAAGCAAGAGCGTCGTCGTCTGGGGGACCGGCTCGCCGCGTCGCGAGTTTCTCTTCGTTGACGACATGGCGGACGCTTGCATTCACCTAATGAAGAACTATTCCGATGAGAAGCCGATCAACATCGGTACTGGCAGCGACATCACCATCACTGAACTCACCCATATGGTTGCCAGCATAGTCGACTATCAAGGCGATATCGTGTTTGACCCGACACGTCCTGACGGAACGCCGCGCAAGTTGCTTGATGTCAGTCGTCTCTCAGCACTCGGATGGCAGGCCAGGACTCCGTTGGAAGCAGGGTTACGGCAGGCCTATGAGGCCTATCTGACGACCCAGGCATCCGCCGTAGACGACCGGTGAAACATAGTCCTCCTCCCTCCGTCGGGCGAACTTACCAGAATGCGCGAGTTCCAGAAGCTGGATCAGTTTCGTGTACCGCCAGGGTTTCGTGGACGGGGAGCGGTCGTGGTGGTGCTTTGGCAGGTTGTTCAATCGACACTCTTTGCACTTTCGCCTCAGCCCTTTTTTGCGTGGCGGCGCTTTCTGTTGCGCCTGTTCGGTGCAAAGATCGGCCGTAAGGTGCTGCTGCGCCCTACTGTGCGCGTGACCTACCCCTGGAAGACTAAGATAGGGGACTTTTCCTGGGTTGGTGATCACGTCGAGCTGTACAGCCTGGATTGCATTTCAATCGGCTCCCATTCGGTAATTTCGCAGCGATCTTATCTCTGCACGGGATCGCATGACATGGACGATGTCGCGTTCAGCTACATCACCGCCCCGATCACGGTTGGCGATCAAGTTTGGATCGCCAGCGACGTGTTTGTTGCGCCGGGTGTGAAGGTGGGCAGAGGCGCCGTCGTCGGCGCGCGAAGCACCGTACTGAGGGACGTTCCTCCCGAGGTCGTGGCTATTGGCGAGCCCGCGCGGGTCCTGCGCGATCGCGTCGCGTCCGGTGGGGGATAAGTCCTGCTATGCACTCTCGGAGCAATCCGGCTCGTTCCGCCAATTGGGTTCGACGGCTATCGGACCGAATTCGCGGAACGCTTTCAATTCCAGTGCGTTTAGTTTGGAAATCTCCAGCAATTTTGTCGCCTCTCACGGTCGGAACTTGTAGCCCGGATCTGGCGACCTACACTCTCAGCCGTTCCAGCTCAAAAGTTGCGTCGGAGCCGTCCTCGTTTGACCTCAATCGGGAAATAAGGAGATCTAGACCTAGAAATGCAACTCTGAGCTGATGTTTGAGCGACGATAGCCGAGGCGAGTGAATGCCTATTGATCGCTGCGCCGAATACTTGAAGAATCGAAATGGGCTAGAATCAGAGCCGAAGGAACGGCTGACGCCAAGTGCTCTTGAGGAACGGCTCGACCGAGTTGAGCGCGACATCAAACTACTCACGGAATTTGACAAGGTAGAGAAGGCTCGGTTCGATAGCGAGTCTTACCTGTGGACTGCCGAGGACCGCATCGAGTGGCAGGAGACGCAATCCGACGATGCACGACAAATGCGAGAACTAATCGAGGAACGGGAGGCCTTGCGCAGTCAGCTGGCCTCCTACGAGTGATAAGTCGGTGGGTGCTACAAGTTTCAAGTGACACCTCTCCTTAGTTGAGTAGTGGTTCCGGGGGAGGAGCCAAGTGATTTTACCGGCAATCTCAACCGGTCGGACGATACCGTCACGCTTCTGAACACCGTGTCCGGCGGCTCGGTCAACCTCGGCGAAGGGATTGATCCTGAATCTCGCCGCGGGCAGCAATTCGTTCGACAATCTGTGGAACGTGAATTTGCTCAACGGGAGCTCGTCGGACGACATTCTGACGTTGCAGGGCAGCCCCGCGAACGTGATCAATCTCGGCGATGGCAACGACACCCTGAACTTCAACGCGAACGTCTATGACATTACGGTGACTAACGTCGAAACCGTCAATGCCGCCGCGAACTTCGACAGGATCACGATCGGCAACACGTCAGGTAACATGACGATCACTGCCGGCGCGGGTGCGGATGAGATCTTCGCCAGCACGGGTGACAACTTCCGCTTCGTCAGCACCGCAGATTCAGCCGCCGGTGCCGCCGATACCATTCGCAATTTCGACGCCGACAATGACAGCTTTACGTTCTCGGGCATTAGCGTTGCTGGCGGTCACATCGAGTACGTAGAGAACGCGGCCTTGCTCGGTGCCAACCAGGCTTCGGCCCATCTGCAGAACTTCGGGCCGGGCAACGACTATCTTCAGATCGATATCGACGGCGACGGAACGAGCGATATGGATGTGAGCCTGCAAAATGCGACGGGCACGCTGCACAACGGCAACCTCCTGTCGAGCTGAGAGGGAACCGGCTTCAGAGCAAGCGTCGGCGGCCCCGCCGTTTGTCTCCGGAGCCGTCGTCCCGGCAATCGCCGCGGGGCTTTACGAGTAGCGCATTGGCGGCTGGATCGCGTCGCTGGCTGGCTTCCAATCCGCGTGAAAACGTCGAAGCAATCTGCGTGCGAACCCAAGTAAAAAACCGCCGCCACCGGCTATCCGGCGGATCGGCGGTCTGCGGGAGGTGGCTGGCTTCTCAGGAGGCTGCTAGCCAGCGCCAACACGCTGCGCGCCATCAACGACCCTGCCGGCGGCGCTCGAGGCGTACCGCTCGCAGCCCTATTCGTGGGAGCGGCTGTGCGAGGACGAACTCAACGGCATCGAGGCCGCCGAGCAGAAGCCGACCAGGACCATCACGCTGCGCCCGCACGGCTCGACACCGTGCTGCGCACCGTCAACCAACCGGAAAGTGGTCGAGCGCGAAGGCGCGGTCGTCGAGCGGCCGGCGTGCGGGGGCGGACGAGTTTTCCACATTTCCACCGTTGATTAACCCTGTATCGCTGCTCGAACAGCGCAGGCTGATCCACAGTTCGGAAGATAGCTGCTTCAGGAACGCCCGCTCGATCTCGGTCAACCTAACCCGCCGGCTCCAAGACAGCAGATCCGCTTTTTTCGCCCCAAACGGGCTTTGAGCTAGCGCTGAAGGTAGGATTATTTTATGATTTAAAGGTTTGATATTTGGCATACTGGCTTTTCGAGAGTCAGGGCATCTTTTCGGGAGCAACTCCCATATCAACTGTTTTTGGGAAGGCCGGCTTGACCATCGGATAGTGCGGGTTCCCATTCAAATCCTAGTTCCAGATGTGTCGGGGTTTGCCGTGAGTATTTACTTGCTCTCACTTGCGGCGTGCGTTGTCGGGATTCTTCTGTTAATGGCATTCCGTCGATAGGGCCGACATCGGACGCAACCGTTATCCTAAATCCTCAGATCCGCAACATCGCTTACCAGCCCAGCCGGCATAAGAGTTTCCGCATCGGCCTCACGATCGGCGACGTTGTCGAACGGGACGGTGATCTTCTCGGCGATGGTGTCAACCTTGCCCCGCGGCTGGAAGGCCTCGCGGGAGTAGGCGGCATCTCGGTCTCGCGTGTGGTCCACGAGCAGGTGGCGAATCGACTGTCGGTCAAGTTCGCCGACAATCGGCACGCAGGAGGTTAAAAACATTCCGACGCCTGCGCACGCCTACAGGATCGCGATCCCTGGTGAAGGCGGCACCGGCGGCAAGCGCTGAAGCGTTACGGCCGATTCCTTCGATGATCTTGCCTGAGATCGACTTCGACGGCCTCGGCGGCAGCCGGCATCGGCGTACCCATTCGATGTACCGCATCGGCGGCGCGATCTATCTAGCGAAACCCGTAGTCCCGCTGCATCTAGCCCAATGCGAAAAACTGGGAAGTAGTCCTCTGCAAAGCTTAGCGCCCGAACTAGGCTAACTCAAGTACGCATAGAAGCGACTCGCTGCTGACCGCTGTCCTGACCTTCCACGGCGTCGCCTTGGCATTTCTCTCAGCAGAAGTCGCCGAGCGAGCGTTGCACATTTGCAACCCAGTCGACCGTAAGGACTAGTAAGCTGTCCGATGGGAATGACCAAAATATACTTCGTTTCTACATCAAACGATCTGCGGGACGACAAAAATGTATGATGTTTATCGTCATGGGGAGGCTGACTTGCTCGTTCTAAGCACTGGCTCCGCGATACCCGCGGGATACTCCGCAAAGAAGTGGCGCAAGAGCAGAAAAAGAATTCGCAAAGTTAGCGACGATCAGATCAACTGTTCATCGCCAAGGATATTATATTCGTCTCTTGCAGGTGACGAAGAAGGGGCCAACTTAGTTCCGGCGCATCGGGCTAGATAACCGAGGCGATTCTAGCCCCGTTGTTCAACGCCTAGCTGCGCAGAAGTCTCTCGATTGAGCAACCCAAGCCGCCGCTCCAGATTCGCCACAACTCTTCGAACGACATGCTCTCAACGGCGTCCGCTCCATGAATCCACCCGACCCACGCGTTTTCCATAGCTTGGGCTACAAGCGGAGCCGCCAACACTTTCTAGGTTGAGCACGGAAGATTGCTTGCGCTGGCGGCGTGTGCTCGATTTGTCCCAAGCTAGCTCCTCGACTCTGGCTCGTGCCGGCGCGGCTCAGCTTGCACCAGTCGATTCCGCAAGAGGCCCAACTCCGCAATCTGGCCCTCCAGAAATGGTCGGCAAAAGTATTGCGCATCGTCCCGACAAGCGTGTTGCAGTCAATGGTCTAAGTTGGGGACCCATTCCTCCGCCGCTGTATCCCAATGATGCGTATCGTCGAATTGTTTCCAGGCCGGCTGCCTCTGCTTGGTTCCGCCGTCCTGCGGATTGGCGTTTGTGCGGATGATCTGCGCCAAGGCTGTTACCCATTCGTAACCGCTGTGTCGTTTGTTGCATTTGATCGCTTCGAGCATTGGAGGCCTCCGTCGATTCAGAGCGTTCTTCACCCTAGCCCGCGCCAAGGGCCTCGAGATGTAACCCACTTCACAGGGGGAAACATTTTCGACGTGGGGAGGACGATTACGGCGCGGTCAGCGGCCGTAAGCCGTAACTTAAACTTTTTGCTTTTCTTCCTCGATGGCTGCGGTGCGCTTCCCAGGCGAGGAGTCCTCAAGCGAACGGCATAGGCTCGTAACCGACAGATCTTCCATCGCAAATGAGCGTATGAAGCCGGCAACCTGCGGCACCGGAGCGGGCAACCTGCACAGCGAGTTCAGCTATAGGTCAACGGCACCAGTTTCCCTATCCGAGCTCAGTTTCGGACTCCGCGCATGAGCTGCTGCCGGTTTGATGGACACCAGGTTAAGCTAATCCCACCTTACGCTCGAACTCAACGGGGCTGAGATAGCCGATGGTCGAATGACGCCGGACGGCGTTATAGAACCGCTCGATGTAGTCGAACACATCTGCTCTTGCCTCGTTCCTGGTGCGATAGGTCTTGCGCTCGGTGCGCTCGGTCTTCAACGACGAGAAGAAGCTCTCCATCGCCGCGTTGTCCCACACATTGCCGGATCGGCTCATGCTGCAAACGATCCCGCTGTCGGCCATCAGGCGCTGGAACTGTTCGCTGACGTATTGGCTGCCGCGATCGGAATGATGCATCAAAGCATCCGGGTTGCCGCGGCGCCAGACTGCCATCAACAGGGCATCGGCAACCAATTGCGCTGTCATACTAGAGCTCATCGACCAGCCGACCACACGGCGCGAGAACAGGTCGATCACGGCCGACACGTAGAGCCAGCCCTCGGCGGTCCAGATGTAGGTGAAGTCGGCGATCCACTTCTGGTTCGGCCGCTCAGCCACAAACTGACGATCCAGAAGGTTCGCCGGCACGTTCGCTATCTGCCGGTCGCCTTCGTCCTTCGGCAGGCGCCGGCGCCTTGGTCTCGCCCGCAAGGCCTGCAGGCGCATCAGCCGCTCGAGGCGAACCGCTCCGCCTTTCGACCCTTACTCGAAGATCCTCTAATTCTGAGAGCTGAGAAGTGAGTTCGTTCAATCGTTGAATAAAATCAATTCCGCGAAAGCTTCGCATAAATGTCCTCCCCAGGCACAGAAGGCACAATCAACGACAAGCAAAAACAATATCATGCAAAAAGGAAACAAGATACTAAGAGGGGTGTCGCCTTGCGATATGTCAACGTTGCTGGCCCAAGCAAGGCCAGTCGCTTAAGGTTGCTACGGTACATTGATAGCAGGGTGAGCAGCCCGCCGCAGCCTTGCCCAGACCAGTATATGCGCTTTATGCGGCATCGCACGCCAGGCCGCTCGGATGTAATATCATAGGTGACACCGCACCTCTCGCGCGCCTTTTGACTAGATTAGGCGCTGTCCGTCCTCCTCATCGGGCACACGGCCTCTCAGGTCCAGCAACAGCGAAGGTCGACCGGGGTTCAAGGTCGTCTTGTTCCGCCCGCACCGCTCTATTCACATGGCACGTTCAGAGGGGGGCCTCCCAGCGCTCTGACTCCAGGTCGAGCCACGAGCCATGTCCAGAAGCAACCAACTCCGATGCGCATCATCGCGTCGATCTGGAAGCTCATGCGAGGAGCCCAAGGGAGCCGGTTCATTACTCACGTACTGCGCGGTTCGACGATCTGGCCGGTTTCCGCTGTCTCACGAATGCGGGGCGCGATGTTGACGCCGCCGCCTTGCGGCTATGTGCGCTTGCTCGAAACGACTCTAACCGAGGTTGAACGGCAATACATCGAGAGGCGTCTGGCCGAAGAACGATCAGCCACGGAGCTTCTGTCGACCTCGTCGGTCGAATTGGCCGTTGATGCAAAAGATGCCGATCCGGCGGGCATCCGTCCACCGAATTCCAACGACCAGCCTTGCCCGTCCGGCATCCCATGCGTCATGGCCCCGCCCTGGAGGATGCACGGCGATCTGCTGCGGTGAATGCGGAGCATCGAACTCACATCACGATGACTGAACAGAAAGCGAAGTTCTTCAATCTTACCATTGCCGCGTCGGTTTAAATTCACTTGTAAGGATGAGGTGCTGGGTGCGTCAGATTTGCTGTGCAGTATGGGCAGAATATCGCTTGCGGCCGTCACCGATCGCATTGTTTGGCTCGCACCCAGGCTTATCTCACTATCGGGTTGCGAGGGATCGAGGGACACGCCTTAGGAAGTGGCAGCGCTCCCGGGCATCAGGCACAACTCCAGACACTTGAGTGAGGTAAGTGTCCAAGCCGGGAGCACCCGGCCCGGCGACTTTTTCCTTCAAGCCATTTTTTCTGAGGCATGTGATGTCGCGTACGCGTCAGATTTATACTTGTGCTGTTCTGAGCGAACGGCTGCAAGTGCTTGTGGCGGGGCTTAGAGAGGTGGAGAAGCTTCGAAGTAAGCTCCGAAGCAGAAGCGAGAACAATGGGTCGAAGACGGCGTACCGGAGCTGACGGCAGAGCGAGAGCCGTTTAGACTGGAGATCCGACGGGGTCGAAAGCGTGACCTTCGTCGGCTCGCTGGCGCGATTTTGCGCACGGGGTGCCCGCGATCCTCGTAGCTGGGGAAGGCCAACGCCATCATCGCGCGGAGTAGCGACCTGGGTAAGCATGTTCCTGCGACGTGCCGGCAACCGTCAGGCTGGCGTGGCTCACGACTTCGAACTAACTCGGCGACGAGACCGAGCGTTTACCCAGGATCGCGCGCTCGCCCAAGATCTTCATTCGATGCACGACGGAACACCGCAACAAGTCGATTGCCGTCCCAAAGCTCAACGTCGTGCTCGCCATGCATCTGCTCGGCTCGACGTCTCGCCGCTTGCTCGTCAATGCAATCGAGCTTTGCAGCGCAGATCACCCGTCGACCGCTGCCCACCACGAACACTTTGTACCGCACGATGGCAGTCCCAAACACACGGGAGGACTGCATCATAATCGAATGTTGGCCCGAGGCAGTATCAGATGGAGCGCAGACGCGCGGAACATAATAAGTGTTGCAGTATCAGCGCGCGAGGAGCTCACCGAGACCTTTAGGTTACGTGCCAGCATGCCTTCATTGGCGTAATCTCACCGCGTGCCGAAGTGCGCGGCCCGCGCTTAAGATCGAGAAGCTCCCCAGCATCATCAGCGCCACACCAAGCCAAGTTAACGTCCGGCTGCGCGCCTCGCCGAGCACCTGTTCATCGCGCGCGCTCATCGGCATAGCTGGAGATAAGTCGGCTCGCGCGGCAGAGGAAGGCTTCTCCGCGTCGACTTGGGGCGGCACGGATTGCTCGGGCGTAAGTTGGCTGTTGGGAACACCCGCGACGGATGCAGCCGGAATCAAGATTGGCGCGCCCGCATCGAAAACAGAAGCAACATCAGCCACCTTCACTTCGCGTGCCGGCGGCGTCGCTTGAGGCTCGCCAGCCGCCGCAGAGCTTGATAACTCCGCGCGCGCATCGCTTACAGGGCTCCGCCTTTGCCGCATGGTCTCGTCCTCGTAGGGCCTGACGGTGCGGTTGGCAATGCGACGCTGACCTGGTTCTCGCGCCGTCGCGACCCCCTCGGCCAAGAACCAGCATTTGCTGCGGCCTTCCCGCCGATAAACCCAGCGCTGGCCGGCGCCGGGCGGGTTGCCGGGCTGTGCCGAGCATTCCGGTCGCGCCGAAGAGCTTGGCTCGCGAGGAGCGGGATTGAACAAGTCAGTAAATGGGCTGGAGAGCGCAGGTGTCGCCGCAAGCCCTCCAAGAAGAACCAAACTGGCGAAATAACATTTGCAAATGACCGGACATCGAAAACTCCCGGTGATCGCCCCCACCCGAGACTTCGCGGCAACATGGGCCCCGATACGACTTAAATCTGGCAGCGCAATGAATTAAATGTGTCGCTGGTCAGTCGAATTAATACGCCAGCCCAGCGCGCCGGGTTGCAGGGCGGCCATGCGCCCAGTTAAGCGGGCAAAGGGCGGCTGACTGGCGGCAAGTCTCTCGATCCTTGTTGCCATCTCGGCGGGCGCTACCTCCTCCTGGCAGAACGCCCCGCCACGATATTACCGCCCTCATGCCATTCTCCCCGCCACCTACACGTTTAAATGTGGACTGTGCGATCTCATTGGTCTGGCGGTTTGCCAGCTTCTTCATCCCGGACTTTTGTGCTGAGTCTTTCGCCTTTAACCTCGGATCTAGCCATGGACGCTGCGCATTTCAATTCGCTCTCCCTTGATGAGCTCTGGATGCTTCGCCAGCAGGTCACTGCCAGCCTTACTCAGAAAATCTTGGTGCAAAAGGCACATTTGGAGGAACGACTTCACAGGATTGGACTAGCCGGAAAGACCGCACGGTTCGATCGTAAACGCCGTCCATACCCGCCCGTTCGTCCTAAATACCGCAACCCCAAGAACCCAGCGGAGACATGGTCCGGTCGCGGTAGGCTGCCGCGGTGGCTGCAGCCGCAGCTCCGAGCCGGTCGGAAGTTGGACGATTTCCTCATCGGGCGGGCTTCGGTTCAAAAGCGCCAGGCGAATTGAACGGCGATTGCGGCATTGTGGAATGAGAATGCCGACGACGGCAGTGACCCCATCCTGCGGCTGGGAGTATTACTTCACAGCATCTTCGAGATCCGGCCTACAACCCTGCTTGGAGCGATTGGCCAGATCTTTCATGTCGCGGCAAAGCTCTAGGAGAGCTGGCGGCGTTAAAAGAGGACGCGGGTAGAACTTCTGCGGAATTTCTTGCCAACGTCGCGGGCTCCGTGGGTGGCCTTGGGGCCGCAGTTTCTACTGGGCGAGCGGATCGCTCGCATCAGACGGCGCACCCAAATTGTTTACTCGCCGGTTTCAACCGATGCCGATATGATTTGAATTGGCGAGTTCTCAAAGAGCTCGTTCCGGTTAGGGCGGCCGCATCGGATCTGCTTGGGCTGTCTCAAGACCGGGCCCGGCGCAGTGGTATGGTGTGACGGAAGCACCGCATGCTCAGGGGACTGGGCTCGCTACCCACTCGTGCGCGTGGTGCTAATCTCGGCAGGATCGGCTGCCTCTAGCTGCATCTAGTGGGCGGCTTCAACCGAATGGGTATCCGCCAATTACCCAGTCGAGAAAGCGCGTGAGTCGGCGATGATCGTGTCTTGCAGCAGCAGAAACCGAGTTGCTTCGTCGTAGTTAATGCGAGTTTGGCGAAGAAGATCGTCAGATGCCCCGTGCCAGCGTCTATTAATTGCGGCCATGGTCGCAAGCTCATTTCTGGTGGTCGTCGGGCAAGAAGACATTGCTAATGCCGCGTCCGGGAGCGCAGGCACCGGGACGGGCGCGAGTAACGCCAGCGCTGGCCCGTCGGCACCCTCCGGAATGGGGACGGGTGCGGGTAACGCTGGTTCGTCAGCAACCCCAGGAATGGGGGCGAAAGATACGGCCACCGGCGGAAATTCAGGCATCAACGCCGCGCCGAGCAATCCGAACGTTCAGCGCGACACGCCGGCGAGGTCGCGGGCGGCAGCCCAGGCTGCACGAAATGCAGGGGCTGGCCACGCGCAAGATGGCCTGCCGATCGGCGCCATCGGGAGCGGCACGAGCAAGGAGGATCAAATGGCCATTGGTCTCGCGTCATCCCGAAACAGATCCGGGTCGGCAACGCAGCCCAAGGAAACACCAACGTTGGTTCAGAAGGTCTGTCGGGGAGAGGCACGAGCCTTTCGGACCAGATCAGCCTGCCCCAGGCTGCAGGAGCTGGAGACAAGGTGCTAGACGCTAACGCGCAGGTCGCGCCGCAGACGACCGTCTCCCCCAGGCGCGTTCCGGGTCGGGCAAGATTAGGCTTTTAGGGTAGGCAAGCCCCTTTGGCGGTGCTTACGAGATGCAAGCAGGGCGCGAGACGAAAGCTTGGCTGTCATTAGGCGCGGGGGTTGATTCTTCGGTATCGAAGCATGACCCTGCCAGAACTGACTTAAAGGCTTTGGACCGCCGTCTGACGTTGATCAATTGAGGAGTCGGTATTGGGAGTGGAGGACAAAGGCAAAGTTCAGCGCTTATTAACGGTTGGCGAATGCGTCTGATCCGGGTTCTGTGGGGCGATCCAGCGACGTGTGCGCAAGTAACACACCGTCAATGGCCTGGCGCTACGATAGACTCTATCGGGGATTAGTGACGAGTACCGCGATACGCATGGCCATTGATAATCCATCGGCTCCCAGGCCGGCGCGTTTTTCTTTGTCTAGTGTGGCGCAACCAACGCTACGATGCTTGAAGCGACCACGCACGCAGCTGCCAAAGAGCAGAGAGCGATCACGATCGGTTTGGGCAGGGTGGCTTCCGGACCACAGCTGCCTCTGGTCTCACTGGCGTAGGAGCTTAGATCTCATGCCCAGCAGCATTGTGTAGGCAAGTCGGCGCCAAACCAGGTTCATCAAGATTAGCATGGTGGCATCCCCGGTGTCCGATTCACTCAACCTACAACATTGCCTGTTTCCGGACGACTTCGCCGATGGCGTTAATTGGTTTCGTGCACCGCCCGGTGGCCGTTCCAGCCGCCGCAACGCTAACGGTCTGGCCTCGCCAGGCGGCCTTTTCCGCTGGCCGGCTGCCGACGATCAAGCACCAGTCCGCACAGGTGCTCTTTTCTCAAGCCAGGAGTCGAGTGCTGCCCAAGAATTCGTCTTGCAATTGTGTCCATCTATCGTCGTAATGCTGTGATTGCCCAGATATTTTCAGTTCAGTTGTGTTGAGGTCGTGATGAGTATTTCCGATCGAACTTTCGATACCGCTGTTGCTCTGCACCAACGGATCGTATTTCTCGAAAGTCAAATTGCTGAATTAGGTGTCCTGCGAAACCGATTGGCGCAAGCTCAGTTGCGCCGTTCGCGTTCAAGGTCCAGTCGTTCAGCCTCCAATAAACTAGGTCGGCGCCGTAGGTGTAGGTAACTTTCCGCGCAACAACCCCATGTTGCCATCCGCCCCTCGTGGCCCCAAGCTATGGGCAATCGTGAGTCGGGGGGATTCATGGAACGGAAGCGGTTTGAGAGCATGTCGCTTGATGAGCTGTGGCGACTCCATACGGTCGTCAATGACATTCTCGCCGCTAGACTCGTGGCCAAAAAGGAAGAGCTAGAACGACGGTTGGGATTGCTCAATCGGGAAGATAAGCGCCCTAATTAGCAAGTTCGCCCGGATTGTCGGGGCAGCCACCATTCACCCTGAAAGTCTCTGCTGCGCCGAGCGTGCGGAACGTCGCGGCGCCGGTCGCAGGAGCTGGCTTTACGGCAATCCTGCCACCTTCACCTCGTGGGTCCGGCGCTAAGATCCGCAAATGAATCGGCAGCCGGGACCATCGGTGGCTGTAAAACACAGTGGCTGCGGATTAACGCGCGTGAAGTCGGGCCGCACGTCGGTTCCGCGATTTCCACACCCTGACGGACAAACCGTCGCTCGATATCAGACAGCCGCACGTCATCGCTTCCCCAGTCAACGTCCACAGCAGCGTGCTGCCGCTGAGGCAAGAGACCAGCCCGCCGCGAAACCCCTGTCGCACATTTCGCCGGACGTGATTTTCAGCGGCCGACCGTTTGCATGCGTTGGCGTGTGGCGTTTGCTCATGTGTGGATGGCAGGCCCGCTCTGGGAGCTTGATGACTAAGTCTCAGCCTGGTGTATAATTTTGCCTAGGCGGAGCTTGATTCGTCATGCTGGAAGCCATTCTCCTAATGCTGGGAATTGGGGCCGCAGCTCTTCTGCTGATCGCCTTCTGGGGACTTCATCACCACGTATGACTGCCTCGGGGGGGCCTGGCGTCTCGAGGGCCGCCCGTCACGCAGCGGGCTTGCTGCACGCGACTGTGATGACTGTTGAGAAGCACGTGTGAAGTAGTTCACAAGCGGCAGGTATCCCTGAGCGTAGCGTGCGCGCTTCCACTGGAGGGAAGCGCAATGAAGTGGAACGTGGCAACCTATCGAATGCTCGCGCTGGCCGCCGCTGTTCTAGTGGCGGCTGTACTACCACGGCCATCGGTACTCCTCGTGGAGTCCATGAACCAATCTTGGGATCCGATTGGCATTGCAGCCGGACCATGCTGCTCGTGACCACGTGCGCGCACTGAAGCAGCGATCGGTCGCACTGAACAAGTTCCGTTCGTTGATGATTCGATCGTGAGCGAAGCTCAAGGTTTGACGTAGCTCCAGCCCTGCTCTTGCAGCTCCATGACGCGGACGACGCCGGAGGCAACAACCGTCGCCTGCGGAATCAGCTGGATGTCCCTATTTTCCGACTTGCGCATATTCTCCTGGGTGTTGCCGCAGGCTCTGAAGGAAATTTCGGGATGGCTCATGGCGAGTACCTCGATGCGAGGCTTCACTGGGGACGTGTCATCGCGCAACATGTGAAGGCCGGGGCCGAAGGTGACAATCTCGATCGACACAGGCTCACCACGCTCGCCGTAGTATTGCGCGACGTTGCTTGCATTGTTGAGCACCAGGTTCATTATTGCAGGTTCATTGGAATTTACCTGCAGGATCAGCCGATGCGACTTCTTGGCGATCTCGGTTTTTGTCGCTTGGGCCAGCATTGGCTCAGACCGACCCGTCCGGTGACTTGTTTGGTGCTGCCTCTGCTTGCTTGCCGATGTCGGTCTGCTCAGACGTTCCTGATCGTTCGCTACGCTTCCCGTCGGTTGGGAGATCACATGGTTGTCCGATTCGGCCTGAACGTTTGACCCGACCAAGAGTGTCACCGCGAGGCCGCTGATGATAGCCATCGCTGCCGACTTCAGATTGCTCATCTCGCCTCTCCCCGCTTCATGACCATTACCCGCCTGGTCTGGCGCCGCTATGTGGCCATTTGCATGCAGTCGCCAATTTTTCACGAACGTTCTTCAATCCATCGAGCCGGAAATGTCCCTCATGTACCGCGCCGGTGCGAGGCGAAAGACGCACAACAATGTCACCGCCGTCGGGCAAGGCCTTCAGCAATTGAATGGCATCGCCCCCGACAGAGACGCCGGATCCGAACGACGGCGTGGCGGCCGCGAGTTGAACTGGCGGATCGGCGTTGAGGCGATAAGTAAGCGTATATGCGTTGGGGCTGCGTAAGAGCGTCGGTCCCGCGACCGTGATTTCCGTGCGCCCCTTCCGGCAGTGGATCGAGAGTTGCATCGCGGCGCCCCCTGCGCCGCCGACAGTAGAGGTGGTAGCTTCGATGATCGGCGAATAGTCGATTGGCGATGTGGTTTCGCTGACAAGCCAACTATTGGCCGGCGCCGGCATGTCAGGCGGTGGAATTTTATGTGAGGGATCTTGCAGACAATCTGGCTGCCTTGATCCCTCCATCGCCGAACAAGCTCGAGCTGTTCCCATGGGATTGTTGGTACTTTGCGCGTGCGCGATTTGGCAGGCCACACCGAAGGCTATGACCAGCCGAGCAGCAGCGTTCCTCATGGCGGCGCCTGTGCTCTGCGCACATTGCGATCTAGCCATTCCTGCGCCGCTGGGAAGCGAGTGAGTCCCGGGACGGTTGCTGCCAGATTGATTGACCCCCACTTCGTGTCGAAGCCCGGAGCCTGAAGGCGATCAATGCGCGAGAACAGATACTCGACAAGACGCGCCACGCGTTGATAGCGGTTCGAGCGTGTCGGCCAATTGAACGCAACTAGCGCTGTGGAGACTGCGATTGTCGAAACCCGCTCGCCCTGTTTGATCAGATTGGGATACTCGCTTGCCTCCAAGGTCGCGGGCAGATAATAGTCCTCAAACTTTCTGTCATAACTTACTGGGAGAAACTTGAAGCCCGTCTCCCAGCGACCGCGCACAAAGGCATCAACAGGCTTCGATGTTATGAACACGACGGCCGACATTTCGCCTTTGCGCATCTGTTCCAAGGCAACCTGATGCGGAATGAACGTTTTGTCGACCTCGATGCCGAGCCGGCTGAAGATTAGCGGTCCTGAATAGGCCGCTGCCGTGCCCAAGGTGTTGAAGTTCACTTTCTTTCCGGCAAGATCTTGGAGAGATGTGATCTCAGGTCGCACAAAGATGTGCAGCTCGGACGGGAAGAGATTGAGCAGGTAGGTGATACGGCTTCGGACTTGAGGCGCCTGGATTTTGTACTCTTCAAACGCATCGGAGTTGATGATCGCGGTATCGACGCCCCGTAAATAGAGCAGCGCATTCAGATTGTCCGTGGCACCGCGCGTGACGATTGGCAGAAGATGGAGATCTGCTCCGTCGTCAACGACGCGGGCCATTTCCGCGGCGAGGCGGATCGGTGCGCCCTCAAGCAGGCCCCCGGCGAGCCCGACGGTCCAGGCATTGATGCGGTCTTTCTCGTTCTCCTGCGGGAGCGACCTTCGAACCTTCGGGGCAGCAGCTTTGTCGCTCTTCGCGGTTTGGGCCTCCAGGCAGGCCGTCTGCAGCATCATCGCGAACGGAAGCAATCCGGCGAGCAGGAGCAACGAGATTGACTTTGGCAGCTTGTTCATGTCGATCCCTCTCAACTCAGCTAGCGGAGCCTGCCGTCCCGCAGGACTTCATACAATTGCCTGTCAGCGAAGCAGAGCATCAAGCCGTTCCTTGGCGCCGAGAATGCCGCCCTTTTGGGCCTTGGCATACAGCTCGCGCGCCCTTGCCACCTCGCCGCGCGTTCCGTAGGTACCCCAGGCGGATAGCACCGCTGGATCGTAGGTCTCGGCGAGCATGAAACTAGCCTTTGCAATGTCCTTCTGAGCCGCGAGCTCAAGAACAATCCGCGCTGCCCCTATATCTCCCTGATCGAGCAAGGCCCTGGCCCGCGGGATCAATCGGGCCTCCGTCTCGTTTGCGGCTGCTGGCCTCTCCACCGCCATCGCGCTTCCGTTCTGCGACTTGGGCAAAGCAGAATCCACTTCGGGTGGCTCGGCCGGAATATGCATATCGGCGAGGCTCGATCCCGGGGCACGGTCTCCTGTCCGAGCTTCCGTCCTACTCGGCTCCCGTCCCAGCGACTGCCGCAAATCGGCAATCTCTCGGTCCGCTGCCTGTTTCTGTTGTGCAGCAGCCTCGCGCATCTGCACGCTCCGGGTTTCCATCTCACGATGCGCTTCCGCAAGTTCCGACGTCAGCGCCGCCGCATGCGCTTGGGCATCTTCGAGTGCACGACCTTGTTGTTCGGCATTGGCCATTGCGGCCTGGCTAGCTTTGGCCTTCGCGATGAGGTCGGCGTTCTTCCGCCGCTCATCCTGCAAAGCTTCCCGCAGTCCCGCGATCTCCCGGACTGTCGCTTCGCTTTGCTCCAACGCCGCGCCTTTCGGCGCGAGCGGCTCGCGGGATATTCCGGCGAGTTCGCTCGCGAGTGCCGCTGCGCGCGATTGGGCATCGTGATACTCTTGCGCAGCGGCTGCGGTCGCTGCCTGCGCGGCGTTCACCTGTCGCTCGAGTAAGGCGCTCCTGTGCTGCTCCTGGAGGAGGGACTGCTGGAGTCCTGCCACCTCTTGAGCCGCCGCTTCCCTCTGCTGCTCGACGATATCGGCGGCTTTGCGGGATTGTTCGTCACGTTTTTCGCTTTGGCGGCGGGTTCCGGCAAGTTCGTTCACCAGCGCGTCCCTTCGCCCTAGCTCCTGTTGAAGCGACTGCCGCAGTTGCTCCGTGGCCGCTTCCGCCGCTTGCGCGCGCTGCTTCGCGACGCCCAGCTCCTTGCGCGCCTCGGCTAGCTCACCGCCGAGGGCTTCACTGCGTGGAGTGTCTTCGATTAGCCGCCGTCGCCCTATGCCTTGCTCCGCCGCCAACATCGAGTCCCTGGTCGTTTCCTGCTGAAGTGCCGTCTGAGAGTCGGTCTTGATTTCCGCGTATCGATCGAGGCTAAGGATACTACCGACATCGATGTGGACCGCGTCCTCACCTACCCGCGAATTGAATGGATCGAACGAGCCGAGCAGGGCTGCTCCGATGAAAATTATCGGAACCAGGAATACAGCGGCTGCGACTGAACTGCCGGGTTCATTCTCTGGATCGCCATCCTCGGTTTCTGGATACGAATGGATCGGCGCAATGTCGGTTGGAGTGCCGTGCTTCCAGGCCCATTTCCCCACATCGGACGACCATCGGGCGGCCTCAACAGCCCCCGCCGTAATTTCAACCGAGATGTCTTCACCGTCTCTCGGCGCAGTATCGATTGGACGGCGCATATATGACGCCTCTCGTAAGATCACTGACCAGTCAAATTAAATAATTAAATAAGCGCAATTATATAAATTTAACCTAACGCTGAGTCAAATTAATCTTTCCGCGAGAAGGTGGTCTGTGGTTGCAGACTTCGATAACGAGAGCGCGTTCATGACGACGACGTTCCATGAGCACAGAAGATCAAGGTAACGCGGTCACGTCCCTACAAAAAGAAAGAGTAGGCGTTCGTGGGCAGAAGAACGGCGGTAGTCCGGCGGTTCGTCGGATCCGGGCGCTTCGACGGGCTCGAGACGGCCCGCGTGATGGCACGTTTCTACGCCGTGGCGCGCTTGCTGGTGACCTTCTTCCAGCCCTCGTTCAAGCTCAAAGAGAAGCGCCGCGAGGATGCCAAGATCAAACGCTATCATCCGCCTCACACCATACGAACGTGCACTGAGGGCACCCGAAACCCCCATCAGCGGTCAAGCGCCGTCTGCGCCAGACGTATCGGACTCTCGATCCCATACAATTGCTTGCCACCGTCCGTAGGGCGCAGGAAAAGCTCGGCGAACGGATTGGCAAGCGCGTTCTTGCGAAGGTTCTCACCGTATCCCCGGCGGATCCGCTCTCGTTCGCCCGGTCGCTCGGCATGGCGGCAAAAACCGCCGAAGTGCGGGCAACGCATCGCCGGCCGAAACGGCGATACAAAAAGCGCATTCAACTGCCCACCAGGCTCGATCCCCATCTCGCGACCATCGAGACGGGCTTGCCGTTGAACCGCAGCTCACTGCACGGGCCATTGCGGGCAGGCTCACCACGATCGATCCTTCGATGTTCAGACCAGCGGCATTCGATCGTTTAGCGCCTGCTTCGGTCCCTCCGGCGGAAGGTGGCGGAGACAGCCCTCGTATCCATGCCCGTCGTTGAAATACAGCCCGAGGCTGCGGGCGGCGCTACGTGTGACGAGCGCTCCGCCCCGCCGAGCCTCTCCACCGAGCTGGCCGCGGCTCGAGGCCGGTCTGGGCAGTTCGTAGACCTTCATCCCGGGTAACATTACTTCCTTAGGCAGTACGGGGGCAAATTTGGGCCCCGGTTGACAGTCGGGATGCCGCGGGTGTCGGATCGAAGGCCTGTCCGACCTCATCGTCGAGCCGCGATCAGCGGCCTCATTCGTGCGCAGGACCATTCCTGCCCGATTGAGGACTAAAGCGGGTTGTCGGACCCGGCCCAGGACGCGGCCACCGATGTCAACGCGGCCCTGCCAACCCCTGTGGCGAGTGTGGCGGTCTTGGCCCGACTCGGCGCCAACTGAGCGAGCAATTGTCGCGCCTCGAATGCGCCTGCGCGGCCGGTTCGTTGGATCGTCAACGCCCACGTCGCGCTGTCGGCCCAGGAGCCGGTGCCGATGATTGGGCAAATACGAAAACGTTTTCGTTTTTGACTTTTCCGGATGCTGCGAGTGTGCCAAGTTGCCATCATATTGATATTGTTGGTATTTTTCTTGAGTTTCTTTACATGATGCGCTATCGTGTGCGGGAGGTTTTGTTGGGGTACTCGCCATGACGACCAGAGGATCGTTCGACTATAGCCGCGTTCCGGGCCTGGAGGCTGAGCTGCGTGCGCTTGCCGACGCCGTCGGTGAGGGGACGAAGCAACAGACGCAGGCCGGGGTCGCTACGGGCCATACGTTGCTTTTGGCGAAGTCGATGCTGGACCACGGGACGTTTCTGGACTGGTGCAATCGGGAGACGCCGTACAGCCCGGCGATGGCGCAGAACTACATGCGGTTGGCGAAACTCTTTCACGACTTGGACGGGGAGAGCCGTGACAATCTCTGCCTCCTGCCATTGACCGGAGCATTCCAACTCGCTCAGCCCTGGGTGGGCGAGAACGTCGTTGCGGAAATCCTGGAGCGTGTGCGGCGGGGCGAGCGATTGACGGTCGAGATGATCAGGGCCTTCGTCGGCACGAAAGGCGAGGCCGGCGAGCCGGCGTCCGATCCTTCGCCGCAAATGGTCAATCTTATCGTGGACGCGCTCGACGCGCAGAGGAAGCGGCAGCTGTCAAAGTTCCTCGGCAGGAAGCCGGGGAAGCATGACAGGGCCTTCATGAAAGCCCTCCGGTCGGGCCTTGTCCGACACGATCACGGAAGCGATGGGCGTGGCAATTTGCTGATCGCTCACCAGCAGATCGTGGCCTAGTGCCGCAAATCTTTCAACTGACCCTGAGGCCGTTGCGCAGGTGTTCTGCCGGTCTAATACGGCCGCCAGGTCGTTTGCGAGCCATCCCAACCGCCGAACGAAGTGCAACAATTCCGGCTGAGCTTTTGAGGCCGTCGTTGGGTGGGACAGGGGCTGCGCGGCTCGGCCTTAACCATATGAATGCAGCTCGGAAGATAAGGCTGGCGTTGCGTCACGTTTTGTTCTAGGTTTGTCCCATCTTCGCCACCATCGCGACCGCGGCCTAACCACAACCGACCAGAAGGAGTCAGTTATGGCTAGCAGCCACTATATCGCCGATTCGGCGCCCCCGATCTCGTTCCCCCTGCCTTTCTTTCGCGGGTCCGCCGTGCCCGGAGAGGGCTTCATCCTGCGCTTCGCGGCAAGCAATCCGGCGGTCGGCATTCCGCTCGCCGTCACCATCGCCGGCTAAGTCGCGATCGCAAGGCTTTGCGGTCATGCGACGCTCGTCGTCAGTGGGCAAGCTGTTCGCGGATCGTCCGACGGCCGCGGCCTTTCACCGCATGACCGATGCGTGCCGGGCAGGTGGTCTGAAGAGGTGTCCCGAACAGAGCGCCGATCGACCCGGACGGGCTGCGGCCTGCGCTGATCCGCGCAGGAGCAGCGTCGGGCGTCTGCGAGCGATGACCCGAGCCTTGCGATCTCTCAACCCCAAGAACGAGAGATCCAGAATGAACATCTTCTCCAACGACACCTCTCTGCGGCTGGCCTGCAGCAACAAGGTCTATCGTCCGCTCGGCGGGATCGCCGGCGTCCGCGAGATCCGGGACGACGTCGGCCGCCTCATTGTCGCGGCGCTGCCGTTTGCGATGGTGAGAGACCTTCCTCTCGCGCGCGCCAACATGCCGGCGACCTACATCCTGGCCGATCACGCGTCGGTCTATATCGGCGAGAGCGGCGGCGTGGGCCGACGGCTGTCGGACCATGCGGCCGACCCCGGCAAGGCGTTCGCGCGGGAGGCCTATCTGATCTACGGCTACCGCCGCGACTGGTTCGACAAGACCGCGGCGATCTATCTCCAAGCGCGCCTGACCGAGCTTGCCGAGCAGGCCGGCCTTGTCGAGGTGGTCCGGGGGACCAATCCGCAGGTGCTGGAGCTGCCCGACGACGAGCGGGCCGCGCTCGAGACGTTCGTCCAGCACAGCGTGCGCCTGCTGTTCGACGCCGGCTGCCGGGCGTTTCACTCCTGCTTCGCCAGCCAGCGCCGGAGCGCCTCGGAGGCCGAGACCGCGATCGAGCCTGAGGAGGCCGGCCCGATCCACATCGACGTTCCCACCGACACGCCGCACGAGAGCGAACTCGAACTGTCCTATACCGGCCTTTGGGCGCGGGGCTATCTGGCCGAGAGCGGCTTTGTCGTGATGCCGGGCTCCGAAGTGCGCAGCATCGTGAACCCGAGCGTGAACCCGATTATCCACACCCGCCGCGCCGAGCTCGCGGCCGCCGATGCCCTCGTGGCCATCCCCGGCGTGCAGGACCGCCTGCGGCTGTGCGTGCCGGTTTGGTTTCCGTCGGCGGCCATCGCGGCCAAGGTAATCACCGGCGCCCACGTGAACAGCAGCAAGTGGATCCCGCCGCGCAACCCCCGCCCTATCCTGATCACGGACTAGGCGCAGCCGCGGCCCCGATGCTGTCGACGACGTGCCGGAGCACAAAGCTCCGGCGACGCGACAGGGACCTCGGCGGACGTCATGCCGGCGGGTCTCGCCGAGCGCGGCGCACAATCGCTCGGTCACCCTCGACGGCACGTCGGCGAACCGCATCGGCCGGCCGCGGTCGCCAGCCTTTCCATTTCCCGCAAGTCTTCCTTGAGTGCCTTCTCACCATGCTGACGCGTCTGCTTACCCATCTGGATCCCGCCCGCATCAAGCCCGATTTCCCGGCGAAACTGCGTCGCCTCGCCGAGGACTGCGAGGGTGGCGAATACCTCCTGCCGGGCCTGCACCAGCCGAAGAAGGCGCCGCCGCTGGAAGATCGGGCCCCCACCGTGACGCCGCAGGGTTTGCTGCTGATCGACTATGCCAGCGATCTTTCCGTCTTGGGCGACGGCCCCCTTCCCACCTCGCCCCTGTGCTTTGCCGATCCCGGGGATCGGTTGGTCCGCACGCTCTCGGGCTTCTATCGACTCGGCGCTTTCGTCGAAGAGAGGGCGATCCGCCGCAGGCTCCCCGCGGCCGGCGCCGTTAGGGGCGACGTGGACGGGTGGGGGGAGCAGGGATGAGCGGCGAGGACGCGACGGACGACGTTAGCGACAGCGACCTGCCGCGGGCCATCGACGATGTCGTCTCCACGGGCGCTGCCGCCGATTCCGCCGGCTGGAACACGCGACTGGAAGGCCTGCCCCGCCTCCTGCGCTATGCCATTTTGGTCGGCGACGGGGCCAGCCATGTCGAGCAGCGGCTCATCGCCGAGATCTACCAGCTCTGCCCGCGGCTCCCCCACACCGCGGCCTGGGCGGCAGCGCTCGACGTCGAGGCCGGCCTTGCGCTTGCCGCCGAACTCGACCGCCGAGCCGCTCTCGACAGCGAGCCCACGCTAAGAAGTGTTGCCGATTGCGTGCGGTTGCTATCCCTGCCGACACCGCGCGACATCAGATATTTCGAGGACCATCGTCGGGTCGGCAAGGCCCTGGTGCAGGCTTTTAATGCGATCTCCGGGCGCGCCACGGAGGCGCTCTGCTGCGATCTCGAGCGCTGTGTCTTCGGCTGGGCCGCGCTGCCGACCTGCACCGACCTGCTTCGAAAGGGACCCCGGCGGCGCGCGGCCATCTTCGGAAAGCGTATGGCGAGACACCGCGTCTCGGCCGCAGCCACGGCCACCCGGCGACAGATTCAGGACGAACGCCGAAGCAGGAAGGAGGCGAGAGTACAGGCTGCCGGACGCACCGAGCAGCCTGTCTCCGACGGGCATCAAGTCGTTCCCGCCCATCATCTGCGGGTTGCCAGCCTGAGCAGCGAGGAGATGAAGAACGCCAAGCTCAAGGACGTGATTGGTCCACTAAAGGGGGCCATCAATACCGCCCTGCCGCTGGTTGAGGTGCCGCCGTTGCATGAGGTGCGGTGCGCGCTTGTCCGCGAATTCCCCTACGCCAGGGATGTGGTCGACTTCGCACTGGCCGATTTGATCGGCCGAACTACCGTCCGCCTGCGGCCGTTAGTGCTGATCGGCGATTCGGGCGGCGGCAAGAGCCGTTTCGCCAGACGTCTTGGCGAGGCCCTCGGTCTGAACGTCTGGCGCACCGATGCCAGCCGCTCCGACGGCGCCGCGTTCGGCGGCACGGACCGCCGGTGGTACTCAGCAGAGCCTTGCCATCCCTTTCTCGCCATCGCCCAAAGCGGGATCGCCAACCCCCTCGTCCTGATCGACGAAATCGACAAGGCTCCCACGCGTTCCGATTACGGACGGTTGTGGGACTGCCTATTGGGATTTCTCGATTGCGAGACGAGTGCACGCTATCCGGATCCGGCCTTGCAGACCAATCTCAATCTGTCCGAGGTCTCCTTCGTCGCGACCGCCAACAGCCTCGACCCGTTGCCCACCCCGATCCGTGACAGGTTGCGGGTGGTGAGGTTTCCGAAACCGGGCGCACACGATCTCGACGCGCTGCTGCCGGCCATCATCACCGACATCGCCCGCGAACTCGGTCTCGATGAGAGCTGGATGCCGCGGCTCGATGGCATCGAGCGTGCGGCTGTCGCCCGGCACTGGCGTGGCGGCTCCGTGCGCCGCCTCCACCGCGTCGTGGAGGCGATCCTGCGCGAGCGCGGCCTCGGCGCGGCATTGATCATGCGCCGGCTACCAGCCCTTTGATCATCGGGCGCCGCTGTCGGTTCGGCTCCGGTGGCGCTGCGTCGGCAGTTCCTGTGCGGTCCGTCAGGTCGCGCGGACAGGTCCCTTCCGACGTCGCGACGGCCGGCTCATGGGATTCTTGCTCGGGGCCTTGATGTCTGAGGGAAGCCGACCACACGAACCAAGTTTCGAGAAGTGATTTTGCGCCAAGGACACATCTAGTGAAACCGACTAGATGTGCGATTTCCTCACCCGTAAACACATTGGCACTTCCAACTTGCCAATGCCGACTCCAAGCTGTCCTCAATGAAGATAGCACGAGAGCCGCCGATGCCCTACCAATTCTTGCACATCGAAACCTACGCCCGGATGGGAGCTCACAAGAGGCGATCCTCGGTGCGCAAACGTTCGATGCATGACATCCGGGACGAAATGCTTCGCGCCCCGCATGCCTGCCCCCACGTGGCTTTTCCGGGCGAGCCCGGCGTTCTGATCGGCTCGCCGGACCAGGCGTTTGCCATCGCAGCCGAGCGCGCCCTTGCGGCCGTGGACAAGGTGGGACGCAAGTTGCGCTGCGATTCACCCGTCACCCTGGTCGGTGTCGTCTCCTGGCCCGACCTCGTCTCGGAAGTGACGGCGGACCCGGAGAAGCAGGCCGAGTATGCCTTTTGGCGCGCCACGACGATCGCCTGGCTCCGGGACCGGTGGGGCGACGATCTGGAGAGCGTGGTCGAGCATTTGGACGAGCTTCGGCCGCACCTGCACTTCGTCGTGGTGCCCAAGCTGTGCGGCGCGGGACGTCTCCGGATGGAGAGCGTGCATCCGGGAAAGCGTGCCGCCGCCCAATGTGAGGACGCGGGCGGGACCCGGCGCGAGCAGAAGGATGCCTACATCGACGCGATGATCGACCTCCAGCACGCCTACTACGAGCAGGTCTCGGTGCTCTGCGGCCTCACGCGCCTCGGACCGCGTCGGCAGCGCCTGACGCGGAAAGAATGGATCGAGCAGCAGCGTCAGGCCGAAGCGCTGGCGGAGGCGCATGCGAAGCTGGAGACGCTGAAGACCGAGGTGCGGGCAAAGGCAGTCGATTTCGTCAATACCCGCGTCGCCGCCGTCCGGGCTGAAGCGAAGACGACGGCGGATGCAGAGGCGAAGCAGTGGCTTCAGCACATCGAGGTGGTGAAGAACGCCGCTCGGCGGCGCGTCACGGATCTCGACCGGGAAACCGCCGAGCTGAAGCGGCAGCTCTCCGTCAACAACGCGATTAACGCGGCCCAAGCGGAAGAGCTCCAGCTGCTCCGGACAATGCTCGAGGAGCACGGCATCGGGCTACATATGACGCTGCAGAGATGACATGCCGATGCTCGCGGATTGGCTCATCTATTGCGAGCGGATCGCGAGGGAAGTTGAGGTCGCGAAACGTTTTACGTGGCGAAGGCGCCCCATGCTGCCCGTGAAATTCGATGCCGCGCCGAAACGAACGTGCCACGTCTTTCCTTGGCCCACGTCCCTGGTAGGGCCTGCCCTTTTGGCAAATGTCGCTGATCGATCGAATTTCACGCGAAGCCGCGTGCGCTGGCGGTCGTGGTTCGGACCAAATTGCGAACGACGCCCGGGCGATATTATCGGCCCCAAGCCCGAGCCTTCCCTCTCTCCCGATCCAGCCCGGGCATCGGATTCGACCCGGCCGACCTCTCGGAGCCCGTCGGAGGCCGCGACCTCGCAAAGATCCTCACATCGATGCACGAAGAGGCACCCGTCGGAATCCGGTTTCAACTGCCCAACCCGGATAATAAGCTTCCTGCCGGACTTCGCCGCAAGGTCGAGTTCGCGAATGGGCTTTGATTGCGCGTTAGGTCCCAATGCGTGGTCGTGATGCCCGACAGTTTTTTCACCTTCGTGCGGATCAGGCGCCCAAGTACTTCGAATCCAACCAGTGCTTCCGCAGCGCCGTGATCTCGCGAGAGGAAGCGCTGCGCCGTACGACGGCGGCTAACTCTGGAAGGAGGTCGCGATGCGGCTGCTCGCCGACCGCTGCACCAGGCGGACCGGGCGTCACGGAAAAGATGGCTGCTGGCCGATCTTCAGGTAATCCGACGCAACTGGCTCACCGATGATCAGCGTGCATCGAGCGCCTCGTCGTCGCCTTCCGTGCGCTTTGCCCGCTCCCATGCCTTTGCAGCTACGACTCGCTCGCCCGGCCGAAGCCCGGCGCCTGATCATGGTCGGGGCCACTTTGTCCGACACGCGATCGAATTCCACATCCGCCGAGAGGGTTAGCCGTTATTTTTCTTCGCCATGCCCATTTGGGGGAGGCGCAACGAAGGGAGATTGCATATCGCCTTACGCAGCCCCCATTGCCGTAGCTTCTTTGAGTATGCGACAAAATGTCGGCTGGGCTTCAAGCAGGAAAATGACCCCAAACTCATTGGGAGACAATTTGGTGGGCTTAGACAGCTTCTCGTTCTTCGAGCTCGAAATGCAAGCGTTCGCGGAGTTGGGAATGGTGTGTTGGCTCCGGCGATGGACAAGCCATCATGCGAGGACGAGCGAGGAAACGCGTGGTGGCAAGATATCAGGCGACCAGCGCGTTGTTTCTCTTGCTCATGAATGCATCGGTGGCGGCTCGGAGCCGAAAATGAAAAGTGGCGCGCAACCTAAGGTCGCATCTCAATTGAATTACTGAAACGATGAGCCCGGTCTTTCGTTGGCGCGCGGGCCAATTTGTGGCCGTCGACGGACACAAACCAAAGCCTCACCCCAGCTGCGAAACCAGCGTGACCAGCTCCGATTGCCGATGAACGCCCGTCTTCGAGAAGATCGACTTGAGGTGATTGCGGGCCGTTTCGCGCGAGATGCGCAGGTGTTCGGCGGCGCCGGCGATTGATGAACCGGTTGCGAGCTGGGCGGTCAGTCGGGATTCTGCCGGGGTGAGATCGAAGGCCTGGCCGATCAGCGCCGGGTCCGGCGCCCGCCGCGGGATGAGGTTGGACAGGATCACCATGGCGCGCGCGCCGAGGAAGACGGAGCGCGCCGCGCCGTCCACCGGCAGGAGCCGCAACACGACCGGGGGCTTGGTCGTCCGGCGAATGAGGATCGGAGAGGCGGGGATGGCGGCAGCGTCCGGCGTCGACCGGATCAAGCTGATCAGCTGATCGAACCGCGTCATCGCCTGCTTGTCGCGGAGAACGAGACGCCGCTCCCTGATGCGGATCTCATCGTCGAAGCCGCGATCGGCCGCCTGGTTGGTACGCAGCACAATCCCTTCCCGACTGATGACGAGGGCGGGTTGGCGGACCCGGTCGAGGACATCAGTCATCGAGGTCAGCGCGGCCCGTCCAATCGCTGTCGCAAGCGTGGCGGTCTCGGTCAAGCGCGGCGCCAATTGGGCAAGCAGCTCTTTGTCGCGCGCCTCGAATGCGCCTTCGCGGCCGGTTCGCTGGAGCGTCAAGGCCCACGCCGCGCTGTCAGCCCAGAAGCCGATGCCCGCAAACCACCGGTATCCGTATGGAAACAGCACCTCGTTGTACATTGGATCGGCGCGAATTTGTTGAGCGCTCATGACATCGAAGTCGGTCACGACCTCGCCCGCCATCATGCGCGGAAAAGCCTTGGCGCGAGGGTCCCTCAAATGCCAATTGTTCCTGAAGTAGAGGTCAGTCGCTTCGGCGATTGATTCCGTGCGTGGAACGTCCGGTGTCCTGATGTCGCTCTGAAGAAGTATGGCCGCAGAGGCTCCAACGGCCTTGCAGATGTCGTCCATGATGCCACGCCAGGCCTCCGGATTTACGGCAGCTTCGCCAAGTCGATTGAGGACCTGCGAAAGCTCACTTTCGTCAATTTTGCTGGCCTTCACGAGCGGTCCCCCTCCGCTGAGCCCTCGGTCATTCGCTACAAGCCGCTGCGCATTTGCGCTGTGCCATGTAGGCCCCTCTGTTGGGGCTCGACCCCTTTCCCTGACCGCCCATGCTTCGTGAGGAGGCGGCTAGACGCAAGCCCTCCTTTGCCTGATTTTCCTGAAAATCGCGCCCGACCAAAGTCTAACAGGATAATCCTGCGGAGGCCCCGTCCCCAAGACCCGGATGACCCATTCGGGTCATGCGCCAGGCCGCACCGGGGCTATTCCATGGGACGAGGAAAGTCCTAGTCCCGGGAATCGAGATGACGCTGCTCTGTTCGAGCCAGATGGATTTCGGCATTGGTCCGCCGCGGCTGAGGTCGATCCGCGGTGAGATCTTGGTACGTCAGAGTGTCGCAGGGGGTTCGGCGGGACTGAGCGCGGATTGCACGCTGGCGCTATCAGCGGTGGTAGGTGATCTGCGCCGCGGCTTGAGCGATCTTGTCGTGTCAAGCCGGGGCGGCAAGGCGATCGCTTCATTTCATCCCATGTCGCACGGCGGTTCGGCAAAGCTTCGATCCGCCGGTTCGCTGAAATCGCGCGCGACCGCAAGCCGGAGACATGAACTTTCGCGGTTGCACCGTTCAGTCCACACCCCGCTTAAGGTTAGCCGCTGTGTTGTCTTGACGCAGTCGCACAACAGTGAAAACAAACTGCAATTATCAGAAAAGTCTTTTCGACGGTCGGAAATTGCAATTGCGAGAATCCAGGGATGCCGGGCAACGGGGCAAGGCGTCGAACAATAACAAGACCACGTCATTTCAAACTCACGCCGTTGGGCTGACGGCGAACCTTAACAATCAAGAAGGTTACGGGAGGAAGCTCACCATGCGCGACCGCACGATGTCACGCGTCGCATCCATACCACGTTCTGCTTTCGCCGATTGAATATTTCTACATCCGTACAACGCGAAGCCGCTTCCGCGCGCTCGCGAGCAATGCCCCTTGCTCCATTGAGAGAGATGAATCGCCATGATCATTAACGGCACCAATGCAAACGATCGGATCACCGGCACCAGCTCAGCTGACATCATCAATGCAAGAAATGGCGACGACACCGTCGGCGCCGGGGCAGGGAATGATCTCATTCAGGGCGGCAACGGCAACGACAACATCAATGCCGACTCGGGCAACGACATCATCGACGCCGGCAATGGCAACGACACGGTGGATGGCGGCACCGGCAACGACATCATTTTCGGCGGCAACGGCAACGACACGCTGCTCGGCGGAACGGGCAACGACCTGATCTCCGGCGACAACGGCGACGATATCATCGACGGCGGCGCCGGCACCGACATCGTTAGCGGCGGCAATGGTAACGACATCCTGATCTATCGTGCTTCAGAGAATGTGGGCTCGGTCGACATCTACGACGGCGGCAAGGGCCAGGACACGCTCCGTCTCGTCGTGACGCAAACGATGGCGAACTCGGCTTCGTTCAGATCCGATCTTGCGGCCATCCAGGCCCTTATCGCGCGCTATGGCAGTGCGGACTATGCGTTCAGGAGCTTCGACCTCACCGTCGCCTCGATCGAAAAAGTCGAAATCGTCATCGAAGGCCCGACCAATCACGCGCCGGTTGCATTCGCGGACACCGCCTCTGTCAAGGAGGACGTGACGACCGTTGCCAGCGGAAATCTCCTCGCAAACGACGCGGACGCCGATGCCAGCGATACCCACACCGTGTCGGCCGTAGCAGGGGGCACCGACAACGGCACCACGATCACCGTCGTTGGTACTTATGGAACGCTGTTGGTAACCAAGGCGACCGGCGCCTACACCTACACGATCAACAATGCCGGCGCCTCCGTGCAAGCCCTCGCCGCAGGCCAGCAGGCCACGGAGCAGTTCACCTACACCAACTCCGACAACCATGGTGGAACGGGCTCTTCGACTCTTGCGGTGACCATCACCGGCAGTAACGATGCGGCGACGATCACGGTGTCAGGGAGCCAGGATATTTCGGTGACCGAGGCCGGGAGCGTGGCCGGCGATCCCAGCGCATCGGGCCAGCTCGTAGTGCAGGACGCCGACATCGGACAAGCCCATTTCGCAGCCCCGGCCTCGTTGGCCGGGACCTATGGCAACTTCAATTTCAACGCGGCGTCAGGAGCCTGGACCTACACGCTTGATCCCGTGAAATCGAACCCGCTCGCCGCGGGACAGCACGTCACGGACACCCTGACGGTCGCCTCGTCCGACGGCACCGCCACATACGGTATCGTGGTCAACATCACGGGCACCAACGACGCGGCCGTGATCGGCAACCCCGTTCAGCACGACGTCACAGAGGACGGCGTCCTGACGGCGTCCGGCACGCTGTCAATCGACGATGTCGACCAGAACCAGAATTCCTTCCAGACCACCGTGGTCTCGCCGACCAGCAATCTCGGGACGCTGACGATCGGCACAAACGGCAACTACAGCTATTCGGTCGCCAACAGCTTCGTTCAATATCTCGGCCAGGGCGAGTCCCGCGACGAGACCTTCACCGTCAAGGCGCTGGACGGTACCACGAAGGACGTCACGTTCACGATCCACGGCGTCAACGATGCCGCCATCATCGGCGGCCCGACCCAGCACGACGTCACCGAAGACGGCCAGCTGACCGCATCGGGGCAGCTAACCATCAGCGATGCCGATCAAAATCAGGCCGCGTTCCAGGCCGGTGAGATCACGGTGCAGGGCAACATCGGCAAGGTGACGCTGCAGGCCGATGGTCACTACAGCTATTCCGTCGACAATTCCGCGATCCAGTATCTCGGTGCCAACGAGGTCAAGACGGAGACTTTCACGGTTACGTCGGTCGACGGCACGGCCGAGAATATCAGCTTCGACGTCCACGGCGCGCAGGACGCGCCAAACTTGAGTGTTCAGGACTCGTCGGGCGCAGCCGACGGAAACATCACGCTTCACATAGCGGCCGAGAAGGTCGATCTGAGCAGCACCTTGTCGGTGAAGATCGAAGGTGTCCCGTCGAGCTTTGCGGTACAGAACGGCGCAGCGATCGGGGACGGCGTCTGGCTAGTGACGGGCGACTCAATCCAGAGCGTCGTTCTGATCCCGAACCATGCCGTCGGCAGCTCTGATCCGTTCACACTGCAAGTCACTGCCATCTCCGACGACGGCGTTCATCAGGCGGTGAGCTCGGCCGCGCTCTCGCTGACCGTGACGTCCGGTGCCAACGAGATCAACGCGCTGGATATCGACGGCTATATCGGCGGCGCGACCGTATTTGCTGACGCCAACAACAACGGAATACTTGACGAAGGCGAGGCGCACACGACGACGCGGGCTGACGGCAGCTTTACGCTGGCGGGTGGATCCGGTCCGCTCGTGAGTATCGGCGGCGTCGATATCTCGACGGGGTTGCAGGTCGCCGGCGTCCTGAGGGCGCCGGAGGGCTCCACCGTCATCACTCCGCTGACGACGTTGATCGCCGCGCTGGTGGACAGCACGGCAAATGACGAGCACCCGCTGACGGCGGATCAGGCCATGAGCGCCGTGGCGGCCGCATTCAACCTCGATCTCACCGGAGGCGTCGACCTGAGGTCGTTCGACCCGGTGCCCGATGCGGTAAACAACGATGCCACCGCGACCGCGGTACTCGCGGCAGCCATCCAGGTCCAAAGCACCGTCGCCCAGGTGTCGGCCGTCGGCGTGGAGACGGGCGCGGTCATTACAGCCATTGCGAGCGCAATTACAGCGTCTCTGAGCGGCCCCGGTGCGCCCGTCTTCGATCTGGCCTCTTCGGATACGGTTCAGAGCGTCGTCACATCCTCCGGTGTCGATTCCGCGGCCGCCGCGACGGTGATCCAGGTTGTTGCTGCTGCGAACGACAGCATTCAGTCGGCCACGAACGTCACTGAATTGGCACAGGCCGGTCAGGTCGCTCAAGGCGCGGCTGCCGACCAACTCGCCGCGACCGATTTTTCGGTTCAAGAATCGATCAATCAGCTTACGGACCGTTTTGTCGACAATCTCGGCGCTGAGGTTACGAATGCCGTGCTGACGCCGGTTGGGAGCGCCTTGTTCGGCTCGCTCGGCGACGACGTGCTTTCTGGCGGAGGCGGCAACGATCTGATCGACGGCCAGGATGGCAATGACCGCATCAGCGGTGGCGACGGAAACGACATCCTCTTCGGCGGGGCCGGCAAGGACTATCTCGGCGGCGGATCAGGCGACGATATTCTCGACGGTGGCCCGGGCTTCGACCGCGCCATCTACACCGACGCAACCGGCGGCGTCACGATCAACCTCGCGACCGGAACGGCGTCCGGCGCTGGCGTTGGGACGGACACCCTCGTCAACATCGAAGCAGCCGTTGGCAGCGATTTTGCCGATACATTCAACGGAGCTGGCTTCACCGGCGATGCACGTGTCCCGGGTAGCCCTGTCGGCTACAACGAGTTCGAAGGCAGGGGCGGCGACGACACCATCATCAGCAACACCAACAGCCAGGGCGCTGAGCTGACGCGCGTCTCGTATGTCAGCGCCACCGGCGCGGTCACGGTGGATATCGTCGCCGGCTACGCACAGGGCGATGCATCGGTGGGCCACGACACGCTCGTCGGGGCCGGCTTCAACGGTGTCTGGGGCTCCGCGTATAGCGACACGATTCTGGGCAGCAACAACCCGATGTTCACCGCAGAGGTGTATTCGGGCTTTGCGGGCAACGACTACATCGACGGCCGCGGTGGCTACGACCGCGTGGACTACAACGTCGATCCGAACACCACGACGGGAATTACAGTCAATCTCGCCGCCGGATCTGTCACCGGCGATTCGACCGTCGGAACCGATACGTTGCGCGGGATCGAGGCGATCCGCGGCACCAACTTTGCCGATACCTACAATGCCGCCGGTTTCGGCTTTGGCAGCGTCAATGCCGGCTCGAACGGGACGTTCAACGAGTTCACCGGCAATGGCGGCGACGACTTGATCACCGGCAACGGCTTCACGCGGCTCGGTTTCAACAACGCGACGGGCGGAGTCCAAGTCGACTTCGTCACCGGCATTGCCACCGGCGATTCATCGGTCGGAACCGATCATTTCACCGGCGTCAACGCTGTCCAGGCCTCGATGTTCGACGACACGCTGCTGAGCGGGGCGACCAACGACACCTTCGCCGGCCTTGCCGGCAACGACTACATTGACGGCCGCGCCGGCTTCGACGTCTCGTCCTACAATAACATCTTCTTCACCACGGGAAGCATCACCGTCAATATGGCGGCCGGCATCGTCACCGGAGACGCCTCGAACGGCACGGATACGCTTCGTTCGATCGAGGGCATTCAGGGCACCAACTTCCAAGATACCTACGATGCGACCGGTTATGGGGTGACGGGCGCAAATGTCGGCAACAACGGAACCTTCAACCAGTTCAAAGGGCTGGGCGGTGATGACGTCATCACCGGTAACGGCAACACGCGCCTGATTTTCGCCAACGCGACCGGCGGGGTGACCATCAATCTCGCGGGCGGCACCGCCACCGGCGACGGCTCGACCGGTCACGACACGTTCACCGGCGTCAACAGCGCCCTGGGCAGCAACTTTGCCGACATCTTCGACGCAACCGGATTCTCCGGTCCGAGCGGGACCTCGTTCCAGGGGCAGGGCGGCGACGACCAGATCACGGGCAACGGCGCGACGCAGATCCAGTACAACAACGCCACTGCCGGCGTGACCGTCAACCTCACTGCGGGCACGGCCGACGGCGACGGATCGGTCGGCCACGACACCATCACGGGCGGCGTGTTCAATGTTCTGGGCTCCAATTTCAACGACACCATCATCGGCAGCGTCAGCAACGACAGTCTCTCCGGAAACGTCGGCAACGACATCCTGGATGGTCGTTCCGGCAACGATTTTCTAAGCGGCGGCGCCGGCGCGGACACCTTTGTCTATACCAGCGGGGGCGGCTTCGACTTCATCCAGGACTTCGTCCACGGCCAGAACGACAAGATCGATCTGACCGGGGTCTATGGCATCTATAGCCTTTTGGACGTGCAAGCGCATGCCGTGCAGAGCGGCCCCAACACGATCATCACATTTGGCTCAGGTGACAGCCTCACGCTTCAGAACGTCAATCTGGGCAGCCTGGTCGCCGGCGATTTCGTGTTCGGAACGCCCGCCGCGCCGATCGTCGGTGACGACAACGCCAATACTCTCGTCGGAACGGCCAACGGCGAGACCATCAGCGGTGTCGGCGGCAATGACCGGCTCCAGGGCATGGGCGGTAGCGACTACCTCGCTGGTGGTCTGGGCTTTGACCGCGCCATCTATACTGATGCGACCGGCGGCGTCTCCATCAACCTGACAGCCGGCACGGCGTCGGGAACGGGGGTCGGCACGGATACGCTCGTCAACATTGAGGGCGCGGTCGGCAGCGACTTTGCCGATACGTTCAATGCTACCGGGTTCACCGGCGCCAGCGGCATTCCCGGCGCCTCGGTTGGCCTTGCCGAGTTCGAAGGCAGGGGCGGCAACGACGTCATTATCGGCTCGATCAATGCGTCCGGTGAGATTCTTGGGCGTGTATCCTATGTCAGCGCCACGGCTGGCGTGACCATCGACATCGCGACCGGAACTGCCGATGGCGATGCCTCGGTCGGACACGATACGTTCAGCGCGGTCAATGCCATCGTCGGTTCCACCTATGCCGACACCTTGCTCGGCAGCGACAATCCTAATGGAACTTACGAGCAATACGATGCCCGCGGCGGCAATGATCTGATCGACGGCCGCGGCGGCTACGATTTCGCGAATCACAACAACGACCTGGCGACGACATCCGGTCTCACGGTCAATCTCGCCGCCGGCACGTTCACGGGCGACGCCTCGGTCGGCACCGACACGTTGCGTTCGGTGGAAGCGGTGCGCGGTACCAATTTCGCCGATACCTACAACGCCACCGGCTTCAGCGGCTCCAGCACCAATGCCGGCTCGTACGGCACCTTCAACAATTTCGAAGGCATGGGCGGCGACGATACCATCACCGGCAATAGTAACACCCGCCTTCAATATACGCTGGCGCTCGACGGCGTGACGGTCGATCTCTCGGCAGGCACGGCTCACGGCACCGCGGCGGGCGACGTCGCCCAGGTCGGCACGGACCACTTCACCGGCGTCAATGCGGTCATGGGATCGCTGTTTGACGACATCATCGACGGAAGCGGCGCCAATGAAAACTTCATGGGTCTTGCCGGCAACGACACGATCAATGGCGGTGGCGGATTCGATACCGCTCAATACGGCAACCTGACCTTCGTCACGGGCGGCGTGAACGTCAACATGGCGAGCGGCACGGTCACGGGCGATGCCTCCACCGGGGCCGATACCCTGCGCTCGATCGAGGGCATCCAGGGGACGATCTTCGCTGATACTTACAACGCGACCGGCTTCGGTCTGGCCGGCGCAGCCAACGTCGGCAACAATGGCAGCTTCAACCAGTTCGAAGGTCAAGGCGGCGATGACCAGATCACCGGCAACGGCAGCACACGGCTGATCTACACGAATGCCACCGGCGGCGTCACCGTCAGCCTGAGCGCTGGTTCGGTCACGGGTGACGTGTCGGTCGGGCACGACACCTTCACGGGCGTCAATAGTGCTTATGGCAGCAATTTCGCCGACACTTACGACGCATCAGGCTTCATCGGCTTCAATTCCTTCCAGGGTCTTGCGGGCAACGACCTCATCACCGGCAACGGCAGCACGCAGCTGCTGTTTGCCAACGCCACCGGCGGCGTCGTTGTCGATCTCGCCAGCGGCACCGTCAGTGGGGATGCCTCGGTCGGGCATGACATCATCACCGGCGGCGTGAACGGCGTATCCGGATCCGGCTTTAGCGATACACTGAAGGGCGGCAGTGGTGCCGACAATCTGCTCGGCAGCGGCGGCGCCGATACCTTCATTTACGTCAGCGGCGGCGGCGCCGATTTCATCGGCGACTTCTCGCATGCGCAAGCCGACAAGATCGACCTTTCGGGTGCAGGTATCTACAACCTCGCCGACGTGCAGGCGATCGCTTCGCAGCAGGGACCGAACACGTTCATCAATTTCGGCAATGGCGACGGCTTGACGCTGCAAAACGTGACTCTATCGAACCTGACTGCTGCGGATTTCGTCTTCGCGCCCGGCGTTCACCTGATCGGCGATGCCAACCCGAACACGCTGGTCGGCACAGTCTATGCCGACAATTTGAGCGGCCTCGGCGGCAACGACGTCCTGCAAGGCCTCGGCGGCAACGACCAGCTCGATGGTGGCCAGGGCTTCGACCGTGCCGATTACGGCGATGCATCGGGAGGCGTCATCGCCAATCTTGCGGCGGGCTCGGTGACCGGCCCGGGCGTCGGCACAGATACGCTGACGAATGTCGAGGGGATCCTCGGCAGTAATTATGCCGACACATTCAACGCGGCCGGGTTTACCGGCTCGACCGGTCTGCCCGGCGTGGCCGCCGGCCAGAGCGAGTTCGAAGGACGGGGCGGCGACGATAGCGTCGTCGGCGATCTCAACGCCCTGGAGCAGGCGGTGACGCGATTGTCCTATCTGAGCGCGACCAGCGCGGTCACGGTCGACATCGGGGCGGGAACCGCCGATGGCGACGCCTCCGTCGGTCATGATACCTTCTCCAACATCTCGACGATCTGGGGATCGGGCTACAACGACACGATCTACGGCAGCGACAATGCGGCCTTCACCTACGAGACCTATGAAGGTCGCGGCGGCGACGATTATATCGACGGCCGTGGCGGCTACGACCAGGTCACCTACAATTCGGACACGACGACCACGTCAGGCATCTATGTTCACCTCGCCGCGGGCGTCGTGAACGGCGATGCGACCGTCGGCACCGACACGCTGCGCAGCGTCGAGGCCGCGCGCGGCACCAACTTCGACGACACTTTCGACGCGACCGGGTTCGGTCAGGTCGGGGCGACCAATGTCGGCTCCTCCGGAACCTTCAACGACTTCGCCGGCGCCGGCGGCAACGACACCATCATCGGCAACGGCTCCACCCGCCTGAACTACCAGATCGCCGCTTCCAGCGTCAGCGTCGACCTCGAGACCAGCGTGATCGGGACCACCAATGCGGTCACGGTCGCCGGCAGCGCCACGGGCGCGACGGAGGGCACCGACACCTTCACCGGCGTCAATGCGGTGCAGGGGTCGACGTTCTCCGACACGCTGCTCGGGAGCAGCTTCAACAACAACTTCGCCGGCCTTGGCGGCGACGACTATATCGACGGCCGCGCTGGCTTCGACGTTGCCATCTACAACAGCCTCAGCACCGTCACGGGCGGCGTCACCGTCGACATGGCGGCGGGCACGGCGAGCGGCGATGCGTCGATCGGAACCGATACGCTACGTTCGATCGAGGGCATTCAGGGCACCGGCTACGCCGACAGCTATGTGGCGACGGGCTACGGCCTGGCCGGTGCGCTCAATATCGGCAACAATAGCAGCTTCAACCAGTTCGAGGGCCTCGGCGGCGACGATGCCGTCACCGGCAACGGCAACACCCGCGTCATTTACGCCAACGCGACTGCCGGCGTCACCATCAGCCTCCAGGCGGGAACGGCCAGCGGCGATGCCTCGGTCGGCCACGACACGTTCTCCGGTGTCAACAGTGCCACCGGCAGCAATTTTGCCGACCTGTTCGACGCGACCGGCTTCGCCGGCTTCAACGCCTTCCAGGGCCAGGGCGGTAACGACACCATCACGGGCAACGGCAGCACGCAGATCCAGTTCGGGAATGCGACCTCCAGCGTGATCGTCAACCTCGCCGCCGGTACCGCGGACGGCGACGGCTCGGTGGGGCACGACACCATCGTGGGAGGGGTGACCAACGTTGCGGGCTCGAACTTCAACGACACGATCACCGGTTCTGGTGGCAACGACCAGCTGTTCGGCAATGGCGGCAGCGACTTGCTCAGCGGCGGTGCCGGCAACGACGGCCTGAACGGCGGCATAGGTGCAGACACCTTTGTCTACGCTGCCGGCGGCGGCGCCGACACCATCGGAGACTTCCTGCAGAGCGATGCCGACAAGATCGACCTTACGGGGATCCCTGGCGTCTCGACCCTTGCCGACATTCAAGCGCTTGCCACGCAACAGGGGCCGAACACAGTCATCAACTTCGGCAATGGCGACACACTCACGTTGCTGAACGTGACGCTGTCGAACCTCACGGCTGCCGGCTTCGTCCTGGGGCAGGGCGTGCATCTCACCGGCGACGCCGGCGCAAATACGCTGGTGGGCACCGCCTACGCCGACAATCTGAGTGGCCTTGCCGGCAACGATCGCCTGAAGGGCCTCGACGGCAATGATCTGCTCGATGGCGGTCTCGGCTTCGACCGCGCCGACTATGTCGCGGCAACCGGAGGCATTACCGCAAATCTCGCAGCAGGCTTCGTGACCGGTTCAGGCGTCGGCACTGACACGCTGGTGAACGTCGAGGGCATCGTGGGCAGCGACTATGCCGACACGTTCAACGCCACAGGATTTGCAGGCGATACCGGCATTGCCGGCACCAATGTGGGCTTTAACGAGTTCGAAGGCCGCGGAGGGAACGACAGCATCACGGGAGCGGTGAACGGCCTGGGTGCGCTCCTGACGCGCATCTCTTATGCCAGCGCGACGGGCAGCGTGACCGTCGATTTGACAGCCCATTCGGCGACGGGAAATGCTTCGGTCGGCACCGATACCCTGGTGGGTTCGGGCTTTGGGGGGGTTGTCGGCTCCGGCTTTGCCGACCAACTGCTCGGCAGTGCCAACGGTCCGGGGACCGTGGAAATCTTCGAAGGCCGCGCCGACGACGACTTCATCGACGGCCGGGCTGGCTTCGACCGGGCGGACTACGCGCTCGATCCCGCCGCGGTGGGCGGGATCGACGTTCAACTGGCCTTGGGAACCGTGACGGGCGACGCCGCGACGGTCGGCACCGACACGCTAAAATCGGTCGAGTCCTTGCGCGGCTCGAACGCTGCGGACGTCTTCAACGCTGTTGGCTTCGGTGCGGGCAGCGCGAACGCGGGCTCCAATGGGACGTTCAACGAATTCATCGGCATGGGAGGTGACGACAGCATCGCCGGCAACGGAAACACGCGTATTTCGTTCACCAATGCGACGGGCGCGGTGGTCGTTGACCTGCAAACCGGTGCGACGCCCGGCACAGGTACCGCAAGTGGTGATGATTCCACGGGCCTCGATACCTTCAGCGGCGTCAACGCCGTGATGGCGTCCATGTTCAACGACATCATCCGCGGCAGCAACATTACAACGGCGACGGAGACGTTCACCGGCCTTTCCGGCGACGACTTCATCGACGGCCGCGGTGGGTTCGACATCGCCAGCTACAACAACCTCTACTTCTCCACCGGACCGGTCACCATCGACTTCACGGCGGGCACCGCGACCGGCGACGCCTCGATCGGCAACGATACGATCCGCGGGATCGAGGGGGCCCAGGGCACCAACTTCAACGATGTCTTCACGGCGACGAATTTTGGTGCCATCGGCTTCCAGAACGCCGCTGTCAACAACGTCGGCAACAACGGCAATTTCAACCAGTTCGAGGGTCTGGCCGGCGACGACACGATCACGGGCAACGGCAACACCCGTATCATCTACTCCAGCGCGACCGATGCGGTGACCATCAATCTGCAGGCGGGGACTGCAACCGGCGCCAGCTCGATCGGTTCCGACACCTATGTGGGCGTCAACAGCGCGACTGGCAGCAACCAGAACGACACCTACAACGCCGCGGGCTTCACCGGAGTGACCTCGGCCGGATCGTTCGGCACCTTCAACCTGTTTGAAGGCCTGCTCGGCAACGATACCATCACCGGTAACGGCAACACGCGGGTCTCGTATTCTCAGGCGAGCGGAGGCGGGGTTTCCGTCGATCTATCGACGGGAATTGTGAGCGGCGTGGCTGGCGCCGACGTCATCACGGGCGGTGTCAACAGCGTCCAGGGCTCGAACCAGGTCGACTTTCTGATCGGCGGCTCAAACAACGAGTTCTTCTTCGGCGGCGGTGCTGGCGACACGATCAATGCCGGCGGCGGCAATGACGGCATTACCGGCCAGGGCGGCGACGATTCGATCGATGGTGGCGCCGGCACCGACATGGTGATCTTCTCGGGCACGCAATCGCAGTACAACGTCGCGACGGCGGGAACGATCCAGGTTCAAGACACGGTTGTGGGCCGTGACGGCACCGACATTCTGACCAACGTCGAAGTGTTGCAGTTCAGCAATGCCATCGTGCTGCAGTCGGCGGGTACCTTGGGGAATCCGATCGATCTCTCGGCGCAGCAGTTCTCCAACTCTGCCCCCGTGATCGGAACGGCTGCAGATGATTATCTTCGTGTCGGAAGCAATATCTTCGGACACGTGCTCAATCTGGGGATCGGGACGGGCGATACGGTGCTGCTCAACGGCACCTTTGGCAACGGCTACACACTCAATTTCTCTGGCGTCGAAAACCTGGTCGGCAGCGGCAACGACGAATTCGTCAACCTCGTGACGACTGCCAGCGGACTGGTCGTTGACCTCGGGGGCGGCAATGATCAGCTCAATCTCGCGGGTGGCGCCAATACGCTTAGCTTGATTGGCGTCGAGGCAATCGCCGGATCCGATTTCGGTGCGACGCCTGGCATCAACGACGTGCTCACCTTGTCGACGACGGTCACGGGCCTGAACATCAGCCTCGGCAACGGCGACAATACGATGAATCTCGCTGCCGGCGCGAACTCGTTCGTGAACATCTACGATGTCAATCACGTGCACGGAACCGCGAGCGACGATATCTTGACGGTAACCGGTGCGATCGCGGCTGCCAACGGCGTCGCGATCGACCTCGGCGATGGCGAGGATACGATCGCCCTCAACGGAAGCTACGCTGCGTTCGCCGCGATCGGCGTCGAGCACATCAGCGGCAATTCAGGGGATAATTCGCTCAGCCTGACAAATGACGTCGCCGGAATCGCTATCGATCTGGGCGGCGGAAACGACTTCGTGTCTCTCGCCAATGGCGTCAACTCGCTCAGCATCAACGGCGTCGAGAACCTCAACGGCAGTGATTTCACCGGAAATCTCAATCCATCGGACGATTCGGTCACGCTGTTGACTACGGTGTCCGGCGTGACGGTCAATCTCGGGGAGGGAACGGCTAACGTTCTCAACCTCGCCGCAGGCAGTAATTCGTTCGACAATCTGTGGAACGTGAACCTGCTGAACGGGAGTTCATCGGATGACACTCTGACCCTGCAGGGCAGCCCGGCGAACGTGATCGATCTCGGGAACGGCAACGACACCCTGAACTTCAACGCGAATGTCTACGACATCACGGTGACCAACGTCGAAACCGTCAATGCCGCCGCGAATTTCGACCGGATTACGATCGGCAACACGTCGGGCAATACCACGATTACCGCGGGCGCGGGCGCGGACGAGATATTCGCCAGCGCGGGTCATGACAACTTCCGCTTCGTCAGCACCGCAGACTCCGCCGCGGGTGCTGCCGATACCATTTACAACTTCGATGCGGACAATGACAGCTTCACGTTCTCGGGTATCAGCGTCGCGGGTGGTCACATCGAGTATGTGGATGGGGCAGCCTTGTTAGGCGGCAACCAGGCTTCGGCCCATCTTCAGAATTTCGGGCCGGGCAACGATCTACTTCAGATCGATATCAATGGCGACGGAACGAGCGATATGGATGTGAGCCTGCAGAATGCGACGGGCGCGCTGCACAACGGCAACTTCCTTCTGAGCTGAGGGGGCACCGGATTCGGAGCAAGCGTCGGCGGTCCCGCCGTTTGTCTCCGGAGCCGTCGTCCTGGCAATCGCCGCTGGGCTTTAAGACGTGCACCTTGGCGGCCGGATCGCGTCTGGCTGGCTTCCTATCCGCGGGAAGCCATCGGAGCAGTCTGCGTGCGCGCCCAAGCAAAGACCGCCGCCACCGGCTATCCGGCAAAACGGCGGTCTCTGATCAAAGTTGGCCGGGTCGAAGGCGGCTGGCTTCTCAGGAGGCTGCTAGCCAAGCGCTCCCCCGCTCACCGAGCGTACCAATAGCCCCACCAGCGCTGTGACACCGGACGCGCCTGCGCCTTCATGGCGGCGACTTCATCGACGGAGCGAAGCTGCGGGCCGTAGATTGCGGGCGGATAGACGTCATCCCACAGCACGACCCCGGTTTGCGCGTAGGCCGCGCGCTGATGTGCCGGAGCAAGCGCGAGCTCGGCGGCCGGCGCTACGGATGCTGTCAAGACGAGTCCGAGAGCGGACAGGGCAATGGATGGAATAAGAGCGCGAACGGTCATTAGATTGAATCCCTCGTAATATGAGATGCGAAATAATGCGACGGGCCCCGAATGGTTGCAAGGGATGGATTGGCCGGTTGGCCCGAAATTTCCTGTTCGTTGGGAAGCGCGCCAGGTCCATCCAACGGCAGCAGGTTTGGACGGACCGTGGTGCGAGGGCATCTCTCTATATAGAGTGGCCCTAATAGACGGATCTTGATCGGTGCGGCCGATGAAGGGAATGCTTTGCTGCATGCACGTGAGAGGTCAGGCATGAACAATCTTTCGGCGCCCGAAGTCGGCAAGAACCATGATGTCGACACACTGCTCGCTCTTGATGAGTCTCGACTATCCAGGGCTATCCCCATGACTTCTGCATTCCTCTCCGCTTTCATCTTCAGTGCTGGCCTCACCTTGGGATACGCACTGCGTGCTTGGCGCGTCCAACGAAGCCCTGCCAATTCATCCTGCGGCGCCTCGCGCCGAATGGATGAGCCGACTCCCACCTCGACGTTCGGCCACGTCCGACGCGCCTTTTAGGCAGCGCTCGACGAACTGGCGGATTTCACTGACACGAATGGGCATGACGAGATGAGTGAACCCAAGAACGACGCGCCGCGACGCTACATCGTCGATGGCGCCGGACAACGCGTGCTTGTCGGGCTGACGATCTCGGAGACGGTCGAGTTCGAAGCGCTGGATCATCCGGGCTCCCGCCCTGGCGCCGACTTGCTAGTCGAGGCGCGCCGTGTCCAGGACAGACATCAGGACGGACATGGGAAGCGTTGGCTGGAGCTTTACGTCGAGCACGAGCGAGCCTGGAACGATTGGATGGCCGAAACACGTGCGCGGCTGGAACAGCCGCGCTTGCTCAACTAGATCCCGCCGAGGTCGATGTCATCCTGGTCGCGAGACGGTTTCGACCGGCCGATGGAGAAGTCGTCGCGACCAAGTCTCCACCTCACACCGCGAGCATGCGGCTACCCTGGATGCTCATCAGGGTGAGGTTGCCGGTCGCATAGGCGCCGGTGTCGATGTTGACGCGGTTCGCCAAGAATTCGGCACTGCGGACCGGCGTGTGGCCATGCACGATATACTTGCCGAACTGCTCCTCGCTGCGCAGGAACTCATCGCGAATCCAGAGCAGATCGTGCTCCGTCTGCTGGGCCAATGGAATGCCGGGGCGAACGCCGGCGTGGGCGAAGAAGAAATCTCCGCAACTGAAGCTCAGCCGCAGATTGTCGAGGAATTCCAGATGCTCGGTGGGCATCGCCCGAATCAAATTGCGCATGATCGTTGCCGGCTCGTCGCGCCTCAAGTCCGGCGGGGCAAGCCCGTAGGACATCAGCGTCTGGGTCCCGCCGACGGCAATCCAATCCTCGAACAGTGAAGGGTCTTCGAACACATTCACCAGAAATGCCTCGTGATTCCCTTTGAGGAAAACCGCGTTGCCCCGGCGGCTTCGTTCGATCAGGACGTCGAGGGTGGAGCGCGTATCCGGGCCACGATCGATGTAATCGCCCATGAAGACCTCGATCGCGTAGCGCGGCCGGCTGCAGGCAACGTCGGCGTCGATCACGCGCAACATCGGCTGGAGCAGATGCGCGCATCCGTGAATGTCCGAGATCGCATAGATGCGAACTCCCTCCGGCAATTGCGGTTTGGGAACAGGCGGGCGTGGTCGGGCGAGAGATATCATGGTGCTCAATCGATCGGGTGGTCGAAAAATTCCCCAAGTCGCCGGCACCGGAGAGCTTCCATCTAACACAGACAACGTGAGGTCGGTGGAGAGCGCCCTTGTTGTCCGGCTCGATCACGCCAAAAGAAGGGCGGCAGCTTTTGCCGACCTTGTCATACGATCGCGGTGCGAACGGATGGTCCTTAAGAATTGCATCGCTCAAGGCGAGAGCGCGGCAAAGATGCATGCCGGGCGCAATTCTGCATTTCGCGCGAAGATAGAAAATCATCGGAATGCCCGCAAACGACTGGCCGTCGGCCGCCGAAGGATTGCATCGCCTGAAAGTTGAGCGAAGAGTGGCTCACACGACGGCAAAGCATCGCGACGGGCGGTGGAACTTGAGTCAAAATAGGGCAGCGCGTTCGCTCGTGTGTCGGCACTGTGACGACATTTTCAGCGCGCCGAATTTCACGTCGCTATTCAACACGCAGCATCATTCGTGCGCCGCAAAACTTTTGCGTGCAGCGCCACAATGTCGCTGCGATCACGCAACACGTTCCGTGCGGGGAAGTGACGAGTCTTCAGCATCACGATGAGCGTCAGACACTCTCTCGATAGGCAGAGGTTCGAATGGCTGTTGCAACTTACGGTTCTGAAAACGCTCGCGCGCTGTCGTCGACGCGAGGTGGCGCTCTTCAGAGGCCATTTCAGATCGTCGTCATGGCTGCTGACTTTCTGCTGATCTTGTTGAGCTATGCCGCCGGGGCTTCGCTGTACGGCGCGGCCGTCGCTTCGCCCACCGACGGTGCTTCGGTGGGAGCGGGATTATTCGTCGGCGTGGTGTTCGTCGCGGTCGCCTATTTCCGGGACGTCTATGCCACGCACCGGCTGCTTAATATCGTCTGGCAGCTTCGAAAGGCGGTGTTTATCTGGCTGACGTCGCTGACGATCCTCGCCGTTGCGGCCTTCTTGCTGAAATCAACCGACAATCTGTCCCGCGGCACCGTCATCGTGTTCGCCGTGATCGGCGGACTTGGCTTGGTCAGCCTCCGCTTCGTCTGGCAGGCGGTGTTCGCTACGAGCTTTGCGAGAAGCCGGCTGGTCGATCGCAAGGTGATCCTGCTCAGCCTCAAGCCGCTCGACTTCACCTCCAGCCGCTTCAAGGACCTGCGGAGAAACGGCTTCGACGTGATGCGCCATTTCGTGCTTGGCGACGAGCGGGATGACGGCCATTGGGAGCGGCAGATTCGCGATGTGATCCGTCAGTCGCGCTCGGCCGATGTCGATGAATACCTGCTTGCGATCGACTGGAACGAATTGCCGATGCTCCGCAAGCTCGGACCCTATCTGCGCGCGGTCCCACAGCCGATACGCCTACTGCCGGACGATCCGATCGCCGATCTTGTGGCTCGTCCCTTCCTGCCGGTTAGTGGGACCGTCGCGGTCGAAATCCAGCGGCCGCCTCTGACCATTCTCGAGCGGTTGCAGAAGCGCTGTCTCGATGTCGGCGTGGCTCTGTTCGCGCTCGTGATCCTGACGCCGCTGTTGCTCGCCGTTGCCGTGCTTATCAAGCTTGATTCCCCGGGGGCCGTCATATTCCGCCAGTCGCGCCGCGGCTTCAATGGCAAGCCGTTCGAGATCTGGAAGTTCCGCAGCATGACCGTTTGCGAGAACGGCGAAACGATTGCCCAGGCGACCAAGCAAGATGCCCGCGTCACCAAGATCGGGCGCTTCCTTCGCATGACGAGCATCGACGAACTGCCGCAGCTCTGGAATGTGCTGCGCGGGGACATGTCGCTCGTTGGGCCGCGTCCGCACGCTCTGGCCCATGACAATTACTATGATGAACTCATCAGCAAGTACGTCTACCGCCACCACATGAAGCCGGGCCTGACCGGCTGGGCCCAAGTGAACGGCTTCAGGGGAGAAACTCCGACGATTGATCTGATGGAGAAGCGGGTCGAATATGACGTCTGGTACGTCAGCAACTGGAGTATTTGGCTCGACCTGAAGATTATGGTCCGGACAGCCTCCGCCGTGATGTTCCAGGAAGCCTACTAGTCGTTCAGTTCTTCACTGTCCGGAATCGGATCGAAGGATCAGGTTCCGTCTCTCGATGACCTGCTGAAGAGCCGCATGATCGCATCGCGCAAGGCGAGCAACGGCGGCACCAGCACGAAGAAAGCCCCCATCGCGACGGAAACGATGACATGGCGGACCGAGAAGGGTTCGTCCCGCTCGATTTCCCGTTGGCTCGGGTCGATGGGTGCGGGTGAGAGCGTCGTCGCCATCGCCTGCGGACGCGGTTTCCGCGGGGGAACAACGATCAACACGAACAGGATGTTGAGCAGAACCCAAATGGTCAAAATCGTCAGGACGATCAGCATTCCGAGCCACCGGCAAAGGACTATAAATATGGGTTGAGGTTAGCCTCAGGGAACCCAGAAAGAAAGATGCCAAGTTTCAGCATTTTGAAGCATCGAGGACCCGGATCGCCTGGTTTTGCCGATCAAGGGTTGCCAATTGGCGCACTGTTCTAGCCATCGTCGTCGTCGTCAATCCTTGCTTTTGGCTAGGGCAACAACCGTAGTTTGTGGATTCCGGAGGAATACGGGGGCCTCCGCTGCCGCGGTCTCGTGTGGGTAGGCGCCCTCGATCGCCTTCAGGCGAACAGTTCCGCGAAACGCAAAAAGGGCCCGCTGCCAAATGGCCGCGGGCCCGAGGTCGTTCCAGTTCGGCGCGACGTCGCGCCTCCTAAGAGGCGATGCGATCAGGATGAATCGTCATCGCGCTTTGGGTTGTCGTCTGAGCATGATCTTTTCGGAAAACCGCTGCGCACATTTCCGGACCGTGCTTTAGGCATGTTCGACGTAGTAACTGTTGTGGTGCTTGCCCTTATACGCCTCGATGCGCTTGAGCATCTTCGGGTTGGCGCGGTTGAGCACGGCGCCGAGCAATTTCTTCTGCAGGACTTCCGATCCCGAAATCGATTCCTGAAGAGCGCTTCGTGTCGTCTGGCCCCATTCGATCACGTAGACCATGGCGTCGATCAGGAAGCTGACGGCCTTTGCATCCGCCACCGGCATCACCGGCGCAAGGTCGATCACGATGTACTCATAGTGCTCTTTCAGCACCTTGAGCAGCTCGGCCATCGCCTTCGATCCAATGACGTCGGCCGAATTGACCATGCGGGAGGCCACGACGGACGGCAGGAAATCAAGCCCCGTCTCCTTGCTTCGTTGCACGTGGTAGCCCAGGCTGGCCGGATCGTTGAGCGCCTCGACCAGTCCGGTCGTGGCGTTCGGCGCGAGTTCGCGCGTGAGCGAGCGCGTGTGCAGGTCGCCGTCGATCAGGATCGTGCGATGTCCGGTGAGGGCGATCAACTGTGCGAAGTTGGCCGCCACCGTCGTTTTTCCCTCCTTGGGGAGGGATGATACGATGCCGATCACCTTGATCTCGCGGGTCAGGCGCGCAACGTCGATCGACACCTTGATGTTGCGCAACGTCTCGGCAAACCGCGAGAACGGATGATCGACGACGTAACGGGACAGGTTGGGTGGACCGTTTCTCGCAGACGTCAACAACGCGCCTGTCTTGGTCGGTGGACGAATGTCGGGCAGGACTCCGAGGCACTTCACGCCGAGCTCATCCTCGACCTCTCCGGGCGTCCGCAAGACATCGCTCAGCATTTCACGCCCGAATGCGACGCCAAAGCCGAGACAGAGGCCGCCCACGAGACCGCCGACCAGCGCCAGGACCGTACGCGGCGAACTCTTGCGATCCGGCTTGTTCGCAGTGCTGATGAGGCGCGACTCGCTGAGCGGAAAGCTCTGATTCTGCGTCGCGCTTTGCAGCTTCTCGAGGAAATTGTTGTAGAGATTGCGATAGGTGTCGGCCGCGCTTTCGAGGTCGCGCAACTGGACCTCGGCCTGGCCGGTGTGGCCGGCCTGGGCGACGAGATCCTTTACACTCTTGTCGAGAGAAGCCTCCCGGCTCTTGGCGATCTCGTAGTCGCTGCGGTAGGCGTCTCCGATCCGATGCAGTTCGTCCGCCATGTTCTTGCGGATTTCATCCATCTTGTTGGCCAGATTGACGGCGGCAAGATGGGTCTTGCCGTAACGCTTGGACCAATCGGAATATTGAGCCGCGAGATCGAGATATTGCGCCCGCAGGCGCGTGATGACCGAATTGTTGAGGGCGTCGGTCACGGTGGATTGTGCGACGTCCTGGTCCGAGATCGTGTTGATCCGGTCGAGTTTCGCCTTGGCTTCGGCCGTCGCTGCCCGCGCTTGAACCAGCTGCGTGTTGAGGTCGGACAATTGCTGTTCGGACATCAGGCCGCGGCTGGTTCCGACGATGTTGTGCTCGGCCTTGAAGGTCTGCACGGCACGGTCGCTGGCGGTTGCCTGCGCACTCAGCTCGATGCTGCGCTGCTGAAGCCATTCGGTTGCCCGCTTGGTGGACTGATATTTGGCTTCCAGCGCGCCGACCAGGTAGGCGTTGGCAATGGCGTTGACGATCTTGGCGGCTTTGTCGGGGCTCCGGGAGCGATAGTTCAGCGACAGGACATAGGTCGTCAGGACGCGCTCGGTTCTCAGGTTCTTCTGGACCGCCTCGACCACAGCATGTTCGAGCTGCTCCTGCGACGCCGGTTCGCCGGAACTGAACAGCGACATGACCTTGCCGAGGACAATGGACAGAAGGCCCGGTTTGGAGCCGTTGAACTCCGGATCCTCAGTCAACTTCAGGCGACGGACGACCGAAAGGATCAGGTCGTCCGAATTGATCACCTCGACCTGGCTGTCGACATAGCCCGTGTCGATCAGGGCGCTGTTGGCGTTGCTGTCCTTGTCCAGCACCTGGGCCTGGCGCGTATCCATCATGATGCGGGCATTGGCCGTGTACATGGGTTGCGCCGTGGCCAGATAGACGATCACCAGGGCCAGCGAAGCACCAGTACAGGCTGCGATGATCGGCCATTGCCGGCGCAGGACGTCGGTCACGCGCTCGAAGCTGAGGACGGCCCCGCCGAATTCGATACCGAATCGGTGTCCCGACTGGAAATGTTCTCTAGGCTGATACATTTGTTAATTCGCTGCCTTTTGACGATCGCTGATCAATTCGGAAGGGGGACGGGCTTGAATGGGTTGGCCAGCTTGGTCTTCCACTCGCCTCCGAGCAGCGCGCTGCCTCGAGGCGGTTGCCCAGGTCCCTTGTCTTGCGATTGAGCTTGGGCGCCGGAGGCGTCGTCTCCCGCGGCGGCATAGCCTGCCTGCACGTTGAGATCGCCGATTCGCTGCACGAAATCCCTGATCTTGCGTGCGGCGTCCGGCTTCTTCGACGTGCATCGCCCTTCGGCAATCCTCAGCGCGGCGCCGATGGACGAGCGATCGGTCGAAGCCGAAGCGGAGATGAGCGTCTGCACGGACGGCAACACCGACGGGCTTGTGGCGATATAGTTGGAGAGCCGATATCTCAGCTTCTCCTTGTCATTGCGCAGCCGCTCGAGGAGCGAGGAGGGCGATTTTACGAAAGTGTCGAGTTCGAGCTGTGAGGCACGATCGGAAAGTTCGACGCACTGGGCGCGGCAAGCATCGATACTCCCGACCATCAAGGCTGAACCCGCCAAGATGATTGGTAGCCATCGCGATCTCGCAAGAAGACGTGTTAGTCCGCAACCCATCCGTGTCCCTTCCTCCCTGTTGCAATAGGAGAACACACGAAACCTGGCAGGTAACTGTGTCAATTTTTGTGCGACGCAAAAGATGCGCGCGTGTGTGCTCTACGACAACGCGTGCACTCCCTTTTCCCGATCGGTTGCAAAATGAAGTTATGCAATGCCTGCGAGATCGGCGCCTGCGAGATCGGCAGTCCCGCGCCTAGGAATGTTGCAAACTGAAAAAATTTGAGGCGCTGCACGTCGAAGTGTCGCGAGCATGCGTCGCAAAACCGACACAAGTCCCCACCCGAGTCATTGTTCCAGTCCGAGAAAAAATTATGACCCGATAGGCGCAGCAGCGTGCATGCGAGAGACCAAGCGTCTTTGTGGGTCGCGTTGATCGCAACAGCGCCGAATTTCGCGCACACTTTGCACGCAAATACTCGCAATCATCTCGCCCGAATTGATTTGCGCGCCGACGCAGGTCGATCTCAGGCAAAAAGTGGCGTGAACTTGGCGCTCGCATGTCCGAATGATCTGCGAGCGTTGAAATTTTCGTCGCCCCTCATGCGTCGAATGCGAATCCACGATCGCAGAGATTGAACGCGCGCAAGACCTGATACACACTGCTGCGATGCAATAGCTGGGAATGTTGATGTGACGGAGATGGTTCATCGTGAGAAGGCGCATGTCCTGCCGCTCGACAGCATTCGGGGGATCGCCGCGACGTCGGTGGTGATACATCATCTGCTGCTGATGCCGACCTTCCTCGCGGCGTTCCCGCACAATGCGTGGATCAACTGCTCGTTCTTCAGAAGCTCCTGGCTACTGGTCGATCTGTTCTTCGTTCTCAGTGGGATCGTCATGTCGCTCAGCTACGTCGAGGGCGACTTCGGGCGCTTCTCGCTGCGTGAGTTCATGGTGCGGCGCCTGGCGCGGGTCTATCCGCTGCACATCGTCATGCTGATGGCAAATCTTCTGTTTCGACTTCTGCGGATCGGTTTGGTCACGGCTGGCGTCGTGGTGGCCGCGCCGGCGGCGTTCGAAGTGAACAATGCCTATTCCTTCGGACTCAACGTCCTGCTGCTGCATTCGATGGGGTTCATCGACTATCTCAGCTGGAATGCGCCGAGCTGGAGCATCAGCGTCGAATTCTATACATATCTGGTGTTTGGCCTGATCGTGCTGCTTGCCCAGCGCATGCGGTCCCTGCTCTGGTTCTACGTTCTCTGCGGGACGCTTGCGATTGGAAGTCTGGTCGTTATCATCTTCGTTCTGGACAAGAGGAGCCTCGGGCTCCAGACCGATTTCGGCATCTTGCGCTGCTTCGTGAGCTTCTTTCTGGGCGTGCTGACGGTGAGGATCGTCGATCGCCTGCCGGCCAAGCCGGGTCCTGCCGTGCAGGGCGCGCTGCAATTCGCCGCCATGATCGCGAGCATCGTGCTGGTGTCCCTGGCGGAGACCAATCCTGCGGCAACGTTCCTTGCGCCGGTGACGTTCGCGATCTTCCTCGGTAGCTTGCTGGCCTTTCCTGACGCGCTGTTGGTGCCGCGGATCCTGGTGGTCAAGCCGCTGGTCTGGCTCGGCAAACGGTCCTACTCGATCTACATGGTACATGCGCTCGTGGTGCTGCTCGCCGAATATTTCGTGCGGGCCGTCGGGGCAGGGCGGATCGCCGCGCTGGATTCGGTCTGGGCAGGCCTGCCGGCGACCTTGAACCTCGTGGTCTCGCTGGCCGCCGTGCTGGCGGTCTCGCACTTCACTTATCTCTACGTCGAAATCCCCGGCGGCAAGTTCATGCGAAATGCGCTCGGAAGCCGTCGGGATTTCGCGCGATCTTCCGCGCAATCGGCGCGCCTGACGAACTGAGTCTAATATGACGATCCTCGCGCTGCATCGGCCGAAAATCACGTTGATCAGCCTCAACATCGAGGCAATCGCGCTCGGGGTCTATCTGGTCCGCGACGCCTTCGGCGGCGTGATCCGTTATTACACCAGCATCTACCACGTGGACCCGCTCTGGTACCTGCCTGACGGCGTTGCGCTTCTGTGCCTGGCCCAGTTCTTCGTGCATTGCATTCTGCGCAATCGCAGCACCCTGGCGCTGTTGGTGCTTGTGCAGATCATGTTGTCGCTCGTGCTCGGCTACTTCTTTATGGGGACGACGAACGCTGCGATCTCGTCGTTCAAGATGATGCTGCCGGTGTTCGTCGGATTCTGCTTCTGTGATTCGAGTCTCGGCTCGTACAAGAAGCTGCTGTCGGTCATCGCCGTGACGTTCTACCTCTCCGTCATCGGAGTGTTGCTGACCAAATTCTATCTCATGCCCTGGGTCGGGTATAAATACGAGTCCTTCGGCGCGGTTCGGGAGGCGGGCCGGCTGTGGTGGGCCTATGGCGGCGACGACCAGCGTCTGATGGGTTTTGCGGCCGACAACACCATGGCCGCCTTCTTCATCCTGGTGTCGTTCGCGATCACGTCCATTCGAATGAGCACCACGTGGTGCCTCTTATTCGGTTCCATCGCGATCTATACCATCAAGCTGACCACGAGCAAGACGACGATGATCGTCCTCGTACTGTATCTGCTCCTGCTCGTGTTCGTGCGGATGCTGCCGGAGAGGTCGCGCTTTCCAGCAATCAGGGGCATCGCGCAGTGGTCCTTTGCCGCGATCTTCGTTCCGTTCTTCATGATCGTGGTCGCGTCCGGCACCGCTGCGGTTCCGCATTCGACCTTGTTCAGCATCGTCGATCGCATCAACAACAGCTGGCAGTTGCCGTTCGTCTACATGAACCAGCTGATGCCGATCGGTCTGGTGACCGGCTGCGGCGCGGGCTGCTTCAACTATCCGCAGAAGCTGTTCTCGCCGCTCGCGCACTTCTGGGTGCCCGTCGACAATTTCTACATCGGGACCTACCTGATGTTCGGTCTGCCGTTCGTCGCGTTCATGGTGATGGTGTTCAGGGCGACATTCGGCGCGACCGACGTGTACAAGCTGACGCTGATCTTCGTCGTCAACCTGTTCACGATCACGGTGTTGAACTACGGTCCGGCATCCGGCCTCCTGATCATCGCATTGAGCTTCAGCGAAGTGTTCTCGCGCCGCGCGGCCTCCGCGCGGGCGGGCGACGCCGTGCCGGTTGTCGTGCGGCCGATGCCGTCATTGGAAGGCTTTCGTCCGGATATGCCGGCGGCGAGCGGAGGCAGGTGAGAACGGATGATGCATAGACGGCTCGCATTTATCGACACGCTGCGCGGCATTGCCGTGTTGTCGGTCCTGGTCCAGCATGTGTTCGAGGTGATCGTCGAGAAGCACCCGACGGGTGCCTATTACTGGCCCATCCACGATGTGTTCGGCTACTACATGAACTTTGGCCGCTTTGGCGTGGTGTTGTTCTTCTTCGTCAGCGGCTTTGTCATTCCGTTCAGCTTCCCGGACAGCGCCACGCCCGTGCGGGATTTTGCGATCAGCCGCTTCTTCAGGCTCTACCCGGCTTACTGGACCTCGCTCATAGTCGGCCTCGTGACGATGCAGTTGCTGGATTCGAAGATCTATCCGCTCGGGCAGATCGCCGCGAACGTGACGATGTTGCAGACCTTCGTGAACATCCCGAACCTCTGGGTGTTCTATTGGACGCTGGCGATCGAGCTGCTGTTCTATTTCGGATGCACCATCCTGTTCGCGATGGGGCTGCTGAACCGACGCTTCACTGCGGTGACGATCGTCGTTGCGGCCGCGCTGGTCGGAACCACCGCTGCGCTCCTGGTGGAGAACAGGGCCGTTTCCTCGGTGATGGAGGTCGGGCTGAACCTGTCGGCGATGTTCCTGGGCAAGATCATCCGCGACACCGTCATCGGCGGAAAGCTGCGATGGTCCCACGTGGCGGTCTGCACGCTCCTGTATGCGATCTTCGCCATCGCCCTCGCCGACCGGCGGTTCGGAGGCGTGTACCACGAGAACTTCTTCCACAGTTATTCGATCGCAGCAGCCTATGTCTGCGCGGCGCTCGTCTTCATCGGTTTTGCCGTGTTCGGTGAGAGAATGTCGTGGCGGCCGATGGCGTTCGTCGGCGTGATCAGTTATTCGGTCTATCTGATGTCGCCGTTCGTGATCGTCTTCATCCATCGCCTCGTCTGGTTCGGCGACGGGCCGCTCGGATGGTCGATCTTCTTGACCCTGATCTTGGCGTTGTCGATCCTGGTCAGCTGGATGACGTTTACATACATCGAGAAGCCCAGCATCGCCTTCGGACAAAGGTTTCGCTCGGCACGGAGAAAGAAGGTCGTTCTCGAACCTGCGCTCAGTACCCAGGGTGCTGCGGAATGAGCAAAGCGCCGCACCAGTCGGGCGCCGCCTATGACGGATCGTTCGTTCCGTCAGTGCAGGGGCTACGCGGCATTGCGGCGCTGAGCGTGCTGATGGATCATTTCTACGACATGCCGAAGGGAGGCATGTACGACATCCCGGATCCCGGCTTCCTGCCGCCGCTCTGGCTCTGGCTACAATCGGTGATCAATGTCGGCGGACATGGGGTCGAGCTGTTCTTCATGATCAGCGGCTTCCTGATCCCGGCCAGCCTGGTGCGGCACGGCTCGCTGTCGCGATTCTTCTTCGATCGTGTCCTGCGCATCATGCCGGTGTTCGTCGTCCTGCATCTTGCGCTGTTCGCGATAGGTCCGATCGTCGGCTACAAGTTCTTCCGTGGAATCGACCTGACGAGCTATCTCGGAATTTTCGCGGCCAATCTTTTCTTCGTCCAGGACGCGCTTGGCTTGCCCATTGCCCAGCAGAACGCCTGGACACTGACCTATGAGTGGGCTTTCTACATCTGGTTTGCAATGACGTTTTCGATGCTCCGCGTCGGAGGCAGGATACTGGCAGCCCCCCTGATCCTGCTGGGCATCGCTTGCCTGCTGCATTGGCCGATCACAGCGTTCTTCTGCGTTGGTATGCTCGTCAGCGCCACTGGCTTTCGCATTCGTATTCCGGGACGTCTCGGCTTGGCCGTGGGCCTGGCTTGCGGAGCGGCCATGTATGCAAGCCTGGTGCTGTTTCACCCGTTCGTGGGGCTGCTTCCCGGATTCCTGCTGTTCGGCATGGTGCTTGCCCCGGAGTCGGGCCTCGGCAAGGCTCTGAGCGCGCCAGCCCTGCAATATGTCGGCAAGATCAGCTACAGCCTCTATCTCGTGCATCCGTTCGTGCTCTTCCCATTGCAGGTGATCGGCCTGAAGCTGGTCGCAGCCGGAGTCGATCGCTGGCTGCTGTGGGCCGCCTTCATCGTGCTCGGGCTGGTGATGTCGTTGGTCGCAAGCGCGATCAGTTATGAGCTGATCGAGGTCAGGCTGAGGCGCCTGCTGGATGGAGCGATCCGCGGCATGTTCTTTCGACCGTTGAAGGTCGGGCAATCGGTTTGAGTGACCGCGTGCCTGTCGCGGTCAGCTCACGGTACGGCCGGCGAGCTTGTGATAGGACCCCAGCAGCTGTTCGGCGATGCGGTCCCAGTTCAGGAGGCCGGCCGCGGTTTGCCGTGCGCCGTCGGTCAATGTCGCGGCAAGCGGCTTCGAGGTCAGCACGCGTTCGAGTGCATCGGCCAATGCAGTGGCGTCGCCCGGAGGAACCAGCAGCCCGTTGACTCCGTCGGTGACGACGTCGGGAATGCCGCCGGTGGCGCTGGCAACGACGGGACGAGCATTGCCGTAAGCGGAGGCAAGCACGCCGCTCTGCGTTGCATCCTTGTAGGGCAGGGCGACCACGGTGGCGGATTGAAACAGCTGTCCGGTGTCGGCGGGCGAAATGTAGGCGTTGATGGTCTTGACCGTCGGCATCGCTTCCATCCGCGCGCCGAGCCGTGTCATCTCGGGGCCGCGGCCGGCGACGATCGCCTCATGTGCCACACCGCGCTTGACCAACATGTCGATCGCGTCGATGAAGACGTCGAGGCCCTTGTAGGCCCACATCCGTCCAAAAAACAGGATGCGCGCAGCCTCTGGCATAGCGACCGTCCCCCGGGCTGGTGGAACCATGAGCACGCCGTGCATGCTGGAGACCGTTGCGCCGTTGAAGCCGGGCGAGGCGCGACGAAAATCGGCAATGCAACTCTCGCCATGTGTCGTGACGACCGACGCGGCGGCGCGCATGCGTCCGCGCCAGCCGTCTTCACGTGGCGAGGTGCCGGAGCCGCCTTCCGAATGCGGGATAGCATCGTGAACCGTCAGCACCAGGGGAATGCCGAGCGGGCGTAGGAACTGGATCAGCTTGGACGTGTAGATCTCCGGAACTTCGTGACAATGAACGACGTCCGGACGAAACGAAATTATATCGAAGAAAGAGGCCGGGATGCCGATCACGCCGCCGCGGCGCAGGCTCAAATCGCGAACCCGGGTTTCGAAGGGAGCCGCAACGGCAATATCGGCCAGTTCCCATTGCTGGTTGGCATCCTTGCGGTTGAGCACGAGCCTGACGTCGCAATGGTGAGCCAATCCCGAAGCGAGCCGGTAGGAATATTCTGCAAAATGCGGTGCGTAGATCGCCACACGCAAGCGCCTGGAATTGGAGATAGAACGCGGGGCGGACGAATTCATCAAGGCATCCATTTTGCATCACATCGCAGAGAGCGATTGGAGTGTAGTCCACGATTTGAACTCACTTCCACTCTAAATCGGAATCGTGATGGCGCTCATCTGATTGCCATCACTCCGTCGTAATGTAGCGAGCAATCAGTCGCCTTTGTGAGCGGCGACAAGCGGTGGCGCGTCATCATCATTGTCGCGTCGTCTGGGTCGAAATTGGGTCGAATTGTTGATGAACGTCACTCGAGGCAGGCAACATCAGGTCGTGGTGGCGCTGTTTTGGTCGCTTGCGCAGAATTGGGGCGGCCGCGCATTGTCGTTCGTACTGTTCCTGGTGTTGGCTCGGCTGCTGGATCCCGCGGACTTCGGCCTTGCTGCGCTGGTCGCCTTCGTCCTGCTGCTTTTGAGCTCCATCGCGGAATTCGGCTTCGGTGATGCGTTGATCCAGCGGCGGACGCTCGAGCCCGCCGACGTGACGCTGCCGTTCTTCTGCTCGTTTGCGGCCTCGTTGCTGCTGGCCGTTCTGATTGCTCTACTCGCGCCCCATATCGAGCGTTGGCTCGACGTGAAGGGGCTCGCGCCGCTGCTGACGGCCGCCAGTCTCTCGCTTCCGATCGGTACCGCGACCCTGTTCCAGGAGGCGCTCTACAAGCGCCAGATGGACTTTCGCGTGCTCGCGGTCAGGACCATGGTGGCGACAGCCGTCTCCGGCGTCGTGGGGATCGCCTGTGCCTATGCCGGGTTTGGCGCCCTCAGTCTCGTGATCCAGGTGGTCGTTCAGAGCGCAATCAGCGGCTTGTGGCTCTGGAGCCAGCCGCGATGGTTGCCGATGCGCAGCTACGATCTGAAGAGCTTCCGCGAGCTCTCCGGCTACAGCATCCACGTCGTGCTGAACAGGCTGCTGGACTTCGCCATCGTTCGGACGATCGACATGATCATCCTGTCGCTCTATGGCGTAGCGGCGCTCGGCATCTACACGGTCGGGGCGAGGGTCTACCTGATCCTGATGCAACTGCTCACCCAGGCTGTCATGGACGTCGCATTGAGCGCCTTGTCCAAAATCGCGCACGAGCGGGACCGCATCGCAGGCGCTTATCTGCGCAGCGTCAGTCTCGGCGCGCTGATCGGATCTCCGGTCTTCGTGCTGCTCGCGGCGATCGCGCCGGAGTTCTCCCTGCTGCTGTTTGGCGCGAAATGGGGCGGCAGCGAAGCGGTGATGCGGCCGCTGATGCTGATTGGCGCGGTCCAGACGGTGCAGTTCGTCAACAGCGCCTATTTTGGCGCCCTGGGGAAGCCGAACTACGTCTTTGCGCTCAACATCCTGAAATTCTGTACGGTCGTGCCGGCCATGTTCCTGCTTCCTTCGCACGACATTGGTCAACTGGCCACGATCTTCGCGTTCTCGCAGCTCGTGGTGACCCCCGTCACGTTTGCGCTGGCCCTTCGGCTGCTTGGCCTGAGCTGGAGCCAGTTTCTGCGTCCCATTGCAGGCTGCCTTTGCGCCATCGTTCTGGCCTACGGCGCGGTCGTGCTGTGCCGGGAGGCGACGCCGGGCATGAACCCCTATTTGCGGATTGGGCTGCTGTCGTCCTGTTTTGGGGTGACCTATCTGACGGGCATTCTGCTGTTCTGGCGGAAACAGCTCCTTTCCCTGATTGATTTCGTCGTGAAGCGCGGTGCGACCGCTTGATGAAGACGAGGAGAATGTCGTGAAGCAATTGATCCCGGTGCCCGTACGCAGGCAACTCCGAGGCTGGCTCAACAGCGCCAAGAATACGCCGTTGGCGCTCGATTTGCTCGAGCTGCGCAGATGGCAGAACGCCCGGAGGGACATCGGCGTCAACGCAGCGCCGCGTAACGACCCGCGCCGGCTCGTCGTGCTTCCTTCCGATCCCTGGAGCATTCGTCAGTCGCGCGGCGATGAGGCCATGATCGAAGCGGCCACCGGGGAGGTGAGGCGGACCTATCCGAACCTCGAGGTCTACATCGTCACCGCGACCGCAGCGGCCAGCGCGGACGTGCGCGCGATGGGTTTCAAGGCGCTCGAACTCTGGCGACAGCCATTCTCATACGAGACGGTGGCGCAGGAGCTGTCGCTCACCAGGCCGGATTTCGGGCTGGTTCTCGGCGCCGACGTCCTTGACGGCTACTATTCTCCGGTCGATGCCGCGCGCATGCTGCTCGTCGCCGACCTGATGGCTGCGTTCGGCGCCAAGGTCAGCGTGCTCGGATTCAGTTTCAATTCGCGCCCGGCAAAGGCGCTGCGCGAGGTGTTCCGGCTGCTGGATCCGGGCGTGGTCCTGAACCTGCGCGATGCGATATCCCTTCAGCGTTTCGACGATTTCGCCCGGAAACGCGCCCATCTGGTCGCCGACGCGGCGTTCATGCTGACGCCGCGGGCGGACACGGCCGCAGTGAAGCAGATCGCGGCGTCGATCGCGCGACAACGCGAGCAAGGTCGCAAGGTCTTCGTCTTCAATATCCATCCGATGTTGTTCAGGAAGCCGGAGCCGGCCAAGCTGCGGCAGATGATAGAGCTCGCGGCGGTCGCCATGGAGCGGCTGTCTCGGGAGCACAATGCAAGCTGGCTGTTGCTCGCACACGATTACCGCCCCGAGATCGCCGACGATAACTGTCTTCGGCCGCTGGCTGACCGCCTCAAGCCCACGCTCGGCGATCACGTGCACCATGTCGATCAGGCGCTATCGGCGGGCGAGATCAAGGCCGTCGTCGGTCTGGTCGACGGCGTGATCACCGGCCGCATGCATCTGGCGATTGCGGCGCTGGGTCAGGGAACGCCCGTCGCTGCGATCACCTATCAGGACAAGTTCCAGGGCCTGTTCGCACACTTCGGCGTCAGCGAATCGCTGTTGCTCTCGCCGGCCCAGTTCCTGGTCGACAACAGCTTTGAGAAGTTCGTGCTGCACTTCCTGGGCGCACACGAAACCGTCGGCGGGAAGGTGCGTAAAATGTTGCCTGATGTCATGGAGCTGTCCCGCGCCAACATCGCACCGCTCCTGGGCGAGAGCGCGATGCGGGCCGTGCCGGAGGCCGACGGCAAGGTCGCTTGAACGCCCTCATGTCATCGGCAGGCGGTCAGTTGACCGCCCGTTCGGTGGTGTTGTCAAAGCGGACGGAGGTGTCGGTTGCGGCCGCCTTGCGCGAGGATGCGGCACCGATGTCGGCCCAGCGGTTGACGAAGCGCCGCGCCGGATTCTCGAAATAGGCGTAGGTGCGGTCCGCGATGACGGTCAGGACCACACAGCACGCCAGGGCGAACATGCCGAACTGATCAGGCCGCAGTCCGAGCCAGGTCCACAACGGCTTGAACACGGCAATGAGGACCGCATCATGCAGCATGTAGATCGCATATGAGGTGTTGCCGAGCCGTCCGAGCAGGCGGGCACCCGGAAACTGCTTGAAGGCGCTTTCGCCGACCGCAGTGAGCAGGATCGCGCAGGAGAAAAGGACAATGGCCAGATCCGGCTTGGCGAAGACGTTGAGGACGAGCACGGAGAGGCCGAACGTGCCGATGCCGGCGAAGATCATCCGCTTGTGCCGATAGGGATGCGACATCCGGAATAGAATGGCGAGCAGGATGCCATTAAGGAAGCTCGGCAGCGCGCGGAGCATCCCGTAGTCGAAATTGGCGCCATACATCTGCGACCGTTCCTGCCAGATCGGCAGATGGCCGTGGGCAAGGACCAGATAGAGCGCTGCCACGATCGCGCCAAGCACGATCGGCTGGACCTTGCGCGCAAGCAGCATCAGCAGCGGAAAGACCAGATAGCAGAAGAATTCCGCGCTGATCGACCAGGACGGCGAGTTGAAGCTGAGATGGTTGGTGACGCCCCAGGCCTGGAGCAGCAGAAGGTTGTACAGGAAGTCCACAGGGGTCGAGCGGGCCGTGCGCTCCAGGCCGACGCCGATGAGCACCACGAAGATGAGCAAGCTCAGCAGATGTAGTGGATAGATCCGCGCAATGCGACGGATCATGAACCGGGAATAGGCCGCCACGCCACGCGCGTCCGACGGGTATGAATAGGAGATCACGAAGCCGGACAGGATGAAGAACATGTCCACGAACAGGCCGTAGGACCCGTTCCAGGCCGGCGAAATGCCCGTGTCGATCAGCTTCAGGTGGAAGATGAAGACCCCGAGCGCGGCGACGAAGCGGTAGAAGTCGAGAACGACGAAACGTCTTGCTTCACTGGCTTCCATCGGGCCTCGGAGTCCTTGCGCGGTTCATCCCTCTTCTAGAGTCGAATTGTGACGCAAGTTCGCTGGATGGAGCGGTGGAGGCAGCTTGATCCCGGATCGTTCAGCCTCGAGTTCCTCGGACCATCTTGTCAGGGAAGCGAACGTCTTCATCGTCCCAACGCTGCCTCTTGATGAGGCAGACGCCAAGTGAGCTGGCCGGGACCTTGACTGGTCCCGGCCAGCGTCGAGGTTGACGCAGCCGTCGGTCCGCCCAGCTCAGACGAACAGGAAGTCGTGGCTCGTCAGGCTGGAGACATAGACGTTCTTCAGCAGGATCGAATCATCGGCCGAAAACGTGATCAGCGCGTTCGTGCCGGATTGCGTGATCTGCAGGTGACTGTAGTCCGCAGCCAACAGCTTCGAGATCTGGACCACGTCATGGGTTGTGCCGTCGCCGGCCTGGAAGTTGAGGATCTGGTCCTGGCCATGATCGTAGGCGATGGTGGTCGAGTTCGGCGCGGCCGAGAACACGTCGTTGCCGGCCCCGCCCTGGATCGTCACGCCGCCGGCGACGGCCGTGACATTGTGGGTGCCGTCGGCCTTGCTCTGATCGAAGAATTGCAGCGCGCTGGCAGAGTTGTAGTTCTCGTGCTGCGTCGTGCCGGTCTGTCCGTTGAAGTTGAACAGGAAGACGTCCTTGGAGCCGTCGGTATTGTTGGCGATCTCCTGGGTCTTGGTGCCGGCGCTGTTGTAGATGTCGGTCAGCTTGCTGCCATCGTCATGGATGACCTGGGTATAGTCCAGAGTACCGTCGGCTTGGGTCCGGGTGAGCTCGACCATCTTGCCGGAGGCATCGAGGTGCTGATGCTGGGTCGTGTACGACTGCCCGGTGATGTTGTAGTTCCAGTTGTCGGACGTGCCGTCAGCGTTCTTGATGTAGGCAGCGCTCTTCACGCCGCCGCTATAGACTGTCGTGGAGCTGTAACCGTCGCTCTTGGTCGTCACCTCGCTGGTGATGACGCCGTGGGCGTCGTACCAGTCGGAGGTCTTGGTGCCGTCGGCGCTCTGCTTCAGCGTGAAGGCCAGGCTGTTGTCCGCGTGGGTGCGAACGATATCGGTGAGGAAGCCGGCCGAATCGTAGCTGTCGTGCTCGTTCGTGTAGGTCTGGCCGACGACGTTGAACTGAAAGACGTCCTTCGAACCGTCGGCGTGATAGTCGGTTTCCGTCTTCTTGACGCCTGATGCATCGTAGTTGGTGACCACGCTGCTGCCGTCGCTATCGACGATTTGGGTGTAGTCGAGCGAGTTGTCGGCATGCCAGCGGGTCACCTCGGTGGTCTGGCCGGATGGATCGAGGTGCTGGTACTGCGTGGTATAGCTCTGCCCGGTGATGTTATAGCTGTAATTGTCGTGACTCATGTCCGCGTTGGTGATGTAGGTCGCGGTCTTCACGCCGTTGGTGTACACCGTGGTCGCGCTGTAGCCGCTCGGCTTCTGGAGCACCTCGCTGGTGAGCACGCCGCTGGCGTCGTACCAGTCCGTGGTCTTGGTCCCATCGGCGCTCTGCAGCAGCTTGAACGCCATGCTGCCGTCGGCGTGCTTGCGTATCAGCGTGGTGAGGAAGCCGGTCGCATCGTAGATGTCGTGCTCGGTGGTGTAGGTCTGGCCGGTGATGTTGAAGAGGAAAACGTCCTTGCTGCCGTCGGCATGGAAGTCGGTTTCCTTGGTCCGCGATCCCGCGGCATCATAATTAGTGACGACGCTGCTGCCGTCGCTGTTGATCACTTGGGTATAGTCGAGCGTGCCGTCGGCATGCTTTCGGGTGACCTCGGTGACCCTGCCGGAGGGATCGACGTGCTGGATCAGCGTGGTGTAGCTCTGGCCGGTGATGCCGTAGGCGGTATTGTCCTGGCTCCCGTCGGCGTTCTTGACATAGGCGTTGGTCTTGACCCCGTTGCTGTAGAGCGTGGTCGAGGAGAAGCCGTCGGCCTTCTGGATCACCTCGCTGGTGAGGCTGCCGGCGGCATTGTACCAATCGGTCGTCTTGGTGCCGTCGGTCGTCTGAATAAGCTTGAAGGCGAGGCTGCCGTCGCTGTGCAATCGCGTCAGGCTGGTGAGGAAGCCGGTGGCGTTGTAGACGTCGTGCTCACTCGCGTAGGTCTGGCCTGTGATGTTGTAGGTCCAGACGTCCTTGCTGTGGTCGGCATGATAGGCGGTCTCGACCAGCTTGACGCCGGTGGCGCTATAGGTGGTGATCACGCTGCTGCCGTCGGCGTTGTAGACTTGGGTCGAGTCCAGCGAGCCGTCGGCATGGCTGCGGGTCACCGAGGTGACCTTTCCGGACGCGTCGAGGTGCTGAACCTGGGCGGTGAAGCTCTTGCCCGTGATGCCGTAGGTGTAATTGTCCTGCGAGCCGTCGGCATTCTTGATGTAGGCGGCGGTCTTCACGCCGCTCGAATAGAGCGTGGTGGAATAATAGCCGTCGGACTTCTGGACCACTTCGCTCAGAAGAGTTCCGGCCGTGTTGTAGGTGTCGGTGGTCCTGGTAGCGTCGGTGCCGACGTGAACGAATTTCGTCTGCACGCCGCCGGTGTAGCTGATCAGGTCCTTGGAACCGTCGGTGTAGGCGACGGTGGTCGAGGTCGGCTGTCCGCTCGGATTCAGCCCGGTGTCCGACTTCGACAGCAACGCTCCATTGGAATTGTAGGTCTTCGTGCTGCTCCAGGTCGCGGCCGTATTAGTCACCGAGAACGAGTATCCGCCCTGGATCTTGGAGAGAGCGCCGCCGTAATGGGCGATCATGTAGTCCATGGTCGCCTTCGAGGCGACCGGCAGGACGTGAGAATCGGTCAGCGTGATCGTCTGAAGCGCCGTCGAGTCGCTGAGGTCGGACAGTTGCGGCACGATCTCGGTTGCGGTGCCGCTGACGCTGGTCCTTGTGTCCGGCGGAGTCGTGGTGGTCGGAGGCGCGTCGATCTCGATGATCAGCGGGTGATCGCTGACCGGAATAGTGATCGTGCTGACGTCGGTATAGCTGGCGATCGCAGTGGTTCCCGTCAGCGTGTCGTACACCTTGACCGAATGATGCACGCCGCCGAGGTTCACGGTGACCGTCTGAGCCGGATTGGAGACCTCGGTATCGGTGGGATCGTTCCAGAGCTTCGGCTCCGCCCACACGACGAGCTCGTAAGCGCCGTTGCTCTTGCCGAGCACCATGCTGTTGCCGTTGGCCGGCATGTTGCTCAGGGTGTAGTTCAGTGGATCAGTCGGCTGCAGGCTCCCCTTGCCGTCGTCGGCCAGAATGGTCGTCAGGTTGTGAATGGCCGTAGCGGCGAGCTTCGGCGTCCCGTCGGAATTGAACAGTCCGAAATTGGCCTCGGGATTGGTATTGCTGGCTGAGGAGTCGCGGTCGAACAGCTCGTAGAGATAAGTCGCGCTCACGCCCGCCTTGTAGGCATCGACCAGGGTGTTCAGGATCGATTTGGCCTGCACTGTCTCGCTGACGCCGAGATACTGGGTGTTGGCCTGCGTGGTGTAGCCGGTCTCGGTGATGACGACCGGCTTTCCCGGTGCCGCGGTCATGACGGCGCTCAGTGTCGCGGCAAGCGAGCTGCTGGTCGTCAGGCTGGTGCTGACATAGGCATGCGCGTTGGCGTAGTCGACCGAGCCCGACATGTTGCCGAGCTGGCTGTAGCCCTGCGGATCGTTGTAGGCCAGTGACAAATTGTACACGGGGATGCTGCCGAGCGCGGCGTTGCCGTTGACGGCCTGATAGAGCGCGCTCTGGAACTGAGCCGCGGCGGTGAGACTCGAACTGCCATTGTAGCTGAAGGGCTGGTGATTGGCCTCGTTGAGCCCTTCGATGGCGCTGATGCTGCCCGGGTGGCTGGTCGCGAACTTCTGCAGCGAGGCGATGTAGTTCTGCAGCCCGGTTGTGCCGGTCTGGGGCAGCGCGGACGACACCAGGAAGTCGAATTTGTAGCCGGCAGCGGCCAGACCCTCGACGACGGGTTGCGCGGCCGGGGTCCCCATGGCGTCGCGGAGATGGGTGACGCCTAGATACTTGAGGTCATCGACCATCAGCGCGAGATTGTTGTAGCCGGTCCAGCCGAAGCCGGCGTGCGTGTTGACGCCGATGGAGTTGATGAAGCCGCTGGCGGATAGGATGGTTTGATCGGACATTGCACACTCGATTTCAGCGCGAACGAAATTGCTCGCAGGGATTGCGTTCAAGCTTCTCTGTCGAGTGTGAATTTCAGATAAAAATCGAAGCTACAAATCGCGAGCGAAACGCGGTTCCTTGTGCAGGAACAGACGCGCTCTGTGTTGCAGCAGAATATCGATGCGATGCCGGGGCAGCATGGCGTCAGGAAGGCGCTTTCAAGATTTTCGCAATTTGCGCTGCTGAATGTATACGCATGCTGCGCGAATTGGATTTGATATGACAGATTTTAAACGAGTGATCGGCGCGCTTGCGGTGCGCGAGGTCGATAAAGGCAGCAAGACTTTCTCTCGCTCTTCGTCGTTCGAAGTATCTTCCTCTCATTCCCTCGTGCAGCTTGCGCTATCCTGCACGGGAAGTTCGCAGATGCCGCTTCCGTGGGCGGTTAAACTGAGAGATTTGCTCGCAATGGTTGTGGTTACTCAGAGATGGTGCAGCATTCGCTGCTGAAGCACCAAAGGTGATGAGGCAGACGGTTCCTCATCGGAACCCGATTTGCTTTGCCGCTGCCGGTGCGACCAATCAGCCGCGGCGGGCCGACATCAGAAAGTCTCCGCGCCATGCGATGACCGCGGTCGCAATCGCGGCGATCGCGATCTTGCCGGCGAGCCATGCCGCGGGCTCCGTCGGTATCGAACCGAGCGATCCGATCAGGATTGCGGCCAATCCCGCCTGCACGACCAAAGGCCAGCGCGGGAACGCTTCGAACCGCAGGGTAGGACCGAGCGCGACCAATATCGTTGCGAGCGTGGCGAGTGAAGCGCAACTGACCGCCCCTCGCGGCGACAGGCCGGACGACATTGCGATCAGGGCGAAGGACACGACGAGAGCGAGCTGGCCGGCCGCAACGACGACGAGCCTGATCGCCAGCTTCTCGAGGTGGGGAACGACCGCGATCGTTGCCTGCAGATGGGTGTGCAGGAAATAGAAGGCGGCAACCGTCGGCGCCGTCTCCACAAAGCCATCCAGGCTCGCCTGCGGCACCAGGAGACGGGCTGCGTCTGGAATGAATCCAATGAGACCACCGAGCAGCACGAGAGTCGTGCAGATCATGAACTCGAACATCCGCCGCGCCGACTGCACCGATTTTGCGCTGCCTTCGTGTTCGAAGTCGTTGACCAATTCGGGATAGCTCACGGTGTGGATCGCAGCATTGAGGACCCAGAAGGGACGCTGCAGGAGGTCGAGCGCAATCGAGAATCCGGCCCCGGCTCCTGTCGCACCCAGCTGACCAATGACGACGACACGGAGCAGCACCGGAACCGACAGATGGATGACGGACGCGCCCGCTGCGAGCATGCCGTAGCGGGAGAAATCCTTCCAGTCGGCCAGCATGTCCTGCAACGACACGCGCTTCATCGGCGTGCGATAAGCGATAAGGCCGGCAAGGAGGCCGAAGGCCTGCCCGGCAGCAATTCCAATCAGCGCCGCTTCGGCCGTTCCCGAGATCACGCTTCCCGCGGCGGCTCCGGCCAGAAGGGCCGTGGCGCGCAACGCAAGCAGAAAGGAGGAGATACCCAGCCGGTCGGACAGACGGATCGACAGGAAGTAGAGATCCGTCAGGCCCTGAAGCACGGATATGCCGAGGCCCAGCGCGACGATCCCCGTCGGGAGCAGGCTGGCCAGAGACGCGCAGCTTCCGACCACAACGAGCGCGGCCGCGCTCGACAGGCCCGCTGTGAACAGCGACCACCTCAGCCGCGACGCCTCGTTCTCCCTGGCTGCCGCCAGAAACCGCAGTCCGGCCAGCTGCAGCCACTCGAACATCAGGACGCAGAGCAATTGGCTCGAGGCCAGCGCCAGCGAAAAGTTGGTGTAGTCGGCGGCGGGCAGCAGATGGCTGATCGCGAAGATCAGGATGATCGCCGCGGCGCTCTGATAGACGTAGCCCGCCATCGCGAGGAGGCGTGTCATCTCGGAATGAGGCGCTCCTTGCCGACGGTCCGCCCCTGTGGCGCGCCGGAAGTTATAGCGCGCATGCGCGACATTCGCTGGTCGCGCAATTGCTCATACAAGTTCTTATATGAAGACAGAACGTCGGAGAATATCCATTTGTTGGTATCGGCGATGAGGCGCCGGCTGATCTCGTCGATCTTGTGCGGATCTGCTGCGACCGCGAGCATGCTTTTGGCGAGGGATTGCGGATCGGCTTCGGTCAGCCAGCCGGTCACTCCGTGCTCGATGACCTCGGGCATGCCGCCGAAGCGCGTTCCCAGCAGCGGCCTGCCGGCCGCCTTGGCATCGGCGACGACGAGCGGGCCAGGGTCGTGCCAGATCGACGGGGCGATCACCACGTCCACCTGCTTGTAGAAGTCGTCCGGCACCACGAAGCCCATGAACTCGATGCGCGCGTTCGGCGCGAGCGCCCTGAGGCGCCGTTGCTCCTCGTCGCTGACGCGGCCGGCGATCATCATGCGGATGCGGTCCCGTGGCAGCATGGCCAGCGCCCGCATCAAATTGTCGATGCCCTTTTCCTCCGTGAGGCGGCCGATGAATCCGAACGTCACCTCCGTGGTGCAGACCGGACGGGGATAGGGTTCGCGCGGCGGCTCGGTCGAGGCGTTGCGGATCACGGTGCGGATCGGCGTCTCCGAGAACATGCCCATGTCGGTATGAATCGACAGGACGCGCTCGCTCACGCCGACCACGGCGCTGAGCCAATGCGTGGCACGCTTCCGATGGAAGCTCAGAATTCCGCAGCTCGTGCAGGTGTGCTCGCAGGACCGTCCGTTCTCGAAGCGCGAACAGCGCGGGCAGGTCAGGTAATAGTCGTGAAGCGTGTGGAGCACGGGGACCCCGAGCTGGGCGGCAACGCGCCAGACGGCGGTGGTGAGACCCGATAGATTGTTGGAGTGCAGCACGTCCGGCTTGAAGGCCCGGATGCGTTCCGCGATCAGGGGAGCCTGCATCTGCCAGTCGTCGACCGCGTGCCAGATGCTGCGCAATGCGACGTTCTTCTGCTCCGTGAAGGGCAGATACACGTTCCGCACCGGCGCGGAATAGACGTTGATGCCGTCGCAGGTTTCCGGAGCTTGCCCGGGCGTGGATGCGGCCCGGATCACTTCGACCTCGTCACCGCGCTGCACCAGCCCCTCGGCGAAGCGTCGGGCGAAGATCTCGGCGCCGCCGACGATCTTTGGGACCTGAGGCGTCGGATAAAGCGTGGACGTCAAAAGAACTTTCATCGCATCAACCTCATGTCTGTAAAATCGCGACTATCGCGCCGGCCTTATCTCCAGGGCGGGAACGGCACTGTCATTGGCTGCAATCAGGACCGGTGTGCTCGAGACTGGGATCCAGACCCCGGACGCAGGCTTTGCCGTCTGGTCGCACGGCATGGCAAAGCTTGCGCCTTGTTGATCACCCTTGAGCCGGATTTCGTAACGTCGGTCCGGGGTCTCGGACCAGACTGCAATTCTGCTGCCGGAATTCGTCGATGCATTGATCGAAACGACGCCGCTCGCGAGCTCGCGTCGCTCGGAACCCAGGGTGGGGCGAATGAAAGCCCAGGCCCCCTGGGCCGCGCAGGCGACGGGCTTGGGCGAATTGTCGAAACGATAGAGCCCGAAATTATCCTCCAGCTCCGACGGGTTCTTTCCACTGTCCTTGAGTTCGTAGAGCCACATGCCCTTGAGCCAGCGCGTCGCGGTGGACGCCCACAGGATCAGCTGCGCGGTATTGTCGGCCTGGGCCTGCTCACTGACGCCGCATTTGTTGCTGGCCGTGGTCCAGCCCGTCTCGGTGACATAGATCGGGAAGTCAGGATTTCCCGAGGCCTGGGCGACGAGACGGTGAAACGCCGTGAGCCGCTCGATGATCTCGGCCGACGTGCGTTTGCTCGGGCCCATGCAGAAATTGTAAAGATGGATCGAAGCACCGTCCGCATGTTGAAGAATGCCGGTCCGCAGCATCTTCTCGGTCCATGTCCAGCCCGGATCGTCGCCGAGCGCTCCGACCAGGAAAGGCGCATTCGGCGCAACCCGCTTCACCGCCGGTCGCGCGACTTGCGCGAGCGCCAGATAGTTTTCCGGCGAGAACGCGGCATCCTTCTTCGACGCCAGATTCCACTCGTTCCAGAGCTCGAACAGCGGATGCTGCGCCACGACCGATTGCGCCGCCGCAGCAGCATAGTCGGCGAACCGCTGTCGTGCCTCGTCGGTGGTCGGTGGAGAGGAATTCGGAACGAGATGATGGCCAAAGGCAAGGATCAACAAAGGACGCGCGACGCCGGACTTGATCTGCGCTTCCAGCCTGCCGAGCCTGGGCGTGAAGCCCATCCGGCGTCCGCCGACCTCGAAATCCGACCAGGGAAAGTCGTCGCGGAAGGCGTTGAAGCCGAGTTGCTTGATCTGCGCGACGTTCTCCGCAGGCACGTATCCGCGCGCACTCACAGGTCCGCCCAGCCCTTGATGGGTGCCGACGCCCAGCAGAAAGCGGGCATCGAGCGGCTGAGCGTGTTGGGCGCAAGCGGGGACCGAGAGAACAAGGGACGAGACGAGGCCCGCAAGGCGCAGGAGATTGCCGCGAGCCAAGGTGCGTGCGCGTCTTTCCATCAGAAATTCTTGGAGAGGTCCGACTGTAGCCCCGCCTTCGCGTCGATCGGTGCCCGGTCGTCGTGGAGCAGCTCGGCATAGACCTGCTGCAATTGCCCATGCGTCTTCTGAACGTCGTAAAACTGCTTGAACCGGTCGTAGCCGCGCTGTCCCAACACCCTGAGATCGAGATCGAGTGCTCGGCGGAAACCATCGACGAGCGGCTGGACCGCAACGGGCTCGCAAAGCACGCCGGTCACGCCATCGACGACGATCTCGGGCAATGCTCCGCTGCGGAACGCCAGGATGGGTTTGGCCGCGCGCATCGCTTCCAGGGCAACGAGGCCGAAGGCTTCCCATCGTGACGGGATTACGACGAGGTCGGCGGCCTCGAGCTGGGTCTCGATGGTCGGGCGATCGAGCCAGCCCAGCAGGGACACGTTGGACGGGACGCTCGGGCCTTCGTATTTGTTGACGACGGATGCGCCGATCATACGGATCTCCAGCACATCCTCGAGCGAGCGTGCCGCTTCGATCAGGAGATCGAAGCCTTTCTGGCGGTCCAGGCGCCCGATGAACAACACCTTGACCTTTTTGGACGTCCAGTCGGCCGCGACAGGCTGTGGTGTGCGGCTCCTCGAGATGCCGTTATGGACGAGGGTGAGGCGCTCGGCGGGAATCCCGGCGCGGACGGCTTCGTTGAACTCGTCGCCGGAGATGCAAATGATTCGGTCTGACGTGCGCGCAAGAAGGTTCTCCGCCGCTTTCGTCACGAGATGACTGAGGCGGCCGGTCTCGCGTGAAAACGCCCAGCCGTGCGGGCAATAGACGACGCGCGGGCCATCCGAGCGGGCCGCCAGCGCCGGGCGTAGCACGAGGCCAGCAAAGGAGGAATGCAGGTGCACGACATCGGGACGGAAGGCATCCAGCGCTTGCATGCTTGCGCGCAACATCTGGAACAGGCCGGCAACGCCGCGGCCGGATCGCTCGAACGTCGTAATCTGGTTGTCATCGACCGCCGGAAGATCGCGACGATGATCCGACGGCACGACGTAATGCACGTTCCCGGTGCCGAAGCTCGCTTGTTGCTGTGGGTGCAACTCGTTCAGGTAGCTCGCAATCCCGCCACGGATCGTCTCGGCGATGTGCAGCACTTTCATCGTTTGCCTTCCGTAGGAGCGCGTTGGAGAGCCGGACATCGTGAGTCCCTGCTGCGAGTTCGCTAGTGCGAAACACAGTTCCTCGAATCCGTAGCGATATTGGGGCAGCGATGTGGTGATGTTGCGCCAAGCTCTTTGCGCGCCCGATTGTCATAGGAAGAACCAAAATGTTTGGTGGAACCATGTGCATATGCGCGAGTCGCAGCCAGTTGCAAATTGTTTGTGCGAAAACCGATGCGCGCAATGAGCGAAGTGCATCGAACTTCAAGCAGCGCTGGCAATTTTTGCCGGTGGTGTAAGATGATCGAGTAGCGACTTCGCCGACTTCTGCCACGAAAAGAACGCAACGCGTTCCTGCTGCCGCCGGCGTTCCTGATCGGAGATGGCGCCGATTGCCAATCTTTCGAGCATGAGTTGCTTCAATGCTTCGGCATCATTGGCGTCAAAATACGCAGCGGCGTCGGCGCACGTCTCAACGACCGCTTCGGCCGTCGAGGCAATGACCGGGCAACCGAAGATCATGGCTTCGAGCGGCGGCACGCCGAAGCCTTCGTAGAGCGACGGAAATACGAATGCCGATGCATGCGCGTAGAGCGCTGCGATCTCGCTGTCCGTCAGACGCCCGGCCAGCAAAAGGCCGGAAACCCCGTCGCTCGAATTGTCTTGGAAGACCTTGCTGTTGTCGCCGCCGACGATGACCAGTGGAACGTCAGTCCTGTCGAGCAGCTCGATGGCCCGGATCGCGACGGAAAGGTTCTTGTTCTTGGTCCTGGAGCCGACATAGAGGAAAAATTGCTGCGGCTGAATCCCGAGACGGGCAATGATGCCGGGATCCGGCTTCGTCCTGGCGAAGTGTTCTGCGCTATTGGGAAAGATCGGGATCGCTGTTGCCGACAGATTCAGCACCTCGGCAAGCTCTTTGCGCGAAAAGCCCGATACGGTTGCGATGCTTGCGTGTCGGGCGAGCAGCCGGCCCATGGTTCGATGAATCGCCAGATAGCGCCAGTTGAAGAAGTCGGGCCTGCGAAAGACCTGTGCGTCGTGGATCACGACGGTGTGGTCGCGATGGAACACCGGGCCGGAATTGGCGAGACTGATCAAGCGGCCTCCGGCAGCGGCGCGCGCCAGGTCGATTTGATCCCAGGCGTGCCCGCGCAAGCGGCCGACGGCGCGAATCTTGATTCGCTCCAGCTGAAGCTGCTCGCTTGCATCCACGGGCGTCAGCAACTGCCAGTCTGCGTTCCGCAGCGAGGCGGACGTTTGCTCCGAAGCCAAAAGCACGTCGATCGCCTTGACGATCTCGGCGGCATAACGCTGAACGCCAGTGAGCTTTTGCGACAGGAAGCGGCCGTTGATGAAGAATTTCAATTAGCTACCATGCTGGTTGATCGGCGCCCGGGCCGACTTGCGGCACGCGGGCGGGGGACGAGCCACAAAGGAGCAACCGTTAGGTACAGAAATATGACCAACCGCTGCACGGCGGAGGCGCTCCGCCTGCATGGCTGACGCTGCCTTGCTGCGTGTGAGGTCGCAGTGTAGATGTCGGCCATGAGTGACGATACCCACTCCCTTCGCAGCGGCTCCCTCACCGCGACCGTCAAAGCGCACGGCGCCGAGCTGTGCTCGTTGAAGGACGATTTCACCGAATTCGTCTGGCAGGCCGGGCCGGAATGGCCGCGCCATGCGCCGTTGCTGTTTCCCATCGTGGGGCGTCTTGCCGGGGACGAATTGCGGCACCGGGGCAAGACATACCGGATGACTCAGCACGGCTTTGCGCGCGACAGCCGCTTTGCATGGGCGGAGCGCGGCGAAAGCCGCTGCGCGCTGCTGCTCGAAGACAGCGAGGCGACCCGCGCGCTCTATCCGTTCGCGTTCCGTCTGACAGCGATCTTTGCGCTCGACGCCGGCGGCCTCGATCTGACGCTCACGGTCGCCAACACCGGCAAGGAGACATTGCCGGCTTCGATCGGCGGCCATCCGGCCTTCAACTGGCCGCTCCAATCCGAAAGTGCGAAAGAGGATTACGCGCTGACCTTTGCGAAGGCGGAATCCTCTCGCGTCCGCCGTCTTGATGGCGGGCTGCTGCGTGCCTCCGCGGAGCCTGGTCCCGTCAAGGGTACGCTGCTCGCCTTGTCCGAATCCCTGTTCGCCGATGACGCCATCATCTTCGACCGGATCGAGAGCGACGCGGTCCGCTATGCTGCGTCCAGCGGCCCGTGGCTGAAGATATCATGGCGCGGCTTTCGCGAACTCGGGGTCTGGTCGAAACCATCGGGCGCACCGTTTCTCTGTATCGAGCCCTGGCGCGGCTATGCCACTCCTGCCGGCTTCGATGGCGAGTTCGCGGACAAGCCGGGCCTGATGCATATCGCGCCGGGTGCGGAAGAGCGACTGTCGTTCCGGATCGAGGTCGGATCGTCCTGAGTCGTAGGGCCGCTGATCGTTGGCGCTCAGACCTCGATGCGCATGAGATCCTCGCCGAGCACGACCGGCCCCGCATAATCCTGCCTGATATCCGCAAGCAGCGCGTTCAGCATGGCATCGTCGGCGCGCGGCCGGTGATGGGTCAGTGCGAGCTTCTTGACGCCGGCCTTGGCCGCAACCTTGCCGACGGTGTCGCCGCAGGCGATGGTGAATTTCGCAAGACGGCGGAGGTGCTCGTTGTTGATCTCCGGCGTTGCGAGGAAACAGCACTGGACAAGCAAATCGGCCCCCTCAGCCAGCCGCTCGAGCCCGGGGCAGGGCACCGTGTCGCCCGAAATTGCTATGACCTTGCCCTCCGCCTCGAAGCGGTAGCCGAGACACATCCATCGCGCAAGAAAGGCCGGCGGCATGTCGAGGCCGTCGCCATGCGACACCAGCTCGGCCCTGATCTTCCAGCGCCCGGTGTCGAGAACGGGCCCCGGGATGATGTCCGTCGCGACGACCGGTTTCCAGCCGCCCAAGGCCGGCTCGCCCTTGTCCCGCCAGGTGATGTCCTTGTCGTAGACCTGCGTGATCAGTGTGTTGACGAGCCGCTCGGTATCCGGTGGCCCATAGATGCGCAGCTCGCCGTTGCGTCCGTGCATCCATGAATTCAGCATCACATCGTAGAGGTCGCCGATGTGGTCGAAATGGTGGTGCGTGAGAAGAACCGTGTTGATGGCGCTAAGCGGAACGCCGGCCTTGCTGAGCTGCACCATCACGCCGCGGCCTGCGTCGAACAGGATGTTCTCGTCGCCGAGCCTGATCAGCGTGGTCGTTGCCATGCGGCGCGGGTCCGGGCGCGGACCACCCGTGCCGAGCAGTATGACCTCCATGGTGCCCACTCCAGCGTGAGGAGTCTCCACAGTAAAGTTCAAGGCGGCAATGAAGCAAGCCGTATCGGGGTGGAAGTAACGGAGCGGGGGCGTTCAGCGCATGCCGGCCGCGGTGGCGGCGATGGCGGGCCGGAGGGGCGACCGGTCCGATCCCGCGGATGTCAGGCGGTGCGCCAGGTCCTGCGCGCGCCGTTCGACCAGGTGCCATGTCGCGCGTGCGACGAGATAGCTCAGCGCGGCAGTGAGGACATAGGCGATGAGCAGCGAGACCAGTCCATCGGCGAGCGGCCAGAGCTGACGCAGGCCGTAGATCACCGCAAAGTGGGACAGGTACATCGAATAGGAATTACGGCCGAGCGCTTCGAGCGGCTGGAAGCGGATCGCAAGCCTGATGCAACCGGCAACCAGCGCGCCGAGCACGAGGTTGATCATCAGGTAGTTGAATTCGTGCGAGCCGGTGAGGCGGTTGGCGACAAAGGACAGTGCGATGAAGACCGCGTAGATCGCAGCGTCCGACCTCGCAAATCCGTCGCGCAGCGAGAAGAACAACGCGCATCCGACCAGGAAGACCGGCAACTGGTTCAGGAAGCTGATGTGCAGCGTGGTCCAGACGAATGCCTCGTGGCTGGGCCCGTAATAGGCGGAGAACAGCGCGAAGGCCCACGGCTTGAACAGGCAGACATTGACGAGATGCAGCACGATCGCGAGCGCAACATAGAGATGGCGGCGCGCGCCGAACGCGGTGACCAGGAGCGGAAAGACGAGATAGAAGGTCATCTCGGCTGCGATCGACCAGTCGCCAGGCACGACGCTGTTGACGCTGTCCGGCCAGAAGCCGTGCAGGAACGTCGCGGTCAGGATCACTTGAATGGGCCCGATACCGTTGGGCGCATTGTCGCTCGGTCCGGTGCCGTTGATGACGAGGTAGACCGGGATCGCGAGCCAGAACAGTGGCGCGATGCGCAAGGCACGGCGGATGTAGAATTTGCGCGTCGGACTGGCTTCGACACGCTGCGTCCACATCAGGCACATCGTCATGGCGCTGACGAAGTAGAATACGTTGACGCCGGTCCAGCCGCACATGAGCGCGTAGTCGACGGCGTGGATATTCGACGGAAATGATTGCGAGACGTGGATGGCCATCACGCCGGCGATGGCGAGGCCGCGCAGGACATCGAGTGTGTGCGAACGGCCGAACGGCGCTGTGCCTTGCTCGCTTCGACCGGCAGCCAACCGGGCCTGCCCCTGCATCACGCCTGCTCCGTGTTTCGCATTGTGCAGGTGGACCATAGAGGCGCGGATCGGCTTTCCGAAGCTGAAGGCCTTCTTTACGTTAACCACCGGTTGAGTCCAAAGCGAATATGCGGGATTTCGGGGTCTCGAACAAGTCGTGAATGTCCGTTCACATGACAGCGCGTTGCGCAGTGACTTGAATTTCCAGGTCGGATCCCAGGCACATAGGATACCCAGGACCGTGGCTGCTTCCGCACTCAGGGAGTTGCCCCGCCGCCCGCGTCATCGTCAGCGCGATGCGACGCGCTTCCATCGTGCTTCGATGCGAGCCTTGATCTGGCTGACCCGGGCCTCGTGGGCGGCCCAATAGGCGCGGCTGGCCGCCGCGGTGCCGTGACGATAGCGAGCATAGACCGTTTTGGGTTGCGCCGATAGCTTCGGGCGGCTCGCCGGTTTGGCCGGAGCTGCAGCCGCAACAGCGATCGGGCGCGGGGGCGCCGGATCCGGAACAGCCGCCACTTCAGTCTCCACCGAGGTCGAGTTCATGGCGACAAGACGGTTACGGGCGCGGTTGCAATAGACCTGCGACCGCGCGGTCATCGCTTCCTCGCCATGACCCGCCCGGTATTTCATGAGGGCGCGGCAGATGTCCCCGCCGGCGAGGCGCCAGGCCCGGCTGAGATAAAGCACCCCATAATGGATGTTGATGTCGGGTTCGGCGAGTTCCGCATCGCTGCCCCGGAAACCCAGCATCGCCGCCGTCTCGGGCCGGACCTGCATCAGGCCGATCTCGCCGACGCTGCCGATGACGGCCGAATTGTAGCCGCTTTCGACGAAGACGACCGCCTCGGCGATATCGGCCGGTAAATTGGTGTTTGCGGTTTCTCGCTCGATGATCTTCCGGATCATGGCCCGGGATGACGGCGTTTCGCCGGCCCCGAGCTCCGTGTTGCCGTCTCCGGCGTGCGCGCAGAGCGGAGCCGACAACAGCAACACGACCGCCACGTGTCGCCACGTCGCGCCGAGATGGAAGCATGCCCGATCCCACAGCATGGCTCCGTCATAGAGCTCCGGAGTTAACAAACGGCCTCCGACGCACGGCGGCTAGCGCGCGCGGGCGCTCTGGTCGGTGGGCGCGGGTTCAGCCAGCCGGTCGTCGACCGCATAGAGCGTGCAGGTCCGCGACCACTTCATGCAGGCGGCCAGCGAGTCGCGCCGGGCGTCGTCGGCCGTAATGTGCCCCGAGCGCCAGCCGTAGCCGCCGTTCGGCGACACCGCGAACGCCTTGTGCGGCAGCATGCTGGCGAGATAGCGCGCGAATTCGGTCCGCGCGGCCTCGTTGAGCTGGCGCGGCGGCGGCAGTGGGTCGAGCGGGCTCAGGATGTCGCGACTGAGGATGCCGCGCTCGCGCAGGAAGGCGTCGACATAGGGCGTCCATTGTGCACGGCTCGCCACCGCATAGAGGTAGTGACCGTCGTCGCCGAACGGCGGCGCCGCGATGAATTTTGCATTGCCGCCACTGGTGCGAAATCCGTCATGGAGGCGGCGCGCGAGGTCGGGGCCGAAATAGGAATCGTTGGTCGCATAGACCCAGAGTGTTGGTACGCGCGAGGTCTTGCCGAAGGCGGCGAAGGCCTTCACCAGTCCGTCGGGATTGCAGACGTCGTCGTCGTCGCGCGAGCCGCGGCCGCCGGCGAAGTTGATCGCGGCGACGAGACCCGCCGGCGCCTGCGCGGTGAGCGCGATCGTTGCGAGCCCGCCGGCGGAATGGCCGGCCGCGATCATGCCCGTCGTCGTGACGTCGGCCCGGCGCGCCATCGCATCGATCGCGGCGCGCAGATCGGCAGCCGCGACCGCGGCTGCGGGCAAATAGGCGGCCTTCGCGCAGCCACCGACGCTGTCGACGCGTCCGCCGGGCGAGGTGCCGTAGCCGCGCCGCATCACGATCAGCGCCGCAAAGCCGCGCCGGGCATATTCGAGCGCGATGCCGTAATATTTGTGCGCGGACATGGTGGCGCGGTCGTCGAAGCTGCGCGGCGAGCCGTGGCTGAGCAGCGCCAGCGGATAGCGCTTCGTCCCGGCCGGGCGGACCAGCAAGGCCTCCAGCCCCTGCGGCCCTGCCTCCGCCATGGGGATGCGGAGATCCTCGGTATAGAACTCTGCGGCCCGCGCCGGCGCACCGGCTGCGACGAGGCCGGCGATCAGCAGCAGCAGCTTGCGCAGGAGAATCATGGGACGATTCGGAAGACCTCGATGGCGTGGAGCATAGCACGGTCTCTTTACCCGAAGCTGCGAACGCGTTGCGCAGCGCGGTGAGCACCTCAGGATGACGGGACCGAGATTGCTATCCCAGGGAACGCCTGCCCCATCGCGGGTGTTGTGCCCTTGGCGGGGGCCCGGCCGATGATATGGTGTCGCGCGATCTCTGTACGACAGGATGAGGATATTTTCAGTGGCTGATGTTCATCCCGGGGCGGGCAAGCAGGCTTCGCCGGACGCGCTCACCAACATTCCGCGGCTGGTGACGGCCTATTTCGCCGGCAAGCCCGATGTCGCGGATCCCGCGCAGCGCGTTGCGTTCGGCACCTCCGGCCATCGCGGCACGTCCTTCAAGAACACCTTCAACGAAGGCCACATCCTCGCGACCACGCAGGCGATCTGCGACTACAGGCGGGAAAAGGTGCTGACCGGTCCGCTCTTCATCGGGATCGACACCCACGCGCTGGCCGAGCCGGCACTGGTCAGCGCCGTCGAGGTGTTCGCGGCCAACGGCGTCGACATCATGATCGACAAGGACGGCGGCTATACGCCGACGCCTGTCATCTCGCATGCGATCCTCACCTACAACAAAGGCCGCACGAGCGGCCTTGCCGACGGCGTCGTCATCACGCCCTCGCACAATCCCCCGGAGGATGGCGGCTACAAATACAATCCGCCGCATGGCGGCCCGGCCGACACCGATGTGACCGGCGTCGTCGAGAAGCGCGCCAACGCCTATCTCGCCGACGGCCTCAAGGGCGTAAAGCGCATCGACTATGCCAAGGCGCTGAAATCGTCGAACGTCCATGCCCACGATTTCGTCACACCTTACGTTGCCGATCTCGGCAACGTCGTCGATCTCGACCTCGTCAAATCCGCCGGCATCAATATCGGCATCGACCCGCTCGGCGGCGCCGCCGTGCATTACTGGCATCCGATCATCGAGCGCTACGGCCTCAAGGCGACCGTGGTGAACGAGGCGATCGACCCGACCTTTCGTTTCATGACGGTGGACTGGGACGGCAAGATCCGCATGGACTGCTCATCGCCCTACGCGATGGCGAGCCTGATTGCGATGCGCGACCGCTTCGACGTCGCCTTCGCCAACGACACCGACGCCGACCGCCACGGCATCGTCACCCGCACCGGCGGCCTGATGAATCCGAACCATTATCTGGCGACCGCGATCTCCTACCTTTTTGCGCACCGTCCCAATTGGGGCAAGGACGCGGCGATCGGCAAGACCGTGGTGTCGAGCTCGATCATCGATCGCGTCGCGAAAAAACTCGGCCGCAAGCTGGTGGAGACGCCGGTCGGCTTCAAATGGTTCGTCGACGGTCTCCTCACCGGCGGCTTCGGTTTCGGCGGCGAGGAGAGTGCAGGGGCCTCGTTCCTCCGCCGCGACGGCGGGGTGTGGACCACCGACAAGGACGGTGTCATCCTCGGCTTGCTCGCCGCCGAGATCATGGCGAAGACCGGCCGCGATCCCAGCCAGCTGTTCAATGATCTCACCGCCGAGTTCGGCGTGCCGCATTACGCCCGCATCGACGTCGCCGCGACCGGGCCGCAGAAGAACATCTTGAAGTCAGTCACGCCCGAGCAGCTTGGCCTGAAGGACCTCGCCGGCGATCCCGTCCGTGCCACGCTGAGCAAGGCGCCCGGCAACGGCCAGCCGTTTGGCGGCATCAAGGTCGAGACCGACTACGGCTGGTTCGCCGCGCGGCCGTCCGGGACGGAGGATGTCTACAAGATCTACGCCGAGAGTTTCCGCAGCACCGAGCACCTGATGAGGATTCAGGAAGAGGCCAAGGCAGGCCTGGCCAAGGTGTTCGGGGCGTAAGACTCTGAGGCATGCCGCCTTCACGCTCCGCCTCATTGGCAAGGTTGAGCCCCACCCGTCGCTGTCGCCCGCGCAGGCGGGCGATCCAGACGGTGTAGCCTTCGTATGTATACAGATCGGTGGATATAGGTATCATTGTAAGTATATATTACCCTTGAACGATTCAACTCCCACGCTATTGTATACATAACGCATACCTAAGCCGTGGGAGTGAGACCAATGACAAAGCCCTTCCCCATGAACGCCTGGTACGCCGCGGCCTGGGACGCGGACGTGAAACCTGCGCTGTTGCCGCGGACGATCTGCGGCAAGCATGTCGTGATGTACCGCAAGGCCGATGGCTCGGTCGCTGCGCTCGAGGACGCCTGCTGGCACCGCTTGGTGCCGCTGTCCAAGGGCCGGCTCGAAGGCGACACCGTGGTCTGCGGCTATCACGGTCTCAAGTACAACGCGCAGGGGCGCTGCACCTTCATGCCCTCGCAGGAGACCATCAACCCGTCGGCCTGCGTGCGCGCCTATCCCGTGGTCGAGCGCCATCGCTATGTCTGGCTCTGGATGGGCGATCCCGCGCTCGCCGATCCCGCGCTCGTGCCCGACCTGCACTGGAATCACGATCCGGCCTGGGCCGGCGACGGCAAGACCATCCACGTCAAATGCGACTACCGCCTCGTGCTCGACAATCTCATGGATCTCACCCACGAGACCTTCGTACACGGCTCCTCCATCGGCAACGAAGCGGTCGCGGAAGCGCCGTTCGACGTCACCCATGGCGAGAAGACGGTGACGGTGACGCGCTGGATGCGGAACATCGAGCCGCCGCCGTTCTGGGCCAGGCAGCTCGGCAAGACGGGCCTCGTCGATCGCTGGCAGATCATCCGCTTCGAAGCCCCGTGCACGATCGCGATCGACGTCGGCGTGGCGCCGGCCGGCACCGGCGCGCCGGAAGGCGACCGCTCGCAGGGCGTCAACGGCTTCGTGCTCAACACCATCACGCCCGAGACCGAGAAGACCTGCCATTATTTCTGGGCCTTCGTGCGCAACTACGGCCTCGGCGAGCAGCGCATCACCACCGAGATCCGCGAGGGCGTCTCCCGCATCTTCCGCGAGGACGAGCTGATCCTCGAGGCGCAGCAGCGCGCCATGGACGAAAACCCGGACCGCATCTTCTACAACCTCAATATCGACGCCGGTGCGATGTGGTCGCGCAAGCTGATCGACAGGATGGTGGCGAAGGAAACCGCGCCGCAGCGCCTTCAGGCCGCGGAGTAGATCATGGCCGAACGTGAGGTCGACCGCTCCGTATCGCAGACCGTGAAGGCGCAGCTTGCGCTGCGCGACCAGATCCTGTCGGGCTCCTTGCGCCCGGGCGAGCGTATTTCCGAACTGCAGGCGGTGGAAACCACCGGCGCCTCGCGCACCCCGGTGCGCATGGCGCTGGTGCGGCTCGAGGAGGAGGGCCTGCTGGAGGCGATCCCCTCCGGAGGCTTCATGGTAAAGGCGTTCTCGGAGCGCGACATTTCCGATTCCATCGAGCTGCGCGGCACGCTCGAAGGGCTCGCTGCACGCTTCGCGGCCGAGCGCGGCGTCTCCGCGCGCGAGCTGGAGCCGCTGAAGGAGTGCCTGGCGGCGATAGACGAATTGCTGGGCCAGGTGCCGATCTCGATCGAGGCCTTCTCATCCTATGTCACCCTGAACGCGCGCTTCCATGCCCTGCTCACGGAACTGTCGCGGAGCCCACCCCTGGTCCGCCAGATCGACCGCGCCTCCGCGCTTCCGTTCGCCTCGCCGAGCGGCTTCGTGATGGCCCAATCGGCACTCCCCGAGGCGCAGCAGATCCTGATCATCGCCCAGGAGCACCACCGCGTCGTGATCGATGCGATCGAGAACCGTGAAGGCGCGCGCGCCGAAGCCGTCATGCGCGAACACGCGCGGCTGGCGGTGCGCAATTTGCGGCTCGCGCTGCGCAACCGCACCCATCTCGATCTCTTGCCGGCGCTGGCGCTGATCAAGACCGCGACCGATTGAGGGCAGTCCCATGCGCTTCATCGAAACCTGGATTCCGGCGACGCTCGTCACGACGCGAGATATTGCCCCCGGCATCCGCGAATTCCTGATCCGGCCCGATCAGTTCGACGCCACCGCCTATCCGGTCGGCAGCCACATCAATGTCAGCGTGACCATCGACGGTCTGCCGGAGACGCGGTCCTATTCGCTGGTCGGCGAAGCCTCGTCGCATGGATTCAAGATCGCGGTGCGCCGCGCCGACGATTCCCGCGGCGGCTCGCGCTACATGTGGCAGCTCGCGCCGGGCGCGCGGCTCGACATCACGCAGCCGGCCTCGCTGCTCGCGGTGGACTGGTCGCGCGAAAGTTATTGTCTGATCGCCGGCGGTATCGGCATCACGCCGATCCTCGGCGCCGCGCAGGCGCTGGTGCGGCGCGGGGTGGATATCACGCTGCACTATGCGATGCGCTCGCGCGCCGAGGCCGCTTATCTCGATGATCTCGCCGGAATGCTCGGCGATCGCCTGGTCGTTCATGCCAGCGATGAAGGTCAGCGGCTCGATCTCGGCGCGCTGTTCGCGTCATTGCCGCAAGGCACGTTGTCGCTGTTCTGCGGTCCGATGCGCATGCTCGATGCCGCTCGTCACGCCTGGATCGGCGCGGGCCATCCACTACCAGATCTCCGCTACGAAACTTTCGGCTCCAGCGGCACGCTCCCGACCGAGCCGTTTCGCGTGCGCCTGAAGGGCTCGAATGTCGAGCTCGAAATCCCGCGCGAACGCTCGATGCTGGATGTGCTCAATGCCAGCGGTCACGACGTGATGTACGATTGCAAGCGCGGCGAATGCGGTCTCTGCGCCATCGACGTGGTCGAGGTCGACGGCGAGATCGATCATCGCGACGTCTTCTTCAGCGATCATCAGAAAGAGTGCAACCAGAAGATCTGCGCCTGCGTCTCCCGCGCGCGGGGGACGATCACCGTGGATACGCTGCTGCGGGCGGACGCGGTTTGAGCGAGCCCCGGGGGCGGGGTCTATTGGGACAAACAGACGGCGCCGCGGTCCCCACCTCTCCCGCTTGCGGGAGAGGTCGCGCCGAAGGCGCGGGTGAGGGCTCTCGCCTCTTGGGGACTCACTCTGTGGAGGCACCCTCTCCCCAGCCCTCTCCCGGAAGCGGGAGAGGGGGCTCACCGTCCTTGTGGCCGGCATTCGGGCCCGTGTGATTTCCACCTACGCCGCGTAAGTGGCCCGATATTTCTTCGTGTCCAGCAGCGCCAGCACGCCGTCCGCCGACACCGGCCGGCTGATCAGATAGCCCTGCACCTCGTCGCAACTGAATTGGCGCAGATATTCGAGCTGGTCGGCGGTCTCGACGCCTTCCGCGACCACGCCGATGCGCAGGTCGCGCGCAAGCCCTATCACCGATTTCACGATCGCCGCGCAGTCGGGCTGCACCAGCATGTCGCGGATGAAGGATTGGTCGATCTTGATGCGATCGAACGGCAGCTTGCGCAGATAGGTGAGGGAGGAGAATCCCGTGCCGAAATCGTCCAGCGCTACCGTGACGCCGAGCTGCAGCAGCGCGTTCAGGACCGGCTCGGCCGAGCCGTATTTCGACAGCAGCATCGATTCCGTGATCTCGATCTCGAGCCGGTGCGGCGCGATCTTCGCCTCCGCAAGCGCCTGCACGATGATCTGGAGGATGCCGGAATTGTGAAACTGCGCGGCTGAGAAGTTCACGGCGACCCTGATGTCGTCCGGCCACTCCGCCGCCGTCGCGCAGGCGCGGCGGACCACCCATTCGCCGATCTCGTGGATCAACCCGGTCTCTTCCGCAATCGGGATGAATTCGCTCGGCGGTACCAGTCCGCGCTCAGGATGTTGCCAGCGCAGCAGCGCCTCGAAACCGGTGATCCGGTTTTCGTCGAGGTCGAGGAACGGCTGGAATACGAGGAACAGCTCGTCTCGCGCGATCGCGCTCTCGAGATCGGATTGCAGCGCCTTGCGATCGCGTGACACCCTGTCGTCGGCTTCCTCGAAGAAGCGGATCGTGCCGGGGCCCGCCTTCTTCGCGCGGTAGAGCGCGGCATCGGCATTCTTCATGACGTCGAGCGGCGTGGTGCCGTCGCGCGGCGCCAGCACGATGCCGACGCTGGTTGCGCCCACGATCTGGCGGCCTTCGATGCGGAACGGTTCGGTGAAGACCGCGACGAAGCGTTCGGCGATATCGAGTGCATCCTCGGGACGCGCCAGATTGGCCATCACCAGCGCGAACTCGTCGCCGCCGATGCGCGCGACATGTTCGGCCGCGCGCGTGCAGCGCTGCAGGCGGCTTGCGACCTGGACCAGGAATTCGTCGCCGGCGGGATGGCCGAACTTGTCGTTGACCTCCTTGAAGCGATCGAGATCGAGCAGCAGCACCGCAAACTCTTCGCCCGACAATGTCAGTCGCTTGAGCGCGGCCTCGAGCGTCTCGTTGAAGGCGACGCGGTTCGGCAAATGGGTCAGAGGATCCAGCCGCACGGTCCGCTCCGCCTCGATCTGCCGCATCACGCGCCGAGCGAACGCGAACGAATTGACGAACACGCCGCGGATCAGCACGCTGCCGTAGACCACGACGAGGAATGCGATCAGCAGGAAGGCCAGATCGCCGTTCCTGCCGAGACAGATGGCGATCCCGACGAAGATCGGAGCCGTGAAGGCGATGGCCGCGATCGGGATGGTGGCGAAGGCGAGCGCGCCGCCGGCCAGCATGCCCGAGCACAGGGAGGTGATGACGAGCTGCCCGCCGGTCGAAGCGTCCGCGAAGAAGGCGACCGGTACGATGCCCCAGGCGGCGCCGAGGACGAAGGCGTTTCGCACCAGCCGCTGCATGGCACGGCGCGAGACGAATTGCGGCTTGGTGATGCGGCGCGCGGCGCGGGACTGCAGACCGAAAATGATTGCGCCGCTTGCGACAGCGCCAGCCCAGATCAACGCAAAAATCCTGTCCGGCGACTGCCAAAGCGCGATGGCGAGGACGATGGCGTTGCAGGCGTTGGCGAGCATGATGCCGACCGAATAGCCGAGCACCAGCGACATCTGTTCGGCCCGGATATGGCCGGCTACGGCTTCGTCGGTTGCGGGACCGCCAAAGGCCGACAAATCGCCGGCGAACAGCCGCGCGACATAGCTGGTCGTTTGAGTCCGCATTCCAGAGCCTAGCAGCATGGGCCGTCCGTCGGGCGCGGAAGCGAGAATTCGCTGCAAACCTTTGACGAACTATGAATTATCCCACCCGGCCGGCATCGCCACGACCACTTCTGCGTATTCGTGACGTGGTATCGATAACAAATCGATACAAAGGCGGACTTCGACACTTACGGAGGCGGCTGGAGGCCCTGTTCGGCCAGGAAATGCGTGAGCCCGTCGATCTGCCGCGAGCCCACGAAGGCGCCAATGTAACCGTCGGGACGCACCAGCACCCAATCCCCGGGCGATACGGCGTATGCGTCGCGAAAGTGCTCGCTTTCGTCGATGAGCTCGGCATCCGGGCCGATACAGTGGATGTGCAGTCCAGTGCACGCCGATACGGTCCCACGTTTCACCTGATAGCCAAGCAGCGTCCAATGAGGCCCCTTGAGCAACCCGAACAAGCGTATGGGTTGTCCTGCGGCTCCACGTAGCGGCGCATCCGGTGCACGAGCTCCCGCGGACCGGCCTGCCATGCGCCCTGGCTTTTCCAGTGCCAAGGGCGATCCCGGATAGCCGATCTCGAGTTGCTGCACCTCGCGACCGCGCCTCATGTCGCCGCGCTTGGCCGCTTCCAGCAAGTCGGCGGAAAGGCCGAGCACCCTTGCAGCGACGGGGTGTCGTTCTGCCTCGTAACTATCGAGCAGAGTTGCGGCCCCGCTGCCGATAACGCTCGCCAGCTTCCAGCCGAGATTGTAGGCATCCTGCACGCTGGTATTGAGACCCTGTCCACCTGTCGGAGGATGGATGTGAGCCGCATCGCCGATCAGAAATGCACGGCGATCCCGGTAACGATCGGCGAGTCTCGCATTCATCTGATAGGCCGACGCCCAAAGCACGGACTGAATGCGGATATCGTTGCGTCCCGTGCGCTCGGCGACCATGGCCGAAAGCCCTTCGGCGGACAGATCGACCTCGCCCTCGAGCGGGACGGGTGCCTGCAACTGAAACAGCTCCGTTCCGGCCAGCGGGCACAGCGAGATCTGGCGGTCCATCGCGCCATCGTGGAAGCGGTGCCACGCCAGGCGGTCCAGGCCCGTCAGCACGACGTCGGCCACCACGGCTCGTACGCCGAGCGTCTTGCCATGAAAACCAATACCGAGTGCGTGACGCACGAAGCTGCGGCCGCCATCGGCACCGACGAGGTAACGCACGCGCACCGTCTCTTCGCCGTCCCTGCCTGAAAGGCGCGCAGTCACACCGTCCTCATCCTCCAGGCCGACCAGTTCGCAGCCAAATTCCACCCGCCCGCCGAGTTCGAGCAGCCGTTCGCGCATCACGCCCTCGGTCAGGAATTGCGGGATCATCAGCGCCATGTTGTAGGGCTCGGCCGGGGTGGGGGGTGCGTGCTCTGCAATCTCCGACTCGATGAAGCTGCCATCATCGCGGTATTTGCGCTGCGGCGGGTAGAGACCGCCGGCGGCAACGATGCGGTCGATGATGCCGAGATCCTCGAAGATCTCCAGGGTTCGAGGCTGGATTCCCTTGCCGCGAGACCCATGGAACGGACTGGCTTGCTTCTCGATCAGCCGAAAAGACACGCCTCGCCGCGCGAGGTCGATGGCGAGTGTAAGGCCGGCCGCACCTGCTCCGCAGATCAGAACGTCCGCCGTGAATTGCTTTGTCATGGCACCCTCAATATGTGTAATATGCACACATTAGGCAGGGGGTCATCGGGATGTCAAGAAGGGTGCAAAATACACATATTAAAAAGCAGGTACGCTCGCTTCACGAAGCGTTGATCGACATCGTCAGTGTCATGAACCGCCGGCAGGGCGACGACATGATGATCCGCGAGGCGGGCATCTCGCTGGATCGTGCGCTGTTTCCGCTGCTCGTCGGCATCGAGCGGCGCGGCCCGATCGGGGTCGTCGACCTCGCCGATCGCATGGGGCGGGACTATACGACGGTCAGTCGGCAGGTCGCGAAACTGGAAAATCTCGGCTTGATCAAGCGCCACGCCAGCGAAGCGGATCGCCGCGTCAGCGAGGCCACCATCACGCCGAATGGCAAAGCCATGACGGATGCGGTCGACAGGGCACGCGAACGGATTGTCGGGGGGATGTTTGCGACCTGGGACGATCAGGATGTCGAGGATCTGGTGCGCCTGATGCGCAAGCTAGCCGACGCGATGATCGCCCCGGGCAAGTCAGCTTGAAATCGATTGCGAAAGGGCAGCTTGTCACCGCCCGAGCTGCTTGGGGTCGTAATAGAACCGCTCCTCGACGAGCTGGTCGCCACGCCATGTCTGCCAGGCAATCTCTTCCAGTGTCCGCGTGACGCCTTCGGCATTGGTGAAGCTGAACCGCCAACGCGTCGCGACGTTGTCGCCTTCGATCAAGCTGGGCCCGATCCGCACCGCCTTGACTTCCTTGAAGGCTGCGAGCACGCCGCGCTCCTTGGCCGCGAGCTTGTCGCGCCCGACCAAAGGCTCGGCCTGGTTTTCATGGGTGGCGGCGTCCGGAGTGTAGTAGTCGAGGATCGCTCCGACAAAATCCCCATTTTCCAGCCGCTTCGCAAAGGCTTCGACGATGTCGCGGCTCGGCATGGCGCCCCTCATGATAAAAACAGACTGTTAGTCGGTAAATACCGACCGGTAGTCGGAAAGTCAACTGGCCGGCTAAGGAGAATTCGACTAGACGAGACCCATGGCGAAACAGGCGGAGCGGCGGGCGGCGACATCGGAGGCGATCCTGACGGCGGCGCGCCGCCTGTTCGGGACGCGGGGCTTTGCGGCCACCACCATGGACGAGATCGCGGAAGCAGCCCATGTCGCCAAGGGCGCGGTCTATCATCACTTCAAGACCAAGGAGGCGGTGTTCGAAGCGGTATTCGACCAGGTCTCGCGCGACCTCGTCGCCGAGATCGACGGTGCCGCGCGCGCCGAGAAGGACGTGCTCGCGGCGATGGTCGCGGGCACGCAGCACTATTTCGCGGCGACTGCCAAGGGCCCGACCGGCCAGATCATCCTGCGCGACGGCCCGGCCGTGCTCGGCTGGGAGCGCTGGCGCGAGATCGACGCCCGGCATTTCGGCGGCAAGCTGCCGCGTGCGCTTTCGGTGGCGATGGAGGCCGGACTGATCGCAAAGCAGCCGGTCGAACCGCTCGCCCGCCTGCTGCTCGGCGCGGTGACGGAGGCCGCGGTTGCCTGCGCCGGACGCGCCGATATCGCAAGGGCTGGCGCGGAATATGCCCGTGCGTTCAAGTCGCTGGTCGAGGCGCTGCGCGTCAAGCCATGACGTGCTAGTGACGGAGCGGAAACGCCCACACCAACAAGAAGAACAGTAACGCATGAACGCAACTTCTTCCGTCACGCCGTCCGATCCCGAATTCGATTACATCATCGTCGGCGCCGGCTCCGCCGGCTGCGTGCTGGCCAACCGGCTATCGGCAAATGGCAAGCACAGCGTGCTGCTGCTCGAAGCTGGGCCGAAGGATTCCAACATCTGGATCCACGTGCCGCTCGGCTACGGCAAACTGTTCAAGGAGAAGACCGTCAACTGGATGTACCAGACCGAGCCGGAGCCCGAGCTGAAGGGGCGCCAGGTGTTTCAGCCGCGCGGCAAGACGCTGGGCGGTTCGAGCTCGATCAACGGCCTGCTCTATGTCCGTGGCCAGCACGAGGACTATGATCGCTGGCGCCAGCTCGGCAACACCGGCTGGGGCTATGACGACGTGCTGCCCTATTTCAAGAAGGCCGAGAACCAGTCGCGCGGCGCCGATCAATATCATGGCAGTGGCGGTCCGTTGCCGGTTTCGAACATGGTCGTGACCGATCCGTTGTCAAAGGCCTTCATCGACGCCGCAGTCGAGACCGGTCTGCCCTACAACCCCGATTTCAACGGCGCCACGCAGGAAGGCGTCGGCCTGTTCCAGACCACGACACGCAACGGCCGCCGTGCCTCGACCTCGGTGGCCTATCTCGGCCCGGCAAAGGCCCGCGGCAATCTCAAGGTCGAAACCTCCGCGCTCGGCCAGCGCGTGTTGTTCGAGGGACGCCGCGCCGTCGGCGTCGAATATCGGCAAGGCGTACAAATCCGCCGCGCCCGCGCGCGCAGGGAGATCGTGCTGTCGAGCGGCGCCTACAATTCGCCGCAGCTGCTGCAGCTCTCCGGCGTCGGCCCCGGCGACCTCTTGCGCAAGCATGGCATCGACGTCGTGCTGGACGCGCCGGGCGTCGGTCACGATCTCCAGGATCACATGCAGGTCCGCATCGTGATGCGCTGCTCGCAGAAGATCACGCTGAACGACACCGTCAATCATCCGCTCCGCCGCACCATGGCCGGCGCGCGTTACGCGCTGTTCCGGAAAGGTTGGCTGACGATCGCAGCCGGCACGGCGGGCGCGTTCTTCAAGACCAGCCCGCGGCTGGCCTCGCCCGACATCCAGGTGCACTTCCTGCCGTTCTCGACCGACAAGATGGGCGAGAAGCTGCATGACTTCTCCGGCTTCACGGCGTCGGTCTGCCAGCTCCGTCCCGAAAGCCGCGGGTCCCTGCGCATCCGGAGCGCCGATCCGACGGTGCCGCCGGAGATCCGCATCAACTACATGTCGACCGAGACCGACCGCACCACCAACGTCGAAGGCCTGAAGATCCTGCGCAAGATATTGAATGCGCCGGCCCTGAAGCCGTTCGTGGTCAATGAGTACGATCCCGGGGCGAAGGTATCCACGGATGCGGAGCTGCTGGATTATTGCCGCGAGCGCGGCAGCACCATCTACCATCCGACCTCGACCTGTCGTATGGGCAATGACGCGCTCGCGGTGGTTGACCAGCGGCTGAAGGTGAGGGGGCTCGAAGGCCTTCGCGTGGTCGACGGCTCGGTCATGCCGGACCTCGTATCGGGGAACACCAACGCGCCGATCATCATGATCGCCGAAAAGGCCTCCGACATGATATTGGAGGATGCGCGGTAAAGCCCGCGCGAGAAGGAGCAGACGGTTTGGCTACGCGACTGAAGATCGGCACCCGCAAGAGCGCGATGGCGCTGGCCCAGACGGAAGAGATCGCGCGCCGCCTGACCGCCGCCGTGCCCGGCCTCGACGTGGAGATCGTCAAATTCGACACCACGGGCGATCTCGACCAGACCAGCAAGTTGTTGCCGCATGGCGGCAAGGGTGGCGCCTTCGTGGCGCAGATCCGCGCCGCGGTGCTCTCGGGCGAATTGCAGGCGGCGATGCACTCGCTGAAGGACATGCCGGGCAACGAGGATACGCCCGGCCTCGTCATCGGCGCCACGCTGTCGCGCGATCCGCCCAACGACGCACTGGTGCTGCGCGATGGCGTGACGCTGGAGGCGCTGCGCCAGTCCCGCGGCAAGGGCTTCAAGATTGGCACCAATGCCGTCCGCCGCGCCGCTTACGCGCGCCGCTTGTTTCCGGATGTAGAGGTGATCCACTTCCGCGGCGCTGCCGACACGCGCGTGCGAAAGCTCGACAATGGCGAGAAGCAGCGCCTGCCGGATGGCGGCGCCGTGGGGCCGGCCGATGCGCTGATCATGGCACGTTCGGGCCTCGATCGCGTCGGCCTCGCCGGCCGCATCGCGTACGAATTCACAGCAGTGGAGATGTTGCCGGCGGCGGGGCAAGGCATCGTCGCCGTCGAATGCGCGGCGCAGGACTGGCAGACGCGCCAGATCCTGTCGTCGATCGACGATCCCGACGCGCATGCCTCGGCGGATGCCGAGCGCGAGGTCTTGTGGGTGCTGAACGGCCACTGCAATTCGCCGGTGGCGGGCTTCTCGACCATTGCGGGCGATCAGATGTCGCTGACGGCATCCGTGCTCGATCTCTCCGGCAACACCATCATCGAGGCTTCGCGCGAAGGCCCCGCCAATCGCCCGCGCGAGCTCGGCCGTGCGGTGGGTCTGGATCTGCTGACGAAGGGCGCCGCCGAGATCATCGAGCGCAGCCGGCCGCGCTGAGTGCGTTAATTCCGGCCTAATCCGGTGCAATTTCACGCAAACTTCTCGTTATTTGGTCGCGAACCGTCTTGGTGACTTTCGCTTTTCCTGCCGCGGCGTCCGGCGCATAGCAGTCGCGGTCTGAACGGAAAAGGCGACGACGATGACTGAGAACGAGATATTCATTCTCGAAGACGATCTGACGACGCGCGCGATGCTGAAGGTCGTCCTCGAGAAAGCGGGCTATCAGCCGGTTTTCTTTGCCGATGGCGAAGCACTGATTGCGAAGTCCCGCCATGCCTCGCCAGCCTGCATTCTTCTCGATCTCTGCCTGCCGGGAAGATCGGGACTGGACGTTCTTGGACGACTGACCGATCGAACCTGTCCGGCACCGATCCTCATGGTCTCGGGGCAGGGCGATATCCCGACCGCCGTGCACGCGCTTCGGATCGGAGCGGCGGATTTCGTCGAGAAGCCATTCAGTCCGGCAGACCTGGTTGCGCGGATCGAGTCAGCCGGCGCCGGTCAGCCTGTGCATTCAGCGGGTCCATTGGACCATTTCAAGCAATCGCGAGGACTCACCAGGCGCGAGTGCGAGGTCCTGGATCATCTGATCGCGGGGTCATCGAGCAAGGCGATTGCGCGGAAGCTCGGCATCAGCCCGCGAACGATCGAGGATCACCGCGCCCGGATCTTGCAGAAGGCCGGCGTCAAGACGACCGCGCAGCTTTCGATCATGGCCTTGAAAGACCGGACCGCCGCCTTTGGGCGCCGCACCGTTCACTGATGACGTTAGGTGGTTATCCCAGCGTGATCCCGTTTTGCCCGACGTGTCAGAAGCACGTCTGAGCCGGGTCACGCCGCCCAGCTTTTTCAATGACTTGTCTACTGTGCATGGGGTTGTTTTCGCGTTTTTTGCTTTCACTCCCTGTTGGGGGTGAGCGAACTAGCCCCGTACGCGCCTGATCATCTGCTCGACATGGGCGATCGGCGTCTCCGGCTGGATGCCGTGGCCGAGATTGAAGATGAAGCGCCCTTGCGCAAAATTCGCCAGCACATCGTCCACCGCGCGGTCGAGCGCGGCGCCGCCCGTGATCAGCACCAATGGATCGAGATTGCCCTGCACGGGGACCTTGCTTTGCACGCGTTCGCGAATGAAGCCCGGCTCCGCAGTCCAGTCGATGCTGACCGCGTTGACGCCGGTCGCCTCGACATAGGCCGGCAATTGCGCACCGGCGCCGCGGGGGAAGCCGATGATCTTCGCATCCGGCACCTTGGCCCGCACGCCTTCCACGATGCGCCGGGTCGGCTCGACCGACCAGCGAGCGAACTCGGCCGGCGGCAGCACGCCGGCCCAGGTGTCGAAAATCTGCAAGGCATTGGCGCCGGCTTCGAGCTGCAACAGCAGATATTGAATCGAGTTCTGGACCAGCACGTCGATGATTTTCGCGAACGTCTCCGGATGCCGGTAAGCCATCATCCGCGCGGGCGCCTGGTCGGTCGTGCCCTGGCCCGCGACCATGTAGGTCGCAACCGTCCACGGCGCGCCGCAGAAGCCGATCAGCGCGGTCTTGGGATCGAGCGCGGTGCGCACGAGCTTGAGCGCCTCGAACACCGGCTCGAGCTTGCCGAAGTCGGCGCGCGCGGCGAGCGTTGCGACCTTCGCGGGATCATCCAGCGGATCCAGCCGCGGGCCCTCGCCGACCTCGAATCGCACCGAGCGCCCGAGCGCATAGGGGATCACCAGGATGTCCGAGAAGATGATCGCGGCATCGAAGCCGAACCTGCGGATCGGTTGCAGCGTCACCTCGGCCGCAAGCTCCGGGTTGAAGCAGAGGTCGAGGAAGCCGCCGGCCTTGGCGCGGACCTCGCGGTATTCCGGCAGATAGCGGCCGGCTTGCCGCATCATCCACAGGGGCGGGATGCTCTGGCGCTGGCCGGAGAGCACGTCGATGAAAGGTTTCGTCGCAGATTGGGGCACGAATGGTCCTGACCAAGGTTACGGCTCCTGATACACCGCTATGGCCCTCAGCGGAACAGGGGAACCAGCGCAATCGCGCCGCGTTGACCCGGCGATGGAGGACAACATGGCTGAGACATTCAATCCCGCGCCGCACGACAAGCACGCCGACGATCTGCACGAAGCGCTCGCTGCCGACCGCCACAGCAAGCTCGACGCCGGGCTGAAGGGCAGCTTTCCGGCGTCCGATCCCGTCAGCGCCACCCAGCCGACGCCCTCGAAGGCGGATGCGGATGCTGACAATCCTTCGCTCTGGGACAAGGTTAAGGCCATCTTCAGCTAGCGGAGGGCGAGGCCGGATTCCGATCGGTTTTCTAATGCCCTGTTAGCGATGCGCTGATCCTTGTGTCCGTAGGACTACGGAAAACCGGGATATCGCGGCGCATTCCGGCGGTAATTTCAGGGTTCAATAACAGAAGCGGCAGAGGTTCCGATACATCGGAGAATTCTGCCGCATGAGTGCTACTGCCCAACGAGCTGGATGGAGCCGCCTGCCGTTGCGCGCGGCGGCATTCGTCGTGCTGACCTGCGCGACCATCCTCGGTGTCAGCGGCTGGCGCGAATGGGCCGCGCGCGACGCGGTGCTCAGGGGTGCCGAGACCGAGATGGCGAACGTGGCCCGTTCGCTGACCCAGCACGCCGAGGACAGCTTCGATCTCTTGGATTCCGGCGTCGTCGGCGTCGTGAGCCGGCTGGAGATGGACGGCACCGGCCCTGCGACCATTACAAAGCTCGGCAACGTCCTGGAGGTGCGTAGGAAGGCCGTTCCGCGCATTCATGGCATCGCCGTCATCGACGACCAGGGCAATTGGCTGACCTCGCCCGGCACGGTCGGCTCGACGCTCAGCGACGACGCGTTCTTCCGGTATCATCAGCTGTCCTCGAAACGCGAGCCCTATGTCGGTCATCCCGTGAAGAGCCTGCTCGAAGGCGAATGGGTGGTCACCCTGTCGCGCCGCTTCAACAAGCCGGACGGCAGCTTCGGCGGCGTGGTGCTCGCGACCATCAGCTCCAATTATCTCGCGCACTTTTACGAGCAGTTCGAGATCGGCCGCAACAGCTCCGCGGCGCTGATGCACGGCGACGGATTGATCATCGCGCGCAATCCCAGCAACGACAAGTTCGTCGACCGCAGCGTGGCCGACACCGCGCTGTTCCGTGATGCCAGCCTGCAACGGCCGAGCGGCGTCTACCATTTCAAGTCGCCTCTCGACGGTTCCGAACGTCTCAGCTTCTTCAAGCGCAGCAGCCGCTATCCGCTGGTCCTGCTGGCCACGTTGGACAAGGAGGAATTGCTCGCGCCCTGGCGAGCCGCGGCAATCTCCCGCATGCTCTACATCATCGCGTTGGTGATGCTGATTGCGGTCATCGGCGCTGTGCTGGTGCGGCAGATGCAGCGCGGCCAGCGTATGGCCGCAGCCCTGGTCGAGAAGGAGGCGCATTTCCGCCTGCTCGCGGAAGGCTCCAGCGACATGGTGACCAGCATCGGGCTCGACGACCGGTTGCGTTATGTTTCGCCCTCGTCCGTGCGGGTCGTCGGCTGGCGCGCAAACCAACTGATCGGCACACCTGCGCTTGCGGGCATCAATCAGGAGGATCTGCCGGAGGTCCAGGCGACCATCGATGCCATGAAGCGTGGCGACCGGGAGGAGGCGCGGTTCACCTATCGCTACTCGCACCGGCAAAACAGCGAGGTCTGGCTTGAAACGACCATGCGGGTGACACGCAAGGACGACGGCCGCGTCGACGGCGTGGTCGCGATCACCCGCGACATCACCGAGCAAAAGAAGCTGGAAACCAGGCTCGAGACGCTTGCCATCGAGGACAGCCTCACCGGCCTTGCCAATCGCCGCCGCTTCGACGAGCGGCTGAAAGAGGAATGGGCGCGCGCCTATCGCGACCGCTCCAGCCTTGCTCTGCTGATGATCGATGTGGATCACTTCAAGGCCTATAACGACGAATACGGCCATCCCGCGGGCGATGCCTGCCTGCGTCTGGTCGCAAAGATCATCGCGGCCGAGACGCAGCGCACCGGCGATCTGGCGGCGCGCTATGGCGGCGAGGAATTCGCCATGCTGCTGCCGAACACCGATCCCGCAGGCTGCGCCCAGGTCGGCGAACGGATCCGCAGTGCCATCCACCAAGCCGGCCTCGTTCATGCCGCCAACCCGGAGTCCGGGTGCGTCACCGCCTCGGTCGGCGGCGCGACCTGCCGGCCGGCGCTGGAGCGTACGGCGGGCGTGTCCTCGCTCGTCGAAGCTGCCGACCGGGCACTCTATGCCGCCAAGGACGCAGGCCGCGACCGGCTGATGATGTCCGGCGAGCTCATGAACCTGCTGCCGAAGGCATCCGGCCAGTAGACGGCTCAATAATGCGGCGGAGGTTCGTTGGCTGGCCCGGGCGCATTGGCCTCGGCGTCCTGCAGCCGCTCGCCGAGCTCTGTGATCTTCCGCGTCAGCAGGTCGATCTGCTTCCACTGCGCGGTGATGGTCTGGTTCAACGTCTCGATCGTTTCGTCCTGGTAGGCGAGGCGTGTTTCCAGCGTGTCGATGCGCTCGGCGAGCGTCCTGATCTCATTCGTCACGGTCGTGTCCCATATCCTGTTCGAGCAAGCTCCGTTCGCGCAAACCGTGGTCGAGCGCGACGCGCTCGTCGAACACGAAGCATTCGCCGCGCCAGCGGCTTTGCGCCTCCGGCACCTCTTCCAGATATTTGAGAATGCCGCCCTTGAGGTGATAGACTTCGGCAAAGCCGCGCGCGAGCAGATGGGAGCTCGCCTTCTCGCAGCGGATGCCGCCGGTGCAAAACATCGCGATCCTGCGGTGCTTTGCGGGATCGAGCCCGACTGCGGCAAAATCCTTGAACTGGCCAAAGCTCCTGATGCCGGGATCGACGGCGCCTTCGAACGTTCCCATCGCCACCTCGAAGGCGTTGCGGGTGTCGAGTAGCAGTATGTCGGGCGCTGAGATCAGCGCGTTCCATTCGCTCGCATCGACATAGGTGCCGACCTGCCGGGTCGGATCGGTGGCCGTATCGCCGAGCGTGACGATCTCCTTCTTCAGCCGCACCTTCAGCCGCCCGAACGGCATGGCTTCGGCGGCCGAGAACTTCAATTCGAGATTGTTCAGCCTGTCACCGAACATGTCGCCGTGCGCCAGCTCATGGGCGAGGGCGTCGATCGCCTCCGCCGCCCCGGCGAGCGTGCCGTTGATGCCCTCCTGCGCCAGCAGCACGCTGCCCTTCAGCTGGAGGCCGGCGCAGAACGCACGCAGCGGCTCGCGCAGCTCGCGGTAATCCGGGAGGGCGGCGAATTGGTAGAAGGCGGCGACCTTGATGATCGAATCCGGATCAGACATGGCCGCCCGTTTAGCAGGCTGCCGGCGCCCGGAAAACCCGCATGGCGGTCGGCTCGAAAGGTCTATACGCCCAGCGGATGGCAGCCATTTCCCTGGTATGCCAGCATTGCCGAAGGCCGCCGGAATGTGTCATGTAACCCCGGTTTTTCCGAGATGGCGCGCCGTCCGCGCCACGGGCCAAGAGAGCAAGAATTCGATGAGAAACTTTCATTTCCCAGGCAGGTCCACGGTCCACGCCACCAACGCAATGGTCGCGACCTCGCATCCGCAGGCCTCGCTCGCCGCGATCGAGGTGCTGCGCGAAGGGGGCACCGCGGTGGATGCGGCGGTCGCGGGCTCGGCCCTGCTCGGCGTGATCGAGCCGCAATCGACCGGCATCGGCGGCGACTGTTTCGCGCTGGTCCAGCCGCGCGGCGAGGGCAAGATCGTCGCCTACAACGGCTCGGGTCGCGCGCCGAAGGCGGCGAATGCCGACTGGTATCTCGAGCGCAAGATCAACTCGGTGCCGCTGACCTCGGCGCATGCGGTCTCGATCCCCGGCGTGATCGACGCCTTCGCGACCGTCTTGCGCAATCACGGCAAGTTCGGCTTCGACCGGCTGCTCCAGCCCGCGATCAAGGCGGCTGAGGAAGGCTACGTCGTCGCCCCCCGCATTGCCTTCGACTGGAAGAACCAGTTCGAGAAGCTGAAGGGCGGCACCAACACCGTGCGTTACCTGTTGCCGGGCGGCAAGCCGCCGGTAGCGGGCGACGTCATCCGCCAGGCCGAGCTCGGCAAGACGCTGCGTGCGATCGCCAAGGACGGCCGCGACGCCTTCTACAAGGGTGCGATCGCGGAAGACATGGTCGAGACCCTCAGGGGCATCGGCGGCCTGCACACGCTCGACGATTTCGCCGCGCACACCACCGAGACGACGACGCCGATCGGCACCATGTACAAGGGTTACGACGTCTGGCAGTGCCCGCCGAACGGACCCGGCCTCACCATGTTGCTGATGCTGAACATCCTGTCGCGGTTCGACCTGACGAAATACGCCCCTCTCAGCGTCGAGCGTTTCCATCTCGAAGCCGAGGCCGCGCGCGTCGCCTACATGCACCGCGAGCTGCACGTTGCCGATCCCGACCACATGCAGGTTGAGGTCGCCAAGATCCTCGCCAAGGAATTCTGCGACGAGCACATCGCCAAGATCCGCATGGACGGCATGCTCGACCTGCCGAACGTCGCACCGCCGATGAATCCGTCGACGATCTACATCACCGTGGTGGACAAGGACCGCAACGTCTGCTCGTTCATCAACTCGATCGCGCATTCCTTCGGCTCGGCGATCGTCTCGAACAAGACCGGTGTCCTGTTCCAGAACCGCGCCGGCGGCTTCCGCATCCAGCCGGGCCACCCCAACTGCATCGCCGGCGGCAAGCGGCCGCTGCACACGATCATGCCGAGCCTGCTCACCAAGGGCGGTCGCTCGGTGATGCCGTTCGCGGTGATGGGCGGACAGTACCAGCCGGTCGGCCAGACCCGCGTCGTGACCAACATCCTCGACTATGGCTGCGACGTGCAGGAGGCGATCGACATGCCGCGCGGCCTGCACTACGAGGGTCAGTATCAGCTCGAGGACAGTGTGCCGGCTGCGATCGTCGAGGGCCTGAAGAAGCTCGGCCACAAGACCACCAGCGTGGTCGGCCCGCTCGGCGGCGCGCAGGCGATCTGGATCGACTGGGACAAGGGCACGCTCACCGGCGGCTCCGATCCGCGCAAGGACGGCTGCGCACTCGGCTATTGAGCGGAGGCTCCAGCGGGGCTGGAAACGACCACCGCATTGCGCTAGACACCTTCCGCCTCAAACGGAAGGTGCCTTATGCAGCGTTTCCAGCGCGCACTCCTCACCCTGATTTCGGCACTCGCGATCACGGTGATCGCAGGCGTGTCGCATTTCGTTTCCACCACGGCCTCGGCCCAGACCGCAGGAAAGACCATGACCACAGCTTCAGGCTTGCAGATCATCGATTCCACCGTCGGCACCGGCGCCTCGCCGCAGCCCGGCCAGATCTGCGTGATGCACTATACCGGCTGGCTCTATGAGAACGGCCAGAAGGGCAAGAAATTCGATAGCTCCGTCGATCGCAAGGAACCGTTCGAATTCCCGATCGGCAAGGGCCGTGTCATCGCCGGCTGGGACGAGGGCGTCGCCTCGATGAAAGTCGGCGGCAAGCGCACGCTCATCATCCCGCCGCAGCTCGGTTATGGTGCCCGCGGCGCCGGCGGCGTGATCCCGCCGAACGCGACGCTGATGTTCGACGTGGAATTGCTTGGGGTGAAGTGACGCGCAGCGGCCAGGTCGGAGAGAGCAAGACAAACAAAAAGACCGGCCTTTCGGCCGGTCTTCTCGCTTTCGGATGCCGCGCGTCATTCCGTCGCGCGCTTGGCCCCCGCCGCTGCGCGATCAATCGCGTCCTTTGCGGCGTCCTTGGCATCGCCCATGGCCTGCTGGCCCTTGCCCTTCACTTCCTGAATCACGCCTTCGCCCTTCAGGCGGTCGGAACCGGTGGCTTCACCGATGCCCTGCTTGGCCTTGCCGATCGCCTCGTTGGCGTTACCCTTGATCTTGTCGGTCGTGCTACCCATGAAACTCTCCTTCCATTTTGCTCGCATGGACAACGTCCCGCAGCTACGAGGGTTCCAATTTTGGTATGGCTCGCCAGCGCGGCTTCGGGTTAGGTTGCCGCGCACGGAACCAACAGAAAGCAAGTCCCATGACCGGCCATGACCATTCGCATTCCCACCATGACCACGATCACGACGATCGCTGGAAGCATGACGGCGTGCGCGTCATTCCCGGCAACCAGCTCGATACCAACGTGCCGTCGACGACAGGCATGGACCGCGCGGCCGCGATCAATTTTGCGCGCGTCGGCGCCCAGAAATTGTGGGCCGGCACCGTCAGCATCAAGCCGGACGCCAAGACCGGCGCGCATCACCACGGCCATCTCGAAAGCGTCATCTATGTCGTGAAGGGCAAGGCGCGGATGCGCTGGGGCGAGAGCCTGCAATTCACCGCGGAAGCCGGCCCCGGCGATTTCATCTTCGTCCCGCCTTACGTGCCGCATCAGGAGATCAACGCCAGCCCAGACGAGGTGCTGGAATGCGTGCTGGTGCGCAGTGACGGCGAGGCGGTGGCGATCAACCTCGACATCGAGCCGGTCGAGAAGCCCGAGACCGTGCTGTGGATCGATCCCGTCCACCGGGATCCGAACGAGAAGAAGTAAGACCTGACGGTCGCCTGCTGGTACGGTTGGGCAGAACCGGGCGGGGTGACCTCGAAAAAATACCCGGACGCGGTGTCGGGGGGCCGTCGGCCTATCCGTCCTTGGGCAGAACCCGCCCAAGGAGCTTCCGATGCCCAGGATGATTTTTCTCAATCTGCCGGTGACCGATCTCAAGCGTGCGACCGCCTTTTATGAAGCGGTCGGCGCGACCCGGAACCCGCAATTCAGCGACGACACGGCGTGCTGCATGGTCTTTTCCGAGGCCATCTACGTGATGCTGACGACCCACGACAAATTCCGTCAGTTCACGCCGAAGCCCATCTCCGATGCAAAGACCTCGAACCAGGCGCTGTTCTGCCTGTCCGCCGACACCCGCAACGAGGTCGACGCGATCGTCGGCAAGGCCGAGGCGGCGGGCGGGACGGCCGATCCCAGCCCGAAGGACGAATACAGCTTCATGTACGGCCGCAGCTTCGAAGATCCGGACGGCCATATGTGGGGTGTGAACTGGATGGACATGGCGGCTGTCCCTCCGCAGCCCGCCACGGCGAATGCCTGATCAGCCCGTTTGAACGCTAAACCGAGGAGGAGCATTCAAGATGTCCAAGGTCGTACCCTGCATGTGGTTCAACGGCGATGCCGAGGAAGCCGCGAAGTTCTATGTCTCGCTGGTGCCGAATTCGGCGATCACGCACGTTCAGCGCAACGTATCGGACGGCCCCTCCGGCAAGGAGGGCTCCGTGCTCGTGGTCGAGTTCACGGTCGCCGGTCAGCCGCTGGTTGCGCTCAACGGCGGCATGAAGATGGAGTACACCCACGCCATCTCGTTGATGATCCATTGCGATGACCAGACCCAGGTCGATAGCGTCTGGAATGCTTTCCTGGCCGATGGCGGCAAGGAGGAGCAGTGCGGCTGGCTCAGGGATCGCTGGGGCGTGGCCTGGCAGGTGGTGCCGAAGGTGATGTTCGAATTCCTGTCGAGCCCGGACAGGGCAGCGGCGGCGCGCGCGATGCAGGCCATGATGAAGATGGTGAAGCTGGATGTCGACGTGCTACGCCGCGCGTTCGAGGGCAAGTCGGCAGCGTGACGGCGACACAGGTCCCGTAGGGTGGGCAAAGGCGCTCTTGCGCCGTGTCCACCATCCGTATCCGGTTGAGAAAGGTGGTGGGCACGCTCCGCTTTGCCCACCCTACAAGATCCGTGCGAGCCGCTAATAATTAATCCGCAGCCCGACGCCGCCGTGGATGGTAGTGCCGACGGGCTGCGGGCCGAGCGTGCCGTTGGCGAAGAGGTCCACGACCCAGCCCTTCTGCACGCGGAAGCCGAGCCGGCCGCCATATTCGAACCAGCCCTGGTTGCCCATGGTCGGCACCACCGTGCCGTCGCCGGTCACGGTCGCGACGATGCCGCTGTGGCTGGCAAACGACTGCACCCAGCCGCCATTGATGTTGGTCTCGATGTTGCCGCCGAAGAGGTGTGTCCACTGGCCGCCGATCTTGACCAGGCTGGTGCGGTCGGTGCCGCTCGCGATGCTGGCATCGAATGGATTGAAAGCCACTGCGCTGTCGGTGTAGCCCGACACGCGTTGCCAGAGCTGCCAGACTTCGATCGAGGCGGCGACCTCGTCGCGTGGCGAGAGGCGACTGATCCAGCCGGCGCGGCCGTAGACGGCGTAGTTCGAGGCGTTGGTCGAACTGGTCACGCTCACCGGGCCGAGACTGGTATCGTAGCTGCGGGTGTAGCGGGCCTTCTCCCACGGCGTCAGGATGGTGCCGACGTCGAAGAACGGACGTGACGAGCCCCAGTCGGTGAAGTCGTAACGCAGCGCGAAGGCGCCGATCGGCGCGCTCGTGATCTTGTAGCCACCCTCGTTGTATTGCGTGTAGGCGATGCCGGCGAGCAGCGACAGATTGTTGGTCAGCGCCTTGCGGCCATGGATGCCGGCGGAGAACGAGCCCGCCGAGCCGAACGCACTGACGCAGTCGCCGCAATTGACCTGCTCGTTGACGCCGAGCAGCACCGTGCCGAGCACGCGGTTGGTGATCATCTGGTTGAAGCGCTGATTGGCGAGGCCGCCGATCGAATTGCCGCTGGAATCGGCGCCGGTCGGTGTCGGGCTGGGCGACGGATAGGGGTTTGGCGTGGGCGTCGGAGAAGGCGAGGGGCTGGGGGAGGGCGAGGGCGATTGAGCGGCGGCTGAACCGATGCCAAGCGCGGCCGAGCACAATGCAACAGCCAGAAGGAGCGCGGCCTGTCTCACGAACTGTCTTGCCAGGTTTCGCATCGTCAGCGACCGCACAGCATGCCGTCGTCCTGGACGGCGGGCGTGATGGTCGGCGAGGCGTCGGCGTACTGGTTCACCGCGCACAGCCCGGCACTCGCGGCGCAATTGGCGGCGAAGGTCCAGGGCGGCGTGTTGGTCTTGTTGATCGAGACCTTGCCGCCGGTCGATGTGATGATTGCGGTGTCGCCCGGCTGGGTGAGCTGCACGCATTGTGAACCCGTCGTGCAGACGCTGGCCGCACCGTCCTGAAGCACGACGACGGAGCGTCCGCGCTGCGAGAGGATGTCGAGCGTGGTGCCGCGTACGCCGATGGTGGCAAGGGGCGTCGTGATCTTGTAGGCGGTCTTCTCGGAATGTCCGGTGACGAAGCGGAACGCGCCGGTGGTCATGCGGATCGCGACGTCGCGATAGCTGTGCTCGTCGTTGAAGACGGTGCGGTCGAGCTTGAGTGTGGCGCTCGGACCGAGCGACAGATTGGTGCTGTCGGCCATCACGAAGCGCGCGGCGCTGTCGGCGCCGGTGCGCACGGTCTCGTCGCGCAGCATGCTGTCGCCGACACTGATCGGCGTGGCCGTCGCGGCCACGCGCACGACTTCGTTCTGGATCACGACGGCTTCGCCGACGCGCGTCTGCGCCGACGCGGCAGGCGCCGCGCACAATGCGGCCGACAACAAGGTGGGGAAAAGCCAGAAACGCAAATTCATTTCACAACCGATCGATGTGTCCCTGATCGTACCGGATCGCGCGCGTTTCTGATGTGGCGAAATTATCACAAGCGGCGTGGACGTGCGTTATGCTTAGTGACAGTTGCGGCAGAATGCGTTCAATGAAAACCACGATCTCTTTTTTTGTCCGCGGTGACGCAAATTTGCCACGCAAAATATCCCCACAGCAGCCGCTTGAACGGTCCGCAGTTCCGAGAGTGTCGCGAAGCGCAGTGGTTGCTGTCGCTATTTTCCTAGCTGTCCATCTCGCGCTGCTGATCGGACTGACGATGCCGGAGAAGTTCGTCTTCGACGAGGTGCACTATGTGCCGGCGGCGCGGCAGATGCTGGCACCGGCGATGTCGCAGCCGATGCTCAATCCGATGCATCCGCCGCTGGCCAAGGAGCTGATCGCGGCCTCGATCGCGGCCTTCGGCGACAACGCGCTTGGCTGGCGTTATCCCGCGACATTGTTCGGCGCATTGGCGATCGTCGCGATCTATCTGAGCGGCCTCGCGCTGTTCTCCGCGCAGGGGCCGGCAATCGCCGCGGCGCTGATCGCCGCCTTGAACCAGATGCTCTACGTGCAGGCGCGCATCGCGATGCTCGACATCTTTGCGCTCGGCTTCGGTCTGCTCGCGACCGCGGCCTTCATGCATGGTTTTCGACGCGAGCGGCCGCAGGCGCTGTTCGCGCTCGCCGGCAGCCTGTTCGGCCTGGCGGCAGCCTGCAAATGGAGTGGCCTGTTTCCGCTCGGCGTCTGCATCGTCGTCGTCGCGGTGATCCGCCTGATGCAGGGTTGGCGCACGCTGTTCGCCGACGCGAAGCCGGACGACTGGTACCGGCCGGACCTGTGGCCCGGCTTGAGGCTGCATCATGTGGCGCTGTGCTTCGCCGTCCTGCCGGCGATGACATATCTTGCGACCTTCGTTCCACTCTACGGGGTGTCGTTGCCGGATCTGATCGAGGCGCAGCGCCGGATCTTTGCCGACAACACCACGACCGCGATCGCCGGCCACACCTATATGAGCGCGTGGCCATCCTGGCCGCTGCTCGCACGCCCGGTGTGGTTCCTGTTCGACAAGACGGGGGAGGACAACATCTCGGCGATCGTCTTTCTCGGCAATCCGCTGGTGCTGTGGCCGGCTCTGCTCGCGCTCGCGCTCGTGCTGCGCGATTTCATCGTGCTGCGCCGGTGGGATGCGTTCCTGATCGCGGCGTTCTATTTCGGTCCCTGGCTCGCCTGGGCCTTGCTGCCGCGCACGCTGGGCTTCATCTACTATTATCTGCCGGCCGCCACCGCAGCGTCGCTCGCGCTGGTCTACGTGCTGCGCCGGGACGGGTTGCCGCGCTGGCTGCTCTGGGCCTATGTCGGAACCGCCGCGATCGGTTTTGCGGTCATGCTGCCGATCTCGGCGGCTTTCATCGGCACCACGATGCGGAGCTTCAGCCGGCTGATGCTGTTCCAGAGCTGGATATGACATCGCCGCCTGCGGGGGCGGCAGGCGGCGTGTCTTCGGTCGCGATCAAATCGAGAAATTATTTCGATGCGGTCTTGGTGTCCATGTTCACGACCTGGACGCGGCGGTTGATCGGGTCGGCGCCGTTGGCGGTATCCTTCAGCTTGGTCTTGCCGTAGCCGACGGTGACGAGATCGGTGCCGTTGAGGCCGTAGTTCTGCACCAGGTACTTCTTGATGGTGTCGGCGCGGCGCTCGGAGAGACCTTGATTGTACTCTTCGCCGCCGGTCGCGTCGGTGTGGCCGGCGACCACGAAGGTCGAGCCCTTGAGCGCCGGATCGGACAGCGCCTTGCCGAGTGCCTGCACCGAGGGCACCGAGGTCTTGGCGATATCGGCCGAGTTGTAGTCGAACTGGATCTCCAGATCGATCTTCGGCTTGGTCGCGGCGAGCTCGGCAATCTGCTCGCGCTCACCGGTCGAGAGCGAACGGGTCGAGCGGTTGCGCACGGTGTTCAGGAATGTCGATTCCTTGGCCTGCACCGCCGGATCGGCCTGCGGACCGGCGGACAGGCCGCGGGTCGCCGGCTTCGGCTTCAGTGCATCCAGGATCTGGCCTGTGGAGACGTTGTCACCGGCCAGAGCCAGGCCCGCCGTCATCGACAGCGCGGCCGAGAGAGTTATCGCCTTCAGTCCAAAGAATTTATCAAAACGGGTCATTGTCGCATCCTCGTTGTTTCGCCTGATAGCGATTTGATGCTGCGAGCATAGGGCAGGTTCAAAGGCCCTGATGTGATCTTGGTCACGGTGGCAACAGCCGCTTCAGGGCCGATCCTGGCGCACTTCCGGCCGTTCCGGCCGTCGGACCGGCGCGTTTCGCCGTTACCCCCGGGGGCGGGGCCGATCGCACCAATAGCAGTGGTCGCACTCGCCGCGGTGCGGGTTCAGGCGGCGGCGATCCCCGGTGTGATTGAAATCACGTTGAGGTGCGCGGACCTTGGCTCCGGCAGCCCCGTTGTAGTGCATGCAGGCGCTCTTCATCTTGCCATTGCTCATGCCGGTGTTGGCCATGGCCATTTCCTTGTTAGACGATGAAGTCGCAGAAGGCCATGATGGCGAAGTAGGCTTCGGCCGCGCCGGCCGGCCCCGCTGTCAGCAGATGGCAGCGCGGCTTTTTCATTGCAGGTTCCGGTCAGGTTCTTTCTCCCGGCGCGAATCCCGCTACATTGCGTTCTACAATGTCACGCGCGCCCAAATCGCTTCCCCTCACCACGACACAGGCCCGGCAGATCTGGCTGCAAGCCCAGCGGCTGGATGAACGCGCCCCGTTCGGCGAGGGAGCACAGGCCGTCGCAGATGCGGTCGCCCATCTCGGCTACGTGCAGATCGACACCATCAACGTCATCGAGCGCTGCCACCATCACATCCTGTTCAGCCGTATCCCGTCCTACCGGCGCGCCGATCTGCGCCACGCCCAGAGCGTCGACAGAAGCGTGTTCGAGTATTGGACGCACGCGCTTTCCTACGTGCCCGCCGGCGACTTCCGTTTCTTCCTGCCGGCGATGCGCGAGCATCGCCGCGAAGGGCACAAATGGTTCGCCTCGGTGAAGCCTGCGGACACGCGCAAGGTGATGCGGCTGGTGCGTGCCGGGCCGCTGACGATCCGCGATATCGAGGACGACGTGCTCACCGAGAAGGAGCATCTGTGGCAGAGCCGCAAGCCGTCGAAGCGGGCGTTGCAGCTCGCCTTCTATACAGGCGCCGTGACCATCAGCGAGCGGCAGGGCATGCTCAAGACCTACGAGCTGATGACGCGTCATTTCGATTGGGACAAGCTCCCCAGGCCGGCGTCCGTTAAGGAGATTACGACCTATCTGCTCGACCGCGCCTTGCGGTCGCAAGGCGTAGTGAGCCTCGATTCCGTCTGCCACCTCGACGCGCCGCGCAAGAAGGCAGTGGCCGGCCTGATCGCCTCCCGCGTCCGCCGCGGCGAGCTCGTGCCCGTTGCGGTCGAAGGTGCCGGCAAGCAGGAGCATTGGGCGGTGCCGGCCGCGCTCGAGGCGAACGGCGAGGTGGTCTCGCCCGATCTCGTCCACATCCTCTCGCCGTTCGATCCCCTGATCATCCAGCGCAAGCGCACCAATCTCATCTTCGGCTACAACCATTTGTTCGAGGCCTATGTGCCGAAGGCCAAACGCAAGCTCGGCTATTTTGCGCTGCCGGTGCTGGTCGGCGACGAGATCGTCGCCGCGCTCGATCTGAAGACCGATCGGCAGGCGAAGAAGCTGCTGATGCAGAAGTGGACCTGGGTCGGGCAGGGCAGGAAGACGGCGGGGCGCAAGGAGCTCAAGCAGAAGATCGAGGACGAGCTCGATCGCTTCGAGCGGTTTCAATTGGCGGAGTAGATTCCACTTCGGCGAGACGCGCGATCCAAGCGCCGAACACAATCCCGACAGCGTAGGCCACCAGATTCCACGGCGAGAAGATGCGCCCGAGCAGCAGCGCGCCGGCCGTGGTCAGCCGGAACGCATCGAGCCATGGCGTGTGCACCAGGCGGGAGAACTCGACGACGACGGCGATCATCGCCGCGACCGCCGCAATCTGCGTCCGGGTGAGGCGCGGCAGCAGAGCCCCGACCAGCAGAAACACCATCGTGGCCCACAACAGTGAGCCGCCATACTTCACGATGAACGCAGGCAGGCCGATCGGAAAGCCGTACCAGCGCAGGGACAGTCCACAGACGATCACCGCGAGCGCGAGGGCGGCGCGGGTCAGCGATGTCCGTAACAGCGCAACAGGTTTATCCGGTTGCGTCCCGTGCATTGCTTGCTCCATTGACTCTTTGGCCACGATGCTGAAAACCGCAACCTGCCCATAAAAGCAACAACCCGGGGGAAGCCATGAGCCAGACCACCACTTATGCCGGTTCCGCCGGCGGCGCCAAGAACTTCAACAAGTCGGACATCGAGACTTCGACGATCCGCGCCATCTCCTGGCGCCTGATTCCGTTCCTGGTGCTGGCCTACTTCTTCTCCTATCTCGACCGCGTCAATCTCGGCTTCGCCGCGCTGACCATGAATGCGGAGCTGAAGTTCACGCCGCTGATCTTCTCCTGGGGCGCCGGCATCTTCTTCATCGGCTATTTCATCTTCGAGGTGCCGAGCAATCTGGCGCTCGAAAAGTTCGGCGCCAGCCGCTGGATCGCCCGCATCATGGTGACTTGGGGCATCATCTCGGCGCTGATGGCGCTCACGAGCGGTGTTACCAGCTTCTACGTCCTGCGCTTCCTGCTCGGCGTCGCCGAAGCCGGCTTCTTTCCCGGCATAATCCTCTATCTCACCTATTGGTATCCGGCCGAATATCGCGCCCGCTTCCTTGCGGCCTTCGCCATCGCCGTGCCGGTCTCGACCGTGATCGGTGCGCCGATCTCGGGCCTGCTGCTCGGGCTCGACGGCGCGATGGGCCTGAAGGGCTGGCAATGGCTCTTCATCATCGAAGGCATTCCCTCGGTACTGCTCGGCATTGTCACCTGGTTCTATCTCACCGACAAGCCGGAGAAGGCGGATTGGCTGTCGGCCGAGCAGAAGGCGTGGCTGAAGGCGAAGCTCGATTCGGAAATCGCGGCCAAGCAGGCGGTGAAGCACCTTTCGCTCGGCGAGGCATTGTCCTCGCCGAAGGTGATCGCGCTCAGCCTGATCTATTTCGGCTTCGTCGGCGCGCTCTACGGCATGCAGTTCTGGCTGCCGCAGATCGTCAAGGCTTTCGGGCTGACCAACGCGCAGACCGGCTTCGTCACCGCGATCCCGTATCTGTTCGGCACCATCGCCATGATCCTGTGGGCGCGGCATTCCGATGCCACGCGTGAACGCGTGAAGCATGTCGGCGCGCCGCTGCTGCTCACCGCCGTCGCGCTCGCCGTCTCCAGCTTCCTCACGGATCCCACCATGACGATGGTGGTACTGACGGTGGCCGCGATCGGCGTGTTCTGCTGCTTCGGTGTGTTCTGGACCCTACCGACCGCCTGGCTCTCCGGCACGGCGGCAGCGGGCGGCATCGCCCTGATCAACTCGATCGGCAACCTTGCCGGCTTCGGCGGGCCGTACCTGATCGGCTGGGTCAAGGAAGCCACCGGCCAGACCTCGACCGGCCTGTTGGTGCTCGCCGTGCTGCCGCTGATCGCCGGCATCCTGGCGTTCGTCGGTGGCCACGACAGCAAGCACGAGTTCGCCGAGCAGGGGCGGTAGAGGGCCAAACCCCAACGTCGCGTAGCCTGGATGATCCAGGCTACGGACCTGTGCTCTGCCCTATCAGGGCACCTACCTCACCATGGTTCTTTCGACCCTTACCACCCTTTAACGATCACGCATTCCTGATAACTGACGATTATTGACTTTCATCAGTGATTAGTCGACATTCCTCTCATTCGAGATGCAGGAGTGTCCTTCGATGTTCGTCCGGTCTGTTTTGTCGAGCTATTCCAGGCTGTTGGCAGGTGTGTCGTTAGCCCTGATGGCGGCTGCGCTGGCCGGGTGCAATGACACCGTCGCCGAGAAGGCTGAGCCGCCGCGGCCGGTTCTGGTCGCAGCCGCGCATTATGATGCCGAGACCCCGGAGCGCAGCTTCGTCGGCACCATTAGGCCGCGAATCGAGAGCGATCTCGGCTTCCGTGTCGCCGGCAAGGTCGCCAAGCGGCTCGTGGAAGTCGGCCAGACCGTCGAAATCGGCCAGCCGCTCGCGACCCTCGACGAGGTCGACCTGAAGCTCCAGGCCGAGCAGTCCGTCGCCGAGCAGACCGCCGCGACCGGCGTGCTGGCCCAGGCCGCCGCTGCCGAGCAGCGCGCCAAGGATCTGAAGGCCAAGGGCTGGACCACCGATGCCCAGCTCGACCAGAGCCGCGCCTCGGCCGACGAGGCCCGCGCGCGCCTGAACCGGGCTGAGCGGGCGGTCGAACTGACCAAGAACTCCCTTTCCTACGCGACGCTCAACGCCGACGCCCGTGGCGTCGTCACCGCAACGCTGATCGAGCCCGGCCAGGTGGTCTCCGCGGGCCAGGCTTCGATCCGTGTCGCCCGCTTTGCCGAAAAGGAAGCGGTCGTCGCGATCCCTGAGACGCTGGTTGGACGCGCCAAGTCGGGCGTCGCCAGCGTCACTCTTTGGTCGGAGCCGGGCAAGAAGTATACGGCCAAGCTGCGCGAGATCGCGCCGACGGCCGATCCGGCCACGCGCACCTATCTTGCGAAGTTCTCGCTGCCGGAGGCCGACGACAAGGTTTCGCTCGGCATGACCGCGACGCTGACGCTGTCGGACGCCGCCACCGAGCGCGTCGCGCGGCTGCCGCTGTCGGCCTTGTTCAACGAAGGCGGCAAGCCCTCCTTCTTCGTCGTCGACGATAACGGCGCGTTGACGCTGAAGCCGGTGGCAGTGAAATCCTACGAGAGCAACGACGTCGTCATCACCGGCGGTGTGGAAGAGGGCGCCAAGATCGTTACCCTCGGTGTGCAGAAGCTCGATCCGGGCCAGCGGGTGCGGGTTGTGTCGTCACTGTCCTTTTAAGTCTCATTCTTCGAGTTCGTCGTTGCAAGGCGAGTTTCGGCCCGAGCGCAAATGCGAAGGCTGAAGCGGCGAAGCGATCCAGAATCTGCCCAGCCCCCTGGATTGCTTCGCTGCCTCGCGATGACGGTTTGAACTGAGTGGCTGTCGTTATTTTGGCAATTGGATCGTCTTTTCGGAGAGAGCGATGAAGCGCTTCAACCTTTCGGCCTGGGCCGTCAGCCATCCGACGCTGGTTCTCTTCCTGATGATCATGCTCGGCGTCGCCGGCTTCTTCTCCTACGAGAAGCTCGGTCGCGCTGAGGATCCGTTCTTCACGGTCAAGGTGGTCAACGTCTCCGTGATCTGGCCGGGCGCGACCGCGCAGGAGATGCAGACCCAGGTCGCCGATCCCATCGAGAAGAAGATCCAGGAGCTGCCCTATTTCGAGAAGGTGCAGACCTATTCCAAGCCCGCCTTCACCGCGCTCCAGGTCACCTTCCGCGACTCCACGCCGCCGAAGGACGTGCCTTACCTCTTCTATCTCCTGCGCAAGAAGCTCGCCGACGTGCAGGGCCAGTTGCCATCGGGCATCCTGGGACCCGTCGTCAACGACGAGTTCTCCGACGTCGATTCCATCCTCTACATGATGACCGGCGACGGCGCCGACTACGCCCAGCTCAAGAAGGTTTCCGAAGGCTTCCGTCAGCGCCTCCTGAAGGTGCCCGGCGTGACCAAGGTCGACGTCTACGGCAATCAGGACGAGCGCATCTTCGTCGAGTTCTCCCACGCCAAGCTCGCCACCCTCGGTATCACCCCGCAGGCGCTGTTCGACTCGCTCGCCAAGCAGAACAACGTGACGCCGGCTGGCACGGTCGAAACCTCCTCGCAGCGCGTGCCGCTGCGCGTCACCGGCGCCCTCGACGGCGCCAAGGCCGTCGCCGAGACGCCGGTCGAGAGCAACGGTCGCGTGTTCCGCCTCGGCGACATCGCCACCGTCACCCATGGCTATGTCGATCCGCCGAGCTTCGTCGTGCGTCAGGAAGGCAAGGCCGCGATCGGCATCGGCGTCGTCACCGCCAAGGGCGCCAACATCCTCGAGCTCGGCAAGGAGGTCGAGAAGGCGACGGCCGAATTCATGAAGGCGGTGCCGCAGGGCATCGACGTCAAGCTGATCGCCGACCAACCCAAGGTCGTCGAGCACGCCGTCAGCGAGTTCGTGCACTCCTTCATGGAAGCGCTCGTCATCGTGCTGTTCGTCTCGTTCCTGGCACTGGGCTGGCGCACCGGCATCGTGGTTGCGCTGTCGGTGCCGCTGGTGCTCGGCATCGTCTTCATCGTCATGAACATGATGTCGCTCGACCTGCACCGCATCACGCTGGGTGCGCTGATCATCGCGCTCGGCCTTCTGGTGGATGATGCCATCATCGCGGTCGAGATGATGGTCGTGAAGATGGAGCAGGGCTGGGACCGCATGCGCGCGGCGTCGTTTGCTTGGGAATCTACTGCGTTTCCGATGCTCACGGGAACGCTGGTCACGGCAGCTGGCTTCCTCCCCATCGGCTTTGCCAATTCGGCGGTCGGCGAATATGCCGGCAGTATCTTCTGGATCGTGGCGATCGCGCTGGTCGCCTCCTGGTTCGTGGCGGTGATCTTCACGCCCTATATCGGCGTCATGCTGCTGCCCAACATCAAGGTGCACCAGAATCACGATCCGCACGCGGTCTACGAGACCCGCATGTACCGGGGCCTGCGCGCCATCGTGCAATGGTGTGTCAATCACCGCATCACCGTGGTGGTCGCGACCGTCGGCGTCTTCATCGCCTCGGTCGTCGGCTTCGGCCATGTCCAGCAGCAGTTCTTCCCGCTGTCGGAGCGGCCCGAGTTGTTCTTTCAGTTGCGCCTGCCTGAGGGCACCGCCTTCAACGTCACCGAGAAGGCGGTGAAGAAGGCCGAGACGCTGCTGAAGGACGACAAGGACATCGAGACCTACACGTCCTATGTCGGCCAGGGCTCGCCGCGCTTCTGGCTCGGCCTCAATCCGCAGCTGCCGAACGAGGCCTTTGCCGAGATCGTCATCGTCGCCAAGGGCGTCGAGGGGCGCGAGCGCGTCAAGGCCAAGATCGAGAACGCGGTTGCGGACGGCATGCTGTCCGAGGCGCGCGTCCGCGTCGACCGCTTCAACTTCGGCCCGCCGGTCGGCTTCCCCGTGCAGTTCCGCGTGATCGGTCCCGACGCCAACAAGGTGCGTGAGATCGCCTACCAGGTCCGCGACGTCATGCGGCAGAACAAGAGTGTCAAGGACGTCCAGCTCGACTGGAATGAGCAGTCGCCCTACCTCAAGCTGGTCGTCGACCAGGATCGTGCCCGCGCCCTGGGCCTGACCCCGCAGGACGTGTCGCAGGCGCTCGCGCTGCTGATCTCGGGCTCGCAGGTCACGACCGTGCGTGACGGCATCGAGAAGGTCGGCGTGGTAGCCCGTGCGGTTCCGTCCGAACGCCTCGACCTCGGCGGCGTCGGCGATCTCACCATCACCTCGCGCAACGGCGTTGCCGTGCCCCTGCAGCAGGTCGCCAAGATCGAATATTCCCACGAGGAGCCGATCATGTGGCGGCGCAACCGCGACATGGCGATCACCGTGCGCTCCGACGTGGTCGACGGCGTGCAGGCGCCCGACGTCACGGGCCAGATCACCCCGAAGCTGAAGGCGATCAAGGACCACCTCGGGCCGGCCTACCGGATCGAGGCGGGCGGCGCGTTCGAGGAATCGGCCAAGGGCAACGCCTCGATCTTCGTCCTCTTCCCGCTGATGGTCATGGTGATGCTGACGCTGCTGATGATCCAGCTGCAGAGCTTCTCGCGCCTGATCCTGGTGTTCCTGACCGCGCCGCTCGGCATCGTCGGCGCCTCCTTCGGCCTCAACGTCGCCAATGCCCCGTTCGGCTTCGTGGCGCTGCTCGGCCTGATCGCGCTTGCCGGCATGATCATGCGCAACACGGTCATCCTGGTCGACCAGATCGAGACCGACGTCTCGCACGGCCTGACCCGACGCGAGGCGATCGTGGAGGCCACCGTGCGCCGCGCCCGCCCGGTGGTGCTGACTGCGCTCGCGGCCATCCTCGCCATGATCCCGCTGTCGCGCTCGGCCTTCTGGGGCCCGATGGCGATCACCATCATGGGTGGCCTGTTCGTCGCGACCTTCCTGACGCTGCTGTATTTACCGGGCCTCTATGCACTTTGGTTCCGGAAGAGCCTGGACGAGGCGGGTACTCCCGAGCAGCCTGCCGCGCCGCAGCATGGCAGCGATGAACATCCGGCAATTCCGCTTGCTGAAGCGGCTGAATAAGTGAGATGAAGTGCTGGCGAACGAGTCCTGAAAGATGACACTGGTTGCGGAACATATCGAAGGCGACACCCGGGATCGTATTCTCGAGGTGGCCGAGCGGCTGTTCCGCCAGATCGGCTACCAGAAGACCACGGTCGGGGACATCGCCAAGGAGCTCAGGATGAGCCCCGCCAACGTGTATCGCTTCTTCGAATCGAAGAAGGCGATTCATCAAGCGGTGGCGCGGGGTTTGATGGGCGAGGTCGAGCTCGAGGCGCAGCGGATCGTGGCGAAGCCCGGTCCGGTGCCGGAGCGCTTCCGTGAGCTGCTCACCACCATCCACCGCATGAATACCGAGCGCTATGTCGGCGACAACAAGTTGCACGAGATGGTCGAGATCGCAATGCAGGAGGATTGGCAGGTTTGCGTCAATCACATGGAGTGTATTGGCGGCTTTGTCGGCCAGATGATCGCTCAAGGCGTCGCCTCGGGCGATTTCGAGGCACCCGATCTCCAACTGGCCGCGCTCTGCTCCTGTACCGCGATGATGCGGTTCTTCCACCCCCAGATGATCGCCCAATGTGCCACCAAGCCCGGCCCGACCATCGACCAGATGATCGATTTCGTCATCGCGGGTCTGTCGCCGCGCCACTGACGGGCGGAGGAATTTCTCCTATAAGCAAGCTGACGTAGCCCGGATGGAGCGAAGCGCAATCCGGGATTTTTGGCGTTGTGCTTGCGGTCCCGGATTTCGCTTCGCTCCATTCGGGCTACCAGGAACAGGAAAGACCCGCGTGACCGACAAAGACCTGTACTTCTACGAGCCCTCCAAGGGCCACGGCCTCAAGCACGATCCCTTCAACGCCATCATCGCGCCCCGGCCGATCGGCTGGATCTCCTCCCGCGATACCAAGGGCCACGTCAACCTCGCGCCCTACAGCTTCTTCAACGCCTTCTGCTACGTGCCGCCGATCATCGGCTTCTCCTCCACCAATTGGAAAGACACGGTCGAGAACATCCAGCAGACCGGCGAGTTCGTCTGGAATCTCGCCACCATGGACCTCGCCAAGCACATGAACGCGACCGCCGCGCATGTCGCCCCTGAGGTCGACGAATTCCAGATCGCGGGCCTCACCGCCGTGCCCGGCAAGCTCGTCAATGTACCGCGCGTCGGCGAGAGCCCCGTCGCCTTCGAGTGCAAAGTGTCCGACATCGTCCGCCTCAAGGGCGCCGACGGCAAGGAGGCCGACGCCTGGCTGACGCTGGGCGAGGTCGTCGCCGTCCACATCGACAAAGCCATGATCAAGGACGGCGTCTACCAGACCGCCGCCGCCCGCCCGATCGTCCGCGCCGGCCGCCGCGGCGACTACTTTGAGATCAAGCCGGAAAACATGTTCGAGATGGTGCGGCCGGATTAGGGTCGGCCAAATTCTCTCCTGTCATTCCGGGGCGCCGCGTAGCGTCGAGCCCGGAATCCATAACCACGATCGGGAGTATGGATTCGGGGCTCGCGCCAAGAGGCGCGCCCCGGAATGACGGCGAGACATTCAGCCCCATTCCCTTCCCGGAACTGCTCCCGCGTCCCGGCCGTTATTGGCTAGGGCGGCCGCCTGGCCGCGTCAATGTCGCAGGCGAAGTCTTCACCCCCGCCAGCCACTTTCCGCTAAAATGCCGCCAACCGCGCCGATGCATGAGGTCAGCCATGAGCTTCCGCCGCGACACCATCACCAAGCCGATCTTCTCCTGGGCGCGCGGCGTGTTGCCGGCGATGTCCGACACCGAACGCGAGGCGCTGGAGGCGGGCGACGTCTGGTGGGATGCCGATCTCTTCACTGGCAACCCTGATTGGGCGAAACTGCTAAAGGTGCCGCAGGCGACACTGACCTCCGAGGAGCGGGCCTTCCTCAACGGACCCGTCGAAGAGCTCTGCGCCATGCTCGACGAGTGGAAGATCTTCTGGGAATGGCGCGACCTGCCGCCTGACGTCTGGCACTTCGTCAAGCGCGAAAAGTTCTTCGGCATGATCATTCCAAAGGAATTCGGCGGCCTCGGTTTCTCGCCCTACGCGCACTCGGAAGTGGTGCGCAAGATCTCGACCCGCTCGATCGCGGCGGGCGTTACGGTGATGGTGCCGAATTCGCTCGGGCCCGGCGAGCTGCTGATGCATTTCGGTACCAAAGAGCAGCGGGAGCGGTGGCTGCCGCGCCTCGCCGACGGCCGCGACATTCCCTGCTTCGGCCTCACCAGTCCTGAAGCAGGCTCCGACGCCGCTTCCATGGTCGACACCGGCATCATCTGCAAGGGCACCTTCGAGGACCGCGAGGTCGTCGGCCTCAGGCTCAATTGGCACAAGCGCTACATCACGCTCGGCCCCGTCGCGACGCTGCTGGGCCTCGCCTTCAAGGCCTATGATCCCGACCACCTCGTGGGCGACCAGGAGGAGCTCGGCATTACCGTGGCGCTGATCCCGACCCATCTGCCCGGTGTCGAGATCGGCCGGCGCCACCTGCCGTCGATGCAGGTCTTCCAGAACGGCCCGAACCGGGGCCGCGACGTCTTCATTCCGCTCGATTACGTCATCGGCGGCAAGGAACGGCTGGGGCAGGGCTGGAAGATGCTGATGACCGCACTCGCAGCCGGCCGCGGCATCTCGCTGCCGTCGCTCTCGGCGGCCGGTGCCGCCTATGCCGCGCGCACCACCGGCGCCTATGCCCGCATCCGAGAGCAGTTCGGCATCTCGATCTCCAAGTTCGAAGGCGTCGAGGAGCCGCTCGCGCGCATCGTCGCCACCGCCTATCAATTGGATGCGGCGCGGCGGTTGACCTGCGCGGCGCTCAACGCCGGCGTTCATCCCGCCGTCATATCCGGCATCATGAAGCTGCACGCCACCGAGCGGATGCGCACAGCGGTCGACGACGCCATGGACATTCATGGCGGCAAGGCCGTGATCGACGGCCCGCAAAACTATCTCGGCAATCTGCACCGCGCCGTGCCGGTCGGCATTACGGTCGAGGGTGCCAACATCCTGACCCGCAATCTCATCGTGTTCGGGCAGGGCGCCATCCGCGCACATCCCTATCTGCTCGCCGAGATGAATGCGCTGGCCGATACCGATCGCGAGCGTGGTCTCACCGCCTTCGACAAGACGTTCTGGAAACATGTTGGCCACAGCTTCGAGACGCTGTTGCGTGCCTTCGGCCGGAGCTGGAGCTTTGGTGCCTTCGCGCCGGCACCGAACGCAGGCGACGCCACGCCATTCTATCGCCAGCTCTCGCGCTATTCGGCGGCGTTCGCGCTCTGCGCGGACATGGCGCTGCTGACGCTCGGCGGCGCACTCAAGCGCAAGGAGATGCTGTCGGCGCGCTTCGGCGATATCCTCTCTGAACTTTATCTCCTGTCTGCCGCGCTGAAACGCTGGCAGGACGAAGGCCGGCAGAAGGAAGACTTTGCCGCGCTGGAATGGTGCATGGCGACGGGATTCAAAACCATCGAGAACCGGCTTGCCGAAATCCTCGCCAACCTGCCCAATCGCTTCGTCGCCGGCTTCCTCAAGTTCGTGGTCCAGCCGTTCGGCGCCCGCGTGCTCGGCCCCTCCGACCGTGTCGTGCACCAATGTGCAAGCCTTGTGCTGGAGCCCTCGGCCGCGCGCGAGCGCCTCACGCCGGATCTGGCCCATGTCGATGATGATGGCGGCTTCGCCCGGCTGGAGCATGCGTTCAAGCTGGTTACCGCCACCGACGCGATCGCTAAGCGCATGCGTGCCGCGCACGTTCGCGACTGGAAGGACGCCGTGACCAAGGGTGTGATCACGCAGGCCGAGGGTGAGCAGCTTGCCGCCGCTCACGAAGCGGTCACAAAAGTCATTGAGGTCGACGATTTTGCGCCGGAGACGCTGTCGCCGATTTACAAGAAAACCGGAGACGTGCATCAGTTCTTCCAGGAACTGGGTGAACAGAGAGCGGCGAGCTGATGGCACGACCGGTTTTCATCGTCGACGGCAGCCGGACGCCCTTTTTGAAGGCGCGCTCGGGGCCTGGGCCGTTCACGCCGGTGGACCTTGCCGTGCAATGCGGACGGCCGCTGCTGGCGCGCCAGCCGTTTGCACCAGCGGATTTCGACCAGGTCATCCTTGGCTGCGTCAACGTGATCGCGGACGAAATGAACCCAGCCCGCGTCGCCGCGCTCCGGCTCGGCATGGGCGAGGACATGGTCGCTTTCACCGTGCAGATCAATTGCGGCTCCGGCATGCAGTCGATCGACACCGCCTATCGCTATATCCGCGAAGGCCATGCCGACATGATTTTGGCTGGCGGCACCGAAGCGCTGAGCCATGCGCCGCTGGTTTGGCCGAGCTCCGGCGTGCGCTGGTTCGCCGGCCTTGCCACCGCCAGGGGCGTGGCGGCGAAGCTGGCCGCTGCCCTCAAGCTGCGTCCGCGCGATCTCAAGCCGATCATCGGCCTCGAGCGCGGGCTGACCGATCCCGTCACCGATCTGAACATGGGCCAGACCGCCGAGGTCGTCGGCCATCTCTTCGGCATCACGCGCGCCCAGTCCGATGCCTATGCCGCCGAAAGCCATCGCCGGCTCGCGCATGCGCAAGGCGCGGGATTTCTCAAGGGCGAGGTCGAGACCGCGTTCTCCCGCGACGGCAAGTTCTTCGACCATGACGACGGCGTACGCCCGGATTCAACGGCCGAGACGCTGGCAAAGCTGCGGCCGGTGTTCGAACGTCCCTGGGGCCAGGTCACCGCCGGAAATTCCTCGCAGATCACCGACGGCGCCTCCTGGGTGATCCTGGCCTCCGACGCCGCGGTCGCAAAGCACGGACTGACGCCGAAGGCGGCCATCGTCGACAGCAACTGGGCGGCGCTCGATCCCAGCATCATGGGGCTCGGTCCGGTGATGTCGGCGACTCCTCTGCTTCAGCGCAACGGCCTTACGGTTCAGGACGTCGAAACCTGGGAGCTGAACGAAGCCTTTGCGACGCAGGTGCTTGGCTGCTTGGCTGCCTGGAATGACGACAAGTTCTGCCGCGAGATTCTCGGCCTCGACGGCGCGGCCGGCGAGATCGACCGTGACAAGCTCAATGTCGATGGCGGCGCGATCTCGCTCGGCCATCCCGTCGGCACCTCCGGCAACCGCATCGTGCTGCATCTCGTCAACGCAATGAAGCGGCTCGGCACGCGGCGCGGAGTTGCCACCGAGTGCATCGGCGGCGGGCTCGGCGGCGCCATGCTGATCGAGGCGGTGTGACCATGGATTCGAAGATCATGACCGCGCTGGGCGACCGCGTGCTGGAGCTGGGACCCAAGCCGGCGACGGACATTCCGTACAAGCACCTTAAGCTCACGCGCGATGAGGACGGCGTGGCCTGGCTGCTATTCGACCGCGCGGACGCCAGCGCCAACACACTGTCCTCGGACGTGATGGAGGAGTTCGACGCCGTGCTCGCGGTGATCGAGACCGAACGTCCGGCCGGCCTCGTCATCCGCTCCGCCAAACCATCCGGCTTCATTGCCGGCGCCGACGTCAACGAATTCCGCGGTGCCAGCGATCCCGGGATCGCCAGCGATCCCGACATGGTCGAGACGCGCATCCGCGCCGCGCATGCGGTGGTCGATCATCTCGAAGCCTTGAACCTGCCGACGGTCGCCGTGATCCACGGCTTCTGCCTCGGCGGCGGCCTCGAGGTTGCGCTCGCCTGCCAGTCGCGCATCGCGATCGACGGGGCGCGCTTCGGCTTCCCGGAGGTGATGCTCGGCCTGCATCCCGGCCTCGGCGGCACCGCGCGTTTCACCGCGCTGGTCAATCCCACCCAGTCGATGGCGCTGATGCTGACCGGCCGCACCATCGATGCGCGCCGCGCCAAGTCGCTGGGCCTCGTCGACACCGTGACGCAGGAGCGACATGTCCGGGGCGCGGTGAAGGACGCACTATTCGGCCGGCTGAAGCGGGCCAAGCCCGGCTTGCTCACGCATGCGGCCAATTTCGGCTTCGTGCGCGGTCTCCTGGCAAGGCGCATGCGGTCGGAGGCGGCGAAGGCGGCGTCCCGCGAACACTATCCCGCGCCTTACGCGCTGATCGACCTCTGGGAGACCCATGGCGGCAACAAGGCCGCGATGCTGAAGGCAGAGCAGGCTTCGTTCGCCAGGCTGATGGTGACGCCGACCGCCCAGAACCTGATCCGGGTCTTCTTCTTGCGCGAGCAGATGAAGAAAGCGGCCGGCAGCGGCAACACCATCAAGCACGTCCATGTCATCGGCGCTGGCGCCATGGGTGGTGACATCGCGGCGTGGGCAGCCGGGCAGGGGCTGCGCGTCTCGCTCGCCGACATGAAGGCCGAGCCGATCGCGGGCGCCGTGAAGCGCGCCGCCGAACTCTACGGCAAGATCATCCGCAAACCGACAGAGGTGCGCGACGCGCTCGATCGTCTGATCCCCGACATGGACGGGGAGGGCGTCCGCAATGCCGATCTCGTCATCGAGGCAGTTCCTGAGAAGCTCGGGCTGAAGCAGAACGTCTACGCCGGGCTCGAGCCGCGGATGAAGCCGGGGGCAATCCTCGCCACCAACACGTCGAGCATCCCGCTTCAGGATCTGCGCACCACGCTGGCGCGGCCGGAGCGGCTGGTCGGCCTGCACTTCTTCAATCCGGTGTCGCGGCTGCAACTGGTCGAGGTCGTCAGTCACGACGGCAACGACCCACAGGTGCTGAAGGAGGCGCTGGCTTTCGTCGGCGCGATCGATCGCCTGCCGCTATCAGTGAAGAGCTCGCCTGGATTCCTCGTCAACCGCGCGCTGACGCCGTACATGCTCGAAGCCATGGTGATGCTGGACGAGAAGATCGACCAGCGCCTGATCGACGCCGCGGCCGAACAGTTCGGCATGCCGATGGGGCCGATCGAACTCGCCGACCAGGTCGGGCTCGACATCTGCCTCGACGTCGGCGACATGCTGCGCACCAAGTTCGGTGACCTCCTGCCGCCCACACCCGCATGGTTGCGCGAAAAAGTCGCCAAGGGCGAGCTTGGCCGCAAGACCGGCAAGGGCTTTTATACCTGGAAGGACGGCAAGGCCGAGAAGGCACCACTCCCCGAGACCGGTCCGCGCGTCACCGACCAGATGATCGACCGCCTGATGCTGCCGATGTCCAATGTCTGCGTTGCGGCCCTTCGCGAGGGCATCGTCGACGATCCTGATGCGGTCGACGGCGCCATGATCTTTGGTACCGGCTACGCACCGTTCCGCGGCGGCCCGCTGAACTATGCGCGCACGCGCGGCGTGGAGAATGTCGTGTCCACTTTGCGCGGGCTCGCCGAGCGATTCGGCGGACGTTTCTCGCCGGATGCGGGCTGGGACAGTTTCAAGTGAGAACCATATGACCGACGAGTCCAACACCGAACCGAGCGGCGATCTCTGCATTCGGACGCTGGCGATGCCCGCCGACACCAATGCAAACGGCGACATCTTCGGCGGCTGGCTGCTGAGCCAGATGGATGTCGGCGGCGGCGTATTTGCGTCGAAGGCCGCGAAGTCGCGCACCGTGACGGTGGCGATCGAGGCGATGAATTTTCGCAAGGCTGTCTATGTCGGCGATCTCGTTTCCGTCTATGCCAATCTCGTGCGCGTGGGCCGCACCTCGATGACCGTGCATCTCGAAGCCTGGGCGCTGCGCCGCCGGGAGATGCAGCCGATCCTGGTGACCGACGGAAATTTCACCTATGTCTCGATCGACGATGAGGGGCGTCCGCAAACGATCCGTCGAGACGATCCGCCGATCGCGACCTAACCGCGCGCGGCGCTCTGACCCATCTCACGAAGATGTGCGGCGCGGCCAAACGCGGCGCGACTAAGTCATCGCGCGTCGCGGCTTCGCCAAGAACCAGTCATAAAATGGATGGGGTCCCCGCGTACTCAATTGCACGTCGATTCGGGGTGAAAACCGGATGATTTGCCTGAGGAACTTTTGGGCAGAGATCCGGTTATTTGCCCGCATTGAGGAATCCACGGGCCATGCCGGACAGCTACATCATCGAAGTCAATTCACAGACCGCGGGTATCGTCGTTCGCGGCCAGGGCGGCTACTGCTTCTTCGCGTCGTCCCACCAGTTCAATCGCCTCGAAGGCCAGCTCTTTCGCAACGCCCGCGAAGCCGAGCGTGCCGCGCGCAAACTGGTTAACGGTGATGTGAGGGAAGCGGCGTAATTTTTTCCTTCTCCCCTTGTGGGAGAAGGTGGCGCGAAGCGCCGGATGAGGGGTTGCTTCAGCAAACTCGATCGTGGGACATGTCTCGCGGAGAGAGACCCCTCGCCCGTCTAGCCGCTACGCGGCGTAGCCACCCTCTCCCACAAGGGGAGAGGGTGAGAACGCCCATCACAACTTCGTTGCGGCCCGCGACAACAGCCTCCACTCATCGCTCTGCCTCTGCCAGTTCATCAGAATGTGAAGGTTGGTCGACACTTTCTTCCCATCGGCCGCCATCTCCTGCTCGGCCATCCAGTGGAAGCGCACGATCGCGGCAGGACCGACGACCTTGATCGTCGGATCCTTGTAGTCGATCGACAGGAATTTCGACTTGCCGTCGGTGGCGTTGGCGACGAAGGTCGCCTTGTCCTCGACCTTGCCGCTGGAATGGCTGTAGCTGAGATCGTCCCAGCACAGTGCGCCGAGCGCCTTCGGGTCGGCCGCGATCTGGGCGATGCGGAAGGCCTCGGCCTTCTTCGTCACGGCGTCCTCGTCCGCCGAAGCGGCGAGCGCCGGTGTCGTGAGCGCAAGCGCGGAGACGGCAAGAGTCGAGAGAGCCAGATCGCGTCGGTTGATCGTCATCGTTTCCTCCTTTTTGATCTTGCGAGAAGTGTTGTAGCCGCGCGCGGCTTTGTCGAGTGTCACGCCGTCGTCGTGAGCATGCGTCATTGCGCGGTCGAAGCCTTATTGATACGTCTGGGGCATCAACGCGCCGCGGATTTGGAAAAGTACGGAAATGATCGAAGCCACAACGGAAGTGATGGGCAGGGCCCTGCTGTTCGACATCGACGGCACGCTGGCCGACACCGATCCGTTGCACTTGAAGGCCTTCAATCAGGTGCTCGGCCCTCACGGTCATGTCTTCGATCACGCGCGCTTCTCCAGGGAGCTGCAAGGCTTCGCCAATGTCGCGATCGGTGAGCGATTTCTGCCCGACGAGGCGTCGGAGCGGCGCGCCCTGATCCTCGATGAGAAGGAGGAGGTCTTCCGTACGCTCGTAGCCGGGCAGATCGAGCCGCTGCCGGGCCTGATGGCGCTGCTCGATCGCGCCGACAGCGCCGGCATTCCCATGGTGGCCGTGACCAACGCGCCGCGTCTCAATGCCGAGCTGCTGCTCTCAGGCCTCGGTGTCACGCATCGTTTCAAGGCGCTCGTGATCGGTGCCGAGCTGCCGCACGGCAAGCCGCATCCGCTGCCCTATCAGGAAGGGCTGCGTTTCGTCGGTGCGAGCGCAGGGGCCTCGATCGCATTCGAGGACTCCCGCACCGGCGTGCAATCGGCCACGGCGGCCGGCATTCCGACCATCGGCGTCCGGACCAGCCTCAGCCATGCTGACCTGGTTGCAGCCGGCGCCATCGCATCCGCCAGCGCCTTCGACGATCCGCAGCTGCTCGCGCATCTCGCGAGCGCCATGACTTGGTAAGAGATGGCGTGGTGTTAACCGTGATCGCCGTGTGCATTGACCGAAGGCGAGAACCGCCGCACCATGTGGCTTCCTGATTTGAGGCGTTTGCCGTGACCGGACTAACCCATCGCCAAGCCGAAATCCTCAACATCGCGAGAGCCTCGGGCCGTGTCATGGTCGAGGAGCTCGCGCGCCGCTTCGAAGTCTCGGCGCAGACCATCCGCAAGGATCTCAACGACCTCTGCGAGCGGAGATCACTGACCCGCATCCATGGCGGCGCCATCATCGCCTCCGGCGTCGAAAACCTCGCCTATGAGGCGAGGCGCTTCGTCGCGGCCGACGAGAAGAAGGCGATTGGAGCTGCCGCCGCGTCGCTGATCCCGAACGGCTGCTCGCTGTTCATCAACATCGGCACCACGACCGAGGAGGTCGCGAGCGCGCTGACCTCGCACGAGGATCTCCTCGTCATCACCAACAATCTCAACGTCGCGATGCTGCTCTACCGCCATCCCCGCATCGAGGTCGTCGTCGCTGGCGGCACGGTGCGGCGCGCCGACGGCGCCGTGGTCGGCTCGACCGCGACGCAGCTGATCGGCCAGTTCAAGGTCGACTACGCCATCATCGGCGCGTCCGCGATCGACGAGGAGGGCGCGCTGCTCGACTTCGATTATCGCGAGGTGCAGGTGGCACAAGCCATCATCGCCAATGCCCGCAGCGTGATGCTGGTTGCCGATTCCACAAAACTCCGCCGCAGCGCGCCGGTGCGCATCGCCCATATCACGCAGATCCAAACCTTCGTCACCGACCAGGAACTGCCCGAGCGCCTCGCCACCATCTGCCACGGCAAGGGCATCGAGGTGATGGCGGCTATGCCGAAGGACGCTTCCGATATCGATGACGCCCAGGCCGAGGTGCAGGAAGCCTCGCCGGTGGTGCGGCTGCGCTAGGGCTTATTGACCATTCCACGGGTTGATCAACGTCACGCCCGTAGGTTCGAAGTCCCCCACATTGCGCGTAACAAACGTCAGGCCGTGGACAAGCGCGGTTGCTGCAATGAGGGCGTCGCGTTCAGCCCGCGGATTGGGAACGTGAAGTTGCGCACAACGCTGCGCGACCGGCGTATCGATCGCCAGGATTCGTCCTTCGAAGCGAGCCAGAATGTGATCGTCGATCCAGGCGCGCAGGACGGCTCCTTGCGCGGCGTCTTTGCGCTCGATCAGGCGCGCGCCAAGTTCAATTTCGAGAACCGAGATCGCGGACATGAAAAAATCCCCTGCAGGCACAGCATTGGCCCAAGCGAGGACATTGCGATCAGCCCTGTCCGGCCGTCTCAGCTCGGAAATGACATTGGTGTCCAGCAGGAACATCAGTCGAGATCGGCGGGCCTGGAGATGTCGCCGGCGATCCGAGGCGGATCGAAATCAAAGTCCGCGTTCTCTTGCGCCAGAGCTTCTGCAAGGCTCATGTGCCCGCCGCTCAGGCGCAGATAGTCCTCGATCGTCAGCAAGACATGGGCCGGGCGACCGCGATCCGTGATGAAGACGGGCCCCTCCGAGGCCGCCTTCTTGGCGCCGCTCGTATCTTGGTTGAATTCCCGGCTGGTCAGGGTGGTCACCATCGTCAGCACCTCCTCAGCTAGCTGGTTTAATTATATGTAGATACGTTACTACATTCAAGTTGGTAGGCAGATCCGCTGACGCGGGTTCTGGTCCATGCCAATCAATCGAGCCAATTGCCTTTGAACTTGCCCGTTCTCGTGCCGATTTCTCCAGCGCCTTGGCACTGAAAGAGTTCCTCTTTCACTTCCATTCTCTTCTCTTTCATCTTGCTTTCGTTTTTCCTTGTGATCTAATCAGAAACGAAAGTAACCGCCCGACGGAACGGGCGGCCGCCGGGGGATGCGTCTGTTGGAGCGTATTTTCGACCTCGCCATCATTGGAGGCGGTGTTAATGGCTGCGGCATCGCGCGCGACGCGGTGGGCCGCGGCAACACTGTTTTCCTGTGCGAAATGAATGATTTGGCGAGCGGGACATCGTCCTGGTCGACCAAGCTGGTCCATGGCGGCCTGCGCTATCTCGAATATTACGAGTTTCGCCTGGTTCGCGAGGCGCTGATCGAGCGCGAGATCCTCTGGGGCATCGGGCCCCACATCATCCGCCCCCTGCGTTTCGTATTGCCGCATCACGCCGGCCTGCGCCCGGCCTGGCTGCTGCGTCTCGGCCTCTTCCTCTATGACCACATCGGCGGCCGTCATTTGCTGCCCGCGACCCGCTCGGTCGATCTCCGGCGTGACGAGGTCGGCAAGCCGCTGATCCCGAACCGCTACTCCCGCGCCTTCGAATATTCCGACTGCTTCGTCGACGACGCCCGTCTCGTCGTGCTCAATGCGCGCGATGCCGCCGACAAGGGTGCCGAGATCCGCACCCGCACCCGCGCAACGGATATCAAGCAGTCCGACGGTCTCTGGACCGTGAGCATGATCAACACGCTGACCGGTGAGCGGTCGCAGATCCGGGCAAAGGCCCTGGTCAATGCCGGCGGTCCCTGGGTTGAGGACGTGCTCGGCCGCGGCGCCGGCGTCAATGCGAAAGCCAAGGTGCGCCTGGTGCAGGGCTCGCACATCGTGGTCAGGAAGCTCTACGACCACGACCGCGCCTACATGTTCCAGAACGCCGACGGCCGCATCATCTTCGTGATCCCGTACCAGGACGACTTCACCCTGATCGGCACCACGGACCGCGATTATGACGGCGATCCCGCCAAGGTGAAGGCGACGCCGGAGGAGATCCAGTATCTTTGCACCGCGGCGAGCGAATATCTGGCGAATCCCGTGACGCCGGACGACGTGGTCTGGACCTATTCCGGCGTGCGGCCGCTCTATGACGACGGCGCCAGCGAAGCCAAGGCCGCGACGCGGGACTACGTGTTCGAGCTCGACACGCCCGGCGGCGTGCCGCTGCTGTCGATCTATGGCGGCAAGATCACCACCTATCGCCGCCTCGCCGAGGAGGCGCTGGAGCGGCTCGCGCCCTATCTTCGCAGCGCAAAAGCGCGAGAGGGCTGGACCGGGAAATCGCCGCTGCCCGGCGGCGACATGAATGTCTCCGACATCGACGGCCTGATCGCCGAGCTGCAGCGCGGCTATCCCTTCCTCAGCCACGAGCACGCCAGGCGGCTCGCGCGCGCCTATGGCACCAAGGCCATCAAGCTGCTCGGCGACGCCAAATCATCGGCCGATCTCGGCCAGGCCTTTGGTGCGACGTTGACCGAGCGCGAGGTCCGCTACCTCATGGCCAATGAATGGGCCATGACCGCCGAGGACGTCGTCTGGCGCCGTTCCAAGCTCGGCCTGCGACTATCTGCCGATGAGATCGCTGCGCTTGACGACTGGATTGCAACCCACGCTCTGCCGCAAAGTCCCCTGCTGGAAGCGGGAGGACGCTCATGACCGTGACCCTCGATCACGTGACCCGGACCGTCGACGGTGTCGAGCACATCCGCGACGTCTCGCTGACGCTCGAGAGCGGCACGCTCAATGTGCTGCTTGGGCCGACGCTGTCCGGCAAGACCTCGATCATGCGGCTGCTCGCCGGGCTCGACAAGCCGACATCGGGCAAGGTGCTGGTCAACGGCAAGGACGTCACCGGCGTCGATGTGCGCAAGCGTTCGGTCGCGATGGTCTATCAGCAGTTCATCAATTATCCCTCGCTGACGGTCTATGAGAACATTGCCTCGCCCCTGCGCGTGCAGGGCAAGCCGCGTGACGAGATCGAGACGCGCGTGGCGGAGGCCGCAAGATTGCTCCGGCTCGAGCCGTTCCTGAAACGCACGCCGCTCCAGCTCTCCGGCGGCCAGCAGCAGCGCACCGCGATGGCGCGCGCGTTGGTGAAGGGCGCCGACCTCGTGCTGCTCGACGAGCCGCTCGCCAATCTCGACTATAAGCTGCGCGAGGAACTGCGCACCGAGCTGCCGCGCATCTTCGAGGCGTCCGGCGCGATCTTCGTCTATGCCACCACCGAGCCGACTGAAGCGTTGCTGCTCGGTGGCAACACGGTGTGCATGTGGGAAGGCCAGGCGCTCCAGATCGGCGAGACGCCGAGCGTCTACCGCCGGCCGCAGACGCTGCGCGTCGCGCAGGTGTTCTCGGATCCGCCGCTCAACCTCGTCGGTATCGAGAAGAAGAACGGTTCTGTGCAATATGCGGGAGGTATCGCTGCGCCGGCCTCGGGTCTCTATTCGTCGCTGGCCGATGGTGCCTATCGCGTCGGCTTCCGGGCGCATCAGCTTGCGCTTGCCAATGGCGAGGCCGACCGGCACGCCTTCCATGCCACGGTCACGGTGACCGAGATCACCGGTTCGGAGAGTTTCGTGCATCTGACCCGCGACGGATCGAACTGGGTGGCGGTGCTGCACGGTGTGCACGAATTCGAGCCCGGGCAGACGCTCGATGCCGTGCTCGATCCCAACGACGTTTTCGTCTTCGATGCCGCCGACCGTCTGGTCGCGGCTCCAAGCATAGCGTTTTCAAGCGAAGTGCGTAGCGGTTCGCGTGAAGAAAACGCGTCAACCAAAAAAAGCTCGTGAGGGAGATGCGCCATGGCCTGCATTGACCTCGTCGATCTCGCCCATTCCTACGGCGGCAATGACGCAGCCCCGGACAGCTTTGCGCTGAAGCCGGTGACCATGACCTGGCGCCAGGGCGGCGCCTATGCGCTGCTGGGGCCGTCCGGCTGCGGCAAGACCACGCTGCTCAACGTTATCTCCGGCATCATCACGCCGTCGCGGGGGAAAATCCTGTTCGACGGCGAGGACATCACACCGCTGTCAACCCAGAAGCGCAACATCGCCCAGGTGTTCCAGTTTCCGGTGATCTACGACACCATGACGGTGGGGCAGAACCTGGCGTTTCCGCTGAAGAACCGTGGCGTGCCGAAGGCCGATATCGACAAGCGCGTCGCCGAGATCGGCCGCCTGCTCGACCTCGAACCCTATCTGAACCGCAAGGCGACGCGGCTCACGGCGGACGCCAAGCAGAAGATCTCGCTCGGCCGTGGTCTCGTCCGCTCCGACGTCGCCGCCGTGCTGTTCGACGAGCCGCTGACCGTGATCGATCCCGAGCTGAAATGGCAGCTCCGCTCCAAGCTGAAGGCCCTGCATCGCGAGCTCGACTTGACGATGATCTACGTCACCCACGACCAGACCGAAGCGCTGACCTTCGCCGACACCGTCGTCGTCATGCATGACGGCCGCGTGGTGCAGAGCGGCACCCCGGCCGAACTGTTCGACAAGCCGGCGCATACCTTCGTCGGCTATTTCATCGGCTCGCCCGGCATGAACATCATTCCGGCCGAGGTGAGGGGGCGCGAAGCCAAGGTCGGCGGCCATGTCATTGCGCTGGGCCGCAGCTATGACAACCTGCCTGCGGGCGCCAAGATCGAAATCGGCGTGCGTCCGGAATTCATCGATGTGGTCGCGCCGGCGCCCGGCCTGCTTACCACGAAGATCGACCGCATCGACGATCTCGGCCGCATCCGCTTCGCGCGCGTCCGCGTCGGTGATGCAAAACTCGCGGCGCGCGCGCCTGCTGGCTTCACGTCATCGGACGGCAACGCCGGATTGAAATTCGATCCGTCGCATATCCACGTTTATGCCGACAGCCTTCTGGTGGAGGGAGCCGCCTGATGGACAAGACCGTCAACCAAAAAGCCTGGTTCCTGGTGCTGCCGGTGTTCCTGGTCGTCGCGTTCTCGGCGGTGCTGCCGCTGATGACGGTGGTGAACTATTCGATGCAAGACACTTTCGGCAACAACCAGTTCTTCTGGAACGGTGTCGGCTGGTTCAAGGAATTGCTCGATCCCTCGACCGATCTCGGTGGCCGCTTCCTGGCTTCCCTCGGCCGCAATCTGTTCTTCTCGCTGGTGATCCTCGCCATCGAAGTCCCGCTCGGCATCGTCATCGCCCTGTCGATGCCGCGCCAGGGCTGGACCGTGGCGGCCTGCCTCGTCATCCTCGCGCTGCCGCTGCTGATTCCGTGGAACGTGGTCGGCACCATCTGGCAAATCTTTGGCCGTCCCGACATCGGCCTGATGGGCTATGTCCTCAACCACATCGGGCTCGACTACAATTACGTCTCCAATGAGATCGATGCCTGGATTACCGTCATCGTGATGGACGTCTGGCACTGGACCAGCCTCGTCGCGCTGCTCTGCTATGCCGGCCTGAAGTCGATCCCCGAGGCCTATTATCAGGCGGCGCAAATCGATGGCGCCTCGCGCTGGGCCGTGTTCAAGGCGATTCAGCTGCCGAAGATGAATCGCGTGTTGCTGATCGCGGTGCTGCTGCGCTTTATGGACTCGTTCATGATCTACACCGAGCCGTTCGTCGTCACCGGCGGCGGCCCCGGCAATTCCACCACCTTCGTGTCGATCGAGCTGGTCAAGATCGCACTCGGGCAATTCGACCTCGGCAAGGCGGCTGCGCTCTCGCTGGTCTATAACCTGATCATCCTGATCGTCTGCTGGATCTTCTATACCGTCATGACCAATGCCGGCTCTGACCGGAAGCCGCAGGAAGGAGCCGCGTGATGCATTCGATCCCCGGCCGCCGCATCATCATGGCGCTGTTCCTGATCTTCCTGCTGTTGCCGATCTACTGGCTCGTCAACATGAGCTTCAAGACCAACGCCGAGATCGTCTCGACGATGACCTTGTGGCCGCATACCCCGACACTGCAGCACTACAGGCGTATCTTCACCGATGAGAGCTGGTATTCCGGCTACATCAACTCGCTGGAATACGTCGTCCTCAACACCATCATCTCGATCTCGGTGGCGCTGCCGGCGGCTTACGCCTTCTCGCGCTACCGCTTCCTCGGCGACAAGCACCTATTCTTCTGGCTGCTGTCGAACCGCATGGCACCGGCGGCGGTCTACGCGCTGCCGTTCTTCAACCTCTATTCGGCGATCGGGCTGTTCGATACGCCCTGGGCGGTGGCGCTCGCGCATTGCATCTTCAACGTGCCCTTGGCGGTCTGGATCCTCGAAGGCTTCGTCTCCGGTGTGCCGCGCGAAATCGACGAGACCGCCTTCCTCGACGGCTATTCCTTCCCGCGCTTCTTCATCAAGATCCTGGTGCCGCTGATCGCGAGCGGCATCGGCGTCGCCGCCTTCTTCTGCTTCATGTTCTCGTGGGTCGAGCTGCTGCTCGCGCGCACGCTGACCTCGGTGTCGGCCAAGCCGATCGCCGCGATCATGACGCGCACGGTGTCGGCGGCCGGCATGGATTGGGGCCTGCTGGCTGCCGCCGGTGTGCTCACCATCATTCCGGGCGCGCTCGTGATCTGGTTCGTCCGCAATTACATCGCGAGCGGTTTCGCGCTCGGTCGGGTCTAGGGAGGCTCTGATGGAATCCATCGCATGGATGGCCTGGACGCTGCCGACGGCGATCTTCTTCGTCGCGCTTGCCGGCACGCTTGCCGTGATGACGTACCTGGCCGCGATCTATCCCGAGGCCGAGCGCGTCGGCGTGTTGCGCATCCCGACCACGCGCGGCGACCGCCTGTTCATCTCGCTGATCACGGCCGCCGTCATCCACCTCATGTGGATCGCCTTCTTCGGTACCGATGCGATCGCCACGCTGCCGATCGGCGAAGACGGTCTCGAAATATCGAGCCTGTGGCTCGCATCAGGAATTTCGCTGGCCACGGCCGTGCTCATTTTTCGCACGGTCTGACGCTCGCGAAGGGACGGCCAGATCCGGGACCAACCCGGGCCTGTATAAAAGTTTGTCGCTGCAACGGAGGAACAACATGCGACAGTTTAGGAGAAGGGAACGTCCATTGACCAAGAATAGCTTGCTGACCATGTCCAGCGCCGCCGCGCTTATTGCGGTGTCGTTCGCCGTCTCGGCGCCGGTCCGCGCCGCCGACGACGCCGTGATCCAGAAGTGGATTGCTGAATTCCAACCCTCGACGCTGTCGAAGGAAGACCAGAAGAAGGAGCTGGAGTGGTTCGCGAAGGCGGCCGAACCGTTCAAGGGCATGGAGATCAACGTCGTCTCCGAGACCATCACCACCCACGAATACGAATCGCAGACGCTGGCCAAGGCGTTCTCCGAGCTCACCGGCATCAAGCTCAAGCACGACATCATCCAGGAAGGTGACGTCGTCGAGAAGCTGCAGACCCAGATGCAGTCCGGCAAGAACGTCTACGACGGCTGGATCAACGATAGCGACCTGATCGGCACGCACTTCCGCTACGGTCAGACCATCGCGCTGTCGGACTACATGACCGGCGAGGGCAAGGACGTCACCGACCCCATGCTCGACGTCAACGACTTCATCGGCAAGTCTTTCGGCACAGCGCCGGACGGCAAGCTCTATCAGCTGCCCGACCAGCAGTTCGCCAACCTCTATTGGTTCCGCTACGACTGGTTCACCAACCCCGACTACAAGGCCAAGTTCAAGGCCAAGTATGGCTACGAGCTCGGCGTGCCCGTGAACTGGTCGGCCTATGAGGACATCGCCGAGTTCTTCACCAACGACATCAAGGAGATCAACGGCGTCAAGGTCTATGGCCATATGGATTATGGCAAGAAGGACCCCTCGCTCGGCTGGCGGTTCACCGACGCCTGGCTGTCGATGGCGGGTAACGGCGACAAGGGCATTCCGAACGGTCTGCCGGTCGACGAATGGGGCATCCGCATGGAGGGCTGCCGTCCGGTAGGCTCCTCGGTCGAGCGTGGTGGCGACACCAACGGCCCGGCCGCGGTCTACTCGATCACGAAGTACCTGGAGTGGATGAAGAAGTATGCCCCGCCGCAAGCGCAGGGCATGACCTTCTCCGAGTCCGGTCCGGTGCCGGCGCAGGGCAACATCGCCCAGCAGATGTTCTGGTACACCGCTTTCACCGCCGACATGGTGAAGCCGGGCATCGCCGTGATGAACGCGGACGGTACGCCGAAATGGCGTATGGCTCCGTCGCCGCACGGCGCGTACTGGAAGGAAGGCATGAAGCTCGGCTACCAGGATGCCGGCTCCGTGACGCTGCTGAAGTCGACCCCGGCGGATCGCCGCAAGGCAGCCTGGCTCTATCTCCAGTTCATCGTCTCCAAGACGGTCAGCTTGAAGAAGAGCCATGTCGGCCTCACGTTCATTCGTGAATCCGACATCTGGGACAAGTCGTTCACTGAGCGTGCGCCGAAGCTCGGCGGCCTGATCGAGTTCTACCGCTCGCCCGCGCGCGTGCAGTGGACACCGACGGGCAACAACGTGCCCGACTATCCGAAGCTTGCGCAGTTGTGGTGGCAGAATATCGGCGATGCGTCGTCCGGTGCGAAGACGCCGCAGGCCGCGATGGACTCGCTCGCAGCCGCTCAGGACTCCGTGATGGAGCGCCTGGAGAAGTCCGGCGTGCAGGGGGCCTGCGGTCCGAAGCTGCACAAGAAGGAGTCGGCCGAATACTGGTACGCCAAGGCCCAGAAGGACGGCACCATCGCCCCACAGCGCAAGCTCGCCAACGAGAAGCCGAAGGGCGAGACGGTCGACTACGACACCCTGATCAAGTCGTGGCCGGCCCAGCCCCCGAAGCGGGCGGAAGCGAAGTAGGCGGCGCGTAACGTCATCAAATGCGAAAGGCCGGGAGCGATCCCGGCCTTTTTTCTGTTTTCGCCTCTCCCCGCAAGCGGGGAGAGGCGAAGACATTACTCCGCCGGTTCGGCTGCCAGCGTCGGGTAATCCGTGTACCCCTTGGCGCCGCCACCGTAGAAGGTGTTCTTGTCCCAATCGTTCAGCGGCGCACCTGCCTTCAGCCGCTCGACCAGATCGGGGTTCGAGATGAACGGCTTGCCGAAGGCGATGAGGTCGGCCGCGTTGGCGTCCAGCACCTTGGTGGCGAGGTCGAAATCATAGCCGTTGTTGGCGATGTAGGCGCCGGCGAAGCGCTTGCGCAAGCTCGCATAGTCGAACGGCGCGATGTCGCGCGGCCCGCCCGTGGCGCCCTCGACGACGTGGAGATAGACCAGCTTGAGCGCGGCCAGGCCATCGACGATGTGGTCGTACAGCGCCTGCGGGTTGGAATCCGAGATGTCGTTGGCCGGCGTCACCGGCGAGATGCGGATACCGGTGCGGTCGGCGCCGGCCTCGGCCACGACGGCCTTGGAGACCTCCAGCATCAGCTTGGCGCGGTTCTCGATCGAGCCGCCATAGGCGTCGGTGCGCTTGTTGGTGCCATCCTTGGCGAACTGCTCGAGCAGATAGCCGTTGGCGCCGTGGATCTCGACGCCGTCGAAGCCGGCCTCCAGCGCGTTCTTCGTGGCGCGCTTGAAATCGTCGATGATCCCGGGAATCTCGGAGAGCTCGAGCGCGCGGGGCTCGGAGACGTCGGCGAAGCCGCCGTTCACGAACGTCTTGCCCTTGGCGCGGATCGCGCTCGGCGCGACCGGGGCTGCACCACCCGCCTGCAGATCGACATGCGAGATGCGGCCGACATGCCAGAGCTGGATGTAGATCTTGCCGCCGCGCTCATGGACGCGGTCGGTGACCTTGCGCCAGCCGGCGACCTGGTCCTTGGTGTAGATACCGGGGGTGTCCTGGTAGCCCTGGCCCTGCTGCGAGACCTGGCTCGCTTCGGTGATCAGGAGGCCCGCAGAGGCGCGCTGGGCGTAATAGTCGGCGGCCAGCGGGCTCGGCACGAATGTGCCCGGCGCGGCGCGGTTGCGCGTCAGCGGCGCCATCACCAGTCGGTTGGCCAGCGTGATCGGGCCGAGCTTGTAGGTCTCAAACAATTTGGTCGGGCGGCTCATTGGGGTGCTTCCAGGCGGTGAGAGGTCCGGAACACTTGTGCATTGCGTCAATCGGCGCAAGAGACGAGCCATACGGAAAGTGCAGGCGAGCTACGCGGCGGGGCCCGCGTAGCATAATTCATGTGCGATTTTGGTCACGACAGTGGATTGCGACTACCGCGGCCCTGCAAATCAGTTCGTGCCCATGAAATCTCGCTTGCCGATCTCGACGCCGTTGTGGCGCAAAATGCCGTGGGCGGTCGTGGCATGAAAATAGAAATTCGGCAGCGAGAAAGCGCTCAGGAATTGCTGCCCCTTCATGGTGATGGATTTGTCGGGGCCGGCCGGAAAGGTGACGTCCTTGGTCTCGGCGCCCTCGAACTGCTCGGACTTGAAGGACTTCACATAGTCGATGGTCTTCGCCAGCCGCTGCTTCAATTCCGCAAAGCTGGTCTCGGTGTCGGGCGTCGAGGGCACTTCGCTGTGGGTCAGCCGTGCGCAGCCCTTGGCGGCGAAATCGCTGACCAGCTGGATCTGCCTCGACAGCGGCAGCATGTCCGGAAACAGACGGGAGCCGAGCAGGACGCTGGGGTCGATCTTCTTGGCCGCGCAATGCGCCTCGGCTTTGGTGAGCAGGCCGGTCAGGCTGTTCAGCATCTGCAAATAGGCGGGGACGACGGCGTCGTAGAAGGACATGTGATGCTCGCTCTCGTGTGGGAAATCTCAGGAGAAAACCTGAGCCACTCACATGGGAGCCTCATGGAAAAATACAATCGCCGGATCTGACTGTGCAGTGCGAAAATTCTACCTCACCGTCCCCGCCGGCTGCGCCTGCGCCGTGCCGCCGCGCATGCGGGCGAGCAGCTCGGCGGTCGGCCAGGAATCGGCCGGCAAGCCATGCTTGATCTGGATCGCCTTGATGGCCGCGCGGCTCTGCTGGCCCAGCACGCCGTCGACCTTGCCGACATTGAAGCCGGCGCGCACCAGCAGCTGCTGCAACTCCTTGAGCTCGTGGAACGGCAGTTGCGACACCGGTTGGGCGGGCTTGCGCATGGGGGCGGCGCCCGCAATGCGCGAGGCGAGATAGCCCGCCGTGGTCGAATAGATCAGCGAGTTGTTCCACTCGGTGTAGGCGGCGAAATTCGCATAGGCCATGAAGGCCGGGCCAAAGCGCCCCATCGGCAGCAGCACGGAGGCCGCGAGATTGTCGTTCGGCAAGGGACGGCCGTCGGGATAGGTCACCCCTAACTGCGCCCATGTCGAGCGTGGCTCTCGCACCGTAAGATCGGTCTTATCCCACGGCAGGTTTTGCGGCACCTTGACCTCTTCCAGCCACGGCTCGCCACGCCGCCACTTCAAGCCGTTGGCGATGTAGTTCGCGGTCGAGCCGATCACGTCGGCTGGCGAGCGCAACAGGTCGCGCCGTCCGTCACCGTCATAGTCGACGGCGTAGTTGACGTAATGCACGGGCAGGAACTGGGTCTGGCCGAGCTCGCCGGCCCAGGAGCCGATCATCTCGTCGGGATGTAGATCGCCGCGGTCGATGATCTTCAGCGCGGCGATGGTCTCGCCCACGAACATCTCTGAGCGCCGGCAGTCATAGGCGAGCGACACTAGCGATTTCAGTGTCGGCAGATTGCCCATGTTGGCGCCGAAGTCGCTCTCCAGCCCCCAGAACGCGGCGATCACCGCCGGCGGCACGCCATATTCCTTCTCGGCGCGCGCGAATGCGGCAGCGTATTTCTTGATGTGCTGCTGGCCGTTCTGCATGCGATAGGGCGCGGCCATGCGGCCGGCGAATTCGGTGAAGAGCTGGCCGAACACGCGCTGGCCGCGGTCGCGGTTGACGATGCCCTGGTCGTAGACGAGATAGGGCGAAGCCTCCGCAATCGTCCGCTGCGACACGCCGGCGGTCACGGCCTGTTGCTTCACATCGGCCAGGAAGCGATCGAAGCTCGCGCCATTGTGGCACGACGCCGCGCGCGGCGAGGGTGCGGCCGCCTTGGGAGCAGCGGGGACCGTGGGCCGGCCGGGAGGGGGAACGAGTTGCTGCGCCGATGCTGCGGAGAACGACAAGAAAATTATCGTAAGCGCAGCGATCGCGCATCGGGTCTTGGACATCCAGCTCACCGGTTCGGGGCCATTGGCGATTCGTATGGTAATGCGCCAACCGCCGTCGATAAAGAGGTGGCATATCTACTCCGACGCATGGTCCAGCGTCAGGGCTGAGCGTCGTTCCGAGGTATCTCGGGAGAGGGATGCCTTTCCCCGGCCTTCGTCTAGCCGAACAGCCGCAACAGCAGCGCCTTGCCGACGGGGATGGCCCTGATCCCCCGGTAGGCGCGCACATATTCACCGGCGTAAAAGGCCCTGATCGCATGGACGCGGATATCCATGCTTTCTTCAAAGCGCACTGCAAATCCATTCCTCGTCCGTCGCACCACGACGCTGGCGATCGAACGGCCATAGATTTGGCATTCAAGCTTGCTGCCGATCGCGGGTGGATCGGGGTCGATAAGGCGGGCGCCGCTGATGGATATATCGCCGAGCCGGGCCAGGTACGATTTGCCGCCCTGATGCACTAGAATCGGCTCGTTGCGGTTGAAGCGCTCCGCCTTGCGTTTGCGCGGCTGCTCGATGCAGACGAAGCAGACGACAGTGAGGATAAGGGCGTTGTAGAGGCTCCATGCCAGCGCCAGCCCGCCATAGGCGATGCTTTCGCCGCGCAGATGCAGGATGAAGGCATAGGCGATGGCCGCGAGCGTGATGATGAGAGCCCCTCCATATAGCCGGAGCAGCGGCCACTCCACGAATTTCCGGCCGCGCTCGCCGCCCTTGGCCGTGACCTTGAACTTGTGTCCTTTCGGCTTCAACAGGCCGGTCGCGACCGCCTTGAGCACCGCGGGCGCTGCAACGAGCTGCGAGACATCCGTCATCATCGCAAGCGAACGGCCGCGCGACAGCCAGGCCATGGTGAGCCCATGCCAGACGTAGAACGGCAGGAAGTACCGCAACAGCTCGGAGAGGTCGGCCTGCACCGCCTTGATACCGAAAAGCAGGAACAGCCAGGGCACCACCAGCCCGAACATCTTGGTCCCGTAGACGGCCGTCCAGCTCATAAAGGCATCGACCAGCGACAGCCGGTCGATGAACGGGAGTTTCGAATGACGCGACAGCGGTCCGCTACGGCCGCGCACGATTTGCATGAAGCCGAGGCACCAGCGCCCGCGCTGGGTGATGTATTCCTTGAGCCCCTCCGGCGCGAGGCCGATGGTCAGTCGCTCGTTGAGATAGATGGTGTTGAAGCCGAGCTCTTTCAGCCGCAGCGTGACGAGATAATCCTCGGTCACCGAGTCAGTCGGAAAGCCGCCGATCTGCATCAAGGCGCCGTAACGGATGAGGGACGATGTGCCGCAGCAGAAGGCGACGCCCCAGGCGTCCTTTGCCGGCATCAGGATGTCGAAAAAGAAGCGCTGCTCGTCAGGCCAGACGTCGGTGGCGCCCAGATTGCTTTGGATCGGATCGGGGTTGATGAAATGCTGGGGCGTCTGCACGACTCCAATGCCGGCGTCGTCCATCAGGCTGATGGTCCGACTGAGGAAGTCGGGCCGCGGCACGAAATCGGCGTCGAGAATTGCGATGAAGTCCGGCGGCTGCGGCAGTTCGCTGACATGCCTGAGCGCATGGTTGATGTTACCCGCCTTGGCATGCCGGTTGTCGGTGCGCGCGAGATAGCGGCAGCCGAGCTCCTGCGCGAGGCGCCGCAACCACAGGCGACGTCCGTCGTCGAGCACCCAGACGCGGTAGTTGCCGTACTCCATCCCGGTCGCGCCGATGATCGTCCGCTCCAGGATCGATTTGTCCTCGTTGTAAGTGCAGATGAACATGTCGATCAACGGAGCTGCGGGATCCCTGGCGCGGTTGTCGACCTTCGCCGCGCCCGAACGGTCGATGGTTCGGCTGAGGAAGAGCATCGACAGCGCGACTGCGATCAGAGACGCGGATTCCGCCAGCATGAAGGGAAGGCCGATCAGGAAGTCCGCGGTCAGTCCGGGCGGCGGTACGGTCTCGGTGACGCGCCAATGGAAGTAGCGCAGCAACAGGACGAACGACACGCCGGTCAGCAGCGAACGCGCCGGCGTGTTCTCGCGCCTGAGAAGCGGCACCACCGCCATGAATGCACCGAGCGCAAGAAAGCCGGGCGCCAGCGCCGCCATCATGGCGCCGCCTCGCGCCGGGAGAAGATCACGCGGCCGGTCCGTCCCACCGTGCAGTCGTGCGCGGCGGCGTCGGCAGGCGCCACCGTCACGCGGTAGGGCTCCTTGCCTAGCGCGTCAGGATTGATGGCGAGATTGGCCGGGGCGCCCGCGGCCCCGGTCAGGTTGACGACGGTGCCGGCGATCGGGACCCCGCCGTCGTTCGGCTCGAAAGTGGTGCGATCGCCAAGCTGCAGCCGGTTGTATACGCTCTCGGTGACATTGGCCGTGATCACGGCACCGCTGCAGTCCAGCACCTTGAGCAGGGGCTGGCCGATCTGCACGTCTTCGCCCGGCGAGGTCATCATTTCCCAGACCCGGCCGGTGACCGGGGTTCTGATGCTGGCCTCGGAAATGTCGGCGAAGCGGATCTCTTCGACGATGATCTCGTTGCCGAGCCAGGCGATCTCGGTGTCGGTGTGCACCAGATCGGCCTCCAGGTCCTTGGCGCGCAGGCGCATCTCCTCCTCGCGCTGGACGGAGCTCGGGCGGTCGTTGTAGCTGTCGCCGAGGAACGAGCCGCTCCTTGCCGCACGCAGCTCGACCTGTGCGGCGTCCAGCCGCTTGCGCGTGCCGAGCTCGGTCTGCTGCGCGACCGACAGCTCGCGGGTCAGCCGCGACAACTCGACCGTGGATACGTTGCCGGATTTCGCGAGTGACGACGCCCGATCGACCGCGGCGTTTGCTTCCTCTCGCCGCGCGGCGGCGGCCTCGATCGAGGTCTGGATTTCGGCGATGCGCGCTTCGAGCTGAAGGACGCGTCCGTCCTTGAACAATGCGGCCTGCCGGGCGAGGTCCTGCTGGGCGGCCCGGGGCGGTCTCGAGCTTGGTTGCGAGGCTCGGCCGCTCGTTCTCCAGTCGCGATTTCTGCCGTCGAAGATCGTCGAGTCGCGTGCGATCGCCGCGCGAATTCACGACACGCAGCACAACCATGCCGGCGTCAAGATGTGCCTGGTCCTTCATCGCAGCGGGGGCTGCGGCAACGCGTCCGCCGATCGGCGCACGCAGGGTGACGAGGCGGGAGTTCAGCACGGCCTCGACGCTGGAATTCTGCCACATCGCGCGCAGCGGCAGCCAGCCGAATATGGCGATGACGGCGAGCCCCGCCGCGATCTTCAAGCTCCGCTGCAAGAGGATCCGGCCTTGCGGAGGACCCGTAGGTTCGACCCGGGCGGCAGGCTGCCGTGGGTGCTTCTCATCGGCAAGCAGCTCCTCTTGCAGCGCTTGCTGCAGGCCCTTCGCGTCTGCGGAACCGGCCGCTTCGGATGCATCGTGAACGGGAGCGGCCTGCGACCGGTCCATCATGGCAGTCACCTGGCTGAGGGGAGGTCATGGAACGGACCAATGCGCGAGCCGCGCTCCCGTGCCTGCGTCTGCGGACTTAGTCCGGCGTACGCTTTCCAATGTGCTGGACTCTTGCGTGTAGTTTTATATGAATACGCGTCAAGGTTTAATTATGCGTCGCCGCGACGCAGTCGCAGCCCTTGCAGCGGGGGGCCAACTTCATAACTCAAGCTCGTTCTGAATCCTTGGCTCAAATTGGCAGCTGGGATCGGCTGCACTGGCTTATGCGTCAGCAACGGGATGTCGCCATGAACTACCTTCGTACCGCAATGCTTCTCGCAGGCCTCACCGCCCTGTTCATGGGCGTCGGCTATCTGATCGGCGGCGCCTCCGGTGCCATGATCGCACTCGTCATTGCCGCGGCGACCAATCTCTTCACCTACTGGAACTCCGATCGCATGGTGCTCTCGATGTACGGCGCCCATGAGGTCGATCGTTCGACTGCGCCGGAGCTGGTCGGGCTGGTCGCGGAACTTGCGGGCCGGGCAGGCTTGCCGATGCCGCGTGTGTTCCTGATGGACGAGGCACAGCCGAACGCGTTCGCGACCGGACGAAACCCGCAAAATGCCGCGGTGGCCGTCACCACCGGCCTGATGCGCCAGCTCAGCCGCGAGGAGCTCGCCGGCGTGATCGCGCACGAGCTCGCCCATATCAAGAATCACGACACGCTGCTGATGACGATCACTGCGACCATCGCCGGCGCGATCTCGATGCTGGCGCAGTTCGGCATGTTCTTCGGTCACCGCGACAACAACAACGGCCCGGGCATCGTCGGCTCGATCCTGATGATGATCCTCGCGCCGATTGGCGCCATGCTGGTGCAGATGGCGATCAGCCGCACCCGCGAATATGCCGCCGACGATCTCGGCGCACGCATCGCGGGACAACCGATGTGGCTGGCCTCTGCGCTGGTCAAGATCGAGGGGGCCGCGCATCAGGTGCCGAACTACGAGGCGGAGCGAAACCCTGCGACTGCGCACATGTTCATCATCAATCCGCTGTCGGGCCATGGCGTCGACAATCTGTTCGCCACCCATCCCTCGACGCAGAACCGCATCGCCGCGCTTCAGCAACTCGCGGCCGAACTCGGCGCGCGGGCGGCGCCGTCGCTCGGCGCCAACGAGAATTATCCGCCGCGCAGCCCCTGGGGACGGTCGTCCTCGCGTGGGCCCTGGGGCTGAACCGGAACATGCGGCACTTTTGCGGGCGGCTTTGTGACCTGGCGCACACAGGATCGTCGGAGCCGGTGTTAACACCCGGGCGAGACACTTCCTTCGAAAGGGGATGCGTGACCGGCTCGCTGCCGGCCACCGTCGAAGATGACCAGAGCTGCCGTACCTTTCCTGATCGTCCTGTGCGTGCTTGTCGGCCTGTCCATGCACACGGTCGTCAATTGCGGCGACGAGGACGATCCCGACATTTGCTCGGCCGTGATCGGCTTCTCGCCGCTGCGCGGCGCGCTGATCGCGTTTGCCTATGAGGGACGCGGGCGGATCGCGCTGCGCCATGGCGACTTCAGGCGGGCGATTGCCGATTTCGACGAGGCGATCCACCTCAATCCGAACCGCGCCTCGCTCTATCGCGACCGTGCGCTGGCGCGCCGTCAGAACGGCGATCTGGAGCTCGCCATCGCCGACTATGACGAGGCGATCGCGCATGATCCCAAGCTTGCAGCGCCCTATCACCAGCGCGGTCTCGCGCTTGCCGCCACCGGGGATCTCGATCGCGCCATCCTGAGCTACAACACGGCGGTCCGCCTCGACCCCTCGGATGCGCCCGCCCGCCTCGACCGTGGCCTTGCGTTCCTCGCTCGTGGCCAGGCCGACGACGCCCGCGCCGATTTCGAGGCGGCGCTGGCGCTGCCGGCGGGCAAGGACGGTCGCTCGCACGAGGTCGCACGTGCCAGGCTCGCCGAGCTTTCGAATGTCGAGCCGACCCAAATCGCCGCGCCGAGACAATGAGAAGGGGCCTTTCCTCTCGCCGTTCTTACCGGGAAAGGTGAAGGGCGCCGGCGGCGACTATTTCGCCTTCTTCGCGTTGGCCTTCTTCGCCTTCTTCGCCGGCTTGTCCTTAGCCTTCTTCTCCGCCTTCACTGCAATCGGCGTACTGGCGGCAAGCCGCATCGATCGCGCGTAGCTGTCGGCGACGTTGTCGGCGGACATCTGCAGGCGCTTGGCGGCGGCGGTGGCCTGCTCCATGGTGGCTTTGGCCATCATCTTGAAGCGCTCGGCGGTCTCCTTGCCCTTGGCCTTGGCCGCAAGGCCGTTGAAGCGATCCCGCCGCTCCTTGGCGCGGGTCATCAGGCCCGTATGCAGCTGTCTGGCCAGTTGCCGGATCACGACATCCAGGTCGGCGTCCGCCATGTTGTTCTATCCTCTTCGAAAAACGGTATCGATGCGGGCGGGACTATGCAGATCGGGCCCCGCCTTGGCAATTCCCGCCGAGACGTCATCCGCAGCTTCCGGTCTGCAAAAAACAAAAAAGCCGCGCTAGTTGCGCGGCTTTTCTGATGTCTCCGTGGGGCGCCTCACTTCAGCGAGGCGACCGGGCCATTTGCCGCCGCCGGCTCCGGGTCGAAACCGAACACGCCGACCAGATATTTGTAATAGTCCGGCATCTTCTCCTTGAGCGTCTCGCGGGATTTCGGATCGTGGAATTCGCTCTTTCCGGCCAGGAAGATGCTGGCGGTCACGGCAAAGAATTCCATGGGATTCTTCAACGCATAGGACTCCTTGGGCAGCAGATCCTTGGATTTAGCGAGGGCGAAATAGGCGATCACGCCCTTGTTGGCGTAGCCGTCCGGCAACAGCCGCGCGTGATAGGCGTGCAGGAGTTCATGCAGCAGCACGGCCTCCTTTTCGTACCGCATCATGTCCGGCCGCAGCATGATCACGCCGAGGCCCGAATCGACCGCGAGGTCGACGGCGTTCGGATTGGTCCAGCGCTGCTTGTCGTGGTCCCAGACCGTCAGCGTCCGCGGCACGCGGCGTTCGACGTTGGGGGCGACACGGCCGTAGCAGGCGGTGGCGGCGCCTTCGTCGAGGCAGGCGAGCTCGCTGGCGATGATCGGCACGGTGCGGAAGAAGCGCAGCACGCGCGGCGACAGGCCGGCCGCCTCGACCGAGTCGATCTGGCTCTTCAGATTGGCGGTGAGCTTGTCGACATCCTTGCGGTCGGAGTTCTCCGTGAGGTCGAACATGTAGCCGCGATAGCTCTGGAAGCCCGGCGGCAGCGGCTGCGCTGGGTCGGCATCGAGCGATCCGGCTCGGGATGGATTGGCGAAGAGCGCGCCGACAATGGTTGCGGTCAGCAGCAACGCAATGCGCATGATGAACCCCCTGATGTCACTTCGCTCGGCAGGATAGGCCACCGTTGTTTGCGAAAAGTGAGTGGGGCGAGACTATGGCACCGATGTTGAGGCGTGCTTAATCGTTGGTTGCAGATCGCAAAGGCGGATTAGGAAGGCGTTAACCAGCGCTGGGCGATGAGGCCGCGCGTGGCGCAGCCTCATCTGCAAAAGTCTGCTCAGTAGTCATAGCCCGGACGGCCGGGATAATATTGGCGATTGCAGGTCCTGCGCCCGCGATCATAGGCAGCGGCGTCGCCACGGGAGAGCGCACTGACATATTTCAGACAGCGCACGTAGTTGTCGTTGCCGAGCCAATCGAGACTCCCGGCAGCGGCGGGTGTGAGCTGGGCCGAGCCGCCGAGCGCCGCGATGGCGATGAGAGCGGAGTAGATCGAAAGTGTGCCGGTCTTCATGTCCGTATTCCCTTGCGGCTGCCCGATGCAGCCGGCCTTGACGCAACCATGCATCAAGCGACAGGGAATAACTGTGATGGCCATCACTCATGCTCTCCGCATCGCAAGCGTGCTGGCAAACGATTTTGCCGTCCTCACAACTCCCGCGCATTCGAGAAGGCGAAGCTCGATACCCTTCGCGTCGTCTCGTCCAGGATCAGCGTGCGCGTGATCGGCGGCTCGGCGCGCTGGGCGCAGTTTTCGCGCTCGCAGAGGCGGCAGTTGACGCCGATCGGAGTGCCCTCGGTCTTCTCGAGGTCCATGCCGGCGGCGTAGACGAGGCGTGAGGCGTGGCGGATCTCGCAGCCCAGGCCGATGGCGAAGCGCGGCTGCGGCAGCGGATGCGGTGCCACCGGACGGCGCACCATCTGCGCGATCGAGAAATAGCGCGTGCCGTCGGACAGCTCGATGACCTGCTTGAGCAGGCGATCCGGCGTGTCGAAGGTCGAGTGCACGTTCCAAAGCGGGCAGGTGCCGCCGAATTTCGAGAACGGGAACGTGCCCGAGGAAAACCGCTTCGAGACGTTGCCGGCATTGTCGACGCGCAGCAGGAAGAACGGAATTCCGCGCGCATTCGGCCGCTGCAGCGTGGTGAGGCGATGGCAGACCTGCTCGAAGCCGGAATTGAAGCGCTGCGCCAGCAAATGGATATCGTAGCTCAAGGCCTCGGCCGCGGCCAGGAACGCCGGATAGGGCATCATCACGGCCGCCGCAAAATAGTTGGCGAGCGTAATGCGGAACAGTCGCCGCGGTGCGTCGTCGAGCGGGCCGGCGCGGCCGATGATAGTCTCCAGATGTTGCGCGCATTCGCCGAGGCCGAGCTGGAAGGCGAGCTGGAAGGCGCGGCCGGGCGAGTCGACCAGCTCGGATATCAGCAACTGGCGGCGGTGACGGTCGAAACGCCGCAGCGTCTCGCGCATCACGTCGACGGGCATGACGCGGGTCTGGATCGAATGCTTTTCGCGCAGCCGGGCGGCGAGCGCGGCATAGAGTCCTTCGGCCGGCGCGTTCAGTTCGTCGCGCAAGGTTTCGGCAGCCTGTTCGAGCTCCGGAAAATAGTTGCGGTTGGCCTCGATCAGCTCGCGCACGCGCTCGACCGGATTGGCCTCATAGCGCGTGCCGACATCGCGGTCGGCCATCTGTGCCGCGGCCAGCGTCTCGCCCTGGCGCGCCTCGGTATAGGCCGCGTAGAGCCGCTGCAGCGCGTGGGTCACGCCCGGGCAAAGCTCGGCGAGGTCGCGCAACTCCTGCTTGGGCACATCGATCTGGCGGAACAGCGGATCGGAGAAGATCTCGTTCAGTTCCGCGAAGAAACGGTCCTCGTCGGCTGTGGCGAGGTCACGCAGGTCGAGGTCGTAGGTCTCGGCCAGCCGCAGCAGGATCTGCGCGGTCACCGGGCGCTGGTTGCGCTCGATCAAATTGACGTAGCTCGGCGAGATTCCGAGCCCCTCGGCCATCTGGGTCTGCGACAGCCCCAATTGCTGCCGGATCCTCCGGAAGCGCGGGCCGACGAACAGTTTCTTCCCGGACTCGGCGGCCATTGTCGGGTCTCCAGCAGCGTCAAGGACAGTCTTGCTGTCCTATATTGTTACAAGATTTACAAAATAACATCTATTACATGTTCTGATGTTACATGACATCACCATTCAATTACAAGCCTACTATACGAACTTCCCTTTCTCGCGTTTAGCTCTCGACACGCATCTCGCAATGCACTGTCAAAAATGTCGATGACAAGCCTGTTGCTTTGTCGTCCGCGAAAGGATCAATCACATGAACTACCAGCCCCGCGGCATCAGCACCCTCCAGGGTCCGTCGTCGTATCAGGACGAGGTCAAGGCGGCCCAGGCGCTCCTCGAGACCCAGCCGACCTGGAACGGCGTGTCGGCCGAGGCCGTCGCGCGCATGCGCCTGCAGAACCGCTTCAGGACCGGCCTCGACGTCGCCCGCTACACCGCGGCGCTGATGCGGGCCGACATGGCGGCCTATGACAAGGACCCGACCAAGTACACGCAGTCGCTGGGCTGCTGGCACGGCTTCATCGCCCAGCAGAAGCTGATCTCGGTCAAGAAGCACTTTGGCGGCAAGACCGATCGCACCTACCTGTATCTCTCGGGCTGGATGATCGCGGCGCTGCGCTCCGAGTTCGGGCCGCTGCCCGACCAGTCGATGCACGAGAAGACTTCGGTGCCGGCGCTGATCGAGGAGCTCTATACCTTCCTGCGCCAGGCGGATTCCCGTGAGCTCAACGACATCTTCCGTTTGCTCGACAAGGCCCGCAAGGAAGGCGACAAGACCCGCGAGCAGGAGCTGATCGCGAAGATCGACAACTTCCAGACCCATGTCGTCCCGGTCATCGCCGACATCGACGCCGGCTTCGGCAACGCGGAAGCGACCTATCTGCTCGCCAAGAAGATGATCGAGGCGGGTGCGTGCGCGCTGCAAATCGAGAACCAGGTCTCGGACGAGAAGCAGTGCGGTCACCAGGACGGCAAGGTCACCGTGCCGCATGAGGTCTTCATCGCGAAGATCCGTGCCTGCCGCCACGCCTTCCTCGAGCTCGGCGTCGAAGACGGCGTCATCGTGACCCGCACCGACTCGCTCGGCGCCGGCCTGACCCAGCAGATCGCGGTCAGCCACAAGCCCGGTGACATCGGTGACCAGTACAACAGCTTCCTGGATTGCGAGGAAATCACCGCGGAGAACGCCCGCAACGGCGACGTCATCATCAACCGCAACGGCAAGATGATGCGTCCGAAGCGGCTGCCCTCGAACCTCTACCAGTTCCGTCCCGGCACCGGCGAAGACCGCTGCGTGCTCGACAGCATCACCTCGCTGCAGAACGGCGCCGACCTGCTCTGGATCGAAACCGAGAAGCCTCATATCGAGCAGATCGCCAAGATGGTCGACCGCATCCGCAAGGTGATTCCGAACGCGAAGCTGGCCTACAACAACTCACCGTCGTTCAACTGGACCCTCAACTTCCGTTGGCAGGTCTACGATGCGATGAAGGAAGCCGGCAAGGACGTCAGCAAGTACAACCGCGCCGAGCTGATGAAGCCGGAATACGACGATACGCCGCTGGCGCAGGAAGCCGACGAGCGTATCCGCACCTTCCAGGCGGATTCGGCCAAGCGTGCCGGCATCTTCCATCACCTGATCACGCTGCCGACCTATCACACGGCTGCGCTGTCCACCGACAACCTCGCCAGGGAATATTTCGGCGACCAGGGCATGCTCGGCTACGTCAAGAACGTCCAGCGTCAGGAGATCCGTCAGGGCATCGCCTGCGCCAAGCACCAGAACATGGCCGGCTCCGACATCGGCGACGACCACAAGGAATATTTCGCCGGCGAGGCTGCCCTGAAGGCGGGCGGTGCGCACAACACGATGAACCAGTTCGGCTAACGCATCACGTTATCCAAGAGGAGACTGACAATGACCAAAGGCAGCAATTTCTGGGTGATCGGCGGCGAGTTCGGTTCGATGAACTTCCACAAGCTCGTCGAAGGCTCGGCCCAGGTGCAGGGTCCGTTCAAGACCCGCACGGAAGCCGAGGACGCCTGGCGCACTGTCTCGGAAGAGAACCGCCACAAGGCCGGCGTCCGCTTCTCCATCGTGGAAGAGCCGTCGCGCGTCTCGGCCTGAAGGGCCCGATTGGCGACCTGAATTAAGAAGACGTCCAAGGACGGATGGTCCCATCCAGGCTCTGCCTGGGTGGGACCGTCTGTTTTTGGCACAGGTCAATCGTCTGTGGGTGCCGTAAGTCTCTGGAATTGCGGACCCTTTGCGGAGGGTTTGGTTGCTGATAGGTTAATGGAGAAAAGTCGAGGACGAGGCCGACAATGTCAGAGCCCGAAACCAGCGGGACCCATCCCGGCCAGCCGCGCCCGGTGCGGCTGCGCGACGCGCTGCTGCGCGCGCGGATCGAGGCCGCCGACCGGACCGGCGTCGTCGTCGATCTCAGGGACGCGGAGGTGGCGCGGCTCGAGATCCTCAACGACGCGCTCGATCCCCTGTTCGCGCAGGTGCCCGACAGTATCGACCTGTTCGACCGCGGCATCAGCCAGGGCGATACGCCGAGACTCTGGATCGACGTCGTCGCCCACATCGTGATGGGGCGCGACAAGCGGATGTACCGCTTCGTCCAGGACACCCGCTTCGGCCGCATCGTGCTCGCCGAATCGCATGACACCGTCGTCCTCGTCGAGGCCATCACCGATTATGTCGCGCGCCGCATGGTCGAGCGCGAGCAGGCCATGGTGGTTCCGCCCGAACCGAAGCCCGAGGTCGCGCCGCCGCCCCGCCGCTCGCGCCTGTGGCCGTTCGTGTTCGGCTTCGTGTTCGGTGCCGCCGCCTTGTTCGGCCTCGCCGTGCTCGCGGCCCTGCGGAGCTGGTGACCAGTTGCTCTGTCCTTCCACGCGAAGCATGAGCCCGGAATCCATCGGGCGGAAGCGCATGGCGACGCATGGATTCCGGGCTCGCGCCTGTCGGCGCGCCCGGGAATGACGGCGAACTAAATCAACCTCACATGCTTGATCTGCCCGATCTGAAATTCCGTCCCGAGGCTCCGCACCGTCTGCTCACAGCGCCAGCCGGCATTGTCCTTCTCGATTCTGAACAGGTTATACGCCGCCGCCGGGTAGTGGCCGTGCGCGAGCGCGGAGGCGGAGGGCACGCCGAGCGCGGGAATGTTGCCGTTGGGACCTTCGAACCACATTGTCGAATGAATGTGGTCGTGCCCGTGCAGGATCAGCTCGACGCCGTGGCGCTTGAGCAGCGCCAGCAGTGCGGCCGAATCTGTCATCCGCTTCTGCCGCGCTTCGGACTTGAGGGGATGGTGGACCAGCAGCACGCGAAAGACGTCCTCGGCCGCGAGCCGCTCGAGCACAGTTGCGAGGGCGGCGAGCTGATCGGGTCCGAGCGTGCCCGTCGCCATCAGCGGCAGGGTCGGCACCGCCGTGGACAGGCTGATCAGCGCGAGCGGCCCGCGCCGCCGCACGGATGGGAAGCCGGTGCTGCCGTCGTCGCCGGCGAGATAGGGCGCAAACGTCTCACTGAAGCGATGCGAGGTGGCGCGGACATAGGCGTCGTGATTGCCGGGAATCGTGGTGACGCGGTCGGGCGGGCCGACACCCTCGAGCCAGGCGCGGGCAGGGGCGAACTCGGCTTCCAGCGCGAGGTTGACGAGATCGCCTGTCACCGCGATGTGGTCGGGCGCCTGCGCCTTCATGTCGGTGACCAGCGCGTCGAGCACCTCACGGCGCTGGTACTTGTGGCGGTTGAGCGTCCAGTTGACGTAGCCGAGCACGCGCTTGCCGGCGAGCTCGATCAGCCGCGGCTGCGGCAAGGGCGCTAGATGCGGATCGGACAGATGGGCGAGCGTGAAGGGGGCCGATATGTTGGGAGTCATGGCGCGCGATTGCCTCGCTATTGCTTTGCTGTAATGGCAAGCTCGCGAGGCCAGTGCAAGCGGGGCCGGGACAGCAGCCTCAAGGAAGCCTGATGGGAGATCGTCTGAACCGCGTTCGACGGAAATTCGAGCCGCTGCTGCTGCGATTCTTCCACGCCTATTTCCTCGTCGTCCGCGGCATGACGCTCGGCGTCCGCGCCGTAGTGCTGGATGCCGAGAATCGGGTGTTTCTGGTCAGGCACAGCTACGTCAGCGGCTGGCACCTGCCCGGCGGCGGCGTCGATTTCGGCGAGACCATGGAGCAGGCGATGCGGCGCGAGCTCAAGGAGGAGGGCGATATCGACCTCACCGGCGAGGCCGTGCTGCACGGTATTTTCCTCAACAGCCACGTCTCCCGCCGCGACCATGTCGCCATCTACGTGGTCAGGCAGTTCAGACAGGATCGCGTGCCCGCGCCCAACCGCGAGATCAGCGAATGCGGGTTCTTCGCGGTCACGGCGTTGCCCGAGGACACCACGCGAGGAACGCGGCTGCGGATCGCCGAAGTGCTGGACGGCGGGCCCCTGATTGCGACGTGGCGCTGAGGGTGGCGTGTGCTAGTAAGCAGCCCGAAAGAGCATCACCGGATGAAGATTGCCAAGTTCGCTTTCGGCCTGATCTGCCTTGCGATCCTCGCCAGCAACATCGTCACGATGTCGCGCTGGAGCGAGGCGCGCGGGGTCTATGACGACATCTGCTATCTCAGGCAGGCGCATCTGTTCCAGCGCCTCGGCATCGGTGGGCTCAACACCAATGCCGCGTTGGACTACGATCATTATTTCGAAGGCAAGTTGAAGGAGATCGCGTTCGCCGAATGGCAGGATCCGATCCGCTGGCCGTGCCACAATCCGATGCCGAGCGGCAAGATCGTGATGCAATATCCGCCGGGCACCGGCTTTCTGCTGGCGCTGTTTCCTGAGGGGCACCAGGTGGTGCCGCTCTACGTTGCCGCGAGCCTGATCGTCTGCGGCCTTGCGCTATCAGGCATTGCCATGGCGCGCACGCTGCCGTCGGTCTTCGGCGCGGGCCTGTTCGGCGCGCTCGCAATCTATCTCATGATCAATCCGGCGAAGGCGAGCTATTCGGTCGCGCCGACCATGGCGCTATGCGCCGTCGCGGGCTTCCTCACGGCGCTGTGGCTGACCAGGGATAAACGCAGCGCGCTGTTGATTGCGCTGATCGGCGTTCTCCTGGGCGCGTCCGTCAATTTCAGATTGCCGAATGCGCTGCTCGCGGCCGGCTATTTCATCTATCTCGGCATTGCCTTCCTGAAGGTGCGGACGCCGTCAGCGTTCGTGCAGGGGCTCGGCCTCGGCCTCGGCGTTCTCGTCGGCATGGCCCCGACCTTGGTCGCCCAGGCCGTCAACGCCGGCAGCCCGCTGGCCACGACCTATGGCAGTGCCGACGTGGTCGCGCCGGCCTTCGACTTCGCCGTGTTCGGCCATTATCTGCGCGACATGCAGTTCGTGCTGATCGTGCTGGCGATCGGCTCCGCAGCCTGGCTCTTGAGGGTGGGCGAGGGCAGCGTGCGTCAGGTGGCCATCGTCGTCGCCGGCAATCTCATCGTCAACCTCGTGTTCTTCCTCAGCCATCCGATCTTCACGCCCTATTACATCGTGCCGATTGCGATGCTCTCGCTGTGGAGCGTCTCGTTCGCCTGGCTGATGCAGCCGGCGCAGGCGCAGCAGGCCGCGGCGCTCCGGCGCGAGCCGGCAAGCCTCGGAGTGCCGTCGCGATGACCTCAACGCAACTTCGCATCGCGGTGCTGGTGCCCTGCTACAACGAGGAAGCGGCGGTCGCCACCGTCGTTGCCGATTTCCGCAAGGCGCTGCCGTCGGCAGCGATCTACGTCTATGACAACAATTCCCGCGACCGCACCGCGACCGTCGCGCGCGAAGCGGGCGCGATCGTGCGCAGCGAGCGCCGGCAGGGCAAGGGCCACGTCGTGCGCCGCATGTTCGCCGACGTCGAGGCCGACGTCTACGTGCTGGTCGACGGCGATGCGACCTATGATGCGCCGAGCGCATCTCGCATGATCGACCGGCTGCTCGATGATCATCTCGACATGGTGGTCGGTCTTCGCGTCGATCAGGTCCAGGCCGCCTACCGGCTCGGCCACCGCACCGGCAACCGCATGCTGACCGGCTTTCTGGCGTCGACCTTCGGTCACGCTTTCAAGGACATCCTGTCCGGCTACCGCGTGTTCTCGCGCCGCTTCGTCAAATCCTTCCCCGTCCTCTCCGACGGCTTCGAGATCGAGACCGAGCTCGCGGTCTATGCGCTGGAACTGTCGCTGCCGGTCGCCGAGATCGAGACCCCCTATTACGCGCGCCCCGAAGGCTCGTTCTCCAAGCTCAACACCTGGCGCGACGGATTTCGCATCCTCGGCACCATGGTGAAGCTCTACCGTTCGGAGCGGCCGTTGCGCTTCTTCACGGTGATCGGAGGCCTGTTGGCGCTGGCGGCGGTGATCCTCGCGATCCCGATCGTGATTACCTTCATCGAGACCGGCCTCGTGCCGCGCCTGCCGACCGCCGTGCTGTCGATGGGCTTGATGATCATGGCCCTGCTCTCGGTGTCTTCTGGGCTCGTGCTCGACACGGTGACGCGAGGGCGTCGGGAGATGAAGATGCTGGCCTATCTGTCCCAACCGACCTTGAAAAGCAGCTGAGCGCCGTCGCTGCCCGATGGACCGCGCTGCGTTCAGGTGCTATCCCGCGAATTGACATGACCGATCTCTCACTGACCATCCTCCCTGAAGCCGCCGGCGACGCCCAGTCGATCGAGCGGCTGCACGAACGCACCTTCGGTCCCGGCCGCTTCGTGCTCAGCGCCTACCGGATCCGCGAGCACGTCGACCATGTGCTCGAATTGTCCTTCACGGCCCGCATCGGCACGCTGCTGGTCGGCTCGGTCAGGCAATTGCCGGTGCTGGTCGGCGAGACGCCGGCGCTGCTGCTCGGCCCGCTCACGGTCGAGCCGCCGTTCCGCGGCCGCGGCGTCGGCCGTCTGCTGATGGAGCGCGCGCTCAAGGACGCGAAGGCGAAAGATCACCGCCTCGTGCTGCTGGTCGGCGACGAGCCCTATTACAGCCGCGTCGGCTTCAAGCCGGTCCCGAAGGGCCGCGTCACCATGCCCGGCCCGGTCGACGCCGCCCGTATCCTGGTGTTCGAGCTCGTCGACGGCGCCTTCGAAGGCGTGTCGGGCCCGGTCGGCCCCGACTGGAGCAAGGCGCGGGCAGGGTAGTCCGGTTCGTAGCCCGGATGAGCGAAGCGACATCCGGGACATCTGCGCCGCAGATGCACCGCCCCGGATATCGCTGCGCTCATCCGGGCTACGAGGCATTGTATTTGGAGTACGACAGCGGCTCCGCAAACTCCGTCATTGCGAGCGGAGCGCGCAGCGAAGCAATCCAGAATCTCTCCGCGGAATGATTCTGGATTGCTTCGTCGCAAGAGCTCCTCGCAATGACGGTGTACCGGGGCCCGTAGGCCCCGGCTTGATCACCGTCAAAACTTGAAGTTCGCGAACGCCCTGACGCCGATGCCGGGCATCAACACCTCATCCTTGGTGTAGGATACGGAGTTGCGGATGTTCTCGTTGAGAAGATTGTTGCCGACGATGCCGGCCATCATCTCGCGCGCACCGAACCAGTTGCGGTCGAGCTTGGTCTTGTAGCTCACCTCGGCCTTCAACAAATTATAGCCCGCCGTCGGCGTCTCCGCGATCACAGCAACGTTGTTCTGTGCGAAGGCGTGCAGCAGGTTGACGCGCATCAGCCAGTTGTCGTCGCGCCAGAACACGCCGCCGCCCATCCGCATCGGCGGAATCCGCGGCACGTTGGTGCCGTCGCTGAAGGTGGCGCGGACGAAATCGAACTGGTTTTCGATGCCCCAGATGCCGCCCTGGAACGCGCCGACGTCGAGCTGCGACTGGAACTCGCCGCCGCGGAAATTGGCATTGCGCTGCGAATACACGGCCTGATTCAGCTCCGCGCCCGGATTGCCGCAGGATGCGAAGTCGTCGTCGCAGGACACGCCGGTGAGGCGGCGGTAGATGAAATTGTCGAAATGCGTGTAGTAGACGGTCGCCTCGAAGCGGAACGGCCCCGTCGCCCTGCGCACGCCGAGCTCGACCGATTTGGCGGTCTCGATCGTGAGGTTTGGATTGCCGATGTCGAAGGTCGCAGTCGCATCGTGGCCGCCGCGGGAAAACAGCTCGGCCGCCTTCGGCGCGCGCTCGACATATTGCGCGGTGATGCTGCCGACCATGCCGCCGGGCAGGTCCTGCAACAGGCCGATGCTGCCGCTCTTCGGCGTGAACGACGGATTGCGCGCGATGCCCGCCTGCGGCGTGCCGTCGGGCAAATAATCGGCCGGGAAGTCCGGCGTCGTGCCGTGCAGCTCGACATGCTCGATGCGACCGGCGATCTGCGCCCGCGTCGCCTCGGTAAACTTGAACTCGTTGAAGGCGTAGCCGGCAACGCGGTTGCTGTTGTTCGGATCCCATAGGCCGTTGAACAGCGTGCCGGGATTGTCCGGGCTCGGCGCGCTCAATTCCTGATGGCCGACCTGGAAGCCCAGCGCCGTCGTCACTTCGGCGAAGCGCGCGTTGAACGGCATCAGCTGCACCTCGGTGCGGATCTCCTGCTCCTTGTTGGTGAAGGTCTGCCTGATACCGTCGCTGTTGAGGTCGGCTGGATCGGCAAGCCCGATCTCGTTGTGCCGGTAATCGGTCGCACCGGCCCAGAAGCGCACCGCGTCGATCGCGGCGGCGTCGGGATGGTACTCGCCCTTGACGTTGATCTTGGTCTGGTGGCCGCCGATCCGTGTCTGGTGGTCGGCGCCGTCGATGCCGGGGATGTGGTAGAGCGAGTCGTTCTGGGTGATCGACGCGCCGATATAGCCGCCCTGAAAGAAATAGGAGCCGCCGATCGAGGCGCCGTCCGAGCGCGTTGCCGAGTTCGGCTGGCGGCCGTTCACGGCGCGCGTCTGGTCGTTCAGATAGGGATAGCTCGGGATGGAATAGTCCGAGGTCGTGCGGCCATAGGCGTCGGCGTGGAAGGCGAAATTGCCGCCGCCGGTGTCGAGCAGCACGCCGCTTTCGACGCCGCGGTCTACCGAAGAGAACGCGGTGCGGGTCTCGGCGGTTACGCAAGGCGACGTCGCGGCGCTCGCGAGCGGAGCTTTGGTCGGCAGGCCGTAAGCCTGGAATGACGGCGCGCAGGCAGGTAGCGCGTCCGGAATCCGGTTGTTGGTGGCGCTGACGACGCCGCCGATCGAGGTCGAGCCGTAGCGCAGCGCGGCGGGCCCGCGCACCACTTCGATCTGGTTGGTCGCAAGCGGATCGATCGGAACGAAATGATCCTCGCCGAGATCGGAGGCGCCGCTCGCATTAGTGCCGTTCTCGACGATGCCGACGCGGTTGACGTCGAGACCCCGGATGATCGGCCGGCTCGATGCCCCGGGCGCGAAGCTCGATCCGGTGATGCCGGGCTTGGAGAACAGGAGATCGCCGAGCTGTCCGCCGCCTTCGCGGCGGATCTCATCGTTCGGCACCACCGTGACCGTCGCGAACTGGTTGGTCACGACTGACAGCACGCCCTGCTGGGGCGCGGCGGGCGCGGAGGCTGCCGGCGCTGCTTCCGCCGTTTGCTCGCGGTTGCGCACCCGCGCGGTCCGCGTGCCGCGGCCGGGATTGCGGGACGGCACCACCGCTCTGCGCACGATCGGGCTCGGCGCCGTCACGGTGACGGCGGGAATCTCGGTCGACGATTTGTCTTGCGCAGGCGTTTGGGCGAAAGCGGGCGTGGCGGCGGCACCGAGCAGGAGCAGGCTTGCTCCGCCAAGACGCTGCGCGCGTCGCGATTGAAATGACATGGTCCTGATTCCAGTCAGGCGCCGTCCGCATGATTGTGTGCTGATCGGAGGCGGCCTGCCGTCGCGGCGCGACGGAATTCGACTTCAACGTCTCCCGGGCACTCTGAGCCCGGGCGTGATCAAGCGATGTTGAGAGTCAGGACGCGGGAGGGGCGCGCGGCTGGAACGCGGTGCGGGCCGATTTGAGATGAAGGAATTCGGCATCGGTGGTGCGGTAGAGCAGCTCGATCGCCTGCGGCAGCAGCAGCACGGGCGGCGTTGCCGATATGACGGTGCCCGCCATCGCGACCACGGCGCAGATTGCGCAATTGTCCTCGCCCGGGTGCTCGCGGTCGGGGCCTGAGGGCGATTGTTTCTGGACCGCGGCACGGTCGTTCGCAGCGCCGCTCTTGGCACTGTTCTTAGTGCTGTCCTTGGCGCCGTCGGTCTGCTGGAACGACGCCTGGACAAGCGGCGTGGCCTGGGCGAACCAGTGGCTGTGGCCGAACGTCAGCGCGAACTGCACCAGCAGCGCGAACAACGCGAGCCGGGCGCCGTGCCTGATATTCGACCGGAACCACTTCATCGGAAAACGCCACCCCGCATCGCGAGATATCGCGATGTAACAATATAACATCGCCCGATCGGTCTGCGGATGTCAATCGCACACAGACCGGCCGGCGCCGGTGGCGGGCCGATGTGTCGTTCGAGCAACGGAGCGAGATCAGCGCCCCTCGCGCACCCAGGTCGCGGCGAACGCACCGAGCAGCAGCAATAGCCCGATCAGGCCGGCGAAGATCGGCAGCACGCCGACGCCCTTGACGACGCTGGCGTCGCGCATCCGCACGCCCATCCAGCCGTCGCCGGCAAACACGCTGGCCGAACGCACCGGCAAGATGCGCGGCAGCTCGACGCTGGCGCCATCGACCACGCGCACGGCGTTGCCGCCGGTCGCCTGCGTCAGCGGCTTCAACGTATCGACGGTCGAGGTGACCTCCGAAAACTCCTTCGGGTTGGTCGGGCCAACATTGATCAGCGCCTTCAGCGTGCCGTCGGTGGCCTGCCACAGGCCGAGCTCGCTTGCGGGAAGGCTGGCGCGCCATTCGCCGGGGTCGCCGGGGCTCAGCGTCAGATCCTGCGACACGCCGGACGGCGAGGTCACGCTCACCGGCTGGACGCTGTCGGCCATGGTCTGGCGCACCACGACGAGGTTCTTGCCTTGCACCTGGAGGCGCAGCGCTTCTTCGTCGAGGTCCGGCTGCTTCATCAGCCAGTGCGACATCCGCCGCAGCAGATCCAGATGCGGGCCGCCGCCCTCATAGCCGCGCGCCCACAGCCAGATGTGGTCGGAGAGCAGAAGCGCGACGCGGCCCTCGCCGAAGCGCGAAAGGAACAGCAGCGGCTTGCCGTCGGCTCCCGTCATCACCGGCGGGTTGACGGAATTGCGGGTGTCGACGGTGCGGAAGAAACGGCTCCAGCGCGGCGGCTCGGAGGCCGAGCCTTCCAGCCCACGCGTGACGGGGTGGCGTTTGCCGACATCGGACAGATGCGCATAGAACGGCTTCTCGGTGACGCCGACCGGTTCGGCAGGCAGCACCGAATCCAGCGGCGTACGCCAGATGCTGGTGTTGGAGGCGTAGTCGGGGCCGGCCGAGACCAGCACCGCGCCGCCGCCGCGCACATAGCGCGCGATGTTGTCGAAATAGGCGATCGGCAGCACGCCCTGGCGGGCGTAGCGGTCGAAGATGATCAGCTGGAATTCGTTGATCTTCTGCTGGAACAGCTCGCGGGTCGGAAACGCGATCAGCGACAATTCGTTGATCGGCGTGCCGTCCTGCTTCTCCGGCGGACGCAGAATGGTGAAGTGCACGAGATCGACGCTGGCGTCGGACTTGAGCAGATTGCGCCAGGTGCGCTCGCCCGAATGCGGCTCGCCCGAAACCAGCAGCACGCGCAGCTTGTCGCGGACGCCGTCGATGGCGACGACCGCGCGGTTGTTCACGGCCGTCAGCTCTCTCTCGAGCGGCGAGGCCTCGATCTCGACGATGTTGGGACCGGCATGCTTGATGTCGACGTCAACGCTCGCGGCCTGGCCGCTCGAGAGCGTGCGTTCATTGATGACCTCGCCGTCCCGGCGGATCGTGACCTTGGCGCGCTCGCCCGTAACGCCCTGGTCGTCGAGCCGGTAGCTGATGGTCTGGGTCTGGCCGACGATGCCGAAGCGCGGCGCCGCCGTGATCGCGATGCGCCGGTCGCGCTCGTCCTTCTGGCCGGTGATCAGCGCATGCACCGGCGCCTGGAAGCCGAGCGCGGCGGCGTTCGCCGGAATGTCGTGGACGCGGCCATCGGTGATCAGGAACGCGCCGGCGACGCGGTCGACCGGCACGTCCGACAAGGCTGAGGCGAGGGCGCCGAACAGCTTGGTGCCGTCGGTCTCGCCGTCGGCCTGTGCGGCCTCGACGACGCGCACCTCCAGCCCCTTGATCTTCTTCAGGCCGTCGACCAGCGCTTCCTGCGCTTGCGCAGCTTCGCGATTGCGGTTGCCGAAATTCTGGCTCGGGCTCTTGTCGACGACGACGGCGGCCACCGAGGTGAGGGGATCGCGGTCCTCGCGGGTGAAGGAGGGATTGGCGAGCGCCAGCAGGAACAGCGCCAGCGCGGCCACGCGCACCGCCGCGCCGCGCGCGCGCGCCACCAGCAGCACGATCGCGATGACGACGATCGCGGCGAGCGCGATCCACAGCACGATCGCGGGGACAAGCGGTGTGAACGCGATACCGTAGTTCATATCGATCCTATTGCCCCAGCCGTTCGATCAGCGCGGGAGCATGCACCTGGTCGGCCTTGTAATTGCCGGTCAGCGTGTACATCACGATGTTGGCGCCAGCGCGGTAGGCGAATTCACGCTGGCGCGTGTCTCCGCCGGTCACCGGCAGCATGGCCTGGCCGTCGGGCCGCACCGCCCAGGCGCCGGCAAGGTCGTTCGAGGTGATGATGATCGGCGAGACGCCGTCGCCGCCGCGGGCCGGCCGCTGCGCGTTGTCCTCGTCGTCGTCGCGCGGCAGGGCCTCGACCCAGGTCTGGCCGGTGACGAAGCGGCCGGGGAAGTCGCGCAGCAAATAGAAGGTCTTGGTTAGCACGTGCTCGCGCGGCACCGGCTCCAGCTCGGGCACGTCGAGCGACGACAGGATCTCGCGCAGCGTCTGCATCCCCGGGGTCTGCGCGGCGCCGTTGGCGCCGGGCGGCGCTTCGATCGCGTCGCGGGTGTCGAACAGCACGGTGCCGCCCTGCTTCATGTAGGCGTCGATCTTGTTGATGGCGTCCTGCGGCGGCTTGGGCGCGCCCGGCACGATCGGCCAGTAGATCAGCGGGAAGAAGGCGAGCTCGTCGCGCGCGGGATCGATGCCGACGGGATCGCCGGCTTCGAGTGCGGTGCGCTGCGCCAGGAACAGCGTCAGTCCTGATAGCCCGGCCTTGACGATGGAATCGACGTCGGCATTGCCTGTCACGACATAGGCGAGGCGGGTCTGCGACGTCGCCTTCATCGCGAAATCGTCCGTAGCGCTGTCCGCGCGTGACGGCGCGGGCGAGAGTGAGGCGAACAGCAGGCCGAGGACGATCATCGCGGGCGCCGCACGGCGCCGCAGCAGCGCGGCGATCCCGCCGCCGAGCACCGCGACGATGATGGCGTCGACCAGGAATAGCGCCAGCGCCGTCGACAGCAGCCAGCCGCGCAGGTCCCGCGGCTCGGCATTGGTGTAGGTGGCGTGCCGGGCGCGCAGGCCCGTGGTATTCAGCGCGGCGATGCGGTCGGCGCTGGCAAGCGTGTTCACGGCGAGCGGTCCTTCGGCCGGGCCATAGAAGCCCGGCGGATGATCTGACGTGGCGCGGTCGCGGTAATCCGCGGGCAGCGGCTTTGCGGTGGCCGGCGGCGGCCCGAAGGCGCCGAAGCCGTCGAGGATGTGCAGCGGCGCCACCGTCTCAGCGGTCGCCTCGCCGGCGACGCCTGCGCCGGGCTTGGAGGTGTAGCCGGACATGTCGACCACCCGCCGCAGCATTTCGACGAAGGTGCCTGACATCGGCAGATCCGACCAGCGCATGTCGGCGCTGACGTGGAACAGGCTGACCAGCCCCTTGCCGCGATGCTCGCCGGTCACCAGCGGCGTGCCGTCTTCCAGCGAGGCCCAGCTCTTGGTGGCGAGCACCGCATCGGGCTCGGCCAGCACCTGACGGCTCACGGTCACGTCCTTGGGGACCACGACGCCGGCAAACGGGCCGTCGGCGGCAAAGGAGGCCAGATGCTGCGGCTTCTCCCAGGTCAGGCTGCCGCCGAGCGTGCGGCCGCCCTTGCGCAGCTTGACCGGCACCAGATCGTCTTCGGCCTGCGCCAGCCGGGGGCCCGCGAACCGCACTAGCACGCCGCCCTGATCGATCCAGGCATTGAGGCGCTCGCGCAGCTCCGGCGCGATGGTGCCGACATCGGCGAGGATGATCATCGGCAGCTTCTGGTCCAAGAATTGTGTGATGCCCTGCTGCGGCGAGCCCTTGTCGGCGAGCCTGACGTCGGCGAAGGGCGCCAGCGCGCGGGTGAGGTAGAAGGTCGGCGCCAGCAGCGGTTGCGCGGTCTCGCTGGATGCGCCCGACACGATGCCGATGGCACGACGGCGCCAGCGCTTGTCGAGCAGCTGCACCGCGCCGGCGGAGCGCTCGCCCGAGATCTCGAGCCGCGTAATGTCGTTGCGCAGCTCGACCGGCAGATCGAACGCAGCGTCGGTCTCCTTGTCCTGCGGACCGAATGAATAACGGGCTTCGCCGATTGGCGAAGCCTTCTGGTCCAGCGCGCGCACGGTGCCGGTCGCGATGCCGCTGTCGGTGCGCAGCACCTTCACCGTCATCTTCGCCGCCGCGTTCTCGGCCGCGACCAGCGCCAGCGGCGAGGAGGTGCCGCCTTCGAAGATGGTCAGGCTGCGATCGCCGATGGTCTTGCCGAGGCCGGCAACGAAGTCCTCGCCGCGGCCGGTGTCGACGCCGTCGGACAGCCAGGCGATCTCGCAGTCGCCGGTGGCTTTGAGGAAACGGTCGACCGCGGCCAGCGTCTCGACACGATCGATCGAATAGGGCTTTGGCGCGAGCTGCCGCAGCGCGACGCGCGCGGCGCCCGCCGGCATCAGGGTGATGTCGCGGTTCGGTTCGGACAGCGGCACCAGCGCGATCGCGCGGCGGTCGTTGTCGGCATTGGCGATCAGCTCGTCGGCGGCCCTGATCCTGACGTCCCAGTGCGACGCCGCGCTCCAGCCGTCGTCGAGCATGATCATCAGCGGCGCCTTGCTGTCGGCTGCGCCCGTTTGCGGATTCCAGATCGGGCCGGCGGCCGCGAAGATGACGAGAGCCGCAGCCAGGAGGCGCAATGCGGTCAGCCACCACGGCGTCCGCGAGGGTGTCTCCTCCCGCGGGGCGATGTCGAACAGCAGGCGCGTCGGCGGAAACTCGATGCGGCGCGGCCGCGGCGGCATGACGCGCAACAGCCACCACAGCACAGGCAGGCTGACGAGGCCGATCAGGAGCAGCGGTTCGGTGAAGGCGAGCGGCAGTCCCATCATGCGGCCGGCCCCGCCTTGATCGTCGTGGTGCGGGCGCCCGATTTGCTCACCTGCATGCCGGCATGCAGGAACAGCAGCAGCTCGGCGGCGGAGCGGTCGGTGGCGTGCGTGGTGAACAGCCAGTCCAGCTTGTTGGTCTCGGCGCGAATCTGGTCGCGGTGCAGCGCCAGCCGCGTGGTGTAATCCTGCGCCCAGCTTTCGGCGCGGCCGGCGGTGATGACGCCGAAGCCTTCGGGCTCGACGAACTCGACGCGGCCGGAATAGGGGAACGATTCCTCGGCGGGATCGACGATCTGCACCAGCGTGCCATGCGCGCCGGAGCCTGAGAGGCCTGCGAGCGTCGTCCTGATCTCCGCGATCGGCGACCAGAAGTCCGACAGCACGATCGTCTCGGCCAGCGCCGCCGGCACGAAGGACGGCGGCAGGCTCAGCCGGTCGGCATCGTCATGCAGCATCGCCTGCGCCATCTTGTCGATGATGCTGCGGCTCGTGGTCGGCGCCATCAGGCCGGGAATGCCGACGCGTTCGCCGCCGGCGACGAGCAACTCGGCCAGCGCGAAGGCGACGATCAGCGTGCGCTCGAGCTTTGACTCGCGCGCGGTCTTCGAGGCGAACGCCATCGACGGCGAACGGTCCGGCCAGATCCACACCGTGTGCGAGGCTTCCCATTCGAGCTCGCGGACATAGAGATGGTCGTCGCGCGCCGAGCGGCGCCAATCGACGTTCTGCGCCGGCTCGCCGGAGACGAAGCGGCGGTATTGCCAGAAATTCTCGCCGGAGCCGGCGCGGCGGCGGCCGTGCAGGCCATGGATGACGTTGGCGGCGATGCGGCGGGCTTCGAGCACCAGGCGCGGCAAGGAGGCTGCGAGCGTGCGGCTTTCACCATCGGCACGTCGGATCGCGATGATCTCCTTCGCTGGGTGCCCGTTCTCCGCTGCCATCAACCGATCCGCGTCTTGAGCTGCTTGATCACGTCCGGAATCGTGCGGCCTTCGGCGCGCGCCTGGAACGTCAGCGCCATGCGGTGCTTCAGCACGGGTTCGGCGAGGTCGAGCACGTCGTCGACCGAGGGCGCTAGCCGTCCGTCGATCAGCGCACGCGCACGCACCGCCAGCATCAGCGATTGGCTGGCGCGCGGGCCGGGGCCCCAGGCGATGAACTTGCCGGCTTCGCCGGCGTCCGAACCCGGGCGGGCCGAGCGCACCAGCGACAGGATCGCCTCCACCACGGAATCGCCGACCGGCAGGCGCCGGATCAGCCGCTGCGCGGTGATCAGCGCGTCCGCCGTCATCGATCCCCTCGCCAGCGTTTCCTCGGCGCCGGTGGTCTCGAACAGGATGCGGCGCTCGGCGTCGCGATCGGGATAGTCGACGTCGATCTCCATCAGGAAACGGTCGAGCTGCGCTTCGGGCAGCGGATAGGTGCCCTCCTGCTCCAGCGGGTTCTGCGTCGCGAGCACGTGGAACGGCTTCGGCAGATCGTGGCGCGCGCCGGCCACCGTGATGTGCTGCTCCTGCATCGCCTGCAGCAGCGCTGATTGCGTGCGCGGGCTGGCGCGGTTGATCTCGTCGGCCATCAGAAGCTGCGCGAACACCGGACCCGAGATGAAGCGGAAGGCGCGCTTGCCTGCGGTGCTCTCGTCCAGCACCTCGGCGCCGAGAATGTCCGACGGCATCAGGTCGGGCGTGAACTGGATGCGCTTGGCATCCAGGCCGAGCGTGACGCCGAGCGTCTCGACCAGCTTGGTCTTGGCAAGGCCCGGCACGCCGATCAGCAGCGCATGGCCGCCGGAGAGGATGGTGACCAGCGTGTTCTCGATCACGCGATCCTGGCCGAAGATGACGGACCCGATCGCATCCTTCGCCGCGCGAATCTGGCTCGACACCTGCTCGGCCGAACGAACGATCCCGTCCTCGAGTTTCTCGACACTCTCCGCCATCAGTCTAGCTCCTTCAGCCCGCCATGCTGCTTGCCTGGGCCGTCATGTCATCGCATTTGGTCATCACGTCAGATCATGGCGCCTATGCTAGACTTGCAGGAAGGCCATGTATTCGTTGAATTAACCTATCCCCACCTTATCGGCTTCGGGTTATGTACGGCATCACGAAGTGGCGACCTTGCACACCGGACTAATCCGGGGTGGAACCGTGCACCCGAGTACAACGTAGACCTGCACCAATCGTGCCAAAGGACAAAGTCAGGGCAAACCATGGCGAACCAAGGGCAGAGTGGCGATCGCGGTCTTGAGGGGCTGACTGTTGCCGCCAAAAGTGCTGCCAATAGCGAAGGCGCCAAGAAGGGGCTGCCTCCGGTGCATCTGTGGGATCCGCCGTTTTGCGGCGATCTCGACATCCGAATCGCCTCAGATGGTACTTGGTTCTATTTGGGGACGCCAATCGGGCGTCCCGCTCTGGTCCGGCTGTTCTCGACCGTCCTCAAGCGCGAGGGCGACAAGCATTTCCTGGTCACGCCGGTGGAGAAGGTCGGCATCCGCGTCGACGATGCGCCCTTCATGGCGGTCGAGATGCAGAAGGACGGCGAGGGAGAGCATCGCGTGCTGCGCTTCCGCACCAATGTCGATGACTGGGTCACCTGCGATGCCGCGCATGGCTTGCGTTTCGAGCAGGCCGAGGACGGCGGGCTGACGCCCTACCTGCATGTTCGCGCCGATCTCTGGGCCAAGGTCACACGAGCGCTCTACTACGATCTGGTTGACATGGGCGAGGAGCGGATGGTCGATGGCCAGCCGATGTTCGGCGTCGAATCATCGGGCGAATTCTTCGCCATGGCCGATGCGGAGCAGGTGAGGGCCGCGCTTTGAACAAGCCTATCCCCAGAAGCGATCCCGCCATCATGGGCGCGGCGGATTTCTTCGCCCGCTCGAAGACGAAGCTCGGCTTCGACGTTCCGCTCGGCCTCTACGATCCGAACATCATTCCGGCTTCGGGCGATCCCGGCACCGACAAGATGCTCGAGATCGTCGCGCGCGAGCAGCCGGTGCGCCCCGCGGCGGTCCTGATCGCGGTGGTCGATCATCCCGAGCCGACCATCCTGCTGACACAGCGCTCGGCGCATCTCAACGACCATGCCGGCCAGATCGCTTTCCCCGGCGGCAAGATCGACGCGACCGATTCCTCGCCGCTGGACGCGGCGCTGCGCGAGGCCGAGGAGGAGGTCGGGTTGTCCAGAGACTTCGTCGAGCCGCTCGGCTATCTCGATCTCTACGGCACCGCCTTCGGTTTCCGCATCCTGCCGACGGTCGCGAGGGTCAGGCCCGGCTTCGAGCTCACCATCAACCGTTCCGAGGTTGATGACGCGTTCGAGGTGCCGCTATCCTTCTTGATGAATCCGGTGAACCATCAGGTGCACAGCAAGGAATTCCGCGGGATGGAGCGGTCCTATTACGCGATGCCGTTTGCGGAACGCTACATCTGGGGTGCGACGGCGGGCATGCTGCGTGTGCTGTATGAGCGGATCTATTCATCATGATCCGGCCGGTTCTGACCGAGATCGGAATCTTCCTCGTTCCCTTTGCCGTCTATGCGCTGTTCCTGGCCGCGACGCGCTCCGGCCTGTTCGCGCGATCGTCCTGGCCGGTGACCGTCGTTGCGCGGCTCGTCCTTGCCGCGCTGGTGCTGGTGATCGCGGGGCTGATCGGCTTTGCGCATTTCTCCGGCGCCGCCCCGGATTCGACCTACGTTCCCGCCCATATCGAGAACGGCCGGCTGGTGCCGGGCGTGGAAAAATAGGGGCCGCACGATGAGCGCGGAGCCGATAGTTGCCCCGATTCTTGCCGATGCGCCCTGGCTGACCGCGGGCGGGACCGCGCGCGTCCTGCAATTGCTCAACGCTGACGGCGAGGAGGCGCGGGTGGTCGGCGGCGCCGTGCGCAACGCGCTGCTCGGCCTTCAGCCCGGCGACATCGACATCGCGACCACGGCGCGGCCGGAGGAGGTGATCCGGCGCGCCAAGGCTGCCGGCATCAAGAGCGTGCCGACCGGCATCGACCACGGCACAGTCACGCTGGTCATCGACAGCCACCCCTATGAAGTCACCACGCTGCGCGAGGACACCGAGACCTTCGGCCGCAAGGCCAAGGTCGCGTTCGGCCGCGACTGGGTGAAGGATGCCGAGCGGCGCGATTTCACCATGAACGGCCTCTCGGTCGATGCGCGCGGCGTCGTCTACGACCATGTCGGCGGCATCGCGGATGCCAAAGCGCGCCGCGTGCGCTTCATCGGCGATCCCGACCAGCGCATCGCGGAGGATTATCTGCGTATCCTGCGCTTCTTCCGCATCCACGCCGCCTTCGGTGCCGGCGATCCCGACCGCGACGGCTATCTCGCTTGCATCCGGGGGCGTGCGGGTCTGGCCAACCTCTCGGCCGAGCGGGTGCGGATGGAGATGCTGAAGCTGCTGGTGGCCGGCGGCGCGTCCGCGGCAGTGCTGGCCATGGCCGAGGGCGGATTGCTGCAAGCGCTGACCGGCGGCGTCGCCTATACCGGGCCGTTGTCGGCGATGATCGCGATCGAGCGCGAACTCGGCCTCACTGCGAGCAGCACGCGGCGCCTCGCCGCGCTGACCGTCGCCGTGACCGAAGATGCCAAGCGGGTCGTCGCGCGGCTGCGGCTCTCCAATGCCGAAACCAAGGCACTGGATTCGATGGGCCATCGCTGGTGGCGCTTCGCCACCAAGGACGAGGCCAACGGGCGGCGTCTGCTCTATCGGCTCGGCCCCGAACGTTATCACGATCGTGTGTTGCTGGGCTGGGCGCGGGCCGGCGGCGACGTCACCTCAACGCACTGGCGCGCGCTCGCAGAACTGCCGCAGCGCTGGACTGCGCCGAAATTTCCGCTCAAGGCCGCCGACTTCATCGCGCGCGGTCTGGCGGAGGGACCCGCGCTTGGACACGTGTTGACGCTCGCCGAGGACGCTTGGCTTGCGGCGGATTTTCCACTAGATGATGCCGCGCTCGCTACCATCGCCGATCAAGCTGCGGCCCGCATCAGCCGCGACGAGAGAACGTGACCATCGTCTCAGGCTTCGCCGACATCTCGATCTTTCAGCTCCTGCTGGTCGCGTTGATGGCGTTGTTTGCTTCGATCATCGGTGGTCTCGCCGGCTATGGCACCGGCGCCCTGATGCCGCTGGTGCTGGTGCCGCTGGTCGGCGCCGAGCCCGTGGTGCCGATCATCGCGATCTCCGCGATGTTCACCAATTCGAGCCGTGCACTTGCCTATATTCGTTATGCCGATCGCCGCCGCGCGCTGATCGTGCTCGCCTGCGCAGGCCTGACGACCGCACTCGGCGCCTATGGCTATACCCGCCTCACCAACGCCGGCGCGGCACTGGTGATCGGCTCGATGCTGATCCTCAGCGTGCCGCTGCGCCGCGTGCTCCGCCGCCGAAAGGTCAGGATCGGCGACAGCGGCCTTGCCGCTGGCTCGGTGGGTTACGGCGTGCTGGTCGGCGGTACCTCCGGCTCCGGCGTGATCCTGCTCTCGCTCCTGATGGCCGCGGGCCTCGAAGGCGCCGCCGTGATCGCAACGGACGCCATGATCTCGCTCGGTACCGGCCTGATCAAGATCTCGGTGTTCGGCCTGGCCGGCGCCGTCACCGCGCAGGTGCTCGCCCTCGCGCTGCTGATCGGCGCGATCGCGATCCCCGGCGCGTTCCTGGCAAAAGCTTTTGTGGAGCGGATGCCGCTGCACATCCACACCGCGATCCTCGATGTCGCGGTGATCACCGGCGGGCTGGTGATGATCTCGGCGGCGGCGAGGCAGTTGATCGCGTAGACGACCCGGCTCAGCGCACAGTCGCATCGGGCGCTGCGTTCAACGGCGCTCCCCCGACCGATATCGGGCCGGTCGGGGCCGTTGCGCGCGGTGGCTTCTTTTGCTTCGGGGCGACGCGCGCTGTCGCTGCTGGCGCAACGGGAGGCACTGAAGCCGATGGCATCGCGGCACTGGGGGCAGCCAGCGGAGCCGGTGTGACCGATGCCTGCGGGGCCGGGCTCCTCACTGCGTCAATTTTCGAGCTGAGGTTGGCAAGTTGACTTACGATCGCCTTCAATTGCTCTTGCTGATCGGCGATGGCCCTGTCGATCGCCGCCAGGTCGTCGGCCGTCTTTTGTTGCGCGGCGAGCAGGTCGGTCATGATCGCCTTGTCATTGGATCTGCTGTCGGCGTCCCCATCCTCGCGTCCGGCGGACTGACTGAACAATCCCGGGTTCAGCCAGACGTAACCTGCCCCTGCGCCTGCGAGCGCCAGGACACCGGCCACGAAGAGCGCAAACGGCCATCGGCGACGCGGCGCGGGCACAAAGGGCGGTGGGTCCACAACTGGCCAATTCGGAGGCGATTCGATGCTCATCCGAACGTCCTAGTCAGCCTTTTCGTCCAACGCAATTGGTGCGGCAGCGATCGGCAGCCGTGAGCAAGGGACGCCCGGCAGCACCACGCTGCGGCCGCCGATGCCGATGGACGTGATGTCGGCGCAGCGCTGCCGGATCGGCAAGACGGAGCTTTCGCTTCGGCATTCTTACGCCCGATAACGGCTTGCGCCGCGGTGGCTATTCCTGCCTGCCTGGAGGCATCTCAAGGACCTGTTTGAGCAGCGTCGGATGGCCAAGCACGGCGTGCAGTTCGGATCTGTCGAGCCAGGCAGCGGCATCCTCCTGGCTTTCGCATTGCTCGACCTTGGCGGTTGCGGTCGCAAGAGGCACGTCGACGAGCCCAAATCTGCGCGGGCTGGCAGGCGACAGCGAGCCCAGATGCTCGGCCAGCAATTCAGGGTCCCGGCCGAGCTGGTGTAGAGCCCCGACCATTTCAGTGCGCTCGGATGCGGCGAGCTCGTTCGCGCGCAGCACCACGGCAGGCGAGCTGTTGGTTTCCGGCGTGGCAAAGACTCCGGGCGCGCTCAGCCGCGAAGAGGTGATGATCCCCAACGGGATCGAAAGCAGCAGTCCCAGCACCACAGGCGACATCCAGAGCAGCAGGGGCAAGGAGACCGCATAGGCGCAGAGCGACAGGGCGAGGCCGAACAGTGTCGGTCCGGCGAGCTTTCGATAGACTTCGCCGCGGGCAGGCCGTCCATCGCCTCGGCGCTGCACTTGCCAGCCTGCGTCCCGGCCGGCGAGAATTTCCACGACGGCCTTGGTCTGGAGGATCATCATGCAGGGCGCAAGCAATGCAGCCACGAACGTCTCGCAAACGACACCCGCCAGAGCACGAAAGCTTCCTGCAAATCCGGCTCGTTCGTCACGATCGCTGATCAGAACCAGATAGGCCAGCAGCTTCGGCAGGATCAGAAGCCCCATTGTCGCGGCAAAGACCCAGGCCGCAAGCACCGGGTCCTGTTGCGGCCAGCTGGGAAACAAACTGAAGCCCTTCGGAAAGTATTCGGGCCGGATGAAGTGCGCCTGCAGCGAGATGAGCAGACCGAGCAACAGGAACAGAAGCCAGAGCGGCGCCGTCACGTAGGAGCCGATGCCGGTGAGCAGATGCAGCCTCGAAACCCAGTGCAGCCCGCGCGCCGGCAGAACCGCGAGATGCTGCAGGTTTCCCTGGCACCAGCGACGGTCTCTCCCCGCAAAGTCCAGCAGCGACGGCGGGACCTCTTCGAAGCTGCCGCGAACCGCCGGGACCATATAGATCCCCCAGCCGGCGCGGCGCATCAACGCGGCCTCGACAAAATCATGGCTGAGGATGTGTCCTCCGAAAGGTTTGCGACCGCGGAGTTCGGGCAGTCCGGCCTCCGCAGCGAAGGCCTGTATCCGGATGATGGCGTTGTGGCCCCAATAGTTGCTGTCGCCGCCGTGCCACCAGGCATTGCCCGCTGTGATGAGGGGACCGTACACGCGTCCCGAAAATTGCTGCAGCCTGCTGAACAGGGTGCGCGCGTTGACGATGACAGGCTGCGTCTGCATCAGCGCGCAAGTGGGGTGGCGTTCCATCGCGTGGACGATGCGAACGATCGTGTCGGCCTCCATGAGGCTGTCCGCGTCGAGGACGATCATGTGATCATAGGCCGCGCCAAACCTGGTGACCCAGTCGGCGATGTTTCCGGACTTCCGCGCGGTGTTGTCGGAGCGATGCCGGTAGTACAGCCGATCTCCGCCGCAGGCACGGCGCAGCTGGATGAAGGCCATCTCTTCGCTGATCCAGACGTCCGGGTCGGTCGTATCGCTCAGCAAGAACCAGTCGAATTGTGCGCCATATCCGGTCGCTTCGACGGATTCATACATTGCGCGCAGCCGGGCCATCACATGATGGGGGTCCTCGTTATAGGTCGGCATCAGCATGGCGGTGCGCGTGGTGATGGGAGGCAGCGGGCCTGTCGTGTCGATCGGCAGGCTGACCTGGCCGCGCGTCAGCAGCACGAAAAATCCGGCAAGGGCGGACATGAACGAGAACGCGACCCAGGCGAGCAGCACAAGGAACAGGCCGAGCAGCAGCGCCTCGAGAAAGGTGACACCGCCAATCTTCACCACGTCGTACATGCCGTAGGCGCCTGCAAGCGTCAGCAAGGCCGTACCGGCAAGGATGAAGAGACGGCGAGCCGTCAGGCTAGCGCTCGCCGGCGCTTGCGATTGCCGGACGCCGGCTGCGTGATCCAGCCTGCACGGCAGCATCGTCAGCGGGCTTTCCGGCGGCAGAAACGGGCGGGCGGGGGCGCTTGGCAGTGGCGCCTGCGACCGCTTCAGGGCGTCCATCGATAGATCCATATTTCAGAGACCGGCGCATCGTTCTGCGCGAGGAAAGCGCGCAGTTCGATCGACGGCTGCCCCTTGACCGAGCATTGGAAGCTCAGACGCCATCCGCCAGTCGCGGGATTTGGTTGCGTGACGATGTTGCTGATTTCAGCTTTTTCAGCGGTCACCATGCCTTTGATGGCCTTGGGATCGATGCTTTTGAGGCGATCTCCCATCAGCTCCAGGACGAACAACTTGCTGTCATCGCCACGGCTGCCGATACCCGTGCGCGTGAACCGCGCCAATGCGTCGGCTTTCGGCGCGTCCGGCCCCCAGTGCAGTCGATAGGTAAAGATGTGCTCGCTCTTTGCCGTCAGGGGCTGTTTCGGCTGCCAGAGCGTGGCGATATTGTCGTGGACCTCTTCCTTGGTCGGTATCTCGATCAGTTTCACCGCCCCTTCGCCCCAATCGCCGATCGGCTCGAACCAGAGGCTCGGGCGGGTCTCAAAACTGGATTCCAGATCCTGATAAGCGAGATAATTCCTCTCCCGCTGCATGAGGCCGAAGCCGCCAGGATTGACATCGGCAAAACTGCTGACCTGCAAATCGTGCGGATTGTTGAGCGGCCGCCAGAGCTGCTCACCTCTGCCGTTGAAGATCGAAAGTCCATCCGAGTCGTGAACCGAGGGGCGGAAATCATCGAAGTCCTTCCGATCGTTCGGACCGAAGAAGAACATGCTGGTCATCGGCGCGAGCCCCGCGTGCTCGACGTCGACCCGCGGATAGAGAGCCATCTCGACGTCGAATACCGTGGTTTGGCCCGGCCGTATGGTGAAGCGGTAGCTGGCTGCTGCGCTCTTGCTGTCGAGCAGCGCATGGACCACCATCGAGGAGGAGTTCGGCGCCGGCTTCTCCAGCCAGAACGCCTTGAACACCGGAAACTCTTCGCCTTTGCTCTCGCCTGTATCGATCGCAAGCCCCCGCGCCGACAGACCATAGGTCTGTCCTTTCGCAACGGCCCGGAAGTAGCTTGCGCCAAGGAATACGCAAAGTTCGTCGTAATAATCGGGTTTGTTGATCGGGGTATGGATACGGAAGCCGGCGAACCCGAGGTCCGCATCCGGCCATTGCCCGAGCCCTTCGCCGAACGAAAAGTCGGCGCGCCGATACGACACCGGTGTGACGCTCCTGTTCGCCACCTCGAAGATGTCGACCCTGTTCTTGTAGAAGAAGCCGCGGTGGAAGAACTGCACCTGGAACGGCAGCTTTTCGTCACGCCATAGCGCCTTTTCGGGTGCGAACCGAATGGATCGGTATTGGTCGTAGTTGAGATTCGTCAGTGCGTCCGGAAGCTTCTCGTCCGGCGCCACGAACGGCTTGGCGGCAAGGGCGCGCGCCTGCTCGCGCACGGTGGAAGGGCTGAAGGGCGGGGCGTCGCCGGCCTGAGCGTCCGCAGCCCGTGGCAGTATGGCTGCAGCTGAAACAGCAGCTGATGCGCGAAGAAGGTCTCGGCGGTTCACGCGCGTCTCCCGGTTTTGGAAGAGATGGAAACGGCCAATGTTCCCGGGAGTTCCATTGCTCGGCGTGGCCGTCGCGACATCTAGGGAGGTCAGCTGTTGCACCGTTATGAGCGACGCAACGTCCGGATATTGCCTGCGTCAGCGCGGGCACTCGGCGCCGCTATCGATCCAGGCCTGCACCAGCTCGCCCGCCACCTGCTGGCTGCCCGGAGCCGGCTTGCGGCCTTCGCCGGGATTCCAACCCCACGCGACGAGATCATCCTTGGCGATGTGTTCCTGCAGCGCGGCGAGGTCACGACCGCCATTGAGTTGGACGTCCTTCAGCTGGCGGCAAATGTCGCCCAACGACTTGCCTTCCCACGCCATGGACAGTGGCGCGAAGCCCCATCGCGGATGACCGGGAATGCTTCGATAGGTGGCCGCTTCGTGAAGCGAGAAGTTCTTCCCGCTATGGCATCCGGAGCAGCTGACCTCGTAATGCCCGGTCTCGGCACGCCATATCGGCGGTACATGCTCGTGGCTATCGTCGCCCTGCAACGGATGATCGCCGGCCGGGTGGCAATTCATGCAACGCGGATTGGTGAGCACCTTGCCGATTTCTTCGAACAGCGCGCGCGAGCGATCGGCTTGATTTGAAATCGACGAAAACTCGCCGGCATTCCGCAGTGTTGAGGAAGCAGATGAGGGGTCCGCACCGCTCGGGCGAGAGCCAGCCATCGCTGCGACGAAAGCGATCATCGCAAGGCTTCCGGCCCGAACGGCGAATTGAGGTGCGCGGATCATGACATCCTAATCGACGCATCTTGGTTTGGTTCCCGCGCCGCCAGGATGAGGACCTGGCCGCGCCTATTCTTCGTCTTCGTCGTCTTCTTCATCCTCGTCGTCCTCGTCCAACTCTTCCAGTTGTTCGAGCACGGCGAGCGGTAGGGTCTCGCGAAACAAATCGCCTTCCACGCCCATCCAGAGACAGAGTACGTCGTCGCCCTTCACTTCGGCGACGGTGAGCGGCTGCCCGCCGGATTTCAGCATGACGATGTCGCCGGCTTTCAGTTCCATGGATGGTCCTTTCAGGTTGATTGACTTAAGAAGCTAGCAAGCCGGCATGACACGCCGATCACGGGATGGAGACCCGCGAATGTGTCCGGCTGGCCTCAACTTCCTAAACGCCTATGGCAGAGGTTCGAGTGGGGGATCGCTCGATGGTCACCAAGGGCTGTTCCGTCCCGGGCGCGGCGATGATTGCATCATGCGCCCGTTTTGCTCGACGGGTCAAATGATTTCGTAAAATCAGCAGTTCGTTTTCGGCGTGCCGTAAGCCGTTGTTATTGCAGCAGCCGTCTACTGTGCATGGGGTTGTTTTTCGATATTTTGCTTTTGGTCAGGTCCGGTCCGGCACCAGTTCGGTCAGCGAGCGGATAATGCGGTCGGGTCTGACCGTCGAGCCCTCGGGCAGGCCATCGCCGTGGACGTCGATCCAGATCGCGTAGATGCCGAGGCGCTGCGGCGTCACCACTTCCCATTCCAGATTGTCGCCGATCATCCACGTGTCCGCGGGCGTGACCCCAAGCGCTTCCATCGCGTGCAGATAGGCGCGCTCCTCGGGCTTGCCGAAACCGTGCTCGCCCTCGATCTGGATGTGGTCGAAGCGGTGCGCCAGCTCGAAGCGCTCGACCTTGGCGCGCTGGGTGTCGGCGGCGCCGTTGGTCACCAGCGCGAGCTTGATACCGCGCGCCTTCAATTGATCGATCGCCTCATGCGCGCCGGGGAAGACGAACATCTCCTCCTCGCGATAGGCGGTGAAGCGGTCGGCGAGGCGGACGGCGAGGTCGTCGGGCATGGCGCGATGGCCGGCCGCCGCGAGCGCGGCAAAGCCGCCCTTGACCGTGAGGTGCCGCGCCTCGGCGAGCTTCATCCGCCAAGCGGCTTCGGCGTTCGCCCAGAAGTTTCGCGCGAAAGCGAGGACAGTGGTTGCGACCAGCTCGGGCGGCAGTGGTGCAAGCTCGTCGGCAAATTCCTTCGCGATCGTGTTCCAGGCGATCTCGGGCCGGCCATAGGCCGACAGGATGGTGTCGTCCATGTCGATCAGCATGGCGCGGGGAAGCGGCTTCGAAACAGTCATGGCCACTTCACCTCCGGCGGCATCGACGACAGGATCGAATCGACATTGCCGCCGGTCTTGAGCCCGAAGATGGTGCCGCGATCATAGAGCAGGTTGAATTCGACATAGCGGCCGCGCCGGATCAGCTGCTCCTCGCGGTCGGCAGCAGTCCAGGCGTTCGCGAAATTGCGCCTGACGATCTCGGGGTAGATCTGCAGGAAGGCGCGGCCGACCTCCTTGGTGAAGGCGAGATCGGCGTTCCAGTCGCCGCTGTCATGCCAGTCGTAGAAGATGCCGCCGATGCCGCGCGCCTCTTTGCGGTGCGGCAGGTAGAAATATTCGTCGCACCATGTCTTGTACTTGTCGTAGTCGGCAACCCCGTTCGGCTGCGCACAGGCCTGCTTCATCGCGGCGTGGAAGGCGATGGTGTCCGCATCGTCCTGCGTCCGCCTTCGGTCCAGCACCGGCGTGAGATCGGCGCCGCCGCCGAACCAGGCTTTGGTGGTGACGACGAAGCGGGTGTTCATGTGCACGGCGGGCACGTTCGGATTGCGCATATGCGCGATCAGCGAAATGCCCGAAGCCCAGAATTTGGGATCCTCCGCGGCACCGGGAATCTGGGCGCGAAATTCGGGCGCAAACTCGCCATGCACGGTCGAGCAGTGCACGCCGACCTTCTCGAACAGGCGGCCATGCATCATCGACATCACGCCGCCGCCGCCGGGCGCGCCGGTATGGTCGGTGCGCTGCCAGGGCGTGCGCTTGAAGCGGCCGGCCTCGCCCGGGTAGAGGCTTTGCGGGGCGTCGTCCTCGAGCCGCTCGAAGCTCGCGCAGATGTCGTCGCGCAAGGCTTCGAACCAGCTGCGGGCACGGGTCTTGCGGTCTTCGATCTCCGCCATGTCCATCTGCATCCCGGTCGCGTCCTATCTGATGCCGAGCGATTTGTGCGTCTGCACGCTGAGCCGCCATTGGGGATGGCGCAGGCAGTAGTCGATCGCGCGCGCGGTGTTTTCGATGACCTCGGCCCCGTCCATCGGCTGCAGCGAGAAGCGCTCGAAGGCGAGGTCCTCGAAGGCTTCAGGGGCGGCGAGGGCCTGCGGATAGACCAGCTTCAACTCGTGGCCCTGGCGCAGCACCAGCTCGCTGCCGCCCTTGGGGCTGACGCAGATCCAGTCGAGCCCCTCGGGAGCTGCGATGGTGCCGTTGGTCTCGACGCCGATCTCGAAGCCGCGGGCGTGGAGCGCCTCGATCAGCGCGGCGTCGACCTGGAGCAGCGGCTCGCCGCCGGTCAGCACCACGTAGCGGTTGGCGGCGGTGGCACGCCATTGCGCGGCGATGGTGTCGGCGAGTTCCGCGGCCGAGCCGTAGCGGCCGCCGAGGGTGCCGTCGGTTCCGACGAAATCGGTGTCGCAGAACTTGCAGGTGGCCTCGAGACGGTCCGCCTCGCGGCCGCTCCAGAGGTTGCAGCCGGCAAAACGGCAGAACACGGACGCACGCCCGGCATGGGCGCCTTCGCCTTGCAGGGTCAGGAAGATCTCCTTGACCGCGTAACTCACTCGTCTCTCCTCAATCTGTCAGGCCTGCGGGTTCCGGATCTGCCGCAGCGCCTCGCCAGCGGCCATGGCCGCGGTCATGGCGACATTGAGCGACCGCAGCCCCGCTTTGATCGGGATCACCAGCCGCGCGTCGGCGGCCTCGACCACCGCGTCGGTGACACCGGCGCTCTCGCGCCCGAATAGCAGGATGTCCGACGTCTGGTAACGGAAATCGCGGTAGTCGGTGGCAGCTTTGGTGGTGAACAGCAGCAGGCGGTAGTCATGTGCCGCGCGCCAATCCTCGAATTTCGACCAAGAGTCATGGCGGGTCAGGCTGACATGGTCGAGGTAGTCCATTCCCGCCCGGCGGAACAGGCGGTCGGAGACGGGGAAGCCCGCCGGTTCGATGATGTGGGCGGCGATGCCCAGGCAGGCGCAAAGCCTGAGAATCGTGCCGGTGTTCTGGGCGATGTCGGGTTGGAAAAGCGCAATCTGCATGGGCTGTGCGAGGGCTGTATCAGGGCGATGCGTGCCGGAAATGTCTCACTAAAACACCGCCGGCCGCGGAATTCGTGCATTGCACGCTCCCGCGCCGATAGCGGGCTTGCGCTCGCCCGGCAAGGGTGCCAATAGAACGATTCTGGACTGCTGTTTCATCCGTTTAGAGGTGAATGAGCGAAGTTCTGCCGCCGCGGGGGGCCGCGGGCGCCGGCAGACTGTTCCGGGGACCTTGGGGGCTCCTGGAGCGGTTCCACCGGTGGCATAAGAAGAAAGGGTTGGAATCGTGACGACAGCGTCTTCGGCGGACCATCCGACACGCCGTGATTTCTTATTCGTTGCAACCGGGGCAGCTGCAGCAGTAGGGGGCGCAGCCGCGCTCTGGCCCTTCATCTCCCAAATGAATCCTGACGCGTCGACCATCGCCGCCGGTGCGCCGATCGAGGTCGATCTCAGTCCGGTCGCCGAAGGGCAGGACATCAAGGTGTTCTGGCGTGGCAAGCCGATCTACATCAGCCACCGCACCAAGAAGCAGATCGACGAGGCGCGCGCCGTCAACGTGGCGAGCCTGCCCGATCCGGAGACCGACGAGGCCCGGGTCAAGTCCGGTCACGAACAATGGCTGGTCGTGATCGGCATCTGCACCCATCTCGGCTGCATCCCGATCGCCCATGAAGGCAATTACGACGGGTTCTTCTGCCCCTGCCATGGTTCGCAGTACGATTCGTCCGGCCGCATCCGCCAAGGGCCCGCGCCCTTGAACCTGCCGGTGCCGCCGTACACTTTCGTTTCCGACACCAAAATCCAGATCGGCTGAGCCTCGGACCCGCGTCCGAAGCTTCGCGCCGTCTCGTCGTTTTATTTCCTCAGGATCGCATCATGAGCGGACCATCCGACTACCAGCCGAGCAATCCGGCCCTGCAATGGCTCGAACGGCGCCTGCCGATCCTCGGCCTCATGCACTCCTCGTTCGTCGTCTATCCCACCCCGCGCAACCTGAACTATTGGTGGACCTTCGGCGCCATCCTCTCCTTCATGCTGGGGATGCAGATCCTGACCGGCGTGATCCTGGCGATGCACTATACGCCGCATGCCGATCTTGCCTTTAAGTCGGTCGAACTGATCGTCCGTGACGTGAACTACGGCTGGCTGCTGCGCAACATGCACGCGGTCGGCGCGTCGATGTTCTTTGTCGCCGTCTACGTTCATATGTTCCGCGGCCTTTACTACGGGTCGTACAAGGAGCCGCGCGAGGTGCTGTGGATCCTCGGCGTCATCATCTACCTGCTGATGATGGCGACCGGCTTCATGGGCTACGTGCTGCCGTGGGGCCAGATGAGCTTCTGGGGCGCTACCGTCATCACCAATCTGTTCTCCGCGATTCCCTATGTCGGCGAGAGCATCGTGACGCTGTTGTGGGGCGGCTATTCGGTCGGCAACCCGACGCTGAACCGCTTCTTCTCGCTGCACTACCTGCTGCCGTTCCTGATCGCAGGCGTCGTCGTGCTCCACGTCTGGGCACTCCACGTCGCTGGCCAGAACAATCCTGACGGCGTCGAGCCGAAGACGGAAAAGGACACGGTGCCGTTCACGCCGCATGCCACGATCAAGGACGGCTTCGGCGTCGCCTGCTTCCTGCTGCTCTACGCCTGGTTCATCTTCTACATGCCGAACTATCTCGGCGACGCCGACAACTACATTCCGGCGAACCCGGGCGTGACCCCGCCGCACATCGTGCCGGAATGGTATTACCTGCCGTTCTACGCGATCCTGCGCTCGATCCCGAACAAGCTCGCGGGCGTGGTGGGGATGTTCGGCGCGATCATCATCCTGTGCTTCCTGCCCTGGCTGGACGCAGCGAAGACGAGGTCGTCGAAGTACCGTCCGCTGGCCAAGCAGTTCTTCTGGATCTTTGTCGTGGTCTGCATCCTGCTCGGCTATCTTGGCGCGCAGCCGCCGGAAGGCATCTACGTGATCGCCGGCCGTATCCTCACGGTCTGCTACTTCGCCTACTTCCTGATCGTCCTGCCGCTGCTCTCGCGCATCGAGACGCCGCGGCCGGTGCCGAACTCGATCTCGGAGGCGATTCTGGCCAAGGGCGGCAAGGCGGTGGCCTCGATTGCCATCGCGCTCGTCGCCGCCGGTGCGCTGTTCCTGGGCAGTCTGCAGGACGCACGCGCCTCCGAGGGCAGTGATGTGCCTCCGGGCAACAAATGGTCGTTCTCGGGCCCTTTCGGTAAGTACGACCGCGGTGCGCTTCAGCGCGGTCTGAAAGTCTACAAGGAAGTCTGCGCCAGCTGCCACGGCCTGTCCTACATCGCCTTCCGCAACCTCGGCGATCCCGGCGGTCCCGGTTATTCGGTGGCGCAGGTGGCAGCGTTCGCCTCGGACTACAAGGTCAAGGACGGTCCGAACGATGCCGGCGATATGTTCGAGCGCCCGGGCCGGGCGGCCGACTATTTCCCCTCGCCGTTCCCGAACGAGCAGGCAGCGCGCGCGGCGAACGGCGGAGCTGCGCCGCCCGACCTGTCGCTGATCACCAAGGCCCGCTCCTACAAGCGCGGCTTCCCGATGTTCATCGTCGACTTCTTCAGCCAGTACCAGGAGCAGGGCCCGGACTACGTTTCGGCCGTGCTGCAGGGCTTTGATGACCACGTGCCCGAGGGTGTGACGATTCCGGACGGCTCCTACTACAACAAGTACTTCCCGGGCCACGCCATCAAGATGCCGAAGCCGCTCAGCGACGGCCAGGTGACCTATGACGACGGCTCCCCGGCCACGGTCGCGCAGTACTCGAAGGACGTCACCACCTTCCTGATGTGGACCGCCGAGCCGCACATGGAAGCGCGCAAGCGCCTCGGATTCCAGGTCTTCGTGTTCCTGATCCTGTTCGCCGGTTTGATGTATTTCACCAAGAAGAAGGTCTGGGCCAGCTCGCACTAAGCGGCGCTTGACGAGAAATGAAGAAGCCCCCGCAAGGGGGCTTTTTTTGTCGCCGTCATTCTGGGGGCGATGCGCAGCATCGGGCCCGGGATCCATTGATCGACCGACTCTGCCGCCCCGATGGATTCCGGTTTCGCGCTATCGCGGGCCCCCGGAATGACGAGAGTGTGGATTGCGCCGCGTGCCCGCACCGGCGAAGATACCGCCAACCTCATTCCCAGAAACTCATCGGAGGACACCATGGGAACCGCCATCACCTTCAAGCGCCCGGACGGCAAGGACGCCTCGGGCTATCTCGCCAATGCCGCGCGCGGCAACGCGCCGGGCGTGGTCGTGATTCAGGAATGGTGGGGCCTGTCGGACCAGATCAAGGGCCTGTGCGACCGCTTCGCGCTGGCCGGTTTCGACGCGCTCGCGCCCGATCTCTACAAGGGCAAGGTGGTACCGTATCACGACACCGACAGCGCCAATAAGGAGATGAACTCGCTCGACTTCATGGACGCCACCACGCAGACCGTGCGCGGCGCCGCGCAATATCTGTCGCGCAACGGCGCCAAGGTCGGGCTGACCGGCTTCTGTCTCGGCGGCGCCGTCACCATCATCGGATCGGTGCATGTGCCCGAGCTTGCGGCCGGTGTCGTGTTCTACGGCATCCCGCCGGAGCAGGCGGCCAAGCCCGCCGACGTCAAGATTCCGCTTCAGGCGCATTTCGCCAACAAGGACGATTGGTGCACGCCGGAGCTGGTCAACGGCTTCGAAAAGGCCATGAAGGCCGCCGGCAAGTCGCTGGAGCTGTTCCGCTATGACGCCGAGCACGCCTTCGTCAACGAGCAGCGCCAGGCCGTGCACGACCGCGAAGCCGCCGAACTCGCTTGGGGCCGGGCGGCGGAGTTTTTCCGGAAGCATCTGGGCTGAGGGGTAGGTCGTTTTCGGCCCGTAACTGGTATATGTTCCTCCCATGACCAAGGTCTTGGAAGATGTGATCGAGAAGGTGAGAAGGCTGCCGGAAGATCGGCAGGCCTACGTCGCCGAGGTGCTTGAGCAGATCGTCGCCGAAGACGGCGATCTGTTTGTTGTGCCTGACGAACATCGTTCATCTGTGCTTGAGGGACTTGCGCAGGCCGAACGGGGCGAGTTCGCGACCGATCAGGAAATGGCCGCGCTCTGGAATAAGTGTGGCCTGTGAAGCTCCGGCACGCTTGGCGTGCCCGCACTGATATCGAGTGACTTCACGAATATATCGCGCAGCAGGCCAAGCGTGCTGCCAGCGTTGTCGTGCGACGTACGTCATGGAAGGCGCGATGTGCCGAAGCCGGACGAACTGGCCTGATCCGAAACTCGGTCTCGCTGCCGGCTCGCCCTTTGTACGGGCAGTCGAGGCCGCCCGCCCACCCTTGACGCCGTCCCCGCGCCATGGTGAGTATCCCCGCCATGAGCACCGCAGCCCGCCCATCCCGTCTTTGGTGGCGCACCTCCTAACGAGGTGGCCGGTGCGATTTTCCTTTCCCAAATCGTCTGAGGTCGCCTGCACAGCGCGGCGGCCTTCTCGTTTGTCCTGTGTGGCGTTTCCTCGGCAAGTTTCGTAAGAGGACGACATGAACAGGACCGTCTTTGCCCTCCCGGCCAGAAGCGACTATGTGACCCGCGGGGGTCTAGCGATCACGCGCGTGGCGGAGCAGTTTACCGGCGGCGCCAACAGGCTCGACGACCTCATCAATCTGCTCGACCGCCGCCGCGGCGTGGTGCTGTCCTCGGGCACGACTGTGCCCGGCCGCTACGAGAGCTTTGACCTCGGCTTCTCCGATCCGCCGCTCAAGCTCGAAACCACTGGCGTCAATTTCAGGCTGGAAGCGCTGAACGCGCGCGGGCACGTGCTGATCGCCTTCCTGGCCGATGTGCTGCGTGAGCCCTGCGTCGTCATCTCCGAGAAGACCGCGACGCGCCTTGCCGGCCATATCATCCGCGGCGATGCGCCGGTCGATGAGGACCAGCGCACGCGGCGCGCCAGCGTGATGTCGCTGGTGCGCGATCTCGTCGCCGCCTTCTCCGCCAATGACGACGGGCTGCTCGGCCTGTTCGGCGCCTTCGCCTATGACCTCGTGTTTCAGATCGAGGACCTCGTGCAGAAGCGAGCGCGCGAGCAGGACCAGCGCGACATCGTGCTCTACGTGCCCGATCGCCTGCTGGCTTATGACCGCGCCACCGGCCGAGGCGTCGTGCTGAGTTACGACTTCACCTGGAAGGGTAAATCCACCGCAGGCCTGCCCCGCGAGACCGCCGAGAGTCCCTATTCGAAGACGCCGCGACAGGGTTTTGCCGATCACGCGCCCGGCGAATATCAGGCCACGGTCGAGACCGCGCGCGCGGCCTTCGCCCGCGGCGATTTGTTCGAGGCGGTACCAGGCCAGCTGTTTGCCGAGCCCTGCGACCGCTCACCGGCCGAAGTCTTCCAGCGCCTCTGCGTCATCAACCCCTCGCCATACGGCGCGCTGATGAATCTCGGCGAGGGCGAGTTTCTCGTCTCCGCCTCGCCGGAAATGTTCGTGCGCTCGGACGGGCGCCGCGTCGAGACCTGCCCGATCTCGGGCACGATCGCGCGCGGCACGGATGCAATCGGCGACGCCGAGCAGATCCGCCAGCTCCTGAACTCGGAGAAGGACGAGTTCGAGCTCAACATGTGCACCGACGTCGACCGCAACGACAAGGCGCGCGTCTGCGTGCCAGGCACGATCAAGGTGCTGGCGCGCCGGCAGATCGAGACCTACTCGAAGCTGTTCCACACCGTCGACCATGTCGAAGGCATGCTGCGCCCCGGCTTCGACGCGCTCGATGCCTTCCTCACCCATGCCTGGGCCGTCACCGTGACAGGCGCGCCAAAACTGTGGGCGATGCAGTTCGTCGAGGATCACGAGCGCTCGCCGCGGCGCTGGTATGCCGGCGCGATCGGCGCGGTGAATTTCGACGGCAGCATCAACACCGGCCTGACCATCCGCACCATCCGCATGAAGGATGGTCTTGCGGAAGTGCGCGTCGGCGCGACCTGCCTGTTCGATTCCGATCCTGCAGCAGAGGACCGGGAGTGCCAGGTCAAGGCCGCCGCGCTGTTCCAGGCGCTGCGCGGCGATCCGCCAAAACCGCTGTCGACCTTTGCGCCTGATGCGACCGGCTCGGGCAAGCGGGTGCTGCTGATCGATCACGACGACAGCTTCGTGCACATGCTCGCCGATTATTTCCGCCAAGTCGGCGCCGACGTCACCGTGGTCCGCCATGTCCACGCGCTCGACATGCTCATGCAGAAGAGCTGGGACTTGCTGGTGCTGTCGCCCGGTCCCGGCAGGCCTGAGGATTTCGGGATTAAGAAGACCATCGATGCGGCGCTGGAGAAGAAGCTGCCGGTGTTCGGCGTCTGCCTCGGCGTGCAGGCGATCGGCGAATATTTCGGCGGCGAACTCGGCCAGCTCACCCATCCGGCCCATGGCCGGCCCTCGCGGGTGCAGGTGCGCGGCGGGCGGCTGATGCGCAATCTGCCGAACGAGATCGTCATCGGCCGCTATCACTCGCTCTATGTCGAGCGCGACAGCATGCCGGAGGTTCTGTCCGTCACCGCCAGCACCGAGGACGGCGTCGCCATGGCGCTGGAGCACAAGACGCTGCCGGTCGCCGGCGTGCAATTCCACCCGGAATCGCTGATGTCGCTGGGCAACGAGGTGGGCTTGAAGATTGTCGAGAATGCGTTCCGGCTGGATGCGCGCGTTGATTGAGAGGCACCAATGACCTTTGACCACGATATTAAGGCAAGCGTCCGCACCATCCCCGACTATCCCAAGCCGGGGATCATGTTCCGCGACATCACGACCCTGCTTGCGGACGCGCGCGCCTTCCGCCGCGCGGTCGACGAGCTGGTCAATCCCTGGGCCGGCAACAAGATCGACAAGGTCGCCGGTATGGAAGCGCGCGGCTTCATCATCGGCGGCGCGGTGGCGCACCAGCTTTCGGCCGGCTTTGTGCCGATCCGCAAGAAGGGCAAGCTGCCGCACACCACCGTGCGCATCGCCTACTCACTCGAATACGGCATCGACGAGATGGAGATGCATGTCGACGCCATCTCGCCCGGCGAGCGCGTCATCCTGGTCGACGACCTCATCGCCACCGGCGGCACGGCGGAAGGCGCGGTGAAGCTGCTACGCCAGATCGGCGCTAACGTGGTCGCCGCCTGCTTCATCATCGACCTGCCCGACCTCGGCGGCGCCGCCAAGCTCCGTGCCATGGACGTGCCGGTGCGCACGCTGATGACGTTTGAAGGGCACTGAGAGTCAGATCGCCTCGGCCCTCAGCTCCGCCAGCCAATGCAGCATGCGCTCCTTCAGGAGCGCGTTCCGGACGTAGCTGCTCTCCTCATCCTCGAGACGCTCGCATTCGCCGAAGGTCAGGCCGGCCTCGCCATGCGCATTCCAGGCAGCCTGGAGGTTGCGGGAGGTGTGGCTGCCCTGGCGTAGCGAGAACCAGATGCGGTTCTGGATCGTCTCCAGGTTCGGCGCTTGGCCGACCCAGGCCTCGCCCGACGCCGCACAGCGGACGACGTAAATGCCCGCGACGGTCTTTCGCTCCTTGTAGGCGGCGATCGCTGCTTTCCGGTCGATGCTCACGGTGACGGTCCTTGCTGCGGGGAATACCCATGACCGCCTCAATAAGCCCGCTCCGACCCGCAGTCAATATTATCCGGGTAAAATTATCTATGATCGCTGCAGGATCAGGCTGAGCTCGAGCTCGCGGAAGGCAAAGTAATTCCGCCGGGTCCATTGGTGCAGCTCGGTCGAGGCGTCCTTCTCCTGGCGCAGATAGCCGGTGAAGGAGAAGTTCAGCCGGTCGACATAGGTCTTGAGGAAGCCGGGCAACGCGGGCAGACGGAACAGGCGGCCGCCGGCCATCGCGGCCGGCAGCTCGCCCCGAATGACGTATTCGTTGTCCACCGTGATCAGATTCATCCGCGGGATCCGCTCGCGCAGCATCTCGTGAGCGCGGGCCGAGGCGCGGTCGGTGTCGGCGACGAACAGGATCTGTGGTGCGACATGGCGGCGGGCGGCCTCCTTCAGCAGGCCGATCTCGTCGGCCATCTTGAAGAACTCGTCGAAGGCGTGGAAGCCGAGATCGATCACCTTGGCCATGCCGTCGTCGACGATGACGCGGTCCATCAGCTGCATCTTGCCGTAGGTGTCGATCACGTCGGCGGTCTCCGTGATCTTCGGCAGGTAGTCCAGCAGCGACGGTTCCTTCAGATTGACGTCGAAGGCCGCGACGTTGCCGTTCTTGAGCAGCAGAAATTCGGCGAGCAGCCGCGCCAGCAGCGTCTTGCCGACCTGCGGGCGGGGCGAGCAGATGATGTAGACGGGCGTTGCGGGCATCGGCAGCTATTATCCGAGCGAACTCACCGCCCAATCCAGCCGTATCGGCGCGTCGCCCGCAACTATTTTTCGCTGTTGCGGGTGGCGGGCTTCGAGCCGACGATATCGGTCAGGCGGATCCGGTCGAACTCGCTCCAGACGTTCGCCAGCCAGTGCCGGACATAGCCGCGCAGCACGAACGAATAATTCGCGGCCTCGTCGTTGATGCCCTTGTTGGCAACGAACTTCAGGAACGGGACGGACGAGACTTCGACCTGTTCATAGGCCATTTCGTTGAGCTTTGGGATGGTCAGCTCGGTCGCGTCCTTGATGCGGTTGAAATACGATTGGTAGGTCGCCTGGTCCCACTGGAAGAACTGGGTGTCGTTGATGAAGTTCTTCACCAGGAAATATTTCGCGCCGCCCATGAAGCCCGCGGTCTCCGCGATCTCGTCCAGTGAGGCGATCGAGGGGCCGAGGATGTGGAACACGGCGAAGGTGATCTGGCCGGCCTTGGCGGCGTCCAGGAAGCCGATGTCGCGGAGCGAGGCCAGCGCCGGCGAGAGCAGGCCGGCGCGGACGTCGATCACTGTGACCGACGGGCTTGTCGCGTTGAGCGTGTCGAAGATCTTCATCTGATCGGCCGTCGTCGTCATGTCGACGATCTCGGTGATGTCGGGGTGGAAGCGCTTGAGCGTTCCGCGCGGCGACTCCGTGTCGAACGCGCGCGTCGGCACGTTGTTGGCGGAAAAATAATCGAGCAGGGTGCGCGATACCGTGGTCTTGCCGACCCCGCCCTTGTCCGCGCCCACCACAACCACTGCCGGCTTTGCCATTGCTGTCCCCTAACGCGCCCTCCGATCGCGAGGTCGCAATCGGCCGGGCCCCAAATCGATGTCCCGAGTCTGCTGTTGGGCGCGAACATGGCAGAAACAAGGGAGAATTCAATTCCTCGGCATGCCGATAAGGCAATTCCCGAATTTTTTCCCAGCCCTCGTAAAACCCGGCGCGCGCGGCGGTAAATCACGCACTCAATGGCGTCCCCAGGGACCCATCGGATTGATTGGGCTTCCCGCTGCGGTTCCGGCGGGGCCGGGTGCGGGCACGGGTGGCGGACTGGCCGAGCTACCGGCGTCGTTCCACGGTCCCTTCGCCACCGGCGGCGGCGCGTCGGGCTGGTCGGTTTGCGCCTCCGGCTCGTCAGTCTGGTCCCCGGGCGGCGGCAGCGGGCCGGGATCGCGGCCGCCGGCAAACTTGATCAGCGCGTCGACCCGGGATTGCACGGACGGGTGGGTCGCGAACAGATCGGCAAAGCCCTCGCGAGGATTGTCGACGCAGAGCTCCATCACGGCCGAGGTCGCGCCGGGCAGCTCGCCGCGGTTCTCGATCTTGCGCAGCGCCGAGATCATCGCATCGGGATCTTTCGTCAGCTCGACGGAACCTGCGTCGGCGAGAAATTCGCGCGACCGCGACAGCGCCAGCTTGACCACCTGCGACAGCAGCCAGGCCACCACGATCAGCACGACCGCGATGATGATGACGATCACCGCGCCGCCGCCGGAGTTCTTGTTGTCACTCGACGACGAGGACGACCGCGACGATGAGGAGCCAGAGGACCACGATCCGCCGCTCCAGCTGAAATTGGTGAACAGGCGGAAGAACAATTCGCCGAAGAAGCCGACAACGCCCGCGATGATGACGGCGACGACCATGAGCTGCACGTCGCCGTTCTTGATGTGGGTCAGCTCGTGGCCCAGCACCGCCTCGACCTCCTTGTCATCAAGCGCGCTGAGGAGGCCGGTGGTAACGGTGATGGAATATTGCCTGGGATTGAGGCCGGTCGCGAATGCGTTCAGCGCCGGGCTCTCCATGATCTTCAGCTTCGGCATGGTGATGCCGCGCGAGATGCAGAGGTTTTCCAGCAGATTGTAGAGCCGCGGCTCCTCCTGCCTCGTGACGTCGTGGCCGCCGGTCACCGCGTCGATCATCGACTGGTGGAAGAAATAGGCGATCACGACCCAAACCGCCGCCACGATCGTCGCAACCGGCGCGGCCACGATCAGATCGTGGAGGGCGCGCCTCAGATAATAGACGACGGTCTCATTGCCGTTGATGACGACTTCTGCAACCAGCGCGCCGGCATAGACCAGCACGTAGACCAGCGCGAACAGGCCGGCGATAAGCAGCATCGAACGAAACTTGTTCGAGGCGATGTGCGTGTAGAGTCCATACGCGGCCATGACGCGGGGTGCCCTGCCGGCCTATCGGCTCAATTTCAGAATTTCACCTGCGGCGCGGCCTCGACTTCGGTGCGGCTGGCGCCGAGATCGAAGAAGTCCTTCTTTGTGAAGCCGAACATGCCGGCGAACAGCGCGGCGGGCATCTGCTGGATGCCGGTGTTGTATTCCTGGACGGCGTTGTTGAAGAAGCGGCGGCTGGCCGCGATCTTGTTCTCGAGGTCGGAGAGTTCGGATGCGAGCTGCTGGAAATTGGCGTTGGCCTTGAGGTCAGGATAGGCCTCCGACAGCGCGATCAGCCGGCCGAGCGCGCCGGAGAGCTGGTTCTCGGCTGCGGACACCTGCGCAGGGCCCTGCGCCGACATCGCCGAATTGCGCGCCTTGATGACGTCGTCGAGCGTGCCGCGCTCATGCGAGGCGTAGCCCTTCACGGTCTCGACCAGGTTCGGGATCAGATCGTGGCGCTGCTTGAGCTGCACGTCGATATCGGCAAAGGCCTGGCCGACCCGCTGGCTCAGCGCCACCAGGCGGTTGTAGGCGCTGAACGCCAGGAACACGAGAACGACGACGACGCCGAGAACGATCCAGCCGGTCGACATGGAGAACTCCTGAAGGGGGGAAGAGGCGGGAGCTAGGGTAGACCAAATTGACGCGGAGCGAGAGCCCCTGCGCAGAGGGGGAGGTAGGATTTGGTCGGACCGGGAGCCATCCGAGTTCAAGACAAAAGCGCCGGGCGAGGGTTAACTTTCGGACAGAACAGCGTCACCCCAGCGCCAGCGGCGCGCCCCAGCATAGGCGGCCTTGTCGCGGCGAGGCACCCTCGTGATAGCGACACCGTCCTCGGTGCAGAGCCTGGCCGTGATCTCGGCCTTGCCGACATCCGGTGGCGCCAGCACGCGCGAGGCGCGGCTAGCAGGTGCTGCGCGGGTCAGGGCGACGTAGATGAAGCGCTCGTCCTCGAACGGCACGTCGGCGCCCTTGATCTGCCGATGGGCCTGCGAGCGCGGCAGGCGCTGGCTGAAATGACACCAGTCGGGCGCGGTGAGCGGGCAGGGCTTTTCGTGCGGGCAGGGTGCGGCGACGTAAGCGCCAGCCGCAATCAATTGCTGGCGCAGCGCGAGGATGCGCGCGTAGCCCGCGGGCGTGCCGGGCTCGATCACGATCAGGGCACGGCGCGCCTTGGCCCACATGGCGTCCGCGAGCTTGCGCTGATCGGCCTCGCCGAGCTCGCCGATGACGTAGCTCGCAACGACGAGATCGGCCGCCGCGATCTCGGTGAGGTTGCCGCCGGCATCGCCGGGCAGATACCGGCACTCCGCCAGCCGCGAGCTGTCGCGAGCGAGTTCAAGCGCGAGCCGGCTCAGCGTGGCGTTGGCATCAAGTAGTGTAAAATCCTGCAGCGATGGAAACGCCTCGGCGGCGGCCCAACTCGCGGTGCCCGGGCCCGCGCCGACGTCGAGCAGCGTTTTCGGGACAAGATCAGGCGCGATCTCGGTCAGCGCATTGAGGCTTGCAGCAACGGCCGCGTAGGTCGCCGGCATGCGCGCCAGCGCATAGGCGAGCGCATCGGCGTCCGACTTGATCGTGCCGGAGCCGCCGCCGGCGCGATAGGTTGTCGAGATCCTCTCGGATCGCTGTGCCGCGTCGGTGCGGGAAAAGCCCTGCAGCTTGCCGTCGAGGGCTGCCTTCAGTTCAGGCGGAAGCGTGGGCGAGATCATCTTCGCCCACCTTCATTTCGGAGCCAGAGACGTCACGCCACGTTCTGGTCGAGAATGTCCACCGCCTCGGACAGGCTCACCGACACCAGCTGCGAGACGCCGCGCTCGGCCATGGTGACGCCGAACAGACGGTTCATCCGCGCCATCGTGATCGGATTGTGCGTGATGATGATGAAGCGCGTGTCGGTCGAGCTCGTCATCTCGTGCAGCAGGTTGCAGTACCGTTCGACGTTGTGGTCGTCGAGCGGCGCATCGACTTCGTCCAGCACGCAGATCGGTGAGGGGTTGGTGAGGAACACCGCGAAGATCAGCGCCATCGCGGTCAGCGCCTGCTCGCCGCCCGAGAGCAGCGACAGCGTCTGCGGCTTCTTGCCCGGCGGTTTTGCGATGATTTCGAGGCCGGCTTCGAGCGGGTCGTCGCTCTCGATCAGGTGCAGCGCGGCTTCGCCGCCGCCGAACAGCTCGACGAACAGGCGCTTGAAGTGGTTGTTGACGACCTCGAACGAGGTCAGGAGCCGCTCGCGCGCCTCCTTGTTGAGGCTCTGGATGCCCTGGCGCAGCCGCTTGATGGCTTCGACCAGGTCGTCGCGCTCGGTGACCAGACCGTTATGCTGGGTCTCGACCTCGCGCAGCTCTTCCTCAGCGCGCAGATTGACTGCGCCGAGGCGCTCGCGGTCGCGGCGCATCTTTTCGAGGTCTTCCTCGATGTCGTGCAGCGGCGGCAGCTCCGCGCCGGGCTCGATCTCGGCCAGACCTGCAACGGCCTGCGGCTCGACTTCGAGCATGTCGCGGATCTCGCGCTCGATGTCCTCGAGCCGGCGCCGCGCGCCTTCCATGCGTTCTTCGGCGCGGGCGGTGGCCTCGCGCGAGCTGGAGAGCGCCTCCAGGGTCAACTTGGCGACGCGATCGGTCTCGGCCATCGCGCTCTCCGCGGTGGCAAGCGCGTCGGCGGCCATGCGGCGGTCGTTCTCGGCGTATTCGATCTCGGTGATCAGTGCGCTGCGCTTTTCGGCGAACACGACGGGCGCGTTTTCGAGCTCGCTGCGCTCGATCGTGAGCTCGGCAATGCGGGCCTGGATGGTGTCGATGTGGGAGGCCGCGCTCTCCTTGCGGTTCTGCCACTCCGTGCGTTCGGCCAGGATCGCCTGGACGCGGCGGTCGGCAAGCTCGGCCTCACGGGCCAGCGCCTGCGCCTCGGCGCGGACCTGGGCCGCCATGCGGCGATGGCCTTCGATGTCACTGCGGACCGCGGCGAGGCGGGTTTCGGTGTCCTCGCTCGACGGCAGCTCGGAGATGCCGGCTTCGGCATATTCGTAGGCGGCCTCGGCCTCGGCGCGGTCGGCGGCGAGACGGCTGTGCGCTTCCGACAGCGTCGCCTTGCGCGCGGCATGACGGCTGATCTCGCGCTCGGCGGTGGCGTGGCGCTCGCGCGCGACATTGAGCTCGCGCTGCGCGGCGCGCCAGGCTTCACGGCTGGCGCCTTCGATGCTGGCCGCCATCTGCAGCTCGGACTCGGCGTTCTCCAGCGCCTGACGCTTGATCTGCGCGTCGATGCGGGCCTGCTCCAGCTCGTTCTCGATGTCGACGAGACGGGCGCGCTCGGCGAGGCGCCGCGCGGCACCGGTCGGGGCATGGGCTGCGGCGACGAAGCCGTCCCAGCGCCAGACGTCGCCTTCGGGCGAGACCAGCCGCTGGCCGGTCCTGAGTTGCGACACCAGCTCGGCGCCGCGCTCGCGCGGCACCACGCCGATCTGGGCCAGACGGCGCGTCAGCTCGGCCGGCGCCTGCACATGATTGGCGAGCGGCACGGCGCCTTCGGGCAGCTCCGGATCGCCGTCGGTGTGTCCGACATTGGTCCAGCGCATCGGCGCCGACGGGTCGATTGGCGCATCGAGATCGTCGCCGAGCGCGGCGCCGATCGCCTTCTCGAAACCCTTGTCGACGGTGATGCCGTCGATGATCGGCGGCCACAGATTCTTGGTCTCGCCGTTGAGGATCTTGGAGATCGTGCGCGCCTCGGTTTCGAGCCGCTGCGCGCGCTTGTCGGCTTCGACCAGCGGCGAGCGCGAGGATTCCAGCGTCTGGCGCGCCGCGGCGTGCGCGGCTTCGCTCGCCTGCGCTGCGGCTTCGGAAGCCGCGAGCGTCTCTTCCGCGGTTTCGACCAGAGCGGTCAGCTCGTCGAGGTCGCCGAAGCCGCCGGTCTCGGCGGCGAGCTTCTGCTCTTCGGCCGCAACGTTCGCGATCTCCTGGTCGAGCCGGGCCAGCTTGTCGCGGTGGGTACGGACGTTGGCCTCGAGCTGGTTGCGCTTGGCGGTGAGGTCGGCGAGCGCTGTGGTGAGTTCGGCGAATTGCTGCTCGGTTTCGGTCAGCACCGCCTCGGCTTCGCCGACGCGCTCGTCGACGCCGGAGCGCTTCTCGACGCGCGACTTGATCTCTTCCTTCAGCTCGGAATCTTCAGTGTCGAGCCGCTGCAGCGCGACGTCGGCGTCCATGGTCTGCTGCTGAGCGCGGGAAATGTCGCCTTCGAATTGGGCGAGGCGGCGCTCGAGCTCCGCGACGCGCTCCTTGGCGCGCTCCTCCTCGCGGTCGAGCAGCTCGCGGGCATTGGTGAGACGCTGCAGCCCGGCCGCGGCGCGCGCCTCGGCATCGCGCAGCGCCGGCATTTCGGCGGCGCGAATGGCCTGGATGCGGGCGGCTTCGGCCTGGTGCTGGGTGCGCTCGGCCATCTCGCGCACCGCGAGATCGTGGGTCTGGCCGGATTCGTTGACGTCGGCATGGGCGCCGATCCAGCGCAGATGAAACAGCGTGGCTTCGGCCTTGCGGACCTTGGCCGCGACTTCGCGGTAGCGCACGGCCTGGCGAGCCTGCTTCTTCAGGCCTTCCATTTGTCCTGCGAGCTGGCCGATCACGTCCTCGACGCGGGTGAGGTTGGTTTCAGCCGCCTTCAGCCGCAACTCGGCCTCGTGCCGACGGGCATGCAGACCGGCGACGCCTGCGGCGTCTTCCAGCACGCGGCGGCGCTGCTCGGGCTTGGCCTGGATGATTTCGCCGATCTTGCCCTGGTGGACCAGGGCGGGCGAACGCGCGCCGGTGGCGGCGTCGGCGAACAGGATCTGCACGTCGCGGGCGCGCACGTCGCGGCCGTTGATGCGATAGACCGAGCCGGCCTCGCGCTCGATGCGGCGCGAGATTTCGAGCAGCTGGCTGTCGTTCATCGCCGCCGGCGCGGTGCGATCGGAATTGTCGATCGTCATCGTCACTTCGGCGTGGTTGCGGGCCGGACGGTTGCCGGAGCCGGCGAAGATCACTGCATCCATGTCGGCGGCACGCAGCGACTTGTAGGAGGTCTCGCCCATCGCCCAGCGCAGCGCTTCGACGAGATTCGACTTGCCGCAGCCGTTGGGTCCGACCACGCCGGTCAGTCCGGGCTCGATGACGAAGTCGGTGGCCTCAACGAAGGACTTGAAGCCGTGAAGGCGCAGGCGGGTGATTTTCATAAGCACGCATCTCTGTTGGCAGGCGCGAATCCCCCTGCCGGGACACTACCATGGAAGGCAATGTCGCTATCCGGGCGAGTCGCGCGAGGCGCCTCATGCGGCTGGACAATGGCCGCGGTGCGCCGCGAGGGCAACCGGCGAAAGCCGCTTTTCCCAAGGGATTTATGCCGGGAAAGATACGGCTTTCGAGATGCGAATCAGGATCTTGACGAGCGAATCAGCTCTTCAGCAGCGGATTGATCTTCTTGGCGAACTCCTCGAACGAGGTCTCGCCCTTGATCTTCTCGCCGTTGATGAAGAAGGTCGGCGTCGAATCCACCTTCAGAACGTCGCTGGCATATTTCTGGTCGGCGGCGATCTTGTCGAGCAGCGCCTGATCCTTCAGGCAGGCCTCGACCTGCTGCTGGGTGAGGCCGGCCTGCTTGCCGATGCGCGTCAGGGTCTCGGTGGTGTTCTTCACCACCCAGTCGTTCTGCTGGCGGAACAGCATGTCGGTGACCGCGAAGTATTTCGGCGCATCATCCTTGGCGATGCAGCGCGACAGCATCGAGCCGGCGGCGGCTTTGATATCGAGCGGGAACTCGCGGAAGATGTAACGCACCTTGCCGGTGTCGATGTATTCCTTCTTGATCTTCGGGAACACCTGCTCGTTGAAGGCGGCGCAGTGCGGGCAGGTCATCGAGGCGTATTCGGTGATGGTGACGGCGGCGTCGTTGGGGCCGAGCGCCATGTCGGGCAGCGACACCGGCTTGGCGACGTCGGCGGCCGATTGCGCCATGGCTTCGGATATGAATTGCAGCGGCGAGAGCCCGGCGAGCGCGGCAAGCCCTGTCAGCGACAGCATCGTGGTGAAGGCGCGGCGGGTGATGATCACGGTCGGCTCCCGAATTGGCAAAAATGTCGCCCCAGGGGTCTATCAAGTTCCCGCCCGGGCGGCCTGTCGCTAGCTTGAAACGTAGCTTGAAGCAATGGCGAGCGGTGGAGACGGGTCCAGATTGACCGCGAAATAAGGCTCAATTTCGCTTGATGGCGGCCCCCAGCCGCGCCAGCGCCGTCTTCAGTTGTTCATCTTCGATGTCGCCCAGACTCTCCGCCACTTTGGCCACTGCTTTGGCGTCGGGCGGGGCGGGCCGCTTCCGGGCCTGGGGCCGCGACAGCGGCGCCTGGCGGAAGGCGAGCTTGCCGACCGCGCTCCAGCCGAAGAAACGGTTGACCCGCTCCAGGATGATGTCGGCGGAATGCTGGATTTCCAGCGCCATCGGCCCCTCCACCCGCAGCACCAGGGTCGCCGGCTCCTGCGGCTGGCCCTCCACCGGGCGCGGCCATTGCATCTTCAGGGGCTCGGCATGGGCCGCGATCTCGGGGCCTGCAATCTGCGCCCACCGCGTCACCAGTTCGCGCGCCGCAAAGCCCTGCTTGGCATAGGCCTCGGCAAAGACGTCGTTGAGCAGGGTGCCCAGCGGCTTGGCGCTGATGGGGCCGGGTTTGGGCGGGAATTTGGACATGGGGCCTTATAGCATTTTGGCGCGCTGGCCACAGACCCGCGGCTCGTCATGGCCGCGCTTGTCCCGGCCATCCACGTTCTTCCTGCGAAGAAAGGCGTGGATGCCCGCGACGAGCGCGGGCATGACGTGGAGAGATCGACGGGAGGTCGTTACAGTAAGAACATGAGCCCGAAATCTGCGCGTAAGGCCAAGTCGGAACCAGTTCAGTCGGCAGGTTCGGCTCGCCCCACCTTGCTGCTCCAATGGTACGACCGGCACCGGCGCCGTCTGCCGTGGCGGGCGGCGCCCGGCGAGACGTCGGATCCCTACCGCGTCTGGCTGTCGGAGATCATGCTGCAGCAGACCACGGTGAAGGCGGTTGGGCCTTATTTCGAAAAATTCGTCGCGCGTTGGCCGGATGTCACCGCGCTCGGGCGGGCCTCGCAGGACGACGTGCTGCGGATGTGGGCCGGGCTCGGCTATTACTCGCGTGCGCGTAACCTGTACGCCTGCGCGGTCGCGGTGACGCGCGAGCATGGCGGCAGCTTTCCCGACACCGAGGAGGGGCTGCGTGCCCTGCCGGGCATCGGGCCGTACACCGCGGCGGCGATTGCCGCCATCGCCTTCGATCGCCACACCATGCCGGTCGACGGCAATATCGAGCGCGTGGTGTCGCGGCTCTTTGCGGTTGAAGATGAACTCCCGCAGGCGAAACCTCTGATCCAGCAACTGGCGGCGACGCTGCTTGCAAACTCCCGCGCCGGCGACAGTGCACAGGCGCTGATGGACTTGGGCGCCTCGATCTGCACGCCGAAAAAGCCGGCTTGCTCGTTGTGTCCGCTGAACGAGGATTGCACGGCGCGCCTGCAGGGCACGCAGGAGACCTTTCCGCGCAAGGCGCCCAAGAAGAGCGGAACGTTGCGGCGCGGAGCGGCCTTCGTCGTCACACGCGGCGAGGAGCTGCTGGTCCGCAGCCGGCCAGAAAAGGGCCTGCTCGGCGGCATGACCGAAGTGCCCGGCTCGGACTGGCTGGCCGGCCAGGACGACGCTGCAGCGAAGCTGCAGGCGCCGGACCTCAAGGGCCTGTCGCGCTGGCAGCGCAAGATGGGCGTCGTCACCCACGTCTTCACACATTTTCCACTGGAGCTGGTGGTCTACACGGCGAAGGCCGTGGGCCGCACCCGCGCGCCCGATGGCATGCGCTGGGTGCCGGTCGCCACCCTTGCGGACGAGGCGCTGCCCAATGTCATGCGCAAGGTGATTGCGCACGCGCTGGATTAGGACTGTCAGGCGGCGCGCGCGGCGCGCTCGTCCTCGGCCGGCATCAGGAAGGTGCGGTTGCGTCCGGTTTTCTTGGCGACGTAGAGGCCCTGATCGGCACGCTCGATCACGTCCTGTACGTCGCGGTCGCTTTCGTCGAACATCGCCAGCCCGACGGACACGGTGATGGGGATGACGACATCGCCATGCCGCACCGTCGCGCTCTCGATCGACGCTCTGATGCGGTCGGCGAGCAGCACGGCGGTTTGCTGGTCGATCTCGCGCAGCAGCACCACGAACTCTTCACCGCCGAAGCGGGCTGCCTTGTCGGTGGTCCGGATCGACTGACCGATGATGTCGGCGATGCCCTTGATGGCATCGTCGCCTGCGGCGTGGCCGTGGGTGTCGTTGATCTTCTTGAAATGGTCGATGTCGATCATCAGCGTCGCCATCTGGCGCTTGTAGCGGCGGCAGAACGCGACAGCGTCGTCGGCGACGCTCAGGAAGGACCGGCGGTTCATCAGGCCGGTCATGAAATCGGTTTCGGCGAGCTGGCGCAACCTCAGCATGTCCTCCTGGAACTGCATCGCGTTCTCGGTCGCGCGCAATTCGGCTTCCTTGGTACGCTCCTCGGCAAGGCCGATCCGGCGGAGCAGCGAGCGCAGCGCGCGTGAGAGCTGGACAACTTCGGCGGAGCCGCTCTGCCGCGCCAGCATGGTCGGGCCGTGCGCGCGTCCGATGCGGTCGGCTTCCCGCGTGAGGGCGATGATCGGCGAGGCGATCCGGCGCGAGACCAGCATGGCGAGCGACAGTGCAATCAGTGCGGTGGCGGCGCCGATTGCCAAGATCGTCTGGGCCAAGGACATCGCCGCCGCCAGCGCCACACTCGCCGGCTGGCTCGCGGTGACGATCCAGTTCAGGCCCTGATAATCGCGATGACCCCTGCCGACGTGGAACGCCGTCAGCATCTGCTGTCCGTCATCCGCTTCCCTGAAGGTACCGATGCCGGCTTTCACGATGGCGGCAAGTTCGTCGCCGCCATAACGGATAGTCTCTTTCTGCGGACCAAGCAGCACCATTCCGCCCTTGCTGAGGATAGACAGCCGAGTGTCGGTGTTGCCGTCATTGGCTTCGACATCCTTGATCAGATTGCTGGCCCAGTTCCAGTCCAGATGCCCGCCGAGCACGCCGAGCAGCTTGCCGCCAGCATCGTGCACGGGGACGGCGATGTCGACGAAGCGGTAAGGCTCGTTGTTGGCGCGCTGCGTCAGCAGCGAGGACAGTAGGACTGCCTCATGCACGTCCCCGACGGCAAGCCTGTCGAGACCCTGCTTGAACCACGGGCGCGCGCCCACCGACTTGCCTTGGAGTAGGCCGCCGGTGGAGGCGACGACGTTGCCCTGGACGTCGGCAAAGCCGATCCAGGAGAATTCGGAAAACGATCGCTGGACGTCCTCGAGCGAGCTGCGCAATGCGGCGGGGTCACCCTGCCACTGCGCTTGCATGGGCTGGAGTTCCGCGAACAGCTTCATCTCCTGCTGGCGGGTCGCCATGAATCGGTCGAGCCGGCCGGAGGCGCTGGATGCGATTCCAGCGAGGCTGCTCTCGATCAGAGCCGAGGTGTTCCTGTAGCTGATAAAAGCCGCGCCAACTGCGAGGACGCCGACGAGCACGATGGACATCGCGGCCACCGCCGCCGCGATCTGCGTGCGTACCGTCAGATGGTCTTCGATCGCGTGCAAACGGTCGACAGCTTGCCGTAACAGGGTTTTCATGGAAGGGCTCCGGTGTCACGGTCGCTTCTCCCATGTGGTACCTGCGAACCGATTACCGGCGGTATTTTCGATTCGATCGTATTGAATCGCTGGTGAAACGGGTTTGGTTGAAGTGGCCTTAAATTGCGCTGGGGCGGCTTGGGCCCGCGGAGTTCCCGCGGGGTAGGTTCCGCTGCTGTGCTGACACTATGCTGGCAGCAGGTCTGCGCTAGGTCGGCAACAACGGAGGAGTTTTGCATGATCAAGACCGCGCTCGACAATTTTCCAAGGCCACCCTGTGCCGAATTGCTGGGATGGCGCCTGCTCGATGCCCGCCCTGAGGAGGGCTGGATCAAGCTCGGCTTCGAGGGCAAGCCGGAGTTCTGCAATCCGGCCGGCTTCATCCAGGGCGGCATGCTCTCGGCCATGCTCGACAACACCATGGGCCCGGCGGTGCTGGTGATGAGCGAGGGCCGGCTCTACACCACCACGATCAGCATGACCGTGAATTTCCTCAGCCCCGCAAAACCCGGTCCGATCATCGGCGAGGCCAGGGTGACACAGCTCGGCAGGACCATTGCGTTCGTCGAGGCCAAGCTGATGGCGGAGAACGGGGCGGTGCTCGCGACGGCGAGCGCCAGCGAGCGGCTGCTGGAGGCGGTGCGGGTAGTCAGCAAATAGTCCAACTGCGTACTTCTATTCCCTTCTCCCCTTGTGGGAGAAGGTGGCGCGAAGCGCCGGATGAGGGGTATCTCTCAGCGAATTCGAACGTGAGAGAGGCGCGCGCGGAGACAACCCCTCACCCAAGTGAGCTTGCGTCCACCAGAGGGGCTGCCCTCTCCCACAAGCGGCCAGGGCACCTCATTTGCATCTCGTCCTGACTGCAGGGCTCACACCCCCGCGCGCGCGTCCTTGCTCACGATCGGCGGCTTGGCATTCAGCGCTTCGACCTGAAATCCCGCGACGCGCTTGTAGTTCGCGGCGATGTCTTCCAGCTCCTTTTGCGACAGCACGTCGGTGACGACCTTGTAACCGTCGGGCGCGCGCTCCTCGACCAGCTGCATCACCTGCTCGGGGCCGTTCTTGCGGTTCAGCAGGACGAGGTCGGTGGTCGCGGGGCGACGCTCGGCCTCATAGGCGAGCAGCGCCGCGGTCGTCGGTCCATGCGCGAGAATCTCGCGGGTGATGGTGCGGGCATCGAGGATCGCCTGCGAGGCGCCATTCGAGCCGATTGGGTACATCGGGTGCGCGGCATCGCCCATCAGCGTGACCTTGCCGAAGGTCCATTGTGGGATCGGATCACGGTCGACCAGCGGATATTCATAGGCGTGCGGGCAGTTCCTGATCAGGCCGGGCACGTCGAGCCAGTCGAATTGCCAGTTCTCGAACCAGGGCAAGAACTCTTCCAGCCGCGCGGTGCGGTTATAGTCCTCACGCCGCCACTGATAGGTCGGCGGCATATGGCGTTCGGCAACCCAGTTGATCAGATGGTTGCCCGCCGCGTCCGGCGCCTTGCTGATTGGATAGCAGACGAATTTCAGGATCTCATGGCCGGCCATGATCATGGTGCGGCCGGTCAGGAAGGCCTTGGACGGCGTGACGCCGCGCCAGAGGATGCGGCCGTTCCAGATCGGCGGACCTTCGCCCGGGTACAGCTTTTCGCGCACGGCGGAATGGATGCCGTCGGCGGCGATCAGGATCGCGCCGTCGTAAGTGCCGGCGGCCTTGCCGGTCGCCTTGTCGATGAAGTCGGCGCGCACGCCGTTGGCGGTTTCGGTCCAACCGGTCAGGTGATGGCTGGTCAGGATGTTGCCTCGCCCGAGCCGCTCGATCGCGGTGTCCAGCAGGATCTGCTGGAGGGTGCCGCGATGGATCGAGAATTGCGGCCATTTGTAGCCGGCCTCAAGCCCGCGCGGCTCGCTCCAGATCGGCTTGCCGTGCTTGGAGAAATAGGCGAGCTCGCGCGTCCGCACGCCGCTGGCATCGAGCTTGTCCAGCAGCCCGAGCTCGATCAGCTCGCGGACCGCATGCGGCAGCACGTTGATGCCGACGCCGAGCGGCTTAAGTTCGGCGACGCTCTCGAACACCTTCACGGGAACGCCGATTCCGTGCAGGCTGAGCGCAAGCGTCAAGCCGCCGATGCCGCCACCGGCGATGAGTACCGTCATGACAAAATCCCCCCTCGATTGAAGGCGTCTTCGCACAGCCGGGCGGCCGTGGGCAACTGCGAAGACGTCCCCTATGGACGGCGCGGCTGAGGGCCGTTAACGTCCGATTTTCCCCATGAGGTCCGACATGCTCAAGCTCTACTACGCGACCGGCACCTGCGCGCTCGCCACCTACATCACCCTGGAGGAGGCCGGCGCCGACTACACGGCCGAACGGCTGAGCTTCAAGGACAACCAGCAGAACAGCCCGGATTATCTCAAGATCAACCCGAAGGGCCGCGTGCCGGCGCTGGTGACCGATCGGGGCGTCCTCACCGAGACGCCGGCGATGCTGGCTTACGTCGCCCAGACCTTCCCGAAGGCGAAGCTCGCGCCGCTCGACGATCCCTTCGATTTCGCCCAGGTGCAGTCCCTCAACTCGTATCTGTGCTCGACCGTGCACATCAACCATGCCCACAAGATGCGCGGTGCGCGCTGGGCGGCGCAGGAGAGTTCGTTCGCAGACATGAAGGCGATGGTGCCGAAGACCATGGCGGCTTGCTTTGCCCTGATTGAGCAGAAGATGTTCAGGGGACCCTGGGCGATGGGCGAGCAGTACACGATCTGCGATCCCTATCTCTACACGCTCTCCACCTGGCTCGAAGGCGACAGCGTTGACATCAACGCCACGCCGAAGATTGCCGACCATTTCAAGCGCATGTCGGATCGTCCCGCGGTGGCGAAGGTGATGGCCGCGCAGAAGGCGTGAGAGGGCGGCTCTTGTAGGGTGGGCAAAGGCGCAAAGCGCCGTGCCCACGATCTTTTTTTCGGCGGCGACAGGTGGTGGGCACGCTCCGCTTCGCCCACCTACGAGAGCTTGCGCTTAACCTTCTCCAATTCCTGCCCTGTCTCCAGCATCAGCCGCCGCAGCCAGATCGAGCCCGGGTCCATCTGGGCGCGGGTTGGATAGAACATGAACTGCTCGTCGATCCCGGGGTCGAGCGGCGGCGTCACCGTGACGAGGCCGAGCTGCTTCGACAGCGCTGCGATCAGCCGGCGCGGCACGAAGGCGACGAGGTCGGTGCGGGCGGCGACATGCAGCGCTTCGAGATAGCCCGGCACGACCAGCGAGATGTGCCGCTCGATGCCCTTGCTGCGCAGCCAGGTGTCGATCAAATCCTCAGGCTGGCCACGAATGATCACGCCGACATGGCGCGCGGCCAGGAAGGTTTCGCGCCGCTTCAGCTTCGCAGCCATCGGATGGCCGCGCCGCACCGCCAGCGCGTCGCTGTCGGTGTAGAGCAACTGGCGGTGAAAGCCTTTGAAGGCGTTGCCGATCGAGATCACCAGATCGATCGTGCGTGCGAATTCGGCGTGGAAAATCGCAGGACCCCGCCATGGCACGACGTCGATGCGGACATTGGGCGCCAGCCGCGTCACCTTCTCCATCAAGGGCGGCATCAGAAGCTCGACCGCGAGATCCGGCATCATCAGGCGGAATTGCCGCTCGCTGCGCGCGGCATCGAATTCCTCGGGCACGAACAGCCCGCGTACCTGATCGAGCGCCTGTGCCAGCGGCGCGCGCAGCGCCTGTGCCCGCGGGGTCAGCTCCATGTGCGCACCGGTGCGCACCAGCAGCGGGTCGCCAAAGATGTTGCGCAGGCGCTGGAGCGCGTGGCTCGCGGCCGGCTGTGACAGACCCATTCTCAGGGCGGCGCGGCTGACATTGGCCTCGCGCAGCAGCGCGTCGAGTGCGGTCAGCAGGTTCAGGTCAAGCGAATTCAAATTCATGAGGCGAATAGATATCATATTCGCTATTGATTTGAAGAATGATCATTTTCCCGCGATGATCTCCGTGTTGCCACCAAACGGAGATGCCGCAATGAGCGCGAGCGCCAACAAGAAACTGATGCAGGACATTTTTGCCGCGGCTGCCGATCCGGATCCGGCCGCGCGCGACCGCGCCCTCTTTACCTCAAGCCTTGCCGACGACGCCCGATGGGTCGTGACCGGTCAGTATTCCTGGTCGAGGACCTTTTCGGGCAAGCAGTCGATCCTCAACGATCTGCACGCCTATGTGCGCACCCGCCTGGTCGACCGCACCCGGACTGTCGCCCACCGCTTCATCGCCGATGGCGACGTCGTCGTGGTGGAAGCCAAGGGCGACAACGTCACGCCGGAGGGCGTCCGCTACGACAACGACTACTGTCTGGTGTTTCGTCTCGAGGGCGGCAAGATCAAGGAGATTCGGGAATACTGCGACTCGATCCTGACTGAGAAGGCACTCGGGCCCTTTCCGCAGACACCCGTGAGGGCAGCGCGCTGACCGGATTGAACCGCGTCGCGTCCGCCGGGCGGTCCTGTTCGTCACAGCCGGCGATGGTCATGCGGGCCTGGCGGACGCTTGTGGACATCGTGCGGGTCCGGCGGGAGCGGTCCCGCGCCCGGTTTCAGCTCGCAGCCATGACCGAACGGGAGCTGCTGGACTGCGGCATGACCAGGTCCGAGATCGAGTACGAGTTGAGGAAGCCCCGTCGGCAGCGGTAGGGCGCCGCCGCCGTTTTCCGGCACCGGTGGGAACCTTTGGGTTTCCCCCGGCGTTTCGTCCGCTCCGGGGCAATCGCGCCCTTGGCATCGCGCGCGTTGGGAAATCTATGCTGACTGGGGCTTCGGACGTTTCGACACATGTGGGCCTTAGCTTCCCCGGACTCCGCGAAAAACTAAGAGACGCCACTGCGGTTGCGCACCGGTACCTCGATGCGCAGCTGACGTCGTTGGATCTCGCCACCTTGTCCGGCTACCGTCGTTTTCTGCAAGCCAGTGCGGGCGCGCTTTTGCCGCTCGAGGCGGCGCTCGTCGAGGCCGGCGTTGCCAGAATGTTTCAGGATTGGCCGGAGCGGTCGCGCAGCGCTGCAGTTGCGGCTGATCTCGGCCGGCTTGGGAGCGCCGCGCAATCCACGGTGTCGGTGCGGCCCCTGACACGAAGCGGCGTGCTCGGCACGATGTATGTGCTGGAGGGCTCCCGGCTCGGCGCCAAATTCCTGCTCAAGGCGGTCGCTGACGCTGCAGATCCGCGCATCCGTGAGGCCACGGACTATCTCAGCCATGGTGCGGGCCAGCGGCTCTGGCAGAGCTTTTTGGCGAAGCTTGGAGCCGAAGACGCCTGCGACGACGAAGCGATCGCGGCGGCAGGCGCGGCCTTCGCCGCTTTCGAGCAGGCGGCGGACCGCGCATGAGCGAGGCGGTCAATCTCACCAATTGCGATCGCGAGCCGATCCACATTCCCGGCAGCGTGCAGCCGTTCGGTTTCATGCTCACTGTCCTCTCGGATTTCACGATCTGCATGGCCTCCGACAATGTCGGCAGCTTCCTCGGAAGCGACGTGGCCGATCTGCTCCAGCAGCCATTGTCGAGCGTCATCTCCGAAGCTGCCGTCGAGACCATCCGCCGGCACGTCGACCATTTGAGCGGGCCGGATGCGACCGAGCGCCTGTTCGGCGTCGAGCTCCTGACCGGCAAGCCGCTTTACGATCTCTCGATCCATTTCTCCGGGGTCTATCTCGTCATTGAGGCAGAACCCAGCGTCCACGAGCCCGGCGTCAGTTCCGGTGAGCTCGTCCGCCTGATGCTCGAGCGCATCCGCAAGACGCGCGGCATCAGTGAGCTTGCCCGCGAAGCCGCGCGCCAGCTCAAGGTGCTCTCCGGCTTCGACCGGGTCATGGTCTATCAGTTTCACCCGGACGGGTCGGGCGAGGTCATCGCCGAGACCGCGGAAGCCGGGCTCGAATCCTTCCTCGGCCTGCATTATCCGGCGTCCGACATTCCACGGCAGGCTCGGATCCTCTATCAGCGCAACTGGCTGCGCATCATCGCCGACATCGGCGCCAAGCCCGCTGCCCTGACCTCCATCCCCACGCACAATGCCGGTCTGCTCGACCTCTCGATGAGCGTGCTGCGATCGGTCTCGCCGATCCACATTGAATATCTGCGAAACATGGGCGTCGCTGCGTCGATGTCGGTGTCGATCCTGCGCGACGGCAAGTTGTGGGGCCTGTTCGCCTGCCATCATTACTCGCCGCGCTACATCTCGTTCGAGAAGCGCACCGCGGCCGAGCTGTTCGGACAGATGTTCTCCTGGATCGTCGAGGGACGCGAGCGCGAGGGTGATGTCGCCTATGAGGCGCGAGCTCACCAGGTTCAGGAGCGCTTGATCGAGATCGCGGCCTCACACGAGCACAGCCGGCGCGCGGTCGTCGACTTTCTCAGCGATTACCGCAAGATGATCGCGTGCGACGGCGTCGCGATCTGGTCCGACAACAAGATATCGCTCGAGGGAGACACGCCCACCGAAGACGAGGTGAAGGATCTCGTCGCCTTCATCAACCGGACCTCGCCGGGCCGGATCTTTGCCAGCGCCGAGATCGCCAAGGTCTATGCCGCCGGGCAGGCTTTTCGCGACCGCGCGGCGGGTTTTCTCGCCATTCCCATCTCACGGACACCGCGCGACTGCCTGGTCTTCTTCCGGCGCGAGGTCACGCGTTTCGTGAACTGGGCCAGCGCTCCCGACAAGGTCTACGACGAAGGCCCGAACGGGCCGCGCCTGACGCCGCGCAAGAGCTTCGAGCTCTGGCAGGAGACGGTGGCGGGGCAATCGAAACCGTGGTCGTCTGCCGACATCCGCATCGCCGAGAGCCTGCGCGTCACGCTGCTGGAGGTGATCCTGCAATTGTCCGACCTCGCCGCGCGCGAGCGCCGCGGCGCGCAGGAGCGGCAGGAGCTGATGATCGCCGAGCTCAATCACCGCGTCCGCAACATCCTGAGCCTGGTCCGCGCGCTGGTGGCGCAAAGCAAGGACACGGCGACGAGCGTGGAGGAGTTTGCGAGCGTCCTTGGCGGTCGTATCCAGGCCCTGGCCCGCGCCCACGACCAGATCACCAACCTGAACTGGGCGCCGGTGGCGCTGCGGACCCTGCTCGAATCCGAGGCCGGCGCCTATCTCGGAGCGCGTGCAGGCCGGGTGAAGATGGGCGGGCCGGACGTCGCGCTCGATCCCAAGGCGTTCTCCACGCTGGCTCTCGTCGTCCACGAAATGATGACCAATTCCGCCAAATATGGCGCGCTCGCCGATTCCACCGGCAGTGTCGAGGTGATCTGGCGCCTCGATCCCTCGTCCAGTCTCGTGATCGAATGGAAGGAAAGCGGCGGGCCACCGGTGCAGCCGCCGTCGCGGCGCGGCTTCGGCACCACGATCATCGAGCGCTCAGTGCCGTTCGATCTCAAGGGCGATGCGGAAATCCGCTTCGACCTTCTGGGCGTCCAGGCGACGTTCGTCATTCCCGCCAATTTCGTCGAGCTGATGCCGGCGATAGCAGGAGCCGCCATGCGGCTTGAGGAACAGCAGTCCGACCGTCCGCGAATCTCCGAGACCGCGCTGATCGTCGAGGACAATCTGATCATCGCAATGGCGGCGGAGGTCATTCTGCTCGATCTCGGCGCGCGCCACGTCGACACCGCCGCGACGGTCGACCAGGCGCTGCGTTCGATCGAGCGCACCCGACCGAACTTCGCCATGCTCGATCTCAATCTCGGCAGCGAGAGCAGCATCAAGGTGGCGCAGAAGCTGAAGGAGATTGGCGTGCCCTTCATCTTCGCAACCGGCTATGGCGAGCGTGCGCCGATCCCGGAACAGCTGGCCGACGCGCCGGTCGTTCAGAAGCCCTACACGCTGGAAGTGGTCGAGCACGCGCTCGGCAAATTGCAACAGGCCGGCGCCCTATGAAGGTTGCGTGTCACGCTATGCATGCGGCTGCGGATCCCTGCATGACCTCGCATAGCTGCCGATAAAATCAGCAGCATTTGTACCCGGCCGATTCGACTCGCGCGAAAAATTTGAAGGTTCAATTAAGGAGTGTCCTCCATTGTGCCGCGGTGCAGCGTGGGTCGCAACGATGCGACGCGCGGCTGCCGGGGTGGCTGGTAACGTGACCGGCCGCTCGAAGTGAAATGCATCTTGGTGGACAGTGGGAATGCCGAAGTTTCGTTTGCGGATCAGGGGACGCCTGTACGCAGGCTTCACGGCCTTGGTGGTGGTTGGTCTCGTGATGGCGGTGGTTGCCGTCTGGAATTTGCGGGCGGTGCAGGAGCAGGTTGCAAGACAATCCGCGCTCTCGGACAGCACGGCGCGGGTGTTGGAGATTTCGACCCATCTTCAGGCGATCCAGCGCGCCAATCTGCGATACGTCTACGATGCCGACGAATCCGCGATGAAAGAGGCGCTGGAGCGGGAGAACGCCGCAACCGAGCTGTTGCGAGTCGGTGCGAAGGGAACGGCCTCCGAGGAGCGGCGAGCGCTCTATAGCGGTCTCATCGACGACATCGCCAAGATGCGACGCTTGCGTGACAATCTCGGCGACGCCGTCAACGAGGCGCGAACGGGCAAGGCGACCCTGCTGCCGAGCGGTGAGGAACTGGCCGTCAAGATGGGCAAGCTGGTCGATGCGGCGCGCGCAGCCGTCGACGAAGATACCGCGGCCCTCGTCGCTGACCTCGAATCCAGGACCCTCCTCGTTCGGGTGGCAAACTGGCGCTTCCTGGCGCTGCGCGACGCGCAGGGGCCGGCGAATTTCAGGGCGAGCGTAGACAGGGCGGCGCAGCGGCTCGCAGCTCTCGAAAAGAGCCCGCAGGCGACGGAATTGCGATCCACGCTCGCGCCGGTGAAGACCTCGCTCGGAATCTACAAATCCGCGTTCGAGTCGACCTCCGCCGCGATGCTCCAGGCGGACGAAATCTACCACAAGGACCTCGCGCCCCTCATCGTCGGCAGCATCGGCAGGCTCAAGGCCGCGGAAACGACCCTGAAGAAGGACTATCAGGGCTCGCGCAGTGAAGCCGAAGCCGTTATCGCCGGCACGACGACCATTCAGGAGGTCGCCGGCGGCCTCGCCATCCTGTTCGGCGGCATCGTCGCTTTCCTGATCGCCCGCAGCATCGTCGGTCCTCTGACCTCGATGACGCGCGCGATGGGGCTGATTGCCGGCGGCAATCTCGCGGTCGAGATCCCCGGTCGCGGCAAGGCTGACGAGATCGGCGACATGGCCAAGGCGATCCAGGTGTTCAAGGACAACATGATCGACACCGAACGCATGCGCGCCGAGCAGTCCGAGCTCGAGGCGCGGCAGGCCGAGAGCCGCAAGAAGGACATGGTCAGGCTGGCCGACCAGTTCGAGCAGGCGGTCGGCGAGATCGTGAACACGGTGTCGTCGGCCTCGAACGAGCTCGAGGCCTCCGCCGGCACTCTCACCACGACCGCCTCGCGGGCCCAGGACCTGTCGACGGAGGTCGCCAGCGCCTCGCAGGAGGCTTCGGCCAATGTGCAGGCGGTCGCCTCGGCAACCGAGGAACTCTCCTCCTCGGTGTCGGAGATCGCCCGCCAGGTGCAGGAATCCGCCCGTATCGCGGTTGAGGCCGTCGGTCAGGCGAGCAGGACCAATGACCGCGTCGGCGCGCTCTCCAAGGCCGCCGCGCGGATTGGCGACGTGGTCGAACTGATCAGCACGATCGCCGGCCAGACCAACCTGCTGGCCCTGAACGCCACCATCGAGGCGGCGCGCGCGGGCGATGCAGGCCGCGGCTTTGCCGTGGTCGCCTCCGAGGTCAAGGCGCTCGCCGAGCAGACCGCGAAGGCCACCGGTGAGATCGCTCAGCAGGTTTCCGGCATCCAGGCCGCGACGGCAGAATCGGTCGGGTCCATCAAGGAGATCAGCGGGACCATCGAGCGGCTATCGGAGATTTCGTCGACGGTCGCGGCCGCCGTGGAGCAGCAGGGCGCGGCGACGCAGGAGATTTCCCGCAACGTCCAGCAGGCGGCCCATGGCACGCAGAGGGTATCGTCCAACATCGGCGACGTGCAGCGCGGCGCCTCCGAAACCGGATCGGCCTCATCGCAGGTGTTGTCGGCAGCGCGCTCGCTGTCGGCCGACAGCAACCGGCTGAAGCAGGAAGTGGCCAAGTTCCTGAATTCGGTCCACGCCGCCTGAGTCTCAAACGCAAAAGGCCACGCGCATGCGCGTGGCCTCGAAGACCGGCGCGGTCCGATCAGGCGACCTTGGTCGCCATGTGCTTGAACATGTTGGCGCGCGCCTCGTCGTCCATCTCCGCCTTGAAGCTGAACTTGTCCTTCAGCGCGATCGCACGCGCCGCCGCCGGGCGCGCCGAGATCTCGTCGACCAGCCGCTTCACGTTCGGGTAGCGCGCGAAGGCGTCGTCGCCGAGCTTGAACGGCAGCATCCGCGCCCAGCCCCACAGCGCCATGTCGACGATCGAATAGCTGTCGCCGACCATGTAGCTGCGGCCTTCGAGATGAGCGTCGAGAATCCTGTAGTGGCGATCGGTCTCGTACTGGTAGCGGTTATGGGCGTAGTCGTGGTTCTGGTCCTTCGGAGCAAAGTGCTTGAAGTGCACCGCCTGACCCGAATAGGGCCCGACGCCGGTGGCGATGAACATCAGCCAGGACAGCGTCTCGCCGCGCACGCTGGCGGCGGGCAGGAACTTGCCCGTCTTCTCGGCGAGATAGAGCAGGATGGCGTTCGAGTCGAACACGATGGTGCCATTGTCGTCGATCGCCGGCACCTTGCCGTTCGGATTGACCTTCAGATAGTCGGGCGTGAACTGCTCGCCCTTGCGGGTGTCGACCTTCACGGGCTCGAAGGGCAGGCCGGCCTCTTCCAGGAAAAGCGCGACCTTGGTCGGGTTCGGCGAGCCGTTGAAATAGAATTTGAGCATCGATCTCCCCAGTGTTTGTTACGAGGTGCGAGTACAGCGCGGTTGCCGCACTGCCTCTCTTGCCTGAACCCGTCGGGAGAGCAACCGGCGAGTTTGCCGGGCGGCACCTGCGCGCTGCGCAGATCAGCCGGTGTAACAAAGGCCGATCGCCGCCGTAAGGACCATCACCGCGCCGACGGCTTCCAGGCGCGACGTCCTCGGGAGAGATGCTGGGGCTCGGCGCTTCGCGCCTTTGCCCCCGACGAGAACGGCCCGATTAGCCCGCCGCCATGCCGGCGCGGATTTCGGCGCGGAGTTCGTCGATCAGCTTGAGGCCCTTCTTGGTCTCGACGTGCCAGAAGGTCCAGCCGTTGCAGGCCTGCGCGCCCTGCGCCACGGCGCCGATGCGGTGGATCGAGCCGACCTTGTCGCCGAACATGATGGCGCCATCGGCACGGACCAACGCGCCGAGCTTCTTCTTGGCGTCGAACAGCTTCGTGCCGGGCATGATCATGCCGCGCTCGATCAGTTCGGAGAACGCGACCCGCGGCGCTTCGCGCGCGGTCATGAACGGGGCGAGGCTCGCCTCCGGCAACGGCTCGACCGCGGCGATGCGGGCTTCGGCGGCCTTGGCATAGGTCTTGTCGCGCTCGAAGCCGATATAGGAGCGACCGAGGCGCTTGGCGACGGCGCCGGTGGTGCCGGTGCCGTTGAAGGGATCGATCACGAGGTCGCCGGGCTTCGACGAGGACAGCAGCACGCGCGCGAGCAGGCCTTCGGGCTTCTGTGTCGGATGCACCTTCTTGCCGTCGGCGCCCTTGAGGCGCTCCTCGCCGGTGCAGAGCGGGATCAGCCAGTCGGACCGTGCCTGCACGTCCTCGTTCGCGGCCTTCAGCGCTTCGTAATTGAACGTGTAGCCCTTGGCTTTTTCGTCGCGCGCGGCCCAGATCATGGTCTCGTGCGCGTTGGTGAAGCGGCGGCCGCGGAAATTCGGCATCGGGTTCGACTTGCGCCAGACGATGTCGTTCAGGAGCCAGAAGCCGAGATCCTGCATGATCGCGCCGACGCGGAAGATGTTGTGATAGGAGCCGATCACCCAGATCGTCGCCGACGGCTTCATCGCACGGCGGGCGGCCAGCAGCCAGGCGCGGGTGAAATCGTCATAGGCGGAGAATGAATCGAACTTGTCCCAGTCGTCGTCGACGGCGTCGACGTGGGATTCGTCGGGGCGCTTGAGATCGCCCTTGAGCTGGAGATTGTAGGGCGGATCGGCGAACACGAGGTCGACCGAACCAGCCTGAAGCTTCGACATCTCGGCGACGCAATCGCCGAGAATGATGCGATGCGATGCGGACTCGAAATTTGTGCGGGGCGCCCTTGCAGACGCCCCGCGACGCGACTCTACCATGACTCAAGAACTCTGACTCAGGCGACGCTGTCGGCGACGCGGGACCAAACAACCGACTGACCGTTACATTGAAGCGGCAAAGTAAAAATCGACTTAACCCGCTGTTTTCGTGAGCAGGCCTCGCATCGCGTTCTGCGTGCATGCCGTCGCGCGCAATCGCTGCATTTTACGGGGGATTCTGCGTTTGCGTGGGTCGCTGAAGCAATCATGGCTTCAAAAAGGCCGGAAATTTCTCTCGGAAAAAATTGCTGGATGCCAGGAAAATATTGCTGGCATCGACGGGCTGTCGCACTAGGCAATTTTTGCCGGCCACGATATTGATAAAGGCAACGGAAATTTTACCTGTGTGGCGCGTTGAGCTTTCGCGCTGTTGCGCCCGACGAACTTGAACCAGGGACCCCGAGGGGAAGGCCGCCATGCGTTACGATGATTTCCGCCGCAGCGACGATATCGAGGATCGTCGCGACGATGGTGGCGGCGGCGGTGGCGGAGGCGGGTTTGGCCTGCCGATGGGCGGCGGCGGGCTCGGCATCGGCACCATCATCGTGCTCGGCCTTGTCGGCTATGCGTTCGGCATCGATCCGCGCATCCTGATCGGCGGCGCCGAGATTCTCACCGGCGGCGGCCAGGCGCCTTCCTACCAGACCGATCGCCAGTCGACCTCCGCCAAGCGCGGCGCGCCGACCGACGAGATGGGTAGCATGATCGCCGGCATACTCGGCGAGATCGACGACCGCTGGAGCGAGATCTTCCAGGCCAGCGGCCAGAACTATACCGGTCCGAAGGTCGTGCTGTTCCGCAACGTCACCAATGGCGGCCGCTGCGGCCGGGCAGAGTCGGCGATGGGGCCGTTCTATTGTCCGCCGGATCGCACCATCTTTCTCGACACCTCGTTCTTCCGCGAGGTCGAGACGCGCTTCCGCGGCTGCTCCGGCAAGTCCGCCTGCAATTTCACCACCGCCTACATCATCGCGCATGAAGCCGGCCACCACATCCAAAACCTGCTCGGCATCATTCCGCGCGTGACGCGGCTGCAGAAGCAGGCCGGCTCGAAGGCGGAGGCCAACGCGCTTCAGGTGAAGGTCGAATTGCAGGCCGATTGCCTGTCCGGCGTCTGGGTCAACCGCGAGGCGAAGAAGCGTCCGAACTTCCTCGAGCCCGGCGACATCGATGCCGCGCTGACCACGGCAAGCGCGATCGGCGACGACACGCTGCAGCGCCAGTCCACGGGACGCGTCGTGCCTGACTCCTTCACCCACGGCTCGGCCGCGCAGCGCAAGCAGTGGTTCATGACCGGCTACCAGCAGGGCACGGTCCAGGCCTGCAATACGTTTGGTGGCGGGCAGTAAGGCGGTCACGTGCCCCGGACGCAGCGCAGCGCTTTCTTCAGCGTTGCGCTGCAGAGGCGGGGCCCACAATGCCGGTTTCCCAAACCTCTGAAATGGGGCCCGGCTCTGAGGTGCGGCGCTGATCGCCGCGCCTTGTCCGGTACACGAGAGACGCCATGGCCTCCATCGACGAAGCAAAACAGTTCATCCCGCTCGACATCGCGGTGCTTACCGTGTCCGATACACGTGCGCTCGCGGATGATAAGTCCGGGCAGACGCTCGCCGACCGCCTCGCCGCGGCTGGCCATCGCCTCGCCGCGCGCGAGATCGTTACCGACGATGTCGAGGCGATCCGCGCCATCATTCGCCGCTGGATCGCGGATGGTGGAATCGACGTCATCATCACCACCGGCGGCACCGGTTTTACGGGACGCGACGTCACACCCGAGGCGATCGAGCCGCTGTTCGAAAAGCGCATGGACGGTTTCTCGATCGCCTTCCACATGCTGAGCCACGCCAAGATCGGGACCTCGACGATCCAGAGCCGCGCCACCGCCGGCGTCGCGGGCGCGACCTACATCTTCTGCCTGCCAGGCTCCCCCGGCGCCTGCCGCGACGGCTGGGACGGCATCCTGGCCGCTCAGCTCGACTACCGCACGCGCCCCTGCAATTTCGTCGAGATCATGCCGCGGCTGGATGAGCATCTGCGAAGGCCGAAGGCGCAAGGCGCGACGGTGTGATTGCTTTCTCCCTTCTCCACCTGTGGGAGAAGGTGGCGCGAAGCGCCGGATGAGGGGTATCTCTCGGCACGGAATGCGCCGAGAGATACCCCTCATCCTAGCGAGTTCGTGTCCGCCGGCATTGCTGCCCCCTCCCACAAGGAGCGAGGGCGCTGTCATGCGCATCTCACCCGTGGTGATCAGAGATCGCGCTCCCAGGTCTCTCCGATCAAATCCTGCCCGAAGCTCCGATGCGGCTCGGTCGCCACTAGCTCGAAGCCGGCACTTTTGTAGACGCCGCGTGCAGCCACCAGAATGCTCTGCGTCCACAGCGTCATCCTGCTGTAGCCCCGCTCACGAGCGCCCTGGATGCATTGCTCGACCAGCGCGCGGCCGACGCCGAGACCCCGCGCTTTCTTCTCCACCTGCAACAGGCGGAGCTTGGCGATCTCGTCGGTGGCCTTGACCAGGAAGATCGAGCCGACCGGCTCACCACCCACTTCCGCGATCCAGCAGTGCTCGCGTGCGGCGTCGTAATTCTTGATGAATTGAGCGCAGATCTCGGCGACCAGCGCCTCGTAGCTGATGTCCCAATGGTAGTCCGCGGCATAGGCGGCGGCCTGCTTGGAGATGACCCAGCCCATGTCGCCGACGCGATGGCTGCGCAGCATGACAGCCGCGGGCTGGGTTCGACGTCGCTCCAGCACGGCCTCGATGGTCGCCATCGCCTGCGTCAGCCGCGTTGCATCCTCGGCCGAAAGCTGCACCAGCATCGCGGCGACCTCGCTTTGCGAGCTCAGGTTCAGCTTGGCGTAGGCCTGGCGGCCCTTGGCAGTGAGGCTGAGCTGGTATTGCCTGCGATCTGCGGGCAGAGGCTTTCGCGTGATCAGCCCCTTTTCCTCGAAACTTTGCACGATGCGGCTGAGATAACCGGGGTCGAGGCCAAGCTCGTTTCCGATCTCCTTTGCCGCCAGCTCGTCGCGATGCGCGAGTTCGTAGAGCACGCGGGCCTCGCTGAGCGAAAACGGGCTCTTTCCAAGATGCTGGTCGAGCACGCCGAGCTTGCGGGTATAGAAGCGGTTGAAGGCGCGGACCGCTGCGATGCGATCGTCGGCAACCTGTTCGGTCGCAATGGCTGATGGGGAAGGGCTTGATGGCATGAGGGCACCTCGATATTTGCCATTGTCAATTAATTGCTTGACTTTGGCAAGTATGAGATGGCTTCAGGCGACCATGACGATCCGGCTGCGCAGCATGGTCCGGGACGAGCGGCCGAGCCGCCGGAGCAGCCGTGCCTCGGAGCGGCGGGCCTGCGGCGGGTATCCGCCGATGCGATCGTAATGATCACGCGCAATCAAAAGGCCCTGATCGCCGAAAGGCCCGATCAGCCCGCGCACCACGGCCCGGAGGATGTCGCGCAATCCAGTATCGGCGTAAGGCGAGCGCGCATAGCGGAACACGGCGGCACGGTCCCGTCCGCTGCTCGCGACGACCTGGATGAACTGGGTAGTTTCCTCGATCCAGCCGGTTTCCAGCACGGCGCCGGCAGGCAGGAACATCAGCCAGGGCGAGCGCGCCTGGAGCGCGCCGGCCGCGAGCGCAGCGCCTTGTGAGGAACCCTCGAAGCCGACGAAACGGCAGCCTGCGACGTCGGCAACCCGCTCGATGACGCCGTTGCGGGTGCCGTCGACCAGGAGCACCTCCCGGATGATTCCGGCGGCGGCCCCCGGGACCAGCGCGGCCAATGTCGCCACCGCGGTCTGCTCGACGCCTTCGGTCGGAATGATGACGCTCAGCATGATTGAGGCTTCAATGTCCGCACTTCGGGAGAAGCGTAGCTTATGACGATGTTGTCATAAACACGTGGCGTTGCCGAGTGCAACTTTCCGGCGGCGCTTCGGCGTGCGATGGTAAACCGCAGTCAGTCATCTCAGCCAAATGTGTCATGCGCAGGTTGGCGATGTTGCCGAATGTTTCGGCACAAGCTCGTCCCGAGAGTATTAACCCGGAGTTTCACGGCGACATTGTGCGGCGCGGGGTTGGCTCCTGCAGGAGGGCGCGCCTTGCAAGAAAGGTTCGAACGGCAAATGTGTGACTTTGGTGCCGGCGGAGGCTTCCCATGAATTCCGATCAACTCGCTGTCGGCACGGCGTCGGCGTCGCCGAAGCCGGAGGCTGCGCCGACCTTGCGGATCCGCGCGCTGATGCTGGGCGACCGCATCAACGCCTCCGGCCTCGAGATCGGCACGCTGGTCTCGTCGTCGCCCGCCGCCTTCCGCGTCCATGCCGGTCTTGCCGTGGTCTTCCGCTACGGCGTCGTGGTGCTGATCGGGCTGCTTCCGTCCGAGGAGAAGGTGCTGATCGATGGCCTGAAGCCGCGGGTGGTCGGCGAGCTCAGCCCGTATGAGGAGGAGATCGCGCAGGCACAGCTGTGCAAGGACGAAACCGCCGAGGTGATCCAGCCGGGCGGGCCGATCTGCCTCGCCAAATTCTCCGACGACCGACTGTTGCTGGTTGCGGATGCGCTCGCCAAGAGCACGTCGCTGGCGCGCGACGAGCGCCGCGTCGCCGCGGTGTTCGATGTGATCGAGCCGTTTGCCCGGGAGCTCGCCGAGCACGGCCGCACGCCGCGCCGTCGCAAGGGCATCCTGCGATTGATCGGCAATGCACTGCTGGTGCAGCAGCGCGTCGCCGGCCGCGTCGCGATCGCCGAGAAGCCCGATGTGCTCTGGGAGAAGCCCGAACTCGACCGGCTCTATTCGCGCCTCGAGGACGAGTACGAGCTGAAAGAACGTCTCGACACGCTCGAGCGCAAGCTCTCCGCGGTGTCGGAGACGGCCAACGCGCTGACCGACATCATCGACACCCAGCGCTCGCTCCGCCTGGAGATCGCGGTCGTCGTGCTGATCGTGATCGAGGTCGCGATCGGGTGTTTTCAGATCTTATCAGGGACTCACTGAGCCGCTTGCCGCGCGCGGGCGGCGCTTGTGCAGGTCGGACCGCGAATGCCACGCGGCGATCTCGGCAAGCTCGGCCTCGGGCCGCGTCTCGACCGTCTCGCAGCGTCCGAGATGAAGCTCTCCGGCATCGCCGTCGATCGTGACCCATTCGTCCTCGCACAGCAGGGCACCGGCGAGCTGAGCCCGCCTCGCGACGGGATCGATCTTCAATTCGCGGCAGCCCACCACGCAAGGCTTGCCCATCTGGCGCGCCACCAGCGCTGCATGCGAGGTCCGCGCGCCGACCGCCGTGACGATGCCCGCCGCCAGCGCAAAGCCTGCGACATCGGCAGTGCTGGTATCGGGACGCAGCAGGATGACCGGCTCGCCCGCTGCCGATAGCCGCTGGGCGCTTTCGGAATCGAACGCCGCGCGTCCGATGCCGATGCCGCCGGAGGCTCCGACGCCGGCGGTTGCGGGCTTGCCGGGAGAAACCAGCCTGGTCTCCGTGAGCCCGGCGAGATCAATGTCCTTGATGCGCCTCAGGGCCTCGTCCTCCGCGATCAGACCTTCATGCACGAGGTCAATCGCGATCCTCACCGCGGCGCGCGGGGTGCGCTTGGCGGCCCGGGTCTGGAGGATCCAGAGCTTGCCGTCCTCGACGGTAAATTCGACGTCCTGGACGTCGGTGAACTCGCGCTCGAGCTGCTTCAGAATGTCGGCAAGCTCGGCTTCGGTTCGCGGCAATGCGCGCGCGATCGCGTCGGCCGTATCAGGCGCGCGGCGGCCGGACACGACGTCCTCGCCCTGCGCATCGAGCACGAGATCGATCATCGGGCGTGGTGCTCCCGTCGAAGGATCGCGCGAGAAGGCGACGCCGGCGCCGGAGGCCCGCCCGCCATTGCCGAACACCATCGCCTGTACCGTGACCGCGGTGCCCTGGAGTTCTTCCAGCTGCTGGAGCTTCCGGTAGGTCTGGGCTCGCTCGCTCATCCAGGACCGGTAGACGGCCTGTGCTGCCGCCTCGAGCTGGCCGACCGCATCGTCGAGCCAGCCATCGGCGCGATCCTCGACCAGCACCTGTTCGTCGCCGGCAAGCCGCTCCAGCGCCTCGCTGTCGAGCTCGCGATCGCTGTCGGCGCCTTCGGCTCCGACCAGTTCGGCGATGCGGACGGCGAATGCGTCGGCGTCCAATCCGAGCACGGTTTCGCCGAAACTCTCCAGGAAGCGGCGCCGGCAGTCCCAGGCGAGCCTTGGCCGGCCGGTCGCTCTAATCAGGCCGTGCACGGCATCCGGCGTGCAGCCGACATTGAGGACGGTGTCGAGCATGCCCGGCATCGATCGGGCGGCACCCGAGCGGACCGAGACCAGCAGCGGCTGCCGTCGGTCGCCGAAGCGCTTGCCGGTCGAGTCTTCCAGGAACGCAATTCCTTCCTTGAGCCCGTCGCGCAGACGATGTTCGGCGTGGGCGTGGCGGGAGATGATGTCCGCACACAGCTTGACCGGCAGCACGAAAGCGGGCGGCACCGGCAGGCCCAGCGCGGCCATCCGGGCGAGGTTCGCGGCCTTGGCGCCGATCTCTTCGGCGGAATGCAACGCCGTCGCGCCGGCGCCGATACGCACGATATGCATGGTGTTTCCCCTAAGCTGCGAGATCGATCATGATGTGACGGCGCAACAGGTGGCCGAAGCCGGCGAAACGATCGGTGGCGCGCTCGATCGCACGTGCGAGCTCGAGTACCGAGAGCGAGGTCGCGACGTCGAAGCCGCCGCCGAACACCAGGGCAGTCGTCGCGCGCTCCAGGCTGTCCGCGGCATGTTCGGCATCGATCAGCCGGGTCACCGCGGACAGCGCATCCTCGGAATCCGCGCGCCGTCCTTCCGGCACGTCGGTCGCTGCGGCGATCCCGCTGGCCGCGACCTCGGTCGCGGTCATCGCGACCGCGCAGAGTTCAGCGAGCGCGGTCAGCAGCGACGGGTCCGTCCGATCCGGCATGAGGGAGGCAATGAAGGCCGCCTGTTCCAGCTCGTCGACGGCTTCCTCGGCCCGATCGATCAATTGCCCGATCGTCGGCCGGGCGTTGAGCCGGTCGATCTCCTTGCGGGTTTCGAGCGCGATGCGATCCGCCTTCTGCTCGATCGCGCCGCAGCGTCGCGCCAGCAGCGTCGGATCGGCAGGCCGGCCGACCCGAAGCGCGTCAATATGACGAGAGATCGCCGCGACAACATCATGGGCCAATCCGATCTGGCGCAGCACGGCGGCAAGCAGGGCGCCATCGACGCGCTCCAGGTGTCGCACCAGGTCGGCCTCGATTTGGTCGCGCACCGTCCTGACCGAGCGCCCGGTGAGCAGCGCTGCGGTCGAGGCGCGCAGCGCCGCGTTGAGGAAATCGATTGCTGCGGTACGGCCCAGCGCCTGGTCGAGCCGTTCGCCGAAGCCGATCCGTGCGGGGGCGGCATTGCGGACGGCGGACCCCAGCAACTCGTTGCCGCCGAGCTCGAGGAAGCCGCGATGTCCGATCCGGTGACGCGCCGCCCATTCCAGGATCGTGGCCGCGTCGTCCTTGGCGACCCAGGTACGCAACAGCTTGCGCGCCTTGTTCCAGTCGATCAGGAACACCAGTGCGCCGCCCACGGCCGTGAGGAATTCGTTGCGATCGGCGGCATGAGAGGCCTGGAACTGCCCGGTGACGAGATAGAACGAGTTGTCGTCGCCAAAGCCTGCGGCGGTGTGACGGTCGAGCCCGCTCCAGGTCGCCTCGAATTTGTCGAACAGCGAGATGAAGAACTTGGCCCGCGCCAGGTGGACGTCGGTGTAGGTGACGGTGACCGCGTTCTTCTTGACCGCGATCACCACGACATGGGCATCGGTGGTGCCGATGTCATTCTGGATCAGCAACTTTCCTCCCGAGCGGGTCGCCATGGTGTCGAGGCCGGGATGGTTGAACTTCAGGCCGCGCGTCTCGTTGAGGCCCTTCATGAAGGCCTCGACCGCGCTGCGATCTTCGCCGTGCAGGCCGAACACATGGGCGCCGTCGAGCGTTTCCTCCGCGCAGCTCGACGCGAGCTTGTTCAGGGCCTTGTGCAGATCCATCACCAGGCGATGGAGACTGTCGCCGGCAGCCTCGGTGACGCCGGTGAGACGGGCAATGCGGGCGAGATCGATGTCGTTGGTCGCATCGAGCAGGCCCGCACTGCGCACGGCCGTCAGCCGCGCATTCGCCTTCTCCCCCTCCGAAGGCGCGCCGGCGCCGACGGCCCGGATCATGGCCGCGGCGTCGTCCTGGATTTCCTTCATCAGCTTGGCGAGGTTCGGGGCCGCGAGCCGCGACGGTCCGATCAGATGAGCGCCCCCGATCAGCGTTGCGATCGCCGCAGGCGCGATCCCGGCGGCGTGGCTCTCGACCGCAAGCTCGCTGACCGGACGATCCGGGTTCTGCGCATGGCTCACTGCTGCCTGCAGCGCGCTCATGCGCACCTTGATGCGGTCGTTGGCGGCAAGCCCTTCCGCCACCAAAGCGGGCAGAAGGATGCCGCCCTGTCCGAGCTCTTCGATGATCTGGGTTTTCATGATCCATCCGCACAGCGATTGATGCCGTCTGTATGCCGCGAAGTTGCGGCCGCCTCATTGCGGCAGATCATTCATAAAAATGTCATGCAGTAGGCTGCTTGCGCAGCAGCGCGGCGCTGTGGCGCGCGATGGTGATCTCTTCGTTGGTGGGAATGACGAAGACGTCGACCGCGCTGCCGCTTTGGTTGATGCGCTCGCGCGCTGCGTCGTTGGCCGCTGGATCGATGCGCACGCCGAGCCATGCGAGCCGCTCGCCGATCGCGCTGCGGATTTCCTTGCTGTGCTCGCCGATGCCGCCGGTGAACACGAGGCAGTCCAGCCCTTGAAGGGAGTTCGACATCACGGCGATCTCCTGAGCCGCGCGGAAGGTGAAGAGATCGATCGCCTCGCCCGCAGCGGCCTCGCGGCTTGCAAGCAGCGTGCGCATATCGGACGAAAGCCCGGAGACGCCGAGCAGGCCGGACTCGTGATAGAGCAGGTGCTGCACCGCCTCGGCCGACATCTTCTCGTGCTGTTGCAGATAGAGCAGCACGCCGGGATCGATCGTGCCGCAGCGTGTGCCCATCACGAGGCCATCGAGCGGCGTCAGTCCCATCGTGGTGTCGACGCTGCGGCCATCGCGCAGCGCGCACAGGCTCGCGCCATTGCCGAGATGAGCGATGACCGTGCGGCTGGCTGCGAGGTCCGGCGCGGTTCCGGCAAGGCGGCCCGCGACATATTCAAACGACAGCCCGTGGAAGCCGTAGCGCCGGAGGCCGCGTGCTTCGAAGCGCCGCGGGATGGCGAAGCGGCTCGCGGGCGGCGCGAGGCCGTGATGAAAGGCGGTATCGAAACAGGCGATCTGCGCCAGCGCGGGCTGGATCGCTCGGATGGTGCGGACCGGCGCGAGGCAGCGAGGCTGATGCAACGGCGCCAGCGGCGTCAGTGCCTCCAGCTTCGCGGTGATCTCTTCGGTCAGTGCGACCGGACCCGAGTAGTCCGGACCGCCATGAACGACGCGATGGCCGACGGCACGCAAGCAGCCCTTGCCGAATTGGTCCTCGATGAATCCGAGCACGTCGGCGAACAGGTGGCCACTGTCCGTATCCGACGCTTCTCTCTTCTTCTCGAACAGGACGTGGCCTCCGGTGCTTTTCACAGCGAGCCGGGGCTTGGCCTCGTGCTCGTCGAGCAGGCCGCTGCAGAGCAGGCTGGGTTCAACAGCCGAGATGTCGAACAGGCCGAACTTGATGCTCGACGATCCCGAGTTGAGGACGAGGACTGAGGCCGATGCCGGCATGATGTCAGCCCGTCTTGCCCGGCCAGGCCCAGTCGCGGATCTCAGGCATGTCCTCGCCATGCTCGCGAATGTAGCGCGAATGTTCGATCAGCGCGTCGCGGAACTGCTGCTTCACAGCCGCGGCTTTGGTCGCAAGGCCCGGCACCCGTTCGATCGCCTCGATCGCGAGGTGATAGCGATCGAGTTCGTTGAGCACGACCATGTCGAACGGCGTGGTCGTGGTGCCTTCTTCGATGAAGCCGCGCACGTGCAGGCCGGCATGGTTGGTGCGGTTATAGGTCAGCCGGTGGATCAGGTGGGGATAGCCGTGATAGGCGAACACCACCGGCTTGTCGCGCGTGAACAGGCTGTCGAAGTCGCGATCGGAAAGACCGTGCGGATGCTGCTCCTTGGGCTGAAGCGTCATCAGGTCAACGACGTTGACGACACGGATCTTCAAGTCGGGCAGCGCCTTGCGCAGGAGGTCGACGGCGGCGAGCGTCTCCAGTGTCGGCACGTCGCCTGCGCAGGCCATCACCACGTCGGGCTCGCTGTTCGCGTCCTCCGTGCCGGCCCAGGTCCAGATGCCGATGCCGGCATCGCAATGGGGGGCCGCTGCTTCCATCGACAGCCATTGCGGCGCCGGCTGCTTGCCGGCAACGATCACGTTGATGCGGTTATAGGTGCGCAGGCAGTGGTCGGCGATCCACAGCAGCGTGTTGGCATCCGGCGGGAAGTAGATACGAACGATATCGGCCTTCTTGTTGGCGACGAGATCGACGAAGCCGGGATCCTGATGGCTGAAGCCGTTATGGTCCTGACGCCAGACATGCGAGGTCAGGAGATAGTTGAGCGATGCGATCGGGCGCCGCCACGGCAGGTGCCGCGTCACCTTCAGCCATTTGGCGTGCTGGTTGAACATGGAGTCGACGATATGGATGAAAGCCTCGTAGCAGGAGAAGAAGCCGTGGCGGCCGGTGAGCAGATAGCCTTCGAGCCAGCCCTGGCAGAGATGCTCGCTCAAGACTTCCATGACGCGGCCGTCTTGCGCCAGATGCACGTCGTAAGGCTCGATCGGCTCCATCCAGACCCGCTCGGTCTCCTCGAACACCGCATCCAGCCGGTTTGACGCGGTTTCGTCAGGGCCCACGATGCGGAAGTTGCGTTCCTTTGCGTTGAGGCGGATGACGTCGCGCAGGAATTTGCCGAGCTCGCGCGTCGCTTCCCCAATGGTGCCGCCGGGCCGCGGCACCTCGACGGCGAAGCTGCGGAAGTCCGGCAGCTTCAGCTCCTTCTTCAGCAGCCCGCCATTGGCATGTGGATTGGCGCCCATGCGCCTGACACCTTCGGGCGCGAGCGCCTGGAGTTCTGGAATGAGCGCGCCGCTCTCGTCGAACAGCTTTTCCGGCTCGTAGCTGCGCATCCAGTCTTCGAGAATTTTGAGATGTGCCGGATTCTCGCGGCAGCCGGCAACGGGAACCTGATGTGCGCGCCAAAAACCCTCGACCTTCTTGCCGTCGACCTCCTTCGGTCCTGTCCAGCCCTTGGGGCTGCGCAGCACGATCATCGGCCAGCGCGACCGCTCGACGCTCTTGCGGCCGTCGCGGGCGTGCTGCTGGATCGAGCGGATGCTGGCGAGCGCGACATCGAGCGCATCCGCCATGGCCTGGTGCATCAATTTGGGATCGTCGCCCTCGACAAATAGCGGCTCGTGGCCGAACCCGCGGAACAGATCGCGGATCTCGCTGTCGGGCATCCGCCCGAGCACGGTCGGATTGGCGATCTTGTAGCCGTTCAGGTGCAGGATCGGCAGTACCGCGCCGTCATGGGCGGGGTTGAGGAACTTGTTGGAGTGCCAGGACGCAGCCAGCGGGCCGGTCTCGGCCTCGCCGTCGCCGACCACGCAGGCGACGATCAAATCGGGATTGTCCAGCGCCGCGCCATAGGCGTGCACCAGCGCGTAGCCGAGCTCGCCGCCCTCGTGGATCGAGCCCGGCGTTTCCGGCGCCGCGTGGCTCGGAATGCCGCCGGGGAAGGAGAACTGCCTGAACAGCTTGCGCAATCCGTCCGTGTCGCGGGCAATGTCGGGATAGATCTCGCTGTAACTGCCTTCCAGATAGGTGTTGGCGACCATGCCCGGCCCGCCATGGCCGGGGCCGCAGACATAGAGCACGCTGAGATCGAGTGCACTGATGACACGGTTGAGATGGGCGTAGATGAAGTTCAGGCCGGGCGTCGTGCCCCAATGGCCGAGCAAACGCGGCTTGATGTGCTCGGGGCGCAAGGGCTCGCGCAGCAGCGGATTGTCGAGCAAATAGATTTGCCCGACGGAGAGGTAGTTCGCGGCGCGCCAGTAGCGATCGAGGAGGTCGAGGTTGCTGCTTGCCGCGGCCGATTGTTGTTGATTTGTCATGTTCCTGCTGACCTTCACCCCGGCGATCGTCACCAACATTGTTCCGCGACGATTGATCCCTGGCCGGCATCAAACGAGATCATTGCGACGGGCATGTTGCGTGAGGTCAAACCGCCGAGCCCGAAATTTGGGCGGCTACTGTGCATGGGGTTGTTTTCCCATTTTTTGTTTGTGTTCTTGATTTGTTCCGTTGTCGTGCTATCTTGGCTTCATGAGTCCAGCAGCATCCTTTCATGCTCTCAAGCACCCGCCGGTCAAGGCGCCCTCCGAGCCGGCGGGTGTGGACTCTGACTTTCCAGAACTTGGCGTCGCCATCGACCGCGCGCGCAGGCGAGGGCGGGGTGCGCAGTCCAACGCGAGCGGCCGCTATGAGGTCGAGGCCCGCGTCGCCTTCGACGACGGCTGGCAGAGCCTGGAAGAGCTGCCGCCGTTCAAGACGAGCGTCGCGGTCGACACCTCGCGCAAGGTGATCACCCGCAACGAGAGCCCCGATATCGGCTTCGACCGTTCGATCAATCCCTATCGCGGCTGCGAGCACGGGTGTGTTTATTGCTTCGCGCGGCCGACCCACGCCTATCTCGGCCTGTCTCCGGGGCTCGACTTCGAGTCAAAACTGTTCGTCAAGCCCGAGGCGCCGGCGCTGCTGGAGAAAGAGCTCGCCGCGACCGGCTACGAGCCGCGGATGATCGCGATCGGCACCAACACCGACCCCTATCAGCCGATCGAGCGCGAGCGAAAGATCATGCGCGGCATTCTGGAGGTGCTGGAGCGTGCCGGCCATCCCGTCGGCATCGTCACCAAATCGGCGCTGGTGGTGCGCGATATCGACATTCTCGCGCGGATGGCCAAGCGCAACCTCGCCAAGGTCGCGATCTCGGTCACCTCACTCGATCCGAAGCTGGCGCGCACCATGGAGCCGCGCGCCTCGACGCCGCCGAAGCGGCTGGAGGCGCTGAGGCAGCTCTCGGGCGCCGGAATCCCGACCACCGTGATGGTTGCGCCCGTGATTCCCGCGCTGAACGATTCCGAGATCGAACGCATTCTCGATGCCGCCGCCCATGCCGGCGTCAAGGAAGCTTCCTACGTGCTGCTGCGGCTGCCGCTGGAGGTGCGCGATCTGTTCCGCGAATGGCTGATGGCGAACTATCCGGACCGCTATCGCCACGTCTTCACCCTGATCCGCGACATGCGCGGCGGCCGCGACTACGACGCGAAATGGGGCGAGCGGATGAAGGGCACCGGGCCGATGGCCTGGACCATCGGCCGCCGCTTCGAGATCGCCTGCGAACGGCTTGGTCTCAACAAGCGGCGCTCCAAGCTGACCACGGATCATTTTGCCCGGCCGAAGCGGAACGGCGATCAGCTCAGCCTGTTCTGAACGGGAAGCGGGAGAGGCGTCGCATGAGCAAGCCATTGCAGGACCCGGTGCCGCGGCTCACCGTCATCACGCTCGGCGTCAGCGATATCCGCGCCAGCATCGCGTTTTATGATGCCCTCGGCTTTTCGCGCCGGCTGAAGGCGACCGGCGAGGCGGTGGCGTTCTACGATACCGGCGGTCCGGTGCTCGCGTTGTATCCGTGGGATCAGCTTGCAGCCGACGCCCAACTGCCGGACGATCCAAGGCCGGCGGCCTTCCGGGGTGTGACGCTCGCCTGGAACTGCGCCACGCGTGAAGAGGTGGATGCCGTGCTGGCCTTCGTCCTCAGCAAGGGGGCGAAACTGGTGAAGGCCGCGCACGAGACCGATTACGGCGGTTATTCCGGTTATTTCGCCGACCCCGACGCCATCCCTGGGAGGTCGTGGTCGCACCCGGCATCGAGGTCGGCGAGGACCGGCGAGTGCATCTGGCGGAGTAGGGCAGGCTGAATTGCGGGAATTGCGAGGGGTTCCCGGTTGCGCCGGCCGGGCCGCTTGCGCACGATCCCGGCCATGATTCGGGACAAGTCCGCCAAGACACCGGCCAAAGACGCGCCAAACAAGGACGCTGCGAAGAAGGCAGCGCCCGCCAAGGCCGGCAAAGCGCCTGCGACCAAGGTTTCGGCCGGCAAGAGCCCCGGCAAGAAAGGCATCATCGCGGTCGCTTCCCCGACCTTCCGCCGCGAACGCGCGCTGATCAAGCGCGGCGTCTGGCCGGTCGCCGGCTGCGACGAAGCCGGCCGCGGGCCGCTCGCCGGCCCCGTGGTGGCTGCGGCCGTGATTCTCGACCCCGACCGCATCCCGCGCGGCATCGACGATTCCAAGCGTCTGACCGCGGAGGAGCGCGAAAGACTGTTCGACAAAATCTGCGCCACGGCCCAGGTCTCGGTCGCCGTCGCGTCGCCCTCGCGAATCGACCGCGACAACATATTGCGGGCCTCACTCTGGGCGCTGAAGCGCGCCGTGGTGGCTCTGCCGGAGGCGCCGAGGCACGTCTTCGTCGACGGCCGCAACCGGCTCGACACGCCTTGCGATTGCGAAGCCGTGATCGGCGGCGACGGCATCGTGCTGTCGATCGCCGCGGCCTCCATCGTCGCCAAGGTGACGCGCGACCGCCTGATGTGCGCGCTGGCGCAGGACTGCCCCGGCTACGGCTTCGAGCAGCACAAGGGCTACGGCGTCCCCGAGCACCTCGATGCGCTGAACCGCCTTGGCCCCACCGTCCACCACCGCCGCTTCTTCGCCCCGGTCGCGGCCGCGCGTGCCAAGCACATGCCGTGGACGGTCGAGCCGGTGCAGGATTTGTTTGGGGTCACCGAGGTCCAGGTGGAAGCCAGCGTCGAGGTCGACGCCGGGGCAAATCTCTAAGGATACCGTCGAATAGCTTTCGCATCGTCATGGCCGGGCTTGACCCGGCCATCCACGTCTTGCCCGTGACACGAAAGAACGTGGATGCCCGGGCATGACGGGCAAACCGTCGTTGCCACGACGCGTGACGCCCCTTATCAAAGTATGCGTGAGCGAATAGGGCCGGCTGGACGGGTTGGCTGCATCTTTCGGGCGTTGCATGCGGTTTACCTCCCTGGTCATCGAGCTCATTCGCGCCCGGCCGCGGCTGATCGTCTGGATCGCCGTGCTGCTGCAGGCCGCGATGTGGCTGTTCGTCGCGCTGGTGTTCTATCGCAGCCCGCCCGGCACGCTGGCGACGCTGCTGGCTTTCGGACGCGAATACCAAGTCGGCACCGATCTCGGCCCACCCTTGCCGGTCTGGCTCGCCGACATCGCCTATCGCGCCGCCGGCGGCCACATGTTCGGCGTCTATGTGCTGGCCGAGCTCTGCGAGATCGCGACCTTCATCACGCTCTACTACCTGTCCCGCGCCGTGGTCGGCTCGCAGCAGGCGGTGCTCGCCGTGCTCTTGACCATGACGGTGCTCGCCTTCTCCTCGTCGGCGCTCGACTTCGGCCCCCTCGTCCTGGCCCGGCCGCTCTGGGCGCTGCTGCTGCTGCACTCCTGGCAGATCATCGGCCAGCGTCGCGGCAATGCCTGGTTCGCCTGGTCGATCGAGGCCGGCCTGTTGCTGCTGACGACACCCGCGGCAATCTTCCTGCTGCTGCTGCTCGTCGTCTTCGCGGTGTCAACCGCCGGCGGCCGCCGGACGCTGCGCGCGCTCGATCCGTTGTTCGCGCTGATCGTCGTCGCGGTGCTGGCGCTGCCCTACGCGGTCTGGCTGATGCGCGCGGAGACGCTGGTGATGCCGGCCCTGCCGCAAGTCGCGGAGCTGAAGGCCCGAGCTCTGCATGCGGCCTGGCTGCTCGGCGGCCTCGTGCTCGGTGCGGCCGCGATACCCGCGCTGACCTTCCTCAACACCGGCCTGTTCGCCGGCAAGGGCGAGGAGCCGCCGATCATCTATCGGCCGCCGGTCGAACCGCTCGCTCGCAACTTCGTCTATTTCTTCGCGCTGGCGCCTGCGCTGGGCGCGGTGCTGATCTCCGGGCTGCTCGGGCTCGACTCCGTCGCCGTAGGTGCCGGCGTCGTGCTGGTCATGTCCGGGCTTGCCGTGGTGGTTGCGGCCGGGGATCTCATTGCGATGCGCCGCGCGCGGATGCTGCGCATGGTGTGGGCCGCGGCCGTCGTGGCGCCGGCCGTGGGCGTCGTGCTCGCCGTCCTGCTGCTGCCCTGGACCGGCACCGGCGAGATCGCGACCTCGATGCCGGCGCGAGCGATCTCGGACTTCTTCGACGAGAGCTTTGCCCGCCGCACCAACCATCGCCTGCGCGCGGTCGCCGGCGAGACGTCGCTTGCAAGCCTGATCACGCTGCATTCCGGCCGGCCGCATCTCTTCATCGATGCCGACCCCGCGCGCACGCCGTGGATCAATCAGGCCAAATTCAGCGAGACCGGCGGCGTCGTGGTCTGGCGCGCCTCCGATACCGCCGGCACGCCGCCGCCGGACATCCTGAAGCGCTTTCCCGGCCTCGTGCCGGAGGTGCCGCGCGCCTTCGAATGGCTGGTGACCGGTCGCCAGCAGCTGCTGCGCGTCGGTTGGGCCATCGTGCGGCCGAAGGGGACGTAGCGACAAACGCAGAAATTGTAGGGTGGGCAAAGGCGCATAGCGCCGTGCCCACGTCGGCTCTGTCCGGCGCCACGATAGAGTTGGTGGGCACGCTGCTCTTTGCGCACCCACGAGAGCTCGCTATCCCGCCAGCACCTTGGCGATCGCCCGCAGATCCTGCCAGGCCAGCCGCTTGTAGGACGGCGAGCGCAACAGATAGGCCGGGTGGAACGTCGGCAGCGCGCGGATGGTGCGCGCCCCTGTCTCATAGTCGAACCAGCGGCCGCGCGTGCGCATGATGCCCTCGCGTGTCGACAGCAGCGTCTGCGTCGAGGGATTGCCGAGCGTCACCAGCACGTCGGGATTCACCAGCTCGATCTGGCGCTGGATGAAGGGCAGGCAGATCTGCGTCTCCTGCGGCGTCGGCGTGCGGTTGCCGGGCGGCCGCCAGGGAATCACGTTGGCGATGTAGGCCGTGCTGCGGTTGAGGCCGATGGCTCCCATCATCAGATCGAGCAGCTTGCCGCTGCGTCCGACGAAGGGCAGTCCCTCGATGTCCTCGTCGCGGCCCGGCGCTTCGCCGACGAACATGATGCGCGCCTGCGGATTGCCGTCGGCGAACACCAGCCGCGTCGCGGTGTGCTTCAGCGTGCAGCCCTCGAAGCTTTGCATCAGCTCGCGCAGCGCTTCCAGCGTCGGCGCAGTGCGCGCGGCCTCGCGGGCGGAGGCGATCGCGATGTCGGGCGCCGGTGCGGCCTCGCCGCGCATGGTCGCAGGGGCGGCGACGGGGCGAGGTGCCTCGACCGGAGGCGCCACGCGCGGGGCCGGCGGCGGGGCGTCCAATTCCGCCAGGCGGTCGATCGGTTCCTCCGCAAGCGCACAATCGACCCCGGCCTCCAGATAGAAGGCGAGAAGCTCTCGGACGGTGGGTGCGGGCTCGGGGATCATTTGGAAAGTCAGACTATTAGTTCATCTTAGGCCGCCTTGCATCCCAGCGGAACGCATTTCCGATGTTGTCCTAACCGGAAAAATCGGAAACAAGGGGGCGCAAACGACCAAGGAACCGTCTCAAGGGCTGAGATCAGATGAGCACCGAAGAACTTCCCCCGCGCGAATCCATGGAATTCGACGTCGTCATCGTCGGCGCCGGCCCCTCCGGGTTGTCGGCCGCGATCCGGCTGAAGCAGCTCAATGCCGATCTCAATGTCGTCGTGGTGGAGAAGGGCTCCGAGGTCGGTGCGCACATTCTCTCCGGCGCGGTGATTGATCCTGCCGGCCTCGACAAGCTGATTCCGGACTGGCGCGAGGATTCCGACTGCCCGCTGAAGACCCAGGTGAAGGACGACCGGTTCTACTGGATGACGGCTGGCGGTGCGATCAAGCTGCCGAATTTCATGATGCCGCCGCTGATGGACAACCATCATTGCTACATCGGCTCGCTCGGCAATGTCTGCCGCTGGCTGGCGCGCAAGGCCGAAGCGCTCGGCGTCGAGATCTATCCGGGCTTTGCTGCGGCCGAGGTGCTCTATGACGACGCCGGCAACGTCAAGGGCATTGCCACCGGCGACATGGGCATCGGCCGGGACGGCAAGCCAAAGGACTCTTTTACCCGTGGCATGGAGTTGCTCGGCAAGTACACGCTGTTCGCCGAAGGCGCTCGCGGCAGCCTGACCAAGCAGCTCATCGCCAAGTTCGCGCTCGACTCCAAGTGCGAGCCGGCGAAGTTCGGCATCGGCCTCAAGGAAGTCTGGCAGATCGATCCCGCCAAGCACCAGAAGGGCATGATCCAGCATTCCTTCGGCTGGCCGCTAGATCTGAAGACCGGCGGCGGCTCGTTCCTCTATCATTACGACGACAATCTCGTGGCCGTCGGCTTCGTCGTGCATCTGAACTACGACGATCCCTACCTGTCGCCGTTCGACGAGTTCCAACGCTTCAAGACGCATCCTTCGATCCGCGGCACCTTTGAAGGCGCCAAGCGCCTTGCCTATGGTGCGCGCGCCATCACCGAAGGCGGCTATCAGTCGGTGCCGAGGCTGAGCTTCCCCGGCGGCGCCCTGATCGGCTGCGCGGCTGGCTTCGTCAACGTGCCGCGCATCAAGGGCGTGCACAATGCGATGGGCACCGGCATGCTCGCGGCTGAACATGCCGCGGCGGCGCTCGCCGCCGATCGCGCCAATGACGAACTCGTCGATTACGAAAATGCGTGGCGTTCCTCGTCGGTCGGCAAGGATCTGTTCCTGGTCCGCAACGTCAAGCCGCTGTGGTCGAAGTTCGGCACGGTGCTGGGTGTCGCGTTGGGCGGCATCGACATGTGGTGCAACACGCTGTTCGGTGGCTCGCTGTTCGGCACCCAGGCGCACGCCAAGCCCGATCGCGCCACGCTCGATCCGGCCAAGAGCCACGCGCCCAAGAACTACCCGAAGCCGGACGGCAAGATTTCCTTCGACAAGCTGTCCTCGGTATTCCTGTCCAACACCAACCATGAGGAGGACCAGCCGGTTCATCTCAAGGTCACCGACATGAACCTGCAAAAGACCTCCGAGCACGACGTGTTCGCCGGTCCCTCGAATCGCTATTGCCCGGCCGGCGTCTACGAATGGGTCGAAGAGGGCACGAGCCCGCGTTTCCAGATCAACGCCCAGAACTGCGTCCACTGCAAAACCTGCGACGTGAAGGATCCCAACGGCAACATCACCTGGGTTCCCCCCGAGGGCGGCGGCGGCCCGAACTATGAGGCGATGTAAGAGCCGGCCAAGCAAGCAGACCTGATCACGAGGGTGATCCGGCGCACGTTCGCGTGAGGACACGGCTGCGGCCCCCGGTCGCGGCCACGATAAGGCCATACTGGCAGCGTCTTGGGACTGCTCTTGGCCGATTTAAGGCATGCGGAGGGGATCGTCCGGCCCGAATCCTTGCGGCGAAGCGCCAAAAGCGGCATTGTCGGCCCGACGGTTCCGGGTCCCCATGCCACCGGGCGTGTTCGCTTGCGATACGGCCCTCTGCTGCAAACCAGGCACTACCAACTCAAGGCGAGCCCTGATGTTCTCAAATCGTTTCAACCGCTGGACTGTTGCCGCCATCGCCCTCATGGGCACAGCGCTCGCGACCGTCCCGGGCAGGGTCCTGGCGCAGACGCCGGATCACCCGGAAAACACGGCGGCGCAGTTTCCGACCCGAAACGATCTGAAGTCGCTGACGACCTCCGGCAGTTATCTCGCCGCCCGCCACGCCAGCGTCGAGCGCGACGCGGCTTCCGCCGCCGCCTTCTACCGTTCGGCGCTGCGCACGGATCCCAAGAACAACGAGCTGCTCGACCGCGCCTTCATCTCCTCGGTCGCCGACGGCGACATCGATGAAGCGGTCAAGCTCGCCGAGCGCATCCTCACCATCGACAAGACCAACCGCGTCGCGCGTCTCGTCGTCGGCGTGCATGATCTCAAGGTGAAGAAATACGCAGCCGCGCAGACCAACATCAACCAGTCGATCCGCGGTCCGATCACCGATCTCGTCGCCACGCTGCTGTCGGGTTGGGCCGCCTACGGTGCGGGCGACGCCAAGGGCGGTGTGGCCACCATCGACAAGCTGGCAGGTCCCGAATGGTACCCGCTGTTCAAGGACCTTCACGCCGGCATGATCCTCGAACTCGCCGGCAAGGAAAAGGACGCCGGCACCCGCTTCGAGCGCGCCTACAAGCTGGACGATTCCATGCTGCGCGTGACCGAGGCTTATGCGCGCTGGCTGTCGCGCAACAAGGATTCCGCCGCCGCGACCACCGTCTACCAGGCCTTCGACAAGAAGCTCGCGCGCCATCCGCTGATCCAGGAAGGCCTGCGCGAGACCAAGGCCGGCAAGAAAATGCCGCCGCTGGTCGATTCCGCCCAGGCCGGCGCCGCCGAAGCGCTCTACGGCATCGGCGCCACGCTCACCCGCCGCGGCGGCGAGGACCTGGCGCTGGTCTATCTCCAGCTCTCGCTTTACCTCCAGCCGACCCATCCGCTGGCGCTGCTCTCGCTCGCCGATCTCTACGAGTCGGTGAAGCGGCCGCAGATGGCGATCAAGGTCTATGAGCGCGTGCCGGCGAGCTCGCCGCTCAAACGCAACGCGCAGATCCAGCTTGCCATCGATCTGGATTCCGCCGACCGCACCGACGAGGCGATCAAGATCCTCAAGGGCGTCACATCGGAGGATGCCAAGGACCTCGAAGCGATCATGGCGCTCGGCAATATCGAGCGCGGCCGCAAGAAGTTCGGCGATTGCGGCGCGACCTATTCGCAAGGCATCGACGCGCTGACACCGGGCAACGATAAGGCCAACAGCGTCTGGTACTATTATCGTGGTATCTGCGAGGAACGCTCCAAGCAGTGGGCCAAGGCCGAGGCCGACATGAAGAAGGCGCTCGAGCTGCAGCCCGACCAGCCGCACGTCCTCAACTATCTCGGCTATTCCTGGATCGACCAGGGGATCAACCTCGACGAAGGCATGAAGATGATCAAGCGCGCCGTCGAGCAGCGTCCCGACGACGGCTACATCGTCGATTCACTGGGCTGGGCCTATTACCGCATCGGCAATTACGAAGAAGCAGTGAAGAACCTCGAACGCGCTATCGACCTCAAGCCCGAGGATCCCACCATCAACGACCATCTCGGCGATGCCTATTGGCGGGTCGGCCGCACGCTGGAAGCCAAATTCCAGTGGGCGCACGCGCGCGATCTCAAGCCCGAGCCGGAAGAGCTTCCGAAGATCGAGGCCAAGATCGCTAACGGTCTGGCCGACGACAATTCGAACTCCTCTGCAGCGCAGGCCGAGAAGAAAAAGGATGACGGCAAGGGCGGCTAGTCTGGGTGAAGTTGGGGGCGTGTCGCCGATGCCGGCGTTGATTGAAGAAGGACGGGCGAAGGTCAATCTCAGCCTTCGCGTCGTCGGCCGTCGCGCGGATGGCTATCATGATCTCGAAAGCGTGGTCGCGTTTGCCGACTGCGCCGATCGGCTTACATTGGAGCCGGGCGGCGAGCTGAAGCTCACCGCCACCGGACCGCTTGCCGCGGCTTGCGGCGATACCGCGGACAATCTCGTCTTCAAGGCGGCCAAGCTTCTGACTGACGCGGTGCCGAACCTGAAGCTCGGCGCCTTCGCGCTCGACAAGGTGCTGCCGGTTGCCGCGGGCATCGGCGGCGGCTCGGCTGATGCTGCAGCAGCCCTGCGGCTCCTGGCGCGTCTCAACGATTTGTCGCTCGATGATCCGCGCCTGCAGAGGGTCGCGCTCGCGACCGGCGCCGACGTGCCGGTGTGCCTGTTCTCGCGCGCCTGCGACATGACCGGCGTCGGCGAGCAGCTGCTGCCGCTCGCGCTGCCGAGCATGCCATGCGTGATGGTCAATCCGCGCGTGCCTGTGGCCACCAAGGATGTTTTCCAGGAGCTGGGCCTGCGAAACGGCGAGCTCCTGGTTGGCGCCACCTCGGTTCTCCGTGCTCCGGCCTGGCCGGAGGAGGGAGGGTCGATCGCCGATTGGGTCGACGTTCTCGAAACCGTCGCCAACGATCTCGAAGAGCCTGCGCTGCGTATCGAACCTGTCATCGGCGAGGTGCTGGAGGCCTTGCGTGGCTCCGCCGGCGTCAAGCTCGCCCGCATGTCCGGCTCGGGCGCGACGTGCTTTGCGATCTACGGCTCGCCCGCCGATACGCATGCCGCGGCCGAAAAGATCCGGCGCGATCATCCAGGCTGGTGGGTGCATGCGGGGACGTTGAGCTAGCTCTTTCTCCGGCGACGGTGCCGTAAGGTGGGAAAAGCGCCGCGTGCCCACCAAATTGTTCGTGCAATCCGGATGCATGGTGGGCACGGCGCTGTCGCGCCTTTGCCCACCTGCGGCAGTCGAGCTAGCCGCTGCCTTCCTCAGACAGTCCGAGAAATTGTCGGATCTCGCCCAGCACCTCCTGCGGCTTGTCGTGCTGCAGCCAGTGCCCCGCGCCTGAGATGGTCTCGACCCGCGCGTTCTGGAAATACCGCTCAAGGCCTGCTGCTCTGGCACCGGCGAGAAAGCTCTCGCCGGCGTTGAGCAGCAGGGTCGGGCAAGCGATGCGCGACCACAGCGCGACGTGATCGTCCGGCCAGAGCCGGTGCGGCGCGGAGGCGCGCTGATAGGGATCGAACTTCCAGCTATAGGTGCCGTCCTCGTTCTGCCGCGCGCCGTGCGTGGCGAGATGCAGCGCGAGGTCGCGGGACAGGCGCTTGTTGTGCAGCACCATCTGTTCGGCCGCGTCTTCGAGGGTCGCATAGCGGCGCGGCGTGCGGTCGTGCAGCTTGTCGAGCTGGCCGACCCATTTGCCGATGCGCTCATGCGCCGGCGGCTTCGGCGTGTCCGGCAGCATGGTCACGCCGTCGAGCACGACCAGCTTTGCGACCTGCTCGGGGAATGCGCCCGAAAAGATCAGGCTCACCATGCCGCCCATCGAATGGCCGATGAGAGTCACTTCAGGCGTTGCGATGGTGCGGATGAGCTGGGCGAGATCGTAGACATATTCGGTCAGCGCGTAGCTGCCGCCTCTGGTCCAGTCGGAATCGCCGTGGCCGCGCAAATCGGGCGCGACCACATGAAAATGCGGCTGCAGCGAGCGGGCGATGACGTCCCAGCTCCGGCAGTGATCGCGGCCGCCATGGACCAGGATCAGAGGCGGCGCGCTCTCATTGCCCCAATCGGCGTAATGCAGCCTCAGACCATGAGACTCGTAGAAGCGGCTTTGTGGAGCGAGCATCGGAGCGCTATCCATTCGCCGGTCGCCGCACCAGTGCCAGCGACAGGCCGAGGCCGGCGATGAAGACGCCGGAGCCCTGGGTGAGACGCCGCATCAGATGCGGCCGTCCCATCAGCTGCGTGCGTGTTGCTGAGGCCATCAGCACCACGACGATATCGGCGAGCGTGTTCAACGCCACCGAGATTGCGCCGAGCATGATGAACTGCAGCGTGGGGCTCGATCCCGCGGGATCGAGGAATTGCGGAATGAAGGCGAGGAAAAACGCGGCGGTCTTCGGGTTCAGCGCCTCGACCAATACGCCGTCGCGGAACGCGCGCTTGTCCCCCGCCGGCTCACTCTCGAGCGCCAATGCGCGGCCGGCGCTGCGGAATGTCTTGATGCCGAGCCAGACCAGATAGAGAGCGCCGACGAATTTGACGGCGACGAACAATTCGGCGCTGGCAAGGATGATCGCGGAGATGCCGAGGCTGCCCGCGACGACATGAACCAGCCCGCCCAGCGCCGTGCCCGCGGTCGATGCGAAGCCGCTGGCGCGTCCCTCCGACAGGGTCCGCGCCGCGACGTAGAAGATGCCGGGGCCGGGAACGGCGGCGATGAGACAGGCTGCGGCCAGGAACAGCCAGACATTCGTTTCGATCATCCTGTTTTCGTAACGGAGCGGGCCGCGATTGCAAGTCTTCTGGCACGAGGGGTCCGTCATTTAATCCATGCGGCGGAAGATCACGCTGGCATTCACGCCGCCGAAGCCAAAGCCGTTGGAGATGGCATGCTGCATCGGCATCGGCCGCGCGCTGCCGGCGACGATGTCGATGCCATCGGCGCCCGCATCGGGGTTTTCGAGATTGAGCGTCGGCGGTGCGATCTGATCGCGCAAAGCGAGCACGGTGAATATCGCCTCGAGGCCGCCGGCGGCGCCGAGCAGATGGCCGGTGGCCGATTTGGTCGCGCTGACGGCGATGCCGCGGTTACGGCCGAACAGCGCGGCGATGGCGCCAAGCTCGCTCGCGTCGCCCGCCGGCGTCGATGTCGCGTGCGCATTCAGGTGCTGCAGATCGGCCGGCGCAAGGCTCGCCTGCCGGAGCGCGATCTCCATGGCGCGGCGGGCGCCGTCGCCGTCGGGCGGACCTGATGTCATGTGGTAGGCGTCCGCCGTCGTGCCGTATCCGATCACCTCTGCAATCGGCGTGGCGCCACGCGCGAGCGCATGTTCCAGCTCTTCGATGACGAGAATGCCGGCGCCTTCGCCCATGACGAAGCCATCGCGGTCGCGATCGAACGGGCGTGAGGCGCGTGCGGGTTCGTCGTTGAAGCCGCTCGACAGCGCGCGCGCTGCGGCAAAGCCGCCGAGGCTGACGATGTCGATGCAGGCCTCCGCGCCGCCGCAGATCGCGATGTCGGCTTCGCCCGCGCGGATCATGCGCGCGGCATCGCCGATCGCCTGGACGCCGGCGGCGCAGGCGGTGACCGGTGTGCCCAGCGCGCCCTTGTAGCCGTATTTGATCGAGACGTGGCCGGCGGCGAGATTGGCCAAAAACGAGGGTATCGTGAACGGCGAGAGCCGGCGCACGCCGCGCTGCTCGGCAATGCGCACCGCCTCCGCCATCGCCGGAAAGCCGCCGACGCCGGAGCCAATGATCGTTGCGGTCCGTTCCAGCGCGGCCGTCTCCTGCGGCGTCCATCTGGCCTGCGCAACGGCTTCTGCGGTGGCGAGCAGCGCGAACAGGATGAAGCGGTCCATCTTGCGCTGGTCTTTCGGCGCGGCGGCCTGCGCGGGATCGAAGCCGCCGTCGGCATCGTCGGTCTTGTCGGGCACGAGTCCGGCAATGCGCGCCGGAAGGACTTGTGCCCATTCGGGCAGCGGGCGCAGCCCGCTGTGGCCGGCGAGCAGCCGGCGCCAAGAGGTTTCGACACCGCAGCCGAGCGGTGACACCGCGCCCATTCCCGTCACGACGATACGACGCATGTCAGTCTCCAGCCGGCGCGACGGCCGGGTTCATGGCCTTGAGTGAAGCGAGCCGCTTGCGCATGCCGCGGCTGGCGCGGGGGCCGGCGACGACAACGGTATTGGCAAGCGTGATCGGACGCCTGTTGGCGGCATCGACCACGACCGGATCGAGCGGGCGGCGATCGTTGCGGCTCGCCAGCACGATGGACTCGCCCCTGGTCGCGAGATGCTTGTTACCCCAGGCGAGCAGCGTAGCGATCACCGGGAAGAAATCCCGCGCCTTGTCGGTCAGAACATATTCATAACGCGGCGGCCGCTCCTGATAGCGGCGGCGCTTGAACATGCCTGATGCGGTGAGATGGGCAAGCCGCCGCGACAGGATGTTCGGCGCGATCCCGAGGCTTTGCGAGAATTCGTCAAACCGCGTCGCGCCCTGGAACGCGTCCCGCAGGATCAGGATGCTCCACCATTCGCCAACGGTCTCCACCGCGCGGCCGACCGGGCATTCCTGGATGGACGAGGATTTTGGCTGCATGGCGGGAAGCTAGGGCAGTGACTTGCAAAAAGCAAGTGACTCGGTGACGGGACGAAGCGTGCGGAGCGAGTGAGACCGGGCTGTGGTGGAGAGCTGAAGAGCAGTCGCGCACTGAACCGCTCTCGTGCCCCGGACGCAGCGCAACGCCCCCGGCGATGCGAAGCATCGTCCGGTGCGGAGCGCTGCAGAGCCGGGGCCCATGTCGCAGATGATTGCGGGTGTCGCGTGGCTCTGCGCAGCAGCGTTTAGCGCGTGCGGGACACGGAAGTGAGCGGTGTCGATGCAGTGTCGGCGCTATCTCAGGAGTGCCGTCCCGGCCTGGCAAGCTGCAGGCGCCAGTCCTAATGCGATCGCGCCAGACAGAACGCCACCACCTGCTCCAGCGCGCTCTTCATCGGTGAAGATGGGAACAGCGCCAGCGCATCCACCGCCATGGCGCCGTAGTGCTGGGCGCGGCTCAGCGTGTCCTCGAGCGCGCGGTGCTTATTCATCAGGCCGATGGCGTGATCGAGGTCGCTATCGCCGATCTCGCCGCGCTCCAGCGCCTTGATCCAGAACGCGCGCTCGGTGTCGTTGCCGCGGCGGAAGGCGAGCACCACCGGCAGGGTGATCTTGCCCTCGCGGAAATCGTCGCCGGTGTTCTTGCCGAGCTTGGCGCTCTTGCCGCCATAGTCGAGCACGTCGTCGACGAGCTGGAAGGCGATGCCGAGGTTCATGCCGACCGAGCGGCAGGCGGTTTGCTCCGCCTTCGGGCGGTTGGCGATCACGGGGCCGACCTCGCAAGCTGCGGCGAACAGCTCGGCGGTCTTGCCGCGGATCACGGCGAGATATTCGTCTTCGGTGGTCGCGGTGTTCTTGGCAGCTGCAAGCTGCATCACCTCGCCCTCGGCGATGGTGGCGGCGGCCGCAGAGAGGATGTCGAGCGCGCGGAGCGAGCCGACCTCGACCATCATGCGGAAGGCTTGGCCGAGCAGGAAGTCGCCGACCAGCACGCTCGCCTCGTTGCCCCAGAGCATGCGCGCCGACAGCTTGCCACGCCGCAGCTCGCTCTCGTCGACGACGTCGTCGTGCAGCAGCGTGGCGGTATGCATGAACTCGACGCTAGCCGCCAGCTTGATATGGCCGTCGCCGGCGTAGCCGGCGAGGTTTGCCATGGCGAGCGTCAGCATCGGCCGGAGCCGCTTGCCGCCGGAGGAGATCAGGTGGTTGGCGACCTCCGGGATCATGGTCACGTCCGAACCGGTCCGCGACAGGATCGTGGCGTTGACGCGCTCCATGTCAGGGGCGACAAGGGCAACCAGCTCTTCGATCGACGCGCCGGGAGTTTCGAAAGGTACGATGACGGCCACGCCGGTCTCCAATATTTGCCCCGGAAGGGCTATTCTGACGGAAAGACAATAGAAACTGGCGGCGGATGCGGCAAGGCCCGCGGAACCATTGACATTTGCCGCTTTAGCCCCCTTTCAGGCAAGGAAACCTGCGTTTTGCGTGAACTGGTTCGGACCAACGATATGGTGCTGGTGTCGGCGGTCGGCGCGCTGCTCGACAGCGCCAATATCCATCATCTGGTGCTGGACCAGAACATGAGCATCATCGAGGGCTCGCTCGGCATTTTGCCGCGGCGGATCCTGGTTCATGAGGACGACGCCCAGGAGGCGCGGAAGTTGCTAACCGAGGCAGGTCTCAGTCACGAATTGCGCGGCGATGAGTGAGGCCGTAGATATCACCGAGGACGCTTTTCTCGGCGGCCAGCTGCGCCTGAAGCAGAAGCGGAGTGGCCACCGCGCCGGGCACGACGCCATCCTGCTTGCGGCGGCGACCGAGGCCCGCCGGGGGGACCGCGTGGTCGATTTCGGCGCCGGCATCGGCACGGCCGGGCTGGCGTTGGCCCGGCGCGTCCCCGGCATCGGGCTGAGCCTGGTCGAGATCGATCCGGAGCTGGCCGAGCTGGCGCGCGCCAATGCCGCCGCGAATGCGCTTGCCGCCGAGACCATCGTGCTCGATGTCACGGCTGACGCGCGGGTCTTTGCGGCAAACGGGCTGTCGCCCGACAGCGTCGACGTCGTGCTGATGAATCCGCCGTTCAACGACCCGGCCCGGCATCGGGGCTCGCCGGACCAGGCGCGTCACACCGCGCATGTGGCGACAGAGGAGACCCTGAATGCCTGGGTGCATGCAGCTCGGCGCATCCTCCGATCGAATGGTGTGCTGACCCTGATCTGGCGCGCAGATGGAATCGCCGATGTCCTGGCGGCGCTGTCGCGCGGCTTCGGCAGCATTGCGATCCTACCGGTTCACGGCGAGGCGGGGCAGCCTGCGATCCGCGTGCTGATGCGTGCGGTCAAAGGGAGCCGGGCTCCGACGCGATTGCTGCCGGGTCTCATGCTCAACGACGAGACAGGCGCGTCCAAGAAAGAACTGGTCGAGATTCTGGAGGGGAGAGCGGCCTTGCCGCTGGTGGAACCGTGACGGCTTACTGCGGCAGCGATTCCGGCTGCTGCTCTTGCGGAGACGTCAGGCGGATCGCCATGAACAGCGCACCGATCAGCAGCATCAGCAGATAAATTTTCATGGTGTTCTCCGCTGGCTCATTGCAGCCTCCCAAAGGGAATTCTGCAAAACACGTTCCGGGCACTTCCAATGACAGTCGCGTGATAAGAAATGATTAATCAGAGGTAACGGCATGGCCGAACAGTTGAACGATCGTGAGAGTTCCGGCCTGGCCGACAAGCTCATGCAATATCTGCCGGCGCGCTTCCGCCCCGGCACGGCCGTCGTGCCGGTGGTGCGGCTGTCCGGGGTGATCGGCGCGGTGACGCCGCTGCGCCCGGGCATGACGCTCGCCGGCGTCGCCAAAGTGCTGGAGCGCGCGTTCTCGTATCGGCACGCCAAGGCGGTGGCGCTGGTGATCAACTCGCCCGGCGGCTCGCCGGTGCAGTCGCGCCAGATCTACCTGCGCATCAAGCAGCTCGCGGCGGAGAAGAAACTGCCGGTGCTGGTGTTCGTCGAGGACGTCGCGGCCTCCGGCGGCTACATGATTGCCTGCGCCGGCGACGAGATCATCTGCGATCCGTCTTCGATCCTCGGCTCGATCGGCGTGGTCGGCGGCAGCTTCGGTTTCCAGGAGGCGATCAGACGGCTCGGCATCGAGCGGCGGCTCTACACATCAGGCGAACACAAGGCCATGCTCGATCCGTTCCTGCCGGAGAATCCGGAGGACGTCGCCAAGCTGAAGGCGATCCAGCGCGAGATCCACCAGATATTCATCTCGCTGGTCAAGGACAGCCGTGGCGCGCGGCTGAAAGGGGCGGACGATACGCTGTTCACGGGCGAATACTGGGCCGGCGACAGCGCCGTCGCGCTGGGGCTCGCCGACAGCATCGGCGATCTCCGCTCAACTCTTCGTGCCCGCTATGGCGAGAAGGTTCTCACCCCCGTGATCGCCCAGCCGACCGGGTTGCTCTCCGGCCTTCTGGGCCGGAAATCCCCAGGCGCGGGGCAGCTTTTGGCCGTGGAATCGATGGCCGGCCTGCCGGACGAGTTGATCTCGGCGGTCGAAACGCGGGCGATCTGGGCGAAATTCGGGTTCTAGGCGAGGCCTTCCCGCGCCATTTGGTCCGGCCCGAGCCAATTGCGGCGCGGGCCGGTCTGCGCAAGAATGCGCGTGGGGGCTGAGCACTAGACAAGGAACGACCGATGCCGCCGTTCGTCGCTTTCGCGGGCGTCCTGGGCGGGCTTGCCGTGGTCCGCTGGGCCTACAAGACCGCCGTCAGGATCAACCAGGAGCTGGAGGAGATGCGCCTGTCACGCGTCGCCGAAGCCGCTCACGCCGGGAATATTCCAACGCTCAAGCGTGACCCTGTGACCGGGGCTTACCGGCCGGGCTAGGTCGCGCCACACGTAAGGTGCCGTAGGGTGGGCAAAGGCGCTCTTGCGCCGTGCCCACGATTCCCTTCGGCAATCGTGGCGACGATGGTGGGCACGCTTCGCTTTGCCCACCCTACGGCACCGTCACTCTATGGTGGCAGTTAAGTCCGAATCCGCCCCTTTGCCTTGATTCCCACCCCCGCCGTCGATACGGTCCCGCGCGATTCAAACCCCCGCGAGAGCCCGATCTGACGATGGACGCCTCATTGCCCGCCCATATGCGCCCGGAACGCTCGTTCCAGGGCTTCATCCTCGCGCTCCAGCGGTTCTGGGCCGAGCAGGGCTGCGTGATCCTGCAGCCCTACGACATGGAGATGGGCGCGGGCACCTTCCATCCGGCGACCACGCTGCGCGCGCTCGGGCCAAAGCCCTGGAATGCCGCCTACGTGCAACCCTCGCGCCGGCCCAAGGACGGCCGTTACGGCGAGAATCCGAACCGGATGCAGCACTACTACCAGTTCCAGGTGATCATGAAGCCGTCGCCGCCGAACCTTCAGGAGCTGTACCTGAAGTCGCTCGCCGCGATCGGCATCGATTCCGCCCTGCACGACATCCGCTTCGTCGAGGACGATTGGGAGAGCCCGACGCTGGGCGCCTGGGGCTTGGGGTGGGAATGCTGGTGCGACGGCATGGAAGTCAGCCAGTTCACTTACTTCCAGCAGGTCGCGGGTTTCGAATGCGCGCCGGTGGCGGGCGAGCTCACCTACGGGCTGGAGCGCCTCGCGATGTATGTGCAGGGCGTCGACCGCGTCTACGACCTCAACTTCAACGGCCGCGACGGCGATGCCAAGGTCACCTATGGCGACGTCTTCCTGCAGGCCGAGCGGGAATATTCGAAGCACAATTTTGAAGTTGCCGACACCGCAATGCTGTTCGAGCAGTTCAAGATGGCGGAGCAGGCCTGCAAGAAATATCTCGACGCCGGCTGGAAGGACGGCAAGCGCGAGGCGCATCTGATGGCGCTGCCGGCCTACGACCAGTGCATCAAGGCGAGCCACGTCTTCAACCTGCTCGATGCCCGCGGCGTGATCTCCGTGACGGAGCGGCAGAGCTATATTCTTCGCGTGCGCGAGCTGGCCAAGGCCTGCGGCGAGGCCTGGATCCATACTGAAGCGGGCGGAGCGGCCTGATGCCTGATCTCCTGCTTGAACTGTTCTCGGAAGAGATTCCCGCGCGCATGCAGGCCAAGGCGGCCGAGGATCTGCGCCGCATGGTCACCGACAAGCTCGTCGCCGAAGGCCTCGTCTACGAGGGCGCCAAGGCGTTTTCGACCCCGCGCCGCCTCGCGCTCACCGTGCACGGCATCCCCGCGCGCCAGCCGGACCTGAAGACCGAACGCCGCGGACCGAAGGTCGGCGCGCCCGATGCGGCCGTGCAGGGCTTTCTGAAAGCGACAGGCTTGAAATCGCTGGACGAAGCCAAGATCCAGCGCGACCCCAAGGGTGATTTCTACATCGGCTTGATCGAGAAGCCCGGCCGCGACGCGATCGACGTGCTCGCGGAAATCCTGCCCGTGATCATCCGCACCTTCCCGTGGCCGAAATCGATGCGCTGGGGCGCGCGCTCGGGCAAGCCGGGCTCGCTCAATTGGGTGCGGCCGCTGCATGCGATCACCGCGACGTTCGGGCTCGAGACGGAAGAGCCCGATGTCGTGAAGTTCGAAGTCGACGGTATCGAGACCGGACAGACCACGTACGGCCATCGCTTCATGGCGCCGGACGCGATCAGCGTGCGCCGCTTCGAGGACTACGAAGCGAAGCTGCTCGACGCGAAGGTCGTGCTCGACCCCGAGCGCCGCAAGGACGCGATTCTCACCGACGCCAAGCAGCTCGCGTTTGCGCAAGGCTTCGAGCTCGTCGAGGACCAGAACCTGCTCGACGAGGTCGCCGGCCTCGTCGAATGGCCGGTCGTGCTGATGGGCTCATTCGAGCAGGAGTTTCTGGCGACGCCCGCGGAAGTGATCCGCGCCACCATCCGCAACAACCAGAAGTGCTTTGTGGTGCGCGATCCCAAGACCGGCAAGCTCGCCAACAAGTTCATCCTGGTCGCCAACATCGAGGCAACCGACGGCGGTGCGACCATCATCGCCGGCAACGAGCGCGTCATCCGCGCGCGGTTGTCGGATGCGAAGTTCTTCTACGAGACGGACCTGAAGACCAAGCTCGAGGAACGTCTGCCGAAGTTCGAGCAGATCGTGTTCCACGAGAAGCTCGGGACACAGGCGGAGCGGATCAAGCGCATCGAGCATCTCGCCGCGGAGATTGCGCCGCTGGTCGGGGCCGATGTCGCGAAGGCCACGCGCGCCGCACATCTTGCGAAGGCGGACTTGCTGACGGAGGTCGTCGGCGAGTTCCCCGAAGTGCAGGGCTTGATGGGCAAGTACTACGCGCTGGCGCAAGGCGAGGACGGCTCCGTCGCAGCTGCGTGCGAAGAGCACTACAAGCCGCAAGGGCCTGCGGACCGCGTGCCGACCGATCCGGTCAGCGTGGCGGTCGCGCTCGCCGACAAGCTCGATACGCTCGTCGGCTTCTGGGCCATCGACGAGAAGCCGACCGGGAGCAAGGACCCGTATGCGCTGCGTCGTGCGGCTCTCGGCGTGATTAGACTGATTGCCGAGAACGCGCTTCGGCTGTCGTTGACGAAGGTGGCTGCATCGGCGCTCGCCGGCTTGTCCGTGCAGCCCGCCGATGCGCAGAAGCTCCCCAGCGATCTCCTCGCCTTCTTCGCCGACCGCCTGAAGGTCCAGCTCCGCGAGCAGGGCGCGCGTCACGATCTCGTCGACGCCGTGTTCGCGCTCGGCGGTCAGGACGATCTCCTGATGATCGTCCGCCGCGTCGAAGCGCTCGGAAAATTCCTCGAGACCGACGACGGCAAGAACCTGCTCGCCGGCATCAAGCGTGCCAGTAATATCCTTGGAATCGAGGAAAAGAAGGACAAGCGCAGCTTTGACGGCACGCCCGATGCGGCGCTCTACGGCCTCGGCGAGGAGAAGGCGCTGGCCAAGGCGATCGGCGAGGTGACGGCGGAAGCAAGTGCCGCCGTCGCCAAGGAAGACTTTGCCGCCGCCATGAGCGCGATGGCAAAGCTGCGTCCGCCGGTCGATGCGTTCTTCGAAAAAGTCCGCGTCAACGACGATGATCCGAAAGTGCGCGAGAACCGCCTGAAGCTGCTCAACGAGATCCGCAGCGCCACGCGCGCGGTGGCGGATTTCTCGAAGATCCAGGACTGAGGCGCGCTCGCGGGGCAAACACCGGTGTCATTCCGGGGCGTGCGAAGCACGAGCCCGGAATCCATAACCACGATCATGAGTATGGATTCCGGGCTCGCGCCAGGTGGCGCGCCCCGGAATGACAGCGCAAAAAAATGCCCCGCCCGGCGGGGGGAGGACCGGGCGGGGCCTGATGTCCGCTTAACTGCTCGCGCCAGCCTGATGTGACGCGCCGGACATCGAGTCGAACTGATTTAGTCGACCACCTCGACGATGCGGCGCGAGCGGGGCTCGACCAGCACGGTCTCGCCATTCACGACGGTGTAGCGATAGGTGGTGGCGCCGAAGCGTTGCGGCACGTCATAATAAGTGACGCCTGCCTCGGGTAAGGTGGTGCCGACCACGATACGGTCCGGAATGCTGAAGGCCGGCACACGTTGTTCGACGACATAGTCGCGGAAAGCCGGCCGCTGTTCGACGGCAATCGTCGGGCCGCTGTCGACCACGACGGGCGCGCGTCCGACGGTGACACCGCTTTGCGCCTGCGCCGCAAGAGGCGACGAGCCGATCGCGGCTGCGAGCGCGGCAAGGGCAAGAATCCTGTTCCGCATGGACAACTCCTTCGACGTGATGGTTCGGACGCGCCTAAGGACGCGACCGGTTGGCCAATGCATGCACCCTTGGCAATGTTCCGGGAAAAGCCCTGCCGTATCAGCGGCAATTTCGGGCAGTTTTCGTGGGAGCCGGAACTCGCATCGCACCTTGCGCGTCTCTACTCGCGGAACCGGGAGGGCTATGATCCGCCCGCGATTCGCCCCACTTCCACAGAAAGATAGTTCATGCACATCACCGTCGCCCACATTTCGCCGATCCTGTCGTTGATTGCGGGTGTGCTCATCCTGATCATGCCGCGACTCCTCAATCTGATCGTCGCGATCTTCCTCATTGTGAACGGCGCGATCGGGCTCGGGCTCCTGAAATGGCTCCACCTCTAGGAGTTCACTTTCCGGAACTGTCTGACTTGCGCGGGCCCGTTCAAAATGGTGTAACGCCCGCGAAATCCCATTCCTCTCGCAGGTTGTGTGCAAGCTATGGCCAAAGCCGCCTCGAAGCCCAATAAAGCTGCAGCGAAATCAAAGTCTTCCGCCAAGGCGAAAGCCGCCCCGCCGGCCCGCAAGGCGCTTGCCAAGAGCGCCCCCAAGCCGGTCGCGAAAGCTGCTGCCAAGCCGGCTGCGAAGGCTGTGACCAAGGCGGCTGTGCCGAAGGTCGCTGCGAAGCCTGCGCCAAAGAAGGCCGCTACCGTCAAGGCGTCGCCGGTTGCGGGCAAGGCCGGCAAATGGGTCTACACGTTCGGTGACGGCAAGGCCGAGGGCCGCACGGAGATGCGCGACCTGCTCGGTGGCAAGGGCGCGAACCTCGCCGAGATGGCCAATCTCGGTCTGCCGGTGCCTCCCGGCTTCACCATCCCGACATCGGTCTGCACTTACTTCTACGCTCACGGCAAATCCTATCCGAAGGAATTGCAGGCGCAGGTCGAGAAGGCGCTCGTCCATGTCGGCAAGATCACCGGCAAGGTGTTCGGCGACACCAAGAACCCGCTGCTCGTTTCCGTCCGCTCCGGCGCGCGCGCCTCGATGCCGGGCATGATGGACACCGTGCTGAACCTCGGCCTCAACGACCAGACCGTGGAAGCGCTGTCGGAATTGTCGGGCGATCGCCGCTTCGCCTATGACAGCTATCGCCGCTTCATCACGATGTATTCCGACGTGGTGCTCGGCTTCGAGCATCATCATTTCGAGGAAATCCTCGACACCTTCAAGGACGGCCAGGGCTACAGCCTCGACACCGACCTCACCGCCGACGACTGGGTCGATCTGGTCGGCAAGTACAAGGATGCGGTCGCGCGCGAGACCGGCAAGGACTTCCCGCAGGACCCGCACGACCAGCTCTGGGGCGCGATCGGTGCGGTGTTTTCATCCTGGATGAACGCGCGCGCGGTGACCTACCGCAAGCTGCACGACATTCCGGAATCCTGGGGCACCGCGGTCAACGTGCAGGCCATGGTGTTCGGCAACATGGGCGAGACCTCGGCGACCGGCGTTGCCTTCACCCGCAATCCCTCGACCGGCGAGAGCAAGCTTTACGGCGAATTCCTGATCAACGCGCAGGGCGAGGACGTGGTGGCGGGCATCCGCACGCCGCAGGACATCACCGAGGAAGCGCGTCAGGAATCGGGCTCGGACAAGGCGTCGATGGAAGCGGCGATGCCGGAGGCCTTCAAGGAGCTGACGCGGATCTACACGCTGCTCGAGAAGCACTACCGCGACATGCAGGACATGGAGTTCACGGTCGAGCAGGGCAAGCTGTGGATGCTCCAGACCCGCGGCGGCAAGCGTACCGCCAAGGCGGCGCTGCGCATCGCGGTCGAGCTCGCCAATGAAGGCCTGATCACCAAGAAGGAAGCGGTGATGCGGGTCGATCCCGCTTCGCTCGACCAGCTGCTGCATCCAGCCATCGATCCCGGCGCCAAGCGCGATGTCATCGCGACCGGCCTGCCGGCTTCGCCAGGTGCTGCCTCCGGCGAGATCGTGTTCTCCTCGGACGAGGCGGCCAAGCTTCAGGCCGATGGGCGCAAGGTCATCCTGGTCCGCATCGAGACCAGCCCGGAAGACATCCACGGCATGCACGCCGCCGAAGGCATCTTGACCACCCGCGGCGGAATGACCTCGCACGCGGCGGTCGTCGCGCGCGGCATGGGCAAGCCCTGCGTCTCCGGCTGCGGCACCATCCGTGTCGATTACGGCCGCGGCACCATGAGCATCGGCTCGCGCACCTTCAAGACCGGCGACGTCATCACCATCGACGGCTCGCTCGGCCAGGTGCTCGCCGGCCGCATGCCGATGATCGAGCCGGAGCTGTCCGGCGAGTTCGGCACGCTGATGGCCTGGGCCGACCAGGTTCGCAAGATCGGCGTTCGCGTCAATGGAGATACGCCGGACGACGCGCGCACCGCGATCAAGTTCGGTGCGGAAGGCATCGGCCTGTGCCGCACCGAGCACATGTTCTTCGAAGAGACCCGCATCCGCACGGTGCGCGAGATGATCCTCTCCGAGGACGAGCAGTCGCGCCGCGCCGCGCTCGCAAAGCTCCTGCCGATGCAGCGCGCCGATTTCGTCGAGCTGTTCGAGATCATGAAGGGCCTGCCCGTCACGATCCGCCTGCTGGACCCGCCGCTGCACGAATTCCTGCCGCACACCCATGCCGAGGTCGAGGAAGTGGCGCGCGCCATGAACACCGACCCGCGGCGCCTCGCCGACCGCGCCCGCGAGCTCTCGGAGTTCAATCCGATGCTCGGCTTCCGCGGCTGCCGCATCGCGATCGCTTATCCGGAGATCGCCGAGATGCAGGCCCGCGCGATCTTCGAGGCCGCGGTCGAGGCCGAGAAGCGCACCGGCAAGGCCGTCGGCCTCGAGGTGATGGTGCCGCTGATCGCGACCAAGATGGAGCTCGATCTCGTCAAGGCGCGGATCGACGCCACCGCGCAGGCGGTGATGCGCGACACCAACACCAAGCTGACCTATCAGGTCGGCACCATGATCGAGCTGCCGCGCGCCTGTCTGCTCGCGGCCGAGATCGCGGAGAGCGCCGAGTTCTTCTCGTTCGGCACCAACGATCTGACGCAGACCACTTACGGCATCAGCCGCGACGATGCCGCGAGCTTCCTCGGCACCTACGTGTCCAAGGGCATTCTCCCGATCGATCCCTTCGTCGCGCTCGACCAGGAAGGCGTCGGTGAACTCGTCAAGATCGGCGTCGCGCGCGGCCGCAAGACGCGCCCGAAGCTCAAGGTCGGCATCTGCGGCGAGCACGGCGGCGATCCCGCCTCCGTCGCCTTCTGCCACAATATCGGCCTCGACTACGTCTCCTGCTCGCCCTACCGCGTGCCGATCGCCCGTCTTGCCGCCGCGCAAGCCGCGCTCGGCAAGGCAGTTGCAAGCCAGGCGTAAGCCGAAGCGCAAGATTGAGTTGAGAGAGGCGGGGCCAAACCCCGCCTCTTTCATTTGAGCGATGTTGTTTCCATGTACTCGTTGTCATCGCCCGGCTTGACCGGGCGATCCCGTACGCCGAGACATTAGTGATTGAATCGAGAAGCCGCGGCGTACTGGATGCCCCGCTTTCGCGGAGCATGACACCGGGGGTGTGGCCGCGCGGCGCACACAACGGAACCACAGGCGCGGCCCTATTGATACGCGCCAGCAAGAGTTCCTTCACCATTCGCGTTGACGGGTTGTTTACCGCTTCACGTGACGTCGCGTTTACCACCCTGCGCGATCACCCCGTGAAAACACCTGTGTTCGCTTGAGTGTGCTGCACGCGCAACGCCGATTAACGCCCCGGCAACCTAAATTAGATACTTACGATAAAGATCGAATTGCACGGATGTACTGCGTTTCGATTTTTCTGGCGTAAGCGTAGCGTGAGCGTATCGATGTCTGTGTTGCGTAACCATCCGAAGGGCGCGCGGTTCGCGTCCTTCGGCATCGGTCTCTGCATCTTCGCATTGATGCCGAGAGAGACCGGCTATCAGGATATTGCCTCTCTGCTGGCGCGCCAACCCGGCGTCGCCGAGCGTTGGCAGAAGCAGGTGTTCTCCGCGGCGTCCTCCATCCAGCTTGCCACCTACAGTTTTTCCCGCCCCATCGGCACCTCGGTTCCGCAGAGCGCGATGGTTCGCCTGGCGAGCCTCGATGGCCGCGACGTCACCGGCGCGATCGGCCGCAATCCGGCGCTGCAGGCTGCGCCGCGCTACCAGGCTTCCGACTTTCCCAAGGTCGATCGCTCGATGAAAGGTGATCGCCTCGCCATCGTTGCGCCGACCGAGGCTCCCGAAACGGCGGCGCCGGCTGCGCCACCGGCGCAGCAAGATCCCGCGACGTCGAACAGCTCGGTGTTCGGCGCCAAGACCGCCGCGCTGCCGCAGGCGATGTCGCCGGAATCTGCGGCCGCGCTCGATCCCGAGCTTCAGGAAGCGCTCCGTGCGCCGCCGCTGCCGCAATATTCCAATCCACCGCGGGCCAGCGACGCCGCGCGCGCGCTCGCGACCGCGCCGCTCGAGGCTCTCAAGCGGACCACCGCGCCGACGACGCCCGTGCGCGATCCCTTCAGCGTCAAGACCTCCAACCTGTTCTTCGGCAGTTCGTCGCTCGGCGGCAATCTGGAGAGCATCGAGAGCTGGCAGCCCGGCGCCGAACCGATGATCGTGATGGCGGATCCCGACATGAAGGTAACGGCCTCGCTGTCACCGCCGACGGTGGACATCGCCAGGGATATCGAGAGCGGCGAGAGCGTCGCGCCGAAGGGCGAGGTCAACGCCGACAACCAGCGTGCCAAATCGCCGGCGGAGCGCCTCGCGCTCGACGACAAGTCGCGCGCGAAGTCCGAGAAGTGTCTCGCCGAGGCCGTCTATTTCGAATCGCGCGGCGAGGCCGTGCGCGGCCAGATGGCGGTGGCGCAAGTCGTGATGAACCGCGTGTTCTCCGGCAAATATCCGGAAACCGTGTGCGGCGCGGTCTATCAGAACAAGCACCGCCATCTCGCCTGCCAGTTCACGTTCGCCTGCGACAACAATGCCGACGTGATCCGGGAGCCCGAGATGTGGGAGCGCGCCAGGAAGATCGCAAAGGCCATGCTCGATGGCCAGATCTGGCTGCCCGAGGTCGGCAAGTCCACGCACTATCATGCCTATTGGGTGCACCCGTCCTGGGTCGCCGAGATGAAGAAGATGTACAAGACCGGCGTGCACACCTTCTATCGGCCACGCGCTTGGGGCGACGGCAGCGAGGAACCGAGTTGGGGCACCCCGGCCCAAACCGCCGCGCTGTCGGCCGAGCTCGCGCAGGAAGCGAAGAGTTCCGCCGAGATGGGTGTGATTGAGCGAAGGTAGCGCTTCACGATAGACCGTCATGCCCGGGCTTGTCCCGGGCATCCACGTTGTTCGCGCTGTCCGGCAAGACGTGGATGGCCGGGACAAGCCCGGCCTTGACGTTGTGGAGGCGTCGGTGTTCCAATCACGCCTCGATATCCAGCGCACAGTCGAAATTCGGCGCCGAATGCGTCAGTGCGCCCGCCGAAGCGTAATCAACGCCGGTCGCAGCGATGGCCGCGATCGAGTCCGGCGTGACGCCGCCCGAGGCCTCCAGCTCGAGACGACCCTCGTTGATCCGCACCGCCTCGCGCAATGTTGCAAGGTCCATGTTGTCGAGCAGCACGGCGTCGGCCATTCCGGTGGCCAGCACCTCGCGCAATTGCGCCAGCGTATCGACCTCGATCTCGATCTTGACGAGATGGCCGGCGTGGCTGCGGGCGCGCTCCAGCACCGCACCGACGCCGCCCGCGACCGCGATGTGGTTGTCCTTGATCAGGATCGCGTCGTCGAGGCCGAAGCGGTGGTTGAAGCCGCCGCCGCAGCGCACCGCGTATTTCTCCAGCGCCCTCAGTCCGGGCGTGGTCTTGCGCGTGCAACAGATTCGCATTTTCGTGCCTTCGGTACGTGCGACATAATCGGCCGTGAGCGTTGCGACGCCCGACAGGCGGCCGACGAAATTCAGCGCGGTTCGCTCCGCGGTGAGAATGGCGCGCGCGGGGCCGGAGATCGTCAGCACCTGCTGTCCGCGGGCAACGCGTGCGGCATCGCGGACATGCGCGCGGACCTCGATGTCGGACGAGAGTCTTTGCAATGTTGCCAGCGCCAGCGGCAATCCGGCGATCACGCCGGACTGGCGCGCGACCAGGACGGCTTGCGCCCTGGTCGCTTCCGGGATCGTCGCAAGCGAGGTGATGTCGCCGGCGCGGCCGAGGTCCTCGTCGAGCGCGCGCTGCACAGCCGCGTCGATGGCGAGTGGTGAGAGAAAGGCGTCGGGGTTGAGCAATGAGGTCGGGGCGATCATGGGGGTCTCCATCAGGCGATCATGGGTTGCGCAGCGCGCGGCAGGGAGCTCAGGCTTTCTGCGATCTCGCGCGCCGCCGTGAGCGTGGTCATCGTTCGCTGCGCCAGCGCGGGGATTTCAGCGCGATGGTCGGAGCGGAAATGCGCGCCGCGGCTCTCGCGCCGGCTCCACGCCGAGGCAGCCACGAGCAGAGCCGAAATCGCCATGTTGCGCAGCGCGATGCTCGTCGCCTCGCGTTCGACCGCGGCGAAGTCGCGCACGGCATCCGCGAGACCCTCGCCCTCGCGGATCACGCCGACATGGGCGGCCATCGTTGCGCGCAGCCGCTTCACGCTAGCTGCATCCGGCGGGCTGCGGCGCGGTGCCACCAATGCGTCGGGGAGGCGAGCAGGCGGGGGGATCGCACGGCCGGCGATGTCGTCGGCGATGCGCGCGGCGTAGACCACGGCTTCCAGCAGCGAATTCGAGGCAAGCCGGTTGGCGCCGTGCGCGCCTGTCGACGACACCTCGCCGCCGGCCCATAGCCCGTCGATCGAGCTGCGTCCGCGCGCATCAACGGCGATGCCGCCCATGTGGTAGTGCGCGGCGGGCGCAATCGGGATGATCTGCGTGGCCGGATCGATGCCGGCGGCGATGCAGCTCGCATGCACGGTCGGAAATCTGTCGGCGAAGCGCGCGCCCAGCGCCTGCCGCGCATCGAGGAAGGCGCCGCGCCCGGCCGCGATCTCGGCGAACACGCCGCGCGCCACGATGTCGCGTGGCGCGAGCTCCGCGAGCGGGTGAAGCGCAGCCATGAAACGCTCGCCGGCGCCGTTGGCCAGCGTCGCCCCTTCGCCGCGCAAGGCTTCGGTGGCGAGGGGTGCGGGATCGCGGCCGACCATGATGGCCGTTGGATGGAACTGCACGAATTCCGGGTCGGCGATCACGGCACCGGCATGTGCGGCGATGGCAAGGCCGGAGCCGCTGGCTTCCATTGGATTGGTCGTGACGGCGTAGAGATGTCCGATGCCGCCGGTGGCGAGCACCACCGCGCGCGCGGCGAGCAGGAGCGGCCGTGCCGCAACGTTGCCGGCTTCGCGCAATTGAAGGCCGGCGACGGCACCGCCCTCGGTCAGGAGGGCTTCGGCAACGAGCCCCTCGATCACGCGGATCGACGGCGTACTGCGCGCTGCGTCGCTCAAGGCCGCGATGATCGCGGCACCGGCGCCATCGCCTCGCACATGGACGATGCGCCGGGCCGAATGTGCCGCTTCGCGTCCCACGGCGAGCCTGCCTTCGAGATCGCGATCGAACGGGACGCCATAGCTCAGGAGATCGTGGATGCGCGGCGCGGCCTCGCGCGCGATCCCAAGTGCGACCGCATCGTCGACGAGGCCGCCGCCGACCGCGATCGTGTCGGCGGCGTGCGCTTCCGGCGTATCGCCCTCGGCCATCGCCGCGGCGATACCGCCTTGCGCCCATGCTGAGGATGCGCCCTGTCCGAGCGGCGCGGCCGAGATCAAGGTCACCGGCCGCGGCGCCAGCTTCAGCGCGCAGAACAGCCCGGCAAGGCCGCCGCCGACGATGACGATGTCGTCGGCGCGGGTGAGGTTGTGGATGGTGTCTTGCATGCTGTGCTCTCAATTCTTCAGATTGATCATCCGCTCGACCGAACGCCGCGCACGCACCGCCAGCGCGGGATCGATGGTCACTTCCTCGCCAAGCGTCAGCAGGCTCTCCAGGATATTGGCGAGCGTGATGCGCTTCATGTGCGGGCAGAGATTGCAGGGCCGCAGCATCTCCACGTCGGGCAGCTCGGCCCGTACATTGTCGGCCATCGAGCATTCCGTGATCATCACCAGCCGTCGCGGCCGCTTTTCGCGCACCCAGTTGATCATGTGCGCGGTCGAGCCGGTGAAGTCGGCCTCCGCCAGCACGTCCGGCGGGCACTCCGGATGCGCAATGATCCGGACGGACGGATCGGCCTCGCGTAGGGCGCGCAGCTCTTCGCCCTTGAAACGCTCGTGCACCTCGCAGGCGCCTTTCCAGGCGATGATCTTCACGTCTGTCTTCGAGGCCACGTAAGTGGCGAGATAGCGATCGGGCAGAAAGATCACGCTCGCCGCGTTCAGGCTCTCGACCACCTGCACCGCGTTCGAGGAGGTGCAGCAGATGTCGACCTCGGCCTTCACCTCCGCGGACGTATTGACATAGGCGACGACGGGCACGCCGGGAAATTTTTCGCGGAGCAGGCGAACGTCCGGACCCGTGATGCTGGCGGCAAGCGAGCAGCCGGCGCGCGAGTCGGGGATCAGCACCGTCTTGTCCGGATTGAGCAGCTTTGACGTCTCCGCCATGAAGTGCACGCCGCACTGGACGATGATATCGGCCTCCACCTTTGTGGCTTCGACCGCGAGCTGGAGCGAGTCGCCGCCGATGTCGGCGACGCAGTGGAAGATCTCCGGCGCCTGGTAATTGTGCGCGAGGATCACCGCGCCCCGTGCGCGCTTCAGCTCGTTGATCGCCTTGATCGTCGGCGCCATCAGCGGCCATTCGATCGGCGGGATCACGTGTTTCACGCGGTCATAGAGCGGCGCGGTGGCGCGCTCGACCTCCGGTGTCCATTCCAGCGAGGGCCTCGGCAGCGCGGGCCCTGTTCCCGCCGGCGCGTCCCGGGGCGAGCTGACGACCTGGCCCTGCGGCCGGCTGGCGAGATCGTCGGGACCGTAAATTCCAGTGATCGGCATCGAAGCCTCCTGTGCATGCTATTTATACTCAATATGAGCATAATAGGAGCCTGAGAACTCCGGCCGAGAGGGCCGGGGGTCGTTAGTGATATGCTCAATCTGAGTAAATCGAAGGTATCACGCAGTGCCGCAGGCCGCTAGATGCCGCCGCACACATTTCCGTCAAGTCGCACTTGGCGCGTCAGCCGGGGGCGCCAGAAATGCAATGCTCCCGCCTCAGCCCTTCGCGGAACGCAATTGTTTTCGACTTGGGATTTTCATGCAGATGCATTAAACGAACTGGCTCGCGGCGGCGGTTTGCAAATCCGCCGACGAACATGAGGAAGAGCATGTCGACATCAGTGGGCGAACTCGGTTCGGTCTCCCGTTCCTCCAACTGGCGCACGCCGGCGGTCATCATCCTCTGTGGCTGTGCGATCGGCATGCTCGGCTTCGGTCCGCGATCGGCGCTCGGCTTTTTCGTGCAGCCGATGAGCCACGAATTCTCCTGGGGCCGTGACGTGTTCGGCCTCGCCATTGCCTTTCAGAATCTGCTGTGGGGACTGGGCCAACCGGTCGCCGGCGCGGTCGCCGATCGCTTCGGCCTGTTCCGTGTGATGTGCGTCGGCGCTCTGCTCTATGCCGGCGGCCTGCTGTTGATGCGCTACTCCACGACGCCGTTGTCGCTCGACATCGGTGCGGGCGTCATGGTCGGTTTTGGTCTTGCCGGCTGCTCGTTCAACCTGGTGCTGTCGGCATTCACCAAGCTGCTGCCAGCCGAGAAGCGCGGCCTTGCGCTTGGAGCCGGCACGGCGGCTGGCTCATTCGGCCAGTTTCTGTTCGCACCGATCGGCGTCGCGTTGATCGACAATTTCGGCTGGCAGCAGGCGCTCTCCGTGTTCGGCTTCCTGATGCTGCTTATCATCCCGTTGTCACTTGCGCTCGCGACGCCGCCGGCCGCAAATCCGGCCAATGCGACGCCGGCCGATGAGCAGACCTTCACCAGGGCGCTCGCCGAAGCCTTCGGTCACCGCTCCTATGTGCTGCTGGTGCTGGGCTTCTTCACCTGCGGATTCCAGCTCGCCTTCATCACCGTGCATCTGCCGGCCTTCCTGGTCGATCGCGGCATCTCCACGCAGACCGGCGGCTGGGTGATCGCGGCGATCGGCCTGTTCAACATCATCGGCTCGCTCAGCGTCGGCTATCTCCAGAACTCGCTGCCCAAGCGCTACATCCTCTCCACCATCTACTTCACGCGCGCACTCGCGACCCTCGCCTTCATCTCGTTCCCGATCACGCCGTTCTCGGCGATCGCGTTCGGTGCGGTCTCCGGCCTGACCTGGCTGTCGACGGTGCCGCCGACCTCGGCGCTGGTGGCGCTGATGTTCGGCACGCGCTGGCTTGCCACGCTCTATGGCTTCGCCTTCGTCAGCCATCAGGTCGGCGGCTTCCTCGGCGTCTGGCTCGGGGGCATCGTCTTCGAAAAGTACGGTTCCTACACGCCGATCTGGTGGCTCTCGATTGTGTTCGGCGTGCTCTCGGCGCTGATCAATCTTCCGATCGTGGAAAAACCTGTGGTTAGGGCGTTTGCGCAGCCTGCCTGATCGGCTAAACATCCCCGGCAAACAAGTCAGGGAGTTCAGTCGTGGCCACATTCAAGGCGATCCGGATCGACAAGGCGGACAAGGGCACCACCGCCGCGCTGACGCAGTTCGACGAAGCCGAACTGATGGACGGCGACGTCACCGTCCGCGTGGAATGGTCGACGCTGAACTACAAGGACGGCCTTGCGCTCACCGGCAAGGCGCCGGTGGTGCGCCGCTTCCCGATGATCGCCGGCATCGACTTCGCCGGCACCGTCGAAGCGTCCTCGCATCCGCAGTGGAAGGCGGGCGACAAGGTCGTCTGCACCGGCTGGGGTATGGGCGAGACCCATCTCGGCGCCTATGCCGAGATGGCACGGGTGAAGGGCGACTGGCTGGTGGCCTTGCCGCAAGGCCTGTCGGCGCGCGATGCCATGGCGATCGGCACCGCCGGCTTCACAGCGATGCTCTCGGTGCTGGCATTGGAGAAGCACGGTCTCTCCCCGAAGAGCGGCCCTGTGGTGGTGACGGGTGCCGCCGGCGGCGTCGGCTCGGTCGCGATCGCCGTGCTCTCCAAGCTCGGCTACCACGTCATCGCATCGACCGGCCGCGCCTCGGAGGCCGATTATCTGAAGCAACTGGGAGCAGCCGAAATCATCGACCGCAACGAGTTGTCGGTGCCGGCCAAGCCGATCGCAAAGGAGCGCTGGGCAGGGGGCGTCGACAGCGTCGGCTCGACCACACTGGCCAATCTGCTGTCGATGACGAAATACGGCGGTGCGATCGCGGCCTGCGGCCTGGCCGCCGGAATGGACCTGCCGTCTTCTGTCGCACCCTTCATTTTGCGCGGAGTGTGCCTTCTCGGCATCGATTCCGTGATGTGCCCGATCGAGCCGCGGAAAGCCGCCTGGCAGCGCCTGGCGTCCGATCTGGATCGGACGAAACTATCTGAAATCACTCACGAAATTTCGCTCGACCAGGTTTCGGAATGGGGCGCGAAAATCTTGGCAGGCCAGGTCCGCGGCCGCATCGTGGTAAAAATTGTCTAACGGTGTTCAGACTTTACCAACCAAGCTGCTTCAATGTCGCCATGGTTAGTATGGTAAGCAGCGGGTAAAGAGATAAGGCATCGCCCGCGCTGGGGTTGGTTCGGAGTTGAGCATGCTTGCGCGTATTGTGTTGGGGGTTGTCACGGCGGCAGCAACGTTTGCGCCGGCCCTTGCCGGAAGCATGAACGCCGACGAGGCGCGGCGCTTCGTGGCGGGCAAGGTGTTTGCCTTCACCTGTTTCGACGGCACCCGCGGCGCGGGCCGTATCCTGGAAGATCTCGGTGCCGCCGGCGCGGTGCAGTTCTCCGGCGCGGGCCCGGTCAAACATCTCCGCCTGCCCGGCAATACGCTCCAGATCCGCGGCCAGAACGTCTGCGCCTCGATCAAGGGCATCCCGTTCGAGCCCTGCTTCAACCTGGAAAAGACCGACGATCGCAGCTTCCGCGGCTCGGTGTCGGGGATGGGCTTCGCGTATTGCGACTTCCATCACCAGGGCGGCAACCAGATGCTGATGGCGCGCGCTGCGGCGCGGCCGCGCTCGCTGCACAGGGCAGAGCACACCGGTTCGGTCGGCCCGGCCAACACCGAAGTGGCCGCGCGCGTCGAGACGCCGCGTGTCGAGAGCAGCCGGCTCGAGCCGGTGAAGTCGGAGATCAAGTCGGAGCCCACCAGCAACGAGGGCCCGCTGGAGCTGCGCCGCTCGACCCAGTGAGACGGCCGCGCGGGACGGTCCGCGCACTTTGTCGTTGAAGACGTCCATCGAACATGAAGCCGCCGCGCCGTAGTCATACGGGCGGCGGCTTTCATGCGTTGGTAGCTGTTCGCGTTCCAGTTTGCGTACGGCCGGGGGGCGCGGCCCGATAAAAGGGTTCAACGATGTCGCTGTACTTCTTCCGCATCAGTACCGGTCGCTATTCCGGCGCCGCCGACCAGCCGTACGAGTTCGAGGATCGTGCAGCCGCCTGGACCGAGATGACCGAAGTCTGCGCCAACCTGCTCGGTGGCATCGCGCGCAGCCTGAAGCCGAATGCCGAGTGGTGCATGGAACTGCTCGACGAGAACAAGAAGCCGGTCTTTCGCATCAGCCTCCTCGGCGAGAGCTTACGCTGACGATCGCCGATCGTGCGACCGGCGTTGTCGGCCGCCGATGCGTGCAAATCCGCGAAGTCCAATTTCATCACACGTAAAAGATGCCTGAAACCCGAGCGTTGAGCGCTCCTTCCAGTATTTCTACGGAGGTCGACGAGGCTTTGCTTAACGTTAATGAGGAACCTCGTTGGTAGCCTCCTCGGGTTGTTCACGCGCTTCGGCGCGGCAAATGCATACCCCTGAGGAATACTTTGATGATGTTCATTCAGAACCTGCGAATTGGCACCAAGCTCGCCGTCACTTCGGCGCTGACCATCGGGCTCGTCGCGCTCATGATCTTTCTGCAGATGAGCGGAGATGCCGATGTCCAGAAGCTCGGCAATGCCGCGTCAGGACAGCAGGCGATCGCGCAAAACGCCGCGGAAGCGAAGGCGTCGGTCAGGGGCATGCAGATCGGCATCCGCGACATCCTGACGTCCGCCTCGCCGGCCGAGATGCAGAAGGCGGTCTCCTACTTCAACGACCGGCAGACCGCCGCCAGCAAATTTTCGGGCGAAATGGCGAAGCTTTCGCGCTCGCCGGAAAACCGCAAGCGGATCGATCGCCTGACCGTGTTGATCGGCGAATTCGGCAAGGGCCAGCAGCATGTCGAGGCCATCCGCAGGCAGGAGCTCGCGCTGGAGGGGAAGAAGGATAGCGAAGCGGGGGCGCAGCTCGCCAAGCTCGTGGCCGACGTCGATCACTTTCGCAAGGGAACGCTCGCGCCGATCAACGCAGAGATTTCCGAGTTGACCAACCAGATCACCGATTTCGCCAAGCAGAGGAGCTTCGAGACGCGCGCAGCCGCGGAAGCCGAGGCCACCTCAGTTGCACGGACATCACTCGTCACCGGCGTTCTGGCCGCGCTCGTCTTGATCGGTGCGTGCATCTTCTCCGTCTTCAGCATCGCCCGGCCCATGCGCGCGCTGACGGCGGCGATGGAGAAGCTCGCCGGCGGAGATTTCTCCGTGGCGCTGCCGGGCCTTGGCCGCAAGGACGAGGTCGGCGAGGTCGCTGGTGCCGTCGAAAAATTCAAGGTGGTGTCCGAGCAGAAGGCGCGCGAGGAAGTGGAAGCCAAGGTGCGGCAGGATCAGGTCGCGGCCGAGCAGCGCAAGGCAGAGATGCGCAAGCTCGCGGATACTTTCGAGTCGGCGGTCGGCGAGATCGTCGGCACGGTGTCCTCGGCCTCGACCGAGCTCGAGGCATCCGCCACCACGCTGACCTCGACCGCAGAGCGCACGCAGGAACTCACCACCATGGTTGCTGCCGCCTCCGAGGAGGCGTCCACCAATGTGCAGTCGGTCGCGTCGGCGACCGAGGAGCTGTCGTCGTCGATCACGGAGATCAGCCGCCAGGTGCAGGAATCCGCCCGCGTCGCCGGCGAGGCGGTGAGCCAGGCCCGCACCACGACCGACCGGGTCGGCGAGCTTTCCGCCGCCGCGGCGCGGATCGGCGACGTGGTCGAACTGATCAACACCATCGCCGGCCAGACCAACCTGCTGGCGCTCAATGCAACCATTGAGGCTGCGCGCGCCGGTGAAGCCGGCCGCGGCTTTGCCGTCGTCGCCTCCGAGGTCAAGGCGCTCGCCGAGCAGACTGCGAAGGCGACCGGCGAGATCGGCCAGCAGATCGCCAGCATCCAGACCGCCACCGAGCATTCGGTCGGTGCGATCAAGGACATCAGCCACACCATCGAGAAGCTGTCGGAGATATCCGCGACGATCGCGGCTGCCGTCGAAGAGCAGGGCGCGGCGACGCAGGAGATCTCCCGCAACGTGCAGCAGGCGGCGGAAGGCACCCATCAGGTGTCCTCCAACATCACCGACGTACAGCGTGGCGCGAGCGAAACCGGCTCCGCGTCCTCGCAGGTGCTGTCCGCCGCGCAGATGCTGTCCGGCGACAGCAACCGCCTCAAGATCGAGGTCGGCAGATTTCTCGACACCGTGCGCGCTGCCTGACGGTGGCGGCGTCCTTCGGCAAACCTCGACCTGCAACAGTCGCGCGCGAAAGCGCGGCGGTTGCGCGCGTTCGCATCTCGACGCCGCGCCCCGTTCATGCAGGGTTAACCTTCCGAAAGAGCGACGCAGTCATGGTGCCCGCAATATTCCGGGTGCTGAGTCGCCCTTCGCGCATTGCGTCTCTATCGGTGGAGCACTTTCATGAGCGGCATTTCCATTCGGCAGATGGTTGCGGAACATATAACGGGAGCCATGCCGAATTCCGTAATTCAACGTAGCTTCCTGTTAACGCCTGTTTGCAATTATGGGCGCAATCTTACGAGATAAAAACCAGCCAGCATTGTTGGAATGACCCACACCCTGTCGTCAGTTGTGACGATTGCGGTGCAGGTGACATGTGCGTTGTATGCTTCATCGGGATTTGCGTGATGTCGAAATTGTCGATCGTCTTCAAGCTGCTGACCGTGCTGTCGGTCCTCGTGCTCTCGCTCGCCGGTGTCGGCGTGACGGCGATCGGCACCATGCAGAACATCAACGCACACACGGTCGAGATTGCGGAGAGCTGGCTGCCGAGCGTGCGTGCGCTCGGCTCGATGCGAGCCGACATCAACGAGCTCCGCGTGGTCCTGCGTCTGCACCTGATGCAGGAGAGCATTGAGGGCAAGGAAGCCGCCGAGAAGCGCATGGTGCCGCTACGCGAGCGCATCGAGAAGACGCGCAAGGTCTATGAAGGCCTGATCACGTTGCCTGAGGAGCGCTCGATCTACGAGCGGTGGACCAAGGCTTGGGCCGAATACCTGAATGGCGTTCAGGAGACGATGGCACTGTCGCGTAAGAGCCCCGGCCGCTTCCCGACCGATGCCAACGAGATGTTGCAGACCAAGGTCGCGAAGATGGCCCAGGCCGCGGATCCCTTGCTTCTAAAGAGCATCGAGCTCAACAACCATGGCGCCGAGACGGAGACTAAGCAGGCCGCCGACAGCTATGCCACGATCTTCCGCGTGCTGGTTGGTATCATCGTGGCCTCGGTCGTGATCGCGATCGGCGCCGCCTATTATCTCGTGCATGACGTCTCTCGTGGCATTGCCTCGATCATCCGTCCGATGCAGTCGCTGGGCGAGGGCGACCTTTCGGCCGAGGTGCCGCATCGCGGCGAGAAGACCGAGATCGGCTCGATGGCGGATGCGCTGCAGATCTTCAAGGAGGCGCTGGTCGCCAAGAAGGCCGCCGACGAGGCGGCCGCGCGCGACGCCGAAGCCAAGATCGAACGCGGCCGCCGCGTCGATGCCATCACGCGCAATTTCGAGGTCATGATCGGAGAGGTCGTCGAGACCGTGTCGTCGGCCTCGACCGAGCTCGAAGCCTCCGCCGCCACGCTGAGCGGCACGGCGCAGCGCGGCCAGGAACTCGCAACCGTCGTTGCGGCCGCCTCAGAGGAAGCCTCCACCAACGTCCAGGCGGTCGCGTCCGCCTCGGAAGAGCTGTCGTCCTCGATCACCGAGATCAGCCGCCGCGTGCAGGATTCGGCGCGAATGGCTGCGGAAGCCGTCGAGCAGGCGACGCGGACCAACGACCGCGTCAACGCGCTGTCGCAGGCGGCCTCCCGCATCGGCGACGTCGTCGAGCTCATCAACACCATCGCCGGCCAGACCAATCTGCTGGCGCTGAATGCGACCATCGAGGCGGCCCGCGCCGGCGAGGCCGGCCGTGGCTTTGCCGTCGTCGCCTCCGAGGTCAAGGCGTTGGCCGAGCAGACCGCGAAGGCGACCGGCGAGATCGGCGCGCAAGTCTCGGGAATTCAGGCTGCGACACAGGAATCCGTCAGCGCCATCCAGGAGATCGGCGGAACCATCGAGCGCCTGTCCGAGGTGTCCGCGGCGATTGCCGCCGCCGTCGAGGAGCAGGGCGCCGCGACGCAGGAGATTTCGCGCAACGTCCAGCAGGCCTCGGTCGGCACGCAGGAAGTGTCGTCCAACATCACCAACGTGCAGCGCGGTGCGATCGAGACCGGCGAGGCCTCGGGCGAGGTGCTCTCGGCGGCGAGATCGCTGGCGACCGACAGCACCCGTCTGAAGGTCGAGGTCGCGCAATTCCTGGAATCGGTCCGCGCGGCCTGATCTCTACGCGCCCGTCTGCGGAGCCGGCGGCGGTGCGACCTGCCGCCGGAACAGGATGCGCTGGTACAGCCAGCCGATCGCGACCAGCACGATGCCGAGGCACATGAACGACAGCGCGCGGTAGACGCCGGTCAGCGTCGACATGTCGATGACGAAGGCCTTGAGGATCGTCAGCGCGATGACGGCGGCCGAGGCCAGCCGCGCGCGCTCGGAGTTGACGAGAATGCCGACGCCCAGCAACATCACGCCGAAGGCAAGCCAGCCGATCGAATAGGTGTATTGCTCGGCGCCCGTCGTCGGGCCGGTCGAGAGGATCGGGCCGTGATAGAAGCGGCGGATCTCCAGCGTGACATAGGCGAGGGCGAACAGCAGCGCGCCGCCCGCAATCGTGTTGGCGTAGACCTTGCCCCGTTGGCCGACCACCGCATAGGACAGCAGCAGCATCAGCACCGCCGGCAGCGCATAGCCGAGCAGCAGCAGGTTGAACACCGCGCCGCCGACGTCGGTGCGCCAGATCAGCGGGTTTTCCAGGATCAGGAGGCCGAACACGCTGACGAGCCCGCTGATCGCCGTCAGCACGACCGCGCCGACATTGTGCACGATACTGCGGCTGCGCAGCCGCAGGCGCTCCAGCCCGATCGCCATCGCGAGCGAGACGCAGACCTGCAGCGCGAATTCGAGCAAGGAGGGGGCCGCGGTCATGCGGCCGCCGGTCGCAAAGTGCCGGATCTCCATGAAGGCGAGCAGCGCGGTGAACAGGATCGCGGCGGTCTCGACCATGCGGAGCGGCGCATCGTCGGCGCGGCGGCGCAGGAAGACGCTCGCGCCCCAGAACGAGGCCGCCGGCAGGCCGTAGCCCCACAGCAGCCAGTTGAAGATCGGCGTGGTTCCGACGGCATCGCCGACGATGCGCGGATCGTGGACGATGCGTGCGGTGACGATCGCGGCGAAGATCGCCGCGAGCCGGCGCAGCACCGGGATCGGCCGCTGCAGCGAGATCCATGCGGTGCCGCACGACATTAGCGCCAAGGCAATCGTCAGCCAGCCCTTCTCCAGCGCGAAGGTCAGCGCCAGCGCCAGCGCGCCAAGCGTGCCGGTCGCGAACAGGGCCGTGGAGACCGCGACGCCCGGTTGATCTTCGCGGCGCGAAAGCGCTTCGGTCGCGGCGCCGAAGGCGGCTGCAAGCAGTACCGCCAGGATCGCGAACGGGATCGAGCGGTCGAGATGGGCGATGCGGGCGTAGAGCGCGACGAGGATAGCGATCGGCGTCGCGACAGCCGCCGCCGACCACACCACGGGAATGATTGCCGAATTCGAGCGTCCCTGCGCGAGGAAGCCGGCAACGCCGAAGCCGATGGCGAAGATCGCGGCCATCACCAGATGCAGCGTCACCGAGCTGTCGATCGCGGTCGGGCCGATACCGGACATCGCGCCGCCGGGCAGCACCAGCATATCGGGATTGGCGCGCACCGCCCATTCGGCGAACACGATGAAGACGGTCGCCGCGGCCGCGCCGAGCGCGCCGGTGGCCGCCGGCGCACGCCAGGCGACGAGCAACGTCGCGCCGACGAGAAGCGCGAACGCGATCAGCGCCAGATCCGCATGTGCGCTCGACAGCACGATCAGCATGGCGCCGAACAGGTAGGCGCCGAGCGAGCTCGACGAGACCGGCTCGATCTCGCCGTCTTCGATCTCGGGGCCAAACATGAAGCCGCAGACGACGAGCAGTGCGGCGAGCACGAAGCCTGCGATGGCATGGAAGGCGTGCGGCGCGACCTCCACCTGCTCGGTGTCGAGACCCGGGAAGATCCACAACACGGCGAAAGCGATGGTGGTCACCGCGAGCCAGCGCCACAGCCGGATGCGGGCGAGGCCGAAGCTCGCGGCGGTGACGACGGCAAGATAGATGTAGAGCGCCCAATAGTCCGGCTTGCCGCTGGAGACGAGCAGCGGTGTCACGAAGGCGCCGACCACGCCGAGGCCGGCGAGCGCGGGTCCGTGCAGCAGTGCGGCGGCGAGCGTGCACATGGCCACGATGCCGAGCAGCACGAAGGCGGTCGCGGGCACGAGGAAGCCGTAGAGCGCGTAAGCCGCATAGATGGTCGCGAACGCCACTGCGGTACCGGCGGCGGTGAGGATCGCCGGGATGTTGGCGATCGGGAGCGCATGGATGTTGGAAATGCTTTCCTTGCGACGCGACCACTCGCCGGCCCCGAGCAGCGCAGCTGCGAACAGGCCGCCCAGGAACACGCGCACGCCGGGGCCGAGCAGGCCGGCCTCGATCGAATAGCGCACCATGAAGAAGCCGCCGAGCGCCAGCGCAAGGCCGCCGATCCACACCACCCAGCGGGTGCCGAGCCGCTCCTCGAAGCCGGGCGCCGGCGCGGGCAGCGGCGGCGGTGCGCCGGCCTCGGTGCTGGTTTCGAATGAAGGCGAGGAAGCGTCTTCGGTGACGAGCGGGGGCAGTTGCTCGACTTCCGGGGCAAGCGGCGGCGGCTCGGCGGCAGCCTCCGCCGATACGGGCGCCTCCTCCCAGAAAGGCGTGAGCGGCGGCGGCTGGACCGGCCGTTGGGCGGAAAACCGCTCTTCGAGCACGTTGAATCGCCGGCGCAGCTCGGCCGCCTGGCTGGAGGCTTTGATGGCGATCAGGATGGCGACGATCGCGATGATCAGCGCAAAGACGTCAAACGGGCCGTCGAACATGAAGCCTCCAGGTAACCGGCGCGCAGGGGCCGGTCCCGCGTATCCTTGAAGTTTAGCGCCGGGAGCGCACGCGCAATCCCGGCGCGGGCCGCTCCTGGAGCACGTCGCGGCGGAAGCGGTAGAGCGCCGCCGGCCGTCCGCCCGTCTGTGTCGACATCACCCCGGTCGGTTCGACCAGGGCTTCCATTTCGACCAGGCGGCGGAAATTCTGCTTGTGCAGGTGTCGGCCGGAGATCGCCTCGACCGTATGCTGCAGTTCGGTAAGTGTGAATTCGGGCGGCAAAAGTTCAAACACGACGGGACGATACTTCAGTTTTGCCCGCAGCCGCGCGATCGCGGTAGCGAGAATCCTGCGGTGATCGAACTGCATCGAGGTCCCGAGCGGGGGCAGCGTCTTGCGCGCCAATGCCGCAGGGCGGCCATCGCGCCGCGCTTCCTCGACGAGCCCCGCCTCGTACAGGAGCTCGTAGCGGTCGAGCACGCGCTCTTCGTCCCAGGCCGCCCCGTCGAGGCCGAAATAGAACCGCACGCGATCCTTGCGCGGCAGCGCGCGCGTCGTCTCCGGCGTCTCCTCCGCCGCCCATTCGGTCAGCGCCGGAATGATGTCGCGGGCGATGATCGCAGGCGGCTCCTCGCGCCGGTCTTCCCAGGGGAAGAAGAGATACCATGGCGCGAAGCTCGCCGCATTCGCCGCAAGCTCGCCGTCCACCGCGCGCGTCAATGCGAGATAGCCGATCGACACCATATGGGCTCCGGTGTCGCCGGCCTCGGCATGGCGGCCGCGATCGCCGAACGTGTAGAGCTGTTCGACATAGCCGAGCCGCAAGCCGGTCTGTTCCTCGACCCAGGCGCGCAGGCCGATCTCGAAGGTGCGGTGCGCGAGCGCATCGAACGGGCCGAACGGCAGGCCGGCAAGCCCGTCACTGCCGCGCGCGGTGAGGATCAACGGCTCATGCCCCTCGATCGCGACGATCGCCGCGGTCAGGCCGATCTCGATCGGCGTCAGCAGCGCCTCGCTCATGCGATGACGATCGCAGGTGCTGCCACAAATTCGTCGTGCCCGGGCTTGTCCCGGGCATCCACGTTCTTCGTACCGCGGGAAAGCTCGTGGATGGCCGGGACAAGCCCGGCCATGACGATGCGGAAACATCTGCGCACGAACTTGCTGAGCCGCCATGCTCGATCCGCACCGGCGATGTGGCGTGCTCGCCTCATTCGAGCTCGATCACGAAGGGACGGCCCTCGACCATCATCGCGCCCGGGCCGATCTCGTCGAGCGCGCGCAGCATGCGGCCGTTGCGTCCCAGGGCACGGTCGGCCAGGCTGACGATGCGCCGGTTCGGCGAGGCGATCGGCGAGGCTGTGCGGATCTTCTGCGCGATCTCGAGTTCGTCGCGGTTTGGATTGAGCGCGCAGGCCGCCGCGAACGCGCTCGCGGTGGAGCGGCTGATGCCGGCATAGCAATGCACCACCAGCGGCGCGCCGCGGTCCCAGCCGCGCACGAAGTTCAGCACCTGATCGATATGGATCTCGGACGGTGCGACGAAACCGTCCATCTCCTCGGTGATGTCGTCCATCGACACCTTGAGATGGTTGGCGGGCAGTACGGATACCGGCCGTGCCACCTGTTCGACATTGGCCATCACCGTCAGCACGTGGCTGGCCCCGGTGAGGCGGACGGTTTCGGGAAGCGCAGCGAGGGAACAGACGTGGATCATGGGGGACCTTTTTGTCGGCGATTATAACCGGTGTCGTAGAGTGGGCAAAGCGACATGTCCGCCGTAGCTCGAAGAGCGAAGGCGGAAGCGTGCCCACCACCGTTGTCGCAAACGCGAAAGGACGTGGGCACGGCGCAGGGCGCCTTTGCCCACCCTGCGGCGCCTACGCGAACACCGCGCCGAACCGCTCCAGAAATTGCTTCTCGGCCCGCGCCGCCGTCCAGGGCGTGAGGTAGTCGCGCCGGACGCTGTCGGAGAGGCCGGGATCCTTGCCGAACAGGCGCCGCGCCTCGCTTTCGCTGAAGCCGGCAAGCTCGGTCGCCTCGAGGTAAGCTGCGCCGCGATCGGCGGCCTTGATCGCCAACGTGACCTCCTCGGGCAGCACCGGCGGCAGGCCGAAGCGGATATGGATGGCGCCGAGCAGGCGCATCTCCACCGCCTTGTAATGGCCGTCGAGCACGGCCTTGAACGGCGAGATCATGTCGCCGATGACGTATTCTGGCGCATCGTGCAGCAGCGCTGCGAGCCGCAGGCGCTGGTCGGCGCGCGGCATCTCGTGCCGCAGCACGGTCTCCACCAGCAGCGTGTGCTGTGCGACCGAGAAGATGTGCGCGCCGGTCGTCTGCCCGTTCCAGCGTGCGACGCGCGCCAGCCCATGCGCGATGTCGGCGATCTCGACGTCGAGCGGGGAGGGATCGAGCAGATCGAGCCGCCGTCCCGACAGCATGCGCTGCCAGGCGCGCGACGCCACGTCGCGTGCAGTCTTCTTCGCGCTCATTTGACCTTGAGGCGCGTCTTGCGCTGCGTCTTGCTGCAGCTGGCGTGACAGTGGCAGTCGACGAGGTGGTCGTTGACCATGCCGGTCGCCTGCATGAAGGCATAGACGATGGTCGGGCCGACGAATTTGAAGCCGCGTGAGGACAGCTCCTTCGAGATTTGCACCGACAGCGGCGTCGAGGCCGGGACGCTCGCGGTCGTCTTGAAATGGTTGACGAGCGGCCGCCCGTCCATGAAGTCCCACAGCAGCTTCGAGAAGCCCGGGCCTTTCTCCATGATATCGAGATAGGACTTCGCGCTCGCGATCGTGCCGTCGATCTTGGCGCGGTTGCGCACGATGCCGGCGTCGTTCATCAGCGCGTGCACCTTCTTGGCATTGTAGCGCGCGATCTTCTCCGGCTGGAAATCGTCGAAGGCCTTGCGGAAATTGTCGCGCTTGCGCAGGATCGTGATCCAGGATAGGCCGGCCTGGAAGCCGTCGAGGATCAGCTTCTCGTACAGCGCGCGGTCGTCATACTCCGGCACGCCCCATTCGGTGTCGTGATAGGCGACGTAGAACGGGTCATCGCCCGGCCAGGGGCAGCGAGTCTTTCCGTCGGGATGCAGACGAGGGGCTCGGCTCATGCGATGGGCTGCTTCGCGGGAATACGGACGACGTCGGGTTCTGCCAGCTTCAACGCGAGACCGCCGGCGGTGAGCGGCTGGCCGGCATCGAGCGCCTCCGCGACACGGTCGATGCGCACCAGGGCAATGCCCTTGCCGCCGGACGTCGAGCCGATGGTGCCGACCGGCTTGTCGCCGGCGAGAATGGTCGCGCCGGCTTCGGGCGAGGCACCGTCGAGCAGCACCTTCACGCTGCGGGTGCGTGCGGTGCCCCGATGCTGCATGCGCGAGACGACCTCCTGGCCGACATAGCAACCCTTGTCGAAGTCGACGCCGGCAAGCCGGTCCATGTTGGTCTCGTGCGGAAACGCATCGCTGTACATGAAATCGAGCCCGCCGCGCGGCACGCCGAGCGCGATGCGGTGCGCTTCGTAGTCGGTCGCATCGACCAGCTCGGCCCCGATGAGGTCAGATAGATTCTTCTTGAGATCTTCAGGGATCAGGATGCGAAAGCCGAGCGCAACATTGCGCGGGTCAGCGAAGGCAAGATCGGGCTGAGCCGCGGGCTGGCCGTCCCAGGCGGCGAGCACGCCGAGATCGCCGGAGAGGTTTTCCACCGTGACCTTGGCGCGCAGCTTGTAGAATTTCAGCTTGGTGGCGAGACTTTCGGCGAGCGCCTTCGGGCAGTCGATCAGGAACCCGCCACCGTGCCCCGCGGGTGCTTCCGTGATCAGGAAATCCACGATGATCTTGCCCTGCGGCGTCAGCAGCGCGCCGAATCGCCCCAGGCCCGGTTTCAGCCGGTCGACGTCGGTGGTGACCAGGCCGTTGAGGAAGTTGCGCGCATCCTCGCCCGCGATCTTGACCACGCCCCGGTCGGGAAGAAACGCTGATTTCATGCGAAAATCTCTTGCGACATGTTGCTCCGGAACGTAAGCCCGCGAGGCATAAACGACAAGACCTCAAGCCCTGCGCTTGGGGACGAGAGGGGCCTTCAGCCATGACCCAGCGTTTCGACGTGATCCTCAAGGGCGGCACCGTCGTCAACCAGGACGGCGAGAATGTTCGCGATATCGGCATCGCCGGCGGCCGTATCGCCGAGCTGGGCCCGCTGTCGCAGACCTCGGCCGCGGAGGTGATCGACTGCAAGGGCCTGCACATCCTGCCCGGCGTGATGGACACGCAGGTGCATTTCCGCGAGCCCGGGCTGGAGCAGAAGGAAGACCTCGAGACCGGCTCGCGCAGCGCCGTGATGGGCGGCGTCACCGCCGTGTTCGAGATGCCGAACACCTCTCCCTTGACCGTGACGGAAGCCACCTTCACCGACAAGGTGAAGCGCGCCCATCATCGCATGCACTGCGATTTCGCGTTCTTCATCGGCGGCACCCGCGAGAACGTGCAGGATCTGCCGGTGCTGGAGCGCGCGCCTGGCTGTGCCGGCGTCAAGGTGTTCATCGGCTCCTCGACCGGCGCGCTGCTGGTGGAGGACGACGAGAGCCTGCGCCGCATCTTCCAGGTGATCCGCCGCCGCGCCGCCTTCCATGCCGAGGACGAATACCGCCTCAACGACCGCAAATCGCTGCGCGTCGAGGGCGACCCGCGCTCGCATCCGGTGTGGCGCGACGAGACCGCGGCGCTGATGGCGACGCAGCGCCTCGTCAAGCTCGCGCACGAGACCGGCAAGCGCATCCACGTGCTGCACATCTCGACCAAGGAAGAGATCGAGTTCCTGCGCGACCACAAGGACGTCGCGTCCTGCGAGGCGACGCCGCATCATCTCACGCTGGTGGCGCCCGAATGCTACGAGCGGCTCGGTACGCTGGCGCAGATGAACCCGCCGGTGCGCGGTGCCGATCACCGCGCCGGCATCTGGCGCGGCATCGAGCAGGGCATCATCGACGTGCTCGGCTCCGACCACGCCCCGCATACGCTGGAGGAGAAGCAGAAGACCTATCCGGCCTCGCCCTCCGGCATGACCGGCGTGCAGACGCTGGTGCCGCTGATGCTGGATCACGTCAATGCGGGCCGGCTGTCGCTGGCGCGCTTCGTCGATCTCACCAGTGCCGGCCCCGCGCGCCTCTACAACATGGCCTGCAAAGGCCGCATCGCCGCGGGCTACGATGCCGACTTCACCATCGTCGACTTGAAGCGCAGCGAGACCATCACCAACAAATGGGTGGCGTCGAAAGCCGGCTGGACGCCCTATGACGGATTGCGCGTCACCGGTTGGCCCGTCGGCACCTTCATCCGCGGCCGCCGCGTGATGTGGCAGGGCGAACTGGTGACGCCGTCGCAAGGCGAGCCGGTGCGGTTTCTGGAGACGTTGAAGCAGTAGGCTATTGCCGTTAGGGGAGGCGTGATGTCTCCGCAATGACGAGGGGAGAGGTCTACATTTCCTCTTGAACGGGAGCGCAATCCGATGACCCAAACCCTCATCACCACTGAGCAACTTGCCGCCATGCTCGGCGATCCCAATCTCCGCCTCTACGACTGCACGACCTACAACGAGCCTGTCCCGCCGGGCAGTGACGCACCCTATCGCGCCGTCCCCGGCGATAAGACGTTCTCGGCCGGCCACATCCCTGGCGCCGATTTCCTCGACCTGCAAGGCGAGTTTTCCGACACCTCGTCGCAGCAGTTCTTCATGATGCCGGATGTCGCCCAATTGGAAGCCGCCTTCGGCCGCCACGGCCTCGATGCGAGCAAGACCATCGTGCTCTACAGCATCGGCACGATGATGTGGGCGACGCGGTTCTGGTGGATGTTGCGTTCGCTCGGCGTCGATGTCCATGTGCTCGACGGCGGTTTCGACAAATGGAAGGAGGAGGGGCGGCCGGTCGCAACAGGCGCACCGAAGGGGTATCCCGCCACGACATTCAAGGCCGCGCCGCGCGCCGGCTTCTTCGTCGACAAGAACGTTGCTAAGGCGCGGATCGGCGATCCCTCGACGGTCATCGTCAACGCGCTCGGGCCGCAATTTCATCGCGGCCTCGAGCCGAGCCGCTACGGCCGGCCCGGCCGCGTTCCCGGCAGCGTCAACGTACCGGCCGCTACGCTCGTCAACACCGACAAGACGCTGACCAGCCTTACGGATGCGGAAGCAAAATTCGCCGCTCAGGGCGTCACGCCCGACAAGAACGTGATTCTCTATTGCGGCGGCGGCATCTCGGCGACGATCGACCTGTTCCTGCTGACGCAGCTTGGCTACGACAGACTGACGCTCTACGACGCCTCGATGGGTGAATGGGCGAGGGATCCGGCGCTGCCGATCGAGACGGATGACTAGGCACGTTCCCGAGTGCTGCGGGAACATCTCCCGACCATCGCGAGATTAATGCTTGTCCGCCGAAGGCGGCTTCCGTGCGATAAACGCGGCAGACTTCGCGAAGAATTTCGCAAAGTCATTCATCCGTCGACTGGCCCCGCCCGTGTGGCGGGGTCATTTTCGCTGAAAGCTTACTGCCTCGCGAGCGTGACCGAGAATTCGCCGTTGCGGATGCGGCCGGGAAAGCCCTCGACGAACTTGGCGACCGCGTCCTCGCCATAGGTGCCGACGAGCTCGGCGAAGGCCGCAAACAGGCTGGCCTGCGCCAGGCAGTCGCCGTCGACGCCCTCATGGCGCGCTTCGGCCCAGGCCTCGTTGAGATAGCTCAGTGCGGCCTGCTTCTGCTCGTGATCAGGCAGCGGCGCGCGGTCGGGGGCGTAGGAAATCGGATGGCTCATGAAACTCGATCAGGGCTGGGGCGCGATCCACGGCGATGCGCTGTGCGAGAGGTGTAGCACGCGCATTAACGACCGCTAGGCCACATCTTTAGGAACGGTTAACGGCTGTGAACAAAGTCGATGACAGGGTTCCCGTCGCGCGCTCGCGTCTAGCCGGTCGTCATTCCGGGACGCGACGAAGTCGCGAGCTACGATGCGCAATTGCGCATCTGAGAATCCATCGGGGCACCAACTCTGCGGTTTGATGGATTCCGGGTTCAGCGCGCGCCCCGGAATGACGGCGAGATCAATTTGCGTAGCGCGCCGTCAGATCCCGCGAGATCTTCGAGCCTTCCTCGATATAGCGGCGGATCGCCACGGTCGCGGCCGGCGTGCAGCTGCGATAGGTCTGCTGAAAGCCGTTATAGCCGCGGTTGAAGCCGGCGATCATGCGGGTGCGGCGCTCCCCGGAGGGGGTTTCGGCATCGATCAGCGCCTGCATCTCGTTGCGCCATTTGTTGCCCTCGTTGGAGCCGCAGATGCCGCGCAGGTAGTGCAGGCCGCCGAGAATCTCCGCCAGCCGCTGCAAATCGGCGTCGAACGGCGCCGCCACGTCCTGGGCCCGCGCGGGCACGGAGGCGCAGGCGAGAATCAGGGCAAAAATGGCCAGAAATCGCGTGGACATCGGCGGGGTGTATGCCCCCTCGGGGCGGTGGACGCAAGGCGGAGCGTCAGTGTCCGATCAGCCGCGCGGCGGACTGGATGACCTCTTCCAGTCCTTCGGTCAGCTTGAGGTCGCCGAGGCCAGCCAGGGCGTCGGGGGCGACCCAGCGGTAATCGTCGAGCTCGTCGTTCAGGGAAGGCTCCCTGGCCACCCAGCGGGCGGCAAAGGACATGATCACATAGTGGCCGGCGCCGGGCGCGGTCGGCAGCACCTCGCGCCAGCCGGCAAGGCCGATGATCTCGATCTCGAGTCCGGTTTCCTCGTCGACTTCGCGGCTCAGGGCCTGGTGCAGCGATTCGCCGAATTCGACCCGGCCGCCGGGCAGCGAATAGAAGCCCTTGGCGGGCGAACGGGCACGGCGGGTCAGCAGCACCTTGCCGTCGCGGAAAATCGCGGCGCTGACCGCGATCTGGGGACGGGTGGGCTGGACGATGGCCGACATGTCTTCAGGAATCCCGGCTCAGTTCGCCATGATGGTTTCGACGTCGGCGTCGGCGCCACCATGAATGATGCCGCCGCAGGCCGCGATCAGCGGCTGGACCCAGAGGGTCGCCTGCTCGGCGAGCTTGATGCGGGTCTGATCCTTCTCGACCTCGCGCATGGCCGTGCCGACCGCGGTCAGGATCGAGTGCAGTGTCTGGGTGATGTGGTCGAACCGGGCCCGCACGTTCGGATCGGCCTTCTCATAGGCCTCGATGGCCAGGTCCCGCGCCTTGAAGTTCGATGCCGTGAAATGCTCGGCATAGGACAGCGGCGACCAGGTCAAAAAATCTTCCGCGCATTCCGGCATGTCCGGAATCATTTCCAGCAGCATCACGGCTTCATTGAAATGGTTGAGATAGTCGGTGGCCAGCCCGGTCCGCGGGTTGATATTGGCCACACGCAGCCGTTCCGCCCAGTCGGCGGCCTCGGGGCCCGTCTGTGCATGCGTCCGCGCGGGTTGGGAGGCCGTTGAGCTCATCTGCCGCAGTGTTAACGTTCGGGGTTAAAAGGACCTGAACGGACCCTATATAGACACCCGGGATGTGTGGACGCTTCGTCATAACTTCGGCCCCCGCGGCTTTGCGGCAACTGTTCGGCTATGTCGAGCAGCCGAATTTCCCGCCCCGGTACAATGTGGCTCCGACACAACCGATTCCGGTCGTCTGGATCGAGAACGGCGCGCGCCATTTCCGTCTGATGCGCTGGGGCCTCTTGCCGGGCTGGGTCAAGGACCCCAAAGGGTTCACGCTCCTGATCAATGCCCGCTCCGAAACGGTGCTGGAGAAGCCCGCGTTCAAGCGGGCGATTCGTCGGCGGCGCGGCCTGATCCCGGCCGACGGCTATTACGAATGGAAGATGGAGGACGGCCGCAAGCAGCCTTTCTTCATCCACCGCGCCGACGGTGCGCCGCTCGGCTTCGCTGCCGTGTTCGAGACCTGGGCCGGGCCGAACGGCGAGGAGCTCGACACCGTCGCGATCGTCACGGCCGCGGCGGGCGAGGATCTCGCCGCGCTGCATGACCGTGTGCCCGTCACCATCAGCCCGCGCGATTTCGAGCGCTGGCTCGACATCAGGGGCGACGAGGTCGATGCGATCCTGCCGCTGATGACGGCACCACGCATCGGCGAATTCGCCTGGCACCCGGTCTCCACCCGCGTCAACCGCGTCGCCAATGACGACGATCAGCTGCTGCTGCCGATCAGCGCGGGGGAGATGGCGGCGGAAGCAGAGGCGGCGAAGCCGAAGAAGATGGCGCGGAAGGTTGCGGCCGGGCCGGCCGATGACGGGCAGGGCTCGTTGTTCTAGAGCAGATTCTGATCAGGCGCGATCATAACCTGCCGCGGCGAAGAAGTTCAGGCACTCTTGGGCGGTGAAGGCGGCTGTGGTGAGGGCGATAGCATTGTCCAAAGCCTGGATTGATCTGGCGGCGGCCTTTCGCAGGGCGGCTTTGAGCTTTGCGAAGGCCATTTCGATCGGATTGAGGTCGGGCGAATAAGGCGGGAGATAGAGGAGCTGAGCGCCCGCCGCGTCGATTGCGATGGCGATCTCGGTCCGCTTGTGTGCTGCGAGATTGTCCATCACCACGATGTCGCCGGGCTTGAGTGTCGGTACCAGGACTTGCGTCACGTAAGCCTCGAACGCCGGACCATCCATGGGGCCGTCGAGGACCATCGGCGCGGTCATACCGGTCGCTCTAAGCGCGCCGACGAAGGTCGTCGTCTTCCAATGACCATGCGGGATCGCGGCGACACAGCGCTGGCCGTACGGCGAACGGCCGTAGCGCCGCGCCATTTTGGTCGAAGCCCCCGTCTCGTCGATGAACACCAACCGATGGATGCCGATCTCAGGCTGAGACGCCTTCCACGCTGCGCGTTCAGCGGCCACGTCCGGCCGATCCTGCTCGCTGGCGTGCGATGTTTTTTTTGAACGTGATGTTGCGACGATCGAAGAATCGCCAGATCACGCTCGGCACGAAACGCTCGCCGTGGACTTTGAAGAGATGGTCAGCGATCTCGGCCAGCGTCATGTCAGGCGTAACCTTGACCAGGGAGAGGATCTCCGCAGCGTGACCCTCGATCCGAGCTGAACGCCGGTCTCCGCCCTGCGTTCCCGCCTCACAGGCGCCGGTCCTTCGCCACTCGCCAACCAGTTCGATCGCTGTCGAGGGCGCCACGCCGAACCGAACAGCGGCGCCCCGACGGCTCATGCCTTCATCTTCCACAGCCCGAATAATACGAATGCGAAGGTCCGGCGACAGCGGTTTAGCCATGGGGGCTGGCCTCCATCACCAGCCCTCAGGGTGAATCACAATTTGCCTCGCAAGGGAATCCCCTACCGATTCCGACAGGTTGGAAAATGCTCTAGCCGCGGTGCCGTAGGGTAGGCAAAGGCGCAACGCGCCGTGCCCACCATCCGTCCTATTACTCGATGCGCGATGGTGGGCACGCTTCGCTTTGCCAAACCCACGGCAGCGGAGTTTCAAACAATCTCTGCTGCCCTTAGCCGCGCGATCTCTGCGGCGTCAAACCCCAGCTCGTCCAGCACGGCGTCGGTATCCGCGCCGAGTTCCGGCGCCATCCGGTCCAGCCGGCCGCCGCCATGGGCGAGCTTGAAGCCGCTGCCGGCAAAGCGCAGGCGGCCGTAGGGCGTGTCCAACTGCTGGATGGCTTCGCGAGCCTTGATCTGCGGATGGTCGATCACCTCTTCGACCTTCCAGATGCTGGCGCAGGGCGCGCCGGCGTCCTCCAAAATCGTCTCCCATTCGCGCGCCGGTCTGGCCGCGAGCGCTTCCTCGATGATGGCACGCAGCGCCGGTTCATTCTCGTTGCGGGAAAACCAGTCGACAAAGCGCGGGTCGGCGAGCGTGTCCTCGCGGCCGAGCGCGCTCATCAGCGCGCGGTACTGCTTCTCGTTGTTGACGGCCAGCAGGATGTGGCCGTCGCCGCATTTGAACAAATTCGCCGTGGTCCTGCGGCTCACGGCCTGATTGCCCGAGAGTGTTTGTCGATGGCCGGCAACCGACCAGTCCGCGATCTGCCCCGACAGAAACGCCATCGTCGCCTCCAGCATGGAGACGTCGACGAACTGGCCCTTGCCGGTGCGGTCGCGCTGATACAGCGCGCTCGACACGCCGAACGCGGCGGTGGCGCCCGACAGCACGTCGCAGACCGCAAAGCCCGCGCGCGTCGGTCCCGTCTCGGGATGCCCCGTGATCGCCATGATGCCCGACAGCGCCTGCATCTTGCCGTCATAGCCGGGGCGCAGGCGATCCGGGCCGGTCTGGCCGAAACCCGAGACCGCGCAATAGATCAGTTTTGGATTGATTGCGGATAGCGCTTCATAGCCGATGCCGAGCTTGTCCATCACGCCCGGGCGGAAATTCTCCATGACGACGTCGACGGTCGCTGCGAGCTTCTTCACGATCGCGATCGCCTCAGGCTTCTGCAGATCGAGCGTCAGGCTGCGCTTGTTGCCGTTGACGGCCTGAAACGCCGGCGCGAGGCCGCGATCGGCCCATTCGCGGCTGAGCGGCGTGCGGCGCATGTCCTCGCCCTCGCGCCGCTCGACCTTGACGACGTCGGCCCCCAGCAGTGCGAGCTGATAGCTCGCATAGGGGCCGGCCAGCACTTGCGTGAAATCCAGGATCTTCACGCCCTCGAACGGTCGCGTCACGTCGCTCTCCCCTTTTGATTACTTTATCGGAGGACGTCAGGCGGCGCGGTTGCCGCGCGCGATCTCCTTTTGCTTGTCGAATTCGGCGCGGCGGCGTGCCAGCTCTTCCGGCGAAAGCTGCGCGACATTGTTGTAATCGAGCTTCCAGGACGCGTCCTCGCTCCAGCGCTGCGGCGATTGCATCGTGGTCTGCGGGCCGCTCGCGCTCTCGAGCAGCTCGAGCGCCAGTTCGAGCGTCTGCGCCTGCGAGGCGACGTCGTGCGGCTTGCCGGCGGAATTGCCGAGCGGGAAGTCCGAGAACAGGAAACGCGGCACGGCGGCGTGTTCGATGATGTCCTTGGCGCAGCCCATGATCACGGTCGGGATGCCGTTCCGCTCGAGATGCCGCGCCACCAGCGCGGTGGTCTGGTGGCAGACCGGGCAGTTCGGCACCAGCACCGCGACGTCGACCTTGTCCGCGACGGCCCGCGCAAGAATGTCCGGCGCGTCGGTGTCCAGCGTGACGCGATGGCTGCGGTTGGTCGGCGCGCCGAAGAAGCGTGGCGCGACCTCGCCGATGCGGCCGGCGGCGGACGCCTTCAGGAGTTGCGGCAGCGGAAACCAGGTGCCGTTGTCGGTCGCCGAGGTGTGCTTGCGGTCGTAGCCGATATGCGAGATGCGCAGATCGTGCTGTTTCGAGGTGTCGCCGTCATAGACCTGGTAGAACTTCGCGCCACCATTATACGCGGCGCCCGGCCCCTGGTCGCCCTTGCCGGGATCGTACGGCGCGGCGGTCGTGATGATGGTCACGCGCGACTTTGCCAGTGGCTTCTTCAGCGGCTGGAACGGCGCCTCGGTGTAATGCGCCCAGCGATACGCCGTGGTGTAGCCGATCGCCGCGTAATAATCGCGGGTGCGCTGCATGTAGGGGACGGGGGCATCGTAGTCGGGCGCAAAGCCGAATTCGTCGTCGCGCGGCGTGGACATGGGCGCGTCTCCTGGTTCTTGGTTGGCGACAGACTAGAGATAGTCGGCCATGAGCTCAACAGGCCCCGTCGCCGCGCAGGTCAGAATTGCGGATGCGGTGGCGGCTCCCGAAACACGTGCAGCGCCACATATTGCAGCAGCATGATCGCCTTGGCGTCGATGATCCTCCCGTCCGCGATCATCGCCAGCGCTTCGTCGATCGAGAGCTCCAGGACCTCGATGTCCTCGCCCTCGTGTTCCAGGCCGCCGCCGTCGCTGACGCGCATCGAAGGTTCGTATTCGGCGACGAAGAAATGCAGCTTCTCGGTGATGGCGCCCGGGCTCATGAACGCCTCGAACACCTTGTGGACGTGGTGCAGGCGATAGCCGGTCTCCTCCTCGGCCTCGGCACGGATTCGCACCTCCGGCGAGGCGTCGTCGAGCACGCCTGCCGCCGCTTCGATCAGCAGATCGTCGTAACCGCGGATGAAGGCTGGCAGGCGGAATTGCTTCACCAGGATCACGGTACGCCGTGCGCGATTATACGGCAGCACGGCGGCGGCGTTGTCGCGTTCATAGGTCTCGCGGTGCTGCGTCTGCCACTCGCCGCTCGCGCGCCGGTACTCGAACGTGGTGGTCTTCAGCGTGGTCCAGCCGTCCGAGAGCACGCGGACGTCCTTGATGCGGACGCGGTCGGAAATGGTCATGCTTGATCTCAGCTGCTGGGCGTGGTTTCGCGGCCGTCGAGCCACTTCTGGAACATCACCGAGGTGGATTCCTCGAACCCCAGCGACTGGTAGAACGCATTGGCCTGCGCATTCTCGCGGCGGACCAGGAGCTGCAGCTTCGAAATTCCGGCGGCGCGCAGCCAGTCCTCGGCCGCCGCCATCATGACGCGGCCATGGCCGCGCTTGCGGCCGTCCGGGTCGACCGCGACGTAATAGACCCAGCCGCGGTGGCCGTCATGGCCGACCATCACGGTCGCCACGATGGCGCCGGCGTCGCGGCCGATCAGCACGGTGGAATTGTCGCGCCGGCGCGCCAGGGCGATGTCGGCATGCGGATCGTTCCACGGACGCGTCAAGCCGCAGCGCTGCCACAGCGCGACGACCTTCTCGACATCGGCGTCGGTGATGGCGTCGATTGCGAGCGGAGCAGGCGAGACCGACGCGCTCACAGCACCTTGCCCGGATTCATGATGCCGTGCGGATCGAGCATCGCCTTGATCGCGCGCATCAGCTCGATCGCGGTCTTGTCCTTGACCTCGGGCAGTTCGTCGCGCTTGAGCACGCCGATGCCGTGCTCGGCGGAGATCGAGCCGCCCATGCGAAGCACGATCTCGAACACCACCGCGTTCACATCGTGCCAGCGCGCCAGATAATCGGCGGTGTTGGCCCCGATCGGCTGGCTGACATTGTAATGCAGATTGCCGTCGCCGAGATGGCCGAACGGCACCGGCCGCGCGCCCGGGATCAGCTTCACCACCGCGGCGTTGGCTTCGTCGATGAACGCGGGCACCGCGGCGATCGGCACCGAGATGTCGTGCTTGATCGAGCCGCCCTCGGGCTTCTGCGCCGCCGACATCTCCTCGCGCAGCTTCCAGAAATTGTTGCGTTGGGTGAGGTTGGCCGCGATCACGGCATCGTCGACGATCTCCTCTTCCATGGCGCGGGCCAGGATCGTCTCCAGCGGCGTGCGGGCATCGTCGCCAGGGGAAGACAGCTCCATCAGCACGTACCAGGGATGCTTCTCGCCGAGAGGATCGCGCACATCGATGCCGTGCCGGACCGAGAAATCCACCGCCATCTCGGCCAATAGCTCAAAACTCGTCAGCGTATTGGCGGCCTCGCTTTGCGCGATCGCCAGCAGCTTGAGCGCCGCCTCCGGCGATTTCAGCCCGACATAGGCCGTCTCGATCGCCCGCGGCTTCGGAAACAGTTTCAGGGTCGCCGCCGTGATGATGCCGAGCGTGCCTTCGGCGCCGATGAAGAGATTGTGCAGATTGTAGCCAGTGTTGTCCTTCTTCAGCTTCGAGAGCGTGTTGAGCACGCGCCCGTCGGCGAGCACCACTTCCAGCCCCAGCGCCATCTCGCGCGCGACGCCATAGGCGAGCGCGGCGGTGCCGCCGGCATTGGTGGAGAGATTGCCGCCGATGGTGCAGCTCCCTTCCGCGCCCAGCGACAGCGGAAACAGCCGGTCGACGTCGGATGCCTTCGCTTGCGCGATCTGCAGCACCACGCCGGCCTCACACGTCATGGTGTTGGACGCCGAGTCGACCTCGCGGATCTTGTCGAGCCTGCGCAGCGACACCACCACCTCGCCATTGTGCGGGGTCTGCCCGCCGACCAGCCCGGTGTTGCCGCCCTGCGGCACCAGCGCGATTCTGTGTGCGGAGGCGAGCTTGCAGATTTCGGAGACCTCAGCGGTCGAGCCCGGACGCAGCACCAGCGGCGAGCAGCCGTGGAACAGATTGCGCTCCTCGGTGACGTAAGGCTCGATATCGGCTGCATCGGTGATCGCGTGGCGCTCGCCGACGATCTTGCGGAATTGGTCGAGCAGCTCGGGCGCAAGGGGAGGCGTGGCGGATTGATTGATGTTCATTTTCGTGTCTCTTCTCAAGCTTCTTATCGCATGACCGCAGCCCGGCGCAGCCGGTCGTTGATCGCTTCGCCAAGTCCTTGCTCGGGGATCGCCATCACCGCGATCGCCCGCGGCCCTCTCGCATCGAGGCTGCGAAGATAGCCGAACAGATTGGCGGCGGCTTCATCGAGATCGGCAGTGGGCGACAAATTCATGACGGCGACGGCGCCCTCGACGCCGGGAAGGCGCGCCGGTCCGAACGCCAGCAGCGCTTCATCAGGCGCGACGTCCTGCGCGCCAAGCCGCACCTGGGCGCGCGGCGCGTAATGCGAGGCCAGCATGCCCGGCGCCAGCGGCTGGCTGTCGTCATTCTCGGTCTCCGCCGGCGGTCGCGCCAGGGGCGCGCCCAGCACCGCCTCGATCCGCTCGCGCGACAACCCGCCGGGCCGGAGCAGCATGGGCGCGTCGAGGCAGCCGACGATGGTCGATTCGACGCCGACCGTAACAGGCCCGCCGTCCACGATCAGGTCGATCCGGCCCGCCAGGTCGCTCTCGACATGGGCCGCCAGCGTCGGTGAGACGTGGCCGGAGATATTGGCGGACGGCGCCACCACGGCCCCGCCGAAGGCGCGCAGGATCGCCTGTGCCACCGCGTGGGCGGGAATGCGGATCGCGACCGTATCAAGGCCGGCGGTGGCGAGATCCGCCACCGGGCAGTTGTCCGTTTTCGGCACCACCAGCGTCAGCGGCCCCGGCCAGAACGCTTCCGCGAGCCTCAACGCGCGGGCGTCGAACCGGCCGATCCGGCGCGCGGCCGCAATGTCCGGGACATGGGCGATCAGCGGATTGAAGGCCGGCCGCCCCTTGGCGGCGTAGAGATGGGCGATCGCGGCGGCATTGGCCGCATCCGCCCCGAGCCCGTAGACGGTCTCGGTCGGAAACGCGACCAGCCCTCCGGCGGCCAGCGTGCGGGCCGCAGCCTCGGCGCCGGCGTGGCCTGCCGGTAAAATCAGCGTTTCAAGACCCGTTTTCACAGGGATAAAATTCCTCAGCTCGGCCGCTTGCGGTGCGCCAAACCCGACGCTATAAGCCGGCCTCTTGTCGGAGTGTGGCTCAGCCCGGTAGAGCACTGCGTTCGGGACGCAGGGGTCGCAGGTTCGAATCCTGCCACTCCGACCAGAAATCATTAGGCTTTTTCTTCTGATTTCGATCCTCGGTCAAGTTGACCACCGTTTCGGCCACCGAAACGTACCGGCCCTTTTGGCCAATTGCGGTTGCCGCCCCGTGCAGGTGGTCCGGATGATGATGGCCATAGGTGTCCTGCAGGACCTCGGGCGACATGCCCAGGAACCCGGCCGCCTCCCAGATCGGCACGCCGCGCTGCATCAGCCAGGTCGCAGCGGTGTGGCGTAAGGTGTGCGGGGTCACCCTGCCAGGAAGATGGGCGAGCCCCACAGCCGATTTAAACCCCTTCTTGACCGATGCCACCGGCTTGCCGTTGAACTCGACAAAGCAGTTGGCGATCAACTTGCGGTCCGTCCAACGGCGAAGGTGAGCCAGCAGCCGGGGCGGTATGGGGGCCGGCGTTTGCCGTTTTTTGGTGGCCCTCTTGCCGATAGGCTTACGATAGAAGATGCCGTGCTCAAGATCGACATGAGATCGGCCGGGCTCCGCATAGGGCGACGCTGCGGCAATCGCGCCAGCCCGGGTGCCAGTGTAAAGACCGATCAAAATGAATCTGGCAATGTGTCTCAAAGGCCGGCGGTTTGTGCCTATCGGGTCACCCTTTGAACTTCCGGAATGGATGGTTTGCTTCTCCCGATAGCGCCAACAGTGCCAAATTAGCGCTGCTGCCTCCTTTCGGGTAAGCCACCGGTCGCGGGCCTCACCCTTTGGCGGAAGTGACACGCGCACTACCCCCCGGTGAAATCCTTCCTTCGCATGATGGTTGATTGCGGCGCGAAATGTCTCAAGGTCGCGGCGCGCGCCGCCGCGGTTGCCACGACGTTTGACGTAGGCTGCGCAAGTCTGAGCATTGACCGCCAATAATTTCTTGCCGCCCCAGAACTCGTTGAGCCGTTCGATTCTGGCCTCGATTTCGAATTGCTCGCCGGGCTCACCGATATCAGTCAGGTAAATCGACAGCACGTCAGCGCAATCGATATCCTCGATGTCCTGTCGGCGGCGTTCGGGTTGGTACTTTTGAGCGATGTAGTTCGCTAGGGCTTGCTCTGCTTCTGCAGGCGGCTTTGTTTCAGACGGGCCCGCAACGCATCCTGTGCCGATATGGCGATCTCCGTCCTTGATGATCCAGACGGCCTGGTGAACGAGTTTTCTGCCGCTGTATCGCGCTTTTCGTTTGTACAGTCGGGCTCCTTTGCTTGGACGCGGCATAGTTCTCTCATTCGCTTGATATCATCGAGTGTGGTGAAGTCCTTTCCCGCGATGCGCTCGATGTTCAACCGACCGCGCGCAGCCTCTCTGCGCAGCCCGGACGCCGTCATTGAGCCATCTGGAAAGGCAATTTTTGCGGCCACGGCCAATCGCAACGGATCATCGGCAGAAACGTCTTGGTGGTTAGTGACAGCTTTCATAATAGCACTTTTCGATGTCAAAATCGATCCTCTTGCTATACAAGAGGCAGCAAATGCGCGGACAATAATAGGGTGGGGAAAATGTCCAAGATGGCCAGCACCGCCGATCGGAGAAAGAGCTTTGAAAGCAATTTTGCCGATGAAGTGCGGCGCTTGGTAAGCGTTCGCAAGAGAGTGATCGAGGTTGCCGAGGTTGCTGTTCGGGAGGAGGGTTCAACGAACAACCGAGGCATTGCTGATACTATTGTGAATGCAGGCATCACTAAGCACGCTTTAACTCTAGATGCCCTCGATCCGGCGGATCGTCTTCTGCGCGACGTTTTTGCTTTTTGTGCGCTGGATCCGATTAACCCATGGCATTGGCGCATCTTGTTGGAGGCTACTATTGAAGTGACTTTCAAGAAAAGCGGGGCCCGCGAAAAATGGGATGACGGCGCTCTTTTTGAGCTAATGATGGACGTTCGGGAGCTGAAGCGAATCGATCCATCGGCAACGACTGATGAGAAAGTTGCCGAACTCCTAAAAAAGAGAGAGCCGTTCAAGTCCAAGTACGGAATGAAGTTGAGCTATCTTCGGAAGTTGGTCGGCAAAGCCGAGGACCCTCGTTTCAACCCTATGGCCGGATATAAGGAAGATACCAATTTTCTGGAATTTCTGGCGCAGCGCCGCCGCGAGAAATCTGGCGTATCTGCTGAAATGGCATCATCGTTGATCGAGAAGGTCGTGGAAGATCAGATCGAAGCTAGCCTCGCTGACTTCAAGAGACGCTGGGAAGAGCAAGGCGAGACGTGGACCGATGCCACGCGCGAAGCGTTTCTCCCAGACGTTTCGAAGATCGTTAGAGAGCATCTAACCGGTAAAGCAATTAAATAGGGCCAACGTGGATTTTTTTGGGGGAGTATTCTTGTCCGCGTAACTGGAGATCATTCGCTGCTCCTGCAACACAAAGGAGACTGCGATGACCTCGCTCCCCGATTCTGTGAAAAGATCAACCATCAATACGCTCTCATACGAGGAAGTGCTGTCCAAACTTGAATCCGCAAAACAGGAATTCAAGGAGTTCGAAAAAGGCCAACGGAAAGCATTGTACCAATCCATGCAACGTGCCGCCGAGGCGGCTTCGTTGGTAAAGGCCAACGAGATCATCGAATCTCGATACCGCAAGAAGATGGGAGGGAAGGACGTCCTCTACGCTGCTTTGATCTTCATTTTTGACGCCCAATCTACGGACAAGAAGGAAGCTTCGAAGCGGGCAAGCGCGTTGTGGTACCTAATCGTGAAACAAGGAATTTCTGTCGAGAATATTGCGAAGGCAATCCCCGACCACGGCGGAATCGAGAAGCTCGCGCGGTTGGCTGCTCTATCCCGTGAGGGTGAGGCCGCCGAGGATGAAGACAGCGAGGATGAGCACCAACCTAAGAACGATCCCGAAGAAGCCAACGAAAATCGGGACGATGAAGATGAGGACGACCAGCATCGGGACGAGCCAGCCGGGAAAAACATGCCCGGTAGCAGATTTGGCAAGCAAATCACCGTCGGCCTTTCGCCCAAACTAACCAAGAAGCTCGGTCGGTTTGCCGACCAAACTCGAATCAAGATCATCGGATACGTCCGTATGTCTCCCGATGAATCACCGACAATCGAGGTAAAGAAGATCATCGAGTTGGTAGCCAAGAAAAAAGGCGCCAGACCAAAAACCAAGCGGACAGACAAGAGACGTGATGACGATGGGGGTGATTGGGAATAGTTGAGACCATTGTTCGCTTAAAGCGAAGCAGTCCCAGGCTTTGGACAAACCCCGCCGATTTCTCGGCGGGGTTTTGTTTTGAGGGTATGGACGGCTCCTCGCACAAAAACGAGGGAGACATCATATTGATATACTGTGCGGCTGCGGCAAGTTGGCATTGGCGCGACACGGTCGGCAGACCACGGAAGCGCATAGCCATGAACATGGAGTTGTTTGGCGGTCAGAGATAGAGCGTTCCACCTCTACCTTGCGATGGCTTAGATGCAGCTGCCCCGGGCAAGCGAAGGGGGCTTCATGGCGGTCGCGTGGTTCGGCCCAGAAATGTTGCGCTATCAGACGAACTGTGTTGCGGCTCGATGTGGAGAAAGCCGGTAGTAGCCCAGTGGGCAATGCTACTCATCAGGGCAGCCGGACAATATTTCTTGTTCGGCCTCTACTACTTGCTTGCTGGTACTGCTGCTTGCTTGCTACTTGCTTGAACACACCAATCAACCAACAGACGATCTACAGCGCTCAACTGGGTAATTTGAGCTACCTACAGCCAAAATGGCGTGACGCGACTACTTGTAAAGCATCTCCAGCAGCGGATTGGAGATGAACATGACTTTCTATCGAAACGCGAAGATTGAGTATTGGCAGGCGGTAGAGCAGTGGGCCCTGCGTTTGGCGTTTCAGAAGTCTCGCAAACGCCACACATTATCGCGTGGTGATCGCGAACTGCCGAAAGGCAGTTTTCGGCACGATCTCCTGGCCGTAAATTCCTTCTCTCGTCGGATTTGGGGACGAGCCGTCAGCAACGAATTATCGCGCTTCTTTTGTGACGGCGGGGGTGGCACCACGCACACCCGGGATGTCTATTTCGTATCTCTCATGGACATTACCTGCGCTAGGTCGCGGGAGGACCGACTAACTGAAGCCGACCTGGAATTCATCAAGAACCGGCTCAGGTATGGCCTGCGCGAGTTCTCCTATTTTGGAATGATCGAACCGGCCTATTACGTCAATTTGCAGCACGGAGTTCGGTACGATGGGAAGCAGTGCTTGTTCTGGCACCTGCATGCTCTGGTGTGGGGGGTGTCGCATAAGGAGTTGAAGAAGCGGCTCCGGAAGCTCGTGCAGGCGGGTCACTACGCCGCCATAGCCGACGGTTTGGACGCTACTCATACCCGCAAGATCAAGCAGGGACGGCTGCCCACGCACTCGGCGTATATTCTGAAATCGCCATGCAAAACCTATCGACTGTCGGTGCGGGATCGAAAGGATGAGTTAGGGCGGCCGGTCGTTGACGCGGATGGCGTAGTTCTCCGGCAGTTCAAGCAGGGTAAGACGGATCTCGGGCATGGTGATCGGATTGTCCTCTTCCACGCGATGAAACACCTTCACCTGGACAAGCTCGCCGTAGCGGGCGGCGGCGGTGCAAAGCTTCTTAAGACTGCCAAGCGCATCGCTTTGAGGGACGATACTGCGACACTCAGAAGCTGTATCCCCGGTCCTATTCGACGAAAGAGCAGACGGACAATTGTGGTTCGGCGCAGAATCCGCTGCTGGCTCTCAGCATGACAGCCGCCGTCGTGCCCTCGCTGGGTCTCGGGTATCCGAATTCTAAAGTTTCACTGAGTGGCGGGGCGATTAGCGCGAGGACAGAGGCGCTAACTTGAACTTGTAAACGACCCTTGTCCAGCCGCGACGTCGCGGCCAACAAGGAGAAATTCAATGGACGTTAAGCTCGACGCTATCATTGCTGAAATCGCCCGAACTCTCGATCTCTGTCTACTAATTCACGATCCCGAGTTCGAGATGATACCAAAACCTCAAAGGATGCACTTCATCACGAGGTGCCTCGAAGGTCACGACATCGCGAGGGGCGAAAAGTACGGCGGAAGGAAAGTGCGGCGGTGGCGCCCCTCGCGGAATTTCGAAAAGAGCATTGGTGTGAAGGATCATGGAATACCGGACGAGATCGAGCGGATCGAAGCGCCAGTAGCTATATCGTCCCTTGTCGACGATTTCTCGGAGCTTTTGCAAGCCAACGGAGAAACCATTGATGAGGTGGCTGCTTACGTTCCTCGTCTCTTTGGTATGTATGCGATGGGACTGTTGGAGTATCGTGGGAAAAAAGATGGCCTGTGCCAGTTCGAGAGGTCTTCGAGTCGAATAGACGTAGGGGACGACACCAGAAGTGTGACCGACTTTGTAGAGAAGTATTTGGCCTAATTGGCCACTTCGGTATCTCGGTCGTATAGAGCCGCTACGAGGTTGGCGGATGCGCACGTTGTCGAAAAAAGCGGGCTTTCGAGCCCGCCTTTTTTTTTGATCCAGCGCGCTGGTCGGTCATTCCCGCTCTGAACTGGGGTTTCGAACGACCAATGCGTGGTTAGCCAAACTGGTCTACCATTTGGCTGCGTTCCGCTCCGTCGCCTCTGCAAATGCTTCTGAGTTTTCAAGGCGAAAATTCCGGTATTTATCCGCTAGTCGCCTTAGGCGAACATTTGCGGAAAAGGGGTTGGTAATCGAGCAATTTCGAAACTTGTAAATCTTTCCCAGAGGTCGCCGACGCATGACGCGAACGGGATCCTCCGAGGAGAAAACTATGAGAAAGATGAATGCCAATGATGCTCCGGTCCATGCATGGGCATCTGACTTGCTTGGAAATCTCGTTACCGTTGATGATCAAGTGCTCATGCTCTTGGATCAATTGGTCGCAATGAAGCTATTGCGTGCATGGGAGGACAGAAGCCCCTCCCGGCGTCACTACACCGTAGGAAAGCGTATGAGAGAAATGGCCACAAAGATTTCAAGCGCTGCATCGACACACCCAACTGCATGATATTGGCAAGTCGCGGACGACGGGCTGTGGATTCCACAGCCCGTCGCTATTACCTTCGAGGCAATTGCCGCCAAACTGATTGATAGCGGTCTAGCCGTTCCAATCGCCGCCAGGGCGTCTACGCTTCCAACGAGCTCCGCGTTTCCCGTCGCCCATTGAATATTCCAGCACGGCCCGCCGCGAAGCGATACCTGCACCGAGTTCCCTTGAAATGTCTTCTCAGACGACATCGTCCGCCACTGACGGTGGTGCGTTTAGTCAGCGCTCATGGCGGAAAACGAACTTGTAAAGGATCCCACCGAGACCGGTGTCTCGGGCAGAGCGATGCTCTGAACTTTTGGAGAGTCCTAATGGGTGAAAATTCGAAAATAGAATGGTGCGATCATACGTTCAATCCATGGATTGGCTGCCAAAAAGTGTCGCCCGGTTGTGATAATTGCTACGCCGAAGCAATGATGGATCACCGCTATAAAAAGGTGCAATGGGGCGCACACGGCGAACGCAAACGAACATCAGAGCAAAATTGGAAAAAGCCCATCCAGTGGCACGTGCAAGCCCGCACGTTTAAAAAAGAGAATGGCCATCGACCCCGGGTATTTTGCGCTTCACTCGCCGACGTCTTTGACAATCAGGTTGATGCTTTGTGGCGCAAAGACTTGTTCGAGCTGATCCGCAAATGCAATGCAGTAGATTGGCTGGTACTCACGAAAAGACCAGAGAATATAGAAAAAATGCTGCCGTCCGATTGGCGCGATGGGTATCCCAACGTGTGGCTCGGAACAACAGCCGAAGATCAGACACGGTTTGATTTTCGGTGGAAGCGCCTAAAGAAAGTACCTGCGGTTATTCGCTTCATTTCCTACGAGCCTGCTCTTGGGCCCGTGCGGTTGCCGACCAACGGGCTCTTGCCAGATTGGCTGATATCTGGGGGAGAAAGCGGTGCGGGTGCTCGTATGTTGAAGCCGCATTGGGTTCGCGATGTTATCGCCGATTGCAGCCGCTCTGGTGTTGCGCCATTTCATAAGCAATGGGGATCTTACGACAACAACCCGCTTGTGGTGGAGAAAGGGATGACAGCTCGCGAAGCGCGAGCAATCGACGCAGAAGGAAAAGGTGGCGGGTTGGTCGATGGTAAGCTCGTTCGTGAATTCCCAGGTCGGAATTAAAAGTCCCTAAGGGGATCTGGCGGGCGGCCTGGAAAGCGGATTGTGCCCGGCGTTTATGTCTGCGGTCGCGGTTCAGCGATGCGCGTTGAGGTCACCGACCACAACATGAGAAAGCCCGCCCCGGTGGTCTACCTGGAGCGGGCAACGTCTCACTGGGGTCCGACTTGAAGCCGTGGCGCTCGCAGCTACGGGCGCTCTGCGCGAATTGCCAAGGACGCCTGATCGATTGGCTTCGGCGAGCAATCAGCCTTCACCCATCGCCATCGCTCATAACGCTTATTGCTAATAATGATCCCCGTATTAGCACTCGTTTGCACCTCTCGGCGCGACGTTTTTCAGCAAATTTGCTTCCTTGGCCGCTGAAAATTCGATCGAGATATCAGGTCGGCTTTAGAAGCGAAGTTGAAGAATATCAGCTCTCTTGCAAGACTCAGTGAATGACGAGTGAAATCGCGGCTTCGATCTCTGTTCTCTCCTGGATGGCAGCAACTTGCAGAGCTTCCAATATCTGTTTGTAAAGTCTGCATCCGATGTTCGGGACAAACAGTGTCACTACCTTGCCTTTGCCGAAGACGTGCCCCACGGGCAACTTCATTCCGAGCTTCGACACAGCTTCGGTTTGTCTAATCAGAACGCGGCAATTTAGATCCATTGCCGCGGAGACGATGCTGTCCTTTAGGACGCTGAATCGAGCGCCCCGCGGATGTCCTTTTTCGTCCAGACCCAGGACATAAACCTGCTCGAATGCCGCAGGTGCCGATTTCTGGCCCATAACAAGGTCCTTGTACAAGCAGTCATCGGAGCTCGATGCCTTTGGCGAACTTCTTTGTTTTGACCGCGGAGACAATGGTCTGCATCATGTCTTTCTCCGCAGCCGGATTGTAGCTCAGGTGCCAGCCCATGAAATCGTGTGCAGGTGCGTTCTGTCAATCGGCGTTTGACTGGGACCCCCTATCGGCATCCAAAATGGACCCCTTTGATCGGCGTGCTCTGCTGGTAGCGCTCGGGTCGTCGGAGCTGGTCGGGGTTGCGGAGACGGCGCGAGCGCGGGTTGTTTGAACATCGTCGCGGCTTTTGAATCGCCAGCTGTCGTTGCCGGTCTCGACGATGTCGCAGTGATGGGTCAATCGGTCGAGTAGCGCGGCGGTCATTTTGGCATCGCCGAACACGCTCGGCCATTCGCCGAACGCAAGATTGGTGGTCACGATGACGGAGGCGCGCTCATAGAGCCGGCTGACGAGATGGAACAGAAGCTGGCCACCGGACTGGGCGAAGGGCAAATAGCCGAGTTCATCCAGCACGATGAAGTTCATCCGGGTCAGATGCTCGGCGAGCCGTCCTTGCCGTCCGTTGCGGGTCTCGGTCTCGAGGCGATTGACGAGGTCGACGACGTTGAAGAAGCGGCCGCGGGCACCGGATCGGATGCAGCTTCTTGCAATTGCAATGGCCAGGTGGGTTTTGCCGGTGCCAGTGCCGCCAACCAGCACGACGTTGCGTTGCTGGGCGATGAAGCCGCCGCCAGCGAGATCATTGACGAGAGTCTGATTGATCGGCGTGCCGTCGAACTGAAAGTCGGCGATGTCCTTGGCAAGCGGCAGCTTGGCAATGGTGAGCTGATATTTGATCGACCTGGCTTGCTTCTCGTTGATCTCGGCGTTGAGCAGATCGCCGACAATGCGCTGAGGTTCGTGCTGGCGCTTGACGGCAGTTGCCATGATCTCGTCGAAGGCAGCCTTCATGCCGTAGAGCTTGAGTTCGCCCATGAGGTCGAAGATTTGGGTTCGTTCCATCAGATGGTCCTCCGGAGGTTGTCGTAGCGGGCACAATCGGCGATCGGTGCATGACGGAGCGTCAGTGCGGCCGGTGTCATGATGTTGGCCGGTGGGGCGGGTTCACGTTGACGGGCCAGGATGTTGAGCACCACATCGGCGGAATGGACGCTGTGACTGAGCGCTTCGGCACAGGCCGCTTCCACCGCGGGCAGACCGTCAGTCAGCACCGCGTTGAGGATATCGACCATCTGCCGATTGCCATCGTCGGTGCTGGCAAGCTTGCGCCGGATCCGCTCGATCGCGGCCGGCAACACCCAGTCTTTGAAGGGAGCACCGTTGCGCAAGGCGCCGGGTTTGCGGGCGAGCACCGGCACATAATGCCAGGGGTCGTAAACGGTATCGCCGCGCCCAAAGGATCGCGGGTGCTCGGCAACGATGCGTCCATCCTGACGGATCACGATGCGATCGGCATAGGCTTGAACCTCGACCGGTCGTCCGACTGCGCTGGCTGCGACCGAGTATTTGTTGTTGTCGAAGCGCACCAGGCAGGTCTTCGAGACCGATGCCGTCACCGCATGGAAGCCGTCGAAGCGGCCGGCATAGGGAACGAGTTTGGGGCGTTCGGCTTCGAACACGTCCCAGATCGTCTGATCGACTAGCTCCGGATGGCGATGAGCCTTGGCGTAGGCGATGCATTTGTCGAGCAGCCAAGCGTTTAATTCCTCGAGGTTTTTGAACCGCAGCCGCGGCGTGAAGAAGCGTTCCCTGACCAGCCCGACCTGGTTCTCGACCTGCCCCTTCTCCCAGCCCGACGCTGGCGTGCAGGCGACCGGATCGACCAGATAGTGGCTGCACATCTGCAGGAAGCGACGATTGTAGAGACGCCCTTTGCCGACGAAGATCGTCTCTACGGCGGTCTTCATGTTGTCGTAGATGCCGCGGGTGCAGGTGCCTTTGAACAAGGCGAACGCCCGGTCGTGGGCGTCGAACACCATCTCCTGCGTCTCCCGCGGATAGGCCCGCACGAACAGCATGCGGCTGTGACAGAGCCGGACATGGGCGGCCTTCACCATTACCGTGGTGCCGCTCAACAGGACCACCTCGTGGCTCCAGTCGAACTGGTAGGCTTCGCCTGGGTCAAAGCTCAGCGGGACATAAGCGGCCGCGGTCGATTGCCCGCGTTCCTTGCTCCAGCGCCTGGCGTATCGACGAACCGCATCATAGCCGCCGGCATAACCCAGGCCGCGAAGCTCCTCGAATAGCCGGATCAGTGTCAGCCGTTCCCGCGCCGCCTTGCTCTCATTCCCTGCCAGCAACCGATCAAGCTCGGCACTCCAGGCACCCATCTTCGGGAGCGGCTGCGTCTCGCGCTCGTACCGGAACTCCGTCGCTTGAGAACGAATGACCTTGCGAACCACCTTCCGCGATACGCCAAGTTCTCGGCAGATCGCCTTGATCGGACGACCATCAACAAAGTAGGCGCGACGGATCTTACCAATCGTCTCCACCACCAGCATCCCAACCTCGGCTTCCATGACTCGATGGAAGCCACTGTGGACCCTTATCCCGGGGTCCCGATTGGATGCCGATCACCCCGAAAACGGGGTCCTTATTCCATGCCGAAACACACCATACGCCGCAAAAAAGCTACCGCGCGCAAGCTTACCGTCAAAAAGGCGGTTTCGTCCGGCGGTAAGGCCGAGGCGACCGGCAGCAACTACGAAACGCTCGTCGCGACGTGGTACGCACATGTGGTGTTGCTCGGCGGCACCGCCGATCCGCCCTTCGATCTTCCCGCCGATACGCGGCTGTTGTCGTTGGCATGTCAAACGGAGGCGCCTGTCGACGATGTCAACGCGGTGACCAGCGATCAAGGGATCATCTTCGTCCAAGCCAAGCGCAGCGTCAGTCTGAGTTCGGCCAAGAGCTCGAGCTTCGCGGCGGCGCTCGATCAGTTTGTACGGCAATTTCAGGCCTGCGCGGTGCGAGACGCCAAGCATGCCTGGTCCCGGCCTCTAGATGCGCGGCGCGACCGGCTTGTGCTCGCGACCCGAGGGGCCAGTTCATCGAAGGTGATGATTGCGCTGCCCGAACTTCTTCGCCGCGTCCGCGACGTTGCCGATGTGCAGTCGCTGAAAGAAGTCGCACGGTCAAAGACAGAACGAGAGGTCGCAAAGGCCGTCGAGACCAATCTGAAGCGGTCCTGGAAAGCGGCTTACGGTCGCGCGCCGACTCTTGACCAGTTGAACGCGCTTTTACGCCTCATATGGATCCAGCAGCTCGACGTGGAAAGCGGGCAGAGAGATCGCGCCACCGTTCATAATCAGTTTCGCACCAATTTTCTGAAGCAGCCGTCACAGGCCGGGCTTGCCCTCGCGGAGCTGGTCAAGCTGACAGCCCGGTTGCGCGCCGATCGGTCGGGCTCGGATAGGCCGACGCTTTTGCGTTTGCTGACCGATGCCGGTCTTCAGTTGACCGCGATGCCCGATTTTCGGCCCGATGTCGCGGCCCTGGCTGACTGGACATCCATGCGACTCGGATCAGCACCTCGATATGTCCGATTGCTTGCGGACGATCCGCGGTTGACGATCGAGCGCGAAGCCTGGCCATCCTTTCAGGCCGCCGCCGAGACGCAATCCCTCCTTCTCGTCGGTGAGCCTGGCGCCGGTAAGAGTGGCTTGATGTATCGGTTGGCGTCGGACGCACGAGAAGCGGGCCGGGATGTCGTGTTCGTCCCTGTCGATCTGCTGAATGTCGACACATTTTCCGGGCTCCAGGCTGAGTTGAGCATTGTTCACGGCCTTGCCGAGGTCCTCGCCAACTGGCCCGGGTCCGAACGAGGCTTGCTCGTTCTTGATGCCCTCGATGCCGCGCGCAAACCGGAAACCCAGAAACTTCTCCGCGAGGTGGTGGGGGATGTGTTGCGCCGTCCCGACAGCCGGTGGAATGTCGTGGCTTCGGTACGAAAATACGATTTGCGGCAAGGAACGGAGTGGTCAGCCCTGTATCGGGGAAGGCCGCCGGCGGCTGACTATGCCGATCCCGAATTTCGGAGCGTTCGCCACGTATTGGTCGGGCGGTTGTCCGAGAGCGAGATCTTGCAGATCACGCAGTTGCTTCCGGCGCTTGAAGACCTCCACAGCCGGGCATCACCAAAACTTCGCGATCTCCTTCAAAATATCTTCAATCTGCATTTGCTCGCGGATTTGCTGCATGCTGGTGTGGCGCGATCGGATCTCAGCGATATCACGACCCAGTCGGAGCTGCTCGACAGCTACTGGCAGCACCGCATTCGCCGGGATGACGGAAAGCATGATGCGCGTGAAGTCGCGTTGACCGCGATTGCGGAGAAAATGATCGATGCCCAAGAGCTTCGTGCCTTTCGGACCGATATCCGCTCGAACGTCGATGCCGAGGCTCTGGTTGATCTGGAACGGAACGGCATTCTCCATGCTGAAGACCAGAGCGGAAGGCCGAACGAAGACGTTTTGCTCTTCAATCATCACGTTCTGTTCGATTACGCTGTCGCGCGTCTCGTATTCCTGCGCGGGCGTCAGCCGGATCGTTTGACGGCTTTGTTGCAGGCACGACGCGAGCTATCGCTCATGTTGAGCCCGAGCCTGTCGCTCGCTTTGGCCGACGCCTGGAACGCAAGTCCGGATCACCGGCCATTCTGGCAATTGGCTCTGACGCTCGAGCAGGCTGGGACATTGCCCGGTGTTGCGCAACTGGCGGCACCCATGGTCGCCACCGAACAAACCGCCGTGCTCAGCGATCTTGATCGTCTGTTTGATTACCTTGAAGGCGGTGGTACCGAAAAAGAAGCGGCGGAAAACATTGCACGCAACATGGTCGGCGCGCTTTTCGTTCGCATGCGCTCCGGGGTTCCCCTCGTGGGGTCCGCAGCCGGTCCCTGGATGGAATTTGCTGAAAAGCTCGCGGCAATGGGACAAGATAAGCTGATGCTGGCCGTTCGGGCCCTCATTGCGAATGCGGTCGAAGCACTATGACAGCCACACCAGAGCAAGTGACATCAATCGGCAAGGCCAGCCGCGATCTCCTGCGGTTTGGCTGGCAACGGCTGCCCCGAAGCGAGTTGATGATCGTCAACGGGCTCATCGCCGTCGGGCGAACCATTGCAACCGACCCCCAGGCCTCGGCAGTGTTGCTGAGGGAGGCGATCGAGCCCGAGCACCTCAAGGAGCACGGATACAAGGAATTAAGATGGGTCGCGCAAGAGATCCAGGGGATCGCGAAAGCGGATCCATCGTTGGCTGTCGATATCTATGACGCAGCCTACGGCTTCTCTGAAACGTCGGATCAGACAACCCCGATGGGGAATAGCGTCCTGCTGGCGCTGACGTCGAACCGGCGTCAGGATTATCAGGGTGCCTGGTACCAGTTGTCGGAAGCGATTCCGGCTATACTCGACAACGATCCAGAGACGGGTGTCCGTGCTGTCGTCAGAGGCCTGTATGGGTACGTTCAGCGACAAAATCGCCGCGCACCTAACGGAGACGAGGTGCACGGCGCATCGTTTTCGCTTGGTCCTTATACCGCAAGTTTTGAGACCGACTGGAGTTACTCCTGGTATAACGGCGGCTATCGGTCATCTCAAGACGCACCTGCATTGCTGATCAAATTTGAAGAATTCCTCGGTCGCGTCGCCAACCAAGCCGATGCCGCCGCAACGATCCAGCAAATCGTGGCAACGATCGCACAGGAACCGCACGTTGTGGCTGCGGTTTGGACCAGCTTGCTTGTCGTCGGCACAAAACGGCCTGATCTCTACGCCGCGCCCCTGCTACCTGTGGCCTGCGCGACGCCGGTCATGCACAGTTTTGATAGCCGGTTTCAATTGGGCGGGTTCATTACGGCGGCCTATCCAACACTGACGCCGGAAGATCGTGCCGCTATTGAAGCCTCGATCTTGTCCCTGACCGACGACGATCCGGCAACAAAGGGAAATAAATCTATTCTCGTCGGCTGCATCCCACGGACGCTGATCGCGACGGAAGTAATGCGGGCCTTCGTGCAGACGCTGGAGCAGGCTGGAGAGTTGGCCAACAATGCTCCGGTCATGCGCATGACAACTTCGACGCGAGATTTCGACACCGATGCTTATCTGGAATCTGAAGGTGTGTCGCTCAAGGATCCCGAGAGCGCAACTATTCGCGAGTTGATGCGCGCCGTGGAGGAGCTTAAGGCCCCGGACGGTAGTACGGATCTTTCGCTCGCGTCGGTTCGACGGCAGCTTGCTGTCCTGACGAAGCTCTACAAGCGGCTCAACGCAAAAATACCCCGCAAGGTCTCGGAGACCTTGATTGATCATGCATGTGGCCATCTGGCCGAGGCCGCCGGGCGGCTGGCTCGAGCTAAGCCGCCGGTACTGGCCGCGGCTTCCGTGCATGATCTCTTGCGGGACATCCTGCTGTTCAGCGCCACCAGCAAGAATCCGCGCTTCAACGCTGAGCACGCCAACAATTTCAACGATAGCCCGCATTGGGGCGGTCCTTCCGCGCGCACAGCTGCCGCGCGCGGGCTGCTTGATTTTACGCGGGCGTCGAAAAAACAAGACCCCGAAGTCATGTCGGCGCTTCGCAAGCTCGCCCGAGACCGCATGCCGGAAGTGCGCCTTAATGTTGTCCAGAGCCTGCCGATGCTTCATGTCCTTGACGCGGACTGGATGTGGTCGGAACTGGAATATGCTCTCGCCAAAGATCGTGCGCGTGGTGTGGTCAATGCCGCCATTGAAGCAGTGGCTCGATTGGCCTATCTCGACATTCCGCGTGTAATCAAAGCTGCCAAAGGTGTTTTACGCCGCTATGCGGGCAAGGACGAGCCCGGTATGGCGAGGTGCCGAGCGGATGCTGCAACGCTCATTTTTGATATCCACATCCATGGCAAAAGCGACGAGGCGGATCAATTTGCCGCTAGCCAAATCGACGCCATGCCGCGGGACGCCGACCATCTTACAGCGCTTGTCGCCCGCTATTCGAGTTCTTTACTGAGAGGCAATGTTGAAGATGCCTCCGCCGCTGATAACCTTCCACGGCGCAGGACACTGGCCTTTTATACGGTCGTGATCGAACGCGCCTTTCAGCAAATCGAAGAGCGCGCTACGCGCCTTGACATGCGATCCTTTAACACCTGGCCCTCTGAAGACCAGACTGTCGTTAGTAGTATGTTCGGACTGTTGAACGAAGTGTCTCAGCGTTTGCATTTCGCGACGGGAAACCATCACGGCAATGTGCAACAGATAGAGCTCTCGCCGCAGCTGGTTCGCTTTTATCAGGAAACGAAGCCGATCGTGAGCCGCTTGGCCAACGCAATTGTAGCGCCGATTGCGCACCACCTGATCCAGATGCTTGAGATGTTTATCCAAATCGATCCGGCGGGAGTCTTCGAGCAGATAGCCCAAGCCGTGAGATCAGCCCAGCAAGGTGGTTACAGCGACGAACATATGGCTGCAGAACTAATCGTGCGCATTGTGGAGCTCTATCTGGCCGATTATCGCGCTGTCTTCACCGACCGTGCCCGCCTGGACGATCTTATGGACTGTCTCGATGTCTTTGCGCGAGCCGGCTGGCCTGCTGCGCAGGAACTGACGTTCCGCCTAGGTGAAATCTGGCGTTAACAGTCAGGTTTCCTTCTCATCTCGGGACAAAAGTCTCAGCCGATCCCGCTCGATCGACCGAGCAAGAGGCGACAGGGGCGGTCGCACACCGTGCCAATCGCAGACTGATAAGGAAATTAAGAAAAGCTAGCCAGTCGGAGCTGGCTGGCTTTTCATCGATGAGCTGATCGAAATCCGCAGGGGAAGAGCTTAGATCGTTACGTCAGTGTCGAGCTCATCCAACTTTCCGTTGAGGGGCGGTCGCATCCTCCAACATTGGCACGTCTAGGCTTGGGATCTCAGGCATCGCCTTGCCGGCGATCGCTTGCAAATCGCCGACCATGCCTACTGTAGAGTCGAGTACGGATAGGATTTGCGTTTCTCGCTTAGCCCACTGACGCCCCATGAATTTGCGTTCCTTGTCGAGGTCGTCCCGCATATCGTTGAATTTTTCGACAACGGCATCCACGCGTTGCCTAAACTTCGTGCCGGTCAGATAGTGATAGACTTGCTCCATTTTCGTTTGCTGACCCTGCTGAATCAGTCGTGAGCTACTTACGTCAAGTAGACCCTGGCGGAGGGCCACGGCGACCGGAAGAGCGCAACGAGGATGAGCGACCCAAACGCCGTCGACTAGGTCAAACTGCTCGACATGCTTGGGTAAGGCTTGAGAGACAATTAGGGCCACGTCGGCACCGGATCGCCGCTGGTCGTCCCGCAATTTGGCGAGCCACCCATCACTCCAGGCTTTGGTGCGCTTTGTTTCCCAAAGAATGATGCCGGCAGGTTGGCCGATAGCTCCGTTCACCTGCTGCATCACGTCAGCACCGAGCTCGCCTTTGCCGATTGGATCGATTGAGTCTGTCGGAAAGCGCCCGCGCAAAAGTTCCTCGAGCTCAAGTTCTAGGACCTCGCCTTGTGATTGCTGCGACCCTTGCTCCGCCTTGCGCTTTAGCTCTTCGATAGTGCGTGCCATTGACTCAATGGTTTGATCCTTCTCGGCGACTCGCAACCGAGCCGCGTCGTCAGCCTCTTGGCGAGCTTTGGTCTGGACAGTCTCGAGAGACGCTTGCACACGCTTTTCAATCGTCAGATCTAGCTCGCGCTTCTCGTCATCAAGTGCCCGTTGCTTCCGCATGAGCTCGGCCTGTGCCTGCTGAGCTTCCGCCAGCTTGATGTTATTGCTCTCAAGTGTCTGTTGCAGCTCCGCAACTTCGTTCGCCCGCGCCTGAAGATCTGAAGCCACAGCGTCCCGTGCCTTTTTAGCTTCGGCAGCTACGACTTGCCTGCGTTCGGTCTCCAGCCGTTGCTTGATCTGCTCTTCGACGTTAGCCCTTGCTTTGGCTAGTTCATCTCGCTGTTGTCGCAACTCGTCAGCTTTGCGAGAGCACTCCGTTTCTTTCGCGGCAAGTTTGGCTTGGAAGCCGCGTCGCTCGGCTTCCAACAAAGGTGCCGCAATCGACTCCGTAAGCGGAATTTGGTGCCCGCACTTGGGGCAGGGGACGTGCGGTTCGTGGACGTGTTCAGCCATCAGAAATAATTGTTCCTGTTTTGTTCATTTTGGCTGAGTCCGACCTTTCGGTCAACGCTGAGTTGGATTGATCCCCAAGAAAGCCCCAAGAGGGAAAATAACCCAGTGAAGTTCGATTTTCCTCGCTCGCTCCAATCTCTAGGCGGGTGTGGATTGCCGCGACGTTCGATTCGAGCGGGGCGAGGCGCAAAATAAAAAATTGAAATTGCTTATGTTTTCTTATGAGTTGCGGAAATGAATGGATCGCTCCACGGTTGTGATATTCGCACTTCCACTTTTTCGGGGGCTGCGGCGCTTTCCTTGAGAGACAGCGTTCAACAGCGAGGCTACCGCCAATGGCAGACGAAAGCGAGGACGCCCCCCCGGCCTCCTGGGACCTTGAGGGCTGGCGCTCGGCCGTGGCGCGAGGAAAACTAGGTACTTACCGACCGGAAGTCCTGCTTTGCGCAGTGCAGGACCTGGGCCCAGATGCCGACCCCAGGGTATTAAACTCGATCGCGAAGCATCTGTCAGACGTCATCATGAAGATGGCCCGCAGATACATCGGCACCAACAAGCCTAACAAGGGCGAGGACATCATCCTTCTGGTGCATGGCGGTATCTGGACCTCGTTATTGGACAAGGATTCCGAAGACGGGAGAACGATGCGCAGCGGCCTTGGCGGTATCGTGAAGTTTCGCTGCCTCGATGCAATCGCCCTGGCTAACAAGCACAGCCGCATTCCGCTGGAGCCCAAGCTCCGCGAGGTAAAGAAGAACGAAGACCCGGATGCCGTGCCGACGGACCGGGACAAGGCCCGCGAGGTTTCGCACCTCGTGGTCACACACGACCCGCCGGCGGAAGACGGGTTTCACGGCGACGATGCGATCTCGGCCGGGCCGAGGTCCAACCCGGACCCGGCCTTGCTCGATGCGATGCGGCAGTTGGATGAGCAACTGGATGTGGAGCGGGTGCTGTCGCATATCACGGACGATCGCAAGCGGCTTGCCTTCCGGCTCTTCATGGAAGACGTGCCGAATGGATCGAAACGGACACTGTCGATTGCGCAGGCGGTAGGCATCTCGCCGAAATGGGCTGAGGTGTGGATTGCGGAGATGATCGAGCTCCTGCAGAACTCCGCCGAGTTCAAGGAACTGACAAATAAAAAGGTGAGCTCATGAAAGACGTTCGAGATAAGGAGAGAGATCGGGTGCTGATGGCTTTTCATGAGGCATGCGAAAAGCCGAGCGTTGATCAAATTCTGGAATGGACAGAGCGCTTCCCAAAATATGCCGACGATATCCGGGCGCACGCAGCCGTCGCGCGCGACCTAGCGGCAGTGCGTGTTGAGGAAGCAGAGGACATCAGTGAGTCCGTTCTCAATACCGCGTATAGCAACGCGCTCAATGCGATCTACGCCGCACAGCAGAAAGACGCGCAGCCGGATGTTGCGGCGTCGTTTCACGATATCGCGGCGGCGCGCAACGTTGACGTGATTGAAATGGCGCGCGCGATGGATATCGCGCGTGGCGTTTTAGCCGATCTGTTTGACGGCGCGATGCTGCGTCCGATCCGGAAGCGGCTCATGGATGCTGTTTGCCAGGCGCTTGCTATCACGGCTGGTGCTTTCGATCGGGCGCTCGATCTTGCTTTGGCGAACCCACGTTTGGGTCATGCCAAGTCAACTGGTGCTCCAACGCTGAAACGGCGGACCTGCGACGAGATTATTGCGAACAGCCGCATGTCGCCTGATCGCGTGCGCTATTGGCTTGAGGGAGATTAAGAGTGGATGCCTGGGTCGATATTCGCAGGAAGGCTCGTGCCTGCCACGCGAAAGCGCTGGTGGAAACAAAGGGCGATCGCCACGCCGAGAAAGTTCTTGCTGTCGCGCTCGCGGCGGATAACCTCGAAGTCGAACCCCATGACTTCGCGCCCGGCACCCTGGGGGCGTTGAACCGCGCCTTTCGATTGGTGAGGATTCAGAAAGATCTGGAGCCCGAACTGGAGCGGGTGGTTATCGCGCATGAGATCGGGCACTTCCACCTGCATCATGATCCGCATAACGAAGTGACGGTGCGCCCCGACAGCTTGGGTGGCGACCCCGTCGATAGCGGCGCGGGCAAGGTTGAAGGGTACTCGCCCACTGAGCGGAAGGAGGTGCAAGCCGACATCTTTGCTGGCGAGTTTCTCTGCCCGGGCGATTGGCTTCGTAAGCAATTTATAGACGGAAACCGGCGGCCCGAGAGCGTCGCCAAGGAACTGGGGCTTCCGGTTTCGCTTGTGATGAACCAGATGGTTCGCGCCGTACTCTTGCCGCCTATCGGGCCCGCGCCTGAAATCGCACCGTCGATCGTGCATGATCTCGACGACAGTCAGCAAGCTGCGGTGATGTGGGATGGTGGGCCGCTGCTCGTGGAAGCCGGGCCGGGTACCGGCAAGACGCGAACCTTGGTCCGCCGCATTCAACGGCAACTGGACGAGCACGCAACACCTGCGTCTTTTCTGGCGCTCACCTTCTCTCGCAAGGCGTCGGAAGAAATGCGCGAGCGTATCGCGACCATGAATCCCGACGCCTCGATTGAGATGTGGGTCGGTACGTTTCACCAATTCGGCCTGGAGCTCGTGACCAAATGGCCGCTGCGCTTTGGCCGCACGGTCAACGTGCGCACGCTTGACCAGACGGGACAGCTCGAGCTCCTCGAAGCTAATCTTGAGAAACTGCCGCTGAAGCATTTTCAGAACCTGTACGAGCCCGCCTACGAGCTCGTGCCGGTTCTGAAGGTTATCTCGCGCTGCAAGGATGAAAGAATCTCTGTCGAGGATTACGAAGCCGAGGCGATTGCCTTCAAGAAGGCCGCCCGGACGGAGGAAGAGCGGGAAGACGCAGACCGTGCGCTGGAAGTGGCCGCGATCTACCGCATCTACGAGGAAGAGCTAAAGCGCGCTGATGCGGTTGATTTTGGCGATCTGGTCGTGATGGCCTGCGATCTCATCCAGCACCACCCGGAGGTGCAGGCCTACGTCGCCGGTTTCAAGCACATTCTCGTTGATGAGTTTCAGGACGTGAACTTTGCCAGCGCCGAACTCCTTCGGGCGCTCACCAAGGCTGGCGTCGATGTCTGGGTCGTGGCCGACCCGCGCCAATCGATCTATCGTTTCCGCGGCGCTGAGCCGTCCAATGTCGCGACCTTCGAAAAGACATTTGGCGGGAAGCGCCACGCGCTGGCCAACAATTATCGTTCCCATGCGCCGATTGTGAAGGCATTCGCGCGCTTTAGCGCGTCGATGAGCGGTGGCCGGATGGGAGGCACCTGGACGCCGACGCGCGGGGTAGGAAACCCGGTCACGGTCACGGCCACGCCGTCGCTTTCGGCGGAGGGCGAGGCCATTCAGCGCCGGATCGAGCAATTGCGCACGGCGGGTATTCCGTATGGTGAGCAGGCTATACTTGCCCGCTCGCACCTGACGCTCGGCCGCATCACCGGCATTCTCGAACAACTGGGCGTGCCACTGCTTTATCTTGGCGATCTTTTCGAGCGGTCGGAAGTGCGCGATCTGCTTTCGCTCTTGAGCGTCGATGCGGAACTCGGAGGGCTTGGTCTTCTGCGCGTTGCGGCACTCCCCGACTACGCGGTTCCGAAACCCGACATCCTGGCGTTGATCGCATGGTCGCGCGAGCAGAAAGAGTCGTACTTCGAAGCGCTGAGGCGTGCTGATGAAATCGAAGCGCTCACGCCCACGGGCCGGGCGGGACTGAAGCGTCTTGGCGCGGAGCTCGATGGCCTTCAGCGGGCGTCGCCCTGGGTGCTTCTGAGCACATGGTTGTTTGAGCGAAGCGACTATCTTCGAAAGTTGGCAACCGGCAACAGCACCATCGCGCAGCAGAAGTTGATTGCGATTTACCAGCTCCTGAAAGTCTGCGGTGAATATGGTGCGATGGGGCAGACCAATCGGAAGCGCTTCCTTGATCGGATAAGACGGATCGAGGCGCTTAACGAGGACACCGCGTACCGCGCCATCTCGTCAGAAGCCTCCGATCTTGACGCGGTGCGAGTCATGACCATTCACGGCAGCAAGGGCCTTGAGTTTCGGGGCGTCCATCTACCGGTGATCGCAACGGGATATATGCCGAGCACGCGCGGCGGTGGCCGCATCGAGCCGCCGCCGGCCTTGATCCGTCTTGTCATGCAGCCGGGCGCGCGCGACGCCGAAGAGGAGTGCCTATTCTTCGTCGCCATGTCGCGCGCCCGCGACGTGCTGTCCATCAGCCATGCGCAAAAATATACCGAGAAGCGAAACACAAACCCCTCGAAGTTTCTGGGGTTCTTGAACGGCTTGGTGGCGCCATCAACATTTGCCGGCTCGGGCCGGACGTATACGCCACCACGTGAATTGACGCCGTTCGTCGGAAAAGATGCCTATACCGAGCGCGAACTCGAAATCTACACGCAATGCCCCGCGCGTTACCGCAACGAGTATATAAATGGCTTGCGTGGCGGGCGGGATGAGTCTGCCTATCTGCGTTTCCATCGTTGCGTCTATAAGACCGTGGGGTGGCTGGAGGCGGAGCGCGCCGCGGGCAGGACAAAGACGGTCGCCGAGGGGCTGGCGCAGCTCGCGGCAGTGTGGGCGGAAGACGGCCCGGTCGGCCACGCCTTCGAGAAGTTTCATCGCAATAATGCTGACGGCATGGTTCGCAGGATGGCCGAGGCGATCGCGCTGGAGACGGCCACCTATGACCGGCATGACTGGTCGATACCGGTTGGCCGGCGCCAGGTGCTCATCACGCCGGACCGTGTCTTGATCGGCGCGGACGGCTCGGTCCGGGTCCAGCGTATTCGCACCGGTAAGAAGACAAAGTCGGAGTCCGGCAAACGGATCTACGCGCTTCTGCGGAAGGGCGCGCAGCAGCAGTATCCCGGCCGGCGCATTACGGTCGAGGCCTTCTACCTCGCCACCGGCGAAGTGATGCTGGTTCTGCCCAAGAGCGACGACAAGCTCATCGCGGAATACGCCGAGGCGATCACGGGGATCGAGCGCGGCGCGTTTCACGCGGTGCCCGAGGCGCGCCGCTGCCCGAACTGCCCGAGTTACTTCATCTGCACCGGGGCTTGACGGCACTTCCACTTTTTTGGCCGCCGCGACGCTTTCCTTGAGAGGGGCAATTGGACCCCGGAAAGGAAAGCAATGACACAGAACATCATCTTCATTCAGGTTCACGAGCGTCCCGGCGTTATCGAGGCGCAGGTGATCGAGGCCGCGACGCTCGGCGACGTCCGTAAGGCGATCGAAGCGGCTGGTGTGGTTCTCGAAGCCGAGATGCACATCTTCCTCGACGAGGCGGAAGAGCCACTGCACGGCGATCACGGCCATGTGGTTCACGGTCTTCGCCATGGTTCGCGTGTGCACGTCAGCCGCTGCAAGCGGATCAAGACCACTGTGCACTATCTGGAGCGCACGGCGGAGCACGAGTTCGCGCCCGGCGCACGGGTTCGCGCCGTCAAGGCCTGGGCGGCGCACACCTTCAAGGTGAGCCCGAAGGACGCCGCCGAGCACGTGCTGCAGATCTGCAAGTCGACGGAGCGGCCGGCGGCAGACACGCCGCTGCACGAGCTGGTTCACGGCCACCCGTGCACGCTCTGCTTCGACTTCGTGCCCGAAAAGCGGGTCGAGGGCTAACGATGAACGCGCCCCTGCCTCCCGATCGGGTCCTGTTTGAACTTGATCTCGCCGCACCGGCGTTTCGGTGCGGCGAGCTCGAAGGCCGGTGGCGCCACCTCGCGACCCAGTGGCCGTACGCGATGTTCGCGGTCGCGGCGCCGCCGCTGCCCGGCGCGCCGGAGCAGTTCGAGTTTCGCTTCAATTGTTCGGGCTATCGCGCAACGCCGGCGTCGGCGCAACCGTGGGATCACGCGGCGAACCGGCCCTTGCCGGGAGCGCGGTGGCCGACCGGGCCAAAGATCGTCTCGTCGGTCTTTCGGCCGGATTGGAAGAACGGCCAGTGCCTCTATCTGCCATGTGATCGCATGTCGATCGAAGGGCACCCCAACTGGCGCAACGAACATCCGAGCCGCCTGTGGCAGCCGGATCGCGGAATCATCTGTTACCTGGAGCAGCTTCATGGCCTTTTCTTTGACAGCGACTATTCGGGCGTTCGTAGCGCCTAGCCACCGGCTGCGGTGCGCGCCGAAGCTCTGGCGCAAAATCGTTGCTGAGCTCGAACGGCGCGGTGGCAGACGACACGAAGCCGGCGCCTTCCTCCTTGGCGTCAATGATGGCGATCGCAAGGTTGTTCGTGAAGCCGTCTTTTACGACGAACTCGATCCGCTCGCCTATGCGAGCGGCGTGTGTGTGCTGCACGGCGACGCTTTCTCGAAGCTGTGGTCGATCTGCCGCGAAAAGAACCTGACGGTTGTCGCCGACGCACATACCCATCCGGGTTCGGCATTTCAGAGTGATTCCGACCGGCAAAATCCGATGGTCGCCCGCGAAGGCCACATCGCAATCATCGTGCCGGAGTTCGCGCGCTGGCCGATCGGCCGCGCCGCGCTCGGCGTCTACGAATATGTCGGCGATCACGTCTGGCACAACCGCGGCGGTCGGCGCGCACGTGGGTATTTTTATCGCGGCTTCTGGGCTTAAGGAGGCTCTCCCATGCTTGATTCTTCCACACTCCATCGCGGCGCAAAATATTTCATGGATTCTGGGCGCGCGGCGACGCACGGCGAGGCGATGGCGATCTTGCAGAGCTTCGGCCTCACCATTCTGGTGGGCCCGGACATTGCGACCTCGCGCGATGAGCAGGTGGCGTTGTTGACATTGGTCAATGCGGCGCGCCGGAGCTTTCTCGCCGGCGTGACGGTCGTCGGCGTGCCGAAGGACGCCAAGTCGGTGACGCGGCTGACGCGGCCGGGAAGCCTCACGCGGGCGCTCAAGGAACTGGGCGGGCGTGTGGCCCGACGCCCCAGGCGGGGCTGGCCGATTGCCGTCATCGGTAAGGTGCCGGCTCCGGTCTCGAAGCGGGCGGCGTGGCGATTGGCCTGGTCGGGGTGGCGTGGTGGCGTCGTGCCGGCACGCGCCGGTGATGCGGCAATCGTTGAGGCCGCGGTACCGCTGACGCCGATGCTTGCGGCGGCGTGCTGCGCGGCCGAAGCCTTCGCCTACCATGCCAAGGATCACGCGATGGCCGGGCACCGCACGCTTGGTATGTCTCTTTGGAATCCGGGTTCGGACTGGCTGGCCCAAGACCCGTCCGAACCAGCCTTGAGCTGGCTGCCTTCGCGGCTCTGGTTGATTGGGCTCGGCAATCTTGGGCAGGCCTATGCTTGGGCGTTGGCGGCGTTACCGTACACGGATACCAAGGACGTCAAGCTTGTCCTTCAAGACGATGATCGCCTCGCTACCTCCAACGACAGCACCTCGCTGCTGTCGTTCCTCAAAGATGTCGGGCAACGCAAGGCGCGCAGGATCGCCGCCTGGCTTGACGAGCGCGACTTCGATACGGCCGTGGTTGAAAACCGGTTCGGCCCGTGGACCACGCGCACGCCGGATGACCCCGCCGTCGCCTTGTGCGGTGTCGATAATCCCAACGCGCGGGCCGCGCTTGAACACCCGGGCTTCGGCCTCGTGGTCGAGGCCGGTCTCGGGGCTGGGCCGGAAGCGTTCCGCAGTTTGTCACTCCACACCTTTCCGGGCTCCGAGAGGGCAGAGAACATCTGGGGCGGCGACACGCCTCCGGCCACGCACAGCGTCGAAAACTTGCCGGCCTATGAGGCGCTGCGAGAAGCCGGCGCGGACGCGTGCGGGCTGACGCAACTCGCATCCCGGACAGTCGGCGCTCCGTTTGTTGGCTTGACCGCAGGCGTGATGGTCGTCTCCGAGCTGCTTCGCCGGCTCCACGGTGGCGCGGCTTTCGAAGTGTTGGCCGGGTCGGTGCTGGCGCTTGAGTCCGTTGAAGGTGTGGCCCAACCGGCGCCGCCTTACGCCTTCGGGCACGTCGAGGCCGCAATCGAGAGATGATCATGGGCGCCTTGCACTATATACGGTGGTGCAGGCGGTTCGGTGGGTGAGCTGACAACGGGTGATTTTTGACCCCTGGGGAGGGCGCATGGTTTCGCTGGCGGATATCAAGAAGGATCTTCCGGAATGGCCGGACGATGTCATCGAGCAATGGCTGCTTTACTTCGCCAATGAACCCGATTGCGGTTGGCCGCCGCCGGAGCCGCTTGGTGCCCATCGTTGGGCCGGGCTTCTCGGTGGAAAGCCGCTGTCGTGGTGGAAGCAGGTGACATGGAAGAAGGTGACGACTCGCTGTGGTCTTGACGATCTGGCATCGAAGGCCAAGGCTGATGTCTCGGACATTGTGACCAAATTCAACGCCGGCCAAGCTGACGCGAGTACCAAGAAAAGGGTGGCGCAGCCTTGGATTTACATTCGCGACAACGGGACCTTTCCACGCGCACCCGTCACCATGCAGCGGGCCGACGGCATGAGTCTGATCGACGGGGCGCACCGCATGGCCGCGTTCGTGCTTTTCCAGTCGCTGTCGGACGCTGATCTCGCTAAGATCAACGTAAAAAGGCCTTCGATCAATCAAGCTGTCTGGCGCGGTGAACACTGCAAGGGCGAGCTCCCCGACCACTAAAAACCCACACCGCTCAATCGACGCGGCCTTCTGCGGTGCCCAGAGTTTTCACCCAGAACTTACGCAGATGGAACCGGTCCGCTAACCGATAAGGTCGTTGGCAAATGGAGTAGGTCTGCCAACTGATAGCTTGGTCGCAACTGGAGTCAGTTCTTCAACTGATAAGGTTTCTAACAAAAGCTTATCAGTCCAAGAGCGCGTCTGGCAAAGTTCCTCCGCCCCGACATATTCTTCGTGTCGTGGCGTGCGGTACATCAGCGGTTAGGAGCCTGCTCTGGCGGTCTTTTTCTTTTCCGAGGTTGCAGACGGCTCGGTCCACCCACCAGAAGAGTGGTCTATCCTCGTCAGAAGGGGCCGGAATTTATGAACGTCCACTGTAGGGCTTGTCTCAACCGACTTTTACAACAAAATCGGCCCGAAGCTGACGTTGGCTATGACCCGTTGCTGGCACTGCAACTGCTGTGTAAGCTTGCCTGCATCCCAAAGCAGAGGTGTCTTATGAGCAGGCGTTTTGCACTTGGACTTTTTGTTGCTTCGTTGATTTCAATCTCAGCGCTCCCGACCGACAGTTTCTCCCAAACAAAGTCTCTCAAGGAGCAACTGATCGGCACTTGGATCTACGAGTCCAGCAAAGGCACGCGCGAGGATGGCAGTGCAGTAGAGCGGCCAAAGTCAAAAGGCGCAGTCACCTATACCTCCGATGGTCACTTTCACTTCATTACAGTCCGCTCTGACGCTCCAAAATATGCATCAGGTGACTCTGCGCGCCCGTCCCCTGAGGAAGCTATGGCTATCGCGTCAGGCGTGGTTGCATATACCGGTACGTACACCGTGGAGGAGGGCTCCAAAACTATCCACGTCAACATCGAGACGAGCTCGTTTCCCAACTTGGCGGGAGCACCAAATCAACGTCGGATCGTGACATCAATCAGCGACGACGAGTTGATGTTTACAAACCCACGCACGCCAGCCGGCGTCACGCTGGAACTGGTGTTTAAGCGCGCGAAGTAAAATCCTCAAGCCAGGCTGTCGCCTTTCGCGTTGGTTGGCGCACTGCTTCGGTAGGTCTGGTGTCGGGAGGAGAGCAGAAGTCGTTGTTCGAATGCGAACGCCCCCTTGCCACGATTGCATTTCCTTTAGCCGCCGTGGCGAACAGACGCCGCTAGGGAGACCAGGTCCGCTCACGGAGCATAGCGGGCCAATTCGCCCCATGTCGGCACAGCAATTTTTACCTGTGTTCGAGTGCGCGCAGTAATTTAAGTTAGCGACGCGCTATCGACGTCGATTGCATGATGGGGCGTCGTTGATTCGGGCTTCAAATGACACAGCAAAAAACGGAAGACGCTGATGGTGATAGTCGACGGCTTGTCGACGAGGCCCGTGCCGCGCGAGAGCAGGCGCGGGCGCTTTCAGACGAAGCGGCGATGGCCGTCTACGAACTGCGCCGGTCATTACTGGAGAGCGCTGGCGCGAGAGTCGAGACAAGGGCCCAGCGCGAGGACCGGTCGGTCGGAATGGCGGAGGTTCGGCAGGTAGTGCGGGAATATATCGACCATCAACGTTCGCAGCTGCGCGGCTCCCCAGGGCTGCGTCCATTGAACGAGTCACGCGGCGCTGGACGGAGAACGTAAGATGCGCCGGTATGCCGGGGGGAAGAAGCCAGTCACCATTAATGACCTGAAGTGCGTCGAAGTCGAGTACCTCCCCATGCGCATGCAATACGGGGGTCAATTCGTCTTCACCTTCCAGGATGCACTGCACAATCATGCCGAGGCTACCCATCCAGCATCGCTCGTGCCGCGCCCAATGGAGCTCAGTGAACCGTCTTGTAGGACGTGCGCATTCAAATTCATTGCATTGTGCCACGCACCGCTGACAAAATGGTCGGCATAACCGGGTGGGTGGCGGTCGTGAATTTCCAGGTGTCCATTTTGAAGGTACTTGCTAGTTACCCTAATGGGTTGGCGACGCTTACGGAGATCAAACGCGACCTGGCATTTTTAGCAACCAGCGGCGCTGATTGGGCAAGCTACAGCAAGCGGCTGGGTGCTGCGCTCCCGTCGTTGGACATCTTCTCCTTGGGCTTTGTGCAAAGATATTCGTTCGGTTGGCGGTTGACGGCCAAGGGCGCGGCCGCACTCGAATTTATGGAACAGAAGGTGAGAATTCCCGTCGCTGATGTAGAAGCAGAGGCGGCAACGTCGGACACCTTGCTGGAAAAGTGTACGCCACCTGTAGGGTCCGCTGAAAAGCCTGATCAGCCGAGTAGCTCACCAGTTGATCGGCGCGCGCTGTTCGCGGTCATCGATGGCGGTCGAAGCCAGGCTGCTTAATAGTCACAAACGCGATGCCCTGTGCGGCGCGACTGCGACTGGTCTCAGCGGGGCTGCCCCCATCTAAGCGCGAGGAAGTGCTAGGCGACGTGTGGAATTACTGAAAATCGACGCACCGGCTTGTCGACGAGAAGGCGGGTCGAACGCCTGACTTGCGGCACGTATGAGAATCAAGGTTCGTTCCAGGAACACCGGCGCGCAACAGTGCCTGTATTGTTTCCGCCGACGCACGTCATCTTCCGCCCGTTTCGCGCCGTGAACGTTGCAGTTTGCCCCGTCTTTATGGTCCCTTGACCCATGACAGCGTAGGACTCCTTGGTGGCATCACCCAATCCGAGATTGTCTGCCCGCTGCTTACCAACATCAGCAGACTCTCTATCCACAGCACCGGCAGTCGCTGCGGGCTTGTCGCGGCCTTCGCACGATCCCTCATTTGAAAGCGTCATGCCCGCTCCGCAGGTCTTTGCTACGCACTTACCGCCCGACTCAATCTCCCGGATCGAGCACGTCGGCAAGCAAACTCGACCCGCCTGGCTCTGAATAATGTCCAACAGGTCGGGCCCGGGTTCCTCGTAGTTTTTCGCAATCTTCGCAGCCTTCAGGAATTTTTCCGCCGATGGTTTTGCTGTCGTCCATTCTTCGTCGATCACCCCGGCATAGCAACCGACGCGCTGCAGTTCCTTTTTGATGTCGCGAACTACAGCCTCACGCCCGAATTTCGGACGAGCCGAGAGCTCAACTGACGGAGCTGACTTGGCGGGCTGAGCCTCCGACGTTAGCGAATCCAAATGGCCCTTCGCCAAGGTGGCATAGAGACCGTCCGGATATTGAATCAGAAAAGCGGTCCATATCTCTCTGGTCCCGATCTGTTCTGCCAATTGATAGTCTCGCAACATCAAGGCAAGCGAAGTCGATGAAGTTGCCGGTCCCAGCTTTGCTGCGGGTACAAGTGGAATGTCGTCACCGCCCAGCGAGCCGTACACGTAGGGCTCCTGCTTATAGCCGGTGTTCTTGAGAACGTCGTCGCGCACGAACCCAAAAGCTTTGCGCAGATCAAGCCCTGGTGTCGGCAAGCGCTCGACCAGGGCAGTCGAGAATGGACTGTTCTTGGAGTCGCCGTCCGAAGCGGTCGAGCCCGCTTTGGCGGCGAAGGCGATCATGGTGTTCGGTGTGGTCAGGTCGATCTTGGCAAGACCGCGGCCGAGGGAACGTGATGTCAGCGTACGCTTCATCGTCTTGACAAAGGGATTGTCTCGGCACGCGTCGAGTATTACCAAGCGAAGCTGCTTCGCAGGTTCAATGGCGAACAGCACGCGGTCCAATGGGAAGGTCTCGTCGAAGACGTCGGCATCCGTCTCCAGCGTCGCGTCCGTCGGAACCAAGTAATTGTTGCCGTCCAGCTCGATTCCGTGACCGGCGTAGTAGATCACGGCCACGTCAGCATCTCGCGCCTTTGCGCCAAACTCGCGGAGCGCCCTACGCATCTCAGCAACGCCGAGGTCAAGCTTCGTATCGACCACGTCGAAGCCGGCCTTTGTAAACATGCCTCCGACAAGAGTGGCGTCGTTCACCGGGTTCGCCAGCGGGGGAACGCTCTTATAGGCCGAGTTGCCGATCAAGAGCGCGACCCGGCGTTCGGCGTGAGCAAAGCCGCAGGTTAAGCACAGCGAGAAGAACAATGCCAACCAGCGCAGCACGCCCATCGTCACCTCATGACAAAGCTTCATCATTGCCCAGGAGCAGCAACGGTCACGGTCTCTTCCATGATCTTCGCCACGCCACCGTCTCGGACCACGATTGCAGTATAGTAGCCGTGAAGCAGTTGGTCGCCGAGCTTGGCCTGCCACTCGCCAGCATTGAACACGAAGTTGCCGAAAGACCGCGACACGTTGCGCTCTACTGAGTAGTCGTGCAGGTCCAAGTTGACGACATCCTGCAGATTACGGCGGATCGCTTCTCGGCCTACGAACATACCGCTCGGCGTCACCCTAATGGCGTCGTCGGTGAACGCTGCAGCCATGGCATCGACATCTTTGCGATTGTATGCCTCGGCAAAATTCTTCTGCAGGTCGGCATATTGATCGTCGCTAGCCTGCTGAGCGGCAGCAACATAGGAAGCCGATATCAACAAGAATGCGACAAGCACGACCGCACGCATCATCGGGTTCGCCTTGATCAGGACGATGCGGTGGTCAGAACCACTCGCCCGGCATGTACTTGTCGGCAACGATAATGCTCACCGACATGAGCAAGCCGCCAAAACAGAATAGCGATACCGATAAGAACGCCTCGAAGTCAGCAATCGTCTCGACCGACGCCTTGGGAAAAAAACGGGTAGCCAATGCCGCCATGTTACCCTCCAAATTGCTCTATCGCGGCTGAGCCAACTCGCGCTTAGCCATCCCGGCGCGGAAGTTCGCGCCTATTTCGCAGTTTCGATTCGCAGCATCTCGTCAAGCCGAGCTTGGCAGTACTCTTCATAGAGTGCGTTGATGATTGTCCACATGACGTGAGCTCCCCTATCCACCTGATGAAGGCTAGGGCCGGTCTGTTTCAGGATCGCTTCGTGGGACCTGTCATATGGTTTCGAGCTGACGGCCTTCGGGCATCTTGCAGCGCACAGATTTCGCGGACAAAGCGTGTCACAATCGAAATGCTACGGCGCGAAATCCTTACTTGCGTTAGTAATCCAAGCACGGTCGTGGCCGCCGGGGCCTGATGCAGCTTATCGCTGCTTCTTCAATGCGTCGGAGTGCCCGAGCTATGCGGTCACTTGGGCAGAAAGCTTGAGGTGATCGGCTTGAAGGCTTCCTGTGCAAAAGTCCTGTAAAGCTCGCCGATCTTGGTCGCTTCAGCGAAGAACGTCTCTTGTGCAGACTTGGCGTATTCGGTTGTCAGTTCGGTGAACTTGTCGGGGGACTTCACGGCTGCAAGCTTCTCGAAATAGGCCTTGCTGGCCTCGAACGACGATTTCGCGAAATCGGTCTGGGCCGTTGTAATAGCGGTAAGATGCTGCTGAATGTTGGAAAAATCGGTCATGTTGAATGGTCCTTGGTCGATCAGTCCCGGAGGAGATCTCCGATCCAATTGATCTTATGAAGGTGAGGGTGCCTAAAAAGCAAGCATAATTGGTGCGCCGCAGCAATGACAGTTTGTAGACTGTAGTTTTACGGAGTTCATATTGAAGATAGACGGCTTCAAGTCACAGGCTGCCTCTAACGGCCTAATGGCCCTTCCGGTCGGCGTTTGAGGCTCAGCCGTCCTTGTGGGCTAGCTGCTCAAGAAGCAGGAGAATTGCGCGGCGCGTGCCGCGACTCTTGATCTCTTTGAACCTTTGATCAGGCGAAGCGTGTCGCGATCGATCTTTGGGAATTCCATCGGCGCCCGGCGAGCGAAGGCCACAGCAGGGAGATCCTGCTGCGGCCCCGCGCGGTCAAAAATCCGGGTGGAAAGATCTAAGTGAAATATGGAGCCGGCCCCGGTGCCGATCATACCGGGCCGTCGGGCAAGGGAAATATGATCTAAATCACAAACCGCATTAGTGATTAATCTGAACCATCCATGCTGAGGGAGAGCGCCGCCGAGGCTGGCTAGCTGGCGGGCTCTCGCCCCGAGCACAAGGCCGCGTATGTCCCCCACGGCCCCATCCCAAGCAACAAGCTACGCAGCCGCCGCTAACAATGAGCTGCTGCCGGTTTGATGGACACCAGGTTAAGCTAATCTCACCTTACGCTCGAACTCAACGGGGCTGAGATAGCCGATGGTCGAATGACGCCGGACGGCGTTATAGAACCGCTCGATGTAGTCGAACACATCTGCTCTTGCCTCGTTCCTGGTGCGATAGGTCTTGCGCTCGGTGCGCTCGGTCTTCAACGACGAGAAGAAGCTCTCCATCGCCGCGTTGTCCCACACATTGCCGGATCGGCTCATGCTGCAAACGATCCCGCTGTCGGCCATCAGGCGCTGGAACTGTTCGCTGACGTATTGGCTGCCGCGATCGGAATGATGCATCAAAGCATCCGGGTTGCCGCGGCGCCAGACTGCCATCAACAGGGCATCGGCAACCAATTGCGCTGTCATACTAGAGCTCATCGACCAGCCGACCACACGGCGCGAGAACAGGTCGATCACGGCCGACACGTAGAGCCAGCCCTCGGCGGTCCAGATGTAGGTGAAGTCGGCGATCCACTTCTGGTTCGGCCGCTCAGCCACAAACTGACGATCCAGAAGGTTCGCCGGCACGTTCGCTATCTGCCGGTCGCCTTCGTCCTTCGGCAGGCGCCGGCGCCTTGGTCTCGCCCGCAAGGCCTGCAGGCGCATCAGCCGCTCGATTCGATGCAGGCCGCAGTCGACGCCGTCTGCCAGAAGGTCTCTCCAGACGCGCCGTGCGCCATAGGTCCGGTCGCTGGCAACGAAGCTCGCCTTGACCCTCTGGCCTACCGTCTCGTCGCTTCGGGATCTGGCGCTGGGCGATCGGTTCAGCCAGGCATGGAAGCCCGACCGCGATACGCCCATTGCTTCGCATAGCCATGCCACCGGCCAGATGGTCCGGTGCTTCGCGATGAAGCCGAACTTCATGTCGCTTCCTTCGCGAAGTAGGCAGCGGCCTTTTTTAGGATGTCCCGCTCCGCCTTCAGCTTGGTGACCTCGCGCCGCAGCCGCTCGATCTCCAATTGCTCAGGCTTCATTTGCCCGTGGCCGGGGAAGGCCTGAACGGGATCGGAGCCGAACTCCTTCACCCATTTGCGCAGCACGTTCTCATGAACCCCCAGGTCGCGGCCGGCTTGCGCCACCGACACCCCTCGTTCCCTGACAAGCTTGACCGCCTCGACCTTGAACTCTCGACTGAACTTCCGTCTCTGCATGACCACCTCCGGCTTCATGAAACACCCAATCTCGGTGTCCATCAAACCGGCAGCAGCTCACAAACTGTAAACCTAGTTGCGTTCATATTCGCCGGTCGCAATGGTGAACTCGCTGCGACCTTCGACCGGAAGCCCGCTAGATAACGCACCTGGCGGGCTTTCTTCCTATCTGAAACCAATCCGATGATCCATCAAGCATCGCGTGGATGAAGAGAAACGACAAACCCAAAGAATGGACCGATGCAGAGGTGCAACTTCTGCTCACGCTGTCGCGCGAAGCCGCCGGCGCGGTACAGATTGCGAGTGCGTTGGATAGATACATTTCATCAGTGAAGCGTGTGGCGGAAAACTTCGGCCTTCAACTGCGGGGTTAAGGGCTCCGGTCACGCTGGCCGGCCTAGCACTCCCGGCGCTCTAATCCGCAATTGGATCGGCTGCCGGGAGCATTGGGGGCTGGAAGCCATGCGATGCCACGTTAGCCCCATATCGACAATGCGTACAAAACCGGAATCCGGTAGTTGTCCGGAGTCCATTTTCGGAACGGGGTGTTCTACTGTGAGAACACCGGCGCGATTTAAATACCTACCAATTTCCAGTTGCCCGGGAATGCCGCAGTGGGGCTGGAACCACGCTGCGGCTTTTCCGTGAGAAATAGACTTCCGCGCGCATCGAAATTTTTCGTCAGACGACATTCTTGCGTAGCAATTTGATCCCGAAGTTCATTTGGAGCGCGGGCGAGCACAGTTGGATATGGGCAAGATCGGATTGACAATCATCTTTGCTGCGATTGCGGCATATGCAGTGGATTATCGCTGGAACGATGGCCGCTATACACGAAGCACAGCTACGGTGCTTCGCGTTGTGCAGCATGCGATAGGTTGGTGACCCTCAGGGGCAGCCGTGATCATTGACCCTGTCCAGCTTGCGTCAGCCTCAGTGTGGTTCTAGTGCCCGTTCAACGCCCGCATGATACCGATGCGGGCAAACATGGTCGGCTGCCACCCTCCGCGACCAAAATCAACGGTCCATCGCGGCCTGCCACTCCGGCGCCTGATGCTCCTTCGTCGGCAAAACGCTGATGTACTCGCCGGCGTCAAGCAGCGTCACCAACTTGCCGCCGTTTGGCAGCACGATCGGCTCGTCGAAAAGCGGACGAGGTCATGCCTTCGCCAGCAAATCCTTGCCCGGCGTCAGGAGCCGCACATAGGTGCCACATTCGTGCACATCGAGCCAACCGCGCTCGACTGCAGACTTGATGCCAGCGCCGAACGTATTGCTCCGGGCGGAACCCGAAGCCCAACATCGATTCACACTTCGCAGCAAAAAACATGCTTCGTGACTTGTCTCAACCGACCTTTTTGCAACAAAATCGGCCCTCAGCTGAAGAGCCTAAGCCGGCGTGGTGTCCGCTGTCGCAGGTAAACCGAACACCAAGCTAAACCTGCATCGACTCCAGCTTTTGACCCTGGCTGTGTGAAAACGCCTTGTCTGCTATGATTCCCGCACTGAATCGGCGGGGGCTGGGCATGAGTCGCTTCGTTCAAGGGGCTGATCGCGGGCAATCGACTTTGTTGCCGGAATGCCTGGATGACTGGGTTTTGGATGACAATCCGGTTCGCGTGATCGACGCCTTCGTTGCGGCCCTCGATCTGGCTGAACTTGGGTTCGGTGGCGTTGAGCCTGCCGGCACAGGTAGGCCGTCGTATCATCCGGCCGCGCTCTTGAAGCTCTACATTTATGGTTATCTCAACCGTGTGCATTCGAGCCGCCGCCGTCCCAAGCTTCGTCGGCGTCCCCGGATTGGCAAAATCCTCAGACCTCCGCAGGATAAGCCGAAACGAGGAGTTCCCCACGTTTGCATGCCAGTTGCCAAGCCAACAAGCCTCGCTCTGCACAAACGTTGGATCGACGACGTCCGTGATGTACCAGCCCGAATTAATCTGCCAGTTCGGATCGTTGTTGTAGGCGATCTCGATGAATTTGCCTTCGCCCCAGTGGTTCTTAGCGAAGAACACCTGCCGATTGCGATCGAAGCCGATCAGCAAAAGCACGTGACCTCCGATGTTCGGGGTCTTGTGGAAGACATCGCAAATTACTTCGCGGTCCGAGAGGATAGTATTCTCCAGGGCGGTGATGCTCGGGTTGTTGCCAAGAGACCCCCAACCCGCCGCTCTGTAGCGAGCGTTCACCCGCGCCAGGAGCGGAATGTGTTGTTCACAAAATTCAACGGCGTCGTAGTCCTCTTGGCTCGCCACTGCTTCCACGCCGGCAAATCCCAGCACGGGCAAAATGTCCAACAGTGTCTGTTGGTTTTGCAAGTATGGCGCCGCGTCCTCTGGAGGCGCGGCGTTCTCTGAGATCTTCTTCGCGATATCGCCACTGCCTTGGAAACCGGTCAGCGAGGAGTTGTTTTCTACCGGACGCGCTGCCGCCCCGCGCCGTCTCAGTTCAAAGCAAACGCTTTGCCCATATGGAAGATGTATTCTTCGGACACATCGATGAGCAGACCATACTTGCGTCGATATGCTGCCTCCAACGACGCGGCACCCGCAAAATCCCAGCACGTACCGCGGTCATTCTGGAGCTTGAATCCAGATTGCCATTGCGCCAACGAATAGACGCCGCTGACGGGCTCCCGGAGCGCTCGGCGTCCAAGCACATCCACGCGTCCAAACTTCGTGGAGACTCGCAAGCCTTCGGCCAACGCCTTAGCGTAGGCATGTTTGTCCAAAACCGGTGACGGAGTGACCCTGACGTGCTTCGGTTTTGCGGTCGAGTGCGGGTCATAATGTTCTCTAAGAAGCGCTGCTGTCTCGGATGAATAGTGAAGCATGATACCTCCGACGGTGTTGTCGATGTGGTCGTTTCATCTATCCTTTGTCCCCCAAAGTTGGATAGGCCCGGACGCGCAGAGCGCGTGTGAACTCGCTCACATTGGCAAATGAATATACGAGTTGGTTTGCACCTAGAGATTGGCGGTTGGCCGATTGTCATTAGTGCGGCCCAAGCCTGGTTTCAGCGAGCGTCTCGGATCTAAATCGCTAAGTCCGCTGGAAAGCGTGGATGCTCCAGGTCGATCAGCTTCTGCGACGCTTGGCCAAGGGCGCTCTTTTCACGATGAGTACACCGCCGATGACAATGACGCATGCGACAGACCGTTATTTGGGTAAGACGTTTCAAGAACAGGAGTGGTGTTGGTGCGGCTAGTAAGCCGTAGAACGAACCAAGGTTGCTCGCGGTGCCGCTTGGAAAGCGTGGTGCGTTGATGCGGCGCGCAAAAGCGAAAGCCCCGCCTGGGGGAAGCGGGGCTTTCTGGTGGGGTGAAGCTTAGGGAAGCTTCAATTATAAGACGCTCGCATCGCGAAAAAGGTTCAAAGCTCTCAAAAGCGAACTACGCCAATATCGCAATGATGGGGTGACTGCCAGGCCGAAAAGCACCAAGGTGCAGGTTCATTGCCAGTACTGTCGCTGATCTCCTCAAAAATTATACGCATCGCAGCAGCGGCGGCCAGTTGGCGGCAACGGTGAAGACACCTTAGACCCTGCTTGCGATTTACTTCGCTGTCGCGGGCTGCCTGACCCGTATCGTGATCTTCTCCGACACAATGGGCGGCTCGAACGGATAGTGCTTGGCATCGCCCAGCACGAGCTGAAGCGTGTGCGTCCCGGGCGGAAGTTCGAGCAGCGTTTCGGTTTGTCCCGCCCCGAAATGCAGATGCGACTTGTCCTGCAGGATCGGCTCCTTGGGATCGACGGGGTCGTTGACGTCGATCAGCAAATGATGGTGACCGGCATTCTGGTACTCGTCGCCGGCATGGGTCACTCCCATGTTGCGCAAGCCGAACCGCACCCAGAATCCGCCGCGGACCTTCTGCCCGTCATGCGGGGTGATGAAATAGAGCTTGGCGTCCTTGGGCGCTGCCTTGCCTTGTGAAAAGGCTGCCCCCGGGAGCAATGCGAGCGCCGCCGCCAGCGCGACGCAACGAAATATCTGCATCAAACCACCTCCACCATTTAGGGGCTGAGCGCCACGCGGAATCCGTGCGTCGGATAACGAACATTGGTGTCGTAGCCGTCGCGGTTGGACGGCCGCACATATCTCGAATCGTTCTTCCAGGAGCCCGAGCGCAGGACATGAGCGCTGCAGTCCCCGCTGCTCCATGCCGAGGCGTCGCCGGGCGCGCCCTGATAGGTCTTGTGCCAGCAGTCCTCGACCCACTGATCGACACCGCCGCCCATGTCGTGGAGCCCGAACGGATTCGGCCTGAAGCTGCCGACCTTCGCCGGCTGCTCGGCCGCGAGATCACCGCAATCCTTGCAGCCGGCCATGCCCGGCTGCAGCTTGTCGCCCCACCAATATTTAGTCTGCGTTCCGCCCCGCGCGGCATATTCCCATTCGGCTTCGCTCGGAAGCCGATAAGTCTTCTTCGTCGCCTGAGCGAGATAGGCCGCATATTGCTGCGCGTCGGTCCAGCTCACATTGCTGACCGGCGCATCGTCCTTGCCGATCGCCGTGAAGCCGCACGCCTTTGCAGCGGCGCACTCGTTCCATTCCTGCACGGTCACCGGATATTTTCCGATCGAGAACGGCTTGACCGTCACCTGATGGACAGGACGCTCGGTCGGGTCGTCGTTGCTTCCCATTGCAAAGCTGCCGCCGCGAATGGCGACCATCTCGGGTTCGCGGACGGGAACTGTCGATGGACTTGGCAGCGGAGCGGGCGAGGGAGGCGACGAAGCCGAGGAGGGAGAAGGCTGCGGCCTTTGCGCCGCGCCCTCGCGCGGCGGAGGCTGCGGGCTTGGCGATGCGGCTGGAGAAGAGTTAGGAGAAGCGGCGGGCAGGGCGGCCTGCTCGCTCACCTTGCCCGGCGCCTGCGTCAGCAGGTACCACAGCACGCCGGTGGCAATGACCAGCACCGTGAGGCTCAGGAGGAAGATCAAGATATTCTCGCGCCGGCCCTTGGTCTTGCAGACTGCATCTGCATCCGGCAGCACGCGATAGACGCGCACGGGATCGGTGATGTTCTTGACCTTCCGATCCCCGAGCGACTCGTAACCGCACACCACCTTGTGCTTGATCTGCTCGTAGATCGCGCCCGAGATGTAGACCTGACCAGGCTCCGCAATGCCTTCAATGCGTGAGGCGATGTTGACGCCGTCGCCATAGATATCGTCCGACTCAACGATGACGTCGCCGAGATTGACGCCAATCCGGTACTCGATCCGGGTATCCTTCGGAAGCGAGGCGTTGCGGCCGATGAGGTTTTGCTGGATGACGATGCTGCATCGCACGGCCTCGACCGGGCTGTCGAAAATGGCGATGAAGCCATCGCCCGTCGTCTTCACCAGACTTCCATGGTGCTCGACGATGCTGGGCTGGATGAGAACCCGCTCGATCCGCTTGACGCGGACGTGCGTGCCCTCTTCATCGGCCTGCATCAGGCGGCTGTAGGAAGCGATGTCACCGACGATGATCGCTGCCAGACGACGAGGCCCGACACCATGTGAAGGGGGTTCACCGTTGTTCCCGGATCGGAAGTTGCGAATTTCGCCCATAGCGGACCCACAAAACTGGCGAACGCGACCGCATCATACGATCCCCAAAAGGATCGAATTCCAAAAAATATCACATCGATGAACGCAGACAATATCGAAGCACTCGTCTGTATCGCGTTGCCGATCGAAATGCCATCCCAGATTACCTGCCGGTCGTCGGACGCGGTCTCGCCGCCGATGACTGTCGCGCGCGCGTAGGTATTGGGCGCCGCGATCATGGGGCGGCGTGAGAGCATGTCGGCGGCGAAGAACCGATAGTGCAGCTTAGCAGTGGGTCCCAGAACATTCCGATACCTTTCGGCATCGCATGGAATGCGCAGGTTCTAGTTCACTTTGAAGAAGTCGCCCCCATACTGACCATACGGGCGAAGTCCTCAAGACGACGAGGCTGCCTGCGTCTGCGGCGTGCAGCCGATCTTGGCCGCGATCGACATCACTGCCGCCCAGCGTGACGGGTGCTCGCTGGCGTGATCCAGAACCATCCGAACCGCTCGGGTCCGGACCTCGGGTGAAAACTTGTTTGTCGTCCTGCTCGTCATGGCTCCATCCTCTCAGGAGTTGGAGCCTCCGGCAAACCCGGGGCGGTTCATTCAGACCGAACGGCTTTCTCCGACCAGGACATCGTTCGTTGTTCAAGCCGTGCCCGGTTCGGGGGAAGTGGCGGCTACTTATCTGCGGCTGGGCGTCGAACACATTCTTTTCGGTTTCGATCACCTTTTGTTTGTGCTGGCGCTGGTGATCCTGGTTCGCGACTGGCGGCGCGTCGCCGTCACCGTGACGGCATTCACCATTGCACATAGCATTACGCTTGCTGCGGCGACGCTGGGTTTCGTGAACGTGCCGGGGCCGCCCGCGGAGGCGACCATAGCGCTGAGCATAATGCTGGTGTCTGTCGAGATTCTGAACGCACGCCGCGGAAAGCCGACTTTGACCGCGCGTCTGCCGTGGCTGGTTGCCTTCAGCTTTGGGCTTTTACACGGCTTTGGCTTCGCCGGAGCCTTGGCTGAGGTGGGCTTACCTCAACATGCCATTCCCGTTGCCCTGCTGTTTTTTAACCTCGGCGTGGAGATTGGGCAGCTGGCTTTCGTGGCCGCGATCCTGACGGCGGGCGGCTTGTTCCACACGGCAATGGCGCTTCGCCTGAGACCTCCCCTGTTTCAGCGGGCAGTCAACCGGCTCGACGTCGTCTGCGCCTACGCGATCGGTACAGTTGCGGCGTTTTGGCTAATCGAGAGGACCTTTTCCTTCTTTGCGTGAAGTCCGCGAAGGTCGCTGCACGTCGCGTCTACATGCAGGAAGAAGAACTTGGTTACTCTGTGTAAGGCACATCCATCCGGTTAGGCAGTCCAGCGGCCCTTTCGCGGAGCGAGGGTTCGCATGTCTGTTTCTGAGGCCATTGCAGACGTCGTCGCGCTTGCCTGCGCGTAGCGGTAACTCAGCATGCGCCCAAGTCATCTAAGGGCCCACTTCTTCCATAACAACTGATATCCTAACACTGCGAGCGAGCCGAATTGCTGTGTTATAAGCCAAGCGCCATCTCAGCCCATTTCAACATGCGGTCGCTATTGAGGAAGGCAAGCACCGCCGGCTCCAGTGACGCGGGAGCGCCCGGCCCAACCAAAGCCGTCGCGGCCACCATGTCACAACGTTGATTGTAGGCGAGTGACAGCGCCACGTTCCGATCACCCTCGACGCGATAGGCCCGGCTGCGGCCGCGCATCGGACCGACAATGATCTCGCGGCCGGAACCGATCGGCGTTGCCTTGCCAATCAGCGCCAGGTCGCCCATTTGCTCGAGGTCGCCATCGTCGGCGACGCCGGTGGCGCAATTGCAAAAGCCGAGCTTGGCGCGGACGTAGAGCTGGACCTCACCGCCGCAATCGGCAGCCTTGCAGCGGAACGCCTTTCCTTTCCCCCAGGGATCCGCGCCGAAAGGCCAGTCGGTTTCCGTCCACACCGGGCGGACCTCGCCGGATGCCGCTGTTGCGCGTGCCGGTTCGCCGGATCGCAATTTCCAGACCGCCGCGGCTGCGCAGAGCAGTGCGATGGCAGCGCTGATCGCGACGAATTTGCTTGTAAGGCGCATGAAGCTGCCGCGGCACTTTTGCTAATTCTGAGCCAAGAACTTTCGTGCGGCCACGAGGTCCTCCCGCGAGGAGTCGCCATTGCGCGCCATCTCGACGACTTTGGCGTAGTATTGGCGTGCTTTCACGGCGTCACCCGCTTTCTCGGCAGCGTGAGCGGCGCCGATCGTCGCGCCAAAGCGGTTCGGCTCCTTGCGCATGGTGCTTTCGAACGCGGCCAAGGCCTCCGTTGCTATGCCGCGTTCGAGCAGCATGGTCCCGTAAAGCTCGCGTGCCGGCGCAAGCGGTCCCGGCGTAACGATGGACTTTTCAGTCTTGTCTTCGGCATCCGCGGCAACGCGCATCGCTTCCAGCGCGTCCGCCTGTTTTCCCTGGGCGTTGAGCTGCCAGGCTGTGGCGACCTGCCGCTGAATGTCGACAATCTCGCCCCAATAGGCGTCCTTGTCCTGCTGCAGCTTGTCCCGCAGCTCCGCGAGCTTGGCAATGTCCGCCGAGGCTGCGTCTGCATTGCCGGAGCGCGCGGCGCCAAGGGCGCGGGCGAAATAGGTGATCGCATCAACATAGGCAAACCTGCTCGGCTCGAGCTTCAGGGCGGCAGCGCCCTGCCAATCGCCGCGCTCGACCATATAGCGAGCTTGGCTGGCCGCTATCGCGTAGGGACCCGCTCGGACCGCCGGCGCGTAGCCCGTGGTCGCAACCATGTCCGCAATGACGTCGTGCGCTCGGCTATCCTGCACAAGCTGGAGCAGGGCGTAGACCATATAGTCGTCGGCATGCAGCTGCTCGCTGGGGTCCTTGCCCTCTTTGGCAGCCTTGGCTGAACGGCTATTGGCATCAATGGAATCGTTCCAGTAGCCGACGCGCGTGAAAATGTGCGACGGCATATGCAAAGCGTGCGGCGCCGCCGGCGCGATCTCAGAATAGCGCTTGGCAGCGTCGAGGCCTTGCTCTGCGATCGCCGGATAGTCGTAGAGGTGGATCAGGTAGTGCGCGACGCCAGGGTGCCGCGGTTGGCGCTTGAAGATCGGCTCCAGGATGGCGGCGCCTTTGAGCTGATTGGAATAGGTCTTGTCGTTTGGTGACGCCGTGACATTCAGCGTAATGGCGTAGGCAATCTGCGCCTCGTCGTCATCTGGATAGCGTGCGGCCACGACTTCGGTCGCTTTGAGATAAGCCTGTGCGCGCTGGCCAAATGTCGTCCTTTCGTCGCCCGAATAGAAGGCCAGCAGCGCGTCGATATAGTCGCGTTCGCGTTCGCTCTTGGCGCCAAGTGCCTTGGCCTTTTGCAGCGCGGCGAGACCCTCGGTGAGGTTTTCCTTCGGCGCGGGAAAATGCGGATTGTACAGCAGGCTCAGGGCAATTCCCCAATAGGCGATCGCGCATTCGGGATCAGCCTGCAATGTCTCCTCAAAAATCTCCTTCGCGGGTCGGTACCAGAACGAGTGCTGATAGCGCATCCCGCGGTCAAAGCGGCGCTGCGCCACCTCATTGCAAGAGGTCTGGAAGTGAACCTTGCCAAATTGCTCGTCAGTTCCGTCCTCCGCGCGCGCGGCAGGCGTGCCGGAAATTGAACCCAGGGCAGCGAGGGCGAGAAGTGAGACGGTTCTCAAGGCGAGCGCGCGCATCGGCCCCTCCGTTTCTGTTCAGAATAAATTTGGTCAGATGGCGCCGATAAAACCGAGGGCGCCGAAGTTAGTAGGTTTGAAACTAAGATGGCAATCGCATTGTCAGAAGGATTTGCCCATTCGCAATGCGAGTCAATAGGACCGATCTGCTCTAGGGAAGCAAACCTGTCGTGCCCCGCTCCTTCAAGAGGCGTTCGCTCGAGCTCGTTCGCGTCCTTCGCGACGCCGCTCGCGTCGTTCGCGCCGGCGCTGCGCCCGTTCCGCCCCTGGAGGCAAGGGAGGCACGGGCGAATTGGTCGTATCGAGCCGAGGCGCCTCGAATGGCCTGCCGACCTTCGAGCGAGCTTCCATGAATTCCAGCACGGCTCGGCCTCTAAAGATGATCTTCCAGTCTCCGGCTTGCCGCTCGACGAGACGCCGCGAGAAGATGTCGAGGTCCGACACGCGCGCGGCCAGCCGCCTAGTCCAATCGGCCCAATCCCGGCCACTGGTCGCCAGGATCGCCATGTTGCGCTTGAGATCCTCCATCACGGCGAAGCCGTCCGGATAGCTCACGAGGATTTTCAGCACCGTCACCTGGAAACTCACGCCGGCCTCAACCGATCACTGCCACATCGTAGGCGCATGGGGCAGGGTATCCCGGCCGACTCGCCTGAGCCCCTCGGGGGATACCTCGCCTCTGCTCGCCGCCCCAAGAATCTGCGAGGCGACGTGGGTACGCGCGCCGATCTCGCAATGTGAAACGGTCTCACAAACTTCGTCAAGGATCGCGCGCAAAAGCGCGGTGGTCGCCGTATCGAACATGAATACCCGCCAGACTGGAAAGCCTCACTAGCCAATTTTCGCGCGGCGCGATTCAACAATGTTTATGATTACGGGAGAACCTCGGAACTCGTAAGTCCCTTGTATGGAAGAGCTCGGCCCTTAGGTGATTAGGCTCGCTCCAGGAGTCGCGCAAGCGAGCAGCGTAAACGTTCGCATTTGTCTGTCTACGACCCCAACGTCGAACGAGCGTGCAATGACCTGCGGTCGGGTGCTGCAGACAATGAAACGGCCAGTTCGCGCCTGCCCCGGAATTTCTCAGGCTCGCCGCGATCGGGCGGGACGGTGTGCTGAGACGGATCGAAGAAAAGCTTGGATTGCAGCTCAGCGAGGTCGGTGAAGACGCGGGCCTGTCGGCGCAGCTCGTGGCGATCATCGCCAGTTGGCTGCCGATCGTGAAGATCACGGTGTAGAATGCTCGCAACAGTGTCCCGCGGCTGCTAAATTCCTTCAGCGGGCGCTTGTAAGCGATGTCGAACCGAGGTTTTCGCCCTCACGTAAAGCTTGGCCTCGTTGATGAAGAGCGCGATCTTGTCGGCAGAGGAACATTCAAGTTTTCGCTTCAAGGGAGGCGACGAAACAGTCAGTGCGTTTTTCGATCCATGTCTCTAAGCAGAGCATGGAGAAAGTCGCTGGCATGGTCAAAGTGTGCACTGCCATCGACGATCTGGCGGGTGCGCGGCCTGAGTATGTCACCGACAGTTTCAGAGCCGAGCCGCTGAGTGCGGTCTGACCATAACTCGAGCAAAAAATCAGGAATGTCCTTGGTCGACGCGAACAGCTTCAATAGATGGTTTTCACCCTCGTGCTTGTGGTCGTGGTGAGCCTTCGCTGCGAAGAGAGCAAAAAGGCCACGAAAAGCGTCACGGGAAACAGCTGGCTTCACCATTGCAATGTCTCCAACAACAAATCACAGAAGTTAATTGCACAAGTCTGGATCTCCGCTGAGACAAAAGCCAGTGAAATTTCAGAAGGAAAGAGTCAGCAAAGCTCACGGGTCGTGCGGCCGCGTCTCATGACCGCAGTCCGGTCTCTGTTCGTGCTTACGCCACCCAGGCAGCAACCGGAGGCATTGCTGCGTCGGCTCGGGCTGTAGACCCGACATCGATGGGCATTGCTCCCGCGCGAACGCGGTGAACAAGGTGCTTTGCTGCACCGCATGATTCGGGATTTGGCAAATTGCAAGCGGCTGTCACGCCGGTGCGGCGTCCGCTGTGAGGCAAAATCAAGAGCGGTCCTAGCCGTTATCCGGCTATTGGAACACGTGTATGGCGTAGAACGTCTCTTACGCGAGAGCTTGGATGCGTCCTTCGAGCAACGCTAGTAGGCACTTGGCGATTCTACTGCCGCTCTCTCGGCGGTACCGGGCGTACCGTGGCATCTGGCGCAGCGGAGCCGTCGAGCCCTAACATCCGCGCAGCCTCGGGCCATCGCGGGTCGATTTCGACGCGCTGTCCCGCCGGGACGGCCCCGGACCGCGCAGCTTTGGTGACGAACTCGCCTTCACCGCGCGTCTCAACCAGGTGATAGTAGCAGCCAGTCTGGACCGGTGCGTCGGGGTCACGAGCCATTATGCCGGGGTCATAATAACCGCACGCAAGTCGTTGCAGCGTGGTCTTGCCGCGTCTGGACTGTTCAGGTGGCAAGGTCGATTGGTCCCCGTCCCTTTGCAGGGTCTGAGCGCGCAAACCAACTGTTCGGCTCACCCTGTTGAGAACTTCGGAGATGTCGACGGTAGCTTGCGTTCGGTCAGTGGATACGTATTGCGGCCAGTCATAGCGAAACGACTCGATACTCCCATCGTTTAGAAAGGTAATAGTTACCTTCGAACCTGCGCCTACCACTGGTATTCCATCGATCTCCCTGGTGAACACAATTCTGTTCGCGACGACGGCTGAATAGGAGGAGGTCCCGTCCGCCGCCACCCCGCCTTCCAGACGCGTCGACGTCAGTTCAGGCTCCAGTCTCTCTGCAGGTCCCAGGACGATCGTATTCATCAAGTACCGAGCTATGAAGTCCCGGCCTGCCGCTTGTAACGCTTCAGGCGACATCTTGCGGCCCGGCTCAAGCCTGTTCTCATGCGCCTTGCTCGACGCGGTGAGATTGACGAACTCAGCGGCACTTCCGTCGCCGAAGATAGTCAATCTCCAATCGTTTGTCGAAACAAGGAGGCGACCGCGCTGAGCCTCTCTGGTCGCTCGATCGACGGAGAAGGATTGATCTAGTTTCTTGATAGAGTCGGTCAAAACCGAGAGGGCGGCCTCCGGCGTACGAACGCTGCTCCTCGAAAGAATCGGAAGGGTCCGCTCCCCGAGCGCAGTGGTAAGGGAGCGCCGGGCATTCTCCTCCGCCCGAGCGGTGGCCTCGGCGTTTGCAGGTACGACACCCGCCGTCAGGAGAATGTTGAATACAAGTGCTGCCGTTGTAAATTGATGGCGCATTGCCTCTCTCCTTAGTTCCAGCTGCTCCAGCAAACAAATCCGATTTGCGAATCGCGAAGCACGGGCGTGCCAAATAGAGTCGGTAAGGAGACTTTCATTCGGTTCCAACAATCGTTAGCGTTGGCGCCAGTGGCCATTGCGCTCGGGGCATTGTCGTTGTCGGCGTACCACGTTGATTCCAGCCAGGCTTGGGAGATGGGCTCTCCATCCTGCATTCGACTGGCAAATTCGGTCGCCGATTGGTCGTTGCCTGAGTAGAGGAGGTTGTGCGCGCCGACGGTCATCACCAAGCCACCAGAGAAAGTGCCCAGCCAGCGGGCAAGCACAGCTGCTGCTCCATCGCTGGTTTGCAAGGTCGAGCAGGAAAAGGTTGCAAGCACCATCAGCTGTCGACTGTTGTCGCCCAACCGCATGTTCGACGTGACAGCGTTGCTTCCTTGATCCCACATAGCCCAAAAGGCCGCGGAGCTGTTCACGCCCGAATGCGTGTTCATGTAGAGGATGTCAACGGAGTCCGCGCCACCGCAGCTCTGACCACACCCATCGTTGGCTTTCTCTAGAGGTTGTTTGGCGCCATGCAAGTTGAAATAGAACCTGACGTTGTCCGTCTGGCCTATCTGACTCATGAAATTGCCGCAGCGTCGCCACACGTCACTGTTCCCGACGTCCGTCTGCCAATTGTTCTGGTATTCCTGTTGGCACCGGACGCCCACCTCAGTTGCAGGGTGAAACGGGCGCGCCGACGCAGCAGAGCAAAGGATCAGAATGGCGGAGACTACTTTTGCAATCATAGAACAACAATTCAGTATCTGCTGAAGGGTCTGTTTTGTCTGCATCGGACGCTCCTAGAGCTTCCACGATTTGAATGATGGATCGAGGCCTCTTCGCCAAATGACTCCGACCAACTAGGTCGTGAATGCTTCGGCGTAAGCGCTGAAGTGTAGACCTGTTCCCAACTTGACCTAGTGATTGAGTTCACAACGTCGTTCTATGCTAAACGGAAATGCAATCAGTCCCGCTAACTCCCGTAAGCGGGACTGACGCATAGCGCTGCAATAGGCAGCCTCTTCGAACGAAGGGAGCCTGTCAGATCACGAACGGTCTGATGAGCGCATCTATCTTGGCAGATCAGAATCTATGCGCCGCGGCGAAATTTCGCGGGCAGCTTTCCAATTACGGCGTGACGTGTGCATTCCATAACATCGGATATCCGAACGATCGTGCGGATTGGGGACGCAGACACGCTGATGCCTGCTGGCGTTGTCCGCCCGGAATACAGGAAGGCACTGCACCAGCGCGAATTGGGCGCTTAAGCCCGCAGTCGACAATCGGTCTGCCGCTGCGCAGGACGCGTGCGGTCGTTTATCTCTACGCCAAAGGAATTTTGATCCGGTGTATTTCCATTTTCTGGCCGATGCCCTTCAAGTTTTGGTAGTCACGCGACGATGGGCATCCTTTGACAATGTCACTGACTCCGGGAGCCTCCATCACCATTTCTGTCAGGCATATTTCGTTGACACCGGCTAGACCTTGCACACGGGCGGCGATATTCACGTCCTGTCCGAAGTAGTCAATCCGATCGTTGAGCCTTACGGCTATGGCCCTGCCTCTGTGCACGCCGATTTTGAGGCCAAGCGGCTGCGAAGCGGTTTTGTTGAATCGCGACAGCTCTTCGATCATCTCGACGGATGCAAGAACGGCATCCTGTGGACGCTCGAAGCCGGCCATGACTGCATCACCGATCGTCTTCACAATCGTACCAGATCGCCTCTTAATGATCTTATTCAAGATATCGAAGTGCTGACGAACGAGAAAGTAGGCGTTCACATCGCCGATGCTTTCGTACAGCGGCGTCGAATCCTTTAGATCAGTGAACAGATAGGTGATGTCGGAAACGGCTAGACTATCGCGCTCATTCACCAGTTGGGTCTTATAGAGTTCGCCGAAGCAGGGGGTGAGCAACAATCGCTTACCGGAAAGAAACGGCTCATACTCGACCAGATGGGGCTGGAACTGGGAAGGGTACTGGAGAAACCAGAAGCGGCCTCGATCCTTGGTGCGGTTCTCAACTCGGATAATATGTTTGCCTGGGCTAAGATCGGCCGTCTGTCGAAACGCAAAGCGTCCGTCGCCAAGAATCATATCTCTCGGTTTAGTGGGTCGATCCGTAACTACGAACCGGCCGGATTCCAGCTGGACCAGCGTTTCCAGGCGTTCCGCCGGTTCACCGTTTGCGAAGAAAACCAGAAGAAGCTTATGGCTAAGATCGAGCACCTCGAAACGGCCGGCTGTTACATCGAATTCTAAGCTCAGCCGCTGCCCCGGCTCGATATCGGCAAATCCCCGCGAAAGTGCCGCAACGAGTTGCTCGTGTGTCATTCCGTGCGGGGGCTTGAAGTCTTTGGAGAAGTTGTAACGCAGATAGTAGTCCTGGACGGACAGCATGTCCGGATGACGATATATGATGTCGCGAACCGAACTTGAGACGGTAAAGGTGACCTGGATATAATCGTCAAGGGCCACCTCATTGAGGGCGTTGCAGAATTCGCATTGGAAACGTGGATGAACCTGGTCTAGCTCACGAAAAGTGCCTGCGACCTGCGGGCAATAGGCGCAGATGAGCAGCCATTGCATCTCGAATAGGCCAACCTTCGCGGCGTGCACAAACAGCTCGATTCCTTCGGCGTCACTTAGGCCGTTGGCAGTCGCGTACTGGATAGGATTGACGCGAAAGAGATCATAGTCGCCGGAGGCGCGAATAAAGCCTTCGAGAACCGAAAGGGCCCGCGGCGCCCAGCTCACTATCGACCCGAGCTCTACGAGCCGGTGATTCAGGAGGCCTTCGTTGATCGGGGATGACCCTTGCATATCAGTATGATACCTCGCTCCGATCCGGCGATCCTGGTTGGTCGGCCATTCGACAAGCCACGTGGCAATCGACGCGGACGCTTTTTGCCCAATTGTTTTAGTCGAACCGAGCAGGATAAGAAAAGTCAGCTCTATTGGCCTGTGTCAGCCGGGAATGCGGCACTTTAATCGAATAAGTAATGCCCGGTCTTCGTCCAACATGTTCATGAGAGCGGTGCAGCGCGCTTCTGGAGTTGAGTCTTCCACCGATATTAGGCCCCGCAAACTCCTGGATACCGACTGGTCTGACCATGCCACCGACTGGTCTGACCATGCCACCAAGGCGACCGTAGGATCGATCATGGCACCATGTGTGCCTATACAGCTTTGGCTGTAGCACCAAAGGTAACATTGCTCGACTACGCACATCTAATTGCGCGAGCTCCTGGGGCTCACTCAGTCGGCAGTACGGTCGGTGCCGCTACTCAGGCGCTTGGCAAGGTAATAGACTTCTGGATCATGAACTTACTGGAGGGAGCCGCCGCGAGTTATCGGGCTTTGGTCGTGAGCAACCCTTGAACCATTTTCATCCCTGCTGGGAAGGACTTCCCGCCGGGGCATCCGGGTCGCTATATCGACAATCTCAATCATCCCTTCCATGTGCGGGGATGGATTCTTTTCCAGCCAGGCGCTGATATCGTTTTTGCCACCGGTAACGGGGCTTGCCCTCCCGTTCCAGGGTTCTTGCATGTGTCCGCTGGTTCTATTCGAGGCGCCGCTGCTTATCCTGAGATTCTAGCGGTCGCGGCGTGCGATGTGCATGATTTTCGAGCCGACTGTTCTTCTCAGGGGCCTGCGGTTTTCAATTGCCAGCGGTGCGGCACGTCCTCGGGACGCGCGCCGCTTCCCAGCAACGTACCAGAGTCGACTAATCGGTTCTGAACACGACGCCGATGCGAACATCAGTAGACCAAATGAGACGGCAATCTCTGATGATACGGTCTCTCTCCAGCATCAACTTAAACTTCTCACGGATGAGCTGCTGCCGGTTTGATGGACACCGAGATTGGGTGTTTCATGAAGCCGGAGGTGGTCATGCAGAGACGGAAGTTCAGTCGAGAGTTCAAGGTCGAGGCGGTCAAGCTTGTCAGGGAACGAGGGGTGTCGGTGGCGCAAGCCGGCCGCGACCTGGGGGTTCATGAGAACGTGCTGCGCAAATGGGTGAAGGAGTTCGGCTCCGATCCCGTTCAGGCCTTCCCCGGCCACGGGCAAATGAAGCCTGAGCAATTGGAGATCGAGCGGCTGCGGCGCGAGGTCACCAAGCTGAAGGCGGAGCGGGACATCCTAAAAAAGGCCGCTGCCTACTTCGCGAAGGAAGCGACATGAAGTTCGGCTTCATCGCGAAGCACCGGACCATCTGGCCGGTGGCATGGCTATGCGAAGCAATGGGCGTATCGCGGTCGGGCTTCCATGCCTGGCTGAACCGATCGCCCAGCGCCAGATCCCGAAGCGACGAGACGGTAGGCCAGAGGGTCAAGGCGAGCTTCGTTGCCAGCGACCGGACCTATGGCGCACGGCGCGTCTGGAGAGACCTTCTGGCAGACGGCGTCGACTGCGGCCTGCATCGAATCGAGCGGCTGATGCGCCTGCAGGCCTTGCGGGCGAGACCAAGGCGCCGGCGCCTGCCGAAGGACGAAGGCGACCGGCAGATAGCGAACGTGCCGGCGAACCTTCTGGATCGTCAGTTTGTGGCTGAGCGGCCGAACCAGAAGTGGATCGCCGACTTCACCTACATCTGGACCGCCGAGGGCTGGCTCTACGTGTCGGCCGTGATCGACCTGTTCTCGCGCCGTGTGGTCGGCTGGTCGATGAGCTCTAGTATGACAGCGCAATTGGTTGCCGATGCCCTGTTGATGGCAGTCTGGCGCCGCGGCAACCCGGATGCTTTGATGCATCATTCCGATCGCGGCAGCCAATACGTCAGCGAACAGTTCCAGCGCCTGATGGCCGACAGCGGGATCGTTTGCAGCATGAGCCGATCCGGCAATGTGTGGGACAACGCGGCGATGGAGAGCTTCTTCTCGTCGTTGAAGACCGAGCGCACCGAGCGCAAGACCTATCGCACCAGGAACGAGGCAAGAGCAGATGTGTTCGACTACATCGAGCGGTTCTATAACGCCGTCCGGCGTCATTCGACCATCGGCTATCTCAGCCCCGTTGAGTTCGAGCGTAAGGTGAGATTAGCTTAACCTGGTGTCCATCAAACCGGCAGCAGCTCAGGATGTGCAATTTTGTCGGTAACTCGATGCCGGCCCCGTCCTCCGAGAGGTTGAACACGCGACAACGTTGGCTGCCGCCGTCTCCAAAAATGTAGGCGACCAAGTCGACATCCGAACGCTCGATCTTGCGGCGGTTGGACATTGTTATCCCTGAGATAAAGAGGCCGGGTCGTCTCCTTCACTGACCGACGTTATCTCAAGCAACCTGAACTGCCTCGCGATCCGGGTTGCCAGCTGCGAGCGCTCATTGGCCAACTCTCTCCTATAGTCGGACACGTCATGTCCGTCGTGCTCAAGAACCCCGATTAGAACCGTTCGATCGTGAACATATTTTGACTTGTCTGCGATCTCTCGCGCCAAAGCAGCCAGTTCGTCATCATGGTCTGAGGTCATGACAATCTCGTTTGTACAATCAGCAGGGCCGCGCAAAGGCGTTAGCTTACATGCTTAATACTTACAGATAGTTACGTGTGCGCCAAACGGCGTCACTACGCCTATCCAGTCCGAGCAACTACCGCAGCGTAGCTACAGCGGCGGACGACAACCATGGGTAGGGTACCCCAAAAAGTATAAGGCCTCTGGGGTACTCCAACCGACCGGGTCCTCCGTGCGCACTCCCGCGTTTGCAAACTTTCTGTTTTTCCAAGATTTTCAGGGCGATAAATGGCGCGTCAAAGAACGCCCCTTGCCAAGGCCGAAGCAACAGGCTGCACGCTGCATGATCCGAAGCCCTTCAAAAGCCGGCGAGAGCCTAAGACCGGTGGACCTCTCGGTGGTCCACCTAAGTGGATGAAAAACAAATCTCAGCTTGAGGCTTGGAGGACGTTCGACGGCGAACTCCCCTGGCTAAATCAAAGTCATCGTGGATTGGTGGGGATTGCTTCCGAGATTCGCGGCAAGACATCAACCCAAAGTACCGCATGCCATCTGACATCAAGGCGTGTCTTCCTGGACGATCTCGTGTCCGAAGAAACCCAGCGTGTATCTAAACAGCTCCACGATCTCATGATGTGGAACGGGCACGTGGCTGTCGGTGGGACAGGGCGTGTTGGCGGCGCGCAGTTAGTCGTAGGACACGGGACTGGCGCCCGCATGCAATATGGGGGAATAGCAGGCTCATAATGTGGGAGACTTCCTGTTCAATCGTACCAGGGGCCTCGGGGGCACAACCTCTGTCATAAAAACTATAAGGTTTGCTTCTATAGGATGCTGAAAACCCGATTTTTCGATGATGTCGGCTTCACCGGTTCCTGTGTGCACTAAGGTATGGACGCCTTGTGAACTTGCTGACAGAAAACCGGCACAACCTTTGCTATTAGCTGAGGGAGCTGGGAGGCTTGTATGGAAACGAAACAGTATTTTAAATCTATGTCCGCGTTCTGTAAGCAGCGTGCCAAAATGATAGGTGAGGACGAGCTGTTTTGGCTCACCGAGGCCGAGCTGCTGGAGAGACTGTCAATCAACGCTGAGCGCCAAATGAAGCTTGCCACTCAGCAACTGATCAATTCGTTGGCCGCCCTAAAGGAAACGCCCCCGAAGGGGGCTTACGAATCTTGTGTTAGGCCGACGGTCATGATGCGCTCAGTTTTTGTGGGATCGGCGGGATCTTCGGACCCGCTGGTAAGCGCTTGGTTCATGTAGTCGATCTTGAACCACACCTCGCGGTTAGCTGTTCGCTCGCGTGGCAAGCCGGACTTGGAATGCACATTCGACGACGAATTGACGAACCGGATTCTTCTCGCGCTTCGGTAGGGTACCTTGCCAAGCAACGATCGAAGCTGCGCCGGTGTCTTTGTTAAAAGCCGCTCCTTAGTTCGTGCGGCTTTCTTCTCGCATCTTCTTTTCTATGGGAGCCCGCACGGCGCGTTCGAAACGCTGCAATTCGTCGAGCGAGAGCTTTTCAAGCAGGGATTTTACGCACGAAATACTTGCACTCACGAGAACCGGCCCGCCGCCATACGCGCATTAGACGACAGGGCCGTTCCGGGTGATGGCGCGGTGCGTCACAGACAAACACCCAACCTTGGGATTTGCGAGATGTTCAAAAATTGACAAATCAACTCCGCTTCGTGCAAGCCGTGATGCTTGGGGGGCAGAGCAGATGGGATGGATAGCGAACTGGCTTCGCCGGCCTGATGTCGGGCTACGGCCTCGGGACGGCGCGCAAGTAGACCTTCAACCCTGTCAGAGCGCGGCGGGCGATGGCTGAAGCACAACTTGTTTCGCTTCCCGGGCGCGGTGTGGTCTCGGGAGCGCCGGTGTGTGGAGCTAGCAGAGGGCGACGTGATCGCGCTGCATCTCGTTGTCGAACGGCTGCGGGAGGCCGGGGTGCGGGTGCGCTTTTATGGCCGGCTGCGATGCTGGGATGGCACGTCGCCCGTCTGGAGGTTGCTAGTGCGGGAGAAGCGCTAATCGGGAACTCCGCCCGCGAGGACAACCTGCGTAGTGTTGCGCGGTGAGCACGCAGCCGGATTAATTGCCGCACGCCATTGCCTGCAGTGCTCGACTCTGGCCTCTTCATAAATGGCAATGCTTTCGTGGGGGATAGCGTGTACGGCGAAGCCGGTTGCATAATTTGCTGCCAGCCTAGAGTTCTAAGGGCACTCTTTCCCGTCGCGAAAGGAGTTGAGCTAAAGCTCTACGAATGCGCTAGCTGCGCTAGCAGCATGTGGCTGATCACCAGAGTATCGAGAGTGTCTGCCGCCAAGCTTACCACGATCGACGCGGCACTGAAGGCCGCGAACGATCGGAGTTCAAAGACATCGTAGGCTCGGTTCTAGCGACGTCTTTCCTTTTTCCTCGGCGCAGGGTGCGGGCGCCGGTTCTCCGGCAACTGCGCCATCCACAGCACCCGCGAATCCCGCTACGGGGTCGAAGTAGCTAAATAAGACGCGGTCAAAGCTCCGCGACATTGCTGGATGGGTGCGGCTCTTCACCTCCATCCAATGCCTTTGCCGGCTACCCTGGTAAGGCCGTCACAATGTTTCGAGACCAGCCCTTCTAGCCCCAAGCGGCAGGCGGCCCTGAAAAGCTTCGGCCCGATCTCTCGGCGCTCGAATGGCGCGACGGTGATCCCGTCCGGACGGCGAACCGGCAGCCGCTCCCAGGTTGGTCTTGCGCAGGTGCAGCGGCATCTGCCGGAGGTCATCTCCGCCCATTGCGAGAACGTCAAACGCGTAGAGCTGTAGGTCGTGTTCATGCTTGCGAGAGTGCAGCGCGTTGAGATCCGAAATATCGTCGATGCCTAGGATCACCGCCTCGCCGTCGATGGCGAAATGCTTCTGCCGGTTCCTTCAACGCCGCCTCGGCAATCCCACGGATAGCGCTTTGTCCAATCGGTGCCGTTGCGGGAGAACAGCCGCACGCGCTCGTTCTCCCGGATGACTAGCATCCTGTACCCGTCATGCTTTACTTCATGGATCCGGTCCGGCCCCGAGGGGACCTGCTTGCCGGCGGTCGCCAGGCAGAGCTCGTACGCCATACGCATGTGCGAAAAGATAGGAGACTCGCCGTAATCTGCGAGGCGGGAACAACTGGCAATCGGGAGGCGTTCAATTTCTAGCTCCGGGCACGTCTCGGAGCAGCGTAGCGTAAACTCCGGCCTCAAGGGCTTCATCCCCTGCGGGGCCGGCTTTTTGGTAGCTGCCGCAATGTGCGGCCGGTTCACGGTGTCCGTTTTGCTCTCTTCTAATGAGACGCAACCAAAGCTGCCATGCTGAATGCGACTACGCAGGCAGCTGCCAAGGACCAGAGCGCTATAGTGATCTCTTTGGGCATGGTCGTGTGCTCACGAAAGCCGCTTCACTCTACCTGCCGGACGAGCTTAGAGCGCATGCCGATCACAATCGTGTAGGCCAACCGGCGCCAAATCAGGTTCATTAGGACTAGCATCTGATATCCCTGTATTTAATACAGCCAGCTTTGACCTGCGATGTTTCAAGAAGATTTCGCCGGGGACGAAATGGCTTCGCGCCCCTGGTGGGCTCGTGGCGGCCCGCCGGTTCACGCTGGTGGGACTTGGTTGGCGGAGAGACGGCCCCGGCTTGGGGGCTGGAGGGGACGGTAGGCCGGGACCGCTCCGCCAGCTCACACGGCGAGCCGGCGATGACTCAAATGTCCGCCCGCGCTTAGCGTTCCTTAAATTCCGTCACCCTAAATTATTCCATCGGGCGACTTTGCGTCATTCGTCTTTCGATAGCGGGCCAACTCCGCTCTCGCGAGTGCGCGCGCCTTCTCAAGCGCTTCTCTGCCCCGGTCAACAGGTTCGGCGCGAGCCGCCGTCCCGCGATATCGCCCCAGTAGAAATAGACGCTCGGGCGACCATCGACGAAGCAGACTTCATAGCTGCCGATCTGCGGCACAGCTTCGTGCTTACGGATGCGGACGGGAGCGGTCGCCATCGGTCTGGATAATTTCCTTTTCGGCCTCGGGTTCTTCCTAAGGCGGCTTTTTAGATCGTCGTCGGTTCCCCGGGCATTCTCTCTTCGAGAGAAGCGATCATAAGCGCTTGGCAGCTTGGGCTGGGCCCAGGATGATGTAAGTTTCCGCGCAGAACCCTAATGATTCGGGGATGCCGTGGGTACTTTGCTACTCTTGCTCGCGGCGTGCGTTGTTGGTGCTCTTCTCGTGCTCGCATTCCGCCTATAGGGCCGACAGCGGACGCAATAGTTGCGTTGAAGCCTCACCCCAGCTCCGTATTAAGGTTTCTGGCTGGTTGTTTTTGACTGTGCGCGATTGAGCGCGTTCACTCCACAGCGTGGATGGAGACGAACGTGATCACCTGGCTGTTAGTCATCATCATCGCGGCCAGCGTTGCAATCCTGATTGCCCACGCGATTGACGCCATACGTTCCTGAGGCCCAGCGCATCGGCGCGAGATGCCCACGGTTAGGCAGCGGTGTGCGCGAGTTCATCCGAGAATGTACCTTGACGAAGTGCGCGCCAGAGCGAGTGGCCTCTGGCGCCAGAAAATGCGACGTTAATGGTGCAACGATCCGCATAGTTCCTTCAACATCATTTCGGGCGCTCGACCCGCGATCCGACGAACTGGGTAATCTCTTGAGCGGAATAGATGCCTTGGGGTGTTGGTCCAGGTGGCAGCTTCAGCACCCGCACATAGACGTCTTGTCCCGGCTTAATTACCGTGTCGACGCTGCCGGGCGAGGTCGTCGTGAAAGCTTGATTGCCGAGAACGTTGTATTGCTCGTTCCAGGAGTCACGATTGTCGAGGCCCGACTTGCATCGGCCGCGCTGGTAATCTGAAAGTGCGTGCCGCCAGCGGCTTGCGCGGTCTCTGCGGCTTTCAGAAGGACGTAGTCCTGCACTGTGGCAGAGTTTGTATAGGAATTGCCTCGCGACTGAATGCGCCAGGTGTCCGCAGTCATCTGCTGCGCGGCGACGCCGCTGGTGAATCCCATTTCTTGATATTTTGTGCCGCAGCCGCCCAACGCGAGGCAAACCCCGACGATCACAATCCAACGCATTTTCGCGCCCCCGCGCACCATCCAAGCGCAACGAGGGAGAGAGAGAGATCAATGCGACGTTCGCCGAACTGGTAGAAATACGGAGCAGCGCGAGGCGGTCAGTTAATGGGCCTGGCTCGCCAGCCGTTTTCCTGATGCGGGATGGTGGCAGTGATGTCGACGTCTCTGCCGGCGGACTGGCGCCATGCCGCAACGCCGAAGCACAAGGTTAGCGTCAACGCAGTGCCTAGCAATAGCACGGAAAAAAACTGGCTCAAGCTCAACTCCGAAACCCGAGATACAGGATCAGCGAGCACGGGCGTTTGATTCGGAAAATGCAGGCCGACTGACCTACAGGCAGTTTTCCCCAAGGTTGTAAGACGGTGAATCAGCACCTGCGAGCTTGGACCCGCCGCCGCATGGGCCATCAAAAAGTGCTCAGCCATACGCGCGTTTGGACGAGTCGACGCCCAGGCCACCCATAGGCCGCAGCCAGCTCACGATCGAAAGCAAACGTTGGCTGACTCGCTTCCGGGGCCGTTGCGCTTTCCATCCTGATGTGGTCTGCCTGTTGCGCAATTGAGATACATGGATACTCTCGTAAGCGCCCAAATGCCTAAATATTCGACTTCCGCAGCGCTTGTTTTCCTAGTTTACCTTGCGCCGTGCTTTGCTCAATCTCCTCAGAAGGAAGAATCCTTGAGCTCCTCGTTCGGTGCCGGACCAAACGCCTTTATCGATCTGTTGGCGCTGATGTCCGGGCACTGCAAGACGCTGAAGGTCGACGGGCGCAGCTTCGGTTGCAAGACGGTGGCTTACGCCCACGGCGACAAGGGGCGGGTGAATTTTGCGGTCGCTGTCGACGATCCCGACGATGAGAGCCATGTGGTGTCGTTCTCCGGCGTGAACGGCAAACGGGCCGACGACAATTCCTACCAGCTGCCGATTGATCGCATGCTGCTCAATTCCAAGGATCGGCCCAAGGTTGACGGACTGCCGGTGCCGGCCGAGCAGCCATCAACTGGTACCTGCCGCCAGACTGGCAATTTCGCTGCGAGAAAGGTGACTGATGTCACCTGCTCGGCGACCGACAGTGAAGGGCGGCGATACGAGCTGCTGTTCGTCTCCGACGGCAAGCCGGTGAGCGTGCGCCGCATCAGACAGTCGGCGCCATCGATCCAGGATCCGTTCAACTGAGAGCAGGCGGGGCACGTTGTTGTGCTGAACTTACACGTCGATCTAAGAGCGAGATGGACTGCCACGGCGAGGTGACAATGGCCAAGGTCGGCGCGTTCAATCCAACCTTCGGAGCCGGCAGAGGCCGGGGGCGGCCCGCTAACAGTACGTGTTCATGAGTTGTTCTCGTTGCTATGGCGGCCATGAACATCACCGTCGGAGCTTCACTTGGAATCCGAACGGCAACATGTCAGGTGCCGAGCGGGTCGCGCGATATCGCCAGCCGCAAAGCTCCAGCTGCCAGAAGATCGGTCTGTGACCATCGGTTGGCGCCCGTGCGGAGGAGCTTCAGCACCATACTTAGGGGCCGTGATAGTTGAGGTCGACCTGAAGGGCAGGACCGGTTCGACTGTCGGTCTCGATCGATCAGGTCGAGTAGCACGTCGCGTGCTGTACAGGCGAAGGCTGCAGACGCTTGCGGCGCCCGTCGGCGAGATGTCCGACGCCGAATCAGAAACAAGTGGCTCCGCTGAACGGCTCAACAAAGCAGACAGCTGGCGGGTCGCCACTGACTTAAACTCAGATTTTCTGCGTGAAGCTTCCGCAACTCCCACAATTTGACAGACAGCGGCTGCCGATGGCTGCTTCTCCCGATCGACGAGAGGGCGACCCATGTCCGAGCCACCACTCTATCAAGAATACGAGGTGCTCAAGCGCCTGAAGCTGAGGGCTTCCGAGCTCTTCGACCTCCTCAACGTCGGCATCATCGCGCCGGTCGCGCGCCGAGGTCCCGACGCGATGTACTGGGCGGCGACGATCGATGCTCTCGCGACCAGCTATCATCAGTTGCGAATGGGCTGCGCGATCTGGTGGGACTTCGATTTGGGCCGGCCAAGCTTCCTTCCGGCACATGCCGAATGGTCGCAGCCGCACGTTCCTTTCTACCCATTCGACGATGAGGAGCAGCAAGCCTGGGCTCGTCGGGTTTACAAGCTCAAGAAGGCGTGCGCTCCGGGCCCGTACCCCTACCCCGACCGCCTAGCGCGCCACCGAGGGCGCAGCCGCGGCGCGCTTGCATTGACCGTCGACCGACGAATGCGGAGCGGCTTTGAAGTCGCCCCGCTGCGCGCGACGTGCACTCTGCTTCCGCGTCAAAGGACCGGCCGTGCTTCCGCAGTGCTTCCGGCGGTCCCGGAGCGACGAGCACGAATGATGCTAAGTGATTGATTAGGATGGTGCTGCCGTAGGGCTTCTGTTCGCCGTTCCATAGGCGCCCTGACTGCCAAACCCGCGCCCGGCAAATTGTTCTCCACCCCGGAAGATCGAGAACCGCCATCGGTCGAATTGAGCGCGTCCGCGGGCGCAGCGATCAAACCGGCCTTGACGGAGCTGCGCGAAGACGCCGCGCTCCTGGCCTTCCACCTCGCGCAGTTGCCGCCTTCCCACGCCGTCCGGCCCGACACGATCGACGCAAATCTGGCGGTCGGCCGCGCCAAGGTCGACGCGAGCGATAGTCTCGAGCAGGCGGCTGCCCATCTGTCGTCTCGAGAGATCTTTTCGATCCTGAACGATGGTCCAGCGTTGTCGGCGGCGCTGCAGAAGGGATGAACACGCCGGCATCGTGAAGAGCATGCCGTTCTCTGCCGAGGGCCTTCTCGGCGGGGGGCCCGACGTTCACCAAGTCGGGAAAAATTGGCAATCATCCTGCCGCACATCCGGAACCTTGCCATCATTGGCGGGTTCTCGCAGGCCGTATCCTGCGGGCAGGAGATTTCCATGAAAAAGCTGATGCTGACCTGCGCGGCCGCCGCGCTGATTTCGACCGGCGCGATGGCGCAGTCTACGGTCGTCACCACGACCGGCAACGGTCATGCCGCCGCCGTGCAGATCGAGCCGGAATACCGCACGAAGATCCGCACCTACGTGACCGAACACAAGGTCCGTCCCATCGAGAGCCGCGAGAAGATCGTGGTCGGCTCGCCAGTGCCGCGCGAGGTCGAACTCGAGGCGGTGCCCGCTGAGTGGGGCCCCTCGCTGACGAAGTATCGGTACGTCTACTCCGGCGAGCGCGTGATGCTGGTCGATCCGTCGACGCGCACCGTGGTCCAAGAGGTGGACTAAGTCCTGCGAGGCGGGTCGCCGAGAAAGCGGCCCGCCTCATCTCACGTCGGGCCCCGCCTAATTTCCAGTTTCTCATTCGCGAGCGGCGATCCATGCCGATCATCAGATACTTCATATTCGTGGGCGGGCTGCTGCTGGCCATGCTCTTCGCGGCGGACCGATACCTACCTGCCCCCGTCGAGCGGGCGGCAGCAACCGATCCCGACAGGACGACCATCCGGATCAGCTCGGCGAGAAGCCTTCCGGAGAAGATCGTGTTCGACACGCGACCGCGAGCCCAGGTGCCGAATGTCGCGCAGGCCGATCCGATCCCCGAAGATCCGCAGGAGCAGGTGCGCCAGGCTATGGCCGCCATGCCTGCAGCACCTTCCGCCGGGGTCAAGAAAGAACCGCCCGGACGCATCGCCTCACAGGCGCGCCCGCATCCAAAGCGCTCGACGAAGCCGGCGATGAGAGCGCCCGAACGACGCCTTGCCTTCGAACGGCACGACCCGTTTTCGGGTGGATTGTGGTAAGCGGAAAAGAAAAGGCCTTCGGGTGCGCGGCCTTCGTTGCGATCAGATGGACCGCTCTCACCAGTGGTGGTGATGCCAGCGGTGCCGAACGACCGGGTAGGATCCGCGGTAATAGGCGTATGCAGGTCGCACGACTCGACGGTAGCGGTAGCCGTAGGACACGGGCGCCGTGTAGTAGGTCGTGGTTGCGTACCCGCCACCCCAGAGATACGGCTCGTCATACCCGTAGTCGTAGGCATAGGGTCCGCCGTAATAGCCCGCTCCATAGTAGCCGGGGCCACCGTAGTAGCCATAACCAGGTCCCCATCCGTACGCCGATGAGGCAAGCCCACCGATCACAGCGCCGGCCAACAGGCCGCCGGCGATGCCCGGTCCCCAGCCACCTCGCCAATGAGCCTAGGCAGGAGACGTGGCGGCCACCGAGGACAGACCAAGAGCGCCGACCAGCAGCGCCGACATCGCGATCTTCTTCATCGAGATTCCTTTCACATTGCTCGCGCCCTGCCGATAACGGGAAAAATAGGCAATGGTTGCTGCTGACCCCGGCGGCGATTGGCAATGGATCCTCGCCGCCGGGGCAGCGTCGCTCGACAGGTTCGAGTTCGGACAACAACACGCGAGGCCGCGGCCCACGCTGCGGCGCAAAAGCTTTCGGGAGTTCGCCCCGAACATCCGCCTGATGTCTGCGGGCATTAACAATGTTGATTCCGCCGGGATACGTCTTTGCGGTAGGCTATCTTTTCTAGCGCTGGGGGTTCCCATGTTCGATCCGGTCACGACGGCGCTTTTGCGCGCCGTACTCGACGAGGTCTGCGAAGAGGTTTCGCGTTTCGAAACTGGTGCTCGCACCCATGTCGCTTCGAGGATTCTGGAAGCCGCCGCGAAGGGCAACATCACGCCGGAGAGCCTGAAGCAGGTCGGTCGCGAGGCGCTCCATCAAGCCCCGAGCATCGGGTGATAGCGGAGCGTTGGAGTGAATTTCCAGGTCACAGTGCTCAAGATCCTGGTGAGTTATCCCGACGGATTCGCCGTCATGGCGGACCTCAAGCGCGACATGGCTATCCTGGCGACGAGCGGACCGGATTGGGCCGAGCGGACCAAGCGCTTGGCTGCGCGAGTCGCCGATCTTGACATCTTCTCGCAGGCGCTGATCGAGCGGCTGAACGGCGGCTGGCGCATCACCGACAAAGGGCGCTCGGTCCTCGAGTTCATGGAAGCCAAGCGCCCCGAGCCAGAGACGGCACGCGAAGCGCCAGCGGCGGAGTCGACGGCCGCAGCGCCGACGCCAGCACCCCTCGCAACCAGAAGGTCAGGCCGAAGCCAACGCCTGCAGCGCCACCGTGCGGCACGTGCGCGGGCGCGTGCCAAAGCATCCTGACTCTCCTCCCTTCGTCTACTTCCGGGAAAAACCGGAAACTTTCCAGAGTGCCTTGAGTTGGCAGCGACTGGGTTCGGTCTCCGGAGAGAGAAAGTATGGTCGACGACGTCGTCTTGAAGAACGCCACGGAGACCGCCTGGACGGCGTATCGGGCGCGGCACCCCGAGGTCGATGCGCACGACACCCGGCGCTGCCTGCTGGAGCGCCACCTCCACAGGAGGTCGGAAGCGCGAGAGAGCGATACCGAAGAACTCGCTGGCTTCGGGATAGCCTACCTGCAGCGGCTTCCTCGAGACGAATGTTGACGGTCGTGAAGACGCTCGCAGCGCGCTTGGCCCGCGGAAGTACGAGGCCCAATTGGACGCTGCTCGCGATTTCGTCCCTCATTTCCGCTGGGATCGTGACAGTCCTGCAGTTCGTGTTCGGGGCCTAGCCGATGCGGATTGCCCAGCTTGCTCCGTTGGCCGAGAGCGTTCCTCCAAAGCTCTACGGCGGCACCGAGCGTGTAATCGACTGGCTGGTGAACGAACTGGTCGAATTCGGACACGAGGTCACCCTGTTCGCAAGCGGTGACTCGATGACGAAGGGAAAGCTCCACGCGGTGTGGCCGCGCGCGCTGCGCCTGGGGCGGAAGGGGGCGGATCCGAACGCCGCCTGCGCACTTCTGATCGAGGCCATCGCCGAGCGCTCGCGCGACTTCGACGTGATCCACTCACACGTCGACTGGTTGCCCCTTCCGGTGTTGAGCCGGACCGGCGTGCCTTTCCTGACGACGATGCACGGCCGGCTCGATCTTCCCGGTCTGCCCCAGGTAATCGGTGCCTTTGCGGACGCTCCATTCGTCTCGATTTCCGCCGACCAGCGTCGGCCGCTTCCGGAGGCGAACTGGATCGCGACGATCCAGCACGGACTGCCCAAGGATATGTTTAGGCCCTCCTACGAACCGGGTTCGTACCTGGCCTTTCTGGGGCGGCTGACGGCGGACAAGGGACCGGAGGACGCCATACGCATCGCACGTGCGGCGCGGATGCCGCTGCGGATCGCCGCCAAGATCCCTCGCGCGGAGACGGCCTACTTCAAGAACAAGCTCGAGCCGAACATCGATGGCCGGCAGGTCCAGCTCGTTGGCGAGGTCGACGATGCGAAGAAGCAGCCTTTCCTCGCCAACGCAGCGGGCCTGCTGTTTCCGATCAATTGGCCCGAGCCATTCGGTCTGGTGATGATCGAGGCGATGGCGTGCGGGACGCCCGTGATCGCCTATCGATCAGGTTCGGTGCCGGAAGTCGTGGAGGACGGCGTCACCGGCTTCATCGTCGACGGTGAGGAGCAGGCGATCAGAGCGGTGAAAGAACTGCGCCGGCTGGACAGACGAGTGGTCCGCGCCCGGTTCGAGGAGCGCTTCGTCGCAAGCCGGATGGCGAACGATTACGAGACCCGATATCGCGAGCTGGTCGCCCGCGGAGCGCGCTTTACGTGAGAGATCTATTCCGCGGCTCGCTGGGGGCGCTGGAAAAGCCGGCTGCCTATCGAATCCTTGGCGATCCGTTCCGGGTCGGGAACAAGCGGTAATTGGCGGCGTTGAGGCCGGCATCCGGACGGGTGCGGCTCACGTTGGAGGAGAAAATCTATGAAAAGCTTTCTTGCCGTCGCCTTGCTTGGAACTGCCGTGATCGGGGGCGCTGCTTTCGCGCAATCTACTCAGCCCGTGGATCGCGCCGCGACGGCGGCGACCGCCCAGCCGGCCGATGCGAAGATGGCGCTCAAGGGAAATTGGCGCGCCTCGAAGCTGATGGGCCTGAACGTCTACAACGAGGCCAACGAGAAGCTCGGCGACATCAACGAATTGCTCGTCGACAAGAACGGCAAGATCCACGCGGTGGTCATCGGAGTTGGCGGCTTCCTCGGCATGGGCGAGCACGACATCGCCGTCTCGATGGACAAGCTGAAGTTCGTTGAAGAGCCGGTCCGGACCAGCTCGAGCGGCACGTCGACCACGTCGCGCGACACGACCACGACCGGGACCGCGTCGACAACAACGACGAACCGCACCACGAACGATTGGGTCCCCGACCACGCCGTCATGAGTGGCAACAAGGAGCAATTGAAGGCGCTTCCGCAGTTCAAATACTCGGACTACAACTAGCGCGACGCGTGCTCTCGGCGAATTAGGGCCCCAACTACGGGGCCCTTTTTTTGTGCCCTTGGGAGCCAGTGTACTGACTGCAACGCAAAACGGCCCGCCCAGATCATTGGGCGGGCCGTTCATCCGTGCGGTGTATCCGCTCAGTGCAAGTGAACCAGGAAATAGCCGACGCCGCCAACAACCAGGACGGCGGGAACGGCCCACAAAATCAGTACGGGCATTTCTCCTCCAATCGCTGTCAGAACGCTTCAGACGGCTCTTGACGCCGCCGCGGCTATTATTGCTCGGTGCAGACCTTCGTGGTCTTGACCGCGGACTCCGCCTCGACCTTGGTCTTGTAGACGCCGTCGCCCACGACCGTCGTGGTGGTGGTAGTCGGCTTGCGTACACATGGCCCCCGCGCGAACTGGAAAGGCTTTCTGAGGCTGTCGCTCGTCACGTGCCCCGTCGCGCTCTACCCGGCGACGTCGGAGAGCGAAAAGATCTCCTTCAACCAGCTCAACCGTCAGACCGGCCACCGCATCAAGTACCTCAAAGTCGACGCCGACACCGGCGACGAGGTGCCCAACGAGGACATCGTCAAGGGCTACTGTGTTTCGGCATGGAATAAGGACCCCGTTTTCGGGGTGATCGGCATCCAATCGGGACCCCGGGATAAGGGTCCACAGTGGCTTCCATCGAGTCATGGAAGCCGAGGTTGGGATGCTGGTGGTGGAGACGATTGGTAAGATCCGTCGCGCCTACTTTGTTGATGGTCGTCCGATCAAGGCGATCTGCCGAGAACTTGGCGTATCGCGGAAGGTGGTTCGCAAGGTCATTCGTTCTCAAGCGACGGAGTTCCGGTACGAGCGCGAGACGCAGCCGCTCCCGAAGATGGGTGCCTGGAGTGCCGAGCTTGATCGGTTGCTGGCAGGGAATGAGAGCAAGGCGGCGCGGGAACGGCTGACACTGATCCGGCTATTCGAGGAGCTTCGCGGCCTGGGTTATGCCGGCGGCTATGATGCGGTTCGTCGATACGCCAGGCGCTGGAGCAAGGAACGCGGGCAATCGACCGCGGCCGCTTATGTCCCGCTGAGCTTTGACCCAGGCGAAGCCTACCAGTTCGACTGGAGCCACGAGGTGGTCCTGTTGAGCGGCACCACGGTAATGGTGAAGGCCGCCCATGTCCGGCTCTGTCACAGCCGCATGCTGTTCGTGCGGGCCTATCCGCGGGAGACGCAGGAGATGGTGTTCGACGCCCACGACCGGGCGTTCGCCTTGTTCAAAGGCACCTGCACCCGCGGCATCTACGACAACATGAAGACCGCCGTAGAGACGATCTTCGTCGGCAAAGGGCGTCTCTACAATCGTCGCTTCCTGCAGATGTGCAGCCACTATCTGGTCGATCCGGTCGCCTGCACGCCAGCGTCGGGCTGGGAGAAGGGGCAGGTCGAGAACCAGGTCGGGCTGGTCAGGGAACGCTTCTTCACGCCGCGGCTGCGGTTCAAAAACCTCGAGGAATTAAACGCTTGGCTGCTCGACAAATGCATCGCCTACGCCAAGGCTCATCGCCATCCGGAGCTAGTCGATCAGACGATCTGGGACGTGTTCGAAGCCGAACGCCCCAAACTCGTTCCCTATGCCGGCCGCTTCGACGGCTTCCATGCGGTGACGGCATCGGTCTCGAAGACCTGCCTGGTGCGCTTCGACAACAACAAATACTCGGTCGCAGCCAGCGCAGTCGGACGACCGGTCGAGGTTCAAGCCTATGCCGATCGCATCGTGATCCGTCAGGATGGACGCATCGTTGCCGAGCACCCGCGATCCTTTGGGCGCGGCGATACCGTTTACGACCCCTGGCATTATGTGCCGGTGCTCGCCCGCAAACCCGGCGCCTTGCGCAACGGTGCTCCCTTCAAAGACTGGGTGTTGCCGGCCGCGATCGAGCGGATCCGGCGCAAGCTTGCCAGCACCGACGATGGCAATCGGCAGATGGTCGATATCCTCAACGCGGTGCTGACTGACGGTCTGCCCGCGGTGGAAGCGGCCTGTGCCGAAGCGCTCAGTCACAGCGTCCATTCCGCCGATGTGGTGCTCAACATCCTGGCCCGTCAACGTGAACCCGCCCCACCGGCCAACATCATGACACCGGCCGCACTGACGCTCCGTCATGCACCGATCGCCGATTGTGCCCGCTACGACAACCTCCGGAGGACCATCTGATGGAACGAACCCAAATCTTCGACCTCATGGGCGAACTCAAGCTCTACGGCATGAAGGCTGCCTTCGACGAGATCATGGCAACTGCCGTCAAGCGCCAGCACGAACCTCAGCGCATTGTCGGCGATCTGCTCAACGCCGAGATCAACGAGAAGCAAGCCAGGTCGATCAAATATCAGCTCACCATTGCCAAGCTGCCGCTTGCCAAGGACATCGCCGACTTTCAGTTCGACGGCACGCCGATCAATCAGACTCTCGTCAATGATCTCGCTGGCGGCGGCTTCATCGCCCAGCAACGCAACGTCGTGCTGGTTGGCGGCACTGGCACCGGCAAAACCCACCTGGCCATTGCAATTGCAAGAAGCTGCATCCGATCCGGTGCCCGCGGCCGCTTCTTCAACGTCGTCGACCTCGTCAATCGCCTCGAGACCGAGACCCGCAACGGACGGCAAGGACGGCTCGCCGAGCATCTGACCCGGATGAACTTCATCGTGCTGGATGAACTCGGCTATTTGCCCTTCGCCCAGTCCGGTGGCCAGCTTCTGTTCCATCTCGTCAGCCGGCTCTATGAGCGCGCCTCCGTCATCGTGACCACCAATCTTGCGTTCGGCGAATGGCCGAGCGTGTTCGGCGATGCCAAAATGACCGCCGCGCTACTCGACCGATTGACCCATCACTGCGACATCGTCGAGACCGGCAACGACAGCTGGCGATTCAAAAGCCGCGACGATGTTCAAACAACCCGCGCTCGCGCCGTCTCCGCAACCCCGACCAGCTCCGACGACCCGAGCGCTACCAGCAGAGCACGCCGATCAAAGGGGTCCATTTTGGATGCCGATAGGGGGTCCCAGTCAAACGCCGATTGACAGCATAGCCGCAAAGAAGCCCTGGCGCACACAAGTCTGGTCAATCAGCATCTGTCAGATGGCCGCGAGTGGATGCTTGGCGGCGATGCGCCGACCTTCTCGGACATGACGATGGCGGTCGCGATTGCCTTCTCTAAGTTCCCTGTGAACGCAACGCCCCTCGATGAGCGCTTCGAACACATCGATGCATTCTGGAAGCGCTGGCAGGCTCGACCGTCGTTCCAAGCCGCTTACGCCGACCGTCAGAGCGGCGTCGTTGAGATCGACGAGCGCTGACCTCCTAACGGGATCGCCGGGAACCATCAACAGCCGATCCCGTTCGTTACTGTTTCAGTCTCAATCATCAATCACGGAGATTACCATGCCGTTCGCACGTATCGATCTGATCCAAGGAAAATCTTCCGAGTACCGCGCAGCCGTGGCCGACATTGTCTACAGGGGCATTGTCGATGTCTTGAAAGCACCGGATGGTGACCGCTTCATCGTTATCAATGAACACACCGCCGACAACCTAATCTACGATCCCAAATTCCTCGGATTCGACCGGTCGGCTGACTTCCTCCTGATCCAGGTGACCAGCACGGTCGGAAACAACAAGGATTCCAAGCTCGCTTTCTTCCGGTTCGTGGCTGACGAGCTAAAAGATAAACTGTCCGTCCGCCCCAACGATGTCATGATTAATATGGTCTATGTCGATCGCTCGGACTGGTCATTCGGCAACGGTGACCCGTGGAACTAGTCCTAGGCTGCCATACTCGATGAGTCAGGCGAAGGGTCGCTTCGAGCGACCCTTCGCTTGTTGACGCTCAGGTGCAAAAATCAAAGATTACCAGAAATTCGGTCCAACAATACCGACGGCTTAGCTGGTGCGTAAATTAGTTGCAAATCGCCGAGCATGTCGCAATCTGCCCCATCTCTGACCTTCGCGCCGTCCCCGCGTTGGGCTGCTCTCGGCCGCATACCGGACATACGGCTAACGGGATAAGAAACACCAAGCAGCTCACCGCGACAGCCGGTCTGCTCTCGATGATCTGCGGCAGGCGCGTGAGCTGGTCCTGCTGTTCTGCAAGAGCGAGGAGGCCATCGAGACATTCATCGCGCATTGCGATGTCGCTGCGCGTGATTTGTTGATGCCCTATGGCGATGTTGTGATCGTGCTGTCCACCGTGCTGCGCATCAAGCGCACGCTGGGTGGCGCCGAGATCGATCGGATCATCTGGGACGTGGAGACGCGCAAGGCGTTGGCGAGAGAGCGTCGGCGCCGAGCCGAGTGGCGCAAGGCCGAGGTTGAGGCCGAGCGCTTTCGGGCCGAATGTGATTACCTCAATGGCGCCATTGCCACATCCGACCTTAGTCAGGTATCGTAGTCGGCGATGATTTTGATCGGATGGCGCGGCGGATGTACCCGAGCCTGATGATCTCGAATGGCCCCGACGTTCAATACCGTCGGGGCCGTTTTCGTTTTGGTTGGGTATGGCGTGTAGCTACCGCTGATGACCCAGACCGACACCGAGCGCGAGCGCTTTCTGTCTCAGCGAGCCCACCGACCGCTTCATCAGTTTCGAAAGTTTGGCGACAGGGGTGCGAGCCTTGGAATGCGCTTTGATCAGTTTAACGTCTTCATTCGTGTATTCTTTGCGTTTGGTCTTAGTCGTTTTAGCCACTGATGCTCTCCGAGCCGATTAATGGGGGTGCGTAGTAGCACGCCGAACTGCATCATCAAGAGCAGTCCGAGATTTGTTGATGCTTTACGGCGACATCGTGATGGTGCTGTCCATCGTGTTGCGGATCATACGCACGCTGGATGGTGTTGAGATCGACAAGATCATCTCGGATGTGGAGACTGAAAAGGCGTTGGCGGCCGAGCACAGGTGGCGGGCTGACTGGTGCAAGGCTGAGCTGGCGGCCAAGTCATTCTCGGCGGATGTACTCGAACCAGCGATGCCAAGACCCTCGGAGCTACGTCTCCGGGGGTCTATTTTGTGTCTACCCGACGGTCTCCTTTGCTCCTTCGATCTCGGCTGGAACTTGTACTTCCACATTGCAATGATGGTGAACACCTATTCAATAAAGTTTCGTGGCTGTTCCCGGAACGGCGACATTTCCTACGCGTTTGCCAATCGTAACCAGCGAAGGGAGAAGCACAATGAGGAATTGTTATGTCCTCGCGGCAGTGACGGCACTCAGTGTGGCAACACCGACGCTCGCCAGTGCTCAGGAGTTCGGTTTCCGGATCGGTGGCGACCACGGATACTATCGCGACAGGGACTACGGATATGACCGTGGGTATGATCGCGGATGGCACCACGGGTGGTACAACCATGATCGAGACCGCACGGTAGTTATTAGGCGTCACCATCACTGGAACTACGACGATTAAGGAAAATGGCCCCGACATTCGGGGCCATTTTTTTTTGCTTGCGCTGTCAACCGCGAAGGGCCCGACATGTCCGCCAAAGATTACGCCGATGATCTCAGCGCAACTGTGTACTACGCGCTGGAGACAACCCGTGCCGTCGCGGTCTGTCCGTTCCACTCCGAAGTCACCATCCGCGTAGGCGACGATGCAGCCGAAAGCCACGCCTTCGAGCGCGCCAAGAGGATCGTTAGGAGAGACGGCACGAATTGGGAGACGCAAGACCTCAGGGAAGAAATCGCACGGCAGCTCGGCGAAGCAGCAGACGGGGAGTGCCCACGCTGCGCACAACGTTGAAGGCGCCGCGCCGGGCGGCGCATCCAATGCATCCCCTCAATCGCGAAGTTCAACAGTAATCCTATCGTTCGCCTTAGCGCACAGTTCCAGAATTAACCTGCAACACGAACATCAAGCTTAATTCCAGGCCGTGATTGCGGTCGCGCTCCAGAGGATTAGGTTTGCACACACCGGACATTGCCCTTGTCCGGTCCACCCCAGCGAAGTCGCCGCATCATCATACTCGATGCAGCGACTTCGTCATTGGATAGTCGCGCGAGCTTCATTTGAGAGAGCAGCCGGACCACGAAAAGCTTGATCTCATCGAGATGCGTCGCCAGCTTACGGCGCTCCGTTCGAAACACTCGGGCAACCTTCCAATTACATCGCTTTTGAACCGCTTCCTCGTGAAAATCGCATTTCTGGCGGAGCCAAGAGACCTCGCGCACGAGCAGTATCTTCGGTCGGAATTCGAACGAACGCTGACGAAGGTCAAAGAGATTGCTGCGCGGGCGAAATCTGACTGAAGCCACACCAACGCGTGGCTCTGGACCCGATTGGCCGGGTAAATGTGTCGTGTGCGCGCGTTTTAGTCCGTCGAGTTGATCGCTGCCAGCGAGGCGCGGGGCTATTTCTTCAACAGTATCCCTATCGTTCGCGCCATTCGCCTCACCGAACCGGCGTGACGGCCCAGCTCGGCCGCAATCTTCGATACGCCAGCTCCTGCCCGCGCGAGCTTGGACAATTGCTGGACCTCGCGGTCGGCCCATTGCTTCGGCTTTTGTGTTTTCATGGTGCGGCGCTCCCAACCTGCCGCTCCTGCCTACCAGTGAGGCTAGTTGCCCACACTTGGGAAATTTACGGGTGGTGCCTCCCGCCACGAGGCTCAGCGGTGCGGCGGCTGTGGCGCTCGCGAGATGGGGGTGCGCGGCGTCCCAATTATTGCGCAAACTCTATTTGGGATCGGGACCGCACGGATAGTTGGCGTCGTGGATGTAGGTAGGTCCGCTATCAAGGGTAGATCAGACCTGCCGTATGCGAGCGTCGGACCGCCGCTTTTGACCGCTTATCGGACGTCAGCGGCGCGTTGCGCAAGGACCGCAGTTGACCCAACTCGGACAAGCGGGGCCCTCCCTGCCGGCTGCTAGGATCCATAGGTGGAACGGTAGCCTTACGATACCGCAAATCGTCGCGCTCGAATTGAGTTTCAAGGACGACTGCTCGGCTGGATGAATAACGTGCTATAAATGGAATTCGGAATAAACTCCCTAGTAGCGGGTCCAAAGCTCGGTTAGGCCACCACGCGACTGCAGGAACGGCCATGCACCAGATTGGCGACTGGCTCAGAAAGCTCGGCATGTCCGAGTATACAGAGCGTTTCGCAGAGAACCGTATTGATCTCAGTGTTCTCCCCGACCTAACAGATCAGGACTTGGAGAAGCTCGGGGTCTTACTTGGCGATCGCCGTAAGATGCTCCGCGCGATCCGGGAGGTTGCCCGTTATACCCCGGTCACACCTGACCCCGCGGTAACCGAAGCGAGACCACGGGTCGCCGCGGAACGCCGTCAGCTCACCGTAATGTTCTGCGATCTCGTCGGCTCGACTGTCCTGTCGGCCAGGCTCGATCCCGAGGACCTGCGCGCCATCATCGGTGCCTATCACCACTGCTGTGCCGCGCTAGTCGAACGGAATGGCGGATTCGTTGCCAAGTACATGGGCGACGGGGTGCTCGCCTATTTCGGCTATCCCCAGGCCCACGAGCATGATGCCGAGCGCGCTGTGCGGGCCGGGCTTGCCCTGGTCGAGGCAGTGCCGATGCTCGCTACGGCGGCCGGCTCGCCCTTGCATGTGCGTGTCGGGATCGCAACTGGGCTCGTGGTCGTCGGCGACCTCATTGGCGCGGGTGCAGCCCAGGAGCAGGCGGTTGTAGGTGAGACACCGAATCTTGCCGCCCGTTTGCAAGCCATTGCCGAGCCGGATACCGTGGTTATTGCGGAGAATACGCGAAAGCTTCTCGGCAATCTCTTCGAACTCCAGGATCTCGGGGCCAGGGACCTCAAGGGCATCGCCGGGCCCGCACGTGCGTGGGCAGTACTGCGGACGAGTTTGGTGCAGAGCCGCTTTGACGCCCTGCACACGAACGGGCTGACCCCTCTCGTCGGGCGGGAAGAAGAGTTCGAATTGCTTCTTCGCCGCTGGTCCAAGACAAAGATGGGTGAAGGACAGGTCGTACTCCTGTCCGGCGAGGCAGGTATCGGGAAATCACGGCTCACGGCCGCGGTTCTGGAGCGCCTCGCTACCGAACCACACACGCGCTTGCGCTATTTCTGCTCCCCACAACATACGGGCAGCGCGCTTTACTCTATCATTGGCCAGATGGAGCGCGCCGCCGGACTGGCGCACGACGACAAACCGCAAGCGAAGCTCGACAAGCTCGATTTTGTGCTCGCGCGGACCTCAACCTCTGTCCAGGATGCCGCGCTCTTTGCGGAAATGCTGTCGCTTCCGACTGATGGACGATATCCTGCGCTGGATTTGGCCCCGGAACAGCGCAGACAAAGAACGCTAGAAGCGCTGATGTCGCAACTCGCGGGATTGGCTCGCCAGAATCCTGTGCTGATGATCTTCGAGGATGCGCATTGGGTCGATCCGACGAGCCTGGAAGCGCTCGACCGGGTGGTCGACCGGATCGCAACCCTTCAAGTGCTGCTCGTCGTAACTTTCCGCCCCGAGTTCAACGCGCCGTGGGTGGGACAGTCGCATGTGACAAGCCTGACGCTCAACCGACTTGGGGAGCGTGAGGCGGCCGCAATCATAGCGCGGCTTGTCGAGAACAAGGGGCTGCCGGCGAATGTAATGGCGGAGATCGTGGAGCGCACCGACGGGATTCCCCTGTTCGTGGAGGAGATGACCAAGGCGGTGCTGGAGGCCGAGAGCGAGGCAGCCGCCCGACTGACCGCCGCCACGGTTCCGTCCCTGGCCCAGCTGGTTCCCGCTAGCTTGCACGCGTCGCTGATGGCGCGGCTCGACCGGCTCGGCCCGGCGGCCACGGAGGTAGCGCAGATTGGAGGCGCGATTGGGCGGGGGTTTTCGCAGAGTCTGCTGGCTTCGGTGGCGCGCCAAACCGGGGCGCAGCTAGGATCGGCGCTGGACCGTCTCGTTCAGGCCGGTTTGCTGTTTCGGCAGGGCGAGCCGCCGCATGCCAACTATCTGTTCAAGCACGCACTGGTGCAGGAGGTGGCCTATGGCACGCTGCTCCGCTCAAAGCGAAACGAGCTGCATGCGAGCATAGCAAGTGTCCTTGAGCAGGAGTTTTCGGATGTCTGCGAGACTCAACCTGAAGTTCTTGCTCGACATTACGCTCAGGCCGGATTGCCTGAGCAGGCCATCAATTATTGGCAGCGGGCTGGAGACCACGCAGCAAAGCGGTCGGCCAACAAGGAGGCGGTCGCACATTTTCGAAACGCAATAGAGCTGCTTGAAACGCTGCCCGACAGGGCCGCGCATGCCGAGCAGGAGTTGCAACTGCTGATCGCGTTGGGGCCGGCATTAATGACGACGAGATCGTCGGCGGCACCGGAGATCGAGCGCGTGTACGCTCGGGCTCACGAACTGGCGCATAATGCACAGCGAGTAGCAGATCTTTTTCCAACCGTGTGGGGGGCATGGCTAGTTGCCTTCACGGCTGGTGATTTGGCGACGGCCGGCCGATTGGTGGATGAGCTGTTCGACATGGCAAACACAAGCGGAGATTCCGGGCTTACGCTGCAAGCTCACCACGCAGCATGGCCTGTCTTTTTGGTAACTGGCGCCCTTGCCACGGCACGCCATCATATCGCGGGCGGACTTGCTCTCTACCGACGCGACACGCACGGCGAGCAAGCCCTGCTATATGGGGGCCATGATCCGGGCGTCTGCGGTTACGTGATCGACGCCCTCATTGCTGCAGCAATGGGTTATCCGGACCAAGCCGTTCGGCAAACGCAGAAAGGCCTCGGGCTTGCGCGTGATCTTGACCATGCCCCCACGCTTGCCCAGGCGCTGTGGTCTGCAGCAGAACTGCATCAAATCCGCCGCGAGCCGCAGAAAGTACAAGACACTGTGAGCGTCGCTCTCCCACTGCTCGCGCGCCATGGGTCTGCCGTCGGAGCCGCGAACGCGACCATGTTGCGCGGCTGGGCGCGCGTCATGCAGGGGCACATTGAGGAGGGTCTCGCCCTCATGCGGGAAGGGCTGACTGCGTGGCGTGCAACAGGGTCGAAATTTCACGTTTCGTACCGTCTCGCCCGAGCGGCGGAAGCGCATCTCGTTGGCGGAAAATTTGAGGATGGATTAAGGCTCATACGTGAAGCGACCGACCAGAGCGGTGACTGCTGGTTTGCGCCCGAGCTATATCGACTCAAGGGCGAACTGCTTCTCAAAGCGGGGCGCCGCGATGAGGTGGAAGGATGTCTGGACCAAGCCCTCAAAGCGGCACAACAGCAAGGTGCTCGGCTCCTTGAGCTACGAGCGGCGATGAGCCTCAGCAGAGTCCTGCAAGCTCAGGGCCGACGCAATGAGGCCCAAACTTTGCTTACGCCTATTTATGACTGGTTCACTGAGGGCCTCGATACTGCGGATCTCCAGCAAGCAAAGGCTTTGCTCGACCAGATGGATTGAGAGGGTCGTTTTCACGCGCGGTCGCCTGATGAGTTAGGGCCGGCAATTCCGGATGTGCGCGCTTTGAGGGCAAATGTGTTGGCTGAAGGCCTCATCATCTAAGCATGCAAATGTTTGGACAAGGGCTTCCTGGATTGAGGAGATGACAATGCGCAAGCTGATGTTGGTCCTCGTGCTGTTTCAGGATGCAATGTCGCATAATGGCCCATCTGCGAAGTGGTAGCGCTCTCGTGGAGGTCCGCTTATTGAGGCTCGGCGGACTAGATTTGCTCAGGTTGAGTTCTTCGCATTTTGACCCAACTGAGACATTGCAAAACGCAGCAACCGCTTGGATGCTTAACCGCAAAAAAGCCCCGGCGAGCCGGGGCTTTGGTTTGCGCAGACTAGTGCGATCAGTATCTCGCCGCGATGGGGGCACCAAAGCCGCCGAAGCGATAGTTCAACCGAAGGGTGACCATGTCCACATCCTGGCTAACCCGGTCGCCGAGGAGGGTAACGCCACCTGGCGAGAGCACGCCTGCGCCTGCGAAGGTGCGGTTGTCATTCCCCATCCAGAGGTGGTCGTATTCAACACCGATCGACCAGTTCGGCGTGAAGCCATACTCCCAGCCGACGCCCAAGGCACCGCCCCAGCGCGTGTGGCTTGCCGAGTCCAGACCGACCCCGGTGAGGTTGTTGAAGACATCAAGACGATTGTGGGTCACGGCCGCACCACCCTTCACGTAGAGCAGTGACGCATTCCACGCCCAACCGAGTTGGGCCGTGAAGAGACCGATGCCGTCGGTTTTCCCCGTGGTCGAAAGCAGCGGATCGATCAGGCTGACGCGCGTGTTCTTGATGTCGGCCCAATCGCCCTGCGCTTCCAATCCGAACACAAACTGATTGGATTGCCAGCGATACCCGATCTGTCCGCCGACAAGACCTCCGGAGCGAGAAGCGCAACCACCCGCGACTGTTCCTGCGAGCGTGACGAAATCCACGCAACCGCGGCTTTGGCCCCAGCCGCCGTTGGCGCCGATGTAAAAACCAGTCCAATCATAGATCGGAGCGATCATCGGGGGAGGCGCCTTGGTGTACGGACGCGCCGCCAAATCAGCCGCCGACGCGGGGACGGATAGACTCACGGCCATCATCCCGGCCGCGGCAATCAGAAGCTTTTTCATTGCGAGAAATCTCCCCGAAAGAAGTTCAAAGGGCATGACGCCCACCTGCGTAGTCGATGCTATGCCGTTCGCCGGCAGGTTGATGTAGTTTGGCTGCAACACTCGGCTCGCATGTTTAGCGACGTTTCTTTAGCTTTGTTAACGACTTGCAATGCCCGCCAACGTGCACATTGCGTAAGATGATACCCGCATCGCTGAACATTCGCCGATCTCGCGATTGCGGCCGGCGCGTTTAAATCGCTGCCGTAACGGCTTTCTTGTTCGTGCGCTGACATGTCGCCTTCTGGCCGATTTTGTTGCAAAAGTCGGCTGCAATGGATTTGGCTGTCAATCGGCCCTTTAATTGCGGATTGATGTCAACTCTCTTTTTGAAGCCATTCGGCAAGACGGTAGCGCTCGGCCCGTTGAAGCGGGTCGGGTTGCGGAGACGGGGCGAGCGCGGCTGGTAGATCGATAGCCAGCTCGGTAGTATTGGTCGATTAGCCGTCACCTAAATCTCAACGATCCGCTGCCCGTCGCTGGGGTCATGGTCCTTTCCGAGGTCGCACGCGCCTCATGATGATGTCCGGATCGGGCGCCTCATCGTTTGCAACGGCGTGCGGACGAGCCGCCACCAGCCGATTGACCGAGGTCACCACGACCACTGTCCCAGCGGGACATCGCCGGCCCGGCGGACCGGGCCAGGAGCTTACAAAATAAGGTCAGGCCGGCGTGTGGCCCCAGTCGAACGACGTGCCATCGACCCAAATGCAGTGGAGGATCACTGCGATCTTGCGGGCAATGGCGACCTTTGCCTTTTTCATACCGATCCGCTTCGCGAGCTTCATTCCCCAGGCCTTGAGGGGAGACCATTTTTTGGTCCGATAGAGAAGGACGGTCGCTGCCTCGAACAAGTAAGTTCGGAGAAGCCTGTCGCCCCATCTGGATATCTTGCCACTAGTGTCTGTTTCACCAGACTGGTTGCGCCGAGGTGTGAGACCAAGATATGCGCCGACTGCCGAGGCCGATCGGAAGCGGGACGGGTCATCGATCGTATGGCGAAACGTCAAGGCAGTCACCACGCCAACACCAGGGACCGTCATCAGGCGACGCGTCGTCTCGTCAGACTTCGCCAATCGGCGGACCTCGTCGTCGAATTTGCTCTGCTGCTGGCAGATATGCTCATGAATCGACAGGAGCGGCGCGATCACGTTGAGGAGTTGATGATCTTCGCCCAATAGCTCGCCGACCTGGTTACGGAACTGTTGGCCAATCGCGCGAGGGAAGAGTAACCCACATTCCTTGATCAGACTGCGGACCTGGTTCTCGATATCCCGGCGTATAGATACAAGGCGGAATCGCGCGACAAGGATCGCTCGAACCTTCTGGCTCTCCTCGCTCTTGATTTTGACTTCTCGATACCATCCAACCCGCACCAGTTCGGCAAGGCCCCGAGCATCATTCCGGTCGCTCTTATTCATGCGGACCGACAGTGCTGCGTGTGCATGCCTAGCATCGATGCAAACGACGGGGAGTTCAACCCTCCGAAGCTCGTGCCAAAGCCAGCTTGCCATCGCGCCCGTCTCAAAGCCGATGCGCTCCGCCAATGGCGCATGTTTACGAAGCAGCTTGGACAGATCACCGGGATCAGACTTGGCCTTTCCTTCAAAAATCGGTTGACCAATCTCGTTGACCACGCAGACCGAAGTCTCTCTTTGCGAGACATCCAGGCCGACATATTGCCTCATGACAGCTCCTCCGAATCGCTTGATTGCGAGAGCTTGACGATAACGGAGCTTTCGGGCGTCGCACGCTGACCGCAATTACGTCATCGTTTGCATGGACGCCGATCCCCCGGCTTAGGGGGTCAATATTGCAGGCCGAATGACAACCCCGGGTCCAACGCACAACCGGGCGCTCGCGCACCGCACTTGCTCTCGCTCGCACCGTTTCATTCAGTGCGGGTCGGTGCATTCAAACACCGATCCAAACTCGCAATGACTGCTTATGAACCCGGAAGCGAAGTCGGCGCACGCCTTATCGAGGTCCGATTAGCCGGGCACAGCGGACGAGATTTGCCCACGCTGAGTTCTTCGCATTCTGACGCCGAGCAAACATTTCGAAGGCGCAGAAGAAGCGGATTAAGCATTTGACTGCAACCACTCTGAGAAGGTTCGGATGGTCTTCGCGCGCGGATGGCTTGGCCTACTGACCACATGGAAACTATAGCCAGACAAGCTCAACTTGAACGCTTTCGCGAGCGTACCGGCGGCGAGTTCGTGTGCGACGAGCACATCACTGAAAATCCCGACTCCCTGCCCCGCGATCACCGCCTCGATGGCGTGCAGTTCCTCCCGGAAACTCAAGTGCTGCATATCCTTGAATTGGGGCACTTCGCGCCACCTGCGCTGGGCCACGGCAAACCATCTCTGCCATGTGGGCGGCTCACGATCGGCCGGCGACCAATAGGAGTGAATCAGAACGTGGTTTGCGAGGTCGACTGGTCTCTTCAGGCGTCCCGTTGAAAGCAAACGCGGATTGCAGACGGGCCAGAATGTATCGCTGAAGAGATCATTGACGATCCCGTCCGTCGGCAGTACTCGGCTAGTCGCATAACGAATGGCGACATCGCCATCGCCGGCGTGCAGATCGAGCACGGTGTCCGTGCCGATGACTTCCAGCGGCACATCGGGATGCAACTTCCGCCACGCGGGCAGGCGGGGCACGAGCCAGCGGCTGGCGAAAGCATTCGTTGTCGTCACCCGAAGAGGCTGTTGGTCGGTATCCCGCCTGACGGCCGCGATTGCGGCGGCAAACACCTCAAGGCCGCCGCGAATGGCGGGAAACAGCCGCGCTCCGGCATCGGTGAGCGAAAGAGGTCGCGGTCTGCGGCGAAACAGAGCGCGGCCACAATACTGCTCAAGCAGCACGATTTGATGGCTGATCGCGGTTGGCGTCACGCCGAGTTCTGCCGCGGCCTTCTTGAAGCTCAGATGGCGGGCCGCAGCTTCAAAAGCGCGGAGCTCGATCAGGGGCGGCAGCTTGTGCATGCGGCTAGTCTAGATGAAACCAATTCATCTTCACCTGAATTCTTCGGGTTTGCTCCGAGAGGGCCGCCGATTGAAGATATAGCCGGTTGAATTGAGGAGACCGTGTCATGTCGTCCATCACATCTGTCGCGAGCGCCGCCGCCGACCTTAGCGCCTCCTTCGGAGGACAACTGCTCAAGCCAACGGACGAGGGCTACGAGGAGGCGAGAAAGGTCCACAACGGGTTGGTCGACAAACGGCCAGCGTTGATTGCCAGATGCCGCAGTGTGGCCGACGTCGTGGACGCCGTCGCTCTTGTGATCAAGCTCGGCCTCGAGGTCGCGGTTCGTGGCGGCGGCCATAACGTCGCGGGACGCGCGACCATCGACGGCGGGATAATGATCGACCTGTCCCCAATGAGGGGCGTCCATGTCGATGCTGTCGGCAAAACCGTACGCGCGCAGGGCGGGGCGACTTGGGGCGATGTCAATCGCGAGACGCAACTTCACGGCCTCGCGGTCACCGGAGGTGTGGTCTCGACCACGGGTATCGCCGGATTGACCCTCGGCGGAGGACTCGGCTGGTTGATGGGCAAGTACGGCCTGGCATTGGATAATTTGCGCGCTGTCGAACTCGTCACCGCGGATGGCAAGGTCTTGCAGGTCAGCAAGCAAGAGGAACCCGATCTGTTCTGGGCCATCCGCGGGGGCGGCGGAAACTTCGGGATTGCCACCAGTCTCGAATACGACCTTCATGCAGTGGGGCCAATCATTACCGGCGGCCCCATCGTCTACTCTATCGATCGCTCCCGTGACGTGCTCGAATTCTTCCGGGCCAGCACGCGATCGCTACCGGACGAGCACACGCTGTTCGCAACCCTGACGCATGCGCCCGACGGGTCCGGCGCAGAGGTAGCTGCCTTGGTCACCAGCCATTGCGGTCCGGCAGCGGAAGCCGAACGAGCCGTGCAGCCGCTGAAACAATTCGGGGCTCCGATCTTGGACGCAATCGGGCCGATGCCCTATTGCCAGCTCAACAGCATGCTCGATGCCAACTACCCCAGAGGCGCCCTCAACTATTGGAAGTCCAATTTCCTCAGTGAGCTGAGTGATGGTGCGATTGCGACCATGATCGAATGTTTCGCGCGCTGCCCGACACCCATGGGGCAGCTGCTTCTCGAGCACATCCACGGCGCGGCGGCCCGTGTCGATGCAAGGGATACGGCGTTTCCGCATCGGCAAGAAGGCTACAACTTCCTGGTGCTCGCGCAATGGATGCAGCCGGACGATACGAGGCAATGCATCTCCTGGGCACGCGAAACCTACGAAGGCATGCGACCCTTCTTCTCCTCCGGTCGGTATGTCAACTATCTCGACGATGACGAGGTGGGCGATCCCGTCGCTGCCGCATATGGACCGAACTACCGGCGTCTGCAGCAGATCAAGGCTAAGTATGATCCGAACAATTTCTTCCGCATGAATCAGAACATCCGGCCGCTGGCCTGATCCAGGTGAGGGCATTTCGTCCCTCTCATCTTGGTTCAGGATGTCAGTGGAAGGCCGCTACGCTGCGGCCCGGTTCTATAGTTGGTCTGGCGTGCTGATCCCGAAGGAGGACGCGAATGGCTGTCGTGTGCCGACCCGCTCGCATGGACGACTTAAAGCGAGCCGACGAGATCGTGGTCGCCAGCATCAATGAACTCACTGAACGGCGGGGTTTCGGAAAGATGGCATCCTCTCACCCTCCGAAATTTCAAGGTTTCTCGCTAAGGGACGATACCGAAGGTCTAGCGCCGTGTCATGATAGCAATCTGTGCGAGAAAAGCACGAAACGTCTGCGTTTGGCCCATTTAAGAAGTCCTACGATCTCCGCCATTCAGTCGCGATCAGCAGTACACCGGACATGTCGCAGACACCGTACTACGGCGGCTTTTGATCCAACCAAGTCATGCGGTGATGTCCACTTTCAGCTGATTCAGTGCAGGATTGCGTCCCGAACGACTATGGCTTGAACTGAGCAGTCGGCGTGGAGCGCGATATCTTGAGCTCTTCCTCGTTCATGTCGGCAGAGACATCCGCGAAGAGTGGCGTGCTAAGATAACGTTCACCGGTGTCAGGCAGCATGCAAAGAATATTTGCGCCCTTCTCTGCTTGGGCTGCGACCTTCAGCGCACCCGCCATGGTTGCGCCCGAGGTGATGCCGACAAAGATGCCTTCCTTGGTCGCAAGCTCCTTGCTGCATCGAATAGCATCGGGGCCGGGAATCGGCAGAATCTGATTGATGACCTTCATCATAACGGCGTCCCCGGTCAGCTTCGGAATGAAATCAGGTGTCCAGCCCTGCATTGGATGCGGCTTGAAATCCGGATGTGGCGCCGCCGGCGTGCCATCCGGGTTCCGCTGCTGCTCGATACCGCTGCCCAAGAGCTGCGCTTCTTCGGGCTCGCAGACGATGATCTTGGTTTCGGGGCGCTCCTTAGCGAGCACCCGCGCAACACCCTTCAGTGTGCCGCCGGTTCCGTAACCGGTGACCCAATAGTCCAGTCGTTCTCCTGCGAAATCGTCCAGAATCTCGAGCGCCGTGGTTTTGGAGTGAAAGTCGGGATTGGCTTCGTTCTCGAATTGCCGCGTCATGAACCAGCCGTGCGTTTTGGCAAGCTCGATCGTTTTGTTGATCATTCCAACGGCCCGATCGGCCGCAGGCGTCACGACGACCTTCGCACCCAGAAATCGCATGAGCTTGCGGCGCTCGATGCTGAAAGGCTCGGCCATTGTGACCACCAGCGGGTACCCCTTGGCGGCGCAAACCATCGCAAGTCCGATTCCCGTGTTGCCGCTGGTCGCCTCGATGACGGTTTGACCAGGTTTCAGCTCCCCGGATTTCTCTGCGGCTTCGATCACGCCCAGAGCCAGCCGATCCTTGACCGAGCCGAGCGGATTGAAGGCCTCAACCTTCACGAACAAATTGACTCCCGTGGGAGCGAGACGATTGATCCGCACGACGGGTGTATGGCCGACCGTCTCAAGGATGGTTTGATATCTGTGGCCCATGCTACCTCCTGTGTCGTACTTATTCTGGGAAAAGCAAACTGGCGCGGGTTAACCGGCAAAGCATACCCGAACTGAATTTTCCGGCAATCGGGCAGAGCTTGGATACGGCTTCTTTCGCGGACATCAGGCCGGGCCGGCATCGATTGGGTCGGCGGAAATGACCTGAAACGGCTCGTCACGAGACGACTCAGGCGCCTTTGGCGAAATGCAATACCAAGGCGGCACACATTGGCATTCCCGCCTGACGGGCGCGATTCATGTGTATGGGGGCGATTCTCGACCCCACGCATAGAAGCGAGTGGGATCCGGAAACCCTCCTGAAGGACGGTTCGATCTTGAGCGCGCCGTCCACCGCTTTGAAGAGGCGAACGAAGTTTTTTCAAACAAAAATGGGCGCCACGACGGATAGCCGATTGGCCGCTTTTGGACCCGGAACGGACATTGGGTCGCAGCGTCTGCGATCGATTTGGCTGTCGTTTCTCACCTGCCGCCCGTCGCAAAGTGTTAGGATTGAGGCGTCGAAGAGGTTTCCCTAAGGGGGAATACATGCGACGGCGCGAGTTCATCACGCTATTCGGCGGCACGGCAGCAACGTGGCCACTTGCCGCGCGCGCGCAGCAACCGGCAAGGCGGGTCTACCGGGTGGGATACCTCTCGATCTCGTTTCGGGAGCGAACGATCCGCTATACTGAAGCGTTCGAGCAAGGCCTGCGGAGCCCCGGCTACCACGTCGGCGAGAATGTCATCATCGAGTATCGCTTCGCAAACGGCGATATGGGACGTCTGTCCGGGTTTGCGGCGGAGTTGGTCGGGCTTGGTTTGGACATCATCATGGCCACCGGAGGCAATCCGAGCGTGGTTGCGGCCATGAAGGCGACCACAGCCATTCCAATCGTGATGACCAGCGCTATCGATCCAGTCGCTACCGCGCTTGTCGCCAGCCTGGCGCGCCCCGGCGGCAACGTCACTGGCGTCGTCGCGGATGCGGGCGGCGAGATTTTGGGCAGACGGTTTGAGTTGCTGAAGGAAGCTTTGCCCGACCTCTCGCGTCTGGGCATCCTGTTCAATCCGGACGTTGTGGCTACTCGCAACCGGCAGACGGCGATTAGAGGGGCCGCCGAGGCGCTGGGGTTGACGATTATTCCTACCGAAGCCAGCGGGCCGGACGCATTTGAATCAGCGTTTGCACTAATGGTGAGGAAGCGCGCGCAGGCGTTCGTCATGCAGGGAGATACTGTGCTGTTCAACTATCGCGACCAGATTGCGGACATGGCCATTGAAAATCGGCTGCCAGCCGCCTCTCTCCAGAGAGAGTACGCGGAGGCGGGCTTCTTTCTAACCTACGGAGCCAGTTCCGAAGACTATTATCGTCGGTCCGCCGCCTTCGTCGACAGGATCTTCCATGGCGCGAAGCCTGCCGACCTTCCGGTGGAGCAGCCGACCAAATTCGAATTGGTCATCAACATCAAGACTGCGAAGGCGCTTGGGCTCACTGTGCCGCCCTCGCTCCTCGTCCGCGCGGGCGATGTAATCGAATAGCTCTTCCTGCGGTGCATGAGTCCGTTTGTGGCCCCGAAGTAGACGAAGGCTTGGGAAGGTACACAACAGCCGAACCCCTCGAACTGGGCCAGACACTGACGGGAGCGCAAGGACGTTCGTGGTGAGCTCTTAGCCAGTGTTTCTGACCGCCTCAGCCAGAATGGCGTAAAGCTGCTGCCTGGTGAATTCCTTGGGCTGCTCCCTCTCTGCTGTCCTCAACGACACCTTCTGTGCGACTGAACGGGCGCAGGCTGCCGCCGACGTCGGTCTCAGCTTGGGGGCCGGCCTTATCTTGGGCCGTGCTGTGGGCGACTTGTGGCCGCGCTTCAGGCTCAGTCGGGTCAGCATGCCGCAGACCGCGTTACGACTGCACCCGAGACGGCGCGCAATCTGCGCCGCGCTCTGTCCTGCGGACCAGAGCTTTTTGAGAAGCGCTATGTCTTTCGCATCCCAGCCCATGGCAGATACTATAGCGCCGACTGCCAGACACGGGCTAGTCTAGTCTTCGTCCGGCTCGCGCACGACCGCCGGTTCGTCAGCATCATCTTCCTCATCCTCGTCTTCGTCCTCCTCGTCTTCATCGGGATCCCGGGGCGGCATCGTGGTGCCCACAAGCATGAGCGGTATCCAGCCGATCGCTGTGGCGGAAAATGCTTCGGAGGTGTGTTGCTTCATGTCGTTACTGCTCCTCGAAAAGCACGCCCGTCGAATATTCCCGACGGGCGGCACGCGCATGTCCAGGACGCGAGCGTGCAAACGCGAGGGTGACATCAGGTCGATGACATGAGCAAGGGCAGCACCGCGACGCAACTCGCGACGCTACTTGACGCCCGAAAACCCATCAGACTCTATGTCAACCAAAAGCTCGCCGCTGGTGATTTCGGGAACCCCAAGATCGAGGTCATGCAGACTTGCCTGAACAAACGCCAGTATCTTGGCGTTTGCTACGTTGGCGCTTTCGCGGTCATCGAATATCATCACGGCGACGCCGACACCGTCGCCCGCATCCAGTACATGGTAAGATCTAAATCCCTGCGATTGCCTCAGGATCTCACCGACGCCGCTCTTGGCGCGACGAGCGGCGTCCGCTACCGAACGAACATTCGTGTATTTGCGAATGACCATGTACATGGGTCCACCACGCGCCATACGCTCCCCGCACCAGAGCATATCGGACCCAGTCGGACCAGTGCAACTTCCGGGATAGGCCACAGCGGCCGGTTGGGCGGACCGCGCAACGCGTGTTTTCCAATGAGCCATCCTCGCCCGTAAGGCGAGGTGCTTGAGGCTCGGGTACCTTCGAACTTGAACGAGACATTGAGCTTGGTGCGATAGGCCTCGACTTTTCCCTTGTCGTCCAGTTGCATATCGAGCTTGACCACCTCTGCGATGCGAAGATCCCGGTGGGATTTAGCAGCTTGCTCGACCGCATTGGCAGCCGCCTTCTCCCACAAGTCGGTGCTGGTGCCGACCAGTTCAATGACCTTGTAGACGCTATCGAGCATGTCGTCCTCCTATTCGGGGTGGGGGCGGAAATCTAGCATCTGGATCGCGACGCTGAAACGTGTCGGCGATGTCGCGGAAAGGGTCCGATTGGCTGTCGCTTTTGCTGAAGACTCGGGCGGCCCCGTCGGGAGATGCGTCGCATTCCTAGCCCGAACGGACGCGCACATGGAATCTCCTTCCTGCCAGTAGGCTTCTGAATATAATTTTGCCGGCCGATGTCGTCATTGCGCCAAAGGTTTTGACCCATGAAGCGATGGCACCGCGTCAGCATCAGCAGCATGGTTCGCCGTGGGTCTGGTGTGGGCCGGGGCCCTGGTGATCAGCCGATCGCACGTTCCATCAGAAGCTATAGCTTCATCCGTAACACGTACGCCTGAGCTCATAGAGGTGCGTGGCACCTGCCGGTGGCAGCCACATTCCAAAGACATGTTGATTGGCAATCAAATGGCTCTCGCTGCGGACCTGCCGCTGTTGCGAATACATAGCGGTCTCTTGGCGAGTCGGCGGGGACGGAGGGCAAGGTGTTGGCGGGCACGTGGAGCTGCTGGACAGGCGTATGCATCATGGGTCTCACGCTCGACGAACTGGCCAAAGTCGCCCAGTCCCACACCAGCCGGAAAGTTACGGGCGTCGAGCGGAAGCGGCTGTTCGACGCTGTAAATACCTTCGACGGCGATAAGAAGCAGGGGCTGCTGTTGATAGAATAATATCCCGCATGTCGCCTTTTGGCCCATCGCTTCCGTTCGCGAGGTGTCCGTTGCATGTCGGCTCACAGGGGTAGACCAGAAGTTAGCAGCCTGGCGTCAGTTCGGCGGCTTGTGGACCCAGAGCAGACTTTGGGCTCCCGAGCCCGACTGTCGCATTGACCGCATATGTAACGTGATCAACGTCACAGACCAGCCCCTTGCCTTCCGGAAGGCTCCGAATACTCTGGTCACATTGTGATTTGGGGCTGCCGTGGGCGCGCTTCGGTTCTTGGCATTATTGCTTTTTGCGGCTTCGCTCGGCGCTGCTCCGGCGCAAGCCGAACGCCGCGTCGCGCTGGTGATCGGCAACTCCGCCTACAAGAGCGTGCCCCGGCTCGCCAATCCCGTGAACGATGCCGGCTTGGTCGGGGGCATGTTCAAGAAGGCCGGCTTCGACTTTGTCGATACCAAGCTCGACCTCAGCGTCGTCGACATGCGCAAGGCGCTTCGCGAGTTCGGAGCCAAGGCGCGAGATGCCGATGTCGCCGTCATCTACTATGCCGGTCACGGCATCGAGCTGGACGGCAACAACTACCTGATCCCCATTGACGCGGCGCTGGAGACCGACACCGACGTGTTCGACGAGACGTTCCCGCTCGACCGCGTGCTATTCGCAATCGAACCGGCCAAGCAGCTTCGGCTCGTGATTCTCGATGCCTGCCGTGACAATCCTTTTGCCAAGACAATGAAGCGCACGGTGGCCTCGCGCGCGATCGGACGCGGCCTTGCCAAGATCGAGCCGACCAGCCCGAATACCATGATCGCCTTTGCCGCGAAGGCGGGCTCGACTGCCTCAGACGGCGACTCCAGGAACAGCCCGTTCTCCACCGCACTTGTCGAGCGGCTGCCGACCCCGGGGCTCGACCTGCGCAAGGCCTTCGGCTTCGTCCGCGATGATGTTCTCAAGAACACCGGCTATAAGCAGGAGCCTTATGTTTACGGCTCTCTCGGCGGCGATGACGTTCCTTTGATTCCGGCTAAGCCGACCGCCGTCGGGCCGCAGGCGAACCCGCAAGACGCAATCCGCCGGGACTACGAGCTGGCGCTTCAGCTAGGTTCGCGCGAGGTTTGGACCGCCTTCCTGGCTCAATATCCCGACGGCTTTTACGCCAGCCTCGCCAAGGGGCAGTTGAGCAGAATTGGAGTTGAAGAGGCGCGGGCGGCCGCTGCTGAGAAGGCCAAACAGGCCGAGGACGAAAAGACCCGTCTTGCGACCGAGCGTGCGAACAAGGCCGAGCAGGACAAGGCGGCCGCAGCAGCCAAGGCGGCCGAGAATGCCAAGCTCGCCGCAGAGAAGGCAAGGCAGACCGAGGAGACGAAAGCAGCCGCCGCCGAGCAGAGGCGGAAGGAAGCTGAAGCCGCCGTCGCCAAGGCGTTGGCCGACAAGCTCGCCGCCGAGACGGCCTTCGCCGATAAGATAGCGTCCGACGTGGCCGCGAAACAGGCGGCTGAGAAGAAGGAGCACGGCGGCGAGCAGAAGCTCGCCGCGGTCGCTCCAACTGCTATACAAACCAGCTTGTCGCCGCAGGAGAAAGCCAAGTTGCTCCAATCAGAATTGCGCCGGGTAGGATGTCTGGCAATAGCCGCCGACGGTGACTGGAACGCATCCTCGCAACGCTCGCTGACAATGTTCAACAAGTATGCCAGCACGAATCTCGATACCAAGGTCGCCAGCTTCGACGCGCTGGACGCGGTTAAGAGCAAGCCGGGAAGGGTTTGCCCGCTGACATGCGAGCGCGGCTTCAGGGCCGATGGCAATGCCTGCATTAAGATCGCTTGCCGAATCGGTTTCCGCGTCAATGACGACAACGTTTGTGAGAGAATCCCGGATAGGAAGCCGGTCGGAACGCGAGACGACAGCAAGAAGCGAGACGAGCAGAGAAAGCAGGCCGAAAGCGCGCCCGCAACGCCGCAAGCAACGGGGCAAATCATTTGCGGCATGGCCGGTTGTCGTCCTGTAAAAAAGGGGTGCCGGCTGGTTCGCGGCAATGGCCAGCACACTGGAGGCGCATTGCAAGTTGGCGCTTCAAACATCGAGGTGTGTGACTAATAAGCTATGGCTGACGGCGAGCAAATCCATTCGGCCATGTACCCGGGTTCGTTCGCCGGTGATCGCTTCGCCGAGCAGACACAAGTGAATATCCGCCAACACGCCCTTGAAGCGGGCTGTTTCGTCGTCAACGCAACAGCGTGGCTTGATGGCGAACAGCAAGCGCAGATCATGAAGGACACCGGATGCAGCATTGGCCCGATTTCCGGCGGCTGCTTCTCTGCAATTATTTCACCTGAAGGTGAATTGATCGGTGAACCCTTGCGATCGGGCGAAGGCCACGTGATTGCCGATCTCGATTTCTCGATGATCGATCGCCGCAAGCAGATGATGGACTCGCGCGGCCACTACAGTCGACGGGAACTTCTCAGCCTGGCTATCGACCGCACAGCGGCGGCCCACTTCCATGAACGCGTTACGCGTCCTCTGCCGATCATCGCGGGGCCGGTTGGTGAAGATAGCATCAAGGCGGCATAGTGCTGCTGGCCATTCCGAGAGGGTGCGTTCTTTGGGCCGCAAGTCCGTTGTGCGAAGTTCCCACGCTGAGTTCGGCACCGACGTCCGTTCCTGGCCCTTTTGCGAAGTGGCTTGCCGCCTCATGGATGTCCGCTCAGTGAGGCAGAGCGGACTAGAGTTGCCCACGTTGAGTTCTTCTCATTTTGCCGCAGAGCTGGCGGCAGCGGACTCGTCACGACGAGCTAAGCACACGGCCAAGCAGCATGCTGATCTCAGTCGAGCCCGTCTCAAGCCCACAGGAGTTCTCAATCGCCGCTCGTCCTGAAGCGATGGGGCGCCCACCAGAAAGTGCGGAGTTTCACCCGCGCGTCGACGACACTGCCCGTTCGAACAGCCGGCGCGCCACCGCGAACTGTGCCGTCCGGTTGGTGTCGAGCAGGTGAGGGCAGGCGCTCAGCCAGGGCGAAGCCGGCAGCGACGCGGTTGTCCACGTAGAATTCTGCCAGATCACCGGGGATGTCGACTACATGCTGCACGTCGTGATCCCCGACGTGCAGAGCTAGCCTTGTTCCACAAGAAGCTGATCCACGCCGTGGCGCTCGGGAATATCACCTCGCGCTTCGTCAGCGAAAAGATCAAGGGGATTAAGGCTGCGGTTCTATCACGGAATGTTCTCTGACCCCGAGGTCCGGGATTCGTCACCCCGAGCTGCGGGCCGGCGATTCCCATCGGCTCGACCATGCGATCAGCCCGGGACAACAGAACGTGGTCATGCTCATGCTGTTGCTGAAGCTTGCCGATTTCGCGATCGAACGGGACATCCGCCTACAGGAAAGGATACCCGTGGGCGCATCGCTCATGGGCAATCATGTCGAGGCTATGGCCCTCGGCTAGGTGGTGGAATTCTTCCCGGCCTTAGAAACCGCTTCGATCAGGACCGGGCACTTTTCATATTCCTTAGCATCGCCCGCATCAGTACCGCGAAGCTCCCTGCATTCGCCGCCGTCAAAGAACCACTTGGTGGCGCCAATAGCGACGATCACTTTGCATTTGGGGCACGGCACCTGCATCCGCCCAATATGCACCTACAAGTTGGTCTGTTTCCAGTCAGAAAACGGTAAGTGGGCTGGAAAAAGCGGCGTCAGGAGGCAAGAGGCCTGCGACTAATTTCTTCTTTTGCTTCGGGCCTTACGCGAGAGGAGCCCAAGCCGTTATGCGCTGTAGGCGGCCGGAGATCCTGGACGGAGCCTCCGCTGAGGAACAGGCGAAGCACTCGCGCGGTCCCGGCAGGACAGTCTAGATTTGCGCTAGAATGCACGAAAGGAAAGGCCCCAACCGAGGGCAGAGAACGGCTGGAGCCTTTTGCGGTATCCACGGGGGGATGACAGATACCGAGAGACAAACAGCCCTGCGCGACTAACGTTCCTTGAGTAATCTCCACAGCACCTCAAAACCGGCCTCAGCCCCAAGGCTAGGCTTGGAAGCTGAGGCCGAGGCGCCAGACCGTCGAGGCTTGGCAACGGCCCAGGAAAAGAACATGCGCGCCGAAGCCCCCCGCGGGAAACCGCGCGATGGACTTACCTCCGATTTGCCCAGCGAGGGGCTTCGTGATCACCTACGCTAATGCGGGGATGCCGGTTTTCCCGGACCATGTGCCCTGACTGCCGTGTAGCGTACTGGCGGGTGCGCGGCCGAGCGCTCGCCTCCTGCAGCAAAGACGCTGCGCCTTTGTCAGGGGGTCTCATCGTCTGCAGCGTCCGCCCTGAGAGCCCGCTGCACCCTTGGCGAGTTATGACGGTCGGCCGCTCGGCATACTGTCCTCGCCGAAACGTGTGCCGAGCCTAGCCAGTCTCGCTGATCGAAGTCCCGACCGGCTGATGTCGATGCCGTACTAAATATTTGGTCCTGAAATTTGCCTCGCTTTAACGCTCGCGCATGTTCAACAAAGCTAACTGCGGCCATCTAAATTCCCGCAAACGTGCATTAATGTAGCGTGGCCGCCACACTCCACTGTGTTCCGACTCGGACATGATTTCGGGACTCAACGTCACCGCCAGATTTTGGAAGCTTCGTCGCCAACCGGGCTGGAAGTGATCATTACGTAAACACTCAATTTTCCCGGACAGGCCGCAGGGCCGGGTAGGTCCTGCGGCCTTTTTTCGCGAGCAGTTTGTCGCCGGCACGCCGTGCACGGTCTGCAACGTGTCAGCGACGAAGCTGGCCAAGTTGGCCACCTTCGCTTCTCGGCCGGCCGCCGGCCTTGCCGGGACGGCCGCCCTGTCGCGCCTCCGGATGCACTGCTGCATAAGCCGCCTTGCGCTTCGCGATCAGCTTCGACCGGGTCGCCGGCACCGGGGCGCGGCGGATCAGGTTTTCGTCCAACTCCGGGAGCTAGAGGACCGCCGACTAACAAGAAGGCACAATGAATCTGCCGAGAGCAGGAACACTATTCACCGGGGCGAGGTTTGTTTTTCATCAGGGGCGAGGCATTGCGGAGTTGTCTTCCATGGCTACCCAGATCGTGATGGACCACACAGGCGACAGCAGACATTTCTTTGAGCAAGCCGACCCCAAGCAGCTCGCCGAGGCTGAGCGGCGCTTCAAGAAGCTTACCGGCCGGGGATTTACCGCTGCCACTCGGACGGCGGTCGGCGATCTCAAGGTGATACGTTCGTTTGATCCAACCGCGGACGAAACGCTGTTCTATCCGCACCTGGTCGGCGGTTAGAACGGTCGCAGCACGGATGATGTTTTTGTTCAGACGCAACGGCGTCGCCCGGCGAGCGAGTTTGCATGCCCTGCGTGCGTTCTATCGGAGCTTCAACGAGCAAAATGGCCCGGACGCGTGTGCGCGTCGTCTTTTGCGAGAATGGTTATCTCCTGAGCAACGCGCTCAGTTTGATGCCAATGGTTTTTTCGAAGTCACTGGCTCTCTTACTGGCCGGAGATACCGAATTCATCAGGGCACCATGAGCAATGTTGTGGAGCTGGATGAAGCACTGGAGCCTAAGACGGGGTGGTGCTTCCTTCCTGAACGAGCATTGGCAGTTGGCGATGTGATGCTCGCCCAGAAGATCGCGCTCGAAACCGACGAAGCCGCAGTTCTCGCGATTGCCAAGTCGTTTTCTCCGAGACTACCGGTTGTGCCTCGAGCAGTGCGGCGCGCTCACTAGATCTGATCATGGGCGGTGCCGTCCCTTGTGACGGCGGCGGCCCCTCGCCGCGAACGGACCAGTACGCGAGCCGAGGACGACTTCGCGACTGCATCGAGCATCGGCGCTGGGCCAGATCGACGCAAGAATGTCCGTGCATTAGTATTACTTGGGCTAAAAAACCTCTGATGGCTTTGCGGGTGGGGACCGCGAGGCGATCGCTTCAACCTTTTGTAGCGTTCGTGCGAACTCAGACCGCAGATGTTGGGCGTGCGCGACGTCCCTCGGCTCTGACAGAAACGCGATCTTCACGAGGAAGCGGTTCAACAAAGACGCTATTCGAAGATTGTCGGAGTGTTGCGAACGCAGTGCGGTGAGTTGCCAACGCATCTTGACGAGATCAAGCCGTTCGTGGTCGGGGTGGTTTATCAAACGAAACGGCCTGCAATCAAACGAAGCCGACGCGCCGAATATGATGGCGCGCCGACTTCGCCATGGGTGGTTCCGGACGGGGCAATGTCCGATACGCCAAGGTAATCCGCGGAAGGCTCGCCGCAATCTGAGGTTCAGATTAAGCTTGATATCCAGAGGGGACGTTAATTCGGGGAACCGAGAGGACGCACCGAAGGTGCTGAGCCAGTGAATGCTTCAGAAGGAACGTCTAGGCCAGTTTCGGAATTCCTTGGCTGAGCAACAGCTGCGAAGTTTGATGCGCTGCTATATCTTTACTCTCGACGACTGGGGCAAGACGCTCGATGTGCAGGAGATCGAGTGCGGCAGCGCGGAAGAAGCTCTTCAGCTTGGTTCTGCCGGGGTGGCGAACCAACCGATCGAAGTGTGGTATGGCCCCCGGCGGCTCGGTCGCTTTGAGCCAGAGCGAAGGCAAGGGAGACCGTTGCCGCGCCTCCGCGCACTGTTGACCTTGGCCGAGCGTCGCCTTCATGAAGGCGAGCAACACATCACCCTGCAAGAGACACTGATAAACCGACTCAAGCGCGAGGGACGCGATCTTACTCTCGCGCTTTCCGTCCTTGACACCCTGATTGAGACTCAAAAGGCTCATTTACAGGAGCGGGATTTGATCGTTGCCGAAGTGGCAAAGCGATTTGGATGAAGATGCTCGCAGGAGGCAGCAAAGCTGCTCCAATCGGAATTGCGCCGGGTAGGATGTCTGGCGACGACCGCCGACGGCGACTGGAATGCGTCGTCGCAGCGCTCGGTGACATTGTTTAACAAGTATGCCGGAACCAAGTTCGAGGCAAAAGTTCCGAGCTTCGACACCCTCGATGCGGCGAAGGCTAAGACAGGCCGGGTGTGTCCGCTAATATGCGAGTTCGGATATCGGGCAGATGGCGACCGCTGCATCAAGATCATGTGCCGCGTTGGCTTTCGCCCGACCGACGATGGGAGTTGCGAACGTCAGCGGGAACGGGAGAAGCCGGAGGCGAAGGTGGGGGAAGACCGGTTGAGAAGCCGACACGCTCGACCGAGGGCGTCCAGAGAAATGACCAGGGCAGTGCGGCTTCCGCAGCAGCCGCCGGCGGAGGATGCAGTTACGATGCTTGCACCTCGCGATGTGCAAAGAATGCTGGCGGGCCCGGCCCTGGATGTTCGGTCTACTGCTCCGCAGTCCAGAAAAACTACGCGACCACGGGTCGTTGTGCCCCTTGATTAAGCGTTTGGACGGATCACTAGTCGCGCCGTGCGGTTCCATCTTCCCCTGCATTCCACTGCGCGTTGCGGGAAGTGACAGGCACGAAAGGAAGGCCGGTTGTGGCCCATTTGGGAAGTCGCGCCCGGCCGCTTGACTGTCCGCTCACCGAGGTACGCGGACCAGATTTGCTCAGGTTGAGCTCTTCGGATCTTGACTGGTTGCGGACCTGCCGGTGTGCCGCAGAACACACGAGCTATACAGCCGGACGATGCAGTCCGATCGTTTGGGAAGGTCCACGAGAAATAGCCGGTCAGCGTAGGCCGCCACAGTTGTCGGCCTAACGTTGGACCCAGCTCGGATTGCGGGCTCATCATCGTGTGCTAGAGATACATCTTCATAACTGCGAAGCCTTGGGTCGGAGGCTTCGCGCCTGCAGGATCCCAAACGGATCTTCCCGTCGCGCGAGCCTGCTGTAGGTAGCGAGGTCGTCTTGCTGCAGCGCCGGACCTTCGCCACGGCGCGTGTCCGAGCTGTTTTTCGCTCCAAGCGGGAGAGTAGTGCCGAGACCCGCATATAGATAGCGATCACCAAAAGCTTTCTTCAATGCCGAGAAGGTTGGCTCGCCCGTGCAGTGCCCCGGGGCAACGTTCTCTACCTTGAACGTATCCTTCAGAGCCGTTACCGTCTTTGCGATAACCTCGTCTGGCGCGACAACAAGGTGGAAGCCTCCGGCGATCAGATTAATCCTAGGATTGATGGCTACCGCTGCCTTGACGATCTTCTCGATCCCTGGATGGGAGCAACCCACGACCAACACCAGCCCCTCAGAGGTATTGACGGCCAGAGATAGCTCCTTGAGCTCTCTGGTGCCTGGAACATCCGATACCAATGCGATCAGTGTCACGCCCGGAGCGATTTCGGTGGTCGTATCAATCAATTCGAAATTGGTCCCTCGCCATGCCGCGCCGAACTTCATGGTTTGTGGTGGGGTGCCGCCATAGTACCGCATCTCCGGCGGCAAACTATCGTCCTTGCGGTAGAAGCTCGACGGCAGCGAAGAGCCGTAGATGCCAAACCCTTCTTTAGGTGCGTAGACCTTTACCGCGGAATTTACACTCAAAACATAATTCAAGCCCGCCATGTGGTCCGAATGCCGGTGCGACAGGATAACGAAATCAAGCGTTTTGAGGTCAATTCCCTTCGCCTTCACATTGGTTGCAAATATGTCGGAGTCATTCCCTGTATCGAACAAGATTCTCTTTCCGCCGACCTCAACGAGCGCAGAGAATCCCCAGTCCTTAGACATCGAGGGATCAGTTCCGAAAGCATCGTACAGGATAGTGATTTGAGCTTCGGAGTTGGGCGCAGCGGCACTGGCTGGAGCGGCCATCGAAATGAGGATTGACAGTCCTACTGCTCTTAGAATTGTCAAGCGAAGCTTCATGAGGATACTCCTTACTAGTTTCTCGAAAAACAATAATCGAGCAACCGGTTCGAAATTTTTTGAAGCGCGAAGGCCACAGTACGCCGCCGTCATGGTGATGCCAATCGCCGATCTCAGAGGAGGTTCTTCAGGTGAGAGCTGCTGACCTATGGATGGTGGTGACACTCGGGGCTATTAGCTCGTCTGCTGTTGATGCTGTGGACGGCTCCTCCACGGGCACGCGAGTGCCAAACAATGGGCGCCGTTTAAGGCTCCCACGATTCGGAGGAGCAGCCTATGCAGTCAATTTCAACGATTGGTCTGGATATCGCGAAGTCGGTCTTTCAAGTGCATGGGGTCGATGCAGCCGGCCAAGTGATCATACGCCGTCAGCTCAAGCGCTGTTTCGTGCTGTCCTTCTTTGAGAAGTTGCCGCCGTGCCTCGTGGGGATCGAGGCTTGCGCGTCCTCGCATTATTGGTCGCGCGAGCTGCAGGCGTTGGGGCATACGGTGCGATTATGCCTCCGGCCTATGTGAAGCCCTAGGGCTTCCCGGCTGTTTCAGCATGCGCAGAACTACTTGGATTGCTTGTCAGTCGCAGGGCGCGAGTTTGTCACATCAATTGGTGCAATGTTGGAATGCGACGCGGCCGATAGAGCTGGTCCCGTTTGTCCGAACAGAATCTCCGTCTCGATAAGTGGAGCTTCTGCCGGGGTTAGGCCGCCAAGCGGAATGGCGGCTGGTAGGCTTGATCCGGTGTGGCGTCGCCGATGGCAATGCCGTTGCTGGCGAGTAGGCGCCGGTAAAGTCCGTGTCGGTGAACTGCGAGCCTTGATCGGTGTTGAATATCTCCGGCTTGCCGTGACGCGCCAGAGCATCCTCGAGCGTCTCGACGCAGAAGGCCGCCTCCATCGTGATCGACAGTCCGCCACGACAGAACCCGGCGGGTCGCCCAGTCCAACACCACAGGGGGATAGACAAGCCACCAGCCATCGGGATGTACGTGATGTCCATGGCCCAGAGGTGGTTTGGTCCCGTAATTTGTACTAATCAGCGCCACCGCTCCAATCGTGAAACGCTTTGACATTGCTGCCTCTCGTAGAAGAGACCTCCAACCGGGCGTGTCGGACATCATAGTGTGCTCAGGGATGCGTTGCGGCCGCGTAGTGATATCCACGCAAATGGTCACAGTGAGCAGTAACCAAGACCGGCGACCGGAAAGCAGGATCCAGGCCGCGCTCAAGAAAGAAAAAGAAAGGCCGGCCCGAGGGCGGGTCTACATCGGTCGGGTAAGCGGACTCGAGCCTCGTAACCCGCAATGTTGTGTACGGTCGAACGAGCCAGCACGAGTCAGTTCTGTCTCAGCACGAAGAACTTCGCGGCCCACCGCTGTTCCAACCGCCGTCGGACGTCCAACGGGACGGCGGACATCATACCTCCTCCACACCCCGGGGGTTCGTTCTCAACGCGGGTGGTGCTCCAAGGCTCCCAAAGCCGCCCTTGGGAGCGGCCGCGCGCCGCTTCATTGTGGCGGGCCTCCTGCACGCAGGTGTGATCAGCCTTGAGGAAGCCGTGTGATGTAGTTCACAAGCGGCAAGCGTCGCCAAGGCTAGCGTGCGCGCTTCAGCGGGAGGGAAGCGCCATGAAGATCAATTGGACAATCTCTCGAATGCTCACTTTGGCAGCGGTTATTCTAGTGACGGCTGGTACGACCATAGCGATCGGCACTCCACGCGGAGTCTTTGAACCCATGTTGGGGTCCAATTGGCAATGTAGCCGAACCATGCTGCTCGTGACAACTTGCTCTCATTCGAACGTTAGACCGGAATGAACACGGGGAGTAACCCGCCGCTCGCCAAGCAGGGCCCAGCCATAGTGCACGGCCTAAGACAGGGATGTTAGAGTCCTATCCGAATTCGCAGGAACAACGGAGCGATAGATCCCTGCGGTGTCGGAGTGACCCGCACGGCCCCAGCCGACGCGAGTAGCTGGCCGGGCTTTTCGTCGCGTCTGGTCAGTTACGACCACGGTCATTCGCTAGATTGAAGCGTACGCTTCGGCCAGGACCGAACAGTGTTTGGCCTTTGTCGGTCTGGGAACGCCTGATTGCGCTGCCGCCTTCCTCCATGGAAAGGAGCAGCGCATGATATTCCGGCGCCCGCTCCAACAGGCTCCAAAACAGCGGCTCCGGGGCAATGGGCGGTGAAGCGGGGGCCAATCCGGGTCGCACTTGGGGAAGGGCGTCCGGAAAACTTGGCAATCGGCAAAGCGTTCCCGCCTCCCGGCTGTCAGCGATCCTTATCAGGCTGGGGCTACCGTCACTGCCGCCGTTGCCATAGCCATTGTTGCCATGATGCACGCTGCGACTTTGAGAGGCGTGCGACTCGGTTGAGCGCGAGGATGGAGGCTTGGCAGGCGATGACGCTGTAGAGCTTCCTGGTGGAGAACACCGCGCCGGCCTACTCTATCTCGATCATTCGCTCCTTGGCGGCCGCAAGCTGCGGATATAATAGCCTTGTGCCTGAACGGCTGACTTAATTTCGTCACTGACCTTGAGAACTGTTTTTCTGCCGTTGCGCGACTTATGTGCAGAAAAAGCACGGGTACGGCAGAGCCTGTGCTTAGAACGAGCAATGTCACGCTTGTCATTGCGATATACATCAAACACTTTTGGACCCCGCTGATCATCTTGAACAAAGCAACAAACAGGCTTTGTCGTCACGATGGACGAGCTCAGTTTCTCGAACGGCTGTTCGGATTGTAAATCTGAAACGCCCGCGACTTTTGCTTCACCGCGTTCCGGATCTGGGAGCGAACTGATGCAAACGCAGACCGTCGCCAGATTGGGCGCGCTAGGCAGCTTCTTAAGTGATGCCGTGAGCGGCACGAGATAGGACGACCGGCTTGTAATCCTCCCGTGCGGAGCGAAGATGTCCTGGTGTCGCAACAGCGATGATCAGCTGGACGTGGTTTCGGGAAGGTATACTCTCGGGCAAATTTATGAAACCCGCACTTCAGAGATAAGTCGCGCGATACGATCCGTACACGCCGGCAGCGGCCGCAGCCTCCGCGCCCTAGCTTCGCAACGCCGGGGCTGGACGCGGCGCGAAGCTGGATGCAGTGACTGCGGCCGACCACTCTGCGCGGCCCGCATCGGCTAGCCGTCACCTCCCTCCGTGGTCAGAAGGTTCGTGCGCGCGCAGAAATGCTTCCGTCAGCGAGCGCGAGAGCGCGCTCATCTGCATCAGCCAGCTCCAGCTCGAAGTGGCCGTCAACACCGTGATCGTCTCGATCGAACTGTGGTAAGGCCAGAGCATTCCCATGGCCGACTGCTGGTAGCGACGGTAGCGATCCGTATCGCAATAACGCTGTCGCGTAGACACATGCCGGACGTAACTCGAGCCCAATGGCTGGGCGCACGCGCTGCAGGTGGCGCCGTGGCTGGGTCGTCCATGATTGATGAGCATGAATCTCAAGGTCGTGTCCTCTCCTGCCGGCAGGTGCACCGCCGATCGTCTCGAGCACGTGCCCGCTCAAGACGCCGCTCGCGTACGCCCCTCGATCAACGGCGCAGCTTCGCCATGAAGCGCGTAGCACTCGTAGTCGCAGTAAGGCAGTTGCGTCCTGGCGTCGCGCAGATAACCAGTGCTGATCTGCTCGCAGCACCATAGACAGAACGTCTTGCGGAAAGGGGTTCTGTCGTTCACCAATATGAATCTCACGTGGCACCTCCCAGCGCGAAGCAGTAGACCGTGTCGACCAGAGAGGCGGACGGCGGCGGCGCGCAAAGATGGTTGCGGCCGTCGGGATTGTCTCTGTTTCGCTCGACCTTCTGGAATGGGATGAGGATGTACCCCCCGTCTTCCCGGCGTCGCGCGTAGACCCTGCCGTCGACGTACCGCACCTCGGTCGGATAGCAATCCGCATTGTTGCAGCAGCTGAGCACCGGATTGTCGGGCATACACCAGCTGGAATAGAATTTTCCGCGCAGAAGCTGATCCTGGAGCGGATAATGACGATGTGCACCATCCTGTCCAACCTCGTCGGCCTCGACTCCCGTTATCAACGGAAGCGGCAGCGCGATCATCAAGAGGAGCTTGCAAGCACGGTTCAGCACGCAGCCTCCTGTTCAGAATTGGCGGATGGAGCAGATCGAAGGGCTAATCCTCATGCCGCCTGAAATCGGAACAACCATCGGCGGTCGCGTTCGCGACGCGCCCTGAAGCGATCGAGACATTTTCTGGAGCACAGCGGCGTTCGCCAGGAATAATATCGGATCAGGCCAAACTTGCCGCTACAGACAGCGCAACCTTTTACAGCAGGACCGCGCTCGGAGTGTTCAGGCGTATCGCACATCATACTCTCCCGGCTTCATGGCCGTGGATTCGCTCGTACGCTGACGCAGAGCCATCCACGCTCCGTTCGTGAAATGCAGCCTATTAATGCGGCAAGTCGGGCAACGGACGCAGAGCTTTAAGCGGCACATCGAGCTAATTGCCGGCTTGTGCCTTGCACATCACGTCCCCTCAATTGGTTATGAGACTAATCCGCATGCAACGGACCGCTCAACTGTACGGAGGTAAATGTGCGCTATGACTTGGGATGCGCGAGCTATACGTAAGTTTGTCCCGTGATATCGGACCCCGCCGCACCTTCGCAACGAGACGGCGCAAGGCCGGCAGGCTGCACGGTCACCGCGAATTTTCGGCGCGGAGTTCTAACTTGGTCGGAGGGAATTGCTCCCCTTGCCGCAAAGTGCTCTACTTGCTGCGGCCCCAGCGAGCCGGGACGCCTGCGATGATGCCTGGCCAAATCGCGAAATTCGGGAATTCGGCCGCACAATTGCTGCTCGGCGGCCTCGCGGTACTTCGATCTTTCGGCAACGGCGAGAAGGACAGGCCCGCTGTCGGAGATGACTCGCGGCAAGACATCCTCGATCTACGCGACGCCGTGAAGCAGTGGCGCGAGGTGTTTGAGCACAATCCGGTCATGTACTTCATGGTCGATCGGGCCGGAACGGTGCTCAACGTCAATACATTCGGCGCCGCACAGCTGGGCTACACCGCGGCCGAGCTGATTGGCCAGTCCGTGCTCGACGTCTTCTTCGAGGAGGACCACGACTTTGTTCGCCGATTGGTAGCATTGTCCCTGGAAACCCTGCACCAGTCGCATACTTGGGAGATTCGCAAATTCCGGAAGGATGGATCAGTCCTTTGGGTCCGTGAAAACGCCAAGGCGATGCTGCGCGGCGACGGCACGCCGATCGTGCTGGTCGCCTGCGAAAACATTACCCAGCGCAAGGAGGCGGAGGATGCGCTACGCCAGAGCGAGGCCTACCTCGCCCAGGCCCAGGAACTGAGCCGCACCGGCAGCTTCGGCCTGAACATCGCAACAGGCGCGATCGTCTGGTCAAGGGAAACCTTTCGCATCTTCCAATGCGACCTATCGGTGAAGCCGACCTTGAATTTTGTTGTCCAGCGCATCCATCCGGAAGATCGTGATGCTGTCAGCAAGACCCTCGATCGAGCCGCCCGCCGAGCAGCGGATTTCGACCATGAATATCGCCTGCTGATGCCTGACGGATCAGTCAAATATCTCCATTCGGTAGCACGCGCGGTCAGACATGGATCCGGGCTCATTGAATTTGTCGGGGCTGTCACCGATGTCACGGTTGCAAAGGAGGCGGAACAGAGGCTGCGCCGCAGCGAGGCCTATTTGGCCGAGGCACAGCGGCTCAGCCATACAAGCAGCTGGGCCTGGGATGTGCGTCGTCAGGAGTTTGCCTACCGATCGGCTGAACTCTACCGCCTGTTCGGATTTGACCCGGGCAAGATCGAAGTACCGGCGCGGGCTTTCCAACAACGCATCCTCCCTGAGGATTTCCAACGGATCGTCGAGGTGGAACGTCAGGCCGTCCGACGAAAGGAACCCTTCGAAGTTGACTTTCGCATTGCGCGCCCAGACGGTTCGATTCGACGAGTCCATACCGAGGGACATCCCATCGTCAGTAGCGACGGCGAAGTGACGGAGATAATCGGTACCCACGTGGATGTCACCGAGCAGATCGCTGCAAAAGAAGCGCTGCAAAGGGCATTTGATGAACTCAAGACATCCGAGCAGAGGTTCCGGGACTATGCTGAAACTGCGTCTGACTGGTTTTGGGAGACCGGGCCGGATCACCGCATCACGCAGATATCGGAACACGCCGATACGGCCAGAGCTGCGCCGGCGGGCTTGGTTGGCCTGAGCCGTTGGGACATTCCGCCCGACGCCGAGCTTGAGCCGGGGAAGTGGGAGCAGCATCGCGCGGCGCTCGACGCCCACCTCCCATTCCGCGATTTGGTTTACCGCGGCAGGGATCGCAATGGATCTCCAATTTACGTGCGCACCAGCGGCAAGCCCTTACATGACGCGGACGGCCATTTTCTCGGCTATCGGGGCGTCAGCAGCGATGTGACGGCGGCGATCCGCGCCGAGCAGGCTGAAGAAGCGCTACGCAAAGCGCAAGCCGAGCTCGCCCATGTCACGCGCGTCACGACGCTCGGCGAACTCGCCGCCTCGATAGCCCACGAAATCAGCCAGCCTCTTGCCGCCGTGATCTCTAATGCGGACGCCTGTATCAGCTGGCTCGGTCGCTACCCAGCCAATCTGGATGCTGCGCGACGTTCCGTGGAATGGATTGTCGAGGATGCCAATCGGGCCAGCGAGGTGATCCGCCGGATTCGGGCGCTTGTCAAGAAGACCGAGATCGAGATGGTTCCGCTCGACATCAACCAGGTTGTCAGGGAGGTGATCGCCCTCGTTCGGCGCGAGCTCGCTACCCATGCCGTGTCGGTGCGAATGGAGTTGTCGTCCGGCCTGCCCAAGATCTGCGGCGATCGGATCCAGCTCCAGCAGGTGCTGATCAACCTTGTCGTGAACGGGATCGAAGCCATGCAAGCCAATGTCGACCACCCGCGCGAGCTGGCGATCCGCTCCAGTCAGGCTGGGGAGGGCGGCGACCGCCACCTGCTCCTCACCGTGAGAGATCGCGGTGTCGGCCTTGGCGGCGACGTGACAGACCGCATCTTCACCCCGTTCTTCACCACAAAGTCGGGCGGCCTGGGCATGGGATTATCGATCTGCCGATCGATCATCGAGGCTCACGCGGGCCGGCTTTCGGCCCTTCCCAATGAGGGGAGTGGTGCAACGTTCCAGATTGCACTGCCCTTCCCACACAAGGACACGTCGTGACGGACCACGCCAAGCCGATGCAGGCGCAGGCACAGGCGAGTGCCGACGATCCGATCGTTCTGATCGTCGATGACGATCCGTCGATGCGGCGTGCACTCACCAATCTTTTTCAATCGGTCGGCCTCAGGGTCGAGGCCTTCGGCTCAGCGGCGGCGGTCATGGAATCCAAGCCGCCGGTCGTCCCCAGTTGTCTTGTGCTCGACATCCGCCTGCCGGGCTCGAGCGGCTTCGACCTCCAGACGGACCTCGCGAAGGCCAACATTCACACGCCCATTGTCTTCATCACCGGTCATGGCGATATTCCCATGACCGTCAGGGCCATGAAGAGCGGCGCCATCGATTTTCTGACCAAGCCGGTGCGCGACCAAGACATGCTGGATGCGGTTCAGGCTGCCATCGATCGGGATCGCAGGCGGCGCAATGCCGAGAACTCGGTCGCAGGAGTGCGGTCCCGTTTCGAGGGTCTGACCGCGCGCCAGCGCGACATCCTCGCCCTGGTTGCGTCCGGCCTGATGAACAAGCAAGTCGCCGCCGAGCTTGGATTGGCAGAGATTACCGTCAAGATCTATCGCGGACAGATCATGCGGAAAATGGGCGCCAAGTCATTGGCCGATCTCGTCAGAATGACCGAGGCGCTCGGAATCCCACGCCCAGGGGGAAACGTGCAAACGTAAGTATGCTTTTCAAGCTCGCTCCGAGGGCCCATTTTCCGGTGGGCTGCACCATGATCGGCGGCTCCCCGATCAGGAGCGATCATCTTGTCAGCCCCCTCGGTCATTTCCGTCATTGACGACGATCCATCAGTCCGCCTTGCGACGAATAATCTCCTGACGTCGCGGGGATACGCGGTCTGCATCTTTGGCTCCGCTCGCGAATTTCTCCAATCGGCAGAATTGAAGAGGACGTCCTGCGTGATCGCGGATGTGCAGATGTCGGCCATGGGCGGCGTTGATCTCTTGATGCATATGCGCGGCCTTGGTCACCACACGCCATTCATCTTCGTGACAGCCTTTCCTGACGATGCCGTGCGCGGCCGCGCGCTGAAAGCTGGCGCCATCTGCTTTCTCGCGAAGCCGTTTTCGACGCCGGCTCTGATTCACTGTCTGGAGACCGCTCTGTCCGGGTCCGGTGTAGCCACGAAATAGTGGGCCGCCAGCACTCGGGCGAGAGTGGTTGAGAAGTTTCAAATTATCGAGGCATGAACATAGCAAAACCGCTCTCAGAGCCGGTCGCGTTTGTCTGAACAGAATCTCCGTGTCGATAAGTGGAGCTTCTGCCGGGATTAACGGACCTAGCTGTTGTGGCGATTGACGTTTGCTCTCAGGCGCATAGCGGCGTTGGTTTCAGCGCGGTGCGTTTTCGATCATTCGGAACGGTCGTTGTTGCATTGTTCGGTGGGCTCGAAAGTGGAGTAAGGCCCAAAGCTCTCCAGCAGATCGCCATGGTACGCCCGACCTCGCGCGTCTTGTGATACGCAGAGACTGATGATCGTAATCCGTCTTCATTCAAATTCTCGACTAGTTTTTGGACATTGCCAATGCGCACACCTCTGGATTCCTCAATGGCACGCGCTCGATCGCTGGTCCCAAGGAGTTCATTCAATTGGGCGAACCGCTCTAAGTTCGTTCACGAGATGGGCCGCCTGGACCGCGCATTTCTAGGGAAGTCGAGGCGCGCAGAAAGTTCGCCTTGGCCAAGACGGGGCCACCTGCCGTTCGTCCGTTGGCCTGTACCGCCTTCCTGCAGACAGAATCCGCATTGGGTAGCGACGTTGTGTCGCTCGGCGGTGCGGCGTGACGAGTGGGCAGGAGTGGCTCGGTCGACAAGAGCACATTTGGGTGGTACAAACGCCAGATCGGTCAGCGCGGTAAGTTGTTGGTTTTGCTGTAGTCGATGGATTGATGTCCAGTCCGCCCCTGGGCACTACGTCAAAGCATACCTCACAAGAACGATCGCATTCTGCCGGAGAATGAGACTGCGGCGTTTAAGCCCGCGCTCCTACATGGCTTTGCCAGCCACTCACACGTGTTCACGCGCCGAGTGAGAGCAAGCATCTGACGAATGCCGGGGGCTTTCGCCCGCCTGTCACATTGATTTTTTCGAAGGTTTCGAAGGTGATGACAAAGAGTGTAGGTGCTGCTGAGATCAACGGCGATTCAACGTGAAACCGACCACCGATTGACCACCGAAACCGCGTGCACAAACGGCGATAAAGGTGGTCAATCAGGAACGAACTTGATTGTTCTTGCTGGATTTTTCGATTGCTACTTACGTTCGGGACGCAGGGGTCGCAGGTTCGAATCCTGCCACTCCGACCAAGATTTCCTTAGGTTTTTTCGTCTGATTTCGGTCCTCGGTCAAGCTGACCACCGTTTCGGTCATCGAAACATACCGGCCCCTTGGCCGATGGCAGATGCCGCGCCCTGCAGGTAGCCGGGGTGATGGTGCCGTAGGTGTCCTGCAGCACCTCGGGGGACATCGCAAGGAACCCGGCCGCCTCCCAGATTGGCACGCCACGCTGCATCAGCCAGGTCGCGGCGGTGTGGCGCAAGACGTGCGGGGTGACCTTACCCGGCAGGCAGGCAAGCCCCACGGCCGTCTTGAACCCCTTCTTCACGGATGCAACCGGCTTGCCGTTGAACTCAACGAAGCAGGTGGCGATCAATTTGCGGTCCCGCCAGCGACGCAGGTGAGCGAGCAGCCGGGGCGGTATGGGCGCCGGCGTCTGGCGCTCAGTTGGAACAAGCTATTTCCGTCCCCCAGACATCATGGCCTCATGCCCCTGACGCGTGGATTACCGGCCAGCTATTGCTTTGCCGTAGCGGGGAAAATGAATGATTGATCCTCGATATCCTGGTCCGGGAGTCGATGGACGCCTGCCATAACATGCAGTTCTGCGAGGGATGGCATGGCCGCGGCAGATAGCGCGACTGACTGAGGTTGCCATCTACTGAGGTTGCCATCTAAAGACAACGGTCGAAGCGACAATCACCGCCAGAACGACGAAAGAAGCGACCAAGAAACGGGTCATCAAACGTCTCCCACTTCGCCTATGTGGACAACAGAAAGTTTCAATAAGCAACATTGCCGCTAAACGCGGACACCCGGCTCGGCAAACGCCGTAGCAGCGGACTCTTGCACGAAAGTTTCAAGGACAGCGGCCGCACCGAGCGCGACGACGGCGGCGAAGAAACAGGCAATTGTGAAAACGCGCATGTCGTTGATCCCTGCATTTGCAACGTAACACCTGATTTGTGCATCTCTCGTACAAAACGCCGTGTTCAGCCCGGAAGCGCGAACGCCTCCGCCTCGATATCGATAAACGTCCGTCCGAGCGCGCCAACGGACGCATAGAAACCCGCCGAACTCGCTCGCTCGAGATCAGCGAAAAAACGTCTCATCCAGCGTGAAACATGCTGATCAAAGAAGATCCTCTCGGCGCCCGCTGGCGCTGGAATGCTCCCGCCCGCCAAGCCTGCCATGATCTCACAGAGAAATCCCGCGTGGTCTTCGGGCTCCGTACGCTCCGGAGCCTTTTCGAGGCCGAGATCCCCGAGAGTTTCCCGCAACCGTGCGAGCGGACGGCCATACAGCGTATCGGACAGGTAGTGTGATGCATAAGGCAGCAGTGCCCCCTTGCCCAATCCTGCAAAGAGGGCAAAGAACTCGCGCGACGCCGCCTGCTCATTTGTCCGGCGCGCCGCATCCGCCAGCGCAACGTGCGCGACGCCCATCGGACTGGCATCGCCGCGCAGTGCGGAGATGCGGCTCAGCAGATCTCCGTCCGGGCTGCGCGTCAGCAACGTCGCCAACAGCGCGTATTCCTGCGATCGGGCAAGGTCGAATTCATCGACAGTACGCACTGAAGCGATCCTTGCTGCTAGCGTGGCAATGCACTGCCATGACGTCGTGCTCGCTGTGAGGGCAACATTGTTGTGGCAAGACCGTCAGCCTGCTCGGCGGCATCCCGATCCTCGGCCGTCGGTTTCGCGGCATCATCTGGTAACGATCGAACCGCCGAGGCCGTTGGTTCGAGAACTGGCTGTTCGGAGTTGACGAGGCCTTGCCGTACCGGATCGATCGGCGGTGGTACGTCCGCAAGCACGTCCTGTACCTGTTCCAGGCCTTTCGAAACCTGCGCGACAAGATTGGCCATTTTGTCCGTTGGATCGAGCGGACCGAATCCCGGAATGGCGTTGGGGTCATTAAAATCCCACTGATTCTCTGCGATCCCGATGAAGTCACGAATTGCAGGATCGGTTGCCCAGGCGCGGCGCAATGCTGCCCGGGTCAATTCGGCCGGGACGCCGGTGTTGAGGAAAGCCGCGATATCCGTGTGAGCGGTAATTGACTCGATTGACGGCAGGCTAGCGAGATCGAAGGGACGCTCGGGCGCGACATCTCCGGCCGATGGCTCTGCGGCTTGCGGGACCTCGGCCTGTTCAGCCTCAGCACTTTTCGACGCCTGCTTGAGACGCGCCCAGCGAAGGAAGACGTTATTCTCAGGCACTGTTCTGTCTCGTGTCCTGTGCGGAGGTTGCTAGCGATTGCGTTTCCGTTTGACGAAGGGGCGTTCGAGATGGTGTTCGGCAATGAAGCGGCCGATGATCTCGGAGATGCCAATCGGCATCGGCACGGCTTCAATCAGATTGCTGCCCGCGTCGGTGAAGGCCTCGCCCTCCGCAGGGTCGGCGGTGACAGCGAGTAGCTCATAAGGTGGTTCGGAGCCGGTGGGGCGCAGATTGACCCATAGAGCAGGCGAGCCTGATGTCAGGTTCTCACGATAATTGGTGGTTTCGGTGCGATGCAGTTCGATCACAGCGTCACCTGCATAGAACAACGTGACCTCGCCTTCGCCGCCGATCGGAGTCCACGGCTTCGCGGACGGCTCACCCGCAAAGACAGCCACGGGCCGCCACAGAAAATCGGCCCACGCGCTCTTCGCTTTGCGTCGTTCGATTGCAACACCGACAGCAATGCGTGCAAGACTTGTCGATATCAATTTGCCGTCTCCAGCTGAAGCGCGTCTCCGATACAGGTCGCCTTTTGCGGCGTGGGGAGTATATACTCTGAGGAAGATCCGGCCAGTAGGAGGCCGCTCGATGTTGGGAGCCGCAGGATATCGTGACCGTCGTTCCTGAAACCGGCAGGCGCTTCCTGATCTGCTCATGCGAAGGGTCGATGCCGCTCGATTCCGATGCGATCGGCCGCGGCTGCCACGGCAAAATAACGGCCGCGACGCAGCTCTGCGGTGCCGAGCTTGGGCGATTTAGAGCGATCGCAGCCGAAGATGGTCCGCTTACAGTCGCCTGCACACGGCAGGCGACGCTGTTTTCGCAGGTCGCCGCCGAAAATAATCGTGCGAATTCGATACAGTTTGCCAACATCCGCGAGACCGCCGGATGGTCCGATGACGCCGAGCGCGCGGGGCCGAAGATGGCCGCGCTGCTGGCTGCCGCGACTGAAGTCGCCGCGCCCATGGAAATGGTCCAGCTGGAGAGCAGCGGAGTCATCCTGATCTACGGCCGCGACGAGGCCGCGATCGAGGCCGGCGATTTGCTGAAGGACCATCTCGACGTCACCGTGCTGATTGCGCCGCCAGCCGCGCTCGCGCCGCCGCGTAGCGCCGACTATCCGATCGCCAAGGGACGGATCACGAGCATCAAGGGACATTTGGGCGCGTTCGACGTGGTGGTCGACGACTTTGCCGAGGCGGCGCCGTCCTCACGCCGTGCCCTGGCATTTGGTCCATCGCGCAACAACGCGCGTTCGAGCTGCGACATCGTCCTCGACTTGACCGGCGAGCCGGCGCTGATCCGCGGCGACATGCGCGACGGTTATCTGCGTGCCGATCCCGGTCATCGCTCATCTATCCTCCAGGCCGTGCTGAAGGCGCGCGACCTCGTCGGGACTTTCGAGAAGCCGCGTTACATCACCTTCGACGCCGGGCTTTGCGCCCATTCGCGTTCGAAGCAAACCGGCTGCACCCGCTGCCTCGATTCATGTCCCGCCGGCGCGATCACGCCTGCGGGAAACCATGTCGCAATCGATGCCGACATCTGCGAAGGCTGCGGCCAATGCGCGACGGCCTGTCCGACGGGCGCCGCGTCCTATGCCCTGCCGCCGGAAGACGCGCTGGTCAGGAAGTTTCGTACGATGCTGCTCGCGTACCATCAGGCGGGCGGTGAGCGGGCCGTCATGCTCGTGCACGACGAGGTCCACGGTTCGCCCCTGATCGACGCGCTGGCGCGGTTCGGCGACGGCTTGCCCGCGAACGTGGTGCCGTTTGCCGTCAACGAGGTTACGCAGGTCGGGCTTGAGAGCATCATCGCAGCCTTTGCCTATGGCGTGTCGGCGGTCCACTTTTTGCTGCGCGCCAAGCCGCGCCACGACGTCTCCGGCTTGACGCGAACGATCGCGCTGGCCGATCCAATTCTTGCCGGCCTTGGCTTCGGCGAGGGGCGGCTTTCAGTGAACGCGACCGACGATCCGGACCACCTGATCGAGGCGCTCCGCGCGGCGCCGGCCCACGCACCAGCTCCGCGCCCTGCAAGCTTCCGCCCGGTGGGCGGCAAGCGCGACGTGCTACGCTTTGCGCTAGCCGAACTGCATCGCGCGGCACCTGCCCCCGTCGATGTCGTTCCATTGCCGGACGGGGCGCCGTTCGGATCCGTCGAGGTCGATGCTGCGGGCTGCACACTTTGCCTCTCTTGCGTGTCGGTCTGTCCCACGACGGCGCTGCGCGACGACCCCGAGCGGCCGGCATTGCGTTTTGTCGAAGACTCCTGCGTTCAATGCGGACTGTGCCGGACGACGTGTCCGGAGAAGGTCATCACGCTGGTCCCGCAAATTGACTTTCGTGCGAGCCGGGCACCAACCCGGGTTCTCAAGGAGGAGGAGCCGTTTTGTTGCATCCGCTGCAGCAAGCCGTTCGGCGTCAAGAGCAGCATTGAGCGCGTGATCGCCAAGCTCGAAGGCCAGCACTGGATGTATTCAGGCTCACCGCAGAGGCTGGACGCAATCAAGATGTGCGGCGACTGCCGCGTCAGCTTTGTAGCTGAACAAGGTTTTGAATCTTATGGCGCGCCGGGCCCAGCCGTCCGCACGACGGACGATTATCTGCGCGACCGGAAGACGCAACGAGACCCGGACGGCGGCTCCAACTGAATTGCCCGGTTCAGGGGAGCCCGAGCGCCATCGCTCTATTCAGCCGGCGTGGCCGAAGCTTGCCGGCCTTCCGCTTCGAGCTTCTCGGCGAGCCAGCGGTCGTGATGCTCTCTCGCCCAGTTGATATCGACCTCGCCGGTGCCCATGGATTCGAACGCGCCCTCCATGCCGAGCGTGCCGATATAGATGTGTCCCAGGATCAGTGCGATGAAAAGGATTGCGATGACGGCGTGAGCGACCTGGGCGATCTGCATGTCCGCAATGTCAGTGCCGTAGAAGGGAAACAGCAGCACGAATCCGGACGCGGAGACGGCCAGGCCGGCTGCGACCGACAGCCAATAGACCATCTTTTCACCGAGATTGAAGCGCCCCGCGGGCGCGTGCTTCGACTTGATGAAGCCGCCGCCCTGCTTGACCCAGTCAATATCTATTCTCTTGAAGAGATTGTCCCTGAAGAAAAGCAGCGTGATCAGAACAAGGCCCGCCACGAAGGCGAAGCTCGTGAAATTATGCACATACTTCGCGATCTGGGAGATGTCGGAGAAGGCATCCGGGCCGACGAGCGGTCGCAACAGGATCTTGCCGAAGGTGACGTTCAGGCCGGTCAATCCGAGCAGCACGAAAGAGACCGCCGTCAGCCAATGCGCGAACCGCTCGAAGGCCTTGAAGCGGACGATGGTCTGGCCGGAACGCCCCGCCTCGATGCGAAGCCGGCCCATGATCAGATAAGCGAGCGCCAGCACGGCAAGCATGCCGACGATCACCAGCGCGGCTCCCCAGTGCAGCAGGACCTCGTGGAAATAATCCCAGGTCCGTCCCGCCGGCTGCACCAACACGCCGGCTTTGGCATCGGGAATGTCGATCCGGCCCTGGATGCGCGGCGCTTGCTCGAGAAGCGTCTTCTGGGTGGTCACACTTGCGGTCGGATTGGGTGCCCCATCGGGACCGAGCTTCTGGGCGAGCACAGAAGCTGTCGTGAGACCGAACAGCATCAAGAAGAGCGCTGCGAAGCGAATGCATGCGAAAGCCGTCATCACGGATACCCAATCTTCGTCCCTGATCGTCGTGTTGGCGCAGGTCCTTTACGTCTTGACGTCCTCGTTGTAGGCGGTCGTCCAGCCCCAGGCTCCGGAGCCGTAGCCGCGCTTCTCGACGCGTTCCTCGTAGAGTTGCGCGATGATGTCGCCATCGCCGGCCAGGAGTGACTTGGTCGAGCACATCTCGGCGCACATGGGCAGCTTGCCTTCGCCAAAACGATTCGACCCGTATTTCGCATATTCTTCCGCGCTGCCCGGCGCCTCCGGCCCGCCGCCGCCAGCACAATAGGTGCACTTGTCCATCTTGCCCCGCGAGCCAAAATTTCCGACCTGGGGATATTGCGGCGCTCCGAACGGACAGGCGTAAAAGCAATAGCCGCAGCCGATGCACTGATCCTTGTTGTGCAGGACGATGCCGTCTTCGGTCGGATAGATGCATTTGACCGGACACACCGACGCGCAAGGCGCATCGGTGCAATGCATGCAGGCCATCGAGACCGACCGCTCGCCGGGCTTGCCGTCATTGATGGTGACGACGCGACGTCGATTGATGCCCCAAGGCACCTCGTTCTCGTTCTTGCAGGCAGTCACGCAGGCATTGCAGTCGATGCAACGATCCGCATCACACAGGAATTTCATGCGTGCCATCGGTCTAACCTCTCATGCGGCCCTGATCTGACAAAGTGTGGCTTTCGGCTCCTGCATGCCGGTGGCAGGATCATAGCCATAGGTCGTCAGCGTGTTGACGCTCTCACCGAGCACGATGGGATCCGCTCCCGCCGGATATTTCGCCCGAAGGTCGGCTCCCTCGTACCAGCCGGCGAAATGGAAGGGCATCCACGCAACGCCCTTGCCGACGCGTTCCGTCACCTGCGCCTTCATCCGGGCCCGTGAGCTGTTCTCCGCGCCGGTCACCCAAACCCAGCCGCCATCGACGATGCCGCGCTCGGCGGCGTCCGCCGGATTGATCTCGACGTACATATGCTGCTTCAGTTCGGCGAGCCATTTGTTGGACCGCGTTTCCTCGCCACCGCCTTCGTACTCGACCAGACGGCCCGAACTCAAAATCAGCGGGAACTGCTTCGAGATCGCGCGGTCGACGGCGGCCTTCTGCACGGAGAAGCCGATATTGGGCACGCGAAACTGCTTTGCGTCCGGCAAGGTCGGATAGTCGGCAACGAGGTCGGGACGCGGCGTATAGATCGGCTCGCGATGCACCGGAACCGGGTCAGGCAGATTCCACGCAATCATGCGGGCCTTGGCGTTTCCGTAAGGCGAACACCCGTGTTCGATCGCGACCCGCTGGATGCCGCCGGAGAGATCGGTCGACCATGACACCTTGTCGGGATCGGCCGGATTGATGCGCCCGATCACCTCGCGTTCCTGCGCGGTGAGATCCTTGTCCCAGCCAAGTTTCTTCAGCACGCCCAGAGTGAACTCGGGATACCCGTCCTTTATTTCGGAACCAACGGAGTAGGAGCCTTCTGCGAGGAGATTGTCGTGATCTTCCCGCTCCACTTCCTGCCCGTTCTCCATCACCTTGCGCTTCACCACGCGCTCGACCCCGAACCGCGCGCGGAAGGTGCCGCCGCCTTCCTTCACCGGAAGATTGGTGTTGTAGAGGATCGGGGTGCCCGGATGCTTGAACTCTGGCGTGCCCCAGCACGGCCATGGCAGGCCGTAATATTCTCCGCCAACCTCGGGATCGTCCTTCGGCGCCCGCAGCGTCACCAGGTCGAACTTGTGCTGGTTCCTCATGTGGGCCTTGAGCCGCTCCGGCGACTGCCCGCAATAGCCCGTCGACCATCCACCGCGGTTGATCTCGCGAAGGATATCCTCCGCCGAGACTGCGCCGTTCTCGACCTTGATGTTCTTGAACATCAGGTCGGCAAATCCAAACTTGCGGGCGAACATGTACATCATGTCGTAGTCGTTCTTCGCCTCGAAGACCGGATCGACGATTTTTTCACCCCATTGCAGCGAGCGGTTGGAGTTGGTGCGCGAACCTTCCATCTCGAAGCTCGTGCAGGCCGGCAGCAGGTAAGTGCCGTTCTTGCGCTCCGACAGCACCGACCATGCGGTCGGATAGGGATCGCAGACAACCAGCAGCTCGAGCTTCTCGATGCCTTTCACCGCCTCCGGCATCCGGGTAATGGTGTTGACGCCGTGTCCCATGATGAACATGGCCTGCACCGGATTGGGCTGGCTGATCTGGTCCTTGGGCAACAAGGTTGCGTCGAACCAGCGCGTGCTGGGAATGCCGGGCGTTTCCATCAGCTTCTTGTCGGGGAAACGCGACTTCATCCAGTCGTAATCGACCTCCCACACCCGGCACCAATGCCGCCAGGCCTCTTCGGCGAGACCGTAATACAATGGCAGCGAGGTGACATCGAGACCGAGGTCGGTCGCGCCCTGCACGTTGGTATGGCCGCGGAAGATGTTGGCGCCAGCGCCGGGCTGCCCCATGTTGCCGGTGGCGAGTAGCAACAGGCAGCTGGCGCGGACATTGGCGGTGCCGGTGGTGAACTGGGTCTGCCCCATCGCCCAGATCAGCGTGGCCGGCTTCTGCGTCGCGAACAATTGGGCGACGTGCTTGACCTGAGCCTCCGGCAGGCCGGTCACGCGCTCGACCTCCTTGGGAGGCCACTTGGCAATTTCCTTTCGGACCTCATCCAGGCCGTAAACACGCTGGTTGAGGAATTCCTTGTCCTCCCAGCCGTTCTCGAAAATGTGCCACAGCATGCCGTAGATCGTGGCGATATGCGTGCCGGGCCGAACCCGGACGTACTCGGTCGCGTGCGCAGCGGTCCGCGTCATCCGCGGATCGACCACGATCATGTTGGCGCGGTTGAGCTCCTTGCCTTCAAGAATGTGCTGCAGGGAAACCGGATGAGCCTCGGCGGGATTGCCGCCCATCAATAAAATGGTCTTGGCGTTGCGGATGTCGTTGTAGCTGTTGGTCATCGCGCCGTAGCCCCAGGTATTGGCTACGCCGGTGACCGTGGTCGAGTGACAGATGCGCGCTTGATGGTCGGAATTGTTGGTGCCCCAGAACGCCGCGAGCTTGCGATTGAGATATGCAGCTTCGTTCGTGAACTTGGCCGAGCCGAGCCAGTACACCGAGTCGGGGCCGGCCTTCTGACGGATATCCAGCAGCTTGTCGCCGATCTCGTCGATGGCCGTCTCCCAGGAGATCTTCGTCCACTGTCCGTTGACGAGTTTGACGGGATAGCGCAGACGCCGCTCGTTCAGCACGTCGTCGCGAACTGCGGCACCCTTGCAGCAGTGCGAACCACGATTGATCGGACTGTCATAGTCGGGCTCCTGTCCGATCCACACCCCGTTGGCGACCTTGGCGATCACCGAGCAGCCGACCGAGCAGTGCGTGCAGATATTCTTCCGGATCGTGACCGGTGCGCCGACAGGCGGTGGTGGACCAGCCTCGGCCTTTCGAACGCCGTGCAGCGCAATCTCGCCCACCGCGACCAATGCGCCTGCCGTGATGCCCGAACGCTTCAGGAAAGCTCGCCGGTCCAAACCCGACGAAGGTCGGCCAGCTTCCGCGTTGGAGGGCTTTGCACGCTCCGGACGACGCTCGGACTTCCTGATCAGCACGGAGGTCTCCTATCGAGCGTTGGGATAGCCGTTGACGCGGTAGAAGTTCCTGACTTCCTGCGAGTCAGGTTGATAACGAGCCTTGCGCTTTTGACTCAAGTCGACCGGCTTTGCGGAAACCGGGGAGGGCAACAGCTCGCCGGCGCTCACTACGCCGACGATCGTCAGCTTGAGCAAGTCACGTCGAAGAAGCTTTCGTGGAGGGTCACTCTTCAACGAAGCGTACTCCCGTTTCAGGTTATCCCGTCGATCATTTATCCGAGTTCGGCCTCAGACATCAATCGCAACCCTATATTGCCCTAAGCGCAGGGCGGGTAAGCCGCTAATCTATACCTTAGATAAAGGCACCAAACGGTCGCCGCGGTGCTAGTACCTCGCCAGGCTCCGATAATTGTCGTGCGAATTGGAAATGCGAAGTTGCGCTGAAGAATTGCTCGAGGGCATCTGTCTGCTGGGGCCAACCCTCTGGCTCCGCAGTCCATGTCCGCTATTGTGGTAGCTCGAGCCGAGACAGGCGTGTGCCTGGATGCAGGAACACGAACTGACGGCAGTTACACTAAAACCCATGCGCACCATTCGTTTACCGAAGATCCGATCTGTTCGGTCCATGCAAATTATGGATTGTCTGTTAAAAAGTTGGCCTGCAGTCGATCCGGCCAATCCCTCCGGACGAGGTATCGCTGAAAATCGCGCAAATTGGCGCTCGTAACCCGCCGCGCTGATCGTCTTAATCAGGGTGATCCTCACTGGAGGATACACTTTTTCGCTTAGGTTCTCACGTTTACGCAAGTTGTATTCACAGGCGGATCAAGACCAGCCAGCCAGTCGCCTTGCGCCGATGATTTGTCGCTGCGCGGCAGGCGGAGGCCTGACTACCTTCCAGCCACCAACACCCCCACCAGAAACGCTACTATCAGCGCCGGCAGCGGCGCCTCGCGCACCATGCCGCGCACGATGTCAGGCCAATGCTGCTCCGGGACCAGTCTCGGCGATCGCAGGTTGGGTGCCGCCTCGATATCCCAACTCGAGGCGAGTTCGGCGATCTCGCTTTGCGCCAGCCGCACGCCGCCGCGCACCCTGAGATCGCCGCCTCCTCCTCGCTCGTTTGGTGCGATCGCCATCACCGTCGCGACGGAAGTGCGCAACGTCATCTCGCCGTAGCCTTGCAGCCTCACCGATTCTTCGGGGGCTGACGTCACGCGAAAGCCCTCACAGCGCCAGATCTTCACAGCGCAAAGTGGCGCGCGGGAGCCGAATACCGCCGCCGCGCGCAAGACCGGCGTGGACGCCGCGCCTGCCACGGCGCGAGCGAGACGGGTTGGCGTCCGGTGCAGCGTCTCGGTCGCCCGCGTTGGTAGATTCTTGACGAGGGCGGTGATCCAGCCGTCGCGGCGCTTCGTTCCGTACGGGTCGATCGCAACTGATCGGACGATGGATGCGCGATATCGCGTGCACCCATTGCGTCGGCATGGATGAATCACACCTGGAGAATTTGATGACACCCGCAATTCGTTCGCTCGTGGCCGGAGCGGCCATGGTCGCTGGTCTGCTTGGTCCATCCGTGGCGCGTGCCGCGGACATCGTGGACACGGCGGTTTCAGCCGGTTCGTTCACTACGCTGGTGACAGCCGTGAAAGCTGCCGGTCTTGTGAAGACGCTCAAGGGCAAGGGCCCCTTCACCGTGTTCGCGCCCAACGACGCAGCCTTCGCCAAGCTGCCGCCCGGCACAGTCGAATCGCTGTTGAAGAACAAGGCGAAGCTGGCGGCCGTTCTGAAGTATCACGTCATTCCCGGCCGCGTGAAGGCTGCCGACGTCGCCGGCAAGTCGCTTCAGGTGGCGACCGTTCAAGGCCAGCCCGTCAGCGTCGACGGAAGTTTCGGTGTCCGCGTCAATGACGCGCACGTCATCCAGCCGGACATCGAGGCCTCGAACGGTGTCATTCACGTCATCGACACGGTTCTGCTGCCCCCGGCGCGCGCCAAGAAGATGCACCATTGAGACGACCGACTATTGCGTACCTGGCCGCTGCGGCGGCCAGGTATCGTACTTAACCGGCCAGTTGCCCTTGTTGTTGAGTGATGTTGCTCATCACGCGGATGGCTTTACCGCCGCGCCACCAGCACCCCCACCATGAACGCCACCATCAGCGCCGGCAGCGGCGCTTCGCGCACCATGCCGCGCACGATGTCCGGCCAGTGCCGGTCCGAGGATCGGCCCGGCAATCGCAAATCACCAGTCGGTTCGATGCCCCAGTTCGATGCGAGCTCGGCGATCTCGCTTTGCGCCAGACGCACATCGTCGCGGACGCGGTAGATCGCGGTCCCGGAGCGGTCGCGCGGCGCGAGCAGCATAAGCGTGGTCACGGCCGTGCGCAGCGTCATCTCGCCATAGCCTTGCAGCCGCACCTGCTCCTCGGGATCGGACGTCATGCCAAATTCCTCACTGCGCCGAATTCTCCACAGCGCCAAATCTTCACGACCCAAGATGGCGCGCGAAGGCGAAGGCCGCCGCCGCGCACAGGACCAGCGTGGATACCGCGCCGGCCACGCTGCGCGCGAGATGCGCTCGCGTCAGATGCCTGGTCATGATCGTGCTCCATGCTCTGCATGGCAATGGCGGCGACGGAACTTGGTTCCTTGCGGGCGATGCGAATCGGCGGGCGCGTTCTACTTCCGCAGCAACTCGCTCAATGCCGCCGTCGCCTCGGCGCAGCGGAGGTCGTCGATCTCGCGCGACAGGCTGAGAGCGATCGCTCGCAGCTCTTCCAGCGTCGCGCTATCCGGATCTTGGTTTTCGAGCTGACCGAGACGCTTGTTCAGGTCGTCCAGTCTCGATTGGAGCTGCCCGATGCTGGCATCCCCATTCACTTTCCAAACGCGTTGTGCACGCATCGTCGTTCCCCTGCTAGTCTCACGGCCTTGTGAAAGCGGTTCGTGGCCGGAATGGGAGTTTGTTTTGTCCGGCTTCAGATCGTGGGGAACCGTTGCAGATTGGCAACGAAGTTCCCGAATCTCTCGGGCGCGGCCGCGCCGGCGACGCACGATGATACCCGCAGGCACGGAATTTGATTGTGCCATCATCACGATGATGGGCCGAGCCGGCCTCTGGGCGCGGTGCGCCGCGCGACAGGCTCGGCCGGAGGCACTCCGCAAGACGAAGGAATGACGCGTGACGAGATTTGTGACGATCGCAGCCGGCCAGCTCGGTCCGATTGCCAGGAGCGAGAGCAGGATCGAAGTGGTGACCCGCCTGATGGCTCTGATGCGCGAGGCGAAGGCGTGCGGCTGCGACCTGATCGTGTATCCCGAGCTCGCGCTGACGACGTTTTTTCCGCGCTGGTATTTCGAGGATCAGGCCGAGATCGACAGTTTCTTCGAGCGCGAGATGCCGGGGCCGGAGACGCGAGCCCTGTTCGATCTCGCGCGCGAGCTCGGTCTCGGCTTCTGTCTCGGCTATGCCGAGCTGGCGGTCGAGGACGGAATTGTCCGGCGCTACAACACGTCCATTCTGGTCGACAAAAGCGGCGCGATCGTCGCCCGATATCGCAAGGTTCACCTGCCCGGCCATGCCGAGCACGAGCCGTGGCGGAAATTTCAGCATCTGGAAAAGCGCTATTTCGAGCCGGGCAGCGGCTTCGGCGTCGTCGATGCCTTCGGCGGCGTGATGGGCATGGCGATCTGCAATGACCGCCGCTGGAGCGAGACCTATCGGGTGATGGGCCTGCAGGGGGTCGAGATGGTGATGATCGGCTACAACACGCCCGTGCACAATCCGCCCGCGCCCGAGCATGACGATCTCTCGCTGTTCCACAACCATCTGGTGATGCAGGCCGGCGCCTATCAGAACGGCACCTTCGTGGTCGGCGTCGCCAAGGCCGGCGTCGAGGAGGGTGTCGACCACATCGGCGGCAGCTGCGTCATCGCGCCCTCGGGCGAGATTATCGCGAGATGCACGACCAAGGGCGACGAGATCGCGCTGGCGCGCTGCGATCTCGACCTCTGCAACTCCTACAAGCGGACCACCTTCAATTTCGACGTTCACCGCCAGCCGCAGGCTTACGGGATGATCGTGGAACGGAAGGGCGTGACGACGATGGCGGATGGAACGGCGGTGTTGACGAAGGGGTGAGCGCTTGTAGCCCGGGTGAGCGTAGCGACACCCGGGAAACCCACGCAAAAAGATCCCGGATATCGCTGCGCTCATCCGGGCTACGGGACCGCGCCTGTGTCTGCCTCTGTCAATCCACGCGCGCGAAAATATTCCACTTTACCGAAATTCGGTTTCGGCGTATGTGTCGTCCATCCCGGCTCACCCAAGAGGGGCGACTTGTCGTCGTCATGTTCGCGAGCCGGGCTTGCGGTGGACGCGGCAGCGTCGGCATGAGAGGTGCGGGCAGGGCGGGTAGTCCCTGTGAGCTCGTAACCGCGTGCGGACGACGGCGCTGCTAGGCTTCGTCTCGCTCGTAAGTTTCCGGCTCTGTCGACGGAGCTCGGGAATACTGCGGCGACATGGCGGGCCGTGCGTACGGCAAAACCGTGTGGTCCTGGCCGTCGTTGCCACGGTCAAGTCTTTCGCGAAGGTGCGAGCGAGCCCAACCGGGCAGACTGCATCATCCAAATTCGCGGGGCGAGGGAGGCCAAAAGGAATGGTCGGCTCCCGGGAGATCACGGCATAAGCCGTCCAGCCACTGCGCAGGGAAGGCCGAGTGATCGGCGACACCTGTATGCTGCTGTGCGGTCTTTTTTGCGCGTGCCTTTCGCGCAGCAGACCGCGGGTGCCAGCCGGCACCCGGCCTTCCCTGCGCCCTCTTGGATCGGAGGGTGAAGAGATCAAGCAAAGCTCGGGCGAAACGCGCCGCGAGAACGAGAAGACATGTCTGCAAGCCGCAAGCCGCAAGCCACAAGCTCGATCTCGTAGGGTGGGCAAAGCGAAAGCGTGCCCACGCCCTGTTGCTCATGGAGGGAGATCGCGGGCACGGCGCTTTGCGCCTTTGCCCACCTTGCGGCACCGCCGTTGGGATTTGCACTTGAGCATTGCAATGACGACGTGGAGAGAGCCTACACCAAACTCCGCTCTCGTGCCCCGGACGCGGCGCGGCGCTTCTTCAGCGGTGCGCTGCGGAGCCGGGCCCATCCATCCGCATCGTGCCGCGTCGCGCTGGGTCCCGGCTCTGCTGATACGACACCCGATCCCATCCCATTCACAACGAGGTGTCTTTATTAGGAAACAATCATTCCCTATTATCCCGCAATGCAAAAGGCCGTCCGTCGATCCCGACCCGTTGCCCGTCCGCCCGGCCGCCCCCGGGAGTTCGACATGGACACCGCGCTTGACCGCGCCGTGCGGGTATTTCGCGAGCGTGGCTATCATGCGACCTCCATCGGCGACCTCACCGCGGCGATGCGGCTGGCGACGGGGAGCATCTACAAGGCGTTTCGCGACAAGCATGCGGTGTTTCTGGCTGCCTTCGAGCGCTATACGGCGCTGCGCCAGGAGCAGACCCGCAGCGCCGCCCGGCGCGGCACCAACGGCCGCGATCGGATCCGCAATGTGCTGCTGTCCTATGTCGCGCAGTCGCAAGGGACCGAGGGACGGCGGGGCTGCCTCGTGGTCGGCAGCGCGGTCGAATTGTCGGCGGTCGATTCCGTCGTCGCCGCCCGCGTCGGCGCCCAACTCGAGACCAACGAAGATTTCATCGCCGGCCTCATTCGCGAGGGGCAGGCCGACGGCTCGATTCCCGGCCATGTCGCGGCCGACGACACCGCGCGGCTGATGATCTGTATCACGCAGGGCCTGCGTGTCGTCGGCAAGGCGCGCCTGCCGCTCGACGGAGCCCGCCTCGTCGGCGTCGCGATGAAACTGCTCGCCTGAATTCTTGTCCTGTTAGGGAATGATCGTTCCCGATCTCTCGGAGACCATGCGTCATGACGATGAATGCCACGATCGAGACCGCGCCCGGGCCGGATGCGGTGTCGCGGCGCCTGACCTTCGTGCTCGCCGCGGCCTGTGGCATGATCGCGGCCAACATCTACTACGCGCAGCCGCTGATCGCCCCGATCAGCGCCGCGCTCGGCCTGTCGCATGCGGCGGCCGGGCTGATCGTCACCATGACGCAGATCGGATACGGCACCGGGCTGCTGCTGATCGTGCCGCTCGGCGATCTCGTCGAGAACCGTATCCTGATCTGCTCCGTCATCACGCTCGGCGCGGCGGCCCTGCTCGCCGCCGCGTTCGCCACCCATGCGTTGCCGTTCCTGGTCGCCGCGCTGTTCATCGGCATCGGTTCGGTCGCGGTGCAGATCATCATTCCCTATGCCGCGCATCTGGCGCCGGAAGCCATCCGCGGCCGGGTCGTCGGCAACGTCTCGACCGGACTGATGCTCGGCATCATGCTGGCGCGTCCAGTGTCGAGCCTCGTCACTGCGGCGCTGTCGTGGCACGCGGTGTTCTTCGCCTCCGCCGCGCTGATGATCGTGCTGACGGCGGTGCTCTGGATGACGCTGCCGAACCGCAAGCCGGTGACGCGGATGCATTACGGCGAGCTGTTACTGTCGATGCCGCATCTGGTGCGGGCCACGCCGCTGTTGCGGCGCCGGGCGCTGTACCAGGCCAGCCTGTTCGGCTGCTTCACCTTGTTCTGGACGGTGGCGCCGCTCCAGCTCGCGGACGCATTCGGCTTTACCCAGCGCGGCATCGCGCTGTTCGCGCTGGCCGGTGTGGCCGGCGTGTTCGCAGCGCCGATCGCCGGACGGCTCGCCGATCGCGGCCATAGCCGCGTCGCGACGCTGGTCGCGATGCTGCTCGCGGCCGGGGGCTTCCTCGTGACCTGTCTCGGCGCGTCCGGCTCGATGCTGAACCTGGTCTGTCTGGTCGTGGCGGCGATCGCCATCGATGTCGGTGTCCAGGGCAATGTGGTGCTCGGCTTCCGCGCCATCTTCGCGCTCGGGCACGAGCACCGCAGCCGTCTCAACGGCCTCTACATGGCGACGTTCTTCACCGCGGGCGCGGCCGGCTCCGCGGTCGGCGCCTGGGCTTTCGCGCAAGGCGGCTGGACGCTCGCATCGGCCATCGGCCTCGCTCTGCCCGTCGCGGGCCTGCTCTATGCGGCGACCGAATAGCCGCCGGCCGGGCCCGATTGTGCGATGCGGTCGTTTACCAAGCCCCGGGCCCTAGGCCCCTTGATGCCTGCGGTGGCGCAATTTCGATCTCGCGGTTTGCCTGCGGCTGTAGTACTTTGGTCTCAATTGGGCCCGGTCAACGGGCGGCGGGGGAGGCTGATGAGGCGTGCGGGTTTGTCTGGCGTACCGCGGGTACGGCCATGGTCGTGGCAGGCGTTCCTGCTCGGATTCGTGGTTGTCGCAATATCTGCCGCGCTTCAGGGCATCTGTGTCGCGTTCGGCGCAAAGCTCTATTTCGCGGCGTTCCTGCCCAGCATCTTCGTGGTCGGATTTGTCGCGGGCGCACCCGCGGCGGCGTTCACCGCGCTGCTCACCATTCCGGTGGTGTGGTGGGCGTTCATGCCGCCGTTCTTCAAGTTCAGCGCGCTCTCCAGCGCGAACGCGGATTCCATCAATCTGTTCTTCCTGCTGGCCGTGTTCCTGATCGGCCTCGCCGATCTCTGCCGCGAGACGATGCGGATCACCACGAGCGGTGGGCGGAAGCCTCCGGGAGACAGCGCGGCAACGAATCCGCAATAAATGGTCCACTCACGACCGTGCGCGTTGCCTGCGCGCAACAGTCCGGCAACCATCCGCGAACTCGCCGTGCGCCGCTAACTTTTCGAAAAAGATTTGGCCGCAATTTCTCCCGCGAGAATGACGAGGGAGTTTTCGGACATGAACGGCCAAATCAGCGGTCAGGCCATTTTGGAGAACGTGCGCCGTTATCGCGGCATCGCATCGCTCTATCGGCAGACCGCCGCATTCCGCCCGGGCCAGAGCTGGTCGCTGCTCGAGCAGGCGAGCGATTGGGAGGCGCGGGCGCTGCTGGAGCTGGAAGCCTATTTCGCGACGCGCATGGACTACGCCGCTCCGCTCGCAGCCTGATCGTTAACCATCGCTCACGATATGATCGTGAGATCGGGTGCGGGCACCGCGAATTGTCCGCCCCAGGCGCGAACCTCCGGCAGCTGGGCGATGATCTCGTCCTTCAGACTTCGCCGCCACCTTCGCCTGAAAATCGTGATAGCTCGCGGGCTGGTGAGCCCAGCGACGGCCTCGCGCTGACGCAATTGCGCAAGACCCGTGGCAATTACGGAGTTGTCTCGCTGTCCGCCTGTGCTAGCAACGGGCCGATCGAAATCTCCTTCGCGTCGGCCGGGGCAAGCGATGACCACGTTCAACCGCATCTTCACGACCGAGCGTCTGCTCCAGATCATCGTGATTCTGGCGGCGACCGTCGCCATGAAGCTGATGAGCTGAATGCCGTCCGGTTATCGCGTGCCGAATTCGGGTACGTCGGGCAGATAGTTCGACCCTTCCGAGCCGAGAAAATCGAACATCGCCTGCGCCGGCGGCAGCAGCACCTTGTCGCTGCGTCGGATCACGTACCATTGCCGCACGATCGGCAGGCCGGCGACGTCGAGCACGACGAGGCGGCCCTCGGTGAGCTCATGCGCCACCGTGTGGGCCGAGATGAAGGCGATGCCGAGCCCGGCGATCACAGCCTGCTTGATGGTCTCGTTGCTGCTCATCTCCATGCCGACGATCGGCTCGAGGTCGGACTTCTGGAACATGCCCTCCATCAGCGTCCGCGTGCCCGAGCCGGGCTCACGGGTGAGGAAGGTCTCGTGCACGAGGTCGGTCAGGTTGAGGCCGGAATCCTTCTCCAGCCAGTGCCCCTTGCGCGCGACGATGATGTGCGGATTGCGCCCGAGCTGGCGGACGTCGACGGTGACGTCGGCCGGTGGCCGACCCATCACCGCGAAATCGAGGTCGTAGCCGTGCATGGCCTCGCGGATCTCCTCGCGATTGCCGATGGTGAGCTTGATCTCGATCTTGGGGTACCGCTTGGAGAATGCCGCGATCGCATGCGGCACGAAATATTTCGCGGTCGAGACCGCGCCGAGATGCACGCTGCCGCCGGTCCGCCCCGCGAGCAGGTCGAGCGCGCCTTGGCAGTCCATGATGGCGGCCTCGACCCGTTCGGCCAGCGTCAGCACCTCCTTGCCGGCCTCCGTCAGCAGCATGCCGTCGCCGGTCCGCTGCACCAGCGGCAGGCCGGCGAGGTCCTGAAGCTGCCGCAGCTGCTGAGTTACGGCCGGCTGGGTCAGCCCGAGATGGCCGGACGCCGCCGTCACGCTGCCCTTGGCCGAGAGCGCCGCGAGCGAACGCAGCTGCCGGATCGTCAGGTGCCGGAGCTGGGCGGTCGCGTGGCCGGGGCCATTATAAGAAAAATCTTTGACGCTCATTATGATTAGAAATTTTCCTTATTAAGCTGCCCCTGTCAATCTCCTGATGCCGGGACTGACCGTACCGACCTCCAGAGAGGAGGGAACTGGATACGGCACCGGCAAAGGGGATGGACGCAGATGACCGGGCAACTCAGGCTGGACGACCACCTTCAACGGTATTCCGAGACCGCGCCTCACGCGCTGGCCGTCGCGGCTGCGGTCGATGCCATCGCGACAGCGGCGATCGAGATCGCCGACCTGATCGCCACCGGCGATCTCGCGGACGCCTCCGGCCTGACCACCGGCCGCAACAGCGACGGCGACGTCCAGCGCGATCTCGACGTGCAGGCGGATGCGATCCTGCGCCGCTGCCTCAATAAGCTGCCGATCGCAGCGCTCGCCTCGGAAGAGATGCGCGAGGCCCAGATCTGCGACCGCGAGGGCCGCATCTGCATCGCGATCGATCCGCTCGACGGCTCCTCCAACATCGACATCAACATGACGGTCGGCACGATCTTCTCGATCCTGCCCGCGCCCGATGATCTCGCGCTCGCCTTCCATCAGCCCGGCACCGCGCAGCTTGCGGCGGGCTTCGTCACCTACGGCCCGCAGACCTCCCTGGTGCTGACGCTCGGCGAGGGCGTCGACATCTTCACGCTCGATCGCAAGGCCGGCTGCTTCCGCCTCGCGCGCAGCGGCGCGCAGATCGCCGAGGGCTGCGAGGAGTTCGCGATCAACGCATCGAACCGCCGGCACTGGGATCCGCCTGTGCGCGCCTTCGTCGACGAGTGCCTCGCCGGCGTCGAAGGGCCCGCCAACCACGATTTCAACATGCGCTGGGTCGGCTCGCTGGTCGCCGAGGCCTATCGCATCCTCACCCGCGGCGGCATCTTCCTCTATCCCTCGGACGCGCGCCCCGGCTACGGCGACGGCCGCCTGCGCCTGACTTACGAAGCGCATCCGATGGCCATGATCATCGAGCAGGCCGGCGGCTCCGCCACGACAGGACGCGAGCGCATCCTCGACCTCTCGGCGCAGAACCTGCACCAGCGCGTGCCGCTGATCATGGGTTCGAGCAACGAGGTGCGCCGGGTCGAGGAGTTGCATTGCGATCCGCTGCTGGTTGCCAGCGTCTCAGCGCCGTTGTTCGCGCGGCGCGGTTTCTTCAGGCTGTGAGGAGGGCGTCCGATGTCCAGGAAGCATCCCATCATCTCCATCACCGGCTCCTCCGGCGCGGGCACCACCTCGGTCAAGAAGACCTTCGAGCAGATATTCTTCCGCGAAAAGGTCAACGCGGCCTACATCGAGGGTGACGCGTTCCACCGCTACGACCGCGCCGAGATGCGCGCGCAGATGGCCAAGGAGGCCGATCGCGGCAACAAGCATTTCAGCCATTTCAGCCCCGAGACCAATTTGTTCGAGGAGCTGGAGCGCGCGTTCCGCGACTATGGCGAGACCGGCACCGCGACGACACGGCACTACGTGCATGACGCCGAGGAGTCCGCGCTGCATGGCACGGCGCCCGGTACCTTCACCGATTGGAAGAAGCTGCCTGAGAATTCGGACCTGCTGTTCTACGAGGGCCTGCACGGCGCCGTCGTCACCGACAAGGTCAATGTCGCCCGTTATGCCGACCTGAAGATCGGCGTCGTTCCGGTCATCAATCTCGAATGGATCCAGAAGCTGCACCGCGATCGCAGCGCGCGCGGTTATTCTACCGAGGCGGTCACCGACACCGTCCTGCGGCGGATGCCCGACTACATCCACTACATCTGCCCGCAATTTTCCGAGACCGACATCAACTTCCAGCGCGTGCCGACGGTCGACACCTCCAATCCGTTCGTCGCGCGCTGGATCCCGACGCCGGACGAATCGATGGTCGTGATCCGCTTCAAGAACCCGCGCGGCATCGACTTCCCCTATCTGCTCTCGATGCTGCCGCAAAGCTGGATGTCGCGCGCGAACTCGATCGTGTGTCCGGGCGCAAAGCTCGACCTCGCGATGCAGCTGATCCTGACGCCGCTGATCATGCAGCTGATCGAGCGCAAGCGAAATCTGAAGTGAACGAGGGGAGAATCCGATGAACATCTCCGTCCACGCCGAAGCCGACCTTTACGCGGTCAGCCACAACGATCTCGCCAACGCCGTCCGCTTCCTCGCGGTCGATGCCATCGAGACCTCGCAGTCGGGCCATCCCGGCCTGCCCATGGGCATGGCCGATGTCGCCACCGTGCTGTTCTCGCGCTTCCTGAAGTTCGACTCGGCGAATCCCAGCTGGCCGGATCGCGACCGCTTCGTGCTGTCGGCGGGCCACGGCTCGATGCTGCTCTATGCGCTGCTGCATCTGACGGGCGGCGATGTCAGCCTCGACGACATCAAGGCTTTCAGACAATGGGGCTCGAAGACGCCGGGCCACCCTGAATACGGCCATACGCCGGGCGTCGAGACCACGACGGGGCCGCTGGGGCAGGGCATCGCGACCGCGGTCGGCATGGCGCTGGCCGAGCGGATGGCCAATGCGCGTCATGGCGACGGCCTTATCGATCACTTCACCTACGTGATCGCCGGCGATGGCTGCCTGATGGAGGGCCTCAGCCAGGAGGCGATCTCGCTTGCCGGTCATCTTCAGCTCGGTCGTTTGATCGTGCTGTTCGATGACAACGGCATCTCGATCGACGGGCCAACCTCGCTGGCAACCTCCGACGACCAGCTCGCGCGCTTCGCCGCCTCCGGCTGGTCGGTGCGCAGCATCGACGGACACGATCCCGAAGCGATCGCAAAGGCGATCGCAGAGGAGCGCGAGACCGCAAAGCCGTCGCTGATCGCCTGCCGCACCATCATCGGCTACGGCGCGCCTGATAGACAGGGCACCGAGAAGGCGCACGGTGCACCGCTCGGGACCGAGCAGACAGCGGCCGCGCGCCGGGCTCTCGGCTGGGACTATCAGCCCTTCGTGGTTCCGATACCGATCCTCAAGGCATGGCGGATGATCGGGCAACGCGGGCAGGTCGATCGGCTCGCCTGGCTCGATCGCTATGAAGGAGCGACGCCCGAGCAGCGCGACATGTTCGTCGAAGGCAAGGCGGTTGCCCTGCCTGCCGCCTATGCGCTGGCCGCGGCGAAGTTGCGCGAACGCTTTGCGTCCGAGCGTCCGAAGCTCGCGACCCGGCAAGCCTCGCAACAGGTGCTCGACGGCATCGCCGGGACGATTGCCGGCCTGGTCGGCGGCTCCGCGGACCTGACGCATTCGAACCTCACGCACGCCAAGGTGCAAGTCTCCGTCAAGCGCGGGGCGTTCGCCGGCGACTACATCCACTATGGCATTCGCGAGCACGGCATGGCCGCCGCGATGAACGGCCTCGCACTGCATGGCGGCTTCATCCCCTATGGCGGCACCTTCCTGGCCTTCTCCGACTACAGCCGGCCGGCGATCCGCCTTGCGGCCCTGATGCGGCTGCGCGTCATCCATGTGATGACCCACGATTCCATCGGCCTCGGTGAGGACGGCCCGACGCACCAGCCGGTCGAGCATCTGGTGGCGCTGCGGGTGATCCCGAACCTCCTGGTGTTCCGCCCCGCCGACGCGGTGGAGACGCTGGAGGCCTGGGACTGCGCGCTCAATTCCGAAGACCGCCCCTCTGTGCTGTGCCTCTCGCGTCAGGCGTTGCCGACCTTCCGCAGCGATGCGCGCGGCAAAAACCGTGTCTCTCGCGGCGCCTATCTCGTCGTCTCGCCGGACGGCGGCCGCGACGTGACGCTGATCGCAACCGGCTCGGAGGTGTCGATTGCACTGGAAGCCGCTCGTTTGCTCGCGACCGAGCACATCCGCGCGGCCGTCGTATCCGCGCCTTGCTTCGCCCTGTTCGAGGAACAGCCGGACGAATACCGCGCCACCGTGCTCGGCACCGCGCCGCGCGTCGGGATCGAGGCGGCCGTACAGGGCGACTGGTCGCGCTGGATCGGCGCCGACGGCGAGTTCGTCGGCATGCGCGGCTTCGGCGCCTCGGCGCCGGCACCCGTGCTGTACCGCGAATTCGGCATCACATCGCAAAGCATTGCGGAAACCGCCCGCCGGGCAATCGCCCGCAAGAGGCAATAAGCAAACGACAATAAGGAGGACCACTCGTGGCACGTATCACCCTCAGGCAACTGCTCGACCACGCAGCCGGCCACGGCTACGCGGTGCCGGCGTTCAACATCAACAACATGGAGCAGGGCATCGCGATCATGCAGGCGGCGGCCGAGGTCGATGCGCCCGTCATCATCCAGGCCTCGCGTGGCGCGCGCAGCTATGCCGGCGATCTCATGCTCTCGCACATGATCGACGCGCTGGAGCGGACCTATCCGGACATTCCGCTCTGCATGCATCAGGACCACGGCAACGACGAGGCGACCTGCGCCTCCGCCATCGCCCACGGCTTCACGTCCGTCATGATGGACGGCTCGCTCAAGGCCGATGCCAAGACGGCCGCCGACTATGACTACAACGTCGCGATCACCCGCCGCGTCGTCGACCTCGCCCACTGGGTCGGCGCCTCCGTCGAAGGGGAGCTCGGCGTGCTCGGCTCGCTGGAACATGGCGGCGGCGAGCAGGAGGATGGTCACGGTGTCGAGGGCAAGGTCAGCCACGACCAGCTCCTGACCGACCCTGATCAGGCGGTCGACTTCGTCCGTGCCACCAAGGTCGATGCGCTCGCCATCGCCATGGGCACCTCGCACGGCGCCTACAAGTTCAGCCGCAAGCCGGATGGCGACATACTGGCGATGCGGGTGGTCGAGGAGATCCACCGCCGGCTGCCGAACACGCATCTGGTGATGCACGGCTCCTCGTCGGTGCCGCAGCCTCTCCAGGACATGTTCAATCAGTTCGGCGGCGAGATGCCCCAGACCTGGGGCGTGCCGGTCGGGGAGATCGTTCGCGGCATCAAGAGCGGCGTGCGCAAAGTCAATATCGACACCGACTGCCGCCTCGCAATGACGGCGGTGTTTCGCAAGGTCGCCGCGCAAACGCGTTCCGAGTTCGACCCGCGCAAGTTCCTGAAGCCCGCAATGGACGCGATGCGTGAGCTCTGCCGCGACCGGTTCGAGCAGTTCGGCACGGCGGGCCACGCCAGCAAGATCAAGGTCATTCCCTTGGGCGAGATGGCGCGGCGTTACCGCGCCGGCGAGCTCGATCCACGCGTCGACGCCCGCGAACCGGTCGCGGCCTGATCAATCGGAAAGAGCAGAAAAGACAGCAGGAGAGAGACATGAACGCACATGCAGGCACGGTCCGCGGCAAAGAGCGCTATCGCTCGGGTGTGATGGAATACGCGCGCATGGGCTATTGGGAGCCCGACTACGTGCCAAAGGACACCGACGTCATCGCGCTGTTTCGCGTGACGCCCCAGGAAGGCGTCGATCCGATCGAGGCCTCTGCTGCGGTGGCCGGAGAATCCTCGACCGCGACCTGGACCGTGGTGTGGACCGATCGCCTCACGGCCGCGGAGAAATATCGCGCGAAATGCTACCGCGTCGATCCGGTGCCGGGCACGCCGGGCTCGTATTTCGCCTACATCGCCTATGACCTCGACCTGTTCGAGCCGGGCTCGATTGCAAACCTCTCGGCCTCGATCATCGGCAACGTGTTCGGCTTCAAGCCGCTCAAGGCCCTTCGCCTGGAGGACATGCGCTTCCCGGTCGCCTATGTGAAGACGTTCCAGGGGCCCGCGACCGGCATCGTGGTCGAGCGCGAGCGGCTGGACAAGTTCGGCCGGCCGTTGCTCGGCGCGACGGTGAAGCCGAAGCTCGGGCTGTCGGGGCGCAACTATGGCCGCGTGGTCTACGAGGCGCTGAAGGGCGGACTCGACTTCACCAAGGACGACGAGAACATCAACTCGCAGCCCTTCATGCACTGGCGCGATCGCTTCCTCTACTGCATGGAGGCGGTGAACCGCGCGCAGGCGGCCTCGGGTGAGGCGAAAGGCACGTACCTGAACATCACAGCAGGCACGATGGAGGATATGTACGAGCGTGCCGAGTTCGCCAAGGAGCTCGGGTCCTGCATCGTGATGATCGACCTCGTGATCGGCTACACCGCGATCCAGTCGATGGCCAAATGGGCGCGGCGCAACGACATGATCCTGCATCTGCATCGCGCCGGTCACTCGACTTATACGCGGCAGAAGAGCCACGGCGTGTCGTTCCGCGTCATCGCCAAGTGGATGCGGCTCGCGGGTGTCGACCACATCCATGCCGGGACGGTGGTCGGCAAGCTCGAAGGCGATCCCAACACCACGCGCGGCTATTACGACGTCTGCCGCGAGGATTTCAACCCGACCAAGCTCGAGCACGGCCTGTTCTTCGATCAGTCCTGGGCGAGCCTGAACAAGATGATGCCGGTCGCCTCCGGCGGCATCCATGCCGGCCAGATGCACCAGCTGCTCGATCTGCTCGGCGAAGACGTCGTGCTGCAGTTCGGCGGCGGCACCATCGGTCATCCCATGGGCATTGCGGCCGGCGCGATCGCCAACCGCGTGGCGCTGGAAGCGATGATCCTCGCCCGTAACGAAGGGCGCGACTACGTCCACGAAGGTCCGGAGATCCTGGCCAGGGCGGCCGAGACCTGCACGCCGTTGAAGGCTGCGCTCGAGGTCTGGAAGGACGTGACGTTCAATTATCAATCCACCGACACGCCGGACTTCGTGCCGACCGCGCTCGAAACAGTTTGAGGAGACGCAGCATGAAACTCACTCAGGGTTGCTTTTCGTTCCTGCCCGGTCTCACCGACGACCAGATCTATAAGCAGGTGCAGTATTGCCTTGGAAACGGCTGGGCGGTGAATATCGAGTTCACCGACGATCCTCATCCCCGCAATACCTATTGGGAGATGTGGGGCCTGCCGATGTTCGACCTTCAGGACGCCGCCGGCGTCATGATGGAGCTCGCGGAGTGCCGCAGGGTGTATGGTAACAGTTACATTCGCATCAGCGGATTCGATTCCAGCCATGGCTGGGAGTCGGTGCGGATCTCCTTCATCGTCAACCGGCCGCCGCATGAGGCGGAGTTCGAGCTGGTGCGGCAGGAAGTCGGTGGCCGTGCGATCCGTTACACCACTGTGCGCAAGCCGACCGTGCACGCGTCGACTTGAGCCATCCGCTTCCGCGCGGAGCTCTCCCTGCTCCGCATCCTTGGCGGACCACTGCTTCGCCGCTCCTCCGCGGCGAAGCTCTTTTCTTCGAGGGTAGCCATGCTGGATGTTCCCCACGCAACCACGACCGAGTCCGGCGAAATCCAATTCGATCTCCGCAAGGAAGCCGAAGCGGCCGGGATCACCGACACGCTGCAGCAGCTCGAGGAGGAGCTGATCGGATTGAGGCCGGTGAAGAACCGCGTGCGCCAGATCGCCTCGCTGCTGCTGATCGAGCGCATCAGGCAGCGCGCGGGCCTGGCATCGTCTCCGCCGACGCTGCACATGTCGTTCACCGGCAATCCCGGCACCGGCAAGACCACGGTGGCGCTGCGCATGGCCAGGATCCTGCATGGTCTCGGCTTCGTGCGGCGCGGACAGGTGATATCGGTCACGCGCGACGATCTCGTCGGGCAATATATCGGCCACACCGCGCCGAAGACCAAGGAAATCCTGAAGAAGGCGATGGGCGGCGTGCTGTTCATCGACGAGGCCTACTATCTGCATCGCCCCGATAACGAGCGCGACTACGGCCAGGAGGCCATCGAGATCCTGCTCCAGGTGATGGAGAACCAGCGCGAGGACCTCGTCGTGATCCTCGCCGGCTATGGCGAGCGGATGACGAGCTTCTTCGCCTCCAACCCCGGCTTCCGTTCCCGCATCGCCCACCACATCGACTTTCCGGACTATGCCGAGGACGAGCTACTCGTTATCGCCGAGCTGATGCTGAAGGAGCGGGGTTATCGCTTCTCGGCGGCGGCGCGCGAGGCCTTCGAGAAGTATATCGCGCTGCGCCGGACCCAGCCGTTCTTCTCCAACGCGCGCTCGATCCGCAACGCCGTCGACCGCATCCGGCTGCGGCAAGCCGATCGGCTGGTGTCCGATCTCGACCGCATGCTCGATGTCGCCGATCTCGAAACCGTCGATCCCATGGACGTCCTTGCGAGCCGTGTCTTCAGTGGCGGCACCGAGGCGCGGAGTGCAAAACCATGACCAGAGAGATCATCATCGCTCCCTCGATCCTGGCTGCGGATTTTGCGCGCCTCGGCGAGGAGATCGCGGCAATCGACACGGCCGGCGCCGACTGGATCCATTGCGACGTCATGGACGGACATTTCGTGCCGAACATCAGCTTCGGGGCCGATGTCATCAAGGCGATCAGGCCGTCGACGACAAAGATCTTCGACGTGCATCTCATGATCGCGCCTGTCGATCCCTATCTCGAGGCGTTCGCGAAGGCGGGGGCTGACGTCATCACCGTTCATGCCGAAGCCGGCGCCCATCTCGATCGTTCGCTTCAGACCATCCGCGCGCTCGGCAAGAAGGCCGGTGTCAGCCTGTGCCCGTCAACGCCCGAGAGCGCGATCGAATACGTGCTCGATCGTCTCGACCTCGTACTGGTGATGACGGTCAATCCGGGATTTGGCGGCCAGTCCTTCCTTGAATCCCAGCTCCCCAAGATCGAGCGGATCAAAGCCATGATCGGCGACCGGCCGATCCGGCTCGAGGTTGACGGCGGTGTCACGCGCGACAATGCCGCTGCCGTGGCCGCCGCGGGCGCCGATACGCTGGTGGCGGGTTCCGCGGTGTTTCGCGGCAAGAGCGTTGCCGAATATGCCGCAAATATCGCGACCATTCGGACCGCCGCCGAGACGGGCCGAGTTCCGAAGCGGCAAGATAATGCCGTGCAGCCGATGCGCATCGGCGAAGGCGCGCGCATCCGGTAAATTACGTAGGGCATTGCCAAGCGATTGGGCCGAGGTGTCGGTCGTCTCATCGGTCGCATTTTTCTCCGGGTTCCTACGGAGAATCCAACGCGACTCGGCAATCCCCTTCATGACGGGGTAACCAACGGTACCGAAGCACGCGCGCGATTAACGGGGATGCAATGCGCCGCTCCACAATCTGTGGTTCAAGAGCTGCAGAGAGCGTGGGATGCACATTCAATATATTCACTGGAATGCGACCCATGGCTGGCGCGGAGCGGATGCCCTGCGCGAGCCTCCCCAACTCGTGCTCTATTTCGGCAACCGTGAGCAATTGGCGGACGGCGAACGTTATCGAGAGCTGCGCGGTCTCTATCCCGAAAGCCATATCGTCGGTTGCAGCACCGGCGGACAAATCCATGGCGACGACATCTGCGATGACGAAGTCATCGCGGTCGCCCTTCGCTTCACTCATACGCAAGTGCGACTGGTGCAGGAGGTCGTCGAAACCCGCGATGCGTCGCGGGCTTGCGGCGCGCGCCTTGCCCGCCAGGCGCAGGCGGCGGATCTGGCGGGTCTGTTTGTCCTGTCCGACGGATTGGCGGTGAACGGCGGCGAACTGCTTGCTGGAATCACCGAGGTTCTGGGACCGGATTTGCCTGTTACCGGCGGGCTCGCCGGCGACGGCACCCGGTTTGAACAGACGATCGTCGGAGCCGACGCCGAACCGTCGCCGAACCGCGTCGCCGCAATCGCATTCTACGGCGCCTCGTTCCGTTTCGCGCATGGCTGTGCCGGCGGCTGGGATGTGTTCGGCCCGCGCCGCAGGGTGACGAAGTCGGAAGGATCCGTGGTCGTGGAGCTCGACGGCGAGCCGCCGCTGGACCTCTACACGCGCTATCTCGGCGAGGAAGAAGCCGAGGCGATGCCGGGTTCAGGCCTGGCGTTCCCTTTGCGCATTCACGACGAGGCCGAGCCGGACCGGCAGATCGTACGCTCGGTGTTCGCAGTGGATCGCAATGCCGGCACCCTGACGTTCGCAGCCGACATTCCGGAAGGATGCACTGCGCAATTGATGCGGGCCAATTTCGACAGTCTCGCCGCCGGTGCCGGCGAAGCCGGCAGGCAGGCGCGCAGCGCGCTCGCGGAGGGCGTTGCCGGCGACAAGCTTGCCATCCTGGTGAGCTGTACCGGTCGCCGCAGGGTCATGGGGCAGCGCACACAGGACGAGCTGGACGCCGTTGCCGCCGAGCTCGGCGAGGATTTCGTCCGGATCGGATTCTACTCCTACGGAGAGATCGCCCCACCGGCGGCGTCCGGCCGCTGCGAGCTGCACAACCAGACCATGACCGTTACCGTCATCGCGGAGGCGGCAGCTTGACCATGCACCGGCTGCTCGCAAGACAGATTCGCCAGTCGACGGATGAATCCGGCCAGGTCGACCTGACCAGGCTCGGCGAGCTCGTCAGTGCGGCCTACGAGGAGGGCGATCGAGATCGCCGCCGCACCGACCGTGCGATCAAGCTGATGATCGAGGAACTCGAACAGACGCACAAACGCGCCGAACAGGATCTGCGGCGCGCGCGCGAATTCCTCGACAGCATCATCGAGAACATCCCGATCGCGGTATTCGCCAAGGATGCGAAGGATTCCCGCTACGTCCTGCTCAACCGCGCCGGCGAAGCGTATTACGGCATGCCGCGCGAGGCGATGCTGGGCAAGACTCCACAGCAGATCTTTCCGGACCATATCGCCCGCGTCGTCAACGAGCAGGATCGCCGCGTCGTCGACAGCGGCACGCCGATGTTCCTGGAGGGGCATCTGCTCGAAATCGGCGTGAAGGGCCACGATCGTCTGGTCAATTCGCGCAAGCTGCTGGTCAGGGACGGCAGCGGCGCGCCGCGATATCTGGTCGGCGTGATCGAGGACGTCACCGAGAGGATCACGAACGAGGCGCGGATCAGCCATCTTGCGCATCATGACGCGTTGACCGACCTGCCGAACCGCAGCGCCTTCAACGCCGCACTCGGCGAGCGGTTGGAGCGGGCGCAGGAGGCGGCAAATAGTTTTGCCGTGCTCAGCCTCGATCTCGACCGCTTCAAGGAGGTCAACGACGTGTTCGGCCATCCGGTCGGCGACATGCTGATGCGGGCGGCGGCCGACCGGCTTGCCGCGGAAGCCGACGGCGCCTTCGTCGCTCGTATCGGCGGCGACGAGTTCATGATCCTGATGCCCGACGATATCAGCCGCGATGACGCCCTCGCGCTCGCCGAACGGCTGGTCGAGACGATCGGCAAGGAGCTCGAGGTCGACGATTATCTCCCCCATGTCGGCCTCAGCGTCGGCATCGCGTTTTATCCCGATGACGGCGTGAATGCCGTCACCTTGCTCGCCAACGCCGATTCAGCGCTCTATCGCGCCAAGCGTGAGGGCCGTGGGCGCGTCCGCGTCTTCGAACCCGAGATGGACCAGGAGCTGCGAGACCGCAGGCTGTTGCAGCACGATCTGCGGCAGGCGCTGGAGCTGAACCAGTTCCTGGTCTACTTCCAGCCGCAGGCGCGGGTGGACGGCGAGATCATCGGCTTCGAGGCCCTGCTGCGTTGGAATCATCCGACGCGCGGCTTCGTGCCGCCGGACCAGTTCATTCCGCTGGCCGAGGAGAATGGGCTGATCGTTGAGATCGGCGAATGGGTCTTGCGCGAAGCGTGCCGTGAGGCGGCATCCTGGCCGCGCCCGCTGCAGGTCGCCGTCAATCTCTCGCCGGTCCAGTTCCAGGCCGGTGATCTCGAACGTTCGATCCACCAGATCCTGCTGGAGACCGGGCTTACGCCGACGCGGCTCGAGGTCGAGATCACCGAGGGCGTGCTGATCGGCGATTTCACCCGCGCGCTCAATCTGCTGCGACGGCTGAAAGCGCTCGGCCTCCGCATCGCGATGGACGATTTCGGCACCGGCTATTCCTCGCTGTCCTATCTGCAGTCGTTCCCGTTCGACAAGATCAAGATCGATCGCAGCTTCATCTCCAATCTCGACGCGACGCCGCAATCGGCCGAGATCGTCCGCGCGGTCCTGAGCCTCGCGCACGCCCTGAATATCCCGGTCATCGCCGAGGGGGTGGAGACGGAAGCGCAGCGTGCCTTCCTGGCGCGGGAGGCCTGCGAGGAGATGCAGGGCTATCTGGTCGGCCGGCCCGACCTGATCGAGCGCTATCTCGACCTGGTCGGCGTGACCGTGGAGCGCCGGCTCTACGCCTAGCCGACGGATCCGGGCCTCCGGGCGTCGATCGACACGGGTTTGGAACTTTGGGTCGGACATATATTTCCTAATAGCAAGCCGAGGCCAAGCCCGCGCTGGGCGCAGAAAATCTTTTGCACAACCGCCATCGGCCTGACGCAAATCAGGGCAATAAGCTCAGTAAATGCGAGGGAGGGTCTCATGGAGAACGTACGTCGCTACCGGGCGCTGGCGTCGCTCTGCCGTCAGCAGGCGGCTTACCGGCCGCTTCAGACCTGGGAGCTCCTCGGCCAGGCCGAACATTTCGAACATCTCGCCGAGGTCGAGCTCAAGGCTCATTTCGACGCGTGCAATGTGCCACACAACGAGGACGCCGCCGTGCCCGCGACGTGGGAGACCCCGGTCGCGGCGTGACGGCGCCTGTTGGTCTCAATGCGACATCAGCGTCGGGACCGTCATGGCTTCCAGCATGGCGCGGCTGACGCCGCCGAGAACGCGCTCCTGCAAGCGCGAATGGCCGTAGCCGCCCATCACCAGGAGATCGAGCGCCTCGTCGGCCGCCAGCGACAGGATGGTCGGCTGGATGTCGGCGCGGCTCGCCGACAGGCCGACCGTGCGGGTCGACAATCCGCGCCGGCCGAGATGTCTCGCCAGGTTGCTCGCTGACGCTTCGTCTGACACGGCCTTGGCTTCGTTGATGGTGATGATCACGATCTCGTCGGCGCGCGCCAGGAACGGTGCGGCGTCGTGCACGGCGCGGGCCGCAAGGCGGCTGCCGTCCCAGCAGATCCCGATCCGGCTTGCCTTGAAAGCTCCATGGAAGGTGTAGGGCAGGAACAACACCGGACCGCCTGCCTGGAACAGGATCTCGCGCGGTACGTCGTTGTCGAACGAACCCTGCGCAGGATCAGGCTGGAGCACGACGCTGAGGTCGTGCAGTCGCGCCATCTCGCCGAGCGAGCCGGCTGCATCCGCCGGGATCGCGCCGAGCGCGCGGCAGCCGTAGGAGACGCCGGCGTTCGCCGCTTCGACGCCAAACACCGCGAGCGCGGCCTCGGCCCGCTCCACGGCGCGCTCGCGCTCCAGCTCGAACACGGCTGCCACCGCGGCGCCGCCCTCCATCACGTAAGCGGCACTGGTTGCGACATAGCCGATCGCGACCGCGTCGAGATGGGCGTTGAACTGCGCCGCGAGCGAAATCGAGCCGTCGATCGCCGAGCGCATCGGGCGTTCGGTGGGGATGTGGACGAGAATGTCTTTGTACATGGCGCGCCTCCGAGGGACATCATCCGGTGGCCGCAGTTTTTCACTGTCGGAAGGACGCGCGTTGAGCTGCATCAAATGCGCGGGCGGCGATCTTCCGCGGGGCCGCGCGCGTTCTTTGCCAAGATTTAATCGGACGGACGGGACGTCGTAAGGTGACAGGGACCATGTTGGAGACAAGGCGACACCTTACCAACATGGACATTTCGACATGAACGATCGCGTCAATTCCGACATCCCGACGTCCCGCAGGATCTTGAGGCCGCGCCGGCTGGCGCTGCTCGGCACCGTCGCCGCGCTCGGCGTGGCCGTTCTGGCGGTTTCTCCCGGCTCCTTGCCGTTCGGTCCGAGCTCTTTCATTGCGCCGGCCCAGGCCGCGGAATCCGCAACGACTCCGCCGGGCTTCGGTGATCTGGTCAGCAAGGTCAAGCCCGCCGTCATCTCGGTGCGGGTCAAGATCGACCAGGACAACGACAAGAGCGCGATGCTGCAACAGAACCGGATGGATCAGGACGAGGATTCTCCGTTCGACCAGTTCTCCCGGCAGTTCGGGTTCCGCGGCCCGGGCGGCATGAACGGCATGCCGCGCCAGCGCCATCAGATGATCACGGGCGAAGGCTCCGGCTTCTTCATTTCCGCCGACGGCTACGCCGTCACCAACAACCACGTCGTCGACCACGCCGAGTCGGTGCAGGTGACCCTGGATGACGGCACCAGTTACACCGCCAAGGTGGTCGGCACCGATCCGAAGACCGATCTCGCGCTGATCAAGGTCGACGGCAAGAAGGATTTTCCGTTCGTCAAGTTCTCCGACCAGAAGCCGCGCATCGGCGACTGGGTGGTTGCGGTCGGCAATCCCTTCGGCCTCGGCGGCACCGTGACCGCCGGCATCGTCTCGGCCAGTGGCCGCGACATCGGCAACGGTCCCTATGACGACTTCATCCAGATCGATGCGCCCATCAACAAGGGCAATTCCGGCGGCCCGGCCTTCGACATGAACGGCAACGTGATCGGCGTGAACACCGCGATCTTCTCGCCCTCCGGCGGTTCGGTCGGCATCGGGTTCGACATTCCGGCCTCGACCGCAAAGCTCGTCGTCGCGCAGCTGAAGGACAAGGGCGCGGTGACCCGTGGCTGGCTCGGTGTGCAAGTGCAGCCGGTCACCGCCGAGATCGCCGACAGCCTCGGGCTGAAGGAGGCGCGCGGCGCCATCGTCGACAACCCGCAGGACGGCAGCCCGGCGGCGAAGGCCGGCATCGAGGCGGGTGACGTCATCACCGCCGTCAACGGCAAGGCGGTCAAGGATTCGCGAGACCTTGCCCGCACGATCGCGACCCTTGCGCCCGGCAGCTCGGTGAAGCTCGACGTCTTCCACAAAGGCGACAGCAAAACGGTGACGCTGGCGCTCGGCGAACTGCCAAACGAACGGCAAGCCAAGGCCGATGTTGGCAAGGAACAGTCGGCCCCCGGCACTCCGCGCCTCGGTCTTGCTCTGGCTCCGGCCGGTGACGTCCAGGGCGCCGGCCAGAAGGGCGTCGTCGTCACCGAGGTCGATCCGCAAGGTCCGGCGGCGCAGCGTGGCATCCAGACCGGCGACGTCATCCTCAATGTCGGCGGCCAGGCCGTCGCCAATGTCGGCGATGTCCGCTCCGAGCTGGCGCAGGCCAAATCGTCCGGCAAGCGCAGCGTGCTGTTGCAGGTCAGGAACGCGCAGGCGACCCGGTTCGTCGCGGTACCGCTCGCCTGAGGCGAATGTCGATCGGCATCGAACAAGAAAGGCGGCCCTCATGGCCGCCTTTTCCGTTCGCCTTCAGGCTTGCCGGGATGCGCTCGATAACATTCTCGTCAACGGCAGCGATGATGAGCCGGTTCGTCCGAAAAAGCCGTGTTCGCTCATCAGAGTTCCGAGTCGTGCAAGTCTCTGGAGGCAACGATGCCGCCGGCATGGGTTGCAAGCGTGGAACTTCGAACCTGCCGCCGCTTTGTGGAACTGGCCGCTCGTTCGCATGTGATCGGTGCCGACATGGATCGATTGAAGCTCTCGCTCAGGGGTGCGCTGCTCGTGGCGCCATTCGTGCTCTGGGGCGGAAACGCTCTCGGGCGGGACGACGGCCGCTACGCGGACTCACCCCTGAAGCCATGGTTCGACGGTTTGCGCAGCCACCTCGGTCCGTGCTGCTCGGATGCGGACGGGTTTGCCGTCGCCGATCCCGACTGGGAGTCGCATAACGGGCATTATCGCGTGCGTCTCGACGGCGAGTGGATCGAGGTGCCGGACGAGGCCGTGATCACCGAACCGAACCGGGCCGGCCGCACCATGGTGTGGCCGGTGAAGACCGCGTTCGGGGTTTCGATCCGCTGCTTCATGCCGGGCAGCATGATCTGAGACGGATCGCCGTCAGCGTTTGCTGGATTTGCGCTTCGACGACTTCTTGGTTGTTCTCTTTGTTGTCGTCTTCTTGGTCGTCCTTTTCTTGGACGTTTTCTTCGCCGTTTTCTTGGCAGCCTTCTTCGGAACCTTCTTGCCCTTCTTGCGTGCCTTCGACAGTCCGATTGCGATTGCCTGCTTGCGGCTCTTCACGCGACCGCCACGGCCTTTGCGCCCGCTCTTCGCGGTGCCCTTCTTGTAGCGGCGCATCTCGCTCTCGACATCGCTGCCGGAGCTGGGTGAGTAGCGGCGTTTCTTTGCCTTGCGTGCCATGCATGTTCTCCCTTGGCCGGGGAGAACCAATCGACAGGAGCATGGTTCCGAAAGCGCGCATCCAACGTTGCAGATGCGCGACGCAGACTAGAAGGAATTCGCCAGATCGATCTCGGCTTCCAGCACCTGAATGCGCCGGGCGGCCTCGCTGAACGACAGATCGCGCGCATATTGTGCGGGCTGATACGCCTCTTCGCTCAGCCGTTTCAACCTCAGCCCCTGCGTCCGCGTCATCTGCTCGGTGAGGAAAACCCTGGCGTCGTATCTACCTTGAACCTGCATGTCGCTTCTCCCTCTGAAAATCGTGCCTTGACTATATGTTCTTATTTTGTTCTAACAAGCCATGGACAACAGAATTAATGAAATTCGACGTAAAATCAGCGCCTTGAGGCTCGAAATGGCCGACGTCGAGGCCTTGGTGCGCGAGCTCATCAACGGCGATCGCGATTGCGCCCGGCAGGCCCTGGCGCAGATGGGTCTGCGCCGGAAGGTCGACCTGCTGATCGGCGAATGGAAGGCTGCCGGCGGCGGCGGTGTCCTGCCTGACGTCCGCGACCGGGTGCGCCTTCGTCTTGTAAAGACAGCGGTCAATCCCGAGCGCGCGCGCACCCGGCGCTGAACCTTTGGGGAGTGCACCGTGGAGGAAGACCCGGACACTTACCGGATCTTGAGGTTGCGCGCCGAGATTCTCGAACTGGGCTCTGCCATCCGGCAATTGCAGCGTGCCGGTCTCGATGATGCTGCGGCCCAACTTCTGCTCGGACGCAAGCGGGCGCAGCTCGACCATCTCGTGAAGACGAACTCCACGGGCGGCCTTCAAGACCCGTGACATCCGACGCAGCTAGCGTGCGCGCAAGCGACGCACTGGATCTGCCTCTGCCGCGTACGTTTCAGCAGCCATCGAGGCCAGCCGCACATCCCCGTGAGCTGCGCCAGCGCACGGAACGGAAGCTGGGACGGCCGATTGACCGGGCTCCTGACACAGCAATGGAGCGTTCCATGGATATCAAAGGCAAGACCATTGCCATTCTCGCGACGAATGGTTTCGAGCAGTCGGAACTGGAAGTGCCGCGCGACCGTCTGAAACAGGCTGGTGCTACGGTTCACGTGATCTCGCCCACAGCCGGCGAGATCAAGGGCTGGGACATGAAGGATTGGGGGCGGCCGGTGAAGGTCGACAAGACCCTGGACCAGGCTTCCAGCAGCGACTACGACGCCCTGGTATTGCCGGGTGGACAGATCAACCCCGACCTGCTTCGCCTCGAGCCGAAGGCGTTGTCCTTCATCAAGGACGTCTTCAACGCGAAGAAGATCGTTGCCGCCGTCTGCCATGCGCCGTGGCTCCTGATCGAGACGGGCATCGCCAAGGGCCGCAAGATGACGTCCTACAAGTCCATCAAGACCGATGTCATCAATGCCGGCGCGGCATGGGAAGACTCGGCCGTGGTCGTCGACCAGGGCCTCATCACCTCGCGCAATCCCGGCGACCTGGAAGCGTTCAGCGCCAAGATCATCGAAGAAGTGAAGGAGGGCCGTCACGTGCAGCGCAACGCTGCCTGAGTGGCAGCAGCTCGCCTGCAACGAAAAAGCCCCGCGTCGCCGCGGGGCTTTTGTTTGAGCTGGTCGGTCTGGCCCTACTTGGTATTGCTCATGCCCTTACCGTTCTGGTTCGTCATGGTGCCGCCCTGGTCCGAGCCGGGACCGGAACCGCCCTGGCCGGAGGGATCCTTGGAGGACTTGGTGTTGGCGCCGGTGGTCTGCGATGAGGACATCGATGATCCGTGTTTCGCCTTGTGCGACTTGGCCTGTGCGGCGAGCGGCGTGGCGGCGAGGCCGGTGGCCAATATTGCGGTGAGAACGAGCTTCGTGGTTGTCATGCGGGGAACTCCCTGAGTTAAATTGACGCAGGCAGCCAACCATTATTTACCGAAGGAGTTCCGGCAAACGCATCTCCCGCACGTCACGGACGCTTCAAGATTGCTTGTCCTCCATGAGGATGAACACAGCACCGGTGAGTGTGGCGCCGATCGCGAACGTCGTCACCAATGTCAGAGCGAAGACGAAGGCGGCCTGGCTTCCGCCGTGATCGAGCAGGCTGGCAACGGCGGGATTGGACAGGATCAGCGTGAGGCTGAAGGTGAGGCCGAGGGCTGCGCCCATCAGCGCATGCGTCATCAGCTTGATGAGGCCGGCGGGTGAGATCAAGTCCGAAGATTTTTTTGCGCGCATGGGAACTGCATCCCGAATTGGCATGCAAACGCGGGCGATATTCACCGGTTCCAAACGGATGAAGGAATTGTTGTCACCGGCTTCATCCGACGTTCATGCCGGATTGGCGAGGATGAGCCAGCAAAACGGGAACATTCGAAACGGGAACATTCGATATGGGTAAGGTCGTCTTTCTTTACCGCTCGCTGGCCTATCGCAACGCGGCTGCGGACATGCTGCGAAAGGCCCGCAAACTGCCGCGCGGTGCGGAGCGAAGTGCGGCCCGCCGCTACGCGAGGGCGCTACGCGATCTCGCTCAGACGGAAGCCTGGCTCGAAGGGCGCCTCGCCGAGGAAGCGCGGCCGCAGCGGCAATCGAGGATGGTGGCGTCAGGCTAAGGCATGATCCGGAAAAGTGCGCAGCGGTTCTCCGAAAAGGTCATGCTCAAACACAAACCTGAAGCGCGATGACGCTTCATCCTGACCGCATCGCGCTTCAGCCCGAGGCGCGTTGCAATTCGGACGCACTTGCGACGTCGAATTTTCCGGGTGCGGTCGCCGCCGTCTTGCGTGTCAGCGGCACCTCCAGACGGCACAACAATCCCTCGGCTCGCCAATCGAATTGCGCCTGTCCACCCAGCTGGGACTCGACGCTCGCAAGCAGGCTCCGCGTGCCGAAGCCGCGAGACTTCGGGGGCATGACGAGTGGACCGCCGGTTTCTTCCCAGTTCAGCGTCAGCAATTGGTCCTCGACTTGCCAGCCGATCGCGAGCCGTCCCGACCTGGTCGAGAGGGCGCCGTACTTGGCCGAGTTGGTGAAGAGCTCGTGCAGCGCGAGCGCCAAGGTCTGGGCCGTCGTCGGCATCAACTGGACCTCCGGACCCGCCAACACGATCTGGCCGCCGAGCGAATAGGGCGCAAGCTCCTCGTCGATCAGCCTGGAGAGCTCGGCGCCCTGCCAGCTCGACAGCGACAGGATGGTGTGCACGCGCGCCAGCGCATTGATGCGTCCCTCCACGGCGTTGACATAGGCCTTGACCTCGTCGGCGCGGGTGAGGCGGACGATCGACTGCGCCAGCGCCAGCGCATTCTTGGCGCGATGATCGACTTCCCGGGCCAGCAGATTCTGCCGTTCCTCGGCACGCTTGCGTTCGGTGATGTCCACGGTGACTCCACTCACGCGCACGACGCGACTGCTGTCGTCCACCGTTGCTGCCGCCGTGCCCACGCACCAGCGCACCTCTCCATCGGGCCGCAGGATGCGGAACTCGGTCTCATAGGCCCGCGTGCCCTTGTTGAACTCGGCAACCGCCTTGCGCAACTGATCGACGTCGTCGGGATGCAGCAGCGCCTGAACGTTGGCCGGGTTGACCGCGAAGCTTTCGGGGCTGACGCCAAAGATGCGATATTGCCCCTCGTCCCACATCCAGTCGCCGCTGATCCAGTCCCAATCCCAGGAGCCCATCTTGCCGGCGGCGATCGCCATGCTGCGCCGCTGCTCGCTTTCGCGCAGCCTCGCGGTGGAGTTCTCCAGCTCCGCGGTGCGTGCGCGGACGCGATCCTCGAGCTCCCGGTTCAGCCGTTCCAGCTCGCGGGTCTTGCGGTAGAGCTCGGCAAACACCTTGATCTTGGCGCGCAGCACCTCCGGCACGACCGGTACCGGCACGTAGTCGACCGCGCCCATCTCGTAGCCGCGCAAGCGGTCGATGTCGCTGACCTGGATGGCGGAGATGAAGATCATCGCCGTCTTCTGGAAGCGCGGATGCTCGCGGATCATCGCGGCGAGCTCGAAGCCGTCGAGTTCGGGCATGCAGACGTCGACCAGGATCACCGCGATCTCGGTCTTGAGCAGCACCTCCAGCGCCTCGCGTCCAGACGAGGCGATCACGAGGTTTTCGCCGAGTTCCTTCAATATCACCTCATAGGCGAGCAGCTTTGCGGGCTGGTCGTCGACGAGGAGGATGTTGACCTTTTCGTGGTCCATTCGTGGATCCAAACTCAACGGTGCAGCCACATGCGGATCGCAAGCAGCAATTGATCGGTGTTGACGGGTTTGGCGAGGTAGTCGGACGCGCCGGCCTCCAGGCACTTTTCGCGGTCGCCCTTCATCGCCTTGGCGGTCAGCGCGATGATCGGAAGGCGGGCGAAGGCCGGGTTTTCGCGAATGACACCGATGGTCTGGTAGCCATCCATCTGCGGCATCATGATGTCCATCAGCACGATGGCGATCTCCGGATTGGATTCGACCAGGGTGACGGCTTCACGGCCGGTCGTGGCCGTCAGCACCTTCATGCCGCGCCGTTCCAGCACGCTCGACAGCGCGAAGATATTGCGGGCATCGTCGTCGACGAGCAGGGCGGTCTTGCCAATCAGGTCCTCGTCGGAACTGTTCAGCTTCTCCAGCATGCGCTGCTTCTCGACTGGAAGTTCCGTGATCACGCGGTGCAGGAACAGCGCGGTCTCGTCGAGCAGGCGTTCCGGCGATTCCACGCCCTTGACCACGATGCTGCGCGCCATGGTGTGAAGTTCCGCGTCCTCCTCCGCCGACAGCTCGCGGCCGGTGAAGACGACGACCGGGATGTTCGACAGCGCCTCGTCGTTGCGGATCTGGTCCAGCACCTCGAAGCCGCTCATGTCGGGCAGCCTGAGGTCGAGCACCACGCAATCGCAGGGCTCCTCGCGCAATGTCGAGAGCGCGCCGGCACCGGTGTCGGTGGTCACGATCTCGATGTCGTCGTGATGCAGCAATTCGCGGATCGAGAGCTGCTCGGCCTCGTTGTCCTCGACGATCAGGAGCCGCTTGCGCCTGGGGCGCGCATATTCCTTGATCTGCGTCAGCGCGGCCGAGACGCCCTCAGTCGTCGTCGGCTTGTTGACGAAGGAGAACGCGCCACGCGCCAGCGCATGCTGGCGGTCCTCGTCGAGCGTGATGACCTGCACGGGGATATGGCGGGTCAGCGGATTGTGCTTGAGCTGGCTCAGCACCGTCCAGCCGAGCATGTCGGGCAGGAACACGTCGAGCGAGACCGCACGCGGCTGGTACTGCTTGGCAAGCTCCAGCGCCTCGGCGCCGCGGGCAGCGACCAGAACCTTGAATCCCTTGTCGCGCGCGAGGTCGACCAGCACGCGCGCGTAATGCGGGTCGTCCTCGACGATCAGCAGGATGCTGTCGCCGGGCTCGAGGTTGAGCCGGTCGTCGGGAAGCTGCTCGATGACGCGCTGCTGCTCCGGCGCGGCCGGCTGCAGCGCCGGCGGCTGGTTGTGTGGCTGCGGCGTCGGCGCCGCACGCGGTGCGAGCGTCGGGCCGGAATATTTGAGCGGCAGATACAGCGTGAACGACGAGCCTTTGCCCGGCAAGCTGCGCAGATGGATCTCGCCGCCCAGCAGGCTCGCGAGTTCGCGGCTGATCGCAAGTCCAAGGCCGGTGCCGCCGTATTTCCGGCTGGTGCCGGCGTCGGCCTGCTGGAACGCTTCGAAGATCAGCTTCTGCTTCTCCAGGGGAATGCCGATGCCGGTGTCGGACACTTCGAACGCGATCACGGCCGGGGCTGAGTTCAGCACCGGGTGATCCGTTCCCCAGCCGCCGACCGCGCCGGTGACCTTCAGGCGTACCTCGCCTTCGGCGGTGAACTTGAAGGCGTTGGAGAGCAGGTTCTTTAAAACCTGTTGCAGCCGCTTGGAATCGGTGACGAGGCTGCGCGGCAGGTTCGGATCGATGTCGATCTTGAACGATAGATTGCGGTTGTCCGCCTCGTGCCGGAACGGCCGGCCGACGGTATCGAGCAGGTTCGCCGTCAGGATCTCCTCGGCGTCGACCGTCACCGTGCCGGATTCGATCTTGGACAGATCCAGGATGTCGCTGATGAGATTGAGCAGGTCGGTGCCGGCGCCGTGGATGGTGCGGGCGAATTCGACCTGCTTGGCGGAGAGGTTGCCGTCCGGATTGTCGGTGAGCTGCTGTCCAAGGATCAGGATCGAGTTCAGCGGCGTGCGCAGCTCGTGGCTCATATTGGCGAGGAATTCGGACTTGTATTTCGAGGTCAGGGCAAGCTCGGTCGCCTTTTCCTCCAGCGCGCGGCGGGCCTGCTCGATCTCCTGGTTCTTGCGCTCGACCTCGACGTTGCGCTCGGCGAGCTGCTGGGCCTTCTGCTCGAGCTGGTCGTTGGTCTGCTGCAATTCGCGCTGCTGGGTCTGAAGCTCGCCGGCAAGCTGTTGCGACTGCTTGAGCAGGCCTTCGGTCTGCATCGTCGCTTCGATCGAATTGAGCACGATGCCGATGGAGTCGGTGAGCTGCTCCAGGAACGTCATCTGCGAGGTCGTGAAGGAGACGAGCGAGGCGAGCTCGATCACGGCCTTGACCTGGCCCTCGAACAGCACCGGCAGCACGACGAGATTCTTCGGCGCGACGCGGAACAGCGCCGAGTTGATCGGCACCACGTCGGACGGGATGTCGGCGACCATGCGCGGCCGCTTGTCGAGCGCGCACTGGCCGATCAGGCCGTCGCCGAACTGCAGCACGCGCTGATAGGGATAGATGCCGTCGCTGGCGTAGGAGGCGAGCAGCAGCAGCTGCGGATTGTCCTCGCTCTCGACCTGGTAGATCACGCCGGTATGGGCGTTTACCAGCGGCGACAATTCGGTGAGCAACAAGCGGCCGACGGTGGTCAGGTCGCGCTGGCCCTGGAGCATGTTGGTGAATTTGGCGAGGTTGGTCTTCAGCCAGTCCTGTTCGGTGTTCACGTCCGTCGTGAGACGGAGATTCGTGATCATCGTGTTGATGTTGTCCTTCAGCTCGGCGACTTCGCCGCGGGCATCGACCTGGATCGATCGCGTCAAATCGCCCTTGGTGACGGCGGTCGCGACTTCCGCGATCGCGCGCACCTGCGAGGTGAGGTTGGCCGCGAGCAGGTTGACGTTGCCGGTGAGGTCCTTCCAGGTGCCGGCAGCACCAGGCACGTTGGCTTGCCCTCCGAGGCGGCCTTCGACGCCGACCTCGCGCGCCACCGACGTCACCTGGTCGGCGAAGGTCGCTAGCGTCTCGGTCATGTTGTTGATGGTGTCAGCGAGCGCCGCGACCTCACCCTTCGATTTCACCGTGAGGTTCTGCTTCAGATCGCCATTGGCGACCGCGGTCACGACCTTGACGATGCCACGCACCTGCTCGGTCAGGTTCGCAGCCATGAAATTCACGGTGTCGGTGAGATCCTTCCAGGTGCCGGCGACGCCGGGCACCTGGGCCTGGCCGCCGAGCTTGCCCTCGGTGCCGACCTCGCGCGCCACGCGCGTGACTTCGCCGGCGAAGGCGTTGAGCTGGTCCACCATGGTGTTGATGGTGTTCTTCAGCTCGAGGATTTCGCCCTTCACGTCGACGGTGATCTTGCGGGAGAGGTCGCCGCGGGCGACCGCCGTGGTCACTTCGGCGATGTTGCGGACCTGGGTGGTGAGGTTCGCCGCCAGAAGGTTGACGTTGTCGGTCAGGTCCTTCCACGTGCCGCCGACGCCGGGCACGACGGCCTGACCGCCGAGGCGGCCTTCGGTGCCGACCTCGCGCGCGACGCGCGTCACTTCGGCGGCGAAGGAGCGGAGCTGCTCGACCATGGTGTTCAAGGTGTCCTTGAGCAGCAGAATCTCGCCGCGCACGTCCACTGTGATCTTCTTCGACAAATCGCCGCCGGCGATCGCGGTCGCGACCTCGGCGATGTTGCGGACCTGGGCGGTCAGGTTCGAGGCCATGAAGTTGACGTTGTCGGTGAGGTCCTTCCACGTGCCGGCGACGCCGGGCACCTCGGCCTGGCCGCCGAGCTTGCCTTCGGTGCCGACCTCGCGCGCGACGCGCGTGACTTCGCCGGCGAAGGCGTTGAGCTGGTCGACCATGGTGTTGATGGTGTTCTTGAGCTCGAGGATCTCGCCCTTCACGTCGACGGTGATCTTGCGGGAGAGGTCACCGCGCGCAACCGCAGTGGTCACCTCGGCGATGTTGCGGACCTGGGCGGTGAGGTTACCCGCCATCGAGTTCACGGAGTCGGTGAGGTCTTTCCAGGTGCCGGCGACGCCGGGCACGTTGGCCTGTCCGCCGAGGCGGCCTTCGGTTCCGACCTCGCGCGCCACGCGCGTCACCTCGCCCGCGAAGCGGTTGAGCTGGTCGACCATCGTGTTGAGCGTGTCCTTGAGCTGCAGGATCTCGCCGCGCACGTCCACGGTAATCTTGCGCGAGAGGTCTCCGCCGGCGATTGCGGTTGCGACCTCGGCGATGTTGCGGACCTGGGCGGTGAGGTTGCCCGCCATCGAGTTCACGGAGTCGGTGAGGTCTTTCCAGGTGCCGGCGACGCCGGGCACGCCGGCCTGGCCGCCGAGCTTGCCGTCGGTGCCGACCTCGCGCGCGACGCGCGTGACTTCGCCGGCGAAGGCGTTGAGCTGGTCGACCATGGTGTTGAGCGTTTCCTTCAGCTGAAGGATTTCGCCCGACACGTTCACCGTGATCTTCTTCGACAAATCGCCCTTGGCGACCGCGGTCGCGACCTCGGCGATGTTGCGGACCTGACCGGTGAGGTTCGAGGCCATCGAGTTGACGCTGTCGGTGAGGTCCTTCCAGGTGCCGCCGACGCCGCGCACGACGGCCTGGCCGCCGAGCTTGCCTTCGGTGCCGACCTCGCGCGCTACGCGCGTGACTTCGCCGGCGAAGGCATTGAGCTGGTCCACCATGGTGTTGATGGTGTCTTTCAGCTCCAGGATCTCGCCGCGCACGTCCACGGTGATCTTCTTCGACAAATCGCCGCCGGCGACCGCGGTCGTCACCTCGGCGATGTTGCGGACCTGCGCCGTCAGGTTCGAGGCCATCGAGTTGACGCTCTCGGTCAGGTCCTTCCAGGTGCCGGCGACGCCGAGCACGTTGGCCTGGCCGCCGAGCCGCCCTTCGGTGCCGACCTCGCGCGCGACGCGCGTGACTTCGCCGGCGAACGCGTTGAGCTGGTCGACCATGGTGTTGAGCGTTTCCTTCAGTTGAAGGATTTCGCCCGAGACGTTCACCGTGATTTTCTTCGAGAGGTCGCCGCTTGCGATGGCGGTGGCGACGTCGGCGATGTTGCGGACCTGCGCGGTCAGGTTCGAGGCCATGAAGTTGACGTTGTCGGTGAGGTCCTTCCAGGTACCGGCGACGCCGGAGACCTGGGCCTGGCCGCCGAGCTTGCCCTCGGTGCCGACCTCGCGCGCCACGCGCGTCACCTCCGAGGCGAAGGCGTTGAGCTGGTCCACCATGGTGTTGATGGTGTCCTTCAGCTCCAGGATCTCGCCGCGCACGTCCACCGTGATCTTGCGCGAGAGGTCGCCGCGCGCCACGGCGGTGGTGACGTTGGCGATGTTACGCACCTGTGCGGTCAGGTTGCCGCACATCGCGTTCACGGAGTCCGTCAGGTCCTTCCAGGTGCCGGCGACGCCGGGCACGATCGCCTGGCCGCCGAGCTTGCCGTCAGTGCCGACCTCGCGCGCGACACGCGTCACCTCCGAGGCGAACGAGCGCAACTGGTCCACCATCGTGTTGATGGCTTCCTTGAGCTGAAGGATCTCGCCGCGGACGTCGACGGTGATCTTCTTGGAGAGGTCGCCGTTGGCGACCGCGATCGTCACCTCGGCGATGTTGCGAACCTGGTTGGTCAGGTTGTTCGCCATCGAGTTGACGCTCTCGGTCAAGTCCTTCCAGACGCCGGTCACTTCCGGCACCTGGGCCTGGCCGCCGAGCTTGCCTTCGGTGCCGACCTCGCGCGCCACGCGCGTCACCTCGGAGGTGAACACGCCGAGCTGCTTGATCATGGTGTTGACGATGGTCGCCGACTGCAGGAACTCGCCGCGGAGCGGCCGGCCGTCGACGTCGAGCTTGACGGTCTGGAGCAGGTCGCCTTGCGCGACGGCGGCGACTGCGCGCGTCACCTCGCGCGTCGGCCACAACAGGTCGTCGATCAGTGTGTTGACGGAACCTTCCATGTCGGCCCAGGAGCCCGAGGCGAGGCCGAACTTCACGCGCTGGCGCGTCTTGCCTTCGCGGCCGACCACCTGGCCGACCAGCTCGAGTTGCTGCGCCATTCGCTGGTTGGCGGCGATGATTTCATTGAAAGTGTCGGCGATCTTGCCGTCGATGCCGAGATAGTCGCCGCTCATCCGGACGGAAAAATCGCCGCTGCGCATGGCTTGCAGGGCGAGCAGCAGTTCCGCCCGGGAATCCGGATCGGATACACCATTGGATTTTGGCTTTGGAACGCGACGACCGGACCGTGATGCAGATCCGGGATCGAGGTCGCTCATACTGATTCCCCCGCAGGTGTCGGCCGAATCCAAGGCCAGACGCGATTGGTCGAAATAGAGCGTCAGCCAAATTCGAAATCAAGCGCCAACATAGCGGCGCGAGGAGATGGAACCTGTCTTGCTCAGCCCGATGCCAATAACGGCGAAACGTCGAATTGGTTCCATGTCGTTTGGCGAGAAAGACGACAGGGCACTCCTCGCGCTTCCGTCTCCAGCAACTTCGGAACGGAGCCGAAGTCTCCCGGTTAGCCCGCGAAGAGGGAGAACGCAGATGAAATCAGGACTTGGCGCGATCATCGTCACGCTGTTCACCGGGGTGGCCCTGGCGCAAAAAGGAGCGCCCAGCGGCCGCGGGGCGGTGACCGGCGATCCCGCCGCGAGTTCCGCCAGCCCGAAGGCGGATTCCCCGACTACCGGGGCGTCGTCCCGGTCGAACCCGAGCGGCAGCGGCACGTCATCGTCGGGCGGCAAGGATGACAATGGCGATGCGGGCCGGGACAAGATGCCGGAGAGCAACCGCGCGGTCCGGCCGGAGAGCCAGCAGCATCATCCGAATGACAAATAGCGGTCGCTACTTGTCTGCCATGGTGTGCTCGGCGTCCTTGACCTGCGCGCGCAGCATCGGGAGCTGCTCGCGGGCGAATGCTGCGAGCGCGGTGTTGTCGGGCCCTTTCAGATAGCGGTCGAGAAGTTCGATGGCCGATTCGTATTCGGGAATCTGCGAGGCATAGAAGGTTCGAACGTAAGTCGGTCCGTCCGCGGTTTCGGGCTCCACAAGGCTCGCGCCGACCGACGTCGTCTTGCCTGCACGCGGCTCTGCGCCGATCGCCTCCTGGATCTGCTTCAACGCCTTGTCGCGCTTGGCCGCTTCCTCGGCGCGCAAGGCGGCGAGATTCCTGACCTCGGCGTTGCCCTTGAGGTCGGCGCTCTCCAGTAGGCCTTGCTGGAAGCGGCTGAAATTGTAGAGGCCGGTGATGACATCGCTCGCGCTCGGGGCTCGGTCGCGAGTCCTTTGTTCACCGGCGCTGTCGGCAAGCGCCGCGGTGCTGATGAATGCCAGGATGATCGCGACAAAAATTCGCATCGCGGTCAACCCCGGACGAGAGGCGAAGTTCCCTGAAACATACGATCTGGCAACCGGGTTGCGATGCCGGAGTTCCGTCCCCAATTCTTCTGCATGAAACAGTCTGACATCTTCAGGGACAACGCCGACAATTGTCTTCAGCTCGCGGAGCGCGCCGAGGGACAACCCGCCAACAAGCGTTATTCGCGCATGGCGAGCGCCTGGACGGCGCTCGCTCACGAGCAAGACTGGCTCGATGGCGAAATTCCGCCCGTCACGAGGCGTTTTGCTCAACAGCGGGAGGCGTGAGCGCTCTCCGTTTTCGTGGATCCGCGTGTGAGATCGCTCACGGAATGCAAGCGGCCAATCGGGGATGATCAAGAATAGTCGAACGCGTTGGTTTTCGCTTCCAGAAGGAGATTTTGTGATGGCTCCACGTCTGGCTCTTCTTTCACTGGTTCTCGCCTTTGGTGTCTCGGTCGCGTTTGCGACGGTGACGACGGTGCGCCAGGTTCATCTGGAGAAGGCATCGGCTGCGGTTCACGCGGTGCACAGCTAGCACCGCACCGGAACATTCGACGCCGCAATGCGTAAGCGCTTCGAGACATCAGGAGAGGCGCAGGCATATCATGGCTAATTCCGACCACGGCATCGTCAAGGACAAGCGGGCGGAGGAGCAGCCCCGCGACAAGCAGCGGGCGCAGTCCGCGCACACGACTGACACACCGAACACGGATCCGCAGAAGACGGGTTCGAGCGGCTCGCCGTCGCGAGAGGCGACGCGCGATCCCAAGCTGAACGACAACAGCAAGACGCCGGGCTCGGGGATGACGCCGAACGATTCCGGCGACGCGCCGACCGGCTAGACGCTTTCAATCTGGCGCGAGGAACGAATCCTCGTGCGACGAGTCGACAGATTGCTTCCGGTTGTCATGCCCCCGGTGCGCCGGAAGTAATCTCCAAGGACGGCCCTGGCACCCACCGTGCCGGGGCCGTTCGCTTATGGGAGGCTTCTGAGGGTCAGCCCCCGGTGCCGTTCTCGGGATCTTCCTGGGTGTGTCCGTCGGGTCCGCGGCCGAACACACCGAAGCTGCTCGACTTTACGCCGGCTGCAGCATCGACGTCCGCCGAGGCGAGCCCGAACCTGAGCAGTTCGCGGACCGCGGCCGCCCGCGTGGGCATACGGTGTTTGAACCGGAAATCGTCAACGGCTGCCAGTTCTTCCGGCGAGAGCATGACTTGAAGGCGCTCGGCGCGATGGTCGTTCATGGTCGATCACGCGAATTGAGTGAGTTGAGCCACTTACTCAACAAACCAACTTGGCAAGAGTTCCCCAAGAGAGGGGAAAGTCGCCAAGTGAGTAGAAAATAGCTGTAAAATCAATGGTTTATTATTGAACGACTCGCGCCATGGCGCATTCTCCTCGGGAGGGAGAGAAGCCATGACGGATGAAGTCAGGTTGCCCCGTAAGCCTTCCGAAGAGCCGGAAGCATCCAAACCGGTGCGTCCAAGCCACCAGAAGGTCATCGAGCAAGTCGAGCGCTGGGCCAACAGCCCAGGGCTACAACCACCAAGGACGGAAGATGCGAAGACGGTCTGAGCCACACACATTCGAGCAACGTCTCAAGGTGCAGAAGGAGCGGCTCGAACACGAACTGTCCGGCCTGCCGAACGGCCGCCAGCGTGAAATCGTTCTCGCGCGCATCGATCAGCTTCAGACGGCCGCCGAGATGTATGGTTTTCTGACGACGCTACGAGAAGATCCCGCGCCCCCTCGCTGACGGCCCGAGGCGATCGGTCTGCACGGTGCGGGAGGTGATGCGAAGCTTCCGCCGCAGCCACCATGCCGACACCGACACAGTCACCCATACCAGAATGGCGGCGACGAATGCCCCGATCACGGTCGTCGAAACCACGACGTAAAAAACTGCAGCGAACGCTGCCAGACCGATGCTTCCGAGGCCCGCCCCGGCAGCGTCGAGCGCTGCGGCCTGCTGCCCGCGTCGCCGTCCGCTGAGGCCGGCCTTCTCCTTGGCGCGGCGTTCATGGCTTTCGATCAGCGTTGCGCTGGCGCAGAAGATGGCGGGCAGGGCGAGGAAGAGCCCGCCGACGGCGACGCCGAAACGTGAGCTCACGGCCCCCGCGAGGACCGTCGCCGACCCGCCGAGCAGGAAGCGAACGCCATACTCGTACCACCGCGTCTGTTTCAGCGCCGATGCAGACAGCTTGACCAGCATCAGGCAGCGCCTCCGAAACCCGCGAGCAGAGCGAAGGCGACGACGAGCCATGCGGCGAAAGCCAGGATGGTGGCTGGCAGCGCGGTGAAATGAAACCTCATCAGGAGGTGGCAGACGACGATGCTATAGCAGCCGAGTGCGATGGCGCCGTAGATCATCGTCCAGCTTTCGGCGGCGACGTATTGCGGGCCGTGCTGGACGACGGCGATACCGAGAGTGGCCAGCGCGACCGACGGCGCCGCGCCGAGCAGCCCGGCAAAGCTCTTCGGCCGCAGCATGTCGCCCAGGATCGAGAAGGCAGAGACGATCAGGCCACCGGCGATGAAGCGCAGGACATACTCGGTCATGGCCATTTCCGTGCCGCCTTGGGCCGCCGCTTCGCCAGCGTGAACGGCCTCAACAATCGCTCGACGGCGACGCCGAGCGTAAAGCCCGCCACCACGTCGCTGGCCCAATGCGCCAGCACCACGATTCGCGTCAACGACAGCGCCACGGCAAGCAAGCGGGCCGCCCGGCGCCTAGCAGGCGGCAACAGACCGGCCGCCGAGGCGAGGGCGCCCATATGCACGGCGTGACCGGAGGGAAATGCGTCGCGGGATCGCCCGGAGAAGGGGACGCCGCGCCAGTGGCCTGTGACCGTCAGCCTATCTGGCCTGGTCTGATCGAACACGGATTTCAGAACATGCGGCAGTGCTGCGGTCGCTAGCGAGACCATCAGGATATGATCTGCAACGGGACGCTGCTGCGGATGCCGCAGCCTTGTGTAGAGCCATCCGGCCGCGGCCAGCGCGAACAGCACATGTTCGTCGGCACCCCAGGTCATCGCTCGAGCGGCGTGCTCGAGGCCCGAGTTGGTGTGGTGCGCGATCTCGTTCGCAATCGCGGTATCGATCCGCGTAGGTTTGACTGTTACGAGCGCCATTGGTCCGCGGGCGAGATGTTCTCCATGACAAATTTGTAAAACCGGCAGACAAGGAAGGTTCCCGAGCCCGGCCGCGTCGCATCAGGCCCACGATCGGGAAATTACGGCTGTCCGGATCCGCCGGCGGCGCCATACACCTGGCCCGTCGCGTAGCTGGCGTCGGAGGCCGCAAGCTGCACGTAGATCGAGGCGAGCTCGACCGGCTGGCCGGGGCGTCCGAGCGGCGTCATGCCGCCGAACTTTTCGAGCTTCTCCATCGTGGCACCGCCGGAGACCTGAAGCGGCGTCCAGATCGGCCCCGGCGCCACGCCATTGACGCGGATGCCCTTCGACGCCAGCTGCTTGGCCAGCGCCTTCACATAGTTCATCGTCGCCGCCTTGGTCTGCGCATAGTCATAGAGATCCGGCGAGGGATCGTAGGCCTGCTCGGAAGTCGTGCCAATGATGCAGGAGCCGGGTTTGAGATGCGGCAGCGCCGCTTTGATGATCCAGAACGGCGCGTAGACGTTGGTCTTCATGGTCGCATCGAAATCTTCCGAAGAGACGTCAAGGACGGAGGCGCGGGTCTGCTGCCGTGCCGCGTTGTTGACGACGATGTCGAGACCGCCGAGGCCCTGCACGGCCTGCTCGACGAGCTGCTTGCAGAAGGCTTCGGCTTGGAGGTCGCCGGGGATGGCAAGTCCGGTGCGGCCTTCCTTCTTGATCAGGGCGATCACCTCCTGTGCATCGGGTTCTTCCGCCGGCAGATAATTGATGGCGATGTCGGCGCCTTCGCGCGCATAGGCGATCGCGGCGGCGCGGCCCATGCCGGAATCTCCGCCGGTGATGAGTGCCTTGCGGCCGGCGAGCCGGCCGGAGCCCTTGTAGCTGGTCTCGCCATGGTCCGGTCGCGGCTCCATCTTGCCGGCAAGACCCGGCCAGGGCTGCGATTGCTTCTTGAACGGCGGCTTCGGATAGCGGCTGACGGGATCGACGAGACTGTGCTCGGCCATGGATGTATCTCCTTTCGCTGTGGATGCCAGCGAAGCCGCGAGCGTTGCGCTCGCGGCGTGGACGACGTGCCGGCGGGACAGTGAGGATTTGCTGTGTTTCGACATCTTGCTCTCCGCGATGGTCGAGGCTCAATGCGCGGAGATGGTCGACGTTGCTAAGCAAAGGGCGCCGGCTGCGCCGGCGTCCTTCAGCAATCCGTTACTTCGTCTGGCCGACGCTCGGCGCCTTGCCGAGCTCCTTGGCCATATCGAGATGATGCTTGAGCGCCGGCAGCGTCTTGCCGGCCCAGTCCTTCAGCGCCGAATTGTCGCCGCCCTTGGCGTAGCGCTCGAACAGCGACACGGCATCCTCGTGCGCGCTCACCTGATAGGAATTGTAATCCGAGCTGAAGTCCTTGCCGTTCGCGTTCTTGAGCTTGTCGAGCTTGCTCTGGTGCGAGCTGTCGAGCGCCGTCGGAAGCGTCGCCTGGACCTTCTTGTCGCCGACCAGGCTCTTGAGCTCGGTGCTGGTCTTGGTGTGGTCGGTGATCATCTGCTGCGCGAAGCTCTTCTCCTGCGCGTTGCCCTTCTGCTGGGCGAGCTTGCTCGACTCGATCTCAAACATGTCGCTGATGGCGACTTCCTTGACGAAGTCGGCGGTCGCCGGCGCGACGCCGAGCGCGGAGTTGACGCCGGTCTTCTCGCCGAGCGACTGGGCGAGCGCAGGGCCTGCGAGAAGCACGCAGGCAAGGGCGATGATGGTACGTTTCATGGTTCGGTCCCTCCGAATGGGCGCGCAGCCCCTTGCCGCGCAACGGTTGCGCCGATCAACACGCCGCAGGGGGCGAGGTTCCTAACGATCAATCCGTGGGATTGCGCCCCGTGCGCGGATTGATGGGATCGGTCGGCTGCCGCCGAAGCCGCTCGGGCAGGAACGGCTCGGCGGGGACGGCCGTGGCGTCGGCACGCACGTCGGCATGGCGCTGCGCGCGCTCATGCGGCGTCCTGCTGTCGTTGATCTGCCGCCTTACGTCCAAGCCATCGACGGGATCGTTGACGCCATGCTGGATATCGCGAAAGTCGCTCATGGTCTCACCTCATTCTTTTCCGGGCAGGATCGTTTCGAGCACCTGCCGTGCTGCTCCCTTGATCATCCCGCCTTCGTTGGGATCGCCCTTCAAAAGGGCGAGCGAGAAGTTCTTGGCCTGCTGAAGCGTGATATGCGGCGGCAACGGCGGCACTTCGGGGTCGGTCTTCACCTCCAGCACGACGGGCATCTCGCTTCCCAGCGCCTGCTCCCAGGCCGAGCCGAGCAACTCCGGGCTGTCGACGAAGATGCCGCGCAGGCCGATCAACTCGGCGAAGCGGGAATAGGAGACGTTGGGAATGCGCTGCGAGGCCTCGAATTTGGGATCGCCGTTGATGATGCGCTGCTCCCAGGTCACCTGGTTGAGGTCCTCGTTGTTGAAGACGCAGACGATGAAGCGCGGGTCGCGCCAGCAGCGCCAGTATTTTGCCGCGGTGATCAATTCGGCCATATTGTTCATCTGCATCGCGCCGTCGCCGACCAGCGCGATCACGGGCCGGTCGGGATGGGCGTATTTCGCAGCGATCGCATAGGGCACCGCGGCGCCCATCGAGGCGAGGCCGCCGGACAGCGAGGCGATCATGCCGCGCCGAATCTTCAGGTCGCGCGCGAACCAGTTGGCGCAGGAGCCGGAATCGCTGGTGATGATGGCGCGGTCAGGCAGGCGAGGGGACAACTCCCAGGCGACGAGCTGTGGATTGACCGGCGCGGCGGGCTGATGCGCGCGGTCGTCGAGCGTCTTCCACCATGTCGCGACGTGGTCCTCAATACCCTGTCGCCAGGCGCCGTCGCTCTTGGGCTTCAGCCGCGGCAACAATGCGCGCAGCGTCTCGGCGGCATCGCCGACGAGGCCGACCTCCATCGGAAAACGGATCGACATCATGCCGGCGTCGATGTCGATCTGCACGCCGCGGGCGGCGCCCTCCTTCGGCAGGAACTCGGCATAGGGGAAGGCAGAGCCGACCATCAGCAGCGTGTCGCACTCCGCCATCATGTTGTAGCTGGGCTCGGTGCCGAGCAGGCCGATCGAGCCGGTGACCCAGGGCAGGTCGTCGGGTAGCGCTGCCTTGCCGAGCAGTGCCTTGGCGCAGCCGGCCGACAGGCGGTCGGCAACGGCGATCACCTCGTCGGTGGCGCCAAGCGCGCCGGCGCCGATCAGCATCGCAACCTTCTTGCCGGCATTGAGCACTTCCGCGGCGCGGTCGAGATCGGCCTCGCGCGGCATGATGCTGGGGGCGCTGTAACCGATGCCGGAATGCAGCGTGCCGTGAGCGCGGGGCGGGCTTTCGTAGGGCTCGTCCTGCAAATCATTGGGCAAGATGACCACCGTCGGGGCCCGCCGCGCCAGCGCGATCCGAACCGCACGGTCGATCAGGTGCCGCACCTGTGCAGCCGAGGAGGCCTGCATGACGTAGGCGCCGGCGACGTCCTTGAACATCGAGAGAAGGTCGATCTCCTGCTGATAGTGCCCGCCGAGGGCATTGCGCGCCTGCTGGCCGACGATCGCCAGCACCGGCTGGTGATCGAGCAGCGCATCATAGAGCCCGGTGATGAGATGCGATGCGCCGGGTCCGGAGGTCGCGATGCAAACGCCAAGCTCCCCTGAGAACTTCGCATAGGCACTTGCCATGAACGCCGCCATCTCTTCGTGCCGCGCCTGCACGAAGCCGATCTCGCCTTCCTTGCCTTCGGCCCGGTTCATCGCACCGAACACGCCGTTGATGCCGTCGCCGGGATAGCCGAAGATATGTCGTACGCCCCATTGATGCAGACGCTGGACGATGAAGTCGGAAACGGTCTGGGACATCGCGCGTGGCTCTCGGTTGTGCATGAAGCTCAGAGAACGGCTCGTTCCTTGCGATGTTCCTGACCCGCATCGGGGAACATCGGTGCCGGAACGAACGCTCGCTTGTCCGGTTGAATCCCATTGGCTGAGTGGAGGAACGACAATGCTGAATCAGGGCGAAATGGACCGCGACGAAATGGGCCGGCTGATCGGAAGCGACAAGGTCGAGGGAACATCGGTCTACGGGGCCGATCGAAACAAGATCGGTTCGATCGAGCGCGTGATGATTGACAAGGTCAGCGGCAGGGTGTCCTACGCCGTGCTCGGCTTCGGCGGATTCCTGGGCCTCGGCAACGACCACTACCCGTTGCCGTGGCAGTCGCTGAAATACGACACGGAGCTTGGCGGCTATGTCACCGGCATCACTACCAAGGAACTGGAAGGCGCGCCCAAATACGGCGAACGAAACGACTGGAACTGGGGTGATGACGCCGCGGTACGCGGTATCAACACTTACTACGGCGTTCCCGTCGCGTGACCTTCAAGGAAAGAAAAGCAATGAGCAAGGAACGGCCGAACGACGATCCCCGGCACCAGAGCGACTGGGGTTCGCACCGACAGACCGACAAGCCCTGGGAGGGCAATCCGGAAAAGGAGCAGGGGTCGGACGAGCACAAACCCGATCTCGAGAAATGGCACGAGACGAAGACGCACTGAGACAGGCACGCTTCCGAAAGCTGTCAGAGACGAGCGCGGCACCCAGTGTGCCGCGCTTTCGTTTTGAGCGTGCTGTTTTTGAGCGTACTAGATGTCCTGGTCAAGCCGGGGGATGAGCTGTATTTGGAGCGGCCTATGCGACCGCCTCCGCGCGCCCCGGCCCCGCATGCACATGCACCTGCTTCGCGTGCAACGCCTCGCCGCATTCAGAGCACACCATCACGGGATCGAACAGCTTGCCGCAGGTCTTGTGTTCGTGCAGCAGCGGACGCCCGCGCTCGTCGCCCATGTGGGTGTCGCCCCAATGCACCATCGCCATGATGATCGGGTAGAGGTCGAGGCCCTTCTGCGTGAGGATGTACTCGTAGCGTTTCGGCGCGTCGGAATAGGGGACGCGGCGCAGGATGCCGAAGCGGACCAGCTTCTTCAGCCGCTCCGAGAGCAGGTGCCGCGTGATCTGCAATGAGGACTGAAATCCCTCGAACCGACGCACCCGCAGGAAACATTCGCGCAGGATCAGCAGCGTCCAGCGGTCGCCGACCACGGCCACGGTGCGGGAGAGCGAGCATTGCTCTTCGTCCAACGTGTCCCACTTCATGATCGGTCTCCGGCTAGGCCTTGTCAGTCAGAAAAAGGAACTGACTTGAATATTCGAGACAATTTCAAGATCAAGCTAGCATTTCGCCCGAAAGTTTGACAGTTCTATTTTGGAACGATAGCCTCCGTCTCAATCACACAGCGCTCTCACCGGAGGAGGCGACCTTGCCCAAGCGAAACGCGACAGCCGCCGTGATCGGGGCCGGCGATTTCATCGGCTCCGAAATCGCTAAGAAATTCGCCTCTGAAGGGTTCACGGTTTTCGCCGGACGCCGCAACGGCGACAAGCTGGCGCCGCTGGTGAAAGACATCGAGGCCGCCGGCGGCGAGATCCACGCGCGCTCGCTCGATGCGCGGAAGGAGGAGGAGGTCATCTCCTTCCTCAACGACGCCGACAAGCATGCGCCGCTCGAGGTCTGCATCTTCAACGTCGGCGCCAACGTCAATTTCCCGATCCTCGACACCACCGAGCGCGTGTTTCGCAAGGTCTGGGAGATGGCCTGCTATTCCGGCTTCCTTGCGGGCCGCGAAGCGGCACGGCTGATGCTGCCGCGAGGCGGCGGCAACATCTTCTTCACCGGCGCGACCGCGTCCTTGCGCGGCGGCAGCGGCTTTGCCGCCTTTGCCAGCGCCAAGTTCGGACTTCGTGCGGTGGCGCAGGCGATGGCACGCGAGCTCGGTCCGAAGAACATCCACGTCGCCCATCTCATCATCGATTCCGGCGTCGATACCGAATGGGTGCGGCAGCGCCGGCTCGAGGCGCTCGGGCCCAATGCGCTCGACAATCCCGATCTGCTGATGCCGCCCACGGCGGTCGCGGATGCCTATTGGCAGCTCTACCAGCAGCCGAAGAGTGCCTGGACCTTCGAGATGGAGATCCGCCCGTTCGGAGAGAAATGGTGACCGCGACGCAAGAGTCCGGTTAGGGCAGTCCGGTTAGGGCGTTTTCGAGCGAAATGGATACCGGTTCGCAGGGAGAAAACGCGTCAAAACAAGAATCTAGAGCCCCGTTCCGATTTCATCGGAACGGAAACGGCTCTAGACTGAACCCAATAGCCAGGAAAATTCCGAGAGGTATTTTAGTGAAGACCGCGATCACCGAGCTGTTCGGCATCGAGCACCCCATCATCCAGGGCGGCATGCATTTCGTCGGCTTTGCCGAACTTGCGGCTGCCGTCTCCAACGCCGGCGGGCTCGGCATCATCACCGGCCTCACCCAGAAGACGCCGGAATTGCTCGCCAAGGAAATCGCGCGCTGCCGCGACATGACCGACAAGCCGTTCGGCGTGAACCTCACCTTCCTGCCGACCTTCGCGGCGCCGCCTTATCCGGAATACATCGCCGCCATCGTCGAGGGTGGCATCAAGGCAGTGGAGACGGCGGGCCGCAGTCCCGAACAATACATGCCGGCCCTGAAGGCGGCGGGCATCAAGGTCATCCACAAATGCACCTCGGTGCGTCACTCGCTCAAGGCCGAGCGGATCGGCTGCGACGCCGTCAGCGTCGATGGTTTCGAGTGCGGCGGTCACCCCGGCGAGGACGATATCCCGAACATGATCCTGCTGCCGCGGGCGGCGGAGGAATTGAAGATCCCGTTCGTGGCGTCCGGCGGCATGGCCGACGGGCGAAGCCTCGTCGCGGCGCTGTCGCTGGGCGCGGCCGGCATGAACATGGGCACGCGCTTCATCGCCACCAAGGAAGCGCCTGTGCATCAGAACGTGAAGAACGCGCTGGTCGCTGCGACCGAGCTCGACACCCGCCTGATCATGCGCTCCTTGCGCAACACCGAGCGCGTGCTGAGGAACGCCAATGTCGATCGCCTGATCGAGATCGAGCGCGAGAAGGGCGACACGCTGAAGATCGACGACATCCACGACCAGGTCGCGGGCGTCTATCCCAGGATCATGCTGGAAGGACAGATGGACGCCGGCGCCTGGAGCTGCGGCATGGTTGCCGGGCTGATCCACGACATCCCCTCCTGCAAGGAACTCGTTGATCGCATCATGAGCGAGGCGGAACAGATCATCCGCAGCCGTCTGATGGGGTTCCTCGACGGACCGGGTGCGGCGCGAAAGGTCGCCTGACACCGCCAAACTTGTTAACCACGGCGGCACTTGGCCGCTGGAATTGCGCGCGACGCCTCCTAAATAGAGGTAAATTACCTCTTTCAAAATCAATTTCAGGAGGCGTCCGTGGTCCTGAAGAGCGTCCATTTTGCCGTTGCCCTCGTGCTTGCATGGGGCGGCGTCGCGCGAGCTGACGACTACAAGCCCAACGAATATCTCGGTCTCGATCTCTCCAAGGCCGTGCTGTCGCCGAAACGGCTCGGGCCCGAGACGCAGTTCGCGCCGGTTGCGCTGGAAGCGCGTGGCGGCAACGAGGCGCAGGCGCGCGCCGAGCCGGTCGACGTGCCGAAGAAGGTTGCTGCTGAGCGCGTCCGAATAGCCGAACCGAAGGTCGCGCGTGCGAGGCCCGCCCAGCCGCGCGGCGCGGCCCGTGCAAAGCTCGCGCATCGCCACGGCAACCCGCTCGACGCGCAGGCGATGGATACCCGCATCCAGACCTGGCCGTGCCGCTCCGGTGGCATCTGCGCCTGGAAGCGCTGAGGCATTCTGCTGATGATCGTTCGCCTCTCCCCGCAAGCGGGGTGAGGGAGCAGGCCGTCGCCGCGCCTCATCTCCCCCGTCATCTCCGCGTCGCAAAACCGTAGGCGCGGGGTCAAGAAACCGTAAGCTGGGAGTCAAGGAGCGCAGGCACCTTCCGTCGCGATTCGACGAAGGTTTCCTGAATGGCAACGCTCCGCGCTTCGCGCGCATGGACCCGGCGGCAATTCCTGGTCCGCTCCACCTCCAGCCTCGCCGTCGCCTCGTTCGGCACGCTCGCCGCGCCACATCTCTGCCGCGCAGCCGACCGGCCGCGGATCGCAGGCGGTATTCAATCCGGCGATGTCTCCGGCGACTCCGCCGTGATCTGGGCGCGCGCCGATCGTCCCGCGCGAATGCAGGTGGAATGCTCGACCGTCGAGAGTTTCAAGACCATTATCTCGGCAGCTTCGCGCGATGCTCTGCCCGACGCCGATTGCACCGCAAAGCTCCAGCTCGACGATCTGCCGTCCGGCCAGGATATCTTCTACCGCGTGCGCTTCGACGACATCGCGACCGGCATTGCCGGCGAAAGCCGCGTCGGCCATTTCCGCACCGCGCCGGCCGCTCGCCAATCGATCTCGTTCCTGTGGTCCGGCGATGTCGCGGGGCAGGGCTGGGGCATCGACGTCGCGCGCGGCGGTTATCGCAGCTATCGCACCATGCTCGACAACCACCCGGATTTCTTCATCCACTCAGGCGATCACATCTACGCCGATTGCACGGTCCCATCCGAGCAGAAGCTGCCGAACGGCGAGATTTGGCGCAACCTCGTGACCGAGGAAAAGTCCGAGGTTGCTCACACGCTGGCGCAGTTTCGCGGCAATTACAAATACAACCATCTCGACGAGAATTTTCGCGCCTTCCACGCCGAGGTGCCGATGCTCGCGCAATGGGACGACCACGAGGTCACCAACGACTGGTCGCCTACCGGCAGCCATGACGAGGCCGGTTATGAGGACGACGGCACCCCGCGCCTGGTCGCACGCGCCCGCCGTGCCTTCTTCGACTTCATGCCGATCCGCGACATCGGCGCGCGGCAAGGCCGGGTCTATCGCAAGATCGCCTACGGCCCGCTGCTCGACGTCTTCATGATCGACATGCGCAGCTATCGTGACGACAGCTGGAACAAGGGCGGCGATCACCGCGGCTGGATTTTGGGCGCCGAGCAGCTCGCCTGGCTGAAGCGGGAGCTGGCCGCTTCGCGCGCGACCTGGAAGGTGATCGCCGCCGACCTGCCGATCGGCCTGATCAGCCTGGACGCCGTAGCGCTCGGCGATGGGCCGCCCGACCGGCGCGAGCACGAGATTGCCGACCTTCTGGCCTCCATCAAGCGTGCCGGCGTGCGCAATATCGTCTGGCTCACCGCCGACATGCACTACACCGCCGCGCATTGTTACGATCCCGGCAAGGCGCAGTTTCAGGACTTCGAGCCGTTCTGGGAGTTCGTCTCCGGCCCGCTGCACGCCGGCACCTGGGGCCCGGGCGAGCTCGACGATACCTTCGGTCCGGTCGCGATGTACCAGAACGGCTGCAGCGCGGCGCAGGGCGAGAATTTGGCGCCGTGTTTCGGACTGCAGTTCTTCGGCCGTGTCGACATCGACGGCGCCAGCGGCGTGATGACCGTGACTTTGAAGGATGTGGACGATCGCGACCTCTGGTCGGTCGACATCGTGCCGCAGCCGCAAGCGCGCTCGGCCGTGGTGGCGCAGCATTCGTGAGGGACGGCCGGTTCTCTCCGTCATCATGGTCGGGCTTGACCCGGCCATCCACGACTTGGTTTCCGGCACGAAGAACGTGGATGCCCAGGACAAGCCCGGGCATGACGGCGAGGGAACACCTAACCCGATCTTGATTGGCCGCCACCCGCCTCGCTCGTTATACTTGCCGCTCCCGCCACCTCTTTTCCGCCCCCAAAGAGTCTGTTCCCCGCGGCCTCGCCGCGCGACCGGCGGGATGCAATATGTCAGGAGCCTGTTCATGGACAATCTGAAGACACAGGGCATCAGCCTGCCCAAGCTCGGCCTCGGCACCTTTCGCATGCAGGGCGATGCCTGCCGCGCCGCGGTCGAGAGCGCGCTGTCGATCGGCTATCGCCACATCGACACCGCCGAGATGTATGCCAACGAAGAATCGATCGGCGCTGCCCTTGCCGCGGCTCACCTGCCGCGCAGCGAGCTGCATGTCACGACCAAGGTCTGGCATGAGAACCTCAGTCCCGACGCAATCCGCCGCGCCTTCGATGCCAGCCTGAACAAGCTCAGGCTCGATCATGTCGATCTCTACCTGGTGCACTGGCCGTCGAAGGCTGCCAACTGGGGGGCGGTGTTCGAGACCCTGATGAAGATTAAGCAGGAGGGGCGCACGCGGGCGATTGGCGTTGCCAATTTCACCACCGCGCTGCTCAAGATCGCGGTCGAGGACATCAGGGCGCCGATCGCCTGCAACCAGATCGAATATCACGCCATGCTCGATCAATCGAAGGTGCTGGCCTATCTCGCCGCGAAGTCGATCCCGCTGGTGGCCTATTGCCCGCTTGCGCAAGGGCGCGTTGCCTCGGAACCGGTGCTGGCTGAAATCGGAGTCAAGCACAACGCGACCGCCGCGCAGGTGGCGCTGAAATGGCTGCTCGACCAGCCCGGCGTCGCCGCGATTCCGAAGGCCTCGCGCCGGGAGAGCCAGCAGTCCAATCTCGACGCGCTGAAGATCACGCTCGACGAGGCTGATCGCGCAAAAATCGCCGCGCTGCCGAAGGATAGGCGCTGCGTGAATCCGGGCTTTGCTCCGGCTTGGGACTAGCTTCGTTTCAAACGGGCATGGCAGAAATCTTGGGACGGGCAAAGGCGCACTTGCGCCGTGCCCACCAACTCTCCTCAATTACTATGGAAACGGTGGGCACGCTTCCGCCGTCGCTCTTCGAGCAAGGCGGACAAGTCGATTTTCCCACTCTGCAAGTCCGCGCAAAGAAAATGGCCCCGTGAGGGGCCATTTCCAATTGCGCTTTGCGTTAATCCCAGTGGTGGCGATGGCTGCGCTTGATCACCACGACCCTGTTGCGATTGTGCCCACGATGCCAGCCATGGTCGCGGTGGCCGCGGAATTCGGCGCGAGCGCCGTACGGGGCGTGATGATGGTGATAGCCGCCACGCTTGATGACCACGGTCTCCGCGCTTGCCAGCGTCGGCGCCGCGATCGCGAGAGCACCCAGGGCCGCAACGACATAACCAAGCTTCTTCATGATGTCCTCCTCCAATTGAATGCACATCTAAACCGCGCATTTGGGTGAACGTTCCGGAGGAACCACGGGAGAATTCTGAACGCTTGTTTAGGTGGTTAATCGCAGCGTCGCTGTGCGGGCGTCGGCGCGCCGGTGGCCACGTATTTGCCGTCCCTGATCGTGTACTCGCCGCGCTCGCTGCGATTGTAGATCGCGCGGAGGCTGCCGTCCTTGGCCAGCAGCAGCCCGAACTCTCGCGTCTGATGCAGCGAGGGGAAGTACACCATCACATTGAGCAGGCCCTCGGTGCCGACCGTGGCCGACACCACTTCGTTCTCGTCCTTGGCCTCGCCGAAATCGCGCCGGTACATCACCCTTCCGTCTTTCCGGATTTCGTAAGTCAGAAGCGCGCCCTTGTCGCGGTCGGGCCGGGTCGCGCAGTCGACAGCCCATGAGCCGAGCAGGCCCCATTGCTCGACCGTCGCGGTCAGTGTCCCGGCACCTGCCGTGGAGGTGATCGCCGCCCACAGCATCGCAGCCGCGATCCAGCGGCCCAAACAACGCGTCATGTCCTGAAAGAACCCCGCCTCGAAGACTTCCAATGTAGCATCCCGCCCGCCTCCGTCCATGGCCGTCGCCGATCGCTCGCGAATTTGATCCGCGTCAATGAGGCCGGTCTTTTCCGGGGTAGGATGGCGGTCCCGAAGGCGAACCTGGATAGACCAATGCTGAATCAAGTCATGGATTTTGCGGGCGAAGTGCTGCCGGGGAGCTGTGCCGTGCCGCCTTATTCCGAGACCGCGTTTCTGACCGAGCTGGGCGATCGCTTGAAATCCTCGCGCATGCGCTGCGACCTGTCGCGCCGCGAACTGGCCCGCCGTTCCGGGATTTCCGAGCGCTATATCGCCCAGATCGAGGCCGGCAAGGGCAACGTCTCGATCGTCCTTTTGCTGCGGCTGGCCTCCGCGATCCACGGCAGCCAGCCACAGGCGGCCTGACGCTTCGAGGTGACCGCCATGGGGCAGCTCGTACTCGCGGCCAAGGTCACCCACGTTCCATCGTTGATGCTGTCGGAGCAGCCCGGCAACCCCCTACGCAACGCGCGCGAGCCGGCGGTCAAGTCTTTGCGCGAGCTCGGTCGGCGGGCGAAACAGCGCGGCGTCACCTGCTTCGTGGTGTTCGACACCCACTGGCTCTCCAATTTCGGCTACCACATCAATGCCAATGCGCGGCATCGCGGCTCGTTCACAAGCCATGAGGCGCCGCAAATGATTCAGGATCTGCGCTACGATTTGCCGGGTGATACGCCCCTGGCCGCAGCCATCGCTGCCAGGGCCGGGGACGCCGGCCTGAACGTGATCGCCCATCAGGTGGCCAGCCTCGGGCTCGAATACGGCACCATCGTGCCGATGCAGTACATGAACCCGGACGGTTTCGCGAAGGTCGTCTCGGTCGCCTCGCCGCTCTTCACCTCATTCGAGGAGAGCCGGATTCTCGGTGAAGCGGTCCGACGCGCCATCGATGACTCCGATGAACGGGTCGCGATCCTCGCCAGCGGTTCGCTCTCGCATCGGCTCTGGCCGAACAAGAAGCTAGGCCCCGAGGCCTGGACGTCGGTCGCCAGCGAGTTCAACCGTCAGGTCGACCTGCGCGTGCTCGAGCTGTGGCAGAGCCGCCGCTATCGCGAATTCCTCGACATGCTTCCGGACTACGCCACCAAGTGCAACGGCGAAGGCGGCATGGCCGACACGATCATGCTGTTCGCCGCGCTCGGCTGGTATGATTACAGCGGCGCCGCCGAGCAGCTTTGCGAATATTTTCCTTCGTCCGGCAGCGGCCAGGTCAACGTGGAGTTTCACGTCGAGGCGTGAGGGCGGCCTCAGGCCCGTTTCTCCACATTGGCGCTGCGGGCCGGCACGCCGAATTCCTTGCGGCAGACCTCGGCCAGCACGGCGACGCCCTCGCGGATTTGCTGATGCGTCGGGCTTGCAAAGCACAGCCTGAGGCGCGAGCTGGAATGGCTCTTGTCGGTCGACCATTCCGGTCCCGGATTGATCGAGACGCCGGCGGCGAGCGCGGCCTGATACAGCTTCAGCGTATCGACCTGATCGGGCAGCTTCACCCACAGGAAGATGCCGCCCTTGGGCTCCTCGAACTCGGCGGCGGTGCCGAACTGCTCGTTCAGCGCCTCCATCAGCGTGTCGAGCTTGATGCGCAGCGCCTTGGTCAGGGCCGGCACATGGCTCGCGAAATGCGGCTTGCAATAGGCGGCGAGCACCATCTGCTCCAGCGCGCCGGAGCCGGCATCCGTCTTCAGCGCCAGCATCCGCGACATCACCTCCCATGGCGCCACGATGAAGCCGACGCGCAGCGCCGGCGCGATCGATTTGGAGAACGAGCCGATATGGATCACGCCGCCATTCGGGCTCATCGCATGGATCGCGCGCGGCCGCTGCCCCGACCAGACCAGGTCGGCATAGCAGTCGTCCTCGAAGATCGGCACGCCATACTCGGTCGCGAGCCGTACCAGCTCCGCGCGGCGGCTCTCGGGCATGATGCTGCCGGTCGGATTCTGTACCGTCGGGATGGTGTAGATGTATTTCGGACGGATGCCGCGGCTCTTCAGGTCAGCCAGCGTGGCGGCCAGCGCGTCCATGCGCATGCCGTCCTCGTCGAGGGGGACGCCGACGACGTTGACGCCGAGCCGCGCCAGGCGGGTCAGCGAGCCCTGATAGCTGTCCTGCTCGAAGATCACGGTGTCGCCGCGCGTCAGCAGCGTCGCGTTGACGAGGTCGAGCGCCTGGAGCGAGCCGGACACGATCATGAGATCGTCGACGGTACACGTGATGCCGGCATCGCGCTTGAGTTTCGTCACCAGGAATTCGCGTAGCGGCAGGTAGCCCTGCGGCCCATGCGCCAGTCCGTAGGTGGCGAGTGAGCGGCCTTCGCGTTGCAGCGCGAGGTTGGTCGCCTCGATCAGCCCCTCGAGCGGCAGTTGCTCGGAATCATTGTTGCCGCCCACGAAACTGTACTTGGCAAGGCCCGTCCAGCGCGCAGAAGGGGCCGGCAGCCCTGCCGGAAACAGGGGTGCGAAATCGAAGCTGGACGTCATGGGAGCGTTCCTCGTTTTGTTCTTGTTGAGCGGCCGGCGTTGCGCCGGCCTTACTTTTTGCCGGCCGTCCTGGTCGGACGGCCCTGGCTGATGAAAGCGTAATGCGCGTTGGCGACGCCGCCAACCATCAGGGCCTCGATCGCGGGCTCGGCGATCTCGCCTGTCGCGGCCCAGTCGACCAGGAAATTGGCCCCGGTCCCGCCGCGCACGTCATCGGTCGGAATGAAGATCGAGACGGTGGCCAGCGGCCTCAAGGCCACCGGCGCCTTCAGATAGCTCTCGACCTGCTTGCCTGCGGTGTCGAAATAGGCGATGCGTCTGATCACCAGTGCTTGCGTCTCGGAGGCGTTGTGAACACTCAAGGTCACCGAGAAGTCGACGCGCAGCTTGCCCTGGCTCATGGCGACGCTGGAATAGGCAGGCACGTAGAATCCACCGGAGACGGCGAGTTCCTCCTTCGGCAGCGCGGTGAGGGAATCGGCAAAGTTCTGTTCGATATTGACCTTGGATTGTGCGGCGGCGGGCGCGGCGGAGGCGAGGGGGCATAGCAGCATTGCTGCGAACAGCCCTTTGCGCATGTGACGAATTGCTCGGTTGCCGCGCCGCAACCTGTCTCTAGGGTGCGGCAAAACGGACCAATTTGGTATGCACGAGCTCATTCGCGACATCACTCTCTGTATCCTGTTTGCCTGGATGCTGGGCCTGCTCGCCCATTTCTCCCGGCAACCGCTGATCCTGGCCTATCTTATCGCCGGCTTCTGCATAGGTCCATTCGGCGCCGGCTGGGTCCACTCGCAGGAATCGATCAGCGTCATCTCCGAACTCGGCCTGATCTTCATGCTGTTCATGATCGGGCTGGAGATCGACCTGAAGAAGATCGTGCGGGCGGGAAAGGTGATCCTGTTTGCGGCGGGCGGCCAGCTGCTCGGCGGTTGCCTGCTCGGGGTCCTGTTCTTCGCCGGCATCGGCCTGTCGCTCGGCGGCGGGCGGTTCGATGCGGTCTATCTCTGCGTCGCCTGCGCGCTGTCGAGCACCGTGATCATCGTCAAGGTGCTCTACGAGAAGCGCGAGCTCGACACGCTGCCGGGGCGCATCACGCTCGGCGTGCTGGTGCTCCAGGACATCTTCGCCATCCTGTTCCTGGCGGTGCAGCCGAGCCTTGCCAATCTGGAAGCCAGCGTCATCCTGCTCTCGATCGGCCGCGTCGCGGTGCTGGTTGCCGCCGCGCTGCTGGTCAGCCGCTACGTGCTGCCGCGGCTGTTCCACCAGATCGCCCGCCGGCCCGAGTTGATCCTGCTCGGCGCGCTGGCCTGGTGCTTTCTCGTGGCCGAAACCGCCGAGCGGCTGTCGCTGTCGCGCGAGATGGGCGCCCTGATCGCAGGCGTCTCGCTCTCGACCTTTCCCTATGCGCTCGACGTCACCGCCAAGGTCACCACGCTGCGCGACTTCTTCATCACCCTGTTCTTCGTCGCGCTCGGCATGACCATTCCCGTGCCCGGCCTCTCCGTGATCGGGCTGGCGCTGATGATCGCGGCTTTCACGGTGGTCAGCCGTCTCGTCACCACGTTCACGCCGCTCTATCTGATGAAGCAGGGCCTGCGCGCCAGCCTGTTGCCGGCGCTCAACCTCGCCCAGATCTCCGAATTCTCACTGGTGGTGATCCAGACCGGCATCGCCGCCAACCACATCGCCCCGGAGACGGCCAATGCCGCCTCCTTCGCCTTCGTGGTGCTGGCGGTGCTCTCGACCTTCGCGATGAGCCGCAGCGACGAGATCACCCGCTGGGCGATCGGCCCCCTGAAGCGGATCGGCCTGCGCGATCTCGACCATGGCAACGGCCATGGGGAGGAGGGGCACGAGGGCGGCCATGGCGAGGCTCGCCGCATCGTCATCCTCGGCTTTTTCCGTGCGGCGAGCGCGCTGCTGGCCGAGATCGAACGGCAGACGCCGGTGCTCTTGGAGCAGATCACGGTGATCGACTTCAACCCCAATGTGTACCAGACGTTGTTGTCGCGCGGCCTGCACGTGATCTATGGCGACATCAGCAGTGCGGATACGCTGCTCCATGCCGGGGTCGGCAAGTCCGAGATGATCATCCTCAGCGTGCCGGATTCGCTGCTGAAGGGCGCCAGCAACGAGAAGCTGGTCCGACACGTCCGCACCCTGAACCCCACCGCCATGATCGTTGCCACGGCCGATCTGCTGTCGGACGTGGAGGAGCTCTATGCGGCCGGTGCCAGCTACGTCACCGTGACCCGGCTCAGCGACGCCCGTGAACTGTTTACCGTGATCGAGGCCGCGCAGGCCGGCCTGCTCGCCGACAAGCGCGCCGAGCTCGACCAGCGGCTCGGCGAGCGCCGCGAAGTGCTGCCCTGACGGGCGCCGGAAATCCCTGGTATCTTCGGTGCAAGCCTGTCCCGCCTTGGCAGGCCTGCCCGCGGCATATGCGGTTGCGTCCAGGACACTAGCGTCCCGGCCCAAGTCCGGCTAAGCCTCCCGCTCATAACCGATAGAGATTGGGACATGCCCGATAGCGTCCAGGAAGTCTTGCAGGCCTTTGCCCGGGGTGAGCTCGTCGTCGTCACCGACGACGATGACCGTGAGGGCGAGGGCGACCTCATTGTCGCCGCCTCGCTCTGCACCGCCGAGAAGATGGCGTTCATCATCCGCCACACCTCCGGCATCGTCTGCGCGCCCGTGACCTCCGAGGACGCGCGTCGGCTGCGGCTCGATCCGATGGTCGCCCACAACGATTCCGCGCACACCACGGCGTTCACGGTGTCGATCGACTACAAGCCCGACGGCGGCACTGGCATTTCTGCCGAGGAGCGCGCCTCCTGTTGCCGCGCGCTGTCCAATCCCAATGCCGGTGCCAATGATTTCGCACGCCCCGGCCACATCTTTCCGCTGATCGCCAAGGACGGCGGCGTGCTGCTGCGCTCGGGCCATACCGAGGCCGCCGTCGATCTCTGCAAGCTCTCCGGCCTGCCGCCGGTCGGCGTCATCAGCGAATTGATGAACGACGACGGCAGCGTGATGAAGGGCGAGCAGGTCGCCCGCTTCGCGGCCAAGCACAAGCTCAAGCACGTCACCATCGCGGACATGATCGCCTACCGCCAGGCGCGCGAGAAGCTGATCGAGCGGGTCTCGACCTTCGTCACCGAAAGCCCGATCGGCCCCTTGCAGGGCTATGCCTATCGTTCGCCGTTCGATTCCATCGCCCACGTCGCGTTCGTCTACAACGGCGTCGGCGACGGCAAGAACGTGCTGACGCGCTTTCACAAGCCGAACATCGTCAAGGACATCTTCACCGGCCACAAGCGCATGGCCGCCGTGCTCGAGCAATTCAAGAAGTCCGGCCGTGGCGTGCTGGTCTATTTGCGCGACGGCGCGGCCGGTGTGCCCGTGGCGGCGCTGCCGGACGAGTCTGCGTCGGAAGCCGACCGCAACCGCCAGTGGCGCGAGGTCGGCGTCGGTGCGCAGATCCTGCGCGACCTCGGCGTCACCTCGATCCGGCATCTCACCTCCTCGGTGCACGACTACAAGGGCCTGTCGGGCTTCGGCATCGAGATCGTCGCCAACGAGCAGCTCGAAAGCTGACGACGCCGTTGCCGGGCTCGCGCCGTTGCGCGCCCCGGAATGACCGAAATCAGGATGCAATTGCACTTGTTGCCGCGGCGCTTTAGTTTGTCGGGCAAATTTGACGGAACCAGACGAAAGGACGTTTCATGAGCGTGCGCCCCCAGGCCAAGGACAAGCCGGCTGCGGCTTCTTTCCAGTGGGATGATCCGTTCCTGCTCGACGAGCAGCTGACCGAAGACGAGCGCATGGTGCGCGACACCGCCCGCGCCTACGCCCAGGACAAGCTGCTGCCGCGCGTCACCAAGGCCTATCTCGAGGAGAAGACCGACCGCGAGATCTTCAACGAGATGGGCGAACTCGGCCTGATCGGCATCACGCTGCCGGAGGAATATGGCTGCGCCAACGCGAGCTACGTCGCCTATGGCCTCGTCGCGCGCGAGATCGAGCGGGTCGATTCCGGCTATCGCTCGATGAACTCGGTGCAGTCCTCGCTGGTGATGTACCCGATCTACGCCTATGGCGACGAGAACCAGCGCAAGAAATACCTGCCGAAGCTCGCCAGCGGCGAGTGGGTCGGCTGCTTCGGCCTGACCGAGCCGGATGCCGGCTCGGATCCGGCCGGCATGAAGACGCGTGCCGAGAAGGTCGCGGACGGCTATCGCCTCACCGGCAGCAAGATGTGGATCTCGAACGCGCCGATCGCCGACGTGTTCGTGGTCTGGGCCAAGTCGGCAGCGCACGACAACCAGATCCGCGGCTTCGTGCTGGAGAAGGGCATGAAGGGCCTGTCCGCGCCGAAGATCGGCGGCAAGCTGTCGCTTCGGGCCTCCATCACCGGCGAGGTCGTGATGGACGGCGTCGTCGTTCCGGAAGACGCGCTGCTGCCCAACGTCTCCGGCCTCAAGGGTCCGTTCGGCTGCCTCAACCGCGCCCGCTACGGCATCTCCTGGGGCGTGCTCGGCGCGGCCGAGGATTGCATGCATCGCGCGCGCCAGTACACGCTCGACCGCAAGCAGTTCGGCAGGCCGCTCGCCGCGACCCAGCTGGTGCAGAAGAAGCTTGCCGACATGCAGACCGAGATCGCGCTCGGCCTGCAGGGCTCGCTTCGCGTCGGCCGCCTGATGGACGAGGGCAAGTTCGCGCCCGAGATGATCTCGATCATGAAGCGCAACAATTGCGGCAAGGCCCTCGATATCGCCCGCGTCTCGCGCGACATGCACGGCGGCAACGGCATCTCGATCGAGTACCACGTGATGCGCCACGTCCATAACCTCGAGACGGTCAACACCTACGAGGGCACCCACGACGTCCACGCGCTGATCCTCGGCCGCGCCATCACGGGCATTCAGGCGTTCTTCTGATCCAGCACACCTCGGCATGGGATGCGACTGAACTCGCCAATTGCGTCATGGCCGGGCAGAAGCGCGAAGCGCGTGCTTCGCGCTAGATGTCCCGGCCATCCACGTCTTAAACCACGCGAAGAACGTGGATGCCCGGCACAAGGCCGGGCATGACGAAGTCCGCAAGGAATGAGCAAGCCATGTCCGACAATGACGACGTCCCGTTCAACCGCAACTTTCCACTGAAGGCGGGAATCGTCGAGGAAGTCCGGCCCGGCGTGCGCCGCGTGCTCTGCAACAATCCGAGCCCGTTCACCTTCACCGGCACGGTCAGCTACATCGTAGGTCGGGGCAATGTCGCGATCATCGATCCCGGTCCGGACGACGAGGCCCATGCGGCTGCGCTGCTCGATGCCGTGCGCGGCGAGACCGTGAGCCACATCTTCGTCACCCACACCCACCGGGACCATTCGCCGAACACCGCGCGGATCAAGCAGGCGACCGGCGCGCCCGTTTATGCCGAGGGCCCGCACCGCGCCTCGCGCCCGCGTTTCGAGAGCGAAAAGCACAATCCGGAATCCGGCTCCGACCGCGACTTCGTGCCCGATGTGAGGATCGCTCATGGCGACGTCGTCGAAGGCGATGGCTGGCGTCTGGAGGCCGTGGCGACGCCGGGGCACACCGCCAATCATCTGGCGTTCGCCTGGCCGGAACGAAAGTTCAACTTCGTCGGCGATCACGTGATGGGCTGGTCCACCTCGATCGTGGCGCCGCCCGACGGCTCGATGATCGACTACATGGACTCGCTCGACCGGCTCGCCGCACGCGAGGAGGATCTCTATTTCTCCGGCCACGGCCCCGAGATTCCCGACGGCCAGCGCTTCGTGCGCTTCCTGATCCGCCACCGCAAGGCGCGCGAGGCCTCGATCCTGCACCGCCTCGCCAAGGGCGAGACCGACATCCCCACGATGGTCCGCGCGATCTATATCGGTATCGATCCGAGGCTGACGACGGCGGCAGGCTATTCCGTGCTGGCGCACCTCGAAGATTTGGTCGCCCGCGGCGTGGTCACGACGGATGGTGATCCCGTGATTGGCGGGATGTACCGGATGGCGTAGGAGCGAATGGCGAATAGGGAGTAGCGAATAAGTGCTTTCCACTCGCTATTCGCTACTGCCCATTCGCCAATCTCACTTTTTCACCGTCTTCGCCGGCGCCTTCGGCGCCACCGGGGTCTTCTTCACCGGCTTGAGCGCGTCGGCATCGGCGGCGGTGTTGAGATCATCGATGAATTTCTTGACGCGGGCGGCATTGCTGCCGAGATCCCTGTCGAAATTGCGCGAGGCCGAGCGGATGTCGACACGGGAATCGTCGCCGTCCGCCACGAACCTCATCGAAATGTCCTCGCGAAATCCCATGATCGGCGTGCGCGCCACCGCCTCGATGCGGCCGATGCGGCGCGGCGGCTGCGGTGCGCGCTCGTCGATGACGATCCATTTGCGCTTGTTGACGAGCTGCAGCGCGATCGCATAGGCGCGGTCGACGGAAATCTCGAGCTCGACGGGCTCGATATCAGGGTAGAAGTGGCGCTGCTGCTCCGCCGAATAGAGACCGGCATAGACCGCGGGGTTGTTGCCCTCGCCGGTGCGCAGGCGCGCCAGCGCGTCGAAGCGCGGCGGATCGATCGGGTCGGTGGTGATGTCGTAGATCGGCGGCAGCTTGCGATATTGCAAGGCCAGGTAGGCGGGATAGGCCAGGATCGCCCCGTCGATCAGGAACGCGAGCAGGATGCGCGCCATGCCGCGCGAGCCGTTCTGCCAGATCGCGGCAAAGCCGGCGAGCCCGAACAGGATCGACACGCCTGATATCGCGAGCCCGCCGAAGAAGGTCGCAAGCGCCGGCTTCGGCTCCAGGAAATCGAAGCGGACGATGATGATCGAGACCACCACCGCCACCACCGCGAACACGGCCAGATTGCGCGCCCAGCTCGCGAGGCTGGACACGGGCTCCGACTGATAGGGAGCGGAAAACCTGCGGGCCATCGGGTGAGCTCTGCCGGGGTCTTTTGGGGCGGTGCCGGCCGATTGGCGCGACGATGCGCCGTTGAGACCACGGCCCGGAGGCAAATTCAAGGGAGTCCGGGTTGTTACTGCCCGTCATCCCGGGGGCGATGCAGTCATCGTCCCCGGAATGACGCGTGAGGCAGTTACGCCGCCGCGTTCGGGAAGCGGTAATCCTTGAACTGGTCGCGCAGCGCCGTCTTCAGGATCTTTCCGGTGGCGGTGTGCGGGATGCCGTCGACGAAAGCGATGTCGTCGGGCATCCACCATTTGGCGATCTTGCCGTCCATGTATTTCAGGATGTCCTCGCGACTGGCCTGCTGGCCCTGCTTGAGCTGCACGATCAGCAGCGGCCGCTCGTCCCATTTCGGGTGGTAGACACCGATCACGGCGGCCTCGGCCACGGCGGGGTGGCCGACCGCGAGATTTTCCAGCTCGATCGAGGAAATCCACTCGCCGCCGGACTTGATCACATCCTTGGAGCGGTCGGTGATCCGCATGTAGCCGGCCTCGTCGATTGTCGCGACATCGCCGGTGTCGAAGAAGCCGTCTTCGTCGAGAATGTTGGCGTCGACGCGATAATAGGCCTTGGCGACAGCGGGGCCGGAGACCTTGAGGCGGCCAAACGTCTTGCCATCCCAGGGCAGCTCCTTGCCGGCATCGTCGGTGATCTTCATCTCGACCGCGAAGGGCGCGTAGCCCTGCATCTGCAGCACGTCCAGCCGGGCTTCGCCGGTTGCGTTCTGGAACGGCGGCTTCAGCGCCGCGACGCTGCCGATCGGGCTCATCTCGGTCATGCCCCAGGCGTGGCGCACGTTGGAGCCCATGTCGAGGAAGGCCTTGATCATCGAGCGTGGCATCGCCGAGCCGCCGCAGATCACCATCTTCAGGTCCGGCAGCTTGAGATTGTTGGCGGACATGTGCTGCAGCAGCATCAGCCACACCGTCGGCACGCCTGCGGTGTGCGTCACCTTCTCGGTCGAGAGCAGCTCATAGACCGAGGCACCGTCGAGCTTGGCGCCGGGCATGACCAGCTTGGTGCCCTGCGAGGGGGCGGAGAAGGCGATGCCCCAGCTGTTGGCATGGAACAGGGGAACCACCGGAAGCATTGTCTCGGACGCGCTGGTGCCGAGCGCATCGACATTGTTGGCCATCAGCGCATGCAGCACGTTGGAGCGATGCGAATACAGCACACCTTTCGGATCGCCCGTCGTGCCGGACGTGTAGCACATCGCTGCCGCCGTGTTCTCGTCAAAGTCCTTCCATTTGAATTTGCCGTCGGCCTCCGCAATCCAGTCCTCGTAGGCGACGACGTTCTTCAGCGTGGTCTGCGGCATATGCGCCTTGTCGGTCAGAACGACGTACCGCTCCACGCTCGTCAGCTTGTCGGCGATCTTCTCCAGGACCGGAACGAAGGTGATGTCGGTCATCACGATGCGGTCCTGCGCATGGTTGATGATCCAGGCGATCTGCTCGGGGAAAAGGCGGGGATTGACGGTATGGCAGATGGCGCCGATCCCCATGATGCCGTACCAGACTTCGAGATGGCGCCAGGTGTTCCAGGCGATCGTCGCGACACGGTCGCCGAGCTTGATGCCCTCGCGATCCAGCACCTGCGAGACCTTGAGCGCGCGCTTGTGGATCTCGGCGTAAGTGGTGCGATGGATCGGTCCCTCGACCGAGCGTGTGACCACCTCCTGCTTGCCATGGATTTTGGCAGCGTGTTCGATGATCCGGTGGCAGAGCAGGGGCCAATCTTGCATCAAACCAAGCATTCCGACGTTCCTCCGAGAAGTCGCTGGGCGCGTTGTCGCTCTCAGCGTTGGGCCAAAGATTGCCATGGGTTTTAGCGTGCCGGACTTTCGCCGCAAATGGTCTTGTCGCGGCTATATGTCCGCTGGCGCGGCAATGGTTACCGCTGCGCTCGGGCTGTCGCTGGTGCTCGCCGAGAGGGCAGAGGCGCGAAAATATACATCTCCGCTGGACATCTTCGGTATCGCCGCACCTCGGCCGCGCCCCGCGGTTCATTCCGCCAGGATTCCGCTGCCGAGACCGCGCCCCGAGGAGGCGCCCAAGGCCTTGGACGAGAAGGCCTCGGGCGAGGCCCCGCCGGAGCCGGACGGCAAGCCTCTCGCGGACAAGCTTGGCGCCGACAAGCCCGCCGAGGCTGCGGCACCACCCGAGAAGCCGGTCTCCGCCTGCCGTCTGGCGCTGACCGAGGAGATCGCGATCGCGCCCTCCATACCGGATATCCGCGGCCCCGGCGCCTGCGGCGGCGAGGATCTGGTGCGGCTGGAAGCCATCGTGCTGCCGGACAAGCGCAAGGTGACGGTCAAGCCGGCGGCGATCCTTCGCTGCACCATGGCCTCTGCGATCGCCGATTGGCTGCGCAAGGACATGGCGCCGCTGGCCACCAGCCTTGGCTCGACCATTGGCGAACTCGATAATTTCGACAGCTTCGAGTGCCGCGGTCGCAACCGCGTCGCCGGCGCGCTGCTGTCCGAGCACGGCAAGGCCAACGCCCTCGACGTCCGGGGCATCAAGATGGCCAACGGGCAGTCGATCAGCCTCACCGACCGCACCATATCGCGCGAGGTGCGCGAGCAGGTGCTGCATTCGGTCTGCTCACGATTTTCCACCGTGCTCGGCCCGGGCTCGGATTGGTACCATGAGGACCATGTCCATCTCGATCTCGCGCAGCGGCGCAACGACTACCGGATCTGCCAGTGGAACGTCTGGGATCCCCTGCCGCAAATCGCCCCGCTGCTGCCGGCGGAGCGCCCCGAGGAGGCGCCGCCGCGCGAGGTCGCCGCCAAATCCGAGATCAAGCCCGAGACCAAGCCCGAGAAAGGAGCCGAGGACGGAGCGGCGGAGAAGCCGGCGGCCAATGTCGGCAAGTCCCAGCCGCACAAGCCGGCAACAAAAAAGCGCCGGTGAAACCGGCGCTTTTGGATCTCGGAGATCAGCAGGCGATCAGTAGCTGCCCGCCTGGCCGGTCTGGCTGCCGCCGAGCGCCAGCCGCGAATTGTACGGCGAGTCGCCGTGCTTCGGCTCGAGCACCACGACGAGGGTGCCGACCTTGACGCGATCGTAGAGATCGATCGCGTCCTCGTTGGTCAGGCGGATGCAGCCTGACGAGATCGAGGCGCCGATATATTCCGGCTGGTTGGTGCCGTGGATGCGGAACAAGGTGTCTTTGCCGCCGGAGTAAAGGTAGATCGCGCGAGAGCCCATCGGATTGTCCGGACCGGGTGCGACATAGGTCGGCACGCCCAGGCGCGAAATTTCGCCGGGGGTGGGGTGCCAGGCCGGCCACTCGGTCTTGCTGCCTACCTTGGCGATGCCCGACCAGGCCATGGCCTCTTCGCCGACGGTAATGCCGTAACGGATCGCCTTGCCCCCATCCAGCACGTAATAGAGATAATGGTTGTCGGAATCGACCACGATCGAGCCCGGCGATTCCTTGCGATGGTAATCGACGATGGCGCGGCGGAATGGCTCGGCAACCGGGGTGTTCTCATACCGGACCTTGGCGAGCAGTTCCTTGTCCTTCGGCTTGAAGGCCTTGGTGTCGGTCGCCTCGAAATGCGTGGCCTGCATGCAGCCCGACAGCATCAGGCCGGCGGCCAGAATTCCCAACTTAACTTTCAGCGACGACATGATTTGGTTCCAATCAAAGCAATACCGTGCAGAAGGCCTGAGCTTTAACGCCCAAGTTCCTCGACTCCGTTAATCCCATTATCGTTGAAATCTGCCACAATTCCAGCACTGAAGGGCTTATCCCGCGCTGCGAGACCCCAGCTGTGGCTTTTCTGCCGCAAATTTTGCGGTCCCGTGAAGATTTTTGGGCTGAGGGGGGCCGGACTGTCGATTCCGGGCCACAGATGAGGCATGGCACCGCCACAAATGCCAACGCTCCGCTAATGTGGTTGTCATCGTGAACTTGTCAGAATCGCGCTAAGGGCTGTCATTCTGCCGCAGGTTCTCTGGAGTTGTGCATGTTTTCGGTGTTTGTTCCCTCGGAGTCCGTCCTGAAGAAGGCTGTGATCGAAGATCTCACCGCGTTGCCCGAAAGCGCGGTCTGGATCGATCTCGTCAATCCCACCGCGGCCGAGGACAAGGCGGTGGAGCGGCTTGCAGGCATCGCCATCCCGACCCGGGAAGACATGCAGGAGATCGAGATCTCCAGCCGCCTCTATATCGAGAACGGCGCGCGCTACATGACCGCGACGCTGATGTGCCACTCCGATACCGACATGCCCCGGACCACGGCGGTGACCTTCATCCTCGGCGACCACCGCCTAGTGACGGTACGCTACGAACTGCCGAAACCGTTCGCCCTGGTCGAGGCCAAGCTCGCCCGCTCCTGCACGCCTTCCATCACCGGCGAGATGGTGCTGATGGAGCTGCTGGACGCCGTGATCGACCGCTGCGCCGACATCCTGGAGCGCTGCGGTGCCGAGATCGACCAGGTCAGCCACGACATCTTCGAGCCCGAGAGTGAGCGCCACGGTCACGCCAAGCAATATTCCCAGATCCTGATCTCGATTGGCCGTAAGGGCGACCTGACCTCCAAGGTGCGCGAGAGCCTTGTCTCGATCGGTCGCGTCGTCGCCTTCCTCTCGGCCGTGGTGGAGGGGGTGAAATGGTCGAAGGACATGCGCGAGCAGCTCAAGACCATGCAGCGCGACGTCTCCTCTCTGACCGATCATGCCTCCTATCTCTCCAGCAAGATCACCTTCGTGCTCGACGCCATGCTCGGCGTCGTCAATCTCGAGCAAAACAACATCATCAAGCTGTTTTCGGTCATGGCCGTCGTTCTGATGCCGCCGACGCTGATCGCCTCGATCTACGGCATGAACTTCAGGGCGATGCCCGAGCTCGAATGGGCCCACGGCTATCCGTACGCGCTGGTGTTGATGCTGATCGCCGCGATCGTCCCGTACTGGATCTTCAAGTGGAAGAAGTGGCTCTGATCTGGTCGCGCTTGGAAAATAGTGACCGAGACCTTACACCGGTCGCACAGACACGGTGAATCGTGTCGCAGAATAGATCGGGATTAAGGCCGCGCGGTGATGTGTTCGCCGTGCCGCAATTCCTCCGGTAAAATTTGAGCGGTGGGCTGAACGTTTGCGCGAAACTTGTCTGCGATAAGCAGTGCGTAGCCGCGAGGAACAACCATGGTTGAAAAACACATAACGTCGCCCCGCAACGTCATCGACCTCGCGAACTATCGCCAGGTCCTGGCGAGCGGCAAGGCGTCGTCGATGTCGGCACGCATGTGCCGGCACTGTGGTGCTCCGCTGCTCGACGGTGAGAATGACGACGACTGCTCGACCGCATTCAGCACGGCCGCTCCAATGCCGCGCGACCGGTCACGTCGGATTCGAATCGATTGAGGAACGGAAGGCGAGGGCGATCCAGGTCTTGCGGCGGCGTTGTCTGGATCGCCTTGCTTCCCTTCTTCGGAGTCTCTTCAGGGCAATCGGCTGAGGTCTGACCGGCGGGTGCGCTGGAAACTGACTGAACAGCCCCTCCAGCCAAAAACAGAGCCTGTGTCGCCCCCTGTCAATCCACGCGCGCAAAAATATTTCACTTTACCGAAATTCGGTTTCGGCGTATGTGTCGCTCATCCCGGCTCACCAAGAGGGGCGACTTGTCGTCGTCATGTTCGCGAGCCGGGCTTGCGGTGGACGCGGCAGCGTCGGCATGAGAGGCGCGGGCAGGGCGGGTAGTCCCTGTGAGCCCGAGGCTTCGTGCGGACGACGGCGCTGTCAGGCCTCGTCTCGTTGTAAGTTTCCGGCTCTGTCGACGGAGTCCGGGAATACTGCGGCGACATGGCGGGCCGTGCGTACGGCAAAACCGTGTGGTCCTGGCCGTCGTTGCCACGGTCAAGCTGTTCGAAGATGTGCGCGAGCCCAACCGGGTGGACGGCATCGTCAATTCGAACGGCGAGGGAGGCCAGAAGGAATGGTCGGCTCCCGGGAGATCACGGCATAAGCCGTCCGACCACTGCGCAGGGAAGGCCGAGTGATCGGCGACACCTGTATGCTGCTGTGCGGTCTTTTTTGCGCGTGCCTTTCGCGCAGCAGACCGCGGGTGCCAGCCGGCACCCGGCCTTCCCTGTGCCCTCTTGGATTTAGAGGGTGAAAGATGAAGCAAAGCTCGGGCGAAATGCGCCGCGAGAACGAGAAGTCATGTCTGCTAACCGAACTGCGTGCCACAAGCTCGATCTCGTAGGGTTGGCAAAGCGAAAGCGTGCCCACGCCTTACTGCATATGGAGGAAGATCGTGGACACGGCGCTATGCGCCTTTGCCCGCCCTACGGCACTGCTGCTGGGATCTGCATTTGGAGCATTGCAATGACGATGCGGAAGTAGTGTCGTCCCGGCGATGCGAGGCAGCGCGTCCGCGCCACGAGAGAGACGTTGTCGCCCTTGCTCCATCCCGGCCGCGCAATGACGCGAACCGATCAGACGTGCTGGCCGCCGTTGATGTGGATTTCCGCGCCGTTGACGTAAGAACTGGTGTCCGTGCACAGCACGTAGATGATCTTGGCGACTTCGTCGGGCGTGCCGAGGCGGTGCAGCGGAATCTGCTGTTCGACGATCTTCTCGGTGCCGGGCGACAGGATCGAGGTGTCGATCTCGCCCGGTGCGATCGCGTTGACGCGGACGCCGACGCGGCCGAAATCGGAGGCCATCTCGCGCGTCAGCGATGCGAGCGCGGCCTTCGACGTGGCGTAGGCGGCGCCCGCGAACGGGTGCACGCGCGAGCCCGCAATCGAGGTGACGTTCACGACCGAACCCTTGGCCGCCTTCAATTCCTCGATCAGTCCGCGCGCGATCATAATGGGCGCGAAAAAGTTGACGTGGAAGACGTGCGTCCAGGTGTCGAGATCGGTATCGATCGAGCCGAGCCGAGAGCCGCCCGGGCCCTTCGGCGAGATTGCGGCGTTGTTCACCAGCGCATGCAGCATGCCGCCTTCGAGGCGATCGCGGATATCGGAGATCGCGCGTGTCGTGTCCGCGGGATTGCTGAGATCGACCTGGATGTGGTCCTCAGGGCCGGCATCCCACGGACAATCCTCCGGGAACGGATGCCGCGAGCAGGTGATGACGCGCCAGCCCGCCGAGGAGAAGCGGATCACGGTGGCGTGGCCGATGCCGCGGCTTGCTCCGGTCAGGAGCAGCGTGCGGCGCGGCGCATTGGACGAATGCGGCATGGACATCTTTCAGGTCGGCCTAAAGCTCACGGATACATCCGCGTCTTGGACCACGGTTGGCCGGCCGCGTCACGGCGAAATTCGATGCGGTCGTGCAAGCGGAACGGGCGGTCGTGCCAGAACTCGATCCGCGACGGCGTGATGCGCCAGCCGCTCCAGCCCGGCGGCCGCGGCACCTCGCCGATGATGTGCTTGGCCGCGACCTTCGCGATGGCTTGTTCGAAAGCGAAGCGGCTCTCGAGCTCCTGCGACTGCTTGCTCGCCCAGGCGCCGATCTGCGCCTGCTTCGGTCGCGTCGCGAAATAGGCGTCGGCTTCGGCCTCGGTCACCGGCGTCACGTTGCCGCGGATGCGGACCTGACGGCGCAACGACTTCCAGTGAAAAAGTAACGCTGCCTTAGGATTTGCGGCGAGTTCGCGGCCCTTCTGGCTGGCGATGTGGCTGTAGAAGACAAAACCCTCGGTATCGAAGCCCTTCATCAGCACCATGCGCACATCCGGCAGTCCGTCGGGGTCGACGGTTGCGAGCGCCATGGCGTTCGGATCGTTCGGCTCGCTCTTGATCGCCTCGTTCAACCAGGCCTCGAAAAGAGCAAATGGTTCATCGGCGGCGGTAAAATCACCGGATGTTAAGGGTGTCTGGTGTTTCATCGAGGTCGTGTCGGTCATGTCTGGAGTCCGAGTTGCGTCCCGCGGCCCAAAACGCGTTGTTGTCCGCCGCCGCCCTATATAGGGCATGGGGATGCGTTGGCCTATCGGCGATCCGGCCATCAGGCTTCGTGATGACGATGATTTTGATCGGGCTCGGCACCGGCGGCTGCAGCTTTTCACGCAATGACACCAGCGCCTATGCCAAGGCCGACGACAGCGACCTCACCGGTTCGATCGTGCGGCCGGCGAAGGATGCCCCGCCAACTGAGACCGATCTCGCCTTCGCCCGCAACGCCGCCTCCGACGTCCTCAGCAAGGGCGACAGGGATTCCAGCCAGCATTGGGAGAATCCGGAGACCGGCGCGCGGGGTTCGGTGACGCCGATCGCGCAGTCCTATGCCGCCGAGGACGGCCGCAGATGCCGCGATTTCCTGGCGAGCTACGTCAACGGGGCGACCGAAAGCTGGCTCCAGGGCGCCGGCTGCCAAAGCACCCGTGGCCGTTGGGAGATTCATACGCTAAAGCCGTGGCGGAGCTAGGATTCGGTCTGCAGGCCTAGTTGCAAAAATGCCACTCCACCCCCACATGGATCGCAGGTGGGGCGGGGAGCCCTTTGAACAATTCGATGTCCTGAAGGAGACGTGACGGATGCGCGACCCCTATGAGGTCTTGGGGGTGCCGCGGAGCGCAAGCGCTGCCGCGATCAAGAGCGCCTATCGCAAGCTTGCCAAGAAGCATCATCCCGACAGCAACAAGGACGACCCGAAAGCCGCCGAGCGCTTCTCCGAGATCAACTCGGCGAACGAGATCCTTGGCGACGAGGACAAGCGCAAGCAGTTCGACCGCGGCGAGATCGACGCCGATGGCAAGCCGCGCTTCCAGGGTTTTCCGGGCGGTGGCGGGCCGCGTGGCCGCGCCGGTCCCGGCGGGTTCGAAAGCTATTCGTTCCGCTCCGGCGGCGGTCCCGGACAGGGCGGCGGCGGGTTCGAGGATATCCTCAACAGCATGTTCGGCGGCGGGACGCGTGGCGCCCGGCCCGGGGCCGGCGGCGGCGCCCAGTTTGAATTCGACACCGGCGGCGTCGGGCTCGATCTCGACGTGAACGTTGCCATGTCCGTCTCGCTGGAAGAGGCGGTCAAGGGCGGCGAGAAGCGCGTTCGGCTGCCGACGGGCAAGGAGCTCAACGTCAAGATTCCGGCCGGCGTCACCGAGGCTCAGCAGATCCGGCTTCGGGGGCAGGGCGAGTCCGCGCAGGGCCATCCGCCCGGCGATCTCCTGATCACCCTCAGCATCGCGCCCCACGCCTACTTCAAGATCGAGGGCGCCGATCTGCGGATCGATTTGCCGGTGACGCTCTATGAGGCGGTGCTCGGGGCCAAGGTCCGGGTGCCCACCCTCGGCAATGCCGTGGAGCTCTCGGTTCCGAAAAACACCTCCAGCGGCCGGACCTTCCGTCTCAAGGGCAAGGGCTTGCCAAAGACTGGCGGAACCGGGGATCTCTTCGTCACCATCAGGATTATGCTACCGGACGGGAACGACGCCGAGCTTGAGGCATTGATGGAGAAGTGGCGGGACCAGCACCCCTACAATCCACGTAGCGGGCTTGGTTAGGGCGAGATCCGAATCGAAGGGGTTCTCTAAAGGCCTAGGGCATCGTCGAGGAGATGATGCTCATCCTGGAGCGTGGTAGCGCTTCTATGCTCGACGTGTCGGTTGCCCGGCGGGGCAGCCGATAAAAAGGTGCGGCCTCGAGAGGGGGACCAGCGCGGTACCAAAAACCCCAAACGAGGCCGCCCGCGTCGATCGGCGGATCGAACGCTGCTCATTTTCGCGTGATCATCCGGTGCGATAATGAGACGCGCCGATGTCTTCATTCCAAATTTTCAATGTCGGAATCTGGGCACCGCGTTCGAGCGGTTGTCTAGCTGCCTTTTTTCTCGGCCTGATCATAGACAGCCTGCGCCACCTTGGTCAGTCGGTCGCGATCGCCGCCGCCGCTGACGACGTAGCCGACGCCGTGCTCGGCCCAGAACAATGCGCCGTCCTTGTCCGTGTTGGCGTAACGCATTTGCGTCGCACCATTCTCGGTCTTGGCGGTGTAGATCGTGTAGCGTTCGCCCGAGGCGCCCTCGTACATCAGGAACGAGGCCGGCCCGTTCGGACCCGGCAACAGCCGACCGCCGACGAGCTTCAGCCCGCTCGCCTCCAGGTTCGGCGCGAATACGGTCCAGCCGCAGCGCCGGGTCAGCCAGGCCTGGAGGTGATCGCGCTCGTTGCCGCCGACCTCGACGGGGTGGCGGACCTCGACGACATAGAGCCGGTGGGCGTCGAGCGCATCCGCCGTGAAGCTCTGGAAGGTCGAGGGCGCATTGGCGGCGCCATGCGCGACCCAGCCGGCCGAGCCGCCGGCGACGAACGCAACCAGCACTGCCGCGGCGGCGCCATAGAGCCATTGCCGCGGGCGGCGGTCCAGCCGCTCGAGCTCCAGCCGGGCCGGCACCGGCTCCTGGGCGATGGCGTCGTAGCGGGCGTGCAGCATCTCAGCCATGGCACGCCAGGACTGTACCCTCTCGGCCTCATCAGGGTGGGCGGCAAGCCAGGCCTCGACGTCGGCGCGGCGCTCGGCCGGCAGTTCGCCGTCGACATAGGCGTGCAGTTCGTCCTCGGTCACTGGGATCTTGCGGTCGTTCATATCGATCGTCTCTGGCTCTGTGGCCCTAAATGTCGTTCTAAGCTCAACTTCGCGTAGCTCATCAGGATGCTGGGGGCGGACGACACGCGATGCATCAACCCTGCCATCATTTCACCCGCCTGAGCGTCGGGCGCTCGCCCTCCAGCGAGGCCTTGACGTGGGCGCGGGCGCGGGCGAGGCGCGACATCACGGTGCCGATCGGCACGCCCTGGATGTCGGCGACCTCGCGGTAGCTCATGCCCTCCAGCATGACGAGGAGCAACACCGAGCGTTGCTCCTCGACGAGCGTCGCCAGCGCCCTCTCGATGTCGCGCCCTTCGGCTTCGGTGCCGCTGGCATCCGGATTGTTCTCCGTCAGCTGCATGAACTGCGGCCGCCTCGCCAGCGAGCGCCGCCTGTTCTTGTTGAGGTTGGTCAGGATCGTGTAGAGCCAGCTCCTGACGTCGCCTCCGAGAAACAATCGCTCCGAACGCAGTGCCCGAACCAGCGTGTCTTGCACCAGATCGTCGGCCGCGTCCGCGTCGCGCGTGAGCGCGCGGGCGTAGCGGCGCAACGCCGGGATCATGGCTTCCACACTCTGGCGAAACGCACTCATTGCGGTCTTGACGTCCTGGTATCAGGCGCGAGCGCCTCAACGATCATAACACCCGAACGGAACGACTATTCCGGCGCTCGAAACAGCGTTAACGCGGCGTATTAGGGCTGTACCGCGGGGGAGGGCTGGTGTACCTCCAGACCTCACCAAGAGTTCGACGGGACGTTCAAAAATGGCGCAGAATTCGGGTCTGATGCAAGGCAAGCGCGGAGTGGTCCTCGGCGTTGCCAACAACCGCTCGATCGCCTGGGGCATCGCCAAGGCATGCCACGCCGCCGGCGCCGAGCTCGCCTTCACCTATCAGGGCGATGCGCTGAAAAAGCGCGTCGAGCCGCTTGCAGCCGAGATCGGCGGCCTCGTGCTCGGCCATTGCGACGTCACGGATGCCGCGACCATCGATGCCGCGTTCGCGGTGCTGCAGGAGAAATGGGGCAAGATCGACTTCCTGGTGCATGCGATCGCCTATGGCGAGCAGCTCGACGGCCGTTATGTCGACACCACGCAGGAGAATTTCTCCAAGTCGATGCTGATCTCCTGCTACTCGTTCACGGCCGTGGCGCAGCGCGCCGAGAAGCTGATGACCGACGGCGGCTCGCTGGTCACGCTCAGCTATTACGGCGCCGAGAAGTGGATGCCGCACTACAACGTGATGGGCGTTGCCAAGGCGGCACTCGAAGCCAGCGTGCGCTATCTCGCCGCCGACCTCGGCGAGAAGAACATCCGCGTCAATGCGATCTCGGCAGGTCCGATCAAGACGCTGGCGGCGTCCGGCATCGGCGACTTCCGCTATATCCTGAAGTGGAACGAGGCCAACGCGCCGCTGCGACGCAACGTCTCGACCGAGGACGTCGGCGGCAGCGCGTTGTATCTCCTCTCCGACCTCTCGCGCGGCGTCACCGGCGAGGTGCATCATGTCGATTCCGGCTATCACGTGCTCGGCATGAAGCGGCCTGACGCGCCGGACATTGCGTTCGGTGGCAAGGATTAGCCCTTATCCGGAATGCCCGTGCCCACGATCTACTATCTTCGTCACGGCGAGACCGAGTGGAATGCACTCGGACGCCTCCAGGGCACCAAGGACATTCCGCTGAACGCGCGCGGCCGTAACCAAGCCGTGCAGGCCGGCGGCATATTGGGCGATCTGTTCAAGCGCGAGGGCCGTGACAAGGCGGCGTTGCCCTACGTGTCGAGCCCGCTCGGCCGCGCGCGGCAAACCATGGAGCTCGCCCGCGGCAGGCTCGATCTGCCGGTGGCGGACTATGCGCTGGACGATCGGCTGCGCGAGATCGGGTACGGCAGCTGGGAAGGGCTGACGCTGGCCGAGAGCGAGGCCGCTGATCCCGAAATCTATGCCAGGCGGCTCGTGGACAAATGGACGGTGGGCCCCGCCGGCGGGGAGACCTATGCCGATGTCCAGGTTCGCGTACGCGCCTGGTACGAGCAGCTGCGGACCGACATCGTCGCGGTCGCCCATGGCGGGACCTGCCGGGCCCTGATGGTGTCGCTCGGCCTGGAAACGCCAGCCAGCGCTGCCGAACTCTATATCGAGCAGGGCGCGGTCTACGTGTTCCGCGAGGGGCGGCTGGAGAAGTTCAGTTAAGCCCTCTCGCCGACCACCGTCATGCCCGGGCTTGTCCCGGGCATCCACGGACTGTCTTGGCTGCGACGCCTAAGAACGTGGATGGCCGGGACAAGCCCGGCCATGACGGCTGGGGTGGGATATTTGACCCTTCATCCAGATCGCGTTACGTCACGTTGCAATTCAACATAGGCGTTGCCATTCAACGCTAGGCGACGGTCCGGCATGTCCTTCAACACCTTCGGCCACATGTTCCGCGTCACCACCTTCGGCGAGAGCCATGGGGTGGCGATCGGCTGCGTGGTCGACGGCTGTCCGCCCATGATCCCGCTCACCGAGGCCGACATCCAGGGCGATCTCGATCGCCGCCGGCCGGGCCAGTCGCGCTTCACCACCCAGCGCCAGGAGCTGGATCAGGTCAAGATTCTCTCCGGCGTGATGGCGCATCCGGAGACCGGCGTGCAGGTGACGACGGGCACCCCGATCGGACTCCTGATCGAGAACACCGACCAGCGCTCGAAGGACTATTCGGAGATCAAGGACAAGTTCCGGCCCGGTCACGCCGACTTCACCTATGAGGCCAAATATGGCCTGCGCGATTATCGCGGCGGCGGCCGCTCCTCGGCGCGCGAGACGGCGACGCGCGTCGCCGCCGGTGCGATCGCGCGAAAGGTGCTGCCTGACGTCAGGGTGCGCGGCGCACTGGTGCAGATCGGCCCGCACAAGATCGACCGCGGCAAGTGGGACTGGGACGAGATCGCCAAGAATCCGTTCTTCTGCCCGGACAAGGACAAGGCCGCGTTCTTCGAGACCTATCTCGACGGCATCCGCAAGAGCGGCTCCTCGATCGGCGCGGTGATCGAGGTGGTCGCCGAAGGCGTGCCGGCCGGCCTTGGTGCGCCGATCTACGCCAAGCTCGATTCCGATCTGGCGGGCGCGATGATGACCATTAACGCGGTGAAGGGCGTCGAGATCGGCGCTGGTTTCGGCGCCGCCGAGTTGACCGGCGAAGAGAACGCCGACGAGATGCGCACCGGCAATGACGGCACGCGCTTCCTGTCCAACCATGCGGGCGGCGTGCTGGGCGGCATCTCCACGGGACAGCCGATCGTGGTGCGCTTCGCGGTGAAGCCGACCTCCTCGATCCTGCAGCCGCGTCTCACCGTCGATCGCAAAGGTGCGGACACCGAGATCTTCACCAAGGGCCGCCACGACCCCTGCGTCGGCATCCGCGCCGTCCCCGTCGGCGAAGCCATGATGGCCTGCGTGCTGGCAGATCATTTCCTGCGCCACCGCGGTCAAATCGGCTGACCGCTGCATCTTGACGCTGGCGATACAGCCGGCAATCCGGCACGATGCACCGATGACCACCGTTTCGCATCAGAATGTCGTCGACTGGCTGATCTCGGCCCGGCACCCTGTCGACAACCCCGACTCCTGGATGGTCGAGTGTTGCGAGCGCATGGTCGAGGCCGGACTGCCGCTCTGGCGCGTGGGCGTTTTCATCCGAACGCTGCACCCGGAGGTCTTTGGCCGCAACTTCATCTGGACCCGGGGCGCCCCCGAAATTCAGATAGGCTCGGTCGATTTCGACATTCAGAACACGCCGGAATTCCAGGCGAGCCCCCTGAGCATCCTGTTCAACAACGCCGTCGAGGTGAGGGGCGATCCGAATGGTCCTGATGCCGAGCGCTTTCCCCTTCTGCTCGACCTCAGGAACGAGGGCGCGACCGACTATCTTGCGCTGCCGCTTGGCTTTCTCGACGGCACCGGTCATGCGATGAGCGTGAGCACGCGGCAGCCGGGAGGCTTCAATCCGGATCAGGTCGCGGCACTGCGCGTGATCATCGAACCTCTGGCGCGCATCATCGAGATCATCTCGCAGCGCCGCACCGCCGAGGTGCTGCTCGACACTTATGTCGGCAACCGTGCCGGCGCGCGCATCCTCGGCGGCCAGATCCGCCGCGGCCACAACGACACCATGCAGGCCGCGATCTGGCTGTCGGATCTGCGCGGCTTCACCGCGCTTTCGGACCGGCTGCCGCCCGAGACCGTGGTCGAGATCCTCAATCATTATTTCGACTGCCAGGTCACCGCGATCCGGAGCCGTGGCGGCGAAGTGCTGAAGTTCATGGGCGACGGACTGCTGGCGGTGTTCCCGATCGACGAATATGTCGACGATGCCGCACATGTCTGCGCGCGCGTGCTGGAGGCCGCGCGCGAATCCCGCGCCAGCGTCGAGGCGCTCGCCTTTCCGGTCGGCGACGCCGTCGAGCGCTTCCGCTTCGGCGTCGCGCTGCATGTCGGCAACATCCTCTACGGCAATATCGGCGGCGGCAACCGTCTCGACTTCACCTGCATAGGACCCGCCGTCAATCTCGCGGCACGGCTGGAGAAGATCGCAGGGAGGCTCGGCCGCACCGTCGTGGTCTCGGAAGTCTTTGCGAACGCCTGCCGACACGACTGGCGCGAGCTCGGTGAATTTCCGATCGCGGGATTTTCCAGGGCGCAGCGCGTGTATGGGCTCGCGGAGGAAACGCCGGTGGTGATGGCCTAGCGCATGCTCCTGCCGCCGGAACTAGTCGGCGCGAACATATGATTGTCTCAGTCCGAGCGTCAGGATCGTCAGGGTGATCCACAGCCGCAGCATCGCGAAACTGAAGATGAAGACGAAATAGATCAGGTTCTTGGTGAACTGCGTCGCCGACGAGGTCTGCCAGAAATTCCAGATCGCGATCCGCACGGCTTCCTGTCCATAGGCGAGGGCGACGTTGACGGCGCCGAGCACGATGACGGCAGCGCCGAGCCACAGCCCGCGCCGTGCGAATTCGCCGATCGCGGCGAACAAGGCGACCCTGCCGTCGTCACGCTCGGCGCGGAGGATCATGAGCAGCACGAGTGCGGCGATCCATGCGCTCCAGAATCGACCGGGATGGGTGAACTGGTCGAATGCCATGCCGTCGAGGCCCGCCATCAGATGATACGAAGCCCCGTAGCCGATCGTTGCGCCGCCGAGCGCCGCTGCGATCATCACGAGCATGATCCGCCACAGGATCGAGAAGGAGAGCTTGAACTGCTCGCCCATTGTCAGCGTCCCGAGCGAGGATTGGCCGCCGGCCGCCTCGATCGATTGTCGTGCCGTCGCAAAGAAGGCCAGCAGCACCGAAATGTCGGCAACGATGATGGCCGGCAGCGCCACGCCGCCGCCGCCGAACGCGATCACGCGCATGGCGGCCGCGAGGATCAGCCAGGGCAAAGCGTGCAGCAGCTTGAACGGACCGAACGAGGTTTCGGGGCGGGCTCGCTCGAGTGCGAGCTGTTTGCGCAGTGCGACTGTCATCGCGTTGTGGTGACACAGGAGATTAAACCTGCGGTAGCGCCGATCGCTAAAATTGACCCGAAGGGGACAGACCGTGCCTGTTATTCCTCCGGCTCGGTCGTGAACAGCAGCGGATAGCCCTTGGTGCGGGCCGCGTCAGTGGCGCGCGTGGCCTTGGTTTCGGCGACGTCCTTGGTGAACACGGCGACGACGCAGGCGCCCAGCTTGTGGGCCGTGATCATCACCTTGTAGGCCTGATCCTCGGTCATGCGGAACTCGGCCTTCAGGATCATCGTGACGAACTCGCGCGGCGTGTAGTCGTCGTTGATCAGGATGACCTTGTGCAGCTTCGGCCGTTCGACCTTGGTCCTGGTCCGTGTCTTCGGTTTTGTGGTGGTGCCGCTCATCGTATCCCAAAACGCTCTCGCCCTGATGAGCGAGCAGCCGGCACATCATACTCCAGGATGAGGGGCCTCTCCAAGGCAGGATGGCTTCCGTCATGCCGTCGTGACTGGCAGCGATGCATCGAACGCGCCTGCTCCCGGCTAGGGAAGGGCGCGAACGAGATGGAGCGCGGCGATCAGGGCGCCGACCGACAAGACGACCGATGCGATCATGTAGGCGGCGGATGCCCATGTCTGGCCGCGCTCGATCAGGTACCAGGCATCCAGCGAGAAGGTCGAGAACGTGGTGTAGCCACCGCAAATTCCGACGGTCAGGAAAATCCGCGCGGCCTGCGGCAGGTTCCATCTGGTTGCGAATAGCGCGGTGAAGGTGCCGATCAGGAACGATCCGGTCACGTTGATGATCAGCGTGCCCCATGGAAAATCCGTGCCGAACGCCCGGCCCGAGCCGATCGCGACGAGATAGCGGACGACCGCGCCGAGGGCGCCGCCGGCGGCCACGGCGAGAATGGACTGAATGTTCAAGCTCTCGTTCCCCTGTTTGCGAATTGCATCATTTGTCCTCCGCAGCGAGGCCGTTGCCGACGGCGAGCAGACCCACGAGCGCGATCAATGCGAATCCGAGCCCTGCGAGGAATGTGCCGGCCGGACCATAGGTGTCCCACAGCGCGCCGGCGATCACACTCGCGGCCAGCAAGGCAAGGCCGGTGAACAGGTTGAAATAGCCGAACGCGGTGCCACGCAGGCTGGGCGGCGCGGCGTCGGCGACGAGCGCCGAGAGCAATCCTTGCGTCAGTCCCATATGCAGCCCCCACAGCACGACACCGAGGGCGAGGCCGCCGAGGCTCGGCAGCAGTGCCAGCGCGAGATCGGCCCCGGCGAGGAACACGAGCCCGAGCGCGAGCAGGCCGGTCCGGTTGATCCGGTCCGAGAGCACGCCGGCCGGATAGGCCGACAGCGCATAGACGACGTTCATCAGCACCAGCACCGCCGGCACCCACATCACATTGAGTCCGATGTTCTGTGCGCGCAGGATCAAAAAGGCCTCGCTGAAGCGCGCGAGGGTGAAGACGATTCCGACGGCCACGACGCGCCAATAGACCGCGCCGAGCTGCCGCATCGCGGCGAGATTGAGCGGATTCCCTGCAGGCTCCCGGCCCGGATCCGGATCCGGCTCGCTCACCGCGAACGCGATCAGTCCAAAGGACAGGAATGCCGGCAGCACCGCCACCCAGAACACCGCGGCAAAGTTGTCAGCGGTCCACCACATCATGCCGATCGCCACGAGCGGTCCGACGAAGGCGCCGATGGTGTCGAGCGACTGCCGCAGGCCGAAGCTGGCCCCGCGCAGGCCGCGAGGTGCGATATCGGCGATCAGCGCATCGCGCGGCGCGCCGCGAATGCCCTTGCCGACGCGGTCGACGAAGCGCGCCGCCACCAGCCATCCGATGCTGGGCGCAAGCGGGAATAGCGGCTTGGTGAAGGCCGCGAGGCCATAGCCGAGCGCCGCGAGCAGCTTGCGCTTGCCGAGCCAGTCGGACAATGCGCCGGAAAAGATCTTGGTGATCGAGGCCGTCGCCTCCGCGATGCCCTCGATGAAGCCGACGGTGAGCGTCGAAGCGCCGAGCACGGTGACGAGATAGACCGGCAGCAGCGCGTGGATCATCTCGGAGGAGATGTCCATCAGCATCGAGACGAAGCCGAGCACCCAGATCCCCCTGGGCAGCGCGCGGCGTGCAGCATTCGGTGTCGTCGTCACGTCTTCGCCTTCTCCTGTCCTTTGCCGCCAGACAACAAAAAACCCGCCATTGGCGGGTTTGTCCATGCTCCCGCCGAAGGCAGAGGCGCAAAGAACACCCCTCCTCAAGCAGGAGTCATCAGCCCATCACGGTCAAAGACCGCCGGGCGGTTATCGGGGGACTCCATCCCCATCTGTGCGGCCAACCTAGCACGGAAATCGCTTCGGACAAGTGGGCGAGCGCTCTGTCCCCGGTTCGTCGTTCCGGCTTCGCGCATCGTGAGCCCAATGATGCGAGCGATCCGGCGTGTTCCGGCGGCGCGAGCGCGGCAACACGGTGGCAGCTTTGCGCAAGGCGCGCACATCCCTAAGCCGCAGCTTCTTGGCTCGCAAATCCTTAACTCGCCAATCCTTAACTCGAATGTGAAGCGTGAGCGATCTTCGCCCTTTGCGGCTCGGCGATTGCATGTCACCATCGCGTCATACGACGGGAGACTGCGATGCGCTTGCTGTTCTCGATCGGGGCTGTGCTGGTGGCCGGCATGTTTGCCGGAGGGGACGTCGCGGGCATCGCGGCACCAGGACCGAAATTCGAACCGCCAAAGAACGAGCCGCGGCGGTTTGCGGCCGACAGGGACACGCAGACGGTCGACGTCGAGCTGATCCTCGCCGTCGACGTGTCTTACTCCATGGACATGGACGAACTCGCGATCCAGCGCGAAGGCTACGCGCAGGCGATCCAGTCGAAGGAGTTCCTTCAAGCGCTGAAGCTCGGCCCGAACGGCCGGATCGCGGTGACCTATTTCGAGTGGGCGGCCTCGAGCGACCAGAAGATCATCATCCCCTGGCGGCTGGTCGACGGTCCGGAGACGGCGGATGCGGTCGCCGCCGAGATCATGAAGACGCCGATCCGGCGCGCCTCGCGCACCTCGATCTCCGGCGCGATCACGTTCGCGATGCCGCTGTTCGACGAGGATCCCTATCGGGGCTTGCGCCGCGTCATCGACATTTCCGGCGACGGCCCCAACAACAATGGCGGCCCGGTCACGGTGGCGCGGGATGCCGCGCTGGAGAAGGGCATCGTCATCAACGGCCTGCCGATCATGGTCAAGGAGCCGTCCTATTCGACCATGGATATCGACAATCTCGATCTCTACTACGAGGATTGCGTCACCGGCGGTCCCGGCTCCTTCGTCATCACGATCAAGGACCGCGACAAGTTCAAGGAGGCGATCCGCACCAAGCTGCTGATGGAGGTCGCCGGCCGCACGCCGGACCGTCCAGTGATGCGCGTCGCCGACAAGGAACCGCGCGCCAACTGCCTGATCGGCGAGAAGATCTGGTCGGACCGCTGGGGGCGCTGAAGCTGCCGGCTGAGACCTTTTGTCCATCCAACCGGCACGTGAGTTAATGGCCCGTTAACCGGTGCATGGCCCTAATCAGTCGGTTTCTGTTCGTTTCCAGCCAGCATCCTGATATTGCCGAGGCGAACGAAAGCGGGTTTGTCAGACCTGTCACCGAGCACTCCAATGGCCGTCATCTCATCGAGCACCAACCAGATTTCGCCCGCCAACGAGCGTCTGTACCACCAGAGCGCGCTGGTCGGCGATTGGAAGGGCAATTGGGTGGGCAACGGCAATCAGCCCGTCGGCTTCAAGGTCGTGAACATCCGCGGTGCCCGGGCGCAGGTCGAGTACACCCATAACGGGCATACCGAGCGCGGCTTTGCCGAGGTCCAGGGCACGCTCATCACCTTCGGCGGGGTCACGGTCGGCACCAAGGACGGCAAGAACATGGTGATGCTGTTCTCCTTCGGAGGCGCCGGCAAGCAGACCGCGAACCTCGAGAAGCAAGCCCCACCGGCTTCCGACAGCCGTCTCATGGGAAGCTGGGGCGGTTATTCCAGCGACAACGGCAAGAGCGCGAGCTTCAAGGTGCTCGCGGTCAATGGCAAGGAAGCGCAGGTCAGCGTCACCACCGACGGCATCACGCGCCAGGGCACCGGCTACGTCTACAAGAACGTCATCATGTTCGGGCAGACGCAGATCGCGACCGATGACGGGCAGAACGGCAAGGTCATCTATCAGGTCGGCACCAAATCCTTCATGGTGCCGGTGACGAAATATCCGCCGGCCGACACGTCGTCCACCGTCGACAAGACGGCATAGCTTTCACGGCCGCGGTGCGCCGGATTGCGCCGGTGGCTTTAACTGTCGGTCGCCTCTCTCAGAATCGTGCAGGCCTGTTCGAAGCCGCTAACACGGATCGATCGCCAAGCTGCGGCTGCGACGTTGGCGGGGGGGCTCCGCTGGCATTGGGGATGTTCGAGGCGTATAATTCGCAAAAGTCCTCACGGTAGCCTTCTATGCCCAGCCTCGTCTCATCACGTCATCTTGCAACTCTGCTTTCCGTGCTTTGCCTGACCGCAGCACCCGCCTATGCGCAGGTTGCGCCGCTGCAATATTGGATCCCCGGCGGGCCTTTCGGCCTCGGCGGTGGCGCGGGCCAGAGTTCCGATACTGACGGTAATTTCGCCAGCTTCAATGCCGGCGGTGCGGATTGGCGCAGCGGGTCGAATGGCTTCTTCGTCGGCAGCCAGCGCGGCAATCTCAATTGGAGCGGGTTCAGTCAGACCGGCCTCGGTCAGAACGGACTTGCCGGCAATTTCAGTGCGCTCTCATTTGACAGCACGCAGTTCGGCTACAACACCAAGACGATGGGTGGCATGCCCGTGACATTCTTCGCCGGTTTCGACACGTTGAAATATGGCAATGGCATCGGCAGCTCGGTTGCGCCGTTGACCGGCGCGGCACCCGGCACCAGCGCATTTGCCGGTGTCGAATTCAAGCCGACCTCCAACCTCAGCCTGTCGTTCGGAGCCGGTTTCATCCAGCAGGATTCCGGCCGCATGGATAGCGATATCAGATCGAACATGCTGCCCGGCGAGTCGCCGGCCCTGAGTGGCCTTCGGCGTTAGGATCGCATCACCAGTTCCGGCGGACGCCGCAGCGACTTCGGCAGGTCCGGGCCGTAACCGAAGCGCATCACGATATCAGCGCGCCGCTCGCCGAGCCCGAGCGAGGTCGCAAATTGCGGCCTCAGCGCCGCCACCTCCACCGGCTGGTTGACGAAGGAATATTTCAGTCCCAGCGCGGTCGCCTGCAAGCCGAAGCGCTGGCAGGCACGGCCGACCGCGATCCAGTGTGATTTGTCGCTGCGATCTGCCGCGAGCACGACGACGCCCGCGGAGCTGGCAAGCTGTTCGCGATATTTCTTGTTTTCTCCGCTCTCGGTGAAGAAGAACTTCAGCAGCGGCCGCGCCAGCCATGACGGAAGGGACGGATTTCCCGACGCAGGAGAGAACAACCCGTCCATGGTCGCGAGCGCCTCGGTCTCGTTGAAGCGAAGCCAGCTCACGAGCTCGCGCATGAAGGCCTTGTCGCGCATTTGTGCCGAGTTGCCCTCGAGCACATAGTCGGTGACACCGGCGATCGCGGCGCGCTCGGTCATCAGTATGGCCGTGACGTCAGGTTCGCGACAGGCGTTCTCGAGCTGGCGCAAGATCTCGGGCGCGGCCTGCCTTCCGTCGAACGTGGCGCGGGTGCATTGCCTGGCTGGAATTGCGGCCGCCAACGCCGATGGGGCCGGCGGGGCCTGCTCGAGCGTGATCACGATCCGGTCGCCATCGATGACCGGATCGGCGCGCCAGCCCAGCGTGGATGCGGCGAGGACGAGGTTTTCGGCGGCGCAGCCGAGACTGACGAAGAGGTGATGATCGTCCGGATCGACGGCGGGACAGCGGCGCGCGAAGTCCGGTGCGATCGCGATCTCGTTGCCGCGAGCGGAGAAGATCCATGGCTGGGTGTTGTGGCTGTTGGCGGCGAGGGTGGCAAAGCGCACGAGCTCGCGATCCCGAGGCGCGGCCTGCAGTGCGACGCGTGATGACGTTGCCGCTTCGTCATAGGTCATGGCCGCAGCTGCAGCTGGGCCACCGACGGCTGCAGTAGAAAGTCCTAGCGCTGCCGCGATGAATTGACGTCGGTCAACCACGAAGGTTCGCTCCACGTTGAATTGCGCAGGACGCTTTTAGCGCTGGTGGAAGACGGAGCAATTGACGAGCCTCAAGGTTGGAGAACCCTCGCTCTACCGCGTGAACTTGGCGACGAGCTCCACATGCGGCGTGTGCCGGAACTGGTCGACCGGAACGACGCTGTCGATCTTGTAGCCGCCATCGATCAGCAGCCGCGCGTCGCGGGCAAAGGTGGCGACGTTGCAGGACACCGCGACCACCACCGGTACCTTGCTCGCGGCGAGCTTCAACGCCTGCGCCTGCGCGCCCTGGCGCGGCGGGTCGAACACCACGGCCTCGAAATCGCGCAGCTCCGGCGGCACCAGCGAGCGGCGGAACAGATCGCGCGGCTCGGCCTTGATCGGCTTCAGGCCCGGCGTGCGTGCGGCTTTCGCCAGCGCTGCGATGGCGCCGGCGTCGTTGTCGAAGGCCGTGACGCGCGCCTTCTCCGCGAGGCGCAGAGCGAACGGCCCGACGCCGCAGAAGAGATCGAGAACCTCCTTGGCCTTGCCGATGCGTTCCGCGACGAGCGCGGCCAGCGTCTCCTCGCCCGCGACGGTTGCCTGCAGGAACGAGCCCGGCGGCAGTGTCACCTCAGCGCGGCCCATCTTTATTGTCGGCGCCAGGCGTTGCAGCACCAATTCGCCATGGCGCGTCAGCCGCGCCAGGCGGTGCTGCTCGGCGACGCGCGAGAGCGCGGTGACGAGCGGCGTCGGCAGCGGGCCGGAGCCGCGGACGTCGACATCGAGGCCGTTGGCGGTGGCGGTGACCTGGATGTCGAGCGGCTTGGTCACCGGCATCCTGGACGTCAGCGGCTCCGCCAGTGCCCAGGCGGCATCGAGCGCGCCATTCAGCGCCGGATCGAGGATCGGGCAACGATCGATCGGAATGACGTCGTGCGAGCTTGCCGCCGCAAAACCGACCTTGAGGACGTCATGCGTGCCGAAGCGGCCGTGCAGCGTGATGCGCCTGCGCCCGGCGCCGTGGGCATCGACCAGCGGTGCGACTTCGCAATCGATGCCGGCCTGCGCCAACGTTTCCACCACGATGCCGCGCTTCCAGGCGTGATACGGCTCGGCCGCCCAATGCTGGATGGCGCAGCCGCCGCAGACGCCGAAATGCGGACAGAACGGTTCGATCCGCTCTAGGCTTGCGAGGTCGACCGCGAGCAGCTTGCGCCGGTCGGGATGATTGCCCACGACGTGATCGACCTCGACGGTCTCGCCGCCAAGCGTATAGGGCACGTAGATTGCTTCGCCGGCGTCAAGGCAGACGCCGTCGCCGCGATGGCCGACGTGGTCGATGGTCAGGCGCTCAACCACGACGCGCGCCCAGGAAGAATTCGATATTGCCGTCGCCGCCCGCAATCGAGGAAGGGAACACCTCGATGTCGGTGCAGCCGAGCGAAGCGGCAAAGGCTGCGATGTCGTCGCAGATCTCCCGGTGCACGGCGGCGTCGCGGACGATGCCCTTCTTGTTGTGCTTCCTGTCAGCCTCGAATTGCGGCTTGATCAGCGCCAGCAGGCTCATCGGCGCTGCCGCCAGCGACAGCGCCACCGGCAACACGGTCTTCAGCGAGATGAAGCTGACGTCGATGACGACGACATCCGGCCGCGCCGGCAGCCGCTTGCCCTCATAGCTGCGGATGTCGGTCTCCTCCATCGACACGATCTTGGGATGGCCGCGCAGCGAGGGATGCAACTGGCTGGTGCCGACATCGATGGCGAACACCAGGCTCGCGCCGTTGGCCAGCAGCACCTCGGTGAAGCCGCCGGTGGAGGCGCCGACGTCGAGGCAGACATGGTCCTCGATCTCGATCGGGTAGCGCTCCAGCGCACCGGCGAGCTTGACGCCGCCGCGGGAGACGTAGGGGTGCGCGGGCTCGGCCTGGATCACCGCGTCCTCGGCGATCGTCTCCGACGGCTTTGCCACCTGCCTGTCGTCGGCGGTAACGAGACCCGCCTCGATCGCCGCGCGCGCCCGCGCCCGGCTCTCGAACAGGCCGCGCTCGACCAGCAGAACATCCGCGCGCTTGCGGGCAGGGGACATCGGATCTCCGGAGAAGGGTTCGAACGCTTATGTAGCGATCAATCGCGCGGCCGCCATCCGGACGCAAGCCTCGAACGCGGCCAGATCGTGCCAGAGGTCGATCGGCATCGCGGCCGGCGTTACCAATGGACAGCCGTGCAGCTCCAGCGCATGGATCATCATGAGGTTGTCGACGAGGCCGAAATCCTCGACCGTCAGTCCTTGTGCGTCGACCAGCCGTCCGTCCTCGGATCTGACGTCCACGAAACGACCGACCCGGTCGGCATAATTGGCGCCGTCGTTGGAATAGGCCAGGCAGAATTTGCGGCGCCCGGCCATGTAGCCGAGCTCATAGACCGTGCCCGGATCGGCGCCGGCGCCGCGGAACGGGGTGAGGTTGGCAATGATGGCGTCGGCCGCATCCATCATCGCCTCGTTGCCGCAGAAGATCTGCCGCGCGGCATCGGGCGCGGTGAGGTCGATCGCGTTGTCGAGGGGATAGAGGCCGGTGAGCCCGTAGCGCTCGCAGATCGCGACCTTCTGCCGGCCGATCTCGACCGCATCCGGCAGGAACACGTCGGGGCCTGCCAGATAGATTTTCATGGAGCAAAGCCGAAAAATGGGGTCGAGGTGCGAGCCGCATCGCATGCTCTGCTCCCTCTCCCGCTTGCGGGAGAGGGATGGGGAGAGGGTGTCTCCGCGGGCGAGAACCCCCAAGAGGAGAAAGCCCTCACCCGCGCCTTCGGCGCGACCTCTCCCGCACGCGGGAGAGGTGACTCACACCATCAAGCCAGCTTGACCGTCTCGGCCTTGACGTCCTTGCCGAGCGCCTCGAACACCTTGGCGACGATGCCCTTGGCGTCGAGACCGGCGCGGCCGTACATCGCGGCTGGGGTGTCGTGGTCCTGGAACACGTCGGGCAGCACCATCGTGCGGAACCTGACCATGCCGGTGTCGAGCGCGCCCTGATCGGTCAGGTACTGCGCGACATGCGAGCCGAAGCCGCCGACCGAGCCTTCCTCGACCGTGATCAGCACATCGTGGTCGCGGGCAAGCTTGAGCACCAGCTCGGTATCCAGCGGTTTCATGAAGCGTGCATCGGCGATGGTGGTCGACAGGCCGTGGGCTGCGAGTTCGTCGGCCGCCTTCTCGCATTCGGCGAGGCGCGTGCCGAAGGAAAGCAGGGCGATCTTGCTGCCCTGGCGGACCACGCGACCCTTTCCGATCTCGAGCGGAATGCCGACTTCCGGCATCTCGATGCCGCGGCCTTCGCCGCGCGGATAGCGCAGCGAGCTCGGACGGTCGTTGATGGCGACTTGGGTCGCCACCATGTGCACGAGCTCGGCTTCGTCCGCCGCCGCCATGATCACCATGTTCGGAAGGCAGCCGAGGTAGGCGTTGTCGAACGAGCCGGCATGGGTTGCGCCGTCGGCGCCGACGAGGCCGGCACGGTCGATGGCGAAGCGGACGGGCAGGCTCTGGATCGCGACGTCATGCACGATCTGGTCATAGCCGCGCTGCAGGAAGGTCGAGTAGATCGCGCAGAACGGCTTGTAGCCCTCGGTCGCAAGGCCCGCGGCGAAGGTCACCGCGTGCTGTTCCGCGATGCCGACGTCGAACGTGCGGTCGGGGAAGGCCTTGTTGAAGATGTCGACACCGGTGCCGGACGGCATCGCCGCGGTGATGGCGACGATCTTGTCGTCCTTCTCCGCTTCCTTGACGAGGCTCTGGCCGAACACGTTCTGGTAGGCCGGCGCGTTCGGCTTGGACTTGGCTTGCGTGCCGGTCGCGACGTCGAACTTGACCACGGCGTGGTACTTGTCGGCGGATGCTTCCGCCGGGCCGTAGCCCTTGCCCTTCTGCGTCACGACGTGGACCAGGATCGGGCCGGTCTCCATGTCGCGCACGTTCTTCAGCACGGGCAGCAGATGGTCGAGATTGTGGCCGTCGATCGGGCCGACGTAATAGAAGCCGAGTTCCTCGAACAGCGTGCCGCCGTCCATCATGAAGCCGCGGGAATATTCCTCGACGCGGTTGGCGCGGTTGGCGATGATCTTGGGCAGACGCTGGTTGATCTGCTTGGCGGCCTCTCGCAGCGTGCGATAGGTCTTGCCGGAGTAAAGGCGCGACAGATAGGCGCTCATGGCGCCGACCGGCGGCGCGATCGACATGTCGTTGTCGTTGAGGATGACGATCAGGCGCGAGTTCATCGCACCGGCGTTGTTCATGGCTTCATAGGCCATGCCCGCCGACATCGCGCCGTCACCGATGACCGCGATAACGTTGTTATTGCCGCCGGCGAGGTCGCGTGCCACCGCCATGCCGAGGCCGGCGGAGATCGAGGTCGAGGAGTGCGCTGCGCCGAACGGATCGTAATCGCTCTCGCTGCGTTTGGTGAAGCCCGACAGGCCGCCGCCGGTACGCAGCGTACGGATGCGGTCGCGCCGGCCGGTGAGGATCTTGTGCGGATAGGCCTGATGGCCGACGTCCCAGATCAGCCGGTCGCGCGGCGTGTCGAAGACGTAATGGATCGCGGTGGTGAGCTCGACCACGCCGAGGCCCGCGCCGAAATGGCCGCCGGTCACCGAGACTGCATCGATGGTCTCCTGCCGCAGCTCGTCGGCGACCTGGCGAACCTGCTCGATCTTGAGCTTGCGCAGGTCGTCCGGCGTCCGGATGGTATCGAGAAGCGGCGTTTTACTATATGCGTTCACGGCGATTTCCAATTTGTCAGCGCCGGAAGGTCATTCCGGTGCGCGATGGGTTTGCACAATATCGGCGCAGCGCGAGTCCTCAAACCGTCGGAGCCACCTGCATGGGGCAAGGCCCCGTCTTCAAGCTTAGGTAAGCTTAAGTGCGCTCCGGTTCAGTCTCTGTGATCCCTGTCACTTAGATCGGCTTCGTCCGTCCCAGCCAATTTCATTAGCAGTTTGAAGCGCTTGTCGTCGGAATTCTCTGCCCACGCAAGGCTTGCAAAAAGCCACACTCCGCGCAGCTTTACACCAAAGCTTGGGCCAAAGCCAACCCGCAGGACCGATTAGGGGTATGCAGATGCAACCGGCGGGCCAGAGTGGTTAACCCAGGGCCGGGGCCAGGGGTTCCCGCCTTGCCCGGTTCCTCGGCAGGATTTTCGCCTGAATGAGACCCTTTTTGGTCCTGAGGGACCGATCTCCGCAATGGATGACATCGATCCGGCTGCACGGAACCGCGCTCTTCAGCGGATAACGCCGTGCGATCGTGAAATCAATGTGGGCGGCCACGCGCTCGTGATGAGGTTTCGCGAGGCCAGCCAGAGGCTGGTTGGGAAAGCCTTGGTCTTCCTTACTGCACGTCCAGCGGCGCAGTGCCGGTGGCTTGGCCGCTGGCATCGGTGGTGATCTTGTCGACGCGCGCTTCGGCCTGGCGCAGCAATTCCTCGCAGCGGCGCTTCAGCGCTTCGCCGCGCTCGTAGATCGTCACGGATTCTTCGAGCGGCACCTTGCCGTCCTCGAGCCGCTTCACGATCGTCTCGAGTTCCTCGATCGCGCGCTCGAAGGTGAGCCTGGAGACGTCGACTTGAGTGTTTTCGGCCATATCCGTTTCCGATTGCCCGATTCGCTGCTCTTGCAAAACAGCAGAGTTTTGCGGGCGTAATGTGGCGGGTGCGTCACGCGCCCATCAGGGCGCCGACATGCGCCGTAACAGATTCTTTCAGTCCTTGCAGGTCATAGCCGCCCTCGAGCACCGAAACAACGCGGCCCCCCGCGGTCTTGTCGGCGAGATCCATCAGCTTGCGCGTCACCCAGGCATAATCCTCCGCGCGCAAATTCAGCGAGGCCAGCGGATCGCGGTAATGCGCATCGAAGCCGGCGGAGATGACGAGTAGCTCCGGGCTGAATTTTTCGAGCTGTGGCAGGATCAGATTCTCGAACGCGGAACGGAATTCAGGCCCGCCATCCTCGGAGGCGAGCGGCGCGTTGACGATGGTGTCGTGGTCGCCGCGCTCGCCGGTCGCACCGGTGCCCGGAAACAGCGGCATCTGGTGCGTCGAGCAGTACATCACGGTCGGGTCCGACCAGAAGATGTCCTGCGTGCCGTTGCCGTGATGCACGTCGAAATCGACGATGGCAGCGCGCTTGATGCCGTATTTGCGCTGCGCATGGCGCGCGGCGATGGCGACATTGTCGAAGAAGCAGAAGCCCATCGGCTTGCCGATCTCGGCGTGATGGCCGGGCGGGCGCACCGCGACGAAGGCATTGCGATGCTCGCCATTCATCACTGCTTCGGTGGCAGCCACGGCGCCGCCGACACCGCGCATCACCGCTTCCCATGTGCCCGGCGACATCGAGGTGTCGCCGTCGATATAGACGAGGCCGCTGCTCGGCGCGATGTGGCGCAGCTCGGTGACGTAGTGCTCGTTGTGGCACAGCGTGACGAGATCGAGATCGCCCTCCGGCGCCTGGTCGCGTACCAGAAACTGGAAGCGCTCATGCGACAGCGCTTCCTCGACCGCACGCAGGCGATCCGGCCTTTCAGGGTGTCCCGGCGGCGTGACATGGTCGAGGCAGGCCTTGTGGGAAAGGAGAAGCGTGCTCATCAGGTCGGCCTCATGGATGCGGGCTTTCGACGTCGCTTGGCGCATCCGGCGCCAAAACGCAATGCAAAACCCAATCTATGCGCTTGAACGGGAATGGCAAAGGGTCGTCCCGTTCCGGCCCGTTTGATCCGGATCAATTCACGCGCAGGATGCGGCTCAGCGGCAGCAGGCCGATCGGTCCGTGCGCCCGGAAGAACGCGAACAGCGCGTCCGCGTCGTAGCCGCCATATTGCGGCGCCGTGCCTTGTTTGGCGACGGTAAAACCATCGCCGCCGACCGCGAGGTAATCGTTGAGGGTGACACGATAGCCGCTGGCCTGCTCGATCGGCCTGCCGTTGAGCGTCATCCTGTCGGCCATCACGCGCTCGCCGAATGGCTTCGACGCATCCCAGGCATAGCTGAACCCGTTCGACACCTGGAGGATCCGCGGTCGCTTCGGGTCCAGCCATTGCTGCTCGAGCATGTCCTTGAGCTGGCTGCCCGTCAGCGTCATCGTCACGAGGCGGTTGCGGAACGGCTGGCTGGCGAAAACATCGCCGAAGGTGATCGCGCCGTTCTCCTTCGGGACGATGTCGGTGCGGATGCCGCCGGGATTGGTGAGCGCGATGACAGCGCTGCCATCCTGGGCCGCCCTGGTCGCGGCAAGCTGCGCGTCCGCGATGACGTCGCCAAGCGCGCTTTCGCCGGCCTCGTTCGGCACGCGCGACAGCGTCTGCGTCACCGATCCGGCCGGCCGGTTGGCGATCGGCGCCGACAGCCTGTCATAGGCCTCGATCAGCGCGGTCTGCTCGGCGTCCTTGGCCAGCGAGGCATTGGCGACGATGACGTTCTCGGCTTTGGCGCTGACGATGTCGCGGGTGACAGGATCGAGCTTGAGATCGATCGCGGTGACCAGCGTGCCGTATTTGTCGCCACTGGTGACGAGCCGCCCGTCGATGTCGCAGACGTAGGCGCGGTGGGTGTGGCCGCCGACGACGACGTCGACGGCGCGGTCGAATTTCTTGACGATGTCGACGATCGGCCCGGTAATGGCAGGGCATTCATTGTAGTCGCCGGCGGGCTCGCCGCCCTGGTGGATCAGCACCACGATCGCCTCGACGCCGCGCGCCTTCAGCTGCGGCACCAGCGCGTTCACGGTCGCGGCTTCGTCGCGGAATTCGAGCCCGGCGATGCCCGACGGCGAGACGATGCCTGCGGTCTCCTTCAAGGTCAGCCCGATGAAGGCGACGGGGATGCCGTCGAATTCCCTGATCTCGTAGGGCGGCAGCACGCTGTTGCCCGTTGCGGTCTCGACGGTGGACGCTGCGAGATAATGGAATTTGGCGCCCGTGAACGGATGCGGCCCCTGGCAGCCGTCGACCGGATGACAGCCGCCGTTCTGCATCCTGAGCAGTTCGGTCTTGCCTTCGTCGAATTCGTGATTGCCGACCGAGCTGATCGCAAGCCCCATCAGCGAAAGCGCTTCGACGGAAGGCTCGTCGTGAAACATCGCCGACAGGAACGGGCTCGCGCCGATCAGATCGCCGGCCGCGACGAAGATCGTGTTCTTGTGTCCCTCGCGCAATTGCTTGACCAGCGTCGCCATGTATTCGGCGCCGCCGGCGGCAACCATCACCTTCCTGGCTCCGTCCTCGGGATCGGCGATGCGGATGCCGCCCGGCGGCGGGCGCAGATTGCCGTGAAAATCGTTGATGGCAAGGATGCGCAGCTCGACCGGCGCGGCGGTTTGGGCCGGGGCGGGGAGGGCTGAGGTCAGCGCGAGTGCGGCAAGGATCGATCGAAAGGCGTATCGCATGGAACCAGATTAGTCGGTCCAGGCGAAGATTTCACGAAGGTTCTCGCCGTCATTCCGGGGCGACGCGCAGTATCGTAGGGTGGGCAAAGCGGAGCGTGCCCACCATCTGACCGTGATCGAAGCAAAGTCGTGGGCACGGCGCAAATGCGCCTTTGCCCACCCTACGAGACCGGTCTCGCGTAGACGGTTCTCACTGTCTCATCCCTACCGCTTCTTCCGGCTCGCGAACGCGTTGAATGCCGCCACCGCTTCGTCCGACTTCAGCCGCTCGCCGAACAGATGGCCTTCCTGGTCGATGCGGCGGGTGAGTTCTTCGGCCGGCGCGCGCAGCAATTTGCGGGAGGCTGCGACCGCCTCGGCGGGCAGCCGGCAGATATCGCGCGCCACCTTGCGCGCCTCGACCTCGGTATGTCCCGGCGATACCACGGTGTTGACGAAGCCTGCCGCGTGCGCCTCCGCGGCGGAGAAAGTCCGCCCCATCACCAGCATCGCGAAGGCGCGCTGATATCCCATCGTGTTCGGCATCAGGAGGCTGGCGGCGCCGACCGGCACCAGCCCGAGATGGATGTAGGGCGCGGAGAAGGTCGCAGCGTTCGAAGCCAGCACGTAGTCGCAGTGAAACAGCATCACCGTGCCCATGCCGATCGAGGCGCCGTCGACGGCGGCGATGATCGGCTTGACGTTGAGGGCGAGCGAATAGAGAAACTTGGCGCCCTCCGACAGCGTCTCGGGCCGGGCGGTGTCGGCGTGCAAGAAATCGTCGATGTCGTCGCCGGCGGTGAACACGCCGGAGCCGCCGGTGATGATCATACAGCGGATGTCGGGGTTGTTCTGCGCGGTGTCGATCGCGCGGCTCATTTCCCGATACATGTCCTGGGTGATGGCGTTCTTCTTGCCCGGCCGGCGTAAGTTGATCACGCGCGTTCCGCGTTCCTCGGTGAGGACGACGTTGCCGTTCGGCATGAGAACCCCCTGCGCCCGCCGCGACGCTTCTCGCGAGACTTGCAAGCATCAGCCTACATCATCCCGCAGGCGTGCCAATGTGCTGGGCTCAACCTTTTCGTCGTTGAATTCCGGGAGGGCCGGCGCGTGGCCACGCGCCGCAACAAATGGCTACAATGTTTCATTTGAAAAATCTATGGTTGTGGTGCACGATCCCGCGTGGGTCCATTTGGCCGGTTGCCCGATTGATGAGTGCTGCAGCCAGCGTCGACGAATCCTCGCTGCACTACCGCGGCTGGCGCGTCGTGCTGGCCTGTTTCCTGATGGCCTTCTTCATGTTCGGCTTCGGCCTGTACGGCCAGGGCGTTTATCTCGCCGAGCTGCAGCGCGCCCATGGCTGGCCGGGCACGCTGGTCTCCGCGGCCAGCACGTTCTCGTTCCTCCTGACCTCCGTCCTCGTCATCTTCACCGACGATCTGCTCGCGCGAATCGGCTTGCGGTCGCTGATCCTGTGCGGCCTGGCGGCGCTCGGCGCCTCGACGGTGCTGCTGGCGCTGATGCAGACGCCTTGGCAGCTGTATCTCGCCTATGCGCTGATGTCGGTCGGCTGGACCGGCATGGGCACGGTGGTGATCGCGACGGTGCTGAACTCCTGGTTCGAGCGCCGGCGCGGGCTCGCGCTCAGCCTCGCCTTCAACGGCGCGACCTGCGGCGGCATCATCCTCGTTCCGCTGCTGCTGTCGCTGACCGGCAGCATCGGCTTTCGCGCCGCCATGCTTGCGACCACTACCGCGATGATAGTGCTGGTGCTGCCTGTCGTCGTGATCTTCATGGGCTGGCCCGGCGGGATGTCGCCGGCATCGGTCGGACGCCCCTCCGGCGGCAGCGCGCCCGCGCCAAGCCATTCCCGCAAGACGCTGCTCGCCAACGCGGCGTTCTGGACCATGGTGCTGCCGATCGCGATCGCGGTTCTGGCGCAGATGGGGTTCATCGTTCACCAGGTGAGCTTTCTCGAGCCGCTGATCGGGCGCTCCGCCGCAGGGTTCGCGGTCACCATCATGGCGGGGATGGCGGTGGTCGGCCGCCTGTCGCTCGGCCTGTTCGTCGACCGGCTCGATCCCAGGCTCGCCTGTGCGGCGTCGATGACGAGCCAGGCGGCCGCGCTGTTCGTTCTCGTGCAGAGCGAGAGTCCGACGGTGCTGCTGGTGTGCTGCGCCGTCTACGGCTTCTCGATCGGCAACATGATCACGTTTCCGCCCTTGATCATCCAGCGCGAGATCGGCGCAGGCGCCTTCGCCGCCGCAATGGGATTGGGCACCTCGATCAGCGGACTCGTCAGCGCCTTTGGTCCCGGCATCGTCGGGCTCGTGCAGAGCTTGACGGGCAATTACACCACGGCTTTCGCGATGTGCGTCTTGCTGGACCTGGTGGCGGCGGGAATCGTGCTGTGGCGGCCTGGGAGAAGGGCGGAGCGCTCGCGCGAAGGTGTGTCGATCAGCTGAGAGAGGCTGGAGCGCGCGCAACAATCTCGATGTCGTCCCGGCCCCCGTGCGCAATTGCACACTAGGCCGGGAGGACAGCGAGTTTCCGGCTGGCGGTCCGCTCAACTCACCCCAGCAACACCGCATCGGCCGCCGCGACCGACTCCGCGCTCTCGGTCACGGTGCGCTCGAGCGCGCCGGCCTGCACACTGATGTTCTCGGCGAAGAAGCGTGCCAGCGAGACGTAGCGCGCGGCGTCCGTGTTGCCGTCGGCCTTGGCGGCGAGCGCCTCGGAGGCGAGCAGGCAGCCGCCGAGCGTGGAGCCGAACTGCTGTAGGTACGGCGTCGCACCCGCAAGCGCCTCGTTCGGCGCGGACGTCACGCGCTCCAGCAGCCACTTGCTGGTTCGCGTCAAGGCCTCCAGCGCTTCGCGCAGCTTGACGCCCGTGGTGCCGAAAGCCGGATCGTTGGAGGCTTCGACTTTCTTGACCGTCGCCGTGAGCTCGTCGAGCAGCGCCCACACCGACGCGCCGCCATTGGCCGCGAGCTTGCGCGTGACGAGGTCGATCGCCTGGATGCCGTTGGTGCCTTCGTAGATCGCGGTGATGCGGGCATCGCGATAATGCTGGGCCGCACCGGTCTCCTCGATGAAGCCCATGCCGCCATGCACCTGCACGCCGAGATAGGCGACCTCGTTGCCGATGTCGGTGGAATATCCCTTGGCCATCGGCGTCAGCAGCGCCGCGCGCGCGGCTGCGTCAGCGCGCACCTTCGGGTCCCTGGCGCGCGTCGAGACGTCGAGCGCGACGGCGGTCGCATAGCAGATCGTGCGCGCGGCCGCCGTCTGCGCCCGCATCCGCATCAGCATGCGCTTGACGTCGGGATGCACGAAGATCGCGTCCGAGCCGTCGCCTTTCTTGCCGACCGCACGGCCCTGCTTGCGCTCCTGCGCATACGACAAGGCCTGCTGATAGGCGCGATCGGCGACGCCGACGCCCTCCAGGCCGACGCCGAGGCGGGCCTGGTTCATCATGGTGAACATGCAGCGCATGCCCTGGTTCTCTTCGCCGATCAGGAAGCCGATGGCGCCGCCATGATCGCCCATGGTCATGGTGCAGGTGGGGGAGGCATGCATGCCGAGCTTGTGCTCGACGCCTGAGGCGAAGATGTCGTTGCGCTGCCCCAGCGAGCCGTCTGCATTGACCATGAACTTCGGCACGAGGAACAGCGAGATGCCCTTGGTGCCGGCGGGCGCGTCGGGCAGGCGTGCCAGCACGAAATGCACGATGTTGTCGGTCATGTCGTGCTCGCCATAGGTGATGAAGATCTTCGTCCCCTTGATGCGATAGGTGCCGTCGGCCTGCTTCTCGGCGCGGGTGCGCAGCGCGCCGACGTCGGAGCCGGCCTGCGGCTCGGTGAGCTGCATCGTGCCGGTCCATTCGCCGGAGACGAGCTTTTCGAGATAGATCTTCTTCAGCTCGTCGCTGCCATGCGCGTCCAGCGCCTCGATCGCCGAGGCCGTCAGCAGCGGACAGAGGCCGAAGGCGACGTTCGCGGCGCTCCAGATCTCCGTGCAGGCGGCGTTGATCGCGATCGGCAGGCCCTGGCCGCCGAAATCCTCGGGACCCGAGACCGCGTTCCAGCCGCCCTCGGTCCAGCGCTTGTAGGCGTCCGGCCAGCCCGGGGCCGTCGTCACCTTGCCGTCGCTGAGCTTGATGCCGTGCTCGTCGCCGACCTTGTTGAGCGGCGCCAGCACGTCGGTTGCGAACTTGCCGGCTTCCTCCAGCACGGCCGCGGCAATATCCGCGTCGAAATCGCCGTAATGACCGGCCTCCACGGCGGCCTTGAGGCCGGCGCCGTGATTGAGCGACAGCAGCATGTCAGAGATCGGCGCGCGGTAGGTCATGGCTCACTCCCGTGGACGGATATTGGCGCCGTATTCCCATGAAATGGCGGAGGTCTCAATGGGCGGAAGGCTGCCTCGCCGCAGGGCCTGTGATCCCAAGCCCGGCTCGATATCGGGCGTGGCGCGGCCGATCCCGGGCACCAGCGGTATTTTGCCCCTCCAGGCGGTTGAAATGCCGCGCTGCTCCCTATAGACCGGCTGCGACCGGAGGGAATCTGCGGCGGCCGGCGTCGCCATCCCGTCCGGGTCGTTGGGGCGTAGCCAAGCGGTAAGGCAGCGGATTTTGATTCCGCCATACGGAGGTTCGATCCCTCCCGCCCCAGCCAGAAGCTCCGCTTCCCCTGAAATTGCTGACGAACCGGCCTGGCTGGGGAGCTGCTGCACAGCTCTGCGACACATCACTGCTGCACGGGCGTCGCTCGAAAATGGCTTTCCACATCCTTCGCCGCCAAGCCGTCTACTATTGGTGACGCCGTGGATGCTTGCCGATGGCGCCGACCTGCATCTGGCGCCGTCTCAATCGAGACAATGCTCCCCGCCGTCATTCACGGCCACGTGGCTAAGCTCGATCGGGTGGCCCTCGCCGCCAAGAGCGCACCGGGACTTCGACCCCGCGCAGGCACCAGGTTGACGACAGGAGGGCATACTGGGCCTACGCGCTGCTAGACGCCCAGGGCGTCGCCGCGGTCGTCCGAGCCGAGGATCGCAGGCGCATGGCCGAGGACGGGTTGTCCGAAGCTGGCATCGAGGCGGTACAGCACCACCTCGCCATGTTCCGCGCCAACAAGTTGATCCCGACCAAGCATCACATTCTTCGGACCATGATCGAGAGCGTCGAAGCTGTGCCGACGGCTATGAATATCGCCATGGCCCAGGGATCGTATCTCCGGGGAATGAAGCTCGCGCTGGCCGAGTCCGACCGGCGCTATGGCGGCACGAGGATCGAAGACAACGGTCTGGTGGATCGCTTGCTCCTAGCCAAGAACGATCCACCGAAGCCTCCCTCGACGATCACGGGTATCGCGGTGGATCGTTCCGAGCGATCCAACGACGGCGGGCGCCTCTGCGATCCCGCAATTTGTTCCGATGGCCGACTTCTTGCGATTCGCGGATGGCCTTATCCAGCAGAACGCCGCCGACGATCACTGGGACGAGAAGACGCAGCGGCAGGCCAAGAGTATCTCGAACCTGTTCGTCAAGTTCATGGTCCAGGATCAGTACATTCACGATCTGAATCTCGTGGGCGAGGCGCGAGGAGCTTTGCGGCGCGACGATGGACGACATCATCTTCGATCGCGAAGATTGCCGACCGTACATTCACATTGCCGCGAACGATCAGCGGCGCATCAAGAACGCACAGTCCAAGCGCAACATTCCCATCCATCCCGAGCTGACCCGATTGGGCTTCCTCGATTGCGTCAGGAAGATCAAAGCGCTCGGATACAAGCTGCTCCTCCCGGACCTGTACTCTCCCAGCAGCCGTTCGCCGCTAGGCAATCGCTTTACAAGCAGTTCAAGCCCATTCTCATCGCTGCCGAATCACGGAGGATGGGCTCGGCGCTCATGCTGTGCGGCATCTGTTTGGCGCGCAACTGAAGAAGGAACGGCTGACGAAGGAGGATCGTGCTGATCTCCTGGGGCACGGCGGTGACAGCGAAACCAGTGAGCGCTACTGCGAACCGCATGAACTCGAGACCTTGTTCGAGTTCATGATGAAGCTCGAAGTGATCATTGGCCATCTCAAACCGCATTCTACCAACCTTATCCCTTGGGTCGAGAACAAGGAGGTCGCGCCGTTCTCTCAGCCTTCTCGTGCAAAACGCCGACCTGAGACGATTAGCGGAAGCATCTGATAGGAGCGGGCTTTGGACGCCGCGCCGCTCTTGCTGGTATCGATGGGTGGCAGTTATCGTCGCGCACTAATAAGCATTCTAACAAAGCCTATGCTCGACCCCGCCAGGCACATAGTGAACCAGAAGGCCGGATGCTTCGATCCCGAGAAGTTCGAGGACCATTACGAATCCGCCCTGATCGACCTCATCAAGCAGAAGCGCGCCGGCAAGGTCATCCGGCCGAAAGAGCGGCCGAAGGGTGAGTGTAGACCGGATGGCCGGAGACATATTTCTATTATTTAATTAGTTAACCGCAATAGATTGAATTTAGGTAAAATATATTATATTGGTTGGCTGGAAAGCCAATGCGCTCTGGAAGAAACGACGCCGATGCCCCCTCCGGCCCAGACGCAGAAGGCGCTTTATCCAGTTGCCGGGGGTCTTGAGGATCCGAGATGAACGTTGCCGCTAATCGCTGGACGAGTCAGGAAGACGAGCTCTTCCGAAAATTGGTAAGTTCCCAGACATCAATCAAGGTCAATCGCCAAAACACTGAATAGAACCGAAGATGAGTTGAAGAAGCGAAGTTATCTCCTCGGATTGCCTTTGAAGTGGTTCAGTCAGGCTACGGCCACTAGATTGTGATTCCGATAGCGGAGCCCAAGCGACAAGGGACTGGTTGTTGCCGAGCCGTCGCCCGAAGTCCCAACCGAGAAGAGGTCGTACGGCGCGACAGCTCAAGATAGATATATATACCAACTTCTCTAATGATAATATCGCTTCGCTAAGCAGGGTGTTTGCATGTCGATGCGTTCGCTGACCAGCGCATCTGGTGTCACCCTCGATAGGCGGCTTGAGCAAGCCCCGAATTTACCTTTCATCCCAAGACTTAAGAATACATGCACCGAAAGTCTTCGTTCGCCGAACAAAATCCAACGCGGAACCGAGGATAGGCGACGATTCGACGATTGTCCCAACAATGCGCCATTATCGTAGAGAGATACCAAGTTCGCAGCTAATTTAACTGATGCTTGCACCGCGGCCAGGCACCCCGAGATGGACCGCGGCTGATGCGAAGGCCGTTCGATGCATGACAGCAGCCTTCGCGCCCATGAAACGCAAGCGATGGTGCAGAGCCAAATCGCTTTCGAGACTGGCCAAGACCTGCCAATGCACTTAACGAGACGACAAAGCGGATCCTGATTCCCGATCGAACATATTCGCACTCGCGTCAGCGGTGGAAGATTTAGGATACAGCAGGTGTCGATTACCTTTATGATCGGGCATAAGCCGACGCTGGGAGCAGAACGACTTATTGCCTCGCCATTGGTTATTTAATTTGAGAAACCGTGACTAATTTCGACAGAATGCAACGCCCTTTCTGCGTCGGGGCAGGCCCATAACCTGGAGTCCTGCATGTTCAACCGAATAGTAATTGCGTCAGCTTCGTGTTGGCGACCTCTATTTCTTCGGAAGCGCGCTCTCTGAGCGCCGCTCCACCGCCCGAATGCAATGTGAGTATGCCTTGCGATTTTTCATACTCTGGGCATACCAAGAGATTGATCGGACCAGCCCGGCATCAGCAGCGATACGGCGGACGAAGTCTTCGTATGTCCGTCGCCAGTTCAGATATGTCTGAGACCAGGATCGTCGGTGGTCGGCCGGCTGGTTGCCCCCGATCATTTTGTGGGTGTGGCGCGGCTATACGCGTGTTTGGTCGCATCGTGTCCGAATTGAACCTCGCGGCCAATTGGCTGCGTTTTCCCCGTTCCGCGCCAGCACCGGGAATGGTTGCCGCGCGACGTGGGCACGTCTTCGTCTTGGAGCGGCACGTGGCTGGTGACGTTTGGATGGCGTACGATGCAAACTCAGGCGGGCACGCAACGAGAATCCACGCGCGTTCCCTCAAAGGGTACATCATCGTCAATCCCCGTTTGGCTTAGCCGCGTTGCGTGGCGAAACTTTCCTAGACGAGCGGCTGGTGAGCCTCGGCTCATCAGCCTTCGATCGCATTCGCTCCGCGCCTGCAGCAATTGCGCGATCAGGCACGGGCTGCTCGACCTTGCAAAGCACCGCTTGTGCCAAGCTGCCGTTGATCGGCTCAACATGCTCACCGATGGGATTGGACGGTCAGCACGACCGCGCTGCACCGAACATTTCCCCAGACGGAGCAACTGGCTCCTCGACCCAAGCCTCGCGAGCGAACCAATTGTGATTGGCACGACAGACCGGACAATGCGTGTTGCCGAAAAATACCGCACTTCGCAGAAATGTCTCACGATCCGATGTAATACCAGTGGGAATGACGCGATCGGTTTGGGGACATTTGACCATAACCATACCCATTTGGATCATCCCTGGACATTGCTCATTGGTGAATGAAAGGAAGAAATCAGCTGCAGTGTGAGGGTCGATGCTTGGGGCGCTGCACTGAAGCGCCTCGCCCGATTGGCCGGGCCCGGCGCTCGAGCGTGCTCCTGAAGGCTGCAGTCTTGAAGCAGCTCGTCTGTGGTGCCTCGCAGCTGAATGTCTCCGGGCTGTCCAGAGGAGCCGTCTGGAATGGGGGTACCTTGCCGGACCCGGAAACCCTGACGGGGCACCTGACAGACGTCTCGGCCGACTTGATCACAAGCTCACCCCCCTTCCGCGGGACCGATATTCGAGTATATAAATAATGTTAAAATGGTAAGTCATATTTTTATATCGCGATCTACCTTTTGCCGCGTGCTTATCGAAGCGGCCCGATTGAGTGCCGGTGTAACGTGAGTTCCTGTTTGTCATTTTTCGCGTGCATTTTTGTCTTGAAGGGAGCGCTCTTGGTTCAGCTCGAAAAGCGAAATTTTTTGTTCGTTTTAAATGAAAATGCCGTTGTTAAATCGCGCCGATGACGTAAGCTATTTCGCCTAAATTCGTTTGGTTGGGAGAGAAAAATGCATCAATCAATTTACAGCAAACGCATTTCCACACCCGTTTCGCAGCACCTGGCCAAAATGCGCGAGCAACTCATAAATATCGGTGAGATGGAACGCGTTCTAAGGGAGCGGAGCGCGAGTCTGGAAGTCTACCGGTATCTACTCGATGCTCATCGCTTGGGGTGGCCAAGAGTTCCTGATGATATGTTGGATTTTCCTGCATTTGGCAGAGATGAAAGCAATCGGCTGGCCGTCTGATCGGAAGGCTGCATCTTCGATCCGGACGAGGCGCCGGGAGTGATGGTTCCCCGCGCGGAACACCAGGCCCGCACCGCATCGCAACACCTCCAAGCTGAGGTCGCGGTCCGTGCGATCAAGCGCTGTGAGTAGTGTAACGCGGGGCTCCTCACTTCTGACTCGATATGACGAAGAGGTCGGTTGAAGCCGTGTTGGAAAAATCTTCCTCAGAGGTGGCGCTTAAACCGGCGGCCAATGCAGTCTTCGCGCTGTTCAATGGCCGACCGGTGCTGTTCAGTGAGACAGGACAGAAGATCTATCAGCTGGACCAACTCGGCGGCTTTATCTGGTGCAGATTGGCGCAAGGAGCGTCTTTGGCAGCCGTGTATCACGAGCTGGGCACGCTCGATGTTGCTGAGCCCGTAGCGCGCCAGTTCGTGCGGGAGGCCATAAGCGCTTGGATCGACCGGGGGTTGCTGGACGTCGATCGGCCGATGTCGACCAATTGCGCTCTCTCGGCGATGTTGGGGCGGCACCGCATCAGTGTCCGGACTGAAAATCGTGCGCTCTTGCAGCGGTTGGTTTCGCTGTTCTGTGCTGTGGACAATGTGGACGCTCAAGGCGATATCGCGGTCGAAGCCATGATGCTGGAGGATCAAGTGCTCTTCGGCGGAATTGATGCCGGTATCCATCGGTGCGGGGTCGAGGCGTTTGCACCGATAATCAAAGCTTTTCTCACCGACCGACTTATCCGAAGTGATCGATGGGTCTTCGCCCTCCATGCTGCGTCTCTTGCGAAGAACGGAGCTGGATTGCTCTTGTGCGGCGAAGCGGGAGCCGGCAAGTCGACACTCGCACTACAGTCGGTCGACGCGGGATTTCAGTATTCCGGCGATGATATTGCGTTGATCGACAGTGATGGCACGGCCTGTGGAATCCCGTTTGCCCTCACCCTGAAGGAAGGATCGTGGGACGGGTCGTCGGCATTGCAAAGCAGTTGGAACGGTATCACCCATCGCCGGGCCGACGGCGTCCTGGTGCGGTATTTGCCGGTTTCGAATGTGCATAACGGAAGTCTCCCTGTCAGATGGATCATTTTTTTGAACAGGGTCGCGAACGGTTCGCCGGCGCTAACCGAGGTGGATCCGCTCGATTCGATGAAGCGGCTCATTGGAAGCGCATTCGGCGCCGACGGGCGGCTCTCGCAGGCCGGCTTTCTCGCATTGAAGGGGATCGTTTCTGGTGCCCGATCGCATCTGCTTACCTACTGCGAGGCGGTAAAAGCTCGTGAGCTGTTGGTGGATATGTGCAATGGGAAAGTATAGTTCAGCACTGATGAGCCTCTGCCGCTGCTTGCGAGGCGCGCCGCCAGCCGACGTGGATTGGATGTCCGTGGTCGGCCTTGCGAACCAAACGCTGACGACGCCCGCGCTCATCGACTTCGTTGATGAATATGAAGCGATGTTGCCTGAGGACGTCTGCGCGTATGTACGCCAGATCCATGGTCGAAACGTTCAACGCAACGAGCGGTTGGCGGACCAATTGAAGGAAGCCGTCGTTGCGATGAATGAGCGCGGAGTTACGCCCGTGTTGCTTAAGGGGGCGGCTACACTAGCTGTTACGCCCAACGAGCGGCGAGGTGTTCGGCTGATGTCCGATCTGGATATCATGGTTTTGCCGGGCGAAGGTGAAAGAGCAATTGCAGCTCTTCGCGCAATTGGCTATGAGATACATGATCAAGCTCCGCGCGAAAGTCGGAGATGGTTCGTCGAGTTGATCCGATCAATCGACGTCGGGGCCATCGATCTGCAGCTTGCAGCTCCAGGCCCCGGCCACTTCTACCGCGATCCCGTTCTGAGCCATTGCATTCCTGCGGGGCTTGGGCGGGGAACGGTGCTCATTCCGACGCCCACGTACCGGGCGCTCATGTTGATCATCCACGATCAATTTCAAGACTATGGCTATTGGCTCGGCGACCTAGATCTTCGGCATTTGGTCGAATTGCGCGATTTGAATAGTTCCATCGGGGGTCTCGACTGGCAGGAATTGACCTCCCATATTTCGGGCAAACTCATGAGAAACGCGGTCGAAACCCAGCTGGTTGCCCTCGCTGAGTTGCTTGGAGTCGAAATCCCCCACACGCTGCGCTCCAGACTGATTCCGCGTCTGCACTTCATTCGCCAAGTGATGCAGGCGCGCTTTCCGGGCTCACGCTTACCGTTCCTCGCGATGACTGTCCTGGATCTCAGAAACTATCGGCGAGAATCGTCCGTTGATTATGCGCATAACGCACGCCGTTCGCTGTGGTCGATCCCAAAGGCGGACACCTTGCATTTTCTGTTGAAGGCCGCCGTCGCAGTTCGTGTGGGGAAGGTCTAGCGCGGCAGCAGCTGCGTCGGCTTCTAGACCGGCGGGAGCGCTCCGGCAGCGATTGCAGGGCTAGGAATGCTCCTTACCACGGACATTCCGATCAGAGGGCTTGCCGTTCTCGAGGATTTTGAACTCTTCGAGCGTGTGGCCGGATTGGAGGGCGGCAACCAGCCAACGAGGCTGTTTACCACGTCCTGACCAGGTCTCGGTCGGCTGGAACGGGTTGCAGTATTTTGGCAAGACCTTCGGATACTTGCGGCGCGGCGGCGTCTTGCCAGTTCCGGTTTCGGCCGTACCGCTTTCAGCGTCACTGAATTGGTCCGGCTGGTTCAGCTGCGAGAGTCGTTTTTCCAATTCCCGCTTTTCGGCCGTGATCTTTTCAGCAAGAATCTTCGTAAGCTCCTCATGTAGGAGCCAAAGTTCCTCAAAGTCCATGGCTTCGAGATCCTGCCTCCGCATGGCTTTCTCGTCACCGTTCGATTGATCAGTCATTCATCCACCATCCTCCCTCCATGATTGACTGAAGTCAGCGTTGAAATTGATTCGGGAATTAAAATTATTATATTTGATTTAATAATTATTGCGATGTTTTTTTACGTGAAGGAATGGCTATTGCCGGCCAAGAGGTGGCATAGTGGATTGAATTGATCGAGTACCCACTTTAGCGCCTTCAAGATACGATATGCCCGTTCCTGCCCTCGGCTGCTTCGTTGGACATCCAGGCCTGAAGCCCCAAATTGTGCTCCGCCGGCGTGCGCTAGGGGATATGGAGGTGATACGCTCCCGGTTGCGGTTATTGGACGGCCGAGGGACAACGAGGGTATCTCGACAGTGAAGGGCGGATCCACACACGGTGCATCCGCGTCGAGACTGCAACGCGGCAGGTTATTCCCGCGACTCGCTTAATCTCACCTTTCGATGCGCAACCGTCGCGGGAGCGGGTTCCGCAGTTGCGTCTCAAGCTTGCAACGTGGGCACCTTTCCGCAGTTAAATATGCGGATTGCTTTTTTTTTCAGCTTGATTAGTAAGCGCGACCCAGTTATGTGAGGCGCTAGTTTTTGCAGGGTTCCATCTATTTTTTTTGGAAAATCCGGACTCCCGGCTTGATTAATGTCGATGGAAGCATTGTCAGTTGGCGCAACTACTAGGTATAATATGTCAGCAAAAAAACTCGAGTTTGAGTCCATGTCGCTTGACGATCTCTGGTCGCTGCATGAAGAAATCAGCGGGATCCTGTCCGATCGGATCAAGGCGGAAAAACACGAATTGGAAAAGCGCCTTGCCGCTCTCGGGGGCGGAACGACTGTTTTGGCGGACCTGGGTTCGACAAGCCTGTCTCTTACCGAGAAGCCGCGGCGTAAATATCCGCGCGTGCTGCCGAAATATCGGAACCCTCAGACCGCCGAGACCTGGTCAGGACGTGGCAAGCGTCCACGGTGGCTGGTTGCCGCGATGAAGTCCGGCAAACGGATTGAGGAGTTTCGCATCGGGGAGACTGGGTCGAAGGTTCGTCAGCGGGCCTGATAGATTCCGGTCCTGCCAACAGAATGATCGGGATATGCTCGGCGGCGCAGCCTGGTGGGCCGGGCTGCTAGTAGGCATTGCGCCCCCGCAGCACCTCCACGGGCGTTCGCAGCATGATTGCGAGATCAAGCCGAAGGCTCCAGTTGTCGATGTACCAGAGATCGTATTGTATACGTGTTTCGACCATGACTGCCGTGGGCGTTGGACCGCGGCAGCCATGGACTTGGGCCCACCCGGTCAGTCCTGGCTTGACCCTGCGGCGAAGAGCGTAACTCCGCACGAGCTTGTCAAATTCTCCGTCGTGAGCCAAAGCGTGCGGGCGCGGACCTATCAACGACATGCTGCCATCGAGAATATTCAGCAATTGTGGTAGCTCATCGAAGCTTGTCCGGCGCAACCATTTGCCGACGCGGGTGACGCGTCGGTCGGCGCGATTGGCCTGCGGGACAACGGGGCCATCCTCGAGCACATGCATCGTCCGAAATTTGCGGATCAGGAAGACCCGGCCGTTGAAGCCGCAGCGTTGCTGCCGAAAGAGTATAGGACCGGGAGAATCCAGCTTGATCGCGACCGCCGCCAGAGCAAGCAGCGGGGCAAGTATCGCCAAGGCGAAGCCCGCGCCGATAAGATCGATCAGCCGCTTAATCGCGTATTCCAGCGGGGTAAGGGGACCACGCTGAAGCTCTACGCAAATGGCACTTCCAAGTCTCCGCGTGGGATGTCGCAGCAGCTCGGAAATCGTGCCGACGGGCACGAACATGATCGGAAACGGCAACACTCGCAAATCGGCAACGAAGGCTCGCAGTTCCGGCCATCGTTCCGGGTCAGCTTCCACCACCACCTGGTCAAGCTCACAGTTGCGAATGTAGTCAATTACCCGGGCCGTGAGCTGCTTTCGACGGACGGGAGTGAAGCCAAGCTGAGGCAAGCTGAACCGTCCCGTGACGCAATAACCTTGCATTGAGAGGGTTTCGGACAAACCCGCGTTTTTCGACGGTGGTTGATCGCTGATCAGCACAATATTTGTGGTCGCGAACTTTCTGCCGCTCAGGCCTCTTCCGAGCAGCGCCTTGACCGCCCACCGTTCGGCCAGAAGCAAGCCGAGGGCCAGCACGGCGAAAAGCATAGCTGCCGGCTGGGAAGTCCCCGGACCTACCAGGCCGTACACCCCCCAACTGAAGACCAATAATGACGTCCAGGCCAGACAGACCGCGCGGATCTGGTTTCGGAGGACAAGAAGCTCAACTGGCTGATAAAGCCCGCGGGTCTTCAGCAGACAAACAAGACAAGCTGCACTCACCAGCGCCAGGCCAACAGCGTCACTCAAGTCAGGCGCGGCTTGCCCATTCTGAGCTTGGTACAGAAATGTAGAAACGACGCCGGCAAATAGAACGGTTGCAATATCCGCGCAGAGTGCCACGTGTTGGACAGCGTCATAACGAAGGGGCCATTTGTGCTGGCGGGATACTGACGGCCCGGGACTGACATGATTGGTTAGCTCACGTTCATGGAAATGTCGGTTCACGAAATTCATCGTCGAGCCCTGCAATTTAATATTTAATTATTAATAAATTAACAAAATTTATCAAGCGTAAAATCGCGGTGCACTCAGGCTAATTTCGTCGTGGGACCCGGTCGGGGTATTCATGATCGACCGTCGAGCCGGAGATCGCCGGCTCTTGGGACCTTATCGAGAACCCTGCCGGGAATTCCGCGCGCGCAGCTGGTCGAGGTATGTCGGGTCCTGCTCTGAAATCAGGCCTTCGAGATAGGTCTTACCATCGGCCGATGCGGACCGGTGCGCGCTCACAAGCGCCGGCCTGAGAGCAGGCCGATGCGTAAAGACGAGGCTCACGTCACGTTTGATCAGGTCGCGAAGTTCGGGCTCCCGTACCACGGCATCTGTAGCGAGTGCGATGGATACGCGTAACGGAAGCAAGTCCAGATCATTGGGCGCGGTATAGTACGACATCTTGAGCATCGCTGCCGTGTTAGACCGAGCCGAATCGTGCTTGGACGCCGCCGCGAGCATGAGCCAAATATCGCCGCGGAGCGGGGAATAGCGTAATGCGCGAGCAAGCGCATTCGAAGGGACCGGAGGAGCCGTCTTTGGCTCGTTCGCAGAATGGGCCGCATTCCGGATGGATCTGGATCCCCCTAGGATCCACAAATCTTCACGCGCTGCCGCAATCGAAACCGGTTTCGAGATCCGGTCCAGCCATGCTGCTGCGGTGGACAACGAGGATTGACCACCGCGATACCACTCAGGGAAGACCATCCATAGTGTCTGGATGATCAGCGTGCTCCCTAGCACCATTAAGGTGATGCGGGGCCAAGCGGTGACATACGCTGACGCGAACTTAGAGCGAGGCGCCGGAGCTGGACCGGGAGCCCGGTCGGAACTGTCCTTCGATTCCAAAGACAGGGCGTTGCGGCATGCGCCAGGGACGCTTTGGCCGAACGCCAGCCCGAAAAGCGTCGCGATCGAAAGCGATGCGCCTAAACCCAGAATTCCGTGGTCGGCAAAGGCCAATATCGTCAGCGCAATTGACGCTCCCGCGCCCAAGGCTGGATATACGTAATCGTGGGCCCGCGACAGAGAGCGTCCGATCAGGATACACGCGCCTAGCATTGAAGCAATCAAGAGGGCGCAGAGAAAGGCCCATCCCATGTCTATAACGATCGCGGCGGCGGCGGTTGGCTTCTCCCGCGAGGCGCCGATCTCGGCATCCCGGTAAATCGGCAAGAGGACCGTCGAAGCGCCCGCGCCGGATCCCGCCGGCGCGACGTCCTGCAGCATCCGCTCGGTTGCGATCTGACTGCTCGTCGACAATGCGATCGTGGGATCCGTGTTCGTCCTAAGCGGAATGACCGTTAAGGTGGCTATGAAGATGATGGCGGCGCCTGCAAGAACACCAGCGGTCCCCCACAAGCCCAAGAACCACCTGCGAATAGCGAACACGGACAGCAAGAGCCCTGACCCGAGCAGGGCGGCAACGATGGCGGCAGCATTGGCCCGAATAAGCAGCGCCGCCATGCAGATGAGCATTGCGATGATCGCGGCGGACAGAGCGGGTAGCGGGGCTTGCGCGATTGCTCCGGGTCGACTGTGCCTGCGTAACTGATCGATCGCGCGTATCGCTGTCGCGCAGGAGAGCAAGACGCCGAGCACTGCGATGGTTGAGCCATCGGGGCCGGCGGCGCCAGTCGTTTCCTTGCCGAACCACATAGCCGTAGCAATCGTGGTTATCGAGAGCATTAGATGCAGGACTTGCGCTGCGCGATTTCGGTCAAGCGTGATGACCGCGGTGACGAGGGCTGCGGCGAGCACGGCGCAATATTGCGCGAGCGCCAACATGGTCGCCCCGGTATCGACTGTGATCATCTCGCCGAGCGGCTCGTTCAAGGCCGTTGATGCCGTTGCCCAGATGGGATTGCCGAGTGTGCCCATCGGCATCGGGATGGCCTGGAGGACCATCCAGAGCGCCGGAGCCGCAAGCATAACGACGAGACCAGGTCGGAGCAGCTTGGCGAATCCGAGGGAGGCGGGCGGCGGAAAAAAAGCCACCATCAGCGCCGCTGCTGCAAGTACGAAGGCTGTCAACGCCCAGACTTGCAAGGTGTCTGGCATCGCGAGTGCCGCGGTAATCGCCACTAACTCGGCCAACAAGACAAGCCGGACAATCATGTAAACACCATGTGTGGTGCGGCCACCCCGCTGATCCGCTGGCGGGAAAACGTGCAGGCCGCTATGATAAAGCCTCAGGAGCCAGAAAGGCCATAACGGATGTAATGGCTGTCATGATAGTAGTAGCTCCGATGACCATCATATCGAGCCATTGCTTTGGTATCCGTTTTGCTGAGAACTACCCCAATCAGCAATTCGTGGATGTTGGGGGCCGTGTGCAGTGCGTGTTGCACGACATCGATTTTGGTTCGGCCCCATTCAACGACCAGGACGTAGCAGTCGATGAGAGATGAAGTGGCTCGGACATCGACCAGAGGGGTCAGGGGAGGAAGGTCGACGATGACGTAGTCATATTCGGCCCGCAAACGGTCGAACAGCTTGCTTATCGCGTCGGCGCAAAGAATTTCGCTGGTGTGAAGCAGATGTCCCCGCCGCACGGCAGGCAGAAATGCAAGATTGGTCGTCGGATCCCGCCAGATTGCATCAGTGAACGACCGGCTGCCGTTTGCGACTTCGATGAGGCCGCAGGCCGCTCTGGGCGCAAGGATCGAAGACAGCGAGGGATTCCTGAGGTCGCAATCGACGATGATGACCTTCTTGCCGGTATGTCCGATCAATTGCGCAAGCGAGGCTGCAAGTGTGGTCTTTCCCTCATTGGGTAGGGCCGAGGTAATACCGATGACCTGCGAGGAAATTTTCGCCGGATTGTGGTCGATGGCCAGCTTGATAGAACGAATGGCTTCGGTATATCGAGAAAGTGGCATCCCGACCACGGTCCGATGGATTGCGGTTGGAGACGAAACTATTCGTTGCTGAATATCATCCTCGGATGTCTGTGGTCGAACTGCCGGCTTCGTGGATTTGGGGGTCGGCAACAGCGGGATCATGGATAGACAAGGCAATTCCAGCACGGTTTCGACCTGTGAAGAGGTGCGAAAGACGCGGTCCATGAGGTCTCTGAGGAGCGCCAGGCCGATGCCGAGTGCGAGACCGCCGACAATGCCGAGCGCCAGCACCAATCTTGTCTTTGGCTTGCTTTTGTTCGACGGCGGCGAAGCAGGGAAAATCACCCGCGTTTCCGAGATGGGAAACGTCTCCTGCTGCGCGGAGCTCATGTAGCGCTGCAGGAAGGTCTCATACAGGCTCCGCAAGCCCTTGGCCCGGCTTTCCAGATCCTTGATGGTGAGCTCGGCAGAGTTGACTGAACGAGATTGCGTAACGGCCTTGGACAGCTGTTTTTCGATCTCTTCCTGGCGCTGCTTGGCGAGTTCGAATTCGCTTCGGCTGACTTCGGCAAGTCTCCGGACTTCGTCGAAAATGGAGACGCGAAACTCCCGCGCGCGGTTCCGGACATTGACGACTGCCAAGTGGTCGCGACCGACTCTTGCGGTCAATTCGGCCTCACGTCGGGTGAGTTCGAGATATTGCTGGCGGAGCGCGGTGATGATCGTGCTGTTCAGCCCATCGCTCCCGATAGCATCCAGATCGACCATCGAGGATGCTTTTTTAGGATCGGAGGCAAGGATGGTTTCATAGCGAGACAGCTTGGCCGTGGTCTCAGAGGTCTGGGCGCGTGCGATGGCCAATCGGTTGTTGATCTCCGTGATCTGCTGCTCGTCGATGGTCTTTCCATCCAGGGACACGATGTTGTTCTTGGTCTTGTAGACATCGACGGCACGTTGTGCGGCGAGGGCCTGGTCTCCGAGATCGCGCAGCCTGTCCTGCAGCCAGGTTGTTGCTCTACGATTGGCGTCGAATTTTGCATTGAGTTGATCGGCAACATAGGTCTTGGCTATCGCATTGACGACCTCCGCAGCTCGAGCTGCGGAACTCGAATTGAAACTGATCTCAATGACGGTGCTGTACCCGACACGCTGCGCGGAAAGCCGACTGAGAAATGCGTCTACAATAGAGTCCGATGGTTCGCCATGCCTATCGGATAGCGCCTCCTTCTTCGGTCCAGTGGAGGCCCATGATCGAACTCGTTGCCAGAGCGAGTGTAGGGATGGCCCCGATGCGTTGAAGTCCGGATCGTCGGTCAGTTTCAACTGATCGATGACCGCAACCGCGGTGGCCTTCGATCTCACGAGCTGAATCTGGGTCTCGATCTGATTGAGATCGAAAGGCGGCTCGGCCAGGAGTGACTGCTGCTGGACGAATTGCGCTCTTGGATTGGCCAGCAGGATCTGAACCTGGGCGGTGTAGGTTGGAGATGCCAGCCGGAGATAGAGCAGGCTGACCGCAATCACGAGTGCAGCAGTGACCAGGATTACGAGAAATTGACGCCGTAACAGCCCGATCCCCAGATTGATGACCTCGCTGATCCCTCCGCCGTCGGTCTGGGCGGGTTGGGTCAAGTTCACCGGCAGCCGTAGTCTATCCGCGTCTCTAAGATTGTTCTGGAGCATCACGTACCTGTCTCGACGGTGGAGAACGTTGCGGCTGCGCGCAAGCAGACCACGTTCAAGGAGACCCGCAGGCGGCGATCGATTATGTAGCTGATAAAAATCATATTGCCAAATTAAATAAATCATATATTAATCGGGTTGAGGATGAAAATGACATTGCGGCTATCCGCGGGAGCTAATGTGGATCAAAGTCTATATATTTCAGCGGTCTACGTATAATTGATGGCGTCCGCCTAAATTAATGCGAGCACTCGGGTGTGGTTGGAGGGGTGGAAAGTCAATTCCGTCGTCCTAAGGCCACCGCATCGGAAGCCCGATCGATATTTGGGGGGCAGGAGAATACCAATGCTGGAATTGCGATCCTTGGCGATCCCTGATGTCAAAGTAATTCGGCCAGATCGGTTTTCCGACGCCCGCGGCTATTTCTCTGAGACCTTCCAGCGATCGACTTTCGCGGAGAAGGGCATTCTGCACGACTTTGTTCAGGATAATCAGTCCAGCTCGGATCGTATCGGCACGGTACGCGGCTTGCATTTCCAGCGACCACCTTTCGCCCAGGCGAAGCTGATACGGGTGTTGAGCGGGGCCATTCTCGATATCGCAGTGGATCTGCGGCGTTCATCGCCCACCTTCGGGAAGCACATCGCGATCAAGTTGGATAGTGAAAGCGATGAGCAGGTGTTCATTCCGAAGGGGTTTGCGCACGGCTTCTGTACACTGCAGCCCAAAACCGTCGTCCTGTACAAGGTCGACCAGGTCTACGCCCCAGGCCATGACGGTGGCGTCTACTGGGCTGATCCAGCACTAGAGATTGAATGGCCTGTGACAACCTCAGAGGCTCAGCTGTCGCCGAAGGACCACGTCCTTCCTGCGCTCAACCAGCTTGGTTGCGTTTTCGACTAATGGAGACGAGATAGATGCGTATCTTGGTGACCGGCGGAGCGGGCTTTATCGGATCTGCAGTGTGTCGTCGCTTGGTGTTGCAGACTGGTGCCGCAGTGATCAACGTCGACAAATTGACATATGCAGCCAATCTGGCGTCCCTTGCGAGCATCGAGAGACTGGAGACCTATTCGTTCCTGCAATCCGATATCTGTAATCGCGAGGTCGTTGATCTTGCTTTCGCCGACTACGAGCCGGATGCGATCATCCATCTGGCCGCCGAAAGCCACGTCGATCGCTCGATCAACGGGCCCGATGCTTTCATCAACACCAATATTGTCGGCACCTACACGCTGTTGCAGGCGGCCAGAACCTACTATGAACGCCTGCCACTTCAGAGGCGGAAGCAATTTCGCTTCGTCCATGTGTCGACCGACGAAGTCTACGGTTCGTTGGGGCCAGACGATCTATTTCGCGAGGACACGCCCTACAGACCGAGCTCGCCGTACTCGGCGAGTAAGGCTGCATCGGACCACCTCGCACTTGCGTGGTTTCGAACCTTCGGTTTGCCGGTCATCGTATCGAATTGCTCGAACAACTACGGGCCATACCAGTTCCCAGAAAAGCTCATCCCGCTGACGATTCTCAATGCGATCGACCGGAAGCCTCTACCGGTCTACGGCGACGGCAAAAATGTTCGCGACTGGCTTCACGTCGACGATCATGCCGCCGCTTTGATAAAGCTGCTGCACGAGGGGAAACCGGGCGAGAAGTATAATTTCGGCGGAGATGCGCAGCGATCCAATATGGATGTCATAACCCGAATTTGTGATGAGCTGGATCGAATAATTCCTTGCGCGGGACCAAGGCGATCCCTCATCACGTTCGTGCCGGATCGGCCGGGACATGATGCGCGCTATGCAATCGATGCGTCGAAGGCAAATCGCGAACTCGGCTGGAAGCCGACGAGAACGTTCGAACAGGGGCTGGCCGAAACAGTGAGATGGTATCTCAAAAATCGTACGTGGTGGGAGCGTACCCGCCGCGGCGTCTACGATGGTTCGCGTCTCGGTCTCCTGGCTTCCCAACACTGAGGTGAAGATGACAGTGCGACCCATCCTCATTGCCGGCCGAAACGGCCAGTTGGCAAAGTGCCTTCGCGATCATGCTGCAATGCGCGATCTGCCTGTGGTAGCGCTCGGGCGCCCGGAACTCGACCTGGAGAACCGCGAGGGTATCGACAAGCTCATCGCGTCAATCGCGCCGTCTGCAATCATCAACGCGGCCGCGTATACGGCGGTCGATCAGGCGGAATCTGAGGCAGCGAAGGCGTTCAGCGTCAACCGCGATGGCGCGGCGGCATTGGCGGATAGCGCATGGCAGATGAACATTCCAATCATCCATCTCTCGACCGACTATGTGTTCGACGGCACGAAGTCCGATGCATACGATGAAAGTGACATTCCCGCACCATTGAACGTCTACGGCGCGTCGAAGCTGGCCGGTGAAGCTGCTGTACTGGCCGCTCACCCGCTCGCCACCGTGATCAGATGTTCGTGGATTTACAGCCCCTATGGCAGCAATTTCGTTCGAACGATACTGCGGCTATGCGAGACGCAGCAGACTGTAAGGGTTGTCCGCGACCAGCATGGCAATCCGACCTTCGCATCCGATCTCGCGGAGGCGGTCCTCCGGATCGCAGAGCGGTCGGTAGCGGACGATCGCAGGGCCACGGCCGGTATCTTTCATCTCGCCGGACAGGGCGAGACGACCTGGCACGACTTTGCTCAGGCAATCTTCTGTGAGCGTTCTCGACGTGGAGCGCTGGTTCCGGCGCTCGAGGCGATCACGACCGAAGAGTTTCCGACCGCCGCGCGCCGACCTCGGAACTCGCGTCTGAATTCAATGAAGGCGGAACGTGTGTTCGGGATTCGATTGGCGCCTTGGCGCCATTCACTCAAAGCTTGCCTGGAGCAGCTGGTCGGAGAAGGAGAAACCGATGATGAAGGGAATCGTGCTGGCTGGCGGCAGCGGAACGCGCCTCTATCCGATCACGCGGGTGGTCAGCAAACAGTTGCTTCCGATTTATGACAAGCCAATGATCTATTATCCCCTATCGACGCTGATGTTGGCAGGAATCCGTGAAATTCTGATCATTACAACGCCTCCAGACCGGTATCAGTTCGAGCGGTTGCTGGGTGACGGCAGCCAATGGGGCATTCGGCTCAGCTACGCGGAGCAAACCCGTCCCGCCGGGCTCGCGGACGCCTTCATTGTTGGTGCTGATTTCATCGGAAACGACCGTGTGGCGATGGTACTTGGGGACAATATCTTTTTCGGCGACGGTCTGAGCGAGTTACTTGCCCGAGCGGCAGGACGGGAGGAAGGCGCAACCGTTTTTGCCTATCACGTGCGAGACCCGGAACGATACGGCGTGGTCGCGTTCGACGAGGCGGACCGCCCGGTATCGATCGAGGAGAAACCCAAAAGTCCAGCTTCGAACTGGGCAATTACGGGGTTGTATTTTTTCGACAATCGCGTGGTCCGCTACGCCCGTCGCGTCGAACCATCACCACGCGGCGAGCTCGAGATTACCGATCTTCAGATGCGTTACCTTTCGGCAAATGCGCTCCACGTCGAACGCATGGGTCGCGGATTTGCTTGGTTGGACACCGGCACGGTCGAGTCTCTCATCGATGCAGGGACGTTCGTGCAAACCCTGGAAAAGCGGCAGGGAATGAAGATTGCCTGTCTCGAGGAGGTCGCCTTTAGACTCGGCTTCATCGATCGTGATCAACTTCTCGCGTTGGCGCAGCCGCTGGAGAAGAGCGGCTACGGCAAATATCTGAGCGAAATCACCGCGCTGCCACAGTTTGCTTCGCAATAGCTCGGTTAGCGATAATGGAAAGTTATTTTAAATGTACCTGGGTGTATTTAGTTAAGAAATTGACCGTCCATTTAAAGTTAAATAAAATAGATGGGAATTATCTATCTAGTTGGTGTGGCCATGCTGGATCAAAAGGCGAGCGTCTTCGGCCCGAGTGCACGGGCGGTTTTTCCGGGGGGGATTCCCGTTCTTTGGCAGGATTCGACGCGCTGGAATGCAGGGGCGGACTTTGAGCCGCCGGACCTCTGGGCAAGGCCGTTTGCTGATCCGCCGGCAGGCGGGTCCTCCGCTAAGCCCGGCCTCGTTGGTGACGCCTCATTCTTCCAACACTCGTCTCGTGTCGGCTTGCGTGAACTGTCAGACTTGCGCAGCGGTGTGCCGCGCGGCTCCTCCGCATCTTTTCAGTCGCGATTGGCCGCTCTGCGCTCGAGTTCGGCAAGTCTGGTGGCTCGTCCGAACGAAGGGCGCCGGACGTTCTCAACTGAGGCTGCGCCACTTTTCCGGGTGGAGGGCGGACCTGCCGTCAGTTCTTCGACAAGTTCTTTGTCCGTAACCACGGATAGCGCGGACTACGCGCCCGGCAGTACGGCAACGTTTACGGCCGCCGGCGTCCAGACGGGAGCGTCGGTCGCATTCTATGTTGCCGATCTACTGAGCGCGCCCGGTGCTAACGGCATTGCCGATGTGTATACGCCCTTCACGATCAAGGACGGCGCCATCGGCGACATGGATGGACTGGCTAACGGGACAGTCGTCGCGCAATGGCAGGTGCCGGCCGATGGCCGATCGACCGGAGCGACATTGCAGCTCACGGCGACCTCTGGAGCGCAAACAGGGACTGCGACCTTCACTGACGCGAGCAACAAGATCGTCACGGAGAACCAACTACCGGGCACGCCGAAGAGCACATGGGCAATCCACGGATCGATCGCGAACGAGGGCGACTCGCAGATTGAGGGCTTCGCGACGCAGATCAGCACTAACGCCGGACAAGCCGTCTCTTTCAAGATCGATACAGCTTCGAGTGGTTACACGCTCGATATCTATCGTCTCGGCTATTACGGAGGCAATGGCGCGCGCCTCATCACCAGCATGCACCACACGGGAGCCGCCAACCAACCGACCCCACTTTTCAATGATCCGACCAACACCGTTGATGCCGGAAATTGGTCCGTCACGGATTCTTGGACAGTCCCGGCGGGCGCTGCTTCCGGTGTCTATTTCGCGAAATTGACGACGGACACCGGCAACTTCCAGAACATGGTTCCGTTCATCGTTCGAAACGATGGCACCTTCTCGGACATCGTGTTCCAAACAAGTGACACGACATGGGAGGCTTACAACCCGTGGGGCGGCTATAATCTGTATGAAGGTCCCAACGGGAACAATAGCGATCGTGCCTACGCTGTAAGCTACAACCGTCCGCTCGCAATCAATTCGACCGCTAACCTGGCCGGGCCGCAGGACTTCCTGTTCGGTGAGGAATACGCAGCAATCTACTGGTTGGAGCGGAACGGCTACGACGTCAGCTACATCTCCGGCATCGATGCCGCGACCAATCCGGGACTGTTGCTGAACGCGGGCGCCTATATGGATGCCGGCCATGACGAATACTGGTCGCAATCGCAGTTCGCCAATGTTACTGCCGCGCGCGACGCCGGCGTCGATCTCGCCTTCCTGAGCGGCAACGAGATCTATTGGGACATCGAGCTTGGTACAAGCTTCGACGCGAGCCATACGGCAAACCGGACGATCATCGAGTACAAGAACATCTGGAGCGGCGCGCAACTCGATCCGAATGGCACTGCCAACGGAGGAGCGGGTATATTTCGTGATCCAGTTTATGGACCCGGTACTCCGGAGAACTCTCTTTCCGGTACGATCTTCACCGTGGACGATATCGGTACGCTTGACAACATCAGCGTGCCGGCCAGCATGTCGCAGTTTCGCTTCTGGCGAAACACCAGCATTGCCAGTGGCAACGGAGGAACGCTGACGCGTCTGCTTGGCTACGAGTGGGATAGCGATCAGGACAACGGCTTCCGGCCAGCCGGGTTGGTCGACATGTCGTCGACGACAAGAAACGTCAACACCCTGCTGCTGGACAATGGTTTGACTACCGGTGCAGGGACCGCCACGCATAACCTCACTCTCTACGCTGATCCGGAAAGCAAAGCTCTGGTTTTCGGCGCCGGCACGGTCATGTATGCGTGGGGATTGTCAGACCAGTATGTTCCGTACAAGGGCCTCACCGCGCCAGTCAGTACTGCCGTGCAGCAGTCGATGGTAAATCTCTTGGCTGATATGGGAGTGAATCCCCAGACGTTGCAGGCGGGCCTCGTGAGCGCCCAGGCCTCCACCGACCACACCGCGCCAACGGCCGTCATCACTTCCCCGACAGGGGGAACCAGCGTCAGCCAGGGCCAGACCGTCACGATCACCGGCACAGCCTCGGACGTCGGTGGACTCGTGGCCGGCATCGAAGTGTCGACTGATGGTGGCACGACGTGGCACCCGGTGAGCGGCACGACGAGCTGGAGCTATACCTGGATCGCTTCGGGCTCCGGCACGCAGCTCATCGAAGCTCGCGCGACTGACGACAGTGTCAACATGCAGGCGACACCTGCCACGGTCAGCATCGACGTCACAGGCGGGAGCAGCTCAGGAGGCCTCTTCGCAGCTTCTAACGTGCCTGCTCAGACCAGTTTGAACGATGGGACGCCGCTTGAAGTCGGCCTGAAGTTTATTTCCTCCAAGGCGGGACAGATCACCGCGCTGAAATTCTATCGCAGTCCAAGCGACACCGGGACCGACCTTGTCGACCTCTGGACCTCGACCGGTACCAAGCTTGCCAGCGCGAGCTTCACCAACACCACGGCGAGCGGCTGGCAAACGGTCAATCTGGCGACACCCGTCACGATCAGCGCCAATACGACCTATGTCGCCTCGTATCACACCAATGGCGCCTATGTCGCCACGAACAACTTCTTCGCAAATTCCTTCACGAGCGACAGCTTGACGGCGCCTTCCTCCGCAACGTCCGGGGGGAACGGCGTATATTCGTACGGCGGTACCAGCACGAACGGACTCTTCCCGACGAATACGTTTGCTTCTTCGAACTATTGGGCTGACGTCGTGTTTGTCCCCAGCAATGGCAGCAACGGGCCGCCGACCGCGGTCGCCGATACGGGCGATGCAACCGAGAAGGGCGGGGTGAACAACGGCACCGGCGGTTCGCCCGCCACGGGAAATGTGCTGACCAACGATATCGATCCGGACGCTGGCGACACCAAGACCGTCACCGCGATCAGCTTCGGTTCGACCTCCGGCGCGCTCGGTTCAACGCTGAACGGAGCGCACGGAGGCCTGGTGCTACTTGCTTCAGGTGCTTTCACCTACACCATCAACGAAGCCGATCCTGCGGTGCAGGCCCTGCGGCTTACGACCAACACGCTGACTGAGGTCTTCAACTACACGATGTGTGACACCGCCGGAGCAACATCTTCGACGACGCTCACGGTCACCATTCACGGCGCCAACGATGCGCCGGTGTCGGCGATCCAGACCAGCGACCAAACCGCAACGGTAGCTTCGGCCTTCTCGCTGACGCTGCCGGCCGGCACCTTCACAGACCTCGATTCCGGCGATTCACTCGCCTATACGGCAACAGGGGCCAACGGCTCGGCACTTCCCGGCTGGTTGACCTTCGGCGGATCGACCCGCACTTTCAGCGGCACACCGACGTCCGCAAATGTCGGGACTGTCGGTGTGAGGGTCAACTCGACCGATCTCGGCAGCCTGTTCGCAAGTGAGACGTTCAACATCACCGTGACGACGACCGCAAACGCAGCGCCGACCGCCGTCGCCGATACCGGCGACGCCACGGAGAAGGGTGGCGTGAATAACGCCACCGGTGGCTCGTCCGCCATAGGCAACGTGCTGACCAACGACACCGATCCGGATTCCGGCGATACCAAGACCGTTACGGCCGTCAGCTTTGGCTCAACGTCTGGCACGCTTGGATCTGCCGTCAATGGAGCACGCGGCAGCCTAGTCCTCAATGCCTCGGGTGCGTTCACCTACACGGTCAATGAAACGGATCCGGCCGTGGAGGCATTGCGGCTCACGACTAATACGCTGACTGATGCCTTCAATTACACGATGCGCGACCTCGCCGGGGCGACGTCATCGTCCACGGTCACGATCACGATTCATGGCGCCAACGACGCACCGGTCCTGGCGGTCCAGACCAGCAATCAAACAGCAACGGTCGGTTCGGCCTTCTCGCTGACTTTGCCTGTCGGCACCTTCACCGATGTCGATTCAGGCGATTCGCTCAGCTATGCCGCAACCGCCGCCAATGGCTCGGCGCTCCCTGGCTGGTTGACCTTTAACACTGCGACCCGGACCTTCAGCGGCACTCCGACGTCGGCCGATATCGGCACGCTCGGCGTGAGGGCGGCAGCGACCGATCTCGGCAGCCTGTCCGCGAGCGGGACATTCAATATCGTGGTGAGCACAGCTCCATCGACGTTCAGTCTGTTCTCGTCCTCCGATACGCCCTCGGTGCTATCGTCGTCCGACACGTCACAAGCCAACCTCGGGGTGCGATTCACGTCCTCCGCGGCCGGCACAATCACCGGCATCAGGTATTACAAGAGCTCGAACGACAACGGCATCCATACCGGGTCTCTGTGGAGCAGCACAGGCACGATTCTTGCGAACGCAACCTTTGCCAACGAGACCAGCAGCGGCTGGCAAACAGTCACATTCAGCAGTCCGGTGTCGGTTACGGCCGGCACTACCTACGTCGCGAGCTTCCACAGCAACGGCCGTTATGCCTATACGCCGAGCTACTTCACCACGGCCCGCACCAATGGGCCACTCACGGCGCCCGCGAGCAGCAATGGTGTCTACACCTATGGAACAGGAAACCTGATTCCGACCAGCACGTTCAATGCCGCCAATTACTGGGTGGATGTGGTGTTTAGCACTTCCGGCGGCGGCACGAACCAGCCACCGGTCGCCAACAACGACAGCGACTTCAATGCGACACGAGACGTGCCACTCAGCATTTCCGGGTCGGCACTCCTGACAAATGATACCGATCCGAATGGGGACATTCTGTCGATTACGGGCGTCAGCGGGGCCGTCAACGGCACCGCCAGCTTTAATGCCCAGAACAACACCGTGACCTTTACTCCGGCCAGCGGATACACCGGGGCGGCGTCGTTCAATTACGCGATCTCCGATGGCCGGGGCGGTACCGGTGGCGCGAATGTGGGGGTGACCGTGCGTGCGCCGTCAGCGAGCACCGTAAGTCTGTTCGCCTCGAATCCGACGCCCAGCGTGGTTGCCGTGAACGATCAAAATTCGGTCGAGCTCGGAATAAAATTCCAAGCTTCCACCGCGGGAGACGTCCTTGGCCTGCGCTTCTACAAGGGACCGACCAACACGGGGGCCCATGTTGCGAATCTGTGGAGTAGCACAGGTACCCTGCTGGCCACCGCGACTTTTGCCAATGAAACAGCCAGCGGCTGGCAACAGGTCAATTTCGCGACGCCGGTCACGATCACGGCGGGGGCAACCTATGTCGCCAGCTACCACACTGCAGGCAACTACGCCGCCGATGCTGGCCTCCTGGCCAACGCAATTACCAACGGACCGTTGACGGCTCCATCCTCGGCATCGATCGGCGGCAACGGCGTGTTCGCATACGGGACAGGCAGCCTGTTTCCGACCAACACCTACAACTCAACCAGTTATGGCGTTGACGCTGTTTTTAGGCCGCAGCTAGTAGCATAGGAGACGCAGGATGCACGCCGAACTTTATACCGATGGAATTGAGGAAATCACCGTCAGCGGAACCATCGTCCGTGTCGATCTGGTCAGTCTTTCACCGACGGAGCGCGACTCAAAAAATCTCCCCCAAAAAGTGTTCTCTCAGCGGCTGATCTTTTCGGTCGAAGCCTTCGCCAATTCAGTCGATGTAATGCAGAAAGCGCTCCAGGGCCTGGTTGATGCGGGGGCGGTCCGTAGGAACCCCCCAGCCGAGTCGCGCAACGCCACGTCGGAAGTGCATAGCGCGCTGCCGACTAACACACGGTCGCTGAATGTCTCTTCAAATTTCCGCTGAAATCGACGCCGCGGACGACGCGAACGCTCAGGCTGCGGACGCGCCCGGGCAGGCAACGCAGACGCCATTGGAATGCCTGTCCAAGATATCCGGACATCATGGTATCGACCTGCCGGTCGAGCGCCTGAAGCACGCCTACGCCGTGGCTGCTCCGCCGTCGTTGAATCTTCTGGTGCGCATGGCGAAGGATGCGGGCCTGCGCGCGAGGAGCACGAAACTGGACTGGGGTGGTCTGATCCGTCTCGGAGATGCGTATCCGGCGCTGGCCCGGCTCGCCAATGGCAACTGTGTCGTTGTCCTTGGTGCCGAACGGGAAGCTGGGGGCACAGAGGCGGTCTGCGTCTTCGACCCGCTCGCCGACCGCAAGCATGAAGTCTTGGTTGTCGACCGCGACCGTTTCTGTGCCCAATGGGCCGGTGACACGATCCTGATCAAGCGCGAGCAATCGGCTCTGGATGGCCGGAGGAGCTTCGGCCTCCGGTGGTTCGTACCGGAGCTGCTACGTCAATGGCGACTGTTCAGGGACGTCGCGATTGCCGCCATTCTGCTCTATGCGTTGGGCCTGATCATTCCGATCTTCTTCCAGCTCGTCATCGACAAGGTGCTGGTCCATGAGAGCTTCACGACGCTCTACGTGCTTGCGGCAGGAGCGGCCGTCGCACTCGTCTTTGACGCCATATTCGGCTTTTTGCGGCGCTACCTGCTGCTTTATGCGACCAATAAGGTCGACATCCGCGTCGCTACGAAAACGTTCGCTCATCTCCTCGGGCTACCGGTCACCTTTTTCGAGCGCATGGCCGCCGGCGTGCTGGTCAAGCACATGCAACAGGCGGCGCGGATCCGCGAGTTCCTGACCGGGCGACTGTTTCTGACCACCCTCGACGCGCTCTCGCTATTCGTTTTCCTGCCGGTCCTTGCGCTCTACAGCGTTAAGCTGACGCTCATGGTTCTGGCCTTTACGGCCGCGAGCGGTGCTGTCGTTGGGCTGCTCATGGGTCCTTTCCGACGACGTCTTTACGATCTTTACCAGGCGGAAGGTGCGCGGCAGGCTCTGCTTGTCGAAACAGTTCACGGCATGCGGACCGTGAAGTCGCTCGGGATGGAGCCGGTGCAGGGCGCGATCTGGGATAGCCGCTGTGCGCAGTCCGTGGCCATGCGATTCGGTGTCGAGAGGATTTCCGCAGGCGCCCAGGCGCTCACCGGATTTCTCGAGAAGATCATGACGCTTGGGATCATCGCTGTCGGAGCACTCGATGTCTTCGCTGGCGAAATGACGATCGGCGCGCTGGTCGCTTTCAACATGTTGGCGGGGCGGGTTTCCGGACCGCTGGTTCAGCTCGTGACCATGGTTCACGAATATCAGGAGGTCGCGCTTGCCGTGAAAATGCTCGGCGAGGTGATGAATCAAAAACCCGAACGCGATGGCAGGAAAGACGGTCTGCGGCCCGACTTCTCCGGAAAAATCGAGTTCGACAGCGTGTCTTTTCGTTACGGATCCGAGGGATCGCCGGCACTTGATGATGTGTCCTTTGCTATCGAGCCAGGTTCGATCTTCGGGATCGTGGGCCGGAGCGGCTCCGGCAAGACGACGCTTACGCGGCTGATTTCGGGCATGTATCCGGTGCAGCAGGGGCTGCTGCGTATCGACGGGTATGATTCGAGGGAGCTCGACCTGGCGCATCTGCGCCGAAACCTTGGGATCGTCCTACAGGACAATTTTCTGTTTCGCGGAACGGTCCGTGACAACATCGCCTGCGTGAAACGTGACGCGACCTTTGCTGAGATCGTCGCGGCGGCGCAGCTTGCAGGCGCCGACGAGTTCATCGAGCGACTCCCCCGCGGCTTCGACACCATGCTGGAGGAAGACGCCTCGAACCTGTCCGGCGGCCAGAAGCAGCGGATCGCGATCGCGAGGGCCCTGATCGTCAATCCGCGGATCGTGATTTTCGATGAAGCGACGAGCGCGCTCGACGCCGAAAGCGAACTGATCATCAGGCGCAATCTCCGCCGTTTGGCCGCAGGGCGTACCGTCATCATCGTCTCGCATCGGCTCTCGATGCTCACCGAAGCAAGCCAGATCCTGGTGATGGACCGGGGCCGGATCGTCGACATGGACCGACACGACCACCTCCTGTCGAAATGCACGATCTACAGGCATTTGTGGAACCAACAGATGAAGCAGACTGCATGAAGCAGACGAGGCAATCACGCGCGGATACGAAACCGGACGGTCCGGTCGTGGCCAGAACGGTCGAGCGACGGCGAAAGTTCAGGCCGTTGCCGGGGCGAGCGCGGGTGATCGCCGAATTCCAGTGCGATGCCACGGAGGTGGAGCAGCAGGCGCCGCCGCGGCTGGCGCGTGTCACTCTCTACGGCATTCTTGCACTAATCGCCTTTGCGGTGACCTGGGCCTCCGTCTCGCAAGTGGATATGATCGTCACGGCGCAGGGAAAATTGACCACGACACGCCCCAACCTCGTCGTGCAGCCGTTGGAAACGTCGGTCATCCGCGAGATACACGTCAAGGCCGGTGATCGGGTCAACCGCGGCGACGTTCTGGCGACCCTCGATCCGACTTTCTCGCAGGCGGACTTCGATCAGTTGCGCGGCAGACTGGCTGGATTCGAAGCGTCGATCGATCGCTTGGGCGCCGAACTGAACGGAATGGAATATACGGTCAAGGATCTCACGAACGCGGACCAGATCCTGCAGGGCAAGATGTTCCTGCAGAGGAGGGCCGCCTACGAGGCGCAGATCCAGAACTACGACACGCAGATCGCCTCCGCTCAAGCCAATCTCAGGACGGCGCAGAACGAAGAGGCAGTTCTTCTGCAGCGGCTCGAAACGATGCGTTCAATAGAGGCCATGCGATCCACACTGATGGATAAGGAGGTCGGTTCGAGGCTGAACTTCCTGCTATCTCGCGATGCTCGGCTCGAGGTCGAGAGCAATCTGGCGCGTGTTCGTGGCAATATTGCCGACAGTGCGCATCGGGTGGACAAGGCCAACGCTGACCAGAAGGTCTTCGCCGAGGAATTTCGTCGCACCAGCTATCAGGAGCTGGTGGAAACTCTGCCGAAGCGAAATAGTGCGGCAGAGGAACTGAAGAAAGCCGAGCTTCGCCGACAGTTGATCGTCCTGCAGGCGCCGGCGAATGCCGTAGTGCTGGAAATTGCAAACCGCACGGTTGGCTCTGTGGTTCGTGAGGCGGAAACAATGTTCGTGCTGGTTCCGCGCGACGTGCCTCTTCAGGCGGAGGTCAACGTCGAGGGGCGGGATATAGGTCAGGTGTCGCTCGGACAACCGGTCCGTATCAAGTTCGAAGCGTTTCCCTTCCAGAAGTATGGAACCGCTACGGGAGAAGTCCGGGTCATCAGTCAGGACACGTTCGCTCCGGATCCGAAAGCCGAGGGGGCGCGCCACGCGCCAGCTCCCTATTACCGCGTACTGGTCGATTTGTCCGACACGCACCTTCGGCTGCCGCCTGAGCGTACTCAGCTGATCCCGGGCATGGCGGTGACGGCCGAATTGAAAGTCGGCAAGCGCACGGTGATTTCCTATTTCCTCTATCCATTGCTACGCGGATTGGATGAAGGCATCCGAGAATATTGACCCGGCTTGAGATGGCGATTGATCATGATCATTAGTTCGAATCTTGGGGTGAAGCTCGTGGTGCCCACAGCTGCGAGTAAGCTCTCGCAAAATGCTCCATTGGTGAATTACGCGCTCAACGGGTTGGAACGGTGTTGGTTGCCTGAGCACCGCCGGTGGTCACATATCTACCATCTCGATGGACGTTCTTCGCCTAACGAGTCGGTACCGAGCAGCGATGTATTCTACACCCTCAACGTTCTTCTCGGGATGTCACGCGTTGCCGAAATTCCGGATGGCATCGATATCCCCGAGATATTCCGTCGCAACGTCCTGCAACTCACGAAGCTTCCCGTACGCAGATATGCCTTTGGCATGGCGCTATGGAGTGCCGCCGAGCTGGCTCTGGAAATACCGGATCCGGTCAAAAGCGAGCTGAGAGCCATTCTTGCCGATGAAGGCCAATGGAAAAGCTTCCGTGCGCAGGATCTTGGCATGCTGCTCACGGGAGTCGTTGCCCAGGCGAGGGCAGGCGAGAAAGAATGGTGGCACTACGCCAGGCCGCTCTATCGTTTCCTGACGGATCGCTTTCACAGCGAATCGGGATTGTTCTTCGATGCGCCGTTTGGCCTTCGTCGCCGTTTCTCGTCCTTTGCGACACAGACCTATCTCTCGATCGCCTGTTATCAATATGGCGAATTCGCCGGCGAGGCTTCCGCGCTCGTCATGGCTGATACCTGCGTGCGCAATCTGATGGCGCTTCAAGGCCCGCAAGGCGAATGGCCCTGGTTCTTCGACGCGTCGAGCGGCTGCGTCGTTGATTTCTACGAAGTCTATTCGGTCCATCAGTATGGAATGGCCCCGGCGTTGCTGGAATGGGCCGAGCGCTTCGGGCAGAGGCAGTCGCGGGACGCGCTGATCAAGGGATTCAACTGGGTCCTCGGCCACAACCAGCTGGGCCGGACCATGCTGGTACCTGAACTGAGTCTGTCCCTCCGCTCGCAGGTTCGAAAGGGTGAACTGGCAACAAAAGCTCCGCGCGTATTGCGCGCAGTCAAGAACGCCTGGCTGAGCAACGGGGAGCGGCTGATCGATGGCGCCAATGTGGAGCTGCGGCTTGAGTGCCGCAGCTACGAACTGGGCTGGATCCTGTGGTCGTTCGGCCGGCGTACCGACTTGCCGGAGCTGACCCACAATGCTGTCTTCCGCGGCGCCTGACGGAATATTCGCTTAGCTACCGATTCCAGGCAACCGCTCGCTGGCCTCGTAGATGCGAGAGCATCGTCAGTGCACGGTGCGTCCGGACCGCACACAATACCGAAATAGCCTTGAGGCGGACTCGGGTACCATGCAGGCGTTCGCTGCTCAGCACAGTCACGGCGTTTGGCACAAGCGATGCGAAAACCAGCAACGCCTGGGCGGTCCAGCGCAACTGCCAGGCAGGTCGACCTTCCGCCATCTTGCGATAATGCGCGATGTGCCGATCCCATTTGGCATAGAGCTCCTGGAGAGAGCCACGAGCCGGATGGAAGACGACCATTTCAGGCGCGTACCGAAATCGAAGTCCGGCGCGCAACGCACGCTGTCCCCACTCCATGTCTTCGGCCACGTCAATGCCGGCGAAAGGGCCGACGCGATCGAAGTCTCGGCGAAACACGGCCATATTGCCGGTACCTGAATAGCCGTGGCGCTCGATATAGAGCTTGAAGCGGTAAGCGAACACACTCTCGTAAGCCGCGATGGCGTCAAGCTCTGCATTGTCCGGTCGCCAAATGCGGACGTCGCCCCCGAGAACCGTGCCCGCTGGCGACGAGTAGCACCGCTCCATCACGCTGCTCAACCAGTCTGGATGAGCTCTGCAATCGGCGTCGATGAAGGCGAGGATCTCGCCTTTGGCAGCGGCAACACCTGCGTTTCGCGCCGGGCCCGGACCGGGATGCGGTTCGTATTTCAGGCTTACGTCGGGATGGCCGGCAACGATGTCGATCGGGGAAACGGCGGAGCCGTTGTCCACCACGATGACCTCGAACAAGTCCCGGGCGAGAGTCTGTCCATCCAGACTTTTCAAACAGGCCTCCAGCGCACCGGCCTGGTTGAGGTGGGGAATAATGACCGAAATCATTCGATATGATCCTATTTAATTCAGGCTGGTGTGCTGCGCGCACCAGCGCGGCGCCATCTGTTTCCGCTTTGCGAGAAGTCCAATTTAATCCTTGCAATTAAATATCTGATGATTATTATCGTTATTATAATCTTAAATGCAACTTAAACCAAATTGCATTTTCGGAGTTCGTTTCAAATGCGTGCATCGTTCCTGGCGTGCCCTATTGACCTGCTGACGATGGCAGAGACGGTCGAGTTGGCGCGAAGCGCCATACGTAGCCGCCGACGGCTGCAGCATGTCGCGTTAAACGTCGCCAAGTTCGTCAATATGCGATCCGATCCAGTGCTCGCCGCCGATGTCGCCAGCAGTGACATTGTCGGCATCGACGGCATGGGGATTCTTTGGGGCGCTCGAGCATTGGGGCTGCCAGCGACCTCGCGAGTGGCTGGCGTCGATCTCCTGGTGGAGTTGCTCGCGGTATGTGCGCGGGAAGGCTTTAAACCCTATTTCCTGGGCACCACCCCCGCCGTACTGCAGCAGGCAGTACACCGCGCGCGCGAGCGGCATCCCTCACTCGTCTTCGCAGGCTGGCACGACGGCTACTTCAAACCCGAGCAGGAGAATGACGTCGTTCGGGACATCCAGTCCAGCGCGGCCGATTGTCTCTTCATCGGCATGCCGACACCGCGGAAGGAGCGTTTTCTCGCCGCTCATCGTGACGATCTCGGCGTACCGTTCATTATGGGTGTGGGCGGCGCGTTCGATGTCCTTGCGGGCACCGTTCGGCGCGCACCGGCTCTAATTCAGAGGCTGGGCCTCGAATGGCTGTACCGAATTTATCAGGAGCCCCAGCGGATGTGGCGGCGATACGCCGCGACCAATGCGCTGTTTGCAGGCATCCTGGCGCAAGCGCTCGTCAAGCAGGCGATTCATCCCACGCTTCGTGGACCCGGCACCGTGCCGCCGGGCCCGCGTCGGATTGGAGGGTGAGACGTGCACAAGCATTTCTTCATCCTTCTGGGGACCCGGCCCGAAGCAATCAAGCTCTTCCCTGTCATCAACCGCCTCAAGGCCGAGAAAGGCAAGGACATTTCCCTCACGATCTGTGCGACAGCACAGCATCGACAACTGCTTGATCAGGTCCTCAAGCTCGCCAAAGTGGTCCCGGATTTCGATCTGAACGTCATGACGGCCAATCAGACACTGGATGATCTGACCGCTCGGCTGCTCGGACAAATTGGCGAGCTCCTCGAGAAGGTGAAGCCGACCAGGGTCATCGTCCAGGGCGACACGGCGACCGCCATGGCGGGCGCATTGGCGTCCTACTATCACCGGATACCGGTCTCTCACATCGAGGCGGGACTGCGCAGTGGCGACATCCTTTCCCCATGGCCCGAAGAGGTGAACCGCAAGATCGTCGGCTCGATCGCCGATCAGCATTTTGCTCCCACAGAGCGCGCTGCACGCGCGTTGCGCTCCGAGAACGTCTCGCATGATCGCATCCACGTCACGGGAAACACGGTGGTGGACGCTCTCATCTTCGCGAAAGCCATGGTCGAATCCGATCCCGGACTCTCGTGCCGCTGGGACGGCATCAAGAAGCGCCACGGTAACCGGCGCATCATCCTGGTGACCTGCCATCGTCGGGAGAATTTCGGCGGCGGCGTCGTCAACATCGTGAACGCGTTGGAGACGATCCTGCGCAGGGAAGACGTTGCCGTGGTGCTCCCTGTGCATCCGAATCCGAATGTCCGCGACTTGTTTGCGTCCCGCTTGTCCGATCACCCGAGGGTCGTCCTCATCTCCCCCCAGGAATACACGGACTTCGTGAGCCTGCTCTCGCTATCGCATCTGGTTCTGACCGATTCGGGCGGCGTCCAGGAGGAGGCCCCCACTTTCGGCAAACCGGTCCTGGTGATGCGCGACACGACCGAGCGCCCCGAGGGGGTGGAAGCCGGGACGGCGCGCCTCGTCGGTTCGAACCACGACAAGATCGTTGCCGAGACATTTCGCCTGCTCGACGATGACGAGACCTATGCGGCCATGGCCCGCTCGCACAACCCGTTTGGTGACGGGCACGCGAGCGAGCGTATCGTGAAGGTTCTTCTCGATGCCTGAATTCCAAAAGATCAACGTCATTGGACTTGGTTATATCGGACTGCCGACCGCGGCGCTGATTGCGAGCCGAGGCCTTCAGGTGCTCGGTATCGACACCAACGAGCGCATCGTCGATACGGTTGCATCCGGAAAAATTCACATTGCGGAGCCAGATCTCGATGGCCTCGTGTCCAAGGTCGTGTCGAGCGGTGCCCTGACGACGTCGACCAAACCGCAGCCGGCCGACGTCTTCATCATCGCAGTGCCGACGCCAATCGACCGCGAAAATCATCCAGATCTGTCGAGCGTGAATGCGGCAGTGGACCATATCGTCGATATCCTAGCGCCAGGCAATCTCGTCATCCTCGAATCGACGTCGCCGATCGGGACCACCGAGGCCATCGCAAAGCGGATCATTGAGCGCAGGCCGGATCTGCACATAGGCGTCAACGGCAAGGAAGACGGAGCGATCTACGTCGCCTATTGCCCGGAACGCGTGTTGCCGGGCCGGATCCTCACCGAGCTCATCAACAACGACAGGTGCATCGGGGGAATCACGCCCACCTGCACGCGGCGCGCTCAACGTTTCTACAAGATGTTCGTTCGCGGCGCTTGCGTCGGCACGACGGCGCGTGCGGCCGAACTCGTCAAGCTGACGGAAAACGCTTTTCGCGATACCAACATCGCCTTCGCGAACGAACTCTCGCTGATCTGCGACAGGTTCGACATCAATGTCTGGGAGGTGATCGATATCGCCAACCGCCACCCGCGCGTAAACGTATTGCGTCCCGGACCGGGCGTGGGCGGGCACTGCATTGCCGTCGACCCCTGGTTTATCATCGACTCCGCGCCGGATCTCGCGCGCGTGATGCGAACAAGCCGCGAGGTCAACAACGCCAAGACGCAGAAGATCATCGAGCGCACGGAGGCGCTGATTGACGATCATCCCTATGCAAGCATTGCTTGTTGCGGATTGACCTTCAAGGCCAACGTCGACGACCTGCGTGAAAGCCCTGCCATGGAGATAGCCACGCATCTGGCGGCGAAATACGGAGAGCGGATCAAGGTCGTTGAGCCGAATCTGCGCCGTCTACCGCCTCAGTTGGCCGATCATCGCGTCGCATTCGTGAGCATTGATGAAGCTCTGCGCAGTTGCGAAATCGCGATTCTCCTCGTCGACCATGATGAGTTCAAGATGGTGCCCCTCTCGGATCGTCGGCATCTCGACGTCATTGATACACGGGGCATATGGCAGGACATGCCGGCACGAACCTGATGCCTGGCGTGCGGTGATCGTCGGCGACGGGATAATTGGAAGCGTTCTCTCTGGATTGCATCGAGGTCAGCATGCGAGATAGTCAACTGGGAATCGGCGTTGTGGGTTACGGTTATTGGGGCCCCAATCTCGTTCGCAATTTCTCGGTCAATCCTGCCACTCGTGTCGTCAGCGTCAGCGACCTGAGCCCAGGCAGGCTCGGCGCGATGAAGCAGCTTTACCCGGCGGTGGAAACGACCACTCGCTACGAAGATCTGCTGAAGGACGGCAGCATCGATGCAATCGCCATCGCTACGCCGGTGCATACGCACTATGAGCTGGCGATGGCAGCACTGAGAGCCGGTAAGCATGTGCTGGTCGAGAAGCCCCTTGCGGCGAGTGCCGAGCTCGTGACCCGCCTGATTGACGAGGCGGACCGGCGCGGACTGACGCTCATGGTCGATCATACGTTCCTCTACACGCCGGCGGTCCAGAAGATCCGGGAGCTCCTGCTCAACCGGGAACTCGGTGACATCTACTATTACGACAGTACACGCGCGAGTCTCGGGTTGTTCCAGAAGGACGTCAATGTGATCTGGGACCTGGCCGTGCACGACATCTCGATCATCCACCATATCCTCGATGAAGCGCCGGTTGCCGTCTCGGCAACCGGATCGTGCCATGTCGCCGGCTCGCCGGAGAATATGGCCCACATCACCTTGTTTTTCGCCAACGCGTGCGTGGCCCATGTCAGCGTCAACTGGCTTTCGCCCGTCAAGGTGCGCCAGACGTTCATCGGTGGCAGCAAGAAGATGATCGTCTATGACGATCTCGAGCCGACTGAAAAGATTAAGCTCTATGACAAGGGAATTACGCTCGATGCGCCTCCCGAGGATGCACATCAATTTCGAATCGGATACCGCGCAGGCGACATGTGGGCCCCGCATATCGCACCCACGGAAGCGCTGCAGACGGAGGTGGAACATTTCGTCGATTGCGTACGCACCGGAATCCAGCCGATTTCCGGCGGCATCTCCGCATTGCGCGTGATTGAAGTGCTGGAGGCGGCCTCGCGCTCCATAGCCGCGCAGGGGAAGCCGGTCCTCCTCAAGCAACCGCATCCGGTCCGGGAACGCGCCCGGGTCACGGCCTAGATGTGATGTCGGCGGGCATTGCTAGCAGCCGAAAGGCGATGGTTTCGCGATGAATTCGGTCGAACGTTCCATTCTTTTCTCGGCGGCCGACCGCTATGGCAGTCTCGTCCTGTTCTTTGCCGCCACCGCTGTGCTTTCCCGCTTGTTGTCGCCGGCGGAATTCGGAGTCTTTGCGGTCGTCAACGCCATCTCGCTCGTCATTGCGTCCTCGTTTCAGGAGTTCGGAGGCGGAAACTATCTGATCCAGAAAAGTGATTTGTCGGCCGAGGATGTCCGCTCGGCCTTCACCTTGACGTTCGGCATTTCGGGCGCGATTGCCGCTCTTCTGTTCATCTTCGCTGACAGTCTGTCGCAATTGTTTGCGCAGGACAGCTTGAAGCGAGCCATCGAAGTCTCCGCCCTGAATTTTCTGCTCCTGCCGATCTCTGGAACGATATCAGCCTTGCTGCGAAGGGACATGAAGTTCGGAACGCTGGCCGTGTGCAACTTTGCGTCTGGTGTGGCGGTCGCTCTGGTCTCTATCGGGCTTGCGATGGCAGGATGGAGCTATATGGCCCCGATCTGTGGGGGACTAGCAGGAAACGTGATCCTGACCCTGGCGCTGCTGATAGGCCATCGAAATCCTGGCGTTCTGCGTCCTTCGGTTTCGGCATGCCGCGACATCGTGAGCTTTGGCCTTTATTCCAGCGGGGTCAGCGTCATCAATGTCTTCTACAATTTGGCGCCCCAACTGTTTCTGGCCAGAATTCTCGACTTGGCGTCCGTCGGTCTGTATAGCCGCGCGATAAATTTGACGCAGGTTTTTGACAGGCTTGTCACCCAGGTCCTGAACCCCGTCATCATGCCGGCGATCGTTGCAAAGCGCCAAGCCGGGGACGACTTGAAGGCCGTTTACCTCGACGCGATCCAACTGCTTTCCGTGGCGCAATGGCCTTTCCTGGTGTTCGTGGCCTTGATGGCCCAGCCGATTATTGCGATCTGGCTCGGCCCGACCTGGCTCGAGATCGTTCCACTCGTGCGCCTGTTGTGCATCGCGAACATGGCACTCTTTGCGGCGTGCCTGAGTTTTCCGGTACTCGTAGCCGTTGGAAGCATCCGGGATGCGCTGATCTCCTCCTTCATCTCGCTACCGCCGTCGCTTCTCATCATTCTAGGCGCATCCTTCTTCGGTGTGCAGGCCGTCGCCGCATCCGCACTTTTGACGCTGCCCTTTCAGGCTGCGGTCGCGATCTACTTCATCGGACGGCACCTCCGCTTCGGGCCGAGGGATCTCGTCCGAGCGCTCATGAGGAGCGTACTCGTGACGGCGACAACTGGATTGGGCGTCGCCAGCTGCGTGGCGTTGATGGAGGCTGGATTGCTGACACCCCTCGCCGGGCTCGCCCTGGCAACGTGTGCTGCGGCCCTTTGCTGGTGGCTGGGGCTGCTGGTGACTGGCCACCCCTTGCTCAATCACCTTCATCAGGCGGTCGCCGGTCTTGCCAGCATTGCGCCAAGGTTTCGACTGTCGCGCACGGCCCTGTAAAACCTCGCGGTTATTGTGGAGACGAAGATGCCGATTAGCAATGACGTACGGCTTGGCCGCGATGTCAGAATCTTCCACCCGGAGCTGGTCAATCTCTATGGCTGCACGGTGGGTGACGAGACCCGGATCGGCACTTTCGTCGAGATCCAGGTGGGCGCCACGGTTGGCGCGCGCTGCAAGATCTCCTCCCATAGCTTCATCTGCGAGGGCGTCACGATTGAGGACGAGGTGTTCGTCGGCCATGGGGTCATGTTCACGAATGACAAGTATCCGCGCGCAACCACAGTGGATGGCCGGCCTCAGGGCGCCGCGGATTGGACGTTGCAGCGCACCCGTGTCGGCAGAGGAGCGTCCATCGGCTCGAATGCGACCGTTCTGTGCGGTGTAACGATAGGCGCCGGCGCCTCAGTTGGCGCCGGGGCGGTGGTGACCAAGGACGTCCCGCCGGGCGCGGTCGTGGCGGGAGTGCCGGCGCGGTGTCTGTTCGCTGAAGAACAGCCGGCCTTGCGACGCGAGCGCGGGGCGGGAACGACATAAACCATTTAAAACGATGGAATGCATATTTAGTCTTGAATTAATCTGATAATGATATTTTAATATTTAAATCATAGCGCCGGCCACCCGAAGGTTTTTCACCTTGATACCTTTCCTCGATTTGAAAGCCCAATACAGCCAGATCAAGCCGGAGATCGACGCAGCGGTGGCACGAGTCATCGGAAGCGCGAATTTTATCCTCGGCCCCGAGGTGACGGCGTTCGAGCAACACTTCGCCGAGTATTGCCGGACCGCTCATTGCCGCGCGGTGAACAGTGGCACGTCGGCGCTTCATCTCGCGCTGCTCGCGACCGGCATTGGCCCGGGCGATGAGGTCATCACTGTTTCGATGACGTTCGTTGCGACGACGGCGGCCATTCTCTACAGCGGCGCCAAGCCGGTGTTCGTCGACGTTGATCCCGTTACATGGACGATGAATCCGGCTTTGATCGAGGCTGCGATAACACCACGGACGAAGGCAATCATGCCGGTTCACCTGCATGGACTGATGGCCGACATGGATCCGATCATGTCGATTGCCCGCCGTCATGGTCTGGTCGTCATCGAGGATGCGGCGCAGGCGCACGGTGCGGAATACAAGGGCCGCCGCGCCGGCTCGATCGGCGATCTCGGGTGCTTCAGCTTCTATCCCGGCAAAAATCTCGGCGCGTTTGGCGAGGGTGGGGCAGTCGTCACCGATCAGCCGGACCTCGCCCGCCGCGTGTCGTTGCTGCGGGACTGGGGTCAGGAGGCCAAGTACAAGCACGTTGTTGCCGGCTACAATTACCGCATGGACGGCATCCAGGGCGCGGTGCTTAACGTCAAAATGATTCATATTGAATCCTGGACGGATGCGCGCCGTTCGCTCGCCGAGCGATACGATCGATTGTTGTCGGATCTTCAATTGGCTGGCCCCCAGCCGCCCTGGTACAGCCGCCACGTCTATCACGTCTATGCCGTCATGTTGTCGCGGCGCGACGACGCGATCAGGTCGCTGCGGGAGGCTGGAATCGACACCGGCATTCACTATCCCGTTCCGGTTCATCTGCAAAAGGCTTACGCGGAGCTTGGTTATCGACCTGGCGATCTCCCCGTCACGGAGATGCTCGCCAACGAGTTTCTTTCGCTCCCTATTTATCCGGAGCTGTCGCACGAGCAGGTGGCCGAAGTCGTCTCCACGCTGAAGACCGCCGTGCCGCTGGAGTTCTCGCGGGGTATTGGCCGCGAAGGGGATCATGTTTCAGCAGAGCCCAACAATAGGAGAGCGTCTTGATCGATCTCAAGGGAAAACGCATCTTGGTCACGGGCGGAGCGGGGTTCATCGGCTCCCATATCATCGACCTGCTGTGCGACGAAGGCTGCATCGAGATCGTGGCCCTCGATAACATGGTGCGAGGACGGCCGGCAAACCTCCGGCGAGCGCTCGGGCGCGGCCCGGTGCGGCTGGTCCATGGCGACATACGCGATGGCAAGCTGATGGGAGCGCTGGTCAAGGCGGCCGATATCGTGTTTCACCAGGCCGCGCTGCGTATCACGCACTGCGCAGCTGAGCCACGCCTGGCCAAGGAAGTCATGGTGGACGCCACGTACGACCTCCTTGAGCTGTGCGTCAGGCACGACGTCGAGAAGGTGATCGCAGCGTCTTCCGCATCCGTGTACGGCATGGCGGAGGAGTTTCCCACCACTGAGCGACAGAATCCCTACGACAACCGAACTCTCTATGGCGCCGCGAAGGCGTTCACCGAAGGTCTGTTTCGCACCTTCAACGACATGTACGGTCTCGACTACGTGGCGTTCCGTTACTTCAACGTATACGGCAGCCGTATGGACATTCACGGGCGTTACACCGAGGTGCTGATCCGCTGGATGGAGCGGCTCGAATCCGGTCTGCCACCGGTCATTTTCGGTGATGGCCAACAGACCATGGATTTCGTGCATGTGCGCGACGTTGCCCGTGCAAACATACTGGCAGCTCGGGCCAAGGTGACCGACGAAGTGTTCAACGTGGGAAGCGGTACCGAAACGAGCCTGGTGCAGCTTGCTCAAGTCCTCGCTTCCGTGATGGGGCACCCCAAAATGGCGCCCGAGTTCGCGCCGGAGCGCTCGGTCAATCCGGTGCCGCGCCGGCTGGCTTCGACCGGAAAAGCCGAACGTCTGCTTGGTTTCCGAACCTCCGTCTCGCTTGAGCAGGGACTTACAGACCTCGTGAAATGGTGGCTCGCCGAACGCGAGCTCAGTGCCGTCGACCGGGAACAGGCGGCGGCATCATGATTCCGATTGCAATGCCACTCCTTGCGGAGGAAGAGGCCGATGCGGCGCGAGCGGCCGTCCTCTCCGGCTGGGTGTCGCAGGGTCCGCAAGTGGCGGCCTTCGAGCGTGAATTTGCCGCTTTCGTCGGCGCGCCGTTTGCGTGCGCTGTGTCCAATTGCACGACGGCCCTGCAACTTGCTCTGGCGGCGCTGGACGTCGGACCTGGCGACGAGGTCATCACAGCAAGCCATTCCTTCATTGCAACGGCCAATTCAATCCGAAATCAGGGCGCCGTTCCCATCTTCGTAGACGTCGATCCGGAGACCTACAACATAGACCCCCGCCGGCTGGCGGAGGCGATTACTCCGCGTACCCGCGCGATTATCGCGGTCCATCAAATGGGCATGCCATGCGATTTGGAAGCCCTAACCGCTCTGGCGGACCGCCATGGAATTCCCCTGATCGAGGACGCAGCCTGCGCTGCCGGCAGCGAGATCCAGATCAGGGAGAATTGGGAGCGGATCGGCAAACCGCATGGACGAATCGCCTGTTTTTCCTTTCATCCCCGCAAGGTGATCACGACCGGCGAGGGTGGGATGCTGACCACTGCGGATGCCGAGCTCGACCGCAAGTTTAGGCTCTTGCGCCAGCACGGGATGAGCGTTCCCGACACGGTGCGGCATGGCTCTTCCCAGGTGATCTTCGAAGAGTACCTTGTTTCCGGCTACAATTTCCGGATGACCGACATGCAGGCCGCGATCGGGCGGAAACAGCTGGAGCGGCTTCCGGAACTGGTGGCGCGCCGCCGTGCTGTTGCGGCCAGATACGCCGAACTGCTTGGCAACTTCGAAGGTTTGAGGCTGCCAGCAGAGCCCGAATGGGCCAGGTCCAATTGGCAAAGCTATTGCGTTCGCCTCCCCAACCGTCTCGATCAGCGCGCGGTCATGCAAAGTTTGCTTGACCAGATGATCGCGACGCGCCGCGGCATTATGTGCTCGCATCGCGAGCCGCCTTACGCGAAGACGGCGCAGCGCCATAACCTTCGCCACTCGGAACTCTCACAGGACCGTTCGATCCTGCTGCCGATTTACGCCCAGATGAGCGAGGCAGAGCAGCTTCGCGTCGTAGAGTGCCTTAAAGCGGAACTGGCCCGGGGATAGCTATCGCGGGGGCAGACCTTCGGCAGTCACCTGGTCGGTGTATGCGATTCCGCTTCTTTTACGCGCGGATGAGCCACCGATGACCAGGAAAGACCAGCCAAAGCTCTCATGTCAGAGCTGGTCCGGATAAAGGCCGCCAAAGGGGAGACGTCGCTGCAGCCCGCCTCTTATTTCGCGAGGTCGTCACCACAGGAGAAATCAAAGCGATGGCGAAGTTTGACGTCCTTGTTCCCTGCTACAATTATGGCCGCTTCCTGACGGACTGCGTACGAAGCGTGCTTGATCAATCCATCGCCGACGTTCGCATCCTCATCATCGATGACGCATCCTCAGATTCTTCTGTCGAAATCGCGCGCGACCTCGCGGAGAGAGACTCGCGCGTAAATTTTGTGGCTCACGCGAGCAACAAGGGACATATCGCAACATACAACGAGGGAATCGAATGGGCGGACAGCGACTACTTTCTACTGCTTTCCGCGGATGATCTGCTCGTGCCGGGAGCGTTCGAACGTGCTGCGAAAATCATGGACTCTCGGCCGGAAGTGGGATTGACCTATGGCGAATGCCTGGTGTGGCGTCGGGACACTCCTCGGCCGGTCGTCAACCCTGTCCAGGACTTCCGGTGGACCAAGCAAGATGTGGTGGCGGACATGTGCCGGACCGGCTCTGACTTCGTGGCCACGGCGACAGCGATCGCGCGAACTAGCGTCCAGAAGGCTGTAGGCGGCTATAGACCGTCGCTTCCTCACAGCGGCGATCTGGAGATGTGGCTCCGGTTTGGCGTGCACGCGGAAGTCGCCAAGATCGAGGCGGTGCAGGGGATCTATCGGAAGCACGATTCCGCCATGTCGAACCCCTATCTCGCGGAAATGATGACGGAATATGGACAGAGGAAAGCGGCGTTCGACAGCTTCTTCGAGACCTGTCACGATCAACGCCGGGACATGCGGTTGTTGCAGCGGCAGGTGGCGCACTCGCTCGCCGATCAAGCCTTTGACTCGGGGATCAGTTATATCCGACAGGCGCGCATCGAGAGCGGCTTTACGCTTCTGCGCTGGGCCATGAGCCTCGACTCGCGAATGCGCTACTTTCCACCGGTCTGGCGGCTTCTGCGGATGCCTGGGCCGGAAGGGCGCCAAAGGCTCCTATCCTTGATGGGCAAGTCGAACGCGCGACGGCAAGAGCTGTTGCAGACGCCATCCGCCATTCCCGTTTTAGGCGCGGACAGGGACCGCCAGAGCTAGGTTATGACGAACAAGGTGCTCTTCCTCAGTCATGAGGCGTCGCGGACGGGGGCGCCAATCATGCTCCTCAATATACAGCGCTGGCTTCGGCGCAATGGTTCCATTTCTTTCCGCACCGTGACTGCCAGCCCGGGCAACCTCAGCAGGGAATTCGCCATGCTCGGAAAGGTCGACTCCGTCGAACCTGGCGATCTGCTCTATCGTGCGATGAGGCGCTTCGATGTGCATCATTTCACGCAGTCATATCATCTGACCCGCCTGCAAAAGGATCTTTCCAAGGACCGCTTCGGTCTCGTCTATGTCAATTCGATAGCTTCTGGGCGGTTGCTCGAACGATTGCCCATCGGGGATTGCGAGGTCCTCTGTCACGTCCACGAGCTTGCGGGAGCCATCCGAAGCGTCGGATTGGCCAATCTCGCGGCGCTTGAGCGGCGGCGCCCCCGATATATCGCGGTGTCCGACGCCGTGAGGGATTGCCTGATCGAAGATTTCGACATCGCACCGCACCGGATCGAGGTGGTCGAGCCGTTCATTCCCGAGCTCGAAGGTACTTTCCCCGACGCGGAGGAAGCGCGCCTCAGGCTCGCGCGCGAATTGGACGTCTCGCCTGACGTAAGCATCGTGTGCGGTTGCGGCTCGATCGAGGCGCGCAAGGGCACGGACCTGTTCATAGAGGTCGCTCGCCAGGTCGCCGGTGGCGTCACTGGGCGAAATGTCCAATTCGTGTGGGTGGGCGGCGCCCCGGACAAGGTCAAGACCATGCAGCGCAGGCTCAAGAGCGAGGCGCCGGCCGCGCAGGTGCGCTTCGTTGGGCGAAAGGCCGATGTCGATACGTATTTTGCCGCATCCGACGTTTTTCTCCTCACGTCGCGCGAGGAGGCGTTCGGCCTCGTGGTTCTGGAAGCAGCTCGGCGCAACACGCCCACGATCTGCTTCGACGCAAGCGACGCGGCGCGGAGATTTGTCGAACCGGACGCCGGTTTCAGCGTGGCCGGATTCGATGTTGGGGAGATGAGCAGGAAGGTCATCGAGTTCCTCTCGTCGCCTTCGCTGCGGGAACAAATGGGACGCGCGGCGAAACGCAAATTTGAGACGCGCCATACCCCCGGGCAGGGGGGGCGAGCGATAGCGTCACTCATCCAGGATGCGATGAGACGGAAAAGTGGTGCGACTCCGAGTGAGAACCTCACTAGCTTGTGCGAAACGAGAATGGAATAACAGCAGCGCTATGCCCAGTCCGTCGGCATTTTCCATCCCGCGTCCATTTAGGGGAATCGGCGCCAGTTCTACTCGCAGTTCGCTGCCACCGAGCCGGCAGAGCGCGATGCGGGCTCCCATCAGCGAAATGGCTAGGATCCCGCGCCGAATAAACGACTCTGTCTTTATTCGTCGAAGGCTTGATTGCGGTCCGCCCCAAATTACTGTAATGGCACATTTAATTTTTATTATATGGTGATCTCGCAATGTCCCCGAGTGCTAGCTTCCATGTATATACCTGTGCTCGATCGACGGATGTTGAAATTCTCGATCGTGATCTTCGGCGCTCGCCGGCGATTGCCAGGGGCGACGTCGGGATCACGGTCCTATGGAATCAGCCCAGCGCTTCCAGCGCTTATGCCCGGGCGATCGCAAGTGCGAAGGAGGATATCCTCATCTTCGCCCATTGCGACGTGTTCTTCCCCGAAAACTGGTTTGAGAGGCTGGATTGGGAAATCCGACGGCTCACGCAGCAAGACAGACGGTGGGCCGTGGCGGGCCTGAGCAGCGTCACCGCGGCAGGGGACGTGGTTGGCCGTACGTGGGATGCCTCGCTTGCCCCGTTATTCCCCGAAACTGGGGGGATTCATGGAGGGAAGCTGAAGGTGCCTGTACGAGTGGTCAGCGTCGATGAATTGACGATAATTGTTCGCCGGGACTCGGGCGTGTCCTTCGATCCCTTGCTGCCGGAGTTCCACCTCTACGGGGCAGACATCGTGCTCGAAGCCGAGAGGCTGGGCAGGTCCTGTTACGGACTGGACCTGCCGTTGATCCACAACGCCAAGGCACAGCTATCGTTGGGGCGCGACTACGTTCGAGCCTATCGCTACATGGTACGGAAATGGCGTGATCGCCTTCCCGTCCAGACCACGTGCGCGACGATCTCCCGCAATCCGCTCGTCCTGCCGATGCGTCGCCTGCGGATGCGTCATAAGGCGATGTTCCGGAGGTCAACGTATTCGACGCAGCGGGCGTCGGATCCTAGCGCAATATCTAAGGAATTGGGGATGGACCGGATGCTGGCTACCACTCTGTCGGAGAACGGCTGCTTGACGCCAGCGTGATTCAATCTGCTTTCTTGCGGCGAGCTCGGCTTGGCATTAACGTTCGTGCTTTGAATTTATTTAATTGGCTTGTCGCATTTGATATTATAATGTATCGTGATTTAATACTGCGGCGGTCCACTCGAGAGGACGGTATTCGAGGGACGTCATTTACCCCGCTGAACGGGGAAAGAGGTAGAGATGTTTGCAACAGCTGTGCTGCCGCCGTCTGCGGAGATCAAATCTCTCGATACCAAGTCCTTCCTTCCGTTGGATAAAATGCGCCGCCAGGCCGACGCATGGGCCGAGCAGTACCGGGACAACCAGCCCTTTCCTCACATTGGGATTGATACCTTTTTTGATGACGAGGTCATTAGAAAGGTCGCCGCGGAGTTTCCCGGGGAATTCGAGAGCTCGTGGAATCGGACCTTTCTCGATGCCGGCGCGTATGAGGAGCAGAAGCTCGGACTCGACCGATTTGAGGAATTTCCTCCCTACATTCAGCAATTCGTCAGTTCGCTGAATTCGCGGCTCTTTCTCGATTTTCTCGAACGCATGACTGGCATCGAGGGCCTCATTCCCGATCCTTACCTCGTTGGTGGCGGGATGCACATGATTCCGCGCGGTGGTCGGCTCGCCATTCATGCCGACTTCAACAAGCACAAGAAGCTGAGGCTGGACCGCCGGCTCAATCTGCTGGTCTATCTGAACTATGATTGGAAGCAGGAATGGGGCGGCGCCCTCGAATTGTGGGACAAGGACGTCAAGGCAAAGCAAAAGGCGTATCTGCCGATTGCAAATCGGATCGTTGTATTCTCAACGACCGATACCGCCTATCACGGACATCCCGATCCCCTGACGAGTCCAAAAGGCAAGTATCGCAGATCGATCGCGCTCTACTACTACACCAATGGTCGGCCGGAAGATGAAATGTCCGAAGACCATACGACGATCTTCAAAATGCGGCCGGGCGAGGTCAGAAAGCGAACGACCCTCGAGGTCATCAAGCCTTTCATCCCGCCCATCGTCTGGCAAATTCCGAGAATGTTCAGGCGCTGATCAGCTTTCATTCGACGGCGTCGGCATGGTGAAGAACGTCCCGGGGCAGGGCACTGCGAGTCGACCGGTCAAACAGGTGGGGAGACATTCGTTGAGGAATCGCCTCCCCAACGCTGCGCTAGCCAAGGGCCCGGTGGAGCGGGAGCCTTGGCTGATTGCGAGTGCCGGTGCGGCTCCGCAACGCGCCCATCCATTCGCGACATGGTTGTTTGTTCTTGGGATCGTGTTACCCGGCGACATGAGCTTTCTTATCGGGGGCGCGAAGTTCAATCCTGAACGTCTCATCATCGCTTTGCTCTTGATTCCGGCCTTGTTGTTGTTGCTGCAGAAGGGACGGCGGCTCGTCGTCTGCGATCTGTTCATGTTGCTGGCGTCAGCATGGATGCTGGTCGTATCGGCAGAAAACCGTTCCGCCGAATTGTCGTCGTCGGGCGCGGTGGCGCTCGAACTTTTTGGCGGCTATATCGTCGCGCGCGCATACTTCTTCGGGCATCTGGCGGTCGTCGAGTTCATCAAGGCCTTGAAGGTTGCAGTCGTGATCATCGTCGCAGTCGCGATGGTCGACCACATGTCGGGAAAGCTTATCGTCAACAGTTTTCTCGGGCTGAACAGCGAGCCGGAGTACAGGAACGGCCTGATGAGAGGAGCGTCGGTCTTTCCGCACGCGATCTCCTACGGGACATTCTGCACTGCCGCCGGTGCGATATTCCTGTACTCGGAAGGACGTCGGGTGCCCCAGATTTGCTGGGTTGGGATTGCTTTCCTCGGATGCTTCCTGGCGATGTCTTCAGCCCCCATGCTGATGTTCATGGTGGTCTTGTCTGTCTACAGCTATGATCGGCTCCTGAAATCCTCGCCATGGCGATGGAAAGTATTCGGGACGGCCATCGGAGCCGTGATCGCTTTCATTTACCTGACCACCAACAATCCGACTTCCTGGATCGTCGCGCACCTCACCCTCGATCCCTCGACAGGCTATTTTCGCAAGGCCACATGGGATCGAGCATTGTACAACATCGGTCTTGCTCCCTGGGTCGGTTTTGGATTTGGCGATATTGGCGAAAGCATGGAATTCTTCGACAATGCTTCGGTGGACGCGGTCTGGCTTGTCATCGCGCTCCGGTTTGGCGTCCCGATCGTTGCTTTCTTGCTGCTGGCCAACGTGACCTCCTTCTTCGTCGGGTTTGGACGAAAGACCGTTGGCCCGACGCTGGATGAGTACATGGACAGGATGCGCTCGGGCTTTACGCTTGCGGTCATGACGTTCGTGATGGTCGGATTAACCGTGCACTATTGGAACACCATGTGGATGCTTTGGGGGGCGTATATTGGAATACGGGCTTCGCTCTACGAACATTTTCTGGGAACGCGACACTTCGGCGAGTTGCACTCTGCCTGGCATGGCCCACCGGTCTACGTTCCGGCGACGGCGCGTCGATGGTAGGTGTCCATGCAGTTGTCTTTGAAAACCGCCGTTAGGGACTTGATTGCCCGCTCATTTGCCGCCGCGGTGGCATTACACCCCGCTTGCTCCCTCGCAGGAGCTGCCGAGGACACGGGTGCGCCGCGCGCGCACAGCGAGAAAGGCGATGGCGCCTCCGATGCGCCCCATTGCGATGTTCAATATCCGTCGCTGCTGAGCCGATATCGCGTTCGTCCTTCTTGGCCTGTTGCTGGGGTCGACTATTGTGTGGGTCATCCAGCGGCGATCGGGCTCAAGGATCCTGCTGCAATCTCGATGGCCGGGGTGACGGTCGATCGCAAGATGCGCGTGGTCACCGTGGCGGGAAGCGGAATTACGCTGGATGGCTATGACTTCTCTCTCGATGGCGGCTGGGGCGTCGTGGTCCAGGGAGACAATGCAAAGATCCAAAATTGCAATTTCTTTGTTGGCGCGAATCGCAATCAGCCCGTCCTTGCGGCGGGGTCGTCGTCGAATGTGACAGTTGCCTACTGTACGATTGATGGTCACAACGATCCCAACGTCGGCGGCCTCATTGAACATCGTGGTTCGGGCACTCTGACCGTGCAGTATTGTTGGCTGAAGAATGCCGGCGGCGACATGGTTCAAATGCACAATGGTGGCCGGGAGGCAGGCCTCGCTCTCCAGTACAATCTCATTCAGAACGCCGGTATGGCGCCCGGCGCCCACGGCGACTACACGGAGTTCATTGACGGGCCGTTTACGGTGACCATCGAGTACAATACGACCGCCCAGAGTGGTGGAGCGAGTCAGGGGTTCATGGTTGAGCCTGATATTGGCTCCAATCCCGGCAGGATCATCTCGGGCGAGATCGTCAACAACACCTTCACCGGCACAGTCAACGCATTCACTGGCGTTACGGTCGCCGATATCGTGAACACGTTCACCGTGCGCGACAACTATTTCGATCCTTCGAGGACGTCGTCGGGGCTGGCATTTGGCGGTCTGATCCGCGGCGGACCCAACGACAACAGCGCCAAGTCGATCTATCTACGCAACGTGAACATGCTCACGGGCGCCATTGTGCAGGATGTCAAGACAAGTGGGATATCTCGTCGCTGATCGCCTGAGGTTGAGTGTCGGCTTGGCTCTATCGGTGTCGTGTAGGGTCTGGAATGGGAACCGAGGGAGTGTCCATCAGGTCAACGCCATGAACGAAATCACTGAGCGCCACCAGATCAGGGTTATTAGAACACGCTCCGAGATCGAGTCGCTTCGGGGGTTCTGGAACTCGTGCAATCCCCCTCGAGACGCGGATATCGACTTCTTCCAATTTATCATGGAGATTTATCCGCAGGTTCAGCGGCCGCACATCGTGGTCCTCTACGAGGGAGGGCTTCCCACCGCACTTCTCGTCGGTCGATTGGAGGCGAGCCATGTGCCGGTCAAACTGGGGTATTTTGCTCTTCCGGTTCCCAAGTTGAGAGTCCTGCAGATTGTGCACGGCGGCTGGCTGGGAGAAATCTCCGAGCAAAACGCAAGGATTCTGCTCGAGAGCATCATGAATTCCCTGGCGGCCGGCGAGGCCGATGCAGCCTCATTCCATTCTCCGGACGTCAATTCTCCGCTCGTCAAACATGCCTGCGGTCTTCCGTCCTGGTGGTGCGCCGATAAATTGATCAACCCACAAGCTCATCGGTTGTGCGAACTTCCGGAGAAGGCAGGTTCGTTCCTGGCTGGCCTTCCGAAGAAAGGCCGATACAACCAGCGCAAACGCGCCGAAAGTATTGCTTGTGATTTTGCGGACAGCAGAATCGAGCGATTTGGTTCGCCTGCTGACCTGGAACAGTTGATGCGAGACGCGGAGATCATCGCAGCGAAATCCTATCAGCGGGGGCTGGGTGTAGGGTTCTCGGAAAGCCCCGTCATCCGATCGCGGCTCTGTTTCGAAGCAAGCAAGGGCTGGCTGCGAGGCTACATTCTTTACCTCGGCGGCCAGCCGGTCGCTCTCTGGATCGGCTCGCTACGCAATGGAGTCTTTCTCAGCGAGTATGTCTCCTACGATCCTGCCTACGCGAAGTACGGCCCCGGCCTCCACCTCATTCTAAGCATATTGGAAGAACTACAGTCGTCCTCGAGCCGGCCGGTGCGGCTGGTCGACTTTGGTATCGGCGATGCAACTTACAAGGATTTGCTGGCCAACCTATCGAGGCAGGAGTCGACGGCTTATATCTTTGCCCCGCGAGTCAAGCCGGTCTGCATCAACCTCCTGCGCACCTCCGTCGGCAAGTTGAATCGTCTGGCCAAGAGTTTGCTGGGCAGATCATGGCTTGCGGAAATTAAGCGGAGGTGGCGTGTCGGGGTTAGCAGTCAACCGTCCTATCGAGCGCCTCCGTCATGATTGTGAAGCCCTCCGGATCGCACCGAAACAAGCACGTGCCGGAGGATGTACTTCCCGCAGTTCTTGCGGAAGAACCTGGATGCGCTCATCAGAGGCGGGATCCAGCTTCTGAGCGCGAGGCCGCAATGAGCATCTCGCTAGGCGTGCTGATGCCGCTGCCACTCAACGGAATGGGAGTTGGCTATACCTGCAGTTCGCTCGCAAAGGGCATGGCGAGCGAGAATTTCGATGTCACGATCGTGACGCCGCGGGCGCAGTGGGCGTTCCCACCGGTACAACTCGTCGAGGTGCTGCCGGATTGGGCGCGATACGTCCCGTATCGGTACGTGCGGCGCTGGGTCGGCCGTACGATCGAGCGCGTATTTCTCTCTAGCATCGACGAGTTTCAATCCAAAAGATCAGCTGCCTATCTGTGGCCGGATGCAAGCCTGGACACGATCAAGGAGCTGAAACGGCGCGGAGTGACCGTGTTTCGTGAACAGTTCAATTGCCACACCGGGACGGCAAAGCGGATTCTTGATCATGCGTACGAGCGACTTGGAGTAGAGCCGGCGCATGGGATCACGGTCGAGAAGGTCGATCGTGAGGCTCAAGTCTTGGAGGCGGTGGATCACGTGTTTTGTCCCAGCCCGCTGGTCGAAGCCTCGCTGCTGGAGAATGGCGTGCCTCGATCCAAGTTCTTGAATGCGAGTTACGGCTGGGAGCCGGCACGGCTTTTCGGAAGGAAACCGTTGCTCGACCCTGGCGCAGGCGTCACGGCGGTGTTCGTCGGCGCCATTTGCGTGCGGAAAGGAGCTCATCTGCTTCTGGACTATTGGGCAAAGAGCGGGGTGAAGGGCAGGCTCGTGCTTGCGGGGGAGATGGAGCCGACCATCAAGGAGAACTGCGCCGGCCTTCTTGCCAGGGACGACGTGATCGTACTCGACTATTGCAAGGACGTCGGCGCGCTTTATCGATCGGCCGACCTGTTCATATTTCCCTCATTGGAGGAGGGGAGTCCTTTGGTCATATACGAAGCGTGCGGTGCTGGACTTCCGGTCATCACGACGGAGATGGGGGCGGGTCGGTTCGTGCGCGACGGTCAGGAAGGTTTTGTGCTCGATCCCTACGATGCGCCGCGTTGGGTCGATGCCATTCGTTCGCTGGCTGGCGACCTCGTGCTTCGACGAACAATGTCGGAAGCCGCCGCCGGGCGCGCAAAGCATTTCGTCTGGGCTGAGGTCGCCAGTCAGCGTCGTCAGCAGATCAAGGAATGTCTCAGCCATGGCGTCTGATCGCGCGAAGCTTGCTGTGCTGATCGTCGGGTATCGCAATCCCGACGACATACAGCGCTGTTTGCGGTCGCTCGCAGCGTCCCATTGGCAGGATTTTGAGGTCTTTGTTTGCGAAAATGGCGGGAAAGAAGCGTTCGAGGCGTTAGCGGCTGCGCTTATCTGTCAGGAGCGGATGCTAACACGCCTTCAAGACGAAGATGACGTCTTTGACACGCCCGGCGGACGTTTTAGCTCCGTCATTAAATGTCGATACCAGAATCGGGCCGTTGCTGTTCGACTTGGGCTCGCGACAGATAATCTCGGCTATGGCGGCGGGATAAATGCTTGGCTCGAGCGCCTGCTCGATACGCGCGGCTGGGAAGCTGTACTCGTTCTCAATCCCGATACCGAGGTCCACGAGAGCTGCCTGACGGAATTCATGGCCAAGGCAGATCAGGGCTTTGGAATGATCGGTGGCACCCTTGTTTTCGATCATGCCCCCGAAAGAATCATCAACTATGGACTTCAATGGTCGCCCGTCACGGGCCGTGTTCTCGCAGTGGGCAGGAATTCGGCGGTTGGCACCTCTCCCACGGCGGAGGTGCTTTCACGGATCGATTCCATTAGCGGCGCCTGCGTGCTGGTCACGCGTGCGTTTATCGAGGACGTCGGATTGATGGCCGAAGACTATTTTCTCTATATGGAGGATATCGACTGGGGTCGTCGTCGGGGTAAGCACAGGATTGGCTTTGCGGAACGGGCGATCATACGTCACGTTGGCGGCACCGCTATCGGTTCTGCGATTGATCCCAGACAGCAATCATTCCTTTCGGTCTATCTGTCTGCACGCAACAGCATCCTGTTCGCGCGCCGGTGGGCAGGGCGCCGATGGCTGCTTCACCTCGGATGGGGGTTGCTGCACGCCGTCAGATTCGCCGCTATTGGCGCGCCGTTATCCGCGAAGATTACCCTCATCGGCCTGAAGGACGGCGTACAGGGAAAGTCGGGGAAACCCGGCGCTTCCGTGCGATTGCCTCAGCCCAGGTGAGCGCTGCGTGTTTCCAGCGTCGATCTCTGACGGCGGCTTGTACCTGTATGTCTCGTGTGAGCGAGGATGTCTGCGAATGCGTCAATCGGGTCGCGCTGGTTGGGGTGTTTTGGTAGGGGCCCCGCGCAAAGACGCGGTATTTGAGTCGAGCAGCCCGGGTCGTAGCCACCCGCTCTCCGGAAACTTTGACTGCGAGTAGCTTCGCTAGAGTTGGTCGGGATCGCCCCAAAATTGTGGCGTGGGCTTGGCGTAATGCCTTCGATCAGAACAGTCGATTTACTTCGCCGCATTGATCTCAGTTATGTGCCCACATTAATGTCATTAGCGATTAAATAGTTTAATTGGCGACGCGAATTCCCTGGCGCGAATCTGTCACCGGCAGATTTGACGTCCGGTCCACTTTGTGGTCGGTATTGACGCTGTTTTGCCCATGGATTGAGTCGTAGTACGCGTGCGTTTGCGTAAACAGCGTGTTTAATTCTTTAAAACGCGTGAGTGTGGCGGTCCGACCCGAACATCACCCTAGCACAGCCTAGATGTAGTCCAAAAAAAGCCCGTGGTGCTCGGCCAAGAGTCACCGCAGCCGAGATGATCGGCTTCCAAGGATAGCATGTCGCTTGGGGGACCCTCGTGGTTGAGCGCATGTCTATCGGTGCTAATTAAATCAGGAGAACTGGGTAGATGGCAATTAACGACGGCTCCGCAAATGCTCCAATTGGAACGCCGCAGCTTCCGAATTTGCTCGATTCCTACGGTGCGAACCGGCCCGGATGGAATGTCGCGGGCGTGGATTACCACGTGGGGACGCCTTCGGGATTAGCGCTGAAAAATCCGGCGACGATCTCGATGGCCGGGGTATCGGTGAATACGGCGAACCACACCATCACGGTGACGGGCAGCAACGTTACGCTCGACGGCTATGATTTCTCGCTCAACGGTGGCTGGGGCGTTGTCGTCCAGAGCGCCGGTACAAAGATTCTGAATTCCAACTTCCAGGTCGGGTCCAATGGCCTGAAACCGATCCTGGCGACCGATTCGTCGTCGAATTTGACGGTCATGTACTCCACGCTTGACGGCAACAACAACGGCAGCGTCAGCGGCCTCATCGAAAATCGTGGTTCGGGTACGCTGACCGTGGAGTATTCTTGGCTCAAGAATGCCGGCGGCGACATGATTCAGATGCACAATGGCGGCAAGTCGGCCGGCCTTGTCGTCGAGTACAATCTGCTTCAGAACGCCGGAATGGCATCCGGTGCGCACGGCGACTACACTGAGTTCATGGATGGGCCGTTCACCGCCACCATCATGTACAACACCACCACCCAGAACGGCGGGGCGAGCCAGGGCTTCATGGTGGAGCCTGACATCGGCAGCAGCCCGGGCAAGATTGTTTCCGGCGAAATCGGCAACAACGTATTCACCGGCAGCGTCAACGCCTTCACCGGCGTCACGGTGGCGGATATCCAGAATACGTTCACTGTCCACGACAACTACTTCGATCCGTCCAGCTCGTCGTCGGGACTGGCGTTCGGTGGCGTGCGGGGCGGTCCCAACGACTCCAGTTCCAAGTCGATCTATATCCACAACGTCGACATGAAGACTGGTGCCGTCCTTCAAGACGCAAATGCACCGAGCGCGCCGACAACCCCGTCCGGTTCGACTGCACCCACTATCGCCTCCTTCTCGAACGATAGCGGCACCGCTGGCGATGGCATCACGAACGACAGCACTCTCGAGCTGAAGGGTAAGGCGGCTGCCGGCAGCACGGTCAAGGTTTACGACGGTACGGCCCAGATCGGCTCGACGACCGCGGATTCGAGCGGGAATTGGGACTACATCACGAAGGTCCTGACCGACGCCAAGCATACGCTCACCGCAACGGCGACCAATTCATCGGGGCAGACCAGCGCGGCGTCGGCTGCGTTGGCAGTCACCATTGACACCAAGGCGCCGACTGCGCCGGCCATTGCCAGCAACAAGGTGAACAGCGCCAATCAGGTGGTGATGTCGGGCAACGCGGAAGCGAGCAGCGTGGTCAAGGTGTTCGACGGCGCGACCCAGATCGGGACCGCGACCGCCAACAGCAGCGGCGTATGGGCCTATACGTCCGCAGCCCTTGCGGTCGGTGCGCATAGCCTCACGGCAAAGGCAACGGACGCGGCAGGCAACACCAGCGCGGCGTCAACCGTTGTCACGGCCAGCGTCACCTCCACGTCCCCCACCACGCCAACCCCTCCCACCACCCCGACGTCGCCCACTGCCGGCACGGTGATCGAGTCGGCCGGTGCGACGCGCCTCGTTGAGAGTGGTGACAAATTCTACCTCAACAGCAGCACCGGGACGGGCCCCACGCTGAAGAATCAAGGCGTGGACTTTATCGACGGCTCAGACCACACTTGGGCGCCGATCGGTGCGGAGAAGACGGCGACGGGCTATCAGGTCGTCTGGAAGGAGGCGGCCACCGGTCAGTACACGGCCTGGAACACCGACAACAACGGCAGCTACCTTTCCCACGTAGCTCTGACCGGCTCCACGAAGGATGGCACCGTTTCGGGTACGAGCTCTGCCCTTAAATCGCTCGAGACGACCTTCCACCAGGATTTCAACGGCGACGGGCAGATCGGTGGGTCCAGTACGTCCACTCCGACCTCGCCGACCTCGCCGACCTCGCCGACCTCGCCGACCACACCGACGTCGCCGACTGCCGGCACGGTGATCGAGTCGGCGGGTGCGACGCGTCTCGTCGAGAGCGGCGACAAATACTATCTCAACAGCAGCACCGGGACCGGCCCCTCGCTCAAGTATCACGGCGTGGAGTTTGTGGACGGGTCAGACGGCAGCTGGGCCCCGATTGGTGCAGAGAAGACGGCCACCGGCTATCAGGTCGTCTGGAAGGAGGCGAGCACGGGTCAGTACACGGCGTGGAACACCGACAACAACGGGAACTACGTTTCCCACGTCAGCAGCCTGACCGGCTCCACGTCGGGCGGCACCGTGTCGGGTACGAACTCCGGCCTTAAGTCGCTCGAGACGAGCTTCCATCAGGATCTCAACGGCGATGGGCAGGTTGGTACGTCGAGCGTAGCTACGTCGTCCATGAGCACCACTTCGCTCGCTGCGACTTCGAGCTCGACGAGCAGCAACGTACAGACGAGCACGTCAGGCAATGACGCCTTCGTTGGCACCACCAAGGCCGACACGTTCTCGTTCGCTGAAAATTTCGGCAACGATGTCATCAAGGACTTCACTGCCAGCGGACCTGCTCACGACACGATCCAGTTCAGCAAGAGCGTGTTCGACAGCTTTGCGAGTGTTCTTTCCCACGCGACCCAATCGGGTCAGGACGTCGTCATCGCGACGGGGGGCGATACGCTCACGCTGAAGAACATGAAGGTCGGTTCGTTGACCAGCCAGGACTTCCACTTCGCGTAAAGTGTGGGCAACCACACCAAGTAGTACTCAACAACTGCCTTGGGGATCTCTTGGGGTCTTCAGACTAAAGGCATGGTTCAAGGGCGGCTACCATGATGGACTTTGTACGGCGGGGGGGATTCCCCCCGCCCGCGAATCTCATTCGAATTCCACTTCTTCACCTATCGGAGCTCTGGTCGGCTGGACGTCAGTGGGCGGAGGACGCCGAACTGCGGACACCGCGACCGGTCGCTTGGGCAAAGCGGCCGATTGAAGCCCTGCGGCAACGAATATTCAGTGGTCGTCGCCGGCCGGCGGATCATTATGATGACTCGCAGTCGGAGCTGTCGGCCTTCCTGCGGTCCTGTCGCCGGATTTTCTGGGTTCTCGCGGCCTTTAGCGGGATGAGCAATCTTCTCATGCTCACCGGCTCGTTTTTCATGCTGCAAGTCTATGACCGGGTGCTGCCCGGGCGCAGCATACCGACACTGATCGCCTTGATGATCCTGGCGACGGTGCTTTACGTGTTTCAGGGTGGGCTCGACCTCATCAGGAGCAGGATCAGCGCCCGGGTCGGGCGGTATTTCGATGAAATGCTCGGCGCTCGCATCTTCGACGCGCTTGTTCGCCTGCCTCTCAAGACCAGGGCGGATGGCGACGGCTTGCAGCCGGTGCGGGATCTTGATCAGGTCCGCAGCTTCCTGTCGAGCGGAGGACCGACGGCGCTGTTCGATCTGCCGTGGATGCCGATCTATCTCGGCGTCTGCTTCCTCTTTCACTTCTGGATCGGCGTCACCGCACTGGCCGGCGCGCTGGTGCTGGTCGGCATTACGATGCTTACGGAAACGCGAACCCGAGGGCCGGCAAAGGCGACCTCGCGTTTGGCCATTTCGCGAACGGCCCTTGTGCTCGAGGGCCGGCGAAATGCCGAAGTTCTACAGGCCATGGGCATGCGCCAGCAGGCGGCCTTGCGTTGGCAGGCTGTCAACACGAAGTACCTCGCGGCGCACGAGCGGGCCAGCGATGTCGCCAACGGACTAGGTGGCGCCTCGAAGATCTTCCGAGCGATCCTGCAATCGCTGGTTCTGGCCGTCGGGGCGGTCCTCGTCATCAACCAGGATTCGACCGCCGGCATCATCATTGCCGGATCGATCCTCACCGCGCGTGCACTGGCCCCCGTCGAAATGGCCATTGCGAACTGGAAAGGCTTCGTCGCCGCGCGGCAATCGGGGCAACGGCTCGATCACTTGCTGAAGCTTCTGCCTGAGGAGGAGGAGCGGTTGGCGTTGCCTGCGCCTGTCGAAACCCTCACAGCCGAGCACCTCTATATCGGCGCTCCGAACTCCGAGAGGCCGACCCTTAGCGAAGTGTCATTCCAGCTGCGGGGCGGGCAGGCGGTCGGTATCATTGGTCCGAGCGGCTCCGGCAAATCGACGCTGGCGCGGGCGCTGGTTGGGGTGTGGCCGTGCATGCGCGGCCGGATCCGGCTCGATAAAGCCGCCCTCGATCAATGGTCTTCGGATGCCCTCGGCAAGCACATCGGTTATCTGCCTCAGGACGTCGAATTGTTCGACGGCAGCATTGCCATGAACATTGCAAGATTCGACCCGCAGGCAACCGCCGCTGCGGTTTTGGAAGCTTCACATGCCGCAGGTGCACACGACCTCATCCTTTCCCTTCCAGAGGGCTACAGCACGAAGATCGGCGAGGGAGGTCTGGCGCTGTCGGCGGGGCAGCGGCAGCGTATCGGGCTTGCGCGCGCCTTCTACGGCAAGCCGTTCCTGGTCGTGCTTGATGAACCCTCTTCCAATCTCGATGCCGAGGGCGAGGAGGCCTTGACCGAAGCGATCCTGAACGTGCGTCGCCGCGGAGGAATTGTCGCCGTTGTCGCGCATCGCCCGAAGGCGCTGGAAGCGGTTGACCATGTCTTATGTCTCGGGGAGGGCAGGGTTCAGTCCTTCGGTCAGCGAGAGGAGGTTCTCAAAAAAGTGTTGCGAAATCCGGTGCCGCTCAAAGTCGTCGGGGAAGGTCAAGGAGGTCACCGATGAGCAGTCAGGTCGCGCCGGCGTTGCAATCCATCCAGCGTTACATGATCGTCGGAATGATCATGCTCGCTCTGTTGACCTTCGGGGTCGGCGGCTGGGCAACAACGACCCAATTGTCGGGCGCGGTGATCGCCCAAGGCGTGGTTGTGGTGGATTCGAGCGTCAAGAAGGTTCAGCACGCCACGGGCGGAATCGTGGGAGAGTTGCGCGTGCGGCAGGGCGACCGGGTCAAGGCGGGTGACATTTTGATCCGCCTCGACGAGACCCAGACGCTCGCGAACGCGACAATCGTCACCAACAGCATCGATGAGCTGTTCGCACGGCAGGCCCGTCTCGAGGCCGAGCGCGATGGCGCCGAGCAGGTTTCGTTTCCCAAGGTGCTGCTCGACCGGGCCAAGGAGAGCAACTCCGAGGCAAATCGCGCGATCATTGCCGAGGGCAAGCTGTTCGATCTGCGTCGTCAGGCGAGAAGCGGCCAGAAAGCGCAGTTGCAGGAGAAGAGCGCGCAGCTGGAAAACGAGATCAAGGGCTATATGGGCCAGACCGCGGCCAAGCAGAAGGAAGTTGAATTCATCCGCCAGGAGCTGGAGGGCGTGCGCAGCCTCTGGCAGAAGAACCTGGTGCCGATCACGCGGCTCAATTCCCTCGAGCGCGATTCCGCCCGCATCGAAGGCGAGCGCAGCCAGCTCGCGGGAATGATTGCTCAGTCGAAAGGCAAGATCTCGGAAATCGGACTCCAGACCATTCAGATCGACCAGGACCTGCGGACGGAAGTCGGCAAGGACCTGATCGATACGCGCTCGAAACTTTCCGAGCTGAGCGAGCGCAGGACTGCCGCGGTTGATCAGCTGAATCGGGTCGATATCAGGGCGCCGCAATCAGGCCGAGTCCACGAGCTGAACGTCCACACCGTTGGCGGTGTCATAGCGCCCGGCGAGCAGATCATGCTGATCGTACCCGATGCAGATTCACTTGCGATCGAGCTCAAGATCGCACCGCGCGATATCGACCAGGTCTATGTGGGACAGATCGCGACAATGCGCTTCGCGGCGTTCAATCAGAAGACCACGCCCGAAATCGACGGTGAGGTCAGCATGGTCTCGGCGGACATCACGCAGGATCAGCGCGCCGGCACGAGCTACTACACCGGCCGCGTCCTGCTGAAGCCGGAAGAGGTGGCGAAGCTCGGCTCGGCCAAGCTGCTGCCCGGCATGCCGGTCGAGATCTTCATCAAGACCGCTGGTCGGACCGCGCTGTCATATCTGCTCAAGCCACTGCAGGATCAAGCGGGGCGCGCGTTCAAGGAGCGCTGAGTTTTCCCGGAAACCTTCGGTGCCGGCGCCCTATCCCTGGGGGTCGGCGTTGCGATCAGGGCCCGGAAGGGCGGCCTTGGCGGCGGGCGTGCGCGGCTGACGAAAGGGCATCACGCCCTGGGACGGAGTCTGGGGTCCGGTTTGAGTGCCCCACCGCAGCGCTCTGAGGATGTCGAAGCGCCGCACGAAATTCAGCGTGGCGAACGTCGTGAGATCGCCCCACTTCCTGATCAATCGCAACAGACCGCGGGGCTTTCGACGGATCGACCGTAACGGATGCCTGTTGCGCGTGGGCGAGGCCACCGATCGCTCGAACGAGCGTCCGCTCAGCACGTCCATCCGCCTGGCGTAAAGGGTTATCACCGCTACTGAGGCAAGTATCGTAGCTTCAGCCCCCAGAATGACGAGCAACTCATCTGGCATCTGCACTCTGTCCCTTTCGGCGAAGCGCCGTTTGAACATTTGCCTTGGCGAATAATTAAATCAATAATCTGGATTATATGCGGCGGCAAGATGTCGGGATGGCGCTGGATGCGCGAGGCATTTCCCGCGCTGTCCTTGATGGGCCTCTCCGTCGGAATACACGCCCAGATCAGGACTTCTCGCTCCAATCATCAGTTCGATCCATCCCCTCGGCAGGTTCGTGAACGTCACCCGCGGCTCTCTGCATTTGCCACCCGCATCGATTTAATGTGCAATAAATCATTGCGAGTTAAATTAAATAACATTAATATTTAACTCAATCCAGTTTGCCCGGACCGTTCCCGCGTCCGGACAAGCCGCGCCGAGCGGTGAATCTGGCCTTGTTGGCGTTCTCAGGGGGATCGGCGGATGCAACGAACCTCGGGGCCGGCCGTCGCGGCAGCCATAGCCGTCATGATCGGAGGCGTTCAGTGGGCGGGTGCGGCATTGTTGACCATGCCAACGGCGCTGCCGGCTCCCACGCGCATAGAGCTCGGACGTCCGACGCTTCCGCCTCTCACTTACACGGTATTCTGTCTGCGGTATGAGGCCGAATGTCGCCCGCGGCGCGCCTTTCGCGGCGGTGCGATCCGGTTGACTGAAAGGCGATGGGCGGACCTGCAGGAGATCAATCGCGCCGTTAATCTGGCGATAGAGCCCGCTCGCAATGAGTTCGGTCTTGCTGGCGAGGCGTGGACCATCAACCCAGATCGTGGTGACTGCAACGATTACGCGGTGAGCAAGCGCCACGAGCTGCTTCGACGAGGCTGGCCGGCGCGCGTCCTCCTATTGAGCGAAGTCGTCGTGAGTTCCGGTGAGCATCATCTCGTGCTTCTGGTGCGGACCAGGAGCGGCGATCTCGTCCTGGACAACCTCACGTCACAGGTCAGGCCGTGGTCGCGAACGCCCTACCGCTGGGTTCGCGTGCAGAGCCCGGGCCGTGACAGGCTGTGGGCCACCGTGGGACGAGATGGGGTGTGAGGCATTGGCGCTGTCGCCCTGAGGCGCCCCAGGTCAGACCGGTTGCGCTTGGTCGTGAGCGCATTTGATCTGCTCGAGCGAGGCGAGTCTGTCTTCAAGCGCGGCGATCCGGCGGAGCAGATCGAGGCGCGACAGCCCAAGGGTGGCTCGTGTCGACCCGATGACGGAGGCGGCAGCACATGGTCGCTCGGCGTTAGGAGCGAGAACGCTGAACATGCGCAGGACGCCGTCGCCAGTCAGCACATCCACCCAGCCTTCGGAAGGTGAGCGCCCTACGATCCGGCCGGGCACGCGGCCGACATAGCAGGGAGCATCAGGCTGCGGCGCGGCGTGAGCGATGATGAGTCGCTGTCCGACAAGGTGGGTGAAGGCACCAGGAAATGGCGGCGTCAAGCTGCGGATCAGCCGATCGATGGCGTCGGTAGGCTGCCGCCAGTCTATCTCTCCATCGTCCGGAACACGGGTGCAGCCATAGGAGGCATGATCGGTGTTTTGAGGGGTGCCCTCTTCGCCGGTGATAGCTCGTATCACGGCTCCGCCGAGCTCGCGCTCCTGAATCGCGTTGAGGCGATGGTAGAGAGAGGTGACCGTGTCGCTCGCAACGATCGAAATAGCCTGCTGAAACAATAGATTGCCGCCATCCAGATCCGGGATGACAAGGTGAATGCTGATGCCGGCGGTGGTCTCGCCGTTGATGATTGCCCAATTGACGTTGGCGCGCCCGCGATATTGCGGCAGCAGCGAATAGTGCACGTTGACGAAGCGACACGAGGCAAGGATACGCGGCGGGATGATCCGATCGAACGAGGAGATCACAACAGCCGCCGGTCGCAGGTTTGCGATCAATTTCTGGAGCTGGTTCAACTCCTGCATCTCCGTAACCGGGATGCCGCGTGCTTCCGCAAATGTGCTTAACGCACTCGCCTCGGGTGAGTCCGGTTTTCGGAAGACCTGGACCACGCGGCACCGTGCAGCCAAAGAGCGAAGCGCTGCGAACCCTGTCGGGCCCTCCGCGAGGAGGACGACGTCTGGTTGTAGTGATTCCGTCACGTCATCGCCTGCCACGGTACGAGCTGGGCGAAACCATCCGGTGTCACGGCGCCGCCATGTCGAACCCATTCGGCAGCGCGCAGGCCGCCTGTTTGCAAGCGTACGATCGGCTCGGGACCAATCTCCGATAGCAGAATGCCCATGTGGCCTTGCTTGACGGGACCAGCAGGCCAGACAGCGAAGCCATTTCGCGCCAGCGCCGTTCGATCGATGTCACCCCAGAACTGCACCACTACGGTGCCGGCGTGAGCACATGCGGCCAGGTGCGCAGCCTCCGCCTGACCGACGCGCAGCGTGGTCGCTGGTTGCAAGGCAACGACGAAGGCGTCCCATGCGTCGGGATGGACAGCCGCGACACTGTTGAATGTCTTCACGTTCGCTCCCAAGCTTGTCAACCCGGTGCGCAGGGGAGGAAGAAAGTCGTTGTCGCAGAGCAAGCCGATCCTATTGCCGAGGACGGCCAGGCCACTGTCGTGCAGTTGCTTGACGACGAGGGGGCCTAGGAATGAGAAGACATCGACTGCGGGGTGCCGCTCGTTGACGCCGACCACCGGGATTTTGCGCCGTGCGCACGCTCCGATATCAAGATCCTCGGGACGAAATTCCCACGCCTCGAACATCAGGGCAATCACCGCGTCGTCGCGCAGCTGATCGATCAGCTCAGTCGTGAGAGGTCGCAGGTGGCCACTGTTGGTCACGATGTCGACGCTATGGAGTATCTTAGCGCTGATCTCTTCAAGGATCTCGATGCGGTCAGCGACGCCCAGAAGGGCCGCGAGTTCCATCGTCTCGCGCTTGGTATCGGACACGGTTCCGTGGCGGCCGGGTCTTGTGAACGCAAAGACGTGCTTGGCTCCGGCCATAGCTGCGAGGACTGGGGTTACGACATAAGCGCCAGTTGCGGCTTCGGTCAGCACAGTCATTCCCGACATGTCCAGTCCCGTGTCCGCGACAGCGAGGTTCATCAGCGTTCGTAGTCGAACAGGTGAGAAGCCCGGCCTGCGAAAAGCTCTCGTATCCGCCTCGCCAGATCGCAATCGTGCGATTGTGGTCTCGGTCACAGTCATTGATCTGCCCCGCTGTTGTCCGTGGATGAAGCCGGCTTCATGGTGTTCTTGACCGGAACGTTCTGGATACCCAATTGCGCGCTGCCCGGAACGCGTTGTAGAACGGATCGGGTATTAGCGCGCGCAGGTCGTTCAGCCGATGCAAATTCTCGGAAGCGAACACGAACAACTAGGCTCAGCAGATGCTGAAGGGATAGCCCCTCCGATACCTGCTGCTTCACCAGGCGATCGCTGTTCGTTGTAGTTAGACTGACTCTTGGAGGGCAGTGCATTCGGCCCGCGGGCATGTCCAATGCCTCTTCTGAAAAGACACATCGACGAAAATGTCCGGCCAAGGCGGTGGCGCTTGCGTATTCGGTGTGCAGGGCATCGCTTCGGGCAAAGAGGCCGCTCAACAAGTGAATCTGGAACTCGACCCGCAATTCGCAACCCTCGGCTGGCACGCTTGTGCTGCTCTCATTCCATATATTAAATGATAATATTGAATTCTAAAGCATGGATGTCAAAATAAATATCGGCGTTTCACGCTATTGGCGGGTGGCGGTGCCGGCCCTGACCTGGTTGGTCGTTCGATAATTGGCAAAAAAAATAGATACTACATAACATATTTAATGGCGCCAATGCCGGACTACAGCTATTCTAAAACTGGGCTGGATGATGAGGATTATATCATGGCTCGCCTTGATACCGAGAATGAAGAACGTCGTGAGTTCTTGAAGAGCTGCGGAAAATTTGCCGCCGTCACGCCTCCGGCGATGGTTCTGCTACTTTCGACGTCTCTTACCTCTACCGCTATCGCCAGTTCTGGCGGGCGAAGTGTGCAGGGCAACAATGGCAAGGGCAACGGCGGCTACGACGGCAGCCCTAACGGGAAAGAGGATAATACTCGCTAAAGTGGCGCCCGGCGCAGCCCTGACATCGCGGTCCTAACGACAGTCGGAGGGTCAGCCGGCCCGGCGGCGCCTTTGTCCGGATTTGCGGTCGATCAGGAGATCGTTCAGTTTCTTGCCGGCGCGAAGCTGCGCTTTCAGCCATCGGGGCTGCTTACCACGGCCCGACCAGGTTTCGGACGGGTTCTTGGGGTTCTGATACTTTGGCAGTACTGGCGGGTAAGGGCGGCGTGTACGTTGCTCGTACTGGCCCTCGGTACGCCCCTCGAGCCTGCGAAGCCGCTCTTCGAGCTTGGCTTTTTCCGCTGTCATTCTGCGGCTAAGAACCGCAGTCACTTCATCGTACAGCCGCCACAGCTCCGCCGTACTGGCGGATGTCCAGTCGTCATTATCCATTGGAAGTCGTCCCCAACTACTTCCGGCCTGAAAGCAGAGGGAGGGAAATACCAGTCGAAGCCTCGTCCGGCAAGCACCATCCGTTGGCGGAGCGATCGCCAACGGTTCGTTGGCGCTACCGGTGCGGGTCGACGGTCCGACCCAGTCGACGTCTTCCAAGGACGGCTCGCCGCTTGGTTCGCCTTCTGCCAAACAGCCGTTGCTCGGCATTCAATACGCGAATACGCAGATTCTGCAATTCAGTGAATTGGACGATCAAATTCTGCTGAGTTTGACGCAAAACAGCCGACGAATACATGTGGCCACCTACTCGTTACCGAAGATCACTTGCGACTGCTTAAAAGGTGCCGATCAAATTTGCCGATCAGCGTCCAGCGGTCCCACAAAAATAACTGAGCTTTCTCGTTCGAGAGGCGTCTCGTCCATTTGACCGCCCCCTATTGAAATCATACGCATGAAAGGAATCTTCGCTCTTCATTTGAGCCTCCTCGGCCAACACGGCCAAAATCAAAATCAAAACTACAGATAGCCATTCGTGCTCGATCAGCACCTCCGTCTTGGCGGACGGGACTCTGTTCCTTGCCTCCTCTTTGCTGGCGTGCCAAGGGCGAAATTTCGCGGGATGTTAGGACTGAATTGCGATTGTCGCTATATATCGTCAGTAATAACAGCGTCGGCAGGAGGCGAATGTCGATCTCACTATATCCTGCTAGTATTTATTTTAGTGCAACCATTTAAAATAGTCAAACGGACTTCACTTTTCCAAGGAATCCGTGATTCAGCCTATCCAGCGGGGCCGTACTTATACGGCCATTTTCCAAAGAAGTTACGGTGCCGCAGCCGACAGCCGCCACTGCAGGGGGGGGCTATCCCTTGATGTTGCGTATCGGCTTTATGGTCAACGTGCTCCACGCGGACGCGTAGAAAATTTCCTTGGAATAAACCGCCGCCGTGCGGGTTTTGATTTCGGTCGGCTGAAGGAGATATGCGCCGCATCAGAATTGCCATAGCGAATTGGTACCCGATCGTCTTGCAAGGGATCAGCAGCGTCCTGTGACGCAGAGTGACCTGCGATCGTGGCCTCCTCGGAGATGCAGCAAGCTGCAGTGAGGCAATATGGCTTCTTGTGCCGGATGTTGCCCTGGTTGATGCTGCTAGGCCGAGTATCAGTCTGTCTGGCCTTCTCGCTCTCGCCAGCACCGCGGGCCAGGGCGCCCGGGTGGTTCTCTTCGCGGATCCGGCTGGTATTAGCGAGACGCAAAGCTTGGCGGCGGAGGGCTCCTGCCTCGTTCTCACCAAGGAGGCCAAGCTGGAGACGTTAGTCGCAACCCTGCGGAAGGTGGGCCAGAGCCAACGCTTGGCTTCGCTTCCGCCGAGCAATGGAGAGATCGGCGAGTAGCCTCAGGCGGCAGGCAAGCTCCTTCGGCCTCGGTCAGCGTTTGGGAATGGCGAGCCGCTGATCTTGACTGCTCCGCTGTTCTCGAAAACCGGTCGCCAACTCGCCGGATAGCCCAAGCATCCATGAAAGCAGGATCGGTACGGCTCTCAAGGCTGATCACAAACGAAGGCGCCGCTGCTCGAACAACACCAGATATCGATGTCCTCGGCGGCGGGTCGATGAAATTCCGTTCGCATAGCGACACTGGTCGTGATCGAGGTCAGATCGCAAACGTGCGACTATAAAAATCATTAAATATCGATTCATTTTAGATTTTGCGGTGGTTGCGCCGAATTCACAGATGAGTCAATGGGTTAGCGCGGCTAATGCACGGTACAAGAAGCTGACTGAATAGAAAATGATTGAATGTATATTTAATTTATAATATTATAGGCCAGTTATAGATTTAGGAGGGTGTCGTGACCCGGGACGACGAGAAAGATGACGACCGGAGGATGTTTCTGAAAACCTGCGGAAGATTTGCAGCGGTGACGCCCCCCGTCATGACCCTGCTCCTATCTACCTCCCTGACGTCGAAAGCGATTGCGCGTTCGGGTGGCCTGAACGGAACAGCATCCAGCGACAGGAGCCAGTCCATCTTCGACAATGATCGGTCCTCTGGGGACAGCTCGATGATCTCCAGTGGTGGAGGTGGAGGTGGAGGTGGAGGCGGAGGCGGATTCGGCGGCGGTGGCCGGCCCAATTCACCTCATGCTGCAGCGGCATCCGGCGGGGAAAACGGATTTGGCGGTGGCAAAGGAGGCGGCACCAAGGGGCCGTTCGCCACCGGCACCAACTCTGGCGTTTTGGCTGCGGATGGTGGTGCCGATTGCGCGAATGAGGATGGCCGAAAGAAGGTCGATTGCGACTTTGCTGCTGCTCAGATTCAGAGCGCATATGTATCCAAGCACTAGTCCTGATGACCAGCCGCATTTCTCGCGGGCTGCGATAAGTGAAACTCCTCCGCTGGCGACTACGTTGTGGCTCGTGGGTCGATTCGAGGCTTGCCAGCGCCTGCTCGGCTCTCTCAATCCGACGTTGTCACAACCGGCTTCGTGAGGCCTCCGTTCGCTTCGAGAGATACCGCGAGCATATCCGGTCGACCGCAAAGCTGTGGGCTATTGAGCCTCGTCCCAGTGATCCGTTGTTCATCGCTCAAATGGCCGCCTGCGTCGCATTCTGGACTCGTATCTTGCGGAGGATCGCCTTGACATGAACCTCCACAGTTGCTTCGGCAATATCGACTTTTCGCGCAATATTTTTGTAAGAGTTGCCCTCGATCAGGTAAGACAGCACTGCTCGCTCTCGCGGTGACAGGCGGGCACAATCCCTTACTCCGAAGCAGCGGGAGTGTTGGAACGATCCTCGCTCGCCGGCGTCAGATGAAGCTCGCCGTGATGTGCGATGTCTAGCACGTACGACATAAATGACGGCGGAAATATCGTCTCGCCCATTGTCACGAGGTCGATGGACTTGGTGAAGGCGTCGCATGAATTGACGTCGACAAAAATAGCCGCTCGCCCGCTATTATTGGAGCTGCTTCATTATTGGGAGGCGAATGGACACCCCGAGCCCCTGAGTTCGATTTTCAATTTATAGAACCATATAATCAAATTCAATGTAGAGATTTACCTCCGATCGGCTCTTGGTGAGCAGGTCGTCGCCTTTCACTAGTGGGGACGACACGGACCTGACCACCGGTTGACCACTGAGACGCGGCGAACGAACGAGGATGAAGGCGGTCGACCATGGGCATCGTAAGGCGACGAAGAGCTGTCTGCCCTGCTGAAGCCGGGAGAAGAATGATCAAAAGAAAGCTTTGGAGCACTTGGGGGCTCCGGGCTGTCCGAATTCCCCGGTCACGATCTTGGAGAAGGGAAATTTGCTGTCTGCCCATTTGAGCGGAGGAATAGAGGGATTGCTCTGACGGCCGTCCAACAACAGCCAATGGGCCAGCGCAAGGGCGGTCGCGTTGTAAGCCATTTCGGGCTAATGCGTTTTCTGGTTGTTCTCCGCGAGCCGCACCTTGGCTCTGAGCTCCTCAAGGTCTTCCATGGCCTTAAGCAATCTCACCAGATCGGACACCATGTGTGCCAGAGTGGGCTTGCGCGGCTTCGAGACTCGAGATTTCTGCTTCATCGCGAAACGACTCCCTGCCAGGACCGACGGAGATGCCGCTTGATACGCAAGGACTATGCCAGCGAAGTGCACCGGGGTTTCACGGAGAGCGCTAGTCCTGTGAAAGGGTTATCTGGCCGGCGCCCCTTTCCATCTATACGACTGACGTGCGATCTGGCCAGTGATGTCAATGTCCTTTTGGTCAGAGAGGCGCCATGCCGCCACTCCGAGTCAAATGGTCAGAATACGGCTGTTGTTAGCAGCCGCATCGATAGAAACTGGCTCACGCCTGCACCCTCGAAACGCGCCGTATGTGCGAGCGACCATGGAACGTCGATTCGGAAAATGCAGACCCATTGACCTACCGGCGGAATGTCCCAAGCTTCTGGGAGGCGCATGTTGTTCGATCAAAGCGACCCGACCCGCTGTGGCAATCAGGTATTGGATCGCACGATGTTTCGGAATGACATTTTCTCAGTCCAAATCCCTCTGCACCAGGGATACGACGAGCTCCAATTGAATAGGAGTACATCGATGGTTCGAAAACCGGGCGCTCAAGAAGGCACGCTCGAAATGGACCTTCGCCCTGGGGCCAAGGTGCAGGCGGGAACGTCCGCTGGCGCGAACCGCTCCGAAAGCGTTGCGGGCTTGGCATCCCGCGTTGCAGAAAGAGCGGCCGAAACAAACGATGAAGTTCCGAGCATAGCTAGCGCTATGAGCGCTGCTCCAAAAATTAAACTACGCATGTGAACCTCTCTCAATCGCCTTAGCATCGGACGGTATTGTTTCAGCACCGCTTCGTTTGACCGCCAAACTGGCTTCATGCACACGACCGTGAAGTGTAGATTGCTGTTTTGCCCTAAGCGGCGCCAAGCCAGCCGACCTCAGCCGCCCAGTTGCAGAAGACCAGTGTCGCTTGCATGGTTTGCGTGTTGCTAGCAGGTGTTTGCTTGACAACGCTCCGCGACGTTTGAGTAGTGCCGAAGGTGTCCACCTAAGCTAAGTTCATTGTTTGGCTGAGGGCCAGAAGATCTCGTATGAAGTCCAGCTTGATCGTAAGCGCGGCAAGAGCAGCGCAGAGAATCTGCGCTCTGAGGCTGCAGCTTAGATCACCGCACTTTCTGTCCTGGGTCTCTCAACACGGCGCGAAGAAAATCGCTGGCATGGTCATATTGAACGTTGCCGCTTGTGACCTGATGGGCTTGCGGCTCCATTATGCGGCCCACGGTTTCGGGGCCCAGCAGTTCAACACTGTCCGACCACTGCCGCAGTAGACGATCGGGAACGTCTTTCGCGGATCCGAACAGCCTGAGCAGGTACTGTTCGCCCGCCGTTTTATGGTCGTGATGAGCCTTTGCTGCATAAAATGCGAATGACCCGCGGAACACCGGTTTTCCCATGGCAATGTCCCTGAAAATCAAATTCCCAATGGAAAATAGTCTGACGCCCTCGCACGGGAAAACAGCAAAAAATTACTTGCTAGCGGGTCTTAAGGTCACCGCTTTGGTTGATAAAGTTCACCTAGGTCAATGCTCATGACTTACTTGTCGAAGCGCCTTCACCAAACCCGAGGTCGTTTGTCGTAAATTGAGCTGCTGCCGGTTTGATGGACACCAGGTTAAGCTAATCCCACCTTACGCTCGAACTCAACGGGGCTGAGATAGCCGATGGTCGAATGACGCCGGACGGCGTTATAGAACCGCTCGATGTAGTCGAACACATCTGCTCTTGCCTCGTTCCTGGTGCGATAGGTCTTGCGCTCGGTGCGCTCGGTCTTCAACGACGAGAAGAAGCTCTCCATCGCCGCGTTGTCCCACACATTGCCGGATCGGCTCATGCTGCAAACGATCCCGCTGTCGGCCATCAGGCGCTGGAACTGTTCGCTGACGTATTGGCTGCCGCGATCGGAATGATGCATCAAAGCATCCGGGTTGCCGCGGCGCCAGACTGCCATCAACAGGGCATCGGCAACCAATTGCGCTGTCATACTAGAGCTCATCGACCAGCCGACCACACGGCGCGAGAACAGGTCGATCACGGCCGACACGTAGAGCCAGCCCTCGGCGGTCCAGATGTAGGTGAAGTCGGCGATCCACTTCTGGTTCGGCCGCTCAGCCACAAACTGACGATCCAGAAGGTTCGCCGGCACGTTCGCTATCTGCCGGTCGCCTTCGTCCTTCGGCAGGCGCCGGCGCCTTGGTCTCGCCCGCAAGGCCTGCAGGCGCATCAGCCGCTCGATTCGATGCAGGCCGCAGTCGACGCCGTCTGCCAGAAGGTCTCTCCAGACGCGCCGTGCGCCATAGGTCCGGTCGCTGGCAACGAAGCTCGCCTTGACCCTCTGGCCTACCGTCTCGTCGCTTCGGGATCTGGCGCTGGGCGATCGGTTCAGCCAGGCATGGAAGCCCGACCGCGATACGCCCATTGCTTCGCATAGCCATGCCACCGGCCAGATGGTCCGGTGCTTCGCGATGAAGCCGAACTTCATGTCGCTTCCTTCGCGAAGTAGGCAGCGGCCTTTTTTAGGATGTCCCGCTCCGCCTTCAGCTTGGTGACCTCGCGCCGCAGCCGCTCGATCTCCAATTGCTCAGGCTTCATTTGCCCGTGGCCGGGGAAGGCCTGAACGGGATCGGAGCCGAACTCCTTCACCCATTTGCGCAGCACGTTCTCATGAACCCCCAGGTCGCGGCCGGCTTGCGCCACCGACACCCCTCGTTCCCTGACAAGCTTGACCGCCTCGACCTTGAACTCTCGACTGAACTTCCGTCTCTGCATGACCACCTCCGGCTTCATGAAACACCCAATCTCGGTGTCCATCAAACCGGCAGCAGCTCACTTGCCACGTCCGCCACCATGGTTGCCGATCGAGGCTATGACAGTAACGCCGTGCTCGACCTGATCACGAGCACAGGTGCCCAGCCCAACATCCCAAGCTGCTCGCGGCGGCTCCTGCGGCGCTCCGTCGATCCGGCGATCTACCGCCAGCGTAATCTGATCGAACGCTTCTTTTGCAAGTCAAACAGTTCCGACGGGTAGCAACCCGCTTCAACAAGCTTGCACGCAACTTCCTTGCCGCGGCCTTGCTCGCCTCAATCCGCGCCTGGCTCAGGGCTTTTGAGTCCACGCCCTAGGCGACGACGACCGATTGTGGGTGAACCGCCAATGGCCGGCATCATGGAAACGTCGATGGCGAAATCCATGGCAGCGCCGAGTTTTGGTGTCGCTTAGGCTTGCGAATGCGTCCGGCCTGCGGATCTTGGCGAGATGCGGCACTGAGGTGCTACACATCGCATCGGTGTCGCCTGTTTCGTTAAGCTTTTCAGTCGGTTAATCCCAAGCAGTTTCTGGTTGAGTACCCTCCCGCCCCAGCCAGAAGCTCCGCTTCCTCGAAATCTGGCGGAGCCGGCCTCGTACAGATCCCTTGGCGGGTCCTCGATTACGGCGTTGCGGCGGCCCAGGGCCGCCGCAGCCGCATCGGGACGCCGCCGCCGGGCGGCGGGTCGTCGTCGTCATCGAGCTTGCGCAGCGCACTGAGGATGTCCGCGAGCCGGATCGGCTGATCCATGCCCGGAATCTCGCGCAGCGCCGGGTGGGATTCGACGGCGTACATGTCCGAGGCCCACGACGACAAGATGATCCGCTTCTCCGCTGTCGAAAGCTTGCCGTCGTCGAGGACGGCGCTTGGCGATGCATAATGCGCAGCCGGATGGAACAGCGCGCCGAGACCGCCGGTGGTCGCATTGGCATTGGTCATTTCTTGTCTCCCTCTACACTCCTTTCGAAGGGATGTTCGATCGGCGGATGGCGATCCGGTCGCCATCCGCCATGGTCGTCATTGTCGAATGCGTTCGACGCGCCTAGGCCGCCTTCTTTTGCTCGATCTGCGGTGACGCAGCACCCGCGATCTGGATCCGACGCGGCTTCATGGCTTCCGGAATTTCACGCAGGAGATCGATGACCAGGAGACCGTCCTGGAAAGCGGCCTGCTTGACCTGGACGTAGTCGGCGAGATTGAACACGCGGCGGAACGGACGCGCGGCGATACCCTGATAGAGATATTCGCGCGTGGCGCTGTCCGGCTTTCGGCCCTCGATGGTGAGCGCGTTCTGTTCGGCGGTCACGCTGATGTCGTTGACGCCAAAGCCCGCTACGGCCAGCGTGATCCGGTATTGGTCTTCGCCGGAGCGTTCGATGTTGTAGGGGGGATAATTGTCCTCGCCCGCCTGACGCAGCGTGCTGTCGACGAGATCGGCCAGATGGTCGAAGCCGATGGTGGAGCGCCACAGCGGCGCGAAGTCGAAGGTGGTCCTCATACCAAGTCCTCCAAAGAGCAAGATGGATACGAAGGAGCGCCGTTTAAGGAATCGGAAAACGGATCCGAAGACCCCGGCCCGGCGCCCGCGCCGGACCCGATCGGGCATCCGGCACACCGCTCTCGCGGCGAAAAACGACTTAGAGCGCCGCAAGGAGCTTGCAAGAGGGACGCGCAAGATTTTTTTGTTGGGGCCCCCGGTGTCGTCAAGGAAGCGGCGAGAGAGGGTCTTGACAGGAAAACGGGCCTGAATATTTTTTGCGCCGGAAGATGCTTCTTCCCACACCGTAAATTCGAAAAGGACCGTGAAAGACCGTCAGGAGTGACGACGATGCTCGATCAGGATTTCGCCCGCATCCGCGCGCACCGCAACAACCTCTCTCGTTATCGACGCCTGCTGAAGACTGAGCTGTCGGACATTGAGCGCCAGTTTATCGAACGACGCCTCGCCGAGGAGCAGACTGCGCTCGAGGCTCTTGCCGCCGATGCCTTCCCGGCCGCATTCACCGTTCCGAACACGCCATCGGCCATTGCCGCGACTGGAGCGGAACGATGAGTGACGTCCGTAACCTCCTCATCAACGGCAGCGAGAAAGTGATCGGGCACTATCGCGTGTTGCTGGCCGGCGCCAGAAGCGCGAGCGAACGCGAGCTCTATCGCGCCCGGATCGAGCGCGAGCAGCGCCTGCTTGACGCTCTGCGGGGCGGCCTGCCGGAGCGATCGGCGGCGTGAGGGGAAGAGCTACGCCAGCGCGGCCGACAATTTGCGCATCACCCGGTCGAGCACCGCCACTTCCTCGGCGGTCAGCGCCCCAAGCAGCTTCGTCTCCCGCGCCAGCGCGAGAGGCACGATCTTGCGATAGAGCGCGCGACCGGCCGGGGTCAGCGAGACGATCAGCTCGCGCCGGTCGTCGGGATGGTGCTTGCGGCCGGCGATGCCGCGCGACTCCAGGCCCTGCACGGCGCGGCTGACCTGCATCTTGTCGAGCGTCGTCAGCGGGCCGATCTCCTTGGTCGCAATCTCCGGGCGCATGCCGAGAATGGCGAGCACGCGCCATTCCTGCCGCGTCAACGCAAAGCGCTCGGAATAGACCTCGGCCACCGCCAGCGATACCTGCTCGGCGAGGCGTGCCAGCCGGTACGGAAAATATCGCTGCAGATCCAGCTCGTCGCCACCTTGCGCCGTCGCGGCTTCGGCCGCGTCCCCGCGCGCCACGCTCGAACGTCCCATCAAGCCATTCCCGTCCATCGATCCACCGGAAAATTTCTTCGGAGCCGGTTGATCCAGATCAAGTTCAAAGAATAGTAACATCTGATACCAATTTCGCAACCGTAGATCCAGGGAGCGAAGCGCCATGAAAATCGAGAAGATCCATCACGTCGCCTATCGCTGCGTCGACGCCAAGGCGACCGTCGAGTTCTACAAGACCGTCATGAACATGGACCTTCTCGGCGCCATTGCCGAGGATCGGGTGCCTTCGACCAAGGCGCCCGATCCCTACATGCACATCTTCCTCGACGCCGGGAACGGCAACATCCTCGCCTTCTTCGAGCTGCCGAACTCGCCGCCGATGGGCCGCGATCCCAACACGCCGGAGTGGACCCAGCACATCGCCTTCCAGGTCAAGGACCTCGCCGAGCTCGAAGAGGCCAAGGCGCGCGCGGAGGCTGCCGGCCTCGACGTCGTCGGCGTCACCGACCACACCATCTTCAAGTCGATCTATTTCCGTGATCCCAGCGGTCATCGCCTGGAGATTGCGGCCTGGACCGCGACGCCCGAGCAGATCGACCGCATGAAATCGGTCGCGCACGAAATGGTCGAGGAATGGTCGCGCACCAAGCGCCCGCCGCGCCACACCGCCTGGATGCACGAAAAGGAATTCGCGGACGCGCATTGATCCCGGCACGCGCATCAGGAAGCGAACATGACGAGCTACATCTATCCGAAGTTCGGCTATCGGCGTTCCCAGGAGCAGGCCGAGGGGATCGCGAAGCGGCATCCGGTCGTGGTGATCGGCGCAGGTCCCATCGGCCTGACCGCCGCGCTCGACTGCGCGGCGCGCGGCCAGCCGGTCGTGGTGCTCGACGACAACGACACCGTCTCGATCGGCTCGCGCGCGGTCTGCTACGCCAAGCGTCCGCTCGAGATCTGGGACCGCCTCGGTTGCGCGGCGCCCATGGTCGGGCGCGGCGTCAGCTGGAACGTCGGCAAGGTCTTCTTCCAGGACCAGATGTCCTACCAGTTCGATCTGTTGCCCGAGGCCGGCCACCAATGGCCGGCCATGATCAATCTGCAGCAGTATCATCTGGAAGAAATGCTGGTTGCCAAATGCCGGGCCGACCCGCTGATCGAGCTGCGCTGGAAGCATCGCCTGATCAGCCTCAAGCAGGTGGCCGACCACGCGACGCTGGCGGTGGAGACGCCCGACGGCATCTTCACTATGGAGGCGCAATGGGTGATCGCCTGCGACGGAGCCAATTCCGACGTGCGCAAGATGGTCGGCGCCGAGTTCACGGGACAGTTCTTCCAGGATCGCTTCCTGATCGCCGACGTCGCCATGAAGGCGGATTTCCCGACCGAACGCTGGTTCTGGTTCGATCCGCCGTTCCACCGCGGCCAGTCCGGGCTGCTGCACCGGCAGGCCGACAATTTGTGGCGCATCGACTTCCAGCTCGGCTGGGAGGTTGACCCAGATGAGGAAAAAAGGCCGGAGCGGGTGATTCCGCGCATCCGCGCCATGCTCGGCGAGGACACCGAGTTCGTGCTCGAATGGGTCTCGATCTATCAGTTCGCCTGCCGGCGCATCGACAATTTCCGCCAGGGCCGGGTGCTGTTCGCCGGCGATGCCGCGCACCAGGTCTCACCGTTCGGTGCGCGCGGTGCCAATACCGGCGTCCAGGACATCGACAATCTCGCCTGGAAGCTCGCGATGGTGTTGCGCGGCGAAGCGTCGGAAGCGCTGCTCGACAGCTATCACGAGGAGCGCGCCTATGCCGCCGACGACAACATCCTGAACTCCACGCGCGCCACCGACTTCATCACGCCGAAGACGAAAACGAGCCGCCATTTCCGTGACGCGGTGCTGGAGCTCGCCCGGCATCATGGCTTTACGCGACCTCTGGTCAACAGCGGCCGTCTCTCGACGCCGACGCCCTATGTGACGTCGGCGCTCAATACCCCCGACGACGATTCGATGATGGGCGGCGTGCGGCCCGGCACCAATGCGGCCGATGCGCCGATCACGGCGGATGGCAAGCCCGTCTGGTTCCTCCCTTGTCTCGGCGATGCGTTCACGGTCGTGGCCTTCGGCAAGGAGACCGACAAGACCGAGATCGCGGTGGGTCCCCTCAAAGCGAAGCTCATTGTCGTCGGCCGCGACATCGCCGATCCCGCCGGCCTGCTTGCCGAGCGCTACGGCGCTTCGCCCGGGACCACCTACCTGTTCCGGCCCGATCAATATGTCGCGGCACGCTGGACCGGATTCGACGAGGCGGGGATCGCGGATGCGATGCTGCGGGCCTCCGGACACGACATCGCCGGACGGAAGGAACTGGCGGCATGACGCTCAATTTGTCACCCAACATCAGGGATCCCGACGATTTCTATGCCGAGCTGATCAACAGCCAGCGTGACCTCGACGAGGATCAGGCGCTGCGGATGAACGCCCGGCTGATCCTGCTGCTCGCCAATCACATCGGCGACCGCAAGGTGCTCACGGAGGCGATCAGCTGCGCCCGCGCCGGCGGCGGCTAGGTCGCGCGACGGCCACGTTGATTCAGCTCAAGTGGCAAAGCAGGTTTCGGCGCAGGATCATTCGTATCCAGCCGTGGAAACCAAGCCATGTTTTCAAGCCATGTCGTTTGATCGAATCCTGCGATGGGCTCTGGTCGCGATCGCCATCGCAGGATTGACTGCAGGTAGTCTCGCGCGAGCCGCGGGCCGGCCTGTTGTAGCCGACTTCGCGTGGGCGCTCGGCACGGCGCCGGTGATTGCGGGATTGGCGATCTCGATCGTCAGGGATCTCATGAGCGGCCGCGTCGGAGTGGACGCGATCGCGCTGCTGTCGATGAGTGCGGCCCTCGCGCTCGGACAGCCGCTCGCCGGCGCCGTGGTCGCGCTGATGTATTCCGGTGGCAACGTGCTGGAGGAGATCGCGGTCGCGCGGGCGGAGCATGATCTGCGATCCCTGGTCGATCGGGCGCCACGGCAGGTTCATCGCAAATCCGGCGAGCGGATCGAGGATGCTCCGGTCGAGGACGTCGCGGTCGGCGAAGAGCTTCTGGTCAAGGCCGGCGAAATCGTACCGGTCGACGGTGTCGTTGCGTCGGCCTCGGCCACCATCGACGAATCCACGGTGACCGGCGAGCCGATTCCGGTGGAGAAGACGCGCGGAACCGCCGTTCTCTCCGGTTCTCTGAACGCGGGCGAGACCTTCCAATTGACCGTGACGGCGGTGGCCAGCGAGAGCACTTACGCGGGCATCGTGCGCATGGTGACTGCGGCGCAGACTGCGAAAGCCCCCTTCGTGCGGATGGCCGACCGCTATGCGCTGATCTTTCTGCCGCTGACACTCGTCATCGCCTTCGTGGCATGGCGCATCTCCGGCGACTTGACCCGCAGCCTTGCCGTGCTGGTCGCGGCGACGCCTTGCCCCCTGATTCTGGCCGCACCCGTCGCCTTCATCGCCGGGGTGGCGCAGGCGGCCCGCCGCGGCATCCTGGCCAAGGGCGGGAGCGCGCTGGAGTCGCTGGCCCGTGCGCACACCGTGCTGTTCGACAAGACCGGTACCCTGACGGTGGGCGGAGCGCGGCTGCTGTCCGTCGAAGTCGCGCCGGGCGAGGATCCGGATGAGGTCCTCAGGCTCGGAGCGTCGCTCGAGCAAGCGTCGCATCACGTGCTTGCGAAGGCCGTCGTTGCCGCGGCCCTCGATCGCGGGCTCAAGCTCGAGCCCCCGGAACACGTCAAGGAGATCATGGGTTCCGGCCTCGGCGGCCGGATCGGCGGACGCCACGTCGTGGCGGGCTCGCGAGAGATGCTTCTCTCGCATGCCGAGCTGTCGGCATGGGAGTTGCGGGCGATTCGACGTGCCTCGTGGCGCTCGGCGCTGATCGTCTTTGTCGCGGTGGACGGCCGCCTGACCGGCGCATTGCTGCTGGCCGACGAATTGCGGGCGGACACGCCACGCGCGATCCGGCTGCTGCGGGACGCCGGCATCAAGCGGATGGTGATGGTCACGGGTGATCGTGCCGCAGCGGCGCAGGCCATCGGAGCGGCGCTCGATCTCGATGCCGTGCTGGCCGACCGCGTCCCTGCGGACAAGGTCGAAGCGGTGCGGAGCGAGCAGCGGCTGCATCCGACCATCATGGTCGGCGACGGCATCAATGACGCTCCGGCGCTGGCCATGGCTGATACCGGGATCGCGCTCGGCGCGCGTGGTGCGAGCGCCTCCTCCGAGGCGGCAGATGTGGTGATTCTCACGGACCGGCTGGATCGGGTCGGCGAAGCGATCATCATCGCGCAGCGGACGCGGCGCATTGCCCTGCAGAGCATCTTCGTCGGGATGGGATTGTCGCTGGTCGCCATGGTCGCGGCCGCCGTTGGCTGGCTCGATCCCGTGCCCGCGGCGATCGTCCAGGAGGTGATCGATGTTGCCGTCATTCTGAACGCGCTGCGGGCGCTCAATCCGCCGCTCGTCAGGAGTGGCCCGCGCCTCACCGCGGAGCAGGGGCTGACGTTGCATCATGATCATCAGGCCCTGCTCAGGGATCTCGACCGCTTGCGCCAGATCGTCGATGCGCTCGACGACGCGGCGCCCGAATCCGTCGTCGCCTTGATTGGCGAGGCCCACCGACTGGTCCAGAGCAGCGTCGTGATGCACGAACGCGAGGATGAAGACAGCGTCTATCCGAAGCTCACGGAGGTGCTGCGCGACCGCCACGGACTCTCGGCCATGAGCCGCGCGCATCGCGAGATCCTGCATCTCGCGCGGCTGCTCGCCCGGATCGCGGAGGACCTGCCGTCGGAGAAGATCGACCGTTACCTGATTCGAGACGCCCAGCGCGTGATCGAGGCGATCGAAACGCTGGTGCGCATGCACACGGCCCAGGAGGAGGATATCTACGAGGCCGTGGCTGCATAGGCGATAGCCGTGCCGTCCGCTGAGGGGCTTCGCGGGGAGGCGGCTTGAGTCAGCTCAATGCAACGCGGCGCGATCGGTTCAAGATGGCGTCGTAACGTTGTGAGGCGAGGACGGCATGCAGAAGCTCAAGCCGGTGTTTTGGGGCGGTCTGGCGATTCTCCTCGTGCTGTGGCTGGTTGCGGAGCCCCAGCCATTCGGCCCGGGCTCCTTCTTCCCACTCCGCGAGAGGATGGTGCAGCTGAGCGGCGTCCTGGCAATCGGTTGCATGAGCATGGCGATGATCCTCGCGCTGCGACCGCGTTGGCCGGAAGCTTGGCTGGGCGGTCTCGACAAGATGTACCGCTTGCACAAATGGTTCGGCATCGCAGCCCTTGTGACCGCCGTTGTCCATTGGCTCTGGGCCATTGGTCCGAAATGGGCGGTCGGCTGGGGTTTGCTGACCCGCCCCCAGCGTGGTGCGCGGCCCGTCATCGAAAACCCCATCGAAGCCTTCCTTGACGGCCTTCGTGAAGCCGCGGAGGGAATGGGCGAGTGGGCCTTCTACGGCGCCGTGGTGCTGATTGCCTTGGCGCTCATTCAAATGTTCCCTTATCGCCTCTTCTACAAGACGCATCGGCTGCTCGCCGTCGCCTATCTGGTTCTGGTCTTTCATGCGGTCACGCTGATCAAGTTCAGCTACTGGATGTCGCCGCTCGGCTGGATCGTCGGGGCGCTGCTTGCCTTCGGAACATGGGCGGCGGCCGTTGCGCTGCTGCGGCGCATTGCCGCCCGGCGGCAGGTCCAGGGCAGGATCACCTCGCTCAAATATTATCCCGGCGTCAAAGCCATCGAGACCGAAATCGAGGTGCCGCATAGCTGGCCGGGACATAAACCGGGCCAGTTCGCATTCGCCACGTCCGACGCCTCCGAGGGCGCGCATCCCTACACGATCGCCTCCTGCTGGAACGCTGCGGACCCCACGATCATCTTCATCACCAAGGAACTCGGCGACCACACCAGCAGGCTGCGGGATAAGCTCCGCGTCGGGCAGGAGGTGAAGGTGGAAGGACCCTATGGCTGCTTCACTTTCGACGACGATTGTGCGCATCAGATCTGGATCGGCGGCGGTATCGGCATCACGCCCTTCGTCGCCCGCATGAAACAGGCGGCCATGAAGGATAGTCCCGGTTGCTCTGTCGCGCAGGCGGTCGACCTCTTTCACACCACCGCTGACGTGGACGAGGAAGCTCTCGGAAAGCTTGCCACAGATGCGCACTCGGCGGATGTCCGTCTCCACGTCCTCATCGACGCCCGTGATGGACGCCTGACCGGCGAACGCATTCGCGAAGCCGTACCGCAATGGCGTGAGGCGAGCATCTGGTTCTGTGGCCCGGCGGCGTTCGGGGAGGCGCTCAGACGAGACTTCAGTGCGCAAGGCTTCCCGGTCGGACATCGGTTTCATCAGGAGCTGTTCGCGATGCGATGATGAACGTCGCATGTGCGTCCCACTTCCCAACTTGCCCCGGCGGCCAGTCCCTGTAATCTGCACCAAACAGCAGGGAAGGGTTCGATGGGAGGAGTCTTGGAGGGTGTGCGGGTGCTCGACTTCGGGCGCTATATCGCAGGGCCCTATTGCGCGACCTTGCTGGCCGAATTCGGCGCCGAGGTCATTCGCGTCGAGAAGCGCGAGGGCAGCGAGGATCGCTTCGTGGCGCCGGTCGGCGAAGGCGGCGAGGGCGCGCTGTTCCTTCAGGTCAACCGCAACAAGAAGTGCATCACGCTCGATCCGATGAAGGTCGAGGGGCAGGAGGTGATGCGACGCCTGGTTGCGACCGCGGACGTCGTCGTCGCCAACCTGCCGCCGCAGACGCTGCGCGCGATGAAGCTCGACTACGATTCACTGAAGGCGATCAAGCCCGACATCATCCTGACGACGGCGACCGCGTTCGGCGGGCCGGGGCCATGGTCCGACCGGGTCGGCTTCGACGGCGTCGGGCAGGTCATGTCAGGATCGGTCTACATGACGGGCGCTGGCGACCCGCCGTACCGGGCCGCGGTGAACTGGGTCGATTTCGGCACCGCGCTGCACTGCGCGTTCGGCACGCTCGCAGCCCTGATCGAGCGCGGCAAATCCGGGCGTGGGCAGGTCGTCGAGGGCGCGTTGCTCGCAACCGCGCTGTCCTTCACCAACGCGACGCTGATCGAGCAGGCCGTGATCAACGTCAATCGCGTGCCGACAGGCAATCTCGGCCAGACCGCGGCGCCTGCCGACATCTACCGCACCCGGGACGGCTGGGTGCTGTGCCAGGTCACGGGGCATCCGCTGTTCAAGCGCTGGGCAAGGTTGATGGGCGAGGAGGAGCTGTGGCTGAACGATCCGCGCTTCGCCGACGACATCAGCCGCGGCAACAACGGCCCCGTCATCAGCGAGCGGATGGCGCGCTGGTGCGCTGAGCGCACCACGCAGGACGCCGTCGATGCGCTGGGAGGTGCGATGATCCCGACCGGGCCCGTCCTCTCACCGCAACAGGCGCTGGATCATCCGCACATCCGCGCCGCCGGCTTCATGCAGGACGTCGACTATCCCGGCCTGCCGAAGCCCGCCCCGGTGACGCGTGCTGCGGTCCGGCTGTCGGAAACGCCGGGCGAAATAGCGAGCCGCCCGCCGACGCTCGGGGAACATACCGATTGGGTCCTTGCTGAACTCGGCTATGACGCGGCTGAGATCGCGGCGCTTCGGCAAGGCGGTGTCATCTAGAGCAGCTGCTTCAACGCCTTGGCGTCCGCGGGTGCCGCGCTCTTCTGGTCGTTGTCGAAATAGACATAGACGTCGCAGCCCTGCCGCTTCCAGGACTTGATGCGCTTTGCCCATTGCGCCAGCGCGGCCTTCGTATAGTGCCCGTGATAGTGCCCGCCTGGCCCGTGTCCGCGCACATAGACGAAATCCGCCGTGCGCTTCCATGGCGCCGGCGCGTCGTGGTGGTCGGACAGGCACAGCGAGATGTTCTCATCCGCCAGCATGCGCAGGATGCGCGGCTGATACCAGCTCGGATGACGGAATTCGAAGCTGTAACGCCGTTTCCGCGACAACAGCTTGAAGAAGGCCGCGAGGCGGTCTGCGTCCGCCTGGAATTGCGGCGGCAGCTGGAACAGGATCGGGCCGGCCTTGCCGCCGAGCCGTGAGATGCGGTCCTCCAGCAGCTCGAGGCTGTTGACCGAGCGGTCCGACAGGCGCTTCCAGTGCGTGATGAACTTTGACGCTTTCCAGGCGAAGACGAAATCGCGGCCGGTCTGCTCGCGCCACCCTTTCACCGCTTCGGGCGTCGGCGTGCGGTAGAACACGCCGTTCAGCTCCGTGGTGTCGAACTGTCCGGCATAATAGCTGAGCTGCTGCTTCAGCGTCACGCCTTCAGGAAAGAACGGGCCGCGCCAGGAATCGTAATGCCAGCCGGAGGTCCCGATCAGAACGCGCGCCATGTTTCACGTGCCATCCGTTGGGCGCGGCGGGAGCTGCCGCGCTTTGCAGGAGGAAACGCCGATGCGGGCGATATGTTGCTGTCGGCGCGCGGTCGCTAGTTCGACGCCAGCGCCGTCTTGGCGACCTCAGCCATCCAGCTCGATGCCACCGGCAGGATCGCGTCGTTGAAATCGTAGCGCGGGCCGTGCAGCTCGGCGCCGTCGCGCAATTCGCCGTTGCCGATCCAGACGAAGGCGCCCGGCCGCTGCCGGAGATAATGGGCAAAATCCTCGCCGGCCATGCTGGGCGCGAGGTCGCGCCGCAACTCGGCCTGCACCTTCTCGGCGGCGATCCGCGCAAGGCGCGCCTCATCGGGCGTGTTGACCACGACGCCGACGCCCATCACGATCTCGGGCGTGACCTTGACGCCGAAGCTGGTCGCGATCCCGGCGCAGGTCCGCTCCATGCCGTCGAGGATGATTTCCTTGACCGCCTCGCGATGGTACCGCAGCGTGCCGCGGATGGTGATGCGTCCGGCGATCTGGTTCGGCGCGGTGCCGCCGTCGATGGTGCAGAGCGAGAGCACGGCGGTGTCGAGCGGATCGACGCTGCGCGATGCGATCGATTGCAGCGCCACGATCAGATGGCCGGCCGCCACCACCGGATCGCGCGTCAGATGCGGCATGCCGGCGTGGCCGGCATGGCCCTCGATGGTGATGGTGATGCGGCCGCCGGAGGCCATGACGACGCCGTCGTGCACGGCGATAGTGCCGGCGGCAAGGCCCGGCCAATTGTGGAAGCCGAACACGCGCTCCATCGGAAAGCGGTCGAACAGCCCGGCCGCGACCATCGCGCGCGAGCCGCCGAAGCCTTCCTCCGCCGGCTGGAAGATGAAATCGACCGTGCCGCTCCAGCTGCTGTCAGCGGCGAGCAGCGCGGCGGCACCGAGCAGCGAAGCGGTGTGTCCGTCATGGCCGCAGGCATGCATCACGCCTGATGTCCTGGAAGCGTAGGCAAGCCCGGTGTCCTCGGTGATCGGCAGCGCGTCCATGTCGGCGCGCAGGCCGACGCGACTGCGCGCATGTCCGCGCGTCAGGGTCGCGACGATACCGTGGCCGCCGATGCCCGCCTCGAAGGGAATGCCGAGCTCGGCGAGCTTGTCCTGTACGAAGGCAGCGGTCTCCTTCTCCTGGAGCGACAGCTCCGGGTGCGCATGAAGGTGCCGGCGCCACGCGGTCAGTTTCTGGTGCAGCTCGGGGGGCAAGGTGCTCTCTCGTCAGGTGTCGGTCGCCGCCAGCATAGCGGATTGTTCACCGCATGTATCAGGCGTTCGCGAATGGCTTGTGTGCGGCAAGAGTCCGTTGGTCGTGGGCTCCCACGAACGGAGCCGCGTGTTCCCCTTCACCTCTCCCGCTCTTGTCCGCCGAAGCCTTGGCGAAGGCGGATGCGGGAGAGGCCGGGAGAGGGCTCGATCGGCATTGGGAATCCCTCCGGTGAGACACCCTCTCCCCAACCCTCTCCCGCAAGCGGGAGAGGGGGCGCATCTCGCTCGTAGTCGCCCAATCTAAGCCTTCAGCTTCGCGAGCCCCTTCCAGTCAAACCCGATGCCATGCCCCGGGCGGTCCGGCGCGAGCGCCTTGCCGTCCTGAAGCACCAGCGGGTGCTCGATGTACTTGTCCAGCCCGAATCCGTGCGCCTCCAGATAGGAGCGGTTCGGGCAGGCCGCGAGCAGGTGCACGGTGATGTCGTGCGCGCCGTGGCTGGTGACGGGCAGGTTGAACGCTTCCGCCAGCCGCGCGATCTTCATGAAGGCGCCGACGCCGCCGCAATTGGTGACGTCAGGCTCGGGATAGGACACCGCGCCACTGGCGATGTAATTCTTGAACTCCCAAAGCGAGCGCAGATTCTCGCCGGCCGCGATCGGAACGCCACCGGCCTGCATGATGCGCGCGTGGCCGGCGACGTCGTCGGGGATGATCGGCTCCTCGAGCCAGGTGAGGTCGTAGGGGACGAAAGCGCGGGCCGCACGGATGGCTTCCTCGACGGTCCACTTCATGTTGGCGTCCACCATCAGCGGAAAACCGTCGCCGAGGTGCTGTCGCATCGCGGCGACCTTGGCGACGTCGGATTTCAGGTCGGGCCGGCCGACCTTCATCTTGATGGCACGAAATCCCTTGGCGAGATTGCCGTCGGTCTGCGCGAGCAGCGCCTCGACGGAGAGATCGAGGTCGATGCCGCCGGCATAGCATGGCACGCGCGCATCGAAGCCGCCGAGCAATTGGTACAGCGGCAGCTTGGCGCGCCGCGCCTTCAAATCCCACAGCGCGATGTCGAGCGCGGAGAGCGCCAGCACCACCGGCCCGCCACGGCCGCCATAATGCAGCGCCCACCAGACGTGATGCCAGATCGCTTCGGTATCGTCGGCCTCGCGGCCCTCGATCAGTGGAGGGATCTCGCGCTTCAGAATGTCCGCGACCGCGCCGCCATTGCGGCCCACGGTGTAGGTGTAGCCCACGCCCTCGGCGCCATCGGCATCGCGGATGCGGCAGGTGATCAGCTCGAACGCGGTGATCTCGCCATGCGTGGAGTCGGAGAGCGTGACGGGGAGGGGGATCCGGTAGAGCCCGGTCTCGATATGAGCGATGCGTGGCATGTGGCCTCCCTGCTTCTTCTTTTCTGGTAGGGTGGGTTAGGCGAGCGGATGCGCGTAGCGTATCTGCTCGGCGTAACCCACCACTTCTGTCGCTGCGGATGCCGAAGAGGTGGGTTACGCCGTCGACTGCGCTTCGCGCAGCCGCCAGCTAACCCACCCTACGCACAGCAAATCACCGCATCGTTGCAATCTGCACGGCCAGCGCGCAGGCGCGGTCGTATTCGTCGAGATTGATCCACTCGTCGATCGTGTGCGCCTCGTTCTGGCCGGCGCCGAAGGTCACGGTCGGGATGCCGTGACGAACCATCCAGTTGGCGTCGAGGCCGCCATTGGCGGTGCGGACGTTCGGCGTGCCGCCGACCGCGGACACGGCCTCGACCGCGCGCTTGATCACGGGCTGGCTGTCCTTCATGCGGAACGGAAAATAATCGGTTTCGGCCTTGAACTTGACCTTGCCGGACTTGCCTTGCGCGTTGGTCACTTTCTTGGCCGCCTTCTCGAACGCAGCCTTGTAGGCCTTGGTGATCTCCTTGAAGAATTTTCCGTCATGGCTGCGGCTTTCGCCGCGCACATGCACGTAATCGGTGACGACGTTGGTGGCATCGCCCGCGGGGCGGCCCTCGCCGCCGGTGACGGGACCGACATTGCTGGTGCCCATGCGCGCGCTCGCGCCCTTGCCCTTCACCACCTTGCCGAACCAGCCGCCGGCCTTCACGTCGGCGAGCGCCAGCGCCATGATCATGGTCGAGGAGATGCCGCGCTCGGGTGCAACGCCGGCATGCGAGGCGCGGCCGAAAATTTCGACGGTCCAGCGGTCGGCGCCGACCGCGCCGATGACGACGTTGGAAGCCGAGCCGCCGTCATAGTTGAAGGCCATCACGGGCGAGCCGAGCTCGTCCAGCTTGACGTGGCGCGCGCCATAGAGCCCGCTCTCCTCGCGCACGCAGAACAACAGCGTGATCGGCGGATGGTCGAGCTTGTGCTTCTCGAGCTCGGCCGCCAGCGTCACCAGCACGCCGCAGCCGCAGCGGTTGTCGCCGCCGAGCGCGGTCCTGGCCTCGTTGACGATCTTGCGGCCGGACTTTTTGGGCTTGGCGCCGGCGCAGAGCGGCACGGTGTCCATGTGGGTCATGAACATGATGCGTGGCTGGTTGTGCCGCGCGCCGCGGCCGGGCAGGTCGACGATGAGGTTGCCGGTCTCGGTCGGCACGGGAATGCGCGTGTTGGCGTCGTCGAGCCGGATCGCCTTGGCCGGCACGCCGCTCTCCTTCAGCGCGGCGCTGAGCTCCCGTCCGATCGCCGCCTCCTGCCCGGTCACGCCCTCGACGGCGAGAAAGCGCATGAGGCGGTCGGTGGCGGCTTTGGTGTCGACGGGCATGAATCGGTCCTTTGGTGCACGGGGCCCGTCAGCATCTCCTGCGGCACGTCGCAGCGCAAGGCCTCGGACAATCCTAATGCAGGCCGGACAGATCGGCACTCCGTTGACGAGCGCCTAGATTTCGAGAATCTCCTGCACGGCCTCGAAGATGTCTTCGGCGTTTCCGTCTATCCTGCCTTCCGCCCAGGCCTGGAACGCCCTGGCGTAGACCAATTTTTCCGCATCCTGATCGTTCGTAGGGTTGATCTCCGCCTTGCTCCCGCTGCGCGTGACGGCCTTTGCCTCGATCGCGATCGTCGTAATCGTCGCCAGGCGGCCTTCGTGCTCGTCGTAAACAGTGTTTGCAGTGCTCATGACAGCAGCTCCGTTTCGTCAAGTTGCAACAGGTGCTTGGCATAACGGGCGATGCGGAGATGTTCGGCTTTAGTTCGGGATCACAACATCGTCAAACCCGACGAAAGGCGGTTGCCCGTTCTGGCGTGGCGACACTTGCGGGGCTATCGGGTTGGGGCCTTACAAACCGATCCATGCAGTGCGATGGCACGACCATCGTTTCGGGGAACGACGATGGAACCGCGCTATCAAAAGCACTTGAACGTTGTCATACCTTGCCTTGCCGCCCTCGCTGTCATGTCCGGTCTGGTGGCCTATTCGCCGGTGCTCTACCGTGTATTCTGCGGCGCAACCGGATATGGGGGAACGACGCAACGAGCCTATTCAGAACCGGCGACCAGCTCCAAACGAACGGTGACGGTGGCGTTCGATGCCAATGTCGCGCCCGGGCTGCCATGGCGGTTCGCACCGGAGCAGCGATCCGTGCAGGTTCATCTCGGCGAGCAGAAGCTCGTCTTCTTCAGTGCCGAGAATTTTGGTGACGAGACGACGGTCGGACACGCGACGTTCAACGTCACGCCGGAAACAAGCGGAATCTACTTCAACAAGATTCAGTGCTTCTGCTTCAATGAGGAGCGGCTGGATCCGCATCAGAAGGTGGACATGCCGGTCGTGTTCTACGTCGATCCGGCCTTTGGCAAGGACGCCGACACGGAGCACGTCGACACGATCACGCTGAGCTATACCATGGGCCGCTCTCCGAGCCCATCCGGGGCAAAGAACCTGTCGCGCTTTCTTGCCGGTGCTCCGCCCGATGTCGTCCATGGCCAGGAGCTCTTCGCCCAGCGTTGCAGCGCCTGCCACGCCCTCGAGCGGAACATGACCGGCCCCGAACTGGGCGGGGTGGTGGGCCGCCCGGCGGGCTCTGTCGCAGGGTACGACTATTCGTCGGCGCTCAGGACAGCCCATTTGAGCTGGACTGGTGACAAGTTGGACGACTGGCTGGCCGGCCCGCAAAAAATGTTGCCGGGCGCGAGAATGCCGGTGCGCGTGCTCGACGCGCCGTCGCGCCACGACATCATCGCTTATCTGGCGACTCTCGCCCCCAAGCACGATGCGACCGCGCCTGCGGGCGGACCGGCGCCGGAATACTAGAGCACGGTATCGAATCGAACCGGCGCTCTACCGGGCGCGCGGCGCGGATCAGTCCTCGTAGCTGCCGATGACGGCGTCCGCGATCACGCGCTTGGTGACGATACCGACGATATCGTTGACGCGCGGGCGTGAGCCGCCGCGAAAGACGATCGCCGCACCTGCGCGGTGGCGACGCAGCCTCGCAAGGACGAGACTCAGGAGATCCTCATCCCGGCAAATGACGAGCCGCCGTTCGGCGAAGCGTTCGACGAGAATGTCGGGGTTGGTGTGAGACTCGGCCCACAGGCCCGAACGCGGCGGGATAAGTCCCACGATCCGGCCGTCCCTTTCGACCACGATGGCGCGGGCATCGTCGGTATCTTCCGCAGTCATGGCCTGCTTCAGAGTCGTGCCCGCCCTGGCGACGATGAAACGGTGCTCCATGATGTCCTGGGCCTGCTTGACCAGGTAGAGATTGATGTGTCGTTCCTTCGGAATGCGATGCCCGCGATGGCGCAGCTTGACGGTGTATATCGTCTCGTTGATGAGCGCACGCCGCACGCCGGCAGCCAGCGCGACCGCGACGATCACGGGAACGATGATCGCGTAGTCGCGTGTCATTTCGAACACCATGACGATCGCCGTCATCACGCCACCCGTTCCGGCACCGACGATGGCTGCCATTCCGACGATGGCGGCGGAAGACGGCGTCAGCCCGGAATGCGGAAGGATCGAACTGGTCGCGGCCGCAAAGGCGGCGCCGAGGGTGGCGCCGAGGTAGAGCGACGGTGAGAAGATGCCGCCGGAGGCGCCGCAGCCGAGGCTCACGGTCGTTGCAACCAGCTTGAGTACAAACAGCAGCGCGAGCAGGCCGGCTGCCGTCATCCTGTGGTCGAGGATATCCTGAATGACCGAGTAGCCCACGCCGTCGATGTAGGAGTGTCCGAAGGTGCGGGTGAGGCCGACCATCATCAGGCCGATCACCGCCATGCCGAGAACGTTCTGGACGTACTCATTCTGCGTCAGTCTTGGAAATCCGTCCTCCATGAAGACGAGCACCCGGATGAAGGCCCAGGCCGCCACGCCGCAGATCAATCCGAGCAGGACAAACGCGATCGCCTCCTGAATGTTGAACGAGGCGACCATCGGGAATTGAACGTCGGGCACGGCAAAGGCGGGGTCCGGGCCGATCAGGATGCGCCCGATCGTCGTCGCGGCTCCCGTGGCGACCACGACGGGAAGGAAGGTACGGTTTGATACCTCCGGCAGAAGGATTTCGAGGGCGAACAAAACGCCGCCAAGCGGCGTGTTGAAGGTCGCGGCGATGCCTGCGCCTGCTCCGGCGGACAGCAGCGTGATCTTCTGCCGCGTCGATAGTCCGATCAACTGAGAGAGGGCCGAGCCGAGCGCCGAGCCGATCTGGATGATCGGCCCTTCGCGTCCGACGGCTGCGCCGCTGCCGATCGATATCGCCGAGGCCAGGGCCTTGACCACCGCCACGGTGCCGCGAATGTTGCCGCGCTTGTAGAAGATTGCATCCATCACCTCGGGAACGCCATGGCCCTTGGCCTCCGGGGCAAAGCGCCTCACGAGAAAAACGACGATCAGTCCGCCGATGATCGGCGCAAACAGGACGAGGTCGCCGAAGCGGCTGGCGCCTTCGCTGACATTGGCGTCGTACACCAGGCTCAATCGGCCATTGTAGAACAGGTTGTGCACCAGTCCGATCAGGGCCCGAAACACCACGGCGCCAAGGCCCGTCATCACCCCGATCACCAGCGCAAGGCCGCAGAGCACGAGCAGGCTCACGCGCCACTCCCCGGACAGCGGCTTGCGGCCGCTGGATGCAATCAGCTCTGCTGTTTCGGGCGCAATGGCTGTGGACATTCGGATCCCGAAAAACGAGGGAGGTGAGACTTAATAGCCGGAAATTCTGCCGCTCGAAAGACGAGGTGGCCGCACTTTATGACTAACTGATGAGACTTTTGGTTGTTTCGCGGCAGCGAGGGCCTGTTCAGACGGTTCGCGTGCAGGCCATAAAGATCACCGCGCCCACGAGAAGCGCCGCTGCCATGAAAAGCAGCACCGCCGGCAGCCCCGCGAGTGCCGCCACCGCGCCGGTGACGGACTGCATCAGGGCCGCGCCGAGGAAGAAGGCGAGGTTCACGGCCGCGAGCGCCTTGCCCGCCACTTGCGCATCGACGAGCTGCCGGGACATGCCGAACAGCAGCGGCTGGGCGGAGGTCGCAAGGCCGATCAGCACGAACAGCACGAGGTCGTATTGCGGCGGCATCACGGACACGCCTGATAGAACGGACACCGCGTAATGCGGCGCCCCGAGCGCCATCAGCGCCAGCAGCAATGCCGCGACCATATGCGAGCCGGCCACCAGCGCGCGGCGGCGGCCGAGCCTGCGGTCGATCATGCCGATGCACAATGGCCCCGCGATCATCGCCAGCGTGAACGCACCGAGCTGATTGCCGGCCTCGACCCGCGACAAGCCCTTCACGTCCATCAGCCACGGGCCGCCCCACAGGCCGCGCAGCACCAATGATGTCGCCAGCGACACCAACGCGAGCGCGATCAGCCCGCGCAGGGGACGCGAAAGGCCGAGCCTGAGAACCTCGATCATCTGTGCAAGCGGCGAGGACTCGTCCTTGTGCTCGGCAGGCTGATGCGGCACCAGCGCGAACACCGCGAGCGCGACCGCAATTCCGCCAATCGCCGATATCCAGAACCCGGCGCGCCAGCCGTAGGCGTCGACGACGAAGGCGAGCGGGCTCGACGACAGCAGCATGCCGATATTGCCGATCGAGAGGATCGCGCCCGACCACAGCCCGAACCGCGCTGCCGACAATTGCTTGGCCGCCAGCGTCATCGGGCACATCAGCATGCCCGAGGTGGCAACGCCCAGCATGAACTGCCCGACCGCAAAGCTCGCAGCCCCCGTGGCAAACCCCGATGCCACCGCGCCGAACACGGTTCCGGCGAGCAGGCTCAGCGACACCGGCCGCACGCCAAACCGGTCCATCGCGGCTCCGACCGGGATCTGCGCCGCGGCGAACGCGAAAGGATAGATCGAGGTGAGGCTCGCCAGCGCCTGCGGCTCGATGTGGAAATCCGCGGCCATCAGGTCGAGACTGACCGCCGGAATGGTGCGCAGCAAGGTGGAAAGCATATGGCCGCAGGCGAGCGCGAGCAGCGCGAAGATCAGCGCGCGGGTGGCGGTGCCCGCGTCGTCGGCAGCAGTCTCCATGAGTATTCCGTCCCGGCTGGGTTTTGCGTGGGATTACAGGATTGGGGGCGAGGTGCCAACCTTAAGAGCTCTTGCCAAAATGCAGGGCGGCGTTGATGCCGCAGCCCCGTAGGATGGTGATCTGTCCCGCAACGAGTTCGGTCGCCTCGTCGAGCCCGGGCAAGTATAGCGGCGAGCCTAAGGCGCAACCGCGACCCAGGCAGAGTGCTCATATATGATGGTCCATAAATAGCCCATATGGGCTCATATGGATCGTTAGTGCCTCACTGACGGCACGCTTTTGGACTAACCGGTCGGATCTCTCTGGCTGTCTGCCGCCATCTCGCGCAGCAGCTTCTCCGCGTCATCGAGCAGCTCCCTGATCGCCCGCCGCTCCGCGATCCGCTCCCGCGTGAAGGCGCCATGCTTTTGCGCATTGCGGTTTCTCCACGGCGCGCCCGATCCGGGCGCGCCGCCGTGCATGCGGCAGCGGAGCTTGCCGCGCATCGCGGGCGCCCGGCAGGCGTGGCCTTCGCGCGTGCCGGCGCCGCAGCGCGGGCTCGCCGCCATCGCGCGTGTGTTGCGGGTGTGACCGGCACTCATGCGGCGCCGCCGTTCGAGGCTTTGGCGCGGTGGTGTTCGCGTTGGCCGTCATGCATCGGCATGTCGGTGTCGGCGACCGTCAGATGCGCCTGTTGCGTGACGTTCCCCACGATCGCGCTGCCGCCGTCCTGCACCGACAGGTTCTGCACCGTGATCGGACGCTCGCCGTTGCCGCGGTGGCGGTTGAGGGCCTCCATCTGGGCCGCGAAGGTGCGGGCCAACCGGGTCAATGTGCGCGAAATGCCCTCCTGCTGCGGGGTGCCTTCGGCGAAGGCGAGGCGGCAGGCAAAGCGCATGGTCGCGACGTGGACGGACACCATCTGCGCCGCCAGCATGGTCTCGAGGGAATCCCGCGGTGCGATGCCTTTCATCATCGAGATCATGAAGGCGAGATTGTCCTCATCGGGCTTCTGCAGGATCACGCTGGCTTTCATCAATTGCTTGAGGATGCCATGCAGGGCGTCTTGATCCACGGCACCGAGCGCCTCACCCATCAAGTGCTCGCCGGTCTCCGCGTCCGGATGCTGAATTGCGATCCGTTGTCCGGTGAGCTTGACCTTCGGGGTGGTCCTGCTGCCGTACCTGACGATTGGCGTCGTGCTGTTGCGTGTCATGGCTGTCGTCATGTCGATATCTCCTTCGAGCCCACGGCACGCGCGAGCCGGCCCCTCTGGTGCGAGGCCGACCCTCTCGGTTGCCGTGCGGCGATTGCGTTTTGAAATGTCGATGCTGGGCTTGTTCGCGATCGAAGCGAGGCCCACATGGCCGTGGAGGCCGGGTGGCTGACGCCGATCGCGATGATGGCACTATGCCCCTGTTTTGCCCGACGAGTCAAAATCGATTTCGTAACATCCGAAGCTCGCGGCCTGGCGTAAGTCCTTGTTTCGACAAGGGCCGTCTACTGTGCATGGGGTTGTTTTCGCATTTTTTGCCTGAAGGCGGCGCGCACCTGCCGTGCGGCGGAACGCCGGCGACCAAACCCGATTGCGAAATCCGGCGTGACCGCTATTCATGACCTTCGAATGCGTCGCCCAACAAGCCTGCACAAGCGGCGCTGCTGAAGCCTGGGGAGAGAGACCAATGCAACGAACCGCCCGCCTGCTGGCCGTCATCGCTGGATTGTGCGCCGCTGCGCTGGCGACGGAGGCATCGGCGCAGACCTATCCGGTGCGGCCGGTCAAGGTCATGGTCGGCTTCAGCGCCGGCGGGCCGGTCGATGTCGTCGCGCGCATCATCGGCGACCGCCTGGGCAAAAAGCTCGGGCAGCCCTTCGTGGTCGAGAACCGCGCCGGCGCAAACGGCATGATCGCCGCAGAGGGCGTCGCACGTGCGGACGGCGACGGCTACACCATGCTCGCCTGCAACTCGTCCACCATCACGCTCAACAAGACGCTGTTCAAGGATATCCGCTACGACCCGGAAAAGCACTTCGCGCCGCTCACCACCGTCGTGTCGGCGCCGCTCGTGCTCGTGGTCAATCCCGAGAATCCCAAGACGGCTCATATCAAGACCGTCGCCGATCTCGTCGCGGCGGCGAAGGCCGCACCCGGTGCGCTGGCTTACGGCTCGGGCGGCAACGGCAACCTTGCCCATCTCGCCATGGAGCTGCTCAGCCAAAAGGCCGGCGTCAAGCTGATCCACGTGCCCTATCGCGGCGGCGCGGCTTCCGAGGTCGGCATCCTCGCCCAGGAGGTGCTGGCCGTGTTCGATCCGCTCTCCGCGGTGCCGCTGGTCAACGCCGGCAAGCTGCGCGCGCTCGCGGTGTCGTCGGCCGAGCGGCTGCCGGCGCTGCCCGATGTGCCGACCGTCGCGGAAGCAGGCTTCCCCGGCTTCGACATCTCGTTCTGGGTCGGCTTCTTCATGCCGAAGTCGACGCCGGCGCCGATCCTGGAGACGCTGCACCGGGAGATCGTCGCGGCGGCCAAAGATCCGGTGCTCGCGGACAAGCTCGGCTCGCAGGGCGTCGTCAGCGTGCTGACACCGGCCGAGTATGCCGCGAAGATCGCGAAGGAGACCAAGGAGCTCGCCGAGGTCGTCGCTGCCGCTGACATCAAGGCGGAGTAGGGGCGCGGTCGCGCCGAAGGCGCGGGTGAGGTCGGCGCATCAGCTCGCCGAGCGCTCGCGCTCCGCGATGCGGATGGCGCGAGCCCTGGTGCCCTTCGCCGCACGGACTGCAATCATGCTCCTCGCCTTGCCACGGGGCGGGGCGTTTTTGTGGAGCAGGGATACGAACCGCTTGCGCGCCCGGTTCGTCCTCAAATGCGCGGCAAGATGTTCGGCCTTGCGAATGACGGTCGCGATCGAGGGCGTCAGGTTCACCGGGACCCAGGCGACATCCCTGGCCTTGGAGAGGCTGCCGATGCCTTCGCACGGCGCCTCGCGCGGCAGGTCGATACGGATCGCGAGCGCCTCCGACCGCTCGGTCCAGTCCTCGGCCTTGGTGCCGGTGATGATGCGGACATAGTCGCGGGTCTCGCGCGGCAGCTCGCTCTCCTTGGCGAGCCACTTCTGAACCCGGCCGGGACCGGCATTATAGGCGGCCGCCGCGAGGCCGAGATTGCCGAAATCATCGCGCAGCTTGCGCAGGAACTTTGCCGATGCGGGCAGCGCCTTGATGGGATCGAAGGGGTCGTCGAGCCCGACCTCGGCGGCCGTCTCCGGCATGAATTGAGCGACGCCTTGTGCGCCGGCCGGGCTGACTTCGTCGGACTTGAAGCGGCTCTCCTGCCAGAGCAGGCGGGCAAAGAACGGCACGGGAATGCCGCTGGTCTCGGCGGCCTGTCGAAGCGCATGGCAGAATCGTTCGGTCGATGAAACCGGCGCCTGTGCGGCAGCTTCGACGACGGGCGGCGGCTCGATCACTTGCTCAAAGGCAGCGCGCGCATTGGCGAGCTCGATCGCCTGCACGCTCGCGAGGAACAGCTCGACGACCGGAATGAGCGGGGATGCCTGATTGTCTCCAAGACGGGCGCTGTCGAAAGTCGATGCTTGCCGCGACGCCGCTAGATCGAAGTCGCACATCAAAATGAAGAGCGCGGCACAAGCCGCGACGACAAATCGCATCTCTATGGAAGTCCTCGAACCGTGGGGAACGACCGGCGAGGCGCCGGTGACAAGGACTTCTTAACCGTAATTGCGGCGAAGCTGCGATTCCGCAAAACGACCGGTGTTAGTACGGTGTTCCGCTACGGAAACCCCGCGTTCTCTTCCCCGGAACTTCCGGAGCTGCGAAGATGCCGAATGTTGTCGGCGGACGGCGCGGCTATTCCTTCGGAAAATCCCTGCGCATCGCGATCTCGGCGGCATCGCCGGGCGACAGCACGGTCTGGTCGAAGGTCGCTTGCGGCTTCGTCATGATGTCGTAGAGGGAGATGCCCTTGATCGGCTTGCCCATGAGCTCGCGGACGCAGTCGGCGAGCGTGCCGTTGTAGACGAGATAGGGCGGACCTCGGTCCTTCTGCCGCTCGCCCTTCAGCGACGGCCACTTCTTCAGTTCGGCCGGCGCCTCATAGGCGATCGGCGATCCCTCTTTGAACATTCGCTTGGCCCCGGTGGCTTGGATCGCGAGAGATCCTGGAGCCGCCGGGTAAACACACGTTAAAGAATTGGTTCAAATCAGCCGGCAATGAAGGCGAGCAGGGTGCCGTTGGCCTTGGCCGGCGGCACGCAGATCGCCGACCCACTGCGCACGGCAGCAGATCCCAGCGCCTTCTCGGTCGCCGCCAGATCGCCGCTGACGAGCACCAGCGCCGCGCCGCCGCGCTCAGAAATTCCGGCGAGCGGCACGCCGGGATAGCGCTTTCCGAGTTGCTCCAGCGTGAGATAGACGAAGTCGGCACGATCGCCGCCGGAGCGCACCGTGACCGCGCCATCGGCCTCGGCGGTCGGCTCGCGGTCGATCAGCCGGCCGAGATGCGCGGCCTCGTTCGCGGGCTCGGGTGTTGCGATCAGCGTCTGCCTGATCCGCTTTGCCGCATTGGCGTGTTTCATCAGTTCGGGAATCCAGACCGTCTCGCGCGTCTTGTGCTGGCAGGCAAAGATGCGCACGCCGCCGGGCGCTTCCGCGGTCGGCCACATGAAGGTGCGGAATTTTGCTGCCGAGACCGTTCCGTTCGGCAGCGTGACCGGCCGCTCGAAATCGGTCGGGCCGACCGGCGTGAAGCCTCGTGCGCGGATCTCTTCGGCACCGGCAGCGGAATCGACCGCCGTGAAGGCGATACGCTCGATGCCTTCGCCGCGCTTGTCGAGGAAGGCGCGCGCCGGCGCGTTGTGCTCGGTCGCGGCGAGCACGCCGAGCAGCTCCATATAATCGGGGTCGAACATGATGGTGTAGTTGCCGGTGCCCATATGCGCGCTGTGGGTGCCGCGCGGCGACACGGTGAAGCCGAGCTGCCGATAATTCTCGGCGGCCTCGTCGAGGTCCTTCACCATGACCACGGCGTGGTCGATACCGATGACGTTCTTGAGGGCCACTGTTCTTATCCCCGAATGCAAACTGACTTGAGGCCGCGGGCCGCGGCCGGTCCTGTCTACGCCGGATAGGCGGCCAAGTCAGTTTCAATTCGATGCGAGATACGAAATTTCATTCCGCGAAACGATCCGCCGACGCGCGGCAGCATCAACGGGCCTGCTCGAGATAGGCAGCAAGGATCGCGCGCTCCTCGCTGGTCATCTCGGTGATGTTGCCCGGCGGCATCGCATTGGACCAGGCCGCAACGCGGCCGATCAGGCGGATGTTGCGATGGATGTGCTCGGGCGCATCGAGCAGGATGCCCTTCGGCGCGGTCACGATGCCGGCCCAGACCGGCTCTGTGGCGTGGCACATGCTGCAACGGGACGTCACGATCTCCTCGACAGCGGCAAGGGTCGGCTGCGCCGATAACGCGCCCGTCTTCACCTCGCGCGGGCCGGCCGCGGAAAGGAACAGGATCGCAATCACGCCGATCGCAGCCACGCCCCACACCCACCATGGCGATTTGCGCCCGGCGTGGCGCTCGTTGAAGAAGTGGCGGATCACGGGTCCCAGCGCCAGGATGATGGCGACGATGATCCAGTTGAAACGCGTGGCGTAGAGCAGGGGATAGTGGTTGCTGATCATCAGCACGACCACGGGAAGCGTCAGATAGTTGTTGTGAACCGAGCGCTCCTTGCTGGCCTTGCCGAGCTTCGGATCTGGCGCCTGTCCCGCGATCAGGCTAGCCACGATCTTCTTCTGGTTCGGGATGATCAGCGCAAAGACATTGGCCACCATGATGGTGCCGATGATCGCGCCGATCTGGTTGAAGGCACCACGGCCGCTCAGCACATGGGTGAAGGCATAGGTCAGCGCGACCAGGAACAGATAGCCGCCGATGGCGAACGGCAATTCGCGCTGTGCAAGACCGGAACGGCAGGCGGATTCATAGAGCAGCCACGCCAGCGCGAGGCTGCAAAAGCTGAACAGCCCGGCCTGGAGTGGCGTGAGGTCGAGGATCGACTTGTCGACCAGGAACAAATCGGCCTCGAGATAATAGACCACCACCATCAGCGCGAAGCCGGACAGCCAGGTGGTGTAGGCTTCCCATTTGAACCAGGTCAGCTCGTCAGGCATCTGGGAGGGGGCTACCAGATATTTCATGATCCGGTAGAAGCCGCCGCCATGGACCTGCCAGGCCTCGCCCTGCACGCCATCGGGCAGGTCACTCCTGGATTTGAGGCTGAGGTCGAGCGCGATGAAATAGAAGGAACTGCCGATCCAGGCGATCGCCGCCACCACGTGGAGCCAGCGCAGCAGCAGGCTCGCCCATTCCGATATGATGGATCCCCACATGATCATCCCGTCAAATGCGACAGCGATGCCGCAGCTATGATGACGGCAACCCCCGCCCTTACAATGTGTCGCACCTATCCGCGGTGTTTTCCAGTACGATGGGTTGCAACCGATGCACATCGTGCGGGCATCGGTTGACGTGGGATGCGGCAGCGCTTCGACTTGCCGCGGTGGTGTCGATGTTCGAGATTGCAGGCCGGGAGGACCATTTGAAGAGCAAGATTTTGTCTGTCGCGATATCCGCGGGGCTGCTGGTTGCGACCGGTGCGCAGGCCGAGCCGGTGTTGCAGGGCAAGGACGCTTATGGCGATTGGCAGGCCGACAAGCCGGGCACGATCAGGCTGATCCGGCCGCAGGATCTGGTCAGGCCCGGTGCGACGCGATCGGTTGCGAGCTCGTCGCGCGTGGTGCCGCGTCCGCCGGAGGCCGCGCTCCAGGTGCCGGCGGGATTCAAGGTCGAGCTGTTTGCCGAAGGTCTGCGCGCGCCGCGCATCATCAGGGTTGCGCCGAACGGCGATGTCTTCGTTGCGGAGACGCGGAGCGGCACCATCCGTGTGTTGCGTGCCGGCGAAGGCGGCAAGGTCGCGACCAATGAGGTGTTCGCCAGCGGACTGAGGCAGCCATTCGGCATCGCCTTCTTCCCGAACGGCGACAATCCGCAATGGGTCTACGTCGCCAACACCGACAGCGTCGTTCGCTTTCCCTATCAGGCCGGCGATCTCAAGGCGCGCAGCAAGGCCGAGACGATCGTGCCGAGCCTGCCGCATGACGGCGGCCATTCCACCCGCGACATCGTCTTCACGCCCGACAACAAGCGCATGCTCGTCTCCGTCGGCTCGCTCAGCAACGTCGCGGAAGGTTTGGGCACGCCGCCGGGCGGGATGGAGGCGTGGTCGAAATCGCAGCCGCTCGGTGCGGCCTGGGCGAGCGAGACCGAGCGCGCGGCCGTGCTGGCTTTCAACCCGGACGGCAAGGAGCGGAAGATCTACGCCACCGGCATCCGCAATTGCGTCGGCCTTGCGATCCAGCCGCAGACGGGGCTGCCCTGGTGCTCGACCAACGAGCGCGACGGCCTGGGCGACGATCTCGTGCCCGACTACGTGACCAGCGTGAGGGAAGGCGCGTTCTACGGCTGGCCCTGGTTCTATATCGGCGCCAACGAAGATCCGCGCCATGCCGGCGCGCGGCCCGATATCAAGGACAAGGTGACGGTGCCCGATGTGCTGGTGCAGCCGCACTCGGCCTCGCTCGGCATGGCCTTCTACCAGGGCACGCAGTTTCCGTCCGAGTACCAGGGCGATGCGTTCGCCGCCGAGCACGGCTCGTGGAATCGCTCGAAGCGCACCGGCTACAAGGTGATCCGCATCCGCATGAAGGACGGCAAGCCGACCGGCGAATACGAGGATTTCGTCACGGGCTTTGTCGTCAGCGACACGGAAGTGTGGGGCAGACCGGTTGGCGTCGCCGTCGCAAAGGATGGATCGCTGCTGGTGTCGGAGGATGGCAACGGCACGATCTGGCGGGTGACTAGCATGCGTTGACTTCCCCCTCCAGAAGGGTGAGGAAGTCCGCTACCCCCGTCTCACGCTCGCACCACCATCCACCGGCAGCGTCACGCCGGTAATGAAGTTCGCCTCGTCCGACGCCAGGAACAGCGCGGCGTTCGCGACGTCCCAGCCGGTGCCCATCTTCTTGCGCAGCGGCACCTTGCTGTCGCGTTCGGCTTCGACCTCGGCGCGGGTCTTGTGCCATTCGCGGGCGCGGGTGTCGACGGCCATCGGCGTGTTCATCAGGCCGGGCAGGATGACGTTGGCACGGATGCCGTATTCGGCATTCTGGTAGGCGAGCTGTTCGGTGAAGGCGATCATCGCCGACTTCGTCGCCTTGTAAGCGACGTAAGGATAGGTCGTGATCGCCGCCATCGAGGAGATGTTGATGATGACGCCGCTGCCTTGCGCGCGCATGATCGGGATCACCTCTTTCGCCGCAAGAATGCAGCTCTTCAGGTTGATCGCGACGACGCGGTCGAACGCCTCCTCGGTGATTTGAAGCAGCTCGGCGTCGCCGCCGGACAGACTGACGCCGACATTGTTGTGCAGCACGTCGATCCGGCCCCAGCGCGACTGGGCGTCCTTGACCATCGCCTTGATGTCGGCCGACTTCGTGACGTCGGCCTTGAAGGCTGCCGCGGTGCCCTGCTTCGCCGCGATCATCGCAACCGTTTCCTGCGCCGATTCCAGATGATGATCGACGCACAGGACCTTTGCCCCTTCGCGCGCGAAGGTCAGCGCGGTGGCGCGGCCGTTGCCCATGCCTTCGCCGGGGCTTTGCCCGGCTCCGACGACGATGGCGACCTTGTCCTTCAAGCGCATCTCGGTTCACTCCCTTTTCCGGTAGTTCTCATTATTTTCGTGCAGATTAGCAAATCGTCCCGACCGGAGAGAAGGGCGTTGCTTCTGCGTTCATGTCATTGACATCGCATGGAATTGCATTGTTGCGGCTGGTCAAACGCGCATGGCTGGCCCTTGCGGCTCAGGAACCGTTCCGAGGTGGCAGCGTTTGTTGCGGAGCCTTTCCCGCGCTAGGCTGTGTCCCGGGGCTTCCCAACCGCCAGTGGCTTGCCGATGAATCTGCTCGACCCACAAGGGCCCGTGGCCGCGGGCAACAGCACCATTCTGGTCGATTCCGTCTTCATCATGCTCGTGATCGTGGTGCCGACCATTTTCGCGATCCTCGGCTTTGCATTCTGGTTTCGCGCCTCGAACTCAAAAGCGCGCTACCAGCCTGACTTCGTCTATTCCGGCCGCGTCGAGATGGTGGTGTGGGCAATCCCCGCGCTCACCGTCATTCTGCTCGGAGGGGTCGCCTGGATCGGTTCGCATCGGCTCGATCCCGCGGCGCCCGTGCCGGGCACCGGCAGCCCGGTGCGGATCCAGGCCGTCTCGCTCGACTGGAAATGGCTCTTCATTTATCCGGACCAGCGCATCGCCACCGTCAACACGCTGACGGTGCCGGCCGGGGCCGAGCTGAATTTTCAGCTGACGTCGTCGAGCGTGATGAACACGTTCTTCATTCCGCAGCTCGGCAGCATGATCTACACCATGAACGGCATGGTGACGAAGCTGAACCTGCGCGCCGACAATGAAGGCAAGCTCAAGGGATTGTCGGCGCATTTTTCCGGCGACGGCTTTCCCGACATGATGTTCGACGTCAACGTCATCTCGCCGCTCGCCTTTCCGGATTGGGTGGCGGCGACGGCGAAGTCCGACACCGTGCTGAACGAGGACAGCTACAGGAAGCTGATGCAGCAGGGTATCGAGAAGGGCAAGCCGACCTACCGTCTCGAAGACCCCAGGCTGTTCGACTTGATCGCAAACCAGCACATTCCGCCGGGGCCGGGGCCGGAGCTGATCTCCGATGCCGGACGTCCGCACAGTGGAGGGCACGATGCTCGGTAAGCTCGATTGGTCGGCCATTCCGTTCGATCAGCCTATACCGCTCATCGCCGGTGCGATCGTGCTGGTCGCGATCCTGGGCGTGCTGACCTGGGTCGTGGTGAAGGGGCATCTGCCCTATCTCTGGAGCGAATGGATTACCAGCGTCGATCACAAGCGGATCGGCGTCATGTATATCCTGCTGGCCTCGGTGATGCTGCTGCGAGGCGGCAGCGATGCCATCATGATGAGGATCCAGCAGGCGGTCGCCTACCAGTCGCAGGGCTATCTGCCGCCCGAGCACTACAACCAGATCTTCTCGGCGCACGGCACCATCATGATCTTCTTCGTGGCGATGCCGTTCGTGATCGGGTTGATGAACCTGATCGTGCCGCTGCAGCTCGGTGTGCGCGACGTCGCGTTCCCGACGCTCAATTCGGTAGGGTTCTGGCTGACCGCGACCGGCGCGCTGCTGGTCAATCTCTCGCTCGTGGTCGGCGAGTTCGCGCGCACCGGATGGCTCGCCTTTCCGCCACTGTCGGAGCTGTCCTACTCGCCGGGCGTCGGCGTCGACTATTATGCCTGGTCGCTCCAGATCTCCGGCGTCGGCACGCTGGTGGCCGGCATCAATCTCGTCACCACGGTCCTGAAGCTGCGCACCAAGGGCATGAACTATCTGCGCATGCCGATGTTCTGCTGGACCACGCTGGCTTCCAACCTCCTCATCGTCGCGGCCTTCCCGATCCTCACCGCCACGCTCGCGATGCTGCTGCTCGACCGTTACCTCGGTTTCCATTTCTTCACCAACGAGGCCGGCGGCAACGTCATGATGTTCATGAATTTGATCTGGGCCTGGGGGCATCCGGAGGTCTACATCCTGGTGCTGCCGGCCTTCGGCATCTTCTCCGAGGTGGTGTCGACCTTCTCCGGCAAGGCGCTGTTCGGCTATCGCTCCATGGTGCTCGCGACCATGGCAATCTGCGTCATCTCCTTCATGGTCTGGCTGCACCATTTCTTCACGATGGGGGCGGGGCCCGACGTCAACGCCATCTTCGGCATCGCCAGCATGATCATCGCGGTACCGACGGGCGTGAAGATCTACAATTGGCTGTTCACGATGTATGGCGGCCGCATCCGCTTCGCGACGCCGATGCTGTGGGCGGTCGGCTTCATGGTCACCTTCATCGTCGGTGGATTGACCGGTGTCCTGCTCGCGGTGCCGCCGGCCGACTTCATGCTCCACAACAGCATGTTCCTGGTGGCGCACTTCCACAACGTCATCATCGGCGGCGTGCTGTTCGGCGCCTTCGCCGGCTTCGAATATTGGTTTCCCAAGGCATTTGGCTTCCGCCTCGACGAACGCTGGGGCAAGCTGGCGTTCTGGTTCACTTTCCTCGGCTTCTTCATCACCTTCGTCCCGCTCTACATTGCTGGCATGCTCGGCATGACCCGGCGCATGCAGCATTACGACGTCGCGGCTTGGCGGCCCTGGATGATCGTTGCAGCCATCGGCATGGCCGTGCTGACGATCGGGGTGATCTGCCAGATCGTCCAGATCGTGGTCAGCATCCGCAACCGCGAGGCGCTGCGCGACCGTACCGGCGATCCCTGGGACGGCCGTTCGCTGGAATGGGCGACCTCGTCACCGCCGCCTGTATTCAATTTCGCCTTCAATCCCGACGTGCGCGGCGAGGACGCCTATTGGGACATGAAGGCTCACGCAAAGCAACAATCGCTCGATCGCGACAGGCCGGAATATCAGGACATCGAGATGCCCCGGAATTCCCCGACCGGATTCGTCTGCGCGTTCTTCGCCACCATCATGGGCTTTGCGCTGATCTGGCACATCTGGTGGATGGTGATCCTGGGCGGCTTGGGCGCGTGGGCAACCTTCGTCGTGTTCGCCTGGCGCGACCACGACGAATACGTCATTCCCGCGGGGGAGGTCGCGGCGATCGACCGCGTCAATCTCGAGGAGCGGCGGAACCTCGTCAGCATGGCGGGAGCAGTCTGATGGCGATGACCGCGGCCGCAGGCCACGCGCACGCCGATCCCCATCACATCGGGGTCGTCATCGAGCATCCGGGACCCGCTTCGAAGCGGATCGTGACCGCCTACGGCTTCTGGATATTCCTGCTCTCCGACATCGTGATGTTCTCCTGCTTCTTCGCGGCCTATGCGGTGCTGTCTGGTCAGACTGCCGGCGGCCCGAAGGGTTCGGAGATTTTCGAGCAACGGAATGTCGCGATCGAGACGGTCTGCCTGCTGCTGTCGAGCTTCACCTGCGGCATGGCCAGCATTGCTGCCGATGTGCGCAACCGGTTCTGGTTCTACCTCGGCATGACCGTGACCTGCGTGCTCGGGCTGATCTTCCTCGTCATCGAGTTCCGCGAGTTCGCCGACCTCGTCGCGCGGGGCTATGGTCCCTCGCGCAGCGCTTTCCTGACCGCGTTCTTCTCGCTGGTCGGCTGCCACGGCCTGCATGTTTCGGCCGGCGTGCTGTGGCTGCTCACCATGATGGCCCAGGTGTTCGCGAAGGGCTTTCGCGCCGACGTCCTGCGCCGGATGATGTGCTTCGCGCTGTTCTGGCACGCGCTCGACATCGTCTGGGTCGGGGTGTTCTCCGTCGTCTATTTGCTTGGGAGCGCCGCATGAGCGATCAGAGCCACGCGCGGACCGACCATGACCTCGCGCCGGGCGAGGAAGAGCAACACAGCGTCGGCACCCGGCTCCTCGGCTACGTCGTCGGGCTCGCGCTCGCGCTGCTGCTGACGGCGACGTCGTTCTTCATCGCCGGCACGGATCTGGTCTGGCAGCCCTCCATCCCGGTGGCGTTGATCGTGCTGGCGATCGCGCAGATGGGGGTGCATCTGGTGTTCTTCCTGCACATCACGACCGGCCCCGACAACACCAACAACGTGCTGGCGCTGGCCTTCGGACTGCTGGTGGTCTTCCTGGTCGTGGGCGGCACGGTCTGGATCATGGCGCATCTGAACGCGAACATGCCGCCGATGGACCAGATCATGCGGATGCAGTGACGGAGCCGCCCAAAAAAGAAGAGCCGCTTGTGATGACAAGCGGCCCAAGTCTAGGGAGGAAACGCCCAAGCAAGGCAATCGGGCCGAAGCCGGATTGCTGCCAAGGAAACGCCCGCGCAAGCGCTTGCGTACGCATAGAAATGCGGCAACTCCCGATGAAGTTCAATTCCGGATCAATACGGACCCGGACTACCACTCCCGGCTGCGTGAACGACTTTGCTCATTTCGGCCGGCGGCAATTGTAGGCCTTGCGGAAGCCGGCCGCCTGGGCGTCGTCCTCCGAACAGAACCAGCGGTCAGGCTTGGTGGTCGCCGGGTAGCTCGGGCAGCCCCGCAGATGATAGATGCCGATATTGCCGGTGACGCGGGCGCGCACCGCGAGCTTGCCCTTGATGCTGCAACTCGGCGGCATCGTCAGGTCCTCCGGGAACAGCACGGCACGAATTTCCTTGTCGCGGTCCGGGCGGCAGGCGGCGCCGAGCAGCGCACCGTCCTTCTTGCCGGCGCGGAAGTCTTGCGGTGCAACAAAGCAACCCTTCCAGATTCCGGCCGAGGCCGTCTTGGCTTCGCCCGCCGCCGGCTTGACGTTCGCCTTGATCGGCTCGCGGGCGATGGCAAAGCCGAGCTTGACCAGTTGCTCGTTCAAGGTCGCCTTGTCGCCCTCGGCCGTGCAGATCGCCCGGTGTCGCTTGCCAAAACTCTTCTCCGGCCCGACATCGTCGCAACGCACGGAGCGCTTGTTGATCAGCTTCGCGAGCTGGTCGCGGGCCTCGATACCGCAGGTCCAGGGATCGGCGTGATCGTCGATGCAGACCTGGTCAAGCTCGGGCGCGTCGACGCCGTCGAGCCGATAGGTGACGTCGCCAAGCTGGATGGCGTTGCCGTCCCGGACTGTCGCGGCGGCGGTCAGCGCGGACGCCGGCTCGGAAGACGCCAGAAACCCGGACAAGGCGAAAAACAAAATGAGCGCAAAAGCGCGGGCGGCGGCAAAGACATTTCGGAAGGACATACGATCTCGCTATCGATGGCTCGTGCACCTCGTTCCTAGCATCCGGATGTGGCGATACCAATGGTCTGCACCCTGCGAAGTGCGACATTCCGGCTCCGCGGCTTTACTCCCCGCCCGCTCTGACCCTATCGTTCGCAGGCCTTGCCGACCGTGCAGGCCGAATCGACCGGGAAGCGGCGAGGGCGGGAGGAAAAGATTGCGATGAAAGACCCCGTGGACGTCCTGATCATCGGCGCCGGCGCTTCGGGCGCGGCGGTGGCGTGGTCGCTGGCCGAGACCAAGATGCACATTCTCTGCCTGGAGCAGGGCGGCTGGATGAACCCGGCGGAATATCCCAGCGCCGGCCGCGACTGGGAGGCGAAGTTCTACGGCGAGTGGTCGTCGAGCCCGAACGTGCGCGGCCGTCCCGAGGACTATCCTGTCAACGACGACAATTCGCCGATCAAGGTCGTGAACTACAATGCGGTCGGCGGCTCCACGGTGATGTACACCGCGCACTGGCCACGGCTGCATCCCTCCGATTTCAAGGTGAGGACGCTCGACAGCGTCGCCGACGACTGGCCGATCGACTACGACGCACTGACCCCGTTCTTCGAAGAGAACGACCGGATCATGGGCACGTCCGGCTTGTCAGGCGATCCGCTCTCGCCGTTGACGCACCCGCCGATGCCGCAACAGCCGATGGGATTGTCCGGTGCCATCATCGGCAAGGCCATGAACAAGCTCGGCTGGCACTGGTGGCCGTCGGACACGACGGTCGCGACGATGGACTATGAGGGCCGCGCCCGCTGCATTAATCTCGGCCATTGCACGCCGGCCTGCGCGCAAGGCGCAAAGTCCTCCACCGACATTACCTATTGGCCGCAGGCGATCCGCGCCGGCGTCGAGCTGCGCACTCATTGCCGGGTGCGCGAGATCACCACCGACGAGAACGGCATGGCCTCGGGCGTGGTCTATTACGACAAGGACGGCGTCGAGCAGTTCCAGCCGGCGCATGTCGTCATCATTGCCTGCAATGGCGTCGGCACGCCAAGGCTCTTGCTGAACTCGGCGTCGCCGCGCTTTCCGAACGGTCTTGCCAATTCGTCCGGCCTCGTCGGCAAGAATTTGATGTTCCATCCCTATGCGCAGATCTACGGCTATGTGAAAGAGCCGACTGACTCTAACCGCGCGCCACCGACCTGCCTGTGGAGCAAGCAGTGGTACGACACCGACCTGTCGCGCGGCTTCGTGCGCGGCTACGGCGTGCAGTTCGTGCGCGGCGCAGGTCCCGTCTTCGAGGCGGTCGTCAGCGAGCAGAGGGGCATTCTGCCCTGGGGCGAGGATCATCATCGCGTCTTCCGCAAGCTGAACGGCCATCGGCTCGGATTTTCCGCGATCTGCGAGGATCTGCCGGAGGAGCACAACCGGGTCACGCTGGACCCCGTGCTGAAGGACAGCCACGGCATACCCGCGCCAAAGATCAGCTACACGATCAGCGAGAATAGCCAGAAGATGATGGACTATGCGCTGGCGCGAGGCCGCGAAATTCTGGAGACCGCCGGGGCGACCGACATCTGCGTCAACTCGCCGATCCCGTGGGGCGGCTGGCACCTGCTCGGCACCGCGCGGATGGGCACCGACCCCGAACGCTCCGTGGTCAACGAATGGGGCCGCAGCCACGATGTGAAGAACCTCTTCATCGTCGACGGCAGCATCTTCGTCACTTCGGGCGGTGTGAACCCGACCTCCACCATCCAGGCCCTCGCGCTCTACATCGCCGACCAGATGAAGCAGCGCCTTGCCAATTTGTTTGATTGAGGCACGCCATGTCCGCAGACAATCTCACGCGCATCCAGCGCGACGACCTCCGCACCATCGCCGCGATGATCGTTCCCGCCAGCGACGAGTACAAGGTGCCCGGCGCCGACGACCCCGCGATCCAGGCCGACATGCTGGCAACGCTCGGGCGCGACACCAAATTGGTCGCGGCGGCGCTGGACCATCTGGCGCGGCTGGCAAGTCAGCCGCTCGCCGAGCTCGATGCCGCGAGACGCGATGCGGTGGCGCAGGAGTTTCGCGAGGCCGGCGGCGTCGCTGCCGCGACGCTCGTCCGTGTCGTGCTGCAATGCTACTACCGCGACGACCGCGTGCTGCGCTCGCTGGGGATCGAGCTGCGCGCGCCGTTCCCCAAGGGGCATGTGCTGCCGGATGGCGACTGGTCGCTGCTCGATCCGGTCAAGGCGAGGGGCGGCTCGCTGAGGCAGGTCCCCTAGCCATCCGGGCAGTCCAGCCCTGCGCTCCGGGGCGGGCACCTTGCGCGGCAGTGAGAAGGCCACCATTTGTGTGAGCCTCCAAGGACTCTTGCCATGCTGGATTTCACTTCAGATATCGTCGATGACGCCTCGTCATCGCGAACCACAGCGTCTGCCCCGGCCGATGACCGGGCGTTGCTGGACGCCTATTCCAATGCCGTGATCGACGTGACCGACCGGGTCGGTCCCGCGGTCGTGCGGGTCGAGACCGGGCCGAAAGTGCCTGACAGGCGCGAGCGCAGCGGGCTCGGCTCGGGCATCGTGATCTCGCCCGATGGCCTCGTGCTCACCAACAGCCACGTGGTCGGCACCTCGAAGGAGATCCGGCTGCGCGACGTGGAGGGCCATGTCGGCGATGCCCAGGTGCTCGGCGTCGACCCTGATACGGATCTGGCGTTGCTGCGGGCCAACGGCGCGCGCCATCTGCCCTATGCCGCGCTCGGCAATTCCAAGACCTTGCGCCGCGGCCAGCTCGTGATCGCGATCGGCAATCCGCTCGGCTTCGAATCCACCGTGACCGCCGGCGTGGTCTCGGCGCTCGGCCGTTCGATCCGCTCGGTCAGCGGACGTACCATCGAGGACGTGATCCAGACCGATGCCGCGCTCAACCCCGGCAATTCCGGCGGCCCGCTGCTGTCGTCGAATGCCGAGGTGATCGGCATCAACACCGCCATCATCAACGGCGCGCAGGGCATCTGCTTCGCGGTCGCCAGCAACACCGCGCAATTCGTGCTGTCGGAGATCATCCGTCACGGCTATGTCCGCCGCGCCTATATCGGTGTCGCCGGGCAGACCGCGCCGGTCCCACGGCGGCACGCGGTGCTGGCCGGCATCGAAAACAAGATGGGCGCGCTGCTCGCGCAGATCGAGCCGGATGGTCCGGCAGCGAAGGCGGGCCTGTTGCCCGGCGACGTCGTGATCAAGCTCGACGGGGTCGACATCAATGGCGTGGACGATCTGATCCGCGTGCTCGATCGCGACCGCATCGGCCGGCGGCTCGCCATGGACGTGCTGCGGCTCGGCCGCCTGCGGGCGATCGACATCGATCCGATCGAGCGGAAGCCCGCCCGCTAGCGTTCGATGGGCGGGGCGAGGTATGACTTAGGCATGCCTCGCCTCCGGACACCTGCCGCATGATGCCGGCGAATGAGATCTACGATGTCGTCGTCATCGGCGCCGGTGCCGGCGGCATGACAGCCGCGGCCGTGGCCGCGGCGCAGGGCCTGCGCGTGCTGGTGATCGAGAAGACTGCGTTCGTCGGCGGCACCGCGGCTTGGTCCGGCGGGATGGTCTGGATTCCCGCGAATGCCAGGATGAAGGAGGCCGGGCTCTCCGACAGCGTCGCGGATGCCGTCCAATATCTGTCGGGCACGGTGCCCGAGCCCGCCAATGCCGGCCTGCGCGCCGCCTTCCTCGCGCGCGGGCCCGAGGCGATCGCCTGGCTCGAAGCCAATACGGAAGTTCGCCTTCAGCCGGTGAGGTCTTGTCCGGATTGTTATCCGGAGCGGTTGGGCGCAACGGCTGGCGGCCGCGTGCTGGCGCCGGTCGGCTTCGATGGCAGGCGGCTGGGCGAAGCTTTTGCGCGATTGCGGCCACCGCTGCCGGAGTTCACGCTGTCCGGCGGGATGATGGTCGATCCTCGCGACGTTGCGCATTTGCGCAGCTTTGGAAAGTCGCTGCGTTCGACCTTGCGCGCGGCACGGCTGGTCTCTCGATATGCGCTGCAGCGGCTGCGCAGTCCGCGGGGAACGTCGCTGTATCTCGGCAACGCACTTGCGGCGCGGCTCTATGATTCGCTGCTGGCGCGGCAGGTCGAATTTCTCTTCGACGCCGACGTCGAAGACCTCTCGATGCAGGGCGATCGCGTCGGCGGCGTGGTCATCCGCCATGGCTCGCGCGACCGGCCGATCGCCGCGCGCCGCGGCGTGGTGCTGGCGACCGGCGGCTTCTCGCACGACAATGTGTTGCGCAAGCGCTTCTTCCCGGCGGCGGCCGGACTTGTCTCGGTGGCGAACCCTTTCAGCACCGGCGACGGGCTTCGGCTCGCGGCGACGGCGGGTGCCGCGCTCAACACGGACGCGACCAGCCCGGCCTGTTGGGTGCCGGCTTCGCTGTTCCGCCGCGCCGACGGCAGCCGCGGCGTGTTTCCGCACATGGCCGATTGCGCCAAGCCCGGTGTGATCGCGATCAACCCAGAAGGCCGGCGTTTCGTCAACGAGGCGGCGTCCCACCACGAATTTGTGCTGGCGATGCTGCGCGAGAGCAAAGGTAAGCCGGACCGGCCGTTCTATTTGCTCTGCGACCGCCGGTTCCTGTGGGCTTACGGCCTCGGCCGCATCAAGCCGTTCACGCGAAATTATCGGCGCTACGTGGCGAGCGGCGAGTTGATCGAGGCGCCCGATATCGCGCAGCTGGCGACGAAGATCGGCGCCAAGCCCTCTGCGCTGACGGCGACTCTTGCGAGCTACAACGAAGGCGCGAAGGAGGGCCGCGATGGTGAATTCGGCCGCGGCAGCACGATCTATCAGCGGCATCTGGGCGATATCGGGCACAAGCCCAACCCTTGCGTTGCGCCGATCGAGCGCGCGCCGTTCTTCGCGTTACGCATCTATCCGGCCGATCTCAGTACAGCGATCGGCTTAGAGGTCGACGCGCAGGCCCGCGTGCTGCGCGAGGACGGGACGCCGATCGCGGGCCTCTACGCCTGCGGCAACGACATGGGCTCGATCATGAATGGGAATTATCCGGCGCCGGGGATCGCGCTCGGGCCCGCGCTGACATTCGGGTATATCGCGGGGCGGCATCTGGCGGAGGGCGGTGTGGTCGCGCCGGTTTCCTGCGTGTCAGCCTCCGGCTGACCATCCTCTCCGCTGTCATGCTCCGCCAAAGCGGGGCATCCAGTACGCCGCGGCTTGTCAGTATCTCACCGCCGTCTCGGAGTATTGGATCTTCCGGTCAAGCCGGACGATGACGCCGAATGTGTGGGGAGCGTGTCGCCTGAGCTTATCGCCGCTACTCCGCCGCTGCGGCAAAGCGGCTGTTCTCCAACTCCGCTTCCAGCCGCGCCGTCTCGGCCGCCGCGAGCTTGACGTTGGCTTCCTTGACGTGACCGAAACCTCGGATGGTCTCGGGCACCCTTGCGAGCCTTGCCAGCAGCGGGATCTGCTCTGCCTTCAGCCCGGCCATCCGCTGGTCGATCATCGCCAGATAATCCGCAATCAGTTTGCGCTCTGTCCGGCGCTCCTCGGTGCGGCCGAACGGATCGAACGTGCCGCCGCGCAGGAATTTAAGCCTGGCGAGAACACGGAAGGCGTGGAGCATCCAGCCGCCGAATTCCTTCTTCTGGAGATGTCCGGTAGTCTTGTCGCGCTTCGCGAAGATCGGCGGAGCGAGGTGGTATTTCAGCGTGAAGTCGCCGTCGAATTTCTCTGACACCTTCTTGGCAAAGCTGCCATCGGTATAGAGCCGGGCAACCTCGTACTCGTCCTTGTAGGACATCAGCTTGAACAGGTTTTTCGCGACCGCTTCGGTCAGCTCGGTAGAGGCCGGCGAGACCGCGCTCTCCGCCTTCCGCACCTTGGCAATTGCCGCGAGATAGCGGTCGGCGTAGGCCTTGTCCTGATAGCCCGTCAAAAACTCGGCGCGGGTCGCGATGATGTCGTCGAGGGATTTGGTCGGAGCGGACGCGCGGCTCTTGAACTGGAGCACGCTGCGCACCCGCGACATGTCGTGGGCGGCCAGGCGGCCCCAGCTGAAGGCGAGCTTGTTCATCTCGATCGCGGCACCATTGATCTCGATGGCGCGCAGCAGCGCTTCGAGCGACAGCGGGATCGCCCCCTTCTGGAAGGCGAAGCCGAGCATGAAGGGATTGGTCGCAATGCTGTCGCCCATCAGCGCGGAGGCAATACCTGTCGCGTCGATGATGTCGAGGTTGTTGTCGCCGATGGCGTCGCGCAGCACGGTCTGCATCGTGCCCATCTCGAAATCGAGATCGGGGTTTTGCACGAAGCTCGCGGTCGGCTGCAGGTCGGCGTTGACATAAGCCCTCGTCACGCCGCGCTCGGCGCGGCTGAGCGCGGAGGGACCTGCCGAGACGATCATGTCGCAGCCGAGGATGACGTCGGCGCCGCCGGTGGTGATGCGGACCGCGGAGATGTCCTCCGGCTTCGGGGCGATGCGGACATGGCTCATCACCGCGCCGTTCTTCTGCGACAGGCCGGTGAAGTCGAGCGCCGAGCAGCCGCGGCCGTCGACATGTGCGGCCATGCCGAGCAGGGCGCCGATGGTGATGACGCCGGTGCCGCCGATACCGGTGACGAGGATGTTGTAGGGCGCGTCCAGCTCGCGTGCGGGCGGCAGCGGCAAATCGGCGAACAGCTGGCCGGAATCGACTGCCGAGGTCTTCATCCGCTTGAGCGAACCGCCGTGCACGGTCACAAAACTCGGGCAGAAACCCTCGACGCAGGAGAAGTCCTTGTTGCAGTTCGACTGGTCGATCTGGCGCTTGCGGCCGAACTCGGTCTCCAGCGGCTGCACCGAGACGCAGTTGGAGGCCTGCGAGCAATCGCCGCAGCCTTCGCAGACCAGCTCGTTGATGAAGGCGCGTTTCGCGGGATCGGGATAGAGCCCCCGCTTGCGGCGGCGGCGCTTTTCCGCGGCGCAAGTCTGGTCATAGACGATGACCGAGAGGCCCTCGACGTCACGCAGCTCGCGCTGCACGGCATCGAGCTCGCGACGGTGATGGATGGTCGCGCCTTGCGGGAAGTAGTTGCCTTGTGGGTACTTGCTCGGATCGTCCGAGACGATCGCAAGACGCTTGACGCCCTCGGCCCAGACCTGATGCGCGATCTGCGCGACGTTGAAGGCGCCTTCCGCCGGCTGCCCGCCGGTCATGGCGACGGCGTCGTTGTAGAGGATCTTGTAGGTGATGTTGATGCCGGCAGCGGATGCGGCGCGGAGGGCAAGAAGACCCGAATGGGTGTAGGTGCCGTCGCCGAGGTTCTGGAAGATGTGCTTCTCAGTGGTGAAGGGCGACTGGCCGATCCAGTTCACGCCTTCCGCGCCCATATGCGAGATCAGATCGGTGCGGCGGGTCGGCATGCTCAGCGCCATGCCGTGGCAGCCGATGCCGGCCATGGCGCGGCTGCCCTCGGGCACGCGTGTCGAGGTGTTGTGCGGACAGCCCGAGCAGAAGAACGGCGTGCGCGCGAGCTTGATCTGGGTGCTGGTGGTGACCGGATTGTCGAAGGCCTCCAGCCGCGCGAGGCGCTGCTCCAGCACGGGGCTGTGATGGCCTAGCTTGCGCAAGCGCGCCACCAGCGCGCCGGCGACGATGGTCGGCGTCAGTTCGCCCTCGCTCGGCAGCAGCGGCGCGCCGCGCTCGTCGCGCTTGCCGGTGACGGTCGGGCGCGCCGACGCATCAATGTTGTAGAGGATGCGCATCAGCTGGTCTTCGATGAAGCCGCGCTTCTCCTCGACCACGAGCACGTCCTGCAGGCCTTCGGCGAAGCGCTTGGCGCCGCTTTCCTCCAGCGGCCAGGTCAGCGCGACCTTGTAGATGCGCAGGCCCAGATCCTGCGCGTCCTTGTCGGTGATTCCGAGATCGGCGAGCGCCTGGCGGAGGTCGAGATAGGCCTTGCCGGTCGCGACGATGCCGAGCCGCGCCGGCTTTGAATCGAGCACGATGCGGTCGAGCTGGTTGGCGCGGGCGAAGGCCTGCACGGCGGCCATCTTCGGCCCGAACAGGCGCCTCTCCGCGTCCAGCGGCGGATCAGGCCAGCGGATGTTGAGGCCACCGGGCGGCATCTCGAAATCGTCGGGCAGCACGATCTTGATGCGTTCCGGATCGCTATCAATCGAGGCCGAGCTTTCCACGGTCTCGCTGATCGCCTTGAAGCCGACCCAGCAGCCGGAGAAGCGCGACAGCGCGAAGCCGTAAAGGCCGAGATCGAGATAGTCCTGCAGCGTCGCCGGATTGATCACCGGGATCAGCGCCGCCGCGAACACCTGCTCGCTCTGATGTGCCAGCGTCGAGGACTGGCAGCCGTGGTCGTCACCGGCGAGCGCGAGCACGCCGCCGTTGAGCGAGGTGCCGGCCGCATTGGCATGCTTGAGCGCATCGACCGAGCGGTCGACGCCGGGGCCTTTGCCGTACCAGATGCCGAACACGCCATCGACCTTGGCGCCGGGGAACAGGCCGACCTGCTGGCTGCCCCAGACCGCGGTGGCCGCCAGATCCTCGTTCAAGCCGGGGACGAAGGCGATGTCGTGCTGCTGGAGGTGCGACTTCGCGCGCCACAACGCGTGGTCGTACATGCCGAGCGGGGAACCGCGATAGCCCGAGATGAAGCCGCCGGTGTTGAGCCCCTGGAGCCGGTCGCGTTCGCGCTGCAACATCGGCAAGCGGACCAGGGCCTGTGTGCCGGACAGGAAGATCCGCTTCGATTCGAGCCGGTATTTATCGTCCAGCTCGACCTGCAACAGCGTCATTTCGGGGATCCTTGTTGTCCTGGTCCGGCGAGGGATTTTGCGCCGCGGGAGGCTTACGGCTTTGCGAAGCGGAAGAGCACAGTCAAGAGTATGGGCCGTCGAAGTCAATATCGCTGGCCGCATCCGTGGCGCTCCTGCTAGTCATGGCTTGCTAGCGGAGAACATCATGGCTGCAAATGCATTCGAGACCGAGATCACGGAAACGGCCGAGGCCCTGATCGGGCCGTGGCGCCAACCGCGTCAGATGCTGCAGGCGCAAACCTACGACGCGCACGCGTCCATTCACGACGACGCCACCGCGCAGAAGCTCGGCTTCAAGGGCGGCACCATCGAAGGCCCGACGCATTTCAGCCAGTTCGCCCCGCTCGGCGCGCGTCTGTGGGGACATGCCTGGTTCGAGACCGGCTGCCTGTCCGCGCATTATCGCAGCGTCTGCTACGAAGGCGAGGAGGTGCAGGCGATCCTGTCGAAGCCACTGCCCGGGACAAGCCAGTGCCAGATCCAGATGGTCAAGCGTGACGGCACCGAGGTGCTGCGCGGCACGGCCTCCGTCGGCGAACCGCATGCAGCGACTGCGCTGGAGGCCCGCCTCGCCGAGCTCAAGCCGCTGGCCGATCCTGTGATCCTGCGCGACGTCAAGGTGGCGCAGACCGGCAAGCGGCAGACCGTCCGCATGGCGTTCGATCAGACCATGGGCGACCTTTATCCTTTCTCGCTGCGGCAGAAGCTCGCCGTCATCACCGAAAACTCGCCATTCTATTCCGGCGCCGACAATCCGTGGGGCAGGGCCATCATCCCGATGGAGATGCTGAGCGTGCTGTTCCAGTACCGCTCGAAGGATGATCTACTGCCGGCCAAGGGGCCGGCCGTCGGCTTGTTTGCCGATCAGGAGATCCGGCTGATCAAGGGCCCGCTCTTCGTCGATGAGGACTACGAGGTCGAGCGCGAAGTGGTCGCGCTCTCGGGCAGCCGCCGCACCGAAAGCGCCTGGGCCAGGACGCGTGTGTTCGACAAGGCGGGTGTTGTGGTGGCGACCATGCTGCTGAACATGGCGACGCTCAAAGACTCCTATGCACCCTACGAGCAGGAGTATCGGCGGCTGTATGGAGCGACTCGCTAACGATACCTTCGTCATTCCGGGGCGCGCGTAGCGCGAGCCCGGAAGCCATTTCACTGCATGTTTGGTCGCCCGATGGATTCCGGGTTCGACGCTTACGCGTCGCCCCGGAACGACGACGGAGAGCGCTCATCCTTTAAGCAAATGCACTTCGCAAAGTCGTCGCACAGGGAATAAGCAGGCGTCGGTTCTCTTCCTAACCTCCTGAGCATACTGCGATTTCTTTCGCGTCTTGCCCGGCACCGCAATTGTACACAATGGCACGGCGCTTGCAGAACTCTGGCAAAGAGAGTTCTCGCGAGGGGCTAGCGTCATGCTGAACTCGAGCAAGCCGACACTGGGCGTCATCAGCGCCGAGCCCGAGCCGATCAAGCTCGACTGGCCGAGCACCGCGCTTCTCATCATCGACATGCAGCGCGACTTCATGGAGCCCGGCGGCTTCGGCGAGACGCTCGGCAACGACGTCAGCCAGCTTGCGCGCGCGGTGAAGCCGATCAGCGCGGTGCTGACGGCGGCGCGCGACACCGGCATGCTGGTGATCCATACGCGCGAGGGCCATCTGCCCGACCTCTCCGATGCGCCGCCGGCCAAAGTCGAGCGCGGCGCGCCGAGCCTTCGCATCGGCGATCCCGGCCCGATGGGCCGCATCCTCATCCGCGGCGAGGCCGGCCACGATATCATTCCCGAGCTCTATCCGCTCGACAGCGAGATCGTGATCGACAAGCCCGGCAAGGGCGCGTTCTACGCCACCGAGCTTACGGACGTGCTGGAGAAATACGGCATCGAGAACCTGCTGGTGTGCGGCGTCACGACCGAGGTGTGCGTCAACACCACGGTGCGCGAAGCCAATGACCGCGGCTACCGCTGCGTCGTCATGTCGGACGGCTGCGCGTCCTACTTTCCCGAGTTTCACGAGATGGGCCTGAAGATGATCAAGGCCCAGGGCGGCATCTTCGGCTGGGTCGCGAGCTCAGCTGCGGTCCTGGAGGCAATGAAGGTTTTGACCACATAGGGGTATTGTCATGAGCACGTTGACGGGGACGGCCGGCAAGTCTGAACTGAACAAGTCCGAGTTCAAGCCGGTACTATGGACATCAGGCGACTGGAACGCGTTCTTCGGCTTCGGCACCAACATCCTCGTCAACATGCTGGTGCTCACGGGCCTGTTGCGCTTCGTCTTGAAGATGCCTGACAGTCTCGTGTTCGGCCGCATCGTGCCCGCGCTCGGGCTGATGATGTGCCTCTCGACCTTCTACTACGCCTACCTCGCCTATCGACTCGCGCAGAGAACCGGCCGCAACGACGTCTGCGCTCTGCCCTCGGGCGTCAGCGTGCCGCACATGTTCATCGTCACCTTCGTGATCATGCTGCCGATCACGATCAAGACCGGTGACCCGCTCAAGGGCTGGTCGGCCGGCCTCGTCTGGGTGTTCTTCCAAAGCTTCATTCTCATGATCGGCGGCTTCATTGCGCCGTTCATCCGCAAGATCACGCCGCGTGCGGCACTGCTCGGCACGCTTGCCGGCGTCTCCGTGACCTTCATCTCGATGCGACCGGCGCTGGAGATGTACATGACGCCGCAGATCGGTCTGGTCTGCTTCGCCATCATCCTGGTGAGCTGGTTCGGCGGCGTGAAATACTGGCGTGGCATTCCCGCGGGCCTCGTCGCGATCGCCGTCGGCATGATCATTGCCTGGAGCTCGAACCTGTTCGGGCTCGGTCTCGGCGGCCTGAGCGTGAAGGGCGTCGGCGATGCCTTCGCCAATTTCGGCTTCTCGGTGCCGATTCCCGCCGTGGGCTACGTCTTCTCAGGCTTCGAATTCCTCGGCATCATCCTGGTCACCGCGATTCCGTTCGGCATCTACGACCTCGTCGAAGCCATGGACAATGTCGAGAGCGCGGAAGCGGCCGGCGACGAATATCCGACCACGCGGGTGCTCACGGCCGACGGCGTCGTCAGCCTGATCGGCTGCCTGATGGGCAATCCCTTCATCAACGCCGTCTATATCGGCCATCCCGGCTGGAAGGCGATGGGCGGCCGCATCGGTTACTCCGCCGCAACCGGGCTCATGGTGATCGTGCTGGCCTGGTTCGGCATCATCTCGGTGCTGCTGGCACTCGTACCCGTGGTCGCGATCTCGCCAATCCTGCTCTATATCGGCATGCTGATCGGCGCGCAGGCGTTCCAGACCACGCCGGTGAAGCACGCGCCCGCGATCGTGCTGGCGCTGACGCCGCATCTGGCTGCCTGGGCCAAGCTGCAGATCGACACCATGCTTGGCTCGACCATGAATGCGGCGGCCACCGTCGGCGGCATGGCCGCCGACAAGGCCGACGCCGTGAAGGCTGCCGCGATCGCCGCGCTGCCGCAGCAGGGCGTGTTCTATCACGGCCTCGAAGTGATGGGCGGCGGCTCCATCCTCGGCGGCCTCATCCTGGGTGCGATCGGCGTCTTCATCATCGAGCGAGATTTCGAGAAGGCATCGGCCTTCGCGCTGGTCGGTGCCGTGCTTACCTACTTCGGCTTCATGCATGGTGAAGCCGTAGGCATCGGTGGTGGCTTCGGGGTCACGCCCGCGGTGGCGCTGGCCTATGCTGCGATGGCCGCCGGTCTGTTCGCGGCCAGCAAGCTCGGCGCCGGCGAACACTATGCCGCGCATCCGGAGATGTCGGCCGCGCCGGCGGAGTAGGTCACGGAGCGGACTTCCGTAAAGCGGCCGGCAGTCGCCGGCCGTTTTCGTCTCAGGGCCGCACCGCCGGCGTCTCCATCGGCAGGCCGCGCGCCCGCGACATCAGGTAGAGCTCGAGCGCGACCAGCTCGGGCGAGCCGTAATCGTAGGCCTGGGCGCGCACGCCGCTCATGCAGCTGCGTAAGCGCCGCTCCAGCGATCCCAGCGTTTGCCATTCCAGGCGATAGAGCGGATAGCCGGTCGGCTGTCCTTGCGTGATCGGCGCGCCCGCGAGGTGCTTGTCGAAATTGTCATCGTGGCAATTGGTGCAGGCGAGGTTGAGCTGGCCCTCGCGCTGCGCGAAGAGCTCCCGGCCCTGCTCCACGAAGGGTTTTGCCTGCGGATCGTCGCCGGCGGTGATCGCGACACCGCGCGATTGATGGGCGACGAAGGCTGACAGCGCCAGGAGGTCGCGGCTCTCGTAGGGCAGGGGCGCAGCCTGCTGACGATTGGCGCGGCAGAGATTTATGCGCTGGTCGAGCGTGACAGGGCGACCAAGCGTCTTGTCGAAGGCGGGATAGCGTGCCGCGATGCCCTTCATGCTGCTGCGCGCATCGCCATGGCAATCCGCGCAGGCCTTCTCCGCGCTGCCGGTCTTCTTGCCCCATAGCTGTTCGCCGTCGAGCACGAACAGCATGCCGGGATTGGAGGTGTCTTCGTCCTGCATGGCGCGCGTGTCGGGACCCATGAAGGAATAGCCGGAGCGGCGCGCATCGGGCGGGATTTCACCGGCGAGCAGGGCAGGGGCCGCGGCGACCAAGGCCGCCGCTGCTATCGCGCGCCAAACGCTCATTCGATAGTGATCGATGCCGAGGCGGTTGAAGAATAGCCGTTGTCGCCGATCCATTCGAACTCGAACCTGCCACTCTCCTTGGCGACCGTGAAGAAGGACAGATAGGGGTTGGCCGCGATCGCCGGAAACAGATCGGCGCGGAAGATCTCGGTGCCGTTGTAGCGGCAGGTGAAGCTCGTGATGATGTCGCGCGGCACCAGCTTGCCGTCCGCGGTGTGGCGGAAGCCGGTCTCCATGATGTGCGAGGTCAGCGTGCGGATCTCGATGACGTCGCCGCGCCTGGCCTTGGCGGGAACGTTGATGAGCGCGGCCATCAGTTCATCTCCTCGGTGCAGGCGGCCAGCGTCACGACGACATCGACGGCGACCTGCCAGAACGTGTCGTCGGAAAAGCGGGCGATCGCCACCACTTTCTGGGTGTCCGCGAGCCGGATTCGTGTCGCGACCTGGGCGCGGCCGGAGGAGGGGCCGAGATAGAAATTGCCGATGTTGGGCTGCGGGTTCTTCTCATTGAAGACGTGGATGCCCTTGACGTGGTCGTCAGCCGTCATCGGGCTTGCGACGGTTACCGTCATCGGCACGGTATTGCCGTTCTCGACCAGCGGTGGAATGTCGAGCTTCACCTTGCCGGTGCGAACCGGCGCTTCACCGACGACGTTGCGGATCGCGGTGTTGAGCATCGCTGGATTTGCCTGAAGCGGACGCAGGGTGGCGATCGGGATAGTCCCGGCGGCAGTGACGCCTCCGGCGAGGCTCAAAAATTGTCGTCGCGTGGTTGGCATGAACAGTCCTAGTCGCGAAGCGTTGCAAGAAAAGCCACGATGTCCTCGATCTCCGCGGCCGACAAGATCGGCTTGCCGGCAAAATTGCGCCCCACCCGCACGAGGCCGTCGGCGCGATAATAGGACGGCATGATGGTCTCCGCGTTGAAGCGCGACGCATCGACCAATCGAAGCCGCAATTGGCTCGTCGTCCATCGGTTCCCGGCGCCGGCGAGGTCGGGCGCGAGATCGCCCTGGAATCGCGTTTCGGGGGAAGGGGCCGGAATGGCAGAGGATGCAGGTCGTGGTGCGCGCCAGCACCAGCGCGCGGCCAAGCGCGGCATCGCCGGGAGCGCCGGTGAGCGGTTCTGCGATGCCGTCGCCGGTGATCTTGTAGGCGGCGAGTTCGTCCGCCTTGATGGGCGAGGCGAAGGCGAGGCTCGCTACGATGAATGCTGCAATCGCAGATCTTTGATGGGACGCATGACGTTGCCGCGAACTCCATTTACCTCGCCCGCTTGCGGGAGAGGTCGGCGCGTAGCGCCGGGTGAGGGCTCTTTCCTCTTGGGGGTCCTCGCGAGTGGAGGCACCCTCTCCCCAGCCCTCCCCCGCAGGCGGGGGAGGGAGCGCATCACGTTCGTGGCGGCAGCTTGGGCTCATCATGTCCTAGCCAAAACACTCCGCCGTGATGGTTTGAAACCAGCGCTCCGCCTCCGCCGCCTCGCGCGCCCGCAACTCGCGCGGCGCATCGACCGGGCTCGTCGCGCCGCCCTCGACCTCGGCGAAGATGTCGCCCTTGGGCTGGTAATTTCCCGCGAGCGAGAAGCCGTAGCCGGGGGCGACGGTGTTGTAGCAGACGCCTGTCAGCCGCGGCGGCTCCGGCGTGCGGCCGGCGAGCAAAGCGACGATCGCGGCAGCGCAGGCCTTGCCTTGCGCGCTTGCGGCTGATGCCGATTTGGGGATGCCGCCGCCAAGGCAGGCGTCGCCGACGACATGGATGTTCTTGACGAGTTTCGATTCGAACGTGACAGGATCGATCGGACACCAGCCGGTCGCATCCGCAGCGCCCGCGATCCCGGCGATGCGTCCCGCACGCTGCGGCGGAATCACGTTGACGATATCGGGTGTGTAATTGCCGAACTCGGTGACGATGGTTCTGGTCGAAGGATCGACCGAGGTGACGCGGCCGCCCTGCGACAAGCCGATCCGCTCGATCATGTCGCCGTAGAGCTCCTTCCACGCCTTCTCGAACAGCCGCTGCTGGGAGAAACTGTCCTTGGCGTCGAGCACCAGAACCTTTGACCTTGGCTTGTTCGCCTTCAAATAATGCGCGATCAGGCTGGCGCGCTCGTACGGCGCCGGCGGACAGCGCGAAGGATTGGCCGGAATGGCGATGGCGACCGTGCCGCCGTCAGCCATTGCCTCCAACTGCCTGCGCAGCAACAGCGTTTGCGCGCCGGCCTTCCAGGCGTGCGGCATTTTTTCCGACACGGCATCGTCATAGCCGGGCAGGGCTTCGACATGGAAGTCGATGCCGGGCGAGAGCACGAGACGGTCATAGGGCAGCGCGACGCCATCATTCGTCACGACGCTGCGTCGCTCCGGGTCGATCGTGGTCACGGCCTGACCGATCACCGTGACGCCATCGGCGGCAATCTTGTCGTAGCCGAACTGCTGCGCCTCGATGCCGCGAAGGCCCGCAATCACTGCGTTGCTGAAGGGGCAGGACGTGAAGACCGAGTTGGGCTCGATCAGGATCACCTGCATATTTTTCTGTGCGGCCTTCAGCGCCCGCGCGCAAGCCGCGCCGCCGAATCCGCCGCCGACCACGACGACGCGTCCTGCGGACTGCGCGCGCAGGATCGACGGTCGCGCCAGCGTTGCGGCTGCCGCGGTGATGCCGAGCACGGCGTTTCGCCGTGTCATCGGGCGCCTCGTCATCGGGATCATTCCAGGCAAAGACGCCGCCGCGGCCTGTCGTGGCCGCCGCGGCGTCTGTCAGGCGAAGGTGATGTTCTGGTCGCGCAGCGGCACAGAACGGATGCGCTTGCCGGTCGCGGCGAAGTAGGCGTTGAGCACCGCTGGCGCTGCGACGCCGATGGTCGGCTCGCCGACGCCGCCCCAGAACCCGCCGCTCGGCACCATCACCGATTCCACCTTCGGCATCTCGTTGATGCGCATCGAATTGTAGGTGTCGAAGTTGGTTTGCTCGATCTTGCCGTCCTTGACGGTGCAGCCGCCATAGAACAGCGCCGAGAGGCCGTAGACGAAGGAGCCCGCGATCTGACGCTCCACCTGGGCCGGATTGACGACGTAGCCGGGATCGGTGGAGGCGACGATGCGAAGCACCTTGATCTTGTTGCCGTCGGTCACCGAGATCTCGGCGGCGCCGGCGACATAGCTGCCATAGCCCATCACCTGGGCGATGCCGCGATAGACGCCCTGCGGCGCCGGCGTGCTCCAGCCGATCTTCTCGGCGACCGCATTGAGCACAGCGAGGTGCTTGGGGTGACTGCCCATCAGCTTGCGGCGGAATTCGAGCGGGTCCTGGCCTGCGGCCTGGGCCAGCTCGTCCATGAAGCACTCCATGTAGATCGCGTTGTGATTGACGTTGACGCCGCGCCAGAAGCCGGGCGGGACGTGCGGGTTGCGCATCGCGTGCTCGACCAGCAGGTTCGGCACCGAATAGCCGAACGCAGCTTCGCCGGATTGGGCGACGCCCTGGAACGCCGCGGGGTCCATGCCGTTCTGCAGCGCTTCGGGGCGCAGCGAGAACAGGATCGACTGCCCGGACAGGCGGTAGTGCAGCGCGACGAGATTGTTGTCGGCATCGAACGCGCCGGTCATCTTGCACTGGGTGATCGGGTGATATCGGCCGTGCGCCATGTCCTCTTCGCGCGACCAGATCAGCTTGACCGGCGTGCCTGGCATTTCCTTGGCGATCATCACGGCCTGGCGGACATAGTCGGTCTGGCCGCGCCGGCCGAAACCGCCGCCCGGCATCACCTTGTGCACGTCGCATTTGTCGGCCGGCAGGCCGGAGGCCTCCAGCACCGCTGCGAACGCCGCCTCGCCATTCTGCGTGCCGCACCAGACCTCGCATTTGTCCGCGGAGTAGAGCGCGGTGGCGTTCATCGGCTCCATGGCGGCATGGTTCTGGTAAGGATAGGAGTAGACGGCCTCGACCTTCTTGGCCGCACTCGCAATCGCCGCCTTGGCGTCGCCGTTCTTGTTGCCGACATAGGCCGGCTGGTCGTTGTTGAGGCCTTCGGCCAACCACTTCGCAATCGACTCGCTGGAGACCTTTGCGTTGTCGCCCTCGTCCCAGACGACCGGCAGCGCATCCAGCGCGGTCTTGGCGCGCCACCAGGTGTCGGCAACGACCGCGACCGCGGTATCGCCGACCTTGACGACCTTCTTGACGCCTTTCATGCCGGCGATCTTGGCTTCGTCGAAGCTTTTCAGCTTGCCGCCGAACACCGGGCAGTCCTTGATCGCGGCATTCAGCATGCCCGGCAGCTTGACGTCGACGCCGTAGATCATGGCGCCGTTGGTCTTGTCGACGGTGTCGAGCCGCTTCACGCCCTTGCCGATCAGTTTCCAGTCCTTCGGATCCTTCAGCTTGACGTCGGCCGGCGGCGTCAGCTTCGCCGCGGCCTCGGCGACCTTGCCGTAGGTCGTGGTCCGGCCCGATGGCGTATGGGTGATGACGCTGTTCGCTGCCGTGCATTCGGAGACCGGCACCTTCCAGGCCTCGGCCGCGGCCTGGATCAGCATCACGCGCGCGGTGGCGCCGCCCTTGCGGACATAGTCCTGTGAGGATCGGATGCCGCGGCTGCCGCCGGTCGAGAAATCGCCCCAGACGCGCTTGCGGGCGACGCTCTGGCCCGGCGTCGGATATTCGGTCGTGACCTTGGTCCAGTCGCATTCGAGTTCCTCGGCGACGAGCTGGGCGAGACCTGTGAGCGAACCCTGGCCCATCTCGGAGCGGGCGATGCGAATCACGACGGTGTCGTCGGGCCTGACCACGACCCAGGCGCCGATCTCCGGCGAGCCGTCAGCAGCGCGGACCACGGCGGGCCCGCCGAAGGGGATATCGAGGCCGACGGCAAGGCCGGCGCCGAGCGTGGCGCTGCCGATGACGAAGGCACGGCGATTCATCCTGGGAGAAACATGCTTGTTCATGGGCGGCTCCTTATGCGCTTGCGATCGTGTGGATCGCCTCGCGCACCTGCTGGAAGGTGCCGCAGCGGCAGATATTGGTGATGGCCTCGTCGATATCGGCGTCGGTCGGCTTCGGCTTCTCGTTCAGCAGCGCCGCCACCGCCATGATCATGCCGCTCTGGCAATAGCCGCATTGCGGCACGTCCTGGGCGATCCAGGCCTCCTGCACCTTGTGCAAGGCATCGCGTGAGCCGAGTCCCTCGATGGTCGTGATCTTCTTGCCCTCTGCTTCGCTGACCGAGACGCCGCAGGAGCGGATCGCAACGCCTTCCATGTGCACCGTGCAGGCGCCGCATTGTGCAATGCCGCAACCGTATTTGGTGCCGGTCAGGCCGGCATTCTCGCGGATCGCCCAGAGCAGCGGCGTATCCGGCTCGACGTCGAGGGTGAAGGTTTTTCCGTTGATTGTTAGGTTTGCCATCGCAGTCCCCTGATTGGCCCAATCCGCCGATTGAACTCAGAGGCGCAATGTGTCCGGCAAATTGGAACTGTTCAAATCAATAGTGCGAGGGGTGAATCGCGAGGAATTGCGCTGCGGGGGAAGATTATGAGGAGGGCGGTGTTTTGTCTCACGCCCTCCAATGGTCGATCCGATCGACCTTCCGCGGGCGCCAATCCACAGGTCTGGGGCGACACGCAGCTGTGAACGCGGGTTCCAGGTCCGGTCTGGCCACGGTGACAGTTTGTCCCTTTTGCCGGGATGCAAGACGTTCGCGGTCTGGTACACTGCGCCGACGCCAGAAGGAGTTCCATGAATTGCCAAGTCCCAACGTGCTGATGCTGTATCCGCTGTTCTCGGCGGAATCCTTCTGGACCTTTGGCGAATCCTGCAAGGTGTTGGGTGTAAAGCGCCCGGCCGCTCCCTTGGGCCTGATCACCGTTGCCGCGATGCTGCCCGAAAGCTGGACGGTCCGGCTGATCGATTGCAACACGGCGCCCTTCAGCGACGAGGATCTGGCCTGGGCCGACGTCGTCTTCACCGGCGGGATGATGCCGCAGCAGGCCGACACGCTGCGCCTGATCGAGATTTGCCGTGCCGCAGGCAAGCCGGTGGTCGTGGGGGGACCGGATCCGACCTCGAGCCCGCACATCTATGAACGGGCCGACTTCAGGGTGCTCGGCGAAGCCGAGAGCGTCATCGACGAATTCATCGCGGCCTGGGAAGGCGGCGCGCGGTCCGGCACCTTCACCGCACCGAAATTCCAGGCGGACGTGACCAAGACGCCTGTGCCGCGCTTCGATCTGCTCAAGTTCGAGGACTATATGTATCTCGGCGTGCAGTATTCCCGCGGATGTCCGTTCACCTGCGAGTTCTGCGACATCATCGAGCTCTATGGCCGCGTGCCGCGGACCAAGACCAACGCGCAGATGCTGTCGGAACTCGACCGACTCTACACCATGGGCTACCGCGGCCATCTCGATTTCGTCGACGACAATTTCATCGGCAACAAGAAGTCGCTCAGGCTGTTCCTGCCTCAACTCGCCGAGTGGCAGCGCGCGCACGGTTATCCCTTCGAATTGTCGACCGAAGCCTCGGTCAATCTGGCAGACGATCCCGAACTGCTGGACCTGATGGGCGCAGCCAATTTCTTCGCCGTCTTCGTCGGCATCGAAAGTCCGGATCCGGCGACGCTGGTCGCGATGCGGAAGAAGCAGAACACGCGGCGCAACATCGCCGAGAGCATCCACAAGATCTACGCCGCCGGCATGCTCGTCACTGCGGGCTTCATCGTCGGCTTCGACAACGAGAAGGTCTCCATGGCGGACGCCATGATCGATTTCATCGAGGAAGCGGCGATTCCCGTCAGCATGGTCGGACTGCTCTATGCCCTGCCGAACACGCAGCTGACGCGCCGCCTGGAGCGCGAAGGCCGGCTCCACATCGGCCACGATGTGGCGCCGACCATCGGTGCCGATCAGTGCACGGCCGGGATCAATTTCGATCCGGTGCGCCCGCTGCGCGACATCCTGACGGACTACAAGCGCGTGCTGGAGCATGTCTACAGCCCGGCCGCCTATGCAGGACGCGTCGACCGCTTGATGACGCTGCTCGACCGTTCGCGGCAGCGTCACGAACTCGCGGAAGGGGATATCCGCGCCAAGCTCGGTGCGATGGAGACCGTGCATCGTGTCGTCTCCGCGCTTCCCGAAGCGCGCGGGCCGCTGTGGCAGACGTTCATGAACTGCGCTAAGCGCGACACGTCATCGGCGCGCATTGCGGTCCAGATGATCGCCGCCTATGCCCATCTCGGACCGTTTTCCCGCAAAGTCATCGCCGCCATCGATGAGCGCCTGGCGGCGCTGGACGAGCAAATGCCGAGTCCAGCCGTGGCTGCGGGCGCGACCGAGGCTCGACATCTGGCCTGACATCCGCAACGCGATGGACCCGCCCACGACGTTTTGATGCGCTGCCCGGCGGGCCGTCCGGGTATCAAATCGGCTGTCATGTGTGAGATCCTGGCTTGACAGCAGGACAACCTCAAGCTGATCGTCATCGGGACGACACTGCTGCGATTTTCGGCATCTGAACGTTCCGCGCGGGCCTTTGAATGGTCCGCGAGGCTCAGTGCTCGTCTGCCATTGCGACCGACGTCATTGCCGGAAAAGCTTTAGCGGGGGTAAGCCATGTTCAGGAAAGTGATCCTCTGGTCGGTTGCGCTGATCGTCGTGGCGGTGCTGGTCTTCGCATATCTGCCCTCCTTCATCGCCGATTCCATCTACAGGAACGTCGACGACATCACTGACGGTGAGATGCCCGCCACCATCACGGCCTTTCAATCCGGGCCGGACGTCGTCAGCACCATCGGTGGCAGTGGCGAGGGCCTGAACTGCAGCCTGCCGCCCTGGGCCAACATATTCTTCGACGGCGGCCGGGATTCCGACCAGAAGCGCCATCTCGTCCTGCAGCGCTTCAGGCAGGCCTGCGTCTTTCACGACCTGTGCTATCGCCATGGCCTTGCGACCTATGGCTATAACCAGAACGACTGCGATCGCATTCTGCAGAACGCGGCTTTTCGACTCTGTCTCTACATACGAAACGGCAGCCAGGAGAGCAGCGCGGCGCGCTGTCAGACCGACTCCAAGATGGTTCTGGCAGGCGTGAGCCTCGGAGGATACGACGCCTTTCGCGGCTGGGACCGATCGACCTATTTCGAATTCGATTCCGACCCGTCGCGGTCGAACGGATTTCTGGTCAGCCGCGTGGTCAATCATCCATTCAAGTCGATTCTGCCTGCCAAATACGCCAATGATCCTGATCAGGTCATTCTTATGTTCGAGAACCTTCGCTCCAATCTCGCCGTGACCTGCATCACCTGCGCGAATGTTCCCGTCCTCGAATGGACCGCCGATCCGAATGCGGTCAGCGCCGAACTGAGCTCAGTCGGGGTGACGCGGTTGCCGGATGTGCTGCTCAGGCGCGTACCCATGCTGACCGAAACCATGCCGGTCTGGTTGCCGTCGCGCCGGCGGCATGCGGCACCGCATCTCCTGGTCGATGGAGCGGGCAGGGATCATCTGATCTGGATGAGCCGGAACAACCCGGAGAACAGCGTATCCTGCATCGTCGGCGCCGATGCTGCGCGTCTCCTCACCAACACCTTGCCGACCCGGGATCTGTGCTCGATCGACGCCGGCCCGTCGCTCACCCGCGTGGAAATCGACATGTTCGCGAGCTCTCCGCTTCCGATGGAAGTCCCCGGAAGTCCCGACATCATCTATGCGACTTCGATCAGCCCGCAGAAGACGAAGGAGCACCATCTGAGCTTCTGTTCGCGCTCCGCGTCCAGGAAGGTCGAGGGGACCGATGACGACCGGTCCAAATGCGTCACCTTCCCCGAAACTGAGGTCCGTGACGGCTCCGGGCTCGGTGCCTTTCAGAGCTTTCCGTTTGTTCGCCCCGGACAGCAGATCTATTTCGCGCGGGACATCGCACAGCGCACAGATTCGCCGCTGACCGCCATCTGGCAGCGCGCCTTCGGCAACACCTTCTCGCCGGAAGGCGCCCTGCTCGTGATCGACGTTGCACCGCCGCTCGCCGCCAAAGGACCTCTCTCGGCCAAGCTGAAGAAGATCGTCCGGTTCAACATCGACGATCGCTTCGATCCGATGATGCCGATCACGCGCAAGGTGGACGATTTGCGATTTCTGAGCCTCGAGGCGTCGAAGTCGAGCGTGCACCTTCGCACGATCGATTTTGCCAGGGACAACCCCTCCGTCGGCAATGTGCGGCTGACGATGGGCAACGGTGACGTGGAGCTGGACCGCTCGTGGGCGGAGAGGCCCATGCTGGTGCTGGAGACCAGGGACGCACGACCCAGGACCAAGCTGGTGTTCTCGCGTGGGGAAATCGCGATCGAACCGGGCAAGCCCACAGCGACCACGGAAGCGTTGAAGCTGGAGACCCTGGTTTTCGAACGCGATGCTGCGGCGCCCTCGAATACGCCGTTCGTTAAATCGGCGGGAGCGGCGTGCCGTATCGTTTACGAGTTCGAAGCGGGCCGCACCGATTGGCCATGCTACCGCGTGTTCGACCCCGACCGCACGATGCGGGCCTCGCCGGCGACGAGGATGCGGGCCTCCCAAATGCTGGTCGGGCGGTTCACCCAAGGGGCGGGTCACGGCATTGCATTTCCCGATCTCTGCCTGAAATCGGAGCCGATCATCCTGGCACCGCAAGGGAGCACGTTTGTGCCCGTGAGCGAGACCGCGGGCTGGAAGGGACCGCCAAGGTTTCAACGGACCATCACATGTGAGCCGCTCGACGCCGCGGCAGTGGTGAGCCGTCCCATCGCGCAGACGGCGCCGTAAAGGTCGACTCGCGCTGAAGCGCGCCGATGGGCCTACTTCACCGCCAACCGCAAAAAGCTCATCACGCTGCCAAGCGCGGCAAAGCCCGCGCCGAGCGCCAGCGCCAAGGTCGCGCCGTCGTGGCCTGCGAGCGCGAAGCAGGCCGCGGCGATCGCCGCGCCGGTGGTCTGCCCGATCAGGCGCGCGGTGGCGACGATTCCCGACGCGCTGCCGCTGCGATGCGGCGGCGCGCTCGACATCACCGCCTTCATGTTCGGCGCCTGGAAGAAACCGAAGCCCATGCCGCAGATCACCATCCGCCAGATGATGTCGGCGATGGCGGGGTTGGTCGGAAGCGTCGCGAGCAGCGCCATGCCGATGCCGAGCAGCACCAGGCCGATGCCGCCGAGCACGCCGACCGCGTAGCGGTCGGACAGGCGCCCCGCGATCGGCGCCATGATGCCGACCACCAACGGCCACGGCGTCATGAAGAAGCCGGTCTCGACCTGCGAGCGGCCGAGCACGTCTTCGAAATAGAACGGCAGCGAGACGAAGGCGAGGCCCTGCACGGCGAAGGAGCACACCGCGGTCGCGGCTGACAGCGCGAACATCGGCCGGCTGAACAGGTCGATCGGCAGCATCGGCGCCGGGTGAGCGGCGTGCCGGCGCGTCAGGATGAAGCCGAGCACGAGGGCCGTGACCAGCTCGACGCCCACGACCACCGGCGACAGATTATGCGCGGCGCTGCCGATGCCGGTGATGAACAGGCCGAGGCAGGCCGACGCCAGCATCGCGCCGAGAAAGTCGAACCCGTGATCGGCGCGCGGCGTCTTCGGCAGCATTGCAAAGCCGATGCCGATCGCGACGAGGCCGAACGGGATGTTGACGGCGAACAGCCACGGCCACGGGCCGATCGCCAGGATGGCGGAGGCGACCGACGGTCCGACGGTGAAGGCGGTTGCGACCACGAGTGCGTTGTGGCCGAAGCCGCGGCCCTGCATCCGTCCGGGATAGACGAAGCGCACCAGCGCCGTGTTGACGCTCATGATGCCGCTGGCCCCCAGCCCCTGCAGCGTGCGCGCGACCAGCAGGCTGTCGAGCGACCAGGCCACCGCGCAGAGCAGCGAGGCGATAGTGAACAGGATCAGGCCGCCGAGATAGATGCGCTGGTGCCCGACGATCTCGCCGAGCGCGCCCAGCGGCAGCAGCGTCGCCACCAGCGCGATCTGGTAGACGTTGACCACCCAGACCGACTGCTCCGGCGAGACATGCAGATCGGCGGCAATGGCGGGCAGGGCGATGTTGGCGATCGCGGTGTCGAGCGAGGCCATCGCCAGCGCGGTGAAGATCGCGGCGATCGCCCAGCGCCGCCGCTCGGCCGGGAGGCCGTCAGAGGTGGTGTGGTCGGGCTCGCGCGCGGCGGCAGGTAACGTGATTGTCATTGCCTTGGTGTCATTGCGTTCGCGCGTTGCCTTGGCGGCGTGGCGATAGAGGAATTTGGCATGTACTACGGCTGGCGTCGCTTCCACAGGCATATGCCTGCATGCGGTGTATGCGCGAAGCTGAGGCGATGCCGGCTCACGCTGGCGTATGATCGCGCCGCTGCTGCAAATGTCAGGGGATCGCCATGCAAATCGTCGTTCTGCCCGGTGACGGCATCGGGCCCGAGATCACGACTGCGACATCGGGTGTGCTGCGCGCGGCGTCCGAGCGCTTCCAGCTCAATTTGCGTCTGGAGGAGCACGCGGTCGGGCACGCGAGCCTGAAGCTGTCAGGCACGACCGTGCGCCCAGAGCTACTCGACATCGTCCGCGCCGCCGATGGCCTGATCCTGGGTCCGACCGCGACCTTCGACTTCAAGGACGAGGCGCATGGCGAGATCAACCCGTCCCGGCACTTCCGCAAGAACCTCGACCTCTACGCCAATGTCAGGCCCGCGCGCACCTATCCGGGCAGGCCGGGTCGCATCGGTGATTTCGACCTTGTCGTGGTCCGCGAGAACACCGAAGGCTTCTATTCCGACCGCAACATGGAGCAGGGCAACGGCGAGATGCTGGTGACGCCAGATGTCGTGATCTCGCTGCGAAGGATCACGCGCCTCTGCTGCGAACGCATCGCGCACGCCGCCTGCCGGCTGGCGATGAAGCGGCGCAAGCATCTCACCATCGTGCACAAGGCCAATGTGCTCAAGATCGGGGACGGCATGTTCCTCGACATCTGCCGCGAGGCCGCGAAGGCCTATCCGGGCCTCGGCATCGACGACATCCTGGTCGATGCCATGATGGCGCATGTGGTCCGCAACCCCGGTCGTTTCGACGTGATCGTCTCCACAAACATGTTCGGCGACATCCTGTCCGATCTCACGGCGGAGCTGTCCGGCAGCCTCGGCCTCGGCGGCTCCCTCAATGTCGGTGACCGCTACGCCATGGCGCAGGCCGCGCACGGCTCGGCGCCCGACATCGCCGGCCGGGACGTCGCCAATCCGGTTTCGCTGATCCTGTCGACGGCCCTGCTGCTCGCCTGGCACGGCGAGAGAAGCGGCGCCGTCCGGTACGAGGAGGCCGCGCGCGCGATCGAGGCGGCGGTGGCGAAGGCGCTTGGCGAGGGCAGGGCGACGCGCGATGTCGGCGGCAAGCTCGGTACCATCGCAGCCGGCGCGGCGATTGCGGAGATCCTGCAGGCGGGATGAGTGGTGCCGGCACATTTTTTCTCGGGGCTCAATGCAAAATTTCGAAAAACAACCCCATGCACAGTAGAAGGCCATTGATCGATAAGGCAATTTCGGGCCGAGAGACGATGGCATTTGCCGCTGCGATCAATTTGACTCGTCGGGCAAAACACCGGCAGCGGTTGAGCCCGTCAAGGCTGAAGGACCATGATCTGATACACGACGACGGCGGCGCCGAGACAGCGCCGCCAAGGGTTGACACCGCGGAGTATTTCGTCGAAGCCCCAAATGATAAGACCGCCTCTCATGACGATCTTCAAGGCGAAGTTGGTTTGACCTGCGAACGGAAATAGCCAGAGCAGAGCGGCCGCGACGATCACGATCCAAAGGATCAGATTCGGCCACTGCGCGATGGTGATGACACCGGTTTCGCGATTCCGGAAGAACCACTGAAAGAATCGCCGCACGATCGACCGTGCCGATCAGAGCGCAACCTTCGCTCTCTTCACGGCCCTTCCAATAGGTGACCCGGTTGGCTTTCACCTTGATCAGGACGATGCCCGGCGTGTCGATGCCGTCGTCGAACCACTTGTCGAGGTCGCTGGTCCAATGCTGTCGAAGGACGGCCTTGTCCCGGATCAGCTCGGCGGTGCCCTCCACGGCTACGTAGATCCCTTGCGAGAAGAGACCCGCTTCCGACGAAAATCCGAGCGCGACTTTCGGATTTCGCTGGATGTCCGATACGGTACGAGTCTGTTCATAGGCAAAGTAATACGACGTGCCATCATAGGCGACATCGCCGTTGTTGCTCATCGGACGATTGGCGATCTCGCCGTTGACGGTGTGGCTCGAAAGAATGGCGATGTCGATGCCGGCCATGTCCTTTGCGATCTCGGCCAGCGGCTTCTTGGACATGAACTTTCCTCGGTCAGGGGCGGCCCGCGTTCGGTGCGCTCTTTGCTTCCAAAATAAAACCGCCTCCGACATAGCTGGAGGCGGTTTGAATCAGATCGGATTAGTGGCCGGTGCCCGGCTTCGTGGTCTTCGGGGCCTTGCCGTCTTCCATGCGGCCCTCATTGCGAAGATCGCGTCCCTCTTGAGCCTTGCGCTGGCTCTCGGGATCCTTGCCGTGCTCGTTCATCTCTTCCTTGACGTAACCGGCGCCTTCCTTGATCTTGCCTTCAACGCTCATGATCTTCTCCTTTTATATAGGAGACAACGCGGTGGCCGGTTGACCGTTCCGGCATCAAACAGCGCGTCAGCGCGGAACCAAGTCGTGCGCTGGATTTCTGCTCCATTTCCTAAAGGACCTCGCGAGGACGCATATCTGCCGCACAAAAGTGGATATGACATGTCGCAAATCGCGACCTAGAATCCGACGCCAATGATGGCATGGCTTCCGCCGCCTCCGCTGACGATGCTTGGGCGTGCCGTCGCCTGCTGTCGCGCACGCGGTGTAGCCGTGGCCACGGGTTTGGCCCGGCGATCCTCGCGATCGGCCTGACGCTTGTTTGGCCTCGTGCGGGCGCCTGTATTGGCCTCCTCGGCTGGCTTCACCTTGTCGGCGGCGACGCAGACATCATTCTCCAGCGCCTCTCCGCTTTTGCACTGAAGCGGACAAACCCGCGTCGCTCGCTTGGCGAGTTCGCCGACAAATTCGCCGGTCACACTGATGGTCTCCGAGGGTTGACCTTGGATCGTCAGATAACGCCGGATCGCGTCGCCGGTTGCGGGAGTGAGGACCCCGTCGATCTTGGTTGAGAGGCATCCGAGACGTAACAATTCGGCCTGCGCGGCTCTGACCAGTTCCGGCGAGTTCGGCGCGCTTGCGGCACGCCTGGTGGCCTCCGCCCTGAACTTGTCCAGCGTCGTGGCAACCAGACCGGAAAGACGTTCGCAAGTCAGGGCCCGGCTGAACACCGTCAACTGGTCGAGACCCGTTCCTTCACTGCCCCGGGAGGTGATGTCGTCGAGCTTTGCCTGCTCGGTCTTGCAGGTCGCTTCGCGAGTTGCGGCCTCTTCCGCCGCCTTGCGCGCTTCATCTGCTTGTCTGGCTTGCTTCTCTGCGATGGCGCGCGCCGCGGCTGCATCGGCTACGGCTTTGTCGCGCTCAGCCTGCTCGGCCTTCAGCCTGGCCGCCGCCTCCTTGCGTTCGGCTTCCGCCGTCTTGGCCTTCTGCTGCTCATCGAGGGCCTTGACGCGCCGTTCGTCCTCGGCCCGCTTGCGAGAGGCCTCCGCTTCGGCTGCGGCCGCCCTCGCTTTCGCCGCGGCCTCGGCCTCTCGTGCGCGTCGTTCCTCTTCTTCACGCTTCCGGACGGCGAGGGCCTCTGCCTTGCGCTGTTCGGCTTGGCGTAGTGCCTCTTCGGCCGCCTTGCGAGCGGCTTCCTGAACGGCGCGAGCCTGCTCCGCACGTTCGCGTTCCGCCTTCTGAAGAACGTCAATGCGTTGCTGCGCGATGACGGCCAAGGGCGAGTCGGGGAAACGTTTGACGAAGCGCCCAAGCGCTCCATTGTCCGTAGAGTCCTTCAACTTGTCCCATTCGAGCGCCTCCCTGGTCGGCGTCTCGCGGCCGGGGGAGGGCGGTTGTGGTAACGCCGTCAGCACCATACCGGGAGGCGCTGCCGGTACTGGATGATTAAGCCTCTCGATCTCTCCGCGCGCAAGATCGGCATAAAAGCCGGTAGGATGACTGGCGAGAAACACCTCCCAAGCCCGCTTTGTGCCGATCTTCTGCACCAGTTCGAAATCGGCCTTCACTTCGTTGACAGGCGTGTCCTGCGGCGTAACGGGCGCCGGCACCAACGAGATGCTGCCGCCGCCTAGCGAGCCATAGACGAACGGCTCCTGCCGGTGGCCGGTGATCTTCAGCACCTCGTCCCTGACGCGACCGAACGCCAGCCGGACATCAAGGCCAGGTATTGTGAGGTTCTTCAGCACCGCCGTCGTGAACGGACTGTGCTCGCCGTCGCCATCGTCGGCGGTCGAACCGGCCTTTGCGGCGTAGGCGATCAAGGTGTCGGTCGCGGTCGGCTCGACCCGGCCGAGGCCGGCGTTGACGCCGCGGCTGGCAGCTTTGCGCTCGCGCCGCATCGTCGTCACGAAAGGATTGTCGCGGCACGCATCCAGGATGATCAGGCGCAGCCGCCGCGCACCGTCGGCCGACGACACCAGACGCTCCAGCGGAATCGCCTCGTCCTCTGCGTCGCGATCGGAGGCGAGCCGTGCGTCAACCGGGATGAGGTAGTTCACGCCGCCGATCTCGAGCCCGTGACCGGCATAGTAGACGATCGCGATGTCGGACTGGTCGGCTACGGTTTCGAACTTCCGAATGGCACGCTTGAATTCGAGGTTGCCGACGTTGACCTGCACTTCGACCGTTTCGAAGCCGGCATCGTGAAACATTTTCGCGACGGAGGCGGCATCGCGCGCCGGATTGGAAAGCTTCGGCACGCTCTGATAGCTGCCATTGCCGACGACCAGAGCAACGCGCCGTTCCGCGCGCGCTGCGTTGCAGACGAGCACCATCATGATGGCGGCTCCCCCGATCGCAGCGACCATGTGCATCACGCGTTTGATCATCGCTGTTCCCGGCGCGGTTCGACGGCCCGCGCACCAAAGTTTCGAGCGCCACTCATTGTGGACGAGCCGGCTCGAGCCTCGCCAGTTTGTTCCGAGCAATATCGCCGCGGCGTTTCTTGATCAATTACATTAAGCGTCGAAGATGACGCGACAGATATCGCAGTGTGATGCAGGTAACAGTCGGCCGCAGGAGTGTCGCATGTGGCGCGCAAGTCACAACGCATTTCTTACTGGCGGTCCTATCCAAATGGGTAGTGTGGGGGAAATTCGACTCCCGTAGCCATTCAAGTCGTTGCTTTGTCGGTTCAGTCGGTTGGGGAAACGGATGACAATTGCCGTCGCTATGAAATCGAGCCTGCTGTCCCGCGCCGTCTTAACCGCTACCGCAGCCTTGGTGCTGGCGTTCGCGTCCGGCGAAGCGACCGCTCAGGTATTGCCTCCCCCGGCTCCCACGACGCCGAACTGTACGTCGAACACCGTTGGGCCCGTCCTCAACCTGAATACTCTGGCTGCTCCGTCGAGCGCGGTCGCAAGCTCGCTGGCTGGCGCGATCGGCAACATCAACACCATCTTCCTAACGCAGCAGGGCAGCGCATTCGTCTCGGCACCATCCAATGCGGCTCCCAATCAGCCCGGCGGAGGCGCCTGGGCGCGCGCCGTCGGCGGCGAGGCCAATCTGAAGAGCACCTCGTCATCCAACGGAACGTTCACAGTTCCTGCCAACGCGCCGGCAAACACCACAGCCACGACGAATTGCAACAACGACCAGACCAACAATTTCTATGGAGTCCAGGTCGGCCAGGACCTCGCGCGGCTGAACTGGAATGGATGGAACGTGCATGTGGGCGCGACGGGCGGCTACGTATTCTCCGATTCCAAGGACAATCTTTCCGGCTTCGGCACCCGTATCGAGGTGCCGTTCGTGGGCGGCTACGTCGTCGCAACCCGCGACCGTTTTTTCGCGGACGTCATGGCGCGGCAGGAATTCTACAACATGCGATTGAATGATCCGGCGCTCGGCTTCTTCAATCAGCCGACGAGCGCGCGGGGCATATCCGTGGCAGCGTCTGCCGGCTACAATTTCGCACTGGCCAACAACTGGTTCATCGAACCGTCGGGCGGGTTGATCTGGTCGAAGACCCGGGTCGACAATTTCACGTCGGGCGGAACGGTCAACTCCGGGATCGCCGGCATTAACTCCGTCGATGACATCACCAGCACGATGGGCCGGCTGAGCCTGCGTGGCGGCACCACGATCAATTCCGGCAACATGATCTGGCAGCCGTTTGCTTCCGTCAGCGTGTTCCATGAGTTCGCCGATCCCGTGACGTCACGCTATGTATCGTACAACGCGGTGCAGACGCCGCTCGGCGGTGGACCACCTTTCAATCCGGCGACCTATGTGCAGACAACCTCCACATCGCGGGTTGGTACCTATGGCCAGTACTCGCTCGGCATCGCCGGCCAGGTTGCCAATACCGGCTGGCTGGGTTTTGCCCGGGTCGATTATCGTAACGGCAGCAACATCGACGGCTGGACCGGCAATGCCGGTATTCGCTACCAGTTCACGCCCGAGGCGATTGCGGCCGTGCTGCCGGTGAAGGCGCCGGTCAAGGCGCGGGGCGCGGTGCTGGGTCCGGTGAGCTGGACCGGGTTCTACATCGGCGGCTTCTTCGGCGCCGACTATGGCACGACCGATGTCCGCTTCCCCGGTGCGGCCAACGACGGCGCCAAGGTCTGGGCGTTCGGGCCGATCGGTGGCGGGCAGGCGGGCTACAATTATCAGGTCAATCAATGGGTGTTCGGCGTCGAGGGCGAGATCGGCGCGGCCGCCATCAAGGGTGCGCGAACCTGCGGGACCGGCACCGGCATCGATCCCGTCACGCATCTCCTGATCCCCGGGGCATTCAGCCCGGCTTCGTTCGCCTGCACCAGCAAGAGCGACTGGGTCGCTACGGCGACGGCACGTGTCGGCTATGCTTATGAGCGAACGCTCTATTATGTGAAAGCTGGTGCAGCCTTCACGGAGTCGCGGCTGAGCGCCGGCTGTATCACCAACGCGCCGGGCGGCAACCCTCCCTGCAACAACGTGGCGGGCGTTGCGGTCAGCAGCTTCGGCACATCATCGAACCGGACCGGTTGGACGATAGGCTACGGCGCCGAGTTCGACCTCGGCAGGAATTGGTCGGCTCGCGCCGAGTATGATTACATCGACTTCGGCCGCAAGACCAACATCGCGAACGATGGCACGGTGATCTCGGATCACCCGACCACGAGCCAGGCCAAGATCGGTCTCAACTACCGCTTCGCGCCCGGCGCGGTGGTTGCGAAGTACTGAAGGCTCGTGATGGGGTGGGGCGGGCGGCGTTGGCCGGAGCTGCGCCTGTCCTGAGCGCAGCCGCGGAGCGTTTGGCGTCACCGCGTCTGGGGAGATGCCTTCCCCGTTGATGCGGCGCCGGGGCGCTTCGGCTTGGTCTGCCGCTGGGCCTGCCCAGCGATAGCGTCCTGCCGTCCGGACCGGACCGGGGAATCTGCGAGCGCAAAATCACGAAGCAGACGCACTGCCAGCCGCACCAGTTCGGCCTGGGTCTTGGCGCCGGTTCGCGCCAGCGCGGTTCGCAAGTGAAACCGCGCGGTGTGGATGGTGACGCCTTCGGCCTTGGCAAAGCTCTTCAAGTCGTCGTCGGCGGCAAGTGATGCGACCAGGCGTGCTGCGCCATTCGGCAATCCCAGTCCTTTGGACAGGATGTCCGCCGTGTTCGCCGATTCGAACTCGGGATCGTGCACGACCACGGTCGCACCGATCGTGCCGCGTTTCTCCCAATGCGATTGGGTGGACGGCTGCGGCGCCGGCGCGACCAGAACGACGTAGTCTCGCCCGCTGCTGCGTGGCACCGTGAGAATTCCGCCGACGCCGCCTTTCGCGACGTCGTCCACCAACGCATCGAAGCGCTGGCGCGCCTCGATTTTGACGGGCAGAGGACGCCCATTGCGATCAAGCGCGAATCCGTCGCCGCGCTGCGCGATGGTGCGCATTGCGGTATTGGCGAACAGCGTCACACCTTCATTGTCGAGCAGAATGAAGCCGGCCTGCATGCGGTCGAGCGATGCCTGCAGCCCGAGACTGCGGGCGTCGATCCGGAAGAACGATCGGCGCAGCAGCAAGGCGCGCGCGATGTGCGGCATCAAGCGTTCGAGCCGTGCGGCATCGTCGTCATCGAATGGCGGCCGATCTTCGCCGCGGATCAGCGCGATCATCCCGAACGAACCCTGCTCGACGTAGAGCGGGCCGCCGAGCGTCTCGATCAGGCCGAGCGGCAGAAAATACTCGTTGTAGAAGCGGTCCTTGTCGCGCTCCTCGCGCGTGAACATGCGGTCGGTGCTGAGCGCTTTTCCGACCGGTTGGCGGAGGTACAGCGCCGGGGCCGGATCGAGCTGGGCATAGTCCCTTTGGTAGCGTTCGATGTGCTGCTCCAGAATGCCGGAGGTCCATACGAAACTGGCGGTTGGATCCTGCGCATCCACGGTGACCAATGTGGCAGCGCGGCACGTAAAACTTTCCTGGATCAGGCGGACGGCGTTTCCGAACTCTTCCGCGTTCGTAACGCCACGAAAAAGAATATCCAGGAAGCGCTCGTCAGCGTCATTCCCATTCACGGACGACCTATCCCCAATCAACCAATGAAAAAAGACAAAGTGGCACAAGGCAATTGGAGTGATGCTATCCATTTGGATAGGTTATTGCGAATTGTTTTTGGACACGCTCAAAGACTAAGCGCCAAGGAGCGGCGCCAAGCCGGGTTCCTGATGGCTATTTTTGAAGCACTTTCACTGGCGGCTTCGCCAACGCTTGCGAGGCTCAAAACTGATGTCGGCGGCGAGCTCGGCACCATCGCGGCGTACGCCGCGATTGCGGAGATCCTGCAGGCGGAGTGAAGGGTTCGTACCGTAATCTCGAAAACAACCCCATGCACAGTAGAACGTCCCTTGATCGATCGGGTGATTTTCGCGCGGTGCCGGGACTGGGCTCCGGGCGACCGTGACGTTGACCCGTCGGGCAAAACACTGGCAAAATACGATCATGGCGGAGATCGCGGCGTGAATGCATCTGCGGTGACCGCTGGCACGTCCAGTGGATTGACCCATGATGTCTGAGAGCGATGGCATCAACCTCGCAGCCAAGCCGAGCGGAACGGGTTGCGCGGACTGTTCAGCGGCAGGCGGGTGGTGGTTTCATCTCCGCAGATGTGCCCAATGCGGCCACATCGGCTGCTGCGATGCGTCGCCCAACCAGCATGCGTCGAAACACAACGCGGCGACAGGTCACCCGATCATCACGAGCTTCGAGCCGGGCGAGCGATGGTTTTACGACTATCGGACAGGAGAGGCTTTCGTCGGTCCCAAGCTTCAGGGCCCTCAATCCCATCCTTCGGATCAGCCGGTGCCCGGGCCGGCTGGGGCCGTGCCTTCAGACTGGCAAACACGGCTCCACGATTAGGCATAGCTCGATCCATTGGCTGAGCATCGACGACCTGCCGACCGATTTCGTCTCGACAGCATGGCCCCGCCACGCCGGTGATCTGGAGTGCTTGTTTTTGCAGGAGTGGCAGTCTTGCTGCGAGCGTAACGGCACGGGTCTCAGAACTGATAGTGTGATGCGACTGCCACAGTTGCACGATTGATCGGCGAAAACGGCTGATGAGCACGGCGTTGTAGGATGGGTAGATCAGTAGAGCACTGGGAAACCCATCATGTTCGATCTTGAAAGCGGTCGATGGGGTTCGCTGCGCTCTACCCATCCTACGGGGCCCGTGATCAACGACGAAGTCAGAGCGCAAAATAGACCGTCATCGCTGTCACGACCAGGCCCAGCACGACGGCAAGCACCAGTTTGAGCTGCTGCCGGTTTGATGGACACCAGGTTAAGCTAATCCCACCTTACGCTCGAACTCAACGGGGCTGAGATAGCCGATGGTCGAATGACGCCGGACGGCGTTATAGAACCGCTCGATGTAGTCGAACACATCTGCTCTTGCCTCGTTCCTGGTGCGATAGGTCTTGCGCTCGGTGCGCTCGGTCTTCAACGACGAGAAGAAGCTCTCCATCGCCGCGTTGTCCCACACATTGCCGGATCGGCTCATGCTGCAAACGATCCCGCTGTCGGCCATCAGGCGCTGGAACTGTTCGCTGACGTATTGGCTGCCGCGATCGGAATGATGCATCAAAGCATCCGGGTTGCCGCGGCGCCAGACTGCCATCAACAGGGCATCGGCAACCAATTGCGCTGTCATACTAGAGCTCATCGACCAGCCGACCACACGGCGCGAGAACAGGTCGATCACGGCCGACACGTAGAGCCAGCCCTCGGCGGTCCAGATGTAGGTGAAGTCGGCGATCCACTTCTGGTTCGGCCGCTCAGCCACAAACTGACGATCCAGAAGGTTCGCCGGCACGTTCGCTATCTGCCGGTCGCCTTCGTCCTTCGGCAGGCGCCGGCGCCTTGGTCTCGCCCGCAAGGCCTGCAGGCGCATCAGCCGCTCGATTCGATGCAGGCCGCAGTCGACGCCGTCTGCCAGAAGGTCTCTCCAGACGCGCCGTGCGCCATAGGTCCGGTCGCTGGCAACGAAGCTCGCCTTGACCCTCTGGCCTACCGTCTCGTCGCTTCGGGATCTGGCGCTGGGCGATCGGTTCAGCCAGGCATGGAAGCCCGACCGCGATACGCCCATTGCTTCGCATAGCCATGCCACCGGCCAGATGGTCCGGTGCTTCGCGATGAAGCCGAACTTCATGTCGCTTCCTTCGCGAAGTAGGCAGCGGCCTTTTTTAGGATGTCCCGCTCCGCCTTCAGCTTGGTGACCTCGCGCCGCAGCCGCTCGATCTCCAATTGCTCAGGCTTCATTTGCCCGTGGCCGGGGAAGGCCTGAACGGGATCGGAGCCGAACTCCTTCACCCATTTGCGCAGCACGTTCTCATGAACCCCCAGGTCGCGGCCGGCTTGCGCCACCGACACCCCTCGTTCCCTGACAAGCTTGACCGCCTCGACCTTGAACTCTCGACTGAACTTCCGTCTCTGCATGACCACCTCCGGCTTCATGAAACACCCAATCTCGGTGTCCATCAAACCGGCAGCAGCTCAGTTCTGCCTTGATGCCCACGGCGGAGTGAGATTGGGCGTCGTCGATCATTCGACCGATCCTGATGAAGCGAATAAGCGAAATCATGATGATGGCGATCCCGATCAGGATCAGCACCAAGCCGTCATAGTGACTGAACGGGCCCGTGAAGCGATCGAGTTGCAATCGAGACCCGGTGTCCGTCCTGCTGGCTTCGGCAATCGTTCGGACGAAGAGGTTGAATTTCTCGACGACAAAGCCAAACGCGATGATCGCGATGCCCGTCCTGACCCAGGCGAGAAAAGTCCGCTCGTTTGCGGCGTGGTCTGAGTACCTCTCGATCATCGAGACCTCTCTGGATGCTGTCGATGGGTTTCGCTGCACTCAACCCATCCGACGGCTGCCTCTAAAACTGATACCGCCTCAGCCCCCCATCCACCGGGATCACCGTTCCGGTGATGTAGCGCGCCACCGGCGAGGCCAGGAACACCGCGAGTGCTGCCAGATCTTCCGGCTCGCCCCAATAGCCCACGGGGATTTCCTCTTCCGCAAAGCGCTCGCGATAATCGGGCGCGTAGTTGCGGCGGATCTGCTCGCTCATGATGCGGCCGGGGGGGATGCAGTTGATGGTGATGCCGTGCTCGCCGATCTCGCGCGACAGGCCCTTGGCCCAGGCGTGGACCGCTGCTTTCGCGGCGAAGGCTGCGTTGAGGCCTTCGGGCTCGGACTTGCCGGTGATGTTGACGATGCGGCCCCATTTGCGCTCGATCATCTGCGGCAGCAGCGCATGCGCGATGCGGCGGTAACTGGTGAAGTTCAGCGCGATCGCCTCGTCCCATTTGCTGTCGGGCGCATCGACCGGCAGCGGGCGGCTGCCGCCGGCATTGTTGATGAGGATGTCGACATGGCCGAGCTCCTTAAATGCAAAGGCTGCGATCCTCTCCGCCGCGTCCTTGGCCATCACGTCCTGCCCGAACGGCGTGATCAGCCCGGAGCCTACCTCCTTCACCAGTTCGGCGAGAAGATCGGTGCGCCGCGCCACGCCGACGACCCGCACGCCCTCGGCAGCGAGGCCCTTGGCGATGGCGCGGCCGATGCCGATGCTCGCGCCGGTGACGACAGCGGTTTTCGATTTGAGCCCGAGGTCCATGGTCACACGCTCTCTTGTCTGGTTCTTGCTTGTTGGTGTTCGTTTCCTGTCCGTCCCGCGGACCTTGCGAATTGCCTGAGCGGGACGAGCAGTGGTAACCAAGAGCGGCGTTGAAGGAAACACGAAAAAGAAAAAGGCGTTGAGCGATGGTCTGGGATCCGCAGCAATATCTGAAATTCTCCGGTCACCGGCTGCGGCCCGCCGTGGACCTTTTGATGCGGATTCCCGATTTTGCCCCGCGCGAGATCGTCGATCTCGGCGCCGGTGCCGGCAACGTGACGAAACTGATCAAGGAGCGCTGGCCGGAGGCAAACGTGACCGGCGTCGAGGGCTCGGCCGAGATGGTTGCCGCCGGCCGCAAGGCCGCCCCCGACGTGGAATGGTCGCACGAGGATCTCGGCGATTGGCATCCCGCCAGACAGTACGACTTGATTTATTCCAATGCCGCACTGCACTGGTTGCCCAATCATGCGGCATTGTTTCCGTCGGTCATGGAGAAGGTGAGGCCTGGCGGCATGCTTGCGGTGCAGATGCCGCGCAACTTTCTGGCGCCCTCCCATGTGCTGATCGGCGAGACCGCTCTCGATGGTCCGTGGCGGTCCAAGGTCGAGCATCTCGTCACGCCGCCCCCGGTCGAAGGGCCGGCCTTCTACCACGATCTGCTTGCGCCGATGTCTGATAACATCGACATCTGGGAGACCGAATATTTGCAGGTGCTCGAAGGCGAGAACCCCGTCAAGGAATGGACCAAGGGGACCTGGCTGACGCGCTATCTCGACGTGCTCGCAGGCGAGGAGAAGATCGCATTCGAAGCCGCCTATGGCGCGCGGGTTGCGAAGGCCTATCCGAAGAATGCGGCGGGGCAGACCCTGTTTCCGTTCCGTCGCCTGTTCATGGTCGCCCAGCGCAAGAACTGATGCCTTGCCGCAATGCGGCATAAGCGCTCGTTCTGTTGAACGGGCGCGGATGGCGGGTTGCGCAGACAGCTTTCGTCAAGATAGCTTGGCTGCGGCAAATTGGGCTTAGGTCTAGTTGTTCGGCTTGCGGATTGCTGCCACTACTGACCTGTAAAACAAAAAGAACCCGATTTTCGAGGTTGTTGGGGAGGTCTTCATGCGCAAACTGCTTCTCGCGGTCGCGGCCGCCGCGCTGGTTCTGGCCCCTGCCGTTGGGCAGGCGCAAACTCCGATCGTCATCAAATTCAGCCACGTCGTCGCCAACGACACCCCGAAAGGGAAGGGCGCGCTGAAGTTCAAGGAGCTCGCCGAGAAATACACCGACGGCAAGGTCAAGGTCGAGATCTACCCGAACTCCACGCTCTACAAGGATAAAGAAGAGATCGAGGCGCTGCAGCTCGGCTCCGTGCAGATGCTCGCGCCCTCGACCGCGAAATTCGCGCCGCTCGGCATCAAGGAGTTCGAGGCGCTCGACCTGCCCTGGCTGTTCAAGGACGAGCAGGCCTATTCCAACGCGATGAAGGGCACGGTCGGCAAGTGGCTGTTCGAGAAGCTCGCGGCCAAGGGGATAACGGGGCTCGCTTATTGGGACAATGGCTTCCATATGCTCTCCGCCAACCGCCCCTTGCTGAAACCGACCGATTTTCAGGGCTTGAAGTTCCGCATCTCCGGATCGAAGGTCGCGGACCAATATCTCCGCATCATGGGCTCGATCCCTCAGATCATGGCGTTCTCCGAAGTCTACCAGGCGCTACAGACCGGTGTGGTCGACGGCTGCGAGAATACCGCTTCCAACTATCTGACGCAGAAATTCTACGAGGTGCAGAAGGACATCACCGTGTCCTATCACGCGCATCTGCAATATGCCGTCATCGTCAATTCGAAATTCTGGTCGGGGCTGCCGCCCGATATCCGCACCCAGCTTGACAAGGCGATGGCGGATGCGACCGACTACACCAACTCGATCGCGCGCCAGGAGAACGAGGACGCACTGGCCGAGATCAAGAAGACGGGTAAGACGACTCTGCATTACCTCACCGACGCCGATCGAAAGGCATGGCAGGAAGCGATGCAGCCGACTTATAAATGGGCAAAGGGCCGGGTCGGGCAGGAGGTGCTCGATCTCGTCGCCAAGGAACTCGACGTCAAGATGAACTGACGGCCGCGTCCTAACAAGAACAATGGCAACGGTCGGGGGTGATGCACTCCCGGCCGTTTCGCTCTTGGATGGACGAGCCAATGCTGGGGGGACGAAGTTGCTGCGTGTGCTGAATCGTGTGCTCGATCATCTCGAGGAATGGCTGATCGCGACGATGATCGCGGCTGCGACCTCGCTCATCTTCGTCGCCGTGCTGCACCGCTACGGCGCCGGGCTGTCGATCGACATCGCCAAATGGGCGGAAGCCCGCAACCTGACCTTCCTCGCCGTCCCCATGCGAGCTGCGTTCGTCTGGCTCGCCGCGCTCGACCTGTCCTGGGCGCAGGAACTCTGCATCTACATGTTCATCTGGATGGCGAAGTTCGGCGCCGCCTATGGCGTGCGGACCGGCATCCATGTCGGCGTCGACGTGCTGGTCAATATCCTGCCCGGCGGGTCGCGCCGACGTGTCATCACCTTCGGTTTGTTGTGTGGCGCGCTCTTCACCGCCATCGTCGCCTATTTCGGCGCCGCTTTCGTCGGCCAGATGTGGCAGACCGGCCAGCAGTCCAACGATCTCGAGGCGCCGATGTGGATGGTGTATCTCACCATCCCGCTCGGCTCCGGCCTGATGTGCTTCCGCTTCCTGCAGGTCGCCTGGTCGTTCTACCACACCGGCGAACTGCCGCATCACGACATGGCCGGCGTCGAAGGGGTCGAGGTGGACCCGGTGCATCCGGCCCCGGTGACGCCCACCCAGGTCGTCCGGGACGAGCGCAGCCCGCTCGGCTGGATCCTGATGCTGCTGCCGGTCCTGATCGTCGCCTTGTGCTTCGCTCATTCGGCTCACGTCATCACGCTGCCGCAGGGCCTGCGCGTCGCCATCGTGTTCGGGCTGCTGCTCTCCTTGATGCTGACGGGCATGCCGATCTCGATCGCGCTTGGTCTCACCGTGCTCAGCTTCATGTTCACGCTGACCGACGTGCGAACGGAATCGGTGGCGCTGAAGCTGTTCACCGGCATCGAGAATTTCGAGATCATGGCGATCCCGTTCTTCATCCTCGCCGGCAACTTCCTGACCCATGGCGGCGTGGCGCGGCGGATGATCAATTTCGCAACCTCGCTGGTCGGCCATTGGTACGGCGGTCTGGCGCTGTCGGGAGTGGTCGCCTGCGCGCTGTTCGCCGCGATCTCCGGCTCCTCGCCGGCAACCGTGGTGGCGATCGGCTCGGTGATCCTGCCGGCGATGGTCGCGCAAGGCTTCCCGAAGCGGTTCGGCGCCGGCGTGATCACGACGTCGGGCTCGCTCGGAATCCTCATCCCGCCGTCGATCCCGATGGTTCTCTACGCCGTCTCCACCAACAGCTCGGTGGGCAAGCTGTTCATCGCGGGCATCATACCTGGACTCGTGCTCGCGTTCCTGCTTGGAGCCACGACCTTCTATCGCGCCTGGCGCAACGACTATCCGCGGATGCCGAAGGCGACGTTCATGCAGCGCTTCGATGCGTTCCGCAAGTCGATCTGGGGCATCCTGCTAATCGTGATCGTGATCGGCGGCATCTACAGCGGCCTGTTCACGCCGACCGAGGCCGCCGCCGTCAGCGCGGTTTACGCCTTTATCGTCGCGGTGTTCATCTATAAGGATCTGAAGCTGCGGGACGTGCCGCGGGTGCTGCTGTCGTCGGCGAACCTTTCGGCGATGCTGCTCTACATCATCACCAACGCCGTGCTGTTCTCGTTCCTGATGACCTACGAGAACGTGCCGCAAGCGCTGGCGCAATGGATGATCGACCAGGGCCTAGGGTGGATCGGCTTCCTGCTGCTCGTCAATCTCCTGCTGCTGGTGGCGGGCAACGTGATGGAGCCGTCCTCGATCATCCTGATCATGGCCCCGATCCTGTTTCCGGTCGCGGTCAAGCTCGGCATCGATCCCATTCATTTCGGCATCCTGATGACGGTCAACATGGAGGTCGGCCTCTGCCATCCGCCTGTCGGTCTCAATCTCTACGTCGCATCGGGCATCGCCAAGATGGGCATTACCGAGCTCACGGTCGCGGTGTGGCCATGGCTGCTGACGATGCTGGGATTCCTGGTGGTCGTGACCTACTGGCCGGGCCTGTCGTTGTGGCTGCCGAGACTGCTCGGGATGTAATGTGGGCGAGGATCACGCATGGCTAACGCGCGGTTAACCCGCGCGCTAAAATGCCAGCGTGATGCGACGCAGCCCTTTTTACGGATGTGAGGTAGGAACATGCCAGAAGATGGGAGCTGGCATGTTCTTCGACAGGATGGAATCCGGACGGGCGTCGATTTCTGATGCCGTCTATCTGGAAGTCATCGGGGGCCTTCACGGGACCACGATGCCGAACATTCTCGCGGCCGCCTGCCTCGCAATGGTCGGCGCCATCACGACCTACGAGACCGGGGACATGGTGATGGCGATCCTGACGGTCGCCGGTGTCATGGTGGCGATCGTCCGTCTGTTCGAAATTCTCGCTTTCCGTCGTCGTTTCGCGCGTTCACCGCAACTCGATCGGGCCGAGGCCGCGACCTGGGAGCGGCGTTACATTGCCGGCACCGTTGCGACGGCATTGGTGCTTGGCGTGTTCGCCGCGCGCAGCATCATGCTGGGCGATGCGCTCTGCTCCGTGATGGCGATCGGGATTGGATTCGGCTTCGGCGCCGGCGTGGTGGCGCGGCTGGCGCTGCGTCCCGTCGCGGCGCTGCTCGATCTGGTCGCGATCGCCGGGCCCACCGCGATCGTCACTTTCATGCAGCCGGATCTGCGCCACGTCGGCCTCGGGCTCCTCATCCTGATGTACGTGGTCGCGAGTTTCGAGATGGTTCGGTTGAGCTTCAACGCCTCGATCAGCCAGATCACGCTGAAGCGGAAATTCGAGCAGCTCGCGCGCTCGGATTCGATGACCGGCCTATCCAACCGCTCGGTGCTGGCGGCGGACCTGCCCCTGATGCTGTCGGCCGGGATGGTTGCGGTCCATACGCTCGATCTCGACCGCTTCAAGGAGGCCAATGACCGGTTCGGCCATCCCGCCGGTGACGCGCTGCTGAAGCAGGTCGCCGGCCGGCTCAAGGCACTCGTCACGCAAGACGACCTGTTGATCCGCATGGGCGGCGATGAATTCGTCCTGGTCCAGCGCGCGGCGGCTGATGCGGAGGCGATGGCGGAGCGCATCGTGCAGTCGATCGGCGCGCCGTACGACGTCGACGGACAGGTGATCGAGCTCGGCGTCAGCGTCGGTGTTGCCGTCGCGCCGGACGACGGGCGCACCGCGGAGGCGCTGCTGTCGCGCTCCGACAAGGCGCTGTACCGGGCCAAGCAAAATCGCGGGGGCTATGTGCTGGCGCGGGAATTGCGGTTGGCGGAAGCGGCTGTTGCAACGGCGGTCACCGAAGGACTGGCCGCGCACGCGGCATAGACGGTGCCACCTTCTCCCACAGGGAAAAGGGAAGAAGAGACATCCAATGTCCTTTCGCCTCCACCGGTGATGGCAATCGACCGCGAGATGCGGTTAGATGCCGCGCAACCGGCCGGGAGGGAAGAACATGATCAACGCCAGCAACGAGCCGAAGGACGCGAGCGCGTCCGTCATCGCGCAGCAAACGGCAATGCTGAACGCGCTGCCGTTTTCCGACACGCGGGATTTCGATGACGCCGCGCGCGGCTTCCTCGGCACGATCGAAAACGCTGCGATCACGAACCCGCAGGGGCGGACTGTCTGGAGTCTCGAGCCTTACGGCTTCCTGTCCACTGAGGAGGCGCCGCCGACGGTCAATCCGAGCCTGTGGCGGCAGTCGCGGCTCAACATGCAGCACGGTCTGTTCGAGGTCGTGCCCGGTGTCTACCAGGTGCGCGGGCTCGACATCGCGAACATGACGCTGATCGAGGGCGACAGCGGCGTCATCGTCGTCGACACCCTGACCTCGATCGAGGGCGCGCGGGCCGCGCTCGATCTCTATTTCAGGCATCGCGGCGTGAAGCCGGTCGCAGCCGTCATCTTCACGCACACCCACACCGACCATTGGGGCGGGGCGCGCGGCGTGCTGGAGGAGGATGTGTTGGCCACTGCCAGCGTGCCGATCATCGCGCCGAATCTGTTCATGGAGCACGCGGTGTCCGAGAACATCATCGCAGGCCCCGCGATGCTGCGCCGTGCCCAGTACCAGTTCGGGCCGCTGCTCGCCAAGGGCGCGCGGGGGCAGGTGGATTGCGGGCTCGGCAAGTCGATGGCGGCAGGATCAGTTGCACTGCTGCGCCCGACCGACCTGATCATGGCGACCGGCGACAGGCGCGTCATCGACGGCGTCGAATTCGAATTCCAGATGGCGCCGAACAGCGAAGCGCCGGCGGAGATGCACTTCTTCATTCCGCGCTACAGGGTGCTGAACCTCGCCGAGAACTGCACCCACAATTTCCACAATCTGCTGCCGTTCCGCGGCGCCGACGTGCGCGACGCGCTGGCCTGGTCGAAATATCTGGGCGAGGCCTTGCAGCTCTGGGACGGCAAGGCGGAGGCGATGTGCGGCCAGCATCACTGGCCGGTGTGGGGACGTGAGCGCATCGGCATGATGATCCGGCAGCAGCGCGATCTCTACAAATTCGCGCACGACCAGACCATCCGCCTGATGAACCACGGTCTCACCGCCGCCGAGATCGCCGAGACGATCCAGTTGCCGAAGAGCCTGGAAGGCGCCTGGCACGGCCGCGGCTATTACGGCCAGATCCGGCACAACGTGAAGGCGATCTATCAGAAATATCTCGGCTGGTACGACGCCAACCCGGTCAATCTCGATCCGCTGCCGCCGGTGGAGTCCGGAAGGAAATATGTCGAATACATGGGCGGCGCCGACGCCATCCTGGCGCGGGCGCGTGCGGATTTCGACAAGGGTGAATTCCGCTTCATCGCGCAGGCGCTCGGCCATCTCGTCTTCGCCGAGCCTGATCATGCGGCGGCGCGCGCTCTGCTCGCCGACACGCTGGAGCAGCTCGGCTACGCCGCCGAAAGCGCGACCTGGCGCAACGCCTATCTGTTCGGCGCGCAGGAATTGCGCTTGGGCATGCCGAAGGTGCCGGCGCGCCCGCCGATGCCGCGCGAGACGCTGGCTGCGCTGCGCACCGGGCAGCTCTGGGACGTGCTCGGCATCCGCCTAAACGGTCCGAAGGCGGAAGGAAAGCACATCGTGCTCAACTGGAATTTCTCAGACACCGGCGAGACCTTCGTGCTCAATCTGGAGAACTGCGCACTCACCTATGCCGAGGGCGTGCAGGCGGAGGCCGCCGATGCCAGCTTCACGCTGGCGCGCGCCACGCTCGACGAAGTGATCGCCAAGCTGACGAGCTTTCCGGAGGCGGTCGCGGCCGGCAAGGTCAAGCTCGCGGGCAACCCGATGAAGCTCGCCGAGCTGATGGGCCTGATGGACGAGTTTCCACGGATGTTCGAGATCGTGGAGCCGAAACGGGCGGTGGTGAGGTAGGAGCTCGTGCCCGGATGCAGCGCAGCGCTACTTCCGCGTTGCAGCGCGTCCGGGCACGGGAGTTACAGATGCTTCGCTCTACTCCGCGCTGCTCACCAGCTTGATCCGCGGCGCCTTCTGCTCGGCGAGGCGGCGGTAGGCCGCGAGATAGTCCAGCGCCATACGCCGCGCGGTAAAGCGCGTCTCGAACTGCTTGCGGATGGCGGCGCGGTCGAGTTGCGCGAGGCGGCCGACGACGCCGGCCGCGCTGAGAAGGTCCTCGACGATGAAGCCGGTCAGCCCCTCGTCGATGATCTCGGGCACCGAGCCGCGGTTGAAGGCAACGACCGGCGTGCCGCAGGCCATGGCTTCGATCATCACGAGGCCGAACGGCTCCGGCCAGTCGATCGGCAGCAGAAGGCCGAGCGCGCCGCTGAGGAATTCCGACTTCTCGTGATCGCTGATCTCGCCGATGAAATCCACCAGCGGATTGTTCTCGACCATCGGCCGGATCAACTCGTCATAGTAGTCCTGGTCGGCGCGATCGACCTTGGCCGCGATCTTGAGCGGAATGCCGCAATGGGTCGCGATCTTGATGGCGCGGTCGACGCCCTTCTCGGGCGCGATGCGGCCGAGCACGGCGAGATATTCCTGCTTCGCCGGCTTTGGCGTCAGCAAATTCTCCGGCAGGCCGTGGTAAATCGTCTGCACCCAGTTCGCCTGCGGCACCGGCCGCCGCTGCGCATTGGAGATCGAGACGACGGGCATCTTGGAGAAGGTGTTGAAGACCGGCTGATGCTCCGGAAGATCGAGCCGGCCGTGCAGCGTGGTCAGGAACGGCGTCGGCTGCCGATGGAACAACGACCACGGATAATAGTCGAGATGGAAGTGGAGGAAGTCGAACTCCTCGTCGTCACATTTCTGCCGTACATGCTCCAGCAGCACCATGTGCAGCGCGTTGGGATCGCGCACGGAACCGTCGAGGCGTAGCGCTCTCGGCCACAGCGCATCCAGCTTGGCTGATGTCTGGGAGTCTCCGCTGGCGAACAGCGTCACGTCGTGCCCGAGGGCCACCAGCTCTTCCGTCAACCAGTGCACCACCCGCTCGGTGCCGCCATACAGCTTGGGTGGAACAGCCTCCGTCAACGGAGCTACCTGCGCAATGCGCATCTCACCATCTCCTCTGTGCGATCATGATCGTAGAAGCCCCCGCCATGTTTCGGCACCGGCATGCCAAGGTGGGAACGTTCTCGCATTTGCGAAGTTCCTTCTTCCGACCGTTACTTCTTCGACACACTGCAGCGTGGTCGCGATGATGCCATCACCTCTTCTCACATCGTCCGCATCCGCGTGTCGTGATGAGACTGCCCGGGAACCGCGGCGAAGCAGTCGATGTTCAGTCGGCTGAGACAAAAAACTTAAATCAACAGTACGGGGCGATAGCCTATGGATCATCTTTCTGGATACGCGCGCAGGCCATTTGCCTTTGTCTTGCGCTATCTTCGGATGCGAATGGCATCGCATCTGGTGATCGTGATCGCGGTTGTTGCAGCGGTTGCCTGCTCCGTAGGCACTCAATATGGGGTCAAATCTCTGGTCGACGCCTTGTCTGCGGGGCCTTCGCAAGGCGGAGGCGTATGGCTGGCATTCATTCTGCTCATGTCGCTGATCACCGCCGACAATTTCCTGTGGCGGATCGCGAGCTGGACAGCGAGCTTTACCTTCGTTCGGGTCACGGGCGATTTGCGTCGTGACATATTTCGTCATCTGACCGGTCATGCGCCGAGCTATTTTTCAGACCGGATGCCGGGCATGCTGACCAGCCGCATTACGGCCACATCCAATGCCGTGTTCACGGTCGAGAACATGTTTGTCTGGAATGTGTTGCCGCCCTGCATTGCCACAGTTGCGGCAATCGCCTTGATTGGAACCGTCAGTCCTTACATGGCGCTTGGCTTGCTCGTGATCGCCGGTGGCATGGTACTCGCGATGTTTCGCCTTGCCGCCGCGGGCAAGCCGCTGCATGACGACTTCGCCGACAAGGCCGCTGTGGTCGACGGCGAGATGATCGACGTCATCAGCAACATGCCCTTGGTGCGGGCCTTCTGCGGCATCGGCCACGAGCACGAGCGGTTCGACGCGACGGTGAACCGGGAGCTGACCGCGCGAAGCCGCAGCCTGCGCTATCTCGAGAAGTTGCGGCTGCTGCATGCCGCCGTGACCGTGGTTCTGACGGTCGCGCTGATGGCCTGGGCCGTCACCCTGTGGCAGAAGGGCGAGGCGACCACCGGCGACGTCGTGCTGGTCTGTACACTCGGCATCTCCATTCTCAGCGCCACCCGCGATCTCGCAGTGGCGCTGGTGGACGTCACCCAGCACGTCGCGCGGCTGACGGAGGCGATTGCCACGCTGCTGGTGCCTCACGAGCTGCGCGATCATCCCGACGCCGAGCCGCTGGTGAAGAGCGGCGCGGCGATCGCGTTCAACAACGTCAGCTTCGGCTATCCCGGCAGCGACAAGATCTTCGAGCGTTTCAGCCTGCGGCTTCAGCCCGGCCAGCGCGTCGGCCTGGTCGGGCAATCCGGCGGCGGCAAGTCCACGCTGTTCACGCTGCTGCAGCGCTTCTACGATACCGACGAGGGCAACATCACGATCGATGGCCAGGACATTTCGAAGGTCACGCAACTCAGCCTGCGCGAGGCGATCTCGGTCGTGCCGCAGGACATTTCCCTGTTTCACCGCTCCATCCGCGAGAACATCCGCTATGGCCGGCCAAACGCAACCGACGACGAGGTGCTGCGGGCCGCGATCGCGGCCCGCTGCGATTTCATCGATAGCTTGCCGGAGGGGCTCGACACCATGGTCGGCGACCGCGGGGTCAAGGTGTCCGGCGGCCAGCGCCAGCGTATCGCGATCGCGCGCGCCTTCCTGAAGGACGCGCCGATCCTGCTGTTGGACGAGGCGACGGCCGCGCTCGACAGCGAATCCGAAGAGGCCATCCGCGAGGCGCTGTCGCGCCTGATGCGCGGCCGCACCGTGATCGCGATCGCGCACCGGCTGGCAACGCTGCGCAATTTCGACCGCGTGGTGGTGCTGAGGAATGGCAAGATCATCGAAGACGGCTCGCCCGAGCGTCTGATGCAAGGCCATGGGCCCTATCGTGAATTGGTCACGCAGGAAATGAGCCGGCTCGCACAGGCCGCAGCGTAAACCAAGAGTCGCGTTGTCGAGTCGGTTGCGTCTTGAAACAAGCGCAGGGGATCAGCTCATGTCGGCCGAAGCCGTAACCCACCTTGCCTCCGTCACGCGAACCTCGGAGCAGGTCGCGGAGCAGCCTTTCTATATCCCGATGACCGGGCCGTCGGCACGGCCGCGGCGATCCCTCAAGCACGACGACATGTTCATCGTGCTCGACAGCCATGGCGACATCGGCGCCTCGGCCGGCGGGCCGGACGGCCTGTTTCACTACGACACCCGCTATCTGGCGCGGCTGGAGCTGGTGCTCGACGATCTCCAGCCGCTGCTGCTGGGCTCCAACCTGCGCGACGACAATTCGGCGCTGACCGTCGACCTCACCAATCCCGACATCTACCGTCAGGAACGCCTCGTCCTCCAGAAGGACTTGCTGCACATCGTGCGCACGATCTTCCTGTGGCGCGGCACGGCCTATCAGCGCATCGGGGTGCAGAACCATGGCGATGCGCGCGCCAGTTTCGAGTTGACGCTGCTGTTCGACAACGACTTTGCCGATCTGTTCGAGGTCCGCGGCGAGCGCCGCCCGCACCGCGGCACCGGCACGGGCAAACTGCTCGGTTCGACCGACGTGCTGTTCGAATATCGCGGCCTCGACGACACCGAGCGCACCACGGGTTTGCATTTCGATCCCCGCCCGACGCGGCTGTCGGTGAATGCCGCGACCTGGCAGCTCGAGCTGGGCCCGCATGAATCCAAGTCGCTGTTCGTGGCCGTGTCCTGCAACCGTCCGATCGCCGAGAAGCCCGCAGGCTTCTTCCGCGGCCTGCTCGCTCATCGCCGCGAGATGCGGCAGTCGACGATGGGGGCGGCGAGCGTCGAGACCTCGAACAACATCTTCAACGAGGTGCTGTGCCAGGCCATGGCCGACCTCAACATGCTGATGACGGAGACGCCGCAGGGGCGTTATCCCTATGCCGGCATCCCCTGGTATTCGACGACGTTCGGCCGCGACGGCCTGATCACCGCGCTGCAGATGCTGTGGATCGATCCGCGCGTCGCCAAGGGCGTCTTGCGCCGGCTCGCGCATTTCCAGGCCAAGGCGGTGGATCCGCTCGCGGATGCCGCGCCCGGCAAGATCCTGCATGAGATGCGCGGCGGCGAGATGGCGGCGCTGCGCGAGGTGCCGTTCGCGCAATATTACGGCAGCGTCGATTCGACCGCGCTGTTCGTGCTGCTCGCCGGAAGCTATTTCGAACGGACCGGCGACGAGAAGACCCTGATCGAACTGTGGCCGGCGATCGAGGCGGCGCTGGCCTGGATCGACGGTCCCGGCGATCCAGACCAGGACGGTTTCGTCGAATACCAACGCGCGACCGAGAAGGGGCTGGCCAACCAGGGCTGGAAGGATTCCTACGACGCGATCTTCCATGCCGACGGCCAGCTCGCCGAGGGCAACATCGCGCTCGCGGAAGTCCAGGGGTATGTCTACGCCGCCAAGCAGCTCGCCGCGCGTTGCGCGCTGCGGCTCGGCAAGCCGGACCGCGTGCGCAAGCTCGAGGCCGAAGCCAGGACGCTGGCCGAGCGATTCGAGAAGGCGTTCTGGTGCGAGGAGCTCGGCACCTACGCGCTCGCCCTCGACGGCAAGAAGCGGCCGTGCAAGGTGCGGACCTCGAACGCCGGCCAGGTGCTGTTCAGCGGCATGATCCGCGAGGACCGTGCCCGCCTCGTCGCCGCCGATCTGATGGGGCCGCATTTCTTCTCGGGCTGGGGCATCCGTACCGTCGCGCAAGGCGAAGTACGATACAACCCGATGTCCTATCATGACGGGTCGATCTGGCCGCACGACAATGCGCTGATCGCGCTCGGGCTCGCGCGCTACGGTCTCAAGCATTCGGTCGCGCATGTCTTCAAGGGGCTGTTCGACGCCGCCACCTATATGGACCTGCGCCGGTTGCCCGAATTGTTCTGCGGTTTCCGGCGCGAGAAGCGGCGCGGTCCGACGCTCTATCCGGTCGCCTGCGCGCCGCAGGCCTGGGCCAGCGCGACGCCGTTCACGCTGCTGGAGGCGGCGCTCGGCATCGAGTTCGACGTGGCGCGCAGCGAGATTCGCCTGCGCAACCCGCATCTGCCGGCGTTCCTCAACGAGGTGATCCTGCGCGATTTGCGCCTCGGCGAATCCAGCGTCGATCTTCGTGTCAGCCGCCACGGCGACGACGTGGCGCTTGAAGTCTTGCGCACGCGCGGCCGGATCCAGGTCTCGATCGTGCTGGCGCGCTAGGGGCGCGCAGGGAGAGTGTCATGCGTGCGATCGGAGCGTTGATCCTTGGCATAGCCATCGTCGCGGGCGTGGCGGTGGCGACGTCGCGCGCCGCAGACGAACCGCCCGCAGGGCAGAGCGAGGCGAAAGCGCCGGCGGCACCGTCGCCGAGCTCGGCCGTCCCGGTCACGCCGAAGGATGCTGCGCCGCCGCCGTCGGTGACGATCATCGGCGCCAGCGAAGCTCACGGGGTGCTCGGCCGCGACGTGCGCAGCGCGGCCGGCGAGGACATGGGGCGGATCGTCGACGTCATCGTCGATCGCAGTGGTCGCGTCCGCGCCGCGGCCATCGATTTCGGCGGGTTTCTCGGCGTCGGCAGCCGCAAGATCGTGGTGGATTGGAACGCATTGCGCTTCGGCAAGATTGCCAACAAGAAGGACAGCATCACGCTGGAATTGACCAAGGCGCAGGTCGCGGCCGCGCCGGAATACAAGGAAGATGCGCCGATCGTCGTGCTCGGCGCATCCGGCAGCCTTCAACCGCTGCAAGCGATCCAGTGAGGTGCGGGGAGGACTGACCGCCTGTGCTGTTGTCGAGGAAGCCGAAACATGCCGATCGCGACGACCGCTCCGAGCAGGACAGCGTCGCCGCGCCGCCGGCCGCGCGCAGTCCTGCGCCGTCGCGCCAGAGCCTGCGCGGCCTCGACTGGTTCATCTTCTTCCTCGCCGACGTCCAGACCGGATTCGGTCCCTTCATCGCGGTCTATCTGACGACCCAGAAATGGACCCAGGTCGAGATCGGCCTGGTGCTGTCGATCGGCGGTATCGTCGCGTTGATCGGGCAGATGCCGGGTGGGGCGATCATCGATGCCGCGAAATCGGAGCGGCTGGTCGCAGGCCTTGCCATTGCGGCCATCGGCTGCTGTGCACTCGCTTATGCCGCGATGCCGATCTTCCCGGTCGTTATGGCTGCGGCGACCTTGCATGCGGCGGCGAGCTGCGTGCTGGGGCCGGCGATTGCGGCGATCAGCCTTGGCCTGGTCGGGCCGTTCGCGATCGGCGAGCGGCTCGGGCGCAACGCGCGCTTTGCCTCGCTCGGGAGCGGCGTTGCCGCGGCGGTGATGGGCACCGTCGGCTATCTGCTGTCGAGCCGCGCCGTGTTCCTGGTCACTTTCCTGCTCGCGATTCCGACCCTGATCGCTCTCTCGCGCATTCGCGAGCAGGAGGTCGACATTGCCCGCTGTCACGGTGAGATGCCGCGCGAAGCGGCCGATCGTGGTGACACCAATATCTGGCACCTGATCCGGCAACGGCCTCTCATCGTGTTTGCCCTGAGCGTGTTGCTGTTGCAGCTCGCCAATGCCGCGATGATGCCCCTGATGGCGAGCGCGGTAACGGCGCGGTCCGCCCAATGGGCGACAGTGCTCGTCGCCTTTTGCATTGTCGTTCCGCAAGCGATCGTGGCGCTGCTGTCGCCGACGGTCGGGCGCAAGGCGCAGGCATGGGGCCGCCGGCCGTTGCTTCTGATCGGATTCGGCGCGCTGATGATTCGCGGCCTGCTGTTTGCGACCGTGCGCGATCCGTATCTGCTGGTCGCGGTGCAGGTGTTCGATGGCATCACCGCGGCAGTGTTCGCGGTGATGATTCCGCTGATCGTTGCCGACGTCGCCTTCGGCAGCGGGCACTTCAACCTTGCGCAGGGCATCGTCGGCACCGCGACCGGCATCGGTGCAGCGCTGAGCACCGCGCTTGGCGGCTATGTCAGCGACAAGTTCGGCAATGCCACGGCGTTCATCGGGCTTTCCGGCGTGGCCGCGACCGGACTCTTGCTGATTCTTTTCGTGATGCCGGAGACGCGGCGCAGGGCATGATTCGCGGTCCAAACAAAATGGCCGGCCGAAACGCGTTCGGCCGGCCAGATGTGTAGGGAGTAGGAAGATTGGCGAAGATCAGGCGTCGAGATGCTGCAGGCGCTGACGGTTGCGCAGCACGATCTGGCGGGCGCCGGAGAAGCCCAGAATGCCTTGGGCGTGAAGCTGCGACAGCGCGCGCGACACGGTTTCGAGCGTGAGGCCGAGATAGTCGCCGATGTCGCGGCGGCACATCGGCAGCGCCATCATGCCGGCAACGGCAAGGCGGCGGTCCATTTCGAGCAGGAAGGTCGCAACGCGCTCCATCGCCGTCTTGCGGCCCAAGAGCAGCATGTGATCCTCGGCATGGCGCAGCTCGCCGGCCGTCATCGCCCAGAGCTTGCGGGCAACCTGCACGTCGATGCCCGCGGCCTTCTCGAGGCTGGCGCGCTTCACGAGGCGCACCGTGGTGTCGATGATGGCTTCGGCAGCAAGGCGATGAGCGGGACCGGATTCGAGGCCGAACACGTCGCCGGGAAGATGGAAGGCGCCGATCTGGCGGCGGCCGTCGGACAGGAGCTTGTAGCTGCTCACTGCGCCTGACACGACCTGGTAGACATATTCGGCGGGCTCGTCCTCGCCATAGATCTCCTCGTCCTTGCGGTAGGAGAACTCGGTGGCGACGAGGCCGACATGGCCGGTGACGGCGCCGAACTGGTCGATGACGGGATGGGCGGGGGCGATCTTGCCAACGATCTGGGTGTTGATCGCCTGGGTGTTGAGGGTCTGGGTGAGCATCTGCGCCATCTCCGTTGTGATGGCGCTTTGGTACGCGGTATCGGGGGCTTCGAAAATTTCGAGCGATATCTTAAGGGGGTCTACCTACGTAGAATCCCGTAGGTCACGCGCGGGGGCGGTTCTGGATGGCGTGGCGGATGCACTTGACCAGATTTTCCTCGAGAAGCGGCTTCAAAACCACGTCTTTGATGCCCGCCGTCGCAGCCCGGGTCGAGATGTTCTCGTCGGGATAGCCGGTGATCAGGATCACAGGCGCGTCGCGGTCGGATTTGCGTAATTGGCCGGCCAGCTCGATGCCATTGATGTCGGGCATCTTGTAGTCGATCACATAGCAGTCCGCGCCGGGCGTAGCGCTCGCGTTGAGCAGCGCGGTGCCGCTCCTGAAGGTCCGCACGGCAAAGCCGTCGGTCTCCAGCAGGAACCGCAGCGATCCCAGAACGGCGGCATCATCGTCGACCACAAACACGGTGGGTTGTGGGGAGGACGACGCCTGGGCGCGATGTGAGCTGACCTCGATCATGCTGTCTGGTTAGCACGGCGCCGAAAAAGGGCCTTGACCTGCCTCAATCGTTGAGCATCCCGGCGCGCATCGCCAGCCGGACCAGCTCCGAAAGGCTGCTCGCCTGCATCTTGGTCATGACGTTGGCCCGGTAGACTTCGATGGTGCGCGGGCTGATGTCGTATTCGCGGGCGATCAGCTTGTTGGACAGGCCCGCGATCAGCCCCTCCATCACCTGACGTTCACGCGGGCTCAAGGAGGCGACGCGTGCAGCGATGTCCTGGGCGACGGCCTCGTTCTTGGCGGCCGGCTCGGCCTCCCGGATCGCGGCTTCGATCATGGCGACGAGGCGGTCGTCCTCGAACGGCTTTTCGAGGAAATCGACGGCCCCGAGCTTCATCGCCTCGACCGCGAGCGGAACGTCGCCATGACCCGTCATGATCAGGATGGGAAACGGGCTTTGCTGCGCCTTCAAGCGCTTCAGCAGCTCGATTCCATCCATGCCGGGCATGCGCACGTCCGAGACAACGCAGCCGAAGCCGAGGCCGGGCAGGGCATCGAGAAAGGCGAGCGCGTCGTCGAACAGCGTGACGCCGAAGCCGGCGGAATCCAGCAGGAAGTTGAGCGAATCGCGCATCGCAGCGTCGTCGTCGATGACGTAGATATGTCCCTTGGTCGTCATGGATCAGCTCTCGTCGGTTGCTGGCAAGGTGAAGCGGAATGTCGCGCCGCCCACTGCGTTGCTCTCGGCCCACATGCGGCCGCCATGAGCCTCGATGATCGAGCGGCTGATGGACAGCCCCACGCCCATGCCGGTGTCTTTGGTGGTGAAGAAGGTCTGGAACAGGTTCGGAAGGACGTCGTCCCGGAAGCCGGAGCCGGTATCCGAGACTTCCACCTCGATCATGTCGTCGGCGACACAGGTGTTGGCGACCACGAGCTCGCGCCGCGACGACTGTGCCATTGCTTCCAGCGCGTTGCGGAACAGATTGACCAGCACCTGCTGGATCTGCACGCGATCGGCAAGGACGAGATCGGCGTCGGGATCGAGGCTGAAGCGGAGCTGCACGTTCTGCTCGCGCGCGCCGGCGAGCCCGAGCGCGCCGGCCTCCTCGATCAGCTTGGACAGGCTCTCGACCCGCTTCTCCGACTCGCCGCGGGAGACGAAGTCGCGCAGGCGCCGGATGATCTGGCCGGCGCGCAAGGCCTGCTCCGCCGCGCGATCCAGTGCGCTTTCGACCTTCGGGGTGTTGGGGTCGCTGCTGCCGGCAAGGAGGCGCCGCGATCCCTTCATGTAATTGCTGATCGCTGCCAGCGGTTGGTTGAGCTCATGGGCGAGCGCGGAGGCCATTTCGCCCATCGCGGTCAGCCGCGAGACGTGGACGAGGTCGGATTGCAATTCCTGGAGCCTGGCCTGGGTCTGCTGGTGTTCGGTGAGGTCGCGGACGAAGCCCGTGAAATAGGGCTCGCCGGCGGATTCCATCTCGCCGATCGACAGATGCATGGGAAAAGTCGTGCCGTCGCGGCGCTTGCCCGTCACGATGCGGCCAATGCCGATGATGTGCGGATCGTTCGTGGTGCGGTAACGGGCGAGGTAGCTGTCGTGGCGGGTGCGATCGGGCTCCGGCATCAGGATGCTGACGTTCTGGCCGATCGCCTCGTGCTCCAACCAGCCGAACAGGCGCTCCGCGGCCGTGCTGAAGAGTTGCATGATGCCGTGGCCGTCGATGACGATCATGGCGTCGGGAATGGTATGGAGGATGGAGCGGAGGTGGGTCTCGCGCGTGCGCAGCGCCTCTTCGACCTGCTTTTCTGCGTCGATATCGAGCAGGATGCCGCTGAGATGACGAGCGGCGCCGGATTCGTCCCGAATGAGTCCGGCCCGGGCGCGGATCCACTGCCCGCTGCCGGAGGCATTCGCGACCCTGAACGACACGTCAAAGCTGCCGCCACTCTCGGAAACGCGCTTGATTGCGTCCTCGACCCGCTCTCTGTCCGTGGGTTGAAGGCGCGACAGGAACAGATCGTAGCTCGCCGGCTGATCCCGCTCGACGCCGAGCAGCCCCCTGGCGGTATCGGACCAGTCCAATTCCCGTGTCGCGAGGTCGAGATCCCAGGTGCCGACGCCAAACCCTTCGATCCGAACGCGAAAACGTTCGCCCCGACCGTCGTCCTGCGAGTGCGTTACGCGGCTCGGCGACAAATGATGCTCCAATCCTGATGCGGCCGCTCCGGACGCGGTTACCACTCGCCTAATGTCGCCTAAGGCCGGGCTGGAGGCAAGTTCTGTCGCTGCCGATTGACGGCAAGTCGGATGCCTGCGGCCTCCTTGATCTATCTCATCCCCATGTGCGGAAGCAGGCGTAAGTTCTACAAAAGTCTTTGCACTGGAGAATTCCGATGACATACGCGACGGTGATGGTCAGCCTGGCGCTCGATCAGTCCAACGAGGCGCGTCTTCAGGTCGCGGGCGAGCTCGCCGAACGATTCGAGGCGGCCATCGTCGGGGTCGCGGCGGCGCAGTTCGCGCCGCCGCTCTATTTCACCGACGGCGTCGAGGCGCAAGCACTGATCGACGAGGGCGAAGCTTCGGTCAAGCGGCGGCTGGCCGGCCTTGAGGCGCAATTCCGCGCCGCCACGAAGAATCGCGGCGGACATGCGGAGTGGCGCAGCGCCATGGACTTTCCGGCGCGATTCGCCCTGGCGCAGGCGCGTTGCGCCGACATCGTCGTGAGCGGCGGGCAGAGCCCGGCCTTCTCCGACGCGTTCGCGCTCGCCAGCGCCAAGGATCTGGTGATGCAGGCTGGCCGCCCCCTTCTCGTCGTGCCCGACCGGGTCAACTGGCTCGACCTGCGCAGCGTGCTGGTGGCGTGGAAGGACACGCCGGAGGCGCGGCGCGCCGTGGCCGATGCGCTGCCGATGCTGCGCAAGGCGAGAGACGTTACCATCGCCACAATTCCGGAGCGCGACGACGACCGTTCGGTCGTGATGGCCGGCATTACCGACGTTGCCGCCTGGCTCGCCCGCCATGGCGTCACCGCGACCGCGCGCATCTGCGAAGGCGCCAGGAACGAAGCCGCCGCCGTGCAATTGGAGAAGGTCGCCGGCGACGTCGATGCCGGCCTGATCGTAGCGGGCGCCTATGGCCATTCGAGGTTTCGTGAGCTGATCCTGGGAGGCGTCACTCAATATCTGGTCACGCAGACCGCCCGCAGCGTGCTGCTGTCGCACTGACGGCCGGCCGGAATCGAATCGAGGAGGACGCGCCGTGTACAGATTTCTTGAACAGACCGTCGACGGCTACATGACGCGCAACGTCAAGGCGGTGCAGCGGGACCGTAACCTGCTCGAACTCAGCGAGATGTTCGAGGCCGACGATTTCAACTCCTATCCGGTCGTGGACGACGGGCAGGTGGTCGGCATCGTCACCAAATTCGACATCCTGAAGTGCTTCGCCTTCTCGCCGAGCCAGATGCTGCCCCGCTATCACGACCTGATGAGCCGCAAGATCGGCGACGTCATGACGCCCGAGTTCATCTATGTCAGCCCCGACACGCGGCTTACGCGCGTGCTCCAGATCATGGTGGAGCACCGCATCAGGAGCATCATCGTGCTCGACGGCGCGCAGAAGCTGGTCGGAATCATCGCCCGCGAGGATGTCATCGCGGCGCTCAAGGCGACGGCGCGCGACTGACGCATCGCTCCGGTTCCTGCAATTTCCCGCCTCCGTGATCTCCCGGAGGCGAGCCCTGCCACGCGCGATGCGCGGCGCAAGGGATTGACATCGCGGCCATATCCGAGCCGGCCAACATTAACAGAAATCCACCTGTCTTGATTTCAATCAATTCCCCGCGAGGGTGAATGTGGTTTCTGGCGCTGTGTTCTTTCAGAGAGAATCCGCATGAGCCAGCCCTCCATCTCCAAATCCATGACCATCGGTGAAAGCGGCTTGGCTGTCGTGTTCGCAGTCACCGCCTTCCTCTGCGTGATCGCTTCGGCCAAAGCGCTCGATGCGCCCTTCGCCTTCCATGCCGCGCTCAGCGCGGCGGCGAGCCTGGCTGCGGTGTTCGTCATCGTCAACCGCTACCTCGACCGTCCGGCGGCGCTGCCGCCGCAGGAGATCAACGGACGCCCGAACTACAATATGGGCCCGATCAAGTTCTCCTCCTTCATGGCGGTGTTCTGGGGCATTGCCGGCTTCCTCGTCGGCCTCCTCATCGCCTCGCAGCTGGCCTGGCCGGCGCTGAACTTCGATCTGCCCTGGACCAGCTTCGGCCGCCTGCGGCCGCTGCACACCTCCGCCGTGATCTTCGCCTTCGGCGGCAATGTGCTGATCGCGACCTCGTTCTACGTGGTGCAGAAGTCCTGCCACGTGCGCCTCGCCGGCCATCTCGCGCCCTGGTTCGTCGTAGTGGGCTACAACTTCTTCATTCTGATCGCCGGCACCGGCTATCTGCTCGGCGTCACCCAGTCGAAGGAATATGCCGAGCCGGAATGGTATGCCGACCTCTGGCTGACCATCGTCTGGGTCGCCTACCTGCTCGTCTTCCTTGCCACCATCATCAAGCGCAAGGAGCCGCACATCTTCGTCGCGAACTGGTTCTATCTCGCCTTCATCGTGACGATCGCGGTCCTGCATCTCGGCAACAACCCGGCGCTTCCCGTCTCGGTGTTCGGCTCGAAGTCCTACGTCGCCTGGGGCGGCATCCAGGACGCCATGTTCCAGTGGTGGTACGGCCACAACGCCGTCGGCTTCTTCCTGACCGCCGGCTTCCTCGCCATCATGTACTACTTCATCCCGAAGCGCGCCGGGCGGCCGATCTATTCCTACCGGCTGTCGATCATCCACTTCTGGGCGCTGATCTTCCTCTACATCTGGGCCGGTCCGCACCATCTGCACTACACGGCGCTGCCGGATTGGACGCAGACGCTGGGCATGACCTTCTCGATCATGCTGTGGATGCCCTCCTGGGGCGGCATGATCAACGGCCTGATGACGCTGTCTGGTGCCTGGGACAAGCTGCGCACCGACCCCGTGCTGCGCATGCTCGTGGTCTCCGTCGCCTTCTACGGCATGTCGACCTTCGAAGGCCCGATGATGTCGATCAAGGTGGTCAACTCGCTCAGTCACTACACCGACTGGACCATCGGCCACGTGCATTCCGGCGCGCTCGGCTGGGTCGGCTTCGTCTCCTTCGGCGCGCTCTACTGCCTGGTGCCCTGGGCCTGGAATCGCAAGGAGCTCTACAGCCTGAAGCTGGTCAACTGGCACTTCTGGATCGCGACCCTCGGCATCGTCCTCTACATCTCGGCGATGTGGGTGTCCGGCATCCTGCAGGGCCTGATGTGGCGCGCCTACACTTCGCTCGGCTTCCTCGAATATTCCTTCATCGAGACTGTCGAGGCGATGCATCCCTTCTACATCATCCGTGCTGCCGGCGGGGCGCTGTTCCTGATCGGCGCGCTGATCATGGCCTATAATCTCTGGATGACGGTTCGCGTCGGCGAGGCGGAAGTCCAGATGCCCGTCGCTCTTCAGCCGGCGGAATGAGGAGCAAACCATGTCGTTCTGGACACGCCACCAAGTCTTCGAAAAGAACTCCATCATCCTGGTCGTCGGCATCCTGCTGGTGATCGCGGTCGGCGGTCTCGTCGAGATCACCCCGCTGTTCTACCTCAAGAGCACGATCGAGAAGGTCGACGGGGTCAGGCCCTACACGCCGCTGGAGCTCGCCGGGCGCAACGTCTACGTCCGCGAGGGCTGCTATCTCTGCCACTCGCAGATGATCCGTCCGCTGCGCGACGAGGTCGAGCGTTACGGCCACTTCTCGCTCGCCGCCGAGAGCATGTTCGACCACCCGTTCCAGTGGGGCTCCAAGCGTACCGGTCCCGACCTCGCCCGCGTCGGCGCCAAATATTCCGACGACTGGCACGTCACCCATCTGACCAACCCGCGCGCGATCGTGCCGCGGTCGGTGATGCCGGGTTATCCATTCCTCAGCCAGAGCGAGGTCGATCCGGACACGATCGCCGACCACATGCGGACGCTGAGGACGGTTGGCGTACCCTACACGGACGACCAGATCGCCAGCGCCGGCGCCGACATGAAGGCCCAGGCCGATCCGGACAACGCCGGCAGCGACGCCTTCAACAAGCGCTATGCCAAGGCCGTCGTACGCAATTTCGACGGCAAGGTCGGTTCGCCGACCGAGATGGACGCGCTGATCGCGTACCTGCAGATGCTCGGCACGCTGGTCGACTTCAAGATCTACAACGAGAAAGCCAATCTTCGCTGAGAAGGCATGAACGATGAAAGCCATCCTGACACTCGACAATCTCGCGTCCGGTCTCGTGACCACGATCTGGACGCCGGTGTTCGTCGCGATCTTTCTCGCGATCATCGCCTACGCATTTTGGCCCCGTAACAAGGCTGCCTTCGACGAAGCAGCGCACCTGCCGTTGCGGGAGGAGTGAGAGACATGACCGACCATCATAGCGACATCGATTCCGTCTCCGGCAAGTCCACGACCGGGCACGAGTGGGACGGCATCAAGGAGCTCAACACACCGCTGCCACGCTGGTGGGTGATCACCTTCTATCTCACCATCGTCTGGGCGATCGCCTACTGGATCGTCTATCCGGCCTGGCCGCTGATCGCCAGCAACACCACGGGCATGTTCGGCTACTCCTCGCGCGCCGACGTTGCCGTCGAACTCGCCAACCTCGAGAAGATCCGAGGTGGCAAGATGGTGGCGCTGGGCGCGGCCTCGCTCGCCGATATCGAGAAGGACCCGGCCTTGCTGGCGCTCGCCCGCGCCAAGGGCAAGACCGTGTTCGGCGACAATTGCGCGCCGTGCCACGGCTCCGGCGGTGCCGGCGCCAAGGGTTATCCGAACCTGAACGACGACGACTGGCTGTGGGGCGGCACGCTCGACCAGATCATGCAGACCATCCAGTTCGGCGCGCGCTCCGGTCATGCCAAGACGCATGAGGGCCAGATGCTCGCCTTCGGCAAGGACGGCGTGCTGAAGGGCGACGAGATCGTCACGGTCGCCAATTACGTGCGGTCGCTGTCGGGCCTGTCGACCCGCAACGGCTTCGATGCCGCCAAGGGCGAGAAGATCTTTGCGGAGAATTGCGTCGCCTGCCACGGCGACGGCGGTAAGGGTAACCAGGAGATGGGCGCGCCGAACCTGACCGACAAGATCTGGCTCTACGGCTCCGACGAGGCGAGCCTGGTCGAGACCATCAGCCAGGGCCGCGCTGGCGTGATGCCGGCCTGGGAAGGGCGGCTCGATCCCGCCACCATCAAGGCGATGGCCGTCTACGTCCACTCGCTGGGCGGCGGAAAATAGTCGAAGACATGCCGATCGGCGGCCGAATGGGGGCGAACAAATTCGCCCCCGTTTGCGCTGGATCAACTGACCCAGCGGCATCGGGTCTAGGTTTAATCGCACCTTCCAAGGCGACTGAAGCGATGAACAAGACCGTGAACCCCAAAGACCTCACGTCGGATGGCGACGGACCGCTCTACGCTGCCCACAAGAAAGTCTATCCCCAGAGCGTCTCCGGCACATTCCGACGGATCAAATGGGGCCTGATGGCGATCTGCCTCGGGGTTTACTACTTCCTCCCCTTCGTGCGCTGGAACCGCGGCCTTGGCGCCCCCAGTCAGGCGGTGCTGATCGATCTACCCAACAGCCGCTTCTATTTCTTCTTCATCGAGCTGTGGCCACAGGAGGTCTACTACTTTACCGGCCTGTTGATCGTGGCGGCTGTGGCGCTGTTCCTGATGAACTCGGTCGGCGGCCGCATCTGGTGTGGTTATCTCTGTCCGCAGACGGTGTGGACCGACGTGTTCTACGCCGTCGAGCGTCTGATCGAGGGTGACCGGCGCGAGCGGATGAAGAAGGACAAGTCGTCCGACCCGATGAAGCTCGAGCGCATCTCCGAGATCGTGCTTAAGCATTCGATCTGGCTGCTGATCGCGTGGTGGACCGGCGGCGCTTGGGTGCTCTATTTCAACGATGCGCCGACGCTGGTGAAGGAGCTCGTCACCTTCCAGGCGCCCATGATCGCCTATATCTGGATCGGCATCCTCACCGCGACGACCTACGTGCTCGCCGGCTTCATGCGCGAGCAGGTCTGCACCTATATGTGCCCCTGGCCGCGCATCCAGGCGGCCCTGACCGACGAATGGGCGCTGAACGTCACCTATCGCTACGACCGCGGCGAGAAGCGCACCTCGGTCAAGAAGGCGGCCGAGTTGCGAGCGCTCGGTCAGCAGGTCGGCGACTGCGTCGACTGCTATCAATGCGTCGCGGTCTGCCCGACCGGCATCGACATCCGCAACGGGCCACAACTCGAATGCATCCAGTGCGGGCTCTGCATCGACGCCTGCGACAACGTCATGACCAAGATCGGTCGGCCGAAGCGGCTGATCGGCTACGACAACGACATCAACATCCAGCGCCGCCAGGACGGCAAGGCGCCAGTCTACAAGATCGTGCGCGCTCGAACCGTTGTCTACAGCGCGATCATCGCAGCCATCGGCGGTTTCATGATCTACACGCTCGCGACCCGGAGCCTGCTCGACGTCAACGTGCTGCACGACCGCAATCCGGTCGCGGTCAAGCTCAGCGACGGTTCGATCCGCAACGCCTACACGGTGCGGCTGCTGAACAAGAGCGGCTACGACCGCGTGATCGCCATCGACGCAGAGGGGCCGGTCAATCTCACGATGCACGTCGTCGGGGCCGATTCGGTGACGCCAGACCGGCCGATGATCGTGATCCCGCGCGACTCCACCAGCGAACTCCGGCTGCTCGTCACCGCGCCCGCCGAGAACAATCCGGACAAATCAATTCCCGTCCGCTTCCACGTCATGGACATCGGACTGGGTGTCGCCGCGACCGCCACCGACAATTTCGTCGCGCCGTAAGTTCAGGAGATCGTCATGTCGTCAAAGCCACTGACCGGAACCAAGGTGTTCGTGATGCTGGTCGCCTTCTTCGGCCTCGTGATCGGCGTCAACGTCACGATGATGAAGCTTGCAATTGCGACGCTGCCCGGGACTGACGTCGACAGTCCCTATGCTGCGGGCCTGACCTACGAACACGAGATCTCGGCGGCACACGACCAGGCCGCGCGCAAATGGAAGGTCAACGCCCACATCGAACGCCGCAACGACGGGGGCGCCATGGTCCAGGTCGAAGCGCGCGACGCCAACGGGCAGCCGATCTCGGGGCTGAAGTTCGACGGACGCTTGGAGCGGCCGACCGACAAGCGGGCCGATCTCGCGGTCGCGTTCATCGAAACCGGAATTGGGATCTATCGTGGCGACGCCGCAGCGGTCGCGCCCGGCCAATGGAATCTCGTGATCGAAGGCGAGGCGCGTGGCGAGCGCGTTTTCCTGTCGCGTAACCGCGTGATCCTGAACTGAAGGACTTCGTCATGCAAGTCACGCGAGATTTTTCGCACTATGTCCGCACCGCGGGCGAGGGCGTCCAGCACATCGATCTCGCGGTCGAAGGCGTTCATTGCGCCGGCTGCATGGCCAAGATCGAGCGTGGCCTCTCGGCCATTCCCGACGTCACTCTGGCCCGCGTCAATCTCACCGACCGTCGCGTCGCGCTGGAATGGAAGGCGGGAACGCTCGACCCCGGAAAGTTCATCGATCGCCTCGAAGAGCTTGGCTACAAGGCCTATCCGTTCGAGACCGAGAGCGCGGAAGTGGCGGAAGTCGCCGAATCGCGTTTCCTGCTGCGCTGCCTCGGGGTCGCCGCGTTCGCCACCATGAACGTGATGATGCTGTCGATCCCGGTGTGGTCGGGCAACGTCTCGGACATGCTGCCCGAGCAGCGCGACTTCTTCCACTGGCTCTCGGCGTTGATCGCGTTGCCGGCGGCAGCCTATGCCGGTCAGCCGTTCTTCCGCTCGGCCTGGCGCGCGTTGTCGGCAAAGACGACCAACATGGACGTTCCGATCTCGATCGGCGTGATCCTGGCGCTCGGCATGTCCGTGGTCGAGACCATCCACCATGCCGAGCACGCCTATTTCGACGCGGCGATCATGCTGCTGACTTTCCTGCTGGTCGGCCGCGTCCTCGACCAGAACATGCGGCGGCGGACCCGGGCGGTTGCCGGCAATCTCGCGGCGCTGAAGGCGGAGACGGCCGCGAAGTTCGTCGGCCCTGATGAAATCTCGCAGGTGCCGGTGGCCGCGATCAATCCAGGCGACATCGTGCTGCTGCGGCCCGGCGAGCGCTGCGCGGTCGACGGCACGGTGATCGAGGGACGTTCCGAGATCGACCAGAGCCTGATCACGGGCGAGACGCTCTATGTCACGGCCGAGCAGGGCACGCCGGTCTATGCGGGCTCGATGAACATCTCGGGCACGCTGCGGGTGCGGGTCTCGGCCGCGTCCGAGGCGACGCTGCTCGCCGAGATCACGCGGCTGCTCGACAACGCGCTGCAGGCGCGCTCGCGCTACATGCGCCTCGCCGATCGCGCCTCGCGGCTCTACGCGCCGGTGGTGCATGCGACCGCGCTCATAACCATCCTCGGCTGGGTCGTCGCCGGCGCGTCCTGGCATGATGCGATCGTGACGGGCGTAGCCGTGCTGATCATCACATGTCCCTGTGCGCTGGGGCTTGCCATTCCGACCGTGCAGACCATCGCCTCCGGCACGATGTTCAAGTCCGGGGTGCTGCTGAATTCCGGCGACGCGATCGAGCGGCTGGCCGAGGCGGACCATGTCATCTTCGACAAGACCGGCACGCTGACGCTGCCTGATCTCGAAGTGATGAATGCCGCCGACATTCCCGCCGATGTCTTCGAACTCGCCGGCCGGCTTGCGCTGTCGAGCCATCATCCGGTCGCGGCCGCCGTCGCGCAGGCGGCCGGCGCCAGATCGCCTGTTGTCGGCGCGACCGAGGAAGCCGGGCAGGGCGTCCGTGCGAGCGTGGACGGCGTCGAGCTTCGCCTTGGCCGCCCCTCCTTCTGCGGTGCGGAGGCGCTGATCGGCAGCACCTTTGTCGATCCCGAAGCCTCCATCGTCGCTTTCAGCAAGGGCAACGAAAAGTTCGTCCTCTCGGTCCGCCAGGGCCTGCGGCCGGATGCGAAGGCCGTGATCGCGGCGCTGAAGGCGCGTAACATCGGCATCGAGATTCTCTCCGGCGATCGCGAGCCGGCCGTGAAGGCGGCGGCCCATGTGCTTGAAATCCCCGAATGGCGCGCCGGCGTCACGCCGGCCGACAAGATCGCACGGATCGAGGAATTGAAGCAGCGCGGCGCCAAGGTGCTGATGGTCGGCGACGGCATGAACGATGCGCCGTCGCTCGCGGCAGCCTATGTCTCGATGTCGCCGATCTCGGCCGCGCATCTGAGCCAGGCCACCGCCGATCTGGTCTTCCTCGGCCGGCCACTGGCTCCGGTGGTCGCCGCGATCGATGCCTCGCGCAAGGCGCTGCATCTGATGCGGCAGAATCTCTGGCTTGCGATCGGCTATAACGTGCTGGCGGTGCCGGTTGCGATCAGCGGCGTCGTGACGCCCCTGATCGCGGCTGCGGCCATGAGCGGATCGTCGATCCTGGTCATGCTGAATTCGCTGCGGGCGCGCAGCAAGTCGCGGGAGATCGCGTGATGGAGATCCTGGTCATCCTGGTCCCGCTGGCGCTGATGCTCGGAGGCGCCGGTCTGGTCGCCTTTCTCTGGTCGCTCAAAAGTGGCCAGTACGACGATCTCGATGGTGCTGCCTGGCGCGCCATCGCCGACGACGAGCCGCCGCAGGAAGCCCCAGTCAAGCGCTAGCGCCTCAGGGCGAAGGTGAGCATGGCTGCAGCCACAAGGGCCACGCCCACGCCGAGTACGCACGCGTGCCATCCGAATGCGTCGAACAGGCGCCCGAGCACGGCCGTGCCGACCAGCCCTCCGCAGAAATAGCACGCAAGATAGGTCCCGCTGGCGATGCCGCGGTTGTCGGCAGCCGCCTGTCCGACGAAGCCCGTCGCAGCGGCCTGCGCGAAGAATGTGCCGACGCCGACGAGAACCATGCCGGTGAGGACTTCGCTCAGATGCGGCATCAGCATCAAGGGCAGGCCAAGCCCCGCAATTGCGAGCGCGCCCCAAATCGTCGGACGCGTTCCAAGCTGCGATGCCACCCGGCCGGCCAGAAGCGTCGTGATGACCGACGGCAGAAAGACGAAATAAACGAGGCCCACATCCATCATGCCGAGCGACAGCGGCGGCCGGACCAAAACGAAATTGACGAAGGTGAAGGTGCCGATGAAGGCGAACAGGATGCAGAAGCCGATGCCGAAGGCGGCGCGCAGCCGCGGATTGCGCCAATGCGCGATCGCGGCGGCAAGCGGCGATGCGGCCGGCATCATTGCCTGCATCGGCTGCGCGCGTCGGATCGTGAAATAGACCAGCACCGCACCGGTCAGATTGAGCGCCGCGAACAGATAGAAATTCCAGACGAGGCCGAGTCCGTCGGACACGGCAGCGGAGATCAGCCGTCCCGCGAGGTTGCTCGCGACATTGCCGGTGATGTAGGCGGCAAAGGCGCCGCCTGCATCCATGGCGCTGCACTGCTCACCGAGATAGGCGAGGGTGAGCGCGAAGGCTGACGCCATGCACAGGCCCTGCGCGACCCGCAATGCCGTGAAGACGGTGAGATTTGGCGCCGAGGCGAGCAGGCTGGTCGGAATCGCCAGTAGCGCCAGGCTGAGCAGGATGCCGAAGCGCCGGTTGATGTGCGGGCTGAAAAAGCCGACGACGAGGCTGGCCGTGGCCATCCCGAAGGTGCTGGCGTTGACGGCAAAGCCCATCGCCGCCGGCGTGACGCCGTAGTGCCGCGTCAGCGCGGGCAGGATCGCCTGCGTCGCGAAGAGATCGACGACGGTCAGGAATGCGGTGAGCCCGATCACGAGCGAGCGCAGCGCCAGGCCTTGCGAGTGCGCGCTCATCGTCGTCGCGGCCCCTGTTGTCGGCGCAGATAGATCGGTCATGGCGGAATTGTCCTGTGAGGATGTGGCGCCCGGCATGGGGTCCCGGGCGCCACATCCAGTAACGTGCGCTTGGGCTAGTCGCGCTCGTTACATGTGGTGGTCGTTGGGATCCTTGCGGACGTCGCCGACATAGAGAATGACGGTGTCCTTGCCGAGGTTCTTCCACCAATGCGAGGTGCCATGGACCTCGGAGCGGATGTCGCCCGCCTTGTGCACGATCGGATCGACGCAGTTGGAGGCGTATTCGACGATCTCGCCCTGCTGCACGAAGATCAAGGCGGGACGGTCGTCGTGGCTGTGCCAGGGCACGATACCGCCGGGCTCGATGGTCAGCTTGCGGAAGCGCAGCTCGCGTCCCTCGATATGTGCGGGCTGCTTGCCGAGGTCGATCGCACCGAGCGTGACGTCGGTAACGCCGACCGGCTTATAGTCGACCATCTGCTGGGCGTTGGGCTTGATCTTGCCGGCCGGGCATTCGCCGGCGGCGACCGGCTGTGCCGAGAGCGTGAGCGCACCGGCGAGGGCAAGGCCCGGCCAGATCAGACGCGACAGGGCATGGCTCCTGGACATGGAAAGTCTCCTGTGTTGGCCGCAACCCCACTGGTCGCCGGCGATGACGGGAGCTTCATCGAGATCGCAGCCATCCTGAAATGCCGGCTTGCTCTTGATGCGATAGCATCGCGCTATGTTGATGCGCGGCGGCTATCGATCCGATTGGGCAACGGCATTTCCGCTTTCGCGGCATTCGGCGTCCGATGGCGGGGCGCCCCATTGGCGGGCGTTCGCGTCAATCGGGAGGAGCCCTCATGCCGAAATTATCCAAGACCCTGATCGCCACCGCCGCGTTTGCGGTCATCACCACCTCGGCCTTCTCGGAGGCCGCCTGGGACTTCAAGGCCGGCATGGCCTATGTCTATGGCGGCCCCGGCAAGATGTCAGCGATGGCCATGGCCCCTGCCGAGAAGAACCACGAGGCCATGATGAAGAGCGCCAAGAAGGTGCCCGACAACACCGTCTTCTTCATGGACAACGGATCGCTGTACTACACCTCGGGACGGCTCGATCCGACCGGCAATTTCTACGTGAACTGAACGGGTCCTGGCATCGCGGCCGCCCCTTGCGGGCGGCCGAACCCGGAAACTAATATTCCCCAGGAAATGCCGGAGCAGAAGATGACAGCTCTCTCGCCCGCCAACGCCGAACAGCTCAGGCTTGCCTTCCAGCGCTGCCGTGACATGGACGGCACGCTGAACGAACAGCTCCGCGCCTATGCGGATGCCAGCCGTGCCGTGTTTCCGGCCTATGGCGAGGCCGTCGATCGCCTGGTGGCGAGATTGGGCGGCAACGGCGGTGGCGAGTCCGCGCCGCGCCCGGGCGATGCGATGCCGCGATTCATGCTGCCGGACGAGGCCGGGCGTCTCGTCACGCTACCGTCGCTGCTGGAGCGTGGTCCGCTCGCCGTGATGTTCTTCCGCGGCCATTGGTGTCCCTATTGCCGGCTGAACGTCCGCGCCGTGGTCCAGGCGCTCGATCGCATCAAGGCCATGGGGGCACAGGTCGTCGCGGTGATGCCGGAGACGCAGGAATATACCGGGCTACTCAAGGCCGAGTCCGGCGCGCCGTTTCCGATTTTAACTGACCTCGACAACGGCTATGCGCTTTCGCTCAATCTTGCGATCTGGCTCGGCGCCGAGATCCAGAGCCTGTTGTCCTATCAGGACATGGCGAGATTCCACGGCAATGACGGCTGGGTGCTGCCGATCCCGGCCGTTTTCGTGGTCGGTCGCGACGGCATCGTGACAGCTCGCTTCGTCGATCCCGATTTCCGTAAGCGCATGGAGATCGATGACCTGCTCGCGGCGCTGGAGAGTGCGGGCAGAGAGAACTGAGCGCTCGCGCTTTCTGCCTTCTCCCGCAAGAGGAGAGGGGAAGAGCCGATCGTCCTCCCCGCTACCCCGCAATCTCGCGCCAGTCGGCGCCGCGCAGCATGCGCATCACGGCGTTGGCCACCGCCGTGCGTTGCCGTCCGGCCACCCCGTAGAGGCTGACGGTGCGGCGGGCGTCCAGCCCGGCGACGGCGGCGCGCGTCAGTGTCTGCGGCAGGGGCGAGGTATGCGGCACCATGGCAACGCCGATGTCGGCTTCGACCAACTCGATCAGGTCGCGCTCGCTCGAGATCTCGTGGCCATGCTCGATGCCGTGCTCGCGCAGGCTTACGGAGATGCGGCGCGCGTGCTCGCAGTAAGTCCGGTTCAGCAATTGCTCCGAGCGCAAATCCTCCAGTTCGATCGTGCTGCGGCCGGCCAGCCGGTGTCCGTCGCCAACGACGAGATCGAAGCTCTCGGTGAACAGTGGCCAGGCGTCGAGCCGGTTCCAGGCCTCGTCGATCTCGGCGGCGATGCCGAGCTCGGCTTCGCCCTTCTTGAGGAAATCGCCGACCTCGCGGCTGGTCCCGCGCAGGAAGCGCAATTCGAGCCGGTTGAACTGCCGCCTGATCTCGTTGAGATGGGGAATGAGCAGTGCGAGATCGATCGAATGCGTCAGCGCGATGCGGAGCGCGCCTACCTCACCGCTTTTGAACGAGGAGGCGAGCGAGCGCGCGCCGGCGGCGGCGTCGAAACACTGCTTCAGGAGCGGATGCATGCGCTGGCCGAGCTCGGTGAGTTGCGCCGCCGGCCGCTCGCGGCGAAACAGGTCGCCGCCGAGCTCGGCCTCGAGCTGCTTGATCGCGCGCGTCAGCGAGGGCTGTGTGACGTTGCACTCCTCGGCCGCGCGCGTGAAATTGAGCAGCTGCGCCACCGCGAGGAAATAGCGGACCTGGTGCATTTCCATGGATCGGCTCCCGGCAAGATAGGGCGATCCTATCGGATCGAACCGGCGAATGACATCCCACCCGCAATAGCGCGCGCCTATGGATTCGGAAGCCAGCCGGTATTTCCGTTCGGGCCGCCGATCCTCCAGGGTCTGCGAAAGCTGGAAGTCCAGCCATCGCCAACGAGGACCAGGTCATGAACATACCGCTGAAGCTGCAGACATCTCAGCCCGCACGCGCGCTGGCCGGCAAGGTGGCGCTGGTCACGGGCTCGACCAGCGGTATCGGCCTCGGCATTGCACGTGCGCTGGCGGCGGCCGGCGCCGACATCGTGTTGAACGGCCTCGGCGTTGCCGCCGATATCGGCCGGACGCGGGAGCAGATCGCCGCCGAGTTCAGCGTCAAGGCGAGCTACTCTCCGGCCGACATGACGAGGCCAAAGTCGATTGCCGAGATGATCGCGGCGACCATCGCCCAGGCCGGCCGGCTCGACATCCTCATCAACAATGCCGGCATCCAGCATGTCGCGCCGCTCGAGCAGTTTCCGGTCGAGAAATGGGAGCAGATTCTCGCCATCAATTTGACTTCGGCCTTCCACACGACGCGGCTCGCGCTACCCGCGATGCGCCAGAACCGTTTTGGCCGGATCATCAACATCGCCTCCGCGCACGGCCTGGTCGGCTCGCCGTTCAAGGCGGCCTATGTCGCCGCCAAGCACGGCATCGTCGGCCTGACGAAAGTCACGGCGCTGGAGACCGCGGAGGACGGCATCACCTGCAATGCGGTCTGTCCCGGCTACGTCTCGACGCCGCTGGTCGAAGCGCAGATCGACGGGCAGGCCAAGGCGCACGGCATTTCCCGCGACCAGGTAATCCGCGACGTGCTGCTCGCGCAGCAGCCGAACAAGCGCTTTGCCACGGTCGAGGAACTGGGCGCGCTGACGGTGTTCCTGTCGACGGATGCTGCCGCTTCGATCACAGGGGTTGCGCTGCCGGTCGACGGCGGCTGGACTGCGCATTAACATGGGCCGGCGCAGCAACAAGTCGTCGCCCACCGCGAACATCCGGGTATTGCAGGCTGATCAGGAGCGAACCATGAGCGGTACGCAGGACAACACGCGAAGCACGGCCACGGATCTACCGGGGCAGGTCGTCCTCGTGCTTCAGGGGGGCGGCGCGCTTGGCTCGTACCAGGCCGGCGTTTACCAGGCGCTGCACGAAGCCGGCATCGAGCCGGACTGGATCATTGGCACCTCGATCGGCGCGATCAATGCAAGCCTCATTGCGGGCAACGCGCCGGAGAATCGCCTCGCGCGCTTGAGAGAGTTCTGGCAGCGGATGGAGCAGAAGCCGGTCTGGGACTGGCGCGCCGCGTTTCCCGGCTTCAACGAGAAGCTGGCCTATTGGTCGGCCGTGACGCACGGCATTCCCGGTTTTTTCCGTCCCAATCCGCTGGCGCACGCCGGGGATTCCTATCCGCTGGGCACCGACCACGCCGGCTTCTATTCGACTGCTCCGCTGGAGAAGACGCTGAGCGAGCTGGTCGATTTCCATCTGGCCAATCGCTGCGCGCCGCGGCTGACTGTCGGTGCGGCTCATGTCGGGACCAGCCAAATGCGCTATTTCGACAGCCGCGACGGCGTGCTGACGGTGAAACATGTCATGGCCTCCGGCGCATTGCCGCCGGCTTTTCCGGCGGTGCGTATTGACGGCGAGCTCTATTGGGACGGCGGCATCCTCTCCAACACGCCGACGGAAGCGGTGTTCGACGACAATCCGCGCAGGGATTCGCTGATCTTCTCCGTGCACCTGTGGAATCCCGTCGGCGTCGAGCCGACCACGATGGCGGAGGTGCTCAACAGGCACAAGGACGTGATGTATTCCAGCCGGATCGCGAGCCAGATCGCGCGCCAGCAGCAGACCCATCGGTTGCGCCATGTCATCAACCAGCTCGCGGCACGATTGCCCGAGAGCGAGCGCAGCGATGCCGCGGTGAGGGAGCTGACCAGCTATGGCTGTCCGACCCGCATGCACGTGGTGCGGCTGCTGGCGCCGCAGCTCGATCGCGAGACTCATACCAAGGATATCGACTTCAGCCCGTCAGGGATCACGCGGCGCTGGCACGCCGGTTATGCTCACACGAAGTCCGTGATCGCGCGCAAGCCCTGGATCGGCGAGTTTGACCCGCTATCGGGTGTCGTGCTGCACGAGCACATGGACGAGATGCCGGAGGCTGCGGAATGAGGTTGCCCTGCTGTCGCGGCTCACACCGCTGCAAGCTTGCGGTACAGCGCGTTGTAGCTGCCCGCTGAGATGCTCCAGGAAAACGAGCGTCCCATGGCGCTTCGGCGCATGGTGTCGAGCTGATCCTGTGCCATGAAGGCGGAGAAGGCGCGGCGGACGCCGCCGAGGAATGACTCGCGCGAGGGCCTCGAGAACAGGAAGCCGGTCTCGCCGTCGGTGATGGTCTCGGCGAGGCCGCCGGTCTGGTGCCCGATCGGCAGCGAGCCGAAACGCTGGGCATACATCTGGCTTAGGCCGCACGGCTCGAAGCGCGAGGGCATCAGGGTGAAGTCGCTGCCGGCGAAGATGCGGCGCGCCTGGGCGTCGTTGAAGCCGATCACCACGCCGATGGCGTCGGGGCGGCGGCGATGCGCGTCGATCAAGGCCTGCTCCAGCGCCGGCTCGCCGGAGCCGGTGACCACGATCTGCCCGCCGGCATCGACGATCTCGTCGGCCGCCGACAGCACGAGGTCGATGCCCTTTTGGTGCACGAGGCGCGCGACGATGCCGAACATCGGGCCTCGCGACACCGCCAAGCCGAACTGCTTGCGCACGTAATCCGCATTGGCCCTCTTGCCGACCCAATCGCCGGCGCCGAACTGCTGGGCAAGCTGGGCGCAGGAGCGCGGGTCCCAGCTCTCGTCGATGCCGTTGAGGATGCCGGTGAGCTCCGACGCGTCCGAGCGCAGGCGGAGCAGGCCCTCAAGGCCGCAGCCGAATTCGGCCGTGGTGATCTCGCGCGCATAGGTGCCGCTGACGGTGGTGAGGTGCGAGGCGTAGACGAGGCCGGCCTTGAGGAAGGAGAGCTTGTCGTAGAACTCGACGCCGTCGATATGAAAGGAGCTCTCGGGTATGCCAATTCGCCGCAGCGAGTCCTTCGGGAAGAGGCCCTGATAGGCGAGGTTATGGATGGTCAGGATCGACGGGACTTTAGCGCCGCGCCAGGCGAGGTAGGCCGGCACGAGCGAAGCCTGCCAGTCGTTGGCATGAACCAGGTCCGCTGCCCAATTCTTGTCCAGCTTGCCCATGGCGAGTTCAGCGGCCGCCGAGGCAAAGCGCGCGAAGCGGATGTCATTGTCAGGCCAGTCGCGCCCGGCCTCGTCGCCATAGGGATTGCCGGGCCGGTCGTAGAGTTGTGAGCACAACAGCACGTAGACCGGTAGGCCGTCCTTGGTCGCGGCCCGTCCAAGCGAACAGGCCGGCATCTCCGCGAAGGCCGGGCAGCGGCCGACGATCTGAATATGAGTGAGTTGCTCGATGATGTCGCGATAGCCGGGCAGCATGATCCGGATATCGGCAAAGGGACGAAGGGCACGGGGCAGGGCCGCGGAAACCGCGCCGAGTCCGCCGACGCGGACGAAGTCGTCCATCTCAGTGGTAACGAACAAGACCCTCAAGAACAGCTGCCCTCTGTCGATCCCGTTTGTGGCTATGCAAGAACGGGTCCAGTTGTCCTGGAATTTCTTAAAGCTTACCCACGCGGTGCGTCGGTTCGGTAAACACTTTCCTACTCGGCCGCCGCCCTTTAGGGTCGCCGCATCAACGACAGAGAACTTCGAGAGTTCCTAAGAGCCCCAAGGACGTGAGCAGGCATGCAGCTAGCAGATAAGCAGGAGGGGACGACGACAAAAGCCTTCGCGGGACTGCGGGTCCTGGATTTTTCGACCACCATCGCCGGTCCTCACTGCGCGCGGATGCTTGCCGACATGGGTGCCGAGGTCATCAAGATCGAGACCGACGGTGGGGAGACGATGCGGACCCGGCCACCGTTGCGCAAAGGGTGCAGCACCGCGTTTGGGCAGCTCAATGTCGGCAAGAAGAGCGTGGTGCTCGACCTCAAGTCCGAAGACGGCAAGGAGGCGGTGCGCCGGCTGGCCGCGACCGCCGACGTCCTGGTGGAGAATTTCCGCCCCGGCGTGATGCGCCGGTTGCGCCTCGACTACGACAGCATGCGTCAGGTCAACCCGAAGCTGATCTATTGCTCGATCTCGGGTTACGGCCAGACCGGCCCCTCGGCCGAGCTTCCGGCCTATGCCCCGGTGATCCATGCCGCCTCCGGCTACGACATGGCGCATCTGGCCTACCAGCCCGGCCGTAGCCGCCCCGATTATTGCGGCATCTATCACGCCGACGTCCTCACCGGCACCTATGGCTTCGGCGCGATCGCGTCCGCGCTCTATCAGCGCAGCGTGACCGGCCTCGGCCAGCACATCGACGTCTCCATGCTGGAATCGATGCTGTCACTGACGCTGACCGAATTGCAGGGCGCGCAATTCGACGTGAAGCCGCCGCCGCGCCCGATGTTCGGGCCGACCGAGACGGCAAGCGGCTACGTCATGATCACGGTCGCCAGCGAGAAGACGTTCCAGGCCCTGATGCAGGTGATCGGCCGCCCCGAATGGATCTCCGATCCGCGCTTTGCCGCCTATGCCGCGCGCCGCGACAATTGGGCGGAGGTGATGGACGGCGTCGAAACCTGGTCGCGGCAGCTCACGACCGATGCCTGTCTTGTCGCGCTCGGCGCGGCCGGCGTGCCAGCCTCTGCCTATCGCACCGTGTCCGAGGCGCTGGCCGATCCGCAGCTCGCGCACAGGCAGGCGCTCTCATCCGTGCACGACGAGGGCGGCTCCTTTCAGGTGCTCAACCTGCCGTTCCGGATGTCGGGCGCCGATATCACGCCGGCCAAGACGATGGCCGTGCTCGGCGAGCATACGGACGCGCTGCGCGACGAGATCGGCCTCGCCGAGGACGCGTCAATTCCGACAGGCAAAACTGCCGCGACAGGCTGAGCACCATTGTGCCGCACGTGCGGCGTGTGATCTGTCGCGCGTTCCTCTTGCCGTGGCGCGCTTTTGTCGCCAATCTCGCTCCCAGTCATTCAGCGATCCGAAACATCGGACGAGGGATCCGGGGAGGAACCATGACGAAGATGGCTGCTGCGGCGCGCAAACACGCGCCGATTTTCCTTGTTGCGGCATTTGCTCTTCTTCCGCTGGCCGGGCCCGCACAGGCGCAGAAGTCTGGCGGCGGTATCACCGTCGGTCAGGAGCTGGAGATCGCCGGCTTCGATCCGCTCAAGGTCGGCGTCTACGACACCTCCACCTTCACCGCGGCCGCCGCCATCTTCGACACGCTGACGACGCTGGACGACAAGGGCGAGGCCGCGCCAAAGCTCGCGGTGTCCTGGACCCATTCCGACGATTACATGAGCTGGACCTTCAAGCTGCGCGAGGGCGTGAAATTCCACGACGGCACGCCGTTCAATGCGCAGGCCTTCAAGGAGAATTTCGACCGGCAGAAGGACCCGGCCAACAAGTGTCGCTGCGCCTTCTACATCACCAACGTCAAGGAGGTACTGGCGCCGGACGACACCACGATCGTCTACAAGCTCACCGATCCCTCGGTGAACCTGCCGGCGACCATCACGATCCAGAGCCAGAACAACGTCATTCATTCGCCGACCGCCTGGAAGACCAAGGGTGACGATTACAACCGCAACCCCGTCGGCACCGGGCCCTACATCCTGAAATCCTGGACCGCCGGCGACCGCATGGTGCTGGAGAAGAATCCCAATTACTGGGACAAGGGCCGGCCCTATCTCGACCGCATCGTCCTGAAGCCGTTGCCCGACGCCCAGTCGCGCTTCGCCTCGCTGCAGTCGGGCGAGGCCGACATCATCTGGGACGACGAGGCCGACGCCGACAACATCCTGAAGGCGCAGAAGGACCCCAAGCTCACCGTTCACACCTATAAGGGCTCGGGCGCTGCGGTCTACGCCTTCAACACCAAGGTCGCGCCGTTCGACGACGTCCGCGTGCGACAGGCGCTGGTGATGGCGATCGATCGTCCGAAAATGTCGCAGGCGATCAGCAACGGCCTGAGCCGGCCCGCCAGCAATCCCTATGGCGACGGCTCCTGGGTCAAATGCAAGGACGACGGCGCGCTGCCGTTCGACGTCGAGAAGGCCAAGGCGCTGATCAAGGACTACGGCAAGCCGGTCGAGTTCAAGATGCTGGTGACCGCGACGCCGCGCGGCCGCGTGGTCGGCCAGGTGCTCCAGCAATTCTGGAAGCGTGTCGGGGCCAACATGGAGATCGAGCAGGTCGACCAGGCCACCATTCCGTCGCGCGCCTTCACCCGCCAGTTCCAGATGACGCCGTGGCGCATCGTCGATCTCGCCGATCCCGATCCGCAGATGTACGCGAATTTCCGCACCGGCAGCCCGCTGGCGCTCGCCGGCTTCTCGAATCCCGAGCTCGACAAGCTGCTGGACCACGCGCGCGTCACGGCCGATCTCAGCCAGCGCATCGAGGATTACTGCGCCATAAGCCGCCTGATCAACAAGGAAGCCATCTGGTTCTGGACCTTTCAGAACACCTATTACGCGCTGTCGAGCGCCAGGCTGAAGGGCTTTCCGAAGATCTACAACGGCGTGATCGACGTCTCGAGGACCTGGCTGGAATGACGCCGCGATGCTGAACTTCGTCGTTCGCCGGCTGCTTGCCATCCTCCCGGTTCTGCTTGCCGTCTCGCTGCTGACATTCCTGATCGCCTCGCTGCTGCCGGGCGATCTCGCCCTCGTGATCCTCGGCGATCAGGCGACGCCGGAGAATGTCGCGGCGCTGCGCCGTGACATGGGGCTCGATCAGCCGCTGTGGTGGCGTTATCTGAGCTGGCTCGGCCACGTCCTGCAAGGCGATCTCGGCCGCTCGTTTCGCACCGGGCAGACGGTGTTGCAGGCGGTCGCCGAGCGCATTCCGGTCTCGCTCGAATTGATGCTGATGGCCGAGTTCATCGGGCTGATGATCGGCGTCCCGGTTGCGATCGCCTGCGCGGCGCGTGCCGGCGGTGCGTTCGACCGCGTCATGACCGGCAGTGCTTTTGCCATGTTGTCGATGCCGTCCTTCCTGGTGGCGATCCTCTTGATCTACCTGTTTGCGGTCGAGCTGCATTGGCTGCCGGCGACCGGCTATGTGCCGTTCACCGAGGAACCGTTCAACAATCTGCGCTTCTTCGTGCTGCCGGCGCTGACGCTGGCGCTGGCGGAATGGCCTGGGATCATGCGGGTGCTACGCTCCGACATGATCGCGACCTTGCAGGAGGACTATATCGCGCTCGCCAAGGCCAAGGGTCTCAAGCCTGCGCGCATCCTGTTCGTGCATGCGCTCAAGCCGTCGTCGCTGACGCTGGTGACGGTGACGGGCATCAATATCGGCCGTCTGCTCGGCGGCACGCTGATCGTGGAGTCGATCTTCGCGCTGCCCGGCATCGGCCGGCTCCTGGTCGGGGCGATCTACACCCGCGACCTCGTCATCCTCCAGGGCGTTGTGCTGCTGGTTGCCTGCGGCTTCGTCATCGTGAATTTCATCGTCGACATGCTCTACGCCGTGCTCGACCCCAGGATCCGCCATGGCCACGCTTGAGCTCTCGATGCAGGAGGAGGCGGCGCCTGTGCCCGTCGGCCGCAAGCGTAGGCTCGGCCTGCTGTTCTGGCTCGCCAGCGCCTGGGTCGCGATCATCCTTTTGCTCGCGATGCTCGCGCCAGTGCTGCCGCTGCAGAACCCTGTCGACATGGACATGCTGGAGCGCCGCGCGGCGTTCTCCACCGAGCATTGGCTCGGTACCGACGGGCTCGGCCGCGACGAGTTCGCCCGGCTGATATTTGGCGCGCGGGTGTCGCTGACGGTCGGGCTGATCGCGCCGATGATCGGCCTCACGCTCGGCGGCGCGCTCGGCCTGCTCGCCGGCTATTTCCGCGGCCGGTTCGAGACGCTGGTGGTCGGCAGCATGGACGTGCTGCTCGCCTTTCCGCCGCTGATCTTCGCGCTCGCCGTCGTTGCCTATCTCGGCCAGTCCATTGCCAACCTCACCTTGATCCTCGGCGTGCTCGGCATTCCCGCCTTCATGCGGGTGGCGCGGGCGGCGACGCTGACGTTGGCGCGGCGGGAATTCGTGATCGCAGCCGAGGCGCTCGGTGCCAGCCATGCGCGCATCCTGTTGCGCGAGCTGTTGCCGAACGTGATCCTGCCGCTGCTGGCCTTCTTTCTGCTCGGCGTTGCCGTCACCATCGTGGTCGAGGGCGCGCTGTCCTTCCTCGGTCTCGGCGTGCCGCCGCCGATGGCGAGCTGGGGCAGCATGATCGGGGAGGGGCGCGAGAGCCTCGACGTCGCGCCGCGGCTGGCCTTTCTGCCCGCGGCGGCGCTGTTCCTGACCGTGCTTGCCTTCAATCTGGTCGGCGATACCCTGCGGGCACTGACCGACCCGCGTCAGGGGGCGCTGTGAGCACTCCGCTGCTGACCATCGAAGGCGTCGCGGTCGATCTGCCGACGCCGCGCGGCAATTTGCGTGCGGTCGACCATGTCGATCTGTCGCTCGATGCGGGGCGCACGCTCGGCATCGTCGGCGAATCCGGCTGCGGCAAGACCATGCTGTCGCGTGCGGTGCTTCAGCTCTTGCCGAAGAAGGCAAAGCTCACCGGACGCGTGATGTTCGAGGGACAGGACCTGGTGCGGCTTCCCTCGGAAAGCCTGCGTCGCTTGCGGGGGCGCGACCTTGCCGTCGTATTCCAGGACCCCATGACCTCGCTCAACCCGGTGCTGACCATCGGCACGCAGCTGATCGAGACGATCCAGGAGCATCTCGAGCTCGATGCTCCGGAAGCACGGAAGCGCAGCATCGAGCTGCTGGCGGCTGTCGGAATTCCGGCGCCGGAGCAGCGGCTCGCGCAATATCCGCATCAATGCTCCGGTGGCATGCGCCAACGTATCGCGATAGCGATCGCGCTGTCCTGCGAGCCGAAGCTCTTGATCGCGGACGAGCCGACCACCGCGCTCGACGTGACCATCCAGGCGCAGATCCTCGATCTGCTCGCGCGCGAGCAGCGCCGCCGCCACATGGCCATGATCATCATCACCCACGATCTCGGCGTGGTCGCCGGCCGCGCCGACGAGGTCGCGGTGATGTATGCGGGCAGGGTGGTGGAGCGCGCGCCGACGCGGGCGTTGTTCAAGCGGATGCACATGCCCTACACCGAGGCGCTGTTGGCGGCGATCCCGAAGCTGGAGACCGCGCCGCATACGCCGCTGCCTGCGATCTCCGGCCGCCCGCCCGATCCGACACGGCCGCTGCGTGGCTGCTCCTTCGCACCGCGCTGCCGCTATGCCGCCAGCCGTTGTCATGAGGCCAAGCCCGGCCTGACGAGCGCCGAGATGCCTGATCATCTCTATGCCTGCTTCCACCCGATCCAGATGGCGGAAGGAATCGGCGCATGATGCAGCTTGCCGTGCGCGCCGAGCCGCTCCTGAGCGTCGATAATCTCGTCGTCGAATATGGTCTCGGCAACAAGACGGTGCACGCGGTTTCCGGTGTCAGCCTTGCGGTCGCGCGCGGCGAGACGCTGGGTCTCGTCGGCGAATCCGGCTGCGGCAAGTCGACGCTGGGGCGCGCGGTGCTGCAACTCCGCCGCGCCAAATCCGGCCGCGTGCTGTTCGACGGCGAGGACCTCACCGCGATGGAGGGCGAGGCGCTACGCAAGATGCGCCGCCGCGTGCAGCTCATTTTCCAGGATCCGATTGCCTCGCTCAATCCGCGCCGCCGTATCGGCGACATCGTGGCCGAGCCGCTGATCATTGCCGGCGTCAAGGATGCCGCCGAGCGCAAGCGCAGGGTTCACGAGGTGCTCTCTGCGGTCGGGCTCGATCCTGATCTCGTGGCGGGCCGCCTACCGCACGAATTCTCGGGCGGGCAGTGCCAGCGCATCTGCATCGCGCGGTCGCTGGTGCTCAACCCCGAGTTCATCGTCTGCGACGAGCCGGTCTCGGCGCTGGACGTCTCCATCCGCGCGCAGATCCTCAATTTGCTGGAGGAGATGAAAGCGCGCTTCGGCCTGACGCTGCTGTTCATCGCGCATGATCTCGCGGTGGTCAAAGCGGTCAGCGACCGCGTCGCGGTGATGTATCTCGGCCGGCTCTGCGAGGTCGGCCCTTCGGAGCAATTGTTCGCAAATCCCGCACATCCCTATACCGGGCTCTTGTTGCAGGCGATCCCGGTGCCCGATCCGGATGTGCGTCCCGCCGAGAGTGTGGCGGCCGGTGAGCCGCCATCCCCGATTGCGCCGCCGTCCGGCTGCCGCTTCCGCACCCGCTGTCCGCGCGCCGACCAGCGATGCAGCGCGGAGATACCGGAGTTGCGCGAAGTCGCACCCGGCCAGTTCGCGGCTTGCCATCATCCGCTGGCCTGAACTAAGACCGGTTTGTCTCGCCTTGCCGGCCATGGCATGGTGGCGCGGCGACAAGAAGCATGCCGGGAGGACGCCGATGAAGAGTTTCAAGGTTGCCGATTTCAAGGCGCCGCTGCAAGAGTTCGACGAGGCCACGCCGCAGCCGTCCGGCACGCAGGTGCTGATCAAGGTGAAGGCGGCCGGCGTCTGCCACAGCGACCTCCACATCTGGGAAGGCGGCTACGATCTCGGCCATGGCCGCAAGCCATTGTCGTTGAAGGACCGCGGCATCAATCTCCCGCTGACCATGGGGCACGAGACGGTCGGCGAAATCCTGGCGTTCGGTCCCGACGTGAAATCGACCGACCAGGGCGACCTCAAGCTCGGCGATGTCGGCCTCGTCTATCCCTGGATCGGTTGCGGCAAGTGTGCGACGTGCCTGGCCGGCGATGAGAATATGTGCCTGACGCCGCGCTCGCTCGGCGTTTATTGCGACGGCGGCTATTCCGACCACATGCTGGTGCCGCATCCGCGCTACCTGCTTAACCTGAAAGGGCTCGATCCCGCGACGACCGCGCCTTATGCCTGTTCGGGTGTCACCACCTACAGTGCGCTGAAGAAGGTCGAGCAGCATTTCGACACCCCGATCGTGATGTTCGGTGCCGGCGGTCTCGGCCTGATGGCGCTGACGCTGCTCAAGGCGATGGGCGGCAAGGGCGCGGTCATGGTCGATATCGATGCCAGGAAGCGCGAGGCTGCGGAAAAGGCCGGCGCGCTCGCCACCGTCGATCCCAAGGCGCCGGATGCGCTGGAGCAGTTGGCGAAAAAGGTGGGCGGGCCGATCCGCGCCGTGATCGACCTCGTCGGCAATGCCGCGACGACGCAACTTGGATTCGACTGCCTGACCAAGGGCGGCAAGCTCGTCATCGTCGGCCTGTTCGGCGGCGGGGCGACCTGGGCGCTGCCGCTGATTCCGATCAAGGCGATCACGATTCAGGGCAGCTATGTCGGCAACCTGCGCGAGACGCAGGAATTGCTCGATCTCGTTCGCACCAAGAAGGTGCCGCCGATCCCGGTGACGACGGCTCCGCTCGCCAAGGCCAACGAGGCGCTGGTGCAATTGCAGCGGGGCGCGGTGGTCGGGCGCACGGTGCTGACGCCGTAGCAACGGTTCTCTCCGCGGTCATTGCGAACGCAGCGAAGCAATCCAGAAATCCCTCCGCGGAGTCTGGATTGCTTCGTCGCATCAGCGCAAGATTGCTACGCAATCTTGTCGCGAGTTCCTCGCAATGACGACTAACCCCTTCCTCGAGGCCGCCCATGTCCGCAAACAACGCCTTCCACATTGCCGTGCTCGCCGGTGACGGCATCGGTCCCGAAGTCATGGCGCCGGCCGTCGAGGTGCTGCGCAAGATCGAGCAGAAATCGGATCTGCGCTTCCGCTTCACCGAGGCGCCGGCCGGCGCCAACAATTATCTCGCCACCGGCAAATCGATGCCTGACTCGACCATCAAGCTGTGCGAGGAGGCCGATGCCATCCTGCTCGGGGCCTGCGGCCTGCCGTCGGTGCGCTACCCCGACAATACCGAGATCGCACCGCAGATCGAGCTGCGTTTCATCTTCGATCTCTATGCCGGCGTGCGACCCGCGCGGCTCATTCCGGGCGTGCCGAGCCCGATCGTCGGTGCCGACCGGCGCGGCATTGATCTCGTCGTGATCCGGGAATCGACCGAAGGCCTGTTCGCCTCGATGGGCAAGGGCGTCGTCACCCACGAGGATGCGCGCGAGACCATGGTGATTACGCGCAGGACCTCCGAGCGCCTGTTCGAATTTTCGTTTCGCCTCGCCGAGCGGCGCAAGGCGCGCGGCAAGCCGGGCGCGCTCACCTGCGTCGACAAGGCGAATGTGTTCAAGGCGTTTGCGTTCTTCCGCGGCATTTTCGATGAGATCGAGAAGAAGCATCCCACCGTGAAGACCGATCGGCTCTATGTCGACGCCTGCTCGGCCATGCTGGTCAAGCGTCCCTGGGATTTCGACGTGATGGTGATGGAGAACATGTTCGGCGACATCGTCTCCGACATCACCGCGAGCCTGATTGGTGGCCTCGGCATGGCGCCGTCGGCCGACATCGGCGACAAATACGCCGTGTTCCAGCCCTGCCACGGCACCGCGCCTGACATCATGGGGCAGGGCAAGGCCAATCCGACCGGCATGATCCTGTCGGCGGCGATGATGCTGGATTGGCTCGCCGACAAGCACGGCGTCGAGAGCGCGGCGGAGGCCGGCGAGACGATCGAGCGTGCGGTGGATCAGGTCTATGCCGGCGGCATCAAGCCGATGGAGTTCGGCGGCAGCAACGGCACGGCGGATATCACCAAGGCGGTGCTTGCGGCGCTGTAGTCAAAGAAAAGGGGCCCGCAGGCCCCTTTGTGTTCACCAGCGGCGCCAATGGTGATGGCGGTGACCCCAGCCCCACGGACGCGGGCCGTAGAAACGTCGCGGGCCGCCATAATAGCCGTAGGCGCCATAATAGTTCGGGCGCCAGAAGCAGCGGCCCCAGGGGTTGCAGACCCAGCGCACCTGATCCACGTCAGCAGCCGGGCCCTTTGCAATCTGGTCCGCCTGCGGAATGCCGTTCGGCATTGCCGCGAGCGCCGAGCCCGAAGCGAGCGCCGCACCGCCCAAGGCAGCCAGGCCGAGAACAGCAAACTTAAGTTTCATCGCAATCTTCCTCGTTGGTGGCGAGAGAACCTGCGGCGGATCAACTGGTTGCTATCTAGTTGCGGCCGCACGCGGATTTAATCTTCCTGAATGAAGGTTCAGATTCAGCGCCCCTGGAAATTGGGTCTGCGTTTCTCCATGAAGGCTTGCCGACCTTCGCGGAAATCGGCGCTGTCCATGCAGGCATTGCCGATCGCCTTGATCGCCTCCATGTCGCGCCGGCTCTCGTCCTTCAGTACCTGCGCGATGGTGATCTTGGCGGCCTTGATTGCGAGCGGGGCATTCTCGGAGATGGTCTGGGCGATCGTCATCGTCTCGCCCCAGAGCTCATCGACCGGGAACACGCGCTCGACGAGGCCGATGCGCAGCGCTTCAGCGGAATCGATGCGCATGCCCGTGTACATCAGAAGCCGCGCCCAGGACGGGCCGACGAGCGACACCAGATGCTTCAAGCCGTCATAGCCATAGGCGATGCCGAGCTTTGCGGCGGGAATGCCGAACTGGCTGCCATGCGAGGCGAGGCGGATGTCAGCAAGCATGGCAACCTGCATGCCGCCGCCGAGGCAATAGCCGTCGATGCAGGCGATGGTCGGCTTGGGATAGTCGGCCAGCATCGCGCGCTGGGCGGCGCTGCGCCTGGCATATTCCTCAGACGCCGCCGCGTTATGGCGCGTCTTCTCGAACTGGCTGATGTCGGCCCCGGAGACGAACGCCTTGCCGCCGGCACCGCGCAGGATCACGACGCGCACCGTCTCGTCATCGCGCAGGGCCGTCAGCGCCTCGCCAAATCCCTCCCACATCTCCAGCGACATTGCGTTGCGCCTGTCGGGATTGTTGAAGGTGATCACGCCGACGCCATTGGCTGCGTGCTTGAGGATCCTGCCGTCGGCGTAAGGTGTTTCGATCGTGCTGGAAATGTCGGGCATCGCGCGCTCGCTTGTCGTTTGGCAAGGTGCAATGTGCGGCGGGGGCGTTACCGCGGTCAACGGCGGCAGGCGAGGTGGCTTGCATCCGCCTGTGCCGCTATTGCATGGCGGCCGTGCCGGGACGTTCGCAAGACGGGAACCAATGGCAACAAAAAGGGGCGGTCGGACCGCCCCTACAAGCAAAGGTCGCACGCGGAAAGCGCGCGGGCGAGGACGGACGCAAGAACATGCAATCCGGGTCTCGTCAATCCGGCCGCGCCCCCGTGGCGCGGCGGATTGAAGGTCGGTCGTAAAGACAGACCGTCGACCGACCTCAGGCTTCGTTCGCCGCGATCGATTCCATCAGCGAGACGAGCTGACGTTGCACCGTCTGGTCCTTGATCTTGCTGTAGGCGCGCAGCAGGCGGAGGCTGAACGCGCTATCAAGGAACAGGAGGCTCTCGACTTCGCGGGCCTTGTTGTCGCCGTCGTAGAAGAAGGTCACGGGCACATCGAGAGCGGTGGCGATCTGCTGAAGCCGAGCCGCGCCGACGCGATTGACGCCCTTCTCGTATTTCTGGACCTGCTGGAAACTGACGCCGAGCTTCTCGCCGAGTTCGGCCTGCGAGATCTTCATCTCGACACGCCGCAGACGGATCCGTTTGCCCAGCTCGATGTCCGGCTTGCCGGCACTGCGCTGCTTCATTCTTTTCGCCGCTGCTTTCATCTTCGTTTTCACCTTTGTTCTTCGGTTGAAAATCCCCCGAAGAGCTGGGTCAGGGGTTCGCCCATATACGAGTCCTTGAATTCATGCGGGTGCACGAACTCTTCCTTAAACCACGGGAAGCGGGCCGGACTGAAAGCTTCGATCAGCCAATCAATCATGTGCCGCACGCGCGGAATACGGCCGCTACCGGGATGGTAGGACAACCAGATATCCAGCGGTCGGTTCAACTCGACCTCCAGTGGAATCAACTTCCCGCCAAGCGCGATGGCGTAGCTTGGGAAGACGCCGATGCCGGCGCCATTCGCAACCGCCCAGTAGTTGGCGCTTGAGACGTTGGTCTTCATGACCAGAAGGTCACGTTCCGATACGCCGGGAAAGAAGCTCTCGAAGGTTTCCTTGGCGGCGAGCTGATCGGCGAATTGCAGCACCAGGCGATGCTTGATCAATTCCGCCGCCGTGCGCGGCGCGCCATGCTTCTCGATGTATTTCTCCGAGGCCCAGAACATCAGATGCATGCGGCCGAGCCGCACCAGCTTGATGTCGAGCGCCGAGGGACGCAACAGATGGATCGCGACGTCGGCCTCGTGGCGCGAGACGTCGGCCGAGCGCATTGCGCAATGCAGGTCGACCAGGATCTTCGGATAGGCCTGCTGGAATTCAACCAGGCGCGGGGCGAGCCAGAACGTGCCGAGCCCCTCGGTGACGGCGACCCGCACCTCGCCGGACAGGGCGTTGGCCATCGAATCGCTGGCGCGCAGCACATCGAAGGTGGCGGCCTCCATGCGCTCGACGGCGGAGACCACCAGCGCGCCTTCATCGGTCAGATGGGTGCCGTGGACGTCGCGGGTGAACAGTGTGGTGCCGGTCTGGCGCTCGAAATCGTCGATTCGCCGGCGCACGGCGTTGATCGACAGCGACAAGCGCTCGGCCGCCGACCGGAAACTTCCGCATCGGACGACTTCGAGGAATATACGGGCGGCATCCCAATCTGAGAGGCCGCTGAGATTTGTCTTTGGGCGTTCCGCCAGAGGAACGCCCCTTTCCGCCAAGGAGTGCATACAAGTCCCTTCGGGTCGCTAAACTGGCAGAATCTGGCGCAAACTACAACCACTGCGGGTTGGGGGATGATGAGTTTTGAACCATCATCCTTACTACCTTGTGGGTGGTATTTAGATGCTGCCATGGGCTGGGGAATCGGGTGGATTATTCGCCCGCAAGAGGGGTTGTAGCGTGAGTTCCGTTGCGAGCCGTGAAATGGCTGCGGGATTGCAGGCGCTGGCCGCAATGAATGTCGTTGCGCGCGAGCCGGCATCAGGTCTCGCGATGGATCCATCACAATGCGCCACGCGTTCGCTTGAGGACGGCTTCGAAAACAGCCGCCGGCGTTGCGCGGCAATGTTGGCTGAAGTCGCGGTTCCACAGCAGAAACGCGCTGGAATCAGGTTCGGAGGCGCAGTGGCCTCATGGTATCCTCAGAGCTCCATGGGGGCCGAAGAGATCGTCCCAATCACGTCCCGCAGGCCGAATTAACGGAAAGAACGCCGGTGTCGCATTCAGACGAACAGTTGCAGTCGGTGCTGGAAACGCTCGAGGGGTGCCGCAGGGTTCTCAACGCGTGCGACAGCCGTGAGTCGGCCGAGCTGCTCTCCATTGTCATCCTCGACGTCAGGATGAAGCTCAAAGGAATTGACAGTGCCGATCTCAAGGCACTGTGCGACGAAATGCTGCGGAGCGCCGCGAGCGTGCCGCCGTCCCCTTCCAAGCAGACGCAGGACCAGCCCCGGCGTCCGCTGCTCCGCGTGGTGAAGTAGCCGCGCCGCCGAATCTCGCTTTTTGGCGAGGTTTGTGCGCGTCCCGATGCCGCATCTGTGATCGCAGGCGGCATCGGGAGGAGCCCTGGTTTCGTGCGCCTCTGTTGCGCATTCTCCGGCATCGGTTACACCAGAGCCGGTTCGGCTTCGGGCCGCGCGCATTCCCGGCGCGCTTCACCGGCGCCTGAGATGGCTCAGACGGCATCATGCAAAATGTTTCGATCCCGGCGGCGCTGATTGCCGGCCTCGTCAGCTTCCTCTCGCCTTGCGTCCTGCCCCTGGTCCCGCCCTATCTGATCTATCTGACGGGCGCCACGATCGAGCACGTCGAGAGCGACGAGCCGGCCTCGGCCTCCAAGCGCGCGATCATGATGTCGGCGCTGCTGTTCGTGCTCGGCTTCTCCACGGTGTTCGTCGCGCTCGGCGCCAGCGCCTCGCTGGTCGGCGGGCTGATTCGTGCATGGTCGGCGGAGCTTTCGATCCTCGCCGGCATCGTCATCATCATCATGGGCCTGCACTTCCTGGGCCTGACGCGCATCGGCCTGTTGATGCGCGAGGGACGGCTGCCGATCCCGAAGCCGGTCGGTCTCTGGGGCGCCTATATCATGGGGCTCGCTTTCGCGTTCGGCTGGACGCCCTGCATCGGCCCGATCCTCGCCGCGATCCTGTCGATCGCCGCCGCTGAGACCACGGTGACGAAGGGCGCAGGTCTGCTCGCGGTCTATTCCGCCGGTCTCGGCATTCCCTTCCTGATCGCTGCTTTGATGATCGAGCAGTTCTCCGCGCTTTTCGCGCGCATGAAGGGCCATCTCGTCAATGTCGAGCGCGCCATGGGCGTCCTGATGGTGATCACCGGCATCGGCTTTCTCACCGGCGCAGTCTCGAATGTGAGCATCTGGCTGCTGGAGACGTTCCCGGCGCTGCAGACCATCGGGTAGGGCGCGTCCCGTTCACCGCGTCTCGTCCAGCGCGCAGACCACGGTGCAGACCACGCCGCGCGGCAGGAAGTCGACGGTGGCCTCGCCGCCGAGCTGGTCGCGGGCGCTGCGCTCGATCAGGCGCGAGCCGAAGCCGCGCTGCACCGGTGCCGTCACCGGCGGTCCGCCGGTCTCGGTCCAGACCAGGCGCAGCCGCGGTTTCGGGGCATCGGCGATGATCTCCCAATCCAGCGTCACCCGCCCGGTCTCGTTGGACAGCGCACCATATTTCGCTGCGTTGGTGGCGATCTCGTGCACGATCATCGACAGCACCACGGCGAGTCGCGGCGACAATGGCACGGCGGGTCCGGCCATGCGGATGCGGTCGGGACCGTTCATCAGGAACGGCTGCAGCGCGCGGGCGATCACCTCCCGCAGCTCGGAGCCCGCCCATTTCTCCTGGCTCAGCAGATTATGCGCTTCGGCCAGTGCGCCGAGCCGCCCCTCGAACTTCATCCGTTCGTCCCGGCTGGCACTGCGGAAGGTCTGCACAGCGATCGCCTGCATCAAGGCCAGCGTATTCTTGACCCGGTGGTTGAGTTCGTCGATCAAGAGATTGTGCAGCATCTCGCCGCGCGCGATCGTGGTCGCCATCCTGACCGCGAAGGTGAGGCCGGTCAGCAGCAGGATGCCGCCGATTAGGCTCGTGATCGCGATGTTGCGCCAGAGCGGCGCGATCAGCGAGCTCTCGGGGACGCCGGCCACGACCGTCCAGCCCGTCAGGCTCGACCTGGTAAAGGCAGAGGACAGCGCCACCCCGTCGAGCGAGACGCTCGAAAGGGCGGCTTCTGACGTGCGAGTCATTGCATCCTTGAGTACGCCGGAGGCCCGCTTGCCGATCATCTCGCTCGGGTTCGGTACGCGCGCGAAGACGACGCTCTTGGTGTCGAGCAGGGATACAGTCCAGACTTGGTCCGGGCGTTGCTTCTCGACAAGCCCCTGAAAGATGCTGATCGGCGGGCTGAAACAGAGGTCGTAGATCACCTCGCCGTCGCGAAATACCGGAACCTCGACGGTGAGCTCCTGCCGGCCGTTGATCGCGCCGATGAACAGGTCGGAATATTGCGGCGTTTTCCTTGCAAATACTCTTTCGATTGTCTCGAGATTGCCGCGTGGCGGCAGGCTTGCGGTGTCTTCCGTTGCGGAAGAGAACAACAGCCGACCCTCGCGATCGGAGATCAGCACCAGGCCGCCTTTGCCATATTGCTCGACGAAACCGAGCGCGATGCGGCAGAAGTTTTGGAAGTCGTCGTTGCGCAGCGCATTGGTCAACGCGAGCACCTGCAGGCCGCCGGTCATCCGCTGTACCTCGGAGTCCAGCACGAGGCGCATGCTGCGCACGTTCTCCAGCACGCGGCGGGTCGCGTCGCTCCGGTCCTGCTTGTAGTTGTAGAAGACAATGCCAACCGCGAAGACGATCAGCGGCAACATCGTTCCCGTGACCAGAAGAGCGAGGCGGACCGGCAGGGTGAGCTTTGACAAACGTGAACTTCCCGGCGCCGACGCGACGGCGCCGGACAAACGAAGCATAGAGCAGCGGCTCCATTGTGCCACGGCACAATTGGTCATGGATCGGCGCTCCGGGAGAGTGATGAGGTGAAGGTTGCGGTGCAGCAGATGGCATGAGCGCGGGTCCTGCGTCGAACTGTATCAGCGGCGGGCTCATCATTGCCGGACCGCGCATCCGAATCCGGCTTCCGTCCCGCCGCGGATTTTCATACGCTTGCCTCTCGCAAGCCGCATACCGGCTGCGCTCACGGCCCGACGACAGGGCCGGGGCATCAAAGGGAGGGGACGATGAAGCGAAGATCATTTCTCGCTGGGTTCGGCGCGACCACTGCAGCGGCTGCGATCGGCATGCCCTCGATCCTCAGGGCGCAAGCGCCGATCACGCTCAACGGAGCCGTGCAGTTCAACGACGACCACGCCTTCAATCGGGCACTGCTCCGGTTCGAGGAACTGGTGAAGAAGTATTACGGCAAGCCCGTCAACTTCACCCTGCACAGGAACTCATCGCTCGGCCTCGAGAAGCAGTATTTCGAATACATGTCGCAGGGCAAGGCGGTCGATTACGGCATCGTCTCGCCGGCCCATATGTCGACCTTCGCAAAGGCGGCCCCGTTCATCGACGCACCCTTCGTGTTCAAGGGCATCGAGCATATGAACAAGGTCGTCGAGGCCAATATCCTGGCGCCGATCGCCGACGAAGTCGCGGCAAAAGCCGAGGTCGTCCTGATCGGTTATTCCGGCGGTGGCATCCGCAACATCTTCGCCAACAAGCCGCTCAAGAATCTCGCCGATCTCAAGGGTCTCAAGGTTCGGGTGCAGGGCGCGCCGATCTGGTCGAAGACTTTTGCGGCGGTCGGCATGAGCCCGACGGTGATTGCCTATAACGAAATCTACAACGCGATCCAGAACGGCGTGATTTCGGCCGGCGAAAACGAGGCGGCCGGCGTCGAAGCGATGAAGTTCTACGAAGTGGCCCCGCATCTCAACCTGACCCAGCACGCCGTGTCGATCCGGCCGATCTGCTTCTCGGTGAAGACGCTGAAGACCTTGCCGAAGGAGCTGCAGGACGCGATCATGAAGGCCGGCAAGGAGGCCGGCGACTACGGCCGTCAGCTCGAGTCGAGCGAAGAGGTCGTCAAGCTCGATACGCTCGAGAAGGCCGGCAAGCTCAAGCGCGTTCCCTTCGAGGAGCGGGACGCCATGAAGAAGCTCGCCGACCCCGTGATGGCCACCTACGCCAAGGAAATCGGCGCGGAGGGCATTTTCGAGAAGATCAACGTCGTCTGAGGCCTTTGCGTCCGCCGACAGCAACTCCGGGCAAGCCCCGCTTCTTGCCCGGACGTGGCGGATGTTCTGCCGCACGGAGCCCCAATGTCTGAAATGCCCGTTTCGTCCGCGCCGTCGCTGTGGCGTCGCATATCGGCCGCCTATGCCAAATTGCTCGAATTCCTGCTGGCCGCCTGCGTCGGCATCCTGGTCATTCCGGTCACGCTGCAAATCGTGTCACGCTATACGCCGTTCATTCCGTCCTACATCTGGACGGAAGAAATGGCGCGGTTCCTGTTCATCTGGACGATCATGATCGGGGCCATGGTGGGCGTGCGGGAGGCGCAGCATTTCGAAGTCGACGTGTGGCCCGACCTGTCGCGGCGGTCGGAGGCCGCGGTCCGGATCCTCGCGCGTGTCGGCGTGCTGGCGCTGGCGCTGGTGTTCGTGTCGGCCGGAATCGAGTTCACACGCTTTGCCTGGAACAGGACGTCGGAACTGGCGGATCTGCCTCTCTGGCTGATTCACGTCGCCTGGCCTGTCGCCGGCGTGACATGGATCGTCTTCGCGGGTGAGCAGATTGTCGATGAAATGCGCATTCTGTTTGGGGCAGAGCGATGAGCGGCAACGTACTCTCTGCCGGACAGGCAGCGATGGTGCTGTTCGGGGTCTTCGTCGGCCTGCTGATCGTGCGCGTGCCGGTCGCTTTCGCGCTCGGTCTTGCCTGCGTGCCGATCCTGCTGATCGAGCCGCACCTGTCGTTGATGACGCTCGCGCAGGAGACGTTCAATGCGTACAATTCCTTCATCCTGCTGGCGGTGCCGTTCTTCCTGCTGACGGCGAACCTGATGAGCATCGGCGGTATCACCGATCGCTTGGTGGCGCTGTCGCGCTCGATGGTCGGGCACTGGCCCGGATCGCTGGCGCAGATCAATGTCGTGCTGTCGGTGTTCTTTGCAGGCATCTCCGGCTCCTCCACCGCCGATGCGGCGAGCCAGTCCAAGATCTTCATCGATGCGCAGACCAGGGAGGGCTACGATCTCTCGTTCTCCATTGCCATCACGGCGGTGTCGGCGGTCCTGGCGGTCATCATCCCGCCGTCGATCCTCATGATCGTGTGGGGCGGACTGATCTCGACCTCGATTGCGGCGATGTATCTGGCCGGCATTGTGCCGGGTCTGCTGATCGCGGGGGCGCAGATGGCGACGGTGCACATCTACGCCGTGCGCCGCGGCTACCCGACCTATCCGAAGGCAAGCTGGGTCGAGATGCGATGCGCCATCTGGCGGTCGATACCGGCGCTGATGACACCCTTCATCATCGTCGGCGGCATTCTGCTGGGATGGTTCACCGCGACCGAATCCGCCTGCGTCGCGGTGCTTTATTCCGTGGTGCTCTCGGCGTTCTTCTATCGCGAGACGGGGATACGCGAATTGTACAAGGCCTTGCTCGACACCGGGCGTCTCGCCGGCGTGGCGCTGTTCTGTGTCGGCACCGCCAGTGCGTTCGGCTGGCTGCTCGCCTACTACAAGATCCCACAGGAGCTGCTGGCCAACGTGTCGACATGGGGCATGGGCGCGGTGACGGCCGGCTTCTTCATCGCCTTCTGCTTCCTGGTGGTCGGCTGCTTCCTCGACGCCATCCCGGCCATCATCATCGTCGGCACCGTACTGGAGCCGCTCGCCAGGTCGGTCGACCTCCATCCGGTCCAGTTCGCGATCATTTCCATCGTGTCGCTGGCCTTTGGACTGGTGACGCCGCCTTACGGTCTCTGTCTGATGATCGCCTGTTCGATTGCCGGGGTGCGGCTCCGTTATGCGCTGAAGGATACGGTCATCATGCTGATTCCGATGCTGCTCGTGCTGGCGGCGGTCATCGTCTGGCCAAGCGTATCGCTGTTCCTGCCGCGTCTGATCGTGCCGGAAATGCTCAAATGAGCAACGGCGAGTGAGCGTCCGGGAGTGTGATCCCGCGAACGACGGCCGCGGGATCGAGGCGACTGCTACAAATTGTTCTCGGTGATCGCCGCATAGACCATGCTGCGCAGCTCGCGGCGCAGCGGATAGGCGCTCGACGGCAGCACCTGCGTCATGAAGATCGCAATCAGCTCCTCGGCCGGATCGATCCAGAACGAGGTGGTGGCCGCGCCGCCCCAATTGTATTCGCCGGGGCTGCCGGCGATCAGCGTCTCTGCGGGGCGCATGGTGACGGCGAAGCCGAGACCAAAACCGATGCCGTTATAGGCCGCTTCCGAGAACAGCGAGCGCGATACTTCCGGCAGGGTGCGACCGCCCGGAATGTGGTTGCTCGTCATCAGCGCCAGCGTCTTCGGCCCGATCAGCCTGACGCCGCCGAGCTCGCCGCCGTTGAGCAGCGCGCGGCAGAACGTGAGATAGTCGGCGACCGTCGAGCACAGGCCGCCGCCGCCGGAAATGAACGAGGGCGGGGTGAGGAACGAGCTCGTCGTCGGATCGTCCTGCAGTGTCAGCCCTTCGCGGCGCTGTCCGGCATGGAAGGTCATGCCCCCGCCGGGATCGGCGGAATAGCAGGCCGCGAAGCGGTGCGCCTTGGAGGCCGGCACGTGGAAATCGGTGTCGGTCATGCCGAGCGGATCGAGGATGCGTGATTTAAGGAACTGCTCGAATGGCATGCCCGAGATCTTGCCGACGAGATATCCGAGCACGTCGGTCGCGACCGAATAGTTCCAGGCTTCGCCAGGGGAGAATTCCAGCGGGATCTTGGCCAGCGCCTCGATCATGGTCTGGAGCGTGCCGGCCTTCTCGACCTCGCCGATCTTTTCTGTGCGATAGGCGGCATCCACGTTGGAGCGCTGCTGAAAACCGTAGGTGAGGCCGGCCGTGTGGCGCAGGAGGTCGACGATCAGCATTGGCCGGGATGGCGGCCGGGTCAGGAAGGCCGGAGAAGTGCCGGCGACGAAGACGCCGAGATCCTTCCATTCCGGGATGTATTTGGCGACGGGCTCGTCGATCGCGACGAGGCCTTGTTCGACCAGCATCATGAAGGCGACGCTGGTGAGCGGCTTGGTCATCGAATAGATGCGATAGATGGTGTCGTCCTTGACCGGCAGCTTGCGCTCGACGTCGGCAAAGCCCTGAACCGAGCTGTGCGCGACCTTGCCGCGGCGGTAGACCAGAAGATGCGTGCCCGGGAAGCGGCCGGCATCGATGTACCGGTTCTTCAGATGCGCATCGACACGGTCGAGCGCGGCCTTGGACATGCCGACGGATTCGGGCGAGGCGGGGGTGGGCGCGAGCATCAGTTCCTCCGGGCAGTTTTGTCGGTCCGTTGATAGCCAAATGACGGCCCCATTCCAAGCCACTCGCGCTTAACGCGGGCAGGCCGGCTGGTGTAGGCTGCTCCCTGGAACGCCTCCAGGGAGCGCCAAGGCCTCCAAGGCCAATGAGAAAACGCAGGGCAAATGCATCATGACCCAGTTCAACGAGACTGATCTCACTGAAGCCGTCGTCAAGAGCTTCGACAGCACCCCCAATCCGCGCGCGAAATTCCTGCTCCAGGAATTGGTGAAGTCGCTGCACGATTACGTGAGCAAGACGGGCCTGACCTTCGAAGAATGGGACTACGCCATCGATTTCCTGACCCGCACCGGGCAGAAATGCACCGATACCCGCCAGGAGTTCATCCTGCTGTCCGACGTGCTCGGCGTCTCGATGCTTGTTGACGCGGTCAACCATCGCGACCGAGACGGTGCCACCCAGACCACCGTGCTCGGCCCCTTCTATGTCGGCGAGCACAAGGTGACCGCGCACGGCACCGACATCTCGCCGAACAATCAAACCGGCGAGCGGATGTTCGTGCAGAGCCGTGTCACCGACCTCAAGGGCAAGCCGCTGGCCAATGTCCCCGTCGACGTCTGGCATGCCGACGACGACGGCTTCTACGATTCACAGAAGCCGAATTATGACGAGGTCGGCGCCTCGGCGCGCGCGCGCTTCATCACCGATAGCGACGGCCGCTTCTTTTTCCGTACCATTTTGCCGTGCAGCTATCCGATCCCGACCGATGGTCCCGTCGGCGAGATGATCGTGCAGACCAAGCGTCATCCGATGCGCCCGGCGCATGTGCACTTCCTGGTCAACGCGAAGGGATACGAGCCGCTGATCACGCACGTCTTCATGGACGGCGACAAATATCTGGATTCCGACGTCGTGTTCGGGGTCAAGGATGATCTCGTCGCCAAGGTCGAGCCGCGCACCGATCCCGCGATGCCCGACGGCACCAAGGCGAACGGTCAGTGGCATTTGATGACTTACGAATTCCACCTCAAGCCCGGGAGTGGCATGGCGCCGACGCCGCTGGGGACGAAGACGGCAGAGCCCGCGTGAGGGCTCGAATTCATACCCCGATATAGGCTGCCAATTCGTCGGGCGTTCCCTTCGGAAAGGCTTCCTTCAGATAATCGAGGAAGGCGGAGACGCGCGCACTGAGCAATCGCCGGGAGGGATGGAGTGTCCACAGGGCGATGTCGGGTCCCTCGACGTCGCCCCAGCGTACCAGTGTGCCAGCAGCCAGATCATGACTGACCAACGACAGAGGCAGCCGCGCAGCGCCGACGCCGGCTCGAACCGCGTCGCGGACCATCATCAGCGATGACAGGCGAAGCACCGGGTCGACGGCAATGCGCGAGGTGCCGGCTGGTCGCCTGATGTCCCAGGCTGCGGTCTCATCATTTCCGCGCACCACGGCTGGAACGGCCAGATCACCCTTTGGTCGTTTCAGGTTGGGGCCGGCCACGACCACCAGTCGGTCGCGCAGGAAGATGCGGCCGACGAGGCCTTCATCCGGATCGGGATTGACCCGGATCACGAGATCAAAACCCTCCTCGATCATATCGACGTGGCGATCATCCGTCGTAACCTCGAGCCGGACCTGCGGATGCAGAAGCGCGAAGCCGGCCGCGAGCCGGCCCATGGCACTTTGCGAAAAGAGCAGGGGAGCGTTGATCCGCAACTTGCCCTTTGGCTTGTCCCCGCCCGAGGCGATCGCCGCCGCCGTCTCGTCGAGCTCGGTGAGGAGTGCTCCCGTTCGCTCATGGAGCGCTCGTCCTTCCTGAGTGAGCTTGAGATCGCGTCCTCCGCGCTCGAAGAGACGCAGATCGAGGCTGCTTTCGAGTTCGGACACGCGCCGGGACAAGGTCGCTTTCGGACGTCCCGTTGCACGCGCGGCCTTTCCGAACCCTCCGTGGCGGGCGACAAGGTTGAAATCGGCTAAGGCAATCAAATCCATCTGTTCCACCAGTGAGACGGTCTGTCCAAATATAGCGTCTATCGGACCGTCTGTGGATCATTAATTTCCGGGATGTCTTCTGACCCAAACCGGAGAGATCCCATGACCATCCTCGTTACCGGCGCAACCGGGACCATCGGCCGCCAAGTCGTCGAACAACTCGTCAAGCGCGGCGCGGATGTGCGCGCGCTCGCCCGAGATCCCGCCAAGGCAAACGTCCCCGCTGGGGTCGCCGTCGCTCAGGGCGACTTGCTGGACGTCGATTCCCTGCGCAGTGCGTTCTCAGGCGTCTCGACCCTGTTTCTCCTCAACGCCGTGGTGCCGGATGAATTCACCCAGGCGCTCACTGCGCTCAACTTGGCAAGAGAGGCCGGCATCGAGCGGTTCGTCTATCTGTCGGTGATCCACAGCGACCGCTACGTCAACGTGCCGCACTTCGCCGGCAAGTTCGGCGTCGAGCGCATGATCGAGCAGATGGGGTTCAACGCCACCATTCTGCGCCCCGCGTACTTCATGAACAACGAGCTCATGATCAAGGATGCGGTGACCGGATACGGCGTGTATCCCATGCCGATCGGCAGCAAGGGACTGGCGATGATCGACGCGCGCGATATCGGCGAGATCGCGGCGATCGAATTGATCCGCCGCGAGACATCCGCCACGCCGCTTCCGCTCGATCGCATCAATCTCGTTGGTCCCGATACACTGACTGGCGCGGAGGCTGCGGCAATCTGGTCGGACGTGCTCGGGCGCGCGATCGCCTATGGCGGCGACGACACCGCGGGATTCGAGAAGAACCTCAGGCAGTTCATGCCCGGCTGGATGGCTTTCGACATGCGGGTGATGAGCGAGCGCTTCCTTACGGAGGGAATGATCCCGGAGGCCGGCGACGTCAAGCGCCTGACCGATATCCTCGGCCGTCCCTTGCGCTCTTATCGCGACTTCGTCGCGGAGATCACGGCCACCGCCTGAGGGCTTGCCAGCGCCTGGCTGCATCGCTCGCCGTTGCTCAGGTGGCGAGCGGGCAGCCTTGATCAGCGTGCGTGCAGCAGCGCCAGCAGCACGACGACCGCGCAGGCGAGCGCCGCTGTCGTCAGCTTCCAGAACATCAGCGGGCTGCGCTCCAATAGCGGTGTGATCCGCGTGTCGAGATAGGCAGGATTGGGCGTGCGAAGCTCGAAGACGAATTCGGAGAGATCCTCGTGCCGCTTGGTGGGATCGGGATGGAGCGCGCGGCGGAGCGCGCCGTCGATCCAGGCCGGCACGTTCCGGTCGTCGTCCGCGGCACGATATTTGAGCCTCCGCACGTCCGCCTTGCGCCGGATCCTGGCAATCTGGGCGCCGTAGGGAAGCTTTCCCGTCAGCATCTGGTAGCAGATCACTGCCAGCGAGAACATGTCGGAGCGCGGTGAGCCGCCTTGCCCGAGAAAATACTCCGGCGCCGTGTACTGGACCGTGCCGAGGATTTCGTCAGCCTCGTCCGGGGGCGCCGCTTCCGCGACGCCGGCCACCCTGACCGATCCGAAGTCGATGATCTTCGCGGTGCCGGTCTTGTCGATCAGGATGTTGTCGGGCCTGAGATCCTGATGCAGCATCTCCATGCGGTGGAAGGCGCGCAGGCCCGCGGCAATCTGCTCGATGAGGCCGCGGACGGTCTCGAGATCGGGGCGCGGATTGTCGGTCATCCACTGCTTCAAGGTCTGCCCTTCGACGAACTCGGTCGCGACGTAAAGATAGCTGCGCCGCCTGGACTGTGACAACGGCTTCAGCACGTGCGGGCTGTCGATCCGGCGTGCGATCCACTCCTCCATCAGGAAACGCTTGAGATAGGCGGCATTGTCGCGCAAATCGACCGACGGCAGCTTGAGCGCCACCGGCTGCTCGGTCTCGACGTCGACGGCGAGATAGATGTGGCTGCGGCTGCTGCCGTGGATTTCCCTGATAATCCGGTAGCCGTCGAACAGCGCCCGCGGCTCCGGCAGCGGAGGCAGCGGCAATTGTGACGTCTGATTGAAGATGCCAGCCGGCTCGCGCTGCGGCACCGCGTCGATGCGCAGGATCTGGACGGTGATGTTGTCGTCACTGCCGCGCCGATAGGCTTCCTCGACGATTGCCTTTGCCGCTCCGTCGAACTCACCGGCGTGCTCGTTCACCGCGCTCGTGATGAAGCGCGCGTCGACGAACTCGTAGGCACCATCGGTTGCCAGCAGGAAGGTGTCGCCGGCCTCGACCTCGAACGCCTGGTAGTCGATCTCGAGCTGCGGATTGATGCCGAGCGCGCGGCCGAGATAGGTTTGCTCCGACGACACGATGATGCGGTGATCTTCGGTCAGCTGCTCCAGCGTCCTGCCGGCGACGCGGTAGATGCGGCAGTCGCCGACATGGAAGATGTGCGCGGTGGTCGCCTTGATGACCATGGCGCTGAGAGTGCAGACATAGCCCTTGTCGCGGTCATAGGCATATTGGCTCTTGCGCGTTTGCGCATGCAGCCAGGAATTGGTCGCGTCAAGCACGCGGCGGGCGGAGGTCTTCACCGTCCAGGATTCCGACGTGCAGTAATAGTCCATCAGGAAGCTCTTGACCGCAGACTCGCTGGCGATCTGGCTCACCGTGCTGCTGGAGATGCCGTCGGCGAGGACGGCAGAGATGCCCTTCAGGCTGAGCAGCGGCTCCTCGGGAATGAGGACGCCGTGGAAATCCTGGTTGACGGGCTTGCGACCCTTGTCCGAGTGCTGGCCGACCGAGATCAGGAGTCCGCGAGACATCGTCATCACCAGGAGAAGGGAGCCTCACCCTGCTTGGGCGAGGCTCCCCTGTCGAGACGTATTCGATCAGGCCGCGACGCGGGGCTTCGCAACCTTGTCGATCTGCCGCTTCGGTTGGGTCATGACGTGCGTGGCGTAGAGGGTCATGCCGGTGAAGGCGAGGCCGCCCACGAGGTTGCCGAGCACGGTCGGAATCTCGTTCCAGATCAAATAGTCCATGATTGAGAACTTGGCGTGCAGCATCAGGCCCGACGGAAACAGGAACATGTTCACGACGGAATGCTCGAACACCATGTAGAAGAACACCAGGATCGGCATCCACATCGCGATAACCTTGCCGGGAACGGACGTGGAGATCATGGCGCCGACGACGCCGGTCGAGACCATCCAGTTGCAGAGCATCCCGCGCATGAACAGCGTCGCCATGCCGGCTGCGCCGTGTGCGGCATAGCCGAGCGTCCGGCCTTCGCCGATGTTGCCGATCGCCGCGCCAACCTTGTCGGGCGCCTGCGTGAAGCCGAACGTCGTGACGAAGGCCATCATAAAGGCCACCGTAAGGGCGCCTCCGAAATTGCCGATGAAGACGAGACCCCAGTTCCGCAATACGCCGCCGATGGTGACGCCCGGGCGCTTGTCGATCAGCGCCAGAGGCGCCAGCACGAATACGCCGGTCAGAAGGTCGAAGCCCAGCAAATAGAGCATCGAGAATCCGACAGGGAACAGCAGCGCGCCGATGAGCGGCTGGCCCGTGTTGACGTTGATCGTGACGGCGAACCAGGCCGCGAGCGCCAGGATGGCGCCGGCCATGTAGGCGCGGATAATGGTATCCCGGGTGGACATTAAGATCTTGGACTCGCCCGCATCCACCATCTTGGTGACGAATTCCGAAGGCGCGAGATACGACATCAATGGTTCCTTTGATCGTATGAATGAAGGTACGTTCGTTCGGGCAGCGCCGTTGTCGGGGCCGTCCTTCCGCACGTACCGGCGAGCCGAGAACGAGCGGATCCAAGGGATTCGAGATGTCGCGTGGAATCGCGTCACGACGACTGCGCCGAGGATCCGGCGAAGCGGTAAAGCTTTCCCCGCGTTTCGGCCCCTGGAGGCTCCAACATTTCGGCGAACCGCAGTCGTCGTTGACTGAGTGATCAAATACAAAGCAATCCACGTGCCAAGCCGTGCGACCGCGGCGAAGGTCCTCGCCCGGCACGGCATCCGATGCAAACGGGCTGACTATCCAGCAGCGAAACCCCGCCAGGGCGATCGTCGGTCCGTGCGCTGCACCGGCGCCAACGACGTGCGCGACTACCGTTGCCGGAGTCGCCGATTCCTGCCCATTTCTTGTGCGTCGCACAAAGACTGGGCGTCTCGCTGGATTTGTGGGCGCATCCGGTACCGCGGCGGGCGGGGCCTCCGGCACAATCGACTGTTATCGCTGCGGATTATCGAGCATTCGATCTGGCACGTTTTTTGTTTGAGAGTAGTCGACGCCATCGACGCCGTCCCTCGAAGATCCCCATCCGAATCTCGACCTTCGCCGTCCGGGGCCACCCCCGGCGACGCGCCGCTGTGCGCGCGGGGAGTTCGCGTGTGCGGACGGGTGTTCAGTCACAATGGAGCATCACATTCAATGACGAAGCCAACTGATCAGTGCCGGCGTAACGGGCGTAAGGGCAAAGTCTCCGGCGAACCCGGCGCCAGCGCGCTCACCCGTCTCGACCGCCGTACGTTCCTCGCCTCGGGCGCCGCCGCTGCCGCTTATGCGATCTCCTCTGGTCGGGTGCGCGCCGCCGCGCTCAGGCCGGAAAAGGAAGAGCTGAAGCTTGGCTTCATCAAGCTCACCGATATGGCGCCGCTGGCGGTCGCCAAGGAGAACGGCTACTTCGAGGACGAGGGTCTGTTCGTCACGCTGGAGGCACAGGCTAACTGGAAAGTTCTGCTCGACCGCGTCATCGGCGGCGAGCTCGATGGCGCACACATGCTTGCGGGCCAGCCGCTGGCCGCCACGATCGGCTTCGGCACCAAGGCGCATATCATCACCCCGTTCTCGATGGACCTGAACGGCAACGCCATCACCGTCTCGAATGAGATCTTCGCGTTGATGAAGCCGAGCATCCCGAAGGATGCGAGCGGCAAGCTCGTGCATCCGATCAAGGCCGAGACGTTGCGGCCGGCCATCGAGAAGCTGAAGGCGGCCGGGAAAACCTTCAAGATGGGCATGGTGTTTCCGGTCTCGACCCACAATTACGAGCTGCGCTACTGGCTCGCCTCGGGCGGCATCAATCCCGGCTATTATTCAGCCGAGGACGTGACCGGGACCGTCGCGGCCGAAGCGCTGCTGTCCGTGACGCCGCCGCCGCAGATGCCGGCCACGCTCGAGGCCGGCACCATCAACGGCTATTGTGTCGGCGAGCCCTGGAACCAGGCAGCTGTCTTCAAGGGTATCGGCGTGCCCGTGATAACCGACTACGAAATCTGGAAGAACAATCCGGAGAAGGTGTTCGGGATCACCGCGGCATTCGCCGAGAAGAATCCGAACACGGTGCTCGCCCTGACCAAGGCGTTGATCCGCGCCGCGATGTGGCTGGACGAGAACGCCAATGCCAACCGTACCAAGGCGGTCGAGCTGCTGTCGAAACCGGAATATGTCGGTGCCGACAGGGCGGTCATCGCCAATTCGATGACCGGTACCTTTGAGTACGAGAAGGGCGACAAGCGCCCGATCGCGGACTTCAACGTGTTCTTCCGCTATTTCGCCACCTATCCCTACCTGTCCGACGCCGTCTGGTATCTGACGCAGATGCGCCGTTGGGGACAGATTGGCGAGGCCAAGAACGATGCCTGGTATCACGACACGGCCAGGAGTGTGTACCGCTCCGATCTCTATCTGGCCGCGGCCAAGCTTCTGGTCGCCGATGGCAAGGCCAAGAAGGAAGACTTTCCCTGGGACACCGACGGCTACCGGGCGCCGACATCGGAGTTCATCGACGGCATCACCTATGACGGCCGCAAGCCCAACGCCTACATCGACAGCCTGAAGATCGGCCTGAAGGCCAAGCAAAAAATCGACGGCGCCAAAGTCATCGACGGTTGAGAAACCGGAGCCGGGCCGCTGCGGCGGCCCGGCTCCTTCCCCGAAATCCGGCGGTGGACGCCCAGGGAGCAAGCAAATGGCATTGGTTAGCGAATACGTCGACGTTAGCGCGGAAGAGGCAAAGCGCGCCCGGCGGGAGCGAATGCTCGCGCGCATCAACAGCGCCGCCGTCTATCTGAACATCCTCGGCCTCGGCTGGCTTGCGCCCCTCGCACGCATCGCCGCCGGCGACATCGTCAAGCCACAGTTGAAGGAGTTGCGGCAGGGATTGCTGGTGCCGCTTGTTGGCATCGGCGCCTTTCTCATCGCATGGGCGCTGGCCGCGCCGCAGGTCAAGACGTCGCTCGGTGCCATTCCTGGTCCGGCGGAGGTCTGGGTCCAGGCGAAGAACCTTTACGCCGATCATTTGGCCGAGCGGGCCAAGCGGGCGGCCTTTTACGAGCGGCAGGATGCGCGCAACGCCAAGATGGTGACCGACGGCCATCCCGAAGATGTCCGGCATCGCGGCTATGCCGGCAAGCCGACTTATTTCGACCAGATCGTGACCAGCCTCATGACGGTGGCGCTCGGTTTCGCCGTGGCGACGCTCATCGCGGTGCCGCTCGGTATCCTCTGCGGCCTCTCCCGGACCATGAATGGTGCTCTCAACCCTCTGATCCAGATATTCAAGCCCGTGTCGCCGCTTGCGTGGCTGCCGATCGTGACCATGGTGGTTTCGGCGCTTTATGTGAACCCGTCGGAATTGCTGCCGAAGTCACTGGTCATCTCCGCCATCACGGTGACGCTGTGCTCGTTGTGGCCGACGCTGATAAACACGGGGCTCGGAGTGGCTTCGATCGACAAGGACCTGCTCAATGTCGGACGCGTGCTGCAACTGCCGACATGGCGCACCATTACCAAGCTGGTTCTGCCGAGCTCGCTGCCGCTGATTTTCACCGGGTTGAGGCTCTCTCTGGGTGTGGGCTGGATGGTGCTGATCGCGGCGGAAATGCTCGCGCAGAATCCGGGCCTCGGGAAGTTCGTCTGGGACGAGTTTCAGAACGGCTCCTCGCAGTCGCTGGCGCGGATCATCGTGGCCGTGCTGACGATCGGCATCATCGGCTTCCTGCTGGATCGCGTCATGTACGCGCTGCAGTCCGCCTTCACCTTTTCCAGCCAGCGTTGAGGAGCCCTGATGTCGTTCCTGTCGCTGAAGGGGCTCTGCAAGGGCTATGGTGCCGGCGCCAAGCGCGCCAACGTGCTGTCGAACGTCAATCTGGAGGTCGCCGAGGGTGAATTCATCGCCATCGTCGGCTTCTCGGGCAGTGGCAAGACCACACTGATCTCGGCGATCGCCGGGCTGGTGCAGCCGGATGCCGGCGAGATCACGCTGAAGGGCAAGCCGATCGTGGGGCCCGGACCGGACCGCGGCATCGTGTTTCAGTCCTACTCGCTGATGCCGTGGCTAACGGTGCGCGGCAACATCGCTCTCGCCGTCGATCAGGTGTTTGCCCGCGAAAGCAGAGCCCAGCGCGCAGCCCGTGTCGACCGCTACATCGACATGGTCGGGCTCTCCCACGCAGCGACCCGCCTGCCTGCCGAGCTGTCCGGCGGCATGCGCCAGCGCGTCGCCGTTGCCCGTGCGCTCGCGACCAGTCCGGAGATATTGCTGCTCGACGAGCCGCTGTCGGCACTCGACGCATTGACCCGTGCCAAGCTGCAGGACGAAATCGTCGACATCTGGTCGCGTGACAGGCGCACGGTGGTGCTCATCACCAACGATGTCGACGAGGCGATCCTGCTCGCCGACCGCATCATTCCGCTGTTGCCTGGCCCGGACGCCACCTTGGGCCACGAGTTCAGGGTCGACATTCCTCGGCCGCGCGACCGCACATCGGTCAACGAGGACCCGGCGTTCAAGCGGCTGCGCCAGGCCGTCACCAGCTATCTCCTGGACGTGGTTAACGAGCGCGCCTCACGGTCGGACGGCGTGGTGCGTACGCTGCCAAACGTTGTGCCGATCACCCAGGCCGAGAAGCCGCCGGCGGCCTATCAAAAGAGGGCGGTCCCGGTCTCCTTCAATCTCGACCGCTATCTCGAATTCTCTCAGCTGTCGAAGGTCTATCCGACGCCGACCGGGCCGCTGACCGTGGTCGAAAACTTCGATCTCAAGGTACGCAAGGGCGAGTTCATCTCGGTGATCGGGCATTCCGGCTGCGGCAAGTCGACGGTGCTGTCGATGACCGCGGGCCTCAACGACGTCTCCCTCGGCGGCATCATCCTCGACGGCCGCGAGGTGACCGCGGCCGGCCCGGACCGGGCTGTGGTATTCCAAGCGCCTTCGCTGTTTCCCTGGCTGACGGCTCGCGAGAATGTCGCGCTGGGCGTCGATCGTGTCTATCCGCATGCAACGCGGCGGCAGCGCGACGAGATCGTGGACTATTATCTCGAGCGGGTCGGTCTCGCCGACTCGTTCGACAAGCCGGCCGCGGCGATGTCGAACGGGATGCGACAGCGCGTCGGAATTGCGCGTGCCTTCGCGTTGTCGCCGAAGCTACTGCTGCTGGACGAGCCGTTCGGCATGCTCGACAGCCTCACCCGCTGGGACCTTCAGGAAGTGCTGATGGAGGTCTGGAAGCGCACGCAGGTGACGGCGATGTGCGTAACCCACGATGTCGACGAAGCGATCCTGCTGGCCGATCGTGTGGTGATGATGACGAACGGGCCCAACGCCCGGATCGGTCACATCATGGAGGTCGACATCCCCCGGCCGCGCACGCGCAAGACCCTGCTCGAGCATCCCGACTACTACCGTTACCGCCGCGAGCTGCTCGATTTCCTCGAGGCCTATGAGCACGGGGCGATACCGAAGGCGCCGGCGGCGCCCGCCGCAGCCAGTCCTGAAGCGGCGTGAGCATCCATTTGCCTGCGCCCAGATCATCGAGTCGCAGCCCGCAGCGTGAAGGCGCGCCGAGCCCTGCCGAAGCGCGAGTCTGAAACTTGGTACGAATCTCGCTTCTCCCCGCACGCGGGGAGAAGTCTCTCTGATGACGTTTGACCCATGAACCTTGTTCGCAATGGCGCGCACCAAGGCAAACCGAAACAGACAGGAGAACACCATGACGCCCGAACAGATCACCCTCATCCAGCAGAGCTTTTCCAAGGTCGCGCCGATTTCGGAGCAGGCCGCGGTGCTGTTCTACGATCGCCTGTTCGAGGTAGCGCCGTCCGTGCGCGCGATGTTTCCGCAAGACATGACCGAGCAACGCAAGAAGCTGATGGGCATGCTCGCTGCCGTCGTCGGCGGCCTGTCGAACCTCGAGACGATCCTTCCCGCGGCCTCCGCGCTCGCCAAGCGGCACGTCGCCTACGGCGCCAAGGCCGAGCACTATCCCGTGGTCGGCGCGACGCTGCTGTGGACCCTGGAGAAGGGACTTGGCGAGGTCTGGACGCCCGAACTCGCCGCCGCCTGGACGGACGCTTACGGTGTTCTGTCCGGCTACATGATTTCCGAGGCCTATGGCGCGCAGGCGCAGGCCGCCGAATAGGAGCTGCCTCGTGAGTGAACCGCTGGTCATCGTCGGTAACGGCATGGCGGCCGCGCGTCTGGTCGACGAGCTCGCCAAGACCTCGCTCGGCCGCTATGCGGTCGCGGTGATCGGCGAAGAGCCGCGGCTCGCTTACAATCGCGTGCTGCTCTCCTCCGTGCTGGCCGGCGAGACCGGCTCGCACGAAATCGAGCTCCGGCCGGCCGATTGGTGGCGCCATCGCGGCGTCACGGTGCGCTACGGCTATCGCGTCATCGAGATCGACACCGGCCGCCGCGAGCTCAAGATCGAGGGCGAAGAGAGCATGGAATATTCCAAGCTCGTGATCGCCACCGGATCGACGCCGCTGCGGCTCAATTTGCCGGGCGCCGATCTCGCCGGCGTGCACACCTTTCGTGATACGCGCGACGTCGATCTTTTGCTGACGCTGGCGGCTGCGAAGAAGCGCGTCGTCGTGGTTGGCGGCGGCCTGCTCGGACTCGAGGCAGCCTACGGCCTCGCCAAGGCCGGCGCGCCGGTGACGCTGCTGCATCTGATGGACCGGCTGATGGAGCGTCAGCTCGATGGGCCGGCCGCGGGCCTGCTCAAGACGCTGGTCGAGCGCAAGGGCATCCGCATCCTGCTCAACGCCTCGACCGCGCGCGTCCACGGCGACGGCCATGTCGAAGCCGTCGAGCTTGCGGATGGCAGCCGTCTCGAGGCCGACGCGGTGATCTTCGCGGCTGGCATCAAGCCGAACGCGGCGCTTGCTAAAGATGCCGGCATCGCGGTCAACCGCGGCGTCGTCGTCAACGATCTGATGCAGACCTCCTCGTCCGACATCTTCGCGCTTGGCGAATGCGCCGAGCATCGCGGCACCTGCTATGGGCTGGTCGAGCCCGCCTATGAGCAGGCGCGCGTGCTGGCGCGGCATCTTAGTGGCAAGCCCGCGTCCTACCAGGGCAGCGTGGTCTCGACCAATCTGAAAGTGTCCGGCGTCAGCGTGTTCTCCGCCGGCGACTTCATGGGCGGCGAGGGCAGCGAGAGCCTGGTGCTGACTGACCGCAGGCGCGGCACCTACAAGAAGCTCGTCATCGCCGACGGCCGGCTCACCGGCGCGGTGCTGATCGGCGATACCGTCGATGCGCTCTGGTATCTCGAACTGATCCGCAATCGCGACAAGGTGGCGGCGATCCGCACCGACATGATGTTCGGCCGCGCGCTCGCGCTTCCTTCGAAGGCAGCTTGATATGACGGCGATCGATCCCTCGCTCCGCGCCACCAGGACGACCTGTCCCTATTGCGGCGTCGGCTGCGGCGTGCTGGCGACCCCCGACGGCAAGGGCGGTGCGGCGATTGCGGGCGATTCTGATCATCCCGCCAATTTCGGCCGGCTGTGCTCGAAAGGCTCTGCGCTCGGCGAGACCGTCGGTCTCGAGAGCCGTCTGCTCTATCCGATGATCCGTTGCAAGGGCGTGCTCGAACGCGTCGCCTGGAGCGATGCGCTCGATCACGTCGCCCATCGCATGCAGCACATCGTGGCCCGCGACGGCGCCGACGCGGTCGCGTTCTATCTCTCCGGCCAGCTCCTCACCGAGGACTATTACGTCGCCAACAAGCTGATGAAGGGCTTCGTCGGCACGGCCAATGTCGACACCAATTCACGGCTCTGCATGTCGTCCTCGGTCGCCGGCCATCGCCGCGCCTTCGGCTCCGACACTGTCCCCGGCTGCTACGAGGATCTCGACCAGGCCGATCTGCTCGTCTTCGTCGGCTCGAACGCGGCCTGGTGCCATCCCGTGCTGTTCCAGCGCATGCTGAAGAACCGTGGGGAGCGCGGCGCACGCATGATCGTGATCGACCCGCGCCGCACCGACACTGCTGAAGACGTCGACCTGTTCCTCGGCCTCAAGCCCGGCACCGACACCGCGCTGTTCTCCGGCCTGTTTGTCCATCTCGCCGACAACGGCGCGCTGGACCAGGACTACATCGCGCAGAACACGAGCGGGTTCGACGATGCGCTGGCCCGTGCGCGCAATATCGCCGGCAGCGTCACCGCGACCGCGCTTGCGACCGGTCTGTCCGAGCAGGACGTCGCGACTTTCTTCAAGATGTTTCGCGCCACCGAGAAGGTCGTCACGCTGTATTCGCAAGGCGTCAACCAGTCGGCGCAGGGCACCGACAAGGTCAACGCGATCCTGAACTGCCATCTCGCCACCGGGCGCATCGGCAAGCCGGGTGCCTCGCCGTTCTCGCTCACCGGCCAGCCGAATGCGATGGGCGGCCGTGAAGTCGGCGGCCTCGCCAACCAACTCGCCGCGCACATGAACTTCACGCCGCCCGATATCGATCGTGTCAGGCGGTTCTGGAAGGCGCCGCGTATCGCCACCCATGAAGGGCTGAAGGCGGTGCAGCTGTTCGAAGCCATCCATCGCGGCGAGGTCAAGGCGCTGTGGGTGATGGGCACCAACCCCGCGGTGTCGCTGCCCGATGCGGACTTCGTGCGCGAGGCATTGAAGAAGCTCGAGCTGTTCGTGGTGTCCGAGAACGTGCTCTCCAACGACACGGTCGAGGCCGGTCCGCATGTGCTGCTTCCGGCGCTCGCCTGGGGCGAGAAGTCGGGCACCGTGACCAACTCCGAGCGCCGCATCTCGCGCCAGCGCTCGTTCCTGCCGGCGCCGGGCGAGGCGCGCCCCGACTGGTGGATCCTCAGCGAAACCGCAAAGCGCCTCGGCTTCGGCGACAGCTTCAACTACAAATCCGCCGCGGATATTTTCCGCGAGCATGCCGCGCTCTCGGCGTTCGAGAACGACGGCAGCCGCGATTTCGACATCGGCGCGCTGACCTCGCTGTCGGACGAGGCCTTCGACTCCTTGAAACCGGTGCAATGGCCGGTGCGCGAAGGCGGGGTGCCCGGCGAGCGCTTCTTTGCGAGCGGCGGCTTCTTCACCAATGACGGCAAGGGCCGCTTCGTTGCGCCGGAGGTGCCGTCGCTGCGCGGCGAGACCGGTCCGTCGCGTCCGCTGCGGCTCAACACCGGACGCATCCGCGACCAGTGGCACACCATGACGCGCACGGGTCTCAGCCAGCGGCTGGGCGCGCATCTGCCGGAGCCCTTCGTCGAGATCCATCCCGATGACGCCGGCAAGTACGGCATCGCTCACAACGGCTTTGCCCGCGTTACCACCGATTACGGTCAGTGCATCCTGAAGGTCGTCGTCAATGACGCCACTCAGCGTGGCACGCTGTTCGCGCCGATCCACTGGAGCGCGATGAATGCTTCGCATGGCCGCGTTGGCGCGCTGGTGCAGTCCTTCACCGATCCGTTCTCGGGGCAGCCGGAATCCAAGGCGACGCCGGCTGCGATCACTCCTTACGAATTCGTCTTCCGCGGCTTTGCGCTGTCGCGGAGACAGCTCGATCTGCCGCCGAACGTGTTGTGGACCCGCGTCACGGTCACCGGAGGCTTCGGCTATCTCTTCGCCGACAACGCGGACCTGTCGCGCTGGCCGGCCTGGCTCGAGAGCGTCGCCGGCGAGGACGTCGCCGACTATCGGGACTTCGGTGGCGGTGTCTATCGCGCCGCGTCGTTCGCAGGCGACCGCATCGAGACCTGCCTGTTCGTCGGTCCCGCGCACGATGCCGGCGACTGGGAGGTGGTGAAGGGCCTGTTTGTCGCCGATCGCGTCACCGACGACCAGCGCCGCATGCTGTTGTCGGGCAAGTCCTGCGAAGGCGCGGCCTCGACCGGCCCGGTCGTCTGCGCCTGCTTCGGTGTCGGCCGCGGCACCATCTGCGAGACCATCGCGGCGGGTGCGCGTACGGCTGCCGAGATCGGTGCCAAGCTCAAGGCCGGCACCAATTGCGGCTCCTGCATTCCGGAGCTGAAGCGCCTGATCGCGACGACGGAAGTCGTGCCGCCAATGCAGGCGAAGGTCGCGGGCGCGGCGGGGTAGCTCTCGTAGGGTGGATTAGCCGCAGGCGTAATCCACCAATTCTCCCGACGCAGAGACGAAAGAGGTGGGTTACGCTTCGCTAACCCACCCTACGCAGCGTCGCACCATTGCCATGCCACTCGCATGAATCGACGCGCCCTCGATTGTGCCCTATGTTGGCGCTCTCTCCATCAACAACCACAAAAACAACAATGATGTACCTGGAAACGCCGCCGCGCCTGATCGAGACGACCATCTTCTCCGCCATGCCCGAAGAATTCCGCCGCAAGGGCGTGCGGACGGAATGGGCCGATGCAAATCGGCCGAATGTGCCGACCGACAGCTTCATCGAAGGACCGTCTTTCGACCAGGACGGCAATCTCTACGTGGTCGACATTCCCTTCGGCCGCATCTTCCGCATTGCGCCTGATGGCGAGTGGTCGCTCGTGATCGAATATGAGGGCTGGCCGAACGGACTGAAGATCGCATCCGACGGCCGGGTCCTGGTGGCCGACTACAGGCACGGCATCATGGAGCTCGACGCCAAGGCCGGCCGCATCAAGCCCACCCTGACCGCGCGCAATTCGGAATCCTTCCGCGGCTGCAACGATCGGCATCTCGCTTCCAACGGCGACATCTATTTCACCGATCAGGGCCAGACCGGCCTGCACGAACCCAGCGGCCGCGTCTATCGCCTCGCGGCCAATGGCCGGCTCGATTGCCTGATTGACACCGGCATCAGCCCGAACGGGCTGGTGCTCGATCCCACCGAAACCGTGCTGTTCGTCGCGATGACGCGCGACAATTCGGTGTGGCGGTTGCCGTTCATGAAGGACGGCAGCGTGTCCAAGGTCGGCCGCTTCTGTTCGCTGTTCGGCACCAGCGGTCCCGATGGCCTCACCATGGATGCCAAGGGCCGCCTGTTCGTCGGCCATGCCTCGCTGGGCCATGTCTTCGTGTTCGCGCCGAACGGCGAACTGTTCGCGCGGATAAAGTCGTGCGCGGGGCCGAATTGCACGAATGTCGCGATCGGTGGCGCAAGGAGGGATCGTCTCTATATCACGGAGTCGTCGACCGGCAGCGTGCTGGTGGCTGATATCTGCGGATTGAACTCCTGAGCTTTGCGGCGGTTGCCTGAGCGGAAGAGCGACAGCGGAGACGGACATGAACACGAAACTCTTCGGCAAGACCGGCGCCAACGTCTCCGTCATCGGGCAGGGTACCTGGTATCTCGACCACGGCGACCGCAGGCGCGCGATTGCCGCGCTTCAACGCGGGCTCGATCTCGGCATGACCCACATCGACACGGCCGAGATGTATGGCGACGCGGAGCTCGTCATTGCCGACGCGATCGCGGGGCGGCGCGACGAGGTGTTCCTGGTCTCAAAAGTGCTGCCGAGCAACGCCTCGCGCAGCGGAACCATCACCGCCTGCGAGCGGTCGCTGAAGCGGCTGAAGACGGATCATCTCGATTGCTATCTGCTGCATTGGCGCGGTTCCTATCCGCTGGAAGACACCGTCGCCGCGTTCGAGGATCTGGTGAAATCAGGCAAGATCAAATCCTGGGGCGTCTCCAATTTCGATGCCGATGATCTCGATGAAATTCTCGAGGTCTCCGGCGAAGGCCGCATCGCGTGCAATCAGGTGCTCTATCATCTGAGGGAACGTGCGATCGAGCATGCGGTGATCCCTTGGTGTGAGCGGCATGACGTCGCTGTCGTGGCTTATTCACCGTTCGGCCATGACGATTTTCCGGCGAGCAGCAGCAAGGACGGTGCCGTGCTGGCGCGCATTGCCGAGGCGCGGCGCGCGACACCGCGTCAGGTCGCTCTGAGCTTCCTCACCCGTGCGACTACGGTGTTCGCGATTCCGAAGGCCTCGTCCGCCGAACATGCCGGCGAGAATGCGGCGGCCGGTGACCTCGCGCTGACGAAAGACGAGATTGCGGCGCTCGATGCGGCGTTTCCGCGCGGTCCGAAGCCGCGCAGCCTGCCCATGCTGTAGTGCACAATCCTTCATTATTAACGGAGCATTGACGCGCGCGGACGTCAGTGCATATCGGCATCCTGTTTTCGGAAGTTGTGAACGCGGCGCATTTGTCGTTTTTTACGATCGTTCTCGATTCGCATTTCCCCGGGTTCCAGCCGTGACACCGCCGCCCGCCGCAGCCGCTAGGCTCGACAGTATTCCCATGCCCGTGCCGGAGAAGAAGCAGAAGGCTCGCCGCGCGCCCGCGCGCGTCGACCATCCCTTCAAGGGCATTGCGCTGGTGTTGCTGTCGACGGTGTTTCTCGGCGTGTCCGACACCACCGCGAAATATCTCTCGACCAGCCTGCCGTCGATCGAGATCACCTGGATCCGCTTCGTCACCTTCGCGCTGATGTTCACGCCGGTGATGCTGCCGGGCTCGCCGCTCCATGCGATGCGCACCGAGCGGCTTGGCCTGCAGCTGATGCGTGGCGCTGCGCTGCTCGGCTCCTCGCTGTTCTTCATCACCGGCCTGAGTTTCCTGCCCATTGCGGAAGCGTCCGCCACCGGCTTCGTCTCCCCGCTGTTCGTCACGGCGCTGTCGATCGTCTTCCTGAGCGAGAAGGTCGGCCTGCGGCGCTGGATCGCGACCGGCATCGGCCTGACCGGCGTGCTGATCATCCTGCGGCCGGGCACCAGCGCGTTCCACGCCGCCGCGTTCTTCCCGATCATCTCGGCGTTCTGCTGGGCTGCCGCGCTGATCCTGACGCGCATGATGAGCGGTCGCGAGGCCGTGCTCACCACCATGGCGTATTCCGCGCTGACGGGCGTTGCGATCCTTTCCGTGATGGTGCCGTTCGTCTGGGTCACGCCGACCTGGACTGCGATCGGGCTCGGCATCGTCATCGGCGTTGCCTCGACCGTCGGCCAGTGGATCATCGTGTTGGCCTATCGCTACGGCGATGCCTCGGTGCTGGCGCCGTTCTCCTACACCCAGTTGCTCTGGGTCAGCATTCTCGGCTTATTCATCTTCGGCGAGGTCCCCGATATCTGGACGGTCGTCGGCGCGGCCTTCATCGTCGCCAGCGGTCTCTACATTGCCCATCGCGAGCGCATCCGCCGCGCCCAGTTGCTGGTGCTGGAAGAGCGTTCCCCGAACCCCTGACGCAAGTTCGCGCGTCCTGTTACGTGCTATCAACGGCTCCAACAATACGGGAGGAGCCGGATGCGCGCTGCGATTTTCAGGAACGGTGAGATTGTCGTCGACCGGATGGCCGAGCCGAAGCCGGGCCCGGGCCAGGTGCTGGTCAGGACGCTCGCCTGCGGCATTTGCGGCTCCGACCTGCATGCGCGCCAGCATGCGCCGCGGATGGTGGAGATGGCCAGGAAGAACGGCCGCACGCCGATGGATCTGTCACGCGATGTCGTGTTCGGCCACGAGTTCTGCTGCGAGATCGTTGACTACGGTCCGGGCACGGAACGCAAACTCAAGCCTGGGACACATGTCTGCTCGCTGCCGGCTTTGCTGACGCCGGAGGGTATCAAGGGGATCGGCTATTCCAACGATTTCGTCGGCGGCTATGCGGAGCAGATGATCTTGAGCGAGCCGCTGCTGCTCGAAGTGCCCAACGGACTTGCGCCGGAACATGCGGCGTTGACCGAGCCGCTCGCGGTCGGCGTTCATGCCGTGGCAAAGGCCAACATCCGGGGCGGCGAAGTGCCGCTCGTGATCGGCTGCGGTCCGGTCGGACTCGCAGTGATCGCCGCACTTCGGATCAAGGGTTTGCATCCGATTATTGCCGCCGACTATTCGCCGGCGCGGCGCGCGCTTGCCGCAAAGCTCGGCGCCGATGTCGTCGTCGATCCCAGGGTGTCGCAGCCCTATGCGACCTGGGCCGAGCACGCACAGATGTCGGATGCGGAGAAGGCTGCGCGGCCGCCGTTCCAGGCCATGCTGCCGGCGCTGAAGCCCGCGATCATCTTCGAATGCGTCGGCGTGCCCGGCCTGCTGCAGCAGGTGTTCGAGGGCGCCCCGCGCGATGCCAAAATCGTCGTGGTCGGCGTCTGCATGGAGACCGACAAGAGCGAACCCATGCTCGGCATCATGAAGGAACTCAATGTCCAATACGTGCTCGGCTACACGCCGGACGAATTCGCAGGCTCACTGCGCCTGATCGCGGAAGGGCAGGTGGATGCGGCGGCGATGGTCACGGCCGAGGTCGGCATCGACGGCGTCGCAAAAGCCTTCGCCGATCTCGCCAACCCCGAGGCGCACACCAAGATCATTGTGCAGCCGTGGCGATGACGCCTACACCGGCAGCGCGATCGAGTATTTCACCTGGCTCAGTGCGAAGCTCGATTCGATCGAGGCGATGCCGTCGAGCCGGGTCAGCTTGGTCTTGAGGAACGTCTCGTAGGAGGCGAGATCGGCGGCGACGACGCGGAGCAGGTAATCGCGGTTGCCGGTCATCAGATAGCACTCCAGCACCTCGTCCCATTTCGAGATCGCGCGGGCGAAGCGATTGAGATCCTCCTCCTTCTGCCGCGCCAGCTTGATCGAGATGAACACGCTGACATGCAGGCCGAGCGCCTTCTGGTCCACGGTCGCGATATAGCGCGAGATCACGCCGCGTTCCTCCAGCAGCTTGACCCGGCGGTGGCAGGGCGAGACCGAAAGCCCGACCTTGTCGGCGAGTTCCTGCATGGTCATCCGGCTGTCGTTCTGGAGATAGCTGAGGATTTTTCGATCGATGGCGTCGAGTTCACTCATTGGAATCAAACCTGTATTTCTGGCGTTCTGTTGGTAAGGTATCCCAAGTTCGGCAGGTATGGCGCGAGAAATTGAGAAGTTTGGCGCCTCCGGCGGGCGTATCATCGCGCCACCTGTTCCCGGGAGCATAGCCCATGCCCGTCGATACCGCCCACCTCGACACCTTGACCGCGCTTAGCCGCAAGGCGCTGTGGCTGTCGTCCTGGACCATTCACCACGCCAACCACATTCGCCCCAACGCGGATGGCCTCAAGGTCGGCGGCCACCAGGCCTCGTCCGCCTCGCTGGCCACCATCATGTCGGCGCTGTACTTCCATGTGCTGCGGCCAGAGGACCGCGTCGCGGTGAAGCCGCATGCGAGCCCGGTGTTCCACGCCATCCAGTATCTGTTCGGCCGGCAGAGCCGCGAGAAGTTGGAAAATTTTCGCGGCTTCAAGGGCGCGCAGTCCTATCCCTCGCGCACCAAGGACGTCGACGACGTCGATTTCTCCACCGGCTCGGTCGGCCTCGGCGTCGCGCAGACGCTGTTCGCCTCGCTGGTGCAGGATTACGTCAAGGCGCATGGCTGGATGAAGGATCGCCGCGAGGGGCGGATGATCGCGCTGGTCGGCGACGCCGAGATGGACGAGGGCAACATCTGGGAGGCGCTCGCCGAGGGCTGGAAGCACGGCCTGCGCAACACCTGGTGGGTGGTCGACTATAACCGCCAGTCGCTCGACGCCGTCGTGCGCGAGGGTCTCTGGGAAAAATTCGAGACCATGTTCCGCAACTTCGGCTGGGACGTGGTGATCGTGAAATACGGCCGCCTGATGCGCGAAGCTTTTGCCGAGCCCGGCGGCGAGGCGCTAAAGCGCTGGATCGACAATTGCCCGAACGCGCTCTACGCCGCGCTGTGCTTCCAGGGCGGTGCCGCCTTCCGCAAATACCTGCATGACGAGATCGGCGATCAGGGCCCGATCACCAAGCTGATCGACAAGCGCAGCGACGAGGAATTGCTGGCGCTGATGTCGAACCTCGGCGGCCACGACATGGCGAGCATGCTGGACGCCTTCGAGTCCATCGCTCACGATCGTCCGGTCTGTTTCATCGCCTACACCATCAAGGGCGTCGGCCTGCCGTTCCAGGGCCACAAGGACAACCATGCCGGCCTGATGACGGTCGCGCAGATGGAGAAATATCGTGAGAGCCAGGGTATCCGGTCAGGTCACGAATGGGACAAGTACGAGGGGCTTGCGCAATCGGCCGCCGAGCTCGATGCGTTTCTCGCGCGCGTGCCGTTCAACCAGGACGGCCGCCGGCTGACCGCGCCCGTCGTCGAGGTGCCGCAGCAGCTTGCGTTCAAGCCGTCACCGCAGATGTCGACCCAGCAGGGCTTCGGCCTCGTGCTGAACGAGATCGCGCGCGGCGACGGCGAACTCGCGCAGCGCATCGTCACGACCTCGCCCGACGTCACGGTCTCGACCAATCTCGGTCCGTGGGTGAACCGGCGCGGCCTGTTCGCGCGCGCCGAGAAAGCGGACTTATTCCGTAGCGAGAAAATTCCCTCCACATTCAACTGGGATTTCTCGCCGAAGGGCCAGCATCTCGAGCTTGGCATCGCCGAGATGAACCTTTTCATCATGCTCTCCGCGCTAGGCCTGTCGCACCAGATCAACGGCGAGCGGCTGCTGCCGGTCGGCACGCTCTACGATCCCTTCATCGAGCGCGGCCTCGATGCGCTGAACTACGCCTGCTACCAGGATGCGCGCTTCATGGTGGCGGCAACGCCGTCGGGCATCACGCTCGCGCCCGAGGGCGGCGCGCATCAGTCGATCGCGACGCCGCTGATCGGCATGGCGCAGGACGGGCTCGCCTCGTTCGAGCCGGCCTTCGTCGACGAGCTCGCCGTGATCATGAGCTGGGGCTTCAATCACATGCAGCGCGATCCGGGCGAGGGCGGCTCGGTCTATTTGCGGCTCTCGACGCGCAGCATAGATCAGGCGCAGCGCATCATGACGCCGGAGCTTGCGCAGGGCATCACCGACGGCGCCTATTGGCTACGCAAGCCGGGCCCGAATGCCGAGCTCGTGATAGCCTATACCGGCGCGGTCGCACCCGAAGCGATCGAGGCGACCGGCTTCATCGGCGAGAGCCGACGCGACATCGGCCTGCTCGCGATCACCTCGGCCGACCGCCTCCACGCGGGCTGGACCGCCGCACGGAAATTGCGGCGCGACCGCCGCGGCGTGCAGCACCTCAGCCACATCGAGAAACTGCTGGCGCCGCTGCCGCGCGACTGCGGCATCGTGACCGTGATCGACGGCCATCCGGCGGCGCTCGGCTGGCTCGGCAGCGTCCGCGGCCATCGCGTCGAGGCGCTCGGCGTCGAGCAGTTCGGCCAGACCGGCAGCATCGCCGACCTTTATCGGCACTACGGCATCGATGCCAATGCGATCATCGATGCGGCCGAAAGCCTCACCACCGGCGCACCGGTGCTGCATCGGAAGATGGCGGTGTAGTCGGGGTAACTATGGTGTCATTCCGGGGCGCGCGTTAGCGCGAACCCGGAATCTCGAGATTCCGGGTTCGGCTCTTCGAGCCGCCCCGGAATGACGACCGAGGGAGCCTTGCCACGTTCCCGCCATCGGCTCATATAACCTCCGTCCGCCGCAACGCTGGCCCCGCATATGGCGGGTTCAATTGCCGGCGCTTTCGTGCAAGGATGCCTGCCGAAACGCCCCCACCATGCCCCCAAGAAGAGGTTAACGATGGTCAATCGCATGCAATTCTACATCGACGGCGCCTGGGTCGATCCCGCCGTCAAGAAGTCAACTCCGGTCGTCAATCCCGCGACGGAAGAGGCAATGTACGAGGTTGCGCTCGGCTCCAAGGCCGACGTCGACAAGGCGGTTGCCGCCGCCAAGCGCGCCTTCGCAACGTTCTCGCAGACCAGCCGCGAGGAGCGCGTCGCGCTGCTTTCGAAAGTCATCGAGGTCTACAAGGGCCGCCTCAAGGAGATCGGTGCCGCCGTGTCCGACGAGATGGGCGCACCGCTGCCGATGGCCGAGAAGCTGCAGGCCGGCGCCGGCCTCGGCCATCTCATGACTACGCTCGACGTGCTCAAGAACTACCATTTCGAGGAGCCCGTCGGCACCGCCATGGTGCTGCGCGAGCCGATCGGCGTGGTCGGCATGATCACGCCCTGGAATTGGCCGCTGAACCAGATCGCCTGCAAGGTCGCGCCCGCGCTCGCCGCCGGCTGCACCATGATCCTGAAGCCGTCGGAGTTCACGCCGACATCGGCCTTGATCTTCGCGGAAATCCTCCATGAAGCCGGCGTGCCCAAGGGCGTGTTCAACCTCGTCAACGGCCTTGGCCCCGAGGTCGGTGCCGCCATGAGCGAGCACCCCGACATCGACATGATCTCCTTCACCGGCTCGACCCGCGCCGGCATCGATGTTGCAAAGCGCGCGGCTCCCACCGTGAAACGCGTCAGCCAGGAGCTGGGCGGCAAGTCGCCGAACGTCATCCTCGAAGGCGCCGACCTGCAGAAGGCGGTGACCGGCGGCGTGATGCACATGTTCAACAACTCCGGCCAGTCCTGCAACGCGCCCTCGCGCATGATCGTGCCGCTGTCCAAGATGAAGGACGTCGCCGCGATCGCGAAGGCCGTCGCCGACAAGACCAAGGCGGGCGATCCCCGCGCCGAAGGCACCACCATCGGTCCCGTCGTCAACCGCGGCCAGTGGGACAAGATCCAGGGCCTGATCAAGAAGGGCATCGACGAAGGCGCAACGCTCGTCGCCGGCGGCCCGGGCCTGCCCGAAGGCGTCAACAAGGGCTTCTATGTCCGTCCGACCATCTTCGCCGACGTCACGCCCGACATGACGATCGCGCGCGAAGAGATCTTCGGACCGGTGCTGACCATCATCGGCGCCAAGGATGAAGCGGAAGCCGTGCACATCGCCAACGACACGCCGTACGGTCTTGCCGGCTACGTCACGGGAGCTTCGGTCGAGGACGCCAAGCGCGTCGGCCGTCAGATCCGCGCCGGCAACGTCAACCTCCAGGGCGTGCCCAACGATCGCACCGCGCCGTTCGGCGGCTACAAGCAGTCGGGCAACGGCCGCGAGTGGGGCAAGTACGGCCTCGAAGATTTCCTCGAAGTGAAGGCGGTTGCAGGCTTCAACGCCGCGTAAGCTGATCGTAAGAGAAACAACGACGCCGGAGCGAGTGATCGCTCCGGCGTTTTTGTTGTGTCATTCCGGGGCGTCGCGGAAGCGACGAACCCGGAATCCATTCGTCCACCGACTCCGCCGCACGATGGATACCGGGCTCGCGCCGAAGACGGCGCGCCCCGGAATGACGGCAGAGAGAGGAGCGCCTATCCCCCCGACGCACCTTGCGTGTTCACATACAGCGCGTAGATCGACTGGCTCGCTGCCATGAACAGGCGGTTGCGCTTGAGACCGCCGAAGCAGAGATTGGCGCAGCGCTCGGGAAGCGCGATGCGGCCGATCATGACGCCGTCGGGCGCAAACACGACGACGCCGTCGAGCTCGGGATCGCCCATGCCCCAGCCGCACCAGAGGTTGCCGTCGATGTCGCAGCGCATGCCGTCGGGCGTGCCGGGACCGGCATCGATGTGGACGCGCTTGTTTGAAATCGCGGTGCCGTCAGCCGAGACGTCATAGGCGAGGATCTTGCGGTTCGGCACGCCGCGCGACTCCACGACGTAGAGGATCTTCTCGTCCGGCGAGAAGCACAGCCCGTTCGGACCGAGCACACCCTCGGCGACGATGGCCGCCTTGCCGGTCGCGGGATCGAGGCGATAGACATTCGGCTCGATCTCGGGCTCGGCCGTGTAGCCCTCGTAATTGCCGAGCAGGCCGAAGGTCGGATCGGTGAACCAGACCGAGCCGTCCGATTTGACGACGATATCGTTCGGCGAGTTCAACCGCTTGCCGTTGAACTGATCCATCAGCACGGTGATGCTGCCGTCATATTCGGTGCGGGTCACGCGCCTCCCGCCATGCTCGCAGGTGACGAGCCGGCCCTGGCGATCCCTGGTGTTGCCGTTGGCGAAATTGGAGGGCTTGCGGAACACGCTGATGGCGCCGGTCTCCTCCTCCCATTTGATGATGCGCTGGTTCGGGATGTCGCTGCATAGCAAATAGCGCCCGTCGCCGAACCACACCGGTCCCTCGGCCCAGCGCAGGCCGGTCGCGAGCCGCTCCACCGCCGACAGCTTCAGCCAGTATTTTTCGAAGCGGCGATCGAGCGCGTGAATGGCTGGATCGGGATAGTAGCTCGCCGGCCGCCAGCCTGACCGCTCCTGGGTGTGGGACGATGCCTCATTCATGTCGGTTCTCTCGTTTCGTTCCCTCTGGACAAACCAGCTATCATTAGAGACACGTGACCGCAAATCGGTCACCAACGGCGAGGGAAGACATGCCGCGTATTTTGATGACGGGAGCTTCGGGCGGAATCGGCACGCGCCTGCGAAAACTGCTGCCGCCGATCTATCCGGATCTTGTGCTTTCCGACATCAAGCCGCCTGCCGATCTCGGCGCGAACGAGCAATTCAAGGCCGCGGATCTCGCCGACCTCGCGCAATGCGAGGCAATCTGCGAGGGCGTCGACGGCATCATCCATTTCGGCGGCTATTCGGTCGAAGGTCCCTGGGACGACATCCTTCAGTCCAACATCATCGGCGGCTACAATCTGTTCGAGGCGGCCTACCGCAAGGGCGTCAAGCGAGTGGTGTTCGCCTCGTCGAACCACGCCGTCGGCTTCTATCCGCGCCACCACAAGATCGGCACCGACGTGACCGCGCGCCCCGACAGCCGCTACGGCGTCAGCAAGGTGTTCGGCGAGGCCGTCGGCGCGCTCTATGCCGACAAGCACGGGCTGAAGGTGACCTGCCTGCGCATCGGCAATCTCGGTGACATGCCGCTCGACCAGCGCCGGCTCTCGATCTGGCTCAAGCCCGACGACTTGGTGCAGCTCTGCCGCATTGGCCTCGAACATCCCGACATCCATTTCGAAGTCTTCTACGGCGCCTCGCTCAACGAGCGCGCCTGGTGGGACAACCACCGCGCCTATGAATTCGGCTACCGTCCCACCGGGCGCTCTGAGGATCATGTGGCGCACGCGATGGCCGAGCAGGCCAAGCTGAAGCCGGACCCGGTCGGCGACTATTTCCAGGGCGGCACGTTCTGCAGCATGGAGTTCGATGCGGATCCGGGAAGGATCATCGACTGGAACAAGCGGTAAAGGGCGCCACTCGAGACGGCAAGAGCGGCCAAAGCTTCGTCTGGCCGCTCGTTTTTGCGCCGGGTCAGAACAGGCCCGGGATCAACATCGCAACCTTCGCCCTGTAGTGCCGGTACTGATCTCCGAACAGGGTGATCAGATCGCGCTCCTCCAGCCAGATGCCGACGAAGATGTAGGCCGTCGTCACCGTCGCGAACAGCATGTGCCCGAGGGTCATGGTGGGCGTGGACCAGAACGCGATGATGAAGCCGAGATAGATGGGATGCCGGATCAAGCGGTAGAGGCCCGGCGTCCTGAACTTCATCGGCTCAGTGAGCCGGCCCGCAAAGTGGCTGACGACCTGCGTCAGTCCGAACAACTCGAAATGGCTGATCAGGAACGTGCTGTACAGCACGATGAGCCAGCCGGCGAAGCTGCCAGCGACCGCGGCGTAAGCCATCGGCGTCTCGATCTCCCAGACGATGGACGTGATCGGCCGCCACTGCCAGAACAGCAGGATCAGGCTCAGGCTTGCCAGCAGCACATAGGTGCTTCGCTCGAGTGCGGGCGAGGCGAAGGCGGCGAACAGCTTCTTGAATCCCTGGCGCGCCATGCCGCTGTGCTGGATGGCGAAGAGTGACATCAGCGCGAGGTCGATCATGAGCGCCTGTCCGGTCGAGCCTGTCGCGCCGCTGTTGATTGTCTTGGGCACGACGAGCTGCGCAATGAAGCCGACGGCGTAAAGAAAAGTTCCGAAGAAGATGAGATAAGCGAGCACGCCGTAGCCGAGCACGAAGCTTCGTGCCGCCAGCGAGCTTGCGGTCTGAGCGGGGCCGGTATGCAGGGTGATGGACATGATAGAGTTTCCAGTTTCGAGGTTGGGATTGAATGACCGAGTGAATGACGTGCCACTGTTGCCCTCGTCACATTGCAAGGGCTGTCGGGGCCTTGCACCTGCCGGGGCTTTTCTGGGCGGTTGCACCGCTCGCCGGTTCGCGCCGATGGTCGTCGGACGTCGTTGCGGCCGAAGCCACAACCAGCGACATCGTGACGGCGGCAATTGTCCCGATTGCCAGCGTTGCGGTTCTGGACTTGAAATTTCCGAGCTTGGATATCTTGAGGCCGGAGGCCCTGGCTTCGGACGAGTCAGATTGTATGAAAAAGTTCATGACTATTTCCTCGAGTTGAAATCGTTGCGGGGAATGCAAATCTTCTGCAGCGTGTCTCGAACCGTGCTGTCACCGCCGGCCGTGGTGCTGCTGCAACGCTTCGCGAACTGCATTGCGGCCTTCTCGCGGTTCGCCAGCATGCTGGCGACAGACTGATTGATGAGCCGACAAAGCCGCAGCAGGATGGCGGCGAGAAATCGCTGCGAGGGGCTCAGTGCGGGCGGCGCCTGAGACTGAATGGACATCTCCTGATCCTTTCACGGTCGTTAGTTCGAGGCCGCCGCGCGCGCTGATCTGCTATTCGGCAGCGGCCGTCTGTGGGGTGGGATCGCTGCGAACGACCACCGTTGTCGCGACCTTGTAGAATTCCTCACCCGGCATGCCCACGCGCCGTGCATGCTCGCGGATCGAGTCTCCGTCGCGCGCTTCATAGATGCAGAAGGTGCCGATGCGGCCGTCCGCCTCATGGACCACATAACTGCGGATCCAGCGAACGCGGTCGGACATCTGCTCGTTGCCGATCTGCGCTGACTTTGCGCCGGCGGCTTCCAGTTCGCTCAGGTTTGCCCAGGCGCTTGGGCGGCGAATGACATAGAGTTCCATAAGGCGTCTCCTCCGGGTTGATGCTGCTGCCCATCGATCGGTCGTGACCGAAGGCCGTGAAGAGCTATAGGCGCCGCCGGCGCTGATCGTCCTGACCGGCGTCTGATCATTGCCTGATCCTTGCCTGAACCTTTTCCGTCTCTCGTGGACATAACGATATGACCCTCAGGTTTGGACCCTTCGAGCTCGACGAAGCGGGCCGCGCGCTCCTGTACGCGCAGCGGGAAGTCGCGTTGCAGCCGCGTGTGTTCGATCTGTTGGTCTATCTGACGCGCAACCGGGACCGGGTCGTCACCAAGGAAGAGCTGCTCGATACCCTCTGGCCTGATGTGACCGTCACCGATAATTCCCTGCAGCGGGCCGTGAGCATGCTGCGCGGGGTGCTGCGCAAGGGCGGCCTGGATGGCGCCATCCGGAACATGCCGGGTAGGGGATATCGCTTCTGTCTTGACGGCGTATCAGAGCTGAAGGTTGCCGCTCCTGATACGACTGACGCGCAAGCCTTGGACGTGCGGGCGCAAGCGCAACGCGCCGCTGCCGCGCAAGCCTGGGATGAAGCTGCAGCGCTGTTCGAGGCGGCCGATAACGCCCGGCCGCTCGACGGCGCCGACCTGCACTATTGGGCGCTGGCTTTGCAATGCACGGGCAAGGCCGATGCAGCCCTTCCGCTTCTGGCTCGCGCGGTTGCCGCCCATACCAGGGCCGGCAATGTGCCGGCGGCCGTCGTCGACGCCGTCACACTCTCCGGCTTGCACTTCGAGCGCGGCCAGGCGGCGATCGCCAAGGGCTGGCTGGCGCGGGCGGAGGATTGGGCCTCCGAGATCGAGGATCCCGCCACCACGGCGCTGACCCTGTGGATGAAGTCCAAGGTCGCGGCGTTCGACGGCGAGCCCGAACAGGCGCTCTCGCTTGCCGATATCGCGTACAGCATGGTCCGGCACAAGGATGCTGTTGGCATCGAAGCACTGAGCCTTGCTTATCGCGGGTTCTACCGGCTGTGTCTGGGCGATACACGAGCCGGACAGGCGGATCAGGACCTTGCCGCTGCGATGGCGCTCTCCGGCGGCGATATCGATCCAATCATCGGAGGCATCCTCTACTGCAACGTCCTGTGGGCGGCGCGGATGTTTGGAGATTGGGCGAGGGCCGATCAGTGGACGCTGGGCTATCAGAAATATTGCACCGAGAGCGGCATGGAATTGACCGGTTCGTGCCAGCTCCATCGGTCCGAAGTTCTCGGCGTCAGGGGCTCGCTCGGTGAAGCCTTGTCGCGCATTCAGGATTCGCTGGCACGGCTGACAGGCGACGCGCCATGGGCGATCGGCGATGCCAATCGCGTGCTGGCCGACATCCATGCTGCGATCGGCAATGACGACGCCGCTCTCGAAGCCTATGACAAGGCCTACGCCTTCGGCTGGTGCCCGGAGCCCGGCCGCGCCATGCTTTTGCTGGAACGTAGTGAGGCTGAAGCTGCGTACGCTAGTCTCGAACGTAGCTTGATAGGCAAGACTTGGTGGACCCTCCAGCGGCGGGGCATATTGTTCGCGCATCTGGCGCTCGCCGCCGCGCATACGGGCCGCCATGAGCAGGCCCTGGAGCTGATCGAGGAGCTTTCCGGAAGTCCCGACCGATGGCCGATGCCCTCGATCCGGGCATTGACGAACGAAGCACAATCGGTTCTCGCCGATGCGCGCGACGATTACGAGTCGACGCTGCGGCATCTGCACTTGGCCAGACAGCTATGGTCGAGCATCGACGGGCGGGTTCAGGCCGTCAGGCTGAGACTGCGTATCGCGAAGCTGCAACTGGCGCATGATGACGTTCGAGGCGCATCAGCGGAGATTCACGCAGCCCAGCTCGCGGCTGGCGAGCTAGGCTCGCGGAAATTCGAGGTCGAGTGTTCGGCTCTGCGACGCGAGGTCGACACACGCGCGACGGGACGTGCTGCCTAGCGGGCCGTCCGTGATGGGTGCCACGCCTTGTCCGACGGGCAAGTGATCATCTCGTCGCCCCAACCGGCGCCGCCGTTTGCTCTGGTGTCCCGCTCGTTGATATAAATCAAGGCTGCTCAAGCTTTTCGGCTTTCGATCTGTGCGACTGTCATCAGCACCGTTTGCGTTGATGGCGGAGCGACGGCAGCAGCGAAAGTCTCGGCAATGAAAATCAAATTGTCAGCCGTTGCAATGTTGGCGACGATCGTATCAGGATCTGCGCAAGCCGCAGCGCTCACCGATGTCGAGGCGACGTTCCTCGACCAGATCGTCACCGCATCCGTGGTGCTGGAACAGCGATGCGGCGGTTACGAGGTCGACGGCGCCGGCAGCGTTCGGCTCGGCGCCCGGCTGCTCGGCGGCCCGGATGCGGCGATGGCCATGATCGACGCCTATGCTGCAGCCATCAAGGCCCGAGACGGCGAGAGCTACGATCCCGGTAAATTCCGTCCCGAGGTGTCGGAGGCGGCGAGCAAAACGTTCGGACGCGTCCGGACGGACCTGATCAGAAACCCAAAAAGGGCCTGCACCGATTATGGCGATGCGAGCGTCGATCGCGGACTGCTGAGAAGGTACTGAACGATCTTCAGCGTCCGGGCTGCCGCGCCTGAGTCCATTCGTGCGGCCCGCATCAAAAATGCAAATTGAGCCGCAACAAAGCCTGGTGGCGTTCGAATTGATCGAGGTTGAGGCCGCGGTGGTCGCCGATCGCGTGGCCTGCGACCTGCATCTGCCAGGTGCCGGAAATGCCGATCTCCTTTGAGATGGCGTAGGAGAAGGTGGGGCCCGCGAACACCGCATCACCCACAAAGCGGTCGAGGCCCCCGCCGTCATAGGCCCGCGCGTAGCGAACGCCGACGCCGAGCACGAGCTCGGGCCGGACTGCGTAGGACATCGCTGCCTGGAGCTGCATCTCGGAATCGTGGCGCCAAAGATTGGTCACGATCTCGCGGGTTACGCCAGTCGCGTACCAGACGTTGAAAGCTGCAAACAGCCTGTCCTTGACCAGCTCGTGATCAAACAGCGCGGCAAACTCTCCGCCATATTGCTCGATATGCATGCCGCTGCCGTCGTCGATCCGGCCCCAGCCCGGTTGCGCATGGAGCGTCAGCCCAAAGGGCGCGACGGCGCGATCGACCAGCTTGTAACGCAGTTCGAGCGCTGCGCCGCTGAAGGCGACGTCCCGATGATCGGCCATACCCGGAATGCCATTGATGTGCTGTCCGCTCAGCGCGAATCCTGGTGCGATCCGGAAATTGTCCGACAGCGTGAACTTGGCCTGGTTGAGACCGGCCCAGGCTGCGTATGTGCCGGAGCGCTTGCCGAACGCGCCGACGCTCTCGAACTCCACCTCGATTTCGCCCGGCTTGCCGATATCGGAGCCCATGCTGAAGCCGAAGATATGCTCGGTGTCGATCTCCGTGTGAGCTGAGGGTAGGCCATGCGCCGGCTTGGAGATGCCGTCGCTCGGCGAGCCGCGGGACGCCAGCCTGAGCCTGTCCTCGGCGAATGCTGAAGCGCAGCTCGCTTGCAGACCGGCCAGGATCGCGGTCACCGCTGCGGCGCGCGGGAAGCTGAATCTCCTAATCACGAACAATCCATCCCCGAACCGAGGTCCCGCTTGTGCAAGGGAGGCTCGCCCCTCCCGTGTATGCAAATGCCAATCATTCGCAAAAATATCCCACGCAACGGCTGGCGAGGCAATTGTTGCTAATCATTCTTAGTTGCGTTCAAATGTCGCGGCTGCTCAACAAGGTCCGAAGTCGACCGCCGATGTTCGCTTTGGGCCGCGGCTCATCCAGACCAATGGCGGGGTGCTCGCTTCGTCACCCGCAATCCGCCATAGACCATGCTGAAGCCATGTGATCCGCCTCGTCCAGCGCCCAGCTGTGGCGCAGTGAAGCTCGATCATGCGCTCATGCCGGCGCCGCGATTGCACGAGACCTTCGTGATCTGTACCACAATGGCAACCGAAGGAGTGGCATGATGACGAGTGGGTTGCGCAAGGGTTTGACCAGCTACGGCGATGCCGGCTTCTCTCTGTTCCTGCGCAAGGCGTTCATCAAGGCCATGGGCTATTCCGACGACGCGCTGGAGCGCCCGATCGTCGGCATCACCAACACCTACAGCGACTACAATCCCTGCCACGGCAACGTCCCGCAGATCATCGAAGCCGCCAAGCGCGGCGTGATGCTCTCCGGCGCGATGCCGTTCGTGTTTCCGACCATCTCGATCGCCGAGAGCTTTGCGCATCCGACTTCGATGTATCTGCGCAATTTGATGGCGATGGACACCGAGGAGATGATCCGGGCCCAGCCGATGGATTCGGTGATCGTGATCGGCGGCTGCGACAAGACCCTTCCCGCGCAGGTGATGGCGGCGATCAGCGCCGATTTGCCGACCGTCGTTATTCCGGTCGGGCCCATGGTGGTCGGCCATCACAAGGGCGAAGTGCTGGGCGCCTGCACCGATTGCCGCCGTCTCTGGGGCAAGTATCGCGCCGGCGAAATCGACGATGTCGAGATCGAAGCGGTGAACGGTCGCCTCGCGCCGTCGGTCGGCACCTGCATGGTGATGGGCACGGCCTCGACCATGGCCTGCATGATCGAAGCCATGGGCCTGTCGCTGCCGATGAGCGCGACGATCCCGGCACCGCATGCCGAGCGCTTCCGTCTGGCCGAGGCGAGCGGCAGGGTTGCCGCCGAAATGGCAAAGGCCAAGGGGCCGAAGCCGAGCGAGCTTTTGACACCCGCATCTTTCAAGAACGCGCAGGTCGTGCTTCAGGCGATCGGCGGCTCCACCAACGGCCTGATCCATCTGACCGCGATGGCGCATCGCTCGCCGCACCGGCTGGATCTCGAAGTGTTCGACCAGATCGGCCGCGAAGTTCCGGTGCTGGTCGATCTCAAGCCGTCCGGCGAGCACTACATGGAGCACTTCCATCACGCCGGCGGTGTGCCGAAGCTGCTGGCGCAACTCGGTGACCTCGTCGATCTCGACGCAAAGACCATCTCGGGCCAGACGCTACGCGACGTCGTCGCCAATGCGGAGGACGTGCCGGGCCAGGACGCGATCCGTCCGCGCGACAATCCGATCAAGACGGAAGGCGGCCTCGCCGTCCTGCACGGCAATCTCGCGCCGCGCGGCGCGGTCATCAAGCAATCGGCCGCGAGCCCCAAATTGCTGAAGCATACCGGGCGGGCCGTCGTGTTCGAATCCGTCGAGGACATGACCTTGCGGGTCGACGATCCCGAGCTCGACGTGAACTCCGACGACGTGCTGGTGCTGCGCAATGCCGGCCCCAAGGGCGCGCCGGGCATGCCGGAGGCCGGCTACCTGCCGATCCCGAAGAAGCTCGCGCGTGGCGGCACCAAGGACATGGTGCGCATTTCGGATGCGCGCATGAGCGGCACCGCGTTCGGCACCATCGTGCTGCACATCACGCCGGAATCCGCGGTTGGCGGGCCGCTGGCGTTGGTGAAGAACGGCGACATGATCAGCCTGGATGTGTCCAGGCGCGGCATCGAGCTCTTGGTCGATGCGGCCGAGCTGGAGCACCGCCGTGCCGCATTGAAGCCGGCCGCAGCACCCGAGGAAGCACGGCGAGGCTACGCCTGGCTGTTCAACGAGACCATCATGCAGGCCGACGAGGGCTGCGACTTCGACTTCATGCAGAGGACTGGGAAGACCGAGACGAGTTGACCGAACGACGAACGCCCAGACCGCACAAGCGGCGGGCGACAAGACAGGGGGGAACCGATGATTGCATGATTCATGCTTGGGTTGGTGGCTACCGCTGCCGTGCTGTTCGTGACCGGGGCGGGGCGCAGGAGGTGAAGCATTATCGCTTCGCCTATGACCAGCCGCCGGGGACGGGCTATATCTGTCCTAGGTAACGACTTGCTCGACGCGCCATTGCGCGCCGTCGCAGACGTAGCGAAATGGCGTGCCGTGGCTATTCCTGAAGTAGCTGCCGCACAGCGCGTTGGCCATCCCCTGCATCACCGCGTCATGGCAGACGAACAGGAGATCGTCGCCGGGATGACGGTCGAGCCACGCGGAGACGCAAGCCAGCGACCGTTCCGTCATGGCATCCCAGCTCTCGCCGTCGGCCGGCAGGATCGCGACGAGGCCCGTCGCGGAATTGACGCCATGCTTGATCATGAGGTCGCGAACGGGCAGGCCCTCGAAGCTGCCGAAGTCGAACTCGATGATGCCGTCGTCGATCGCCAGCGGCACCGAGATCGCGGACGCGATGATCTCTGCCGTTCGCGCCGCGCGGGCCAGGGGACTTGCGATGATGCGGCTGATGCCGGCGCCGCGCAACATGTCCACAGCCTCGTACGCCTGCCGGAGGCCGTCCTCGTTCAGCGGATTGTCGGTCCGCCCCTGGAATCGTCCTTCGCGATTCCAGTCTGTTGCGCCGTGGCGAAGGCCGTAGAACGTGCGCGTAGGCGTCACTTCGACTTGCTCGTGAACTTCTTCACGGCGGCACGGAATTCTTCCGTGTTCATCGCCATGATGATCTTGTGCTCCTCGGCATCGAGCTGCTGCTTCACTGGCGTGGTGGCGGCCTGGTAGACCAGCGATTTGGTGCCGGCGATTGCGGCCGGCGGGTTCTGCGCCAGCCGCTCGGCGAGTTGTCGCGTCGCCGCCTTCAGTTCAGCGGCCGGGACGGTCTTGGCGACGAGGCCCCATTCATAGGCCTGCTGCGCGGTAAAGCTGTCCTCGGCGAGGAAGATCTGCAGCGCGCGGCGGGAGCCCACCGTGCCGACGATGCCGACCGTCGAGCCGCCGTCTGGCGACACCCCGATCTTGGCATAAGCGGGTGTGAACTTGGCGTCGTCGGCGGCGATGCAGAGATCGGTGACGAAGGCGAGGCCCATGCCGGCGCCGGCGGCCGAGCCGTGCACGCTGGACAACGAGATTTTCGGCATGCGCCGGATAATCTCGATGAAGGCGTGGTAGTGCTTCAGGAGCTCGCCGACCACAGGCGTCACCGTGCCCGCTTCGGCGGCCGCCCCGATCGTCTGCAGATCGCCGCCGGCCGAGAACGCACGGCCTTCACCCTCGATCACCAAGACCTTGATGTCGTCCGCGCCTTCGAGATAGACCGCGAGCTGCTCGAGCTTCTGCGCGATGGCGAGATTGATGGAGTTGTAGGCTGTGGGGCGGTTGAGCGTGATGGTCGCGATCGGGCCGTCGATCCGCAGCAGGGCGGGATCATCGGGCTGGGAGATGGGAGCGGTCATTTGGAAATCCCCGGCAGGAGGTCATTGCTGCAACTAAATCGCAGAAGGGCAGGAGTGACAATCCCCGACCGCCGCTCTTGCGCGGGGCGAAGCGATGGGCTCAAATGGGCGCGCCTTTTCCAAGGGACGGACACGAGCGCCGGCTCCTCGTAAGGTCAGCAACCAAAATCAGCGAGAGAGGAGACGACATGGGTTACGCTCGTGTCTTCCGGAAATGGGCTGTTCGATGAGCAATGGACCGGTGATCATCGTCGGTGCCGGCCATGGCGGCTATCAGGTCGCGGCATCGCTGCGCCAGGCGGGCTTTTCCGAGCGCATCTGCCTGATCAACGACGAGGCGCATCTGCCCTATCAGCGGCCGCCCTTGTCCAAGGCCTATATCAAGGGCTCGGCCGGCCCTGAGAGCCTGATGTTCCGCCCCGGGAAATTCTACCAGGACCAGAAGATCGAGCTGATCGCGGGGCGCGCAGTGTCGATCGACCGCGCCGGCCACAAGGTGCTGCTCGCCTCGGGCGAGACGCTGGCCTACGGCCATCTCGTGCTGGCGACCGGCGCGCGCAACCGGCTGCTCGATCTGCCGAACGCCAATCTGCCCGACGTGAAATATCTGCGCATCCTCGACGAGAGCGAGGCGCTGCGCGCGATCATGCCGTCGAAGTCACGGGTCGTGGTGATCGGCGCCGGCTTCATCGGCCTGGAATTCGCGGCGACCGCCCGGATCAAGGGCCTCGAGGTCGACGTGCTCGAGCTTGCCCCGCGCGTGATGGCGCGCGCGGTGACGGCGGAGGTCTCGGAATATTTTCAAGAACGCCACCGCGAGGCCGGCATCCGCATTCACCTCGGTGTGCAGGCCACCTCGATCGAGGCGGAGGGCGACAAGGTCACCGGCGTTTCCTTGAGCGACGGCCGGCATCTGCCCGCCGACCTCGTCGTGGTCGGCGTCGGCGTGCTGCCGAACATCGAGCTTGCAGCGGAAGCCGGACTGCCGGTCGCCGCCGGCATCATCGTCGACGAATATCTTGCGACGGCCGACCCTGACATCTCCGCGATCGGCGATTGCGCGCTGTTCGCCAGCCCGCGCTTCGGCGGATCGCTGCGGCTGGAATCGGTGCAGAACGCCACCGACCACGCCCGCTGCCTCGCGGCGCGGCTGACCGGCGACAGGAAGCCCTATGACGGCCATCCCTGGTTCTGGAGCGACCAGGGCGACGACAAGCTCCAGATCTCTGGCCTCACCACCGGCTACGACCGCGTCGTGCTGCGCGGCAGCGCTGCGAGCAAGGCGTTCTCCGCGTTCTGCTACAGGGGTGAGACGCTGCTCGGCATCGAATCCATCAACCGCGCCGGGGACCACATGTTCGGCCGCCGCTTGCAGGGCATGAACCGCTCGATCACGCCGGCGCAGGCCGCGGATGAAAGCTTCGATCTGAAGAGCGCGCTGGCTTAGGCTGCCTACAACACCGCCGCCACTTCCGCGGCGGTCGGCATCGACGGCCCCGCGCCCATGCGCTGCACGCTGATCGAGGCGGCGGCGTTGGCGAAGGCGAGGGCGGCAGGCACGGGCGCACCGTCGGCGAGTTGCGCCGCAAGCGCGCCGACAAAACAATCGCCGGCGCCGGTGGTATCGACCGCCCTCACGGCGCGCCCGGGCACGGCGATCTCTTCGCGCCCCGCAAGCGCGAGCACGCCGCGCCTGCCGAGCGTGACGCAGATGGTCTGGTCGGCGCGCGCCTGAAGTTTTTGCGCGACATCGATGATCCTCGCGGCCTCGTCGCTGTCGGAGAGCTCGCTGCCTGCGAGGAAGCCGAGCTCGGTCTCGTTCAGCACCAGGATGTCGACCAGCGCGAGCAATTCGCTCGACATCTTCTGCGCCGGCGCCGGGTTGAGCACGGTGACGACGCCGGCCTCGCGCGCGCGTCGAAAGAACGCAGTGATCGTCGGCAGCGGGATCTCGAACTGGCTGACCGCGACATCACCCTTGGTCAGCGGCACGTCCGCGACGTCATCCGCGCCGACCAGAGCATTGCTGCCGGGAATGACGACGATGGTGTTGTCGGAGGCCGCGACCGTGATGATCGCCGTGCCGGTATGCGTGTCGGCGTCGCGCACCGCGCCGAGGTCGATGCCTTGCGCGCCGAGGAACGTCCTCAGCTCGGCGCCAAACGAATCCTTGCCGAGCCGCCCGATCAACGTGGTCTTCGCGCCAAGCCGCGACGCCGCCACCGCCTGGTTCGCGCCCTTGCCGCCCGGAAAGTACAGCACCTCGCGGCCGGCGACGGTCTCGCCGACGCGCGGGTGGCGATCGGCGGTCGCCACCACATCCATGTTGATGCTGCCCGCGACGAAGACGCGTCCCATGAAAAACCCCAGCGAACGCTAAACCCTGACTTCGAACTCGTGCCTGACCTTGGCGATGTCGACCAGCGTCGGCAGGCCGGCCTCGTTGCCGAGGCGTTGGATCTTGAAGGTCGAGGCGGCCCGGGCAAAATCAAAATGCTCGCGCCAGCTTTTGCCGGGATGTGCCAGATAGGAATAGACATAGGCACCGTGGAAAACGTCGCCGGCGCCGTTGGTGTCGATCACGCGCTCGCGCGGGATCGGCATCGCCGGCATCACCTGCACCGTGCCGGTCTCGTCGTACCAGAGCAGGCCCTTCTCGCCCATGGTGATGCCGCCGATCTTGCAGCCGCGGCTCTTGAGATAGTCGAGCATCTTCTCCGGCGTCAGGTCCATCTGCTCGCACAGGCGCTCGGCGACGATGGCGACGTCGATATATTCCAGCAGCTCGTGCGTGTTGGTGCGCAGGCCGCCGCCGTCGAGCGAGGTCAGAATGCCGGCCTCGCGGCAGACCTTGGCATAGTGGAGCGCGGCGTCCGGCTGGTGGCCATCGACATGCAGCACGCGGCAGCCGCCGAGATTGAGCATCGGAAAGGGATGGATGTGCTCGTCGTCGCGGCAGCGGACGATGGCACGCTTGCCGTCCTTGGGCATGATGAAGGAGAGCGAGGACTGGTTGACCTTCCGTCCGTGCAGCGAGATCGCGTATTTCGCGCACATGTCCTGGAACATGCGTCCCAGCCAGTCATTGGCGGCGGTGGCGATGAGATCCGGCACGATGCCGAGCTTGGCGCAGCAGAACGCCGCCGTCACCGCGTTGCCGCCGAAGGAGACGGCGTAGTCCGAAGCCACGTGCTTCTCGTCCCCCGTCGGCATGTGGTCGGTGATGAAGACGACGTCGATATAGGTCTGTCCGATGAAGAGAGCCTGCATTGCTTGTCCGTGATGCGCTTGTGGTCCCAGCCGGCGGGATTACTCTAGCACCGGTTCCGCTCCGGGGGGACGCTGAAATTATTCGCAAATCTGCAGCCCGAAGCGCTTGAGGTCAGCATGGGGCCGGAATACGACCATCACCGGGCAATGCCAAGCCCGGACAAACGCCGTCTTTCGGCCCACGGGTTCCAGGTCGATAAAAAGGGGGACTTATGATCACCGGCCTCGATCACGTCGTCGCTCTGGTCAGGGATATCGGTGCGGCCAAGGCGGCCTACCAGACGCTGCTCGCCCGCGCCCCGGCCTGGCAGAACTCCGGCGACGGCGCCGACCGGGTGCTGTTCACCCTCGAGAACATGACGATCGAATTGATGGCGCCAAGCGGCTTCAGCGTGACCGCCGATCGGATGCGCGCGCTGCTCGACGACCAGGAGGGCGTGCTCGCCAGCCTGTGCTTTCGTGTCGCGGACATGAGCAAAATGCACCGGCGGCTGGGGCGGGTGGCCTTGAGTCCGGATCCGGTCGCCGAGGTCGAAAGCAGCGATTCGGAAACAGGCAACGTCCTGCACTGGAAGCGTACGCGTGCCGCCACGGACCTCACGCGCGGCGTGCGCATGTTCTTCCTCGAGTTGGCCGAGGAGCGTCCGCTTTCGCCAGCGACCGACGTCGCGCCGATCGACGCGCTCGATCACGTCGTGATCACCACCGAGGATTCCGAACGCGCCGCCGCGCTTTACGGCGCACGGCTCGGCCTTGATTTGGCGCTCGACCGCTCGCACCAGGATTGGGGCCAGCTGATGTTCTTCCGCTGCGGCGATCTCATCGTCGAGGTGGTGCGCCGGCCCGTCGCCGGCGGGGACCTCGCGCATGACCGTCTGTGGGGCCTGAGCTGGCGGGTCGCCGACATCGACGCCACGCGCGCCCGCCTGATCGCCGCCGGCCTCGACGTCACCGAGGTCCGCAACGGCCGCAAGCCGGGCACGCGGATCATGACGGTGCGGAGCGGCACCTGCGGCATCCAGACGGTGCTGCTGGAGCGCTCGCCTAAGCCGGTGGAATGACGGAGCCAACCAGCAACCTTGCGTTCTCAAACGCCCGCCCACGTGTTACACGCGTCTTGTAAGCACCCCAGCGAGCACCCGGTTTGGCGAAGGCAAAGCGAACTCTGAAATGGCAGCGCGATCCCGAGGGGATGCGGCTGCGCATTCTCGAAGCCGCCAAGCAGGAGTTCTCCGCCCATGGCCTCGCCGGCGCGCGCGTCGACCGCATCGCGGCCAAGGCCGGCGCCAACAAGCGCATGCTCTACTATCACGTCGGCAACAAGGACGAGCTCTATCTCGCCGTGCTCGAAGGCGCCTATGACAAGATCCGCAGCGAGGAGCGGGGGCTCGATCTCGAGCATCTCGATCCGCCCGAGGCGATCCGGCGGCTGATCGAATTCACCTGGGGCTACTTCCTGCGCAACCCGGAATTCCTGTCGTTGCTCCAGACCGAGAACCTCGTGCGCGCGAAGCATTTGAAGCGTTCGACCAAGGTCAAGTCGATGCACTCGCCCTTCGTTGAGATGATCCGCACGGTGGTCCGGCGCGGCGTCGAGAGCGGTGACTTCCTGGTCGCGGTCGATCCGGTGCAACTCTACATCTCGATCGCAGGGCTGTGCTTCTTCTATCTCTCGAACTCGGCGACGCTCAGCGTGATCTTCGGCCGAGATCTCCTGGACAAGAAAGCCAAGGACGAGCGGCTGGCGCATATGGTCGGCCTCGTGCTGGCTGCGCTGACGGGACAATCCGTGGCGCTGTTCGAGATCGCGAAGGCACCGAAGTCGCGCGCGGCGGTGGCGCAGACGGTGTAGCCAAACTCTCCGCCGTCATCGCCCGCGAAAGCGGGCGATCCAGTATTCCAGAGGCGGCTGTGGCCCCGGAACCGCCGCAAAACGTCACACGGAAAGCTCTGGACAGTATTTATCCAACGGGTTAATTTCTCCGGGCAACGAAGAAGACTGCCGGGAGTGAAAATTGGCCGAGCTGAAGCAGCAAGGTGTAGTGTCCAGGATGCTGAATGCGGCCTGGATCCGGCCGTTCTTGTTCCTGGTCTTCATCGTCGTTGCCTGGGATCTCGCCATCCGGCTGTTCAAAATCCCCGCCTATCAGATCCCGTCGCCCCTCGATGTCATTGCCGTGCTGCGCACCGAATGGCCGGAACTGCTGCGCCAGTCATGGCCGACCACCTATGCGACCGTATGCGGCTTCCTGCTGTCGGCACTGTTCGGCATTCCGATCGCGATGTTGATTGCGGGCTCGAAGACGGTGGAGAGTTATGTCTATCCACTGCTGGTGTTCTCGCAATCCGTGCCGAAGATCGCGATTGCACCGCTGTTCGTGGTCTGGTTCGGCTTCGGCATCATTCCGAAAGTGATCTCGGCGTTCCTGCTCGGCTTCTTTCCCGTGGTGGTCTCGGCCGTGCAGGGCTTCAAATCGGTCGATCCTGACATGGTCGACCTCGCCCGCGCCATGCAGGGCAGCCGCTTCCAGGTGTTCCGTGCCGTGAACCTGCCGCACGCGCTGCCGGCGATCTTCTCAGGCCTCAAGGTGTCGGTGACGCTCGCCGTGGTCGGCGCCGTCGTCGGCGAGTTCGTCGGGTCCAATTCCGGCATCGGTTACGTGATGCAGCGCTCGATCGGTACCTTCGACCTGCCGACGATGTTCGCAGCCCTGGTCATCCTCGCGCTGCTCGGCGTGATCCTGTTCTGGATCGTCGACCGGATCGAGAAGCTGGTCATTCCCTGGCATGTCAGCCAGCGCGAGGATGTGATTTTCGCATCCTGACTAAAGCAACGAACGGCCACTAACGGCCGACGCAACAAACGACAAGGGAGAGTGATGATGAAGCGGTTAATCGGGGCTGTCTCAGCGGTGGTGATGGCGTTTGCAATTGCGCCCGCGCAGGCGGCCGACAAGGTCGTGCTGATGCTCAACTGGTACGTCTATGGCGAGCACGCGCCGTTCTATTACGGCAAGGCCAAGGGCATCTACGCGGCCGAGGGCATCGACCTCGAGATCCAGGAAGGCCGTGGCTCGGCTGCGACCACGCAGGCCGTCGCCGCCAAGACCGCCGATTTCGGCTATGTCGACGTCCCCACCATGATGCGCGCCGCGATCAAGGGCGCGCCCGTGGTTGCGACCGGGGTGCTGCTGCAAACCAGCCCGATGTCCGCCATGGGCTTCGTCGACAAGAACATCAGGAAGCCCGAGGACATCAAGGGCAAGACGGTGGCAATCACGCCGGCGGACTCCATGACCCAGATCTGGCCGCTGTTCCTGAAGAAGACCGGGCTGAAGGAGAGCGACTTCAAAACCGTTGCCGGCGACGGCCAGACCAAGCTCAACGCCGTCATCAACGGCCAGGCTGATCTCCTGCTCGGCTATGTCATGGACCAGTCGATGAAGATCAAGGACGCCACCGGCAAGGACGTCTACCCGATCAAGTTCGCCGACTACGGCATCAACATGGTTTCGTCCGGCATCATCGCCAACACCGACTATGTAAAGGCCAATGCCGACCTCGTCCGCCGCTTTATGTCGGCGACGACCAAGGCGGTGGAAGCCGCGGAGAAGGAGCCGAAGGCCGCGGCGCAGTCGATCCTCGATGCCAATCCCAAGGGCGGCAAGATCGACACGCTGACGCAGGGCTTCGAGCTGACCATTCCGCTGTACCGGACCGCTGAGACCAAGGGCAAGCGGCCGTTCCAGGTCACCGACCAGAACATGACCGATACCGTCAATCTGCTGGTCGAATATGGCGGGCTCGATGCCAAGGCCAAGGAGAACCCGAAGGCCTTCTACACCAACGATTATCTGCCGAAGAGCGGCTCGTGAAACCTGCGACAGCCATGAGTGAAACCGCGCAGCCGGCCGCCCATCTGAGACTGGTGAGCGACCGGGCTGCCGGCGAGGCGTCGGGCATCAAGCTATCCGGCGTGTCCAAGACCTACCGGACGCGCGACGGCGACGTGCCGTCGCTGCGTCCGCTCGACTTCCACATCAATGACGGCGAGTTCTTTGTCGTGGTCGGCCCGAGCGGCTGCGGCAAGTCCACACTGCTGAAGCTGATCTCCGGTCTGCTGCCGCCGACGTCAGGCGAGATCCTGGTCGAGGGCGAGAAGGTGACGAAGCCACATGGCAATGTCGGCATCGTCTTCCAGAACGCTCTGCTGCTGCCGTGGCGCAACATCCTGTCCAACGTGATGCTGCCGATCGACATGAAGCGGCTGCCGCGACAAAAATATCTCGATCGCGCCAAGGCGCTGTTGAAGATGGTCGGGCTCGAAGGCTTCGAGAAGAAACTGCCCTGGCAGCTCTCCGGCGGCATGCAGCAACGCGCCTCGATCTGCCGCGCGCTGGTGCATGACCCAAAAATCATGCTGATGGACGAGCCGTTCGGCGCGCTCGACGCGCTGACGCGCGAGCGCATGAATGTCGAGCTGATGCGGATTCAGCGCGAGACCAGGAAGACGGTGCTGCTGATCACGCATTCGATTCCGGAAGCCGTGTTCCTCGCCGACCGCGTGCTCGTGATGACCGAACGTCCCGGTGCGGTCGCCGCGATCTACGACGTGCCGCTGCCGCGCCCGCGCTCGCTGGATGTGATGGCAGATCCTGTCTTCACCGAACTCGTGCAGCGCATCCGTAAGCATTTCTTTTCGCAGGGTGCATTGGATTAGGGCGATGCGATCACTCCGGAGCGCAACCAAAAGGACGGTACGCTCCCTCCCCCGCCTGCGGGGGAGGGTTGGGGAGAGGGTGTCTCCGCAATGGGACACCCTCCAAGAGGATAGAACCCTCACCCGGCACGGGACGATGCTTCGCATCGCCCGGAACGTGCCGACCTCTCCCGCAAGCGGGAGAGGCGAGTCGCCCGCGGCCATACTGCTCGCACCAAGCTCACCTCATATCGTTGTAAGACCATGCCGCCCCGCCTGAAGCTGCGAGACATCGCCTTCTTCGAACGTCCCGTGCAGTTCGCCCGGCCGTTCCGCTTTGGCGCCATCACGATCGACGCGACGCCGCAGCTGTTCGTGCGGGTCGAGATCGAGGTCGAGGGCCGGGGCACGGCGGTCGGCGCCAGCGCCGAGCTGCTGGTGCCGAAATGGTTCGACAAGCGTCCGGAGCTGTCGCCGGCGCAAACGGTCGATGGGCTGCGACGGTCGCTGGAGATCGCGCGCGGGCTTTATCTGGCGCAGACGGAATTTCTGACCGCGTTCGATCTGCATGCCTCGTGCATCGGCGCGCAGGTCGCGACATGTGCGAAGAAAAACATTCCGGCGCTCGCGGCGGCTTATGGTCCGGCGGAGATCGACAAGGCGATCCTCGATGCGCTGCTGCGTGCCGCGGAGACCAACTTCTTCGATGGGATGATTGGCAATATCGTCGGCATTGATGCGCGGCTTTCGCCTGATCTGAAGGAAGCGGATATCGCGACGTTTCTTGCCGACCGCAAGCCGCTGCCGCGTGTGGCTATCAGGCATACTGTCGGCCTCGACGACGTCGTCGAAGGCAAGGGCGGCGTTGCCGATGTCCAAGAGAACGCCGGCGCGCGGTACTTCAAACTGAAGCTCTCGGGTGACCCATCAGCCGATGCGGCGCGCCTGGCACGTATCGGCACGACGCTCGAGGCGCTTGGTCATGACTATAAGGTGACGCTCGACGCGAACGAGCAGTACGCCGATCTCGAGGCGCTGCATGCTCTGGTCGATCGCCTCGATCATGAAGCCGCATTGCGTCCAATCACCTCGCGCCTGCTCTATGTCGAACAGCCGATGCCGCGCGACATGACCCGGCAGTCGCCGCTCGGCTCGCTGGCCGCGCGCGGCTTCATCATCGATGAGGCCGATGACTCCTATGACTCCTTCCCGGCGGCGCGGGCCCTCGGCTATCGCGGCATCTCCTCGAAATCCTGCAAGGGACTCTACAAGTCCATCGTCAACGCGACCCGCGCGGCAAAATGGACGACGGGTGCCGAGACCTTCTTCGTGACCGGCGAGGACCTCACCTGCCAAGCGGGCCTCGCCGTGCAGCAGGATCTCGCGCTCGGCGCCTTCATCGGCGTCACCCATGCCGAGCGCAATGGCCATCATTATGTCGACGGCTTCGGCGACACGCCCTCTGCCGAAGCGCAGGCCTTCGCGGCCGCGCATCCCGATCTCTACGCTGATGCCGGGCAGGGCATCCGGCTCTCCATTCACAACGGCGATCTCCTGACGGGATCGCTTCATGCTGCGGGCTTTGCGACGTCGGTCCATCCGGACTGGTCGGCGCTTCGCCCGCTCGAACAGCCGAAATCACTTCAGGAGTATCCGGCATGACCACCCAACGCCTTGGTCTCATCATGAACGGCGTCACCGGCCGCATGGGGCTCAACCAGCATCTGATCCGCTCGATCGTCGCGATCCGCGACCAGGGCGGCGTCCGCCTGAAGAACGGCGACCGCGTGATGCCCGATCCGATCCTGGTCGGCCGCAGCGCGGAGAAGGTCGAGGCGCTCGCCAAACGCTTCAACGTCGCTCGCTGGACCACCGACCTCGACGCGGCGCTGGCCGACAAGAACGACACCATGTTCTTCGATGCCGCGACCACGCAGGCACGGCCGGGTCTTCTCACCCAAGCCATCAATGCCGGCAAGCACGTCTATTGCGAGAAGCCGATCGCGACCAATTTCGAGGAGGCGCTCGAAGTCGTCAAGCTTGCCAATTCGAAGGGTGTCAAGCACGGCACGGTGCAGGACAAGCTGTTCCTGCCGGGCCTGAAGAAGATCGCCTTCCTGCGCGATTCCGGCTTCTTCGGCCGTATCCTCTCGGTGCGCGGCGAGTTCGGCTATTGGGTGTTCGAAGGCGGCTGGCAGGAGGCGCAGCGGCCGTCCTGGAATTATCGCGACGAGGACGGCGGCGGCATCATTTTGGACATGGTCTGCCACTGGCGGTACGTGCTCGACAATCTGTTCGGCGAGGTCGAGAGCGTGATGTGCATCGGCACGACAGATATTCCCGAGCGCTATGACGAGCAGGGCAAGAAGTACAAGGCAACCGCGGACGATTCCGCCTACGCGACCTTCCAGCTCAAGGGCGGCGTCATCGCCCACATCAACATGTCCTGGGTGACGCGCGTCTATCGCGACGACCTCGTCACCTTCCAGGTCGACGGCACGCTCGGCTCGGCGGTCGCCGGCCTCACCGACTGCATGATTCAGGCGCGGCAGGCGACCCCGAGGCCGGTTTGGAATCCGGACGAGAAGCGGCTGCACGATTTCTACGGCGACTGGCAGAAGCTGCCCGACAACGTCAGCTACGACAACGGCTTCAAGGAGCAGTGGGAGATGTTCATCCGCCATGTCTACGAGGATGCGCCCTACAAGTTCACGCTGCTCGAAGGCGTCAAGGGCGTGCAGCTCGCCGAATGCGCGCTGAAGAGCTGGAAGGAGCGGCGCTGGATCGACGTCGCCCCGATCAAGGCGTGAGGAGGGACGCATGAATAAGCCCGTTCAGCCGATGTCGTCATTGTCGCTCAAGCTGCCGAAGGCCGACCGGTCGATGGAGACCTATCGGCTCGCGGCCTCGCGCACGTTCCCCGCAAAGCTCGAGGGCGCGCTGAACCGTATCGCCTTCTCGGCCGTTCACACGGTCGTCGATCCCTTCGCCGACAACGATCCCTGGCTCTCCGTCGCCGTCGACTGGGACAAGACCATCGCCTTCCGCGAACATGTCTGGGACCTCGGACTCGGTGTTGCCGAAGCCATGGACACCGCGCAGCGCGGCATGGGTCTGGACTGGCCGACCTCGCTGGAGCTGATCACGCGCTCGGTCGGCGCCGCCAAGCGCCGCAACGCGCTGGTGTTCTCCGGCGCGGGCACCGATCATCTCGCGGTCGAGGATGCCAAAAATCTCGACGACGTGATCCGCGCCTATGAGGAGCAGATCTCGGCGGTCGAAAAAGTCGGCGGCCGCATCGTCCTGATGGCGTCCCGCGCGCTGGCCAAGCTCGGCCGCAACGCGGATGACTACGCCAAGGTTTATGACCGTGTGCTGTCGCAAGTCCGCGAGCCCGTGATCATCCATTGGCTCGGCGACATGTTCGATCCCGCGCTGACGGGCTATTGGGGTACCGGGGATCTCGACCGGGCGATGGACACGGCCGTCGCCATCATCAACGGAAACGCCGCCAAGGTCGACGGTGTAAAAGTCTCGCTGCTCGACAAGCAGCGCGAGATCGACATGCGCCGCCGCCTCGACACGCGCATCAAGATGTACACCGGCGATGACTTCAATTACGCCGAGCTGATCGCCGGGGACGAGCAGGGCTTTTCCCACGCGCTGCTCGGCATCTTCGACGCGATCGCGCCGGCAGCATCCTACGCGCTGTCGCGGCTGGCCGCCGGCGACGAGGCCGGTTTCCACGACGTGCTCGGGCCGACCGTGCCGCTGTCGCGCCATATCTTTAAGGCGCCGACGCGCTTCTACAAGACCGGCGTCGTGTTCATGGCGTATCTCAACGGCCATCAGGATCATTTCACCATGGTCGGCGGGCAGGAGAGTACGCGCTCCACGCTGCATCTGGCCGAGCTGTTCCGTCTGGCCGACAAGGCCGGTCTGCTCGCCAATCCTGAACTCGCGACGCAGCGGATGAAGACCGTGCTCGCCACCCACGGTATCGAATCCTGATGCGCGATTTCTCGTCCGACCACCGCTGGCTGTCGCTCAACACGGCGACCGTCCGCAAGCAGGGTGACCTCGTCGCGATCATCGATGCCTGTGCAAAGCACGGTATTCGCGCCATCGATCCCTGGCGCGACCAGGTCGCCGCAGTCGGTCTCGACCGTACCGCGCGCGCGGTGCGCGATGCCGGTCTCGATCTGTCAGGCTATTGCCGCGGCGGCATGTTCACCTCGGACGCATCGCGCCGGAGTGAAGTGCGCGACGACAACCGTCGTTGTGTCGACGAAGCCAAGGCGTTGGGCGCGCCCTGCATCGTCCTCGTCGTCGGCGGCCTGCCGCAATATTCGCGGCCCGGTAGCGAGGCGTCGAAGGACATCGCGGCAGCGCGCGGACAGGTCGAGGAGGCGCTGGCCGAGATGCTCGACTATGCGAGACAGGCAAACCTGCCGCTGGCCATCGAGCCGCTACATCCAGCCTATGCGGCCGACCGCGCCTGCGTGAACACGACGAAGCACGCGCTCGACATCTGCGATCGGCTCGATCCTGCTCGCAGCGGCATGTTAGGCGTCGCGCTCGACGTCTATCACATCTGGTGGGATCCGGAACTGATGGACCAGATCGCGCGGGCCGGCCAGGATCGGCTGCTGGCGTTCCACGTCTGCGACTGGCTGGTGCCGACCAGGGACATCCTCAACGACCGCGGCATGATGGGCGACGGCGTCATCGACATCCGTTCGGTGCGTGCCTCCGTCGAAGCGCAGGGCTTTGCCGGCTATTCCGAGATCGAGATCTTCTCCAACGACTGGTGGGGCAAGCCGATGGACGAGGTGCTGCGCACCTGCATTACCAAGCACAGGACGGTGGTTTAGAGGGTATTGGAGTGCTGGTCGTCGCCTGGCGGGGATTGCCCAGAAAAATCAAAAGGTTGGCTACTGTGCATGGGGTTGTTTTCGCAATTTTTGGTATGCGCCCTCAGCCGATCGCGCACGGCACGCTCAAAAAGCCGCGAAATCGCACCCGTCCGCCGCGCGTCGGCTGGCCGCTCACGGCATAGTTCGGGAAGCGCGCCAGGAAGCGCGAGATCGCAATCGCCCCCTCCAATCGGGCCAGCGCCATGCCGGCGCATTGATGCGCGCCGGTGGCGAAGGCAAGGTGCCGGTTCGGCGTGCGTGCGATGTCGAAGCGTTCAGGGTCGGCGAACTGCGCGGGATCGCGGTTGGCCGCGCCAATGCACAGCGTCACCGACGTGCCGGCCTCGAGCATGACGCCGCCGAGTTCGACGGGTTCGGTGGTCATGCGATTGCCGAGCTGGTTCGAGCTCTCGTAGCGCAGTATCTCCTCGACGGCGGTCTTGATCAGGTCGGGATTGCCGATCAGGCGCCGCTTCTGGTCGGGATTGCGATCCAGCGCCACGAGGCCGTTGCCGATCAGGTTGGTGGTGGTCTCGTGGCCGGCATTGAGCAGGAAGATGCAATTGTGCAGCAGTTCCTTCTCGGTCAGCCGCTCGCCGCTCTCCTCCCCCTGGATCAGGCGCGTCAGCACATCGCGTTCGGGATTGCCCGGCCTGGCGCGCCGGCGCGCGACCAGCGTATCGAGATAAGCAAGGAAGTCTTTTACAGCGTTGTTGCCGCGCGCGGCCGCATCAGGCGACACCACGGGTTCGAGCGCGCCGAGGATCGCCAGCGACCAGTCGCGCAGCGGCCCGCGTTCCTCATGAGGTACGTCGAGCAGATTGCCGATCACTTCGATCGGAATGGACGCGGCGAAGTCCTCGATCAGCTCGCAAGCACGTTTGGCCGCAATGGCGTCGAGCAAGCCGTCGACGAGCTTGACGATGTCGGATTCCATGCCGGCAATCGCCCGCGGCGACAGCGCGCCCATGATCAGGCGGCGGACACGGGTGTGCGACGGCGGATCGTTGAAGACGAGGCTGGTGGTGTGATGTTCGTAGAGCGGGGTGTCGCCGTATTTCGGTGCGAACTCGCGCTTCTTGTCCGAGCTGAACGATTTGGTGTTCTTGTAGGTGGTGACGAGATCGTCGTAGCGGGTCAGGAACACGGTGCCGCTGCGCAGGCGCTTGACCGGCTCGTTCTCCCGCAGTGCACGATAGGTCGGGTAGGGGTCGTCGTAAAACTCAGGCGTCAGCTTCTCGAGGTCGAAGCCGGCCGCCAACTCCTTCGCATCTGCGTTCATCCCGCTATTCCCACCGGTTAAAGCCGATATGCCGTTATTGTTGTTTCGACCAAGGCGCACGTCCGTCTACAGTCGCATATCTCTGCTAGCCGAACGGACAGGAAAATGCACGCCCGCGCTGACGCAGCCGACACGACGGCGCCGAATTGGCCCGACGATATCTTCGCGACGCTCCAACGCTTCGATGTCAGGCAGGTGCCGTATGTGCCCGACGCCGGCCATTCGAAGCTGATCCAGCGCGTGCTGGACTCCTCTACCATGCGCGGCATTCCGCTTACCACGGAGGAGGAGGGTGTGGCGCTTCTCGCCGGCGCCTGGGCCGGCGGCCAGCGCGGTGTCCTGCTGATGCAGTCGAGCGGCGTCGGCAATTGCATCAACATGCTGTCGCTGATCCCGATTCTGCGCTTCCCCTTCCTCACGCTGGTGACCATGCGCGGCGAGTGGGGCGAGTTCAATCCGTGGCAGGTGCCGATGGGCTCGACCACGCAGGGCGTGTTCGAGCTGTCGGGTGTCCAGGTGTTGCGCGCCTCGCACGTTGCCGAGGTGCCGGCCGTGCTGGAAGCGGCTGCGTCACAAGCCTACAACGCGCTCACGCCCACCGCCGTCCTCCTGTCGCAGCGCCTGATCGGCGCCAAGGTTTTCACCAAATGAGCAAGGCCAATCTCCTCGACCGCCGGCAGGTGGTGTCCACGCTGCTGGCGAACCGCAAGGACGTCGTCGCAATCGGCGGCCTCGGTGCCTCGACCAACGACATGTGCGCAGCCGGCGACCACGCCCGCAATTTCTATCTCTGGGGCGGCATGGGCGGCGCCGCGATGATTGGTCTGGGCCTCGCTCTGGCGCAGCCGAAGCTGCCGGTGCTGGTCATCACTGGCGACGGCGAAATGCTGATGGGCCTCGGCAGCCTCGCCACTATCGGCCTGCAGAAGCCGGCGAACCTGTCGATCGCAGTGCTCGACAACGAGGCCTATGGCGAAACGGGCGGCCAGACCAGCCACACCTCGGCCGCCGCCGATCTCGTCGGCGTCGCCAAGGCCTGCGGCATCAAGGACAGCCAGTCGATCACGACCATGGCCGAGGTCGAGGCATTCGCCAAAGCCGTCCACGACGTCTCGGCCGGGCCGCGCTTTGCCAATATGAAGATCGACAGCGCCAGCCTGGAGCGGATCCTGCCGACCCGGGACGGGACTTACATCCTCAACCGGATTCGCGGCGACCTCGGCTTCCAGCCGATCTAGGGCGGGCCCGTCCATTCCCACCGGCCGTAAGGTCCTGCACGGAGGCCGTGCAGTCGGGGTCAATTTCCACTGAATTAACAACGCACTCAGGTTGCGATGCAACATAGTGCTTGACTTTGACGTGGGTGAGTGGTTACTCACCGACCATGAGCTCATTGCGTATGACGAGCGACCTGAGGCGTCAATTGATCCTCGGTGCCGCGAAGCGCTGCTTTTCCCGACACGGCTATACCGGCACCACGACCAAGAGCGTGGCGGCCGCCGCTGCCATTTCCGAGGCGCTGCTGTTCAAGCATTTCCCGTCCAAGGCGGCGCTCTACGCCGAGATCCTGAGCGACGAATGCGAGGCGGACCCGGCCCTGATGGAGCTGCTCGAACGGGAGCCTTCGACCGCCACCCTGGTTGAAGTCATCCGCGGCATGGTCGGGCATTTCCTCCACATCGCCGACGGGCCCGATCAGGAAGAGGCCCAGCGCCTGCGACTGATGACCACCAGCCATTTGGATGACGGCGAGTTCGCCCGTTTGCTATATGCCAAGATCGAGACGCTGATCGGGGCGGTCTTCCTCGCCTCGCTCGAGCGAGCTGTTGCGGCGGGGGACGCGCGGCCATTCAGCGGCGACCCGCTCAACCTGTTCTGGTTTGCGCATCACACGGTGATGACCGCAGCGCTGACCAGGCTGCCGGCCACGCCTTGCCTCGCTTACGGCAAGGCTGAAGACCTCGAGCGGCAGCTGTGTGAGTTTCTCCTGAGGGGTATCGGACTTAACGACGCCGCAATTGCTTCGCATCTAGGCCACAATCAGGCCGCGGATGCCGGCAAGACGGCGATTGCAGAGAGTGCATGACATGAACATCGTAACCGAACACAAGATTTCGGGCGAACCGATCGACACCAAGGCTCCCAAGCGTCCGGTCCGGCCGGTGCTCTGGTTCATCATCGTCGGCACGCTCCTGGCGGCGCTGGTGGGCGGCCTCGTTTGGTTCAATTTCTTCCGCGGCCAGATGATCAAGCAGTTCTTCGCCAACAACAAGCCGCCGCCGACCGCGGTCAGTGCGGCAGAGGCCAAGTCCGAGGTGGTGCCGAACCTGCTCACCGCGGTCGGCGGCCTCGTCGCCGTGCACCAGGTCGACGTCAGCGCCGACGTCAACGGCCGCGTCACCGAGATCAAGTTCCAACCGGGTACGCGCGTCGAAGCCGGCACGCCGCTGGTGCAAATGTTCGACGCGCCGGAGCAGGGCGACCTCGCCAATTACAAGGCTCAGGCGACCGTCGCGCAGCTCTCGCTCGATCGCGCGAAGCAGCTCGCTTCGCGCCAGTTCGGTCCGCAGGCGACCGTCGATGCCGCGCAGGCCGCCTATGACCAGGCGCAGGCCGGCATCGCCAAGACCGAAGCCTTGATCTCGCAGAAGCTGGTACGCGCACCGTTCGCCGGCGATCTCGGCGTCCGCAAGGTCGAGGTCGGCCAGTATCTGACGGCAGGCACGGCGATCGTGTCGCTGACCGACCTGTCGGAGCTTTGGGCCAACTTCACGGTGACCGAAAAGGATTCCGGCAGCCTAAAGGTCGGCCAGACGGTGCGGCTCAAGGTCGACGCTTATCCGGGTCGCATCTTCGAAGGCAAGATCACCACGATCGAACCGCAAATCTCGACCGACACCCGCAACATCCGCGTGCAGGCGACGATCGTTAATCCGGAGAAGATCCTCAAGCCCGGCATGTTCGTGACCACCACGGTGGTGCTGCCGGACAAGCCGGCCGTGATCACCGTGCCTGAGACGGCGGTCGACTACACGCTGTACGGCGATTCCGTCTTCGTGATCACCGAGAAGAAGGAAGAGGACGGCAAGACCAGCCTCTCCGCGGTGCGCACCTTCGTGCAGACCGGCAGCCGGGTCGATGGCCGTGTCGAAATCGTCAAGGGCTTGAAGGCGGGCGACAAGGTTGTCGCGGTCGGCCAGCTCAAGCTGCAATCGGGCGCCGCAGTCGCGATTTCGGCCTACCCTGGCCCGCAGATCCCGGCGCAGCCGCCGCGCTACTGACAATACAAGCGCGTGATCCGGCTCGGCCGGATCACGTCTGCTCAGACATCAAAATCGAGATCGCCACGATGCGCTTTACCGACATTTTCATCAAACGACCGGTCCTGTCGGTCGTCGTCAGCCTGTTGATCCTGCTGATCGGCCTGCGCGCGGCGATGGTGCTGCCGATCCGGCAATATCCGAAGCTTTCGAACACTGTCATCAACATCACGACCGTCTATCCCGGCGCGTCCGCGGACCTGATCCAGGGCTTCATCACGACGCCGATCGAGCAGGCGGTCGCCTCGGCCGAAGGCGTCGACTACATGACCTCGTCCTCGGTGCTCGGCACCTCGACGATCCAGGTCTACATCAAGCTGAACTTCGATCCGAACCAGGCGCTCACCGAGGTGCTGGCCAAGACGAACTCGGTCAAATATCTGATCCCGAAGGAATCCAACGACCCGATCGTCACCAAGACGACGGGCCAGACCACGGCCGTGATGTATCTCGGCTTCTCCTCCGAGGAGCTGTCGGGCTCGGCGATCTCTGATTATCTGACGCGCGTGGTGCAGCCTGTGCTGTCGACCGTCGACGGGGTCGCCTCGGCCGATATCCTGGGCGGCCAGACCTTTGCGATGCGGCTGTGGCTCGATCCCATGAAGATGGCCGGCCGCAACGTCTCGTCGGCGGACGTCGCCGCGGCGATCCAAGCCAACAACTTCCAGTCGGCGGCGGGCCAGACCAAGGGCTATCTGATCGTTTCCAACATCTCGACGAACACCAGCCTGACCGACGTCAACCAGTTCAGGAAGATGATCGTCAAGGCCAAGGACGGCGGTTTCGTACGGATGGAGGATATCGCCACCGTCGAGCTTGCCGCGCAGAGCACGGATGCGAGCGTCGCCTTCAATGGTGAGCATGCGATCTTCATCGGTGTGAACGCGACGCCGCAAGGCAACCCGCTGACGCTGGTCAAGGGCGTGCGTGCGCTGTTCCCGGAACTCGAGCGCAATCTGCCGCCGTCGATGAAGATGAAGGTCGCCTATGACTCGACCAAGTTCATCCAATCCTCGATCGACGAGGTGGAAAAGACGCTGGGTGAAGCCGTGATCATCGTGATCGTGGTCATCTTCCTGTTCCTGGCCTCGCTCCGCTCGGTCATCATTCCGGTCGTCACAATTCCGCTGTCGATGATCGGCGTCTGCACATTGATGCTGGCGCTGGGCTTCAGCTTCAACCTGCTGACGCTGCTGGCGATGGTGCTCGCGATCGGCCTTGTGGTCGACGACGCCATTGTCGTGGTGGAGAACATCCATCGACATCTCGAGGAAGGCAAAACGCCCGTCCAGGCATCGGTGGAGGGCGCGCGCGAAATCGTCGGTCCCGTCATCTCGATGACCATCACGCTCGCGGCGGTCTATGCGCCGATCGGCTTTCTCGGTGGTCTCACCGGCTCGCTATTCCGCGAATTCGCCTTCACGCTTGCCGGCTCGGTGATCGTGTCGGGCGTGATAGCGCTGACGCTGTCGCCCATGATGTGCTCGGTGCTCCTCAAGAATACCGAGGAGGGCCGCTTCGCCAAGGGCGTCAACAAGGTGTTCGGCGCGCTGACGCGCTGGTATGGCCGCAGGCTCGATCGCTCGCTCGACTACAAGGCGATTACGGGCCTGTTCGCGATCACCATCCTCGGCCTCGTCGGTTTCCTCTACATGCACACCTCGAAGGAGTTGGCGCCCGAGGAAGACCAGGGCATCGTGTTCGCGGTGACCAAGGCGCCGAAATACGCAAACATCGACTACGTCGATTTCTACGGTGAAAAGCTCGACAAGGAATTCGAGAAGTTCCCCGAGACCGACCTGCGCTTCGTGCTCAACGGCATCAACGGTCCGCAGGGCGGCATCGCCGGCATGCTGCTCAAGCCCTGGGACGAGCGCAAGCGCTCGTCGATCCAGCTGAAGCCGCTGGTGCAGGCCGAACTCTCCAAGATCGAGGGCGTGCAGGCGTTCGCGTTCAACTTGCCGCCGCTGCCGGGCGGACCGGGCGGCCTGCCGGTGCAGATGGTGATCAATTCCACCGCCGGTTTCCAGACGGTGTTCGAGCAGATGGAGAAGCTGAAGGACGCTGCGCGCAAGAGCGGCATGTTCATCGTCTCCGACAGCGACCTCGCCTACAACCAGCCCACCGTGGAGGTCACGATCGACCGCACTAAGGCGCAGGATCTCGGTGTCAACATGCAGAACCTCGGCAGCACGCTCGCGATTCTGCTTGGCGGCAACTACATCAACCGCTTCAATCTCGAAGGCCGTTCCTACCAGGTGATCCCGCAGGTGCCGCGCAGCAGCCGGCTCTCGCCGCAGTCGCTCGGTGGCTATTACGTGACGACCAACACGGGCCAGCAGCTTCCGCTGTCGACCGTGGTTTCGGTCAGGACCAAGACCGCCCCGAATTCGCTGACCCACTATAACCAGCTCAATTCGGCGACGTTCTCGGCCGTGCCGATGCCCGGCGTTACCGTCGGTGCGGCAGTGGACTTTCTCGAGGGCGAGGCAAAGAAGCTGCCGGCCGGTTTCAGCCACGACTATCTCGCGGATAGCAGGCAGTACGTGCAGGAAGGCAACCAGCTCGCGATCACCTTCGGTTTTGCCCTGATCATCATCTTCCTGGTGCTGGCGGCGCAGTTCGAGAGCTTGCGTGACCCGTTCGTGATCATGATCTCGGTCCCGATGGCGATCGTGGGTGCGCTGATCCCGCTGTTCTTCGGCATGGCGACGATGAACATCTACACCCAGGTCGGTCTGCTTACGCTGGTCGGCCTGATCACCAAGCACGGCATCCTGATGGTGGAATTCGCGAACGAGCTCCAGGTCAACGAGCGCCTCGATCGCCGCTCGGCCATCGAGATGTCGGCCCGCATTCGTCTTCGTCCGATCCTGATGACCACGGCTGCGATGGTGACCGGCCTGATTCCGCTGCTGACCGCAACCGGCGCCGGCGCGGCCAGCCGCTTCTCGATCGGCCTGGTCGTCGTGGCCGGCATGTCGATCGGCACGCTGTTCACGTTGTTCGTGCTGCCTGCCGTCTACGTGGTTCTGGCCACTGACCATCGCGCGGCGGCAGATTCCGACCGGAACAAGCAGGTCAGCGAGTTCGACCTCGGCTCCAAGGCCCTCCGGCCGACCTGAAGTCGCCAGTTGGCAAGCGAACCAAAGGGCGGCAGCGGCGGGACCGCTGCCGCCCTTTTTCGTTGTGCTCGGGCGCCTGCGTCGCCGCCACTGGGCCGGTCTTGTCCCGCGCTTGCGAAAGACAAGGCCGCGTCTTCTTGCTAGGTTCCGGGCGATGAGCCTGTCCCTCCATCCCGACACCTCGCAAGCCAGGACGCTGCCGAGCCCGACTCCGGCTGGCGCTGACTCCGGCGCGGCTGCGGGGCGGGGAATCAGGACCCGGCTGTTCACCAAATATGTCGCGCTGTTCGTGGCCGTCGTCGCCATTGCGCTGCTCGCCAACGGTCTGTTCGAGGTCTTCTTCTATTATCGCGAGCACAAGGCGTCCTTGATCCGGGTCCAGCATGAGCAGGCCGAGGCGGCCGCGGCCAAGATCGGCCAGTTCGTCAAGGAGATCGAGAGCCAGCTCGGCTGGACCACGCAGCTGCCGTGGTCGGCGGGCTCGATCGAGCAGCGCCGGTTCGACGCGCTGCGGCTGCTGCGCCAGGTGCCCGCCATCACCGAGCTTGCCCAGGTCGATTCGACCGGCAAGGAACGGTTGCGGGTCTCGCGGCTGGCGATGGACGCTCTCGAGAGCGGGATCGACCTGTCCAATGATCCGAAGTTCACCGAAGCGGTCGCGCACAAGATCTATTACGGCCCGGTCTATTTCCGCCGGGAGTCCGAGCCCTACATGACGCTGGCGCTGGCCGGAGCCCGCAGGGATGCTGGTGTCAGCATCGCCGAGGTCAATCTCAAGCTGATCTGGGACGTGGTCTCGCAAATCAAGGTCGGCCAGCGCGGGCACGCTTATGTGGTCGGCCCGGAGGGCCGCCTGATCGCCCATCCCGACATCAGTCTCGTGCTGCGCAACACCGACATGTCCGGGCTCGCCCAGGTGCGTGCCGCGCAGGCTGCCGGCGGCACCATGCCGGGCGCGCTCGAGGAAGCGCGCAATATCCAGGGACAGAAGGTCTTGACGGCATCGGCTCCAATCGAGCCGCTGCACTGGACCATGTTCGTCGAACTCCCGGTTGAGGAAGCCTATGCATCGCTTTATGCCTCGCTGCAGCGGCTCGCGATCGTGCTGCTCGCAGCATCCATTTTCGCGGTGCTCGCCGGGATATTTTTGGCGCGCCGCATGGTCGGGCCGATCCAGGCGCTGCGCAGCGGTGCCGAACGGATCGGCGGTGGCGACTTCTCCCAGCGCATCTCGATCAAGACGGGAGACGAACTCGAGGGTCTCGCAAACCAGTTCAACGACATGGGCGCGCGCTTGCAGGAGTCCTATGCGGACCTCGAGAACAAGGTGGAACGGCGAACTGCCGAGTTGAGCGAGTCCCTGCAGCAGCAGACGGCGACCGCCGATGTGCTGAAGGTCATCAGCCGGTCGGCGTTCGATCTGCAAACCGTGCTGAACACGCTTGTCGGATCGGCAGCCCGCTTGTGTGACGCGGACGAAGGGACGATCTTTCGGCCGAGCGATGGCGTCTTCTACCTCGCGGCAAGCTTCGGGCTTGATGCGGAGCAGGAAAACAAGCTTCGTACATTTGCTTCCGTGCCCGAACGGGGAAGTGTGGTCGGGCGTACGCTGCTTGATGCCAGGACGGTTCATGTCCCGGATGTGCAGGCCGACCCGGAATTTGCGCCGTCGTCCGCGCGAAGGCGTTCGAACGTGCGTACGATGCTTGGTGTACCCCTGCTTCGGGAAGGATCGCCAATAGGCGTGTTCGTCTTGACGCGACATATGGTGCGTCCCTTCAGCAAGAAGCAGATCGAACTCGCCACCACGTTTGCGGATCAGGCCCTTATTGCGATCGAGAATGTCCGATTGTTCGAGGAGGTCCAGGAACGCACCCAGGCACTGTCGCAATCGCTCGACGAGTTGCGCGCCGCCCAGGACCGCTTGGTCCAGACCGAGAAGCTCGCCTCGCTCGGCCAGCTCACCGCCGGCATCGCTCACGAGATCAAGAACCCGCTCAACTTCGTCAACAATTTCTCCGCGGTCTCGACCGAGCTGATCGACGAGCTCAAGGAGGCCCTGCAATCGGCCGCACTTGATGGCAAGACCAGGGAGGAGATCGACGAGCTGACCGGCATGCTCAGGAGCAACCTCGAGAAGGTGGTGCAGCACGGCAAGCGGGCCGATTCCATCGTCAGGAACATGCTATTGCATTCGCGCGAGGGCTCCGGCGAGCATCGAGCCGTCGACATCAATGCGATCGTGGAGGAGAGCCTCAATCTCGCCTATCACGGCGCACGCGCCGAACATCCCTCCTTCAACGTCATGCTCCAGCGCACGTTCGATCCCGCCGCCGGCATGGTCGACATCTATCCGCAGGAGATCACGCGCGTCTTCCTCAACCTGATCTCGAACGGCTTCTATGCCACTGCCAAGCGGAAGGAGAGCGCGGGTGAGACCTTCGAGCCGACCCTGAGCGCGGCAACCAAGGACCTCGGCGGCAGGGTTGAAATCCGGATCCGCGACAATGGCACGGGAATTCCGCCCGAGGTGAAGGAGAAGATGTTCAATCCCTTCTTCACCACCAAGCCGGCCGGCGAGGGCACCGGGCTCGGCCTGTCCATGAGCCACGATATCGTCGTGAAGCAGCACGGCGGCACCATCGACGTGAACACCATACAAGGTGTATTCACCGAGTTCATCATCACCCTGCCGCGCACGATGGCGGCGGAGGGCACCTCCGGAGGCAAGTCGTGAACGTTTATATCCTGGTCGTCGACGACGAGCCCGACGTCGAGGCGCTGTTCCGGCAGCAGTTCCGGCGCGAGCTGCGCGCCGGCCGCTTCCAGATGGAGTTCGCCTCCTCTGCGACCGATGCGCTCAAGCGGGCCGCCGAGGTTCGCGATCCCTCGTTGATCCTGATCCTGTCCGACATCAACATGCCCGGCATGAGTGGGCTCGACATGCTGCCGAAAGTACGTGCCGCACATCCGGACGTTCCCGTCATCATGATCACGGCCTATGGCGACGCCGAGACGCGACGCAAGGCGATCGAGCGCGGCGCCGTCGGGCTCTTGACCAAGCCGATCGACTTCGCGCTGCTCCGGCAGGAGATCGACACGAGGCTCGAGCAAGCCGCATGAGCGCGACCATCCTCTTCGTCGACGATGAGCCGGATCTTGAAGCGCTGGTCCGGCAAAAGTTTCGCAGGCAGATCCGCGACGGACAGGTCACCATCATATTCGCCCGCGACGGTGTCGAGGCGCTGGCCTCGCTCGAGCAGAATCCGCAAGTCGACATGGTGGTCTCCGACATCAACATGCCCAGGATGGATGGCCTGTCGCTGCTCGCGAAACTCCAGGAGGCCGAAGACAAGAAGTCGACCATCATCGTCTCGGCCTATGGCGACATGAGCAACATCCGCACTGCCATGAACCGCGGCGCGTTCGACTTCCTGACCAAGCCGATCGACTTCGCCGATCTGGAAGCCACGATCGAGAAGACCATCCGCCATATCGAGATGCTGCGCGAGGTGCGGCGCCGGCAGGCGGAGGCCGAGCGCGCTCACGCCGCGTTATCGCGGCATTTCTCGCCCGAGCTTGCCAGGCGTCTGGCCGCCAGCGGTGACGGCGATGGGATCGAAGTTCAATGGCGCGATGTCGCCACCATCTTCACCGATATTACTGGCTTCACTTCGTTGGTCGAGACCGCGTCGCCCGAGACGTTGGGCAAGCTGCTCAACGAGTATGTCGGCGGCATGACTGAAATCGTCTTCGTACATGAGGGCACGGTCGCGAAGATCATCGGCGATGCGATCCAGGTGCTGTTCAACGCGCCCGGCGATCAGCCGGATTATGCCACACGTGCGGTCGCCTGCGCCCATGAGCTCGACGCCTGGGCGCAGGACTTTCGCGCGCGCCAGAGCGCCATCGGCGTGAGCTTCGGTGCCACCCGCATCGGCATTCACGCCGGTTCCGCGCTGGTCGGCAATTTCGGCGGCAATCGCTTCTTCGACTACACCGCGTATGGGGACTCCATCAACATTGCGGCACGGCTGGAGGCCGCCAACAAGCATCTGGGCACCCGCATCTGCGTCAGCGCCAGCATCGCCGAGGCGGCCGAGAATTTTCAAGGCCGCCCCGTGGGCGAGCTGATGCTGCGCGGACGCAGCGAGCCGTTGCGCGCGTTCGAGCCGCTGCTGCAGGCCAAATTCGAAGCGCCGGAAACGGCTCTGTATTCCGAGGCTTTCGCCAAGATGGCGGCCGGTGATGTCGCGGCCATGCCGGCCTTCGCCGCGCTGGTCGGCATGCACGCCGACGATTCCCTGGCCGGCTTTCACCTGAAGCGCCTGCTCAACGGCGCCAAAGGCATTCGCATGCAACTGGAATAGGAGTTCGTCATGGTTCGCGAGTTCTCTGCCGGCAATTACCGCTTCATTCCGTCCGTGTTTCAATATTCGGCAGGTGCCGTCGCGGATGACGGCTACGAGATCGAGCGCGTCCGCTTCGACCGTTTGGTGCCCCTTGCGGAGGGGTTTGCGCTGGCTGCAAAGTTCATCCAGGACGCAGGGCGGCCGCTGACGGCATTCTGCGCCTGCGAGCTGCGTTCACCGGCGGCCTTCAGCGAAGAGGGCTTTCGCGCGTTCAACCTGCATTACGTGAAGACGCTGTCGGAATGGGGCATCTTCGACGGCACCACCAATCCGGTGGCGCGCAGCAATGTCTGTCCGGAGATCGATCCGCCGGCCGAGCCGTCGTTCTATGCGTTCTCGTTCACGCGGCCGACCCGCTCAAAGGCGCCGTCCTTCGTGATATCAGGCGGTGCCGAGGCGCGCGAAGGCAGCGGTACCTATGTCGAGCGCACCGTGCGCTATCGCGACCTCAGCCCGGAGGGGCTGCGGGAGAAGGTGCGCTTCACCACGACGTCGCAGATGGAAAGCCGGATGGCGGCCTTCGGCTTCGGCTGGAGCGACACGACCGCGGTGCAGGCCTATTCCGTGCACGATTTCCACCACGCACTCGTCGACGAACTGGTCCGTCGCGGTGCGTTGCGCTCGGGCCTGACCTGGCATTTTGCGCGTCCGCCGGTGGTCGATCTCGAATACGAGATGGATTGCCGCCGGGTGTTGCGCGAGGTGGTGATTTAACGCTGCCTTGGGTCGAGCGCATCGCGCAGGCCGTCACCGAGCAGATTCAGCGACAGCACCACAAGGAAGATCGCGAGCCCCGGCCAGATCGCCATCCACGGCGCCTGGGTCAGGAAGCGCTGCGCCGCATTGAGCATGCTGCCCCATGACGGCGCCGGCGGCTGCTGGCCGAGGCCGAGGAACGACAACGCCGCCTCGGCGATGATGGCGGCGGCGATCGACAGCGTCGCCTGCACCAGAAGTGTGGGCAGGACGTTCGGCAGGATATGCGAGAACGCAATGCGCCAGGGCGGATTGCCGAGCGCGCGCGCGGCCTCGACATAATCCTCGGCCTTGACGACGAGCACCTGGCCGCGGGTCAGGCGGATGAAGATCGGCGTTGCGGAGATGCCGATCGCAATCATGGCATTGCCGAGACTCGGCCCGAGGAATGCCGCCAGCGCGATCGCCAGGATCAGGAACGGGCAGGCTAGCATCGCGTCCGTGATCCGGCTGATCAGCGCGTCGACGAAGCCGCCGCGATAGCCGGCGAGAAGGCCGAGCGGCACGCCGATGCCGAGCGCGATCGCGACCGAGATCAGACCCGCGAGCAGCGATGCCCGCGCGCCGTAGACGACGCGGCTCAGGATGTCGCGGCCGAGCTCGTCGGTACCGAACCAGTGCGCCGCGGTCGGCGGCTTGCGCACCAGGCTCCAGCTCGTCGCGATGGGATCGTAGGGCACGACGAGCGGTGCGAACGCGGCAAGGAGGATGAACGCCGTGATCACGACGAGCCCGAACACGGCGGCCTTGCGCTTGAACAGCCGCCGCCGGGCGCGGCGCGCCGGGCTGTCCAGCTCGTAGGCTTGGATCGCAGGGCTGGCTGGCAGTGCAGCGTCGGTCATCGCCTAGCCCCTGAGCCTGGGATTGACGAGGATATAGGCGACATCGGCGACGAGGTTCAGCGTGATGTAGACCGTGGCCGTGACCAACACGACGCCCTGCACCACCGCGTAGTCGCGGTTGAAGACGGCGTCCACGATCAGTTTGCCGAAGCCGGGAATGGAGAAGATCTGCTCGGTCAGGACCGCGCCGGACAGCAGCGTGCCGAGCTCCAGCGCGCCGAGCGTGATGATGGGCGTCAGCGCATTGCGCATGGCATGCTTGAGGATCACCGAGCGTTCGGAGAGCCCCTTCGCGCGCGCGGTGCGGACATAGTCGCTCTCCAGCACCTGAAGCATGGCGCTGCGGGTATGCCGCATCAGGACCGCGGAGATTGCATTTCCGAGCACGAAGGCCGGCATGATGGTGGCGGCAAGGCTCGCGCGCCAGTTCTCGGTGAGCGGGACATAGCCCGATGCCGGCAGCCAGCCGAGCTTGATCGAGAACAGGAAGATCAGCATGATCCCGAGCCAGAAATTCGGCGTCGAGATGCCCCACAGCGCGAACAGGTTGGCGCCATAGTCCCAGGCCGTGCCCTTCTTCACCGCGGAGACGATGCCGGCGGGAATACCGATGCAGAACGCGATCAGGATCGCCATCGAGCCGAGTTGAAGCGTGACCGGCAATTTTTGCGCGATCAGCTCACGCACCGGCATCTTGTTGCGCAAGGACTCGCCGAAATTGCCGGTGAGGACTCCCTTGAGCCAGTACACATATTGCACGGGGATCGGCTGATCGAGCTTGTACTGCTGCCGGATCTGCTCGATCACGGCGGGATCGCGCTCCTCGCCCGCCATCACCAGTGCCGGATCGCCCGGCAGCAATTGCTGGAGCGAGAAGATCAGCACCGACACGAAGAACAGTGTCGGCACGATCTGCGCGATCCGGCGGGCGAGGAAGTTCAGCATGGCCTCACGCGTGTTCTGGGCGCTACTGCGATCATTTGAACTTCAACCCGACCACGCGCACCAGCCCGTCCGGCATCTGCTTGTAGCCCTGAAGCTTGGTCGTGTGTGCGATCAGGAGCGTGCGGTGATAGATGTAGATGATCGGCAAATCGTCGAGCAGAATCTTGGTCAGCTTGGCGTAGATCGCCTTGCGCTCCTCGACATTGGACGTCGCCCGCCCGTCTTCCATCAGCTTGTCGGCTTCCGGATTGGCGTACCCGCCGTCGTTCTGCGGTGCCTTGCTGCGCATGAAGATGTAGGAATTGCCGTCCGGGTCGATGCGGCCGCTCCAGTTGATCTGGAAGATCTGGAACTCGCCGGCCTGGGCCTGCTTGAAGGTCGTGGCGAATTCGACCGCGCGGATCTTGATGTCGAAGCCGGCTTCGGCGGCCATGGACTGGACGACCTGGGCCACGGCTTCGTTCTCCGCGCCCTTGGGGATCATGTAATCCACCGTCACCGGCGTGGTGACGCCGGCTTCCTTCAACAGCGCCTTGGCCTTCGCGATATCGCGGCCGTGAATCGGGAATGCCTTCTGGTAATAGGGATGCGTCGGGCTGACCCATTGATTGCCGGGCGTGAACTCGCCGTTGAAGACGACCTGATTGAGCGCTTCGCGATCGATCGACAGGTCGAGCGCCTGGCGCACCTTCGCCGACTGGCTCAGCGGCCCCTTGGCCTTGTCGTTGCCGATATTGACGGTCAGGCCGAGATAGCCGAGCTCCGGCGCGGTCGACAGCACCAGCTTGGGATCGGCTCGGACGTCCTTGATGTCGGTGGCGAGCACGCGCTCGATCAGATCGAGACCGCCTGACTTCAGGTTCGCGAGCCGCACCGTCGCATCGACGATCGGCAGGAACACCACGCGATCGATGTGGATGTTGTCCTTGTTCCAGTAGTCGGCGAATTTCTCGAACACGATGCGATCCTGCTGCACGCGCTCGACGAACTTGTAGGGGCCGGCGCAGACCGGATGCAGGCCGAATTTGTCGCCGGCCTCCTTCGCGGCCTTCGGCGAGACCATCATGCCGGAGCGGTCGGTGAGCTGGGCGATCAGCGGCGAGTAGGGGGTTTTCAGCACCAGCTTGATGGTGAGGGGATCGACCACCTCGACATGGTCGACGCTGGCAAGCTCCGACTTGCGGAACGAGGTCGGCAGCGTCATGTGACGCTCGATCGAGAATTTTGCGGCTTCCGCGTCCAGCGGCTCGCCATCGTGGAATTTGACGCCCGGCCGGAGCTTGATCGTCATCTCCTTGCCGTCAGCCGAGGTCTCGTGGGACAGCGCGAGCTGCGGCACGATGTTGAGCTTCTCGTCGATGTCGAACAGCTTGTCGCAGAAGGCGGAGAACACGATGCGGCCGACATAGGTGCGGCCGATGCTGGGATCGAGGATATCAGGGTCCTCGGCGATGCCGATGCGAAGCGTGGTCTGAGCTTGAACTTGGCTTTGGGCTGCGCCCGCGAGCGACGTCAGCACAGCCGACGCCAGGATTGTCAAACGCATGAAATTCATCGCTCTCAACCTCGGTTTTGCGACTATGCCGGGTCCGTTCCCAATGAACTAACCCCGCTGCCGCGGACTGCTTCCGGGCCGCCGCTGAAGGCGGCGACCAATTTTTCAAGGACCGGCGAAAAGCCGCCGTCGGACGGGACGATCGCCGCGGAGGACGGCAGTTCCGACGTTCGGTGACAGGCCGTTGCATGTCCGATGCCATCCGGCACCAGCTGCGGCATTTCAGTGCGGCAGCGCTCGACGACGTAGGGGCAACGAGTGTGGAAGCGGCATCCCGGCGGCGGATTGAGCGCGCTGGGGATCTCTCCTTGCAGCACAATCCGGCCGCGCTTTGCCTGCGGTTTAGGCACGGGGATCGCCGACAAAAGCGCCCGGCTATAGGGATGGCTTGGTGCCGCGAACAGCGCATCAGCCTCTGCGGTCTCGACGATCTGGCCGAGATTCATCACCGCGACGTGGTCGGCGATGTGCTTGACCACGGCGAGGTCGTGCGAGACGAAAATGTAGGCGAGGCCGAGCCGATCCTGCAGTTCGCGCAGCAAATTGAGGATCTGCGAGCGGATCGAGACGTCGAGCGCCGAGACCGGCTCGTCGCAGATGATCAGCTTCGGCTCGACCGCGAGGGCACGGGCGATGGCGATGCGCTGGCGCTGGCCGCCGGAGAATTCGTGCGGATAGCGCCGGGCCAGCCGCGGCTCCAGCCCGACCAGCCGCAAGATTTCCGCGACCCGCTCGCGCCGCTCTGCCGGCGGGACGAGATCGTGCAGTGCCAGCGGTTCGGTCAGGATCTGGCCGACCGTCATGCGCGGATTGAGCGAGGCGTAGGGGTCCTGGAAGATGATCTGGGCTTCGCGGCGGAAGGCGCGCAGTGCGCTCGCGTCGAGCGAGAGCAGATCGCGGCCTTCGAAACGGATTGTGCCTGCATCCGGCTCGATCAGCCGCAGCACCAGGCGGCTGACGGTGGATTTGCCGCAGCCGGATTCGCCGACTAGCGCCAGGGTATTGCCGGCCTCGAGCGAGAAGCTGACGCCATCGACCGCCTTGACATGCGCCAGCGCCCGGCCGAACAGCGAGCGCTCGGCGACGAAATGCTTGACCAGGCCCGTGACCTCGAGCAGCGCCATCACGACACCAGACGTTCGAGCGGCGCGCGGATGCAGCGCGAGAGGTGGTTTTGGCTGACTTCGATCAATGGCGGCGGCGCCTTGGTGCAGGCGTCCAGCACGAACGGGCAGCGCGCGGCGAAGCGGCAGCCGCCAGGCGGCTGCGCCATGTTCGGCACCATGCCCTCGATCGTTGCGAGCTGGTCAGCGCGATGGTCGAGCCGCGGGATCGACCCGAGCAGGCCGACGGTGTAGGGATGCTGCGGCGCCGAGAACAACTCGTCCACCGGCGCGCGCTCGACGATCTCGCCGGCATACATCACCGCGACCTCGTCGCAGACCTCGGCGACGACGCCGAGATCGTGGGTGATCAGGATGATGGCGGCGCCGCTTGCCGCCTTCAGCTCCCGCATCAGCTCCAGGATCTGGGCCTGCAGAGTGACGTCGAGGGCGGTCGTCGGCTCATCCGCGATCAGCAGGCGCGGATCGCAGGCGAGCGCCATCGCGATCATCACGCGCTGGCGCATCCCGCCGGAAAGCTTGTGCGGATATTCGTCGATGCGCCGCTCGGGCGAGGGGATGTGGACGCGGCGCAACAGCTCGACGGCCCGCTCGCGTGCCCCTTTCCGCGAGCCGCCGCGGTGGCGCAGGATCGTCTCGATGATCTGGTCGCCGATGGTGAAGCTCGGGTTGAGCGAGGTCATCGGCTCCTGGAAGATCATCGCGAGCCGGTTGCCGCGGAGGTCGCGCAGGGTCTGGTCCGGGGTCTTCAGCAGGTCGAAACCGTCGAAGCGGATCGCGCCTGATATCTCCGCGCTACTCTTCGGCAGCAGGCCCATGATGGCCAGCGAGGTCACGCTCTTGCCGCAGCCGGATTCGCCGACGAGGCCGAGCGTCGCACCATTTGCGACACTGAGATCGACGCCGTCGACGGCATGGGTGATCCGGCCGTCGTCGCCGTGAAAGCGGATACGCAGATCCGTGATCTCGATGAGAGGACCTACGCTCATGCCTGCCTTGCCTGTGCCGCGGCGATGGTGGCATCGATGACGCTGCGATCGGTGTTGCCGGATGGATTCTGCCGCGTCGGCATGGAGGGGCGGAAGTGCACCCAGAGCTCCTGGCTGACGCGTTCGAGCCGTTCGAGCTCGCCGAGCGGATCGGGATGGTCGTCGGCGCGGATATCCAGCGCCGGCCATTCTTCCTCGCCGTGGATCAGAAGCGCGGCGGACTGCTTGCCGCGCTTGTCGCCGCCGGCGGCTTCGCCCGCGCGCATCGCTGCGAGCAGACGGCGCGGGAAGGGCAGGCTGTCATTGGCGATATAGGTCTTTGCGGTCTCGTCGAGGACGTCGGCGCCCGCCAGCATGTTGCCTGCGATCGAGAAGCCGCTGCCTGCGACGTGCCCGCACCAGTCGACGCAGTCGCGCCCGGTATGTGCGGCGATCTCGCCGCTCTCATCCATGATGTGGATCTGGCGGCTTTCGCGCCCGTCGTCGGTGGCGAGTAGGGTAGCGAGCACGTCATGCGCGTTTAGGCCATCACGCAGCAGCTTGACGCCATCGATGCCGTAATACGGATTGACGAAGGCCTGGGTCGCGATGGCGCCGAGGCCGGCAGCAATATAGGGCACACGCGCGCCGACGGCGAAGAAGCGGGTCGCGACCGCGATGCCGAACTGGCCGGTGGCGGAGTCTCGCGCGATGATCGACCAGGTCATGTTCTGCCCATCAGCGTCCGGCCGCGTAGCCTTGCATACCGCGCGGATTGGCGGCGGCGCGCCGCCGCATGCCGACGCGCGAGGCGGCGGTGAGGCGCCCCTCCGACCAGTCCGGTCCGACCTCGACGATGTGTCCTCGCTCGCGAAGATTCTCGATGGTCGCCTTGGGCACGCGGTTCTCGACCACGAGCACGCCGGGGCGCGCGGTGCGCGGCCAGAACGAGATCGGGAAATGCTCGGAGTGCCAGGCCGGCGCGTCGATTGATTCCTGAAGATTGAGGTTGCAATGGACGTGGCGCAGAAAGAACTGCGTGATCCACTGGTCCTGCTGGTCGCCGCCGGGCGAGCCCCAGGCGAGATAAGGCTCGCCGTCGCGCAGCGCCATGGTCGGCGACAGCGTGGTGCGTGGCCGCTTGCCCGGTGCGAGCGAACCGGGTTGGTTCTCCTCCAGATCGAACATTTGTGCGCGGCTGCCGAGGCAGAAACCCAGTTCGGGAATGACAGGCGAGGATTGCAGCCAGCCCCCTGAAGGCGTCGAGGACACCATGTTGCCGGTTTTGTCGATGATGTCGAAATGCACGGTGTCGCCGCGCACCTCGCCGAAGCGTCCGACGGTTGGTTCACCAGCGCCGAGCGCGCCAACCGCCTCGCGCTGGCCTTCAGCGCGGCGCAGCTTGACGACACCACCAAAGCCCTCGATCGCGCCGGGCCGGAGATCGAGCGAAGCCTTCTCGGTAACCAGCTTGCGGCGCTCGTCGTTATAGTCGTCCGATAGCAGCGTCGCGATCGGGATCTCGCTGAATTTTGGGTCGCCGTAGAATTTCTCGCGATCGGCAAAGGCGAGCTTGGCGCATTCGATCTGGAGGTGGATGAACTCGGGCCCGGTCGGGTCGAGCCCGTCGAGCGCAAAGCCCTTCAGCAGCGCGAGTTGCTGCAGCGTGACGGGGCCCTGGCTCCAGACCCCGGCCTTGCAGACGGTATAGCGGCCGTAATCGTAGGTGAGGGGCGCTTCGACGGTTGGTTGCCAGCGTGCCATGTCGTCGGCGGAGAGCACGCCGCGATGCGGTGTGCCGCTGACGTCCATGACCTCTTGCGTCCGGCAGAACTTGTCGATGGCTTCCGCGACAAAACCTTGCGACCAGGCTTTGCGCGCGCGCTCGATCTCGGCGTCGCGGCCACCGCCGCCGCTCTCGGCCTCGCTGAGAATGCGGGCGTAGGTTGCGGCCAGCGTCTTGTTGGTGAAGAGCGTGCCGGGCGTCGGCACTTCGCCGTTCGGCAGGTAGACGGCGGCTGAGGTCGGCCAATGCTTGCGGAACAACTGCTCGACGGTCTGGATCGTGGCGCAGGCGCGCTCGACCAGCGGATAGCCGTCGCGCGCATAGGAGATCGCGGGCTCCAGCACGTCGCGCACGCGAATCGTGCCGTAATCGCGCAGCAGCATCATCCAGGATTCAAACGTGCCGGGGACGCAGGCCGCGAGCAGGCCGGTGCCCGGCACCATGTCGAGGCCCTCGCTCCTGTAATGCGCGATGGTGGCGCGTGCCGGCGCCGGACCCTGGCCGCAGATCACCTCGGTGCGGCCGCGCTTGACGTCGTGGACGATGATGGGCACATCGCCGCCGGGGCCGTTCAGATGCGGCTCGACCACCTGGAGCGTGAAGGCGGTGGCAACGCCGGCGTCGAAGGCGTTGCCACCCTTTTCGAGGATGGCCATGCCGACGGCGGTCGCGATCCAGTGCGTGGTGGCGACCACCCCGAACGTGCCCTCGATCTCGGGGCGCGTCGTGAAGGGATCTGGATTGACGTTGCTGGCCATGGGTTACCTCATTTGCGACGCGCGCAATTGATCACAGCCCGTGCTGGGATGCCAAATGCGCAGGCCGCATGGCACGCGTGCGTCACGCCGGGACCGGCGCGGTGTTCACCGCGTGACAGGCGACGCCGTCGATCAGTTCCGGCGTCTCCTTACGGCAGAGATCGAACGCCAGCGGACAGCGCGGATTGAAGGCGCAGCCGGGCGGCGGATTGATCGGGTTCGGGATCTCGCCTTTCACCGGAATGCGCTGGCGGCCGCTCATGGTGAGGTCGGGCACGGCACCCAGCAGCATCTTGGTGTAGGGCATGCGCGGGCGGGCGAACAATTCCTTGCCTTCCGCGATCTCGACGATGCGGCCGAGATACATCACGCCGACGCGGCTCGCCATGTGGCGGACCACGGCAAGGTTGTGGCTGATGAACATGTAGGTCAGGCCGAACTTGTCCTGGAGGTCGCGCATCAGGTTCAGGATCTGCGCCTGCACGGAGACGTCGAGCGCCGAGGTCGGCTCGTCGCAAACGATGAACTCGGCATCCGATGCAAGCGCCCGGGCGATTGCGATGCGCTGGCGCTGGCCGCCGGAGAATTCGTGCGGAAACTTGAGCCGGTCGTCGGGATGCAGGCCGACCAGGCTGAGCAACTCGCCGACACGGGCCTGGATGTCGCGCTCGCCCTGGATCAGGTCGAAGGCGCGGATCGGCTCGGAGATGATGGCATCCACCCGAAAGCGCGGGTTCAGGCTCGCATAGGGATCCTGGAATATCATCTGGATGCGTCGGCGCAGCTTGCGGCGCGCTGGCGCCTGCCGCGGATCCGACATCGAGACGCCGTCGATCAGCACATCGCCTGAGCTCGGTGGCAACAAGCCGACGACCATCCGCGCCACGGTGGTCTTGCCCGAACCGGATTCGCCGACCAGCGCAAACGTCTCGCCCTTCCTGATGTCGAAGGTGACGTGATCGACCGCCTTGAGATATTCGAGATGCCCGCCTTCGAGCATGCGGTTGAGCCAGGGTTTTGAAACGTCGAACAGCCGGCGCAGGTTTGTGGCCTGGACGAAGGGAGCGCTCATGCCGCGCTCTCCGCCGGCACGTCGTCATAGAGATGGCAGGCGACCGATTGCGCACCGCGCGGCAGCGGTTCGGGTCGATCGACACGACAGCGGTCGAACGCGAACGCGCAGCGCGGATTGAACGAGCAGCCGCGCGGGATCGCCGACAACCGCGGCATCGAGCCGGGAATCTGCATGAGACGCTTGTCGTCGCCGGCAAGCGTCGGGATCGCGCCCATCAAGCCCTTGGCATAGGGATGCAGCGGATTCTTCACGACATCCTGGACCGGACCGATCTCGGCGACACGGCCGGCATACATCACGGCGACGCGGTCGGAGGTCTCCGCGATCACGCCCATGTCGTGCGTCACCAGCATCACGGCGGTGCCGTGGTCGCGTCCGAGCCGCTTGATCAGCGAGATGATCTGCGCCTGCACGGAGACGTCGAGCGCGGTGGTCGGCTCGTCCGCGATGATCAGCTCGGGCTCGGCGCAGATCGCGAGCGCAATCACGACGCGCTGGCGCATGCCGCCGGAGAATTCGTGCGGGTAGCCGTCGATGCGCTTTTCCGGGGCGGGAATGCCGACCTCGGCGAGCAGGTCGATGGCGCGGCGGCGGGCGGCCGTCTCGGACAGGTTAAGGTGGGTTCTGATCGTCTCGACGATCTGGTCGCCGACCCGGTAGAGCGGATTGAGCGAGGTGAGGGGGTCCTGGAAGATCATTCCGATCCGTTTTCCACGGATGCGGCGCATCTCCTCGGGCGGCAGATTGTCGATGCGCAGCCCGGCGAGATGAATCTCGCCGCCGGCGATGCGGCCGGGCGGGTCGATCAGGCCGATCACGGCGAGGCCGGTGACGGACTTGCCGGCGCCGGATTCGCCGACCACGCCCAGCACCTCGCCCTTGGCGATGTCGAAGGAGACGCCGTCGATGGCGCGCAGCGTGCCGCGGCGGGAGGCGAACTCCACCTGAAGGTTGCGGACGGACAGGATGGGCTCGGTCATGAGTGAGGCGCTCTTGTCGAGATTTTGCTCATCGGAGCTTCGGGTTGAGCGCGTCGCGCAGCCAGTCGCCGAGCAGGTTGATCGACAGGATCAGCCCCGCCAGCGCGATGCCGGGGAATGCGACGATCCACCATTCGCCCGCGAACAGATAATTGTTGCCGATGCGGATCAGCGTGCCGAGCGAAGGCATGGTGTCGGGCAGGCCGACGCCGAGGAAGGACAGCGTCGCCTCGGTGATGATCGCCAGCGCGAGGTTGATGGTGGCGATGACCAGGATCGGGCCCATGGTGTTCGGCAGCACGTGCCGCAGCATGATCTTCGGCGCAGGCAGGCCGATCAGCTGCGCGGCGGCCACATAGTCCTTGTTCTTCTCGACCATCACGGAGCCGCGCACCGTCCTTGCATATCCGACCCAGAAACTCAGGCCGATCGAGATCACCAGCACCACCAGCATGCTGGTGGCATCCAGGCGGTTGCCGAGGATCGATTTCGCGATGCCGTTGACCAGCAGAGCGATCAGAATGGCGGGAAAGGTCAGTTGCACGTCGGCGATCCGCATGATCACGCCGTCGATCGCGCCGCCGAAATAGCCGGCGATCAGCCCGAGCGCGATCCCGAGCGCGCCGGCGAAGATCACACCGGCCACGCCGACGGCGAGCGAGATGCGCATTCCGTAGAGAATGGCGGAGAACACGTCGCGGCCCTGCTCGTCGGTGCCGAGCAGGAACGGGCTCTGGCCGTCGGCGGTCCAGAGCGGTGAGATGCGCGAGTTCATCAACTGAAGCTGCGCCGGATCGAACGGGTTCTGCACCGCAAGCACGGATGCAAAGATCGCGAGCAGGAAGAGCAGCGCGGTGATGGCCGCCGCCACCATGGTCAGCTTGGATTGGCGGAACGAATAGAAGATGTCGCTGTCGAGGGCGCGGCTGAGCCAGCTGCGACCGGCATGCGCGGGCGGCGCGCTCTGCTTGTCGGAATTGGAGGCGACGGCGTCGGACATGCAAGGGCCTTATGTAGCGCGGCCGACGGTCGCGCGCAGGCGCGGATCGACCACGGTGTAGAGGATGTCGACCACCAGATTGATGGTGACGAAGATCAGCGAGACCATGAGCAGGTAGGCGGCCATGATCGGGATATCGACGTTCTGCACGGCCTGCACGAACAGGAGACCCATCCCCGGCCACTGGAACACAGTCTCGGTGATGATCGAAAATGCAATAACCGAGCCAAACTGAAGTCCGGCCACCGTGATCACGGGGATCAGCGTGTTCTTCAGCGCGTGGCCGAAATGGATGGCGCGGGTGGTCAGTCCGCGGGCGCGGGCGAAGCGGATATAGTCGGTTCGCAGCACTTCAAGCATCTCCGCGCGTACCAGCCGCATGATCAGGGTCATCTGGAACAGGCCGAGGGTGATCGAGGGCATGATCAATGCCTTCAGCCCCGACAGCGTGAGCAGGCCCGTCGTCCACCAGCCGAGCTTGACCACCTCGCCGCGGCCGAACGAGGGCAACCAGCCCAATGTCACGGCGAACAGATATATCAGCAGGATGCCGATCAGGAAGGTCGGCAGCGAGATGCCTACAAGCGAAACCGCCTGGAACAACTTGGCGAGCACGGTGTCGCGTCTCAGCGCCGAGTACACGCCCATCAGGATGCCGCAGACCATCGCAAATACGGTTGCGCAGATCGCAAGCTCCAGCGTTGCGGGCAGGCGCTCCATCAGCAGCGCCGAGACCGGCTGGCGAAACTGATAGGAGACGCCGAACTTGAATTGCGCGGCATCGCCGAAATAGCGGATGAACTGCACCGGCACGGGATCGTCGAGGCCGAGCGATTTGCGCACGGCTTCGCGCTCGGCCGCAGGCGTATCCAGCGAGACGATCTGGTTGATGGGGTCGCCGGCGAAACGGAACATCGAGAACGCGATGATGCCGACGGCGAACATGACGCCGATGGCCTGCACGGCACGGCGAAGTGTGAAAGCGAGCATTCCTTCCACTTCCTTAGCGGAGCGTCCGGTCGACGTCGTAAGGAAAGGTCCCGGAAGCCTGATGCCGCCGGGACCCTGTGTTCAAACGACGTTAGTCCTTCTTGGTGGCCCCTTGGAACATGACGAGGTTGTCGGCACGCTGCGGCAGGTTCACCTTCTTGGAAACACCCCACGCCAGAGCCTGCTGGTGCAGCGGGATGTACGCCCAGTCCTTGATGCTGATCTCATAGGCCTGCTTGATCAGCTGATTGCGCTTGGCGGTGTCGGTTTCGACCAGAACCTTGTCGGTGATCGCGTCGAAATCCTTGTTGCAGTAACCGCCGAGATTGGCCTCGCCGCGCGAGGATTTCGGATCGGTGCGGCAGCCCATGATGTCATAGAGCACGTTATGGGAGTCCATCGTGCTCGGCGTCCAGCCCAGCAAGTAGAACGAGGTCTGGTAGCCGCCCTGTTTCAGCACCTTGGCGAAATACTGCGCCTTGGGCTGGGCCAGCAGGTTGATCTTGACGCCGATGCGGGCAAGCATGCCGACCACGGCCTGGCAGATCGCGGCATCGTTGACGTAGCGATCGTTCGGACAGTCCATGGTGACCTCGAAGCCGTCGGGGTAACCGGCCTCGGCCAGGAGCTTCTTGGCGCCATCAGGATCGAATTTCGGCCGCGTGAAGTCCTTTGAGAGCGCGAACAACTCCGGGGCGATCATCAGCGCCGACGGCGTCGACAGCCCGCGCATCACGCGCGTCTTGATCAGCTCGATGTCGATCCCCTTGTAGAAGGCTTCGCGGACGCGGGCGTCCTTGAACGGGTTCTTGCCCTTGATGTTGGAATAGAGCAGTTCGTCGCGGGTCTGGTCGAAGCCGATGAAGATGGTGCGCAGTTCCGGCCCCTTCAGCACCTGGGCGTTCGGGCTCGCATCGACGCGAGCGATATCCTGGATCGGCACCGGCTCGATGACGTCGACCTCGCCCGAGAGCAGCGCGGCGACACGGGTGGCATCCGAAGCAATCGGGGTGAAGATGATCTCCTTCAGATTGCCTTCCATCTTGCCCCAGTAATTGGGGTTGGCCTTGAACACGGTCTTCACGCCGGGCTGGTGGCTCTCGATGATGAAGGGCCCCGTGCCGTTCTCGTGCAGCGCCGCGTAGCTCGGCGATGTCGCGGACACCGGAGTCGGCTCGACGGCGTTGTTCGCCTCGGCCCACTTCTTGTCCATGATGTACCAGACGTCCCATGACGAATGCAGGATGGGATTGGGCGAGGGCAGGACGAAATCGACGGTGTAGTCGTCGACCTTGACGACCTTGACGCCTGGCGCGAGGCGGGTCTGCATGTTGGAGTTCTTGTTGCGGACACGGTCGGCGGAGAACACGACGTCGTCGGCGGTGAAGGGATCACCATTGTGGAATTTGACCCCCTTGCGCAGATGGAAGCGCCAGCGGGTCGGCTCCGGCGTCTCCCAGCTTTCCGCCAGAGCCGGGATGATCTTGAGATCCTTGTCGCGCGCGGTCAGGCCCTGATAGACGTGACCGAGATGGGCGTGGGTTGTGGACTCGTTCAGCGAGTATGGGTCAAGCGACTTCAGGTCACCCTGGTTGGCATAGCGCAGCGTCTGGCTCGACGCCGGGGAGACCGTCAACGCAAGCATACCGGCGAGCGTCGCCGCAAACAGACTTCGACTAACTGACATTCTTGACCCTCTCCACACCGCCGTGCCGGTGATTTTTGATTGTTCGGCCGGCTGATCAATCCATGTTGCCCAGAGTTCTCGGCCCGTGCAAGCGCCATTCCAGCAAGGAACGCGCCAAGTTGCACCGCTGTGCAGCAATGCTGACCAGCAGTTTGAGGGTGAAAGCTTCGTGGGCGATATTCGACTTTCGACCTGTAAATTCGCCGGATCGGTGTGGCAACGCCTCCGCCGCGGGGGGCTTCGCCAAGCGGTTTGATTGACCATAACCTCGATTGCAGAAGCCGGCGCCCTGCCGTCCGCCTCAGGTCGCTTGCGTTGCACGCCTTGTCGCGGCGATACTCCGCCAGGCTACTCGAATCTCATCTGGAGGGGACATGAAAGTTAATATCGAAATCGACTGCACCCCCCTCGAGGCCCGCCAGTTCTTCGGACTGCCCGACGTGATGCCGATGCAGACCGCCGTGATGGACAAGCTGCAGCAGCAGATGATGTCCAATATCGACAAGGTCTCGCCGGAATCGCTGATCCAGAGCTGGTTCACCTTCGATCCCAAGATCGCCGAGCGGTTTCAGGACATGTTCGTGACGATGGCGGGCCTTGGCGGCACGCGCAGCAGCGACAAGAAGAAATAATGCCGTCCGGGCCGGACGGGCGGCAGGCACCGGGCGGGCTTCGTCCGCCGGGCCTCGCCCTGTTGCTTGCAGAAGCGCGCGGCCTGTTCGAATTCAATGCGAGCCTGCTGCTGTCGCCGGTCCTGATGCGCGCGCCCAGGGGCGACGGTCATCCGGTGCTGGCGCTGCCGGGATTCCTGGCCAGTGATCTCTCGATGGCGCCGATGCGGCGCTACCTCGGTGAGCTCGGCCATGAGGCACATGCCTGGCGGATGGGCCGCAATCTCGGCGGTCTCGGCCGGATGCGGGAGTCGCTGCGGGCGCGTCTGGCCGAAATCCATGCTGCGAGCGGACGCAAGGTCAGCCTGGTGGGATGGAGCCTTGGCGGCGTCTATGCCCGCGATCTCGCGCTCCAGGCGCCCGACATGGTCCGCTATGTCATCACGCTCGGCAGCCCGTTTGCCAATGACGTGCGGGCGACCAACGCCACGCGGCTCTACGAGGCGTTGTCCGGCGAACGGGTCGAGGATTTCGCCGAACTGCGCGAGGCGATCGCCGGCGATCTGCCGGTGCCGGCGACGTCGATCTATTCGCGTGCCGACGGTGTCGTGAACTGGCGGACCTGCTTGCTGCGTCCGTCAGACCGCGCCGAGAACATCGAAATTCACCTGGCGAGCCATCTCGGGCTCGGCGTTAACCCCGCGGCGCTGTGGGCCGTAGCCGACCGCCTGGCGCAACCGGAAGGGGAATTCTCGCCATTTGACCGGGCCGGGCCGTTTGCCATTGCATATGCCCCGCCGGAACAGGCAATATCGGCCTGACGAGAAGCGCCGGCCAAGGCGCCCGTCAGATTTGCGGGAGGGAACTATGGCTGACGGTAAGAAGCTGTCGTCGCTGGACGCGTCGTTTCTCTATCTGGAAACGCCGGAGATGCCGATGCATGTCGGGAGCATGGCGATCTTTCGCCTGCCCGACGACTACAAGGGCGACTTCTTCGAAGACTTCAAGGCGATGATCGTCTCGCGCCTGCACATCGCGCCGATCCTCAAAGCACGCCTGGAGAAGGCGCCGCTCGACATCGATCACCCCTCCTGGGTCGAAGACGACCAGTTCGACATCGACCGTCACATCTTCCGCGCCAGCCTGCCTCAGCCGCGCGACCGCGCCATGTTGGAGCGCATCGTCGGCTGGATGCACGCCAAGCTGCTGAACCGCGCGCGCCCCCTCTGGGAATTCTACGTGTTCGAGGGCATGAAGGACAACGAGGTCGGGCTCTATTCCAAGATGCACCATGCCGCCATCGACGGCGGCGCCGGTGCGGCGCTCACCAACATGATCTACGACATCTCGCCGATCCCGCGGAAGGTCGAGCCGCCGGCGGCAGGCACCAAGTCCGGACAGGAGCCGCGCGACATCGCCGCCAACCTGCTCGATTCCTATCAGCAGCTCTTTACCCAGCCGCTCGATGCTTCGGCGGCCGCGAAGAACCTGCAACTGCCGCGCACCGGCAAGAGCGACATCGGCTCGATCCTGTTCGACAATGCGATGTACCAAATCGAGAGCGCGGTGCGCTTCGCCGGCAACATCCCGACCGTGCTCAAGAGCGTGTCCGACGTCCTCGGCAAGGTCGCCGATCCCAAATCGCGCGAGAGTCTCGCCAGCATGGTGTCGCCGCCGACCATGCTCAACAAGACCATCTCCTCGGAGCGGAGCTTCGCCGGCGTGTCGATTCCGCTGTCGCGGGCGAAGGCGCTGGCCAAGCAGGCCGGCGGCAAGCTCAACGACGTCGTGCTGGCGCTCGCCTCCGGCGTGGTCCGGCGCTACCTTCAGCAATATAGCACGTTGCCGGCGAAATCGCTGACGGCGGCGGTGCCGATCTCGCTGCGCGAGGAGGGTAACACCGAGGCCAACAACCAGGTGTTCGGCATGATCTGCGCGATCGCGACCAACATCGAAGATCCCAAGGCGCGGCTTGAGGCCATCATCGCACAGTCGACCAAGTCCAAGGAGATGTCGCATCCCCTGCGTGCGCTGATGCCTCAGGTCTCCAACATCTCGATGCTGGGCGCGCCGATGATGGTGCAGATCCTGGCGCTGCTCTACAGCCGCTCGAACCTGTCGGACGTGCTGCCGCCGGCAGCCAACATCACCGTGTCCAACGTGCCGGGACCGCGCCAGACGCTTTATGCGGCCGGCGCGGAGCTATTGCACATCTTCCCGGTGTCGATCTCGACGCACGGGCAGGCGCTCAACATCACCGTGCAGAGCTACCGCGACCAGCTCGATTTCGGCTTCATCGTCGGCGCCAACATCATTCCCCATGTGCAGGTGATGTGCGACATGCTGCCGGAAGAGTTTGCCGCGCTGGAGGCGGCCTACGCGCCGCCGGTGGCGGATATCAAGGGCGCTGCCGAATAGGAATGTCTCAATGATCGAAATGCCGCCGCTCAAGTTCGCGACGACGAACGGAATCCGCATGGGCTATTACGAGGCGGGCCCTGTCACCGACAAGCCGCCGGTCGTGCTGTGTCACGGCTGGCCCGAGCTCGCCTTCTCCTGGCGCCACCAGATCAAGGCGCTGAGCGAGGCCGGCATTCGCGTGATCGCGCCGGACCAGCGCGGCTATGGCGCAACCGACCGGCCCGAGGCGGTCGAAGATTACGACATGGAGCATCTCACCGGCGATCTGGTCGGGCTGCTCGATCATCTCGGGATCGACAAGGCGATCTTCGTCGGCCACGACTGGGGCGGCTTCGTGGTCTGGCAGATGCCGCTGCGGCACCCCTCGCGCGTCGCCGGTGTCGTCGGCGTCAACACCCCGCATTGGGACCGCGCGCCGATCGACCCCATTGCGCTGTTCCGCCAGCGCTTCGGCGACCAGATGTACATCGTCCAGTTCCAGGATCCCGCGCGCGAGCCGGACAGGATCTTCGGCAGCCGCGTCGAGCAGACATTCGACGCCTTCATGCGCAAGCCGATGCCGCGGCCGGCGGCGAAGCCGGACGAGCCGCCGATTGCAGGCGTCGGCGCTTCGTCCAAGACCAATCTCGCCTTCCCTCAGATGATCGCGGCCTATGACGCCAAGGCCGATCCGCGCACGCCGATCCTGTCGGCCGACGAGAAGAAGGTGTTCGTCGACACGTTTACGAAGACGGGCTTCACCGGCGGCATCAACTGGTATCGCAACTTCACCCGCAACTGGGAACGCGCGAACGGGCTGGATCATCACATCCATGTGCCGTCGTTGATGATCATGGCCGAGAACGATGCGGTGCTGCCGCCGTCGGCGGCCGACGGCATGGAGAAGCTGATCGGCGATCTCGAAAAGTATCTGGTGAAGGATAGCGGCCATTGGACGCAGCAGGAGAAGCCGGAAGAGGTCAGCGCCAAGCTGATCGAATGGCGTAGAAGGCGGTTTGGCTAGCGTTGACGGCCAGCGCAGGGGGAAGCGTAGTTAAATGTCATCCAAGAACCGTCTGGACCCGATCCCGCATCCACCGACCAAGCCGGTGGTCGGAAACATGCTGTCGCTGGACTCGGCCGCCCCCGTGCAGCATTTGACGCGGCTCGCCAAGGAGTTCGGTCCGATCTTCTGGCTCGACATGATGGGTTCGCCGATCGTCGTCGTCTCCGGACACGATCTGGTCGACGAGCTCTCCGACGAGAAGCGCTTCGACAAGACGGTGCGCGGCGCGCTGCGGCGGGTGCGCGCGGTCGGCGGCGACGGCCTGTTCACGGCCGATACCCGCGAGCCGAACTGGAGCAAGGCGCACAACATCCTGCTGCAGCCGTTCGGCAACCGCGCCATGCAGTCCTATCACCCGAGCATGGTCGATATCGCCGAGCAGCTCGTCCAGAAATGGGAGCGGCTCAACGCCGACGACGAGATCGACGTCGTTCATGACATGACCGCGCTGACCCTGGACACGATCGGCCTGTGCGGTTTCGACTACCGCTTCAACTCCTTCTACCGGAGCGACTATCACCCCTACGTCGAGTCGCTGGTGCGCTCGCTCGAAACCATCATGATGACGCGCGGTCTCCCGTTCGAGCAGATCTGGATGCAGAAGCGGCGCAAGACCCTCGTTGAAGACGTCGCTTTCATGAACAAGATGGTCGACGAGATCATCGCCGAGCGGCGCAAGAGCGCAGAGGCGATCGACGACAAGAAGGACATGCTGGCGGCGATGATGACCGGCGTCGACCGCTCGACCGGCGAACAGCTCGACGACGTCAACATCCGCTACCAGATCAACACCTTCCTGATCGCGGGCCACGAGACCACCAGCGGGCTGTTGTCCTACACGCTCTATGCGCTGCTCAAGCATCCGGAGATCCTCAAGAAGGCCTATGACGAGGTCGATCGCGTTTTCGGCCCCGACGTCAACGCCAAGCCGACCTACCAGCAGGTGACGCAGCTCACCTACATCACGCAGATCCTGAAAGAGGCGCTGCGGCTATGGCCGCCGGCGCCGGCCTATGGCATCTCGCCGCTGAACGACGAGACGCTCGGTGGCGGCAAGTACAAGCTCCGGAAGGGAACCTTCACCACCATCCTGGTGACGGCGCTGCATCGCGATCCCAGCGTCTGGGGGCCGAATCCGGATGCATTCGATCCCGAGAATTTCAGCCGCGAGGCGGAAGCCAAGCGGCCGGTCAATGCCTGGAAGCCGTTCGGCAACGGCCAGCGCGCCTGCATCGGCCGTGGCTTTGCCATGCACGAGGCGGCACTGGCGCTCGGCATGATCCTGCAGCGCTTCAAGCTGATCGACCATCAGCGCTATCAGATGCATTTGAAGGAAACGCTGACGATGAAGCCGGAAGGCTTCAAGATCAAGGTCCGTCCGCGCGCCGATCGCGAGCGCGGAGCTTATGGCGGGCCGATTGCGGCACCCAGCTCAGCGCCGAAGGCGCCGCGCCAGCCGACGGCGCGGCCCGGCCACAACACGCCGATGCTGGTGCTGTACGGCTCCAATCTCGGCACGGCGGAAGAACTCGCGACGCGCATGGCCGATCTCGCCGAGATCAACGGCTTTGCCGTGCATCTCGGGCCGCTCGACGATTATGTCGGCAAGCTGCCGCAGGAGGGCGGCGTGCTGATCATCTGCGCGTCCTACAACGGCGCGCCGCCCGACAACGCGACGCAGTTCGTCAAATGGCTCGGCAGCGACTTGCCGAAGGACGCCTTTGCCGGCGTGCGCTATGCCGTATTCGGCTGCGGCAACAGCGACTGGGCTGCGACCTATCAATCGGTGCCGCGCCTGATCGACGAGCAATTGTCGGCGCATGGCGCACGCGCGGTCTATCCGCGCGGCGAGGGCGACGCGCGCAGCGATCTCGACGGCCAGTTCCAGAAATGGTTCCCGGCGGCCGCGCAGGTCGCGACCAAGGAATTTGGTATCGACTGGAATTTCACCCGTACCGCCGAGGACGACCCGCTCTATGCGATCGAGCCGGTGGCGGCGACCGCCGTCAACACCATCGTGGCCCAAGGCGGTGCCGTCGCGATGAAGGTGCTCGCCAACGACGAGCTCCAGAACAAGGCAGGGTCCAATCCGTCGGAGCGTTCGACGCGCCATATCGAGGTGCAGCTGCCGTCCAACGTCAGCTACCGGGTCGGTGATCATTTAAGCGTCGTCCCCCGCAACGATCCGACGCTGGTGGATTCAGTCGCCCGCCGCTTCGGCTTCCTGCCGGCCGACCAGATCAGGCTGCAGGTTGCCGAGGGCCGCCGCGCACAGCTGCCGGTGGGAGATGCCGTGTCAGTCGGCCGCCTGCTCAGCGAGTTCGTCGAACTGCAGCAGGTTGCGACGCGCAAGCAGATCCAGATCATGGCCGAGCACACCCGCTGTCCCGTCACCAAGCCGAAGCTGCTGGCCTTCGTCGGCGAGGAGGCTGAGCCGCTCGAGCGTTACCGCGCCGAGATCCTGGCCAGGCGCAAATCGGTGTTCGACCTGTTGCTCGAACATCCCGCCTGCGAATTGCCGTTCCATGTCTATCTGGAAATGCTCTCGCTGCTGGCGCCGCGCTATTACTCGATCTCGTCCTCGCCGTCGGTCGACCCGGCGCGATGCAGCGTCACGGTCGGCGTGGTCGAAAGTCCGGCCGCCTCGGGGCGCGGCACCTACAAGGGCATCTGCTCGAACTATCTCGCCAATCGGCGTGCGGGCGATGCGATCTACGCCACCGTGCGCGAGACCAAGGCCGGCTTCCGCCTGCCCGACGATCCCTCGGTGCCGATCATCATGATCGGCCCGGGCACCGGCCTTGCGCCGTTCCGCGGCTTCCTCCAGGAGCGCGCCGCGCGCAAGGCGAAGGGCGCCACCCTCGGACCCGCGATTCTGTTCTTCGGTTGCCGCCATCCCGATCAGGATTTCCTCTATGCGGACGAACTGAAGGCGCTGGCGGCGGGGGGCATCACCGAGCTGTTCACGGCTTTCTCGCGCGCGGACGGTCCGAAGACCTATGTGCAGCACGTGCTTGCCGCGCAGAAGGACAAGGTCTGGCCGCTGATCGAGCAGGGCGCAATCGTCTATGTCTGCGGCGACGGCGGCAGGATGGAGCCTGACGTGAAGGCGGCACTGGTCGCGATCCATCGCGAGAAGAGCGGCGGCGATGCGGCAGCCAGTGCGCGCTGGATCGAGGAGATGGGCACAACGAACCGCTATGTGCTGGACGTCTGGGCGGGCGGATAGGCGAAGATGACCCTCGTAGCCCGGATGAGCAAACGACATCCGGGATCTCGCGGCACGAGCGGTCCCGGGTATCGCGTCGCTCACCCGGGCTACGAAGTATTCATGCTAAACGTCTTCCATGATTCCCTGGAAAAAAATCGACACCGCCAAAATCCCCGGCTCCGACGAAGAGCTTCGCTTGATGCAGCGGGGCAAGGAGTTCTCCATCAAGCTCGGCACCAACGAGCTGATGAACAACCGGCTGTCGGGCTCGGAGGCTGCACTCGCAACGCTCGCGGCGAAGCAGATCGAGAAGGTCGCAAAGCCCATGGTCCTGATCGGCGGCCTCGGTATGGGCTTTACGCTGCGTGCAGCGCTGACCGTGCTCGGGCCCAAGGCGAAGATCGTGGTCTCGGAGCTCGTGCCCGCAGTGGTCGCCTGGGCGCGAGGCCCGATGGCTGAGGTCTTCGGCGATAGCCTTGATGATGCCAGGGTCAGCATCCGCGAGATCGATGTCGGCGAAGTCATCCGTGCCAAGAGTTCGGCCTTCGACGCCATTCTCCTCGACGTTGACAACGGGCCGGAGGGGCTGACCCGGAAGGGCAATGATGCGCTCTACAGCGCGAGCGGGCTGGGCGCGGCGAAGATGGCGTTACGGCCGGGCGGGGTGCTCGCCGTCTGGTCGTCGGGACCCAATCCCGCCTTCAACAAGCGCCTCAAGCGCGCCGGCTTTGATGTCAATGAAGTCGCGGTCCGCGCCACCGGCAGAGGCGGTGGCGCGCGACACGTGATCTGGATGGCGAAGAAGAGCTAGGCCGCCTGCGCCGCCGCGCCATGCGCGTGCTTGTCGATGGCGTCGATGATCTGCGGCCAGAAGCGCATCGGCAGCGCGTGGCCCATGCCGTCGATCATCAGCAGTTTTGCGTTCGGAATTGACGCCGCCGTGTCCTTGCCGCCCTCCGGCCGCACCAGCGGATCGACGGTGCCGTGAATGACGAGTGTCGGCGTCTGCACGGCATGCAGCCGCTCCTTGCGGCTGCCAGAGGCGAGCACGGCGCGGAGCTGGCGGCCGACGCCGGCCGGATTGAGCCCGCGCGCGAACACGCGCTCGGCGCGTTCAGGGTCGAGCGCTTCCTCCTCCGGGAAATGTCCGGCGCGCAACACCTTCCAGGTCTGGCCGTAGCGGACGATGAACTCCTCCTTGCTGCGCGGTGGCGGCGCCATCAGCATTGCGGCGGCCTCGCGCGTCGGCGGCGGCACGCGCGGATTGCCTGTCGTCGACATGATCGATGTCAGTGAGCGGACACGGTGGGGAAACGACAACGTGACCTCCTGCGCGATCATGCCTCCCATCGACGCCCCGACCAGATGCGCCGATCTGATGCTGAGCGCATCCATCAGCCCGACCGTGTCTTTCGCCATGTCGATCAGCTTGTACGTTGCGGCGACGGGAATCCTGAGGAAGCGCAGCTTCAGCAGCTCGAGCGGCGTCAACCGCTTGCCGCCCGTCAGATGGCTCGACTTGCCGATGTCGCGATTGTCGAAGCGGATCACGCGGAAGCCGCGTGCGGCAAGCTGCTCGCAGAACGCATCGTCCCAATGGATCATCTGCGCCCCGAGCCCCATGACCAGCAGCAATGGTTCCGCATTGTCGTTGCCGAAAATCTCGTAGCAGATGTCGATGCCGTTGGCGCGAACGGTCTGAGGCGGCTGATGGGCGTTCACGGCGGCGTTCCCTTTCCCTTTTGACCAATGCTGTATCGCACGCTTTTCTCTCGCGATGAAGCCGCGCGCGCCGGGGCACCTTGCCGGTTGACCGGCATCTCGCGACGGTGTGGTATGGCGAACAAAGAAGGGCATCGCAGCTCTCGATCACAGGAGGACGCCGATGACCGACAAGACCCATGACCCAGTCGCCATGTGGCAGAAGATGGTGGGCGAGATGGAGAAGGGGTTCAACTCCTTTGCAAATCAGGCCATGGCGTCACCCGAGTTTTCGCAAGCCGTGAACCGGGCCGGCGGCGTTGCTGCAGGTGCTCAGAAGCAGCTCGGCGAGCTCATGGAGAAGTATCTGGTCACGATGAACTTGCCGAGCCGGGAACAGGTCACGGGTCTTGCGGAACGGCTGCAGTCGGTCGAAGCCCAGATCGGCGAGATCAAGTGCTCAGCCGGATGGCGGCGGGTTCCGGGAGCCCGCAAGGCGTGGACGCTGCCCCGCGGCCGCCGCGGACGAAGCGCCCGCCCTCCGAACGAGAGCAGACGTGAACGCGCCGGCGGGACTCGATTTCGCATCCATCCCGGAGCGCATCCAGAGCGAGGTCCAGCGCGCGATTCAGCGCAGCATCAAGGGCGTTGAATATTTCTCGACCTCGGGCCCGTCGCTGGGTTCGACGCCGAAGGATGTGCTGCATTCACGCGGCACCATGAATCTCTATCACTATCGGCCGATGTCGGACGAGATCTATCGCGTGCCGGTGCTGATCGTGATGGCCACCACCAACCGCGGCTACATCCTCGACCTCGTGCCCGGGCAGAGCTTCATCGAGTTCCTGCTCAAGCGCGGTTACGACGTCTACATGCTCGACTGGAGCGCGCCGCGGCCGGAGGAGAAGAGCCTGCGGATGGAGGACTATGTCCTCGACTTCATCCCGGATTGCGTCCGTCGCGTGCAAGCCGATTCCGGCGAGCAGGACGTCTCCGTGATCGGCTATTGCTTCGGCGGCGTGCTGTCGCTGCTCTATGGCTCGATCCACAAGGACGGGCCGATGAAGAATTTGATCTGCTTCACCACGCCGATCGACTTCCGCGAGATGAAGCTGTTCTCGAATTTCTCCGACCGTCGCTATTTCGACGTCGACCGCCTCGTCGACAGTGTCGGCAACGTGCCGCCGGAGATGATCCTGTCCTCGTTCGAGATGCTGCGACCGGCCTCGCGCACCGTCAGCCAGATTCAGCTCTGGGAGAACATCTGGAACGACGAGTTCGTCAAATCCTACCGCATGTTCGACCGTTGGGCGACCGACACGCTGCCGTTGGCCGGCGAGTATTTTCGCACCATCACCAAAGACCTGATGTGGGACAACAAGCTGTTCAACGACACCATGTCGGTCGGCGGCCGTGCGGCGAAGCTCGAAGACATCAAGGTGCCGTTCCTGCACGCGGTCGCCGAGCACGATCACATCGTGCCGTATGAGGCCGCCAAGCACCTGATCGCGAAGATTGGATCTGCGGATAAGGAAGAGGTGATGCTGAAGGGCGGTCACGTCTCGCTCGTCGCCGGCGCCAACGCCGTGAAGCGGCTGTGGCCGAAACTGGATTCCTGGCTGGGAAGGAGATCGACATGAGCGAGCAGCGTTCCTATCCGCGTCACGTCAGGACCGACGCTGGCGATATCGAGATTCGCCTGATGTCGTCCGCGGATGAAGCCGCGGTGCTCGCCTTCGGCAAGGGCCTGCCGACCCACGATTTGTTGTTTCTTCCGCGCAATATCAGCGAGCCGAAGGTGCTGTCGGCCTGGGTCAAGGAGATCGAGCGGGGCGCGATCACGAGCCTGCTTGCGGTCAGGGACGGCAAGGTCGTCGGCTGCGGCACGCTGGTGCGCGATCCGCACTCGTGGTCGCCCCATGTCGGCGAGATCCGCATGGTGGTCTCGCTCGACGTTCGCGGGAAGGGGGTGGGGCGGGCGCTGTCGCAGGAGACCTTCGCGCTCGCGCTCGGCGCGGGCCTGGAGAAACTCTCGGTCCAGATGACGGTCGACCAGCAGGCCGCGATCGCCGTTTTCGAGAGCCTCGGTTTCAAGGCAGAGGCGTTGCTGCGGGACCACGTCCGGGACGTCGACGGCAAGACCCACGACATCGTCGTGCTCGGCCACAACATCGCGCAGGTCCAGGCCCAGATGGAGGCTTATGGCCTGCCGGGCGCCGTCCAGCACTAGGTCGGACGGACTAGGCCGGTCAGAGAGGCGCCAGATTGCCTCCGATTGAGGCTTTTCACGAAATCGTGATATTGCACTGCAATATGAATGTTGCATCGCACCATTAACTATGCCATATAGGAAGTGCCCCGGGCCAATGAGGACGGGGTGAGCCCATAGCTCAAAGCAATGAGGATGGAGAAACCCCATGACCACTGAAACCAACACCGCTTTCGAGGGCTTCAAGGACGCTTTCAAGAACATCCAGAACCTGGAAGTTCCCGAGGCTGCCCGCGAGTTCGTCAAGAAGTCCGCCAACACCGCCAAGGACCGTGCTGCCGAGGTGTTCGCTGGCTCCGAGCGCGTGACCGCCGCCGTCGAGAACGCTGTGACCGAATCCGTCACTGAGGCCGGCAAGATCAGCCGCAACATCCAGCAGGCGATCTATGACGACGCCCAGGCGTTCTTCGCCGGCATCGACAAGCTCGCGTCCGCCAAGTCGTTCAGCGAGGCTGTCGAGATCCAGTCGAGCCTGCTCCGCTCCCGCGGTGAAGTGTTCGTCTCGCGCGCCAAGGCGACCGCCGACTATGTCGGTCAGCTCGCGGCCAACGGTGCCAAGTCCGCTCAGGACAACTTCGCCAAGGTCTACAACAAGACCGCTTGATAAGGCACTTGAGCACAAACTGAATTTGAGGCCCGCTTCGGCGGGCCTTTGTTTTTGCGCTTCTCGTTTCCCGGATGCGGTGCAGCGCGCCGCACTTGCGGCGTGGTGCACCGCTGATCCGGGATCCATGCTGCCTCGGACGCTGGGTCCCGGTTCTGCGGCGCATCGCTTCGCGCTGCACCGCGCCCGGGACACGCGGAGATCTACGCGCTAAGTATTCACAATGACACCACGCACTTTCTCCTTCGACACCCCCGGCGATGCCGAACGCGCGGCCGAACTGCGCCGCGTCAAGGCGCTGGCGACGCTGGTGCTGGCTTCGACGCTTGCCCTGTTCGTCGCCGCGAAGTTGCTGCTTCCCGTGCACCCCGTGTTCGGCTTCATCGCGGCCTTCGCGGAAGCGGCAACCATCGGCGGCCTCGCCGACTGGTATGCCGTGGTCGCACTGTTCAAGCGGCCGCTCGGCCTGCCGATCCCGCATACCGCGATCATCCAGAGCAACCAGGCCCGCATCGCCGACAAGCTCGGCGAGTTCATCCAGGTGCATTTCCTCTCGGCAGATCCCGTCGAGGCCAAGCTGAAGGAGATCGATTTCGGCTCCTTCGTCGCCGACTGGCTGCGCGATCGCAAGCGCAGCGATGATTTGGCGCGCTTCGCGCTGCGCTTGTTGCCGGAAGCCGTCTCGGCAACGGAGAGCTCGGGCCTGATGACCTTCATCATTCGCCGCATGTCTTCGCAGCTGCAGGCGATCGACCTTGCGCCGCTTGCGGCCGGCACGCTGCGCGGCTTCGTGGCGGAGGGGCGCCACCAGATCCTCTTCGACGATCTCCTGCGCGTGATGCACGAGACGCTGAACCAGACAGAGACGATGGGGATGATCCGCGAGAAGGTGCGCGCGGAATTGCCGACCCTGCTCAGGCTTTATCGTGCCGACAAGTTTCTGGTGAACAAGATCGTGGCCTCCGCCACCGCCTTCTTCAACGAGGTGCGCAGCGATCCCAAGCATCCGTTCCGCGGCGAGTTCGATCGTATGGTGCTGAGCTTCGTCGACCGGCTCGGCACCGACCAGGCGTATATCGACCGGATCGACGGGCTGAAGCGCGATCTGCTGGCGCGGCCCGAGCTTGCCGATCTCGCCCGCACCGTCTGGGCCAACACGCGCACCTTCATTGAACGCAGCGCGAGCGGCGAGACACAGGTGCTTCAGCATCATCTCGCCGGAATGTTCGCGGCTGCCGGTGAAGCCCTCGCCGGTGATGCCGAGCTGCGCGGCGAGATCAACAAGGGGCTGGTCACGGTGCTGCGCAGCTTCGTCGCCGACCAGAAGAGCGGCGTTTCGATCTTCATCTCCGACCAGGTCAAGGCGTGGGACATGGCGCAGTTGATTTCGCTGATCGAAATCAACATCGGGCGTGACCTGCAATACATCCGCTTCAACGGCTCGCTGATCGGCGGCCTCGCCGGGCTCGCGCTCTACTCCGTAGAATTCCTGCTTCGATGGCTGTGACTTTTGCGTCACGGACGTTAGCATTAACACGCGGGCCTATTGTCGCCCCGCCACTCTCCCGCTTGAATGTCGGGAACCGGCCGCCTAGCTGATTCATGTTGCGCTGCGGAACGATCCAGAAGCCGGCGTGTTGGAAATTCATGCCCATTTTGCCGGCCTCTCGACCGGCCCTTCTCAGGGGAAACAGTGATGACCGCTTCTGCCCAGACGCTGCGTGCGCCGTCCAAAACTCTGATGTTTTTGGAAGGGCGTGCGATCCATGAGTTCGGCGCGTTCCTGGGCGCTCTACCTCTGTTGAGTCTTGCGCCGCGTGGCGACGGGCATCCGGTGCTCGTGCTGCCGGGCCTCGTGGCCTCGGACGCCTCCACGGGCGCGCTGCGCACGTTCCTGGGCAGCAAAGGCTATGCGGTGAGCGGCTGGCGCCAGGGCCGCAATTACGGCCTGCGTGACGGTGTACAGCACGCGATGGTCGATCTGGTCGAGGAGCTCAACGACACCCATGGCCGCAAGATCAGCCTGGTCGGCTGGAGCCTCGGTGGCCTCTATGCGCGTCAGCTCGCCAAGATGATGCCCGAGCGCGTCCGTCAGGTGATCACGCTCGGCAGTCCTTTTGCGGGCAATCCCCGTTCGACCAATGCCTGGCGCGTCTATGAATGGGCGAGCGGGCAGAAGTCCGACGAGGTCGATCCCGAGTTCGGCGGCGAGCTTGCCGCTCCGCCGCCGGTACCGACCACGGCCATCTTCAGCCGCACCGACGGCGTCTGCGCCTGGCAGGGCTGCATGGAGAAGAAGGGCGCGCAGACGGAGAGCATCGAGGTCGAGAGCAGCCATTGCGGCATGGGGCACCATCCGGCCGTGGTCTATGCGGTCGCCGACCGCCTTGCGCAGAAGGAAGGCCAGTGGCGCCCCTTCGACCGCAGCGGCTGGCGTGGCCTGGCGTATCCCGATCCGCATCGGTGAACGGGCCTGCATGGTTCGAGGCGCGCGGCGTTGCCGCGCTCCTCACCATGAGGGTTGGGGGCCGTTGACGCCGCATGAAAGCCAGACCTCATCCCGAGGAGGCGCGAAGCGCCGTCTCGAAGGATCGAGCCCGGCTCTCGCTTCCGTTGTCGCACCCGTCCATTGTCGTGCCCGCATCAAACGCGCTATGCCTCGCGCATGGCGCATCCGCTCTCCCGCATCATTGACCAGCTCAAGCGCGAGCCGTCGCGCACCGGCTCCATCGTCATCACCGTGTTCGGCGACGCCATCGTGCCGCGCGGCGGTTCGGTGTGGCTCGGTACGCTGCTGGAATTCTTCGAAAGTCTGGACATCGATGCCGGCGTGGTGCGCACCGCGATGTCGCGCCTTGCCGCCGACGGCTGGCTCACCCGCGAAAAGGTCGGCCGCAACAGCTTCTATCGCCTGGCCGACAAGGGGCGCCAGACGTTTGAGGCTGCGACCCGGCACATCTACGATCCGCCACCATCCGATTGGACCGGGCGCTTCGAGCTGCTGCTGATCGGCAGCGGGGAGGATCGTGACGCTTCGCGCGAAGGGCTCCGTAATGCCGGTTTCGGCAGTCCGCTGCCGGGCGTGTGGGTCGCGCCGTCGGGCGTGCCGGTGCCGGATGAAGCCGCAGGCGCGATCCGCCTCGAAGTCTCGGCAGAGGACGACAGCGGCCGTCGTCTGCTCAGTGCGAGCTGGCCGCTGGATCGCACCGCGGATGCCTATCTGAAATTCATGAAGACGTTCGAGCCGCTACGTGCCGCACTTGCGCGTGGCTCGGAGCTGTCCGAGGCCGACGCCTTCACCGCACGCATCCTCTTGATCCACCACTACCGCCGCGTCGTGCTGCGCGATCCGCTGTTGCCCGAAAGCCTGCTGCCGACGAACTGGCCGGGCAGGGCCGCACGGGAGCTGTGCGGCGAAGTCTATCGCGCGCTGCTTCCTTCCTCCGAACAATGGCTTGATGGACATGGAACCAACGAGAAGGGGCCATTGCCACCGGCCCGAAAGCTGCTGGAAAGGAGGTTCGGAGGCTGATTTTTATGTTACAGAAATATCTTGCATGACTTAGTTCTTGTTATATATTGTCTCCCAATAAACGGGAGGACCGCGCATGTATACCCAGGCGCTGAACACGGCCGAGACCGATGATCGCGGTCTTGAGGACGCGGCCAAGGCTGCGCAATTCCAGGCCCGGATCGATGCCGAGGAACGCATCGAGCCAAACGACTGGATGCCGGCGGCCTATCGCAAGACGCTCACCCGCCAAATCTCCCAGCACGCCCATTCCGAGATCGTCGGTATGCTACCGGAGGGCAACTGGGTCACCCGTGCGCCGACCCTGCGCCGCAAGGCCGCGCTGCTCGCCAAGGTGCAGGACGAGTGCGGCCACGGGCTCTATCTCTATGCCGCCGCCGAGACGCTCGGCTCCTCGCGCGAAGAGCTGGTCGACGCCATGCTCGCGGGCAAAGCCAAATATTCCTCGATCTTCAACTACCCGACGCTGACCTGGGCCGACATCGGCACCATCGGCTGGCTGGTCGACGGCGCCGCGATCATGAACCAGATCCCGCTGTGCCGCTGCTCCTACGGCCCCTATGCCCGCGCGATGATCCGGGTCTGCAAGGAGGAATCGTTCCACCAGCGTCAGGGCTACGAGATCATGCTGACGCTGTGCCGCGGCTCGGACGAGCAGAAGGCGATGGCGCAGGATGCGCTGAACCGATGGTGGTGGCCGGTGCTGATGATGTTCGGCCCGCCCGACGCCACGAGCCAGCACAGCGACACCTCGACGAAGTGGAAGATCAAGCGCTTCTCCAATGACGAACTGCGCCAGAAGTTCGTCGATGCCACCGTGCCGCAGGCGCACTATCTCGGCCTCACCATTCCCGATCCCGGTATGACGCAGGATGCCGAGGGGCATTGGCGCTACAGCGAGATCGACTGGACCGAGTTCAAGCAGGTGCTCGCCGGTAACGGCCCCTGCAATCGCGACCGCATGGCCGCGCGCCGCAAGGCGCACGACGAGGGCGCATGGGTACGCGAAGCCGCCGCCGCCTTTGCGGTGAAGCGCGCGCAGCGCCAGACCGCACAAGCCGCGGAATAGGAGATCAATATGGCCACGCCGAACACGCCGCTGTGGGAAGTCTTCATTCGCAGCCGCAACGGGCTCGCGCACAAGCATGTGGGATCCCTGCATGCGAGTGACGCCACCATGGCCCTGCAGGCCGCCCGCGACATCTACACCCGCCGCGGCGAGGGCCTGTCGATCTGGGTCGTGCCGTCGAGCGCGATCACCGCCAGCGATCCTGCTGAGAAGGGCATGATGTTCGAGCCGGCGGAATCGAAGATTTACCGGCATCCGACCTTCTACGAGGTGCCCGAGGAAGTGGGGCATATGTGATGGCGACCGCCAACATCCAGGTCTCCGAAACGCCGCTGGTGCTCTACGCGCTGCGCCGTGCCGACGATGCGTTGATCCTCGGCCACCGGCTGTCGGAATGGTGCGGGCATGCGCCGATGCTGGAAGAGGACATGGCCCTCTCCAATATCGCGCTCGACCTGATCGGCCAGGCACGCGAGCTCTATACCTATGCGAGCAAGGTCGAGGGGAGGGACAACGACGAGGACAAGCTCGCTTATCTGCGCGACGTCAGGCAATACCGCAATTTGCTGCTGGTGGAGCAGCCTAACGGCGATTTTGCCCAGACGCTGGTGCGGCAGTTCTTCTTTTCGGCTTTCGCGGATCTCTACTGGCGCGCGATGATGGATTCGCGCGATACGACGCTCGCGGCCATTGCCGCCAAGTCGGAGAAGGAGAGCGCCTATCATGTGCGCCACGCTTCTGAGTGGCTCATCCGGCTCGGCGACGGTACCGATGAGAGTCATGCCCGCGCGCAAACCGCGGTCGATCACCTCTGGGCCTTCACCGGCGAGATGTTTGCCGTCGATGACGGCGAGCGCGCCCTGATCCACGCAGGCATCGCGATCGATCCCGGCACCTTGCGCGGTCGCTGGTTGCAGACGCTTTCCAATGTCGCCAGCGAAGCCACACTGGTCTTGCCGCAGAACGACTGGATGCAGCAAGGCGGCCGCGCGGGCCGGCACAGCGAACATCTCGGCCATCTCCTGTCCGAGCTGCAATCGATGCAGCGCACTTTCCCGGGGCTGACATGGTGAGCGTGCTCGACCGCGACAGCGAGCTGCGCCGGCGCGCCTGGAACGCCGCGGCGAGCGTGGTCGATCCCGAAATTCCGGTGCTGACCATCGCCGACCTCGGCGTGCTCCGCGAGGTTGCGCTCGACGGCGATCATGTCGATGTCGCGATCACGCCGACCTATTCCGGCTGCCCGGCGATGAACGTGATCGCGCTGGAAATCGAGGTCGCGCTGGAGCGCGCCGGATTCCGTGGCTCAAAGGTCCGCACGGTGCTGTCGCCGGCCTGGACCACCGACTGGATGAGCGAGGAAGGCCGCCAGAAGCTGCGCGCCTACGGCATCGCGGCGCCGCAGGCCTCGAGCTCGCGCCGGGCGTTGTTCGGCGAACAAGCCGTTTCGTGTCCGCAATGTGGCTCCGAGAACACCGAGCTGCTGTCCGAATTCGGATCGACCTCCTGCAAGGCGCTGTGGCGCTGCAAGTCCTGCCGCGAACCCTTCGATTACTTCAAGTGTCATTGACCATGTCCGCAGCCGCACCGCGCTTTCATCGTCTGGCCGTCAGCGACCTTCGCCGCGAGGCGGCCGACGCCGTCTCGATGACCTTCGCCATCCCGGGCGAACTCGCTCGCGATTACGCCTTCACGCCCGGCCAGTACCTCACGCTCCGCACCACGCTGGACGGTGAGGAGGTGCGCCGCTCCTATTCGATCTGTTCCGGCCCCGACGACGGCGAGATCCGCATCGCGGTGAAGAAGGTCGATGGCGGTGCGTTTTCGAACTGGGCCGCCGATGAACTCAAATGCGGCGACGAACTCGACGTGATGACGCCGACCGGCCGCTTCGGCGCGGTCGCGCCGGCCGATACGGGGCGGATCCATGTCGGCTTTGCCGCCGGCTCCGGCATCACGCCGATCCTGTCGATCGTCAAGGGCATCCTCGCACGCGAGCCGGACAACCGCTTCTTCCTATTCTACGGCAACCGATCGAGCGACAACATCATGTTCCTCGAGCCGCTCGAAGAGCTGAAGGATCGCTTCATCGACCGCCTCTCGATCTTTCACGTCATCTCCGGCGAAGAGCAGGACATCCCGATCCTGCATGGCCGGCTCGACGGCGACAAGGTGAGGGTGCTGCTGCGCTCGCTGGTGCCGGCGGCAAGCGTCGATCACGTCTTCATCTGCGGTCCGTCCGGCATGAGCGAGGACATCGAGGCGACCTGCCGCGAGCTCGGCGTCGCGGAAGACCGCATCCATGTCGAGCGCTTCGTCTCCGAATTCGGCGGCAAGCCGCGGCCGAAAAAGGCGGTTGCGCCCGACGCGCCGCCGAAGGCGATCGCCTCGCTGATCATCGACGGCAAGCGTCGCGACGTTCCGGTGGCGGAGGACGAGGCGATCCTCGATGCCGCGTTGCGCGCCGGCGTCGATCTGCCCTTCGCCTGCAAGGGCGGCATGTGCTCGACCTGCCGCGCCAAGCTGGTCGAAGGCGAGGCGCCGATGGACATCAATTATTCGCTGGAGCCGTGGGAACTGAAGGCCGGGTTCATCCTGACTTGCCAGGCCAAGCCGTCGTCGGAGCGGGTCGTCGTCGATTACGACCACGTCTGAGCAGGCGTATCAGGTCCCGCCAATGCAAATGCGTCGCATTATTTGACAGTTTCGGCCAACCAGCAGAACATCATGGGCAAACATCTCGCCGGGAGGAGCGCGTGAACGTCAAAGCTGCTCTGTCGCCTGAGGATATTGCCCGCGCCTGCGCTGAGGCGATGTGGGCGGAGGACGATGCCTCCAAGGGGCTCGGCATGGAGATCGTCGAGATTGGCCCCGGCTTCGCAACGCTCGCGATGAATGTGCGGCCGGACATGGTCAATGGCCAGCGCATCGCCCATGGCGGCTTCATCTTCACGCTCGCCGATTCCGCCTTTGCCTTTGCCTGCAACTCGCACAATGAACGCGTCGTTGCCGCGCAAGGCCAGATCACCTTCATCAAGCCGGGTAAACTCGGGGATCGCCTTGTTGCGAAGGCACGCGAGGTCACGCGCGGCGGCCGCTCCGGCATCTATGACGTGCATGTTACCGCAGGCGAGACCATCATCGCAGAATTCCGCGGGCACTCGCGTGTCATTCCCGGCACATGGCTGCCGGAGCAGGACAAATAAAAAGAACGAAACAACGTGGGGAAGCAAGGATGGCTCTGACGAGGCTTAAGGAAGGCGGCAGCGCCTATAGCGCCGAGATGGACGCGCATGAGCGCGCCTCGCGAGACGAGATCATGGCGCTGCAGAAGCAGCGGCTGGCCTGGTCGCTGAAGCACGCCTATGACAACGTCGCGCATTATCGCAAGGCGTTCGACGAGGCCAGCGTGCATCCGTCAGATTTTCGCGAGCTCTCCGATCTCGCGAAATTCCCGTTCACGGTGAAAACGGATTTGCGCGATAATTACCCCTTCAATATGTTCGCCGTGCCACGCGAAAAGCTGGTGCGCGTGCATGCGTCCTCCGGCACGACCGGCAAGCCGATCGTGGTGGGCTACACGCAAGGTGATATCGATACCTGGTCGGACGTGATGGCGCGCTCGATCCGCGCCGCCGGCGGCCGCACCGGCATGATCATCCACAATGCTTACGGCTACGGCCTCTTCACCGGCGGGCTCGGCGTGCATTACGGCGCCGAAAAACTCGGCTGCACCGTGGTGCCGATCTCCGGCGGCATGACCGAGCGGCAGGTGCAGCTCATCAACGATTTCCGGCCCGACATCATCACGGTGACGCCGAGCTACATGCTGGCGATCCTCGACGAGTTCAAGCGGCAGAAGCTCGACCCGCGCCAATGCTCGCTCAAGGTCGGCATCTTCGGCGCCGAGCCCTGGACCAATGCGATGCGCGGGGAGATCGAGGAGGCCTTCGATATGGACGCGACCGACATCTACGGTCTCTCCGAAGTGATCGGCCCCGGCGTCGCCCAGGAATGCATCGAGACCAAGGACGGCCTGCACATCTGGGAGGACCATTTCTACCCCGAGGTCATCGACCCTGAAACGGGCGCGGTGCTGCCCGACGGCGAGAAGGGCGAGCTGGTCTTCACCTCGCTCACCAAGGAAGCCTTTCCCGTGATCCGCTATCGCACCCGCGACCTGACGCGACTGCTGCCGGGTACGGCGCGGCCGGGCATGCGTCGCATGGAGAAGGTGACCGGGCGCTCCGACGACATGATCATCCTGCGAGGTGTCAACCTGTTCCCGACCCAGATCGAGGAGGTGCTGCTCGCGACCGACTGGTGCGGCGGCCACTTCATCCTGGAACTGACCCGTGAAGGCCGTATGGACGAGCTCACCATCATCGCGGAAGCGCGATCCGAGAGCTGGGACGGGCGCGGTCTGCTCGACCATGCCGACCGGATATCGACCCACATCAAGAACACCATCGGCATCAGCTCCAGGGTGGAGGTGGTCGCGCCCGCCACGCTGGAACGCTCGCTCGGCAAGGCCAAACGCCTCTACGACAAGCGGCCCAAGGACTGATTCGACCGATTGACTTGATCGGCCCCAAAGGCGACAAGGCCCGCGAGAAATCGCGGGTCTTTTCATGTCGCCAGCCGATACCAAAACCGTCGAAGCGCGCTGCGTGCGCCTCAATGCCAAGGCCGAGAACGCTGCCGCGGTCGTGCCGGTGGTCGAGCGTCATACGCTGACGCGCGGTCCGAACGATGTCCTGATCGAGGTGAAGGCCGCCGCCGTCAACCCCTCGGATGTCAAGGCGGCGACCGGGTTGATGCCCTACGCCGTATTCCCGCGCACACCGGGCCGCGACTACGCCGGCGTGGTGATCGAGGGGCCGGCTGGCACCGTCGGCCGCGAGGTGTTCGGCTCCTCCGGCGATCTCGGCATCCGCCGTGACGGCACCCATGCAACCCATCTCATCGTCGAAGCCGACGCGGTGGTGGAGAAGCCGAAGACGGTGTCGTGGGAGGAGGCCGCCGGCATCGGCGTGCCCTTTGTCACCGCGATGGAAGGCTTTCGTCGCGCCGGCGTGCCGAAGAACGGTGAGACCGTCCTGGTGTTCGGCGTCAACGGCAAGGTGGGCCAGGCCGCGGTGCAGATCGCGACCTGGCAGGGCGCCCGCGTCATCGGCGTGGTGCGCAAGGCAGAGGCCTACGAAGGCCACACCAATGCCCCCATCGAGGTGATCGACGCGTCCGCGACCGACGTCGCGACGCGCGTACGCGAATTGACCGGTGGCAAGGGCGCCGACATCGTCTTCAACACGGTCGGCGATCCCTATTTCCAGGCCGCGCACAAATCGCTCGCCTTGCGCGGCCGCCAGATCCTGATCGCCGCGATCGACCGCATCGTGCAGTTCAACATTCTCGAATTCTACCGCGGCCAGCACACCTATGTCGGCATCGATACGCTCGGCCTGTCGTCGGCCGCGACAGGCGCGGTGCTGCGCGATCTCAGCCCGGGCTTTGCGAGCGGGCAGTTGAAGCCGTTCCCGATCAAGGCGCATGCCGTCTATCCGCTGGAGCGCGCCAAGGAGGCGTATGTCGCGGTCGCCGGTTCCTCGCGTGACCGCGTGGTCCTGAAGCCGTAGTCATGGACTCGTCCGCAGCACTCGTCATTGTCGTCGGCCTCGCCATCGGCGTTGTCTACGGCGCCGTCGGCCTTCTCAGTGGCTTTTGCCTGATGAGCAGCATGCGCGGCTGGCTTGCGGAGGGAGACGGGCGGCTGGTGCGGACCTATGCGCTGGCGATCGCGGTTGCGATCGCCGCCAGCCAGTTCCTTGCGGGCAACGGCATGGCCGATCTCGGCAAGTCGATCTACCTGCAGCAGACCTTCTCGGTGCCGGTGCTGTTCTTCGGCGGACTGCTGTTCGGTTACGGCATGGTGCTGTCGAACGGCTGCGGCTCGCGCGCGCTGGTGTTGCTTGGCCGCGGCAACCTCCGCTCCTTCGTCGTCGTGACCGTGCTCGCTATCGCCGCGCAGATGACGCTCAAGGGGCTGATCGCACCGGCGCGCATCACGCTGGTTCAGGCCTCGCAAACCACCGTCAGCGTCAATTCGCTGCCGTCGCTGCTCGCGAGACTTGGCCCAACTGAAGCTCTGTCGCGCACGCTGGCTGCCGCCGTGCTCGTCCTCGTGCTGATCCTGTTTGCCTTCGCGCATCCGATGTTCCGGCGCTCGCCGGGCCAGATCGCGGCAGGCATTATTGTCGGCCTGCTTGTCGCCGCCGGCTGGTTCGTCACCGGCTATCTCGGTGCCGACGACTTCAATCCGGTGCCGGTGACCTCGCTCACTTTCATCGCGCCGATCGCCGATAGCTTGCAATACGCCATGCTCTCGACAGGCCTGACGCTAAATTTCGGCATTGCGACGGTCGCCGGCGTGTTCGCCGGCAGCCTGATCACTGCACTTGCCACGGGCCGCTTCAAGCTTGAAGGCTATTCCTCGCCGCGCCACATGCTGCGCTCGGGCAGCGGCGCCGCGCTGATGGGCATCGGCGGCGTGATGGCGTTCGGCTGCTCGATCGGGCAGGGGCTCACGGGCGTGTCGACCCTGGCGCTGGGCTCGTTCGTCGCGCTCGCCGGCATCCTGCTCGGCACGACCGCAGGTTTGCGTGGCGTGCTGCGGGTTCAGCCGCTCAAGGCAGCCGGGGCTGGTTCGTCGTCCGCTTAGCTAGTCCACGGCCTTGGTCACGATGCGGATCTCCGACGTCAATGTCCGGTGCACCGGGCACTTGTCGGCGATCTCCATCAGCTTCTTGCGCTGGTCGGCATCCAGCGCGCCGTCGATTGCGATGTCGCGCTCGATCTGGTCGAGCATGCCCTCCCTCGTCTCGCACTCCTCGCAATCCTTGGCATAGATTTTCGAGTGCTTCAGCGTGACCGTGACCCGATCGAGCGGCAGCGACTTGCGGTCGGCATAGAGCCGCATGGTCATGGAGGTGCACGCGCCGAGGCCAGCGAGCAGGAAATCGTAGGGCCCGGGGCCGGCGTCCTCGCCGCCAGCTGACACCGGCTCGTCCGCCACGAGGCGATGCGGCCCGACGGTGATGATCTGGTTGAATTTGCTCTTGCGAGTCTCCTGCACCAGGACCTTCCGCGGCTCCTCCGGGAGGTCCATCGTCTTCGCCCGTCGCGCCGTGTCGATATAGCGGCCGGCCCAGGCCGCGATCATGTCGGCGGCATAGAGCGCGTCGGCGGGCTTGGCGAGCAGATGATCGGCATGGTCGAGCGAGACGAAGCTCTTGGGGTGCTTTGCCGCGACAAAGATCTTCGTTGCATTCTCGATCCCGACGGTGTCATCGACGGGCGAGTGCATTACCAGCAGCGCCTTGTGCAGCCCCGTGATGTCTTTCATCAGTTCGTGCTCGGCCACGTCGTCGAGGAATTCCCGCTTGATCCGGAATGGGCGTCCTGCAAGCGAGACCTCGACCTCGCCCTGCGCGCGGATGTTGTCGAGATGCTCCTTGAAGAGGCCGGTCACATGCGCCGGATCGGATGGGGCCGCGACGGTCACGACAGCCGTGGCCTCGGGAATTCTTCCGGCGGCTGCGAGGATCGCGGCGCCGCCGAGGCTGTGGCCGATCAGGAGCGACGGCGCCTTGCGGGCGTCGCGCAGATGGTCGGCTGCGCGCACGAGATCGGCCACGTTGGACGAAAACGTCGAATTGGCGAAATCGCCTTCGCTCGAGCCGAGCCCGGTGAAGTCGAAGCGCAGCACCGCGATGCCCATGGCTGCCAGCGCGACCGAGATGCGCTTGGCGGCGAGCGTATCCTTGCCGCAAGTGAAGCAGTGCGCAAACAGCGCATAGGCCGCGGGCTCGCCGTCCGGCAGCTCCAGCGCGGCTGCAAGCTGATGGTCGCCTTCGCCCGTGAATTGAAAGCGTTCCGTCGGCATGGGCTTCCCCTCGTTCCTGCTTGAATTCTAATCGTCGGAATAGCGCTGCTCGGCCCAGGGATCGCCCCGGTTATGATAGCCGCGGACTTCCCAGAAGCCCGGCGCGTCCTCGGTCAGGAATTCGATGGACTGGAGCCATTTCGCGCTCTTCCAGAAATACAGATGCGGCACGACCAGCCGCACCGGGCCGCCATGCTCCTCCGTCAGCGGCTGGCCGGACCAGCTATGGGCGAGCAACGCATCCTCGGCGGCAAAGTCTTCCAGCGCGAGGTTGGTGGTGTAGCCGTCATGGGAATGCAGTGTCACGAAGCGTGCATCCTCGCGCGGCTGGCAGGCCGCGAGCAGCTCACGTGTGGCAAGCCCTTCCCACTCGTTGTCGTAGCGCGACCACGTGGTGACGCAATGAATGTCGGAGGTGAACCGCGCCTGCTTCTGCGCGGTGAATTCGGCGAAGGTCCAGAACACGGGGCTCTCGACCGCGCCGTAGACGTCGAGCCGCCAGCGGTCGCGCGAGACCGGCGGCACCACCCCGAGATCGAGCACCGGCCAGTCCTTGGTGAGGTGCTGGCCGGGCGGCAGTCTTTGGTCCTCCGGCCGCGTGATCTTCCCTGTGAGAAAGCGGCCCTCGCGCGCCCATTTTTCCTTGGTGCGCGTCAGCTTGCTGTCGGATGGTGTCTCGTCAGCCATGATCTACTCGTGCCGGTGCATTGCCGAAGTGTGCTTGGTGTCGCGCATGGTAGCATAGATCACCAAAGACAGGCAGATGATGCCGCTGAGGTAGAAATAGAACCATTCCTCGTGCCCGATACTCTTGAAATAGAGCGCGATCGCCGGCGCCGTGCCGCCGAAGATCGACACGGTGATGGCATAGGGCAGGCCGACGCCGAGCGCGCGGACATTGGTCGGGAACAGCTCGGCCTTCACCACCGCGTTGATCGAGGTGTACCCGGCGACGAACAGCCAGGCACAGCAGATCAGGACGAACGCGACGAAGGGCGACTTGGTCTCCTTCAGCGTCATCAACAGCGGCACCGTCGCGAGCGTGCCGGCGACACCGAAGAAGATCAGCAGCGGCTTGCGCCCGATCTTGTCGGAGATCGCGCCGTAGATCGGCTGGAGGATGGTCGCGAAGATCAACGTGCCGAAGATCACGAAAGTGGTCTGGTCCTCCGTCAGCCCGACCGAAAGCTTGACGAAGGTCTGCATGTAGGTGGTGAAGGTGTAGAACGCCGCGGTGCCGCCGGCGGTGAGGCCGACCACCAGGAGGAGCTCGCGCGGATAACGCAGCAAATTGGTGATCGAACCGGTCGGCTTCACCACCTTCCTGGCTTCCTCGAACGCCTCCGTCTCGTGCAGGCCGCGCCGCATCACCGCGGCAAAGATCGCCAGCAGCGCGCCGATCGCGAAGGGGATGCGCCAGCCCCATGCCTTCAGTTCCTCCGGCGTCAGGAACACCTTCTGCAGGAGCAGCAGCACGATGATCGCGGTGAGCTGGCCGCCGATCAGGGTGACGTATTGGAAGCTCGAATAGAAGCCGCGGTGCTTGGGATCGGCGACCTCGCTGAGATAGGTGGCGCTGGCGCCATATTCGCCGCCGAGGCTCAGGCCCTCGATGACCCGGGCAAGCGCGAGGATGACAGGCGCGGCGAACCCGATCGTGGCATAGGTCGGCGTCAGCGCAATGATCAGCGAGCCAAAGCACATGAAGACGACCGACAAGGTCAGCGAGATGCGCCGTCCGAAATGGTCGGCGAGATAGCCGAACAACCAGCCGCCCAGGGGCCGCATCAGGAACGTCGCAGCAAAGACGACGGCAACGTTCAATTGCTGCACGACGGGGTCGCTGCCGGGGAAGAAGGCGGGAGCGAAATAGAGCGCGAACGCCGTGTAGGCGTAGAAGTCGTACCACTCGACGAGATTGCCGATGGAGCCGATGAAGATCGCCTTGATCCGCCGCCTGGCGTCGGCGATGTCGATGTGGTCGGAGGCCGGTTTGATAGCTTGCTCAGTCACGTCCGGCCTTTCCGTATCGCTGTTTGGAAAGGCCTACATCGCCTTTCCAAACAGAAATGGCAACTGGCGGGGGCCTCTCACCGTGCCCTGCGACCAAGTCACGGTGCCTGCCGGATCGAGCCGGAAGTCAGGAATCCGCTTCAGCCATTCCTCCAGCGCAACCTGCATCTCCATGCGCGCAAGGTTGGAACCGACGCAGCGGTGAATGCCGAGGCCGAAAGCGGCGTGACGATTCTCGCGGCGGTCGATCACGACTTTGTCAGCGTCCGGAAACACCTTGGGATCGCGGTTCGCGGCGGGGAACGACAGCAGCACCATGTTGCCCGCCTTGACCGGGCATCCCGAGATCGTGGTCTCCTTGACGACCTCGCGCGCCATCGTCACCGGCGAATAGGCCCGCAGCAGTTCCTCCACCGCTATCGGGATCAACCCGGGCTCGGCGATCAGGCGCTCGCGGTCGGCGGGCGTCCGGGCGAGGTGCCAGAGCGAGGAGCCGATCGCGCTCCAGGTGGTGTCGATGCCGGCGATCAGGAGCAGGCGCAGCGAGCCGAGGACGTGGGACTCTTCCAGCGGCTGGCCCTCCTTGTCCTTGGCATTCATCAGATAGGAGATGAGATCGTCGGTCGGCTTGGATCTGCGCTCCTCGATATGCGTCCTGAAATAGGCGCTCATCTCCTGTACGGCCTGGAGCAGCTTGCTCTCGTCCTTGATGCCGAGCTCCAGGATCATGTGGATCCAGTTGATGAAGAGATCGCTGTCGCTCTCGGGAATGCCGAGCATGTGGGCGATGGCCCGAACCGGGATATACTTGGCGTAGCGCGCGGCGGCGTCGACCTTGTCGTCGGCGATGAAGCCGTCGATCAGCTCGTTGCAGATCGCGCGCATCCGCGGCTCCAGCTTCTTCATCGCGTCCGGCGTGAAGGGAGGCAGCAAAAGCTGCTTGGCCGGCTTGTGCACGGGCGGATCCGAAGTGATCGGCGGCGCGGCGTTCCTCGCGACCTCGGGACGGACGTCGCGCACGATGATGCGGCGCGAGGAGAAATGCTCGGTGTCGTTGGCGATCTCGCGCACCGCTTCATAGGTCGTCGGCATGTAGCAGCCGAGGAAACGCTCGGTGTGCACAACCGGACTTGCGGCGCGCAGCTCCTCCCAGATCGGGAAGGGATCCTCCGTCCATAGCGGATCGGTATGATCGAAATCATGGACCCAGTTGGTGACGGGCGGATGGGCGGCGGGCGGACTGGTGTCGGACATGGCAGGGAATCCCTTGGCTCGTGTTCGCTGACAGGACGCGGGGCGGACGAGGCCGCGCTACTCCTCGATCACATCGATCGCGATTTCGGGGCAATTGGATTTGGCAAGCCAGGCCTTGTCCTCGAGCCCCGGCGGGACCGTGCCGTCGCCGGCTTCGTGGGCGTTGCCATATTCGTCCAGTTCGAACAATTCCGGCGCGAGCGCCTTGCAGCGCGCGTGGCCCTGGCATTTGTCGGGATCGACGTGAACCCTCAGTCGCTCTGTCATGGCGGCATCCTTGGTCGCATGTGCGCCGGGACCCGCAGGGCGGCGCGTTCCTCAGGGTGGTCTTTATCCGCGACCTTTGTCGCGGGCTTTAAGTTATATGCTATTACATTCGCGGCAGGCTTCCCCTGTCAAGCGCAAACTTATAGGCTTCGCCACAACATGCGCTCACAACTCGCCCGCAAGCCTGCCAACACCTACCACCATGGCGATCTCCGCGACGCGCTGATCAAGGCTGCGCTACGCGAGGCGGAGCAGGGCGGGGCCGAGGCGATCAGCATCAAGGCGCTGGCCAAGCAACTTGGCGTCTCGCAGCCAGCGCCATACCGGCACTTTGTCGACCGTGATGCGCTGCTAACGGCGGTGACGGCGGAGGCGTTCCGGCAGCTCAGTGCACTTCTGCGCGAGGCAATGGCCAAGCCGTCGAGGCAATCGAAACTGTCGCGGCTGGCGCAGGCGACGCTCGATTTCGGTTTGCGCCGCAACGGCATCTACCGATTGATGTTCGCCTCGCGCACAGTGTCGTGCGCTGCCAAGGGCAGCGAATTGCACGAGGCGACGCGCGAGACGTTTGCACTCGTGATCGAGGCGCTGGAAGCGCCCGCCGTCGGTTATTTGCGCGAACGCCAGGCGCTCAAGATCTGGGCGGCTTTGCACGGCGTGGTGATGCTGGCCGAGCAGGGCCTGTTCACCGGCGAGGCCGCGCACGCCACGCGCGAGGAGCTGGTCGAGGATTTCGTCAGCGAAACGAAGGCCGCGCTCGCAGCCGCGATCAAGGGCGCGCGGCGTGGGAAGGCGGCTGGTACCTAAGCTGTCACCCTCAAGAGGGTCATCAGCCTGTCGACGGCGCTGTCCGGCGTGGTCACGACGGGACGGCCGGTGGCTTCCGCGACCAGCGGCGCGGTTGCCGCGATGCTGAACTGCGCCAGCGCGATGATGTCGCAATCGCGCAGATCCTTTGATGCTTCCACGATCAGCCGGTCGTGCATGGCGCGGTCGCCGCGGTCAAGCGCCGCCAGCGCGCCCTCGGCGAGCTTCGGCACGATCTCGACCGAGGCCGGAAACTCCGGCGGCATCGAGGCCAGCGTTGGCGGGAAGGTCGAGAGGAGGCCGATCCGCTTGCCCATCGTCACCGCGCGCGCGATCATGGCTTCGTTCGGCTTCAGTACCGGCATCGGCGCATGCGCGCGTGCCACCGCCTCGATACAGGGGCCGAAGGCCGAGCAGGTGAACAGGATCCCGTTCGCCCCGGTCGCCGCCGCATAATCGCCGAGCGCAAGGAAGCGCTCGGTCATGGCGTCGTTGAGCACGCCGTCTCGGGCCAGATCCGCCGACAGACTGTCGTCGAGCAGGTTCATCAGCCGCGCCTCCGGCCAAGCCTTGGCGAACGCCGCTTCGATCGGCGCGATGGAATGCTTGAGGGCGTGGATCAGGGCGATGCGAGGGGGCGTCGTCATTCAACGTGGCTACCTGAGAGGTCTCGCGCTCCGGACGCAGCGCAGCACGTAGTGATGCGCTGCTGAGCCGGGGCCCATTCCTTTGGTGTGTCAGAAGCCGTGGCTTCCTGGGTCCCGGCTCTGCGCAGCGGCGTTGCACGCCGCAGCGCGTCCGGGACACGAGAGACGTTTACTTGAACGGCAATGCGTACATCAAGCCGCCCTTGCTCCAGAGGCCGTTGAGGCCGCGATCGAGCTTGAGCGGGCTCGCCTTGCCGACATTGCGCTCGTAGATCTCGCCGTAATTGCCGGTGGCCTTGAGCGCGGTGACCAGCCATTTGTTGTCGAGCCCGAGCCGCGAACCGAGATCGCCGGAGGCCCCCAGCAGGCGCTGGATCGCAGGCGTCTGCGACTTCGCCATTTCGTCGACATTGCCTTGCGTGACGCCGAGCTCCTCGGCCTCGATCAGGCCGTAATGCAGCCAGGTGATGATGTCGCTCCAGACCTCGTCGCCGTTGCGGGTGAAGGGCCCGAGCGGCTCCTTGCTGATGGTTTGCGGCAGCACGACGTAGTCGGCCGGGTTCGGCGCGGCGGTCGTCACCGCGCCCGCGAGCGCGGAGGCGTCCTGGGTCATGGCGTCACAGCGGCCACCGAAGAAGGTCTGGTACATGGTGTCGACGCGGTCGAACACCAGCGGCTTCCAGTCGATGCCGTTGGCGCGGCCGTAATCGCCGAGCGTGACCTCATGCGTGGTGCCCTGCGCCACGCAGACGGTGGCGCCCTTCAAGTCCTTGATCTCCTTCACGCCGAGGTCCTTCTTCACGACAAAGCCCTGGCCGTCGTAGAAGTTGATCGGACCCTGGCGCAGGCCAAGCGTCACACCGCGCAAGTAAGTCTGCGTCGAATTGCGGTAGAGCACGTCGATCTCGCCCGATTGCAGCGCAGTGAAACGGTTCTGCGCGGTCAGGGAGACGTAGCGCACCTTGCTGGCATCCCCCAGCACGCCGGCTGCGAGCGCGCGGCAATAATCGACGTCGAGGCCCTTGTAGTTGCCTTGCGAGTCCGGCGCCGAGAAGCCGGCAAAGCCGGCGCTGACGCCGCACACCAGCGTGCCGCGGCTCTTCACCGTGTCGAGCGTCGCGGCGGATGCGACAATTGTCGATGCAGCGAGCACGCCCGCCGCGATAACCACTTTCCTCATCATGCTACTCCCCTCAGTGATTGACACTACGCAACACGTTGTCGACGGCCGTGCCGAGCTTGTCGACGATCTGGTCGATTTCGTCGGCGGAGGCGATATAGGGCGGCGCCAGCAGCACATGGTCGCCGCGAACGCCATCCACGGTGCCGCCGCCGGGATAACAGCCGAGCCCATTGGCGAAGGCCTCCGCCTTGATTTTCTGATTGAGCTTGAGCGCGGGATCGAACGAGGTACGACTGGCGCGATCGGAGACCAGCTCGATCGCCCAGAACAGGCCGCGGCCCCTGATGTCGCCGACATGGCGGTGATTGCCGAAGCGCTCGGTCAGGCGCTGTTCGAGCTGCCTGCCGCGCTCCTTGACGCGCTCGAGCAGGCCGTCCTCGCGGATCACCTCCTGCACGGCCAGTGCGGCGGCGCAGGCGAGGGGATGCGCGAGATAAGTATGGCCGTGCTGGAAGGCGCCCGAGCCGGCGCGGATGGTGTCGATGATCTTGCCGCTCGCGAGCATTGCCCCGATCGGCTGGTAGCCGCCGCCGAGCCCCTTTGCGATCGCCTGGATGTCCGGCGCGACGCCTTCCTGCTCCCAGGCGTGCGTGGTGCCGGTGCGGCCCATGCCGCACATGACCTCGTCGAGGACGAGCAGCGCGCCGTGCCGGTCGCAGATCTCGCGCACCGCCCTGAAATAGCCGTCCGGTGCCGTCACCGCGCCGGCGGTGGCGCCGACGACGGGCTCGGCAAGGAACGCCGCGACGGTGTCGGGGCCGAGCCGCTGAAACTCTGCTTCGAGCTCCGCCGCAAGCCGCGCAACGAACTGTGTATCGGATTCACCGTCGCGCTTTTCATGATAGGCGAATGCCGGCGTCACGTGGCTGAAGGCGGCCGAGAGCAGCGGCGCATAGGGCGCGCGCCGCCAGGCGTTGCCGCCGGCGGCGAGGGCGCCCAGCGTGTTGCCGTGGTAGCTCTGTCGCCGCGCGATGAAATGCTGACGCAGTGGCTCGCCGCGCTCGATGAAATATTGCCGCGCGAGCTTGATGCTGGCCTCGATCGCCTCCGATCCGCCGCTGACGAAATAGGCATATGCGAGGCCGCCGGGCTCATTGCCGACCAGCGTCTCGGCGAGGGCTTCGGCGGGCTCGGACGAGAAGAAGGCGGTGTGCGCATAGGACAGCGTCGAGGCCTGCTTCGCCATCGCCGCGATCACGCGTGGATGCTGGTGGCCGAGGCAGGAGACCGCCGCGCCGCCGGAGGCGTCGAGCACGCGCCGTCCGTCCTCCGCAAAGAGATAGACGCCTTTGCCGCCGATCGCCCTGGGTGGCGTCTCGCGCAACGAGCGGTGCAGCACGCGGCTGGTGCGAGGGGCCATGGGTCAACCTTTCTCCGAAACGTAGGTGGAGGCAGCAGCGAGCCGCGCCTCGGTATGCTCCAGGCGCTTCTTTGCGGCGACGCCGCCGAGCGCGAACGTCACTGCCGCCAGCGACTGCGCGATCGCGATCGCGCCCGTGAGACTCGGGAAGAAGCCGGGAGAGGAGGCCGCCTCGAACAGCAGGACATGGTCGGCCCCCTCGGCCATCGGTGCCGAGAGGCTGTCCGCGACGGCAATCAGCGTTGCGCCGCTGCGATGGGCAGCTTGCGCGACGCGGACGCTCGCATGCGTGTAGGGCAGGAAGCCGATGACGATGACGGCCTCGCCAGGGCGGAAGGCGCCGAGATCGAGATCGTCGGGGCCGGACACGCCGATGAGCTGCACCTGTTCGGGACGGAACAGCCGCAGCTCGTAGTTCAACAGCTCGGCCACGCTCCGGCAACTGCGATAACCTGCGATCCAGATCCGCTTGGCCTCATGCAGGGCGCGTGCGGCTTCCACAATCGGCTGGGCGGGGATCCGCGGAAGTCCGGCGGCCTCTGCCTCGAGCTTGTCGGTGACCAGTGCGACATCGGCATTCGGGCCGGGCCGGCGGCTTCTGGCGCGGCCAGAGAAGGGCGACGTCTGCGAGGGTCGCCGCGCCTCGGTCAGCGCTGCGCGTAATTCGTCCCAGCCGGAATAGCCGATAGCCTTGGCGAGGCGCGTGAACGCGGCGGGATCGGCGCCGGCAACTGCGGCGAGGTCGCGCATCGACCGGGTGGTGGCGTCGTAATCGTTGGCAGCGACGAAGCGTCCGACTTCCTGCAGCCGCATCGGCAGCGATGGCAATGCAATGCGCAGTTCGCTCAGCGGCGAGGATTTCGCGGGCTCGGCCATGAAACATTTGTTGCACGATTTTTATAATGGTGCAACAGTTGACGTGCCGCTGCCGGAAATCGCCGCCTCTCGAGAAGGATTTTTGCGCTGTGACCACGGACACGCCGAGACCGCCGCCGCGCCCCCGCTTTTTCAGCGCATGGGGGCCCAGTGAGCTGAAGGGCCTGTTCTGGCAGGTTCTGGTGGTCGCGATCGTTGTCGGCGTTGTCGGTTTCCTCTGGTCCAACACCGTCACCAACCTTTCGGCGCGCCGCATCACGACCGGCTTTGCCTTCCTCGGCCGTGAGGCCGGCATGCCCATCGCCGACAGTTTGCTCGCCTATAATCCGAGAGACACCTATCTCTGGGCCTTCGTTGTCGGCGTCGGCAACACCTTGCGCGTCGCCGTGATCGGCATCGTGCTCGCGACCATCCTGGGCACGCTGATCGGCATTTCGCGATTGTCGGCCAACTGGCTGCTGTCACGACTTGCCGCCGTCTATGTCGAAACGCTTCGCGACATCCCGCTGCTGCTCCAGCTTCTGTTCTGGTACGTGCTGATGCAGGCGCTGCCGGCCGCGCGCGCGGCATGGCGGCCGATCGACGGAGTGTTCCTGTCCAATCGCGGCCTGATCGTGCCGGCGATTCCGCTTGGCCCGCCGCAGCTCTGGGTGCTCGGCACGGCGGCGTTCGGCCTTGCCGTGGTCTATCTCATTCGGCGATGGCTGGTCGCGCAGCAGATGCGCGACGGCAAACCGCGGCCGGTATGGCCCTTTGCGGTGAGCTTCGTCCTCGCGTTGCCCGTGCTGGTGTCCGTACTGCTTCGCGTGTCCTGGACAATCGAGTGGCCGGAGCTGCGCGGCTTCAACTTCGTCGGCGGGCTGACGCTCGCTCCGGAATATTTCGCGCTTCTGATCGCGCTTGTCACCTACACCTCGGCCTTCATTGCCGAGATAGTGCGTAGCGGCATCCAGTCCGTGCCGCGCGGGCAGTGGGACGCCGCCAATGCGCTTGGCCTGCGCCGCAGCTTCATGCTGCGGCAGATCATCCTTCCGCAGGCGCTGCGCGTGATCGTGCCGCCGATGACCAGCCAATATCTCAACCTGACTAAGAACTCCTCGCTTGCGGTCGCGATCGGCTACCAGGACGTGGTCTCGATCGCCAACACCACGCTGAACCAGACCGGGCAGGCGATCGAGGCGATCGCGCTGATCATGGCGGTGTTTTTGACCATCAGCCTTTCCATCAGCTTCTTCATGAACTGGTACAATTCGCGCATCGCTCTGGTGGAGCGCTGAGCATGGCTGTGATCGCCGATATCCCGGACGCGCCGCGCGCCGCCCGCCGTCCGCAGATCGGCAACCCCGTGCTGCGCTGGCTGCGCGCCAATCTGTTCTCGTCGATCCCGAATGGCATTCTATCGATCGTGCTGTTGGCGGTGCTCGCCAGGGGCATCTTCAGTTTCGTTCAGTGGGGCATCGCGAATGCGGTGTGGTTGACGCCGGCGAACGATTCCAGCGCCTGCCGCGCGGTGCGCGGCCTCGGCGCCTGTTGGGCGATCATTCCCGAAAAGTACCGCTTCATCCTGTTCGGCACTTATCCGTTCGACGAGCAGTGGCGCCCGGCGCTGTCGGTGGTACTGTTCATCGCGCTGTATTTCCTCTCGACCCGTCGCGCCTTCTGGCGGCGCGAACTCATCTATCTCTGGATCGGCGCGCTCGCGCTGATCAGCGTGCTGATGTGGGGCGGCGTGCTCGGGCTCTCCTTCGTCTCGCAGGACCGTTGGGGTGGTTTGCCGGTCACGCTGATCCTCGCGACGTTCGGGCTTGCATTCGGCTTTCCGCTCGGCATTCTCGTCGCGCTCGGCCGGCGCTCGAAGCTGCCGGCGATCCGCTCTCTCAGCGTGCTCTATGTCGAACTGATCCGTGGCGTGCCGCTGGTGAGCCTGTTGTTCATGGCGAGCGTGATGTTTCCGTTGTTCATGCCCGCTGGATTCAACATCGACAAGCTCTTGCGCGCGCAGATCGCGATCATCCTGTTTGCGGGCGCCTATCTCGCCGAGGTCATCCGCGGCGGTCTTCAGGCCGTGCCGCGCGGGCAATATGAAGCGGCCGACGCGCTCGGGCTGTCCTACTGGCGCAAGCACCGGCTGATCGTGCTGCCGCAGGCGATCCGCCATGTCATCCCGCCGCTGGTCAACACCTTCATCGCCTTCTTCAAGGACACCAGCCTCGTCCTCATCATCGGCATCTTCGATCTGCTGACGACGGCCAAGACGGCGATCATCGATCCCGCCTGGCAGCAGTTCTCGGTCGAGGTCTATATCTTCGTCGCCGCGATCTATTTTGTCTTTTGCTTTGCGATGTCGCGGTACAGCAGAAGCCTGGAGGCAACGAGCGGAAGATGAGGCATCTCGTGTCCCGGACAAGGTGCAGCGCGTAAGCGCTGCGCCGCAGAGCCGGGACCGAGAGATATAAGCGAGGTCGCGGATGGATAGGCCCCGGCGCTGCAGCGCACCACTGAAAAAGCGCCGCGCTGCGACCGGAGCGCGCGACGGTTACTTCTTCTCCCTGGGATCGATCGGCGTCGTCCCGCGCACGCCCAGGATATCCTCCAGCACTTTCGCGCCCCCGATCACCTGGGCGTCCGCGCGCGGTGCGCCGACGACCTGCACGCCGACCGGCAGGCCCGAGGCCGTGAAGCCGCATGGCAGCGACAGCGACGGGCAGCATGCGAGCGTGATGGCGTAGACGATGCCGAGCCACTCGACGTAATTGTCAAATCTCTTGCCGGCGCATTCGGCGACATAGCGGTGCTCGATCGGGAAGGGCGGCACGATCGTGGTCGGCGTCAGCAATAAATCGTAGGTCTTGAAGAACTCGACCGCCCGCGCGGTCATGCCGACGCGCTGGGCCTCGGCGCGTGCGAGCTGTTCCACCGTGAGCTTGAGGCCTTCCTCGATGTTCCAGATCACCTCGGGCTTGAGCAGGTCGCGCTTGGTGCGCAGCAGATTGGCCTTGGTGATCGCGAAATCGAAGGCGCGCAGAATGTGGAAGCATTCATGCGCCTCGCGCCAATCCGGATGAGCCTCCTCGACGATGGCGCCGGCCTCGGCAAAGCGTTCCGCCGCCTTGCGCGTGATCGCCTTGACCTCGGGATCGACAGGCGTGATGCCGAGATCGGGCGAATAGGCGATGCGCTTCGGCTTCTTGCCGGACTGAGCCGCCGACAGGAACGAGGTCGTGGGCGTCGGCAGCGATAGCGGATCATCCGCGTAGTCGCCGCTCATGGCATCCAGCAGCAGCGCGAGATCCTCGACGTTGCGCGCCATCGGACCGACGACGCCGAGATTGCGGTCGATGCCGGATTTCGGGGTATGTGCGACGCGGCCGATACTCGGGCGCATGCCGACGACGCCGCAGAACGCGGCGGGGCTGCGCAAGCTGCCACCCATGTCGGAGCCCTGCGCCAGCCAGGCCATGCCGGTCGCGAGCGCCACCGCCGCGCCGCCGGAAGAGCCCGCCGCGGATTTCGAAGTATCCCAGGGATTGAGGGTCGCGCCAAACACCTCGTTGAAGGTGTTGGCGCCGGCGCCGAATTCCGGCGTGTTGGATTTAGCGTAGACGACCGCGCCGTTGGCTTCGAGATTCTCGACCATGAGGTCGGACTTCGCGGGGATATTGTCCCTGAAGATTGGCGAGCCCTGCGTGCTCAACACGCCTGCAACGTCGGTCAGATCCTTGATCGGCACCGGAAGGCCAGCGAGCAGCCCCCGCGCGCCGGCGGGCTTCCGCATCAGCGCCTTGGCGTTGTCGCGCGCGCGATCGAAGCACAGGATCGGCAGCGCGTTGACCGTGCCGTCGACCTCACTGATGCGCTTCTCCAGCACATCCAGCAGTTCGAGCGGCGAGACATCGCCGGACCGCAGCTTGTCGACGACGGCGCAGGCGTTTTCGCGGATCAGGTCTTGAGACAACGACTTACTCCTATGCTTATTGTGTTCGTCACTCCGAGGAGCAAAGCGCGAAGCAATCCAGAGTCCCTCCTTGGCAACAGTCTGGATTGCTTCGCTTCGCTCGCAATGACGTGGACAGAGTTAGCTCCAGCCAGCGCTGATGCCGCCGTCGACCGTGTAGATCACGCCCGACGTATATCCGGCGCGGTCCGAAGCCAGGAACGCCACGAGGTCACCGATCTCGCGCGCATGTGCGGGGCGACCGAGCGGCAGGCTCTTCTGGAATTCCTTGTAGCGGCTCTCGTCGCCGAACTGGTGCTTGGCCCGCGTCTTGAGCAGGGTGACGTGGCGATCGGTGCCGACGGGGCCGGGATTGATGCCGACCACGCGGATGTTGTCGGCGAGACTTTTTCCCCCGAGCGCGCGGGTGAAGGCCATCAGCGCGGCATTGCCGGCGCTGCCGCAGATGTAGTTGGCGTCGAATTTCTCACCGGCCGCCCCGATGTCGTTGACGATGACGCCGCCGCTCTTGGCCTTCATCTGCGCGTAGATCTGCCGCGTCAGGTTGATGTAGCCGAACACTTTCAAATCCCAGGCGTCCCGCCAGGTCGCCTCGTCGATCTTGTCGATCGAGCCGCCGGGGATGTCGCCGGCATTGTTGACGAGCACGTCGATGTCGGCGGCTTCGCCGGCGAGCCGCGCCAGATCCTCAGGCTTGCGCAGGTCCACGACGCTCGTCGCGGCATCGATCTGGTGGGCAGAGCGCAGGCGGTCCGCCAGCGCCTTGAGCTGATCGCCGCTGCGCGCGGCGAGCAGAAGGTTTGCGCCTTCCTCGGCAAAGGCTTCGGCGGCGGCGGCGCCAATGCCCTTGGACGCGCCCGTGATCAGGACGCGCTTGCCACGCAGATGCAGATCCATGAGGTTACTCGCTCGGTGGGGAACTGGATGAAATCAGTAGGCGCTTGGCCGCGCCATGGTCAACATTGCAGTGCAGCGTTGCGCTGCCGCCGCGTTTGGTCCATTGCAGTGCGGTCAAAAAGGCGGCGGCTGCCGGACCAAAGAGGGACGTTCTCGATGAGCAAGAAACAATACCGGATCGCGGTCATTCCCGGCGACGGCATCGGCAAGGAAGTGATGCCGGAGGGCCTGCGCGTCCTGGAGACGGCGGCGAAGAAGCACGGGGTCTCGCTGCATTTCGACCATTTCGACTTCTCGTCGTGGGACTATTACGAGAAGCACGGCCAGATGATGCCTGACGACTGGAAGGAGAAGATCGGCAAGCACGACGCGATCTATTTCGGCGCGGTCGGTTGGCCGGCCAAGATTCCCGACCACGTCTCGCTGTGGGGCTCGCTGATCAAGTTTCGCCGCGAGTTCGACCAGTACGTGAACCTCCGCCCGGTGCGGCTGATGCCCGGCGTGCCGTGCCCCCTGGCCAACCGCAAGCCCGGTGACATCGATTTCTGGGTGGTGCGCGAGAACACCGAGGGTGAATATTCCTCCGTCGGCGGCCGCATGTTCCCCGACACCGACCGCGAGTTCGTGACGCAGCAGACGGTGATGACCCGCACCGGCGTCGACCGCATCCTGAAGTTCGCCTTCGAGCTCGCGCAGTCGCGGCCGAAGAAGCACCTGACCTCCGCGACCAAGTCCAACGGCATCTCCATCACCATGCCCTATTGGGACGAGCGCGTTGAGGCGATGGCGAAGAAGTTTCCCGGCGTGAAGTGGGACAAGTACCACATCGACATCCTGACCGCGAACTTCGTGCTGCATCCGGACTGGTTCGACGTGGTGGTCGGCTCCAATCTGTTCGGCGACATCCTCTCCGACCTTGGTCCGGCCTGCACCGGCACCATCGGCATCGCGCCGTCCGGCAACATCAACCCCGAGGGCGATTTCCCCTCGGTGTTCGAGCCGGTGCACGGCTCGGCGCCTGATATCGCGGGGCAGGGTATCGCCAACCCGATCGGCGCGATCTGGTCGGGCGCGATGATGCTCGATCATCTCGGCGAGAAAGTCGCCGGCAAATCGATCGTCGACGCGATCGAGCGCACGCTGGCCGAACGCACGCTCCGCACCAAGGACCTCGGCGGCAACGCCGACACCACGGCGTGCGGCAAGGCGGTTGCGGATATGGTGGATTGACCTTCGTAGCAACCATTAAGGTTCTCCCGATTTTCCGCAAGCATGACGCCGGGCTTGCAGCCGTCAAGGTGTGGCCTGGCGGCAGCGAGTTTGACGCGGGGCGTTCGCGACGGCCAACCTTGACGGCCGCGGCGCACGGCGTCGTCCAGGCGGAAGGTCAGGACGAAGAAACGGCCGCCTGATCGAACAAAGAAACGCGATCAGGTGGCGGGCAGCTTGGCAGTTTGAGGCGCTTCGGCGATCCACGGAGTTCCGCGGGCGACCACGGCGTTGATCGTGACGAGCAACTTTCTGGCGCAAGCGACCAGCGCGCATTTATGAGATTTTCCGGCGGCGATCAGCCTTGTATAGAGAGCCTTCATCTGCGGGTTCCATCGGGAGGATGCCGGAAGAGCCGCGTTGTAGAGCGCCCAACGCAGCCGCTCACGGCCACCTTTGATGTGACGGGCACCGGATCGTTCGCCGCTATCGTCGTCGTAAGGCGCCAGTCCACTGAGAGCTGAGGCCCGTTCGCGTGTGATGTTGCCGATCTCGGGCATCCTGATCAGGACGGCAGCCGCGGTCGGCAGACCGCAGCCGGCGACGCTGTAGATCAGATCGAGCCGTGCGGCGAGATCAGGATGCTTGCGGATCGCCGCCAGCAGCGCCTTGAACTCGGCTCGTTTGGACTTTGCCAACAGCGCGATCTGCGCCTTCCAAACCCCTTGAATCCGCTTGTCGCGGCAACTCTCGAGCCGGTTCTTCAGCCTTGCGATGTCTTCCGTGATCTGATCGATCATGGTCAGATGCTCGGCAAAGGGCTGCAACCGCGGATCCGGTGCAGGATGGATCGTCTTGACCGCGGCAGTGCACGTCGCGATCAGCGCCGCGTCGATCCTGTCGTTCTTAGCCAGCAGCAGACGGAACGTGGCATAGGCGCGGACCTGCTTCGGCTGAAACAGCACGACGACGAAACGCTTGCGCCGCAGCTCCGCAACGACCGCCTGCTCGTAGCCTCCACTTGCCTCGATCCCGACCCTCTTTACCTTGCGGCACTTCAACCACTCCACCAGCGCCTGGTGACCTCTTGCCGTGTTGTCGACCCGCAACTGCTCAGAGTTGCCATCGATCGCCACGTCGAGCTTGCGTTTGCCGGTATCGATCCCGGCACAGATCGTGTTACGCTTGGCCATCTTCCTCGACCCTCCCTTGTTATGCGAACCTGAAGTTCGTTCAACCATGCGGGTCCCGATGAAGTGCCGACCGCGATCTTGCTACGAAACGCAGCCCTCAAGGCTTCGGTGGGCATCGATCCGATCGATCGGCGGCCCAGCCAGGGTGGCCACCCGGGCTGGGCCATTCCTCACGGAACGGGGCCAATCCTATACCGATGCGCTAATACAAGGGTGGGTAAAGGCGCGAAGCGCCGTGCCCACCTCTTCCATTGCGGAACATTTGATCGGAAGTGGTGGGCACGCTTTGCTTTGCCCACCCTACAATCCGCGTTAGGTCAATCAACCCGCGATCTTCTCGATCGCCGCCTGATCCAGCCCGAACTTCTTCCCGGCCTCGATGATCTCCTGCCAGGTGGTCGGATCGACCGGAATGCCCTCAGCCAGGCGCTTCTTCTTGGTCTCGCGCTCGGGCTCGCCGGCGATCTTGACCTTGTCGACGCCGGCGGCAGGCGGCGAGCCGGTGTGCCAGGCGACGAAGCTCTCGACTTCATGGGCGAGGTTCTCGCCGGTGCCAAGCTTGCCGGGGTCGATAACGATCGAGAGCATGCCGTTGAGGACGTTGTGCTTGCCGTCGGACGGGCCCTTGACCACCTGCCCGCCGGAGAGCGCGCCGCCGAGGATTTCGCACACCAGCGCGAGGCCGGAGCCCTTGTGCTCGCCGAACGGCAGGATGGCACCGTGCGGCGGGATCACGGTGTAGCGCGGGTTAGTGGTGGGCTTGCCCTCGTTGTCGATGATGGTGCCCGGCTCTAGTTCGACGCCCTTGTTGTGGGCGACGCGGGTCTTTCCTTGCGCGATCCTGCTGGTGGCGAAGTCGAGCACGATCGGGTCCTTGCCCCTGCGCGGGATGCCGACGCAGAACGGGTTGGTGCCGTGGCGCGCATCGCTGCCGCCCCACGGCGCCACGATTGGGCGGGAGATGACGTTGACGAAGTGGATCGAGACCAGCCCGTGGTCGATGCACTGCTCGGCCCAGTGGCCGATGCGGCCGATATGGTGCGAGTTGGAGAGGCCGACGAGGCACACGCCGTTTTTCTTGGCGCGCTCGGCCGCCAGCTCCATCGCCTCGTGGCCGATCACCTGGCCGTAGCCGGTGAGGCCGTCGAGCGTGAGCAGCGGCCCGGTGTCGAGCACCACCTTGACGTGCGCGTTCACGGCGAGGCCGCCGTTGGTGACGCTCTGGACATAGCGCGGGATCATGCCGACGCCGTGGGAGTCGTGGCCCTTGAGGTTGGCCTCGACCAGATTGGTGGACACCAGCTCGGCTTCGCGGTCCGAGGAGCCGCCGGCCTTGACGATGGCGCGGATGGCGTTGGTGAGCGGTTCTGCCTTGATGGTGCGATAGTCGGCCATTGTTGCTCTTCTTATCCTCTTACGATCCGGCGGCAGTGCTCCCACGCCGCGCCAATCAGGTTCTCGCTCGCCTCCGGCGTACGGAACGCCGAATGCGCCGACAGCGTCACGTTGGGAATCTTCGTCAACGGATGATCGCCGGGCAGCGGTTCGATGTTGAAGACGTCGAGCCCGGCATGGCGGATGTGACCTGACTTCAGCGCATCGATCATGGCGGCCTCGTCGACAATAGCGGCACGGGCGGTGTTGACGAGGATGACGCCCGGCTTCATTCTAGCGATCTTCTCGCGCGTGATCATGCCGCGCGTCTCGTCGTTGAGCAGCAGATGCAGCGATACGACGTCGCTCCTTGCCAGCACACCGTCGAGATCGGTGAATTCGACACCCGGATGGCTCTTCGGCGAGCGGTTCCAGGCGATCACCTTCATGCCGCTGCCGGACGCAATGCGCGCGACCTCGGCGGCGATGCCGCCGAAGCCGATCAGGCCGAGCGTCTTGCCGGTGAGCTGCATGCCGTCTTCGCGCAGCCAGTTGCCGCCGCGCATCTCGCGATCCATCATGGCGATGCCGCGGGCCGAGGCCCACATCAGCGCGATCGCGGATTCGGCGACCGCGGTGTCGCCATAGCCCTTGATCAGATGCACGGAGATGCCGAGTTCTGCCAGCTCCTCCGGGTTCGTATAGCTGCGCGCGCCGGTGCCGAGGAACACGACGTGCTTCAGCCCCGTGCACTTCTTCGCCACCTCGGTCGGCAGCGCGGTGTGATCGACGATCGCGATCTCGGCGCCGTCGAGGATGTCAGGGTATTGCTCGGGCTTGATATCAGGATCCCTGTGGATCCGAACCTTGGGATCGCCGGGCTTCTCAAGCCGCTCCATGATCACGGCAAGCGCTTCATTGGCGTCGACGAAAACTCCGCGCATGTCTCTCTCCGGTCAGGATGCGACGCCGGCGATCGCCAGCACGGTATGCATGAGAACGTTGGTGCCCGCGGCGCAATCGGGCTGCGTCGCGTCTTCCAGCTCGTTGTGGCTGATGCCGTCCTTGCAGGGCACGAACACCATCGCCGCCGGCATCACGGTGTTGAGGTTGCAGGCGTCGTGGCCGGCGCCGGAGGTGATGCGGCGCGAGGAATAGCCGAGCGTCTTGGCTGCGTTCTCGACCGCTGCGATCAGCTTGGGATCGAAATGCGTCGGCGGCTTGCGCCAGACCAGATCGATCTTGACCTCGACCCTGCGGCGTGCGGCGATCTCCGCAATCGCGGCGCGCAGATCGCGATCGAGCGCATCCATGATGGCGCCGTCCGCGCTACGGCAGTCCATGGTGAAGGCGATCTCGCCGGGGATGACGTTGCGCGAGGGGTTTGCGATCACGGCCTCGCCGATGGTGCCGACCGCGTTCGGTCCGAGCTTCTTCGCGATGGACTCCATCGCCAGCACGATCTCCGACAGGGTCGCCAGCGCGTCGCGGCGCAGCGGCATCGGCGTGGAGCCCGCATGGCTCTCGAAGCCTGAAATCTTGCCGTCGTACCAGAGCACGCCCTGGCCGGAATCGACCACGCCGATGGTCTTGCCCTCGGCCTCCAGGATCGGGCCCTGCTCGATATGCAGCTCGACGAAGCAGCCGAGCTTCTGGAAGCCGACCGGCTTGTCGCCGCGATAGCCGATGCTGTCCAGCGCCTGGCCGACGGTGGTGCCCTCGGCGTCCTTGCGCGACAAAATGTCGTCGGTGGTGAAATCGCCGACGTAAGCCGCCGAGGCCATCATCGCAGGCGCGAAGCGCGAGCCTTCCTCGTTGGTCCAGTTGACGATGCAGATCGGCGCTTCGGTCTCGATGCCGGCATCGTTGAGCGTGCGGATCACCTCCAGCGCGCCGAGCGTGCCCAGGATGCCGTCATACTTGCCGCCGGTCGGCTGGGTGTCGAGATGCGAGCCGATGCCGACAGGCGGTTTCGACATGTCGCGGCCCTTGCGCAGGCCGAATTGCGATCCGAGCGCGTCGGTGTGCACTTCGAGACCCGCGTCCTCGCATGCCCTGCGGAACCAGTCGCGCACCTGCTTGTCTTCGCTGCTTAGTGTCAGCCGCCGCACGCCGCCCTTGGCCGTCGCGCCGAATTGCGCGGTCTCGTGGATGGAGCCCCAGAGGCGGGCGGAATCGATTTGCAGATTGGTGGCGGCTCGGTTCATGCGGTCGTTCTCTCTTTCGTCCGGCGCCCTTTTCAATGCCGCGCCAGCGCGGGCGCGTCAACTGCGAGGCTGCTCTGCGCAATCTGCCGTGCAAGCTCGGCGACGCGCTCCACGGCGACGACGTCGGGCGAGGCGAGCCAGCTTGCGGTGAAGGTCAGCGGTGCGATCGCGAGATCGGTATCGAGCAGCTGCAGCCGCCCGTCGGCGAGCTCGTTCTCGACGATCGCGTCGGGGATCACGGCGACGCCGAGGCCTTCGACTGCCATGTGGATGACGGTCGCGAGCGACGCGGAGGCGTGCAGCCGGATCGGCGGCAGCTCCGGCCGGTCGAACACCTCGCGTACGACCTCGTAAGGCTTGGTCTTGCGCGGGAAGGTGATGATCGGAAAGCGCGCGAGCTCCGCCGGCGTCACCCGGCCTTTGCCGAGGCCGAGCGAAGGGCTTGCGAGGAAGCCGATCGGGTAATCGGCGAGCACGCGATTATGCACGCCGGACGCCGATAGCGGTCCGACCACGAAGGCAAGCTCGATCTCCTGCGCGAGCAGGCGCGCGGTGAGGTTCGGGGTGATGTCGACCTCAATCTCCAATGACAGATTCGGATAGACTTGGTTCACGCTCTTCACGAGGCGCGGCAGCCAGGTGTGCACGATGGTCTCGGCGACGCCGAGCCGCATCACGCCGCGCATCGCGGAGCGGTCGCCGACCTCGGCCATCATCTGAGCACGCAGGCCGATCAGCTTCTCCGCATAGACCATCATCTGCCGGCCGCTCGGTGTCGGTGATGCCACGCGATGATCGCGGTTGAGGAGCTTGACGCCCATCTCGCGCTCGAGCTGGGCGATGCGCTGGGAGATCGCCGGCTGGGTCGTATTGAGCCGTGCTGCGGCGCCGCGGAAGCTGCCGAGCTTTACGACCCAGAGAAAAGTCTCGATCGACCTGAAGTCCAGCATTGGAAGGATTTTCCTCATCGATAAAATGAATTTATCGATATCGATTAGAAAGGACGATTAGACTTTATAGCACGCTTGGTGTTGGCTGTCTTTGTTGAGTTTATAGGCAGGTCGATCACATGACTGTTTTGGCGGCAGCGCAGCAAACCGAAACGCCCGACGCCCTTCCGAGCCGTGAGGCGCGGCTTGCCTACCGGCAAGGGCTGGTCGCTTCCACCGCCGGCGTCGCTCCCGGTTTCGTCCAGGGCAATCTGGCGATCCTGCCGGCGGAATATGCCAGCGCCTTTCATCGCTTCTGCCAGCTCAATCCGAAGCCGTGCCCGATCATCGGCATGTCCGATGTCGGCAGCCCGCACATTCCTTCGCTCGGCGCCGATCTCGACATCCGCACCGACGTGCCACGCTACCGCGTCTGGCGCGACGGCGAGGTCGTCGACGAGCCGACCGACGTGACCAGGCATTGGCGCGACGATCTCGTGACCTTCGTGCTCGGCTGCTCGTTCTCGTTCGAAGAAGCCTTGCTCGACGAGGGCATGCCGATCCGCCACATCGAGCGCAATGTGCGCGTGCCGATGTACCGTACCAACATCGCCTGCGGCGAGGCCGGTCCGTTCGCCGGTCCCATGGTGGTGTCGATGCGTCCGTTCAAGCCGGCGGATGCGATCCGTGCGGTGCAGATCACCTCGCGCTATCCCGCCGTGCACGGCGCGCCCGTGCATCTCGGCCATCCGCATCTGATCGGCATCAAGGACATCGCCAAGCCGGACTATGGCGATCCGGTGCCGGTCGCCGACGACGAGATTCCGGTGTTCTGGGCCTGCGGCGTGACACCGCAATCGGTGATCAATGCAGCCAAGCTCCCGTTCGCGATCACGCATTCGCCCGGCCTGATGCTGGTGACGGATCTCAAGAACAGGACCATGGCCGTGATTTAGTGGGCAGCATTTGCTGCTTCTTCGAGCTTTACCGCATCCATCAATCGCTTCATTCGATCAGCTGAAATTCAGTCAAAGAGGACTCTGCCATGACGATCACTCGCCGCGACGTATTGTTGGGTGCCACCGCCACTGCAGCGCTGGTGCCGCTGGCTGCACGCGCACAGACTTCGGAAGTCGTGATCGGCGTGATCTATCCGTTCTCCGGCGGCAGCGCGCAGCAGGGTGTCGATGCGCAGAAAGCCTATGAGACCGCGCTCGAGGTCATCAACAAGAAAACCGATTTCGACCTGCCGCTGGCCAAGGGCGAAGGCCTGCCGGGCCTCGGCGGCGCCAAGGTCCGTCTCGTGTTCGCCGATCACCAGGCCGATCCGCAGAAGGGCCGCGCCGAGGCCGAGCGCCTGATCACGCAGGAGAAGGTCTCCGCCATCATCGGCACCTATCAGAGCGCGGTCGCCGTTACCGTCAGCCAAATCTGCGAGCGCTACCAGGTCCCGTTCGTCTCCGCCGACAATTCCTCGCCCAGCCTGCATCGCCGCGGCCTGAAGTATTATTTCCGTGCCGCGCCGCATGACGAGATGTATTCGGCCGCGATGTTCGACTTCTTCGACGCCTTGAAGAAGAAGGGCACCAAGATCGAGACGCTGTCGCTGTTCCACGAAGACACCATCTTCGGCACCGATTCCGGCAACGCCCAGGCCAAGATCGCCGGCGAGCGCGGCTACAAGATCGTCACCGACATCAAGTATCGCGCCAATTCGCCCTCGCTCTCGGCCGAGGTGCAGCAGCTCAAGTCCGCCAATGCCGACGTGCTGATGCCCTCGAGCTACACCACCGACGGCATCCTGCTGGTCAAGACCATGGCCGAACTCGGCTACAAGCCGAACGCGATCGTGGCGCAGGACGCCGGTTTCTCCGAGAAGGCGCTCTATGATGCCGTCGGCGACAAACTCGAAGGCGTGATCTCGCGCGGCACCTTCTCGCTCGATCTCGCGCAGAAGCGCCCGATGGTCGGCAAGATCAACGACATGTTCAAGACGCGGTCGGGCAAGGATTTCAACGACCTCACCTCGCGCCAGTTCATGGGCCTGATCATCCTCGCCGACGCCATCAACCGCGCCAAGTCGACCGACGGCGAGAAGATCCGCGATGCGCTGGCGGCGACCGACATCCCGGGCGAGCAGACCATCATGCCCTGGAAGCGCGTCAAGTTCGACGAGATGGGCCAGAACAACGACGCCGACCCGGTGCTGCTGCAATATATCGGCGGCAAATTCGTCACCATCTTCCCGCCGCAGGCCGCGATCGCCGAAGCGGTCTGGCCGATGAAGTGAGATTACGAACGCGGGGGCTCAGACGCAGCTCCCGCCCTCATCCTGAGGAGCGGGCGTAGCCCGCGTCTCGAAGGACGAGGGCTGGGCCATCCTTCGAGACGCGCGCTTGTGCGCGCTCCTCAGGATGAGGATCTATTTCGGGGGACAGACTTTTGACAGCCCAAGCCATTATCCAGAGTCTCGCGAGCGGCCTGCTCATGGGTCTGCTCTACGGACTGATCGCAGTCGGCCTCGCGCTGATCTTCGGCCTGATGGACGTCACGAACTTCGCCCATGGCGAGTTCCTGATGATCGCGATGTACCTGTCCTTCTTCCTGTTCGCATTCTTCGCGATCGACCCGTTGCTCTCGGCGCCATTGGTCGCTGCGGCCATGTTCGTGTTCGGAGCAGTGGTCTATCTCCTCGTTGTACGCTTCGCCATGCGGGCCAAGGCCAATGCCGGTATGGTGCAGATCTTCACTACCTTCGGCCTTGCCATCCTCATGCGCGGCCTCGCGCAGTTCTTCTTCACGCCGGACTATCGCAGCATTCCGCAGTCCTGGGCCGGTGGCAAAACCATCTCGATCGCCGGCATCTTCCTGCCGGAACCGCAATTGATCGGTGCTGCGGTCTCGATCGCGGCCTTTGCCGCCCTCTATTTCTTCATTCACCGCACCGACTTCGGCCGCGCGCTGGAGGCGACCCGCGAGGATCCCGGTGCGGTCGCACTGGTCGGCATCGACAAGAACCGCGTGTTCGCGTTCGGGTGGGGCCTCGGCGCTGCGCTGGTCGGCCTTGCCGGTGCGATCATGGCGGTGTTCTTCTACATCTATCCCGACGTTGGCGCGTCCTTCGCCCTGATCGCCTATGTCACGGTGGCGCTCGGCGGCTTCGGCAGCGTGTTCGGCGCATTTGCCGGCGGCATCATCGTCGGCCTCGTCGAGGCGACTACCGCCCTGGTGCTGCCTCCTTCCCTGAAATCGGTCGGCATCTACGCGGTCTATCTGCTCGTCGTATTCATCCGGCCGCGTGGCCTGTTCGGGTCGATGTGATGGACAAGACATTTGCCGCGCGGCGCCGCCGCGACCTCATCATCGCCGCGGCTCTGGCCGGGCTCGCAGCGCTCGCGCCGCTGGTCATCAAGGATGTCTACGTCCAGAACATCCTGATCCTGACCTTGATGTACGCAGCGCTGTCGCAGAGCTGGAACATCCTCTCCGGCTATTGCGGGCAGATCTCGCTGGGCCACGCGCTCTATTTCGGCATCGGCGCCTACACCACCGAACTCCTGTTCACCAAATTCGGCGTGCTGCCCTGGTTCGGCATGCTCGCTGGCGGCGTGATCGCTGCCGTGATCGCGATGGGGCTTGGCTATCCCTTCTTCCGCCTGCGCGGCCATTACTTCGTCATCGCGACCATCGTCATCGCCGAGATCGGGCTGCTACTGTTCCAGAACTGGGAATGGGCGGGAGCTGCGATGGGCATCACCATTCCCGTGCGCGGCGACAGCTGGTTGAAATTCCAGTTCATGCGCAGCAAGCTGCCGTACTTCTATTTCGCGCTGGCGCTGTGCTGTCTCGCCTGGTTCGTCACCTGGTGGCTCGAAGACTCCAAATGGGGCTTCTGGTGGCGCGCGGTGAAGGACAATCCGGAAGCAGCCGAAAGCCTCGGCGTCGTCGTGTTCAACTCCAAGATGGGCGCGGCTGCCGTCTCCGCTTTTCTCGTTGCCCTCGGCGGCGCCTTCTATGCGCAGTTTCTTGCCTATATCGATCCCGAGAGCGTGATGGGCTTCCAGTTTTCGCTCTTGATGGCGCTGCCGGCCGTGCTCGGCGGCATCGGCACCCTCTGGGGCCCGGTGCTCGGCGCCGCCATCCTGATCCCGATGACGGAGCTGACGCGCTCCTATATCGGCGGCTCCGGCCGTGGCGTCGACCTCATCGTCTATGGCGCACTGATCGTGGCGATCTCGCTGGCCCTGCCGCAGGGCCTGGTGAGCCTGTTCTCCCGTTCGAAAGCGAAAGGAGCCACGCGATGACCGCGCTCCTTGAAACCCGCGGCGTCTGGCAGCGGTTCGGCGGCCTCGTCGCCAACAGCGACGTCTCGATCTCGGTCGGACGCGGCGAGATCGTCGGCCTGATCGGCCCCAACGGCGCCGGCAAGTCGACGCTGTTCAACCTCATCGCCGGCGTCTTGCCGCCGACGCAAGGATCAATCTGGTTCGACGGCGAGGACGTCACCCACATGCCGGCGGCGGAACGTTGCCAACGCGGTGTCGGGCGAACCTTCCAGGTGGTCAAGAGCTTCGAGACCATGACCGTCATCGACAACGTCATCGTCGGTGCGCTCGTGCGCAACACGGTGATGCGTGAGGCCCGTCGCAAGGCGCACGAGGTGCTGGAGTTTACCGGCCTTGCCGCGCGCGCCCACGTGCTCGCCAGCGACCTCGTGCCGGCCGAGAAGCGTCGTCTCGAAGTTGCCCGCGCGCTCGCAACCGAGCCGAAGCTTCTGCTGCTCGACGAAGTCCTCACCGGCCTGACGCCGACCGAGGCGCAGACCGGTGTCGCGCTGGTGCGCAAGGTGCGCGATACCGGCATCACCGTGTTGATGGTCGAGCACGTCATGGAGATCGTGATGCCGCTGGTCGACCGCGCCATCGTGCTCGACCTCGGCAAGGTGCTGGTCGAGGGCAAACCCGCCGACGTCGTTCGCGATCCCAAGGTGATCAGCGCATATCTGGGAGATCGTCATGCTGTCAGTGCATGAAATCACGACCGCCTATCAGGGCTTAGTCGCGATCTCCGCGGTCTCGATCGAGGTTCAGAAGGGCGAGATCGTCTGCGTGGCCGGCGCCAACGGCGCGGGCAAGTCGACGCTGCTGAAATCGATCGCCGGTGCCGAGCGGCCGCGCTCTGGCAACGTCACCTTCGACGGCAAGCAGATCAACGGCATGGCGCAGCACCACATCACCGCGGCCGGCATCGCCTACGTGCCGGAGAACCGCCGCCTGTTCCCGCGCCTGTCCGTGCGTGACAATCTCCGTCTCGGCAGCTATCTGTACCGCAGCGAAGCCGACCGCGAAGCGCCGCTCGATCTCGTCTTCACGCTGTTTCCGCGCCTGGCTGAACGTCTGGAGCAGCGCGCGGAGACGCTCAGCGGCGGCGAGCAGCAGATGCTCGCGATCGGCCGCGCGCTGATGACGCGCCCAAGGCTGTTGATGCTCGACGAACCCTCGCAGGGCATCATGCCGAAGCTGGTGGACGAGATCTTCCAGGCGGTCCTGCGCATCCGCGACGCCGGTATGACCGTGCTGATCGTCGAGCAGCGCATGGCCGAGTGCCTCGAGATCGCCGATCGCGCCTACATCCTGCAAACCGGCCGCGTGCTGATGCAGGGTCCCGCGGCTGAGATCAGAGGCAATCCGGATGTGCGCAAGGCGTATCTGGGGCTGTAATCAAAGGCACGCTACCGTAGCCCGGATGAGCGTAGCGATATCCGGGGCAGGTGATCCCGCATGTCGCTGCGCTCATGCGGGCTACGATTGCTGACCATGCCTTGCTTTAGCCGCCGCCAGCAACACTGCTTCGGCGATCGCGTCGAACTCTTCCTTCCCGATCAGATCAGTTGCGCTCAGTTCGTCGTAGGTCTTCTCGTATGGAGACCACCAGCGGTGGCGGAGGCCTATCTCATGCAGAACACGAGCTGCGGCGTCTACCTCAGCTGGCGTAGGTCGTGTCGGTTCAGTCATGCTCGTGCCCATAGTCCGGCAGCGATACCCCAAACACCTTCACCAGATCCGTCACCTGCTCCGGCGACAGATACTTCGGGTTCATCCCGCGCAGCAGCAGGTACAGCTTCGCCGTTTCCTCCAACTCCTCGGTCGCAAACACTGCGGCCTCCAGCGTGTCGCCGGCAACGACCGGGCCGTGATTGGCGAGCAGCACCGATGAATATCTCCCCGCCAGGCCCTTGATCGCATCCGCAACCGCGGGATCGCCGGGGCGGTAGTACGGCACGAGCGCGGTGGCGCCGCATTTCATCAGATAATAGGCCGTCATCGGCGGCAGCGCGGCGCGCGGGTCGATCTCGGGCAGCATCGAGAGCGCGACCGAGTGTGTCGAATGCAGATGCACGATGGCGCGTGCACTGCCGCGCGTGTCGTAGAGCGCGGTGTGCAGCGGAACTTCCTTGGTCGGGGCATCGCCCGACACCAGCCGGCCTTGATCGTCCAGCCGCGACAGCTTTGCAGGATCGAGGAAGCCGAGCGAGGCGTTGGTGGGGGTGACCAGCCAGCCGCCGCCGTCCAGTCTGACGCTGATATTGCCGGAGGAGCCGGGCGTCAGCCCGCGCTCGAACAGCGACCGTCCGAAGCGGCAGATGTCCTCGCGCAGCCGCGTCTCTTTGCTCGCTTCAGGTCTCATGGCCGTCATGCCCGCTTGTCTCACGCTTTGGCAGCGCGGCCAAGCCGTGTTATTCGAGATGACGAGCTGCCGCAAAGGGCGGCCGTCCGGGAAACGTTCGCAAGGATCAGTTGCATGTCCGCCTCCACGTCACAAAATCAGCATATCGCCGTCATCGGGCTCGGCTCGATGGGCTTTGGCATGGCGACCTCGTTGAAGCGCGCCGGCCACGCCGTCGCCGGCTGCGACGTGTCGGCCGAGGCGGTGGCGCGTTTCGTGAGGGATGGTGGTGCGGGTGCCAAGACACCGGCCGAGGCGGCCAAGGGCGCCGATATCGTCGTCAGTGTCGTCGTCAACGCCGCGCAGACCGAAGCCGTCCTGTTCGGCAAGGACGGCGTCGCCGAGACCATGCCGAAGGAGAGCGTCTTCGTATCCTCCGCCACGATGGACCCGGACGTGGCGCGTCGCCTTGCAAAACAGCTGGAGTCGACCGGCAGGCATTATCTGGACGCACCGATTTCCGGCGGCGCGCAGCGCGCCGCGCAGGGCGAGCTGACGATCCTCGCCTCCGGCAGCCCCACGGCGTTCGCGAAGGCCCGACCCGCGCTCGATGCCATGGCCGCAAAGCTCTACGAGCTCGGCGATGCCGCCGGCCAGGGCGCCGCCTTCAAGATGATCAACCAGCTGCTTGCCGGCGTGCACATCGCCGCCGCCTCGGAGGCGATCGCGTTCGCGGCCAAGCAGGGCCTCGACATCCGCAAGGTCTACGAGGTGATCACGGCCTCCGCCGGCAATTCATGGATGTTCGAGAACCGCATGCCGCACGTGCTGGACGGCGATTATACGCCGCGCAGCGCGGTCGAGATCTTCGTCAAGGATCTCGGCATCATCCAGGACATGGCGCGCAGCGCGAGATTCCCGGTGCCGGTCTCCGCCGCCGCACTCCAGATGTTCCTGATGACATCGGCCGCCGGCATGGGTCGCGACGACGACGCCTCGGTGGCGCGGATGTATGCGCAGGTCACCGGCGTCAAGCTGCCCGGCGACAAGTAAAGAAGAGGATTCCAATGCCCCGTTTTGCCGCCAATCTCTCGTTGATGTTCACCGAGGTGCCGTTCCTCGATCGCTTCGATGCCGCTGCGCAAGCCGGCTTCACCGCGGTGGAGTTTCTCTTTCCCTATGAGCACCCTGCCGAGGCGGTGGGCGAGCGCCTCAAGCGCAACGGGCTGACCCAGGCGCTGTTCAACCTGCCGCCGGGCGACTGGAACGCCGGCGAGAAGGGTTTTGCCGCGCTCCCCTCGCGCTTCTCCGAACTCAAGGCGGGCCTGGAGACGGCGCTGCCTTACGCCAAGGCGACCGGCGTCAAACGGCTGCATTTGATGGCCGGCATCGCCAATCGCGGCGAGCGCGTCGCGATCGAGGCGTTCTACAAATCGGTGGCATGGGCTGCGGAGTTCTTCGCCCCGCACGGCATCGACATCGTGCTCGAGCCGATCAATGCGCGCAACGTGCCCGGCTACTTCCTCAACGATTTCGGCTTCGCGCGCGATCTGATCCAGGAGCTGAGGCTTCCGAACCTGAGGCTGCAGTTCGACATCTATCACTGCCAGATCATCCATGGCGACGTCACCATGCGCCTGCGCGAGATGATGCCGATCATCGGCCACGTCCAGATCGCCAGCATCCCCTCACGCAACGAGCCCGACGGCGAGGAGCTGAACTATCCGTTCCTGTTCGAAGAACTCGACCGCCTCGGCTATGCCGGCTTCGTCGGCTGCGAATACAATCCGCGCGGCAAGACCACCGACGGTCTTGCCTGGTTCAAGCCCTATGCGGGAGTGAAGCCGTGACGCTTGCAGCGAAAATCTCTCTTGGCTGCATCGCCGACGACTACACCGGCGCATCCGATCTCGCCAACACCTTGACGCGCGCGGGCCTGCGCACCGTGCAGACCATCGGCGTGCCCGCGGACGATCTCGCGCTGCCCGAGGTCGATGCCGTCGTGGTGTCGCTGAAGAGCCGCTCGATCGAGGCCGGTCTTGCCGTGTCGCGTTCGCGCGCGGCGGATCAATGGCTGCGCAGCCGCGGCGCGGGCCATGTGCTGTTCAAGATCTGCTCGACCTTCGATTCCACCGTTTCAGGCAATATCGGCCCGGTGATGGACGCGCTGCGCGCCGACGCTGGCGAGGGCGCCGTGCTGGTCACGCCGGCGTTCCCGGAGACGGGCCGCACCGTCTACCAGGGCAACCTGTTCGTCGGCGCGGTGCCGCTGAACGAGAGCCCGCTGAAGGACCATCCGCTCAACCCGATGCATGATTCCAATCTGGTGCGCGTGCTGGCGCGCCAGAGCAGGACGCAGATCGGTCTCGTCGACCTCGCCACCGTCACGCGCGGCCCGGATGCCGTGCGGGCGCGGCTGGCCGAGCTGGCGGCCAAGGGCATCGGTGCCGCCATCATCGACGCGGTCTTCGACCGCGACCTCGAGGCCATCGGCCTCGTCGCCGCCGAGCACCGCCTGTCGGTCGGCGCCTCCGGCATCGGCCTCGGGCTCGCGCGGGCCCTGGTGTCGACGGGTAAAGTCAAACCAGCCAGGGCGAGCAGCGAGACCGGCACGGCCGTCGGCGGACCGGCGGCCTGCCTCGCCGGGAGCTGCTCCCAGGCGACGCTTCAGCAGATCGCCAACGCCGAACGGGTCATGCCGGTGCTACACCTCGATCCGGACAGTATCATTACGGGGGGCGGCGAAGCACAGCGCGCGCTGGATTGGGCGAGGCCGCGGCTTGCGGAGGGCCCGGTACTGATCGCCTCGAGCGCGACACCCGACCAGGTCGCCGCATTGCAGGCGCGGCACGGTCGCGACGCGGTCGGCCACGCGATCGAGCAGGCCATGGCCGATATTGCAGAAAATCTCGTGAAATCAGGCGTTCAGCGCCTGATCGTCGCCGGCGGAGAGACGTCCGGTGCGGTGGTCGATCGGCTGAAGATTCCCGGATTTCTCGTCGGGGTCGAGATCGCGGCAGGCGTTCCGGTGCTTCATTCGGTGGGGGGCAAAGCCGACATGCTGCTCGCTCTGAAGTCCGGAAACTTCGGAGGCGCCGAGTTTTTCGCCGATGCGCTTAGGCTCATGCGCTGAGAGCAGGGCATTTTTAGCGGCCTGTTCATTTCTTTCGGGCTTCGTACTCGTACGGAGTCGTAGTTAACATCTGCGCAAGTGCTCTGGTGTTGGATGTTGGTACTGCTCCTTTTGGTTGATTCGTAAGAACCTCCGGACGCGCACCGCGCCAGCACAAAGAGACCCGATTATGCTTGCCACCGTTTCCATTCGCGCCAAGATCATCAGCGTCGTGGCATTCCTGCTGGTGGCAATGGCCGGCATGGGTCTCCTGGCCGTCATGAAGATGCGGACGATCAACGCCAACACCGTCGACATCACCACCAACTGGATGCCCAGCGTGCGCGTGATCGGCGACCTGCGCGCCAGCGTCATCACCTACCGCAACGTGGTCCGCCAGCACATGCTGGCCGAGACGCTCGAGGATAAGCTCGCGACGGAGAAGACCGCGGCGACCGTGATCGAGGCGCTCGCCAAGATCCGCGCGAAATACGAGGCGATGATCTCCTCGGCGGAGGAGCGGAAGCTCTACAACGATTGGTCCAAGCTCTGGGACGACTACAAGAAGGGCACCCAGGATGTCTTCGAGCTCTCTCGCAAGGAGGTCGGCAAGGTCCCACACGATGCGCAGGAGCTGAACTCCAAGACCGTCAACAAGATCGGTCTTGCGGCGGATGAGGTCCTGACCAGGGACATCGAGCTCAACACCAAGGGCGGTGAGGCCGCCGCCGCGGATGCCGCCGATACCTTCTACTACGCCTTCATGCTGGTCGCGATCATTCTCGGTGCTGCGGTCATTGCCGGCCTTGGCGTCGGCTTCTATCTCGTCCAGGACGTCTCGCGCGGCATCAACTCCATCATCGAGCCGATGCAGGCGCTGGGCAAGGGCGACCTCTCTGCCGACGTCCCGCATCGCGGCGAGAAGACCGAGATGGGTGCCATGGCCGACGTGCTCCAGATCTTCAAGGAGGCTCTGATCGCCAAGAAGGCTGCCGATGAGGCTGCGGCCGCGGATGCCGAAGCCAAGATCGAGCGTGGCCGCCGCGTCGACAACATCACCCGCGAATTCGAAGCCATGATCGGCGAGATCGTCCAGACCGTATCGTCGGCCTCGACCCAGTTGGAGGCCTCGGCGTCGACGCTGACCTCGACTGCCGAACGCTCCCAGAGACTGGCGACCACCGTTGCCGGTGCTTCGGAAGAAGCCTCGACCAACGTGCAATCGGTGGCCTCGGCGACCGAGGAGATGGCCTCGTCGGTCGGCGAGATCAGCCGTCAGGTGCAGGAATCGGCGCGGATGGCAGGCGATGCCGTCGGTCAGGCCCGTGCCACCACCGAGCGCGTCAGCGAGCTTTCCAAGGCGGCGTCCCGCATCGGCGACGTCGTCGAACTGATCAACACCATCGCCGGCCAGACCAACCTGCTCGCCCTGAACGCGACCATCGAAGCGGCACGTGCGGGTGAAGCCGGCCGCGGTTTTGCGGTCGTCGCCTCCGAGGTGAAGGCGCTCGCCGAGCAGACTGCGAAAGCGACCGGCGAGATCGGCCAGCAGATCTCCGGCATCCAGGCGGCGACCAACGACTCCGTCGGCGCCATCAAGGAGATCTCGTCGACCATCGAGCGCCTGTCGGAGATCTCGTCGGCGATTGCAGCCGCGGTGGAAGAGCAGGGCGCAGCGACCCAGGAGATCGCCCGCAACGTGCAGCAGGCCGCGCAGGGCACCCAGCAGGTCTCCTCCAACATCACCGACGTGCAGCGCGGTGCGACCGAGACCGGTTCGGCCTCCTCGCAGGTGCTGTCGGCTGCGCAAATGCTGTCGAACGACTCGGGCCGGCTGAAGAGCGAAGTCAGCAAGTTCCTGACCAACGTCCGCGCGGCTTAGAGGCAGGCGCGCATCCCTCCGTCAATCAAGACGGCGCTGTGCGCCGTTCCTTTGTTTTCGGGCATCTGCCGAAGGGCGGAACTGCTTGGCGGGCAATGCCGGCCGCAGTGTCGACGAGACCGGCAATTGCAACCGTATGCCACGAGACGCTCATTCACGCCCGTTCTTGGACATGCCCGCAAAAGTCCGGGATGTTTTATGATGCTGGCTCAGTAAGACTACGCAGTTCCGTTAAGGGGGAACGATCTCGCGGACGGTATAATCCTCAAGTCAGAACTTGCCGAGTTAGGCGGCCTGGCCGCCTGATGAGCATTTCAACCGGAAATACTGAAGAAATTTGATGTCTTGGATCAACAACGTTCGCATTTCGATGAAGGTTTCTGCGGTGTTCGCGGCGATCTGTCTCGTCGTCGCCGGCAGCACAGCTGCGATCTACAATTCGCTGAGCGTGATGAACTCCACGTCGAAGATGACGGTGCATACCTATCAGGTGCTGGAGCAGCTCTCCGACCTCGTCGGAGCCATGGTCAATTCGGAGACGGGTGTGCGCGGCTACCTCGTTTCTGCGGACAGCGCCTTTCTCGGACCTTACGAATCCGGCCAGAAGCAGTTTCAGACGGCCGCGGCAAAGGTCGGCAGTCTGACATCGGATAACGCGGTTCAGCAGAAGCGCCTCGAACGCGTGAAGGCGTTCGCCAGCGACTGGACGGCCAATGTCGCGCAGCGCGAAATCGCGCTGATGAAGGATCCTGCAACGCAGTCCAAGGCGCGGGAATTCGAGGCATTCGGCGCCGGCAAGAAGTCCATGGATGGATTGCGCGCCGTCGTGCAGGAGATGGATGCAGAAGAGCGGTCGCTGCTGACGACGCGTGCCGTGGCTTCCGATGCCGCATCGGCCAACGCGACGATGGCCATGCTGGTTGGCGGTATCGTCACCTTGCTGCTCTCGCTGGCCGGCGCTTTTGGCGTCGCCGTCGTGGTCACCCGCCCCATTCAGCGCATCACAACTGAGATGGGCGTTCTCGCCAAGGGCGATACGTCCGTGGCGATATCGTCCACCGAACGGAAGGACGAAATCGGCCAGATGGCCAATGCGGTCCAGGTCTTCAAGACCAATGCGATCGAAGTGGAACGCCTGAAGGCGGAACAGGTCGAAGCCGAGCGCCGCAACGCTGAGCAGCGCAAGGCGGACATGCTGAAGCTTGCCGACGACTTCGAGGGAGCCGTGGGTGAGATCATCGGCACGGTGTCCTCCGCCTCGACCCAGCTCGAGGCATCGGCCACCACTCTGACGGGCACGGCCGAACGCTCCCAGAGACTGGCGACCACCGTTGCCGGTGCTTCGGAAGAAGCCTCGACCAATGTGCAGTCGGTGGCCTCGGCGACCGAGGAGATGGCCTCGTCGGTCGGCGAGATCAGCCGTCAGGTGCAGGAATCGGCGCGGATGGCAGGCGATGCCGTCGGCCAGGCCCGTGCCACCACCGAACGCGTCAGCGAGCTTTCCAAAGCGGCGTCCCGCATCGGCGACGTCGTCGAACTGATCAACACCATCGCCGGCCAGACCAACCTGCTGGCGCTGAACGCGACCATCGAAGCCGCACGTGCGGGTGAAGCCGGCCGCGGTTTTGCGGTCGTCGCCTCCGAGGTGAAGGCGCTCGCCGAGCAGACTGCGAAAGCGACCGGCGAGATCGGCCAGCAGATCTCCGGCATCCAGGCGGCGACCAACGACTCGGTCGGCGCCATCAAGGAAATCTCCTCGACCATCGAGCGCCTGTCGGAGATTTCGTCGGCGATTGCAGCCGCAGTGGAAGAGCAGGGCGCAGCGACCCAGGAGATCGCCCGCAACGTGCAGCAGGCCGCGCAGGGCACCCAGCAGGTCTCCTCCAACATCACCGACGTGCAGCGCGGCGCGACCGAGACCGGCTCGGCCTCCTCGCAGGTGCTGTCGGCTGCGCAAATGCTGTCGAACGACTCGGGCCGGCTGAAGAGCGAAGTCAGCAAGTTCCTGACCAACGTCCGCGCGGCCTGATCTTTCATCCGATCGAATGACGAGCGGCGTCAAAAAAGCGTCGCTCGTTTCGTTTGGCCGGTAGCATGATGTCGCTTACAAGTAGTGACTTCATGAACTTCCCGTAGTGCTACGGGCGAGGCGTTTCACGGATGGTTAAGTCGGATTTACGAGAATTTGCGCAGAGCGGCCCCTTGGAGGGCAGAGCCAGTGCGGGCGGTTCCCGATTGAAATTGACCTATACTCTATTTGATTTCTTGGGGGCTCCATGCGCAAGAATTTTCCGGTCACTGATGTCGAATATCCGGTCAGCGACGAGACGCTGATCGTTTCGCGGACAGATCTCAAGGGCAAGCTCACCTACTTCAACGAAGACTTTCTCGCCGCGGCCGGCTTCACGTCGGCCGAGCTGATGGGCCAGCCACACAATATCGTCCGCCATCCCGATATGCCGCCGGAGGCGTTCGACAATCTCTGGGATACGCTGAAGGCCGGCAAGCCCTGGCTCGGCGCGATGAAGAACCGCCGCAAGAACGGCGACTTCTACTGGGTGCTGGCGACGGCCTCGCCGATCCGGGAGAATGGCCAGGTCAAAGGTTACACCTCGATCCGCACGAAACTGCCGGCCGACCAGCGCAAGCTCGCCGAGGAGGTCTACGCCGCGATCCGCGAAAAGAAGTCGCATGGCTATCGCGTCGATGCCGGCATCATCCGCCGCCGCTCGTGGCTCGACCGCTTCAACGTCTTCACTGGCACGCTGAAGGCGCGCCTTGTCACGACGATGGTGCTCCAGGTGCTGTTCATGCTCGCGCTCGGCATTTATGGTGCGCTCGCCTCCGGCGGTTCGGCCAGCCTGATGCTGTCGGCACTGGCCGTCGTCGGGCAGTCGTCGTCGGCTTCGCGGGTCTTGCGACCATGCGCGCGGTCCAAGGGCCGATGCAGCAGCTCAACGACACCCTGGTCAACCTCGTGCAGGACAAATTCGACAACCGCATCGTGATCGAGCGCGATGACGAGATCGGCGAGGCGCTGCGCAATCTCCAGACCGTGCAGACCATCATCCGCTTCAGCCGCGATGAGGTGCAGGCCGTGCAGCGCCGCGCGGAGACGCAGCGCAAGTCCGACATGACCAAGCTTGCCGATGGCTTCGAGGCTGCGATCGGCGAGATCGTCGAGACTGTCTCGTCGGCTGCGACCGAGCTCGAGGCTTCGGCCTCGACATTGTCCTCGACCGCCGGCCGGTCCCAGGAATTGGCCACGGTCGTCGCCAGCGGTTCCGAGGAAGCGTCGGCCAATGTCCATTCGGTGGCGTCTGCCGCCGAAGAGATGTCGTCATCAGTGCGGGAGATTAGCCGGCAGGTGCAGGACTCCTCCAGAATCGCTCGCGAGGCGGTTACCCAGGCTCAGGCCACCACCGAGCGCGTCGGCGAGTTGTCGCGGGCCGCGTCGCGGATCGGCGATGTCGTCGAACTCATCAACGCCATCGCCGGCCAGACCAACCTGCTGGCGCTGAATGCCACCATCGAGGCGGCGCGGGCCGGTGAAGCCGGCCGCGGCTTCGCCGTGGTGGCATCCGAGGTGAAGGCGTTGGCGGAGCAGACAGCCAGGGCGACCGGAGAAATCGGCCAGCAGATCGGCGGCATCCAGGCCGCAACCCAGGAGTCGGTCAGCGCCATCAGCGGCATCAGCGGCACCATTGCACGCCTCTCCGAAATATCTTCGGCGATCGCTGCGGCCGTGGAAGAGCAGGGCGCAGCGACGCAGGAAATCGCCCGCAACGTGCAGCAGGCCGCTCAGGGTACCCAACAGGTCTCGTCCAATGTCGGTGACGTCCAGCGTGGCGCTGTCGAGACCGGCTCGGCCTCCACCCAGGTGTTGTCGGCCGCGCAGATGCTGTCGCGCGACTCGAACCGGCTGAGGCTCGAAGTCAGCAAGTTCCTCGGTTCTGTCCGCGCTGCCTAGCTCGAAGGCCATTTCGAAGGCGGCGCCCTTCGGGGCGCCGCTTTCGGCTGTTTCTGCAATGTTCGGGCAGAGGCTGCATATCTGGAATGCGAATTCGCTGGACGATAGCAGGGAATTGACCTCCTGCGACGCGCCGTCGTTGGCCATTCGAGCGGTGTTGGGGTAATCAGAGAGGGGAACCGCGGGGGGCGCGTTCCCTTGCCCCGGATCTGGAATTACCCGAAGAATGATTGCTCTGGTTCGTATTGCCCTGAGCCGGCCCTACACGTTTGTCGTGCTCGCGATCCTGCTGCTGATCATCGGACCGCTTGCGGCGCTGCGGACCCCGACCGACATCTTCCCGGACATCCGCATCCCCGTGATCGGCGTGGTCTGGCAGTACACTGGCCTGCCGCCGGACCAGATGTCCGGCCGCATCACCACGCCGTTCCAGCGCGCGCTGACGACGACGGTCAATGACATCGAGCACATCACGGCCAATTCCTACAACGGTTTTGGCATCATCAAGATCTTCTTCCAGCCCAACGTCGATATCCGCACCGCCAACGCGCAGGTCACCGCGATCTCGCAGACGCTGATCAAGCAGATGCCGCCCGGCGCGACGCCGCCCTTGATCCTGAACTATTCGGCCTCCACCGTGCCGATCATCCAGGTGGCGCTGTCGGGCGATGGCCTGACCGAGCAGAACCTTGCCGATATCGGCATCAACAATCTGCGTACGCCGCTGGTCACCGTGCCCGGCGCGGCGATCCCATACCCCTTCGGTGGCAAGCTGCGCCAGGTCCAGATCGACCTCGATCCCACCGCGCTCCAGGCCCGCGGCCTGTCCGGCCAGGACGTCGCCAACGCGCTCGCCGCGCAAAACCTGATCACGCCGGTCGGCACCCAGAAGATCGGCCAGTTCGAGTACAACATCCAGCTCAACAACTCGCCGCTCAGGATCGAAGAGCTCGGCAACCTCCCGATCAAGACCGTCAACGGCGCCATGGTCTACGTGCGCGACGTTGCGACCGTGCGCGACGGCAATCCGCCGCAGACCAACATCGTCCATGTCGACGGCAACCGCTCGGTGCTGATGATGGTGCTGAAGGCGGGCGCGACCTCGACCCTCGACATCATCGCCGGCATCAAGCAGAAGGTCATCGACGTCAAGGACCAGCTCCCCGACGCGCTCAAGATCGGCTTCATCGGTGACCAGTCGGTGTTCGTCCGCGGCGCGATCCAGGGCGTCGCCGTCGAGGGCGTGATCGCCGCACTGCTCACCAGTGTCATGATCCTGTTGTTCCTCGGCAGCTGGCGCTCGACTGTCATCATCGCGGTCTCGATCCCGCTGTCGGTGCTGGGCGCCATCATCATGCTGTCGGCGATCGGCGAGACGCTAAACATTATGACGCTGGGCGGCCTTGCGCTCGCGGTCGGCATCCTCGTCGACGACGCCACCGTGACCATCGAGAACATCAATTACCATCTGGAGCAAGGCAAGCCGGTCGAGCAGTCGATCCTCGACGGCGCCAACCAGATCGTGACGCCGGCCTTCGTGTCGCTGTTGTGCATCTGCATCGTGTTCGTGCCCATGTTCTTCCTCTCGGGCGTCGCGCGCTTCCTGTTCGTGCCGATGGCGGAAGCCGTGATGTTCGCGATGATCTGGTCCTTCATCCTGTCGCGCACGCTGGTGCCGACCATGGCGAACTATCTGCTGCAGGCGCATGTCCATCACGAAGGCGGGCCACCGAAATCGCGCAATCCGCTGGTCTGGTTCCAGCGCGGTTTCGAGGCGCGGTTCGAGCGCGTCCGCGGCGGCTACCATGGCTTCCTCGGGCTGGCGCTGGCGCATCGCGCCGTGTTCGTGATCGGCTTCATCTGCGTGGTCGGCGTATCCTTCGCGCTGGTGCCGTTCCTGGGACGCAACTTCTTTCCCGCCGTCGACGCGGGCAACATCCTGATGCATGTCCGCACCCAGGTCGGAACCCGTGTCGAGGAGACCGCCAATCAACTCGCCGACGTGCAGAAGGCGGTCCGCAAGCTGATTCCCGGCGAGATCGAGACCATGACCGACAACATCGGCATGCCGATCTCCGGCATCAACATGACCTACAACAACACCGGCGTGATCGGCCCGCAGGACGGCGACATCCAGATCAAGCTGAAGGAGGGCCACAAGCCGACCGAGGAGCACGTGAAGGTGCTGCGCGAGCAGCTGCCGCGGTTGTTCCCCGGCGTCAGCTTCGCCTTCCTCCCCGCCGACATCGTCAGCCAGATCCTGAATTTCGGCGCGCCCGCGCCGATCGACCTTCAGATCCGCGGCGCCAATCTCAGTGCGAATTTCGTCTACGCCAACAATCTGCTGGCCAAGGTCCGCCGGATTCCCGGCGTTGCCGATGCGCGCATCCAGCAATCGCCGAACGCTCCGACCTTCAACATCGACGTCGACCGCACCCGCGCGCAATATGTCGGCCTGACCGAGCGCGACGTCACCAACAGCCTCGTGGTCAATCTCGCCGGCTCATCGCAGGTCGCGCCGACCTATTATCTCAACCCCGACAACGGCGTGTCCTATTCGATCGTGATGCAGACGCCGCAGTACCAGATGGATTCGCTCAGCGCGCTGCAGACGCTGCCGATCACCGCGGCCGGCAATGGGCAGTCGCCGATCCTCGGCGGCATCGCCGACATCAGGCGATCGAGTTCGAGCGCTGTGGTCTCGCAATACGACATCCAGTCGATGGTGCAGATCTTTGCGACGACCTCGGGCCGCGATCTCGGCGCAGTCGCGGCCGACATCCGACAGGTGATCGCCGACACCGCCAAGGAGGTGCCGAAGGGTTCCTCCGTGGTGCTGCTCGGCCAGGTGCAGACCATGAACAGCGCCTTCACCGGCCTGTTGTTCGGCCTGCTTGGCGCTGTCGTGCTGATCTATTTCCTGATCGTGGTGAACTTCCAGTCCTGGTCCGATCCGTTCGTGATCATCACAGCGCTCCCGGCCGCGCTCGCCGGCATCGTCTGGATGCTGTTCGCGACCGGGACCACGCTGTCGGTCCCCGCGCTCACCGGCGCCATCATGTGCATGGGTGTTGCCACCGCCAACAGCGTGCTGGTGATCTCGTTCGCGCGCGAGCGCTACGAGGAGCTCGGCGATCCCGTCGCGGCGGCGCTGGAAGCGGGCTTCGTCCGGTTCCGCCCGGTGCTGATGACCGCGCTCGCCATGATCATCGGCATGGCGCCGATGGCGCTGGGCCTGGGCGAGGGCGGCGAGCAGAATGCGCCACTCGGCCGCGCCGTGATCGGCGGCCTGATCTTTGCAACCTTTGCCACGCTGATGTTCGTTCCCGTGGTATTCAGCATGGTCCACAAGAAACAAGGCGCCAAAGTCGCCGCCTCCTCGGAGACCCCGCATGTCGCCCACTGAACCCCGCTCGCCGGTGTCGCACCGGAAACTGGGCATCTTCGGCGTGGTGGCGCTGATCGCGGCCGGCCTCGTCGTCGGCACCGGCATCCGCGCCCGCGAGGAGCAGGACTCCAAATTGAAGGAATGGACTGATGATCAGGCCGTTCCCAGCGTCGCGGTGACCCAGCCCAGCGCCAAGGCTCTCAACGCCACCCTCGATCTGCCGGGCCGGCTGGAAGCCTATTATCGCGCTCCGATCTTTGCCCGCGTCCCCGGCTATCTCAAGAGCTGGAGCGCCGATATCGGTGCGCGCGTGAAGGCCGGTCAAGTGATCGCCGAGATCGAGGCGCCCGACCTCGACCAGCAACTGCTGCAGGCTAGAGCCGACCTCGCCAGCCAGCAGGCCAGTGCGAGGTTGTCGGAAGCGACTCTCAATCGCCGCAAGACCCTGGTCGCCTCCAACTTCGTCTCCGCGCAGGAAATCGACGAGCGCACCGCCGATCTCTCCAACAAGAACGCGGCGGTTCGCTCGGGCCAGGCCAATGTCGAGCGGCTGGAAGCGCTTGCCGGCTACAAGAAGATCACGGCTCCGTTCGACGGGGTCGTCACCGCGCGCGATACCGATGTTGGCGCGCTGATCAATGCCGGCGGCGGCTCGGGACCTGCGATGTTCGTGGTCTCCGACATCACCAAGCTGCGCGTCTATGTCAACGTGCCCCAGAATTACGTGCCGGCGATCAAGATCGGCGCCAAGGCCACCCTCGTGATGCCGGAATATCCGAACCGGACCTTCCAGGCGACGGTGGAGGCCTCCTCGCAGGCCGTCGACGTCGCCTCGGGCACCACGCGCATGCAGCTCGGGCTCGACAATTCCTCAGGCGAGCTGATGCCCGGCGGCTATGCCAGCGTGAAGCTCAACTTGCAGCGCGATTCCGCCCCGCTCAGCATTCCCGCCAGCGCCTTGATCTTCAACAGCAACGGCCTGCGTGTCGCGACCGTCGGCGCCGATGACAAGGTGCTGTTCAAGCCGGTGACGATTGCCCGCGACCTCGGCCGCGAGATCGAGCTGGCCTCGGGGATCGCAGCGGACGATCGCGTCATCACCGCACCGCCGGACGGTCTGTCGGACGGCGATGCGGTGCGCGTGGTCGGCGCCAAGGCCAAGCCAGCGACCGCATCGGAGAAGCAGCCGCCGAAGGGGTGAGGCAATCTCTCGCCACGACGCCGGTCTCGTAGCAACCATTAAGGTTCTCCCGATTTTCCGCAAGCATGACGCCGGGCTTGCAGCCGTCAAGGTGTGGCCTGGCGGCAGCGAGTTTGACGCGGGGCGTTCGCGACGGCCAACCTTGACGGCCGCGGCGCACGGCGTCGTCCAGGCGGAAGGTCGGGACGAAGAAACGGCCGCCTGATCGAACAAAGAAACGCGATCAGGTGGCGGGCAGCTTGGCAGTTTGAGGCGCTTCGGCGATCCACGGAGTTCCGCGGGCGACCACGGCGTTGATCGTGACGAGCAACTTTCTGGCGCAAGCGACCAGCGCGCATTTATGAGATTTTCCGGCGGCGATCAGCCTTGTATAGAGAGCCTTCATCTGCGGGTTCCATCGGGAGGATGCCGGAAGAGCCGCGTTGTAGAGCGCCCAACGCAGCCGCTCACGGCCACCTTTGATGTGACGGGCACCGGATCGTTCGCCGCTATCGTCGTCGTAAGGCGCCAGTCCACTGAGAGCTGAGGCCCGTTCGCGTGTGATGTTGCCGATCTCGGGCATCCTGATCAGGACGGCAGCCGCGGTCGGCAGACCGCAGCCGGCGACGCTGTAGATCAGATCGAGCCGTGCGGCGAGATCAGGATGCTTGCGGATCGCCGCCAGCAGCGCCTTGAACTCGGCTCGTTTGGACTTTGCCAACAGCGCGATCTGCGCCTTCCAAACCCCTTGAATCCGCTTGTCGCGGCAACTCTCGAGCCGGTTCTTCAGCCTTGCGATGTCTTCCGTGATCTGATCGATCATGGTCAGATGCTCGGCAAAGGGCTGCAACCGCGGATCCGGTGCAGGATGGATCGTCTTGACCGCGGCAGTGCACGTCGCGATCAGCGCCGCGTCGATCCTGTCGTTCTTAGCCAGCAGCAGACGGAACGTGGCATAGGCGCGGACCTGCTTCGGCTGAAACAGCACGACGACGAAACGCTTGCGCCGCAGCTCCGCAACGACCGCCTGCTCGTAGCCTCCACTTGCCTCGATCCCGACCCTCTTTACCTTGCGGCACTTCAACCACTCCACCAGCGCCTGGTGACCTCTTGCCGTGTTGTCGACCCGCAACTGCTCAGAGTTGCCATCGATCGCCACGTCGAGCTTGCGTTTGCCGGTATCGATCCCGGCACAGATCGTGTTACGCTTGGCCATCTTCCTCGACCCTCCCTTGTTATGCGAACCTGAAGTTCGTTCAACCATGCGGGTCCCGATGAAGTGCCGACCGCGATCTTGCTACGAAACGCAGCCCTCAAGGCTTCGGTGGGCATCGATCCGATCGATCGGCGGCCCAGCCAGGGTGGCCACCCGGGCTGGGCCATTCCTCACGGAACGGGGCCAATCCTATACCGATGCGCTAATACAAGGGTGGGCAAAGGCGCTCTTGCGCCGTGCCCACGAATCTTTCCGGATCACATGAAGATGGTGGGCACGCTTCGCTTTGCCCACCCTACGAGATCACGCGACCCGCCACTCCGGCACGCCATCCGCGGCCATCGCGATCCCGCCAATCGAACCCACCGGCGTGCGATCCATGCTGAGCAGATGCGCCAGCGTCGCGCTATCGCTTGCCGCAATCCGCGCCAGCGTGCGGCGATCGTCCTGCGTCCGCAGCATCACCACGCCATGCTCGACCTCGCCGCCGCGGCCATAGAGCACCGTAAAACTCTCGACCTTGCCCTTGCCCGAAGCCTCCGCGGTGAACTCCGGCACCGCGCGCTTGTTGCGGTCGGCCTCTGCTTGCACACTCGTCTCCTGCGCCATCGTCTCGCGCGGCGGCACCTTCGAGACGACCAGCGCGTGATGCTTGGTGACGAAGCCGCCCTGGCCGTAGAGCAGGCCGAGCTTCGCGCCGTCGCGCACCCGCCGCACCATCGCACAGGCCGCATGCGTCATGTAGGTGTTGAGCGGGGCGCCGAAGAAGGTGAGGCCGCCGGTCACCGTCGGCTGCACGTCGGCGCCAAGGCCCAGCGTCCGCCGCGCCATCTTGGGCACGCAGGGGAAGCAGCTGTAGAGCTCGATCGCGTCAAACTTCTTGCCGTCGCCGCCGGCGAGATCCATCACGCTTCTGAGCACGGCGTTCTGCGGATGGCTTTCGTAGAACTGGTCGCGCAAGAGATAGTCGCGCGGTTCTTCCGCCGAGGCGCCGCCGAGCGGATAGACTAATTTGTCCTCCGCGATCCCGGCCGCACGTGCCTTGGCAAGGCTCGTGAGCAGCAGCGCGCCGCCCATGTTGACGCTAGGATTGGCAACCATCAGCTTGTTGTACGGCCACGCGATCAGACGGTTGTCGGCCGTCGGCGTCGTGATCTCCTCCGGCGCATAGCGCCGCTTCAGCCAGGCATTGGGATTTTGCGCGGCGGCTTCGGAATAACGCGCCCACAAGGTGCCTGATTCCGCCATCGCCTCCCGCGGCGTCTGGCCCCAATGCGCGGAGGAGGCAGCCTCGTAGAACGGATAGACCGTGACGGGCCGGAACACCCCTAACGTCACCGCCAGCGGCTTCTGGAACGCCGCGCCGCGCTTGGGCTCCTCGACGTCATGGGCGAACGGCGTCCATGGCAGCGTGACGCCGGCGCGCTCCGCCTTGGTCGCGGTCGACTGCGCCTCGGCACCGCACACGGCAGCGACGGTGCATTCGCCGCGCGCAATGCGCTTGGCGGCTTCGTGGATGTAGCGGATCGGGCTCTCGCCGCCGACCGGGCCGTAATAGGAATGCGCGGGCGTGATGCCGAGGCGCTGCGCCAACAGCTTCTCGGGATCGCGATAGCGCCAGCTCAGGAAGTTGACGATGTCGAGCGATTGCACCTCACTGAGCAGCCTGGCCCCGGCGTCCTGCTCGGCGCGCAGCAGCGCTTGTTCGAGCAGATCGAGCGGCTCGAGGCCCTCGGTGATCTCTTTCGGACGGTCGACGATCTCGCCGATGCCGACGATGACGGGGATGCGGTCAGGGGAAACGGTCGTCATTTTTCTTGCTTCTTTGCTCTCTCGGATATCTCCGACCTCATCCTGAGGAGCCTGCGAAGCAGGCGTCTCGAAGGATGGGCCGCGGGCTCTCATGGTTCGAGGCGGCGCTTGCGCGCCTCCTCACCATGAGGGTCTACACCTAATCCGCCACCAGCGCATTCATGTGCTCGACGGCTTCGGCGAACTCTTCCTTGAACTCCTGCACAACGGCGCCCGCCGACTTCACGCTGTCGATCAGGCCCACGCCCTGGCCGACGAAATAGCTGACGAGATCGCGCGCCTTGGCGTTGCCCGTTGCAGCCGCACGATCGATCGAGTTGAAGGCGTCGCGGCTGATGATGCTTTGCAGCGGCATCGGCAGAGCGCCCGGGCTTTCGGCTGCGCGGTCCCAGGCATCGGTCCAGACCGAGCGAAGCTGCCGGGCCGGCTTGCCGGTGCGCCCCTTCGAGCGCACCGCGTCGCGCGAGGACGCCGCGATCATCTTCTCGCGAAAAATCTCGCTGGTCTCGGCTTCCACCGTCGCAAGCCATACCGAACCGGTCCAGGCGCCGGCCGCGCCCATCGCCATGCAGGCCGCCATCTGCCGCCCCGTCATGATGCCACCGGCCGCCAGCACCGGCACGTTGCGGATCGGCTTGATCGCCTTGATCACCTCGGGCACCAGCACCATGGTCGAGACCTCGCCGCAATGGCCACCGGCCTCGGTGCCCTGCACCACGAGAATGTCGATGCCGGCTGCGACCTGACGCAGCGCGTGCTCCTTGGCGCCGACGAGGGCGGCCACGGGCACACCGTGTGTCTTGCCCATCTCGATCATGGCCTTCGGCGGTACGCCCAGCGCATTGGCGATCAGGCGGATCGGATGATTGAAGGCGACCTCGAGCAATTGCAGCGCTGTCTTTCCGTCGAACGGCTGCGGCTGATCGGCCGCGACCTCCGTGGTCGTCAGCTCGATATCGTATTTCTTCAGGAGCTCGCGCGTATAGGTGCGATGCTCCTGCGGCACGCGCGCTTCCAGGCTCTTCCAGGTGACGTCCTTCTCGCCCGAGGTCGAGATGTTTTCCGGAATGAGCACGTCGATGCCGTATGGCTTGCCGTCGACGTGGTCGTCGATCCATTTCAGCTCGCGCTCGAGCGTATCGGGTGTGTGCACGGTGGCGCCCAGCACGCCAAAGCCGCCCGCGCGGCTGACGGCGGCGACGACATCGCGGCAATGGCTGAAAGCCAGCAGCGGGAACTCTATGCCCAGCATGTCGCAGATCGGCGATTTCATGGCTCTCTCCCGGCGGCCTCCGCGTTCTCGTTACTTTCGCTGGCGAAGCAAGGTGGCGCTGGCCGATCGATGACATGCCGGATTCGGCAAGGCATCTTGTGTGTAGGCGTCGCGCGCTGCCCACGGGTCGCGGCGCCCCGGGTGAGGGGCTGCCATGACGAAAAAGTGGCGTTGTCGCGCCGGTCAATGCGCTGGGCGCCCTTGTCATCGGCCATCCCAGGGCTAATTAATGCAGGCGCATCTTTCCGCCGGAGCCCCTCCCATGACCGACACCCCCGCCTACGTGCCGCCCAAAGTCTGGACCTGGAACAAGGAGAATGGCGGGCAGTTCGCCAGCATCAACCGTCCGATCGCCGGTCCCACCCACGACAAGGAGCTCCCGGTCGGCAAGCATCCCTTCCAGCTCTATTCGCTGGCGACGCCGAACGGGGTGAAGGTCACGGTGATGCTGGAGGAGCTTCTGGCGCTCGGCCACAAGGGCGCCGAATATGATGCCTGGCTGATCAAGATCGGCAATGGCGACCAGTTCGGCAGCGGTTTCGTCGATATCAACCCGAACTCCAAAATTCCTGCGCTGATGGATCGTTCCGGGCCCGAGCCGGTCCGCGTGTTCGAATCCGGCTCGATCCTGTTTTACCTCGCCGAGAAGTTCGGCGCCTTCCTGCCGAAGGACATCAAGGCCCGTACCGAGGCGATGTCCTGGCTGTTCTGGCAGATGGGCAGCGCGCCCTATCTCGGCGGCGGCTTTGGCCATTTCTACGCCTACGCGCCGTTCAAGATCGAATACGCCATCGATCGTTTCGCGATGGAGGTCAAGCGCCAGCTCGACGTGCTCGACCGGCGCCTTGCCGACAACGAATATCTCGCGGGCAAGGAGTACACGATCGCCGACATGGCGGTGTGGCCCTGGTACGGCGCGCTCGCCAAGGGGCTGGTGTATGGCGCCGGCGAATTCCTCTCGGTGCAGGACTACAAGAACGTGCAGCGCTGGACCGACCAGATCGCGCAGCGCCCCGCCGTGAAGCGCGGCCGCATGGTCAACCGCGTCTCCGGCGATCCCGCCAGCCAGCTCCACGAGCGCCACGACGCCGGCGATTTCGACACGAAGACGCAGGACAAGATCGCGCCGGCGACCTGATTTCTCTGCGGCCATCCTTCGAGACGCCCGCCTTCGGCGGGCTCCTTAGGATGAGGTGAGGAGTGCGCGGATGCAGTTTCAACGGGCGCGACGCTGATGAGCCTCATCCTGAGGAGGCACGTAAGCGCCGTCTCGAAGGACGAGGCGTGTGCGCAGGCCGCTGCAACGAGTCATATGCCTTAGCCCAGTCGCAAGCGGGCGAGTAGGAGTTGGCGCGGCGAACTTCGCCTCAATCCGGCAGCATCTCGCCGGAGCCGCCGAGCTCCGCCGGCAGGTCGGAATATTTCGGCAAGCCATCACGGACCGACACCATCTTGCTCGCGTAGTTCGCATGCAGCGTCGGCTGGTGCCGATAACCTCTGAGCAGATTGGCGTAGACGTCGATCAGTCGCATCCGCGGATGCTCGGTCATAACGTGGCCGCCGCAGCGTTTGCAGAACTTTCGGTAGGAATGCTCGGTCTTGTTGAACGTCCCGAGCTCCGCCTCGCCCTTGGTGATGCGCACACTGTCGGACTTCCACAGGCTGAAGGCGTTGATCGGTGCAGCCGACCAGGCCTGGCAGTCGGCGCAATGGCAATAGCCCGCAAACATCGGCTTGCCGGTCACCTCGACCTCGACCGCTCCGCAGAAGCAACCGGCACGATAGCTCGCCTCAGGCTCGGCCTGCGCATCCCCCTCATCCGTCAGGAGATCGTTATAGCCGGGATTCTTGCGCATGAAATTGCGGATGAAATCGCACTCGACCGAGAGCTTGCGACCCTGCGCCCGCACCGCATCCAGCGTGGCGCGGCCGAGCTTCGAGCCGATGCCGCGGCCGCCGAGCTCCGGCGGCACCTCGGTGTGCACCAGCCTGATCGCGCCGTCGGTCTTGCGATAGGTGACGAAGGCGATCGCGCCGTCGACGTCGAACTCGAACCGCTCGCGTTCCTCGTTGTCGCGAAAGGCTTCCGGCATCATCTCGCTCCCTGGTTCGGCTATTTGGTCTTCACACCTTCCGCCGCTGGAAACACCACGCGGTCATCGGTGCGGCAGTAGCGATCGGCGAACATGCGGCCGATCGGGTGATAGCGGTCCATGTGCACCCGCATGGCCTTGTCGTCCCAGAGCTCGTCGCGGATGTGGAAATGGATGCCTTCCCCCATGATCAACCGGCGATCGTCGTTGACGTCGATCAGTTTCCAGAGCTTGCACTCCATCGCCCAGGGCGCGTCGGCGAGCCGCGGCACCGCGATCTTCGCGGAGGGAGCAAGCTTGAGGCCGAGATAATCGGGCTCACCGATCTCGGGCGGAAAATCGCCGCTGCTCTCGTGCATCGCTTTCGCCAGCGGCTCGTCGGCGATGTTGACCACGAACTCGCCGGTTCGCTGGATGTTGAGAAACGTGTCCTTGTCCTGGCCATCGGGCTTGCGGTTGGCCGCGAACATGCAGAGCGGCGGATCCTCGCAGAAGGCGTTGAAGAAGCTGAACGGGGCGGCGTTGACCACGCCGGTCGGCCCGATCGAGGTTACCCACGCGATCGGCCGCGGCAGGATGAAGGACGTCAGCACCTTGTAGCGCTCGCGTGGCGTCAGGTCGCTGGCGGCGTACTCCATGAAGGCTCCTTGGGTAGGAAAGCTTCGTAGGGTGGGCAAAGCGAAAGCGTGCCCACCATTCCTTGCGAAGCCGCGATGGTGGGCACGGCGCGCGAAGAGCGCGCCTTTGCCCACCCTACGGCATCTCGTTGTTCATGCCATGCTCAGCTCGTGGCGTCCGACCACCATCCAGTGCACCTCGTCCGGACCATCCGCGAAGCGCAAATGGCGCACGTCCTGGTACATCTCGGCGAGCGGGGTCCAGTGCGAGATGCCGGTGGCGCCGTGCATCTGGATCGACTGGTCGATGATCTTGCAGGCGCGCTCGGGCACCATGGCCTTGACCATGGAAACCCAGACGCGGGCCTCCTTGTTGCCGAGCACGTCCATCGCCTTGGCCGCCTTCAGCACCATCAGCCGCATCGCCTCGATCTCGCAGCGCGCCTGCGCGATGATCTGCATGTTGCCGCCGAGATGGGCGATCTTCTTGCCGAAGGCCTCGCGGGTGAGGCCGCGCTGCACCATCAAATCGAGCGCCTTCTCGGCCTTGCCGATAGTGCGCATGCAGTGATGGATGCGGCCCGGGCCCAGGCGGAGCTGGGAGATCTCGAAGCCGCGGCCTTCGCCGAGCAAGATGTTCTCCTTGGGCACGCGGACATTGTTGAAGCGCATGTGCATGTGGCCGCGCGGGGCGTGGTCCTGGCCGAACACATACATGGGCCCGAGCACCTCGACGCCGGGCGTGTCGCGCGGCACCAGGATCTGCGACTGCTGCTTGCTCGGCGCCGCGTCCGGATTGGTCTTCACCATCACGATGAGGATCTTGCAGCGGGGATCGCCGACGCCGGAAATGTAGTACTTCTCGCCGTTGATCACCCATTCGTCGCCGACCAGTTTCGCGGTCGTCGAGATGTTCTTGGCGTCGGAGGAGGCGACGTTCGGCTCGGTCATGACATAGGCCGAGCGGATCTCGCCGTTCATCAGCGGCTTCAGCCACTTCTCCTTCTGCTCCTTGGTCCCGACGCGCTCCAGCACCTCCATGTTGCCGGTATCAGGGGCCGAGCAGTTCATGGTCTCGGATGCCAGCGGGCTCTTGCCGAGCTCGGATGCGATATAGGCGTAGTCGAGGTTCTTCAGGCCCTGTCCGGTCTCGTCGTCGGGCAGGAAGAAGTTCCAGAGGCCTTCCTGCTTGGCCTTGTTCTTGGCCTTCTCCAGCACCTCGAGCTGCTTCGGGGTGAAGCTCCAGCGGTCCTCCTTGCCCTCGCCGGCCTTGGCGAACTCGATCGACATCGGCTCGACGGTGTCGCGGATGAATTTCCTGACGTGGTCATAGAGCGGCCGGACCTGGTCCGACATCCGGAGGTCGTTCAGCTCGTCGCCGGGATTGAGGGTGTAGTTGGTGGTACGGGGAATGTAGGTGTGTTTTGTCATTGTTCCTCCCGGGGACGCTGAGATCGTTCTGGTCGGGAGAATAGTCGCAGCCCGGCCAAAGTGCGAGCGCGCATTTTTCACGCGCAGCCATGCCACGCGATGGAATATCGCGAGGTGTTTGAAATGTTGTTTGAATGACGGTGCGAGGATTCGCTGACGGCACGCCCACTCTCAGCTGTCATCGCCCGCGAAGGCGGGCGATCCAGTACTCCGAGAAGGTCGTGATTGCACCGAGAGCCCGCGCGTACTGGATTCCCCGCTTTCGCGGGGAATGACAGCGGTGGTTACGTCAGTTCGCCATCCGATGCATCGCGCAGATCTTGTTGCCGTCGAGGTCGCGCAGATAAGCGAGATAGAGCTTGCCGCCGGGACCCTGGCGCACGCCCGGCGGATCCTCGATCGATTTTGCGCCGGCCGCGAGGCCAGCCGCGTGCCACGCATCGACCTGCTCGGGCGAATTGCACGCAAAGCCGATGGTGCCGCCATTCGCGCAGGTCGCCGGCTCGCCGTTGATCGGCTTCGACACCGAGAACACGCCGGTCTTGGTGATGTAGAAGATGCGGTGGCCGTCGACCCTGGCCGGACGAACCTCGATCGTGCTCAGCAGATTGTCGTAGAACGTCTTGGCCTTGTCGAGATCGTTGGTGCCGATCATGATGTGCGAGAACATTTGCCCATTTCCCTTCTGCGCTGACAAAACGAGAAGCCGTAGGGTGGGCAAAGCGCAGCGTGCCCACCACGACATTCGAAAAGTGCTCAAGGTGGGCACGGCGCAAGCGCGCCTTTGCCCACCCTACGAAGCCTCAGAACGCGGTATAGCCGCCGTCGATCACGAACGTATCGGCGGTGTGATACGACGACGCCTTGCTCATCAGATACACGGCGATGCCGCCGAAATCGGACGCCTCGCCGAAGCGCCGCATCGGTATCCGCGGCATCACGTTGGCGACGAATTTTTCGTTGGCCATCAGGCCCGACGTCATGTCGCTCTTGATCCAGCCGGGCAGGATCGCATTCGCGGTGACGCCGTGGCGCGCCAGCTCGACGCCGAGCGCGCGGACCAGCGCGTTGATCGCGGCCTTGGTCGCCGCATAATGCTCGTTGCGGGCGGTGCCGAAGATCGACGCCAGGCTCGAGGTCGCGACCAGCCGGCCGAAGGGATCTCCGGCATTGGCGCGCTCGGTCATGTGCTTGGCCGCGGCCTGGAACGCGTGGAACACGCCGTCGAGATTGGTCGCGAACATCGTGCGCCATTCCTCCTCGGTGCGCTCGATGAAGGACCTGCGGCCGCCGCCGCCGATGCCGGCATTGGCGAAGCAGCCATCGACCCGGCCGAAGGTGTCGAGCGTCGCCTTCATCGCGGTATTGACCGAAGCCGGATCGGTGACGTCGCAGACGCGGGCATCGACCTTGCCCGACAGGCCAGCCATGCTTGCGGCAGCCGCCTTGTTCTTGTCCGCATTGCGGCCCCAGATCGAGACATTGCAGCCCTGGGCGGCGAGCGCCTGCGCGATGCCGAGGCCGATCCCGCCATTGCCGCCAGTGATCACGGCCACGCGGCCGGAGAGGTCGAAAAGGTTCATGGCGCGTTTCCTGTCTTTACGTCTGCGGCGCATCAGCCGCTGCGCGCAAGATTGCTTGCTATGCTCTGATCACCATGGACAAGACCGCGCCAAAAATCAAATATGCGCCCCGGCAAAAGGAATTCCGGTCTGCGAAACTGACGCGGGCCGCAACGCACGAGGAAACCATGCAGTTCAAACACGTCACGCTCGATTTCGATGGCGCGGTCGCGATCCTCAAGCTCGACCATCAGGAGGTGATGAATGCGGTCTCCGTGGACATGCTGGGCGGCCTTTCCGAAGCACTCGATGCGATCGAGGAGAAGAAGGACGAGGTGCGCTGCGTCGTGCTGACCGGCGCGGGTCGCGCCTTCTGCACCGGTGCCAACCTGCAAGGCCGTAACAACCAGTCGAAGAAGACCAAGGCCGGCATGACGCTCGAGACCGGATTTCATCCCTTCCTGCGCCGCATCCGCAATCTGCACTGCCCGATCGTCACCGCCGTCAACGGCCCGGCCGCAGGCGCTGGCATGAGCTTCGCGCTGCTCGGCGACATGATCCTGTGCGCGCGGTCCTCCTATTTCCTGCAGGCTTTCCGCCGCATCGGTCTCGTTCCGGATTGCGGCTCGACCTGGCTGTTGCCGCGCCTCGTCGGCCGCGCCCGTTCGATCGAACTGTCGCTGATGGGCGAGCGGCTGCCGGCTGAGAAGGCGCTGGAATGGGGTCTCGTCAACCGCGTCTATGACGACGGCGCGCTGATGGAGGAAGCGATGAAGCTCGCGCGCGATCTCGCCAGCGGCCCGACGGTGGCGCTGTCGCTGATCCGCAAGCTCTATTGGGACAGCCCGGAGAATTCCTTCGAGGATCAGCTCAACCTGGAATTCCAGTGCCAGCTCCGCGCCGGCGACACCCAGGATTTCCGAGAGGGCGTCGGCGCGTTCCTGGAGAAGCGGCCCGCGCAGTTCAAAGGCAAATGATCGAGGCCGAACTTTCACGCAGCGTCCGGCGCTGGTGCAAGGGCGCGACCGGCGTCACCGGCGCGGCCAAGCTGTCGGGCGGCGCCAGCCAGGAAACCTGGCGCTTCGACATTACGCATCCCGATGGTGAGATCGGCGCGATCCTGCGCCGCTCGCCGAAGGGGTATGGCGCGGCGCCCACGCGCGCGGCGGGCCTTGCGGCCGAAGCGCAGCTGATGCAGCTCGCCTTCGAGGCCGGCGTGCCGTCGCCGCGCGTGATGCATGTGCTGGTGCCCGAGGACGATCTCGGCACCGGCTTCATCATGCAAAGGATCGAGGGCGAGACCATCGCGCGCAAGATCCTTCGCGATGACGAGTATGCCGCCGCGCGACCGCATCTCGCGCGGCAGATCGGCGGCATTCTCGCCGGCCTGCATCGACTGCCTAAGGACAAGCTGCCCGAGCTGCGCAGCCGGGGTGCGACGCAGGAGATTGCCGAGTTCGAGCGCGACTATCGCAGCCTGAACTGGCCCAAGCCCGTGTTCGAGCTGGCGCTGCGCTGGCTGCGCGACCACGATCCCGGCCCGTCAACCGAGACCACGCTGGTGCACGGCGATTTCCGCAACGGCAATCTCATCATCGGCGCCGACGGCGTTCGCGCTGTGCTGGACTGGGAGCTTGCCCATCTCGGCGATCCCATGGAGGATCTCGGCTGGGTCTGCGTCAATTCCTGGCGCTTCGGCGAGATCGACAGGCCCGTCGGCGGTTTTGGCACACGCGAAGACCTGTTCGCGGGTTATGAGGCCGCGGGCCGCAAGGTCGATCCCGCGCGCGTGAAGTTCTGGGAAGTGATGGGCACGCTGCGCTGGGGCATCATGTGCGGCGGCATGATGCAGCGGTTTCGCGAGGGGCCCGACCATTCCATGGAACGCGCCATGATCGGCCGCCGCGCCAGCGAAACCGAAATCGACCTGTTGCGCCTGCTGGCGCCGCGCGGGAGCTGACACATGCAGGACGAGCCGACCCCGATCGAGCTGACCAAATCAGTCGCCGATTTCTTGCGCAACGACATCGTGCCGTTGATCTCCGGCCACCAGGCCTTCAAGCTGCGCGTCGCCATCAACATCCTCGACCTCGTCACGCGGCAGCTGACGCGGGAGGAGGGGAGCGATGCTGCGGAAGTGGCGCGTCTGCGCGCGCTGCTCGGCATCGACGGCTCGGTCACCGAGCTCAACCGCGCGCTCGCCGAGCGAATAGCGAAGGGCGAAGTCGACCTCGCAACGCCCGGCCTTGCCGAGCATCTGTGGGCGACAACGATGGACAAACTCGCAGTCGATCAGCCGAATTATGCATCATACAAGAGGGAACTGGGGCGAGGCTGAAAGGTGCAGCCAAATTCTCCGCTGTCATTCCGGGGCGTCGCGGAGCGACGAGCCCGGAATCCATCGCGCGGCAGGTCGCGTTGATTAATGGATTCTCAGATGCGCAATTGCGCATCGTAGCTCGCGCCCAAGAGGGCGCGCCCCGGAATGACAGCCTGGCCTACTTCCCCACCCATTTCGGCGGCCGCTTCTCCGAGAACGCCTTCGGACCTTCGATGTAATCCTGCGACGCCACCATCGCCTGCACCGCCGGATAGTCCCGCTGCTCCGCGATCGCCTGCTCCAGCGAGACGCCAAGCCCCTTCTGGATCGCCTGCTTCGAGGCCCGGATCGACATCGGCGAGTTCTTGGTGATCATCTCCGCCCATCGCAGCGCGCCCGCGAGCGCCTCGCCCTGCGGCACCACCTCGTTGACGAAGCCGAGATCGAGACCTTCCTTGGCGCTGACGTGGCGCGCCGTGAGGATCATGCCCATGGCGCGCTTCAGGCCGATCTGCCGCGGCAGCCGGTGCAGGCCGCCGGCGAGGGCGGCAAGGCCGACGCGCGGCTCGGGCAGGGCGAAGGTCGCATTCTCCGAGGCGATGATGAGATCACAGGCAAGCGCGATCTCAAAGCCGCCGCCCATGGCGACGCCGTTCACAGCGGCGATGATCGGCTTGTCGCAGTCGAACCGCGAGGTGAGGCCGGCAAAGCCGCCCTTGTCCCAGCCGCGCTTTCCGCCCGCCGCCTGCCACTTCAGATCGTTGCCGGCGCAGAACGCCTTGTCGCCGGCACCGGTGACGATTGCAACCCATTGCTCGGCATCCGCCGAGAAATCGTCGAACACTTTCTGCAGCTCGAAATGCGCATCGGTGTGCAGCGCGTTGTAGACCTCGGGCCGCGACAGCGTCACGATCGTGATCGGCCCCTTGCGTTCCACCTTGGAAAATTTCAGCTCCATCGCACGCTCCCGCATTTTCTCGTGAAGGAATATTGACGTCATACTACCGCGCGCCAATGCCTGCGCACTATCGAATTGCGCCGACGGGCCTTGCGTGTGCCACACGTCTCGCTTCGCTTGACTTGCGCGCGCTCTTCTCAGCTTAATCGCACGAAGCGGAAACGCGCCTAGCGCCTTAACGCAAAACGACAAAATCAATCCGGGAGAGAACCTGTGGATTTCTCACTGCCTGCCGATCTCGTCGCCTATCTCGGAGAGCTCGACCGTTTCATCGAACGCGCGATCAAGCCGCTGGAACAGGTCGACGACAACATCCGCTTCTTCGATCATCGCCGCGAATGGGCGCGCACCGATTTCGAGAACGGCGGCCTGCCGCGGCATGAATGGGAGCAGCTGCTGCGCAAGGCCAAGGACCTGGCGGATGCCGCCGGTCATCTGCGCTTTCCCGTGCCGAAGCAATATGGCGGCAAGGACGGCTCCAACCTCTGGATGGCCGTGATCCGAGAGCATTTTGCCGCGAAGGGCCTCGGCCTGCACAACGACCTCCAGAACGAGCACTCCATCGTCGGCAACTTTCCCGTTGTCACCATGCTCGACCGTTACGGCCGCGACGACCAGAAGGCGATGATCGACGGCTCGATCAAGGGCAAGTACCGCATCACGTTCGGCTTGACCGAGCCCAATCACGGCTCGGATGCCACCCACATGGAGACGCGCGCGGTGCCGGCCACCCGCGACAACGTCAAGGGCTGGATCATCAACGGCGAGAAGATGTGGACGACAGGCATGCACGTCGCCACGCATTGCGCGCTGTTCGCGCGCACCAGCGGCAATGACGGCGATGCGCGCGGCATTACCTGCTTCCTGGTGCCGGCCAAGAGCCACGGCGTCAAGGTCGAGGAGTACATGTGGACCTTCAACATGCCGACCGACCATCCGCGCGTCAGTTTTACGGATGTGTTCGTCCCGGAAGATGCGCTGTTCGGCGAGGTCGGCCGCGGCCTGTCGCTGGCGCAATGTTTTGTCCATCAGAACCGCATCAGGCAGGCCGCGAGCTCGCTCGGCGCCGCCGTCTACTGCATCAACGAAAGCGTGAAATATGCGCGTGCGCGGAAGCCGTTCGGCCGGGCGCTCGCCGAGAATCAGGCGATCCAGTTCCCGCTGGTCGAGCTCGCCACGCAGGCCGAGATGCTGCGCCTTCTGATCCGCAAGACCGCCTGGGAGATGGACCAGCTCACCGAGGAACAGGTCGAGCGCACGCTCTCCGACCGCGTCTCGATGTGCAATTACTGGGCAAACCGACTCTGCTGCGAATCCGCCGACCGCGCCATGCAGGTCCATGGCGGCATGGGCTATTCACGCCACAAGCCGTTCGAGCATATCTACCGCCATCACCGCCGCTATCGCATCACGGAGGGCAGCGAAGAGATCCAGATGCGCAAGGTGGCGGGATTTTTGTTCGGGTATATGGGGCCGGGGAAGCACTGACGGCTTGCACCGTTGTCGTAGGGTGGGTTAGCGCTGCGATTGCGCGAAGCGCGATCGCAGGGCGTAACCCACCAACCTTCACCCGCGTGGATAGCAAAGCGGTGGGTTACGCCTACGGCTAACCCACCCTACGCGATCAATTCACCCGCCGGTCTTTCCCCGCCCAATACGGCTCCCGCAACTGCCGCCGCAAAATCTTGCCCGACGGATTCCGCGGCAGCGCCGGCAGAAACTCCACGCTCTTCGGAGTCTTGAAGCCGGCGATGCGCGTCCGGGTGAAGCTGATGATGTCGGTTTCCGTCGCCTGCTTGCCCGGCTTCATCACCACGACCGCCTTCACGGCCTCGCCCCATTTGTCGTCGGGCACGCCGATCACGGCGGCCTCGGCAACGTCGGGATGATCGCACAGCGCGCTCTCGACCTCGGCGGGATAGATGTTCTCGCCGCCGGAGATGATCATGTCCTTGATGCGGTCGTGGATGTAGAGATAGCCGTCCTCGTCCATGTAGCCGGCATCGCCGGTGCGCAGCCAGCCGTCACTGCGCAGCGTCGCGGCGGTCGCCTCCGGCAGGTTCCAATAGCCCGCCATGTTGGAGCCCGAGCGCGTGGCGATCTCGCCGACCTCGCGCGGCGGCAGCGGCTTGCCGTCCACATCCAGGATTGCCAGCTCAATGCCGGGCAGCGCCTTGCCCGCCGAGCGCATCCGCTCCAGCCCCTCGACGTGATCCTCCGGCGGCAGCGCGACGATCGTGCCGGTGGTCTCGGTCATGCCGTACATCTGCACGAAGCCGCATTTGAAGACCTCGATGCACTCCTTCAGCAGCGCCGCCGGTATCGGCGAAGCGCCGTACAGCATGTATTTCAATCGTGAAAAGTCCACGGTCCTGGCGCGCGGCTGCCGCACCACGAACTGCATCGCCGCCGGCACCATGAACAGTTTCGTGATGCCCGATTGCTCGAAGAAATCCAGCACCTTGGTCGGGTCGAACTCGCGCGCGATCACGCCGCGGGCGCCGTGGTAGAGCCCCATCACGCCCCAGCCGGAGCCGCCGATATGGAAGATCGGCATCGCCACCAGCGACACGTCGTCGGTCGACCACCGGTTCCACTCCGGCTTGTCCTCGGCATTGCCTGTCTGCACCAGGTTGAGGAAGTTCGCGTGGCTCAACATCGCACCCTTCGGCTTGCCGGTGGTGCCCGACGTGTAGAGCTGGATCGCGATGTCGCTTGTGTCGATCGGCACCCTGGGATCGTCGCTGCTCCGCGCATCGCGCCAGGCCGCCAAATCCTGCCATTCCGGCGCGCCGCCTTCGGTGGTGATGACGGTGCGTACGCCCGGCAGCTGATCCTTGATCTGGCGGACCTGGGTGACGAACTCCGGCCCGACGAACAGCACGGGCGCCTTGCAATCCGTAACGATGAAGGCGACCTCGGGCCCGGCGAGCCGCCAGTTCACCGGTGCCATCACCACGCCGGCCTTCATCGCGCCCATCAGCAGCTCGAAATAGAGATCGCTGTTCTTGCCGAGATAGGCGATGCGGTCGCCGTGTCTGACGCCCATCGCAATCAGGGCGTTCGCGACCTTGTTCGTCTTGACGTCGAATTCGGCAAAGCTGGTGGCACGGCCTTCGAATTCATAGGCGATGGCATCGCCGCGGCTCCCGGCGCGCTCGCGCACCATGTCGGCGAGAGTTGCCAATGGCTGTGTGGACATGTTTCTCCCGTGGGCGTTTTGTTTTTATGCTTGGGAGTGTGGCGTCATCCGCGGCCAAAGACAATACGGGGGAGGGCGCGCTATCCCCGCTTCGCGCGATCCTTCTCGTTCTGCGCCATGATGCTCTCGCGCGCGGTCTTCCAGTCGTCGTCGCTCCAGTCGCGGAGCTGGTAGAAATTGCCGCCCATGGCGAGCGCCTGGGCGCCGTCCATGGCGATGGTCTCGCCGTTGATCCAGTCGCAGCCGCCGGAGATCAGGAACACCGCGAGGTTCTGCAACTCCTCCATGGAACCGACGCGGCCCATCGGGTTCATCGCCTTGGTGCGCGCGCCGGCCTCGTCGCCCGGCTTGATGCGCTTGCTCATGCCCTCGGTCGGGATTTCGCCCGGCGCGATGGTGTTGAGGCGGATGCCATAGCGGCCCCATTCGGTCGCGAGCGACATCGTCATGGCGTGGATCGCCGACTTGCTCATCGCCGAGGGCACCACGTAAGGCGAGCCGTTGCGCACCCAGGTCACGGTGATGGAGACGACGTTGCCCGGTTGCTTGTCCGCGATCCAGCGCTTGCCGACGGCCTGCGTCACGTAGAACGTGCCGTGCATGACGATGTTGGCGACCGCGTCGAAGCCGCGCGGCGACAGCTCCTCGGTGCGCGAGATGAAATTGCCGGCGGCGTTGTTGATGAGGTCGGTGAGCCCGCCGTCGCGAAAGATGGTCTCGACCATCTCCTCGACCGCGAGCGCGTTGCGGATGTCGACGCCGTGGCTGGTGACGCGGCCGCCGTACTCGGCCATCAGCTCGGTCGCGGTCTCGTCGCACACGATCTTGCGCCGGCCGCAGATATGCACTTCGGCGCCGAGCTGGAGGAAGCGCGCCGCCATCGACTTGCCGAGACCCGTGCCGCCGCCGGTTACGAGAATGCGCCGCCCGGCCAGAAGATTTTCCTTGAACATGGCTGTTTCTCCCGTACGGATTGTCAGTTAATTGGTCGATTGACTAAAACCGGCTGGCGGCGTCCTGTAAAGTCGCAACCGGTCACGAACAGGGGAGAATTCGTCCATGGAAGATCGCGTCTCGATCTCGATCTCGGAAGGCGTGGCCGATGTGCGCCTGGTGCGCGCCGACAAGATGAACGCGCTGGATCAGGCGATGTTCGAGGCCCTTGTCGCCGCGACCGACCGGCTTTCGAAGGACAAGAGCGTGCGCGCGGTCGTGCTCTCCGGCGATGGCCGTGCCTTCTGCGCCGGGCTCGACATGGGACGTTTTGCCGCCATGAAGGAAAAGGGCGGCAATGGAATTCCGGGTGGCGAAAATCGCGATCTCACCAAGCGGACGCACGGACAGGCGAACTTCCCGCAACAGGCGGTGTGGGGCTGGCGCCAGCTTCCGGTTCCGGTGATCGCCGCGATCCAGGGCGTTGCGTTCGGCGGCGGCTTCCAGCTCGCACTCGGTGCTGACATGCGCTTCCTCACGCCCGATGCGCGGATGTCGATCATGGAGATCAAATGGGGCCTCGTGCCCGACATGGCGGGCACGCCGATCCTGGCTTCGCTGGTGCGCGACGACATCCTGCGCGATCTCACCTACACCGGACGCATCTTCTCCGCGCAGGAGGCGATGTCTTACGGCCTTGCCACGCGCATCTGCGACGATCCGCGTGCGAGCGCGCTCGAGGTCGCGCGCGAGATCGCCGGCAAGAGCCCCGATGCGATCCGTGCCGCCAAGCGGCTGCTGAACAATCTCTCGGTCGATCCGGGTCCGGCGCTGCTGGCTGAGTCCGTCGAGCAGCAGAAGCTGATCGGCAGCGCGAACCAGACCGAGGCGGTGCGCTCCAATCTGGAGAAGCGCGCAGCGAACTATGCGGATTGATTGTCTCTCCGTCATGGCCGGGCTTGTCCCGGCCATCCACGTTCTTGGTCGAGGCGACGAAGCAAGAACGTGGATCACCGGGACAAGCCCGGTGATGACGACTAGCTAAGACCGTCGCCAAACAACAAAGAAAAATAACAATGAGCGAAACGTCCAGCTTCCTCGGCATCGTCTCCGGCGATCGCCGCCGCTCCCACACCGAGGTCGCAACCCGCGCCGACCGCATCGCGTCCGGCCTCGCCAGGATCGGCGTCCGCCAGGGCGATTGCGTCTGCATATTGATGCGCAACGACATCGCCTTCCTCGAGGCCGCCTATGCCGCGATGCGGCTCGGGGCCTATGGCGTGCCGATCAACTGGCACTTCAAGCCGGAGGAGATCAACTACATCCTTGGAGACACCGGCACGTCCGTGCTGATCGGACATGCCGACATGCTGCACGCCCTGCGCGACGCGATTCCGGCAGGCGTCACCGTGCTCAGCGTGCCGACGCCGCCGGAGATCCTGTCCAATTACAGGATCGATCCCGATCATCTGACGACGCCGGACTTCGCCATCGATTTCGAATCCTGGCTCGCGCAATTCCAGCCCTATGACGGGCCGGTCGTGCCGCAGCCGATGAACATGATCTACACCTCGGGCACCACGGGCCATCCCAAGGGCGTCCGCCGCAACGCGCCGACGCCGGAGCAGCAGGCGGCCGGCGAGCGCATGCGTGCGATGATCTATGGTCTCAAGCCCGGCGCCCGCGCGATCCTGCCGGGACCGCTGTATCATTCCGCACCGAACTCGTTCGGTATTCGCGCCGGCAAGCTCGGTGGCGCGCTGGTGCTGATGCCGCGCTTCGAAGCCGAGGAGTTCCTGGAGCTGATCGAGAGCTACAAGGTCGACACCATCTTCATGGTGCCGACCATGTTCATCCGCCTGATGAAGCTGCCGGAGGCGGTGCGCAAGACGTACGACGTCTCCTCGCTGCGCCACGTCATCCACGCCGCCGCGCCGTGCCCGGCCGACGTCAAGCGCGCCATGATCGAATGGTGGGGGCCGGTGATCTACGAATTCTACGGCTCGACCGAATCCAGCGCGGTCACCTTCGCCACCTCGGAGGACGCGCTGAAGAAGCCCGGCACCGTCGGCAAAATTTCGCCCGGTGCGGAGCTGCGCTTCCTCGGCGAGGACGGCCGCGTGCTACCGGCCGGCGAGATCGGCGAGATCTATTCCCGCATGCCTGCAATGGCCGACTTCACCTACCACAACAAGCCGGAGAAACGCGCCGAGATCGACCGCGACGGTTTCATCACCTCGGGTGACGTCGGCTACATCGACGAGGACGGCTACGTCTTCATCTGCGACCGCAAGCGCGACATGGTGATCTCGGGCGGCGTCAACATCTACCCGGCCGAAATAGAGTCCGTCCTGCATGCCGTGCCGGGCGTGCACGATTGCGCGGTGTTCGGCATCCCCGATGCCGAGTTCGGCGAGGCGCTGATGGCCGTGGTGGAGCCGCAAGCCGGCGTCACGCTCGACGCCGCCGACGTTCGTGCGAGATTGAAGACGTCGCTCGCCGATTACAAAGTTCCAAAACACATCGAGATCCGCAGCGGCCTGCCGCGTGAAGATTCCGGCAAGATCTTCAAGCGCCGCCTGCGCGATCCCTATTGGGAACGGGCGGGACGGAAGATTTGACGCTACGTAGCCCGGGTGAGCGCAGCGATACCCGGGACAACGCGAACACCGCCCCGGATGTCGCTTCGCTCATCCGGGCTACAAGAGCAAGGGGCTTTCATGACCAACGCCGCCAACGAAGTCCTCTACACAATCGCCGACCACGTCGCGACCATCACGCTGAACGCGCCGGAGCGTATGAACACGATCTCCGGCCCGATGCTGAACGATCTGGCGCGGCTCTTGACCGAAGCCAACGAGGACAAGGACGTCCGCGTCGTGATCCTCACCGGCAGGGGCAGGGCGTTCTGCGCCGGCCTCGACCTGCGCAAGGAGCGCGACGGCAACGGCCTCAGCGCGGCGTCCTCGTCGACCACGATCAATCTCCGCAATACGCCGCCGACGGTGTTGCAGGCGATGGACAAGCCGACCATCTGCGCCGTCAACGGCGGCGCGGCGGGCTACGGCATGGACACCGCGCTCGGCTGCGACATCCGCATCATGGCGGAGTCCTCAAAGCTCGCCGCCGCCTTCGTCAAGCGCGGCGTGGTGCCGGAATCCGGCGGCACCTGGCTGCTGCCGCGCATGCTCGGCTGGGCCAAGGCCTCCGAGCTGATCTTCACCGGCCGCACGCTGAGCGCGCGCGAGTGCCTCGAATGGGGCCTCGCCAACGAGGTCGTGCCGGATGCCGAGCTGATGAGCCGCACGACTGCGATCGCCCGCGAAATCGCCGCCAACGCGCCGCTCGCGGTGCAGGCCTCCAAGCGCATGATGCGGATGGGCCTCAACGAGAACTTCCACGACCACGTTCATCACGTCTATCTCCAGCTCCTGCCGCTGTTCAAGACGCAGGACATGGCCGAGGGCATGAAGGCGTTCATGGAGAAGCGCGAGCCGAAATTCGAGGGGCGGTAGCCGGCTGCGGCTATCGGACCGTCTTAGCAGGGACAGATTCCGAACCTATATAGACGACATCATCCACCTCCGGATCATCCCATGTCTCCCGTTTCCATGCTCCTCAACATCCTCTGGATCCTCTTCGGCGGCGCCTGGATGGCGTTCGGCTGGGTGATCGCCGCGGTCATCATGGCCATCACCATCGTCGGCCTGCCGTGGGCGCGGGCGGCGTTCAACATCGCCGTCTACACGCTGCTGCCGTTCGGCTCGCGTGCGGTCAACCGCTACGACGTCACTGGTATCGAGGATACCGGCACCGGCCCGCTCGGGGTGATCGGCAACATCATCTGGTTCGTGCTGGCCGGCTGGTGGCTGGCGCTCGGCCACTTATTGACCGCGCTGGCGCTCGCGATCACCATCATCGGCATTCCCTTCGCCTGGGCCCATCTGAAGCTCGCGGGCATCGCGCTTTGGCCGATCGGCAAGGTGATCGTGCCGGCGTGAACCGCGTCCGGCCTTTGATCCCTCTATCGGCGCTCGATTATCAAGGCTTCCCAGAAATACCGCGACGCCTCGGCTTGCGCGTCGTACACGCCGATACCGATATCGCGGAGAAGCTCGGGCTTGTCTCTGAGATCCGCGCGCAGCTCTGCCCTGAAGCGAGATCGCCGCCACCATGTGGCGGGAAGGCTGACGATCGCGCGGATGATGACCGCTAGCCGCTCGTGAACCACGGTTCGCGTCGTTGCGGGCATGCGTAACGTTTGCGATCGCATGTCTGAAATTCTCCAAATAGTTGTCGGCCGGCGCGCAACGCGCCGCAGGCACGGAAATCCAGGTGATGCATCTCAGGGCGGGCGAAGTGGCCAGGATTGCCCGCGAAGGGCTCGCACCTCGCTTGCAAGACCTAGTCTCGTTAGGCCCCAGGCGGCTATCCGATTCCGGCGCCGACTATCCGAAACTCGCGGGAAACGCTATGCGATGGCCGCAATCGACCAACCGGAAGCTCCAGGCCCAGCCATCAATTCAAGGCGCTTCGAATGTATTTCAACCTGCTCCGATGTCATCTGCTGGAATGTAGGACAGGTCATGCGGTCGGCGGCTGACAGCGAGCGTTGCCGTTCGTGCCTCTAACGGGAGGGATGACGCAGCTTAGGCGTTGCTCGGTGATGGATCGCAGCCGCAGTCTTCACCACTGCTCGACGTCACTTGCGGCCCCGGCCGCGTTTAAGCGTTTCCGACGGACTTTCTCCAAATTGGTCTCGATACTCGAACGCGAAACGTCCCAAATGATTGAAGCCCCATTCCATTGCTATTTCGGTGACGCTCCCATTGAAGTCGGTGCGCACAAGTGCCTCGCGAACCTTGGCGAGGCGAGCGCTGCGCACGTATTGCATCGGGGAGACGCTGCGATGATTCCTGAAATGCTCGAGCAAAGTACGTCCGGGGACACCGGATGCCTCGGCAATATCCGCAAGCGTGATCGGCAGATGCAGATGCGCTTCGATGAAATCGATGGCGCGCTTGACGTCCCCCGGCGCGATCTCGGATTTCAGACGCAGCAGGGCCTCCGTGTAGTTGCTCTTTTGATTGACGAGCAGCCCGGTCACGATAAGCTGCTCATACATATTCAGCATGAGGTGACTGGACCTCTCGGGGCCGGCTTCGTCTAGGTCAGCAATGGCGAGTTGCACTTGACGTCGTAGGCTGCGTCCCTGCGCCGTTTCAAAGTCGAGTTCTGGTTGAAACTCCAGCATCCGCGTCGGTTGCTCTCCCAGCAAGGCCGCAAGCTGCGCCATGACGGCTGCCTTGGACACGCGAAACGTCAACCGTTCGCTATCGGCCACTGACCGCATGACGTATCCATCCGTCGAGGCGGTAACGGCTGAGCGGGTCGGGCTGCATTCGAAGCTGAGTTTTTTGTTGGCCAACTCAGAGCTGCCACGAAGCGGAAAATTGATCATGAACTGCTCGGGGCCGTCGCCTCTAGCCGCCGTCAAGACCGCCGAACCATAGGAGATACGACCCATTTTGGCATTGGGCAAAACGACCAGGTGCGAGACGATCTCGAGTCTGTCGGCCTCGCGCGGAGAAACCTCGAAGATGTGATCCCCGCGCTCCATGTAGGCGTGCGTTTCGTCGAGATGCCTACTCGCGAAAACCTTATAGCGGCCAAGCATTTTCCCGCTGCCTTCATGCATTCTGGGATCCTCCCCGCCAAGCGGGCGGTAGTCCGCCAACGCGAGTTCGCCCGAACTTTATAGCATAAGTGGGTTCACGGTCTCTCGTTTTCCGCGATTCCCGGATAAGGGCCGCCAAAACCGGATAGTCGCGCCCGCGGCGGGAAGCTTAGATCTTTGCAAGTTCGAGATCCTGCAAAACAGGAGCTCAGAGGAGAGGAGCCGGAGATGCATCTGGAAGGCCGGTCTTCTCATCGTCACACATTCGGAGATTCACCATGCCGACCGCAACTGGCCAGCGCCGGATCACAACGCCCGGTGACTGGGCGGAGTTCAGCCGGTGGCGTCTCGGATTATTCATCGCCCCGCCATGCCTTGTATTGATCGTACTCGCTGCTTTCTTGCCGCAGCCATCCGCAAAAGCGTCAATCCGCGTCACGGGGCCGTTGCCGGGGATCAACATTCCCTGATCGAATCTGCCGTTCGGCCAATGGCACCGGGCCGAGATTCCATTTGCATTGGACATTCATGAACCGGACCGCGAGCGATCGGTCATTTCTGCTCATCCTGATTTTAGTTCGCCTCGGTGCCTGTTTCATCTGGGTTTTTTGGGAAATCGAAGAAAGTCGCCGACGCTCGCTGAAGCGCGGCCATTATCCTGGAGATGATCATGCGAGTTCTTGCAACTACCGCCATCGTGAACGCTCTTGTCCGGGCATTTCCCGCATCATCACTACAGGCCCTCGCGCTCAAGCAGCTACTGTTGTTCTGCGGAGCCGTCTTCTTCATTTGGCTGTTGTCGACGACTTACGGGCTCGATCTCAGCGCCGGATTCTTCTAGCCGATCGGTTTCGACAATGAGCACCATCTCCTATCCGCCTGAAACTGCTCGGGTTCATGATCGTCTGGTCGAACCGGACAAGCGACGCATCTTCGCTTTCATCATGTCGGCGCTACATTTGTCGCGACAGCGTCACGCAAGTCGCGTCATGCGCCAGTATGAGCACCTGCTCGCACACGAGCTCAAACAGGATTCGGGAGAACGGGAATGACCGTTGCGAGCAGGGCAGGTCAAGCAAGGTCGTTGGCCCGCCCAAAGAACCAAATCGAAACGGGCTGGCTGTTGGCCGTAGCAGCCGCATTTCTCATCGTTCACATCGTCGCCCTGATAATCTGGGGACGCGCTTCGGCAATCGAGACCGCGAATGTCGGGCCTGAGACGATATCCTTGTTGTGCGACTAAGCAGGGGCGGGCGTACTCGCTTTTCACGGGCGCGTCGTGGGGCCCAGAGGAACCTGCATCCCCATAGACGCGCGATCATCCTTCACTGCGACTTGTCGACATTCCAGAATAGCGGGGTAACGGGGCCATCGAGCACACCGGAAAGCGATTTCCGCCACGCGCTCGGTCTCACATATTGCCCGAGCGGGATATAGATCACTTGATCGTAGACTTCCCCCTGGATCTCCTCGGCGATCTTCTTCTGCTCGCTTGGCGATGACGAGCGCGCATACGCATCGCGGAGTTGCTCGATCTTGGCGTTCTCGGGCCAGCCAAACCAGCCGCCGTTCTTGCCCCTTGCATTGACCGCACTGTTGACCACGGGGTCCATCATCTCGGAAGCGGCCGTGGTCGTGAAGAACATGTTCCAGCCGCCCTCATTGACGGGCTTCTGGCTGTTTCGACGGCTCACGACTGTTTGCCAGTCGGTCGCCTGCAGGTCTACTTTGAACCCCGCCTTGCGCAACAATTGCGCAACTACAGTCGGCTGCGGCTTCAACATCCATTCGTTGGGTGCGAGGATGACGACCGGTGTGCCGTCATACCCTGTTGCGGCCAACTGGCTTTTCGCCTTCGAAAGGCCGTCGCCCTTGACCAAACTCGCTGAACCGACATCGGATGCGAGCGGCGTGCCGCAGATGAAGATCGCACCACAGATCTTATAGTGTTTGGGATCTCCGACCAGCGCGTCCAGTACGTCCTTCTGATTGATTGCCAGAAGCGCGGCACGGCGTATCTCGACTTTGTCAAAAGGCGGCAGCAGGAAGTTCATACGTCCGTATGTCTGATAGCCGTCCTTGTTCAGAGTTCTGATCTCAATATCGTTGTTTTCTTGAAGTATCGGCAGCAGGTCAACGGGCGCACTTTCTACAAAATCGATATCGCCGGACCGCAGCGCGTAGATGGCAGTCTGCGCGTCGGGCATCGTGATCCATTCGACGCGATCAACCTTCACCACCTTGCCGCCAGCGGTCCCGCTTGGCGGCTCCTTGCGCGGCACATAGGTGGCGTTCCTCTCGTAGACGGCTTTTACCCCGTGCCGAAACTCGGCTTGCACGAACTTGAAAGGGCCTGAACCGATCTGCTCGGAAATCTGCTTGTCCGGCGGCGTTTCAGCGAGCCGTTTGGGCATCATGAATGGCACAAGCGTTGACTGCTTTCCGATCGATTGCAGCACGAGCCCGTAGGGTTCCTTGAGCTTCAGCGTGATTGTCTTCGCATCGGTCGCTTCTAGGCTCGCGGCGACATCCATCAGCCTCTGGCCCATCCCGTCGTTCTTGCTCCAACGCTTGAGCGAGGCCACGCAATCCTCTGCAGTCACGGGCGTACCGTCGTGCCAATTCAGTCCGTCGCGCAGAGTGAAGTTGTAGGTGAGCCGGTCGTCGGAGACTTTCCAGTCTGCCATCTGAGGCTGGACTTCGAAATTGGCGTCGATTGCCAGAAGGGTATCGTAGACCATGTAGCCATGGTCACGCGTGATATAGGCAGGAGTGAAGATCGGATCGATGACACGCAGATCCGAATGCATCACGGCTGTGATGGTCTTACCGGCGAACGCCTCACGAGCCAGCGGCGGCGAGCATGCAAGGGCCGACACGAGGGTACTCAGTGTCATGGCAAGACGTTTCCTGCGCGAGATCCGAAACATCCTGCATCTCCTGAATCGGGATCCGGCCGAAAAGCCATATCGATGGTGCCTCTGTCTATACGGAAGGTTTGGGGGCAATGAAACGGTCTTCACCCTTCCTGTCCCGCCCTCGGCTGTTTAAGGCAGACTAGACCAAGGGCGCGCTCCGGCGCCTTGCGCCCACAAGTCCTGGCGTTCCCGACGGGCAAAACACGGCAAATGCAGGTCAAGAGCCGAAGTCATGAAGATTCTGATTGACCGAATTCGCTTCTTCGGTTAAACCGCACAGCATCCCGGCCCGCCAAAGGGGCGTTTCGCGATCGTCACGATACGTAGGCTGGGATGCGATGGACGCGGCAGCGCCGGCGCGTGAGGTGATGGCAGGGCGGGCGACCCCTGTGAGCCATCGCGATCCGCGGCACGACACGGCGCGGTTACAGCGTTTCGTTTCGGCGTTGGGGGCGAGCACGCGCGAGCTTCCGACTGTCCGGGGCGGGACGTCCGCGGACGGCAAAAGCGTGTGATCCTGACGCCCGCAGGCTGGCGTCAAGGCTTGCGGTGGTGTGAGTTGCCCGACCGGGCGCGCGCATCAGTGAACCGCAAGGCGACGGGGGCAATAGTGCACCGCTCCCCGGGGAGAGCGCGCCATAAGCCGTAACACCATTGCGCAGGGAAGGCCGGGCGACCGGCAACACCTGTGGTCAAGCCCGCGTGCGTCTTTCGCGTGCGGACCCTGGGTGCCAGCCGGCGCCCGGCCTTCCCTGCGCCCTTTGTTCTCGACGAGGGCGAAACGGACAGCAAAGCTCGGGCGGAATGCGCCGCGAGATCGCGAAGGTATGTTTACGGCTGAACGGATGCCGGCCCCGTGCCCCGGCTCTGCGCCGAAATGCTGAGGGGCGTTGCAGCGCGTCCGGGACACGAGCACGCCGGCACTGTGCGCCGCCACCAAGTTCATCTTGCACTGCGGCAGAAAAATATCGCACACTCGCCGTGCCGGGCATCCAAGCGAGCTCGAACCAAGGAGCGAGCCATGTCCCTCCAGACCGTATCAGCCGACAGCACCGAACCGCGCACCAACCGTCCTGAGGACGTCCAGGCGTTGGAGGCCGACGCCCGGCTGCGGGACGACATTCGCCTGCTCGGACGCATCCTCGGCGACACCGTACGCGACCAGGAGGGTGCCGATGTGTTCGACCTGGTCGAGCGCATCCGCCAGACCTCGATCAGGTTCCACCGCGACGAGGACCGGCTCGCCCGCCGTGAGCTCGAGCAGATCCTCGACAGCATGTCGACCTCCGAGACGGTGCGGATCGTCCGCGCCTTCAGCTATTTCTCCCACCTTGCCAACATCGCCGAGGACCAGAACAACATCCGCCAGATGCGGGCTCGCAGCGCCGGCAAGAGCACCGGCGTGCTGGCCGAGACGCTGGCCCATGCCAAGGCCGCGGGCATCGGTCCCGATCAGCTCCGCAGCTTCTTCAAGTCCGCGCTGGTCAGCCCGGTCCTGACTGCGCACCCGACCGAAGTCCGCCGCAAGAGCACCATGGACCGCGAGATGGAGGTCGCCGGCCTGCTCGACCGCCGCGAGCGCGTGGCGCTGACCGCGGAGGAGGCTGATGCGAGCGACGAGCAGCTTCGCCGCGAGGTGCTGACGCTGTGGCAGACCAATCTCTTGCGCCGGACCAAGCTCACCGTGCTCGACGAGGTCGCCAACGGCCTGTCGTTCTACGATTACACCTTCCTGCGCGAGGTGCCGCGCCTCGTCAACGCGCTGGAGGACCGGCTGGAGGAGGGCGGCGAGCAGGCGGCCTCCGAGCTCGCCTCGTTCCTGCGCATGGGCAGCTGGATCGGCGGCGACCGCGACGGCAACCCCTTCGTCACCGCCGACGTGATGCGCGGCACGCTGCGGCTGCAGTCGAGCCGGGTGATGCAGTTCTATCTGGAAGAGCTGCATGTGCTCGGTTCGGAGCTGTCGATCGCGGCGCATCTTGCCGACATCTCCGAGGAACTGCGGACGCTTGCCGAGCGCTCGCCCGATACCTCGCCGCACCGGATCGGCGAGCCCTATCGTCTCGCGGTCTCCGGCATCTATGCCCGCCTGACAGCCACCGCCGAAAAGCTCCAGGTCGAGATCACCCGCCGGCCGGTCGGAAAGGGCGCGCCGTATGGGAGCGTCAAGGAGCTGCAGGCCGATCTCGACGTGCTGCATCGTTCCCTGATCGCCAACAACGCCCGCGTCATCGCGCGCGGCCGGCTGCGGCTGCTGCGGCGCGCGGTCGATTGCTTCGGCTTCCATCTCGCACGGCTCGACATCCGCCAGAACTCGGCGGTACACGAGCGCACCATCGCCGAGCTGATGGATGCCGCCAATCCCGGCATGTCCTATCTCGCGCTCGGCGAAGACGCGCGTATCTCGCTGCTGACCAACGAGTTGCGCAGCCCCCGCGCGCTGGTGTCCCCATTCGTCAAGTACAGCGACGAGACCATGGGCGAGCTCAACGTCTTCCATGGCGCCGCGGAAGCGCACGCGAAGTTCGGCTCGGACTCCATCCCCCAATGCATCATCTCGATGTGCAAGAGCATGTCCGACATGCTCGAAGTGGCCGTGCTGTTGAAGGAGGTCGGCCTCGTCCATCCTTCCGGGCGCAGCGCCATCAACATCGTGCCGCTGTTCGAGACCATCGAGGATTTGCAGGCATCAAGCGTCATCATGGACCGCATGCTGTCGCTGCACGATTACCGTCGCCTCGTCGACAGTTGTGGCGGCGTGCAGGAAGTCATGCTCGGCTATTCCGACAGCAACAAGGATGGCGGCTTCGTCACCTCGGGCTGGGAGCTCTACAAGGCCGAGATCGGCCTCGTCGAGGTGTTCGAGCGCCATCACGTGCGCCTGCGCCTGTTCCACGGCCGCGGCGGCTCGGTCGGCCGCGGCGGTGGTCCGAGCTACGACGCCATCATCGCCCAGCCCGGCGGCGCGGTGAACGGCCAGATCCGCATCACCGAGCAGGGCGAGATCATCTCGTCGAAATATTCCAACGCCGAAGTCGGTCGCAACAATCTGGAGATTCTCGCCGCCGCGACGCTTGAGGCGAGCCTCTTGCATCCGCGCCAGAGCGCGCCGCGCCGCGAATATCTGACGACGATGGATGAATTGTCGAACCTCGCCTTCAAGGCCTATCGCGGCCTGGTTTACGAGACCGAGGGATTCGTCGATTATTTCTGGGCCTCGACCGTCATCAACGAGATCGCGACGCTCAACATCGGCAGCCGTCCGGCGTCGCGCAAGAAAACCCGTGCCATCGAGGATCTGCGCGCCATCCCCTGGGTGTTCTCCTGGGCGCAATGCCGCCTGATGCTGCCGGGCTGGTACGGCTTCGGCAGCGCGGTCGAGCAGTGGATCGCGGAGCATCCCGACAAGGGCATGCCGTTCCTGAAGGAGCTCTATCAGGAATGGCCGTTCTTCCGCATGCTGCTCTCGAACATGGACATGGTGCTGGCCAAAAGCTCGATCGCGATCGCCTCGCGCTATGCCGAGCTCGTGCCGGACGAAGCCTTACGCGAAAAGATTTTCGGCCGCATCCGCCGCGAATGGCATTCCTGCATCGAGACGCTGCTCGACATCATGGGCCAGGACCGGCTGCTGCAGGGCAATCCGCTGCTGGAGCGCTCGGTGCGCCACCGCTTCCCCTATCTCGATCCGCTCAACCACGTGCAGGTCGAGCTGTTGAAGGAGCACCGCGCGCAGAACCCGGACGAGCAGGTGCTGCGCGGGATTCAGTTGACGATCAACGGGATCTCGGCGGGGCTGAGGAATACGGGTTAGGGGCAACGCCGCGACCACACCTCAGTCGTCATGCCCGGGCTTGTCCCGGCCATCCACGTTTTTCGTGCCGCACGTCAAGTCGTGGATGGCCGGGACAAGCCCGGCCATGATGAGGATGAGAGAGCACGCACTCAACAGAAATGCGCGCCTTGCGTTTCCACATAGACCGCATAGAGCGACTGGCTTGCGGTCATGAACAGGCGGTTGCGCTTCTTGCCGCCGAAGCAGACATTGGCGCAGGTCTCCGGCAACAGGATCTGCCCGATCCGCGCGCCATCGTTAGGCGCGAACACCTGCACGCCGTCATAACCCGGGCCGACCCAGCCGGCGCCGACCCAGATGTTGCCCTCGGTGTCGACGCGCAAGCCGTCAGGGAAGCCCGACTTGCCCTCGAGCTTCATGTCGATCAGCTTCTTCGGATTGGACAGCTTGGCACCGTCGATGTCGTAGGACCACACCACGTTCTCGGCCTGCGGATAATGCGTGATTCCGGTGTCGCAGACATAGAGCTTCTTGTAGTCGTGGCTGAAGGCGATGCCGTTCGGCTTGAACGGCTCGTCGGCGACCTTCGCCACCTGTCCGGTCTGGGTGTCCAGGCGATAGACCGCTTCCTTCTGGTGCGGCTGCAGCGAGCCGGTGTTGGCGAGCTTGCCCTCGTAGATGCTGATCGCGCCGTAGCCGGGATCGGTGAACCAGATCGCCTTGTCGTTGGGATGCACGACCATGTCGTTCGGGCCGTTGAGCGGCTTGCCGCCGGCTTGCTCGGCCAGCGTCGTCACCGAACCGTCGTGCTCGTAGCGGACGAGGCGGGTGCGCTCGGCGCTGAGCTGGCGTCCCTCGGTGTCGAACGAATTGCCGTTGGCCTCGTTCGACGGCTTGTGGAACTGCTCGGAGATATGGCCGTCGTCGTCGAGATAGCGCAGCTGCCGGTTGGCGGGGATGTCGCTCCAGACGAGATATTGTCCCTGCGCATTCCATGCCGGCCCTTCCGCCCAGAGGCAGCCGGTGTAGAGCCGCTTGATCGCGGTGTTGCCGACCTTGGCTTTGAAACGCTTGGGGTCGATGGCGATGATGTCGGGGTCGGGATAGCGCTGCGGCTCGGCATTGGCGCCGAAGTCGCGGGCGTCGGCATTGGAGGCGAGCAGGGTCGATGCGGCGAGTGTCGCTGCACCCTGCAGCAGCGCGCGGCGGTCGAGACCACCGCCTGCGGTCGTGTCGTCGGAGTTGGTCAGTATTCTTGTCATGGTTTCCTCCCAAGGTTGTGTTGGGAGGACACCATTCGCCCGCATTCAGGCGTAAACCGGGGCGATCTCCGGGCAAGACAACCGGAGATCGCAGGGCAGGGATGCCGGAAATGCGGCTAGACCGGATCCCAGGTGAAGATGTCCGCGGAGCGGTCGAGCTTGTAGAACGAGCCCTTCAGCGCCGGCATGCCGTGTTCGGCGATCGACTGCGGCGTCCAGCCTTCGCTCCGCTGCACCGATCGGATCGGACGGTTCTGGCTGAACAGGAAGATCTCGTTCATGCGCACGCCGAATATCTGGCCGGTGACGTCCTTGGCGGAGTCGGAGATCAGATAGCCGCAGAGCGGCGCGATCTTCTCAGGCCCCATCTGCTTGATCTTCTCGACCCGCGCCTTCTCCGCTTCGGTCTCGGTCGGGATGGTGCCGATCATGCGGGTCCAGGCGAATGGCGAGACGCAGTTGGAGCGGACGTTGAAGCGGCCCATGTCGAGCGCGATCGACTTGGAGAGCCCGACGATGCCGAGCTTGGCGGCGGCGTAATTGGCCTGGCCGAAATTGCCGATCAGGCCGGAGGTCGAGGTGAAGTGCACGAAGGAGCCCGACTCCTGCTCGCGGAAGATGCGCGCGGCGGCGTGGCTGACATAGAACGAGCCCATCAGATGCACCTTGATGACGGCCTCGAACGCCTCCACGCTCATCTTGTGGAAGATCATGTCGCGCAGGATGCCGGCATTGTTGACGACACCGTCGAGCCGGCCGAAATGATCGGTCGCGGTCTTCACGATCTTGCTGGCGGGGAGGGCTTCGGCGACCGACTCGAAATTGGCGACCGCAGTGCCGCCGCGCTTCTTGATCTCCTCGACCACCTCCTCGGCGGGCGCCGCGTTCGAGCCGGCGCCGTCCGAGGCTCCGCCGGGATCGTTGACGACGACCTTGGCGCCCTCCGCCGCACAGAGCAGCGCGATCTCGCGCCCGATGCCGCGGCCTGCGCCCGTGACGATGATGACCTTGTCTTGCAGTGATTTGCTCATGTGGGATTCTCCGCTAGCCGTTCCAAATTCCGCCGTCATTCCGGGATGCGCCGAAAGGCACAGGCCCGGAATCCATACTCCCGATCGTGGTTATGGATTCTCAGATGCGCAATTGCGCATCATAGCTCGTCGCTTCGCGCCGCCCCGGAATGACAGCCACTACCTCTCGTTCGTAAACACGATCGTGCCACTCGCGGCGAACATGCCGCCGACGCCGTGGCACACCGAAATTGTCGCGTTCGGCACCTGCGCCGGCGCGATGCCGCGCATCTGCCGCACGCTCTCCTGCAGCGCGTACATGCCGTACATGCCCGAATGCATGTAGCTCAAGCCGCCGCCATTGGTGTTGAGCGGAAGCTTTCCGCCGGGCCGCGTGTTGCCGTCCGCGATGAACTTTCCGGTCTCCTCATGCGGCATGAAGCCGAGGTCGCCGAGGCCGAACAGCGGCAGATGCGCAAAGGCGTCGTAGATCATGAGATGATCGACGTCCTTGTGAGCGATGCCGGCTTCCTTGAAAGCGAGCGGTCCCGCGGTCTTGAACGCGCGCGAGGAGTTGAACGTCTCCATCTGGCTGACCATCGGCGTTTCCACGCTCTCGCCGGTGCCCATGATGTAGACGGGCTTGCGCGGAAAGTCCTTGGCGCGGTCGGCCGAGGTCAGGATCAGCGCGCCGCCGCCGTCGGTGACGAGGCAGCATTGCAGCAGGCGGAACGGATAGGCGATCATGCGCGAGTTGAGCACGTCGGCGACGGTGATCGGGTCCTTCATCATCGCCCGCGGATTCTTCGCCGCCCATTCCCGCTGTACCACGGCCACCGAGGCCAGCTGCTCGTGGGTGATGCCGTAGGTCTTCATGAAGCGCAGCACGGGGATCGGGAACATGCTGGGCGGACCGTAAACGCCGTAGGGCGCCTCGAACTGGCCGTTGAGGCTGTCCGCCGGCGTCGAGCGCGGCTGCTTGCCGATCATCGACTTGCCGCTCTCGGCATGGGTGATCAGCACAGTCTTGCACAGGCCGGCCTCGATCGCCGCCGCGGCGTGGCGAACATGCAGCATGAAGGAGCAGCCGCCGACCGAGGTGCCGTCCACCCAGGTAGGCCTGATGCCGAGATAGTGGCAGACCTGCTGCGGCGTTTCGACCGCGGTGGCGAAGCCGTCGATATCGGACAGCTTGAGCCCGGCATCAGCAATGGCGTTGAGCGCCGCATCCGCGTGAAGCTGGAGCTGCGAGGCATTGGGGATGACACCGAGCTCGGTGGTCTCGGCCGCGCCGACGACGGCAACCTGATTGCTGCGCATGGCCTATCCCTTCGCCGGACGGAACACGGGGAGGGTGATCTTGTCGTCGAGCGCCTCGAAGGCGACTTCAAGCTTCATGTCGAGCTCGAGCGCCTCGGGCGTCTGCGGGCAGTCGATGATGTTGCTCATCATCCGCGGCCCCTCGGCAAGCTCGACCACCGCGATTGCATAAGGCGGCGTGAAGCCGGGCGCGGCCGGACGGTGGTTGATCACGTAGCTGTAGAGGAAGCCCTTGCCGCTCGCCTTGAAGACGGAGACCTTGCGCGAGGCGCAGGACGGGCAGAACGGGCGCGGCGGGAAATAGACATGCGCGCAGGCGTCGCAGCGCTGCAGGCGCAATTCGCCGGCTTTGGTGCCGTCCCAGAAATGCTGGGTCTCCGGCGTCGGTTTCGGTCGCGCGCGCTGCGGTTCGGCCATGTCGGCAGCTCCTCCCAAAGGTTCAGGCTCGAGCCCGCCCGTTTCGATCTTGATGCGACAATCGACCATGGTGCGTCAACGGTCCAGCAATACGCATGCATGCCATCATGCGCACAATGCTTGTGTCGAACTGAGGCAGCGCTATAGATTGCGCGCGACAATATTCCGTGAGACAGACATGCCCGAATTCCCGACACTGGCGAAGCTCGCCGAAGACCTCGAAAGCGGCCGCACCACCGCCCGCAAGCTGGTCGAAGCCTGCATCGCCAAAATCGCCGATCCCGCCGGGGAGGGCCAGCGCACCTTCCTCCATGTCGACAAGGACGCCGCGCTCGCCGCGGCGGACGCGATGGACGGCTTGCGCAAGGCCAAGGCGGCGCCGTCGCGCTATGCCGGCATCCCGGTCTCGATCAAGGACCTGTTCGACATCACGGGCCAGGTGACGCGCGCCGGCTCCCGAGCCCTCGACGATTCCTCGCCGGCCGAGCAGGATGCCGCGACGGTGGCGCGGCTGCGCAGGGCCGGCTTTGTCGTGATCGGGCGCACCAACATGACCGAGTTCGCCTATTCCGGCATCGGCATCAATCCGCATTACGGCACTCCGAAGGGAGCCTGGAACCGGACGGTGGGACATGTGCCCGGCGGCTCGTCCTCGGGCGCGGCGGTGTCTGTGCTGGACGGCATGGCGCATGGGGCGCTCGGCACCGACACCGGCGGCTCCTGCCGGATTCCGGCGGCCTACAACGGCATCGTCGGCTACAAGCCGACGCAGCGGCGCGTGCCGCTCGACGGCGCGGTGCCGCTGTCGTTCTCGCTCGACAGCATCGGGCCGCTGGCACGATCGGTCAGTTGCTGTGCCATACTCGATGCCGTGCTCGCCAATGAGCCGATTGCCCCGCTGAAGCCGCGTCCGATCCAGGGCATGCGGCTGGCGGTGCCGACCACGATCGCGCTCGACGATCTCGACGCAGAGGTGGCCGAGACGTTCGAACGCGCCCTGAAGACGCTTTCCGACCACGGCGCGATCATCGAGCGCATCGAGATGGCGGAGTTCCACGACATCGGGCCGATGAACGCCAAGGGCGGCTTTGCGGCCTCCGAGAGCTACGCCTGGCATCGCTATCTCATCACGGCGAAGGGCGACGTCTACGATCCCCGCGTCTCCGTGCGGATCATGCGCGGCGAGACGCAGAGTGCGGCCGACTACATCGATCTCCTCAACGAGCGCCGCTCGCTGATCGCTCGCGTCAACGCGCGCATCGCGCCCTATGATGCGCTGGTGCTGCCGACCACCGCCAACACGCCGCCGAAGATCGCCGATCTCGCCGACGACAAGGCGTTCACCAGGGAGAATCTGCGCGCATTGCGCAATTGCACCCTGATCAACATGATCGATGGCTGCGCCATCTCGCTGCCCGCGCATCGCGAGGGCGAAATTCCCGTCGGCCTGATGTTGGCCGGTGCGGGCGGCACCGACCGCCGCATCTTCGAACTTGCTGCCGGCATGGAGGCCGTCATTCGTGTTTGACCTCACTTTCACCGTCGACGCCCAAGACACCACCACGCCGCTGACGCTTGCGATCGACCAGATGGTCATCGCCGGCTGGACCGGCCGCGATCCGGTCGCCCGCGACAAGCACATCAAAGAGCTGCAGGAGATGGGCATCGCCCCGCCGGCCTCGACGCCGATCTACTATCGCGGCGCGGCGCGGCGGCTGACCCAGGAAGACAGCATCGAATGCACCGGCGGCGACTCGTCGGGTGAGGTCGAGTTCGTGCTGATCGGCTGGCAGGGCCGCATCTTCGTCGGCTGCGGCTCCGACCATACCGATCGCAAGGTTGAGGCCTACAACGTCACGGTGTCCAAGCAGATGTGCGACAAGCCGATCGCCTCCACGCTGTGGGAGCTGGAGGACGTCATCGGCCATTGGGACAAGATGATCCTGCGCTCCTATGCCACCATCAAGGGCGAGCGCGTGCTCTACCAGGAGGGCACGCTGGACGCGATGCTGCCGGTCGCCGATCTCATCGCGCGCGGCTTCGAAGGCGGCAAATTCCCCGACGGCTGCGCCATGTTCGGCGGCACGTTCGCGGCGAAGGGCGGCATCCGCCCGGCGGAGCGATTCGACTTCGAGCTGGAAGATCCCGTGCTGAAGCGGACGATCAGGCACGGGTATGACGTGACGACGCTGCCGGTGCGGGGCTAGGTCCAGCCGGAAATCGGGTGGTCGTCGTCGCTACGATCTGCCAAACATTATCCGTCATTCCGGGGCGCGCCTCTTGGCGCGAGCCCGGAATCCATCGTGCAGCAGAACCGGTGGAGGAACGGATTCCGGGCTCGCGACTGCGTCGCGCCCCGGAATGACGAAAGGATGGATATCGCTATGGCAATCGCGAGACGTGCTCCTGCAATCGATGAAGCGATTAACCCCGCCGCCCATATCGACGCCCTCGACTGGCCCGAGATCTCCGCCGAACTCGACTCTCAAGGCTGCGCGGTCCTGAAGGGCCTGTTGACGCCGGACCAATGCCGCGAGATTGCCGCGCTCTATCCGGACGATGCGCATTTCCGCAGCCGCATTGTCATGGGCCGGCATGGCTTCGGCCGCGGCGAGTACCAATACTTCTCCTATCCGCTGCCCGATCTGATCGCGCAATTGCGGCCGGCGCTGTACGTGCATCTTCAAGGCGTCGCCAATCGCTGGAACGAGGCGATGGGGATCGACATCCGTTATCCCCCTGCGCATGCAGCGTTCCTCGAGCGCTGCCACGAGGCCGGCCAGACACGACCAACACCGCTGCTGCTGCAATACGACGCCGGCGATTACAATTGCCTGCATCAGGATCTCTACGGCGAGCATGTGTTCCCGCTCCAGGTTGCGATCCTGCTCTCCGAGCCCGGCCGCGACTTCACCGGCGGCGAATTCGTGCTGACCGAGCAGCGGCCGCGCATGCAGTCCCGCGCCGAGGTGGTGCCACTGGCGCAGGGTGACGCCGTCGCATTCGCTGTGCATCACCGCCCGGTGCAGGGGACACGCGGCACGTATCGCGTTAATCTACGCCATGGCGTCAGCAGGATCAGGTCCGGCCGGCGCCATACGCTGGGTGTGATCTTTCACGATGCCAAATGAGCGCTGCGATTGACGGCTGATCTGTTCGATAGCGTTGCCGAGGCGCAGCCGTCGCGCGAGGAGATCGCCGACGGCGCCGTGCTGCTGCGCGGCTTCGTCAAGCCGATCGAGACCGAGCTGATCGCCGCCGTGCGCGCCATCGTGGCGCAGTCGCCTTTCCGGCGCATGACCACGCCCGGCGGTCATCTGATGTCGGTGGCGATGACCAATTGCGGCGAGCGCGGCTGGATCACCGATCATACCGGCTATCGCTATGACCCGATCGATCCGCGAACAGGCGCGCCCTGGCCGGCGATGCCGCCCGTGCTCCGGGATCTGGCCCGCCGCGCGGCAGAGCAGGGCGGCTTTCAAGACTTCGCGCCCGATGCCTGCCTCGTCAACCGCTACGAGCCCGGCACGCGGCTGTCGCTGCATCAGGACAAGGACGAGCTGGATTATTCGGCGCCGATCGTCTCGGTCTCGCTTGGATTGCCCGCGACCTTCCTGTTCGGCGGCATGGCGCGCGCCGACAAGCCGCGCCGCTTCCGGCTGGTGCATGGCGATGTCGTGGTCTGGGGCGGGGCCAGCAGGCTCGCCTATCACGGCGTCGCGCCACTTGCCGACGGCGAGCATCCGCTGCTCGGCCGCAAGCGGATCAATTTGACCTTCCGCCGCACGCGCTGAAGCGTTTCCTCGCAGCTCTCGCTCGTCTAAGGTTCCCGCGGGGGAGATAGCGACATGACGACGACACAAGTCTCGGCCGGGACTGCGACGGCCAATCGCATCGGCCTTTACCTGGCCGTGCTGCAACTGGTGTTCACGCTGGGCTGGACCACCTACGTCATCTATCTGCCGAAGCTCGCGGCCGAGGTCGGCATCGCGCCGTCCGCCGTCATCCTCATCCTGATGCTGGACCAGGCGATCTTCACCATCGCCGATACGGCGATGGGGATCGCCGCGGACCGGCTTGCGCCCTATGTCGGCAGGCTTGGCTTGTTCGTCGGGCTGGTGGCCGCGATCTCCTGCGGCGCGTTCGTCGCGATGCCCTTCGTGGCCGGCGTCGGCGCGGCAGCGCAGGTCTGGCTCATCGCGCTGATCGTGGTCTGGTCGGTCACCTCGTCTGCCCTGCGCGCGCCGCCGCTGACCCTGCTCGGCAAATACCGTTCGAAGCCGCAGGTGCCGTTCCTCGCGGCGCTGGCGATGCTCGGCTACGGCGTTGCCGGCGCGGTCTCGCCCTATCTCGGCGTCGTGCTGCGGGATCACGATGCGCGGCTGCCGTTCGTGATCTCCGGCGTCGTGTTGCTGCTCACGGCGCTCGCCCTGTCGCGGATTGAGCATGACGTGGCGCGTGATACCTCGCCGCCGGCGCCGGCCGAGGCGGCCAAGCCGCTGGGCTTCGTGCCGATCGTCTTCATCGTCGCGATGGTGGCTCTGGCGCTCGGCTATCAGTTGCACTTCGCCATGAACAGCGCGCCGTTCTACCTGCGCTTCGCCAAGTCCGACGATTTGCAATGGCTGATGCCGGTGTTCTGGATCGGCTTCAACATCGCGATGTTTCCGGCTAGCCTCGTCGTCAAGCACCGCGGCGGCCTGATCGTGATGGGCGCCGCCGGATTGCTCGGTGCGGTCGCGATCGCGGCGGCGGAGCTTGCCGGCAGCCTCAATACGCTGATCGCGGCGCAGTTCCTCGCCGGCGCCGCCTGGGGCTGCATGCTCATGAGCGCGATCTCGGCCGCGCTTGCGATTGGCTCGACCGGCGCGGAGGGCAAGGTCACGGGCCTCGTGTTCTCCGCGCTGGCGCTCGGCACCTTCGCGCGGATGGCGGCGGTCGCCGGTGGCCTGCAGAAGATCCCTGACTATGCGCCGCTATTGCACTGGGCCCCGGTCGCCTGCTGGTCGGTCGCAGGCGCAGGCCTGCTGGTGATCGCGGCTGCGCGGCTACAGGGAGCGCCGGGCCTCAAGGCTTCGGCGGATGGATGAACGCCCACGGGCTCACTTCGGAATCCCGCGCCACTTCCACCGAGATCAGGTATGGCCCGCTGTGGCTAAGCGCCTTCTCCATCGCTGACTTGAACTGATCCGGTGCCGTCACGCGCGCCGCCGCAACGCCGAAGGACTCCGCGAGCTTGACGAAATCGGGATTGACGAGGTCGGAGGCGACCACGCGGCCGTCGAAGCGTTCGCGCTGGTCGCGGCGGACATTGCCGTAGGCGTTGTTGTTGAACACCAGCGTCACCACGCCGATGTTGAACTGCACGGCGGTTGACAACTCCTGCACGCCGAACATGAAGCCGCCGTCGCCGGTGATCGCGACCACCGGCTTGTCGGGATTGGCGACCTTGGCCCCGAGCGCGGTCGGGAAGCCCGAGCCGAGCGTGCCCTGATAGCCCGAGGTGATGAAGGTGCGCGGCTGGTAGACCGGAAAGCCGTACCAGGAGGCGAAGCCGAATTGCGACAATTCATCGGTCACGATCGCATTCGCCGGCAGCACCTCGCGCAGGATGTCGAGATAGGCCATCTGCGGCTGGATGCGCTGGATCTCGGCTTGCGCGGTCGCGGTGGCCTGGCGGATGTCCTCCCGCCGGCCCCGGGTCCGCGCATAGCCGGCCTTCTTCACGGCCGCGACGAGATCGGCCGTTCCGGCCTGAGCATCGGCGACGATGGCGGTGTCAACGACCACCCGGCGCATCTCGACCGGATCGATGTCGATGCGAATGGATTTCAATCCGCTCGGTTGATAGGGCCAGCGGAAGCCCGATGCCGGCAGCTCCGCGCGCGTACCGATCGCGATCATCAGATCGGTTGTCGGCCACAGCTTGTAGGCGGCCGCCATGGTCAGCCCGAGCTCGTGCGCATTGGAGACGATGCCGCGGCCGCTGCGGAAGGCGACCACGGGCGCATCGATCATCTCGGCGAGCTCGAGGATCTCCTCGCCGGCCTCAATCGCGCCGCTGCCGACGAAGATCATCGGTGCCTTGCTCGCCTTGATCAGCGCCGCCGCCTGCTTCACGAGATCGGGATCGGGCTGCGGGGCGGGCAGCGGCTCCAGCACTTGCGCCGCGGCCGTGTCCGCGCGCTGGGTAAAGACGTCCCAAGGCATCTCGACCGAGGCGGGGCCGCGCCGTCCCGACATCATCTCCTGGAAGGCGCGCGCCACGGTGGTCGGTGCATTGCCGGGATATTCGATCCGGTCGGCCCATTTCACATAGGTGCGCAGGGTCGCAAGCTGGTCCGGCATCTCGTGCAGATGGCCGCGGCCCTTGCCGAGGAATTGCGTCGGCACCTGCCCGGTGACGCACAGCACCGGCTCGTTGCAGCCGAACGCGGTGAGCAGCGCGGCGCTGGCATTGAGCACGCCGGGGCCGGGCACCACGCTGAACACGCCGGGCCTGCCGCTGGAGCGCGCATAGCCGAACGCCATGTAGCCGCAGGCCTGTTCGTGCCGGGCGCCGATCACCTTGAGCTGGGCCTGATGGAAGGCGTCGAACAAGCCGTAGACCTGCGCGCCGGGCAGACCGAACACGGTGTCGATGCCATGGGCGACAAGCCCGCTTACGATCGCTTCGCCGCCGGTGAGGGTGGTCATTGCACTATTCCACTTCGATGGTTGTTCAGGCTTCGTCGACGACGCCGTTGCGCAGCGTGCCGATGCCTTCGGCCGCGACCTCGACGACGTCGCCGGGCTTCAGGTACCGCGGCGGATCGAACCGGGCACCGGCGCCGGTCGGCGTGCCCGTGACGATGATATCGCCGGGGACGAGCGTTGCGAAGGCGGAGATATAGTTGATGAGAGTGCGGAACGGAAACATCAGCCGGCTGGTGCGGTCGTCCTGCCTGAGCTCGCCGTTGACTTGCGTGGTCAGCCTGATGTCGGCGACCTGAGATTCCCTGACGTAAGGTACCAGCCAGGGGCCGAGGCTGCCGCTGGAATCAAAATTCTTGCCCTGGGTGACGTTGAACTTGGCGTGGCGCAGCCAGTCGCGCACCGAGCCTTCGTTGCAGAGCGTGAGCGCGGCGATGTGGTCAAGCGCGCTGCTTTCGGGGATGTGCCGGCCCGCCTTGCCGATCACCAGCACGATCTCGCCTTCATAGTCAAGCTGCGCGGAGGCGCGCGGGCGCACCAGCGGCGTGTCGTGGCCGACGAAGGAGCGGGGCGAGCGCATGAACATGCTCGGGTATTTCGGCGCGTCCTGACCATCCTTGTACTCGGCGTTACGATCAGGGTAGTTGACGCCGATGCAGATGATCTTCTCCGGCGCGGGCACCGGCGGCAGCCAGGTGATGTCATCGAACGCGTGGTCCGGTGTGCGACCCGCGGCTTCCTCGGCAAGGCTCACGAGCTTGCCGGCCGCGATCACCTCGCGCAGCGTCGGATAGTCCTTGGCGTAACGTGCGGAAAGGTCGACGATGCCGCCCTCCAGGACGGCACCGAAGCTGACATCACCCTTGACGGAATAGGTGGCGAGGCGTGGAAGCTTCATTGCTCAATCCGCCACCAGCACGTCGGCCACGAATTTCGGCTCGCGCACGGCCTGGCCTGCGAACGGCGAGCCCTGCTCGAACCAGGAACGCGGGGCAGGGGCGCCCCACAGCGTCTGGCGGCGCGGATCGCGCAGCGACCAGCGCAGCGGCTCATGGTCGTAATCGCCGGTGAAGTAATCGCTGGTGTAGAGCTCGAGGCGGTGTCCATCAGGGTCGCGCACATAGAGGAAAAACGCATTCGAGATGCCGTGGCGTCCCGGGCCGCGCTCGATGTTCTTGACGAAGCCTTGCGAGGCCATGACGTCGCAGAGATGGATGATGTTCATCGCCGTCGGCGTCCAATAGGCGAAATGGTGCAGGCGAGGACCCTTGCCGTTGGTGATGGCGAAGTCGTGCACATTGCCCTTGCGATGCATCCAGGCGGCCGCGATGCGCCCGTTCGGTCCATCCTCCTCGGCGTATTCGGTGAGGCGGAAGCCGAGCCGCGCGTAGAACTCGACCGTGTCCTGCACCTCGGCGGCGAAGACGTTGAAATGATCGAGCCGCTGCGGGTGGCAGCCCCTGTAGAGATCATAGCGGCGCAAGAGATGCGGTCGACGGTCCATCGACGCATAGAGCTCGATCTGGAAGCCGAAGGGATCGGTGAATTGCAGGGTACGGCCCTGGAACGGCTGATCGACGAAGGCGTATCCGAGGCCGTTCTCGGACAGGAAGGCGGCAGCCTTGTCGAGGTCTCCGTCGTTGCCGACCTTGAAGCCGAGCCGCGCGCAAGCGGGCACCGCGGCTTTCCGCAGCACCAGCGAGTGATGCTGATGCTCCTCGGCGGCACGCAGGTAGACGACGTTGTCGTCGGCGTCCTCGACATGCAGGCCGACGGTGGTCTCGTAGAACTCGCGGCTCAGCTTCAGATCGGTCACGTCGAGCACGACGTGGCTGGAGCGGATGATGTTGAATGGCGGCTCGAAGACGTGTTGCGGTACGGGCATTGGCGTTTTCCCCTCTCGGTCCCTGTCATTCCGGGGCGCGCGAAGCGCGAGCCCGGAATCCATTCCTCGACGAACTCTGCTGCGCGATGGATTCCGGGTTCGATGCTACGCATCGCCCCGGAAAGACGATCAGATTCCCAGTTTCTGAATCTTGTGCGTGCCCCGCGCCAGCGAGACGTGCTTGGTTTCCATGTAGAAGTCGAACGAGTAATCGCCGCCGTCGCGACCGATGCCGGAGGCCTTCATGCCGCCGAACGGCGTCGGCAGATGGCGCACGTTTTCCGAGTTGAGCCAGATCATCCCGGCCTCGAGCGCATCGGCGACGCGGAGCGCACGGCCGACGTCGTTGGTCCAGACATAGCCGGTCAGGCCATAGCGGATGTCGTTGGCGATCTCGATGGCTTCAGCTTCGTCCCTGAAGGGCAGCACGGTGAGGAACGGGCCGAACACCTCCTCCTGGGCAACGCGCATCTTGCCGTGCGCGCCGGTGACCAGGGTGGGCTCGACATAATGTCCGCCGCCCGGGCCGTCATGGGCCTTGCCACCAACGGCGATCACGGCGCCGTCCTGGCGCGCGACGTCGAAATAGGAGCAGACCTTTGCCAGATGGCGTTCGTGGATCAGTGGTCCGATCTCGGTGGCGGGATCGAGGGGATGGCCGACCTTCAGCGCCTTCACGCGCGCGGTGAGCTTCTCCGTGAACTTGTCCGCGATGCTGGCGTGAACCAGGAGGCGGCTCGATGACGTGCAGCGCTCGCCGTTGAGCGAGTAGATCATGAACACGACGGCATCGAGCGCGCGGTCGAGATCGGCGTCGTCGAACACGATCACGGGATTCTTGCCGCCGAGCTCGAAATGCACGCGCTTCAGCGTCGGCGCGCCCTGCACCATGATCGCCGAGCCCGTCGCGCTCTCGCCGACGAAGCCGATCGCCTTGATCGCGGGATGCTCGGTCAGCGCCTTGCCGGCCTCTTCGCCGAAGCCGTGGACGGTGTTGAGCACGCCGTCGGGAACGCCGGCCTGCTTGACGAGCTTGCCGAGCATGTCCGCGGTGACCGGCGACCACTCCGCCGGCTTGTGCACGACCGTGCACCCCGCAGCGAGGGCAGGGGCGATCTTCCAGGTCGAGAGCATGAACGGCGTGTTCCACGGCGTGATCACGCCGACCGGGCCGATCGGCACGCGCGTCGAGATGTTCCAATGCTCGTCGCTCGGCGTGTTGAGGCCGTCGCGCGCTTCCGCGCATTTGTCGGCAAAGAAGCGGAAATTCTCGGCGGCGCGGATCGCGGCCTTGGCCATGAAGCGATAGGCCTGGCCGGTGTCGATGCATTCGAGCACCGCGATGTCCTCGGCATTGTCCTCGATCGCGTCGGCGACGCGGTGCAGCAGCTTCTTCCGCATCGCCGGGCCCATGTCGCGCCAGGACTTGAAGGCGAGCGCCGCGGCCGTTGCGGCGCGGTCGATGTCCTCGGCAGTGCCGCGCGCGACGCTCGCGAGCGTCGTGCCGTCGACCGGCGACTTCGTCTCGAAGGTCTCGCCGGAGATCGAGGCAACGGTCTTGCCGTCGATCATGTGGCCGATGCCCTCAGTGCGCAGCTTCTTCAGCAGCGGTGCGACGCGGTCGCGGTTGGCCTGGAACACATCGGCTTTCGGGCTGGTCTTATCCATGGGCGGATTCCACTTTCAGGGCGTCGTGGATGTTGTTGCGCTTCCAGCTGGTGTCCTTGTCGTTGATCTGCATGTCGAACGACAAAGCGAATTTGCTGGCGGCGAAGACGGGATCGAGATGGCGGGAGAGTGCCTGGAAGACGTGCTCGCCGGCCTGCTGGCGCGTCTTTAGATCGCGGCCCTCGCCGATGCGCAGCACCATGTCGAGAAAGCCATAGTCGTTCCGCGCGTCGGCGATCGCATAGTGCTCGCACCTGATGGCGCGGACGCGGATGCCGCCGAGCGGAAAGATTCCGGTCTCGACCGCCGCCTTGCGCACGATCTCGCACACCGCCGCGATGTCGAGGCGGCCGTCGAGATTGGCCGAATATTCGATCGTGAAATGCGGCATCGCGGTTTCACTCCCTGTATTTTCTTAAGCGCCTCAAGCGAAGTAGCAGCTCACCGAGCCGTAGGCGCCATAATCGGCTTGAATTGTGTCGCCCTTGCGGGTCTCGATCGGACGGATGAAGGAGCCGGCAAGCACGACCTGTCCGGGCTCCAGCGCAAGGCCGAGCGGCGCGATCTTGTTGGCGAGCCAGGCCACGGCGGTCGCCGGGTGATTGAGCACGCCGGCTGCAAGGCCAGTCTCCTCGAGCTGGCCGTTCCGAAAGCACAGCGCGCCGATCCAGCGCAAGTCTGCGTCCAACGGCCGGATCGGCCGTCCGCCGAGCACGATGCCGGCATTCGCCGCATTGTCGGCGATGGTGTCGAAGATCTTTCGCGTCGCCTTCGTCCTGGGATCGACGCGCTCGATCCGCGTGTCCAGAATCTCCAGCGCGGGAACCACGAAGTCGGTAGCATTGAGCACGTCGAACAGCGTGCTATCAGGCCCTGCGAGCCGCTTGCTCATGACGAAGGCGAGTTCGGCCTCGACCCGCGTGGCGATGAAGCGCCCGGTCGGAATGATGCCGCCATCGGCGAAGAACATGTCGTCGAGCAGCACGCCGGAATCCGGCTCGTCGATGTCAAGCGCGCTCTGCATCGCCTTCGAGGTCAGGCCGATCTTGTGGCCCTTGACGATGCGCCCCTCGGCGATCTTGACGTCGACCCAGGCCTTCTGAATCGCGTAGGCGTCGGCGATGGTGATGCCGGGGAAATCCTGCGACAGCTGCCGGATCTGCACGCGGGTCTTCTCCGCTTGGTGCAGACGCCTCGCGCAAGCTTGGATATCGTCGTTGGAAAGCGCCATTTGTGATCTTACAAATTGGGGTGCCGGAAGATACTTAACATGTTAAGTGAATGCGTCAAACACAATTCCGGCTTGCTGCACTGCAAACGTCTTGCGGTTTGAAAGGGCATCATGGTGAAGAGACCGGCTGATCCAGCCAACGGAAGCGCGCCTGCCGCAGGACCTATCGCAAGGCCTGCCGCAAGGCAGGTGCCGATGCGCGATTTCTCGCGCTCCCTGCCGATGTCGCTGCTGCGGGCCCGCGAAGCGGTGATGCGACAATTTCGCCCCTCCCTGCGCGAGCACGGCTTGACCGAGCAGCAATGGCGCATCCTGCGTGCACTGGCCGCGATCGACGCGGTCGAGGTCACGGAACTCGCGCGCACGGCGTTCCTGCTCGGGCCGAGCCTGTCGCGCATCCTGCGCGATCTCGAGGCGCGCAACCTGATCGAGCGCAAGACGGCCAAGGCGGACCAGCGCCGCAGCATGGTCTCGATCTCGAAAGAGGGCGTGAAGCTGATGGCCTCGGTGGCGCCGAATTCGGAGGCGATCTATGCCGAGATCACGCGACGGTTCGGTGCACGCAAGCTCGCGGAGTTGCAGGAGATGCTCGGCGCGCTCGAACTGAGTCTTGCAGAGCTTGGCGGCGCCGAGGAGGCAAGTGCCGAGGAGTGAATGCTGATATGCGCGAGCGTGCGGCAACGGCCATGGACATCCGCTGATTTGTTCGCTCAAACTGCCGCCCAAGCCGATCGATGCAAAATCGGCACCGGGACGGAGAACGCCGCGTCGAGCGCGCTCCGCCGGAACGAGGAGGCGCGCGGACTTTCATGGTCACCATTCAGGTTCAGAGGCTGATCGACTTCGTCACCGAAGTCTTCGCGCATGCGCAGTCCTCGCCGGAAGAGGCGAAGCGGATCGCGACCTATCTCACGACGGCCAATCTGACGGGCCATGACAGCCACGGCGTGATCCGCGTTCCCGTCTACATCCGCTGGCAGAAGACCGGCATGGTCGTGCCCAACCAGGCCGCCGAATTGGTGCTGGACACGCCCTCGCTCGCCGTGGTCGACGGTAGGTTCGGCTACGGCCAGACCGTGACGCCGCAGGCGGTCAGGATCGGCATCGAGAAGTGCAGGAAGGCCGGACTTGCCGCGGTCGCACTGCGCAATGCCGGCCATATCGGCCGCGTCGGCGACTGGGCCGAGATGGCTGCCGCCGAAGGCCTCATCTCCGTGCATTTCGTCAATGCCGCGGGCTCGCTGCTGGTGGCGCCATTCGGCGGCGTCGAGAAGCGGCTCTCCACCGCACCATATTGCGTCGGCATCCCCCGCGCGAGCCAGGATCCGATCGTGCTGGACTTTGCGACCTCTGTCGTGGCCGAGGGCAAGGTGCTGGTGGCAAGCCGCGGCGGCAAGAAGCTGCCGAAGGGGGCGCTGGTCGATTCCGACGGGAGCTTAAGCGAGGATCCGGTCGTGCTCTACGGGCCGTTCACGCCTGATGGGCCGCGCGATCACACCAGGGGAACGGGCGCCATCCGCGCCTTCGGCGAGCACAAGGGCTCGGGCCTTGCCTTCATCTGCGAGCTACTTGGCGGCGCGCTGACCGGAACCGGGGCCACGTCGGGCGGACGGCGCTTTGCCAACGGCATGCTGGCGTTCTATGTCGATCCGAAAGTGGTCGACACCTCCAACCTTTTCGACGGCGAGGTCTCGCGCTATGTCGATTTCATCCGCGCCACCAAGCCGGCGGCCGGGGTCGATCAGGTGCTGATTCCCGGCGATCCCGAGCGGAGAACGAGGGCCGAGCGCACCCAAAACGGCATCCCCTTGCCGGATGACACCTGGGCGGCGATAGTGAACACCGCCCGCGAGGTCGGCGTCAGCGAAGTCAGCATCCAGAGGGCGACCGCATAGGTCTTGCGCCATTGCGAGCGTAGCGCGGCGGCCCGGTTCGCGGTAACAGCGGGATTGTGCTGTCGCGGCGCTCGTCATGGTGACGATGGTCCAAATAACGCGGTCCAAATAAGACGGTCCAAACAACAAGAAGGAAGGCAACGTGGCGAACAAGGTCAAGGAAATCTGGAAGTCGGGCAAGGCCGTGGTCAACGCGTGGCTCGCGATACCCTCCGGCTTCTCGGCCGAGATGATCGCGCAATGCGGCTTCGACAGCGTCACCGTCGACATGCAGCATGGCGTGCAGGATTATCTCTCGATGGTGCAGTGCTTCCAGGCGATGGACAAGCATCCGGTCACGCCCATGGTCCGCGTGCCCTGGAACGAGCCCGGCATCATCGGCAAGGTGCTGGACGGCGGCGCCTATGGCGTGATCTGCCCGATGGTCAACACGGCGCAGGAAGCCAGGAACCTCGTCTCCTATTCGAAATATCCGCCGCAGGGCGTCCGCTCCAACGGCCCGATCCGCGCCGGCATGTACGGTACCGCGGGCTCCTACCAGAAGACCGCGAATGCCGACACCATCCTGCTGCCGATGATGGAGACCAAGACCGCGGTCGAGAACATGGAAGCGATCCTCGACGTCGAGGGCATCGACGGCGTCTATATCGGACCGTCCGACCTCGGCTTCTCCTACGGCCTCGAGCCCAAGCTCGACCGCAGCGAGCCCGAGATCCTCGCGATCTACGAGAAGATCATCAAGGAATGCGGCAAGCGCGGCCTCAACCCGGGCATCCATTGCAGCGGCGCCGAAGGTGCTGCACGCGCCATCAACATGGGCTTCAAGCTGGTGACGCTCTCGAACGAGGTCGGCCTGATGACCACCTACGCCAAGATGCAGGTCAATGCCACCCGCAAGGATTCGGGCGGCAAGGCCTAAGAAACTTGCGAATGGCGAATGGGGAGTAGCGAATAGGGCTACTCCCTTTTTCCATTCGCCACTCACCACTCGCTATTCGCCTCCCAAGGAGACCTCCCATGACCATCAGCCCCGTCATCCGCCTGCATCCCGATGATGGCGTGCTGATCGCGCGCGCCAGCCTGCCGCCGGGAACGGTCGTCGCAGACGGCGTGACCACGGTCGAGCGCATCCCCTCCGGCCACAAGGTCGCGATCAAGCCGATCTCAATGGGCGAGCCTGTCATCCGTTACGGCCAGATCATCGGCTTTGCGACCATCCCGATCGCGCCGGGCCAGCACGTGCACGTGCAGAACATCGGCATGGGCGATTTCGCCAAGGACTATGCCTATTGCGCCGACGTCAAGCCGACGCCCAATTTCGACCTGCCGGCGACCTTCGAGGGCATTCGCCGCCCGGACGGCCGCGTCGCCACGCGCAACTATATCGGCATCCTCACCTCGGTGAACTGCAGCGCGCATGTCGCAAGCCTCGTCGCCGACGTCTTCAAGAAGAACCCCTTCACCGGCGACAATCCGCTGGCCGATTTTCCCAATGTCGACGGCGTGGTCGCGCTGACCCACAAGACCGGCTGCGGCATGACGCAGAGCGAGCCGCTGGCGCTGCTCCGCCGCACGCTCGGCGGTTATGCGCGGCATGTGAACTTCTCGCATGTGATCGTGCTTGGCCTCGGCTGCGAGGTGAACCAGATCGGCGGGCTGATGGAGGAGCAGAAGCTCGCGGGACGCCTGCGCGCCATGGACATCCAGGAGGTCGGCGGCACCCGCAAGACGGTGGAGGCCGGCATCGCCTTCGTGCGCGAGGCGCTGGCGGATTCCAACAAGGTGAGCCGCGAGTCCGTGCCGGTGAGCGAATTGACTGTGGCGCTGCAATGCGGTGGCTCGGACGGTTATTCCGGCGTGTCGGCCAATCCCGCGCTTGGAGCCGCGAGCGATCTCATCGTGCGCCACGGCGGCACCGTGATCCTGTCGGAGACGCCGGAGACCTACGGCGCCGAGCATCTCTTGACGCGCCGCGCCGTCAGCCGCGAGGTCGGCGAGAAGCTGGTCGACCTGATGCGCTGGTGGGACGAATACACGACGCGCGAAGGCGCCGAGATGAACGCCAATCCGAGCCCCGGCAACAAGGCCGGCGGCCTCACCACGATCCTGGAGAAGTCGCTCGGCGCGATGGCGAAGGCGGGCACCACCAATCTCGTCGAGGTACTGCGTTACGCCGAGCCCATCACCAAGAAGGGTTTCGTGTTCATGGACACGCCCGGCTACGATCCGGTCGCGGCGACCGGGCAGGTCGCGGGCGGCGCCAATCTCGTCTGTTTCACCACGGGTCGCGGCAGCGTGTTCGGCTGCAAGCCGGCGCCCTCGATCAAGCTCGCGACCAACACGCCCATGTACAAGCGCATGGAAGACGACATGGACGTCAATTGCGGCACCATCCTCGAAGGCGAGGAGAGCGTCGAGCAATGCGGCCAGCGCATTTTCGATCTCATCCTCAAGACCGCCTCGGGTCAGCCGACCAAGAGCGAGAGCTTCGATTTCGGCGGCGCCGAGTTCGCGCCCTGGGTGCTGGGCGCGACCATGTAACGGCGCGGGCGAGCCTCGCCCGGGAATTTACAGAACGAGCAGGGGACTAAGTAGTCTTACGTAGGTATCCGATGACTGCACGGGTTCCCGCAGTCACGCATGTTTAATGTTTCCTGCCGTATTCCGATAGCATGCGGGCGACTCCTTCGAGGGCGCTGCCCTTCGTGAGGAATCGTCAACGATGACGCATGCGGTACGGCCGACTGGCGTGGAGAATCTCCTCGGTGAGGAGGAGCTGATCGTGTCGAAGACCGATCTCAAGGGCCGCATCACCTACGCCAATGACGTCTTCATCCGCATGGCGAAATATCCCTGGAAGCAGCTGATGGGTGCGCCCCACAGCCTGATCCGCCATCCGGACATGCCGCGCTGCGTCTTCAAGCTGCTGTGGGATACGCTCCAGACCAAGCAGGAAATCTTCGCCTACGTCCTCAATCTCGCGGGAGACGGCAGCCATTATTGGGTGTTCGCCCATGTCACCCCGACGCTCGACGATCGCGGCAACATCACGGGCTATCACTCCAATCGACGCAAACCCGATCCTTCGCCGGTCGAGCGCATCAAGCCGATCTACAAGGCGCTCTGCGCGGAAGAGGCGCGCCACGCCAATGCCAAGGACGGCATGCGTGCAAGCTTCGAAATGATGGTCGGTCTGCTCAAGCAAAACGGTGTCGGCTACGATGAATTTGTGCTCTCTCTCTAAGGCGCAGGCCGCGACCGCCGGCGCGTGTCTTCTCGACACCGCCGCGTTCGTCCTCTCGCTGCTCGGCTGGACCGGAATCGTCAGTGCCGCGCCGCTCGGTGCCGCGATCCTGCTGCTCGGCTACGCGCTCTGGTGCCAGCATCGCACGGCGGTGGCCGTCGATGAGGTGGCCGATGTCTGCCGCAAGGCGGCACGCGGCGATCTCGAAGCGCGGATCCTGAGCGAGCGGCAGGCCGGGCGGATCGGCGCCATCCAGAAATCGGTCAACGACATGCTCGACATCGCCGACGCCTTCGTCCGCGAGGCTTCGGCATCGATGGACTATGCCAGCCGCGGCAAGTATTTCCGCAAGATCCTGGCGCGCGGATTGCCCGGCTCGTTCCGCCGCTCGGCAACCGTCATCAATGCCGGCACCGACAGCCTCGGCCGCCGCGTGGTCGAGATCGCCGGCCTCGCAAAGCAGTTCGGCACACATCTCGACGAAGTCGCAGGCAGCCTGATGAGCGCCGCGACCGACCTCGAATCCGACGCCGGCCAGATGGCGTCCGCGGCGGAGACGACGAACCGCCAGACCTCCGGCATGCGCAGTGCGTCCGATCAGGCCTCGAGCAACGTTGCGACGGTGGCGAGCGCCGCGGAACAACTCGCATCCTCGATCGCGGAGATCAGCCGCCAGGTGGCCGGCTCGACCACGAGCACCGGGCGCGCCGTCGACGAAGCCAATCGTGCCGGCAGCGAGATTCGCAGCCTCGCGGAGGCCGCGATGCGGATCGGCGACGTCGTCAAGCTGATCAGCGAAATCGCCTCGCAGACCAACCTGCTGGCGCTCAACGCCACGATCGAGGCGGCGCGGGCAGGCGAGGCCGGCCGCGGCTTCGCCGTGGTGGCGTCCGAGGTCAAGAGCCTCGCCAACCAGACCGCGAAGGCGACCGAGGAGATCAGCGCCAAGGTCGGCGAGATGCAGCAATCGACCAGCAACTCGGTTGCGGCCGTCGAGGCCATCGCGCAGACCATCGCGGAGATCGACGGCATCACCGCAAGCATTGCGGCCTCGATCGAGCAGCAGGGCTCCGCGACACGCGAGATCGCGCGCAGCGTCCAGGACGCCTCCGCCGGCACCTCGCAGGTGTCCTCGAACGTCACCGGCATCAGCGAAGCCGCAGCCGACACCGGCCGCGTCGCCAGCCGCGTCAACAGCGCCTCCGAGCGCGTCCACGGCGAAGTCGAGACGCTTCGCCGCGAGGTGACGCAGTTCCTGCAGCGGCTGACCTCGGCGGCGTGAGGCGTAGCCCGGATACTTCCTAGGCACCCTCTGCCCGTTGTTAGTGCTTGATCGCGCTGACATCAGGTGTTCTGCTCAAAAAAGCTGCTGGAGCATTGCACCCCGTGTCGATCTACGTCGCATTACACCACGTCACCCACTACAAATACGACCGACCGATCGACCTCGGCCCGCAGACCATCCGCCTGCGCCCGGCGCCGCACACGCGGACGCCGATCATGAGCTATTCGCTCAAGGTCACGCCATCCAATCATTTCGTGAACTGGCAGCAGGATCCGCTAGGCAATTGGATCGCGCGTTACGTCTTCCCGGAGAAGACGACCGAGCTGAAGATCGAGGTCGATTTCACGGCGCAGATGACCACGGTCAATCCGTTCGACTTCTTCGTCGAGCCCTACGCCGACAGCTTTCCGTTCAACTATCCGAAGGATCTGAAAACGGAGCTGGCGCCTTATCTGGAGACCATCAAGCCCGACCCTGCGTTCGCAAAATATCTCGCCTCGATCCCGCGCGAAGCGCCGAACACGGTCAACTTCCTGGTCGATCTGAACAGGGAGCTGCAGCAGAGGATCAGCTACGTCATCCGCATGGAGCCGGGCGTGCAGACGCCGGAGGAGACGCTCACCTCCGCGGCCGGCTCATGCCGCGACTCCGCGTGGCTCCTGATCCAGACCTTCCGTCATCTCGGCCTCGCCGCGCGCTTCGTCTCCGGCTATCTGATCCAGATCCGCCCCGACATCGATCCGATCGAGGGGCCGCCCGAGGTCGAGAACGACTTCACCGATCTGCATGCCTGGGCCGAGGTCTACCTGCCGGGCGCGGGCTGGATCGGGTTCGACGCGACCTCCGGCATGCTCGCGGGTGAGGGGCACATCCCGGTTGCCGCCACGCCGCATTATCGCTCCGCAGCGCCGATCTCCGGCGGTGCCGGCTTTGCCGAGGTCGAGTTCGAGTTCGACATGAGCGTCCGGCGCATCCGCGAGGCGCCGCGCATCACCAAGCCGTTCTCGGACGATTCCTGGACGCGGCTCAACGATCTCGGCGAGCAGGTGGACGGCGATCTCGCCGCGCAGGACGTGCGGCTCACCATGGGCGGTGAACCCACCTTCGTCTCGGTCGACGATCTCGAAGCTGCCGAATGGAATACCGAGGCCGTCGGCCCCACCAAGCGCGCGCTCGCCGACGATCTGATCCGCCGTCTGCGCACACGTTTCGGGGCGGGCGGGCTGCTGCATTACGGTCAGGGCAAATGGTATCCGGGCGAGAGCCTGCCGCGTTGGGCCTTTGGCCTGTACTGGCGCAAGGACGGCGTGCCGGTCTGGAAGAACGCGGACCTCATCGCCAGCATCGAAAATCCACTGCGTGCCCAGACCGAAGACGCCGAGGATTTCATGGAGGGCACGGCGGCCCGGCTCGGGCTCGATCCCGGCTACATCATTCCGGCCTATGAGGATACCGCCTATTGGCTGATGAAGGAGGCCGAGCTACCTCTCAACGTCGATCCCTCCGATTCCAAATTGTCCAATCCGGAGGAGCGCGCGCGCATGGCGCGGGTGTTCGATCAGGGCCTCCGCGCGCCGCGCGGCTTCGTGCTGCCGGTGCAACGCTGGAACGCGCCGCCACGCTGGCGCAGCGAGCGTTGGCAACTCCGGCGCAATCATCTGTTCCTGATGCCGGGCGACTCCCCGCTCGGCCTGCGCTTGCCGATCGGCTCGCTCGGCCACGTCCCGCCCAGTGAATATCCCTACATCGTCGAGCAGGACCCGATGGAGGCGCGCGGCAAGCTGCCGGTGTTCACGCTGCCGGAGCGCCCGAAGGCGCCGCCGCGGGTCGCGTCCGAGAAGCTCAACACGACCGTCCCCGTCCGCACTGCGCTGTCGATCGAGGTCCGCGATGGCGTGATCTGCGCCTTCATGCCGCCGGTCGAGCGTATCGAGGATTATCTCGAGATGATCGCGGCGGTCGAAGCCACGGCCGAGGAGATGCAGCTCCAGGTCCATGTCGAAGGCTATGCGCCACCGTTCGACCCGCGCATCGAGGTCATCAAGGTCACACCGGATCCCGGCGTCCTCGAGATCAATATCCAGCCGGCGACGAGCTGGCGCGAGGCGGTCGAGATCACCACTGGCCTCTATGAGGACGCCGGCAAGGTGCGGCTCGGCGCCAACCGCTTCCTGGTCGACGGCCGCCACACCGGCACCGGCGGCGGCAATCACGTCGTGATCGGAGGCTCCAGCCCGCAGGACTCGCCGTTCCTGCGCCGGCCCGATCTGCTCAGGAGCCTCGTGCTGTACTGGCAGCGGCATCCGTCGCTGTCCTACTTCTTCTCCGGCCTGTTCATCGGTCCGACCAGCCAGGCGCCGCGCCTCGACGAGGCCCGTCACGACAGCATGTACGAGCTCGAGATCGCGCTCTCGCACGTGCCGCCGCCGGGCTACCAGGTGCCGCTGTGGCTGGTGGACCGGCTGTTCAGGCATTTGCTCGTCGACATCACCGGCAACACCCACCGCGCCGAGATCTGCATCGACAAGCTCTATTCGCCGGATGGTCCCACCGGCCGCCTCGGCCTCGTCGAATTCCGCGCGCTCGAAATGCCGCCGGATCCGCGCATGTCGCTGGCGCAGCAGCTCTTGATCCGCGCGCTGATCGCAAAGTTCTGGCGCGAGCCGCAGCAGGGCAAATTCGTACGCTGGGGGACCGCGCTGCACGACCGCTTCATGCTGCCGCATTTCATCTGGGAAGACTTTCAGGACGTGCTCTCGGATCTCAAGAGCTCCGGCTATCCGTTCGAGCCGGAATGGTATTTGGCCCAGCTCGAATTCCGCTTTCCCGCCTTCGGCCGCGTCCATCAAGGCGGCGTGACGCTCGAATTGCGCCAGGCGCTGGAACCCTGGCATGTGCTCGGCGAGGAGGGCTCGGCCGGCGGCACCGTGCGCTATGTCGATAGCTCGGTCGAGCGGCTCCAGGTCAAGGCGGAAGGGTTCGTCGAGGGCCGCCACATCGTCACCTGCAACGGCCGCCGCCTGCCGATGACCTCGACCGGCCGCTCCGCCGAGGCCGTGGCCGGGGTCCGCTTCAAGGCCTGGCAGCCGGCCTCCGGCCTGCACCCGACCATCCCGGTGCACGCGCCCCTGACCTTTGATCTCATCGATACCTGGAACGGCCGCTCGCTCGGCGGCTGCGTCTACCACGTCGCCCATCCGGGCGGGCGCAGCTACGACACCAAGCCGGTCAATACCTACGAGGCCGAGGCGCGGCGGCTGGCGCGCTTCCAGGACCACGGCCACACACCGGGGCCGATGCAGCCGCCGCCCGAGGAACGCACAAATGAGTTTCCGCTGACCCTCGACTTGCGGACCCCGCTCCTGCAATGAGTATGAGGGTGGGGCAGGGAGAGGCGCATGGCCGAGGGCGCAGCCGAACAGGACAAGGCGGGTAAGGCGCAAGGACAGCGCGAAGGCCAGCGTGAAGGCCAGCGCCGGCTCGCGCAATGGGTCCGCGACTATCGCCGCCTGCCCGGCATTCCCGACGAATTCCTCGGTGCCGACGGCGTCCCGCGACCGGTCTGGAACCGCTTTTTCGATGCCTTCGGCGCGCTTGCGACCGATGAGGTCGAGCGGCGCTTCGGCATGGCCGACCGCCACCTCCGCGAGGCAGGCGTCACCTACCGGGCGCCCGGTGACAGCGCCGACCGGCCCTGGTCGCTCAGCCATCTGCCGCTCCTGATCGACGAGGCCGACTGGAAGCAGCTCTCCGCCGGCATTACCCAGCGCGCCGAGCTGCTCGAGCGCGTGCTGCGCGACATCTATGGCGAGGGGCGGCTGGTCGCCGAAGGCGCGCTGCCCGCGGGCGCGATCGCCGGCAGCCCCGAATATCTCCGTCCCGTCTGCGGCGTGCCACCTCCGGGCGGGCGCTATCTCTCGCTCTATGCCGCCGATGTCGGGCGCGGGCCCGATGGCCGCTGGTGGGTGCTCGGCGACCGCACGCAGGCGCCGTCGGGCGCGGGCTATGCGCTGGAAAACCGCCTCGTGCTGTCGCGCGCCTTCTCCGACCTCTACAAGTCGATGAACGTGCCGCGCGTCGCGCCGTTCTTCGAGGCGTTCCGCGACAGCCTGCGCGCGCGCGCCGACCGCGACGAGCCGCGCATCGGCGTGCTCACCCCCGGCAGTTTCAGCGAGACCTATTTCGAGCATGCGACGCTGGCGCGCTATCTCGGCTTCCTGCTGGTCGAGGGCGACGATCTCGCGGTCAGCGACAATCGCATCCACATTCGCACGGTCGCGGGGCTGAAGCGGCTCGACGTGCTGCTGCGCCGTGTCGATTCCAATTCGCTCGATCCGCTCGAGCTCGATGCGTCCTCGCATCTCGGCGTGCCCGGCCTGATCGACGTGCTGCGCAAGGATGGTGTCGTCGTCGCCAACATGCCGGGCTCGGGCGTGCTGGAGGCGAGGGCGCTGCTCGGCTTCCTGCCGGCGCTCAGCCGCCGCCTGCTCGGCGAAGAGCTGAAGATGCCGCACATCGCGACCTGGTGGTGCGGTCAGAAATCCGCGCGTGACGAGGTGTTGTCGCGGCTCGACGAGGTCGCGATCGAAGGCGCCTACCGGCGCGGCGTGCCCGGCTTCGACAGCAACGGTCCGGTGCTTGCCAGCGAGCTCGACGCCGCCGGGCGTCAGCGCCTGGTCGATGCCATCGGCGCGCGCGGCATGGATTATGTCGGCCAGGAGGTGGTGCGTCTCTCCACCATGCCGGTGTGGGAGCACGGGCAGCTCACGCCGCGTCCCTTCGTGCTGCGCGTGTTTGCCGCCGCAACGCCGGACGGCTGGGCCATCATGCCCGGCGGCTTCTGCCGGATTGCCGAGCAGGCGGATGCGCGCGCCGTGTCGATGGGCGACGGTGCGCGCGCCGCCGACGTCTGGGTGGTCTCGGAGAAGAAAGTCTCGACCGCGTCGCTGCTGCCGGCGACCGACAAGGTGCGGATCCGCCGCATCGCCGGCGTGCTGCCGAGCCGCGCCGCCGACAATCTGTTCTGGCTCGGCCGCTATCTCGAGCGCGCCGAGGCGACGCTGCGGCTGGTGCGGGCGGTGGGCTCGCCGAGCGGCCCCAACAAGGGCACCGCGGCCTCACTGCAATCGGCCGAACGAATCCAGCGCCTGCTGGTAGCCTGGGGCGCGATCTCGCAAGCCTCGCGCGCGACGCCAGGGCGCATCGCCGCCGAAGCGCTGCAGAGCACGGAGCAGCCGGGCTCGGCGTTGTCGCTGGTGCGTGCGGCACAGCGCACCGCGACCTCCTTGCGCGAGCGGCTGTCGCCCGATGCCTGGCAGGTCATCACCGAAATGGCGGACCGGCTCTCCTACGAGGTCGAGGACGACGACAGCGTGCTGAGCGCGGCCGAGCTGACCTTGCAGGAGCTTGCGAGCTTTGCGGGTCTTGCGCAGGAAAACATGAATCGCGCCGCCGGCTGGCGCTTCCTCGATGTCGGCCGCCGCGCCGAGCGCGCCATCAACACCGCGCGCTTCGCCCGGCAGTTCGCCTATGACGAGGCTGGCGACGAGGATCTCGACATCCTGCTGACGCTGGTGGATTCGCAGATCACCTATCGCTCGCGCTATCTGCTGGCGCCGATCCTGGCGCCGGTGCGCGACCTCGCGGTGCTCGATCCCTACAATCCGCGTTCGGTGGCGTTCCAGGTGACGACGCTGAACGAGCATATCGCGGCATTGCCCAGCCTGAAGGAGCATGGCCTGATCGAGCAGCCGCAGCGGCTTGCGGTGACGGTTCAGGCGATGCTGGCCACCGCGGATGCCGAGAAACTCGAAGTCAAGACCCTGTTCGCGCTGGAGCAGGATCTGCTCAGCCTCGCCGACGCGATCGGGCTGCATTACTTCCCGCACGGCACCAATGCCAGCCGGCCGGAAAAGCTGACGGGGCTGGCGTGATCTACGACATAAGGCACGTCACCACCTACGAGTATGAAAGCGCGGTCAGCTTCGCGCGCTGCACGCTGCGGCTCGAGCCGAGGAGCGGCGGCGGCCAGGAGCTGATCTCGCACAAGGTCGAGATTCGTCCGCGGCCGTCCGAGCGCAACGTCCGCCGCGACTTCTTCGGCACGCTGACCGAAAGCATCGTGATCGAGGCCGCGCATCGCAATTTGCGCATCGACTCCCGTTCGCGTGTCTCGGTGTCGCGCAAGCCGCCGGCGCGCGACGCGGTCAGCCCGTCCTGGGAGAGCATCCGCGACATCGCCTTCGAGGCGACCAGCCTCGGGCCATCCTCGCCGGTCGGTTATGTCTTCGCGAGTCCGCTCGTGCCGATGCTGCGTCCCGTCAGCGCCTACGCGGCGACGAGCTTTGCACCTGATACGGGCATCCTCGAGGGCGCGGTCGATCTCATGCATCGCATCCGCACCGAGTTTCGCTACGATCCCAAGGCGACGGTGATCTCGACACCGCTGGACGAGGTCTTCGACAAGCGACATGGCGTCTGCCAGGACTTTGCCCATGTGATGATCGCAGGGCTTCGCGGGCTCGGCCTGCCGGCCGCCTATGTCAGCGGCTATCTGCGCACGATTCCGCCGGCCGGCCAGCCGCGTTTGCAAGGCGCGGATGCCACCCATGCCTGGGTGTCGCTGTGGTGCGGGGCGGAGCTTGGCTGGATCGATTTCGACCCGACCAACGATGTGCTGGTCGGCAACGACCATATCGTGCTTGCGGTCGGGCGCGACTTCTCCGACGTCTCGCCGGTCGACGGCATCATCGTCGGCTCGCCGAAGCAGAAGCTCGGCGTCGCCGTCGACGTGCTGCCGGTGGAGTAGGGCGTGCACTCATACGCGTCGGTCTAGCAACGCACAGCGGAGGTCTGCCATCTTGAATGTGATCGGCAGGTTGTGACCCAAAGGCGACATCGGGCTCGTCGAGGGACGCCGTATCGAGCATAGGAACCTATTGGGTCACCGCATTCCTGACTCCCCGCCAGATTTGATCCTTCAGGGCAATCAGCGGCGGTGGCGGCCGTGTCTCCGGCGGCTCTGCTCGCTTGGCGCCATCAACGACGAGACTGGCGATGTCGATTTCGCCGTCTGTGTAGTAACGATCGCCTTCGCCATTTCGGCCTAGCAGCGTCGGGCCTGTACCGGAAATCTGAAAGAAATTCGTGACCATTTCCGCCTCGCGTAAATCCCGCATCAGCAGATCGCGCTCGGCGTCGATATCGGGCGCGATGTGATGAGTTACCTGTCCCGTGTCGTGGCTCAAGCCGACCCCACGGTCAAACGTGACCGAGCCGAGCCATACCGGACGGCCATCGGTTCCTTTTTCAAGGACCAACCACAGTCGAATGTGATGTCGCTTGTCGGCGCTCCTGCCGTCCGGTTTCTCAAATGCAAGCTGTTCTTTTTTCCCCTCATAGTAGAGAGGGCTGACAGGCGCATCGTGGTATGGCCGGTCGAGCGCCACGCTGCCGATGATCTCGATACTCGTGCGCAACGTAATTGGGTCGGCCGGAAACCAGCCCGCCGCGTGCATGGCGCGGAGCACATCTTCTTTATTGCCAACTAGCCCGACATTGAGCGCATCTCCCGGAATGTCGCTGCTCGTGCGGGTCACCATCGGGAGAGAGGCCAAGCCGGGTTCATGTTCGCGATGGGTCCAGATGATAGGAAGCACAACGTAAGCCAGCACAAAATAGATGGCTACCACAGCCGCAAGAACCAGAAGCCATCTTCGTCTGATTGGGAGCTGCTTTGTCATATTGCTCTCACGGGATGGTATTCGGAGCGCACATTCCGTCCGGTGCTTCGTCCGCGTCAGGCATAATCTGGCCCCGAGGCCGCCTGACTCGGTGGCCTGTTTCATATCAGCTTAAGATCGCAATGTCGCTTTCTGGCCGATTTTGTTGCAAAAGTCGGTTGAGACAAGTCACGAAGCGTGATTCCGTTGTGTTGACGCGAATCTCGGCGAGGTCGATCCATGATGGGCCGTCTGAAGAGTGACCAAGGTCAACTGTTCTACGAGTTTTGTCTTGGCGACGCGGTTCCTGAAGATCATTTGGTGCGGAAGATCGATGCTGCTCTCGATCTGTCCTGGCTTCGCGGTGAACTAGCATCTCACTATTCGTCGATGGGGCGCCCGTCGATTGATCCGGAACTGATGATCCGGATGCTGGTCGTGGGGTATGTCTTTGCGATCCGCTCGGAACGGCTGATCTGCCGTGAAGTGCAGGTGAACCTCGCCTATCGCTGGTTCTGTAAGCTCGGTATCGAGGACGCTGTCCCGGATCATTCGGCGTTCTCGCGCGCCCGCAACGAGCGCTTCCGCGATGGAGATGTTCTCCGCCGCGTGTTCGAACGGATTGTCGAGACATGCATTGCCGCCGGTCTGGTTGGTGGCGAAGGATTTGCAGTCGATGCGAGCCTGATTGCGGCCGACGCGAACAAGCAGCGCTCGATCGCAGGTCACGATTGGCGCAGGGATCGCGATCCGGCCAGGTCTAGCCGCGCGGTGAAGGAGTATTTGGCAACCCTCGACGATCCGGCGTGGGGAGCCGCCAGCGATGTCATCCCGAAATTTGTCTCGCCATCCGATCCGGCAGCGCAGTGGACCGGCGCTCACAAGGGGCCGGCATTCTTCGCGTACTCCGACAACTATCTCATCGACGTGAAGTTCGGCGTCATCGTTGATGTCGAGGCCTCCCGCGCCATTCGCCAGGCCGAGGTCGGTGCAGCAAAGACCATGATCGAACGGACCGAGGAGCGCTTCGGTCTCAAGCCAGAGCGACTTGTCGGGGATACCGCTTACGGAGCGGCTCCAATGCTGAACTGGCTGGTCGAGGAGAAGGGCATCGCGCCACATATCCCTGTGTTCGATAAGTCGAAGCGGGATGATGGCACTTTCTCGCGGAGCGACTTTCGATATGACCCGATCGGCGACGTTTACCACTGCCCGGGTGGTAAGCGGCTTGGGACGAGCGGTACCGTGCACGAGGGCAAGACCCTTCTGTATCGTGCAAGCAAGCTCGACTGCGATGTATGCCCGCTCAAGCCGCAGTGCTGCCCAAAGGAACCATCACGCAAGATCCCGCGCGATATCCATGAGCATGCCCGAGACGTTGCCCGGTCGTTCGCTGGCACCGAGGGCTTCGAGCTCTCTCGGCGTCAGCGCAAGAAGATCGAGATGAGGTTCGCACACTTGAAGCGCATCCTGAAGCTTGGTCGGCTCCGATTGCGCGGCCCGCAAGGTGCCCAGGATGAGTTTGTTCTAGCCGCCATCGCCCAGAATCTGAGGCGATTTGCATCGCTGGTCGCACGACCGCCACCGGCTCAGGCTCTGCGCATCGCGTAGCGTAGCGTCGAAGTTGCGTAAAATGCGTCAGGGCCAGCGCTTCAGAGCGCGGCTCAACGAAAGGCCCAGCGGCCAAATCCATTGCAGCCGACTTTTGCAACAAAATCGGCCCGTAGCTGACCTTGGGAGCCGTTCCGCCGAGGTCTGCAAGTGGACCCTGAACGGACATTATCGCCTGCGAACAAGGCCCCGCTTCGCGCGTCTACCGAGCCGCACGCTGTGTCGAATAAAGCCGCAGGCGGCGAGAGATAGTGTGAGAAGACCAATCTCCCAACGACCGGCAGCAAATCGAGCGATGCAAATCAGATAGACTAAGAAAAGCAGGACGGTCCAAACTAGGGCAAACCCCAGATAGGTCCTTCCCGTTGGGATGTTGCTCGTGTTGTCCGCCATGACAAAATGCAGAATTGCGGTAGTCTACCTAAACTGGGTAGCGCCATTTCAACGCGCGGCGCAGAAAGAGTAAAGCCACGATGATCGCCAGGGCGACAAACCAGAGGAAGGCCGGAACGGGCGAGTGATGGTGAATATGGGCAATGTACAGCACGAGGGCCAATAGAATAGCTACGAGTGCGTTCGACGCCCAATATAGAGGTGAGCGGCCAATTTTAGTGGCTGCCAATTCGGCAGCTCGTTCGCGCGCTTTTGCCGCGCGCCACCAACAGAGGCCGAAGAATGCAAGAGCAATAAGCCAGTTCATTCCAGCACAATCAATTGGCTTTGCGGCTTTCGTCTTCGAACGGCGGACGACTGAGATGCCTTGTGAGACGCCCTTCATTGCCCCACCCGTAGCGCTTAGCGAACGGGACGTACAGAAGGCAGGCAAGGCCCAACGCTATCAGCACCATAATCAGGTTGAGGCCGAGGAACACGTAGATGCTGGACGTGCCCCCGACGATGAGGACGAGCATAAGGGTGGAACGAATGCTGAACGGCGACATGCCCTAAGGTAGCACGAGGACCTGTTAGCTGGCAGCTCTCTGACGATTAGGGTTTGCAGACCATTAAGTCTGCTGCTGCCCATCTCCGACCTAAGGTGAGGGACGCCAACGCGCCGCTATGGAAGTGGAGCGGACTCTCCAAAAAGTGCAGCGCCGGTTTATGAGTGCACGCCCTGCAAACGGTCGGCGCTCGCCGGTCACCGCACCATGGTCTCGCGATCCCAGGCCTGATAGTCGGGTGACCCTTCGATGCGGATCGGACCGTCGTAGCCGTATTCCACCATATGCACGGTCACATAGTCTTCGCCGAAAAACACCACACCATAGGATTGCGGCAGGTCGGACGCGCTCAGCAGCCTGGTCTCGGAGAACAGCGGATAGCTCGCATGATTGGTGCCGCGCAGCGATGAGACGGGAACGCCCGCAACCGAACCGGCCAGAGGCAAGTGACAATGCCCGAAGAAGACGTGACGGATCCTTGACCGGTTGCGGCCGACGAGACGCCGGAACGGTGCGTCGTCGAGCAGGCGGATCTGGTCGAAGGGGGCGAGATGCACCGGCATCGGGTTGTGGTGCATGAACAGCAGGAACGGCCCGTCATGCTCGGCAAGCCGTGCCTCGAGCCAGCCGAGGCGATCGTCGCAATAGCGGCCGGCATGCGTGTCCGGATGCGCGGTGTCGAGGAACAGGCAGCGGCCGGCGGCGGTGTCGTGGACGCCCTGGACGAAGCCGTTGTCGTCAGCGAGATCGGGGAAGACGCTCAGGAAGGCGGCACGCCGATCATGGTTGCCGATGCAGAGCCGGACCGGCAGCGGATATTGGTCGAGACGTTGCTTGAGCCATTGATAGTCGGCGGCATCGCCCCAATCCGAGAGATCGCCGGTGATCACCATCAACTCGGCGTCGTGGTGATCCTTCAGGGCATGAGCCAGCGCCCGCTCGAAATTGGCGCGCGGATCGCGGCCGCCGATGGTCGATCCTGGTGTCGTCAGGTGAATGTCGCTCAGATGAAGCAGCTTCATCGTTCCCTCCGTTCGTACGGCACGGGGCGCCGGGTGGCGCCCCGTGTTTGGCGAATGTGTCGTGATGCTCAGCGCGCTGTGCCGGTGGTCTTCGGCAGCAGCTTCTGCACATCCGCCGTCATGTCGGCGAGAACGGCTTCGGGCTCCTTGGCGCGGGCGCCCGAGATGATCGAGTTGAGGTGATCCTTGATCACGTCGGTGATCTTCAGGCCGTTGTCGCCGGGGAAGGCGTACCATTTGGTGAGCAGCGGGAGCTGGCCGACCGCGGTGTAGTTGTTGGGGTTCTTGACGTAGAAGTCCTTCAGATAGACATCGTTGGCGACCTTGTTGGGCGGCATGTAGCCGGTGGTCTCCGCCATGATCGCGGCGCCCTTGGCGCCGGTCCAGAACTTCACCGCTTCCCAGGCCGCGTCGCGCTTGGCCTTGTCCTTGGCGAGGATCAGCACGACATTGCCGCCGGCCGGCAACCTGCCGGTCGGGGAGGCCACGTCCGGGAATGGAATCGTCTTCAACGCGAACTTGCCGCCGGTCATCTGCGTGACCTTGTTGAGGTCCGAGGTCGAGGTGATGTGAAAGCCGGTCTTGCCGGCCGCGAACGCCGCACGCATCGACGGCTGGTCGAGATTGGGCATGCCGCCCTCGTTGACGAGCCGCGCGATCATGTTGATGGCGAACTTGCCTTCCGGTCCGTCGAAGGCGACCTTGGTCTCGTCGGCATTGAGCATGGTGCCGCCGCGCGCGAAGACCGGGGCTTGCCACAGCCAGTTGCCGGTGATGTCCCAGGCATAGGTGACGCCGTTGGTGTCGTTGCCGAGCGCCTTGACCTTCTTGGCCATCGCGATCAGCTCGTCCCAGCTCTTCGGCAAATTGTTCAAGTCGCCGCCGGCCTGCTTCACGAGGTCGAGATTGACGTAGACGATCGGCAGCGAGATCGCGAACGGGAGGGCGTAGACCTTGCCGCCGGCGGTGCCGATGTCATACATCGCCTGGTGGAAGCCCTGCTTGTCGAAATCCTTTTCGGCGCCGATGTAGCCGCCGAGCTCGGCCGGGATGTTCTTGTCGACCAGGACGCGGATGCGGTTCAGGCCCTGGAAGGACACGTCGGGCATCTGATTGGTGACGGCTTCGCGCAGCACCTTCTGGGTGGCGTCCTCGTAGGATTCGTAAGGCGCGCGCATGGTGACCTTGATCTCCGGGTGCACCTTGGCGAACTCCTCGGCGATGCGCTTGTGGGTCTCGGTGAACAGCTCCGGATAGGGATACTGCATCACGATCTCGGTCTTGGTCTGCGCGAGCGCAGAGCCGGCCGCGAGCGACAGAGCCGCCGCGGCGATGATGGACTTCAGCATGGATAGACTCCTGTTTGAGGTGACGTGGTTACTTGATCCCGGTGAGGGTGATGCCCTCGATGAAGCGGCGCTGGGCAAAGAGGAAAGCGATCACGAGCGGGGCGATGATCACCATCGCCGCGGCCATCAGCGGGCCGTAGCTGGTGCCGGCCTCGTTGTTGCGGAAATGGGCGACCGCGAGCGGCGGCGTACGCAGCTGCTCGCTGTTGAGCACGATCAACGGCCAGAAATAGTCGTTCCAATGCGCAACCACCGAGAAGATACCGAAGGCGGTCACGGCCGGGATCGCGGCCGGCAGCATCACGCGCCAGACGATGCCGAATTCGGAGATGCCGTCCATGCGGGCCGCATCGACGAGATCGTCCGGCACGGTCTTGAAGAACTGGCGCATCAGGAAGATGCCGAAGACCGAGATCGTGAAGGGCAGGACGAGCGCGGCATAGCTGTCGAGCAGGCCGACCTCGTGCAGCAGCAGGAAGACCGGGATCGCGGTCGCCTGCGGCGGGATCAGGATCCCGAACAGCACCAGCGCGAACAGCGTTTCGCGGCCGAGAAAGCGAAGTTTTGCGAGCGCATAGGCCGCCGGCAGCGCCACCATCACCTGCAGCACGAAGATCGAGACCGTGACGATGACGCCGTTGAGCAGGAAGCGCAGCAGATTGGCCTTGGCGAACGCCTCGCGCAAATTGTCCCACAGCGCGAACTGTTGCGGGATCAGGTGCAACTCGCTGGAGAAGACCTCGGTCTGCGGCTTGGATGCGGTCGAGATCATCCAGATGAAAGGCGCGAGCATGATCGCGGCGCCCGCGATCAGCAGTACGTGACGGAGGACCGCGTGCAACGGCAGGGCCATCGCATATGGTGTGCCGGATGCGGCGGCAATGGCAGTCGGCTCCCTCTCCCGCTTGCGGGGGAGGGCTGGGGTGGGGGCTGTCTCCGCATCGGGATTGCCAGGAATTGCGGAGGATGTCCCCGGGTGGAGAGAACCCTCACCCGCCGCGCTCTGCGAGCGCGTCGGCCTCTCCCGCAAGCGGGAGAGGCGGAGCAAGCCCGCGATCCCAGTGAAATCCATATGCGATTGCCCTGCCTGCAACGGGGAGGAATGTGTGTTGCTCATGTGTAATGCACGCCGCGATCGGCGAGCCTCGACTTGATCAGCGTGAGTGCGAGAACGAAGACCAGGAAGACGACCGTGATCGCCGCGGCGTAGCCGGAACGGAAGAACTCGAAGCCTTCCGTGTACATGGTGTGGATCAGCACCTCGGTGGATTTCGACGGGCCGCCCTTGGTCAGCACGTGCACGGTGTCGAACACCTGGAAGGAGCGGATGCCGGAGATGACGACGACGAAGGTCGTGACCGGACCGAGCATCGGCCATGTCACGAGGCGGAAGCGAGCCCAGCCGCTCGACGCACCGTCGATTTCGGCCGCTTCGTACAGCTGCTTGGGGATCGAGACGAGGCCGGCGAGGAACAGCACCATGTTGAAGCCGACAGCCTGCCAGATGCCGATCGCGCACAGCGCATAAAGGGCGGTGCTGCGGTCCTGCAGCCAGGCGAAGGCCGGCAGGCCCGCGTTGCGCAACAGCCCGTTCACCAGGCCGAATTGCGGATGCAGCATGAATTCCCACACCACCGCCATGGCGATCAGGGTCGCCATGACCGGCAGAAAATAAATCGTCCGGTAGAGGCTGCGCAGGCTGGTACCGCTCCGGATCAAAAGCGCGATCGCAAGGCCTGCGATCACGGCGCCGGGCACCACGATCACGACATAGGTCAGCGTGTTGCGCAGTGCGGTCCAGAACACCTTGTCGGCGAACAGGTCCTGATAGTTGGTGAGTCCGATCCAGGAGAAATGCGGCGCGCCGAGCTGATAGTCGGTGAAGGAGAGGGCGATCACGCCGGCGAGCGGACCGAGCAACATGACCAGCATGAGTGCGGCGGCCGGCGCCACCAGGGCGTAAGCGGCGTATGTGCGCCGGCTGCCATGAGCCGGCAGGCTGCGCCTTGCGGCGCGGGCGGGAACGACAGCCGCGTCGATCGTCATCGAGCCGTCAGACATGGGCGGGCTCTCGGATGCGCTCGGACAGCTCCACTCTCAGCGGAATGCGCTTTCCGGCCGGATCGAAGACCCGCACGGCGTCGGGCGCGAAGCCGAAGGCTGCGGGACTGCCCATCGCGGGCAAGTGCCTGACGTCGGCGAGGCGTGCGATCAGCCGCAACCCGGCGTCTCCGATCGCAAGGTGCACGAACGCCTCTGCGCCGAGGTTTTCGAGATGGACGACGCTACCGGAGAACGGCCCCGTGCCGAGTTCGATCCGCTCCGGGCGCACGCCGACGCAGCATTCGCCCGCGGTCGCGCCGCACGCAAGTCGCAGGGCAGTCCCCAGCACATCGATTCCGCCGTCCTTCCTGATGCGGCCGGGCAGGATGTTGATCTTCGGGCTGCCGATGAACTCGGCGACACGGATGTCGCCGGGGTCGTTGTAGATCTCCGCGGGCGTGCCGGCCTGGATCAGCTCACCGCCCATCATGACGGCGATCCGGCTCGACATGGTCATCGCCTCGGCCTGGTCGTGCGTGACGTAGACGAACGTCGCCTTGAGGCGGCGATGCAGCTCGGCGAGCTCGGCGCGCATGTGGACGCGCAGCTTCGCGTCGAGATTGGAGAGCGGTTCGTCGAACAGGAAGGCGACGGGCTCGCGCACCATGGCGCGTCCGACCGCGACGCGTTGCCGCTGCCCGCCGGACAATTGTCCGGGCTTGCGCCGCAGCAACGGCGCGATGTCGAGCTGCTCGGCGATGGTCTCGATGTCGGCGCGGATGCCCCGTTCCTTGGCGCGCCGGCCCGGCAGCAGCGGGCCGAGCAGCGGCAACCGTTCGATCGCGGAGAGGCGCCGCATCCGCAACGGCACCGCAATGTTGTCGAAGGTACTCAAATGCGGATAGAGCGCATAGGACTGGAATACCATTGCCAGATTGCGCGCGCTCGGGCGAATGCCGTCTACGGGGCGGCCGTCGATGTGGATTTGCCCGGAATTCTGCGGCTCGAGCCCGGCAATGATGCGGAGCAGGGTCGACTTGCCGCAGCCGGAAGGACCGACCAGCGAGATGAACTCGCCGTCCTCGATCCGGAAATCGATGCCTTTCAGGACGTCGGTCGCGTCGAAGGATTTGCGGATTGCGGAAAGCTCGATTTGCGCCATTCGCGCTGGTCCCCTGCTGCCTGTTGCGGCGCACGAGGAGTAGGGACGGCATCTGACATTCACATAACAGTCAATGGCATTGCCTATGCTGATCCCAGGCTTTGCTTTTGCCGGCCCGTGAGGCCGGGATATCGGTCGTGGAGTCGTTGTCGTGGCGTTGACGTCGTCGCGTGTCCGGGCGGTCAATGCGGTGTTCGACACCGGCAGCTTTGCCGCCGCGGCCAGGAAGTTGGGCGTGTCGCAGCCCGCCGTTGCGCAACTGGTGCGCGACCTCGAGGCCGCGTTCGCCGTTGCCCTGTTCGATCGGCACGGACAGAGCCTGATCGCGACGCCGTTGTGCAGGAGGCTCTATGCTGCAACGAGCCGCATGCAGGCGATCGAGGCGGATGCGATGGCCATCCTGGCGCAGCGCGACGAGCTGACGGGGGGCGAGATTCGCATCGGGCTCGGCAACGCCATGCCGGGCATGGCGCTGATCGCGGCGTTCCGCAATCTGTATCCGAAAATCCGGATCAACATCGAGATCGGGAGCTGGTCGACGATCATGGCGGCGGTGGTCGACCAGCGCGTCGACGTCGCCGTGCTGCCGGAGGTGCCGCAGGACAACCGCTTCCGTCGCGAGCCCTGCGTGCAGCAGCGCGTCGTTGCGATCTGCCATCCCTTTCACGACCTCAGCCGGGAATCCCGCGTGTCCGCCCTCAGCCTGATGCAATATCCGCTGGTGTTTCGGACCCGGGATTCCGCGACCCAGCGCGTCGTGGACAGGGCGTTTCGCGCCGTCAATCTGCGCGCCACTCCGGCGATCGTCGTCAACACGCGCGAGGGAATGCTGGAGGCGGTCGCCAATCGGCTCGGTGTCGGCTTCGTTTGGGAGCACGGCTCGAGCCGTATCGATCGCATCGCCAAGGTGGCGATCGCGGAAATCGAGGCGGAAACGCCCGAATACATCTTCTCGCTGGCCGGCAAACGCGGCAAGCTGGTCGAGTTGTTCTATCTGGCCAGAAGTCTGTCGCGCTCGGCGGACGGTGCCGACATCCTGTCCGCCCCGTGAAGCGGCCGTCGGGCCGAGGCCTTCCTGCGTGATCGCCTCCAGGGTGTGGCGAGCCGTGACTGCAACCGAAATGTTGCGCAGCGGCAATGTAACATATTTGCGAAATTTAGATGCGGAATTTGGTCAGCCGGCCCAAGATGGGCTATGCTGGTCCCTGCGTCGAGCACAAGAATGAGACGTCGGGAGATGGCATGGGACGCCAGCGGCGGACGGGATTGCATCCATGATGACGTTACCGAGGCTGGCAGCCGAATCTCTGGAGAAGTTGCTCGGTACGTTCATGCGTCGCCGGTACGACGAGACCTCCGCAAGCATCGTCGAGAGCGCGACCCGGACCGCGATGGAATGCATCGGCAACAGCGATGCGCTCTATCACAACATCGAGCACACGATGCTGGTGACGCTGGCCGGTCATTCCATCCTCAGCGGCCGGAGTCTTCACACGCATCTGTCGGCCGCGGATTATGTCCATGTCCTGATCGCCTGCCTCGCCCACGACATCGGCTATGTGCGCGGGCTGTTCGAGGAGGATGACTCCGACGGCTTCGTCATCGACGCGGCCAACACCAAGATCTCACTACCGCGCGGTGCATCGGACGCGAGCCTGATGATGTATCACGTCGATCGCTCGAAGCTGTATGTGACGCGGCGGCTGCGGCATATTCCCGGACTCGATCCTGAACGCATCGCCCGCGCCATCGAGGGCACGCGGTTTCCCGCGCAGCAGGGCCAGGACTACGACGACGAAGCCTCGATCCTGCGCGCCGCCGATTTCATCGGTCAGCTCGGCGATCCCAACTATCTGCGCAAGGCCAACGCGCTCTATTACGAGTTCGAGGAGGTAGGCATCAATCGCCAGCTCGGCTACGATTCGCCGGCCGACATCGTGAACCGCTATCCACAGTTCTATTGGAATAGCGTTGCACCGCACATCCAGACCGAGATCGGCTATCTGAACAAGACCGAGATCGGCCGGCAATGGATCGCCAATCTCTACAGCAACGTGTTCCGCGCCGAGCGCGACATCTCGCTGTCGGGACCGCAGCGGTAAGTCCCTTCGTAGCCCGGATGAGCGAAGCGATGTCCGGGGCCGGTGGTGCAGGAATCCCGTATGTCGCCGCGCTCATCCGGGCTACGGCCCTTCAACTCCGTGAATCATCATGCAAGAAAAAACGATCGCCACGGACGTCCTCGACATCTCCTATCGCGAATATGGCGCGCCCGACGGCTGGCCCTGCATCATGGGGCACGGCTTTCCCTATGACGTGAACGCCTATGCGGAGACCGCGCCGATCATGGCACGAGCCGGCGCGCGCGTTCTGGTGCCCTGGCTGCGCGGCTATGGCCCGACGCGGTTTCGCTTCGCCGACACGCCGCGCTCCGGCGAGCAGGCGGCGCTCGGGGCCGATCTGCTGGCCTTCATGGACGCGCTCGGCATCGGGCGTGCCGTCGTCGGCGGCTATGATTGGGGCGGCCGCGCGGCCTGCGTGGTCTCGGTGCTCCATCCGGAGCGCGTGGTCGGGCTCGTCTCCGGCAATTCCTACAACATCCAGAACATCGCCCGCGCCATGGAGCCGGCCTCGCCGCCGGAGGAGGCTGCGCTCTGGTATCAATATCTCTTCCACAACGAGCGCGGCCGCCGCGCGTTGGAGCGCAACCGGCGCGGCTTTGCCCGCCAGCTCTGGGCGATGTGGTCGCCGAAATGGGCGTTCGACGACGCGACGTTCGAACGGAGCGCGGCGTCGTTCGACAATCCTGACTTCGTCGACGTCGTGATCCACTCCTACCGCCACCGCTACGCGCTGGTCGAGGGCGACCCTGCCTATGCGGGAATCGAGGCGAAGCTCGCAAGCCAACCGCCGATCCGCGTTCCGACCATCGCGATCGACGGCGACAGCGACGGCGTCAATCCCGGCACCGCCCATCACGCGCGCAAGTTCGGGGGCCCCTTCGAGCGGCGTGTCGTCACAAATGCCGGTCATAATTTGCCGCAGGAGCGCCCGGCCGAATGGGCGCAGGCGGTTCTGGACCTGTACGAAGCGGCAGAGCGTTCCCGCTGAGAGGCCGCAAGCGCGCTCGCCTGTTCGGGGCCTTCAATTTATCGCGATCTCCATCGTTTTCGACGCCGCCGTCACGATGCTGGGGCGCGCGCCGGCGTAAGCTCGCGATCGGGCTTGACTTGCGTCAATGTTGCCGCCGCCGGGTGCTGCTCTGCTGGCGCTCGTCCCGGAGCGGCGGATGCTGTTCTCGGCTGCGTTCCGGGTCTCGCATGCAGGAGTGGCCGCCATGACAAGTGCTTCGGATACGTCTCACCATGCCAGCCTCGGCTCCGGCATTGCGGCCTTGCATGCCAAATGGGGCTGGATCGTCGCGCTCGGCTTCGTCTATCTCATCGCCGGCTTCGTTGCGCTCGGCAGCGTGGTGATGGCGACGGTGGCGAGCGTGATCGTGGTCGGAGCGATGATGATCGTCGCCGGCGCCGCCGAAATGATCGGCGCATTCCAGATGAAGAGCTGGGGCAAGTTCCTGGTCTGGGCCTTGCTCGGCGTGCTCTACGTCGTCGCGGGATTCCTCACCTTCGCGAATCCGCTGTTCGCCGCCGTTCTGCTGACGCTGTTTCTCGGCGCCTCGCTGATCGCGTCGGGCGCCGTCAGGCTGTTTCTCGCCTTCAACATGAAGCGTGAAAGCCCGTGGGTGTGGGTGGCACTGTCGGGCGCCATCACGCTGCTGCTGGGCCTTCTGATCGTCGCGCGCTGGCCGGTGAACAGCGTCTACATCCTCGGTCTGTTCCTCGGCCTCGACCTGATCATGGCCGGAGCCGGCTGGATCAGCTTGGGCTTCAGCTTAAAGCGGCGCGGCTAGGCCATCAGCAACTCGACGCAAGACCATCTTGCGGAACTCCGCTGATCTGACGTGCTGACAAAAAGCAGCACGTCGCGCGGTCGCCCCGCGCGGACGATGATCACCGGGAGAAACCATGAAAGCCGCCTTGGCCCTGGCCGCAGCGATCGCTGCCGCCTGCCTGTCCACGCCAGTCTCCGCGCAAAAATCCTACGGTCCTGGAGTCAGCGATACCGAGATCAAGATTGGCAACACCATGCCCTATAGCGGGCCGGCCTCGCCGCTCAGCATCACCGGCAAGGTGATCGCGGCCTATTTCGACGAGGTCAACGAGAAGGGTGGCGTGAACGGCCGCAAGCTCAATCTGATCTCGCTGGATGACGCGTTCTCGCCGCCGAAGACGATGGAGGCCGCGCGGCGCCTCGTCGAAGGCGACGGCGTCGCCTTCATCTTCGCGACCATGGGCACGGCGCCGAGCTCGGCGATCGCAAAATATCTGAACAGCAACAAGGTGCCGCAGCTCTTCCTGATCAGTTCTGCATCGAAGTGGAACGATCCAGCCAACATGCCCTGGTCGATGGCGCTGCCCTGGGCGCCGAACTACACCAGCGAGGCCGCCATCGACGTCGCCTATGCCCGCGCCAAGAACCCGAATGCGCGCTTCGCGGTGCTCTATCAGAACGATGACGCCGGCAAGGAATATCTTCGCGGGGTCAAGGAAGCGCTCGGCGCCGACGCCGACAAGGCGATCGCGATGGCCTCGAGCTTCGAGGTCGCCGATCCCACGGTCGATTCCCAGGTGCTGACGCTGGCGAACACCAAGGCCGACGTCTTCATGATCTATTCGGTGACGCCGCGCGCCTGCGCGCAGGCGATCCGGAAAGCGCACGAGGTCGGCTGGCAGCCGACGCGCTTCCTCGCCAGCGGCTGCGCCAACAAGGCGACCGTGATGGTGCCGGCGGGCCTCGACGCCGGCAAGGGCGTGCTCTCGCTCGGCTCCCTCAAGCCCTTCGTCGAGCAGCCGAAGAACGATCCGGCGATGACGGCCTATATCGACTTCATGAAGAAGCGCCTGCCCAATGCCGACGTCAACAACGTTGCCGGCCTCTACGGCTACACCGTCGCCGAGGCGCTGGTGGTGCTGCTCAAGCAGTGCAAGGACAATCTGACGCGCGAGAACATCATGGCGCAGGCCGCGAACCTCAAGAACGTGCCGCTGTCGCTGCTGATGCCCGGCATCACCCTCAACACCACGCCGCAGGATTTCCGTCCGATCAAGGACGGTTACATGCTGCAATTCGACGGCAACGACTGGGTGGTCGCGAGCGAGCTGTTGAAAGGGACGTGAGGGGGCGAGCAAACCGGGTGAGTGGGCTCTCTCCGCGAGCTCGGAATCGTAGGGTGGGCAAAGGCGCCCTTGCGCCGTGCCCACCACCTATCAATTATGATCGAAAGAGATCGTGGGCACGCTTCGCTTTGCCCACCCTATGACACCGGCGCGATGGTCGGCGAGCGGAGGATTAAAATGGACTTCCAACACTCCGCCCGTTCGCTGGAGCTGCAGGAGCGCGTTCGGCGCTTCATGCAAGCGCATGTCGAGCCGGTCGAGGAGCTCTATTACGAGCAGGTGAAGCCGGAAGCTTCGCGCTACAAGACGCCGCCGGTGCTGCAGGACCTGAAGCGGCTGGCGCGGGAGCAGGGGCTGTGGAATCTGTTTCTCTCCGGCGAGCACGGACCGGGTCTGACCAATCTCGAATATGCCCCCGTGAAGGAGATCATGGGCCGCATCCTGTGGGCGCCCGAGGTCTTCAACTGCTCCGCGCCCGACGTCGGCAACATGGAGGTGCTCGCCAACTACGCCACCAATGCGCAGCAGGAGCGTTGGCTGAAGCCGCTGCTGGAGGGGCGGATCCGCTCCGGCTTCTCGATGACCGAGCCGCAGGTCGCCTCCAGCGATGCCACCAACATCCAGTGCGCCATCACGCGCGACGGGGACGACTACGTCATCAACGGCCGCAAATGGTTCACATCAGGCGCGATGAACGAGGATTGCGAGATCCTGATCGTGATGGGCAAGACCGCGCCTGACGATCCCGACCGCCACCGCCAGCAATCCATGATCCTGGTGCCCAGAAACACGCCGGGCGTCCGCATCATCAGAGACATGCTCACCTATGGCTATGATGACGCCCCCAGCGGCCATCCCGAGATCGTCTACGAGAACGTCCGCGTGCCCGTCGAGAACATCCTGCTCGGCGAGGGACGCGGCTTCGAGATCGCGCAGGGGAGGCTCGGCCCCGGCCGCATCCACCATTGCATGCGGTTGATCGGCTGCGCCCAGCGCGCGCTCGAATTGATGTGCCGGCGCGCCGTCTCCCGCGTGGCCTTCGGCAAGCCGCTCGCCGAGCAGGGCTCGGTGCGCGAGGACATCGCCAACTCCTTCTGCGAGATCGCGCAGGCACGGTTGCTCACGCTTCAGGCCGCCGACAAGATGGACCACGAGGGCAACAAGGCCGCGCGCGACCTGATCGCGGCGGCCAAGATCGTGGTGCCCGGCATGGCCGCCCGCGTCATCGACCGCGCCATCCAGATCCACGGCGCCGCCGGCGTCTCGCAGGATACGTTCCTGGCCCGCGCCTATGTCTACGCACGTTTCATCCGCATCGGCGACGGACCGGACCAGGTTCATCTGGCGGCGGTGGGGAAGGAGCTGATCAAGCGCGGCGGGGTGATGGGCTAGGGACGTCAGCGTCCACCGTCCGCGCTTGGATGTGAATGCAATGCACGGCGCGCGCCGGCGGGTCGAGGCTGCATTGCGCGCCGCGCGTGAAGCGCCGCGTCGTTCATCTCGTGATTGAAAGGGCTGCCAAGCTGCCACTGCGGTTGCGGCGAACTGGTTCGGGCTAACCAATAATGCCTTGCCTCACGGGAACAAATGTTCACTTTTGGACTTAACGCCCGCGTGGTGGCGGCTGGAGGGTTGAAGCGTGCAGGGTCCTGTCTTGGTAATTCTCGTCGTTGAGGACGACTTCCTCATTCAAGATTTGGTTCAGGGCGCGCTTTCCGAGGGTGGCTTTGAAAGCGAGGTTGCCTCATCGGGGGAAGAGGCTGTGACCCTGCTCCAAGGCGACGAGAACAATTACCGTGCGCTGGTCACGGACATTCATCTTCAAGGCGCGCTCACGGGATGGGACGTTGCGAAACGCGCCAGAGAGCTCAATCCCGATATGCCGGTGATCTACATGACCGGAGCAGGTGCCGATCATTGGCCTTCGCAAGGTGTGCCGAACAGCATGCTTTTGCAAAAGCCATTCGCACCAGCGCAAGTCGTGACAGCCGTGTCGCAGCTCCTCAACCAGACGCCGCCGCCTCACGAATGAGGCGGAGTGCCTCAGCCCATTCGCAAAAGAGAAGAAGCTGGCGAGCTGAGCCTCAGGAGCAGTTGTGCAAAGGTAGCATGGTGCTTTATGGTGGGGCGACTAATGTGATGCAGGCACTGCCGACGTTGTTGCGCTCGGCATATCAGCGAGCAACTCGACAATGCACAGTTCTGCCCCAGCCGGCCGGTCGTCCGGCGCGCGATCCATCGCGGCCGTTCTTGTCTCTCTCCTGACCTTGTTGATGATCTGTAGCGGCCCATCGGCTCTTGCAGCCGTCGAGCCCTTTCCCGCGGCTTTCAGGATCGAACGCATTTCGGTCAATGGTGTCACCCTGCATGTCCGCGTCGGCGGAAAGGGACCGGCAGTCGTGCTCCTGCATGGCTTCGGCGATACCGGCGACATGTGGGCGCCGCTCGCCAAGGCGCTCTACAAGGACCACACCGTGATCGTTCCCGACCTGCGCGGGATGGGGCTTTCGTCGCAACCCGCGGGGGACTACGACAAGAAAAACCAGGGCGTCGACATCGCCATGGTCATGGACAAGCTCAACGTCCAGAAGGCCGATCTGGTGACGCACGACATCGGCAACATGGTGGGCTATGCGCTCGCGGCGCAATATCCCGATCGCATCACCAAATGGGTCGTCATCGACGCGCCGCTGCCGGGCATCGGTCCCTGGGACGAAATCCTGAAAAGCCCCATGCTGTGGCATTTCAACTTCCGCGGCCCCGACGTCGATCGCCTGGTCAAGGGCCGCGAGCGCATCTATCTCGACCGGTTCTACAACGACCTGTCGGCCGATCCCAAGGCCATCGACGAGGCGACGCGCAACCATTATGCGAAGCTCTACGCACGGCCTGGCAACATGCATTACGCCTTCGAGCAGTTCGCGGCGTTCGGGCAGGACGCCAAGGACAACAAGGTTTTCGCCGCGAACAAGTTGAACATGCCGATCCTCGCCCTCGGCGCCGAAAAGTCCTTTGGCGATCAGCAGGTCGCGATCATGCGCGAGGTCGGCACCAAAGTCGATGGCGGCATCATCACCGGCTCCGGACATTGGATCATGGAAGAGCAGCCGGCGCAGACCGTGAGCAAGGTGCGCGCTTTCCTCGACGGCAAGTGACGGCGAGCTGGTTGGCCGTTTTCGGCGATGGTGTTCGACGTGGCGGACGCGCGGTCATCCCGCCTTGATCATCCCGCCTTGGCGATACGGCCGTCTGCGGCTCCCGACCGCAAGTTCTGGAAGAACTTCTCCACTTCCCGCGACAGCGTGTCCGCGGTTTCGGTCAGGCTCCCCGCCGCGGTCAGCACGGAGGAGGCTGCCGTATCGGTCTCGCCGATGGCATCGCGCAGCGAGGTGATGTTGGCGACCAGCGTCTCGTTGCCTTGCGCTGCACTTTGCGCGTTGGACGAGATCTCGCGCGTGGCGGCGTCCTGCTGGCCGATGGCGCCGGCGATCGCGGAGGTGACCTCGTTGATCTCGCGCACCGCGCCGCCGATCTCGCGCACGGCATCGACCGCGTTGCGGGTCGAGGCCTGAATCATCGCGACGTTCTCGCTGATCTCCGCGGTGGCCTTGGCGGTCTGGCCCGCGAGCGCCTTCACTTCGTGGGCGACCACGGCAAAGCCGCGACCGGCTTCGCCGGCGCGCGCGGCTTCGATGGTGGCGTTGAGCGCCAGCAGATTGGTCTGCTCGGCGATGGCCTGGATCAGGTTCAGCACGCCGTCGATGCGCTGCGTGGCTGCGGCAAGGCTCTCGATCTCGGAGATCGACTTCTCGGTGCGCTGGCCGGTCTGCTCGACCGCGCCGGCGCTCTGCCGCACCTGGCGGCCGATCTCCACCACCGAGGCCGACAGCTCCTCGGCCGCGCCTGCCACCGCCGTGACGTTGTGCGAGGCCTGCTCGGTGGCGTTCGCCGCCGTGCCGGCACGGCTGGAGGCGTCCGCGGTGACGCGGGTGATGGTCTGCGCGGTCTTGCGCATGGTGGAGGCGTTGTCGCTGAGGCCGCGCATGACCGCGCCGATCGCCCCGCGAAATTCCTCGACGGATTGCTCGATGTGGCGGGCGCGCTCCTCGCGCGCGGCGGAGCCCTGCGAGACCTCGGAGGCGAGGTTGCGGTTGCGGCCCATCGCCTCCTGGAACACCTGGATCGCGCGCGCGAGCGCGCCGATCTCGTCGGCGCGGTCGGAGTGCGGCACCACGACATTCTCGGCGCCGTCGGCGACCTGCTTGATGGTTGCGGTGATCGTGGCGAGCGGGCGGGCGACCGAGCGGGCGATGATGATGATGCCGATCACGACCAGGGCCAGCGCCACGCCGCCGAGGCAGGTCAGCACGAAGGACAGGGTGCGATTGGTCTCCGTCTCGCGCGCGATCTGCTTGGCGCGTCCGGCATAGACCTTGGACAGCGCCTCGAGGTCCTTGTTCAGCGCCGAGCGCACCGCGCGGTTGGCATCGTTGTCGCCCCATTCCCGGCCCGCGGCCGCGTTGATCTCGACGCCGCGTCGCACCAGCTCCTTGCGGAACTCGACGAACTGCTCGATGCGCTTCTTGAAGGTGGCGAACTGCTCGGCATCGTCGGCCTTGACGATGGTCTCCCAGCGCTTCACGACGTCCAGGATCTGCGCGTTGAACTTGAGCAGGCCCTCGCCGTATTTCTTCACCACGGCGGGCTCGGTCGACATGTAGACGCCGCGGGATTCCATGACCACCGCATAGACCAGCGAGTTGACGCGCTCGACGTTCAGCGCGGCGGCGTTCGCCGTCTCGATCGCGCTGGTCAGGTCGGCGCCGCGGCGGCTGTTGTAGTCGGACAGCATCGCCATCGCCGCCGTGAGCAGCGCGAACAGCGCGAAGATCGCATAGAGCTTGGCGGCAAGCGTGAAACGGCCGGCCAGCTTGGCGGCATTCCCAGATCGGTCTGATGTCATGATGTTCAGGGGCCCGGAATGGCCTGAAGCGGCCGGTGAGCGGGGGTCGTTCGAATTTAATGCAAAACTATGCAGAACGAAGATGGACGCGGCGTTAACGCGGGAGCGGCGGGGAGGGACGCCGGTTTGGCGGAATGACAAAGGATTTCAGCTGGTTGCCTGTGTTTGATCGGTTTCCGGAAAATCGCTCCGTCAATTCGCGGGGGTGCCCCAAAAGGTTGGCGTGCATGCCGGCCGCCAAGCGCGTATTCCTGAGATCGGGATCGCCTTCAGATCGCTTTGGACTCGGCCACCGGCCGACGCACCCCGGAGAGGCCCTTGGTCTACCGCCACACCATCGACGCCACGACCCACACCTTCCCGGACCTGCGCGATCTCCTTGCCAAGGCGACACCGCCGCGCTCCGGCGACCGGCTGGCCGGGATCGCCGCCGACACCGCCGAGCAGATGATTGCGGCGCGGATGGCGCTGGCCGACGTTCCGCTCGGCCAGTTCCTGCAGGAAGCCATGATCCCCTATGAGGCCGACGAGGTCACCCGCCTCGTCATCGACAGCCACGACGCCAAGGCCTTCGCGCCGGTGGCATCCCTGACGGTCGGCGGCTTCCGCGACTGGCTGCTGTCCGATGCCGCCACGCCGGAGGTCCTGCGCAAGCTGGCGGGCGGCATTACGCCGGAGATGGCGGCCGCGGTGTCGAAGCTGATGCGCAACCAGGATCTGATCCTGGCGGCGCGGAAATGCGAGGTCGTCACAGCCTTCCGCAACACCATCGGCCTGAAGGGGCGGATGAGCACGCGGCTGCAGCCCAACCATCCGTTCGACGATGCCAGGGGCATCACCGCCTCGATCCTCGATGGCATCCTGCTGGGCGCCGGCGATGCCTGCATCGGCATCAACCCGGCCAGTGACGATCCGGCCGTCATCGCGCAATTGTTGCGGTTGCTCGACGAGATCATCACGCGGCTGAAGATCCCGACGCAAGGCTGCGTGCTGACCCATGTCACGACGACGCTGTCGCTGATCGGGCAGGGCGTGCCGGTCGATCTGGTCTTCCAGTCGGTCGCCGGCACCGAGGCCGCCAACCGCAGTTTCGGCGTCGACCTGGCGCTCCTGAAGGAGGCACAGGAGGCCGGGTTGTCGCAGCGGCGCGGCACCGTCGGGCAGAGCCTGATGTATTTCGAGACCGGCCAGGGCTCGGCGCTGTCGGCGGGCGCCCATCACGGCGTCGACCAGCAGACCTGCGAGGCGCGCGCCTATGCGGTCGCCCGCGCCTTTGCCCCGCTGCTGGTCAACAGCGTGGTCGGCTTCATCGGCCCGGAATATCTCTATGACGGCAAGGAAATCATCCGTGCCGGGCTGGAGGACCATTTCTGCGGCAAATTGCTCGGCCTGCCGCTCGGAATCGACATCTGCTACACCAATCACGCCGAGGCGGACCAGGACGACATGGACAATCTGCTGACGCTGCTCGCCGCCGCCGGCGTCACCTTCATCATGGGCATCCCTGGTGCCGACGACGTCATGCTGAACTACCAGTCGACGTCCTTTCACGACGCGCTCTATGTCCGAGACGTCTTCGGTCTGCGCCGTGCCCCGGAATTCGACGACTGGCTCGTGCGGTCGGGCCTTGCGGGCGCCGATTTCCGTCTGGCCGGCGATGCAGGCCTGCTGCCCGATTTTGCCTCGCGGCTGATCGCCTGAGGCGCCAAATTTTCCTTCAGGAAACTATCTGCGCCTCCCGGGATTATGGTCACGCCACAATATTGAGAAATTCCGGTGACAGCATTACGCTATGTGTCTGGCTGGCAATTTCCGCAACCAGATCGAGTGTGGCGGGGGAGCTTTGATGCGAGCTGAAAGTAACGGAACGTCCCGGCGGATTCTCTGTGTGTTTCCGCGCTACACCTCGTCGTTCGGCACGTTCGAGCATTCCTATCCCCTGACCGATGGCGTCCGCGCCTTCATGCCGCCGCAGGGGCTTTTGCTGCTCGCGGCCTATCTGCCGCAGGAGTGGCAGGTCAAATTCGTCGACGAGAACCTGCGTCGTGCGACCGGGGAAGAGTTCGAATGGGCGGAAGCCGTCTTCGTCAGCGGCATGCACATCCAGCGCCAGCAGATGAACGACATCTGCCGCCGCGCGCATGAATTCGATCTGCCGGTCGCGCTCGGCGGTCCGTCCGTCAGCGCCTGTCCCGACTATTATCCGTCGTTCGACTATCTCCATGTCGGTGAGCTCGGCGATGCCACCAACCAGCTGATCGAGATCCTGTCGCGCGACACCTCGCGTCCCGAGGTCCAAGTGGTGCTGACCACCAAGGATCGCGTGCCGATGACGGAGTTTCCGATCCCGGCCTACGAGCTCGCCGAGGTGAAGAAATATTTCCTCGGCAGCATCCAGTATTCCAGCGGCTGTCCCTATCAGTGCGAGTTCTGCGACATTCCCGGCCTTTACGGCCGCAACCCGCGCATCAAGTCGCCGGAGCAGATCATCGCCGAGCTCGACCGCCTGCGCGAATGCGGCATGACCGACACGGTCTATTTCGTCGATGACAATTTCATCGGCAACCGCAAGGCGGCGATGGATCTGTTGCCGCATCTGATCGAATGGCAGAAGCGGACCGGCTACGTGGTGCGGCTTGCCTGCGAGGCGACGCTCAACATCGCCAAGCGGCCCGAGATCCTCGAGAAGATGCGCGAGGCCTATTTCATCACCATCTTCTGCGGCATCGAGACACCGGATCCCGAAGCGCTGAAGGCGATGCAGAAGGACCACAACATGATGGTCCCGATCCTGGAGGGCGTGCGCACCATCAACTCCTACGGCATGGAGGTGGTGTCCGGCATCATCATGGGGCTCGACACCGACAAGCCGAATACGGCGGAGGCGCTGCTCGGCTTCGTCGAGGAGTCCCGGATTCCGCTGCTCACGATCAACCTGCTCCAGGCGCTGCCGAAGACGCCGCTGTGGGACCGGCTGGAGCGCGAGGGGCGCCTCGTTCACGACGACGGCCGCGATTCCAACGTCGATTTCCTGTTGCCCTACGACGATGTCGTGGCGTCCTGGAAGCATGCCATGGGCGTCGCCTACGAGCCCGAGAAGGTCTATGCGCGCTACCAGCATCAGTGCGACAACGTCTATGTGCACCGCATGAAGATGCCGGTACCGGACGAGATGAAGACCTGGCCCAACATCAGGCGCGGCCTGGTCATGCTGCGCAACATCTTCTGGAAGGTCGGCGTGCTCGGCGACTACAAGCGCGTGTTCTGGAAGTTCGCGTGGGGGCGCATCAGGCGCGGCGATCTCGAAGGCCTGATCGGATGCACCCTGATCGCGCACCACCTCATCACCTTTGCGCGCGCGGCATCGAGCGGCAGGCAGAACGCCTCGAACTACTCGATCCGGCTGCGCGAGGCCGCCGTTCCCGCCGAATGACGCGACATGTCTGATCCGGCCCTGCCGCGCCGTCCGACCCTCGATCTGCGGGCGTTCACGCCGGCGCGGGTCGCGATCGGGCGTAGCGGCGCGAGCGTGCCGACCAAGGCGCTGCTCGATTTCACGCTCGATCATGCCCGCGCCCGCGATGCCGTGCATGCCGCCTTCGATGCGCCGCGTCTGGCCGCCGATCTCGGCGCGCTGGGACTTGCCGTCACCGAGGTGAGGAGCCAGGCGGTCGATCGCAAGGACTATCTGCGGCGGCCGGATCTGGGACGGCGGCTCGACGCCGGCTCGGCCGGGGTTCTGGCACAAGCGGCCCCGGCGCCGTGCCGGCTCGCGCTCGTGATCGGCGACGGCCTGTCCGCGGCGGCGGTCCACGCCCATGCGGCGGCCCTGGTGAGTCGCCTGCTGCCGCTGCTTGCGGAAGGAGACGACGTCGCGATCGACCATGCCGTCGTCGCCTCAGGCGCGCGCGTCGCGCTCGGCGACGAGATCGGCGCCCTTCTCGGCGCGCGCATGGCCCTGATGCTGATCGGCGAGCGGCCGGGCCTGTCGGCGCCCGACAGCCTCGGCGCCTATCTGACCTTTGCGCCGAAGCCCGGCCGCAGCGACGCCGAGCGCAATTGCGTGTCGAACATCCACCACGCCGGGTTGAGCTACGACGAGGCCGCCTTCAAGATCGCCTGGCTGGTTCGCGAGGGGCTGGCGCGGCAGGTCAGCGGCGTGGCGCTGAAGGACGAGAGTGCGGACCGCGCGCCGCGCCGAATTGGCGTGGCGTTGCCCGAATGACCGGCACCGCCGGCCCAGATCGCCACTTCTTGATCGATTTGGCCACACTTCGCCTGCTTGCGAAAAGACCGGTTCACCTGCTAAACCGCTGGCGGCGATTTCCCGCGCATTTTCAAAGGGCAAGCCTCCCATTGGCAAGCCTCCCGCTGGTATGGCGTTTTCAAGCCGTTCGCGGGGCGCGCAATAAGCTCTCAGACCGAGCCGATTAGGAACTGGATAAGGCATGCTCGAAAAGCACAGCGAGAATGAGGTTCATGTCGACAAGGTCGAGCAGGGACCTGCGTCCTCGATCGCCTTCGGGCTGGAGCGCATCGGGCTGATCGCCGTCCGGGCGCCGATCGTCTCCTGCATCGTCCTGCTCGTCCTGATCGTCGGCGCCGTGTTCGGCATCCACCGGATCAAGATCGACGATTCTCTGTCGCAGCTGTTTCGCTCCGATACCCGCGAGTTCAAGCAGTACGAAGAGGTGACCAAGAAGTTCCCGGCCGAGGAGTTCGACGTTCTCGTCGTGGTCGAGGGCAAGAATCTGCTGGCGCGGAACAACCTCGAGAAACTGCGTGACTTCGTGACCGATCTGCAACTGGTCGACGGCACGCGCGGTCTGGTCTCGCTGTTCTCGGCGCGCCAGGCGCCGGCGCCGGGCAAGCTGCCGGCGGCGCTTTTCCCGGCCGAGCTGCCTGAGGGGGACGCGTATAACAAGTTCATCGAGACCGTCAAAAACAACGAGATCATCCGCGGCAAGCTGCTATCCGAAGACGGCACGCTGGCGCTGATCGTGCTCTCGCTCGATCCGGAAGTCGTTGGCTCCAACAAGCTGACCAAGACCGTCGCCGACATCCGCGCGCTGATGAAGGAAGACCTCGGCGAAACCGGGCTCAACGTGCAGCTCTCCGGCGTGCCGGTAATGCAGCTCGAGATCCGCAACGCGGTCGAGCGCGATGGGCTGACCTACAACATCCTCGGCATTCTCGCCGGCTGCATCATCGCGATCATCTTCTTCCGCAAGGTCTCCTTCATGGTCGCGGCGGCGTTCCCGCCGATGATCGCGATCCTGCTGGCGCTCGGTGCGCTCGGCTGGGCCAATTTCAATCTCAACATGTTCCTGAACGTGATGACGCCGCTCATCATGGTGATCAGCTTCTCGGACTCGATGCAGCTCACCTTCGCCGCGCGCGACCGGCTGATCGCAGGCCAGGACAAGTTCACCGCGTTCAAGAACGCGGTGCTGGTGGTGGGCCCGGCCTGCGTGCTCACGCACGGCACCGCCGGCATTTCCTTCATCGCGCTGCAATTCTCCGACTCCGATTTGATCCGGAAGTTCGGCGAAGCGGGCCTCGCCGCCACCATCATCGCGCTGGTCGCGGTGCTGTCGCTGGTGCCGGTGTTCGGCGTGCTGCTGGTGCGCAACGAGAAGCTGTTCGCGGTCAAGTTCCAGAGCGCGGATGCCGGCGTCCAGGCGCTGCGCAATTTCTGCTATTGGATCGCGGTGCGCATGGTCGGCCGCCCCGGCCTGTTCAGCCTGATCGCGCTGCTGTTTGTCGGCAGTCTCGGCATCGTCTATGCCAATCTCGAGCCGCGCTATCGCCTCGCCGACCAGGTGCCGGACAAGCGCCAGGCCGTTGCCGCCAGCGACCGGCTCGATGCCAAGCTCACCGGCGCCAACCCGGTCAACGTGCTGATCCAGTTCCCCAAGGGTGAATCGCTCTATTCACCGGAGACGTTGCAGACCATCGCGGACGTGCATTCGACCGTCGAGAAAACGGCCGGTGTCGGCAATGTCTGGTCGATCGAGACCCTGCGCCGTTGGCTCGCGGAAAAGGCCGGCAACGCCGACGTCGCGACGCTGAAGGAATATATCAGCGTCATTCCCGAACATCTGGTGCGGCGCTTCATCGACGCCCAGCAGGATGCCGTGCTGGTCGCCGGCCGCGTGCCGGACAAGGATTCCAGCCAGCTCCTGCCGATCGTCGACAAGCTCGATGCCGAGCTCGACGCCGTCCGCAAGAAGCATCCCGGTTATGAGATCGCGGTGACCGGTCTCGCCGCCATCGCGGCGCGCAACTCGGCCAGCATGATCGAGAAGCTGAACCACGGCCTCACCATCGAATTCGCGCTCGTCGCGATCTTCATCGGATTGGCGTTCCGTTCTTGGGTCGTGATGTTCGCCTGCATCCTGCCGGGCATCTTCCCGGTGGTGATGTCGGGAACGGTGCTGTGGGCGATGGGCGAGGGGCTGCAATTCGCCAGCGTCGTCGCGCTCACCGTCTCGTTCGGCCTCGGCTTGAGCGCCACCATCCACTTCCTCAACCGTCTCCGGCTGGAGAGCAAACCGGGCGTGGGCTCGGCGCTTGCGGTGGAGCGCGCGACCGTGCTGGTCGGCCCGGCGCTGATCCTGACCACGGTGGTGCTGGCCTGCGGCCTCGTCGTCACGGTGTTCTCCGATCTGCCGTCGCTGCGGCTGTTCGGCTGGCTCGGCGCCTTCTCGATGATCATGGCGCTGGTCGCCGACCTCTTCATCCTGCGGCCGACGGCGATGTGGCTGATCAACCTGCACGCCAGGCTGCAGGGGCCCGACAAGCCGGCGATCTGACGCGCGACGCAGCCGCTTGCAGGCGATTGAACAGCAAAAAGCCCCCGGCTTGCGAGAACCGGGGGCTCTGATCCGTTCGAAGCGGGAAGGCGTCAGCTCTTCGTCATGGTGATGTTGACGCCGCGGATCTCGCCCTTGGAAGAGATCTGCACCGTCTGCTTGCTGCCGTTGGTGCGCAGCGAGAGGTTGGCGGCAAAGCCGTTGGCCTCGACGAACACGTCGATCTGGCCGCCGCCGGCGGTGCCCTGGAGATTGCCGAAGATGTTGCGGCTGGACTCGCTCCAATTTCCGGAGATGCGCTCGCCCTGGCTCGTCACGTCGCTGGTGAGGTCGAACTTGTAGCTGTCGGAGGCGCAATGCAGCGCCTGCTTCAGATTGAGGCCGTGGCCTGCGACCTTGTAGTCGGCCTTGCAGCGAATGCGCTCGGTGGACCCGTCGGACAGCGACACCGTGCCGGTGCCGCTCCAGGCGCCGTCAAAACCGGCAAAGGGGCCGGACGACTGAGCGTGGCCTGCCGAAACCGAGAAGAGCAGCGCCGCCCCGATGCCGGCCGCCTTGATTGCCAGTCCAGATCGCCCAAAGAATTTCATCTCAATATCCCGTTTTGGAACGACGCCCGCTTACGCGTGATAACGTCTCGCCACATCGAAAGTTTAGTGCTCCGAGCCAGTGTCAGGTTCAAAGGCCGGCCGCCAGAGATGGCGGTTCACGACGCCTCTTGCCAGACCTGGGGCGGCCGATTGGCCCTGTTTCGGTATGTTTCCGGCGGGAGAGGCAGGGCGGACAGATGCAGCTCTGCAACAGGTATGCAGTAAAACGCAGAGATTCCGAATTATGACGTAGTATCAACCTCTTACATCTGCCAATGAAGGCGCGGGGAAGACCTGATTTGGTGGGCGTGGCGCCAATTTGGCCGCATTTGCCAGCGCTTGTGCCTTCTCTGAGGCCGCTACTCCGCGGCGACTTGCCACCAGAACAATCCGCTCCGGTCCTCCGCCCTGTGCAGTCCGGGTCCGGTGCGGTTCTGCCGTCAGAATGAAGGAATACAATGCGTAAGCTTCTCGTCGCTCTCACCCTGCTGTCGGCATCCCTTTCGACCGCGGCATTCGCCCAGTCAGGGCGTGGCACGGATTCCGAGCAGAAGGCCTGCACGCGCGACGTGCAGAAGTTCTGCCGTCCGGTCATCGATCAGGGCGATTTTACCATCCTGGCCTGCCTCAAGGAGAACCGGGCCAAGATCTCGCAGGCCTGCGATCAGGTCCTGAAGAACCACAACCAGTAAGCTCGGCCATTGGCCCACAAAAGGCGGCCCCGGGCCGCCTTTTCGGGCTCGATCCGCAAGGGGCAGCCATCGAGAGACAGGATTGGTTTTGCGGTCGTATTCCCCTATATGGGGGCCGCGGCGGATCGCCGGCATGAGCCCGCGCGAGCGAAGAAGCCCTTCCTGTCCAAACGATTGTAAACCAGCCCTCGATGACCTCTGCGAGCGAATTGCGATCCGGCAAAGGTGACCGCGACGAGAATTTTCCCGTCGCGTCCTGGATCATTCATCCGCGTCATCGCGCCCTGATCCTGGCGTATTACAATTTCGTCCGCACCGCCGACGACATTGCCGATCACGCGACCCTGCCGCCCGATCAGAAGCTTAGCTATCTCGACCTGCTCGAGGCGGAACTGCTCGGCAAGGGCGACACCCAGGCTGAGGCCGTCATCTTGCGCCGTGCACTGGCCGAGCGCGGCATGGCGCCGCGCCACGCGCTCGACGTGCTGATCGCGTTCCGCATGGACGTGACCAAGCTGCGCTACGAGAATTGGGACGAGGTCATCCACTATTGCCGTTACTCGGCGATGCCGGTCGGCCGCTTCATGCTCGATGTCCACGGCGAGAGCACTTCGACCTGGGCCGCATCGGATGCGCTCTGCGCAGGCCTGCAGATCAACAATCACCTGCAGGATTGCGGCAAGGATTTCCGCGAGCTCAACCGCGTCTACCTGCCGCGCGATGCGCTGGCGGCACACGGTGCCTCGGTCGAGCAACTCGGGCTGACGGAGTCGCCGCCGGCGATGCTGGCCTGCCTGCAGGGGCTAGCCGTTCGCAACGAAGCGCTGCTCGACGAGGGCAGGGCGCTCGCTGCGGAGATCCGGGATTTCCGTCTCGGCGTCGACGTCGCGGTGATCCAGGCCTATGCCGACCGCATCGTGCGCCTGTTGAAGGTGCGGGATCCCCTGCGCGAGCGGGTGCACCTGAACAAGTTCGAGCTGCTCGTGTTCAGCCTTGCCGGAATGTTCAGCGAGGCCGGCCGCCGCGCGATCGGACGCAAGGCCATTTCCAGACCGGGGACTGCACATGACGCTTGAGGCGACCGCGCCCGGCGCCGATTATGGCTCGAGCGCATCCGGCAGTTCGTTCTACGCCGCGATGCGCATCCTGCCGCATGACCAGCGCGAAGCGATGTTCCAGATCTACAGCTTCTGCCGCCAGGTCGACGACATCGCCGATTCCGACGGCCCGCGCGCGGAGCGGCTCGCCGCGCTTCAGGGCTGGCGCAACGACATCGACGCGCTCTACCAGGGCAATCCGCCGCCGCGGCTGAAGGACTACGTCGCCTCGGTAAAGACCTTCGGCCTCAAGCGCGAGGACTTCCTCGCCATCGTCGACGGCATGGAGATGGACGTGCCGCAGGACATCCGCGCGCCCGACATGGCGACGCTGGATCTGTATTGCGATCGCGTCGCCAGCGCCGTGGGACGGCTGTCGGTGCGGGTGTTCGGCCTGCCCGAAGAGGACGGCATCGAGCTCGCGCATCATCTCGGCCGCGCGCTCCAGCTCACCAACATCCTGCGCGACATCGACGAGGACGCCGGCCTCGGCCGGCTCTATCTGCCGCGCGAGGCGCTGCTGCATGCCGGCATCACCTCCGACGACCCGAACCGCGTGATCACCGAGCGCGCGCTGCCCAAGGTCTGCCTGCCACTGGCGCAGCGCGCCAAGGCGTACTTCGAGAAGTCGGACGAGATCATGAACCGCAACAAGCGCCGCACGGTGCGCGCGCCGCGGATCATGTCGAAATATTATCATTCCATTCTGGATCTCCTGATCGCGCGCGGCTTCAACGCGCCGCGCCAGCCGGTGCGTGTGTCGAAGATCACGCGCATCCTGATCCTGCTCCGTTACGCTCTCATCTGATGCAAAACACAGCTCACATCATCGGCGCCGGAATTTCCGGCCTCTCCGCCGCCGTGCGGCTCGCCAATGCCGGCTTCAAGGTCGCCGTGCACGAGGCGACGCACCAGGCCGGCGGCCGTTGCCGCTCCTATTTCGACGGCGCCACCAATCTCACCATCGACAACGGCAATCATCTGCTGCTGTCGGGCAACAGCCATGCCCGCGCCTATGCGCGCGCGATCGGCACCGAGGCGGGCCTCGTCGGCCCCGAGAGCGCGCAGTTTCCCTTCGTCGACATCAAGACCGGGCAGCGCTGGCAGATCGATCTCGGCACCGGCCGGCTGCCGACCTGGGTGCTGGACGAGAGCCGCCGGGTGCCCGACACCGGCCTCACCGATTATCTGAAGCTGGCGCCGCTGATCTGGGCGTCCGAGGACACGCTGGTCGGCAAGTCCATCCCTTGTGAAGGCGTGCTCTATCAGCGCCTGGTGCAGCCGCTGCTGCTGGCCGCGCTCAACGTCGATCCGCCCGAGGGCTCGGCCGGGCTTGCCGGCGCCATCGTGCGCGAGACGCTGCTTGCCGGCGGACAGGCCTGCCGTCCCCTGATCGCGCGCGACGGTCTCAGCACGGTTCTGATCGAGCCGGCCGTGAAGTTCTTAGGCGACCGTGGCCACACCGTTCAGCTCGGCCATGAGCTGCGGTCCTTCACCAGCACTGACGGCAAGGCCCGTGCGCTGAATTTCGGCGGCGAGGATGTGATCCAGCTGGGTGAGGGCGATGTCGTCGTAATGGCGGTGCCGCCGCGTGCTGCCGCGAGCCTTCTGCCCGGCGTGAAGACCCCGACCGAATTCCGCGCGATCGTGAACGCGCATTTCCGGATTACACCGCCGCCGGGCTCGGCGCCGATCCTCGGCGTGATCGGCGGCGTCGTGGAATGGCTGTTCGCGTTCCCGAACCGGCTGTCCGTCACCATCAGCAATAGCGATCGTCTGGTCGACATGCCGCGCGAGGAACTCGCGCAGGCGATCTGGAACGACGTCTGCAAGGCCGGCGGCGTGTCCGGCGAGCTGCCGCCGTGGCAGATCGTGCGCGAGCGCCGTGCCACATTTGCGGCGACGCCGGCCCAGAATGCCCTGCGTCCGGGGCCAGTCACTGCGCTGAAAAACCTGTTCCTTGCAGGGGATTGGACTGCTACGGGATTGCCTGCAACCATCGAGGGATCGGTCCGGTCGGGTGATCGCGCCGCAGATCTGGTTATCGCCGCCAAAGGATCCTGAAAGGCGGCCCCGACGGGCAGACGTCCCGGCCAATTTCAATTGACTATCGGAGCAATCGAGCGAGATGGATTCCGTGAACGCGACCAACCGCGAAGCCCCTCAGTCGGACGTTTTGGAATCGAGCATTGCATCGGCGACGCAGGGCGTCCTCGGATTCCAGCAGCCCGACGGCCATTGGGTGTTCGAGCTCGAGGCCGACTGCACGATTCCTGCCGAGTACGTCCTCCTGCGCCATTATCTCGCCGAGCCGGTCGACACCGTGCTCGAAGCCAAGATCGCCAACTATCTGCGCCGCATCCAGGGCACCCATGGCGGCTGGCCGCTGGTGCATGACGGCGAGTTCGACATGAGCGCCAGCGTGAAGGCCTACTTCGCGCTGAAGATGATCGGCGATAGCGTCGATGCCCCGCACATGGTGCGCGCGCGCGAGGCCATCCACGCCCGCGGCGGCGCCATTCACAGCAACGTCTTCACGCGCTTCATGCTCGCGATGTTCGGCGTTGTGACCTGGCGTGCGGTGCCGGTGCTGCCGATCGAGATCGTGCTGCTGCCGTTCTGGTCGCCGTTCCACATCAACAAGATCTCCTACTGGGCGCGCACCACCATGGTGCCGCTGATGGTGATCGCCGCGCTCAAGCCGCGCGCGAAGAACCCGAAGGGCGTCGGCATCGACGAGCTGTTCCTGCAGGATCCGCGCTCGATCGGCATGACTGCCAAGGCCCCGCATCAGAGCATGGCCTGGTTCCTGTTGTTTCGCAGCCTCGACGCGATCCTGCGCGTGGTCGAGCCGATGTTTCCGAAGAGCCTTCGCAAGCGCGCGATCGACGCGGCGCTCGCCTTCACCGAGGAGCGGCTCAACGGCGAGGACGGCATGGGCGCGATCTACCCTCCCATGGCCAACATCGTCATGATGTACGACGCGCTCGGCAAGGACGAGAACTTCCCGCCACGGGCGATCACGCGCCGGGGCATCGACAAGCTGCTGGTGATCAAGGACGACGAGGCCTATTGCCAGCCCTGCGTCTCGCCGGTGTGGGACACGACGTTGACGGCGCATGCGCTGCTGGAAGCCGGCGGCGACAAGGCGGTGCCTGCGGCGAAGCAAGGCCTCGACTGGCTGATCCCGAAACAGGAGCTCGAGGTCAAGGGCGACTGGGCGGTGAAGCGGCCCGACGTGCGTCCGGGCGGCTGGGCCTTCCAGTACAACAATGCGCATTACCCCGATCTCGACGACACCGCCGTGGTGGTGATGTCGATGGACCGGATGCGCCGGGAGCACGGTGCGACCGGCTACGACGCCGCGATCGCCCGTGGCCGGGAGTGGATCGAGGGCATGCAGAGCGACGACGGCGGCTGGGCCGCCTTCGACGTCAACAATCTCGAATATTATCTGAACAACATCCCGTTCTCCGACCATGGCGCGCTGCTCGATCCGCCGACCGAGGACGTCACGGCGCGCTGCATCTCGATGCTGGCCCAGCTCGGCGAGACCGCGCAGACCAGCAAGCACGTGGCCGACGGGGTCGCCTATCTCAGGAAGACCCAGCACCAGGAAGGGTCCTGGTACGGCCGCTGGGGCATGAACTTCATCTATGGAACCTGGTCGGTGCTCTGCGCCCTCAACATGGCCGGCGTCCGCCACGACGACCCCATGATCCGCAAGGCCGCGGCCTGGCTGACCTCGATCCAGAACGCGGATGGCGGCTGGGGCGAGGACGCCGTCAGCTACCGGTTGGACTACAAGGGTTGGGAGGCCGCCCCCTCGACCGCCTCGCAAACGGCATGGGCCTTGCTTGCCCTGATGGCGGCAGGCGAGGTTGATCACCCGGCCGTCGCCCGCGGGGTGGAGTACCTGATTGCAACACAAGACAAAAAAGGACTGTGGGACGAGCAGCGGTATACGGCCACAGGCTTCCCCCGCGTGTTCTATCTGCGGTATCATGGTTACCCGAAGTTCTTTCCATTGTGGGCACTGGCGCGGTATCGGAACTTGCGGAACACCAACAGCAGGGTGGTAGGGGTCGGAATGTGACTTTGGGGACGGGGGACTATCTTACTGCGGGCAATGCCATTGATCCGCGGCCGATCTTGATCGTGACCGGATTGGTGCAGGAGGCCCGCATCGCGGCCGGGCCGGGAATGGCCGTCATTTGTTCGTCCAGCAGTCCGACCCAGTTGCGGGCGCTGCTGACGGTGGTGGATCCAGAAACGATTCGCGGCGTGATCTCGTTCGGCGTTGCCGGCGGGCTCGACCCGAGCTTGCGCTCGGGTGATGTCGTGCTCGCGACCGAGGTGCTCTCCGGCGATACCCGCTGGGCCGCAGGGTTGTCGCTCGGCGACGACCTCATCGACCGCCTGACCTCGGGCCGCCGCCGCGTGGTGCGCGGCAGCCTGGCCGGTGCCGAGGAGGTGGTCACCAAGCGCGCCTGCAAGGCGGCGCTGCATTCGGAGACCGGCGCCTCCGCCGTCGACATGGAAAGCCACATCGCGGCCGCCTACGCCGCCGAGGCCGGCTTGCCGTTCGCCGCGGTCCGCGTCATCAGCGATCCCGCCCACCGCGCCCTGCCGGCGCTCGCCCGCGCCGCCATCAAGCCGAACGGCCAGATCGACCTCGCCGCCGTGCTGTTCGGCATCGTGCGCAATCCGGCCGCGCTGCATGGACTGGTCTCGACCGGCATCGACTTCAACCGCGCCCTGCGGAGCCTGCGTGGCTGCCGGGATTATCTGATCGGGACGGAGCTGATCGAGAGCGAGGCGCTGGTGTCGAAGGCGGCCTGAGCGGGGTCTTCGAACTGAGAGTAGAGGAAAGGCCCGGTCTTGCGACCGGGCCTTTTGTTTTGACCTGCGCGAACCTCGTCCGAGCCGCTTGAATGTGAGCCCGTCAACGCTTATCTTACGTTCGTCTTACATCGGGAAGGTCAAGCCATGGCCGACACGGACAAGCTCACCACCATCGTCTCCACCAAGGGGCAGGTCATCCTGCCCAGCGCGATTCGTCGGCGGCGGGAGTGGAAGACAGGAACGCGGCTTACCGTCGAGGACACGCCGGAGGGCGTGCTGTTGAAGCCGGCGCCGGCCTTTGCAGCGACGCGGCCGGAGGATGTGTTCGGCGTCCTGGCGTACCACGGCAAGCCGAAGACGCTGGACCAGATGGACGCAGCCGTCCTTGCTGAAGCCAGGCGGCGGCATGATCGCGATTGATACCAATCTGATCGTCCGCTACCTGACCGGAGATCACGCCACCCAATCCGCACGTGCCCGCGCCTTGATCGACGGCGAGAGGGTCTTCGTTGCCGTCACGGTACTCCTCGAAGTCGAATGGGTGTTGCGAAGCGCGTACGGCTATCAAGCCGCGGCCGTCGTGCACGCGCTTCGTGTCTTCGCGGGGCTTCCGACCGTCACGATCGAGGACGGCGCGACGGTTGCAGCGGCTTTCGACCTTGTCGAGAGAGGAATGGATTTCGCCGATGCCCTGCATCTGACGAGGTCCGAACATTGCGAGGCCTTCGTCACTTTTGATCGCAAACTCGTCAAGGCGGCGAAACAGGCGGGCCATGAGGGGGTGCGCGAAGTATGGTGAGCGCATGGCGCGATGGTGAAGCCGCTTGTCCAAAAGACCCGTCGGGCAAAACACCCCAATACCCGTCAACCCCTCCTCGCAAAAATATTCCACTTTTCAGAATTTCGGATTTGTGGCATGAAGCGCTCATCCCGGCCCTGCCAGAGGGGCGCTTCGCGATCGTCACGAGATGCGGGCCGGGGTGCGGTGGACGCGGCAGCGCCGACGCGAGAGGCGATGACAGGGCGGGCGACCGTGAGTCATGCGCATCGCGGGACGAACGGCGCGGTCACAGCGGTTTTGGTCGTCGCCGGGGGCGAGCACACGCTAGCTCCCGGCGATCAGGTCAAACCGTCCGCGGACGGAGAAGTCGTGTGGTCCTGACGCCCGCAGTCTGGTGTCAAGCCTTGCGGTGATGCGGCGGCCCGACCGGGTGCGCACATCGACCAGCCGCAACGCGACGGGGGCAATAGTGCATCGCTCCCCGAGGAGAGCACGAAGGACACCGTTAAAACCATCCGCGCAGGGAAGGCCGGGCGACCGGCAACACCTGTAGTCCACCCCGTGTGCGTTCTCCATGCACGCGGACCGCGGGTGCCGCCGGCGCCCGGCCTTCCCTGCGCCCTTTGGCCATCAATGGGGCGAAACGAACAGCAAAGCTCGGGCGAGATGCGCCGCGAGAATGCGAGTGCGTGTCTGCGATGAAGAGCGCTGATGGAAAAGCAAGCCGGTGCCACATACGCCGCTCGCAATGACGCTGGGTTGGACAGCCTGCCTCGAGCTCCACGAGATCTGCTTCGAAAGAAAAAGGCCCGGTCGCGATCGCGGCCGGGCCTTCGTGGTGATAGTTGATTGCGGCCGCTTAAGCCGCCGTCGAAGCCTTCCGCGCTGCCTTCTCCTGCGCAGCGGCCGCCTCGTCCTGGCGGATCTCCGACAGCCGCTTCTGCACTTCCGACGAGAAGATGTACTGCGCCGGGCGCTGTTTGCTCATGTCGATCTCCGGCGCCATCGGACCGGTGGTCCTGATGCCGCGCAGCGACACCCACATCGCCTTCAGCGGGCTGTTGATGGCCGCGGTCGCCGCCGTCGGCTCGTAGCCGCAATGGGCCATGCAGTCGGCGCACTTCTCGTACTTGCCGGTGCCGTAGGTCTCCCAGTCGGTGGTGTCCATCAGCTCCTTGAAGGTCTTGGCGTAGCCTTCACCGAGCAGATAGCAGGGCTTCTGCCAGCCGAAGATGTTGCGCGCGGGCATGCCCCACGGCGTGCACTCGTACTCCTGGTTGCCGGCGAGGAAGTCCAGGAACAGGCCGGAATGCATGAAATTCCACTTCTTGCCCTTGCCCATCGCAAAGACGTCGCGGAACAGCTTCTTGGTCTTGGTGCGGTTGAGGAAGTGCTCCTGATCCGGCGCGCGCTCATAGGCGTAGCCCGGCGACATCGAGACGCCGACACCGAGCTCGACGGTGAGGTCGAGGAACTTCGCGATCTCCTCGGCCGGATGGCCGTCGAAGATGGTGGCGTTGACGTTGACGGTGAAGCCGCGCGCCTTGGCCGCCTTGATCGCCGACACGGCGCGGTCGAACACGCCCTTCTGCGACACCGCCTTGTCGTGATGCTCGCGCAGGCCGTCGAGATGGACGGAGAAGAACAAATACGGGGAGGGCTCGAACAGATCGAGCTTCTTCTCCAGCAGCAGCGCGTTGGTGCAGAGCGAGACGAACTTCTTGCGCGCCACGAGGCCGCGCACGATCTCGCCGATCTCCTTGTGGATCAGCGGTTCGCCGCCGGGGATCGCGACCATCGGCGCGCCGCACTCGTCGGCGGCGTCCCAGCACTCCTGCGCGGTCATGCGGCGGTTGAGGATCGCATCGGGATAGTCGATCTTGCCGCAGCCGACGCAGGCGAGGTTGCAGCGGAACAGCGGCTCCAGCATCAGCACGAGCGGGTAGCGTTTGCGGCCAAGCATCTTCTGCTTGAGCAGATAGGCGCCGATACGCATTTCCTTGAAGAACGGAATAGCCATTACGAGTTTCTTTCTGGGCTTCTGAATTCGGGTGGGTCAGCTCGCAGCCAATTGGGCCGGAAGCCGGAATTCGATGTTTTCCTCGCGGCCCGGCAACACCTGGACCTTGACCGGTCCGATTCGCCGCATCGCTTCGATCACGTCATCCACGAGTACCTCGGGCGCCGAAGCGCCGGCCGTAATGCCGACGTTCGCCGCATTCTTCAACCATTCCGGATTGAGCTCGCTGCCGTCGGCAATCAAATAACTCGCGACGCCGGCCTCGGTGCCGATTTCGCGAAGCCGGTTCGAATTCGAGCTATTGGCAGCGCCCACCACCAAGATCACGTCGACCAGCTTGCTCAAGTCCCTTACCGCAGATTGTCGGTTCTGTGTCGCATAGCAGATATCCCGGATATCCGGGCCTTGAATATCTGTAAAGCGGGCCAGAAGGGCCGAAATGATGTCTTTCGTGTCGTCGACCGACAAGGTGGTCTGGGTGATGTAGGCCACTGGCGTATCTGCCGACAAATTCAGGGTCTTAACCTCTTCGACGCTTTGAACGAGCAGCACGGGGGCGGGAACCTGGCCCATCGTGCCCTCGACCTCGGGGTGGCCGGCATGGCCGATCAGGATCAGCGTGCGGCCCCTGGTGATGTACCGCTTCCCCTGATTGTGAACTTTCGTGACCAGCGGGCAGGTGGCATTAAGTACGGGAAGGTCGCGCGCGGCAGCCTCTTCCTCGACGCTGCGGGCGACACCATGGGCGCTGAAAACGGTCACCGCCTTCGGCGGCACCTCGGACAGCTCCTCGACGAAGATTGCCCCTTTGTTCTTCAGGCTCTCGACGACGTATTTGTTATGCACGATCTCGTGGCGCACGTAGACGGGCGGGCCGTACTTCTCCAGCGCCCGTTCCACGATCTCGATCGCACGCACCACGCCCGCGCAGAAGCCGCGCGGCTGCGCCAGATAAACTTCCATAGGACGCCCATCACGCAAGTTGCACCCATCCGCTTCGTAAGTCCCCGGCGGCACCCGATGCTGACCAAGGCGTTGCAATATCCGCACCATTGGTTCGCGCGCGCGGTAGCCAACCACCCCCGCGGGGGCTCCGCGCATGGAGGCGCAATACTTTGTGTCAAAAAATCGGCAGCGGGGAAAGGACATATAGTTCAGGATTCGCTGCCGTGTCGATTTTGCGGTATTATAGTAAATCTACGGGTGTCCGCAAACCGGCGAGATCAATGCCCAGGCCTTCGTCACTTTCTGGCCTCAACTCCCCGGCTATACCGACCCCCCGCATGATTTTGCCACGGTCTTCCGCCGTTTACCTCGAACCTTCCGGCGGCGCGTGCCACTCAAAACAGCAATAGGTTTCGCCTGGGAACTCCGATAAACAGCGGGCGTTTCCGGCAAGCTGTTAAACGCAGAAAGAAAAGAAGTGCTGCAAAGCGTCGTCGTTGCCATCGTCAGGGCCTGCACCCGGTTTGCCTCCCTCGTCGTCGTTCTCGGGCTCCTGCTGTCGGTGGGAGCGGGCTATTACGCTGCGCACCACTTCGCCATCAACACCGACATCAACTCGCTGATTTCCCTGAACCTGGATTGGCGAAAGCGCGACCAGCAATTCGACAAGGCGTTCGATCAAAACGAAACGATCCTCGCCGTGGTCGAGGCCCGGACCCCGGAGATGACGAGTGCGGCGGCGGACGCGCTCTATGCCCGGCTGAAGGACGACAAGACCAACTTCCAGTCCCTGCAGCAACTCGGCAGCGGCGAGTTCTTCGAGAAGAACGGACTGTTGTTCCTGCCGACCGAAGAGGTCGGCAAGATCACCAGCGAGTTCGAATCCGCAGCGCCCCTGATCGAGATCATGGCTGGCGATCCCTCGATCCGCGGCCTGACCGGCGCGCTGGAGACCGGACTTGCCGGCGTCAAGCGCGGCCAGGTCAAGCTCGACAACACCGCGCGTCCGTTCAACCTGATCGCGCAGACGGTCGAGACCGTGCTCAACAAGGGCAATGCGAGCTTCTCCTGGCGCGAGCTCGTCAGCGATGAGCCGCTGAAGGATTCCGACAAGCGCGCCTTCATCGAGTTCAAGCCGATCCTCGACTACAACGCGCTGGAGCCCGGCAAGGATGCCACCAACGCGATCCGCAAGGCCGCAGCCGATTTGGATTTCGCGACCAAGTACCAGGCGCGGGTGCGCCTGACCGGTCCGGTCCCGATCGCCAACGAGGAATACGCCACCGTCCAGGAAGGCGCCGTCGTCAACGGCATCGGCACCGTCCTCGTCGTGCTGCTCATCCTGTGGCTGGCGCTGCATTCGGCGAAGATCATCCTCGCGGTGTTCGTCAATCTCTTCGTCGGCCTCGCGCTGACGACCGCGGCCGGCCTGATGATGGTCGGATCGTTCAATCTGCTGTCGATTGCGTTTGCGGTGCTGTTCGTCGGCCTCGGCGTCGATTTCGGCATCCAGTACAGCGTCCGCTACCGCTCGGAGCGCTACAAGCACAACGATCTCACGAGCGCGCTCGTGCTGGCGGCCAAGCGCTCGGCAGTGCCGCTGTCGCTCGCGGCGATGGCGACCGCGGCCGGCTTCCTCTGCTTCATGCCGACCGATTACAAGGGCATCGCAGAGCTCGGCCAGATCGCCGGCGTCGGCATGCTGGTGGCGTTCCTCTCCTCCATCACGATTCTGCCGGCCATGCTGAAGCTGCTCAACCCGCCCGGCGAAAAGGAGCCGGTCGGCTACGCCTTCCTGGCGCCGCTCGATCACTTTCTGGAGAAGCATCGTGTGCTGGTCGTGGGTGGCACGCTGCTGCTGGCGGTCGCCGGCCTGCCGCTGCTCTACTTCATGAAGTTCGACTTCAACCCGATGAACCTGCGCAACCCGAAGGCCGAATCGATCGCGACCTTCCTCGACCTGCGCAAGGATCCCAACACCGGCGCCAATGCCATCAACGTGATGGTCACGTCCGACGAGCAGGCAAGGCAGGTCGAGGCGAAGCTGGAGAAGGTGCCTGAGGTGCTGCGGGTGATGTCGCTCAACAGCTTCGTGCCGGAGGATCAGCCGCCGAAGCTGAAGCTGCTGGCGCAGGGCGCCAAGGTGCTGAATCCCGCACTCAACCCCGATCAGATCGATGCGGCGCCGAGCGACAAAGAAAACGTCGAGTCGCTGAAATCCTCCGTCGACAATCTGCGCCGGACCGCGGGCGAGGCGAAGGGGCCGGGCGCGATCGCCTCGCGCCGTCTGGCAGACGCACTCGAAAAGCTCGCCAATGGCGACGAGGCCACGCGCAACAAGGCGCAGGACGTCTTCGTCACGCCGATGAAGATCGTGTTCGACCAGCTCAGGAACGCGATGCAGGCCGGGCCGGTCACCCTCAGTTCACTGCCGCCCGATCTCGTCAGCGGCTGGAAGAGCAAGGACGGCATCATCCGCGTCGAGGCGCTGCCCAAGGGCGATCCCAACGACAACGACACGCTGCGCAAATTTGCGGCGGCGGTGCTCGTTGCCGAGCCGACCGCGATCGGCGGGCCGGTTTCGATCCTGAAATCCGGCGACACCGTGGTGCGGGCGTTCATCCATGCCGGCATCTACGCGCTGCTGGTGATCGGCCTGCTGCTGTGGATCACCTTGCGCCGCTTCGTCGACGTGCTGATGACGCTGGTGCCGCTCCTGGTTGCCGGCGCGGTGACGCTCGAGATCTGCGTGTTGGTCGGCCTGCCGCTCAACTTCGCCAATATCGTCGCGTTCCCGCTGCTGCTCGGCGTCGGCGTCGCGTTCAAGATCTATTATGTCGTGGCTTGGCGCTCGGGCAGGACGAACCTGCTCCAGACCAGCCTGACGCGCGCGATCTTCTTCAGCGCGCTGACGACGGCGACCGCGTTCGGCAGCCTGTGGCTGTCGAGCCATCCCGGCACGTCCAGCATGGGCAAGCTGCTGGCACTCTCGCTGGTGACGACGCTCGCCGCCGTGCTGCTGTTTCAGCCGGCCCTAATGGGCAAACCCCGTAATCTCAGGGAGTAGGCAGATGTCGCCGACCGGGTCGGCCGTGCCCTTCTGACCGGGCTTGGCTGCGCCGGCGGCCTTCGGGGCTGCGGGCGCAGGCGCGGCGGCAACGGTCGTACCTGCGGCCTTCGGCGCCGCGCCGGCAGACTTCGGCGCGCCCTTGGCCATGGCGTTGGCGGTGCTCGAGGGGATCGGCGGGCCGACCCGGGTCCAGGTCTCGCCGCCGCAGAGGAAGCCCATCACGCAGCCCTTGATTTCGAGCTGGTCGGTGCCGGCAGGCGTGATGGTCGCGCTGTAGAGCTGGCCGTCCTTGGCGTTGTAGACCTGCCCTTCCCACTGCTCGGCGCCGGGCTTCTTCTTCATGTCGATCAGGGTCACCATGCCCAGCGTGGGCCTGGTCTTCTTCGAGGCATCCGGATTGTTCTCGTCGCGCCCACCGGGCTGCTTTTCCCAGGAAACGGCGCCCCACATGCTGCCATTGCATTGGGCGACGCGAATGTTGGCGACGCCGTCGGCAACCCGCCAGTCGCCGGTGGGATCGGCGGCGAGCGCCGGGGTCAGGCAGGTGTAACCGCCAGCCAGTATTAGTCCGGTGTAAAGGGCTAAACGCATGATAGTTCCTTGGCAGTGCAACATGGGCTAAAGCTGTGCTTGCGAAGATGGTCCGAAAAAGGGCAAAAGGCCGCACAGACCGTTTTCAGTCACGGTCCGTTTCCAGTTGACGAGACGGCCCTCAAGCGAAGTATGTAGCGGATGCACAGCCCAAATCCAGACATGTCTCAGCTTTTCGCGGACCGTCAGGCCCAGCGCAGCACCCTGCATAATCGGTATCTGAACGAGCAGTTCGTTCGGGTTCTCAAGACCATCGGCTACGATGTCGGCTTCCAGAAGGGGCAGGGGCAGTATCTCTACGATCGCGACGGCGCGCGCTATCTCGATTTGTTGTCCGGCTTTGGCGTGTTCGCGATCGGGCGCAATCATCCGGTCATGCGCGATGCGCTCAAGAGCGTGCTTGATGCCGACCTGCCCAACCTCGTCCAGTTCGACGTCTCGGTGCTGGCCGGCGTGCTCGCCGAGCGGCTGCTGAAATATGTCCCGTATCTGGACAAGGTGTTCTTCGCCAATTCCGGCGCCGAATGCGTCGAAGCCGCGATCAAGTTCGCGCGAGGCGCCACCGGGCGCCCCGGTATCGTCTACTGTGCCCACGGCTATCACGGTCTGACCTATGGCGCGCTGTCGCTGACGGGTGATTCGAACTTCCGCACCGGCTTCGAGCCGCTGCTGCCGGGCTGCACCTCGATCCCGTTCAACGATCTGGCCGCGCTGGAAAAGGCGCTGGCCTCGCGCGAGGTCGCAGCCTTCGTGGTCGAGCCGATCCAGGGCAAGGGCGTCAACATGCCCACCGACGAGTTCCTGCCGGGCGCAGCCGCGCTCTGCAAGAAATACGGCACGCTGTTCGTCGCCGACGAAATCCAGACCGGCATGGGCCGCACCGGCCGCTTCCTCGCGGTCGAGCACTGGAACGTCGAGCCCGACATGGTGCTGCTGTCGAAGTCGTTGTCGGGCGGCCACGTGCCGGTCGGCGCGGTGCTGACGCGCAAGGCCATCTTCGACAAGATTTTCAACCAGATGGATCGCGCCGTGGTGCACGGTTCGACCTTCTCGAAAAATGACCTCGCCATGGCCGCGGGCATCGCCACGCTCGATGTCATGGAATCCGAGAAGCTGATCGAGTCCGCCGCCAAGCGCGGCGCCGAGCTGCGCCTCGCGCTGACGCGCATGGTGCCCGGCTACGAGCTGATGAAGGAAGTGCGCGGCAAGGGCCTGATGATCGGCGTCGAGTTCGGACCGCCCAAGTCGCTGCGGCTGCGGGCCTCCTGGAACGTGCTGGAAGCCGCCAACAAGGGCCTGTTCTGCCAGCTCATCACCGTGCCGCTGTTCAAGGATCACAAGATCCTGACCCAGGTCGCCGGCCACGGTAGCCACACCATCAAGCTGCTGCCGCCGCTCACCATCACCGAGGAAGACTGCAGCTGGATCGAGAAGGCGTTCGACGACGTCATCGCCGGCAGCCACAAGGTTCCCGGTGCGATCTGGTCGCTCGGCAAGACGCTGGTGGACAACGCGGTGCGAAGGTCGGCCTGAGGGGCAATGTCCGGGCAGCAGTCACCCATTTAAGACATCGGAGCCCGCGAGCTTTCGCGTCACTGGCGAAAAACTGTCTCGAAGAGCGGTAGGACTTCGCTGGTCTTCTCGATCGCGAGAATGGCGCGGCGCTGTGTTCCGTAGAGGATCGGGATGTCGATCCAGGATCTGCTACGGATCAGACGCGAATTGTTGGATGCATCCTGCGGTGTGGCAGACAGGCCGATCAGAAAATGGGTGTCGTCGATTCGTACCGAGAGCGCGGCAACGGGCGCTCCCTTCGCTTGCTCGCTGGCCTTCAGCATAAGGCCCATGATCTGTTTGATCCTCCCCGCCGCGAAGCCTGGCTCGATCTCGATCTGTACCGTGTGAGTGGCCGACAATGCAGGATCGAAATTACGTCGAATGAAAATTTTCGTCCTGAGGTCTCGCGAAGGCACCTCGACGTCCCCGCGTATCGTGACATCCCCTGACGGTGCGAAAGCGTCCGCCGTCGGTTCTACGCGCCAAGTCACGCTTCCCTCGGCGCGGTTGCCCTTGGGGTTGCCCGGATCTTCCTCGTAGAGAACGGCCCGCAACGTGGTGGCCAGCCCGTCGCGGGAATGAAGCCCCCGAGGAGGCGATAGTCCAGACAATGGCGAATGCCAAAAAGAGAGAGCGCATCATGGATACCAATCTACTGACGCTCTCCTGTGGCAGCAACCAAAAGTTGTTGTGCCTTTCGAGCCGCAATGCAGGCTACCCCTCCACATTCGCCTTCATCGCCGCCTCGAACTTGTCGACGAACTCGGCGAGCTCGTCGGCGCCAATGTCGCTGACCGCCCAGAAGTTCAGGCCGCGCTCGCCCCAGCGGCGGCAGTTGAAGCCCTGCATGGTCTGGGTCTTCGGCGGCCGGTGTTCGGTGCTCGAGGTCTGCGATACGAACAAATTGATCACGTGCTGGCGCCGCTTGTAGACCACCGCGCCGATGGCGCGGGCGTCGATATAGTCGAGCCGGCCGCCGACCAGCGTGAAGCCTTGCGCGGTGAGGTCGATCACGGGCGGGGCGACGTCGAGCTTGCCGTTGAACCAGGGCTTGACGGTGTGCTGGTCAGTGGACACCACGTCAATGAGGTGGCCGGCCTGGAGCGAGCGCAGGTGCGCCGAGACGACTTCCGAGAGGATGCGCTGCTGGTCGTCCTGGCGCAGCACGACGGCGACGATGCCCGTTGCGGCGAGCGCGGAGACCGCGGAGCCCATCGCAAAGCCGCGCAGCAGGGAGCGGCGGGTCGGTTGCTGGCGTTGCGGCCCAGGCAGCGAGGCTTCGATACGGTTGCGCAGGCTTGCCGGCGCGGTGTAGCGCAGACTGGTGTCGGCGAGAACGCGCTGCATCTCGCGTTGCGCGGCAAACTCAGCCGCGCAAGCCGTGCAGCTTGCGATATGAGCTTCGACCTCGCGCGCATGGCCGGCATCGAGCTCGCCGTCGAGCAGCGCGTGAAGCATGATCCTTGCTTCGTCGCAGGTCATCTGGAGTGCTCCTCTTCCGCCGTCCATGCCGCTCGCAACATGGCGCGGGCGTGGGCGAGGCGGGACATCACGGTGCCGAGGGGCGCGCCGACGGCCTCTGCGATTTCACGATAGGACAAATTGTTGATCTCGCGCAGCACGAAGGTTTCCTTGAACGGCTCCGCCAGCGCGTCGATCAGCTTGCGGATGGCGCCGGCATCGCGGCTGCGCAGCGCTTCGGTTTCCGGGCTCGCCTCGCTCTCCTGCCAGATCGGTGTCTGCTCGGCGCCGGGCGTCTCCTCGAGCGCGCTGGGCCTGTGGGCGCGCCGTGCGTATTCGGCGTTGCAGACATTGCGCAGGATCGCGAACAGCCAGGGCCTCATGGCCGGCCCGCGATAGCTGTCAAAGTGCTTCAGCGCGCGCAGATAGCACTCCTGCACCGCATCTTCCGCGTCGGAGGCGTCGCGCAGCAGATAGCGCGCGAGCGTGTAGACGTCGTCGAGATGGGGCAGCGCCGCTTCGCGAAAACGCCGCGCCTTGTCTGGATCGTCGCTTGTCGCTGGCATCGCCGCTCGCTTTGCCGTTTCGCCTGATGTCGCCGGAGACGCAGGAGCCCGGCCGGCGTGGGACCACCGGCCGGGCAAGACGTTGATGCCTTGGTTGGAGACGTTACTCAACCTTGATCATCCCCGTCATGTGCGGGTGCAGCGAACAAAAATATTTGTAGTCGCCCGCATTGGTGAAGGTGAACGAGAACTTGTCGTCGGTATCCAGAGTCTTGGACCTGAACTTGCCGGCCGACACCACGGTATGGGGGATGTCGTCCCGGTTGGTCCAGGTCACGGTGGTGCCGACCTTGATCTTGAGCTCGGCGGGCAGGAAGACGAAATTGTCAATATGCACGTCCATGTCGTCGGCGCGGGCGCTCGTTGCGGGCAACAGGATGGCCGCGGCCAAGGCAAGGCCGAGATCGACACCGAAGTCGCGGCGATTGAGTGTCTTCATTGTCAGCTTCCGTTCCGTCTGCATCAGCCCTGGAGTGGCGTGTCGATGATCGCCAGCCGCTGCTCGTTCTGCTTGAAGTTGATGCTGGCAATGCCGAGCATGCCCCGGAGCTTGGCGTCCTCGACCTTCATCGGGCCGGGCGAGGGGGCAGCTCCCGGCGCCGGCTGCGGGAAGGCGGTGGAGCGCGCGGTGTGGAAGGTGACGTTGCCCTCGACCTTCTGCATGACCTGGTGGATGTGTCCGTTCAGCACGGTGACCGAGCCGAAGCCTTTCACCTGCTCCAGCGCACGGCCACCGTCCTCGGTGCCCCAGCCCCATTTCGGATAGACGGTCCAGAGCGGGATATGCGCGAACAGCACGATCGGCGTCGATTTCGACTTGCCGCGCAGATCGTCTTCGAGCCAGGCGAGCTGCTCGGCGCCGAGATTGCCGAGGCCCCCGGCCTTCATATCGACGACGTTGACGAGGCCGATGAAGTGCACGCCGCCGGCGTCGAACGAATACCAGCCCTGGCCCTTGGTGCCACGGCCATAGCGTTCGCGATAGAACTTCACCTCCTCGTCGAGGAAGTCATGCTCGCCGGGCACGTAATGCACGTCGAGCTTGCTCTGCGAGATGATGCGATCGGCATTGTCGAACTCGGCGGCCTTGGACAGATGGGTGATGTCGCCGGTGTGGATCATGAAGGACGGCTTTGTCGGCATCGCGTTGATCTTGCCCACGGCCTCCTCCAGCGTGCCGAGCGCGTTGGGATTGGCCGGCTTGTCGAATCCGACATGGCTGTCGCTGATCTGGAGGAAGGTCATGCCCGGCGCCGCAGCAGTCGCAGCCTGCGCGGAATCGATGATGCCGAGCGAGCGCGGCACGCCTCCCGTGACAGTCCAGAGCACCCCGGTGCCGGCCCAGGTCATGCATTCCAGCACCTTGCGGCGGCTGACGCCGTCGTCCCCGTGATCGTGTCCGCTCATCCCACGTCTCCTGTCGCCCGGAATTGGGCTTCGAGGAGGTGATTGGGGGAGGAGTGGATTTATTCGTGGACGGCGATGACGTTTTCGTGAGGTGGTTTTGGGGCGCGAGAGCTATTCTGCGAATTCGCGCACGGCCTTCACCACGGCCGCCGGCAGTTCCTGCGCCACGCAATGGCCGGCGTCCTCGAAGACCAGTGTGCTGACCTTCGGGATCAGCGACGCCGCGCGCGCCGCCATCTCCCAATAGATCGGGCCTGACTTGGCGGCGGTCGTGACGCGCACGGGACAGTCGATCTCGGCGAGCCCTGCAAACGGATTGCCGCGGGCGTCGCCGACGTAAACCTGCTCCATCGCTTCGTAGATCGGACGCAGGATCGCCGACTCGATCTCCGGCGTGCAGCAAAGCCGTACCCGGCCATCGTCGAGCGTCGTGAAGCCATAGCGCACATACGCCTGCAGTGAGGTCTCTGTCCAATCCGCAAAGGACGGCGCAGCGCGGTAGCGCGCGAACACGGCGTCGGCACTCTCGAACTCGGCGCGCCGGCGCAAGGTGCCTTGGATACGGGCGACGGATTGGTCGTTCAATCCCCCGGCACGCGCGGCACGCGGGTCCATCACCGTCGGCTCCATCACGAACAGCCGCGTGAAACGTCCGGGCAGGAGTCTAGCCGCGAGCAGCAGATCCGTCGCGCCGGCGCTGTGGCCGATCCCGTAGACGTCATGCAGATCGAGCGCGTCGATCACCCGGCAGACATCCTCGGCATAGTCCAGGAAGTGATAGACGCCGGGCTTGTGACTCGCACCGTGGCCACGGCGGTCGAGCGCATAGACGGTGTAGTTCGATGCAAGCTCGCGCGCGACTTCTTTCCAGACGTCGGCGACGAAGCCGGTGCCATGCACGAGCAGGGCAGGCGGCCTGCCGCTCTCGCCCCATTGCAGCATGGCGATCTCTGTGTTGGCCGGGCCGATGGAAAAGCGATGGGGACTGATCATGGCGACGAGATGCTACTTCGCATCCTCCAGGATCATCGTCGCGCCCTTCTCGGCGATCATCGCCGTCGGCGTGTTGGTGTTGCCCGAGGTGATGGTCGGCATGATCGAGGCATCGACGATGCGCAGGCCTTCGAGGCCGTAGAAGCGCAGGCGCTCGTCCACCACGGCCATCGGATCGCTCACCGCGCCCATCTTCGCCGTGCCGACGGGATGGAAGATGGTGGTGCCGATGTCGCCGGCAGCCTTTGCGAGCGAGGCATCGTCATCGCCGACGGAGGGGCCGGGCAGATATTCGCTCGGGCGATATTTGGCCAGCGCCTTCTGCTGCATCAGGCGGCGCGTGGTGCGGATGGCGTCGGCGCCGACCTGGCGGTCGTCGTCGGTCGACAGATAATTCGGCGCGATTATCGGCTTCTCGTCGGGGCTCGCCGAGCGCAGCCGCACGGTGCCGCGCGAGGTCGGTTGCAGATTGCAGGCGCTGACGGTGATGGCGGGGAAGCGGTGCAGGGGATCGCCGAACTTGTCGAGCGACAGCGGCTGCACATGGAACTGGATGTTGGCGCGCGCGCGCGTCGCGTCCGAGCGGGTGAAGATGCCGAGCTGCGATGGTGCCATCGTCAGCGGCCCGCGGCGGCGGAAGGCGTAGTCGAGCCCCATCAGGCCGCGGCGGACCAAATTGTAATAGGTCTCGTTCAGCGTTCGCACGCCCTCGACCTTGTAGATCGCGCGCTGCTGCAGATGGTCCTGCAGATTGCGGCCGACGCCGGGCTTGTCCATGACGATGTCGACGCCGAGCGGCGACAGCCAGTCGGCCGGGCCGATGCCGGAGCGATGCAGCACCTGCACCGAGCCGATCGAGCCTGCCGAGAGGATCACTTCGCGTTTCGCACGCGCTTCGATCATCTCGCCGTTCTGGATGAAGCGCACGCCGACGGCGTGGCCCTGCTCGATGATCAGGCGGTCGACCAGCACGTGCTTTTCGAGCCGCAGGTTCGGACGGTTCAGCGCCGGCTTGAGGAAGCCGCGCGCCGACGACCAGCGTCGGCCGCGCTTCTGGTTGACGTGGAAATAGCTGGTGCCTTCGTTGTCGCCGGTGTTGAAATCCGGGATGCGCTTGATCCCCATCTCCTCGGCGGCATCGCCGACGGCATCGAGAACCTCCCATGACAGTCGCGGCGCCTCGATGCGCCAGCCGCCGCCCGCGCCGTGATGCTCGCTCGCCCCCAGGAAGTGATCCTCGAGCCGCCTGAACACCGGCAGCACATCGTCATAGCCCCAGCCGGTCATGCCGAGCTGGCGCCAATGATCGTAATCGGCGGCCTGGCCGCGCATCGAGATCATGGCGTTGATCGCCGAGCAGCCGCCGATCACCTTGCCGCGAGGATAGGCCAGCGAACGGCCGTTCAGGCCGGGCTCGGCCTCGGTCTTGAACATCCAGTCCGAGCGCGGATTGCCGATGGCAAAGAGATAGCCGACGGGAATGTGGAACCAGATCCAGTTGTCGTCGCCGCCTGCTTCGAGGACGAGGACGCGTTTGCCGGGATCGGCCGACAGGCGGTTCGCGACGATGCAGCCCGCCGTACCCGCCCCGACGACAATATAGTCAAATTCACCTTCCAGCCGTCTCGGCATTCTGCTTCCACCCAACAAGCGCATCATGTCCGGGCTTGTCCCGGCCATCCACGCACTTTCCGTCCTAATAGTCAGACGTGGACGGCCAAGACAAGCTGGCTACAAGCCCCGGCCATGACGAGAGGACAGGGTTACCCTCGGCCCACGGCAGTGGGTGGACTGGCGCTTGCATGTTAGACAGTCCTGCATTTTCAACAACGCCTGAGACCCCCATGCCCATCGTGAACCGCGTCGCCGACCTCCAACCCGATATTCAGGCCTGGCGCCGGGACATCCACGAGCATCCCGAACTGCTGTACGACGTTCACCGCACTGCAGCATTCGTCGCGGACCGCCTGCGCGAATTCGGCTGCGATGAGGTCGTCACCGGGCTCGGCCAGACCGGCGTGGTGGGCGTGATCAAGGGCGGGAGGCCGGCCGGCGAGGGGCTCAAGACCATCGGCCTGCGCGCCGACATGGATGCGCTGCCCGTCGAGGAGCAGACCAACCTGCCTTACGCCTCCAAGACTCCGGGCAAGATGCACGCCTGCGGCCATGACGGCCACACCGCGATGCTGCTCGGGGCCGCCCGCTACCTCGCCGAAACCCGCAATTTCGCCGGCGATGCGGTGGTGATCTTCCAGCCAGCCGAGGAAGGCGGCGCCGGCGGCGCGGCCATGGTCAAGGACGGCCTGATGGAGCGCTTCGGCATTGAGCAGGTCTATGGCATGCACAATGGCCCGGGCATCCCGATCGGCTCGTTCGCGATCCGGCCGGGTCCGATCATGGCGGCGACCGACGAGGTCGACATCATGATCGAGGGGCTCGGCGGCCATGCCGCGCGTCCGCACAAATGCATCGATTCCGTGCTGGTCGGCGCACAGGTGATCACGGCGCTGCAGTCGATCGTCGCGCGCAGCGTCGATCCGCTGGAATCGGCCGTGATCTCGATCTGCGAGTTCCACGCTGGCAACGCCCGCAACGTCATTCCGCAGACCGCAACCCTGAAGGGGACCATTCGCACGCTGTCGCCGGAGGTGCGCAAGCTGGTCGAGACGCGCGTGCATGAGGTGGTGGCGGGCGTCGCGCAAATCACCGGCGCCAAGATCGACCTGCGCTACCAGCGCAACTATCCCGTCGTGATCAACCACGCCGCGGAGACCGAGGTGGCGCGGCGCATTGCCAGGCAAGTCGCAGGCGATGCCAACGTGCATGAGATGCCGCCGCTGATGGGGGGCGAGGATTTCGCCTACATGCTGGAAGCGCGCCCCGGCGCCTTCATCTTTTGCGGCAACGGCGACAGCGCCGGGCTGCATCACCCCGCCTACAATTTCAACGACGAGGCGATTGTGTTCGGCACGTCGTATTGGGTAAAGCTGGTCGAGGAATCGCTCGCAGCGTCGTAAGACTGAACCCGTGAAAAGGGCCCGTGCATTGCACGGGCCCTTTGTCTTGAGGGATCTAATCGGCTTCAGAAGATCCGCGAGAAGATCACGTAGAGCGTGGCCGACAGCATGATCGCGCAGGGCAGGGTCAGCACCCAGGCCATCAGCAAATTGCGGATGGTCGACCATTGCAGACCGGAGCCGTTCGCCGCCATGGTGCCGGCGACGCCGGACGACAGCACATGGGTGGTGGAGACCGGCAGGCCGAACACGTCGGCGGCGCCGATCGTCGCGGCGGCCACCAGCTCGGCCGATGCCCCTTGCGCATAGGTGAGATGGCTCTTGCCGATCTTCTCACCGACCGTGATCACGATGCGCTTCCAGCCGATCATGGTGCCGAGGCCGAGCGCGATGGCAACCGCGACCTTCACCCAGGTCGGGATGAACTTCGTGGCGCTGTCGAGCCCGCCCTTGTAGGCATTCAAGGTTGCGACCTCGTCCTTGTTGAGGTCGTTTTCCTTGTCCTTCATCAGGAAGCGGATCGCTTCCGAGGTCAGGTACATGTCGTTACGGGTGTTGCCGACCACTTCCGCCGGCACCTTGTTGAGCGAGCCGTATTTCGCGACCTGGTCGCCGACATCCTTCACCAGCACCGCCAGCGAAGGGTAGGTGCCTTCGCTGATGTGGTGCGAGGTGATGTACTGGGTCACCGCAGGACGGGGGTCGCCGATGATCGAGTGACCGGCGCCCTTGGCCGCGATCACCTTGGAGGCGGCATCCGAGACCTTCTGGAACTGGGCAACCTGGGACTCCGGCAGCGCGCGATTGAGCGCGTAAGCCGTCGGCACGGTGCCGATCAGGATCAGCATGATCAAGCCCATGCCCTTCTGGCCATCGTTCGAGCCGTGCGCGAAGCTGACGCCGGTGCAGGTCGCGATCAGCAGGCCGCGGATCCAGAGCGGCGGCGCCTTGTTGCTTTCGGGCGCAGCATACAGGGCGGGGTTGCGCACGATGAACTTGAGCAGCAGCAACAGCACGGCGGCGCAGATGAAGCCGAACAGCGGCGACAGCAGCAGCGCGTAGCCGATCTCGGTGGCCTTGCTCCAATCCACGCCCGAGGTGCCGTCGCGGCCGCGCATGACGGCGTTGGCGACGCCGACGCCGATGATCGAGCCGATCAGCGTGTGCGAGGAGGAGGCGGGCAGGCCGAAGAACCAGGTGCCGAGATTCCACAGGATCGCGGCGATCAGCAGCGCGAACACCATCGCGAAGCCGGCGCTGGAGCCGACCTGCAGGATCAACTCGACCGGCAGCAGCGAGACGATGCCGAAGGCGACCGCACCGGAGGACATGAGCACGCCGAGGAAGTTGAAGAAGCCCGACCACATCACAGCGACTTCGGCCGGCAGCGAATGGGTGTAGATCACGGTCGCCACCGCATTGGCGGTGTCGTGGAAGCCGTTGACGAATTCGAATCCGAGCGCGATCAGGAGCGCGACGAACAGGAGGATGTAGGGCAGGTAGGTTGTCACCCGCGCGCCGGTGGCGTTGACGTCGACATAGATGCTGTAGGCGACGAACAGCAGGCCCGCGGCAAGGATGCCGAAGAACAGGATCATCGTCAGCGGATTGAAGCCCTTGTCGAGATTCGGCCGCGAGGCCGGCTGGATCGGCGCGGGATCGGCTACCGCGCGGTCGAATGCAACGTCGGTCATGTCTGGACGCCCCTTAACTTTGAAGTAAGGGTATTGTCCGCGATGGATTTGAAGGCCGGATGACAAGCGGCGGTTGAAGCCGTTTTCCTGCCAGTATTCAGGCGGCCTGCGCGGCTTTCTTCTGCAAGCCGGCAACGATCTTCAAATCCTCGACAAAGCGCCGATATTCCAGCGCCTTGGCTTCCGGATCTGGCAACCGCAGCAAATAAGATGGGTGCACCGTCACCAGCGCTTTGCGTCCGTCGGGAAGGTCGATGAGCCTGCCTCGGTTTTTTCCGATGGGTGTGATCTTGCCGAACACGCTTTGCGCGGCGGTAGCGCCCATCGCCACGATCAGATCGGGTTGGATGGCCGAGACTTCCCGCTCATACCACTGCCGGCACGCTTTGATCTCCGGCGTATTCGGCTTCTGGTGCAGGCGGATCTTTCCGCGCGGCACGAATTTGAAGTGCTTCACTGCGTTGGTGACATAGACCTTCTTGCGATCGACACCGGCCTCCTCCAGCGCACGGTCGAGCATCTGGCCGGCGGGGCCGACGAAGGGATGGCCGGCGAGGTCTTCCTTGTCGCCGGGCTGTTCGCCGACCAGCATGATGTTGGCGGATTTCGGGCCCTCGCCGAACACGGTCTGGGTCGCGTCCTTGTAAAGATGGCAGGCGCGGCAATGCGCGGCTTCCTCACGGAGAGCTTCGAGATCGTTTGCGGCAGTCTTGCGAGTCATCGGAGCCTCCGGCCGCCTTTGGGGCTTGTGCGGATCGGTTGCGGCATTGGCGATCATGGCACCGGTCATGCGTTCGGCGTCCTCGATCAGGGGCTTAATGATCGAAGCCTCGGGCAGGTTCCTCCAGTATTTCTTCGGCATCTCGGCCTGCATCGCCTTTACCTTCAAGCGCGCCGGATTGAAGATGCTGGCGTAATAGCGCCGCCAGGTCTCCTCCAGCCGATCCTCGCCCGGCGCCTCGCTCTTGTTGACACCCGGTGTGAACGAAAGCGAATGACCGTCCCAATGTGCGCAGAGCTCCGGCGTCAGGATCGACCAGGGCATGTCGGCGAAGCGTTTGGCGAAAAACGGGGCTGCGAGCTCGACGATGTGATGCTCCGGCTCGAACCAGGCGACGTAATGCGCGGCGCGTTCCCTGCCGATCTCGCGGAAGCGGACGAAGGCGTGCATCTTGTGCTCGTCGCGATGGACCGCTCGGGCCATCGCAGTGACCAGCGCGACGTCAGGATCGGTCGCGACCTCGATGGGATCGTGATTGTCCTTCAGGCGCCAGAGCAGGCGATAGAGGATCGCAAAGCGTTCGGGATCGCGATGCAGGATCGCGGCCTTGGCGAGATCGACGAATTTGCCTGATACCTTGAAGCTGCCGTCATTCACCGCGAGGATCGGAGACGGCGCTTGCGGCGCGAATAATTCCGCGTCGCGGCCTTGCACGGTCCAGGCGACATCGGTGGGCTGCACATGATGAAGCACGAGGCTGCGCGCTGCTTCGCGCCAGCCGTCGAAATCGGTTTCGGTGTCGAGGGTGATGTACTGCATCAGAAACCAAATCCCAGTTGCGTTGCTTTCGGCTTGAAGCGTTCGATCAGCCCGGCGGCATCGAGACGATGCGGCGAGGGGCGGTGGTCGCTGAGCACGATGAACGGCAGCGCCTTGTTGCGGGGCACGTGCAGCCGGGCGAGATCGGCCAGGCGGATCGTGGTGGTGCGCCGCGTCGCGATGATGCGCTCGACCGCCTTGGTGCCGAAGCCCGGCACGCGCAGCAGCTCCTCGCGGCTGGCGCGGTTGACGTCGAGCGGGAAGCGGTCGCGATGGCGCAGCGCCCAGGCGAGCTTGGGATCGATGTCGAGCGGCAGCATCGCGCTGTCGTCGACGATCTCCGCAACGTCGAAGCCGTAGAACCGCATCAGCCAGTCGGCCTGGTAGAGCCGGTGCTCGCGCAGCAGCGGCGGCTGCACCAGAGGCAAGGCGCGGCTGGCGTCGGGGATCGGGCTGAAGGCGGAATAATAGACGCGTCTCAACTTGTACGAGCCGTAGAGATTGGAGCTGGTGTGGAGAATGGTGTGGTCTGAGGCGCTATCGGCGCCGACGATCATCTGCGTGCTCTGGCCTGCCGGGGCGAAGCGCTGCGGCCTGGCTTTCGTCTTCGCTACGCGGTTCTCTTCAGCCTCGTCCAGCTTCAGCCGTAGCCGGCCCATGGTGCGGCGGATCGCGCGCACGTCCTTCTCCGGCGCGAATTGCTGCAGGCTCGTCTCCTCGGGCATCTCGATGTTGATGGAGAGGCGATCGGCATATTTGCCGGCCTCCGCGATCAGCGCGTCGTCGGCTTCGGGAATGGTCTTGAGGTGAATGTAGCCGCGGAAGTGATGTTCCTCGCGCAGTTTTCGCGCGACGCCCACCACCTGCTCCATCGTGTAGTCGGGGCTGCGGATGATGCCGGAGGAGAGGAACAGGCCCTCGATGTAATTACGCCGGTAGAAATCGAGCGTCAGGTTGACCACTTCCTCAATGGTGAAGCGGGCGCGTGGCACGTTGCTGGAGGCGCGGTTGACGCAATAGAGGCAATCGTAATTGCAGGCGTTGGTCAGCAGCACCTTGAGCAGCGAAATGCAGCGTCCGTCCGGTGCGTAGGAATGACAGATGCCCATGCCCGGCGCGGTCGAGCCCATGCCCTTGCGGTCGCTGGAATCCCGCTTCTCGGTGCCGCTGGAGGCGCAGGACGCGTCGTACTTGGCGGCGTCCGCCAGAATTTCCAGCTTGCGTTGCACGTCCATCTTGGAATCCCTTTGATTCAGCTGACGAATCTGACGGAGCACCAATTCGATTGACTCCCCGGCCGCCGTTAGCTTTATATTAGAACATATCATGAACAAATGAGCCAGCCGCTGGTTCTTGTTTTTAAGACCACGGCACCAATTCCTGAGGAGCGGCGAGCATGAGCGGCGCACGTATGAGCGCGCTTGCGAGTTTGCGCGGCCAGATCGAGCGCATCGAGACGGCGTTGGTCGTGCATCCGCACGATCGCGTCGCACTCGGCCACAACGAAGCCGATGGCGCGCTGAAGGGCGGCCTCGCGCGCGCTGCGATCCACGAGGTGTTTTGCGCTGGGTCTCAGGGGACGGCCGCAACCGGCTTCGTCATGGGGCTTGCCGGGCGCGTCTCGGCGCAGCGGCCGCTGCTGTGGATACGACAGGATTTCTCGGAGATAGAGGCGGGCGCACTGTCGATGAGCGGGCTCGCCGAGCTCGGCCTCGATCCACGCCGCGTGGTGATGGTGCGCGCCGCCGATGTCGAGAGCGCGCTGCGCAGCTCGGCCGATGCGCTCGCCTGCGATGCGCTGGGCGCGGTCGTGCTCGAGCTCTGGGGCGAGACCAGGCAGTTCGATCTGGTGGCGAGCCGCAAGCTGACGCTGGCCGCACAAGGTTCCGGCGTCACCGGCCTGATGCTGCGCATGGCCGCGCAGCCGCTGCCTTCGACTGCAGAGACACGATGGATGCTGCGCGCGGCGCATTCGCCGCCGGGGTCGGTATGGGACGCCTGGGGCGCGCCGCGCTTCGATGCCGAGCTCTTGCGCAATCGTCATGGCCCGTGCGGCCGGTGGATCATGGAATGGAATTGTGATGAGTGCCAGTTCAGTGAACCGTCGACGTATTCTCAGCCTGTGGCTGCCGCGCCTGCCGATCGACAGAATCCAACGTTTCTTCAGCAGCGCCGGGCTGGGTAAGATCAGAGCGTTTTCAAGCGAAGTGGGTGCCGGTTTGCGTGAAGAAAACGCGTCAAAACAAAAAGACGAGCCCAGCATCGTCGTCATCAAGGACAACAATGCGCTGGTCATCCATGCGCTGGACGAGGCCGCCGAGCGCCTCGGGCTGTATATCGGCCAGCCCCTGGCGAATGCCCGGGCGATGTGTCCGGACTTAGAGGTGTTCGACGCCGATGCCGTCGCCGATGCGAAGACGCTCAGCGACATCGCCGACTGGTGCGACCGCTTCACGCCGCTGGTCGCGCTCGATCCGCCGCATGGGCTGTTCCTCGACATCACCGGCTGCGCGCATCTGTTCGGCGGCGAAGCGGCGCTGTTGCAGACGCTGGTTCGTGCGCTCGGCCGACAAGGCTTTGCCGTCAGCGCGGCGATCGCCGGCACCTCGGTCTGCGCGCGAACGCTGACGCGGCAGGCCACGGGCTGCATCGTTGCCGATGGCGGGGAGGCGGCGGCGATCGACCGGTTTCCGGTGTCCGCGCTCGGTGCGGGCGAGGCCATCACCACGGGCCTCCGACGTGCCGGGCTGAAGACCATCGGCGATGTCGCCTCCCGTTCGCCGAGCGAGATCACGGCGCGGTTCGGCGCGCGCTTCTCCACGCTGCTCGCGCATGCGCTGGGGCAGGGCGATGCGCCGATCAGCCCGCGGAAACCGCTGCCCGATTACATCGTGGAGAAGCGCTTCGCCGAGCCGATCGCGACCGACACCATGATCGCGATGACGCTGTCGCGGCTGGCGGACACGCTGATTGCCTCAATGGAGAAGCAGGGCAAGGGCGCCCGTCGGCTGGAAGCCGCGTTCTTCCGCACCGACGGCGTGGTACGCGCGATCATGGTCGAGGCCGGGCGGCCGGTGACGCAAAGCAAAGTCATCGACCGGCTGTTCCGCGAGCGCCTTGACGCGCTCGCCGATCCCCTCGATCCCGGTTTCGGCTTCGACATGGTGCGCCTGTCGGCGAGCCGCACCGAGATCGTGGTGCAGGAGCAGCGCGATCTCGACGCCCATGTCCATGACAATGACGAGCTCTCTGCCCTGATCGACCGCATCGCCGCGCGGATCGGCGGAAAACGCGTCGTCGTGCACCTGCCCGAGGATACCCATATCCCCGAATGCGCGGTGATGGCCGCCCCGGCGCAGCATCATCTCGCTGCCGCCATGCAGGCCGAATGGCCGGCGCGGACCGAAAGCGAGCCGCCGCTGCGTCCCTTGCGGCTGTTCGACAGACCGGAGCCGATCAAAGTGCCGTTCGCGGCCGTGCCCGATGGACCGCCGCATCAATTCACCTGGCGCCGCGCGCTGCATGCCGTGGTGCGGGTGGAGGGGCCCGAGCGCATCGCCATGGAATGGTGGCGGCAGGACGGCAAGCAGCTGACCCGGGATTACTTTCGAATCGAGGACGCCGAGGGCCTGCGCTTCTGGATCTTTCGCGACGGACTTTACGAAGGGGAGGTGTTCGACGGCGATGGCGAGCCTGCTTCTCCCGGCTGGTATGTGCACGGTCTCTTCGCATGAGTACGCCCGCTTATGCCGAGATCGGCATCACAACGAACTTCTCCTTCCTGCGTGGCGGCTCGGATCCGCGCGCCTATGTGCATCAGGCCAGCAAGCTCGGTCTTCCCGGGATCGGCATCGCCGATCACAACACGCTCGCCGGCGTGGTGCGGGCCTGGAATGAGCTCGGCAACGACAAGGTGCTGCACAAGCCGAAACTGCTGATCGGCGCGCGCATCGTCTTCAGCGACGGCACGCCCGACATTCTGGTCTATCCACGCGACCGCGCCGCCTATGGCCGGCTGTGCCAGCTCCTGACCCGGGGCAAGCGTGGCGACGACATCACGCGGATCGAGAAGGGCGAATGCCGTCTCGCCTTCGCCGATCTCCTGGAGTTTTCGCAAGGCCAGCTCCTGGTCCTGACGTTGCCGTATCGCTTCGAGCCGCCGCAGGCGCTGGATATGCTTGCAAAGCTGAAGGCGAGCCGCGCCGAGGGCGTGTGGCTGGCAGCGAGCCTGATCTATCGCGGCGATGACCGCCGCCGGCTGGCGCGGCTCGATGACCTCGCCGCCAAAGCAAAGGTGCCGTTGCTCGCGACCAACGAGGTGCTCTATCACGATCCCGGCCGCCGTCCGCTTCAGGACGTGCTGACCTGCATCCGGGAAAAGACCACGATCGAGGCGGTCGGGAAGAAGCTGGAAGCCAATGCCGAACGGTTCCTGAAAACGCCGCGAGAGATGGCGCGGCTGTTCCGCGATTTTCCCGACGCGATCGCGGAGACCATGCGTTTTGCGGGGAAGATCGACTTCTCGCTCGACCAGCTCAAATACCAGTACCCGGACGAGCCGGTGCCGCCGGGCAAGACCGCGCAGGGACATCTGGAGGATTTGACCTGGGCGGGTGTCGACAAATATTTTGGCGGCGTCGAGAACATTGACACGAAACTGCGCGCCACCTTGCATAAAGAGCTCGCGCTGATCGCCGAGCTGAAATACGCGCATTACTTCCTCACCGTGCACGACATCGTCCACTATGCGCGCAGCCAGAACATTTTGTGCCAGGGCCGCGGCTCGGCGGCGAATTCAGCCGTGTGCTACGTGCTCGGCATCACCTCGGTCGATCCGACCAAGGTCGATTTGTTGTTCGAGCGCTTCATCTCAAAGGAACGGCTGGAGCCGCCCGACATCGACGTCGATTTCGAGCATTCGCGGCGCGAGGAGGTGATGCAATATGTCTATCGCCGTTACGGCCGCCACCGTGCCGCGATCATCGCGACCGTCATCCATTATCGCCCGCGCAGCGCCATTCGCGACGTCGGCGAGGCGCTGGGCCTGACCGAGGACGTCACCGCCGCGCTCGCCGACACCGTCTGGGGAAGCTGGGGCAAGGGCCTCAACGACATGCAGGTCAGGCAGGCCGGGCTCGATCCCGGCAATCCCATGATCAATCTTGCGGTCGAGCTTGCGACCGAGCTGATCGAATTTCCGCGCCATCTCTCCCAGCATGTCGGCGGCTATGTTCTGACGCAGGACCGGCTCGACACCTATGTCCCGATCGGCAACGCCGCGATGGATGACCGCACCTTCATCGAATGGGACAAGGACGACGTCGACGCGCTCAACATGATGAAGGTCGACGTGCTCGCGCTGGGTATGCTGACCTGCATCAGGAAATGTTTCGATCTGATCGACCAGCACAAGGGTGAGCGTTTTGCGTTGGCGAGCGTTCCGCAGGACGACCCGGAGGTTTACGACATGCTGTGTGCCGGGGAGTCGCTCGGCGTGTTCCAGGTCGAGAGCCGCGCCCAGATGAACATGCTGCCGCGCCTTAAGCCGCGGACCTTCTACGACCTCGTCATCGAAGTCGCGATCGTGCGGCCCGGACCGATCCAGGGCGACATGGTGCATCCCTATTTGCGCCGGCGGAAGATGAATCCAGCGGATATCGAGTATCCCTATCCCAAAGGTGGCAACAAGAACGAGCTTCGCGAGGTTCTTCACAAGACGCTCGGCGTGCCCCTGTTTCAGGAGCAGGCGATGCGGATCGCGATCGTGGCCGCAGAATTTACCTCGGAAGAAGCCAATGGATTGCGACGTGCCATGGCGACGTTCCGCAATGTCGGGACCATCGGCAATTTCGAAGCGAAAATGATCGGCAATATGATCCGCCGAGGGTATGATCCTCAATTCGCGCGAAACTGCTTCGATCAGATCAAGGGTTTTGGCTCCTACGGTTTCCCGGAGAGCCACGCCGCGAGCTTCGCCCAGCTCGTCTACATCTCGTCGTGGCTGAAGTACCATCATCCCGACGCCTTCTGCTGCGGCCTGCTGAATTCGCAGCCGATGGGCTTCTATGCGCCCGCACAGATCGTCAACGACGCCCGCAAGAACGGCGTCGAGATTCGTGACATCGACGTGTCCTATAGTTTTGCGCAAAACACGCTGGAGAACACTGACGGCAAATACTGCGCCGTGCGCCTGGGCTTCCGTCAGATCGACGGCTTTCACTGGCTGGACGAGGATGAAGAGCAGTTGAAACGCTCTCAGTCGTCATTCCGGGGCGCGCAAAGCGCGAACCCGGAATCGCAGCATACGCCTGGCGGAATGGATTCCGGGCTCGATGCTGACGCATTGCCCCGGAATGGCAATGTGGAGAGAGTACTCGATTGGGCTGACCGCATCGTTGCCGCGCGGAACCGCCGGCCCTTCACCTCGCTCGAAGATTTCGCCCGCGACACCGGCCTGCCCAAGCGCGCGCTGATCCTGCTGGCAGATGCCGACGCGTTCCGCTCGCTCGGGCTCGATCGCCGCGAAGCGCTGTGGCAGGTGCGGCGGCTGCCCGACGACGTGCCGCTGCCGCTGTTCGAGGCCGCCACCGCGCGCGAGCAGCCCGACGAGCATGCCAAGCCGCTGCCCGTGATGCCGCGCGCCGAGCAGGTGGTCGCGGACTACCAGACCATCCGGTTGTCGCTGAAGGGCCACCCGATGGAATTCCTGCGCGAGATGTTTTCGCGCGAGCGCGTCGTCGCCTGCAGGGAGATCAGCCACGAGAACGAGCGGCGCCGCGTCCGCTGCGCCGGCGTGGTGCTGGTGCGGCAACGGCCGGGCAGCGCCAGTGGCGTCGTGTTCATGACGCTGGAGGACGAAACCGGCATCGCCAATGTCGTGGTCTGGCCCAAGATCATGGAGCAGTACCGCAAAGAGGTGATGGGCGCGCGCCTCATCGAGGTTCACGGTTATATCCAGAGCAGCCCCGAGAAGGTGACGCATCTCATCGCCCAGCGCCTGATCGATCGCTCGCACGATCTGGTTGGCCTCGCCAACGACGCTCTGAGCCGCAAGCATCCGCTGCCGGCAGGCGCCACCGTGGTCGAGCCGCTCAACGAAGACCCTCGCGCGCTCACGGACATGCCGGCACAAAAAATCCGCCACCCCCGCAACGTCCGCATCCTGCCGCCGTCACGGGATTTTCATTGACAGTGGGGGGGCGGAGTGCTGCCACACGCACGGTCGCCGTAGCAACCATTAAGGTTCTCCCGATTTTCCGCAAGCATGACGCCGGGCTTGCAGCCGTCAAGGTGTGGCCTGGCGGCAGCGAGTTTGACGCGGGGCGTTCGCGACGGCCAACCTTGACGGCCGCGGCGCACGGCGTCGTCCAGGCGGAAGGTCGGGACGAAGAAACGGCCGCCTGATCGAACAAAGAAACGCGATCAGGTGGCGGGCAGCTTGGCAGTTTGAGGCGCTTCGGCGATCCACGGAGTTCCGCGGGCGACCACGGCGTTGATCGTGACGAGCAACTTTTTGGCGCAAGCGACCAGCGCGCATTTATGAGATTTTCCGGCGGCGATCAGCCTTGTATAGAGAGCCTTCATCTGCGGGTTCCATCGGGAGGATGCCGGAAGAGCCGCGTTGTAGAGCGCCCAACGCAGCCGCTCACGGCCACCTTTGATGTGACGGGCACCGGATCGTTCGCCGCTATCGTCGTCGTAAGGCGCCAGTCCACTGAGAGCTGAGGCCCGTTCGCGTGTGATGTTGCCGATCTCGGGCATCCTGATCAGGACGGCAGCCGCGGTCGGCAGACCGCAGCCGGCGACGCTGTAGATCAGATCGAGCCGTGCGGCGAGATCAGGATGCTTGCGGATCGCCGCCAGCAGCGCCTTGAACTCGGCTCGTTTGGACTTTGCCAACAGCGCGATCTGCGCCTTCCAAACCCCTTGAATCCGCTTGTCGCGGCAACTCTCGAGCCGGTTCTTCAGCCTTGCGATGTCTTCCGTGATCTGATCGATCATGGTCAGATGCTCGGCAAAGGGCTGCAACCGCGGATCCGGTGCAGGATGGATCGTCTTGACCGCGGCAGTGCACGTCGCGATCAGCGCCGCGTCGATCCTGTCGTTCTTAGCCAGCAGCAGACGGAACGTGGCATAGGCGCGGACCTGCTTCGGCTGAAACAGCACGACGACGAAACGCTTGCGCCGCAGCTCCGCAACGACCGCCTGCTCGTAGCCTCCACTTGCCTCGATCCCGACCCTCTTTACCTTGCGGCACTTCAACCACTCCACCAGCGCCTGGTGACCTCTTGCCGTGTTGTCGACCCGCAACTGCTCAGAGTTGCCATCGATCGCCACGTCGAGCTTGCGTTTGCCGGTATCGATCCCGGCACAGATCGTGTTACGCTTGGCCATCTTCCTCGACCCTCCCTTGTTATGCGAACCTGAAGTTCGTTCAACCATGCGGGTCCCGATGAAGTGCCGACCGCGATCTTGCTACGAAACGCAGCCCTCAAGGCTTCGGTGGGCATCGATCCGATCGATCGGCGGCCCAGCCAGGGTGGCCACCCGGGCTGGGCCATTCCTCACGGAACGGGGCCAATCCTATACCGATGCGCTAATACAAGGGTGGGCAAAGGCGCGTAAGCGCCGTGCCCACCTTCTAGGATCTTTCGCGAAAAGCGGTGGGCACGCTTCGCGTTGCCCACCCTACAAGTTCTTCGATGATGATGCTCCGCTTCCCTAAAAATTCACCCGGTTCGAGATCGCGCCGTCCACGACGAGATTCGATCCGGTGGTGAACCCCGACACCGGGCTTGCCAGAAACACCGCCGCGCTCGCGATCTCCTGCGGCGTTGCCATGCGTCCCGTGGGATTGCGCTTCATCGCGTCGTTGTAACGCTCGGGCATGTTCTTCTCGACCATCTCCCAGACCCCGCCCTTGAAATAGACCGTGCCGGGCGACACGACATTCACACGGATCTTCTTCTTCGCATGTTGCCGCGCCAGTCCCTTGGCCATGTGGATCAGCGCCGCCTTGATCGGGCCGTAGGAGCTGGCCGTGTCGGCCTGCGCCGCCGAGATCGAGGAGATGATGACGAAGGCGGCGTCGCCGCTTCTTTCTCCGCTCGCTTCGAGGAACGGCCGCGCAGCATCGAACGCATGCACGGCACCGAGCAGGTCGAGCCTGAAATTCTGCTCCCACGATGCTGCATCGTGGCCCTGCGCCATCGCGCCGGCATTGGAGAACAGCATGTCGATGCCGCCAAGCTCTTTGGCTGCACCCTCGATCCAGGATTTCAGCGCCGCGCCGTCGGTCACGTTGACCGGGCCGCCGGTGGCGTTGACGCCCTGCGCCTTTAGCTCGGCGACGGTGGCTGCAACCTGATCGGCATTGCGCGCGCACACCGCGACATTGGTGCCTTCACCGGCCAGCGTCGCCGCAATCGCCCGCCCGATGCCGCGCGTGCCGCCGAGCACGATGGCGTTCTTGCCTTTGAGACCGAGATCCATTGTTGAGTTTCCTTTTTGTTGATGTGGAGAGTGTAGCTGTTTCCGGAGATATGCTGAACTCTCCAATTCATTATTGCGAGCGCAGCGAAGCAATCCAGAAATGCATCCGTGGAGGCAGTCTGGATTGCTTCGTCGCAACAGCTCCTCGCAATGACGTGGAGAGAGGCAGGGCCCATTCACTCCGGCGCTGCACCGACCGGCGGGCCGCCGGGCGGGCGGTGCAGGAATGTGAGCGACGCGTAGGCGCCGGCCCAGGAGCCGATCGCGGCGAAGGCAACGTAAAAGGCGTTTTCGGTGTAGCTGATCACGGCGTAGGAGGAGAGCATGTACCAGACCGCGCTCCAGTTCGCCGCTGGCACGCGTTTTCGCGCGATCACGGCCGAGGTGAACATGACATAGACCGCGTCTGTGGCCGCCGTTGCGATGAACACGGCGCCTGCGGTAAGGGGGTCGATGGCGGCCATTGCATTTCCTTATGTGCTATTGGATGGTCGCCGAAAACCTAGGGGAGAGAAGCGGCCATGCAAAGCCCTGCCGACATTCTCAAGGACATCTGGACCTCCGCCGGCGGCGATGCGCCGGCGCTCGAACGCGTCCGGCTGAGTGGTGAGGAGCCTCAGCTTCCGTCCTCTTTCCGCGTCGCAATTGCCGGACAGACAGCCATCGCGGCCGCCGGTCTTGCCGCGGCTGAAATCTGGCGGCTGCGCAGTGGCCAGACGCAGGACGTGAGCGTCGATCTGCGCCACGCCGTCGCCGAATGCCGTTCCGAGCGCTATCTGCGCGTCGACGACAAGCCGCCGCCGCCCGCCTGGGACGCCATCGCCGGCGTCTACAGGGCCGGCGACAATCGATTCGTTCGTTGCCACACCAATTTTCCGCATCACCGCGATGCCGTCTGCAAGGTGCTCGGCTGTGATGCGGAGCGCGACAAGGTGCAGGCGGCGCTGATGCAATGGAAGGGCGAGGATTTTGAAATCGCGGTTTACGCCGCGGGCGGCGTCGTTGCGCTGATGCGCTCCTACGACGAATGGTCAGCGCTGCCGCAGGCGCGCGCGCTCGCGCAATTGCCGCTGATCTCGATTGAGAAGATCGGCGAAGCCCCGCCAAAGACGTGGCCAGAAGGCGATCGTCCGCTGTCGAGCCTTCGCGTACTCGATCTCTCCCGCGTCATCGCAGGCCCCGTCGCCGGCCGCACGCTCGCTGCGCATGGTGCGGACGTGCTGCTGGTGTCGGGTCCGGAGTTGCCCGCCATCGACTGGCTCACCATCGATACCGGGCGCGGCAAGCTCACCGCCTTCATCGAGTTGAAGAGCGAGACGGGCAGGGCGCAGTTGCGCGAATTGTTGCGGGACGCCGACATCTTCTCGCAGGGCTATCGTCCACGCGCGCTCGCTGCCCTCGGCTTCGCGCCCGAGGACGCAGCTCAGATCAACCCCGGCATCGTCTATGTGACGCTGTCGGCCTATGGGCACACCGGCCCCTGGGCCGAGCGGCGCGGCTTCGATTCCCTGGTGCAAACCACCACCGGCTTCAACGATGCGGAAGGAAGGGCCGCCGGCATCGACGGTCCGAAGGAATTGCCGGCGCAGATGCTCGACCACGCCACCGGTTATCTGATGGCGTTCGGCGCGATGATGGCGAAGATGCGCCAGGCGCGCGAAGGCGGCAGCTGGCACGTGCGCGTGTCACTGGCGCAGACCGGGCGATGGCTGTGGAATCTCGGCCGCCTCGATGGCGGACTGAACACTCCGGATCTTACGGGCGAGGCCGTACATGCTGCGTTCATCGAGAGCATGCCATCTGGCTTCGGCATGTTGAAGGCGGTGCGTCATGCGGCGCTACTGTCGACGACACCGGCGCAATGGTCTCGTCCGGCGATGCCGCTCGGCAGTCATCCGGCGCAATGGCCGGCGCGAAGCTGACGTGAAGCTGACATGTCGCAAAATTTTAACGCAAACCGAAAGGCGCGCAGCGTTTTTTAGGTTGTTTGAAATCGCAATTCGGCACTATTAGCGCGACCGACAAGGCAAGCATCTGCCAAGATCGTCGCAGACACGACCGGGCTCCATGGTAGTTGAAAATACCAAGCGATTGCAGGTGTTTACAAAGCAACGGGTGATCACGTCCGTAGTTCTACTATGCCTTGCAGGCGCCGGTGCCTACGGGTTCCTCGCTTCGGGGTCCAAGGACAAGAAGCACTCCGAGATATCCAGCCAGTCGCGCAGGAATGCGCAGAACTTCACGCCGACGCCGTCGGAATGGGCATCGCTGACGATCGAGCCGGTCAAGGCCAGAGCCTTCCGCGCCGAATATGTCACCGAAGGCAAGGTCGCCGTCGACGAGGACCGTTCGACGCCGGTGTTCTCGCCCTATGCGGGGCGCGTCACCAAGCTGCTCGCCAAGCCGGGTGAGATGCTGAAGCAGGGCCAACCGCTGTTCACGATCGAGGCCGCGGACACCGTGCAGGCCCAGAACGATTTCATCGCAGCGATGACCTCGCAGAACAAGGCGAAGTCGGCGATCGACCTTGCCGATATCCAATTCAGGCGCGCCAAGGATCTCTATGAAGGCCACGCCATTCCGTTGAAGGATTATCAGCAGGCGGAGGCGACGCAGGTTCAGGCGCAGAACGACATGCGCTCCTCGGCCACCGCGCTGGAAGCCGCGCGCAGCAAGCTGCGCATCCTCGGCTTCACCGACGAGGCCATCAAGACGTTCCAGGACAAGGGCGTCATCGATCGGGAGATCACGATTTACTCGCCGATCTCCGGCACGGTCGTGCAGCGCAAGATCGGCCCCGGCCAATACGTCAATTCCGGCGCCAGCGATCCGGTCTTCGTGGTCGGCGATCTCTCGACGGTCTGGCTCACCGCCTTCGTGCGCGAGAGCGACGCCGCCGCGGTCTGTATCGGCCAGGACATTACCGTCAACGTGATGGCGCTGCCGGGCCGCCCCTTGACCGGCAAGATCAATTACGTTGCCGCCGCGATCGACCCCAACACCCGCCGCCTGCTGGTCCGCGCCACCATCGACAACAAGGACGGGCTGCTCAAGCCCGAGATGTTCGCCAACGTCACGATCTATTCGGCGGGCGACCGCGCCGCGCCCGCCGTGCCGAAGCAGGCGCTGATCTATGAGGCCGACAAGGTCCGCCTCTGGGTCGCACGTGAGGACAAGTCGGTCGAGTTGCGCGAAATCAAGATCGGTCTCATCAACGGCAACCTCGTCGAGGTCACCAGAAATTTGAATCCCGGCGAGCAGATCGTCGTCAAAGGCAGCCTGTTCATCGACCGCGCGGCGTCCGGCAGCTGATCGACCGCCCAAGAAAACGAAGACAAGCTGAAGACCTGAATGGATCGCCTCGTCGCCCTTGCCGTCAACCGGCGCTTCCTGATGGTCGGGATGTTCGTCGCCGTGCTGATCGGCGGCGTCATCGCGTTCAACCAGCTCAACATCGAGGCCTATCCCGATCCGACCCCGCCGATGGTCGACATCGTGACGCAGTCGCCGGGGCTGTCGGCGGAGGAGATCGAGCGCTACATCACCATCCCGATCGAGACCCAGGTCGCAGGCTTGAAGAACGTCACGACCATCCGCACCATCTCGCTCTACGGTCTCTCCGACGTCAAGATTCAGTTCTCGTTCGCCTACACCTATGACGAGGCGTTGCAGCAGGTGTTGAACCGCCTGGCGCAGCTCGCGCCGCTGCCGGGCAACGTGCAGCCGCAGATCTCGCCGCTCAGCCCGATCGGCGAGATCTTCCGCTACCGCCTGGTCGGTCCGCCGAACTACAGCGTGCTCGATCTCAAGACCATCCAGGACTGGATCCTGCAGCGCCGATTCCGCGCCGTGCCGGGGGTCATCGACGTCACCGGCTGGGGTGGCAAGAGCAAGACCTATGAGCTCCAGGTCGACTTCAACAAGCTGGTCGCCAACGGCCTGACGCTGCCGCAATTGCTCCAAGCGGTCGGCAATTCCAACGTCAATGTCGGCGGCAACACCGTCAATATCGGCCAGCAATCGGCCGTCGTGCGCGGCGTCGGCCTGATCCGGTCGATCGACGATCTCGCCAATACCATGGTGGCGCAGACCGGCGGCAATCCGGTGCTGGTCAAGGACGTCGCTACCGTCACCGTCGGCCAGAAGCCTCGTCTCGGCATTGCCGGCATCGACGAGGCGGACGACATCGTGCAGGGCATCGTGCTGATGCGCCGCGGCGAGCAGAGCTCGCCGACCATCAAGCGTGTCCACCAGCTCGTCCGGCAGATCAACAACTCCAGCATCCTGCCGCCCGGCGTGCGCATCGAGCGCATCTACGACCGCGGCGACCTGATCGCGCTCACCACGCACACGGTGCTGCACAACATGATCGTCGGCATTCTGCTGATCGTTCTGTTGCAGTGGATATTCCTCGGCGACCTGCGCAGCGCGCTGATCGTCGGCGCCACCATTCCGTTCGCGCTGTTCTTCGCGGTCATCATCCTGGTGCTGCGCGGAGAATCGGCCAATCTGCTGTCGGTCGGCGCGATCGATTTCGGCCTCATCGTCGACGCCACCGTCATCATGGTGGAGGCGATCTTCCGCCGTCTGACCCAGACGACGCCGATGTCCGAGACCGAGCATATGTCCCATGAGACGCTGTTCGGCATGAAGAGCCACGCCATCCTCAGCGCGGCCGCCGACGTCTCGCGCTCGATCTTCTTCGCCGCGGCGATCATCATCGCGGCCTTCCTGCCGCTGTTCACGCTGTCGGGCGTCGAGGGCAACATCTTCGGGCCCATGGCCCGCACGTATGCCTATGCGCTGGCGGGCGGGCTCCTTGCGACCTTCACCGTCACGCCGGCGTTGTCCGCGATCATCCTGCCCGCGCATGTCGAGGAAACCGAGACCAGGGTGATGCGGATCCTGCACCGGTTGTACTCGCCGTTGCTGCAATGGGCGGTCGCCAACCGCAACATCGTGCTCGGAGGTGCGGTCGGTCTCGTGCTGATGACGGTGGCGCTGAGCCGGCTGCTCGGCCTCGAATTCCTGCCCAAGCTGGAAGAGGGCAATCTCTGGATTCGCGCCACGCTGCCGCCGACCATCTCGCTCCAGGAAGGAAACTCCTACGTCAACGAGATGCGCAAGGTGATCCGCGCCCGGCCCGAGGTCGAGTCCGTCGTATCGCAGCACGGCCGTCCCGACGACGGCACCGACGCCGCGGGCTTCTTCAACGCCGAGTTCTTCGCGCCGCTGAAGCCGATCAGCCAATGGCCCGGCACCCGCGACAAGGAGGAACTGACCGCGCAACTGCTCAAGCAACTCGACGATCGCTTCCCCGGCGTCGAGTTCAATTTCTCGCAATATCTCCAGGACAACGTCTCCGAAGCCGTATCCGGCGTGAAGGGCGAGAACTCGATCAAGCTGTTCGGCAGCGACCTTCAGGCGCTCACCGACACCGCCAACAAGATCAAGTCGGTGCTGGCCACGGTGCAGGGCGTCACCGATCTTGCGGTGTTCACTTCGCTGGGGCAGCCGACCGTCCAGATCGACATCGACCGCGCCAAGGCTGCGCGCTATGGCCTTGCGCCGGGCGACATCAACGCCACCATCAAGGTCGCGATCGGCGGCGACACGGCGGGCGATCTCTACGAGTCCGGCTCCGATCGTCACTTCCCGATCATCGTCCGCCTCGCGCCGGAATATCGCCGCAGTGCCGAGGCGATCCAGAATTTGCGCATCGGCGCGCCGGGGCCGAACGGTACCGTCACGCAGATTCCGCTGAGTGAGGTCGCCACCATCAGTCTCGTCTCGGGCGCCGCCTACATCTATCGCGAGCAGCAGGAACGCTATCTGCCGATCAAGTTCTCGGTGCGCGAGCGCGATCTCGGCAGCGCCATCAGCGAGGCCCAACAGAAGATCGCCGAACAGGTGCAGCTGCCGCCGGGCTCGCGCATGGAATGGGTCGGCGAGTTCGGCAATCTCCAGGACGCGATCCGGCGGCTGTCGATCGTGGTACCGATCTCGCTGGCGCTGATCGGCGTGCTGCTCTGGTTCAATTTCGGCTCGATGACGGATACACTGCTCGCGATGAGCGTGATCCCGATGGCGATCTTCGGCGGCGTTCTGGGGCTGTTGATAACAGGCACGGCATTCAGCGTCTCCGCGGCGATCGGGTTCATCGCGCTGTTCGGCATCGCCGTGATGGACGGCATCATCATCCTGTCGCAGTACAACCAGCTGATCGAAGAGGGCATGGACCGCATGAGCGCGGTGGTACGGACCGGCGAGCTTCAGCTCCGGCCGGTGCTGATGACCTGCGTCGTCGCCGGCGTCGGGTTGCTGCCGGCGGCGCTGTCCGAGGGTATCGGTTCGCAGGTGCAGAAGCCGCTCGCGGTCGTCGTCGTCACCGGCATGATGCTGGCGCCGATCGTGATCCTCGTGACCTTGCCGGTCCTGATCTCGTTCTTCTCGCGCCGCGCGCGCTGACCGTCAAAATCCGTAGAGTCGTGCCGGGTTGTCGACCAGGATCTTCTTGCGCACATCGGCGTCCGGTGCCCACACCGGAAGCTGGTTGAGCAGGCGGCCGTCGTCGATCTGATAGAGCGGCGCGATGTCCGTGGGCTTGCGTCCCTCGGCATGGCTGGAATCCGGATGCGGCCAGTCGGTGCCCCAGACGACGCGGTCCGCATTCGCGGCGATCAGCGCACGCGCATAGGGCACCATGTCCTGATAGTCGGGCGCGAGCTTCGACGAGCGATACGCGCCGGAGAGCTTCACATAGGCCTTGCCGGATTTGACGAGCGCAACCAGGTCCGCGAATCCCGGCTGCTCCAGCCCGAGCGAGGCCTCGAGCCCGCCGAAATGATCGAACACGGCAGGCACGGGCGCGGCCAGCACGAGCTCCTTGATCGCGGAAATCATCGGCAGCGTCGTATAGAGCTGCACATGCCAGCCGCGCGCCTTCATGCGCTCGACGGCGGCGGTGAAGCGGGCGCGGCCGACATCGGGATCGCTGATGCCGCCGGTCGCCAGATTGATGCGGATGCCGCGGAAGCCTTCCAGCTGCATCGTATCGAGCCGCGCCTCGGTGGTCTTGTCGTCGATCACGGCCACGCCGCGCGCGGTCGCGCCGCGCGCCTTCATGCCGAACAGGGTGGAGGAATTGTCGGCGCCGTAGACGCTCGGCGTCACGATCACCACGCGCTCGATATGCAGCGCCTTGTGCAGGGCTGCCATTTCGTCCGGGCTCGCCGGCTCCGGCGTATAGACGCGCCCCGCGGAGAACGGAAACTTTTCGACATCGCCATGGATATGGGTGTGACAGTCGCAGGCGTGCAGCGGGACCTCGAAATTGACCGGCGTTGCGGGTTGCGAGGCACGTGCGTGGGCTTTGGTCATGGCTGCTCCGGCGGCAAGGGAGGCGAACGGGACGCCGCGTCGGCTGAGCATGGTTTCTCTCCCTGCTTCGTTATTTGAACGACGATGCCGGAACAGTATCACATCAGCCTGGCAGCCGCTGCACTTCGCTGCATAGCTGCTCGACGAGGTCCGCAAGCGGGCGTGAGCCGTCAACGCGCGTGATCGGGCAGGGCAGGCCGGCGAGCGCGCGACCGAGCGTCGTCACGCCGGAGCCGGAAGCACCCGTGAGATGGATGCGGCGGCTTTTCATCGGCAACCCGCCAAACGATTTGAAACTACTGCCCCGAGGGCGTGCGCAGCCCGTGCCAGGCATCGCGGACCTGGTGGTAGTGCACCTCGGGCAGATAATCCGGCGTGTTCAGGCTGAGCGTCTTGACGTCGAGATGGCCGATGGCGCTGAGCAGCGTGTAGGAGGCGATGACGCGGTCGCGGTTGGCGCCGATCAGGCGGGCCTTGGCCTGAATCAGATCGGCCTGCGAGTTCAAGACGTCGACCGTGGTGCGTTGTCCGCCGGCGGCCTCGCGCTGTACGCCCTGCAGCGCGACGGTTGCGGCCTTCACTTCGGATTCCGAGGCCGACACGGTGATCTTGGCGCCTTCATTGGCAACCCAGGCGCTCACCGCCGCCGTGCGCGCCTGGTTGCGAACCTGGTCGAGCACGAGCCGGCTCTGCGCCGTGATCTCCTTGGCCTGCCGGGTCTGCGCGGCGGCCTGGCCGCCGTCGTAGATCGGCGCGGTGATGTTGGCGACGATCGAGGCCTGGTCCTCGGCGAAGGTGCCGAGCGTCGGATCGTTGTTGCGGCTTTTGCTGGCGCTGCCCTGGATGGTGGCGCTCGGCAGCAGGGTGCCTTCGGCGATGCGGATGTTGGTGGAGGCGACATCGACGTCGAAGCCGGCGGCCATCACCGCCGGATGCTGGCGGATTGCCATCGTCATCGCGTCTTCGCGACTCTTCGGTAGATAGCGGTCGACAGCTTCGGCGACCCGCAGCTGCGACGGTGCATTGCCGATCACCTGCGCATAGGTCGCCTGGCTGATGGCAAGCGCGACTTCGGCCGCGTTGAGATCGGCAAGGCCGCGGTTGAGGCGCGCTTCGGCCTGCGCGCTGTCGGTCGGCGTGACATCGCCGGCGTTGAGGCGGCGCTGGGTGACCGAGAGCGTCTCGCGCAGGAAGGCGACGTTGGAACGCTGCGCCTCGACCAGCGACTGGTTGGCGAGCACGTTGGTGTAGGCGGTGACCGCGTCGAGCAGCACGCCTTGGCCGACATTGCGCAGCGCCTCGCGGCCCGACTGCACCTGGAGTTCGGCGGCGCGCACGTTGTTGGCGGTGCGGAAGCCGTTGAACAGGGTCTGCGTCACGGTGACGCCGATGATCCATGGCTTCAGATTGCCGGTCTGGATGGTGTTGTCGGGCAGTAGATTGCGCACCGATTGCAGGCCGGCGCTGAGGCTCGCCACGATCTGCGGCCGGTAACCGGCGAGGGCCTGCGGCACGTTCTCGTCCGTGGCGCGTTGTCGCGCACGTTCGGCATTGAGCTGTGGATTGGTCTGGTAGGCCTTGGCGAGTGCCTCCGGCAGGGCTTCGGCCCAGGCGGCGGAGGGCAGGGCGCAGCACAGCGCCAGCGCGGTCCATGTCGCAAGCGCAGGACTCACGCCCGATCGATGCCGCGTCATCTCGCGACCAACTCTGGCGGTACGCCCAATCATGTAATCCCGCTTAACTTGGCTGTCCGCCCCCGCCGACGGTGGCCTCTTAACTGTTTAACCAGCCGAGGTCGCGCAGGCAAACTGCCGCGGGGATAACCCCCATGAAATCCGTGCTTGTTGCAGCTTCGTCACAGGGATTCCGTGGGAACGCGGTCGAGCCTTACACCAGCCTGACCGTGCGCCGGATTACTTGTTCTTGTTCACCGGCTTGCGCTTCTCGATGAACGCCGCCATGCCCTCGGAGCGGTCCTCCAGCGCGAAGGTCGAGTGGAACAGGTTGCGCTCGACGCTCATGCCCTCGGCAAGCGTGGTCTCGAAGGCGCGGTTCACCGCTTCCTTGGCCATCGCGGCCGCAGGGCGCGACATTGCGGCGATCTTCTCGGCTGCCGCCATCACCTCATCCATCAGCTTGTCGGCGGGCACGATGCGGCTGACGAGACCGCTTCGCTCGGCTTCCGCCGCATCCATCATGCGGCCGGTGAGGCAGAGGTCCATCGCCTTGGACTTGCCGATCGCGCGCGTCAGGCGCTGGGTACCGCCGATGCCGGGAATGGTGCCGAGCGTGATCTCGGGCTGGCCGAACTTGGCGGTGTCGGCGGCGATGATGAAATCGCACATCATGGCGAGCTCGCAGCCGCCGCCGAGCGCATAGCCGGAAACAGCGGCGATGGTCGGCTTGCGGCAGCGCGCGACGCGGTCGCCGCCGATCGCGGCAAAATCCTCTGAGAACATGTCGATGAAGCCCTTCGGCTGCATCTCCTTGATGTCGGCGCCGGCGGCAAAGGCCTTCTCGCTGCCGGTCACGACGATGCAGCCGATGGCGTCATCGGCCTCGAGATCGTCGACGGCAGCTGCGATCTCGCGGAAGACGCCGAAGGAGAGCGCGTTGAGCAGCTTCGGCCGGTTCAGCTTGATGATGCCAACCGCGTCTTTGCTTTCGACGATGATGTGTTCGAACGTGCTCATGCTCCACCCACGCTTTTGATCGGGCGAGCAATGTGCCCGCTGACGCGGTGCGCTTCAAGGGGGCAAGGGGCCGCCGGAACACGCCGCGGGGATGCGCGTTCCGGTGGCGGTCTCTCAAGCCAGGACATCAGGCTAGGAATTCAGGCCAGCGATCACGCCATGAACATGCGCGCGGCGGACGCCAGCGTCAGCAGCGTGCCGACGCCGATGAAGATCTTGCCGATCAGGGAGCTCTGGTCCCAGGCCGAGCTCTGCTGGCTGCTCGCCATCACCGGTGCCGGCCGGGGCTGCGCCTCGGTTGCGGCAATCACCGCCTTCTGCGCCGGTGGGCTGTCCTGTTGCGCGGCGCGGTCGATGTCGTTGAGCTGATCGGGGGCGACGACCTGAATCTCGGCGTTCTGGCTCTCGGCATTCGCGGCGTTGGTATTATCGGCTGCTGCCTGGACATTGCCGTTGGCGCGGTTCGTCATCGCGGAGGCCGCTGCCGAAGTCGCGGTATCAGCGGCGAGCTGCGCATTGGCGTTGGCGACCGCCGGCGGCATCTGGCTCGAGCCCGCCGCGTCGGTGTCGGCCTTGGTGTCCGCTTTCGGTTCGTCCTTTGCCGGAGCATCAGTCTTATCGGCCGACTTCTGCGCCGTCTTGCTGCTGCCGTTGCGGCGTGACTCGTGGCGTCGGTGCTTGCTCGGCTTGGCCGCATCGGCCTGCTTGCCCGCGCTGTCCGATTTGCCTGTGGCTGAGGCTGGTGCCGCCTGTGCAAGGCCTCCCTGTATAAGGCCGCCGAACAGCAACAAAAGCCCGGTCAGAACAATCAGGGCCGCGCCCCCGCTGGCTTTCATCATGGTGATGATCTCCCCAATTCCGCCCGTCCCGGAAGCGAACAGAGACCCTGGGGCGTGACGACAGCGCGGCAGAAAATGGGAATCTTCGGGCTACACCGGGCAAAACCGGGGCAAACCGGCACCCATGGAGCCAACCGCCGGGTGCGGGACGGGCCGATCTCTGTTATGAGCCGTCGCAGACGCTGACGGCCGGATCGGTAGCGTGGCCCGAGGTTGATCACGAATTTGTGATTTCGTCGGGGGCGCGTAACAAAATTGAACGAACGGCCGAATTGCTTGGTGAGGGGCGCGCGTGCGCGGACGTGAGGACGAATGGACCGGCCTGATGCGGTCGGCCATGGCAGGCGATGATGCGGCGTATCATCGCCTGTTGAGGGCGGTCACGCCCGTGCTGCGCGCGGCCGCGAGGCGAGGCTTGGCCCGGGCAGGTCAGCCTCCTGACCAGGCAGAGGATATCGTGCAGGAGATTCTGTTGGCGGTGCATCTGAAGCGTCACACCTGGGACAGCGAAGCCCCCTTCGCGCCCTGGCTGTTTGCCATCGGCCGCAACAAGCTGATCGACGCGCTGCGCCGGCGCGGCAGGCGCGTCTTCGTCAACATCGACGATTTCGCCGAAACCCTGCCGGGCGAGGCGACCGAGGAAACGGCCTCCGCGGGCGAGGTCGCAGCCCAGCTCAACACCCTGCCGCAGCGCCAGCGCGACGTGCTGCAGTCGATCGCGGTCGAGAGCGCTTCGATCAAGGACACGGCGACGAAGTTTTCGATGAGCGAGGGCGCGGTGCGGGTCGCACTCCATCGCGGACTTGCGGCGCTGACGACCAAACTGCGGGACCACTAGTCATGGACACCGATCAACTCATCCGTTCGCTCGCAGCCGACAACACTCATCGCGCGCCGCGCGTCGGCGCCGTGCTGACCATGGCGCTGCTGGTGGCGGCGCCCTTGTCGATCCTGGTCTTCGCGACGTTCCTCGGCGTGCGGCCGGACGTGATGACGGCCATGCACAACCCGTTCTTCGACATGAAGTTCGCGGTGACGCTGTCGCTCGCGATCCCCGCGATCATCGTCAGCCTGCATCTGTCGCGCCCCGAAGCCCTGCTGCGTGGCTGGGGCTGGCTGCTCTTGCTTCCGGTCGGGCTGCTGGCAGTTGCGATCGGCAGCGAGGCGATGACGGCGCCGGCCATGCCGATGACGATGCGCTTGATGGGCAAGAACTCCAGGGTATGCCTGGTCGCAATTCCGGCGATGTCGCTGCCGCTGCTTGCGGGCGCGCTGTTCGGCCTGCGACACGGCGCGCCCTCGCGCCCCGCGCTCGCCGGAGCGCTCGCCGGCCTGGTGTCGGCCGGGCTTGCCGCGACGCTCTATGCCTCGCACTGCACCGACGATTCGCCCCTGTTCGTCGCGACCTGGTACACGCTCGCGACCGCGGTGGTGACGGCGATCGGCGCGGCGGTCGGGGCGAAAGTCCTGAGATACTGACCGCGCCAGCCAGGCCGCGCGGTCCGTCGTCAGCGCTCGAACAACCCGCGCGAGCTTTGCGTCATGACTTCCTGCGATAGAGGATGAACCGGGTGGACTCTTCGGAGTGCTCGAACTGCTCCTGCAGGATCTGGTCGACCATCTCCTTCAACCAATCATATTGGTAGGTCGCGCCGCGTTCCAAAAAGAAATAGTCGGCTCCGGCAAAACTCCTGATCACCTGATCCCGGCTGAACATGTCCCGGAAGGGCATGAAGTCGCTCTTGGGGGCTCGGCCTAAAGCCGGAAGAATTAGCCAATCCTGGTTGGATAACAACAGCATGCGGCCACCGGGTGGCAAGACCCTGTTGACCAGATCGACGTCGCTGGCGTCGAGTGCGACCTTGATTGGGCCCGCGCTTTGTTTCCATCTGAAGCTGGCGATGCTCGGATACTGCAAATACGACCGCAGCCCGATCGTCACGTGCTGTCGCCGATCCTGCGCGCTCAGAAGCACGGCGACCGAGACGACGGCGACCGCCCCCAGCGACACGGCCGGCACCAACTGCGACTTTGTTCGGCCGACAGCGGCGCGAAATGCCGATCGGCCCCACCACGCGCCGACGGCAAGATAAGCAAACGCGTTCTGCTGCCACACCGCATCGAGCGACCGGTTCACCCACTTGGTCATGAAAACCAGTGCGACGAGAGACAGAACCAGCAGATAAGCGCGCTCGACGGTGCGTGAACCTGTCCACGCGCCGGCGACGCTCACCGCCGTGCCGATGGCGATCGCGGGCATGACGATCTGGTAGACCGTTCCGAAGCCGGGCTGCCAGATCAGGGTTATCGATACCCAGTTCGAGAAGCTGTGCAGACCGAGCGGGGCAAGGAAGACGTACAGAAAGTCTTTCGAAAGGACCGCCGGGCCGAATGCAGCAACGAACAATCCCAGCAGGAACACGATCGACATGCCGGTGAAAGCCGCGACCTCCCAAACACGGCGCCGCTCCAGCAACCGCACGCATAGCGCCGCACAAGCCACGGCCCAGGTATAGATCCCCGTTTCGGTGTTCCAAAAGATCGAAACAGCGCAGACGGCGGACAACGCGGCCAACGACCAACCGGACGGTTTCACCATGAGACGCGCCAGAATGCCCACGGCGATGAACACGAACATGTACCGGATCGCGAGCGCGGACGGCCCGCCGAAAGCATCGCCGTCGGCGTACTGGCACAAAGCGAGAAACACGAACGCCAGGACGAAAGGCATCGCCCGGTTCTGGAAGAAGTCCCGCAGCACCCAATATGCCGACACGTGGAAGATCACGAGACTTCCGGCAATGAACCTGATGTAGAGGCAATACAGGGCATTGGCGTCCGCGGTGAGGAACCTGCTCAACAAGTAAGGCGGGCCGTATCCGTAGAACGCCAGGAAGTCGCGGCCGGGCACCAGGCCCTTTGCGAAATGATAGAGCGCCGGCCCCGTCAGGTAGGATACCGGGTGATTGCCGCCGGCCGCCCGCGTGGCCATGCCCTGCACGTCCCCGGGCAGGATCAGGGCCAGCAGTGCAGCGATCAGCACTGCATCGACCCATCCAAATTCGAATAGCCCGATCGGTCTGGATTCGGCATCGCCATTGATGTGAATGCGGGTCGGGAAGCGCTTCACGAACGGGATGAAACCGGCGGCGACCATGGCGGTCAGCGCGAGCGCTTGAAATCTGGGCTCGAACGTGGCCCGCAGGAACGGATGCAGCTCTGTGATGATGATCACAGACGAGAGGTAGAACAGAACGAGCGAGTGCCCTTCGAAGAACTTTCGCAGCTTGAGGGCAGCAAACGCTACGGCGGCGCCGAACCCGTAGAACAGGAGATAGAAGATTTTCTCGGCGCGTTTGACGGCTTCGCCGTTCGGGACGGCTGATTGAACGACCGGAAAGTCCAGTGCAAGGTTTACGGCAAGGTCCGGCTTGGCGGCATTCAGGATCAGATAGGCCGAGAGGCCAGCTGCAACGGCGCCAACGCATGCTCCCCACAATGCCAAACTCTGAAAACGCCAAAGCTCAAGTTCTGACCGTGTTATCGGTTTGACAAGACGCAACGGGCCCCCCCCGGGACGAAATCCTCCGGAAGGCTAGAACAAAAAAATCGCCGACACCATAAGTGCTGCGCCATGGATGGCATGCCCCTGGGGAGAAGGCCCCGGAGCATGATCCCGAATGCGGGGCGTGATCTCTTCCGCAAGGTTGCGTCGTGCGTTTCACAAAAAGGTCACGCTCGACGGTCGAGCCGCGTGACCCTTGCTCAGTCGCGCCTCACGCCGCCGGAATCGTGCCCTGCTGCATGCGGTGGAAGCGCAGCACCTGCTGCGCGGTCGAGCTGCGCAGGGCCTCGTAGGCGTCGCGCAGCGTCAGCATGTCGGTCTGCGAGCCGCCGGAGAGCTTCTCGCGCATGGCGATGATGGCGCGCACGCTTGGCCAGGACATGCCCGCGACCTTGGCAAGGACCATCACGCCCTCGGTACGGCTTTCGATCATCATGGTCTCGGCGGTCTCGACCGCGACGCCTGCGAGCGCCGCGAGCCCCGCATTGGTTTCGTCGAATTTGCCCTGCTCGGCGAAACTGGTGACCTGGAATTCGTTGAGACGGCCGTCCTCGTGCAGCGACCTCACCAGCGCGCGCGCCATCTCGGTCTGCTTCGTCGTGGCAGCGGCGCGGACCCTCTGGGCCACTTCCTGCACCACTCTCGATACCTCGTCCACGAGCTCCGGATGCGCGGCCTCGAGCTTCCTGCGCACGCTCAGGGACGCTTTCGCGATCAGCTTCAAATAGTGATGGCGCGGCAGGTCCGGCCGCTGGCCGATGCAGGTGGCGAGGTCGTCGTCGCGTTCGGCGCGGGTGACGAGATCGGTGAGGCTTCCCTCGGAGAGTCGCGCGCCCGGATTGCCGACGGTCGACTGCACCACGTCCTCGTTGCCGCGCGTCACCAGCACGTCGGTCAGCGCTTCCGACAGCACCCGTCGCAGCGAGATCGCCTTGAGATGCGCCTGGCCTCGCGTGCGCGCGATCTCGATCAAGGTCGTCTCGTCCAGCCGTTCCGATCTCGACAGCACGGGGCCGGAGACCTCGATGACCTCGTCGAGCGCGAGTGTGCGGATGATTTTCGGCGGCGCAGCCGCGATCGGCGCGAGGCGGCCGGCGAGCAGCACCTTGGCCGAGATCTCGATCTGCTCGATCAGGCACTGGAATACGTCGTCGAACACGCGGATGTGGTCGTCGGAATAGTCCACCGCGTTGCCCACGAACAGATCGGTGACGCGGCGCAGCGTCTCGACCCGGCGCGCGACGGTGCCGTGCGAGAGCGCGGCCTGCAGTTCCTCGAGCAAATTCTCGGATGTCTTCGCGGATCTGGATATCATGGCCCTGTCCTGGAGCGCTTGGTCCGGCGGCGGCTTCTGTCGCAGCAGGAAAAAATGGATTGGTCAGCTGGTTGCAATGCGGTTGCGCCCTTGCGCCTTGGCGGAATAGAGCGCGCGATCGGCGCGCGCGAGAAACGTGTCGGCAGTATCGACGTCGCGCAGCGTCACGACGCCCGCGGAAATGGTCACGTGCATATTCAGGGAGAATGCGCTCCAGTCGAGATCGGCGACGATGCTGCGCAAGCGCTCGAGCATGCGTTGTGCGGCGTCACCCGACGTGTCCGGCAGCAGCAGCAGGAATTCCTCGCCGCCGTAGCGGCCGAAGCAATCGGCCGGACGGATGTTGGCGAACATGGTGATCGCGAAGGTGCGCAGCACTTCGTCGCCGACGGGGTGGCCGTGGGCGTCGTTGATGCGCTTGAACCAGTCGAGATCGATCAGCGCGATCGCGCAAGGCGTCGATGCCTGCCGCGACTTTTCGATCTCGGCGTCGAGAAGCCGCATGATGCAGCGACGGTTGTAGGAACCGGTGAGCTCGTCGAGCTCGGCCAGCTCCTCGATGCGCTGATAGGCATCCTTCAGCTCGATGCTGCGCCGGTACAGGATCTTGCGCAGGGTGGCGCCGAACAGGCCGAGGAAAGCGCACTGGCCGATCACCAGCACGAAGCAGAGCATCGAGGCGGTTCGCTCGAGGCGGGTCGTAACCGGCAGTCCGATCGGCAGGTCAGAGCCCAGGAAGACCAGCGCGAGCCCGCCGGTGGCAAGGCCCCAGGTGAGCATCGCCTGGCTCGAGGTCATCCGCAGCGTGCCGAACGCGAAGATCAGAAACAGCACGGCGATGAACGCGACCCCGACCGTGGGCACGGCGAGCAGGAACACCAGCTGCACTGCCATATGCGCCGAGATCTGGAAGACGGTGAGGTAATGATCCTCGAACCGGTCGCCGAAGCCGGCTTCCGACAGCACGGTGAACGTCCCGATGATCAGGAGACCGCCGAGCCAGAACAGCGACGGAACGACCATGGAGACCGCGCCAGCATAGGCGTAGAGCAACAGGACCGAGGCGCCCAGCGAATAGCTCGCCACCTGGCCGATATACATCTGGCGGCGCTGCCGGGCCCGGCGCGCCAGCACTTCGGGGGGCGCCGCCCCCTCGGGCGAGAGCACGAGATCCGCGACCTCAGCGGCATTCCTGTCGGGAAAGGACGTCGCGGCCGTGCTCATGGTCCCGCCAATGGTGGATGTCCGCGTAAAAATCTACGTGGCAAGCCTTTAGGTTTGGTATCCTTTGAAACCGAATCCGAACCGTGCAGCGCAGAACAAGGTGGCAGGCTCGGCGGGAGAATTTTTGCCGGCGATAGGGCATCGGTTAGCGATGCGATCGAGCCTAAGCCGGGCTTGGCGAGACATATGTCGTGCAGGACTGCTATGGAACCGGACGAGGTCGGCCTGTGCCGGACAGGCATTCCGCAGGGAAGTATTGCAGTATTATGTTACCGATCTTGATGAAAGCGGCCGACGACCGCGGGTGGGACGAGAAAAATACTCGTATGTGGGGTGGATCACACAGGCGCCCGTATGACTGCGGTACCCTGAACAATTTTGCCCCCCCTGTCGAACCGTCCGCCGCGCCGACCCGACCAACTTTGCGAGACGGGCATTGAGCGTGACACAGGCGGCTTCGGACGAGGTCCTGATCGCCAGGATCGCTCAAGGTGACCGGCTCGCCATGCAGGTGCTGTACGGGCGGCACCATGTCAGGGTGTATCGTTTCGGGCTGAGGCTCGTGCGGGACGAGCAGGCGGCGGAAGACCTCATCAGCGAGGTGTTTCTCGACGTCTGGCGTCAAGCCGGCAAGTTCGAGGGCCGATCCGCCGTTTCTACCTGGCTGCTGGCAATTACCCGGTTCAAGGCCCTGTCTGCGCTCCGGCGCAGGAAGGATTTTGAACTGGACGAAGACGCCGCCAACGCGATCGAGGACACGTCCGACAATCCGGAAACGGCGGTGCAGAAGAAAGATACAAGTGCTGCGTTGCGGGAGTGTCTGACGGGCCTCTCGCCGGACCACCGGGAAATCGTCGATCTCGTCTACTACCACGAGAAGTCCGTGGAAGAGGTGGCCGAAATCGTCGGAATACCGGAGAACACTGTAAAGACGCGCTTGTTCTATGCGCGCAAGAAATTGGCCGAACTGCTGAAGGCAGCCGGCGTTGAGCGAGGCTGGCCATGATGGCTTTGAGCAAGAAGATGCTGGAGCAAGAGCCCGGTGAAATTGAACTCCTGCTGCCGTGGCACGCTGCCGGCACGCTGAACGCGCGCGATGCGCGGCGGGTCGAGGAAGCGCTGGCGCGCGACCCCGAGCTTGCCAGGCAATACGCCGCGATCCGCGGCGAGTACGAAGAGACCATCCATCTGAACGAGAGCCTCGGGGCTCCCTCGGCGCGCGCGATGCAGAAATTGTTCGCCGCGATCGACGCCGAGCCGGCGCGGGCGAGCGGCTCGCTGCCGCTGTCGGCGCGCATCTCGACCTTCTTCGCGAGCCTGTCGCCGCGCACATTGGCGTGGTCGGCGAGCCTCGGTGCCATCGCGCTGATGCTGCAGGCCGGAATCATCGGCGCCGTGCTGATGAAGAACCAGCCTGCGACCTTCCAGACAGCTTCGCTCTCGACCAGCGGTCCGATCACACGCGAACTCGGCACGGCTGTTCCGCCGGCGCGCGCGCTGGTGCGCTTCACGCCCGAGGCCCGCGTCGGCGACATCACCGCGTTGCTCGACAGCTACCAGGCCTCGATCATCGGCGATGCCAAGGGCGGCATGTTCCGCCTCCAGTTCGACAAGGCGATGAGCCAGGACGAGCTCGCTTCGCTGCTCGGCAGGATGCAGCGTGAGAAGTTCGTCAACCTCGCCGTCGCGGCGCCCTAGCGCGCCGCTGATCCGATGACAGGCAAGTCCGAGAGCAAGTCCGAGAGCAGGGTGCGCACCGGGGCCTACGCTTCACCGGTCGGCGCCGCGCTTCTGATCGCTGCCTGTCTCGGCGTCGACGTTGCGCAGGCGCAGGCGATCATGCGCATGCCGACGATCAGCGTGCCCACGCGAACGCCGACCATCTCTCCGAGCATCGCCTCGCGCGTCGGTCCGACGGTCTCGGCCAGGGCGGTATCCGTCGATCGCGGCCCGCGGACGATCGCGACCATTCCCCACACCACGACGTCGCGCCTGCGGCTGACGACGGTGCAGCCTTATGCGCGCTATTCGCCGAACCTGTATCCGGCTTGCACCGCGCCCTATCGCGATGCCGACGGCGAATGCCTCGCGCAGCCGAATGCAGGCGGCGGTGACCCTGGCAAACCCGTCAAGAAGAGCGCCGGCAAGGGCCGCGGCAACGTCACGCCGGTCGTCGCCGGCAATCTGCGCAGCTTCGCCAACGAATTCGTGGCCGAGATCGACGGCACGATGTCGCCCGGTGATGCCGACGCGCTGGCCCGCCGGCACGGCTTGACGCGGATATCGTCGGAGAGCTTCCCGCTGATCGGCGCCACGTTCGGTCTGTTCCGCATCACGGATGGCCGGCCGTACGAGACGGTGCGGCGCGAATTCGCGACCGACGGCAGCGTGCGCTCGGTCCAGCCGAACTTCCGCTATGTGCTGCAGGACCAGAAATCGACGCCCCCGAGCGAAGGCGATCCTGCGCAATATGCCCTGACGAAACTCCGCCTGCCGCAGGCGCATACGCTGGCGCACGGCGCCAACGTCACGGTTGCCGTGATCGACTCCGGCATCGACACAAGGCATCCCGAACTCGCCAATTCCATCGCCGACAATTTCGATGCGCTCGGCAGCGCGGAGGGGCCCCACGTCCACGGCACCGGTATCGCCGGCGCCATCGTGGCGCATGATCGGCTGATGGGCAGCGCGCCTGAGGCGCGCATCATCGCGATCCGCGCCTTCGGCGGCACCAATGGCGGCGCCGAGAGCTCGTCCTACATCATCCTGCGGTCGCTGAATTACGCCGCCGAGCACGGCGCGCAGATCATCAATATGAGCTTCGCCGGTCCAAAGGACGCGGTGATCGAACGGGCCATCGCGGCGACCGCCGCGCGCGGCCTCGTGCTGATCGCGGCCGCCGGCAATGCTGGCGCGAAATCGCCGCCGCTCTATCCGGCTGCCAATCCCAACGTGATTGCGGTCAGCGCGACCGACCAGAAGGACAGGCTGTTCACTGCGTCTAACCGCGGCAATTACATCGCCGTCGCAGCGCCGGGCGTCGACATCTTCCTGCCGGCGCCGGACGGCAAGTACCAGATGACGTCGGGAACCTCGTTCTCGGCCGCCTATGTCTCCGGCGTCGCGGCGTTGCTGCTCGAGCGCAACTACGCCTTGAAGCCGGAAGCGCTGCGCATGACGCTGGCGAAGACCGCGCGCGACCTCGGCTCGCCCGGGCGCGACGAGCTTTTCGGCGACGGCCAAGCCGATGCGTTTGCCGCGGTCATGGCTGTTCCCGCCGACAGCGCCACGCCCGTTGCGGCTGCGTCGGGTACAACAAAACGTGAAGATGCCGCGAAGCGCCGCGACGAGCCCAACAGCCGCGCGATCGAACAGCCCTCGTTGTCGAGCGCGGACGATAAAGCCACGGTTTCTCAGGCGGATAGGCCGGCGACGCGATAGCGCCTGCGGCAAAGATACGCGCGTTGCGAAGGCCAAAAAATCGAACGCGGCATTGAACGTTCAGCCGGCTGCCACGACCAAATTATGTGGGAGCGGTCATCCCTCCCCATCAGTCATATTAGGCGCGAGCGCCCATCCACCCCAAGCGCCCATATGGCTCGACCCGTCCGGTTGTCCCCCCGGACGGGTCTTTTCTTTTTGGGGCCTGTTTTTTTGAAGTCTCTCGATCGCTCAGCTTCCGGTAGCGATCGCGCCTGCGTTCGTGGCCGTCGCTCGGGAGGCACCCCGCAAGTCCGTCATGCTTGCGCGAGGCTTGACTCCAAAAGCCCGTAAATCTCCGCTGGACTACGGAGTTTGACGACGAAACTCGTGTCGTTGCTGGACAAGTCAAAACTTTTCCACAAAATATTCATGTCGCTTCTAAATTGATTCGTGTGCGTTGCGTCCCCCCGCGTCCGTGTTTTTCCCTGACGGGCTGGTTCATGACACATCGCCAAGAGTCTAACTGCGCGTCTGCGCGTGCCGTGGTTGCTGGCCGCGATGTCGCGGCGCGCTGGTGCGCTCTCGCCGAGCAGCGGCTGCAACATCTCTCCGAAATGTTCGAGACCGGCCGCTGGCGCCGTTATCACTCCGAGATCGCATTCCTCGAAAACATCCAGGAAGCCAAGCGCGCCGTCGAGACCTGGCGCGCGCTGGCGACCGGTGCTGATGTCGCCGAGGCCGCTGCAAGCGTGACGCCGGCAATCGGCTGGTCGCCGGCGACCATGCCCCGGGTGTTTCCGCGCGAGCAGCAGGCGCAGATCGTGCAGCCCAAGACCCTGCAGCCAAAGGCCGTCCACATCGCCCCCGAGACCGCCGTGCCGGTCAGGCTCGACCCGCAGCCGGACGTTCTCGCCGAAATCACCGAAGCGCCGCTTGCCCCTCCTGCCGCCTCCGCCGCAATGCCGTCGTTTATTGCGCCTGCCGAGATGCCGCCGCTCAAGGCTCCCGCGGCGAGGGCACCGCTTACCGCTCCTGCCGTGAGGTCACCGCTCGCGGCGCCTGCCGCAACTCCTGCATTCGCCGCGCCTGAAGTGAGGCCGCCGCTCGCGGTCGCTGCGGCGAAGCCGCCGAAGACCGCGCCTGCCACGATGGCAGCGCTCCTGCCGCAGTTCGCCCCGCCGGCCGAGGAAATCGTCGCAGCCCCCGAGCGCGTCGTCGAATTCACCTTCAACCTCGACGGCCTGGAAGCCAAGTACCCACTGCTCAGGAACGCATTCTAGCGTCTGGGAGGGGGGCAAGGGAAAGCAAGCGCGCTTCTCACCCCGTCATCCCGAGGCGCGAGGCATGGGACGCAGCGCGTCCCATGGGGAGCCTCGAAGGATGTACGGCCCGGCTGTCAGCCGCGCCTACCTTCGAACCGCATTGCCGCCGACCATCACCTGCGCGAATCGTTGCGCGCCGTCGGCTGACAGATCCGAGGTCACCGCGCGCGCATGGTCCAGGCCGACGACGGCGCCGCGCGGGGTTTCGGAGATCATGTTGTTGTTGACCAGCGCGATGCCTGCGCCCGGCACGACGGAGACGCCGACGCCCGCCAGCGCCTTGCGGATCACGTTGCCGGTGATCGCGACGTCGCGCAGATATTTGCCCCAGCCGGCGACGATGCCGTAGGACGGCGCATTCTCGATCACATTGCCGGTCACGGCTGAATCCGCCTCGATGTAGATGCCGACGCCCGCGTCGTCGTCGGGCGCGGTGCCGATCGGTCGTTTCGGGATCAAATTGCGGATGATGTTGCCTTGGACCACCGCGATGCGGCCGCCCTCGTTGAAATTGCAGACGGAGACGCCGACGGCGGCGCCATCCACCGTGTTGTTGGCGATCACCGCGGCCTCGAACGCGAACTCGGAATAGAGCGCGACCTCGCGCACGTCGCTGACGCTGTTGCCAGTGATGTGGATGTTCGAGGCCGAATTGCCGCGCACCGCGGAGTAATCGCAGTTCCTGATGCGGTTGCCGCGCACGATCACGTTGCCGGCGCGAAAGGCATTGATGGCATTGCCGTACTGACCGGAGCCGCCGGGACCGGCCTTGATGTTCTCGATGCGGTTGTCGGCGACCAGCGTGCCATCGTCGCCGATCGCGCTGCGCAGGATCTCGATGCCGTTGTCGTTGGTGCCGATAATCGTGTTACGGCAGACGCTGAGCCCCTTGGCGTCGAACGAGACCACCGCGGTGACCGCGACGTCAGTGAAGATGTTGCCGGAGATGTCGCCCGTGACCTGCTCTAGCCAGATGCCGCTGCCGCCTGAGTTCGTGATCTCGCAATCGGCGATGCGGATGTCGCGTCCGCCGAGCACATGGATCAGCCCGCGACGCGTCGGCAGCGGAATGCCGCCGCCGTCGAAGGTGATGCCGGTGAGGCCGATGGAGTCCGAACCGTCGCTCTGGATCGCCGAGGCGCCACCGGTGAAGATGAGTTTCGTCGCGCCGCGCACGCCGATCAATTGTGCGCCGTTCGGCAGCCGCAACAGCCCGGTGCGATAGACGCCGGGCGGTAGCGCCAGCGGCATCTGCGCCCGCGCCGCTTCGTCGATCGCGCGTTGCAGCGCGCGGGTCTGATCTTCGCTGCTACCGGGCCGCACGCCGTATTGCGTGGCGTCACGGCCGAGCAGGGACGTCAGCGGCGCCGCGCGCGCGGCATCGGCCGGCATGGCGAGCGCGCCTGCGATGCCTGCGGTCGAAGCTCCGATGAGATGACGGCGATTGAGGTCCATGACGCGTCCTCCGGCGGAAGCGGGAGGGCATCCGCGTCGACTAGGTAGCGCAGGGGCGGCCGGAGTCGTGAGGATTGTTCGCGGTAGGGTTAAATGTTTACCGCAGAGACGGCGCCGTAGGATGGGCAAAGCGAAGCGTGCCCACCATTGTCACCATGACGCTGATGTATGGTGGGCACGGCGCAAGGGCGCCTTTGCCCACCCTACGAAGCTCGCGCCTTTCTTGCCAATCCCACCATCTCCATCAGCATGGCCTCGCCCGCATCCACCAGCTCCTCCAGCGTGATCCGGGCTGCGCCCTTGCGCCGCACCGCACCGCCACGCGCGAGCAGGGGAATGTGGATGAAGGCCGCAAGCTGCGGCCCGCCCGCGCGCACATTCTCGATCGCGCGCCAGCTCAGGTAGTTGCAGAGATAGGCGCCGGCATCGCGCGAGGGACGCGCGTCGATGCCGGTGAGGCGCGCGGCGCGCAGCAGCCTTGCCGTGTGCGGACCGAATGTCATGGCCTCGGCGGTGCCTGCGATGCCGCGCTTGCTCGATCGGGTGTTGGCGGCATCGGGCCAGAGCATGGTGACGGCGTTGCGCGCGCGGGTCTCGATGCGCAGATAAGGCGTGCGTGCGGCGAGGCCGAACATAAACAGCGCATCCGGCTTCACCTTCGCGAGCACATCAGGCAATTGCCGGTCGACCGCGGCATAGGTGACCGGGAAGATGTGGCTCGCGAGCGCGACATCATCGAGGGCCGGGCGGCGCAATTGCGCGAGCCGCGCGACCAGCGGCTGGGTCGGGTTATAGGGCGCGCCCGGGAACGGCCCGAAACCGGTGAGGAGAACGCGGAGCTTCTCGCTCATTTCAGCAACTCCAGGATCTGCTCGGCGGCGAGCGCCGGGGTGAGATGGCCGTCGGCGACTTCAGTCTCGATCTTCCGGACCTTGCTGCGAACCGAGGCCTCGCTGCGCAGCCGTGCCAGCATGCGCTGCTCCAGCATCGACCACATCCATTTCACCTGCTGCTCACGCCGCCGCGCGGCGAAGTCGCCCGATGCGTTCATCGCCTTGCGGTGATCGAGAACCTTCTGCCAGAGCTCGGCGATGCCGGTGCCGGCCAGCGCCGAATAGGTGACGACGGGCGGATGCCAATGCTCGAACCTCGGCGCCAAAATATGCAGCGCGCCGCGATAGTCGGCGGCGGTGATGTTGGCGCGCTTGAGATTGTCGCCGTCGGCCTTGTTGATGGCGATCATGTCGGCGAGCTCGACCAGGCCCTTCTTGATTCCCTGCAATTCGTCGCCCCCGCCAGGCAGCATCAAAGCGAGGAAGAAATCGGTCATGTCGCAGACGGCTGTCTCGGACTGGCCGATGCCGACGGTCTCGACCAGCACAACGTCGAAGCCGGCGGCCTCGCACAGCAGCATCGCCTCGCGCGTCTTGGCCGCGACGCCGCCGAGCGTGCCCGAGGACGGCGAGGGCCGGATGAAGGCATTGTCGGAGGCGGACAGCCGCGCCATCCGTGTCTTGTCGCCGAGGATCGAGCCGCCGCTGCGCGCCGAGGACGGATCGACCGCGAGCACCGCGACCTTGTTGCCTTGCTCGATCAGGTAGGTCCCGAGCACATCGATGGTGGTGGACTTGCCGACGCCGGGCGATCCCGTGATTCCGACGCGGAACGCCTTGCCGGTGCCGGGCAGCAGCATCTGCACCAGTTCGCGCGCCAGCGCCTGATGGTCGCCGCGCCGGCTCTCCACCAGCGTGATGGCCCGAGCGAGGGCAGCGCGGCTGCCGGCGCGCAAATCCGCGGCAAGGGCTTTGATATCGAGGTTGGTCCTTTGAATCATACCCTGATGTACAACGGCCGACCGACGCAGGCGAGAGGTTCGAGCCCGCGTCCATTCCGTCCATCACGTTGCCGGTGTCACCCCGCTCAGAGTCGCAGGCCTTCCCCTGATCCCGCGCCACAACATGGCGCCCCAGATCAGCAGCGTCAGGACCCCCAGTGTCGCGGCGATCGGCCGCTCGAAAAACATGATGAACGCGCCGTCTGCCTTGATCATCGAGGTCATGAAGTTCTGTTCCAGCATCTCGCCGAGAACGAGTCCCAGGATGGCCGGCGCGATCGGAAAGCCGTGCTCTTCCATCAGCCAGCCGATCAGGCCCATGACCACCATCATGATGACGCCATAGATCGAGTTGGTCATGGCGTAGGAGCCGACCAGGCAAAACATCAGGATCACCGGCAACAGCACGTTGCGCGGGACCCGCAACAACTGCTTGCCGCCCTTGATCGCAATCCAGCCCAGCGGCAGCATCAAGATGTTGGCAAGGATGAAGATGAGGAACACCGCGTAGATGAACTGCGGGTTTTGCAGAAACACGGTCGGCCCAGGATTCATCCCCTTCATGTAGAGAACGCCGATCACGATCGCCGTGATGGAATCGCCGGGAATGCCGAAAACCAGGGCAGGGATCCAGGCGCCGCCCAGCGCGGAATTGTTGGCCGATGTGGCATCGACGATGCCTTCGATATGGCCGGTGCCGAACTTCTCCGGCTCCTTCGAAAATCGCTTCGAGACCGCGAAGGAGATCCATGCCGCGATGTCGGCGCCGGCTCCGGGCAGTGCGCCGATCAGGACGCCGATGGCCGACCCTCGCAGGAAATTGAACCAGTAGCGTTTGAAGACGCCGAAGACGCCGCTGAAGATGTTGCCGATCTCCTGCGCGATCACGGCTCCCGTCGCATCGACGTGGACCATGCCGCGCAGAAGTTCGGACAGCGCGAACATGCCGATCATCGCGGGGATGAAGCTGATCCCTTGCAGCAGTTCGACGCTGCCGAAGGTAAAGCGTGGGTAGCCTGCTGCGGGATCGATGCCGATGCAATTGATGGCGAGACCGAACAACAGCGAGGTGATTCCCTTCAGCGGCACGTCGCTGGTCATGAAGACGGCGCAGGTCAGGCCCAGCAACGCCAGCCAGAAATATTCGAACGACGAGAAGTTGATCGCAACCTCGGCCAGAGCCGGTGCGCACACGATCAGGATGGCGACTCCGACGAAGCCGCCGAGCACGGAGAATACCAGATTGACGCCGAGATTGAGGTCGAGCTGCCCCTTCTTCGACATCGCATAGCTCTCGTCGGTATAGGCGGCCGACGCCGGCGTCCCTGGAATGCGGAGCAGCGCCGCCGGAATGTCGCCCGCAAAGATGGCCATTGCGGTTGCGGTGACGATCGCGCCGAGTGCCGGCACCGGATCCATGAAAAACGTCACCGGCACGAGCAGCGCCGTTGCCATCGTGGCGGTGAGCCCCGGCATTGCGCCGACGAACATGCCGAAGGCCGCGGATGCGGTGATGACCCAGAGAACGTAGGGATCGAAGATCAGGCGGCTCGCGGCGAGCAGGGCATCCATGACGGCCTCAGAGAATTGAATTCAACCAGCCGCGCGGCAGCGGCACGCGAAGCAGCGTGGCGAAAAACCAGTAGATCGTGAAGGTGCCGGCGATCGCGGTAGCGGCGGCGATCCACGGCCGCACGCCAAGCCAGACGAACAGCGTGACAAGGAAGAGCAAGGCGAGCGGGATGAAACCGACGGTTTCGGCGGCGAAGATATAGAGCAGCAAAAGGACGAGCACGAGCATAAACGTCGCAAGGCGGCGTGGCTCTCTCGCCCATGGCGCGATCTCGAGCCAAGGTGCGCCCGCGCGCCGCGCGTTCAATCCGTTCCACATCAGCATTCCGCCGCAGACGATCAACCCGGCGCAGAGGATGCGCGGAAACAGCGACGGGCCATATTTCTGGCCGGGAAAGTCGGGAAAACTCGCGGTCAGGGCGATCATCACGATGGAGAGAATGACGAGCACCAGCCCGGCGATGGCATCGTTGGCGCGCAATGGCGGCTCCCTGGGAACGAAAGGAGGCGCGCCGCGGACGGCGCGACCTCGAAGTCTTTACGGGCAGGGCCTTCAGCCCCTTTTCAGGTCGTGTTTCAAGTCTTGTTTTAAGTCTTGGCGATACCGGCCGCTTTCATGGCTTCGCCCATCTGCGCGTCCGCCTTGTCCATGAAGGCGGCGTAGCCGGAGGCGTCGTTCCATACGACGCCGAAGCCGCGTGACGACATGAAGTCGTTGTATTCCTTGGAATCGAAGATCTTCTTCAGCGAAGCCGTTAGCTTGGCTGCGATCGGTTGCGGAAGTCCCTTTGGCCCGGCGAAGCCGCGCCAGGCTCCGGTCGTATAATCGACGTTCATGGCCTCCTTGAGGGTCGGCACATCAGGGAAGGTCGCTGCGCGCTTTGGCGCCATGACCGCGAGGCTGCGTGCCTTGCCGGCGTCGATCATCGCGCGGGCCTCCGGGATGGAGCAGGTGGTGAAATCGATGCCGCCTGCGGCGAGGTCTTGCATCGCCGGCGCGGCGCCATTGGAGGGTACCCATGCCACCTGGTTCGGCGGCAGGCCCATGGACTTCAGCCAGCCCACCAGAGCGAGATGCCAGATGCCGCCCTGGCCCGTACCGGACGCCTTGAACTTGCCGGGCGCGGACCCCTTGATCGCGTCGGCCAGGTCCTTCACCGTCTTGTAGGCTGAATCCGCCTTGACCTGGATCCCCGGAGGGTCCTCGTTCATCAGGGCCAGCGGCGTGAAATCCTTCGGCGTGAGCTGGGTAAGGCCGGCCCAGTGCATCATCGCGATTTCCACCGTGATGATGCCGAGCGTGTAGCCGTCCGGTGCGGCGGTCGAGATCGCGGAATGGCCGACCACGCCGGACCCGCCGGTGCGGTTGACGACGTTCACCGGCTGGCCGAATTCCTTTTCAAGAAGTACGCCGACGATGCGGGCGGTAGCATCGGTTCCCCCGCCGGCGCCCCAGGGGCAGATCAGCTGGATTGGCCGAGTGGGATAAGCGTCATCGGCGCGTGCGGGTGTGAGGCCGAAAGCGGCGGATGCGGCGACGGCGGCCGTTGAAGCCGCAAAGGTGCGGCGCGAAATCCTGGACATTGAATGCCTCCCAACGGCGCCCGTGATGTCGGGCGCTCTTGTCAATGGCGGCATTGTAGTCGGCTTTGCAGCGCCGCCGCAAGATAGCGCTACCAAGGAGATCGACATGTGGTGTGAAAACCCCTTGCCCACCGGATGGGCAGTCGGAAATCGGGTGGGTTTTGCCCGCGCGCCTCGCCAGCCTGAGCGGGTAACCAAAGCCAAAGGCAAGCCACCGATGACCCAAGCCTATTACAGCGCCGTGCTGGACCGCCCGCTGGACGACGTCTGGTCGCTGATCCGCGATTTCAACAACTATCCCGCTTATATCGACGGCGTGAGCGAGAGCGTGATCGAAGACGACAAGCGCGGCGACGAAGTCGGCGCCATCAGGCGCTTCTGCTATCTCGGAAACTGGATCCGCCAGCGCCTGGTCGATCACTCGGACGAGCAGCGCACTCTCACCTATGCGGGTCTTGATGCACTGCCATATCCGCAGGATGCCGGAAGCCGGACGCCGGCGCCGACGCGCTATCAAGGCACCATGCAACTGCGCCCGATCGCCGAGGGCGACCGTACCCTCATCGAATGGTCGGTCGTCCTCGAGACCGAACCTGCGGATGCCGATCGCTGGCAGGCGCTATTCGCGTCCTGGATTCCCGATTGGACGAACTCACTTGCGCGGACGCTGGCGCGATCGAGTTAGCGACCGCTCACGGCTCCTGGGGCGTCGCCCTTCGGCCGCGCGCCGCCGAAAATGCGGGTGCCTTCCGCGGTGAGATACGGCTTCAGCGTCTCCCACGGCACGAAGGCGACATACTCGCCCTCGGCATAGGGACCGACGGCGTAGGGCGGATAGTGGAAGGTGAGGCCGGAGCTCTTGCCCGCTTCAGTCGACGGGGCGAGCGTCACCGCACCGATCTTGAGCAGGCTCGGTTTCAGCTCCTTGAACCATTCGTCGGTTGCGGTTTCGCTGGCGTCGCGCTTCTTCTTCTCGACTCTGAGCGAGGCGATGATGGCCTTCACCATCGCTTTCATGGTCGCGCCGTTGTCGGCTGTGTCGGTGAAGAACGGGCGGATCGAGACCCGCTTGTTGTCGGCTTTGTCCCACAGGATCGTGTTCACGTCCGAATTGGGATGCGCGCCATGGGTGTTCATGTAGTCGTTGCGCAGGATGCTGACATAGCGGTCAGCGACGACCGAGCGGATCTCATATTTGCGCTCGAAATCCCAGCCGCCGTCCTTGAAGAATTGCGGATCGGCTTTGCGCGCGGCGGCAGCTTCGGCGGAGTTTTTGTCGAGCCATTTTTTCCCCTCCGCGAGGCAGTCCGCCGCCAGCGCTGCATCGGCCTTGATCCTGTCGTCGAGGAAGACGCGCGCCTCGATGCTCTTGGTCTTGATGACGGTGTCGGGCTTGGGGTCGGCGGCGTGGGCGGGGCCGAACAGCACGCTGCAAACCATGGCAACACCGAGCGCGCGCACGAACGTTGACGCGAGAAACATCACGCAAAATCCTTCTTGTCGGAAGATTGGCGGTGAAGCTACTCCGCCGCCTCGCTATGCCCGAGCCGCGCATTCAGCTTGCGGATCAGCTCCTCGGCCGCCTCCGCGATCACGGTGCCCGGCGGAAAGATCGCCTCCGCGCCTGCGGCATAGAGCGCGTCATAATCCTGCGGCGGCACCACGCCGCCGACGATGATCATGATGTCGTCGCGGCCCTGCTTCTTCAGCGCGGCCTTCAGCTCCGGCACCGCGGTGAGGTGGGCGGCGGCGAGGGAGGAGACGCCGAGAATGTGCACGTCGTTCTCGACCGCCTGCCGCGCGGCCTCATCGGCGGTCGCGAACAGCGGCCCGATGTCGACGTCGAAGCCGATATCGGCAAAGGCCGACGCAATCACCTTCTGGCCGCGATCGTGGCCGTCCTGGCCGATCTTGGCGACCAGGATGCGCGGGCGGCGGCCTTCCGCCTCCTCGAAGGCGTCGATCAGCGCCTGAACCTTCTCGACCTGGTTGCCCATGCTGGACGCCTCCCGCTTGTAGACGCCGGTGATGGATTTGATCTCGGCGCGGTGGCGGCCGAACACCTTCTCCATCGCGTCGGAGATTTCGCCGACGGTCGCCTTGGCCCGCGCCGCGTCGATCGCGAGCGCCAAGAGATTGCCGTTGCCTTCGCCGGCGGAGCGCGTGATCGCCGCGAGCGCGGCGTCGACGTCCTTCTGGCTACGTTCGCTCTTCAGTCGCGTCAGCTTGTCGATCTGCAGGCGCCGGACATTGGAGTTGTCGACCTTCAGGATATCGATCGGCGCTTCATCCGTCGGCTTGTACTTGTTGACGCCGATCACCGCCTGCCTGCCGGCATCGATGCGGGCCTGCGTCTTGGCCGAGGCTTCCTCAATGCGGAGCTTCGGCAAACCCGCCTCGATCGCCTTCGCCATGCCGCCGAGCTCCTCGACTTCCTGAATGTGGGCCCAGGCCTTGGCGGCGAGGTCGCGGGTGAGGCGTTCGACGTAATACGAGCCGCCCCAGGGATCGATGATCCGGGTGGTGCCGCTCTCCTGCTGCAGGAACAGCTGGGTGTTGCGAGCGATGCGCGCCGAGAAATCTGTCGGCAGCGCCAGCGCCTCGTCGAGCGCGTTGGTGTGCAGCGACTGGGTGTGGCCTTGCGTCGCCGCCATCGCCTCGACGGTGGTCCGCATCACGTTGTTGAAGACGTCCTGCGCCGTCAGCGACCAGCCCGAGGTCTGGCTATGCGTGCGCAGCGACAGCGAGCGCGGGTCCTTCGGATTGAACGGCTTGAGCAGCTTCGCCCACAGCAGGCGCGCGGCGCGCAGCTTGGCGACTTCCATGAAGAAGTTCATGCCGATCGCCCAGAAGAACGACAGCCGCGGCGCGAAACGATCAACGTCGAGGCCGGCAGCAAGTCCGGCACGCAGATATTCGACGCCGTCGGCGAGCGTATAGGCGAGCTCGAGGTCCTGCGTCGCGCCAGCTTCTTGCATGTGATAGCCGGAGATCGAGATCGAATTGTATTTCGGCATCTTCTGCGAGGTGTAGGCAAAAATGTCCGAGATGATCCGCATCGAGGGCGCGGGCGGATAGATGTAGGTGTTGCGGACCATGAACTCTTTCAGAATGTCGTTCTGAATGGTGCCCGAGAGCTTTTCTGGCGGCACGCCCTGTTCCTCGGCGGCCGCAACATAGAGCGCGAGGATCGGCAGCACCGCGCCGTTCATGGTCATGGACACGCTCATCTGGTCGAGCGGAATGCCCGCGAACAGCGTGCGCATGTCGTAGATGGAATCGATGGCCACGCCGGCCATGCCGACGTCGCCACCGACGCGGGGGTGGTCAGAGTCATAGCCGCGATGGGTCGCGAGGTCGAAGGCGACCGAGAGGCCCTTCTGTCCTGCCGCCAGGTTGCGGCGGTAGAACGCATTGGAATCCTCCGCCGTGGAGAAGCCAGCATATTGCCGGACCGTCCAGGGCTGGTTGACATACATGGTCGGGTAGGGGCCACGCAGGAAAGGCGCGATGCCCGGATAGGTCTCGAGGAAGTCGAGCTCGGCAAGATCAGCCTCGCCATAGGCTGGTTTTACGAGAATGCCCTCAGGCGTCAGCCACGGCTCGGCGCTGCCTGACAGTGCGGCGGTGGCAGCGCGCTCGAAGGCGATGTTTGCGAAATTGGGAATGCGGCTCATGGCTTCAACCATTTCATCAATCGTGATCCGGATGCTGATGGCTGACGATGGTCGCCATCTTCTCCGGTCCGTAATTCTGCTGCGTGGTCTGGCTCGGCAGATTGGCGATGCCGACAACCCAGCCGAGGCGGGATTCGGTGCCGAACTGCCGTGTCGGGATCACCCGGTCGGGGCGGTCGAAGGCGCCGGTCATGATCTCGATCCGGTCGCCGTCGATACGGCCGAAGCTCAGCGGCGTGCCGCACGCTGCGCAAAAGCCGCGTTCGGCGATGGTGGAGGAGCGGAAGAACGACGGCTGTCCCTTGGTCCAGGTAAAGTCCGTCTTGTTAATGTCGGCAAAGGAGGCGAACGGCGCGCCGGCCGCCTTTTGGCACATCCGGCAATGGCAGATCGAGACCCTGTTCGGCGCCGTTGTGACGCCGAAGCGCACCGCCCCGCATTGGCAGCCGCCGGTGAGAACGGGTTTGCTGGTGTCGGTCATGCCTGTTCCATCCGTCGATAGGCGTCTTGCAGCGTGGCAAGCGCATCGCCCCCGGCGAAGACGAAACCGGTGACGCCGGCCGCGCGCAGTGCCGCCTCGGCGTCGGTCGGGCGGCCCGCCAAATAGATATGTCGCGCGCCTGCCGTTTGCAGGGCCTTCGCGGCGGGTTCCGCCTGACCGGCATAGACCTTGTCGCTGGAACAAAGACAGGCGAGCTCGGCGCCGGAGGCCTTGAAGGCGGCAGCCAACTTGGCCGGATCGGCAAAGCCCTCGCTGTCGAGGGCCTCGATGCCGCCGGCCTCGAAGAAGCTTTTCGCAAAGGTCGCACGCGCCGTGAATTCGGCGGGCGTGCCGAGATTGGCCAGAAACACTCTTGGCCGTGCGCCGCGCGTCTTCAGGGCAGCGTCGGATTTGTCGCGCAATGCCTCGAACGGTTCCGCAAGCCGGATCGGCGGCAGCGCATCGAACTTGTATTTTTGCTCGCCGTACGGTGGCAGCGCGACTGGCGTTGCTGTCAGCACCGCCGTCTCGCGCTCGTGCAGGTTCGGAAACTCGCTGGCGCCGGTCAGCACGTCGCGGCGTTTTGCGATGTTGGCCTCGCGCGCTGTTCGCGCGGCTGCCACCTTGCTCTGGAACAGGCCCTGCTGAAGCGCGGCAAAGGCGCCGCCGGCCTTTTCGCTCTCCTGGAACAGCGCCCAGGCGGCGTCGCAAAGCTGCGCCGTCAGCGCCTCGATGCCGCCTGCGCCCGCCGCGGGATCAGAGACCTTGGCGAGGTTGCTTTCTTCCAGCAGGAGGAGTTGCGTGTTGCGTGCCACGCGCCGCGCGAATGGATCCGGCAGGCCGAGCGCCAGCGTATGCGGCAGCACGGTGATCGCATTGGCGCCGGCAAGCCCGGCTGCAAACGTCGCGATCGTCGCCCGCAGCATGTTCACGTAAGGGTCGCGCTGCGTCAGCATGCGCCAGGCCGTATCGGCGGCAATGAACAGCGGCTTTGGCGCCAAGCCGCAGGCTGTTTCGACACGCGCCCACAACAGTCGCAGCGCGCGGAATTTGGCCATGGTCAGGAACTGGTCGGCATCCGCGGCGAGCCGCGCATAGACCATGCCTTGCGCGGCTTCCAGCGGAATGCCGGCGCCTTCGATCGCGCGCAGATAAGCGACGCCGCAGGCGAGCACAAAGGCCAGCTCCTGCACCTCCGAGCCGCCGGCATCGTGGATGACGCGTCCGTCGGCCGACGCAAACGGTCCCTTGAAGCCGAGCGCGGCGAGGCCCTTGATGGCGCCGGTGACGGCAGGGGCGATCTCCTCCCAGGCATAGGGACTGTGGCCCCACACCGCGCCCGCCGCGAGCGGATCGAGCCCGAAACGGATGTTGCAGGCGGCGGGATCGAGGCCCTTGCTCTTCACATATTCCGCGACATGGATCGCGGCCATCCGCGATTGCGGTCCGATCTCGAGTTCGATGCCGATGCCGGCGTCGAGATGGATGTCCTTCAGGACCTTTGCGACCGCCTCGGCAGAGGGTTCCAGGCCGAATCCGCGCGCATCATTGGCGCCGGCGAACACCAGCGCGAGCCCGGTCGCGCCGTTCTCCAGGTCCTGCAACGCCTGCGCATTCGCGAGCACCGCGTCGGGATGGTCGATCCGCTGCACGATCTGCCACGGCGCCGCCGCCGGCCGTCCCATCACGGGCGCAACGCCCTTGGCGCGCGGATAGAGCGGTTCGATCTTGAGTCCGTCATAGGTCTTGCCGACCAGCTTCTCGAACGGCGCGCCCTTGAGCACGCCGTCGACCAGCTTGCGCCAGTCTTCGACGGTTGCCTGGGGAAAATCGGCCGCCAGCGGCAGGTCGTCAGTCACGGAGGTCATGCGGCCAAGGGCTCCCAAACGTATCGTTATTCGCGAGGCGAATTTGCCACGGCCGACCGTCCCTGCAAACGGTCGATTTTGGTTAACCGGTATCCGGAAGCCGCTCAATGCCTTGTGTCGAGACGCTGGAAAGCCCGTCACGCACACGGATGCCCGAGATGACGCGGTCGGGCGCGATCTCGGCGAGCGGCACCAGCACGAAAGCGCGCTCGAACAGGCGCGGATGCGGCAAGGTAAGGTCCGGCTTCTGCAGGGAAATGTCGTCATAGGCGATCATGTCGAGATCGATCGTGCGCGGGCCCCAGCGCCGCTCCTTGTCCCGGGTGCGGCCGAATTTCTGCTCGACCTTCTGCAGCACGAACAGGAGCGCGTGCGGATCGAGGTCGGTCTCGATCTCGACGCAGGCATTGATGAAGGGGTCCTGCTCTTCGTCGCCCCAGGGCGGCGTGGCATAGTCCGCGGAGCGCGCGATCAGGGCGGCTTGCGCCATGCCGCAGATATGCGCGATCGCCTTGGCGAATGTCGCGCGGACATCGCCGACATTGCCGCCGAGCGCGATCAGCACGCTTGCCATCTTATGGATGCCGCGAGCGGGTCAGCATGATGCCGACATCGTCGAAGATCGCCGCGATCGGCGCATGCGGCTTGTGCACGGTGATCTTCACGGCGCGGATGCGCGGGAAGTTCGACAGGATGGCGTCGGCCACCGCACCGGCCGCGCGCTCCAGAAGCTTGTAATTGGTGTTCTTGAACGCCGCCGTGGTCGTCGCCACGACGTCGGCGTAGGACACGGTGTCGACAAGCCGGTCGCTGCGCGAGGGCTCCGACAAATCGGTATAGAGTTCGAGATCGATGACGAAGCGCTGGCCGACTTCGGTCTCGTGATCCATCACGCCGTGGCGGGCATGGATCGACAGGCCTGTGACGAAGATCGTATCGGTCATTGCTTGCCCTCGATTGCGTTCGCCACAAGCAGCGCCTGCAAGGTTTCGGCGACGTCATGGGTGCGGATGATCTTTGCGCCGCGCTGTGCGGCGATCAGATGCGCGGCGATCGAGCCGGCGAGCCGCTCTTTCGGCTCGGACGGCGAGACCGAGGCGATGAAGCGTTTGCGCGAGGCACCGACCAGGATCGGCAGGCCGAACATCTCGAATTCGCGCAACCGCGCCAGCGCGGTCAGGCTCTGCTCGGCGGTCTTGCCGAAGCCGATGCCGGGATCGAGCACGATCTTGTCGCGCGCGATGCCGGCCTTTGCGGCGATGTCGAGCGAACGCAGAAAGAAAGTCTTCATGTCCGTGATGATGTCGATGGCGGGATCGGCGTCGTCGCGGTTGTGCATGACGATGACGGGAACGCCTCTTGCGGCCACCAGCGGCGCCATCGCGGCGTCGCGTTGCAGGCCCCAGACGTCGTTGGCGATCGCCGCGCCCTGGTCGAGCGCGTAGGCCACCACCTCCGCCTTCATGCTGTCGATCGAAACAGGCACGCCGAGCGCCACGACGCCTGAAAGCACCGGCTTGAGCCGTGCGAGCTCGTCGTCCGCGGTGACGGCCTTCGCGCCCTTGTAGGGCCGAGTGGATTCGGCGCCGATATCGATGATGTCAACGCCATCGGTGATCATCGCCCGCGCCCGCGCAAGCGCCTGCTGGGGCGCGATGAACTCGCCGCCGTCGGAGAAGGAGTCCGGGGTGATGTTGAGCACGCCCATCACCGCCGGGATCGGTCGTTCCAGCAATGTCCGCAGCGCATCTGGCCTGGCCGAGCCGGCCGGCGGGACGGATGGAGAGGGCGAGGCATTCATGGCGCCCGCTTTAGCGGGCGGGGAGGGGGGATTCAAGGCGGGATGGGGCATTGCTGGTTGCGCAAGGCCCAATGTTAGCAAGATATGCGCTCTCTTGCCCCGGACGCAGAGCTTTTTCAGCGGTGCGCTGCCGAGCCGGGCCCATGTCGCCGAGAGCTGAGTACGCGTTATGGGTTCCGGCTCTGCGCAGCAACGCTCAACGGCGTTGCTGCGCGTCCGGGACAGGGGACCGAGCGCAGAACTAATACGTGATCTTCGGCTGCAGCTTCTTCGCCTTGGCGATGATGTCGCCGACCGACTTCTCCGAGGGCAGGATGCGCAGCAGCTTCTTCTTCTCGTTGGCGTCGCGCATGCTCTGGGCGAGCCTCGCCGGATTTCGATAGGCGAGCTCGCGCACGGTGGTGACGCCGGCGGCGCGGACCAGGTTGACCTTGGCCCGGCCCATGCCGGGGATGCGCATGTAGTCGGAGACGTTGGCCCATTCCAGCAACAGCTGCTCGCTGATGCCGGTCTTGGCGGATAGCGCCTTGCGGCCCTTCACCGTGCCGGCGGCTTCGAGCAGCCCGTCGGTCGTGCGGATACCCTGCGCCTTCAGCTTGTTGGCGGCAAAGACCGACAGGCCCTCAATCTCGGAGATCGGATATGTCATGATACTCGATGCAAAATGCGCAGACTTCAGGCGAACTGGCTGAGGCCCGGCGTCCCCGTAACGATCTTGCCCATCTGATCCGCTCCGATTTTGTCTCGGCCGTAGCGGAAAAGTTCACGGGCGACGTTTTGAATTTCCGACATGCCAAGTCCCAGACCCATCAGGCGCGTGCCGACCGCCATCAAGCCGCCGCCCATCAGCCGCGACAGTCCGCCGCCGCTCCTGGATGCCTCGATCGCGGCTTCTGCTCCGGGAATCTGGTCGATCAGGGCCTGCACGCTGTCGGAAGGACCCTCGTTGCGAAGGAAGCCCAGGATAATGCCGACGGACTTTTCAGCCACAGCACTATCTATGCTGGCGTTTGTCGCCAGCCGCCCGATCAGTTCGTCCATAAGGCCCGCCCCTCAGCCGGTTGCATGCCGGAGTATTTCTTCGAAAATGATCTTGAGCCGGTGTGATGTGAAATTCAAGCGATGAACGCACGCGCCGTCGCGATTCAGCTTCGATCGCGCGAAAAGTGTTGCAGCGGTGCAAGAGCGAAGACGGAATCGGCGAAAAATTGCCGCGTTGCGAACAGCTCGCTCCTACTTTCGGCTGATGTCGTCCGATTGTTTCCGGCAATCTCGCATGCTTGGAGCGCGTTGAACCGTTTTAATCGGTGCGCGACATGCGTTAAACTACGGAACTGGAGCCTTCGAGTTTCGATACGCGAAACCCGGCAGAGAGATCAGAGACATCAGAGAGAATAATGACCGCACAGGACAGCAAGCTCGGCGATACCGACGACAAGATCTTCGTCGGCAAGGGAGACGAGCAGGCATGGCTGACGCTGGCGCTCGCCAATCGCCACGGCCTGGTCACGGGTGCAACCGGAACCGGCAAGACCGTGTCGCTGCAAGTGATGGCGGAAGGATTTGCGCGCGCCGGTGTTCCGGTCTTCGCGGCCGACATCAAGGGCGATCTCTCCGGCATCGCCGAGGTCGGCGAAGCCAAGGACTTCATCCTCAAGCGCGCCTCCCAAATGGGGCTGAATTTCCAGCCCGACCAGTTCTCGACGGTGTTCTGGGACGTGTTCGGCGAGCAGGGCCATCCGGTGCGCGCGACCGTCACGGAAATGGGGCCGCTTCTGCTCGCGCGCATGCTCGACCTCAACGACGTGCAGGAAGGCGTGCTCAACGTCGCCTTCCGCGTCGCCGACGACAACGGTCTGACCCTGATCGACATGAAGGATCTGCGCGCGCTGCTCGACGCCATCGTGCCCGATAGCGGCAAGAAGGCGGCGGACTCGGTGGAGGATTCGCTGGCGGCCATCCGCAAGGCCGCGCAGGGGTTCGGCAACGTCACCAAGGCCACCGTCGGCACCATCCAGCGCCAGCTCCTGGTGCTGGAGAATCAGGGCGGTACCAAATTCTTCGGCGAGCCCGCGCTGACGCTGAAGGACTTCATGAAGACCGACCGCGACGGCCGCGGCATGGTCAACATCCTCGTCGCCGACAAGCTGCTGCAGAGTCCACGGCTTTACGCGACATTCCTGCTGTGGATGCTATCGGAATTGTTCGAGGAGCTGCCCGAGGCCGGCGACCTGCCGAAGCCCAAGCTGGTGTTCTTCTTCGACGAGGCGCACCTGTTGTTCAACGATGCGCCGAAGGCGCTGTTGGACACGATCGAGCAGGTGGTGCGATTGATCCGGTCCAAGGGCGTCGGCGTCTATTTCGTCACGCAAAACCCGATCGACGTCCCCGACCGTGTGCTCGGTCAGTTGGGTAACCGTGTGCAGCATGCGCTGCGTGCCTTCACCCCGCGCGACCAGAAGGCGGTCGCCGCCGCGGCGCAGACCTTCCGGCCCAACCCGAAGCTCGACACCGCCAAGGTGATCACGGAGCTCGGCAAGGGCGAGGCACTGGTGTCCTTCCTCGAAGGCAACGGCACGCCGACCATGGTCGAGCGGGTGATGATCCGGCCGCCATCGGCTCGCATCGGGCCGATCACGCCGGAAGAGCGCAAGGCGATCATGGATGCGAGCCCGGTGAAGGGCAAATACGACACCGCCGTGGATGAAGAGTCCGCCTACGAGATGATCCAGAAGCGCATCGCCGGCACCGCGGCGACGGCGGAGGCTCCTGCGGGCGCAAGCGGCGGCGGCATCCTCGGCCAGATCGGATCAATCGTCGGCACCATCTTCGGCACCAACGTCAAGCGCGGACGCCTGTCGACCGGCCAGGTCATTGCGCGTGACGTGACGCGATCGGTCACCAACCAGGTGATCGGCGGGATGGCCGCCAATATCGGCAAGTCGGTCGGCGGCCAGCTCGGCGGCTCGATCGGCCGCACGCTGGTCCGCGGCGCGCTCGGCGGATTGCTGCGGCGGTAGGCAGTTCAAGACTTCGTTTCAGGCAATCCGCTTCCGGCTGGTGCGTCGACCTCGCTTCGCTCGCGGGAGTCCGATCACCACCGGTACAATTTCAGGTGAGGGGCTCTCCAAGCCTGCGCCGGTCTGCTACGCCCTGTTCGCCGCCGCACAGGACCAGTCCGTGACCCCGCCCGCCCCGTTAGCCAAGCCCGACGCGCCCAGACCTCCGTCGCTGCGCGCGCCGCTGGACCTGCTGTTTCTGTTCTGCTGCATCCTGCTCACCGCCGACGTGCTCGTTCCTGAAGTCTTCGGCAGCGGCAAGACCAAGGATTACCCGCTGTGGTACTGGGCCGGGCAGCAGGTCTTGCAGGGTAAGCCGCTCTATCCCGCCACGGCCGTCGAGTATTTCGAGTTCATCTATCCGCCGCTGCCGGCGATCATGCTGGCAATCCCGAGCTGGTTCGGCAAAATTCCGCTCTATGTCGTCCTGTCGATCCTGAACGCCGTGGCGTGGTGGTACACCGGGACGTTCTCCCAGGTCATGACCGGCTCGGGGCGCAGCCCCGGCCGCTGGCTGGAGGCGCTGCCCGCCGTCGTCACCGTGCCGTTCGTGTTCGACATGTTCGACCTCGGCCAGCCGAACCTCGTGCTGCTGGCCATGATGCTCTACGGTTTCTGGAGCTTGCGGCATCAACGTCCCTGGTTTGCAGGCTTCATGTTCGCGCTCGCTGCCGCCATCAAGGTGTTTCCCATCGCGGTCCTGCCGTATCTGGTCTGGCGGCGGAAATGGGCGGCGGCCGCTGCTACGGTCGCCTTCGCAGGCATCCTGCTCTACGTCGTGCCGGCGCCTATCCGCGGCTTCGAGCGCAACGCGGCCGAGCTTGCGACCTGGTATCAGGGCATGGTCGGAACGAGTTCGGAAAAGGGCTTCGGCCAGCGTGACGAGCAGAACTGGTCGTGGGTCAACCAGTCCCTCATCGCCGTCACGCACCGCCTGGTTCGTCCGATCAACTACAATCAGGACGATCCCAAGAGGCCGCCGCGTACGATGAACATCATCGATGTTGACTACAGGACGGCGAACTGGATCGTGCTGGGGCTGTCGGCATTGCTGGGGCTCGGCTTCGTCGCGATCATGCCGCGGCAAGCACGGCGAACGGCGCGCTCGGATGCCGAGGAGCTCGCCATCCTGTTCTGCCTGATCACGGTGGCCTCGCCTTTGGCACGGCAATACTACTTCATGTGGCTGTTCTTCCCGATGACGGTGCTGATGCATCGCGCCGCCTTCGACGAACGGGCGAAGGTGCGCCTCGGAACCTGGCTCGCACTCGGCGCGGGCGGCCTCCTCATGCTGCTGGCGCTGCCGTGGTTTCCCAATGTGCTCCAGGCCTGGGGCAATAATCTCCTGGCAACCGCGGTTCTTGCAGGTACCCTCGCATGGCACATCCGGCATCCGCCCGTTGCCGCTGGCTCCGAGCCTGCGACGGCGCTAAAACCCGGTACCTCTTGAGACTCGAACGTCAGGAATCCGACCATGGCCAATGCGCAGCTTCAATCCGTGCTCGATCACATCGACGGGGATTTCGACAACAGCCTGGAGCGCCTGTTCGCGCTGTTGCGGATCAAGTCGATCTCCGCCGATCCGGCCTTCGCCGGGGATTGCAAGGCGGCGGCCGAGCATCTCGCCAAGGACATCGCGAGCCTCGGCGTCGCCACTGAAGTGAGGGCGACGGCCGGGCATCCCGCCATCGTCGGCAAGACCGGGGCCGGCGGGCGGCCGCATGTGATCTTTTACGGCCATTACGACGTGCAGCCGGTCGATCCGCTCGATCTCTGGCACCGTCCGCCGTTCGAGCCCGTGGTGACGGACCATGCCGATGGCCGCAAGATCATCGTCGCGCGCGGCGCCGAGGACGACAAGGGCCAGGTGATGACCTTCGTCGAGGCCTGCCGCGCCTGGAAGAAGGTGACGGGCTCGCTGCCGATCGACGTTACTTTCCTGATCGAAGGCGAGGAAGAAGTCGGCTCGAAGAATTTCGTGCCCTTCATCGAGGCCAACAAGAACGAGTTCAAGGCCGACTACGTGCTGGTCTGCGACACCGGCATGTGGGACCGCAACACGCCGGCGATCACGACCTCGCTGCGCGGCCTGCTTTATGAAGAGCTGAAGATCACTGCCGCCAATCGCGACCTGCATTCCGGCGTGTTCGGCGGCAGCGCGATGAACCCGATCCGGGTGCTGACCAAAATTCTGGGCGGCCTGTTCGATGACGACAACCGCATCACCATCCCGGGCTTCTATGACGGCGTGAAGGATCTGCCGCCCGACATCCTGGAGCAGTGGAAGAAGCTCAACCTGACGCCGGAGATGTTCCTGAAGCCGATCGGGCTGTCGATCCCGGCCGGCGAGAAGGGGCGCCTGATGATCGAGCAGGCCTCATCGCGCCCGACCTGCGACGTCAACGGCATCTGGGGCGGCTATATCGGCGAGGGCTCCAAGACGGTGATCCCGTCGCATGCGTCAGCCAAGGTCTCGTTCCGCCTGGTCGAGGGGCAGGATCCCCAAAAGATCCGCAAGGCCTTCCGTGACTACGTGACGGCGCGCATTCCCGGCGACTGCAAGGTCGAGTTCGGCGACCATTCCGCCGCGCCCGCGGTCGCACTCGACTGGAACATGAAACCGCTCGCCGCCGCCAGCAAGGCGCTGACGGAGGAATGGGGCAAGGAGACCGTGCTGATGGGCTCCGGCGCGTCGATCCCGATCGTCGCCGATTTCAAGCGCACGCTCGGCCTGGACTCGCTGCTCGTCGGATTTGGCCTCGACGACGACAACATCCACTCGCCGAACGAGAAGTACGACCTCCGCAGCTTCCAGAAAGGTATTCGTTCGTGGGCGCGAATTCTCGCTGCACTGGCGGAAGTGAAGTAGGGCGCGGCACAGCGCGGTGCCGTAGCAACCATTAAGAGCTAGGCTGCTTTTTCGGTCCAGGGTGCGCCGCGTTGTACGACAGTATTGGCGTAGATCAGGAGCTTCCTGGCGCAGGCGATCAGTGCTGCGTTGTGGACTTTGCCCCTTGCCATGAGGCGTGCATAGAGCGCGATCAGGGCCTTGTTCCAGCGGAAGGCGGCTGGAAGGGCCGCGGCGAACAGGGATCGCCGTAGGCGGCTGCGGCCTCCGGCGATCTTGCGCTGTCCTCTGTGCTGTCCGCTGTCGGCATCGAAGGGAGCCAGCCCGGCCAGGGCTGCGGCTTGCTCCCGGCTGACGCGACCGAGCTCGGGCATGCGGATGACGATCGCCAGCGCGGTCCGCTCGCCGATGCCGGGAACGCTCAGCACCAGCTTGAGCCGCTTGGCCAGGTCGTCGTAGGCACGAAGGCGCTTGGCAATGTCACGGATCTGCGCCGTCTTGCGTGTCTTCAACCGGGCGATGTCGCTGTTGACGATGCGTCGCAACGCAGGCTCGTCGATGTGCTCGAGACGGGTCTTGAAGCGCCGGATGTCCTCCTCGATCTGCTCAAGAAAGGTCAGATAGTCGGCCAATTCCGTCAAGCGCGGATCCGGCGCGATCTCAGGGGGATCGAGCGCCGCAGCACAGGCGGCGATCAATACGGCGTCGAGCGCATCGTTCTTGGCCCGGCGCAAATGGACCTTGGCGAACGCCTTGACCTGAAGCGGCTGCAGCACCAGCACGGTAAAGCCGGCCGATCGCAAATGCTCCACCACGCCACGTTCATAGCCGCCAGTGGCCTCGATCCCGATCCGCGTGACGCCGGCCTTGGCCAGGTTTGCTGCCAGGGCGCGCCAACCCGGTAAAGCATTGGCGACCTGCCAGCGTTCGGTTCGGCCATGAACCGCGATGTCCAGCTTAGCCTTGGACGTATCGATCCCGGCCGTCGTTATGTTAGTCTGTGTCATCTTCGTCGACCCTGCCTTGTGAAGCGAACCAAGTTGTTCCGGCAACCATCCGGGTCCGATGAAGGTGCTGACGCGATCACGCTACGGGGCAGCCACAAACTGCTCTGGGTGGGCTCGATCCGATCGCCAGCGGCCTGTCGCGGGATGCAAACCGCGGCAGGCCATTCCTCATGGAACGTGTCGAGAATAAACGATCGCGCTATTACAAGGGTGGGCAAAGGCGCAAAAGCGCCGTGCCCACCATCTGGCTCTGATCGCAACAGGACGTGGGCACGCTCCGCTTTGCCCACCCTACGAGACCTGTCTCCGGAACGACGAATGCCCCAAACAAAAACGCCGCCCGGAATTGGGCGGCGTTTCATTCCAAGACGTGCAGAGGATGTTGAAACCTACCCTACACCAACCCCCGAAAATTTCAAGACCGGTAGCCTGGAAGCTCGCGGTCGAGCTTGCGCAGCAGCGGCGGCCACACGAGCTTGGTGGCGCGCAGTTCGGCGCGGTCTCGGTTGGCGAGTAGCTCGGTGTTCTTCTCGATCGCAATCTCCTCGACCGGGTAGATCGGCGTACCCAGCGCGCGCGTGCGCACCTGCATCGAGCAGGCGCGCTCGAGGTGGTACATGCGCTCGAAGGCGGAGGCGACCGAGCGGCCGACCGTGAGCGTGCCGTGATTGCGCAGCAGCATGTGGTTGTGGTCGCCGAGATCCTTCTGCAGCCGCGGCCGTTCGTCGTGGTCGAGTGCGATGCCTTCGTAGTCGTGATAGGCGAGATCGTGGGTGACGAGCTGGGCGGTCTGGTTCAGCGGCAGCAGGCCTTCGGCGCTGCTCGACACCGCGGTGCCGTCGAGGGTGTGGAGATGCAGCACGCAGATCGCGTCCTCGCGCACCTCGTGGATCGCCGAATGGATGGTGAAGCCCGCCGGGTTGATGCTGTACTCGCTCTCGGAGAGCTGGTTGCCGTACAGATCGACCTTGACGAGGCTCGAGGCCGTGATCTCGTCGAACATCAGCCCGTAGGGGTTGATCAGGAAGTGATGCTCGGGGCCGGGCACGCGCGCGGAGATGTGGGTGTCGACCAGGTCGTCCCAGCCGTACAGCGCGACAAGGCGATAGCAGGCGGCGAGATCGACCCGCTGCTGCCACTCGGCCTCCGTCATATCAGACGGTACTTCCTTAAGGCGCGCTTCCGCTGGCGACATGGCTGGTCTCTCCGAACATCGTTGTTGCGGGGAGGGAGCGTAGTACCGCTCGTGGCAAGCAGCAAGGCGGCCAAAGCGCGGCAGTTCAGCGTAGCCCGCATGGAGCGGGCCACAGGGAGGATACTACGGCGCCGGGATCGACAGCAGGCTGGAAATGCTGCGGCCGCGGATGTCGTAGACGCGGGCGAACACCACGTCGTCGCGCTTGATCTCGACCATCACGGGCGCGGTCAGGCCCTTGCAGTAGAACTCGCCGAGCGTCATCGCGAAATCGGCCGCGTTGGAATCCCAGCCGATGGTGAAGTCGGGCCCGAGCGCGACCTGCGCGGGGCGCTGCGGACCGCAGACCGCGACCTTCCATTTGCGGCCGGCCGGCGGCGCTTCCTGGCGCTCGACCAGTTGCTCGCGCAATTCATCGGAGGCCTGCTTCAGCGCCAGGCCCCAATAGTCCAGCATGAAGCGGTCGTTGGCGCCGCGCACGGTGCCGGCGATGTGGTTGAAGTGCGTGTACTGATAGGGATGCAGCCGGATCATCTCGGCGAGCGGGAGCGCGAGGCCGAAGCAGAATGTGGCGAGGACGACCGGCTGCCAGGTGCGGTGATTGGCGCGCAGGCGTTCCATGGCCCACGCGAAAGCGACGCCACCGAGCACCGCCATCGGCGGAATCACGAAGACGAAATGGCGGATGCCGTTGTACAGCGCCGGCCGCTTCACCATCGCGATCGCGAGCGGCAGGGTCGCAGCCAGCGTCAGCATCAGCATGATGGTCTTGCGGCGCGCCGGAACCTCGCGGCGCGGCAGCATGGCGAACGTGCTGAACACGGCGCCGCCGATCAGCACCAGCATCACCTCGGGCAGCTGCAGCGCGAACAGCGTCGGCAGATAGGACCAGGGCATGTCCGGCACCGACACGATCGCGCCGTCGAACATCTCCTTCCACGGCTTCTCGAAGAAATGCGAGAAGTAGGTCAGCGCCTCGAAAGGATTACCGGGCTCCATGATCGACCACGGCCAGATCAGGCCCATCACGAGGTAGCCGAACGCGAGGCCGGGCAGCAGCACATAGACGACATGGGCGAAGCGCCTGATAGCCTCGCGCAGGCCCTCGCTGCGGAGTTCTTCCAGGAACAGCGGGACGAAGCCGAGCATCGCGTAGACCAGCGCGAGCCCGCCGAGAATGCGGCAGCCGATCGAAAGGCCGGCGCCCAGGCCGACGATCAGGATCGTGCGCGGCGAGGGCTTGGGGTATTCCTCGGCGAGCCGGACCAGGCCGAGCATCAGGATGATCATGGCTACCGCGAAGGGCGCATCCTTCGGATTCATGAACATGTGGCCGTAGAAGATCGGGCACAGCGCGAGCAGCAGCAGCGCGGCAAGCCCGGCAAGGGGTCCGCCGATGCGGCGGGCGAGCCGCCAGGTCACCGCAAGTCCGATCACGCCGACGATGGCGCCGAGCAGACGTCGCGTCTCGAACAGCTCGAGCGGAATAAACTTGTGCAGGAGGGCCGCGACCATGTCGAAGCCGCCGCCATACATGTAGAGATTGGCGAAGGAGAGCGCCGCGGTGTCCTTGAAGCCGGAACCGAACATGCGCAGCAACAAATCGGCATATTCGGCGTGGGTGTAGTCGTCCCAGCCGAGGCCGTAGTCCCGGAAGGTCAGGCCTGCAACCACGGTGACCGCAGCCAGCACCAGCATGGCGAGATCGTCGCAGGTCCGCTCGACCGAGCGCTGTTGAGGCGTGTCGATCGCCGAAGTCGTGATGGATGTCATGGCTATCGGTGCCCCGGAATCCCCTCTTGGCCCGGCTGGTGCGCGCGGGCCTGCTCCCCGGACTCCCTATAGCGCAGTTCCATTACCAAGTAATTGGGCATTATGGCTAAATTCCTGATGCGACGCAGCAATTCCGGATATTGACAGCAGGCTAGCAGTAGCGAGCCGTAGCTGAAGGGAATGTGAATAAGTCCCTGATTTCCTTCCCTTTAGGAACGCTGCCCGCAATTCGCCGTTGGCGTGGAACATCGTATGACGGTATCTTGCGTGACGGGTCGCGTGTGGATGTGCGGCCGGGGGTGAGTTCGATGACCTTGGCATTGTTGATCGCGGGGATTTTCGCCATCGTGGCGGGCCTCCTTTCGATCCTGTTCGGCTTTTCCGTCAGGGAGTTCAGCCTCGGCAGCCCCCTCATAGTCTCGGGCACGATCGCCGTCTGCTCCGGGATGTTACTGGCCGGCCTCTCTGTCGTGGTCACCGAGCTGAAGGGTATCGCGCGCCGGCTGGCCAGTGCACCTCCGGAGGTTCGGGTCAGGCCCGTGCTGCCGGGCCTCGCCGCATCGGGTGCTGCTGCGCCCGAGCCGATGCCCGCAGCGGCCGCAAGGATGGAGGGAAGGATCGAGCCGCCGCCAGCCCCCGCCGCGGGCACGCCGCCGTGGCAAAGCGAAGCTGCCGCGCGCGAGCGTCCGCGTGTCGAGGCGCCGCCGGAGCTGGAAGCGCCGCCGCCGCCCGCGGCTCCGGAAGCCCCGCGCCGCCGCAACCTGATGTTCGCCTCGACTTCACGCAAGGAGCGCGAGCGCGCGGAGGCGAAGACCACCGACGGAGCGCCGCCGCCACATCTGGAGCCCGGCGAGGCTGCGGAGAATCCGCCGGCAAGCTTTGACGATGCCTGGCCGAAGCCGGACCGCATGCGCCCGCCGGAGCCGCCGGCCGCCGCGCGCCGGCCCCCGCCGCGTTCTCCTTCGACCTTTGCGGAGACCGCTCCGCCTGCACCCGAACCGCCGCCACCTGTCGAGCAGCCGCCCGTGACCGTGCTCAAATCCGGAATCGTCGACGGCATGGCCTATTCGCTCTACTCCGACGGCTCGATCGAAGCGCAGATGCCGGAAGGCATGATGCGCTTTGCCTCGATCGACGAGTTGCGCGCCCATCTCGACCAGCGGTCCTGAGCTCCGCCGCGCGGCAGTCAAGCGTCGTCGTCGCCTCGTCGGTCGTCTTGTTTCGGCCGAACCTATTGTTGACAGGGAATAGTTCGCGTCGTCTATCCCGTGAGGCGCAAGTGCAAAGAGGGCGGGCTCATGTCGGATGCCGGGGCTAAGAATTTCATCGAGCTGACGGCGAGCATCGTGTCGGCCTATCTCAGCAACAATCCGACGCCGGCTGGGGAGATTCCGAACTTGATCAGCCAAGTGCACGGCGCCCTGGTGCGGGTGTCGTCGGGCCGCACCGAGACCGCGCCGCTCGAGCCGGCCAAGCCGGCGGTCTCGTTGAAGAAGTCGATCGCGCCCGATTATCTGGTCTGCCTGGAAGACGGCAAGCGCTTCAAGTCGCTGAAGCGCCATCTGCGCACGCAGTACAACATGACGCCGGAGCAATACCGCGAGAAATGGGGCCTGCCGGCCGACTATCCCATGGTCGCGCCGAACTATGCGGTGGCGCGCTCGCAATTGGCCAAGCAGATGGGCCTCGGACAGCAGCAGCGGAAACGGAAGTAGCTTGCTGCTTGATCGGCGCACTCAGCCCTCATCCTGAGGAGACCGCAAAGCGGGCGTCTCGAAGGATGGCCGCGGGCGAGAGCCGGGCCTTTCTTGATTCGAGACGCGCGTTCCGCGCTCCTCACCATGAGGATCGCGCCTCACGACGCTTCAGCGAGCGCCTCTCTCGCGTCGGTCTTGATGCGCTCGACCATCGAGCGCAGGCCGTTGGAGCGCTGCGGCGTCAGATGATCGCGAAAGCCGAATTCGTTGAACACGGCGATCGCGTCGGTATCGAGGATCTCCCGCGGCGTGCGTCCCGAATAGAGCGAGAGCACGATGGCGACCAGCCCGCGCACGATATGCGCGTCGCTGTCGCCGCGATATTTCAGGATCGGCACGCCACCATCGCGGTCGACCAGCTTCTGCAGCCAGACCTGGCTGACGCAGCCGTTGACCTTGTTCGCGGCGGAATGCTCGGCCTCCGGCATCGGTTCCAGTGTGCGGCCGAGCTCGATGACGTACCGGTAGCGGTCGTCCCATTCGTCCAGAAGCTCGAAATTATCCCTGATTTCGTCGATCGTCGTCATGCTGGCCCGTGTCCCGTTGGGGCCAATATAAGGATGCGAGGAGATGAAATCGATAGGGTTTGGGCGCTAATTCGCCGCCGAGGGGCCGCGCCATTCCAGCGCGAGGTCGTCCTGGCTCAGGGTGTCGTGCGGCGCTTCGCTCGAGACGGCATCGCCTTCGCCGGCCATCGCGATCGAGCCGGTATGGTCGGGCGCCTTCTTGTCGTTCTTCTCGTTCTTGTCGTTGCTGATGTGCTCTTTCTTGTCGTTGATGATCTGGTAGATCTTGCGCGCGCCATCCTGGGCGCGCTGGCCGATGATGGTCGCGGCCTGTCCGCCAACCTCGCAGGCCGCCGGCTGGCGCTTGCAGAACTGGGTCATGTCTGAGACGGCCGCGGTCGCAGCCTGAACCGCGTCGGCGGCGCCGATCTGGGGCAGCTTCTCCGATTCGGGCGTCTTGTCCCTGGGCAGGAGCACCAGCACCAGCCCGAGCCAGAATGTGATGCGGAGCAGAAAGCGCATCTTGTCGACCTGTACGTTAGATCCCGTCCGCGGCGATGGTCCGCGCGCGTTTCGACCTAGCAACTCTCGATAAATCGCAAGTGATTGCCTTGAGCTTAATTCGCGGAAAATTTGCGCAGAATTCTTCGAGATCGACGGTGTCGTAAATTTTCGATTGACGCCGGCGCCCGGGTTTTGCCGGCACGAATGTCTACCAATTCGAAACCATGCCGGGATGCGGGAAACCCTGTGTTCACCATCCTCGCCGAAGACGTCGCCAAATCGTCTAAAAGGCCCCGCGATGTCGCGGCGTCCGGCCGCGCACCGGGCCGCCTTAGCACTCGTTTAAGGTCGCTCTGACACGGTGGCTCAACGATAAGGAGGCGTTGCGGCGCGTCTTCAAAGGACGAGTGAGCCGAAGCGCGAGACCCGTGACAGTTTTGAGTATCATCCGCGATTGTCTCGATGCACTGCTGCATCCCTCCGCGCGTTACGATGCGCTGATGCGGGCGCGTCATCGTGCCTTCATGGCGCCTCGGCTACTCGGCAGCCTGGCCGCCTTTGCCGCATTCCCGGTTTATCTCGCCATGCGTGGCGCGCCGAGCGCGGTCGAGGTCGCCGCTTTCGCCTGGCTGATCGCGCCGATCCTGCTGTCCTGGTTCCTGTCGCGCACCGGCCGCTATGAAGGCGCGCATGTGCTGTCGTCGCTGGCGCTCGCCGGCCTGATCATGGCTGTCGCGGGCAGCACGGGCGGCATCGAATCATTCGCCGCGGTCTGGCTGGTCGTGGTTCCCCTCGAAGCCGCGCTGTCGGCCTCGCGCCGCGTCGCGGCCTTCGCATCATTGCTCGCGCTGTCCTGTGCGGGACTCCTGATCCTCGCCGGCCAGCTCGGCTGGCTGCCGGTCGCAGACACCAGCACCGCGGAACGCGGCGTGCTGATGGCGTGCGGCGTCGTCTCGGCGACGCTCTATGCCGCCGGCCTTGCTTTCGGCGCGGAATCGCTCGCGCGTACCAGCGTTGCGCTGCTGTCGCGCGAGGAGGAGCGCTATCGCCTGCTCGCCCGCAACATGAGCGACGTCGTCTCGCGGCATCGGCGCAACGGTGCGGTGCAGTTCATCTCGCCCGCGGCCGAGGCCATGCTCGGCATGCCGGTGGCGCAACTGCTGGGGCATGGCCTGTTCGACCGCGTCCATGTCGCCGATCGCCCGGCCTATCTCACCGCACTCTCCGCTGCCGCGCGCGGTGACGTCCGCAGCATCGAGTTCCGGCTACGGCGTGAGCCCGACGGTTCGGAGCGCGGCCAGGTCGATTTCCTCTGGGTCGAGATGCGCTGCCGCCCGCTCGACCGGGATTTCGGCCAGAATCCCCATGGCGACGATACGCGCGAGGCAGAAGTCGTCGCCGTGATGCGCGACGTCACCGAGTACAAGCTGTCCGAGCAGGCGCTGGAACAGGCGCGCAGCGCCGCGGAAGCGGCCGATGCCGCCAAGACGCGCTTCCTCGCCACCATGAGCCACGAGCTGCGCACGCCGCTGAACGCCATCATCGGCTTCTCCGAGATGATCGCACAGGAGCAGACCCTGATGCTGGGTGCGGCCCAGCGCCGGGAATATGCCCAGCTCATCAACGATTCCGGCCAGCATCTGCTGTCGGTCGTCAACGGCATCCTGGACATGTCGAAGATGGAGTCCGGCAATTTCGAGATCGCGTCCGAGCCGTTCTCGCCGCGCGCCGCGCTGCTGCATTGCTGCAATCTGCTGGCGCTGAAGGCGCGGGAGAACGGCATCGACCTCATCACCGACGCGCCGCAGGATCTGCCGGTCATGACCGGCGATCCCAGGGCGTTCAAGCAGATCGTGCTCAATCTCGTCGCCAACGCCATCAAGTTCACCGAGCGCGGCGGTCAGGTCTCGGTGACCGCTTCGGTGTCGGGTTCGCAACTGACGCTGCGCATCGGCGACACCGGCGTGGGCATTGCGGCCGACGATCTCAACCGTATCGGCGCGCCGTTCTTCCAGGCGGGCAAGACCTATCAGCGCCGTCACGAGGGAACCGGCCTCGGACTTTCGATCGTCAAGAGCCTCGTGGCGTTGCATCTCGGCGAATTGACGGTACAAAGCAGATTGGGAGAGGGCACTCTCGTCACCGTGAGGCTGCCGCTCGTCTACACGCCCCCGCAAGTCAAGCCGGTCGAGAGCAAGGTCGCGACGCTGGCGCCGGTGCAGCGTCACGACCTTCAAGACCAAGCTCACGACCAGTCTCAGGACCAACCCGCTCTGGTGAAGAAAAGTGCCTAGGAAGTCTGCCAAGGACGAAGCCGCTCCGCGCCGCCGTGGCGCCAAGGCCGCCGTCGTCGATGTCGAGACCGAGCGCAACCTCGTAATGCGCGTGCTGCTGCACAGCCCCAAAGATACGCTCGCCGGCCTCGTCGCCGTCGCTGCGATCGGTGCGATCGTCACCAACGCGCTGTTCCTGCAGACCGGTCGGCATCCGGCGCCGATGTTCGGCACCGTGATCAATCTTCCCGCGCCTTCCTCCGTGGCGCTGCCGAACCCCTTGCCGCGTCCGCGCCCGGTGGGCGCCGACACCTCGCCGCTGGAGCCGCGCGCGACGGAGTTCCGCGCCGAGCCCAAACCTGCCGAGCCCAAACCTGCCGAGCCCAAACCTGCCGAGCCCAAGCCTGTCGAGCGAGCCGCCGAGAAGCCGCCGGAGAAACCGGTCGAGGCGACCGCATCGACGCGCTCGAACGATCCGATGACCAATCTGGTCAAGCAAACGATGTCGACGCCGCAATCCGCCATGCGTCCGCCGGCGCCGATTCCCATGCCGCATGGCCCGGCCGCACGGCGCATCGCCGGCGTGCAGCGCGCGCTGTCCGAATATGGCTACGGCAATTTGAAGATCACGGGCACGATGAGCGGCGAGACCCAGTCCGCGATCCAGAAGTTCGAGCGCGAGCACAGGATGCAGGTCACTGGCCAGCTGTCCGACCGGCTGCTGCGCGAACTCGGCGCCGCAATCGGCCATCCCGTCGATTGACGCGTATCTCGCTGTCATTGACGCCGATCAATTCCCGGCATGCCGCTCCGGCAAGGCAGGCCCGCCCGCGCACGGGCGATTTGCTCGGGATCAATGACGGCCGGCAGCTTCGGGGAACATGATCGACCATCTTCAAGGAAGAAGAGAGGTTGTCATGTTCAAGGTCTCGGTTCTGGTCTGGATCGTGCTGGGTACGGTGCTCGCGGGCGTCAGCCTGATCGTCGTGCTGATGGTGCCGAGTTTCGCCGCGGACGCGATCAGAAACATCCCCTATGCGGTTGCCGTGGGATTTGCACTTGCAATGCCGCTGTCATACCTCGTGGCGCGCCAGATCAACGGCGGGCAAGGTGTAAGCAAGGCGTGACATTCGGACACTGACACTGGCGGCGCGCGTCGCGCTGGCCTATCGTTCGACTCATGCGTTTGAAATCCAACATATGGGTCGCGGCCTATTTGCGCCGGTGCCAGACGGAGGGCGTGTACGGCGCGGTGGTTCGTCGCGGTGCCGAGGAGGCGGGTGCGGTGTTCGTCAAGGTCTCGCTGCTCGACGGCCAGGCGATGCTCTACGCTCCGGCGCCGCAGACGTCGTACGACGACGACCGCCCCGTCGATCGCTTCTTCGTGCCGGTCGCGCAGCAGCCCTTGCCGGAGCACACGATCGAGGAGCGTCTCGCCAAGGAAATCCGCTTCGATCCGGACGCCTGGATCGTCGAGACCGAGGATCGCGCCGGGCGGCATTTCCTGGACCTGGCGAAGACGTAGCTGCTGCTCCCGTGTCCCGGACGAGCGGCGACGCGCAGCGTTGCCGCGCAGAGCCGGGACCCGGAAAGCGACACGAACGGACGCTGCGAGATGAGCCACGGCTCAACAACGCATCGCACCGTACGATGCTTCGCATCGCCGGGAGCGCTGTGCTGCGTCCGGGGCACGAACTCCATAGTGTGCCGGCGTGGCGAACTAGCGCTCCGACGATCCGTCGGTACCGGTGCGGCGCGGCATCGCGCCCGGCTGCACGCCCGGCCGCGTCTGGCTCGCGCCGGCGCGGGCGCGCTGGCGTTCGCCGTCATGCAGTGACGGCTGGTATTTTGCGCGGGTGACGGCGAGAGTCGAACCGCGCCAGGCCGCCAGCATCACCAGCGCCGAGCGGTCGCTGAGGCGGTCGTAGAGCCGCGACAGCCGGTACACCTCGTTCACGGAATTGCCGATCTCCGGCTTGAAGAACAGCAGGATGCGCTGGAAATTCGGGCTCGGCATGTCGAGCGCGCGCGCGGCGACCGCGAGCGCTTCGCCGCCGGCATCATCGACGATCTGGACTGCGACGCGCGAGGGCAGGATCAGGCTGTCGCCGAGCTCGAGGGTGAAATTCTCGACATCGCCCGCGATCGCCGCCATCTCCAGGATCTGGAACGCGCGCCTGGCGCGCGCGGTCGGAATGCGGGGCGCGGCCTTCAGCGGGGTCTGCGCCAGATTGTGCAGGATCAGCGCGCGCTCGGAGGCGCCCGCGCGGAAGAACATGTCGTGGATCTCCGCGGCGTCCGTCGGCTGCATCGCCATGTTGGCGGCCATGCGCCGCTCGGCGTCGGTCGGCGTGCGGACCGGCGAGGGGGCGGGTGCGGGCGTGGGGATCTCGCGGGCCAGCGGAACCCTGCGGCCTTCCTGCGCCGCGACCAGGCCGAGCTTCTGGAGAACCGGGATCGGCGCCTGCGGATAGATTGCGAGCCGCGCCTTGACGGCCGCGCGCGTGGCATCGTCGACCTGGTCGATCAACCGCGTCGCAAGCTCGATGAATTGCCGCTGTTCGTCGTCGCTGTGGGTGTTCTTCTGGACGTAAAGGTCGGTCAGCACGCGCAGCAGCGTCGGCCGAACATCGACGCCTTCGCGACGGGAGAGCGACATCAGCCCGTCGAATCCGGGAAACAGCGACTTGGTCATGGAGGATACGCGACCTGGAAGAGATACTCGTCGCCAGCCTATCGCAGGCTCCTTTAAAGGCTCGTTAAGGAAAACGAGGCGTGAAATCCAACGCTCGATTTGAAGCGATCTCGTGCCGCAGCGGGACGTCGCGGCCGGCCCGTGCGGTTACGGTTCCACCGCGACGTTTACACCCCGTTAACCATGAACTGATCTTAATGAATGCATGTTGCACGGGCGCGCATGATCGCGCGGCAATCGAAGAGAGCTGACATGGGGACCATCATTGAATTTCCGGCCGGTCGCCGGGTGGGCTCGTCGGGGGATGTCGCTCCGCGCGCGGACATGGGAACGATCCTGATCCTTCCCGTCATCCGTATCGAGCGCGAGGCAGACGAAGCCAGCGGAGATCACGGGCCGGAGCAGGGCACAGCGCCGGGGCGCCGTCGTCGCCGTCGCTGATTCCAGGCTTTTGCAATGCCGGACACCGTCCGCCAGATCCGGTCTGTCCTGTCGGCCGTCTTGCTCGCGCTTTTGGCTGCGAGCCTCGCGGCCTGTAGCGGCGGCGATTTCGGCCGCACCCGTGAGAGCATGCGCAGCGACGACATGCATCGCTGGCTGGGCGCGGAGGTCACCGGCAGCGTCGGTCTGAAGCCGTCGCAATTTCAGCTGACCGACGAGGAGCGCCAGCTGCGCGACCTCGCCTATCCCATGATCGAGCCGCCGCTGTCGCGCCCCGCATGGAAGAGCGTGTTCGGCGACTACAAGGCGATGCCCTCGCCGTGGCAGCAGAAGATCGTGTTCGACCGCACCATGTACGGCCGCACGCTGATCGACGAGCCGCACCGCTCGCATTCCTCGCGCTACGCGCAACTGATGGAGGACGTGCGCAACGACATCACCCGCTTCGAGCCGTTCTTCGCCAGTGCGATCCGCGTCATCGACCTCGACAGGAAGCGCAATGCCAGCATGGCCCGCGTCTCCGCGCTCTCGCCGAGGGAGAAGGACGACGCGGTCGCGCGCATGCAGGAGAACTCGCTGATCGTGCAGTGGGTGCAGCAATGCCTGGAGCAACGCATCTCGTCCTACCGCTGGGCGCTGGAGCGCCTGGTGATCCAGGCCCCCGACGGCCTGGCCGCCGACGCCGACCGCCTGATCGGCGAGCTTGCGGCCCAGACCGCCAACCCGCCGGTCCAGGCGCAACCGCCCTATGGACGTGCGGTGGTTTCGAAGGGCTGAGACCCGCAAAGGCCGCTCGTGGCGAGCGGGCCGTCCCCGTCAATCGGCTGCATTGGGATGCGAATCCCGCGCTCTTGCAGTGCTCCCAGGCCGCGCCGCGCTGCATCATAACCTTCATCCCAGCCCAGACTTCGTTCAGGAACCCTGATTGCGCTTGTCCTTCGGGGCCGGATGACTAGGATTATTTTGTTTCTTCAAGTCATTTGCCCAAAGGTCCATAGAGATGCTCCTAGACGCCCTGCGTCCTTTTACGAGCCGTCCGGACGTTTCCCACCGCACCCTGCTGGCTCTTGCCATCCTGCTCGGAACCACCGGTTCGGCCGCCGCGCTTAGCAAGGAAGCGGCGCTGGAGAATTGCCGGATGACCATCGGCAAGCCGATCGTGCAGGCCTGCATGCGTGCCGGTGGCGGCGCCAATCTCGAAGCCTGCCGCGCCAAGGCTTCGCCCCAGGTCAGATCCTGCGTGATGGCGGCGCTGAATGCCGCCAACGGCCGGGCCAATGTGGCTGTCGAGGTTCCCAAGGAGAGCGCGCCCAAGCTCGAGGCGGGCACGGCGCTTCCGAAGGACTTCGTCGCGCCGCCCCGCAGCATCGCGGACATTACCGCCGTCCTCGACGGCGACAGGCCCGACGCGAAGATGATCGCGGAACTGAAGTCCGATGCCGACGCCGTCCCGACGGGCAAAGAGTCGCGCCAGGATCTCGCCCAGCTCTATTTCGATCGCGCCAACGCGCGCGCCCAGCTTGGCCGGCTCGCCGAAGCGATGGCGGACGCAGACAAGGCCGCGGAGGTCGGGCGCGGCGCGGTGGGGCCGAACCTGCTGGGTCGTATCCTGCAGCTTCAGTCCTTGCAGCACGCCCTCGCGGGCGACCCGAAGCGGTCGCTCGAGATCATGCAGAGGCTGCTGCGCGAATCGGCCAGCATGCCCGGCGCCAAGGGATTGCAGTTCAACACCAACCGCGGCATCGCGAGCGTTCTCATCCAGATGGGCGACGTCGCGCAGGCCGAGGGCTATCTGCGCCGCAGCCAGACCGCGATCCAGGAGGCCCGCACCAGCGGTCATCCCAACTGGCGAGCGTCCTATGCCAAGTTCGGCCAGGGCTGGGAAGGCGAGCTGGAGCTCGGGCGAGCCCTGATCTTCGAGGCGCGCGGACAGTTCGCCGACGCCGAGGTCGCCTATCGCAATGCCGAGCTGCGCAAGCGCGCGAGCACGAAGGCGATCCTGGAAGCTGACAATCCGCCCGCCGAAACCATCCTGCTGCAGGCGATCGACGGCATCATCCTGAACCAGGCGCGCATGAAGGCGAAGCAGGGCAGGCTCGCCGAGGCCGAGGTGGATGCGCGCCGCGCGCTGCTCTCGCGCCTGAAGGATACCGGCAAGTACAATTCCGTCACGCCGCGTTTCGTGATGGGACTTGCGGGTATCCTCGTCGACCAGGGCCGCTATGAGGAGGCCGAGAAACTTGGACGTGTCGCCCTTGAGATCGCCAACAAGGTGGGCGTGCCAGAGGATTCGCAAGCGACGGTGCAAGTGTTGTCGCAGCTCGCCGGGATCCTGACGCTTCGGCGTCAGAATGCTGAAGCCGGCGCAATGTTCGCGCGGATCGACAAGGCCGTCACGGGTTGGGATCCTCAGCGCCGTCAGGTGTTCGAGCTCAATCCCTCCCGCATCCTGTCGCTCTATGGCTCCGGTCAGTTGGACGCCGGCATCGCGGCCGCCGAGCAGCTCGTGAAGAAGCAAATCGCGCGCGTCGGCGAGAATCATTTCGACGCCGCATCGGCGCGCGGCACCCTGGCCATGGGCTTGATGCGCGCCGGGCGTGACGCCGAGGCGATCCGAGAATACAAGGCCGCCATCCCGGTCATGATGGCTGGCGCCAACGAGAACGCCGACGACGAGAACACGACTGTCGTCGCCGCACGCAGCCAGCGGCTGCAGGCCATCGTCGAGAGCTATCTGATGCTCCTGGCGAGGGCCGAGGGGACCAATAAGACTGTCGGCGAAGAGACGTTCAGCCTTGCCGACGCCATCCGCGGCCGTTCGGTGCAGCAGGCGTTGGCGGCCTCGAGTGCGCGCGCGGCCGCGAAGGATCCTGCGCTCGCAGAACTCGTGCGCAAGGAGCAGGACCTGACCAAGCAGGTCAACGCCCAGCTCGGCACTCTCAACAACGTGCTCGCCCTTCCGGCGGCGGAGCGCGACGACAAGGGTGTCGCGCAGATCCAGGCCTCGATAGCGGCCCTGCGCGGTCAGCGGGACAAGGCGCGCCAGGAGATCAAGCAGAAGTTTCCAATCTACGCCGATCTCGTTTCGCCGAGGCCGCCCAGCGTCGCCGATATCCGCGCCACGCTGGCCGACGACGAGGCCATGCTGTCGTTCTATTTCGGCCAGAACGCCAGCTTCGTGTGGGCTGTACCGAAATCGGGGCCGGTCGCCTTCGCCGCGGTACCGGCCAAGATCGGCGACATCGAGAGCAAGATCCGCAAGCTGCGTGAAGCGCTTGAGCCGCAGGCTGCGATGATCTCGGATATTCCGCCGTTCGACCTCGCGCTCGGCCATGAACTCTACGAGCTTCTGCTCAAACCCGTCGAGAGCGGATGGAAGCCGGCGAAGAACCTAATCGTCGTGACCAATGGCGCGCTTGGGCTGTTGCCGCTGTCCCTGTTGCCGACCGCAAAGGTGGAGGTGGCTGCCGACGAGGATCCGCTGTTCGTCGGCTATCGCAACGTGCCGTGGTTGGCGCGGACCCATGCCGTGTCGACGGTGCCGTCGGCGGCGGCGCTGCGCACGCTGCGGCAATTGCCGCCGGGCAAGGCCGGTCGCGGCGACCTCGTTGCCTTCGGCGATCCCTATTTCAACAGGGATCAGCAGACCGAGGCGGACGGCGCCGGGGAGAAGGTGCAGGTTGCCGATGCCGGCGGCAATGTCACGCGCGGCGGCCCGCTGAAGCGGCGCAACAGTCCCAAGCTCGAGGGCGTCGACAGCGCCGAGCTTGGTCTGCTGCCGCGCCTACCCGACACCGCGGACGAACTGAAATCGATCGCGCTCGCGCTGCAGGCCGATCCCTCGAAGGTGCTGTTCCTTGGGAAGGACGCCACCGAGAGCGCGGTGAAGACCATGAATCTGTCCGGCTTCAGAATTCTGGCCTTTGCCACCCACGGCCTCATTCCGGGTGAGCTGAACGGGCTGACGCAGCCGGCGCTCGCTTTATCCTCGCCGGCCGTGACAGGCGAGGGCGGTGACGGTCTCCTGACCATGGAGGAGATTCTCGGCCTCAAGCTCGATGCGGACTGGGTGATCCTCTCGGCCTGCAACACCGGCGCGGGAGCGGGCGCCGGGGCCGAGGCGGCGTCCGGGCTTGGCCGCGCGTTCTTCTATGCCGGAACGCGTGCGCTGCTGGTGACGAACTGGTCGGTGCATTCGCAGTCGGCGCGGCAATTGGTGACGGACCTGTTCAAGCGGCAGGCGGACGATCCCAAGCTGTCGCGCAGCGAAGCGCTGCGCCAGGCGGCGATGGCGCTCGTCGATGGTCCCGGCTATCTCAACAGCGAAGGCAAGACCGAGTTTGCGTATGCGCATCCGTTGTTCTGGGCGCCTTACACGATCATCGGCGATGGCGGCTTGCGGTGACCAACAGGTGACGGAAGGGGTGAAAAGACGATGACGCGGAATGTCTTGTTAGGCGTTGTGGCGGCAGGTTTATTGCTTTCGGCTCCTGCGCGCGCCACGCAATTGATCACCGAGGAAGAAGCCAAGCTGCCGCCTCCGAAGGGAGCAATCGCAGCCGACCGGCGCGGCATCCTGCGCGGCCCGAAGGTCGAGTTCATCTCGCCCGGCGATTCCATGAGCTCGCCGATGCCGCTGGTGCTGAAGTTCGAATCGTTCGGCGGAGCAAAGATCGACCCGGAATCGGTCAAGATGATCTTCCTCCGCACGCCGAACGTGGACCTCACCCCGAGGGTAAAGCCCTTCGTGAAGCCCGAGGGCATCAACATGCAGGATGCCGAACTGCCGCCGGGCGAATACACGGTGCGGGTCGATATCAAGGACAGCGACGGCCGGGCCGGTACCACCATCTTCACCTTGAAGGTCGGGCCGAAATGAGCTGTCCTTACTGCTGCGCCGGCACTGCGGAGGGCGCAATGGTCTGCCCCTCCTGCGGGCGCGACATCGCCGTTCCCGCCACCCTGCTCGCTGAGCGGGACGATCTCCTGCGCAAGCGCGAGGAATTGCGCGATGAGTTGAGACGGGCCAGAGACGAGGTCGAAGCCATCACAAGGCGAAGGAAGTCGCGCTAGCGATGGAGTGTCCGTTCTGCGCCGAGACGATCAAGGACGAAGCGATCGCGTGCAAGCATTGCTCGCGGGACTTGCGCATCGTGCGCCCGATGCTGATCGAAATCGACGCCATCGTCGCCGACCTGGACAAGCTCAGGCGCGACCTCGACCGCGTCCATGTCCGGCTTGAACGCTACAAGAACCCGCTGCGCTATTACCTGACGCATGCGGTGCTCTACGTTGCGATTCCGTCCGTGCTGCTGGTGATCGCGCATGTGCTGGTGACCATCACCCTCAACGTGTCTCCGATCCCGCTCCGGATCGCGTCGATCGTGATACCGCTTCTGTTCGGCTTCGTGGCCTATCCGCTGCACCGTGTCTCCGCGCTGACGGCCCTTGTGCTGGCTTTCCTGACGGCGACGGTCAGCGTGCTTTCGATGCTGACGGTCACCGGCGTTCACGATCATGTCCCGATCCTGCCGGAAGCCTGGATCGAGTGGCGCGAGGTGTTCGAATACGGCGCCAGCATTCTGCTCGCCTTCGTCTCCGGAAACATCTTGAGCGTGGTGATCTTCCAGGTGCTGCCCCGCGTGTTGACGCAGGGCGGCAAACCGAACGCATTCGCCTTCCGCGTCGCACGCCTCTTGGGGCAGCACGTCGGCGAAGAGCAATTGCGCCGCCGTGCCCGGCTGATCCAGGACCTCATGCAGACGATCGGCCCGCTGGCGGGCGTCGCGGCCACGGGCGTCGGCTCAATCTATGCGGGATTGAAAGGCCTGCTCGGATAGGGAGGACGCAACGCCTCTCGCCGCCAAGGCGTGAGTTCATGCGCAGCCAGCCTCCGGTGATGGTGCTCATGCGTTTCTCCGATCGACGATGGGTTCGCCGATCGATGGCGTGCTCGTGATGCGCGGGTTCAACCACGCGGGCGTCTCGAAGTTGCGTCCTGCTGTCGCCTGACAGCTGCTGCCATCGAGGCCAGTCTACCGCGCGTCGACCACTTCGCCGTCTTCCTTGACGAACCGGCCGACCGGACGATCCAGGAGACCGATGACGGCTTCGGAGGGCCGGCACAAGCGCGCGCCCATCTCCGTCACCACGATCGGGCGGTTGATCAGGATGGGATGCGCGAGCATCTGGTCGATCAGCTCGTCATCGGTCCATTTGGGATCGTCGAGGCCGAGCTCGCGAAAGGGCGTGCCCTTCTCGCGCAACAGCGCGCGGACGGAGATGCCCATCGCCTTGACGAGCTCGAGCAGCTTGTCGCGCGAGGGCGGCGTCTTCAGGTATTCGACGACGACGGGCTCGATGCCGCTCTGGCGGATCATCGCCAGCGTGTTGCGCGAGGTGCCGCAGTCGGGGTTGTGATAGATCGTGACACTCATGCTCGGGTTTTCCGCTTCACTGGCGCGCTTCCAGGGCTGTGGTGGCTTTGCCGGCGCCCGCTTCGTACCAGCCCCGGGTCGCCTTGACGATGCGGACGACGGACAGCATCACCGGGACCTCGACGAGCACACCGACCACGGTCGCCAGCGCGGCGCCGGAGTCCAGGCCGAACAGGCTGATCGCGGCGGCGACCGCCAGCTCGAAGAAGTTGCTCGCGCCGATGAGGGCGGCTGGAGCCGCGACGCACCAGGCTACGCCAAATCGTCGGCTCAGCCAGTACGCCAACCCCGCGTTGAGATAGACTTGCACGAGGATTGGAACGGCAAGGATGGCAATGACGAGCGGTTGCCTGACGATCTGCTCTCCCTGGAAGCCGAACAGCAGCACCAATGTCGCGAGGAGCGCGACCAACGACAGTGGCTGCAGCGCCCGCATGACGCGGTCGAAGCCGGCCGCGCCGCTTCGGAGCAGCACCTTGCGCCATAACTGCGCGACGATCACGGGAACCACGATGTACAGCAGGACCGAGAGCAGCAGCGTGCCCCAGGGAACACTGATCGAGGCCACGCCGAGCAGCAGTCCCACCAGCGGCGCAAACAGGAACACCATGATCACGTCGTTCAGGGCGACCTGGCTCAGCGTGTAGTTAGGCTCTCCCTCGCACAAATTGGACCACACGAACACCATCGCGGTGCAGGGCGCGGCCGCCAGCAGAATCAAGCCGGCGATGTAGGACGAAATCTGGCCAGCCGGCAGCAGCGGCGCGAAGAGGTGGCCGATGAAGAAGGAGCCCAGCAGGGCCATCGAGAACGGCTTCACGGCCCAATTGATGAAAAGGGTGACGCCGACGCCGCGCCAGTGCTCCCGGACCTGACCGAGCGAGCCGAAGTCGATCTTCAGCAACATGGGCACGATCATGAGCCAGATCAGCACTACGACCGGCAGGTTGACCTTGGCGACCTCAGCGGCTGCGATGGCTCCGAAGAAGCCCGGCAGGACGTGTCCCAGTGCGACGCCGACGACGATGCAAAGCGCAACCCACAGAGTGAGGTATCGTTCGAAGATGCCCATCGTCACGCCACGTCGTCTCGGTGGGATGTCGCGCCATCGGAGCGGCCGATCTCGCGCAGCCTGGTTCCGAGCGACAGCCTGTCGATGCTCCTCAGCGGCAGGTTCAGGAAGGTATCGATCCGATTCTTGAGATAGCGGAACGCAGTGACGAACGCCGCCTGCTTCTGCAACTCGGAACCTTCGGCCGCAGCGGGATCTTCAATGCCCCAATGCGCCGTCATCGGCTGGCCCGGCCAGATCGGGCAGGATTCGCCCGCTGCGTTGTCACAAACAGTGAAGACGAAATCCATCACGGGCGCATCGGCGCTCGCGAATTCCAGCCAGCTTTTCGAGCGCATCCCGTCGGTCGGGTAGTCCATGGCCTCGAGCGTGCGCAGTGCGAGCGGATGCACCTCGCCCTTTGGCGTGCTCCCGGCGGAGAAGGCTCGAAAGCGGTTGGCGCCGTCCCTCCGAAGGATCGACTCGGCCAGGATCGATCGCGCCGAGTTGCCGGTGCAGAGAAACAGCACATTGTAGATCTGGTCAGACACGGCTTCGTTCCTTCCGTTTCGGCGAGCAGCAGGATTGCAATGTTTCGACGACGGGATCGCAGACCTCCGGTCGCCCGCCGCAGCAATCGCGAAGCAGGAAGAGCGTGACGTCGCGGAATTCGCCGAGATTGGCGCGGTAGACGATCGAGCGGCTGTGCCGCTCGGAGGAGACGAGGCGCGCCCGGCTCAGGATCGCCAGATGTGCGGAGAGCGTGTTCTGGGGAACCTCCAGCAGGCGGGCGAGGTCGCCGGCGGCGAGACCCTCGGGCTCGTGCCTGACCAGCGTCCGGAACGCCTCCAGACGGGTCGACTGAGCCAAAGCGGCAAGGGATAGGACGGCTTCTTCGTTTTCCATATATCCAGATTTATGGAATAGATGAGGAGGCGTCAATCGGAATCTCGTATCCCCAGCCGGCTATAATTCGAATATTCTAGAAATATGGTTTGACAGCCGGCATGGACAAGCGCAGCGTGAGGGTCATGAAGATCGCCGACGCAGCAGCACGTTTGGAGGCCCTGGGTAATCAGACCCGGCTTCAAATCTATCGGGCGTTGGTCCGTGCCGGGCATGCCGGCATGCCGGTCGGTCGCCTCCAGGACAAGCTGAAGATCCCGGCGTCGACACTGTCGCATCACATCAAGACCTTGGTCTCGGTCGGCCTCGTCAGCCAGATCAGGGAATCGACCACCCTGATCTGCCACGCCAATTTCGATGCCATGCGGGGCCTCGTCGATTTCCTGGCGGCGGAGTGCTGCGCGGACGAAGTCGGATGCAAGGATACGCAGACGGCCGCCTGACGTTTACGGTTCATTATTCGATGATTCTAGAAAGATGGGAGAAGCTCAATGAACGCCAGGACGGTCGCCATCATCGGAGCCGGGCCGGTTGGCCTTGCTGCGGCTGCGCATGTGCTCGAACGCGGCATGTCTCCCATCGTGATCGAGGCCGGCCCTGAAGCCGCGCACGCGATCCGTCAGTGGCAGCACGTCCAGCTGTTCTCGCCATGGGAATACAATGTCGACAAAGCGGCGGCACGGCTGCTCGCGCCAACCGGATGGAATTCGCCGGACCCTCACGCCTATCCGACCGGCGGCGAGCTGATCGATCGATATCTCACCCCGCTCGCAACACGCACGCCGCTTCGGGAGACAATTCGGACTTCGAGCCGGGTCACGGCCATCAGCCGCGTCGGCTTCGACAGGGCGAAAACGAAGGGCAGGGAGCAGGCGCCGTTCGAAATCCGCTATCAGAACGGCGGGGGTCCCGAGATGCTTCGCGCCGATGCCGTGATCGACGCGTCAGGCACGTGGTTCTCTCCCAATCCCGCCGGCAGCAACGGTCTGCCTGCGATCGGCGAACGCGAGCGCGCCCGCCGCATCGCTTATGGTATGCCGGATGTGCGGGGCGCTGATCGTGCCAGATATGCCGGCAAGACCGTTGTCGTGCTCGGTGCAGGCCATTCCGCCGTGGGTACGCTGATTGATCTCGCGCAGCTCGCGGGTGAGGTGCCGGGCACGCAAGCGATCTGGCTGTTGCGCGGCACTGATCCTTCAAAGGCGTACGGTGGCGGCAGCAATGACAAGCTTGCTGCGCGCGGCGCGCTGGGCTCGACTTTCGCCGCGCTGGTGGCCGCAGGAAAGATCAGGGTCGAAACAGGCTTCGGCGTCACGCATCTCTCGGAGACCGACGGCCGTCTCAGGATTTCAGCGGGCAGCTGCTCCGGCGCGCAGAGTGTGGTGGCGGACGAATTGGTCGTCTCGACTGGCTTCCGTCCCGATCTCTCGTTCCTGTCCGAGCTGCGGCTGCGGCTCGACCCGGCGATAGAGGCGCCGGTTGCGCTCGCGCCGCTGATCGATCCTAACGAACACAGCTGCGGCACGGTCCGTCCCCACGGCGCCCGCGAGCTCGCGCATGACGAGCCGGGCTTCTATCTCGCCGGCATGAAGTCCTATGGTCGTGCGCCGACCTTCCTGATGATGACCGGATACGAACAGGTCCGTTCCATCGTGGCCGACATCGCGGGCGACAAGGAGGCCGCGGCCCGGGTCGAGCTCGTGCTGCCGGAAACCGGCGTCTGCACGCGCGGCGGTGTCGAGGCGGCGGGTGCGGGATGCTGCGGCGGTCCCGCGAAGGCGGAGCCGTCAGCCTGCTGTGCTGCCGATGAAACCGCCAAGACGGAAGGTCGCGCGGGGTGCGGCTGCTCGTGACGCAGGTCCCAACGGACCGGGAGACAGGTCCGCTCGCAATTGTCTTCGCACTCGGAACCGCGCAGACCATCGCGTGGGCATCGAGCTATTATCTTCCTGCCATCCTGGCGGCGCCGATTGCGCGCGATCTCGGTCTTGCGCCGACCTACGTGTTCGGCGCGCTCTCGGGGGCGCTCGTCATCTCCGGCCTGCTCGGGCCACGCGTGGGGCATGCCATCGATACGTTCGGAGGGCGTGGCCTGCTAGCGGTCTCGAACCTCGTCTTCGTGGCAGGCTTGCTCCTCTTGTCCGTAGCTCACGGCGTGGTGGTGCTCGTTGCAGCCTGGGTGTTGCTCGGGATCGGCATGGGCATGGGCCTCTATGAAGCGGCCTTCGCGACGCTTGCGCGCATCTATGGCAGCAACGCGCGACGAACCATAACCGGCATCACCCTGATCGCAGGTTTCGCCAGCACTCTCGGCTGGCCCCTCACGACGTGGCTGGCTGCCGAGTACGACTGGCGCGTGGCCTGCCAGGTGTGGGCGGCGATTCACATCTGTCTGGCGCTGCCGCTCAATCTGTCTCTGCCGCGCGCCGTTCCTTTGGACCAGCAGCCTCGTCCGGATCCGGGAGCGAGCCCAATATCCGGACAGCAGAGCGAGACGTTCGCGATGGTGCTGCTGGCCTACATGTTCGCGGCGGCGAGCTTCGTCAGCTCGGGTGTCTCGGCCATTCTACCGACCATGCTGGTGGCGTTCGGCGCGACGCCAGCACAGGCCCTGCTCGCAGGCACCCTGGTCGGGCCTGCACAGGTCGGTGCCCGCCTTCTGGAAGCAGGGTGGCTCGGCCGGTTTCATCCGCTGTTGTCGGCCCGGCTCGCCATGCTGATGAATCCGATCGGCGTGGTTGCTTTGGTCGCGGGCGGCCCCTTGCTCGCATCGACTTTCACGGTGCTGTATGGCGCAGGCAACGGCATCATCACCATTGCCCGCGGCACGCTTCCTTTGGCACTGTTCGGGCCGGCGGGCTTCGGCCGGCGCGTCGGCACGATCTCGCTGCCGTCGCGGGCGACCGGCGCGCTCGCTCCGCTCGCGCTCGGAGTGATGGTGGAGCGGTTTGGCAGCAGCGCGCTCTGGATCAGCGCGGTGGCCTCGATCTCCGCGTTTTTCGCGCTTCTGTTGCTGCGTGCGGACCAGACAAAATAGGGACGGAGGGGAGGCGAGCATTCGGAGTTTGAGCGGGGGGCCGCTGATCGCGGTGATGTGTATCGGCCAGCTCGGCAATCTGCTGCCGCACGTGACGTTGTCCGCGAATCTGGCGCAGCATCTGATGCCGGCGTGGGGGCTGTCCGCCGCCGAAGGCGGCCTGATGGCGAGCGGCTATGCGTTCGGCTACATGCTGGCCGTCCCGGTGCTGACGACGCTGACCGATCGCCTCGACGCGCGGATCGTGCTGTTGTGCGGCTCCGTCGTCAGCGGCATGGCGACCATGGCCTTCGGCATCTTTGCCCAAGGATTCTGGTCGGGCACCATCATCTGGTCACTCGCGGGACTGGGCTTTGCCGGCGCCTACATGCCCGGCCTGAAGGCATTGACCGACCGTTTGCCCGCAGGCGACACCTCGCGGGCGGTGACGCTGTACACGTCGAGCTTCTCGGTCGGCGTCGGCCTGTCGTTCCTCGTTGCACAAGTCCTCGCCGATCGCTGGGGATGGCGGACCGCGTTCTACGTCACCGGCGTCGGCCCCATCGCGATGGTGATCGCGTGCCTTCTGATCGGGGGCCATCGGCCTGTCCCGAGGACGGGACGGCTGCTGAATTTCGCACCCGTGTTCGCCAATCGTGAGGCGCTCGGCTACATCCTCGGTTACGGTGCTCACTGCTTCGAGCTGTATGGCATTCGCACCTGGCTGGTCGGGTTCTGGACCTTCGTCGTCGCGCATCAAGGCGGGCCGTCCTGGATGACGCCCGTGCTGATGAGCTTCTGCTTTGCGGTGATCTCGATGCCGGCCAGTATCCTCGGCAACGAGGCCGCTCTGAAATTCGGGCGGCATCGGGCCATCACGGTCGTGATGGTCGCTTCGGCCTGTGTCGCGCTGGTGATCGGTCTCAATGCAACGGCCCCCGCATGGGTGCTCGCGCTGCTGCTGATGATGTACGGCCTGACGGTGCCGGCTGATTCAGGCGCATTGACCGCAGGTATGTCGGCCGCGGCCGTCTCCGAGCATCGCGGTGCAACGCTGGCCCTGCATTCCACGGTCGGCTTCGGCTTGTCGGCGCTCGGCGCGTGGGTCACCGGCGTCGCACTCGACATGGCCGGCGGTCCGCAGAGTGCGGGCGGATGGCTGCTGGTGTTCATCGTGCTGGCGGCCGGAATCGCGCTGGGGCCGTTGGCGTTGCTGTGGGCGCGACGAGCCGGTGCCGAGGGCGTCGCGCGGCGGACGTGATGACGTCGCCGCGTGACGTTCGACGTGTTCAGAAGCTGATCCCCAGCCGCGGTTGCCTTCGCTTTCGGATCGCTGGCGATCGGAACCAGGGAGCTGCTGGTCGACGATTGACGGCACGTAGCGGGACTTTGACCTGGCGCAATGCCGTCAAGGACGAATTCGGATGAATTGCGTCCGCAATGTTCGATTTCGACCAGCCGCTGTTCATCGCCGGGCTCCTGCTGGGCTTTTCCTCGAGCCTGCATTGCTTCGGCATGTGTGCAGGCATCGCTTCCTCCTTGCACTTCGCCGCCGACTTCGGTTCGAACCGGCCGCGGCGGGGTCTGCTGACGACGACGGTTCTGATCAACGCGGGGCGCATCTCGGCCTACATGCTGGCAGGCGCCACGGTGGGCGCGATCGGATCGAGCGTGTTCGGATCGTTCGACCACGCATTCGCCCATGCGATCCTGCGCTGGGCCGCGGCCGCGGCTCTCGCCTGGATCGGACTTTCGATGCTCGAAGTGCTGTCGCTGCCGGCGGGGCTGTCGCGGCTGGCTGGGGCGGTCAGCGCCAGGATCAGCACGGCCGCGCGTGCGACGAATCTGCCACCGACGCTGGGGCTGTTCGTCAGCGGTGCGGTCTGGGGCTTTCTGCCTTGTGCCATGGTCTATGCGGCATTGTTCTACGCCATGCTGTCCGGCTCGTGGCTCGGAGGCGCGCTGGCGATGAGCGGCTTCGGCCTCGGCACCCTTCCGGTCCTGCTCGGTGCCGGGTTGGGACTTCCGTTGCTACGGCGCCGTGCGACCGCGGGATGGCTGAGAAACACGGTGGCGCTCGCCATCATCGCGGTGGGGATCGTCAGCGCCGGCGTGTCGCCTTCGACCTTGGCCGTGTGGTGCCGAACCTGACCGGCTTGCCGACCTCTTCGATCGTCGGCCGCAAGCGGTGCCGGGCCCATTGAGGGGGGAGGCCGCAGCAGTGTCGCCCGCTGTGGCTCTTTCCGCCGCTATGGCTGCGGCGGATAGCGCTCGAACGTCGGCAGTTCGTGCGCGTGCTCCATCCAGGGAAGCCGCTCGGCGACCTGGATGTGCATCGTCGCCGGCACGGCATCGGGATCGTCGTAAGTCGCGCTCTGGATGTCGATGATGCCGGGCAGCATGTCGGCATTGACATAGAACAGGCCGGTGCCGCAATGGCCGCAAAAGTGTCGCCGGCCGTGTTCCGAGGAATTGTAGACCTTGGGCTCGCCTTTGGTCACCTTGAGTGCGCTCTCCGGATACATCGTCCAGCCGACGACGGGAGCGCCGGCGTGGAGCCGGCAATCGCGGCAGTGACACAGCGCATGCACGATCGCGTCGCCCTCGACCTCGTAACGGATTGCGCCGCAGTGACAGCCGCCGGTGATGGTGCTCATTCGTTTCTCCCGGTCGAAGGCAGGTATCGCAGATCGATAACTCCCGGGACGCGCGGCTTCAACGACGCAAGCGATTTGAAGTTGCGTCCTACTGTCGCTTGACAGCTGCTGCCACGCCGGGCCTTCGACGCCAGGCCTTCGGTGTCGCGGCATCGCGGGGGGATCTGCAGCGCCGGTTTTCCACACCCACGACCGGCAGCATCAAATTGCGGATCCAGCCTACCAGCTATCGATAATTTGCCAGCGCCGCCGAGCGCAGCTTTGATCGCGGCATGAGCACCAAATCACGCGAGGTCATCTGGGGCGGCCGAATTCTGGGTGCGGAAATTTCGGCCAAGCACGCGCGCGAGGAGGCCAGGAAGGCCGTTCGCGAGGCCGACCGCGCTGAAGCCGAAGCCTGGTCGGTCCGGATGGAAGGTTACGGTGGCCCTTCACAGCCGTCTCCGACGATCGCGCAATGCCTCAACGGTGGCATGGGCTGGCTCGAGGTCGAGTGCAACAGGTGCAAAGCACGCGCGAGCCTGCCGCTCGATGCGATCCGTCGTCCCCGCGATACGCCGATCTGGAAGCTGGAGGCTTCGCTCAAGTGCCGGTCATGTTCCGCACCGCCGGTCCACATGATCAAGCTGACCGCCACGCGAAGCATCACGCCCTACAAATGGGTGCATCCGACCGAGGAGAGATAGGCGGCGAACATCGCAAGCTACGTGCCCGATTTCACCGCGAAAGCCCTTCCTTGCCGGACAGTTTCGAGTCGCGACACCGCCGCATCCAGCTCAAGACGTCGTTGGGTTTGCCCTGCAGCACGCGAAGCGACTTGCTTCCGCGTGACTCGGCTTTGGCGTCGCGGAAACGCCAGAGCTCATTGATGATGACGACGTGCCAACGCTGCCTCGACGGTGCTTCGAGCCGCAGGTCCAAGACCTCGAAAACAAAGGCGTAGGCCTGGCCGCTGAACCGGTGCCGGTCAATCGAGCATGTCACGCCATGCGACGTCCAGGTGGTCACGTCACTCCCCGCCCCCGGGGGATCGACGACGTACTCTATGTCGGCGATCGTCCGGGCATTTCCAATCCGCGCCATGACGCTGCCTACCGCGTGAGGAGCATGTGCGAGACGGTCCGGGCGAACGTGACGTCCATCGCGTCGGTGCCGCTCCAGAACCAGGGAAAATGGCCGTAACGGAATGAAAGTTGAGCCGCCGCCTCCGACGGGGGGCTCTTGTCGATCATCAGCTTATACAGCGCCGAAGCCAACCCGGTGCGATCGGCTCCACCCTCGCAGTGAATGAGGATGGGCCGTGGCGAGGTGGTCAGCAATCCAACGAGTTGGGCAACCTGCTGATCGTTCAATTCCCGGCTCGCCGAGATCGGGAAATCGACGTGACTGACGCCGGTTGCATCACTCGCCTTGAGCTCGTCGTCGTACCAAGGGCTGCCGGCGTTGTTGCCGCGGAGGTTGATGATTGTGCGGATGCCGTTCTCACGGATACGGGTCGAGAACTGAAAGCCGCTAAGCTGCCCCGATCGATAGACGGCACCGTCGTCGACGACGTGAAAATTGCCGCTCAAGCGCAAATAGCCGGCCCATCCGCCGGCCAAGGCAGCGACGACGCCGACCGCTGCGCCGAACAGCCTGAGTGACTTGATCGCTCTTCGGTCCATCGACGACCGCCTTAGGCTCTATACGCGATCAGCACCGCCCCGCAGGCGATCATGACCACACCGAGCCAGTTCGGTAGGGCGAGCCGCTCGCCCAGGAACATGACCGCGAACAGCGATACGAACACGACGCTCAGTTTGTCGATCGGCGCGACGCGGGCGGCCTCGCCCAGTTTAAGGGCCCGGAAATAGCAGATCCACGATGCCCCGGTCGCAGCCCCTGACAGGACCAGGAAGACCCACGTCTTCCCGGAGACTCCTGAGGGGTCCTGCCAGTGCCCAGTAGCCCAGACGATGGCGCCTGCTGTGGCCAGAATGACGATGGTCCGGACGAGCGTCGCGAAGTCGGAATTGACGTTCTCGATACCTACCTTGGCGAAGATCGCCGTGAGAGCGGCGAACGCAGCCGAAAGGAGAGCCCAGAAGAACCACGAACCGATGATGCTTTTCACGACGGCTACGCGCGCAGCACTTCTTCGATCTTGACCACGTCCCCCGTCAAATTCCAGTGTTCGACGTGCTTGTAGACGATAACCTTGCGTTTGAGCATATCGCCGTGCGTGCGGCAAAATTCCTCGAGATCCGACCGCGGCGCGATGAGTTCGACGCACATCGTCAATTCCGGGTTGGGCACTTCATAGCCTTCTTCTTCGAGCTTGCCGCGGTTGCTGTAGCCGAAATGGGTGTGATGCGCGGTCGCATTCATGATGCCCGCGGCCTTCGCCTGCATCACCAATTCGCGGTAGAGCGGACGGGCGCCAAAGAAGCGACGACCAACTCCAACGGCCTTCTCGCGCGGCTTCAGGTAGATGCGAATCATACCGATTTCCTTGTGGGCGAGCGTATGGCGGGCCATGACGTCTTCTTTCTTTTGGATTGGGAGGATGTTGGAGCGTGACTGGACCCGGTCGACGAAGTCGCCGAGGGCCTGGACGTTCAGATCCCGGACCTGCCGCATGGACAGATCGGGAGGAATGTACGCAGCTGCCGTCTTGGGTGTGCCGAGGCGCTGCGACATGTAAATGCTGGAGTGCCCGCTGCAGAGGTACGCCACGAAGCAGGCGACTGCGATGTAGACGGAATGAAGTGAGCCGAAGAGTTCCACTCCCATGATCATGCAGGCGAGCGGCGTGTTGGTCGCGCCGGCGAACACCGCGACGAATCCGAGACCCGCGAACAGATCCGACGGCGCGCCGAATAGCGCGGCGAGAGCGTTTCCAAGCGCCGCGCCGATGAAGAACAGAGGCGTCACCTCGCCGCCCTTGAAGCCGCTACTCAGTGTGACGACGGTGAAGACCGTCTTCCACAGCCAGCTCCAGTGATCGACATGGCCGGGCAGAAAGAATCCGGCGATCGTGGCGTCGGCCGGGTTGGGCGACCAGACACCCAGGCCCAGATATTCCCGCGTACCCAAAGCGTAGACGAGACCGATCAATATGACGCTGGCAATGACCGGGCGCAAAGGAGCGTATGGACATATGGCCTTGAAGGACGCCGTCACCAGGTGGGAGAATTCGCTGAAAAAGCGGGCCGCGAGACCGAAGAGACCGCCGGCGATAATCACCTTGAACAGCAACAGCGCGTTCAGGTGAAAGCCGGTCGCGTCGGTCGCGTTCGCGAGATAAGCGATCGAGTAGTGGGTGTGCTCGATCCCCCAAGCGTGACAGCTCCAGTCGCCGGCGATGGCTGCCATCAGACACGGCAGCAGCGCTTCGTACTGCATGCGGCCGATCGTCAGCACTTCGAGTGCGAATACCGCTCCTGCGATAGGTGTCCCGAAGACCGCGCCGAAGCCGGCGGCGATACCGGCCATCAGGACAATGCGCAGGTCCGCCTGCGAAAGCTTGAACGTCTTCGCGAAAGCAGCAGCGATGCTGCCGCCCAGTTGGACGGCCGTGCCTTCGCGGCCGGCTGAGCCGCCGACCAGATGAGTCAACACGGTCGTCACCAGGATGAGCGGCGCCATCCGGAGCGGGACGCCGCCACCCGGCTCATGGATCTGCTCGACGATCAGATTGTTGCCGCCCTCGGCGGACCGACCGAAGTGCTGATAAGCCAGCACCATCAAAAATCCGGCGATCGGCATGCCGTAGATGAGCCAGGGAAAATCGAAGCGAGCGCGAGTTGCCTGGTCCAACGCCCACAGGAAGAGGGCGCACAGAGATCCGACGGCTGCGGCCATCGGCACGACGATGCCGATCCACTTGACCAGACTACGCAGTTGCTCGGCGCGGAGACCGAAGAAGCCAACCGGCGACATCACGATACACCGCCTGAACGGCCGGTTATCACGATCGACAAGATTGAAATCAGAACTCGAAGCACGACCCTACTCCTTCGCCGCAAGGGCAAATCAAGTAGGAATCATCAGCTTCTCCTGGAAGCGGTTCGGCACTAAGCCCGGCAGAAATCCATTACCGTGGGCTTAGTTATCGGTAGGACAGCAAAGCTGTCAATATCACTTTGTTGGGCAGCAGATGCCTAGAAAATGTGTCGATACGGCGTAGCGCCGTCCGCCGCAGTTCGGTTCCTAACTGTTGAAAGAAGCCTTGCCTCAAAAGAAGTCGTGCGTAATTCTTCGTATCGATGGGGATGGAGTCCCCCGACAACCGCCGCGAGGCTGATGGCTCCTACCGGGTGCAACGCGCCGGTAGGAGCTTGTACGCTGCCGGTCCCGTTGCCCTCAACCAAAGGGGTGACAGATGACAAGACTTCCGAACTCTCTATCAATCGCGCTCTGCCGGCAATTCGTGATGGCCGGTTTCTGCGGTGGATACGCCACACGCTCCCTTATGGGATTGAGTACATTCATCCTGATTTTGGACGGGCACTGGCTGCTCGGCGTTGGATACGTCATGGGGTTGTTTTCGCAGTTTTTGTTTTGAGCGTGCGCGAAAGGCGTGCAATCACCGCCGGCCGCGCGGCGCCTCGGCCTTGGCGGGCTGCTCGGTCTGCGGGCCGCAGCTCGCGGCTTGAAGCGTGGCTTGCGCCTGCGGCATCAGGCCGGGCTCGGGGGCGAGCGCCTTCATCAAGATCAGGCCGGTGGTGCTGGGAGAATCGATGATCAGGCGGTCGGCCGCGGTGATCTCTTCGTCTTCCGGCAACTCGCTGTGCTGCGCTTCCGTCATCAGGTCGAGCTCGATCACCTTGCGGCCCGCCGAGCGGTCGTTGATGGCGTAGTAGGCGATCTCGTTGCGGGTGTAGAACGACACCGAGGTGTAGGCCTGGCTCACCGGCACCGTCAGCTTGATCGGTCCGCTCGAGAGGTCGTAGCGGCAGATCGCCAGCGCAAAGGCGGGATCCATGAACGGCATCGGCGACGTCTGCGGATCGGCGAGGGGAAGCTCGCTGACGCCGTTGAGCTTTGTCATCGGCGTCAGCCGCGAATAGGCGTCCTGCGTCGCGATCCGCGGCAGCGCCAGCACGCTGACGAGGTGGACCACGAGGCCCAGCACCACGCCGGCAACGACGGTGAACAGCAGGCGGATCATGAGCAGCCCACGGTCGAGATGGAGGGCATCGGCGCATCGCGCTGGGTGCGCGTGGCAACGCCGACCGGGGTGTCGTAAAGGCGGAGCATCAAGGCGTAGCGCTCGATGCCGCCGGTCGGCAGCCAGTTGCCGGCGCGCGAGCGCGAGGCGATGCGTATCTCGAACGAGCCGTCGGATTGCCGCACGATCTCCTGGCTGGTGAAGCCGTAGCGCTGCAGCGAATTGGCGACGAGGTGGCCCTTGCGGTCGTAGAGCGTCAGCGTCCAGAACCGCGCCGGCGGCGTCACGCCGGAGACGATCACGTCGCAGCGGCCGTCGAGCGCCTTCTTCTTGTCGTCGGTGGTGGCGGTGAAGGCGACGCCGTCGCCGGTGCCGATCGGCAGCTCGCCGTTGCGCACGATGGTGGCGCGCGAATAGGGATCGACGTCGGCGGTGCCGGTGCGCGGGCGCGCGGTCCAGGGGCCGATGGTCAGCGCGCCGATCTCGGTGCCGCGCGTCGTCGTCATCCAGGTCGCGCCCAGGCCGACCACCGTCGCGAGCAGAAGGGCCGTCAATGTGATCAGGATCAACCGCACTTGTTTCGATCAGTTCTTGCGCGGGGCGGAAGCGTTGGCATTTTCTTCCGCATAGTTCTGCGGAAAGGCGAGCGCGCTCGTCGCCGAGGACGGCCTGGCCGCCTTGGTGCCGGCATCCGCCGATTTCCTTGCGGTCTTGGCTGCGTCGTCCAGCAGCTTCTCGACGCGCACCAAAATGTCGGCGCCGCGCTTGGTCAGCACCGGCGGCGGACCGGGCTTGGTCTCCAGCACCTTCGGCGCCGCGTTGGCCTGCGCGTTGCTGATATGCTGCGGCGGCAGCTTCTGGCCCATGCCGACGCCGGGGATTTCCCGCACCTCGACGCCCTGATGGGCCGCGAGCATGATGTCGTGCCAGGTCTGCGCCGGCAGCGAGCCGCCGGTCATGCGGTTGGTCGGCGAGTAGTCGTCGTTGCCGTACCAGACCGCGCAGGTGAAATTGCCGGTGTAGCCGACGAACCAGGCGTCGCGATACGCGTTGGTCGTGCCGGTCTTGCCCGCGGTCGGAATGCCGTCGAGCGCGGCGCGGCGCGCGGTGCCCTCGCTGACGACGTGGCTCATCATGCCCGCCATGTCGGCGGCGACGGAGGCGGGAATCGCCTGCCGCGGCTTCGGCCCGTCGCGGTCCCAGCGCCAGACTAGGTCGCCGGCGCCGGTGCGCACTTCGAGCACCGCATGCGGCGTCACTGCCTTGCCGCGGTTGGGGAAGGTCGCGTAGGCGACCGCGTGCTCGAGCACGGTGACTTCGTCCGAGCCGATCGGCAGCGACGGCGTATCGGGCAGCGGCGCCTTGAGGCCGAAGCGGCGGGCGACCTCGACGATCTTGGCGCGGCCGACCTTGGCCGGGTTCTGCGCCTTGGGCTCGTTCTTCCGGCCGATCTCGATCGACAGCTTGACCGGCACGACGTTGATCGAGCGCGTGATCGCCTGAGTCAGCGTCACCGAGCCGGAATAGGAATGGCCATAATTCTGCGGACACCAATTGCCGATGCAGACCGGGCCGTCGACCACGATCGAATTCGGCGTGTAACCGTTCAGCAGCGCGGTGGTGTAGACGTAGGGCTTGAACGACGAACCCGGCTGGCGGTAGGCGTCGACGGCGCGGTTGAACTGGCTGGCGCCGTAGTCGCGGCCGCCGACCATGGCGCGGATGCCGCCGTCGAGATCGGACACCACGGTCGCCGCCTGCGTTGCGTGATAGTCGCGGCCGAACTGGCGCAGCTGGTTCTCGACCGCGTCCTCGGCGGCCTTCTGCACGTTGGTGTCGATGGCGAGGCGCACCACGAAGACGCGCTCGGTGTAGGATTTCGGGAAGGTGTCGACCAGCTTGCGCATCTCGTCGAAGGCGTAGTCGAGATAGTAGTTCGGCGAAGCTTCGTCGCGGCGGTCGACCGCGAAGGCCGGGTTGCGGCGGGCGCCGAACACCTGGCCCTCGGTCATGAAGCCGGCATCGACGAGGTTGTCGAGCACGACGTTGGCGCGGGCGCGGGCGGCGGGCAGGTTGATGTGGGGTGCGTATTTGGTCGGCGCCTTGAACAGGCCGGCGAGCATCGCGGCTTCCGCCAGCGTCACGTCGCGCACGGACTTGTTGAAGTAGAAATGCGCCGCGCCGTCGACGCCGAAAGTGCCGCCGCCCATATAGGCGCGGTCCAGATACAGCTTGAGGATCTCGTTCTTGGTCAGGCGCCATTCCAGCCAGACCGCGAGGAAGGCCTCGTTGACCTTGCGCTCGATGGTGCGCTCGTTGCTCAAAAACAGGTTCTTGGCGAGCTGCTGGGTGATCGAGGAGCCGCCCTGGCGGACGCCGCCGGCTTGCGCGTTGGTGACGAGCGCGCGCGCGGTGCCGGCGATGTCGATGCCGAAATGGTCGTAGAAGCGGCGGTCTTCGGTCGCCAGCGTCGCCTTGATCAGCACGTCTGGAAAATCTTCCAACGGAATCGAGTCGTTATGCTTGATGCCGCGGCTGCCGATCGGGTTGCCGTAGCGGTCGAGGAACGTTACCGCGAGGTCGGACTTCTTCAGCCAGTCCTCGTCCGCAGTCTCGCGGAAGGCGGGGATGGCGAGGGTGAGCATGACCACCAGGCCGCCGAGCCCGAGGGTTGCGGCCTCCGACAGCGGCTCGATGAACACCCAGCGCTTCCAGCGCCCGACATAGAAGCGGTCCATGAAGGTCGAGTAGCGCTCGTAGAGCTCGCGGATGCCCTTGGCCGAGGAGAACAGCGAGGAATCGATGCGCGCATCGAGGTCCAGGAAGAAATTCCGGGCCTTCTGCTTCCAATGCGATGGTATGATCTGGCGCACCTAGAACCCTTGAGGCTCGCTTCAAAAGCGTTCAAGCACCCGGCCGGGGGCGGCATCGAGACGTCTTGAGGGAATGTTGCGGCAAACCCAAGGCGCCCGGCCAGCATCCGAGGGACTTGCTGTTCCTTCTAGCCGAGCGGGGCCCATAAACCAATGGTCACGCTCGCGATTTTGAGCAACAGGCTGAATTGACCCCGGTTCATTACGGGCCTCGAAGGCGCCTTGCTTGCACCACCCCGGCCGCACGCCCTAGATGGCTTCAGCCGTAGCTCTTTCGAACTTTTGTTGAGGCGCATGACCGCAGCTCCCAAACGACCTTCAGGCCAGGAAGGATTCTTCTGGAAAACCAAGACGTTGGAAGAGATGTCGGCGGGCGAATGGGAAAGCCTGTGCGACGGCTGCGGGCGCTGCTGCCTGAACAAGCTCGAGGACGAGGACACCGGGCAGATCTATTTCACCCATGTCGGCTGCAAGCTGCTCGACGGCGCCAGTTGCGGCTGCAAGGACTATCCGAATCGCTCCAACAAGGTTCCGGATTGCGTCCGCCTGACCCCGGCCAATGTCCGCACCCTGAACTGGCTGCCGCCGAGCTGCGGCTACAAGCTCGTTGCCGAGGGCCGCGACCTCTATTGGTGGCATCCGCTGGTCTCCGGTGATCCCAACACCGTGCATGAAGCCGGCGTCTCCGTGCGCGGCCGGGTCGAAGGCAGCGAGGTGGAGATTCCGGACGACGAACTCGAGAACCACATCGTGCAATGGCCGGCGCAGCTGCCGAAACGGGCCCGCCTGAAGCGACGCCCGAAGGACTGAGCCGCCGCGCGGCGCCCATCACGTCTTCGGGATGACCCGGGGGCGGGATGCACCCATGCGCCGCGATGCCTGCCCGGGACAAATTTTGCTGTCTACATTGGACTGCATAGAACGAATCCTTCGCGGCGTTGCGCCGCCACACGGCACCCGAGCGAGATGAACAAGTTCGACCGGCGGAGCAGTTCTGCCGACATCCAGACTTTGCCCGACGACATCGCCGAGGAGCTGTCCCGGCTTCCGAGCGAAGTCATCAGCGTCGATGATGCCCCGTCGATTGCGCCGCCGGTGCCGCTGTCGCAGGACGAGGTCCGCACTATCGTCATCAGCCTGATGCTGACGATGTTCCTGGCCGCCCTCGACCAGACCATTGTGGCGACCGCGCTGCCGACCATCGGACGCCAGTTCCAGGACGTCTCCAATCTCTCCTGGGTCATCACCGCCTATCTGCTCGCCTCGACCGCGGTGGCGCCGGTGTTCGGCACGCTCAGCGACATCTATGGCCGCCGCGCCATGATCATCATCTCCCTCAGCCTGTTCGTGGCGGGCTCGGTGCTGTGCGCGATCGCGCCGAGCATGCCGATGCTGATCCTGGCGCGCGGCCTTCAGGGTCTCGGCGGCGGCGGCATCATGCCTGTCGTGCAGACCGTGATCTCCGACGTCGTCTCCCCGCGCGAGCGCGGCCAGTATCAGGCCTATTTCTCCAGCGTGTGGATGGTCGGCGGCATCCTCGGTCCGGTCATCGGCGGCGTGTTCGCCGAGCATCTGCACTGGTCGATGATCTTCTGGATCAATCTGCCGCTGACTGCCGCGGCGCTCGCGCTGCTGCTGCCGAAGATGAAGAAGATCCCGGTGTTCCACCGCAAGCGCAAGGTCGACTGGCTCGGCGGCGTGCTGCTGATGGCCTCCGCCGTCGTCTTCATGCTGGTGCTGACCTGGGGCGGCACGCGCTATCCCTGGCTGTCGCCGACCGTGCTGGCGATGGTGGGCGGCGCCGTCGCGCTCGCGGTCAGCTTCGTCTGGCACGCGCGTCGCGCGGACGAGCCGTTCCTGCCGTTGAAGATGCTGACCGGATCGGTGGCGCCGTTCGCGATGACCGCCGGTGGCTGCGGGCTCGGGGCGATCACCGGCCTCACCGTGCAGCTGCCGCTTTATTACGAGCAGGTCTACCATCTGAGCGCGAGCGAGGCGGGGCTTGCGCTGATCCCGCTCGCGGCGGTTTCGACCGTTGGTGCCGCCGTCGCCGGCCGCACCATGGCCCGTGCAAAACACTACAAGCGCGTCGCCATCATCGGCACGTCCTGGGCCGCGCTGTGCGGCCTCGGCCTCACGCTCACCACTCTGCCGCTGTGGGGCCTGCTGATGCTGATGGCGGCGTTCGCGCTCGGGCTCGGCACCACCTTTCCGGTCTGCGTGGTCTCGCTCCAGAACTCGGTCGCGCGCCCGCAAGTCGGCACCATCACCGGCGCGATGAACTTCTTCCGCTCGCTGATGTCCTCGTTCACGGTCGCCGCCTTCGCCGCGATCCTGCTGATCGCGCTCGGCATCGACGTGCCGCTCGCCGGCGAGCACCACGCCGCAAGCGCCGTCGCTATTCCCGCCGACGACATGCGGCACGCCTTCCGCTACGTGTTCGGCGCCGCCACCGCGCTGATGACCACCGCCGCGCTGTGCCTGATCGCGATGGAGGAGCGGCCGCTGGCCGGTCCCTCGGTGACGCAACCCGTCGAGATGGCGGAGTAGGGCTCAGCCCGCGCCGTTCGGGAAGCTGCTCTTCCGCGGCAGCACAATGGTGAATTCGGTGAACTCTCCCGGCATCGTCGCGACGTCGATCGTACCGCCATGCTGCTTCACCACGATGTCGTGGCTCATCGACAGGCCGAGGCCGGTGCCTTCGCCCGCCGGCTTGGTGGTGAAGAACGGATTGAACATCTTCTCCTTCACCTCGTCCGGAATGCCGGTGCCGTTGTCGCGGATGCGGATCTCGACGTGGTCGCCGCGGTCGCGGGTCGCGGCGGTCACGACCGGCTCGTACCCCACCGCCCCGGTCTCCGCCTTGCGGCTGGCGACCGCATGGAATCCGTTTCCGATCAGGTTCAGCAGCACCCGCGTGATCTCCTGCGGGAACAATTCGGCCGAGCCTGCGGCCGGATCGAACTCGCGTTTCAGCGTCACATCGAACTGCGGCTTCTCGGCGCGGGCGCCGTGATAGGCGAGGTTGAGGCTCTCCTCGACCACCGCGTTGATATCGCTCGACCGATGCTCGCCGCCGCCCTCGCGCGAATGCAGCAGCATGTTCTTGACGATGGAATCGGCGCGCTGTCCGTGCTGCACGATCTTGCCGAGATTGTCCTTCAGCAGCCCCGTGAGCTCGTCGACCTCGCTGCGGACGTCGTCCGCGAGCGTCACGGGCGCGAGCACCTCGTTCAGCTCGTCGGTCAATTCGGCGGACAGCGCGGCAAAATTGTTGACGAAGTTGAGCGGATTCTTGATCTCGTGCGCGATGCCGGCGGTGAGCTGGCCGAGCGATGCCAGCTTCTCGGTCTGGATCAGCCGGTCCTGCGCCGCGCGCAGATCGTCGAGCGACTTCGCGAGCTCCCTGGTGCGGTCCTGCACCTCGTTGAACAGCCGCGTGTTCTCGATCGCGATCACGGCCTGGTCGGCAAAGGTCTTGAGCAGGGTGATGGCCTTGTCCGGGAAATGGCCGGCTTGCGGCCGCGTCACGGCGATGGTGCCGATCGCGATGCCGTCGCGCAGCATCGGCACCGCGAGAATGCTGCGATAGCCCCGCGTCCGCGCCAGCTCCTTCATGGCCTCGGTGAGATCAGGCTCGTTCTGCATGTCGCTGCGGAAGGCATATTCTCCGCTTGTCGCCACCCGGCTGTGAATGCCCGACGATGTCAGCGCTGCGGGGAACGAGCCGAGCAGATCGGCGTTGCCGGCTTCATTATCCGTGGTGAAGGCGGCCAGATGCAGCATGCCGTCGATGACGCGGGTGACGGTGGACGAATGTCCGCCGACCAGCGCCTTGGCGCTGTCGGAGATGGCCTGGAACACGGGCGTGACGTCGGCGGGCGAGGCCGCGATCACCTTGAGGATGTCGGCCGTCGCGGTCTGACGCTCCAGCGCCTCCTGTGTCGCATTGAACAGGCTGACATTCTTGATCGCGATCACCGCCTGGTCGGCGAAGGTCTGCAGCAGCCGCACGTGATGCTCGGCAAACGCGCCGGTCGCGCGCCGCGTCGTGATGATGAGGCCGATCGCTTCGCCCTCGCTCATCAAGGGCGCGAACAGCATGCTGCGATAGCCGCGGGCGCGGGCGATGTCGCGCGCGGCCGGCTCAAGCTCGGTATCGGGCAGTTGCGCCGCCGCGCCGTTGGCCACGAGCGAATAGGGCGGGAACTGCGCGAACGGTACCGGGAACGAGGCCTGCAGCACGTGATCGCCGGCAGGATCGGTCGGTGTGAATGCGGCAAGGTGCGCAGCGCCGTCGACATAGCGCAGCACCGCCGTGGAGAAGCCGCCGATCAGCCGGTTGGCGTTGGCGGCGATGGCGTCGAACACCGGGTGCACGTCGGACGGCGAGGCTGCCATCACCTTCAAAATGTCCGCCGTTGCGGTCTGGCGTTGCAGCGTCTCTTTTGTCTCGTTGAACAGCCGCGCATTCTCGATCGCGATCACGGCCTGGTCGGCAAACGTCTGCAGCAACTGCACGAGATCGGCCGCGAATGCACCCGGCTCGGCGCGCGTGACGCTGATCATGCCGACCGGCGTGCCCCGGTTCATCAGCGGCATGAACAGCACGCTGCGGAAGCCGCGCAGCCGCGCCAGATCGCGGTTCAGCTGCGGCACGTCATCGGCTTCGCTGTCGGGAAACTGGATCGTCTCGCCGCCACGCACCAGGGCAAAGGTCGGAAACTCCGCAATCTTGCGCGGAAACGACGCCTTCAGCCCTTCGTCGGCTTCCGGGCTGGTCGGCGTGTAGGCCACGAGATGCAGCTCGTCGCCGATGAACTGGAGCACGGTGGCGGAGAAGCCGTCGAGCAGGCGTTTGGAACTCGACGCGATCGCCTCGAACACCGGCCGGGCATCGGAGGGCGAGGCCGCGATGGTGCGCAGGATTTCGGCACTGGCACTTTGGCGATCCCGCGCAGTCGCGAGCGCGCTGCGCAGCTGCGCATTCTCGGCTGCGAGCTCATCGGCGACGTCATGGAAAGGGTCGGTCATTTGCAATCCGGCTTGATGCCGCGACAGGCGCGGCACCGGGGCGGATTATCACATCTCCTGCGGCCGGAGCCAGCGTCCGGCTTGCCTCACGTTCCCGGCCGCGACACCTCCGTCTCCTTGCTGGTGATGAACTCCAGCAGCACCGGAATGCCTTCCTGCGTCTTCTGGATGCCGCGCCTGATCGCAGGGATGATGTCTTCGGGCTTGGTCACCCGCTCGCCATAGCCGCCGAAGGCGCGCGCCATCGCGGCGTAGTCGCCGGAAATGTCGGTCGAGCGATATTTTTCGGTCGAGATCGGCATCACCTTCAATTCGATCGCCATCGAGAAATTGTTCAAAAGGATCGACATGATCGGGATGCGCTCGCGCACCGCGGTCTCGAAATCCATGCCGGTGAAACCGATCGCCGCATCGCCCCAGACGTTGATGCAGAGCTTGTCGGGCTTTGCCAGCTTCGCGCCCATCGCAAGGCCGAGACCGTAACCGAGTTGCGTCGTCTTGCCCCAGCCGAGATAGGTGAGGGGTTTCGTCGATTTCCAGAACGGCGAGAGCTGATCGCGCGGGCTGCCGGCATCGTGCGTGATGATGGTGTTGTCGATGTCGACGGTGTGCTGCAGGTCCCACAGCACGCGATACGGACTGAGCGGCGCGTCGTTGCTGGCGAGCTTCGGCATCCATTTCGCCAGCCACTCCTTGTGCGAGGCTGCGATCTCGGCCGCGACGGCGGAGGCGTCGCGATCGGATGTGACGGTCTTGCCGATCTCCTCCAGCAGCGCGTCGAGCACGAGGCCGGCGTCGCCGACCAGGCCGATCGCAGCCTCGACGTCCTTGTTGAGATGATTGGGATCCAGCGTCGAATGGATGATGGTCTTGCCCTTCGGCATCGCAATGCCGAAATTGGTCTCGGTGAAGGAGCAGCCGATGCCGAAGATGACGTCGGCCTCGCTGAGGAATTTCGGCACCGCGCGCGGCACCGCGAGGCCGCCGGAGCCGAGCGAGAGAGGATGCGTTTCCGGGAACGACGATTTGCCGCCGAGGCTGGTGGTCACCGGGATCGCCAACCGCTCGGCGAGCCGCTTCAGCTGCGGCCAAGCCTGGGCGTAATGCACGCCCTGGCCGGCATAGATCACCGCACGCCTGGCATTGACGAGCAGGTGGGCTGCCTCCTTCACATGCACGGGGTCGGCGCCATAGCGCGTGCGCAGCACCGGCGTGTAGTCGAGCGGCTTCGGCACCTCCTCGTTCCACATGTCCGAGGGAATTTCGACGATCACGGGCCCACCACGGCCGTTCTTCAGCTTGGTGAAGGCGCGGCGAAAGATGTTGGCGACCTCGGCCGCGAGGATGATCGGCTCCGACGATTTCGCGAACGGTTTCATCGCCTCGCTGGAATTGAAGTTCGGCTCGATATGCGCCAGCCTGCGCTGATAGCCCATCGGCAACACCAGCACCGGCACGGATTCGCCGAAGCACTGCGCGACGCCGCCCATCGCATTCTCCGCGCCGGGCCCATGCTGCATGCAGAACGCGCCGATGCTGCGCCCCGACGTCACCCGCGAGATCGCGTCCGCGATGTGGATGCCGACGCGCTCCTGCCGCACCATCACCGGTCGGATATCGGCCTTGGCGGCGTGCTCGATCAGATGGTTGACGGGGTAGCCGCAGAGGATCTCGATCCCCTCGCGCCGCATGATTTCCGCAATGGCGGTGCCGAGCTTCATGGCGTCTCTCTCCCTGGCGAGGCCTGGCCGGTTGATCCGGCCGCTTGGCAAGAGAGGATCAGGAAATTCGGGAAGCGTAAAGCTGGCGCGGCGAACACTGCGGTAGGCCAGCCATGCATCGCCCGGGTGTAGCAGCGCACGACAGCAGCGACTGCCGCAGTCAGGGGTTGGCTTGCAGTTCGGCCAAAAGGCGTGAGGCGGCAATGAGGTCCTGGGTTTCAAAGCCCTCGGCGAAGTCGCCATGGATTGGAGCGAGCAAGCGCGCGGCTTTTGGTCTGCGGCCGGCCGCCATCCAGTGCGCGGCCAGATCGGCGGCGATCCGCAGCTCGAAGGTTTTGGCCCCTATGCTGCGGGCCTCGGTAAGCGCCTGCTGCAGCCGCTTTTCGGCGCGCACCGGCTCGCCGGTATGGAAGAGGACAGATGCATCGACGCGCACAAGCTCCGAACGGCACCAGCGTTCGCCCTGCCGCTCCTGGTAGTCGAGCGCTTCCGCGATGGTGCGCTGCGCTTCCTGGATCCGGCCTTGCCTGAGAAGCGCGCGGGCGAGCACCGCGAGATAGCTGCCGATCCGCATCAGGAAGCGGCATTCGATCAGTTCGTCGATCGCGGCCCGGATATCGTCCACCGCGCGCGGATCGCCCCTGAGATCGCGGAGGCAGGCCGAGAAATAACGCTCAACCGGAACCCAGCGGGAGATGCGCTCCCGTTCGAGATTTCCACGCAGCCGTTCCGCGTAGCTTTCGAGCGCATCCAAATTGCCGGTTTCGAGCGCAATGGGGAGCGCAGCAAGTCCGAGCGCATTCGACTGGGATACCCATTGACCGCTGCGATCCGCCGCATCGACGGCATCGCGGGCCAGCCTGGCCGCGGTGTCGGGTTGTCCCTGCATCCACGCAACGAAGGGCAGATTGAAGCGGACGGTGATGAACCGGTAGACCTCGTTGGCATCGTTGCGAGACCTGCCCTCGGCCAGCGAATGGGTTGCCGCGAGACGATCCAGAACCGCGCGGCTCGTGTTCAATTCACCCGCAAATGCTTGCGCCCAGGCCAGCGCCCGATCGGCTTCTGACGTCGATGTCAGGTTGCGGTCGCGGTCCGCGAGCCCGGTCGCTTCCTCGAGATAGACGGTGGCACGCGGGATATGACCGATCTGCAGCAGGTAGAAGGCGAAGCCGACCAGTGCGCGTTGCTGATAGTCGTTGTCCTTGGCACCTCTTGCAAAGGCGATCGCATCGAGCCACGCAAGCTCGTTTTCGTTGGATAGTTTGCGTGCGTAGAAAAGGCTCCATCCGAGCGCGCAGGCGAGCTTCGCCCGCAGCAGGTCGTCGCATTCGATGGTTTTGGCCAGCGCCAGTGCCGAGGCCAGCCGCGCCTGTGCCTCCGACAGGATGGCTGTCTCCGACCACAAGGTGATCCCCGCAACCGTCAGCCTGATGCCGAGCAAGGTATCGCCGTCCTCGCCAAAGGCCCACGACAATGCGGCCCTGAGATCACCGATGCGCCAAAGGTAGCGTTGGGTCCAGTCGGCCGGCTCACGCCAGCTCCACTCGTCCTCGGACTGCTCGAACAGGGCAAGGATGCGCTGCGCGTGGTGGTTGAGCGCTTGCTCGCAGGCGGGATCGGCGCGCCGCCGGTCGGTCGCATAACGCCGCGTGCTGTCCAGCAGGCGGTAACGCAGGCCGCGCCCGCTGGACTGCGCGCTCAGAAGGGATTTTGCGACGAGACTGCCGAGCCCGGTGACGACGTCGACCAGATCGAGGCCGGCCGCTCCGGCCACGAAAATCGCGTCCTCGGCTTCGAACGCGTCGCTGAACACGGAGAGCAGGGCGAACAGCCTGGCTTCCTTGAAAGGCAGCAGCCTGAAGCTCCAGTCGATCGTGGCCATCAGGGTTTCATGGCGCGGCGAGGCGCCTTCGGCCCTTGGTGCGCGAAAACTCAGATTCTGATCGAGCGCATCCAGCAGTTCGCGCGGGCTGAACGTTCGGATCTGGGCGGCCGCCAGTTCGATCGCCAGCGGGAGGCCGTCCAGTGCAAGGCATATCGAGGCGATGGCCGCGTAGTCGTCATCGACGAACTCGTAGTCCGACCATTCTGCCGCGCGGCGAACGAACAATTGAACCGCCGGGAATTCGACCGCCTGCTCCGTCGTCGGCGCCTGGCCCGGGCCTGGCGCGGGGAGCGATCCGAGCCGCACGACGTGCTCGGTCGCGTTGCCCAGCGGTTCACGGCTGGTCGCGAGCAGCTTCGAAGGCGAGGTGTCCGCCAGGAATTTCCCGGCAAACATGGTGGCGGCCGGCAGCACATGCTCGCAATTGTCCAGAACGAGGAGCATCTGGCGCTGCCTGAGATAGTCGAGCACCGCGGTCAGGCCGTTGTCCGGATTGCCCCTGATGCCCAGCGCCGTGACCATCGCCGCGCCGAACAGGGTCGGGTCCGAGATTGTGGCGAGATCGACGAAGCAGACGCCGTCGCGATATCGCGACGCGATGGCCTGCGCCACCGCAACGGCAATGGTCGTCTTGCCGATCCCTCCCGCGCCGGCCAGGGTCAGGTGCCTGAGGTCGACCAGCAGACGAGCGATATCGGCGATCTCGACCCTGCGGCCGACGATGCCGCGCCGTGACGGCGGCGGGGAGGCGGGGATCGGTTCCGCCTGCGCCGGGTGCTCCTCGATCTCACCGATGCTCGTTTGCACGTCCGCAACGAACCTGTAGCCCCGGCGGGCCACCGTCGCGATGTAGGCAGGCTCGGTCTGGGTATCACCCAGCGAACGCCGCAAACTCCACATGTTGACCTTGAGATTGCTGTCGTGGAGGAACGTGCCCGGCCACGCCGCTTCCATCAATTCGTCCTTGCTGACCAGCTCGCCGCGACGCTGTATCAGCAGGTGCAACAGCTCGAATGCGCGTCCGCCCAGTTTCACGGCGCGCCCATCGAGGAGAAGCAATTGGCGGCGGGGAACCAGCTGGAATCGGCCGAAGGAGAAGGTGAGTTCCTGTCGGCGTACGTCCGGTTGTTGTATCGCCGTGGCCGGCCGCATTGATCATTACCAATCCAACTACAATTATCGCCTGCAATTATCATGCGGTGCGAAAGTGTTGAACATGCTCCACAAGATTTCCGTGTGAATGCGCAAGGAACCGGCGTCGCCTGCGACCAATCGTCCCCAACAATGCTCTCTGCTCGTCGCAGATGCAGCGGTCCTTACCCACCATGGATCATTGGTCGCGATTGCGGAGATCCGTCCTCTGCATCCCCTGCACGCCGCGCAGCCTCATTCCCAAGTCTACTCATTGCCAAGTCTACTCATTGCCAAGTCTTTGCCCGGCCTGCCTTTTACCTCATTTAACCGCTGGGCCTCTGGACTTCGTTGCGGGCGCTTGTGAGAAATTCCTCATCGGCGTGGCCGCGATCGGAACGCAATTTTTGATGGAATGAAATGATCGTTCGCTCGCGATGCCGGGCCAGAGTTCGCCGCAGCTGGAGCGGAGGTCATGATGCCAACAAGCGACACGAAGATCGACCCGCGCGATTCGGAAAGATCGCGCGGCAGCATCGGGCGGGGTTGCGTGATGATCGCCGGTTCAAGCGCCTGAGTTTCAACAATCCGCAAATGGATATAGCGACATGATCGAGCTCACCGTCAACGGCACCAAGCACCGTGTCGACGTCGTTCCCGAGATGCCCTTGTTGTGGGTGTTACGCGACGAGCTCGGCATCACCAGTGCAAAATATGGCTGCGGGGTCGCGCAATGCGGCGCCTGCACCGTTCACATCGACGGCAAGGCGGTGCGGTCCTGTCAGTCGCATATCGGCGAGGTCGCCGGCAAATCGGTCGTCACGCTCGAAGGCCTGAGCAACAAGGACCAGCATCCGGTGTTGCAGGCCTGGATCGAGCATCAGGTTCCGCAATGCGGCTACTGCCAGACCGGCCAGATCATGCAGGCGATCTCGCTGCTCACGAAGATCCCCAAACCGACGGACGAGCAGATCAATCAGGTGATGTCGGGAAACCTCTGCCGCTGCGGCACCTATCCACGCATCCGCGCGGCGATCCATGCGGCCGCAGCCAAGAAAATGGCGGAGAAGTGATATGGGCCATATGCAGGACCTCTCGCGCCGCGCGTTTGTCTTCGGCTCGGCCGCGATGGCAGGCGGGATCGCCTTCGGATCCTACAGCGGTGCTGAAGCGGCTGCACCGGCCGCCGGCGACAATCCCTTGACCGCAGGCCTCGGGCCGAATTCCGTGACGTTCAATCCCTGGGTCGAGATCAGCCCGGACAAGATCACGCTGATCGCACAGCATGCCGACATCGGTCAGGGCGTCGGCTCGGTGCAGCCGATCATGATAGCCGAGGAGATGGACCTCGATCCCGGCCAGTTCGAAGTTCGCTTCGCTGGTCCCAGTCCCGCCTATTTCAACACCGGGTTCAAGGAGGAACTGGCGCCGTTCCTCGCCGCGGATCAGAGCCCCGCGGCCGAGGCGGGTCGCGCCGCGGCGCTCGAAGGTCTTCGAAAGTCCGGCATGCAGATGACGGGCGGCTCGAGCACGATCCCCGACACCTATGAGAAGCTCCGCAAGGCCGGCGCCATAGCGCGTGAAACGCTGAAGGCCGCCGCTGCCAAGCGATCGGGCGTCGCGGTGGCTGACATCCGCACCCAATCCGGGCACGTGATCCTCCCCGACGGCAAGAAGATTCCGTATGTCGAGCTCGCGGCGGACGCCGCCGGGATTCCTCCGGTGCTCGATGCGCAGACGCGCGATCCCTCCACCTGGCGCTTGATCGGCAAGCCGATGATGCGCCTTGACGTTCGCGCCAAGGTTCTGGGCGAGCTGAAGTTCGGCATCGACATGAAGATGGAGGGCATGCTGTACGCCTCCGTCAAGCTGAACCCCAACAAGGGGCAGCCGCTGAAATCCTATGACGCGAGCAAGGCGCAATCGATGCCGGGGGTGAAGAAGATCCTCGAAATCAAGAACGGCGTTGCGGTGATCGCCACCAACAGCTGGTACGCGATGAGGGCCGCCGATGCCGTCAGGTGCGAGTGGGCGCCTTCAGTGTACCCCGCCGACCAGGCCGACCATTGGAAGGTGCTGCAATCCTCGTTCAAGCCGGAGTTCCTGGGCAAGGAATGGCGCAAGATCGGCGATGTCGAAGCCGGCCTGAAGACGGGCAAGCGGATCGAGGCGGAGTATCGCGCGCCCTACGTCGCCCATCAGCCGCTCGAACCGCTCAACGGGATCGGCCTCGTCACCGACAAGGGGATGGAGATCTGGGTCGGCCACCAGAGCCCTCAATTCGTGCAGCATGTCGCGGCGACCGCGATCGGCCTGAAACCGGAACAGATCACCTTCCACAATCAGTGGACCGGCGGGAGTTTTGGCCACCGTCTCGAGTACGAGAACGTACGTGTGCTTGCCGAGATCGCAAACCAGATGCGCGGCACGCCGATCAAGCTGGTGTTCTCGCGCGAGGAGGATTTTCTCCAGGACATTCCGCGGCAGATCGCGCTCGCCCGGCACAGAGGCAGCATCGACAAGGGCAAGATCGTCGCGGCCGATCTGCAGCTGGCCTCGACGGCGCCGCTCAAGGGGCTGCTCGAACGTTCGGGCGCCCCCTCGAAGGATCCCGACGCTCAATTGGCGGCCGGCCTCTGGAACGTCTACTACGACATCCCCAATTTCCGGGCCACGACTTACGAGGCGCAGGGACTGTCGCCGAGCACCACGTGGCGGTCGGTCGGCGCCTCGACGGCCGGCTTTTTCACCGAGAGCTTCATCGACGAATTGATCCATGCGGCGGGGCTTGATCCGATGAAGGCGCGGATCGAGATGTGCGCCGTGCCACACTACCGCAAGCTGCTCGAGACGCTCGCGGAGATGTCGGACTGGAAGGGACCGCTCGGTAACGGCCGAGGCCGGGGCGTTGCCTTCGTCGAGTCCTTCGGCACACCGGTTGCCGAAGTCATCGAGGTCACCAAGACCGACCGGGGCATCAGGATCGACAAGGTCTGGGCCGCCGTTGACGTCGGCAAGGTGATCGACCCCGTCAATTTCGAGAACCAGGTGCAGGGCGGGGTGGTCTGGGGTCTCGGCCACGCCATCAACTGCGAGCTCACTTACGCCAAGGGCGCGGTGCAGCAGACCAATTACAATCACCACGAAGCCATGCGCATGTACCAGTGCCCGGTGATCGAAGTTCGCGGGCTCGAGAACGATCCCAAGGTGAGGGGCGTCGGAGAGCCGCCCGTTCCGCCGGCCGCGCCTGCGCTCGCCAACGCGATCTTCGCTGCGACCGGGCTGCGCATCCGCGAAATGCCCTTCAACAAGTTCATCGATTTCGTGTGAGGCAGGCCATGAAGATATCGCTGATCGCGCTGCTTCTCGCGGGCGTCGCCGTGTCCGCCGTCACGGGCATCGTTGCCGCCAAAGACGAGGCCAAGCTGGCGGCCAGGGACTTGCTGCCGCGGGGCAGCGTCAGCCGCGTCGAGGGGCTTGAGGCCTGGAAGCGGATCGAAGCGGTGGTGACGCATCCACGTTGCGCCAATTGCCATGTCGATGCCAGGGCCATTCCGATCTGGACCCTGGCCGGCGAAACCAAGCCCCGCGTGCACGGCATGAACATCCACGGCGGCGAGAGCCGCATCGGCACGGAGGCGGTCCCGTGTGCGACCTGTCACATGACGTCGACCCAGGCGAACGAGCCTGCGCCGTCGCCGCCGCGCGCCGGCATCGACTGGCAGCTTGCCCCGGTGGCCTTCATCTGGTTCGGCAAGAGCGGCAAGGAAATCTGCGCGCAGATGAAGGATCCCAAGCGCAATGGCGGTCGCGATGCCGCCGGGCTCGTCGAGCATTTGCGCCACGATGCTTCGCTGAACGGCTTCATTCCGCGAGGCTGGGCGCCCGGAGAGGGACGTTCGACGCCGCCGGGCACGTTCGAGGATCACGTCAAGGATATGGCGAGGTGGGCGGCGGCTGGGCAACCCTGTCCGAATTGACGGCCGGATTTCATGGCGGCCTGGCCGGTCCACCCACCATCCGTTGTGGTGCCCGACGAGCAAAACACGCTAGCGCTGGGTCGAGTGCCCCACGTCAAAATATTCGTATTTACAGAAGTTCGGTTTTGCCGTACAACCTTCCGCATCCCGCCCGCCACAAGGGGCGTTTCGCGATCGTCACGAGACGCGGGCCGGGATGCGGTGGCCGCGACGGCGTCGGCGCGCGATGGAGCTGCAGGGCGGGAAACCGTGAGCAGCGGCAGGCGCGGTACGACACGGCGCTGACAGCGTCCTCGAATGGACTGCACGGTGAGCGCACGCCAGCCGTGGAGAACCCAGCGAAGATGTGCGCGGACGGAGAAGTCGTGTGGTCCTGACGCCCGGGGTCTGTGCGTCAAGTCATGTGGTGATGTGCGGCCAACCGGCGCGCGCATCTGAAATCCGCAAGGCGACGGGGGCAATAGTGCAGCGCTCCCCGAGGAGAGCACGAAGGACACCGTGAAAACCATCGCGCAGGGAAGGCCGGGCGACCGGCAACACCTGTCGTCCACCCCGTGCGCGCTTCTTTCGCACGCGGGACTTCGGGTGCCAGCCGGCGCCCGGCCTTCCCTGCGCCCTTGCTTTCGAAGAGGGGCGAAGAACACAGCAAAGCTCGGGCGAAACCAGCCGCGAGGATGCGAAGGTATGTCCGCGATGTCGTAGGATGGGTAGAGCACTTGCGAAACCCATCATGCTTCAACGTGAAAGAACTGCTGATGGGTTTCGCGTCGCTCTACCCATCCTACGAATTGAACAACGGTCTCGTGCCCCGGAGGCAGCGCAGCGCGCCGCGTCTTCGCGGCGTGGTGCGCTGCAGAGCCGGGGCCCATGCGTCAGCGGAGCGCGCAGCTCCTGGGTCCGGCTCTGCGCAGCAGCGTAAGAGCGCTGCAGCGCATCTGGGACACGAGGGAGCCGCGCTTCAGCTGCCGTCATTGCGCAGCGACCGGCCTCCCGCTACGCCTTCTCCTCCAGCGCGCGGCGCAGCCGTCGGATGATGACGCCGCGGGCGCGGTCGTCGGCGGCCGCTCCAACCCTGTCGTTGATGTCGAGCACCAGCTCGGACATCTCGTTGTGCCAGTCGAGGCGGGTCACGGCCTCCGGTGCGAGGCGCCGGCGGTGATCGACGTCGAGCACCCGCGGTTCGGGCGCGGCGAGCTCGTAGATGTCGTCGAGCAGCGGCTGGTACACCCGGGCCGCCGGAACGATGCGCTCGGCGACGCGTTCGGCGAGCCCCGCGATCGCGGCTTCCTCGCCATGGACCAAGAACAGCCCGCGGGCGATGGGCCGGCGTGCGGCGATCCAGCCGGCGATGCCGGCGGCGTCGGCGTGGCCGGAATATTCGTCGATCATGCGGATGCGGGCCGCGACCTTGATCTCCTCACCCTGGATCCGTACGGCCTTGGTCCCGTTCTGGAGGAAGCGGCCGAGCGTGCCGTTGGCCTGGAAGCCTGCGAGCAGCACGGTCGCGCGCTCGTTCCACAGCCAGCGCTTCAGATGATGGCGGATGCGGCCGGCGTCGCACATGCCGCTCGCGGCGATGATGATATGGAATCCGGACAGGCGCATGATCGCCTTGCTCTCGTCCGCGGTCTCGGTGAATTTGAGATGCGGCGAGTTGAGCAGGCGCGCGGCATCGACGGTCGGGTCGAGGCTCTCGGCATGGCGGCGGAACACTTCGGTCGCGCGGATCGCGAGCGGAGAATCGAGGAAGATCGGTGCGGTCGGAATCTCGCCATGCTCCATCAGGTCGACGAGATCGACGATCAGCTCCTGGGTGCGCTCGACCGCGAAGGCAGGCAGCAGCAGCGCGCCGCCGGCCGCCGCGGCATCGCGCACCTCGGCCGCGAGGTGCTTGCGGCGGAGCGCGGGTGTCGTGGCCTCGCGCAGGCGGTCGCCATAAGTCGATTCCGAGATGACGTAGTCGAAATCGGCTGGCGCTTCGGGATCGGGCTGCAGCAGCTTGGCCTCCGGCCCGACGTCGCCGGACAGCAGCACGCGCATCGGACGCGGCGCGCCCTGCTCGGCGATTTCGAGCTCGATCGAGGCCGAGCCGAGCAGATGGCCGGCGTTCCAGTAGCGCGCGCGAACACCCGGGATCACATCGGTCCAGCGTTCATACTCGACAGCGCGAAACGATTGCAGCGATGCGATCGCATCGGCCTGCGTGTAGATCGGCTGCACCTCTTTGCGCCCGCGCGAGGCGTTGCGCCGGTTGAGCTGGGTGACTTCCGATTCCTGGATGCTGCCGGCGTCGGGCAGCATGTAGGAGCAGAGGTCGATGGTGCCGCGCGTCGCCAGGATCGGTCCCTCGAATCCCGCGCGCACGAGTTTCGGCAACAGGCCGCTATGGTCGATATGGGCATGCGTGAGCAGCACGGCGTCGATATCGGCGGGCCGGAACGGAAAGGCGCCGTAGTTGAGCTCCTTCAGCGTCTTCTGGCCCTGGAACAGGCCGCAATCGACCAGGAAGCGGCCGGTCGCGGTCTGGAACAGATAGCTCGAACCGGTCACGGTGCGGGCGGCGCCGCAAAATCGAACGGTGATGCTCATGGCGTCGTCTCCGGAGGAAGTGTCGTGGTCAGTTCGGACCGCAAGGCGGCCGCGAGACTCTCGTCGAGCGCAATCGCATTGGTCGGATGCGGCACGCTGTCGGTCGAGCGGATCGAGCGGATGCCGGCCCCGGTGAACGCAACGATCATCGCAGGCGGAAACAGCGCGTGCGTCACGACCGCATCGACGGCGGTCGCGCCCATCGCAATCAGCGCCTTCGCCGCGGCCATCAGCGTCGTCCCGGAGGAGACGATGTCATCCACCAGCAGCGCCGGCCGTCCCGCGAGCAGGTCGGGATCGGCAAAACTGATCGCCACGGAACGATCGCCGTGCCGCGTCTTTTTCGCCACCGTGTGCTGCAGCCGCAGCCGGCTCGCGATATCGTTCACCCAGGGCTCGGACTCCATGTCGGGTCCGATCACGATGGTCGCGGGGTCGATGCTCTCAGTTGCCAGCGTGTTCGCGATCGCAGGCATGGCGGACAGGTTCTCCGCTTCGATGCCCGGAAAGACCGACCGGATGTCGGTGGTGCGATGCAAATGCGCATCCACGGTGACGACGCGGTCGACGGTCGTTGCAAGCAGAGCGCCCATCGCGCGCTGGCTGATGGCCTCGCCGGCATGAAACGCAGCATCCTGCCGCATATAGCAGAGATAGGGCGCGACCAGCACCAGCCGCTTCGCGCCGTTGCGTCGCAGCGCCTCGGCCGCGAACAGCAGGGCGATCAGCTTGTCGTTGGGTTGATCGAGCGGGGCATAGAGGATGGTGGTGTCGGTCGCCGGCGCGACGGCGACGCGCAGCTCGCCGTCCGGAAAACGGTGCACGGCGATCTCGCCGCAAGAAAGCTCGAGCCGCGCCGCGAGGCGCTTCGCCGCATCGCTGCCGCCGGGCAGGGTCTGGAGCGCGATCGTGCTCACGACGCCGACTTGTCCTGGAGGGGCTCGTGACCGTTGACGACGTAACCGCTCTCCTCGGTGGCGGCATCGGCAGCCAGATCGTGCTCGGGGCGGTCGAACGTGTAGACGCGATAGAGCGGCTCGCCTTGCTCGACGCGATCGCCGATCTTCCTGAACAGGCGGATGCCGGCGCCCTTGTCGAGCGGCGCGCCGGCGGTGCGGGCCAAGCGGTTCAGGCGCAGGCAGTCGATCGCGGACACGATGCCGTCATGCGCCGCCTTGACGTCGAAGCTGAGCGATCCGAGCTCGCTGCTGCAGGTCGACGGGCCCTGGGCGTCGATGATCTTCTGCATCTGCTTCAGCGCCGCGCCGCTGTCGAGCAGCTCGCGCGCCCTCGCATAGCCGGCGCCGCCGCGCAGCTTCGGATCGTATTCGAGGAGATGGGCGGCGAGGCGGAGCGATTTTTCGCGCAGGTCGCGCGGCGCATCCTTGTCGTTGCCGAGCACCGCCATGACGTCATTGGCCTCGAGCACCGGCCCGATGCCGTTGCCGATCGGCTGGCTTCCGTCGGTCGTGATCACTTCGACCGTGCGGCCGAAGCGGTCGCCGACGAATTCGAACAGCTTGCGCAGCCGCATCGCCTCGACGCCATTGGTGACCTTCGCGGTCGGCCCGACCGGAATGTCGATCAACAGATGCGTCGAACCCGCCGCGATCTTCTTGGACATGATGGAGGCGACCATCTGCTCGCGCGTATCGAGGCTCAGCGGTCGCTCGACCGAGATCAGCACGTCGTCGGCCGGCGACAGGTTCACATGCCCGCCCCAGATCAGGCAGCCGTTGCAGGCCGAGACGATCGCCTTCATCTCCTCGACGCCGACATTCACCCGCGCCAGAACTTCCATGGTGTCGGCGGTGCCGGCAGGCGAGGTGATGGCGCGCGAGGAGGTCTTGGGGATCGGCAGGCCGTGCGCGGCGACGATCGGCACCACGACCATCGAGGTGCGGTTGCCGGGTATGCCACCGATGCAATGCTTGTCGACCACGACAGGGTTCGGCCACACCAATTGCGTGCCGGCCTGCGCCATCGCCCCGGTGAGCGCAAGCAGCTCGTCGCTGGTGATGAAGCTCGCCGAACCGATCAGGAAGGCGGCGATCTCCATGTCCGAGTAGCGGTAATGCGCGAGGTCGTCGATGATCGCGCCGATCTCGGCCTGGCTCAGCGTTCGCCCGCGGATCTTCGCGCGCACGGCTTCCAGGCTCTCCGGTGGCACGGCGGGCCTGACCGTGACCAGCGTGCCGACGCCTTGCCCGAAGCGCCGGAACGCGGGTTCAGAGAGACCGATTTCGTCCGGGGCCGCCATCGTATCGTCGTCCGTGATCAGCAAGGTCGCCAGCAGGACTTTGTCGCCATGTCGCAGCTCGACGCGGCTGAAGCCGCGGAAGATCTCGGCGCGCAGCGCCTTCGACTGCCTGGAGACGACGACAACGTTCTCGCGGCCGGTATCGAGCCGGACGCGGCGGATTTTCAGTTGGGAGCGCGGAAGGTCTGGATGCATGGACAGGCCGGCGGGGAGGGAACGCGACCTCCATGCTTAGACGTCGCCGTCCTGATGCTGTTGACCCAGATCATGGCCCGCGCGAAGGACACGGGTGAGCTGTGGCGGGCTGTCACGCAGGCGCGCTGCTGCAGGCGCGTCGGTCTGGAAATGACAGGGGAAGCCGAATGCCGTGGCGATATCGCCGATGTCGGCCGGCCAAATCGGGGATCGGGCTACTTTATCCCCGTGCTGATCGCGACAAACTTGTTGTTGAGGAGGGCGCCACCCATCGTGTTCACGGCCGTTATGATAGCCAGCGCAATGCCTGCGGCAATCAGGCCGTACTCGATCGCGGTTGCACCATTCTCATCGGCAAGGAAGGACCTAAGCAAACGCATTGCCAACTCCCGTTCATCCGATCCAACGTATGGCCGCGTCGTTATCGGACCTGCAAATAGATCGAATAAGTCTTTATGCGCGCCAAAAGAATTAAGCCCGGGCGGGCGCGCCCCTGCTCATACGACGGCATTCATTAAATTAAGGTTCCATCGATCCGTCCAAATGGATTCACCCCGGCCGGCCTCGGCCGGGCTGCGCGGGCGCAGCGTCCGTCAGGGCACCATCGCGCGGCAGCTTAACCGATTGTTGAGCCTGTTCGTCAGGCGCTCAATCGCGCCGGTCCGCATTCAGCGCCCGCAACATCGCGATGCGGGCGAACATCACCCAGCCGCCGCCCGTTTCGGCCGCATTGATCAGGGTCTCGATGGCTGTCTGCCAGCGCGGCTCGTGCTGGGCGTCTTCGGGCAGCCGCATGACGTAGTCCGCGGCCTCTTGAAGCGTGCGCAATTGCAACTTGTTGCTCACGCGAACGGGTTCGTCGAACGCCGCCGACCAGGGCATGTCAGGCCGCCTGATCGGCGAGGGGTGGCATCACGGCGCGATCGCGGGGGGATGCGGCTAACCGGCCTTCTTCGCCCGCGCCGGCGCGCGCACCGGCTTGTCGGCCTTCTTCGGCGTGGTCGCTGCCTTGGCCGCGGCCTCCTTGCCGCCCTTGCCGGATATCGGCAACAGCATCTCGCGCTGGCCCTCGACGCGCTTTTTCGGCTTCCTGGCCTTGACGGTCTCCTTGGCGACCTTCGCCGCGGGGGCGTCCTTCTCGTTCGCGATGCTCTTCTTCAGCGCGTCCATCAGGTTGATGACATTGCCGCCGCCCTTCGGTGCGGCCTTGGCGGTGATAGGGGCGCCGCTGCGCTTCTTGTTGATGAGATCGATCAGCGCGGTCTCGTAATGATCTTCGAACAGCTCGGGCTCGAATGCGCCGGACTTCTTCTCGACGATGTGCTTGGCGAGGTCGAGCATGTCCCTGGTCAACTTCACGTCCTGGATGTCGTCGAAATACTCGGTCTCGCTGCGGACTTCATAGGGATAGCGCAGCAGCGTGCCCATCAGCCCGCTCTCGAGCGGCTCGAGCGCGATGATGTGCTCGCGGTTGGTCAGCACCACGCGGCCGATCGCGACCTTGTCCATGCTCCGGATGGTCTCGCGGATCACCGCGTAGGCGTCGTGGCCGACCTTGCCGTCGGGCACGAGATAATAGGGGCGGATCAGATAGCGGTTGTCGATGTCGGCCTTCGGCACGAACTCGTCGATATCGATCGTGTGGGTCGAGTCGAGCGCGATGTCGTCGAGCTCGTCCTTGGTGACCTCGATATAGGTGTCGGTGTCGACCTTGTAGCCCTTGACGATGTCCTCGGAGGTCACCTCGTCGCCGGTCTCGGCGTCGACCTTGAGGTACTTGATCCGGTGGCCGGTCTTGCGGTTGATCTGGTTGAAGGAGACCTTCTCGGTATCCGAAGTGGCCGGATAGAGCGCGACCGGACAGGTCACGAGCGACAAACGCAGAAAACCCTTCCAATTGGCGCGGGGGGCCATGGGCTACTCCAAACGCAACAGAGGACAACGTCCCAGAATACCATCGGGGAACAACGAATCATAGCGAGGTCGATCGCTGAATCCGCCAACTGCGTTAACCGGCCGCCGGCCGGCTGGTTGCGGTCTGATCGCACTGCAAATTCGGAACATCATATCAGATCGGGCGTTGGCTCCGGACATAGGCTGCGATGAGGTCGCGGTCATCGGGGGCGACACGCAGAGATCGAGGGCACCATGGCCACTACGCGAGAGCAGCAACAGATCGTCGAAACGCCAACCGAGGCGCGCCAGGGTGAACCCGGGCCGTCCGTTGCCGCACTGCTCGCCATCTCGACCGGGCTTGCGATCCTGATCCTCGCCGTCATCTGGTTCGTCTTCTTCCGGACCTGACAGGACGAATTCCCGGGAAGGGCGGACTTTCCCAAAACTCGCCGCGGAACGCGGCACATTGCGCCCGTCACGCTGCCGGCTTGTCCGGTCGCATGGCGGGCGCAGTCGCGTGGGCTGCAGACTCATCGTATATGACCAAAAAGTAACGCGTCGGGTTCCCCGCGTTCATATTCAGTTCACGCCGGAATTGCTCATCTGGTGCGGTGTTGATGCGGCCTATGTCTGGAGAGAAACGTGCGCCTGCTCGTTGTTGAGGACGACCCCGATCTCAATCGCCAGCTCACCAAGGCCCTGACCGACGCCGGCTACGTCGTCGATCGCGCCTTCGATGGTGAGGAGGGACACTATCTCGGCGACAACGAGCCTTATGACGCCGTCGTGCTCGACATCGGCCTGCCCAAGAAGGACGGCATTTCGGTGCTGGAGGCCTGGCGCCGCAACGGCCGCACCATGCCGGTCCTGATCCTCACCGCGCGCGACCGCTGGAGCGACAAGGTGCAGGGCTTCGATGCCGGCGCCGACGACTATGTGGCAAAGCCGTTCCATCTGGAGGAGGTGCTGGCGCGCATCCGCGCGCTGCTGCGCCGTTCGACCGGCCATGCCCAGAGCGAGCTCAGCTGCGGCCCCGTCACGCTCGACACCAGGACCGGCCGCGTCAGCGTCTCCGGCAATCCGGTGAAGATGACCTCGCACGAATATCGGCTTCTGGCCTACCTGATGCACCATTCGGGCCGCGTCGTGTCGCGCACCGAGCTGGTCGAGCACCTCTACGACCAGGATTTCGACCGCGACTCCAACACCATCGAGGTGTTCGTCGGCCGCATCCGCAAGAAGCTCGACGTCGACATCATCCAGACCGTACGCGGCCTCGGCTATCTCCTGACCCCGCCGGCCGCCTGAGCCGTTCCGGGGCTTGACGGGCAGCGCGACAGGGGCCTTGGTCCGGTCATGACCTCCGACGCCCTGCCATCCTGTGCCTCTCGGGATCGTTCCGATGGCCGCTAGTTCGCTTGCCAACCGACTGTTCCTGTCGGCGACCGCCTGGCTCGTGGTGATCCTGGCCATCACCGGTGTGGTGCTGTCGTCGGTTTACAAGAACGCCACCGAGCGCGCCTTCGACCGCCGGCTCAATCTCTATCTCCGCACCCTGATCGCCGAGGTTGCGACCCCCGACGAGCCGCCGGATCGCCAGTTCCAGTCGCTGGGCGAGCCGCTGTTCGAGCTGCCGCTGTCGGGCTGGTACTGGCAGATCACGCGGACCGGTACCGAGAAGCCGGAGGTGCGCTCCTCGCGTTCGCTCTGGGACAAGAAGCTGCCGAAGCTGGAAGAGCAGGGCACCGAGCTCACCGCCGCCGGCATCCGGCTCGCTTATGTCGATGGTCCCGAAGGCCAGAACCTGCGCATGGTCGAGCGGCCCGTCGATCTTGGCGCCGACGGCAAGTTTCTCGTCAGCGTCGCCGGCGACGACACCGAGATTTTCGACGAGACCCGGAGCTTCGACTATTATCTCGGCGGCACCTTCACTGCGCTCGGCATCGTGCTGCTGCTGACGACCGTGTTCCAGGTCCGCTTCGGCCTCGCGCCGCTCAAGCGCATCTCGGAGTCGATTGCCGACATCCGCTCCGGGCGGGCGGAGCGGCTGGAGGGCGAATTCCCGGTCGAGATCGCGCCATTGGCGCGCGAGACCAACGCGCTGATCGATGCCAATCGCGAGATCGTCGAGCGCGCGCGCACTCATGTCGGCAATCTCGCCCATGCGATCAAGACGCCGCTCTCGGTCATCGTCAACGAGGCCGGCGCCCACGCCGCGGAACCGTTCGCGGCCAAGGTGATGGAGCAGGCCGACGTGATGCGCGACCAGGTCGCGCATCATCTGGAGCGTGCGCGCATCGCAGCGCGGGTCTCGGTGGTCGCGACCGTGACCGAGGTGGCGCCCGCCATCGAGGCATTGCGGCGGACCATGGAGAAGATTCATCGCGATCGCGGCATCGCTGTCGAAGCCAAGGCCGATCCGTCGGCAAAATTTCGCGGCGAGCGCCAGGATCTGGAGGAGATGGTCGGCAATCTCGTCGACAACGCCTGCAAATGGGCGGCCTCGCGCGTCTTCATCGAGGTCCTCGTCGAAGCGCCGCCGCAGCACGGGGTGGGCCCGCGGCTGCGGATCATCGTCGATGACGATGGCCGCGGCCTGTCGGAAGCGGAGCGCGCACAGGTCTCGCGGCGCGGCCAGCGGCTCGACGAGTCCAAGCCCGGGTCGGGGCTGGGGCTGTCGATCGTGACCGACCTCGCCGCGCTCTATGGCGGCAGCCTCTCGCTCAGTGGTGCGCCGACCGGCGGCCTGCGCGCCGAACTGGTCCTTCCGGGCGTATAATCCATTGTTCCGACGAGGTTATTCCCTCCTCGCCGATGCCCGGCCGCAGCAAACCGGCTGGATTCGGCCACACTTGCTAAACGGCTTCTTAAGTGGGGGACTCCTATGATCACGCTGGACCCATCCCATGTCCGCCATTTTACCGTGCATAACCCGGGCGCATGAGCCAGACATCGATCGAGCGGCTGAGGGAATATCTCGCGCAGCTCCCGCCGCAGGCGCAGGCGCTGCTGATGCGGGAGTTCGAGCGCGCGCTGGAGCGCGGCCAGGATACGGCTGTCGCGACCCTGGTGCTCGAGCAGCTGCGCAAGATCGTCCGCAAGTCGGAAGCCGATGAAGCCCCGCCGCCGCGCACGGACGATCTGTCGCGGCTGCTGTTCCAGGCGCTGGAACCGTTCCTGATCGAGGCCGGCGTCCCGCTGCGGGTCGGCCAGATCCGCCGCACCTCGCTGCAGCCGATCTGGCAATGGCTGGGCCGCGATGGTGCGCCGGACAAGGTGAACGAGTTCGAGGCCGCGCTGGCGCGCATGCCCGCCGATAGTGCGGGGCAGGTCGAGGCCCTCGCGCAGAAGCTCCAGGCGGTCGCTGCGGATGCCATTTTCGAGCTGACCGGTCCCGGTGGCGGCGACAAGTCGCGCGCGCTCGCCCGCGTCGGCCCGCCCAACGTGATCGAGGACCTCTATTCGATCGGAGCGGTGCTTCAGGTCCGGGAGGCCATCGCCAGCCTGAACGAGAAATTGCCGCGCACTCTGCGCGCCTTCGGCGATTCCCAGATCGTCTCGGTGACGTCGGCGCTCAACATTCCGGTCCTGCAGACGCCGCAGATGCTGCCGTTCGCGCTCTCGATCGTGGTGCAACGGATGACCGCGCCGTGGCAGATCATCCGCCTCGCCATCAAGATTGCAGCGTCCGACGACGAGATCCGTGTCGCGGCGACGCCCTACGGCGTTGCCGTCACGATGGCGCTGCACGATCTGTCCTGTGTTGCCGCCGCCCTGCGCATCGACATCAAGCGCGGCCATTTCGACAACGTTGCCGGCAACCTCAAGGCGTTGCACGACGGCGTGCGCGGCCTACGCACCGAGCTCGACCTGCGTAACGATTCCGCCTGGGGCAAGCAGTTGACCTCGATCCGGGCCGACATCTCCAATGCGCTGCAATCGGAGATCGACAGCGTTCCCGGCCGCGTTCGCCGCATCCTGCGCCAGCGCCCCGAGAAGGACATTCCGCCGGGAGCGCGGATCGACCGCACCGAGGTGGAGGAAACCGCGGCGCTGATCGATTTCGTCGCGACCTGCCGCAACTACGCCAGCGAGCTTGCGATCAACGAGGTGACGCTGCGCACCTATTCCGACCTCCAGCAATATGTCGAGCGCTCGACCGAGCAGCTGGTGCAGTCGCTGCGCGCGGCCGATCACAAGGTCCGCACCTACAGGCAGCAGCAGGTGCAGGCCGCGATTCGCTTCTGCCAGGTGCTGTTTGGCGATGATTATGCCTCGTTGATGAGCCGGGCCGCGGAAAACGCAGCGACCGGCGAGCGCAAATCGTCGCGCGCAAGCTGATCCAGGCGCATATTTCGCGATCACAATTTATGGTTGACCATCCGGATGGCGCGCCGTACGGTCCCCGTGCAAGTCCGGGGAATTTCTATTTGTGGGCGCATGAAACCCGTTATCAGCTCCATCGAAATCGAGAACCGCGTCGTCGTTGCCAAGTATCAAAGACTGATGGTCGGTGCCAAAGTGGTGCTGGTCGAGAAGGCAAGCGGTCGGCAACTGTCCGAGACAACCACGAGGGTTGCCTCTCCGGTTCCGGTCGGAGCGCTGCGCATCAGATTGCCTGATGCGATCAAGCCGGGAACATACTTCCTGAAGGCCTTCAATGGGCATGGCGAGGACGCCGCGCAAAGCACGGACTTCGAAATCGGCTAAGCCGTTGGATTTTCACCGTTTCAAGACCGCGCGCGGTCGCGTCAAATTGACAATTGTCAATTGCCGCATCGTCCGGCTGTGGTGTAAAGCCACCTATGGGCGCGGTTCGTGCGCTGCCGGAAGTTTGCCAGATGACGCTGTGGTTCGTGTTCGCGCTGATGACGGTCGCGGCGATTTTCGCCGTGCTCTGGCCGCTTGGGCGCAATGGACGCGCGCAAGACCAGGGCAGCGAGGTCGCTGTTTACAAGGACCAGTTGGCCGAGGTCGAACGTGATCTCGCCGCAGGCATGATTCCCGCGCCGGATGCCGAGGCTGCGCGCGTCGAGATCAGCCGCAGGCTGCTCGCCGCGACCGCCAGCGAGCCCGCCATCAATCCGGCCATGGCCCCGAAATCGAATCTCAAATGGCGCCGCGCGGCAGCTGTGGTGGCGCTCGCCGGCCTGCCGCTCGTTGCGATCGGCGTCTACATGCCACTTGGCTCGCCTCGGCTTCAGGATTTTCCCCTGGCGGAGCGCGAGCGCGGATCCGGGTCCGGCGTGGCGCAGTCGCTCGAGAACCTCGTGGTGCAGGTCCAGCAACATCTGGAGAAGAATCCCACCGACGGGCGCGGCTGGAACGTGCTCGCGCCGGTGCTGGAGCGGCTTGGCCGTTTCGACGATGCGGTGCGCGCCTATCGCAACTCGCTCACCTACAATGGCGAGAGCGCGGAACGCCGGTCCGATCTCGGCGAAGCAATCTCGGCTGCCGCCGGCGGTGTGGTGACCGTCGAGGCCAAGACGGAATTCGAGCGTGCACGTGCCCTGAACGCGGACGATCCCAAGGCGAACTACTTCCTCGGCCTCGCCGCCGAGCAGGACGGCCGCAAGGACGATGCAGCCACGATCTGGCGCGCGCTGCTCGCGAAAGCGCCCTCGGATGCGCCGTGGCGTGCCTTGGTGCAGTCCTCGCTGGTGCGGGTCGGCGGCGGGACGATGCCGGCGTTGTCGGATGAGACGATCGCCGCTTCCAAGGACATGGCCGAAGGCGATCGCAACGCGATGGTGCGCGGAATGGTCGATCGTCTGGCCACCCGCTTGAAGCAGAACGGCGACGACGTCGATGGATGGCTGCGACTGGTGCGCGCCTATCTGGTAATGGGCGAGCGCGACAAGGCCGTGGGAGCATCGGCCGATGCCCGGCAGGCGGTTGCCAGCGACGCCGAGCGGCTGCGCCAGCTCAACGATGGCCTCAGGACTCTCGGGCTCGGCGGATGACGATGTCGGGACGAGAGCAGCGGAGAACGGATACGCCATGACGCGCAAGCAGCGACGTATGACCATCATCGGCGGCTCGCTCGCCGTGCTCGCGCTCGCGGCCGCGCTGGTGCTCAACGCACTTCGCGACTCCATCGTGTTCTTTTCGACACCGAGCATGGTCGCCGAGAAGCACGTCGAACCCGGCAAGCGGTTTCGCCTCGGCGGGCTGGTGCAGCCCGGCTCGCTCCAGCGCGGCGACAATCTCGCGGTGACCTTCGAGGTCGCCGACGGCAATGCCAAGCTGCCGGTGGCCTACAAGGGCATCCTGCCCGACCTGTTTCGCGAGGGGCAGGGCGTCGTCGCCGAGGGCGCGCTCGATGCCCATGGCGTGTTCAAGGCCGATACCGTGCTTGCCAAGCACGACGAGACTTACATGCCCAAGGACGTCGCCGATGCCCTGAAGAAACAGGGGCACTGGAAGGACGATTACGGCGGCAAGCCTTCTGACAGCAATAAGACGTCCGACGCGGGCAAGCCCGCGGCGACGACCGCGCAGGGCAATGCGCAGGGAGCAATGCGGTGATCGCAGAATCCGGACATTACGCGCTGGTGCTGGCGCTTGGGCTCGCACTGATCCAGTCAATCGTGCCCCTGATCGGCGCGCGCCTGAACGATGTTGCACTGATGAATGTGGCGCGCTCCACGGCGCTGGCGCAGCTGCTGTTCGTCGGTGCCTCGTTCGTCGCTCTCGTGATGCTGCACGTGAACTCGGACTTCTCCGTCGCCAATGTCTACGAAAACTCCCATTCGATGAAGCCGCTGCTCTACAAGATCACCGGCGTGTGGGGAAACCATGAAGGCTCGATGCTGTTGTGGGTGTCGATCCTCGCACTGTTCGGCGGGCTGGTCGCCGCGTTCGGCAACAATCTGCCGCTGTCGCTGCGGGCCCACGTGCTTGCCGTGCAGGCGTGGGTCGCCAGCGCCTTCTATCTGTTCATCCTCGTGACATCGAACCCGTTCCTGCGTATCGCGAATCCGCCGATAGAGGGGCGCGATCTCAATCCGGTGCTCCAGGACATCGGGCTCGCCGTGCATCCGCCGATGCTCTATCTCGGCTATGTCGGCTTCTCGATCTCGTTCTCCTTCGCAATCGCGGCGCTGATGGAGGGCCGGATCGATGCGGCCTGGGCGCGCTGGGTGCGGCCGTGGACGCTGGTCGCCTGGATATTCCTCACGCTCGGCATCGCCATGGGATCGTACTGGGCCTATTACGAGCTCGGCTGGGGCGGCTGGTGGTTCTGGGATCCGGTCGAGAACGCCTCGCTGATGCCGTGGCTCTCCGGCACCGCGCTGCTGCATTCGGCCCTGGTGATGGAGAAACGCAACGCGCTGAAGGTCTGGACCATTCTGCTATCGATCCTGACCTTCTCGCTGTCGCTGCTCGGCACCTTCCTGGTGCGCTCGGGCGTCATCACCTCGGTGCACGCCTTCGCCACCGATCCCACCCGCGGCGTGTTCATTCTGCTGATCCTTTGCCTGTTCATCGGCGGCAGCCTGGCGCTGTTCGCGGGCCGCGCCACGTCGTTGAAGCAGGGCGGCCTGTTCGCGCCGATCTCGCGCGAGGGGGCGCTCGTGCTGAACAATCTGCTGCTCACGGTTGCCTGCGCGGTCGTGCTGTTCGGCACGCTCTATCCGCTGGCGATGGAGATGCTCGCCGACTTCAAGATGTCGGTCGGCGCGCCCTTCTACAATCTCACCTTCGCGCCGCTGTTCACCCTGCTTCTGCTGGCGGTGCCGTTCGGGCCGATGCTGGCGTGGAAGCGCGGCGATCTGCTTGGCGTGACGCAGCGTCTGCTCGCTGCGGGCGTCGCCGGGCTCGTCGCCGTCGCCATCGCCTGGGGCTGGGCGAGCGGGGGCAGCGCGCTGGCGCCACTCGCGATCGGGCTCGGCGTCTTCGTCATCGCCGGCGCGGTCACCGACATCGTCGAACGCACCGGCCTCGTGCGGCTGCCGTTCGCGACGGTGTTGCACCGGGCCCGCGGCCTGCCGCGCTCGGCCTGGGGCTCAGCGCTTGCGCATGCCGGCCTCGGCGTGGCGCTGATCGGGATCGTCTGCGAGACCACCTGGAACAGCGAACACATCGCGACCATGAAGCAGAACGACGTCGCCCACATCGCCGGCTTTGACGTGAAGCTCGACGGGGTGCTGCAGCGTCAAGGCCCGAACTATCGCGAGATGATCGCCGAGTTCAACGTCAGCCTCGACGGCAAGCCGCTCAGCGTCATGACGCCCTCCAAGCGCAGCTTCACCACCCGCGGCTCTTCGACCACCGAGGCCGCGCTGCTGACGCGCGGCGCGAGCCAGCTCTACATTTCGCTCGGCGAAGCCAATGCCGAAGGCGCCATCGCCGTGCGCATCTATTACAAGCCGATGGTGCTCTTGATCTGGTGGGGGCCGGTGCTGATGGCGTTCGGCGGCGTGTTGTCGTTGTCCGACCGGCGCCTGCGGGTCGGCGCGCCGAAGCCGGCGCGGGCCAAGCAGCGCCTCCAGCCGGCGGAGTGATCCGATGCGCCGGATGATGGCCGCGTTCACCCTGCTGATGCTGCTGGCCTTGCCTGCGGCTCATGCGGTGCAGCCCGACGAGATCATGCCGGATCCGGCCAAGGAAGCCCGTGCGCGCGAGCTGTCGCGCGAGCTGCGCTGCATGGTCTGCCAGAACCAGTCGATCGACGATTCCGACGCGCCGCTGGCGCGTGATCTGCGGCTCTTGGTGCGCGAGCGCATCGGCGCCGGCGACAGCAACTCGCAGGTGCTCGACTTCCTGGTCGCGCGCTATGGCGAGTTCGTGCTGCTGAAGCCACGCTTCGAGCGTCAGACCCTGCTGCTGTGGCTGCTCGGGCCGTCGCTGCTGATCGGCGGCGGCCTGGCGCTGTGGCTGCAAATCCGGCGTCGCGCGCGCAGTGGTGCAGATGTACCAGCGCCGCCACTTACGTCCGATGAGCAGGCGCGGCTCGCGGCCCTGATGTCGGACGAGCCAAAATCTCCGTGAGCTCGTGGGCATCGTTCGCGCTCGGTAGTGCTACGGCCAACCCCGCCCGGTTCATGCAATTTTGACCTTTGTCTGGAAGCTTGTCGCGAGCCTTGTCTCCAGACTCTGAGTCCTTCTGATGTTCGCGAACAGCAATCTGACGATCCGCTTCCTGGTCGGCGCCGTCGTCGCTGCATTGTTGTTTCTGCTGGGCATCGGCGGTGGTACCGGCTTCATCGCGGTGCTCTATCTCAACAACGAGATCACCAGCCTGTCCTCGGACTTCGCCGCACTCAGTGGCCCCGCGCGCGATCACGCCATGCAGATCTATCAGCAGGCGCAGGCCGCGTTCTCCTATTTCCTGATGGCCTGCGGCGTGATCGCCGTCGTTGCCGTCGCGATCTGCCTCACCACCTGGTTCGCCGTGCGCAACGGCATCCTCAGTCCGCTGGCGGCGATCGTGCACGCCATGCGCGAGGTCGCCGACCAGAAATTCCAGACACCGGTTCCGGGGCTCGGCCGCACCAACGAGATCGGCCTGCTCGCCGGTGCGCTGGAAGTCTTCAAGACCAACGGGCTCGAGCGGCGCCACCTCACTGAGCAGCAGCTGCAGGAAACCCAGCACCAGGCCGAGCGGTCGAATTTCCTGGACGAGCGGATCAAGCGCTTCAACGATCTCGTCGCCAGCGTCGTCGACAGCGTGGCCTCATCGGCGGTGCATCTGAAGAGCAACGCCGAGACGTTGTCGCGGACGGCCAACGACACCAGCACCAAGGCCAATGCGGTCGCAAGCGCGGCGAGCCAGGCCAGCGCCAGCGTGCAGACGGTCGCGGGCTCGGCCGAGGAGATGACGAATTCGATCGGCACGATCAGCCGTCGCGTCACCGACGCGACCCAGCGCGCCGAGGGCGCGGCGTCCCAGGCGGAGAAGAGCCGCGACACCATCCACACGCTGTCGGATGCCGCCGACAAGATCGGCGAGGTCGTGCAGCTGGTGCAGGCGATCGCATCGCAGACCAATCTCCTGGCGCTGAACGCCACCATCGAGGCGGCGCGGGCAGGGGAGGCAGGCAAGGGGTTTGCGGTGGTCGCCTCCGAGGTGAAGAATCTGGCGCACCAGACCAGCAAGGCGACGGAGGAAATCACCTCCCATGTCGCCAGCATACAGGGCATCACCGCGGAGACGCGCGGCGCGATCGACGGCATCTCCAAGACGCTGTCGGAGATCTCGTCCATCATGTCCGGCATCGAGATCGACACCGCCCAGCAGCGCAACGCCACGCAGGAGATCACGCGCAGCGCCCAGAACGCCGCGCACGGCACGCTCGACGTCTCCAACCATATCGTCCAGATCACCTCGACGTCGGCGGAGACTGGCCGCATGGCCGCCGAGGCGCGGGATTCGGCGGTCGATCTGTCGCAGCAGGCCGCCACCTTGAAGCGCGAAGTCGACGAGTTCATCGTCAGCGTCAGAGCGAGCTGAGCGCGCCAACAAAGGCGCCTGCTACGCCGTGAGGGAACGGTGGTTAAGTTCCTGTCAGATCACGATTTTCGGCTGCGCTAAACTGCCGCATCCGCGACACCCTTCATTACAAAAGTTTAACCCCGCCGCCAGCGCGCGGTAAGGCGGGAGCCCCCATCTTCAGGACCGTAAGGTGCCGCCGTCAGGCACCAAATGGATTTCAAGGCCCTGGAGATCTGCATGTCCGACCGTATCGACCTCTCGAACCTTCCGTCCTTCCGGCAGCCGCGCCGGTCGGTGTTCTCCGCGCGGAGGTTCGCGCTGATGGCCTCGGTCGTCGCCGGTCTCGGCGCAGCCGTCTATGGCTTCAGCCCGTCGACATCGCCGGCCGACCTGTTCTCGACCCCGGCCCATGCGCAGGTCAACAACGAGGTTCGCAAGGTCGAGCGTCCGGTCGGGTTCGCCGACGTCGTCGAGCGCGTGAAGCCGTCGGTGATCTCGGTGAAGGTCAACATCAAGGAGAAGACTGCGAGCAACGATGACGGCGATGATTCCTCCTCGCCGTTCCAGCCGGGCTCGCCAATGGAGCGCTTCTTCCGCCGTTTCGGCGGTCCGGACGGCTTCCCTGGCGCGAAGGGCGGCCGTGGCCGTGTCGTGCAGGGCCAGGGCTCCGGCTTCTTCATCTCGGCTGACGGTTATGCGGTGACCAACAACCACGTGGTCGACGGCGCCGACAAGGTCGAGGTGACCACCGACGACGGCAAGACCTACAGCGCCAAGGTGATCGGCACCGACCAGCGCACCGACCTCGCGCTGATCAAGGTCGAGGGCGGCTCGAACTTCCCGTTCGCCAAGCTTGCCGACGCCAAGCCGCGGATCGGCGACTGGGTGCTCGCGGTCGGCAATCCGTTCGGCCTCGGCGGCACCGTGACTGCCGGCATCGTCTCGGCCAGCGGCCGCGACATCGGCAACGGTCCCTATGACGATTTCATTCAGATCGACGCGCCCGTGAACAAGGGCAATTCCGGCGGTCCGGCTTTCGACACCAACGGCGAGGTGATGGGCGTCAACACGGCGATCTATTCGCCCTCCGGCGGCAGCGTCGGCATCGCGTTCTCGATTCCGGCGAGCACCGTGAAGAGCGTGGTCGCCCAGCTCAAGGACAAGGGCTCGGTCAGCCGCGGCTGGATCGGCGTGCAGATCCAGCCCGTGACCTCCGATATCGCCGACAGCCTCGGCATGAAGAAGGCCGAAGGCGCGCTGGTGGCGGAGCCGCAGGCCAACGGTCCGGCCGCGAAGGCCGGCATCGAGTCCGGTGACGTGATTACGGCGGTCAACGGCGAGACGGTCAAGGACGCCCGTGAGCTTGCCCGCACCATCGGCGGCATGGCGCCCGGCGCGACCGTGAAGCTCAACGTGCTGCATAAGGGCCAGGACAAGGTCGTGAACATGACGCTCGGCCAATTGCCGAATACGGTCGAGGCCAAGGCGGACAACGACAATGACAGCGGCAAGGGTGCGAGCAAGGGCACCGACGTGCCCAAGCTCGGCATGACCGTTGCCCCCGCCAATTCGGTGGCCGGCGCCGGCAAGGAAGGCGTCGTGGTGACCGAAGTCGATCCGAAGAGCGCCGCGGCCGAACGCGGCTTCAAGGAAGGCGACGTGATTCTCGAAGTCGGCGGCAAGAGCGTGGCCACCGCCGGCGACGTCCGCGAGGCCATCACCGCGGCGCGGACCGACAACAAGAACAGCGTCCTGATGCGCGTGAAGAGCGGCGGCCAGTCGCGCTTCGTCGCGGTGCCCCTCGCCAAGGGCTGACCAGGGCTGAGGCTTCAGGAGGCCCACGAGATGAAGGGTGTCGCCGGCATCAGTCGCCCCCGCCGACGGCGCCCTTCGGGGAAGCAGCGCAACGTTCGCTTCCCCAGTCTACCTTCCGGTGGAATTACGCCCCCCTCCGTCGGAAGGCCTAGGGCGGTGAAGTCCCCCCAGCTTCACCGCCCGCCTTTTTCTCGATGCCAGAGTCTCCCACTCGGCTTGCATGCGATTGCCGCTCGCGCCATGTTTAGAGAAGGTTGACCTCCTTGACCGCCGCCGAACGCACGATGCGCCTCCTCATCATTGAAGACGACCGCGAATCCGCCGATTACCTCGTGAAGGCATTTCGCGAAGTCGGACACATTGCCGACCACGCCAGCGACGGCGAGGAAGGCCTCGCTATGGCCGAAAACGGCGATTACGACGTGCTGGTGGTCGATCGCATGCTGCCCAAGCGCGACGGCCTGTCGCTGATCGGCGCGCTGCGCGACCAGGACAACACCACGCCGGTGCTGATTCTCTCCGCGCTCGGACAGGTCGACGACCGCATCAAGGGCCTGCGCGCCGGCGGCGACGACTATCTGCCGAAACCCTATTCCTTCGCCGAGCTGCTGGCTCGGGTCGAGGTGCTGTCGCGCCGCCGCGGCGGTCCGGCCGAGGACACGCTCTACCGCGTCGGCGATCTCGAGCTCGACCGGCTCTCGCACCGCGTCGCCCGCGGCAAGGACGAGCTGACGCTGCAGCCGCGCGAATTCCGCCTGCTCGAATATCTGATGAAGCATGCCGGCCAGGTGGTGACCCGCACCATGCTGCTCGAGAACGTCTGGGACTATCATTTCGATCCGCAGACCAACGTGATCGACGTGCACATTTCGCGGCTGCGCTCCAAGATCGACAAGGGCTTCGAGCGCCCGCTGCTGCACACGATCCGCGGCGCCGGATACATGATCCGTGACGGCATTCGGTAAACTCGTCCGCACCACGGCGTTCCGGCTGACGCTGGTCTACCTGCTGTTGTTCGCGATGTTCGCGGCCTCGCTGCTGGCCTATTTCGCCTGGAATACGCGACGGCTGATCACCGAGGAAATCACGCAGACGGTCAATGCCGAGACCTCGGAGATTTCCGAGATCTACGGCCGCCGCGGCCTGCGCGGCCTGGTGCTGGCGATCGAGTATCGGGCGCTGCGGCCGGGGGCCAACCTTTATCTCGTGACCACGCCGACCGGGCAGGCGATCGCCGGCAATGTCGGCTCGCTGGCGCCCGGCGTGATGGCGACGCGCGGCTGGTCGGAGACCGCCTACCGGCGGATCGAGGACGCCGACGACCGCGACCATCGTGCGCTGGTGCGTGTCACCGAACTGGAAAACGGCTTCCGGCTTCTGATCGGCCGCGACCTCGCCGAGCGGCGTCGCCTGTTCGGCATCGTCGCCAAGGCGGCGCAATGGTCGATCCTGATCGTCGTCGTGCTCGGTCTCGGCGGTGGCATCTTCGTCGCGCGCCGCGTGCTCCGGCGCATCGACGCCATGACCGGGACTGCGCAGCGCATCATGACCGGCGATCTCAGCGGGCGTCTTCCCGTGGGGCGTAGCGGTGACGAGCTCGATCGTCTTGCCGAAAACCTCAATGCCATGCTGGAGCGGATCGAGGCGCTGATGGCTGGCCTGAAGGAGGTCTCCGACAACATCGCCCACGACCTCAAGACGCCGCTGACGCGCCTGCGCAACCGCGCCGAGGAGGCGCTGGCGAAATCCGGCTGTGAAGCCGATTACCGGGCGGCGCTGGAGCGGACCATCGAGGAATCCGACGGTCTGATCCGCACCTTCAACGCGTTGCTGATGATCGCGCGCGCCGAGTCCGGACAGGCGCGCGGCAACATGGATGATTTCGACGCGGCCGAGGTCGCCGGTGGCATCCACGAGCTCTACGAGCCGCTCGCCGAGGACGACGGCATGACGTTGAAGGTCAAGGCCGAGCCGACACCGGTTCACGCCAATCGCGAATTGGTCAGCCAGGCGCTCGCCAATCTGGTCGAGAATGCGATCAAATACGGCAAGCCGGTCGCACAGACCGGCGGAACCGTGGTCAGCATGGACGCTCGCCCGATCACGATCGAAGCCAGGCGCGATGGCGACAAGGTGCTGCTCAGCGTCACCGATCGCGGTCCCGGCATCCCCGAGGCCGACCGCGCGCATGCCGTCGAACGATTCGTGAGGCTGGAAGCGAGCCGCACGCTGCCGGGCTCCGGCCTCGGTCTCAGCCTCGCCTCGGCGGTTGCGACATTGCATGGCGGTGAGTTGAAGCTGGGCGATGCCCAGCCCGGTCTCGTCGCCACGCTGGTGCTGCCCGCGCGCGCCGGGGCCGGCGACAGGGTTGCTCCGCCAATACCGGATGTGCCACAGAAGGTGGCATGAACCACTCCGCGCCGGGAAACGCGGACAAGCATGGTGAGAGCCTCGCCGCACGCTTCGCGGAGGCTCCCCATATTGCCGCTTCCACAACCGACGAACGACGTTTTGACAATTGGCTGGCCGAGCTCGAGCCGGCGCAATTGGCCCGTCTCGAAGCGTTGCTGGCTCATCCCTTCGCGCGGGATATCCTGACCGGTATCGCGGAATTCTCGCCTTATTTGTTCGATCTGGTGCGCTCTGAGCCGCTGCGCCTGATCCGGCTGCTCGAATGCGATCCGGATACGCATCTGCCTGCGTTGATCGCGGAGGCGAGGGGCGGGGTACTGGCCGCGACGGATGAAGCCGAGGTGATGCGGCTGCTCCGCCGCATGAAGGCCGAGGCGGCGCTTCTCACCGCTCTGTGCGACATCGGCGGGGTCTGGCCGGTGATGCGGGTGACGGCGGCGCTGACCGATGTCGCGGTGTCCTCGGTGCAGGCGGCGCTCCAATACCTGCTGCGGCAGGAAGCCGCACGTGGCAAGCTCTCGCCGCCCAATCCCGAGGCGCCCGAAGAGGGCTGCGGGCTGATCGTGCTGGCGATGGGCAAGATGGGCGCGGGCGAGCTGAACTATTCCAGCGACATCGATCTCATCGTGTTCTTCGATCCCGATTCGACGACGCTGGCGGCGGACATCGAGCCGCAACCGTTCTTCGTGCGGGTGACGCAGGGCATGGCGCGCATCCTGCAGCAGCGCACCTATGACGGCTATGTGTTCCGCGTCGATCTGCGCCTGCGGCCCGATCCGTCCTCGACGCAGGTGGCGATCTCCAGGGACGCCGCGCTGAACTATTATGAGCGGGAGGGGCGCACCTGGGAGCGCGCCGCGATGATCAAGGCGCGGGCCTGTGCCGGCGACGCCAAAGCGGGCGAAGCTTTGCTCGCAGAGATCGCCCCGTTCGTCTGGCGCAAGCATCTCGACTTCGCCGCGCTCGCCGACGTCCACGACATGAAGCGACAGATGCAGACCTATCGCGGCCAGAGCGAGGTCGCGGTGGAGGGGCACAACGTCAAGGTCGGCCGCGGCGGCATCCGCGAGATCGAGTTCTTCGCGCAGACCCAGCAATTGATCGCCGGCGGCCGCCATCCGGAATTGCGGGTGCGGCCGACGCTGAAGGCGCTCGACATTCTCGCCTCCAGCAACTGGATCACGCCAGTTGCGCGCGACGAGCTCGCCATTGCGTATGAATTCCTGCGCCGGGTCGAGCATCGCCTCCAGATGATCGCCGACGAGCAGACCCACGCGCTGCCCGAGGACAAGGAGGCGGTCGAGCGTTTTGCGCGCTTCTTCGGCTATCCGGATCGCGAAGCCTTTGCGACCGACCTGCTGCGGCAGCTCGAGATCGTGCAGGGGCACTATGAAAAACTGTTCGAGGGCGACGATCCGACCGGCACGGCCAAGCTGCCGGCGCTCGACTACAGTGCCGGTCCCGACGATCCGCGCCTGCTCCAGCACCTTGCAACGCTCGGCTTCAAGAAGCCGGCCGCCGTTGCGCAGACGGTGTGCGACTGGATCACCGGCGACTATCGCGTATTCCGCAATGAGGCGACGCGAAACGCCTTCGTCGAGTTCGTTCCTGCCCTGATCGACGGCCTCGCCCATGCCGAGGAGCCGGATCGCGCCGTCGTGGCGTTCGATGATTTCCTCGGGGCGCTCCAGCGCGGCGGCCGGCTGATCACGCTGCTCGGGCAGAACCGCGATCTCGTCGCACTGGTCGCGCTGGTGCTGGGCGCAGCGCCCCGGCTCGGCGAGATGCTGGCGCGGCAGCCGCAGCTGATGGACGGCCTGATCGACCCGCGCTTCTTCGGCGCCATGCCGGACAGGCAGGAATTGTCGGGACGGTTGGCCGCGACCGTGCAGGACGCCGGCTCTTACGAAGAGTTCCTCGATCGCCTGCGCCTGTTCGGGCAGGAGAGCCTGTTTCTGATCGGCACGCGGATTCTCTCCGGCACCGTCTCGGCGCAGCAGGCGAGCACGGCCTTCGCTGATGTCGCCGAGGGCATCGTCCACACCGTGCACGGCCTCGTTGCCGACCGCTTTGCCGCCCAGCACGGCCGCATCAAGGGACAAGAGACCGCGATCATCGCGATGGGCCGGCTCGGCAGCCGCGAGATGACGGCCTCGTCCGATCTCGACCTGATCCTGCTCTACGATTTCGACGGCGACCATCCGGACTCCGACGGGCCGAAATCGCTTCAGGGCGCGCATTATTTCGCCCGCTTCACCCAGCGCCTGATCAGCGCCTTCACGACCCGCACCAATTACGGCGTGCTCTACGAGATCGACATGCGGCTGCGTCCTTCAGGCCGCGCCGGTCCCGTCGCCTCGAGTCTGGTCTCGTTCGCGGATTATCAGGCCAACGAGGCCTGGACCTGGGAGCACATGGCGCTCACACGCGCCCGCGTGGTGTCGGCTTCGCCGGAATTCCGGATGCGGATCGAGCGCGTCATCCGCGATGTCCTGACCCGCCGCCGCGATCCCGGAATCACCGCCAACGACGTCGCCGACATGCGGCGTGCGATCGCCCAGGAGAAGGGCGAGGCCGATTGCTGGGATCTCAAATACGCTGCCGGCGGCATGGTCGACATCGACTTCATTGCGCAATATCTCCAGCTCGTGCATGCGCACGATAAGCCGGAAATTCTGGACGTCGGCACGGTGCAGGTGCTCGACAACGCCTGCAGGCTCGGCGTGCTTCCGCAATCGGAGACCGAAATCTTGCGTGCGGCCGCACGGCTCTATCACGACCTCACGCAGATCCTGCGGCTGTGCGTCAGCGACCGCTTCAAGCCGGAAACCGCCGGCACCGATCTGCAGCGCGTGATGGCGCGGGCCGGCGATGCGCCGGATTTTTCCTCGCTGGAGGCGCATGTGAAGGAGACGCAGAGCGAGGTGCGGCGCGTGTTCAGGGCGCTGCTGGAAGGGACGCCGCCTTCAGCGAGGTGAGCGCCTCGCGGACGTCAGGCTCCAGGCCCGCGCCGCCGGCGTCGAGATGGGCGAAGATCGCGCGCTTCATCCGGGGATCCCAGAACTTCTTGATGTGCTCGGCAATCCCCGGCACGGCTTTATTGTGGCCCTGGCTCTGGAAGAACTTGCCGATCTGGTTGGCCATGTAGATCAGGCGGTCAGGCGACATCGGCAACCTCCGTGGCATGGCGAGCGGCGATCCGGGCGCCATGCGTGAATATCTCGAATCCGTCCTGCCGGGCGATCGCGATCAGGGTGATGCCGGCGGCTTCCGCCGTACGCACCGCGAGCGCGGTCGGCGCGGACACCGCGACCATCACTGGTGCGCCGATCGCGGCTGCCTTCTGCACCATCTCGACCGAGACGCGGCTCGTCAGCAGCACCATGCCGCCGCGCGCGTCGGTGCGGCCGCGCGCCAGCGCGCCGGCGAGCTTGTCCAGCGCATTGTGGCGGCCGACATCCTCGCGCAGCGCGACGATGTGGCCGGCAGGGGACCAGAACGCGGCGGCGTGAACCGCGCGGGTCTGCAGATTGATCGATTGCAGCGGCGCGATCGCCTGCATCGCCGCCATGATCTGCTCGGGCGTGAAGGTCTGGCCGTGCGGCACGACCGCTGCGGGGCGCACGGCCTCGGCAATGGACTCGATGCCGCAGATGCCGCAGCCGGTGGGTCCCGCGACGTGGCGACGGCGCTCGCCGATGCGCGCGGCGTCTTCCGCCGCCAGCCACATCCTGAGCTCGATGCCATCGTCGAGGCGGACCACTTCGAGCGACCGGATGTCGTCGGCCGATTTGACGATGCCTTCGCTCAAGCTGAATCCGACGGCAAAATCTTCCAGGTTCTGTGGCGTCCCCATCATGACGGCATAGGTGCCGCCATTGTAAGTCAGCGCCAGCGGCGTCTCCTCCGGGATCAGCCGCACGCCCTCCGACGCGACGCCGTCGCGCCAGGTCTCCCGGTCGATCGCCTGGACTGGGACATGCATGCGGCTACTCCGCGGCCTCGGCCGGCGCGATGCGGCGGGACTGCCGCGCCTGCGCGTCATAGGCCTTCTGCCAGTCGGACGGGCCGTTCGAGGGCGAGACCTCGACCGCCGTGACCTTGTACTCCGGACAGTTGGTCGCCCAGTCCGAATAGTCGGTCGTGATGACGTTGGCCTGCGTGTCCGGATGGTGGAAGGTGGTGTAGACGACGCCGGGCGCGACGCGGTCGGTGATCTCGGCCCGCAGCGTGGTCTCGCCGGCGCGGCTCTTCAGCCGCACCCAGTCGCCGTCGCGCACGCCGCGCTGCTCGGCATCGTGTGGATGGATCTCCAGCCGGTCCTCGGCGTGCCAGACCACGTTCTCTGTGCGCCGCGTCTGCGCGCCGACATTGTACTGGCTGAGGATGCGGCCCGTCGTGAGCAGCAGCGGATAGCGCGGGCCGGTGCGTTCGTCGGTGGCGACATATTCGGTGACGACGAACTTGCCCTTGCCGCGCACGAAGCCGTCGATATGCATCACCGGCGTCCCCTCCGGCGCCTTCTCGTTGCAGGGCCACTGCACCGAGCCGAGCTCGTCGAGCTTGGCGTAGGAGACGCCGGCGAAGGTCGGCGTCAGCGCCGCGATCTCATCCATGATCTCGGAAGGGTGGCTGTATTTCATCTCGAAGCCCATCGCCCTGGCGAGGCCGATGGTGACCTCCCAATCGGCCATGCCGTTCTTCGGCGTCATCACCTTGCGAACGCGCTGGATGCGGCGCTCGGCGTTGGTAAAGGTGCCGTCCTTCTCGAGGAAGCTCGAGCCAGGCAGGAAGACATGGGCGTAGTTCGCGGTCTCGTTCAGGAACAGGTCGTGGACGATGACGCATTCCATCGCGGACAGTGCAGCCACCACGTGCTTGGTGTTGGGATCGGACTGCAGAATGTCCTCGCCCTGCACATAGATGCCCATGAAGGTGCCTTCGACCGCGGCGTCGAACATGTTGGGAATGCGCAGGCCCGGCTCGGGGTTGAGCTTGACGTTCCACAGTGCTTCGAACTGGTCGCGCACGGCGTCGCCGGAGATGTGGCGGTAGCCGGGCAGCTCGTGCGGGAACGAGCCCATGTCGCAGGAGCCCTGCACGTTGTTCTGGCCGCGCAGCGGGTTCACGCCGACGCCGGGACGGCCGATATTGCCTGTGGCCATCGCGAGGTTGGCGATCGCGATCACGGTGGTCGAGCCCTGGCTATGCTCGGTGACGCCGAGACCGTAATAGATCGCGCCGTTGCCGCCGGTCGCATAGGTGCGCGCGGCTTCGCGCAAATCCTTCGGATCGACGCCGGTGAGGATGGCGGTGGCTTCCGGGCTGTTCTTGGGTTGTGCGACGAAGGCCGCCCATTCCTCGAACTCGCTCCAGTCGCAGCGCTCGCGCACGAAGGCCTCGTTGACGAGACCTTCGGTGACGATGACATGCGCCAGCGCCGTCATGACCGCGACGTTGGTGCCGGGCATCAAGGGCAGGTGCAGCGCTTTCACGTGGGGCGCTTCCACCATCTCGGTGCGGCGCGGATCGATCACGATCAGCTTGGCGCCCTGGCGCAGCCGCTTCTTCAGGCGGGACGCGAACACGGGATGAGCGGAGGCCGGATTGGCACCGATCACGAGGACGACGTCGGTGTCCTCGACCGAGTCGAAATCCTGCGTGCCGGCTGACGTGCCGAAGGTGGTGGCGAGGCCGTAGCCGGTCGGCGAATGGCAGACGCGGGCACAGGTGTCGACATTGTTGTTGCCGAAGCCGGCGCGGATCAGCTTCTGCACCAGATAGGTTTCCTCGTTGGTGCAACGGGACGAGGTGATGCCGCCGATGGCGTCGCGGCCGTATTTCTCCTGGATGCCGCGCATCTTGGCGGCCGCGAACGAGAACGCCTCGTCCCAGGATACTTCGCGCCAGGGATCCTCGATCCGTTCGCGGATCATCGGATTGAGGATGCGTTCGCCGTGGTTGGTGTAGCCCCAGGCGAAGCGGCCCTTGACGCAGGAATGGCCGCGGTTGGCCTTGCCGTCCTTGTACGGCACCATGCGCACGACTTCCTCGCCGCGCATCTCGGCCTTGAAGGTGCAGCCGACACCGCAATAGGCGCAGGTGGTGACCACGGAGTGCTCGGGCTGGCCGATCTCGATCACGGACTTTTCGGTCAGCGTCGCGGTCGGGCAGGCCTGCACGCAGGCGCCGCAGGAGACGCATTCGGAGCCGAGGAAGCTCTCGCTCATGCCGGGCGAGACGCGGCTGTCGAAGCCGCGGCCGGAGATGGTCAGCGCGAAGGTGCCTTGCATCTCCTCGCAGGCGCGGACGCAGCGCGAGCAGACGATGCACTTGGAGGGATCATAGGTGAAGTAGGGATTGGACTCGTCCTTCGGCATCCAATTGTCGTTGGAGCAGCCGTCCGATTTGGCGAAGACGTGGTTCTCGCCCTCATAGCCGTAGCGCACGTCGCGCAGGCCGACGGCGCCGGCCATGTCCTGCAACTCGCAGTCGCCATTGGCGCCGCAAGTGAGGCAGTCGAGCGGATGATCGGAGATGTAGAGCTCCATTACACCCTTGCGCAGCTTCTTCAGCCGCTCGCTCTGGGTGTGCACGACGAGACCGTTCATGACGGGCGTGGTGCAGGAGGCCGGCGTTCCGGCGCGGCCCTCGACCTCGACGAGGCAGAGACGGCAGGAGCCGAACGCATCGACCATGTCGGTCGCGCAGAGCTTCGGGATCTGGTGGCCCGCGTCCATCGCGGCGCGCATGATTGAGGTGCCCTCGGGCACCGTGACCTCATTGCCGTCGATGGTCAGGGTCACCATCGTTTCCGATTTGGAGCGCGGTGTGCCGAAGTCGATTTCTTCGATCAGAGACATTGTCGTTCTCCTATTCCGCGGCCTGAAGCGTGGTCGGCGCCGGGACGAAATCCTCCCGGAAGTGCTTCAACGCGCTGAGCACAGGATAGGGCGTGAAGCCGCCGAGCGCGCAGAGCGAGCCGAATTTCATGGTGTTGCAGAGGTCTTCGACCAGCGCGAGATTTTCGCTCACGCGCTCGCCGTTGATGATCTTCTCGATGGTCTCTACGCCGCGGGTCGAGCCGATCCGGCAGGGCGTGCACTTGCCGCATGACTCGACGGCGCAGAACTCCATGGCGAAGCGCGCCTGCTTGCGCATGTCGACGCTGTCGTCGAACACGACGATGCCGCCATGGCCGATCAGGCCGTCGCGCGCGGCGAAGGCCTCGTAGTCGAACGGCGTGTCGAACAGCGCGCGCGGGAAATAGGCGCCGAGCGGACCACCGACCTGCACGGCGCGAACCGGCCGGCCCGTGAACGTGCCGCCGCCGATGTCGTCGACGAGCTCGCCGAGCGTCACGCCGAAGGCGGTTTCGAACAGGCCGCCGTAGCGGAGATTACCGGCCAGCTGGATCGGCATCGTGCCGCGCGAGCGGCCCATGCCGTAATCGGCATAGGTCTTTGCGCCTTCGGCGAGGATGAAGGGGACGGCCGCGAACGACAGTACGTTGTTGATGACGGTCGGCTTGCCGAACAAGCCGTGATGCGCGGGCAGTGGCGGCTTTGCGCGCACGATGCCGCGCCGGCCTTCGAGGCTTTCCAGCAGCGAGGTTTCCTCACCGCAGACATAGGCGCCGGCGCCGACGCGGACTTCGAGATCGAAGCTGTACGTGGAACCGCCGATCTTGTCGCCGAGATAGCCGCCGCGCCTGGCGGCTTCGATGGCGGCATTCATCGCCTCCACCGCATGCGGATATTCGCTGCGGATATAGATGTAGCCCTTGGTCGCGCCGACGGTGAGGCCGGCGATGGTCATGCCCTCGATCACCAGGAAGGGATCGCCTTCCATGATCATGCGGTCGGCGAAGGTGCCGCTGTCGCCCTCGTCGGCGTTGCAGACGATAAACTTGCGGTCGGCCCTGGCCTGCGCGACGGTCTTCCACTTGATGCCGGTCGGGAAGCCCGCGCCGCCGCGACCGCGCAAGCCGGATGCGGCGACTTCGTCGAGGATCGCATCCGTGCCGAGCGACAATGCGCGCTCCAGCCCCTTGTAGCCGCCATGAGCGCGGTAGTCGTCGAGCGAGCGCGGGTCGATCACGCCGCAACGGGCGAAGGTGAGGCGGGTCTGGCGCTTGAGCCAGGGGATCTCGTCGGTCGCGCCCAGCCGCAGCAGATGCGGTGTGTTGGTGGCGAGCGCATCGAGCAGGGATGGCACATCGGATTCCGTGACCGGGCCGAACGCGATCCGGCCCTGCGGCGTCGCCACCTCGACCAGCGGTTCTAGCCAGTACATCCCGCGCGAGCCGGTCCGGACGATCTCGATCGCCACGCCGCGCTTGGCCGCGGACTGCTCCAGCGCCAGGGCAACTTCGTCGGCGCCGACGGCGATTGCACCGGCGTCACGTGAGACGAACAGACGCAAGCTCATCGCTGTGCCTCCACGATCAATGCATCGAGGCGCTTCTGGTCGAGTCGACCGATCAGCCGGCCGTCGAGCATCGCGGACGGTGCGGTCGCGCACAGGCCGAGGCAGTAGATCGGCTCCAGCGTGACGCGGTCGTCGGCCGTGGTGCTGCCGAGCGACACGCCGAGCTTTGCTTCGGCGCGCGCAGCCAGTGCATCGCCGCCCGCAGCCTGGCAGGCCTCCGCGCGGCAGAGCTTCAGCACGTGGCGGCCGGCCGGCTTGTGGCGGAAATCATGATAGAACGTGAAGACGCCGTGAACTTCGGCACGTGACAGGTTGAGCGCTTGCGCCACCATGGGAATGGCCGCCTGCGGCACATAGCCGAACGCCTGCTGAAGCGCGTGCAAGATGACCAGCGTCGCACCCTCTTGGCTGGCAAGTTCGGCGATGATTTCAGCGCCGCGCGTTTCATCCCAAGGTTCGTAACTCGCTGTCATTCTTCGTTCTCAAATTGAGCGTTTCCTCGGTCCAAACTAGTTGGAATCATTCGAAGATCAATAAAGCCGTCCCGTGCTGCGATTGCGAATTCCGATCGATTTGCAAGTGCAATCGCTCGATACGAATTTCCGATGAAGGTTGGATCGGCTGCCGGTTTTTGCGTGTTGGTGCAGGCCCGGCGTGCTAGCTTGCATGCCACGTCAGAATTCGAGGGGACGCCCGGTTGATCGACAAGCTTGAATTATTGCTGGCGCTGGCGAAGGAGCGTCATTTCGGACGCGCGGCGGAGGTCTGCGGCGTGACGCAACCGACGATGTCGACCAGTCTCAAGCAGCTTGAGGAGATCCTCGGCGTGATGCTGGTCCAGCGCGGCTCCCGCTTCCAGGGGTTCACTCCCGAGGGCGAGCGGGCGCTCGACTGGGCGCGGCGGATCGTGGGCGATGCCCGCGCGATGCGCGACGAGATCAACGGGCTGAAGCATCAGCTCTCCGGCGAAATCCGCATCGCGGCGATCCCGACCGTGCTCGGCATGGTGGCATCGCTGACGACACCGTTCCGCGCCCGGCATCCCGAGGTGCGTTTCAGCATCCGCTCGACGACTTCATCGGAAGTGCTGGGGCTGCTGGAAAATCTCGAGGTCGATGCGGGGCTGACCTATATCGAGAACGAGCCGATCGGCAAGGTGCGCACCATTCCGCTCTACAATGAGAGCTATCGCCTCCTGACCGCGCCGGATGCGATGTTCGGCGACCGCGAGTCGGTGACGTGGAAGGAGGTCGGGCAGGTGCCGCTGTGTCTGCTGACGCCGGACATGCAGAACCGCCGCATCATCGATCGCGCCTTGCGCTCCGTCGGCGCGGAGGCGACGCCGACACTGACCTCGAACTCGCTGCTGGTGCTGTTCACGCATGTGAAGACGGGGCGCTGGGCGAGCGTGATGCCGGCCAAGCTTGCCGAGACGCTCGGCCTGTCCGACACGGTGCGCTCGATCCCGATCACCGATCCCGACGTCAATTACAGCATCGGCATGGTGATCCCGAAGCGCGATCCGATGACGCCGCTGATCGCGGCGCTGGTCAATGTCGCGCGCGAAGTCGCGCCGTCGCTGCAGCTCTAGGAGGCTAAGCTGCAGCCGATATCTTGGATGCCTTGATCGCGTCGCGCGGCAGGGTCACGCGCACGACGGTGCCGACCTCGAGCCTGGAGCGCAGCCGCATCGAGCCGCCGTGGAGTTGCGCCAGCGAGCGGGCGATGGCGAGACCCAGGCCCGAGCCGTGATAGGTCTTGGTGAGCTGGCTCTCCACCTGCTCGAACGGGCGGCCGAGCCGCGCCAGCGAATGCGGCGCGATGCCGATGCCGGTGTCGGCGATCATCAGCACGATCCGGTCGTCGAGCTGCCGGCTGCGCACCACGATGCGTCCGCCGTCGGGCGTGAACTTCACCGCGTTGGAGAGCAGGTTGACGATGATCTGCTTGGTGGCGCGGCGGTCGGCGACGACGGAGATGGATGTCTCGATGTCGGCATCGAGCGTCAGGCGCTTGTCCTGGGCCCGGCCGGTGACGATCCGCAGGGATTCCGCGAGCGTCCGCGCCAGGTCGAGCTCTTCCATGTCGAGCTTCATGCGGCCGGCCTCGATCTTGGACATGTCGAGGATGTCGTTGATGACCTCGAGCAGATAGTGGCCGCTGGTCAGGATGTCCTGGCAGTATTCCTGGTACTTCTCGCTTCCCAGCTCGCCGAACATGCCCGAGCCCATGATCTCGGAGAAGCCGATGATGGCGTTGAGCGGTGTGCGCAGCTCGTGACTCATATTGGCGAGGAACTTCGACTTGGTCTGGTTGGCTTCCTCGGCCCGGGTCTTCTCGCGCTGGTACTTCTCGGCGAGATCGGCGAGCTCGACCGCCTGGCGCTCCAGCGCGGCTTGCGAACGCTTCAGGTCGATGACGGTGGCACGCAGGCGCAGATCGTTGTCGACCAGCTTCTGCTCGTGCTCCTTGATGCGGGTGATGTCGGTGCCGACCGAGACGTAGCCGCCGTCCTTGGTGCGGCGCTCGCTGATGTGCAGCCAGCTGCCGTCGTCGAGCTGCGCCTCGAAGGTGCGCGCGCCTGGGCCCTGGGCAGCGGTCTCGTTGTGGCGGGTGCGCACCTCCGGCATGCGGCCGACCTCGAGCACGGTCTCGTAGGAGGTGCCGGGGATGACGGCGCTGTCGGGCAGCTTGTGCAGGCGCTGGAAGTGCGAGTTGCAGAGCACGAGGCGGTCGCTGGCGTCCCACAGCACGAAGGCTTCCGGAATGGTCTCGATCGCATCACGCAAACGAAGATCGGCTTCCACCGTCCTCTCGGCGAGGCTCTTCTGCTCGGTGATGTCGACGGCGATCCCGATCAGGTGCACGCTGGAATCGGTCGCCCCGCGCGTCTTCTCGCAGCGGACGCGAAGCCAGATCCAGTGGCCGTCGACATGCTGCATGCGGAAGGTCTGGTCGATGTGGTCGATCTTCTCGGAGATGAGCTGGTCGGCGATCGCGAACAAGTCGATGTCGTCGGACTTCACCAGCGCGTTGACCTCGCCGAAGGTGAGGAGTTCGTGGCGGCCGTCGAGGCCCAGCATCGAGAACATCGACTGCGACCAGAAGATCCGGCCCCGCGACAGGTCCCAGTCCCACAGCCCGCAGCGGCCGCGGTTGAGCGCGGTGTCGATACGGCCGCGCACGGCGTCGTTGATGAGGTCGCCTTCGCGGGCGCGGGTGGACTGCCAGTGGAAGGCGAAGCCCAGGATCAGGACGACGAATCCCGTCGTCGCCGACAGCGTCACCGAGAGCGCTGCGTCCGAGCCCCAGATCGGTTCATTGCGCTCCTGGATCACAGTGACGAAGCCGGGCAGCGACTTGATCTGCCGCGAGGTCGCCATCGCGGCGTTGCCGCTCGGCAGCGTCATGTCGGAGACGTCGCCGTCGCGCGTCGGCGCCGCGAGCAATTGTGCCGTCGTGATGGCGTCGAGCAGGCGGTCGTTGCCCGAGGGGCTGCTGTCGACCGGGATACGGGCGAGGACGCGACGGTCGATGCCGGCGGAGGTGACGATGACGTGGCGGCCCGAGGCCGTGCCCCAGGACGGGATCATATCCGGCAGTAGCGCCGGCAGGCTCTCGATGTTCTTGAGCCGCTCCTGTCGTCCGGAGGTGAGGCGGTCGATGCGTTCGGCGAGCAGATCGGCCAGCGCCGAGATGTCGTGCCGGACCACGAGCCGCTTCTGGCGCGTTTGATCGACGACCTGCACGAATGCGCCGAGGCAGATCGTGATCAGAAAGGCGATGATCAGCGTCGGCACGGCGCGACGAAGCGCTGGCTCTGCAATCAAGAGCCGATGATAGGCAGGTTTCGCGATCGACTGCGCCAATCCTTTGATCGAATCGGATTGGACGCACACGTTCGCGGCGTCTGCACGCGGCATGCCTTCGGCCCCCTAAAAACCTGATTGCAACTGAAGTTCGGAGGCAGCCCCACATCGCTTCCGAATCACAGCGATTTGAATCCAGTTTTCGCGGGGTGTCGAGAGTCAATGAATCGTTAACGCGGAATTATTCTTATCCAATGCGCAGTTTGTGCAGCGCGCGTCCTCAAACTCACGGGCGCGAGGAGTCCGAAACGAGAACGTGTGACTCATCGCACATTCTTCGTCACGCGCGCGGCGGTTCGGCGTGGCTGATCACGCGCTTCACGTTGGGGAACGCGCGCCGCAGCGCACGCTCGATCGCGTCGACATGCTCGTGCACCTTGATCACGCTCATCGACGGTGTCGCGCGGCAGTGGAAGTTGACGATCTCGCCGGCATCGGTGTTGCGGACACGGACATTGTGGATGTCGTGGATCTCGCCGCCGGCGGCATATTCGGTCAGTGCATCGGCGATGGTCCGCACCCTCTCGGGCGTGGCGTCGACCCCGAACGGAAGTTCCGGTTCCAGCGGCTCGATGTGGACGTCGACCTCGACGTCCTCGCCGAACTCCTCCTTGATCTTGCGCTCGAGCGTGTTGGCGACATCGTGGGCGGCGTCGAGCCGCATTCCGGCGTCGACCTCGAGATCGATGCTGACGATCAGCTTGCCACCGAGATCGTGCACCGTGACGTGGTGGACGGCGAGGCCCGAATTGTGCGCGATCACCATGATGCGGTCGCGCACGGTCTCGTTGTCGCGCGCAACGGGAACGGCGGTGAAGCTGAGGTCGGTATCGCCGAACGCCTTGTCGACGGCGGCGTGCGCCTTGCGCTTGATGTCCTCGACACGGTCGATCGGATAGGTCCGCGGCACCTTGGCAATGGTGTCGATGAACGTGGTCGCCCCGACCATGCGCACCCGCAGCCGCTCGATATCGATCACGCCGGCCACGCTCCGGATCGCGGCGGTGGCCTTTTCGTGCGCGCCCTCCGGGGCGCGGTCGACCAGTGTCTGCACGGTCGAGCCGGCCATGCGAAGGCCGAGCAGGGCGATCATCACGGCGACTGCGGCGGCTGCGGCCGCGTCGCCCCACCAGAAGCCGAGGGCGGCGAGGATCAGGCCGATGATCACAGCGAATGATCCCAGCACGTCGGAGGCGAAATGCAGCGCGTCGGCCGCGAGCGCCTGGCTCCTGGTCTCGCGCGCGGCGCGGTGCAGGGCGCGGGCGCGCCAGAGATTGACGAGGATGTCGATCACCAGCACCACGAACGGCACGGCCGAAATGGTCGGCGGCGGGGTTCCCTCGCGCAGCCGGCTGTAGGCCTCGACCAGGATGCCGCCGGCGAGCACGTAGAGCAGGGCGGTGACGCCCAGCGCCGAGACGCTCTCCAGCTTGCCATGGCCGTAATGGTGCTCCTCGTCCGCCGGCTTGTCGGACACCCGCACCACCGCCCAGGTAATGATGGTCGCGATCAGGTCGACCGAGGAATGCAGGGCCTCGGAGATCAGAGCGAGCGAGCCGATCGCGATGCCGACCGCGAACTTGGCCGCCGCCATGCCGCCGCTGGCGAAGATCGAGATCGCGGCGACCGAGGTTTTATTGTGCTGGGAGGTCATGGCGGGGATTTAGCAGCCCGGGGATGAACATCAAGCGATGATCCACAGGGGTTGTCGCTAGTGATTTGCAGGAGCGAGATGCCAGCTCCGTCATGCCCGGGCTTGTCCCGCCTGTGCGGCCGAAGCCGCTTCGGCGAGACCAAGGCCCGGGCATCCACGTTCTTCGTGCCACGCGGCAAAGACGTGGATGGCCGGGACAAGGCCCGTCCATGACGGGCGGAGGGAGAGGGGCCATGCCGCTCTCGTTCCGCTGCCGCACCACTCACATCGTCACGACGATCTTCCCCAGATGCTTGTTCGCTTCCATGTGCTCGAACGCCTGGTCGATGTCGGCGAATGCGAACACCCGGTCGATCGGCAGCTGGAGCTTGCGCGATTCGACCGCGCCCCAGATGTCCTTTCTGACCTCCTCGAAGATCTCGCGGACCTCTTCGATGGTGCGGGTGCGGAAGGTGACGCCGACATAGTCGATGCGGCGCGCCGCGTGCAGGTCGAAGTTGAAATCGGCATGGGTGCCGCCGAGCCGGCCGACATTGACGATGCGGCCCTTCACCTTGGTCGCGGCGAGGTTCTGGCTCGCGACCTTGCCCGAGACCTGATCGACGATGAGGTCGACGCCTTCGCCGTTCGTCGCCTTCAGGACCTCGTCGACCCATTTGGGATCGGAGCTGTCGACCGCGAGGTCGGCGCCGTACTCCTTCAGCCGGCCGCGGCGGGTGGCATCGGTCGAGGAGCCGATCACGAGCTTTGCGCCCTTGAGTCTTGCAATTTGCATCGCCATCAGCCCGACGCCGGAGCTCGCGCCCTGGATCAGCACGCTCTGGCCCGGCTGCACGCCGCCGACGGTGACGACGGCGTTGTGCATGGTCGCGAGCGCGACGGGCAGGGTGGCGGCTTCCTCGAAATTCATGTTCGAGGGCGCACGGAACAGCCGGCCGTGATCGGCCAGCGTGTACTCGGCAAACGCAGCGCTGCCCGAGCCCATGATGCGGTCGCCGACCTCTAAGCCCTTGGCGTCCGGCCCGAGCTCGGCGACCTCGCCGGCCCATTCCATGCCGAGCACGGTGCCGGCGCCGCCGGCCGCACCGTGCGCGTGCCCCTTGCGCATGCCGGTGTCGGCGCGATTGAGCCCGCAGGCGCGCACGCGGACGAGCACTTGCGTGCCCTTGGGTTTTGGTTGAGCGACGTCGGAAATCCGAGCGCCATCAGCGCCATAGACATAAGCCTTCATGTATTGCTCTCGCTTGTTGCAGTGATTATTCCGCGGCTTGCGCGCTTGGATGAGCGATCATGCCCTCGAGCCGGCTGCGGATGATGGCTTCCGCCTCGCGCACGATGCGGGAGACCAACTCGGCGCAGCTCGGGATGTCCTGGATCAGGCCCTGCACCTGGCCGGCCGACCAGATGCCTTCGTCGGAATTGCCTGTTGCATACACCATCTTGCCGCGGGCGCCCGCGACCAGCTCGCGGATATCCTCGAACTTCGCGCCCTCCTTCTCCATCGCGACGACCTTGGTCGAGATCTCGTTCTTGGCGACGCGCGAGGTGTTGCGCATGGTGCGGAAGATCAGCTCGGTCTCGCGCTCGTCGTTGGCGACGATCTTCTCCTTGATGAGCTGATGGATCGGGCTCTCCCTGGTCGCCATGAAGCGCGTGCCCATGTTGATGCCCTCGGCGCCCAGCGCCAGTGCCGCAACGAGGCCGCGGGCGTCGGCAAAGCCCCCCGAGGCGATCATCGGGATCTTGATCTTGTTGGCCGCGGCCGGGATCAGGATCAGGCCGGGCGTGTCGTCCTCGCCGGGATGGCCGGCGCATTCGAAGCCGTCGATCGAGATGGCGTCGACGCCCATGCGCTCGGCCGAGAGCGCGTGGCGGACGCTGGTGCATTTGTGCACGACCTTGACGCCATGCTTTTTGAACTCGTCGACATGCTCCTGCGGCTTGTTGCCGGCGGTCTCGACCACGGTGATGCCGGCTTCGATGATCGCGGCGCGGTATTCGGCATAAGGCGGCGGCTTGATCGCGGGCAGGATGGTGAGGTTGACGCCGAACGGCTTGTCGGTGAGGTCGCGGCAGCGCGCGATCTCCCTGGTCAGATCCTCCGGCGTCGGCTGGGTCAGCGCGGTGATGAAGCCGAGCGCGCCGGCATTGGCAACGGCGGCGACCAGCTCGGCGCGTCCAACCCATTGCATGCCGCCCTGGACGATCGGGTGCTCGACGCCGACGAGTTTCGTGAACCGTGTCTGCAACATGATGTTCCCCCTGGGCGGCGTAGGCTTTGTTATCGGTTGATGCGTGGAGGATGCCGCCGGGGTTGGCAAAAGTCTATCAGCGGGGCGTGCGGTGGGGGCAGGGCGATCATGCAGGGAGGGGGAGGATTCCGTGGCGTGGATAATCCTGGGCACGGATAACCTCGATCCGGCTTTTCAAACACTGGACACACCTTCGCGCTCTCGCGGCATCTCGCCCGAGCTTTGCTTCGTCGCGTTGCCCTCATGAAAGACAAGGGCGCAGGGAAGGCCGGGCGCCGGCTGGCACCCGTAAGTCCGTGCGCAAAAAGACGCACACGGGGTGGACCACAGGTGAGCCGAACGCCCGGCCTTCCCTGCGCGATGGTTTACGGCGTACTTCGTGCCCTCCCCGGGGAGCGTTGCACTATTGCCCCCGTCGCCTTGCGGATGACTGATGCGCGCACCGGTTGGCCGCCACATCACCACAGGACTTGACGCACAAACCCCGGGCGTCAGGACCACACGACTTGACCGTCCGCGCACGTCCTCGCTGGGAATCCGAGGGGTGGCGTGTGCTCGCCCCCGAAGCCATGCGAAGACGCTGTCGGCGCCGGGTCGTATGCGCGAAGCGTGCCTTGCTCACGGTGTCCCGCCCTGCAATGCTGCCCGCGCCCGACGCCGTCGCGTCCATCGCACCCCGGCCCGCGGTTCGTGACGATCGCGATCCGCCCCTCGTCTCGGGCCAGAGTGAGTTGTTTGTACGGCAAATCCGAATTTCGGTAAAGTGGAATATTTGTGTGGGCGGGGATTGACAGGCGGGGTCGCGGATTTGATGGGGTGTTTTGCCCGACGAGGCTGGGCAAGAATTGGTCGTTGGCCGTCCTAGGCGGTAGCGCACCGGGGAGTTGCGAGCGGAGGCCGAAATATTCGCCAGAACGTCGCTAGAGCGACCTTCATGCCCTGCAGGAGGGCTGCGAAGGGGCATCGGCGAGGAGCGAGCGTCTTTGCGAGCGCGGCCAAGAACGCGTCGAAGCTGAGGATGTTGAGCACGCGGGTGAAATTGTAGCAGAGTGCCATCAAGCTCCACTCGCCGCCAACCTTGTTGAAGCCGCGGACCAGGAAATGACGATAGCCGGCACGGCATTTGAGCGTGCCGAAGGGATGCTCGACGATGCCAGAACGACGGCGCATCAGCTCGCCTGCGCCCTGCATCCGTGCGCGATGACGCTCAAGAACGTCTTCATGCTCCCAGCGACCGATCGCCCGGTAGGCCGCGTTCGAGCCGAGGCAACGGACCTTGAGGGGACAGGTCCTGCAGATCGCCCCACGCGCCGCGTAGCGGATCTCGATGCGGCCACTGGTGTTCTTCTGCCTGCTCTTCATCGGATGTAGCAGTTGGCCGGCGGGACAACGGTAGGTGTCGGATACGCCATCATAGTTGAAGTCCTTGAGGACAAAGCGGCCTTGCTTCTCAAGCCGGGAGTTGCCCTCCGGCACCGGCACATAGGCCACGATGCCATCATCCTCACAGGCCTTCAGTTCGCGACTGCTGTAATAGCCCTCATCTGCCAGCACCTGCAGGGCCTTGACCTCAAGGGCTTCTTTTGCGGCCATGGCCATCGCATGTAGCTGGCCGACGTCGCTGCTGTCGTTCACCACCTCGCTGGCGACAATGAGCTTGTGCTTGTCGTCGACGGCGGTCTGCACGTTATAGCCTGCGACCCCTTGGCCGCTCTTGACCAGAAGCCGGGCATCCGGATCGGTCAGGGACAATTGCGTCTCGCCGTTCTCTTCCAACCGAGCAAGATCGGCTTGTGCGCGCGAGCGCTTGGCCATCAGCGCCGCGACCTTCGCGCCAAGGTCACCTCCACCTGCGCTGCCACCATCGGGCCCATCCTTGCCGGGCTTCTTGGCTTCCGCGGCATCATTGTCCTCGAGGGACTTGCCGTAAGCCTCGATCTCCAGGTCAAGTTTTGCGATCTGATCGGCAAGCCTCTTGCGCGTAAAGATACTAGCCTTGCTGGCGTCGCCATGGAAAAACGAGCCGTCAATCGCAGCAACGCTGCCGCCGACAAGACCAAGCTCGCGCATCAGCAGCACGAAGCTGCGGTTGGCCGCCTTCAGAGCCGCCCAGTTCTCCTTGCGGAAGTTGGCGATCGTCCGATAGCCTGGCTTCAATCCCTTCAGCAGCCAGATCAGTTCCAGATTGCGGCCAGCTTCCCGCTCCAACCGACGCGACGACCTGATTTGGTTGATGTAGCCGTAAAGGTACAGCTTCAGCAGATCGGCCGGATCGTAAGGCGGCTGGCCGACCCCTTCGGCCTTGCGGTCAGCATGGCGAAAGCCGAGCTTGGCAAGGTCGAGGACGCCAACGAAGCTCTCGATCGCCCGGACCGGGTTGTCCGCCCCGACATAGTCCTCAACTCGCGCAGGAAGCAGACTGGGTTGCTCTCGGCTCTCGCCGGTCTTGAATGTGCGATTCGTCATGAACGGAATCGTACATCAACTCCCCAAAATGCCGAGTTCTTGCCCAGCCTCGTCGGGCGAGGGCGTCACGCCGGACGCGGCCGGTGCACTAAGGGCACTCCTGCATCAATGACGGCAGAGCTACTCCGCCGACAGCCGCATCATCTGGCGGCCGCCGTTCATGTCTTTGAGGCTGTTGACGAAGTTTTCCGGGCGCTGCCAGCGATAGGGGACCTTCAGGCCCATGAACTCGGCGATGTCGCCGATGAAGCCGGTGCAGTTCATGGTCTCGGCGTTCCAGACCGGCGAGTTCGCCTGCAGTTTCTTGATGTAGGCGAACACGCGCCTGGCGTCGGGCTCGTTCAGATAGACGCGATAGCTGGCGGTCAGATATTCCGGATCGAGATCGCCGTAGCTCGCGCCGGTCTCCGATGGCACGAAGGTGAGGTGGCCGAGCACGTAGGCCAACGTGTCGCCGGCGGGCGTGAGGCCGGCGACCTCGACCGCCTTCTCGCTGGTCTTGCCGTACCAGACGAAGGCGTGGCCCCAGCTCGCGGCCGTGCGGGCGCGGAAGTCGACGTAGTAGGGACCCTTCTCCGCGCGCGCGACGGAGCGCCGCGTCGATTGCGGCGCCGGTCGTGACGTGGAGTCGGTCGTGGCAAGCGCATTGGCGTCGGCAACGCGCTTGTTCGCTTCGTGGGCCGAGGTCGAGGGCGTCGTACACGCGATCATGGCCGCGAGGGCGAACCCCGCAAGGATGCAGGGTCCCGATCGATCAGGTTTGTTCGTCACGCGATGCCCCTCGACTGTCGGCCGCTTGCGCTGGTTTTGCGCTGAGTCTTAGTAGCGTGCACCGACCGGGCCAGGCGCCTTGCCGATCGGAGCTTTTCCAACCGGGCTTTTGCCAATCGGCATCTTGCCGATCGGTGCCTGCTCGGCCGGATAGACAGGCACGGGCTGGCGGCGCGGAAGATCCGCAGCGTTCGCAGCCGTCACCAGAGCAAGCGTGGCACCCAGAGCAATTATAATCTTCTTCACAGCGATACCCCTAGAAGGTTTGGTCGAAACACGGCCATGCCGTGCCCCCAGACACGCCTTCCAGAAGGGCGGCCGAATGCGACCAAGTTGCGGCGCGCGCGGGACATGTTGGCGGCATTGATCGGGCGCGCGCAGATGTGATGTGTACGGATGTTTCCCAGTTGCGCGGCTCCTGACGCCGCCGCAGCCGTTCGCGGGAGGGGCTTGCTTCGCGCGACCCGTCCCGCGAATTTCCGGGTGTTGTCACTCTTCAGGAGAACAGCAGCCGATCCTTGATCTTGTGCCCGACGGTGAAGTCGTCTTCGAACCACGCCTCTTCGCCCGGGCCCGGCGGCCGCGCCAGATGCAGCCTCTCGCCCTTGCTCTTGGCCTGCTTGACCGCGACCCGGAACGTGTAGTGGTCGAAGATGCTGAGCGCCTCGATCATGTAGGACACGGCGATGCGCCGGTCCTTGATGATCAGGAGATTTTCGCCGTTCTGGCGATCGGCGGGCTTGGAGAAATTGTACGATCCCAGATAGACCCGCGCTGTCGGCTTGTCGAAGTCGATCACGGTGAACTTGTGATGCATGCGCGTGCCGGTGCCGCCGGTCGGCTCCGACTTGAAGGGTTCCGGCACGTTGGCGCCAAGCTCGGCGGCGAACACCGGCGTGACGTTTCCGTTGGGGTCCTGCACGTCGATGCCGCCGACCTTCTTGTCGGATATGCCGTAGACGAAGATATTGCTGTCCTTGGTGAGGTCTTCGATGGCGTCACGCACGGAGCCGCCCGTCTGGAATAGAAAGGCGAGCGAGTAGAGCAATGACGACGTCGTGCTCTTGAGGTCGGCCGCGATCTCGTCAAGCTTGGCGTTGGCGGCGCTGTGCGGAGAGAACGCCACCTTGGCATCGATGCCGGGAAGGCCGAGATCTCGCCAGTCGGCCGAGGGCGTTGCGCCGAAGCCTGCGGCGCTGTTGCTCCGGGCGACGTAGCTGTCGAATGCTTCGAAGGCGAGATCGACAGGCTTCTGGCCGGTCACCTCCAGGGCGTTGTTGGCCTGCACGTAGAAGCCGCGCCAGGACAGGTTGGTCGATCCGAACACCACCTTCTTCACGGTCGGCCCGTTCACCGCGATCGTCTTGTTGTGCTGCAGATTGCCCATATGCTGGCGCAGCACGTTTTGACGTCCGGCCGAGGCGACCAGCCGGCTCTCCGCAGCAGTCTCCGCGGAATCGCTGTCGCCGTGCGCGTCGCTGTCGTCGATGATGATCTTGAGCGACGGTCCAAGCTGGACGAGACGGTCGAGGATTTCAGGCAGATTGAGGTCGTAGGCGACGACGCGGACCTCGGCCTGGTCGGCGATCGCCTCGTCGAGGGTTTGCAGGATCGCGCCGCGCGCCTCAAATCCCATCCAGGCCAGCGCGGCCTGCGTGTCGGGATGCGTCGGCTTGAAGTCGAGCCCCTTCGCGGCAAGCGGCGCTACCAGCGTGTTGATCGGGCCATGCGCCAGATAGCGGTCGACGAAGGCCTGCGACGAGACGAAGCCGCGGGTGAAGGTGACATTGGCGATGCCGGGATAGGTCTCGCGCGCGAGCTGGATCGGCGCCTGCTGCGGCTCGCCCTTGCTGAGGGCGCCCTGCGCATCCATGAACATCGGCGTGACGCGATAGATGAAGTCGCCGACGAGTTCGGCGTTACGTGGGAAATGCACCCAGCGGAATTTCTGGATCGGCGATTGCAGGGTCGAAAGCTTTTGGGGATTGACGTTGCCCGAGGCGTCGAGAAAGCCAAGCCGGTTGTTCAACGCAAAGAACGTGCTGCCGCTGGGCTCCTGGTACTCGATCGCGAAGCCGACGAAATTCGCCGGCGGCTGGCCGGCCTTCCAGTTCATCGCAACCAGCGTCATGCCGTCGCCGCGATGCAGTTTCAGCGAAAACGGCGCATTGGCGTTGGTGCCAACGACCTGGAAGCCCGACGCGCCCGGGGGTGGATTCGACGGGGTGGGCGGTGTCACTGCCGGCGTGGAAACGGCCGGCGGCGTCGTGGCTGGCGGCTTGGTCGACGTGCCCGCCTTCTCCGCGGGCTTGCCCGTGCCGGTCTCCTTCGTCTTGGACGCGCCGGTCTTGCTCTTCTTCGTAGTCTTGCTCTTCTTCGCCTTGGCGGCTTTCTTGCTCGCCTTGGACTTGCTTACCTTCTTGCCCGCCTTTGATTTGGCAGTCTTTGATTTGGCAGTCTTGGACTTCGCAGTCTTGGACTTCGCAGTCTTGGCCGATTTGGATTTCTTGGCCGACTTAGACTTCTTCTTGGCTGGTTTGGATTTGGCGGCGGTCCTTTTTGCCTTGGCTTTCGTCTTGGCTTTCGTCTTGGCTTTTGCCTTGGCCTTTGATTTCGACGTCTTTGCTTTGGAGTTGGTCTTCTTGGCAGACTTGGTGACTTTCCGGGCGGCCATAGACGCATCCTCCGAATATCAACGTTGGCCGGCATCGGCGTGCCGGTGCCGGCGATGGAATGATGATCGAGTCGAAAAACCAGAAATCCAAATGCTCGCGCCAAGATTGTATCACGGGCCGACCGAACCGAGAATAGCTGGCGGTCTCGATTTGTTACGGTGCAGGGGCAGTGTCATCCGATCCGGTTCAGGCCATTACGGATCGTCGAGAAGATGCCGCCGATGTCCTTGCGCAAGGCATCGAGCGCGTTGAAATTGTCGAAGACGCGGGCGAGGCGGTCTTCGACCTCGCGCTTGCTTTGGGTCAGCGCGTCGACGCGTGAGGCGAGGGTGACGTCGCCGTTCGCCTCGATCTCGCCGACGGTCCTGGCGAGGAGATCGCGGGTGGTGCCGACCTCCGCGATCAGGGCTTCGATTCCGAACACCGGTGCCTTCAACGGGACGAGGTCGGCCTGCGATTTCGACAGCTCCGCCTTGAAGGCGTTCAGCATAGCCAGCGTCGCCTGCAGAGCGCCGAGGCGCTGGCGCGACTGCAGGACGAACTCGTTCAGCGCGTTCTGGCGGTCGGTGAGGGTCTTGCCGTCGGCGTCCGTCTCGACATCGGCGAGGGAGCGTTCGAGCTGGGCCTGGCGCTGGCCGAGTTCCTCGAAGTCGAGCCTGATAGCCTTCAGGATGTCGAAGCTGTCGTCGATGCGGGCGAGGCGTTGCTCGATCTCGATCTTGTTCTTCGACAGCGTCTCGACGCGGGCGGGAAGCGGCGTCTCGCCGCCGGTCTCGAGCTCGTCGATGGTCTTGGCCAGGCGGTCATGGCTGAGGCTGAGCTCGCTGATCAGGGCGTTGATGCCGGCGTCGCTCGACCGTAAAGGCACGAGCTCGGCGTGGGATTTGGCGAGGTCTTCCTTGTACTGGTTGAGGGTCGCAAACGTCTCCTGCACCGCGCTCACCCGACCCAGAAGCGCCGCCACGTCGCGCGCGATGTCCCTCTGCCGGTCAGCGAGGTTGTTCTTGCGGTCGTCGGTCTCGAGGTCGTGCAGGGAGCGTTCGAGCTGGTTCTGACGGTCGCGGATTTCGGTGAAGACCGGCTCGACCGCGCGACGCTGGTCGGCGACCTTGCCGACCATCTCACGCAACGCCTGTTGGCGGCGGCGGATTTCGGCGAGCTGGTCGTGCATGTCGGTGGACTGGTTGCGGCCCTGCTGGAGCAGCGCGCGCTGCTCGGTCTCGTCGAGCTTGTCATGCAGCGCGGAGACCGCCTCCCGGGGATCGCTCTCGATCAGATGCTGGACGGTGGCGTCGAGATGGTTCTGCAGGGCGTGGGCGACGACGGCGTCCTCGCGGGTTTTCTTGAGGCGGTCGCGGAGCGTCTTCAGGCTGCGGTCCTGGCGTGACAGCCGCCAGGCGGAAGCGCCGATCAGGGCCAGCGCAAGGGCTGGGATCACCCCGGTCGCGATGCGTTGCGGCACCGGCAGGCTCGCGAACCAGGCGGGCAGGTGACTGATGTCGTAACCGAGCGCCTGCTGGGCGAAGACCGCGACGACGGCTAGCAGGCCGAACCAGGCAACCAGAAAGAACAGCCACATCGTGAATGCCTCACGCCGGCACAATCTCGCCATAGTTGCTATTGGAGAGCGGAACCGAGATCAAGGGGCGCGGGGGTCGCACGGCGTTTACCGCCGCACGATCCACAACGGGCTCGCGCAGGGCGTGCGGGCGGAGCGCCGGGCCCGCTTCACCAGCGACAGGATACGCGGCCAAATGCGAGGCGGCGCGTGCGCGTGCAACTCGGCGGGTTCGGACCGGGGCCAACACCAGGGCCAACGGCAATCGGCGGCCCGCTTCGGGCTATCGTTTCCCGAGGAAATTCGACCGCATCTTGTCGGCGAGCCAGACCACGAATATCGCAACGAATGAGAGAGCGGAGTACAGGGCCGTCCAATAAAGTGCGTTGGTGGCATTCGTCATGGCGTCCTCCCTTGCAATAGACATCGGTCTCTTGACAGGGAAGGATAGCGACAGCAGCGATAGCCGAACTTGCGGCGGATCAATATTACTGCGCTGCAGCGCGGATTTCCGGCGAGCCGTCATTTCAGGTTTTCGGTGTTGCGACCCGGAATGACAGCGAGAGCTACAGCCGAAACTCGTTGGTGAGCTCGCCGATGCCGTCGATCGCGACGGTCACCGTGTTGACCTGCTCCTTCATCACGCCGACGCCGACCGAGGTGCCGACGGCGATGAGGTCGCCGGGCAGCAGGGTCATGTCGTGGGAGATTTTGCTGACCAGCTCCTGTGCTGAGAAGATCATGTCGGAGAGCGGATAGTTCTGTCGCTCCGCGCCGTTGAGGATGGTGCGGACCACCAGCTTTGCCGGATCGAGGCCGGTGGCGATGACCGGGCCGAACGGGCCGTAATCGTCGATGCCCTTGGCGCGGGCCCATTGCGGGAAGGTGGGGTCGCTGGTCAGGATGTCGTTGGCGGTGATGTCGTTGACGCAGGTGTAGCCGAAGATGCAGCCGTGTGCCTCGGCCGGTGACACGCGGGCGCAGGTCTTGCCGATGACGATGCCGAGCTCGCCTTCATAGGTGGTCTTGCCGTCGTAATAAGAGGGGCGGCGGATCACGGCGCCGGGCGTCGTGATGCTGGTGGTGGCCTTGAGCAGATAGAGCGGCTCCGGCGGCTCGGGCTGGTTCAGCCTGGCCGCGAGCGCGTGGAAATTATTCCAGAGCGCGACGATCTTGCTGGGCGCGCAGGGCGCCAGCAGCTCGACCTCCGACAGCGCCAGACTCTTGCCGGTCGCGACGTTGCGACCGAACATCTCGCCCTCGTGCACGCTGATGCCCGATGAGCTCAGCGTTCCGAAGCCGGTCGCTCCGTTGTTCCGGAAGCGCAGCCATTGCTTCGTCTCGACCGCCATCACGCCACCGCCAGTGCGCGGGGATCGCTGGGTGTCGAGACGCCGTCATAGAGCCCGGCGATGCGGGCGCGCTGGGTCACCATCGCCAGCACGGAGTCGAGCGCGGGCGTGGCGATGCCGGTCAGCCGGCCCATCTCCTGCACCACGGTGACGAGCGGGTCGATCTCCATCGGCCGGCCGCGCTCGAGATCCTGCAGCATCGAGGTCTTGTGCGCGCCGACCTTGCGGGCGCCCTCGATCCGGCGCTCGACGTCGACGCGGAATTTGACGCCGAAGGTTTCGGCGATCGCTTGCGTCTCCACCATGATCGCGCGTGACAGCGCGCGCGTGGACGGATCGGTGCAGATCACGTCGAGCGTCGCATGGGTCAGCGCGCTGATCGGATTGAAGCAGACATTGCCCCACAGCTTGAGCCAGATCTCGTCGCGGATGCGATCGAGCACCGGCGCCTTCAGCCCGGCCGCGACGAACAGGTCGGCGAGGCGCTGCACGTCCGCGGTGACCTCGCCGGAGGGCTCGCCGAGCGGGAAATTGTTGCCGTAGACGTGGCGGATCAAGCCGGGCGCCTCGATCTCGGTGGCGGGATAGACGATGCAGCCGATGGCGCGCTCGGCGCCGATCTCGCGCCATTGCCGCCCGCCTGGGTCGATGCTCTCCAGCGTCGAATTCTCGTATTGGCCGCCATGCTTGAAGAAGTACCAATAGGGGATGCCGTTGACGGCGGTGACGATGCGGGTGTGGGGCCCGAGCAGCGGCTGCATCCTCTCGATCACACCGGTGATCGAATGCGCCTTCAGCGTGATGATGATGAAGTCCTGCACGCCGAGCTCGGCGGGATCGTCGGTGCAGCGCGGATGCACGGTGTGCGTCTCCCCGCCCGCGAGCAGCGTCAAGCCGTGCTCGCGCATGGCGGCAAGATGCGCGCCGCGTGCGATGAGGCTGACATCGGCGCCGGCGCGCGCAAGCTGAACCCCGAGATACCCGCCGATCGCGCCGGCGCCGTAGATGCAGATCTTCATGAAATCCTCGCGGGTGACCGGAATTTTGGACGAAAGATCCGGTCCGGCTCGGAAGGATCCGAGCCGGGGCCGGTAGTCACAGGGGAAGGGTCGTATCGCTTAGGCGGCGGCTTGCGGCTTGCCGTTGATGGCTTCGTCCATGGCAGCAGCGATGTCGCGCATGCTGATGACGGAGACGAGGCTGTAATTGTCGATGACAGGCAAATGGCGGATGTGATGCCGGTTCATCGAATGGCGGACCTGCTCGATCGTGTCGATCGAGCTGCAGGACACCAGCTGCTGCACCGAGACCAGCTGCGAGACCTTGACGTTGACGGCGTTCGCGCCGTGCTCGGCAACGGCCCGCACCACGTCGCGCTCGGTGAACATGCCGACCGCGGTATTACCCTCGGAGCGGACCACGTCCTTGACCACGAGAGCGCTGATGTTGTTGGCGCGCATCAGCTTGGCGGCGATACCCACCGTTTCGTTCATCCGTACCGTGACGACGCGTGGCGTCTTCTTGCGCAGAATGTCTCCGACCAGCATTGCAACCTCCCTGGGTGAATGTTGAAGCAAGTGTGGTATACATAATACCAATCGTCAAGCGCTGGTTTGGGTGATCCGAAAAATCTTGCGACAGCAATACTGACGTTGCCGGATGCGCGAGGGCGAAGGAGCCAAAGAAAAAGGGGCGCATCGCTGCGCCCCTTCCGACCGATCCGATGGCGCGTGGTCGCTACGCCGTCTCGGTCTTGGCGCTCGTCGTTGCGGTATTCGCGCTCTCGGCTTCCTTGCCCAGGATGAAGGAGCGGCGCAGCGGCTTGATCACGAACAGCGCCATCAGCGCCGCCGTCGCGTTCAGCGCCACGGCCACCACGAACACGGCCTTCCAGCCATAGGCGGTCGAGATGACGCTCGCGAGCGGCACCAGCAGCGAGGCGGTGCCCTTCGCGGTGTAGAGCATGCCGTTGTTGGTGGTCGCGAATTTCGAGCCGAAGGTGTCGCCGCAGGTCGCCGGGAACAGCGAGTAGATCTCGCCGAAGACGCCGAAATACACCGCGGTCGCGAGCACGAACACGACCGGGACGTGACCGTAGGCCGACAGCGCCAACAGCATGAGGGCTGCGGTGCCGAAGGCGATGAACATGGTGTTCTCGCGGCCGATCGTGTCGGACACGAAGCCGAAGAACGGGCGACCGAAGCCGTCGAAGATGCGGTCGAGCGAGATCGCGAACGTCAACGCCGCCATCTGGAAGCCCGCGAGCGTAACAGGCGTGTCGGCGATCTTGAAGTCGTGCGCGATCGGCGCGATCTGCGCCGCGGTCATCAGACCGCCGGAGGCGACCATGACGAAGACGAGGTACATCACCCAGAAAATAGGGGCGCGCAGCACCTGCGGCGGCGTGAAGTCGATCTTGGTCTGCGGCAGATTGAGCTGCTTCTTCTTCGGCGGGATCGAGATTCGCGGCGGCTGGATGAAGAAGGCGAGCACGAACACGATCACGCCCTGGCCGATGCCGAAGCTCAGGAAGGCGTGCTGATAGCCGCTCGATGCGATCATGTTGGCGATCGGCACCACCGTGATTGCGGCGCCGGCGCCGAAGCCGGCGGCGGTTGCGCCGGCGGCGAGGCCGCGGCGATCGGGAAACCATTTGAGCGCGTTGCCGACGCAGGTGCCGTACACCGCGCCCGCACCGATGCCGCCGATGACGGCCGCCGTGTAGAGCAGGGGAAGGCTGTCGGCGTAGGAATTGAGGATCCAGGACAGCGCGATCATCACGCCGCCGAACATGACGACGATGCGCGGGCCGTACTTGTCGACGAACCAGGCCTCGACCGGCACCAGCCAGGTCTCGGTGACGACGAAGATGGTGAAGGCGAGCTGGATCGCGGCGCGGCCCCAATGGTGGGCGTGATCGATCGGATCGACGAACAGCGTCCAGCCATATTGCAGGTTGGCGATCATCGCCATGCAGACGATGCCCATGGCGAGCTGGAGCCAACGGAAACCTGTGCGAAGAGGCGCGGCCGTGACGGCGCCATCCGTGCTGGAAATCATCAAGAACCTCCCAATGCGCCTGATTGAATGCGACGTGGGATTGCAAGATGACCCAGTGTCGCAAATATTGTGTCTTATCGTCGCAAGCGCTCTGCGGAGCTTGGTATACCATATTCCAGAAATCAAGCTCTAACTGCGGCGGATTGTCACAAATCTACGGTTCCATGGCCGTGGGGAGGCGGGGACTCGCCAAACGAAAACGCCCGGCCGCGAGGCCGGGCGTCTGCTCGGTGAAGAGCTATGGGGAGCGCGTCAGGCGAGGGTCGAGTTGGCGACCACGACCTTGCGCCACGGTTTGAGCACCGCGATCGCCAGCAGCGAAGCCAGGACGTTGGCGCCGGCCGCGATGATGAACACGCTGTCCCAGGTACCCGACGATTGCTGCATGTAATTGGCGATCGGCACCAGCAGTGCGGCGGTGCCCTTCGCGGTGTAGAGCAGGCCGGCATTGGTGGTCGCGAACTTGGCGCCGAACGTGTCGGTGCAGGTCGAGGGGAACAGCGAGTAGATCTCACCCCAGGCGAAGAACACGAAGCCCGAGAGCAGCACGAACCAGATCGGATCGTGGCCCCAGAGGTAGAGCATCCAGATGCCGACACCTTCCATGCCGAAGGCGATGAACATCGTGTTCTCGCGGCCGATCATGTCGGAGATCCAGCCGAAGAACGGACGCGTCAGGCCGTTGAGCACGCGGTCGATCGTGGCCGCGAACGTCACTGCCGTCATCGTCACCGCCATCAGCGTGACCGGTACGTTGTCGACCTTCCAATCGGCCGCGATGGGCTTCAGGTTCGCCGTCACCATCAGGCCGCCGGCGCCGACGATCACGAACATGAAATACATCAGCCAGAAGATCGGTTGGCGCAGCACTTCGGTCGGCTGGTAGTTGCGCCGGGTCTGCAGCAGATTGGCGTTCGCCACCACGTTCGGCACCTGACCCGCTTTCGGCGCGAGCAGGAAGAAGGCCAGGATGCAGATGATGATGCCCTGTCCGAGGCCGAAATAGAGGAAGGTGGTCTGGAATCCACTGTCCTTGATCATGGCCTGGATCGGCGCGACGGTCAGCGCGGAGCCCGCACCAAAGCCCGCGGCCGTGATGCCCGCGGCAAGACCGCGCTTGTCCGGAAACCATTTCAGCGCGTTGCCGACGCAGGTGCCGTAGACGCCGCCGGCGCCGATGCCGGCGACGATCATGCCGAGATAGTAGCCGTTGAGCGTGGTGGCCTGCGCGTTGATCGCCCAGCCGATGGCGCAAAGCACGCCGCCGACCAGCACCACGAGTCGCGGACCGTATTTGTCGACGAACCATCCTTCGATCGGGACCAGCCAAGTCTCGAACAGGACGAAGAGGGTAAAGGCCCATTGGATCGACGCGCGATCCCAGCCGAACTTCTTCTGGATGTCGGGGACGAAGAACGTCCAGCCGTATTGATAATTGGCGATCATCACCATCGCCGCTACACCCACCGCCAATTGCGCCCAGCGATACGTGTCGCTAACGCGCCCGGCTGTAGGGGCCGTTGCCTGCACCATGTCCGTCATTAAAAACCCTCCCGAACGCGCCGATCATTTTTATGCATGCGCTGGCGGGCATACTGGTATGCATTATGCCAAGATTCAACCGAGGGAGAGAGAGGTGCGGCAAAATAACGCGTGTTCACATGCGCGATGAGCGCGGGATTGTAAAGCCCCATCGCTGTCGAGCGTTGTCGGCGCCAATGGCGGCTGATCCCATTCAAAGCGCTGATTGAATAGATACTATTCGTTCGGCGGCGGCGCCGTAAGCGCGACGTAGAAGGCCGCGCGCTGGGGACTTCGATGCGTGCACCGCTTTGCGGCCGCCGACGCGCGGTCGATCGGAGATCGCGCAATTCCTGGAATTCTATATTCCAGAAGTCCGACCTGCGGCAATTTGGCGTTGGCGGCGTCGCGGATTGCGCGCCTCACGCCATCGACGTGCGCAGCCGGCTGTAACCTTCCTGGATCAAAGACCAGAACAGGGCGACGAGACCGAGCGCCATGATCGTGCTGACGAGGCCGTTGGAGAAGAACACGCCGAGCGAGCCCTGCGATCCCAGCAGCGATTGCCGAAAGGCCTCCTCCGCCTTGTCGCCGAGCACGATGGCGAGCACCAGGGGCGCGAGCGGGTAGTTGCACTTCTTCAGGAGATAGCCGAGCACGCCGAACACCAGCATCAGCATCACGTCGAAGGTGCTGTTGTGCACCGAGTAGGCGCCGATTGCACAGAGCACGAGGATCAGCGGCGCGATGATGCCGAAGGGCACCCGAAGGATCGCGGCGAAGATCGGCACGCAGGTGAGCACGACGATGAGGCCGGCGAGATTGCCGAGATACATCGAGGCGATCAGGCCCCAGACGAATTCCTTCTGCTCGACGAACAGCATCGGACCGGGCTGCAGGCCCCAGATCAAGAGGCCGCCAAGCAGGACGGCCGCGGTCGGGGAGCCGGGCACGCCGAGCGAGAGCATCGGCAGCAGCGCCGCGGTGCCGGCGGCATGCGCCGCCGTCTCCGGCGCGATCACGCCTTCGATCTCACCCTTGCCGAAGTTGTTGCCGCGCCGCGACACCCGTTTGGCAATGCCGTAACTCATGAAGGATGCCGGCGTCGCGCCGGCGGGCGTGATGCCCATCCAGCATCCGATCACGCAGGAACGCAGCGAGGTCATCCAATAGGCGGGCAGCTCGCGCCAGGTCTGGAGCACAACCCGAAGATTGATGGCGGCATTGCCACCGCGGAATGCCAGCCCTTCCTCCATGGTCAGCAGGATCTCGCCGATGCCGAACAGGCCGATCACGGCGATCAGGAAGTCGAAGCCGTTGAGCAGCTCCGTGACGCCGAAGGTCAGCCGCAACTGCCCTGTGATCGAATCGAGGCCAACCGCCGCGAGTGCAAAGCCCATCATCATCGCCGCAATGGTCTTGAACGGGGGCTCCTTGCTCAAACCGACGAAGCTGCAGAAGGCGAGGAAGTACACGGCGAATTTTTCTGCCGGACCAAACCGCAGCGCGAAGCTCGCGACGAGGGGCGCAACGAGGGTGATCATGATGACCGCAAACAGCGCCCCCACGAAGGACGACGTGAAGGCGGCGGTCAGCGCTTCGCCGGGTTTGCCCTGTTGCGCCATCGGATAGCCGTCGAAGGTCGTCGCCACTGACCAAGGCTCGCCGGGTATGTTGAACAGGATCGAGGTGATGGCGCCACCGAACAAGGCCCCCCAATAGATGCAGGACAGCATGATGATCGCCGACGTCGGCGGCATGCTGAAGGTCAGCGGCAGGAGGATCGCCACGCCGTTGGCGCCGCCGAGCCCCGGAAGCACACCGATGATGACACCGAGCGTGATGCCGATGATCATCAGCATGATGTTGTAAGGTTGCAGGGCGACCGCGAAGCCGTGAAACAGGTTGGCTAACTCTTCCATGTCGATGAGTCCTGCAGCAGTAACTGAATAAATATGCGGCTATTACAGACCGAGCCACTCCTCGAGCGGACCCTTGGGAAGCGGGACCAGGAACCAGCGCTCGAAAACCAGATAGGTCAGGACCGGCATGCCGACCGCAATTGCAATGGTCGTCAGCCAGCGATAGCCGCCGAGCCAGCGCATGAACCAGGCGATGAAGACCATCGATGCGACGTAGAGACCGATGAACGGCATCGAGCCGACATAGATCGCGGTGGGCACGACGACGCTCATGACCTGGCGCAGCTGTCCCCACTCTGCGAACAGCCGGCCGTCGTCGTCGCGTTGCGCGTGCCAGAGGTTGATGGCGCTTGCGCCGACGATGGCGGCCCCGACATAGAAGGGAAAGAAGCCGGCACGTGGGCCCTCCGCACCCCAGTTGATGCCGGCCTTCAGGCTGCCGAAGATCACGACCAGCCCGAAGACGGCGATCAACAGCGCCATGCCGATTTCCAGCGTCTTGTGTGCGGGGCCAGATCCGGATCCGGATCGTTCAGTCATGGGACCTCCAGGCGGAAACGCAGTCTTTCGCGGTCGCGGCAGGCGTGAGGACGACCAGCGTCCTCAGCCGTCGTCGATGGCGCGGCTCAATTCGCCGACGCGAGGAAGCCGGCTTCCTTCATCAAGCCTTCGTGGCGCTTCTCCTCCGCCTCGATCCACTTGGCGTAGTCGGCGCCCGTCATGAAGGTCGTGTTGAAGGCGCCGCTCTTCATGAACTCCTGCCATTCTGGCGTGGCGCGGACCTTCTTGAACAGCTCGACGTAATATTCGATCTGATCCTTCGTGGCCTTGGGCGGCATGAAGATGCCGCGCAGCATCAGGTATTCCATCGCCAGGCCCTGCGACTTGCAGGTCGGGATATCCTTCCACGCCTTGCCGTCGGCGATCGGCTCGTCATAGGCCATCGGCTGGCCGTCAAACACGCAGAGCGGACGGAGTTTGCCGCCGCGCCATTGCGCGACCGCTTCGATCGGATTGTTGACGGTCGAATCGACGTGGTTGCCGACGAGTTGCACCGCCACTTCGCCGCCGCCCTTGTAGGGAATGTAGGTGAACTTCGTGTCGACCGCTTTCTCGATGCCGACCGTGATGATCTGGTCTTCCTGCTTGGAGCCGGTGCCTCCCATCTTGAACGAGCCGGCCGGGGCCTTCTTCGCGGCGTCGACGTAATCCTTGACGCTGTTGTACGGCTTCTCGGCGTTGACCCAGAGCACGAATTCGTCGAGTGCGAGCATGGCGACCGGCGTCAGGTCCTTCCAGTTGAACGGAATTCCGGTCGCCAGCGGTGTCGTAAACAGGTTCGACAGCGTGATGATGATCTTGTGAGGATTGCCCGATGCCGTCTTTACGTCGAGAAATCCTTCGCCGCCGGCGCCACCGGCCTTGTTGATGACGACGAGCGGCTGCTTCATCAGATTGTGCTTGGTGACGATGCCTTGGACGGTGCGCGCCATCTGATCGGCGCCGCCGCCGGTGCCCGCAGGCACGATGAACTCGACCGGGCGGACCGGCTCCCAACCCGCAGAGCTTGCGGTGCTGACGCACGACACCGCGATCGCCGCCGCGGCGACATTCAGAACAAATAGCTTCATCTTACTCTCTCCCTGTCCAACCCTAACCGCGCCGCTCTTTGTCGGCTTGCGTCAGCCCATCCCGGATTACGTGCCTTGGATCATCCTTTGCGGATCGCCCATTGCAGTGGTCTTACCAACTGAACTTTATGAGGAGGGACAAGGCCCGGCATCCGCTTCTTTGGGATAAGTTTCTCGGCCGCTCCCACCCTGCATCACGCACCCTGCTTAACACCTTGGGTTGCGCCACCATTATTTTGAATAATGGTATGCGAGATGCCAGTGGACAAACAATTGGATCAGCTGGCGCCCAGCCGGACCAATCGTCGCACTTGCCCCGGCAGGAGGCCGCGCGAGGACAAAAAAATGGCCCCCTTTCGGGGGCCATGTCGGTCTGCCGGTTTTCCGGCGAGCAGGCTCTGTTTCTGTTGAAGCGCCTGCGCGCTTCAGAGGCCGAAACGGGGCAGGTCGCCGTTGCGGTTGGAAACCTGCGCGCTCGCCATCAAGAATCGGTCGATCGAGGCGAGCAGGCGGGCGAACAGCGAGGCGGAGGGGGCGAGAGCGACGGAAGCGGTCTTGGACATCGGAATTCCTTTCTCGAGACGGTCAGCAGTGCTGTCTCTTTTCGAGAGGAACTCTATGTATACCAGATGCCAAAGTCTACGCGCCTGTTTGCATAGCAGCACGCGCTCTCTCGCATTGCAGCATAACGCCGCGTTAACGGGCCGTTCGGACATAAGATTGCAAGCGCGGCGCGGTCCGCGGATCTTTCGCAGCCGAGGGACGGAAAAAGGGCTCAAATTGTCGGCCCGCAGCGGGAGTCTCGCGGCAACGGGCGCCAAGTTCCGGAGCGCACTGCAGCGAGCGGGCCTTGGCACGGCGATGCAAAGCCGTTAGTGGTTCGCCCCCTTTTCCAATCATCTGTCAGAGTGGTTCATGTCGAGCGCCTCGCCCGCCGTCTCGATCGGCATCGATTTTGGGACGAGCAACACCGTCGTCGCGATCGCGGCGGACGATCGCCGGGTCGAGGCCATCCGCTTCGACCACGGCGGACAGCGCCATAGCGTCTACGTGTCGGCTTTGTGCTTCTGGGAGGACCGGCCGGGCGCCGGCGCCCAGGCCGAGGGCGGCCCCTGGGCGATCGAGACGTTCCTCGAAGGACGCCACGTCTACCGCTTCCTGCAGTCGTTCAAGACCTTTGCTGCGAGCTCCAGCTTCCAGACCACGCAGGTGTTCCGGCAGCGCTTCAAGTTCGAGGATATCCTGGCGGCGTTCCTGCGGACGTTGGCGCGCCATGGCGGCGAGAAGTTCGGCTTCGAGACGTCCAACATCACGGTCGGCCGCCCGGTGCGCTTCGCCGGCGGCAATCCCGACGAGGCGCTGGCGATGCAGCGCTACCGCGCCGCGTTCGAGCGCCTGGGCGCCGGCCATGCGCGTTACGTCTACGAGCCCGTCGGTGCGGCGTTCTCCTTTGCCCGCCGGCTGGAGCGCGATGCCACCGTGCTGGTCGCGGATTTCGGCGGTGGCACCAGCGACTTCTCCGTGATGCGTTTCTCGCGGACAGGCGGAGCCCTCCGCGCCGAGCCGCTCGGACACGCCGGCATCGGCATCGCCGGCGACACGTTCGACTATCGCATCGTCGACCATGTCGTCTCGCCGCGGCTCGGCAAGGGCTCCAGCTTCCGCTCGTTCGACAAGGTGCTGCCGGTCCCCAGCGGCCATTACACCAACCTCGCGCGCTGGCATCAACTGGCGATGATGAAGAGCAACGGCGACCTGCGCGAGCTCAGGGATCTCGCGCGCACCGCGTTGAAGCCGAAGCTGCTCGAGGATTTCATCACCATCGTCGATTTCGACCTCGGCTTTTCGCTGTACCGCGCGGTGTCGGACGCAAAGGTCGCGCTCTCAGTGCAGGACGAGGTGGATTTTCGTTTCAAGGGCGGTGGCGTCGATATCGGCGCGGCCATCACGCGGAAGAAATTCGACGCCTGGATTGCCGACGATATCGCGCGGCTTGCTGCGACCGTCGACAAGGTGCTGGCCGAAGCCGGCGTCACCGCGCGCGAGATCGAGAAGGTGTTCCTGACCGGCGGCACGTCCTTCGTGCCTGCGGTGCGAAAATTGTTCGCCGAGCGGTTCGGCAACGAACGGCTGATGTCGGGCGACCAGTTCGAGTCGATCGCCTATGGCCTCGCGCTGATCGGGCACAGTCCCGACCCCGACCGCTGGACTGCCGGCGGTGGGCTCGAGGCGAGGGCAAAACGGGGGGCGAGCCGCGTCCCTTCGGCGCTGTTCGGTCGTTATTTCTGCTGAATTCGGTTCAGGTAATCGATCACGGCGAGAATGCGAGTCCGCACCACGACCTCCGGGTTTTGCTGGGGCCCGGCTTTCTGCCAATAATAGGGATCGACGGCGTGGGGCAGGTTGATGATGGGGTTGAACCGTTCGCCCCAGATCGGCATTTCACGAGTGCCATGAGCTGGAACTGATTTCGACCCATAGAGGGTTTCGTACACGGCGTTGGTGGGAAACACCCCGTTGTTGTTCCTGGTCAACATGGTCAAGTCGGAAGGCGTGGTCTTGAGCTGCCCGCTGACCGGCCCGTTGCCCTTTGCATCGGCGCCATGACAACTCGCGCACGAAGACTGAAATTCCGCCTTGCCGATATCAACTTCCTCGGCCCTGGCGGCGATCGCGAAACCAGCGGCAAGACCGGCAACCATCAACCATTCGACAGCAAATCTCATCATCTCGCCTCCGACGCCCGCAGGGAAGACTTCTGCTCCTAGCCGCTTTGTCCTTCTGCCAGTTTGACGCACATCAACACCGCACATTCGGTGCCGTCGGATGTCGAAGGCGCGGAGCGCCTTGCCCATCATCTTTCCAGGGTTGAGAGAGCATCGGTGGGCGCGCTGGGCTTTGCCCACCCTGCAATCCTGGTGGTCGCTACTGATTGATCTCGGGCTCGACGAGCTTCGCCAGATTGCGCAGCGATTCCTGCCAGCCGAGATAGCAGGCCTCGGGCGGAATCACGTCGGGAATGCCGGCCTGCGTGATGTCCACTTCCGTGCCGACCGAAACCTTCTTTAGGACCACGGTGACCTCAATCTCGCCGGGCAGGTTGGGGTCGTCGAACCTGTCAGTGTAGCGGAGGCGTTCGCCCGGGACGAGCTCGAGATATTCGCCGCCGAACGAATGGCTGTTGCCCGTGGTGAAATTCCGGAACGACATCTTGAACGTGCCGCCGACCTTGGGCTCGAAATGATGCACGGTGCAGGTGAAGCCGTTCGGCGGCAGCCATTTCGCCATCGCATCGGCCTCCAGGAAGGCGCGATAGACTTTTTGCGGGCTGGTCGCGAGAACGCGGTGCAGGCGGATCGTGCTGGGCATGGTTGTTGTCCTCAGTGATTGATGGGCCCAGGATTGGTGTCTCAGAATTGGTGTCTCAAGATTGGCGTCTATGGCCCATTCATGTCACGAGGACGACCGCGAAGCCGCCGATCCGACAGGCGTCCTGGATTTTTTTAGAGGTCGTCCGGCCGGTCTGCTAGGTGGCTGCGACATCCTGCGGCGTCATCGTGAGTGACAGCCTGAAGCGGCCAACCAGGATATCCTCGCGAGCGCCCGCTGCGCGAAGTGATGACGGCGAGAATCGGCCGGCGGTCACGTCCTCGACCACATTCGCATCGTAACCCGACAGCAGGACGATCCAGTCGGCGGCGCCGTCCTTGCCGCGGATCTGCTGTTCGGTCGTGGGCGCGCTCATGCGAGGCGTGTCGGTGAGAAGGAGATGGCCGCCTGTCAGCCCCGGCCGCTGCGCCAATGCGCCGAGCGTTTCGGTGAGACTCATCTGCAACTCCGCATCCCGTCCGGCTTCCGGCGACAACCTGACGGTCGCGAGCGAGCTCGCGACGCCGCCGCCGAAGCTCGCCGCCACCCGGCACTGGCTGCGGACCATGCCGAGATGATGCGGCATCATCTTGGTCGACCATGGCGTCGGCGCGTTGAGCCGGTCGAGATATCCAGTCGAGGTGAGGACCTCGTACTGTTCGAGTTCGTAGAGCACGAAGAAGCCTTCCGCGTCCGTCGTGCTTGTCCAGCGCGAACCGCGCCGGAAGCCGGCAATGCTCATCCGCTCCGGAAAGTGCTCATGCGAATGCCAGTCGCTGAACTCCTCGCGCTGGTCCGGACGGATACTCCACCACATCGCGACGGCGGCCTTGCCCAGAAGTGACATCGTGACCTCCCATTCCGAGCGTTAAGACCAGCCCCAGTGTCTACGCTTCATCAACAAAAGCCACAATTCCGCTGCCGTCCTTCGTTCAGAAATTCATGACGTGCCGGCAGGCCATTTTGCGTTCCTCGCTCCGTGTTCTCCCGAACTCGCGGCCGCTGTCCCGCGCATCTGCACGGACGTGCCGGCGGGGTTCGACCGGGCAGGCTTTCACCGCGAGTTCAACGCGGCGGTCGTGACGTTCTTCCGTGAGCAGCTCTCTGGCGGAGATCACTGAGCGTTCGCCCGAGGAGGCCCCGGGTAGTCGCCTCAGATCAGGGACCGTTCCCGCCGTTCCCTGGTGCAAATAAGCTTGGCCAAGCCTTGCAAGTGGGGATTGTGCAAGTGCGGATTGTGAGGTATACCTTAAATCCGTTCGTTCAGCCGCTGTGCCTTGTTGAATGCGCCCGCGGGCTCTTTTTCCAGAGACATCGACGAGTTGAATTGGTTCCGCGTGAGCGTCACGCGGGATATGCGCTCGCGCGCTTTGGAGAAGAAAATGACGACAGGTACCGTGAAGTGGTTCAACGGCCAGAAGGGCTTTGGATTCATTCAGCCCGACGACGGCGGTAACGATGTGTTTGTTCACATCAGCGCGGTCGAGCGGGCTGGTCTTGCGGGTCTCGCTGAGGGCCAAAAGGTCAACTTCGAGGCCAAGACCGACAAGATGCGGGGCAAAGTCAGCGCTGAGAATCTCTCGCTGGCTTGAGCTCTCTGGTGCCGTTTCACGGATGTACTGAAACGGTGACGCTGCCCGCTCGATCGTAAGGATTGAGCGGGTTTTGTCTGTTGTGGAGCACGGTGAAGGATGAGCGCCAAGAAATCGGCCGAACCGTCACCCGAAGGTATCGCGCGTTCCAACCGTCAGCGCCTGGCGGCTGAAGAAGGAGCGCGGGCGATGGCGGATGCCGAAAAGCAGGGGGTCGAGGTTCGCAAGAACATGGCCCGGCTTCGGGAGCTGCGCCAAGCCAAGGAAGCGGCTGACGCAACCCTTCGCGCATCGTTGCCGGCACCGACCCCGACGAAGCGCAAGAAGAAACCGCCGCAATAGTCGACTTCGGCAGCGCCCCTGACGACATCTGGAGGGACCGGTCACATGCTAAGGAGTGCTGGTCGTGCGTAGAGCCAAGTCGGACGGTGGGGGAACAATCACCTTTTTTCTGGCGCTTGGTGCAGGCCGGCAGACGTGCCGGCTCGCGACGACATATCAAACGCAGAAACAGGCCTTCAGCTATTTTCAGAAGCACCGAACCGAGTTCGAGCGCATCGCGCGGACCCGGCTGACATCCGGGGAGCTCGAAGACGGCATCGTCGTCCTCTCGATGCTTTAACGCCTGATCAGGGAAGCGCGTAGCGGCTCCCAAAAAGATCATGCTTGGACAACAACTGCGCTTCAGATCGACATCAGACGTCGATTTCGGCGGCCTTCAGTTGGCCGGATCCCAGATCGTCGTCAGCGACAGGACGCTTCCTATTCGGGAAGCCCTTTCAACCCTGCCTCGCGCGCCAATCGCTCGGCTTTCAGCCGCTCGCGATTCTCGTTCTGGGAGTGCTGGTCCTTCGCATAATCATTCATCGGCTTCTGCGTCGTGACAGGCTTGAACGCCTTGTCTGCTTCGCGCTTGGCCCGATCAGTGGATTGGTCCTTCACCATTTCAACCTCGCTTCGATCAACGGGCATGGATCAATGGACATGGATCAATGGACATGGCCCGCGAGCGCCGGACACGACGCCTCCCGCTTTTAAGCCGATATGGACTGACTAGTCACCCTCAGAACGGCAGAGTGGATCATTCTTCAATGTCGGGCGGGGCTGGCGCGAGGCTTGGTCACTCGCCGTACCCGCACACTCCAACTTTCCAAGTACGCCGGTCGAAAGAATAACGGCCTCCGGCTGCGTTGGGTTCCTTCGGCCCGTACAAAAAGGCCGCCGAAACCGGCGGCCTTCGTCGTTCACCGTTACGCCCGCCTACTCGGCGGCCTGCTTCTGCGGCGGGTCGAGCGCGCCGGATTTGTGGATGTCGGCGACCTGATGGTCGCTGAAGCCGAGCACCGAGCGCAGGATCTCGTCGGTGTGCTCGCCGAGCAGGGGGGAGCGCTCGACGTCGCTCGGACTATCCGACAGCTTGATCGGGTTGCCGACCGAGAGGTACTTGCCGCGGGTGGGGTGGTCGATCTCGACCACCGTGCCGGTCGCGCGCAGCGACTGGTCTTCGGCAAGCTCCTTCATCGACAGGATCGGACCGCAGGGGATGTCGTCCTTGTTGAGGATTTCCATCGCCTCGAACTTGGTCTTGGTCATCGTCCACTGCTCGATGCGGGCGAAGATCTCGTTCAGGCGCGGCAGGCGGGCCGCCGGCTTGGCGTAGTTGGGATCGGTCTTCCAGGTAGGCTCGCCGATCACGTCGCAGATCTTCTCCCAGACCGGGGCCTGGGTGATGAAGTAGATGTAGGCATTGGGATCGGTCTCCCAGCCCTTGCACTTCAGGATGCGGCCGGGCTGGCCACCGCCGGAATCATTGCCGGCGCGCGGCACGGCATCGCCAAACGGGATGCCTTCGCCGAACTGGCTGTATTCCTTGAGGGGGCCGTGGGCGAGGCGCTGCTGGTCGCGCAGCTTGACGCGGGCGAGGTTGAGCACGCCGTCCTGCATCGCGGCGGTGACGCGCTGGCCCTTGCCCGAATGCGTGCGCTGATAGAGCGCGGTGACGATGCCGAGCGCCAGATGCAGGCCGGTGCCGCTGTCGCCGATCTGTGCGCCGGTGACGAGCGGAAGGCCATCGCGGAAGCCGGTGGTGGAGGCGGCGCCGCCGGTGCACTGCGCGACGTTCTCATAGACCTTGCAGTCTTCGTACGGTCCGGGGCCAAAACCCTTGATCGAGGCGACGATCATCTTCGGGTTGATCGCCTGGATCGTCTCCCAGGGGAAGCCCATGCGGTCGAGCACGCCGGGGCCGAAGTTTTCCACCAGCACGTCGCACTTCTTGATGAGCTCGGTGAGGACTTCCTTGCCCTTGGGGTTCTTGGTGTCGAGCGTGATCGAACGCTTGTTGTGGTTGAGCATGGTGAAATACAGGCTGTCCACGTTCGGGATGTCCTGCAGCTGGCCGCGGGTGATGTCACCCACGCCCGGACGTTCCACCTTGATCACGTCGGCGCCGAACCAGGCGAGCAGCTGCGTGCAGGTCGGTCCTGACTGAACGTGGGTGAAGTCGAGAATGCGAACGCCCGTGAGCGCTTTGGTCATGCTGTTGCTCCTGTTACCACTTTGTTTTCGTCATGCCCGCGAAGGCGGGCATCCAATATTCGCTGTCGTTTCGATTGGGCTCAGTGCTCGCCACTCATGTGGTTTCGGCGAGCACTGGACTCCCCGCCTGCGCGGGGAGTGACCCGGCGGCCTGTTACTTCTTCTTCTGCAAGACGCTCTGCGGATTGAGGTTGCCGATGCGGCCGCTCTCCGAGCCGGCGGCCGGATCGATCACCGCGTTGATGAGTGTCGGCTTGCCGGACTTCATGGCCTCGTTGACGGCGCGCTTGAGCTCGTCGGGCGAGGTGGCGTTGACGCCCACGCCGCCGAAGGCTTCCATCATCTTGTCGTAGCGCGCGCCCTTGACGAACACCGTCGTCGCGGGATCCGCGTTGACGCTGTTGACGTCGGTGCCGCGATAGATGCCGTCATTGTTGAAGATGACGATGCAGATCGGCAAATTGTAGCGGCAGATGGTCTCGACCTCCATGCCGGAGAAGCCGAACGCCGAGTCGCCTTCGACCGCGAGCACGGGGTGACCGGTCTCGAGCGCAGCGGCGATCGCCTGGCCCATGCCGATGCCCATCACGCCCCAGGTGCCGACGTCGAGACGCTTGCGCGGCCGGTACATGTCGATCACGCCGCGGGCGAGGTCGAGCGTGTTGGCGCCCTCGTTGACGAGGATCGCCTCGGGATGATCCTTGATGACGTTCTTCAAGACGCCGAGCGCGCCGTGATAGTCCATCGGCGACTTGTTGTTCATGAGCTTCGGCGCCATCTTGGCGACGTTCTCTTCGCGCTTGGACGAAATCGCCTTCGTCCATTCGGCGGGCGGGGCGGTCCAGCCCGACGCCATGGCCTGGTTGAACGCGGACACGACCGATCCGATGTCGCCGACCACGGGGGCGACGATCTCGACGTTGGAGTCCATTTCGCGCGGCTCGATGTCGACCTGGATGAACTTCTTGGGCGCTTCGCCCCAGTTCTTGCCCTTGCCGTGCGAGAGCAGCCAGTTCAGCCGCGCGCCGATCAGCAGCACGACGTCGGACTCTTTCAGCACCGTCGACCGGGCAGCGCCTGCGCATTGCGGATGGGTGTCGGAGAGGAGGCCCTTGGCCATGCTCATCGGCAGGAAGGGGATGCCGCTCTTCTCGACGAAGGTCTTGATCTCCTCGTCGGCCTGGGCGTAGGCCGCGCCCTTGCCGAGGATGATGAGCGGGCGCTTGGCGCCCTTGAGCACGTCGAGCGCGCGCTTGATCGAGGCCGGCGAGGGGATCTGCGCAGGTGCTGCGTCGATCACCTTGACCAGAGACTTCCGGCCGGCATCGGCGTTCATCACCTGGCCGAACAGTTTTGCCGGCAGGTCGAGATAGACGCCGCCCGGACGGCCCGAGACCGCAGCGCGGATCGCACGGGCGAGACCGATGCCGATGTCCTGGGCGTGCAGCACGCGATAGGCCGCCTTGCACAGCGGCTTGGCAATCGCGAGCTGGTCCATCTCTTCGTAGTCGCCCTGCTGGAGGTCGACGATCTCGCGCTCGGACGAGCCCGAAATCAGGATCATCGGGTAGCAGTTGGTGGTGGCGTGGGCGAGCGCGGTGAGACCGTTGAGGAAGCCGGGCGCGGAGACGGTGAGGCAGATGCCGGGCTTCTTGGTGAGATAGCCGGCGATGCCCGCCGCATAACCGGCATTCTGCTCGTGGCGGAACGAGATCATGCGAATGCCGGCCGCCTGCGCCATGCGGCCCAAATCCGTGATCGGGATGCCCGGCACATTATAAATGGTGTTGATGCCGTTCAGCTTGAGCGCGTCGATGACGAGATGAAAGCCATCCGTCAGCTCCTGCTCGGTGCCCGGTGCTTCGGACTTGGTCGCGGTGTTCAGCATGGGCCTTGTCTCCCTGGTCTCAATACTGGGGCGAGTTGTTCGCCCTTCTGGTGAACGTTGCTAGAAGAGTTCCTGACCGTGCGCTTCGACGTAAGCGGCAAGGCCGAGGGTGTGATCGCGGGCGCGCTTTTCGGCGAGCTCGGTGTCGCGCGCCTCCAGTGCTTCGATCATGCCGAGATGCTCGGGCAGGGAGGTCGCGGTGCGATCCTTGCGTCCGATGGTCAGCTGGCGATAGCCGCGCACGTGCAGCAGGAGGTCGTTGGTGAGATCGACCAGCACCGGCGATTCCGACAGCGAGATCAGCGCCTGGTGGAAGGCGATGTTGGCGCGCGAATATTCCTCGACGTGATCCTCGGGCAGGCGGTCCTTGCTGAAGTCCTTGAAGTAGTCGCGCAGCGCCGTGATGTCCTTCTTGCGCGCGGTGGTGGTGATGAGGCGCGCGGCCATGCTCTCCAGCGCCGCCCAGGCGCGGATCATGTCGACGATCTCGCTCTTGGTCCGGCGCACCACCATGATGCCGCGGCGCGGCACCGTCTTCACGAAACCGTCCTGCTCGAGCATCGCGATGGCTTCGCGGATCGGGGTGCGGCTGACGCCCAGGCGTTCGGACAGCGCGCGCTCGTCCAGCATCACCGGCTCGGGCGTCGAGTAGATGTCCATCTTGAGGATGGCTTCCTTCAAGGCGTCATACGCCTTGTTCTTGAAGCTCGACTCCGGGGCAATACGAACGATTGCGATATCTGCCTCGGCCATGTTCGGCAACGCCTTGGTTGGTTTCCGCAGTGACACGACGAATCTCCTCCAGTGGGAGTCGTCTTTTACATGACTATTAACGGGAAAGTTTTTGGCATACCAAATACCAGAATGTCAAGCTGGCTATTTTTTGCAGTATTCTAATAAGCGTCGCGGCTTGACAAGTTGGCTTCTGGCATACCAAATGCCATCGCCGGCCATTTTTGATCCACGGCGGCGGAGGTGTCCAGCGCTTTGTGCCACTCCGTTCCGCGACATGGAACAGAGCGCGACGAATGGCAAGCATCACGGGCAGCCGCAAACCACGCGCGCGCTTTGAAAAGAACGAACTGAGCTCAAGGGAGAAGCCACATGTCCAATTCCAAAGATGCCGTCCGCAAGGTGCTCGACCAGGTCAAGGCGGACAACCGCACCAGCCTAACGGCCCCGGAAGGCAAGCTGGTCTGCGACGCCTACGGTATTCCGGTGCCGAAGGAGGGCGTGGCGAAGTCGGCCGGCGAGGCCGGCAAGATGGCTTCCTCGATGGGCTTTCCGGTGGTGATGAAGATCGTCTCGCCGGACATTCTCCACAAGACCGAAGCCGGCGGCGTCATCGTCGGCCTCAAGACCGCCGAAGACGCCGAAAAGGCCTATGAGACCATTCTTTCCAACGCCAGGAAGTACAAGGCCGACGCCAAGATCGACGGCGTCCAGGTGCAGCAGATGCTGGCTGGCGGCACGGAGGTCATCGTCGGCTCGATCACCGACGGCTCGTTCGGCAAGCTGGTCGCCTTCGGTCTCGGCGGCGTGCTGGTCGAGGTGTTGAAGGACATTACGTTCCGTCTCGCGCCCGCGACCAAGGAAGATGCGCTCTCGATGCTCGACGGCATCCAGGCGCACGAGATCCTCAAGGGCGTGCGCGGCGGCGAGGCGGTCAACCGCAACGCGCTTGCCGATGTCATCGTCAAGGTCTCGCAGCTCGTGACGGACTTCCCTGAAATCGTCGAGCTCGACCTCAACCCGGTGTTCGCGACAGCGAAGGGCGCAACCGCCGCCGACGTGCGTATCGTCGTCGACTTCGCCTATGTGCCGAAGCCGAAGCCGCGCCCGACCGAAGAGATCGTTGCTGCCATGAGCCGCATCATGCAGCCGAAGGCGGTGGCTGTGGTCGGCGCCTCCGCCGAGGACGGCAAGATCGGCAACTCCGTGATGAAGAACCTCATCAACGGCGGCTACAAGGGCGACATCTATCCGATCCATCCCAAGGCGGCCGAGATCCTCGGCTACAAGGCCTACAAGAGCGTCAAGGACGTGCCGGGCGTGATCGATACCGCGGTGTTCGCGATTCCCGCGAAGTTCGTGGCCGCGGCGCTTGTCGAATGCGGCGAGAAAAAAATCCCGGGCGCGGTGCTGATCCCGTCGGGCTTCGCGGAAGCCGGCGCGCCGGAATTGCAGGCCGAGATCGTCGAGATCGGCCAGAAGTACAATGTCCGCCTGATGGGGCCGAACATCTACGGCTTCTACTATACGCCGGCCAATCTCTGCGCGACCTTCTGCACGGCCTACGACGTCAAGGGCCACGCGGCGCTATCGTCGCAGTCGGGCGGCATCGGCATGGCCATCATCGGCTTCTCGCGCTCGGCCAAGATGGGCGTCTCGGCGATCGTCGGCCTCGGCAACAAGTCCGATATCGACGAGGACGATCTGCTCGCCTTCTTCGAGCAGGACCCGAACACCAATTTGATCGCGCAGCACTGCGAAGACCTCAAGGACGGCCGTGCCTTTGCGGAGGCCGCAAAGCGCGTCTCCAAGAAGAAGCCGGTGATCGTGCTCAAGGCCGGGCGTACCTCGGCCGGCGCCAAGGCGGCCTCGTCGCACACCGGCGCGCTCGCCGGCAACGACAAGATCTACGAGGACGTGCTGGCGCAGTCCGGCGTGATCCGGGCCCGCAGCCTGCGGCAATTGCTCGAATTCGCCCGTGGCGTGCCGGTGCTGCCGACGCCGAAGGGCGAGAACGTGCTGATCATCACCGGCGCCGGCGGTTCCGGCGTGCTGCTGTCGGACTCCTGCGTCGACAACGGCCTGTCGTTGATGTCGATGCCGGCGGATCTCGACGCGGCCTTCCGCAAGTTCATCCCGCCGTTTGGCGCGGCCGGAAATCCCGTGGATATCACCGGCGGCGAGCCGCCGATCACCTATGTCAACACGGTCAAGCTCGGCCTCTCCGACGAGCGCATCCATTCGCTGATCCTCGGCTATTGGCACACCATCGTCACGCCGCCGATGGTGTTCGCCCGCAACATGGTCGAGGTGAAGAAGGAGATGGAGGCCAAGGGCTTCGTGAAGCCGATCGTCGCCTCGCTCGCGGGCGACGTCGAGGTCGAGGAAGCCGCCGAATATCTCTACCAGAACGGCATCCCGGCCTATGCCTATTCGACCGAGCTGCCGGTCGAAGTGCTCGGCGCCAAGTACAAATGGGCGCGCGGGGCAGGGCTGCTCTGAGACGAAGACTTCACCTCTCCTCGCATCCGCCTTCGCCGAGGCTTCGGCGGACAAGCGCGGGGAGAGGTGACAACTGTCAGGTCGCGATGAGCAAGAACGTGATCCGGCGCAAATCGCTCGAGCCTCGATCATCGGAGGCCGACAACGACACGCGCGACGGCGGCGTGCAGTCCGTCGATCGCGCGCTGTCGATCCTTGAAACGCTGGCCGAGGACGACGAAGGTTATCGCCTCAGCGATCTCGCGGTGCGCACCGGCCTGTCCGCCTCCACCGTGCACCGCCTGCTGGCAACGCTGGAGAGCCGCCGCTTCGTGCAGTTCGATCGCACGCAGTCCAAATGGCATGTCGGCTCGCGCGCCTTCACGGTGGGCGCGAGCTTTGCGCGGCGGCGCAATTTTTCCGCGCAGGCGATTCCTTACTTGCGCAAGCTGCGCGATCTCACCCGCGAGACCGCCAATCTCGCCGTCGTCGACGACGAGTTCATCATCGTGCTGACCCGCATGGAAAGCCGCGAGATCATGCGCTCGCTGACCCTGGTCGGCGGCCGCGTTCCCATGGTGACGTCGGGCGTCGGCAAGGCCGTGCTCGCGACCTATTCCGACGAGGACGTCGGCGCCGTCATCCGCCATCACGGCATGCCCCGGCTGACCGAGAGGTCGATCGTGCGACCGAGCGACCTGTTCAAGGAGCTCGAAAAAATCCGCAAGCAGGGTTTTGCGCTCGACGACGAAGAAGCCTGCATGGGACTGCGCTGTGTTGCGGCGGTGGTCTACAACGACTGTGCCGATCCGCTCGCGGCGATTTCAGTCTCCGGCATGACCGGCCGGATAACCGATCAGAGGTTGCCGGAAATCGGGCAAATCGTCCGCGACGTCGCCGCAGAGCTGACGGCCGCCCTCGGTGGGGTGATCCCGGCGCCCCGCTGACCACGCGCGTCGTCCAGGGGATGTCGCTGGACAGGCCCGGCCGTTTTGGTTGATATGCGACCAAACGACACAATGCGGCGAATGTCCGCATGAGCCTGGAGAGCGTCCTCATGTTCCATTTTTCCGCGCGCCTTGCCGGCGCAGCCATCGCGCTGACCCTTGCAGCGACGGCGCCCGTTTTTGCCCAGCAGCTCGAGCTCAAGCTGATGGCGCCGGCGGCTCCCGGCGGAGGCTGGGACCAGACCGCGCGCTCCATGCAGCAGGCGTTGGTCGCCGCGGGCATCGCGCGCAGCGTGCAGGTCGTCAACGTTCCCGGCGCGGGCGGCAGCGTCGGCATCGCGCAATTCGTCAACGGTGCCAAGGGCGACGGCAACCAGCTGATGGTCAACGGTTTCGTCATGGTGGGCGCACTCGCCATGAACAAGTCGCCGGTGACGCTCGATCAGGTGACGCCGATCGCGCGCCTCACCGAGGAAATCCAGGTGATCGTGGTGCCCGCCAATTCGCCGATCAAGAACGCGCAGGATCTGGCCGCTGCGGTGAAGGCCGATATCGCCAAGGTCACTTTCGCCGGCGGCTCGGCCGGCGGTGTCGATCATGTGATGGCGGCCCTCTTCGCCGGCGCGGTCGGCGCCGACCCCAAGAAGATCAACTACATCCCGTTCTCCGGCGGCGGCGAGTCGCTGGCGGCGATCCTCGGCGGCAAAGTTACCGCGGGCATTTCGGGCTTGAGCGAATATGACGGGCAGATCAAGTCCGGCAAGCTGCGCGCGATCGGCGTGACCTCGGAGAAGCGCATCCCGGGCAGCGACATCCCGACGTTCAAGGAACAAGGCATCGACCTCGTGATCGCCAACTGGCGGTCGGTGGTGGCGCCTCCCGGCATCACGCCCGAGCAGAAGAAGACGCTGAGCGATGCGGTCGAGAAGATGGTGAAGTCGGACGCCTGGAAGGAAATCCTCAAGCAGAAGGGCTGGGAAGACGCCTATCTCGGCGGTGATGCCTTCGCCGACTTCCTGAAGAAGGAAACCGTGCGCGTCACCGACGTGCTGAAATCGGTCGGCCTGGTCAAATCATGACCCAAGATAACGCGTCTGGCGATCCCGCCCAGCCGCCGCGGCGCGTCGATCGCGCCGGCATCGTCATCGCGGCCTTGCTTGCAGTTCTTGCCGCGGTGCTGGTCTTCGACGCGCGCGGCCTGTCGTCCACCATGATGTACGGGATGGGGCCGGAGGCGATGCCGGTCGTGGTCGCCTGTGGCCTTGCGCTGCTCGCGATCGGCAATTTCGTCGACGCGTTGCGCGGCAATCTGCCGGTGCGCGAGAGCGCCGATCCCGTGCCCGTGGTTCTGATCCTCATCGGCCTGGCGCTGCTGATCGCCATCATCGGCTTCGGCGGCGGCTTCATCCTGGCGACCTCGGCGCTGTTCGTGACGACGTCGGCAGCCTTCGGCCGCCGGGCCATTCTCGTCGACAGCATCATCGCCCTCGTGATGTCGACCCTGATCTATCTCGCGTTCGACCGGCTGCTCACGCTCAGCCTTCCGACCGGCCCGCTGGAGCGACTGCTGTGATGGACACCTTTGCCGCGCTGGCTCACGGCATGGCGGTCGCCGTCCAGCCGATGAATCTGCTTTACGCGCTGATTGGTGTGTTCCTCGGCACCGCCGTGGGCGTGCTGCCTGGCATCGGCCCGGCGCTGACGGTCGCGCTGCTGCTGCCGGTGACTTACAAGCTCGACCCCGGCGGTTCGCTCATCATGTTTGCCGGCATCTATTATGGCGGCATGTATGGCGGCTCCACCACAGCGATCCTGATCAACACGCCCGGCGAGAGCGCTTCGATGGCGACCGCGCTCGAAGGCAACAAGATGGCCAAGGCCGGCCGCGGCGGGCCGGCGCTTGCGACCTCGGCGATCGGCTCCTTCGTCGCCGGAACCATCGCCACCATTGGCCTGGCCTTCCTCGCGCCGTGGCTGGTCGATTTCGCCGTGCGCTTCGGCCCCGAGGATTATTTCGCGCTGATGTGCGTTGCCTTCGTCACGGTCTCGGCGACCTTCGGCGATTCCCCGGTCCGCGGCCTGACCAGCCTGTTCATCGGCCTGACGCTCGGTCTCGTCGGCATCGACAAGCTGACGGGACAGGCGCGGTTGGCGTTCGGCGTTCCTGAATTGCTCGACGGCGTCGAGGTGACGACGCTTGCGGTCGGCCTGTTCGCGGTGGGCGAAGCGCTCTATGTGGCATCGCGCCGCCACCACAGCGAGGAGAAGCTCGAGCCGGTACGCGGCTCGCTGTGGATGACGAAGGAAGACTGGAAGCGGTCGTGGAAGCCGTGGCTGCGCGGCACGATGTTCGGCTTCCCGATCGGCGCGCTGCCGGCGGGCGGCGCGGAGATCCCGACCTTCCTGTCCTATTCGACCGAGAAGCGTCTCACAAAATATCCCGAAGAATTCGGCAAGGGCGCGATCGAAGGCGTCGCAGGACCGGAAGCCGCCAACAACGCCTCCGCCGCCGGCACGCTGGTGCCGCTGTTGACGCTGGGACTGCCGACCTCGGCGACCGCCGCGATGATGCTGGCGGGCTTCCAGCAATACGGCCTCAATCCGGGACCGCTGCTGTTCGCCGAGCGGCCCGACCTCGTGTGGGGCCTGATCGCCAGCCTGTTCATCGCCAATTGCATGCTGCTGGTGCTCAATCTGCCGCTCGTTGGCCTGTGGGTGCGGCTACTGGCTATCCCGCAGCCATGGCTCTATGCCGGCATCCTCGTGTTCGCGACCATGGGCACCATTGCCGCCAAGCCGTCTGTGGTCGAATTGTCGATGCTGGCCGGCTTCGGCGTGCTTGGCTTCCTGATGCGCCGGTTCGACTTTCCGATTGCGCCCGTCGTCGTCGGCCTGATCCTCGGCCCGATCGCCGAGAGCCAGTTGCGCAGAGCACTCGCCATCAGCCTCGGCGATCCCATGACGCTGCTTCAGAGCCCGATCTCGGCGACGCTGCTGGCGCTGGCACTGATCGCGCTGCTGGCGCCCTTCGTGCTGAAGGGGATGGGGCGCTTCAAGGCGAACGAGGACTAGCCGTCCCGACGCTTGCGTCGTCTAATGCTGCGTCCACCTTGGGGAAACGTCATGCCTTCGGAACTTCGCTCGCCCCGTCTCGCTGTCCTGATCGACGCCGACAATGCGTCGGCGAAAATCGCCGATGGATTGTTCGAGGAGATCGCCAAGATCGGCGAGGCCAGCGTTCGCCGCATCTACGGCGACTTCTCCAATGCAAGGTCGAAGGGCTGGGCCGACATCCTGTCGAAACACGCCATCATCCCGCAGCAGCAGTTCGCTTACACGACGGGAAAGAATGCATCCGACATAACCCTGGTCATTGACGCCATGGACCTGCTGCACAGTGGCCGCTTCGATGGCTTCTGCCTGGTGTCTTCCGACAGCGACTTCACCCGGCTTGCCGCCCGCATCCGGGAGCAGGGCGTCGATGTCTTCGGATTCGGCGAGCAGAAGACGCCGGAAAGCTTCCGGCAGGCCTGCCGGAGGTTCGTTTACACGGAGAACCTGCTTGCCGTCCCGGCGACCACCCAGGATACCGCCGCGAGATCGACATCGCTTCAACCGCCTGATGCGGCGACCCCCATCATCAAGAAAGTCATCACCCAGATGGAGAGCGAGGACGGCTGGGTCGCGCTCGGTGAAGTCGGACGGCAGCTCGCCAACCTGGCTTCCGATTTCGATCCGAGGACCTACGGCTTCCGCAAGCTGAGCGACCTCGTCCGAAAGACGAATTCGTTCGAAGAGATCGATGAATCGAAGGGCCGGTCGATGCGCATTCGGGTCAAGCCGGCTGCCGCAGCACCGCCGCGGAGGCGAAACCCGCGCAGGCCTGCGAGGTCGGGGGCGACTGGCGGTTCGGCGCCTAAGGCCTAAGCAGAGACTGCCGTTACATTTGCGCTTGCTCGGTCTGGCGCGGAGCGTAACCATCGCATGGTCAAAACGCCACGCGAGGGTCCCGATGACCAGACTCACCCGCTTCGCCGTCGCCCCGCTGCATGCGATGACCCGACGCCTGGCCGATGTTGCCTCGGCGCGCCTCGCGCCGGATCTGGTCATCACTGCCGGGCGGGTGCTCTCGACTTATTCGGAGCGCATCCATGCGGACCGCGAGGTCTGGATTACCGGCGGCCGCATCGCTGCGGTGAAGCCGGCCGGAACGGCAAAGAAGGTCTGGAGTGATGTCGCGACTTACGACGCGGCAGGCGGCATCATCGCGCCGGGCCTGGTCGATCCGCACATCCACATCGAATCCTCGATGGTGACGGCCTGCGCCTATGCGGAGGCGGCACTGCTCAACGGAACCACAACGATCTTCTGCGACAGCCACGAGATCGGCAACGTCATGGACGTCGCCGGCGTCGAGGCGATGCTGGAGGACGCGCGCGAGGCGCCGCTCTCGATCTTCTTGACGGTGCCGAGCACGGTGCCGGCAACGTCGGCCGAGTTGGAAACGGCCGGCGGCGATCTCACGCCGGACAAGATCGCCGGCCTGTTCGACCGCTGGCCCGAAGCCGTGGGGCTCGGCGAGAAGATGGATTTTGTCCCGGTCACGATGGGTGACGAGCGCAGCCACGCCATTCTTGCGGCCGCCTTGAAGCGCGGACGACCCGTGTCCGGCCATGTTTACGGTCGCGAATTCGTGGCGGCCTATGCGGCGTCAGGCGTCACCGACACCCATGAGGCGATCGACCGCGACATCGCCGACGATCTGCTCGATGCCGGCGTCTGGGTGTTCCTGCGCGGGGGGCCGCCGACCACGCCATGGCACTCGCTGCCGCAGGCGATCCGCGCCATCACCGAGCTCGGCGCCTCGCACAAGCGCACGGCCGTGTGTACCGATGATCGCGACGCCGATGATCTGCTGCTGTTCGGCCTCGACTGGGTGGTGCGCGAAGCCGTCAAGGCGGGGATGTCGCCCGAGCAGGCCTGGTCGATGGGCTCGCTGCATGGCGCGACGCGCTTCGGCATGGACGGCGACATCGGCGGGCTCGGTGGCGGCCGCCGCGCCGATCTCGTGCTGATGGACGACCAGCTCAAGCCGCAATGCACCTGGTATGGCGGCGAACTCGTGGTCGAGAGCCGCAAGATCACCGGGCTGCTCGACCAGGCGCTGTCGCAGCGCTATCAATATCCTAAGGCAGCCTATGCGACGGTGAAGCTACCGGAGGCGGCGATGAAGCTGACGCCAGAGCTGCCGGCGAAAGCCTGCACCGTCAACGTGATCAAGACCGCACTCCCGGGCATCACGCTGATCCATGAGAAGGTCGGGATCGAGGCCGCCAAGGATTGGCCGTCTTTGTTCGCGCGCTACGGCCTCTGCTTCGTTACGGTCGTCGAGCGCCACGGCAAATCCGCCGGCAATGTTGCCCATGGCCTGCTCAAGGACTTTGGCCTGAAGCGCGGCGCGGTCGCCTCCAGCGTCGGACACGACAGCCACAACATCATCGTCGCCGGCACCAACGAGGCCGATATGCAAGTCGCGGTCGCCGCCATCAAGGACCAGCAGGGCGGCGTCTGCGTCGTCGCCGACGGCAAGGTGAGGGCGCTGGTTCCGCTGCCGATCGCGGGTCTGCTCTCCGACAAGCGCGTCACGGAGGTCGCCGAAGAAGTGAGGGCGCTGAAGAAGGAATGGACGGAGGCCGGCTGCACCATCCCCTACATGGGCTTCAATTTGATTCCGCTATCGGTCATTCCGGAAATTCGCATCACCGACAAAGGCCTCGTGCTGGTGCCGCAGATGGAGCTGGCGCCGCTGTTCGAGTGAGGCGCTTTCGCGCATTTCTTCATCTAACCGATTGAGGCTGCCGCAATTTTTCTACGGCTGCCGCATCGTGGAAAATAAAATCGATCTCGTTGAGATCGCATCTTGCACGCCCGATGATCCCGCTCGCTGACGCAACTCAGGGCGAGGTCCGATATGGCGAAGATGCGAGCTATCGATGCTGCCGTGCGAATTCTGGAGAAGGAAGGCATCTCCACCGCCTTCGGGGTTCCCGGGGCCGCGATCAATCCGCTTTACTCGGCGCTGAAGAAACGCGGCTCGATCCGCCACATCCTGGCGCGGCATGTCGAGGGCGCCTCGCACATGGCCGAGGGCTATACGCGCGCCAAAGCCGGCAATATCGGCGTTTGCATCGGGACCTCGGGGCCGGCGGGCACCGACATGATCACCGGGCTCTATTCGGCGATCGCCGATTCCATTCCGATCCTCTGCATCACCGGGCAGGCGCCGCGGGCGCGGCTCTACAAGGAGGACTTCCAGGCCGTCGACATCGAGTCGATCGCAAAGCCCGTGACGAAATGGGCCGTCACCGTGCGCGAGCCGGCGCTGGTACCGCGCGTGTTCAGCCAGGCGTTTCACGTCATGCGCTCGGGCCGGCCGGGACCGGTGCTGATCGACATGCCGCTCGACGTGCAACTGGCCGAGATCGAGTTCGACGACGAGACTTATGAGCCGCTGCCGGTCTACAAGCCGACGGCTACGCGAAAACAGGTCGAGAAGGCGCTGGAGATGCTCAACGCCGCCGAACGCCCGCTGATCGTCGCGGGCGGTGGCATCATCAATGCCGATGCCTCGGATCTCCTGGTCGAATTCGCCGAGATCGCCAACGTGCCGGTGGTGCCGACGCTGATGGGATGGGGCGCCATCCCCGACGACCACGTGTTGATGGCCGGCTTGGTCGGCCTTCAGACCAGCCATCGCTATGGCAACGCCACCATGCTCGAATCCGACTTCGTGCTCGGCATCGGCAACCGCTGGGCTAACCGCCACACCGGCTCGGTCGAGACCTACACCAAGGGCCGCACCTTCGTGCATGTCGATATCGAACCGACCCAGATCGGGCGCGTGTTCAATCCCGATCTCGGCATCGTCTCGGACGCGAAGGCGGCGCTCGAGCTGTTCGTCACCGTCGCCAGGGAGTGGCGTCGGTCAGGCAGGCTCCGCGAGCGCCAGGCGTGGCCGGCGTCATGCCGCGATCGCAAAAAGACGATGCTGCGCAAGAGTCATTTCGACAACGTCCCGATCAAGCCGCAGCGCGTCTACGAGGAAATGACCAAGGCCTTCGGTCGCGACACCTGCTACGTCACCGTAATCGGCCTGTCGCAGATCGCCGGCGCGCAGTTCCTCGGCGTCTATCGCCCGCGCAACTGGATCAATGCGGGGCAGGCGGGGCCGCTCGGCTGGACGCTGCCCGCCGCGCTCGGCGTGCGTGCGGCGTGCCCGGATCGCGACATCGTCGCGCTCTCCGGCGACTACGACTTCCAGTTCCTGATCGAGGAACTCGCGGTCGGGGCGCAGTTCAATCTGCCCTACATCCACGTCGTCGTGAACAATTCCTATCTCGGCCTGATCCGCCAGGCCCAGCGCGGTTTCGAGATGGACTACCAGGTCCAGCTCTCCTTCGAGAACATCAACGCGCCGGAGCTTGGCGGCTACGGTGTCGACCACGTCGCCGTCGCCGAAGGCCTTGGCTGCAAGGCGATCCGCGTCACCGATCCGAAGGACGCGCAGGCCGCGTTCGCGACCGCGCGCGAGCTGATGGCCAAGCACCGCGTGCCCGTGGTGGTCGAGTTCATCCTCGAACGCGTCACCAACATCGCGATGGGCACCGAGATCGACAACATCGTCGAGTTCGAGGAGGTGCTGGATCTGCCACTCGACGAGGTCGGCACCACACGCGTACTGCAGCCGGCGGAATAGGGGAGAAGCATCATGCCGAAATTCGCTGCCAACCTCACCATGCTCTTCAACGAGATGCCGTTCCTCGACCGTTTCGCAGCGGCGAAGGCAGCAGGCTTCTCCGGGGTCGAATATCTCTTCCCCTATGATTTCGACAAGGCGCAGCTGCGCGAGCAGCTCGAGGCTCACGGGCTGACGCAGGTGCTGCACAATCTGCCGGCCGGCAACTGGGCGGCGGGCGAGCGCGGCATCGCGATCCTGCCCGATCGCACCGCCGAATTCCGCGACGGCGTGTTCCGCGCCATCGACTATGCCAGGGCGATCGATTGCGAGCAGCTCAACTGCCTCGTGGGTATCGCGCCCGTCGATGCTGATCCGCGCGAGCTTCAGGAGACGTTGGTGGGGAATCTGCGCTTTGCGGCCTCGACGCTGGCGCGCGAAAACATCAAGCTGCTGGTCGAGCCGATCAACACGCTCGACATTCCCGGCTTCTTCCTCAACGGCACCGAGCAAGCAGTGCAGTTGATCGCGGAAGTGCGGTCGAACAATCTGTTCATCCAGTACGATATCTATCACATGCAGATCATGGAGGGTGATCTCGCCCGCACCATGCAGGAATATCTGCCGCAGATCGCCCACGTCCAGCTCGCCGATAATCCGGGCCGCCATGAGCCCGGCACCGGCGAGATCAACTATCCCTTCCTGTTCCGCTACCTCGACGCGATCGGTTATCGCGGCTGGATCGGCTGCGAATACAAGCCGCGCACCACGACGCTGGAAGGGCTTTCGTGGCACGCCGCGCAGACGTTCGAGACTTGAACCGGGGCGGCGGTGCGCTCCCTCTCCCGCCTGCGGGAGAGGGTCGGGGAGAGGGTGCCTCCGCAATGGGATTCTTGCGGAGGAAATCCCAACGCGGAGGCAGCCCTCACCCGGCACTGCGTGCCGACCTCTCCCGCAAGCGGGAGAGGTGCAGCGAGCCCGCGGATCGACCTAACCCAAATCTAAAGGAATGAGACATGATCGACATCGGCTTCATCGGGCTCGGCACCATGGGACGGCCGATGGCCGGCCATCTCCTTAACGCCGGCCATCGTGTTCTCCTGCATGACGTCGCGCCAGTCGCGCCGGAGCTGATCGCGGCCGGCGGCATCGCCTGCAAGACGAGCAAGCAGGTCGCCGAGCAGGCCGATGCGATCATCATCATGGTGCCGGATACGCCGCATGTCGAAGCGGTGTTGTTCGGCAAGGATGGCGTTGCGAACGGCATCTCCAAGGGCAAGATTGTCGTCGACATGAGCTCGATCTCGCCGCTGGCGACGAAGGAGTTCGCCGGGAAGATCGAGGCGCTGGGGACGGACTATCTCGACGCGCCGGTGTCGGGCGGGGAGGTCGGCGCCAAGGCGGCGAGCCTCACCATCATGGTCGGCGGGCCGGAGCGGGCGTTCAACACCATGAAGCCGGTCTTCGACAAGATGGGCAAGAACGTCACCCGCGTCGGCGCCAATGGCGACGGGCAGACCACGAAGGTCGCCAACCAGATCATCGTCGCGTTGACCATCGAGGCGGTGAGCGAGGCGCTATTGTTCGCGTCGAAGGCCGGGGCCGATCCGGCGCTGGTGCGACAGGCGTTGATGGGCGGCTTCGCCTCCTCGCGCATCCTCGAAGTGCACGGCGAGCGCATGGTGAAGCGCAATTTCGATCCGGGCTTCCGCATCGAGCTGCATCAGAAGGATCTCAATCTGGCGCTCGAAGGCGCGCGCACGCTCGGCCTGTCGTTGCCGAGCACGGCAGTGGCGCAGCAATTGTTCTCGGCCTGTACCGCGCATGGCGGCAAGGACTGGGATCATTCCGCGATGATACGCGCCCTGGAACTGTTGGGGGGGCACGAGATCGCCGCGGCCTGAACTGTTACGCCGTAACAGTCTCCGGGTTTGAGGCGTCTTCGGCATGCGGGAACCGGAACAATGCCCCGACCCCGCGGTTGAAGGCGCACAACAATCACTGGAGGCTTACGATGAAGACCCGTCTTGCGATTTCGTTGGCTGCCGCGTCACTGCTGGCGTCGAGTGCAGCCTTTGCCCAGTCGACGACCGAACAGGGCGCCAGGGATGGCGCACGTGCGGGTGGCGACATCGGCGGACCGATCGGCGCGATGGTCGGCGGCACCGTTGGTGCGGCCGTCGGTGCGGGCCTGGAAATTCCCAACGCAATTCTGGGCGGCATTCCGCGGAGTGACTCTGTCGTGGTCGAGGAGCGCGTCGTGGTGGGCGAGCCGTTGCCGCCGACCGTGGTGCTCCGTCCCGTGCCGAACTACACTGAGTATCGCTATGCGGTGGTGAACGATCGCCGCGTGATCGTCGAGCCGCGCACGCGTCGCGTGGTCAAGATCATCGACTGATCGGCGCCAACCCCAGGCGAGAAGAGAAAAAGGCCCTGCGGAGTTCTACTCCGCGGGGCCTTCGCTTGCTGCAGAGGGATTTGCGCGAAAGCGCGACATGACCCAATCGGTGACCGCCGCGAGCGCAAAGCCGAGGCAGGCGGTGAGCGCGTCGACCAGAAAATCCTCCAGCCGGGCGTGGCGTCCGGGTGCCCAAAATTGCATCAGCTCGAGCAGGCCAATCAGGACGACCGCGGCCCCCGCACCCAGCAGGCGCCGCCGCGGATAGGCGAGGCCGAAGGCTAATCCCACCAGGATGAAGGCGAGCGCGTGCTCGCCGTCCTGGCCGAGGTCGGAGTGGGGCCGCAGGCCGGGGGGACCTAGGGTCGCGAAAGTAACGGCGGCCGCGAGTAGCCAGGCAAAGGAACGTATCAAAATGGACATTCGGGTCGCTTAGCACGGATTGGCAGCGGGCCGGTACGGTCCCTTCATCAGATCGGCGTGTAGTTAATGACGAAAAATTAAAGCGGCTCGCGCACGCCGAGCCCGTGCATGAAGCGTTCCCGGATCTGCACGGGATCGCGCCTCGTGGCGCCGACGCCGGGCTTGTCGTCGATGCGGACCGCGATCAGGCTCGGCTCGGTGGCGGACATCGCCGCCTCGACCAGGCGCTCGAAATCCTCCTCGTCCGCGGCCCATGCGCTGTTTGCAAGGCCGGAGCCTGCGGCGATGGCAACGATGTCCGCGACGCTGGCCGCGGGCGTCGGCTGTGCGCCGGTGATCTGGTAGATGCCGTTGTCCATCACGATCATGATGAGGTTCTTCGGCTTCAACGTCGCGATCGTCGACAGCGCGCCGAGCTGCATCAACAGCGAGCCGTCGCCTTCGAGCGCGAAGACGCGGCGGTCGGGCTGCGCCAGTGCGACGCCGAGCGCGATCGGGAAGGCCAAGCCCATGCTCCCCAGCATGTAGAAATTCTGCGGGCGGTGGCCGGCGGCCCAGAGGTCGAAATTGGTGTTGCCGATGCCGCCGATCACGGCCTCCTCGTGCTTGAGCTTGCCGATCAGGCGCGAGGTGACGTCGAAGCGGTTCATCACCTTTGTGTTGCGATTGTCCATGGCTCGCCTCACTTGTCGAACGTCTTGCCGCCGGTGAGCAGCGGGTTGAGGATCAGCGCCACCGGCGCCTGCGTGGTGACGGCCTGCTTGATCGAGCGGTCGGCGATGAATTCGAGCTCGTCGAGCCGGGTGATGGTGTGATGCTCCAGCGCCAGCGAATCCAGCACCGGACGCATGGTGCGGCAGACCAGCGACTGGCCGTAGTTGAACTCGCCGAGCGTCCCGCGCTCGGACACGAACATGATCAGCGGGATCTGGTAGGGCACCGCGAGCGAGGCGAGCACGTTGGCGAGCGTGGCAAAGCCAGAGGTCTGCATCAGTATCGCGCCGCGTCGACCGCCCATCCAGGCGCCGGAGACGATGCCGACGGCTTCCTCCTCGCGCGCGGTAGCGAAAGTGGTGAAGAACGGATCGGCGTGCAGGTTCTTGATCAGGGGCGTCAGCACGCGGTCGGGCACGTAAGCGACGAGGCAGATCTCGTTCCGCTTCAGGGTTTGCAGGACGATGCCGTGCCAGCTGTTGTCGCCCGCCGCCGGCGTCGCCTGCTGTTCCGCAATCGCCATCGCGTCCTCCCTTGGCGTATTTTCTCGAGCCACGCATGCTTCTTGGTTCTGGCCGTCGCGGCTGTCCGAACTTGACGGAGCGGGTAGGATTGTCAACATGTCCGGGCGGCACCGTGATCTGCGCCAGACGGCCTGCCGTGGCCGGCACCGCCGTGCCATAAGCGGCGACAATTAGAAAACGGGAGGGGGCACGGACGGGCGCGCATCGCGCTGACCTTGCGGATCTCCCTCGATAGCCGGAAGGGTCCTGATGTCCGTCAACAGCAAGCGCGTCTTCTACGTCAAATATTTGGCCAATCCGGTCTATATCGATATCCTGAAGGCGCGGCCTGACGTCCGGCTCGATCGCATCGAGAACGAGAGTCCCGAGGACTTCTACGCGCCGATCATGAGCGCGGCGCATGTCTACCAGATCGGCGCCGCCCGGGACGAACTCGCCCCGCATTTCCATGTCGATGCCGCCTTGCTGAAACGTACGCCGAACCTGCTGCTGGTCTCCAGCAATGGCGCGGGCTTCGACCCCGTCGATGTCGAGGCCTGCACCGACGCGGGCGTGCTGGTCGTCAACCAGTCCGGCGGCAATGCCCATTCGGTTGCCGAGCACGCGCTGGCGATGATGCTGACGCTGTCCAAGCGCATCATCCAGTCCGATCGCAAGCTGCGCCGGGAGCGCGACGTCAACCGCAACGATCTGGTCGGAAACGAGGTCGAACACAAGACCGTCGGCATCATCGGCCTCGGCAATGTCGGCCGGCGCATCGCCGCGCTGTGCAAGGGCCTGCTCGGCATGAAGGTGCTGGCCTACGACCCCTATTTGTCGGCCGAAGTGATGGCCGAGCGCGGCGGCGAGAAGGTCGAGCTCGACGAGCTGTTGCGTCGTGCCGATTTCGTCTCGATCTCCTGCCCGCTCGACAAGGGCAGCCGCAACATGATCAGCACGCGCGAGTTCGCGCTGATGCAGCCGCATGCGTATTTCATCACCACGGCACGCGGCTTCATCCACGACGAGGATGCGCTGCTCCAGGCCTTGCGCGACAAGCGTATCGCGGGTGCCGGCCTCGACGTCTGGTCCAAGGAACCGCCGCCGCCGGATCATCCGCTGCTCCAGTTCGACAACGTGCTGGCGAGCCCCCATACCGCTGGGGTGACCATCGAGGCGCGCCAGAACATGGGCCGCATCGCCGCCGAGCAGGTCCTGGACACGCTCGACGGCAAGCGCCCACCGCGCATCATCAATCCCGAGGTGTGGCCGCGCTATGCGGAGCGCTTCAAGCAGGCGTTCGGTGTGATGCCGGGGTAGGGGCGGCCAGATTGCCATTCCGGGGATAACGACGCGGCGAGGAATCGCCCGACGTTGATCCGCGTCAAAATCTCCTTTCCCGGTCCGGCTTAAATGGGACTAGAGTGCCGCCGGGGGGCGCAGGAGGTCCCATGTCTATCTATGTCGTCAGGTTCATGAAGAACGTGCTCGGTGAGTACGGTCGGCAGAGCGAGGTTTGCCAGGGTACGCTGGAGATCGACGCCGCCGATGAGGACGAGGCCAGGGAGCGGGCGAAGGCCAAGTTCTGCAAGGACCAGGCACTGCATCACTGGTCGCTGCATGCCGACCGCATCCATGTGAAGCCGGCTGATTTTCCGTCGTGAGGCCTAGCGGCCCGGCCCCGCGACGGGCGGGGGCGCCGTGGTCCCCGCGCCCAGCGATCGCTGCACCATGACGGTGTCGGACCAGCGGCCATGGCGATAGGCCACGCCGCAGAGCAGGCCGGCGCGCGCGAAGCCGAACCGCTCGTGCAGCGCCAGTGACGGCGCGTTGTCGGCATCGATATAGCCGATCATCTGGCGGAAGCCGGCAGCCGCACAAGCATCGATCAATTCCTGCAGCAGCAGCCGTCCGACCCCACGGCCGAGCTGCTCGTGGTGGACGTAGATCGAATGCTTGGCCGTGTAACGATAGGCCGGACGCTTGCGGAACAGCACCGCGTAGGCATAGCCGACCACTTCGCCGCGAAAGGTTGCGACCAGATGCGGCAGGCGGGTCTGCTTGAGGTTCTTGCGCCGGTCGCGCAGATCGTCCGGCTCGGGCGCGCCGGTTCCTTCGACCTCGCGCGCCACGCCATTGCGGACGTGATGGCGGTAGATCGCCAGCATCGCCTCGACATCACTCTCGCGCGAGGGGCGGACCCAAACCTGTTCGTCACTTGCGCGCGCAACTGTTTCGTTCATCGGCACCTACTCGGCGACGACGTAAGTATAGAGCCCGATGCGCCCCTGGGCATCGATCTCCTTGTAGACGCCCTGGATTTCCACATCGAAGCCCGGAAAATTGTTGAAACATGCTTCGAACATCTTGAGATAATCGACCATGGGCTTCGCCCGTTCCGTCAGCCGCTCGCCGGGCACGATAGTGGCGATGCCGGGGGGATAGACCACGAAGGGTGTGGTGGCGATGCGGCCCGCGATCGCCTCGATCGGGAGGTAGTCGACATCGTTCTTGAACAGATAGCGCGCGGCATCGCGCGGCGACATCGCAATTTCCGGCATGTGCTCCGGCATGAACTGTCGCGCCTGGAGAGTGCTGACATCGGCCGCGCGGAAGAAGCGATGCATCTCGCCGCAGAGATCGCGCAAGCGCGCGCCGGCGTAGCGGGCCTGCCGCCGCTGGTAAAATTCCGGGATGGCGTCGGCCAGCAGTGCGTTGTCGTCGTGCAGCCTCTTGAACGCGACGAGGCCGGAGATCAACGTGCCGGCCTTGCTGGCTTCGACGCCGGGGGTGAGCAGGAAGAGCAGGGAGTTGAGGTCGTTCTTCTCGGGGACGATGCGGTTCTCGCGCAGATATTGCGCGACGACCGGTGCGGGGATGCCGTGCTCGGCATAGGCACCGGTGGTGCGGTCGAAGCCGGGCGTCAGCAGCGTCAGCTTGTTCGGATCGGTCATGGCAAAACCTTCCGTGAGGTCGGGAAAGCCATGCCAGTTCGCATCGGGCGAGAGCTGCCACAGCGCGGCATTGGTGGCGAGCTCATCGGTGGAGAGGGTTTCCCAGGCGACGTTGTGCGCGGCACCGGGGCGGCCGACATCGGGAATGGCGACGCGGTCGGGAACGAAGGGTTCGAAGAACCAGCGCCGGTCCGGGTTCTGCTCCTTCTCCTCGAACTCCCGGCGCATCGCGCGGATCTTCTTGCGCAACTCGATGCCGAGGCGGATCGTGTCGTCCCACAGCACTTCGCCGGAGCGGCCCTTCATCATCTGGGCGCCGACGTCGAGCGAGGCGAACAGCGGATAGAACGGTGACGTGGAGGCGTGCTGCATGAAGCTTTCGTTGAAGCGTCGGTGCTCGACGCGCCGCTTCTGGCCGCGGATGTGGCGGTCCTTGATGTGGATCTGCGAGGCCTGCGAAAAGCTCGCAAGCTGTTTGTGGGTCGACTGCGTCGCGATGATGCCCGGTGCTTCCGGGGGGAGGTTCGTCAGCCCCATGGCGAAGCGGCCGGCATAGAGCGGGTGAAATTTCATGAATCCGGCCCAGGCCTCGTCGAACAGGATGTATTCGCAGAGATGGCCGATGCGCTTCAGGATCATCTCGGCGCTGTGGATCGTACCGTCATAGGTGCACTGTTCGACGACGGCGACGCGGAACGGCCGCTCCTTGCGCCAGGCCTCCTTGTCCGTGACCAGCGGGTGGTTGCGGATAGCCTCGCGCAGCGCTTTCTCGTCGAGCACGTCCCATCGCATCGGGCCGATCAGGCCCCAGGAATTGCGGATGGTCGGCACGTAAACCGGAACGCCGCCGTTGATCATCAGGGCGCCGTGATGGGCGGCCTTGTGATTGTTGCGGTCGAACAGCACGAGGTCGCCGTCGGTGACGAGGGCGCCGAGCGCGACCTTGTTCGAGGTCGAGGTGCCGTTGAGCACGAAATAGGTCTTCTCCGCGCCGAAAATCGCTGCTGCTTCCTTCTGCGCCTTGAGCGCGGGGCCCTCATGGGTGAGGAGGTCGCCGAGATCGAGCACGGAATTGTCGAGGTCGTCGCGGAACACGGATTCGCCGAGATGCTCGACGAAGACCCGGCCGATTGGGCTGCGGTTGTAGAACACGCCGCCGTTATGACCCGGGCAGGTCCAGAGCTGATTTCCCTCCTCGGCATAGTCGACGAGGGCGCCGAAGAACGGCGTCTTCAGCGTCTCGGCATATTGCTTGAGCCGGCTGATCAGATTCTTGGCGATGAAGGGCGGGGTTTCCTCTGAGAGGAAGACATAGCCGTCGATGAAGTCGAGCACCTCGACCGGCAGATCCTCGAAGCGCTTGCGCCGGATCAGGAGGATGATCGGGAAGTCGAGGCCGCGGCGCCGCATCAGATTGATCAGCGCCGAAGTCTTGCCTTCCAGTCCCTTCTTGCCCCAGTCCACCACCATGCAGCCGATTGCGGCATCGGTCTGCACTGCCATCTCGGCGTCTTCCAGCTTGCGGGCCCGGACCACCTCGAAACCGGAGCGCTGGATCTCCTCGATGATCTGGTTGAAGCGAATGCCCTCGAGGTCATCGGCATCGAATGCGGGTGCGGCGAACAAGAAGTTGAAGCGCTTGAAATAATCCATGATCTGTCCCGAATGTGCAGAAGATACAGCTCTGTGCACAATCGATGACACCTGGATGACAGGCCTCGAGTGCCGCGGCAAGATTGGACTGCCGCTTCACTCCAACAGCTTGTCCAGCGTGATCGGGAAGCGCCGGATGCGCTTGCCGGTGGCATGATAGACTGCATTCGCAATCGCTGCAGGCACGCCGACGATGCCAATCTCTCCGAGCCCCTTGATACCAAGCTTGTTGATCCGCTCGTCCGGTTCGTCGACGAAAATGACATTGATGTCGTGAATGTCAGCATTCACGGGAATGTGGTACTCGGCGATGTTCGCGTTCATGATACGGCCGAAGCGGTGATCGATCTGCGTTTCCTCGTGAAGCGCCATTCCGATCCCCCAGACCACGCTGCCCATGATCTGGCTGCGGCCGGTCTTCGTGTTCAGGATGCGGCCGGCAGCAACCGCGCTCACGACCCGCGTCACGCGGATCACGCCGAGCTCCTCGTCGACCTTCACTTCGGCGAAAACCGCCGAATGCGTATTGCGGGCGTGCGATTTGTCCTCGGCGAACTCGTTCAGCTTCTCCTTTTCGATCCGCTCGATCTTGCCGTGGCGCATAACGTCGGCAATAGAGACAGCAGCCGCGTTCTTGCCATTGCTCGCGATCATGCCGTTGGCCAAGGTGACATTGTGCATCTCGATGTCAGCCAGCGGAGAATCCGGCATCGCCTTCGCAAGCCGCGCGAGCTCCTGGCGAATGTCTTCGGCTGCTGCCAACACGGCGTGCGCGCTGGATGCCGCCATCCAGGAGCCACCTTCGACGGGAGCTTGCGGCAAGGTCGAGTCGGCGAGCCTGACGCTGATGCTCTCAATCGGCAGGCCTAGGGTATCCGCCGCGACCTGCGCCACGATGGTATAGGTGCCAGTGCCAATATCGGACGCGGCGCAGGAGACCTCGGCATGGCCGTTGGCCGTCAGCACGATACGGGCGGCAACAGGCATCTGCAGTGCTTCCCACACTCCTGTGGCCATGCCCCAGCCGACGAGTTCCTTGCCGTCGCGCCTGGAGCGCGGTGCGGGATCACGGCGGCTCCAGCCGAAGGCTTCGGCGCCGCGGGCGTAGCATTCGCGCAGCTGCTTGCTGGTGTAGGGCAGGTCTTCGCTCTGGTCGCGATCCGAGTAGCACTTCAGCCGCAGCTCGATCGGATCCAGCTTGAGCGCGACCGCCAATTCGTCCATGGCGCATTCGAGCGCACAGACGCCCGATGCTGCGCCCGGTGCCCGCATATCGCAGGGCGTCGAAACGTCGAGATCGACCAGCTTGTGGGCAAAGTGGGTGTTCGGGCTCTTGTAGAGCTGCTCGGCCCAGCCCGTGTCGTTGCGCGAAAAATCTTCGTAGCGTGAGGTCATTGCGATAGCTTCGTGGGTGATGGCATCAAGCGTGCCATCCGGCCTTGCCCCGAGCGCAACGCGTTCGATGGTCATGGGGCGATAGCCCAGGCCGTACATCTGCTGCCGCGTCAGCACGACGCGAACCGAACGCTTGAGCGCGAGCGTGGCCATCGTGGCCAGCACGACCTGGTACTGCGGCCGCAGGCCGGAACCGAAGGCGCCACCGACATAGGGCGAAAGTACGCGAATCTCCTCGGGCTTCTTGCCGAACACGCTGCAGAGATACTTCTGCACGTTCTGAACGCCTTGCGTCTTGTCGTAGACCGTGAGCTTGCCGTCCTCCCAGACCGTCGTCGTCGAATAGAGCTCCATCGGATTGTGATGCTCGGTCGGAACGAGGTAATCCGCTTCGTGGCGCAAGCCGGCGACGGCAAGCGCTGCCTTGGCGTCGCCGCGCGGCTTGTGCGGCTTGTCCATCTCGTTGGCACTGCCACGTTCGGCCTCGAGGTCGGTCACGAACTCAAGCTGCTCGTAGTCGATCCGCACGAGCGTAGCGGCGAACTTCGCGGTTTCCCATTCCTCGGCAAGGACGAGCGCAATCGGCTGTCCGTTGAACTTGATCATGTCGTCATAGAGCGGCCGGAACGGCGAGCCCTCCGGAGCCACTTCGTCCTTCCAGGCTTCGTCCTTGTCCGCGAGGGGAGGACGATTGGCGTGCGTGAGCACGTCGAGAACCCCGGCGACTTTCAGCGCCTCGTGAGTGTCGATGCGCACGATGCGACCGCGCGGTATGGTGGCCTCCACCACGAAGCCATGGACCAAGCCGTTGGCGCTGAATTCGCCGGCGTACTTCGCGGCTCCGGTGACCTTGGCCCGGCCGTCGACGCGCGAGGTTGGTGTTCCGACATAGGCGTTCATCCGGCCCTCATGCGATCTTCTTGTGAGCTTGTGATTGCGGCCTGGCACTCGCGGCCTGCATCAGCGTTCGCACGATGGCGCGACGGGCCAGCTCGATCTTGAATTCGTTCTGGGAACGGGCAGTCGCCCCCTGCAGCAGCAGATCGGCGGCGTATCCGAAATGGTCCGGTGTAGCCGCCTTGCCCCGCAATGCTGCTTCGGCCTCGAGGCTTCGCCAGGGCTTGTGAGCCACGCCGCCGAGTGCCAGGCGCGCTTCGTTGATCGCGTTGCCCTCCAGCTCGAGGGCGGCTGCAACCGAGACCAAGGCAAAGGCGTAGGACAGACGGTCGCGGATTTTCAGATAGCTGAAATTCCGGGCAAAGCCGTGCGGCGGCAGCTCAATTGCCGTAATGATCTCGCCGCTGCCGATATTCGTATCGAGATGAGGCTTGTCGTCCGGGAGCCGGTGGAAATCCGTCAACGCGATGGTGCGCTGACCCGAGGGGCCTGCGATGTGGACCAGCGCGCCGAGCGCGGCCAGCGCCACGCTCATGTCGGATGGGTTGGTCGCAATGCAGGACTTGCTGGTGCCGAGGATCGCATGGTTCCGGTTGAGGCCATCGAGCGCCGAGCAGCCTGTGCCAGGGCTCCGCTTGTTGCAAGGTGTGGCCGTGTCATAAAAGTAGGAGCAGCGCGTTCGTTGCATCAGATTGCCGCCGACCGAGGCCATGTTGCGCAGTTGCGCGGAGGCGCCGGCCAGGATGGCGCTGGCGAGGAGGGGGTAGCGCTGCTCGATCAAGGGGTGGTAGGCGAGGTCCGAATTCGGCACCAGGGCGCCGATGCGCAGACCGCCGCCGGCGGTCTCCCTGATGTCGCGGAGCGGAAGGCGGGAGATGTCGATGAGCCGCGAGGGCCGTTCGACATTCTCCTTCATCAGATCGATCAGGTTGGTGCCGCCGGCAATCAGCTTCGCGCCGGGATCGGCGGTGAGCAGGCGAATGGCGTCGGCAACGTCGCTTGCGCGGGAATAATCGAAATTGTTCATGACCGGCTCATTGCCTGCTCGATCGCAGCCACGATGTTGGGATAAGCGCCACAGCGGCAGAGGTTTCCGCTCATGAGCTCCCGGATCTCGTCGGCATCTCGCGCATGACCTTCGGCCAGCAGGCCGGCGGCCGAGCAAATCTGTCCCGGCGTGCAATAGCCGCACTGAAAGGCATCGTGGTCGATGAAGGCCTGCTGCAGGGGATGCAACGTGCCGTCCCTGGCCAAGCCTTCGATCGTCGTGATCTCGGCGCCATCCTTCATGACCGCGAGGGTCAGGCAGGAATTGACCCGTCTTCCGTCGACCAGCACGGTACAGGCGCCGCATTGGCCGTGATCGCAGCCTTTCTTGGTGCCGGACAGCTCCAGACGGTCACGCAGCGCATCGAGGAGCGTGGTCCACGGCACGATTTCGAGCGTGCGCCTTTCGCCATTGACGACGAGGTTGATCGGAATACGTTCGGGGATCGTCGTGTCGGCCATATTCTATTTCCTTGCGGAAGGGCCGGGCTGGGCAAATTGTGGGAGTGACGCACGAATGCGCTGCCACCGCTGGCCGATAGCGCCCAACGGATGACGCGGCGCTTGGTTCCAGACCGATTCTTCCGGCCGGATAGCGAGATCAGCGCTTGGCTCGGAGAGCCTTGGGCTGGAGCTTGCGCCGATGGGGAGTGGGTTGGCCGCGTAAAGGCGGCTCTACCGGCTTGCGGTGCCGGCTGCCAAGAGCGGTTTCGATGGTCTCGGGCCGCTCGATGCGTGCGATCAGCATGTCGATGCGGTCGCCGCCCCAGAACAACTCGCCGTTGAACACCATGGTGGGAACGCCGAACACGCCGAGTGCCTCGGCCTCATCAATGATGCGATCGTGCTCGGCGCGTGCGGAGCCGTTGACATAGGCCTCGAACTTGACGGACGAGCCGCCGCACGATGCGATGATATCCGCGATCGCGGCGAGGTCGTCGATCTCCAGCTCATGACTCCAGAATTTGCGAAATACCATGTCGTGATAGGGCCGGAAGAAGCCGTGGTGTTGGGCGAACAGCATGCCCACGCTTGAATAGAAGGCGTCGTAGATGCGCCGCGGTCCTTTCATGACGAGGCCCTGCGCATTGGCGAAGCGCCGAGCGTCCATATAGGCGTAGCGAACCTTGCGCCAGAAATGCGGCGTGCGCTCCTCGACTGTGCCCATGAACTCGGCGACGCGCAGCGTGTAGGGCAGCCATTCGAGTTCGACACCGTGCGTGTCTTCGAGCTCGAACAGGCGCTTGTTGGCGACGAAAGCGTAGGGGCTCTTGTAGTCGGTATAGACGCGTATAAGTGGCTTCGGCACGGCGAGTTCCTCTATGCTCTCGTCAGCCGGTACTGCCCCAGATCCGGGTCATGGGTCATGCGCCAGTAATCCACGAACCGCCAGGGCATGGCCGAAAACACGCGTCCGCTCGCGTTGCGGTAGTAGGTGCTCATGCCTGGATGGGTCCAGATCATGGTCTCGTGCTCGGCATCGACCTTGCGGACGTAATCGTCGAGCACGTCCGGGCGGACATCGATCGCTGCGACGTCTTGCTCGATCATCTCGGCGAGACACGCCGAGATGTAGCGGCTCTGGCATTCCGACTGGAAGATGACGCTGCCGCCATGCGCGGGGCCGGAGTTCGGGCCGAGCATGCAGAAGAAGTTGGGGAAGTCGGGCACGGTGAGGCCGAGGAACGCCGTCGGATTGTCGTTGGCCCAGGCCTGGCGCAGATCCTTGCCGTCGCGTCCGCTGATGTTGAGGCGCGCCGCCATCTCCGTCACCTTGAAGCCGGTGGCGACCACGATGATTTCGGCGGGACGGTGCTGGCCGTCGGCGGTGACGATGCCGGTCTCGTCGAAATGATCGATCGCGTCGGTGACGAGGCCCACGTTCGGTCGCCTCAAGGTCTTGAACCAGTTGTTGTCGAGCAAAATGCGCTTGCCGTAGGGCGGATAGGTCGGCATGCATTTCTCGATCAGGTCCGGCCGGCCCTGCAGTTCCGACAGGATGAAATCGGTCAGCTCCTGGCGGTGCCGGTCGTTGCCCTTGTTGACGGCGCGCTCGGGATGCGGCCAGGCCGGGTCCTTGCGCAGAAATGGCAAGAGGCCGTCGCCATAGCGCCAGAACATGTTGAAGCGGTACCACTGCACATAGAACGGAAGGTGCGCCAGCAGCCAGCGCGCGCCCTCGCTGATCGGATCGGCATAGCCCTTCACAGGCCGCGCCCATTGCGCGCTGCGCTGATAGACCGTGACCGAGGCGACGCGGTCCGCGATCGACGGCACCAGCTGCATCGAGGTCGCGCCGGTGCCGATCACGGCGACATGCTTGCCGTCGATGTCGATGTCATCGGACCACAGCGCCGAATGCAGGATCGTTCCCTTGAACTCGTCCTCGCCTTTGAACCGGGCGCGCGAGGGGTCGTTGAGCTGGCCGATGGCCGAGACCAATGCGGTGGATTCGAAGGTTTCTTCACCGTTGCTGGTTTTGAGCGTCGAGATCCAGCGCCGCTTGCTTTCGTCCCAGCGCGACGAGGTCAGCTCGGTGTTGACGCGCAGATGCTTGCGGATGCCGTACTCTTCCGCGACCTTCTGGAGATAGCCGAGCAACTCCTCGCGCTGGCAGAAATAGCGGGTCCATGCATTCCCCGAGCCGAACGAATAGGAATAGGAGTGGTTTGGCGTATCGACGCCGCAGCCGGGATAGCGGTTGATCCACCAGGTGCCGCCGAGTTCGGCGTTCTTCTCGACGATGGTGTAGGGAATGCCGAGATGGCCGAGCGCGACGCCGAGCGCGATGGCGCAAACGCCGGCACCGACGATCAGAACGTGCTGCTCGGCGAGCTTGTCGTTCGACGGCTGCTTGGTCCAACGCGGCTCGCGCGCCACAAAGCCCATCTCCTCGCGCATCAGCGGGGCATATTCCGGCGCGACGTTCTCGCCGAGGCAGGCGCGCATCATCGTCAGTAGCAGCTCTTCGCCGGGATCGGCGATGACGGGCTTCGGCGTGCCATCGGCAAAGAGTTTGACGACAGCGGCGCGAATCTCGTCCTGGATTTCATGCGGCACGCCGGCCTCGGGATCGGGGATCAGGCGGATGTCGCGCTTGGGCAAGTACGGCGGCGCGAGCCATTTCTCATCGCCAGTCATGTGCACCAGCACCATCAGGAGGCAGCGGATGTCGCCTTCTGCGATGGTCGAGGCAAGGTCGAGCGGCCTGTGCGGAGCTTCGATATTCATGGCGTGTCCTGGTCTCCGGACGTGGTGAAGAGCCCGCGCGTCATCAGCTTGCGATAGGCGGAGATGACGTGCTCGGGCACGGCGGTGACGCCGTCGGCCGAATAGGAGTAGCGGCGGCTGAGATAGCCGCGCGCGCCCATCAGCATGTGGACGATCGCCTCGAACTCGTCGTCGCTGTAATCCTCGATCGCGCCTGCGCCTCGCGCGCGACGCAAAATGCGGACATAGGCGACCGAGATGTTGTCGAGATGCTTCTGGTAACCGATCGGTGCGAAGAACTCGGCCTCGTTGAGGATGCGCAAGAACTCCGGCACCTCGCGGATGAAGTCGAAGAACGCGGAGAAGCGTGAAATCTCCTGCCGCGCCGCGTCCGCGGTGCCCGTGCGGGCGCGGATGAAACCGACCATGTCGAGGCCGATCTTCGGCAGCAACTGATCGAGCAGCTCCTGGCGGTTCTCGAAATGATTGTAGAAGGTGCCTTGCGCGACGCCGGCCTGCTCGGTGATGCGGGCGACGGAGGCTTCGGCATAGCCATGCTTGCCGACGACCTTGGTGGCGGCCTCGAAGATCTTCTGCTTGGTCCAGGCGTTGCGCTCGACGCGGTTGAGTTTTGTTACCTTCGCATTCACTTGCGTCATTCAGACCTCTCCAGCTCGGCGCGCAGCACGCGCTTGAGAATCTTTCCGGATGGGTTGCGCGGCAGGCCGTCGCGGATGATCAGCTGTTTCGGCACCTTGAAGCTCGCGAGCCGGGCGCGACAATGCTCGGTGAGGGCAGGGAGCTCGAGCCTGGCGCCCTCGATCAGCACGACGATCGCGACCGGCCGTTCGCCCCAGCGTGCGTCGCGCAGGCCGATCACCGCGACCTCGCGCACCTCGGGCAAATCGTAGATGACGCGTTCGACCTCGGAGGAGGCGATGTTCTCGCCGCCGGAGATGATCATGTCCTTCTTGCGGTCGGTGAGGTACAGGAAGCCGTCGTCGTCGAGATAGCCGACGTCGCCGCTGCGGAACCAGTCGCCGAAGAAGGCGGCGGCCGTCTTGTCCGGATCCTTCCAGTAGCCGCGCGTGATCTTCGGTCCCCGCAGGCAGATCTCGCCGTTGACGTTGGCCGGCAACGTATTGCCGTCCTCGTCGCGGATCTCGATCTCGACATGGGCGATAGCGCGCCCTGTCGAGCCGATCTTCTCGATCTCGCGACCGGCCTCCATGAAGGTGTCGCCGCCGACGGTCTCGGTGAGGCCATAGGCATCGATGTAGCGCGCATTGTGGAAATGGTCGGAGAAGGCGCGGATGCGCAGCTCCGGCGTCTTCTCGCCGCCGCCGATCGCCCATTGCAGGCTGGAGACGTCGTAGCGATCACGCGTCGGGCAGGTGAGCATCGCACTGGTCATGACGGGTGCGAACCAGGCGGCGTTGAGCTTGTCCTCGGCAATCGCCGCAAGCGCGGTCTCCGGCTCGAAATTGCGTTCGATGCGGATGAAGCCGCCATGCCAGAGCACGGCGATGCCGGGCAGGTCGAGCGCGCCGACGTGATAGAGCGGGCCGACGACGAGAAGGCGCGTCTCGGCGCTGAGGCCGAGCGCGATCGTCTGGTCGGCGGACTTCCAGTAGAAATTGTCGTATGTAAGCATCACTCCCTTGGGGCGGTCGGTTGTGCCCGAGGTATACATCAGCCGCATCAGGTCGGCTGGCGCGCGGTGATGCATCGGTGCGGGCGGCGCATCGCCTGCAAGATGCGTAGCGCTCTGCTGTGCGGCTTCGTTCAGAACGAGGGTCTTCGCACCCGCTGCATTGGCGGCGAGTTCTTCATCGGCAATCAACAGCCGCGCGCCGGCATTGCCAGCGATGTAGCCGACCTCGTCGCGGGAGAGGCGGAAGTTGATCGGCAGGAACACCGCGCCGAGATGGCTGGTGGCGAAGACGAGCTCCAGGAACGCGGCGCTGTTCTTCATCAGCACCGCCACGACATCGCCGGCGCCGATGCCTTGCGCGGCGAGCCAGCCTGCCACCGTCCGGACACGCGCATCGAACGCCGCGTAGGAAATCTCCTCGCCGCGGTATTTCAGCGCGGGTCGGTCCGGCGTGCGCCGGGCGTGAAAGGCGATGAAGCTCGAAAGATTGATCATTTTGCCGATCTTGGGCCGGTTACCGGCCTTGCTTCCCCCTTGATGAATTCTGACTCGTAATTCATCTTTGGCTTGACGTCACCCCCCGCCCTCTGAAATCCTTGAGAACACGGAGACGACACGATCTCCGACAGGGATTTGGAAACGCCGACCCGACAGAGGGAGGGAAGAATGACGAGGACCCGCACGCCGGGCATCAGCCGCCGTTCAACGCTGGCGCTGATGGGCGCCGGTGCGATGAGTGTTGCCGCGCCCTGGGTGGCGCGTGCGCAAGCCAAGACCATCAAGATCGGCATGCCGACGATCCTGTCAGGCCGCGTGGCGCAGCTCGGCACGTCCTCGCGCAATGCGGTGATGCTCGAGGTCGACAAGGTCAACGCTGCCGGCGGCCTTGCCGGCCGGCAGATCGAGATGGTGATCCGCGACTCCAAGGGCCAGCCGCAGGAAGCCGCGCGTGTCGCACGCGAGCTCGTCAACACCGACGGCTGCGAATTGCTGCTCGACGGTGAGGCGTCCTCCGGATCGTTCGCTGTGCATGAGGTCGCGCGCGATCTCGGCGTGCTCTGCATCCACACCTGCTCGGAAGCGTCCTCGCTGACGGCCGATCCGAAGCAGCACATCCCGAACGCGTTCCGCTGCGTGCGCCAGGGCATCCACGATTCCATCGTCGGCGGCAGCTACGCCGCCGCGATCGCCAAGACCAAGGGCCTGAAGAAATGGGCGACCTGTTCGCCCGATTATGCCTATGGCCGCGACACCACCGGCGAGTTCACGCTGTATTTGAAGCGTTTCGCCCCTGATGTGGAGATCATCAGCGAGTCCTGGCCGAAACTGTTCCAACCCGACTACACCGAGGTGGTGACCAAGATCCTGCAAGCCAAGCCGCAGGCGCTTTATTCCTGCCTGTGGGGCGGCGATCTCACCTCCTATATCGACCAGGCCAACATCTACGCGATGTTCAGCCAGATGGAGGTGTTCGCGGTCAACATGGCCGACTACACCGCGCTCACCGTGGTGAAGAACCTGCCCAAGGGCATCCACTCCGGCAACCGTTACATCAAGACCTTTCCGACCACGCCGGAGAACGCGGCCTGGGGCGATGCCTACAAGGCGAAGTACAACGAGTATCCGACCAACTGGTCGTGGCAGAACGCGACCGCCGTGATGTTCCTCGCCGAGGCCGCCAAGAAGGCGAACTCGGCGGATGGCAAGAAGATCGCGGAGACGTTGAAGGGCCTCACCATCAAGTGCCCGTTCGGCGCCGACGGCACCGTGACGATGCGCGGCGACGATCACACGCTGGTCGGCTACGCCATCGGCTGGGGCACTACGATTCCGCAGGAGCCGTATGTCCCCGAGGTCAAGGCCGGCGACTGGAAGACGATCTTCGAGCTCGAGGCCGAGTGGAAGAAGAGCAAGGGTTACACCTGATCCGATGCGCAGCGGAGACGGGCGACCGTCTCCGCCATCTCGTTTTCCGCGCCCCGTCAGGCGCGCCGCAATGAAAGTGCTCCCGTGGATCTCGACGCGCTTGCCGGTTGCCTCTCCAGCTCCGCCTGCCTGGTGACGCAAACCACCAGCGGGCTGATCATCGGCATGCTGCTGTTCCTGGTCGCGGTCGGGCTGACGTTGATTTTCGGCGTGCTCAAAGTGGTCAATTTCAGCCACGGCGCCTTCTACATGTTCGGTGCCTATTTCGCGATGACCGCCTATCAGTTCACCGGCAGTTTCGCCCTCGCGATGCTGGCAGGCGCGGCCGGCACGGCCATTCTCGGCCTGATCTTCGAGCGCGTCTTCATGAGCCGCGTCTATGGCGCCGACGTATTGATGCAGCTCCTCGTCTGCTATGCCTTTGTGCTGATCTTCGACGATGTCGTGCGCCTGATCTGGGGCCCGGAATTCAAGTCGATGGGCATGCCGTCCGCATTCCAGGTGATGCCGCTGTTCATCGCCGGCGGCGTGGTGCCGCCTTATTATCTGCTGCTGATCGGCGTCGCGCTGGTCGCAGCGATCGTGCTCGGCATCGGGCTGTCGCGCAGCCGCATCGGCAAGGTGATCCGTGCCGCCGCGCAGAATCCAGGCATGGTGTCCGCGCTCGGCATCAACACCGGCCTGATCTATGGCGGCGTGTTCGCGCTCGGCGGCATGCTGGCGGGGCTCGCGGGTGCGCTCGCCGCGCCGGTGCGCTCGCTGACCCCGGGGATGGGATTTTCGGTGCTGATCGAATCCTTCATCGTCACCGTGATCGGCGGAATGGGCTCGATCCTGGGTGCCCTGATCGGCGCGTTGCTGCTCGGCCTGATCAGGTCCTATGGGTCGCTCGGCTTTCCCCTGTTCACGGAAGGCCTGATGTATCTGTTCATGGTGATCGTGCTGGTCTCAAAACCCACCGGCCTGTTCGGCAAGGAGGCGGCATGACCGAGCTCGAGGCCGGACGCGCCGGGACGCTGGCGCCTGTGCACGGCGGCGCCGCGCTTGGGCGCTATCGCGACATCCTTATCGCGCTGATCGCTTTTGCCGTGCTGGCGAGCCTGCCGCTGTTCACGGGCAGCAAGGCGCTGCTCGATTTCGTCATCCGCTGCTCGGCTTACGGCCTGTTCGCGACTTCGCTCAACCTGCTCGTCGGCTATACCGGCCTGACCTCGTTCGGCCATGGCATGTTCTTTGGCCTTGGCGCCTACAGCTTCGGCCTGATCATGCAGAAGCTGGCCGTGCCGATTCCCGTCGCGTTCGTGGCGACGCTGGCGATCACGGCGCTGATCGCGGCCGTGATCGGCGCGATCTGCGTGCGGCTGAAGGAGATCTATTTCGCCTTCGTAACGCTCGCCTTCCAGATGCTGATCCATTCGACCATTTTGTCCTGGGCCTCTTTCACCGGCGGCGACCAGGGCCTGCGCGGCGGCATTCCGCGTCCCGCATTCCTCGGGATCAATCTCGCCAACCACGTACATCTCTACGTTGCGAGCTGCGCGTTGCTGATCCTCGGCCTGCTCGCGATGCGCCAGATCGCGCAATCGCCGTTCGGCTACACCCTGCGAATGATTCGCGACAACGCCGCGCGCGCGAGCTTCCTCGGCATCGACGTCTGGCGCACCAAACTCACCGTGTTCGTGCTGGCGGCGGTGTTCGCGGCGATGGGCGGCATGGTGATGGCGCTGTTCGTCTCCGGCGCCTATCCGGAATTCGCTTACTGGACGATCTCGGGCGAAGCCATCTTCATCAACATGCTCGGCGGCGTCTCGACCTTCCTCGGGCCGATGGTCGGCACAGTGCTGCTCTTGCTGCTCAACGACACCGTAACGCGGTTCACCGAGTACCATGGCATCGTGCTTGGAATCGTCATCCTGTTCTTCGCGCTGGGCCTGCGCAAAGGCCTGCTGGACTTCGTCGCCGAATGGTTTTCGCAGCGGCGCGACGCAGGCGAGGAGCGCTAGGGATGCTCGAGATCCGCAACCTCGCAAAGTCCTTCGGTGGCGTGAAGGCGACCAACGACGTCTCGCTCGAATTTCCGGACGGCTCGCTCACCGCGGTGATCGGTCCGAACGGCGCCGGCAAGAGTACCTTCTTCAACCTGATCACCGGCGCGTTGAAGCCTGACACCGGCCAGGTGCTGCTCGACGGCGTCGATCTCGCCGGCCGCTCGCCGCCCGAGATCGTCCGTCACGGCATCGGCCGTGCTTTCCAGGTCGCCAGCATCTTCAAATCGCTGACGGTGCAGGAGACCATGCTCGCCGCCGTCAGCGCCGACCAGCGCTCCTCCACGGTGCTGCACAGGCGCTTTCCGTTGCCCGAGACGCGTGATCGCGCCGAGCACGTGATGGAGCTGCTAGGACTCGCGGGAAAGCGCAATCGCACCGCCGCAACGCTCTCGCACGGCGATCAGAAGCTCCTCGACATAGCGCTGGCGCTGGTGCTCGAGCCGAAAGTTTTGTTGCTGGACGAGCCGACCGCCGGCATGGGACCTGAAGAGCGCTGGCGCATGATCGACAAGGTGCGCGAGCTCTGGGAGACGCAAAAGATCACCGTCGTCTTCATCGAGCACGACATGGACATCGTGTTCAAGATCGCGCCCAAAATCGTCGTGCTCTGCTATGGCCGTATTCTGGCAACCGGTACGCCCGACGAGATCCGCAACAACAGCGCTGTGATCGAGGCTTATCTGGGTACTGAGCATGCGGGGGCGGCTGCATGAATGCTGTCGTCATCGAGGTCGCCGATCTCGACGTCTATTACGGCACCAGCCAGATCCTGTTCGGCGTCAGCCTCTCGGTGCGGCAGGGCGAGACCATGGCGCTGCTGGGCCGCAACGGCGCCGGCAAGTCCACCACCATGAAGGCGATCATGGGGCTGGCGCCGCCGCGGCGGGGTAAAGTGAGCCTGCGTGGTGCTCTGATCTCCGGCCGGAAGCCGCATCATATCGCGCGCGCCGGTCTCGGCTTCGTGCCGGAGGACCGCCAGATCTTTCCGGAGCACAGCGTCGAGGACAATCTGGTCATTGGCCGCAAGAAGGGACCGGAGGGCCAGGACGAATGGCCGATCAAGCGCATCTACGAGGTCTTCCCGCTGCTGGAGCCGCTGCGCCATCGCATCGCCGGGCGTCTCTCGGGCGGCGAGCAGCAGATGCTGGCGATCGCGCGCACGCTGATGGGTAACCCCGCGCTGCTGCTGCTGGACGAGCCGAGCGAGGGGCTCGCGCCGATCATAGTGCAGCGGATCGGCGAGTTGTTGCGGCAGCTCCGAGGCATCGGATCGACCGTGCTGATTGCCGAGCAGAACATGCATTTCTGCCTGGGGCTCGCGAGCCACGCCACCATCATCGACAAGGGCCAGATCGTCTACGCCGCCGGAATCGACGAGCTGAAAGCCAATGAGGCGATCCGCCGGCGTTATCTGGCCCTCTGAGCCTGGCGGGCGGTGTCCGAATAGTCGAGAAGAAGAAAACTGTTGTCTGGGGTCATTCCGGCGGAAGGAGTTTCCTTGGGCAGGAGCAAAAACGCCAATCGCTTCCATTGCCGTTTGAGCGGGAAACGACGACATTCCCATCAGAAGTTGATGGATTGACGGTCATGGAACGCACTGGATTTGAGCCCTTCGGCGAGCAATTGATGTCCGCAACGGATGCCCAGCCGAAGTCGCGCGCGTCGAAGCTGCTGCTGCGGGTCGGCACCGGGCTGTTCTGGTCGCTTGTGGCCGGAATCGTGCTCGCGCGTGCGGCATTCTTCGAACCAGGCGTCTATGACGGGTTCAGCCGGGTGGCCTCGCTGGCCAAGAGCCTGATCTTCTGAGGCTTGTTATTCCGGGTCGAGGACAGAACTTCTCTCGGCCCTGATATGTCGAAAACTTATTCCCCATTGAGCCGGCGCTGCGTATAAATCTTTCTCCCTTGGGAGAGATTTGTGTCGCAGAATCAAGCATCCAGCCCGGCCGATGCCAAGCCGGCCACCGCCGCGAGCCGTATTTTCGGGCTGATTCCAGGCATCCTCCTCTGTATCGCCGTCGCCGGCGTCTCGGCCCTGCTCGAAAGGGCGGAGCTCGGCGTCTTCGAGCATCCCTATGTCGAGGCGCTGGTGATGGCGATCCTGCTCGGGATGGCCCTGCGCAGCTTCTGGAAACCCGCGCCGCGCTGGCAGGCCGGCATTGCCTTCAGCGCAAAACAGCTTCTCGAAGTCGCCGTCATGCTGCTGGGGGCCTCGATCAGCTTCGCCGCCATCGCGGCTTCCGGCGTCGCGCTGCTGGCGTCGATCGCAGCCGTCGTGGTGATTGCGCTGTGCGTCTCCTTCGGTCTCAGCCGGATGCTGGGCCTGTCGACGCGGCTGTCGATCCTGATTGCCTGCGGCAACTCGATCTGCGGCAATTCGGCGATCGCCGCGGTGGCCCCGATCATCGGCGCCACCAATGACGAGATCGCATCCTCGATCTCCTTCACCGCGATCCTCGGCGTGATGATGGTGCTCGGCCTGCCGCTGCTGATTCCGCTGTTGCAATTGTCTGCCACGCAATACGGCATCCTCGCCGGCCTCACGGTTTATGCGGTGCCGCAGGTACTGGCCGCGACGGTCCCGGCCGGGCTCGTCTCGACGCAGATCGGCACGCTCGTGAAGCTGATGCGTGTGCTGATGCTCGGGCCGGTCGTCGTCGGCCTGTCGCTCGCGGCGTCACGCTGGCAGAGCGATGCCAAGAAGACCAATGTCAGCTTCTTCCGCCTCGTGCCCTGGTTCATCCTCGGCTTTCTGGCGCTGGCGACCTTGCGTTCCCTCGAAATCGTGCCGGGGACGGTGGTTGGTCCGGTGACCAAGATCACGAGCTTTCTCACCGTGGTGTCGATGGCGGCCCTCGGACTCGGCGTCGACGTGCGCGTGCTTGCCAATGTTGGCGGGCGGGTGACGGCCGCGGTGACGCTGTCCCTGATGCTGCTGCTCGGAATCAGCATCGCCTTGGTGCATTGGTTCAAGTGAGGGCCGCGCTCTCTGGACTTCCCCCGCCAGACGTTTATTGGTCTTCGCCAATGTGATCGGCTGCGGCTGATCCGAGAAACAACGAGGGCGCGGCCATGACGACATTGTCGGTGAAAGACCTTCTCCCCGAGGACGGAACACGCGGCACACTCGCCGGCCGCGTCTGGCTGCCGCAGGCGAACGGTCCGGCCGTGGTCGCCGTCCGTGGCGACGGCGTGTTCGACGTCACCGCAAGATTTCCGACCATCAGCGCGCTCTGCGAAGAGGACAACCCGGCCAAGGCCCTTGGCCTGACCAAGGGCGAGCGGATCGGCGATCTCGACGCCATCGTGGCCAACACTGCGCCGGACCAGCGCGATCGCCAAAAGCCCTGGCTGCTTGCGCCCGTGGACCTGCAGACGCTGAAGGCTGCCGGCGTCACCTTTGCCATCTCGATGCTGGAGCGGGTGATCGAGGAGCGCGCAAAGGGCAATCCCGCCTCGGCCGAAGCGATCCGCAAGGAAGTGACGCGGCTGATCGGCGATGATCTCTCCAAGCTCAAGCCAGGTTCCGACCAGGCGATGCATTTGAAGCAGGTGCTGATCGATCAGAACGCCTGGAGCCAATATCTCGAGGTCGGCATCGGCCCCGATGCGGAGGTCTTCACCAAGGCGCCGACGCTGTCCTCGGTCGGCACCGGCATGGATGCCGGCCTGCATCCGAAATCGACCTGGAACAACCCGGAGCCGGAGCTCGTGCTGTTCGTGTCGAGCCGCGGCAAGATCGTCGGCGGCGCGCTCGGCAACGACGTCAATCTGCGCGACTTCGAGGGCCGTTCGGCGCTGTTGCTGTCGAAGGCCAAGGACAACAACGCCTCATGTGCGATCGGACCGCTGCTGCGCCTGTTCGACGACAGCTTTACGCTCGACGACGCGCGCAAGCTCGACATCAGCCTGAACGTGAAAGGAGCGGACGGCTTCGTTCTCGATGGCCATTCCTCGATCAGCAAGATCAGCCGTGATCCCACCGATCTGGTCGAGCAGACCATCGGCAAGGTGCATCAATATCCCGATGGCTTCGTGCTGTTCCTCGGCACGATGTTCGCGCCGGTCAAGGATCGCGACGCGCCAGGGCAGGGGTTCACCCACAAGCGCGACGACATTGTCACGATCGCAGCGCCCCAGCTCGGCAAGCTCGTCAACCGCATGCGCACCAGCGACGAGTGCGAGCCCTGGACCTTCGGCATCGGTGCGCTGATGAAGAACCTGGCGCAGCGAAAGCTGATCTAACGCTTCACGTCTGGCTCTGACCTCCCACGCGAACGTCTACGAGGCCGTCATGCCCGGGGTTGTCCCGCCTGCGCAGCCGAAGCCGCTTCGGCGAGGCGAAGGCCGGGTCATCCACGTTCTCTGTCATGCGAGGTGAGGCGTGGATGGCCGGGACAAGCCCGGCCATGACGGTGTCCGCGTCTGGCCCCTAGAATCTCCCTCATCTTCCCGTTGCATCGCTGGAACAAGATCGCGCCGGGCGTGTCTTAAAACCGCTTGCCACCGCTCGGCGCGTTTTTCCTCCAAATAGTCAAATAATATGACTAGTCGGAACTTATCTTCCGTGAAATAGTCCCTCCCGCCGCCTCAAGGGCCGGCCTGTGGGTGTCATGCTACCAATCGGCGCCCCGGATAACATCTTGGGAGACTCGCCTGATGATCCTCAAAGCCCTCTTTGCGGCCAGCGCCACGGCCGCCTTGCTGCTCGCGCTGCCGGCAAATGCCGCCGAGCTCACCGTCGGCTTCTCGCAGATCGGATCGGAGTCCGGCTGGCGCGCGGCCGAGACGTCGGTCTCCAAGCAGGAGGCCAGCAAGCGCAAGGTCAATCTCAAGATCGCAGACGCGCAGCAGAAGCAGGAGAACCAGATCAAGGCGATCCGCTCCTTCATTGCGCAGAACGTCGATGCGATCTTCCTCGCGCCCGTGGTCTCGACCGGCTGGGACTCGGTGCTGAAGGAGGCCAAGGAAGCCAAGATCCCTGTCGTGCTGCTCGACCGCGATATCGACCCCTCCGGCAAGGAGCTCTATCTCACCGCCGTCACCTCCGACAGCGTGCATGAAGGCGAGGTCGCCGGTGACTGGCTGGCCAAGACAGTCGGGGCCAAGGCCTGCAACATCGTCGAGCTGCAGGGCACGGTCGGCGCCAGCGTCGCCACCAACCGCAAGAAAGGCTTCGACACCGCGATCGCCAAGCACGCGAATCTGAAGGTGGTGCGCAGCCAGACCGGCGACTTCACCCGCGCCAAGGGCAAGGAGGTGATGGAAAGCTTCATCAAGGCCGAGGGCGGCGGCAAGAACCTCTGCGCCGTCTACGCGCACAACGACGACATGATGGTCGGCGCGATCCAGGCGATGAAGGAAGCCGGTCTCAAGCCCGGCAAAGACATCCTCACTGTCTCGATCGACGCGGTCCCCGATATCTTCAAGGCGATGGTTGCCGGCGAAGCCAATGCCACGGTGGAACTGACGCCGAACATGGCGGGCCCGGCGCTCGATGCCGTCGCAGCCTTCAAGGGCAAGGGCACGGTTCCGCCGAAATGGATCCAGACCGAGTCCAAGCTCTATACCGCAGCCGACGATCCGCAGAAGATCTACGACAGCAAGAAGGGCCTCGGTTACTGAGGCGATCCCCCTTCGAAACCGCTGCACGAAACACTAGGCTGGGTGTCCGCTTCGATGGCGGGCACCCGTGGGAGTGAATTTGCCATGCAGAACGGCCCCGATCCTGCTCTGCCCCTTCTCGAGGTGCGCGGGATCAGCAAGAGCTTCGGCGCTGTCCGCGCGTTGCAGGAGGTCGACTTCACGCTGCGCGCCGGCGAGATCCATGCGCTGCTCGGCGAGAACGGCGCCGGCAAGTCCACGCTGATCAAGGTCGTCACCGGCATATTTCCGCGCGGTGCCGGCATCGTCAGGATCGGCGGTGAAGAGATCGCCCCGCGTTCGGCGAAGGCGGCGGTGGCTGCGGGCATCGCCACCGTCTACCAGGAGGTCAATCTGCTGCCGAACCTCTCGGTGGCGCAGAACCTGTTTCTCGACCGCCAGCCGGTGCGCTTCGGCATGGTGCGCGAAGGCGAGATGCGCCGTCGCGCCAAGGCGCTGCTCGCGGATTTCGGCCTCGACATCGACGTCGCCGCGCCGCTCGGCAATTATTCGGTGGCCGTCCAGCACGTCACGGCGATTGCCCGCGCGGTGGATCTCTCCGCGCGCGTGCTGATCCTAGACGAGCCGACCGCGAGCCTCGACCGTCACGAGGTCGAGATCCTGTTCGGTATCATGCGCCAGCTCGCGAAACGCGGCATCGGCATCGTCTTCGTCAGCCATTTCCTCGACCAGGTCTACGAGATCTCCGATCGCATCACGGTGCTGCGCAACGGCCGCCTGGTCGGGGAGCGCGAGACCGCCTCGCTGCCGCGGCTCGAGCTGATCCGGCTGATGCTCGGCCGCGAATTGGCCGAGACCACCAGCGCGCGCGCATCGGTGGGCGAGCACAGAGTGCGCGAGGTCTGCGCGAGCTTCGAGAATTACGGCAAGGCCGGCTATGTCGCCCCGTTCAATCTCGAGCTGCGCCATGGCGAGGTCGTGGGCCTTGCCGGCCTGCTCGGCTCGGGCCGCAGCGAGACGGCGCGGCTGGTGTTCGGCGCCGAGCGCGCCGATGGCGGGAAGGCGAGGGTGGAGGGTTCGCCGGTGCGGCTGCAGTCGCCACGTGATGGCGTCCGCCACGGCTTCGGGTATTGCCCGGAGGAGCGCAAGACCGACGGCATCGTCGCCGAGCTTACGGTGCGCGAGAACATCGTGCTCGCGCTCCAGGCCAAGCGCGGCCTGCATCGCCCCCTGTCACGCCGCGAGCAGGACGAGATCGCGCGCCGCTACGTCAAGATGCTCGACATCCGTCCGCCCGATGCCGAGCGCCCCGTCGGCCTGTTGTCCGGCGGCAACCAGCAGAAGGTTCTGCTGGCGCGCTGGCTCGCGACCTCGCCGCGGCTTCTCGTGCTGGACGAGCCGACCCGCGGCATCGACGTCGGCGCGCATGCCGAGATCATCCGCCTGATCCGCGAGCTCTGCGACGATGGTCTCTCGCTGCTCGTGATCTCCTCCGAGCTCGATGAGATCGTGACCTATTCCGACCGCGTCGTGGTGCTGCGCGACCGCGCCCATGTCGAGGAGCTCGCGGGCGAGGCGGTCGATGTCGGCAACATTCTCGCGGCCATCGCCGCCGACGGCGCCGGCGTTGCACATGAGGCCCACGCATGACAGCGCTGTTGCCGCGCCGCGGTCTCGCCCAGATCCTCGCATTGATCGTCATCCTTGCGGTCGACCGCGTGGTGTCGCCGCAATTCTTCGACCTGCGGCTCCAGGACGGCCGTCTGTTCGGCAGCCTGATCGACGTGCTCAATCGCGGCACGCCAGTGGCACTGCTCTCGCTCGGCATGGTGCTGGTGATCGCGACGCGCGGCATCGATCTGTCGGTCGGTGCGATCATGGCAATCGCGGGCGCGATCGCGGCGAGCCTCGCCGACACTCACAGTCTGGCCGTGGTTCTGGCGGCAGCGCTCGGCGCGGGCTTGATTTGCGGCCTGTGGAACGGCTTCCTCGTCGCGGTGCTCGGCATGCAGCCGATCGTGGCGACGTTGATCCTGATGGTGGCGGGACGCGGCATCGCCCAGCTGATCACCGAGGGGCGCATCGTGACGTTCTCGTCGCCCGATCTGGTCTGGCTCGGCAACGGTGCCATTCTCGGCGTGCCCGTGCCGGTCGCGATTGCGCTCGGCATGCTCATCCTGACCGGCGCGGTGGTGCGCGGCTCCGCGCTCGGGCTGCTGGTCGAGGCGACCGGCGGCAATGCGCGCGCGAGCGAGCTTGCCGGCGTCGGCACCCGTGCGATGATCCTGTCGGTCTATGTCTGGTGCGGCGTCTGCGCCGCGCTGGCCGGCGTGATCGCGGCTGCCGACATCATGGGGGCGGACGCCAACAATGCCGGCCTCTGGCTCGAGCTCGATGCGATCCTGGCCGTTGTGATCGGCGGCACTTCGCTGTTCGGCGGCCGCTTCAGCCTCGTGCTCGCGGTGCTCGGCGCGCTGATCATCCAGACCATGAACACCGGCATCCTTTTGTCCGGCTATCCGCCGGAATTCAACCTGCTGGTCAAAGCGGTGGTGGTGCTCACGGTGCTGTTGTTGCAATCGCCGAAGCTGACCGGTTTTGCCGGCATCGCCGCGCGGCTGCGGAGGACGAAGGCATGAGAGGCCTGCCGCCTGCCCTCATCACGGCGATCGTGCTCGTCGCGGGCTTCGCAGCCTGCGCGGTGCAGTTTCCCAACATCGCCTCGACCCGCGTCGTCGGCAATCTCCTCACCGACAACGCTTTCCTCGGCATTGTCGCGGCCGGCATGACCTTCGTCATCATCTCCGGCGGTATCGATCTCTCGGTCGGCTCGGTGATCGGCTTCACCACCGTCTTCGTTGCGCTCGCGATCGAGCGCTGGGGCATGCCGCCGCTGGTTGCTTTCGTCGCCGTCCTCGCACTCTCGGCGGCCTTCGGTGCGGCGATGGGCGCGGTGATCCATGTCTTCGATCTGCCACCGTTCATCGTGACGCTCGCCGGCATGTTCCTGGCCCGCGGGGCAAGCTTCCTGCTCTCTACCGAATCCATACCGATCACCGCGCCGTTCTATTCCACCGTGTCGGACTTTGCCTTGCGATTGCCCGGTGGAGGACGGTTGACGGCGATCGCGATCATCATGCTCGCGATCGTGACCGGCGGCGCCATGCTGTTGCATCTCACCCGGTTCGGCGCCAACGTCTATGCGCTCGGCGGCAGCCGGGCGACCGCGAGCCTGATGGGCGTTGCCGTCGGCACGATGACGGTGAAGATCTACATGCTGTCGAGTCTGCTCGCAGGTATCGCCGGCATCGTCTTCTCGTTCTACACCAGCGCCGGCTATTCCCTCTCCGCCGTCGGCGTCGAACTCGACACCATCGCCGCCGTCGTGATCGGCGGCACGCTGCTTACGGGCGGGCAGGGTTCGGTGATCGGAACTTTCCTGGGCGTGCTGATCCAGGGCCTGATCCAGACCTACATCAATTTCGACGGCACGTTGTCGAGCTGGTGGACCAAGATCGCGACTGGAATCCTGCTGTTCGCCTTCATTGCCTTGCAGCAGGGACTGGTCGCGCTGGCCCGCCGGCCGTTGACGAAGCGCGCGGGAGCTGCCTCATGACCTCGCGCATTGTCGTCATCCCGACGCGGCGGGCCCACTCCAACCATGCGGAGGTGGCTCGCTCGATCGGCGTCGACATCATCGCGGGCAGATATGCGGAGGGCACGCGCCTGCCGGGTGACGCCGAGATGATCGCGATGTTCGGCGTGTCGCGGCCGGTGCTGCGCGAGAGCGTGAAGACGCTGGTCGCCAAGGGGCTGCTCACCACCAAGGCGCGGGTCGGCACCGTCGTGCGCGAGCGCGGCGCCTGGAACATGTTCGATGCGGACGTGTTGGCCTGGCATCTGGATGCCGGCATCGACAAGCGTTTCCTCAACGACCTCGCCGAGATCCGTCTCGCGGTCGAGCCGCGCGCGGCGATGCTGGCGGCCGCGCAGCGGTCGGAGGAGGATCTGACCGAGCTTCGGCGCAGCATGGAGCGCATGCGACTCGAAGGGTCCGACTCGGTCGGCTTTGCCGATGCCGACCTCGCGCTTCACGTCGCCGTGGCGCGGGCCTCCGGCAATTTGTTCATGCGCTCGATCGGCCACGTCATCGAGGCCGCGCTTCGCGCCTCGTTCCTGCTGAGTGCGCCGGTCGAATTGGAAGACCGCGACACGGTGCTGCTCTGGCACCAGAAGATCGTCGATGCGATTGCGGCCGGCGATGCCGATGCCGCCTCAGAGGCGATGGTCCATGTCATTCACAACGGCATGCGCCGCCACGATGGTACGGTGATCGAGACCGTTCCGGCCGCGGCGTTGCCATCCGTGCAGTCCGGAGAGCGATCGTGACCGAACTTCGCATCGCCATCGTCGGCTTCGGCAAGATCGCACGCGACCAGCATGTCGGTGCGATCGCCGCGGTGCCGGGCGCGACGCTGACTGCAATTGCCAGCCGCAACGCCTCGCTGCCGGGGCTGCCGCATTTCGCCACCATCGAGGAACTGCTGGAAAAGGGGCCGCCGATCGATGCGGTTTCGCTCTGCACGCCGCCGCAGGTGAGGCGCGCCCAGGCCGCCGCGGCGCTCGCCGCCGGCAAGCATGTCATGCTGGAGAAGCCGCCGGGCATCGGTGTTGCCGAGCTCGATCCGCTGATCGCGATGGCGGCAGAGGCAAAGCGAACGCTGTTTGCGACCTGGCATTCGCGTCATGCGCCGGCGGTCGAGCCCGCGCGACTATGGCTCGCGGCGCGACGCATCAAATCGGTGCACATCAGCTGGAAGGAGGATGTTCGCGTCTGGCATCCCGGCCAGAGCTGGATCTGGGAACCGGGCGGCCTCGGCGTGTTCGATCCCGGCATCAACGCGCTGTCGATCCTGACCAAAATCCTGCCCAAGCCCGTGTTCGTCACCGCGGCCGAGCTGGCGTTTCCCGCCAATTGCCAGTCTCCGATCGCAGCGAGCCTGACGCTGACCGACATCGACGGCCTGCCTGTCACCGCCGAGTTCGATTTCCGCCAGACCGGGCCGCAGAGCTGGGATATCGTCGTCGAAACCGAGCAGGGCCGGATGACGCTGTCCGGCGGCGGCAGGCACATGGCGATCGAAGGCAAGACCGTTGCCGAGGCGCCCGACGAGGAATATCGGGAGCTTTACCGGCGCTTCGTCGCGCTCGCGGCCACCGGCGCAAGCGACGTTGATCTGGCGCCGCTTCGCCTCGTCGCCGACGCATTCTTGCTCGGCAGGCGCACCGTCGTCGAACCGTTTGTGGATTAGACATGGCCGCATCAAAAATCACGAAAGACGTTTTTGGAACGCTGCCCGACGGCCGCGAGGTCGAGCGCATCCTGCTGCACGGCGAGGGCGGTTTCGAGGCGCGCATCATCACCCATGGCGCGGTGTTGCAGGCGCTGATCGCGCCCGATGCGAAGGGCAGGCACGACGACGTCGTGCTCGGGCATGACGCGTTCGCCGGCTATCTCGCGGAACGAAAGTTCTTGGGCGCCACCGTCGGCCGGTACGCCAACCGCATCGCGAAAGGACGGTTTTCGCTCGATGGCGAGACGGTGCAGCTTCCCGTCAACAACGGTCCGAATGCGCTGCATGGCGGCCTCGAGGGATTTGATCGCAAGCTCTGGGAGATCGCGGAGATCGACGACGGCGCCCAGCCCGCGGTGACGCTCACCTACACGAGCCCGCATGGCGAGGAGAATTATCCCGGCAAGCTCGACGTCCGCCTGACCTATCGCGTCACCGGCCCGACCGAGCTGTCTCTGACCATGGAGGCGCGGACCGACCGTCCCACCATCGTCAACCTGACCAATCACAGCTTCTTCAATCTGGAAGGCGCGACATCAGGCACGCCCATTCTCGATCACAGACTGATGGTCGCCGCCGAGCATTTCCTCGCCATCGATCCCACCGCCATTCCGCTGCCGGAGCCGCCGCGCCCCGTTGCCGGTACGCCGTTCGACTTCCGCGAACCTCGGCCGGTTGGCGAACGGATCCGGCAAAACGATGAGCAGTTGCGCAACGGCAGGGGTTACGACCACACCTACTGCCTCGCCCGCGACGGCAAGCTCGCGCTCGCGGCGCGGCTGGAGGCGCCGCGCTCCGGGCGGATCATGGAGCTGTTGACCGACCAGCCCGGTCTTCAAGTCTATTCCGGCAATTATCTCGACGGCACGATCTCGGGGAAGGGCGGCAAGCTGATCCGGCAGTCGGACGCGATGTGCCTTGAGCCGCACATCTGGCCCGACGCGCCGAACCGGCCGGATTTCCCGAGCCCGCGCCTCGATCCCGGCCAGGTCTATCGCCATCACACGGTCTATCGCTTTGCAGCGAGGACGCCCTGATGGAACAGGTCCCAACCTCAATTCTCTCGAACGATCCCTGCCATCTCGGCGAAGGTCCGACCTATGACGTGACCACCGATACCGCCTGGTGGTTCGACATCCGCGAGGGACGGCTGTTCGAGGCGCAACTCGGCAGTGGTGCGATCCGTGTCCACGCGCTCGGCCGGATGGCGAGCGCACTTGGGCGCATCGATGCCGAACGGCAGTTGATCGTTGCCGAGGACGGGCTCTATATCCGCACGCTCGCCGACGGCGCGATGACGCTGCTCCTTCCGCTCGAAGCGGACAATCCCGACACGCGCTCCAATGATTGCCGCGTGCACCAGTCCGGCACGTTCTGGATCGGGACCATGGGCAAGAAAGCCGAGCTGAAGGCGGGGGCGATCTACGCGCTCCATCGCGGCACGATCTCGACGCTGTTTTCCGGCATCAGCATTCCCAATTCGATCTGCTTCTCGCCGGATGGCGGCACAGGTTATTTCACCGACACCACGCGCGCCGTGCTCTACGCCGTGCCGCTCAATCCGGCGACCGGTCTGCCGCGCGGCGAGCCGGAGATTCTACTGCGCCACAGCGGTATCGGTGGCCTCGACGGTTCGGTGTGCGACGCCGACGGGAACATCTGGAACGCGTGCTGGGGCGCGAGCCGCATCGACGTCTACTCTCCGCAAGGCGAGCGTCTGCGCTCGCTAGGCGTGCCGGCCAAGCAGGCGAGCTGTCCGGCTTTCGTCGGTCCCGATCTGTCGCGCCTCCTCGTCACATCGGCGTGGCAGGATATGGACGCGGCGGCACGCGCCGCCGACCCGCAAGCCGGTTACACCTTTCTATTGGAGGCCTCCGCCCGCGGTCGCGCCGAGCCCGACGTCAAGCTCGCATAGGAGACCCAAGAGCCGTGTACGACCAAGTTCTCGACGACAGCAAGAAACAATCTGACACCAAAGGGAGTGAAACATGCTGAAACTGAAGACGACATTCCTCGCGCTGGCCCTGGCCGGCGCCGCGACGATGGCCACAGGCCTCACCGCCTCTGCCCAGGACAAGGCGACCGTCGGCATCGCCATGCCGACCAAGTCCTCGGCGCGCTGGATCGACGACGGCAACAACATGGTCAAGGTGCTGAAGGAGCGCGGCTACAACACCGATCTGCAATATGCCGAGGACGACATCCCGAACCAGCTCTCGCAGGTCGAGAACATGGTGACCAAGGGCGCCAAAGCGCTGGTAATCGCCGCGATCGACGGCACCACGCTGTCCGACGTGCTCAAGCAAGCCAAGGCAAAAGGCATCACCGTGATCGCCTATGACCGCCTGATCCGCGGCACGCCGAACGTCGATTATTACGCGACCTTTGACAATTTCCAGGTCGGTGTGCTCCAGGCGCAATCGATCGAAAAGGGACTCGGTCTGAAGGAAGGCAAGGGCCCGTTCAACATCGAGCTGTTCGGCGGCTCGCCCGACGACAACAACGCCTACTTCTTCTACAACGGCGCCATGAGCGTGCTGAAACCCTATATCGACAGCGGCAAGCTCGTGGTCGCCTCCGGCCAGATGGGCATGGACAAGGTCGCGACCTTGCGTTGGGACGGTGCCACCGCCCAGGCCCGCATGGACAACCTGCTCAGCGCCTACTACGGCAACAAGAAAATCAACGCCGTGCTCTCGCCCTATGACGGCATCTCGATCGGCATCATCTCCTCGCTGAAGGGCGTCGGCTATGGCAGCGCCGATCAGCCGATGCCGATCATTTCGGGTCAGGACGCCGAGGTGCCCTCGATCAAGGCGATGCTGCGCGGCGACCAATACTCGACCATCTTCAAGGACACCCGGGACCTCGCCAAGGTGACCGCCGACATGGTCGACGCCGCGCTTGCCGGCAAGCAGGTCACGGTCAACGACACCAAGACCTACGAGAACGGCGTCAAGACCGTGCCGTCCTATTTGCTCAAGCCGGTCGTAGTCTACAAGGACAATTGGGAGAAAGTTCTGGTCGAGAGCGGCTACTACAAGAAGTCGCAGTTCCAGTAGGCTCTTTCTTTGCTTGTCCCGAATGCGGGGAGGGGGAGCTCTTTATGGGACGAAACGGATGTCCACATACTCGTCATGCCCGGGCTTGTCCCGGGCATCCACGTCCTTCCTTGCAGGCAGCGGCACGTGGATGGCCGGGATCAGCCCGGCCATGACGACGCCGAAGAGACCTGGAGTCTGACACGATGACCGCCATGCTGGAGATGCGCAACGTCAGCAAGAGCTTTGCAGGCGTCCAGGCGCTGCGCGACGTCAATTTCTCGGTTCACGCCGGGCAGATCCACGCGCTCGTCGGCGAGAACGGTGCCGGCAAGTCGACGCTGATGAAGGTGCTCAGCGGGGTCTATCCGCATGGCAGCTACGAAGGCACCATCGTCTTCGACGGCGCGGAGCGGCGCTTCCGCGACATCAACGATTCCGAGGCGCTCGGCATCATCATCATCCATCAGGAGCTGGCGCTGATCCCGCTGATGTCGATCGCGGAAAACATTTTCCTGTCGCATCCGCCTTCAAAATTCGGTGTGATCGACCGAGACGAGGTCTACCGGCGCACGCGTGAGCTGCTGGCGCAGGTCGGCCTGAAGGAATCCCCGGACACCCTGATCACCGATCTCGGCGTCGGCAAGCAGCAACTGGTCGAAATCGCCAAGGCGCTCTCGAAGCGGGTGCGGATGCTGATCCTGGACGAGCCGACCGCGAGCCTCAACGAGGCCGACAGCGCCGCGCTGCTCGAACGCCTGATGGCGTTCCGCGAGCAGGGCATCGGCTCGATCCTGATCTCGCACAAGCTCAACGAGGTCGCCAAGGTCGCCGACCACATCACCGTGCTCCGCGACGGCCGCACCGTCGACAGCATAGATTGCCGCGCCGAGCCGATCCAGGAAGACCGCATCATCCGCAGCATGGTCAATCGCGATATGGCTCACCGTTTCCCGGAGCGCAGCGTGAAGATCGGCGAGCCCGTGCTCGAAGTCGCGAACTGGTCGGTCCATCACCCCATCCATCCGGAGCGGCAGGTGATCAAGAACGTCAATTTCGGCGTCAGGCGCGGCGAGGTCGTCGGCATTGCCGGGCTGATGGGCGCTGGCCGCACCGAATTCGCCATGAGCCTGTTCGGCCGCTCCTGGGGCACCAATATCAGCGGCAGTATTCGGCTCGAGGGCAGAGACATGGTGCTCCCGAGCGTTGCGGCGGCGATCGACGCCGGCCTTGCCTACGTCACCGAGGATCGCAAGCAACTCGGCCTGATCCTGGCCGACGACGTCCGCAAGAACATCACGCTGGCCAGCCTCGATCAGGTCGCGCCTAAACGCGTGATCGACGACATCGCTGAACTGAAGATCGCCAGCGACTATCGCACCCGCATGCGCATCCGCTGCTCCGACGTCTACCAGGAGACCGGCCAGCTCTCCGGCGGCAACCAGCAGAAGGTGGTGCTGTCGAAATGGCTGATGACCGACCCCAAGGTGCTGATCCTGGACGAGCCGACGCGGGGCATCGACGTCGGTGCCAAGTACGAGATTTACTGTATCATCAACGAGCTGGCGGAAGCCGGCCGCGGCGTCGTGGTGATCTCCTCGGAGATGCCCGAACTGCTCGGCATCTGCGATCGCATCTGCGTCATGAACGACGGCGCCTTCGTCGGCGAGTTCAAGGGCGCCGACGCGACGCAGGAAAAGATCATGCGCGCCATCATGCGCAATGTAAGAAGCAACGGAAACGGCGTGCCTGAGGCCGCGGAGATGGGAGGATCGCAGCCATGACCGACAAGACCGTATCGCTGCCCGAGGAGCGCCGGCACGGCAGCTTCATCAAGAACAATTTGCGCAACTACGGCATGCTGATGTCGCTGATCGCGATCATGCTGTTCTTCCAGGTCATGACCGGCGGCACGCTGCTGCAGCCGCTGAACCTGACCAACCTGGTGCTCCAGAACAGCTACATCGTCATCATGGCGCTGGGCATGCTGTTGGTGATCGTGACCGGTCATATTGACCTCTCGGTCGGTTCGGTTGCGGGCTTCGTCGGTGCAGTGGCCGCCGTGCTAATGGTGACGTACAAGATCGACTACACGCTCGCCTTCATCGCCTGCCTGCTGCTGGGCGCCGCGATCGGCGCGGCGCAGGGCTATTGGGTGGCCTATTTCAAGATCCCGTCTTTCATCGTGACGCTGGCGGGCATGCTGGTGTTCAAGGGCCTGGCGCTCGCGGTGCTGCAGGGCCAGTCACTCGGTCCGTTCCCCGCGACCTTCCAGAAGCTGTCGTCCGGCTTCATTCCGGAACTGCTGCCCGAAGCCGGCACGCTGCATCCGACCTCGATGCTGATCGGTGCCGTGCTCGCGCTTGGCCTCGTCTATGCCGGCGCCAAGGGCCGCTCGCGCGAGCAATTGCACGGCATCGAGGTCGAGCCGTATGCGTTCTTCCTGGGGAAGAGCGTTTTGCTCGCCTGTGCGGTACTCTATTTCACCTATCTGATCGCTTCGCATCGCGGCCTGCCGAACGTGCTTGTGATCATGACCGCGTTGATCGCACTCTATGGCTTCGTTACCCGGCGTACCGTGATTGGCCGGCAGGTCTATGCTGTCGGCGGCAATGCAAAGGCGGCAAAACTGTCGGGCATCAAGACCGAGCGGCTGACTTTCTTCACCTTCGTCAACATGGGCGTGCTCGCCGCGCTCGCCGGCCTCGTCTTCGCGGCGCGCCTCAACACGGCGACGCCGAAGGCCGGCCTCGGTTTCGAGCTAGACGTCATCGCCGCCTGCTTTATCGGCGGTGCCTCGGCCTATGGCGGGGTCGGGCGCGTCGGTGGCGCCGTGGTCGGCGCCATGATCATGGGCGTGATGAACAACGGCATGTCCATCCTCGGCATCGGCATCGACTACCAGCAGGTCATCAAGGGTCTGGTGCTGCTCGGAGCGGTGTGCATCGACGTGTATAACCAGCGGCGGTAGCCGCATTGACGGTCTCGTAGGGTGGGCAAAGGCGCAACGCGCCGTGCCCACCATGCTTCCGCGATCGTGGACCGAGACGTGGGCACGCGTCTGCCTGTGGCGGCCGCTTTGCCTTCCCTACGGCAGCGGTGATTGCGTCGTGAACAGCACCGTCGCGATCGCGACGGAGAGGCTCACCGCCGATATTGTTGCCACGGTCGACAGCACCCCCATTCGCCGAAGCACGATGGCGAAGACGATGATGATCGGTGTCGCGGTCATCAGCCCGATTTGTGCATCGCTCATCGCATCGCTCGCCGTCTTGCGGAACCGCCGGATGCATCCAGCCTATGACGGTGGGCCGGGCCGAACGTTGCGACAGCACAAACGCGCTTCCGACTGGTTGCACTATTTGTCCGGCGACAAAGTTGGGGCCGGACAAGTGGGATATCTGTTCGGCGAACTTGATGCGGAAGACAGATGTCGGCGACGGATTGCGAACGACGGAGCACCGGCTGGGGAATTCTGGAAGATCTTCCCGGCGACCCCATGATCTGGGTGCTGATCTTCAGCGAACTCGCGGCGTTCGGCTTGTTCCTCGGTGCCTTCGTCGTCGCGCGCGCGCTTCAACCGGCGGTCTTCGCCGCCGGCCAGGCCACGCTTGATGCTCACTTGGCCGGAATCAACACCATCGTGCTCGTGACCAGCGGTTGGGCCGCCGCACGCGCGACGGCCTCTGCACGGGCGGGCGAAAGGGCACGTGCGCGCGGCTGGCTGTTCGGCGCCATGGCCCTTGGCGGTGTCTTCATCGCGGTCAAGCTGTTCGAATATGCCGGCGAGATCGCGTTGGGCAACGGCCTGGAGACTAGCCCGTTCTTTACGCTGTACTTCCTCCTCACCGGCTTCCATCTCCTGCATGTCGGCCTCGGCATCGTGATCCTGGCCGTAGTTTCGCGGAGCGCCCGGGCGGCGGGAGTCGAGACCGGAACCGCGTTCTGGCACATGGTCGACCTGCTCTGGATCGTCATGTTTCCGATCATTTATCTGGTGCACCCGTGATTCCGGATCGTCTCGACGTCGCCTGGATCACGTTGATCGGTCTTGCGCTCGCGACCATTCTGGTCCCGCCGCTGGTGTCGCGCCCCTTGCTCGCCAATGCCTTGCTGCTGACGTTTGCCGCCGTCAAGGGCCGCCGCATCGTGCTCGATTTCCTCGATCTCCGCTCGGCACCGGCACTTTGGCGCGGCATCGTCAGCGCCTGGGTCTTCATCGTGGTGCTGTTCGCCTGGCTCGCATCGGCCATCGTAGCCCTGATCTGACGCGCTCCTTGCGCCTCGACAAAGAGTGATCCGCGCCATTCGGCAATAAATCACAGCATCGCTATTTCGCGGGAATCATACGGAAAGGATTGGCAATGGCTGAACGCCTGACCAAGTCGGCCGCTCGGAACGTCTTCTACGGCGGCTCGGCCTTCTTCTTCGCCATTTTCATAGGGTTGACGGCGCACAGCCATTATTACATGGCCACGACGTCCACGGACGCCACGACGCTGACGTCCGCGGTCGCCCGGGGCAAGCACGTCTGGGAGAAGAACTCCTGCATCAACTGCCACACGCTGCTGGGCGAGGGCGCCTATTTCGCGCCTGAGGTCGGCAACGTCTGGGATCGCTGGGGCGGCAAGGAGGATCCGGCCGCTGCACGCGAGACGCTGAAGGCCTGGATGCAATCGCAGCCCTCGGGCGCAGAGGGCCGGCGGCAGATGCCGCAGTTCAACCTGACCGACCAGGAACTCAACAATCTCGCCGATTTCCTGCAATGGACCAGCACGATCAAGCGTCAGAGCTGGCCGCCGAACAAGGCCGGCTGAGCCTGCCGCATTCCTCTTTCAAGACAGAGAGAACCCGAGATGAAATATCAAACCCAGAAAGTCGCGATGCTGTATTTCTACGGCGCGCTGACCCTGTTCATGGCCCAGGTCCTGTTCGGCCTTCTCGCCGGAACGATCTACGTCCTGCCCAACACACTGTCGACCCTCCTGCCGTTCAACATCGTCAGGATGATCCACACCAACGCGCTGATCGTGTGGTCGCTGATCGGCTTCATGGGGGCGACTTACTTCCTTCTCCCGGAAGAGACCGAGACCGAACTCTATAGCCCGTTGCTGGCGAAGATCCAGTTCTGGATGTTCTTCGGCGCGGCCGGCGTCGCCGTGGTCGGCTATCTCTTCCACTATCACGAGGGCCGCGAGTTCCTCGAACAGCCCTTCATCATCAAGGTCGGCATCGTCGTCGTCTGCCTGATGTTCCTGTTCAACGTCACGATGACGGCGCTGAAGGGCCGCAAGACCACGGTCACCAATATCCTGTTGTTCGGCCTGTGGGGCGTCGCGATCTTCTTCCTGTTCGCCTTCTACAACCCGGCGAACCTCGCCGTCGACAAGATGTATTGGTGGTACGTCGTCCACCTCTGGGTCGAAGGCGTCTGGGAGTTGATCATGGCCTCCGTGCTCGCCTATCTCATGATCAAGCTCAACGGCATCGATCGTGAGGTCGTGGAGAAGTGGCTCTACGTCATCATCGGCCTGGCCCTGTTTTCGGGCATCCTCGGCACCGGCCACCATTTCTACTGGATCGGCGCGCCCGGTTACTGGCAGTGGATCGGCTCGCTGTTCTCCACGCTCGAGGTTGCGCCATTCTTCACCATGGTGATCTTCACGGTGCAGATGACCTGGAAGGCCGGCCGCAAGCATCCGAACCGCGCTGCGCTGTTGTGGTCGGTCGGCTGCTCGGTGATGGCGTTCCTCGGCGCCGGCGTCTGGGGCTTCCTGCACACGCTGTCCTCCGTGAACTATTACACCCACGGCACCCAGGTTACTGCCGCGCACGGCCATCTCGCCTTCTTCGGCGCCTACGTGATGCTGAACCTGTCGGTGATGGCCTATGCGATCCCGCAGCTCAAGGGACGTGCGCCCTATAACCAGTGGCTCTCCATGACGAGCTTCTGGATCATGTGCACGGCGATGATGACCATGACCTTCGCGCTGACCTTCGCCGGCGTGGTCCAGGTCCATCTCCAGCGCGTGCTCGGCCAGAACTACATGGACGTGCAGGACCAGCTCGCGATGTTCTACTGGGTCCGACTCGGCTCCGGTGTGTTCGTTGCGATCTCCGCGCTGATGTTCGTCTGGGCCGTGCTGGTGCCAGGCCGCGAGAAGCAGGCGATCATTCCCGCCGCGCTGCAGCCGGCCGAGTAAACGAGAAAGGGCGGCCGCGGTTTGCCGCGGCCGCCTGCTTCCTGGAAAATCCGGAGAGACCTCATGAAAGCTGCCCTTCATACGGTGACCTCGGCGCCCGAGCTGCCGGCCTATGTTCCATCCGGAAACGAATGCGAGCTTTTCGAGCATGCCTGGCAACGTCACCTGCCGGTTCTGCTCAAGGGGCCGACCGGCTGCGGCAAGACGCGCTTCGTCGCGCATATGGCGGCGCGGCTGGGCCTGCCGCTTCACACGGTTGCCTGTCACGACGATCTCACCGCCGCCGATCTCACCGGGCGCTATCTGCTCCGGGGCGGCGACACCGTGTGGACCGATGGTCCGCTGACGCGCGCGGTGCGCGAGGGCGGCATCTGCTATCTCGACGAGGTCGTGGAGGCCCGCAAGGACGTCACCGTGGTGCTGCATCCTCTGACCGACGACCGCCGCATCCTGCCGCTGGAGCGGACCGGCGAGGAGCTGGTGGCGCCGAACAGCTTCATGCTCGTGGTCTCGTACAACCCCGGCTACCAGACGCTGCTGAAGGCGCTGAAGCCATCGACGCGGCAACGCTTCATCGCCATCGAATTCGGCTTCCTGCCGCCCGAGCAGGAGATCGCCGTCGTGTCCGCCGAGAGCGGGCTGTCGCCGGAGCGCGTGCGGCCGCTGGTGGGGCTGGCTGGCCGGCTGCGCGCGCTCCGGGGTCACGACCTGGAGGAGGGCGTCTCGACCCGGCTCGTGGTTTATTGCGCGACCTTGATCGCCGCGGGCACGCCGATCGCCGATGCCGTGCTGGCGGGCATGATCGAGCCGCTCACCGACGATTCCGACGTGAAGGCGGCCCTGCTGGACGTCGCACGCGCCGTCATCGGGTGAGGCCACGGCCATGCTCGACTTTCTCGAACTGGAGGAGACGGTCGGCCGCGCCTGGCACCGGATGGTCGGCGGGACCGCGAGCTATCCGGTTCACGATGATCACGCCGTTGCACTGACCGAGGTGAAGGGCCGGCTCGCGGTGATGTTCCGCGCGCTTGGCGGTGAGCGTGGGGTGCAGATTGCAAGCGCAGGCGCGCGAAAATCGGGGCACCGTCTCGGCTGGCGCCAGCGCATCGGCCTCGGCGACGAGCGATTGGAGCAGCCCGGCCGTGACGCTGCGGCCATCTTCCTCCCCGATCGCATCTCGATCTTTCCGGACCGCGCGTTGAATGCGGCGCTCTATCGCTGGCTTGCGGCCTGGTTCGCGGCCGCGCCCATCGAGACGATCGCGGAAGCCGATCCGCTGCGACGGGATCTTCTGGTCCTGCGCCGGGCGAGCGAGACGGCGGTCTTCGTGCTCACGCAATTTCCCGGCCTTGTCGCCGATTACGCCCAGCTCGTCGCGGCAACGGCCGAGGCCCGGCCTCGTCGCCCCCTGCCGCGCATCGAGCAGGAGGTCGAGCAGATCGTGCTGGCCTTGCTCGGCGCCGGAAGGGCACCTGCGGGCACATTGTGGCCGGCGATGATGGGGACGGGTCCGCTGCCGGACAAGGCGCCGCCGGGCTATCATTCGATCCTACCGTGCCCGCTTTGGGGGGATTGCTGGACGCGCGAGCTCTCGCCCGCGCATGCCGGCGAGGATGAATGCGCACCGTGCGCCGAGCCCGAGGCCCAGGACAATCGCAAGCGCTTTGCTGTGCGCGAGCGCGAGGACAATGCCAATCGCCGCGATCCCTTCGTGCTCAATCGCTTCGAAAAGATCCTCGCGATGGCCGAGATGGTCAACGTCGACCGTCCCTCGGACGACAGTGAGGACGAGGACGCGCAGAAGGCAGCCGACGATCTCGAGGAGATCACGCTCAGCCGCCGCACCGGCAAGCCGGCGAGCCGGTTCAAGTTCGATCTCGACCTGCCGCCGGAGGCCCTCGATGCATCGCGGCTGAACGCGGACCTCACCTATCCCGAATGGGATTACCGCAGCGGATCCTATCTGCCCGATCATTGCCGCGTGCTGGCGGGTGCGGCCTCCGAGCAAGGTGAGAGCTGGACGCCCGACGACGCCATGCGCCGGCACATCCGCCAGGTGCGCCGCCGCTTCGAGGTGCTGCGGCCGCGCCACGAATTGATGCGCGCCCAGGTCGACGGACACGATCTCGATCTCGACGCGCTGGTGCGTGCGCGCTGCGATCTTCGCGCCGGCAGCAGCAGTGATCTCGATCGCATCCATGTCGCGATGCGCCCGCAAGGGCACGATCTTGCGGTCACGCTGCTCGTCGATGTCTCGCTGTCCACGGACGCCTGGGTCGACGGCTACCGCGTGCTCGACGTGGAGAAGGAGGCGCTGCTGGCGCTCGCCCACGGGATTTCGGCTTGCGGCGACCACCACAGCATCCTCACCTTCACCTCGCGCCGGCGGTCCTGGGTGCGGCTCGAGACGGTCAAGGCTTTCGGCGAGCGGATGAGCCCGACAGTCGAGCGTCGCATCGGCGCGCTGAAGCCGGGCTATTACACGCGGATCGGCGCGGCGGTGCGCCACGCCGCGGCCGAGCTCGCCCACCAGCCGCAGCGCAAGAAGCTGTTGCTCGTTCTCACCGACGGCAAGCCGAACGACGTCGATCATTACGAGGGCCGCTTCGCGCTCGAAGACACCCGCAAATCGGTGCAAGAGGCGCGCCGGCTCGGCATCGCCGCCTTCGGCATCACGGTGGACGCAACCGCGCAATCCTACTTCCCGACCCTGTTCGGCCGCGGCGGCTATGCCATCGTCGGCAACATCAAACGGTTGCCCGCGGCGCTGCCGGCGATCTACCGGCAGGTCGCGCACTGAGCCGGCGCGGATAAAGCGCGTGGTGCGGCTGGATGGTGGCCACACTTGCTGATAGGCTTGCTTCAGACTGATGAAGCAAACGCGCGCTGGAATGATTGCCGAGGGCTGAGCGAATGCTGATATCCTGCGGCGATGCGCTGATCGATTTCGTGCCGACGCGAAACGCCGGCGGTCGCGAAGCGGTGATGCCGGCGGTCGGCGGCTCCTGCCTCAATGTCGCGATCGGCATGGCGCGACTCGGCGCGCCGACCGGCTTCGTCGGCGGCATCTCGACCGATTTGTTCGGACGGATGATCGTAGACCACGCCACAGCCTCGCATGTCGACCTCAGTCTCGCCACCCGCAGCGACCGTCAGACCACGCTTGCCTTCGTCCGTATCGTCGCCAGCGACTCGCACTACGCCTTCTACGATGCCGAGACCGCGACGCGGAACTGGACCTACCGGCGCGAGGCCATTCCATTCGCCGACATCGAGGCCGTTCATGTCGGCTCGACCACGCTTGTCAACGACCGGGGAGCCGCCGAGACGAAGGCGCTGATCGCGGATGCGCGACCCTCATCGACGATCTCCTTCGATCCGAACTGCCGCCCTAATCTGGTTGAAGACAAGCCGGCCTATCTCGCGCGGATGGCGGAGTTCGCTGCCAGCGCTGATCTGATCAAGCTGTCGGACGTCGACTTCGCCTACCTCTTCGGCGACGAGCCATATCGGCAGCGGGCGAACGAACTGCTCATGCAGGGCACGAGCCTCGTCGTCATCACCCGCGGCAGCGATGGCGCCATTGCATGGCACGCGGGGACAGGGCAGATCGAGGTCGCCGCGCCAAAGGTCGAGGTGGCCGACACGATCGGGGCCGGCGACAGTTTTCAGGCGGCGCTGCTGTTTGCTTTGCACAAGCAGGGTCGCATTGCCCGGCGAGCACTGAAGGACATCAGTGCCGATGAGCTCCGCCGCGCACTGTCCTTCGCCGCCGGCTGCGCGGGCCTCACCTGCACCCGCCCGGGCGCCGATCCGCCCTGGGGCCACGAGGTGAGTTGGAGTCTCTAGCTCGCCTCAGATCCGCGCGGCCGCCTTCTCGGCGCATTTGAGGAAGATCCCGATCAGCGGACTTTGGGAATCTCGCCGCCAACAGACTGCAATGTCGAGGGAGTCGGTGACGTCACGCAGCGGTCGGAACGCGATGCCGCGTGGCGCGCCGAGCTGCGCGCAGGCCGGCAGAATGGCGAGACCTTCACCGGCCAGAACCAGGCTCATCGCCGAATGCACCGTCTCCACCCGGCTGGCGATCGGCATCACGATTTGGTGCCGGCGCAACAAGGGGACGACAGCGGAGGAGGCGGGTCCATGGTCCGGATGCGGGAGCGCGATCAGCGGGCGGCCCTGCAGCTTCTCCATCGGCACCGAGCTCAAGCGTGCGAGCGGCGAGCGGATCGGCATCGCCAGCATGAACGGCTGCGCACCGATCCGTGCCACCTGGATCTCAGGATGGTTGATCGCCGGCATGCACAGCGCGACCGTGACGCTGCGGTCGAGCACGCGGGCTTCGCGCGTCGATGCGCTGAGTTCGGCGAAGCCGAGGTCGACGCCGGGAACCGCGCGGCGGAGCTCAGGGATGAGCCGCGGCAGCATCGCGTTCGCCAGCACGAACATGTAGCCTACCGACAGCCGCCCGCGCCGCCCCGAGGCAACCGCGCGCGCTGCTTCGGCGCCGTCGATCGCGAGGGCGAGTGCCTCGCTGGCGCGCGCCAGCAGTGCCTGACCTGCCTCGGTCAGGTCCATGCCGCGGGTGCCGCGCCGGAACAGCGGAGCGCCGATCTCGGCCTCGAGCTTGCGAATCTGGACCGAGAGCGGCGGCTGCGCCATCCGAAGCAGCTCGGCGGCCTTGCCGATGCTGCGGGCCTCGGCGACGGCGACGAAATAGCGGAGCCGGCGAAGATCCATTGGCATACCGAAAATGTATGGGTTAGGGCTCAAAATGGTATTGGACGACGAGTTAACAAAACTGTCATTCTCGCTGTCAATGCCTTGGGCCAACAGGCCAGCTTCGGAGCGTGGTGTGACGATGAACGGCGATCCCTGTCTCTTGTCCGCAACCGAACTTCGCGGCCTCATCGCCACGCGGAAGATTTCCCCCGTCGAGATCGTCAGTGCGGTGCTGGCGCGCGCCGAGGCGCTCCAGCCCGAGCTGAACTGTTTCATCACGCTATGTGGCGACGAGGCGATGACGCAGGCGCGCGCTGCCGAGCGCAAGATGATGGCCGGCGAGCCGCTTGGCCTGCTCCACGGCGTCCCCGTCACCGTCAAGGACATCGTCAACACAGAGGGCGTCAGGACCACCTTCGGCGCTGTTCCCTACAAGGACAATGTGCCGACCGAGGATGCCGTCGCGGTCGCGCGGTTGCGCCGCGAAGGCGCAATCCTGATCGGCAAGACCACGACGCCGGAATTCGGCAGCAAGTGCCTGACGGATTCGCCTTTGTTCGGTCGCACCCGCAATGCCTGGGACGCCCGCCGGTCCTCCGGCGGCTCCAGCGGCGGCGCGGCGGTCGCGGTGGCGAGCGGCATCGCGCCGCTCGCGGTCGCGACCGACGGCGGCGGCTCGACGCGAATTCCCGCTGCCTGCAATGGCGTGGTGGGTTTGAAGCAGAGCAACGGTGTGATCCCGCACAGCCAGGCGCTGGATGTGTTCGGCAACCAGACCTATGTCACGCCGACCACCCGCACCGTCGCCGACACCGCGCTGATGATGCAGGCGATGTCAGGCGAGGATGCCTGCGACCCCTGGTCGATCGGCGTCCCCGTGCCCGATTTCATCGGCGCGACTGCGGCGCGCGGCGATCTGCGCGGGCAGCGGATCCTGTACTGCCTGACGCCGCCGGGCCGCCCGGTGTCCGCCGAGGTCGCAGCCAGCTTCAAGGCGAGCCTCGACCGGCTGGCTGGACTTGGTGCCGAACTCGAGGAATTCTCCGGTGACGATTTTGACATCGAGCCGATCTGGCGCGCCATCAACCACACGGTCTGGCGTACGCGCTTTGCGAAACTCGCGGCCGAGCACGGGAACGAGCTGAGCGAGGCCTTCCTCAAGCAGCTCGCGCTCGCGACCGAGGTCAGGGGCGTCGACTACCAGGAGGCGATGTTCGCGCGCACCGCACTGTTCCGTCGCGTGCAATCGCTGCTTGCGCACGGACATTTGCTGGCGATGCCGACGCTCACGCGCACCGCGCTGCCGATCGAGCAGGATCTGTTCGGCTCTATCGAGATCGACGGAGCGCATTTCGATAGCGTCCGGCCGCACTGGTTCCCCTGGACCATGCCGTTCAACATGACCGGCCATCCCGCAATCAGCCTGCTTTCTGGCTTCGGCCGCGACGGCCTGCCGATCGGGCTTCAGCTCGTCGGCCGCTTCCGGGCCGATGCGGAATTGCTGCGCGTCAGCGCGCTGTTCGAGGCTTCAAGCGATCTCCTGTCCCGCTGGCCAGCTTGAGGAGATGGCCATGCAGCAAAGGCCTCCTGTGCAAGGGACTTGTGTGCAAAGGGCTTGCCTCAGCCGCCCGGACATGTTGATCGTGCCGCATCTGAGCCCTGAAGCCGAGCGCGCATGAGCGTCTTTGTCCTCCGACGAGTGGTGACCTTGCTGGCGACGCTGGTCGGCGCTTCGCTGATCATCTTCCTCGTGCTCGATGCGCTGCCCGGCAACGCCGCGCAGATGCTGATGGGCGCCGATGCCTCGGAGGATGCGGTGCGCGCGCTCACGGTCAAGCTCGGGCTGGACCAGCCGCTGGCGGTTCGCTATCTGCAATGGATCAAGGGGCTCCTCGTCGGCGATCTCGGCAACTCCTATGTCTACGGCACCTCGGTCGCCAGCCTGATCGCGGAGCGGCTGGTGCTGACCGTTCCGCTCGCGATCATGGCGATGACGATCACGGTGACGCTGGCGCTCACGGCCGGCATCTACACCGCCGCCAACCACAACAGGCTCGGCGATGTCGGCGTGATGTCGCTGACGCAGATCGGCATCGCGCTGCCGAATTTCTGGTTCGCGATCCTGCTCGTGCTGTTGTTCGCGGTGCGGCTGCAATGGCTGTCGGCGGGGGGATTTTCCGGCTGGGAGGACGGCGTCTGGCTCGGCGTCAAGTCGCTGCTGCTGCCGGCGATCTCGCTCGCGGTGGTGCAGGCCGCGATCCTTGCGCGTGTGACGCGCTCGGCGGTGCTGGAAGTGCTGCGCGAGGATTTTGTTCGAACGGCGCGCGCGAAAGGGCTCGGCAAGCGGGAAGTGCTGTGGAGCCACGTGCTCCGCAACGCCATGATCCCGGTCATGACGGTGATGGGGCTGCAATTCGCCAATCTGCTCGCCGGCACCATCGTGATCGAGAACGTATTCTACCTGCCGGGTCTCGGCCGGCTGATCTTCCAGTCTATCGCCAACCGCGACCTCATCGTGGTGCGCAATTGCGTGATGCTGCTGGCGACCATGGTCGTCATCGTCAATTTCGTGGTCGACGTGCTCTATGCCTTCATCGATCCCCGCATCAAGGTGCACGATCTGTGAGCGCGCCCCTGACCACTCTGATTGACGCGCCGATAGCGACGCGCCGATTGCCGGCCAGGACCTTCTGGGCCCGCGCGCTGCGCCATCGCAGTTTCGTGCTTGGCGGTTCGCTGAGTCTGTTGGTGCTCGCTTCGGCGCTGCTCTCGCTGGTGTGGACGCCGTGGTCGCCCTACGAGATCGACATCGCCTCGAAGCTGCGGCCGCCCTCGGCTGCGCACTGGCTGGGTACCGATTCCTTCGGCCGCGACATCCTCTCGCTGCTGCTCGCCGGCGCCCGCTCCACCATCATGGTCGGTGTCATCGCCGTCGGCATCGGTCTCAGCTTCGGCGTTACGCTGGGCCTGATCGCCTCGGCCCGGCGCGGCTGGACCGAAGAGATCATCATGCGCTTCTCCGACTTCACCTTCGCCTTTCCGGCCGTGCTCTCCGCGATCATGCTGGCTGCGGTGTTCGGGCCCGGCATGGTCACCTCGATCGTCGCAATCGGCATCTTCCAGATCCCGACACTGACCCGGCTGACGCGCGGCTCGGCCAACGCGATCTGGGCGCGCGAATTCGTGCTGGCCGCACGTGCCGCGGGCAAGGGCGCCTTCCGCATCACCATCGAGCATGTGCTGCCGAATATTCTATCGATCCTGATCGTGCAGGTCACCATCCAGTTCGCGCTCGCCATTCTCGCCGAAGCCGCGCTGTCCTATCTCGGCCTCGGCACGCAGCCGCCGCAGCCGTCCTGGGGGCGGATGCTGAACGATGCGCAGACGCTGCTGTTCCAGTCGCCGATGCTCGCCGTCTATCCGGGCGCTGCGATCGCGATCGCGGTGCTCGGCCTCAATCTTCTCGGTGACGGATTGCGCGACCTACTAGATCCCAGATTGGCGCGGGAGCGATGACGATGGGTGAGCGACAGGCCGTGCCGCTGCTCGACGTCGATAGCCTCGGCGTCGGTCTCAACACCAGCCGCGGGCGTGCGCAGGCCGTGCGCGATGTCCGCTTTACCCTGAAGCGCGGCGAAACGTTGGGGCTGGTCGGCGAGTCCGGCTGCGGCAAGTCGGTCACTGCGCTGTCCCTGATGGGGCTGCTGCCCGATAGCGCAGTGATCTCCGGTAGCATCAAGCTCGATGGTCACGAACTCGCCGGGCTTGCGGACGCGGACTATTGCAAGCTGCGTGGCAATCGCATCAGTATGATCTTCCAGGAGCCGATGACCGCTCTCAACCCGATGCATACGATCGGTCATCAGGTCGCCGAGCCGCTGCGGCGTCACAAGAATTATTCGGCCGCGCAGGCGCGGAAAGAGGCGATCGCCTTGCTCGACCGCGTCGGACTGCCCGATGCTAACAGGCGCATCGACGCCTATCCCCACCAGTTCTCCGGCGGCCAGCGCCAGCGCATCACCATCGCCATGGCGCTGGCCTGCGAGCCGGATCTGCTGATCGCGGACGAGCCGACCACCGCGCTCGACGTCACCATCCAGGGCCAGATCCTCGACCTCATCGCCGATCTCGTCGAGGAGCGCGGCATGTCGATGATCCTGATCTCGCACGATCTCGGCGTCATCGCCGAGAACGTGCAGCGCATGATGGTGATGTATGGTGGCACCGTCGTCGAGAGCGGGCCGACCGACGAGGTGTTCCGCCGCATGGGTCATCCCTATACGCAGGGCCTGTTCCGCGCCCGGCCGAAGCTTGGCGCGCGCAAGGGCACGCGGCTGAAGACGATCTCGGGCACCGTGCCGGAGCTTGCCGATCTGCCTTCCGGCTGCGCCTTCTCCGACCGCTGTCCGCTCGTGATCGACCGGTGCCGCGCCGCGCTTCCGCCGATGATTGACGTCGGACCCGGGCACTTCGTCCGCTGCATCAGGACCGATGTCTCGATGTCGGAACGCGAGGGAGTGCTGACCGCATGACTTCCGTGCCGCTTCTCGACGTGAAGGATCTCGAGCAACGCTACGCCCTGCCGCGCGAAAGCCTGTTTCGCCCGCCGGGGCAGGTGCGTGCGCTCAATGGCGTGAACGTGCGGGTTGCCGCGGGCAGGAGCCTCGGAATCGTCGGCGAGTCCGGGTCGGGCAAGTCGACCTTCGCGCGGCTGATGATGGCGCTGGAGCGGCCGACGTCGGGACAGGTCGCGCTGCTCGGCCGCGATCTCAATCGCATCTCCGCCGACGAGTTGCGTCGCGCCCGCCGCGATTTCCAGATGGTGTTCCAGGACCCCTACGGCTCGCTCGATCCGCGGCAGACCATCGCGCGCATTGTCGCGGAACCGTTGACGGTGCTGGAGGGGGCCGATCGCGCCACGTTCGGTGAACGTGTCGCCGCGGCGCTGCGCCAGGTCGGCTTGCGCGGTGCCGACATGGAGAAATACCCGCACGAATTTTCCGGCGGCCAGCGCCAGCGCATCGCCATTGCGCGCGCGCTGATCACCCAGCCGAAGCTGATCGTCGCCGACGAGCCGGTCTCGGCGCTCGATGTCTCCGTGCAGGCGCAGGTGCTGAACCTGATGCAGGATCTGCAGGAGCAGTTCGGCCTCAGCTACGTCCTGATCAGCCACGACCTCGCCGTCGTCGACTATCTCTGCGACGAGGTCGCGGTGATGTATCTCGGCCGGATCGTCGAGCAGGGCCGCCCCGAAGACCTGTTCGAGCATTGCGCCCACCCCTATACGCGGGCGCTGCTGGAGGCGGTGCCGCGGGCGCGCGCCGCCGGCGGGCGGCGGCGGCGCGGAAGCCAGGCGATCGCCTCGCAATCGGTGGCGGCGACCGGGTGCCCCTATGTCGCGCGCTGTCCGCTCGCCGACCAGCATTGCCGCGAGGCGCTGCCTGCGTTACGCAAGGTGGGCGAGGGGCACCTTGCCGCCTGCCACAGGGCCGAGGCCGTGATGGCGTTGCCGCCGGCAGCCGTGGAAGGTTAGTGTCCGGAGCAGGATTGGCGTAGGCTTAAGAATAGAACAGGCCGGGGAGTTACGCATGTTGAGGAAACTATCGATCGTCGCCTTTGCCGCCGCGCTGGTGGCAGCGCCTTTGCCCGTGCTGGCGCAGAGCAAGAAGGACAGCTTCGTCATGGGAATGACGCTGGAGCCGCCGGGGCTCGACCCCACCAATGCCGCCGCTGCTGCGATCGCTGAAGTCACTCTCTACAACATTTACGAGACGCTGACCAAGATCAACGAGGACGGCACTACCTCGCCGCTGCTGGCGGAGAGCTGGACCGCATCGCCCGATCTGAAGACCTACACGTTCAAGCTGCGCAAGGGCGTCAAATTCCACAATGGCGAGCCGTTCAATTCAGCGGCAGTGAAGTTCTCGTTCGAACGCAACGCGGCCGCGACCAGCACCAACAAGGACAAGAGCCTGTTCCAGGCTTTCGAGAAGGTCGAGACGCCCGATGCCGACACCGTCGTCATCGCGGTGAAACATTCCGAGCCGAACCTGCCGTTCCTGCTCGGACAGGCGAGCGGCTCGATCGTCGAGCCGAAGAGCGCGGCGACCAACGTCACGCAGCCGGTCGGGACCGGGCCCTATCAGCTTGGCGCTTGGGCCAAGGGCTCCTCGATCACGCTGACCAAATGGGCCGATTATCGCAACGCCTCCGCGATCAAGCTCTCGAAGGTGACGATCCGCTTCATCTCCGATCCGGCCGCCCAGGCCGCTGCGCTGCTCTCGAACGACGTCGACGCATTTCCGCGCATCGCGACCCGCGTCGTTGCTCAGTTCAAGTCCGATCCACGCTTCACGGTGCTGATCGGCGGCTCCCGGGCCAAGACGATCGTCGCGATCAACCACCGCAAGAAGCCGCTCGACGACGTCCGCGTTCGTCGCGCCATCCTCGCCGCGATCGACCGCAAGGCCTTGATCGACGGCGCCGTCGAGGGCTTCGGCACGCCGATCGGCAGCTTCTACACGCCGGGATCGCTGGGCTATGTCGACACCACCGGCGTCAACCCCTACGACCCGGAGAAGGCCAAGAAGCTGCTCACGGAAGCCGGCGTCACCGCGCCGCTCGAGCTCTCGCTGAAACTGCCGCCGCCACCTTACGCGCGGCAGGGTGGCGAGATCGTCGCGGCCCAGCTCGCCAAGGTCGGCATCGTCGCCAAAATCGAGAACGTCGAATGGGCGCAGTGGCTGTCGCAGGTGTTCGCGCCCAACGGTCCGCACAATTTCGACCTGACCATCGTCAGCCATGTCGAGCCGTTCGATCTCGTCAAGCTCACCGAGCCGGACTACTATATCGGTTACAACAACGTGGCCTTCAACGCGCTCTACAAGCAGATCGTGTCGACGCCGGATGAAGCCGCCCGCACCAAGCTGCTCGGCGACGCCCAGCGCATGCTGGCCACCGACGCCGTCTCCGCCTATCTGTTCCAGCCGCAATGGCCAACCGTCACCAACAAGAAGCTGAAGGGCGTCTGGAAGGAAGTCCCGCAGTTCGAGAACGATTTCTCGGCGTGGTCCTGGGAATAGCGAGCGCTCGAACAGATCGAAGGTTCGCCTCGACAATGGCCTCCTCCATCGGGAACAGGCCATTGCTTCGACTACTCCAGGCAAAAAACGCGAAAACAACCCCATGCACAGTAGACGGGGCCAGCTATTTCAATGGCTTGCGGGGTCGCTCGGCATCATGCGCCACGGCTGACGCCGCTCGATGCGTCGGGCAAAACACCGGCAAGATGGCAGTATCTTAAGAAGGTCGCCTCGTTTCCTTCGAGCGCAGCTCTCGGTCGATTTCCAGACATTGAACGATCGAAATCCTCATGCGTTAGCTTGACGCAGGATGGCAGCTTGCCGCGCGATCCGCCGCCAGGGGGCACACGGAGTTCGGTTTCTTGCTCAAACTGTATAGATGGCCGTCAAATGACTGGCGAAGCATCAGCACGGAAATGCCCTCTGAGATCATCTGGGCCGACTTACTGAACGCGACCGACGAGGAAAAACAGTTTGTCGAACGGCTGTTGGGAATACGGATTCCGTCCCAGGATTCCCTTAGCGAGATCGAAGCATCGAGCCGACTGATCTTTGATCACGGCACGCTTTATCTGAGCTCTCCTGCGGTCCAGCCCGACGAGGGCGGCGAGGCCGAGATCACGCCCGTGGGCTTCGTCATCGGTCCCCACGTGCTGGTGACGGTGCGTTTTGCCCAACTGCCCATCTTCGAGGCCGTCGGCGAGCGAATCGGCTCCGACGACAGTCTCGAGAACGGCATGTGCGTGTTCACCAGCTTGCTCGAAGCAATGGTCGATCGCGGCGCCGATGTCCTGGAGCATCTTGGTGCGAAAGTCGACGGGCTTTCGCGGGGCGTTTTCAAGGGCGGCCTCCTTCGCACCAAACGGCTGGCCCATTCCAGTCGCAGAATGCGGGAAGCGCTCGAAAACATCGGTGAACTCGCGGACAGATTGGCCAAGGCGCGGGACGTTCTGCTCGGGGTCGGCCGCATCGCATCGTTTGCTGGCGACGTCGGCAGCGAGTGGATCACGGCAGCCTCGAAGAAGCGTCTCGAAGCGGTGTCGAAGGACGTCGTCTCGCTCAACGATTACGAGACGAGATTGTCCGACAAGATCCAGCTTCTGCTTGACGCTGTGCTCGGCTTCATCAACATCCAGCAGAACGAGCTGTTCAAGATCCTGACGATCGTGTCCGTCGTCGGTGTGCCCCCCACCATCCTGGTCGGAATCTGGGGCATGAACTTCAAGCACATGCCGGAGCTGGACTGGACGTTCGGCTATCCGCTGGCATGCCTCGCGATCATTGCAAGCGGCGTTCTGCCGCTGATCTGGTTCAAACGGCGCGGCTGGTTCGAATGAAAAAGCGGCGCACCGTTCGGAAACGATGCGCCGCTCGTGGTTCATGCTGCCTTGGCGTCGACCTTGCCGATCCAGTCGCGGGCGAGCGTCATGTCGGCTTGCGACAATTGATGGCCCGCCGGCAGGACCCTGTGGGTCACGCTCGCGCCCGCTTGCGAGAGCAGAGCGGCAAGCTTGGCCGAATTGCCGGGCGGTACGATCGGATCGGTCTGGCCGGACAGTAGCAGGATCGGCTTGCCTGCAAGATCGGCCGTGGGCGGATCCGACAGCGGCACCATCGCGCGCAGCAGGATTGCGCCAGCCAGCAATTCCGGTTGCAGCAGCAACAGCGCGGCTGCGATGTTGGCGCCGTTGGAGAAGCCGACCGCGACAGGCGCTGCGATGCCATATTGCTTCCGTGCCTCGCTGACGAAATCGCCGAGCTCGAGCGCGCGCCGCCGCACATCCTGCTCGTCGAAGACGCCTTCGGCGAGACGGCGGAAGAAGCGCGGCATGCCGTGCTCGAGCACGCGGCCGCGCGGCGAGAGCAGGGCCGAGCCAGGCGAGATCATCTTGCCGAGCCCGAGCAGATCGTTCTCGTCGCCGCCGGTGCCATGCAGCAGCAGGAGCGGAGGGGAGCCCGCGCTGATCGCGGGCTCGAAGCGATGGATGAAGGCACTCTCGGTCATGACACGCTCTCTTCCAGGCTCGGCAACACGTCCTCGATCTGCTTGCGCTGGGCTTCGAGGAAACTCGGCAGCTTGAGGTCGCGTCCCAGCGTCGCGACGGGTTCATCGACGGCGAAGCCGGGGATGTCGGTCGCGATCTCGAACAGCACGCCCCCGGGCTCGCGGAAGTAGATCGAGCGGAAGTAGTTGCGGTCCCTCTGCTCGGTCGGATGCAGGCCGTGACTGCTCACGAGCTGTTGCGCCATCTTGCCTTGCTCGGCGTCGTCCGCCGCGCGGAAGGCGATGTGATGCACGGATCCACCGCCCTGATGCCCACGCAGGAATCCCTTGGCCTCGTAGATGTCGACGACGCTGCCTTCGGCATCGCCCTGCGCCTTGAAGCGGATCACCGAGCCTTCGCGGCCGGTCTCCTTGAAGCCGAACACGTCGGTGAGGATAGCGGCCGTCTTCGCCGCGCTGTCGAGCAGCAAGGTTACGCCGTGGAAGCCGCGGATCGCATGCTCCGCCGGCACATCTCCGTTGCTCCAGCCAGGCTCGTTCTCGATTCCCGGCACGCCGACCAGCGCGAGGGCCATGCCGTCGGGATCGGTGAATGGCAGCACGGACTCGCCAAAGCGCTTCTCGAGCGCCTCATAGGCAATGCCCTTCTCCGTGAAGCGCTGGGTCCAGTAGCCGAGCGAACGCTGCGGCACGCGGAAGGCGGTCTGATGGGTCTCGCCGACGCCGCGGCGCCCGGCCGGAACGCCGGCCCAGGGAAAGAAGGTCAGGATGGTGCCGGGCCGGCCGGTCTCATCGCCGTAATAGAAATGATAGGTGCCGGGATCGTCGAAATTGACCGTCTTCTTGACGAAGCGCAGGCCGAGATCTCGGGTGTAGAAGCCGAAATTGCGGATGGGGTCGCCAGCGATCGCGGTCACATGGTGCAGTCCAGACATTGTCGTCCTCCAAAGCTCGGGGAGCGTCTTGCTCTGGCCGGAAATATTGTTCCGCTTTGGATTGGAGACAATCCATGCAAATATGACGGCTCTGTCTACGATTTGGAAACAATCGGCGGAAGTAGCCCGTGGATAAGCTCGGCAGCCTTCGGGCCTTCGTGAAAGTGGTCGAAAGCGGCAGTTTTGCCGAGGCGGGCCGCCAGTTGCGGCTGTCGCGCTCGGCGATCAGCAAGTACATCGCCGACCTCGAGGAGAGCCTCGGCGTCCAGCTGTTGAACCGGACCACGCGGCATGCGAGCCCGACCGAGAGCGGCCAGCGCTATTTCGAACGCGCGCTCGTCATCCTTTCGGAGGTCGAGGCGGCCGATCAGGCGGTGACGCAAGCCCAGTCGGCGCCGCGTGGGCTGCTCCGCGTCAACGCACCGATGTCGTTCGGCACGATGCGGTTAGGTCCGGTGCTCGCCGATTTCATGACGCGTCACGGCGAGCTTCAGCTCCAGATCGTGCTCAGCGACGACCTGCTCGATCCCGTGCAGGACGGTTTCGACGTGACCTTGCGGATCGCGGAATTGGAATCGTCGAGCTTGATCGCGCGAAAGATCATGCCGGTGGCGCGCATGATCTGTGCGTCCCCGGATTATCTCGCGCGTCACGGCACGCCAAAACATCCGCAGGATCTGCGCGAGCACAATTCCCTGACCTACGGCTTCCTGCTCACCGGCAATCAGTGGAAGCTTACAGGCAGCGACGGCGACCACTGGATCCAGCCGGCCTGGTCGCTCTGCGTCAACAATGCCGAGGTGCTGCGCGATGTCGCGATCAAGGGCAGGGGGCTCGCGCTGCTGCCGGAGTTCATCGCCGCCGACGCTTTGCGGAAGGGCGAGCTGCGAACGGTGCTGGATAATTATTCCGCACCGCCGCTCGCGCTTTACGCGGTGTATCCGCCGACCCGGCATCTGTCGGTGAAGGTGCGGCTGTTCATCGATTTCCTGGTCGAGCGGTTTGGGCGGGAAGAGGAGCGCGTGCAGGCGCGCTGACGCGAAAGTGCCGGTCGATCAATGCTCCCGTGGACAGTTGCACTGCCGACGGCTTGACGTCCGGTTCGTCCTGGATCGCCTCGCGCACCGCGTTGATCAGGATCGGCTTGCTGACCATTTGAAGGATGCCGGCGCCAGCGAGCCGCTCGCGCGCGCTGGACGACACATCCGCCGTCACGGCGATGATGCGCGGCGTGCTCGGCAGGCCGAGCTTGCCGACCCGCGACGCCGCCTCGACGCCGTCCATGTCCGGCATGTGCAGATCCATCAGGATGACGTCGAATGATGCCGAGCCGGTTCAGAATGGCTTCGCCGACCTCGCGATTGACCGGATCGTCATCGACCAGCAACACGCGGAGCAAGGAGCCGTTGCGACTAAGCAATCCAGAATCTTCCCGGAGAGACTCTGGATTGCTTCGTTTCGCCGTTTCGCTCGCAGAGACGGAGGATAGTGCGGCGTGCTAACGCCGCAGCGTAAACTCCTCGGCACCGCGCCGGTGTTCCCATTTCGCCTGCTCGAGCTCGGGCTGGTCGCATTCGATCTCGGGATAACCGATGCAGAGATAGGAGATGAACTTCCAGCTATGAGGCAAGTCGAGAATCGCGTGGATGCGATCCGGATTCAGGATCGACACCCAGCCGATGCCGATGCTCTCGGCGCGTGCGGCGAGCCACATCGCGGTGATGGCGGCGACGACGGAATATTCGATCGTCTCCGGCATGGTGGCGCGGCCGAGGCCGTGGCCGATGTCGCTGGCCTTGTCGGCGAACACGGCGAGATGGCCGGGGGCCTGTTCGAGGCCAGAGAGTTTCAGTGCGGCGTAGCGAGCCGCACGGTCGCCCGAATAGCAATTCAGTGCCTCGGCGTTACACGCCGTGAAATCGTCGATGATGGCGCGGCGCCGTGCAACATCGTCGACGACGACGAAGCGCCAGGGCTGGCTGAGGCCGACCGAGGGCGAAAGGCAGGCGGTCTCGATCAGGCGATCGATGGCGCCGGCCGGCAGTGGGTCAGTTCGAAAGCGGCGGACGTCGCGGCGCCACACGAACAGCTCGCGCAAGTGCTGACGGAAGCTATCGTCGAACTCGACCATGAAGTCAGCCTCCCATCCGGAAGGATGCGGCTACGAGCAGAATGAGGATCTCGCCGATCTGCTCGAATGCACCGAGGATGTCGCCGGTCTGCCCGCCGATCTGACGCACGGCAAGCCGCGCCAGCAACAGGCCGGCGAGCGACAGCAGGACCAGGCCGACCAGCGCCTTGCCCGGCCCCAACGCGAGAGCCAGCGCGAGCGTTCCAAGAGCCAAGGCGATGGCGACGCTGCGGCCCGGCGGCGATCCCGCGCTCGCCGACAGCCCGTCAGGCCGGGCCGGCGGTACCAGTGCCATGAAGGCCGGCACGCCTGCGCGGGCAGCGGTGTGTGCGGCGCAAAGCGCAAATGCCACCAGCAAGGGATCGGCGATCGCGGCGAGCGCGCTCCAGCGCAGGCCGAACGACAGGATCAGCGCGCAGACGCCGTAGGTCCCGATCCGGCTGTCGCGCATGATCTCGAGCTTGCGCTCGCGCGTGCGGCCGCCACCGAGCCCGTCGGCGGTATCTGCGAGACCGTCTTCGTGCAGCGCGCCCGTGACGAGGGCGGTCGTGGCGAGAGCGAGCAGGGCGGCAAGGTTCGGCGCCAGTCCGAAGCGGGTGGCGACCTCATAGACGAACGCGCCGGCAAGGCCGACCAGCAGTCCGGCCACGGGCAGAGCCCATGACGCACGCGCCACGGCGCCGTCAGCCGCCGGCTTCGACGATGCTACCGGGAGAATCGTGACGAACGAGGCCGCCATCCTGACATCGGCGACGACGTTATTCAGAAATTCGACGCGCGCCATCATTTCAGCTTCATCGGCAGGCCGGCAACGACGAACTCGACCTCGTCGGACGCCGCCGCGATGACCTGGTTCATGATTCCGGCGGCGTCGCGATAGCGCCGCGCCAGCGCGTTGTCGGGCACGATGCCGAGACCGACCTCGTTGGTGACGAAGACGATGGGGCTTTTCAAACTGGGCAGGGCGGCGGCGAGCGCGTTCACCTCGTGCTCCCAGTTGCGCTCCGCATGCAGCAGGTTGGAGAGCCACAGCGTCAGGCAGTCCACCAGTCTTGCACCGCCGCCATCTGTCGCGACCAGCGCGGGGACAAGATCAAGCGGCACCTCGCGTTCGATCCAGTCGGCTTCGCGCCGCGCGCGATGCTTGGCGATGCGCGCCTCCATTTCCGCATCGAGCGCCTCGGCCGTCGCGACGTAGACGGGCTGCCCGGGGAAGGTGCGCGTGCGCATTTCCGCACGCTTGCTCTTGCCCGATCGCGCTCCGCCTGTGATCAAGATGATGGCCATGCAGGTCTCCCGAGAGCCTGACTAATCACCAAACGCGGCCAAAGACAAAGCCGAAATCACGCGGGCAGGGGCTTGCGCTCGGGCCTTGCTTTGCGCAACAGGGGCGAGACAGGAGGCAGGTGTGGGTTTTGCGGGCGCGATGGTGGTGGCGATGGCGGTTGATGCCCTTCTGGGCTGGCCGCCGTGGCTGTTCGTGCGGATGGGCCATCCCGTGACCTGGCTCGGGCGGATCATCGGCGCCATTGATTCCGGGTGGAATCGCGCGTCAGATCCGCCGGCGTTTCGCCGTGGCGCGGGCATCGCCGGCGCGCTCGTGGTGATCGCATTCTCCGTTGCGGTCGGCTGGGTGCTTCAGGTCCTGCTTCCCTCGGGTTGGATCCAGATCGCGCTGCTCGGCGTCATGGCATGGCCGCTGGTCGCGCTGCGCTCGCTGCATGATCATGTGGCCGCCGTCGCGGATCCATTGCTGGCTGGCGATATCGCCGCCGCGCGCGACGCGGTCTCGCGCATCGTCGGTCGCGATCCCGCAGCGCTCGATGAGGCCGGCATCGCGCGCGCGGCGATCGAGAGCCTTGCGGAGAATGCCTCCGACGGCATCGTGGCGCCGGTGTTCTGGGGCGCGCTGTTCGGCCTGCCGGGTATCTTCGGCTACAAGGCGATCAACACGCTCGACTCCATGATCGGCCATCGCAGCGAGCGGCACGAGGCGTTCGGCTGGGCGGCGGCGCGGATCGACGATGTCGCGAACTTCATTCCCGCGCGGCTGACCGGCTTTCTGTTCGTGCTGCTGGCACCGCGGCGATCCGACGCGCTATCGTGCATGACTCGCGACGCACGCCGTCACCGCTCGCCGAATGCCGGCTGGCCGGAGGCCGCGATGGCGGGCGGGCTTGGCGTGCGGCTCAGCGGGCCCCGCATCTATCACGGCAGCACCACGAACGAGCCCTGGCTGAACGAAGGCGCGCGCGATCCGCGCGCCGCCGACATCGCAGAGGCACTGACGGTCTACCGCCACACCATGCTGCTGCTCGCAGGCCTCCTTGCGATCCTGGCTTTCGCGTGAAAGAACGGGGCATGCGCGAGCACGGTGGAAATCTCGATCTGGCCCAGCAGCGTTTTGGCGGACGCGCGGAAGACTGGATCGATCTGTCGACAGGGATCAACCGGCTGCCTTATCCCGTCGGCGAGGTGAGCGCGCGGGCGTGGAGCACGCTGCCGTCGCGAGCCGAGATTGACGCCCTGCATCAAGCTGCGCGGCACGCCTATCGCACGAGCGCGCCGATCGTCGCAATGGGCGGCGCCCAGGCCGTCATTCAAATGCTGCCGCAATTGGCGCCGCGCGGACGCGCACACATCCTCGCGCCGACCTACAATGAATATGCTGGCGTGCTGTCGGCTGCTGGCTGGGATGTGCAGGAGGTCGCGGAGCTCGACGCGCTGGCGGGCGCGAACCTCGCCATCGTCGTCAACCCCAACAATCCCGATGGCCGGTGTCATACACCGAAGGATTTGCTGACGCTGCTGCCACGCGTCGGCCGTCTCGTGATCGACGAGAGTTTTGCAGACACGGTTCCGCAGCTGTCGCTCGCGTCGGAAGCGGACCGGCAGGGGTTGCTGATCCTGCGCTCGTTCGGGAAGTTTTACGGACTCGCCGGCCTGCGCCTTGGGTTCGCCATCGGCAATGCCGCGGACATCGCCAGGCTCATCGCGATGTCGGGCCCATGGCCGGTCTCCGGAACCGCGATCGCGATTGGCAGCCGCGCCCTACGCGACGATGCCTGGGCCGAAGCGACGTCAGCGCGTCTTGTGCGCGATTGTGTCCGGCTCGACGAGATGACGCGAGCGCAAGGCTGGCGGCTTGTCGGCGGTGCGTCACTGTTTCGTCTGTACGAGATGCCCGACGCACTCGCCGCGCAGGAGAAGCTCGCGCGTGGCCAGATCTGGTCGCGCGTGTTCGCGCAGAAGCCGACATGGCTGCGCCTCGGGCTTCCGGGCAGCGAGGCCGAATGGACACGCGTTGCCGAGGTTCTAGCGGGCTAGCGCGAGCAGGCCTTCCACGTCGAGATGCTTTTCGATGTGATCGGCCAGCGCGTCGAGCGCGCTCTCGACCCGGGCGTGATAGGGTTCGTCGCCCGCGGGAATGTCGAGCCTGGCCAGATACGCCTTGCGGAAATCATCCGATGTGAACAGGCCGTGCAGATAGCTGCCCTGCACGAGGCCATCGCGCGAGATCGCACCTTCCGGCTCGCCGTTCAGCTTCGCGAACGGGCGGGCGCGATCCGGTCCGTCGGTACGGCCGATGTGGATTTCGTAGGCCTCGATCGGCTGATGCGTGGCGGCATGCACGGCCGCGACCCGTGTCAGGGTCTTCTGCGGGCTCATCACCGTCCCTACATCCAGCAACCCGAGCCCCGCCGTGTCGCCGGCGGGCCCTTCGATGCCTTCGGGGTCGGCGACGCTGCGGCCCAGCATCTGATAGCCGCCGCAGAGGCCGAGCACGTGGCCACCCCTGCGGTGATGTGCGAGCAGGTCGATGTCCCAGCCCTGCGCGCGCAGGAAGGCAAGATCGCCGCGGGTGGATTTGGAGCCGGGGATGATCACCAGGCGTACATCGCCCGGGATCGCTTGGCCCGGGCGCACCATGACGAGGTCGACGCCAGGTTCGAGCTTGAGCGGATCGAGATCGTCGAAATTGGCGATCCGCGACAGCGCGAGGCAAGCAATCTTGCATTGGCCCGGCTTGCGCGCGTCGCTCAGGCCGAGCGCGTCTTCAGCTGGCAGTTCGCCCGCGCGCGCAAACCACGGCAGCACACCGAAGCCTCGCCATACGGTCTTTTGCGCGATCAGCTGGTAGCCGTCGTCGAACAGTGTGGGATCGCCGCGGAACTTGTTGATGACAAAGCCCTGGATCATCGCGGCATCGTCGGGTTCGATCACAGTCTTGATGCCGACGAGCTGAGCGATGACGCCGCCGCGGTCGATGTCGCCGACCAGTACGACCGGTACATCCGCCTTGCGCGCAAAGCCCATGTTGGCGATGTCGGACTTGCGCAAATTGACCTCGGCCGGGCTGCCGGCGCCCTCGACCAGCACGAGGTCGGCTCGCGCCTTCAGCCGCTCAAAGCTCTCCAGCACGGCGGCCATCAATGACGGCTTCATCGCCGCGTAGTCGCGTGCCCGCGCGGTCGCGATGCGCTTGCCCTGGACGATCACCTGTGCGCCGACATCGGTCTCGGGCTTCAGCAGCACCGGATTCATGTCGGTGTGCGGCTCGACGCCGGCGGCAAGCGCCTGCAGCGCCTGGGCGCGGCCGATCTCGCCGCCGTCGATAGTGACGGCTGCGTTGTTCGACATGTTCTGCGGCTTGAAGGGGAGCACGCGCAGGCCGCGCCGCGTGAAGGCCCGCGCAAGGCCGGCGACGATGAGCGATTTGCCCACGTCCGAGCCGGCCCCCTGGATCATCAATGCGCGTGCCATCGTCGCCTTCTAAAGCGGAATGGGATTGAGTTGAATCAAGCGGCTACGCGCTTGGTGCACCTCTCCCGCTTGCGGGAGAGGTCGGCGCGACGCGCCGGGTGAGGGCTTTCTCCTCTTGGGGGTTCTCGATTGCGGAGACACCCTCTCCCCAGCCCTCCCCCGCAAGCGGGGGAGGGAGCACGCTTCCCTCGGCGCAGCATTTGAATTCAATCTCATCGGCTTCAGAACTCGACGCCGGCCTGCGCCTTGATGCCGGAGCGGAAGGGGTGCTTGACCAGCGTCATCTCGGTGACGAGATCGGCGATCTCGATCAGCTCGTCCTTGGCGTTACGCCCGGTGAGGACGACATGCGTCATCTCAGGCTTCTGCGTCGTCAGGAATTCGACCACTTCGGCGATATCGAGATAATCGTAGCGCAGCGCGATGTTGATCTCGTCGAGCACGACCATCCGCAAGCTCGCATCGCGGATCAGTTCCTTGGCCTTTTCCCAGCCGGCGCGCGCGGCGGCGATGTCACGGGTGCGGTCCTGGGTCTCCCAAGTGAAACCTTCACCCATCGCGTGGAACTGGCAGAGGTCGCCGAAATGGCCGGTGAGCAGGCGCCGCTCGCCGGTGTCCCAAGCGCCCTTGATGAACTGCACGACCGCGCAGGGAAAGCCATGGGCGACGCAGCGAACGATCATGCCGAAGGCCGAGGACGACTTGCCCTTGCCGGCGCCGGTGTGGACGATGATGAGGCCCTTTTCGCCGCTCTTGGTGGCCATGATCCTGTCGCGGGCGGCCTTCTTCTTCGCCATTTTCGTGGCGTGGCGGGCGTCGGTTTCCTCGGCCGTTTTCGTATCCGGTTCAGGCGTCATCGGTCCCGGTCCTTCGGCTTGACAAGTGGCGGCCACCGGCAAATGGTGACCCGGTGTTGGTTCCTGTCCTATGACAGGCGAAGAGGGAATGCGATAGGGTCCGAATCGGCAAGATTTGGCTCCAAAATGCAGCCGCCCCCGCGACCGTGACCGGAGAGATGCCCGATGCCACTGATCCCCTGGGATCGGGAAGGCGGGGATCGAAGGGGAAACCCTGCTCCGCAAGCCGGGAGACCTGCCAGCGCGGACGATTTTTGGACCGGCGGACGGGGTGTTCCGCGACGGGGAAGCGGGCCTTCGGAAGAATGGTCCGTGTGCCTCATCGCCTCCGCCGTTTAATCTGGAAGAGCGATGACCGTCACACTTCACGTTTGCATCACCTGCCGCGCCGGCGAGACGCTGGGCGAGGGCGAGACCACGCCCGGCAAGCGCCTGCATGGCGCGATCCTCGAGGCCGGCGTGCCCGAGGGCGTCCATGTGGTTCCCGTCGAGTGCTTGTCGGCCTGCAATCAGGGCTGCTCGGTCGCATTGAGCGCGCCGGGCCGGTGGTCTTACGTCTATGGCCGCCTCTCAGACGCCAATGCGAAGGACGTGGTCGCGGGCGCTGCGGCCTATGCCGCCGCTCCCGACGGGCTCGTGCCGTGGCGCAGCCGACCGGAAATCTTCCGCAAGCAGTCGCTTGCCCGCATTCCCCCTGTTGCCGTCGTGCCGGAGGCCGCCGAATGAGCTCGCTCGCAAAAGTCCCGGTGACTGTGGTCACCGGTTTCCTCGGCTCTGGCAAGACGACGCTGATCCAGCATCTGCTCAGCAATGCCAACGGAAAGAAGCTCGCGGTGCTCGTCAACGAGTTCGGCAGCGAGGGCGTCGATGGCGAGATACTGAAGTCCTGCGCCGACGCGAACTGCCCGGAGGAGAACATCATCGAGCTCGCGAATGGCTGCATCTGCTGCACCGTCGCCGACGATTTCATTCCGACCATGGAGAAACTGCTGGCGCGGCCGGTGCGGCCCGATCACATCCTGATCGAGACATCGGGCCTGGCGCTGCCCAAGCCGTTGCTGAAGGCGTTCGACTGGCCGGAGATCCGCTCGCGCATCACGGTCGACGGCGTGATCGCGCTCGCCGATGCCGAGGCTGTCGCCGCTGGTCGCTTTGCGCCGGATCCGATTGCTGTCGAAGCGCAGCGCGCGGCCGATGAAAGTCTCGATCACGAGACGCCACTGTCGGAAGTGTTCGAGGACCAGATCGCCTGTGCGGATATCGTGCTGCTGACCAAGGCCGATCTTGCGGGGGCGGCCGGCATCGAAGCAGCCAAGGCGGCGATCACCGCCGAGATGCCGCGACGTGTGCCGATGCTGGCGATCACCGACGGCGCGATCGATGCGCGTGTCATCCTCGGCCTCGGTGCTGCAGCAGAGAATGATCTCGCCGCGCGCCCCTCGCATCATGACGGCGAGGAGGAGCACGAGCATGATGATTTCAACTCTGTGGTGATCGATCTTCCAGAGGTGACCGACGTCGATGCGCTGGTCGCATCCGTCCAGCGTCTGGCGCGCGAGCAGAACGTGCTGCGCGCCAAGGGCTATATCGCGGTTGCGGGCAAGCCGATGCGGTTGCTGTTGCAAGCGGTCGGCGAGCGCGTGCGCCACCAGTTCGACAAGCCATGGGGGGCGGGCATCAGGCAGTCGAAGCTGGTGGTGATCGGCGAGCACGGTGATATCGACGAGGCCGCGATCAAGGCAGGACTTGGTCTTTCAGGATCTGGCATCTGATGCATGTCGTTTTCCGCGAGAGCCGCGGTCTCGAGGAGACCGCGACGCCAAGGGACATCGGCCAGGACCCGGCCGATCTCGTGGTGCTCTCGTATTCGGATTCCGACCTTGCGGCGTTCGCGGCCGGTTGGCGGCGCGGCCGCGACAGCCTGCCGACGCTGCGGCTCGCTAATCTCGCGGAATTGCGTCATCCGCTATCGGTCGACACCTATATCGAGCGCACGCTGTCGCAGGCGCGCGGCATTCTGGTTCGCCTGATCGGCGGCGAGTCCTATTGGTCCTATGGCCTTGCGGTCCTGCAGCAGCTCGCCAAGGATCGCAAGATCGTGCTGGCCGTACTGCCGGCCGACGGCCGCGACGACACGCGGCTCGATGCGTATTCGACGCTGCCGGTCTCGACGCTGCGCCGGCTGAAGGTGCTCTGCGACACCGGTGGCCCGGTGGCTGCGCAAGCGGCGATTGCGCAGCTTGCGCTGGCCTCGGGCCTCTATGCAGGGCCCGTCATCGGCGAGACGACCGTGCCTGAGATGGGCTTTTACGATCCGGCGCGCGGCGGCGTTGCTGCGCCGGTGGGCGGTGACGGCAAGGCGCGGGCGCTGGTGACATTCTATCGCTCCTACCTCACAGCCGCGGATACCAGCCCGGTCGATGCGCTGATTGCTGCGCTGCGTGAGGAGGGATTTGATGCCTGCGGCGCGTTCGTCACCTCGTTGAAGGCTCCAGGTGTCGCCGACTGGTTGCGGGCGCATCTCGCGCAAAATCCTCCGGCCGCAATCGTCAATGCGACGGCGTTCTCAGCCCTTGGTGACGATGGTACGACGCCGTTCGACGCCGCGTCATGTCCCGTGTTCCAGGTCGCGCTCTCGTCGACCCGGCGCGAAGACTGGGTGGAGTCCTTGCGCGGCCTGTCGCCCGGCGATCTCGCGATGCATGTGGTGCTGCCCGAGGTCGACGGCCGGCTGTTCGCGGGCGTGGTGAGTTTCAAATCGGCCGCGCAGCGCGATCCCGATCTGCAATTTTCGCATCTTGCGCACGGGCCGGATGAAGAGCGCGTGAAGGCCATCGCCGCCCGTGTCGCGGCCTGGCAACGGCTCGCCGAGACGTCGGCTGCCGACAAGAGGCTGGCGATCGTGCTCTCGAACTATCCGGGGCGACCGCACCAGATCGCGCACGCCGTCGGCCTCGATGCGCTGGCTTCGGTCGAAGCCCTGGTGTCCGATCTGGCGGCGGCCGGCTACGATGTCACGCCGGTCCACGCACTTGGCGAGACGCTGCTGAAGCAGGGCTTGACCTGGAACGTCGCAGACTATCGCGTTGCGCTCGCGCGCCTGCCACAAGCATTGCAGGACGATCTCGCGCAAGCCTGGGGTACGCCGGAGAGTGATCCGTGTTGCCGCAATGGTGAGTTCCACTTCGCGGCTATCGCGTGCGGCCGGTCGATCATCGCGGTCCAGCCGGAGCGTGGCGATGCCGCCGCGCGCGATGGCGGCTATCACGATCTCACCCGCACCCCGCGGCACGGCTATGTCGCGTTCTATCTCTGGCTCCGAGAGCAGGCCTGTGATGTCGTCGTGCACATGGGCGCACACGGCACGCTGGAATGGCTGCCCGGCAAGTCCGTCGCGCTGTCTTCCACGTGCTGGCCGGAAGCCCTGATCGGCGATCTGCCCGTCATCTATCCCTTCATCGTCAACGATCCCGGCGAGGCCGCGCAGGCCAAGCGGCGCTTAGCGGCCGTCACCATCGGTCATCTGCCGCCCACGCTCGCGAAATCTGCCATGCCCGAGGGATTGCGGCGGCTCGAACGCCTGCTCGACGAATATTCGACCGCTGATGGTCTCGATCCCGCGCGCCGCCAGAGGCTGATTGGCGCGATCCGCGATGAGGCGCGCGCGGCGGGCCTTGAAGACGATCTCGGTCTCGATGCGTCGGCCGCACCGGCCGAAGCGATTCCGCGTATCGACCGCTTCGTCTGCGATCTCAAGGAGAGCCAGTACGGCGACGGCCTGCATGTGTTCGGCCGCGGCGCCTGCGGCGATGCGGAGCGGGATGCGCTATGTGCCGCACTCGCAGGGCAGCGCGTTGCGCCGGGGCCTTCGGGCTCGCCCTATCGCGGCCGTCAGGACGTGCTGCCGACGGGACGCAATCTCTTCGCCGTCGACCCGCGCGCCGTGCCGACGCCGTCGGCGCATGCGCAGGGCATCAAGCTTGCGGAAGAGCTGCTGCGCCGTCACTTGCAGGATCATGGCGATTGGCCGAAGGGGCTCGTGGTCGATCTCTGGGGCTCGGCGACGATGCGCACGGCCGGCGAGGAATTTGCGATGGCGCTGCATCTGGCCGGCCTCGCGCCGCGCTGGGATCACGCCTCCGGCCGCGTCACCGGCTACGACATCATCGCGCCGGCCGAGCTTGGCCGTCCCCGCATCGACGTGACGCTGCGCGTCTCGGGCCTGTTCCGCGATGTCTTCTCGGGCCTTGCGCAACTGTTCGAGGCCGCCTCCGAGGCGCTTTCGGCGCGCGCGGAGGAGGGCGACGAGAATCCGTACCGCCACCGCGCCTCTCGCGTATTCGCCCCGCGTCCCGGACAATACGGCGTCGGCCTCTCGGCGATCCAAGATGACTTCACGGCCGAGACCCGCGACGCCGCAGGCGAAGCCTGGTTGTCGGCATCGTCATGGGCGTTTTCGGCCGACGGCGAGATGCAGCCGAATCGCGCCGGCATCGAGCAGCGCCTCGCTTCGGCCGATGGCTTTGTCCACGTTCAGGACTTGCCGGAAACCGATCTGCTGCTCGCGGCCGACTATGCCGCACATGAAGCCGGTGTAGCGGCGGCGGCTGCGCATCTCGGCGCGGCGCGACCATCGCTCTATCACCTCGACGCGACGCGTCCCGAGCAGCCCCACGCGCGCACTTTGACCGAGGAAATCTCGCGCGTCGTCCGTGCACGCGCGGTGAATCCGGGCTGGATCGCCGGGATGATGCGTCACGGTTTTCGCGGCGCCGCCGAGATCACGGCGACGCTGGAGCACATGGCCGCTTTCGCTCATCTCGCGGACGCTGTGCCGCCGCATCTGTTCGATCTCTACTACGATGCGACGCTCGGCAATGAAGACGTCCGCGCCTTCATGGCGCGTGAAAATCCGTCCGCACTCGCGGCGATGGAAACCTGCTTTGCGCGCCTGCACGATGCGGCGCTCTGGCAAACGCGCCGCAATTCGATTGCTGCAGCGTTGCGGGAGGCCTCATGAGTGCGGCGACGGTCAAGGGCTGGTGTCCCGGCGCGCTGCGCCCGATGCTCTCGGGCGACGGGCTCGTGGTGCGCGTGCGTCCGTTCGGTGGGAGGCTCGAAGCACCACAAATCACAGGACTTGCCGAGCTCGCCGGGCAGCACGGCAATGGTCTGATCGACGTGACGAGCCGCGCCAATCTGCAGATCAGGGGCGTCAGCGAGGAAGGCCATCGGCCGTTGATCGACGGCCTTGCACGATTGGCGCTGCTCGATCCCGATCCGGCCACGGAAGCCCGTCGCAACATCCTCGTCACGCCGTTCTGGCGCACTGGCGACGCGACTCAATCACTCGCCGCCGAGCTCGAAGAAGTGCTCGGGGATAGCTCACTCGCGCTTCCAACGAAATTCGGCTTCGCCATCGACGACGGGACCTCGCGCGTGCTCGCCGGCAATTCCGCCGACATACGGATCGAGCGCGATCGCACAGGCCATCTCCTGGTGCGGGCCGACGGCGCAAAGCTCGGGCGTTCCGTCGCACGTGGCGAGGCGGTGAGCACGGCGCTCGCCCTTGCGAGCTGGTTCCTGGACTCCGGCGGCGCGACGGGCGGGCGAGGGCGCATGGCGGCCCATATCGCCTCCGGCGCGGCATTGCCTCAATCGCTGCGAGGCGAGACCGAGCCCGCGCCGGTGATGGCCGCGTCGCGGCCCGGGCACTATCCGCAAGGCGCCATGGTCGGTGTCGCGTTCGGGCAGATGCTGCATACGACGCTGCAGCAGTTCGCCGGTTGCGGGCACGCGCTGCGCATGACGCCGTGGCGGATGGTGCTGAGCGAAGGCAAGCGCGAGATGCCGAGCGCGCCGGGCCTCATCACCGAGCCCTTCGATCCGGCGCTGCGCGTCATCGCCTGCAGCGGCGCGCCGCGCTGCCGCGAAGCCCATGCCGATACGCGCGCGCTCGCCGCAGCGCTCGCGCCGCGTATCGCCGCCGATATGCGGCTCCACGTCTCCGGCTGCGGCAAGGGCTGCGCCCATTCCGGCACAGCCGCGGTGACGCTGGTTGCGACCCGCGCCGGATTTGACCTCGTCCGTGACGGCTCGATCCGCGACGAGCCGGTGCTGCGCGGCCTGAACGGCGCCGACATCGTCAGCGATCCCTCGATTCTGGTGGGAGGGAATTGATGCCGCATACCTACGAGACCGATGGCACGGCGATCTACCGGCAATCCTTCGCCACGATCCGGGCAGAGGCCGATCTTGGCCGCTTCACGCCGGATGAGGAACCGGTGGTGGTGCGGATGATCCATGCCGCCGGCATGGTCGGCCTGGAGGCGCATATCCGCTTCACGCCCGGCATGGCGACGGCTGCGCGCGCCGCCTTGCTGAGAGGCGCGCCGATCCTGTGCGACGCGCGCATGGTCTCGGAGGGAATTACGCGCGCAAGGCTTCCCGCGGCGAATGCCGTCATCTGCACGCTTGGCGACGAGACCGTGCCTGCGCTGGCGCAATCCATGCACAACACGCGTTCTGCCGCGGCACTGGAACTGTGGCGGCCGCATCTCGACGGTGCGATCGTGGCGATCGGCAATGCGCCGACCGCGCTGTTTCATCTGCTCAACATGCTGGAGGACCGCGATTGCCCGCGGCCCGCGGCGATCATCGGTTGTCCCGTCGGCTTCGTCGGTGCCGCCGAATCCAAGGCCGCGTTGATGGCGAATCCGCCGGTGCCGGCGCTGACCGTCGAGGGCCGCCTCGGCGGCTCCGCGATCACGGTTGCCGCCGTGAATGCGTTGGCGAGCCGGAGCGAATAGCGATGGGACGCATCATCTGCTGCGGTCTCGGCCCCGGCGATCCCGATCTGATGAGCGTGCGTGCCGATCGCACCGTGCGCGCCGCCAGCCACGTCGCTTACTTCCGCAAGAAGGGCCGGCCGGGCCAGGCCCGGCGCATCGTCGAGGGCCTATTGGCGGCCGACGTCACCGAATATCCCATGGAATATCCCGTGACGACGGAGATTGCGTTTGACAGCGCCGAGTACGTGCAGCTGCTTGCCGGCTTCCACGACGAATGGGCCGAGCGCCTGGCGCGGCTTTCGCGCGCGGTCGACGTTGTCGTGCTCTGCGAGGGCGATCCCTACTTCTACGGCTCGTTCATGCATTTGCACACGCGCCTGCAAGGCCGCGTCGAGATCGAGGTGATCGCGGGCATTCCGGGCATGGTCGGCTGCTGGAATGGGGTCGGACAGCCGATCGCGCTCGGTGATGACGTGACGACCGTGCTGATGGGGACGCTGACCGAGGACGAACTCGAGCGCCACATGCGCAATTCCGATGCGCTCGTCGTGATGAAGACCGGCCGCAATCTCGCAAAGGTGCGGCGCGCGCTCGCATCCGCCGGCCGGCTCGACGATGCCTGGCTGGTCGAGCGCGGCACCATGCCGGGCGAGCGGGTGGTGCGGCTCGCCGAGGTCGATGGTGCCGATTGTCCTTATTTCGCGATCGTACTGGTGCACGGCAAGGGCCGGCACCTGGACGCCGCCGAATGACGGGCACGTTGACCATCGCGGGCCTCGGGCCGGGCAGTGATGCGCTGGTGACGCCCGAGGTCACGGCTGCGCTGGCCGCCGCAACCGATATTCTGGGTTACACGCCCTACGTCGCGCGCGTGCTGCCGCGTGCTGGGCTGAAGTTGCATCCCTCCGACAATCGCGAGGAGCTGCAGCGCGCCCGCGAGGCGCTGCGGCTTGCGTCCGAAGGCGGGCAGGTCGTTGTCGTGTCCTCCGGCGATCCCGGCGTCTTTGCGATGGCCTCCGCGGTGTTCGAGGCACTCGAACAGGCGCCGCAATGGCGGGATCTTTCGATCCGCGTACTGCCGGGCATCACGGCGATGCTGGCAGCGGCCGCGCGCGCAGGCGCGCCGCTCGGCCATGATTTCTGCGCGATCAATCTCTCCGACAATCTCAAGCCATGGGCCGTGATCGAGAAGCGCCTGCGGCTGGCGGCGGAAGCCGACTTTTCCATTGCGATGTACAACCCGCGCTCGGCAAGCCGGCCAGAAGGATTCGGCCGCGCGCTCGCAGTGCTGAAAGAGGCAGGCTGCGGTGAGCGCCTCGTGATCTTTGCACGCGCGATCAGCGCTGCCGACGAGAAGATCGTGACCGTGACGCTGAACGACGCGACACCGGAGATGGCGGATATGCGCACGCTGGTGATCGTCGGGAATTCGCAGACGCGCCGTGTCGGCCACTGGGTCTATGCGCCGAGGCAGGTCTAATGACCGAGCCACTGCATCACCTCAATGACGCTCTCGACCCGTCGGCGTTCGGGCAGCTCCGGTCGAGAGATCATGATCACCGGCAGGCCGAGCACGCGGGCCGCGTCGATCTTGGCACGCGCGCCGTCGCCGCCGGAATTGCGGGCGACGATCCAGCCGATGCCGCGTTCCCGCATCATCTCCAACTCGCCGTTCAGCAAGAACGGCCCGCGCGATACGATCACATCGGCGGCGAAAGGCAGGGGTGCGTCCGGCGGATCGACGAAACGCAGCGTGTAGCTGTGCTGCGGCTTCGCCGCGAACGGTGCGATGTGCTGGCGGCCGATGGCGAGAAACACTTTTGCGGGCGTCTCGGGCAGCGCGGCGGCTGCGGCGCTGACATCGGCCACCTCGATCCAGTTGTCGCCGGGCGCCCTCGTCCAGGGCGCGCGCTCCAGCGCGATCAACGGCGTGCTGGTCTGCGCGCACGCCGCGACCGCATTGCGGCTCATCTCCGCGGCGAAAGGATGCGTCGCGTCGATCACATGCGTGATGTTTTCGCTGCGGATGTAGTCGGCAAGCCCGCTCACGCCGCCGAAGCCGCCGATGCGGGTCGGCAGCGGCTGATCGGCAGGCGCGCGGGTGCGGCCGCCATAGGAATACACGGCGCCAAGCCCGGCGCGCGCGACCTGCGCTGCGAGCAGGCTCGCATCGGCCGTTCCGCCCAGTATGAGCGCGCGCGTCATGGCTGATTCCTTGGCTGATCCCTGGCTGACGATCATCGGTATCGGCGAAGATGGCCTCGCCGGGCTGTCCGAGGCAAGCCGGAAGGCGCTTGCTTCGGCAGAAATCGTGTTCGGCGGCGAACGTCATCTTGCGCTCGCCAATGTCGGCAGCCGGGGCCGCCGATGGCCGGTGCCGTTCGATGCGGATGTCGTTCTAAATTGCCGCGGCCGGTCGACGGTGGTGCTCGCCTCCGGGGATCCGTTCTGGCATGGCGCAGGCGCGGTTCTCGCCGAGAAACTCGGTGGCGACGAATGGATCGCGCATCCGGCCCCGTCGACTTTCTCCCTCGCTGCAGCGCGCCTCGGCTGGCGCCTGGAGTCCGTGACCTGCATCGGGCTTCATGCGGCGCCGTTCGAACGTCTGATGCCGCATTTGGCGACAGATGCACGCATCATCTGCCTGATGCGCGACGCAGCTGCGGTCGGAGACCTCGCGAAATGGTTGACTGAGCGCGGATGGGGCGCCTCGCTGTTGTGGACGCTCGAAGCGCTGGGCGGGCCACGGGAATGCCTTGACCAGCATCGCGTCGATCTCTTTGCCGAGGATATGGCCGGAGATCTTGTTGCGGTCGCGTTATTGCTGATCGGGACGCAGGGCATTCCCCGTAGCTCGGGTTTGCCCGACGATCTGTTCATTCACGACGGCCAGATCACCAAGCGCCCGGTGCGCGCGCTCGCGCTCTCGGCGCTGGCGCCGCGTCCGGGCGAACGTCTCTGGGATATCGGCGCCGGCTCGGGATCGATCTCGGTCGAGTGGGCGCTGTGCGGCGGGGCGGCGACTGCGATCGAGGCGCGCGAGGATCGCGTCGCAAACATTCGCAGCAATGCAGCGGCGTTTGGACTTTCGCACCGGATCGCCGTCGTCACAGGGAGCGCGCCCGAAGCTGTTGCTGCACTCGAAGCACCGCATGCGGTCTTCATCGGCGGCGGTCTCGACAGCGCGATGTTCGATGCGATCTGGTCGCGGCTTCCGTCCGGCACACGGCTGGTCGCGCATACCGTGACGCTGGAGACGGAAGCGCTGCTTGGCGAGCTTCACCAGCGCCATGGCGGCGAGCTGATGCGAGTCGAGATCGCGCATGCCGCGCCGCTCGGCCGCTACCGGTCATGGGATGCGGTACGGCCAGTGGTGCAGTGGAGGGCGATCCGATGAAGGTCGCTGGACTCGGCTTCAGGAAGGAAGTCACGCTGGCTTCGTTGCGCGAAGCTTTACTCGCAGCAGGTGGCCCTGAAGGCCTCACAGCGATAGCGACGGTCAGCGACAAGGCCGATGCGGAGCCGTTGCTGCAGCTCGCACGTGAGTGCGGCGTGCCGGTCAAGGCTGTTCCGGCCGACGTCCTTGCGAGCGTCGATACCTTGACGCAGTCGAAATTCGTCACCGAGAAGTTCGGCACCGGATCGGTCGCCGAGGCTGCGGCGCTCGCGGCCGCTGGTCCTCGCGCACGGCTGATTGCGACGCGCGTAGTCTCGCAGGATCGCACGGCGACCGCCGCGATCGCCGAAGGAGACGGCGCATGACGGTGCATTTTATCGGCGCAGGACCGGGCGCGCCTGACTTGCTGACGTTGCGCGCCCGCGACCTGATCGCGGCCTGTCCGGTCTGCCTCTATGCCGGCTCGCTGGTGCCGGAGGGCGTGCTGGCGCATTGTCCGCCCGGTGCGCGTATCGTCAACACCGCGCCACTGTCGCTCGACGAGATCATCGCCGAGATCGCCGCCGCGCATGAGGCGGGCAAGGATGTGGCGCGACTGCATTCCGGCGATCTCTCGATCTGGTCGGCGATGGGTGAGCAGCTTCGCCGCCTGCGCGCGCTCGGCATTCCCTACACGGTCACGCCCGGCGTTCCCTCCTTCTCGGCTGCTGCGGCGGCGCTCGAGGTCGAGCTGACGCTGCCCGGGCTTGCCCAGACAGTGGTGCTGACGCGCACGCCGGGCCGCGCCAGCGCTATGCCTGAGGGTGAGAAGCTGGCGGCATTTGCCGCGACCGGCGCGGTGCTCGCGATCCATCTGTCGATCCATCTGCTCGACAATGTCGTCGCCGAGCTCACGCCCCATTATGGCGCGGCTTGCCCGGTCGCGATCGTCTGGCGCGCGAGCTGGCCGGACCAGCGCATCGTCCGTGCCACGCTTGCAACACTCGATGCTGCCGTTGGCGCGGAGATGGAGCGCACCGCGCTGATCCTGGTCGGCAAGACGCTGGAAGCTGCGGATTTCGACGAGAGCCGCCTTTATGCCGCCGATTACGACCGCCGCTATCGGCCGGTCGGCGCCGAGCCGCGCTTCCCGGAGGCCTCGTGATGGCGGCAGGCCTCGTCATCTCCGCACCGGCCTCCGGCGTCGGCAAGACCACGCTGACGCTGGCGCTCGCACGCGCCTGGCGTCATCGCGGATTGAACGTGCAGTGCTTCAAGAGCGGTCCTGATTACATCGATCCCGCCTTCCACGCCGCAGCCACGGGCCGCGCCTCCGTCAACGTCGACAGCTGGGCGATGGACCGCGGGGCAATCGCCCATCTCGTCAGCCGCGGCGTGGATGCCGATGTCGTGCTCGCCGAGGGCTCGATGGGCCTGTTCGACGGCGTCGCCGCCCGCGGCGTTTCCGGCACCGGCGCCACCGCCGATATCGCAGAGATGCTGGGCTGGCCCGTGGTGCTGGTGATCGACCCTTCCGGACAAGCGCAGACGGCGGCGGCTATCGCCGCGGGCCTCCGCGATTATCGCCCCGGATTGAAGCTTGCCGGCGTTGTGCTCAATCGCGTCGCCAGCCCGCGCCATCAAGATCTCGTGCGGCACGCGCTCAACGAGGTCGGGATTGCCGTGTTCGGCGCGCTGCCGCGCCATGCCGAGATCAGCCTGCCGAAGCGGCATCTCGGCCTGGTGCAAGCCGAAGAGCAGGCCGAGATCGGCAAGCTGATCGACGAGGCCGCGCGCTTCGTCGCCGAGCATGTCGACCTCGATGCGGTGCTGCGATCTGCGGCCAGCTGGTCGCCGCAACCTGCCGTGAACGGCCTGAACGTGGCGCCGCCGGGGCAACGCATCGCGCTCGCCCGCGATGCCGCGTTCTCCTTCGTCTATCCGCATATGCTGGAAGCCTGGCGCGGGGCGGGCGCGGAGATTTCGACGTTCTCGCCGCTCGCCGATGAAGCGCCTGACGCGAGCGCCGATGTGTGTTGGCTCCCCGGCGGCTATCCCGAGCTCCATGCCGGCAAGATCGCGGCCAATGCGCATTTTCGCAGCGGCCTGCGCGCCTTCGCCGAAACGCGGCCGGTGCACGGCGAATGCGGGGGCTATATGGTGCTGGGCACCGCTTTGACCGATGCGGACGGTGTCCGCCACGAGATGACGGGCTTGCTCGGCCTGGAGACGAGCTTTGCCAAGCGCCGCATGCATCTCGGTTATCGTCTGGCCGAACTCGCCGCGCCGATGCCGGGACACCGGCCCGGCGCACGCCTGCGCGGCCATGAATTCCACTATTCCACGATCATCGCGCAGCCTGACATGCCGCTGGCCGTGGTGCATGATGCGACCGGCGCGGTCATTGCCGAAACCGGCTCGCGGCGCGGCCACGCCACCGGTACGTTCTTCCATCTGATCGCGGAGGATCGGTGAGCGGCTTCGTCTCCTTCATCTCCGCCGGACCGGGCGACCCCGAACTGCTCACGCTCAAGGGCGCCGCGCGGCTGCGCGAGGCCGACGTCGTGCTCTATGACGATCTTGCCTCCGGCGCGATCCTCGATCTCGCCCGGCCCGGCGCCAATCTCGTCGCGGTGGGGAAACGGGCAGGACGTCCCTCGACCAAGCAACATCACGTCAACCGCCTGCTGGTCGACTATGCCGCAACAGGGGTGCGCGTGGTGCGGCTCAAGTCGGGCGATGCCGGCATTTTCGGCCGGCTCGAAGAAGAGTTGGAGACGCTGCACGAAGCGGGCATCGGCTACGAGATCGTTCCCGGCGTCACCTCGGCCTGCGCCGCGGCGGCGCAGGCCGGCATTCCCCTGACACGGCGTCACACCTCGCGACGGGTGCAGTTCGTGACCGGGGCCGATGTCACCGGAGAGTTGCCGCCGAATCTGAATTGGGCGGCGCTGGCCGATCCTGAGGCGACCACCGTGGTCTATATGGGCCGACGCACCTTTCCGGCGCTTGTCGCAAAACTGGTCGCGCACGGCCTCGCCGCGGACACCCCGGCGCTGGTCGCCGAGTCCCTCGGCCGTCCCGACGAGCGGCTGGTGCGCACCACCATTGCCGAGCTCGCCGAGCAGCTTGCCCGTGGTGGGGCGCCTTCGACTGCCGCGGTGATCCTGTTCGGCGCGCTGGCGGGGGATTATTCGTCATGAACGGCCCGGCACTTGCGCAGGCTCGACGAAAGGGGCACACAGGAGGGGCATGGTGCTCAACGCGGCGCAAAGCGCCGGAGCATAATCGGGAATGGGGGTGGGCGGACCCAGTTGCGGCGCTCAAAACCCCAGCCGCCCCCGCGACTGTAAGCGGTGAGGGACTCCGATCAGCCACTGGGCCGCAAGGTTCGGGAAGGCCGGAGAACCCAGCGAACCGCGAGCCAGGAGACCGGCCGTGCGCGTTTTGAGGCCAAGGCCGTCGGGTGTGACGGCAGGAAGGAACTGAGCCATGCATATCGAACCCGGTCTAGTGACGGGCGCCAAGCTCGTGTTGAGTTACGCAACCGGCATCGCCGCAGGCGGCGTTGCGCTGAAGCTCGCGGTCGAGACCGTGCGTGAGCAGGGCGTCACGTCGTTTGCGGCGCGGACGCTCGCCACCACGGTCCTCGTCTTCGTCTTCTTCGAGATCCTGCCGCACTTCCCGGTCGGTGTCTCCGAAGTGCACTTCATTCTCGGCTCGACGCTGTTCCTGCTGTTTGGTGCCGCGCCCGCCGCCTTCGGCCTTGCTTTCGGTCTCCTGCTCCAGGGCGTGTTCTTCGAGCCCGCCGACATCCCGCAATATGGCATGAACGTCACGACGCTGTTGGTGCCCCTGTTCGCGATCCAGGCGATCGCCACGCGGACCATTTCGCGCAACACCGCCTATGTTGATTTGAAATATCGACAGGCGCTGGCGCTTTCGACGACCTACCAGGCCGGCGTTATCGCCTGGGTGGCGTTCTGGGCGCTTTACGGTTCGGGCTTTGCGATGAGCAACCTCGCGAGCATCGCGACGTTTGCGGCTTCTTACGCGCTGGTTATCGTGATCGAGCCGCTCGCCGATCTCGCCGTGCTGGCGCTGGCGAAGTCGTTGCGCGGCGTCACCGCGCCCGGCCTCGTCACCCCGCGCCTGCACAACGCGGCCTGAGAGACAAGCGAACGGGCGGCCAGCAGGGCCGCCCGTCGCGTTCGCGATGTTCATGCTCTCCCTGATAGGGATCGGTTGCGGCGATCCCGACCAGCTCACGCGCGCTGCTGTTCAAGCGATCAACGCCGCCGATCTCGTCCTGATCCCGCGCAAGGGAACGGCGAAGTCGGATCTCGCCGATCTCAGGCGGACGATTTGTGCGGACGTGCTCACCAGCGACAAGACAGTCATCGCTGAATTCGATCTTCCCGTGCGCGACGCTGCTGAAGCCGATTACCGCAAGGGCGTGGACGATTGGCACAATGCGGTTGCAGCGACCTGGTCGCAGACGATCGCGAGCCATCTCGAAGGCGAGGGTAGGGTTGCGCTGCTGATCTGGGGCGATCCTTCGCTCTATGATTCCTCATTGCGCATCGCGCGGCGGCTCGATCCCTTGCCTGACATCGAGGTCGTGCCCGGCATCACCTCGATCCAGGCCCTGTGCGCGGCGCATGCGCTGCCGCTCAACGACATCGGCGAGCCCTTTCTGGTCACGACGGGGCGGCGCTTGCGCGAAGGTGGCTGGCCGCAAGGTGTCGATACCGTGGTGGTGATGCTCGACGGCGGCACGGCGTTTCAAGCGCTCGATCCGGAAGGCCTGCAGATCTGGTGGGGCGCCTATCTCGGCATGCCCGACCAGGTCGTCATGTCCGGCGCGGTCGCGGAGGTTGGCCCGCGCATCGTCGCGGCGCGCCAAGAGGCGCGCGAGCGGCACGGCTGGATCATGGACAGTTACATTCTCAAGCGCGCGCGTTGAGTGAGGCAGCATGCTCCCCGAATGGATTACCCAGAACTGCCCTGAGATCTCCGTGGCCCATCGCGCCGCAGCGATCGCGCGGCAGGCGCAACTGACAAAGCCGACCGGTGCACTCGGCCGGCTGGAGCAGCTCGCGATCGAACTCGCCGGTTTGCAGGCGACCGAGCGGCCGCGTGCGGCGCTTGTGCCGATCATCATCTTCGCCGGCGACCACGGCATCGTCGCGCAGGGCGTCTCGGCCTATCCGCAAGGCGTGACCATCGCGATGATGGCGAATTTTGCCTCCGGCGGCGCCGCGATCTCGGTGCTGGCGCGCGAGCTTGGCTCGAGCCTGGAGGTGGTCGATGCCGGCACGCTGGCGCAGGACGAGATGGCAGGAATCGTCACCGACAAGCCGCGCCGCGGCACGCGCGATTTCAGCGTCGAGGCTGCGCTCGCACCCGCAGAGCTGGCGTTTGCGTTCGAGGCCGGCCAGCGCGCGGTCGCGCGTGCGGCAGCCCATCAGCCTGATCTCCTGATCTTCGGCGAGATGGGGATCGGCAACACGACGACTTCGGCTGCGATCGCGGCGGGCCTGCTTGGCGTGAGCGCCGAGGAGATCGCTGGCAGCGGGACCGGGGTCGATGCGGCCGGCCGTGCGCACAAGGCGCGGGTGATCGATGCGGCGATAGCCCGCCACGGCGTTGCGGGTGCCTCGGCCGATAAAATTCTGTGCGCCGTCGGCGGCCTGGAGATCGCCGCGATTTCAGGTGCGATCATCGCGGCCGCGCAGCGCCGCATCCCGGTCTTGATCGATGGCTTCATCGTATCGGTGGCCGCGCTCGCCGCGGCCCGGCTCAATCCGTCGTGCCAGCCGTTCCTGCTGCCGTCGCATCAATCGGCGGAGCAGGGACACCGGCTGGTGCTGCGCGCGCTGAACGTGCAGCCGTTGATCAGCCTCGATCTCCGGCTCGGAGAGGGATCGGGCGCGGCCATTGCGCTGCCGCTGGTTCGGCTCGCCTGCAGCCTCCACAACGACATGGCGACCTTTGCGCAGGCCAATGTGCCTGACAGGCCTAGCTGATCCGCTGATTGACGGAGACGACGCGCCAGCCGCTCGCAAGGCGATCGATCCGGGTCAGCGATAGCGGATCGATCACGAAGCGCAGGGCAGCCTGCGGTGTCAGATCCAACGCGATGCAGAGCGCGGCGCGGATGGTGCCGGAATGCACGACGAGCGTGGCCGATCCGGCGCCGATCCGCGACAGACCCGACCGGACACGCGCGACCTGGTCCGCAAAACTCTCGCCGCCCGGCGGCCGTGCGTTCGCCGGATCATTCCAGAACTGCGCATAGGCATCGTCGCCGGTGGCACTGAGTTCGTCGTGTCGATGGCCGGTCCAGTCGCCGAAATCCTGCTCGCGGAATTCGCTGATCAACTCCGGTTCGAGCCCCAGCGCGCGCGCCGTCTCGACCGTGCGCCGTGAGGGGCTGGCATAGCTCGCGGCATCCGGCGGCAGACGCCGTCGCACGGCATCCAATTGGGCGCGATCGCCGAGATCTGCCGGCGCGTCGGCAGCGTGGATGGTGCCTGTGACGCCCTCGACCGGCGCGTGCCTTATCAGCCAGAGGAAGGTCTCGCCTTCCATGCTCATCTCCAAGGAAGTTGGTCGTTGTGGCAATAACGCCGCAACTGGCACATTGACTCTGTTGTGATGGTAATCCTAGATGCTCGCGACGGTTTCCCCGAGAGGGGATGAAAAGGGAATACGGTGCGGGGATATTGTCCCCAACGCCGTGGCTGCCCCCGCAACTGTAAGCGGTGAATCCTTCGTCAGAAGCCACTGGGGTGCTCGGTCCCGGGAAGGCGACGAAGTGGTGACGACCCGCGAGCCAGGAGACCTGCCGTCAGCCGTGGTCACACGCGAAGATGTCGGTCGGGGAGTACAGACATTCGGCTTCATCGGACGGCCTGAAGGCCAAAAGGTGAGACCTCGTTCGCTGTGACGTGCCACTGACGTCATACCGAGGTCCCAAAACCGTGTCTTCCATCCGTATCGTACGACCGCGTCGCTTTCTGCTCGCGTCCGCCGCGCTCACATCCTTTGCCGCTCTCGATCTGCCCGCCGCGCTGGCGCAGCAGGCCCGTGAGCCCCTGCCGCCGGTCGAAGTGTCGCCGGCCCAATCCCGCAAGCAGGCCAGGCCGGCCGGTCGGGACGCGCAGAGCCCGCGCCGCGCGGGTGCGCGCAGGCCGGCAACCGCAGCAGCGATGCCGAAGCCCGTCGTGCCGACTGAGGCACCCCCGACGCCGCTCAACAGCAACGCCGTGGCCGAAAGCGCCTCGCGGCTCGGCCTGACGGTGCGCGAGATACCCGCGACCGTCGAGGTGATCTCGGCCGAGACCATGCGCGAGCTGGGCTATCGCACCGTGTCGGATGTGGCGCAGGGTGCGGTCGGCGTCACGTCCGGCGACAATCCGGCCGAACCCGCGGCGTTCTCCATGCGCGGCTTCACCAACAGCCAGATCAACACGCTCTACAACGGCATCAAGATCGGTCCGCAGAACATGACCTCGCGGATCACGGACACCGCAAATCTCGAAGCGGTGGAGTTTCTGAAGGGGCCGGCCTCGCTGATATCCGGCGAGGGCGCCGCTGGCGGCGCCATCAATTTCGTCACCAGGCAGCCGCATACTGGACCGATCCGGAACGAAGCTGATTTCTCCTGGGATTCGCTGAATTCGTTCCGCGCGCATTACGGCTCGGGCGGCAGCACCAACGTTCAAGGCCTCGATTACCGCTTCGATATCAGCCGTTCCTCGCTCAACGGCTTTGTCGACGATACCAATACCAAGATGCTCGACGTCTCCGGCCAGCTCAACTATCGCATCTCCGACAGTCTCAAGGTGTGGGGCGCGATCGAGTATCGCGAAGACCGCTCCAAGGCCTATTGGGGCGCGCCGCTTGTGCCGATTGCCTATAGCGGTTCGCATGCGACGAGTGGGATCGTTTCGGGCAATTACGTCTCGAACTACAACAAAACCAACCTCGGCGCGGTGACCATCGACGACCGCACCTTCAACACCAATTACAACGTCCTCGACAACCGTAACGTCGCGCAGGAGGTGTGGCTGCGCGGCGGATTCGAGCTCAAGCTGGCGCCGGACCTGACGCTGAAAAGTCAGGCGTATGGTTACGGCGCGGAGCGCACCTGGTTCAACAACGAAATCGAGGCCTTCAATTCCACCACGAACCTGGTCGATCGCGAGCGCTTCTATGTCGCGCACAGCCAGCGCCTCGTTGGTAACATCACCGATTTGATCTGGGACGCCAATATCGCAGGCTTCGACAATCGCCTGGTCACGACGCTGTCGTCGAGCTATCTCGATTTCGTCAGGCCGGGCGCCGCAAACTTTCCCGGCGACTCCGTTTCGCTGGTCGATCCCAACCGTGGCTTTTACGGCCTGCTGACGACGCAACAGCAGACCGCGCGCATCGACAATGAGGCGCTGTCGTTCGAGGACCGGCTGAAGCTGACGCGGACCTTCGCGCTGGTCGGCGGCCTGCGCGTCGAACATATCGGGCTCGACCGCAATTCGACCGATTCCGCCGGGCTTGTGAGAGCGGGTTTTCCGTTCACGAAAGACTGGGCGCCGGTGACGGGTCGCATCGGTTACACCTGGGAGGCCGTGCCCGGCCTGACCTTCTTCAGCCAGTACGCGACCGGCGCCGACATCTCCGCCAACAATATCTTCCTGCTCGGGCCGACCCAGCCGCTCGACCTGACGACCGCGCGCACCTACGAGACCGGCGTCAAGCACCTGTTCTGGGACAACAGGGCGGAGTGGTCGTTCTCGGCCTACGACATCGTGCGCAAGAACGTCTATGCCGCGGCCGGCGGCATGGCGCTCAATATCGCCGGGCGACAGGAATCGAAGGGCGTCGAGCTTGCCGCTTCGGTCCGTCCGATCGATCCGCTGCGTCTGTGGGGCAACATCGCCTATGTCGATGCGCGCTATGCCGATTACGATTTCGCCGGCGGCTCGTTCTCCGGCAATACGCCGCCCAACGTGCCGCGCATTGTAGCAAATGCCGGCGCGTCCTGGCGATTCTTCACGCCCTGGCCGGTGGAGCTCGGCATCACCGGCCGCCATGTTGGCGACCGCTACAACACCGATGCCAATGTCGTGACGATGAAGGCGTACACGGTGGCCGATGTCTACGCCTTCGTCGACATCCCCAAGACGGTGTTCAACGCGGTCGACCGGGCCCGCCTGACCTTCCGTGTCCGCAACATCACCGACAAGCGCTACGCGATCTGGGGAGATCCGTTCTATCCCGACCAGATCCTCCTGGGCGCGCCGCGCACCTATGAGCTCTCGGCCGCGTTCAAATGGTAGGGCGCTGACCACATGATGAGCGTGATCGTCCTGGTGCACCGCTGGCTCGGGATCGCGTTCTGCCTGCTGTTCGCGATGTGGTTCGCGACGGGGATCGTGATGCACTTCGTTCCGTTTCCGTCGCTGACGGAAGCGGAACGGTTTGCCGGTCTTGCTCCGGTGGATCGCGGAGCGGCGAGGATCCCGGTTGCAGAGGCGGTCGCTGCGAGCGGGGTCGCCGGCGTCGTGCGCGTCCGGTTGATCCAGCGGAGCGATGCCGCGGTCTACATCGTCTCGGGACCGTCGCGCGTGCGCGCGGTGCGCGCCTCCGACGGAGGCGATGCGTCGGTTGCAATTGCCGATGCCGCGCTTGCCATCGCGCGGGAGCACGCGCGCAATCGCGGGCTCGATGCCGCGCGGGCCGCGGTCGTTGCGCGTTCGGACTATGATCAGTGGAGCGTGCCGAACGGCTTCGATCGCCACCGGCCGCTGTTTCGGGTGGCTCTCGGCGATTCTGCGGGGACGGAAGTCTATGTCTCCTCGTCCACCGGCGAGATCGTCCTGGATACAGGGCGGCGCGAACGGGGCTGGAATTGGGCCGGCAGTGTGCTGCACTGGATTTATCCGACCGTCCTGAGAAGCAATTGGTCCCTGTGGGATCGCGTCGTCTGGACGCTGTCATTGCTGGCCTTGATCGCGGCGATGCTTGGTGCGGTGCTCGGGATCGCGCGGGTGAAGCTGCGCGGGCGCCGGATGTCCTCGCCCTATCGTGGCTGGCACGCGTTGCATCACGTCATTGGCCTTGCGGCAACAATGTTCGTGCTGACATGGAGTCTCAGCGGCTGGCTCTCGATGGATCACGGCCGGCTGTTCTCGCGGGGGCAATTGACCGCCGCCGAGTCAGGCGTGACGAACGCATTGCCCGATTGGACGGCTGCCTCCTTGCCTGATCGGCAGCCGATATCACCCTCGGCTCGGGAGATCGAATGGTTTGCCATCAACGGCACTGTCTACCGGCGCGATCGGGTGAGCCTTGACCGTCAAGTCTTGATCAAGGCAGGGGACGCGCCCCGCGACGGACCAGCGGGATTTCTGGATAGGCGTGAGATCCAGAGTCTGGTGGCGCGCCTCGCTGCCGGCTGTGGCGTGCCGTCCGTTCTTGCGGGCAACGACGATTACGCTGCGCAATCGGCTATTCCGGGCGCGCCGGTGTACCGCTCGCGCTGCGGCGACATCTGGTTCGATATCGACGGCGCCGATGGCAGCGTGCTGCAAAGGCTGGATGCCTCGCGGCGGACCTACCGCTGGGTCTATAGCGCGCTCCACACGCTGGATTTTCCGTTTCTGGTGGCGCATCCGCGTCTGCGCGATGTCCTGATCGTCGGGCTATGTGCGTTGGGGCTGGTGTTCTCCGTCACCGGGATCGCGATTGGCTGGCGGCGTCTGCGGTCCTGACCGACGGACTGCGGTCACATCGGCTCCTCTCTAGTCCAGACCGGTCTTGCCCGGTGCCCAATAGGCTTTTGCCCTGATCCGCGATGATGCGACGCCGGCGGCCTTCAAGGCGCGGCCGACGCGCTGGATCGAGGATGCCTTGCCGGTCAGGACGAACTGCGCGCCGTTTGCGCCAAGGCGAAGCAGCTCGGATTCCGCGGATGCAAGATGGGTATCATGGGCACTGCGTGCGATTAATCTGGCCTCGCCGAGGCCGATGGAGTCCAGCACCGGTCTGGACTCCGCGATATCAGTGGTTTCGAACAGATGCAGCGCGCCGCCAGCCTGCAGGCTGGCGCGCAACGCGGCTGCAAGGCCGAACGAGGTTTCATCGCCGAACAGAACGATGGGCGCTCCGAGGTCGGTAAGGTCGAGCGACCGGCGAGGACCAAAGAACTGGCAGGTGTCACCTTCACTCAAACCGCTGGCCCAGCGGCTGCCGGGGCCATCGCCATGGGCAAAGGCGAGCAGCCGCATTCTGCCGTTGCCGGCGTCCCACGACATCGGCGTATAGGTGCGCGCGCTAAGGCCCGAGCCCATCGCGACCTGGATCTTATCGCCGGCCGTCCAGGCGACGTTCCCGAGCGCTTTGCCTTCGAGCTCGACAAGCCGGAAGCGGGACGAGAGCGTCTCGATGCCGGCAACGCGCGCAGGACGCATCAGCCATCGCAGCAACATCCGCGTCAGCCGTCCCTGCGGTGCCCGCGATGGCTCGGACGTCTGTGGCTCGTGAGCTGGCTCGTTCAAGTTTGGCTCCATCGCAGTTTCACCATCGCGCCGATCATCTGGTCCTGATCGTGAATTCGTTGCCACGTCCCGGATCGAACGGTAGAGATAGGGAGAGGTAGCCGTTCTCGGGATCGCGCACGTAGTCGATATAGCCCGAGGCTTCCTCGAGCGCGTTCTCGCCGACGATGACGGCGCCCGGCTTCAGATGTGGTTCCAGCAGCTTGAGAATTGGAAGATAGAGAGTAAATGCTCCGTCGAGCATGACCATGTCGATCTCGCCGCCGAGGCCGGAGCTGAGCGTTTCGCGCGCATCGCCGTGCCTGAACTCGACGAGGTCGGCGAGCCCCGCGGCGGCAACGTTCGCCCGTGCCCGCTCGATCTTGCCGGGTTCGAGATCGGTCCCGATCAGGCGCCCGCCACCGATGTCGCGCAGGCCCGCCGCCATGTAGATCGCGGAAATTCCCATTGAGGAGCCGAACTCGACGATGCGCTTTGCCTTGCGGGCACGGACGCACATGTAGAGGAAGCGTCCGAACTGCGGAGAGACGCTCAGGAAATTGTCCGCAAATCCGCGATAGACTTCGTTCAGATCGCGGCTCTCGGCCGCGATGGCCTTGCTGATGATCTCGTCACGGCTGTTCGCTTCGTTCGCGAAGGCTTGCATCAGGGGGCCGTCGGCGACCTCCGCTTCCTGGTGAAGACGATGGAGGAATTCGGCGACGACGCCCTTGCTGAGTGAATCCATGTCGGTCGGCTCCTTGCAATGCGCCCGCCGGGCGCTTCGGAGCCTGGATACGAGATGGTCCCTCAGACCGCATTCCGCGAACGGGACAATCGATTGCGAATTCCGGTCAGTGTGCGCCGACGCGGCGTTCGGCCAGATATCGCGCCGGCGGCTTGCCCAGCGCCTTGCGGAACATGGTGACGAAGGCGCTGGCCCCCTCATAGCCGAGATCCAGCGCCACGGCCTGGACCGATGCGCCCTGGTCGAGACGTTGAAGCGCGATCAAGATATGGAGCTGTTGGCGCCAGCGGCCGAAGCTCATGCCGGTCTCGCGTCGGAGGATGCGGGTGAGGGTGCGCGGAGCAACGGCCATGCGCCGGCTCCAGTCCTCGATCGTCGCGCGATCGGATGGATCGGTCATCATCGCGCTCGCGATCCGGCGCAGCCTGGCGTCGGCCGGCATGGGAAAGCGCAGCTCTTCGGCGGGCGCAAGAGACAGCTGGTCGATCAGTACCGCGGCGATCCTGCCGTCGGCGCCGTCGGGATCGTACATGACCGGCATGTGGGTGGCATGCACCAGCAAACGCTCGAGCAAGGGCGAGATCGTCAGTGTGCAGCATTGCCGCGGCAACGCAGGCACCGCATCCGGTTCGACGAACAGGCAGTGCATCTCGACGTCGCCGGCGACGCTGACGCTGTGCGGAACATGGCCGGGAATCCACACCGCACAACGCGGCGGGACGATCCAGACGCCGTGTCCAGCCTCCAGCCTGACAAGGCCGCGCATGGTCAGGACGAGCTCGTCCTTGCGATGCGCGTGCATGGCCAGCTCCATGCCCTTGGTGACCATGTGGCCCCCGAAAGCGGCGACGGCGCGCGGCACGGTCTCGGGATCGAAATCCCCGAGATCATCGGGGTTCATCTGGTCATCGTTGATCCTGAAGAAGGGCATGGCAGGCGATGGGGGATCCGCAGAGGACTGGCTGGTCCAGGCAATATCTGGCCCGTGATCGCGACTTTCAACGCAGGTCGCCCGAATCTCGATGGTTTCTAACCAGCTCGTCCCAACGGATGGCTGCGCGTTCGCCCATCGATCGGACCGGACGATATCCTCGCTTACTGACCGTACAATAAAGAAAGGCTGAGCCGCCCGCCGTGCATGGCTCATGGGCATCCGAACCCGGCGCAACGCCGTTCGATCGCCTGCAAATTAGACAGACGATTTTAGTCGCTGGGATCGCAGTGCAACGGCCGTGGCGGTTTGCGCGGAAAAATCCGTGGTGCGATGCACTCTGCCGTCGTCCAGCAGTCCGCGTCTGCATGCTCTCTGCGCGGGCAGAGCTGCACCAAAACGTGCAGCCGAATTCGCTGGCCGCGGCACCGGCCTGGTGGTTTGCGGCAAAGCTGGCCCTATCCCGACCTGACCGCTCTGTCGCACACTCGCGGACAGTGGCAAGACAAGGAATGCATGATGAGCGGTCTCGGTTCGGCAATGGATCTCGCAATGGACGGTAACAGGCCGGCGTGCGGTTCGGGCCTCATCTGTCGCTGCCCCGGCACATGAGCTCCTCCGAACATCACTGGGAGGTCGGCACCGATATCGGCGGTACCTTCACCGATATCATCGCGATCCGACGCGATTCATCGGAGGCGCGGATCGCAAAGGTCCCGTCGCGCCCTGACGCGCCGGTTCAGGCGATGCTGGAGGCGATCGAAGCGGTGGGCCTGCGCAAAAGCGATGTCAGGCGCTTCGTCCATGGCACCACGCGCGTGACCAATGCCATCGTCGAGGGCCGGCTGCCGAAGGTGGCGCTGGTCGCGACCGAAGGATTTGCCGATGTGCTCGAGATCGCGCGTTATCGCCGCCGCGATCTCTACCGTCTCGACATTCCGCCGAAATCGCCGCCGCTCGTGCCGCCTGAGCGCTGCTTCGGGCTCGCTGAGCGCCTCGATCACGAGGGGCAGGTACTGAAGCCGCTGGAGCAAGCGGAGATCGAGCGCCTGGTTGCCTGGCTGAAGCAGACCGGCGTTCAGAGCGTTGCGGTGGCTCTGCTTCACGCCTATGCCAATCCCGTGCACGAGAAGATGCTGGGCGAGCGGCTCAAGGACGTCGTCGCCCATGTCTCGCTGTCGCACGAGGTCAATCCCGAGGCGCGCGAATACGAACGGACATCGGCGACCGTGTTCAACGCCGCCGCGATGCCTATTGCGGTGGAGTATCTCAGCGAGCTCGAGCAGCGGCTGCCGATTGGCCCCGGCTTGCAGGTGTTTCATTCCGCCGGCGCGATGATCCCGATCTCTGCGGTGAAGCGTCGCCCGCTTGTGATGGCGATGTCGGGCCCGGCCGCCGGCGTCTCGGCGTCGGTCAGCATCGCGCGCCAGCTCGGCACGCCGCGCATGCTGACCTTCGACATGGGCGGCACCACGACGGACGTGTGCCTGATCGTCGACGGCCGGGCCGAGATGACCGACGGCCGCATGCTCGGCGACAAGCCGCTGCGCCAGCCGATGCTCGCGGTTCATTCCATCGGGGCGGGCGGCGGATCGATCGTGCGCAACGGTCCGGGTGGCCTGACCGTCGGCCCGGAGAGTGCCGGTTCCGAGCCGGGTCCGGCCTGCTACGGCCGCGGCGGCACCGAACCAACCATCACCGACGCCAACGCCGTGCTCGGCTATCTCAACCCCGAAACGAAGCTTGGCGACCGCATCGGGATCGACGTCCAGGCGGCCAAGCGCGTCATCGCGCCGATCGCGCAGGCGTTGGGACTGAGCCTGACCGAAACGGCGCTCGGCATCATCAAGGTCGCCAACGCGACGATGGCCCGCGCGCTGCGCCGCGTCACGGTCGAGCGCGGTATTGACGGGCGCGACTGCACGCTGCTGGCCTTCGGCGGCGGCGGCCCCATGCATGCCGCAGGGCTCGCCGATCTCTATGGGATTGCAGAGGTCGTCGTGCCCAGCGCATCGAGCGCGTTCTCGGCGCTGGGCTGTCTCACCGCCGATTTCAGCTTCCTGCAGCAGCAGACCTTGCGCGCTGGTCTCGATGGCATCGACCTTGCGCGCGTGTCGGAGCGGATCGGTACGCTGATCGACGATGCCTCGGCGCCGCTGATCGCCAATGGCGTAGCAAAGTCGGAGATCCAGGTCGAACTGGTGGCCTTGATGCGCTACGCGGCGCAGAACGACGCCATTCCGGTCCCGCTCGCGCTGCCGCTCGAGATCGCCAGGCTCAAGCAGGATTTCCTGGCGCGACATCACGAACTCTTCGGCTATGCGACCGGCGAACCCTGCGTCATCGAATCCGTGCGGGTCCAGGCGCGCCGGCCGTCCACGACCGTCGTGCGCCGGCCGGCGACCGCGGTGAGGGCGGTCTCCTCAGGGACGCGCACCTGCTCGTTCGACGGCCTGCATGAGATCGAGACTGCGATCATCGACCGCGCCGCGATGACCGACACCGTCCGCGGCCCGGCCATCATCGAAGACGCCTGGTCCACGGTGGTGGTGCCGCCGGGCTGGCAGGCAAGGCCGGATGTTTCAGGCAATCTGTTCCTGACGCGGAGGGCCGCATGAAGCTCGATCCGTTCGTCGTCGAGGTCATCAGGCACGGGCTCTCGGCTGCGGCCGAGGAGATGAGCCTGGTGATGACGCGCTCGGCGCGCTCGCCGCTGCTGCGCGAGGCCGGCGATCTGTCGTCGGCGATCACGGATGGTCGTGGAGACCTGGTCGGGCAGGGCCGCGACATCCCGATCCATCTGGGCGCGATGGCTTACACGGTCCCCGAACTGCTGAAGGTGGTGCCGCGCGACAGCCTGAACGACGGCGACGTGCTGATCTACAATGTCGGTGCGCTCGGCGGCAATCATCTCAACGACGTCAAGGTCGTGCGCCCTGTCTTCGTCGACGGCGAGATCGTGGCGTTCGCGGTCAGCCTCGCGCACTGGCCCGATATCGGCGGCACCTGGCCCGGCAGCTATTTTGCGAAAGCCATCGACACGTTCCAGGAGGCGATGCGCATTCCGCCGGTGCTGATTGCGACGGCAGCTGGCGTCAACGCGCCGATCGTGCAATTGCTCAAGGCGAATGTTCGGGACGCGGAATCTTGCGAGGGCGATCTGCTCGCGCAGATCGCGGCGACCAAGGCCGGCGAGCGGCGCATCGTCGATCTCTGCCGCGAGCACGGCAAGGCGGTGTTCAAAGCGACGCAGTCGCGCCTGCACGATCTCTCCGAAATCGAGATGCGCGAGGCGTTACGCGCGTTGCCGGACGGGATCTACGAAGGCGAGGACCATCTCGACGACGGCAGCGTGAACGACGCGCCCGCGCGTATCCACGTCAGGATTACCATTGCCGGCGACGAGGCGACCTTTGACCTTTCGGGGAGTTGCGACCGCGTCTCGAATTTCTGCAACACGACGCCGTTTATGGCGCGCTCGGCCGTCGCCTATGCCGCGCGCATCATGAGCGGGCGCGACATGCAGCAGAATGCCGGCGCGCTCCGTCCCCTGACCATCATTACGCGCCCGGGCTCGATCCTGGAACCGGGATGGTCGGCGTCGGTCGCCGCAGGCAACCACGAGACGTCGATGCGCATCGTCGATGCGATCTTCCGCGCGATGCAGGACACCATTCCCGAGCGCTTGTCCGCGGGCGGCGCGACCACCGCGGGCGTCCTGTTCTTTGCGCAGCCGCGGCAGGACGGTTCCTGGAAGATGCTCTACGAGGTCCACGGCGGCGGCGAAGGCGCGCGGCATGACCGGGCCGGCATCTCGGCGACCCGGGTCCATCTGTCCAACACCTCGAACACGCCGGTCGAGGTGATCGAGGCGAACTACGCGATCCGCCTCGAGCAGCAGGCCATTCGCCGGCAATCCGGCGGCGCCGGCGCCCACCGCGGCGGCGATGGCGTCGTTCGTGCTTACCGCATTCTCGCTCCATCGATGCATCTGACCACTTGTATCGAGCGCATGGTGATTCCGCCGTTCGGCATGCAGGGCGGCGAACCCGGCAAGGCCTGTCGCATCTCGCTCGTCAGGCAGGGCGCAAACGTCGCGATCGACGGCAAATCCAACCTTGTGCTGCAGCAAGGCGATCTCGTCACGGTCGAGACTTGCGGCGGCGGCGGCTACGGCGCTGAAGCCGCGGAGTGAGGGGATTACGATGAGTAAATTGTTGCGAACCGGGCTGAACGCGGGCGACAGCGCGCCCATGGCCGTGGTCGGCGGCGAAGGCGTCTATTTTCATCTTGCGGACGGCCGCAAGCTCATCGACGGCAGCAACACCGGTGGCGGTCTCGGCCATCGGCACCCTGCGATGGTGGAGGCGATCCGCCGCGCCGCCGATACACCCGTCGTCAACGAGGGCTGGACCTGGGTCGGCCGCGAGCAGGCCGCCGATGATCTGATGGCGACGGCGTTCGGCGGCGAAGAGGAATGGGTCGGCGCGGTGCGCTTCTGCATCAGCGGCAGCGAGGCCAACGACATGGCGCTGTCGCTCTGCCAGGCCTTGACGCAGCGTTCGGCGCTGGCGACGCGCGAGCGTGCCTATCATGGCATTACGGGCCTGTCGCGCAGCATGACCGTGCAGCCGCAATGGCACGGTGGCCTTGCGGTGCATTCAGGAGGGTCGAGGCTGCCGGCGCCGATGGCGCCGGTGCGCATCCTGCCGGCGCCGGATGGCGCGATCTACGGTGGGCCGGCCAACAACAGGCCGCCGAGCGAATATCTGGCCGACGCCGCGCGCCTGCTGTCGGATACGGCGGCGACGATCATCGACTACACCCAGGGCGGCATCTATTACGACGGCGCCTATCAGGACCAGGTGGCCCGCTGTGCGCGACAGGCGGGCTCGTACTGGATCGCCGACGAGGTCGTCACCGGCGCCGGCCGCGCCGGGCGTTGGTTTGCGTTTCAGGGCGCCGAAACTCGCCCGGACATCGTGACGCTCGGAAAGTCGCTCGGCGGCGGTGCGGCCGCTGTCGCGGCGGTCGTCGTGTCGAAAGAGATCGTCGAGCGATTGAAAGGCACGAGCTGGCAGAACTACGGCACCTTGCGCGGTCATCCGATCAGCATGGCCGCGGTGAGCGCCTACCTGAAGGTCATCAGGGAGGAGAAGATTCTCGATCATGTGAAGAGCCTCGAACAGCTGTTCAGTCGCCGCCTGCTCGCGATCGCGCGGAAACATCACAGCGTGCAGCGCGTGGCGGGGCAGGGGTTGCACTGGACGGTGGAGTTGCACGGACCGGACTGGCGCTCCTGGCATGCCGACACCACCGAAGTGCCGATCGCCTCGCGCGTGGCGGAGCGTGCGCTGGAGGCCGGCGCGGTGATCGGAACCAGCGGCGAGCAGACCTCGCTGTTCCTGGCACCGCCGCTCGTCATCTCCGAGCGCGAGGCGGACAAGCTTCTGGACGCGCTCGACCATGGCCTCGATGTTGCCGACGAGGAGCACCGATGAGCGCCGGTCACGCCACGCAGACTGTCCGGCCTATCCGGCTGGAAACCTTCGGCGATGCTGCGTTATGCTGCACGCGCCGGCAAATCGTTGAAGCTTTCGCTTCGTCCAAGAGATCACCGGGAAATCGCTGATGCGTATCGTCAATGTTGCCGCCGCCCAGATGGGCCCGATCCAGAAGGCCGACAGCCGCGAGGTCGTGGTCAAGCGCATGATCGCGCTGATGGACGAGGCGAAAGCAAAAGGCGCCGACCTGATTGTCTATCCGGAACTGGCGTTGACGACGTTTTTCCCGCGCTGGTATTCGGAGGATCGCGCCGAGGCCGACATCTGGTTCGAGCGCGAGATGCCGAACGCGGCAACCAAGCCGCTGTTCGAGCGCGCGGCGCAGCACCAGATGGCCATGAACTTCGGCTATGCGGAGCTGACACCGGACGGTCACCACTTCAACACGGCAATTCTCACCGACAAGTCCGGCAAGATCGTCGGCAAATATCGCAAGGTCCATCTGCCGGGCCATGTGGAGTACGACACCGGGCGCTCGCACCAGCATCTCGAGAAGCGCTATTTCGAACCCGGCGATCTCGGCTTCAATGTCTGGCGCGAGCTGGGTGGCATCATCGGCATGGCCATCTGCAACGACCGGCGCTGGCCGGAAACCTATCGCGTGATGGGCCTGCAGGGCGTCGAGATGGTGCTGATCGGTTACAATACGCCGTCCGTGAATGCGGAGAAGAGCGAGGAGGGTGTCGAGAAGCGCCTGTTCCACAACCGCCTCTCCGTGCAGGCCGGTGCCTATCAGAATTCGACCTGGGTCGTCGCGGTGGCCAAGGCCGGCAACGAGGATGGCCACCCGCTGTTCGGCGGCAGCCTGATCGTCGATCCCAACGGCGAGATCGTCGCTGAAGCCCTGACTGAGGACGACGAGCTTCTGGTCCATCCCTGCGATCTCGATGCCACAAATTTCGGCAAGACCACGATCTTCAATTTCGCGCAGCATCGCCGGATCGAGCATTACGGCCTGATCACCAGCCAAACCGGTGCGGTGCCGCCGCCGGAGAAATGACGCCGATGGGATGTTTTTTCGCTGACGCGCGAGAGCCATGCGCAATGGCGTGCGCGGCAGGCCGCCAAAGAGCTGAAGGACGCCTAGTGAGCCGAGAACTGCACCGTTCCCAGCGCCATGGTGACGGCCGCCTGTGTCGGGTCGATCACGGGAATGCCGAGCGCGTCCTCCAGCGGACGGCGATGGCGCGCCATGCCGGCGCAGCCCATCACGATGGCGCGGGCGCCGTCTTCGTCGCGCAGCGCGCGGCCAACCTCGATCATTCTTGCCAGCGTGCCTTCGCCGGACGCGGTTTCCGCGACGCTCATGTTGAGCGGGCGTTCGCCGGAGAGGCGATTGGTCAGCCCCATCTGTCGGAGATAGCGCATGTGGCGCGGGATCGAGCGCTGCGCGATTGCGATGACGCCGAAGGTTTCGGCGCGGGCCAACGCCGTCAGCACGCCGCACTCTGCGATGCCGAACACCGGACGGTCGGTGCCCTCGCGACAGACCTGAAGGCCGGGATCGCTGTAGCAGGCGATGACGAAAGCCGCCGAACTGTTGTCGCCCTCGACCAGTTTTCGCAGCGGCATCGCGACGCCGTCGACATCGGCCTGGCTTTCAATGCCGAACGGCCCCTCGGCCAGCGACCGGCAGACCAATTCGGGGCCGCCCTCGAAGCCGAGCGGCTTCAGCGCGTCCTCCAGCCCTTGCGTGACCGCAGGGTTGGAGTTCGGATTGATGATGAGAATGCGCGGCCTGGGCATGGTGGTCTTTCCACGAAGTTGCGATCACGTGCTGCCAGCCTATCACGGAGTGCCTCATGACTGAACCAGTTTGCGACCTGATCATCCGCGGCGGACGCGTTGCGACCACGACCGATGTGTTCGAGGCCGACGTCGCCATCTCCGGCGAGACCATCGCAGCAATCGGCCGCGGGCTTCCGGCGGCCAAGCGCGAAATCGACGCGCGCGGCAGACTGGTGCTGCCCGGCGGCGTCGACAGCCACGCCCATATCGAGCAGCTGTCGGCTGCCGGCATCATGAACGCCGACACCTTCGAGAGTGCGACCGTCTCTGCCGCTTTCGGCGGCACCACCACGGTGATCCCGTTCGCGGCGCAGCATGTCGGGATGAAGCTGCCGCAGGTGGTGGAGGATTATCACGCGCTGGCAAAGAAGGGCGCGGTGATCGACTATGCCTTTCACATGATCATTGCGGATGCGACCAAGGAGACGGTCGACGAGCACATTCCGGCGCTCGTGAAGCAGGGCCACGCCTCGATCAAGATCTTCATGACCTATGACCGGCTCAAGGTCGATGACGAGCCGCTGCTCGACATCCTCCTCGCCGCGCGCCAGTCCGGCGCGATGCTGTGCGCCCATGCCGAAAATCACGGCATCATCGCCTGGATGGTCAAGCGTCTGCTCGCACGCGGCTACACCATGCCGAAATACCACGCCGTCAGCCATGCCCGTGTCTCGGAAGCCGAAGCCTTCACCCGGCTGATCGGCATGGCGGCGCTGATCGACCAGCCGATCATGATCTTCCACGTCTCGACCGCCGAAGGCGCCAAGGTGATCCGTGACGCCCGCGGGCAGGGGCTGAAGGTGTTCGCGGAGACCTGTCCGCAATATCTGTTCCTGACCGCCAACGATCTCGACAAGCCCGGCTCCGAAGGCGCCAAATGGATGTGCAGCCCGCCGCCGCGCACGCACGCGGACCAGGAGGCGCTGTGGCAGGCGCTGTCGCTCGGCGATCTCCAGACCATCTCGTCGGATCACGCGCCATATCGCTACGACGAGACCGGCAAGCTACGCGCCGGTCCCAATCCGAATTTCAAGCAGGTTGCGAACGGTCTGCCCGGACTGGAGCTGCGGCTGCCGCTGCTGTTCGACGCGATGGTGTCGAAGGGGCGACTCGGCCTGGAGAAGTTCGTCGAGCTGACCTCCACAGCGCCGGCCAAGATCTACAATCTGCACCCGCGCAAGGGCTCGATCGCGGTCGGCGCCGATGCCGATATCGCGATCTGGGATCCCGATCGCGAGGTCACGATTGCGGACGAGATGATGCACGACCTCACCGGCTACACGCCGTTTGCGGGCCGCAAGCTGAAGGGCTGGCCGGTGTCGGTGCTGTCGCGCGGCCGGGTGGTCATCGATGGCAACAAGTGCCTCGCGAGTGCAGGCAGCGGAAAGTTCCTGGCACGCAGCGGCGGCGAGGCGGCAAAGCCGACTGGACGGCTCGTGGCCGACATGGATCCGGAACGGAATTTCGGAGCAAAGCTGTTGTGACGGCGGATCGCGCGCGATGAAGATCATCATCTTCGGCGGCACCGGCTTTGTCGGCCTCAATGTTGCGGAGGCACTGCTTGCGCGCGGGCACGAGGTGACGCTGTATGATCGTGCGCCGCTGCCGCCGTCCGCGCAGCGATCTCTTGCCGATTACGGAGCACGGCTCAAAACCCTGCAGGGGGACATCACGGACGGAGAGGCCATCGACGCCCTTATCGCAAAGGGCTGCGATGCGATCGTGCTGGGCGCCGCGGTTACCGCGGGTGACGACCTCGAACGGGCATCGCCGGCGCACGTTCTCGAGATCAACGTCATGGCCCAGATTCCGGTCCTGCAAGCTGCGATCCGCCATGGCGTTCGCCGCGTCGTCAATCTATCGTCGGCGTCGGCCTATGGCGCTGCGGGCCAACGCGTTTCGGTGCTGGATGAAGAAACGCCCTGCGATCCCGTCTCGTTTTACGCCATCAGCAAGTTCACTTCGGAGCGCTCCGTAGCGCGCCATGCCGAACTTTTCGGCGGCGATTTTCTGAGCGTGCGACTGAGCGCGGTGTTCGGTCCCTGGGAACGGGCCACGTCGGTGCGGGACACGCCGAGTCTCCAGTTCCAGATCCTCGCCGCGTTCGCACGCGGCGAGCCCGCCCTTCTCCCCGCGCCTGGCATCAAGGATTGGACCTACGCGCCCGACGCCGCCGAGGCCGTGGCACTGCTGATCGAAGCCGAGCGGCCGCGCCACCGGCTCTACAACATCTCCAGCGGCGCGGCCTGGTCTGCGCTGCAATGGGGCGAGGCTTTTGCGGCTCTGCATCCCGGCCTGCAATGCCGGCTGGCGGCACCTGGTGAAAGTACCTCCATCAAGCTTCACGGTGGGGATCGGGCGCCGATGTCGGTCGCGCGGATGGCCGATGAGTTCGGCTGGCGCGCGCGGTTCGGCTGCACCGAGTCGGCGGCTGCGATGAGCGCCTGGTGGATGCAGCAGAAGGAGGCGATCTGACATGCGGCTGCAGGGGCGCACGGCCATCATCACCGGCGCGGGCTCGGGCATCGGCCGGGCCAGTGCCAAGCTGTTCGCGGAAGAGGGGGCGCGACTTGCTCTGGTCGATCGCGACGCCGCGGGGCTCGAAGAGACGCTGCGCTTGGTGGGCGAGGGTACGACGCATATCGGCGATGTCGGTGAAGCCAGCTTCGCTGAAACCGTTGTCGGCGATGTCGTGTCCCGGCTCGGCCGGCTCGACATCCTGATGACCGCGGCCGGATTCTCCGTCGGCGGCACGGTGCTGACGACGAGCGTGGACGACTGGGACGCGGTGTTCCGCACCAATGTCGGCGGCACCTGGCTATGGGCGCGGGCTGCGGTGCCGCAGATGCAGCAGCAGGAGCGCGGATCGATCATCACGCTGGCCTCGCAGCTTGCGATCGCCGGCGGCAAGGGCAACAGCGCCTACATCGCCGCCAAGGGCGCCATTGTCAGCCTGACGCGGACGATGGCGGTGGATTTCGCCACCGACGGTATTCGCGTCAACGCCATCGCGCCGGGCGCAATCGATACGCCGATGCTTCGCCGCAGCTTTGCCCGGCATGCCAATTCGGACGAGGTGCGCGAAGCCTCGCGCAACCGGCATGCCATGAAGCGGTTCGGCGTGGCTGAAGAGATCGCGCAGACCGCATTGCATCTGGCGAGCGATGCGTCTTCGTTCACGACCGGCACGGTGATGGTGGTCGACGGGGGGTGGCTCGCGGCATGAGTGATGCGCTGACACATCTCGAAGCGGACGTTCGCGCCGATCTCGCCATGATCGCGCATCCCCACGCCGCCTGGCTCGAACCGAAGATCGGGCCGGATGGCAACGCTGCGCTGGACGTGCTCATCGTCGGCGCCGGCCAGTCCGGCATCGCCATCGGCTTCGGCCTGATGCGCTCGCGCGTCGGCAACATCCTGCTGCTCGACAAGGCCGAGGAGGGGATGGAGGGTCCGTGGCGGACCTATGCCCGCATGCCCACGCTGCGCAGCCCGAAGGACTATACGGGGCCCGACCTCGATATCCCGAGCCTGACCTATCAGTCCTGGCATGAAGCCCGCTTCGGAAAGGAGAGCTGGCAGACGCTGAACTTGATCCTCCGAGAGCATTGGGCGGACTATCTGCTCTGGCTGCGGCGCACGATCGGCTTGCCGGTGCGCAATGCTTGCGAGCTTCTGGAGATTGCGCCGGCGGCCGATGGCCTGCTCGCCGCGCGCGTGAAGCGGGCCGACGCGATCGAGGTGCTCTATGCCCGCAAGATCGTGCTGGCGACGGGGCAGGAAGGCATGGGCGGTTGGATGATCCCTGAGCCGCTTCGTCAGCTTCCGTCCAGCCTTGTCGCAACCGTCGCCGACGACATCGATTTCGAAAAACTCCGCGGCAAGCGTGTTGCCGTGATCGGTGCCGGCGCATCGGCCTTCGACAATGCGGCAACTGCGCTCGAGGCCGGCGCCGCAGAGGTGCATCTACTGTGCCGCCGCGCGCAGATCCAGGTGATCCAGCCCTATCGCTGGCTGACCTTTCGCGGCTTCCTTCGCCATCTCAGCGATCTCGACGACGCCTGGCGCTGGCGCTTCATGCGCACAATCCTCGAAATGCGTGAAGGCTTCCCGCAAGCAACCTATGACCGCTGCGCGCGCCACGCCAATTTCACGTTGCACGAGGGGGCGCCGCTCGAAGCCGCGCTCCAGACCGCCGACGGTGTTGAACTGCAGACGCCGCGCGGCACCATCGCCGCGGACTTCGTCATCTGCGGCACCGGCATCGACATGAACTTTGCCGCGCGCGGCGAGCTCTCCAATTTCGTCGGAAACATCGCGACCTGGGCCGACCGCTATCAGCCGCCGGACAACGAGCGTAACGCGCGGCTCGGCCGCTTTCCCTATCTCGCCGACGATTACGCATTCACCGAGCGCGTAGCAGGCGAGACGCCGTGGATCTCCGACATCCATCTCTTTGCCATCGCCTCGACCATGAGCTTTGGTCCGTCGGGATCGTCGATCAACGCGATGACGACGGCTGTGCCGAAGCTGGTCCACGGCCTGACGCGCGGCCTGTTCCGCGCCGATGTCGAACGGCACTGGGCCTCGCTCAGCGCCTACGACGTGCCGCAGGCCGTGGTCACGCGGCCTGCGCGAAACAGCGGGGAATTGCAATGATGATCCATGCACTGCCGCAACGAAGCGCCGCGACGGCGCCCATGAGACTGGCGCGCAACTTGCTTCCTTCTGGATCTGCCTTGCTGGCGTTGTTGTCGAAAACTTGGGGAAAACGAATGCGTTTTGTGTCTTTCAGGCTGGCGCCCCGCGTCCTCGCCACCACTGCGTTGTTGCTCATTGCCGCCGCGCCTTCGCAGGCGCAGACCAGGGCGGAAACGCTGCGCTATGTCACCGGCGCATCCGTCAACACGCTCGATCCCAACATCCCAGGCTCGACCCGCGAATCCTTCGCGCTGAGCATGAGCACCTATGACCGGCTGGTGGCGTTCGGCCGCAAGCAGCTCAATGGCAAATGGGTGTTCGATCTCGACAAGATCACCGGCGAACTCGCCGAATCCTACGATGTCAGTCCCGACGGGTTGAAGCTCACCTTCCGCCTGCGCAAGGACGCCAAGTTTCAGGACGGCTCGCCTGTCACGGCCGAGGACGTCAAATGGTCGCTCGATCGCTGCGTCACCGCACCGATCCTCGGCAAGGCGCAGTTGCTCACGGGCTCGCTGACGTCGGCCGATCAGTTCAAGGTGATCGATCCTCTCACCATCGAGGTGACGTTGCCCAAGCCCGACAAGCTCGCGCTGCCGAACCTCGCCACCGTCTACCCCATGATCATCAATTCGAAGCTGGCGAAGCAGCACGCCACCGCAGATGATCCCTGGGCCACCGCCTGGCTGAAGGAGAACACCGCCGGGAGTGGCGCCTATATGATCGAGACCTTCAAGCCGGGCGAGCAGGTGATCGTCAAGCGCAACGAGGCCTGGAACCGCGGCTCGCCCGGCAAGCCGGCCTCCTTCAAGCGCGTGATCATCCAGTCGGTGCCGGAGCCGGCGACCCGCGCCAATCTGGTCGAGCGCGGCGATGCCGATCTCGTGGTCGATCTCCAGGCCAGCGACGTGCAGTCGCTGGAGGCCAAGGGCAAGCTCAAGGTGATCTCGACGCCGCAGTACAATTCGATCACGTTCGTCTCGATGAACAACCAGATCCCGCCCTTCGACAACGTCAATGTCCGCCGCGCGATCGCCTTTGCGCTGCCCTATGACGACATGTTCAAGGCCGCTCTGTTCGGTCGCGGCGCGCCGCTGTACGGCGCGAGCTGGCCGGACGGCAAGCCGCTGAACGGCATCTATCCGTTCCAGCAGCCGGTGAAGCTCGATCTCGACAAGGCCAGGGAATATCTCAAGGCCGCCGGGCTCCCCGAAGGCTTCTCGACCACCTTCAGCTTCAATGTCGGCCAGGCCTCGACCGCCGAACCGATGGCCGCGTTGGTGAAGGAATCGCTCGGCAAGATCGGCATCAAGGTCGACATCCAGAAACTGCCGGATGCGCAGATGTCGACGCAGATCAACGAGAAGAAGCTGCCCTTCTTCACCGAGGGCATTGTCGCCTGGCTGCCGTCCACGGACTATTTCTACCGCAACTTCTACACCGGCAATCAGCGCTGGAACTACTCTTCGATCAACAATCCTGATCTCGCCGCGATCGCGCAAGAAGCCCGGTTCGAGCCGGACAAGGCCAAGTACGAAGAGGACGGTCGCAAGCTCAACGCGATGCATGCCGACCTGATGCCGCAAATCATGCTGTGGCAGCCGAACCAGGATGCGGTGATGGCGTCGTCGATCGAGGGTTACACCTACGAGTTCCACCGCCAGGTCGACTATCGCGACATCAGCCGCAAGTGATGGCGTCAGCCGAAGGGAGCTCTGGAAGGTCATGACTGGTCTTGGTGCAACAATGGTGCGGGCGGGCAGGCGGCTTCTGTCGTCGCTGCCGGCGCTGTTCGGTGTGCTGGTCTTCACCTTCTTGCTGATGCGCGTCCTGCCCGGCGACCCCGCGGTGTTCTTCGCCTCGGGGCCTAATGCCGGCAAGGAGGAGATCGAGCAGATCCGCAAGCAGATGGGGCTCGACAAATCGGTGCCGGAGCAGCTCGTGTTCTATCTCTCCGATATCGGCCGCGGCAATCTCGGCCGTTCCATGATGACCGGGCAGCCGGTGTTGAAGGATCTGCGCGAGCGGTTGCCGGCCTCGCTCGAGCTCACCTTCACCGCGCTGTTGATCGCGCTGATTGCGGCGGTGCCGCTCGGCGTGCTCGCGGCCTTGCGGCCGGGATCGGTCGTCGATCACGGCGTGCGGCTGTTCTGCGCGCTCGGCGTCTGCGTGCCGACCTTCGTGTCGGGCCTGCTGCTGGTCTATGTCTTCTACTATCTGCTCGGGCTCGCACCCGATCCGACCGGGCGGATCGACGTCTTCACCTCGCTGCCGCCGCAGCGCACCGGTTTTCTCTCGATCGATTTCCTGCTCGCCGGCGATATCGAGGGCTGGTGGACGGCCTGTCGGCAGCTGATCCTGCCGGCGGTGAGCATGGCGCTGTTCGTGATCGCGCCGTTGGCGCGGATCACGCGGGCCTCGATGCTCGTCTCGCTCGGCAGCGACTTCGTGCGCACCGCGCGCTCGGTCGGATTGTCCTGGCACAAGGTCGTCGTCACCTATGCGCTGCGGAACGCCATCCTTCCCGTCATCACCATCGCCGGCATCGTGTTTTCGACCATGCTGGGCGCCAACGTGCTGGTGGAGAAGGTGTTCTCCTGGCCCGGCGTTGCCTCCTATGCGCTCGATGCGCTGCTGTCCTCCGACTATGCGCCGGTGCAGGGGTTCGTGCTGCTGATGGCTGGCATCTTCGTGCTGGTCAATCTCGTCGTCGATATCTGCTACGGCATCGCCGATCCCAGGGTGTCGATCGGATGACCAGCGCAACGCTCCGCCATTCGGTCTGGATTCTGCGCGGCAACCCGCTCACCGCAATTGCGGCGACCGGCGTGCTCCTGTTCGTGCTGGTTGCGATCGTCGGGCCGTGGATCGTGCCTTACGATCCCGTGGCTTCCAACGTCTCGGAAGCCCTGCTGCCGCCCAGCGCGGCGCACATCGCCGGCACGGATCAGCTCGGACGCGACGTGTTCAGCCGTCTCATCATCGCCGCGCGTCTCGATCTTGCGATTGCGGTCTCGGCAGTCGGCATCTCCTTCGCGATCGGTGCTGTGGTCGGCTCGTTCTGCGGCTATGCCGGTGGCCGGCTCGATCGTGGCGTCGGCCGCTTCGTCGACGTGATGATGGCCTTTCCGCTGTTCGTGCTGGCGATGGCCATGGTCGCAGCGCTCGGCAACCGGATCGAGAACATCGTGATCGCGACCGCGATCATCAATCTTCCCTTCTACATCCGCTTCGCGCGGGCCGAGGTCAATGTCCGCCGCAATGTCGGCTGGGTGGAGGCGGCGCGCGCCTGCGGCGAGAGCCATTTCTCGGTGGTGCTGCGCTTCCTGTTGCCGAATATCCTGCCGGCGATGGCGGTGCAGATCTCGCTCAACCTCGGCTGGGCCATTCTCAATGCCGCGGGCCTGTCCTTCATCGGTCTCGGCGTCAAGCCGCCGACACCGGAATGGGGCATCATGGTCGCGGAAGGCGCGCGCTTCATCTCGACGGGGCGATGGTGGCTGGTGGCCTTCCCGGGCCTGGCGCTAATGATGGCCGTGCTGTGCTTCAATCTCCTCGGGGACGGGATGCGGGACATTCTCGACCCCCGCATGCGCACATGAGCGAGGCCCTGCTCAGGATCGACGACCTCCACGTCGCGTTCTCGACGCGACGCGGCATGGTCGAGGCCGTGCGCGGCGTGACGCTCACGGTCGAGAAGGGCGAGATGCTCGGCCTCGTCGGCGAGAGCGGCTCGGGCAAGTCGGTGACCGGCTTTGCCACGACGCGGCTGCTCGACGCGGCCGGCCGCGTCACCGGCGGCAAGATCGTGTTTCGCGGACAGGACGTGACAAAGCTTGGGGGAGACGACCTCCGTCAGCTCCAGGGCGCCGCGATGTCGATGATCTTCCAGAACCCGCGGGCCGCGCTGAATCCGATCCGGGCGATCGGCTTGCAGATCGCGGACGCGATCCTCACCCACAAGCGCATCTCGAAAGAGGCCGCGCGGAGCGAAGCTCTGGACCTGCTGCGCGCCGTTCAGATCCGCGAACCGGAGGCGCGGATGAACGCCTATCCGCACGAGCTGTCCGGCGGCATGTGCCAGCGCGTCATGATCGCGATCGCGATCTCCTGCAATCCGGCGCTGTTGATCGCGGACGAACCGACCACCGGCCTCGACGTCACCACTCAGAAAGTTGTGATGGATCTGCTGGCGGACATTGCCGCCGCGCGCGGCATGGCGACGATTCTGATCACGCACGATCTCGGGCTCGCGGCGCGCTATTGCCGCCGCATCGCCGTGATGGAACGCGGCCGCATCGTCGAGGAGGCCAGTTCCAGGACACTCTTCAGCACGCCGCAGCACGCTTATACCAGGCGCCTGGTCGCGGCGTCGCCGACGTCGACGTCGCGGATCGAAGACCTCGTGACGGAGGAGGAGCGGGAGGGCTACGCGGCAGTGCTCGGCAAGCCGAGGCAGGAGCCTGCGTATGGGACGCCGCCGCTGCTCGAGGTGCGCAAGCTCGCCAAGCGCTTCGATGAGGGCTCGGCGGCGGTCGCGGATTTCTCGATGACGATGGCCGGCGGCGAGAGCGTCGGGCTGGTTGGCGAATCCGGCTCCGGCAAGAGCACGACGTCGCGGATGATCTGCCGGCTGATCGATCCCAGCGAAGGCGACATCGTGTTCGACGGGCAGTCGATCGGCCATATCGCGTCGCGCGACTTTCACCGCTCGCGCTTGCGCAAAGACATTCAGATGGTCTTCCAGGACCCGAACGAGAGCCTCAATCCGCGCTTCACGGCGTTCGACTGTATCGCCCATCCGCTGCTGCGGCTCGACGGAATGCGGGCCGGCGACGCGCTACGCAAACGGGTGGAGGAATGCGCCGAGCGGGTGGGATTGCCGTTGGATCTGCTGCCGCGCTTCCCACATCAGCTCTCTGGCGGCCAGAAGGCGCGCGTCGGCATTGCCCGCGCTATCGCGTGCCGGCCCCGGCTCCTGGTGCTGGACGAGCCGACCGCCGCGCTCGACGTCTCGGTGCAGGCGGTGGTGCTACAGCTGCTCGACCGCCTCAGGCGCGAGAACGACATCGCGCTGCTGTTCGTCAGCCACGACCTCAATGTCGTGCGCATGCTCTGCGACCGCACCATCGTGCTGCGCAACGGCGGAATCGTCGAGCAGGGCGAGAGCCGGGCGCTGTTCGACAACCCGAAGACCGATTACACGCGCAAGCTGGTCGAGGCGATCCCGCATATCGACACCGGGCCGGCGCTGGCGGTTGCGCTTTGAAGCCTGGGCCGGTCGAAATCCCGATGAGAACCCGCTGGAAGGCCCGGTTAGTGGCATACCATTTGCACGCTAATGGGCTCTGGTTTCACCTGCTCTTGGCCAAATACGGCCGGCATCACGGCACTACTGGGAGGATTTCATGGATCGCAGGACCGTATTGAAGGGACTGGCCGGCGCGGGCGGTCTGGCATTGACCGGCGTCTCGGCCCCGGCGATCGCGCAAGGCGCTTCTGCCCGCACCCTGCGCTTCGTGCCGCAGGCCAATCTCGCCAATTTCGATCCGATCTGGGGCACGCAATATGTCGTGCGCAATGCTGCGGCGCTGGTCTGGGACACGCTTTACGGCATCGATTCCTCGCTGCAGCCGCAGCGCCAGATGGTCGAGTCCGAGCAGGTTAGCGACGACGGCACGACCTGGACCTTCAAATTGCGGCCCGGCCTCAAGTTCCACGATGGCGAGCCGGTGCTGAGCAAGGATGTCGTCGCGAGCCTGACGCGCTGGGCGGTGCGCGATCCAATGGGCCTGATGATCAAGGCGCTCCAGCAGGAACTCACCGCCGTCGACGACCGCACCTTCAAATGGGTTTTGAAGCAGCCCTTCCCGAAAATGCTCTATGCGCTCGGCAAGAACAACTCGCCGTGCGCCTTCATCATGCCCGAGCGCATCGCGCAAACGGATCCGTTCAAGCAGATCGGCGATTATGTCGGCTCCGGCCCGATGAAGTTCGCCAAGGCCGAGTGGGTTCCGGGCGCGAAAGCCGTGTTCGAGAAATTTGCCGACTATTCGCCGCGGCAGGAGAAGGCGTCATGGCTCGCCGGCGGCAAGCAGATGCTGGTCGATCGTATCGAATGGATCGTGATGCCGGATGCGGCCACCGCGGCCGCAGCGCTGCAAAACGGCGAGATCGACTGGTGGGAGAACCCGATCGCCGACCTCGTTCCGGTTCTGAAGAAGAACAAGAACATCAGCGTAGATATCGGCGATCCCCTCGGCAATATCGGCTCGTTCCGTATGAATTTCCTGTACCCGCCCTTCAACGACGTGCGGGCGCGGCGTGCGGTGCTGATGGCGATGAGCCAGGAAGACTACATGCGCGCGATCGTCGGCGACGATAACTCGCTCTGGAAGCCGCTGCCCGGTTTCTTCACGCCGGACACGCCGCTCTATTCCGAGGCGGGCGGCGAGATCCTGAAGGGCAAGCGCGATCTCGACGCGGCCAAGAAGCTGCTCGCCGAGAGCGGTTATTCAGGCCAGCCGGTGACGTGCCTCGTCGCGCAGGATCAGCCTATCACCAAGGCGCAGGGCGACGTGACCGCGGACCTGCTGAAGAAGCTCGGCATGAACGTCGACTTCGTCGCGACCGACTGGGGCACGGTCGGCTCCCGCCGCGCACTGAAGACCCCTCCGGGGCAGGGCGGCTGGAACATGTTCCACACCTGGCACGCGGGCGCGGACTGCACCAACCCCGCGCCCTACACCGCAATACGCGCCAATGGCGACAAGGCCTGGTTCGGCTGGCCGACCAGCGCAGGTACCGAGAAGGAAGTCACGTCATGGTTCGAGGCCAAGAACCTCGACGAGGAAAAGGCCGCCATCGGTCGCCTCAACAAGGCGGCGATGGACGACGTCGTCTATGCGCCGACCGGCTTCTTCCTGAGCTACACGGCTTGGCGCAAGAACGTCTCCGGCATCGCCAAGGGGCCGTTGCCGTTCTTCTGGGGCGTTTCGAAATCCGCATGACCTTGCACTGAAGCCAGATGCTCTCCTACATCCTCCGTCGCATCGTCTCGACATTGCCGGTGATGGCGATCGTCGCTCTGTTCGTGTTCAGTCTGCTCTATATCGCGCCGGGCGATCCGGCCGTGGTGATCGCGGGCGACCAGGCGAGCCCGGAGGATGTGGAGCGCATCCGGCAGAGCCTCGGTCTCGACCGTCCGTTCCTGATCCAGTTCGGAGGTTGGGTCTGGCGCATCCTGCACGGCGATCTCGGCACCTCGATCTTCACCAACCTGCCGGTCTCGACGATGATCGGACAGCGCCTCGGACCGACGCTGTCGCTGATGACCGTCACGCTGCTGCTCACGATCGTGGTCGCGGTGCCGCTCGGCGTGGTGGCGGCGTGGAAAGCGGGCAGCCTGATCGACCGCGTCATCATGGGCTTTGCCGTGTTCGGCTTCTCGCTGCCCGTCTTCGTGGTCGGCTATATGCTCGCCTACGTCTTCGCGCTCGAATTGGAATGGCTTCCAGTGCAGGGCTACACGCCGCTGGCCCAGGGCTTCTGGCCCTGGTTGGAGAATTTGATTCTTCCGGCGGTCGCGCTTGGCTGCGTCTATATCGCGCTGATCGCGCGCATCACCCGCGCCACCATGCTCGAAGTGCTGCAGCAGGATTATATCCGCACCGCGCGGGCCAAGGGCCTCGGGCAGGGCGGCATCCTGTTCGTTCACGCGTTGAAGAACGCGGCGGTGCCGATCGTCACCGTGATCGGGATCGGTATCGCGCTCCTGATCGGCGGTGCGGTCGTCACCGAAAGCGTGTTTGCGATTCCCGGCCTCGGCCGGCTCACGATCGATGCGATCCTGCGCCGCGACTATCCCGTCATCCAGGGCATCGTGCTGCTGTTCAGCTTCGTCTACGTCCTCGTCAATCTGATGATCGACGTCATCTATACGCTCGTTGACCCGAGGATCCGCTATTGACCGACACCACCGTCAATCCGCAGGCGCTTCCGGCCGGATTCGTCCTCGCGCCGCAACTGCCGGAGATCCTTCGGCCGGTCAAGATCCGGCGCGGCTTCATCGGCTTCCTGCGCGGTCATCCGACGGTCGCCATCGGCGGCGCGCTGCTGCTGACGCTGGTCCTGATCGCGATCTTCGCACCCTATCTCGGAACGGTCGATCCGACGGCGCTCGCGCCTGCCAAACGCACGCGCGCGCCTTCGGCGGACTACTGGTTCGGCTCCGACGTGCTCGGCCGCGACATCTATTCGCGCGTGCTGTTCGGCGCGCGGGTCTCGCTCACGGTCGGCCTGTCGGTCGCGATCTTCGCATCCGCGGCCGGCCTTGCCATCGGCATGGTCTCCGGCTTCATCCGCTGGGCCGACGGCATCCTGATGCGCTTCATGGACGGCTTGATGTCGATCCCGCCGATCCTGCTCGCCATCGCGCTGATGGCGCTGACGCGCGGCAGCGTCGGCAACGTCATCCTGGCGATCACTGTTGCCGAGATCCCGCGCGTCTCACGCCTCGTGCGGAGCGTCGTGCTGTCGCTGCGCGAGCAGCCTTATGTGGATGCCGCGGTCGCCTGCGGCACGCGCACGCCGATGATCATCCTCCGCCACATCCTGCCCAACACGGTGGCGCCGATGCTGGTGCAGGCGACCTACATTTGCGCCAGCGCCATGATCACCGAGGCGATCCTGTCCTTCATCGGCGCGGGCACGCCGCCCACCATTCCGTCGTGGGGGAACATCATGGCCGAGGGCCGCGCGCTGTGGCAGGTCAAGCCCTACATCGTGTTCTTTCCGGCGGCCTTCCTGTCCGTCACCGTGCTCGCGGTGAATTTGCTCGGCGACGGCCTTCGCGATGCGCTCGACCCGCGCATGGCCAAGAGCCTCTGATGGTGCGGGGCTGATCGCGATGGCATTGCTCGAAGTCGAGAATCTCCAGACCCATTTCCGCACCCCCAGCGGCATCAACCGCGCGGTGGACGGGGTGTCGTTCCATGTCAACGAGGGCGAGACGCTTGCCATCGTCGGCGAATCCGGCTGCGGCAAGTCGGTGACCTCGATGTCGTTGATGCGGCTGATCCCGGAGCCGCCGGGCAGGATCGCAGGCGCGATCCGCTTTGCCGGCAGGGACCTGCTGCAATTGTCCGATCGTGAGATGCGCGCGATACGCGGCAACGACATCTCGATGATCTTCCAGGAGCCGATGACGAGCCTCAATCCGGTGCTCACCGTCGGCCGCCAGATCCGCGAAACGCTGATGATCCATCAGGGCCTGGACAAGGCGGCGGCGGAGGCGCACGCAGTCGAAATGCTGACATTGGTCGGCATTCCCGAACCGGGGCGCCGGGTGCGCGAATATCCGCACCAGCTCTCCGGCGGCATGCGTCAGCGCGTGATGATTGCCATTGCGCTCGCCTGCAATCCGAAACTTCTGATTGCCGACGAGCCGACCACCGCGCTCGACGTGACGATCCAGGCGCAGATTCTGAAGCTGATGCTGGATCTCAAGAGCCGGGTCGGCGCCGCCATCATCCTGATCACCCACGACCTCGGCGTCGTCGCCGAGATCGCCGAGCGCGTCATGGTGATGTATGCGGGCCGCAAGGTCGAGGAAGCGCCGGTCGCCGAGCTGTTTCGCGCGCCGCGGCATCCCTATACGCAGGGACTGCTCGGTGCAGTGCCACGGCTCGGCTCGTCGCTGACAGGCACGGCAAGACGGCTCGCCGAAATTCCCGGGCAGGTGCCCGATCTCAGAAAGCCGATCATCGGCTGCGTCTTTGCCGGCCGCTGTGCGCTTGCGACCGATCTGTGCCGCCAATATGCGCCGGGGCTCGAAGAGAAGGGCCCTCGTCACGTCGCCGCCTGTCACTATGCGGCCAAGGGAGCCGTCGCGGCATGAGCCCTCCGTTGCTCCAGGTCAACGACCTCAAGAAGCATTTTCCGGTCAACAAGGGCTTTTTCGGGCGAAAGACCGAATTCGTCTATGCGGTGGACGGCGTTTCGTTCGAGATTGCGCGCGGCGAGACGTTGTCGCTCGTCGGCGAATCCGGCTGCGGCAAATCGACGGTCGGCCGCGCCATTCTGCGGCTGTTCGACATCACCTCAGGCCAGGTCATCCTCGACGGTCAGCGCATCGACGATGCCGCGCCGAGTACGATGCGTCAGATGCGCCGGCGTGTGCAGGTGGTGTTCCAGGATCCGTTCTCCAGCCTCAATCCGCGCATGCGCGTGCGCGACATCCTGGCCGAGCCAATCCGGAATTTCGGCCTCGCCAAATCCGCCGAAGACCTCGAGGTCCGCGTCACGTCCCTGATGGACACCGTGCGCCTGCCGCGCGAGGCGCTGAACCGCAGGCCGCACGAGTTCTCCGGCGGCCAGCGCCAGCGCATCGGCATTGCCCGCGCGCTCGCGGCCGAACCCGAGCTGATCGTGTGCGACGAGGCGGTCTCAGCGCTCGACGTCTCGGTCAAGGCGCAGATCGTCAATTTGCTGCAGGATCTCCAGAGCGAATTTGGCCTCGCGCTGCTGTTCATCAGCCACGACCTCGCCATCGTCGAGCACATGACCCATCGCGTCGCGGTGATGTATCTCGGCAAGATCGTCGAGGTGGCGCCGCGCCGCGAGATCTTTGCCGCGCCAAGGCATCCCTACACCAAGGCGCTGCTCTCGGCGGTGCCGCTGCCCGAGCCTGGCGCCCAGCGCAATCCCATTATCCTCAAGGGCGACGTGCCGAGCCCGATCAATCCGCCGAAGGGCTGCCGCTTCCACACCCGCTGCCCGCTCGTGTTTGATCGCTGCCGGGTCGAAGAGCCGGTGCTTCGCGCCGCCGGGGCCGAGCAGTGGGTGGCCTGTCATATCGAGGACGGCGCTGCGGCGATGAGCAGCTGAGGGGCGAGATTTACGTCGGAAATTCGCCAGCAAAAACAATCCTGTTCTACTGTGCATGGGGTTGTTTTCGCATTTTTTGGTGGGGCCGGCCTCAACCCTGCCGGCGGAGGAAGCCCGTGATCGTGACCTTGTCCCAGATGCCGGCCGCGGCGAAGGGGTCGGCGCGATTGAAAGCCTCGACGTCGCCACGGCCTGGCGCCTCGATCAGGAACAGGCTGCCGATCATCGTTTGACCATCGTCGGAGACGAGCGGCCCCGACATCACGATCTTCACGCCGAAGCGCGAAGTGTCGCTCAGGAAAGCCTTGTGGGCATCGTAATTGGCGAGCCGGGTCAGCAGCGCGCCGGCGCGGTCGACGGCGTGAATGGCGAACAGCATGGTGGTCTCCGTTTCTTCGGCTTCAGTTCTTGGGACGGCCGCCGTGGCGACCGTCCGAACGTGATGGGGTGGACTTACTTGGCGCTGAGCTTGCCGGCTTCCTCGAAGGTCGGGCAGGTCCGTTGCTCCAGCGGCACGTCGAACGGCTTGTAATTGTCCTTGGTGATGACGGTCGGTTTCAGCACGATCTCGCTGATGACCGGCTGGTTGCGCAAGGCGCGGATCGCCATCATGGTGCCGAGGCAGCCTTGCGCAAATCCGTTGTAGTCGCCGCTGGCGAGCAGCTTGCCGGACTTGATCGCGTCGATCGCCTCCTTGGTGCCGTTGATGCCGATCACCTGGGCCTTGCGATTGGCACCGTCCAGCGCCTCGATTGCGCCGACCGCCATGGCGTCGTTGGCAGCGAGCACGCCGTCGATCTGCGGGTTGGACTGCATCAGGTTTTCCATGACCTGAAGCGCCTGCAGCCGCTGATAGTTGCCGGGCTGCGAGGCCAAGAGCTTGGCGCCCGTGTTCTCCTTGAGTGCATCGTTGAATCCGCGGACGCGGTCGACATTGGTCAGCGAGCCCTTGACGCCCTCGATGATGACGATGTTGCCCTTTCCGCCCAGCGTCTTCAGGAGGAAGCGCGCGGTCTCGAGTCCCAGGCTGTAATCGTCGGCACCGACGAAAGACAGGAACTTGCCACCGGCGGAGCGGTCGGTGATGTTGACGACGGGGATCTTGGCTTCGTTGATCTTCTCGACGCCCGGCACCATCGCCTTGTAGTCGACCGGCGTGAACACGATCGCGCTCGGTTTCTTCACCACCACGTCCTCGATCTGGCTGAGCTGCTCGGGGATCGAGTCCGGCTTGGTCGGGATGTACTGAAGCGTCTTGGCGTTCAGCGTCTTCGCCATGTTGTCGGCGCCGACCCGCACCGTCTGGAAGAACGGGTTGGTCTGATTCTTGGTGAAGACGGCGATGGTCTCGCCGTCGGCACGTGCTTGTGCCGTGAATGCCGCCGCTGTCATCAGCACCGGCAGCGTCAGGTAACCCAGTTTCCGTTTCATGTTGCCTCCATCCCTCGTTTTGCTTGTTGGACTTTCTTGAGAACTCATTGCGCGCGGCGGCGGGTCTTCATGTCGAGCCAGACCGCGAGAATGACGATGATGCCGGTGACCAGCGGCTGCCAGTTGGCGCTGACCGAGAGCAGGTTCATGCCGTTCAGCACCAGTGTCAGGATCAGCGCGCCGATGAAGGTGCCGAACACGGTGCCGACGCCGCCGAACAGAGAGGTGCCGCCGATCAGCACGGCCGCGATCGCGGGAAGCGTCAGGCTTTCGCCGATGTCGGCCTCGGCCGAATTTAGCCGCGACAGGAAGATGATCGAAGCGAGCCCCGCCATGGTGCCGGAGACCGCGTAGACCAGCAGCAGGCGGCGCGCGACAGGAATGCCGGAGAGCCGGGCGGCGACCGGATTGGCGCCGATCGCATAGATCTCCTGGCCCCAGATCGTCCGCTGCGCGAAGAACGTCCCGATCCCGAGGAACACCAGCAGTAGATAGACTGGGATCGGCAGGCCGAACAGATAGCCGCTGCCGATCTGGCGGAAGCCGGCGGGGAAGCCGTGAAGCGTTTCGCCCGCCATGTACCAGTAGGTGAGGCCGTTCAGCACCCAGAGCATGCCGTAGGTGGCGATGAAGGAGGGGATGCGCAGCGCGGTGACCATGATGCCGTTGAGCAGGCCGACGAGGCCGCCGCAGGCAAGCCCGGTGAGGATGCCAAGCGCCGGCGAGCCGGTCTTGTGAATCACGGTGCCGGCGATGCAGGCCGACAGCGCGACATTGGCCCCGACGGAGAGATCGAGGCCGGCGGTCAGCACCACCAGCGTCAGGCCGGACGCGATGAAGAAGGTCAGGCTCGCCTGCCTGAGCACGTTGAGGATGTTGCCGAGGCTCAGGAAGGAATCGCTGAGCACGGCAAGCACCGCGCAGATCAGCAGGGCCGCGAGCAGGCGATAGAACACCTGGATTGCATCCTGCGACAGGAAGGAGCGGGGCGGCATCATGGCGTCTTTGGTGATGTCGGTCATGCCCGGCTCCTGAGACCATCGAGGAACAGCGCGACGATGACGAGCACGCCGACGCTGGCGACCTGCACCGAGGATGGCAGCGAGATCAGGTTCAGCCCGTTGCGGAGCACGCCGACGGAAAGGACGCCCAGCAGGGTGCCGAGCAGCCAGCCATTGCCGCGCTCGAACGAGGTACCGCCGACGGCGACGGCTGCGATGGCGTCGAATTCGAGGCCGAGGCCGGCCGTGGGATGGCCGGAGTTCATGCGCGCCGTCATCAGCAGCCCGGCGATGCCGGCCATGGCGCCGCCGATCGCATAGACCGCGATCAGCAGCCTGTTCGGCGACAGACCGGCATAGCGCAGCGCCTCGCGATTGCCGCCGAGCGCGAAGATGTAGGTGCCGAAGCGGGTGTGATAGAGCAGGCCGTGAAACGCCGCATAGGTCACGAGCGCCATCACGATCGGCACGGGCACGCCGAGCAGCGTCGACGAATAGATGTCGCGCACGCTGTGGGGAATGCCGACCACGCTCTGGCCGTCGCTGACGATCAGCGACAGCCCTTGCGCCATGCCGAGGGTGCCGAGCGTCGCGACGAAAGGTGGAATGCCTAGGATGGCGACCAGCCAGCCGTTGGCAACGCCGAAGGCTACACCCACCAGCAGGCCGGCGCCGAGGCCCAGGAGCATCGAGTGGGTTGCGAGAGAGACGATCGCAACGCAGAGCGAGGTCAGCGTCAGCACTGCGCCCATCGAGAGGTCCAGACCCTCGGTCATGATGATCAACGTCATCGGCAGCGCCAGCATGGTCAGGATGGTCGACTGCACCAGCACGTTGGAGAGATTGGCGACCGAGAGGAAGCCGGGCGCGATCGCGCTGAACAACGTGATCAGCAGCACCAGCACCATGGCAACGCCGGGAATGCGTTGCAGCGGGTTGGACCCCGAGACGACCGCGGCTTCACGCATGATGCATCCCCAGTCGCACGATGTTCTCCTCGGTCAGTTCGTTACGCGTCAGGTGCCCGGCGATGCGACCCTCGCGCATCACATAGGCGCGGTCGCAGACATGGCAGATCTCGATTTGCTCGGACGAAATCATCAGCGCCGCAGCGCCTTCCGCGACGAGGCGGTCGATCAGCGCAAAGATCTCCGACTTGGCGCCGATGTCGATGCCGCGCGTCGGTTCGTCGAAGATGAAGAGCTTCGAGCCGGCCGCCAGCCATTTGCCGATCACGACCTTCTGCTGGTTGCCGCCCGAGAGCAGGCCGACGGTCTGACGCGCGCTGGGCGTTGCAATGCGCAATTGCCGGATCAGGGCGTCGGAAGTCCGTTGCGCGCCTCGAGAATCGAAGAGTCCGCTCGGGAACAGCTTTCGCAGCGCGGATACCACGAGGTTGTCGCTGACCGAGCGCAGCAGCGCGAGACCCTCGCTCTTGCGGCTTTCCGGGATCAGCGCAATGCCGCGGCGGGCGGCAAGATCAGGCTCGCCGGAAATGGGCTTTCCGTCGAAGATGATCTCGCCTGATGTGACCGGATCGGCGCCGAAGATGGCGCGCGCGACTTCGCTGCGGCCGGAGCCGACCAGGCCGCACAGGCCGACGATCTCGCCCCGGCGCACCTCGATATTGATGTCGGAGATACCGGTCGCCGCGCTCAGGCCCTTGACTTCCAGCAGCAGCTCGCCGGGCTTGTCGGCGAAATTCCGGGGATAGGTCATGTCGACGTTGCGGCCGACCATCATGCGTACCAGCTGGTCCGGCGTGACATCGGCCGGTTTGACGCCGTCGATGCGGCGGCCGTCGCGCAGCACGGTGATGCGGTCGCCAAGCGCGAACACCTCGGCCATGCGGTGCGAGATGTAGACGATGGAAACGCCGTCGGCCTTCAGCCGCGCGATCAGCGCGAACAGCAGCTCGGTCTCGCGGTCGGATAGCGCCGCGGTCGGCTCGTCCATCACGAGAATGCGGGCGTTCTGGCTGATCGCCTTGGCAATCTCGACCATCTGCTGCTGCGCGACGCCGAGCTTGTCGACGGTCGTGGAGGGATCGATGTCGAAGCCGATCGTGTCGAGCACACGCTTCGCATCGGCCAGGATCTTGCGGCGGTCGATGGTGCCGGGGATGCGTCCCCCGGGTTCGCGGCCCAAGAAGATGTTCTGGGCGATATCGAGATGGGGAACCAGCGAGAATTCCTGGAAGATCACGGCAATGCCGAGCTTCTGTGCATCCGCGGTCGACGAGATCGCGACCTTGTCGCCCTTGTAATGGAACTCGCCGGCATCGGCGCGATAGGCACCGCACAGGACCTTCATCAGGCTCGACTTGCCGGCACCGTTCTCACCCAGCAGCATATGGACTTCGCCGGGGTAGACGGCAAAGGACACGTCATCCAGCGCCTTGACGCCGGGAAACTCCTTGCTGATGCCGCGCAGCTCCAGGAGCGGCGCGGGGGAGGTGACCTCGACCGGAAGTGCGTCGCTCATGCTTTGGCTCCGCTCGCAAAGATCTTTCCAGGGTTCATCAGACCATCAGGATCGAGCGCGGTCTTCATGGATCGCATCACATCGACGGCTTCGCCGAGTTCATCGGCGAGGTAGTCGATCTTGCCGAGCCCGATGCCGTGCTCGCCGGTGCAGGTGCCGTCCATGGCAATGGCGCGGGCGACCATGCGGGCCTGCAGCGCCTTGGCGCCTTCGCTCTCCTCCGGCCTTGCGGGATCGATCAGGATCAGCATGTGAAAGTTGCCGTCGCCGACATGGCCGACGATCGGCGCCGTGAAGCCATGCTCGTCCGCGTCGCGCCGTGTCTCGGTCAGGCATTCCGCCAGTCGTGAGATCGGCACGCAGACATCGGTGATCACGGCGCGCGCACCCGGCCGCAGGCCCAGCCCGGCATAGAGGGTGTTGTCGCGGGCATGCCAGAGACGGCTGCGGTCCTCCGGTGCCTTCGCCCAGGCAAAGCCATGGCCGCCATGGTCGGCAGCGATCGCCTGCGCGGCTTCGGCCTGCTCGGCAACGGAGGACTCGGAGCCGTGGAACTCAAAGAACAGGGTCGGAGCTTCGCGGTAACCGAGCTTGGCATAGGCATTGATGCCGCGCATCATGACGTCGTCGAGCAGCTCGATACGCGCAACGGAGATCGCGGACTGGATCACGGAGATTGCGGTGTTGACGGCGTCGTGCAGTGTGTCGAAGCTGCAGACCGCTGCCGAGATCGCTTGCGGCACGGGGTGCACTTTGAGCGTGATCTCGGTGATCAAACCAAGCGTTCCTTCCGCGCCGACGAACATGCGAGTGAGGTCATAACCGGCGGCCGACTTCCGCGCACGCTTGGCGGTGCGGATGATGCGGCCATCGGCCAGCACCACCTCCAGCGCCATGACGTTGTCCTTCATGGTGCCGTAGCGCACGGCCATGGTGCCGGAGGCCCGCGTCGAGGTCATGCCCCCGATCGAGGCGTCGGCACCGGGGTCGATCGGAAAGAAAAGTCCGGTATTGCGCAGCTCGGCATTGAGCTGCTTGCGCGTGATGCCGGGCTGCACGACGACGTCCATGTCGCTGTCGTGAACCGTCAGCACCTTGTTCATGCGCGCGAAGTCGAAGCAGACGCCGCCGGCGATCGCGGCCGCATTGCCTTCGAGCGAAGTCCCGGCACCGAACGGGACGATCGGCATTCCTGCGCCGGCGCACAGCTTGACGATCTCGGCAACCTCCCGCGTTGTTTCGGGGAAAACGACGATGTCCGGCGGCAGATTGCGGTAGTGCGATTCGCTCTGCCCATGCTGATCGAGCACGCCGCGCGCAACGCTCGCGCGCGGGCCGATCATGCCGGTAAGGCGTTCGGCCAAGATGCTCGTGCTGACCCGCGGTCCCATCCTTAGCTCCCGTCTGCTCCCTGTTGCCGGACTCTTGCTGGTCCGTCGCCGCTTGATCCTAAGCGGCTCTTGCGTTGCTCGCGACCTGCTTGAGGCCGAAATCATAGTTGAGATGGAAATATTCGGTGTCCACCATGCGACCATCCGGCGCACGGCCGGCCAGATGCCTGGCGAATTCGCGGATCAGGCTGTCCTTGACGCCGAACACCACGTCCGAGTCGAGATATTGGTCACCGGCGACGAACACGTGGGTTACCAGCTGCTCGAAGCCCGGCGCGGAGATCATGAAGTGAACATGCGCCGGACGCCAGGGGTGGCGGCCCTGCGCCTCCAGCATCTCGCCGACCGGGCCGTCGTGTGGGACGGGGTAGGCGGCCGGCTTGATCGACCAGAAATGGAATTTGCCGTCGGCATCGGTGTGGAAGCGCGCGCGCATCGCGAGATCGCCGATCTGGTCGAGCTGCTGCACGTCATAGTAGCCGTCATCGTCGGAGTGCCAGACATCCACGATGGCACCCACAAGCGGCCTGCCGTCGACGGTCGAGACAGAGCCGGAGACCAGCATGGGATCGCCTTCCATCGGGCCGGAAATATCCGCGCCGCTGTCCTTCTCAGGAGCAGCCTGGACGAAGAACGGGCCAAGCACCGTGGTCTCGGTCGCGCCCTCCGGCACTGGATGGTTGATCGCATCGACCAGCATGGAGGCGCCGAGCGTGTCCGACAGCAGGATGAACTCCTGTCGCTTGTCGTCGCACATGTGCCCGGTGCGGGTCAGGAAATCGATGCCGAACTCCCATTCCTTCTGGGTCGGACGTATCTCGCGGACGAAGGCATGAAGGTGGCGCACCAGGGCTTCGCTGACCTGCTTGATGCGCGGATCGCTAGCGTCCTTGATCCGCTCCAGCACCGCGTCGGTGATCGTGGTCTCGTTGAAATTACGCATTGGTGCCCTCCGCCGATCAGAGTTTGGGTTCGCCGAGGCCGGACAGGTGTTCGAGGTGCTTGACGGTCGCGATGAAGTCCGTGTCGCCGTCGCCTTGTGCGACCAGCGAGCCGTAGGTCTCCCGCACCTGGGCGGCGAGCTGAAGCGGGACGCCGACGGCGTGGCCGGCGCCGAGGATGAGGTCGAGATCCTTGGCCATCTGCTTGCAGGAGAAAGTGGACTCGAAGTCGCGGTTGCGCAGCGGCGCGGTCTTGTACTTGACCATGGGCGAGGCCACCGCGCTGTCGTCGAGCACTTTCAGAATGTCCTGCCAAGCGATGCCGCCCTTGCGTGCCAGCGCCAGGCTCTCGGCCATCATCGCGGCCGACACCGCGATCATCAGATTGACCGAGAGCTTTGCGTAACGCGCTTCCTCGGCCGGGCCGAGATAGGTCTGCGCACGAGTGAAGGCCGCAAACAGCGGCTTTGCGTTTTCGAAGGCGTCTTTCGGCCCCGAGACGAAGCAGGTCAAGGCGCCGGTATGAACGATGCTGGCATTGCCGGAGACCGGCGAGCGTAGATAGGCAATGCCGCGCGCCTGCGCGGCGGCCGCAACTTCAGTGGATGCTTCGACGCTCACCGTGCTGGTCTCGATCAGAACAGTTCCTGGCGCCATTGCCGCGACGAGGCCGGTAGGTCCGAGCAGCGCGCCGCGCAACGCGAGGTCGTCCGGCAGCGAGGTGATGACAGCAGCCTTGCCGCTCACGGCCTCAACCGGCGATGCCGCGATCAAAATGCCTTGCCCCCGCGCCTCGTTGATCCGCGCCGCGCTTTGGTCGAAGGCGGTGACGGTGTAGCCGGCCTTGGCGACAAGCACCGACATCGGCAGGCCCATCTTGCCGATCCCGATGAAAGCGATGTTTTTCGAGGTGTCTGTCATTGTTGTTGTCCGTTGGCGCCCTTCGCGGCGCGCCCCTGTCGTTCGAGGTCCTGCACCAGACGCCGGCCCGATTGCGCCAGCAATTCCTTCTTCGGCTCCAGTCCCTCGACCAGGAGTCGCCCGTTCCGCTTCTTCCAGGCGCCGCCGATCATCACGGCCTCGATATTGGCAAGGCTCGTCTGCATCAGGACGGTCGCGACGGGGTCGTGCACGGGGACGAGGTTGAGATCCGAGGCATTGATGACGACAAGGTCGGCAAGCTTGCCCGGCGTCAGCGATCCGATCTGGTCCTCGCGGCCGAGCATGCGGGCGCCTTCCGTCGTGATCCAGCGCAGCGCTTCGCGAACGGGGATCGTGGTGGTCGCGGGAATGGTTCCGGTCTTCTTGCGCGCCTCTGCATTGTCGAGCGCACGCTGCGTCGAGAGCGCAACGCGCGCGACGGTCAGGAGGTCTCCGGCCAGCACGGACTCCAGATCAATGCCGATCGTCGGCCGCACGCCGCGCTTGAGCAGCCGCCCGGTGATCGGAAAGCCGTGGCCCTGGATCATCTCGTTCTCCGGCGTGACCGAGAAGGACACGCCGAGTTGGACCATTCGGTCGAGCAGATCGTCGGGCAGATCGTTGCCATGGACGATGTTGATGCCGGTGCCGACGAGCCCGGCCTCGATCAGCTTCTCCCAGCCGCCCTGCGTCTTGGCCGGGCCGCCGCCCTGATGCATCGATGCGATCAACTTCAGTTCGCGCGCCATGCGGAAATCGTGCATGGCGACGTCGAGAGTCGAATAATGCGGGCCGAGGATTGCAAGGCCGAGCGTAACAAGACCGTCGCGGTCGGCGAGGGCGCCCGCTAGCAGTCGTTCGACATCGCGGCGCGGATGCGGCACTTCCGAGAAATGGGGTTCGCCGTGCTTCGGCTCGGGTTTCGGCGAGCCGTGGAAAAAGGCGGCGCGGATGCCGCTCTCGATCAAGCCGCGCACCGCAGCATCGGTGTGATCCGGCGTCGGATTGTTGTGGCACCAGTCGACCAGTGTGGTGGTGCCGCAATTGATCTGGTTCAGCGCGCCGACCAGCGTGGCGATATGGATGTCGTCGGGCCGGAACACGGTCGCCAGCCCTGCATGCATGCGGCGGAAATATTCCAGCAGCGTCCAGTTGGCGGCATAGCCGCGCAAGCCCGTCTGCCAGGTGTGCATGTGCGCGTTGATCAGGCCCGGGATGACGATACGGCCCTTGCCGTCGACGATCTCCGTGTCGGCCGCGACATCGATCGATGGCCGCACATCGACGATGCGGCTGCCCTCGATCAGCACATCGCCGGTGCCGAGGTCACCGATCGCGTCATCCATGGTGATGACAGTGGCGGATTTGATCAGCGTGCGCCGCATCGTTTCAAGCCGCCGCTTTGATGGCGGCCGGGGGCTCGCCGGCCCAGGCGCGCGCGATAAGGTCGCGGATGGCGCTGCGCTCGAGCGGGCGCGGATTCCAGTAGGCGTTGGTGACGGCAAGATCAGCCGCCTTGTCGATGCCGCTCTCGGGCATGCCGATATCGCGCAGCGCCGTCTTCGCACCCAGCCGCTCCGCAAGTTCGAAAAGTCCCTGCGATGCATCGGTAGCGCCGATCGCACGGGAGATTCGCGCCATCGCGTCAGGCACGGCCGGCGCGTTGTAGGCCAGCGCGTGCGGCAGCACGATGGTGTGGGTCTCTGCGTGCGGCAGGTCAAAGGTTCCGCCGAGCGTGTGGCAGAGCTTGTGATGCAGCGCCATGCCGACGGTGCCGAGGCAGACACCGCACAGCCAGGCGCCATAGAGCGCTTCAGTGCGGGCCTCGCGGTCGTCGCTTTTGACGGCAATGGCGGGTAGGGCGCGTGCCAGCGCGCGGATGCCTTCTTCCGCCATCAGCGACGTGACCGGATTGGTGTCGCGCGCATAAAGCGCTTCGACTGCGTGGGCGATGGCATTAATGCCCGATGTTGCGGCCAGACTTGAAGGTAGCGTCAGAGTGAGATCGACATCGTAGATCACGGTCTCCGGCAATATCGCCGCATCGCGCACCGTGGTCTTCAGGCCGTTCTCGGTCTGGCCGACGATCGGCGTCATCTCCGAGCCGGCATAGGTGGTGGGAATGCAGAGCTGGTTGATTCCGGTGCGCAAGGCCAGCGCCTTGCCGAGACCCGTGGTCGAGCCGCCGCCGAGCGAGACGACGCAGTCGGCCTCGCATGCCTTCATCGCCGCGAGCGCGCGCTCGGTGACCTCGACCGGCGTGTGCATGGTGGCGCCGGCAAAGATGCCGGCATAGAGCGGGCCGAGCGTGGAACCGAGGCTCTTGCCCTGCGCTTCCTGCTGCGGCGTCGTCAGCACCAGCGCGCGCTTGCCCCCCAGCCGTTCCACCTCGGCCTTGGCGGAGCCAAGCGTTCCGCTGCCGAACACGACGCGGCAGGGCAGGTTTTCAAAGGTGAACGAACCGATCATGCGCCGGTCTCTTTGATGGGATAATCGACCTGGAAGCGCCCGATCCGCAAGTCGCCCAACGCTTCGCGGACGCGCAAATGTTCAGGGTGGTTTGCATAGGCCGAAAGCGCGGCCTGGTCGGTGAATTCGGAGAACAGCACCACGTCGCAGGCATAGTCGACAGCGCTGACGTCAACGCCAACCTCGATATGGGTGAGGCCGTCGATCCGGCCCTTGAGGCCCTCGAACAGGGTTTTGACCTTGATCCGGGCGGTGGCGCGCTCCTCAGGGGTCTCCCCGCGCAGCCGCCACATCACGATGTGCCTGATCGGGCCCGACATTTCCTGATTTCCTCGCCTGCTATCTTGCTTGTGTTGCGGCCATTTTGACTTGCGGGATACGGAAATAAAGGTCAATAATCGTAAGTCTCTTTTCCAGAAAGTGGAAAAATGGATCGGTTGCTGCAATTGGAGGTCTTCGCCAAAACGGCCGAGCTCGGCAGCTTGTCCAAGGCAGCCGAAGCCTTGCGCATGTCGAATGCGGCTGCGAGCCGCACCCTCAGCGCGCTCGAGGAGCGCCTCGCGGTCCGGCTGATCGAGCGCAACACCCGCCGGCTGTGGTTGACGGAAGCCGGGCAGGAGCTGTTGAACCGCTGCGGCCCCGTGCTGAGCGAATTGGCCGAAGCCGAGGACATCGTCAGCGATCGCGCGCTGTCACCGCAGGGTACGCTGCGCGTCACGAGCTCGCTGTCGTTTGCGGTGATTTATCTCGCGCCGATGCTACCGGCCTTCCGTGCGCGTTATCCGAAGCTCAACATGCAGATCACGACTGCCAACCGCTACCCTGATTTCATCGAGGCCGGCATCGACGTGGCGATCCGGACGCGCGAGCAGGAACCGGATTCGAACATCATCGTCCGCCGCATCGGCCAGATGCGCCGCGTGCTCGCGGCCGCACCATCCTATCTCGAAAGCTGCGCCGGGCCGGAGCAACCCGCCGATCTCGCGCGTCACAACATGCTGGTCTACAATCTCGCCAACGATCCCTATTCGCTGCGCTTGCGCAAAGGCCATGGCGCGCAGACGGTCCGCATCACGCCGACGCTCGACAGCAACGACGGCCAGGTCATCCGAGGCGCGGCGCTGGCGGGTCTCGGCATCCTCATCCAGCCTCTCTACATCGTGCAGAGCGACATCGCGGCGGGGCGTCTCGTTCCGGTCCTGATGGACTGGGAACTGCCGCTGCTCACCATGAACATCGCCTATCAGAACCGCGCCGGCCTGCCCGCCAAGATCAGGGTATTTTCCGACTTCCTGGTCAGCCACATCCGCGAGCATTCGGAGCCGGGGATCTGGATCGACGCGGCGAAGTGAGCGGGAGAAGCTCAGGCGTAGCGATCGCGGCGGGCGAGCCAGGCGGGCAGGCCGTCGATCAAAGCGCCGAACGCGGGCTCGGTTGCGCAGATGAAACCGCCGATGGAAATTTGCTTGCGAGGGCGCGCATCTTGGGTTGCACGCGCGAACCGTCGATCACCTCGAGCCGGCCGCAGCGGTTCAGGGTATGCAGCTTCCTGCCGGGCCATAGCGGTCCGGGCTTCAGCGTGTGGCGGACGATCTGCTTGAACGTCGTCGGCGACAGTTCGACCACTTCCGCCAGCCCGAGCGCCGCGCCGTATCCGTCGGTACAGTTCTGCACCGGTCGCCACAGTCTGCCGTTCATGGTGATCAGATTCCCCGCCGGCCGCGTGCTGGCGCGGTCGATCAGGACTGGGTTGCTGGCATGGGGCACCCAGGGACCAAGGAGATGCTCGGCGTAATAGATCGCCAGCGAATCCGAATAGCCGCCGGTTCCGTCTCGCCAGGCGCCGAACAGATAATGCAGGCCGTTGTGCTGCGTGATCGTCACGTCCGCAAGTTCGAGGCCTGACAGCAGCGTTGCATGCCGCTCCCATTTGTCCGGAAACCGGACGCATTTGTAGAGGGCGACGTCCCCGTGGGTTGAACTCTCCGGGATCATCCACAACTCGCCGCCGTCTTCGATCAGAAAGGGATAGGAGAGGTGCCAGGGCTCTTCCAGCACGGGCACCGCTTTTCCCGCTGGGCCGGCGTCATTGAACTCGATGGCGGAAATGATGCCCTTGCCGATACGATGATCGAGATCTTCGAAGAAGACGAATGTTCGTCCCTGCCACGTGACGGGAAAGGGATCGGCATAGAAGTGATTGCCGGGATCTCCAAGAACGTTCCAGCGCGGCCCGGACAGGTCACCGGTCTGCCAAATGCCTGCGCCGTCGTTGAAGCGCCACCCGATATGCCAATGCGGGGCGTAGCAGCAGAGGCGATAGATTTCCTTGGCGATCGAGACAGCAAGGCCGCGCGCGACATAGGCTGCGGGTCGTCGGCCCGCGCCGTTTGCGGTGGAACGCGCCAGCTGCGGCACAATGCGCGGCCGTCCCGACAGGATTGCCGCGACCATCGTGAGCGCTCGCGCCATGACGGTTTCGAGCGCGCCGCTCAAGCCGGCGGCAATTTCTCCGGATGGATGGCCGCTATCGACGAGCGAACCGTCGACCTCGTTGACGATGTCGATCACCGGCAGGTCGCCGGCGAGAATCGCGGCGAGGGCGGCGTTTTCGCCGGAAACTCCGTTGAACAGCGGACGGAGATATAGCTTTGCGGAGCTGTTCGGGTCGCGCGCACCATTGGTGAAGTCGACGATCACGTCGGCGGTCCCGGTCCGACCCTGCGTCGATTCCGGAACGACGTGCAGCCTGCTGGCGCCGCTGTGTTTGCCCTTGTGCAACACCACACGTTCCAGCTCGAACAGGGTGTCCAAGCCTGTGGGGCGCGGCTCCGCAGTCGCCGTCCACGCGATTTGAACCGGAATTTCCCGGCCGTCGATCAACAGCGTGTCGCGGCTCATCCACCGCCGCGCATGCTCACGTTCACAGCGAAACTCGATGATCATGTCGAGCCAATCTATTCCAACTTATCAGGTCAAATGACCCGGCTGAGAATCCGGACGTATTCCTCCACCATGGCATCTACCGAATAGCGCAGCCGCAGGCCTTTGGCGTTTTGTCGCAGTTCGTCGCGTAAATGTTGGTCCGTCAGCAGCGTGGAGACGACTGCAGAGAGCTTCGCATGATCGGAAGCATCGACGAAAAGAGCCGTCGGCCTTCCTTCGTAGGACAGCACTTCGCGCAAGACGGGAAGGTCGGTGACGACGGAGGGAACACCGGCGTTCGCAGCCTCGACCGCGGCCAGACCGAAGGTCTCGGCCTGTGTCGGGAATACGAACACGTCCAGGCCGGCGAGAAAGTCCGCCATCCGTCTGGGGGGAATTTCCCCGAGCAGATGCAGCCTGTCCGACACCTTCAATTCATTCGCCAGCAGCTTCAGCCGGGCCTCGTCGGCACCCAGGCCGGCGAGCGCGAGATGCCAGGACGGTTGATCCGGCAACAGACGTATCGCCAGGTCGAGACGCTTGTGCGGATGCAGCCGCGCTGCGCAACCAAGCAATATGCGATCCGGCGGCAGGTTGAACTTTTGTCGTGCAGCATCCTTCGACAGCGTAAGGGCCTTGTCATCGAAGCCGTGCGGTACATGCACCATGCGCGACCGGTAGGCTGCGGGATAGCGCGAATATTCGCGCTCCATGTCCTGCGAATTGAGCGTGATGCGGTCAAAGAAGCCGACGCTGCCCATCACGATGTCGGCTGTGCGAACCGGCCAGCTCATGGACAATGCGGATGAAACCTGGTTGGCGACGACAGGTGCGCGGCTGACGAGGCGCGTCACGCCGCCGCCGATGACATTGCCGAAATGCTGAAAGGTCAGGACGGCGTCCGGCTTGATGGTGCTGATATGACGGCCGAGTGTCCACAGCATCCGCAGCAGGGCCACCGGATTGCCGGGGCGGCTCGGCGCGCAATAGAGCGTATCGGGCGGCTCGTCGAAGGAATCCGATTTGCGGAAGAAGAAGAGATTAGTGACGCGATAGCCGCGCTCGGTCAGCCCGGCGCCGAGCAGCCTGGAGATCTCCTGCGCGCCGGCGTTCTCTGCCTGGGTTTGCGCAAGGAGCACGTGCAACTTTCGCTCGCCGCCATTCGACCGCGCCGGAGCCGTCTCGCCCAATTCCTTGTTCGGCTGATAGTAGAGCACGGATCCCGACCCGTTAGAGAAACGAAATCTTCACCTTCTTAACTCCGTACCTATCATGCGGGCTTCGCGTGGACACCGACTAGAACCAAACGGAGTTAATGCAAGGCCTGGCCGTCGACATCGTTCCCGCAGCCATTTCACCGGTTCCCGGATGCGGCGTAGCGAGCACGTTAACTAACCGATCCTGCGCGGCCGGCGCGTGATCGCGAACCGCCGCGGGACGGTGTGATCGACGCCTAGTCGCTGGAGTCGGCGCCGCGCACTGCATAACTGCCTCGTTTCAAGGCGGCGAAGCGCAGCAGCACGAGGATCGAAGGATCGACTCCCGTTCGCCGGCGGCAGAGGACGTTCAGGGCAATGGTCGCAAGCGCCAGCGACACGGTGGCCGAAATCGCCGCGCCAAGCAGGCCGAGCCAGGGAATGAGGATGAGAAACCCCACGAGCCGCAACGCGACGTTGGCGGCAACGACGGGAACATAGATTCGTTCATGGCCGGTCAGTTGCAGGATCGCAGCGGACGGGCCGCCTGCAGCCTGGATGGCCGTCCCGATTGCGAGCACGATCAAGACCGAGTGCTGTGTGGTGAAATGAGGTCCAAACAGGTTGAGGAGATAGGGGCCGCCGATCCAGATCGTGGCGAGCCCCGCGGCCACGCATAATGCGGTCACCTCCGCCATCAGCCGCAAGGTTCGCCCGAACTCCTGGTGGTTCTTGCTGAAATACAGCGACGGAAGCCGGCGGGCTCCGAACGTGTACAGCGCCGCAGACAGCATGGCGAAGATGTTGGCGAGGCGCGATGCGGCAAAGTAGATTCCGGCGGTCACCGGATCCAGCATCCAATACACCAGAATGACGTCGAAATACTGGTTCGCGGCCTCGAGGATGGACGCAAGCCAGAAGTGAAGCGCGCTCGAGCGCCAGCGGGACGTCTCGGAGCGCGCCGCCGTACCACGCAAATCCGGCAGCACGCGCGCGATCGAAACGATTTGCGCAATCAGGCCGGCCGACATGGCAATGGTCATCACCGCGAACAACTCGGCGGGATCGAGTTGCCGATGACCGAGCAGCATGGCGAGCAGAAACAAGACGACGATGACCCGCCAGAAGAACTCGCGATTTCCTTCGCCCATGAGAATGCTCACCAGCGAGCGGGCGACCTGACTGCCGAGCATCACGCCTGCACTCACGGCCGTGTAGGCCGCTACTGCAAGGATGAGCACCCACCAGTCGCCTCTCAGGCCAGCCACGAGGGCAATGCCGAGGATGACAACCAGCATGGCAACGGACGTGATCTTGACGCTGGATTGGAGGACGCCTTTGATGAGGTCCGGCCTGTCACCGACCTGATACTCGTTCAGGAACCGCACCAGCAACGATTCCTGGCCGACCAGTCCCACGACGGCGGCGATCTGAGCGACCGAAAGCCAGGTCGCAAAGATTCCGAAGCCGTCGGGCGACATCGTTCGTGCCGCCAGCGAGAACACCGCAAATGCCAGCGCGCCGCTACCAACCTTGAGCAGGATGGTCCCGACGACCCCGCGCGTGACGTCGCGCCGCATGAGCTGGAGGATGGATTTGATCATGGAAGTCTAAGGAGCTGCTCTCTCCTGAAGAGACATGTTCCGATACCGGTGGCAACCTAGCATGCCGAAAAATCACGAGTGTTAATGCGAGGCATCCAGGATCTCGCCTGCGGCGTCGATATCGCGATGACGCTGGTTGCCTCACTGTGGAACATCACCGTTTCCATTGTCCCAAATAGAGCAAGGCGAACTGGGACGGATTGACGGAATAGCGCCGCGTCGACGGCCGGGAAAGGCATGATCAGCCGCTTGAATGCGAAATGGCTCGCCGGGATCGACCGCAGAACCGCCGGAAGCTGGACTTTACGGATAATTCCGAGCAAGAGGCGTACCGGGTATCGTCGGGGCAGCCGGCTCTGCGCTTCATTAACCTCGATACCGAGAAATGATCGCGTTTGGTCCTGCGATGCGACATCAGGCCGGAGAATTGCACGTGCGACTTTGGTTGACCGTGGGAGCCTGGATCATGACGGCGGATGGAACTGTGGCCGAGCCGATCGACACAGCTGGTACTTCGACGATCGTTGCGGACATCGCAATCGTCGGCGGCGGCCTTGCAGGGTCGCTTGCGGCGGCCGCGCTGGCGCGGGCAGGGCATCGTATCGCCCTGATCGAAAAGCGCGCGGTTCATCCGGACGAATTCCGGGTCGAAAAGATTGGCGGCCATCAACTGGAGTTGTTGCGCAAGCTGGGCTTCCTCAACGCGCTCGAGAATGTCGCTTGCCGATATGATCAGGTGCTCAATATCCGGGAAGGCAAGGTGGTCGATGTCAGCGTCGGCCAGGCTTATGGATTTTCCTACGTCGATCTCGTTGCCATGGCGCGCAGCCAGATACCCGCTTCCTCCAACCTGATCGTCGACGAGGCCACTGCGATCAGTGGTGGCGGCGACGTCCAGCATCTCGAGCTGGCTTCCGGACGGCGCGTGACTGCGCGCCTCGTCGTTCTCGCCACGGGCATGGCCGCGGCTCTCGGCTATAAACTCGGTATCAAGCGGCGGATTCTGGCCGAGCGCCATTCGGTGTCGTTCGGTTTCACGATTGCCCGTCAGGATGGTCGCCCGTTCGATTTCGAAGCGCTGACCTGCTATGGCGAGCGCACGGCTGACGGCATCGACTATCTCAGCCTGTTTCCGGTACGCGCCGGCATGCGGGCCAATCTCTTCATGTTCCGCGACCCGACCGATCCGATCATGCGCGAGCTGCGTCGCGAGCCGGAAGCGACGGTCCTGCGTCTGTTGCCGGGATTGCGGACCTATCTCGGCGATTTCCGCGTCATCGACCGGGTCCAGAACTGGGTGATGGATCTGACCGTTGTCGAAGGACACCTCCAACCCGGCATCGTGCTCATCGGTGATGCGTTCCAGACCAATTGTCCCGCGGCGGGGACGGGCGTCGCGCGCCTGCTGGTGGATGTCGATCGTCTGTGCACTGAATATGCGCCGAAATGGCTCGCGACTCCCGGCATGGGCCTGGAGAAGATCTCGCAGTTCTATTCCGATCGCGACAAGATCGCGGCGGATCAGCAGTCCCTGAAGATGGCGCACTTCCGTCAGGCCCTGACGTCACGCAACGATATCGGCTGGGACGTCCGGCGCCGGCTGCACTTTCTGCGGCGCAGCCTGACACACCGCGTCGATCAAATGCATCCGGGTTGGATTGGACGGGTTCGCGGCGCCCTGCGCGCCTGAGTTCTGCGGCCTTTCGCCTGCCGCCTTTCAGCGCGTGGGCGTTGGGCTGCGGGCGGGCAGGAGCCGCAAATCCGATAGCCGCTTGGCCGCCAGCTTCAGCCAGGGAGCCTGCTTCAGCGCGAACAGGGCGATGGCGCCTGCGGTGCTGCCGGCTTTCGTGATCGCCCACATCGGAGAGGGCTGTCCGCCGAACAGTTTCTTGTATGGCTCGTCACCAATGGTGAAATCGAGCATCTGATCCCCGCGCTCGATGCAATCCCGCGCCACCTGCTCGAACATCAGCGCGCCTAAGGATTGGCTCTTGTATCCGGCAATGTCGAAGGCGCTCATGATGATGAGGAAGCTGCCTTGATGGCAGAGGCCGAGCACGGCGGCGATCACCTCGCCGTCCATCTTCATGGCATAGAGCCGCACAAAGGCGCCGAGCCCACGAAGGGCCACGTCGGAATAGAAGCCGAAATATTCGGGACGCTGGAGCAGATCTCCGTCGCCTTGCGCCTGGAAGCGCGGACCACGAAGCTTCCTCATCACATCCAGCGCTTCGAGCACGGAGGCGCTGTCGTTGCAGCATGAGAAGCTCAGCGCGCCCTTCTTCTGCAGCTGACGATATTTCTTTGCGAGCTCCTTCTGATAGGAACGATCGATCGCACTGGTCCGCCATTGCTCAAACGGCGCGACGAGAACCGTCGCGTAGGCGTTGGTGTCCATCGATACGCGGCGGGATGCGGCCAGGAGGTTCTCGATCGGAAGCCGCCCGTCGGGCAGCTTCGCCATGCGGAGCAGATCGAAAGGTCGAACGAGGCGCCGAATCTCGGCGCATGCGTCCGCGTCGTCGAGCAGTTGCGAAAACACTTCCTGGCTGCAAACCGGCGCCAGATAATCGGAGACGCGGAGATCGGCGAATTCGACGGTCCGGATCGGACCGCGCCGGATCCGGAGCAAGGGCAGCACCATTGCAAGGGCGCCCGTCGCGCGGTGGCGGACCACGACGACCAGAGGTGTCGCACCCGCATCCGAAGCGAGCCTGGTGTAGAGGCTATGCAGCCAGATCGGATGCTGGAACGCCGTGGCGGCCGAGCGATCGAACAGCTCGGCATATTCCGGAGACAGAAAGTCGAACGCCTGCTCGATGACGATGTCGAAACTGTTGGTGAGCTTGTTCATGCGCAATCAGGGAAACCGGATAATTCGCGAAGTCGATCGAGCCGTGGCTACGCTTTATAGCAGGGTCGTTACGGGCTAGACACCGGCGGCGTTCGAATTGCATTAACGCGCTCAAGCACGTTCGTATCGTTACCAAATTCTTAAATCCCGGAGCCTTTTGGACTTGGTCTCAGGATGAGATCGTGCAGAAGCAGCCTGATGTTGGACGAGGCTCGGGGCAGCTGAAGTTCACTCGCTCCAACCAAACCGACAGCCGGCAGAGACATCCGTCGTTCGCGGCGGCAAGAGCCGATGCCCTCGACCGGGCGCGGGTCTCTTGGCAGGTCTGCTCGCAGCTTTCGACGGCCCACGTCCGGTCTGGAAGCCGGGCGTGCGGCGTGCCCTGTGGTCTCCGCCGCATCGAGACAGCGGGCGCAGTTCGGCTGCATAGTTTTGCTGCATCACGATAAGAATCGCGGCAGTTTCCGCTGCAATAACGCGCTTGACTTCGTAACTGATCTCAACGACCGTATCATGCAGGCGTTGGGCAGTTCGGCCCGTCAACGCAGCGAGCTTCAATCATTTCCAACATCACGCTGATGGCGTGCTCGGTTGGTGGCGAGGGCGCCCTCGGCTTAACAGCCGGTGGGCGCCTTTTTATTTTGGAACGAGTGATGGCGCGGACGAACTATCGGATCGGCGTGATGCTATCGACGACGGGATCCTACAGCGTCGTTGCGCGCTCGATGTTGAACGGTGCGCTGCTCGCCTTTCGCGAGATCAATGCAGGGCGTGACGACATTGCGCTGGAGCCGGTCGTGGTCAACCCGTCCGGCGACCTTGCGAGCTATCGTTCGCTCAGCCTCGAGCTGCTCGGTTCCGGTGTTCGGCATGTGGTCGGCTGCTACACCTCGTCGAGCCGCAAGGAGGTGATCCCCTGCTTCGAGAAGTTCGACGGACTGTTGTGGTATCCGTCTCATTACGAGGGATTCGAGAGCTCCGATAACGTCATCTATACCGGCGCCGCGCCGAACCAGCACGTGCTGCCGCTCGTCGATTATCTGGCATCCCGCGTCGGCTCGCGCGCCTTCTGCGTCGGCTCCAATTACATCTGGGCGTGGGAAAACAATCGCATCTTCCGGGAGGCGCTCGCCGCCCGCGGCGGCATCGTGGTTGCCGAGCGCTATCTCTCGGTCGGCGACACCGAGGTCGACCAGGTCATTGCGGCGATCATCGATCAGCGTCCGGACTTCGTCTTCAACAACCTGATCGGCACCAGCGCTTATGCCTTCTTCCGTGCGTTCCGCGCCGCCTGCCGTGCGCGCGGCATCGACCAGGCGGCTGAAATCCCGGTCGCGAGCTGCACGCTGTCGGAGCCGGAATTGCCGGAAATCGGCCCGGATGCCGTCGATGGACATCTGTCATCGAGTGTCTATTTCTCCTCGCTCAATTCGGCGGAGAACGGCGCCTTCATTCGTGCCTACACCACGTCTTTTCCGGATGGACCGGTCTCGTCGGCTGACGCCGAAGCGTCCTACATCGCCGTCAAGCTGCTCGGCGCGGCCCTCTCGCAAGCCGGCACCGACGACGCCCGCACGGTACGTGCCGCCGTGGCCGATCAGCGGCTGTGCGCTCCGCAAGGCGAGGTCCGCATCGACCGCCAGACCTTCCACGCCTGGCTGACGCCCCGGATCGGCCGGTCGACCGTCAGCGGGCAATTCGAAGTGTTGCTGGAATCGCGCGAGCCGATCGCGCCAGATCCCTATCTCGTTCAGTCGTCGCCGCGCTTCGCCGGCGCAATGCGCTCTCCGCTTTTGAAGGTGGTGCAATCATGAGCTCTCGACTGCTACAGAACTTCAAGGGCGGCCGTGCCATCGTCGTTACCCGGCGGGGCGGATGGGAGAGCGCGCTGGAAACGACGCTAGCCAAGCTCGGCGTCTCCACCGAATATCCGGAGATCATCGACGGCCGTGCGCAGATTGACGTCGCCGGCCTTCAGGCCGAGCGGGACATCCTGTTCATCGACGGCGATCTCGAAGGCGCGGTCGCAATCGAGGTCAACCCCGGCTCGCGCTTGCCGCCGGTGCCGGTGATCGGCCTCGTCGGCGTCGAGGCGCCGAGCCGGCTCAAGGCGCTCGTCAACCTCGGCGCGACCTCGTTCCTGCGCAAGCCGGTGCATGGCGGCGCGGTCTATACCTCCCTGTTCATGGGCATCAACCAGTTCCTGCTGCGCGCCGAGATGTATGAGCGCCTGCAAGACCTAGAGGAACGCCGCCGCGGTCGGCGCGCGGTGATCCGGGCGGTCATCCTGCTGATGCGGCAAGACGGCCTCGACGAGGAGGGAGCCTATTCCCAGCTCCGCCGCGACAGCATGCGCGCGCGGCAGAACATGGAACTCTATTGCGAGGAGTTTATGAGCAAGCGGGCGAAGCCGCCCGATACGTCCGGCCGCACAACCGGCATCACGCTGCAAGGCGGCAACAAGCAGGCCATCTAGGAGAAGCAAAATGAGCAAGTCTGTATTGCGGGGGCTGCGTGCCGCAGCCCTCACGGGGACGCTTGTCCTCGGATCATCTCTGGCACACGCGGCGGAAAATCCGATCAAGCTCGGCGTGCTTGAAGATCAGTCCGGCGATTTTGCCGCCGCGACGATCGGCAAGGTCCACGCCATCCAGCTCGCCACCGAGGAGATCAACAAGGCCGGTGGCATCATGGGGCGGCCGATCGAGCTCGTCGCTTACGACACGCAATCCGACAACACGCGCTACCAGGAGTTCATGCGGCGCGTCCTCCAGCGCGACAAGGTCGACGTCGTGTTCGCGGGCTTCTCCTCGGCCTCGCGCGAGGCGTACCGTCCGATCGTCGACCAGTTCAACGGCTTCGCTTTCTACAATAACCAGTACGAAGGCGGTGTCTGCGACGGCCACATGATCGTGACCGGCGCGGTGCCCGAGCAGCAGTTCTCCACGCTCATCCCCTACATGATGGAGAAGTACGGCAAGAACGTCTACACGCTCGCAGCCGATTATAATTTCGGTCAGATCTCGGCGGAATGGGTGCGCAAGATCGTCAAGGAGAACGGCGGCAAGATGGCCGGCGAGGAGTTCATCCCGCTCGGCGTGTCGCAATTCTCCCAGAGCATCCAGAACATCCAGAAGGCCAAGCCCGACTTCGTTGTCACCTTGCTGGTCGGCACCGCGCAGGCATCCTATTACGAGCAGGCGGCCTCCGCCAACGTCAACCTGCCGATGGCCTCCTCGGTCAACGTCGGCCAGGGCTATGAGCACAAGCGCTTCAAGCCGCCGAGCCTGAAGGACATGTACGTCACCACCAACTACATCGAGGAGATCGACTCGCCGAAGAGCAAGGAGTTCTACGCCAAGTTCAAGGCGAAGTTCCCGAGCGAGCCCTATGTCAACCAGGAGGCGGAGAACTCCTATCTCGCCGTCTATCTCTACAAGCAGATGGTGGAGCGTGCGAAGTCGACCAAGCGCGAGGACATCCGCAAGGTGATCGCGATGGGCGACGTCTGCATGGATGCGCCGGAAGGAAAGGTCTGCATCGACCCGAAGAGCCAGCACATGTCGCATACGATCTATCTCGCCAAGGTCGGCGCCGATCACTCGATCTCCTTCCCGAAGGTCTGGGAGGACATCAAGCCGTACTGGCTGGGTGACGCGGGCTGCGATCTCACCAAGAAGGATCCGATGGCCCAGTACACGCCGTCGAATCCGCCGCCGAAACCCTGACCGGCGGCTGATCGTCCCGGCCTGAGTTGCAGGTCGGGACGATCACGATTGGCTGCGACGGCAACATCGCGTATCTCTCTATCCTGGTTGGTTCATGGACATCGCGACCCTCGTATTCTCGGCACTTTATCAGTTTGGCGACGCCTTCGCGTTCCTGGTGCTCTCAGCCTGCGGGCTCGCGGTGATCTTCGGCATGATGGGCGTGATCAACCTCGCCCATGGCGAGTTCATCATGTGCGGCGCCTATGTGACGGCCGCCACCGTGCATGCCGGCTTGCCGTTGCCGTTGGGGATCCTGGCTGGAACGATCGTGTCCGCGCTGGTCGGCGTGCTGGTCGAGCTCGTGGTCATCCGCCATCTCTACGACCGGCCGCTTGACACGATCGTTGCAACCTGGGGCCTCAGCCTGATCGCGACGCAGGGCACGTTGATCATGGTCGGCTCGACCATGGCCGGGGTCGGCACGCCGTTCGGCAGTTTCCAGGTCGGCGCGTACTCCTATTCGATCTATCGCATCGTGCTGTTCTGCGCTGCGCTTGGTGTGCTGGCAGGGCTGTATGCCCTCTTCAACTGGACGCGCTTCGGCGTGCTCGCGCGGGCCACGATCCAGGTGCCACATATGGCGGCGGCGCTCGGCGTCGATACGCGGCTCGTCTACAGCCTCACCTTTGCCTGCGGGGCAGGGCTCGCCGGCCTTGCCGGCGGCCTCTACGCGCCGACCATGACGCTGGTGCCGACCATGGGCGCGACCTTCATCATGGAGGCTTTCGTCACCGTCGTGATCGGCGGGGCCGACGTCTTCCTCGGGACGGCGCCCGCGGGCGCCGTGCTTGCGGTGGTGAAGTCGGTCATGACGTCGTGGCAGGGACAATTATTCGGCCAGATCGGGCTTCTGGTCGCCGTCATCATTGTCGTCCGGGTGCTGCCAAAGGGCATCTCCGGCTTCGTGCTGCGCGAACGCACCTGACGGAGTGATGGCCTCGTGACTGCTCTCGTTTCCCTTTTTCGCCGTCTCGAAGGCCCGCAGACCGTGGGTCGCGGTCGGGCCTTCTGGAGCCTGTTTGCCATCGTGCTTGCGATCGCGCTTGCCTATCCGCTATTCAGCGATGGCTACACGGTCGGCAACACCGTCTACTTCTTCGTCTGGGTGTTCATCGCACTCAGCCTGTGCCTGATCTGGGGCTATGGCGGCTCGCTGTCCTTCGGGCAGACCGCGTTCTTTGGGATCGCCGGTTATGGCTACGGCGTCCTCACTCTCAATTTTGGCTCGGCCTATGGTTTCACGCTGGTCGCGTTTGTCGCTGCGATCGCGATCGCGGCGCTGTTCGCGGTCCTGCTCGGCTATTTCATGTTCTTCGGCCGCATCGCCGGCGTCTTCCTCGGCATCGTCACGCTCGCCGTGACGCTGATGCTGGAGCGCTTCATGGCGCAGACCGCGGGGCCGGAATGGCACATCGGCAGCGCGCGACTGAACGGCTTCAACGGCATGAGCGCGATGCCGCCTCTGACCATCCCCTGGCCGGGCGAGCCGATCGTGCTGTTTGCCGACATCGGCCTCTATTACTTCGTGCTCGGTCTTCTCATCTTCGTCTATCTGGGCCTGCGTATTCTGATGAACTCGTCGTTCGGCAACGTCATCGTCGCGATCCGCGAGAATCCTGAACGCGCGGAGATGCTGGGCTACGACATCCGCAAGTACCAGCTCATCACCTTCGTCATCGGCGCCGCGCTCGCGGGGATATCGGGAGTGCTCTACACGGCGTGGGGTCAATACATCACGCCGTCGAGCATGGGCATGACATCGGCGGCGCTGCCGCTGATCTGGGTCGCGGTCGGTGGCCGCAGCGACCTGACCTCGACCGTGGTCGGCACGCTGGTGGTGCTCGCTGCGTTCCAGGCGCTGACGATCTATGGCAGCCAGTATGCGCTGGTCTTCATGGGCGTGCTGCTGGTGCTCACGGTGCTGATCGCCCCGAACGGCCTCGTGCTCGGTGCGATGAATTGGCTCGGCAAGCTCGCCGCCCGCCTGACGCAGAGGGCCGGCTGATGTCGCTGCTCGAACTGCGCAAGCTGAACAAGCATTTCGGCGGGTTGCACGTCACCAACGCCGTCGACCTCACGCTTCAGCCCGGCGAAATCCATTGCCTGATCGGCCCGAACGGTGCCGGCAAGAGCACGCTGTTCCGCCTGATCTTGGGTGAGCATCATCCCGGCAGCGGTGAAATTATCTTCGCGGGGGAGAACATCACCTCCCTGAAATCCTTTGCGCGAATTCATCGCGGCCTTTCCGTCAAATTCCAGGTGCCCGGCGTATTCAAGGGTCTGTCTGTCCGCCAGAACCTCGAGATCGCACTTCAGAGCCGTCATCGCGGCGCCGAGCTCGAAGCGGAGATCGACCGGCTGCTCGCCTTCCTCGGGCTCCAGTCCGAGCAGGCCCAGGTTGCGGGTAATCTCAGCCATGGCCAGAAGCAATGGCTCGAGATCGGCATGGCGATCAGCCTGAAGCCGCGCCTGCTGCTGCTGGACGAGCCAACGGCCGGCATGTCGCCGGAGGAGACCCATCTGACCGGAGAGATGGTCCAGCGGCTCAATGCGGACGGCATGACGGTGCTCGCGATCGAGCATGACATGACCTTCGTCCGCCAGGTCGCCCAGCGCGTGACCGTGTTGCATCTCGGCCAGGTCTTCGCGCAGGGCTCGATCGACGAGATCGTGGCGGATGAACGTGTCGCGGCGATTTATCTGGGGCAGGCCCATGCTTGATGTGCCACGCAAGGAAGTGATCCTCTCGACGCTGGCTCTGCGCGCCGGCTATGGCGGCAAGCCCGTGCTCCAGGGCCTCGAGATCGAGGTGCGGGAAGGCGAGATCGTCGCCGTCATCGGACGAAACGGCGTCGGCAAATCCACGCTGATGAAGAGCCTGATCGGGCTCGTGCCGGCGATGAGCGGCTCGATCGTCTATCGCGGCGAAGCGGTCGATTCCCTACCGGCGCACAAGCGGGCCCGCCTCGGCATGGGCTATGTGCCGCAGGGACGCGACGTGTTTCCACGGCTGACCGTCGGCGAGAACGTCGCGGTCGGCGCCGCGATCAAGGGCGGCGGCATTCCCGAAGCGGGCCGACGCAGGATCGTCGAGGCGTTTCCGATCCTCGCCGAACGCTGGCACCAGCGCGCCGGCACCCTGTCGGGCGGCCAGCAGCAGCAACTCGCGATCGGACGAGTCTTGATCGCGAACCCCAATCTCATCCTGCTCGATGAGCCGTCGGAAGGTATCCAGCCCAACATCGTCCAGGATATCGCGCGCAACATGGTCGAGCTCAACCGCAGCACGGGTGTGACCATCATTCTGGTCGAGCAGAACCTCGACATGATCCGCGCCATGGCGCAGCGCTGCTACGTCATGGACAAGGGCCGCATCGTCGCAAGTCTCGACCGCTCGGCGCTCGACGACGTGGCGGAGATGCGCCGGCACCTCGCGGTCTAGACAGTCCAACCAAGGAGAACAGCAATGGCCTGGCAAAACGAGTCGATCATGGCACGCAAAGGCGTCGCCAAGGGCGCGCGCGGCAAGGAATATACGATCACGGAGAGCGAGCAGGGCAAGTACCACTATGTCTACGGCCCCTACGTGAATCCGGTGCTGGCCGTGGATCCGGGAGCGGTCGTCGCGGCCGAGACCCATGACGCGTTCGAGGGCGCCATCAAGCACGAAACCGACAGCCCGTCGAAGATTCTCAACTTTCCGTTCCTCAATCCGCAGAATGGACCGATCCACGTCAACGGCGCCGAGAAGGGCGACACGCTCGCGGTCTATATCGAGAGCATCGTACCGCGCGGGCCGCAGCCCTGCGGCACCACCGTGGTCATGCCGGACTTCGGCGGCCTCGTCAGCACGGGGCAGACCGCGCTGCTCAACCCGGCGCTGCCCGAACGGGTCAAGAAGCTGGTGGTCGACGCCAAGACCGGCACCAAATGGAACGACAAGATCACGCTGCCCTATGAGCCGTTCATCGGCACGATCGGAACGTCGCCGGAGATCGAGGCGATCTCCTCGCTCGTCCCTGATTATTACGGAGGCAACATGGACCTGCCGGACGTCGGCGTCGGTGCCATCGTCTATCTGCCGGTCAACACCAAGGGTGCGCTGCTCTATCTCGGCGATTGCCATGCCGCGCAGGGGGACGGCGAGCTCTGCGGCGTTGCGATCGAGCATCCAACCGTGACCACGGTCCAGGTCGATCTCATCAAAGGCTGGACGATCGCCTGGCCACGGCTCGAGACCAAGGACTTCATCATGACCATCGGCTCGGCCCGGCCGATGGAGGATGCCGCGCGCATCGCCTATCGCGAGTTGTGCCGCTGGATGGCGGCGGACTACGGCTTTGACGAGATCGACGCCTACATGCTGCTGACCCAGGCCGGACGCATGCGAGTCGGCAATATGGTGGACCCGAAATATACGCTCGGCGCCTCCATCAAGAAGTCCTATCTCGTTTGAGGTCAGCCGGATCATGTCCACCAAGCACAAGGTCGCCGCCGTCCAGTTCGAGCCGACCATGTTCGAGAAGGAGCGCAACATCGCGCGCCTGCTCGAACTCTGCGAACAGGCGGCCGCGGCCGGTGCCAGGCTGATCGTCACGCCGGAGATGGGCACGACCGGCTATTGCTGGTTCGACCGCGCCGAGGTCGCGCCCTTCGTCGAGGTGGTCCCGGGGCCGACCACGAACCGATTTGCCGCGCTGGCGCGCAAGCACGGCTGCTACATCGTGGTCGGCATGCCGGAGGTCGATGAGGATGGCATCTACTTCAACTCCGCCGTCCTGATCGGGCCCGACGGCATCGTCGGCCGCCACCGCAAGACGCATCCCTATATCTCCGAGCCGAAATGGGCGGCGGCGGGCGATTTGCACAACCAGGTGTTCGAGACGCCGATCGGACGCATTGCGCTACTGATCTGCATGGACATCCATTTCGTCGAAACCGCGCGGCTGATGGCGCTCTGCGGTGCCGACGTCATCTGCCATATCTCGAACTGGCTGGCTGAGCGTACGCCGGCGCCCTACTGGATCAGCCGCGCCTTTGAGAACGGCTGCTACGTCATCGAGAGCAACCGCTGGGGTTTGGAGCGCACCGTGCAGTTCAGCGGTGGAAGCTGCGTGATCGCGCCGGACGGGCAGGTGATTGCGGTGCTCGACAACGGCGACGGGGTCTTGCTGTCCGAGATCGACCTCGACGTCGCGCGCGCGCGCCGCGTGCTCGGCGAGACCGTGTTTACGCAGCGCCGTCCCGAGCTTTATCCGGAACTGCTGACCGATACCTTCAGCTGGAATCCGCGCGATTTTTTTGGCCTCTATGGCCATGAGCCGTGGCCGACGGGCAAGACGTCGCGCGTCAGCGTCGCGCAATTTGCACCTCGCGCTGACACCGGCCAAAATCTCGGGGAAATCGCAGCGCTCGCACGCAAGGCCAAGGCCGAGGGTGCGGAGCTCGCCGTCTTTCCGGAGCTTGCCCTGACGGGACTTGCCGATCCGGCGGCATCGGCCCAACCGATACCGGGGCCGGCGACCGGCAGCCTTGTCGCGCTTGCAACGGAGCTTGGCCTTTACCTCGTCTGCGGCCTCGCCGAGCGCGAGGGCGATCTGGTCTACAACAGCGCCTGCCTTGTGTCGCCGGATGGGGACGTCTCGGTCTATCGCAAGACGCACCTCACCGCCGATGAGCGAAGCTGGGCCACCGCAGGTGACGGCTGGACCGTCGTGGACACGCCGATCGGCCGCATCGGGTTGCTGATCGGTCATGACGCGTCGTTCCCGGAAGCGGGCCGGGTGCTGGCGCTGCGCGGCTGTGATCTCATCGCGTGTCCCGCCGCGATCAAGGGGCGCTTCAGTTCGTCGCATGCCGGCACGGAGGTCCTGCAGCCGAAGCCCATACCGACGGGCCCGGATCCGCATCACTGGCATCATTTTCGTGTTCGCGCCGGTGAAAACAACCTATTCTTCGCTTTCGCCAATGTCGCCGACCCGGAACGCGGCTATCCCGGGCTGAGCGGCGTGTTCGGTCCTGATACGTTCGCGTTCCCGCGGCGGGAGGCGATCGCGGCCGGCGGCACGGGCCTTGCAACCGCGCTGGTCGACACCACCAATCTCGACAGCGTCTATCCGACCAACGTGGTGCGGCGAAAGGATCTGGTTTCGATGCGCATGCCGCACAGCTATCGTGGATTGGTGAGGGCCGCCGCGAACAATTACTGAACCAGGAAAAGGAATCGGACCATGGATCTCGGACTCAAAGGCGCCAAGGTTCTCGTCACGGGAAGCACCAAGGGGATCGGCCGCGCGATCGTCGAGACCTTTGCCGCCGAAGGCGCCGATGTCGGCGTATGCTCCCGCAATCAGGCCGAGGTCGAGAGCACGGTCGCTGCGCTAAAGGCCAAGGGCGTTGCGGCCTTTGGCGGTGCGGTCGACGTCGCCGACGCTGCCGTCCTGAAGGCTTGGGTTGGCGATATGGCGGCAAAGCTCGGCGGCATCGACGTTGTCGTCGCCAATGTGAGTGCGCTGGCGATCGGGCAGGACGATGAAAGCTGGGCGAGGGAATTTTCGACCGACATGATGGGCACGGTCCGGCTGGTGAATGCGGCCATGCCCTATCTGGAGAAGAGCGACGCCGGTGCGATCGTCGCCATATCGAGCGTCTCCGGGCGCGAGGTCGATTTCGCGGCCGGCCCCTACGGCACCTTCAAGGCCGCCATCATCCACTACACGCAAGGTCTCGCCAATCAGCTCGCACACAAGGGCATCCGTGCCAACACGGTCTCGCCGGGCAACACCTATTTCGAAGGCGGGGTCTGGAATACGATCAAGGACAACAATCCCGAGCTCTACAAGACGGCGCTTGCGCTCAATCCCACGGGCAGGATGGGGACCCCGCAGGAGATGGCCAACGCGGTCGTGTTTCTCGCAAGCCGTGCCGCGAGCTTCATCACGGGAACGAACCTCGTCGTCGACGGTGCCCTGACACGCGGTGTGCAGTTCTGAGGCATCGCTGCACCTGCCGCGTTGCAGCCGGGAAAACGAACGCTGCTGACCGAGGTCGACGTCCCCAATCCGGAGGGGCCTTAAGTCCCGGCATCCATTGCGCGGACGAGCTGTCGATCCCGCGCAAGACGCCGTCGACGACGATTCCGGCCGACGCGCTGGTCTTTGACCAAGCTCGTCGCCCGCACGGTGCAGGGCAGCGATCTACCTGTGCGGATTTTCAAGGCCCTTCGTTCCTGTATGATGATTGGCACGGTCCCGAATACGCAGAAGATGTCCCTTCTTTCACGCCGAGAACTGCTTGATAGGGCGGCGCGCATCACGGCGCTGGCCGCATGGCCCGGCTGTGCGGCCGCCCAGGATTATCCCTCCCGTCCCATCAGGCTGGTCATTCCCTATACGGCTGGCGCCGCTGGTGATCAGATCGGCCGTCCCTGGGCCGACAGGGTCGCGTCGCTGCTGGGCCCGATCTACGTCGAAAATATCGGCGGCGCCGGCGGCGCGATCGGCTCCGCCGCGGTGGCGCAGAGCGCCCCCGACGGCTATTCGCTTCTGCTCGGCAATGGCAGCACTCAGGTGATGATTCCGTTGTCCTCGGCGAAGCCTGCCTACGATACGGTTCGTGATTTCCGCGCCATCTATCGCCTGATCACCACCACGCTTGCATTCGCGGTTCATCCCTCCATGCCGGTGAAGGACCTGCGGGAGCTGGTCGCTTTTGCGAGCGCCAATCCGGGCATACTCTCCTACGGAACTCCGGGCGTCGGCACCGGCAATCATCTCATTGGGGAGATGTTCAGGCTGCAATCCGGTCTCGCAACAGACTTCGTCCACGTGCCCTATCGGGGCATGAGTGCCGCGACCAACGACCTGGTCAGCGGCCAGATCTCCGCCGTCATTGCGGTGGTGTCGAGCCAGATCCTGCAGTTGCACCTTGCGGGCAAGCTGCGGCTGATCGCCGTCACGAGCGAACAGCGCTTGAGCGGCGCGCCGGGAATTCCGACCGTCATCGAATCCGGCATGCCGGGCCTCAGATATGCCGGCTGGTTTGGCTTGTTCGCCCCACGCGCAACCCCGGATGCGATCGTGGAGCAGATCTCCAGGGCAACCCGCACGGCGATGGCCGATCCGCAGTTGCAGGAAAGCTATCGTTCGCAAGGTCTGGAGCCGGACGTTGATTCAGGCCCCGACAAATTTCAACGCCTCGTCGAGGACGAACTGACCCGCCTGGCTCCCATCGTCAAGTCGATCGGGCTCAAGCGCGACTGAGAGTCTGCCGATTTGAGCTGCGTCCGTCCTGTCGCAACTCTCACGGGTCGGATCGGCAGTGGCGATCTCGCGGCGACGCTGAGCAGCATTGATCCTCCTGCGGCATTTTGACCGCACCGATTTTGAATCATCAAAGCGTATTTGAACCGTTCCAGACATTCTCCCGTCGGTCGCTGATGATCGAGGCATTCTAAGCCGCAGCGCACGCATTTGCGTTGCCGTCACGATAGCGTCTTCCTAAAGAGGCGATGCAGATCGCTGGCATTCGAATGTTGCTGCCAAGATGAAGGCAGTGAATGCGCGTGCGCGTCTGCAGGGCAGTTGATCGACGGGCCATACTTGCGGCCGAGTTCGGATATGAGGAACTGCTCTTCGATCCATGGTCGTTGCTGGCCAAGCGCGGAGCCGCTTCACGGCGGCCTGCGCGCTATTGATGAAGGACTTGCTGGGAATGCTGCGTGCAGGTGGGGTTGGGACGGTGGCGCGGTTTGCTGCGGCGCTGCTGGGTGGAGTGGCGTTGCTCACGTGGTTCGAATTGCCTGCGCGATCCCAAACATCACAAGGGGGCAGCTCTCTTCCTCCTGTGACCGTCGAAGCGCCGACGAAGCCGTCGGCCCGCCGTGCGCCAACCAGGCGAAATGACGCCCGGGTCCGATCGACCTCACGGCGCGCCCCGCAAGCTCAAACCGTCACCGTGCAATCGCAGCCGGGTGTCGTCCCCGCCTTTGCGGGCGGCCAAGTCGCTCAAGGCGCGCGGCTGGGAATGCTCGGCAATACCAACACCATGAAGTCACCGTTCAGCGTGACGAGCTACACCGACAAGTTCATTCGGGATCAACAGGCGGCAACGGGTGCGGACGCCCTGATCCTCGATCCGTCCGTGCGGAGTTCCCACCCGACGGGCGGTATCGTCGAGTCCTTCAACATACGCGGTTTCCCGATCAATGAAGGCAACAACGGTGAATTCGCCTTCGAGGGCCTTTACGGAATCGCACCGACATATCGGATCTTCACGGACTACGTCGAGCGCATCGAAGTGCTCAAAGGTCCGTCGGCCGCGCTCTCGGGCATGGCGCCCAATGGCGGCGTTGGCGGCGTCATCAATGTCGTGCCCAAGCGCGCGGAAGAGGATCTGACCCGCCTGACAGCGAGCTACGGCTCGACCGCACGCTTCGGTGGTCACTGGGATGTTGCGAGACGCTATGGCGACGGCAAGGAATGGGGCGTACGCGCCAGCGGGAGCCTCCGCGGCGGCGATACGCCCATCGATCGCCAATCCGAAACGACGGGTGTCGGATCGCTGGCGCTGGACTACCGGGGCGAACGGTTCAGATCCTGGCTCTATCTGATCGCGCAGACCGATCGATTCGACGCTCCCTCACGTCCCTTTTTGATGGCTCCCGGCCTGCAGGTGCCAAAAGCGCCGGACGGCCGGTTGAACGTGACCCAACCCTGGGAATGGTCACGCATCAACGACCAATCTGCCTTGCTGCGGACCGAGTACGACGTCAGCGATCAGGTCACTCTGTTCGCGGATGTCGGTGGCGCCAAGACCAATGTCGAACGGTTCTTCGGTCTTCCAACCATCGTCAACACAAGCGGCGATACGACCTCTACGCCCCAGTATTTTGGCCTCAGCATCGATCGAACCGCATATGATGGCGGCGTTCGCGCCCGCTTCGACACCGGCTTCGTCCATCATGCGCTCGCCGTTCAGGCCTCGGTCTATCGGGACGCACTGTACCGGCGCCTGACGAATGGCAGTCCGGTCACCTCGAACATCTACAATCCGACCGTCGCGCCGACCCAGTTCGGCAACGAGATCAGCGATCGTCCCCGACTCTCGGACAGCGAACTCACGGGGCTTTCGATTGCCGACACCTTGTCCGTGCTCGACGAGCGGGTCCTTCTGACCCTCGGAGTCCGGCGCCAGGGCATCGAAGCCAACAACTATCTCTCCAATATCGGAACGCTGACGTCGTCTTACGACAAGAGCGCCGTGACCCCGGTGGTTGGTCTCGTCGTCCGTCCCCTGGAGCATATCTCGCTGTACGCGAACTATGTCGAAGGTCTCGCGCGCGGCGACGTGGCTCCCCAGACAGCGTCCAATTTCGGCGAAGTGCTGCAGCCCTACGTCGCGAAACAGTACGAGGCCGGTGTCAAGGTGGAGTTCGGCCGGATCGCAACCACCTTCAGCGCGTTCGAGATATCGAAGGCGAGCGGCGAGCTGTCCGCCGGGCGTTTCGCGGCGACAGGCGAACAACGAGTCCGCGGGCTAGAGTTCAACGTCTACGGCGAGCTCATGCCGGATGTTCGTGTCCTTGGAGGCATCTTGCTGCTGGATGGCACCCTGACGAAGACCGCCGTCGCGGCCAATGTAGGCAATACGCCGATCGGCGTTCCGAATATTCAGGCCAATATTGGCATGGAGTGGGACCTCCCGTGGATGAGGAACCTCACTTTGAATGGAGCCGTGATCTACACAGGCAGGCAATTCGTGGACGCCGCGAACAAGCAGCCAATTCCGGAGTGGACGCGGCTCGATCTCGGCGCCCGTTACACCACGGCGATCAGCGGCAGGAAGACGGTTTTCCGTGCAAACATCCAGAATGTGACCGGTGAGAGCTACTGGTCCAGTGTGGCGTCGTTCGGAACGTTCTTCCTGGGGGCGCCACGGACATATCTGCTGTCAATGACCGTGGATATGTAGTCGTTGTTCCTGCACTTGGGGCAACCGCTCCCGGGCGCTATTGCGGGAGCGATCGTTGAGAAGCCGGCGACAGCAGCATGCGCATGACCATCGTGTGCGGACCTGTCAATTTGGTCGTCACAGTGGATAGTTGCTTGCCAACAGAGGCGCCGCAGCTCGCTCCGGCCCGGTGAGGTCACGCCAAAAATGTCTCCATTGAATCAATGAGGTGACTTCCATTTCCGGGTGCCTTTCGGCCGCAGGACCGAAATTGGCGCGGCTCTTGCTCTTGCTAGTATGAGGGTTCTTGATAAACGTCATACTGCGAGATCAGGTGAATGGAGCAAGCGGTGAGGCGGACTTTGCGGGCGGTCGAGCCCGGAACGGTGGTGCTGTTCGGGGGGCTGATCGCGGCCAACATCGCCGCGTGGGCCTGGGCCTTCGCGTCGTTCGGCGACCGGCCGACGGTTCTGGCGACCGCGCTGCTGGCCTGGGTATTCGGCCTGCGCCACGCCGTCGATGCCGATCACATCGCCGCCATCGACAACGTCGTGCGCAAATTGATGCAGGCGGATGGCGCGCCACACAGCGTCGGCCTCTATTTTGCGCTCGGCCATTCCACCGTCGTCGTGGTCGCGACTATCTTGCTTGCGCTTGGCGTGGTGAGCTTCGGCGGCGACAGCCTGCTCAAGGAAATCGGCGGCCTCATCGGCACCTCGGTGTCGGCGGTTTTCCTGCTCGTGATCGCGGCCATCAATCTCGTCATCTTCGCTGGCTTGTGGCGGACGTTTCGCGCGGCACGGGAGCAGGGCGTTCACGACGCCGAGGGACTCGAGCGGCTGCTCGCCCATCGCGGCTTCCTCGCGCGACTGCTCGGACCGCTGTTCCGCCTGGTCACAAAGCCCTGGCACATGTATCCGCTCGGCTTCCTGTTCGGGCTCGGCTTCGACACGGCGACCGAGATCGGCCTGCTCAGCATCTCCGCAACCGAGGCCGCGCGCGGCGCCTCCATTGCCGACGTGCTGGTCTTCCCCGCGCTGTTCGCGTCGGGCATGGCGCTGGTCGACACGGCCGACTCCGCACTGATGGTCAGCGCCTATCGATGGGCCTTCGTCGATCCCATGCGAAAGCTCTGGTACAACCTCACGATCACCGGCGCCTCCGTGGCAGTCGCGCTGTTCATTGGCGGCATCGAAGCGCTCGGCTTGGCGGCCGACCGGCTCGGCCTGTCCGGGGGCGTGTGGACGCTGGTCGATGGTCTCAACGAATCGCTCGCCAATGTCGGCTTCGCGGTGATCGCGCTGTTTGCGATCGCCTGGCTCGTCTCGGTCGTGCTCTATCGTCGCCTCTTCGAGGATGACCGGCGCCGGTCCGCCACGAAAGCCCTGGCATGCGCCGATGCGACCGAAGCGGCGTAAGCCCGGTCGTCGCGGCAGCGCCCTGACGGCACTCTCGGCCCTGGTGCTGCTGGCGGATGACGGCTGCGCTCTCGCGCAGAGCAGCGACACCTCGCGCGAACTGCCGCCAATCGAGGTCGGTGGCGGCGAGACGGCAGGGCGCAAGAAGCCGGTCGCATCCCGCCGCACCGGCAGGCCGTCCTCGAACGGCCACCGCATCCCTGTATATCCGGCAGCGCCACAAGCGTCGGATGCGCGCAGCGTCGCCTCGGGTGCGAAGAGCCAGCCCAGCATGGCGAGCGAGCTCACCGTCTCGGGCGAGGAGATCAATGCACGCCCCTTCACGCGGCCGGGCGAAGCGCTCGAAGCCGTGCCGGGTCTCATCGTGACGCAGCATTCCGGCGAAGGCAAAGCCAACCAGTATTTTCTGCGCGGATATAATCTTGATCATGGGACCGACCTTGCGATCACCGTCGACGGTGTTCCGGTCAACATGCGCACCCACGCGCACGGCCAGGGCTATGCCGATCTCAACTGGCTGATCCCGGAAACCATCGCCGCGGTGGATGTACGCAAGGGTCCGTATTTCGCCGACGAAGGTGATTTCGCCTCGGTCGGTAGCGTGCATATCGGCCTGATCGACCGCACCAGAGGGCTCGCGCAAGTAAGCGTGGGCGGCTTCGGCTACCGCCGCCTGCTCGGCATGGACTCCGCGAAGCTCGGCGACGGCGCGCTGCTCGTGGCCGGCGAGGTCGGGACCTACAACGGCCCGTGGGATAATCCTGACAACGTACGGAAACTCAACGGCCTCGTGCGCTACAGCCAGGGCACCGCGACCGACGGCGTCTCCGTCACCGGCATGGCTTACGCCAACAAATGGAATGCGACCGACCAGGTGCCGCAGCGCGCGATCGCCTCCGGCTTTCTCGATCGCTTCGGCTCGGAAGATCCGAGCGATGGCGGCAACACCAACCGCTTCGCGCTCTCCGGCCGCATCGCGCAGAGTGACGATCTCGGCTCGTGGAAAGCCAACGCCTATGTCGTGAAGAGCCAGCTCGACCTCTTCAACAATTTCACCTACTTCCTCAGCGATCCCGTGCTCGGCGACCAGTTCCACCAGCACGACGACCGTCTGATGGCAGGCGCGAACGTTTCGCGCACGCTGAACGGTTCGTTCGTGGGCTTGCCGATGCAGACCACCGTGGGCCTGCAGTCGCGCTATGATGCGATCGATCTCGCGCTTACCAACACCTTCCAGCGCGGCTTCCTTGCCAACATCCGCAGCGACAAGGTCGGGGAGGGCAGCGTCGGCGTCTATGCCGAAAACACGGTGCGCTGGACGGACTGGCTGAGGACGACGGTGGGCTGGCGTGGCGACTATTATTCCGCCGACGTCACGTCGCGGTTCAATGCCAGCAATACTGGCCGCGCCGACGCTGCGCTCGGCAGCCCGAAATTCAGGATGGTGCTCGGTCCGTTCGCCCAGACCGAGTTCTTCTTCGGCGCCGGCTATGGCATGCACTCCAACGACGCCCGCGGCGCGACCACGACGGAAGACCCCCGCGATCCCGCGACAAGGCTCACGCCGTCGCCGCTCCTGGTGCGCACCAAGGGTGCGGAGGTCGGCGTTCGCAGCAGGATCGTTCCCGGCCTGGACAGCTCGCTCAGCCTCTTCATGCTGGATCAGGATTCCGAGATCCTGTTCTCCGGCGATGCCGGCGATACCTCGGCGACCCGCGCCAGCCGCCGCTACGGCTTCGAATGGACCAATCACTACCGGCCGCGGTCCTGGATCGACATCGACGCCGATCTCGCGATGACCCATGCGCGCTTTCGCGGCTATGACAGCGAGCAGGCGGAGGTTTATGCCTCGCTCGCCGGCTACCCCGAGGCGCAGATCGGCAACGCACCCGGCAACTACATTCCGAACGCGCCTGCAATGGTGGCATCGGCCGGCATCACGCTCGGCGAGAAGACCGGCTGGTTCGGCACCTTGCGCTGGCGCTATCTGGCGTCGAGTCCACTGACGGAGGACAACACATTCCGCTCCTCCGCGACCAGCATCTTCAACGGCCGCCTCGGCTATCGCATCGACAATGGCTGGCGCCTTCAGCTCGACGTGCTCAACCTCCTCAACACGAAGGCCAACCAGATCAGCTATGCCTATGGCTCGCTGCTCAAGACCGACACGCTCTACAATCTCTGCACAGCGGGCACCGCTCCGGCTTCAGTCTGTCAGAACGGCGTGATGGACTACGTGCTGCACCCCGTCGAGCCCCTGACGTTCCGCCTCACGATCGCCGGGACGTTTTAGGTTTGCTCGGGTGGCGGTGCGACGACGGACTGTCGCCGGGCCGCCTCGGCGCCCTGCGCCAGGGCATTCGGCTGTACGCGCCGCGTTTCTCAGACGCGAGCCTGCGCCCCTCTTTCCGGAGCTGGAGAAGAGGTCATACGACTGGCTTGTCGGCTTTCTGCCTGACTGCGTGACGTACGAGCCGACGGTGCGGGCGCCGTCTTGAGCGGCGCGAGGTCGGACCGCCGCGAATGCTATTCATCCGCAGCGGTCGGCTTCCTCGTGCCAATTCCAAAGGGGGCGGTCAGCGGCAGACGTAGGTCCCGTTGAACAGCACGCGTACGCAGGCCGTGCCCGCCGCCGCTGCGCCGACGGCTGCGGTCCCGACGACCGCGCGCCTGGTGGTCCGGCGTGCCACGCCGGCGACGGATACGGGCGTCAGCGGACGCCCGACCCGCGCGTCCGCTTGGCTGAAGGACAGCGATGGTGTCTCGTTGGATGACCAGCCGAACGAGACAGACATTCCGACACCGGCCACGATAGCCGCAACCAATAGTTTTCCCAGCATACTAGACGTCATGACGACCTCCATTCTTTTGCGGTTACGGGTCTGATCGGTCCAAAACTGGCGGGCGGATCGTTGATCAAGATCAAGGGAATTGAGACAGGCCGGTTCGTCCTGGCTCACCCTTTCTGCGGCCGAACGTCGGTGTTTTGCCTGACGGGTCAAACATCTGTTCCGAAGCGGGTCCGTTGGGCCGGCTTTGCCGTTCGAAAAGGCATAGTGCCGCCAACCATCTGGCTACTGTGCATGGGGTTGTTTTTCAAATTTCGTGTTTGGGCGGTAGAGATCGGCTCGGCCCATCAAGGCGAATTCGTCAGGTCGAGACCCCGAACAGCCTGCGGACCGCCGGCAGCCACTCGCCGGTCATCGTGAACTCAAGCCCGAGGCGCGCGCCGCAGGCGATGGCCACCATCGTGACGGGTGCCGAAACCGCGAGCGTCGAGAACGCGCTCAGGCCCTGACCGACGGTGCAGCCCAACGACATGATGCCGCCAATGCCCATCAAGAGTGCGCCGGTCATGTGACGCTTCAACTCGCGAGCGTCGTCGCAAGCCTCCCAGCGGAAGCCGCGCGCGAGCATCGCGGCGGCAAACGAGCCGGCGACAACGCCGGCAACCGAGCCGATGCCGAAATTGAGCCGCGCGCCGGAGAAGGTGGCGATGTAGAGAATGGCGTCGCCAAGCGGCGCCACGAAGGTGAGCGAGGCGACCCGCGCGGGATCGAACTCGTCGTCGGCAAGCCATCCGGTCGCAAACCAGCCGAACGCGATCGTGGCGCCGACGGCAAGACCGGAACTCAGCAGCCGCGGCGACCGGATCAGTCTGCCATCCGCAAGGGCCCAGAAGGCGAGCGCGGCGGCAATTGCCACAACGAGGATCGCGCGCATCGCGCCGCTTGCACCGAGCAGCGAGGTCAAGGTCTGGGTGCTTCCCTCGGGCAGCCGCAACGACAACGGCTCGATCAGCTTCAGGCGCAGCATGCCGGTGATGCCGCGCATGGTCGCGAGCGCCGACAGGCCGAGCACGAGAAAGACAACGATGGCACGTAGATCGCCACCGCCGACGCGCACCAGCGTGCCGAAACCGCAAGTGCCTACCAGGGCCATGCCGACGCCGAACATCAGCCCGCCGATGATCGCACCGCCAAGGCCGATCGATGCCGTCAGGTAGATCGACCGCGACAGGTCGACGATGCCGAACGCGGCGAGCGCCTGGGTGGCGAGCAGGGCGACTGAAGCGGCCAGCGCAAAGGATTTCAGCCGGCGAAAATCCGATCCGAAGAAGGCGTCCTCGAGCATCGCCAGCGTGCAGAAACGTCCCGCGCGGCCGGCAACGCCGAGCACGGCACCGGCGGCAAGCCCGCATGCAAACGCCATGGTCGAAGAACTGAGCATTCCTCCCGCTTCGTTTTTGTTTCTGTCCGCGGGTAGTCTGCGCCGGTGGGGCGCGAAAAGCCAGCGCGGAGAACTACCGACGGCGCCGGCGCACCGGCTCGCAGAACACGTCGTAGACGGCGGTGAGAATCTTGCGGACGTCCTCGCTCGCGAGACTGTAGTAGATCGTCTTGCCGTCGCGGCGGGTCGTCACCAGCCGATCGAGTCGCAGCCGCGCGAGCTGCTGCGAGACGGTCGATTGTCGCTCGCCCAGGAACTGCTCGAGCTCGGTCACGGATTTCTCGCCCTCGGCCAGGATGCAGAGCAGCAGCAATCGGGACTCGTGCGACAGCGCCTTGAGCATGTCGCTGGCCTCGCGCGCCTTCTCGATCATCTGCTCGAGTTCGGCGGAGCCCTCGATTTCCTTCAGCTTCGGCAACGGCATCGCGTCAAGCTCCTCTCAGCAAAATCCGCAAGAACGGTCACGACCCCTTGGGTTCCGATCCCGCATTTGACAGGATTCGGCCCAACAGGCCGAAGAAGAAGGCATCCCCGGGGTAGCCGCGAATGCGCCCGATCTCACGGCCCTCTTGTACCACGACGAAGGTCGGCGTGAAGGGACCCAGATCGATTCCGGCGAGATCGGCGGGACGGGGGCTGTTCAGGTCGACCCGGCGCAACGGTGCAGCCCGGCTTTCGTCGGTGTTGCCGTAGATCGGCGCGATCTCGGCGTTGAAGCGTGCGCACCAGGCGCAGCCGGGCCGCTCGAACATGATGAGCTCGGCGGCGCGCGATGCCGTAGCGGGCAGCGCGAGCCCGACGGTGAGGGCGAGCCAAACGGCGATTCTGGTCATGCTGCGTAATCGGGCCTTTGCGGGCTTGATTGGCGGACTTGCTTCCCAAACGCCCTTGACGTCTTATATCATTAAATTCGTATATGTGCTAGGGATGGGGCGGAAATGACCTTGGATGTCACGCTTGGTGCGGCCTTTGTCGCGGGCCTGTTGTCGTTTCTGTCGCCCTGCATCCTGCCTCTAGTGCCGCCCTTCCTTTGCTACATGGCCGGTGTTTCGGTCACGGATCTGTCCGGCGACCGGCCGGATCTGCGGCCGCGGATCCTGATCTCCGCTCTGGCCTTCGTGGCGGGCTTTTCGCTGGTGTTCGTCGCGCTCGGCTCCACCGCGTCGATCGCGGGACGCTTCATCTCCGCACATCTGTCGACGCTCGGCATCGTCGCCGGCGGGCTGATCATCGTGATGGGCCTGCATTTTCTGGGGTTGCTCAGGATTCCGCTGCTCTATCGCAGCGCGACCGTGCAGGTCGACAACCGCCCGGCCGGCGTGGCGGGGGCCTTCGTCATGGGCTTGGCCTTTGCGTTCGGCTGGACGCCCTGCGCTGGCCCGATCCTCGCTGCCGTTCTGCTGATGGCGGGATCGGAGGACACGACCGGGCGAGGGGCGCTGCTGCTGCTCGCCTATTCGGTCGGGACCGGCATTCCCTTCCTGATCGCGGCGGCCTTCACCGGCCGCTTCATCGCCGCGCTCGGCCGTGTGCGCCGGCATCTCGGCCTGATCGAGAAGACGATGGGCGTTTTCCTGGTCGCGACCGGCCTGATGTTCCTGACCGGATTGATGCCAGCGGTCTCGGAATGGCTGCTCGAGCATTTTCCTGGATTGACCAGCATCGGCTGAGGCTAGCCGTAGCGAAAGTCGAGCAACTGGGCGAAGGACTGCAGCTCGATCAGGTAACGATGCACCAGGGGGCCGTCGCCCGCCATCACGGCATGGGCGATCGCGCTGCTGCTGGCGATTGCGCCGTCGATCAGGCGACGAAATTCGCCCTGGGCGGCGATCTCGCTATTTGCCCATTCGTTGCAGCGTACGAGCCGATCGCGGAACGCGCCTGCGGCGGAAACGGTTTCCTCAGCGTTCGCCAGTGCCGGTTGTTCGCCATATCTGATGGCCGCGACACGCAAGGTCTCCATGGCGGGCGCGATCTCGAAGATGCAATCGCCGAGATCGTAGAGTCCCGCGTGACGTCTGAGCGCGTGAAAAGCCTGTCGAAGCGCAAGTAACTCACGGCCGGCGGCGACAGTGTCGCCTCGCTCCAGCGCGCCCGTCGCCGTGGTCAGTCGTTCGTGACCCCGGTCGAGAAACCCCGGCCATCCGGCCGGCGCGTTGGCGGGCAGGGCACCGGACGCGTTCGGAGCGAGCCGTTTCCACCGGGCGATCGCCTCGTCGGTCTCGATCTGTGTCAGCGCGACATTTCCGGTGCGCGCATAGCTCGCGGCAGTGCGCAGATTGGCCATGATCGGCGCCATTGCCGATGCGACATCCGCAGGTCTATCGGCTTCCGCGCCGGGCGCGAGCGTGGTCGAGGCCAGCCACGCCAACAGCGCGATGGTGCAGCGCAAGATCGGATCTCCTTGTCACATTCGTGTATTCGAATATCATAATGAAAATGAGCAACGCGCAAGATCTTCCGACGCACGAAATCCCGACGTCGCTTCCCGGGCTGACACGCCGCGGCCTCCTGGCATTCGCGGCAAGCGCGGCTTTGGCCGGCCGCCGCGCGGCGGCGACCGAGCCCACGGTCGGAGAAGACGGGCTCTATCACGAGCCCTGGTTTTTGCAGAGTTTCCTCGATCTGCGCGAGGACCTGGAGAGCGCGGCGGCCGGCGGCAAGCGCCTCGCCATCATGTGGGAGCTGCGGGGCTGCCCCTATTGCCGCGAGACGCATCTGGTCAACTTCGCCGATGCCGGCATCGCGAGCTATATCCGCGACAATTTCGAGGTGTTGCAACTCAATCTGATCGGTTCGCGCAAGGTGACGGACTTCGATCGCCAGGAACTATCAGAGAAAGAGCTCGCCCAGAAATACGGGATCCGGTTCACTCCGACTTTTCAGTTCTTTCCGATGTCCCCTGATGGTCTCGACGCAAAGGACGCGATGGCGCGCGAAGTTGCCCGCGCCCCGGGTTATCTCAAGCCGCCGCACTTCCTGGCGATGTTTCGCTTCGTGCGGGAGCGCGCCTATGAGCGCGGCTCGTTCCGGGATTTTCTGGCCGCGAACGGCTGACCGAGAGCCTGTTTCGAAATTCGCTTGACGCCGCCGTTCATATGAACATATCATAATAGCTGAATTTGATGGATCGTGAGTCCATCGCAAAACGAGGCGGGCGTCACCTCGCCATAAGGGTAGGAAACATGCGGCGCTCGCTCGCGGCTGCGTTTGCACTATGTCTCTCGGCCGGAAGCGCCTGCGCGCAGGAGCCGATCAAGCTAGATGTCGTCAATGACGCGTTACCCAAATCCTTGACCGGTGCGCCGGGCAATCCCGATGCCGGCAAGAAGGTGTTCTTGACGCGCACGCTCGGCAATTGCCTGGCCTGCCACCAGGTTACCAGCCTGAAGTCCGAGGATTTCCATGGCGAGTTCGGCCCGTCGCTCGACGGCGTCGCCGGCCGCTACACCGAGGCGCAATTGCGCCTCATCATCGCCGATCCCAAGCGCATCTTCACCGACACCGTCATGCCGGCGTTCTTCAGGAACGAGGGGCTTAGCCGGGTGCGCCCGGAGTTCGTCGGCAAGTCAATTCTGACGGCCGCGCAGGTCGAGGACGTGGTCGCCTATCTCAAGACGCTGAACTGACGGCGAGGAGGACTAAGGAATGAAAGCCATCAATCGACGGCAGGCATTTGCGCTCGGGGGCGGCTTCGTCATGCTGACCCTGATGCCCATGGCGGCCGATGCCGAAGTGACGGGCGACGCGGCGAAGTGGATCGAGAAGTTCACCGGCGGCAAGCAACCGGTCAAGGGCAAGATCTCGCTCGACCTGCCTGAGATCGCGGAAAACGGCAACACCGTGCCTCTGTCGCTCACGGTGGAAAGCCCGATGACCGCGGACTCCTATGTCAAGGAAGTCATGATCCTCGCGGACGGCAATCCGAACGCCGGTGTCGCGACGCTGATGTTCACGCCGCTCTCGGGCAAGGCGGAAGCATCGATCCGGATCCGGCTCGCCACCACGCAGAACGTGGTTGCGGTCGCAAAAATGAGCGACGGTTCGCTGTTCACGGAGCAGAAGACCGTCAAGGTCACAATCGGCGGCTGCGGCGGCTAAGCTAAAGGAGACGGACGATGGCAGAGAAACCGCGCCTCAAGCTTCCCAAGGAAGCAGCCAAGGGCGAAATCATCCAGATCAAGACCCTGGTCTCGCATGTCATGGAGTCGGGCCAGCGCAAGGACGCGCAGGGCAAGCCTATACCGCGCAAGATCATCAACAAGTTCACCTGCGAGTTCAACGGCAAGCCGGTGTTCTCCTGCGCACTCGAACCGGCGATCTCGGCCAACCCCTACATCCAGTTCGACGCCAGGATCGACGAAGCCGGGACGTTCAAGTTCGCCTGGACCGATGACGACGGCTCGGTGATCACGGCCGAAGAGAAGATCGCGCTCAAGGCGTAATGCCATAGAGCTTCGAGGGAGAGGGCGGATGCTGTCGCGCTATATTGGACTAGTTGTCGCGATTGCCGCGGCCGCATCATGGGCGACGTGCGCCTCCGCGCAGGAGGCCGAACGCAAGGGCATCCCGGCGCCTCCCGGACACGTCTTCAAGACCATCATCTCCGGCTACCAGTTCCGCACCAAGGAAACGCGAGCCCTGCAGGACGACGACCTGGAGAACCCGGGCTTCCTCGCGGTGGAGCGCGCGGCGGATGCCTGGAAGAAGGTCGAGGGGAGCGAAGGCAAGTCCTGCATGAGCTGCCACGGCGAGGCCGAGACCAGCATGAAGGGCGTCGGCGCGGCGATGCCGAAATGGGACGACAAGCTCAAGAAGCCGGTCAATCTCGAGCAGCGCATCAACATCTGCCGCAGCGAGCACATGAAGGCGGAGCCCTGGAAATTCAAAACCAGGGAGCTGACCGACATGACCACTTTCGTGCGATACCAATCGCACGGCATGCCGGTGGCGGTGAAGACCGACGGGCCGATGTCGCCGTGGTTCGAGCGCGGCAAGCAGACCTATTACACGCGCTATGGACAGCTCGATCTCGCCTGCGCGTCGTGCCACGAACGCAACAACGGAAAGTTCATGCGTGCGGACTTCCTGAGTCAGGGTCAGACCAACGGCTTCCCGACCTATCGGCTGCGCGACCAACGCCTGGTGCCGCTGCATGAGCGGTTCGAGGGCTGCATGTTCGACGTGCGCGCCGAGCCGTTCAAGCCGCTCTCGGACGAGTTCCTTGCGCTCGAGCTCTATGTCGCCTGGCGCGGCATCGGGTTGCCGGTCGAGACGCCGTCGGTTCGCAACTGAAACGATGAGCTTGCAGGAGTATTGCGCATGATCTCTCGGCGCGAGTTCATTCAGGTTGCCGCGGCAACGGCGGCACTCTCGACCGGCGTCGGCTCCGGCCTGACCCGGGCGGTCGCCCAGCAGCGCCTGACCGAGAAGGAGTTGTTGGCGTTCGAGCCACTCGGCAACGTCACGCTGGTGCACGTGACCGATATCCACGGCCAGCTGATGCCGCTCTATTTCCGTGAACCCTCGACCAATCTCGGGGTGGGCGAGGCCAAGGGGCTTCCGCCGCACGTCACCGGCAGGGAGTTTCTCGCCCGTTTCGGCATCGCGCCCGGCTCGTCCGCGGCCTATGCGTTGACCTCGGAGGATTTCGAGGCGCTTGCCAAGAGCTACGGCCGGATCGGCGGGCTCGATCGCGCCGCAACCGTGATCAAGGCGATCCGTGCCGAGCGCGGCGACAAGGTTGCGCTGCTCGACGGCGGTGACACCTGGCAGGGCTCATGGTCCTCGCTGAAAACGCGCGGCCAGGACATGATCGACTGCATGGCCTTGCTCAAGCCCGATGCCATGACCGGCCATTGGGAGTTCACCTATGGCACCGAGCGCGTCAAGCAGGCGATCGACGGGCTCGGCTTTCCCTTCCTTGGCCTCAACATCCGCGATACCGAGTGGAACGAGGCGGCCTTCGATGCCTCGACCATGATCGAGCGCGGCGGCGTCAAGATCGCGGTGCTCGGCCAGGCGTTCCCCTATACACCGGTCGCCAATCCGCGCTGGATGATTCCGAACTGGTCGTTCGGCGTGCGCGAGGAGGACGTCCAGGCTCAGGTCGACAAGGCGCGCAAGGGTGGTGCGCAGCTCGTCGTGTTGCTGTCCCACAATGGCTTCGACGTCGATCGCAAGCTCGCGACCCGTGTCAAGGGCATCGACGTCATCCTGACCGGACATACCCATGACGCGCTGCCCGAGGCCGTCAAGGTCGGCAAGACCCTGCTGATCGCATCAGGCTCCTCCGGAAAGTTCGTCTCGCGGCTCGATCTCGACGTCCGCGACGGCGAGGTCAAGGCGTTCCGTTACAAGCTGATTCCGTTGTTCTCCGATGTGATCACGGCGGACGCCGAGATGGCCGCGAAGATCGCCGAGGTCCGCAAGCCGTTCGCGTCCGAGCTGGCCAAGGTGCTCGGCAAGACCGACTCGCTGCTCTATCGGCGTGGCAATTTCAACGGCACGTTTGATGACCTGATCTGCCAGGCGCTGATGCAGGAGCGCGATGCCGAGATCGCGCTGTCGCCTGGCTTCCGCTGGGGCACCAGCGTGCTGCCGGGGCAGGACATCACCTTCGAGGACGTCACGAACGCTACCGCGATCACCTATCCCGCGGTCTACCGCATGGGCATGACGGGCAGCCGGTTGAAGGAGATCATCGAGGACGTCGCCGACAATCTCTTCAACGTCGATCCCTATTACCAGCAGGGTGGCGACATGGTGCGGATCGGCGGACTGTCTTACGCGATCGACGTCACCAAGCCGCAGGGGCAGCGTATCTCCGACATGCAGGTTCTCAAGACCGGCACGCCGATCGATCCCACCAGGGAATACCAGGTCGCCGGCTGGGCCAGCGTCAACGAAGGAACCGAAGGGCCGCCGATCTGGGACGTCGTCGCGAACTATTTGACGCGACAGAAAACCGTTCGGCTCGAGCCCAACAGGGCCGTCAAAGTTACCGGAGCGTAAGAAGCGATGTCGAACACAGACAGCCAATCCCGTCGCAGCTTCCTGGCCACCGGCGCCGGCGTCGCGGCCGCGATGCTGGCAAGACCGGCAGCCGCTGGCGGAAATCCCGCGAACCAGCCGCCCAACGTCCCCGAGTGGACCAAGTCACTCGGCGAGGGCGTCGCCGTGCGCCCGTACGGCAAGCCGTCGAAATTCGAGAAGGACGTCGTGCGGCGCGACGTCGAATGGCTGACTGCCTCGCGCGAATCCTCGGTGAGCTTCACGCCGCTGCACGAGCTCGAAGGCATCATTACCCCGAACGGACTTTGCTTCGAGCGCCATCACGGCGGCATCGCCGAGGTTGATCCGGCTGATCACCGCCTGATGATCCACGGGCTGGTCGAACGTCCGCTCATCCTCACGCTGGAGGAGCTGAAGCGCTATCCGCGCGTCAATCGCATCCACTTCATGGAATGCGCGGCGAATTCGGGCATGGAATGGCGCGGCGCCCAGCTCAATGGCTGCCAGTTCACTCACGGCATGATCCACTGCGTGCAATATACCGGCGTCTCGCTGCGCACCCTGCTGGAAGAAGCCGGCGTCAAGACCAACGGCAAGTGGCTGCTGGTCGAGGGAGCCGATGCCGCCGCGATGGATCGCAGTCTGCCGATCGAGAAGGCGCTCGACGACTGCATCATCGCCTACAAGATGAACGGCGAGGCGCTCTATCCCGAGCAAGGCTATCCGATGCGGCTCGTGGTGCCGGGCTGGCAGGGCAATCTCTGGGTCAAGTGGCTGCGCCGCATCAAGGTCGGTGATCAGCCCTGGCACACCCGCGAGGAGACGTCGAAATACACTGACCTCATGCCGAACGGCAAGGCGCGCCGCTTCACCTGGTCGATGGACGCCAAGTCCGTGATCACGAGCCCGAGCCCGCAGGCGCCGATCAAGCACGGCAAAGGCTTTACCATCGTCTCGGGTCTAGCCTGGAGCGGCAACGGAAAGGTCAAGCGCGTGGACGTCTCGCTCGACGGCGGTCGCAATTGGTGGCCGGCGCGGCTCGACGGGCCGGTTCTCGACAAAGCGCTGACGCGCTTCTACTACGAGTTCGACTGGAACGGCGAGCCCCTGCTGCTTCAATCACGAGTGCAGGACGAAACCGGCTACGTGCAGCCGAGCAAGGCCGAGCTGCGCAAGATTCGCGGCGTCAACTCCATCTATCACAACAATGGCATCCAGACCTGGCATGTGCAGGCCAATGGTGAGGTCGAGAATGTCGAAGTCGCTTAAGCTCATCGCCGTCGCGCTTACGGCCTGCGCGCTGAGCGCGCCTGCACTCTCGCAGCAGAAGGTGGACGCGAAGGGCGGTCCCCGCTATCACATCGGCCGCGTGCCGACTGCGGACGAGATCCGCGGCTGGGACATCGATGTGCGGCCCGACGGCCAAGGCTTGCCGGAAGGCAAGGGCACGGTCGCCGAGGGCGAAAAGCTGTTCATGGACAATTGCTCGTCCTGCCACGGCGAGTTCGGCGAGGGCAACGGTCGCTGGCCGGTTCTGGCCGGCGGCAAGGGCTCGCTGACGTCGGACAATCCGGTCAAGACAGTGGGCTCGTACTGGCCCTACGCGTCCACCGTGTTCGACTACGTCAGGCACGCCATGCCTTACGGCAATACGGGGTCGTTGTCGGTCGATGAATATTACGCGCTGGTCGCTTACGTCCTCTATCTGAACGACGTCATCACCGATCAGAACTTCGAGCTGAACAAGAAGACCCTTGCCACGATCAAGATGCCGAACGAGCAGGGCTTCGTGATGGACGACCGCGCCACCAGCGAGAAGTCTTTCTGGCAGAAGGACCCCTGCATGAAGGACTGCATCGCTCCGGTGAAGATCACCGGGCGCGCTGCCGCCATCGACGTGACGCCCGAGGACGGCAAGGAGAAGAAGTCGCGGGGCGTGGAGTGAGACGCGGCCGGGCGAGCCGCCGCACGCTGCTGCATGCGGCTCTCGCGGCCGGCCTGTTCGTCACCTTCCATCCGGCCCTGGCCCGGGCGGCAGAACCTCACCTGCTCGCGCTGCAGATCAGCGACGACGACCCGGTCAAGATGCGCGCCGTTCTCGACGTCGCCGCCAACGTCTCGCGGCATTATTCCGGGCAGGGCGAGGACGTCGAGATCGTGGTCGTTGCCTTCAACGGCGGCCTCGACATGCTGCTCGCGGACCGATCGCCGGTGAAGGAGCGCCTTGTGAACTTCCTGAAATCGATGCCCAATGTGAGCTTCATCGCCTGCGGCAACACGCTGGAGACACTGGCGGCGAAGGAGGATAGGCGGCCGCCGCTGATCGAGGGCGTCAGCGTTACACAAGTCGGGGTTGCCGCGCTGATGGAACTTGCGGAGAAGAACTGGACGATTGTCCGGCCATAGGGGAGAGAGCCGACGATGCGATGGTTGCTGGGATTGGCCATCTTGCTCGCGTTCGCAGGGTCCGGATATGCGGCCGAGCAGGAGCTCGAACTGTCGGTCGACAGCCGCACCACACTTGCAACGCTGCGCACACCCGCCACGATGACACCGGACACACCGCTCGTCGTGATGACCCATGGCACGCTCGCGCACAAGGACATGGAGGTCATCCAGGGCGTTGCCAAGGCGCTGGAGCAGCGCGGCATCGCTTCGCTCGCTCATACGTTGTCGCTCGGGCTCGATCGCCGCAAGGGCATGTATGACTGCGCCGCGCGGCATGACTATGTCGTCGGGGATGCGGTTGCCGAGATCGGCGCCTGGGTGGCGCGGGCGAAGGGCCTGTCCCGGCTCGTCTTCGCGTTCGGCCATTCGCGCGGCGGCAACCAGGTCGCGCGGTATCTCGCGGCCGGCGAAGCCCCGCCGGTGGCGGGTGCGGTGCTGCTGGCGCCGGTGACCGCAAGAGCCGAGGCCGATCTGCGCGCCTCCTACGCCACGACCTACGGCAAGCCGCTCGAACCGTTTCTGGAGCTGGCAACGAAGGCGGTTGCGGCGGGCTCGGGCGGGGAGTGGATGGACGTCCCCGGCTTCATCTATTGTCGCAATGCCGTGGTCACTGCGCGGGCCCTTGCTTCGTTCTACGGTGCCGATGCCGGCCAGGACACGGCCGCGCTGGTGGCGCACGTGAAGCTGCCGGTGCTGGTGCTCGCCGCGACCAAGGATAGCGTCGTGCCCGACGTTGCCGACGCCTTCGCTTCGCTTGCGGGTCCGAGCGGAGGCAGAGTCCAGCTCGACACGATCGAGGATGCCGATCATTTCTTCCGCGATCTGTTCGCGGAAGACGTCGCCGACCGCATCGCCGAATTCATCAAGCAGACACGATAGGAGGGGGACCATGCAGCGTCGATCCATGCTTCGCGCGAGCCTTGCCGGACTATTTGGTGCCTTCGCGGTGCGCCAGGCGTCCGCGGCGACGGAAGCGTCCGCGCGACAGCGCGTCGTCTATCATCTCGCCGATGCCGATCGTGTCGTCTTCGTTCTGGGCAATCTGCAGAACCATGTCGACGGCGTCGGCGGACCTGGGAAGGCCGACATCAGGCTGGTGGTGCACGGGCCGGCGCTGCGAGCCTTCCACGCGCTCGCGGCACAGGAGCACACCGTTGCGATGATGACGAAGCTCGTCGATGCCGGCGTTGGTTTCGACGCCTGCGCCAACACGATGAAGGCGCAGGGCGTCAAGCTGGACGACCTCACGCCCGGCTTCGTGGTGGCCGAGAAGGGCGGCGTGGTGCGGCTCGCCGAGCTGCAACAGCAGGGATATGCCTATCTACGGCCATGAGGCCGCTCCGGCATCCTGCGGTGTCGAGCTTTGATCTGGCTCATGGGAAGCGACGGCCCAATCGCTAGAATTGCATGCTCGCAGGAACAGCCGAGGCAGACGTGCTGACGCCGATCATCGATCTCTTGGGTGAAGACTGGCTGTCTTGGCTCGGCGGCCTTCTGGTCGGAGGCCTGTTCGGGTTCTTCGCCCAGCGCAGCCGCTTCTGTCTGCGTGCCGCGGCGGTCGAATTCTCCCGCGGCGAGGGCGGGCCGCGCCTTGCGGTCTGGCTCCTGACCTTTGCCGCGGCGCTGGTGGGCACGCAAGGCTTGGTCGCGCTCGGCTGGCTCGACGTATCGGAGGCGCGTCAGCTCGCGCAGCAGGGAAGCATCTCCGGAGCGCTGCTCGGCGGCGTCATGTTCGGTTGCGGGATGATCCTGGCGCGCGGCTGCGCCAGCCGGCTGCTGGTGCTCTCGGCCAATGGCAATCTGCGGGCATTATTGTCGGGGCTGGTGTTTGCGGTGACCGCGCAGGCCTCCTATCGCGGCCTGCTGTCGCCCGCGCGCGAATGGGTGACCAATCTGTGGCTGGTCGATGGTGGCCCGTCGCGCGACATCATGGCGATGTTCGGTGCCGGCACGCCCGAGAAGCTTGCCTTCGGAGCGGTGTGGCTGATTGCTGGGCTGTCCTTTGCCTTTCGCAGCCGGTTGCCGCGCCGGCTGATCCTTGCTGCGCTCGCAGCCGGAACGGCCGTCGTCGCCGGCTGGCTCTTCACCTACCAGCTGTCGCAAGCTTCGTTCGCGCCGGTGACGCTGAAGAGCCTCACCTTCAGCGGACCGTCGGCCGAGTTGCTGATGCTGGTGCTCAACAGCGCGCAGCTCCGGCTCGGCTTCGATCTTGGCATCGTCCCCGGCGTGTTTCTCGGCTCGTTTCTCGCCGCGGCGCGTGCGCATGAGCTGAAGCTCGAGGGATTTTCGGATGGGCTCGGCATGCGCCGCTATCTGCTCGGCGCGGTACTGATGGGGTTCGGCGCGATGCTCGCCGGCGGCTGCGCGGTTGGCGCCGGCGTGACCGGTGCCTCGGTCTTCGCACTCACCGCCTGGCTCGTGCTCGGTGGCATGTGGCTGGGGGCGGGGCTCACGGATCTGCTCGTCGATCGCGCCGGCATGCCGCAGCAGACGACGAGCTTGCCGGCAGCGAGCCGCTGAATCGCCGCGGTCCTGGTCGGCGCGCTGAGCGACCTCATCGGCCGCAAGAAGACGTTCCTCATCATCGGCATCCTGGCGCACCTGCGGCCGCGCCGGCCACTACCCCGCCAGAAACCCGCCATCCACCGCGACCACCGTTCCGGTCGCGTATTGCGACGCTGGCATGCAGAGGAAGGCGACGGCACCGGCGATGTCCTCGGGCTGTCCCCAGCGCTTGAAGGCGGTGCGGTCGGCGATGCGCTGATAATGGGCGCGGTCGGTGCGGCCGGCGGCATTGATCGCGGTTTCGACATAGCCGGGTGCGACGGCGTTGACGCGGATGCCGTCTTCGGCCCACGCCAGGGCCAGCGCCTTGGTCAGCATCACGACGCCGCCTTTGCTGGCGCAATAGGCCGGAATCCGCGGCAGCGCCAGGGTGGCATTCATCGAGGCGATGTTGACGATCGAGCCGTTCATCTTCGCCAGCTGAGAGCGAAACGCCATGCAGGTCCGAAACGTGCCCGTGAGATTGACGTCGAGCACTTTCATGAAGGTCTCGATCTCGTATTCCTTGTCCCGCGCCAGGATGCCGGCGCAATTGATCAGCGCATCGACGCGTTGGTGTTGCGCTGCGAGTGACGCCACGGCTTCATCGCTCGTGACATCGAGCGTCGCGAGCGCAAGTCCAGTGCGCGGCTTGAGCAGAGAGCGTGCGAGATCGGCATCATTGACGCCTGTGGCGGTCACCGTCGCCCCGAGATCGCAGAATTGGTTGCTGATCGCGGCGCCGATGTCGCCGGCACCGCCGACCACGACGGCATGAAAGCCGGGGGTGAGAGAAAAGCTGGCACTCATCGGAGGATCTCACTTCAGGATTGGGGGAGGCGGAGCCGTGGATTCCCGAACCACCAGCGAGAAATCGACCTCGCGATGCATGATGGTCTGCTCGCCGGCGAGGTTGCGCACCAGATATTCTCCGGCTCGCTGCCAGGTCTCGTCGGTTGGGACGTGGATCGTGGTCAGGCTCGGTCGCAGATGGCGGCTCCAGTCGAGGTCGTCGAAGCCGACGACCGACAGGTCGCGCGGCACAGAAAAGCCGCTGCGCTCCGCTTCCAGCAGGACGCCATAGGCGATGACGTCGTTGCCGCAGACCACCGCCGTCGGGCGGTCCCTGAGGTTGAGGAGATGGCGGGCTGCCTCGCGCGCGTCGTCCAGGGTATAGGGCACTTCGACATGCCATTCCGGAGGCAGTTCCAGGCCGTTCTCCGCGAGCGCGCGGCGAAAGCCGGCGACTCTAGCGCCGGCGCGGTCGTTGTTGCGCTGGAGCGCGGAAACGATTCCGATCCGGCGATGGCCGAGTTCGATGACATGCGCGGCCGCTCGATGGGCGGCCGCTTCGTTGTTCGTGCCGACGCAAGGGTAGGGCCGGTCGGGCTGATAGATCCCGACGTTGATGAAAGGCACCGCATTGTCCGCGAGCAGCTTGCGCAAACCTTCGTGATGGCAGTCGCCCCGCAGCACCAGGCCATCGACGCCGCGGCCGATCAGGTTGCGGGCCTGTTGCAGTTCGACGTCGAGATCATATCCGCTCGTGGTGAGGAACAGCATGTAGCCCACCGAAGAGAGGTACTTCTGCAGCGAAGCGATGCCGCGCGCGAACATCGTGTTGTCGATCGTCGGCACGATCGCGCCCAGCGTACGCGACCGTCGCGATGACAGAATGCGGGCCGGCGCGTGCGGGATGTAACCGACGGCGTCGATAGCCTGCGCGATGCGCGCGCGCAGGGACGAGCTCACCGCATCGGGATTGTTGAGCGCACGTGAGACCGACGCCGTCGACACGCCGGCTCGCGCCGCGACGGCGCGGATGCCTTGCTTCGTCAATTTGGCGGACGACCCGTTCATGATGTAACGTTACAATCTCGTCTCAGGCCTGCAATAAGGAGATTATCCGCGATAATGCCGTAGAAAAGTTCGATTGTCTATCACTTGACAGAGATGCTGTGGTGCTTAGGATGTAACCGTTTTCATAAGGTGCCGACAGCATAAGGCGCCAGCGGGAGGAGAGTTCGATGAAGGCCAAGATGCTCGCGACGCGCGTCGCGTTGCCTGTTCTTGCGATTGTTGCCGTCAGCGCGCAGGCGCACGCGGCCGATTTCGACTGGATGAAGTTCAAGGGCAAGACAGTCACCTTTCTCGCCAACAACAACCCGGTCTCGCAGGCGCTGCTGACCTACAAGGCCGATTTCGAGAAGCTGACCGGCATGACTCTCAAGGTCGACGGCTACCAGGAACAGCAGATGCGCCAGCGTCTGGTCACGGTCATGAATGCGAACAGCGACGAGGTCGACGTGTTCATGACGCTGCCCTCGCGCGAAGGCGAGCAGTTCGCCGCTGCCGGCTGGTACGGCGATCTCACTGCAATGGCCAAGAACGAGGTGGCCAAGGACTATGATCCGGCCGGATTGAGCCAGGCGCTGCTGAAGGCGGCGACTTTCGGCGGCAAGCTGACCAGCATGCCGCTGAATCTCGAAGGTCCGATCTTCTATTACCGCACCGATATCTTCAAGAAGTGCGGCATCGAGGCGCCGAAGACGATCAAGGACGTCGAGGCTGCGGCCGAGAAGATCAAGACCTGCGACAGCTCCGTGACGCCGTTCGTCTCGCGTGGCCTCAAGCCCGCGGTTGCCTACACTTTCAGCAACATGCTGCACAACATCGGCGGCAGTTATATCGCGAACGGCAAGTCCAATCTCTGCTCGGCCAAGGGCAAGGAGGCGCTCGACACCTATAGCCGCCTGCTGCGCGATTTCGGTCCGCCCGGCGTCGTCAATTACAGCTTCCAGCAGATATCCGCGCTCTATCGCAGCGGCCGTGCCGCGATGGCGTTCGAATCCTCCAACGAGCTGCGTACCGTCATGGACGGCGGTGCGCGCCTCAAGGACACCGGCCTGTTGCCGTTCCCGGCGGGTGAGGCCGGCCAGGTGCCGACCACGATCGGCTGGGGCATGGCGGTGTCCTCGCACAGCAAGCAGCCGGATGCCGCCTGGTATTTCGTGCAGTGGGCGACCAGCCCGGAAGTGCAGAAGAAGATGGCGCTCCAGGGCATTGCCCCGCCGCGTCCGTCGGTCGCCAAGGACCCTGAGTATCGCAAGTGGATCGACGAAGAGCCGGTCCGCAAGGAATGGCAGGCCGCGCTCGACGTGCTCGCCACCAAGGGCTCGTCCGAAGTCGGCTATCCCATCGTCGCCAATCCGCAGTCGCGCGAATTCATCGGGCAGGCGGTGCAGGATCTGATCCTGAAGCAAAAGCCGATCGACCAGGCCTGCGCAGATGCCGACAAGGCGCTGGACGCGCTGATCGCGCTGAACTGACCGCCCGGTGCCGGCTGGCTCGCTGCCTGCCGGCACCTCACTCGATCGAGGACAGGAACACATGTCTGATACGGCTGCGCCACTCACGCAGGACCGGCAGAAGCTGGAAATGGCCGCGCTCTCCGCGCCGGCCGTGATCTTCACGGTCGCGATGATCGCGTTCCCTGTCGTCTACACGATCTGGCTCGGCTTTCAGACGTTCTCCTCGACCGGCAAGCAATCCTTCGCGGGCCTCGCCAATTATTCGAAGCTGATCTCCGATTACGAATTCTGGCACGGTTTGTGGGTCACCATTGCGCTGTTCGTGCTGTCGCTGGTGCTGCAGCTCCTCTTCGGCATCTGGCTCGCGCTGGTGCTGTTCAATGCCAAGCGCCTGCCGGGCATCGTGCGCTCGCTATTCATCTCGCCCTTCATGATGCCGCCTGTCGTGGCCGGCATGATGTGGCTGGTGATCCTCGATCCGTCGCTGGGTGCCGCCAACTATATCCTGCAATCGTTCGGTCTGCCTCCCTCGGACTGGCTGGCTTCGCCGACATGGGTGATTCCGACGATTGCGCTGATCGATAGCTGGCAGTGGACGCCGTACGTCGCCTTGATCGTGCTCGGCGGATTGCAATCGCTGCCGACGAGCGTCTATGAGGCCGCGCAGATCGACGGTGCATCTCCGTTCAAGACGTTCCAGCGCATTACGCTGCCGCTGCTGCTGCCGACCATCGTCACTGCAGCCATCCTGCGCAGCGTCGATCTCCTGCGCTTCTTCGATATCATCTATATCACGACCCAGGGCGGCCCCGGCAACGCCTCGAATACGCTCAATATCTACGGCTTCCGGGTCGGATTCGAATTCTTCAACATCGGCTATGCCAGCGCGTTGATGCTGACGCTGACTGCGATCGTGTTCGGCGCCGTGCTCGCCTTCAACCGCCTGCGCGGCGCGGTGGCGTGGTGATGCCATGAACGATGCCGTCAATACCGATCGCTGGATCCGCTGGCTCAACACGGTGCAGCTCGTGATCGCCGGTGTGCTTATCATGGCGCCGACGGTCTGGATGGTGCTGTCATCGTTCAAGCCGTCCTTCGAGGTCACTGCCTATCCGCCGACGCTGGTCTTCTCGCCGACGCTGGACAACTACGTCGAGCTGACAAGGACTACGCCGTTCCTGAGCTATGCGCTCAATAGCCTGATTGTCACCATCGGCTCGACCGCGCTGGGGCTGCTGTTCGGGATTCCTGCCGCCTTCGCCGTGTCCTGGACCCGGATCACGTGGCCGGCGATCCTGACGCTCGCGGCGCGCATGGCGCCGGGCACGCTCTTCCTGTTGCCGTGGTACGTGATGTTCCGGCAAATCGGCATGATCGGCTCCTACACCGCGCTGATCCTCAGCCACGCCGTCATCACGCTGCCGATCGTGATCTGGGTGCTGCTGCCGTCGTTCGATGCCATTCCACGCAGCGTGTTCGAGGCGGCACAGGTGGATGGATGCAGCGTCACGCGCATCCTCTGGCGCATCGCGATGCCGCTGGTTGCGTCAGGCATCGCCGTATCGGCGATCCTCGCCTTCGTGTTTTCTTGGAATTACTTCCTGTTTGCGCTGGTGCTCTCCAATGGTGACACCAAGACGCTGATCGCGGCCGCCTTCAACTTCATCGGCGAAGGCTCGACGCAATGGGGCGCCCTCATGGCGGCTGCGACGCTGATCGCGTTGCCGCCGCTGGTGCTGGCTGCCCTGGTTCAGCGCTGGCTGGTGTCCGGGCTGACGCTCGGTGCGGTGAAAGGCTAGGTATTTGATGAACGTATCCCCCCGTCCGAACTCGATCATGCAGGCCGCGGTCTTCCACGGCAACGACCGCATCACCATCGAGCGCGTGGCGATGCCCGATGTCGGCACCGGCGAGGTGCTGGTCCGGATCTTGCGCACCGCGCTATGCGGCTCCGATTTCAAGCTCTGGCACCAGGGCGCCGAGTTCACCGCCGGGCATGAGATCTTTGGTGTCGTCGAGCAGCCTGGTCACCGGCTGCACGGCCGCCGTTGCGCCGTCTACATTCCCCTGCATTGCGGCCACTGCGCCGCCTGCCAGCGCGGCGACACCCAAATGTGCCTCGAAGTCTCCAGCCTGATCGGCTGGAACAGGCCGGGCGGCTATGCGGAATACGTGCCGGTGCCGGAGAACTGTTTGCTGCCGGTGCCTGATGATATCGAGGACAGCCTCGCGCCGCTCTTGCTCGACACCATCGGCACCTCCGGCCACGCCGTGCGGTTCGTTAGTCGCGTAGTGCCGCCGGACGAGGCTGGTGCGGTCCTGGTGATGGGAGCGGGGCCTGTGGGCCTCGGCGTCGTGCTGGCGCTTCGCGCGCTCGGCTACGACGACATCTATGTCGCCGATCCCAACGCGTCGCGATTGAAGATCGCCCAGTCTTTCGGTGCAAAAGCACATTCAGTCGGTGATACCTCGAAGCGCTTTGCGCTCATCATGGAATGCTCCGGCGCGCATGCGGCACGCAACCTCGGCATCGAGCTCGTCCTGCCGCGCGGAGCGCTGGTGCTGGTCGGCGAGAACGCCGCGCCGTGGACCATCGAAGAGGGCAAGGTGTTCCGGCGCAAGGACTTCTACATGATCCGGACTTTCTATTTCCCGGTTTCGGATTTCGAGCCGAATGTCGAGCTGCTGCGCAAATACAAGGACGAATATCGCATCCTCGTCGATGGCGAGTTCGGCCTCCCGGCGTTGCCGGAGAATTTCGCCCGCTTCGCCAAGGGCGAGCTGATCAAGCCCGTGCTGGCGCTGGACTGACGATCATGGCCTCGATCTCGATCCGCAATCTTACCAAACGCTACGGGAATTTCACTGTGATCCCCGATCTCAATCTGGAGATCGCGGACCACGAGTTCGTGGTTTTCGTCGGCCCGTCCGGCTGCGGCAAGTCGACCTTGCTCCGGATCATCGCGGGTCTCGAGCCGATTTCCTCCGGAGACCTCTACATCGGCGACACGCGTGTCAACGGCGTGCAGGCGGCGCAGCGCGACATCGCGATGGTGTTCCAGGACTACGCGCTCTATCCGCACATGCGGGTTTACGACAACATGTCCTTTGCGCTGGAGCTGCGGGGAACGCCGAAGGCGGAGATCGACGCGCGGGTGAAGCGCGCGGCGACGCTGCTGCACATCGAGCCGTATCTCGACCGCAAGCCGAAGGAACTCTCCGGTGGCCAGCGCCAGCGCGTCGCGATGGGGCGTGCGATCGTGCGCAATCCCAAGGCCTTCCTGTTCGATGAACCGCTCTCAAATCTCGACGCCAAGCTGCGCGGGCAGGTGCGCGCCGAGATCAAGGCGTTGTCGCAGGAGCTCAAGACCACCATGGTCTTCGTGACCCACGACCAGATCGAGGCCATGACCATGGCCGACCGCATCGTGGTGCTGCAGGCCGGCACGATCCAGCAATACGACACGCCCGAGGCGGTCTACGAGCGGCCGGCCAACCAGTTCGTGGCCGGCTTCATCGGCTCGCCGGCCATGAATTTTTTCCCGGTCGAATGGCGCGAGGGGCGTGCGATCCTTTCGCAAAGTGGAACAGTGGTGCCGCTCGACGGCGAGACCGCAAGCCGGCTGAGCGAGGTCGGCAACGCGGTGCTGGGCATTCGGCCCGAACATTTTGCCGTTGCCGCCGATGCAGCCGACGGCATTGTCATCGATGTGAAGCTGGTCGAGCCGCTCGGTTCGGATACGCTGATCCATTTCGATCTCGCCGGCGGCTCCGCTATCGCGCGGGTCGATCCGGCGCTACGGCCAAAGGTCGGCGATCGCATCACGCTGCGTCCGCAATCCGGCAAGACGCATCTGTTCGATGCCACCAATGGACAGGTCGTGCGGTGAGCGCATTGGTCAACATCGGAGATCTGTCGGCGCTCGCGGACGTCGCGTCCAGGACGAGGCCCGTGCACGTGATCTGTCTCGGGTTGTCGGCACTCGATCAGGTCTGGCGCGTCGATCGGCCGTTCGCGGGTGGAAGCGAGAAGATCAAGGCCATCGAATACGGCACGCTTGGCGGCGGCATGGCCGCCAATGCCAGCGTCGCGGTGGCAAGGCTCGGTGCGTCCGTCGCGTTCTGGGGGCGGGCAGGGAATGATGCTGCCGGGCATGAGATGAAGTCGGCCTTCGCCGCGGAAGGCGTCGACGTCGAGAATTTCCGGCTGTTTGCCGATGGCCGCTCATCCGTCTCCGGGGTCATCGTCGACAGCTCCGGCGAGCGGCAGATCGTGAATTTCCGCGGTCTCTATCCCGAAGCCGCGGACTGGCTCCCCCGCGAAGCCGTCTCGCGCGCATCGTCCGTGCTCGCCGATCCGCGTTGGGTCGAGGGCGCCGCGACGTTGTTCCGCGAAGCACGCGCCCGCGGCATCCCCACTGTGCTCGACGGTGACATGGCCGAGCCTGACGTGTTCGAGCGGCTGCTGCCGCTGACCGACCACGCGATCTTTTCCGAGCCTGCGCTTGCCGCCTTTGCCGGCTCTACGGACGATAAATCCCTGGCAGCCCTCGCCCGCTTCGGCTGCCGCGTCATCGCGGTCACGCGCGGCGAGACGGGCGTGAGCTGGTACGAGAACGGCCAGTTGCACCGGCAAGCCGCTTATGCCGTCGACGTCGTCGACACCACCGGCGCGGGCGACGTCTTCCATGGTGCCTATGCGCTGGGGATCGGCGCCGGTCTCGACGTGCGCGCCGCCATGGCGTTTTCGGCGGCCTCGGCCGCGATGAAATGCCGCCACGCTGGCGGCCGCAATGGAATCCCGGATATCAACGAGTGTCTTGTATTCATGAGGACGAAGCCATGAGAACGATTGGAAAGAACCGCGGCCTGGCACGGCTTGCTGACGCTGATGGCCACTTTCGCATGGTCGCGCTGGACCAGCGGCCGCCCTTGTTCGATGCCATCGCCAAGGCAAAAGGCATCACGCGGGAGCAGGTCGAATATTCCGACGTCACGGCGGCCAAGCGCCTCCTCGTCGAGAACCTTGCGCCGCATTGCAGCTCAATGCTGTTCGACCCCAATTTTGCCGTGCCCGCTGCGATCGATCTGCTGCCGCCGCGCTGCGGCCTGATCATGACGCTGGAAGAACACCGCGTCGAGGAAACCGCGGGCGGCCGCAAGTCGCGCGCCATTACCAATTGGAGCGTGGAGAAGATCCGCGCCATGGGCGGCGACGCCGTCAAGGTGCTGGCCTGGTACCGGCCGGACGCCGAGGTTGCTGTGAACGATCACCAGAAGAAATTCGTGCGCGAGATCGGCGAGGACTGCGCCCGTCACGACATTCCCTACGTGCTCGAGCTGCTGGTCTATCCGTTCCTCGGCAGCGCCAACCACACCGCAGATTACGTGGAATCGCCGGGCAAGCTCCCCGGCCTCGTCATCGACAGCGTGCGTGAGTTTGCGAAGCCCGAATACAACGTCGACCTGCTCAAGCTGGAGAGCCCGCTCGCGGCCAACAGCCTGCCGGCTCGTGACGGCAGTGCGGAGGCCAAGGCCGCGCAGAAGGAGTTTGATGCGATCGGCGATATCTGCCGCGGTCGCAACATCCCCTGGGTGCTGCTGTCAGGCGGCGCCGCGCCGGAGAAATTCGAGCGCGTGCTCGACTATTCCTATGCGGCGGGCGCGAGCGGCTTCCTCGCGGGTCGCACCATCTGGCTCGATGCCGTGCTGAAGAATTTCCCGGATCGCGCCGCGGTGTCTGCCAGCCTGCGCAAGGACGGCCTCAACGTTCTGGAACGGCTCAGCGAGTTGACCACGGCCAAGGGTACGGCATGGAGAGCGCGCTATCCTGTTTTCAGTGATATCAAGCAGGAAGGTGACTTCGCGCGCGCTTACTGAGATGGTGGCGGCTCCGCGTCGTCTCGCAGGATCTGCAACATGACTGACAGCTTCACCATCCGTTCGATCGAGGCGTTCTGTTATCGTTATCCGCTGGCAACGCCGGTGGTCACGTCGTTCGGCAAGATGCTCAACCGTCCCGCCGTCTTCGTTCGCGTGATCGACGAGGACGGCGTCGAAGGATGGGGCGAAGCCTGGTCCAACTTTCCAGCACCGGGCGCGGAGCATCGCGCCCGGCTCGTCAACGAAGTGCTCGCGCCCGGCCTTGTGGGGCGCAGGTTCGACGGTCCGGCTCAAGCCTTCGAGGCTCTGACGAGGGGCACTGAAGTTCTCGCGCTGCAATGCGGAGAGCCCGGTCCATTCGCACAGGCTATCGCGGGGATCGATCTCGCGCTATGGGACCTCTCGGCGCGCCGTGGTCGCTTGCCGCTGTGGCGCCTGCTCGGCGGACACGGCAGCACAATCAAGGTCTATGCCAGCGGCATCAATCCCGGTGGCGCTACGCAGACGGCCGAAGCCGCACTCGAGCGGGGTCATCGCGCGCTGAAGCTGAAGGTCGGCTTCGGCGCCGACATCGACCTTGCTAATCTGGTAGCCCTGCGCGAGATCGTCGGCGTGGGCATGCTCGCGGCGGATGCCAATCAGGGCTGGTCGGTCGAGCAGGCGCTTCAGATGCTGCCGCGGCTTGGCGCGTTCGATCTGCGCTGGCTGGAAGAGCCCATCCGCGCCGATCGGCCACGCGAAGAATGGCGAAGACTGCGCGCGAGCGCGCACATGCCGATTGCCGCCGGCGAGAACATTTCAAACGCCGCGGGCTTCAAGGAGGTGTTGGCCGAGGACGTGCTTGGCGTGGTTCAGCCCGATATCGCGAAATGGGGCGGGCTCACCGTCTGTGCCGGACTGGCGCGTGATATTCTCGACGCGCGCAAGACGTTTTGCCCGCACTATCTCGGCGGTGGCATTGGACTGCTTGCCTCGGCTCATCTGCTGGCCGGCATCGGAGGCGATGGCTGGCTGGAGGTCGATGCCAACGACAATCCGCTGCGTGATCTGTTTTGCGGCTCCGTGACCAATGTGCGCGAAGGCAGGGTTCAGCTGAGTGATAATCCGGGGCTCGGAACAGTACCGGATCTTTCAGCTGTCGAGCGCTATCGCAGCGTCTAACCAGTGCGCGTGCTGGTGTTTTTCGCCTAAAGTACGTCGGCCAAAGACTGGCCGTGCAGCTCGATGTCCAATCCCCGCATGCCGAGGTCACTGATCTCGCCGCCCATCGCTTTCAGGCTCTCCTCGCGGATCAGGGACATCAGCCCGCGGCGCAGCGCCAGGAATTCCGAGGACATCATCATCGACTGCTGTCGCGGCCGTTCCAGCGGAATCGGAACCTCCGCCTTGATCGAGCCGGGACGCGCGGTCATGCAGTAGACGCGGTCGGACAGGAAGATCGCCTCGTCGATGTCGTGGGTGACGAACAGCACCGAGATCTTCAGCCGCTGCCACATGTTGGTGAGGATTTGCTGCATGATGACGCGGGTCTGGGCGTCGAGCGCGCCGAAGGGCTCATCCAGCAGCAGCACTTTCGGCCCGGTCGCGAGCGCGCGGACGATACCGACGCGTTGCTTCATGCCGCCCGAGAGCTTTTCCGGATAGTGCTTCTCGAAGGCCTCCAGGCCCGCCAGCCCGAGCAGCGTCCGGGCGGCGCGCTCGCGTTGCGAGCGCGGCATGCCGCGCATCTTCAGGCCGAACTCGACGTTCTCCCGCACCGTCTTCCACGGGAACAACGAATATTGCTGGAACACCATGCCGCGCTCGGCGCTGGGCCCGCTCACACGTTCGCCGTCGACGGTGACGATACCGGTGGTCGGCCTGAGGAAGCCGGCGACCGCGTTGAGCAGCGTGGATTTTCCGCAGCCGGAGGGCCCGACGATCGAGACGAACTCGCCCGGTTTCACGTGGATCTGCGTGTCGGTGACGGCCTGGACCGGTCCCTCGATGCTGTCATAGCTGAGGGAAAAGTTCGTGACCTCGATGTGACCTTGCGGTGCCTTGGCGGGGGTCTCGCTCATTTTACTCTCCACGGCATCACCAATTGTCCCGCGCCCCGGATCAGCAAGCTCGATCCCAGGCCGAGAACGCCGATCGCGATCATGCCGAGCGCGATGTCGGCGTACTGCACCAGCGAATAGGCCTCCCAGGTGAAATAGCCGATGCCGTATTGCCCTGAGATCATCTCGGCTGCGATCAGCGACACCCATGCGACGCCCATGCCGACGGTGAGGCCGGTGAAGATGTGCGGCAGGGAGGCCGGAAAGTACACCTCGCGGAAGATCGATCGCTCCCGCGCGCCCAGGCATTGCGCCGCGCGCACCAGCACGGGATCGACCAGCGACATGCCGTGCAGCGTATTGATGAGGATCGGGAAGAACGAGCCGAGGAAGGTGATGAAGACGATGCTCTGCTCGTTGGTCGGCCACAGCATGATCGCCATCGGTACCCAGGCGATCGCCGGAATCGGCCGCAGCACTTCCGCGACCGGGAAGATGATCTCGTGGATGAGCTTGAAGCGGCCCATGATCAGGCCGAGCGGCACGCCGATGATGGCTGCGAGCGAGAAGCCGATGAGGATGCGCCGACAGCTCAAGACGATATGCAACAGGAATTTGGGGTCGTGGATCGCCTTGGTGAAGCTGGCATAGACCGCGAGTGGCGAGGGGACGTTGGTGAAGCGCACGAAAAACACGACGCGATAGGTCGTGAGCAGGTGCCAGACCAGGAGGAACGCCAGCAGCGAGGTAACGCCGATCGCAATGGCGCGCAGGCCGCTGCGGTTCAGTCGGTACCAGCGCAGCGCGAGCATGCCGAAGGAGGGTGGGCTGGCGACGGGCTCCGGGCCCGTCGCTGCAATGGCTGTTGCCGGCATGCTGTCCTCGGGCTGTCTGAGGATGGCGGAGCTGCTCACGTCTTGCCTCCGCTGACTGCTGCCTTCACCGCGTCGTCGAAGCCGAGCACCTTGCCGCCGACCTTGGCGGCGTAGGCTTCGGCGTCCTTTTTCAGCAGGAACGGGGCGACGCCGCCATCGCCGACCGCGAAGAAGGCCTGGTCGGCGAACAGCTTGATGCCGCGCGTGGTGTCGAAGACGTAAGCGACGTTGATCTTCTTGCCCTTGGCCTTGTAGTCGGCATAGGCGCCCAGCGTGCAGCTGGCCGACGAGAAGGGCATGATGCCGGCCTGGTCCACCCAGACCTCACCGGCCTTGCGCGGATCGGTGATCGGCTTCTTGCAGAAGGAGTCTTCGCCGGAGATCTCGTAGTTCTTGGTGCTGGCGAGCTGCGCGTCGTAGTCGAGCTTCATCTCGCTATAGGCCTTGCGGATGTAGCTGTCGTCGACCCATTTCTTGGGATCGAATTCCTTCATGCGGCCGAGGTTCTGTAGCACCTTGACGTCGGCCGCGGCGGCGTCGATCAGAGCGGGCTTGATCGTGGGATCGGTGGTCATGTTCCCACCGGGCCCCAGGAAGATGTAGACGACTTCCTTGTTGATGCCGGTCCACTCCTGAATCTTCTCGGCGGCGAGCTTCGGATCGTCGCGCAGCCATTGGTTGGCAGCGATCAACGCCTTGAAATAGGCGACGACGACTTCCGGATACTTCTCCGCAAAGTCCGTTCTCACCACGACGCCGTGCCACGTCGGCAGATTGGTCTCGACGCCGTCGAAGATCTTTCGCGCGAAGCCGCGGAAGGGCAGCAGCTCGGCGAAGGGGACGAAGTCGGCATGCGCGTCGATCTTCTTCTCCTGCAGATTGGTCGAGCCGACTTCCGGGCTTTGGCTGACGAGCTGGAAGAAGTCGGAGTTGTAGCCGCGATCCTGCATCGCCTTCAGTACCATGCCGTGCGCGGCGGAGCCGAACGGCACGCTGACGAGCTTGCCCTTGAGATCGGCGAGTTCGTAATAGGGCGAGTCCTTGTGAACGACGATGCCGTTGCCGGAGCCGGCGAGGCTGTAGGCGGCAACGCCGATCAGCCGGCTCTTGCTCTCGGGGTTGCTCTCGAAAGTGAAGCCGTTCACGATCAGCGGATAGTCGCCCATCATGCCGATCTGCAGCTTGTTCGCCATCATCGCATTGGTGACGGGCGGGCCGGAGGTGAAGTTCTGCCACTCCAGCTCGAACTTGATGTTGGCGTATTTGCCGTCCTTGGGCAGATACTTTTCGAGGAGATGGAGCTGGCGGATGACCACGCCCGCAGTCACCGTGTTGGTTGTGGTGTCCTGCGTTCCGATGCCGAGCGTGACGGTTTCCGCCAAGGCCGGCTGCGCGGCCAGGAGGGCCAACGACGTCACCGACGTCGCGATCGAGAGCGTGGGAAGATGGCGGACCATTCTCATCCTCATTCGGTTGGATGTGCTGTGGTTGCCATGATTGGGTGAGCGCCCGGACAGGGCAAATCCGGAATGACCGCTGCAGTCGATTAGTTGCCGGGAAAAGCTGATTGCATACTCCTTGAGCAGTCCTGCACTATAAAGCCGCTTGCCTGTGCACGGGAGGTGGTCGCAAATTCGGTCAATCGGATGCGTGGCCGCGCATCTCCTCCAGCACGTCCGTCCGGCAGACCACGATCTGTGACCGCTTGGTCAACACGATTCCCTTTTCCTGCATACGCTTCAGGCTGATCGTGACCCATTGCCTGGTGGCTCCGACCATGTGTGCAATATCGGCATGGGTGAAGGCGGCCGCGATCACCCTGCCATCGGCGTCCTCGACGCCATAGAGCTCGACGAGATGCAGCAGCAGATGCGCAAGGCGCTGCGTGATCGAGCGCGTTCCCAGCATCTGGGCGAGAGCCGAATAGCATTTGCCCTTGAACGTCAGGCCTTCGATCAGGCCGATCGCAAGGTTCGGGATCTCGACGGCAAGGGACCGCAGCTCCTTTCCGGGAAGGTGCACGACGCTGCAATTGCTGGACGCAACACCGGACCATTGATGCACGGTGCCTTCGAACACTTCCGGCCCGCCGACGAAGTTGCCGACATGCCAATAGGCCAGCGTGATCTCGCGCCCGAGCGGGGAGGTGTAGAACACCCGGATACGGCCGCTCTCGATCAGCCAGATGCCGTCATGCTTGCCGCCCTGGCTGAACAGCGTCTGGCCGCGGTTGAGCACTTTTCGGCGGCCCTGCTTCAGCACCAGCTCCCGCTCGCGCGGGGAGAGCTTGTCCATCAGCGGCGGGGGCCCGCCAATCCATCGCTGGTTCTCGGTGAGCAGCAGCGAGGAGCTGCCTGCAGGCCGGACTGCCGGGGGAACAGCCCCGCGAACCACATTCGCCGCCTGCAACATCGTCAGCCTCCAGAACGTTCAAATCGTTCTAAAGAGGAGCAATGTCCGTGCCAGACAGGGGTAATCGCGGCTCACCTTTGGCATGTCGGTGCCAATTACTCCGCTGTCGTCGCCCGGCTCGGCCGGGCGATCCAGGGCGGATTCAACCGTTCGTCGCAACAGTCTGTGTATCGCTCACTTGGAGCAGTTCGTCGAGGGTTTCTGCCGGTGTTTTCCAGCCGAGGGTTTTCCGGGGCCTGGTGTTAAGTGCAAGAGCCACGGCCTCGAGATCGTCGGCATCATGCATGCTGAGATCCGTCCCCTTTGGAAAGTACTGGCGCAACAACCCATTCGTGTTCTCGTTGGTGCCGCGCTGCCACGGGCTATGGGGGTCGCAGAAGTAGACCTGCACGCCTGCATCAATCTTCAGACGCGCGTGCTGAGCCAGCTCAGCTCCTTGATCCCAAGTTAGAGACCGCCGCAGTTGCTCGGGCATGGTGAAGATTGCGCGGGTGATGGCGTCGCGCACGGCCTCAGCGCCATGTCCGGCGAGTGCAGGTCCGTTCTTCACGCGAGCTTCCTGTTTCTGACCGGTCATGCGCGGCAGATGCAGCAGAATGGTAAAACGGGTCGTGCGCTCCACCAAGGTGCCGATCGCGGAACTACCAAGCCCCATGATGAGGTCACCTTCCCAGTGACCCGGCACAGCTCGATCGGCGGCTTCCGCCGGACGTTGACTGATCATGATCTCGGAAGGAATGAAGCTTCTGCCTTTGCAGGCGCGCGCCCTCGGCATCCGCAAGACCCGCCCGGTGCGCAAGCAGGCCGTCAGTTCGCGGCGCAAAGCTCCTCGACCCTGCACATAAAGTGCCTGATAAATTGCTTCGTGACTGATGCGCATCGTCTCATCCTCGGGAAAGTCGAGCCGAAGACGCCGAGAAATCTGTTCCGGGCTCCATGCCCTCGCCCAGCGTCGGTTTTGCCGATGCACGGCCCGGCGTCCCTTCCACACGACCTTCGGACCAACGAGGGGCAACCCGTCTGGCTTGGCGATCATACCGGCAAGCCTGTCCTGCACATAATCCCGCAGGGTCGGGTTGATTGCCAACTTCGCCAACTTGGGCCGTCGGGCGGACCGATCAGCGTGCCATTGGGCCGTGGTCGCTCGGTACTCTGGAGCGCCGCGGCGGCGCGCCACATTGCGCCGGAGCTCACGAGAGATCGTGCATGGAGGCCGACCGAGCTGACGAGCGATGGCTCGCACCCCATGCCCCTGCGCACGCAAGATGGCAATCTCCTCACGTTCGGCAAACGACAGATAGCGCGCCGACGGAGGTTTGGACGATCGCGACAAATGTGTTGGCGGCATACCGCCCGCCCTCCGGAACCAGCGTACTCCGACCGACGGCGACACCCCGGCCTCAACTGCAGCATCCCCGCTCGATCGTCCCAAGGCAATCGCAGCCCAGAACGGTCTGTAATCCTCTCGAAGCGCCTCTCGAGCACGACCTGCCCGCACACCCTTCTCCATCGCAACCTCCTTGTTAGACTGTTGCGACGAACGGTTGAATCCGCCCAGTATTCCGGAGACGTCAATGGGATACGGAGAGGCCGCGGCGTACTGGAGTCCCCGCGGGGAATGACAGCGGTATGCGTAGGGAGATCGGGGCCTACCGCCCCGCCAGACTCAGCAGATACGGTTTCGGGTAAATGCCCCGATTATGCCCGTCCGAGAACGAGATGTTCAGCCCATAGCCGAGGTCGCCGATCTCGGTGATTGCGATGCCCGGAAAGCGTTCGGGAAAGCGGCCGTCGAAGCGGGCGCGGGTGCAGTGGGCGCATTTGCAGGAGAGCCGAAGTCTTTCGGCAGGCACGCTCAGCGCATCGTCTTGTGTGGTGCGGACGAGGAGCGTCGCCAGATCGGCGCTCGCTTCGTAGTCTGTCACGGTCGGTGCTACCAAGGTCATGGTCATGACGTATCTCCGACCCTCTTCTACGTCGTTGCAGACGATCGCGAATAGCAACTAGTTGCCAACGCCGGCTGCTTCCCGATCATCGCCCGCGAAATGTGAAACTAATCGACCGGGAAGTTCAGTTCCGGGTTGCCGGACTCCTGTCTCTCCGAAACCTTGCGCCGAACCGCAGGCATGGAGAGACGACGGATGAGCGCATTTCAGAAGGAGACGGTTCTGTCGGTCCGGCACTGGACTGAGTCCCTGTTCAGCTTCACCGCGACACGCGATCCCGGCTTCCGTTTTCAGAACGGACAGTTTGCGATGATCGGGCTGGAGGTCGAGGGCAAGCCCTTGATGCGGGCCTACAGCATGGCCAGCGCCAATCACGAGGAGGCGCTCGAATTCTTCTCGATCAAGGTGCAGGACGGTCCGCTGACCTCGCGCCTCCAGAAGATCAGCGAAGGCGACATCATCCTGGTCGGCCGTAAGGCAACGGGGACGTTGATCACCGGCAACCTCATTCCGGGAAAGCGCCTCCTGCTGCTTTCGACCGGCACGGGCCTCGCGCCGTTCGCCAGCCTGATCAAGGACCCCGACGTCTACGAGAACTACGAGACCATCGTGCTCGCCCATGGCTGCCGCCAGGTCTCCGAGCTCGCCTATGGCGAGCACGTGGTTGAAGGCCTCCGCAATCACGAATTCTTCGGACCGCTGATCCGCGACAAGCTCGTCTACTACCCGACCGTTACCCGCGAGCCGTTCAGGAATCGTGGTCGCATCACCGATCTGATCGCCTCGGGCCAGCTCTTCGACGATATCGGGCAGGGCAGCCTCGATATCGAGACCGACCGCATCATGCTCTGCGGCAGCCCGGCAATGCTGGAGGAACTCCCCGCAATGCTTTCCGGGCGTGGCTTCGTCGAAGGAAACCACAGCCAGCCCGGCCATTTCGTGATTGAAAAGGCTTTCGTCGAGCGCTGAGTTATAAATCGCGTCCCGGCGACAACTAATTGCTATCGCCGCGACGCCCTCTGAACAAATCTGATGCAAAGGCGCCGGACGCCCGGCGAACCAGGAGCAAGCGATGGCACTAGATCAGATCGTCGACGGACTTTCGGAGGTTTCCTGCGATGTGCTGGTGATCGGCGGCGGCACGGCCGGCCCGATGGCGGCGCTCAAGGCGAAGCTGAAGAATCCGAAGGCCAATGTCGTCCTGCTCGAAAAGGCCAACGTCAAGCGCTCCGGCGCGATCTCGATGGGCATGGACGGCCTGAACAACGCCGTCATTCCCGGCTATGCGACGCCGGAGCAGTACACCAAGGAAATCACCATCGCCAATGACGGCATCGTCGACCAGAAGGCGGTCTATAAATACGCGCAGAACTGCTACAAGATCGTCGAGGAGCTCGACAGTTTCGGCATCCGCTTTCTGAAGAACGAGAACGGCGATTATGCCGTCAAGAAGGTGCACCACATCGGCAGCTATGTGCTACCGATGCCGAACGGCGAGACCGTGAAGAAGGCGCTTTATCGCCAGCTGCGGCGTGCCCGCATCCTGATCTCGAACCGCTACATGGCAACGCGCCTGCTCAAGTCCAATGACGGCCGTATCGCCGGTGCGATCAGTGTCAACACCCGCACCGCAGAGATTCTTGTGATCAAGGCCAAGGCCGTGATCCTGTGCATGGGCGCCGCCGGCCGCCTGGGTCTGCCGACCTCCGGCTACATGTTCGGCACCTACGAGAATGCCGCCAATTCCGGCGACGGCTACGCGATGGCCTATCACGCCGGCGCCGCGCTCGCGAACCTCGAATGCTACCAGATCAATCCGCTGATCAAGGATTACAACGGTCCTGCCTGCGCTTATGTCGCCGGTCCCTTCGGTGCCTTTACCGCCAACAACGAGGGATCTCGCTTCATCGAATGTGACTACTGGTCCGGGCAGATGATGCTCGAATTCTACAACGAGCTGCTGTCGGGCAAGGGCCCGGTGTTCCTCCAGCTCAAGCATCTCCACCCGGATACGATCTCGGAAATCGAATCCACGCTGCACAAGGTGGAGCGGCCGACGCGCGGCTTGTTCCAGCAGGGACGCGGGGTCGACTATCGCAACGACTCGATCGAGATGCACATTTCCGAGATCGGCTTCTGCTCGGGTCACAGCGCCTCCGGTGTGTTCGTCGACGACAACGCCCGCACCACCGTGCCGGGCCTCTATGCAGCCGGCGACATGGCGAGCGTGCCGCACAACTACATGCTCGGTGCCTTCACCAACGGAGCGGTCGCCGGCATCGACGCGATGGAGTTCGCCGACAGCCACGATTTCGCGGAGTTTGACGCTGCCGATGTCGCCAGGGAACGCGACCGCGTGATGGCGCCGACCAGGCGCGAGGACGGCATTCCGCCGAACCAGGTCGAGTACAAGACCCGCCGCCTCGTCAACGATTATCTCCAGCCGCCGAAGGTCACGCGCAAATATGAGCTCGGCATGCGCCGCCTCGCCGAGACGCGGCAGGACATGCAGGAACACATGATCGCGCGGAACGCACATGAGCTGCTCCGTGCGCTCGAAGTCCAGTCGATCATGGACTGTGCCGACATGGCGGTACATGCCTCGTTGTATCGCGAGGAGAGCCGCTGGGGCCTCTATCACTGGCGTACCGATTTCCCCGAGAAGGACAACGAGAATTGGTTCTGCCACACCCTTCTGAGCAAGCAGAACGGCAAGATGACCAGCGAGAAGCGCGCCGTCGAGCCCTATGTCGTGCCGATCGCCGACGACGAGAAGGACCTCTACGACAAGCAGCGCATCCGCGCGACCGCCTGAGTCCACCGCCAAATAGAAACAACAGGAGATCAACGATGCCTCTCGCTTCCTATCAGACATCGGTTCCGGTGGTCGTCGACGACGCCAAATGCATCGCCGACAAGGGCTGCACCGTGTGCGTCGACGTTTGCCCGCTCGACGTGCTCCGCATCAGCGACATGACCAACAAGGCCTACATGGCCTATGATGAGTGCTGGTACTGCATGCCCTGCGAGGCCGACTGCCCGACCGGCGCCGTCACCGTCAACATCCCCTATCTCTTGAGGTGAGCATGTCGAGCCCGTTCGAATCCTATGACGATCTCGAAGACGCCGACGAGCGGTTGCAGGCTGCCGATCCGGCCGAGCGGCGCGTCGCCATCATCGCGCTCGGCCATTCCGGCGATCCGGCCGCGGTCTCGCATCTCGCCAACCTGGTGTCCGATCCCGACGCGGGCGTGCGCCAGCAGGTCGCGATGGCGCTCGGCGAGTTCGACGGGCGGGAGGCGGCAAGTGCACTCGTCAAGCTGCTCGTCGATCCCGAGCGGATCGTGGCGTCGGCCGCAGCCGACAGTTTGGCCGAATTCAAGGACCCCGCTTGCACCGAAATCATCCTGCCGCTGGTCAAGCATGCCCACGCCTTCGTTCGCATGGGCGCGCTGCGCGCGCTCAAGGAGTTGCGCAGCAAGGACACGCTGAAGCCCGCGCTGGAAGCGCTCCAGGACGGTGACGCGGCCGTCCGCGTGCAGGCGATCGGCGTCATCGGTTTCCTGAAGCTCGAAGAGTCGATCCCGGCGCTGACCGCGCTGATCCACGATCCCGACGCACATGTGCGCCGCGCCGCGGTGAGCGCGCTCGCCTTCTCGCAGATGAAGCCGGCGGCCGAGACGATCACCCGCGCCCTCAGGGACGCTGACTGGATGGTCCGGGAGATGGCTGCCGAGACGCTGGGGCTCAACGTCAACGGTTCGCTCGCTGCCGATCAGCTTATCGCCTCACTTGCCGACGAATTCTGGCAGGTGCGGCTCAAGGCGATCCGCAGCCTCGGCAAGATGAAGGTCGAGCGCGCCTTGCGCCCGATCGGCAACTGCATCAGCCACGAGCAAGCCAATTTGCGGAAGGAGGCGGCTGCCGCGCTCGGCGAGATCGCCGCCCCCGAAGGCGAGGTCTACCTCGTGGTGGTCGCCAACGATCCCGACCCCGACGTGCGCAAGAATGCCCGCTGGGCGCTCCAGCAGATTGCCGCGCGAAAGGGAAAGGCGGGAGCGTAGAGCGGAAAGGGCCATTTCAGTACAATTCTGCTGGACCGCTGTGCTACGCCGCGACGCGCGCCTGGTGAAGACCTGCACGGTCGCTTGCAGGGCAAGTCGGACTCGTGCTCCGAACAATTCGAGGAAACGACAGACCGGACACGTATTCAGGCGATCGGTCACCGCTGCCTGCTGCCTTCCTGAGCCGCGTGCCGAGATGACGTGCAGTGATTTGAGCCATTAGTGGCGCTTATGCCGTGAATTGTTACTTCCAATTTTACTTCGCAGAATCCCGCCTCTAGCCTCTCGTGCAATCGATCACATCCGCGGCCGGACAATGGCGTCCGGCGCGAGCGTTCATCGTAACCAACGAGGGTTGCCATGTCTGATGGGGCTAAGGGGACGTCCACTTCCAATCCGGCGGGGACTGAAGCGAGATCGGCGAAAAAATTGAACCGGCGCACGCTGTTGAAGGGGGCGGCCGCAGTTGCGGGCGCAGCGATTGGATCGGATGCGATCCGCGGATTCCCGACCATCTGGGCGCAGGAAATCAAGGACATCGAGCTGCGCCATGTCGGCGTCTCCTATTCGGTGGTGAAGGCGATCGGCGACCAGGCCGCCAAGGATCTCGGCTTCAAGGTGACGATGCAGAACCTCGACACCTCCGCCGCCATCAACCGCTTCATAAGCCAGCCTAATACGGTCGACATCGCCGACCTCGAAGGCTGGCAGGCCAAGCTCGCCGCCAAGCGCAGTGTCATCCAAGGCATCGAAGTCAAGAAGATCAAGGAGTTCGACAACATCCTGCCGATCTTCACCAAGGGCGAGATCGACGGCCACAAGATCCCGCGCCAGGGCATCTCGCCCTACGAGGCCATGTACATCTCCAAGCCTGACTCGACCGATCTGCACGACGGCGTCACCGAATGGGCGACCTTCTTGCCGCAGGTCTACAATGCCGACTCCATCGGCTACCGGCCCGATCTGGTCGGCCATGAAGTGACCGAGTGGAAGGACCTGATCGATCCCAAGTTCAAGGGCAAGGCCGCGATCCTCGACGTGCCCGCGATCGGCATCATGGACGCTGCGCTCTGCTTCGAAAGCGCCGGACTGATCAAGTACGGCAACAAGGGCAACATGACCAAGGAGGAGATCGACTTCACCTGCAACAAGCTGATCGAGCTGAAGAAGCAGGGCCAGTTCCGGGCGACCTGGACCACCTTCGACCAGTCGGTGCAACTGATGGCGGCGGGCGAAGTGGTGATCCAGTCGATGTGGTCGCCGGCAGTCGCCGCGGTGCGCGTCAAGGAGATTCCTTGCGTCTACGCGCCGGTCAACGTCAAGAACGGCAAGGAAGGCTATCGCGGCTGGTGCAACGGCATGGGCCTGATGAAGCATCTCTCCGGCAAGAAGTTGGATGCCGCCTACGAATATCTCAACTGGTATCTCTCGGGCTGGCAGGGCGGCTTCGTCGGCCGCTACGGCTATTACAGCCCGGTGCCGTCGACGGCGAAGAAATTCCTCACCGCGGCGGAATGGGACTTCTGGTACGACGGCAAGCCGGCACCCGCGGTGATCAACGATCCCTACGGCGTTCCCATGGAGAAGGCCGGCACCAAGCGCGACGGCGGCTCGTTCCTCGACCGCGTCAAGAACATCTCGTGCTGGAACACGCTGATGGACGAAGCCGCCTACATGAACAAGCGCTGGAACGACTTCAAGGTGGCCTGAAACCTGCTTTACCTGACTCGAGCCAAGCACCGGCGCGTGACTGCGCCGGTGCGAAAAGACCGACTTCGAGGCGTTCGCCGACATGCAGCCAAGTATTCGTCCAGTTCAAACGTCACCACGCGCAAATCTCGCCGGCTGGCTCTATGTCTCGCCGCTGGTACTGGTGCTCGTGCCGTTCTTCGTGGCGCCGATCCTGGTCGTGCTGGCCGCGAGCTTCTTTGCGACCGACGGCTTTGGCGGGCTGACGCCGGGCTTCACGCTCGCAAGCTATGTCGAGGTGCTGCATTCGGCGCTGACGCTGAAGCTGTATCTGGCGACGATCAAGTTCACCGTGTTGACCTGGGTCTTCACGCTGATCATCGGCTTCTTCGTCGCCTACTTCCTGGTGTTTCACGTCCGTAACCAGCTGCTCGCGATCGGCCTGTTCCTGCTGTGCACAGTGCCGTTCTGGACGTCCAATATCATCCGCATGATCTCGTGGATTCCGCTGCTGGGCAAGGAGGGGCTGATCAACCAGGCGCTGCTGGGAATGGGCGTGATCCGCCAGCCGCTGGAAGTCCTGCTGTTCTCCGATCTCGCCGTGGTCATCGCCTATGTCCACCAGCTCACGATCTTCATGATCGTGCCGATTTTCAATTCCATGGCGCGGATCGACAAGAAGCTGATCGAGGCCGCGATCGACGCTGGCGCCAACCGTTTCGACATCATGCGCCTGATCGTGGTGCCGATGTCCAAGAGCGGCATCGCACTCGGCACGATTTTCGTGGTCTCGATCGTGATGGGCGATTTCTTCGTGGTCAAAGTGATGTCGGGCGGCGGCTCGGCCTCGGTGGTCAGCGCGTTCTACGAGGACGTCGGCGTGCTGCAATATCCGACCGCGGCCGCGAGCGCCGTGCTGCTGACGCTGGTGCTGGTCGCGATCGTCTCGCTGATCCTGCGCACCGTCGACATCAGGCAGGAGATCACGCGATGAGCGCGGTTCTCGCGGAGGCGCCCGACACCGGGACGTCAAAGTCGGTCGCGCCCGCGACGACCAAGGCGATTGCGCCGAGCAAGGGGGGACGTCCCTGGACGTTCTACGTGCTGGCAGCGCTGTTCGCGCTCTACGTGATCGCGCTCTACGGCCCGATGTTCTGCATCTACATCCTGTCGTTCCAGGACATCCGCGGCGGTCTGGTGTTTCCGATGAAGGGGCATTCGCTGCACTGGTTCGTCGATCTCTTTACGCAAGTCCGCACCGGCGACGTCAAAGGCTCGTTCGACCGTTCGATCAAGCTTGCCGTCATCGTCACTGTCATCACCGTGGTGGTGTCGTTCCTGGCTGGCCTCGGATTCCGCAAGCGCTTTCGCGGCGACACCTTCGTCTTCTACATGATGATCGGCAGCCTGGTGGCGCCTGGCCTGGTGCTCGGCCTCGGCACGGGGCTTCTGTTCCAGGCGCTCGGGCTGAATGCGAGCTGGTACAGCTCGGCGCTCGGCGCGCAGCTCTCCTGGACGCTGCCGTTCGGGGTGCTCGTGATGTTCGCCGTGATGTCGCGCTTCAACCATGTCTGGGAGGAGGCGGCCTACGATCTCGGTGCCAGCCGCTGGCAGTCGATCCGGCTGGTGATGATCCCGGTGCTGGCGCCCGGCCTCGTCGCGGTCGCGCTGTTCGGCTTCACGCTGTCCTATGACGAGTTCGCGCGCAGCCTCCAGACGGCAGGTTCGCTGAATACGCTGCCGCTGGAGATCTGGAGCATGACGCTGAACGTCACCTCGCCCTCGCTCTACGCGCTCGGCACGGTCACCACAATCGTCTCCTTCGTCGTCATCGGCGCGAGCCTCGGCAGCATCGTGTTGATCCAGAAGAAGCGCGGCAGCAGCGCAAAGGGTTGAGCTGGGACATGAAGAGCGATCGCGGCGATATCGAACTGGCAGGTGTCTGCAAGAGTTTTGACGGCGTGACCAATGTGGTCGACGGCGTCAACCTCAAGATCGCGGACGGCGCCTATTGCTGCTTCATCGGCCCGTCCGGCTGCGGCAAGACCACGATCTTGCGCATGATTGCCGGCCACGAGGACCCGACCGCCGGCGAGATCGTCATCGGCGGGCAGAACGTCGTCGGGCTTGCGCCGGTGCAGCGCCGCACCGCGATGATGTTCCAGTCCTACGCGCTGTTTCCGCATCTGACGGTGCGGGAGAACATCGCCTTTGCACTCCGCGTGCGAGGCCAGTCCAAGGCCGATCGGCTTCGTGCGGCCGATGCGATGATCGAGAAAGTCCGGCTGTCGCAATTCGCCGATCGCCTGCCGGCCCAGCTGTCCGGCGGCCAGCAGCAGCGCGTGGCGCTGGCGCGCGCAGCGATCACCGAGCCTAGGGTGTTGTTGCTCGACGAGCCGCTGTCGGCGCTCGACGAGCAGCTGCGGGTGCAGATGCGCCAGGAGCTGCGGCGGATGCAGCAGGAGCTCGGCATCACCTTCATCCATGTCACCCACACCCAGCTCGAGGCAATTGCGTTGGCTGACCTCGTCGTGGTGATGGAGCAAGGCAAGATCAAGCAGGCAGGCGCGGCGCGCGATGTCTATGCCCATCCGCATGATCGCTACGTCGCCGAGTTCATGGGCGGGCAGAACGTGCTGTCCGGCCGCGTCGAGAAGGTCAATGGCGCGAGTTTCACCCTCGCGCAGGCCGCTCCCTCCGGCATCGAAGTGCCACTTCAGGCACGCGCGAATCTAAGCGTCGGCGACAAGGTCGACATCGCCGTCCGCCGCGACGATGTCGCACTGGTCCGGCCGGGCAGGGACTTGCCGCCGGGCTACACGACCTCACTGCCGAGCCGTGTGCTCGCGATCGAGTATCAAGGCTACTTCGTCAAGGTCATGCTCGACACCGTGCCTGACGAAGAGTTCGTGGCCTACGTGCCGGAAAAGACTTTCTTCGCAGATCCCTTCACCGTCGGCGATGTCGTGATGGCCACTTGGGCCACCGGCAGCGCGTTGCCTCTCGCCTGAAGACCCCTGCGCACAGGAGTATGACCGTGCAGATATCCTTTACCCTCAACGGCCGGCCAACCACTGTCGAGGCCGAACCGGCAACGCTCGTCGCCGAGCTGCTGCGCGAGCAGCTCCATCTCACCGGCACCCATATCGGCTGCGACACCAGCCAATGCGGCGCCTGCGTGGTGCATCTCGACGGTCTGCCGGTGAAGAGCTGCACGCTGCTCGCGCCCGCGCTTGACGGCGCCACGCTGCTCACCATCGAAGGGCTTCAGGGCGCGCCCGGCTCGAACCGGATGCATCCGATGCAGGAGGCGTTCCGTGAGCATCACGGTCTGCAATGCGGCTTCTGCACGCCGGGCATGCTGATGACCGCGGTCGCATTGGCCGCCGAGAATCCGGACCTGACCGAGGCGGACGTCCGCCACGGTCTTGAAGGCAACATCTGCCGCTGCACCGGGTACCAGAACATCGTCGTCTCGGTCCTGGCCGGCGCCGCCGCCATGAACGCCGCCAAGGGAGAGTGACCATGAACAATGTGATCGGTATTGGCGCCTCACCGAAGCGCAAGGAAGATCAGCGCTTCCTCACGGGACGCGGCAACTATGTCTCCGACATCAAGCGCCCCGGCATGGCCGCGGGCGTGTTCGTCCGTTCTCCGCATGGCCATGCCGTGTTGCGCGGCATCGACAAGAGCGCGGCGCTGGCCTCGCCCGGCGTCATTGCCGTCCTGACCGGAGAGGATGCCGCGGCGGACAAGTTGGGCTCGCTGCCCTGCGGCTGGGGCATCTCGGACGCCAAGGGCGTCCCGATGAAGGAGCCGCCGTTCCCGATGCTGGCGCAGGGCAAGGTGCGCTTCGTCGGCGACATGGTCGCCTTCGTCATCGCCGAGACGCCGGACCAGGCCGACGCGGCGGCCGAGTTGCTGGCGGTCGATTACGAGGTGCTTCCTTCGGTCGTCGGCGTGCTCGAAGCCGTCAGTCCGGGCGCGCCGCAATTGTTCGACGACGTCCCGAACAACATCTGCTGCGACTGGGAACTTGGCGACAAGGCTGCCGTCGAAGCCGCATTCAAGAAGGCGGCGCATGTCGCAAAGCTCAGCCTGGTCAATAACCGCCTGATCGGCAATCCGATGGAGCCGCGCGCGGCCATCGCCGAATACGAACCGGGCACCGATCGGTTCACGCTATGGACCACCAGCCAGTTTCCGCACGTCGTGCGCTTCCTGATGGGCGCGCTGGTGCTGAACATCCCGCAGCACAAGCTGCGTGTGGTCGCGCCCGATGTCGGTGGCGGCTTCGGCGTCAAGCAATTCCACTACGGCGAGGAGGCCGTGATCACCTGGGCCGCCAAGCGCGTGAAGCGGCCTGTGAAGTGGGTCGCGAGCCGCTCGGAAGGCTATGTCTCCGACCGCCACGGCCGCGATCACGTCACCGAGGCCGAACTTGCGCTCGACGAGACCGGCAAGTTTCTGGCCTTCCGCGTCAACACGCTCGCCAATATGGGCGGCTATCTCTCGACCTTCGGGCCGAACATTCCGACCAACCTCTATGCGCCGCTGCTTGGCGGCGTCTACACGACGCCGGCGATCTATTGCAACGTGAAGGTCGTGTTCACCAACACCGTGCCGGTCGACGCCTATCGTGGCGCCGGCCGTCCCGAAGCCACCTTCGTGCTCGAGCGCATGGTCGACGTCGCAGCCAGCGAGATGGGCATCGACCGCGTCGAGATTCGCCGCCGCAACATGATCCCGAAGGAGGCCTACCCGTATCAGACGCCGGTGCTGGTGCAGTACGATTCCGGCGATCCCATGGGGTGCCTCGACGGCGCGCTTGTGGCGGCCGACGCCAAGAATTTCGGGATCCGCAAGGCGGCCTCTGCCAGCAAGGGCAAATTCCGCGGGCTCGGCTATTCCACCTATGTCGAGGCCTGCGGCCTTGCGCCCTCGCGCTTTGCGGGGCGGCTCGGCGCGCGCGGCGGCCTCTATGAAAGCGCCACGGTGCGCGTGCATCCGACCGGTCAGGTGACGGTCATGATCGGCACCCACAATCACGGCCAGGGCCACGAGACGACGTTCGCGCAGATCGTGTCCGAGAAGCTCGGCGTTGCCTTTGAGGATGTCGACATCGTGTTCGGCGATACCGACCGCGTGCAGTTCGGCATGGGCACCTATGGCTCGCGTTCCCTCGTGGTCGGCGGCGCAGCGCTGTCGAAGGCGACCGACAAGGTGATCGTCAAGGGCAAGAAGATCGCCGCTCATCTGCTTGAAGCTGCCGAGGTGGATATCCAGTTCGAGGCCGGCAAATTCTCCGTCGCCGGCACGGACCGCGTCAAGACGTTCGAGGAGATCGCGGGCGCGGCCTATGTCCCGCACAACTACCCGCTCGAAGTGCTGGAGCCGGGCTTGGAAGAGCAGGCTTATTACGATCCCGTCAACTTCACCTATCCCGGCGGCTGCCACATCGCCGAGGTCGAGGTCGACCCGGAGACTGGCACGGTGACGCTGGTCAACTACACCGCGGTTGACGACGTCGGCACGGTGATCAACCCAATGATCGTGGAGGGCCAGCTGCACGGCGGCATCGTGCAGGGCGTCGGCCAGGCGCTGTTCGAGAATGCGGTCTATGACGAGGGCTCGGGCCAGCTCCTGTCGGGATCGCTGATGGATTATTGCATGCCGCGTGCGGACCACATGCCCATGATGAAGGTCGCGACCCACTCGACGCTGTGCACGCACACGCCGATGGGCGTGAAGGGTTGCGGCGAGGTCGGCACCATCGGCTCGCCGGCCGCCGTCATCAATGCGGTGGTCGATGCGCTGTCGCATCTCGGCGTCACCCATGTCGACATGCCGGCGACACCGAACCGGATTTGGCGGCTGCTGCAGAATGCGTCGCTGCCGGTCGCCGCGGAATAGGGAGGACAACAATGAAACCATTTGCCTACCACCAGCCAGCCCGGATTCCAGATGCGGCGAAGCTTCTGACCTCGATCGAGGATAGCAAGCTTGTTGCCGGCGGCATGACGCTGATCCCAACGCTGAAGCAGCGGCTGGCCAATCCGCCGGCGCTGATCGACCTGTTGAAGCTCGGAAGTCTCAAGGGTATTACCGACGACGGTGCTACCATCACCATCGGCGCGATGACGCCGCATGCGGTGGTTGCCTCCTCGCAGCTGGTGCAGACGAAGATCCCGGGGCTTGCTGCACTGGCGTCCATGATCGGCGATCCCGCCGTGCGTAGCCGGGGCACCATCGGCGGCTCCGTCGCCAACAACGATCCGGCTGCGGATTACCCGGCCGGTGTGCTCGGTCTTGGCGCCACCATCGTCACCAGCACGCGCGAGATCGCGGCGGACAAGTTCTTCCTCGGCCTGTTCGAGACCGCACTTGAACCCGGCGAGATCATCATCGCGATCCGCTTTCCCGTGCCTCTTAAGGCGGGTTACGCGAAGTTCAAGGCACCGGCGTCGCGCTATGCGCTGGTCGGCGTGTTCGTTGTGAAATTCGCCGACGGCGTCCGCGTCGCCGTGACCGGTGCCGGGCCCGGTGTGTTCCGGGTGCCACCGATGGAGGAGGCGCTGTCGCAGAACTTCGATCCGTCCGCGATCGCGGCAATCAAGATCGATACCGACGGTCTCACCTCCGATATCCATGCCGAAGCCGACTATCGCGCACATCTCGTCACCGTGATGGCCAAGCGCGCCGTCGCCGCCGCGCTCAGCTAGCTCCTTTAGGTTTGATGATGACTGATGGTTCCGGCCGAACGGCCTTCCCGCCGGCGCCGACTGGCCTTGGCGCGCTCTCTGCAAGCGAGATCATGGCCGGCTACCGGCGCAAGGCGTTTACCCCGCGCGATGTCATGGATGACACCATCGGCGCGCTGGAGACGGCGAACGAGACCTGCAATGCGGTGGTGACGCCGATGTACGAGCAGGCGAGGGCGGAGGCCGATCGTCTCACCAGAGAGATGCGTGCGGGCGAAGCCAAGGGGCCGCTCGCCGGCGTGCCCGTCACGATCAAGGACCTCGTCTTCGTTGCGGGCGTGCCGGCCTATGCAGGCTCGCCGATGAACACGAGCTTTGTGCCCGAGGCCGATGCCGCCGTGGTGTCGTCCCTGAAGGCCGCCGGCGCGATCATCACCTGCAAGACCACGACCTGCGAATCCGGTTACAAACTGACGGCCGACAGCCCGGTCACCGGCATCACGCGTAATCCCTGGAATCCTGGTCGCACCAGCGGCGGGTCGAGTGGAGGCGCGGCAGCGGGCGTTGCCGCTGGTTGCGGGCCGATCGCGATCGGCACCGACGGCGTCGGCTCGATCCGGGTGCCTTCCTCCTTTTGCGGCGTGTTCGGGCTCAAGCCGACTTTCGGCCTCGTGCCGCGTTCGCCCGGCTTCTCGCCGCCGTCCTGGGCCTCGCTCGCCCATACCGGCCCGATCACCCGTACGGTCGCGGATGCTGCGCTAACGCTGGAGGTCATCGCCGGCTACGATTTGCGCGATGCCGCAAGCCTTCCCGTGTCCGCACGTCGCTTCGATACGGATGCAGGGCGCCTGGATGGCATTCGGATCGGCGCCAGCGCCGATCTCGGCTACGCCGCCGTCAGCCCTGACGTGTGCGCGGCATTCGGCAAGGCGCTTGCCATTCTCGATTCCTGCGGCGCGCAGGTCACGATGGATGGCCCGGGTCTCGACCCCGACATTCTGGAGCACACCCTGAAGCCGATCGCCTTTTCCGAACAGGCGGCGGCGGTTGCGAGCAAGTCCGCAACCGATCTTGCAAGCTCGGAGGACGACTATCGCAATGTCATCGACGCTGGACGGCGCTACAGTGGTACGGATTACATCAAGGCGAGTTACCGCCGCGGCCAGGCGCGCAATGCCTTCGTCAAATTGTTCGAACGTGTCGATGTGCTGGTGACGCCGACGGTTGCGGTCACCGCATTCGAGGCCGGCCAGATCGGCGTCGACACCGTCGACGGCAGCAAGGTCGATCCGCATCTTGGCTGGTCGCCGTTCACCTGGCCGATCAATCTGGCAGGTCTGCCGGCGGCGACGCTGCCCTGCGGCTTCGATCGCGACGGCATGCCGATCGGCCTGCAGATCATCGCGCCCTGGCTCGACGAACCGACCATCTTTCGTATCGCCGCGGCATTCGAGGCGGCGCAACCTTGGGCGAAGTTCTGGCCGCAGCTCGCGCTACGCGAGGGGAGTGGTGGCCGCGCCAAGGGGTGAAGCGGCCATCAAACGATAGTACAGGTGTTTTGCCCGACGTGTCAGGTCGCTCAGGGTCGGTTCAGATTGTTAGACCTCGGTATTCCCTAAAATGACGCGCGAAAAACCCTTTGCAAACAAGGGCCGTCCTACTGTGCATGGGGTTGTTTTCGCACTTTTGGGGTCCTAGCCCAGCTCGATCGGTGCGCCGCGGCCGCTGAGCTCCTCGTCGAGGCGTAGATAATGCGCGAGATAGTCGTGTAGCGCAGTCGCTGCCTTTGAGGTCGCGCCGCTGGACTTGTAAAGTAGCAGCTCGATCTTCGGCAGCGGAGGGAGGCCCTCGTTCGGTCCGATCTCGCGCATAGCCGGCACCAGCGCGCTGCGGCCGAGCACGGTCACCGCCATGCCGGCGAAGGCCGCGGCTTGGAGGCCGCCGACGCTTTCGCTGACGCAGGCGACGCGCCAGCGCAAATTCGCGCGTTCCAGCGTATCGATTGCGTAGTCGCGATAGATGTTGCCCGGCGGCAGCAGCGCGAGCGGGATCGGTCGCTCCTGATGCGCCGTGGACTGCTCGCCCGTCATCCACACCAGTTGCTCGCGCCGCACCACCTGGCCGCCGGTGAAGTCGTTCATGCGGGTGACGAGCGCAATGTCGACATCGCCGCGCTTGACCAGGCCGACCAGTGGCGTCGACAGCGCGCAATTGAGCTCGACCTGCACGCGCGGAAATGATTTTTTGAACACGCTGAGGATCTGCGGCAGCATGAAGGCGGCATAGAGGTCTGGCGTGCCGAGCACGACCTGGCCTTCGATCTCCTGCGACGCCAGTTGCGAGATCAGCTCGTCATGCAACCTCAGGATGGATTTGGCGTAGGTGAGAACCATGGTGCCGTCATCCGTCAAGATCAGCCTGCGGCCGCCGTGCTCGAACAGTTGCTTGCCGGTGAGCTCCTCCAGCCGCTGCAATTGCAACGTGATCGCCGGCTGGGTGCGGCCCAGCCGTCGGGCGGTCTCGGTGATGCTGCCGGTCTCGACCACCGAGATCAGCGACCGGAGCATGCGGATGTCGAGACTGATGAGGTTCATGCGGCGTCCATATCGCCTGCAAATTATGCAAAACCCATGCTACGCGTCCACCCTGAGGGATCGTGGCCCCAGCAACGTCACCTCCGCAACATGGCCTCGATCCGTTGGGCGGCGCCAAGCAGCGTGCGGTCCTGTCCGCGCCTGGCGATGATTTGCAGGCCGAACGGAAGGCCGCGCGGATCCGTTCCGCACGGAATCGAGATCGCCGGCAGGCGGGCATGATTGACGAAGGGAGTAAACACGGCATGCCCCCGTGGGCTCGCGGGCTTTCCGCCGATCATGTCCGGCCCAAGCTGCGTCAGCGACCAAGCGACGCAGGGGACGGTTGGGGTCAGCAGCAAGTCCATTTCGGTGAGGAAGGCGGCGAAAGCACTGGCGACCGCGGCGCTCGCGACCAGAGCTCCAGCAACCTCGGCACCCGACCAGGAGAGGCCGCGTTCGATCTGCTTGGCGACGTCGGGATCAAATATGGTCGGATCCTTGCGGAACGCGTCCCCATAGAGCGCAGCGAGACCTGCATGTTGGAGCGGCATGATGGCGTCTTCGGTCGCGCCCGTCGGCCAGACGGGATCGCGCTGCTTGATGCGCAAGCCTGCCGCGGAAAGGCGGTCGACGGTGGAGGCGAGGCCATCCGCGACGATGTCGTCGACCGCGACGTCGAGCCCAAGACGCGGCGAGAATGCCATGCGCAAGCCGGCGATGTCTTCAGCCTGCGATGCGATGACGGCGGAATCCGGGTCGCGCGGATCGGCGCCGGCCATGGCCTCGAACGCCAATGCGATATCGGCCACGTCAGACGCGATCGGTGCGATCACGGAGAGACCGAAGAACGGCTCGGCAAAACCGGGTCCATAGGGGATCGCGCCGTAAGACGGCTTGAAGCCGGCGACGCCGACATGAGCCGGCGGCCTGCGGCTGGAGCCACCGGCATCGGTTCCGATTGCGAGCGGCACGAGACCGGCTGCGACAGCAGCGGCAGGACCGCCGGACGAGCCGCCCGGTGTCAGCGCGCGGTCGAGCGGGTGGCGCGTGGGCCCGTAGAGCTGTGAGGTGGTGACGCCCTTGCAGGCGAATTCCGACGTCGCCCCGATGCCGACGATGACGGCGCCGGCCCTGCGTAGCCGCTCGATCGCCATCGCATCTTCGGTCGCGACGAAATCGGCAAACAGGCGCGAGCCCTGCGTTACACGCCAGCCGGCGACCCAGATGTTGTCCTTGACGACGATGGGCACGCCCGCGAGCGGCAAGGTCTCTCCGGCGCGCAGGCGAGCGTCGACCGCCGCGGCATCGGCCAGCGTGCGCGCGGGGTCGATCGTGACCACGGCGTTCAGCGCCTTGGCGGCCTCGATGCGCGCGAGCGCGGCTTTGGCGGTCTCGACCGCGTTCGTTCGTCCGGCCGCCACATCGGCCGCGATCCCGCGCGCACTATTGACCTGTTTTGTCATGGCTTCCCCAGATCAACGCCAATGTGCCGCACAGCGCAAGGCAGGCCAGGGCGACGAAGGCCGCGCCGAGGCTGGCCGCGGCGTCCAGGATCGAGATCAGCGCCGGGGCAGCCAGCAGGCCCGCATAGGATGCGGTTAACACCGCGCCGGTGGCCTCGCCGATTCGATCCTGCGGGGCTAGGCGCGCGATCTCGGCGACGAAAACGCCGTTCCAGCCCGACGCGGTCAGGCCGAACAACGCGGCCATCGCGAATTGCCAAGCGCGTCCCAGCGATGCGCCCTCAAGGCCAAGCAGCGCGGCGCAGAAGGCCATGCCGAGGCCGATGACGACCAGAACGGCGCGTGAGGCGTTGAGCCGCATGGCGACAAAGCCCCAGCCGAGCCGGCCGACCAGGCCGCCGGCTTGCGCGCAGGCGAGCGCCATCCCGGCCTCGATATGGCTGAGGCCGAGTTCGCGGGTGCCGAGCGTGACGAAGACCGTGTTGAGCGACACCTGCATCGCGCTGAATGGCATCGAGGCCAGCGCCAGCATCGCGATGCGCCGGTCCGCGGTGACCAGCGCCAGCCGTGCGCGGAGATTGAGCTCCGGAAGAGGGGCCGCCTTGCCGGCATAGGCCGGCCGCAGCCGCTCGAACAGCAGGATCGCGAGCAGTGCACAGGCACCCACGGCTGCATAGCACCAGGCGGGTCCGAGCGAGATGGCAATGGCAGGCAGCGCCAGCGAGCCGCAGACGGCGCCAATCTGGTTGCCGGTCTGTCGCACCGAGAACACGAAGGCCCGCCGTTCGGCCGTCACGAGCCGCGACAGCAGCGCAGCGCTGGCCGGCGTCTCCGGCCCGAAGGCAAGGCCGAGACAGAGGCCCGCAGCGAGCAGCGCCGCCGTCGTGCCGAGCGAGGCCAGCGCCATGCTGACGACGATGGCCGCCGCGCAGAGGCTGGCGATCCGGAGCGAGCCCAGCCGCGCGATGAAACCGCCGCCCCAGAACGAGGCGGGGATGCCGACGGCGAACACCGCGCAGGAGAACATCGAGAGCTGCCAGACCTCGATATGCGCGCGCGGCGCGACCACGCCCGGCGCGAACAGCGCGAGCGCCACCAGGGCCTGGAGCGAGGTCATCGCCCCCAGGGCCGGCAGCAGCGCGGGCGCTGGTCGAATGGTACTGTTTGCGTCTACCATGCAGCTGCGCTCACGGGAGGACCATGGTGGCAGGCGGCATTTCCATTCACGCAGTCGATGTGGCGAGCGGCCGGCCGGCGCAAGGCCTGCGCGTCGAGATCTGGCGGATCGATCCGGACTCGCTGCGCATCGCCGACGGACGGCTCGGGGCGAACGGCGTGCTCGATCATCCCGTCGCGCAAGGCGCAGGCGTGACGGCTGGTGAGTATGAAGTGCTGTTTCATCTCGGCGAATTCTTTGGCGACAGCGACGGTTGCCTGACCGTGGCGCCGTTCCGCTTCCGCATCAAGCACGTCGATGAACATTTTCATCTGCCGCTGAAATTCACGCGCTGGGGCTACTCGCTGTTTCGCGGAGCCTGATCAGTTGGTCAGCCGCCGCGACAGGCCGGTGACACGCTCCATCACTGCGACCATCGCCACGGTCGCGATGATCAGGACGCCCGACAGGGCGGCGATGGTGACGTCGAGCTTGCCTTCGAGATCCTGCCACATCCGGATCGGCAGCATGTCCGTGGCGGCGTCGCGCAGGAACAGCGAGACGGGTACGTTGTCGAACGACGACATGAAGGCGATGAAGGCCCCGGCAATGATGCCGGGCCGGATCAGCGGCAGCACGATGCGCCGGAACGTGTAGAGGCGGCTCGCGCCGAGCACCGCGGAGCTTTCGAGCAGGGTCGGCTCCAGCTGGGCAAGGGCAGCGACCGTGTTGCGCACGACATAGGGCACGCAGACCACGGTGTGGCCGATCACCAGCGTCAACGGCGACACCGGCAGGCCAATCAGCGAAAACAGCATCAGAGCAGCCAGACCGAAAGCCAGCGCAGGCAGGACCAGCGGCGACATGAAGAGGGAATCGAGCAGCCGCGCCGACAGCGCCTGCGACCGCGAGATCGCAAGCGCGGCGGCGACACCGAGCACGACGGACAGGCCCGTTGCCCACAGCGCGACGATCAGGCTGTTCTTCGCCGCGAAGTGCAGCTGCCAGGCGTCCCAGAGCTCGGCGTACCAGCGCAGCGAATATCCCGGCGGCGGGAATCTCAGCGAGAAGCCGCTGGTGAAGGAGACGATCAGGACGACGAGCGACGGCGCGATGATCAGGATCAGCGCGATGATCGCGACCAATGTCATCACCAATTCGAAACTGAACGCCTCGAGGGTGCGCTTGCGGCCAGCCATCAGGCGCCTCCATAGCCGCGCGACAGGCGGCCGAGCGTGGTGAAGACGGACACGACCGCGAGCACGGCCAGCAGGAAGATGATCGAGATCGCCGACGCGAACGGCCAGTTCTGCAAGGTCGAGGCCTGCTGGTAGAGATACATCGGCATGAACAGCATCTGCCCGCCACCGACCAGCGATTGGGTGATGAAGGCCGTGATGGCGGCGGCATAGGTCAACGTGCAGCCGGCAATCACGCCGGGCAGCGACAGCGGCAGCACGACGCGGAAGAAGGTGCGCCAGCTTCCGGCGCCGAGCGAGCAGGAGGCATCGTCGAGATTGGGATCGATGCGGCCGAGCGCGGTGATCAGCGGCAGCGTCATCAGCGGCATCTGCACCTGAGCCAGGGCGATCACGACGCCGAACTGGGTGTAGAGCAGCTTCAGGGGCGTATCGATGATCCCCAGGGATTGCAGCGTCGCGTTGATGATGCCCTGGCGGCCCAGGATGACGATCCAGGCGAAGGTGCGCACCACCACGCTGGTCAAAAGCGGCAGCAGTACGATCAGGATGATGATGGTCTGAACCTTGGGCCCGACCCGCTGGTAGAGCCAGGCGATGGGAAAGCCGAGCACGAGACACACGGCCGTCACCTCGGCCCCCAGCAGCAGCGTCGAGCCGAGTACGCTGAGGCTGAAGGGGTCGGTGAGGAAGTGCAGGTACTGGCCGAGCCCCCAATGGAGCCCGGCTGTGTCGTTGTGCAGCGAAAGCCAGAGCAGCTGCAGCAGGGGCGCGACGAAGAACAGCAGGAAGAACAGCGCCAGCGGCGCCGCCAATCCCATTCCATAGGACGTGACGTCCCGTGATGCCGGTGCAGCGCCCATCGTCAGGTCCTCGCGCTAGATCTTGATCTCGCGGTTGAAGCGCTCGATCCACGCCGAGCGCTGCTCGTTGATCTTCTTCCAGTCCTGGAACACGAACTTCTTCTTCAGCTCGGCGGTGTCCTTGGCGAGCACGCGCGCGATCTCGCCGCCCATCGTCACCTTGGAATTGGTGGGCACGATCAGATAAGGCGGGTTCATCAGCGTGGTCTGGACTTCCGGTGTCAGCGCCGCCTCGATCAGCTTGAAGGCAAGCTCGCGGTTCGGCGAGTTCTTGACGATGTGGATCGTGGTCTTGAAGGCGATGGCGCCTTCCTTCGGCGCAACGAACTCGACCGGCACGCCGCGCGCTTTCAGGATCTGGATGGCGTTGAAATTGCCGGGCGAGATGTCGATTTGGCCCTGCTGGAATAGGGTCGCGAGCGCGCCGGGATTGGCGGCCACCGCGGCGAGATTGGGCTTGAGTTCCTCCAGCGCCTTGAAGGCGGGATCGATATTGGCTTCCGAGCCGCCGCGCATCTTGGCGATCTCGACCAGCCAGCCGGTGCCGAGCGTCGAGTTGAGGTTGGTGATGCCGACCCGGCCCTTGAACTCGGGCTTCCAGAGATCGGCCCACGAGGTCGGCGGCGTCTTGACGGCTTCCGGGTTGTAGGTGAGGCCGACGACCTGGAAGAACGGAGCCGGTCCCATCGGCTCCTGCGCCTCGGCGATCAGGTCCTTGTAATAGGCGCTCTTCTCGACCGGATAGGGCTCGACCAGGTCCTGACCGATCGCGACGAGGGCAGGGCCGGGATCGTGCAGCATGACGTCGATCGGCGGATTGGCTTTTGCTGCATTCACCTTCGCGATCTGGTCGACCGAGAGCATGGGATCGAGCACTATCGCGGCGTCGGCGTTTGCCTTGCGGAAGGCGGGCACCAGCACGGCCTTGTGCGCTTCTTCCCAGCTTCCGGTGAAGGTCGCAAACACCAGCGGGCGTGCCTGCGCGAAGCTCAGTCCGGGAAACGCTTTCATGGCCCCGAGCGTGAGGGCGGTCGTCATCAGGCTGCGGCGATTGAGGATCATGTCGAACTCCGTGTGGACAATGACAGGAATTAAAGCGTTGCGGGGAATGCGTTGGCGAGCGAAGGGGCGAGTGGTGCGAGGCGCACGGCGGCGCCGCTCTCCAGCGCGCGCGTCTCGCCGATGCGCGCCTGGGAGATCTTGACGCCGGAGCCGTCGGCCGTCGTGACTTCGTGCACGACGGTCGCGCCCAGCGGCAGCGACATGCCGACCACGCCGGCAAAGCCGGTCTCGTCGCCGACGAATTGCAGATGCTCGGGTCGGATGCACACGGTGACGCGGCCCCCCTCGGTGAGGGCGCCGGCCGCGGGCCGCGCGATGATCTCCGCGCCGGCATCGAGGCGGATCTTGGCGGCAGTTCGGTCCGCCGAGACGACCACGCCGGGCATGCGATTGCTGGAGCCGACAAAGGTGTTCACGAACAGCGTCTGCGGCCGGTCGTAGACGTCCGACGGCGTGCCGAACTGCTCGAGCTTGCCTTGACTCAGCACGGCGACGCGGTCGGCCATCGACAGCGCCTCTTCCTGGTCGTGCGTCACGATCAGCGTGGTGATGCCGGAGACACGCTGCAGCCGCTTGACCTCGATCTGCATGTCGAGGCGCAGATTCTTGTCCAGCGCGGCAAAGGGCTCGTCGAGCAGCAGGATCGAAGGCTTGATCGCGAGCGCGCGAGCAAGCGCGACGCGCTGTTGCTGGCCGCCGGAAAGCTGCCTCGGCAGGCGTTCGGCCATGGTCGGTAATTGCACCAGTTCCAGAAGACGCTGCGACTCGCGCTGGCGCGTTGCCTTGTCGATGCCGCGGGCAGCGAGCCCGTAGGCCACGTTCTCGCTGATGGAGAGATGCGGGAATAGCGCGTAGTTCTGGAACACGATACCGACCGCGCGGCGGTTCGGCGGCAGCGTGTCGACGATGTCGTCGCCGATAATGATCCGCCCCTGGGTTTGCGCGATGAAGCCGGCGATGATGCGCAAGAGGGTCGTCTTGCCGCAGCCGGACGGGCCGAGCAGGGCGATGATCTCGCCGCCCTTGATGTCGAGATTGATGTTCTCGACCGCGAGCGCGCCGCTCGGGTAGCGGTGGGTGACGGCGTCGACGACGAGCGATCGTCCGCCTTGCGCTTCAGCCATGATGTTGCCTCCCGTTGCCCCAGAGGAGAAAGCAAGTCTCGTGCCCGGCGCGGTCGCTTTTTGCGGCGCGTTTTGGCATTGTAGTCCGATGACCTCGGATCAATCGATTTGCGACCTCACCGCCACAACCCTCGCGCGCGCCATTGCCAAGGGCGAGCTGTCCTCGCGTGACGCCGTTGAGGCGCATCTGGCGCGGATTGCACTCGTGGACGTGCAATTGGCGGCGTTCGTGACTGTCGATGCGGAGGGTGCCCGCCGTGCGGCGGACATCTGCGACGCGGCGGCTGCGCCGAGCGGCCCGTTGCACGGGGTGCCCGTCGCGATCAAGGACCTCACCGACACCGCGGGGCTTGCGACCACCTACGGATCGGTGCTGTTTCGCGACCACGTGCCGTTCGAGGACGATCTCGTGGTCGCGCGGCTGCGGCGTGCCGGTGCGATCATCCTGGGGAAGACCAACACGCCCGAGTTCGGCTTCGGCGCGGTCTGCACCAATAAATTGCGCGGGCCGACGCGCAATCCGTTCGATCCAGCGCTGACCTCCGGCGGATCGTCCGGCGGCTCCGCCGCAGCGGTGGCGGCCGGCATGGTGCCGGTCGCGCACGGCACCGATTTCGGTGGCTCGGTGCGCACCCCCGCAAGCTTCTGCGACGTGGCCTCGATCCGGCCGACGCCTGGCCGTATCCCGTCGCCGCGCCGGCCGCTCGGTTGGGACATGCTGGCCAGCCACGGCTTTCTTGCTCGCGGCGTCGATGATCTCGAACTGGCGCTGTCGGTCTGCGCTGGCGCCGATGCGCAGGACCCGCTCTCGACCGGTGTCGTCACTGACCATCGTCCCCTGCTTGGACGTTCCCGGATCGCAGTCACGCCTGATTTCGGTGTTGCGCCGGTTTCGCGCGATGTCCGCGCTCGTTTTGCCGATGCTTGCGAAGCGCTCGCGCGTGTCGCCGAAATCGTCTCGTCTTCGCCGGATTGCGGTGGCGCGATCGAGACCTTCCGCACTCTTCGTGCCGCGCACATCGCCAACAGCTATGGCGAGTTGCTCAGAACGCGCCGCGGCGAACTCACGCCCACCGTGATCTGGAATATCGAGGCGGGCGCCAAGCTCTCGGCGGAGGATTACCTCAACGCAGAGCGGCGGCGCACCGCGATCTACCGCAGCTTTCGCGAGTTGTTCGCGCGTGCCGATTTCCTGATAGCGCCGGCGGCGTCGGTATTCCCCTGGCCGAACGAGATCAGTGACGTCGCCGCGATCGACGGCGCAGACTTGGAGACGCCGATCGACTATCTCGCCGTCACCTTCATCGTGTCGCTGGTCGGATGTCCGGTCCTGACCTTGCCGGTGCGGCGAGGGGAGAATCAGCTGCCTTTCGGCATCCAGATCATCGCGCCACCGGGCTGCGAATCCCGCCTGTTTGCGTTCGGCCGTGCCATCGAAAACGAACTGGGCTTTTCGCATCGTCGGCCGAAGCTCCCCTAGCTGTCGCGATGCTCGAGCCGGGCGGCGAGCGCGCCGGCAAGACCGATGGTGGGTTTGGCAGCGGGCCGGCGGTACGTGCCCGCCGTGGCCTTGCGCAGGCGCAACGCGACCAGTGCCTCGGCCTGCTTCACGGCGGCGACGACCTGGTCGACGACGGGAACGGGGATCCGGTCGGCGACGCGCTCGGCAAGACCCGAGAGCGGCGCACCTGCAAAGATCAGCACATCGGCCTCATCCTCGACGACGGCGCGCTGTGCGAGTTCGACCAGAAGATCCTCCTTCTCGGTGCCGACCTCGGAGATCGCCTGAAACGGCGCGTCGAGCATGCGGATGCCGGCGCAACGCTCGCGCAGCCCGTGGTCGCGGACGCATTCCTCGTACCAGGGCCCCAGTGCCTGCGCGAAAGTGACGATGGCAAAGCGCCGTCCAGCCATGCAGGCTGTCAGCATCGCGGCTTCCGCAAGGCCAATCACGGGAATATCGAATGTCTCGCGTGCGGCGAACAGGCCGGGATCGCCGAAGGCGGCGATGATGGCCGCGTCAACTTTCGCGTGCTGCTCGGCCAGCATCTCCAGCGCGATCGCGCCGCCGATCTGCGCCTCGGTGCGCGTCGCGATATAGGGCACGCCGCGCGTCGCGGTGCAGGGGACGATCTCGGTGCCGGGCGCGGCGGCGCGCTGCCCGACATCCGTCATCAACTGGGTGACCCCCGTGCTGGTGTTGGGATTGAGCAGCAGCAGCTTCATGGTCATGCCGCCGTCAGCTTGGGTTTGGGAGCCAGCGTCTCGAGCAGCGCGGTGCCGGTCTGCCGGACATGGGCGCCGAGCAGGCGTCCGGCGGCTTCGCTGTCGCGCGCTTCCAGGGCGGCGAGGATGCCGGCGTGCTCGTCAACCGAATTGCTCCAGCGCTTGTCGGCACCCAGCGCCAGATAGCGTGCGCGCTCGGCGCGGGAGATCAGTGTCTCGTGCGCTTCGCGCAGCGGCGTGTTGCGCGCCATCCGGACGATGGTGTTGTGGATCTCGCCGTTGATGGCGAAGTAATCGTCGAGCTTGCCGTTGCGATGATGACCCTCCATCCGGGTCTGCAGCGTGCGCAGGCGGGCGAGGTCACGTTCGGTGGCGCGCTCGGCGGCGAGCTCGGCGGCCAGACGTTCGATCCCGGCGAGTGCTTCGAAAAGCTCCGAGATGCCGGCGACTGCGATGTCGGCGATGCGCGGACTGCGGTTGGGGCGAAGCTCGATCAAACCTTCGGCCGCGAGCACCTTCATCGCCTCACGAAGGGGAGTACGCGACACGCCCAGCTCCTTTGATAGCCTGGTCTCCTGGGTCTGCGATCCCGGCGCCAGCTCGCCGCGAATGATCATCGTCCGCATCCGCGCGGCGGCGCGCTCATGCAGGCCCATCCTCTTGAGTTTGGGGGATTTTCGGCCCTTCGGGGTTTCCGACTTCTGCTGCACGCGCGCCTCGTTGCTTCAGTTCATCCTAGCCGTTTCCGGCCGCTTGGCTTGCCCAAAATACCGACGTATGCCGCTGAAAACAATGGCATAGCGCGTAAATTGTATGCAGCATGCAGAATCACCGTTGCGCTGCCGCGAAGGCCGACCGATGATCTCCTGAGACGCGCGGGGTCTCGCGCCTTCGAAACGGAGTAAGCGATGCGGACGAATTTGCGACTGGGCCTCGTGGTGATGGCAGCGATGTTCGGCGGGGGCGACCTCGCCATCGCGCAGACCGCGAAGATCAAGCTCGGCTACGCCAAATGCGCGCACTGCCTGCCGATGTCGCTGATTCCGGGCATGGCGAAGGGCGTCGAGGTCGAGGCCACCGGCTTCAACTCGGGCAACGACGTGCTCACCGCACTGATCTCCAAGAGTATCGACGTCGCTCAGGTCACCTACCTCCATTACATCACCGCGCTCGACAAGGGTTTTGACGTCGTCGCCGTGTCCGGCCAGATCAACGGCGGCTCGGAATGTCTCTCCTCCACGAAGCTGAACCTGCCGCCCGATGATTGGATCGCGTTCAAGGCCATCGTTGCCAAGGGCAAGAGCGACGGTCAGTTGCTGAAGGTCGCTGCCTCCCGCGGCAATGCGCAGGGCATCCACATGCGCGGCGCATTCCTCAAGCAGGGTGTCGATCCCAACAAGGACGTCCAGTTCATCAACATCCCCAATCCGTCCGACCATCTCGCGGCGCTGCAGCGCGGCGAGGTCGATATGATCTGCTCGGTCGAGCCGTTCGCCTCGCAGATCCGGCTCGCGGGCGCCGGCAAGCACTTTGTGCTGCCGTACGACCAGGCGGCAGGCAATCTGACGAACTTGATCGTCACCCGCTCCGACGTGATCGCCAGCCAGCGCGCCGGCGTTCAGGGCGTCGTCAGCGCCGTGGTTGAGCTCGACAACAAGCTGATCGCCGACAAGACGCCGTGGATCGACGTCATCAACAAGCTCACCGGCCTCGACAAGAATGTGGCGACCGAGGCGCTGAAAAATGCCTCGCCCGATCCCGCGATCCACCGGTCGCAGACGCTCGCGATCGCCGCGATGATGCGTGATCTCAAATACATCTCCAAGGACGTCTCCGCGGAAGCGGAGAAGAACATGGACTATTCGTTCCTGGGGCAGGCCACGGGAAAGGCCAAGAATGACCTCGGTTACTGACGTCTCGCCCGCGAGGCCAGCCTTTCGGCTGACGCGGGTGTTCCAAGGGCTCGAACGCCTCATTGTCCCTGCGCTGCTGATCGCGGGCTGGGAGGCTTTTGCCCGCAGCGGCGTGCTTCCGCCCGCGCTCCTGCCGGCGCCGAGCGCGGTGCTGCATGCGCTCGGCGACTGGGTGTTCGGCTTCGACGAGACCACGCAGACCTATTCCGGTCACTGGCTGCGCGATGCGCTCGCCAGCGCTTTGCGCGTGTTCGGCGGCTTTGCATTGGCCAGTCTCCTCGGCATCCTCGCCGGGGTCGCGATCGGCTGGTCGCGCCTGTTCGAGAAGACGCTGGAGCCGACGCTGCAGATGCTGCGGCCGATACCGCCGGTGTCCTGGATTCCGCTGGCGATCATCTGGTTCGGCATCGCCGACAAGCCGGCGATCTTCCTGGTCTTCCTCGGCGCCTTCTTTCCCGTGCTGATGAACAGCATCCACGGCGTGAAGACGGTCGACCACAATCTCGTGCGCGCTGGCGCGATGATGGGCGCGAACCAGCGGCAGATGCTGACCGATATCGTGCTGCCGGCTGCGCTGCCCTCGATCTTCGCCGGCCTTCGCATTGCGGTCGGCTCGGCCTGGATGCTGACGGTCACGGCCGAAATGGTGGCGGTGAAGAGCGGCCTCGGCTACGTGCTTTGGGATTCATACTATTTCCTGCTCTACGACATCGTAATCGCGGCGATGATCTCGATCGGGTTGCTCGGCTATCTCTCCGATCTCGGGCTCAAGGCGATCATGGCGCGCGCGTTGCGCTGGCAGCAGACGACCACCGTGCAGGGCAGGGCAGGCTGATGGCGGCCATCGAGCTACGCAACATCGTCAAGGTGTTCTCCGACAAGCGGCGCGGCCGCGATTTGCTGACGCTGGACAACATCAATCTCGACATCGAGGCCAACGACTTCGTCTGCCTGCTCGGTCCGTCCGGCTGCGGCAAGTCGACCCTGCTCAACATCATCGCCGGCTTCGAGCAGGCGACGTCCGGCCGGACGCTGGTCGACGGCAAGCAGGTGGAGCGGCCGGGCTCCGACCGCGGCGTGGTGTTCCAGCAGCCGACCCTGATGCCGTGGCTGACGGCGATCGACAACATCGCCTTCCATCTCAAGCTCAAGGGCGTCGGCAAGGCCGAGCGGCACGATCGCGCCATGGAGTTCATCGATCTCGTCGGCTTGCGCGGTTTCGAGCACCACCATCCCTCCGAGATGTCGGGTGGCATGAACCAGCGCGTCGGCATCGCCCGTGCGCTGCTGATGAACCCGAGCGTGATCCTGATGGACGAGCCGTTCGCGGCGTTGGACGCCCAGACCAAGCTCGAAATGCAGGAGGAGCTGGTCGCGATCTGGCAGAAGCGCCGCTGCACCATCGTTTTCGTCACCCACAGCGTCGACGAGGCGCTGGTGCTCGGCAACAAGATCGTGGTGATGACGAAGCGGCCCGGCCGCATCCGCGAGGCCGTCAATTTCGACTTGCCGCGTCCACGCGACATCACCAGTCCCGAATTCAATGACGCAAAGCGCCGCATCCTCTCCCTGATCCGGGAGGAGTCGACGCGCCTTGCGCAGGCGTCGTAAGGTAAGGCCATGCGCAAGCGTCTCGGCATGATCACGCCGTCCTCCAACTCGGTGCTCGAGCCCGTCACCAGCGCCATGCTGCATGGCGTGCCTGATGTCACCGCGCATTTCTCGCGCTTCCGCGTCACCGAGATTGCGCTCGATACCGCGGCGTTGAACCAGTTCGACGCCTCCGTGATGCTGCCCGCGTCGGACCTGCTGGCCGATGCCAAGGTCGATGCCATCGCCTGGAATGGCACTTCGGCAAGTTGGCTCGGTATCGGCCGCGACAGGAGCCTCTGCGAGGCGATCACTGCGCGCACAAGCGTGCCGGCGACGACCTCTACGCTGGCCTGCATAGATGCCGCACGTGTGCTCGGTGCCGAACGCGTTGGCCTCGTTTCGCCCTACACCGACGACGTCCAGCGGCGGATCGGCGACGTCTGGGCGACAGAAGGCATCGTTCCGCATGCCGAGCGGCATCTGGGCCTGCGCGATAATTTCTCCTTCGGCGAGGTCCCGCCTGCGACCATCGCGGACATGATCCGCGCGGTCGCGGCGGACGGCGCCGACGCGATCGTCATTCTCTGCACCAATCTCGACGGCGCCGCGCTTGCGGCCTCACTCGAACGGGAGTTGAACATCGCCGTGCTGGATTCGGTGGCGGTGACGCTGTGGCGAACGCTTGCGCTCGCCGGCGGCGACGTCACGACTCTTGCGTCGTGGGGCCGGATCTTCCAGACACCAGCGGTCAACCAGTAACGGAGGCGCCTGTGACCCAGCTCGATCTCGCCATTCGCGGCGGCATCATCGTGACGGCCAGCGACGAGTTTCGCGCCGATATCGGCATTCGCGACGGCCGAATCGTCAGCATCGCCGACCGTGTCGAGGGCGCCGCGCGCGAGATCGATGCGACGGGATTGCTTGCGCTGCCGGGCGGGATCGACAGTCACGTCCACATTTCGCAACCCTCCGGCCCCGACGTCGTGATGGCCGACGATTTTGCGTCGGCGACGCGCGCGGCTGCAGCCGGCGGCAACACCATGGTGCTGCCCTTCGCGCTCCAGGAGAAGGGCACGTCGCTCCGCACCTGCGTCGAGAACTACCGCAAGCTCGCCGAGGGCGAGTGCTACATCGACACGGCGTTTCACCTCATCATTTCCGACCCAACCGCGGTCGTGCTCGGGCAGGAGCTGCCAGCGCTCGTCAAGGACGGCTACACCTCGTTCAAGGTGTTCATGACCTATGACGATCTCGTGCTCAGCGACAGCCAGTTGCTGGAAGTGTTCGACGTGGCGCGCCGCGAGGAGGCGCTGGTGATGGTCCATTGCGAGGGCTACGACGCGATCCGCTTCCTCACCAGCAAGCTCGAGCGCGAAGGCCACATCGCGCCGTATTACCACGGCGTGTCGCGGCCCCAGGCTGTCGAGCGTGAGGCGACGCATCGTGCCATCAGCCATGCCGAGGTGATCGGTGTTCCCATCATGATCGTGCACGTCTCAGGCCGAGAGGCGATGGAACAGGTGCGTTGGGCCCAGCAACGCGGATTGCCGGTGCATGCCGAGACCTGCCCGCAATACATCACCCTGACGGCTGACGACATGAAGGGCCTGAACATGGACATCACGGGCGCGAAATATGTCTGTTCGCCGCCGCCGCGCGACGTCGAGAGCCAGCAGGCGATCTGGGAAGGCATCACGACCGGCGTGTTCCAGACCTTCTCGTCCGACCACTGCCCGTTCCGCTACGACGATCCCAAGGGCAAGCTGACGCCGAATGCGCGCACCTCGTTCCGCTGGGTGCCGAACGGCATTCCCGGCGTGGAGACTCGGCTGCCGATCCTGTTCTCGGAAGGCGTTTCGAAGGGACGGATCAGCCTGCAGAAATTCGTCGAGCTGACCGCGACCAATCACGCGCGGATCTACGGCCTCTATCCGCGCAAGGGCTCGATTGGCGTCGGCTTCGACGCGGACATCGTGCTGTGGGATCCGAAGCTGACAAGGCCGATCCGGCAAGCCGATCTGCATCACGGCTCCGACTATACGCCATGGGAAGACTTTGACGTCACCGGTTGGCCTGTTACCACCATCGCCCGCGGGCGGGTCGTGTACGAACAGGGCAAGATCGTCGGCGACAAGGGCGCGGGCGAGGTGCTCAGCCGCGGCAAGTCGAGCCTGATCTGACGACTGAGGAAGAGCGATCAAGCAAATCTCGGGAGAAACAGTTCGCGAGGATGCGAAACTGTGCGTTTCTCCGCAACGCATGCCGACAGTCCTGGGATAAAGCCGCGCTGCCCCGATCGATCCGTTCCATGACGTCGTGAGGTCCGGACCGATCGGCGCCGCGCGCGCGCGGCTAGCTGCAGCTCAGGGGCAATGCCTGAGCGGGATGCAGCTCGTACCAGTCATAGCAGTCCGGATAGGCCCCGTAGAATCCATATCCGCGCCGGCCGTAGCGGTGGAATGCGTGCTGGCGGAGACCGCCGATATGGCCGCCGAAGCCGAGGTGCTCGCCACCGAACCGGGCGCCGCCGCCGCCGAATCTTCCCGCGTGGCCCATGCCGCCGAAATGTGCGCCGCCGCCAAAGCCCGCATGTGCGCCTCCGCCGAAGCCGCCGCCAAACCCGCCGTGGCCGCCACCGCCGTGCGCGTCTGCCGCGCCGATGGCCAGCGTCGAAGCGAGGGCTGCTGTTGCCAGAATCATGATGGCCCGTTTCATGGAAAACTCCTCTCGTGTTGAGCTGCCCAACCATCCCGGAAGTCGCCGACGCCTCGTGCTGCGCGCGAGGCTGCTAATGACTGGGCGTGTGATGCAGGAGAGGTAGGAGCGATGCACGGAAACCCAACTGAATTCGGCGTCATGTATGAGCCGCGCTGCTCGCGAAGGTAACTGCGCCGCGCGTGGTGGCGGCGTGCGCGCAAGGAGCGGGCTGAATGGACCAGCCCGCTCCCTGTCATTCGATGTGCGGCGATCAGAGGCTGCCGGTACCCGGCTCGCACGGCACGTTGTTTCCTGTCCACGGCGCGGTGGCGAAGGCGCCGACGCGCGGTGCTGGCATGCAGGCGCGTTCGCCCGGATAATCGAAGGGCGCAGTCGTCGCGATCATATCCGATTGTACCGCGGGTTGCCGCACAACGCGATGTTGCTCGCGCGCCATGACGGGGCCGCCGAGCATGGCGGCTGCGATCAGTCCCATCGACAACAGTTTGGACTTGGTCATTCGCTCTCTCCTTTGATGACATCAGGCCGAACCATGTCGGCTCGCCGTTGACGTGTGAACGACCACTCACGATTCAAACGCACGATTTGCTCACCGCAGTTCAACGACCTGTGAGCCGATGCGGCGTAACAACCGCGATCGTGCGAATGGATAACATCCGTGGCCCCTGAAACTACAACGCGTGCGTTGAGGGCATATGTTCGATCCAGCCCAGTTCGAATGCGGAGCCCGCAAGATGATCACGACATCGGCAACATGCACCTTCGTTGCATTGGCGCCGCTCGTGATGCGAGCCGTCCGCAACATGAACTGGAATTCAATGGCAGCGCCCGCGCCGCAAGCCTATCTCGCATCAGAGCGAGTGGCCGGCTTCAGGCGGCGTCAGGGCGGCGGGGCCGGCGCGTGCGGACACCGAACATGACGCCGTGCGCCGCCGAGCCCACGCTTCCTCACCGCGTGCCAAAGCGCCGCGCGGAGCGCGGAACGAGGATCATGAACCGTATTCTCCTGATCGAGGACGACACCGAGACTGCCGAGGCGATTGTCGCCGAGCTCACCGATCGCGGCTTCGAGGTGCAATGGGCCGGCGACGGCGTCGACGGTCTCGACCGTGCGCGCAGGTCGAGCCCGGATGCCATGATCGTCGATCGCATGCTGCCGAAAATGGACGGACTGACCGTCATCGAGGCGCTGCGCAAGGATCAGTTCAGGACGCCCGTGCTGGTGCTGAGTGCGCTCGGTGCGGTGGACGACCGGGTACGCGGATTGCGCATGGGCGGAGATGATTATCTCACCAAGCCGTTCGCGATCATCGAGCTGGTCGCGCGGATCGAGGCGCTGCTGCGCCGCCCGACCGACGACCGCAAGACCATCCTGCATTCCGGGCCGCTCGAGCTCGACCTGATCGAGCGGACGGCGCGACGCGGCGATCGCGAGCTCGACCTGCTGCCGCGCGAATTCCGGCTGCTCGAATACATGATGCGCCGGAACGATCAGTTGCTGACGCGCGCGATGCTGCTCGAGGAGGTCTGGAACTACAAGTTCGTCCCGGCGACCACGAACCTGATCGACGTGCATATGGGCCGGCTCCGTCACAAGGTCGACGGTCCAGGAGAGGTGCAGCTCATCCACAACGTCCGAGGCTCCGGCTTCGTGCTGCGTTCGCGGCAATAGGAACGCAAGATGCATCAGGTCCGGTTGATCCGCTCCAGCACGTTCCTCTGGGCCCTGGCCGTGGCGGCCGCCTTCGCGCTGTTCGTGGTCGCCCTGTTCACGTTCGCCTACTGGAAGCTCGACGACTACCTGATCGCGCGATCCGATCGCATGATCACCACGCAGATCCATTTCATCGCAGACCTGCCGCCGGCCCGCCGCATCAGTGCGATCGCGGATCATCTCGAGCAGGATTCCAGGGGTGTGCAATACGCAGGACTGTTCGATGCCGCCGGCATCAGGCTTGCCGGCAACATCGACCATTTGCCGCGCGAACTCGGGCTGGGTGGCGCGGTGCAGGGCGTGCGGCTCGATCTCAAGGGAAGACCGGCAGTCCAGGTTCCGATCGTCAGGGCGATCGGCAGGCGCCTCGATGGAGGCGATGTGCTGGTGATGGGACGGAACGTCGACGAGACGCGCGAGATATCGAGCGTCGTGGGCGAAGCCCTGGCCCTCGGCCTACTGCCGGCCTTCAGCCTCTGCCTGGTGGCCGGCGCCTGGCTGAGCGCCCGTGCCCAGAAGCGGGTCGAGGAGGTCAACCAGCGGGTCCAGCGCATCGTCGCCGGCGAGCTGCGCGAGCGACTCCCGGAGGGCGGGACGGACGATCCGTTCGCGCGGCTGGCCGCGATCGTCAACGGCATGCTCGACGAGATGGAGACGATGATCAACGCGCTGGCCGGCGTCGGCAACGACATCGCCCATGACCTCAGGACGCCGCTCACGCGTGTCCGCCTGGCGCTGGAGCGCGGGCGCACGCATGCGGCGACGCTGGAGGAACTCCAGGACATCACCGACAAGGCCATGGCCGGGATCGACCAGTCGCTCGCCATCGTCACGGCGCTGCTGCGGCTGACCGAGATCGAGAACAACCGCCGCATGGCCGGATTTGGCGAGGTCGCGCTGGACGAGATCCTGCGGGAGGTGTGCGACGTCTACGAGCCCATCGCCGAGGACAAGCTCATCGGGCTCGGTGTCGTCATCGCGCGCAATGTGCAGGTCTGGGGCGACCGCGACCTGCTGTTCGAGGCCGTCGCCAACCTCGTGGACAATGCCGTCAAGTTCACGCCATCGGGCGGACGGGTGGAGCTCGCTCTGGAGGCGGAGGACGATACGGCGCTCGTGCGCGTCCGCGACACCGGCCCCGGCATCAGCGAGCAGGAGCGTGAGGCGGTGCTGCGCCGTTTCTATCGCTCCGACACGATGCGCAACACGCCCGGCGTCGGGCTCGGACTGAGCCTGGTCGCCGCCATCGTCAAGCTGCACGGCTTTCGGCTGATCATCGGTCCCGCTCCCGGTGGGCAGATCGAGATCCTTGCCCGGATCGGACGGACGGGCAGGGCCGTCACCCGCCGGTCGCGGACGTTAGTGCACGCCGACTCCGATTAGATGGGATGGACCAAAACGATGCGCGATGCTTTCGAGATCGATCAGCCGGCCTGGAACGTGGGAGTGACGGATGCAGACTAGCCACGAAGTTACGAGGAAAAATCTCCCGGCCATGCCGGTCTCGCCGGTGCCGGCGCCGTTCCTCAGCGCGTATTCCGCGGCCATCAGGCGCTACGACCTTCTCGAGCCGGGTCAGGAGCAGCAGCTCGCGCGTCGCTGGCAGCAGACCGGGGATCGGAGCGCGGCGGACGCGCTCGTCACCAGCCATCTCCGGCTCGCGGCCAAGCTGGCGCGGGGCTACAAGGGATACGGCCTTCCGATGGTCGATCTGATCGCCGAGGCCAATCTGGGCCTCGTGATCGCGGCGTCACGTTTCGAACCCGGCCGTGGCGCGCGCTTCTCCACCTACGCGGTCTGGTGGATCAGGGCCGCCATTCACGAGTACATCCTGCGGTCCTGGTCCCTCGTCAAGATCGGGACGACGGCCGCGCAGAAGAAGCTGTTCTTCAAGCTCCGCAGCGAGATCAGGAAAGCCACCGGCAACGTGATGTCGGGGCTCACGCCTGACGTCGCCGAATTGATTGCCGGGAAGCTCGAGGTGACGGCGCGTGAAGTGATCGAGATGGACGTGCGGCTGAACGGTGACCTGTCGCTGAACGCGCCCGTCGGTGGCGAAGATGGCGGAACCGACCTGGAAGCCTTGCTGGTCGACGGGGCGATCGACGCCGAGACGTTGCTTGCCGATCACGAGCAGACGGAGCGGCGTGCCAAAGCCTTGCGGGTTGCGCTGGGCGGGCTTGCGGCGCGGGAACGTCGCGTCTTCGAGGCACGGCGGCTGACGGAATGCCCCGTCACGCTCGATCGGCTGGCCCGCGAATTGTCCATCTCCAGCGAGCGGGTTCGACAGATCGAGATTCGCGCCTTCGCCAAGGTCAAGCGGGCCGTCACGCTCGCCGCGCAGGATGCGCCACGGTCCGCCGTGTGTGGCGTCTGAATTCGTTTTCAATTGAACGGGGCTTCGAGCGTCCTCACCTGTCCGACGCCCCACTTAACTCACTCCAGGCAGACCACCATGGGAATTGTTCGCTTCGCGCTACGGCTTCCGCACACATTCTATGTGCTCGCTGCGCTGATCCTGTTCCTCGGCGGCATCGCGATCCGCTCGATGCCCACCGATATTTTCCCGGAGATCAGGATTCCCGTCGTCACGGTCATCTGGAGCTACACCGGGTTGTCGACGCCGGAGATGGAGCAGCGCGTCAGCACCTACAGCCAGTATTCGATCAGCGCCAATGTCAGCGGCATCAAGAATATCGAGGCGCAGACCCTCAACGGCCTGTCCGTTCAGAAGATCTACTTCCAGCCGGACGTCAATCTCGATCTCGCGATCTCGCAGATCGTCTCGGCGACCAACGCCATCCGTGCCCTGATGCCGCCGGGCATCCAGCCGCCGATCATCGTGCAGTTCAATGCGTCCAGCGTGCCCGTGCTGCAGCTCAGCCTCGAGTCGAATAGCCTTAACGAGCAGCAGCTCTACGATTTCGGCATCTACCGCGTCCGCCAGCAGCTGGCTCCCGTACCGGGCGTGACTCTGCCCACACCTGCCGGCGGCAAATATCGCCAGATCATGGTCGATCTCGATCCGAACAAGCTGCTGTCGCGCGGATTGACGCCGCTCGACGTCGTCAATGCGGTGAACACCCAGAATCTGACGCTGCCGACCGGTACGACCAAAATCGGAGACACCCAATACACCGTTCGCACCAATGCGACGCCGGCCACGATCCACGATCTCAACATGATCCCGGTGAAGTTCGCGAACGGAGCCACGATCTTCCTGAAGGATGTCGCCCAGGTCCGCGACGGCGCCCAGGTCCAGCAGAACATCGTGCGCGAGGACGGCCACCGCGCCGTCCTGCTCAGCATCATCAAGAACGGGAATGCCTCAACGCTCGCTGTCGTCAACGGCGTGAAGGCGGCCCTGAAGTCGATCCGCGCGTCGGCCCCGGCGGGGTTGAAGATCAACGAGCTGTTCGACCAGTCGATTTTCGTCACCCATTCGGTCGACGGCGTGCTGCGCGAGGGTGCGATCGCGGCGGGCCTGACCGCGCTGATGATCCTGGTGTTCCTGGGATCATGGCGATCGACGCTGGTCGTCCTGATCTCGATCCCGCTGGCGATGCTGTCCTCGCTGATTGTCCTCTATTTCCTGGGCGAAACCCTCAACACGATGACGCTCGGCGGCCTCGCGCTCGCGGTCGGCATTCTCGTCGACGATTCGACGGTGACGATCGAGAACACGCACCGGCTCTGGACGGAGGAAGGCATGCCGCTGTCGGAGGCAACCCTGCACGGAGCCGCCGAGATCGCGGTGCCGACGCTGGTGTCGACGCTCGCGATCAGTTGCGTGTTCACCTCGGTCGTGTTTCTGGAGGGGCCGGCCAAGTATCTGTTCACGCCGCTCGGCCTCGCCGTGGTGTTCGCGATGCTCGCGTCCTACGGGCTGTCGCGGACGCTGACGCCGATCACCATCGGTTTGCTGCTGAAGGGCGAGCGGCGTCACGGCGGGGGCGACCCCCCGTCGGGCGTCTTCGCGCGCGCCTCGGCCATGTTCGAGCGCGGGTTCGAGCGCCTGCGCGATGGCTATTCCGATCTCCTGCTGGCGTTGCTGCGGCATCGCGTCGTCGTGCCCGTTGTCGCCGTGCTGGTGCTGGCGCTAGGGGCCACCATGTTCGTCTATGTCGGCAGGGACTTCTATCCTTTGATCGACGGTGGCCAGATCCAGCTGCACGTTCGCGCGCCCGCGGGCACGCGTATCGAGCGCACGGAAGCGATTTTCCAGGCTGTCGAGGACAAGATCCGCGAGGTCATTCCCGAGCGCGACCGGGCGCTGATCGTCGACAACATCGGACTCCCCGCGCGGGCCTACAATCTCGCATTCACTGATGGCTCGACCATCGGGGTGAACGACGGCACCATCCTCGTCTCGCTAAAGGACGGGCACAAGCCGACCGCGGATTACGTCAGGAAGCTGCGGCAGGTGCTACCTTCGGCATTTCCGGAGGACACCTTCTATTTCCAGGCGGCCGATATCGTCACGCAGATCCTGAACTTCGGTCTTCCAGCGCAGATCGATGTCCGCACGGTCGGTTACGGCAACAACAACCTAGCCGTCGCCAAGGAGCTGCAGAAGAGTCTCGCGGCGATCCCCGGCGTGGTTGATGCGCATCTGCAGCAGGAAGTGGATGCTCCCGCGTTCTACGCCGACATCGACCGCACCCGCGCCGCGCAGCTCGGCCTCAATGCGAGCACGGTGGCGACCAATATCAATGTCAGCCTCAGTTCGTCCTCACAGGTCTCGCCGAATTTCTGGACGGATCCGACGTCAGGCATCCCTTATTATCTGGCCGTGCAGACGCCTGAATACAGGGCCAATTCGCTAAACGCATTGGGCAACACGCCAGTGTCGGCCTCCCTTGCCGCAAGCGGGCAGACGGTGCCCGGCCTGCTCAGCAATGTCGCCACCTTCAAGCGGGGCACCGTTCCCACCAACTCGAACCAGGCCAATGTCCAGCCGGTGTACGACGTCTATGCGAGCGTGCAGGGTCGTGATCTCGGCAGCGTTGCAGCCGACATCGAGAAGGTGACGTCCACCCTGCAGAAGCAGCTTCAGCTGGGCAATTCCATTCAGGTTCTGGGACAGATCCAGAGCATGCATCAGTCGTTCCGCGATCTCGGAATCGGGCTGCTGTTCGCGGCCATCCTGGTTTATCTGCTGATGGTCGTGAACTACCAGAACTTCGGCGATCCCTTCGTCGTCATCATGGCGCTGCCGGCGACATTCTGCGGCATCGTGACGATGCTGTTCATCACCGGGACCACGCTGAACGTGCCTTCGCTGATGGGTGCCATCATGGCGATCGGCGTTGCCTCCGCAAATTCCATCTTGCTCGTGACGTTCGCGCGTGACGAGCAGTTGAAGGGACACTCGGCCTTCCAGGCGGCGCTGAGCGCGGGCCGAACGAGGATCCGGCCCGTGCTGATGACAGCGGCCGCGATGATCGTGGGCATGATCCCGATGGCGATCGGCGGGCCCGGCGAGGAGCAGAATGCGGCGCTCGCGCGGGCGGTCATCGGTGGCCTGCTGTTCGCAACCCCGACTACCTTGCTGATCGTGCCTTATCTCTTTGCCATGCTGCGCAAGGGCAATGACGGCAAGCCTCGCCACGGCGTATTCGAGGAGCAACCGGAATGAGCGATGTTCGTGCAAAGACTGATGACGACGAGGCGAGAGACCGCCCGGGGGCAGAGAGCCTCCGGGTCGTGGAGTTGCCGGGCAAGGGTCCGCGATCCCGCCGCCGTTACGGCGGAGCATTGTTCGGAGGAGGTGTGCTCCTGCTGCTCGCCGGCGGTCTCGGCATTGGAGCCTGGCGGCACTACGAGGCCGCGCGTGTCGTTGCCGCGGTGGCAGAGCAGGTGCGGACCAACGTTCCGGAAGTGCGGGTGGCGACAGTCAAGCCCAGCGGCGACATCATGAAGGTGAGTTTGCCGGCGACGACGACCGCATTCGAGGCGGCCAACATCTTCGCGCGGACCAGCGGCTATATCGAGAAGCGCTACGTCGATATCGGTGATCGCGTCAAGAAGGGCGACCTCCTTGCGGAAATCACCGCGCCCGAGCTGGATCAGCAGATCGCGCAGGCGCAGGCGACGCTGGCGCAGGACCAGGCCGCGCTTCAGCAGGCGCAGGCAAGCCGGGAGCTCGCCGACGTCACCAATTCGCGCGACAGCAATCTCGTCAAGCAGGGCTGGTTGACGGCACAACAGGGCGACAATGATCGTCTCACCCTGCGCGCGCAGCAAGGCGCGGTGGGGGTCGCCCAATCGAACATCACTGCGCAGCAGGCGCAGATCCGCGTCCTCCAGCAGGAGAAGTCGTACCAGCGTGTGGTGGCGCCGTTCGACGGTGTGGTCACCCAGCGTAACGTGGACAATGGCAGCCTGGTGCAGGCAGGGTCGACCTTCATGTTCACGCTGATGCATTCCAACGTGATCCGGACCCAGGTGTTCGTGCCTCAGGACGAAGCGTTTGGCGTTGCGCCTGGCGTCGATGCGGAGATCCGCGTCCCCGAAATTCCGGGGCGGACGTTTGCGGGCAAGGTCACGCGGATCGCAACTGCGCTGCAGCCGGGGAGCCGGACGCTGCTGACCGAGATCGACGTGCCCAACCCCGATGGCCTGCTCAGTCCCGGCATTTATTGCACCGTCGAACTATCAATCCCGCGCAGGACGCCATCGATGACGATCCCCTCCGACGCGCTCGTCTTCGATCAAAACGGCCTTCATGTCGTAGTCGTGCGGAACGGCACGGTTCAATTTCAGCAGGTCTCGATCTCCAGAGACTTCGGCACCACGGTGGAAGTGCGCGACGGTGTGCATCCCGGCGATCTGGTCGTGCTCAATCCTTCGGTCAGCCTGGCAGAAGGCAGCAAGGTCACCGTTCGCAAGACCGAAGTCAGCTAGGGGCTCCACAGAGATGATGCGGATTGCGCTCGGCACGATGTTAGCTTTTCTGCTCGGATTCTCTCCGGGCCAGGCGCAGGTCGCCACGACCGGCAGCACGGCAATGGATCTGCCGACAGTGCCGGGTGCGATCGTGATTTCGCCGCTCAACAGTCCGGGCCCGTTTTCCGCGACGACGGTGCCGGGTGCTCCGGATACGACGCTGGCGCCTGTTCCGCTCGCCTCGGACCCGACCACGCCGGGGACGGTGGTCGCCTGTGCTCAGCCGTCGTCATCGCCCATGCCGGTGCCGGCGACGCCGAGCGTATCGGCCACGGGCGCTTCGACATCGAGCCTGGCGGCTGAGATTCTTCCGGTCACGGGGCAGAACGGAAGCTCTATCGGAACGATCTCCGCGGCTGCGCCGGCAGGAACAGGTACGAGTGTTGCGTGCAGCTCGATGCCGGGAGGGCAGGTGACGAGCGCTGCGTCTCTGCCGCTTTCGATTCCGCAAGTGCCGATAAGTCCCGCGCCCGGCACGATCGTTGGGGATACCGGCGGTGCCGGCGGCACAGGCATCGATCCGAATGCCGCGGTCGTACCGAGCCCGAACAGCTCGGCTTGCATGGAAGGCGTCTCGATGAATCTTGCTTCGCCTGCCAGGGTGTTGGCGGCCAACGCTTCTGGCGCTGCGCCAACGCCGGGGGTATCGCCGATCCTGCCGCCGGGATGCTGAGATGAAAATATGAAGGCGGCAGGACGGATGGTGCTTGCTCGCGGCGTCTCGTCATCGACGCCCGTGTTCGCCGTGAAGATAGCCATGGGTGAATACCGGCGCGGCCCCACCGGGTCGCTCGAGGCCCATTCGCCCGGCGGGCGTCAGCGCGCCACCATTCAGCACGTCGCGATCGGGGTACATCGATGCGAAAGTTGCCGGCTCCTGGTCGGCGAAAGACCAGGCCGCCGATGCTGACGATATCGTTGCCGTTGAGATCAGCGCAGCAGCGATCAAGACCTTGAATGCAGTCATAGCGATTCTCCATTACTTGCTGTGTGCGGAGAGGCGCGGACGATGATCGCTGCTCGGCTAGTGGCGTTTCCGGAATTGTTCTGATGAGAGTCATGTAGGTACTCCGGTCGAAGAGTCCCGACGCATGTGCATCACTCCTACGAGAAGATTCTGTCACGGTTGTCAGAACGCTCGCGCCATTGTGCGTGATCAAACGCGACCGGTGTACGTTTCCGTGCAGCGGATCGCGTGAACATCTGGAGTGTGAGCAATGAGATTATTCCCTGTCGTTTGTGTTGCCGCCTGTATTGGACTGTCGGGCACCGCGTCGGCCCGCGGTGGTATGGGATCACATATGTCGATGGGTGGCGGCGGTACGCTCGGTACGAGCGCTGCCGCGCCGGGAACGAACTCGCTCGGTACCGCACTTCCAGCGTCGGACGGTGGCGGCCACGTGACGAAGGGGCCGTTGCTCGGCACGGACCCGACCATCGACAAGGAAGACGCCCGGCTCGAGAAGATGCTGGAAGGTTCAGTCTGCCGCGGCTGCTGAAGAGCAGACGTCGCCGGCCTCGTTCGGAGAGCCTCCGAGCTGCGATCAATTGCAGGATGGGTCTGTCGATCCCGGTAGGTGATTCTCAAATCGCACGAGATATTTCGAGTGAGCCCAGGCGGCAGATGAACCCTCCCGCTGGTTGGACACGCCCAAACGTGCCTTCGAGAAATTGACGTTGGGTTTCAGAAGATCGCGACCGTGGCCGCCGGCTACAAGGAACCCACACCGCTCGACGGAACGGGCCGTGCGACCGTCCGTGGGACGGCTTACGCATTACAAGGACAAGTGATGAAGCAATCAGGCAACTTGCCGCGTTCGGGCTTCGGCTCGCTCGTATTGATTGCGGTTGTGCTCGGAGGCGGCGCTGCCGCTTTCGCATATACTGCAGGCTGGCTCTCGCCCGGGCGCCTCACGCCGGAGCGGATGATCGCGGCGCTGGCGCCCCCGGGAGGCGCGCCGCTGGGGCACCGGCGGAATCATGCCAAGGGAATTTGCTTCACCGGAGCCTTCGAGGCGAACGGAAACGGCGTCGAACTCTCGCGTGCCAGGATCTTTGAGCGCGGCAAGTATTCGGCGGTGGGCCGCTTCAACCTCGGCACCACAGATCCGAACGCCGTGGATGCAACAGCGCGTGTGCGGGGGTTGGGATTGCAGATCGCCGCGGCGGACGGCGAAGAGTGGCGGATGGCGCTGATTAATCCGCCGTTTTTCGCGGTGTCGACGCCGCAGGCGTTCCACGACCTGCTGATTGCGTCCGGCAAGAAGGATCCGGAAGCGATGAAGGCATTCATCCAGTCCAATCCGGAATTCGCCGCCTTTGCGACCTGGGCGAAGACGGCGCCCTGGACCGACAGTTATGCGGAGGACGCTTACCACGGGCTCAACAGTTTCATCTTCACGGATGCACGCGGCGGCGAGCGGACAGTGCGATGGTCGTTGCTCCCCGCCGCTCAGGTCGTACCGATATCACAGGCCGAGCTGGAAAAGCGCGGGCCCGATTTTCTCGAGCAGGAGATAACGGAGCGCATCCGCACTGCCGGCCCGCAACGCTGGACCATGGTCACGACGGTCGCCGATCCCGGCGATCCCACGGCAGACCCGAGCAAGGCCTGGCCGGAGGGTCGCCGGACGGTGCAGGTCGGAACGCTCGTCGTGCAGCGGATCGAACAGGAGCGGGACGGGCCGTGCCGCGACATCAATTTCGATCCGACCGTGCTGCCGAAGGGAATTCGGGTGTCGGACGATCCTTTCCCGGCCGCGCGCTCGTCGGTGTACCGCAAGTCCTACGATCTGCGTGCGGCCGAAGCCAGCAGCTATCCGCGAACCGAGGCCGCCAAGCCATGAGTACAGCGCTTCATCGTTTCGCCCCGGTCCAGCGGTTCTTGCACTGGCTGATGGCGGCTTGCATCATTGCCATGCTCTTCATCGGGGTCGGCATGGTGTCCACGGTGGCACCGACATATTTGCCGCTGATCCTGATCCACAAGACGCTCGGTGTCACGCTTCTGGTCCTCGTCGTGATCAGGCTGGCGTTGCGGCTCCATTACGGCGCGCCGGCATTGCCGGAGGATCTTCCGCCGGCGATCAAGCTGGGAGCGCGATTGTCACATCTCGCCCTCTATGGCTTCATGATTGTCATGCCGCTGCTGGGTCTCGGTATGCTCTGGGCTGCGGCCTATCCGGTTGTCCTGTATGGCGGGATTCAAATTCCGGCGGTGCTGCCGCAGAGCGACCGCGCGCACACGCTGCTGTGGAATGCTCATTTTTATCTGGGCTTCGCCTTCTTCGCCATCGTGCTGCTGCATCTGGCGGCAGCGCTGTTCCACGCCTTGGTCCGCCGCGACCGCGTCTTCGGGACGATGGCGCTCTTCCGACTGAGGAACAGGACGACGCCGGCGGAATGAACCCTTCGTGCGCCGGCGAAGCGCGCGGCCGAAGTTTTTCAATCTCCAACAAGGATGACGATCATGACGAAAGCCGATATCCAGACCCCGACGGATCTTGGGGCCAATGCGAACCGGGATATCCCAGCCGCGCTGAGAGCGTTGCTGGCTGACGTTTTCGCGCTGTACCTGAAGACCAAGAACTTTCACTGGCACGTGTCGGGCCGGCACTTTCGCGACTATCACCTGATGCTCGACGAGCAGGCCGAGCAGATCTTTGCCATGACCGACGATATTGCCGAGCGGTCGCGCAAGATCGGCGGAACGGCTCTGCGCTCGATCGGCCAGATCGCGCGCGAGCAGCGCATTCTCGACAACGACGCCGACTATGTCGATCCGCAGGACATGCTCGCCGAGCTCCGCGGTGACAATCAGCAACTGACGCGGGAGATGCGCCGGGTCCACGAGCTCTGCGACGAACACGGCGATGTCGCGACCGCGAGCCTGCTGGAGAACTGGATCGACGAGACGGAGCGGCGGATCTGGTTCCTCTACGAGACCGGCCGAAGCGGTCCGAATTCGTAAGGATTAAGTGTGTTCATGCCGCCGATCGCTGCGAGGGGGGTGAGCCATGATGGGGGGCTCGACATTCACCCGGCACCGGGAGATCGCCTGGCGCGGCGGCCGCACCACATCGACATCGCGATTGGTGGCCGAGGAGAGCGTCATCGCGCTCACCTACAACGGATCGACTCATGCGGCGATGATGGGGACGCCGGCTGACCTCGAGGATTTCGGCGTCGGCTTCAATCTCACCGAAGGGATCATCGGCGGCGCAAGCGAGATCGGGAACATCGAGTTGATCTCGAACGAGCTCGGCATGGAAGTCCGGATGTGGCTCGATCGTGACCGCGCGTCGACATTGGCTGCATGGTTGTCGCTCGGCGTGTTCGCGAGTTCGCGGACCGGCAACGGCGTTTTCCTCGGGATCCGTGCGCTATCAGGGCAATGGCAGCGGGCGCTGTCCCATCTCCTGCCGCTCGTGGCCTTCCTCCTCGGCCGATCGCTGTAGATCGCCGTACGGCGCGAACCACGGACAAAAGGAAAGGTGCCGGCTTCGGCACCTTTCTCGTTCCGGCCCCATATGGGCTTGCTTCAGGATTTGGGCATGACGCCGGGGCCGTTGTCCGGCCATTGAGCGACCAGCTTCTCGTCGATGTTGAAGTGCTGGGCGACGAGCTTGGGCGGCGTGTGCGTCAGCCATTTGGAGAGCGAGACCTCCTCGTAGCGCGGCGCACGGAATACGCCGATGAACTGGAGCTCGGTGTCGCCGACATTCTCGACATAGTGGCCGAGATTGCGCCGGACATAGCCGATGTCGCCGGCCGCGAAATCCGTCGTCCGCGCGTTCGGGCCGGTGTCGAACACCGTCATGCGCGCCTTGCCCTTGATGTAGTACTGCCACTCGTCGGCGTTCGGATGCCAGTGCATCTCCCGGACCGCTCCCGGCGGCATCGTCACCAGTGCCGCGGCGATGGTGGTGGATACCTTGAAGTTGCTGCTGTCGGCGACGCGGATGCTGCCGGCGGAGCTCTCCTTCACCGGCGCCGAACTGCCGAGCGAATGGATGAACGGATAGGGCGGTGCCTCCGCATGCTTGGCGATTGCGGCGCGATCGGCAGCGAGATCGCCGGGCAGCGTCCCCTGGAAAATCCAGAGATTGTTCAGCGGGATCTTGGCGAAGGCGTCGGCCGGCACGCCAAAGTTCTTCGCCAGCACCTCGGGCGGCGTATGGGCAAGCCAATCCGTCACCAGCAGCGTGTTGAACTCATTGGCGTGGCCGTCGTCGAAGCAGATCACGAATTCGCAGCCGTCGGGACCCAGTCCCTGCAGTGAATGCGGCGCGCCCGACGGGAAATACCAGAGGTCGCCGGCCTTGAGGTCGCCGACATAGGGGCGCCCCTGCGTGTCGAGCACGGTGATGCGGCAGCTGCCGTAGGTCATGATCGCCCATTCGGCCGCCTGATGCCAATGCAGCTCGCGGATGCCGCCGGCGGATAGCCGCATGTTGACGCCGGAGATCTCTTTCGAGATGGCGAAATCCGCGACGGTGACTTGCCGTGCCCAGCCGCCATTCTGGATGCGCCTCGGCGCATTGTTGAACGAGGCCCAATCCATCGGCTGGCCGCCTACGTCGGTCGCCGGCGGGGTTTGTGCGGAGGGGAATTGCTTGGCCAATTCAGGGTTTTGCGGACCGGGATCGGTCAGGCTGCCGGGGCTTTTGGCGTTGACGGCACCTTGCGGCGGCTCGTCCGGGTTGCCGAAGGTTGCGGCCTGCGCACTCGAGCCGACCATGGCGGCGCCTGCCGCGGACATGGCCAGCAAATCACGTCGTGAAAACATCTGGGGTCGCTCCTGAAAAATGTCGAAAGCCCTCCGTAGCGACGGGGCTCCAACCGCCAACCCTAGTTTCCGCTTGTCGTTTCAGCTTCCGAGAACGGCGCTGCTTTTGCCGGAATGCATGGCTGCTGCGGCCGACCATCCCGGTCCGGACGTGTGCAATTGCGAAATTCGGTTTCGTTTTGAAAAGACGGCTCTGCCCGCGCGATCCTTAACTACCGCGAAGAAGCACAAGATCGAGAGATGTCGAGATGACCACGAAATCGGTTCGTCCCTATGGTGGACCCGCCGGCGGCTGGGGCGCACTCAAGGCGCTCAGCGAGGCGCTTCTGGTGCAGAGGGCGCCGCTGAAGGGCGCAGCGACGCTGAGCCGGATGAATCAACCGGAGGGTTTTGATTGCCCCGGCTGCGCCTGGCCCGACCCGAAGCACACCTCGTCATTCGAATTCTGCGAGAACGGCGGCAAGGCGATCGCCTGGGAGACGACATCGAAGCGCTGCACCCCCGAATTCTTCGCCGAGCATACCGTCACGGAGCTCGCGGGCTGGAACGATTACGATCTCGAAATGGTCGGGCGGCTCACCCATCCGGTGGCTTACGATTCCGCATCCGATCGCTATCTCCCGGTCGAGTGGAGCGAAGCGTTCGACATGATCGGTCGGGAGCTTCGGGCCTTGCCCGATCCGAACATGGCGGAGTTCTACCCATCCGGGCGGACCTCGAACGAAGCCGCCTTCCTCTATCAGCTCTTCGTGCGCGAATACGGCACCAACAATTTCCCCGATTGCTCGAACATGTGCCATGAGGCGACCAGCGTCGGCCTGCCGTACTCGCTCGGCGTCGGCGAGGGCACCGTGTTGCTGGAGGATTTCGACAAGGCCGATTGCATCTTCATCTTCGGCCAGAATCCGGGCACCAACAGCCCACGGATGATGACGAGCCTGCACAACGCGGCTCGCCGCGGCGCATCGATCATCTCATTCAACCCGTTCCGAGAGCGGGCGCTGGAGCGTTTCCAGGCACCGCAGAGCCCCGTCGAGATGATCACGCTGTCGTCGACGCCGATCAGCTCAAAACTCTTCCAGGTCCGGGTCGGCGGCGACGTCGCCGTTCTCAAGGGGATCATGAAGATCGTGGTCGAGGCGGACGATGCCGCCCGCGCCGCCGAGCAGCCGGAGATCCTGGATTGGGATTTCATTCGCGGTCACACCGTCGGCGTCGAAGCGCTGATCGACGATCTCAAGCGCACGCAATGGCCTGATATCGAACGTCAGTCCGGCCTGACGCGCGAGGACATGGAATATGCCGCTGGCGCCTACATGAAGGCTGAGCGCGCCATCCTCGTCTACGGCATGGGCATCACCCAGCACTGGCGCGGCGCGAACAATGTCCAGCAGATCGCCAATCTCGCGCTGTTGCGCGGTAATGTCGGGCGCGAAGGCGCCGGCGTTTGCCCGGTTCGCGGTCATTCCAACGTGCAGGGCGATCGGACCGTGGGGATCACGGAGGTCCCCAAGGCGGAGTTCCTTGCACGCCTGGAGCAACGCTTCGGTTTCAAGCCTCCGGTCGCGCCGGGACACAACGTGGTCACCGCGCTGGAAGCCATGATCCGCGGCGAGGTGAAGGCCTTCTTCGCGATGGGCGGCAATTTTGCCGCGGCCATTCCGGATTGGCAGGCGACCCGGGCGGCGCTTGGCAGCTCGATCTGACCGTCCACGTCTCGACCAAGCTCAACCGCAGCCACCTGATCCACGGCCGCGCCGCCCTGATCCTGCCGTGCCTCGGACGGACCGAAGTCGATGTGCAGGCATCGGGGCCGCAGTCGGTCACGGTGGAGGATTCGATGTCGATGGTGCATGCATCCGGCGGCCGCAACGAGCCGGCATCGGAGCACCTGCTCAGCGAGGTCGCGATCGTCGCCGGCGTCGCCAAGGCGACGCTGGGCGAAAGCACGGTGGTCGACTGGGAGGGATTCGTTGCCGATTACGATCGCATCCGCGATGCGATCGAGGCGGTGTTCCCGATATTCCAGGGCTACAATGCCCGCATCCGCGTCCCCGGCGGCTTCCATCTCACTTCGACTGCACGCGAGCGCATCTGGGCGACGCCCTCGGGCAAGGCGAACTTCCTGGTCTTCCCGGGCTGCGGCGAAGACCCGCCGGAGAGCGATCCCGATTCGCTCTGGCTCACCACCATACGCAGCCACGATCAGTACAACACCACGCTCTACTCGATGTCCGATCGCTATCGCGGCGTTGTCGGCCAGCGCGACGTGATCTTCCTCAACGAATACGAGCTGAGGAAGCGCGGGCTTGCCGATGGCGATCGCGTCGACCTGATCACCGCCTCGACCGACGGCGCCGAGCGGATCGTGCGCAACTTCCGCGTCGTAGCCTATTCTTTTCCGACCGGCTGCTGCGCGGCCTACTATCCGGAGACCAATCCGTTGGTTCCGCTCTATGCCCGCGACCCGCTCAGCTTTACGCCGTCATACAAGGGCGTCCCGATCCGCCTGGTGCGTTCGGCTGCTCCCGGGGGATAGCGGCAGCGTAAACCAGAAGCGGGCGCCGCCATTGACGCCATGGCCTTCGGCGCCGATCCGGCCGCCGTGCGCTTCGACGATCGACCGGCAGATCGTTAGTCCCATGCCCATCCCATTGTCCTTGGTCGTGAAAAAGCTTTCGAACAGCCGATCGAGATGTTCGGCGGCAATGCCGGGACCGTTGTCTTCCACGGAGCAGCACAGCGTGGCCGCGTCTTGCGTGATCGTGCTGATGACGATTCTGCGATCGCCATATCCAGCCTGTGACAGCGCCTGCACCGCGTTGATGGCCAGGTTGACGATCACCTGTTGGAGCTGGGTGCGGTCACCGAGCACCTGTGGCGCGCTCGGATCGGGTTGGTGCAAAATGCTCACGCTTCGGGATTCCATCTCGTGTCGCAGGAAGAGAAGCGCTTCGCGGATGATCTCGTCGAACGACAGGGATGCCTGCTCGGGCGCTTTCCGGGAAGCCATCCCGTGAACGCGCGCCACGATGTTCGCGGCGCGCTGGGCATCCACGACGATGTTCTCGATGGTCTTGCGGATCTCGACGATATCGGGCGTAGGCCTGTTCAGCCACCGCAGCCCGGCGGCGCCGCTGGTTGCGATGGCGGCCAGCGGCTGGTTGACCTCGTGCGCGATCGAGGCGGTGAGCTCGCCGAGCATCGAGACGCGCGCAGCATGCGCGAACTCGGCCCGGACCTGCTGGAGCTTCTGCTGGGCGCGAACACGCTGTGAGATGTCGATGGTGCCGACCAGGCTGATTTCGAGGTCGTTGATGGGGCCGACGCGGGCCGTCGTGAAGAGGACGTCGACGACACGGCCGTCCCAGGTGACCATCTGGGTCTCTTCCTCGAAGTTCGTCTCACCGCCATAACGTGACTCCATGGCCCGCCGGAACGTATCGGGACGTTCCTTCCAGGTCTCGGCCATGGATGGTCCGACATAGCCGCTGACGCCGCCTCCGAACATCTGGACGGCCCGTTCGTTGGCCTCCTGAAACGAGAGCGCGTCCATGCAGGTCCGGAGGAACTCGGGATGGCTATCGAAATAGGGGCCGAGGTCCTTGACCCCTTCGCGGCGCAATTTCCGGAACAGCACGACCAGCCTGCTGGCGTCGAGCTGATGGAATGCGATCGGCATGCGGCTGAACAGATGGCGATATCGCTGCTCGCTCCGCTCCAGCTCGGTATGGGCCTTCTTCCGGGCGGTGAGCGTCAGGCTGATCACCACGAGCGAAGCCGCTATTGAGGCGGCGAATGCGATCGCTGTGAGATTGAAGCCGAGCAGGGAAAACGTGAACGACAACAAGCTCAGGGCGACACTACCCCACGCCCACAGTGGAGCGCGATTCCGCATGGGCCAGCCTGGGAGCATACGGCGCCACCATCGCTGGGGCTTTACGGGCGTGGAGCCATCCCGGCGTTCGAGCGTCATACGAAATATCTAATTCGACGTTGAAGAGTCGTCTTTTGCAATCTGACAGGTCCTTTGTCAAAGCGCACGAGGTCCGATCGGCTGCTCGCCGGCCGCGAGGCTAGGCCATCTCTGCTGTTGGTTTTGTCACGTCGAACCGCCGCTCGAACTCGGCGACATCGACTACGCCGCGCCGGTGTGTGCCGTCGCCGATCTTGCGGCCGCCGTCCCAGGCCTCGATTTCGAACAGCATGCTCTTGGCCTCGACCGCGATCACCCGCGCGATTGCGCGCACCGTGCGGCCGACCGGCGTTGCGGCGAGGTGGCGGATGTTGACCATCATCCCGACGCTCACATGGCCTGGGGGCAGGAACGGCTGCACCGCCGATCCGGCGGCCATTTCCATGTGCAGGATCATCATCGGCGTGCCGTAGACCGCCGGCATGCCTGGTATCACGTGGCCGACCGTCATCTCGGGCGTAACGGCCACCAGTTTGTCGGCGGTCATGCCGGCGGTCACCTTCTCAAGCGGATTCATGGCTCAGTTCCGTATCTGCCCCTGTTGTCGAGAGAGTGGACGTCGCGGCCGCCCGCGGCTTGCGCCCGGTGAACCAGTTGCCGAGCTTGTCAAGATAGAGATAGACCACGGGCGTGGTGTAGAGCGTCAGGATCTGCGAGAACATCAGGCCGCCGACGATGGTGTAGCCGAGCGGCTGGCGCAACTCCGCGCCGGTACCGGTGCCGAGCATCAGCGGCACGCCGCCGAGCAGCGCGGCCATCGTGGTCATCAGGATCGGGCGGAAGCGCAGCGTGCAGGCCTGGTAGATCGCCTCTTCCGGGCTGAGCCCGTGCTCGCGTTCCACCTGTAGAGCGAAATCGACCAGCATGATGCCGTTCTTCTTGACGATGCCGATCAGCAGGATGATGCCGATGATGGCGATGACGCTGAGATCCATATGGACGGCGAGTAGCAGCAGGAGCGCGCCGATGCCGGCCGAAGGCAGCGTCGACAGGATCGTGATCGGATGGATCAGGCTCTCATAGAGCACGCCGAGAATGATGTAGATCACGATCAGCGCCGCCCCGATCAATAGCGGCGTGCCCGACAGCGAGGACTGGAAGGCCTGCGCATTGCCCTGGAACGATGTCGACAGCGAGGCGGGCTTACCGATCTCCTTCTCGATCTTCTGGACCGCCGTCACCGCATCGCCGAGCGCTGCGCCGGGCCGCAGGTTGAACGAGATCGTGACCGAGGGAAACAGGCTCTGGTGATTGATCAGGATGGGCGCAGGCTTGATGACGGCGTGGACCAGCGTGCTCAGGGGCACCTGCTGGCCGCCAGCCGAGTTCAGGTAGATGTCCTTGAGCGCCTCGGGTCCGTATTGAAATTTCGGATCGACCTCCATCACGACGTGATACTGGTTCAGCGAGGTGAACATGGTGGAGACGATGCGCTGGCCGAAGGCGTCGTCGAGGGCGTTGTCGATCGTCGTCGGCAGGATACCGAAGCTGGAGGCGACTTCCCGATTGACGGTGACTTCGAGCCTCGGACCGGCATTGGCCTGGTCGCTCGCGACGTCGGTGATGAGGTCCAGCGCGCGGAGTTTTGCCAGGAAGGTCGCCGACCAGTTGGTGAGCTCGTTGGAATCTGCGTCCGTCAGCGTGTATTGATACTGCGTCTTCGACAGCCGTGCGCCGATGGTGATGTCCTGGGCAGCCTGCATGTAAAGCCTGATGCCCTGGATGTGGGCCAGCCGGGGCCCCAGCCGCTCGATCACCTGATCGGCGCTGGCCTTGCGCTCGGGCTTCGGCTTCAGGACGATGAAGATGCGTCCCTGATTGAGCGTTGCCGTCGGGCCGCCCGGACCGATATAGCTCGCCACCGACTGGATCGCCGGATCTTTCGAGAGGATGCCGACGATCGCCTGCTGACGTTCGGACATCGCGGGGAAGGAGATGTCCTGGGCAGCCTCGGTGATGCCGACGATCTGCCCGGTGTCCTGCTGCGGGAAGAAACCTTTCGGGATGATCACGTACAGATAGCCGGTCAGCGCGATGGTCGAGAGCATCACCAGCAGCGTCACGAAGCGATGGCGCAGAACGATCCGCAGGCCTCTCGCATAGAGTGAAAGCAGGGCATCGAATCCCCGTTCGAAGGCGAGATAGAGCCGGCCGTGTTTCTTCCGCGATTGATCCTTCAGCAGCCGCGCGCACATCATCGGCGTCAGTGTGAGCGAGATGACCAGAGACAGCAGCAGCGCGGCGGTGATCGTGACTGCGAATTCCTGGAACAGCTTGCCGACGTAACCGCCCATCAGGAACAGCGGGATGAACACCGCGATCAGCGACAGGGTGATGGAGATGATGGTGAAGCCGATCTCGCTGGAGCCCTTGAGCGCCGCTTCCATCGGCGTCATGCCCTGCTCGAGATGGCGTACGATGTTCTCGATGACCACGACGGCATCGTCGACCACGAAGCCGACCGCGATCGACAGCGCCATCAGCGAGAGATTGTCCAGGCTGTAGCCGAGCACGTAGAGAACCGCGAACGCGCCGATCAGCGCCAGTGGAACCGTGATCGCCGGAATGACGGTGGCCCAGAAATTCCGCAGGAACAGGAAGATGACCATTACCACCAATGCGACCGTCAGCATCAGGGTGAACTGGACGTCGGAGACCGCGGCGCGGATGGTGGCGGTCCGGTCGGCGGCGATCGTCACCTTGATCGCCGGCGGAACGGAGGCCTGCAGTTGCGGCAGCAGCTTCTTGATCCGGTCGACGGTCTGGATCACGTTGGCACCGGGCACGCGCTGGACTGCCAGAATGATGGCGCGCTCTTTGCCGTACCAGCCGGCCAGCAGGTCGTTCTCGGGTCCTTCGATCGCTGTGCCGATATCGCGTATGCGCACCGGCGAGCCGTTGCGGTAGGCGATGATGAGGTCCTCATAGGCGGAGGGCTTGAGCAGTTGATCGTTGGTGTTCAACGTATAGGTGACGCGCGGGCTGTTGAGCGTGCCCTTCGGCAAATCGACATTGGCGCCGGCGATCACGTTGCGGACGTCTTCGAGGCCGATGCCGCGGGCGGCGAGCGCCTGCGGATTGACGCGGACACGGATTGCGGGCTTCTGCTGGCCGCCGATGCCGACCAGGCCCACGCCAGGCACCTGCGAGATCTTCGGCAGCAGGATGTTCTCCGCGTAGGCGTCGACCGTGGTCAGCGGTAACGAGTCCGACGTCAGCGCGATCAGCATGATCGGCGTCTCGGCCGGATTGACCTTCCTGATCGTCGGCGGGTAGGGGATGTTCGGCGGCAGGAAGGGGCTCGCGGCGTTGATCGCGGCCAGCACGTCGACCGCGGCGCTGTCGACCGTGCGCGACAGCTCGAACTGCACTGTGAGCTGTGCCACGCCGAGTGCGCTGGACGAGGTGAGCTGGGTGATGCCGGGAATCTGGCTGAGCTGCTGTTCGAGCGGCGTGGCCAGGGACGACGCGATCGTGCCGGGGTCCGCGCCCGGCAGTTGCGCCGAGATCTGGATGGTCGGGTAGTTGACGTTCGGCAGCGCGCCGACCGGCAGCAGCGGATAGGCCGCAAGGCCGCACAACAGCAAGCCGGCCATCAGCAGGGCAGTCGCGATCGGCCGCAGGATGAAGGGCGCGGAGAGGTTCATGGGAGCGCGTCCTGCACGGCGCTTTGCAGATCGGCTTCGCGTGCCGCCTTGCCGTGCAGTTCTCTGACGCGGCTTCCTTCGGTCAACCGATACTGGCCATCGACCACGACGACGTCGCCCGATTTCAAGCCCCGATCGATCAGGGCCTGTCCGTCGCTGATCTCGACCACGTGAACGGGGCGCAAGGTGGCTGTCTGATCGGCAGACACGACGTAGACATAGCTGCCGTTCGGACCTTGCTGAACTGCCGATCCCGCCACCGTCAGGGCATCCTTGCGGGTCTCCAGCAGCAGGCGCGCGTTCACCAGCTGGCCCGGCCACAGCCGGTGCTCATGGTTCGGGAATACCGCCTTGAGCTGGACGGTGCCGGTGGTCCCCGCGATCTCGTTGTTGACAAGCAGCAGCGTGCCCTCATCGAGCTTCATTTTATTGTCTTGGCTGTAGGCGATGACCTTCAGCGCTCCCTTCGCGGCCTGCTCCTGGATTGCGGGCAGATCCGCCTGCGGCAGGGTGAACAGCAGCGAGATCGGTTCGATCTGGGTGACGACGACCAGACCGTTCGGATCGGTCGGATGAATCACGTTGCCGACGTCGATCTGGCGGACACCCGTGATGCCGGGGATCGCCGACGTCAGGCGCGTGTAGCTGAGCTGGACATTGGCCTGATCGATTTGCGCCTCGTCGGCCTTCACGGCGGCCTTGAGCTGCGCCACCTGCGCCGTCTGCGTCTCGATCAGTTGCGGGGTCGCATAACCCTTGTCGCCGAGCTGATTGTAGCGAGAAAGATTGGCCTCGGCGTTCACGAGCTGCGCCTGGTCCCGGTCGCGGTTCGCCGTCAGCTGCTCGATCTGTGCCTCGTAAGGACGAGGATCGATTTGGGCGAGCAGGTCGCCGGCTTTGACGGTCTGGCCCTCGGTGAACGCGATCTTGACGATCTGTCCCTGAATCTGGCTGCGCACGACGTCAGTGTTGTAGGCGATCACCGTGCCGATGCCGCGCAGATAGATCGGAACATCCTTGCCGGTGACGGTGGCAGCAACCACTGGCACGGCGGCGGGCAGCGGCGCGGCGGTGACGATCGGCTTCTTGTCGCCGCCGAAAAGCCAGAAGCCTCCGCCGACCACGATTGCGGCGAGAGCAACGAGTGCAATGGTGAGGCTCCGTTTCACGGCGATGATCCTCCTTGATCTCCGGGATTGCCGGAGCCGTTGATTGAACTCGTGCTGCCCACGGAGTCAGGGCCGGGCACCGGCACGAACGAACTGATTCCGGCACCGCCGAGTTCGGTGGATCCGAGCGGAATCCCGACGCGTCCGACTGTCGATGTCGAGGGAGGCAAGGCTGACTGGGTCGTCAAGCCGTTCGGGCAGGCAAGTGACGAGCTTCCGGAGAGGCCGCCGCCGTCGAACAGGGCTCCCGATGATCCGGGATTGCCTGATGCGGCGCAGTTCGTCGTGCCTTGCAATGGCGTGATCGGAGATACGCCCGGCGTTGCAATTTCAGTCGAGCCCAGCGGAATGCCTTCAGGCCGTGTCGAACCCATGTTGAGCGGCGAGGTCGAGAGCATTCCGATCGATGGTGGCATCGTCGGCAGTGCCGTTTGCGCAATAACCGCTGCGGCGGGCAGCCATATCAGGCCAAATGCAAGAGCCGCACCCAGAAGCATCGATGTAAACCGGCGGTATTTGGACCTGTTCGAGGAGGGCTGTTCTCGCATGGGCTGCTCCGGATTCCTTCATTGCGCGGAACGATAGGGAACGGCCGGCGTGCCGGTATTCCCTGAACGCACGTCCCGCTGTCTGGCCGCACGATCGCAAAGGCATCCCCTCCGGAATCATTGTGGCTCCTGCTGGAGCAGTAGCGTCGCCTCGGACAACTCGCGGCGGCACCTGGCGATGTCGCCGGAACCGTCCGCCGCCCGCGCGCGATCGAGGGCATCGAGCGCGAGCCGAAGATGCGCTCCCCTTGCGCCTTCCGCCTGCGCCAGAGATCGCGGCGTGGGCTGATCACCGCGTAGTGCCTCGAGGCTCTCCGGACTCCAGCCATTTGCGTCTGCATTCTTCTCAATGGCGGCGTCCAGCTGTGCCTGGACACGCCCGACCGAATCCTCGCAGGACGCTGCATGGACCGGAGTTGCCGCATTCAGGAGGACTATAAGGGCAGCTGCGATCCGGATGAGTGAATTCGGTGTCATTGTCGATCCCTGCGCCATCGTCGATCGGTTCGACCTGTGGTTTCTGCGGAAGACGATGGCAGTCTTCGCGACGTCGTGACTCTCCGCACGCATGGCATGTGCTCCGCTCGAAGTGCACGGCCTAAGTAGGTCGCGTCCGGAGGATGTGCGAGTGGCCGCAATTGTGACGAGCAGTTTTCGGCGTGCGAAGTGGCAAGGGCCGTTGCTTGCCGAAATACGCAGGCCAGCGGCGGAACTAGTGTCGCGCATTCCAACCCGGAGTGATCCCGACATGAAGCACCCCAACGCTGGTCTGGCCTTTGCCGCCGCTCTCTCTCTGTTCGCGACCGTTGCTCCCGCACGCGCAGAACCCCTGAAGAACATCGTCCTGGTACACGGGGCCTGGGTGGATGCGTCCGGCTGGAAGCCGGTCTATGAGATCCTCACCAAGGAGGGTTTCCGCGTCACCATGGTGCAGGAGCCCGAGACGTCGTTCGCCGACGACGTCACGGCGGCGAAGCGCATTCTCGATCAACAGGACGGTCCGACACTCCTCGTCGGCCACAGCTATGGCGGCTCCATTATCACTGAAGCCGGAGTCCATCCCAACGTCGTCGGTCTCGTCTACGTCGCCGCGCACGCGCCCGACGTCGGCGAAGATGAATCGGCGCTGGGCAAGAAGACGCCGAGCGTGCTCGGCAAGACCGAGGGCGTCATCAAGGTCACCCCCGACAAGTTCACCTATCTCGATCCCGTGCAATTCCCGAAACTGTTCGCGCCCGATCTGCCGCGTGAGCGCGCCGAGTTCGTCGCTCGCTCGCAGGTCCCGGCTGCGGCGCAGGTCTTCAGCACGCCGCTCACTGCGGCCGCATGGAAGACCAAGCCGAGCTGGGGCGTCGTGGCCGGTAGCGACCAGATCATCAATCCGGATCTCGAGCGCTGGTACTATGAGCGCGCTAAGAGCCAGATCACCGTCATCCCCGGCGCCAGCCACTCGGTCTACGAGTCGCATCCGAAGGAAGTCGCAGCTGTGATCACTCGCGCCGCGCGCAGCATCCACCAGCCGGCTACGCGCTGACGACGTTTTCTCGCCGGTCCTGACGCACGGCCGGCAGAAGGAAAGGGCGGCGGGAGAGACAGCACTCCCGCCGACCTGACCGACCAAAACTGCGAAGAAGCAAGGGTTGTAACGGGCTGGCAAAACAACCGCCTTGCGCGCGATGCCCGCGTTGCGGCCGGCGCCGACTGTGCACGCGGCAGGATCGTCGAGGCACGCGACGCCAGGCGTTTGCTTGCGCGCGTCACCTGAGCGGCTAGCGCCACCAGGTTCCGAAGAGACGATGCCGTCGATCGCGCTGCGCGGTCGAAAAAAGGGGCCGTCCTTTGGGGGAGGACGGCCCTGAGATGCTCGTATGCCCAGGGAGGAGGGAGGCTCGAGCGGTGACGTGGGGGTCTCAGTCACCTGACACGCACAGCATCGCCGATCCCGCAGCCAAAGTATTTCACGAACCCCTTCTGTTTCTCATTTCGCATGATTCACGAGAAGTCTGCGGGCCGCACCCAAGACACGGCCTTGCGAGCCGGAGCCGGATTGCTGGCTGAGAGCCTGGATGAAGTCGACGCGTTCCGGCTGGCGCGGCGCCAGCGCGCGGGCACCCCGGCGAGGGCCGTCTCGGAATGTCGTAAATCGAAGCCGAGTGGAGGCTTGCCGGGCTCACCGGTATTTCCGGTCCACCAACCTGTTTGCCGGAATGTACGTCGGGTTGGGAGGAGAGCCCTCTTGCGGACTACGGCGCGTGGCCTGCCAGCGCCTCTTCGAGGCAGCGGATGATCTCGTCACCGCTGGAGGGCTTGCCGAGATAGCAATGCGCGCCTGCGGCCATCACACGCTGGCGCACGTTTTCGCTCGGAAACGCCGTCATGAAGATGATCGGGAAATGGCGGCCGGCGGCAACCAGCCGGGCCTGCAACTCATCGCCGGAGATAACGGGCATCTGGACGTCGGCGATCATGCACGCGGGATCGTCTCCCGGTGCCTGCCGCAGGAAGTCCATGCCGGATGCGTAGGCCTGGGCTTCGTAGCCGATCGAGCGCACGAGGCTCGCAAGCGAGGTGCGAACGCCCTCGTCGTCGTCTACGATCGCAATCACCGGGGTTTTGGCCATGAGCGCACAATCCTGACCGCGGTGTTCCGCAAGGAGAAGTACCTCCCTTTGCGCGGCCGATAACGTCTTATATGCACCCGGATCAGCCCGGCCGGAACTATACTCAGGTTTGGTCCGTAGTCCTGCGGGTCTGGGAAACCCCGAGCGCCTCGGCCTTGCGGACGAGGTCGGCCAGCGACCGGACCTCCATCTTGCGCATGACGTTCCCGCGGTGGATCTTGACTGTGATCTCGCTGAGACCGATCAGGGCGGCGACCTGCTTGTTCATCAGGCCAGCGGTGACATGGCCCATCACCTCACGCTCGCGCGCCGTCAGGGTCTCGTATTGGGCGCGGATGTCCTCCTTGGTCGCGGCCTCGGCGCGGTGCTGTGCATCGCGCTCGAGCGCCGCCGTCACCGCGTCGAGCATGTCCTGGTCGCGAAACGGCTTGGCGAGGAAATCGACTGCGCCGGCCTTCATGGCACGCACCGACATCGGAATGTCGCCATGACCGGTCATGAAGATGATGGGATGTCTGATGCCGTGCCGGACGAGCTGGCCCTGCAGATCGAGCCCGCTCACACCGGGAAGGCGGACGTCCAGCACGATGCAGCCGGGGCGGTCCGGCAGCGCGCCGCCGAGCAGTTCGGCGGGCGAGGCGAACAGGCGCGTCTCGAGGCCGACGGATCGGAACAGGCTGTCGAGCGAAGCGCGGATCCCGGCATCGTCATCGACGATGATGACGACCGAATTGAGGGATTGGGCAGGCGGCTGCGCTTGGTCTGGTCGTGTCATGGTCCGGGATGTTCTTGATGTTCTTGGGCGTATGGCAGTGTCAGGCGGAACGTCGTCCCCGCGCCGGGCGTGCTCTGGACCGACAACTGGCCGCCGTGAGCTTCCACCGTCGTTCGGCAGATCGCAAGTCCCATGCCCATTCCCCCGGGTTTCGTCGTGAAGAACGGATCAAACAGGCGGGGTATGTCTTCAGGCCGGACGCCGGGACCGCTGTCCTGAACTGTGATGGCGAGACGCTCGTGGTCGACGGCGCTGGCGCGCAGCTTGACGGTGCGGGAACCGGGCTGACCTGACATGGCCTGGCCGGCATTGACCAGCAGATTGACGAGCACCTGCTGAAGCTGGATCCGGTCGCCGCGAATCGGCCCCAGCCCATGCTCGGTCTCGGAGGTGAGGACGACGTCGTCGTTGGCAAGCTCCCTAGCGACCAGAAGGGCCGCGTCCTCGATGATCTCGGCGATATCGATACTGTCCTGCTGGGGGGGCGCCTTCTTCAGGAAGGTCCGGATGCGCGCCACGATCTCGCTGGCGCGGCGGCCTGCCGCGACGATCTGGACGATCGTGGCCGCGACCTCGTCCAGATTGGGCACCTCGCGCCGCAGCCAGCGCAGGCCGGCCTCTCCGCTGGTGACGATCGCCGCCAGAGGCTGGTTGACCTCGTGGGCAATGGAGGCGGTGAGCTCGCCGAGGGTGGCGACGCGTGCGGCATGGGCGAGCTCCGCCTGCGCCGCAAGCAGGGCATCCTGCGCCTGCTTGCGCTCGGTGATGTCGACGACAAAAGCGAGCACGTTGCGATCGCCGTCAGGCCCGGAGGGAAAGGTGATCGTGAACAGCACGGGAACCTTGCGTCCGTCGAACCTGACGATCTCGGTCTCGCCTTCGTAGAACGGTTCCCTTTCCGCGAACGCGATCAAGGCGCCGAGGAAACTCCGGTCGTTCTCACCGAGAAGCAGATCCACATTTTCGATGAAGGCCGAGGCGCCGTTTGCCCCTGCCATCTTTTGCAGGGCCGGATTGACGTCGGTGATTTTGGCGAGCCGGCGGGCATTCCGGACGAAATCAGGATGTTGCACCAGATGGTCGTGCAGGCCGGTGCCGGCGGTGTCCAGCGACTGCAGTGCGGCCCGGACTTCGCTCCAGTCCTCTTCGACCACGCCGATCCGGCTGGCGTCGAACATCCGGCGGTACCGCTGCTCGCTCTGCACCAGCGCGCTGTGTGCGGCGACGCGGTCGGTGACGTCGGTGTGCGTCTCGAGGACCCCGACGGGCTTGCCGAGACGGTCGTGCTGCAGGGCCCATCGGGCATCGACGGTGAGCACGGCGCCGTCTTTGGTTCGCTGCTGCACGTGGCCTTCCCATCGACCAGTGTCGAGCAGGCCCGCTTCGATGATCTCGCGCCGGTCGGGATATGTGCTTCGCAGAAGCTTGTCGGCGAGCTGTCCGAGCGCCTCGTCGGCCGACCAGCCATAGGCCTGCTCGGCGGTCTTGTTCCAGAAGGTGATTACGCCGCCGCGATCCCTGGCGAAGATCATGTCATGCGAGAGGTTGAGCAGGCGCGCCTGCGCTGCGAGGCGCTGCGTCGCCGCGTGATTTTGCAGCGCCAGCAGAGTCGTGATCCCGATCGCCGCGAGGCTCACCAACAAGCGAAGCAAGGGCGAGGCGATGCTCTCCAGATCGTGCGACAGCAGATAGGCGGAAATCGTCAGGACGACGCAGCCGGCCGCGGCGACGATGGTGTCGTCGCGCCGGTTGGTCTTCGCCGCGAGCAGGATCGCGACGACATAGAGCACGGCGACCGCTCCCTCGAGCGGCGTCAGCACGTCAACCAGGAAGACTGTCACGGCGAGGATGGCGGAGCAGAACCGCAAGCCGGCGCGGCTCATGGATGAACCGGTAGTTCGATCATGAGTCGTCATCGTCGCTGGCAGTCGCAATTCTCATAGCAGCGGCGTTGATGCCGCGATTTGATCGCGTTCACAACAGTCCGCCGCGTGATTTTCGTGCCCTCGTGGAAGACCTGCGCGCGACGCAATCCGGCGAAAGTGCCGGCAGCTGGCATTCCCTGCGGAAACCGGCCGGCTCGCGTGGTTCCGTCGGCGAATCTGCGCAAAGGCGCGTCAACTTACCGCAGGCGCCGCATGTCGCGCTTCGCGTCCCATCCGCGATGCAGGTGATCACCGCACGGTCGCGCTACCCCGGCGAACCTGCCTCGATCATACCTAGGTATGACACGGCTAACCCGAGAACCTATCGATACACCCGCGCGTAGAATGGATCGGGCGGACCGCCGAACTACTCTGCTCCCACGACATTCGGACAAGCCGGTCAGGCTTGGCCGGATCGAAAACGGGACAAGGAGATTCGACGATGTCGCTGCAGATGTCACGCTCACAGGCAATCAAGGATCATGACGTTCGCGCGATCGATATCTCGGCGATCGATCGCGATCCGCTCGGGCTGTCGAAATTCCCTGACCGGTTCGGCGAAGACGGAGCGACGCTGTCCTTCGTCCATCTGGATGTCGCCCTGGCAGTCGAGACGCAGGCGGCTGATGTCGAGCCATCTGCCGTTCATGGTCCTCGCTTCCGGCTCTCTGCAAAACTCCTGGCGGGGCAGCCTGTCGAGAGCGAGCAGGCGCCCACAGCGGAAGCCGCCGATCCGGTCATGCGGCGCCTGTCGGCCGCGCTCGCGGCGGCCGAAGCCGCGCACGATGCCCATTCGGCGATCATGGCCGATGCCTTGCGGCTCGCGATCCTCACCCGGACGTTCAGCCGGCAGTCGCTTCGCGCACCGGCCGAGCTTGGCCCGGCTGACGCCGTTCGCGAGGAGGACGCGGGCCGGGCCGTGCGGTCGCTGCAAAACTGGCGCCTCAAGCGTGTCCTGCAATATGTCGACAAGAACCTGACCGCCAAGATCACGCTTCAGGACCTGGCGGCCGTGGCCGGGTTGAGCAGGATGCACTTCGCCGCGCAGTTCCGCGCCGCCACCGGCGTTCGGCCTCACGAATACCTGCTGAGGCGGCGGATCGAACGCGCCCAGGAGTTGCTCAAGCAGGCCGAAGTCACCTTGGTCGATATCGCCTTGACCGTGGGCTTCCAGACCCAGGCGCATTTCACCACGGTGTTCAAGCGCTTCGTCGGCGATACGCCGTATCAATGGCGGAGCGCCTATCTCGCGCAATTCATGCCGCTGCCGCGCGCAAAGGCAGGCCCGTCATGAGCAGCATTGCCACCCTTCTGCCGCTCGCGGGCACTCATTTGATGCTGACGCATCTTGAACCGATGGAGATGGTCGGGTTTGTCCGCGCTCTCGGCAATTCGTATCGCCTGGCAGCTTCGGAGCCCGGTTCAAGCGTTATCCATGGCCGATTCATCCTGGATTTCTTCAGGACCATCGTCGCATGCCTCGCGCGCTAGGTACGCATCCACATTGGCGCCGGCGGACGCCGCGATCGTGAGGTTGCTAGTCGATCGCCGTCCGCTGGCGGCGACGGCCGCCGTGAAGCTCGGGATAGCCGGTCAGCATCAGCTTGTCGGCGCGCACGCCCCAGCTCTCCAGGCGGTCGAGGAAGCTCATGCCGAGCAGATTGGTCTTCATCTGCCCGCGCTGGACGACGAGGGCCGGCACCGATTTTTCGACGAGATGGCCGACGGAGAGACGGTCGAGCGTGAGGCGGGCTGCCTTGGTATGGCCGCCCGCGGTTTCCAGATCGACATCGTATTCGAGCATCTCGAGCGGCAGGCCGATCGCTTTCGCGGTTTCCCAGGTCAGCACCACCGACGTCGCGCCGGTATCGATCACCATCGGCGCGGCGACGCCGTTGATCTTCGCACGCAGCGCGAATTCGCCGCCCTGGCCGCGCGGGATCTGTACGGCGGGGGCGGGCGTTGCCGTTTGGCTGCGGAAGATGTGCGAGACCTTGTGACTGGCGCGGGCGATCTTATCGGGGTCGCCATAGGCGACGACTGCGCCTGCCGTGCCGGCGAGCATGGCGAGAACGAGCAGGAAGCGGATCATCGCACGCCTCCGCAGGCGCACAGGCCGGTCAGGTGCGTTTCGGCGATGCCGCGATCGGCGCCAGTCCAGCTTCCGTCATGCGCGCCGGCAACAGCGCCATGACCGAGAGCCGGTCCGCGCTTTCCATGGCGTGCCAGCGCGCGATCTCGGGCAAGGTCCGGCCACAGCCGAAGCACAGCTTGGTCCTGGGATCGATCATGCAGACGGCGACGCACGGCGTTTCTTTGCTCATTCGGACATAGTGGGGGATTGTCGGGCATGTCTGCAAGCATCTGGTTAAGAGCCTGTGCCTGCGCTCATGATCGGCTTGTGGCGCGGCCGGCGCTTCTCCTCGGGCAGGACGGAACTCTCCGGCTGGAGCGGCGGGGAATCATCCGATAGCGGCGCCAGCGCGCTCATCACGCGCTCCGGCGGGAAGGTGACGATCACCTCGGTGCCGATGCGCAGCTTCGATTTCAGCGTGAACGTGCCGCCATGCAGGTCGATCAGATTCTTGGCGATCGGCAGGCCGAGGCCGGCGCCCTGTTCGGCGGACTTGATCGAGTTGGAGCCCTGGCCGAACGAGGCGAGTACGACCGGGATCTCGTCCTCGGGGATTCCTGAGCCGGAATCCCGCACCGAGAGATATTGTCCACCCGAGGCGGTCCAGCCGGCCTTGAGCCAGATCTCGCCGCCTTGCGGGGTGAACTTGATCGAGTTGGAGAGCAGGTTGAGCACGACCTGGCGGATCGCGCGCTCGTCGGCCCACAGCCGGGGCATGGCCTGCTCGAACACTTCGTGGATGGTGATGCCGCGGCTGGAGGCGCGCAGCTTCATCAGATGATGGCAGTCGGCGACGATGCCGACCAGCGACACCGCTTCCTCGTTGAGCTCGTAGCGGCCGGCCTCGATCCGCGACAGGTCGAGGATCTCGTTGATGAGGTTGAGCAGGTGCACGCCGGAATTATGGATGTCCGCCGAGTACTCCTTGTAGACCGGCACCGCATGCGCGCCGAAGATCTCGCTCTTCATGACCTCGGAGAAACCGAGGATGGCGTTCAGCGGCGTGCGCAGCTCGTGGCTCATCTGCGCGAGGAAGCGCGACTTGGCGACGTTGGCGGATTCGGCGCGGTGGCGCGCTTCGTCGGAGATTGCCTTGGCCTGTTCGAGCTCGCCGATCAGCGCGTCCTTCTCGGCGCGCGCTTCCAGCGTGGCGAAGGTGGAGGAGTGCAGGCGATGCGCCAGCAGCATGAAATAGCCTTCGGCGGCGAGCGCGAGCGCGGCCAGGATGTAATTGTCCAGCGAGCCGGTCATCACGAAGCTCAGCGCCATGGCGACCGCGACCGGCGCGGTGGCGGCGAGGGCTGCGATCGGCAGATTGGCGGCGAGCATGCTCGACACTGCGATCACCAGCAGCATCAGGAACATCATCAGCGTTTCCGTGACCATGTCGAGCACGGGATGGATCAGGATCGCCATCCAGCACAGGCCATAGAGCAGGTCGAGCACGACGAAGCGCGTCTGCCATGCCCGGGTCGCCGCGGGCGAGGCGGGCTCGGTCAGGAAGCGCCGGCAGCTGCGGATCATCGCGGAGTGGATGCAGAGCATGCCGGCGGTCCAGGCGGCGGCGGGGATCGGCTGCATCCACAGGCCGAACAGCACGCCGGTCGCGACCACCAGCAGCATTACGACATAGGATGCCGACAGCCGCGTCTGGGCGTATTGGCGCAGCATCTCGACGTCGAAGGCCGGCCGGGTTCCACTGGTCGACGTTAACTTGTCCCGCGCCTCGCGCACCCGCTGCGCCGCAGCCCTTCGGCTGCTCGCCGATGGAGCGCTCACCGGCTCGGCCGGAAGCTGTACTACCTCAGGCTTTTCAGCGGGGTTACTCATCAAGCAACAACGATTCCTGCCCACGCCGGACGCGGGCCTTCTGCATTGTCTATCTCTGGCAAGAAATCCTTAAGAGGTGACTTAAGGAGCTAAAGAATTACGTTAACCCGGCGTTAATTTGGATCTGGCCCCTGGCCTGCCCCAAGAGGGGTGCGCAGCCGTTCACCTGAAGAAAATGAGAGTGACCAAGGCGAATACAGGTAGCAGCAGGATGGAGGTCCAGGCCATGTAGCCGAAGAAGCCCGGCATAGCGACGCCACCCGCTCGCGCAATCGCGTACACCATGAAGTTGGGCGCGTTGCCGATGTACGAGTTTGCACCCATGAACACCGCTCCTGCGGAAATTGCTGCAAGGGTCAGGGCGCCATTCGTCATCAGGTGCTTGGCGTCGCCTCCGGCAAGCTCAAAGAAGACGAGGTAGGTCGGCGCATTGTCGAGGAAGGACGACAGCAGGCCGGCCAGCCAGAAATATGCGGCATTGTTAGACGTGCCATCTGCATTGGTGACCATGGTTACGATGGATGCAAACGCGCCGGATCGGCCGGCGTTGAGCATCGCAAGCACGGGAATGATGGTGATGAAGATGGCGGCGAAGAGCTTTGCCACTTCGATCATGGGGCTCCAAGAGAAGCCGTTCGCGTCGTGGTCTTCCTTCGACGTGACAGCGAGCGATGCGAACACGACGCCGATCATGACGCCATCGCGCAGCAGATTTTGAAGCTGGAGGCGCGTGCCGAGAACCTCAAATTCGCCGAGGTCGAGCTTGGCGCTCAGGAGGATCGCAGCGATGATGACTCCCATCAGCGCGAAATTGAACCCGCCGCTAATTCGCAAGGGATTGTCGGGAGTTGGGTCCGGTTTGACCCGGCCTTCCTTGCGATAAAGATAAGCATCGATGCAAAAGAACAGGGCGAGCAGGATCCAGGCAACGAATGTCGTCTCGGCGAACAGGTGTGTCGTCGTCCAGAAGAAGTCCACGCCGCGCAGGAATCCCAGAAACAATGGCGGATCTCCCAAAGGAGACAGCGATCCGCCGATATTGGACACCAGGAAGATAAAGAAGATGACGACGTGCGCATTGTGCACCCGGTCGTCATTGGCGCGGAGCACCGGGCGGATCATGACCATGGACGCGCCGGTCGTTCCGATGACGCTCGCAATCAAAGTACCGAGCGCGAGCAGCAGGGTATTCAGGACCGGGGAGCCATGAAGATTGCCGCGCACCACGATTCCGCCGGCCACGGTAAACAGAGCAAGGAGCAGCAGTATGAACGGGATGTATTCGAGAAACGCCGTATGCACGAGCGCCTGGGTCGTTGGAAGCAGGCCGTGCCAGATTGAAAGCGGTAGCACGATGAGGGCAGCCCACATCGCGGCAATTTTGCCTTGGTGCCGTTCCCAAAAGTGAGGCGCTGCGAGCGGAAATATCGCGATCGACAGCAGCATGCCGGCGAAGGGAAGCGCCCATTGCGGGCGAATGCTGGCGCCGTCGAGCGATGCGGCGAGCGCCTGCGAGGGTAATGCAACCAGGATCAGGAGCGCAACCGGGAGCAGGCGAGCAATGAGGAGCGATCCCCGCCGACAGGCCCCACCCGAGGCAATCCCGGTGATTGCAGTTCGGAGCTCCGGCGCGACGCTGACGCAGGCAGCAACGAAGATGGCGGCGATCACGCTGAGCAAGGCTCCCCCAGAAGTCTATGATTGTTTCGGTTAGCGCGCTTTGAACTTCGTCGCGGCCGGAGTCGCGACGAAGTACGAGCTGCGCGGTCCTGGAACAGGCCGCAGCAGAGTGTCAGCGTTGCAGACGCGCCAGCAGGCTCGACGTATCCCAGCGCTTGCCGCCCATCTTCTCGACCTCGGAATAGAACTGATCGACCAGCGCGGTGACAGGCAGGTTGGCGCCGTTGCGGCGGGCTTCGGCGATCGCGATCGAGAGGTCCTTGCGCATCCATTCGACAGCGAAGCCGAAATCGTACTTGTCCTCGTTCATGGTCTTGTAGCGATTTTCCATCTGCCAGGACTGCGCCGCACCCTTGGAGATGGTCTCGATCACCGCGGCGACGTCGAGGCCGCTCTTCTTGGCGAAGTGGATACCTTCGGAGAGACCCTGCACCAGGCCGGCGATGCAGATCTGGTTGACCATCTTGGTCAGCTGGCCGCTTCCCGCGGGCCCGAGCAGTTTGCACATCCGTGCATAGGCGCCCGTGATGATCGGCTCGGCGCCGGCATAGGCGCCCTCGGCGCCGCCGCACATCACCGTCAGAACGCCGTTCTCGGCGCCGGCCTGGCCGCCGGAGACCGGCGCGTCGATGAACTTGAAGCCGGCCTTGGTCGCGGCTGCATCCAGCTCACGCGCGACTTCGGCGGAGGCGGTGGTGTGATCGACGAAGGTCGCACCCTTCTTCATGCCGGCGAAGGCGCCGTCGGCGCCGATCGTGACCGCGCGCAGATCGTTGTCGTTGCCGACGCAGCACATCACGAAATCCTGGCCTTCGGCGGCGGCCTTCGGGGTCGGGGCGGTCTTGCCGCCGAACTTGTCCGCCCATTCCTTCGCCTTGGCCGCGGTGCGGTTGTAAACGGTGACCTCATGGCCCCCTTTTTTCACGAGGTGTCCGGCCATGGGGTAGCCCATGACGCCGAGACCGAGGAAAGCGACTTTAGCCATGTGTGGTACCTTGTCCGTAGCTTGAGTTTTACGGTTGCAGCCGGGCGAGGGCGCCAGGGCGGCGTCCTCGAAGTTCCGCCGCGAGGGCGGATCGGAGGCGCACCATAAACCGTTAAGGGCGGAGGGCAACGGCTTCGTTTGGCGGCCCCCTGTGCTAGGATGGCGGACCCAAGGACTTCAAAAAAGGGAGCGAAAGCATGGGCGGCGTGAGCGTTGGCGTCCTCGATCATTTCAACATCCGGACCCGGAATCTGGCCGAGACGGTCCGCTTCTACGAGGATGTGCTGGGCCTGGAAAAAGGCGCCCGGCCGAATTTCGCCTTCCCCGGTGCCTGGATGTACAGCGAGGGCAAGGCGGTGGTGCACCTCGTCGATATTTCCGCGACGGCCGAGCCGCAAAAGCCGGATTCCGGCGTTGTCCATCATGTCGCCTTCGTCAGTCGCGGCTTCGACGGCATGAAGCAGCGGCTGGCATCCAGGGACATGAGTTTCGAGTCCCGCCAGGTGCCCGGCGGCGACCTCTGGCAGATCTTCGTCAACGACCCCAACGGGGTCATGATCGAGCTGAATTACGAGGCCGCCACGGAGCAGGGGGCTGCGCCGGCCGAGAAGGCGGACGATATCGGCAGGCAGTAGCCTTTTGGGCGTTTCCGCTCTAATGGGGCATCCTGAACTTCTAGGAGATGCGCTTTGAGCGTGACGCAGCAACAGGTTCTCGACAGCCTCGCCCGGATCAAATCCCCCCGCGGGGTCGCGCTCACCAATGCCAATGTGCTGAGCGCGGTCAACGCGTCCGACGGCAAGGTGTTCTTCTCGATCAACGTCGATGCCGCCGAGGCGAGGGCCTGGGAGTCCATCCGGGCCGAAGCGGAGGCCGCCGTGCGCGCCATTCCCGGCGTCACCACCGTCATGGTGGCGCTGACCGCCGAGCGCAAGCCGGGCTCTGCGCCGCCGCCACCCCCGCAACCGAGCCGCGGCACGCCCGGCGTACAGCCGGTCCATGCCCACAAGCCGCCGCCACAGGGCGGCGCCCAGTCGCCGATGGCGCGGCAGTCGGAAATCCCGGGCGTTGCCGCCGTGATCGCGGTCGCCTCCGGCAAGGGCGGCGTCGGCAAGTCGACCACTGCACTGAACCTGGCTCTCGGTCTGCGCGACCTCGGCCTCAAGGTCGGGCTGCTCGATGCCGACATCTACGGCCCTTCGGTGCCACGGCTGACCGGCCTGCACGACAAGCCGGAGCTGAACGACGAGCGAAAAATGATTCCGCTTCGGCGCTTCGGCCTCGCCATCATGTCGATCGGCTTCCTGGTCGAGGAAGAGACCGCGATGATCTGGCGCGGTCCCATGGTGATGTCGGCGGTGACGCAGATGCTGCGGGATGTCGAATGGGGCAAGCTCGACGTGCTGGTCGTCGACATGCCGCCGGGCACCGGCGATGCCCAGCTCACGCTGGCGCAGAATGTGCCGCTGAAGGGCGCGGTGATCGTCTCGACCCCGCAGGACCTCTCCCTGATCGATGCGCGGCGGGGGCTTGCCATGTTCAAGAAGGTCAACGTGCCGGTGCTCGGCATCGTCGAGAACATGAGCTACTTCCAGTGCCCGCATTGCGGCACGCGATCGGACATATTCGGCCATGGCGGGGCGCGGCACGAGGCCGAGAAGCTCGAGGTCCCCTTCCTCGGCGAGATCCCGCTGCACATGGCGATTCGTGCCAGCTCGGATGCCGGCACTCCCGTCGTCGACAGCGAGCCGGACGGTCCCCATGCGGCGATCTACCGCGCCATTGCGGGGCAGGTCCGCGACCAGCTCAAGGGCGTCATCGCGGCGGCCTGAGCCGGCGCCCGCGGCCACGCTCTCGTCTTTCTGGGGGACATGCGACTTTCGTAGAGCCCCGTCATGCCATTGTCGCGTTCCGCAGGCGGGGCTTCCGTGGTAAAGGCCCACGGCAGTCAAGCCCCTTCGGTTCGACGCGGCCTAACGCGTCGCCGGAATGAGCGGCGGCAAGAAGAGAAGTCAAGGGGAAACGCCCCAGCAAGGAGAGACCTGAAGATGAAGCGTCGTGATTTTCTGAAAGTGTCGGCAGCAGGCGCGGCGGCGACCGCCGCGGTGGCCTCGCCGGCGATCGCGCAGTCCTCGCCCGAGGTGAAGTGGCGCTTGACTTCGAGCTTCCCGAAGTCGCTCGATACAATCTATGGCGGTGCCGAGCAGGTGGCGAAGTACGTCGCCGAGATGACCGACAACAAATTCCAGATCCAGGTGTTCGCCGCCGGTGAGCTCGTTCCCGGCCTGCAGGCGCTCGATGCGACCTCCAGCGGCACGGTCGAGATGTGCCATACGGTGTCCTACTACTATGTCGGCAAGGATCCGACCTTCGCGATCTTCGCCTCGGTGCCGTTCGGCCTCAATGCGCGCCAGCAGAACTCGTGGCTCTATCAGGGCGGCGGCAATGAACTCGCCAACGAGTTCTTCAAGAAGTCGAACGTGGTCGGCTTCCCCTGCGGCAACACCGGCACCCAGATGGGCGGCTGGTTCCGCAAGGAGATCAAGACCGTTGCCGACCTTTCCGGCTTGAAGATGCGCATCGGCGGCATTGCCGGCCAGGTGCTCCAGAAGGTCGGCGTGGTACCGCAGCAGCTCGCCGGCGGCGACATCTATCCGGCGCTCGAGAAGGGCACCATCGATGCGGCCGAGTGGGTCGGCCCCTACGATGACGAGAAGCTCGGCTTCGCCAAGGTCGCCAAGTACTACTACTACCCGGGCTTCTGGGAAGGCGGTCCGACCGTCCACGCTTTCGCCAACCTGGAAAAGTTCAATGCGCTGCCGAAGAACTACCAGGCGATCCTCACCAACGCGACGGCCCACGCCAACACCTGGATGGCCGCGCGCTACGACATGCAGAACCCGGGGGCGCTGAAGCGACTGGTTGCCGGCGGCACCCAGCTTCGTCCCTTTACCAACGAGGTGCTGGAAGCCTGCCTCAAGGCGACCAACGAATTGTGGGGCGAGATCTCCGCCAAGAACCCCGACTTCAAGAAGTCGATCGATGCCATGCAGGCCTACCGCTCCGACGAATATCTGTGGTGGCAGGTCGCCGAATACACCTACGACAGCTTCATGATCCGCTCGCGCACGCGCGGCTGATCGCCTAGGCCTAAAGTCGCAAGACCGGAAAGCCCGGCCTCCAGGGGAGGCCGGGCTTTTTCTTTGCCGCAGAGTGCGATCGGGATGGCATTCGGTCCCGGCTTGCGTCATGCTGACCGCAAGCCTCGGAAGAAGGCTCACAATCACTGGTACATCAGGGCAGGAAATCATGAAGAGAAGAGACTTCATCAAGGTCACAGGACTTGGTGCGGCCGGCGCAGTTACGCTTGCGGCTCCCGCGATCGCGCAGTCGATGCCGGAAATCAAATGGCGCATGCCGACGAGCTGGCCGAAATCGCTCGACACGCTGTTCGGCGGCGCCGAGATGATGTGCAAGATGGTCGCCGAGGCGACCGACAACAAATTCCAGATCCAGATCTTCGCGGCCGGCGAGATCGTGCCGGGCCTGCAGGTGCTCGACGCCGTGCAGAACGGCACCTGCGAAATCGGCCACACCGCCTCCTATTACTATTTCGGCAAGGATCCGACCTTCACCTTCGGCTCGGCCGTACCGTTCGGTCCCAACATGCGCATCAACCAGGCCTGGTACATGCAGGGCGGCGGGCGCGAGGTGCTCAACGAGTTCTACAAGAGCTACAACGTCGTCTCGCTGCTCGCGGGCAATACCGGTTGCCAAATGGGCGGCTGGTTCAGGAAAGAGGTCAACACGCCGGATGATCTGAAGGGCATGAAATTCCGTGTCGGCGGTTTTGCCGGCCGCGTGCTCCAGAAGCTCGGCGTGGTGCCGCAGCAGCTCGCCGGCGGCGACATCTACCCGGCGCTGGAGAAAGGCACCATCGACGCCGCCGAATGGGTCGGCCCCCATGACGACGAGAAGCTCGGCTTCTACAAGATCGCGCCGCACTATTACTATCCCGGCTGGTGGGAAGGCGGTCCGATGCTGATGGCCTTCGTCAACCTCGACAAGTGGAACGCGTTGCCGAAATATTACCAGAGCGTGCTTGAGCAGGCCGGCCACTACGCCAACAACTACATGATGGCGCGCTACGACGCCGCCAATCCGCTGGCGCTGAAGAAGCTGCTGGCGGGCGGCACCAAGCTGCACGCCTTCTCGCCGTCGATCATGGATGCCTGCTACAAGGCCGCCAAGGAGCTGCATGCCGAAGTCGGCGCGACCAATCCCAACTTCAAGAAGGTGCACGACTCTCTCGCCAAGTTCACCAGCGACGGCTACGCCTGGTTCCAGGTCGCCGAGGTCGGCTACGACATCTTCATGGCGCGGCGCTCGCAGAGCTGAGCTGTTCACCAGTCGCAACGCCCCGGAGCGAAAGCCCGGGGCGTTTTCTTGTGCGGTCAAGGGGGTGTCAGACCCCTAAAGTTGAAAAACAACCCCATGCACAGTAGCCAACGGCTTGATAATCCAAGAGAAAATTTAGCCGCAAATCGCTGCTGGGAGGGCGGAGCTGGTGTTGGGGGCGGAGCAATTGAATAGCAAGTCAGATTAGCCTCCCTGCGCCGCTACGCCACCGCGCCGCTCTAGCCTTGAGCCGCTTTCCAGTCGCGCTTGATCTTCTTGGCCAGCGACCATTTGTGCACTTCAGTCGGCCCGTCATAGATCCGGAAGGCACGGATTTCGCGGAAGGCTTGCTCGACGATCGTCTCCGTCGAGACCCCTGTGCCGCCCATCACCTGAACGCAGCGATCGGCAACGCGCATCAGTGCTTCCGACACGGCCACCTTCGCCATGGAGCTCTCGGTCGTGCCGAGCGAGCCGGTGTCGAGCACTCCGGCGCACCAGTCGATCATCAGCTCCGATTGCTGGAGATCGATCAGGTTCTCCGCCAGCATGAAGCCGACGCCCTCGTGGTCGACCAGCGCTTTGCCGAACGCCTGGCGGCGGCAGGCATAGTCGGTGGCAATCTCGTTAGCGCGGATCGCGAGGCCCAGCCATCGCATGCAATGCGACAGCCGTGCGGGGCTCAAACGAATTTGGGCATATTTAAAACCTTCGCCGGACGCGCCGAGCATCTGGTCGGCCGGCACCCGCAGGTTTTCAATGTCGATCTCCGCGTGTCCGCCGGGCATCGAATTGTCGATCGTATCCAGCACGCGCAGCGTGCGGATCGCGGGATTTGGCAGATCGACGAGGAACATGCACGCGCCATCGTCAGACTTCGCCATGACGATCCCGACGCGCGCTCCCTCGGCTCCCGTGATGAACTTCTTTCGCCCGTTGATGACCCAATGGTTGCCGTCGAGCCGGCACCTCGTCTGCATCATCGACGGATCCGATCCGGCTCCGCCCGCATCGGCAGGCTCCGTCATGAAGAACGCCGAGCGCGCTTTGCCCGACACCAGCGGTTCGAGAAAACGCGATTTCTGCTCGGGGCTGCCGACCTTGCCGAGCAGGTACATGTTGCCTTCATCCGGCGCCATGGTGTTGCACGCCAATGGACCGAGTGGAGACAGGCCAGTCTTGATCAGCGCCTTCGCAGTCTCGCGTTGCGTGAGATGGGACCCGTCCGCGAGAATGTGCGGCGTCAGGGCGCCGGCCTTCCGCGCCTTGTCGCGCAGCTCCTGCACGAGTTCGTCGCTCGGACCGTGCGGACCTGTCCGGGGATCCTTCTCGTAGGGAATGACTTCAGTCCGGATGAACGCCTCGATCTTCGCTGCAATGCTGTCGTCTTGATGGGGCATAGCTACTCCGGTCGACTGCCGCCTCGGCGGAGGCCGGCTTTCGATCAGCTATAGACGGATGGGCCGGAGTTGAGCAACACCCGCGCTGGCACTACCGGATGAGGGAAGGACGCTGGGGTCACAGAGTCTATTCGATCGTCTCATCGGCGCGCGCGAGCAAGCCTGGCGGCACGACGAGGCCGATTGCTCTTGCTGTCTTGGCGTTGATGATCAGTTCGACTTTTGTGGTGCATGTGCGTGCGGCAGGGCGAGCGTCGCGGCGAAACGGAACCCATATCAACGTTGCCTGACGCTCACCTTACGGTTCTGTCGACGTCCGCAAGGACGCATTTTTTTGCTGGTCGTAGCCGCCGAATGATGGGAGACATTCCGCAGCGCGGCGGGTCCCGCGGTTCTGAAATACCGGAATTCTGGTCGAGCACATGCGCCTTCTGATCGTCGAGGACAATGCCGAGCTGTCGCGGCTCGTCGCGGGCGGGCTGGCGGCGGCCGGCTATCAAAGCGACATCGTCGGCAGCGCGGCCGAGGCGCGCGAGGCGGTGAGCAGCGTCAGCTACGCTGCGATGATCCTCGACCTCGGGCTGCCCGACGGCGACGGCCTGTCGGTGCTGCGCGAGCTGCGCCTCAAGATGGAGCCGCTCCCCGTGCTGGTGCTGACCGCACGCGGCGGCCTGCAGGATCGCGTCAGTGGCCTGCGCAGCGGCGCCGACGACTATCTCGCCAAGCCCTTCGCGATGGAGGAGCTGATAGCGCGGCTGGAGGCGATCCTGCGCCGGCCCGGCCAGCTGCTCGGCCGCTCGCTCAGTCTCGCCAACCTCGTCTACGACACCGAGAGCCGCCAGATCTTCGTCGACGACCAGCCGCGGATCATCTCCGCGCGCGAGACGTCGGTGCTGGAGATCCTGCTGCGCCGGCAGGGCCGGGTGGTGCCGAAGAAGAACGTCGAGGATCACATCTTCGGACTGGACGGCGAGGTCGCCTCCAACGCGGTCGAGGTCTACGTCTCGCGGCTGCGCAAGCAGCTCGCTGAACACGGCGCGAAGGTCGTGATCCATACCATCCGCGGCGTCGGCTATCTCATGGACGTGGAGAAATAGCGTGGCCCGGATCGGGTCCCAAGCCAGGCCCCAGGGCGCCGGGTCCTATGGCAGGTCGCCGACGTTCAAATCGCTGATCTGGCGCATCGTGTTCCTGCACATCCTCGCCGTCGCGGTGGTCGCGATCTTCCTGCCGCTGGTGCTGTTCTGGCTGCTTAATTCCGAGATCGACCAGTTGCATCGCCATGCCATGCGCGCCCAGGCCGAAGTGCTGGCGGAGCGCATCGTTGCGCAGCCCGGCGGTGTGCTGACGTTCAATCTGCCCGACAGTCTCAAGGGCCTCTATTCGGAAGCGTATGGCCGCTATCAATACGACATTCGCGATGCCGAGGGCCGGCTGCTGTTCTCTTCCCATCGGCGCTCCGCCGCCGCCGCTGCACCAAGTTCGTCGGAGAGCATTTCGGGGGCCGCCGTCACCCGCGACATCGACGGCAAGACGGTGCGCATCCAGGTCGCCGAGGACCTTGCGCATCGCGACGTCATCATCGACGACATCGTCTCGAACTTCTTCCGGCGCGTGGGATGGATCACCATCCCGATCCTGCTGATCCTGCTCGCCACCGACATCATCATCTTTCGCCGTGCGATCGCGCCGCTGTGGAAGGCTTCCGAAGAGGCCAGCAACATCGGCCCGGCGCGCACCGACATCCGCCTGCCGACGGAGCAGATTCCGCGCGAGATCCTGCCGCTCGTCACCGCCGTCAACCAGGCGCTCGACCGCCTCGAAGGCGGCTTTCGGGTACAGCGGCAGTTCACGGCGGATGCAGCGCATCAATTGCGCACGCCGCTTGCGATCCTGCGCACGCGGATCGAGACGCTCGACGATCGTGCCGCACGGCAGGCGCTGCATGCCGACATCGAAACGATGAGCCGCCTGGTCGCCCAGTTGCTGGAGATCGCCGAGCTCGACACTTTGGTGCTCGATCCCGGCGAGACCACGGATTTGCGCGCGGTCTGCGCCGAGGTGGTCGCCTCGATCGCCCCGTTCGCGATCGCGCAGCACAAGGACATTGCGCTCCGGGGCACCGACGCGCCGGTCAGGATCCACGGCAATGCGGAGATGCTCCAGCGCGCGATCTTCAACCTTGCCGAAAACGCCATCAAGTTCACGGCAAAGGACACCACCGTCGACGTCGAGGTGGGCGAGGACGGCTCGGTGCGCGTGCGCGATTGCGGCCCGGGGATCGCGGACGCCGAGCGCGAACTGATCTTCCAGCGCTTCTGGCGCGCCGACCGCCGGCGCAGCGACGGCGCGGGACTGGGGCTGTCGATCGTGCGCGCCGTGGCCGACGATCACGCCGCGACGGTGGCGGTCGAGAACCTCCCCGGCGGCGGCGCGGAGTTCACGCTGCGGTTTCGTCTGGCGGAGCGGGCCGAACCTTTACCCTCCGCTGGGGGCGGAGGGTAAGAAGGTCGGCCGTGCAGCCTCCGCTTACTTCGACGGCGGCCCGAAATCCAGCGGCGGCAGCTCGATCTGCGGCACTTCGATCTTGATCGTATTGGGGTCGATGTTCGACTGGACACCCTTGTAGTGCATCACCATCGACGGGAACGTGATTACCAGTCCGACCATGATCATCTGGATGACGACGAATGGTACCGCACCCCAATAGATCTGGCCCGTGGTGACGGGCTCCATCCGCTTGCCGGTGAGGCGATCGGTGTAGCGCTCCTTCGGCGCGACCGACCGGAGATAGAACAACGCGAATCCGAACGGCGGGTGCATGAACGAGGTCTGCATGTTGACGCCGAGGATGACGCCGAACCAGATCAGGTCGATGCCGAGATGCTCGGCGGCAGGTCCGAGCAGCGGGATCACGATGAAGGCCAGTTCGAAGAAGTCGAGGAAGAAGGCCAGCACGAACACGAACAGGTTGACGAAGATCAGGAAGCCGACCTGGCCGCCGGGCAGGGAGGTCAGCAGGTGCTCGACCCAGACGTGCCCGTTGACGCCGTAGAAGGTGAGCGAGAACACGCGAGCGCCGACCAGGATGAACACGACGAAAGCCGACAGCTTGGCGGTCGATTCCGTGGCTTGCCGGATCAGGTCCCAGCTCAGCCGCCGCTTCGCGGCACCGAGGATGAGGGCGCCGGCGGCACCCATCGCGCCGCCTTCGGTGGGGGTCGCGATGCCGATGAAGATCGTGCCGAGCACTAGGAAGATCAGGAACAGCGGCGGCACCATCACGAAGGTGGTCTGCTGCGCCATTTTCGAGAGGAAGCGGAAGCCGGTGAGCTTGTCGATCACCCAGTTCAGCACGGCGACGGCGAACGCGAAGATGATGCCGTAGAACATGCTCAGCACGACATAGTCGGCGCCATGCGTCTCGGAGTTGCGCATCATGAACCAGCCGAACACGCAGCTCGCCAGGAACAGCACGCCGAGGGAGCGGAGGCCACGGTCGCCACTGTCCTCGCGAAAGCCGATGGCCTCCTTCGGCAGGCCCGGGGCGGCCTTCGGGAAGATCATACTGACGAGAAAGGCGTAGCCGGCGTAGAGCGCGGCGAGCACGAGGCCCGGGATGAAAGCGCCTTCGTACATGTCGCCGACCGACTTGCCGAGCTGGTCGGCCATCACGATCAGAACGAGCGAGGGCGGAATGATCTGCGCGAGCGTGCCCGACGCGGCGATGACGCCGGCGGCGACGCGGCGGTCATAGCCGTAGCGCAGCATGATCGGCAGCGAGATCAGACCCATCGAGATCACAGACGCCGCGACCACGCCCGTCGTCGCGGCGAGCAGCGCGCCGACGAAGATGACGGCATAGGCAAGGCCGCCGCGGATGGTACCGAACAATTGGCCGATCGTGTCGAGCAGGTCCTCGGCCATGCCCGACCGCTCCAGCACCAGTCCCATGAAGGTGAAGAAGGGGATGGCGAGCAGCGTGTCGTTGTTCATCACGCCGTAGACGCGCTCGGGAAGAGCCTGCAGGAAGTCAGGGTGGAATTGGCCGAGCTCGACGCCGATGATGGCGTAGAACAGGCCGACGGCGCCGAGCGAGAATGCCGCGGGATAGCCGAGCAGCAGCACGACGACCAGCGACGCGAACATGATAGGCGCCATATTGGCGATGATGAATGCGGTCATGATTCCCCCTAAACCGTCGCCAACGGCTACTTCTTCTCGATCGCTTCGACGAGATGCTCGACCTCGGCCTCCAGCGCCGACACCTGCGATTCATGGGGATCCGGAATCAATCCGCGCATGACCGCAATTCGCTTGATCAGCTCGGAGACTGCTTGAACGAGCAGCATAGCGAAGCCGATCATGATCAGAGCTTTGGCGGGCCATTGGGGCAGGCCGCCGGCATTGCCGGATTGCTCGTTGATGTGGAACGAGCGCTCGAAGAACGGCACGCCCGTGACGATCATGACGATGCAGAGCGGAATGAGGAAGAACAGGTGACCGATCACATCGATCACGTTGCGGACCTTCTTCGGCAGCGAATTGTTCACGATGTCGATGCGGATGTGCTCGTTGTCCAGCAGCGTCCAGGGCGAGCAGACGAGGAAAACGATGCTGAACAGCACCCATTGCAGCTCGAGCCATGAATTCGACGAGGTGTCGAATGTCTTGCGGATGATCGCGTTGACCGCCGAGACGACGACGGCGACCACGATCAGCCACGCCACACGCTTGCCTGTCCAGCGCGTGAACGCGTCGATTCCCTGGCTCACCTTTAGGAGCGCTTGCAACGATAGGTCCTCCCCCGATTGTGCCCCGGCCGTCTTGACTGCGCCGAACGGGCGCGTGGCTTGTCTCGCCGCGCAGGCATGAGGCAGGCGCACCAAACCAGCGGGCGTGCCGCCAGTCAATCGGAAGTTTGTTGATAGTTAAGGGGAATAAGACCGTAATCCGCCGGTGTCAGCCGCCGGTGACGCTCATGTGCCTGGAGACGCTGGGACGGTCATGGCGGCGGTCGATGATGAAATCGTGGCCCTTGGGCTTCAGCCCGATGGCGCGGTCGATCGCATCCGCAAGCAGCGTGTCGTCGTCGGATGCACGCAGAGGTTTGCGCAAATCAGAGGCATCCTCGTGGCCGAGGCAGGTGTGCAGCGTTCCCGTGCAGGTGACGCGAACCCGGTTGCAGGATTCACAGAAATTATGGGTCATCGGCGTGATGAAGCCAAGCTTGCCGCCGGTCTCGGCGACGCCGACATAGCGGGCCGGACCTCCGGTGCTCTCGGCCAGATCCGTCAGCGTGAATTGCTGGGCGAGGCGTGCGCGCACCAGCGACAGCGGCAGATACTGGTCGATGCGGCCCGATCCGATCTCACCCATCGGCATGACCTCGATCAGCGTCAGGCCCATGCCCTTGCCGTGGGCCCAGCGCATCAATTCGGGAAGCTCGTCCTCGTTGAGGTTCTTCAGCGCCACCGCGTTGATCTTGATGGCGAGGCCTGCGGCGCGCGCGGCCTCAATGCCTTCCAGCACCTTGTCGATCTCGCCCCAGCGGGTGATCTCGCGAAACTTCTTGGGATCGAGCGTGTCGAGCGAGACGTTGATGCGGCGGACGCCGCAATCGGCGAGCTCGCTTGCGTATTTCGCAAGCTGGGTGCCGTTGGTGGTCAGCGTCAGCTCGTTCAGGGCTCCGCTCGACAGATGCCGCGACAGCGAGCGGACCAAGGTCATCACGTTGCGCCGGACCAGCGGCTCGCCGCCGGTCAGCCGCAGCTTCTTCACGCCCTTGGCGATGAACGCAGAGCAGAGCCGGTCGAGCTCTTCCAGCGTCAGCAGGTCGGCTTTGGGCAGGAACGTCATGTCTTCGGACATGCAGTAGAAGCAGCGCAAATCGCAGCGATCGGTGACGGAGACGCGCAGATAGCTGATGGTCCGCCCGAACGGATCGGTCATCGGGGTCGACAGCGCGGTGGATCCGTTCATGGAGATGCCTTGTCACTTGCGGCGTCGGGCGCACCTTTGTTTCAGCGGTGCTCGCGACACAATCTAAGCATCGGACGCGACGAGGACAATCGGGTGGTATACTTAGATCAGCGCCTGCCGGCGTTCGGATCGGGGAACGGCGAGCCCGCGGGCGGTGCGGCTTCGGCTGGTGCCGCGGCCGGCGCGGCTGCAGCCGGTTTGGGCTTCCTCGGCCGGTGCGGCTTGCGAACCGGTTTCGGCGGGGTGGCCGGCTGGAGTTCCGCAAACACCGGATTTGGGTCTGACGTCACCGAGGCGGGCGTGGTGAAATCCCCGGGACTTCTGATCACGTTCACCGGGACGCTCGCCGGCTGGTACTTTGGCAGCGCGAAAGCGACCGTAAAGGGAGCCTCGGGGGCGGGAACCGAGACGGAGCAAGGAGTCTTGCATCCCGGCCCGAGCGAGGTCGTGGCGTCGGCACCCGGCGGGTTGGATTCGAGCCGGACCTGGACGGTCGGCGGGGCCGATTTGAACATGTCCCAGGACATCGAGGAGCAGCCCCCAAGGCTTGCCGCTCCCAAAAGACTCGCTCCGGCTAACGCAACCGCGATGACACGACGCATGACCCATCCACTTCAACTGCGACGAACCGCCACATAACCCCGCCCGGACCTTAGGAGCGTCGTTTGGGGCAGGCAACCGGCGGGCTGCGCATAGTTAATGAATGGTTAATGCAGGAGATTTCTGAATACAATTATATATCAATAACTTGCTGGCGCTATACGGTCATCAGGCTGCTGGCGGCGGCCGGCAGGTCACGCATGTGATGGATCAGCCGGTCCGGCTTCAGCTCGGCGATCGGTACATCGGTATAACCAAAACTGACCCCGATCACCGGCACTCCGGCCCGGCGAGCGACCCCGACATCGGTTCCGGCATCGCCGACCATGATGCTCGCTTTGACCGCTCCGCCGGCGCGCGCCACCGTTTCACGAAAAATCGTGGGGTCGGGCTTCTGGACGCCAAAGGTGTCCGCGCCGCAGATCGCCGCGAAGCGGCGGCTGAGGTCGAGCTGGTCCAAAAGCCGCTTCGACAGCCATTCCAGCTTGTTGGTGCAGACGGCGAGGCGATGGCCTTGCGCTGAAAAATGGTCCAGCGCGGCCTCGAGCCCCTCGAAGGGGCGGGATTCGACCGCGATATGGTCGGCGTAATAGGCGATGAAATCCGCGGTCATCCGGTCCATGTCGGCGGGGGTGACGCTGCGGCCCTCGGCCTCCAGCCCCCGCTCGATCAGCTTGCGGGCGCCGGCGCCGATCATGTTGCGGGCCGAGGCCATCGGCACCGGCGGCAGCCCTTCGCGGTCGAGCACATGGTTCAGCGCGGTGATCAGGTCGGGCGCCGTATCCACAAGCGTACCGTCGAGATCGAAGACGATGGTGTGAGGGGAGGTCATGGTCCAAGCGCTACCGGCCCGGTCATGCCAGTGCAAGGGGCGGCGCCATAAGATCAACTTATAGTCTGGTTCCCCAGACCCTGTTCTCCGGCGGAAAACGAGGCTACATAGGCCGCCGAAAGCGGCCACGATCGGCGGCACGTTCGGGACTCAAGGGTGGGCGCAGACGTGAATATGGACCAGTTGAAGCGACAGGCCGCTGCGCGCGCGCTCGAGGAGGTGCGGGACGGCATGCAGCTCGGGCTCGGCACCGGCTCGACCGCCAAGCATTTCGTCGAGCTGCTCGGTGAGCGCGTCGCCGCCGGGCTCAAGGTGATCGGCGTGCCGACCTCCGAGGCGACTCGCCTCGATGCTATCAGGTGCGGCGTGCCGCTGACCACGCTGGATGAGATCGACCATCTCGACATCACCATCGACGGCGCCGACGAGATCGATCCCGAGCTCAACCTGATCAAGGGCGGCGGCGGTGCGCTGCTGCGCGAGAAGATCGTGGCTGCGGCCTCGGATCGCATGATCGTGATCGCCGATGACACCAAATGGGTGCCGACGCTGGGCAAATTTCCGCTCCCGATCGAGGTCATCCCGTTCGGGCTTGGTGCGACGCGCCGGGCGATCGAGAAGGCATTTGCCGAATGCGGCGTTTCCGGGCAAATGGCGGTCCGCAACGCCAAAGGCGGGGACAAGGACGGCCACGTTTTCGTCACCGACGGCGGCCACTGGATCGTCGATGCAAAGCTCGGACGGATCGAGGATCCTGCTCGTCTCGCCAAGGCGTTGAGCGTGATCCCCGGCGTGGTCGAGCACGGGTTATTCATCGGCTTGGCCAGCTCGGCTGTATTGGCGGGCGGCGAGGGAATTCGCGTGATTGAACGGCGTAAGCCGAAAGGAGACTGGGAATGAAGAGCGTCTTGAAGTTTTTGCCGGCTGCGACCCTCGCTGTGGGACTGGCCCTCTCGGTCGTCCCGGCCGCCGCGCAGCAGGCCGCGCCCAAGGCAGCTGCCGCACCCGCGCAGCCGAAAGCCTCGCCCGCAGCGGTCGCGGCGGCCAAAGAGATTCTGCAGATCAAGAACGCCACCGCGATGTACGCGGGCGCCGTGCCCGGTCTCGTCCAGAAGACCAAGATCGCGCTGATCCAGCAGAACCTGAACTACCAGAAGGACCTCAACGAGGTCGCCCCGATCGTCGAACAGCAGCTCAATGGCCGCCAGAACGAGATCGGCGAGGGCATGGCACAGATCTATGCCAGCGAGTTCACCGAGCAGGAGCTGAAGGATCTCGTCACCTTCTACAAGTCGCCGCTGGGCAAGAAGCTGATCGACGCCGAGCCGCGCGCCATCGGGCTCAGCATGGCCTTCATGAACTCCTGGGCCCAGAACTTCTCCGAGACCGTGATGGGGGCCTTCCGCGCCGAGATGCGCAAGCGTGGCAAGGAGATCTGACAGACACTATCTGATCGGTGATTCCTGATAGGGGTCGGAGTGGACAATGGCTGAATTCGACGTCGACCTCTTCGTCATCGGTGGTGGTTCGGGCGGCGTGCGTGCCGCCCGTATCGCGGCTGGTTACGGCGCCCGCGTGATGATCGCGGAAGAGTACCGCATGGGCGGCACCTGCGTGATCCGCGGCTGCGTGCCGAAGAAGCTGTTCGTGATCGGCTCGCATTTCCGCCACGAGCTCGAGGATGCCGCGGGTTTCGGCTGGACCGTTCCGCCCGCCAGCTTCGACTGGCCGACGCTGATCGCCAACAAGGACAAGGAGATCGCGCGGCTCGAGGCGGCCTACACCGCCAACGTCGAGAAGTCGGGCGCGCAGATCGTCAAGAGCCGCGCGGTGATCGAGGACAAGCACACCGTCCGCCTGCTCGAAAACGACCGCAAGATCACCGCAAGATACATCCTGATCGCCACCGGCGGCGCGCCCAACCATGGCGCCGCGATCCCCGGCATCGAGCACGTGATCTCCTCCAACGAGGCGTTCCATTTGAAGAAGCTGCCGAAGCGGATCGTGATCCAGGGCGGCGGCTACATCGCGCTGGAATTCGCCGGCATCTTCGCCGGCTTCGGCTCCGACGTCACCGTGATCTATCGCGGCGACAACATCCTTCGCGGCTTCGACGAGGATGTTCGCACCCATGTTCGTGCCGAGATGGAGAAGCAGGGCATCACCATTCTCACCGGCTGCACGGTGAGCAAAGTCGACCGCCACGGCGATGAATTCACCACGCATCTGTCGAACGGATCGAGCCTCGCCTCGGACCAGGTGATGTTCGCGATCGGCCGGCATCCGGCGGTGGCCAATCTCGGGCTGGAGAACGCCGGCGTTGCCATCAACCCTGCGAACGGCGGCATCGCGGTCGACCATTTCTCGAAAAGCTCGGTCGACAGCATCTATGCGATCGGCGACGTCACCCATCGCTTCAATTTGACGCCGGTCGCGATCCGCGAGGGCCATGCCTTCGCGGACACCGTGTTCGGCAAGCGTACGGTGCAGGTCGATCACGCCAACATTCCGACCGCGGTGTTCTCGCAGCCGGAGGTCGGCACGGTTGGTCTGACGGAAACCGAGGCGCGTGCCCAATTCAGTCACGTCGACATTTACAAGACCTCGTTCCGCCCGATCAAGGCGACGATGTCGGGCCGCGACACCCGCGTGCTGATGAAGCTGGTCGTCGACGGTGCGAGCGACCGCGTGCTCGGCTGCCACATCGTCGGCGAGGCCGCCGCCGAGATCACGCAAGCCGTCGCGATCGCGGTGAAGATGAAGGCGACCAAGGCCGATTTCGACGCGACCATCGCGCTGCATCCGACCGCGGCCGAAGAGCTGGTCACCATGCGCACCCCGACCGCGCGCCACGTGCGCCAGGCCGCGGAGTAGGGGCGGCAATCACCGGGCTGTTTTCTTGTCGCCCGGCGGCCTGATCATCGGACGTGCGCTCGTCCATCGTGACATTCTTCTGGGGCGCATTTGAAGAATGCATGGCCGGCCGATACCGCGGCGAGGCCGCGTCAGCTGTCATGCAACGCAACTTCACCGCGTTCAGTGCGAGGCAGACCTCGCATTGAATCGGATTCGCCTGGCGTGATCAGGCTCTCAGTGCAGCGTTCCGGCCGCGGCCTCGTCGACCGCGGCCATCAGGTCGGCCGTGTCCGACTGCTGGATCATGTGACCCGCATTCGGGACGCGGCGCATCTTGCTGTGCTTGATTTCGTCATGCAGCCGGCCGGACTGCTCGTCGATGTCGATGAGACGGTCATCCTCGCCGGCCAGGATGGTGACCGGCATGGCCAGTTCGCCGTAGGTCTTCGCAGACAGCATTGCAGCAGGGACCATCAGCGCCGCCTCGGCCGCGCCGGCCCGAAGCTGCGATGGACGCACAGCCAGTGATTTGGGGAAGCCGTCAAACTTTTGCGGGACGGATTTGGGTCCGAACAGCTGACGCAGCATCGCCGGCCACATCAGACGGCTGAGGATCGGGGAGATGGTGTAACTGAGGATATCGCCAAATCCCGGGATCGCCGGCCCGGCCATCGCCATCATCGCGTCGGTGCGGGCTGTCGGGAAATAATAGCCCGACGCCAGTATCAGGGCCTCGACCATTGAGGGATGCCTGCTTGCCAGGGCGATCGCAACCGACGCTCCCCAGGAATGTCCGAGCACGATCGCCTTCTCGACGCCGAGTTGCGCAAGGGCATCCTTGAAGAGGTCGGCCTGGGCTGCAGGCGTCCACACCACGTTGCGGGGCCTGAGGCTGTGGCCGAAGCCGGGACGGTCGAACACAATGACGCGATAGTCCTTGGACGCGAGGTCGATCAGGCCGCTCGACTCGAAATCCTGGATCATGCTGCCATTGCCATGGAGCAGGACCAGGGGACGTCCGGATCCGCGCTCCACGTAATGCAGGCGAACTCCGTCGACGTCGATGAATCGTCCTTGGGGTGGGTTGTCGCGCTGCGCCTTGTCGGCAAGGCGCCGATTGACGACCGCGGCCGCTGCCATCAGGCCGGCTGCCGCGACAAGGGTGGAGGCCAAGGGATGCTGTGCAAGAGTACGAAGGGTCGTAGCCGCCAGCGATGGCGAACGTTTTTTCAGTAAGCGCATATGACACTTTCGCTGACCACAGCCAGCTATTCGAGAGTGGGGAAGGGACACTTCTGGTTTAACGTCCCGGTCTCATTCGGCTGGTGACCGTCAAAGAGATGCAGGTCCGAGGCGCAGATGGCGCAGGCGGCTATCTTGATGCGGATGCTGGATCTTGGGATCCGGGTCGGACCCGGACGTCGCCTTTGCCGTGCCAGCAGAGCGCACGCATGGTCAAATCTCCATTTTTGGGGACGGCATGCGCGTTCACGGGTCATGTCGTGCAGACACAACAGAAGCGACGGAGGGAAGTTCCTAACCCAATCGCGCCGCGCGCTGAAGTCGACGATGTCGCGGCAGGTCTGAGATCGCTTGCCAAGCCCGCTTCGGCGGGCCGTTCCTTGTGCGGCTACCCGTAAAGATATCCGACCGGCCTGCCCTCGGTCCGCAGCGGACGAATGTCCTTCTGCGTGATGATCTGGCCGGCGAGACCGTCGATCTCGTCGCGCTGCGTCGGCGTCCAACTGCGAAGACCGTTCATGCCCTTGAGGAGACCGAGCCGGAGCACCTGCGTGTTCTCGCCGACCGCAATGAGGCTGATCGAGCTCTTGCTTGCGGTCACGACATCACCGGCCGCGAGCTCGAAGGTCTCGCCCGCCTTGTTCTTGAATTCGGCCGTGCCGCGAATGACGCGATAGATCACCACCTCGCCCTTGGCGAACGAGGCGGCGTCCGCTGATGACGATGTGCTCTTCGGCAGCAGCGACCCGCCGCGCAGGTCGGTTGCGATGATGTGGCCGGTGACGAGCTGTCCGCTCGGAGCTTCGATGCCGATGTCGCGCACGTAAACCGGCAGCGCCGATTTGATCGAGCTGTCCGCGAGTGGCTTGAACAGTGCATCCAGCGCCAGCGGATCCTGAAGCCAGAAGCCGGCATTGGCCGGGCGATCGTGCAGCGGATGGCTCCAGGCCACGCGCGGCGTCTCGGCTTCGTTGATCTGGTCGGGACCGACGATGGTGGGATTCGGAAAGGTGGTGGGATCGGTGATGAAGGCTTCGAGGAATTTGCCCGAATAGCCCATCGAGACCGGATCCGGCACCACCGTCTGCGGCGTCTTCAAATTCTCTTCGGTCGACAGTCCCGACCAAGTGTAGAACAGCTGGCGATGGACGATCGCGCTTTGCAGCATCACCGCGCCGGGGCCGACATTGTAGAAGCGCCCGTCATAGTCGAAGGTGAACGCGCCCGAGGTCACCAGCACCAGCTGGAAGCCGCCGGGTGGAAGATGCAGGTGGAAATCGGTGGGACCTGTGTCGGGGCGGTAGATCGGCAGGTTGGTCGCGACTTCGTGGAGCAGGAAGGTCTCGTTGTTGGCGTGGAAGCCTTCGTTGGCGCGGTTGTAGAGTGCTTGCGGGCGATAGGTCGCCTCGAATTTCGCATTCCGGTCGCGGTCGATGGCGACGAAGTCCTGCGTGTTGAGGCGGAGCGGCGCGCCGTTCGGATGGGTGAGGCCGGTCGTCCTGAGATCGCCCGCAGCATGCACGTTCATGACGTTCTCCGCTCTGCGCCGTTGCTTCGCTGCCATCGTCATTGCGAATTTTGGGCCAGTTGGTTTGCGAAGCAGCAAGCGGGCCCGGCGCCGCGATGCGGATGTGCCGGTTCGGGAAAAATCCGGTGGTTGCACGGGAGGTTAGATCGACGGCTGGTTCCGACCGTCGGACGCGTGACGGGACCGCGGGCTTCCGGCGCGGCGACGCGACCTGTCTAATTTGTCGGCAAGCCTCGCCAACGCGCGTGCAGCGGCACAGGCACGGATCGGCGCGAAGCCGCCTTCGGGATCAGCGATAACGTCGCGACCCGACACCACGGCGATTGACAGATAGTTCATGTTTTGTTCTTATGTTGTGACCGAGAGGAAGGCAGCCATGGACAACCGTATCAACGAAATTCGCAGAACCATCAGGGCTCTCCGCGTCAGCATGCGCGAAGCCGAAGCCATCATGCATGAGCAGATCAATCGCGAGGAGGACTGCAGCTTCGTGGCGCAGGAAGTCATCAAGATGCGCTCGGTCATGAGCCTGCTGGTGAAGGAGCGGACCGCGCTCGGCGATCACGAGCCGATCCTCGTGAATAATTTCTTCATCCCGCGGCGCCGGCCGACGCGAAAGCCGGTCGCGGCTCGTTCGCCGACGGTCGATTCCGTATTCCGTCCGCGCGTGGTGGCGCGGGCTTGACGCGGAGGGCGGCTCAATCGAAAGCGTGAGGCGCGGCCCGATCCGGCTTTCCGGCCGGGCTGTCCGCCCACTTTGCCATCTCCGTGGTCCGCGCATCGACGCCCTCGCACCAGAAGCAGCTCGGCCGCGCGCGGCCGTTCTCGGACAGGATCGGGACCAGGCTGTGGCCGCAACCGGCGCACCAGGCGATGTCAGTCATGCATTCCCCCAACGGCGTATCAAATTCAGTAATGACGTTCTCGTCCGCGAAGCTTGCGCGGGCGCTATGACGCCGCAGGCGCACTGCGCCCGATCGGCGCGCTCGTCCCCGAGATCGTCGATGTCGCGATCCATCGTGACACGGCTGCGATGTCGTCGCCGTTGTCGCGGTAGGCGCGAAGCTGGAATTCGGCCGAGCTGCCGCGCTCCACGATGGTGCGGCAATGCTCGATCTCGGCTGTGCAGCCCAGCGCCTCGGCGTCCCCGGCGGTGTCGTCGACGATTCGGGAGAGCATCTCCGAGATCGTGACCGGCCCGTCCTTGGAGGCAAAGATGCAATCGGTGCCGTAGCGCTGGGCGCGCCACTTGTTCTCCACCGCAATCGCGCGTTCGACCGCGGTGACCTCCTTCGACAGATGCGGCCGCAGATAGAGGTGGCGCGTCAGGCAGCGATAGAGAGAGGCGATGGCGACGGCGTCGTCGACCAGAGTGCAGGTGTCGGGCGCGCGAAGCTCGAGGGTCGGGTGCCGCATCGAGGGGCGCATCGCCCACCAGATGTGGCTCTCGTCGGGAATGACGCCGGAGCGCTGCAAGGCGCCGACATAGTCGTCGTAGTCCTGCCGGCTCTCGAACAGTTCGGGCAGGCCGGTGCGCGGCAGCTCGGAATAGGCGGCGAGACGGTAGCCCTTCAGTCCGGTCTTGTGCGAATTCCAAAACGGGGAGGACGCGGACAGCGCGATGAACAGCGGCAGATGCGGCAGCATCGCCCGCATCACCGCCATTCGCTTCTCGGGATCGGGCAGCTGGACGTGCACATGCATGCCGCACATCATGTTGCGATGGCCGATGCTGCGCAGATCCTCGATCATGTCCTCATAGCGCGGCTTCGGGCTCGGCTGCGACATGCGCCACACCGCGGTCGGGTGCGTGCCGCAGGCCATGATCACGAAACCATATTGCGCGGCGACGTTGGCGACTTCGCGCCGCAGGAAGCGAAGCTCTTCGCGGGCGTCGTTGACGTCGACGTGGACGTTGGTGGCGACCTCGAGCTGGGATTGCAGCATCTCGCGCATGGCCTGGCCGCCGGTCGACCAGTTCGCCGACTCGAACAACTCGTTGGGCGTGTGGATCGCGACCTCGAAACTGCGGCGGTCGGCCAGGAAATACTCCTCCTCGATGCCGAAGGAGTATTCAGCTGCCTTGGCCCCGCCGCCAGCGGAGCGAATCACGAGATGCTGCTTGTCATCTGATGAATCGAGGCGCAGCAATTTCAAAACATCCGAAGCAAAAGTCATGTCCCACCCGGCAAAAATCACCTGCGGGCACTAATCCTTCTGGCAGGGACGGGTTCCCTGTCGGCGCTACCGCAAATTGTCGCGTCGAACGGAACGATCTTCACGCTTTCGGACGCGCGCGCGATCAGCGCGTGATTTGGCGGCACTTCGATCCAATCCGATTCCTTGTCGAACGGTTCGGACACGACGATGACCTGACCGCCGTCTTCCCGGTAATAGAGCGTGTTCGCGGCGTCGTTGACCGCAACGCGGAAGGCATAGAGATCCCGGCCGTTGGCGATCGCACTGGTGAAGCGCAGCCGTTCGCGCAGATTGCCTTCGTTGACAAGGCCGACCAGGGCCTGCAGCACGCGCTGCGTCGCTCCAAGCGGGTCGCCGTCGAGGCCGGCACCCATCATCGCCAGGAACACGGCTTCCGAATCGGTCGTGCCCAGCCGCGACGGATAATAAGCATCGGGGATCAGCGCCTCGACCTTGCGCCGCAGCCGATTCCAGCTCCCGACGAATCCGTTGTGCATGAACATCCAGTGGCCGCAGGCAAAGGGATGGCAATTCTGCCGCGTCACCGCCGTGCCGGTCGCGGCCCGCACGTGCGCGAAGAACAAATGCGAGCGCAGATGCCGGCAGAGGTAGCGCAGGTTTTCGTCGGACCACGCCGGCCGCGTCTCGCGATAGAGTCCGGGCTCCGGATGCTCGCCGTACCAGCCGAGACCGAATCCGTCGCCGTTGGAGCCCGCCGTGGATTGCAGCGAGCGGATGCTTTGCGCGACCAGCGAATGTTCGGGCTCGGTGACGAAAGGCTCGAACGAGGTGGTCTCGCCCCGGTATGCGATCCAGCGGCACATGAGGTTCCTGTCGGGGATATGTCCTGACAGCACCAACAAATATGCCCGGGCTGCGTTCCCGGCGAGATCCGGGCCGCCCGCACCGCTAGGGCGTGTACTCGTAAACCCGAACAGCCCGCGCGGAGGCGGCGCCTCGTCCGTTCAGTTTTTCAACAGCGGACAGGGCCAGGTCGCACCAGCTGGTCGGCTAAGGGCCCGGAAGGAGACCTCTGCTCGCAAGTTAGCAATGAAGTCCTGGTCACATCATCGATCGCGGACGCCAGCCTTTCTGAGCCCATCGGCGATGTCGTCGTACTCACGGCGAAACTGCGGATTGCTCGAACGCGCGTAGCCCACTTGACGGAACCACTGGACCGTGAAGTCCGGCCGCAGTGCATTTAATTCGGCTATCATTTGGTGGGCCATTTCCAGTTGGCCCGTGGCTTCATAAGCTGAAATCAGATCCGCATACGGCAGCCAGTTCAATTTGTTCAGATTGATCGAGCGCCTGCATTCCTCAATGGCTTCGTTGTATTGGCGCACATGCACGTGGGCATGACAAAGGAAGAAGTGCCAAACGTCAGCGGACGGATCTTTGGGGCTTAGGCGCAAGGCGATCTGGACCGGGGAGAATGCTTCGCGCGCGCGTCCCGCCGTGACAAATGCGATTCCCTTTGTTGCATGCGCGACCGGCGAATTGGGGTCGATTTCCAGAGCGGCGTCGAATTCAGGCAACGCTCTCTCGGGATCTCCGTATAGCAAAGTGTTTCCCTTGGTTACGTGCGCGTTTGCACTCGCCGGGCGTTTGGCAAGCACTCGATCAACCAAGCTGGTCGCAATCTTCTTGTCTTCCATCACGGACGTTGACGATCCGGAGAGCACGCCACTGACGATGCACCACGCTTTCCCGAGCATTGCGTCAATGTTGTCTGGATCGAGGCGCAGCGCGCTGTCAAACAAGTCCATTGCCTGCGCGTTCGTAACCTTGGTTTGAGGTTGATAGACCTTCGCCCAGCCGCGCATGCTGAAATCCTTAGCATCTGGATTCGTTGGCGGGTCCATCAGGCTGCGTCGGCTTTCGGCCTGGATGAGTTCAACGTTGAGAGAGCGGGCGAGCCGCGCCGTGACTTGCTCCTGCAAGTCGGCGAGATTCATCCGATCGCCGTCAAAACGATCCGACCAGACGTCGCGACCGGTCGAAAGGTCAGCGAGCGACACGTTCATCCGGACCCGATCTCCGGCCCGTTGCACGGCGCCCTGTACGGCCCATCTAATACCAAGGTCCTTGCCCAGCGTCTTGAGATCCACCTGCTTGTTCTTGTAGGTAAAAGCCGTCCCGCGCCCGATCACGAATGTATCGGGCATTTGCGCGAGGTCGGTCGTCAGATCGGTCGTAATACCGTCGGCGAAATAATCCTGCTCTGCATCGTTGTTGAGGTTTGCGAATGGCAGGACGACGAGGGACAAACGGGGAGCAAGGTCGGGCCGGGCCGTAGCCTGTTTTTGCGTCTTTTGGCTTTCTGGAAACACATCTGTGCGGAGCGTCTTCCAAACAGTCCAGTAGCCGACCAGGCCGCCCGCGATTGCACCGACGGCGGCAATAGAGGCGAGCGCACCGGCGATCACCTGCAATCGTGCTCGCAGGCGAACCTTTAAATTGCGGTCGGATGGCGACTTCCCAGACTGCTCCTTGTCGGATACCGCTTTGTCGGGCGGCTCATCATCGGATGGCGGTTTGCCAGATGGGTCGTTGGAGACTTCCGAGTTTGTCACCGCTGCCTCCGCGCACAGGTCACACGTTCGGACTTCTAACACTAGCAGTTGTGCGGCTTCAGGTCGGTCAAGACTTCTGACTCATTCGCGCTTTTTTTTCTAAAGTGTCGCCTCGACAATCGCTGGTCGACGAAGATCCGAATAGATATCCGGTTGGGGTCCCAAGCCGCCAAACACTTTCAGGGGCGGAGACTTCCGCTTTGCGTTGCTAGGCTGAACTTTATGAGGACACGCGCTAGTCCCGGCCACTGAGCGTTTCGCGATAAGCCTTGCCGTAGGGATGAAAATGCTCCTTGCGGCCCTGGTCCCAGAGCGCCTTGAATCCGGGCGCGGTGATGTCCCAATCCGGGCGGCACTTCATGCTGACGGCCCTGAGGTCCTGGCGCAGTTCCTCCATGGTCGGACGCCCGAAGAACCAGTAGCCGTTGTAAATCTTGTGAACGACGAGGCGGGGCTCCAGCACGACGACATGCGGGATCATGGGATTGTGGACGGGATCGGTGTATTCGGCGATGTCGAGGTCCTTCTGGACGATCCGCCTCGGGTCCGAGAGGAAGGGCCAGTGCGCGCCGGCGCCGCTGCGATATTCATTGGTCTCGGTGATGGTGTCGGTCGTGATCGTGACCAGCCGGCAATAGCCGACCTCCATCTCGCGATGGAGCTGAACCAGCCCTTCGGTCTGGCGACGATCCTTCGGGCAGAATCCGCCGCGGCCGAGCACGACGATCATGGGATCGTCCCCCTGCAACTCGGAGAGCTTGCGGTGCTTTGCGGTGTGGTCGCTGAGTTCGTAATCCGGGAAGGTCACTCCCGGCATGATGTCAGTTCGCATCGAACACTCCCGTGTCTATCGCTGGTTCATCTCTAGAGATCGATTACGACGTCGCCTTGCGGTCGTGCGCAGCAGATCAGCAGATTTCCCTCCGCGGGCGGGTCGAGCGGATCCGCCGTGTAGCTGACCTCTCCGGCCACGAGCCCGCTCTCGCAGTTGTGGCAAACCCCCGTCCGGCACGACCAGCGCACCGGGACATCGCATGCCTCGGCGAGCTCGAGCAGGTTGGCGTAGGAGGGCCCCCAGCAGACATTGAGGCCGCTGCGGGCGAACGACACCATCAGACCCGGGCCGCGTGCTCCTGCCGGCTGATGTGGAGTCGTCTTCGACGCTGCGGCGATACCCGGTGTCAGCGAGGGCTTGCTACCGAACAACTCGGTGTGGATGCGATCGGGTGCGACACCCAGCGCGGCGAGGCCGATGGTGAGATCGCTCATGAAGACCGTCGGTCCGCAGAGATAGAAATCGCCGTCCCTGGGGACGTCGAGCATCTGGAGCCGCTGTCGATCCAGACGACCCGCGCTGTCGAAGTCGGCTCCTGGACGGTCGGCCGGATCGGGTGCGCTGAAGCAGACATGGCTGTGATGATGCGCCAATCCCGCAAGAAGTTCGCGCGCTTCGGCAGCGAATGGATGCTCGCGGCCGTTGCGTGTGCCATGCAGCCACCAGACGTCCCGCGTCGTGCGTTCCGCGGCGAGGGCGTGCAGCATGGCGAGCACCGGCGTCACGCCGATGCCCGCGCTCAGCAGCACCACAGGCCGCGCATCGGAGTGGAGCGTGAAGCTGCCGCGCGGCGCACCGATCGGCACGATATCGCCAGCCTGGATCGTCTCGGCGACATAGAAGCTGGCCGCGCCGTGCGCCTCGCGCTTGATGCTGATGCGATAGGATGCGGCGTCGGCGCGGCTCGACAGCGAATAGCTGCGCGTCATCGCCGATGGCCCCAGCCGCACGACGACGAATTGACCGGGCAGGGCGGCTGCCGACGGCTGTCCATCAGCGGGCTCGAGGATCAGCGAGGTCACGCTGGCACTTTCGGCGATCTTGCGCGACACGCGGAACGGGCGGAAGCCGCGCCAGGCCGGCGCCGGACCAGCGGTTGGGCCGAGCCCGGCGTTTCCCGCGGCGGCGCTGTCCTTCTGCGCGAGCAGCGCTGCAAAGGAGTGATTCCAGCCGCGGCTCAGCGCCGGAATTTTCAGCGCGCGCGCGAGGCGCTCGCGCGGATGCGGGGGCAAGTAAAGCAGCGCATCGATCTCGGCTACGCTCATGCCTTCCGGACCGCTTTCGACCTGCACGATCTCGTCGCCGGCCTCGACGTCGCCTTCCTCGATGACACGGAAGTAGAAGCCTGGCCGGCCGTGCTTGACGAGCAGCGCGGGCATATCGGGCTCGTCCATGCGAATGCCGAGCCGATAGCAGGTGACGCGCGGCTGCGTGACCTCGAACAGGGCCGATCCGATCCTGTAGCGATCACCGATGCAGACCTCGGTGTCGGCCAGGCCCTCGACGGTGAAATTCTCGCCGAATTGGCCATGAACGAGGTCGGAACGGCCGAGATGTTTCTGCCAGTATCGATAGGACTCGTCCTGATAGACGAAGACGGCGCGCTGCTCGCCGCCGTGACCCGCCGTATCGCCCTGACCGTCGCCGTCGATGTTGAGCCGGCGTACCCGGCGCGGGCCTGTGACGGAAGTCTTCCAGATCCCGGTATGGACGGTCCTGCCTTGCCAGGCGACGTCGCGCGGCAGGCCGACATTGAGGGAGAGCAGACGAGTCATGGACTTTCCTCGGCCAAAACCACCGTGCCTGCGCAATTTGGCGAATTCCAGATTTGCGGCAGCCGTCAATCTGCACCCGGATCGTGGTTTTGGCCCGTTAGTGGTTGTTAGACGTTGCGAGAGTGCCTTGTCTGCGGCCGTCCGCGCGCCGATCTGTGAGACGAGAAACGGGAGAGGCGCAATGGATGATCAAGTGACGCTGGCAGCGCTCAGGCGCCATTGGGACGCCTCGGATGCGAACGATTTCGAAGCCGAGCACGATATCTATCGCGAGGACGCCGTGCTCGACTATCCGCAGTCGGGTGAGCGGATCCGCGGCCGCAGCAACATCCGGGAAAGCCGGACGGTGCAGCCGAACAAGAAGCGCTTCACCGTTCGGCGGATCATCGGCGGCGGTGATCTCTGGGTGAGCGAGTTCGTGCTGAGCTATGACGGGGTGCCGTCCTATGTCGTCAGCATCATGGAATTCCGCGACGGCCTCGTGGCACACGAAACGCAATATTTCGGCGACCGGTTCGACCCCGGACCGTCCCGTGCGCATCTCGTCGAGCGGGTGGGATAGGTTGGGCGGCAGGGCAATCGCATATGGCGGGCACGATGCGGCGGCATTGGCCGTCGGCGGCCTCTCCCGCAGGCGGAGCAAGCCCACGGTCCTCGTGAAATCCATATGTGCCTGGTTGGCACACCATGGCGTAACCAAGCCCGGCAACATGGAACCGATGCGGCGGCTGGTCGCAGTCATCTCGCCTTGATTCCGACAGACCCACCTTTATCTCTGACACGAACAAGAATCCGGGCCCCTCTGGCGAGGACGCCGACCTGGTCGGCAAACCTCGCGATGTCGGATGACCTGTCCCGCGCGAATGCGATGGATTGGCCGATTGTCGGGCCTCGTTCGTTCTCTCCGACCATTCGTCCCCATCGCAGCTCCGTGCGGTCATTTCGCAAATTGAGGAGCAACGATGACTGACGCCAAGCACTCAAATCCCATCGAGATCACAGAACCGTCCAGCCTGAACGAGCAGGCTGCCGCCGCGCTGGTGATCGTGGGCGCGCTGGTCGCGGTTGCCGACCGGAGCGTCTCGCCGGTCGAGCGCGACGAGGTGGTCCGTTTCGTCAGGGACCGTAAGCTGGCGCCGAACATTCCTGAGGAACGGCTCTATGCCATGTTCGACGAACTCGCCGAACGGCTCGAAGAGCCGGATTTCGCCAATGTCGTGATCGACACGCTGCGGCCGGTTTCGAACCTGCCGCTCTCGTCCCATCTGATCGAGCTGTCGGAGCGCGTTGCTGCGGCGGACGAGGACGTCCATCCCCATGAAGTGCAGGCGATCAAATTGTTGCGCCTGCTGACGCTGGTGCTGCCGCGCGCGAAGCAGGTCAACCCGCGTAAGGAGCGCATCGAACAGCCGTTGGCTGAAGAGGAGTAGGCATGAGCGCAGCATCGAACGAGCGTCGCAATGAGGCCGCAGGTTCCGCCGGCGAGATGGCCGGCGGTGACCCGCGCCTGGACCAACTCGTCGATCGGCTGCCGCCACGCATGGGTGACACGGTCACCTATCTGCTCAAACCATCGAACCGCTGGGTCAGAATTCCCTCGGGCGCGCTGCTCGTTGCCGGCGGCGTGCTTTCCTTCCTGCCGATTCTCGGCGTCTGGATGCTGCCGCTCGGCCTCGCGCTGCTTGCCGAGGACGTGCCTGCGCTGCGTTCGTCGCGTTCGAAGGTCCTGGATTGGGTCGAGCGGAAGAAGCCGCATTGGCTCGATCCGTCCACGCCAAAAAAATGATCGAACATGTTTGAATTCATCACGCCCGAAGCACTCACTGCGCTTCTTCAAGTCGTCCTGATCGACCTCGTACTCGCCGGCGACAATGCCGTCGTCATCGGCCTCGCCGCGGCGGGACTGCCGGCCGAGCAGCGCCGCCGCGCCATCATCGTCGGCATCGCCGCCGCCACCGTGCTGCGCATCGTCTTTGCCGGCGTGGCGACCCAGCTCCTGCAGGTGATCGGCCTGTTGCTCGCCGGCGGCGTGCTGCTGCTGTGGGTGTGCTGGAAGATGTGGCGCGAGCTGCGCGAGCAGGCCGCCCACTCGAAGGAACTCGCATTCGGCCATGGCGGCGGCGCGGCGGCTGCGCCGGCGCAGCGAAAGTCCTTCGGCCAGGCGGCGGTGCAGATCATCGCGGCCGACGTCTCGATGTCGCTCGACAACGTGCTCGCGGTCGCCGGCGCCGCGCGCGAACATCCCTACATTCTCGCCTTCGGCCTGTTGCTGTCGGTTGCAATGATGGGCGTCGCCGCGGACCTGCTCGGCCGCGTGCTCCAGAAGCAGCGCTGGATCGCCTATGTCGGCCTCGCCATCATCATTTACGTCGCCTTCGAGATGATCTATCGGGGCTCGATCGAGCTCGCACCCGTCATCGCGAGCCTCTGAGGCGATAATTTTCGGCAATCCGGAGTAATTCATGACGTCCGAACCCAAAGCACCTTCGGCGCAGGCCGTGCCGCCGCGCCTCGGCCTGTTCGCCCAGCTCATCTTCGGATCGCGCTGGCTGCAGTTCCCGCTCTACATCGGCCTGATCGTCGCGCAGGCCGTCTACGTGCTGCTGTTCCTGAAGGAGCTCTGGCATCTGGTCCTGCACTCCTTCGACGCCAGCGAGCAGCAGATCATGCTGGTCGTGCTCGGGCTGATCGACGTCGTCATGATCTCCAACCTCCTGATCATGGTGATCGTCGGCGGCTACGAAACCTTCGTGTCCCGGCTGAACCTGACCGGCCATCCCGACGAGCCGGAATGGCTCAGCCACGTCAATGCCAGCGTGCTCAAGATCAAGCTCGCGATGGCGATCATCGGCATCTCCTCGATCTCGCTGCTCAGGACCTTCATCGAGGCCGGCAATCTCGGTACGACGCGCAGCAATTTCACCGAGACCGGCGTGATGTGGCAGGTGCTGATCCATCTGACCTTCATCATCTCGGCGGTCGGCATCGCCTGGGTCGACCGCCTCAGCGAGAGCGGTCATCGCAAGGAAGCCGGCCACTGACTGAGGGGGCGACCCTCTGACGGAAGGTGCCGGCGTCCGTCTGGTTTCTGCCCGGGAGCTCGCGGGGTACGGTCCCGTCCGCTCCAGGCTAATCATTCGGCTGGACTGCCGACGACCGCTCCCTGCCTGACGTCCTCGCGGGCGAGGATCAGCAGGAGGCCGACGATGATCAATTCGACCACCGCGAAGGCGACGAAAGCCCCGGTGAAGGCACCGGAAGAGGCGTTGATGATGACCCCCATCATCCAGGGCGCCACGAAAGCCGAGAAGATTCCGAACACCTCCGCATAGCCGATCGCCGCCGGTGCGAGCGCGTCGGAGTATTTTTCGCTGAGTAGTGCGAAGATCGCGCCACCGCCAAGCAGAGCGACGCCGCTGAGGGCTGCGAACAGCACCAGCATCCCGAACGGCATCGGCGTGACGACGCTCCAGAGGAACATCAGGGCGGTCAGGAAGGCGAGCCCTGCGGTGAGCTTGATCATGAACGGCTTGCCGAGCCGGTCGGACATGTAGCCGCCGATCACCAGGAACAGGACCTGCGACAGCCCCATCACGGTGCCGATCACGGCGCCGGCTTCCGGCGGCATGTGCTGCACGGTGATAAAGGCGGGCACCACCCAGGTCGCCGTGCCGGCGATGGCGAAGGTGCAGGCCACGATGCCGAAGCCACCGACCGCGATCCATTTCGAGCGGAAGATTTCGCCAAGAGGCAGGTGCTTTTGAGGCGTTTCATTGCCCCAGGTGAAGTCGGCGATGCCGATCTCGCGCGGGCTGTTGCGAACGACGAGCGCGTCGATCGCGGCGACGATCAGGGTGCCGACCGCCAGTACTGCGAAGAAGGTCCGCCATCCGGTCGCAATGGTGAGCGGAATGCCGAGTGCGAAATCCAGTGTGATGGCGAGGCTGTAGGCCGCAAGGATGATTCCGACCACCGAGCCGCGCCGGCTCTGCGGAAACCAGCCGAAGATCAGCTTCATGTTGCCGATGAAAATGCCGGCGTCGAAGAAGCCGATCACGAGCCGCAGCAGAACGAGCTGGGTGTAGGTTTGGACGAACACCTGCAGCACCATCCCGAGACCGGTGCCGGCAAGCCCAACCAGCAGCATGTTGCGCGCCGTCATCGAGCGGCTCACCGGTGACCACACCACCATGCCGATGCCATAGGTCAGTGCGAAGATGCCCTGCGCCAGGCCGGCCTCGGCGGGATTGAGTTTCAGGCTCTCGGAGACGAAAGGCAGCACGGCCGCGAAGGCGTACCAGTCGGCCGCGAGGAATATCTCGCAGAAAATGGCGAGAGCCAGCATGCCCTTTTGCCAGGCGGCAATCCGTCGGCGGTCGCTCTCGGAAATGGTCGTCCAGTTGGTCGTCATGATGATCCTCGCGGTTGGAGCTTTCGGCTTTCAGCGGGAGACGAGCATCAAGCCGGGGGCGGCAGGAAATTGACCTCGTGCTCGGCGGCACGCCGAACGACTTCCTGCGGATCGGGCAGGTTGTGGATGCGCTCGAACAGCTCCTTGAGCGATCGCGTCGGCGCAACCCAGAACAGGCTGGTCGCGGTTTCGCCGGACTTGTTGAAGATGCCGTGGGGAATGCCTTTGGGCATGCGCACGAGGTCCCCGGCGGTCGCCACCAGGTCCTTGCCGTCGAGCCAGAGATCGTAGCGGCCGCTCAGCACGTAGACGAACTCGTCCTGGGTCGGATGAACGTGCGGCGGCACGAAGGTGCCGTCGGGGAAAACGGCATGCCAGGCCATCGACGCCTCGGAGTGTTGCTTGAGCGTGTAGGTCTGGCCCAGAATGTTCCAGACGATGTTCCCAAAACCGTCCTTGGCAGGGGTTACGCCCGGCGGCATCTCGATCATGGTGGTGTCCTCTGTTGTCTGAGCTACTCGGCAAGAAAATCGGTGACGTGGTGCGCAGCGGAGGGCGTTTCCTCGAACACAAGATGTCCGGTATCCGGCACCAGCGTCACGCGCGCATCGGGCAGCCCCGCCTTCCAGGCTTCGGCTTGCGCCGTTGGTCGCAGGCGATCCGAGGCGCCCCACAAGACCAGCGTCGGCATCGTGATCCGGTGCAGCCAGTGCACGAGCTTCGGATTTCCTTGTGGATCGTTGCGGATCAGCTTGGCGAAGCCGGTCACTTCGCGTCCGAGGCGGGCATCGAATGCGGGATCCGGCGACCTGGGAAAGTAACGGAGCGCGTTTGAAGGATCGTTCGCGAGATAGGCCGGCAAATCCTGTGGCGCGATTTCGAACAGGCCGGGGGCCGGCGCGCTCGCAACCACAAGGCCGGCGGGCGCGACCAGCACCAGCTTGCGGACGCGATGCGGCTGGCGGATGGCGAACTCGGCGGCGAGCCACCCGCCGAGCGAAAATCCGGCCAGATCGAACTTCGCCAGTCCCAGCTTGTCGAGCAAGTCCGTGGTCTGCAGGACATGATCCTCGATCGTATCGATCCAGACCGCATCGCCGGAATCGCCGAAACCGGCCTGATAAGGAATGATGACGGTGTGCCGCTTCGCCCAGTCGCGCGCCATCTCAAAGCCGGTAAACGTCCCGGTACCGTGCAGGAACACCAGTGGAGGGCCGCTTCCGATGGTGTGAACGACGGTGCGCACGTCGTTGATAACGTATTCTGCGCGAGCAAAGCCGGTGAGGTCGGGCAAGGGTTTGGTGGTCTCAAGCATGATGGATGTCTCCGGTTGAAGGCAGCCTGTCTGGGCACCGCAGCGGAAGAGGGATCATGCGGCGTTGGCCCGGCGGTCGCCGACGAGCGCTGCGAATTGTTCCACGGCGTTGGCGAGGCGAGCGGCGATCATCGGCGCCAGGGGGCCGCCCGACGCCAGTTCGTCGCTGCTTGCATAGATCGCGGTCGACACCGTGCAGGCCTCGAAGAACCCGAACAACGGACGCAGCTGATGCTCGACCACCAGCGAGTGGCGCAGCCCGCCGCCGACCGCTGTCAGCAGCACCGGGCGATTGCGCAGCACGCCGGGCTTGATCAGGTCAAAGACATGCTTGAACAGGCCGGGATACGAGCCCTGGAATACCGGGCAGCCGATCACCAGGCCATCGGCATGCTCGATTGCCTCGACGAGATCGCGCGCGCGGTCGTCGAGCCCGTTGCGGGTAAACGCGGCGATGCCCTGGCCGGCATCGACGAGGTCGAGGATGTCGGTCTTGAGCGCGTGTTGGGTCAGGAGATCGGCCGCAACGGCTTCAACGAGCACGCGCGATCTTGCCGGCCGCCAGCTGTTGCCGCAGAAGCCAACGATGCGGGATCCGTTCACGCCGACCTCCTGCGCGCTCAGCCAGTCACCCCGAACACTGTCCATTGCGCGTCCGGCCCGGGAAGGCCGAGCAGCGCACGACCGCATTCCTCGACGATCTGGTCGGCCATCAGGATGTGCTGGGTACCCGAGTGGATGTCGCGATAGAAGCGCTGCATCGGCGTGTTGTGCAGCGAGGCGCCCCGGGCTGCACGGTGCGCGAAGGTCGAGACGTCGGACAGGACGTCGTGGATGTGGCGCAGCGACAGCTTGATCATTGTCATTTGCGCCAGCGACGGGCTTTCGCCGTCGGCGCAGGTCTCGGAGACCTCCTTCCAGGTTTCGTGCACCAGCGCACGTGCCGCGCGAAAACGAGCCTCGGCCTGCGCGAATTGGAACTTGAAACTGGCGCTCTCGCACGACTTGCCGAAGGGATCCTGGCGCGGGACGATGACCTTCACGAGTTCGTCGAGCATGCGGCGGCCGACTCCGACTGCCCAGCTCGAGTGCGACCAGGCGCTATAGCCCGCGAGCCCCAGCGCGCCCTGCACCCCACCGCGACGCGGCGCACCGATGTCGAAATCGTAGGTCATGTGTGTCGGCACGAACAGCTCGTCGCCCTCGCTGAGCGTGTAGTCGAAGCTTCCGGTGGCGCGCAGGCCGAGCACGTCCCAATTGCCCATCAGCTTGATGGTCGCCCGCGGATGGTGGGTGACAACGATCTTGGGCTGTCCGTTGGGACCGAACACCATGTCCTTGCCGGAGGCGTCGGTGACGAAGCAGCCGGAGTGGACCCATTCGGCATGCTGGATGCCGCTGCCATAGGCCCAGTTGCCGCGGATCATGTAGCCGCCGTCGACCGGACGGGCGAAGCCCCGCGGGACTCCGTTGCCGGCGATGGTGATGTCGGCGCCTTTTGCGAAGACCTTCTTGATGCCCTCGTCCTCGACATAGATGGCGAGAGTCGTGCCTTCCATGTTGTTGCCGATCGCACACCATCCGGCGGATGCATGCGTATAGGCAAGGCGCTCGATCACGGTCATGGCGTCGTATGGCAGAAGCTCTGCGCCACCGACCTCGCGGGGGAACAGCATCGTGTAGATGCCGGCCTTGCGAAGCGCGGCGACGACGTCGTCGGTGAGATAGCCCTGCGCCTCGGCCTCGGCGGCGCGGGACTCGACCAGTGGCAGTACGGCGTCGAGGCGCGCGTGGAACTCGGCCACTGATGGCGTCGTGGAAGGCCTGGCGGCGCGTTGCATGGAAAGGCTCATGATCGGTATCTCCACGTCAGGCTGTTGCTCCGCCGCGATCGGCGGCGAAGATCGGGACCGCGGGAACGGCGGCCTTGGCAAAGCCCTGCCGTCGCGCGCCAAGGCGGTTGGCGCACGGGTGAGCAGGCAGTTCGCGATGGTGACGTGTCCCCGTCGGAACCGCGTGATGTCCTCACGCGATCACGATGGGCGAATGCTAGGGATGAAGCGGTCAGGCCGGCAATCCCCCATCATGGGGGGATCGGCGATGCTGCTGTGCCACAAAGCTGGGCCGGGAGGCACGGCTCTGCCGCTTCTTTTCGCTTGACCCGGGAACAGGCGAGGAAGAAGTTTTAAGCCTATAATAATCGCAATGGCGCGACGATCGAGGGGTGGCGCTGATGGACGAGCAGGTGCAGTTGGACGGTCTACCCGAGAGCCAGCTTGCGGATCGCTTGATGTCCGTCGCCGAGAGCCGTTCGGTGCGTGCACTGGGCGCGGCCTGTTGCTCGGCAATCACCAAGCTTACGGGATCGCCGACCGTCGGCCTCTACCTGCTCGACGGCCCGGAGCCCGTCCTGGTCTACAGCCGCCACGTCGCCGATGGCCTGCTTGACAATTACAAGGCCGGCTTCTGGAAGCACGACCCTGTGCTCGACTGCATCATGACCCGCGGCTGCGCGGTCGACGGCGAAACCGTGATCGGCCCGCAGCAATGGCGGCACAGCCCGAGCTTCGAGATGCTGCATGAATGGGGCTTCGCCTACAATATGGGTGGGCCGCTGTGGTGCGGCCGGAAGATCATCGGCGTGCTCTTCACTGCGACGACGGAGACGGGCGCGCCCTATACGCCGCGGGCACGATTGCGCATGCAGATGCTATGCCGGGCCGGCTCGCTAGCGCTGACCAACATGATGGATACGGGCGAGCTGCAAGCCGGTCGTAGCCCGGGCAGTCAACCCGAGACGGCCGGGATGCTCTCGGCATCGCTGCCGCCGCGCTCGGCGGATGTCGCCATCCGGGTTTGCCGTGGCCAGACCAACAAGGAGATTGCCCGCGAAATGGGGATCTCCGACCAGACCGTGAAGGAGCACGTCGCGAATCTGTGCCGGCGCTTCGGCGTGCACAACCGGACCGAACTTGCGGCCTGCCTTCTCAGCGCGCGGCAGTGAAGCCGCCGGTCACAGCGTGCGTTCGGCGGGGTCGTTAAAATTGTCTGCAATCCGTCCAGCAGCGGCAAACCGTGCGGACGAGAAGCACTGCGCTTTAAACCAGAGCTTTGGAACTGATCTGCATTCTGCCTGCAACAGGGCAGGGCATCAGCATGTCAATTCTCAGGGAGATCGTCGCTGCGGTCGCGGGAGTCTACGCGCTCCTGCTCGCCTGCGACGCATTGTTCGGGGTCGGCGAGCCGCGCTTCGACGACGTATATTACCGCGCCAGCTTCTACGCGCCGCGGCCGAAGGAATTCCGCTTCGCGGGTGACACGCCGCCGGCGGTGCGCGTCAGCGACGCCTTCGCGCAGTTCTCGGCGGGCGAGGTCAAGCCGAACAAGCGTTACTCGGCGCTGACGACCATTATCCGGTAGGGCCGAGGCATAAATCGGCGTCCGCCCGTCCGGTTATTGCAAATCGTGAAGCTCCTTACCGAGCGGCGGCGTCAGCCGGAAATCTGAAAATGCGACCGCGAGTCCGGATCGCTCCGGTGTGCAGGCCATAGGTCCAACAAGATAGGAAGAATTCGCTGCGAACGGCGCAAGCCGCATGAGAGGCCATATCTTGCCGTCGCTCGAAGACTGCAAGCGAAGAACGCCGTGCGCAATCGTAATGCGCAACCGGAAGTCACTGGCGTCGTGCTGATAGGGTGCCGTCGCCCAGTCCGATCGCCCGTCGGTCAGGACGCTCGATAGCATCGCGCGCCCATCCGCAAACTCGATCCCGGCCTTGAGCCAGCAACGTTCGTCCACACGCACCATGAGGCCCGCTTGATCGTAGAGCGCTTTGAAATCACCCCGGACGCGGAGTTCGGCCGTGAATGCGTCCCCGACCGGAAAACCAAGAAAGTGCCCGCTGTCGCGGATGAAACCGTAGTGGGTTTCGCGCCAAAAGTCGGTGGCATGGTCCGTAACCACTTCGAGGAAGTTGTCCTTTTCAGACCATTGTTTCGGTTCGTTCAACCAAGTGCCGTTGGACCTGCCAAACATCCTTGATGCTCCATCTGAAGGCGGGACACGCGGTCCAACAACCAACTACGCGGAAAGTTTTGTGCCGAGCACAAAAAGGCAGGTTTCAGGCGCAATGCGACCTCGCGCACGCCTTTCAGCGTTTCCACGGAAACGTCGGGGCCGGGCACGATAGCTACAAGACCTTGTGTTGCCCGATGAGGCTGGGCAAGAACTCGGCATTTTGGGGAGTTGATGTACGATTCTGTTCATGACGAATCGCACATTCAAGACCGGCGAGAGCCGAGAGCAACCCAGTCTGCTTCCTGCGCGAGTTGAGGACTATGTCGGGGCGGACAACCCGGTCCGGGCGATCGAGAGCTTCGTTGGCGTCCTCGACCTTGCCAAGCTCGGCTTTCGCCATGCTGACCGCAAGGCCGAAGGGGTCGGCCAGCCGCCTTACGATCCGGCCGATCTGCTGAAGCTGTACCTTTACGGCTACATCAACCAAATCAGGTCGTCGCGTCGGTTGGAGCGGGAAGCTGGCCGCAATCTGGAACTGATCTGGCTGCTGAAGGGATTGAAGCCAGGCTATCGGACGATCGCCAACTTCCGCAAGGAGAACTGGGCGGCTCTGAAGGCGGCCAACCGCAGCTTCGTGCTGCTGATGCGCGAGCTTGGTCTTGTCGGCGGCAGCGTTGTTGCGATTGACGGCTCGTTTTTCCATGGCGACGCCAGCAAGGCTAGTATCTTTACGCGCAAGAGGCTTGCCGATCAGATCGCAAAACTTGACCAGGAGATCGAGGCTTACGGCAAGTCCCTCGAGGACAATGATGCCGCGGAAGCCAAGAAGCCCGGCAAGGATGGGCCCGATGGTGGCAGCGCAGGTGGAGGTGACCTTGGCGCGAAGGTCGCGGCGCTGATGGCCAAGCGCTCGCGCGCACAAGCCGATCTTGCTCGGTTGGAAGAGAACGGCGAGACGCAATTGTCCCTGACCGATCCGGATGCCCGGCTTCTGGTCAAGAGCGGCCAAGGGGTCGCAGGCTATAACGTGCAGACCGCCGTCGACGACAAGCACAAGCTCATTGTCGCCAGCGAGGTGGTGAACGACAGCAGCGACGTCGGCCAGCTACATGCGATGGCCATGGCCGCAAAAGAAGCCCTTGAGGTCAAGGCCCTGCAGGTGCTGGCAGATGAGGGCTATTACAGCAGTCGCGAACTGAAGGCCTGTGAGGATGATGGCATCGTGGCCTATGTGCCGGTGCCGGAGGGCAACTCCCGGCTTGAGAAGCAAGGCCGCTTTGTCCTCAAGGACTTCAACTATGATGGCGTATCCGACACCTACCGTTGTCCCGCCGGCCAACTGCTACATCCGATGAAGAGCAGGCAGAAGAACACCAGTGGCCGCATCGAGATCCGCTACGCGGCGCGTGGGGCGATCTGCAGGACCTGTCCCCTCAAGGTCCGTTGCCTCGGCTCGAACGCGGCCTACCGGGCGATCGGTCGCTGGGAGCATGAAGACGTTCTTGAGCGTCATCGCGCACGGATGCAGGGCGCAGGCGAACTGATGCGCCGTCGTTCCGGCATCGTCGAGCATCCCTTCGGCACGCTCAAATGCCGTGCCGGCTATCGTCATTTCCTGGTCCGCGGATTCAACAAGGTTGGCGGCGAGTGGAGCTTGATGGCGCTCTGCTACAATTTCACCCGCGTGCTCAACATCCTCAGCTTCGACGCGTTCTTGGCCGCGCTCGCAAAGACGCTCGCTCCTCGCCGATGCCCCTTCGCAGCCCTCCTGCAGGGCATGAAGGTCGCTCTAGCGACGTTCTGGCGAATATTTCGGCCTCCGCTCGCAACTCCCCGGTGCGCTACCGCCTAGGACGGCCAACGACCAATTCTTGCCCAGCCTCGATAGGCAAAACACGCGAGGGATGGGGCAACCCTCATCACCAAGAATATTCCACTTTACCGAAATTCGGAAATCGCGTATATGCTTCGGCATCCCGGCCCAACGAAGAGGGGCGTATCGCGATCGTCACGAACGCGGGCCGGGCGGCGGTGGACGCAGGTGACATCGGCGCCAAGGATTTCGCAGGGCGGGCAACCGTGAGCGAAACACCTGGCGCGCACGACCGGTGTGATCGGCGTACGGCGAAATCGTGTGGTCCTGGCGCCCGGGGTCTGTGCGCCAAGTCTTGCGGTGATGTGTGTTGCTCAACCGGGCACGCGCATCAGTCATCCACAAGGCGACGGGGGCAATAGTGCAACGCTCCCTGGGGAGAGCACGACATAAGTCGTAAACCCACTGCGCAGGGAAGGCCGGATGTTCGGCTTCACCTGTATGCCGCTGTGCAGCTTCTTGTAGCGCAACCTTCGCACAGTGGACCGTGGGTGCCCGGCCGGCACCCGGTCTTCCCTGCGCCCTCGTTCAATCGAGGGTGAAGCGATGAAGCAAAACTCGGGCGAGATGCGCCGCGAGGATGATTAGCCGTGTCTGCAACGGATCTGCCGCTCGAGAAGTGGCACCGTCACGATGAGCGATTTCCGGATTGCTCGCTACTCCCGCAATCGTGCAGCAATGACGAACGTCGAGGCGCATCGTGATGTGTCTCAGGCCCCCTGGACCCATTCGGCGACGCCGCGCCACAGCGTGTCGCGGTGCTCGGGGCGGAAGAAGCCGAAATGGCCTATTGCCTTGGCGCCGACGTCGGACGGCTTGACGTCGAGCACCTCCGGCTTGATCGCGGTGAACCCGCTGGCGAGCAGCTCGACCGCCGGCCGCGTCGCCCAGGGATCGTCTGAAAAGCAGAGCGCCCGCAGCTCGCCCTTGAACCTTGGAAAATTCTCCAGCGCCGGCAGCTTGGAATCGAACAGGTAGCGCGGGCTCGAGACCCACTCGGCCCATTGCAGGAAGACACCCTTGGGCAAATCCTCGCCGACGCCGGTCCAGCCCGGGGCGTAGCCGAGCGTGTGAACGAGCGGTACGCCGATGAGGTTCATGAAGGCGAAGACGCGGTATTTCTCCGGCGGGGTCATCAGCCGCCAGGTCGCGGCCTGCGAGGCTATGAAGGCGGCGCGCGAGATTTCGCTGTTGTTGGCGATCAGCCCGAGCGCCTGGCCGCCGAAGGAATGGCCGACATAGGCAAGCGGCAGGGTGTTGTACCGCTCGCGCATCCAGCTGACCGCGGCGGTGACGTCGAGCGCGGCCCAATCCGACATCGAGGCCTTGAAGCCGACCAGCGATTTCGGCCGGTTGTAGCCGACCATCGCCGGCTGCCGGGAATCGCCGATGCCGCGGTAGTCGTAAGTGAGCACCGCGCAGCCGCGATGGGCGAGATAGGAGGCAAAGCCGCGATAGATTTTTCGCGGGACGGCGGTCGCCGAATTGATCAAGACGGCATGGCGCTTGGTGCCGCGCGGCAGGAACAGGGTGCCGGTCAGGGCATACCCGTCGGTCGCCGGGAAGTTGATCTCGTCGATGAAAACGTCGTCCGGTGCCGCGTCCATGGGCGCAAGGTATCCCGCCAGTTGCCTCGCCCGCCCAGCAGATGCGAATTTGGCTTTCCTCGCAAGGGTTTGCAGTTCGAGGCGGATTTACGTCTGGCGATGTCGTGCCAGCCTGTGTATAAGGCGGCCCTCGCAACCCCTAGATCAGGTTGTGCTTTTTGCTTCACGGAGAGATTGCGATGTCCGAGCGGTGGACGCCCGAGTCCTGGCGCAGCAAGCCGGTGCTACAGGTGCCCGATTATCCCGACGCCAAGGCCCTGGCTGACGTCGAGGCGCAGCTTGCGACCTTTCCGCCGTTGGTGTTCGCGGGCGAGGCGCGCAACCTGAAGAAGGCGCTTGGGCGCGTTGCGGCGGGCGAAGCGTTCCTGCTGCAGGGCGGCGATTGCGCCGAGAGCTTCGCCGAGCACGGCGCCAACAACATCCGCGATTTCTTCCGCGTGCTGCTGCAGATGGCGGTGGTGCTGACCTATGCCGGCGCGGTGCCGGTGGTGAAGGTCGGGCGCGTTGCCGGCCAGTTCGCCAAGCCGCGATCGTCGCCGACCGAGAAGCTCAACGGCATCGAGCTGCCGAGCTATCGCGGCGACATCGTCAACGACATCGCCTTCACCAGGGAAGCGCGCATTCCCGATCCGCAGCGCCAGCTGATGGCCTATCGCCAGTCGGCCGCGACGCTGAACCTGCTGCGCGCCTTCGCCACCGGCGGCTACGCCAATCTCGGCAGCGTGCATCAATGGATGCTCGGCTTCCTCAAGGATAGTCCGCAGTCGCGCCGCTACAAGGAGCTGGCCGACCGCATCTCGGACGCGCTCAACTTCATGCGCGCCTGCGGCCTGGATCTCGAGGCCCATCCCGAGCTGCGCGCCACCGATTTCTATACCAGCCACGAGGCGCTGCTGCTCGGCTACGAGCAGGCCCTGACCCGTGTCGATTCCACCACCGGCGACTGGTACGCGACCTCGGGTCACATGATCTGGATCGGCGACCGCACCCGCCAGCTCGATCACGGCCATATCGAATATTTCCGCGGCATCAAGAACCCGATCGGGCTGAAATGCGGCCCGTCGCTCAAGCCCGACGAACTGTTGAAGCTGATCGACGTGCTCAACCCCGACAATGAGCCGGGCCGGCTGACGCTGATCGGCCGCTTCGGCTCGGACAAGGTCGGCGAGCATCTGCCGAACATGATCCGCGCCGTGAAGCGCGAGGGCAAGGTGGTGGTCTGGTCGTGCGACCCCATGCACGGCAACACCATCACCTCGACCTCGGGCTACAAGACGCGGCCGTTCGACCGCATCCTGTCCGAAGTGAAGTCGTTCTTCACGATCCATGCCGCCGAAGGCACCCATGCCGGCGGCGTGCATCTGGAGATGACCGGGCAGGACGTCACCGAATGTATCGGCGGCGCCCGCGCGATCACCGACGAGCACCTCAACGACCGCTATCACACCGTCTGCGATCCCCGCCTCAATGCCGAGCAATCCATCGACATGGCTTTCCTGATTGCGGAGTTGCTCAAGCAGGAACGCGCGGGCAAGGCCACGCCGATGCCGGCGGCAGCGGGGCTCTAGGATCTTGCTGCGGATCTGGAAGGCCACGATCAATTCCCGTAACGGTCTGGCCTTTGCGTTCCGATCGGAGCAGGCTGTCCGCGAGGAAATTTTTGCGCTCCTGCTGTCGCTGCCGCTGGCCTGGCTGGTCGGCGCGACCGCGATGCGCGCGGTCGAACTGGTCTGTTCGGTTGCGTTCGTGCTGACCGTCGAGCTGCTCAACACCGCGATCGAGAAGCTCGCCGACCGGCTGACCATGGATCACGACAAGCAGATCGGCCGGGTCAAGGACATGGGCTCGGCGGCGGTCGGCGTCGCGCTGCTGATGGCCGGCGCGTTCTGGATCATCGCCATCATCGAGCGACTGGGATTTATCTGATCGGAGCGCGGCGGCCATGACCGAACGTCTCAAAGCATTCGTGGTCACGCTCGCCCAGCTCAATCCGACCATGGGCGACATCGAGGGCAACGCTGCCAAGGCGCGCGATGCGCGCGCGCGTGCCATCGCCGACGGCGCCGATCTCGTGCTGTTTCCGGAATTGTTCATCGCCGGCTATCCGCCGGAAGACCTGGTGCAGAAGCCGGCTTTCCAGGCGGCCTGCCGCGCCGCGATCGAGGCACTGGCGCGCGAGACCGCCGATGGCGGGCCGGCCATGCTGATCGGCGCGCCCTGGGTCGAGGACGGCAAGCTCTACAATGCCTGCGCGCTGCTCGATGGCGGGCGCATCGCCGCACTTCGCTTCAAATGCAATCTGCCGAACTACGGCGTGTTCGACGAGAAGCGGTTGTTTTCGCGTGGCCCTGCGGCGGGCCCCGTGACCGTGCGCGGCGTACGCATCGGCGTCCCCATCTGCGAGGACATCTGGCTGGAAGAGTCCGGGGACTACGAGAACGTCATCGAGACGCTGGCCGAGACCGGCGCCGAGATCATCCTGGTGCCGAACGGCTCGCCTTACTCCCGCGACAAGAACGATGTGCGCCTGTCGGTCGCGGTCGCCCGCGTCACCGAGAGCGGGCTGCCGCTGGTCTATCTCAACCAGGTCGGCGGCCAGGACGAACTGGTGTTCGACGGCGCGTCGTTCGCGCTCAACGGCGATCTCTCGCTCGCAGCGCAACTGCCGTCCTTCGAAGAGAGCATCGTCACGCTGCGCTTCACGCGAAACGGCGACGACTGGCGTTGCGCGGGACCGATCGCGGAGCAGGTCGAGGGCGACAAGGCCGACTATGCCGCCTGCGTGCTGGGCCTGCGCGACTACGTCGTCAAGAACGGTTTTCCCGGCGTGCTGCTCGGCATTTCCGGCGGCATCGATTCAGCGCTGTGTGCGGCGATCGCGGTCGATGCGCTCGGCGCCGATCAGGTGCATGGCGTGATGCTGCCGTATCGCTACACCGCAGCACACTCGATCGCAGATGCGGGCGAGCTCGCCGGCCATCTCGGCATTCGCTACGAGGTGCTGCCGATCGCGGAGGCCGTGACCGGCTTCGAGACCATCCTCTCGGGCCTGTTCAAGAATCTGCCGCCCGACATTACCGAGGAAAACCTCCAGGCCCGCAGCCGCGGCACGCTCTTGATGGCGATCTCCAACAAGACCGGGTTGATGGTGGTGACGACCGGCAACAAGTCGGAAATGTCGGTCGGCTACGCCACGCTCTACGGCGACATGAACGGCGGCTTCAACCCGATCAAGGACATCTACAAGACACAGGTGTTCCGGCTGGCGGCCTTGCGCAACGGCTGGAAGGCCGATGGCGCGCTCGGGCCTGCGGGCGAAGTGATCCCGCCCGACATCATCACGCGGCCGCCGAGCGCGGAATTGCGCGAGAACCAGCGTGATGAGGACTCGCTGCCGCCTTACGACGTGCTCGACGCGATCCTGAAGCGTCTGATCGAGCGCGAAGAGCCGCTCGATCAGATCATCGCCGCCGGTTTCGATCGCGACACCGTCGCCCGCATCGACCATCTGCTCAACGTCGCCGAATACAAGCGCCGCCAGGCTGCGCCCGGGGTGAAGGTGACACCGCGGAATTTCGGCCGCGACCGCCGCTATCCCATCACCAACCGCTTCCGCGACAAGGGCGAGGGGCTGCCCGCGCCGGACGAGACACTGGTCTCGCGCGGCAGCAAGGCGTCGATCGACGCGTTCGAGGGGTGAGTTCATCGAAGTAGGGTGGGCAAAGCGAAGCGTGCCCACCGCCTCTTGATGGTGGGCACAGCGCTTCGCGCTTTTGCCCATCCTACGATCGCAATTTGTTTTGCGCCTATTTCTGCTGCTGCGGCAGGAAGGTCGGCCCGACCGAGCGGATCGGCTTGTTATCGGAGCTCGCAGCCGCGCCGGTATCCACCGGCGGCGCCGCAGCTGGTGCAGCCGCCGTGGTCGGCGCGGGAGCTGCGCCCTTTTTGGCGTTCGCAGGCGTGCCCTTGTTGAGCCGCTGCTGCTGCATTTTCTTCGCGCTTTCCTCGGTGACGATGATGTCGCCCTGCTGCTCGGCGGTCGCCTTGTCGTCAGCGGATTTCAGCGCGTCCGCCCAGGTCTGGCCGGCGGCCTTGCAGGAGCACGACGGGTTGAACTCGCTGCGGAATTTGAAAGCGGTCGGCAGCGCCGTGTAGGGCTGGCCGCTGATCGAGACCGCCGAATTCATGTCCTCGCCGGGATTGCGATGGGTGTAGAGCACGGCTTCCGCGGCCGGGCACAGCGCCTTGCAGGTCTTCTCGTCGTCGGAGAAGCGCGCCGGCACCGTGGCAAACGAGATCGGGAAATAGGCGCCGTCGCAGGTGCGCACGCACACGGTGCGGAAAGTGCCGGATTGCGGCCCGAGATCGGAGGGCGGCGCAGCTTGCGGATTGCCCGCGTTGTTGCCGCCGAACAGATTGCTGAGGAAGTTGCCGCCGCCTTGGCCTTGCGCGGCGTTGGCGTATTGCGGGCCGCAATTGTTCTGCGCCAGCGCCACCAGCACCGAGCGGCGCTGACTGTCGCGCTCCGGGCTGTAGCCGCCGCCACTGCCGCCGCGCAGGCGTTCGAGATTGCCGGTGATCTGGTCCAGATTGGCGCGCATCTGCTGGATCTGGGTGTTGACCGGGCCGCATTGGGCCGACTGGCCGTTGAACAGCGAGAAAAAGCCGGAGGAATCGCAGCCCATGCGCTTGGCCTGCATGGTGACGCGGTCGAGCTCGGCCTGCTGCCTGGCCTGGGAATCCTGGTAGCGGCGGATCTGCTCCTCACGCGCGGGGTCGCCACCGCCGCCGCGGTCGAGCACCGCGAGCTGGCCTTCCAGCCGCACGCACATCGGATTGGGCCCAAGTCCGTTTTGCCCCGGCTGAGGCGGCGGTCCGGGCGGCCCGGCCTGCGCGAAAGCGCCGGTGACGAGCACGGCCGTGCTCAAGAGCACGGTACAGGCAAGGACGAAGCGGGCACGGGAGAGGGAGAGGAATTCAGGCATATCCGCCATTCTAGCGAGTCACGGCCCAAGGTGACGTTCCACGTGACTTGGAAGGGCCGAAGCGCGCCCTCCCATAGCCGCTTCCTGCGGCATCGTCACGTCGTTTCGGGGGCCAAGGGACCGGCCTAAGCTGCGCCAGCACCGAGTAAATTAGCGCTGGCAGGTGATTGCGACATATTCGTCGCAATGGCCATGAGAGCAATTTGTGCCGGATTTGGGGACGGAGCCGGTAATTTCGTCGGGATCGACCCGGCGATAGCTTGATGCCTGGGCAAAATCTCGTGACTGGCAATAGGTCCGGGCGACGGAGGCGCCGCATTTCTCACCCTTGGCCAGGCACTGGTCGCCGTAACCGTTGGCGATGATGAAGACGCGGGTCTCGGCGCAGGCGCCGGATGCCGCGAGGATCGAGGCGCTGAAAATGAGCGCGAGCAAGGATCGCATGAAAATACCGCGAGGCAAAAAGGTGGAACAATCCGGTTCCAGAATGGGCTCAATAGTTAAGGATATGAACTATCGGACGTCCGTAGTCCGGGTGAATGGCGTTTCGCGCGGCTCCCTTGACGCAGGGGCGCCTGTTAGCCCATATGTTCCGCATGAACGGTCTCCTCGCCATTTGCTTCATTTGCGAGATTACGAGCTAGCGATTCGCTGGCTGGAGCCGTCTTTTCTCAAACACGTTGAGAGACCTGGACGCCCGGCCAACAGCCGACGGGTATCCATATGGAATTGCGCCTTTACGATACGCTGAGCCGGGAAAAGCGCACCTTCGTGCCGCTCGATCCCAAGAACGTCCGCATGTATGTCTGCGGACCGACCGTCTACGACTTCGCCCATATCGGCAATGCGCGGCCGGTGATCGTGTTCGACGTGCTGTTTCGGCTGCTGCGCCACCTCTATGGCGAGGCGCACGTCAAATATGTCCGCAACATCACCGACGTCGACGACAAGATCAACGACCGCGCCGCGCGTGATTTTCCGGGCCTGCCGCTGAACGAGGCGATCCGCAAGGTCACCGAGCAGACCGGCGAGCAGTTTCACGCCGATGTCGATGCGCTGGGCTGCTTGCGGCCGAGCGTCGAACCGCGCGCGACCGAGCACATCGGCGAGATGCGCGTGATCATCGAGCGACTGGTCAAGGGCGGTTTTGCCTATGTCGCCGAGGACCACGTGCTGTTCTCGCCGCAGGCGATGAACGCGGCCAATTCGACGCTGCCGCGCTATGGCGCGCTGTCGAAGCGCTCGCTCGACGAGATGATCGCCGGCGCCCGCGTCGATGTCGCGCCGTACAAGCGCGATGCCACCGATTTCGTGCTGTGGAAGCCGTCCAAGCCCGGCGAGCCGTCATGGCCATCGCCGGCTGGTATCAAAGCTGAGGGGCGTCCGGGCTGGCACGTCGAATGCTCGGCCATGGCCTGGAAGCACCTCGGCGAGCATTTCGACATCCATGGCGGCGGCATCGATCTCGTGTTTCCGCATCACGAGAACGAGGTCGCGCAGACCTGCTGCGCCTTCCATCGGGAGCGCATGGCGAATTACTGGATGCACAACGGCTTCCTGCAGGTCGAGAGTGAGAAGATGTCGAAGAGCCTCGGCAACTTCATCACGATCCATGAGCTGCTCGCGGACTGGCCGGGCGAGGTGCTGCGCCTGAACATGCTCAAGACGCACTACCGCTCGCCGATCGACTGGACCATGAAGTCGCTGGAGGAAAGCGCGAAGACGCTCGACGACTGGTATCGTGTTGCGGCTGACGTTGCGCCCGGCGAGCCGGCCGCGTCGGTGGTCGAGCCGCTGATCGACGATCTCAACACGCCGTTGGCGATTGCAGCGATGCATGGCCTGCGTGGAGGTGACGTGGGCGCTCTGGCGGGCTCGTTGCGCCTGCTCGGATTTCTGTCCGAGAGTGCTGCGCAATGGGAAGGCCGTAAGCAGCAGGCGAGTGGCGTCGATCCCAAGGAGGTCGAGGGCCTGATCGCGGAGCGGACGGCGGCCCGTAGCCGCAAGGACTTCAAGGAATCCGACCGCATACGCGATCTGCTCGCTGCGATGGGCGTTGCGATCAAGGACTCCAAGGACGGCACCACTTGGGAGTTTTCGCGATGAAGCGGCCCGACACGCCTTTTCCGCGGCACTGGATCTACTACATCGCGCTGAAGGTCCTGCTGCTCGCGGGCGCCGTGGCGCTGGTGCTTAAGCTCTATGGGATGTGGTGAGGACAATGGGACAGACTTTGCCAAAGCCCGGCCTGCGGCCGTTCCTGCCTGATGACGTACCCGTGCTCGCAGCGATCTTCACCGCCAGCATCGAGGAACTCACCGGCGAGGACTACAACGAGGCGCAGCAGCAGGCCTGGATGGAGGCGGCGGAAGGCGAAGAGTTCGGCAGGCGGCTCGCGTCCGATCTGACGCTGATCGCGACGATGGAAGGCTCGCCTGTCGGCTTCGCCTCGTTGCGCGGCGCCGATCACATCCAAATGCTCTATGTGCATCCGGCTGTCGTCGCGCAGGGTATCGCGACCATGCTGGTCGACGCGCTGGAGAAGCTCGCCGGCGGTCGCGGTGCGACCAGCCTCTCAGTCGATGCCAGCGACACCGCGCAAGGATTTTTCGCCAAGCGCGGCTACGTCGCCATGCAGCGCAACAGCATCACCGTCAACGACGAGTGGCTTGCCAATACCACGATGAAGAAGACGCTCGGAGCAGCGCAATGAGCAAGCAGCGTCTCTATCTGTTCGACACCACGCTGCGCGACGGCGCGCAGACCAACGGCGTCGATTTCACGCTGACGGACAAGCAGGTCATTGCCGCGATGCTCGATGATCTCGGCATCGACTATGTCGAGGGCGGCTATCCCGGCGCCAATCCGACCGACACCGAGTTTTTCGGCAGCAAACCCAAGCTCGCCCATGCGCGCTTCACGGCATTCGGCATGACGCGCCGGGCCGGGCGCTCGGTCTCGAACGATCCCGGCGTGGCCGGACTGTTGGAAGCGAAGGCGGACGCGATCTGCTTTGTGGCGAAGGCATCCGCCTATCAGGTGCGCGTCGCGCTGGAGACGACCAAGGAGGAAAATCTCGCCTCCATCCGCGACAGCGTCGCGGCCGCGAAGGCCGCCGGCCGCGAGGTCATGCTCGACTGCGAGCATTTCTTCGACGGCTACAAGGAAGATGCGAGCTTTGCGCTCGCTTGCGCCAAGGCCGCCTATGAGGCCGGCGCGCGCTGGGTGGTGCTGTGCGACACCAATGGCGGCACCATGCCTGATGAGGTCGAGGCCATCGTCACCGAAGTCACAAGGCACATCCCCGGCGATCACGTCGGCATCCACGCCCATAACGACACCGAGCAGGCGGTGGCGAATTCGCTCGCCGCGGTGCGTGCCGGCGCACGGCAGATCCAGGGCACGCTGAACGGTCTCGGCGAGCGTTGCGGCAACGCCAATCTGTGCTCGCTGATTCCGACGCTGAAACTGAAGCAGGCGTTTTCCGACGCCTTCGAGATCGGGGTCACGACGGAGAAGCTGGCGACGCTGGTCAAGGTCTCGCGCACGCTCGACGACATGCTCAACCGCGTGCCGAACCGGCACGCTCCTTACGTCGGCGAGAGCGCCTTCGTCACCAAGACCGGCATCCATGCGTCCGCGGTGCTGAAGGACCCGCAGACCTACGAGCACGTGCTGCCGGAGACGGTCGGCAACCACCGCAAGGTCCTGGTCTCGGACCAGGCCGGACGGTCCAACGTCATCGCCGAGCTCGACCGCGCCGGCATCCCTTACGAGAAGAGCGATCCGAAGCTGACGCGCCTCGTCGAGGAGTTGAAGGAGCGCGAGGCGGCCGGCTACGCTTATGAATCCGCCAACGCCTCGTTCGAGCTGCTGGCGCGCCGCACGCTCGGCAAGGTGCCGCATTATTTCGAGGTCGAGCAGTTCGACGTCAATGTCGAGCAGCGCTACAATTCGCATGGCGAGCGCGTCACCGTCGCTTTGGCCGTGGTGAAGGTCGACGTCGCCGGCGAGCATCTGATCTCGGCTGCCGAAGGCAACGGTCCCGTCAACGCGCTCGACGTCGCCATGCGCAAGGATCTCGGCAAGTACCAGAAATACATCGAGGGCTTGACGCTGATCGACTACCGCGTGCGTATCCTCAACGGCGGCACCGGCGCGGTCACGCGCGTCCTGATCGAGAGCGAGGACGAGAACGGCGACAGCTGGACCACGGTCGGCGTCTCCCCGAACATCATCGACGCCTCGTTCCAGGCGCTGATGGATTCGGTGATCTACAAGCTCGTGAAGTCGGGCGCGCCGGCGTGAGAAAGATGTAGCCCGGATGAGCGAAGCGATATCCGGGACGGTATATGCCGCGCCGATAGACTTTCCCGGATGTCGCTTCGCTCATCCGGGCTACGAGCGGTAGGGGACGAGCGGGACCATGATCGACCACATCTCCGTCGGCGTGAGCGATCTCGATCGCTCCGCTCGCTTCTACGAGGCCGCGCTGGGAGCGCTCGGACTCGCGCGTCTCGTCACCCGACCGCGGACCGTCGGCTTCGGCAAGGCCTATCCGGAGTTCTGGATCAATCTGCGCGAAGCCATGCCGCCAGTCGCCCCCGAGAGCGGCGTGCATATCTGCCTGCGGGCGAAGACGACAAGCGAGGTCGATGCGTTTCACGCCGCAGCGCTGTCCGCCGGCGGCGCCTCGGACGGTGCGCCCGGCATCCGTCCGCATGATCGCGTGCGTTATTACGCGGCTTTCGTCACCGACCCCGACGGCAATCGCATCGAGGCGGTGACGTTTCCGGCAGAGTAGGGCGCTACAGCTTGCGTGCCACGTCCGGCGCGAGATCGCGCTGGCTGTCGGGGATCTGCGCGGCCGCGGCGCGGAGCCGCGGGACGATCTCCTCGATCTTGTCCGCCTTCAGGATATCGACGGAAAGACCGGCGCGGATGAACTGGGTCTGGCGCATGTGGGACACCAGCGAGAACAGTGGCTCCCAGAAATTGTCGACATTGGCGAGCAGCACCGGCTTGGCATGGCGACCGAGTTGCTGCCAGGTCAGCTGCTCGACCAGCTCCTCGAGCGTGCCGAGGCCTCCGGGCAAGGCGACGAAGGCATCGGAGCGTTCGAACATCAGCCGCTTGCGTTCGTGCATGTCGGGGGTGACGACCATCTCCTGCACGCGCGTCAGCGCGTTCTCGCGCATCCGCAGGAAGTCGGGGATGATGCCGGTGACGGTGCCGCCGTGATCCAGCACCGAGGTTGCGACCGCCCCCATCAGGCCGAGCGAGCCGCCGCCATAAACGAGGCGGATTTTGTTGTCCGCCAGCGATTTGCCAAGCGCCTTCGCCGCTTCGATGAAGTTGGGATTGGTTCCAGGGCCGGAGCCGCAATAGACGCAGACGGTTTTGATCGTGCTCATTGGTGCCATGATGCATTGCAGCGAAGAGGCGTCAAGCCCAATCGGTGATTCGATACTCCCGGGAATTTACCGGTAAATGGCGACAAACAATCGAAGATTCGCCATCTGGCGGGGTGCGTTCGCCTTCGGAAGCTTCTATATGACGAGCGAAATCGTTAATCGCAACGCAGCCCGCATTCGGTGGGCTTTCAGGCTGTTTTGATGAATCCTCCCCATTCGCCCCATGGCTCGGAGGCGCCCGAGCCGGCCGGCGGACCGCTGGAACGCGCCACGCTGATGGGCACTCTGGCGCATCTGTGGCCCTATATCTGGCCGGGCGACCGCTTCGACCTGAAGATGCGCGTGGTCTGGTCGATGGTGCTGCTGCTCGCCGCCAAGCTGATCACGCTCACGGTTCCCTTCAGCTTCAAATGGGCGACCGATGCGCTGACCGGCGCCAACACGGCGCCGGTGCAGGCGGACAATTGGCACCTCTGGGTGATCGCCTCGCCGCTGTTGCTCACCGCGAGCTACGGCGTGATGCGGATCGTGATGGCGGTGTTGACGCAATGGCGCGACGGCATCTTTGCCCGCGTGGCCATGCATGCGGTTCGCAAGCTTGCGACCATCACCTTCATTCACATGCACGAGCTCTCGCTGCGCTTTCACCTCGAGCGCAAGACCGGCGGCCTGACGCGCGTGCTCGAGCGCGGCCGCGAGGGCATCGAGGTCATCGTGCGCATGGTGATCCTCCAGCTGATCCCGACCATCGTCGAGGTCTCGCTGCTGCTCGCGGTGCTACTGTGGCAGTTCGACTGGCGCTACGTGGTCGCAACCCTGATCACGGTGACGGTGTACATGTACTACACCTATGTCGCGACGGAGTGGCGGATCGGCATCCGCCGCAATATGAACGATTCCGACACCGAGGCGAACACCAAGGCGATCGACTCGTTGCTCAACTACGAAACCGTCAAATATTTCAGCGCCGAGGCGCGCGAGGCGCAGCGCTATGACAAGTCGGTCGCCCGCTACGAGGAGTCGAGCATCCAAGCCTATACGTCGCTCGCCGTCCTCAACACCGGACAGGCGGTGATCTTCACGCTGGGGCTGACTGCAACCATGCTGATGTGCGCGATCGGCGTCCGCAACGGCACCAACACGGTCGGCGATTTCGTGCTGGTCAACGCCATGATGATCCAGCTCTACCAGCCGCTGAACTTCATGGGCATGGTCTATCGCGAGATCAAACAGGCGATCATCGACATCGAGAAGATGTTCAATGTGCTGGGCCGCGAGGCCGAGATCAAGGATGCGCCCGATGCCAGGCCGCTGGTCATCTCTGCCGGCATCGTTCGTTTCGAGGACGTGCGCTTCGCCTACGAGCCGACGCGCCCGATCCTCAAGGGCATCAGCTTCGAGGTGCCCGCCGGCAAGACCGTCGCCATCGTCGGCCCTTCGGGCGCAGGCAAGTCGACCATCTCGCGCCTTCTGTTCCGCCTCTATGACATCTCCGGCGGCAAGATCCTGATCGACGGCCAGGACATCCGCGCGGTGACTCAGGATTCACTCCGTGCCTCGATCGGCATGGTGCCCCAGGACACCGTGCTGTTCAACGACACCATCCGCTACAACATCCGCTACGGTCGCTGGGACGCCAGCGATGCCGAAGTCGAGGAGGCGGCGAGCCTTGCGCAGATCGACCGTTTCATCCGCATGGCCCCGAAGGGCTACGAGACCCAGGTCGGCGAGCGCGGGCTGAAACTCTCGGGCGGCGAGAAGCAGCGCGTCGCGATCGCACGCACCGTCTTGAAGGCGCCGCCGATTCTGGTGCTGGACGAGGCGACCTCGGCGCTCGATACCCATACCGAGCACGAGATCCAGGGCGCGCTCGACCGCGTGGCGAAGAACCGCACTTCGCTGGTGATCGCGCACCGGCTCTCGACCATCGTCGGGGCCGATGAGATCATCGTGCTGGACCAGGGCCGCATTGCCGAGCGGGGGACCCACGCCCAGCTGCTCGCGCATGGCGGTCTCTATGCCAGCATGTGGAACAGGCAGCGTGAGGCGGAGGCTGCCCGCGAGAAACTGGCCAAGATGGCCGATACCAGCGAGGCGCCCAACCGGGAGCCGCCGCCGGTCGACGACGCCCTGACGGCGCCTGCGGCAGCGGTGTGACCTTGTCTCCGGTCCCAACTCTGGCCTAAAGAGGCCCGCGCGACGACCCGCGCCATTAACCCCGAGCGGCAGATAGCGATGTCCATTCTCGATTCGATCCAGCGACAGATCCCGCCGATCCACAAGGAGGGCTATCCCTTCATCGGCGGCTTTGCGCTGGTAAGCCTCGTCCTGTTCTGGCTGTGGTCGCCTCTGGGGTGGATCGGCACGATCCTGACCGTGTGGTGCGCGCTGTTCTTCCGCGACCCCGTCCGTGTGACGCCAGTGCGCGAGGGGCTCGTGGTGTCGCCGGCAGACGGCCGCGTCTCGATGATCACCATGGCGCTGCCGCCGGCCGAGCTCGGGCTCGGCGACCGGCCGCTGCCGCGCATCTCGGTGTTCATGAGCGTGTTCAACTGCCACGTGAACCGCGCTCCGGTAGCGGGCAGGGTGGACCGCATCGCCTACCGGCCCGGCCTTTTCATCAATGCCGAGCTCGACAAGGCCAGCGAGGACAATGAGCGCAACTCGCTGGTGATCTCGACGCCGGCGGCGCGGATCGGCGTGGTGCAGATCGCAGGGCTCGTCGCCAAGCGCATCGTCTGCTTCGTCAGGGAGGGCCAGGCGATCGGCGCCGGCGAGCGCTTCGGCCTGATCCGCTTCGGCTCCCGGCTCGATGTCTATCTGCCTGTGGGGACCAAAGCGCTGGTCTCGGAAGGGCAGACCGCGATCGCCGGCGAGACGATCTTGGCCGATCTTGCTGGCGACGACCCCAGCCGCGCCTTCCGCGCCAATTAACCAGGCCTGTGGGGGCCTCCCGCCCCAATGGCGGAGGGGAACGCGGCTTGCTATATCTCGCATCGAGGTGAGGACCCGCGATGACGCCCTATGACTTCAAAGACCCCGATGTGCGCCGCCGGCGGTTCCGCCCGATTCCGGTGCGGATGCTGGTGCCCAACGTCATCACGCTGCTGGCGATCTGCGCCGGCCTGACCTCGATCCGCCTCTCGATCGAGGGGCGGATGTCGCTCGCCGTCTACGCCATCGTGTTCGCGGCCGCCCTCGACGGTATCGACGGCCGCATCGCGCGCATGATCAAGGGGCAGTCCAAGTTCGGCGCCGAGCTCGACAGCCTCGCTGATTTCGTCAATTTCGGCGTCGCGCCCGCGCTGATGCTGTATTTCTGGCAGCTGCACGAGCTCGGCAATGCCGGCTGGATCGCCGCCATGGTGTTCGCGATTTCCGGCGGCCTGCGCCTGGCGCGCTTCAATGCCACCATGGACGATCCGAACAAGCCGGCCTTCGCGGCCAATTTCTTCACCGGCGTGCCGGCGCCGGCCGGCGCGATCACCGTGCTGCTGCCGATCTATGTCGCGTTCCTCGACCTCGGCCGCTGGCCCGCCGCGCTGACGGCAGCCTATACCCTACTGATCGCCTTCCTGATGGTGTCGCGCCTGCCGGTGTTCTCCGGCAAGACCAAGCGCATGCGCGTGCCGCCGGAACTGGTGCTGCCGGCATTCGTCGCGGTGATCGTCTTCATCGCGCTGCTGATCGCCTATCCCTGGCATGTGCTGTCGATCGGCACGGTGCTGTATCTTCTCGCTTTGCCGCCCGGCTACAAATCCTATCGCGACCAGGCGCGCGCGATGCAGGCGACCGGGCCCTCGGGAGGCGAGGTCACCTCGCCACCATCGGCACCGACGCTGGCGAATTTATCGGAGCCGCCCGACGACGACGACCGGCCCGGACGGCTGCACTGAGCGGCGGCACGCGGATATCTGCCATGAGGCCCCCCGAGTTGGGTTGAGACCCGATCTCGGCTATATCGCCCTGTGACGGCGGCATCGCGTCAATCAGCCGCCAATCTGGGAGAGAACGCCGTGACCGAAAAAGCGACCGGGCCGCTGCCCGCTTCCGTCCTCGAAGCGCTGGGCCGCTACGACACGCCGACGATCTGCAATGCCATGGAGATCGTGGCGCCCGAGCGCCGGCTGATCGGCTACACCACCAAGCAACTGGTCTGCCCGTTTCCCGACCTGCCACCGATCGTCGGGTATGCCCGCACGGTCGCGATCCGCTCGGTGCTGAAATCCTCGCTGCCCGCCGAAGAGCAGTCGAAGCGCCGCATCGAATATTACGAATATGTCGGCACCGGCCATGGTCCGCGCATCTCGGTGATCCAGGACATCGACGGCCCCGATGTCGGCTACGGCGCGTTCTGGGGCGAGGTGCAGAGCAACGTCCACAAGGCGCTCGGTTGTCTCGGCGTCATCACCGACGGCTCGATCCGCGACATCCCGCAATGGGCCCCTGGCTTCCAGGCGCTGGCGGGCTCGATCGGCCCGTCGCATGCCTGGGTGCATGCGGAGAGCTTTGGCGGCGAGGTGCGCGTTGCCGGCATGACCGTGAAGTCCGACGATCTGATCCATGCCGACCAGCACGGCGCGATCGTGATTCCGCTCGACATTGCGGCGAAGCTGCCCGAGGCCGCCGAGCTCTGCGGCCGCCGCGAGACGCCGATCCTCGAGATCGCCCGCAGCCCCGACTTCTCGCTGGAGAAGCTGAAGGCCGCACTGAAGCGCTCGGCGGAGATTCACTGAGCTTACGGCGATGATGCCTGCCGAGGGCCGCCCTGTTCGGTCAGAAACAGTGCGGCCTGATCGGGCTCACCGAGCACCGCGGCGGCGCATCCGATCAAGGTGAAGCCGCCTGCGAGATCCCACAGCGTGATGTCGTCTGCGCTGTGGGTGCTGTGAATCAATCGCGCTGCAATCACGGCGAACGCTGCTTCGACGAAGAGCAAAGCGCTGAATGCCGGCAGGACGAGTTCCGGCTCGAGCAGGTGAAGCGCCAGCACCGCCGGCACCGCGGTGAGAAGACTGAACAGCGTCAACATTGCGATGGCTCCCGCCACGGGCATACCGCGCTGCTACATGACAGCAAACGATCCACGGCTTCGATGTGGCGCAGGGCCGCAGCCGCAGCGCGGCCTGTTGCGGCCGACATGGTTAGCGAACGGTTGAAATTCCTATCGCCGGGCGGCAATTCGGCGCTCGCAAGCGCGGCTACCACGCTGTCCGAACTTAACCTTTACGCGGCTTTAAGGGCGGCGCTCTAGGGTTCCTGATGCGGTTCGGGGTTGGGCCGCGCCAGCGGCCAGGATGGCCGTTGTTGCGTACGCGTTGGAGTATGCCATGGACATTATGACAGGCGCCGGACTCGCGGGCGGATTAGCCGTTATTGTGGCCATGGTGCTGATGGGCGGCGATCTGCACATGTTCATCAGTGAACATGCGATGATCATCATCTTTGGCGGCTCCGCCGCCGCGACCATGATCCGTTTTCCGCTGTCGGTGCTGATGCACGGCCTGCCGCTCGGAATGAAGTTTGCCTTTACGATGAGCCGGCTGTCGGCGCATGACCTGGTGGACGAGCTTGCCCGCATCGCCGAGATTGCCCGCAAGCAGGGACCGGTGGGACTGGAAAAGGTCGAGACCGACGAGCCGTTCCTCGCCAAGGGCATCCGCTACGTCGCCGACGGTTACGACCTCGATTTCATCAGAGACAATCTGGAACGCGATCGCGACAATTTCCTGTTGCATCTCAACGAAGGCAGCAAGATCTACCGCGCGGTCGGCGACTGCGCGCCCGCGTTCGGCATGATCGGAACGCTGATCGGCATGGTGCAGATGTTCTCGAACATGTCGGATCCCTCAAAGCTCGGCCCCTTCATGGCGACCGCGCTGCTGGCCACGCTCTATGGTGCGCTGGTCGCGAACCTGATTTGTCTGCCGATCGCCGACAAGCTGCACACCAAGCTGATCGACGAGGAAACCAATCGTACGCTGATCATCGACGGCATTCTGATGATCCGCGATTCCAAGAGCCCGACTTTGGTGCGCGAGATGCTGCTGGCCTATCTGCCCGAGAAGCATCGCCATGCCGAAGGCGAGCCGGTTCCGGCGTAGCGACTGCGCCGGGGTCTGACCGATGGCAAAGAAGAAGCGCGAAGAAGCACACGGCGGCCATGGCTGGTTCGTGACGTTCGCCGATCTGATGGCGTTGCTGCTGGCGTTTTTCGTGATGCTGGTCGCGTTTTCGACCCAGGACGCCAATAAGCTGAAGATCGTTGCGGGCTCCATGCGCGAGGCCTTCGGCGTCCAGAGCGAAGCCCGTTACGCCGGCATCATCGAATCCGACGGCCTGCCGACCCGCGCGCGGCTGAAGAACGTCGACCACATCCAGCCAGAAGAGTCGTCGAACACGCCGACGCCGGATCAGGAGGATCACGACAAGACATCGGGCGCGAGGATGAAGGTCGACCGGAACTTCGCGCTGGCCGCCGCCTCGCTGAGGCAGGCGCTACAGGACATGCCGGAACTGACCGAGATATCCAAGCACATCATGTTCGAGGAGACCAAGCAGGGCCTCAACCTGGAGATCGTCGACCAGGACGGCCGTTCGATGTTCGCCGACGGCTCCAAGGTGCCCTATGATCGCACCCGCCGGCTCGTCGAGAAGCTCGCGATCCCGCTCAAGGCCACGCCGCTGCGCGTCTCCATCGCCGGCCATACCGCGGCCGGCTTCGTGCCGAACCGCAGCGACTACGGCGCCTTCGATCTATCGGCCGACCGCGCCAATGCGGTGCGTCAGATCCTCGAACGCGAGGGCCTGCCGCCGTCTCACATCTTCGCCGTCTCCGGCAAGGCGGACACCCAGCCGCTGTTTCCCGACGATCCCTCGCTCGCGGCGAACCGGCGGGTGACCATCACCCTGATGCGCGAGGATCCGCCGCTGCCGCCGAATCTGAAGCCCTAAGCCCCTTGCGCTACCATCTTACCTGAGGCATGTCGTCACGCTGGCGACGAACGTGGCCGCGCCGTCACAGCATCCGTCTCGGCACCTGCTATGGTGATGGGCCGATTGACAGGCGCGGCGGAAGCGTCAAAAGGCGCCGGATCAATTCCAGGGAAGAAGCGTTTTCCACCTCCATGACGGCGAGCATCACACAGGCCGAGACCCAGGACGGGCCGGTCACCTCGGGCTTTTGGTCCCTTACGCTCGGGAGCATCGGCGTCGTCTTCGGCGATATCGGCACCTCGCCGCTCTACGCATTCCATGAGGCCGTCAGGGGCGCCGCCCATGGTGCGCCGGTCTCACGCGTCATGGTGCTCGGCGTGCTCTCGCTGATCCTGTGGGCGCTGCTGATCGTCGTCACCGCCAAATACGTCCTGCTGCTGCTGCGCGCCGACAACAACGGGGAGGGCGGCACGCTCTCGCTGATGGCACTCGGGCAGCGCGCACTCGGGCGGCGGAGCTGGTTTCTGCTCGCCCTCGGCGTGGTCGGCGCCTCCATGTTCATCGGCGATTCCATGATCACGCCGGCGATCTCCGTGCTATCGGCGGTCGAGGGCCTGAAGCTCGCGGCGCCCGCGCTCGAGCACTATGTCGTGCCGCTCACCGTCTTCATCCTGGTGCTGTTGTTCGCGGTGCAGAGCAAGGGGACCGCGCTGGTGGCCTCGGCCTTCGGGCCGGTGATGGTGGTTTGGTTCACCGTCATCGCCGTGATGGGGGCCGTCCACATTGCCGATGACCCGTCCGTGCTGGCGGCGATCAATCCCTATTACGCCGTGCAGTTCGTGCTGTCGCACGGCACGATCGGCCTCGTGACGCTCGGCGCCGTGTTTCTGGCGGTCACCGGTGGCGAGGCGCTCTACGCCGATCTCGGACATTTCGGCCGCAAGCCGATCCAGTCGGCCTGGATGTTCTTCGTGCTGCCCGCGCTCTTGATCAACTATTTCGGGCAGGGCGCCCTGGTGCTGTCCGATCCCAGCGCGATCGAACACTCGTTCTATCGCATGGTGCCCGAGAGCCTGGTGCTGCCGCTGGTCGGGCTTGCGACCGCCGCGACCGTGATCGCGAGCCAGGCGGTGATCACCGGCGCCTATTCGCTGGTCTATCAGGCGGTGCAGCTCGGCCTCCTGCCGCGCTTCGAGGTTCGCTACACCTCCGAGACTCACGCCGGCCAGATCTACCTGCCGCGGGTGAACCGGCTGCTGCTGATCGGCGTCATGCTGCTGGTGCTGCTGTTCCACACCCCCAGCAATCTGGCCTCGGCCTACGGCATCGCAGTCTCCACCACCATGGTCGCCGACGGCATCATGGGCTTCGTCGTGATCTGGAAGTTGTGGAACTGGCGCGCCGCGACGGCTGCGGCCGTGATCGTGCCCTTCGTCATCGTCGATCTGAGCTTCTTCAGCGCCAATCTCCTGAAGCTGCTCGAGGGCGCCTGGGTGCCACTGTTGTTCGGCGTGGCCATGGCGGGAACGATCTGGACCTGGCGGAAGGGCTCCGGGATCCTGATCCAGAAGACGCGCCGGATCGAGGTGCCGCTGGACGATCTGATCCGCAGCCTGGAGAAGCGGCCGCCGCACGTCGTCAAGGGCACCGCGGTGTTCCTGACCAGCGATCCCGCCTTCGTGCCGACAGCGCTCTTGCACAATCTCAAGCACAACAAGGTGCTGCACGAGCATAACGTGGTCCTGACCATCGAGACCGCGCATACGCCGCGGGTCGACCTCGCGGAGCGGTTCCGCATGGAGAAGATCAGCGACAAGTTCTCGAAAGTCCGCCTGCGCTTCGGCTACATGGAGCAGCCGAACGTGCCCAAGGCGCTCGCGATCGCGCGCAAGCAGGGTTGGCAGTTCGACATCATGTCCACGTCGTTCTTCGTGTCACGAAGATCGTTGAAGGCGTCGGCGCAGTCGGGCATGCCGCTGTGGCAGGACCATCTGTTCATTGCGCTCAGCCGGTCGGCCAACGATGCCACCGACTATTTCCAGATTCCCACCGGGCGCGTGGTTGAAGTCGGAACCCAGGTCACTATTTGAACGGAACTGACCCATCCATGCGGAAATTGCATGGCAAGGACCCGGAATCGGGCTAGGCTATGCCAGCAGCGCAGGACTATAAGCCGCGCGCTCTTCCGCCGTTGTGCAGTGAAGCATTTTAGAGGCCATCGGGCTCTCCCATGACAAATGACATAGCGATTTCCGCCCCGGAAACGGCGGCGGCCAATGGGCATGGCGACGCCCACACGACCGCCGGCTTCGGGGCGCTGACGCTCGGCAGCATCGGGGTGGTCTATGGCGATATCGGCACCAGCCCGCTCTACGCGTTCCGCGAAGCGGTGATGGCTGCCTCGGGCGCGGAGGGGGTGCCGACGCCGGCTGCGGTGCTCGGCGTGCTCTCCCTGATCCTGTGGGCGCTGATCGTCGTGGTCACGCTCAAATACGTCGTGATCCTGCTCCGTGCCGACAACAACGGCGAGGGCGGCACGCTGGCGCTGATGGCGCTGGCCCAGCGCGCGGTCGGTACCCGCGGGGCGACCATCGTCCTGCTCGGCATCATCTCGGGCGCCCTGTTCTACGGCGACGCTGTCATCACCCCGGCGCTTTCGGTGCTGTCGGCGATCGAAGGCATGAAGGACATCACCCTGCACTTCGAGCCCTATGTCGTTCCGCTGACCGTGATCATCCTGGTTGGCCTGTTCGCCGTGCAGTCGCGCGGAACCGCCCGCGTCGCCGCCTTCTTCGGGCCGATCATGTGCGTCTGGTTTGCGGTCCTTGCCGTGGCGGCGATCCATCCGATCATCCAGCAGCCGCAAGTCCTGTACGCGCTGAACCCGCTCTATGCGGTCTCTTTCATGCTCCACCACGGCATCATCGGCTTCGTCACGCTGGGGGCGGTGTTCCTGGCGGTCACCGGCGCCGAGGCGCTCTATGCCGACCTCGGCCATTTCGGCAAGCGGCCGATCCAGACCGCCTGGCTGTTCATCGTCCTGCCGTCGCTGGCGCTGAACTATCTGGGGCAGGGCGCGCTCGTGCTCGGCGATCCCGGCGCCATCGTCAGCCCGTTCTTCCAGCTTTTCCCGCAAGGCTTTTTCCGCGGCTGCATGGTCGTGCTGGCTACCGCCGCAACGGTCATCGCGAGCCAGGCGGTGATCACCGGCGCCTATTCGCTGACGCGCCAGGCGATCCAGCTCGGCCTGCTGCCCCGCTTCGAAATTCGCCATACGTCGGAAGCCCATTCCGGCCAGATATTCATCCCGCGCATCAACCAGCTGCTGCTGGTCGCGGTGGTGCTGCTGGTGCTGCTGTTCCGCTCGTCCAGTGCGCTGGCGTCCGCCTACGGCATCTCCGTCACCGGGACCATGGTGGTCACGGCGATGATGGGCTTCGTGGTGATCTGGAAGGTCTGGCGCTGGTCGCCGCTCGCGGCCGGAGCGCTGATCGCGCCGTTCCTGTTCCTCGACCTCACGTTCCTGGCCGCCAACCTGCTCAAGGTGTTCGAGGGCGGCTGGGTACCGCTGGCGCTCGGCGCGCTCATGATCATTCTGATGTACACGTGGCGGCGCGGCAGCCGGCTGCTGTTCGAGAAATCGCGCAAGCTCGAGTTCCCGCTCGCCGATCTCGTGGCGATGCTGGAGAAGCGGCCGCCGCAACGGGTGCCCGGCACCGCCGTGTTCCTGACTTCGGACCCACTCAGCGCGCCAACCGCGCTGATGCATAGTCTGAAGCACTACAAGGTGCTGCATGAGAAGAACGTCATTCTCACCATCGAGACGGCGCAGACCCCGCGGATCGATCCGGCCGAGCGGGTCAAGCTGGAGCAGATCAGCCCGACCTTCTCCAAGGTGACGCTGAAGTTCGGCTTCATGGAATCGCCGAACGTGCCGAAGGCGCTGGCGATCGCCCGCAAGCTCGGCTGGCAGTTCGACATCATGTCGACCTCGTTCTTCCTGTCGCGCAGGACGCTCAAGCCCGCCGCCCATTCCGGCATGCCGCGCTGGCAGGACCGGCTGTTCATCTCGCTCAGCCGCTCCGCCAACGACGCCACCGACTATTTCCAGATCCCGAGCGGCCGGGTGGTCGAGGTCGGCACCCAGGTGACGATCTAGCCGGCCAGCCAACGCCGCACTTCAAGTCGCTGCGATTTAGCTTTAACTTGCGCTCCGGGGCTCAAGCCTTTGTAGCGCTTGATTTTCGTGAGCCGAGAGGCGAGGTTGCCGCCGGCCGGGACACGTCCGGCGGGCACGCGCGATGTTGGAGGATGATGTGGCAAACCAGGTGCAGGATCTGACCCCGGACGAGGTCTCCAAGGGTGTCGCGGAGGGCCGCTATCTCCTCGTCGACGTGCGCGAGCCGAACGAGGTCGAAGCCGAGGCCTATCCCTACGGCGTCGTGGTGCCGCTCTCGACCTTCGATCCCAAGGCGATCCCGGATCCCCAAGGCAAGGACGTCGTGTTCGCGTGCCGTTCCGGAAAACGCTCGGTGACGGCCTCGCTCGCGGCGCAGGCGGCGGGCCTGCCTTACGACAAGCACCTGGCCGGCGGCATGCTGGGCTGGAAGGCGGCGGGCCTTCCCAGCAAGGTCGGTGGCTGACCCCGCGATGACGACCAAGAGCTCCTCGCTGAACAAGGTCTTCGCCGACCTTCCCGTCACCATCTTCGAGGCGATGTCGCAGGCCGCGCGCGACAACGCCGCCATCAATCTCGGCCAGGGCTTTCCCGACGATCCCGGCCCGGAGGACATCCGTCGCGCCGCGGCCGACGCCTCGCTGAACGGCTACAACCAGTACCCCTCGATGATGGGCCTGCCGGAGCTGCGCCAGGCGATCGCGACCCATTACGGCCATTGGCACGGGCTCAAGCTCGATCCGATGAGCGAGGTGATGGTGACCTCCGGCGGTACCGAGGCGCTGACCTCGGCGATCCTCGCGGTGGTCCAGCCCGGCGACGAGGTGGTCTGCTTCCAGCCGGTCTATGATTCCTATCTCCCGATCATCCGCCAGGCCGGCGGCATTCCGCGCCTGGTCCGGCTCGAGCCGCCACATTGGCGGCTGAATGAGGACATGCTGAAAAGCGTCTTCAATTCAAAGACCAAGGCGCTGCTGTTCAACAATCCCTTGAATCCGAGCGCGGTGGTCTATCCGCGCGAGGATCTCGAGCTGCTGGCGCGTTACTGCCAGGAGTTCGACGTCATCGCGATCACTGACGAAGTCTGGGAGCACGTCACCTTCGACGAGCACAAGCACATCCCGCTGATCACCATTCCCGGCATGCGCGAGCGCACCATCAAGGTCGGCTCGGCCGGCAAGATCTTCTCGCTGACGGGCTGGAAGATCGGCTTCGTCTGCGCCGCGCCGCCGCTGCTGCGCGTCGCCGCCAAGGTGCATCAGTTCCTGACCTTCACCACCGCGCCGAACCTGCAGGCCGCCGTCGCCTACGGCCTCGGCAAGCCGGACGAGTATTTCCTGTCGATGCGCAAGGATTTGACGCGGAGCAGGGACCGCCTGACCAAGGGCCTGGAGAGCCTCGGCTTCCCCGTGCTGAAGTCGCAGGGCACCTATTTCCTCACCGTCGACCTGTCGCCGCTCGGGCTGAACGAGAGCGATACCGAGTTCTGCTGGCGGATCGTGAAGGACTACAAGGTGGCGGCGATCCCGGTGTCGGCCTTCTACGAGCAGGACCCGGTGACCTCGGTGGTCCGCTTCTGCTTCGCCAAGAAGGACGCGACCCTCGACACCGCGCTGGAGCGGCTGTCGGACGCGGTGCGCGGTCGCAAGAGGTAGATAGAGATGACGACGATCGGCCGCTCGGGATTCCGCCTTGGTCTCGCCGCCGCAGTGCTGATGTTCTGGACCGCGCCAGCGACCGCCGAGGAGCGGGTCGTCAACTTGTACAACTGGTCCAACTACATGGCGCCTGACGTCCTCGAGGACTTCACCAGGGAGACCGGCATCAAGGTGGTCTACGACACCTTCGACGCCAACGAGACGCTGGAGACGCGCCTGATGGCCGGCAAGTCCGGCTATGACGTCGTGGTGCCCACGGCCTACTTCCTGCAGCGCCAGATCAAGGCCAACATCTTCCAGAAGCTCGACAAGTCGAAGCTGCGGAACCTCGCCAACGCCTGGCCGATGGTGACCAAGCATCTTGCGACCTACGATCCCGGCAATGTCTACGCCGCCAACTACATGTGGGGCACGACGGGCATCGGCTACAACGTCGCCAAGGTGAAGCAGATCCTGGGGCTTGACGCCAGGATCGACAGCTGGGACATCGTCTTCAAGCCGGAGAACCTCGCCAAGTTCAAGGATTGCGGCGTGCACATGCTCGACTCCGCCGACGACATCTTTCCGGCGGCGCTGAACTATCTCGGGCTCGATCCGAACTCGACCAAGCAGGCCGACCTGGATCAGGCCGCCGATGTCGTCGCGAAAGTCCGCCCGTCGGTGCGCAAGTTTCACTCGTCCGAATATCTGAGCGCGCTTGCCACCGGCGAGATCTGCTTCGTGGTCGGCTGGTCCGGCGACATCATGCAGGCCCGCGCGCGCGCTGCTGAAGCCAAGAATGGCATCGAGATCGGCTTCGCCATTCCGAAGGAGGGCGCGCAGATGTTCTTCGACAATCTGGCGATCCCCGCGGACGCCAGGAACGTCAGGGAAGCCTACGAGCTGATCAACTATCTCTACCGTCCGGACGTCGCCGCCAAGAACTCGGACTTCCTGTCCTACGCCAACGGCAATCTCGCCAGCCAGAAGCTGGTCGATCCGAAGATCCTGAACGACAGGAACATCTATCCGGACGAGGCAACGCTGGCGAAACTGTTCGTGATCACTGCGCGCGATCCGGCGACGCAGCGGGTGATCAACCGGCTCTGGACCAAGGTGAAGACGGGGCGGTAGGCGTTCGAGATCCCACCCGACAAACCAAATTCCGCAAAACAACCCCATGCACAGTAGAAACGCCACCTGCGGGCTGCCGGCGGTGGCGGTGCTTAAGTCGCACTCCGGCTTGGCTTAATTGACGCTCGGGCGCAACACCGCGCTAGTTGCCGACGCATCGCGAGAGCACAGCGCCATCTACCACTCGTACCGCACCGTGCCTTTACCCGTGTACGTCTGGGTGCTCTGCGAGAACTCGCCTTCGACCGTGCCTGCGAGCGACAGGCCGTTCTTCCATTTCATCTCGGCCCGGCCACCGACCAGCGCGGAGTCGGCCGCCGGTTGCGCGCCGTTGACCGTGAAGGCAGCGCCTGGGAGCGTTTGGAAGGCGGCGCTGACGAGCCGGCTGGTGTTGGTGTCGTGCGCCCAGGCGAGTCGGCCGCGCAAGGTCAGCGCGCCGTCATTGACGAGGAAGCGCTGGTCGGTGCGGGCGCCGAGCTCGGTGCGGACATTCGTCGTGTCCTGCGACGTGTAGGACAGCGCGAACTGGTTGCTGCCGACGATCGCGGTCTCGCCGTAGCCGGGGAGGTGGAAGGTCGTGACTTGTGCGGCCGCGTAGGGCGTCACGCCGAAACTGGAGGCGGGAACGGGTGCGAAGCGCCAGCCGGCTTCCAGGCGGCCCGAGAAGGTGCTGGCCTTGAAGTTGGCGGTAAGCTTGTCGGTGCCTGACACCGTTACGGTGCGATCGGTTGTGACGTCCTGCCAGCCATAGGCGAGGGCGGCCGAGAGATACGCCGGTCCGAACGAGTGGCGGGCATAGAGGCCGGCCTGGAACAGATCGGCACGGCCGCCGCCGAGGCTATTTGAGAGCGCAAAATTGTAGCCGGCTCCGCCGAGCGCAAAGCCGACCAGCGTATCCGGCGAGACGCGATAGTCGGCGCCGACCACGGTGCCGTAGATGCGGCTGGTGGTGGTGCTCGAACCTGTCGCTGCATTGCCATTCAAGGTACTGGCGCCGCCGTAGCCGGAGGCCCAGACGCCCCAGCGCCGGTCGATGACTTCGCCGCTCGCTTCGCGTGGCGTGACTGCGGCGTAAGCTTCGCGCATCTTGGCGTCGCGCGGGCCGGTGGACGCGTAGCCCAGCGTCCCGCCGTCGCCAGCGGCCCCGCCGCGCTCGCCGTCGCCGAGCGGGTCGAGCATGCCGACGAATTGCTGCATGGCGTTGAACGAGGCCTGCGTGCCGGCGGCGCCGGGCTGGCCGGAGACTTGGCCGAGCGCGCCGCTGAGTTGCGGCTGGCCCATGTTGAGCAGCGCATCGAAGCCGGCCCGCGGCGTCGCACCGCCTTCGACCGCCTTGTTGATGGCGCCGGCGACGCTGCTCTGGTTGGCGCCGGTGCCTGGCGGCACCACGATCGTGCCGGGATCGAGCACGAGATAGACGTTGTTCAGATCGTAGGTGAGGTGCGGATTGCGGGTGGGGCTGAAGCTGCCGCTCACGCTCAGTCCGGCGAACTGCGTTCCGCCAAGGCCGCCAGTCGCATTGAGAACGGTGTAGGTCTGGCTGCGGAAGCTGCCGGGGATCGCCACCGCCTGCACGGTGGCGCCGGTCAGCGTCGCGGTGCCCGAGACGTTGGTCCGGTCGGCGGCTGTCGTCGAGACCTCGACTTTGTAGAGACTACCGGAACTGAAGGCGAGGTTGCCGCTGACGGTGAGGGTGCCCACGGAATTGCCCGGGGCGAGCGTGCCGCCGCTCGCAATCGTCGTGTTGCCGACGATGCCGGTGCCGCCGAGCGTGCCGCCGCTGTTCACGGTGAGGCTGCTGGAGGACGCAATCGAGCCGTTCACCGCCAGCGTGCCGCCGTTCACGATCGTGGCGCCGGTGTAGGTGTTGATGCCCGCCAGCGTCAGCGTGCCGGTGCCGACCTTGATCAGCGATGTTCCGGTGATGCTTCCGTCGCCGGTGAGCACGCCGGTAACGGTGGTCGACAGATTGTTGCCGCCAACCGTCAGCTCTGCGCCGTTGATGTCGAAGCGGCCGTCGCCGGCGATCGAGCCGGCGCTGATCCTGCCGTCGCTGCCCGGGCCGGGGGTGAAGAAGTTGATGACGGCGGTGGACGCGATGTTGACGAGCTGCGCGCTGCCGGGCGTCGAGTCGCCGTCGAACAGCACGTTGCCGCTGTTGATGATGACGGCGTTGCCGGCTGTGGTGTTGCCGTAGAACGTCAACTGATTGGTGTTGGTGATGGTGGCGTTGCCGGCCGTGGCGCTGGTGGCGAAGACCAGCTGCGCGTTGTTGGTGATGGCCGCATTGCCGGCCGTCGCATTGCCGTCGAACACCAGCATGCCGGCGGACACCGTCGCGCCGGAAAAGCTTGCGGCGCCGGTCAAGGTCAGCGTGCCGGCGCCGGACTTGGTCAGCGTGCTGCCGCTGACACCCTGGCTCAGGACGAAATTGTTGGTTGCGTCCGCAATGTCGAATGTACCGCCGCCGGCCCCCAGATTGACCGTGCGCGCGGAGGCGTTGAATGTCGTGCCTGATATCTGCAGGGTGCCGCCGTTGAAGGTCAGGCCGCCCGCGAGGTCGCCGAGATTGGCGTCCGAGGAGACGCTGACCGTTCCGCCGGCGAAGGTGGTGCCGCCGGTGTAGGTGTTGGTGCCTGTCAGCGTCAGCGTGCCGGTGCCCGTCTTCACCAGCGAACCGCCGGCTCCGCCGCTCCAGCCGCCATCGGCGATCACGCCGCTGACGGTGGTCGACAGATTGTTGCCGCCGACTGTCAGCGCGTTGGCGCCGAGATAAAAAGTGCCGTCGCCGGCGATCGAGCCGGCGCCGAGCTTATTGTCGCCGTTCGGACCGGTGCTGCCGGAGAAATCGAAGACGGCGCTCGGGTCGTTGTTGATCAGCTGCGCATTGCCCGCGGTCGCGTTGTCCCGAAAATAGGTCGTTCCGACGGAATTGTGGAAGGGGCCGCCGCCATTGTTGGTGATGACGGCGTTGCCGGCCGTGCTGGTGCCGCTGAAGATTAGATTATAGGTGTTGGCGATGGTCGCGCTGCCAGCTGCGCTGGCGCCCGCGAACGACATCGCAAGGTTGTTGGTGATGGTTGCGCTTGCCGCTGTGCTCGAACCGCTGAAGCCCAAGACGCCGTTGTTGGTGATGTTGGCGCTTGCCGCCGAGCTGGTTTGGTTGAAATCGATTGAGCTGGTGTTGGTGATGACGGCATTGCCTGCCGTGCTCGAACCGTAGAAGTAGATCATTCCGCTGTTGTTGATCGTCGCGCTGCCGGCGGTGCTGGTGTCGTAAAATAACGTGGATCCGGCGTTGGTGATGGTGGCGCTGCCGGCCGTGCTGGTGCCGCGGAAATTCAGCGTGCCGGCACTGCTGTTGATGTTGATGGTGGCGCTGCCAGCCGTGCTCGAGTTGTAGAAGCCGACGAAGCCGTAGGACCCGCTAATGATGTTGGCGTTTGCGGCCGAACTCGAGTCGTTGAAGCTAAGCTGGCCGTAGGTGTTGTTGGTGATGTTGGCACTGCCGGCCGTGCTCGTGCCGTAGAAGTATGTCAAGCCGGCGTTGTTGGTGATGGTCGCGCTTCCGGCCGTGCTGGTGTTGTAGAAATTCAGGTGATAGTCATTGGTGACGCTGGTGCTGCCGGCACTGGTAGCGTTGCGGAAGTTTGTGGTCCCGCTGTTCGCGATGCTGGTGATGCCGCTCGTGTCGGCGTTGACGACGTCGAATGTGGCTCCACTGCCGACGGCGACTGTCCCCAGAATGGTGCCGATGCCGCCGGCACTGCCAAGCTGCAATGTGCCGCCGTTGATCGTGGTGCCGCCGGTATAGGTATTGGCGCCCGACAGGGTCAGCGTGCCGGTGCCGGTCTTGACCAGCGATCCGCCGGCGCCTGAGATGAGGCCGCTGACCTCGGTCGAGGAATTGTCGGAGCCGACCGTCAGCTCATTGGCGCCGAGGTTGTAAGTGCCGGCGCCCGCGATCGAGCCGGCGCTCAGCCTGCCGTCGCCGTTCGGACCGGTGCTGTTCGAGAAATCGATAGTGCCTCCGGCGTTGTTGATAAGGGTGGCGCTTCCGGCCGTGCTGGCGGCGCGGAAATACAGATTGCCGCTGTTGGTGATGGTGGCAGTGCCGGCCGTGCTTGTGTCGATGAAATACAGATTTCCGTTGTTGGTGATGGTGGCGTTGCCTGCCGTGCTGGCGTCGTTGAAGTCCAGCTCGTTGGTGTTGGTGATGGTGGCGTGGCCCGCCGTGCTGTTGCTGAAGAATCCCAGGGTGTCGTTGTTGATGATGGTGGCGCTGCCGGCCGTGCTGCTGTTGAAGAAATACAGACTATTGTGGCTGGTGATGGTGGCGCTGCCTCCGTTGACGGTGATGCCGGCACCCGTGAAGGTCAACGGACCGTTGACGTAAAACGTGTAGTTCGAGGCGCCGGCATTGAAGGTCCAGCCGCCGACGCTGACGCTTGAAATCGCCAGGCTGGTGGTGTCCGAGCTGCCGAAGGACGCCGTGCCCAACGGCACGAAGCCGCTGTCCCAGTTGGAGGCGGTGCCATAATCGTTGCTGCCGGGAGAGGTGAGCCAGATGCCATCCGACGCGGCGCGCGATGGGGTGGCCGGCAGCGCCCAGGCCAAGGCCAGCGCCGACGACGTCAGCAGGGCGGCCCGCAGGCGGCGGGTCGCTTTGAAATAATCTTTCCCCGTCTTCACAACGTCCCCCAACACGCAAGTCCCGAGTCCTCGACTGGATTCTTCGCATCGGGGCGGAGGGGTGTCCTGATAAGGGCGTAGCTACTTTCTGAAAGTTTCTGATATTTCCGTTTCAGGCCCGATTTTTGGGCATTTCCGGTAGACTTCGACTATATGAGCCGCCTTGAGAGACGCTTTGGGGGATAAGTTGCTTCGTTTCGCCGGCTTCGAGCTGGACCTGCAGCGCGCTGAGCTGCGCGGGGCCGATGGCATGCCGATCAAGCTTCGGCCCAAGACGTTCGATATGCTTCGGCTGTTCGCCGCCAGCGGCGGCCGGGTGCTGAGCAAGCAGGAGCTGATGGAGGCGGTCTGGCCGAACGTCCATGTCGGCGAGGACAGCCTGTTTCAATGCATCCGCGAGCTTCGTACCGCGCTCGGCGACGAGCGGCGGCAGCTGATCAAGCTCGCCTCCGGCGGCGGCTATCTGCTGGCGACGGAGGTTGTGGCTGCGCCAGATGTCACGGCACAGGCCGAGGGGCTCCGCTCGGATCCAACGGGGGAGGTTGAGCGCCGGCCGCCGGCCGAGGTCGTCGCCGCGCCCGTGAGACCACAGCGCGCCGTCTTTGGTTTGAGCCGGCAGGCCATGGTCGCCGCGGTTGCGGCTCTCTGTGTTATCGTCGTGGGGCTTGCGGTTGCCGCGCCGGTGCTGAAGCCGGACCTTCTGTTCAAGCGAACGCCGCCGCGGCTCGTCGTGATGCCCATCGTTGACGACAGCAACGACCCGCGCGGCGCGGTGATGGCCGCCGAGGTCACCGCTCGACTGACGGATGGTTTTGCCAAGATCCAGAACATCAGCGTGGTTGCGCCACGATTGGCGGCCACTGGCGGCGACAGCACCGCTGCGTCCGTCGCATCATCCGATTACGAACTGCGTGGCGAGTTGCAGCATAGCGATCAATCCTGGACGTTGCGGGCGCGCGTCATCAAGGCTGGTACCGGTGAGGTTCAGTCGGTCGTCGCGGCGTCGGTCAGCGCGGACGAGGCGGACGCGCAGCTTGCGCAGTCCCGGCTCGTCGCCGGCGCGGGTCATGTGCTCGCGCGCCGCCTCAACGAGATTCTGGAGCCGAGTGCGGCGCCGTCCCGGGCTCGCAAATCGTCGGCGGGCGGTGACAAGGTGGCCGTCGAGCAGGCGCTCGCCTCGATCAACCAGACCACGCGCGAGCGTTTTAGCGCAGCACAAACCATGCTGCAGAAGGCGCTCGCTGACGACCCCGACAATCTCGACATCGCGGTTGCGCTCGCCTCGCTCCAGATGCGCGGCATCCAGATGCGCTGGTTCAGCTCGGATGAAGCGTTTGCGGTCGAGGCCAAGGCAAGCGCGACGCTCGAGCAGGCATTGCGGTCGAAGCCCAATTCGATTCCGGTGCTCGAGGCCTATTGCCGCTTCCAGAGCGCCACCAATCATTTCGTGGAAAGTCTCGTCACGTGCGCCAAGATATTGAGCTTCGACCCCTGGGACGGGTCTGCGCTTTATCTGGTCGGACTCGGGCAAATCTTTCTTGGTCGCTTCGACGACGCGCTTGCTACATTTCGGCAAGCCGACCGTTACGACACGCCGCCGACCTCGCGCTGGACCTGGCTGCTTGGCGCGGGCTGGGCGACCCTCCTAAAGGGGCAGGGCGAAGAGGCGGTGCCGTGGCTGCAACGCTCGATCGCCATCACGGCGGCGACGGGGCGCTCGCACATGCTGCTCGCGGTCGCCTACCAGCGATCGAGACGGTTCGACGAGGCGAGGGCGGCGATCAGGGAAGGCCTGAAGCTGCAGCCCGGCACGACCAGGTTCAATGTCGCGCCCCCGACGAAGAACGCAAGCCCGGTATATCTTGCGGCCGCGGATCGCGTCGTTCAGGGCATGGTGGACGCAGGATTGCCGGAGCGGTGAGGGGCGGATAGGCGCCCTACCGCCACCTTCGATGCAGCCACAGCCACTGCTCGGGATGCTCGCGCACCCAGCCTTCCACCACGCTGGTGATCGCCTGGGTCGTGCCCTGGATGTCGATCCTGCCCTCCGCATCGCGCACCGGCTGGACCTCTTCGGTCAGCTCGCCGCGGAAGCGGCCACCCGGCAGGCGGATGATGCGCACGCCGTGGATCGGGCATTCGACCTGGCGCAGGAGACGCGCCAGCATCGGATTGGCGCGGGTCTTGCGGCCGAAGAAGGTGACCTCGACGCCGCCGGTGAGATACTGGTCGATCAGCATGGCGACGTGCTTGCCGTCCTTCAGCGCTTGGGCGAGCCGGAGCGGGGCGTCACGCCCCGCCGGGATCAGCGTGCCCATGTTGACCTGTCGCATCTCCTGGATGATGCGGTCGGCCGAGGCGATGTTCGGGCGGCGATAGAGGATCGCGGTCTCCAGTCCATGCGCGACGGCGGCGAGCGCCGGCAATTCCCAATTGGCGAGATGCGTGGCGAAGATCAGCGCCGGCTTGCCGTCGTCGCGGATCCGGTCGAACAGCTCGATGCTGCGCGCCGGGAGTTCGATCCGGCTGTTTTCGGGATGGTCGCGATCGTAGTCCCAGACGTGATCCATATGGGCGAATTCGGCGCCGACGCGGCCGAGATTGTCCCAGACGCCCATCAGGATCTGTTCGATCTCTTCGGCCGACTTCTCCGGAAATGCCGCGGTGAGGTTGGCGCGGCCGATGCGGTGCTCGCGCAGGCGCGGCCCGATCAGCTTCACGGCGCGCGCGAAAAAGTCCGAGGTCTTGGCCGGATCGAAATAGCGCGTGGTGCGCAGCATGCCGACGGTGGCGGCGCCAATCAGGCTTCCGCCGATCGATTTGGCTGCATTCCGCGCGCGAATCTTCGTGCTGACAGGAATCAGCGCCATGCGTCCGGTCAGGCCGGTTCGCGGGTCAGGATCAGCGAGGCGTTCTGGCCGCCGAAGCCGAACGAGTTCGACATCACCGCGGTGACGCGGGCGTCGCGCGCCTTGTTGCCGACGACGTTGAATAGGATCGTCGGATCCGGCGTCTCGTAATTGATCGTCGGCGGGATGCGCTGATGCTCGAGCGTGAGCAGCGAGAAGATCGCTTCCACGGCGCCGGCGGCCGAGATGGTGTGGCCGACCATCGACTTGTTGGACGTCACCGGAATCTTCTGCGCAAGCTCGCCGAACACGGCCGATGTCGTGTTGAACTCCATCTTGTCGTTCTCGGGCGTCGCGGTGCCGTGCGCGTTGATGTGGTCGATCTGGTCCGGCGTCATGCCGGCATCGGCCAGCGTCTTGTTCATGCAGCCGATGATCGGCTTGCCGTCGGGAGACGAGCGGGTGCGATGGAAGGAATCGGTGAGCTCGCCGCAGCCGGCGATCACGCCGAGGATTTTTGCGCCGCGCGCGGTGGCGGCTTCGTAGCTTTCCAGCACGAGCGCGCCGGCGCCTTCGGCCATGACGAAGCCGTCGCGGTTCTTGGAGAAGGGGCGGGAGGCCGCCTGCGGCGGATCGTTCTGGGTCGACAGCGCCGAGAGCAGCGAGAAGCGCACGAGGGCTTCCGGATTCACGGTGCCGTCGGTCGCCACGCACAGCGCAGCGTCGGTCTCGCCGCGGCGGATCGCCTCGACACCGAGCTGGATGGAGGTGGCTCCGGACGCGCAGGCCGTCGACAGCGAGATCGGCGAGCCCTTGGTGCCGAAGGTCTCGGCGAGATACGCGGCCACCGAGCCGAACATGAAGCGGTGGTGATAGGCGCTGTACTTGCCGCCGCCGGAGATGCGCAGCAAATCGTCATAGGTGAAGTCGGGCGCGCCGACGGCGCGGCCGAGCTCGCGGCGCTGCGGCCATTCGACTTCGACCGGCGCAACCGCGAGGAAGAGGGGGCCCGGGAAATCGGCCTTGGCGCCGATGCCGGCCTGCTCGAGCGCTTCCTCCGTCACGATCTCAGCCATCCGTTCGGACAGGCCGGTGGAGGAGAACGGATCGACGCTGACGAAATCCACCGTGCCGGCCATCGTGGTCTTGAGGCCGTCGACCGGAAAACGCGTGATGGTACGGATGCCGGATTCGCCGGCGACGAGCTTGGCCCAATTGTCGGCCTTGCCGGCACCGAGCGAGGTCATGATGCCCATGCCGGTGACGACGACGACGGGACGCCCGAGTTTGTCGCGTGGTGCAGTCATGTCGATCCCCCGGGGTGAGCTAGCCAACTGCCTCGACCAGCGCCATGCCTTCGCCGCGCCAGTGTCCGGCTCCGACCACCACAATCTGGGTGGGCGCTCCCTGCATTTCAATCTCGGTGCCGGTGGAATCGTTCGGCGGGAATAGCGCACCGCGCGAGATCGACAGCGCGGCGAGCGCGATGCCGAGCGGGAATTGCGTCTCCATGGTGTGGCCGAACATCGTGCCGGTCGAGCGCACCGGGAAGTCGGCATGGCCCTTCAGGAAGCCATGCTCTTCGCTCGTCGCGGGCTCTGCGCCGGTCGCGCCCGAGATGATCGCGCCCTTGCCTTCGCGCCGGGGCAGTTTGGCCCACAGCTGCTCCAGCGTCGCGGCCATGTCGCCGGGCTGCTTGCGCCGGGCGAGGTCGGCGACGACGCTCGTCAGTCTGGCGAACGGCTTGGCGCCGCGCGCTTGCGCATGCGCCTTCGACTCCAGCACCAGGAAGGCGCCGGCAGATCCCAGCGCGAAGCCGGCGTGGTCCTTGCGCGCCCAGACAGGAGCGAATTTGTCCTTGAGGTTGAAATCGCCGAATTCGTAGAGGACGAGCAGATCCTTGCGCTCGCCATTGTGCGAACCGCCGACCAGCGCGATGTCGCTCTCGCCCGAGGCGATGCGCGCAAGCGCAATGCGGGCGGCATCGGCGCCGGCGACCTCTTCGCCCATGAAGGTGCGCGAGGTGCCGCCGAGCCCGTGCACGATGGCGATGTTGCCGGCGAGCAGGTTGGAGAGCTGCGCCAGGAACAGCGTCGGCCTGAGATCGCTCATCAGGCGCTCGTTGAGGAAGCCGGGCGCGTTCGCGCCCTTGGCCTCGGCCGTCAAGACGCCGGTGTCGACGTTGAGATCGCGCTCGCCGCCGCCGGCGGCCACCACCATGTCGATCTTGGACAGGATGTCCTTGTTGCCCTTGATCCCGGCGGAATCGAGCGCAAGCCCGGCGGCGTAGGTGCCGATGCGCTGCCAGGCTTCCATCTGGCGCTGGTCGCCCTTCTTCGGGATCTGGCTGTCGAAGCTGACCGGCATCAAGGGATGCACGATGTAGGGCGCAAAGCGCTTCTCGTCGACGTTGATGCGCTTCTCGGAAAGCGCGGCCCAGTTGGCGTCCAGGCCCTCGCCGAGCGAGGTCGCGAGTCCAATGCCGGTGATCCAGACTTCGGTCTGGCCGGGCTTCGAAGCAGTGTCAGTCATGGCAATACGGCCTGTTGCGGAAAGCCGACGCGCTCGGCGACTTTCGCCATGTAGCCGCGGATATCCGCATTGGGGAAGGGGATCAGCGTGAAGGTCAGCGCCGAATTGGCGCGCAGCTTGCCGCCGACCCTGATCTTGGCTTCGGTCATGGCATAGCCCGATCCTTCATGGACGAGGCTCGCCTCGATGCTCATGAGATCGCCGGGGAAGACCGAGCCGCGGACCTTGGCTTCCTTCACGGCGGCCAGGATCGGCATGCGTTCGAACTTCAATACGCCGAGCTGGAGCCAGCCCGAGGCTTGCGCCATCGATTCGATCAGCAGCACGCCGGGCATCAAGGGGTAACCCGGGAAGTGCCCCTCGAAGACGGTGCTCTCCTTGGGGACCTGGGCTTCGACGACGATCGTCTTCTCGTCGACCTTGAGGTCGACGATGCGATCGATCATGTGGAAGTATTCGAGTTGCATGACCGCGCCCTTAGGCGCCCGCGCCCTTGGCCGCAACCAGTTCGTCGATGCGGGCGCACAGATTCTTCAGCACGAAATACTGCTCGGTGGTCGCCTTGCCGTCGTTGACCTCCTGGGTCCACTTTTCCAGCGGCAGCTTGATGCCGAATTGCTTGTCGATCGCAAATGCGATGTCCAGGAAATCGAGGCTGTCGATGCCGAGATCGTCGATGGCATGACTATCCGGCGTGATCGTGTCGCGCGGGATGTCGCAGGTTTCAGCGATGATCGTGGCGACCTGATCGAATGTGGAAGACATCACTAAGCCTTTGATATATTGCGGGTATTTATCAGATTGTCCAGAGTGGCACGGTGGGTGGGCATCGCGCCCCTGATGACGCCCTCAACCCCCCTCTGGCCGGGTCGAAAGCCCGTATATCGGAGCGAAGCCCTGAGTTCAATGGAGCCGGGCAGGCGGCGAGACAGGGCTGGGGATGCCCCGCTGGGTGTCCCTTACCGCCGGGGCCGGCGGTCAGGCGGGCCTAGATATGCGGCGTCGTGATCTTGGCGCAGTCGCGACGGCCCATCAGCACGCAATCCTGGGTCCGGCGCAGGTCGGCGATGCTGACCGCGAGCCAAATTCCGATTGCAGTCAGCGCGATGGTAAAGGCCAGCGCCGCGATGTTGGCGAGCATGCGATGGCGGAAATCGTCCGGCTCGGCGCGGGGTTGCTCATAGCGCGACAGGTCGAGCGGTTCGGGCGCGACACGCAACGGCTGCACGGTACCGCTACCGCGGTGGGCCGCGGGGGAAGGCGAGGTGCGCGGCCTGAACTGGAGCACCCGGTGCTCGTCGTCAGAGCTTATGGGCCGCTGGGTCGTCATGGGGCGGGGATCACTCCAAAGCAACGATTTCAGATAGCATACGTGATGAACACGTCGCAGGAAATCTTCTCAATACCCGCGTGCATTCGTGCGCTTGCACTATTTGCGCATGGACCGGTGTGGAGCGATTGCGGAACCGCCCCTTATGCCGATACCGGGGCACGAGGGTTGCGTTGCAACAACAACCAAGGTTGCACCGCCTACATCGGCTTGTGATCTCGGTGTCCTCGCGAACACGTTTTGCCGCCGCATGGCCCATGTCATAGTCGGGAACCTGAACCGTCAGGTGCATCCGTCCGAAAGGCCTTCGACCATGACCACGACCAACGCGCGCGAGCCGAGAGTGCATCCGGTCCCGATCCTGTCGCTCCGGCCGACGCAGATGACGGTCGGCATGCGCGAGGTCAAGGAGAAGCGCAAGCGCTGGCGCGAGCACGACAGGAAGAAGCAGGCCGATCTGCTCGGCAAGCACATGATCCCCGTCGTCTACGGCCCCGATGCGCGGTACTATGTGATCGACCATCATCATCTCGGCCGCGCGCTGCACGACGAAGGCGTCAAGGAGGTGCTGGTGACCATCGTTGGCGACCTCCGCATGGTCGAGCGCGAGGCGTTCTGGGGCGTGATGGACAACAAGCGTTGGGTCTATCCTTACGACGCCAAGGGCGAACGGCGACGGTTCCGCGAGCTGCCGAAATCGGTCGCCGATCTCAAGGACGATCCGTTCCGCAGCCTTGCCGGCGAATTGCGCCGCCTGGGCGGCTTCGCCAAGGACACCACGCCGTTCTCCGAATTCCTGTGGGCCGACTTCCTGCGCCGAAAGGTCTCGCGCAAGGTCGTGGAGGCCGATTTCGACAGGGCACTCGAGAAGGCGATATCCGCAGCCAAGAGCAAGGACGCGATCTACCTGCCCGGCTGGTGCGGTCCGGAGGACGACGATTAGGACGGCGGGAATCGCGAGCCGTGATGCCATCAGTCGCGCTGGAAGATCCTGGCGCCGGGATAGGCGCGGCGAGCGTAGGTGACCACCAGCGCGCGGTCCTGGGTGTCCAGGAAGGGCGTTCGGATCCGGTGCGACCCGACGATGAGGTGCCACAGGCCATTGAGCTTCTGGATCACGATCTTCATTTGGATAGTCCTCGATGACTCCACATTCCAGCGGATGCCCCGCGTCGTCGCATTGCCTGGGATTGCAGACGCGGCTGTAACATTCCGATCGCCGCTTGCATTCCGCCGCAAAACACGCCGATGATCGTTAGTTGGTGATGGCTTGTGCCCTGATAAGCCGAATCCCATCACAGTCGCTTGAGTGAAATCAATTTCCGCGCCCATGACACCGTCCTGAAACAGAGCCGTCCCATTTCTATGGGGTAGTCGAGCTCACACAGGAGGCGAACAATGCGCCGTCTGGTTTTCGTAATTTTCTTGCTCGCGATCGCTTCGGCAGGAATTTCGGCATCGTTTGCCGCGGTTCATCACGCCAAGTCGTTGACGTTCGCGGAGCGCTTTGCTCCGGCGCTCGAGTTGATGGCGAAGCGCTAGCGGCGTAGCGCTCTGCCGCCACGAGCGATGCAGGGGCCGATCGATCCGGTGTGGACATCACGTCGCACCCGTCGACCGGCCAGATGCGGCGGTGGCCGGATCAGGCTTGACCTGCCGCAAATCTGCGTCGCTGCGGTCGGGTAAAGTTTGCCTGCATGATTGCCGAAGCAGCGTTGCGCCCCGATGGCGAGGGCGAGGTCGGTTCCAGGTCATGCTGGCCGGAGACACGACCATGAGCCTCATCTTTCGCATCGTCTTCATCGTCGCCGGCGCGCTCACCGCGTTGTTCGTCGCGCGTGACGCCCTGAACTTCACCATCATCCAGACCTTCGTCGCCGTCTTGCTCGTGACAGCCGTCGTGGGCGCTGGAAGTCTCTGGAGCATGCGGCCGAAGACGTGAGCAACGCAGAACGCGGCAGTCCGGCCGGGCTTAGCGAAACCGAGGCCCGGCTGCGGCTGCAACAGGACGGTTACAACGAACTGCCGCGGCCCGAACGGCGCACGCCGCTGCGCATCGTTCTCGATGTGCTGCGCGAGCCGATGCTCGCGCTCCTTTTGTGCGGCGGGCTGGTCTACCTGCTGCTCGGCGACCTCCGCGAGGCCTTGCTGCTCGTGGCATTCGGCGCCATCTCCGTCGTGATCACGATCGTGCAGGAAACCCGCACCGAGCGCGTGCTGGAGGCGTTGCGGGAGCTGACCAGTCCGCGAGCGCTCGTGGTCAGGGACGGCGAGCGCCGGCGCATCGCGGGCCGGGACGTCGTCCGCGGCGATCTCCTCATGCTGGCCGAAGGCGATCGGATCCCGGCAGATGCAGTCCTCGTCAGCGCGCGTGATCTGGCGGTCGACGAGTCCCTGCTGACCGGAGAATCGGTCCCGGTTCGCAAGCAGGCCATCAAGACGCCCGTCGCCAAAGCGTCCTCGACTGAAAAAGCCGCCTTGGCTGAACATCGCCCGGGGGGCGATGACCTGCCGTTCGTGTATTCGGGCTCGCTGGTCGTGCGAGGCGAGGGCCTTGCCGAGGTCGAGGCCACCGGCCCTCGCAGCGAGATCGGAAAGATAGGGCTGTCGCTGCATGGCCTGCAACAGGAGCCGCCGCGGCTGCAGCAGCAGACCGCACGGCTCGTGCGGCTTTGCTTTCTCGGGGGCGCGGCGATCAGCCTCGCCGCCGTCCTGCTCTACGGAACGTTGCGCGGGGATTGGCTGCAGGCGCTGCTCGGAGGCATCGCGATCGGCATGTCCATGCTACCTGAGGAGTTTGCCGTCGTCCTCACGGTGTTCATGGCCATGGGCGCCTGGCGAATTTCGAAGGCGCGGGTGCTGACGCGGCGCGCGGCCGCGATCGAGGTGCTGGGCTCCGCAACCGTGCTGTGCACCGACAAGACCGGCACGCTGACGCAGAACCGGATGTCGGTCGCGGAACTGAGGCTGCCCGACGGGGCGAGCGTGCGCCTGGCGTCGTCGCAGGCGGCGCCTGTGGGAGCAGAATTTTTCGAGCTGGCGCGTTGCAGTGCTCTGGCCAGTTCGGCCGAACCGTTCGATCCGATGGAGAAGGCCCTGCACGCGTTCACGCAGGCGAGCCTGCCGGAGGATGATGAAATCCCGGGAGCTCGGACCTTGATCCGCAGCTACGGCCTGCGCCCCGAACTGCTGGCGATGACCCAGGTTTGGCAATCGTCCCAGGCAGTGTTCGCCTCGGCCAAAGGCGCTCCCGAAGCGATCGCGCGCCTCTGCAAGCTGGATGGCGCGGATCAGGACGCGATGCGGGATGCGGTCGCGGTGATGGCGAAGGATGGTCTTCGCGTGCTGGGCGTCGCCGCCGCGACCTGCGACGGCGAGGCCCTGCCGAACTCGCAGGAAGGCTTTTCGTTTCGCTTTCTCGGTCTCGTCGGGTTGGCCGATCCGCTTCGTCCGCACGTCCCCGAGGCGGTCGCGGAATGCCGTTCGGCCGGCATCCGCGTCGTCATGATCACGGGTGATTATCCGGCGACCGCCCTAGCGATCGCCGGGCAGGCCGGGCTCGACGTCAACGAGGTCGCGACCGGTGAGCAGATCAAGCTCGCGGACGAGGGCGGGCTGGAGGCGCTCGTCAGGAACGTGAACGTGTTCGCGCGGGTGCTGCCGGAGCAGAAGCTGCGGATCGTGCAGGCCATGAAGCGCAACGGCGAGATCGTCGCGATGACCGGCGACGGCGTCAACGATGCGCCGTCCCTGAAGGCGGCCCATATCGGGATCGCGATGGGCGGCCGCGGCACCGATGTTGCCCGCGAAGCCTCCTCGATCGTCCTGCTCGACGACGATTTCGGCTCCATCGTTGCATCCGTCCGCCTGGGACGCCGGATCTACGACAATCTGCGCAAGGCCATGGCCTTCATCTTCGCCGTCCACGTTCCGATCGCGGGGCTTGCCCTGCTGCCCCTGGTTTTCGGACTGCCTCTGGTTCTCGGCCCCGTTCACATCGCGTTTCTGGAGCTGATCATCGACCCCGTGTGCTCGCTCGTGTTTGAAGCCGAGCGGGAGGAGCGCGATGTCATGAGCCGCCCGCCGCGGCGTGCCGATGCTGAGCTGTTCTCGTGGGCCTTGGTCGGCTGGAGCGTCTTGCAGGGCGTTGTTGCATTTGTGTCGATCGCCGCGATCTTCGTCGTCGCGCTTCGTTGGGGTGTTCCGCCCGAAGAGGCGCGCACGCTGGCCTTCATCGCGCTCGTCGTCTGCATCGTCGCGCTGGTGCTGGTCAACCGGTCCTTCAGCGCGTCCTTCCTGTCTGCCTTCTTCCGTCCGAATCCGGCATTGCTCTGGATATTCCTGTCGATCGCGTCCATTCTCGCCGCGGCCCTGTTCTGGCCGCCTGCGTCCAGTCTGTTCCGGTTCGGTCCCCTGCACATGGACGATCTGATGGTCACGCTCGGCGCGGGATTGCTGGTGCTCACGGTGCTCGAACTGCTGAAGCCGATATGGGGACGGCGATTGCGATTCTAGACGCCGTCCCGGGAGCCGGTCTTCGGCGCAGCCTCCGCATGGTGCGGATCTTCCTTGCCGCCGAAGGCGCGATGCAGCCAGCGTTCGACGCGGCGGCCGATCGTAAGCAGCACGAACGTGAAGGCCAGCGCGACCAGCACGATCTTCCATTCTCCGGCGCCGCAGGCAATGCCGAGACAGGCGGCGAGGAAGGTGCAGGCCGCGCTGGTGAGGCCGCGCACGCGAAAACGATCGCTCTCGTGGACGATGACGCCGGCTCCGAGGAAGCCGATGCCGGTCAGGATGCCCTGGATCACGCGGCTCGCCGCATCGGTGATCTTGCCGGGCTCGGCGAATTGCACCGCGAGCAGCACGACGGTTGCGGTGGAGAGCCCGACGATGCCGAGCGTCTTCAGTCCGATCGGCTTGCCGTGCAGGTCGCGGTTGAGGCCGATCGCGCTGCCGGCGAATGTCGCGGTGCCGAGGCGCAGCAGGATTTCGGGCCAGTCCATCCCGGTCATGTCTTGTCCGTCACGTCTTCGGCACGCGTCCCATCAGGTAGAATTCGTCGTTCGGGCGCATGCCCGTGAAATTCGCCAGCCGATTCGACAGCGCGAAGAAGGCAGAGATCGCGGCGATGTCCCAGATGTCGTCGTCGCTGAAGCCGTGCGGCGCGAGTGCGGCGAAATCGTCCTCGGAAATCCGCTGCGCGTCGGCAGAGACCTTCATCGCGAAATCGAGCATCGCCTTCTGCCGCGGCGTGATGTCGGCCTTGCGGTAGTTCACCGCGACCTGGTCGGCAATGAGCGGGTTCTTGGCGCGGATACGCAGGATCGCGCCGTGGGCGATCACGCAATACTGGCACTGGTTGGCGGCCGAGGTCGCGACCACGATCATCTCGCGCTCGGCCTTGCTGAGGCCGCTGTCCTTCTCCATCAGCGCGTCGTGATAGGCGAAGAAGGCGCGGAACTCGTCGGGACGGTAGGCCAGCGTCAGGAATACGTTCGGCACAAACCCGCTCTTCTCCTGCACAGCGAGAAGGCGCGTGCGGATGTCATCGGGTAGCGTATCGAGGGCGGGGGCGGGGAAGCGTTGCGCGGGCTTTGTCATGGCATGGATTCCGGCTTGGGGCCGGAGACCATAGTCGATGCGGACGAGAGGCTCCAGAGGTGTCGCGAGGCTGGTGCGCCGGACGCAGCGCAGCACTGCTTCAGCGGTGCGTTGCAGAGCCGGGGCCCATATTTCCGGGAGTGCAGTCTATGTGGCGTGGGTCCCGGCTCTGCGCGGCAGCGTTGCACGCTGCAGCGCGTCCGGGAAACGCGAGTGGCTACCGCAGCGGTTTCTTCAAAAGCGAGAAGCGGTCCGGATCGAGCCCCATCGAGGGCTGCAGCATCGGGGCCTCGACGTTGGAGAGCGTCTTGGCGGGCGGAGCCGAAAACACCGGATCGTTCGGCACGTCGCGCTGCGAGGTGGCCCCGCGCCAGCGTTCGAGCACGGCGCTGACGAAATGCATGTCGTGGCCGGAGGTGACCGATGGCACGCTGCTGATGGTGGCCTCGCCGCGCGGCAATTGGTGCGGGGGCACCTCCTTGAAGCGCAGCCGGGTCGGCAGCGCGACGCCTTCGCCGAAGGCCAGCACTTCACGCGTGCCCAGCGAGGGCACGAAGGAGAGCAGGTTCGCGGCGGCGTCCGACACTGCGGCGCGCAGCAGCGCCTGGTCGCGCTCGTTGGCAAGCCGCATCGTGAACAGCGTGTTGCACTGGGAGATGATGGTGGCATCGAGCTCGGCCGGACGCTGAGTGATGAGACCGAGATAGACGCCGTATTTGCGGCCTTCCTTGGCGATGCGTGACACCGCCTTGCGGGTCGGCCCGAATCCGACGTTGCGGTCCGCGGAGGCGTAGCGATGCGCTTCCTCGCAGACGAACAGCAGTGGCGAGACACCGTCGCTCCACAGGCCGAAATCGAAGGCCATGCGGCAGAGCACCGAGACGACGGAATCGATCACCTCGGCCGGGAAGCCGGCGAGTTGCATCACCGTCATCGGCTTGCCGTTGGCGGGGAGACGGAACAGCAGGCTGATGACTTCGGCCATGGTGTCGCCGCCGACATTGGCGTTGTCGAACATGAAGGTGTAGCGCGGATCGTTGCGCACGGCCTCGATGCGCGAGATCAGCTTGTGATAGATGATGCGCGAGGAGCGATTCTCGAGCTTGCCCATCCGCTCGTCGATCAGCGACAACAGGTCCACGAGGCGGTACGGCACGGGGGTGTCGACGGTGTAGCCGATCTGCTTGGGATCGATGCGCTTGAGGCCGATGCGGTCGGCGTTCTGGTATTGGGTGTAGACGCCCTTGGCGAGCGGGATCACCTCGGCCAGGATGTCGAGCTCCTCGGGCACGCCGGCGCGGCCGCCGAACAGCACGTCGACGATTTCCTCGAAATTGAACAGCCAGAACGGCAGCTTCAGGTTTCGCGGGTTGAGCACCAGCGCGCGGTCGCCGAAGCAGCGGCCATATTCGTTGTGCACGTCGAGCAGGAAGATGCGCAGGTTGGGACGCGCCTTCAGGATCTCGTTGAGCAGCAGTGACACGCCGGTGGATTTACCGACGCCGGTCGACCCCAGCACCGCAAAATGCTTGGACAGCATTTCCTCGACATCGACATAGGCGACGACGGAGCGGTCCTGCTGGAGGAAGCCGACATTGATCTGGTCCGAGCCGGTCGGCGCGTAGATCGTGCGCAACTCCTGGCTGGTAATCAGATCGACGGCATCGCCGATGGTCGGATAGTTGGTGACGCCGCGCTGGAATTTCGGCTTGTCGCTGGCGTTGAGGATCTCGCCGAGCAGGTCGACCGAGGCAACAGCGATATAATTGTCGCTGCTCGACAGGTTCTCGCAGGACACCTCGGTGATCATCGCGACGATGACCGAACTGGAGCTGCGAATACTGACGAAGCGGCCGACGGTTGCCCGAACTTCCGAGATCGGCATCTGGCTTTCCGCCAGCAGCCCGACCCGGGCGAGCGATCCGCGGACCGAAATCACGCGTCCAAAGGATGTCACGATGAATGAACCTGGCATGAGCGAGGAATTTAACCCTGACTATGCGAGCCGGGGCTGGACAAACGGTTAAGCAGCAGGTGCAGGCGTTTTCTTAAATCTGCGACAATTCGGTCGATAGGTTTGTTCCGAATGCATACTCGGCGCCGGAATCGGCTGAAAAATGCTGCTTTTCCAGGCCTTTGAGCATAAATTCAATTAAGGAAAATTTTACCATCCGGGCACTCCCTCGGCTGTTTGGAGGACGGCTGGTCACGGCGGTGCGCACCGGGTTGCACCGAACTGCACACGTTGATTTGTTGACGGGACCTAATCATTTGTACATTAGTACAAATGAACCCGCGGCCTTCAGTGCCGCCCGGACGCATGAGCCAACTATCAGCTCTGCATCCGGATGCGAGATCCGGTCAGGCGGATCGCAGCCAATGCCGTGGAGGAGACCATGCAGCCCGAACCGATCCTCGATCTCGCTCATCTCGGTCATATGGAACTGCTAACGCCCAAGCCCGACGAGAGCCTGAAATTCTTCGTCGACGTCATGGGCATGACCGTCAGCGGGCAGAAGGGTGACTCCGTTTACCTGCGCGGCTGGGACGATTACGAGCGCTATTCGCTCAAGCTGACGGCGTCCAAGACCTCGGGCATGGAGCACATGGCACTGCGCGCGCGCAGCCAGCAGGCGCTGGAGCGCCGGGTCGCCGCGCTGAAGGGCTCCGGCTTCGACATCGGCTGGATCGACGGCGACATGGGACAGGGGCCGACCTTCCGCTGCCGCGATCCCGACGGCCACATCGTCGAGCTCTATTACGAGACCGAATGGTATCAGGCGCCGCCGGAGCTGAAACCCGGGCTGAAGAACCAGGCGCAGCGCTTTCCTGCGCGCGGGGTCAATGTCCGCCGTCTCGATCACCTCAACTGCCTCGCCGTCGACATCAAAGCGAACCGCGAGTTCTTCGAGAATTACCTCGGCTGCCGCCTCACCGAGCAGATCGTCCTCAACGACGGCCGTGAAGCCGCGATGTGGCTGACGATGTCGAACAAGAGCTACGACTTCGCCTATTCGCTCGACCATTCCGGCACGCCCGGCCGCTTTCACCACGTCACCTACGCGCTCGACAGCCGCGAGGAGATTCTCCGCGCTGCCGACATCTTCCTGGAGAATGGCATCCACATCGAGACCGGCCCGCACAAGCACGCGATTCAGCAGACCTTCTTTCTCTATGTCTACGAGCCCGGCGGCAACCGCGTCGAGGTCGCCAATGCCGGCGCCCGCCTGATCCTCGCGCCGGACTGGAAGCCGATCGTGTGGACCGAGGAGGAGCGCAAGAAGGGGCAGGCGTGGGGGCTGAAGACGATCGAGTCCTTCCACACCCACGGCACGCCGCCGGTGGAGATGAAGAAGCACGGGTGACTTAAAGCAGGTGAGCTGGCGGGGTCCGAGCAAGCGCCTCGTCCTTCGAGACGACCGCTTCGCGGTCTTCTCAGGATGAGGCTAGTCTGAGGCAGCTTTGCCTATCGAACTGGCGCCACGCACCCTGTCCTCATCCTGAGGGCTCGCCGCAGGCGGGCGTCTCGAAGGATGGCCACAGGTGAGCTTCCAGCCAAGCCTTTCTTTGTACTGCCTCAGTGCGCTGACGCCCGTGCGCGCGCGATCGTCTCGCGGACGCCGGGCCATGCTGGCTTGTCGGGCGCAAATTGGCCGCGCAGGAAGGTGACAAGTTCCTCGATCTGCGCGTCGCTCATGCTGTTTCTGAACGCGGGCATGTAGCCGAGGTCGCTCGACACGGGTTCGGCGATGCCGTGCAGGATGACCTGCACGAGATTGTCCGACGTTGCGCTATGCAGATTGCTGTTGAGCGCGAGGGAAGGCCGGGAGCCGAACAGCGGCAGGCCGCCGACCTCGTGGCAGACGGCGCAGGCGCCTTGGTAGAGTCGCGCGCCAGTGGAAGAGCCGGACGTGACCTGCGTTGCGCTCTCGAGCTTTGCGGCAAGCGCAGGCGCATCGGCGGCGGCGTCGTTGAACGAATTGAGATAGACCGCCATCGCGCGGATGTCCTGGTCCGGCAGGGCCTTGAGGTCCCGGACAACAGGTGCCATCGGGCCGGCGGCGACGCCGTGATAGCGCGAATGGCCGGTGCGCAAATAGGCGAACAGTTCGTCCTCGCTCCATGGGATCGGCGCATGCGAGAGCGAGGTCAGCGGCGGCGCCTCCCAGCCCTCGGCAAAGCCGCCGGCGAGGTAGGCGTTGCGCTGCTCGGCGCCCAACGCATTGCGCGGCGAATGGCAGCCGCTGCAATGGCCGAGGCCCTCGACGAGATAAGCGCCGCGATTCCAGGCCTCGGACTTGGTGGGATCGGGCTTGAATTCCTTTGTCTGGTGGAAGAGCGCATTCCAACCCGCGAGCAGCGGGCGCAGGTTGAACGGGAAGGCGAGCGTGTTCGCCGGCGCCGTCGCGCGCACTGCAGGCTGCGCCATCAGGTGGGCGTAGAGCGCCTGCATGTCGGCATCACTGGTCTTCGAAAAATGCGTGTACGGGAAGGCGGGATAGAGTTGCCGTCCGTCGCGGTGCAGCCCGTCGCGCATCGCGCGCTCGAAGGCTGGGTAGGACCAGGCGCCGATTCCAGTCTCGACATCAGGCGTGATGTTGGTCGCGTAGATCGTGCCGAACGGTGTCTCCAATGCGCGGCCGCCGGCGTAGAGCGCGCCATTGATCGTGGTGTGGCACTCAGCGCAATTGCCGAGCGCTGCGAGTTGCTCTCCGCGCGCAATTGTCGCGGCGGAATAGACCGATATATCCGGTCGCGCGATCGGCGCGATCGCGCGTCCCGGCAGCAGCGCTGCGCCGATGCCGATCGCGGCGGTGCAAACCGCCGCAATCGTCGCGACAATGCCGGCGCGTTTGGCGAAGGGATTCTCCCAGATGCGCGACGGCTGCGGCGGAACGGGCGCGGGCAGGGCCTGCGGCGTCGCCGGTGCAGCGCCGTGCAGTCCCCTCAGGATGCGTTCGGGCGTAAATGGCGGCTCGCGAAAGCGCACACCGGTGGCATCGAAAATCGCGTTCGCGATCGCCGCGGCGCTCGGCACCGAGGCGGATTCGCCGACACCGAGCGGCGGCTGATCCGCCCGCGGTAGCATCAGCACGTCGATCTTGGGCACGTCGGGGAAGGGGATGATCGGATAGGCGCCCCATTCCCGCGCGGCCACCGCGCCGCGCTCGAACGAGATCTCCTCCATCAGCGCGCGGCTGGTGGACTGGATGACGTTGCCGTGGATCTGGTGGCGGACGCCGTCCGGATTGATCATCAACCCGGAATCCTGTCCGGCGACGACCCGCGTCACGCTGACATCGCCGGTCGTCTTGTTCACCGCGACGTCGGCGACCCAGGCCGACCACGCCGCGCCATAGCCGGGAAACTTGCTGTGGACGTAGAGCGCATAGGCGAAACCGCGCCCGTGCACGACTTCGCCGTCTTTCTCTTCGCGCACCGGCCGGGGCGTCCAGCCCGCGCGCTCGGCCACCGCGTTGACGAGATCGACGGCGCGCTGGTCCTTCAGATAGCGCAGGCGGTATTCGATCGGATCGACTTCGGCCTCGGTCGCGGCTTCGTCGATATAGGATTCGTGCGCAAACGTGTTCGGCAGCGCGGAGACGCCCCGGAACCAGGAGGCGCGCACGATCGGCGGCATGTCGTGGGCGACGACACGCATGTGGTCGTAATCGTAGGGCGGAATCGCGGTGCGGTCGCCCATCTGGAGCACGGTGGGCTCGGATGGAATGCGCCCGGTGAGCAGCAGCGCCAGCGTCGGCGCGGCGTTCGAAGGATAGCGCGTGGCGAGATCGTAACCGGCGATGCCGCCGTCGGCATCGAGCCCGCCATTGACATCGATGAGCTGCGCGGTTCCCTTGGGCTCCCAGGCGTGCTCCTGCTCGCGTGTGAGCTGCACGCGCACGGGCCGCCCGACCGCGCGCGACAGCAGCAAGGCGTCGGCGGTGACATCGTCAGCGCAATTGCGGCCGTAGCAGCCGGCGGCCTCCAGCCGGATCACCTCGATCTCGCTCTCGGGTCGCTCGATCAGCAGCGCGAGGTCGCTGCGCAGCACATGCGGATTTTGCGTGCCCGACCAGACCCGGATATTGCCGTCGCTAAAATCGGCAACCGCACAGGATGGGCCGATCGAGGCATGCATCTGATACGGCCACACGTAAGTGCGCTGCATCGGCTTGGCCGCGTTCGATATCGCCGCGTCGACGTCGCCCTTGTCGATCAGCGTGCGCGGCGTCGAGGGATTGGCGCGCAGCGCCGTCTCGACGTCGGAAAGATCGGTCAACGCCGGCGTCGGCTTCCAGCTCACCTCGAGCTGCTCGGCCGCGCGGATCGCATTTTCCTCACGCTCGGCGACGACACCGACGAAGTCGCCGATGCGAACCACGGCGACAAGCCCGGGAATTTCACGCACCGAGGATTCATCGACCGCGATAAGGCTGGTGCCGACGAACGCACCGGCATCGACGCCGGCATAGGGCGGCCGCACCACGCGGCCGTGCAGCATGTCGGGGACGCGGATATCGTGGACGAAGGTCAATTCGCCCGTGGCCTTGGCGGGCAGGTCGACGCGCGGCATCGACTGGCCGACGATGGCATAGTCGCCGACCGCCTTGACGGTGACGTCATCGGCCAACTCGAGGCGGATCGTCTCACTGCCGATCAATTCGCCATAGCTGACGCTGCGATTGTCGCGGCCGCGCACGAGGCCATCCTCGATTCCGAGCTCCGCCGCAGGCAGCTCCAGTCGCTCGGCCGCGCGCGCGATCAAAAAATGCCGCGCTTGCGCCGCGGCCTTGCGCAGCGGCACGGCTGTGATCTGGATGGTCTCGCTCGCGATCGTCGCGCCCTGGTTCGGCACCACCGCAGTGTCGCCGAGCACCACGACGACGCGCGCAAAGGAGACGTCTAGCTCCTCGGCGACGATCTGGCCGAGCGCGGTGCGGATGCCGGTGCCGAGATCGACATGGCCGTTATAGGCGCTGACCGATCCATCCGCGGTGATGCGGATGAAGGTCTCGGAGGTGAGCTCGTCCACGGTGCGGACGACCACGAGCGAGCCGGATTGGCGCTCAGCTCCATCAGGGGCAGGGGAGGCCATCAGTCAACGGCCTCGGTGAGCTGGCCTGAAGCGCGCATCACGGCGCGCAGGATTTCGACATGGGCGCCGCAGCGGCAGAGATTGTAGCGCAGCGCCGCGAGCGCTTCCTGCTCGGTCGGCCGCGGGTTGATCGCGAGCAGCGCCTTCGTGGTCATGATCATGCCGTTGAGGCAATAGCCGCATTGCGCGGCCTGCTCGTCGATGAAGGCCTGCTGAACCACGTCAGGCTTGTCGCGCGTGCCGAGCCCTTCGAGCGTCACGATGTCGCGGCCGACGCAGCCACTGATGGGGATCACGCAGGAGCGGGCCGGGGCCCCGTCGATCAGGACAGTGCAGGTGCCGCATTCGCCGACGCCGCAACCATATTTCGGGCCATTGAGCGCGAGGTCGTTGCGCAGCACGTAGAGCAGCGGCGTCTCCGGCGCTGCGGCGACCTCGTGGATCGCCCCGTTCACGGTGAGGCGGATCGGTGTCTGCGTCATCCTCGTTTCCAAGCGCTCGGCCAAGTCGTGTCGAAATCCAAGTCGTGGCGAAAATCTACGTCGCGACGATACCGTTTGTACACAAACGTGCAAGCCGTGCATGCCGCACTGCAGCGCGACTGCCTTCTTTGTGGACAGGGCGGATAGGCAAATGAGGTTTTATGCAGCAGCCGCATCTTTTGCGCTGCACCGCCGCTTGACAGCCATCCGGGGCGCGCGCACCATCGTTCGTACACGAATGATAACCGCGGTCTCGCTGGCTCTGACATGGTGATGGAAACGACGAGCGCTGCTATCGACAAGATCCGCTGCGATGCTTGTCCGGTGATGTGCTACATCAAGCCGGGCGCCGCGGGCGCCTGCGATCGCTACGCCAACCACGACGGCAAGCTCGTTCGCGTCGATCCGCATGTGATCCTGGAGCGCACGGTCTCGCATGGCGGCAAGCTGGTCCCGTTCAGCCGCACCGAAGATTGGGACGGCAAGATCGTCCACGAACCCTCGACCTTCGTCACCGCGATCGGCGCAGGCACGACCTATCCCGACTACAAGCCGGCGCCGTTCATCGTCTCTGCGGAGGTCGACGGCGTCGACATGGTGACGGTCGTCACCGAGGGCATCTTCTCCTATTGCGGAATCAAGGTGAAGATCGACACCGACCGCTATCTCGGGCCAGAGACTGCGACCGTCCGCGCGCAGGGCGAGGCGGTCGGTCACGTCACCACCAGCGAATACGGTTCGCAGATGCTGTCGCTCGGCGGCGTGCATCATCTCACCGGCGGCTCCAAGAAGGAGGGCCGCGTCACCTGCGACACGCTGATGGATCTCGCCAATTGCAAGGCGGTCGAGCTCACCGTCGACGGCGGCGCGAGCGTGGTGGTGCAGGCCGGCCAGCCGCCGATCGTCAACGGCATGAAAGAGGAGCGCATGCGGGTCGGCTGCGGCTCGGCGACGATCGGCATGTTCGCCAAGCAATGGCACGGCAAGGTCGACGAGGTCGTCGTGGTCGACGACCACATCACCGGCGTGCTCAGCGAGCACCAGGCCGGCAAGCTGCTCGACATCGCCGACACCGGCATCAAGATGAAGGGCCGGCGCTCGACGCCCGGCCGCTATTTCCAGGTCGCCGATCCCGGCACGGGGTGGGGTGGGACCAACATCTCCGATCCACTCGCGATCCTCGGGCCGTTCGATGCCAAGGAAGCAAAGCCGGGTCTCTCGATGCTGATGGTCTCCACCACCGGCGAGCATTCGTCCTATTACGTGCTCGACGAGGCCCTGAACCCGGTCGAGACCGAAATGCCTGCCGACCTGAAGTTCTCGGTCGAGCGCATCCAGGAGAATTGCGAGCCGGCGCTGTGCACGGTGCTGTTCATGGCAGGAGCTGGCGGTTCGCTGCGCGCGGGCGTCACTGACAATCCGGTGCGGCTGACACGGTCGGTGAAGGATGCGCTGACGCGCGTCACCAGCGGCGGCGCGCCGGTCTATGTCTGGCCGGGCGGCGGCATCACCTACATGGTCGACGTGACGCAGATGCCGTCAGGTGCGTTCGGCTATGTGCCGACCCCGGCGCTGGTCGCCCCGATCGAGTTCACGATGAAGCTGTCCGACTACGCTGCGCTCGGCGGTCACATGGATTACGTGAAGCCGCTCGCCGAGGTGCAGGCCGGTGACGATGTGCGTCAGCTGCCGTGGCAGAACCCGATCCCGGGACCGCGGTCATGACGAGGCTCCCGCAAATCGCATTGCTGTCTGATGGCCGGCGGCTGCATTTGCAGGATGGTCCGATTGATCTGGTCGTTGAGGCGAGGGGACGCGCGGACGATGTGCGTGCGGCTTACGAGGCCGCGGCACGGCGGTTGACCGGGCTGCTCGACGAACTCTGCGCCGAACTGCCGGAGCTGCGGAGCGCCGCCGGCAGGCGCACTTCGCTGAAGGGCGTGGTTGCGCGTCGGATGCACGCCGCTGTCGCGCCTTACGCCTCCGATTCCTTTATCACGCCGATGGCGGCGGTTGCCGGGAGCGTGGCGGAGGAGATTCTGGGTGCCATGATCGGCGCTGCGACGCTGGACCGTGTCTATGTGAACAACGGTGGCGATATCGCGCTTCATCTCGGCAAGGCCGAATATTTCTCCGTCGGCCTGATGGACCGACCTGATCGCGACGGCGTGATGCGGACGATGCGGGTGGATGCCGATGATCCCGTGCGCGGCATCGCGACCAGCGGACGGCACGGCCGCAGCTTTTCGCTCGGGATCGCCGATGCAGTGACAGTGCTGGCAGCGACGGCGTCGCAGGCGGATGCGGCTGCGACGGTGATCGCCAATGCCGTCGATCTGTCCGGGCATCCCGCCATCATCCGGATGCCGGCAAACGAGCTGCAGCCCGACAGCGACCTCGGCGAGCGACTTGTAACCCGCAATGTCGGTGTATTGTCGCAGAATGAGATCGCGATGGCGCTCGAATCTGGCGCGGAATGTGCACGTCAATTGTTCGATCGCGGATTGATCGAGGGTGCCGTCTTGCAGCTTTGTGGTGATATGCTTGTCATCGGACCGAAAGAAATTGAACGGCAACGAACGCGTCCGCTTCTGCTGGAGAACGCGGTCTGTGCCTGAACGGGGAAGCGAAGCATGAGCGCGATCATCCGCAAGATCGTCACCGTCGTCGAAGAGACGCAGATGGAGATGGGCCGCCAGGTCTCGCCGCCGACCCGGCGCGCGGCGGCGATTGCCGTCATCGAAAATCCCTTTGCCGGAAAATATGTCGAAGACCTCTCGCCGCTGATCGCGATCGGCGAGGAACTGGGCGAGCTTCTGTCGAAGCGCGCGGTGGCGGCGCTCGGCATCGATGGCGCCAAGGCGCAAAGCTACGGCAAGGCCGCGGCCGTCGGCGAGAACGGCGAGCTGGAGCATGCCGCCGCGATCCTCCATCCCAAGATGGGCACGCCGGTGCGCAAGGTGCTGAGCAAGGGCGCGGCGCTGATCCCGTCGTCGAAGAAGCGGAGCGGGCCGGGCACGACGCTCGACATCCCGCTCGGGCACAAGGATGCCGCCTTCGTGCGGAGCCATTTCGACGGCATGGAGGTGCAGATCAACGACGCACCGCGCGCCAACGAGATCATGGTCGCGGTCGCCGTGACCGACAGCGGCCGTCCGCTGCCGCGCGTCGGCGGGCTGACGGTTGCGGAAGTAAAGGGCGAGGACGGTTTGAGATAGAACTCGGAGCGGGAGGCGGGCACAGCCTCTCCGATGAGATCACGCAGAAGACGTAAGAGAGTTCAAAACTGGAGGTTGGGATGCGAGCTAGAAATTACTTCGTCGGCGCGGCCTTTGCGCTTCTGGCGGGCGGCATGGCTCATTCGGCCGTGGCGCAGGACATCAAGATCGGCGAGATCAACAGCTATTCGCTGCTGCCGGCGTTCACCGAACCCTATCGCAAGGGCTGGCAGCTCGCGGTCGAAGAGATCAACGCGGCCGGCGGTATCAACGGCAAGAAGCTGGTTGTGATCTCCAAGGACGACGGCGGCAAGCCGGCGGATGCGCAGACCGCGGCGAATGAGCTGGTGTCGAGCGAGGGCGTTGCGATGCTGACGGGCACCTTCCTGTCGAACATCGGCCTTGCCGTCAGCGACTTCGCCAACCAGAAGAAGGTGTTCTTCCTCGCGGCCGAGCCGCTGACGGACGCCGTCACCTGGTCCAAGGGCAACAAGTACACCTTCCGCCTGCGGCCCTCCAACTACATGCAGGCGGCGATGCTTGTCGAGGCGGCCGCGAAGCTGCCCGCAAAACGCTGGGCGACCATCGCGCCGAACTATGAATACGGCCAGTCCGCAGTCGCCGTCTTCAAGAAGCTGATGTCGGAGAAGCGCCCTGACATCCAGTGGGTCGACGAGCAGTGGCCGCCGCAGGGCAAGATCGACGCGGGTCCGGTGGTGCAGGCCGTTGCCGCCGCCAATCCCGAGGCGATCCTAAACGTCACCTTCGGCGCCGACCTCGTCAAGCTCGTGCGTGAAGGCAATACCCGCGGCCTGTTCAAGGGCCGCGAGGTCGTGTCGTTCTTGACCGGCGAGCCGGAGTATCTCGATCCGCTCAAGGACGAGACGCCGGAGGGCTGGATCGTCACCGGCTATCCCTGGTACTCGATCAAGACGCCCGAGCACGATGCGTTCCTGAAGGCCTACCAGGCCAAGTACAACGACTATCCGCGCCTCGGTTCGATCGTCGGCTACCAGACCATCAAGGCGGCCGCCGCGATTCTGGCGAAGGCGGGCTCGACCGATCCGGAGAAGCTGATCGCCGCGGCGGAGGGAATCTCCATGCCGTCGCCGTTCGGTGAGATCACCTTCCGCAAGATCGACCATCAGTCGACGCTCGGCGCTTACGTCGGCAAGACCGCGCTGAAGGACGGCAAGGGCGTGATGGTGGATTCGGTCTACAAGAAGGGCGCGGACTACCTGCCCAGCGATGCCGAGGTCGAGAAGCTGCGTCCGAAGAATTGATCACCACTGCCGTAGGGTGGGTTAGCCCTGCGGACTGCGCGTAGCGCAGACCGCTTGGCTTAACCCACCACGGTCTACACTCTCAGAACCAGAAGAGGTGGGTTACGCCAAGCGAACCGCGCTTCGCGCAGTCGCAAGGCTAACTCACCCCACGAAGCTCCCTCTCCCCGCAGGCGGGGAGAGGTGAACCAAGACCCGCGTGCCCTGCCGTGGCATGCAAAACCCAACCCGGACCACCGATGGCCTTTTACGTCGTACAGTTTCTGACCGGTCTCGCCAGCGCGGCGTCGCTGTTCCTGGTGGCCTCGGGCCTGTCGATCATCTTCGGCGTGACGCGGATCGTGAATTTCGCGCATGGCGCCTTCTACATGATCGGCGCCTATATTGCCTTCACCCTGACGGAGCGTCTGTCGGGTGCGTTCGGCTTCTGGGGCAGCATGGTGCTGGCCGCGATTGCCGTGGCGCTGATCGGCGTGCTCGTCGAGATGGTGCTGCTTCGCCGCATCTATCACGCGCCGGAACTGTTCCAACTGCTCGCGACCTTCGGCCTGACTTTGATGGTCGAGGATCTCGTGGTGTTGATCTGGGGGCCCGACGATCTGGTCGGCCGCCGCGCGCCGGGTTTTCGGGGCGCCATCGATTTCTTCGGCCAGAACATCCCGAGCTATGATCTGTTCCTGATCGTGCTCGGCCCCGTCGTGCTCGGCATTCTCTGGCTGCTGTTCCAGCGCACGCGCTGGGGCGTCCTGGTACGCGCGGCGACGCAAGACCGCGACATGGTCGCAGCACTCGGTGTCAATCAGAAATGGCTGTTCACGTCCGTGTTCGCGGTCGGCGTCTTCCTGGCCGCGCTTGGCGGCGCGCTACAGATTCCGCGCGATGCCGTGCACCACGCCATGGATTTGCGCATCATCGTCGAGGTCTTCGTGGTCGTCGTGATCGGCGGCCTCGGCAGCATCGTCGGCGCCTTCGTCGCGGCGGTGCTGGTCTCCGAGCTCAATGCCTTCGGCATCCTGATCTTTCCGAAGATTTCCATCATCCTGGTCTTCCTGGTGATGGCGGTTGTGTTGATCGTGCGGCCCTGGGGGCTGTTCGGCAAGCCGGAGGCGCCCGCGCGCAAGACGCCCGGGCTCACCGTCAATCCATGGCGCCCGCTGACGTCGAACGAGCGGCTGCTGGCGCTTGCGGCGCTCGTGATCGCAGCGACGCTGCCGCTGTTCGCCGGCAACTACGTGCTGACCGTCGGCTCCGAGATCGCGATCTTCGTGATCTTCGCCGTCAGCCTGCACTTCCTGATGTCAGTCGGCGGGCTCGCGTCCTTCGGCCATGCCGCCTATTTCGGCCTCGGTGCCTACGGCGTTGCCTTCCTCGCCAAGATGGCGGGGCTGCCGATGATCGTGTGCCTGCTGCTCGGACCGCTGCTGGGCTGCATGGGGGCCGCCGTGTTCGGCTTCTTCGCCGTGCAGCTATCCGGTGTCTACTTCGCGATGCTGACGCTCGCCTTCGCGCAGATCGTCTGGTCGATCGCGTTCCAATGGGTGAGCGTCACCGGCGGCGACAACGGCATATTGGGCGTCTGGCCGGAAAAATGGGCGGGGAGCCCGTCGCACTTCTATTGGCTGGCGCTCGGCGTTGCGGCGCTGGTGACCATCGCGCTGCGGGCCATGGTGTTCTCGCCGTTCGGCTACGCGCTTCGGGCCACGCGCGACTCGCTGCTGCGCACCGAAGCGATCGGCATCAATGCCAAGCGCATCCAGTGGACGGCGTTCGTGATCGCGGGCACGACCGCCGGCATCGGCGGTGCGCTGTTCGCCTATCTGAAGGGGAGCGTCTTTCCTGACAATCTCGGTATCTCGCTCTCGGTCGATGCGCTCGTCATGGTGCTGCTGGGCGGCGTCGAAACAGTGTCGGGCGCGGTGATCGGCGCCATCGTCTACAAGGCGCTGAGCATCTGGCTGATAAGCCAGACCGACCTGTCGAAGCTCGTGCTCGGCGGCTTCATCATGCTGATCGTCGTGGTCTTTCCCAAGGGCATCGTCGGCATGCTGGAAATGCTGGCGCAGCGGCGCAGGAAGTCCTCGCCGCCGGGATCATCTCTGCTTGCCAAGCCGATCGAGTCCGCCGAATGAGCGTTGCACCCCCACTTCTCGCGGTCGAAGGCCTGACCAAATCCTATGGCGGCATCCATGCCGTGCGCGGCGTTTCGTTCTCGCTGCGCGCCGGCGAGATTCTGGCGCTGATCGGGCCGAACGGCGCCGGCAAGAGCACCTGCTTCGACATGCTCAACGGCCAGAACCAGCCTGATACCGGGCAGGTCCGCCTGCTCGGCGAAGAGACCACCGGCAAGAAGCCGCGCGAGATCTGGCGCATGGGCGTCGGGCGCACCTTCCAGATCACCGCGACCTTCGCCACCATGACGGTGCGCGAGAACGTGCAGGTCGCGCTGATCTCACATGGCAAACAGCTGTTCAATCTGTTCGGCTCGGCGCCGAAGTTCGAACGCGGCGAAGCTGGGCGGCTGCTCGAGCTGGTCGGCATGGGTGGTTACGCGGATCGTCCTTGCGGCGAGCTGGCTTACGGCGACCTCAAGCGGCTCGAGCTTGCGGTGGCGCTCGCCAACCAGCCAAAGCTGCTCCTGATGGACGAGCCGACCGCCGGCATGGCGCCGCGCGAGCGTGTCGATTTGATGCGGCTCACGGCTCAAATTGCGCGCGAAAAGTCGATCGGCGTGCTCTTCACCGAGCACGACATGGACGTGGTGTTCGAGCGTGCCGACCGCATCATCGTGCTGAATCGAGGGACGCTGATCGCCGAGGGGACGCCGGCCGAGGTGCGCGGCAATCCGCAGGTGCAGGCGGTCTATCTCGGCGAGGGCCTCGTCTACGATGCCCGCCATCGCGAGGGAGCATCAATATGAAGCTCACCGTCGAGGGCCTCAACAGTCATTATGGCCCGGCGCATATCCTGTTCGACATCGGCTTCGAGGTTGGTGAGGGCGAGGTCGTTGCGCTGCTTGGACGCAACGGCGCCGGCAAGTCGACCACGTTCCGCTCGATCGTCGGGCTCGTGGCGCAACGCTCCGGCCGCATCATGTTCGAGGGCAAGGACGTCTCGCTGCGTCCGACGCACGAAATCGTGCGCGAGGGGCTCGGCTATGTGCCGGAGGAACGGCGCATCTTCACCGACCTGACGGTGGAGGAGAATCTCGAAGTCGGCAAGCAGCCCAGGCGTCCGAACGCGCCATACTGGACCCGCGAAAAACTGTTCGCACTGTTTCCAAATCTCGGCGAGATGAAGAACCGCCCGGGCGGCCGCATGAGCGGCGGCGAGCAACAGATGCTCACCATCGCGCGCACGCTGATGGGCAATCCGTCGCTGGTGCTGCTGGACGAGCCTTCGGAAGGCCTGTCTCCTAAGATCGTGGAGCAGATGGTCGATGCCATCCTGACCATGAAGAAGGAGGGCGTCAGCATCGTCGTCTCCGAGCAGAATCTGCACTTCGCGCGGTTGATCTCGGATCGCGCCTACATCATCGAGCGCGGCCGCATCTGCTTCGGCGGCACCATGGCCGAGCTCGACGCGCGTCCTGATATCCGCGACGCGCATCTGTCGTTGTGACGGCAAAGAAAAGGGCTGCGAACGGATGGCGAGAAGCGTCACGGCGAAGAAGAGCGTCAAGCCGGGAAAACCGCCTTACGTGCTCGATGAGCAGGTCGGCTTCATCCTGCGTCAGGTCTGGCAGCGCCACAGCTCGATCTTCTCCCGCGATATCGGCACCAATCTGACGCCGACGCAGTGGGCGGCATTGTCGAAACTCGCCGAGACCGGGCCGTGCTCGCAGAACCAGCTTGGCCGGCTGACGGCGATGGACGTCGCGACCATCAAGGGCGTGATCGACCGACTGACCGCGCGCGGATTGACCGAGACCAGCCAGGATCCCGAGGACGGTCGGCGGCTCCTTGTCAGCCTGACGCGTGCCGGTCAGCAGCTTTCGGAGAAGGTCGCGCCGAACGCGCTCGCCATCACGCGCGAGACGCTGGCGCCGCTCGAGCCCAAGGAGCGCGAGATGCTGATGGCGCTGTTGAACAAGCTGCGGTGAAGGTGCCGTTGACGGTCTCGTAGGGTGGGCAAAGCGGCTCGTCCGCCGTAGCTCGCAGAGCGAAGGCGGAAGCGTGCCCACCATCTTTCTCAGTCGGGAAGAGATCGTGGGCACGGCGCTTCGCGCCCTTGCCCACCCTACGACAGTTGAACAAGCTGCGAGAATTGGCGACTAACCTCGATGAGGGGTTTGTCGAGGTCTTTAGTCATGAGAGCCGCCACGAAATTTGCATTGGTCTTGAGTCTAGGTGCGGCGGTGTCGGGCGCATGCGCGCCCGCCTTTGCCGCCCAACCCTACGAGGGCTTCTGGGCGTCCACCAAAAAAGACTGCCGCGACGACGACAGCCCCAACCGCATGAGTATCGAAGGCGGCAATCGGTTGTATTGGTACGAGACACGGTGCCGCGCCAGCGAGATCACCGCTGACGGAAAGCTCGGCTGGAAGATGAAGCTCGCCTGCGAAGGCGAGGGCGAAAAGTTTCGCTCCAATCCCCGGGTCTCCATCGCGACGGACGGCAAGCTGGTGATGGACAACGGACCGGTCGGGCAGGCCAAGCGCCAGACCTATGTGCGTTGTGAGATTGCGAAGAAGCGCTGATCCCTTACGTCTGTCCCGGCCATTTGGCGCGGTAGCGGATTTCGCTGCCGTCGCCGAGCCGCCGCCACGTTCCGAACTCCGACGTATGCGGCGCCCGGGCGCTCAAATCGATCGGATAGATACGGCTCGGTTGGCCCTGGATGTCCACGGCGAGCTGCCGGTGCGAGGTTCGAAACGCGAGCTCGACCTCGCCTGCGATGACGGGCTGGTCGCCGTCACGATGAAAGGCGGCCGGGGTCACTTCGCCAGGCATGGTATTGAGGTCGGTCTGCAGTTCGATGGTGATGCCCTGGGCTGATGTCGGCACCGCGATCCCCGCCGGAAAACGGACCTCGAATACGAGCAGGGGATTGGCGCCGTTGCGGTTGAGCCAGGGCGTCGCAGTCGCATAGGCGTAGGCAATGTAGATGCCGATCCCGGCGACGCAGAGCAGGACGACGACGCCGAGCGACTTCAGGCTGTTGCGCGCGAGGCTGCCATTGCTGGTGTCCGTGCCCGAACGCGTCACCAGCCAGTTGGCAAACACCGCTCCGGCGATCGCGCCGATGGGAGAGTAAACGAAAAGTCCCACAAGCCCCGCTGTTATGGGATCCGCCCGGTTGCCGAAATCGACCAGAGAAAGCAGCACGAAAGTCGCGACATAACCCGCCACAGCGCCGGCAACGCCGACGGCTATCCGTGATGAGTTCTTCATGTCTCCCCCGATGGTCCAGCAATGAACTGCCGCCACCGAGGGCTGCCTGCGTTAGACGCAGCAGGCCGCAGACTTGTTCAACGCCATCGAGAAGCGATGCGGAGCGGAGGGTCGCTCCGGCTGCGTCACTTCGCCACGATTTCCGGCACCCTGCCGGCGGGCGGCGTATTGCGGCTGCGCTGGGTGCGCACGATGCCGTCGATGATGGTCATGCCGATGCCGGGGAGGTCGCCGAGCTGCACGCTCTCCAGGATGGTCTTGCCGGGGGAGTGCTGCGCCTTGTCCATGATGACGAAATCGGCGGCGCGGCCGACCTCGATCAGGCCGCAGTCGAGCTGCCGCATCCGCGCCGTGTTGCCGGTGGCGAGGCAGAACGCGATCTCGGCCGGCAGCTCGCCAATCGAAGACAACATCGAGACCATGCGCAAAATGCCGAGCGGCTGCACGCCGGAGCCGGCCGGCCCGTCAGTGCCCAGGATGACGCGATGCAGGTCGCCCATCTCGCGCGCGATGCGCAGCGTGTAGAGCGCCGAGCGCTCGTTACCGTTGTGAACGATCTCCAGCCCGCGCTTGCAGCCCTCGCAAATGCAGCGGATCTGGTCGTCGGGCAGGGCGGTGTGTCCGCCATTGATATGGCCGACCACGTCGGTGTCGGCCTCCAGCACCACGTCCTTGTCGATCAGGCCGGAGCCAGGGATCGAGGGGCCGCCGGTGTGGATCGTGCTTTGGATGCCATACTTGCGTGCCCAGCCGACCATTTTTCGTGCAGTGGGTCCGTCCTTCACGCCACCAAGGCCGACTTCGCCGAGCAGCTTGACGCCGGCGGCGGCCAATTCCTTGAAGTCCTCCTCGACCATCTCGCATTCGATGACGGGCGCACCGGCGTGAACTTTCACGCCGCCCGGACGCAAGGTCCAGAACGCGCGCTGGGCGAAGATCGCCATGGCCTTCAGACCCACGACGTCGCGGGGGCGGCCGGGCATGTGCACTTCGCCCGCCGAGATCATGGTGGTGATACCGCCATGGAGCGAGCTGTCGATCCAGCCGGTCTGGTTCTGCCGCGGTGTCCAGTCGCCCGCGACGGGGTGGACGTGGCTGTCGATCAGGCCGGGCGCTACCGTCGTGCCGTTGGCGTCGACGATGGTGGTTGCGCCTTCGGTGTTGAGGTCCTTGTAGCGGCCGATCGCGGTGATCTTGCCGTTCTCGGCGACGATGGTGTCGCCGTCCAGGATCGGCTTTTCCAGCGCGCCGGAGAGGATCAGGCCGATGTTCCGGATCACGAGTTTCGACGGTCCGGTGGCCTGGGGTGCGTCATGCGCCATGGAAGAGGTCCTTGTCCTTAACTGCAACGCTTCCGATCTTGGGCAGCCTTGACCGCAGGAGCAAGCGGGATTATTCATTAGTATACGAATGATCGTGTGCAAACGACGCATAGCTGCCCGCCTCGACAACCGCATTGACGCGACACGGATAGGTGAGATGAGCAATTTCAATCAGGAAAGCGTTTTGAGCGTCCACCACTGGACCGACACGCTGTTCTCCTTCAAGACCACCCGCAGCCCGACCTTCCGCTTCCGTAACGGCGAATTCACCATGATCGGGCTCAAGGTCGGCGAGAAGCCGTTGCTGCGGGCCTATAGCGTCGCCAGCGCCAATTACGAGGACACGCTGGAATTCTTCTCGATCAAGGTGCAGGACGGTCCGCTGACCTCGCGGCTCCAGCACCTGAAGGAAGGCGACGAGATCATCGTCAGCCGCAAGGCCACCGGCACGCTGGTGATCGACAATCTGGAGGAGGGGCGCAACCTCTATTTGATCGGCACCGGCACCGGCCTTGCGCCGTTCCTGAGCGTGATCAAGGACCCCGAGACCTACGAGCGGTTCGAGAAGGTCGTGCTGCTGCACGGCTGCCGGCACGTCAAGGAACTCGCTTATGGCGAGATGATCACGGAGACGCTGCCGAAGGACGAACTGATCGGCGAGTACATCCAGAACCAGCTGATCTACTACCCGACCGTGACCCGCGATCCCTTCCGCAACCGCGGCCGCATCACCGATCTCATCACTTCCGGCAAGCTGTTCGCCGATATCGGCCTGCCGGCACTGGAGGCCGCCCATGACCGCGTCATGATCTGCGGCAGCCCGGCCCTTGTCGCAGACACCCGCGTGCTCCTCGGCGAACGCGGCTTCATCGAGGGCAATCACGGTGAGCCGGCCCAATTCGTGGTCGAAAAGGCCTTTGCCGAGCGCTAGAGCAGATTCTGATCAGGCGCGATCATAACCTGCCGCGGCGAAGAAGTTCAGGCACTCTTGGGCGGTGAAGGCGGCTGTGGTGAGGGCGATAGCATTGTCCAAAGCCTGGATTGATCTGGCGGCGGCCTTTCGCAGGGCGGCTTTGAGCTTTGCGAAGGCCATTTCGATCGGATTGAGGTCGGGCGAATAAGGCGGGAGATAGAGGAGCTGAGCGCCCGCCGCGTCGATTGCGATGGCGATCTCGGTCCGCTTGTGTGCTGCGAGATTGTCCATCACCACGATGTCGCCGGGCTTGAGTGTCGGTACCAGGACTTGCGTCACGTAAGCCTCGAACGCCGGACCATCCATGGGGCCGTCGAGGACCATCGGCGCGGTCATACCGGTCGCTCTAAGCGCGCCGACGAAGGTCGTCGTCTTCCAATGACCATGCGGGATCGCGGCGACACAGCGCTGGCCGTACGGCGAACGGCCGTAGCGCCGCGCCATTTTGGTCGAAGCCCCCGTCTCGTCGATGAACACCAACCGATGGATGCCGATCTCAGGCTGAGACGCCTTCCACGCTGCGCGTTCAGCGGCCACGTCCGGCCGATCCTGCTCGCTGGCGTGCGATGTTTTTTTTGAACGTGATGTTGCGACGATCGAAGAATCGCCAGATCACGCTCGGCACGAAACGCTCGCCGTGGACTTTGAAGAGATGGTCAGCGATCTCGGCCAGCGTCATGTCAGGCGTAACCTTGACCAGGGAGAGGATCTCCGCAGCGTGACCCTCGATCCGAGCTGAACGCCGGTCTCCGCCCTGCGTTCCCGCCTCACAGGCGCCGGTCCTTCGCCACTCGCCAACCAGTTCGATCGCTGTCGAGGGCGCCACGCCGAACCGAACAGCGGCGCCCCGACGGCTCATGCCTTCATCTTCCACAGCCCGAATAATACGAATGCGAAGGTCCGGCGACAGCGGTTTAGCCATGGGGGCTGGCCTCCATCACCAGCCCTCAGGGTGAATCACGATTTGCCTCGCAAGGGAATCCCCTACCGATTCCGACAGGTTGGAAAATGCTCTAATCCCCAATCTTGCCCGATAAGACCGTAGTTTCGCCGTCTGGCGGGCGTTGCGGCGCCGATTCGGCGCTTGATACACTGTGGGAGCGAATCAGCGGAGTTCCCACATGGTTGCGGACAGCGACAGCAACATCGCCTGGCACCGGGTCCAGTTGAAGAAGAACCGCGCCGAGTTGAAGGCGCTCGAGACCGCGCGCTTCACGATGGGCGAGATCGCCTCCTCGAAGCGGAACGGCCAGACCCAGAAGACGGTCGCGGAACTCAAGCGCAAGATCGCGCAGTCCGAGCGCGTCATCGCCGATCACGACAAGCGCACGCGCCGTCCGCTCGGCACCGACCTGCAGAGCCTCAGCAATGGCAGTTGGAGTCATTGGGACGCATACACGCAGCAGCAGCGCAAGACGGGGCAGCGTTCGCCGGGAGGCGGATAGGTCGTCTCCTCGCGCGAGTTCCGCCCCCCTTGCGCGTCGGTCCGCCCATACCATCTGGGTGAGACGCCAATAATCACTCCGGTGATCCCATGACAGTGCGCCTCGATTTCACCAGCGAGGCCTTCTTCCGCGATCCGCCCAAGGCGATCGCGGTGTTGCGCATGTCAGGTCCTCTCGTCGCGACGCGATTTCCCCTGGTCGGCGATGTCTGGATCACCACGACCCATGACGCGACGGCACAGGTTCTGAAGGACGGCGCGACCTTCACGCTGCGCAAGGAGGATGGCAACGTCGCGGGTCTGCGCTGGTGGATGCCGAGCTACGTCAGGACCGTCGCCAACAACATGCTGACGATGGACGAACCTGACCATACCAGGCTCCGCAGCATTGTGGACGAGGCCTTTCGCCGCCGTGCCATCGTCGCGATGGAGACGCGCATCCGCAATATTGCCGACGGCCTGGCCGACGAGCTGTTCGCGGAGGGACGTACAGCCGATCTGGTCCAGCGCTACGCGCGAATCCTGCCGCTCGCAGTGATCTCCGAGCTACTGGGACTGCCTCTGGCCGACCGGCCCAAATTCATCGCCTGGGGCAACGCGATGTCCTCGCTGACCAACGTCGTCGGCTTCTTCCGCTTGCTGTGGACCTTTCGCAAGATGAGGGCCTATCTCGAACAGCAATTGCGGGCCGCGCGCGTGCAGGGCGGGGAGGGCCTGATTGCCGAATTGGTCCAGGTCGAGCGCGAAGGGGCCCAGATCACGCCGGATGAGATGGTCTCGATGGTCTTTCTGCTACTCGCGGCCGGCTCCGAGACGACCACGCATCTCATCAGCGGATCCGCCTACGAGCTGCTCCGACGTCCGGACTTGCGCGACTGGCTGGAGCAGGACTGGAGTCGCGCGGGGCTCGCCGTCGAGGAGTTCCTGCGTTTTGTCTCGCCGGTGCAATTTTCAAAGCCGCGCTATGTGCGGCGGGACGTCGAGGTCGAAGGCGTGCGTCTGAAGAAGGGCGACCGTGTCATGGTGATGCTCGCCGCCGCCAACATGGATCCGGCGGTGCATGATCATCCCGACAACCTCGATCTGCAACGCAAGCCGAACCGTCACATGTCGTTCGGAACGGGGATCCATTTCTGCCTCGGCCATCAGCTCGCGCGCATCGAGGCGACCTGCGCGCTGGAAGCACTGTTCGTGCGGTGGCCGAAACTTAGTCTCGCCGTCGATCCCGCCGAGGTCCGCTGGCGGCGGCGGCCGGGGATTCGCATGATTGCGCAATTGCCCGTGAGCGCTGACGCACGTGAGGGGCGTCAGCCAGCCGGGAGCAACGCCGAGCGGCAGCTCGCAAGTTAAGGGGAACCGCGATCGCTATATCCTCATGCGACTGCGAGACAAAACCTGGCGGTGGCCACATGCGGCTCACGGGTGACGAGGAGCCCGAAGATTAAGCGCCGTCAAGGGCCCGTCAACTTCTTCGCAGCGACAAGATCTCTCTCCCAGCCGAATACGGAGCGGCCGTCGAGATGGGGTGAGGCCGCGCGCTCGCCGGCAATGTAGGCCTCGACCGACGGTCCGCTGGCGGTGCGTTCCAGCCGCCGGGCCTGATCGTCCAGGCGCTTGATTGCCTGCATCTCCTCGTCACGTCCGAGCTTTGCGTTCTGGATTGCGTCCTTCAGGACGCGAATGGTCTCGTCATAGACCTTGATCGGGACGGGATAGGGGTGCCGGTCCTTGCCGCCATGGGCGAGCGAGAAGCGCGCGGGGTCGTTGAAGCGATAAGGTGCGCCGTGCACGACCTCCGCGACCATCGCGAGCGAGCGCATGGTGCGTGCTCCGACCCCAGGCGTCAGCAACAGTTCCGGGAAATCGACCGGGCCGCGTTCGGCGGCTGCGGCGAGGGTGCCGTGGAGGCGGCGCGCGAACACATCCTTCGGCCGGACATCGTGATGCGCGGGCATGATCAGATGCGGCAGCATGGCTTGCGCAGGCTCGGGCGCGGTGCCGGTCAGCCGCTCGAATTCAGCGAGGATGCGATCGGGACCGAAATCGCTGAGCAGTTCGAGTTGCGAGGTGCGCGAGATTTCGGCGCGGTGGTCGGTGAGATTGACGATCTCGCCTTGCTGCGGGCCGTCGATCGCGCTGTGCGGCGCATCGACGAAGCTCTTCAGCGCCTCGGAATGCCAGTGATAGCGGCGGGCCTGCCGCTTGTCGCCGTTCATGCCCTGCTGCACCACCGTCCATTTCGCGTCGGCGGAGACGAAGAAGCCATGCAGATAGAGGTCGAAGCCGTCCTGCACGGCCGCGCTGTCGACCTTCGCCACCAAACGGCTGGCGCGGGTCAGCTTTGCGCTGTCGAAGCCGACGCGGTCGCCGAGCTGCATCAACTCGTCCGGCGTCTTGCGCGAATGCTGGCCGCGGCCGCCGCACACATAAATGCCGAGCTCGTCCTGAAGCGGTCCGAGTCCGCGCTTCAGCGCGCCGATCACGGACGTGGTGATACCGGAGGAGTGCCAGTCCATTCCCATCACCGCGCCGAACGACTGGAACCAGAACGGATGCGACAGCCGCTGGAGAAACGCGTCGCGGCCGTAATGATGCACGATCGCCTGCGTGACGATCGATCCGAGCGAGGCCATGCGGCTCGCGAGCCATGGCGGAACCCGCCCGCTGTGCAAGGGAAGATCGGCGCTGCCGGTACGTCTGGTCATGATGCCTCGATTAGCGCAATTCTGCGACGGTTGCATCTGCTGAATGCTGCGTTGCACGAGGCGGGGGAGCGAAGCTGGCCGGGAGGCGTTGACCGGGCTACGCGAATGCAATGACGGGACCAATTGATGAATCTGCAGGCCCTGATGGCGCGCATCGACGAGATGTTGGGCTGGATACCGACATGGTTCATCGGTCTCAGCCTGATTGCCGGTGCGATCCTGCTGGCCCTGTTCGTCTACCGGCTCGCCAAATGGCTGCTCAACCGCGCCTTCGGAACGCGCATTCCGCTGTTGAGCGTATTCATCGAGCGGACGGCGGGGCCCGCTCGGCTGGCGCTCTGTCTGGCGGCGGTCGCACTGGTGCTGCCGCTCGCGCCGCTCGACGACACGATCCGCGTGCCGCTGATGCGCCTCTTCGTAGTGGCCTTCATCGCCCTGATCGGCTGGATATCGATCCGGATCGTCGACATGAGCGCGGCGCGCTATCTGCAGAATTTTCGTGACGTCACCGAGAATTTCATCGCACGCAAGCACGTCACGCAAGTGCGCGTGTTCAAGCGCGTCACCGACACAATCATTGTCGTCATCACGGTGTCCACAGCGCTGATGACGTTCGATTCGGTGAGGCAATATGGCGTCAGCCTGTTCGCCTCCGCCGGTGCGGCCGGTATCATCGTCGGTCTTGCCGCACGGCCGCTGCTGAGCAATTTGATTGCGGGCTTGCAGATCGCGATCACCCAGCCGATCCGCATCGAAGACGCCGTGATCATCGAGAACGAATGGGGCTGGGTCGAGGACATTGCCGCGACCTATGTCGTGATCCGGCTGTGGGATTGGCGCCGCATGGTGGTGCCGCTGTCCTATTTTATCGAAAAGCCATTCCAGAACTGGACCCGCGACACCGCTTCCCTGATCGGCGTCATCGCACTCCATGTCGATTACCGCGCGGACGTGCCGCGCATTCGGCGCTGGCTGGAGGAGGCCGTGAAGCAGTCCAAGCTCTGGGATGGAGCGGTGGTCAATCTCCAGGTGATCGACGCGGACCAGCGCACCATCGAGCTGCGTGCGCTGGTCAGCGCCCGGAATGCGCCGCAATCCTGGGATCTGCGCTGCGAGATGCGAGAGAAGCTGGTCGCCTTCATCCGCGACGAGATGCCGGAGGCGCTGCCGCGCGAGCGGGCGATCCTGATCCCGTCCGCCGACGATGCCGACTTCCTGCGGCCCGTCGCGCGATCGGAAAAGACGCGGGCGAGCGCGCGCAGTTGACTCTCCCAGCGATCAGGCGGCGCCGACCACGGCCGCGCTGGATTGCCGGTCGAAACGCGGAAGCCGCTTGCGCAGTTTACGTCTGGTCCAGATCAGGAGGCCGGACTGCTCTTCCGTCACGAAACGGTTGAGCAGGGCAGCGCGTCCTTGCGGGCTGCGTGCGCTCGGAGATCGAGCCCCTGGTGACGCCGATGGAAGTGCCTCACTGCGCGCGGATGTTGGCGGCCTTCAGCACCGGCTCCCATTTGGTCGCCTCGGCGTGCATGTAGGCGTCGAACTGCTTGGGCGAAGAGCCGACCGGAGTGGCGCCGATCTTGCCGAGCGTCGACAGCACGTTCGGATCCTGCAGCGCCGCCTTGAGATCGATCTCGAGCTTTGCCACGATCTCGGGCGGCATTTTGGCCGGACCGAGCACGCCCCACCAGACCGAGACGTCGTAACCGGAGACGCCGGATTCTGCGACGGTCGGAACGTTGGGCAGCGCCTTGGAGCGCTCGGCCGAGGTCACGGCCAGCGCGCGCACCGGGCCACCTTCGAGCTGGCCGATCGCTTCCGCGAGCGGATTGATGCTGAGCGGGATCTCGCCAGCTATCACGGCGGTTAGCGCCGGCGCGCCGCCCTTGTAGGGGATCGCGACGATCTTGGTGCCGGACATGTATTTGAGCAGCTCACCGGCGAGATGCGCCGAGGTGCCATTGCCGGACATGCCGTATGACAGCTTGTCGGGCTCCTTCTTCGCCGCGGCCAGAAGATCGGCGAGCGTCTTGTAGGGGCTGTCCTTGGCCACGACGATTGCGAGTGGCGAGGAGGCGATCTCGGTGATCGCGGTGAAGTCCTTGAACGTGTCGTAGGGCACGCTCGGATAGATGAACTGATTGAGCGGATGGCCGCTGGCGACGAGGATCAGCGTGTAGCCGTCGGGTGCGGCCTGCGTCAGCGCCTGCGAGGCAACGATGCCGCCGGCGCCGGGACGATTGTCGACCACCGGCTGCTGCCCCCAGGTCTTGACCAGCGCCTGGCTCAGCGTGCGCGCGAGCACGTCGACCGCGCCGCCGGCCGCGTAGGGCACGAGGATGTGAACAGGCTTGCTCGGATAATTGTCGGCGGCCTGCGCCGCGCTGCCCGCGAGCAGCAAACCGGCGCCCAGCATCAATCCGCCGATCGTCTTGTTCAAACCCAGCATTTTCCCAGCACTCCTTGCGGGCGCACGCATCCTTGCATCGGTCTTCGAGTCGTCCGGATGCCGCCCATGGTTTTTGTTGACGAGACCTGATTTCTTGTACGATAGTACAAATCTCATGGTACGCAAGCCCACCAGCAAGGAAACGGCCCGCAAGCCGAACATGCGCGAGGCGATCCTCGTCGCGGCCGAGGAACTGTTCGCCACCAACGGCTTCAATGCCGTCTCGGTGCGCGACATCGCGCAGGCCGCCGGAGCCAATCCCGGCAGCGTCACCTATCATTTCAAGACCAAGGACGGCCTGCTGCTGGAGATCTACCGGCGCCATTGCGGACCGATGAATTTGCGCCGTTTCGAGCTTCTTGCCGCCGCAAAACGCGTGCGCGATCTGCAGGATCGGCTCGAGGCGATCGTGCGCGCCTATGTGGTGCCGGCCTTCACCTCGGGCAGCGATCTCGCCGGCGGTGGGGCGCGCTTCACGCGGCTGCGGGCCGTGATGTCGGCGGAGGGCAACGAGGTCGCGCGAAAAATCATCGCGCAGACGTTCGACGACACCAGCCACGCCTTCATCGATGCGATCCACGAGAGCTTGCCCCACATTCCGCGCACCGACATCGTCTGGCGCAGTCACTTCCTGCTCGGCGCACTCTATTACTCGCTGGTGACGCCGGACCGCGTCTCGCGCCTGTCCGGCGGCGAGGCCGACGGCGGCGATGCCGCCAGCGCAATCGAGCAACTGGTGCAGGCCATGGTCGCCGCGTTCCAGGCCCCGCCGCTCGATCATGCCGCGCCAGCGCGGCGGCGGCCGGTTGTCGGCAGCAAGACTTGAAACACGCGGTTTCGCGCGGCGGTTGAAGTGATGACGATGATGTACACGCCCACCATTCCGCCGCCCGATCCGAACACACGCACGCCGAAGTTCAAACTGCCTAAACTATCCTGCGACGCGCATTGCCACATCTTCGGGCCCGGAGCGAAATACCCTTATGCGCCGGACCGATCCTACACGCCGCCGGATGCGCCGCTCGAAGAATTCAGGGCGCTGCATGCCAGGCTTGGCGTCGAGCGCGCCGTCATCGTCAATGCCAGCGTGCACGGCACCGACAACAGTGTGGCGCTCGATGCGATCGCGCAGAGTAACGGCACCTACCGCGCGGTCGCCAATATCGACGACACCATCACCGAGCGCGGGTTGCGCGCGCTGCACGAAGGCGGTTTTCGCGGCTGCCGCTTCAATTTCGTCCGCCATCTCGGCGGCGTCCCCGACAAGGGCGTATTCGATCGCGTCATCGCGATGGTCGCGCCGCTCGGCTGGCACATCGACCTGCATTTCGACGCGATCGACCTGCCTGACCATGCCGACATGCTGGCAAGGCTGCCGCTGAGCTACACCATCGACCATATGGGACGGGTGAAGGCCACCGAAGGGCTCGAACAGCTACCGTTCAGGATCCTGATCGAACTGATGCAGCGTGACGAGAAATGCTGGGTGAAGATCTGCGGTTCGGAGCGGGTGTCCTCCGCCGGTCCGCCCTTTACCGACGCGGTGCGGTTCGCGCGAAAGATCGTCGAGACCGCGCCGGATCGCGTCATCTGGGGCACCGACTGGCCGCATCCCAACGTCAGGGTGATGCCGAATGACGGCGACCTCGTCGATCTGATTCCGCTGTTCACGCCGGAGCCGGAGTTGCAGCAGAAGATCCTGGTCGACAATCCCGCGCGCCTGTTCGGGTTCGAAGATGACGGCGCGCGCGATCGATCCAAGCCTACGAATGAAAGAGGGGAGTTCGTCCCATGAAGACAGGTCTCGTCGTTACCGCCCATCCCGGCGATTTCGTCTGGCGCGCCGGGGGCGCCATCGCGTTGCATGCGAAGAAGGGCTATCGCATGAAGATCGTCTGCATGTCCTTTGGCGAGCGCGGCGAGAGCCAGTTCGCATGGAAGGAGAAGGGCGCGACGCTGGAATCGGTCAAGGCCGGCCGCAAGGACGAGGCGGAGCGGGCGGCAAAGCTGCTTGGCGCCGAGATCGAGTTCTTCGATTGCGGGGACTATCCGCTCAAGCTCACCGAGGCGCATTTCGATCGCATGGTCGACATCTACCGCGAGCTCAATCCGAGCTTCGTGCTGACCCACGCGCTGGAAGACCCTTATAATTTCGACCATCCGAACGCGGCGCATTTTGCGCAGGAGACCCGAATCGTCGCGCAGGCGATGGGACACAAGCCCGGCGCGCAGTACAAATACTCCGCGCCGCCGGTGTTCCTGTTCGAGCCGCACCAGCCCGAGCAGTGCAATTACAAGCCCGATCTGCTCCTCAAGATCGACGAGGTCTGGAAGGAGAAGTATGAGGCGTTCCAGATCCTCGCCGCACAAAAGCATCTCTGGGGCTATTACGAGCGCGTTGCGCTCAACCGCGGCATTCAGGGCAGCCGCAACACCGGCGTGCCCATGACCTATGGCGAGGCCTATCAGCGCCTGTTCCCGACGGTCGCCGAGGAGTTGGCATGAAGCCGGTCGTCGTTCGCAACGTTCAACGAGCCGATCCCGCCGGCATGGCGGACTACGGCGTTTCGACCGTGCACGAGGCTTACGGCCGCATCGGCCTGATGAAGCCTTATCTGCGGCCGGTCTGGGCTAGTGCGTCGATTGCCGGACCTGCCGTCACCGTGCTGGCGCAGCCCGGCGACAACTGGATGATCCATGTCGCGGTCGAGCAGTGCAGGAAAGGCGACATCCTCGTCGTCGGCTGCACCGCCGACAATACCGACGGCATGTTCGGGGAATTGCTGGCGACCTCGCTGCAGGCGCGCGGCGTGCAGGGCCTGATCATCGACGCCGGCTGCCGCGACGTCAAAGCGCTGCACGTGATGAAGTTTCCGGTATGGTCGCGCGCGGTATCGGCCAAGGGCACGGTCAAGGCAACGCTCGGCTCGGTCAATATTCCCGTCGTTTGCGCCGGCGTCAGCGTCGATCCCGGCGACATCGTCGTGGCCGATGACGATGGCATCGTCGTGGTGCCAAAGCGCTACGCCGCCGAAGTCGCCGAGAAGGCGAAGAAGCGCAACGCGGACGAAGGCGGCAAGCGCAAGCGGCTTGCCTCTGGCGAGCTGGGTCTCGACATGTACAGCATGCGCGAGGCGCTGGCGAAAGCCGGGCTCGTCTATGTCGACAATCCCGAGGATGTCTGAAGAGAAGCGGAGCTGGCGGATGGATCGTCTCAAGCTGAAGGCCGTGCTCGGTAGTCACCCCCACGTGCAGGCTGTGAAGAGCGGCGACCTCCGCTCCGATCTTTTCGATCTGGACTTCATCGCGTACGCGCCGACCAACACCGCGTTCAAGCCGATGGTGCGCGAGCAGGCCTTCGACGTCTGTGAGATGGCGATCGTCACCTATCTGATGGCAAAGGCACACGGCAAGCCGCTGGTGCTGCTGCCGGCCACCATGCTTGGGCGCTTCCAGCATTCCTATGCGCTCTATAGCCCCGCACGGGGAACGCTCGGGCCGTCGGATCTCGAAGGCAAACGCGTCGGCATTCGGTCGTTTACGACCACGACCGGTGCCTGGATCAGGGGCATCCTCGCCAACGATTACGACGTCAATCTCGACAAGATCCGCTGGGTTACCTTCGAGGATCCGCATGTCGCCGAATATGTCGACACCACCGAGCGCGCGCCGAAGGACAAGAAGATCCTGCAGATGCTGCTCGACGGCGAACTCGATGCTGTCCTCGGCGAGACCTCTGATAATCCCGAGTTGAAGCCGCTCTTCCCCGATCCCGTGGCGGAAGCTGCCAAATGGTACGCCCGGCGTGGCGTCGCTCCAGTCAATCATCTCGTGGTCGTGACCGAGCAACTCGCGAGAACACGTCCCGAGATCGTTGCGGGCATCTATGATCTGCTCAAGCGGAACAAGGAACAGGCAGGGCCTGCGGCAGAGCCCGACCTCATCCCGTTCGGGGTCGAGGCCAACCGGAAGCCGCTGGAGCTGATCGTCGACTACGCATTCCAGCAGGCGCTGATCCCGCGCCGCTATGCGGTCGAGGAGCTGTTCGACGCTGCGACACGAGGATTGAACTGATGGCGGATCCGAGGCGATGGCAGATCGGGCTGGTCGGCTACGGCGAGGTCGGCCGTATCCTGGCCGAGGATTTGCGCCAACAAGACATCAAGGTCTCAGCCTACGACATCAAGCTCGGGAGCGAGCAGGGCGCGCCGCTGAGCGAGCATGCGGCAAAATTCGGTGTGACGTTGGCGGCATCTCATGCCGAGCTGACCGCGAAATCGGACTTCATCATTTCCGCCGTCACCGCAAGCCAGACGGTGCCTGTCGCAAAGGCTTGCGCCGCTGCGATCAACCAGGGCACATGGTTCCTCGATTTCAACTCGGCCTCGCCCGGAGCCAAGCAGCGTGCCGCTGCGCTGATCGACGGCGCTGCGGGTCGCTATGTCGAGGGCGCCGTGATGACCTCAGTGCCGCCATATCGCATCAAGGTGCCGCTGCTGCTCGGTGGCCCCGGCGCGAGAGAGCTGGAGCCGCTTCTGAACGCAATCGGCTTTGCCGCCAAGGTTGCGAGCGACAAGCTCGGCGTGTCCTCGGCGGTGAAGATGTGCCGCAGCATCATGATCAAGGGCCTGGAGGCCATGATCATCGAGAGTTTTACGACCGCGCGCGCCTATGGCGTCGAGGACGCCGTGCTGGCCTCGCTTTCGGAAACCTTTCCCGCGATCGACTGGGAGGAGCAGGGCGCCTATTGCTTCCAGCGCGTGATCGAGCACGGTCGCCGACGTGCCGAGGAAGTGCGTGAGGTCGCCGAGACCGTCCGCGAGGCGGGGCTGACGCCGTGGTCAGCGCAGGGAACAGCCGAGCGTCAGGCCTGGGTGGCCGATCTCGCCGATGAAGGGCTGTTCGGAAGGAAGGGCACGAAAGAGTTCGCCCGCAGTGCCGATTGGCGTACCGAGGCAGACCGAATCCTGGCCAGGATCAAACGCTGAGGCCGAACGCGTAGGTTCAGCTCAGAACCCTGCCGCGGTCGCGATAGTTCGAGATTTCGTCACGGGCAAGCTCGATCAGGTCGACCAGGCGCGCGGCCTCGCGGACGACCTGCTCCTTGGCGGGGGCGGTGCGGAACTCGCTGAGGATCATGCGGATGCACTTGTCGGCGGTATCGAGTGTCCAGAGCGCACGGGTCATGTCGTCCTGCGTGTGGATCGCCGCGATATCGAGGCTCGATAGGACTTCGCCGATTCCATTCAGTCGCTTGACGGCCGTTTCCGCCGGCGTCCTGGCCCGAATAGAACGGTAATCCATGCTACTGAATGCGCTGAACATATACTTCCCCACCGAACACAGATCATTCAGTGCGTCTTCTTAGTATGAGCCGAATGGCGGGTTGTGCAATGCGCGCAGCTACGGTCCGGGATTTTACCGGACTCGGATTGGGGCCGTGAAACCGGTCCGGAACGGTCCAATGAACGACTGCGTGTTCCCATGATTTTACCGTTGGACCCTGATTGGAAACGCGTTCAGCTCCTCGGCCGGAACAGGACCGGCCGCTGCCGTGCAAAGGTCTGCCGGCCGTCCTTGAAGCCCATCAAGACGTCGGGCAGCTCGGCGATCGCGAAGCGGCTGTCTTGCGTGTCGAGCACGATGAGATCGGCGGGATTGCCGACCTTGATGCCGTAATCGTCGAGATTCATCAGCCGTGCCGGCAGTTCGGTCACGAGATCGAGGCAGGTGTCGAAATCCCCCACCGAGGCCTGCGCGACGTTGGCGTAGAAGTTCGCCATCCGCAGCAGCGAGGCGTCGCCGAACGGCGTGAAGGGATTGAGGACGTTGTTGGTCGCGACCGAGCACACGACGCCGTCGCCCGCGAGCTTGTGAGCGAGGGTCAGCCCGCGTGGCGCGTTGTGATTGGCCTCGCGCCCCATCAAATAGAGATCGGTCGCGGGCAGAACGGTGACGGCGACGCCGGCTCTCGCCAGTTGCGCGGTGGCAGCCTTCATCCGCTCAGGCGGCAGGGCAGAGAGCTTTGTCGCGTGACCGATCGTGACCCGTCCGTGATAGTTGCGCCGCTCGGTTTGGCGGCAGACTTCGTCGAGATGCCACCAGGAGGGATCGAGATCGAAGTCGAGATGGAGATCGACATCGACATCGAATTCCTGCGCGAGATCGAAGATGCGCGCGAGATGCGCGGTCGGATCGGCGTCGGTATAGGGGCAACCGCCGATCGTCTCGCCGCCGTCACGCAGTGCCTGGATCAGCAGCTCCTCAGCTCCGGGATCGTTGGTCAGTCCCTCCTGCGGGAACACGCAGAGCGACAGGTCGAGCGCCCACGCGTAGTCGCGCTTCAACGCTTTCACCGCCTCGAAGCTGCGCAAGCCGATTCGCGGATCGATCTCCACATGCGTGCGCATCCGCGTCGTGCCGTGCACGATCGCGCGTTCGAGCACCCTGGCGCCGCGGGCGTAGACATCCTCGGCGGTGAAGTCGCGCTTCATGGCCGACACGGCCCGGATGGCGTCGCCGAGACTGCCGTGATCGTGGCCGCAGCGGTCGAGCAGGCAGGCCTTGTCGAGATGGATATGGGTGTCGATGAAGCCGGGCAGGGCGAGATGCCCTCTGATATCGACCTCGACCGCTTCGCAGGTGAGCTTCGGCTCGATCGCGGCGATCCGGCCGCCTTTCACGCCGATGTCGACGGGCGTGACGGATGATCGCAACAGCGCGTTACGGAAGATCAGGTCGAAGGCGGGCTGGGTGATCATGGCTCTTCTGGACTGAATTTAGAGCAACCAGCGGGGGATCGGTGGCTCCAGATTGTCGGCAGTGTAGCGAGGCAAATGTTCAAAATATATGCATGGATTCCGAGACAGTGGCGCTAATATTCCGCGAACCCCGGGGAGAACCTGCCATGTCCGTTGCCGCAAGAGCCGAAACTGCGCACTCATCCGATGCGGCGATCGTCGAGGCCTATCTCACGGCATCGATGATTCCCGATCCGGATGCTGCTGCGGCCTATATGGCGCCGGGTACGGTGATCACGTTTACCGGCGGGCGCGAGTTCGATCACCCGCGCGGCCCGACCGGTTTCAACGCCAAGCGCTATCGCTGGGTCAAGAAGAAGATGGACCGGTTCGATGTCTGCCCCGGCGACGGCGAGACCGTGGTTTACAGCGTCGGCACGCTCTACGGCGAATGGAAGGACGGGACCCCGTTCGAGGGCAACCGTTACGTCGACCGCTTCGTGGTGCGCAATGGCAAGATCACCAAGATGGACGTGTGGAACGACAGCGCCGAGCGCATCCTGGTCCAGCACGGCATCGACGCCTAAGAAGCCAACACGCGGTTCGGACAAGATTGCTTCGGCGCAGACGGATGTCGGCCCGCCGTATCGAAAGCTGGGATATCTGATAGGCGTAGGCACGTCTGGCGGCTGCAACGCGCCTGCGCTATCAACGCCCGCGATTGCGCCCGGCTGGTGGCGCGAGCCCCTTAGGAGCCCTCGATGCGTCTGTTCACCATCGTTTTGACCGCCACATGTCTTGCCGGCGCAGCTTCCGCTGAAGACCTCACGGGCACGCTCCAGAAGATCAAGGAGACCAAGAAGATCACCCTGGGCTATCAGGAGGCTTCGGTCCCGTTCAGCTATCTGGACGGCAACCAGAAGCCGGTCGGTTTTGCCATGGACATCTGTCTTGGGATCGTCGATGCCGTGAAGAAGCAACTCAACATGCCCGACATCGCCGTCGATACGCTCGCCGTGACCTCGTCGAACCGGATTCCCTTGATGGTCAACGGTACGCTCGACCTGCACTGCTCGGCGACCACCAACAACGCCGACCGCCAGAAGCAGGTCGCCTTCACCAATACGCACTTCCTCAGCGCGACACGCTTTGCCGCCAAGAAGGCCGCGAAGATCAACACCATCGACGACCTCAAGGGCAAGGCGGTCACGGCGGTGGCCGGCTCGGTCAACCTGACCCAGCTCGCCAGGGTCAATACGGAACGCAATCTCGGCATCAGCGTGATGCCGGCGAAGGACCAGGCCGAGGCCTTCCTGTTGCTGGAAACCGACCGAGCCCAGGCCTACGCACTCGACGATGTGCAACTCGCGGTCGCGATCGCGCGCTCGAAGGAGCCGCAAGCCTTCATGATCAGCGAGGAGGCGTTCTCAAAGCCGGAGCCTTACGGCATCATGCTGCGGCGTGAGGATGCGCCATTCAAGGCGCTCGCCGACCGCGCGACTGCGGAGCTCTATGCGAGCCCGGAGATCGAGTTGCTCTACAAGAAATGGCTGCAATCGCCGACGCCGCCGAACGGCCTCAACTACAACGTCCCGATGTCGCCCGCCTTGCGCAACGCCTTCAAGAAGCCGAGCTCGAGCGCAGATCCTGACGTGTATGTGGTGAACTGAGGCTGAGACGTGGGCGCCTTATTGCCCTCTCCCCTTGTGGGAGAGGGCAGCTCCAAGAGAGCGTCGCCTGGTGAGCTAGCCGTCTTCCTTCAAGCGTTCGAATATTTCTTCAGCTCGAACCGCGCGATCTGGTTCCGATGAACCTCATCCGGTCCATCGGCAAGCCGCAGCAGACGCGCGGTGGCATAGGCCTGGGTCAAGCCGAAATCGTTCGAGGTGCCGCCGCCGCCGTGCGCCTGGATCGCCCAGTCGATGACCTGGCAGGCCATGTTGGGGACCGCGACCTTGATCATCGCAATCTCGGCTTTCGCCACCTTGTTGCCGACCGTGTCCATGGCATAGGCCGCGTTCAGCGTCAGCAGCCGGGCCTGCTCGATCATGATGCGGGATTCCGCGATGCGCTCCTGCGTCACGGTCTGCTCCGAGACCGGCTTGCCGAAGGCGACGCGGCTGCGCACCCGGCGGCACATTTTCTCCAGGGTGCGTTCAGCAAGGCCGATCAGCCGCATGCAATGGTGGATGCGTCCGGGCCCGAGGCGGCCCTGCGCGATCTCGAAGCCGCGGCCTTCGCCGAGCAGCATGTTCTCCCTGGGCACGCGCACATTGGTGAAGATGACCTCCGAGGCGCGGTCGGGCACGCCGTAGAAGCCGAACACGGGCAGAGGGCGTTTGACTTCGATGCCTGGCGTGTCCATCGGCACCAGGATCATCGATTGCTGCCTGTGACGGTCCGGATTATCAGGATCGGTCTTGCCCATGAAGATGCAGATCCTGCAGCGCGGATCGGTCGCGTTCGTCGTGTACCATTTGCGGCCGTTGATGACGTAATGGTCGCCATCGCGCACGATCGAGCTTTCGATGTTGGTTGCGTCGGAGGAGGCGACTGCCGGCTCCGTCATCGCAAAGCAGGAGCGGATCTCGCCGGCGAGCAACGGCTTCAGCCAGCGCTCCTTGTCCTTCTCCGAACCATATCGCTCCAGCACCTCCATGTTGCCGGTGTCGGGCGCCGAGCAGTTGAAGATTTCAGGCGCAAGATGCGAGCGGCCCATCACTTCGCAGAGCGGGGCGTATTCTAGATTGGTCAAGCCGGCGCCATGGCCGGACTCCGGCAGGAACAGATTCCAGAGGCCTTCCGCACGTGCCAGCGGCTTCAGTTCTTCAACGACGGGATAGACCTTCCAGGGTCCCAGCTCTTCCGCCTCGCGATAGAAGCGCTCCTCGTTCGGGTAGATGTGCCGGTCCATGAAGCTCTCGAGCTTGCGCTTGAGCTCGACGACTTTTGGCGACATTGGGTAGAGCATCTCTGGTTTCCTTGATCGGTGAACGGTGCAGGCTCCAGCGCGAGCCCGCGACGCCTCATGCGACGCGGTAGTCCCTGAATTTCTCGCGCAGCGTGGATTTGAGCACCTTGCCCGTGCCGGTCATCGGGAATTCGTCGAGGAATTCGACGGCGTCCGGCATCCACCAGCTCGCGATTTTCGGACGCATATGGTCGAGCAGCGTCTTGCCGTCGACGGTCGCGCCCTTCTTGCGGACGACCAGGAGCAGGGGGCGCTCCTGCCATTTCTCGTGGTTGATCGCGACCACCGCGGCCTGAAGCACGTCGGGGTGAGACAATGCGACGTCCTCGAGCTGGATCGAGGAGATCCATTCGCCGCCGGACTTGATCACGTCCTTGGAGCGGTCGGTGAGCGTAACGTGGCCTTGGCTGTCGATTATGGCCATGTCGCCGGTGATCAGCCAGCCGTCGCGGTCGAGACCTTCCTCGAGCTTCATATAGCCGGAGGCGACCCAGGGGCCGCGGGCGCGGAGATGACCGACGGACTTGCCATCGCGCGGCAGCTCGTTTCCGGCGTCATCGACGATACGCAAGGCCGTACCGAAACAGGCGCGGCCGGACACCTGACGTCGGTCGAATTTCTCCTTCTCGCTGAGGTGCTCCGAGCCGGGCCGTAGGCCCGGCATCGAGCAGCCCAGCGCCTCGGTCATGCCCCAGGCCTGGATGTAGTCGATGTCGTAGTCGCGCTTGAGCTTCTCGACCATGGCGCGCGGCGGCGCCGAGCCCGACGACAGCGTCGCGCGCAGAGTGGAGAATTTGTTGCCGGTCCGGCCCAGCCAGTCGAGCAGGATCAGCCAGAAGCTCGGCACGCCCGCCGACAGCGTCACCTTCTCGCCTTCGAGCAATTCATAGAGCTTGTCGGGCTCGTAATTGCGGCCGGGTAGCACCAGCTTCGAGCCGGTATAGGGCGCGGTGAACGGCATGTTCCAGCCATTGCCGTGGAACAGCGGCGCCATCGGCATCATCACCTCGCGCACGCCTTCGACATGGCCCGGCAGGAAGTCGAAGCTGCTGCAGGTCATGGTCTGCAGGATCGCGGCCCGGTGCGAATAGATCACGCCCTTCGGATTGCCCGTGGTCCCCGAGGTGTAGCAGATGGTGGAGGCGGACTTCTCGTCGAACTCCGGCCAGACGAAGCCGGCGTCGCTCTCCTTCTCCAGCAGTTCCTCGTAGCAATGCACGTTGGCAAGCTTCGTCTCCGGCATGCGCTCGCGCGAGGACATCACGACGTAAGCCTCGATCGTCTTCAACTGCGGCGCGATCGCCTCGACGATCGGCAGCGTGGCGCGGTCGATGAACAGCAGGCGGTCTTCGGCATGGTTGATGATGTAGACGAGCTGTTCGGGAAACAGCCGCGGGTTGACGGTGTGCAGCACATACCCCATGCCCGGCGCGGCGTAGAACATCTCGAAATGACGGTGGGTGTTCCAGGCCAGCGTGCCGACGCGGTCGCCTGGGTTCATGCCGAGCCGTTTCAGCGCCAGCGCCATGCGCTTGATGCGCGGATGGGCGGCCGCATAGGTGGTGCGATGAATGTCGCCCTCGATCTCGCGCGCGACGATCTCGGCTTCGCCGTGATAGTCCGCGGCATACTGGATCAAGCCGCTGATCAGGAGCGGCATGTCCATCATCAATCCCTGCATGGTCCCTCCACAGCCACGTCGTTGCGTGGCGTACACTTGTGATTTGCGCGGAAGGTTAGCGGAACAGCACGCGGCGTTCACGCAAAAACATTGGACGCGATTGCACGCGTCACTTTTTCGAGGCTAACTGATCCGAGCAGCCGGCGAAGCAGCGTTCTCCGTGGAGGAAATGAATGTCAGCGGAAAGACACAAGACCGGTGCAGCCGGCGAATCTACGGTCGACATTGACGCACTCCGCGCGCGCTATCGCGACGAGCGCGACCGCCGCCTGCGTGCCGAAGGCAAGGCGCAGTATGTCGAAGTAGCAGGCGATTTCGGCCGCTACCTCGACGATCCCTGGGCCGATCCCGGATTTACGCGCGCACCTGTCAGTGAAGAAACTGAAGTGCTCGTCGTCGGTGGCGGCTTTGGCGGGCTGCTCTGTGGCGCGCGCTTGCGCGAGGCCGGCATTGATGATTTCCGCATCGTGGAAAAGGCTGCGGATTTCGGCGGCACCTGGTACTGGAATCGTTATCCCGGCGCGGCCTGCGATACCGAGAGCTACATCTATCTGCCGCTGCTGGAAGAGACCGGCTACATGCCGGTGCGCAAATACGCCCGGGCGCCGGAGATCTACGAGCACTCCCGACGTATCGGCCGACACTTCGGCCTCTACGATCGCGCGCTGTTTCAGACCGTCATCTCGCGGATGGCGTGGCAGGAGCAGGAGGCGCGCTGGCTGGTCGAGACCAGCAGGGGCGATCACATCCGCGCACGCTTCGTCATTCTCGCCGGAGGTCCGCTCAGCCGGCCGAAGCTGCCGGGCATTCCCGGCATGGAGACCTTCAGGGGGCACAGCTTTCATACCAGCCGTTGGGATTACGGCTACACCGGCGGCAATGCGGATGGTGGTCTGAGCGGACTTGCCGACAAGCGCGTCGGCATCATCGGCACGGGCGCCACCGCCGTGCAATGCGTGCCGCATCTCGGCCGATCGGCAAAGGAGCTCTACGTCTTCCAGCGCACGCCGTCCGCGATCGGCGTGCGCGACGACCGGTCGACGGATCAGGACTGGGCGCAGAGCCTCAAGCCCGGCTGGCAGCGCGAGCGCATGGACAATTTCACCGCGGTGATATCAGGCGAGCCGTTCGAACGGGACCTGGTGCAGGACGGCTGGACCGGCCTGCTCGGCGAGATCCTGCTGGCGCCGCGTCGTCAGCCGCAGCCGGTGACCTCCATGGAAGAGGCGTTGAAGGTCATCGAGCAGGCCGACTATCGCAAGATGGAGGAGATCCGCGCCCGCGTCGATGCGGTGGTCAAGGACAAGGCGACCGCGGACGCGCTCAAGCCCTGGTACAAGGCGTTCTGCAAGCGGCCGTGCTTCCATGACGAATATCTCGACACCTTCAATCGCCCGAACGTTCATCTGGTCGACACCCAAGGACAGGGTGTCGAGCGCATCACGGAGAACGCGGTCGTGGCCGGCGGCAAGGCCTACGAGCTCGACTGCCTGATCTATGCCAGCGGTTTCGAGGTCGGCACCGACTATGCCCGCCGAATGGGCTTCGAGGTCTACGGCCGCGACGGCATGAGCCTGTCCGAGCGCTGGCAGGGCGGCGTCAAGACGATGCACGGCTTCTACAGCCGCGGCTTCCCGAACTGCTTCCTGATCGTCACGGTGCAGGCCGGCCAGAGCGCCAACTTCCCGCACATCATCGACGAGCAGTCGCAGCACATCGCCTATGTGATCGCCGAAGTGCGCAACCGCAAAGCCCGAACGCTGGAGCCGACGCTCGCTGCCGAGAGCGCCTGGGTCGACGAGGTCGTCAAGGCTGCGATCGGCCGGCAGACCTATCTCGCCGAATGCACGCCCGGCTACTACAACAACGAGGGCGTGTTCGATCCAATCGCGGCAAGAAACAGCCAATATTGGCGCGGCCCGATGGCGTTCCTGCGGCTGCTCGGCAAATGGCGCAAGGAAGGCAATCTGGAAGGGCTCGAATTGTCCTATGATCAAGCCATGGAGTCGGCGCCTTCCTCCGGTTAGGATCGCCGATCGGTACAGGACGGGAGAGTGGGATGATCAGGGGCAGGGCTGTTGCGGGAGCGGTTGTTGGCGCGATGGCGCTGCTCGGGTGCCTGGCGTCGGCCGTCGAGGCCGCGCAGTGCGGTAGCTCGCCGGCAGGGTTCGAGGCCTGGAAGCGCGAGTTCAGCGCGGAGGCGCAGGGCAAGGGCATCGGCCAGACCGCGCTTTCGGCGCTGATGCAGACCAACTACGCAAGCGCCACCATCGCGGCCGACCGCGGCCAGCGCAGCTTCCAACTGACGCTCGACCAGTTCCTCGCCAAGCGCGGCGCCACCACCATCGTCGCCAAGGGGCGCCAGCTCAAGCAGTCGCAGGCTGCCCTGTTCGCCTCCATCCAGCAGCGCTACGGCGTCCCGCCCGGGCCGCTGCTTGCGATCTGGGGCATGGAGACCGGTTTCGGCAGCCAGCGCGGCAACCAGAACATGCTCTCGTCGATCGCAACTCTTGCCTATGACTGCCGCCGCCCCGAATTCTTCACCGACCAGCTCTACGCCGCCCTGAAGCTGGTCGATCGCGGCACGCTGTCGGGGGCGACCCGCGGCTCGATGCACGGCGAGGTCGGCCAGACCCAGTTCATGCCCAAGAGCATCCTGGCCTATGGCACCGGCAATCTCGAAGTTGCCGCCAATGCCCTGAACTCGACGGCGAATTTCCTCAAAGCCCATGGCTGGCGCGCGGGAGCCGGATACCAGCCGGGCGAGCCGAATTTCGCCGCCATCGAGGCCTGGAATGCCGCGGGCGTCTATCAGAAGGCGATCGCGCTGATGGGCCGGCAGATCGATGAGGGCGGCGGGGCGGCGGCGTCGCGCTGACGAATACCCCGTCCACTCCGTTCGAAAACGCTCCTGCTCAGCAAGGCGTGATGCGCCGGCACGAGAAAGTTGTTGCCATCAGGAACCGACGGCACGAGGTTTGCTTTGATCAGATTCAGGGCTGGGCATGAGGAGACTCAACATGGCAACCCAGATCGTGATGGACCAGACTGGCGATACGCGCCACGAGTTTGATCCTGGCAATGCCGAAGCGCTGGCGCGAGCCGAGCGGCGCTTTCGGGAACTGACCGGAGCCGGCTTCACCGCCGCCCTCCGCAACGGACCCGGCGAAGTCACTCGCGTCAAATCGTTCGACCCGACCGCGCAGGAAACGCTGTTCTATCCCCGCCTGGTCGGCGGTTGATCTGAGCTGCTCATGATGACGGCGGTTTGGCTCCGCGCGCCTGCGCGTGCGCGTTTGCATGCGCTGCGTGAACTCTATCGGCGCTTCTTCGGCGAGAACACGCCGGATGCGCGTGGCCGCCGGCTGCTCTTCGAATGGCTTTCGCCCTCACAACGCGCACAATTTGAAGAGCATAGGCATTTCGACGTCATCGGCAGCGACACCGGCAAGACCTACCGTATTCACTACGGCACGGCCGCCAACGTCCACGAAATCGACGGCGAAGGCCGGGCGACGATGGGATGGTGCTTCGTCCCGTCAGGCTTCCTGGTGCCGGGCGACGTCATGCTGGCCCAGAAGATCGCGCTCGAAACGGACGAGAAAGGCGCGCTCGCGCTCGCCAACCGTTTTCCGCCGGCGGCGCATTCGGAGCAATTTTACCGACGGCCTTTCTAACGGCTGAACGGTGAAGCGCGCGGTGGTCAGTAATGAGTGGTGCGGTAGGCATCCAGCGCATGGGCTGCGAAGACACCGATGCTGCAAAGGGCGAGCACGCCCGAGATGAGCTCGATCATAGCCCGTCCTCCCGCAGCGAATGGGCAACGAGGTTGCGGCAGCAGGAATAGTCGTAGATCAGGTCGAGGAGGAATTGCATGGTGGCCGTCCCTGTATTTATTTTGACAACTACCTAGACTGCCGTCTGTTTCAGGCGTGTTTCGTCGCACCGGGAAAGCGGTTTCGCGTGGAACCCTGGGCTGGTTTGTGCGCTGCAGAGAAGCTACATCCCATTCTTGGTTAATGACTTCAGCCACGTCTTTCGGCGGGGCGATCATTCGCGTTGCGAGGCAAAATCATGGCGCAGGTGGAATGGTTCGACGATCTCAGCATTGGGATGCGGTTCAAATCGCCCGAGGTGACGGTGACCGAAGCCGACATCAAGCGCTTCGCAGTCGAGTTCGATCCGCAGCCGATGCATCTCGACCACGAGGCGGCCAAGGCGACCCTGTTCAGGGGCCTTGCGGCATCGGGATGGCACACCGCCGCGATTGCCATGAACCTCGCGATCCAGACCCGCCCGTTCGGCCCGCATCCGCTGATCGGCGCCGGCGTCGACGGCCTGCGCTGGACGATGCCGGTGCGGCCCAATGACCGCCTGCATCTGGTCGGCGAGGTCATGAGCCTGACGCCCTCGAGGTCGAAGCCGCAGGGTATCGCGCTGGTGAAATGGACCATGTTCAACCAGAGCGGCGAGGAGGTTTACACCTTCACGCCCATCGCGATCGTGCCGCGGCGGGAATAGGCACAGGCAGCGGTCTGCTCGGGCAAGGCTGCCCAAGGCCTTGCGGCCCTCCCGCGGAGGTGGTCATCTCAGCCCGGGAACGCGCTGGAGGCTGACATGAAACGATACCTTCTCGCCGCTTTGCTGACCGCGTGCGCCCTGGGCGCCGGGCCGGCACTTGCGCAGCAATCCAAGGTCGGCGACTGGACCATCGAAAAGCGCACGCAGGACACGCATTGCAATGCGAGTCGTGGCTACAAGGACAAGGATGACGAGAACCGCGACTACGTGATCGTGATCACCTATTCCGACAAGGCGATCGTGATCGTGATGATCTACGACGGCTGGGAGTGGGACAAGGTCGGCGAGATCCTCCGGGCCGATGTCGGCACCGACGACGCCGACATCATGAAGAAGGCGAAGTGGGAGGTCATGGACAAGACCACCGTGCGCGGCATTTTCGAGTACGACCAGTCGATGATGGACCGCCTCTCGAAGGCCAGGCGCCTGACGCTCGATTTCGAGGACGATGACGACGACAGCATCGAGATGCAGACCCCGCGTGCCGGCGAAGCGCTGGCGGCGTTGAAGTTCTGCGAGGAGAACCGGAAATAAATCGCCGCCGCCGGCGGACCCGCGCGTGACTCATCGCACGGAGTCCGCGCGCTGTTCGCATTTATCCTAGTCTTTGGCGAAACCGTCCAAGCCGCACCCTGCGGTTGACGTTACGCAAGGACGATGTTCGAGATTCCAGCATCCGGCGGCAACGTTTTTTCATCGTCGAAGGCCGCAATAGACCGGCGCGTCTTCTCCGTCAGCTCCCGGATCGCGAGCACCCCGTCTCGGACGGGTCGCCGGCAAACGGCGTCGTCCGTCCGATGACGATCCATCAGGCAAATCGGTTCTCGTCTCTCATCGGCGAGATCTACGACGCGGCGATTGACCCCGCGTTGCGCAGCGGCGCGCTGGAACAGATTTCGCAGTTCGTCGGTGGTTGTGCCGCGATGATCCTGTCCAGGGATTCAGCGCGGCTTTCGATCGAGATTCACCAGCATTTTGGAACCGACGCCCGCTTCCGTCAGCTCTATCGCGACCGGTATGTGGAGCTCGATCCTTTGCTCGACCGACATCTCACCCTCGCGCCCGAACGGACGATCGGCGTGACCGACATCATGTCCCATGCCGATTTCATCGAGACGAGCTTCCATCGCGAGTGGGTGGAGCCGCAGGGGGCGATAGACATTGCGACGGTCGGGCTCGAGAAGACGGCCGTCCGCACCACGATCCTGCAGGTGCTGCGTCATCGCTCCCGCGGAACCGTCGATAAGGCGATGCGCGAACGCATGCGACTGCTCGCTCCGCACATCCAGCGGTCGCAGCTCATGGGCCGGCAGATCAGGGCGCGCTCCCATACAGTCGACGACCTTGCCGACGTCCTCGACGGATTGAACATGGCGATTTGCCTGCTCGACGCCGACGGCCGGGTCGTCCATGCCAACGCGGCATGCCGCCAGTTGTTCGCCGACGCGAACTTGTTTGCGATGGTCGGCGACCGGATCGTGGCCCGCAACACCCAGGCCGACAAAATATTCCGCGGCCTGTGCGAATTCGATCACGGCACACATTCCACTGCTCGTCGTCAGATCGAACTTGCGACGTCGGTCGATGGGCAACATCATCTGCTCCATGCCTTTCCGCTGAAGCGGGATCGCAGCCTGCCGCGGGACATCGCAGCCACGGTGCTCTTCGTTCAAAGAGCTTCGATGCTGCCGTTGCTCGCGGCCGATGCGATTGCAGCAGCCTTCAGACTGACGCCGTCCGAATTGCGCGTGCTCATGGCAATCGTCGAGATCGGCGGTGTTCCCGACATCGCCGCAAAACTCGGCATCGCCGAGACGACGGTGAAGACGCATCTCGGCCGCCTGTTCGAGAAGACGGGCGCCGGCAGGCAGGCCGATCTCGTGAAGGTCGCCGCCGGCTTTACCGTGCCGTTCGCCCGGCGAACGAACGGCGATGACGGCGCCGCGTGATTCATATCCCATGCCTCGATGTCAGGTGCCGCGCTTTCAATCCATCGTGATAGGCCGGGCCCGCTGGTCCTCCGAACGCAGGACGCGAGCCATTCGAGACTTTCGTATATCGCGCTTCTGAAAAGAAGAGCAGCGCCCGCCGCACGAACATGCCGCGATGGCATCGAACGCGCGTGCGGGGAAACGACAGCGTATGGCCGGCCTGCTCGTCGGTTGGAGAGATTGCAGTGAGCAGCATGGTTGATTTTTCCGTTCTGAACGTTTCGACCAACGAAATTCCCGAAGGCGACCGCATCTCGATGCTTCGCGATTTCTATTGTCGCGGGGTGCTGAAGGCAGAGGTCGAGGCAAGGGAAGGAAAGCCGGCAGCGGCGAGCTTCACGTCCCACGTCCTGCCGGAAGCCCAGTTGCTGATCGGGGGATTGTGCGGAGCGCGGGTCATTCGCACCAGGCAGCTGGTGGCCGATGGCGACGACAGTCTCGCCCTGATCGTGAACAGGTCCGGCGTTCTCGGAATATCCGAGCGAGGATACGATCTGAAGCTCAATGCTGGAGAGGCAGTCCTGACGAGTGCGGAGGACGTCACGACGTTCGAGCGGTTGTCGCTGGGCAGCTGCTTCTCTCTGCGGGTGCCGAGACGCGTACTGGCACCGATGATCGTTGACGTCGATGATGCCGTGATGCGCGTCATGCCGGAAAAGTCCACCGGACTCAGGCTGCTGGTCGACTACGCGGTGACGCTGGTGCGGGAGGAGGCGTTCGCGGCACCTGACCTCCGGCAGCTCGGGGTCGGGCATCTGCATGACCTTCTGGCTCTCGTCCTCGGTGCGACCGGTGAGACGCGGGAGCTGGCCGGCCGGCGCGGCGTCAAGGCGGCCCGGCTCCAGAAGGCGAAAGTCTCCATTGCCAACAATTGCTGGCGGCAGGATCTGTCGGTGGCCTCGGTCGCGCAGGAGCTCGGCGTGACGCCGCGCTATCTCCAGCGCCTGTTCGAGGCCGACGGCAAGACGTTCTCCTCTTTCCTGACCGAGCAGCGCGTCAAGCGCGCGCATCGCATGCTGCGGGAACCCGGACACGCTGGACGGACGGTGAGCTCGATCGCTTACGACGTCGGATTCGGTGATCTCTCTTATTTCAACCGCTGCTTCCGGCGGACTTATAATGCGACCCCAAGCGACGTCAGGAGCGGCGAGATGCCGTGACCGCGCGCAACTGAATTTCTGCCAACTGCCGATTTCAACCAGCAGACGGGGATCCGACATGATCCCTGATTGCGAAGCCTTGACCCTAGCGTTGCGTGCGGCATCAGCAGCCGGAGTATTGAATGCACCGTTTCTTTTTTGACCTTCTGGTCGGCAACATAGTGAAGATCGATCCCGGCGGCATGGTGTTCGAATGTACGGAAGCCACAGTCGTGGTGGCCAACGAGATGGCAAACCATCTTTTCGTCTGGCGTGACGATCTGCGCGACCGCGACGCCTGGATTCGCGTCAGAGACAAGAGCGGCCGGGAAATCTATCGCGCACCGGTCTGGGCGGAGAGCGAGGAAAGGGTCGGCTGGGACCAGCCGTAGTTCTTTCGGAGGTGTCGCGCCTTTGCATCAGTGCTTCGCCAAACCGCGTCGGTTCGTTCCAGGCCGAGCTCCGGTCGTATCCGTCCAAGTCGAAGGCGTTGCTCCTTTCTACCTTGGCGTCCGTGAATTCAGATTCGCTGGAATCATCCTCCTTCGATCGCAGGAGGCGAGCGACGAAATAGCTTTGAGGGACTGGGAATGATTGTGTCGGATGCGGGCAGCGTCGCACGATGGCGTTTGGCTTTGCTATCGCTGTGGCTATTGATGCCAGCCGCGCTGGTCGTCCCGGTGTTTACCAGCGAACCCGCCATGGCCGCCTGTACCCCGACCGCGCCTGTCAGCAACGCGACGGTGGTCTGTGCAAGTGACACGGACACCCAGCAGGGCAGCGGTACCGGCTACGGGACGAGCGGCGATGACAATAACTCCTATGACATCCGCGCGGGTGTGACCGTCAGCGGCAACGACTTTGGCTTCAAGGTTGGGGTCAATAGCGTTTTCACCAACGCAGGCACGATCAGTGGAACGAATGCGGCGGGTATTACCGGCGGCGACATGACGATCACCAACCTGGAAGGAGCAATGATTGCCGGCTTCAACGCCATTACGCCGGCGACAATCGTTCTCAGCAATGCCGGCACGATCAGGGGCGAGGACAGGGCCGTCGACACCAACGGCAATGCAACCATCACCAATCTCAGCACAGGCCTGATCACGCAGACCCGAACTTCCGGCGCCGCGATCTTCTCCGACCGCCTGGCGACAGTAAGTAACGCCGGCACGATCTCCGGCCACGAAGCCGGGATAATGGCGAAAAACATCGATCTGACGAACCTCGCGGGCGGCACCGTGATTGGCGACAACAATGCGGTTTTCGCCGCTACTTCCGCCGTCATCGACAATGCCGGGACGATCAGTGCCGCGGGTAGCATGGGCGTTGCCGTCGTTGTGGACACCGGAGATGTCTTCGTCCGCAACAGCGGCACGATCAGCGGGACCCAGTCCGGCATCAACGCCGGGAACGGTGCGGCTAGCGTCCTGAACAGCGGCACGATCACCAGCGGCTCGACCGTCATCTTCGCCACGACGGTCAACGTAACCAATGCCGGACGGATTGCGACGACGACCGGCTTCGGCATGAGCGGCATCACGGTGAACCTCTATAATTCCGGAACCGTCACGGCAGACCGCGGCGTCAATGCGATCTTCGGCAACGTCAATAATTCCGGATCGATCATCGGGCAGAGCGCCGCCGTCAACGCCAACATTGCCAATGTGACGAATGCAGGCCTGCTTCAGGGCTCGACCGTCAATGGTCATGGCATTCTGATGACCCAGGCGAACGTCGCCAATTCCGGCATGATCATCGGCCGGATCGGCATCGAATCGACCGATGGATCGAACATCGCGAACTCCGGTACCATCGCTGGCGCCGGCGGGGTCGCGATCAAGCTTTCCGCCAAAGCGGACACGCTGACGCTGCTGCCGGGTTCGAAGATCAATGGCGTGGTCGATTTCGGCTTCGGCCATGATGTCGTCAACGTCAATTTCGTTCCACTGAGCAGCCGGGTGTCGTCGCTGACGACCATTCAGCTCCCGACCTTTGTCAACTTCGAGGGCGTCATCAACACCAACACCGGAGGCGGGGGCTTCGTTGGCCCGAAGGTGTTTGCCGGCGACACGCTCGCGACGCTCGATCCGACTGCGCTGGCGCAGACCGACCGCACGCTGATGGACTTCACCGGCGGCGCCTCCTCGCTGGTGCAGGGACGTCTATACGGCGGCGTCGGTCCGGCCGGCGGCAACATGATGGCGATGGCCTACGCGCCGGAGACGGCGCAGGCCGGTCCCTTCGCCAAGGCGCCGCGCAGCCTCTGGACTGATCCGGCGCCGATCACGGTCTGGGCCAACAGCTTTGGCGGCCAGCGCATCCAGGACGAGACCGCCGCGACCCTCCGCGCAACCTCGACGGCTTGGGGCGGCGCGATTGGCATCGATCGCAAGGTTCGGCCGGATTGGCTGGTCGGCGCCTTCCTCGGCGGCGGACAGGGCGGCCTCTCGGTCGATCTCAATTCGCAGTCGGTCGACACCAATTACGTCTTTGCCGGCGCCTACGGCCGCTTCGAATGGGCCGCGCAATTCTTCGACTTCACCTTCCAGGGCGGTAATGCCGACAACAGATCGCGTCGCCTGGTGCTGAACAACGCGGCCGTCGGCGGCATGGAGACGGCGACGGCGAGTTACAGCGGCTGGTACTTCAGCCCGGAGGTCGCCTACGGCTACAGGCTCAACATCGGCAACGGTTATGTGCTGACGCCGACGGCGCGGTTGCGCTATGTCGCCGGCCGGTTCGACGGCTATAGCGAGACGGGTTCGGCGCAGTCGCTCTCGGTCGGCGGCCGCACGCTGCAGGATTTCGAGGAGCGGGGCGAGGTCGATCTCTCGCGGGTGACGAGCCTCGCCGGCGGCGAGCTCAAGGCCAACGTCCATGGCGGCGTCATCGCGCTCCAGCGCGTTGGCGACACCACCATCAACACGGTGCTGATCGGCCAAAACCTGTCCTTCGTGACGCCCGGCAGCCGCAGCACCGTCGGCGCGGTGGCCGGGCTCGGCTTCGACTATCGCACCAGCCGCAACGTGTCGGTGTTCGGCGCCGTGGAGGGCATGATGATGTCCGACGAGAGCCGGACCGGCACGGCCAAAGGCGGCGTTCGCGTCGCGTTCTGAACCGGCATCAGCCCTGGCGGCTCGAACGCGATGCCGCCGGCCGGGCTCCATCCGCCCGGCCGGCGCCTCCTCCTCCGATCGGAGGATGCCGCATGCCGCGGTTGTGTTATGCTCCCCGGCATTGATCATTCAGTGCCATATTGAGCCATGCACGGATCGCAAAAGCTGCCAGCTCTCGTCGAGTCCATCTACGATGCCGGGCTCGATCCTTCGCTGTGGAACGATGTGGTAGCCGGCATCCGGGATTTCGTCGGCGGCCAGGCCTGCGGTCTGTTCTCGAAGGATGCGATCAGCAAATCCGGTGTCACGCACTACTATTGCGGAGCCGACCCGCACTACATCCAGCTCTATTCCGAGACCCATGCGAAATTCGATCCGCTTACGGTCCTGCCGCCACACGGCCGGATTGTCAGCATTCCGGATCTCGTGAATTTCGATGAGTACCGGCGCGGACGCTTCTACCAGGAATGGATGCAGCCGCAGGGATGCCGCGATGCGGCCAATGTCGTGCTCGAGATGTCGAACGCGAGCTGCCCGGTGATGATGACCGTGCTGTCGGGCCGCCGCATGGTCGATCGCGCCATGAAGCAGCGCCTCTCGTTGCTGGTGCCGCACGCCAGCCGCGCGCTGCTGGTCAACCGCGCCATGACTGCGCAACTGACGCTGGCGACGGCCCTGGCGGATGTGCTCGACAATCTGGCGGTCGGGATCTTCTTGCTCGACGGCTTCTGCCGCCTGGTGCACGCGAATTCGGCCGGTCAGATCCTGCTCGCGGCCGACGACGTGGTGCGGTCCGTCGCCGGGCAACTCGTGACCAGCAGCACTGAAGCCAATCAGACGTTGCGCAAGGCATTCGCGGGCCGCCGTGACGGCGCATTGCTTGCCGCAGGCGGCCATGCGATTCCGCTGTTGTCCGCCACCGGCGAGCGCTACGTCGCTCATATGCTGCCGTTGTCGTCCCTGCTGCGCGATGGCAGCGAGCGCGTGGTCGATGCCGCCGGTGCGCTGCTTGTGCGCAAAGTGTCGCTCGGTGGACAATCCTGTGGCGAATTGATCGCGCGAACGTTCGAGCTGACGCCGGCGGAGCTTCGCGTGTTCCTGTCGATCGTGGAGGTCGGCGGCGTCCCGGAGACGGCGGCAGCGCTGGGTATTGCGGAGACGACCGTGAAAACGCATCTGCATCGCGTCTTCGCCAAGACCGGCGTGTCCCGGCAGGCCGATCTCGTCAAACTCGCAGCGGGATTTGCCAATCCGCTCGTCCACTGACAGATCGCGTCGGCGTTGAACCTTTTGCTCTCGCGACAGACTCACAGGAGCCGCCAGGCACGCAAGTCTTTCGAATGTGACCATTGGCTCTTCCGATGCCGCGACCTCTAGGACATTCCGAGCTGATCGAGAGCATCTATGATGCAGGACTCCACCCGGAGTTGTGGAGCGACGTCGTCGTCATGCTCAATGCGTTTATCGGCAGCCAGGCCTGCGGCCTGATTTCGAAGGATACGGTCAGCAAATCCGGTGCGACGCATTATTATTGCGGCGTCGATCCTCACTATATCCAGCTCTATTCCGAAACCTATTCCCGGTACGATCCGCTCGCCCGGCTTCCCCGTTACGGCGAGGTGCGCAACATTCCGGACCTCGTGAATTTCGACGAATACCGCCGCGGGCGCTTCTATCAGGAATGGCTGCGCCCGCAGGGCTGCATCGATGTCGCCAACGTGGTGCTGGAGCAGTCGAACTCGCCATGTCCGATGCTGCTCACCGTCATCCCGGGCAAGGAGATGCTCGACGCCGAGCAGCGCGCGCGCATGCAGCTCCTGGTCCCGCATGCGAGCCGGGCGCTGATGATCAACCGCGCAATTGAACGGAAGCAGCAACGCGCGAGCGCGCTGGCCGACGTCGTGGATCGTCTGAATGCCGGCGTCATCCTGCTCGATGCAGCTTGCCAGATCGTCCACAGCAATCCGGCGGCCGAGGCGATCCTGGCCGAGGACGACGTCCTGCGCTCGATCTCGGGCCGGCTGGTGACGAGATCCTCCGAGGCCAATCTGGCCCTGCGCAATATCTTTCGTGATCCGGGCGAGGTCGCGATGGCCGCCGCCGATGGTCGAAAGATCTCTCTGACGTCGCATGACGGATCGCACTACGTCGCGCACGTGATTGCGCTGCCCTCGCTACTGCGCGATGGGGCGACCGAGCGCAGCTCGGCCGTCGGAGCCTTGCTGGTCTGGAAGGCGGAACTCGACAGTCGCTCCAGCGCCGGCCTGATCGACCGCACTTTCGAACTGACGCCGGCGGAACTGAGGGTTCTCCAGTCGATCGTCGAAGTCGGCGGTGTGCCGGAGACTGCGGTCGCGCTGGGGATCGCCGAGACAACGGTAAAGACGCATCTGCATCGCGTCTTCGCCAAAACAGGCGTGTCCCGTCAGGCCGATCTCGTCAAGCTGGCGGCGGGATTCTCCAATCCGCTGCTGCACTGACGCGCACGCGCGCAGCGTGACTCTTCGCTGCAGCTCGCGAACAGGTTCAAGCAGAGACATCATTTGAAAGTTATCGCGCGTCATTCGATCGAATGACGCGATTTTTTTCGCTCTCTTCTACAGACTGCGTCACACGATTTCTTTCGACGTATCAGACTTCTTTGTGAAGCAACTCACAGCAGGCTGAGTGAATCCCATCATTCTCTCGCAACGTTTGAGAGGAGATCGTCATGCGAAGGACGTCACTTGCCATGGCCGACAAGTTCCGCGACATCGTCGCTCGCGTCGGCGCTGTGTTCCGCGAGCAGCGCAAGATCGAGGCGCGGCGCGCATTGCAGCGCTATCACCATTTGCTGGCCCAGCCCGGCGAAACAATGCCTTGGACCGAAATCACGCCGCTCAGCAAGCAAGAGGATATTTCAGGACATGCCCACGGATCTGATGCGTGCGAGCGCGCCGCCGACGAGCCGGCCTGCGAGCGCGCGTAATTTCAACATCGTCGCGATCGCGCTGACGACGGCGCTCGTCGCGCTTCAGCTGGTCGGGCTGGCGCTTCTGGAACGATCCCACGCTCATGCCATGCAAATGTCGTTTCCACGCGAGGCGGCCGCCTGCACCGATAGCCCGGATGCTTCCGTTCCGCAGATTCCCTACGATTGACCGGAGGACGGTCCGTGCCTGATGTCACGACTCTGATTTTGCTCAGCGTTGCCGTGTTCGCCGGCGCCTTCGTTTCGGGGCTGTCGGGTTTCGCGTTTTCGGCCGTCGCGGGCGCGATCCTGCTGCGGGTGTTTCAGCCGCTGGAAGCCGTGCCGTTGATGATGGCGTGCAGCATCGGCGTGCAGGCGACCAATCTCTGGGCGCTCCGGCGCAGCATCCGCTGGGAGGGCAGTCTGCTGCTGATCGTCGGCGGATTGATCGGCGTTCCCATCGCGGTGTCGCTGCTGCAGAGCGCGGATACGCATCTGCTCAGGCGCGGCTTCGGCATCATCGTTGCGCTCTATGCGGCCTACATGCTGCTGCGCCCGACGCTGATCACCGCCGGTGACGCGGTCGGCCGGCACTGGGTCGCGCTGATCGGCTTCGGCGGAGGGCTCGTCGGCGGGCTGACGGCGATGCCGGGCGCAATCCCGACGATCTGGTGCGACATGCGCGGCATGCCCAAGAGCGAGCAGCGCGGTCTGGTGCAGCCTTTCATCGCCGCAATGCAGGTCTTCGCGATCGTCCTGCTGGTCGGACATCAGGACCTGTCGTCGAAAGTCTTGGTCGATCTCGCGGTCAGCCTGCCAGCGCTATTCGCTGGTTCCGCGCTCGGCGTGATCGCCTTTCACCGCGTCAACGAGACGGTCTTTCGCAAGACCGTGCTCGTCCTGTTGCTGCTCTCGGGGATCTCCCTGGTCTAGTGGGAAGGCGTGGTGATCGAACCCTGGACCGGCGCCGCGCTGATGTCGCTGCCGTGATGCACCAGCGGCTTGTTGCCGGCCACGGTCCGCAGCAGCACGTAGAACACCGGCGTCAGGAACAGGCCGAACACGGTGACGCCGATCATGCCGGAGAACACGGCAACGCCCATGGCGCGCCGCATCTCCGAACCTGCGCCGGTCGAGAGCACCAGCGGCAGCACGCCCATGATGAACGCCATCGACGTCATCAGGATCGGGCGAAGCCTCAAGCGGCTCGCCTCGATCGCGGCCCGGATCGGCGTGCGGCCGGCGAATTCGAGCTCGCGCGCGAATTCGACGATCAGGATCGCGTTCTTGGCCGAAAGTCCCACGAGAACGATCAGGCCGATCTGGGTGAAGACGTTGTTGTCGCCCTTGGATATCCAGACGCCGAACATGGCGGCGAGCAGGCCCATCGGCACGATCATGATGATCGAGAGCGGCAGGGTCAGGCTCTCGTAGAGCGCGGCCAGCACCAGGAAGACCAGCAGGATCGCCAGCGGGAACACCCAGAGGCCGGAATTGCCGGCGATGAACTCCTGATAGGTCAGATCGGTCCATTCGAAGGCAAAGCCGGGCGGCAATGTCTCCGCTGCGATCCGGGTTGCGGCCGCCTGCGCCTGGCCCGACGAGAAGCCGGGCGCGGCGGCGGCGTTGATGTCGGACGACAGAAAACCGTTATAGCGGATCGCGCGCTCCGGTCCCGCGCTCTGACGGACGTTGAGCAGGGCCGACAACGGCACCATGTCGCCCGAGGACGAGCGCACCTTCAACTGCCTGATGTCGTCGGCGCGCGCGCGGAACGGCGCATCGGCCTGGACGCGGACCGAATAGGTTCGGCCAAACTTGTTGAAGTCGTTGACGTAGTAGGAGCCGAGATAGATCTGGAGCGTGTTGAACACCTCCGTCACGGGGACGCCGAGCTGCAGCGCCTTGGTGCGGTCGATGTCGGCGAAGAGCTGGGGCACGTTGACCTGGAAGCTCGAGAACGCGCCGGCGATCTCCGGCGCCTTCTGCATCGCCGCCATGAACGCATTGGTCGCTTCGTTCAGCGCCTCATAGCCGAGGCCGGCGCGGTCCTCGATCTGCAGCTTGAAGCCGCCGATGGTGCCGAGGCCATTGACCGGCGGCGGCGGGAACATGGCGATGAAGGCTTCCTGGATGCCGGCGTATTTCTTGTTGAGATCGGCTGCGATTGCATTCCCGCTCAGCGCCGGCCCCTTGCGCTCGTCGAATGGTTTCAGCGTCGAGAACACGATGCCGGCATTGGACGAGTTGGTGAAGCCGGAGATCGACAGGCCGGGAAAGGCCACCGAACTCTCGACGCCGGGCTGGGTCAGCGCGATGTCGCTCATCTTGCGGATCACCTCTTCGGAGCGGTCGAGCGCCGCGCCGTCCGGCAGGCGGGCGAAGCCGACCAGATATTGCTTGTCCTGGCCCGGCACGAATCCACCGGGCACCTGCTGGAACAGCAACGCAGTGACCCCGACGAGCACCACGTAGAGGCCCATCACGGCGGCCTTGCCCGAGATCACCTTGGTGACGCTGCCGCTGTAGTTCTCCGAGGAGCGCGTGAAAGCCTTGTTGAAGCCGCGGAAGAACCAGCCAAGGCCCCTTTCCATGATCAGCGTCAGCCGGTCCTTCGGCTCGTTGTGGCCCTTGAGCAGAAGCGCCGACAGCGCCGGCGACAGCGTCAGCGAGTTGACGGCGGAGATCACCGTCGAGATCGCGATCGTCAGCGCGAACTGCTTGTAGAACTGCCCGGTGAGGCCGGAGATGAAGGCCAGCGGCACGAACACCGCGATCAGCACCATGGCGATCGCGATGATCGGGCCCGAGACCTCCCGCATCGCCTGATAAGTGGCGTCGCGCGGCGACAGCCCGGATTCGATGTTGCGCTCGACATTCTCGACCACGACGATGGCGTCGTCGACGACGATGCCGATCGCGAGCACGAGGCCGAACAGGCTCAGCGCATTGATGGAGAAGCCGAACACGTGCATCACGGCGAACGTGCCGACGATCGAGACCGGCACCGCCAGCAGCGGGATGATCGAGGCCCGCCAGGTCTGCAGGAACAGGATCACGACCAGCACCACCAGCGCGATCGCTTCCAGAAGCGTGTGGATGACCGCCTCGATCGAGGAGCGGACGAACTGGGTGGGGTCGTAGACGATCTGGTAGGACACGCCTTCGGGCATGTTCTTCTTGATCTCGGCCATGGTGGCGCGAACGTTGTCGGAAATCTGCAGCGCGTTGGAGCCGGGCGCCTGGAAGATCGGTATCGCCACCGCCTGCTTGTTGTCGAGCAGCGAGCGCAGCCCGTATTCGGAGGCGCCGAGCTCGATGCGCGCGACGTCGCGCAGACGAACGACTTCGCCGCGTGTTCCGGTCTTGACCACGATGTCGCCGAACTGTTCCTCGGTGGCGAGCCGGCCTTCCGCGTTGACGGACAGTTGCAGGTCGATGCCGCTGACGTTGGGGGAGGAGCCGACGACGCCGGCGGCGGCCTCGACGTTCTGTGCCTGGATCGCCTTGACGATATCGCTCGCGGTCAGGCCATGCTCGGCGGCCTTCTGCGGATCGACCCAGACCCGCATCGAGTAGTCGCCGGCGCCGTAGAGCTGGACGTCGCCGACGCCGTCGATCCGCGCGAGGCGATCCTTGACGTTGAGCACCGCATAGTTGCGCAAATACGTCATGTCGTAGCGGCCGTTCGGCGACAACAGATGCACCACCATGGTGAGGTCGGGTGACGACTTCTTGGTGATGATGCCGAGCTGGCGCACCACGGCCGGCAGGCGCGGCTCGGCCTGCTGCACGCGGTTCTGCACCAGCTGCGTCGCCTTGTCGGGGTCGGTGCCGAGCCGGAACGTCACCGTCAGCGTCATCGCGCCGTCGGTGGTGGCCTGGCTCGACATGTACAGCATGTTCTCGACGCCGTTGATCTGCTCCTCGATCGGGGTCGCGACCGTTTCCGCGATCACCTTGGGATTGGCGCCGGGATAAGTCGCGCGCACCACGACGGAGGGCGGCACCACGTCCGGATATTCCGAGATCGGCATCGCGAACAGCGAGATCAGGCCGGCAAGGAAAATCAGGACCGACAGCACGCCGGCAAAAATCGGACGATCGATGAAGAATTTCGAGAGATTCATGGCTTTGCCCCTGGGCAATATCTTGCGGCTCTCCGGACAGCTCCGCCGTCATTCCGGGGCGCGCGCAGCGCGAACCCGGAATCCAGAGGTGATGTGCTCGGTTTCACTAACTTCGAGATTCTCAGGTGCGCAATTGCGCACCGTAGTTCGCGACTTCGTCGCGCCCCAGAACGAGGTAACTAGCGTTGCACCACGTCCTGGTTGCTGTGGTTGGAGGCTGCTTGCTGCCCACGCGCGCCCATCGCCGCGACCTCCGTCTTGAGGAGGGCGCCCGGGCGCACGCGCTGCAGGCCGTTGACGACGATGCGATCGCCGGACTTCAGGCCCGAGGTGACGACACGAAGCCCGTCGACGGCGCCGCCGAGCGTGATCGGCCGGTACACCGCGCGGCTGTCGTCGCCGACCGCCATCACGAACTTCTTGTCCTGGTCGGTGCCGATCGCGCGCTCGTCGATCATCACCAGCGTCTGCTGCTTCGGCTGGCCCATGCGCACGCGGGCGAACTGGCCGGGGATCAGACGCCCGTCCTCGTTCTGGAACACCGCGCGCACCCGGATGGTGCCGCTTTGGCCGTTGACCTGGTTGTCGATGAGCTGGATGTGGCCTTTGGCCGAGAAGCCGCCGGAGGTCGCCATCTCCACGGGGATCTGGTCGAGCTTGCCGCGCGCGCCCTTGGCGTCCGCGATCGAGTTCAACGCACGCAGCACGACCTCTTCATCGGCATCGAAGGACGCATAGATCGGATTGACCGAGACCAGCGAGGTCAGCACCGGGGAGGCAGTGCCGGCGGCGACGAGATTGCCGACGGTGATTTCGATCTTGCCGACGCGGCCGTCCACCGGCGCGCGCACCTCGGTGTAGTCGAGATTGAGCTTTGCAGTCTGGAGCGTTGCCTCGGCCGCCTTCACGTTGGCGATCGCTTCGCGGTTGGCGTTCTCGCGCTGGTCGAAATCGCGGCGTGTCACGACGGCGTTGCCGACCAGCTGCGCGCCGCGTTCGACCTCGCTGGTGGTGAACACCACGCGCGCCTTTGCTGCCTCGAGCTGGGCGTTGGCCTTGTCGACCTCGGCCGCGTAGGGCGCCGGATCGATCTTGAAGAGGACGTCGCCGGCCTTCACCAGCGCACCTTCGGTGAACTCCGTCGCAAGGATCGCACCGGCAACGCGCGGGCGGAGCTCGACGCGGTGGATGGCTTCCAATCGGCCGGAAAAGTCGTCCCACAGCGCGGTCTGCCGCGGCTCGATCATGGCGACAGTGACAGGCACCGCCTGTTCAGCCGCGGCGGCCGTTGCGGTTGCCTGGGCGGCATGAAGATAGTGACCGGTCGCAATCGCGCCGGCCACGGCGAGGGTGCCGACGATGGCGACGCCGCCAAGAAGGCGGCGGAAACGGCCGGTGCGGGAGGTATTTCGGGCGGGGTGCATTTGCGCGCTCCAGATATGTAGTGTTCACTACAGATGTGGAGCTGGATGTCGCAGTGCAAGATACTTATGTACCATTCACTAAGAAAATTGTAGCCGCTTACCGCGACGATGGGAAGACGCAAGAAAAATAAAGCTAGAACAATTAGATAGGGACCGGCGTTAAGCTGATACGGGCCGCCGATTCCGAGGAGACAGGCACATGCGCATGGGACGCCCCCGCGAATTCAACGCCGAAACGGCGTTGGATCAGGCGATGGAAGTGTTTTGGCGACACGGCTACGAGGGCGCCACCATCGCGCAGCTGACCGAGGCCATGGGCATCAATCCCCCGAGCCTCTACGCCTGTTTCGGCAACAAGGAAGGCCTGCTGAAGGCCGCACTCGACCGCTACACCAAGCTGCGCGATGTCTGGATGAACGAGGTGGTGGCCGCATCCACCGCCCGTGACGTCGCCGAACGGATGCTGATGGGCATCGCCGAGAAGCAGACCGATCCCGCCAATCCGCCCGGATGCCTCCTGGTGCAGGGCGGCATCGCCTGCGGCACCGGCTCCGAGAACGTCCCCTTCGAACTCGCCGCCCACCGCGCCCGGAATGAAGACCAGCTCCGCGGCCGTTTCATCCGCGCCAAGGCCGAAGGCGATCTCAAGGAAAGTGCCGACCCCGCCGCGCTCGCGCGCTACGTCTCGGCCGTCTCGGTCGGCATGGGCGTGATGGCGTCGTCGGGCGCAGATCGCGAAGCGCTGCGGCAGGTGGCGAGCGTCGCGGTGCAGGCGGTGGAGGCGCAGTCGGCCGATTGAACCTGATTCATCTCGCGAGTTGCGCGGCAGACAGCGTCGGCGGCGGGACGAAGCCGCCAAACTCGCGTTCGATCAGCCCGGCCAGCGCAATCGTCGTGCGGTCCTCGAGATAAGGCCCGATGATTTGGACGCCGATCGGCAGGCCCGACGGCGTGCGCTCGATCGGAACGGCGGTTGCCGGCAGACCGCAAGTCGAAGCAGGGTCCGCCCAGATGAAGCACGCGTCGGAGTAGTTGGTGAGCTTGCCATCGATGTCGAGCTGCCGCGCGTCAAACGGCTCGGAATGGTCGTGCGGGAACGCCGGGACGGAGGCAGCCGGATAGACCACCGCGTCGAACTCGCGGAAGAATTGGTGCCACTTCTGCTGCAACTGCAGGCGGGCCGCGTCGATCGCAAGCCACTCGCGATGGATCATGCCCCAGCCGCGGGCGCGCTCGGCCTGCAGGCTGCGGTCGTCGGGCAAGAGTGCCGCGGCAAGTCCTTGTGCCTCTGCGAGGGCGGCCGGTGTCAGGCGCGGACTTCGCGCGGCGTTCAACAGCTTCATGTAGAGCCGCGCGGATTCGGCGAGATCGGGCAGCGACGCGCTCGCGCGTGCGAGGCGCGCGCCTGATCGTTCGAGCCGTTCTGCCAGTCGACCAATGGCAGCACGCACCGCGTCACCCGTCGGCATCAGCGGATGGGTGTCGATCACGAGGATCCTGAAATCCCTGAGATTGTCATGGCGCGGGGTTGGCAGTGCAAGGCGATAGCCGATCCCGTCGCGCGTCTCGTCCGGGCCGGCAATCACGTCGAGCGACAGCGCAAGGTCCGAGGCGGTGCGTGCCATCGGTCCGACGACGGCGAGATCGCCCTGGCCAGGAACGGGCGGCGCCGGCGGCAGACTGTATCCACGCAGCGGGACCAGGCCGAGGCTCGGCTTGTGTCCGAACACCCCACAGAAATGCGCGGGCACCCGGATCGAGCCGCCGATATCCGAGCCGATTGAGAGCGGGCCGAAACCAGCGGCCAATGCCGCCCCCGATCCGCCCGAGGAGCCGCCGGCTGACCGGCCGAGATCCCACGGATTGTTCGTTGCCCCGTAGACGTCGTTGTAGCTCTGGAAATCCCGCAAGCCGATCGGGATATTGGTCTTGCCGATAATGATGGCGCCCGCCGCCTTCAATCGCGAAACGACGAGAGCATCTTCCGCCGGCTGAAAATCCTTGAAGTGCGGAAAGCCCCATGTGGTCGCCAGGCCGGCGACGTTGAACGGTTCTTTCAAGGTGAGGGGGATACCGAGCAACGGCAGCCGCTCGCCACGGCCAAGCGCGGCATCGGCGGCGCGTGCGGCATCCCGAGCGCGATCGAAATCGCGAACGACAATGGCGTTGATAGGGCCATCGAGTGCCTCGATGCGCGCGATCGTGTGTTCGAGCAATTCCGATGCGGAGACCTTGCGCCCGTGCAGGGCGCCCGACAATGCGCCGATCGAGCCGTAGTCGAGGTCAGGGGCATCTGCGGTCATCACGAACTCCATTGTATGTCGTCGTCTGGACAACCGATCCTGACGCCGAACATGCAATGTTGGAAGCGGGATGAGGAGGCGGCGCAACGGGAACCAGATCTGCCCGCCGGTCGGAGCGGCGTTCGGGGCGTTGACCGCTTCCACAGCGTCTTGGCTGGGCTTGTCCCGGCCATCCACGCCCTACGACACGGCACCGAGAACGTGGATGCCCGGGACAAGCCCGGGCATGACGACCTTATATCGGGAGGCGGAACATATCAGATCGCCGAGAGCTAAACTCAGGAGGCTTCCTTGAGCACCGGCGCCGCTGTTTCCTCCGCCTTCATTTCCTCGAGACTGCGATGCCGCGGCTCGATGCCCAACGCCCAGACCGTGATGATCTGCACCACCAGCAGCCCGATCATCAGCGCCATCACGCCGGCTACGCCGCGCGACTCGAATAGCGACACGACGAGGAATGGCGTAACGATCGTCGCGCCGCGTCCCAGCGTGTTGACGATGCCGGACGCACGCAGGCGGACTTCGGTCGGAAACAGCTCCGGGATATAGATGCCGAACAGCAAGGCGACCAGAACGTAGATCGGCACCGTCAGTGCAAAGCCGACGGCCGGCAGCAGGATCGGATCCGAGATCATCGGATAGAGAATGCCGAACGCTACCGTGATCACGGACGCGCCGATGATGGTCGGCTTTCGGCCCCAGCGGTCCGCGGTCAATGCACCGATGGCCGCGCCGATCGGTGCACCGAGCGCCATCAGCAGTGAATAGCCGAACGAGGTCGCGACCGAGAGACCCTGCTTGACGAAGAACACGGGGAGCCAGGTGACGAAACCATAGAGCAGGGTGTTGATCGTGATCAGGCAGACGGCACCGACGATCATTCGCGACAGCAGGGGAGCAGTGAACAGCGTGCCGAGATCGGGGGACGCCGGTACCGGTGATGCGGCCGCAGGCGCAGGCAGGGGCTGGCCCTGTGCCGCCTCCTTCTCGATCACCTGCATCAGCGCTTCCGCCTCGGCGTTGCGCCCCACGGCTTCCAGCCAGCGCGGCGATTCCGGCAGCGATTTTCGCATGTACCAGACCACGAGCGCGCCGACGCCGCCGAGCACGAACATGGAGCGCCAGCCGAATTGCGGCACCAGCACGGATGCGACCAGCAGCGCGACGGGCAGGCCCGTGACGACGCACACGGCCGTGAGGCCGAGCCATTTGCCGCGGGTGCGCGCGGGCACGAATTCCGTCATCGTCGAATAGCCGACGACGTTCTCCGCGCCCAACCCGACGCCCATCACGAAGCGGCAGGCAATGAGGAACGCCATGTTTGGAGAGAACGCTGCGGCGAGGGAAGCGATGCCGAAGAGCAGCAAATTGAATTGATAGGTGAAGCGGCGTCCGTAGCGGTCGCCGAGAAAGCCGGTGCCGAACGACCCCAGCATCATGCCGACGAAGGTGGCGGAGATGAAGGCTGCGTTCTGGGCGAGTGTCGAAAAGCCCGTCTTCAGCGTCACGCTGAGCACGGTCCCGGCGATATAGATGTCGAAGCCGTCGAAAAACATGCCGATGCCGATCAGCAGCATGATGCGGCGGTGGAATGGCCCGATCGGCAGGCGATCAAGACGGCCGCCTGCGTTCACCGATGTCGACATTTTACGCTCTCCCCTGACTGTCGTTCTGGTTGATGCGGCCCGCCTCTCTGAGCGATCTGCCGCCTGTCGCTGTTTGTTAGTTCAGTCGCTTCTGGTTGGCTGTGTCGCGGTACCAGTCGAACGGCTGCTCGTGGGTCGCGACCATCACGCTCTTGGTGTTGAAGTGGTCGTTGAAGCTCTCGGTGCCGCATTCGCGGCCGATGCCGGAATCATCTACGCCGCCCCAGGGCGAGGCCGGGTCGAGCCGGTGATGGTCGTTGATCCAGACGATGCCGGCCTTGACCGACGCAGCGACCCGGTGCGCGCGGGCGACGTCGCGGGTGCGGATCGCAGCGGCAAGGCCGAACGGCGAGTCGTTGGCAAGCCGTAGCGCGTCGGCCTCGTCCTTGAACGGCGTCACCGAGGTGAAGGGACCGAACACCTCCTCCTGGAAGATGCGCATGTCGGATCTGACGTCGGCGAACACCGTCGGCTCGACGAAATAGCCGTTGTCGTGGCCCGGCACTTTGGCGGCGACGCCGCCGGTGACGAGACGCGCGCCGTCTTCGCGGCCGTAACCTGCATAAGACAGCACGCGATCGCGCTGCTTGGCCGAGATCACGGGACCCATCTGGGTGGCGGGATCGAAGGGGTCGCCGACGCGGATCGTGCGGGTCTTGGCCTGCAGCTTCTCGACGAATTCGTCGTAGATCGAGGCTTGAACGATGTGGCGCGAGGCGCAGACGCAGGTCTGTCCGGCGCCGATGAACGCGCCGAACGCGGCATAGTTGACGGCGCGGTCGACGTCGAAATCGTCGAATACCATGACCGGCGTCTTGCCGCCGAGCTCCATGGTCTGATGCGCGAACACTTTTGCGGCCGCGCTGCCGGCGATGCGGCCAGCCTCGGTGCCGCCGGTCAGGACCAGCTTGTTGATGTCACCGTGCTCGGCCAGCATCTTGCCGGCGCTCTGGCCGAGGCCGAGAACGATGTTGAAGACGCCGGGCGGCAGACCTGCCTCGGTGAAGATCTGCGCCAGCTTCAACGTCGTCAGCGGCGTGTATTCGGACGGCTTGACCACGGTAACGCATCCGGTCGCGAGCACGACGGCGAGCGACTTGCACAGGATCATCAGCGGGTGATTGAACGGCGTGCAGTTGGCGACGATGCCGATGGGGGTGCGGAGCGTGTAGTTGAGATATGCGCCTTCGACGGGGATCACGGAGTCGCGGCGCGCCAGCGCAACGCCCGCGAAATAGCGGAAGAAGTCGGGCAGGCGGGAGAGCTGCGCGCGGGTCTCGTTGATCGGACGGCCGTTGTTGAGAGTCTCCAGCCGGTACAGGCTGTCGAGATTGGCCTCGAAGGCATCGGCGAGCTTGTTGACCAGCCTGGACCGTGCACGCGTGTCCATGCCGCCCCACGCCTTGCCTTCGAACGCGGCACGCGCGCTCGTCATTGCGCGGTCAATATCTTCGGCGGTGGAATTGGGAATGCGGGCGATCACATCGCCGGTTGCGGGATTGCGGACGTCCAGCATCGCGCCGCCTCCGGCCTCGACTTCACGCCCGTCGATGAAATTGCCGTGGATTTCGACGTCGATCGACGCGGGTTTTGACGGGATGTTCATGACGACCTCTCTTCGACGATGACGGCGTTGCGCTTGAGCGCCGGCAGGACGCGTTTTTCGGTGGCTCCGATATGGGCCTTGATGATGCGCGCGGCGGTTCTCGCTTCGCGATTCTGCATGGCGTCGATCAGGGCGACGTGCTCGGCGACGAGCTTCGCGGGATCGTGGCCTTTCAGATTGGACACGCTGACGCGGACCAGCCTGTCGGCCTGGCCGATCAGGTCGCACAGCGCCGTTGCCATGCGGCGATTGCCGGACGCATGCGCCAGTGCGGTGTGGAAGCCGCGATTGTAGGCGATGAAGTCTTCGTGGTTGCCCGAGAAGCGGCGGAATTCGTCGAGCGATTTCAAGACGCTGTCGGGCGCGCTCTCGATCGCCTCGGCAACGCAGGCCGGCTCCAGCGCGAGGCGGAAGCGCAGCAGGTCGCGGGCGTCCGACAGCGAGATCGGTGTGACCCGATAGCCCTGGCGCGGCTGCACCGTCACGAGGTGCTCGCGCTGCAGCCTCAGAAGCGCATCCCGGACCGGTTGACGGCTCACCGAATAACGCTCGGCCAAATCCTGCTCTCGCATTTCATCGCCGGGAGCTAGGCGACATGCTAAAATATCAGACCTGAGGAGATCGTAGATGTTTTCGCGTAAAAGCATGATTTTGTGGAACCTTGTTGGCGTCAATCTGGCAATCCTGATATTTCACGTCAAGACCCAAAAGCTTGAAATCCCGCCGATTTGATTTATCAATCGGACCGATGAGGCCTGCGATCACGCGGGCCGGCCGACGTAGTCGGGGAAAGACCGGACATGGACAGGCTTCTTGCCAACGGGACCGTCAACGCCGCGCAATCGGGCGAGGGGCCGCCGCTGTTCCTCTTCCACTCGCTGCTGTCGGACCGTGCGAGTTTCGATGCGATCGTGCCCGCGCTTGCCGGATCGTTTCGCATCATCGTGCCGGAGCTGCCGGGCTTCGGCGGCTCGCGTGCGGTGGAAGGCGGCCTTGCCAGGATTGCGGACCGAATGGCCGAGGCTGTGCACGATGCTGCGGGTGGCGCGCCGGCGATCGTGCTCGGCAATGGCTATGGCGGTTTCGTCGCCCTGCAGATGGCGATCCGGCATCCCGACATCGCCAGCAAGCTCGTTCTCGCCGACAGCGGCGCGGCGTTCTCGGAGCCCGGCCGCGAAGCGTTTCGCAACATGGCGAAGGTGTCGCGAGAGAAGGGACTGGAGGCGATCACTGACGTCGCGATGCGGCGCCTGTTCGCGCCGGAGTTTCAAGCGCAGCATCCTGAACTGATGCAGGATCGCCGTGCCGCCTTTCTGCGGACGGATCCGGACGTGTTTCGTGCGGCGTGCGACGCATTGGCAAGCCTCGATCTCCGCTCGGAACTCGTCGCGGTGAAAATTCCGGTCCTCGTGATGGTCGGCGAGCACGACGAAGCGACGCCGCCGCCGATGTCACATGAGCTGGCCGCCGGATTGCCGCGCGCCGAACTCAGGATCCTCGGTGGTTGTGCGCATGTGCCACAGCTCCAATCGCCGCGACAGTTTCTCGAAGCCATCGAGGAGTTCTTGCGGTGATCTGCGCGTTCGGTTCGAAACGTCGATGCCTTCCGAGCAGTTAATGGCTCGGCGCCGGCCGGCGAATTCACGATTGGCGATGATGCAATTCTGCACCTGATTTGCCCGACGGCGCAAATGAATATTTCGCCTTTACAGAATTTTGGAAAGGGTCAATGATTTCAGGAAGATCCTTACTGTGCATGGGGTTGTTTTCGCATTTTTTACGGGAGCGTCACCACGCTCGGGGTTCGGGGCATGAGCCGCCAGCATTGAACCGGAACCCCTAAGGGTTTTTACACACAGTTCTGGCACGTTCCCCCGCGTCAAGATTCCGCAACCTGCATCGTCGCGTCTCAACGCGCGCACGAAAAGACGGGGACGCGGAGATCAAGGGGGCGTTGCTCATGACCGCACTTGCTTCGGACGCCGGTTGCGCGAAGCGGGGGATCGTGCCGATCCTGCTGTGCGTCGTCCCGTTCAGCCAGATTCCGCTCGATGCCTACACGCCCGGCCTGCCGCAGATGGTGGCGGATCTCGCCGCCGATCCCGCCGCGATGCAGAACACCGTCACCGCCTACATGCTCGGCATGAGCCTGGCGCTGGTGCCTGTCGGCATCGCCTCCGACACGCTCGGCCGTCGCAACGTCCTGCTTGCGGGCTTCGCCGTGCTCGTCGCGATGAGCATCGCCTGCGCGCTCGCGACCAGCGCCTCGCTGCTGCTGGGCTTGCGCTTCCTGCAAGGCATCGGCGGTTGCACCTGCCTCGTGGTGGCCTATGCGGTCGCGGCCGATTGCTTTCGCGGCCGCGAGCTCATGGCGATCTCCGGCCTGTTGGGCGCGGCTTGGGGGCTCGCGCCTGTGCTTGCGCCCGCGGCCGGCGGCTTCATCGTCGAGCTGACGTCCTGGCGCGGTGTCTTCGTCATCATTGCCGTCGCCGCGGCCATCGTCGCTGCGATCGTGATGCTGCTTCTGCCCGAAACGTTACCGGCAGAGCGGCGCGCGCCGTTCGATCCGCGCCGCACCGCCGGTATCCTGCGCGACGCGCTTGTTCGTCCGGGCTTCCTGGCCTTCGTGCTGGTGTTCGCCGCGTCAGCCAGCGCGCAACTGGCGTTCGGCGTCGTCGCGCCGTTCTTCTACCAGACCGGCCTCGGCTATTCCGCGGCGATCTACGGCCTCGTCGCGCTCGGCCTCGGCGCGGTCAATCTCGCCGGGGAGCTCGGCTGCGCCCATTTTGCGCGCGTCGTGTCCGCGCGCGTGATGGGGTTTGGTGCCTTCGCGCTATTTGTTGCCGGCGCGGCGGTGCTGGCCGGAACAGGCATGGCCGTCGGTCTCGATTTCGCGTCGATAACGATCGGCGGCGCGCTGGTGCTCGGCGGCTGCGGTGTGCTGTGCCCGATGATGTACGGCATGGCGCTCGGCCTGTTCGAGCGCGACCACGGCCTGATCGGTGGCCTCATCAGCGCGCTCTGCTATCTCGCCGTCAGCGGCGCCATGGCGATCACGGCGGTGTTGCCTGAAGCAACCCAGGCGCCGATCGGATGGCTCTATCTCGGCCTCTGCGCCATCGCGGGCACGCTGCTCGCGGTCTCGCTGCCGTCGGCGCACCACGCCACACAGTCTTAACGAAGGAACCAGTTCATGACCACCGTCGGTATTCGCGGCACGTTCTTCGACTTCATCGACGATCCCTGGAAGCACGTCGGCAACGAGCAGGTCGCCGCACGTTTCCACCAGGACGGCCTCATGGTCGTCACCGACGGCGTCATCAAGGCGTTCGGTCCTTATGACAAGGTTTCTGCTGCGCATCCGGACGTCGAGATCACCCATATCAAGGACCGCATCATCGTCCCCGGGTTCATCGACGGCCACATCCATTTGCCGCAGACCCGCGTGCTCGGGGCCTATGGCGAGCAGCTGCTGCCGTGGCTGCAGAAGTGGATCTATCCGGAAGAGCTCAAGTACCGGGATCGCAACTACGCGCGCGAGGGCGTCAAGCGTTTCCTCGACGCGCTGCTGGCGTCCGGCACCACCACCTGCCAGGCCTTCACCAGCTCCTCGCCGGTCTCCACAGAAGAGCTGTTCGAGGAGGCGGCCCGCCGCAACATGCGCGTGATCGCGGGCCTCACCGGCATCGATCGCAACGCGCCGTCGGATTTCATCGACACGCCCGAGAATTTCTATCGCGACAGCAAGCGGCTGATCGCAGAGTATCACAACAAGGGTCGCAACCTCTACGCCATCACGCCGCGCTTCGCGTTCGGTGCTTCGCCGGAATTGCTCAAGGCGTGCCAGCGCCTCAAGCACGAGCATCCGGATTGCTGGGTCAACACCCACATCTCCGAGAACCCGGCCGAGTGCAGCGGCGTCCTCGTCGAGCATCCGGATTGCCAGGACTATCTCGGCGTCTACGAGAAGTTCGACCTGGTCGGTCCAAAATTCTCCGGCGGCCACGGCGTCTATCTCTCGAACAACGAGTTCCGCCGGATGTCGAAGAAGGGCGCCGCGGTGGTGTTCTGCCCGTGCTCGAACCTGTTTCTTGGCAGCGGCCTGTTCCGCCTCGGCCGCGCCACCGATCCGGAGCACCGCGTAAAGATGTCGTTCGGCACCGACATGGGCGGCGGCAATCGCTTCTCGATGATCTCCGTGTTAGATGACGCCTACAAGGTCGGCATGTGCAACAACACGCTGCTCGACGGCAGCATCGATCCCGTGCGCAAGGACTTGGCCGAGGCCGAGCGCAACAAGCTCTCGCCCTATCGCGGCTTTTGGTCGATCACGCTCGGCGGTGCCGAGGGCCTCTATATCGACGACAAGCTCGGCAATTTCGAGCCGGGCAAGGAAGCCGATTTCGTCGCACTCGATCCGAACGGCGGCCAGATCGCGCAAGCGTGGCACCAGTCGCTGATCGCTGACGGCGCCGGCCCGCGCACGATGGACGAGGCCGCGAGCATGCTGTTCGCCGTCATGATGGTCGGCGACGATCGCTGCGTCGACGAGACCTGGGTGATGGGCAAGCGTCTCTATAAGAAAAGCTGAGACGGCAGCTCATGAGCGCATCCCTTGATACAGGCGGCCAGCCGGTCGCCCTCGTCATCCAGCGCCGCATCACTGATGATGGCTTTGCGGCGTTCGCGCGGTGGAATGGTGAGGTGGGCGAGGTGCTCAAGGCCTGGCCCGGGTTCCTGGGGCAGGAGGTGGTGCCGCCTCAGCCGCCCGCGCATGTGGATTGGGTGACAATCCTGCGCTTCGCGAGCCCAGCCGCTGCGCGCGCCTGGCTTCAGAGCGAGGTGCGGACGCGGCTGATCGCCGAGGTGCAGCGCTTCTTCGTCGGTTCGGAGGATGTCCATATCCTGCCCGACACCGGCGTTCAGCGCGACAGCGCGGTGTCGGCCGTCATCTCTTTCAAGGTGCCTGACGGCCTCGAGGACGCGTTCCTCAAATGGCAGCAGCGCATCCAGGCCACCGAGGCCGAGTTCAAGGGCTTTTTGCGCCACAAGATCGAGCGGCCGATTCCGGGCCTGCATGACGAATGGATCGTCATCCTGTCGTTCGACAGCGATGCCAATCTCAATGCCTGGCTCGACTCGCCGATGCGGCAGACGCTGCTGGAGGAGGGTGTGCGCTTCAATGCCGGCATGAATGTGAAGCGCGCGAGCTATGGCTTCAATTTCTGGTTTCCCGCCGGCAAGACGCGAGCGCCGGAGCAAGGCGCGGGCCTGATCTGGAAGAGCAACCTCATCGTCCTCCTGGTGCTCTATCCCGTGGTCTATCTCTGGGGCACTTTCGTTAGCGCGCCGCTGATCGACAGTCACGGCGTGCCGGTCTGGCTGTCGCTGTTCGCAGGCAATCTCGTCAGCACCCAGCTGCTCGGCTGGTGGCTGGTGCCGGCCGCCTTCAGGGCGCTCGACTGGTGGGTCACGCCGAAGGCCGCGCTCGGTCGCCAGATCGCGGGCTACGCGCTTCTTGCCGCGCTCTACGCCGCCTCGATGGCTCTGTACGCGCTGCTGCTCGCGTGGCATTGGGGGCGGTGAGGCCGAGCAGGCGGTTTGGCGCTCAGTTCACACTCGACAGGAAGCCCGCCAGAATCGTCCGGCTTTGGCTGAGCGTCTCGATGCGTTCATCGATGAGGCTGACCTGCTGCGCGAGTATTCTGCGCAGATTGTTGCACGGCGTGAATTCCGGATCGTTGTTCCGCACGCACGGCAGCAATTGCTGGATCGTTTCCAGCGTCATCCCGGCCGCGCCAAGCATTTTGATCCGCCGAACGGTCTCCTCTTCCGCCGGACCATAATCGCGATAGCCGGAGTCTGTCCGCTGCGGCGCAAGCAGTCCTTCGGCTTCGTAGTAACGCAGCATCCGGACACTGACTCCCGTCCTGCGGGAGAGCTCACCAATCTTCACTGAAAAATCCTCTTGACCCTGACAGTGCTGTCAGACCTTACAGGTCGTGCTCGTCCATGTGAACACCATCGCGGAGGAGCAACGATGAAAGCTTACCATTTGAACGGCGATGCCGGTGCCGGTGGCCTTGTGCTGGCCGATGTCAGTCGACCTGAACCCGCCGGCGGCGAGGTCCGTATCCGGGTCGAAGCGGCAAGCCTGAATTATCGCGACCTGATGATCCTCGACCGCGTTGGCCAAGGCGGGCTGAATGGTCGCGTGCCGTTGTCGGACGGCGCGGGCGTCGTCGACGCCATCGGTTCGGGCGTCACGCAGTGGCAGCCCGGAGACCGCGTCGTCGCGTCGTTCTTTCGCGATTGGGTCGCGGGGCCATTCAAGTCCAGCTATGTTCCGTCTGCCCTGGGTGGCAACACCATGGACGGAATGCTGGCGGAGTATGTCGTGCTGCCGGCAACCGCGCTTGTGTCCGCGCCGGCGCACTTGTCCGCGGTCGAAGCAGCGACCTTGCCCTGTGCCGGCGTTACGGCCTGGCACGGCCTCATCGCTCGCGGCGGGATGGGCAAAGGCGACACGCTGCTGGTCCAGGGAACAGGCGGCGTCGCGCTCTTCGGCCTTCAGTTCGCCGCGGCGCTGGGCGCGCGCGCGATCGTGATATCCTCCTCGGATGAGAAGCTCGCCCGCGCCAAAACGCTGGGCGGTTCTATCCTCATCAACTACCGCGACACGCCCGACTGGGATGCCGCGCTGATGAAGGCGACGGACGGCGAAGGCGCTAGTCATATCCTAGAACTCGGCGGACCCGGCACCTATGACCGATCGCTGAGATCGGTCGCCTCGGGCGGCAAGATCGTCCAGATCGGTGTCTTGACAGGGTTTGGCCCGAAGCCGGACCTCGCGCGCCTTCAGTGGGAGAACGCCGACATCATCGGTGTCACCGTCGGATCGCGCGAGCATTTCACCGCCATGAATCGCTTCTTGACCGATAAGGCAATCCACCCGATCGTCGATCGGGTGTATGGTTTCGACGAGGTCCTCCACGCGTTCGCCCATCTCCGGACCGGCTCCCACTTCGGCAAGGTCGTCGTGAAGCTGTAAGGTCTCGGAGACGTCAGGGCGGAAGGCCGCTTCATCTCTGGACAAACGACGACTATGTTCGCCCTGACATTTCTCGGGACCTCCGCAAGTGTTCCGTCCGCCGAACGCAACCATCCGGCCCTCCTCGTGGAGGCCGCGGGCCAGCGCATGCTGGTCGATTGCGGCGAGGGCACGCAGCGCCAGTTGCTACGCAGTGGCGCCGGCTTTCGGCGGCTCGACCGCGTGCTGCTGACGCACGCGCATCTCGATCATGTGCTGGGCATCCCCGGTCTGTTTTCAACATTGGGATTGCGGCGGAGTGCCGACGCGATGACCATTCATGGCGGGCCTGGCACACTCGACATCGTCATCCGGATGCTCGCGGGCCTGTGGGGTGCGGGCAGGGCGCCGATCCCTGTCGAGTTCGCAGCCTTGAGCGAAGGACAGGTCATCGATGCCGGTGACTTCACCATCGCCTGCTTTCCGGTTCGCCACCGCGACACCGACAGTTTTGGTTTCGTCTTCCAAAGTGCCGCGCGCCGTCATCTCTTGTCGGAACGCCTTTCGGCCTTGGGCGTGCCGGATGGCCCTATCCGTGGAGAGTTGGCTGCGGGACGAGCCATCGTGATCGCCGATCGCACGATCGATCCGGAAGACGTCCTGGGTCCGCCGAGCGGCGGCAAGAGGCTCGTCGTGATTGGCGACACCGAAACCACCGAGGGGCTGGCGCAACACGTCGCTGATGCCGATCTGCTCGTGATCGAGGCAACGTTCCTCGATCGTGACGCGTCGACCGCGCGGGACTACGGGCATCTCACCGCGGTAGAAGCGGCGTCGTTTGCGGCAGCTAGCAATGTGAAGCAGCTCGTGCTGACCCATATGTCGGGACGCTATGAGGACGAAGAGGTCCTCGCCGAGGCGGCAAGGATCTTTCCGAACAGCCGGATCGCCACCGACTTCGATCACATCGCGATCTAGCCGTCGCGCCGAAACATCGCCAATCGCCGTCTCGTCCGCCGCTATAGACCGGCGCCAACACCGAGGCGGCCGATGCCCGGCAGCTTGACGGCAGGCCGCCGGATGTCGAGGCCGAGCACGGCGCCGAAGAAGTTGAGCTCGAGGCCTTCGACCCAGCCCATGGTCAGGCCGAGATAGCCGGAGAGCGAGGCATAGAAGCCGGTGCGCGAGGCGGTCAGCCCAATCCATTCCCCGGAATAGGGATAATCCTTGCCGATCGCGGTCGGCGGCAGAACCGCGCGAAGTTCCGGCACGGCATCAAGAGCGGCTTGAACGAAGGTGTTCGAATTCGGTCCCGGCCAGGCGCTGTAGTCGCCGTAGGCTCGAAACTTGTAGGTCTCGATCACAGTCCGGATCCTGGGAATGAGGAACTCGGCCTGTGGCCCATCTACGGCGACGACGGTTTCCGGCAGGGCGCCGAACCACCTTCCATCGGGGGCGAAGCCGTTGCTCCGGATCGGTTCGCCCCACGCCGTGTAGTCGTATCGGCTGTAGCTGGTCGCATCCTTTTCCTTGACGACGATCCACGTGTGGACGGCGAAGATGCTTCGCCACCGGACCGTTCGGGCCGCATAAACCCGGATCAGGGCATCGGGATGGGAAGAAGCGGGCGGCAGCAGGCCCGCGCTGGAACGGTCGGCCGTCTGCCAATTGCCGCGGCCATCTCCAAGCCAATAGTACCGCGCGGCCGATAGGCCGATCGGCACGATCAGGAGCAGGAAGAAAATGAGCACGGTTCTTCGCAAGGAGAGATCGGGTTTCGGAAGGAAGCCTTGACGATATAAGTCGTGAAAGCACTTTCACAATGATGTTCGAATGCTGATCGTCGGCCGTAAGGTCGCGCGGGACACGTTCGCGAAGAGATCGCACATCGTCTATCTCTCGCATTTTCTCTTCATCCAGATCGCGATCAATCTGCAGCTGTTTGATCCGGTCACGCTCACCAATCCGCACATCGTGGGCCATTGGCGAATTCTGTTTCAGACCTTGGGCATCCTGCTCGCATCCACGATGGTCGCGCTCGCCTTCGAGTTCTCGGTGCAGCGATGGATCGACCGGGCACGCCGATCGCTGTTCTACAGCCGCAAAGGACCGCAGGATTCCTTCGGGCAGGGTTGAGACCTCTCCGTCTTGCCCACGCGAACGCAGCAAGAACAAGCCGGCGATGTTCACAGAAGGGCTGGACCGCGAAGGTCAGCGCGGCTATATGAGCGGCCTGCGAGCCGCTGATTTGCAAAACGATCAGCCCGCCTTGCAGAACTTCCGAAGAAAGCTTAGCGATTTCAAGCGCTTCGGTGGGGAATGGTGTAACGGTAGCACAACAGACTCTGACTCTGTTTGTCTTGGTTCGAATCCAGGTTCCCCAGCCAGCTCCGGGCCTTCCAAGGTCCGGCTCTCCAGGTCCCTCAGTGACAGTGATTGGTCCACCGGCCGCGCCGCCGATCGCGACCGTTTGCCTCATCTGAAATCGCGTTTCCCCGGTCGGATCGCCGCGCGCTCCATCGTCCTTGGGGCACACAAATCGAGGAGATCCGTGATGCCCTATGTCGATGGTTTCGTTCTGGCCGTGCCGAAGGACAAGGTCGAGGCCTACAAGACGCTGGCGACGAGCGCCTGCGCGATCTGGATGGAGCACGGCGCGCTCGATTACGTCGAGTGCATCGCCGACGACGTTCCCTACGGCGAACTGACCTCGTTTCCGCGCGCAGTGATGGCGAAGGAGGACGAGGTCGTGGTGTTCTCCTGGATCGTCTACCGCGACCGGGAGACCCGCGACGCCGTGAACAAGAAGGTGATGGCGGATCCGCGGCTGAAGATGGAGGGCATGCCGTTCGACGGCAAGCGCATGATCTATGGTGGCTTCACGACGCTGTTGCGGGCGAGCGACGTTGTCAGCTGACAGCGGGAGCAAGAGGCCTATCTCGGAGGCGCGCGGTCGACCTCGGCCTGCAGCAGCAACGCCAGGCAACCGGCGAGCCGCGTCTCCATTTCTTTGGACGACAGCGACAATGGGCCGGGATCGTTGAGGATCGCGTTCACCAGCGTGCCCAGCACGATCTGGAAGCCGAAGGCGATGGCGCGGGTCTTTGCCGCCTTGCGGCCCTTGCCCATGGCCGGCAGCAGGAGCGGGGTGGCACGCGCGGTGGTGGCCTGCGCGAGCGCCTTGAACGGCGTCCATTTGTCCGGACGGGTGTCGTCGTGCTGAAGCGCGGCGCGCAGCACGCCCTCGTGGTTGCGCATCCAGCCGATGATGCCGCTGACGATGCTATGGCAGAGCCTCTCGAGGTCCGGATCGGGTGACGGCGGCCTGATCCCCGCAAGGCGCTGTTCGCCGTCACGCGTGGCCAGCGCCGTCAGCGCGTTGAAATAGGTCTCCTTGCTCTCGAAGCGACTGTAGAAGGCGCCGACGGTGGCGCCGACTTCGGTGCAGAGCGACTCGATCGAGAGCTCCGCAAGGCTGCGTGTCCTCAGCATCTCGGCGCCGGCGCGCAGCAGCGCCAGCGTGGTTTCCCGGCTGCGCTTCTGCCGCGACGGGGCGACGCCCGGCAGGTCGAAATCGCGAAACACCGGCTGGTCTGACTGTGGGCGCATCCGTGCTTGCATCCGCCAAAAATCATAATCATAATTCTGATTATAATTTAGGGCGAGGCGGGCCGCGGGTCAATCGCGGGCGCGACGACAATGAAACACCGGGTCCGGCAGGGAGGATCAGATGAGTGCAGGCAGCGGCACGCCGTTCGGCGGCACCGTCGGCAAGACGGTTGCGGAGTCAAAACCCTGGTGGCCGGATGCGCCCAGGCCGCCCGCGGGGGCGCCGAACATCCTCGTGGTGCTGTTCGACGACGTCGGCTTCTCCGATTTCGGCTGCTACGGCTCGGCGATCAGGACGCCGACCATCGACAGGCTCGCCGCGGAGGGCCTGCGCTACAGCGGTTTCCACACCACGGCGATGTGCTCGACGACGCGCGCCGCGCTGCTCACCGGGCGCAACCATCATTCCGTCGGGGTCGGGTGCCTCGCCAATTTCGATTCCGGCTATCCCGGTTATCGCGGCAAGATCGCGCGCGAGGCGGGCACGCTGGCCGAGATGCTTCGCGTGCATGGCTATCGTAACTACATGGTCGGCAAATGGCACGTCACGCCGCTGACCGAGAGCGGCGCCACCGGCCCGTTCGACGGCTGGCCGCTCGGCCGCGGCTTCGATCGCTTCTACGGCTTCCTCGACGCCGAGACCGACCAGTACGCACCGGAGCTCGTCTCCGACAACACGCATATCGATCCGCCGGGCGGCTATGCCGACGGCTATCATCTGACAGAGGATCTGATCGATCAATCGATCCGCTTCATCGGCGATCACGTCGCCGATCGTCCTGACGTGCCCTGGCTGACCTGGGTCGCGCTCGGGGCCTGCCACGCGCCGCATCAGGCGCCGGCCGAGATCATCGGGAGCTATGACGCTGCCTTCGCACATGGCTGGGACGTCGAGCGGGAGCAGCGTCTCGCGCGCCAAAAGGCGATGGGCCTGGTGTCCGGGATACGCGGATGCCCGCACGCAATGACGGCGTGAAGGCCTGGGAGGAGCATTCGGCCGACGAGCGCCGCGTCTTCACGCGCCTGCAGGCGGCCTTTGCCGGCATGCTCGACCATTCCGACCGCCATCTTGCGCGTCTCGTCGCATTTCTCGACACGGCCGGCATCCGCGACAACACCCTGATCATCGTAATGTCCGACAATGGCGCGAGCCAGGAAGGCGGGCCGCTCGGCTTCGTCAACGCGATGGGACCGTTCAACTTCAAGCCGGAGCCGATCGCCGAGAAGCTCGCACGTATCGACGACATCGGCGGGCCCGACACCCACAGCAATTTTCCGCATGGCTGGGCGATGGCGTCCAACACACCGCTGCGGCGCTACAAGCAGAACACCCATGGCGGCGGCATCCGCGATCCCTTCGTCATCAACTGGCCGAATAGGATCGCGGCCAAGGGCGAGCTGCGGCACCAGTTCGTGCACGCCTGCGACCTCACGCCGACGCTGTTGGAGCTGATCGGCATCGAGGCGCCCATCGATATCGCAGGCTGCCGGCAGATGCCGCTGGAAGGCGAGAGCTTTGCGCGCTCGATTGCGGACGCCTCGGCACCGTCGAAGAGCTCGCCGCAATATTTCGAGATGTTCGGTCATCGCGGTCTCTGGCACGCGGGGTGGAAGGCGGTCGCCTTTCATCCGTCGGGGACGCCGTTCGAGAACGATAAATGGGAGCTGTTCCATCTGGACGCGGACTTCTCCGAGACCGACGATCTCGCGACGAAGGAGCCGGAGCGTCTCGCAACGATGATCGCGACATGGTGGGAAGAGGCCGAGAAGCACAAGGTGCTGCCCCTCGACGACCGCTTCGGGCCGCGCTTTGCCGAGAATGCCGCACGTTTCCACGGCGCGCGCCACCATTTCGTCTTCCACGCAGGCATGGGGCACGTGCCGACCGACGTCGCGCCGGACGTGCGCAGCCGCAGCTACACGATCGAGGCGCATGTCGAGATCGGCGAGGCCGGCGCCGACGGCGTGCTGATCTCGCACGGCGATGCGACGTCGGGCTACAGCCTCTATCTCAGCGACGGCCATCTCGTGCACGATCTCAACATCGGCGGCAGCCACCAGATCGTGCGTTCCGATCGCTCGGTGCCGTCAGGCGCGCGCCGGCTTGGCGTGCACGTCGAACGCCTCGTGCGCAAGGAGGCGCCCGCCAAGGGCTCGCGCACCGGCGTCACCGAATACACGCTGCTGATCGACGGCGAACCCGCGGGTTCGCTCCACACCCAGCTCGGCTTTCACACGCTGATCTCGTGGTCCGGACTCGACATCGGCCGCGACCGCGGCAGCCCCGTGTCACATTACGAGGCGCCGTTCGAATTCGCCGGACGGCTGCTGCGCGTCACCGTCACCATGCACAATGACCAGAAGCTCGACGGCGAAGCCGTCGGCAACGCGCAGATGGCGCGGCAGTAGGAGGGGGCCCGGCCTTCATGGTTCGAGACGCCCGCAAAGCGGGCTCCTCACCATGAGGGTCTGAGATTTCGCCGCGCACCAAACCTCATCCTGAGGAGCCCGCAAAGCGGGCGTCTCGAAGGATAGGCCGCAAGGAAAGTTTCCGCGGCACAGTCGGCAAGAGAGATCCGGGACTACTTGATCTTGTCGTAGGCCGCCGCGAAATCGCCCAGCGGCATCGGGATCGCGATCGTCTCCTTGGCCATGTTCTGGAAGGAGACCTTGAGCTGCTTGCCCGACCGCAACGCGGCAAGCAGGTCCGGCGCGATCGGAGAAGAGGCGTAGCAGCCGCGGTTCTCGCAGGTCTGGATCTGCAGGTCGACGGTCTTGCCCTCGTCGACCTGGAGCTTGGCGCCGATGGGAAGGTTGAGGCCGAGCGGCAATTGCAGCAGCGCCACCGGCGTGCGGGTATCGGGCGCGATGCGGATGTTGATCAGGACGATGGTCTGGCCAGTCTTGGTCAGCACCGCGTTCTGCTCCATCGCGCATTCGAGCGGCGCATCACGGCTGGCACTGGTGCAGCGCACGATCCAGCCGGGCTGTTGCGCAGGCGAGCCGTCGGCCTGCGGCTGCGTCGGAGCTGGCTGTGCCGCCGGAGCGGGGGCGTTCTTCTTGGTGCCCTGCTGGGCATAAGCGGCGCCAGTCGACAGCAGGACAGCAGCGACGAGGGCGACAAGTCTGGATTGCATGAGCATGGCGAAACCGCATTGGCGTGAACCGGGGCCTCGCTGTAGCGTCGCCGGAACAGCCGTGCAAGCCGCTACTCGGCAGCTTCCTTAACGGTGCCGTGCTCGACCGCCTCGCCGCCTTTGCCGTCACCCGAACGGCCCCAGCCCGAGAACCAGTTGTTGAGCTCGTCGAGATAGAGATAGACCACCGGCGTGGTGAACAGCGTCAGCGCTTGGCTGACGATCAGGCCGCCGACCATGGCGTAGCCGAGCGGCTGGCGGATCTCGGCGCCGGTGCCGTGACCGAGCATCAGCGGCACGCCGCCGAGCAGTGCGGCCATCGTCGTCATCATGATCGGGCGGAAGCGGAGCAGGGCGGCCTGGCGGATCGATTCCGCTGGCGTCTTGTGCTCGTCGCGCTCGGCGGCGATGGCGAAGTCGACCATCATGATGCCGTTCTTCTTCACGATGCCGATCAGGAGAATGATTCCGATCAAGGCAATGAGGCTGAAGTCGAAGCCCGCCGCCATCAGGATCAGAAGCGCGCCGACGCCGGCCGAGGGCAGCGTCGACAGGATCGTGATCGGATGGATGTAGCTCTCGTAGAGGATGCCGAGGATCAAATAGACCACGACGAGCGCGGCGAGGATCAGCAGCGGCACGGTGCCGAGCGATTGCTGGAACGCCTGTGCGGTGCCCTGGAAGCTCGAGTTCAGCGTCGGCGGCGCGCCGAGATCGGCCATCGCCTTCTGCACGGCTTCCGTCGCCTGACCGAGCGCGACGCCCTGGCCGAGGTTGAAGCTGATCGTGATCGCCGGGAACTGGCCCTGGTGGCTGATCGAGAGCGGACGGACCGGATCGGTGGTCCAAGTCGCGAACGTCGACAGCGGCACCTGGTCGCCGGTCAGCGGCGACTTCAGATAAAGCTTGTTGAGGCTGTCGAGATTGCCCTGCATCTCCGGCAGGATCTCGAGGATTACCTTGTAGGTGTTGAGCTGGGTGAAATACTGCGTGACCTGCCGCTGGCCGAAGGCGTCATACAGCGTGTCGTCGATCAGCTGCGGCTGGATGCCGTAGCGCGCGGCGGTGTCGCGGTTGATCTTGAGTTGGACCGTGGTGCCCTGGGTCTGCTGGTCGGTCGCGACGTCGCGCAACTGGGGCAGCGTCTGCATCTTGGCGAGGATCTTGGGCGCCCATTCGTTGAGTTCGTCCAGATTGGCGTCCTGCAGCGTGAATTCAAACTGCGTGCGCGTCGGCCGGCCGCCGAGCCGCACGTCCTGGGCTGCCTGCATGTAGAGGCGGGCGCCCTGGACCTTGTCGAACTGGGGGCGCAGTCGCGCGATGATCTGCTGAGCCGAGGCCTCGCGCTTGTCGCGCGGCTTCAGCGTGATGAATATGTTGCCGTTGTTGCCGGCGCGGCCGCTGCCGCCGATCGACATCGCGACGCTGGCAACGTCGGGATCGGCAAGGATGATCTTGCCGAGCTGTTCCTGACGCCGGGTCATCTCCTTGAACGAAATGTCCTGCGAGGCTTCCGAAGTCGCCGTGATCAGGCCGACGTCCTGCTGGGGGAAGAAACCCTTCGGAATCAGGACGAACAAATAGATCGACAGTCCGAGCGTGGCGAAGAATATCGCCAGCGTGGTGCGCCGCCAGGCGAGGGCATGGTCGAGTCCATATTCGTAGCCGCGCAGCATCCCGTCGAAGGCGCGCTCGCTCCATTGATAGAACTTGCCGTGGGTCACTTCGCCATGCGCGCGAAGGAAGCGCGAGGCCATCATCGGCGTCAGGGTCAGCGACACGAACATCGAGACGAAGATGGTCATGGCCAGCACGACGGCGAATTCGCGGAACAGGCGCCCGATGATGCCGCCCATCAGGAGTAGCGGGATCAGCACCGCGACCAGCGATATGCTGATGGATACGATGGTGAAGCCGATCTCCTTGGAGCCCTTGAAGGCGGCCGCCATCGGCGATTCGCCCTCCTCGATGTAACGCGTGATGTTCTCCAGCATCACGATGGCGTCGTCGACGACGAATCCGACTGCGATGGTGAGCGCCATCAGCGACAGATTGTCGAGCGAATAACCGGCGACCCACATCAGGGCGCAGGCGCCCAGCAGCGCCAGCGGAACCGTGATGGCGGGAATGACGGTGGCCCAGAAGCTGCGCAGGAAAATGAAAATGACCATGACCACGAGGGCAATGGTCAGCAGCAGCGTGAACTGGACGTCCTCGACCGCCGCGCGGATGGTCGTGGTGCGGTCGCTGATGAGCTCGATCTTGATCGCAGGCGGGATCGCCGCCACCAGGCGGGGCAGGGTCGCCTTGATCCTGTCGACGGTATCGATGACGTTGGCGCCCGGCTGCTTGAAGATCACCAGGAATACGCCGCGCTTGCCGTTGGCCCAGGCCGCCTGCTTGGCGTCTTCAGCGGCGCTGACCGCCTGGCCGATGTCGCGGATTCGCAACGGAGCGCCGTTGCGATAGGCGATGATGACGTCGTTCCAGTCTTTCGCGTGCGTGAGCTGGTCGTTGGCGTAGATCGTGTAGGCGCGCCTCTCGCCGTCGATGTTGCCCTTCGGGCTGTCGACCGTGGTGATCGCGATCTGACCACGCACGTCCTCCATCGACAGGCCTTTGGCGACCAGTTTCGCCGGGTCGATCTGGATGCGGATGGAGGGCTTCTGCTGGCCGCCGATGAAGACCTGGGCGACGCCGGAGAGCTGGCTGATCTGCTGGGCGAGCTGGGCATCGACCGCGTCGCTGACGCTGGTCAGCGGCAGCGTCTCCGATGTTGCCGACAGCAGCAGGATCGGCGCGTCGGCCGGGTTGACCTTGCGGTAGGTCGGCGGCGAGGGCAGGTTCTTCGGCAACTGGCCGGAGGCGGCGTTGATGCCGCCCTGCACGTCGTTGGCGGCAGCGTCGATGCTGCGGTTGAGGTCGAACTGGATGGTGATCGACGCCGTGCCGAGATAACTGGTCGACGTCATCTGGGCGATGCCGGGAATCTGGGCGAACTGACGCTCCAGAGGCTGCGCCACGGACGAGGCCATCGTCTCCGGGCTGCCGCCCGGCAAATTGGCGGTGATCTGGATGGTCGGGAAGTCGACCTGCGGCAACGGTGCGACCGGAAGCAGGGGATAGGCGACGAGACCGACAAAGAGAATGCCGGCCATCAGCAGCGAGGTGCCGATCGGGTATCGGATGAAAGGTGCCGAAATCCCGCCCCCGGTCATTCCTGTCGTACCTTGTTCTGGGTCGGGGCCGGGTTCGAGCTTGCCACCGCTGTCGAGACCAGGCTTCCGGGCTGCACCTTGAACTGGCCGCCGGTGATCACCTGCTGACCGGGGCTCAGCCCTTCCTCGATGACCGAATGTCCATCGATGGCGTAGCTGACCTTGATCTTGTGCAGCTCGGCCTTGTTGTCCTGGTTGACGGTATAGGCGTAGAGGCCGTTGGTCGAATGCTGGACCGCGTCATCCGGAACCACGGTCGCATCCTTCAGCGTCCGGACCAGAAGCCGCGTCGAGACCGACTGGCCCGGCCACAGCGCGTGGTCCTTGTTGTCGAACACCGCCTTGAGGCGGATCGTCCCGCTGGTGGTGTCGACCTGGTTGTTGATGACCGCAAGCTTGCCCTCGGCCAGCGTCTTCTTGCCGTCGGTGGTGAAAGCGATCACCTTGAGTGCGCCGGTCTTCTGACCTTCGCTGATATAGGGCAGCTGGTCTTCCGGCGCGGTGAAGATCACGGCGATCGGCTCGACCTGCGAAATCGTGACGATGCCCGTCTGCGTCGAGGCGTTGACGATGTTGCCGACGTCGACCTGGCGCAGGCCGGCGACGCCGGTGATCGGCGCCTTGACCTGGGTGTAGTCGAGCTGGGTCTGGGCGTTGGCGATCGCGGCTTCGTCGGCGGCGATCTGGGCGGTGAGCTGGGCGACGGTCGAGCGCTGGGTGTCGACGCGTTGCGCGGTCGCGAATTCGCCGAGCTTCATGGCGCGCTGAAGTTCGAGATTGGCGTTGGCGAGACTAGCTTCGTCCTGCGCCTTCTTGGCCTTGGCCTGGTCGAGCGTGGCTTGATAGGGACGGGGATCGATCGAGACCAGAAGCTCGCCCTGCTGGACGATCTGTCCTTCCTTGAAGGCGAGCTTGTCGATCTGGCCATCCACGCGGGTTCGGACTTGTACGGTGTTGAACCCCTGAACCGTGCCGAGACCGGTCAGATAGACCGGGAAGTCGACCTTCTGGACCGGGGCGACGCTCACCGGGACGGCAGACGGCCGGGGCGGCCCCTTGTCGGCGGTCTGGGCCTTGCCGGCGCTATGCCCGAATTTCTGCCAGCCATAGTAACCCGCGGAGGCCACGGCCGCGATGATCAGAATCCAGAGGATCGGCCGGGACTTTTTCATGTCGTCTCGTGTCGGCTCGTATGCCCCCAAGCTACGAATTATCAGGGCAACCGCAGGGTTCCAGCGAGCTTGTATATTACACGCCAAGTTCGAGTGTAAACAGCACTATCCGTCGAAAATCCTAAACAATTGGAAAGCTTTGCACCGTCTAGGCAATGGTCTGACGCGGCGGTGTGCAATGCTGCATTTTCCCGGCAGGCGCGATCGGCGCGCAAACCCTGTGCAGCACTCCCGGACGGTGTGCTCCGACCGAATGCGCGGTGCCGAGTCGCAGGTCGGCGCCGGTGACAAGAATGGTTCTAAGTCGCGCGGAGGCCGTTTCGATTGTCAGGGATATCGCCATCATCCATATCGGCACCGCCACACATGGAGCGCAGTATGGACGAACTGAACGGCAAGTTGATCGCATGTCAGATTCTGATCACGGGATTGATCGCGCGTGTCGCTAATGAGCAGCGCGATCCCTTGCGCTTCCTCACCGACTTCCGAGACGAGATCAAAGCCGTCGTGAACGGTGTCAACATCGCCGGCATGGACTCAACCGATCGCGTGCGCGCTGTCGCGCTGAAAACCGTCGACGAATTGTTTTCGCTGATGAAGCCGCCGAGCAGCGATTGATGCTGCGAGCGAGAGCGCCGATTTGCGCGGCATTCGCCGGCATCTTTTAGAACGAGTCCAATCTCGATTTAGAACGATTTCAAACTGTAGTTTAGAATCGTTTTGATCTGGATCGATTCAAGGGTTCTTGCGAGCTGCTTGCATTGACCCGAAATTTTACGGCCGATACCAACAACTCATCGTTCGTCGAAGTGAATGAGCGAACAGGAAGATGGGGCGTTTGGTAATGGGGCAGGTGGTCGCACCGAAGTCGTTGCGTTCGGTCGCAGCATTCGATTTTGTAGATGAAAAGTTCGCAGGCGTTTCAGGCAAGAAAGCCTCGGCGGTTGCGAGCTTGATCGCAGTGGCGTCGGTGTCGACCGGCGCGCAGGCGCAGCAGTCGAACCTGCCGCCGGTGACGGTCGATGCTCCCGTCGAGCGTCCGCGTCCAACGGCGTCGAAGCCCTCGCCGGAACAGGTCCGCGCCCGCAACGCGATTCGTCGCGCGGCGCAGCGCGAGCAGGCCGCTCAACAGCTGGCGCCGACAACGCCGTCAGGCGCTCCCGACGGCAATCCCTATGCCGATCCGGCCGCGCCCTACAAGGTCGATCACGTCCAGGCGTCCGGCAAGTTCCCGGAGAAGATGCTGAACACGCCCAAGTCCATCACGGTGCTCAGCAAGGAAGTGCTCGAGGACAAGAACGCGACGACGCTGAAGGAGATCGGGCGCTCGACCGCGGGCGTGACGCTGGGCTCGGGCGAGGGCGGCAACGCGTTCGGCGACCGCTTCTTCATCCGCGGCTTCGACGCGCGCAACGACGTGTTCATCGACGGCATTCGCGATCCCGCGGTCTCCATCCGCGAGAACTTCTTCACCGAGCAGATCGAGATTCTGCGCGGGCCGGCATCTTCCTACGCCGGCCGCGGCACTGCCGGCGGCGCCATCAACATCGTCACCAAGCAGGCGGGCGACGTCAACTTCAAGCGCATGGGCACCGAGTTCGGTACCGACATGACCAAGCGCGTCACGCTCGACGTCAACCAGGTCATCGATCCGACCTTCTCGGTGCGCACCGGCGGCCTGTTCCAGGACGCCAACGTCGCCGGCCGCAATTATGTGACCGACAACCGCTGGGGCAGCTTCATCTCGACCAAGTACACCCCGACCAACGACATCAAGATCACGACGAACTACGTTCACACCGATCTCAGCGGCTATCCCGATTTCGGCGTGCCCTATTACAAGCAGGGCAATGTGCCGGTGACCTCGGCCGGCATTCCGCGCGGAAACTGGTACGGCTTCCTCAACCGCGACTTCCAGACGGCGCGGCAGGATTTCGGCACCGGCACGATCGAGTACAAGGTCAACGAGGCCATCACGTTGACCAGCAAGGTGCGCGGCGAGCACTCGCTGCTGAACTACATCGGCACGCTGCCGCAGAACCCGAACACGACCAGCCCCAATCCGCTGCTCTGGACCACGACGGCGAGCGCGCAGAGCCGCTACCAGAACGTGGACGTGTGGGCGAACCAGAACGAGGCCACGTTCAAGCTCGATACCGGCGGCGTCAAGCACACCGCCGTACTCGGCGTCGAATATTCGAACGAGAACATCTCGATCGACCGCTACACCGGCCTCTCGTCGGAACTGTTCGGCGGCGGTTCAACGAGCAACGGGGCCGTCACGGGAGTCAATCTGTACTCTCCGCAGTACACCAACATTCCCTTCAGCAACACGCCGTCGCTGATTGGAAACCCGACGCGCTACGGTGTCAACACCAGCAGCGTGTATGTCATGGACACCGCGAACTGGCAGGACACGATCATCGTCAACGGCGGCGTGCGCTACGACGGCTATAGTCAGAGCTCGTCCACAAACTCGGCCTATCTCAAGCAAAGCGCCGATCTCGTGAATTACAACGTCGGTTTGGTCTACAAGCCGATGTCGATCGGCAGCATCTATGCAGCCTATGCGACCTCGGCCAATCCGTTCGGTTCGGAGCTGGACGCGACCGGCACCGACTACGGCGGCGTTCCGGCCAACTCGACCATCCTGCTCGGGCCCGAGCGTAACAAGGCGGCTGAGGTCGGTACCAAATGGGAGCTCGCCGATCGCCACCTGCTGGTGACCGGTGCGCTGTTCCAAACCACCAAGGACAACGCGCGCGAGACCGTCAGCGGCCTGCTCACGTCGGGCGCTGCCTACAGGATCCAGGGCATCGACATCGAGGCGGAGGGCAAGATTACCGACCGCTGGAGTATCTTCGGCGGCCTGGTGCTGATGCAGTCGAAGGTCACGCAGAGCGGCGTCGCTTCCAACATCGGCCTGCAGCTTGCCAATATCGCCCACCAGTCGTTCAGCATGCTGACCAAGTACAAGTTCGACGACGGCTGGGAGCTGGGCGGGCAGGCGGTCTACCGCTCCAAGGTCTATGGCGGCACGTTCGCGGCCAATACCGGCAACGAACTGCCTAGCTACTGGCGTTTCGACGCGTTCGTCGAGAAGAAGATCGACAAGAACTGGACCATGAAGTTCTACGCCCAGAACCTCACCAACAAGCTGTACTACGACACGCTCTATCGCAGCGCAGTGCCGTTCGTGGCGGTGGCGCCGGGCCGGGCGTTCTACATCGTGACCACGGCGAAGTTCTGATCATGTTGACGTGCCTGCCAGGTGTTCTCAGCAAGGATGATGTGGCGGAGTTCCGCCGCATCATGGACGCCAGCGGATGGGAGGACGGCCGCTCGACCGCTGGCGCGCAGTCGGCCATGGTCAAGCGCAACGAGCAATTGCCGCCGGATAGCGAGGTCGCGCGCAAGCTCGGCAACCGCATCATCTCGGCGCTGACGTCGAACCCGCGCTTCATCGCGGCGGCGATTCCGCTCCAGATCTTCCCGCCGCTGTTCAACCGCTATGCGGCGAGCAGCGGACACCATTTCGGCCTGCATGTCGACAATGCGATCCGCGGCGACCGTCTGACCGGCCTTCGCATCCGCACAGACCTCTCAGTCACGCTGTTCCTCGCCGAGCCGGAAGAGTATGACGGTGGCGAACTTGTGATCGAGGACACCTACGGCTCGCACGAAGTCAAGTTGCCAGCCGGCGACTGCGTGCTCTATCCCTCCACCAGCCTGCACCTCGTCACGCCGGTGACCAGGGGAACGCGGGTTGCGTCTTTCTTCTGGCTCCAGAGCATGATACGGGACGATCAAGCCCGGAGCATGATCTTCGACCTCGACACCGCGATTCAGGCGCTGGTGGACCGGCTCGGGCGTGACGATCCCGAAACGGTCAAATTGACGGGTATCTATCACAACCTCATTCGCTACTGGGCCGAAGTATGAAGACCATGACCTCGAGAGCCAGCCTTGCCGCCGCCGCGATGCTGGCGGTCGCCTGGCTCGCATCCCCCGTTTCGGCCCAGACCCAAACCCCCTCGGCGCCGGCACAGTCGGCGGCCCAGCCGGCCCCGGTCAGTCCGGCTCCGACGGCCCCGGCAATCACCGCGCCTGCTGTCCCGGCGCCTTCGGCTCCGACGGCGGCCGCCCCGGTTGCTCCGGCGGCGTCCCAGGCGGCCACCGTTTCGACCACCGTCAAGCCTGATGCCAAGCCCGATGCGGCGGCCGGCGTCGCGCCGGCGATGAAGGAGTTGTCACCTTGGGTGATGTTCATGTCGGCGGACGTCATCGTGAAGGCGGTGATGATCGGGCTCGCCTTCGCATCGCTGATGACCTGGACCGTCCTGATCGCCAAGTCGATCGAGCTGTCGGTCGCATCCACCAAGCTTCGTTCGGCCCTGAAGAAGATTGCGGAGTCGCGCTCGCTTGCAGAAGCGCAGATGGCGCTCGGAACCAAGGAGGGCATCCTGCCGTCGTTCCTGGCGGCGGCGCTGCGCGAGGCGCGGATGTCGGCCGGCCTGTCCAGTGATACCGGCATCAAGGAGCGCGCGGCCTCCAGCTTTTCCGAGATCGTGCGCGCCGAGGCGCGGCGGATCCGCATCGGCATGGGCGTGCTCGCGACCATCGGCTCGACCTCGCCCTTCGTCGGCCTGTTCGGCACGGTCTGGGGCATCATGAACAGCTTCATCGGCATCTCGAAATCGCAGACCACGAACCTCGCCGTCGTCGCGCCCGGCATCGCCGAAGCGCTGCTCGCCACCGCGATCGGCCTCGTCGCCGCGATCCCGGCCGTCATCATCTACAACCACTTCTCGCGCGTGACGAAGAGCTATCTCGAACTCGTCAGCCGCGCCTCGGGCGCCGCGGGGCGGCTGCTCTCGCGTGATCTCGATCGCAGCCACGGCAGCGTGCATTCGCGCGCAGCGGAGTGAGCCATGGGCGTTTCGCTCGCAGACAACGATGACGACGACGATTTCTCGGAAACGCATGACATCAACGTCACGCCGTTCATCGACGTCATCCTGGTGCTGCTGATCATCTTCATGGTCGCAGCGCCGCTCTCCACGGTCGACCTGCCGATCGATCTGCCGACGTCCAGCGCGACGCCGCAGAAGAAGCCGGACAAGCCGACCTATCTCAGCATCAAGCCCGATCTGACGCTTGCCCTCGGGGAAAACCCGGTCCACCGCGCCGAGCTGATCGGGACCCTCGACGGACTGTCCGACATGAGCAAGGACAAGTACGTGTTCCTGCGTGCCGACAAGTCGGTGCCGTATGGGGAGTTGATGGGCGTCATGGAGCTCCTGCGCTCGGGCGGCTATACGCGGGTGAAGCTGGTGGCGCTGGAAGGCGCGCCGGGAGCGCCTGCGGCAGGCGCCGCTCAGCCTTAGAGGCCCGCTATGTCGGACGAACTCAGACCATCCCGGAAGCTCTGGATCCTGGCGGCGGTGGCCGCGCTCGTGCTCCATCTGGGTGGTGCTGCGCTCGCGCTGGCGCATTTGCACGCCGACGACGACGGCGACGGCCTCGGTGCGAACGGCGCGGAATTCGCGGTGGAGATGGCCTCGCCCAAGGCGCCCGAAACCGATCTGCCGCCCGGGCCTGACAGCGAAGCGATGCAGGAGCAGCAGGCGCTTCCCGAGCAGAAGGCCGAGACCAAGGAGACGGAGCTTCCCAAGGACCAGTCGCAGGAGGTCGAGGATCCCGACCGCGTCGTGACCGAGAACAACGCGAAGAAGCCGACGGAAGACGATCCGAAGATTCAGGCGGTCGAAACGCCGGCCGCCGAAGCCTCGCCGAAATCGGTCGCGACGGCACGGCAGACGCTCGAGGAGGAGGCGCGCGAGGCCGAGAAGGCGCTGGCGCCCGTCATCGGCATCGGTAAGGACGTCCTGAAGCTGACGGCCGACTGGAACCGCAAGATCAGCGCGCATTTGTCGCTGCACAAGATCAATCCGGAAGGCAAACATCCCAACAACCAGAAGGTCAAGGTCAGCTTCGCGATCAACCGGAAGGGCAACGTGCTATCGGTGGAGGTCGTGGAGTCGTCAGGGGATGCAGCCTACGACGCGGCCGCGGTCTCGATCGTCCGCAAGTCGGATCCGATCCCGCAGCCGCCTGCCGCGCTGACCGAGGACCGGTTCGAGCGGACCGTCGACATCATTTTCACGCCCGCTGACGCGAAAAAGAAGAAAACGGCTCAGCGCCAGTAGAGCCGAATCCCGACATAGACGACGACGAGGCAGCCAAAGATCAGCGCCACCGGAAGCGGCCGTTTCTGGGTTCCAGCTGCCGCGCCAGCCCCGAAAAAGCTGGTCGTCTTTGGCTTCGGCACCGGGCGCCGGAAAGCGGTAACATTGTCCGCGGCCGGCTCCGCCGGTCGAGGGCGGACGTCGGGCGGAAGTCCTCCGCCGCCCATCTCGGCATAATAGGCCCTGTAGATCGCGCCGATGGTTGCCTCGGTGGCCTCGCCCTCGCTCATCTGAGCCACCAGGTTCTGGTAGCTCGCGAGGAATTCCTGGGCGCCCGAAGGCAGCGCGGACGCCCCATTGAGCTTGGCCATCATCTTCCAGGTGGCGAAATCGGCGCGGGCGCGGGTATCCGCGCGTCGCGCGATCAGCATATCGGCAGCTTTGACCAAGTCGGCCTCTGGCCCTTCGGCTTAAAGTTCGGGTGTGGCTGTTTCAACTACGCATTGCCGGTCAGGAAGAGAACAGCCTGAATCACATGACCGGTCAACGTTCGCAGTATTGCTGAAATAACATCAAGATTTAGACCGAACTGGGAACCTGCAAGTGGCAGCAGGATCAACAGGCCGATCAGGATCAGCATCCCGAACGGCTCGAGCCGGGCCAGCGGCATGGCGAGGGCGCGCGGCAACAGCCCGACCGCGACGCGCCCGCCATCGAGCGGCGGGATCGGCATCATGTTGAAGACCGCGAGGATGGCGTTGATGACGAGCGCATTCTTGAGGTTGTCGGCGACCCATTTCGCCGAACTGGCAGGGACAAGGGGCAGGGCATGGAAGGCGAGGGCCGCGGCAAGCGCCAGCAGGATGTTGGTGGCGGGCCCGGCCAGCGCCACCCAGACCATGTCAAGCCTGGGGTTGTTCAGCTTGCGGAAGTTGACCGGCACCGGCTTGGCGTAGCCGAACAGGAAGGGCGAATGCGTAAACAGCAGCATCGCCGGCAGGATCACGGTGCCGAACGGGTCGATGTGCCGGAGCGGATTGAAGCTGACCCGTCCGAGCTGCGAGGCCGTGTCGTCTCCGAGCCGATCCGCGACGAAAGCGTGCGCAGCCTCGTGGAAGGTGATGGCGAGCACGAGGGGGAGCACCCACACCGATAGGTCATAAAAGGAGATGTTCACGGCTCGTCCGTTCCGGTTTGCCTGCGCGCTCTGCAAAGCAGGCCGTATAGGGCCACAAATCTTTACGATCTACCGTCATATGGTGCCCAATTCCGAAATTGCCCGCTACAAATGGTTCGCCGCCGGCGCCTGCGTGGTCATGATTTCCTGCGATAGAGGATGAACCGGGTTGATTCTTCGGTGCGCTCGAACTGCGCCGACAGGATCTGCTCCACCATGTCCTTCAGCCAGTCATATTCGTAGGTCGCGCCACGATCCAAAATGAAATGGTCGGCCCCGGCAAAGCTCCGCTTGACATGGTCCGGGCTGAACGTATCCCGGAAGGGGAGGAAGTAGCTCTTGGGTCCTCTGCCAAGGGCCACAAGAACGAGCCAGTCCTGGTCCGACAACAGCAACATGCGACCATCGGGGGGCACGACCCTGTTGACCAGGTCGATGTCGCCGCCATCGAGCCGGACCTTGACCTGTCCCGCTCCGCGTCCCAGCTTCAGGCTAGCTATGCTCGGATATTGCAAGTACGAGCGCAGTCCGATCGTCACGCTCTGCTGACGATCCTGCGCGCGCAGAAGCACGGTGACCGAGAGCGCCGCTGTTGCCGCCAACGACAGGGCAGGGATGACTTGCGAAGTCATTCGACCGAAGACGGCGCGGAATGCCGATCGGCACCACCACGCACAAACGGCAACGTAGGCAAAGGCGTTTTGCTGCCATACCGCGTCGAGTGACCGGTTCATCCACTTTGCCATGAAAACCAGCGCGACGAGAGACAGGACCAGCAGATAGGCGCGCTCGATATTGCGGCAGCCGGCCCACGTTGCGGCGACGCTGACGACTGTGCCTATGGCCATTGCCGGCAAGATCAACTGGTACACTGTCCCGAATCCGGGATGCCAGTTCATCGTCACCCCAACCCAATTCGAGACGCTGTGCAGGCCGATCGGCGCGAGCAAGACGTGAAGGAAGTCCATCGAAAGAACGGCCGGACCGAAGGCGGCGACGAACAATACGAGCAGGATGACGGCAGACAGTCCGGTGAATGCCGCGACCTCCCAAGGCCAGCGCTTTTCCAGCACCCGCGCCGACAACGCCGCGCAGCCGACGAGCCACGTATAAATCCCCGTCTCCGTATTCCAGAAGATCGAGACTGCGCAGACGGTAGATAGCGCTGCCAATGACCAACCTGAGGGATGGACCATGAAACGCGCAAGAATGCCCGTGGCGATGAACACGAACATGTACCTGACGGCGAGGGAAGACGGTCCGGCGAATGCGTCCCCCGCCCCATATTGACAGAGTGCGAGAAATACGAAGGCGAGGAGAAACGGCAGCGCCCTGTTCTGGAAGAAGTCGCGCAGCACCCAATAGGCTGAGAGGTGATAGATCGCGAGACAGGCCGCAACGAAGCCGATGTAACGCAAATACAGGGCGTTCGGGTCGGCGCGGAGAAACTGCCCAAACAAATACGATGGGCCGTATCCATAGAAGGACAGGAAGTCGCGGCCAGGCACCATGCCATCTGCAAATTGATAGAGCGCTGGTCCGACCAGGAATGAAACGGCGTGAGGATTGCCCGCCGCCTCGCTGGCCAGACGTTGCACGCTCAAGGGCAGAGTCAGGGCGAGCAGGGCTGTGACGAGCGCTGCGTCGATCCATCCAAACTCGAAAAAGGCGATCGGCCTGACGTCCTCGTCGCCCTCGATGCGGGTGTCGGTCCGGATGCGCTTCACGAAAGGGACGAGGATCGCGCCGACGGCGACCGCCAGTGCGACCATTCGAAGTCTCTGCTGGAATGCATCTTCCATAAATGCCTCCAGCGCCACGACGATTGCCAGCGCCGAGACGTGAAACAGGATCAGCGACTGACCTTCAAAGAATCTCCGGAGCCTGAGGGACGCAAAGGCCGAGAGGCCGCCGATCACATAGAACAAGACATAGAAGATCTTCTCGGCACGCTTGATTGCCGCACTGTCCGCGAAACCCAATTGGACGACCGGGAAGTCCTGCGCGAGATTGGCGCCCATATCCAGCTTGGCAGCCTTCAAGATCAGATAGGCAGAGATGCCGGCCGCAATAGCGCCGACACACGCTCCCCACACCGCAAAACTCTGAAATCGCCAAAGTCCAAGTTCTGATTTTGTTATTGGCCTAACAAGACGCAACACCGTCCCCCGCAAAACTAGCCCTGCGGAAGCTTAAAATAAAAAGAAACCTCAGGCCACCATGATGGGTTTCATGGCCCTCGCCGGAAGACAAGAGGCAGACGTCGGCCACCCCGGACCCGAAATCGCAACAGCGCCGGAATCCGGATCGCGACGACGATGGCGGTGAGGTGCTCGGGCCGCGGGTGCCGCGTCAGGTGAAACCTGACGTTACGCCGGAATCGTCCCCGGATATTGCACCAGGCCGTCGTCGAGCTTCAGCCAGACGGGTTTTTCAGAGACCCAGATGTGCTCGGTCGGCGCGAAGGCGTTGCGGTCGTCGAAAACGGAGAGGGACACGCCTGCCAGCGTCCCATTGCGCCGCCACGCGAACAGGCGCGTTCCGCAGCGCTTGCAGAACACGCGGTCGATGGCCTCGGATGAGGCATGGCGCTCGGTCTCGCCTTCGACGCTCAGCGCGCGCTGATCGAATTGCGCGCGGGCGAAGAAGGGCGAGCCCATCGCCTTCTGGCAGATGCGGCAATGACAGATGCGCACGTTGAGCGGTTCGCCCTCCGCCTTGAACCGCACCGCGCCGCACAGGCAGCCGCCTTCCCGGATCATGCTGTCCTCAATAGGTTGCGCGTCCGCCCGAGATATCGAACACCGCGCCGGTGGAGAAGGCACAATCCTCGGACGCGAGCCAGGCCACCATCGCGGCGAGTTCTTTGACCAGTACGAAGCGCGCCTTTGGAATCTTCGACAGCATGAAATCGATGTGCTGCTGCGTCATCTGGTCGAAGATCGCGGTCTTGGCCGCGGCCGGCGTCACCGCATTGACGAGGATGTCGTGCGCGGCAAGCTCCTTGCCGAGCGATTTCGTCAGCGCGATCAGGCCGGCCTTCGAAGCAGAATAATGCGAGGCGTTCGGATTGCCTTCCTTGCCGGCGATGGAGGCGATGTTCACGATCCGCCCGTATTTCTGCTTGAGCATCGCGGGCACGATCGCCTTGCAGACGATGAAGGGACCATCGAGGTTGATGCGCAGCACCTTGCGCCATTCCTCGAGGTCGGTCTCCCAGACCGGCTTGTTGACGCCGGCGACGCCGGCATTGTTCACCAGGATGTCGATCTTGCCGAACGCGGCCAGCGTCGCATCGCGCGCCTGCTCGACGGCGGCGGTATCGGTGACGTCGACCTTGAAGACTTTGGTCTCGCTGCCGATCTCCTTCGCCGTCTTCTCGGCCAGCGCAGCGTCGAAATCCCAGATCGCGACCTTGGCGCCGGAGGCGACGAAGCGTTCCGTGATGGCGCGGCCAAACCCCTGCGCGCCGCCGGTGACGATGGCGACGCGGCCGTCGAGGTCGATCTTGTTCATGAGACTGATCCCCAGGCGTCAGAGCATGTAGCCGCCGTCGACGACGAGGTCGACGCCGGTGGTGAAGGCGCTCTCGTCGCTGCCGAGATAGACCGCCATCGACGCGATCTCGTCGCCGGTGCCGAGCCGACCCATCTTCTGGCGGGAGATGAACATCTCCTTGCCCTGCGGACCCTGTGCGGCGGCGCGATCGAGCATCGAGGGCGTCTCGACGGTGCCGGGGCAGATCGAGTTGCAGCGGATGCCCTTGGTGATGAAATCGAGCGCGACCGCGCGGGTCAGCAGCGACACTGCCGCTTTCGAAGCGCTGTAGACGTAGCGGTTCGCCGGCGGCCTCAAGGCCGCGCAGGAGGAGATGTTGACGATGCTGCCGCCGCCGGCCGCGAGCATCTCGGGCAGGAACGCCTTGATGGTCCGGTGCATCGACTTCACGTTGAGGTCGAACGAGAAATCGAAGTCCTCTTCCGAGCATTCCAGGATGGTGCCGTGATGGACGAAGCCGGCCGCGTTGAGCAGGATGTCAACCTTGCCGATACGTTTGGCGAAGGCGTTGACGTCGGCGGTGTTGCGGACGTCAAGCTTTGCGACCTCGGCGATGCCTTCCTTGGTCAGATCAGCGATGCCGGCTTCGTTGATGTCGGTCGCAATGACCGTTGCGCCTTCACGCGCGAATGCGAGAGCGCAGGCGCGCCCGATGCCGGCGGCCGCAGCCGTGATGACGGCGCGCTTGCCCTTGAGGCGGTTGGCCATTTTGGTTCTCCTTTGAATTTTCTTCCGTTATTCCGGGGCGCCTCTTGGCGCGAACTACGGTGCGCAATTGCGCACCTGAGAATCCATCGGGCCACAGCGTCGGTTGATGAATTGATTCCGGGCTCGCGACTTCGTCGCGCCCCGGAATGACAGTATCAGTGATTATCCCGCGCCACGCCGAACGTGCCGGCGACGTTCTGGTAGCGGGTGGCGAGCTCCATGCAGGCGCCGGTCGATTGCTGGCCGACGGTGTTGCGATAGATCTCCTGCCACGGCGTCTGGTTCGGCGGGTGCTTGAAGCCACCATTGGCCTTCAGCTCGGCGTGACGCTTCTTCAGCTCCTCGTCCGAGATCAGGATGTTGGCGCTGCCCTTGTTGAGGTCGACGCGGACCTTGTCGCCGGTCTTGAGGACCGCAAGCCCGCCATTGGCGGCAGCTTCCGGCGAGGCGTTCAGGATCGAGGGCGAGCCCGAGGTGCCGGACTGGCGGCCGTCGCCGATGCAGGGCAGGGACAGGATCCCGCGTTTGATCAACGCTGCCGGCGGCTGCATGTTCACGACCTCGGCGCCACCGGGATAGCCGATCGGCCCGGTGCCGCGGATGAACAGCACGCAGCGCTCGTCGATGTCGAGCGAGGCATCGTCGATCCGCGCGTGATAGTCCTCCGGTCCCTCGAATACGATGGCGCGGCCCTCGAAGGCATTCAGGTCCTTCGGATTGCTGAGATAGCGGTCGCGGAATTCCTTGGAGATCACCGAGGTCTTCATGATCGCGGAATCGAACAGATTGCCCTTCAGCACCAGGAAGCCGGCATCCTTCACCAGCGGCTTGTCGTAAGCCCAGATCACGTCGTTGTCCGGCTTCGGCGCATCCTTGCAGTTCTCGCCGATGCCGCGGCCGTTGACGGTGACTGCGTCCTCATGGATGCGCTTGTGCTTCATCAATTCGCGCACCACGGCGGGCACACCGCCGGCGCGGTGGAATTCCTCGCCGAGATAGAAGCCGGCCGGCTGCATGTTGACCAGCAGCGGCACGTCGTGGCCGACCTTCTGCCAGTCTTCGATGGTGAGCTCGACGCCGATATGGCGGGCCAGCGCGTTGATATGGATCGGCGCGTTGGTCGAGCCGCCGATCGCCGAATTGATCACGATGCAGTTCTCGAACGCCTTGCGGGTCAGGATGTCCGAGGGCTTGAGGTCTTCCCACACCATCTCCACGGCGCGCTTGCCGGTCTCGTAGGCGATCTGGCCGCGCTCGCGATAGGGCGCGGGGATCGCCGCACAGCCGGGCAGCGAGAAGCCGAGCGCCTCGGCAAGACCGTTCATGGTCGACGCCGTGCCCATGGTGTTGCAATGGCCGACCGACGGCGCCGACGAGGCCACGATCTCCATGAACTCTTCATAGTCGATCTCGCCCGCGGCGAGCCGCTCGCGCGACTTCCAGACGATGGTGCCGGAGCCGGTGCGCTCGCCGGCATGCCAGCCGTTGAGCATCGGGCCGCCCGACAGCACGATCGCGGGCAGGTTCACGGTCGCAGCCGCCATCATGCAGGCCGGCGTGGTCTTGTCGCAGCCGGTGGTGAGCACGACGCCGTCGAGCGGATAGCCGTAGAGGATCTCGACCAGGCCGAGATAGGCGAGGTTGCGGTCGAGCGCGGCGGTCGGGCGCTTGCCGGTCTCCTGGATCGGATGGGTCGGGAATTCCATCGCAATGCCGCCGGCCTCGCGGATGCCCTCGCGGACGCGATGGGCAAGCTCGATATGGTGGCGGTTGCAGGGAGAGAGGTCGTTGCCGGTCTGGGCGATGCCGATGATCGGCTTGCCGGACTGCAACTCGGCACGGGTGAGGCCGTAATTGAGGTAGCGCTCCATGTAGAGCGCCGTCATGCCGGGATTATGCGGGTTGTTGAACCATTCCTGCGAGCGAAGGTGGCGGCGGGAGCCGTTGCCGGCGGGGGCATGCCCATTGGTTGGTTTTTTTGTCATTGGTTTCTCCTGCAATGCAAACGCACTGGCGTCCGTCCACTTACATCAATCCTGGGGCGCCGGCTTGTGCGATGCCCAATGGCGCCAATGACGGATCGCTGGCCCGCTGGCGGGTCGTTTCCTCACAAGAGCGATACTAGTCTTGGCTACTTGGTAACGCTACCATTTTGTTCGCCGCGCCCGCGCCTGAAACGGCTGGCCTGCTGTCCGAATGGCGCGGCAATGAACTTTGCCGTTCGATCACCCTGAAGCCGAGATCGAGCACCGGCTGCTCCGGGCGCTGTCCACCGATCGCCTCGATCAGCATGGTGGCGGCTGTTTTGCCCATCTCGTGACGGTTGGTGCGCACGCTGGTGAGGGTGGGGACGGCGGAGGCCATGAATTCCAGGTCGTTGAAGCCGACGATCGCGATCTGCTCGGGCACGGCGATCTCGCGGCGGCGGCATTCGAACAGCACGCCGAGCGCGAGGTCGTCATTGGCGCAGAACACTGCATCGAGATCGGGCTCGCTCGCCAGGAGATCGGTGAACAGGGCGCCGCCCAGCGTCACCGAGGTCGGCGTCGCCGTGGTGACGACGAGGCGCTGTTCGAACGACCCGGCGTCCTTCATGGCCGAGACATATCCGTCCAGCCGCCGCTGCACCCTGGGATCCATCCGCGCGCCGACGAAGCCGATCTTGCGGCGGCCCTGTTCGAACAGGTGCGAAACCGCTGCGCGGGCTGCATCATGGTGCGAAAAGCCGATCATCATGTCGACCGGATCGGGGCCGATCTCCATGATCTGCACGATCGGGCAATCGGCGGCCTCCAGCATCGCGCGGGATTCCGGGGTCTGGTCGATACCGGTGACGATCAGCCCGGCCGGCTTCTGCGCGAGAAACAGCCGCAGCAGCTTTTCTTCCTGCAGAATACTGTAGCGCGTGTTCGACAACTGGATCGAGTAGCGGCTGCCTTCGGACGCGTCGTAGATGCCGCGCAGCACGTCCGAGAAGACGTTGTTGGTGAGAGAGGGAATCAGGACACCGATGACCTCGGTACGTTGCGAGGCCAGCGCGCGGGCCGCAAGGTTCGGCACATAGCCGAGCTCCTTGGCGGCGCTCTCGACCCGCGTCCGCTTGCCGATCGACAGGGCGTCCGGATTACGGAAGAAGCGGGACGCCGTAATCGGGCTGACGCCAGCAAGCTCGGCGACTTCCGCCAGCCGGATCTTGCCTGACTTGGTGCGTTTTCGACCCATTTGCTGCTCTTAACACAGTCATTCCCGCAAACAAAGGAACGTTGACAGCGCTACCAGCAACGACTAACCAAAGACAAATTGCCAAAACCGCACAAACTGCCGACAATGTTGCTCGCTAAGATCGGGCCGAGTTCGGTAAAGTCTGAAAAAACAAGACGGTCGCGGCGCTAGAGGCGTCGTGGACTTTCGAGGAGGGAGCTAGATGTCGTCTGTGCAAATCCGCGACGTGCGGAAATCGTTCGGCAATTTTGAAGTCCTGCACGGCGTGACTGTACCGATCGAGGACGGCCAATTCGTCGTTCTGGTCGGCCCCTCCGGCTGCGGCAAGTCGACGCTTCTGCGCATGCTCGCCGGTCTCGAGAACATCACCTCCGGCACGATCTCGATCGGTGACCGCGTCGTCAACAATGTCCAGCCCAAGGAGCGGGACATTGCGATGGTCTTCCAGAACTACGCGCTCTATCCGCACATGACGGTCGCCGACAACATGGGCTTCTCGCTGAAGCTGCGGAACGCGGGCGCCGACGAGATCAACAAGCGTGTCAAGCGCGCCGCCGAGATCCTCGCGCTGGGGCCGCTGCTCGATCGCTATCCGCGCCAGCTCTCCGGCGGTCAGCGCCAGCGCGTCGCGATGGGCCGCGCCATCGTGCGTGATCCGCAAGTCTTCCTGTTCGACGAGCCGTTGTCGAACCTCGACGCCAAGCTGCGCGTCGCCATGCGCACCGAGATCAAGGAGCTGCACCAGCGGCTGAAGACGACGACCGTCTACGTCACCCACGACCAGATCGAGGCCATGACCATGGCCGACAAGATCGTCGTCATGCATGACGGCATCGTCGAGCAGATGGGCACGCCGCTCGAGCTCTATGACAAGCCCGACAACCAGTTCGTCGCCGGCTTCATCGGCTCGCCTGCGATGAACTTCCTGAAGGGGCATGTGCGGGTCAACGGCGTTGCGACCTTCGAGGGGCCGAACGGCGTCAAGCTGCCGCTCAAGACCGCGCCCGCGGCGTCCGACGGCCGTCCCGCGGTCTACGGCGTGCGGCCCGAGCATTTCACCATCGCCGACGACGGCGCCGAAGCCGAGATCGTCGTGGTGGAGCCGACCGGCTCGGAGACGCAGGTGTTCGCCAAGATCGGCGGCGAGCAGGTCGTCGCGGTGTTCCGCGAACGCCACCAGTTCAACCCGGGCGATAAGATCCGGCTGAAGCCCGAGCCGTCACTGGTACATCTGTTCGACGAGACGACGGGAAAACGCCTGAACGCGTAGCGTAAGACCAAGTCAAGACAATAAAAAAGCATCACAGGGAGGACACCATGCAAGACTTTACCCGCCGGACTCTGCTTCAAGGCGGAACGGCATTGGCTGCGACCGGCATGCTCACCGGGCCGGCACTGTTCGATTTCGCCAAGGCCTGGGCACAGAGCGCGCCCTGGAAGGCGGAGCCGGGCGCAAAGCTGACCGTGATGCGGTGGAAGCGCTTCGTACCGCAGGAAGACGACGCGTTCAACGCCATGGTCGCGGCGTTCAAGGCCGCCACCGGCACCGAGATGAACGTGTTCAGCGAATCCTTCGAGGACGTGCAGCCGAAGGCGTCGGTTGCGGCCAACACCGGCTCCGGACTCGATCTCGCGTGGGGCCTGCACACGCTGCCGCAGCTGTTCCCGACCAAAGTGCTGAAGATGAACGACGTGGCCGATTATCTCGGCAAGAAGTATGGCGGCTGGACCGATGCGGCTGCCAAGACCTGCAAACAAGGCAACGACTGGCTCGGCATTCCCGTCGCGACCAACGGCGGTTACATGACGTACCGCAAGTCGGCGCTCGAAAAGGCGGGGTTCAAGGAATTTCCGAAGGACTTCCCCGGCTTCCTCGAGATGTGCAAGGCCCTGAAGAAGAACAACACGCCGGCCGGCTTCGCGCTCGGGCACGCCTCGGGCGACGGCAATTCGTGGCTGCATTGGGTCCTCTGGGGTCACGGCGCCTACACCGTCGACCAGAACGACAAGATCATCATCAATTCGCCGGAGACCGCGAAGGCGCTGGAATATTGCAAGGCGCTGTACGACGCCTTCATCCCGGGCACCGCGTCCTGGAACGATTCCTCCAACAACAAGGCGTTCCTCGCCGGCGAGCTCTATTGCACGGCGAACGGCATCTCGATCTACGTTGCCGCCAAGACCGACGCGAGCAAGAAGGAACTCGCCGAGGACACCTATCACGCGCTCTGGCCGGTCGGACCGGTCGGCAAGCCGACCGAGCTGCAGCTTGCGCTGCCGATCCTCGCCTTCAACTTCACCAAATATCCGAATGCGTCAAAGGCCTTCATCGCCTTCATGCTGGAGAAGGAGAACTACGAGAAGTGGCTGGACGGCGCGCAGGGCTATCTGACGCAGACCCTGAACGCCTATGAATCGGCGCCGATCTGGAAGGCTGATCCCAAGAACGAGGTCTTCTCTCAGGCCTCCAAGCGCACTCTGCCGGCGGCCGGAATCGGCACCGTCGGCGAAAAGGCGGCAACCGCCATCGCCGACTTCATCGTCGTCGACATGTTCGCCAACTACTGCACCGGCACCAAGGATGCGAAGGGCTCGATGGCGGAAGCCGAGCGCCAGCTGAAGCGCATCTATCGCTGAGCGTCACGGAGCGGGCGGCCATCCGGCCGCCCGCTCGTCAACATTTCGATCAGGGATATCGGGCATGGCTGATGTCGCAATTCCCCGGGCCAAGCCTCAGATGATCGAGGCCAACGCCTGGACCCAGCTCAAACACAATCGTAACTGGCTCGGCTTCTGGTTCATGGTGCCGGCCATGGCGTTCCTGATCTTCTTCCTGGCCTATCCGCTGGGGCTCGGCATCTGGCTGTCCTTCACCGACACCCGCATCGGCAGGGTCGGGCAATTCGTCGGCACCGAGAACTACGAGTGGCTGTGGGACGATTCCATCTTCTGGCTGTCGGTGTTCAACACACTGCTCTACACCTCCGTCGCGAGCGCCATCAAATTCGCGGTCGGGCTCTATCTCGCGCTGCTGCTGAACGAGAACATGCCGTTCAAGGCGATGCTGCGCGCGATGGTGCTGATCCCCTTCATCGTGCCGACGGTGCTTTCGGCGCTGGCGTTCTGGTGGATCTTCGATTCGCAATTCTCCATCATCTCCTGGTCGCTGAAGCATCTCGGCCTGATCAACCAGAATATCAACTTCCTCGGCGACACGACCTGGGCACGCATTTGCGTGATCTTCGCCAATATCTGGCGCGGCGTGCCGTTCGTGGCGATCACGCTGCTTGCGGGCCTGCAGACGGTGTCGCCGTCGCTCTATGAAGCGGCAACGCTCGATGGCGCCACGCGCTGGCAGAATTTCCGCTTCATCACCTATCCGCTGCTGACGCCGATCATCGCCGTCGTGATGACCTTCTCGGTGCTGTTCACCTTCACCGACTTCCAGCTGATCTGGGCGATGACGCGCGGCGGCCCGGTCAACGCCACCCATCTGATGGCGACGCTGTCCTACCAGCGCGCGATCATCGCCGGACAGCTCGGGGAGGGCGCGGCGATATCCAGTGCCATGATTCCGTTCCTGCTGGCCGCGATCATGGTGTCCTGGTTCGGCCTGCAGCGCAGGAAATGGCAGCAGGGAGAGAACAATGACTGATCTGCCCACCAGGTCGATTGATCTCAAGGGCGTGCTATCGGGGTCCTCTCCGACGGTGGCGAAGGACGATCACAGCGAGGGCATGAGCTATCTGCAGTCGGTGCCGCGCCGGCTCGTGACCCTGTACTTGCCGCTCACGATCATCGTCGTCGTCCTCCTGTTTCCGTTCTACTGGATGGCGCTGACCTCGGTGAAGCCGGACGACCAGCTGCTCGATCTCGACAAGTTCAACCCGTTCTGGACCTGGAATCCGACCTTCAAGCATTTCCACAAGCTGCTGTTCGAGAGCTACTATCCGCACTGGCTCTGGAACACGATGTACGTGGCGATCTGCGCCACCATGCTCTCGATCTTCGCATCGGTGTTGGCTGCCTACGCCATCGTGCGCTTGCGCTACAAGGGCGCCAATCTCGTCGGCGGGCTGATCTTCCTCGCTTACCTGGTGCCGCCGTCGATCCTGTTCATCCCGCTCGCCACCGTCGTGTTCCAGTACGGGCTGTTCGACTCGCCGCTGGCGCTGATCCTGACCTATCCGACCATCCTGATCCCGTTCTCGACCTGGCTCTTGATGGGCTATTTCAAGACCATCCCGTTCGAGCTCGAGGAATGCGCGCTGATCGACGGGGCGAGCCGTTGGCAGATCCTGACCAAGATCGTCCTGCCGCTCGCGATCCCCGGGCTGATCTCGGCCTTCATCTTCTGCTTCACGCTGTGCTGGAACGAATTCATCTACGCGTTGACCTTCCTGCAGTCGACCAGCAACAAGACGGTGCCGGTCGCGATCGTCAACGAGTTCGTGGACGGTGACATCTACCGCTGGGGCTCGCTGATGGCCGGAGCCCTGGCCGGCTCGCTGCCGCTCGTCATCCTTTACGCCTTCTTCGTGGAGCATTATGTGTCCGCGATGACCGGCGCCGTGAAGGAATAATCGCGGGGTCTGCCACGGGAGCGCGCCCAGGAGAACTGCCAACGGCTGCGCGTTCCGGCCAATAAGAAGGAGTTGAGCTCTTGCACATTCTGGTTCTGGGCGCCGCCGGCATGGTCGGCCGCAAACTCTGCGAACGGCTGTTGCGTGACGGCCGGCTCGGCAAGAGCGACATCACCAAGCTGACCCTGCATGACGTGGTCGAGCCCAAGCAGCCGGAAAAGGCCGGTTTCCCCGTCGAGACGGTGTCGGGCGATTTTGCCGTGCCGGGCGCAGCCGAAAAGCTGATTTCCGGCCGCCCGGACGTGATCTTCCATCTCGCCGCGATCGTCTCGGGCGAAGCCGAACTCGATTTCGACAAGGGCTACCGCATCAATCTCGACGGCACGCGGATGCTGCTTGACGCCGTCAGGCTCGTGGGCGGCGGTTACAAGCCCCGCGTGGTGTTCACCTCCTCGATCGCGGTGTTCGGCGCGCCGTTCCCGGATGCGATCGGCGACGAGTTCTTCCACACCCCGCTGCTCAGCTACGGCACCCAGAAGGCGATCGGCGAACTCCTGCTGGCGGACTATTCGCGCCGCGGCTTCCTCGACGGCATCGGCATCCGCCTGCCGACCATCTGCATCCGGCCCGGCCTGCCCAACAAGGCGGCATCAGGCTTCTTCTCCAACATCCTGCGCGAGCCGCTGGCCGGCAAGGAAGCGATCCTTCCGGTGTCCGAGGACGTCCGTCACTGGCACGCCACGCCGCGCTCCGCGGTCGGCTTCCTGCTGCACGCCGGCACCATGGACCTCGAAAAGGTCGGCCCCCGCCGCAACCTGACCATGCCGGGCCTGTCGGCGACGGTCGGCGAGCAGATCGCCGCCTTGAAGCGGGTTGCGGGCGACAAGGTCGCCGCGCGCATCAAGCGCGAGCCTGATCCGTTTATCGTCGGCATCGTCGGCGGCTGGCCGCGCAATTTCAATGCGAAGCGCTCGCTCGAGCTCGGCTTCACCACTGCCGAGAAGACCTTCGACGACATCATCCGCATTCACATCGAGGACGAACTCGGCGGCAATTTCGCCGCCTGATCTCCGGCAGAGCGGGTACCCGAGATGGCGAGCGTTGCTTGCATCGGCGAATGCATGGTCGAGCTCAGGCAGGCGCAAAGCGGCGCGTCTGCCGGGCAGAGTGGCGGACTGTACTCGCGCGGCTTCGGCGGTGACACCCTCAACACCGCCGTCTATCTGGCGCGGCTCGAGGTCAAGGTCGATTATCTCACCGCGCTCGGCGACGACGCCCTGAGCGACGAGATGATCGCGGCCTGGACCGCGGAGAACGTCGGCACACGCCGCGTCGTGCGGCTCGCGGGCAAGCTGCCCGGCCTCTACATGATCCAGACGGATGCGAACGGCGAGCGCCAGTTCTTCCACTGGCGCGACAGCGCGGCGGCGCGGCAGCTGATGAGCCTGCCGGAGACCGGCGAGCTGCTCAACTCGCTGATGAGCTACGACATCATCTATCTCTCCGCAATCACGCTCTCGATCTACGACGCGGCCGGGCGCGAGCGCCTGTTGGCGGCGATCAAGCGCGCGCGCCTGCTCGGCACCCGCTTCGTGTTCGACACCAATTTTCGCGCACGCGGCTGGCCGGACCGCGACGTCGCCCGCGAGGTGTTCGATGCGGCCTTCGCGGCCGCCGACATCGTGCTGACCTCCACCGAGGACCTGCTCGCGCTCCATCCCGGCGAGAGCCACGAGCAGCTCATGGCGCGCATCCCGACGCCCGAGCTGGTGTTCCGCCTCGCCGAGCCGGTGAGCCTGCTGCGCTTCCCTGGGACGGCGACCCACGAGGTCCGCGCCGAGCCGATGATCAACCCTGTCGTCGACACCACGGCGGCCGGCGACAGCTTCGCCGCGGCCTACATCGCGGCCCGGCTCGCCGGTTCCGATCCGGTCGAGGCCGCCCAGGCCGGGCATCGCCTCGCCAGCGTCGTGATCTGCTATGCCGGCGCCATCATTCCGGGCTATGCCATGCCGCCGAAGAAACGACACCGGCCGGCGACCACGCGTCAAGCCACCAAGTGAACGGCCAAATAAAGATCGAGACCCATGACCACGACCGCCCAACAGAACCACCTTGCCGCGCTGTTCAAGGCGGCGACCGTGATCCCCGTGCTCACCATCGAGCGCATCCAGGATGCCGTGCCGCTGGCGCGTGCGCTGGTGGCCGGCGGCGTCCGCACGCTGGAGGTGACCATGCGAACCCCCGTTGCGATCGAGGCGGCGCGGGCGATGATGGCCGAAGTCCCCGAGGCGGTCGTCGGCATCGGCACGATCCTCAATCCGGCCGACTTCACCCGTGTCGAGAAGCTCGGCGTCGCCTTCGGTATCAGCCCGGGCCTGACCCCCGATCTCCTCAAGGCCGCAGCCCATAGCTCCCTGCCGTTCGCGCCGGGCATCGCGACCGCCTCCGAGCTGATGATGGCGCTGTCGCACGGCTTCGACGTCGCAAAGTTCTTCCCGGCCGAGCAGGCCGGCGGCATCAAGGGCCTCCGTTCGCTCGGCGGACCGTTCCCGAACGTGCGGTTCTGCCCGACCGGCGGCATCGGCGAGGCCAATGCGGCGAGCTGGCTCGCTGAGCCCAACGTGCTCTGCGTCGGCGGGTCCTGGCTGTGCCCGGCCGCCGAGGTCAAGGCCGGGAACTGGGCCGGCATAACTGCCATCTGCCAGCGCACCCTCAAGGCCCTGAAACCCGCGTGAAGTCTTGCCATCCCTGGGCTAAGACTTAGCTCAGGAAGAGACCCCCAGGGAGAGATGACCATGACTGCCAGCATCGTCGGATGGGCGCATACGCCGTTCGGCAAGTTCGACACCGAAACAGTCGAAAGCCTCGTCACCCGCGTGGCCAATGAGGCGATGGCCGACGCCGGCATTTCGGCCGGCGATGTCGACGAGATCGTGCTCGGCCATTTCAACGCCGGCTTCTCGGCGCAGGATTTTACCGCCTCGCTGGTGCTCCAGGCCGACCCCAAGCTGCGGTTCAAGCCGGCGACCCGGGTCGAGAATGCCTGCGCCACCGGCTCGGCCGCCGTGCATCAGGGCCTGCGCGCGATCGCCGCGGGCGCCGCCAAGATCGTCCTCGTCGTGGGCGTCGAGCAGATGACCCGCACCCCGGGCCCCGAGATCGGCAAGAACCTGCTCAAGGCGTCCTATCTGCCCGAGGATGGCGACACCGTCGGCGGCTTCGCCGGCGTGTTCGGCAAGATCGCCAGCTCCTATTTCCAGAAATACGGCGACCAGTCCGACGCGTTGGCGCTGATCGCGGCCAAGAACCACAAGAACGGCGTTGCCAATCCCTTCGCCCAGATGCGCAAGGATTTCGGCTTCGACTTCTGCCGTGCCGAGAGCGAGAAGAACCCTTTCGTTGCCGGTCCCCTGAAGCGCACCGATTGCTCGCTGGTCTCCGACGGCGCCGCCGCGCTGGTGCTGGCCGATGCCGAGACCGCCAAGACGATGACCAAGTCGATCGGCTTCCGCGCCACCGCGCATGCCCAGGACTTCCTGCCGATGTCCAAGCGCGACATCCTCCAGTTCGAGGGCTGCACGGTCGCTTGGCAGCGCGCGCTGGAGCAGGCCGGCGTCACGCTCAACGATCTCTCCTTCGTCGAGACCCATGACTGCTTCACGGTCGCCGAGCTGATCGAATACGAAGCGATGGGCCTGACGCCGAGGGGGCAGGGCGCCCGCGCCATCAAGGAAGGCTGGACGCTCAAGGACGGCAAGTTGCCGGTCAATCCGTCCGGCGGCCTGAAGTCCAAGGGCCATCCGATCGGCGCTACCGGCGTTTCCATGCATGTGATGACCGCGATGCAGCTCGCCGGCCAGGCCCCCGAGGGCATGCAGCTCAAGAACGCCAAGCTCGGCGGCATCTTCAACATGGGCGGCGCCGCGGTCGCCAACTACGTCTCCGTGCTGGAGCCGCTGAAGTAGGCCCTCGTAGGGTGGGCCAAAGGCGCGAAGGCGCCGTGCCCACCATTTTCCTTGCGTTAGATCATGGTGGGCCCGCTTCGCTTGGCCCACCTTAACGCTCCTGATTGATTGGCGGAAAAGCATCATGAGCACTGACTACGAAGACTCGCTGTCGATGGACGCACTCAACGATCGCATCGCGATCATCGAGGACAACATAAGGCAGCTCATCGAGCAGGCCGCTGCCGCCTCGGGCGAGCAGAGCGAGTCGCGCATCGCCGACCGGATCAGCCAGCAGAACGAAGAGCTCGACCGGCTGCTCAAGATCCGCGAATCCCGCCAGAAGAAATAGCGGCCGATATCACCGCGCGACGCATGCGGCCATACGCGGGTCGCCCTTGCGCGCGCGGCACCGCTGCCCTTAGCTGGACCGAAATCGCGGGACGCGCCTTGAGCCCTCCGCGCAATCGGGAGTGAACGAATGGGGCCGCTGAAGGGCATCAAGGTCATCGACATGACCACCGTGCTGATGGGGCCTTATGCGACCCAGATGCTCGGGGACTACGGCGCCGACGTCATCAAGGTGGAATCGCTCGACGGCGACGTCACCCGCCTGATCGGCCCGATGCGTCACGCCGGCATGGGCCCGGTGTTCCTCAACACCAACCGCAGCAAGCGCTCGATCTGCCTCGATCTCAAGAAGTCCGCCGGCCGCGAGGCCGTGCTGCGGCTGCTGAAGGACGCCGACGTATTGGTCTACAACGTCCGCCCGCAGGCGATGGCGCGGCTTCAGCTCGGCTACGACGTCGTCTCCGCGATCAATCCGCGCCTGGTCTATGCCGGCGTGTTCGGCTTCGGCCAGGACGGGCCTTATGCGGCAAAGCCCGCCTATGACGATCTGATCCAGGGCGCCACCGCGCTGCCCGCCTTGATGGCGCAGACCGGCGACGGCGTGCCGCGCTACGTGCCGAATGCGCTGGTCGACCGCATCGTCGGCCTCACTGCGGTCGGCGCGATCTGCGCCAGCCTCGTCCATCGCGACCGCACCGGCCGCGGCCAGCGGGTCGACATCCCGATGTTCGAGACCATGGCCGGCTTCGTCATGGGCGACCACATGGGCGGGCTCACCTACGAGCCGCCGCTCGACAAGGGCGGCTATGCCCGCCACCTCTCGCGCGACCGCAGGCCTTACAAGACCTCGGACGGCTATCTCAGCGTCATCGTCTACAACGACAAGCAGTGGGAGAATTTCTTCAAGGCGACGGCGCGCGATGATCTGCGCGCCGATCCCAAATTCGCGACCTTCGCCGGCCGCGCCGCCAACATCGATGTCGTCTATGCCGAGCTCGCGCGCATCTTCGAGACGCGCCCCACCGCCGAATGGATCGACCTGCTGACCAAGGCCGACGTGCCTGTGATGCCGATGCATGATTTGCAGGGTGTGCTCCACGACGAGCATCTGGAGGCGACGAAGTTCTTCCCGGTCGTGAACCATCCGACCGAGGGGCCGATCCGCAGCATGAAGGTGACGGCGACCTGGTCGGAAACCGAGGCAGAGCCGGTGCGGCTGGCGCCGCGGCTGAACGAGCATGGCGCAGAGATTCTTCGCGAGGTTGGATACTCCCCAGACGAGATCGCCGCCATGGTCCGCGATGGCGTCACGCGATCAGTGTCAGAGTAGGGGGAGCAGCTATGACCACAGTTCTCTCATCCGTCATTCCGGGGCGCGACGAAGTCGCGAGCCCGGAATCCATCTATCCTCCGCGCTGGCCGCGCTATGGATTCCGGGCTCGGCCCTCCGGGCCGCCCCGGAATGACAGCGGAGAGGTTTCGAGATGAGTTTCATCACCGGCGTCGGCCTCACGCCGTTCGGCAAGCATGAAGGCTCGTCCTCGCTCGACCTGATGAGCAAGGCGGCACAAGCCGCGCTCGACGACGCAGGCTTGAAGCGCTCCGACATCGACGGCATCCTTTGCGGCTATTCCACCGTCTCGCCCCACATCATGCTGGCGACCGTGTTCGCCGAGCACTTTGGCATTCGCCCGTCTTACGCCCACGCGGTGCAGGTCGGCGGCGCCACAGGCCTTGCGATGACGATGCTCGCGCATCACCTCGTCACATCAGGCCTCGCGCGCAACGTGCTCGTCGTCGCCGGCGAGAACCGCCTCACCGGGCAGAGCCGCGACGCCTCGATCCAGGCGCTCGCGCAGGTCGGCCATCCCGACTACGAGGTGCCGCTGGGGCCGACCATTCCCGCCTATTACGGCCTCGTCGCCACGCGCTATATGCACGAATACGGCGTGACCGAGGAGGACCTCGCCGAATTCGCCGTGCTGATGCGCGCCCACGCCTGCACCCATCCCGGCGCGCAATTCCACGATCCCATCACGGTCGCCGAAATCATGGCCTCGAAACCGGTAGCGATGCCGCTCAAGCTGCTCGACTGCTGTCCGGTATCCGACGGCGGCGCGGCCTTCGTCGTCAGCCGCGAGCGGACCGGCGAGACGGGCGTGCGCATCCGCGGCTGCGCCCAGGCCCACACGCATCAGCATGTTACGGCGGCGCCGGTACTCAGTGAGCTCGGTGCGGAAATCTCGATCGCGCGTGCCAAGGAAGCCACGGGCCTTACGATCTCCGACGTGCGCTACGCCGCGATCTACGACAGTTTTACGATCACACTCGCGATGCTGCTGGAGGACCTCGGCCTTGCCGGCCGCGGCGAGGCCGCAGCCCGCGTGCGATCAGGCCATTTCAGCCGCGACGGCGCGATGCCGCTGAACACGCATGGTGGCCTGCTCAGCTACGGCCATTGCGGCGTCGGCGGCGCTATGGCGCATCTGGTCGAGGCGCATTTGCAGATGACGGGGCGGGCGGCTACCCGCCAGGTGCGCGACGCCTCGATCGCGCTGTTGCATGGCGACGGCGGAGTGCTGTCGTCGCACGTGAGCATGTTCCTGGAGCGGGTGCGATGAGCGGGCGAATCGTGGACTGGACCAGGGGCGAGGAGGCCATCACCTACCAGACCTGCGGCGCCTGCGGCCATGTGCAGTATTTCCACCGCGCCTTCTGCGCGGCATGTGGCGAATCGAATCCGCGCGAGCAGCGCGCCAGCGGCAAGGGCACAGTGTACGCGACCTCGCTCGTCTGCCGCGCCGCGACCCCGGAGACGCGCGCTCACGTGCCCTACAACATCTTGCTGGTCGATTGCGCCGAGGGCTTTCGCATGATGGCGCACGGTGAGAACGATCTTGCCATCGGCGATATGGTCACCGCGAGCTTCAAGCCGTTTGCCGGCAAGCTCGTGCCGTTCTTCAGGAAGGAAACGTAAGTGGATTCGTCATTCGGGGGCGGTCGGACGACCGAGCCTGGAACGGGTATTCTGGGCCTGGCCTGCTAGGACCGCGCTTTGCGCGATCCCGGGAGAGCCACCCCGGAATGACGAAAACTCTTGCTAACGCAACTCCAACTCAACGCCCGTAGAACAAGATGCTGGCGATGACGAGCATCGCTGTCACCGCCAGCATATGCGCGAGCGCTCCCGAGGCCGCCCCCTTGGTGGCTTCCTTCATCCATTTTCTCCCTAGACTTGGGCGTGACTCATCGTTGTGCGGCTAGCGCACCCGACGGCCAATTGTTTTACTCGGAACACCCCATTTGCGAGTACTCACCGCGATTTGTCCCCACGCGGCGAATATCGACTGTCTCAGGGTCGATCAGCAATGCGGCGGCATTTTGACTCGATGTTGTTGCTCCCAAGGACGCGCAAGAATAGAGTTTCGTGGAACTTTCGCCGCTGGCGACAAAAAGCATCAAAAGCTCAGGGAAAACTTCAGGAAAATCATGGCCCGCATCAACTACAGCGACCCGTCCAAGGCATCCGACCGTACCCGCGAGATTCTCGACAAGAATCGCAATGCCAACATCTTCCGGATGATGGCGCACTCGCCGAGCTACTTCGAGCAGTACTGTCGCTTGGGCGGCGCCATCCGCCACAAGGGCGAGCTCGATCCGGTCGTGCGCGAGCTCGCGATCACCCGCACCGGCATCTTGTGCGAGGCACCGTACGAGATCGTCGCGCACAAGCGGATCGGCAAGAATGTCGGCGTCACCGACGCGCAGAACGAGGCGCTCGAGAACTGGCAGGCCGCGACCTGCTTCGACGAGGTCCAGCGCGCCGCGCTCGCCTTCGCCGACGAGATCGTGAAGCTGAAGAAGCCGACCGACGCCACCTTCAAGGCGATCGCAGCGAAACTGACGCCGGCCGCGCTGGTCGAGCTGCAGCTCTCGGTCGGCTTCTACATCATGACCTCGAAATTCCTGGAGACGTTCGAGATCGATCTCCAGCCCGTCACTGAAGTGGTGGGCTAATCCAAAGCTTGCTGCGAGGGATGCTCATGACGATCGATGATTATGCGGCATGGGCCGCGACCATTGCCAAAGTCGATGAGCGTCCGTCCAACGAGCGCTTGTCGTATCTGGGTCTCGGCCTCGCCGGCGAGGCCGGCGAGGTCGCCGATCACATCAAGAAGCTGCTGCGCGATGACTGGCTCGACAAGGCGGGGCTCGTCGATGAGCTGGGCGACGTCATTTATTACTGGGCCTGCCTGTGCGCTGCGACCGGCCAGCAGCCATCCGAACTGCTCAAGGCAAGCGCCGCCAAGATCAAGCGACGGCTGAGCGAGGCGGCGAGCCGCTAGGGCAAGGTAAGGGGCGGTCGATCGCCTCCCTGTTGCCATCCTTCGAGACGCCCGCCGGTGGCGGGCCCTCAGGATGAGGACCGAATGCGCGGCTGCAGTTTCAACGAGCACTGCTGCTGCTCAGCCTCATCCTGAGGAGACCGCGAAGCGGTCGTCTCGAAGGACGAGGCGTGCGCTCACGTCGACGTCAGGATATCCACCTTGGCGTTGGCGACGATCAGGCGATCGGCCAGTAGTTGCGCCAGATTTCGCATGACGCGCTCGCTGGCGCGCGGGTGCTGCTTGCGGAAGCGTTCAAACGCCTTCAGCGGCACTTCGAACGCGGTCGCCGCCATGTCGGCGAACACGTCGGCCGAGCGCGTCGTCTCCAGCAGCGCCATCTCGCCGAACGCCATGCCCGCGGTCAGCGTCGCGAGCCGCACGCCGTCGGGCAGCGTGACATGCACGGCGCCGCTGCGCAGGAAGAACAGGGAATCGGCGGGATCACCCGTGGTGAGAATCTTGGCGCCGGACTGATAGGTGCGGATGGTGCAGATCGAGCCGAGGTCCGTCAGCTCGTCCTCGCCGAGGCCCTCGAGCAGCGGCTGCTCGGCAAGCTCGGTGGTCTCGTGGAAGTCGATCGAGCCGCCATAGCGGTAGACGATCTGGTCTTCGGCCCATTCGATCGCGGTGTCGAGCAGATAGAAGTCGCGGACGTTCTTCAGCTCGGCCGTCCATTCCCGCAACGTATCCCATTCCTTGGAGGCGCGCCTGACGCCCGACAGCACCACCGTGACGTTGAGTGCTGCGAGCTCCTCGAACGCCTCGGCGACCAGCCGCGCGCCGGCGCGGGTGGTGGAGGTGACGCGGTGCAGATCGAAGATCACGAATTGGGGGCGGGGCCGGGCGGCGAGGCGGCGGGAGACGTAGTCGACCGCCGACAGCGACAGCGTGCCGACCAGCTCGATGATCCGCACCTCCTGCTCATGGGCGGCGAGGATCTCGCGCTCCTGCGGCCGGCGTACGCGGCGTGACGGGCTCTTGCCGATGTCGTAGTCGGCGATGACGGCGTTGCGGGCGTCGTCGCTGCGGTTGAGCATATGCAGGTCGTAATGCGCCGACAACGCCTCGCAGACTTTGATGCCGCGCACGCTGTTGCCATGCTTGTCGAGCTTCGGCGAATAGCTGCCGAGCCCGAGGCGGGCGGGGAGGGCGGCGAGGATGCCGCCGCCGACGCCACTCTTGGCGGGAATGCCGATCCGGTAGATCCATTCGCCGGCATAGTCGTACATGCCCGACGAGGTCATCACCGACAGCGTGCGGGAGATCGCGTAGGCGCTCAGCACCTGCTCGCCCGTGACCGGATTGACGCCGCGATTGGCGAGCGTTGCCGCCATCACCGCGATGTCGCGCGCGGTGACCAGCACCGCGCATTGCCGGAAGTAGACGTCGAGGACGCCTGCGACATTGTCCGAGATCACCGCATTGGTCTTCAGGAGGTAGCCGATGGCGCGGTTGCGGTCGCCGGTCTGGCTCTCCGAGGCGTAGACGGCTTCGTCCACGGCGAGATCGCGGCCTGCGAAGCGGCTCAGCGCGAGGCGGATCTGTTCGAAGGCCTCGGGTCCCTTGCTGTCGTAGATCAACCCGGTGCAGGCGATCGCGCCGGCATTGACCATCGGGTTGAACGGATGGTTGTCGGCATTGAGCCGGATCGAGTTGAAGGGATCTCCCGACGGCTCGACGCCGATCGCGCTCTCGACCCGGCCTGCGCCGAGCAGGTCCAGCGCCAGCGCGAACACGAACGGCTTTGACATGGACTGGATGGTGAAGGGCACCCTGGAGTCGCCGACTTCGTAGACATGGCCGTCCAGTGTCGCGAGGCTGATGCCAAAACAGGCAGGATCAGCCTTGCTCAGTTCTGGAATGTAATTGGCGACGCTGCCTGAAGTTTCGGCAGAGAATTCGTTGAGGCAATTGTCCAGAAACCGCAGCAAGGGCGGCTTCGAGCGGGTCCAGGCGGCGGCGAGAGGCGAGAGCGGGGTCATCGCCTCTCTTGTGCAACGCAATCAGGGTACGCGCAACCCGTTCGGCACCACGGCCTGCCGCCGGACCAGCAGCAGGGCGATCAGAACCGTGGGCAGGAGGATGCCAAGGCCGAGCAGCGTCACCTGCATCTGCGACAGCGGCATGATCCCGCCGCCCGGCGTTGCCACCACGAAGCCGCCGATCACCAGCAGCACGCGGATTGGCCATTCGAGGCTGCCTGCGCCGCGCAGGTCCCCGACGAAGGGCTGATAGCCTTGGATGCCGCCGCAGATGAACAACGTGCCGAACGCGGCAAGTCCCATCAGGCCGAGAGCGGCTAGATAAGGACTCGGCCCTTGCAGCACCAGCGCCGGATTGAGCACGAAGAAGAACGGGATGAAATAGATGATGCTGCCGACCCACATCGATTCCCAGCCCGTCTTCATCGCCGGCGAGCCGGCAATGCCAGCCGCGGCGAAGGAAGCGATCGCGACCGGCGGCGTGATCGACGACAGCATGCCCCAATAGAAGATGAACATGTGCACGGCCATCTTGTTCAACCCGAGCTTTTCCAGCGCCGGCGCGACCAGGATGGCGAGGAAGATATAGCAGGCCGTCGTCGTCAGCCCGAGGCCGAGGATGAGGCTGGTGAGCGCGCACATGCCGAGCAGCAGGAACGGATTGTCGCCGGCAATGTGCAGGAGGTCGTTGGCAAGGCTCGACACCACGCCGGTCATCGAGAATGCGCCGATCAGGAGGCCGCATCCGGCGAGGATGCCGACCAGCTCGACGAAGGTGCGGCCGTTGACCTCCAGGAATTTGCCGATGGTCGCAAAGGTCCAGCGCGTGTCCTTGGAGAAGAACTGGTTGAGCACCAGCAGCAGCGCGGTCGCGTAGAACGGTGCGTGGCTCTCGCGCTTGAAGTAGAGCAGCATCACGATCAGCAAGGCGATGACGAAGACGTAGTACCAGCCGTCCTTGATCGTATCCATGATCCGCGGCAGCTCGGCGCGCGGAATGCCCTTCAGCCCGTGGCGCGCGGCGTAGGAATCGACCTGCATGAACAGCCCGATATAGTAGAGCACGGCCGGAATGATCGCGGCGAGCGCGACGTCGGCGTAGCTGACATTGAGGAATTGCGCGATCACGAAGGCAGTCGCGCCCATCACCGGCGGCGCCAGCACCGCGCCGGTCGAGGCGCAGGCCTCGATCGCGCCGGCATAGGAGGCGCGGAAGCCGCTCTTCTTCATCACGGGGATGGTCATGGTGCCAGCGGTCAGCACGTTGGAGATGATCGAGCCCGACATCATGCCGAGCAGGCCGCTGGCGAAGATGCAGACCTTCGCCGCGCCGCCGCGGAACGTGCCGCACAGCGCGAAGGCGAGGTTGATGAAGAACTTTCCGGCGCCGGTCATCATCAGCGCGGTGCCGAACACCAGGAATCCGATCACGGTGTCGGCGAAGGCCTGAATGGGGATGCCGAGCAGGCTTTCACCCGACAGCACGTGATAGGCGGTTGCCTGCTCCAGTGTCGACTGGGTGCCGCGGAACGGCCCGAGCCAGCCGGATTCGGCGAACAGCGGATAGACGGTGAAGGGGAGCACGCTCAACAGCAGGCTCCAGCCGCCGGTACGGCGCAGCGCCTCCATCAGCATCGCCCACATCACGAGGCCCGCCGCGATCACGTTGTTCGGCGCGCCGCCGAATTCCCAGCCGGCTTCCGCCGCCTTGCGCACGCTCGACATCAAGAGCAGCGCCGCGGCGAAAGTCGCGACGAACAGGACGAGGTCGTACCAGGGAATCCGGTCGAGCGGCGCACGCTCCGTGCCCGGAAAGATCAGGAAGGTGAAGGGCAGCATCAAGGCGATCAGGAGATAGAAATACTCCGTGTTGAGCTGGGTGTAGCCGATGAAGAAGCGCAGCGAGAATTGCTGGTTGATGCAGAGCAGGATCGTCGCCGCGGTCGCCGCCACCAGCGTCCAGCGCCAGGCGCCGCGCAAGGTGCGCACGCGCGTGACCTCGGCTTCCTGCATGTTGCCGGCCGCGCCGTGGGGGTCGTCGAACACGACCCGCTTGGGCTCGCCTTGCGGGGCGATGGAGGTGGAAACAGACATGACCGATCCCGCGCGAGGGCAGTGGAACGCAGATTATGCGAATGGCAGTTGCTTGAATTGCTCGCGCTGCGGGCTCAACCTCTCCCGCATGCGGGAGAGGTTGAGCACTTCGCGCGTGGCAACGAGTGAGCCCATCCGCCCTAATCCTCGAACCCGTTCGGCATGCTGGCTTTCGCAAGCGCCGCCGCGCGGGACTTCATCCAGCCGTCGAGGAATGCCTTGTCGTCCGAGGGCGGATTGGATTTGCCGTAATCGGTCCACGCGGCTGCCAGCACCTCTTGCCGCTTGATCAGTCCGTTGTTGTGCGCCTCCTGCGCATCGCTCCATTGCCCGGCTTCCTTCAGCGCCTTCACCGAGCCGGGATGCACCGGCACCACCCAGTTCTTGGTCTGACGGTTGGCCGCGAGCCCGCCGGCACCGGGCGCCGAATCCTTGTAGGCATCGTAATTCGTGATCATCGCCTTGGTGATCGCATAGACCTGATCGGCCGGCTGCGAGGCGTAGGCGACGAAGATCGGGTAGGGGTAGTTGCCGAGCTCGACCGGCTTCTCCGGTGTGATGCCGGCGCCGCAGGTCGCGGTTTGCGGGAAGAAGAACGAGCCGACCTTCTGCATCCGCGCCCAGCCTTCCTTGTCCTTGGCGGGCAGCGGCGGCCAGATCAGGCCGCGCGGCGAGGTCTCGGCTTCCTTGGCGGGGCCGGTGATGGTGGTGCCGAAGGCGGCATCGACGTCGTTGTTGATCAGCCCTTTCCACATCGCGCCGTAGCTTGCGAATTCGACAGCCTTGACGTCCTTCTGAGTCAGCCCGGCGAAGGCGAGCACGGCAAGCGAGTTCTGGTTCAGCGCGGGCGAGCCGACCACGAAGCCGACACGCTTGCCCTTGAGGTCCTTCAGCTCCTTCACGCCGGTGTCGGCGGCGACGCCGAGCGAACCGCAATTGCAGTCGACGCTCGAGAGCAGGATCTGGAGCGGCTGCGGGCCCCATTCCTTCGCGCCGAACTCGAACATGCCTTCCTGCGCGAAGTAGGTGCCGGATCCCATCGCCGAGGATGCGGCCCGCTTGGCGCGCAGTGGCGCGAGGCGGGCGACGTCGTTGCCGGCGGGCAGCACGCGCACGTCGGTGCCGTATTTGTCTTTCATCATCTTGCCGACGCCGACGGCGATGTTGAAGCCGGCAGTTCCGGTGTCATAGGCGGTGAACGTCAACGTCGCCGGCAGCTTGATGTCTTCGGCGAACGAATAGCGTGTAGACGCAAAAGAAATGCCGGCCACCAAGGCAGGCGCGAGCATGAGCAGCCCACGAAGCATGTTTCCCTCCCAATGATCTCCGCGTTCGCCGCGAAGATTTTCGTTCTTTGTTTGAAACAGAGTTTTGTTTGAGACGGATCATGTCATCCGTATCAGGCGATGGCAACGCCGTACCGCGCGTTTGGGAATGAGACTGACAGATTGCCGCGGAAGCAACGGAGAACGCAGTCAGCTCGCGACGATCGCGACCGCCTGTCCCTCCGCAACGACGTCGTCGAGCTCCACTGGAAGCAACGTGATCGTGCAGCCTGCGGGCGAAGACACCGGTACCTCTATCTTCATGGCTTCGACGATTACAATTTCATCGCCATCCGCAAGGGTTCCTCCAACTTGCACGGGAGTTGCGCAGACGCGCCCGGCGAACCTCCGTGACGATCTTAATTTCTGGCATGCCATCGCCTTTTTGTTGTCGTCGCAAAATGAGTGAGGTAGCGTCGTCTCCAAGTGGAATTTAATTCCGCACAGCGGAACAGACGGTAGGGAACATATGGGAAGACGATCCGAGCGGTTGAGTAGGCAAGGCGTGCTCGCTGGCGATGCCGGCGAGGGTGATGTCATCCAGGTGGTCTCGCGCGCGTTCGACGTGTTGCGATGCTTCGAGGGCCACGAGGCGAGGCTCGGCAATCTCGAGATTTCAAATCGCTGCGGCCTGCCGCGCTCGACGGTGTCGCGGCTCACGCACACGCTGACGCGCATGGGCCAGCTGGTCTATCTGCCGCGCGATCAGAAATATCGCATCGGCCCGAGCGCTGTGGCGATGAGCGCCTCGATGATGAAGGGCGCGCAGCTGCGCAGCATGATCCGGCAGCGGCTGCAGGAAGTCGCCGAGCAGTTGCCGGGCACCGTCGGCTTCGTCGTGCCCGATCGCTTCCATCTGGTCTATCTGCAGTTCGCGCGCTCGGCGACCGCGCTGGGCCTGCACGAGGGCACCGGCAGCCGCATCTCGATGGCCTCGACCGCCGCGGGCGCGGCCTACACCGCGGCGCTGGCGCCGGAGATCGGCGACGCCTTCATCGCGGACGTCGAACGCGAAGCGCCCGAGGCCGCCAAGATCCTGAAGCCCCGCATCGAGGCCAACCGGCAGATGTTGCGCGAGCGCGGCTATGTCGTGGCCTGCGGCCTATGGAGCCCGCACATCAACGGGCTCGCGGTGCCGATCTGGTCGCCGCAGTACCAGACCTACGTCGTCATCACGATCGGCCTTCTGTCCACGATGTATGACGAGCAGCGGCTGCATGCCGAAGTCGCACCCCTGATGCTCGAGCTCGGCCGTTCGCTCGGCAGCCTGATGGAGGGGGCGGAAGGCGATGCCTTCAACAACCGCATTTCGCGCAAACCGGTCGCAATGGCCGTGCACAACAATAACAAGCCGATCAATTCGGAGGGCCTGAATGAACTGGAAGCCGGAACTCGACGAGCTCGCCCGGCGCGAAGCCTTCGCGCGGGAGATGGGCGGCGTTGACAAGGTCAAGCGACAGCATGACCAGGGCCGGCTGACTGTTCGGGAGCGTATCGACAAGCTGATTGATCGCGGCAGCTTCCACGAGATTGGTGCCGTCTCCGGCATCGGTGAGTACGATTCCAGCGGCGAGCTTCAGAAATTGACGCCGGCGAACTGCGTGTTCGGCCGCGCGCGCGTCGATGGCCGCACCGTGGTCGTGGTCGGCGACGATTTCACGGTCCGTGGTGGTTCGGCGGATGCGTCGATCTCCGCAAAGCCGTTGATGGCGGAGGAGATGGCGCATGATCTCCGTCTGCCCATCGTCCGCATCGTCGAAGGCTCCGGCGGCGGCGGTTCGGTCAAGACCATCGAGACCAAGGGCGCGGCGAACCTGCCGGGCGGCATCGGCGGCACGCGCTGGTATCGCTTCACGACGGAGAACCTGTCGCGCGTGCCGGTGGTCGCACTCGGCCTCGGCTCTGTCGCAGGGCTCGGTGCCGCGCGGCTTGCCGCCAGCCACTATTCGATCATGACCCGGAAGTCCGCGATGTTCGTCGCGGGGCCGCCGGTGGTGAAGGCGCTGGGGCAGGACCTCTCGAAGGAGGAGCTCGGCGGCGCCGACATCCAGACCCGCGCCGGCGCGATCGATCATGCCGTCGACACCGAGGAAGAGGCCTTCGCCTGCGCGCGGCGCTTCCTGTCTTACCTGCCGTCCTCGGTGTACGAGCTGCCGCCGACCTTGCGCTGCACCGACAATCCGGAGCGCAGCGACGAAGCATTGATGAATGCGGTGCCGCGCAACCGCAAGCAGGTCTACAAGGTGCGCCCGATCATCGAGTCGGTCGTCGACAGGGGCTCGTTCTTCGAGGTCGGCAAGAATTTCGGCAAGCCCATCATTGTCGGTCTCGCCCGGCTCGAAGGCAGGGCCGTGCTGCTGCTCGCCAGCGACAGCTTTCACTATGGCGGCTCCTGGACGGCGGATGCCTGCCAGAAGGTGGTGCGCTGGGTCGACTTCGCCGAGACCTTCCACCTGCCGGTCGTCTATCTCATGGATTGCCCGGGCTTCATGATCGGTCTCGATGCCGAGAAGGCGGCGACCATCCGTCACGGCGTCCGCGTCATGGCCGCGGTGAACCAGACCACCGTGCCCTGGTGCACCGTGATCCTTCGCAACGCGTTCGGTGTTGCCGGTGTCGTGCACCAGCCGGCCGACCACTTCTCGATCCGCTACGCCTGGCCCTCGGCCTATGGGGCTCGCTGCCGCTCGAAGGCGGCATCGAGGCCGCCTACCGCGCCGACATCGACGCGGCCGAGGACAAGGCGGCCAAGCTGGAGGAAATCCAGGAGCGTCTCAACAAGCTGCGCTCGCCGTTCCGCTCGGCCGAGAAATTCTGGGTCGAGGAGATCATCGATCCCCGCAAGACGAGGTCGCTGCTGTGCGAATTCGCGCGCCTGGCAGAGCCCTTGCGCAAGCCGGGACCGCCGGAGAACTTTTCGATCAGGCCGTAGGAGAATGGCTGTCGTTGCGAAGCAATCCAGAAACTCAATAGACGCGCGACAATCCCAGAAGAACGACAGGAAGCGCCAATCGTGTATGACTTCATCATCGTGGGCGGCGGCTCGGCGGGGTCCGTGCTGGCCCACCGGCTTTCGGCGAAGAGTGCCAACAAGGTCCTGCTGTGCGAAGCCGGTCAGGACACGCCGCCCGGCAACGAGCCGGCCGAGATCAGGGACAGCTATCCGGGCACGGCCTATTTCGATCCGCGCTTCCACTGGACCGAGCTCAAGGTCACGACCCAGGTCGTCAGCCACAACAATCCGAACGAAGCCCGTCCCCCTTTGCGCAAATACGAGCAGGCGCGCGTGCTCGGCGGGGGATCGTCGATCAACGGCCAGATGGCCAACCGCGGCGCGCCTACCGATTACGACGAATGGGACGCGCGGGGCGCCGAGGGCTGGCGCTGGAACGATGTGCTGCCGTTCTTCAAGAAGGTCGAACGCGATCTCGATTTCGACGGTCCCTACCACGGCAAGGACGGCAAGATCCCGGTGCGCCGCATCCCGCGCGAGCACTGGACGAAGCATTCGCAGGCCTTCGCCAATGCTTTCCAGCAGGCCGGCCATCAATTCCTGCCGGACCAGAACGGCGAGTTCGTCGACGGCTTCTTCCCGGTGACGCATTCGAACCAGGCCGAGCAGCGAGTTTCGGCCGCGATGGGCTATCTCGATCGCGACACCCGCCAGCGCGCCAATCTCACCATCTCCACCAACACGCAAGTCCGCGAGCTGCTGTTCGAAGGCACGCAATGCGTCGGCGTGAAGGCCGTGGTGAACGGTCGCGAGCAGGAATTCCGGGGCCGCGAGATCATCCTCTCCAGCGGCGCGATCCATTCACCGGCGCATCTGCTGCGTGCCGGCATCGGCCCGGTCGGCCACCTCAAGGATATGGGCATTCCCGTGCTGATGGGACTGCCCGGCGTCGGGCAGCGCCTGATGGATCATCCCTCGATCTCGCTGTCGTCCTTCGTACGCCGCGGCGCGCGCATGAACGAGCACACCAGGCGCCACATGCAGCTCGGCCTGCGCTATTCCTCCGGTCTCGCAGGCGTGCCGAAGGGCGACATGTTCGTCGTGCTGCTCTCCAAATCGGCCTGGCATGCGGTCGGCGAGCAGATCGGCTCGCTCTTGACCTTCGTCAACAAGACCTATTCCGAGACCGGTCAGGTCAAGCTCGCCTCGCGTGATCCTTCGGCCGAGCCGATCGTCGAGTTCAATCTGTTGTCCGACCGGCGCGATCTCGATCGCCTGATGAGCGGCTTCCGCAAGATGGCGGCCATTCAAATGAGCGATATCGTGAAGGCGGTGACGGACAAGCCGTTCCCGGCCGCCTATACCGACAAGGTCCGCAAGATCGGCGTGGTCAATAACAAGAACAGGATCCTGACCAGGATCGCCGCGACGCTGATGGACGGACCGGCGGCGCTGCGCCATTACATGATCGACAATTTCGTGGTTGAAGGTTTCACCTTCGATCAGGTGATCAATGACGACGAGGCGCTGGAAGCCTTCGTGCGCAAGGCGACCATCGGCGTCTGGCACGCATCCTGCTCATGCCGCATGGGCCGCGCCGATGATCCGATGGCGGTGGTCGACAATCAGGGGCGCGTCAAGGGCATCCAGGGCCTGCGCGTCGTCGACGCCTCGATCTTTCCGGTGGTGCCATGCGCCAACACCAACTTCCCCGTGCTGATGTCGGCAGAGAAGATTGCTGATGCGATGATGCAGTCCGGTTGAGTCCTCGCGCACGCGCGGCTCTGGCGCGACTTGAACATAACCTAAGTGAAGGGCGGAAGCAGAAGCCAATTTCTGCCATACTTTGGGCCAATTTCGGTCAAACCGATATTGGTTTCTCCGAAACGGGGCAGGACCCCTCCAGCTCAGAGTCCTGCAATGATCAAGCAAGTTGTTTCCGCGTGTTTCCTCGTTGTCGCCGCCTCCGCCGCTTCGGAAGCGCGGCCTTATCGCATTGTTCAAGCGTCCGAATGCAACGTCACCATGCCCTGCGATTTCTCGTATTCGCAAACGCACCGCGCGAGGGCTCCCCGGCAACAGCTACAGGCCTATCGCTCAACGCGAATGACAGTGGGCGATGCAGGCAGCGCCACCACGATCATCGGCACGTCAGGCGATCGCGTCGTCGGCGGCCGGCCGGCCGGTTGTCCCTCATCCTTCTGCGGTTGCGGTGCGTCCCTGCGCGTGTTCGGCCGCGTCGTGCCGGAATTGAATCTGGCGTCGAACTGGCTGCGCTTTCCGCGCACGGCGCCGGCGCCGGGCATGGTCGCGGCGCGCCGCGGCCATGTCTTCGTTCTGGAGCAGCATCTCGCAGGCGACACCTGGATGGCGTATGACGCCAATTCCGGCGGTCACGCCACGCGCATCCACGCGCGTTCGCTGCGGGGTTATACGGTCGTCAATCCGCGCGGCTGAGACCATGGCGCAGGTGCCCGGCGTCATCACAGCCGGAGCACCTTGCCGGGATTCATGATGTTCTCGGGATCGAGCGCGCGCTTGATGGTCCGCATGATGTCGAGTTCGGTCTTCGAGCGGTAATGGCTGAGCTCGTCGAGCTTGTCGATGCCGATGCCGTGTTCCGCCGAGATCGAGCCGCCCATCGAGGTGACGAGATCGTTCACGGCCCGCGTGATGGCGCCCTTGTATTGGGTCAGCGTCTGCTGATCCATGCCTGATGGCCCCATGAACGAAAAATGCAGATTGCCGTCGCCGATGTGCCCGAGAGGATAGGGCCTGATGGTCGGGAGAATATCGCGCACGTCCCTGATGCCCTTGTCGATGAACTCCGGAATCCGGGAGATGGCCACCGACACATCGAAGCTGAGCCCCGGACCTTCGGCCCGGGAGGCCTCGGCGACAGTTTCGCGGATGCGCCACATGTTGCGCGATTGACCGACCGTCTGAGCGATCACCGCATCGAGCACGCGGCCGGCCTCGAGCTGATCGGCGAGAAACTGCTCCATCTTCTCGGACATGCCCTCCGCGCCGTCCTGGCGCGCCCGCGACGACGACCATTCCAGCAGCAGGTACCATGGCGTGTTCGCCTTGAGAGGATCCTGGGTGCCGGGAATATGGCGCAGCACCATGTCGATGGCGGCGCGGCTCATCAGCTCGCAGGAGCCGACATTGTCTCCGGATGCCGCATGCGCCTCCGACAGGATCTCCAGGGCCGCGCGTGGATCGCGGATCGCCAGCCACGATGTCGAGACGTCCTTCGGCGCCGGCCAAAGCTTGAGCACGGCCTTGGTGATGATGCCGAGCGTGCCTTCGGCGCCCATGAAGAGATGCTTGAGGTCATAGCCGGTGTTGTCCTTCTTCAGCGCGCGCAATCCGTCCCAGACCTCGCCGCTCGGCAGCACCACTTCCAGCCCCAGCACGAGATTGCGGGCATTGCCGTAGCGCAGCACCTGCACGCCACCGGCATTGGTCGACAAATTGCCGCCGATCATGCACGAGCCCTGGGCGCCGAGGCTGAGCGGCAGGAACCTGTCGTGCCGGCTGGCCGTCTCCTGAAGCGTCTGCAGCACGCAGCCGGCCTCGACCGTCATGGCATAGCCGACGGGATCGACGTCCAGCACGCGGTTCATGCGGCCGAGCGACAATACGATGCCGGTGTGTGCAGGCCAGGGCGTGGCCCCACCCATCAGGCCGGTGTTGCCACCCTGCGGTACGATGGCGACACCGTGCTGATGGCAAAGCCGGACCACTTTCGCGACTTCCTCGGTGCTGCCGGGCCGGACGACGGCGCCGGCATTGCCAGCCAGCAATCCCCGCCAATCCGTCACGAACGGCTGCTTGCCGTGCTCGTCCTCGATGAGGCCCTTCTCACCCACGACCGCGCGCAGCGCATCGCGCATCTCGGCGGTCAAGGGCGCGGTCGGAATGGTGGGTTCGGACGACGGGAAGGCAGTCGGCATTTTCGTTTCCCCTTGGCGCATCTTGCTGTGCACTGCGCACGTAACGTGCCCTGCTATTGTTCACGTTTGGCGCAGGGAGTCTAACGGCAAGATGTCTCGAATCTCGGGCCGGTGGCGGATGCGGCCTGCAGGGGACGTCAGGCCTGGAGGCGAGGGTTCGCGGGCAAGATGCGATTGATCTGCGTCCCCGCGGGGGATTTGCGGCCGAACGGGATCGACGGAAGCCGGCCGTGGCAATGTCGGATTCATCTCCGACTGATGCGTCCGCCCGGCAACGTTCAGGCAATCTCAGCAACGTTTCTAAACATCTCCGTCAACATCCTGCGGCTGTCCGGGCGTAGGACGCGCTCAGACTTCACGAATCAGGATTGGCAGAATGCGATTGAAGATTTCGGCTGCGCGCATGGGCATCGGCGCGGCCTGTCTCGTGCTCGTCGGCACCAGCCCCTCGTGCGCAGAGCCGGTGTTCGACGGTCTGGCCGGCGCATGGTCGGGTACCGGCACGATGAAGCCGTCGGACGGTCCGCGTGAGAAGGTCCGCTGCAAGGTAGCCTACAACGTCACCAGGCCGGGGCGGTCGTTGACCCTCGACCTGCGCTGCGCGAGCGATGCGTACAAGATGGTCCTGTCCGCGAACATCGAGCAGAGCGGGACGGAGCTTTCCGGCAACTGGTTCGAGAGCGAGTACCGGCAGGGCGGCAAGGTCTACGGCACCAACAAGGACGGATTGATCGAGGCGCGAATAGAGGGGAACACGGTGGCCGCGCTGGTGACGATCCAGACCAGGAGCAACCGGCAATCCTTTCTGATGGAGGCGCCGGGCTCCTGGATGGCGGAGGTCGCGATCGAATTGAACAAGGACGCGAAGTGACGTCTGTCTCCGGAGAGTCCGGGAGAGGGTTGGGCAGGCGACAATCCAAAAATTCGCTTTACAAGAATTCGGATATGCCGTATGTCTTGCCCATCCCGCCCGCCGAAAGGGGCGTTTCGCGATCGTCACGAGACGCGGGCCGGGAGGCGGTGGCCGCGACGGCGTCGGCGCGCTGGGCAGACTGCAGGGCGGGAATCCCCCGTGAGCAGCGGCACGCGCGATACGACACGGCGCTGACAGCGTCCTCGTTCGGTCCCGGTGGCGAGCGCACGCCAGCCATCGGAGACAGGGGCGGGGATGTGCGCGGCGGCAAAATCGTGTGGTCCTGACGCCCGGGGTCTGTGCGTCAAGTCTGTGGTGATGCTGCGGCCCAACCGGGTCGGGACATCAGTCATCCGCAAGGCGACGGGGGCAATAGTGCATCGCTCCCCGGGGAGCAACTGTGAAGTAGCTCGGCGACCGGCCGGCCTCAAGGCTGGCGCTCGCGCGCCACCGCCTTCGGCGGCTGACGGCCTTGACCCCGTCCGCTCACCGATCTTCAGGCTGTGCATGGGCTCGGCGGAAGCCGAGCGGTGCCGCCGACTTCGTACCGCTTGGCATCCCATTTCTCGCCGCGTGCGATCATGACGTTGAGGATCACGATCAGCTTACGCATGCAGGCAGTGAGCGCAACCTTCGGCTTCTTGCCTTTGGCGATCAGGCGATCATAGAAGGCCTTGAGCACGGGATTGTGCCGTGTCGCGGCTCCCATGCACGCCATGTAGAACAGGTTGCGGACTTTGCGGCGCCCGCCCTGGATATGACGGACGCCCCGACGTTTGCCGCTGTCGTCGTCATAAGGCGCAGCACCCAGCAGTGCCGCAGCAACTTTGTCCCCGATCTGGCCGAGTTCCGGCATCGCCCCGATCAATCCGGCCGACGTGCCCCCGCCAAGACCCGGCACGCTCTCGATGATCTCGGCGAGTTCGGCAAAACGCGGCGTGGCCTTGATTAGAACTGCGATCGCTGCTTCCAACTTGGCAACTTCCAAGGTGATCTGCTTCAGCAGGCGGCCCTGCATTTTCTGCACGACGTCAGGTGTGGAATGCTCATTCCTGCTTTGCAAGCTGGTCCGCATGTCGATCAGAGCCTGGCGCGCATTCACGATCTGCACCAGTTTCTCACGTGCCGCATCGTACGTTTGGCCCTTTGCCTCGATGAAGGTCTCGGCGAACCAGGCAATCATTTCCGCATCGATTGGATCGTTCTTGGCGAGCCGTCCGGCCGATCTAGCGAAGTTGCGCACCCGCTTCGGATCCACGATCAGGGCTTCGATACCAGCCTCGCGCAGCGCTTTGGCCCATTCCCGCTCATAGCCGCCGGAAGCCTCCATGGCGGCCTTGCCGACCTTGTGCTTTCGAAGCCAGCGGATCAACGCTCGCCGCCCCTCCGGCGTGCTTGGGAACGCCTGCCGTTGTGACAATGAGCGAATGCACACATCCACCTTGTCCTTGGCCACGTCGATGCCAGCGACAACCAGACCGTCTTGTGCCATCATCCAATCCCTTCCTTGCTCGGTCCGGGCTCGAAGCCCATGCAACTGTTCGGGTTGAGGAAGACCACCGGATCTGTCCCTAGCTCCCCGACAGGCTCAAGGCCTTCGAGCACGATCGGGCTCAGATCCAGCGACGGGCGGTTTTACGAGAACCGCCCGTTCGCACATTCTGGCAGATTTTCCAGACACAAGAGCGCGACATAAGCCGTAAAACCAACCGCGCAGGGAAGGCCGGGCGACCGGCAACACCTGTGGTCCACCCCGTGCGCGTCTTGTTCGCACATGGGACTGCGGGTGCCAGCCGGCGCCCGGCCTTCCCTGCGCCCTTTCTGAACGAGAGGGCGCAACGAAGAAAGCAAAGCTCGGGCGAAATGAGCCGCGAGAATGCGGACGTGTGTCCGCATCCCGGCGGAAGCGGCTCTCTCGCAAAGCTTACTAGGTCGAGGCCGCCGCTGGCTGTAGCTTCGGTTGCCGCGAGAGCGCCAGCACGATCAGCGAGGCGAACACGCAGAGCGCACCGGCGATGAAGAATGCGGGCAGGTAGCTTTGATAGACCGTACGCGACAATCCGGCACCGAACGCGGCGGTTCCGGCGCCGAGCTGATGGCCGGCAAAGATCCAGCCGAACACCAGATTGGCGCGTTCGGGCCCGAATTTCTGCGCGGTGAGGCGCACCGTCGGCGGCACCGTCGCGATCCAGTCGAGACCGTAGAACATCGCGAAGATCGACAGGCCGTAGAACGAGAAATCGCTGAAGGGCAGGAAGATCAGCGAGAGCCCGCGCAGGCCGTAATACCAGAACAGCAGATAGCGGTTGTCGTAGCGGTCCGACAGCCAGCCCGACATGATGGTGCCGAAGAAGTCGAAGATGCCCATGGCTGCGAGCAGGCTGGCGGCCTGCACCTGCGGGATACCGAAATCGAGGCACATCGGAATCAGATGTACCTGGACGAGACCGTTGGTGGAAGCGCCGCAGACGAAGAAGGTCGCGAACAGGATCCAGAACGCGCGCGACTTCGACGCATCGCGCAGCGTGCCGAGCGCCACGCCCGTGATCGAGCCGTGGCTCACGGGCGGAGCGGGCAGGGGCTCGGTGCCCTCGTCGCCGAACGGGCGCAGGCCGACATCGCTCGGACGATCGCGCATGACGAGGAGTACGCCCAGTGCCGAAACGCCAAGCGCGATGCAGACGAAGCCGAGCGCCAGCCGCCAGCCGTAGCGCTCGGTCAGGCTTGCAAGCAGCGGCAGGAATACGAGCTGGCCGGTGGCGACGCTCGCGGTCAAAATGCCGACGACGAGGCCGCGCCGTGCGGCGAACCAGCGCGTGGCAATCGTGGCGCCCAGCACCAGCGCGGTCATGCCGGTGCCGATGCCGATCACGACGCCCCAGAGTGCGACGAGCTGCCAGACCTGCGTCATCCCGAGCGAGGCGAGCAGCGCCGAGACGACGATAAGCTGGGCCAACAGCGTGACGTTGCGCAGGCCGTAGCGGTTGAGCAGGGCGGCGGCGAACGGCGCCATCAGCCCGAACAGGATGAAGCGGATCGAGAGCGCGGAGGAGATCTCCGCCGTGCTCCAGCCGAACTCCTTCTGCAAGGGAATGATGAACACGCCGGGCGCGCCAACCGTGCCCGCGCTGATGAGCGCGGTGAGGAAGGTGACGCCGACCATCACCCAGCCATAGTGGATGTTGCGGCGGGACAATGCTGTCGCGAGCCAGTTCGAGATCATTGGGCCTCAATGTGGGTTAGCGGGCCCGAGGGACCCGATTCATCGTTGCAATCTGGCATGAACAAGGGAAGTCTGAAATGACAGACTTCCCTCTATTTCGGACAAGCGGATCAGCGCACCAGCCGCTCCACCGCGATCGCCGTGGCTTCGCCGCCGCCGATGCAGAGCGCGGCGATACCGCGTTTGAGGTTCTGCGCCTCGAGCGCATGCAGCAGCGTCACGATCAGCCGCGCGCCGGTGGCGCCGATGGGATGGCCGAGCGCGCAGGCGCCGCCATTGATGTTGAGCTTGTCGCGGGGAATGCCGAGGTCGCGCTGCGCCGCCATCGCCACCACGGCGAACGCCTCGTTGATCTCGAACAGGTCGACGTCGGAGGCGGTCCAGCCGATCTTGTCGAGCAGCTTGCGGATCGCCGGGATCGGCGCCGTGGTGAACCATTGCGGCTCCTGGCTGTGAGTGGCGTGGCCCTTGATCTCCGCGAGAACGGGCAGGCCACCCCGATCGGCAAGCGAGCGCTTCGTCAGAACGAGCGCTGCCGCGCCGTCGGCATTGGCGGAGGACGCGGCCGGCGTGATGGTGCCGTTGGCGCGGAATGCCGGCTTGAGGCCGGGGATCTTCGCCGGATCGACCTTCAGCGGATGCTCGTCATTGGCGACGATGCGGGGACCAGCCTTCTCCGCGAGCGTGATCGGCGCGATCTCGGCCTTGAACGCACCGCCCTCGACGGCCTTGCGGGCGCGGCTGAGCGTCTCCATCGCGTAGGCGTCCTGGTCCTTGCGGGTGAACTGATAGGCCTCCGCGGTGGCCTCGCCGAAATCGCCCATCGAACGGCCGGTCTCGTAGGCGTCCTCGAGGCCGTCCATCATCATGTGGTCGATGATGCGGTCGTGACCGACGCGATAGCCGCCGCGTGCCTTGGTCAGCAGATACGGCGCGTTGCTCATGCTCTCCATGCCGCCGGAGATGACGATGTCGGCCGAGCCGGCACGGATGATGTCGTGCGCCAGCATGGTCGCTTTCATGCCGGAACCGCAGACCTTGTTGACGGTGGTCGCGCCGGTGGCGTCGGGCAGCCCGGCCGCGCGTGCCGCCTGCCGCGCCGGCGCCTGGCCTTGTCCTGCCGGCAGCACGCAGCCCATGAAGACCTCGTCGACCTTCTCCGGCGCCAGCCTCGCGCGCTCCAGCGCGGCGCCGATCACATGCGATCCAAGCTTGTGCGCGGGGAGCGGCGACAGCTCGCCCATGAAGCGGCCGAGCGGGGTACGGGCGGCGGAAACGATGACGACGGGATCGGCGGCTTCGGCCATGATGGAGCTCCCTTGGCGATGATCTATGAGATTATGACCATCATATGATGCGACGCAAAAAATGCAACCCGCGCCAGGGATGAGAAATTGTCGTGGGTGGGATGAGATTTGGTCGTGCGCTTGAAGGAGCGGCCCTATTTCTTCCTGTTCACGAAGGCGCCCATCAGCCGCGTCGGCTCGTCCGTCAGGAACGACTCGCCGAACACTTTCACGCTCAGATTCACCGACTCCGTCAGCGGCAGCTCCTCCCATTGCCGCAGCAGCGCCTTCTGCGAGCGCAGCGCTTCGGGGCCGCAGTCGAGCAGCGTGTTCACCAGATGCTCGACGGCGGCGTCCAGTTCGCCTGCTGGGGCGACCTTGTCGATCAGTCCCCAGGCGAGTGCGGTGGCTGCGGCGATATTTTCCGCCGTCATCACCAGCCAGCGCGCGCGGGCCCAGCCGATCAGGCGAGGCAGGAGCGCCGCGTGGATCACCGAGGGGATGCCGACGCGTACCTCCGGCATGCCGAAATGCGCATCATGCGCGGCAATCCGGAAATCGCAGGCGGCGGCGACCTCGAGCCCACCGCCGAGGCACCAGCCGGGCAGGCGCGCGATCACGGGTGCCGGGAATTGACGTACGGCCTCGCAGAGATCGCGCAGGCGGCTGATGAAGGCTTCGGCGGATCGTTGGTCGAGCTTGGCCATCTCCTTGATGTCGGCGCCGCCGATCAGGCTCTTCTCGCTCTGGCCGCGCAGCACCACGACGCGGATGCTGCGGTCGGATGCAAGCTGCTGCAGGCCTTCGCGCACGGCGTCGGTCACCGGCGAGCCGAGAATGTTGAGCGGGCCGGCGTTGCAGATTACGACTTGAACGACGCCGCGCGCATCGCGCGTCACGCCGCAGTGGGGGTTGAGCATTTCCATCGTGGCATCTCGAAGGTTTCGTGGACCGGCGCGAGGCGCGCGGGTCGGTGCCACTTCCGGGCCGAAACGTCCTTGTTGTCAAGCGGGTGGGGAGGCGAGTTGCAAGCGCCAAGTCCGTAGCATAGTATGATATAGATCATATCAAAAGGGGTCCCATGACTGAACGCGACCAATTCGATCTGTTTTCGCCCGCGCAGCGGCGTGAGCGCGTGGTAGACTGGCAGGTGCCGGCGCCGGTCGCGAAAGTGGCGATGGGCCTGTCGGGCATGGACGCGATGCTGGGCATTCGCGACGGCCGGCTGCCGCCGCCGCCTTTTGCGAAACTGATCGGCTTCACCATGGCCGTTGTCGAGCCGGGCCGGATCGTCATGGAACTGGAACCGCGCGAGGATCTCGAAAATACCATCGGCCTCCTGCATGGGGCGACGGCGGCGGCACTGATCGACACCGCGATGGGATGCGCGATCTCGACCCGGCTGGAAGCGGGGCAGAGCTCTGTGACGCTCGACCTGAAAATGACCTTCCTGCGTCCGCTCTCGGTTCGCTCGGGCCTGATCTCGGCCGAAGGCAAGGTGATCAAGCTCGGACGGCAGACCAGCTATACCGAAGGCTTCGTCCGGGACGGCAAGGGAGGCCTTGCGGTGCATGCAACTGCAACGTTTTCCATGATCGGAAGCAACTTAACATGAATTAATGCACCCGTTTCGTCATTTGCGTGTTATGAGATGACCCTCGACATTCAATGAGAACTGCATGCGCTACTCCCCCGAACACAAGCAGGAAACCCACGACCGCATCGTGAAGAAGGCCTCGGTGCGGCTGCGCGAAAAGGGCGCCCATGGCATCGGCGTCGCCGACCTCATGAAGGAGGCGGGCCTGACCCATGGCGGCTTCTACGCGCATTTCGATTCCCGGGAGGCGCTGGTAATCGAGGCGTTCGGTTACGCGATGGACCGCTCGATGGAGCACTGGCGCAAGCTCACGGACGAGGTGTCGCCGGACAAGCGACTGGCGATGATCGCGGACGCCTACCTGTCGACACTGCATCGCGACAATCCCGGCCATGGCTGCTCGATTCCCGCGCTCGGTGCCGAGATCGCCCGCGAGAGCCCCAAGGCGCGAAAGGCATTTGCCGGCAAGCTCGACGAAATGATCGAGATGCTGGCGGACAACATCCCGAACGTGCCGCGCAAGGCCGCGCGCAAGCAGGCGGTTGCGACGTTGGCGACGATGGCCGGCACCATGTTGCTGGCGCGCATCGCCGGGTCGAGCGAGCTCTCCGACGAGGTGTTGAAGGTGGGCCGGGACAGCGCGCTGGATTGCGTGAAGCGCGAGCCGAAGGCGCCCGCGGTGAAGAAGGCGAAGACCTAGGCGAGGTGCTGCCGTAGGGTGGGCAAAGGCGCGATTGCGCCGTGCCCACCATCTGTCTCGATGGATAGAGGAGGTGGGCACGCTACGCTTGGCCCACCCTACGAGACCGGTGTTGACCGCCCCGCAAACAACGCCCGTTCACGCTCGACGATCTCGCCGATGTAGTCGGCCACCGCGCGTATCCGCGCCAGATCCTTGCTGTCGGCGTGCATCAGCATCCAGAATGTCCGTGTGATCGAGATCTCCTCGGGCAGCACCGGGACGAGCTGCGGATAATCATCCGCCATGAAATGCGGCAGCACCGCGATGCCGAAGCCTGAGAGCGTGGCATTGAGCTGCGCGATCAGATTGGCGCTGCGGAAGCGAGCCGAGATCCGCGGCGAGACCTGCGGCAGATAATCGAGCTCCGGCGTGAACAGGAGCTCCTCGATGTAGCCGACGAAGCGGTGCTGCGGCAGCACCTCGCGCGAGGTGATCGCCGGGAAGCGGTCCAGGTAGGTGGGGGCGGCGTACAGGCCGAGACGGTAGTCGAGCAGCTTGCGGCCGACGATGCGGCCTTCCTTCGGCATGGTCAGGCTGATGGCGATATCGGCCTCGCGCTTGGAGAGACTGAACAGCCGCGCCGTGGCCACAAGTTGCAGATCGAGATCGGGATACCGGTCGGCGAAGGGTGCCAACCGCGGCGCCAGGAAAGCGGTGCCGAACCCGTCGGGGGCGCCGATCCGGACCGTGCCGGTCAGCCGTGCCACCGAGCCGCCGACCTGCTCCTGGTTGGCGACGATGGTCGATTCCATCGCTTCCGCGCTGTCGGCGACGCGCTGGCCGGCCTCGGTGAGGAGGTAGCCGGTCTTGCGCCGGTCAAATAGCTTGGCCGAGAGGTGCTTTTCCAGCCGGTCAACGCGGCGGATCACTGTGGCGTGGTCGACCCCAAGCTGTTTTGCCGCAGCCGAAACCGAGCCGCCCCGCACGATGGCCAGCACAAAGCGAAAGTCGTCCCAATCGATAGCGCCTTGATCCAGCATTTTCGCACATCTATGGTGCATTATCTCGGACTTGAATCCTATAAAATGCAGGTCGATAGGATTTGTCAAAGCGGATCAGGCCTTAAGGAGAGCATTCCATGCGTTCAGTCGGACATTTCATCGGTGGCAAGGAAGTCAAGGGCACCTCGGGCCGCACCGCCGACGTTTTCGAGCCGATGACCGGTGACGTCCAGGCCAAGGTGGCGCTGGCGTCCAAGGCCGAAGTCCGCGCCGCCGTCGAGAACGCGCGCGCCGCACAGCCGGAATGGGCCGCGACCAACCCGCAACGCCGCGCCCGCGTCATGATGAAATTCGTCGAGCTGGTTCAGCGTGATTATGACAAGCTCGCCGAGCTGCTCGCCCGCGAGCACGGCAAGACCGTTCCGGACGCCAAGGGCGACATCCAGCGCGGCCTCGAGGTCGCCGAGTTCGCCTGCGGTATCCCGCATCTGATGAAGGGCGAATACACCGAGGGCGCCGGTCCCGGCATCGACATTTATTCGATGCGCCAAGCGCTCGGCGTCGTCGCCGGCATCACGCCGTTCAATTTCCCGGCGATGATCCCGATGTGGAAGTTCGCGCCCGCGATCGCCTGCGGCAACGCCTTCATCCTGAAGCCCTCGGAGCGCGATCCCGGCGTGCCGATGATGCTTGCCGAACTGATGATCGAGGCGGGCCTGCCTGCCGGCATCCTCAACGTCGTCAACGGTGACAAGGAAGCCGTCGATGCCATCCTCGACGATCCCGACATCAAGGCGATCGGCTTCGTCGGCTCCACGCCGATCGCGCAGTACATCTATGAGCGCGCCGCCCAGACCGGCAAGCGCTGCCAGTGTTTTGGCGGCGCCAAGAACCACGCCATCATCATGCCTGACGCCGACATGGACCAGGCCGTGGATGCTCTGATCGGCGCAGGTTACGGTTCGGCCGGCGAGCGCTGCATGGCCGTCTCCGTCGCGGTACCCGTCGGCAAGTCCACCGCCGACCGTCTCATGGAAAAGCTGATCCCGCGCGTCGAGTCGCTCAAGATCGGCACCTCGATCGATCCGTCCGCCGATTACGGTCCGCTGGTGACGCGCGAAGCGGTCGAGAAGGTCAAGGGCTACATCGACATCGGCATCAAGGAAGGCGCCACGCTCGCCGTCGACGGCCGCGGCTTCAAGATGCAGGGCTACGAGAACGGCTTCTATCTCGGCGGCTCGCTGTTCGATAACGTCACCAAGGACATGCGGATCTACAAGGAAGAGATCTTCGGCCCGGTGCTCTCGGTCGTGCGCGCGCACGACTACAAGGAAGCGCTGGCGCTGCCGTCCGAGCATGACTACGGCAACGGCGTTGCCATCTTCACCCGCGACGGCGACGCCGCCCGCGATTTCGCGGCCAAGGTCAATGTCGGCATGGTCGGCATCAACGTGCCGATCCCGGTTCCGATCGCCTATTACACGTTCGGCGGCTGGAAGAAGTCGGGCTTCGGCGACCTCAACCAGCACGGCCCGGATTCGGTCCGCTTCTACACCAAGACCAAGACGGTGACCTCGCGCTGGCCGTCCGGCGTCAAGGAAGGTGCGGAGTTCTCGATCCCGCTGATGAAGTGATCCTCTCAAGAGCGAGGCCGGGATGCAATTCGCTCTGAACGAGGATCAGATCGCAATTCGCGACATGGCGCTGGCGTTTGCGGCGGAAAAGATTGCGCCGCATGCGCTGCGCTGGGACGAGGAGAAGCATTTCCCCGTCGACGTGATGCGCGAAGCTGCGACGCTCGGCATGGGCGGCATCTACATTCGCGAGGATGTCGGGGGATCCGCGATGACGCGGTTCGACGCGGCGCTGATCTTCGAGGCGCTGGCGACGGGCTGTCCGACCACTTCGGCCTTCATTTCCATTCACAACATGGCGAGCTGGATGATCGATGCCTATGGCAGCGACACCCAGCGCCACGCATGGCTGCCAAAGCTCTGCACCATGGAGCTGATCGCCAGCTACTGCCTGACCGAGCCGGGCGCGGGCTCCGATGCGGCCGCGCTGCGCACCCGCGCGGTGCGCGATGGCGAGCATTATGTGCTCAATGGCCAGAAGCAGTTCATCTCCGGCGCCGGCGGCACCGATCTCCTGGTCGCGATGGTGCGCACCGGCGGCGATGGCCCGGGCGGTATCTCGACGCTCGTCATCGACGGCAAGACTCCGGGTGTCTCCTACGGCGCCAATGAGCGCAAGATGGGCTGGAACGCGCAGCCGACCCGCGCTGTGATGTTCGAGAATGCCCGTGTGCCGGTCGCCAATCGCCTCAGCGAAGAGGGCGTTGGCTTCAAGATCGCGATGGCCGGTCTCGACGGCGGGCGGCTCAACATCACGGCCTGTTCGATCGGCGGCGCCCAGACCGCGCTCGACAAGGCGCGCGCCTACATGAAGGAGCGCGAGGCGTTCGGAAAGCGCCTCGACGAATTCCAGGCGCTGCAATTCCGCCTTGCCGACATGGCGATTGAGCTCGAGGCCGCACGCACTTTCCTCTGGCGTGCCGCGGCGGCGCTGGACCGCAAGGACCCCGACGCCACCATGCTGTGCGCGATGGCAAAACGTTTCGGCACCGACGTCGGTTTCGAGGTCGCCAACCATGCGCTGCAGCTCCACGGCGGCTACGGCTATCTCAGCGAATACGGCATCGAGAAGATCGTGCGCGATCTGCGCGTGCACCAGATTCTCGAAGGCACCAATGAAATCATGCGGCTGATCGTGGCGCGCAAGCTGATCGAGGGCGCGCGATGAATTCGGTGGAAGAGGGCGATCTGGTCGCCCGGGTCGAGGGCGCGGCTGGCGTCATCAGGCTCAACCGTCCGAAGGCCATCAACGCCGTGACGCTGGAGATGTTTCGCGACATCGACAAGGCGCTCGACCGCTTCGAGGCCGATCCCGCCGTCGCATTGATCGTGCTGGAAGGTGCCGGCGAGCGTGGCCTGTGTGCCGGCGGTGACATTCGGACGCTCTGGGAGAGCTCGAAAGCCAATGGCGATCTCGGCAAGATCCTGTGGCGGGAAGAATACATCCTCAACGCCCGGATCAAGAAATTCCCAAAGCCCTATATCGCGTTCATGGACGGTATCGTGATGGGCGGCGGCGTCGGGCTCTCAGCTCATGCCAGCCACCGCATCGTCACCGATCGGACAAAGCTGGCGATGCCCGAGGTCGGCCTCGGCTTCTTCCCTGATGTCGGCGGCACCTGGCTGCTGTCGCGCTCGCCCGGCGAGATCGGCACCTATTTCGGCCTCACCGGCCAGACCATGAATGGGCCCGATGCAATCCATGCGAAGTTCGCCGATGCCGTGGTTCCCGTAGCCAAATGGCCGGAGTTGCGCGAGGCGCTGACGAAGGTTGGTCCGGCAGCGACCGCGGCCGATGTCAGCAAGCTCATCAACAGTTTCGCGACGGGCGATGCCGCCGGTCCGGTTGCGGCACGGCAGGCGATGATCGACGCATTGTTCGGCTTCGACCGCATGGAAGACATTTTTGCCGCGCTGAAACGTGACGGCTCGGAGTTCGCCTTGGCGACTCTGAAGACGCTCAATGAAAAATCGCCGCGCGGCATGGTGGTGACGCTGAAGCTGCTGCGGCTGGCGCGCACCGCGTCGAGCCTGGAGGAGTGCCTGGCGCGCGAATATCGCGCCGCGCTCGAAGTATTCCGCAGCGACGATTTCCGCGAGGGCGTGCGTGCGGCCGTGATCGACAAGGATCGCAATCCGGTCTGGTCGCCGCCGCGGATCGAGGACGTGACGCCAGAGATGCTTGCGCCGTATCTCGCCGGGATCGGTGCCGACGAGCTGAAGTTCAACTAAGCAACGATTGAAGCGGAGGAAACGACAATGGCCACGATCGCATTCATCGGTCTCGGCAACATGGGCGGCCCGATGGCCGCCAATCTGGTCAAGGCGGGCCACAAGGTGGTGGCGTTCGATCTCGTCGAAGCCTCACGCAATCAGGCCAAGGCCGATGGTGCCGGCATCGCCGACAGCGCCGCGGGCGCGGTGAAGGGCGCCGATGTCGTCGTCACCATGCTTCCCGCAGGCAAGCATGTGCTCGGCGTCTGGAGCGACATCCTTCCCGCGATGACCAAGGGCGCGCTGATCATCGACAGTTCCACCATCGACGTGGAGAGCGCGAGGGCCGCGCATGCGCTCGCCGCCAAGCACGGCGTGCTCTCGGTCGACGCGCCGGTCTCCGGCGGCACCGGCGGCGCCAAGGGCGCGACGCTCACCTTCATGTGCGGCGGCGAGGAGAAGGCATTCGCGGCGGCCAAGCCGGTGCTGGAGAACATGGGCAAGAAGATCGTGCATTGCGGCGGCGCCGGCGCGGGGCAGGCGGCCAAGATCTGCAACAACATGATCCTCGGCATCTCCATGATCGCGGTGAGCGAGGCGTTTGCACTGGCTGAGAAGCTCGGGCTCTCGCATCAGGCACTGTTCGACGTCGCCTCGACCTCGTCGGGCCAGTGCTGGTCGCTGACGACCTATTGCCCGGTGCCGGGCCCGGTGCCGACTTCGCCTGCCAACAACGACTACAAGCCGGGTTTTGCTTCCGCGCTGATGGTGAAGGATCTGACGCTGGCGCAGGACGCCGCGAAGGCCGCGGGCGCGGCCACCCCGCTCGGCAAGCATGCGCAGGAGATCTATCAGTCTTTCGACGCAGCCGGCCAAGGCGGGGTGGATTTTTCCGGAATTATCAAGCACGTTCGCAGCCTCGCTGGGCAATAGCGAGGCTTCGTAGCCCGGATTGCGCTTCGCTCCATCCGGGCTACGCTCGAACATCAATTCGACGGGCCCGGAACATGACGACATTTCAGGACGCGCGCGCGTTTCTGCTCAAGCACCGCACGGATTACGAGGCCGCGGTCAAAGGATTCCGCTGGCCGGATCCGGTTCCCTTCAACTGGGCGCTCGACTGGTTCGACGAGCTGGCGAAGGACGCCGAAGCCAAGGACCGGCCGGCCCTCTGGATCGTCGACGCCGCGCAGGATCGCCAGACCAAACTGTCCTTTGCGGCGCTCTCGAAGCGCTCGAACCAAGTGGCGAATTTCCTTCGCGCGCAGGGCCTGAAGCGCGGCGATCATCTCCTGCTGCTGCTCGGCAATGTGGTTCCGCTGTGGGAGACGATGCTGGCGGCGATGAAGCTCGGCGTCGTCGTGATTCCCGCGACCACGCTGCTCACCGCCGATGAGCTGCGCGACCGGCTTGATCGCGGCAAGGCGAAGGCGGTGGTGGCGGCCGAGGACCAGGTCGCGAAATTTGCAAGCCTCGGTGCGGAGAATATCGTCCGCATCGTGGTCGGCGCGGCCCGCGACGGATGGCTCTCCTACGATGAGGCCGCAAAGGCCTCCGAGAGTTTTACCGCCGATGGCCCGACCAATGCCGACGATCCGATGCTGCTCTATTTCACCTCGGGGACGACGGCAAAACCAAAACTCGTCCGGCACAGCCAGCGCAGCTATCCCGTCGGGCATCTCTCGACCATGTACTGGATCGGGTTGAAACCCGGCGACGTCCATCTCAACATCTCCTCGCCCGGCTGGGCCAAGCATGCCTGGAGCTGTTTTTTCGCACCGTGGAATGCGGGCGCCACCGTGTTCGTGGTCAACCAGCCGCGCTTCGATGCGAAGGGCCTGCTCGCCACCATTGGCCGTTGTAGCGTCACCACGCTGTGCGCGCCGCCGACCGTGTGGCGGCTGTTCATCCAGGAGAACCTGGCCTCGTTCAAGGTCGCGCTTCGCGAGGTCTGCGGTGCCGGCGAGCCGCTGAACCCTGAGGTGATCGACCAGGTGCGGGCGGCCTGGGGGCTCACCATCCGCGACGGCTACGGCCAGACCGAAACCACGGCACTGGCCGGCAACTCGCCGGGCCAGAAGATCAAGGTCGGCTCGATGGGCCGGCCACTGCCGGGCTATCGCGTGCAGATCAGCGACGCCGACGGCAACAAGGCGAGGGAAGGTGAGGTCACGCTGATGCTCGGCACCGAGCGGCCCGCCGGCCTGATGCAGGGCTACCAAAGCGACGACGGCAAGCTCTCCGGCGCCGAAGGCGAGCTCTATCGCAGCGGCGATGTCGTGTTCGAAGATGACGAGGGCTATCTTACCTTCGTCGGCCGTTCCGACGACGTGTTCAAGTCGTCGGATTACCGCATCAGCCCGTTCGAGCTGGAGAGTGTGCTGCTGGAGCACGAACTGGTTGCGGAAGCCGCGGTGGTGCCGAGCCCGGATCCGATCCGGCTCGCGATCCCCAAGGCGTTCGTGCTGCTGACCTCGGGCGCGGAGCGGACGCCGGAGACCGCGCTGTCGATTTTCCAGCATCTGCATGCGCGCCTTGCGCCGTTCAAGCGCATCCGCCGCCTTGAGATCGTCACTGAGCTGCCGAAGACGATCTCAGGAAAGATCCGGCGCGTTCAGCTGCGGCGGCTCGAGCGCGACGGCGACCGCGAGGATCCCCTGCGCGGCCGCGAATTCCGGGAAGAGGATTTTCCCGAACTGCCGAAAACACGGAGTGAGACCTAAGTGAACGAAATCTGGAAGAAGCCGCCGATCACGCTTCAAGCCTATCAGGCGATGGTCGGCAAGGAGATCGGCGTGTCGTCGTGGCACCTGATCGATCAGCCCCGCATCGACACCTATGCCGACGTGACCGAGGATCACCAGTTCATCCACGTCGATCCCGAGAGGGCGAAGGAGACGGCGTTCGGCACCACCATCGCGCACGGTTTCCTGACGATGTCGATGCTGTCGGTGATGTCCTACGAAGTGATGCCGACGATTGCGGGTACCACGATGGGCGTCAATTACGGCTTCGACAAGCTGCGCTTCGTCTCGCCGGTCCGCTCGGGCAAGCGCGTCCGCGGCCGTTTCGTGCTGGCCGAAGCCAAGCTGCGCAAGCCGAACGAGTTGCAGTCCCGCACCAACGTCACGGTGGAGATCGAAGGCGAGGACAAGCCGGCGCTGGTCGCGGACTGGCTCGGGTTGATCTATTTCGCCTGATACCGCCTGTCGTTGCCGGGCTTGACCCGGCAACCCATCGCTGCTCAAAAGCAGTCGATTGATGGATGGCCGGGTCAAGCCCGGCCACGACGAAATAGCATCCAGGAAGCACACTCATGGCAATCAGGTTCGACGGACGCGTCGCCATCGTCACCGGCGCGGGCAATGGTCTGGGCAAGGCGCATGCGCTGGGATTGGCCAGCCGCGGCGCGAAGGTCGTCGTCAACGATTTCGGTGGCGCGCGCGACGGCACCGGCGGCTCGCTGTCGCCGGCGGAGACCGTGGTCGAGGAAATCCGCAAAGCCGGCGGCACCGCGATGGCCGACGGCGCCGACGTCTCGAATTTCGAGCAGGTCACTGCCATGGTCGAGCGCGCCACGAAGGAGTGGGGCAGCGTCGATTTGATGTGCGCCAATGCCGGCATCCTGCGCGACAAGTCGTTCGGCAAGATGGAAGCGGCCGATTTCCAGAAGGTGCTCGACGTGCATCTCGTCGGCACCTTCTATTGCTGCAAGGCGGCCTGGGCCGGCATGCGCGACCGCAATTACGGCCGCATCGTGCTGACGACGTCGTCCTCCGGCCTCTACGGCAATTTTGGCCAGGCCAATTACGGCGCGGCGAAATCCGGCATGGTCGGCCTGATGAACGTGCTCGCGGAAGAGGGCCGCAAGAACGATATCCGCGTCAACATCATCTCGCCGACGGCGGCGACCCGCATGACGGAAGAGCTGCTGCCGCCGCAGGCGCTGCAACTGATGAAGCCGAACGCGATCACGCCGGCGGTCGAGTACATGCTGAGCGAGGACGCGCCGACCCGCACCATCATGGGCGCCGGCGCCGGCTCCTTCGCCGTGATCAAGATCCTGGAGAGCGAAGGCATCAACCTGCCGGAATCCGAATGGACGCCGGATGCGGTCGCCGCGCATTTCGCCGAGATCAGCGACATGTCCAACGCCAAGGCATTGCAGGGCGCGTTCGAGCAGACGCAGAAATACGTGGCCCAGGCCGCGGCGAGGGCGGGGATCAAGCTCTGACTGACGTCGCCGTCATCGGTGCCGGTCCCGCCGGGCTGATGGCGGCGGAGGTGGTGGCGCAGGGCGGTGCTCGCGTTACCGTCTATGACGCGATGCCGTCGGCCGGCCGCAAATTCCTGATGGCGGGCCGGGGCGGGCTCAATCTCACCCACAGCGAGCAGCTCGCCCAATTCATGGCGCGCTATCGCGAGGGGGCGCCCAAGCTGCAGGCGGCGATCGAGGCGTTTTCGCCCGACGCGCTGCGCGCGTGGAGCGAAGCGTTGGGTGAGCCGACCTTCGTCGGCACCAGCGGGCGGGTGTTTCCAAAAGCGTTCAAGGCTTCGCCCCTGCTGCGCGCCTGGCTGCGGCGGCTCGATGCGAGCGGCGTGCGGTTTGCATTTCGCCATCGCTGGACCGGGTGGGACGGTGAGGGACGGCTGCTGTTTCGAACGCCTGAAGGCGTGGCGCCCGTTGTTGCCAATGCGACCGTGCTGGCGCTTGGCGGTGCAAGCTGGCCGCGGCTCGGATCGGATGGCGGCTGGGCCGACATCCTTGCCGCGAAGGGGGCGACCATCTCAAAGCTTCGGCCGGCCAATTCCGGCTTTACGGTCGCGTGGTCCGACGTGTTCCGCGACCGCTTCGAAGGCCAGCCGCTCAAGGGCGTTGCGCTGACGATCGGCGCGCACACGGTGCGGGGCGAAGTCATGATCACCCGCAGCGGCATCGAAGGCGGCGCGATCTACGCGCTGTCGGCGGAGCTGCGCGAGGCAGTGCTGGGTCTTGGGCAGGCGACGCTGATGATCGCATTGCGGCCCGATCTCGGCGCCGCCGCACTGACCACGCGACTATCAGGCACGCGCGGCAAGCAATCGCTCGCGAACTTTCTGCGCAAGGCTGCGCAATTGTCACCGGTTGGCATCGGCCTGATGCAGGAGGCCGCGCTTGCGTCCGGCCGGCCGCTGGCCGCGTTCTCGCCGGCGGAGCTTGCGCATCTGGTGAATGCAATCCCGGTCCAGCTCGCCGGCGTCGCGCCGATCGAGCGTGCGATCTCGACTGCGGGCGGAATTGCCTTCGACGAACTCGACGAGCACTTCATGTTGCGCAAGCTGCCCGGCGTTTTCGTCGCCGGCGAGATGCTGGACTGGGAAGCGCCGACCGGCGGCTATCTGCTGCAGGCGTCGTTCGCGACGGGCGTCGCTGCGGCGAGGGGCGCGCTGGTGTGGCTCGCCAAGTCGTAGGGTGGGTTAGCGAAGCGTAACCCACCACGTCTGTATCCGCATCGAGAGAAGTGGTGGGTTACGCCTTCGGCTAACCCACCCTACCAGAGCGTGCCTCTACCGCAACTTCCCCCGTGCCGCCACCGGCAGCGTGCCGATGATCTCCTCGCCGCGGACCATCAGCACCTCGTCCATCATGTTGACGACGACGCAGACGTGATTGGGCACGATGCGGACGACGTCGCCGACATTGGGTCGCGTGTTGCTGCGGGAGAGATCGAGGAAACCGTGCTCCTCGGCGAATTTCGCGATTTTGGCTTCGGGGTGCTCGAGGATCAGGCCGTGACCGTCGAGGCCACCGGTATCCGTCGTCAGCGTCTTCGAGCCGGCATCGAGAATGCCGCGCTCGGGTGCGGCGCGGCTCACGACGGTCGAATAGATGTGCAGCGCGCAGTCGTCCCAGGAGGCCGAGCCGGCCGCGACCTGCATGCGGTCGTTGTAGATGTAGGTGCCGAAGCGGTGCTCGGTACCGCCCTTGAGCTTGCCGATATTCTTGAGGTTCGGCGTGCCGCCGGTCGAGACGATTTGTGCGTCCAGCCCGTGCGCGCGCAGGCCGGCCAGCGCCTCGTCGTAGAATTTTTGGGCGTCGCCCCAGCCGGTCTCGGTCGGATACATCATGAAGCCGGCGAATTGCAGCCCCTTCGACGCGGCGATCTCGCGCGCCAGTGCGATGGCTTCTGCCGGCGTCTCGACGCCGGCGCGTTTGCGGCCGGTGTCGCATTCGACCACGACCGAGAGCGGACGGCCCGACGCCGCCGCAGCCTTGGGCAGGCCTGCGACGACGGTGGAATTGTCGGCGGCGACCGTCATGTTGGCTTTGGCATTCAGCGCGCCGAGCCGCGCCATCTTCTCTTCGCCAAGGAGGTTGTAGCTGATCAGGATGTCGTCGATGCCGGCATTGGCCATGATCTCGGCCTCGCCGATCTTCTGGCAGGTGATGCCCTTGGCGCCGGCCGCGACCTGCATCTTCGCGAGCGTCGGGTTCTTGTGTGTCTTGATGTGGGGACGGTTGGCGATGCCGGCGTCATCGCAGGCTTTCTGGATTCGCGCGATGTTGCGCTCGACCTTGTCCATGTCGATGACGGCGCAGGGCGTGCCGTATTCGCGGGCGATCTTTCCGGCGAGGGTGGTTGTCATGGGTTAGGCCTGTTCTATCTCTTCTCTCAGCATTTCCAATTCGAGCCAGCGCTCTTCGGCGGCGGACAATTCCTCATGCGCCTTGGCGATAGCGGCGGAGGTGTCGTCGAATTTCTTGCGATCCTTGGTATAAAGTTTGGGATCGTCGAGCACCCGCTGCAGCTTGGCAATATCGGCTTGCAGCGTTTCCATCCTCTTCGGCAGTGTCTCCAGCGCATGCTTCTCGTTGAAGCTCAGCTTGCGCTTCGAGGCGGGTGCGGGGGCTGCGGCGCGCTGGTCCTTCTTGTCGGCGGCCGCTTGCGCCTTCGGCGCCTCGCGCTTGAGGTCGGCGCCGCGCTGGGTCAGCATGTCGCTGTAGCCGCCGGCATATTCGACCCATTTGCCGTTGCCTTCGGGCGCGATCACGGAGGTGACGACGCGGTCGAGGAAATCGCGGTCATGGCTGATCAGGATGACGGTGCCTTCGTAATCGCCGAGCATGTCTTCGAGCACGTCGAGCGTTTCGAGGTCGAGGTCGTTGGTCGGCTCGTCCAGCACCAGCAGGTTCGACGGCTTGGCCAACGCCCGTGCCAGCATCAGACGGCCGCGCTCTCCGCCCGAGAGCACCTCGACCGGCGTGCCGCGCTGCTCCTGGGCGAACAGGAAGTCCTTCATGTAGCCGACCACATGCTTCGGCTTTCCGCCGACCATGATCTGGTCCCCGCGACCGCCGGTCAGCGCTTCCGCCAGCGTCGATTTCGGATCGAGGCTTTCGCGGTGCTGATCCAGCGTTGCGACCTCCAGATTGGCGCCGAGACGTATCGTGCCGGAATCCGGCTGCGCGCCGCCGGTGAGCAAATTGACCAGCGTGGTCTTGCCGGCGCCGTTCGGGCCGATGATGCCGAGCCGGTCGCCGCGCTGGATGCGGGTCGAGAAATTGTCGACGATCATGCGCTCGCCATAGGCCTTGGTGACGCCCTTCGCCTCGATCACCAGCTTGCCGGATTGCTCCGCTTCGGCCGCCGCGAGACTGGCGCTGCCGGCCGTACCGCGATAGTTGCGCCGCTGGTCGCGCAGCGCATGCAGATTGCCGAGACGCTTGACGTTGCGCTTGCGCCGGCCGGAGACGCCGTGGCGCAGCCAATGCTCCTCGTCTACGATCTTGCGGTCGAGCTTGTGCTGGTCGCGCTCTTCTTCCGCCAGCACCTCGTCGCGCCAGCTCTCGAACGAGGCGAAGCCACGGTCGATCTGCTTGATCCTGCCGCGGTCGAGCCAGGCGGTGGAGCGCGACAGATTGGTCAGGAAGCGGCGGTCATGGCTGATGATGACCAGCGCGCTGCGGCGGCTGTCCAGCTCCTGCTCCAGCCACTCGATAGTCGCGAGATCGAGGTGGTTGGTTGGCTCGTCCAGCAGCAAAATGTCGGGCGAGGGCGCCAGCACAAAGGCCAGTGCTGCGCGGCGCGCCTCGCCGCCGGAGAGATTGTGCGGGTTCTCCTCGCCGGTCAGTCCTAGTTGCTCCAGCAGATAGCGCGCCTGGTGCTGGTCGTCGCCGGGCGCGAGGCCGGACTCGACGTAGGCGAGCGTGGTCTTGTGCTCGCCGAAATCAGGCTCCTGTTGCAGGTAGCGCACGGTGGCGCCGGGCTGCACGAAACGCGTACCGCCGTCGGGTTCGACGAGGCCGGCCGCGATCTTCAGCAGCGTCGATTTGCCGGAGCCGTTGCGGCCGATCAGGCAGACGCGCTCGCTCGGCGCGACATTCAGCTCGACACCGCTCAAAAGCGGCGTGCCGCCAAAGGTCAGCCTGATGTCTTTCAGTTGGATCAGCGGGGGCGCCATGATCAGCCTTGATGTGTTGCGGCCTGATCGGTGCGGCGGCGCTGGATCCGGCGCAGCGTCTGGTCGAGCGCCGAGAGGAAGGTGGAGCGGTCGCGCGGCGCGAACGAGCGGGGGCCGCCGGTGACCTCGCCGGCCGAGCGCAAATCGGTCATCAGGTTGCGCACTGCCAACGTCATGCCGATCGACTCTTCCGTGAACGGCTTACCGTTCGGGGCCATCACGTCGGCGCCGGCCTTGACGCAGCGGCTCGCCAGCGGGATGTCCGAGGTGATGACCACATCGCCGGCCTTGGCGCGCTCGGCGATCCAGTCGTCGGCGGCGTCCATGCCGGCGCCGGCCGCGATGCGCTCGATCAGCGGATCCTGTGGCACGCGGATGAAATTGCCGGCGACCACGCTCACGGGTACGCCGTGCCGGAGCGCGACGCGGTAAATCTCGTCCTTCACGGGACAGGCGTCGGCGTCGACATAGATGCGGGTCGGGGTCTCGGTCATTCCGCCGCGTGGTACCCCATCCGGGCCGCAAAGGCGAGGGGATTGACCGCTGTTCCCCGGGGCCTACGATCGGCTCCGAAACAACAAGAACAGGGAAGATGACCCCATGCCGAACCGGCTCGAAACCTGGCGCGTCGAGGCCTACAACACCGCCAAGCAGTCCGAAAACAAGATGCATGACGATACGGTGGCACGCCGCTTCGGCTTTTCCGGCGGGCTGGTCCCGGGTGTCGACGTCTTCGCTTATATGATGCATGTGCCGATTGCGCGGTGGGGCCGGGATTTCCTTGAGCGCGGGCTGATCGAGGCGCGCTTCATCAAACCGGTCTATGACGGCGAAACCGCCGATGTTGATGCGACCGAGCATAATGGCCTGCTCACGATCGAGGTGTTCAGCCGCACCGAGCTCTGCGCGACCGGCACGGCCTCGCTGCCCGCCGCCGCGCCGGCGGTGTCGCTGAACGACTTTGTCGAGGTCGCGGCTGTAGCCGAGCGCAAGCCGGTCAGCGCGACAACGTTCGAGATGGGCAAATGGCTGGGTACGGCGGCGCGCCGCTGGGCCGGGCAGGATGCGTCGGACTATCTCGCCGACATCAGGGAGACCGACCCGATCTTCGCACGCGAGGGGCTCGGCCATCCCGGCCTGATCCAGCGCGTCATGAACCGCGTGCTGGTGGACAACACCATTCTGGGCCCGTGGATCCACGTCGGCAGCCGCATGCAGCTCTTGTCCGCCGCACGCGCCGGCGACGAGATCACCGCGCGCGCCAAAGTCACCGCCAACTACGAGAAGAAGGGCCACCGCTTCGTCGAGCTCGACGCACTCGTCGTCGCCAACGGCACGACGCCGATTGCACACTGCCAGCACATTGCGATCACCCAGCCGCGCGAGAAGGCCGTGGCGTAGGCGAGGATAAAGAGCGCTGTTGCCACATCGTCGTGCCCGGGCTCGTCCCGGGCATCCACGTCCTTCGCGCATAGAGGCGTGGATGGCCGGGTCAAGCCCGGCCATGACGGTGGAGAGAGCGTAGGCTCTTACGCTTCCGCTATGCCGCCTTTTTCTTCGCGTCCTGGATCGCCCGCCACACCCGCTCCGAGGTCAGCGGCATGTCGATGTGCTTGATACCGTACTCGGACAAGGCGTCGAGCACGGCGTTCACCACCGTCGACAGGCTGCCGGCGCAGCCGGCTTCGCCGCAGCCCTTGCTGCCGAGTGGATTGGTCGTTGCAGGCACCGGGTGATCGCCGACCGTCATGTTGGGAACGTCCTCGGCGCGGGGCAGGGCGTAGTCCATCAGCGAGCCCGTGATCGGCTGGCCGCTCTCGTCGTAGCGGATGTGCTCCATCAGCGCTTGCCCGATGCCCTGGACGACGCCGCCATGAAGCTGGCCTGCGACCAGCATCGGGTTGACCACCGTGCCGAAATCGTTGACCGCGCTGTAGCGCACGATCTGCACCACGCCGGTATCAGGATCGATCTCGACCTCGGCGACGTGGCAGCCGTTCGGGAACGCCGAGGCGACCGGTTCGCTGGTGTGATCGACGTCGAGGCTGTCGGGCACGCCCTCCGGCGTCTTGCCGTCATGCAAGCGCTTGGCGAGCTCCATGATGTCGATGCTGCGGTCGGTGCCGGCAATGGTGAAGCTGCCGCCTTCGAATTCGATGTCGGCTTCGGATGCTTCGAGCATATGCGCAGCTGCCCGCTTGCCCTTCTCGATGACGAGCTTGGCAGCCCCCACGATGGCCTGGCCGGTCGCCATGATCGAGCGCGAGCCGCCGGTGCCGTTGCCGGAGTGGACGATGTCGCTGTCGCCCTGCACGAGCTTGACGCTCTCGAAGGGGACGCCGAGCTGCGCACTCAGCACTTGCGCGAACGGCGTGGCATGGCCCTGGCCGTAATCGAGCGTGCCGGTGATGAGCTGCACGGTGCCGTCAGCATCGAACACGATCTTGCCGAGCTCCGGGCTCGGCGGTGCGGTGACCTCGAGATAGGAGCCGACAGCGATGCCGCGCAGCTTGCCGGCCTTCTTGCTCTCTTTCTTGCGCTTGGCGAAGTTCTCGTGGTCCGAGATTTCGAGCGCCTTGTTGAACACGGCCTGGAAGTCGCCGCTGTCATAGGTGACGCCGGAGGACGCCGCGAACGGGATCTGGCTCGGCTTGATGAAATTGCGCTTGCGCAAGGTCAGCCGGTTGATGCCCATCTCGTCGGCGGCGCGGTCGATCAGCCGCTCCATGTAATAGTTCGCCTCGGGCCGGCCGGCGCCGCGATAGGCGCCCATCAGCGTGGTGTTGGTCAAGACCACCTTGATGTCGACGGCCATGAGCGGCGTGCGGTAGACGCTGGAAAAGTTCTTGCCGGTGTTGAGCGAAAGCGGCCCCGGCGCGACGCCGGTGATGTAGGCGCCGAGATTGCCGAATCCTTCAAGCCTGGCCGCGAGGAAAAGCCCCTCGGCGTCGAGCGCGAGCTCGGCATGGATCTTCTGCGCACGGCCGTGGCTGTCGGAGAGGAAGGCGGTCGAGCGCTCGTCGAGCCACTTCACCGGGCGTCCCAATTCCTTCGCCGCGTACAGGATGCACATGTATTCGGGATAGTTGATGTTCTTCATGCCGAAGGAGCCGCCGACATTGGCGGTGAGGATGCGCACCTTCTCGTTCGGCACTTTCAGGTTCTTGGCGAGGTTGGCGCGGTTGCCGGCGACGCCCTGCGTCGGTACCTGAAGCGTGTAGCGCTCGGTCTTGTTGTCGAAGGAGGCCAGCCCGACGCGCGGTTCCATCGAGACCACGGCGACACGGGTGTTCTCGATGTCGACCTTGGTGACATGGGCGGCGCTGGCGAAGGCCGCGTTGACCTTGTCCATGTCGCCATAATGGTAGTCGAGCACGACGTTACCGGGGATGTGGTCGTAGAGCTGCGGCGCGCCGGGTTTTGCGGCTTCCTCGGGATCGGTCACCGCCGGCAGCGGCTCGATGTCGAGCTCGACCGCCTCTGCGGCATCGCGCGCTTGCGCCAGCGTCTCGGCGACCACGAAGGCGACGGGATCGCCGACGAAGCGGACCTTGTCGGTCGCGAGCGGCTGGCGGTTGGTCTGGAGCAGGGGCGAGCCGTCGCGGCTCTTGAGCGGCAGGCCGCAGGTGAAGGGGCCGTAGCCGGCGGCGTCGAGATCCCTGCCGGTCCACACGCCCAGCACGCCCGGCATGGCCTTGGCGGCGTCGATGCCGATGCCGCGGATGAGGCCATGGGCGTGGGTGGAACGAACGACCACGGCATAGGCCTGGCCGGGCAGGTTGAAATCGTCGGTATAGCGGCCCTTGCCGCGCACCAGGGTGTCGTCCTCCTTGCGGCGGACGGGCTGCCCGACGCCGTATTTTTGCAGTGCAATAGCGTTTTCGAGCGTGGACGATGAGGTGTGATCTTGCATGGAATTGACCTGAAAAGCCGGCATTTGCGCAATTTCGCGGCAGCGGGGCACCGGGCTCTCCTCAAATAACCCACCGCCCCGTTCACGACAACGCACGAATGGGCATGGTCCCATGTGATGCGTTGTTGCGCATACCCGCCGCGCTGCTAAGGTTTCAGGCGAAAAATCAATTCCAGACCGGCCCGACCGGCCGCGGAAAGACAGTTTGTATGAATGACCACACGCGGCTCCGCGACGGCCATGCGCCGCACGGTGAGCTGGAGGGGTCGATGGCGGCGGTGGCGTTGGCCACCGAACCGGCCGTCGGCGCGCAGGCGTCGGGAACCGGCGTCTATGCGGCGCTGGACCTCGGCACCAACAATTGCAGGCTGCTGATCGCCTGTCCGACCCAGGAGGGCTTTCGCGTCGTCGATTCCTTCTCGCGCATCATCCGGCTCGGGGAGGGCGTCTCGTCGACCGGCTGCATCAGCGAGGCCGCGATCGAGCGTGCCATCGCCGCACTCAGCATCTGCCGTGACAAGATCAATTTGCGCAAGGCGCGCCGGCTGCGGCTGATCGCGACCGAGGCCTGCCGCGCGGCCTCGAACGCGGAGGGGTTCCGCAGCCGCGTCGCGGCCGAGACCGGCATCGAGCTGGAGGTGATCGACCGCGAGACCGAGGCCGCGCTCGCCGTGCTTGGCTGCTCGCCGCTGGTCGACCCCAGGGGGCGCGGCGCGATCCTGTTCGACATCGGCGGCGGTTCGACCGAATTGGTGAGAATCGAGCGCGACGCAGACAATCCGCAGCCGCGCATAAAAGCCTGGATGTCGATCCCCTATGGCGTGGTTACGCTTGCCGAGCAGTTCGGCGGCCGCGACGTGACGCCGGAGATCTACGCCGCGATGGAGCAGGAGGTCGCCAACCACGTCGCGCCGTTCGCCGACGTGCACGGCGGCGATCTCGCCGACATGCACCTGCTCGGCACCTCGGGCACGGTAACGACGCTCGCCGGCATCCACCTCAATCTCGCGCGCTACGATCGGCGCCGCATCGACAGCATCTGGATGAACGATACCGACATCACCGCGACCATCAACAAGCTGCTCGGCATGAGCTACGAGGAACGCGCCAACAACAGCTGCATCAGCGTCGAGCGTGCCGATCTCGTGCTCGCCGGCTGCGCCATCCTCGATGCCATCAGGCGCTCCTTCCCGTTGCCGCGCCTGCGCGTCGCCGACCGCGGCCTGCGCGAGGGCATGCTGGTCGAGATGATGCGCGAGGACGGCGCCCTCAGGAGCTGGTGAGATGGCCAAGGACACCACCGGCCGCTTGCACGTCCAGGTCAAGACCGGCGGCAAGCGCAAATTGTCGTCGAAGCTGTGGCTTGAGCGGCAGCTCAACGACCCCTATGTGGTGAAGGCGAAGGCGCTGGGCTATCGCTCGCGCGCCGCCTTCAAGCTGCTCGAGATCGACGACAAATTTCGCTTGCTGAAGCACGGCATGTCAGTGGTCGATCTCGGCGCGGCGCCGGGCGGCTGGAGCCAGATCGCCGCCAAGCGCGTCGGCTCGGTCGACGGCAAGGGCAAGGTCGTCGCGATCGACCTGCTGGAGATGCCTGAGATTGCGGGCGTCGATTTCGCCCAGCTCGACTTCATGGACAACGATGCCCCGGAAAAGCTCAAGGCCATGCTCGGCGGCGGCGCCGACTTTGTGATGTCCGACATGGCCGCCAACACCACCGGTCACCGCAAGACCGACCAGCTCCGCATCGTCGGCCTGATCGAGACCGCGGCTGCCTTTGCCTGCGACGTGCTCAAGCCCGGCGGGACGTTCCTGGCCAAGGCATTCCAGAGCGGCGCCGACGCCGATCTGCTCGCCCAGCTCAAGCGCGACTTTGCGACGGTGCGCCATGTGAAGCCGGCGGCGAGCCGGCAGGATTCCTCGGAGCGATACGTGCTGGCGACGGGATTTCGAGGTGTCGGATCGGCATAGCCTCGTGCTCGGTCATTCCGGGGCGCCTCGAAGAGGCGGCCCGGAATCCATATCTCTACGGATTTTGCGGTGCGATGGATTCCGGGTTCGATGCTGCGCATCGCCCCGGAATGACCGAGGAGGTCTTCACCCCAACCTTTGATCGCGGACGTCCTGCGTATCCTCGGACGCTGCCTTGACCGCCGCCTTCTCCGCGCCTTTGCCGGCGCCTTTGCGGCTGGCGATCTCCACGGCCCTGCGGCCGGAGATCTCGTCGCCGGCGTCGACCGGCATCTGCCAGAAGAACCAGCTCGATGCCGCCGAGGTCAGCGCGACCACGAGGAAGGCGGGGGCGAACACGGTGGCGTCGATTTCGCTGACATGGTTGAACCACATCGTCGTTTCCACGCATGCCGCGCCGACGGCGACGCCAGCGGACACCGCGAGCTGCTGGTTGACGCTGACCAGCGTGGTGGCGCGGCTCATCTGCGCGGTCTCGACGTCGGCATAGGCGACCGTGTTGATCGCGGTGAACTCGAGCGAGCGGAAGAAGCCGCCGACCACCAGGATGACCATGATGATGAGCAGCGGCGTCGTCACCGTGAACAGCGCGCAGACTGCGAGGAAGAACGCGCTGACGATCGCGTTCACGGTCATCAGATTGCGGAAGCCGAAGGTGCGGATGATGCGCGCCGCCAGCGTCTTCATGCCCATCGCGCCGAGCGAGGAGGCGAAGGTGACGAGGCCCGAATGGAACGGCGAGAGCCCGAAGCCGATCTGCATCAGGAGCGGCAGCAGGAACGGCAGCGCGCCGATGCCGAGCCGGAACAGGAAGCCGCCGAACACGGCTGCACGCAGCGTCGGCAACTTCAGGAGCGAGAAATCGAGCACCGGCGAGCCCGTGCGCCTTGCGTGGATGACGTAGAGCGTCATCGAGATCGCGCCGCCCGCGATCAGTGCGGCGACGGTGCTCCATGGCAGCAGGTTGAGACCGGCAACCGACAGGCCGAAGGCGATGCCGGCGAGGCCGATGCCCGCCAGCACCATGCCATAGAGGTCGAACGGCTCGCGTTCCTCGCTCTTGATCGGGTCGATGAAGCGCAGCGCCATGAAGATGCCGAGCAGCCCGATCGGAATGTTGATCAGGAAGATCCAGTGCCAGGACGCATAGGTGGTGATGAAGCCGCCGAGCGGCGGGCCGATCACGGGACCGATCAGGGCAGGGACCGTCACCCAGGCCATGGCGTTGACCAGCGCGCTCTTGTCGACCGAGCGCAGCAGCACGAGACGCCCGACCGGCGTCATCATCGCCCCGCCCATGCCTTGCAGGATGCGCGCGAACACGAAATCGGTGACCGAACCCGAGAGCGCGCAGCCGATCGAACCCACCATGAACACTCCGACCGCGATCGCGAACACCATCCGCGCGCCGAACCGGTCCGCGGTCCAGCCGCTCGCCGGGATGAACACCGCGAGCGACAGCAGATAGGACGTGATCGCGAGCTTGAGCGTCAGCGGGCTGGTCCCGATGTCGGCCGCGATCGCCGGTAGCGAAGTGGCGATCACTGTCGAGTCCATGTTCTCCATGAAGAGAGCAGTGGCCACGATCAGCGGAATGACGCGTTGCTTGTCGACCATGACGGATTGGTAATGAAAATCGGAAGAGGGTGGAGTTGCGGCTTACCACCGCGGTCCAGCCGCGACCATTGCGGATCGACGCATAGCACCTAAATCCTGCGTGACGACGGCGTGCCTCTCTCCCTCCGTCATTCCGGGCGCCGCCCGGAATCCATTGGGCCACACGCTGCGCGGTGGATTCCGGGTTCGCGACTTCGTCGCGCCCCGGAATGACGGCGGATGGGCCAGAGCCCGGCTATCCCCGCTGAATTTACGTAAAAAGCCTGTGCATGGCTGGCCAGCCATCCGAATTGCTTTGATTCGTCACACGGCCGTGCTATCGACCCGCGTCAACCCCACCGATGGGCTCCGATTCTCAGGCGATGCCGCAAGGTACGCCGAGGGTGGCGCTCATCCATAAGCATTTGCGGCAGGGCCGCGGAAGGAGTTGGCACATGGCCACGGTGCAACAAGGCATTCGCGAAGCCCTTACGTTCGACGACGTGCTGTTGAAGCCAGGCCTGTCGGATGTCATGCCGGGCGAGGTCGACATCCGCTCCCGCGTCACCCGCGCCATTCCGCTAAACATTCCGATCATGGCCTCGGCCATGGACACCGTCACCGAGGCCCGCATGGCGATCGCCATGGCGCAGGCCGGCGGTCTCGGCGTCATCCACCGCAATTTCGATCCCGAAGGGCAGGCTGCCCAGGTGCGGCAGGTCAAGCGCTACGAGTCGGGCATGGTGGTGAATCCGCTCACCATCAGCCCCGAGGCCACGCTCGACGACGCGCTGAAGCTGATGAGCGATCACGGCATCTCCGGCATTCCCGTCGTCACCGGCGCCGGCAAGAACACGCCCGGCAAGCTGGTCGGCATCCTCACCAACCGCGACGTGCGCTTTGCCACCGACCCCAGGCAAAAAGTCTCCGAGCTGATGACGCATGAAGGCCTCGTCACGGTGCGCGAGAATGTGAGCCAGGACGAGGCGCGGCGGATGCTGCATCAGCATCGCATCGAGAAGCTGCTCGTGGTCGACGAGCAATATCGCTGCGTCGGCCTCGTCACCGTGAAGGACATGGAGAAGGCGGTCGCCCATCCGCTCGCCTGCAAGGACGCGCAGGGGCGCCTGCGCGTTGCCGCCGCCACCACCGTCGGCGATACCGGCTTCGAGCGCACCGAGCGGCTGATCGATGCCGGCGTCGATCTCATCGTCGTCGACACCGCGCACGGCCATTCCCGCCACGTGCTGCATGCCGTGAACCGGATCAAGCGCCTGTCCAACTCGGTTCAGGTCGTTGCCGGCAACGTCGCCACCACCGAAGGCACGCAGGCACTGATCGACGCGGGCGCTGACTGCATCAAGGTCGGCATCGGTCCGGGCTCGATCTGCACCACGCGCATCGTCGCCGGTGTCGGCGTGCCCCAGCTCACCGCGATCATGGATGCGGTCGAGGCGGCGAAGAAGGCCGACATTCCCGTCATCGCCGACGGCGGCATCAAGTTCTCCGGCGATCTCGCCAAGGCGCTCGCCGCCGGCGCCGATATCGCCATGGTCGGCTCGCTGCTGGCCGGCACCGACGAGACGCCCGGCGAAGTGTTCCTGTGGCAGGGCCGTTCCTACAAGGCCTATCGCGGCATGGGCTCGGTCGGCGCGATGGCGCGCGGCTCGGCCGACCGTTACTTCCAGCAGGACATCAAGGACACGCTCAAGCTCGTTCCTGAAGGCATTGAGGGCCAGGTGCCCTACAAGGGCGCGGTCGGCCATGTCATGCACCAGCTCGCCGGCGGACTGCGCGCCGCGATGGGCTATGTCGGCGCAAAGGACATGAAGGAGCTGCACGAGAAGGCCCAGTTCGTCCGCATCACCGGCGCGGGCCTGCGCGAGAGCCACGTCCACGACGTCACCATCACGCGCGAGAGCCCGAACTATCCGGGCGGGGGTTAGTCCTCGCTCCTCTGTGCCCCGGACGCGGCGCAGCATCCCCGGCGATGCGAAGCATCGTCCGGTGTGATGCGCTGCAGAGCCGGAGCCCATGTCTCCACATGTTGCCGTGTTGCCTTCTGGATCCCGACTCTGCGCAAGAGCGCTGCAGCGCGTCCGCGACACGAGGGGTGCGCCTGACGAAACGCCGTCACTCAGCGCCGCTTTTGTGTTGACGCAGCTACCTCCCTCCGCTTCCGTCGATGTCGAAAGACAATCAGGAGGAAGCCATGTCCCAAGGCAAACGCATCGTTCTCGCCGCGCGTCCCGTCGGCGAGCCAAAGCCGTCCGATTTCCGCATTGAGGAATTCGCGGTTCCGACACCTGCGGCGGGCGAAGTCCTGCTGCGCACGATCTGGCTGTCGCTCGATCCCTATATGCGCGGGCGCATGAGTGATGGTCCGTCCTATGCCGCGCCGGTGCCGGTCGGCGGCGTGATGGAAGGCGAGGCGGTCAGCGAGGTTGCCGCCTCCAGCAATCCGGACTTCGCCAAGGGCGACATCGTCCGTGCACGGACCGGTTGGCAGTCTCACGCGATCTCGAACGGCAAGGGCCTGATCAAGGTCGATCCCAGGCTCGGGCCGATCTCGACCTCGATCGGCGTGCTCGGCATGCCCGGCATGACGGCCTACACGGGCCTGCTCGACATCGGCAAGCCGCAGGCAGGCGAGACCGTCGTGGTTGCGGGCGCCTCCGGTGCGGTCGGCTCGGCCGTCGGCCAGATCGCGAAGATCAAGGGCGCACGCGCAGTCGGTATCGCCGGCGGCAAGGACAAGTGCGACTACGTCGTGAAAGAGCTCGGCTTCGATGCCTGCATCGATCACCGCGATCCCGATCTCGCCGCCAAGCTGAAAGAGGCTTGCCCTGGCGGTATCGACGTCTATTTCGAGAATGTCGGCGGCGCCGTGTTCGAGGCGGTGTTCCCGCTGCTCAACCCGTTCGCACGCGTGCCGGTCTGCGGCCTGATCGCGCATTACAACGACACCGAGGCCAAGCCTCCGAAATGGGCCGCGAGCATGATGCGCGCGACGCTGACCAAGCGGCTGACCTTCCGCGGCTTCATCGTCTCCGACTTCGCCTCCCGCCATGGCGACTTCCTGCGCGACATGTCCTCTTGGGTCCGCGACGGCAAGGTCAAATACAAGGAGTTCGTCACCGAGGGCCTGGAGAGCGCGCCCGGTGCCTTCATCGGCCTCTTGAAGGGCGCCAATTTCGGCAAGCAGCTGGTCCGGGTCGGGCCGGACAAGGCCTAGGGCGACAGGAAGTGGGACTTCCGCGGCTTAGCTGCCGCACGCCGCCCAGGGCATAGTTAAGAAACAGTCACCAAATGGTCACACCTGCCCGTAAAAGCCGCAGGTGTGACCGGCTGTTCATTGACGGGACCGCGAAGGCATTGAATCATTGGGCATATTTAGGTGCTGCGATGTTAGAGATCAGTGTTTTCTGCGTAATCCTGTTGGCCGCCGGCTATTGGACGGCCATGTTCATCATGGGCCGTCACGACGATGTCATCCATGGCAAGTTCGTCCGTGTCGACCAGGAGGGCGATATTGCGCGCCCCGCGATGCCGGCACCGCCCCCGCCATTCCCGAAGCGCCCGGTCAAGGCCGCGCAGTCTGTCGGGCAGCCGCCCGCCAACGATCTCGCGGCCAAGCCGGTGAGCAGCGAGGCGCTGCAATCCCTGCTCGTCGCGATCCAGCAGGACCTCAAGAGCGTCGCCTGAGCCGATCGGCGCGCCTCAATGCTCGCCGCCCATCTGGGCGAGCAGCTCCTCGATGTCGACATCGACCTGACCCGCGGCCCTGACGTGGCGGACCTCGAAACTGCCGGGCCGGAAGCGGTATTCGACCAGGCCGACCTGCTTGATCGCGATCCGGTCCTGCCGTGCGTCGTTGATAACGAAGCCGGCCGATGGCGCCCAGATATGGCGGGTGTGGCGATAGCTGAAATCGCGTCGCTGATGGACGTGGCCGCTGGCGATGAGGCGCAAATCGATCGTCCCGAACATCTCGATCAGCCGTGCCCGCGCCGGCTGCGGCACGTAGCGGATCGCGGTCTCCGGGGTTTCAGCATCGTCGGGCAGGTTGAGAAACAGCGGCTTGTGCAGGAACAGCGCGACCGGCCTGCCGTCCGTGCGCGCGATCTCGGAAGCCAGCCAGTCGAACTGCTCGGCCTCGAAGGCGAGCCCTGAATTCATCACCAGCGAGTTGAGGCCGATGAAGCACCAGCCGGCGGCCTCGAACGACCAATGGTCTTCGCCGATCAGGTCGCAGAACTGCCGGCGCTGCGCTTCCGTGACCGGCGGCTTCGGCGCCGGGCCGACCGCAGTCGGATTGTCGCCGATGTCGTGATTGCCGGGGAGGTAACGGCAGGCGACGGGCAGGGCGTCGTGCAGGTCTTTTGCGAAGACGACATCGTCGCGGCTGGTCGGCCCGTCGAAGGCGACGTCGCCGGTGTTGACGACGAGATCGGGCCGGTTGCCGTCGATATGCTCGCTGATCGCCTGGAAGTTGGCGATCAGGCCGGGAAAGCGCCGGCCGAGATGAGTGTCGGAAATCTGCGTCAGGCGAAATTCGGACATGCGATCATCGTACCCGTGCTCGCGCGTCGGAACGATGACGGCGCGGGCATGGATCGCAGCGAACAAAGTTTAAAGCACGCGGTAGCGGATCGTGTAGGCGTCTTGCGGCGCGACGGTGTCGGCGAGCGGCGAGGCGATGCGGTCGGCGAGGTGCCAGGGGCCGAACGCGACGGCGCGATGCGGCTCGGCGGGCAGGCGGAGGCGGAATGCCGTGCGGCCCGAAGGGGCAAAATCGCTTTAATGATCGGCAGTTGGTCGCGGAACGGGAACGCCGGTTCAACTCGTTGATTGTCAGGACCAGCAGACGCGGCTAATGACGGTCCGCGGCGAGCCGCCTTACGGGAAAGTTCCGATGTCCATCCAGATGGTTCTGCTGCCTGTGTTCGTGCAGGTGGGGCTCACCTTCGCGCTGCTGATCGGCATGGTGCTGGCGCGCCGCCGCACCCTGGTCGCGGGCGAGACCAAGATTCGCGACATCGCGCTCGGCGAGCCGAACTGGCCGAAGGGTGCCACGCAGATCGCCAATTGCTACCGCAACCAGTTCGAACTGCCGGTGCTGTTCTATGTCCTGATCGCGCTGGCGCTGCCCCTGCGCCATGCCGATCTCTTCATCGTGCTGATGTCCTGGGTGTTCGTGGTGACGCGGTTCGCCCATGCCGGGGTGTTCGTGTCCTCGAACGATCTCGGCCGGCGCTCCATGGTCTGGCTCGCCGGCGTGCTGGTGCTGCTCGCGATGTGGATCTACTTCGCACTAAAAATGCTCTTGTTGATCTGACTCTTGCGAGTCCGATTTCATCTGAAAGATTCAAATGACTCCCGCTGCCCGGCTGTCCGCAGCCATCGAACTGATCGACACCATCGAGAAGGACCGCGTGCCCGCGGCCAAGGCGCTGAAGGAGTGGGGCACCGCGCACCGCTTTGCCGGCTCGGGCGACCGCGCCGCCATCGCCGGCCTGGTCTGGGACGTGCTGCGCCGCTATGCCTCGAGCGCGTTCCTGATGGAGTCCGATACCGCGCGTGCCCGGCTGATCGGCATGCTCCGGCTCGAGCGCGACATGGACACGGCCACGATGGGCGCGTTGTTCGACGGCAGCCGCTTCGCGCCGGCGCCGCTGACCGAGGCCGAGGAGGCGGCGCTCAGCCATCGTTCCCTCAAGGACGCGCCGGCCGCGATTGCCGGCGACTATCCGGAATGGCTCGATTCGCACCTTGCAAAAGTGTTCGGCGAGGACCGCGCGGCGGAGGCGGCCGCGATGGCCAGCCGGGCGCCGCTCGACCTGCGCGTCAACACGCTAAAATCCAATCGCGACAAGGCGCTGCAGTCGCTTGCTCATCTTCATGCGAAACCGACGCCCTGGTCGGCAACGGGCTTGCGCATCGCGCTTTCGGCCGATGCGCGCAACCCCGGCATCCAGGCCGAGGAGGATTTCATCAAGGGCGCGATTGAAGTGCAGGACGAGGGATCGCAGCTGGCCGCCCAGTTCACCGCGGCAAAGCCCGGCGAGCAGGTGATCGACCTCTGCGCCGGTGCGGGCGGCAAGACGCTGGCGCTCGCTGCCCTGATGCAGGGCAAGGGCCGGCTGATCGCGACCGACAGCGACAAGCGCCAGCTCGCGCCGATCCACGAACGGCTGTCACGCGCCGGCGTCCACAATGCCGATGTCCGCACGCCCAAGGGCGACGCCGATCCCCTGGCCGACATCAGCAGCACCGCCGATCTCGTCGTGATCGATGCGCCCTGCACGGGAACCGGGACCTGGCGCCGCAACCCCGACGCCAAATGGCGCATGCGCCCCGGCGCGCTGGAGATTCGCCTGCGCGACCAGACCGAGGTGCTGGAGCGCGCGGTGCCGCTGGTGAAGGCCGGTGGCCGCATCGCCTACATCACCTGCTCGGTGCTGTCGGAAGAGAACGGCGAGCAGGTGAGGGCATTCGTCGCGCGCCATCCCGAGTTCGCGCCCGTCCCGCCCGTGCAGACCGCGAGCGTGCTCTGGGACAAGGCGGAGGCGTTCGGCGAGGCCGCGCTGCAGTCGCCGGAGGGTTGGCTGATGACGCCGCGGCGGACCGGGACCGACGGGTTTTTCGTGTCGGTGTTGAAGAAGGTCGGCTGACCAAACTCCGCCGTCATTCCGGGGCGCCCGCAGGGCGAGCCCGGAATCCATCGCGCGGCAGTATGTGCGGTTCGATGGATTCCGCGAGCCCCGGAATGACAGTTGCCCAAACAAAAACCCCGCAGACCGGATCCCGGTCGCGGGGTTTTCAAGCTTAGCGTTCTGCCGGTACGTCCGTGGTCAGAACGGTGCGTTGGCGTTAGCCGACGCGGAGATTGTCAGCCGAGGACTTGCCGCTGCGACGATCGGCGACGATGTCGAACGAGACCTTCTGACCCTCGTTGAGGGAGGAGAGGCCAGCGCGCTCGACGGCGCTGATGTGCACGAATACGTCCTTCTGGCCGTCGTCCGGCTGGATGAAACCATAACCCTTTTGGGTGTTGAACCACTTCACGGTGCCCATAGCCATGGGAATTTCCTCTAGTTAGTTAAAGAGCCTACGCACGTGGACCGGTACGCAGCATTGCGCCCATAGCCCTGTTCAGTCGATGTTTGGAGAAGTCATCTGAAGCGTGCGCGCCCGTCAGCAACGAAGCGAAGCGGCCCAGTCGTTCGGCCAAGTATCGATGATCACAATATAGCGAGAATTTGGGGCCAGTTCAAGGCACCACCCGCGACCCGGCACGTCGCACGAGTTTGCTATTTTGCGGTGCAAATTAACCGCCGGGCGGATCTCAGTCCACGATGAAGAGCGTCGCCCCCGTCGCGGTCGAGGACCGGTGCGCGGCGTCGCCGAAGTCCGAAACCTGGTAGCTCATCCCCGCCGTCAGCTTGAATTTGCGCCCGTCGCGCAGCTCGCTGTCCAGCTCGCCCTTCAGCACGTAGAGCACGTGGCCGCGATCGCACCAATGGTCGGCCAGATAGCCCGGCGAATATTCCACCATCCGGACCCGGAGATCGCCGATGTTGAGCGTGCGCCAAATGGCCTTACCGCGCTCGCCGGCATGTGTGGTCGGGCTGACCATGCTCCAGTCGGTGACGGTAAAGGGGGAGGTGGGGAGCTTCATGAGGAGGTCCTGTCTTGGTGCCGGCGGAGCCCTTGTTATCGGATGCGACCGCCGCAGTCCTCATCTTTGCTGGTGCGTCAGTGCGCACTCGGCCGGCACCTGCATCCTGCTCGCAATCATGACCCAGACCAGCAGCGCGGCGGCGCTGATCCCGGCGCCGAGCATGCAGACGCCGATCCAGCCGGCCATCGCATACACCATCGTCGACGCGATCGCGCCAACAGCGCTTCCGACCGAGTAGAACACCATGTAGCCGCCGATCAGTCGGCTGGCCGCATCCGGGCGCGCCGCGACGAGCAGGCTCTGGCTGGTCACATGCACGGCCTGAAGGCCGAAATCCAGCATGATGACACCTGCGACCACGAACCAGAGCGAGGTTTCCAGGCAGGCGATCGCAGCCCACGCCGCCAGCATCAGCATCAGCGAGAGCCCGGTGGTGCGCTGGCCCCATCCGAGATCGGCGAGGCGCCCGGCATTGCGCGCCGCGAGTGCTCCGGCGAATCCGGCGATGCCGAGCAACCCGATCGTGGTGTGCGACAGCGCAAAGGGAGGCGCCGAGAGCGGCAGCACGATCGACGTCCAGAACACGTTGAGATCGGCGAAGATCAGGAACGCAAAGAGCGCGCGCTCGCGCAGCAGCGGCTCCTCGGCAAACAGCGCGGCCGTCGAGCGCAGCAACGATTTGTAGGACGCTCCGGCCATCGCGCTCGGCCGGCCGGGCGGCAGCACGCGCAGAAGCAGGGCGGCCAGGCTAAGCATGAGGCCGGCCGAGACCAAATAGACCATGCGCCAGCCGCCGATATCGGCAAGGGCGCCGGAGGCGAACCGCGCCAGCAGGATGCCCGCGACCACGCCGCTGGTGACGGTGCCGATGGCGCGGCCGCGCCCGTCCGGCGTCGCCAGCGTCGCCGCAAAGGCAACGAGGACCTGGACGACGACGGCCAGCACGCCGACCAGCGCCATTCCGGCCAGCAGCACCGCGGCGTGCGTCGCAGTGCCGACCACGACGAGCCCGATGGCCGACAGCACGGTCTGGCCGACGATCAGGCGGCGGCGATCCCTGATATCGCCGAGCGGCACGATCAGGATCAGGCCGAGTGCGTAGCCGATCTGGGTGAATGTCACCACCATGCCGATCGCGGCGGGGGCGATGTCGAGATCGCGCGCCATGGCGTCGAGCAGGGGCTGCGCGAAGTAGATGTTGGCGACGCTGAGGCCGCAGGTCAGCGCGAACAGCAGCGCCATCGCGGGAGAGAGCCCGCGCCCGGTCAAGTTGCCGGCGATGTCACCGGCTTTCAGTCCCGCTGTCGCGGTGTCGTTCCCCGTCATCGTCGTCTCCGGCGTCTTCCAACTGGTCTTAAAATAAGACCAGTTGCATCAGATGCTGTCTAGTCCTATTTTAGGACCAGTCTGAAGGGGGCTGCGAATGAAGCGGACCGGTTTTGCCGAGGCGAGCTGCCCGGTGGCGCGCGCGCTCGATGCCATCGGGGACGTGTGGTCGCTGCTGATCGTGCGCGATGCCTTCGATGGCTTGCGCCGGTTCGGCGATTTCCAGAAGAATCTGGGCATTGCCAAGGGCATGCTGAGCGCGCGCCTGCACAGGCTGGTGGAGCTCGGCGTGCTCGAAGCGGTTCCGGCCTCCGACGGCAGCGCCTATCAGGAATATGCGCTGACGAAGAAGGGGCGCGACCTGTTTCCGGTCGTCGTCAGCCTGCGCCAGTGGGGCGAGGCCAATCTGTTCGCCCGAGGCGAAGTGCATTCCGATCTGGTGGACGAGGCGGGCCAGCCGGTCGGCAAGCTCGTGCTTCCCTCTCGGGCCGGCCGGCCGCTGACATGGTCCGACACCAGGGTGAGAAAGGCCGGCGCGCGCAAGCGCTGAATGCGCGGGGGCTCTTCAAGCCGGGATCGCGGCGTCAGTGCGGCAGATGGTTCGCCGAGCCCTGCACGATCAGTCCGGCCTCGTTCACCCGCAGATATTCGCAGATCTTCTTGCCGCGTTCGTTGGCGTAGAACACGACCACGCTGTCCGGGCTGACGAACAATTCGATCACCGTGAAATGCAGGTTCGGGATCAGCCCGAGCGCCTTGCTCCAATAGGACCGCAACGCCGCCTTGCCGCGCACGGTGCCGCTGGCATCGAACCCCATCATGGGGATGCGGTCCGAGGTCATCACGGCGGCCTCGTCGTAGAGAGCCAGCACGCGTTCGAGATCGCGCGAATTCCAGGCTTCGACCCAGGTCCGGCCGAGCTCGGCGAGCGTTGATGGCTGATGGTGCGGTGACATGAACGTTCTCCCTGATTGGGCTCCTGTGTGATCCGGAGCTCATTAGGTCAATAATACTGACCTATTTTCATTTGTCCATGCCCAAAGAAGAATGTGGGTGCGTGCCCCGCGCGGTTGCGGGCCGGTCGCACGTCGCGTATCTGCTGGCCATGACAGCAGCACAGAACGACCGCTCCGCGTCGACGCCCTCCGTGGCCTCGGCGCATGACAAGATTCTCATCGTCGACTTCGGCAGCCAGGTGACGCAGCTGATCGCGCGCCGCGTGCGCGAGGACGGCGTCTATTGCGAGATCGTCCCGTTCAACAAGGCCGAACAGGCCTTCAAGGAGATGAAGCCGAAAGCGGTGATCCTCTCCGGCGGGCCGGAGTCGGTGCATGAGGAAGGCTCCCCGCGCGCGCCGCAGTTGATCTTCGCCTCCGGCGTGCCCGTGCTCGGCATCTGCTACGGCCAGATGACCATGGCGGAGCAGCTCGGCGGCACCGTCGAGGGCGGCCATCACCGCGAATTCGGCCGCGCCGATGTCGAGGTGAAGGCGCCGAGCAAGCTGTTCGAGGACGTCTGGTCGCCGGGCGGCAAGAACCAGGTCTGGATGAGCCACGGCGACCGCATCACCAAGATGCCGCCGGGCTTCTCTGTGGCCGGCACCTCGCCGAACGCGCCGTTCGCGATCATCCAGGACGAGAAGCGCAAATATTACGGCCTGATGTTCCACCCCGAAGTGGTGCACACGCCCGACGGCGCAAAACTGATCCGCAATTTCGTCCGCAAGATCGCGGGCCTTAGCGGCGACTGGACCATGCGCGCCTTCCGCGAGGAGGAGATCGCAAAAATCCGCGCCCAGGTCGGCAAGGGCAAGGTGCTCTGCGGCCTCTCCGGCGGCGTCGATTCCGCGGTCGCGGCCGTCTTGATTCACGAAGCCATCGGCGACCAGCTCACCTGCGTGTTCGTCGACCACGGCATGCTCCGCCTCGACGAAGCCAAGACGGTCGTCGACCTGTTCCGCCACCACTACAACATCCCGCTCGTGCACGTGGATGCCTCGAAGCAGTTCCTCGGCGAGCTCGAAGGCGTCACCGACCCCGAAACCAAGCGCAAGACCATCGGCCGCCTCTTCATCGAGGTGTTCGAGGCGGAGGCCAAGAAGATCGGCGGCGCCGACTTCCTCGCGCAGGGCACGCTCTACCCCGACGTGATCGAGAGCGTCTCCTTCACCGGCGGACCGTCAGTCACCATCAAGTCGCACCACAATGTCGGCGGTCTGCCCGAGCGCATGAACATGAAGCTCGTCGAGCCCCTGCGCGAGCTGTTCAAGGACGAGGTGCGCAAGTTAGGGCGCGAGCTCGGCCTGCCCGAAATCTTCGTCGGCCGCCACCCGTTCCCGGGCCCCGGCCTCGCCATCCGCTGCCCCGGCGACATCACCCGCGACAAGCTCGACATCCTGCGCAAGGCCGACGCCGTCTACATCGACCAGATCCGCAAGCACGGCCTCTACGACGACATCTGGCAGGCTTTTGCGGTGCTGCTCCCGGTCAAGACCGTCGGCGTCATGGGCGACGGCCGCACCTACGACTTCGTCGTGGGCCTCCGCGCCGTCACCTCCACCGACGGCATGACCGCGGACTTCTACGCCTTCGACATGAAGTTTCTCGGCGAGACCGCGACGCGCATCATCAACGAGGTGAAGGGCGTGAACCGGGTGGTGTATGATGTGACGAGCAAGCCGCCTGGGACGATTGAGTGGGAGTAGGGGGAGTGATCAATCCGCTTTGGCAAGACATCGATCCTCTTTATCCGCGAAAGTTGCCTTACCGCGAGGCGACGTGCTCGACCAATATCTCCCCTATCGCTTTGCCCAAGGTGACCGGGACCGCGTTCCCAATCAGTCTCCCCAAGGTCGCAAAACTAACCGGCTCATTGTCAGGTAGGAAAGAATACTTGCGGGGAAAGCCCTGAAGCATTGCCGCTTCCCTGAGGCTGATCGCGCGATCCTGCTCGGGATGCCCAAAGCGGCCATTACCATACCCAAAACATTGTGTAGTGATCGTCGGAGACGGTTCGTCCCATTTCATGCGCCCGTATACCGATGGATAGGTAGCACCCGTCTCACGGAGGTGGCAGTCCGCCTTGAGCTTCTCCGGCCAGTCTCGCCAAGTTCCGCCGGGAACCGAGGCACGTATCCGCTTCAGGTTGACTTTGCTTAGAGCGCTTGCGCGATGAATCCGGTCGTTGGGGTCCATTTCGCCGGCTCCCAACGGTGGCAGTCCGCCGATGGTTGAACGCACCGATCTTTGCTTTCGATCGAATTGTGGTAGCGTAATCGGTCCAAGTCGAGAGGCTACAAGCACAAGACGCTTACGAGTTTGTGGGAGACCAATCGTTTGGCAATCGATCACCTGCGCGTCCACCCAATAGCCCTGAAGCCTGTCCAGTAATCGCTTGTACACTGGAGCTCTCAAGAGGGGCGGCACGTTCTCCATGGTAACAAGATCTGGCTGCACTTCTTCGATGAGTTGGCCGAAGCGCTCGACCAATCTCCAGTCGTCTTTGCGCCCGCGATCTTGGCGAGTTTTCCCGTTTCGCTTTGCCTTCTGAGAGTATGTTGAGAAAGGCTGGCAGGGCGCACATCCTGCGAGGAGGGTCGTCGTTCCAGGAACGAAACTCTGGGTAATTGTTTCGGCGTTCAGAACTGACACATCGGCTAAGAGAAATTTTGCGCTATTGTTCTTTTCAAACGGGTATTGGGAGGCCGGGTCGATGTCGACACCAAGACGCACGTCGATCTGGGCCTGCGACAGGCCGTGAGTTAGGCCGCCTACTCCGCAGAATAGATCAACAGCGGAAATCTGCGAATTCTGAGTCATGGGACGGGAACAAGGTGTGCGTCATTTGCAACATGCGCCTGGAACGCTTCGGTCGCGTAGCCCATATAGTCAAGCGTGATGTCAGCAAGCTTCCGAATATCTTCAAGTCGGAGATCACTGGCGCCATCTTCGAATGAACGCCTCCCGTGAGCGATAGCGTTTCGTCGTTTGGCGAGAAATTGAAGTGGGGTCTTGTCGCCATACTTGGGTGTCGCTTCAATACGTTGCCACATCTCGGGAGGCATGTTGAAGGTTACATTCATGCGCTTTGCAAAGAGTGCTATCACCTTGTCATCCCACGTGCCTGACGGTTTTTTTAGCGTCTGCGGCCCGAGCGCTGGTTGCGTTAGCAGTAAGGTCGATGTCTTATAAACTGTCGCAAGTCTGCCGTCCTCGTTCCCTTCGGCAATGCGACTAACGATGCTTTCGCGTAGCCACTCGCGCAAAGAGTGTTCCGTCCACCGTCGCGGATCAGCGGAGCCAAGGGCGTTCCCCAAATGTTGAAGAACTTGGTTCATGATCGCTTCTTCGATGTTGTAGAGGTGTACAACAAGGCCAGATTTCACCGTATTAATATGCCGGGCCGACAGGGTCACAGTTCCAAGCGATGCATCAACTTCGAGCATCATCCTATCTTCAAGCGCATGAGCTAGAGCGAAATGCGCATCAAATTCCTCGCGACGTATCTCTAAGGCTGTTTGGAGAGTGGTCATTCATTCACCAGAATCGCGCGGACTATCTCGATCCTCCCCTCTAACTTACTTCGAACGTTGGCCCCGTCGGACACGACAATCTTGTCGAATGCCTTCTCCTTCATTTGCGCAACCACTTGTTCCGAGGTTATGTCCAAATCCTGTTTCTGCCGAAGCGCCAGCGCCGTACCGGTCGCAATGGCTTCGAACCGGACCCGGGGAATCGTATTAGCGGTGGCGTTCTTGCGAAAGCCATTTGGGAACAGCTTCTGTACCACTCCCAGCATTCGCTCGAATTCTAGTCTCATGTTTCCGGTCAAGCCGGGATCGGTGGCCGCTGCATCGTTCGCTGACTTTAAGTAATCGTAGAGGTACTTCTTGGGGCGGTCTCGATAATTCGGGAAGCGGCCAGCCGGAGTATCCCACCCATTGAGATACGCGAAGAAACGAGTCACGAGTTCTTCGCGCTCTCGCTGATCGACAACCTTCTCCGACATGGGCGTCGCAGCCACAAATTGGGGCTTTCTGCCAGTTCTTGGATCAGTTTGGTCACGGGCCCCGGCAGCGAACCGCGCCGAATCTCGGCTTCGTTCGCAACCGTGCCAGACCTATTGATGCGCGCGAACATCTCGGCTCGTGTCGACGGATCTGTGCTGGTATCGAGCACGATTGTTCGAATGGTGACGTCTTCCAGCTTGTTACGTCGCTCCTGCGGCAAGTCATGAAATGAAAAGCCATTTAGTTCGGGCACGAGCACTAGATCGATAAGACGCAGGTCGCCCTTCAAGAAGGCACGCATAGCTCTCATTCTCTGAGATCCATCAACGATCTCCATGCGACCGTCGTGCATCTGATAGAAAAACATGAAGGGTATTGGGAGGCCCACAAGAAGCGACTCAATAAACTCGGACTGCTGGTGGATTCCCCAAGCCAATTTTCGCTGGTAAGTGGGGACGAAATATCGCCCCGTTTCGTCGTTCGGGAAGCGCTCGACGTAAACGGATATGGGATATTCCGCGATGGTGAACTTGACCTGACGCGAGACAGTCGAGAGGGCGGCCTCGGCTGCCGCAATATCGTCCTTGCTGGGGGCTTTCTTTGCCACTCAGATCCTCCGGTTACCTCAGAAATTACGTTATAGCCATATCTGGCCGACTATGGAGTAGTGGGTGCCAACTAAATGGAAGGTCTCTCACCCTCTCCACAGAAACAGGCCGGCTACCGACACCGATGTCCGAAGAATCGCCCATGGGCCTTCAGAATATAGCGCGATTGGAATTTCGGTGAACGAGCATTTCGATGCATACAAGGCGATTGATGACCCCACGTCGTCCCCCCACCTCCGATAGCCCCGTCGACAGTACGCGAAGCCGCATAATGCGCGCTGTCAGACAGGCCCATACCGGTCCAGAGCTAATTGTTCGCAGGCTCCTGCATGGATCGGGATTGCGATTCAGACTCCACCAACGCGGCTTGCCTGGTAGGCCCGATATTGTTCTGCCGAAGCACAGGACGGTTATCTTCGTCCATGGTTGCTTTTGGCATCGTCACGCGGGATGCCCCAAGGCCACTATGCCTAAGACGCGCATTGAGTTCTGGCGCGAGAAATTTAATCGCAATGTCTCTCGAGATCACGGGATCGAGCAGGCGCTGGTTGATGCGGGTTGGCGGGTGCTGACCATTTGGGAATGCGAGACCGGTCGGCCCGAGGCGCTGAAGGAGAAATTAAGAACCCAATTTGGACTCAAGAAGCAGAAAAGGGGCGGATGATCCGCGAATCTGTGATCGGTCCGATGATCATTCCCCAGATAAACGCGGGATGTGCGCCATGTCCGCCCGTGCTACGATCCATTCATCTCCCCGTCCGAGTTCGCCTTCATGTCCGCTCCCACTCGCATCCACCCGCCCGGCACCGCCATCTCAACCGACCCCGAAACCCTCGGCTGGATGCGCGGCTTCCCGCCGTCCGCCGATCGCCTCGTCACCTTCCAGGACGGCTCCTTCCGCAATTTCCCCGAACTCCGCTGGGCCTGGTCCAACATCCGCCAGCTCGTGCCGACGGTGAATGTCTGGCGCGGGCAGGGGCCTGCGTCGCCGCTGCCGCGGGCGGAGCAGGACATCGGCGCGATCGCCTCAACCACGATGGACGGCCGGCCCATGACCTTCGCGCAGATGCTGGAGGAGACCTACACCGACGGCATCGCCGTGCTGCATCGGGGCAAGCTGATCTATGAGCGTTACTTTGGCGCGCTGAAGCCGCACAAGCCGCATATCGGCATGTCCGTGACGAAGTCGTTCACCGGCGTGCTCGCGGGGCTTCTGGTCAGCGAGGGCAAGATTGATCCGCAGGCGCCGGTCACGGACTATGTGCCGGAGCTGAAGGCGAGCGCGTTCGGCGACGCGCGCGTGCACGAGGTCATGGATATGACCACGGGGCTCGCCTACACCGAGGTCTATACCGACAAGAATTCGGATGTGTGGGGCCTGCGGCGCGCCAACGGCATGGCGCCGATCCCGCCGGATTATGACGGCCCGACCAACATCTTCGATTTCCTGATCGCGCAGACAAAGCAGGGCGAGCACGGCAAGGCCTTTGCCTACAAGACCGTCAACACCGATGTGCTCGCGTGGATCTGCCGGCGCGTCAGCGGCCTGACGCTTGCGGAGCTCTTGTCGGAGCGGATCTGGCAGCCGATGGGGGCCGAGGAGGACGCGCATTATCACGTCGATCGCATCGGCACCGAAAGCGGCGGCGGCGGTCTCTCTACGACGTTGCGCGATCTCGCCCGCTTCGGCGAGACCATGCGCAATCACGGCCGCTTCAACGGCCGCCAGATCGTGCCGTCGCAAGTGGTCGAAGACATCGCGTGCGGCGGCGACCCCGAAAAGTTCAAGCCCGCCGGCTACACCACGCTGCCCGGCGCCTCCTATCGCAATCAATGGTGGGTCAGCCACAACGCGCACGGCGCCTATATGGCGCGCGGAGTCTATGGCCAGGGCATCTACATCGATCCCAAGGCCGAGATGGTGATCGCGCGCTACGCCTCGCACCCCGTCGCCGGCAACGCCGCCAACGATCCCGTGACGCTGCCGGCCTATATGGCGCTGGCGAAGGCGCTGATGGCGGGCGGGTAGGGCGCGGGCCTCTTCGTAGCCCGGCGACTAGAGCATTTTCCAACCTGTCGGAATCGGTAGGGGATTCCCTTGCGAGGCAAATCGTGATTCACCCTGAGGGCTGGTGATGGAGGCCAGCCCCCATGGCTAAACCGCTGTCGCCGGACCTTCGCATTCGTATTATTCGGGCTGTGGAAGATGAAGGCATGAGCCGTCGGGGCGCCGCTGTTCGGTTCGGCGTGGCGCCCTCGACAGCGATCGAACTGGTTGGCGAGTGGCGAAGGACCGGCGCCTGTGAGGCGGGAACGCAGGGCGGAGACCGGCGTTCAGCTCGGATCGAGGGTCACGCTGCGGAGATCCTCTCCCTGGTCAAGGTTACGCCTGACATGACGCTGGCCGAGATCGCTGACCATCTCTTCAAAGTCCACGGCGAGCGTTTCGTGCCGAGCGTGATCTGGCGATTCTTCGATCGTCGCAACATCACGTTCAAAAAAAACATCGCACGCCAGCGAGCAGGATCGGCCGGACGTGGCCGCTGAACGCGCAGCGTGGAAGGCGTCTCAGCCTGAGATCGGCATCCATCGGTTGGTGTTCATCGACGAGACGGTGTCAATCGGCGTTTGACTGGGACCCCCTATCGGCATCCAAAATGGACCCCTTTGATCGGCGTGCTCTGCTGGTAGCGCTCGGGTCGTCGGAGCTGGTCGGGGTTGCGGAGACGGCGCGAGCGCGGGTTGTTTGAACATCGTCGCGGCTTTTGAATCGCCAGCTGTCGTTGCCGGTCTCGACGATGTCGCAGTGATGGGTCAATCGGTCGAGTAGCGCGGCGGTCATTTTGGCATCGCCGAACACGCTCGGCCATTCGCCGAACGCAAGATTGGTGGTCACGATGACGGAGGCGCGCTCATAGAGCCGGCTGACGAGATGGAACAGAAGCTGGCCACCGGACTGGGCGAAGGGCAAATAGCCGAGTTCATCCAGCACGATGAAGTTCATCCGGGTCAGATGCTCGGCGAGCCGTCCTTGCCGTCCGTTGCGGGTCTCGGTCTCGAGGCGATTGACGAGGTCGACGACGTTGAAGAAGCGGCCGCGGGCACCGGATCGGATGCAGCTTCTTGCAATTGCAATGGCCAGGTGGGTTTTGCCGGTGCCAGTGCCGCCAACCAGCACGACGTTGCGTTGCTGGGCGATGAAGCCGCCGCCAGCGAGATCATTGACGAGAGTCTGATTGATCGGCGTGCCGTCGAACTGAAAGTCGGCGATGTCCTTGGCAAGCGGCAGCTTGGCAATGGTGAGCTGATATTTGATCGACCTGGCTTGCTTCTCGTTGATCTCGGCGTTGAGCAGATCGCCGACAATGCGCTGAGGTTCGTGCTGGCGCTTGACGGCAGTTGCCATGATCTCGTCGAAGGCAGCCTTCATGCCGTAGAGCTTGAGTTCGCCCATGAGGTCGAAGATTTGGGTTCGTTCCATCAGATGGTCCTCCGGAGGTTGTCGTAGCGGGCACAATCGGCGATCGGTGCATGACGGAGCGTCAGTGCGGCCGGTGTCATGATGTTGGCCGGTGGGGCGGGTTCACGTTGACGGGCCAGGATGTTGAGCACCACATCGGCGGAATGGACGCTGTGACTGAGCGCTTCGGCACAGGCCGCTTCCACCGCGGGCAGACCGTCAGTCAGCACCGCGTTGAGGATATCGACCATCTGCCGATTGCCATCGTCGGTGCTGGCAAGCTTGCGCCGGATCCGCTCGATCGCGGCCGGCAACACCCAGTCTTTGAAGGGAGCACCGTTGCGCAAGGCGCCGGGTTTGCGGGCGAGCACCGGCACATAATGCCAGGGGTCGTAAACGGTATCGCCGCGCCCAAAGGATCGCGGGTGCTCGGCAACGATGCGTCCATCCTGACGGATCACGATGCGATCGGCATAGGCTTGAACCTCGACCGGTCGTCCGACTGCGCTGGCTGCGACCGAGTATTTGTTGTTGTCGAAGCGCACCAGGCAGGTCTTCGAGACCGATGCCGTCACCGCATGGAAGCCGTCGAAGCGGCCGGCATAGGGAACGAGTTTGGGGCGTTCGGCTTCGAACACGTCCCAGATCGTCTGATCGACTAGCTCCGGATGGCGATGAGCCTTGGCGTAGGCGATGCATTTGTCGAGCAGCCAAGCGTTTAATTCCTCGAGGTTTTTGAACCGCAGCCGCGGCGTGAAGAAGCGTTCCCTGACCAGCCCGACCTGGTTCTCGACCTGCCCCTTCTCCCAGCCCGACGCTGGCGTGCAGGCGACCGGATCGACCAGATAGTGGCTGCACATCTGCAGGAAGCGACGATTGTAGAGACGCCCTTTGCCGACGAAGATCGTCTCTACGGCGGTCTTCATGTTGTCGTAGATGCCGCGGGTGCAGGTGCCTTTGAACAAGGCGAACGCCCGGTCGTGGGCGTCGAACACCATCTCCTGCGTCTCCCGCGGATAGGCCCGCACGAACAGCATGCGGCTGTGACAGAGCCGGACATGGGCGGCCTTCACCATTACCGTGGTGCCGCTCAACAGGACCACCTCGTGGCTCCAGTCGAACTGGTAGGCTTCGCCTGGGTCAAAGCTCAGCGGGACATAAGCGGCCGCGGTCGATTGCCCGCGTTCCTTGCTCCAGCGCCTGGCGTATCGACGAACCGCATCATAGCCGCCGGCATAACCCAGGCCGCGAAGCTCCTCGAATAGCCGGATCAGTGTCAGCCGTTCCCGCGCCGCCTTGCTCTCATTCCCTGCCAGCAACCGATCAAGCTCGGCACTCCAGGCACCCATCTTCGGGAGCGGCTGCGTCTCGCGCTCGTACCGGAACTCCGTCGCTTGAGAACGAATGACCTTGCGAACCACCTTCCGCGATACGCCAAGTTCTCGGCAGATCGCCTTGATCGGACGACCATCAACAAAGTAGGCGCGACGGATCTTACCAATCGTCTCCACCACCAGCATCCCAACCTCGGCTTCCATGACTCGATGGAAGCCACTGTGGACCCTTATCCCGGGGTCCCGATTGGATGCCGATCACCCCGAAAACGGGGTCCTTATTCCATGCCGAAACACAGAGACGGGGGCTTCGACCAAAATGGCGCGGCGCTACGGCCGTTCGCCGTACGGCCAGCGCTGTGTCGCCGCGATCCCGCATGGTCATTGGAAGACGACGACCTTCGTCGGCGCGCTTAGAGCGACCGGTATGACCGCGCCGATGGTCCTCGACGGCCCCATGGATGGTCCGGCGTTCGAGGCTTACGTGACGCAAGTCCTGGTACCGACACTCAAGCCCGGCGACATCGTGGTGATGGACAATCTCGCAGCACACAAGCGGACCGAGATCGCCATCGCAATCGACGCGGCGGGCGCTCAGCTCCTCTATCTCCCGCCTTATTCGCCCGACCTCAATCCGATCGAAATGGCCTTCGCAAAGCTCAAAGCCGCCCTGCGAAAGGCCGCCGCCAGATCAATCCAGGCTTTGGACAATGCTATCGCCCTCACCACAGCCGCCTTCACCGCCCAAGAGTGCCTGAACTTCTTCGCCGCGGCAGGTTATGATCGCGCCTGATCAGAATCTGCTCTAGCTGGCGCCGTCGCCCGCCTCCTGCCAATGCGGATAGGTGACATAGGCGGTGACGGCGCCCTGCTCGTGCGAGCGGATGGTGACCGTCTCGCCCTTCGGCATGTAGACGATCTCGCCGGCACCCGCGGTAACAGTGCTGCCGGCGGTGGTGACCGAGAGCTTTCCTTCCAGGACGAGCATGACGTCGTCGACGCCGAGCTTTTCGTCCAGCTGCTGGTTCGGTGCGTAACGGCCGAAGCCGATGGTGATCGGCCCGCCGTGGCGCTGGTCGATCACATTTGCCGCGAAAATCTCGCCGTCCTGTCCCGGTGAGCGTTCGAACGATGCGTCGGCGAGGGTGAATTTGCGAACTTTCATGACAGCCTTTCGTCTGCGAGCACTGGTGGGTGGGACCGAATAGACGCTTGAGCGGGTGTTTGGTTCATGCCGCCTGCGAGGTGGTTTGACGCAGCGCAGCGCGTAAATATAAGTCTTGACTTATATTCATGGAGATCGATATTCCTGCTCGAACGAAACGATCGGGAGAAACGCCATGCAGATCGACGTCGCCCGCGTCCTCGGCCTCGTTGCGCGCTCGGTGCGCAATTTCGAGAGGAACGGAAAACCCGCGAGCGCAGTGACACTGACGCGGCTCTACGACACCAGCGTCGACGATCTCTGGGACGCCGTGACCAGCAGGGAGCGCATTCCGCGCTGGTTTGCGGCGGTCGAGGGCGACCTCCAGCTCGGCGGACGTTACCAGGTGAAGGGCAATGCCGGCGGCACGATCACGGCCTGCACGCCGCCGACCCATTTCGCAGCGACGTGGGAATTCGGCGGCGCGATCAGCTGGATCGACGTCACGCTGGCGGCCGAACGACAGCAGGCGCGTTTGACGCTCGAGCACACCGCCATCATCGAGGATCATTGGAATCAGTTCGGCCCGGGTGCGGTGGGTGTCGGTTGGGACCTCGCGCTCGCGGGGCTGGATCGCTATGTTGCGACCGGGGCATCGGTCGACCATGAGACGGCCGAGGCGTGGATGGGCTCGCCGGAGGGCAAGGACTTCATGACGACCAGCGGCGAGTCCTGGCGCGCGGCGCACGTCGCCAGCGGGGTCGATCCCGACGAGGCGAAGCAGCGCTCCGACCGGACCATCGCGTTCTATCGCGGCGAGATGCCGCCCGACATCGCACATCCCGGCACAGGAAGCTGATGCAAATTTTCGAGGTCCTCGCCGATCCCGTGCGCCGCCGCATCCTCGAGTTGCTGGGCCAAAGCGAAATGGCGTCCGGTGAGGTCGTCGAAATGATCGGGGCCGAGTTCGGGATCACCCAGGCGGCGGTTTCGCAGCACCTCAAGGTGCTGCGCGAGAGCGGCTTTGCCAACGTCCGCGCGGAGGCGCAGCGGCGGCTCTATTCGGTCGACGTCGCCGGGCTTCGCGCGGTGGATGCGTGGATCGGTCAGTTCCGGAATTTCTGGGAGCCGAAGCTGGATGCGCTGGCAACCGAGATCGCGCGCGGCAAGCGCGAGCGTCGCAACGCGCCGATCACCAAGCGGGGCGGGAAGAGGGCGTGAGGGCGCGGCGAGATGCGTCGGTGGACTAGCCGACGGCTGCGCGCCGCGCGGTCGCCTATGTCACGCCTGGAGCCAGCGCTGAAGGTCATCCGTCTTGGGCAGGCCACCGGCATGGACGACCTTGCCGTCGATGACGATGCCCGGGGTCGAGATGACGCCGAATTTGGCGATCGCCTCGTAGTCGGTGATCTTCTCGACGGCCACCTCGATGCCGAGATTCGCCGCCTCGGCCTTGACCATCTCTTCGGTCGTCTTGCAGCGGGCGCAGCCCGGGCCGAGCACCTTGATGTCTTTCATGACGCGATCCTTTCAGGAAAACAGGACGTTGAAGAGAAATCCGACCGCAAGGATTCCGCAGGCGACGACGGCGACAAACACCGCGATCAGCTTCAGGCTCAGCACCTTGCGCAGGATGATCATTTCGGGAAGCGACAGCGCGATCACCGACATCATGAAGGCAAGGACGGTACCGAGCGCCATGCCTTTGCCCAGCAAGGCCTCGACCACCGGGATGATGCCGGCTGCATTGGAATACATGGGGATGCCGAGGGCGACCGCGGCCGGCACGGACCACCACGCGTCGGCACCCATGATCCTCGACAGCAACTCGGCAGGGACGTAGCCGTGGATGAAGGCGCCGGCTGCAATCCCGGCGATGATCCAGTACCAGACTTTGCCGACGATCTCCTTGACGGCATTCCAACCGGCCTCGAACCGATCGACCCAGCTCATCTGGTCGGGCTGGAGATCGATATCTCCCGCGCGCACGTTGCGGACCCATTCCTCCAGCCAGCCTTCGAGATGCAGGCGGCCTATGACCCAGCCTGAGACGATGGCAACGGCAAGTCCGAAGGCCAGATAGGTGAGGGCAACGCGCCACCCGACGAGTGCGAACAACAGTCCGAGTGCGACCTCGTTGATCATGGGAGCGGCAATGAGGAAGGAGAAGGTCACGCCCAACGGAACACCTGCCGAGACGAAACCGACGAACAGCGGCACCGCCGAGCAGGAACAGAACGGCGTGAAGACGCCGAGGCCGGCCGCGGCGATGTTACCCAGCCCTTCGCGCTTGCCCGCCAGCATCGCGCGCGTGTGCTCGGGCGAAAAGAAGGTTCGCACCCCCCCCATGGCAAAGACCACGAGGGCCAGCAGCATCAGCACCTTGGGCGTGTCGTAGAGGAAGAACTCGATCGAGGAGGCGAGCGCGCTGCCCTGGGGGATCGGCATTCGCGCAACCGCCGCTCGCGAAAAATCCTCGAGTTGTCGGTAAATCGCGAACCATGCGACGATCGCGACGGCGATGCCGCCGATCCATGCAACCGGAGAACGCCTGAACCCGAGTGCCTGGGTGGTCATGTCATGCGACTTTGCGGATGATCGAACGTGGCAGTCCGGATGAAGCCAAGCGCGTCGCGCCGCGTCTTGCAGCTCTGGCGACGAGACTCGCTTGTTGCTTGTGCGGGCAAACCATGGAAGGTGCTTAGGCGCCGACCGGCACGCGTGCATTGACCTTTGTCAATTCAGCATGCCCCGATCCGGCCGCGGCGCTCGCGAGGCCAGCGGCGCTGCTTCGACCGGGGAAGTGGGCCGGCGCCCTGGCGGTCGCAACGTCCGGTCCCCGTCGCAGGCAAAGCTTACGCGTTCCGCGCCATCTTCTCGAACTTCTTCACCAGCCGCTCGCGCTTCAGCCGCGACAGCCGCTGGATCCAGAACATGCCGTCGAGCTGGTCGATCTCGTGCTGGTGGCAGACGGCGCGCAAGCCGTCCGTTTCCTCGCTTCGCACGTTGCCGTCGAGATCCTGATAGCTGATCCGCACGCGCGCGTGGCGCTGCACCTCGTCGTTGACCCCCGGCATCGAGACGCTGCCTTCGCGGTGGAGGATCATCTCGGGTGAGGTCCATTCAATGATCGGATTGACGTAGGTGAGGGGGCCTTCCCTGGCGTCGAGCTCGAGCACGACGAGCCGCAAGGGCACACCGATATGCGGCGCGGTGATGCCGATGCCGGGCGCCGCGCGCATGGTGTCGAGCAGATCCGCCGCAAGCTCGCGCAGGCCGTCGTCGAATGCAGTGACCGGGCGGGCCGGCATCGCGAGCCGGCGGTCGGGATAGCGGATGATGGGGCGGATGGTCATGATGTCATTAGCGCCGGAACTACGCCCACACCGGCGGCGACCCGATTGAATCCCGCAACGCGGCAGTCAGGATCGTCAATTTGGCAGATGGCTGGGCAAGGGCACGCAACAGATAGACGCCGGCCTTCGCCTCATTCCACCTTTCGCCGTCGAGCGGGATTCGTGTCAATGAACCGGCGCGAACGTCCGTGCCGACAACCCAGTCGGCCAGCAATGCGATGCCGATGCCGGCGAGTGCCGCGAGCCGCATCGCTTCGAAGTCGTCGCATCGAAATACGGCTTGTGGCCCGGGCGCTGCGCCCGCGGGGTGACCAAGCACGTCGGTCCAGCCCAGCAGGTCGGCGCCGTGCAATTTGTCGATTAGCCGATGGCCGGAGAGGTCTTTCGCTTCAGTCGGCGTGCCCTGGTGATCGAGATAGGCGGGCGTGGCGACCAGTATCCTGTTCTGCGATGCCAGCTTGGTCGCGATGAGGGTGCTGTCGGCAAGTTCGCCGATCCGGATCACGGCATCGAGCCTTTCAAGCACGGTATCTGCGAGCCTTTCGGTGAGATCGAGCTCGACCGTGAGGCGGGGATGATCCCGCATGACCGTTTCCAGGGTGGGGATCACGTAGCGCTTGCCAAAAGTCGGAAAGCAGGCGAGGCGAAGAACGCCGGCGATGGCACCATCAAAAGCGGCGATCTCGGCGTGCGTGTCGGCGAGGTCGTCGAGCAACCGCTGCGCGCGTTCGAACAGTCGTTCTCCGGCATCGGTCATCGCGAGCGCGCGGGTCGAGCGCACCAGCAGGGGCACCCCGACACTGTGCTCGAGCGCGTCGATCTGCCTGACGATGGCCGACGGCGTCACGCCGCGATGACGCCCGGCGCTGGAGAAGCTCCCGCCGCGAACCACGTCGACATAGATGGCCAGATGTTCCGCAAAACGCGGGTCTTTCATCTTTGCGCCTTCCGCAAAAGGGTTTCGAGCTCAACGTTCATTATCACCAACCCTCAAAAGCCGTATCTCCTCCCTCGAAGGCGAGCCTTACCGGCCCAGGCCATTGAATCAAAGGAGATTATCATGAAGGTTCTCGATCGCATCCTGTCGCAATCGGCCTATACCGCGGTCATCGATGTGCCACTCGACCGAGTGGACATCGCCGAATGGCTGTTCACGCTCTCCGAAGCCGAATATCTGCGCTGCTGCCCGCCTGATCACATTGCGGCCGGCGTCAGCACCACAGACGACGGACGCCGCATGATGATCAACGTCGAGCAGATCGGCACGGGGCTGGTCATCCAACACTATGTCGCGGAAGAGGCCGGCAAGACCTATTGCCGCATGAATTCAATCTCGGACGTGTTTACGACGAATGGCCGGACCCAGGTCAACGTGATCTGGGAGCTGAAGGCCGAAGCCATCGACGAAGCGCACACACGCTATGCGAACAGCGTCACGGCACACCCGACCGATGTCTTCATGGCATTCCTGGACAAGCACGGCATTTCCTTCGAAGAGGCCGCCAATTCGCGCCAGGCGGCCGGAAGCGACCACAATCGCCGCGAGACGCCGTTGTTCGCCGCCAGCATCGCGCGTCGGGCGCAGGAGCAGGCGAAATGAAGGGCGTCGTCTTTGACAGCTTCGGTCCGGCGGAGGTTCTGCGCCTGGCCGAGGTGCCGAGGCCGGAGGTCCGCCCTCAGGACCTGCTGTTGCGTGTGAAGGCGGCAGGGGTCAACCGTGCGGATATTCTTCAACGAAACGGCGCTTACGGCAGCCAGAGCTTTGGTGAGAGCAATTTGCTCGGCCTCGAGCTGGCCGGTGAAGTCGTTGGCGTCGGCAGCGAAGTCGACGACGTCTCGATCGGGGAACGTATGATGGCGATCGTGGGCGGAGGAGCATATGCGGAGTTCGCCCGGGTCGACCGTCGCATGGCGGTCAGGCTTCCCGGCAATGTCTCTTTCGTCGAGGGCGCGGCGATCATGGAATCGTTCGTCACGGCGGTCGAAGCGGTCTCGCATCTCGCACGCGTCGGGCAAGGTCAAACCGTGCTCATTCGCGGCGCCGCGGGCGGCGTGGGCTCCGCCTGCGTCCAGGTCGCCCGCACGCTGGGCGCCGTCGTCTACGCAACGGCGAACGCTTCTCGGTTGGCGGATGTCGGCAAGATCGGCGCCGCTACTGTGATCGACTACCGGGCTGATGATTTCGAAAGCGCCGTCGCGAGGCTGACGGATCATCGTGGCGTTGACACCGTCATCGATTTCGTCGGCGGCGACTACCTGCCACGCAATCTTCGCGGCCTTCGGCCCGGCGGCACGCTGGTCCAGGTTGGCATTTTGAGCGGCCAGCAAGTCGCCTCGATTCCGCTCAACCTGCTGCTGCACAACCACTTGCGATTGGTCGGCACCGTCATGAAATCGCGCGGCCTGGATGAAAAGCGAGCGATGGTTCGTCGCTTCTCCGAAGATTTCCTGCCGCTGTTTATGTCGGGCGGGCTGAAACCGCTGGTCGACCGGGTATTTACGCTGGAACGTGCAGTCGATGCCCATCGCAGCGTAGAGCGCGGTGGAGGTTTCGGAAAGGTAGTCCTGGCGGTGGATTGATGGTGGCTTGACGTTCCCTGGCATGGAGGCCGGCACGCCCGCGCGCAAGAGCACTCCGGTATCGGCGTGGTCGCTCCTGCCGCTCACGGATGGTTGAAGCGCCGGGGCTTGATTGCCTACCAACTGGAAGGTAGTTACCTGGCATGTCCAATGTTTCCTCGACCGCCGACGACATCCTGTCCTGCGCACGCACGCTGATCGTCAACGGCGGCTACAACGGCTTCAGCTATGCCGACATCGCTGACGTCGTCGGCATCCGCAAACCGAGCATTCACCACCATTTCGCCAGCAAGGTCGACCTGGTCCGCACCCTCGTGTCGCGATATCGCGAGGAAGCCCAGGCGGGGCTGGCGACCATGGAGCGCAACGTCCCGGACCCCGGCGAGCAGCTCAAGAGCTACGTCGCGTATTGGGAAATGTGCATCAAGGACGCGACGGCTCCGTTTTGCGTTTGCGCGCTGCTCGCCAGCGAGCTTCCGATCCTGCCCGAGGAAGTCGCGCTCGAGGTCCGGGCCCACTTCCGCGCGCTGGCGTCGTGGCTAACATCGGTGATGGAGCGCGGTAAGCGGCAGGGACGGTTCCAGCTCTCCAGCACGGCTCGGGTTGAGGCTGAAGGATTCATGGCGACTGTTCACGGCGCGATGCTGTCGGCGCGGGCCTATGGCGATCCGAAGATGTTCGGGATCATCGCCCGGCCGCTGCTGGATCGGCTTTCCCCCAGGCGCTGACGCAATCGGCACCGCTGCAATCGAGCGGAATGGCGAAGCGATTTTTGCTTCGTAAGTGATCTACCAACTAGTAGGTAAGGAAAGACAATGAGAGATCTTGAGATGGCTTCGGATGTGTCCGACCGTGCGCAATGGCTGAAGCAATACTATTTCCTTCGCGCAGCGTTTTCCGTTGCCTGGGTCACTGCCGCCTTTGCCGTCGCGCCGTCGTCTGCGGCGATCGCGGCAACGTTGCTCGTCGCCTATCCGGCATGGGACGCCGCGGCCAATTATCTCGATGCGTTCTGCAGCGGCGGATTGAACCAGAACCGCACCCAGGCGCTGAACGTGCTGGTCAGCGTGGCGACCACCATCGCGGTCATCCTGGCCCTGCGGGTAAGCATGAACTGGGTGCTCGGAATCTTCGGCGCCTGGGCGATCCTTGCCGGATTGCTTCAACTCGGCACGGCGGTCCGGCGCTGGAGCAGCTTCGGCGCGCAATGGGCGATGGTGCTCAGCGGTGGCCAGTCGGCGCTGGCAGGCAGCTTCTTCGTCTTTCAGGCCACGATGCCTGCAATCCCGTCGATCGCGAACGTCGCGGGCTATGCTGCGGTCGGCGCGCTGTACTTCCTGGTCTCGGCAGTCTGGCTCACCGTTAGTACGTGGCGCCGTGGCGCGGCGATGTGAGCTTTGATCGCGGACGTCACGCAAGCGAAGGCGATTGGCGGATAGGGCCGTGATGTTTTGCCCGACGAGGCTGGGCAAGAATTGGTCGTTGGCCGTCCTAGGCGGTAGCGCACCGGGGAGTTGCGAGCGGAGGCCGAAATATTCGCCAGAACGTCGCTAGAGCGACCTTCATGCCCTGCAGGAGGGCTGCGAAGGGGCATCGGCGAGGAGCGAGCGTCTTTGCGAGCGCGGCCAAGAACGCGTCGAAGCTGAGGATGTTGAGCACGCGGGTGAAATTGTAGCAGAGCGCCATCAAGCTCCACTCGCCGCCAACCTTGTTGAATCCGCGGACCAGGAAATGACGATAGCCGGCACGGCATTTGAGCGTGCCGAAGGGATGCTCGACGATGCCGGAACGACGGCGCATCAGTTCGCCTGCGCCCTGCATCCGTGCGCGATGACGCTCAAGAACGTCTTCATGCTCCCAGCGACCGATCGCCCGGTAGGCCGCGTTCGAGCCGAGGCAACGGACCTTGAGGGGACAGGTCCTGCAGATCGCCCCACGCGCCGCGTAGCGGATCTCGATGCGGCCACTGGTGTTCTTCTGCCTGCTCTTCATCGGATGTAGCAGTTGGCCGGCGGGACAACGGTAGGTGTCGGATACGCCATCATAGTTGAAGTCCTTGAGGACAAAGCGGCCTTGCTTCTCAAGCCGGGAGTTGCCCTCCGGCACCGGCACATAGGCCACGATGCCATCATCCTCACAGGCCTTCAGTTCGCGACTGCTGTAATAGCCCTCATCTGCCAGCACCTGCAGGGCCTTGACCTCAAGGGCTTCTTTTGCGGCCATGGCCATCGCATGTAGCTGGCCGACGTCGCTGCTGTCGTTCACCACCTCGCTGGCGACAATGAGCTTGTGCTTGTCGTCGACGGCGGTCTGCACGTTATAGCCTGCGACCCCTTGGCCGCTCTTGACCAGAAGCCGGGCATCCGGATCGGTCAGGGACAATTGCGTCTCGCCGTTCTCTTCCAACCGAGCAAGATCGGCTTGTGCGCGCGAGCGCTTGGCCATCAGCGCCGCGACCTTCGCGCCAAGGTCACCTCCACCTGCGCTGCCACCATCGGGCCCATCCTTGCCGGGCTTCTTGGCTTCCGCGGCATCATTGTCCTCGAGGGACTTGCCGTAAGCCTCGATCTCCAGGTCAAGTTTTGCGATCTGATCGGCAAGCCTCTTGCGCGTAAAGATACTAGCCTTGCTGGCGTCGCCATGGAAAAACGAGCCGTCAATCGCAACAACGCTGCCGCCGACAAGACCAAGCTCGCGCATCAGCAGCACGAAGCTGCGGTTGGCCGCCTTCAGAGCCGCCCAGTTCTCCTTGCGGAAGTTGGCGATCGTCCGATAGCCTGGCTTCAATCCCTTCAGCAGCCAGATCAGTTCCAGATTGCGGCCAGCTTCCCGCTCCAACCGACGCGACGACCTGATTTGGTTGATGTAGCCGTAAAGGTACAGCTTCAGCAGATCGGCCGGATCGTAAGGCGGCTGGCCGACCCCTTCGGCCTTGCGGTCAGCATGGCGAAAGCCGAGCTTGGCAAGGTCGAGGACGCCAACGAAGCTCTCGATCGCCCGGACCGGGTTGTCCGCCCCGACATAGTCCTCAACTCGCGCAGGAAGCAGACTGGGTTGCTCTCGGCTCTCGCCGGTCTTGAATGTGCGATTCGTCATGAACGGAATCGTACATCAACTCCCCAAAATGCCGAGTTCTTGCCCAGCCTCGACGCGTCAAGCCAGGGCGAGCATCGCAAGCTGCGGGCGGCTCATTTCGCCGCCCGCTAAGTCCTTGATCCCGCAGGGCCGTCTACTGTGCATGGGGTTGTTTTCGCGATTTTTGTTTGGCGCGCCTGCAAAAACGTGAGCGACGCTGTCGGCCGGTGCAGTTCCCATTCGTCTTCCCATCAGACAAGATCATCACGGGAGACAAAGATGACCTCATCCACCTATCGCTGGGTGATCGTCGCCGCCGGCGGCCTGCTCGGCTGCGTCGCGATCGGCGGCATGTTTTCGCTGCCGGTGTTCCTGCAGCCGATCGCCAGGGACACCGGCTGGTCGGTGACCGGCATCTCCAGCGCGATGACGATCGGCTTTCTGGCAATGGCCTGCACCAGCATGGTCTGGGGCACGCTGTCCGACCGGTTCGGGCCGCTGCCGGTGGTGCTGACGGGATCGACGGTGCTGACGCTCAGCCTGTTCGCGGCGAGCCATGCGACCTCCCTGATCGTGTTCCAGTTCGTGTTCGGCCTTTTGACCGGCGCCTCATGCGCTGCGATCTTCGCGCCGATGATGGCGACCGTGACCGGCTGGTTCGATACCCATCGCAGCCTTGCCGTGTCGCTGGTGTCCGCCGGCATGGGCGTGGCGCCGATGACGATGGCGCCGCTCGCGGCCTGGCTCGTCTCGAACCATGACTGGCGCACCTCGATGCAGATCGTGGCTCTGGTGGTCGGCGCCATCATGATCCCGGTCTCGTTCCTGGTGCGCCGTCCGCCGGCGCTCGCGCAGGCCGTGGCCGCACCGATGGGAGAGGGGGCCGGGCAGGACGAGATGTCGAGAAGCGAGGCGCTGCGCTCGCCGCAATTCCTCATCCTGCTCGCGACCAACTTCTTCTGCTGCGCCACCCATTCCGGCCCGATCATCCACACCGTCAGCTATGCCGTGAGCTGCGGCATTCCGCTGGTCGCGGCGGTGACGATCTACAGCATCGAGGGTTTTGCCGGTCTCGGCGGGCGCATCGCCTTCGGCCTGATGGGCGACCGTTTCGGGGCCAAGCGCGTGCTGGTCTCGGGGCTGCTGCTCCAGGCGTTCGGCGCGCTCGCCTACGTCTTCGCCCATCAGCTTGCGACCTTCTACGCCGTCGGCGCCGTGTTCGGCTTCATCTATGCCGGCACCATGCCGCTCTACGCCGTGCTGATCCGCGAAAACTTTCCGCTCAAGATGATGGGCACAGTGATCGGCGGCACGGCGATGGCCGGCAGCCTCGGCATGGCGACGGGCCCGCTCGCCGGCGGCCTGATCTATGACGCCTTCTCCAGCTACGCCTGGCTCTACATCGCTTCCTGGGCGATGGGCCTCGGTGCCTTCCTGATGGCGATGAATTTCAGGCCGTTCGCGAAGCAGCAAGGCGAGGTGGCACCGGCGGCCGCGTGATGTTGCATCGAGGCGCGGCGTCAGAGCTGCGCCTCAATCGCGGTTTTGTCGATCACCGACCAGACCTACCGGATCTTTCCGTCTTGTAACGCGTAGAATACATTCTCGCAGAACGAGACGCGCCGGCCATTGACGGGAAGTCCAAGGTACGTCCCGACCGGCGCACAATCGAACTGCAGCCGCGCCGCGATATGGGGCGGATCCGAGAGCGGCAGCGCGATGACAAAGCGCAGGTCCGGAATCTCGCGAAAGTCCCGTTCCAGCATCGCGCGATAGCCGGAGAGACCCAGCGGCCGGCCGTTGTGAATGACATCATCATGCCTGAACCGGCCGAGCGACGGCCAGTCCTGCCGGTTCAGGCAGGCGATGTAGGCGCGGTAGAGGTCGGCGAGATCGTCCCTGGACATATCGAAGCTCCTTGCGGCTTCGATCCTAACGCGCTGACATCGCGAGCCGGTCCCCGCTCAGAGGCGTTTTTCGAAGAACAGATCCGGATACGGATCGTCATTGAAGCGCGGAATCTCGCGCCAGCCCGTGCTGCGGTAGAGCTGGCCGGCCTCGGGCAACGCGCTGTTGGTGTCGAGCCGCAGCAGCGTGATGCCGAGCTCGCGCGCGGCGCTTTCGGCAGCATCCATCAGGCGCCGGCCGAGCCGCAATCCGCGCGCGGCGGGCGCGACCCACAGACGCTTGATTTCGGCGTAGCCGTGATCGGTGCCCTTCAGGCCGACACAGCCGATTGGCAGCGTGTCCGAGATTGCGACGATGAACGTGCCGCGCGGCCGGCGCATATCCTTCGCGTCAGGGTCGCGCGACAGCGAGACGTCGAAGCCCTGCTTGAAGCGGCGGCCGAGCTCGGCATAGTACTCGCCGAGGCAGTAGCGGGCTTCCTCGCTCTGCGGGTCCGCTTCGTCCAACGTGACGCGCTCGCGCGTCAGCGCCGAGGCAATCAAGTCCATCGCCGCCAGCAGCGCCTCGCGCTGCGAATGCCCTGCAATGAAGCTCTCGGCCTGTTTGTTTGACAGCGCTTCATAGGCCGCGAACTCGCGCCTGCCCGTGCGCGTCAGCTTCGCCACCCGGCGCCTTGCATCGCCGTCGTGCGCGACAGTCTCGACCAACCCTTCGTCCTCGAGGCCGCGCAACAGCCGGCTCATCAGCCCGGAATCGAGGCCGAGATAGTCGCGGATCTCCGCCACGTCCGGGCGCCCGTGGCCGATCGCATTCAGCACGCGTGCGGCGCCCAGCGGCCGGCCGCGTCCCAGGAACGAGGTGTCGAGCGCGCCGACGGCGGAGGTCACGGCACGGTTGAAGCGGCGGACGCGAGAGACGGGATCCAGCATGATGCCTGACTTTAGTCAGGCATCATGCCCTGGTCAACGGCAGCGGGCTGAGTGATCGCCGATCTAGTTGCAGATCGCTCGCGGAATCATCCAGGTCGCAAAAGTCTGCCACAGTCCGTCCTCGCGACGGCGCTGGTACGCGACGAAGTCGGCGCCATCGCTATGGACGAGTTCGTAGCGATGTGCTTTGGCTGAAGCGGTGGTGTTGGACTTGCTCATGAAACACTCCATCTCGAATGGGCTTTGCGGCTGAATTAGGTGCGGTGCAGCAAAAGTCCAATGGGAGGATAGTGATCATCCCATCACGTTCCGGAGAGCGCTCGGTGCGCCCTGGTGTCGTCTGGTTAGCCCGAAGCTGCCGCTTGGATCGCGGGCTTTTTGCCGAGGCGAGGCTGCGAAGGAGGGGGGCAGTTCGTCGCGTCCTTGCAGGCTACAACCCCTTGCGTTGCGACGAGCAAAGCACACAATCAACGGGTCAATCCGTGGGAACAAAAAAGTTCCACTTTACCGAAATTCGGCTTTGGCGTATTCATGCGCCACCTCACCCCGGTCAGAGGGGCGTATCGCGATCGTCACGAAACGTGGGGTGAGCTGCGGTGGACGCAGGCAGCATCGGCGCGAGGGGCATCGCAGGGCGGGCAACCGTGAGCGACAGCCGGCGCGCGCACGACCGATGCGATTGCGTACGGCAAAACCGTGTGGTCCTGACGCCCGCAGGCTGGCGTTCAAGCATTGCGGTGATGTGTGACGCCCAACCGGGCGCGCGCATCGTCAGCCGCAAGGCGACGGGGGCAATAGTGCATCGCTCCCCGGGGAGAGCTCGGCATAAGCCGTCAAACCACTGCGCAGGGAAGGCCGGATGTTTTGGCTTCACCTGTATGCCGCTGTGCAGCCTCTTGTAGCGCAACCTTCGCACAGTGGACCGTGGGTGCCAGCCGGCACCCGGCCTTCCCTGCGCCCTCTGACATGAGGGTGTCGAGATGAAGCAAAACTCGGGCGAGACACGCCGCGAGGACGCGATTGCGTGTCTGCGGTTTTGAAATCGAAAATTGTCATAGCGCCAATCTGTCACCGTCACCCTGAGGTGCGCGATCAGCGGCGCAACTGCGCGGCTGATCAAGCCTCGAAGGGCGACGGCCCGGCTGCATCTCGGCCGTTCATCCTTCGAGGCTCGCACGGGTAGCGCGCTTGCGCTGCCGAGCTCGCGCCTCAGGATGACGGAACGAGCATTGCGCATCACAGACCACGCCGCATTGTGAGTTGTGCCCGCACGACAGACCGCTACCATATGCGTACTCCCATGGAACTCGGGAGAGTGCAAAGTGGAGGCGACATGAGCGGGCAGGAACGCAAGGCGAAGGGATCGGACCTGTTTGTCGCGGCGCTGGAGAATGAAGGTGTCGATCGCATCTTCGGCGTTCCCGGCGAGGAGAATCTCGATCTCGTGGAATCGCTGCGCACCTCCAAGATCGAGCTGGTCCTGACCCGTCACGAGCAGGCTGCTGCCTTCATGGCGGCCACGCATGGCCGGCTGACCGGCAAGCCCGGCGTTTGCCTGTCCACGCTCGGCCCCGGCGCGCTCAACCTGTCCACCGGCGCGGCTTATGCGCATCTCGGCGCGATGCCGATGATCCTGATTACCGGGCAGAAGCCGATCATGAGCAGCCGGCAGGCGCGCTTCCAGATCGTGGACGTGGTCGCGACCATGAAGCCGCTGACGAAGCTGTCGCGGCAGATCATCAGTGCCTGCAGCATTCCGACCGTGGTGCGCGACGCCTTTCGCGTGGCGATGGAGGAGCGGCCCGGACCGGTGCATCTCGAATTGCCCGAGGACATCGCTGGGGACGAGGTGCCTGATGTCCCCGTGATCCCGGTCCATCCGATCGAGATCCCGGTCGCCCATCGCACCGCGCTCGACCGCGCCGCAGAGATGATCCTGGCTGCGAAACACCCGCTGGTGATGATGGGGGCTGCGACCAGCCGGCCGCGTTCGACGCACGGCATCGCGAGCTTCGTGCGGCGGACCGGCATTCCGTTCTTCACCACGCAGATGGGCAAGGGCACCGTGCCCGGCGGCACTAATCTCTACATGGGCACCGCCGCACTGTCCGAGCGCGACTATGTCCACGACGCCATCGATGCCGCCGACCTGATCGTCGCGATCGGTCACGACCCGATCGAGAAGCCGCCCTTCATCATGGGGCCATCGGGGCCGAAGGTCATTCACGTCAGCTACACGTCGGCCAGTGTCGAGCAGGTCTATTTTCCGGACGCCGAGGTTGTCGGCGATGTCGGCCCGAGCCTGGAGCTGCTCGCCGACCGGCTCGAGGGCAAGCTGCCGCAGGCTGCGGCGCTGCTGCCGCTGCGCGAGGAAATCCTGGGGCACATCGCCGACCGCGCCACCGAGGCGCGCTGGCCGCCGACGCCGCAGCGCATCGTGCACGACATCCGCCAGATGATCCCCGAGAACGGCATCGTCGCGCTCGACAACGGCATGTACAAGATCTGGTTCGCGCGCAACTACCGCACCCGCGTCGCCAACACGCTGCTGCTCGACAATGCGCTGGCGACCATGGGCGCCGGCCTGCCGTCGGCGATGATGGCCGCGATGCTCTATCCCGACCGCCGCGTGCTCGCGGTCGCCGGCGACGGCGGCTTCATGATGAACAGCCAGGAGATGGAGACCGCCATCCGTCTCAAGCTCAACCTCGTCGTGCTGGTGCTGGAGGACAACGCCTACGGCATGATCCGCTGGAAGCAGGCCGTCGATCATTTCGCCGATTACGGCATGACCTTCGGCAATCCCGACTTCGTTCTGTATGCGAAGGCATACGGGGCGAAGGGGCATCGGATCGAGAACATCGACAGTTTTGGTCCGACGCTCGATGCCGCCTTCAAGCAGGGCGGCGTGCATCTGGTCGTGATCCCGATCGACTATTCGGAGAACGTGCGGGTGCTGGTCGACGAGCTGCGGGCGCATGAGAAGGCGAAGGCTTGAAAATTGCAGCCTCGTGCCCCGACGCTGCGCAGCGCCACTTCGGCGGTGCGCTGCAGAGCCGGGGCCCACGCTCGTGCCTTTCCAGGTCCCGGCTCTGCGCAGCAACGCCGAGAGCGTTGCAGCGCGTCCGGGACACGAGAGGAACACTTGTGTCGCGATCCCCGATCGCCGACATTCGCAATCACCAAGCCAAGAGGAATATCAAATGACCCGCATTCGCTGCGTTACCGAGATGGGCATGGGCGTCGACGTCCACGGCAGGGACGCCACCAAGGCGGCCAAGCGCGCGGTATCGAATGCCATCCGGCATTCGAGCCTCGGCTTCTTCCGGATGATCGGCAAGACTGCGAACGACATGTTCGTCGACGTCACGATCGCGGTGCCCAATCCGGAAGCCGTCGACAAGGAGGCGGTGGCCAAGGAGCTGCCTTACGGCACCGTCACCGTCACCGCGGTCAAGGGCGGATTGGAAATTCCCTCGGCCACGGAAGTGGCCAACGATCCCATCCTGATCGCGAATGCTGCCGTCATCGTCAGCTTCGACAAGGATTAGTCCGGTGTCTGGAAGCGATGAGGCGCTGCTGGATCGCCCGATCTGGAGCGCGCTGACGACAAGCCACAAGCATCTGGCCGAGGGCGGTCCGCTAGCCCGCCGCTATCCCGTCGACATGACGCCGTTCGCCGACATGGTCGACATGTCCGCGGCAAGTTTTGCAGCGCTCGGCGATCTCATGTCGGGCTCGCAGGTCGCCGCACTGTTCACGCCGGAGCCGGTCGAAATTCCCTCCGGATTCAAGGTCGTGCTGGCCGAGACCGGCGAGCAGATGATCGGCTCGCCCGCCGACAGTCCGTTGCGCGACGCCGAGATCGTCAGGTTGGGAGCTGCCGACGTGCCCGCGATGATGGCGCTGACGGAGCTGACGAAGCCGGGTCCATTCGCGCTGCGCACCCACGAGCTCGGCACGTTCCTTGGCATTCGCGCAGGCGGCGAATTGGTCGCGATGACGGGCGAGCGGATGAAGCCGGGACAGTTCGTCGAGATGACGGCGGTGTGCGTGCATCCCGACTATCGCGGGCGCGGCTATGCGCAAGCGCTGCTCGCGGCGGTGGCGCGACGGATCGAGGCGCGCGGCGAAATTCCGTTCCTGCACGTGTTTTCGAACAACAATTCGGCGATTGCGCTGTACCAGCGGCAGGGCATGCGGATTCGGCGTCGGCTGTACGTGACGGCGTTGATGAGGGAAGGATAGGCGCCCTTCATTTCCAGTAAAAATTCGCTATATCCGTCCCAACCAGACTTCGGGGGAACACATGGACGCCAGAACGACCGATTTTTCCGCCGTGCGGACGGCGATGCAACGTTACGTCGATCAGGAGATCATTCCGGGTGCATCCTGGGCCGTGCTGCGCGGGCGCGAATTGGTCGATCAGCAATGCGTCGGCTTTGCCGATCGCGAGGCGAACACTGCTCTGCGGCCCGACCATATCTTCCGCGCCTTCTCCAACACCAAGATATTCGTCACCTGTGCGATCATGCTGCTGGTCGAGGAGACCCGCATCGGGCTCGATGATTCGGTCGAGACATTCCTGCCGCAACTCGCTGGTCGCAAGGTGCTGAAGCCGGGCGCTTCCAGCCTTGCCGATGTCGAGCCGGCGAAGAGCCCGATCACGATCCGGCAGCTCCTGACCCACACCGCGGGCCTCAGCTACGGCATCTTCGATCCCGGCTCGGTGCTGTTCAAAGGCTATAACGAAGCGCGCGTGCTCAATCCGTTGACGCCGCTCTCCGACATGATCGACAAGCTGGCCGATCTGCCGCTGTCCTATCATCCCGGCACGGCCTGGGAATATTCGGTGGCTACCGACGTGCTCGGCCGTATCGTGGAGGTCGTCTCCGGCCAGCCGCTCGATGCCTTCCTCCAGGCGCGCATCTTCGATGTCCTGGGCATGACCGACACCGGCTTCCACGTTCCCGAGGCGCAGCAGGGCAGGCTGGTTGCGCTCTACACCGGCGCCGACGTGCTCGATCCCATGAAGCCGGGCCTCACGCGGGCCGACAATCTGCCGTTTCCGCAAGCCTATCGACAGCCGTTCCCGCGGCTCTCGGGCGGCGGCGGTCTGGTCTCGACCTTGCCCGACATGCTCGCGCTGGTCCGCGCGCTGCTGCCGGGTTCGGATGCGCTGCTGAAGCCGGAGACGCTCCGGCAGATGATGACGAACCAGCTCCCGGCGGGGCAGACCATCCGCTTCGCCAATCTCGGCCCGATTCCCGGCAAGGGTTTTGGCCTCGGCGGCGCCGTCACCTTCGCGCCGACGCCGTTTGATCCGCCGAACTCTACCGGTGAATTCCAGTGGGGCGGCCTTGCCGGCACCCATTGGTGGATCTGCCCGCAGGCCAATACCGCGGGCGTCCTGATGGCCCAGCGTTACATGGGCTTCTGGAATCCGTTCTTTTTCGAGTTCAAGCGTCTGGCCTATCAGGCCGTCGGGGGCTGACCGCGTGGGGTGAGGCGGGACGTGTCAGCCTATCTCGGCCTCGACGGATTTCGCTTCGGCTGGGTCGCTGTCTGGATCGATGGGCGCGGCGATCACGGCTTCGACTATTCACCGGGCCTGACGCGCCTGCTCGCGATGCCGCATGCGCGTGCGATGATCGACATGCCGATCGGATTGAATCCGGCCGGCTATCGCGCCTGCGACCGGCGTGCGCGCGAGTTGGTTGGCCCCGCCGTGTTTCTCGGTGCACGCCGGGATCTCTGGACGTTCACCGACATGGCTGAGGCCAACCGTTACTACTGGATGCATGAAGGCAAGGGCAGGGGTGTGTCGGCGCAGCTGTGGAATATCAGGGACAAGATCAGGGAAGTCGACGATGTCATGACGCCGGCGCGGCAGGCCACGATCCGCGAAGCGCATCCGGAATTGATTTTCTGGAATCTCGCAGGACGAGTGCGGCTTGAACCGAAGACGTCGCCGCAAGGCCGCGAGCAGCGCGTTGCCCTCCTGAAAGAGCGAGGCTTCACCAAGGTCGAAAGATGGCTAATGCTTCGCCACGGCACCGGCATCGGTCGCGACGATCTCATCGACGCCTGTGCCTGCGCGCTGGCGGCGCGCGACAGCACACAGCGTGTCGGCGGCGAGGAGATCGATCCGCGCGGGTTGCGGATGGAGATCAATTATTGAGAGCGAGCCGCCGCTCGTTCGGGAAAAAGCGGCAATTTATTTGAAGCATGCAGGAACTGGCGCCTGTCGATCCGCGTTCCCGTCCGAGCAGATGCCGGAGAAGCTCTTGCGATGAATGATGCCAGTCAGTTCGCCACCGCGATGCTCGCGCTCGTTTTCACCGGAGCACTGCTCGTCACCGGCCAGCTCTTCATCGAGCAACGCGCGCAGCGCGACGCCGCCTACGCCACCAGCCACGTGCTGCGGCCGTTGTGATCTCAGGCGTTGAACTGACAACTGCTCGGCCTTGCGCCGCCGGTCGGCCGGCCTAGATTGGGCGGCGTCTCACGAACGCAGCCGGAGTGCCGATGTCAGATCTCGCCGCCTTCCCCGTCACCAAGCGCTGGCCGGCCAAACATCCCGAGCTGCTACAGCTCTATTCGCTGCCGACGCCGAACGGCGTCAAGGTCTCGATCATGCTGGAAGAGATCGGGCTTCCCTACGAGGTCCATCTCGTCGATTTCGGCAAGGACGATCAGAAGACGGCGGAATTCCTCTCGCTCAATCCGAACGGCAAGATCCCGGCGATCCTCGACCCCAACGGGCCCGGCGGCAGGCCGCTGCCGCTGTTCGAGTCTGGGGCGATCCTGCAATACCTCGCGGAAAAGACCGGCAAGCTTCTACCCGAGGATGCTGCGCGCCGCTACCAGACCATCCAGTGGGTGCACTTTCAGATGGGCGGCATCGGGCCGATGTTCGGCCAGGTCGGCTTCTTTCATAAATTCGCCGGCAAGGATTTCGAGGACAAGCGTCCGCGCGACCGCTACGTCGCCGAAGCCAGGCGCCTGCTCGGCGTGATGGAGGCGCATTTTTCGGGACGGCAATGGTTCATGGATGACGACTACACCATCGCCGACATCTCGATGCTCGGCTGGGTGCGCAATCTCATCGGTTTCTACGGCGCCGGCGATCTGGTCGAATTCACCCAGTTCAAATCGGTTGGAGCCTGGCTCGAACGTGGGCTGGCGCGCCCGGCGGTGCAGCGTGGGTTGAACATTCCGCAGCGGCCCTGAGAGATCAAAACAGCCGTCCGCCGTTCGGCACCGGCTTGCTCGGCTGCACCAGCACGACCTTGCCGTCGGCATCGGGGAAGCCGAGCGTCAGCATCTCCGAGATGACGGGCCCGATCTGGCGCGGCGGGAAGTTGACCACGGCGGCGACCTGTTGTCCCACCAGCGTATCGAGCGGATGGTTCTCGGTGATCTGGGCCGAACTCTTGCGCACCCCGATCACCGGGCCGAAGTCGATCCACAGCCGAAAGGCCGGCTTGCGTGCCTCCGGAAACGGCTTTGCATCGACGATGGTGCCGACGCGGATATCGACCGCGAGGAAGCTGCTGAAGTCGATGGTCGGCGTGGCGGCGGCTGCGGGATCGTGGGTGACGTGCATGGGATGTCCGTTCGGCGAGTGGTGTCGTTCGCAATATTGTGGCGCGCGGCGGAGTTGCGTACAACGCTGCGAACATCACGTACGCCATGCGCGAGGAACATCTTGCCCACCACCATCTACGGCATCAAGAACTGCGACACCATGAAGAAGGCGCGCGCCTGGCTCGACACCCACGGCATCGCGTATGAATTCCACGACTACAAGGCGGCAGGCGTGGACAAGGACAAGCTCAAGCAGTGGAGCGACAAGGTCGGCTGGGAGACGCTGCTCAACCGCGCCGGCACGACGTTCAAGAAGCTGCCCGATTCCGACAAGGAAGGCGTCACCGAGAAGAAGGCGCTGGCGCTGATGCTAGCGCAACCATCGATGATCAAGCGGCCGGTGCTGGAGATCGGCGGCAAGCTGCTGGTCGGCTTCAAGCCGGACATCTATGCCAAGGAAGTCGGCGCCAAGGCGCGTTGAGACTAGTTCAGCTCGACGATCTCGGTGGTGATTCCGGGAGCCGCCTGGTCCGCGAATTCGACGATATCGGCCGTCGCGATGCGGCCAGGCGCGCGATGGAACAGATCGCGATCGATCACGGCACGCAGTTTCGGGCGCGGCAGCGCGTCATTTCCGCGCATCAGATTCTTGATCTCGAAGCCACCGTCCTCGCAGAAGGTCTTGACCGAGGCGATGATGTGGCAGACTTGGCCGCCGGTCTGGAAAGGCAGCAGCAGCCGTTCATACGCGACGATGCGCCCGTAGATGTCGTCGACGTCGGCAACGCTGTAGACGGGCAGTCCGCGTGCCACGCATTCCTGATAAACCGGCATCACGAAGGGAACGAGTCGCGGGCCGAGATAATCGTCGAGCAGAACGCCCTTGCCGGTATGTCCATAAGCGCGGGAGATGCGCGTGCCTTCGCTCTGGATGGTCAGGCGCGGCGCCGGCGTCGAAGCTTCAACCGTATAATAGATGAGGTCGGACAGCTCTTCCGCGAGCCGCGCGGGCTGATATTCCCAGACCGCCGGCGCGATCTGCTGGCGCGCATAAAGTCGCAGCCACGTGTTCAGGAGATCACGCTGCCTGATCGACTTGACGACGGAGGGAGCGGCGCTTGCGAAATTCAAAATAATATTCCCGGCAGTTCGAAACCCGCGCATGATCCTCCCCGCGGGAAAATTTTCTATGAAGGCTGGCGCGCGGGCCGAAAGACCGTTAACGACGGCTTGACGACCGGTGTCTTGCGAGCCGGCGAGCCGGGCAGGCGATATCGAAACGGGTCCGACTAAGGGAGCATAAGTCTCCCGGGCGGAGACCTGATCTGCTCAGCTTTCCGCCTTGCCTAACCCCCGTCACCTCCGGCATATTCCGCGCCCGGAGGCGACGTTTCGGGACAGGCTCCAAGGATACGCTCCAAGGCCCCCGGAAAGCCGAAGCAACTAGGGATAGCCACGCTTTTCGCGGGCAGGGGGAAATCTGTTTGGCCGATGAGTTTATTCTCGAAACGGAAGGCTTGAGCAAGGAATTCGCGGGCTTCTTCGCCGTCCGCGACGTTGCGCTCAAGGTTCGCCGTGGCAGCATTCATGCGTTGATCGGCCCGAACGGGGCCGGCAAGACGACGTGCTTCAATCTTCTGACCAAGTTCCTGAAACCGTCTGCCGGAAAAATCCTCTACAAAGGGCAGGACATCACCGCGATGGCCCCGGCCGACGTGGCACGCCTGGGGCTTGTTCGTTCGTTCCAGATTTCGGCGGTGTTTCCGCATCTCACCGCGCTGGAAAACGTCCGCGTCGCGCTTCAGCGCCAGCACGGCTCCTCGTTCGATTTCTGGCGCTCCAAGTCCGTGCTCAACCAATTCAATGATCGCGCGCGCGATCTGCTGAACGACGTCGGACTCAGCGAGTTTGCCAACACGCCCGCGGTCGAGATGCCTTATGGGCGCAAGCGTGCACTGGAGATCGCAACCACGCTTGCGCTCGACCCTGAGATGATGCTGCTGGACGAGCCGATGGCCGGCATGGGCCATGAAGACATCGACAAGATCGCGGCGCTGATCAAGCGCATCTCGGCGAAATACACCATCCTGATGGTCGAGCATAATTTAAGCGTCGTGGCCAACCTCTCCGACATCATCACCGTGCTGACGCGCGGGCAGGTGTTGGCGCAGGGCCATTACAGCGAGCTCACCAAGGACGAGCGCGTCAAGGAAGCCTATCTGGGAGCCGGTCATGCCTGATACTGCGATTGCCGAGGCTCCGGCCAAGGCTGCGACCGGCGGAAACATCCTCCAGGTCCGCAACCTCGAAGCCTGGTACGGCGAGTCCCACATCCTGCACGGGATCAATTTCGACGTGAACGCGGGCGAGGTCGTCACCCTGCTCGGGCGTAACGGCGCCGGCAAGACGACGACGCTGAAGTCGATCATGGGCATCATCGGCAAGCGTACCGGCTCGGTGAAGTTCAACAACCAGGAGATCATCCGCGCGACCTCCGACAAGATCGCGCGCATGGGCATCGCATTCTGCCCGGAAGAGCGGGGCATATTCGCCAGTCTCGACGTGCGGGAGAATTTGATGCTGCCGCCGGTGGTCCGCGAAGGCGGGCTGCCGCTCGATCAGATATTCGATCTGTTCCCGAACCTGAAGGAGCGGCTCAACAGCCAGGGCACCAAGCTGTCCGGCGGCGAGCAGCAGATGCTCGCGATCGCGCGCATCCTGCGCACCGGCGCGAGCTTCCTGATGCTGGACGAGCCGACCGAGGGCCTGGCGCCCGTCATCATCCAGCAGATCGGCCACACCATCGCGCGGCTCAAGAAGGAGGGTTTCACGATCCTCCTGGTCGAGCAGAATTTCCGCTTCGCATCCACCGTCGCCGACCGCTACTACGTCGTCGAGCACGGCAAGATCATTGACGGATTTTCCAATGCGGATCTTGCCGCCAACATGGACAAGCTCCACACCTATCTTGGTGTCTGATATTGCCAACGAGAAAATTCAAAAAGGATAGTTGCATGAAGACGACCTCGATTGCATCATTGCTGCTGACCACCGCGCTCACCTTCGCCGTGACAAACGTCGCGTCCGCGCAGGACAAGACCGTCAAGATCGGCGCGCTGTCCGATCAGTCCGGCCTCTACGCCGACCTCGGCGGTCCCGGCTCGACGCTTGCCGCACAGATGGCCGTTGAGGATTCCGGTCTGGCTGCGAAGGGCTGGAAGATCGACATCATCTCCGGCGATCACCAGAACAAGCCCGACATCGGCACCGCGATCGCGCGGCAGTGGTTCGACGTCGACAAGGTCGACATCATCGTCGACGTGCCGAATTCCGGCGTGGCACTTGCCGTCAACAACGTCGTCAAGGAAAAGAACGGCGTCTACATCAATTCGGGCGCGGCGACCTCCGACCTCACCAACGCGCAGTGCTCGCCCAACACCGTGCACTGGACCTACGACACCTACATGCTGGCCCACACCACCGGCCAGGCGCTGGTGAAGGCGGGCGGCGACAGTTGGTTCTTCCTGACTGCGGACTACGCCTTCGGTGCCGCGCTCGAGCGCGATACCAGCGCGGTCGTCACCGCCAACGGCGGCAAGGTGGTCGGCGGCGTCAAGCATCCGCTGAACACGCCGGACTTCTCTTCGTTCCTGCTCCAGGCGCAGTCGTCCAAGGCAAAGATCATCGGTCTTGCCAATGCCGGCGGCGACACCACCAACACGATCAAGCAGGCAGCCGAATTCGGCATCGGCAAGGGCGGCCAGAAGCTCGCGGCGCTGCTGCTCTTCCTGACCGACGTCAAGGCGATCGGTCTGGAGACGGCGCAAGGCCTCAACTTCACCGAGACGTTCTACTGGGACATGAACGACCAGACCCGGGCGTTCTCGAAGCGTTTCGGCGAGAAGATGAAGAACGGCGCGATGCCGACCATGGTGCAGGCCGGCGTCTATGCGGGCGTGCGTCACTATCTCAAGGCGCTCGATGCGCTCGGCGGCAATCCCCATGACGGCGTCAAGGTCGTCGAGAAGATGAAGTCGATGCCGACGGAGGACGAGCTGTTCGGCAAGGGCGAGATCCAGCCCAACGGCCGCACCATCCACAACGCCTATCTGTTCGAGGTGAAGAAGCCCTCCGAATCCAAGGGGCCGTGGGACTTCTACAAGCTGGTCGGCACGGTGCCGGGCGACCAGGCTTTCACGCCGCTGTCCGAGAGCAAGTGCGCGCTCTTGAAGAAGTAAGATAACAACCCGCGGGGCCTTAAGGCCCGCGGGCGACTTTCAGGGAACGCCGAAGGGACCGGGTGCGGGATCGATGCAGGCTCTATACGCTCAGCTACTTGTGGGACTGATCAACGGCTCGTTCTACGCGCTGCTCAGTCTCGGGCTTGCCGTGATTTTCGGCATGCTCAACATCATCAATTTCGCCCATGGCGCGCTCTACATGATGGGCGCCTTCGTTGCCTATTTCCTGTTGAGCCTCGGCGGCATCAACTACTGGTGGGCGCTGCTGATCGCGCCGGTGATCGTCGGCATCTTCGGCATGATCCTGGAGCGGACCATGCTGCAATGGCTGACCGGGCTCGACCATCTCTACGGCCTGCTCCTGACCTTCGGCATCGCGCTGATCGTGCAGGGCGTGTTCCAGAACTATTTCGGCTCCTCCGGCCTGCCTTACGCCATTCCGGATCAGCTCAAGGGCGGCATGAATCTCGGCTTCATGTTCCTGCCGATCTACCGCGGCTGGGTGGTCGTCTTCTCGCTGGTGGTGTGCATCGCGACCTGGTTCCTGATCGAGAAGACGCGGCTCGGCGCCTACTTGCGCGCCGCTACCGAAAATCCGACGCTGGTGCGCGCTTTCGGCGTCAACGTGCCGCGCATGATCACGCTCACTTACGGCCTCGGCGTCGGCCTTGCCGCGCTCGCGGGCGTGCTCTCGGCGCCGATCAACCAGGTGCGCCCCCTGATGGGCGCCGACCTCATCATCGTGGTATTCGCGGTGGTCGTGATCGGCGGCATGGGATCGATCATGGGCTCCATCATCACCGGCTTCGCGCTGGGGGTGATCGAGGGACTGACCAAGTACTTCTACCCCGAGGCCTCCAACACCGTCGTGTTCGTGCTGATGGTGCTGGTGCTCTTGGTGAAGCCAACGGGATTGACGGGAAGGGCAGCTTGATATGACAACCCTGACGGACGACAGGCTGCCGGTGACCCCTCGCGCGATGCGCGACGAGATGATCGCTTTCGTACTGATGGCGCTGCTGCTGGCGTCGGTGCCATTCACGGGCGTCTACCCGTTCTTCGTGATGCAGGCGCTGTGCTTTGCGCTGCTCGCTTGCGCCTTCAATCTGCTGATCGGCTATGGCGGCCTGTTGTCATTCGGACACGCCATGTTTCTGGGGACCGCGGGCTATTGCTGCGCGCATGCGCTGAAAGTGTGGGCGTTGCCGCCCGAACTCGGCATCCTCGTCGGCATCGCCGCGGCTTTCTTGCTCTCGCTGATCACCGGCTACATCTCGATCCGCCGTCAGGGCATCTATTTCTCGATGATCACGCTGGCGCTGTCGCAGCTGCTGTACTTCATCTACCTGCAGGCTCCGTTCACCCACGGTGAGGACGGCATCCAGGGCATCCCGCAGGGACACATGTTCGGCGTCTTCGATCTGTCCAAGCCGACGGTGCTCTACTACGTCGTGCTGGTCGGGTTTCTCGCCGGCTTCCTGCTGATCTTCCGCATCATCAATTCGCCGTTCGGTGAGGTGCTGAAGGCGATCCGCGAGAACGAGCCGCGCGCGATTTCGCTCGGCTACCGCACCGACCAGTACAAGTTCCTGGCCTTCGTGCTGTCGGGAACGCTGGCCGGATTTGCCGGTGCGCTGAAGGTGTTCGTGGCGCAGAACGCCTCGCTCACCGACGTCCACTGGTCGATGTCGGGCGAGGTCGTGCTGATGACGCTGGTCGGCGGCCTCGGGACCATCTTCGGCCCCGTGGTCGGTGCCTTCGCGATCATCGCCATGCAGCAATATCTCGCCGGCTTCGGCCAGTGGGTGACGGTGATCCAGGGCTCGATCTTCGTGGTCTGCGTGCTCACCTTCCGCCGCGGCGTCATCGGCGAAATCGCGCATTACTTCCGGCGATCGCTCTAACTATCTGATTCAAAATCAGTTTACCGGCCGCTTGAAAGCGGTGGATGACCCGGCTCCGCGGGCGTGAGATGACACGCGCGCGGATCGAAAATGGTCTATGACAGTTTCATGACGGTCCCTCGGGCCGGGCCATTTCCAACCGGTAACCTACCCCCATGATGCGATGGTTTCGTGCTTTCCTGCCCAAGGAAGAACGGTTCTTCGACCTGTTCGACCGGCATGCCCAAACGGTGATCCAGGGTTCCATCGCGCTCCAGGGCATGCTGAACGGGGGCGAGGAGACGCCGGTCTATTGCCAGCGCGTCAACCAGTTCGAGAACGACGCCGATAACATCACTCGAGAGGTGCTGACGGCGGTGCGCCGCACCTTCATCACCCCGTTCGACCGCGGCGACATCAAGAACCTGATCACGTCGTTGGACGACGCCATCGACCAGATGCAGCAGACGGCCAAGGCGGTGATGCTGTTCGAGGTCCGCACCTTCGAGCCGCCGATGCGCGAGATCGGCGGGCTTCTGATCGAATGCGCCAATCTGGTCGGCCGCGCGCTGCCGCTGATGCAATCGATCGGCCCGAACGTCGCCATGCTGACCGCGATCACGGAGGAGCTCGGCAAGCTCGAGGGCCGCGTCGACGATCTCCACGACATCGGCCTGAAGGAGCTGTTTCTCAAGCATCGCGACGGCAATGCGATGGACTTCATCGTCGGCGTCGAGATCTACGACCACCTCGAAAAGGTGGCGGATCGCTTCGATGACGTTGCGAACGAGATCAACAGCATCGTCATCGAGCAAGTATAGGGCAGGGCCGCTGTGGATGCCGCGTTGGGTCTTCCTGTCCTGGTCGGCTTGATCGCCGTCGCGCTGCTGTTCGATTTCCTGAACGGCCTGCATGACGCCGCCAATTCGATCGCGACCATCGTCTCGACCCGCGTGCTGCGGCCGCAATTCGCGGTATTCTGGGCCGCGTTCTTCAATTTCGTCGCGTTCATGGTGTTCGGGCTGCACGTCGCCGAGACCATCGGCACCGGCATCATCGATCCCGCGATCGTCGATGCCCAGGTGATCTTCGCAGCCCTGGTCGGCGCCATCGTCTGGAACCTCGTAACCTGGGCGCTCGGCATCCCGTCCTCCTCATCTCACGCCTTGATCGGCGGCTTGTTTGGTGCCGGCGTGGCCAAAGCCGGTCTTTCGGCGGCGGTCTGGAGCGGATTGTCCAAGACGGTGATCGCAATCGTGCTGTCTCCGCTCGTCGGCTTCCTGCTCGCGATGGTGCTGGTTGCGATCGTCTCCTGGGCTTCGGTGCGCTCCACGCCCTTCGCGGTCGATCGCGCCTTCCGCATCCTGCAATTCGCCTCTGCCTCGCTCTATTCGCTCGGTCACGGCGGCAACGACGCGCAGAAGACCATGGGTATCATCGCCGTGCTGCTTTATTCGCAGGGCCATCTGGGTGGCGAATTCTTCGTTCCCTTCTGGGTGGTGCTGTCGTGCCAGGCCGCAATGGCGATGGGTACGCTGATGGGCGGCTGGCGCATCGTCCGCACCATGGGCCTGCGCATCACCAAATTGACCCCAATGCAGGGCTTTTGCGCCGAGACCGGCGGCGCGGCGACCCTGTTCATGGCGACCTATCTCGGGGTTCCCGTCTCGACCACCCACACCATCACCGGCGCCATCGTCGGCGTTGGCGCTGCCCGGCGCCTCTCGGCGGTGCGCTGGAACGTCGCCAGCTCCATCGTCTATGCCTGGGTCATCACGATGCCGGCCTCGGCCATCGTCGCGGCGCTGACCTGGTGGGCGGTCAAGCTCTTCGTCAAGTAACCAGCTTCAGCCCGACGATCCCAGCGACGATCAGCCCGATGCTGGCGAGACGGAGGGCGGTGGCCGGCTCGCCGAACAGGACGATGCCAAGCGTCGCGGTGCCGACTGCGCCGATGCCGGTCCACACCGCATAGGCGGTTCCAACGGGCAGGGATTTGAGCGCAAATCCGAGCAGGATGACGCTGCCGGCCATGGCTGCGAGCGTGACGACCGACGGAACGAGCCTGGTAAAGCCCTCGGTGTATTTCAGCCCGATCGCCCAGATGATCTCGAGAAGGCCCGCGACGAACAGGATGCTCCAGGCCATGACGACCCTCCATTCAAGGCAGGGTCGTCCCCGCGGCTGACATGCTGATGGGCGGGGAGGCCGTCCTCCCCCCAAGGCCAGTATGGCCAAGGCCGATATGGGGCTGGCTGGAAGGCTCCGCAATCACCAAATGAGGCTTGATCAGGCCCGCTTTCCCTGCCACACGCTGCCGCCATGTCCGACATCGCCACCACCACAGCCGAATCGCCGGCCCGTTCCCCGCTTGCCGCGGAAGTGGCGCGGCGGCGCACGTTTGCGATCATCTCCCATCCCGACGCCGGCAAGACCACGCTGACCGAAAAGCTGCTGCTGTTCGGCGGCGCCATCAACCTCGCCGGTCAGGTCAAGGCCAAGGGCGAGCGGCGCAACACGCGTTCGGACTGGATGAAGATCGAGCGCGAGCGCGGCATCTCGGTCGTGACCTCGGTGATGACCTTCGAGTTCGAAGGCCTCGTGTTCAACCTCCTGGACACGCCGGGCCACGAGGACTTCTCGGAGGACACCTATCGCACGCTCACGGCGGTCGATTCCGCCGTCATGGTGATCGACGCCGCCAAGGGCATCGAGGCGCGCACCCGAAAGCTGTTCGAGGTGTGTCGTCTTCGGGATATTCCGATCATCACCTTCATCAACAAGATGGACCGCGAGAGCCGCGACGTGTTCGAGCTGCTCGACGAGATCGAGAAGACGCTGGCGCTCGACACCACGCCGATGACATGGCCGGTCGGTCGCGGCCGCGACTTCCTCGGCACCTACGACGTCGTCAATGGCGGCGTGCGCCTGCTCGAAGGCGGCGGCGCCAAGACCGGCGCAGCGCAGCAGATCGAGATCGCCGAACTCGCCAAGCTCAACGCCAATCTCGACGTCTCCGCGGTCAAGGACGAGCTCGAGCTCGTCACCGAAGCGTCAAAACCGTTCGAGCTCGATGCGTTCCGCGAGGGCCATCTGACGCCGGTCTATTTCGGCAGCGCGTTGCGCAATTTCGGCGTCGGCGACCTCCTGGAAGGCCTCGGCAAGTTCGCGCCGGAGCCGCGCGCGCAGGACAGCGACCAGCGCAGGGTCGAGGCCACCGATCCGCGCATGAGCGCCTTCGTGTTCAAGATCCAGGCCAACATGGATCCGAACCACCGCGACCGCATCGCTTTCGCGCGCCTGTGCTCCGGCAAGCTCAGCCGCGGCATGAAGGCCAAGCTGGTGCGCACCGGCAAGAGCATGCCGCTGTCGAGCCCGCAATTCTTCTTCGCACAGGACCGTTCGGTCGCGGACGAAGCTTTCGCCGGCGACGTGGTCGGCATTCCCAATCACGGCACGCTGCGCATCGGCGACACGCTGACCGAGGGCGAGGATTTCAACTTCGTCGGCGTGCCGAGCTTCGCACCGGAAATCGTCCGCCGCGTGCGTCTCACCGACGCGATGAAGGCGAAGAAGCTGAAGGAAGCGCTGCAGCAGATGTCGGAAGAGGGCGTGGTGCAGGTGTTCCGCCCGCGCGACGGTGCGCCTGCGCTGGTCGGCGTCGTCGGCGCGCTGCAGCTCGACGTGCTGAAGGCGCGGCTGGAGGCGGAGTATTCTCTGCCGGTCGAGTTCGAGGTCAGCGAATTCCAGCTGGCGCGCTGGGTTTCCTCGGAGGACCGCAAGAAGCTCGACACCTTCATCGCCGCCAACACCTCCAGCATCGCCGACGACGTCGACGGCGATCCCGTCTATCTCGCGCGGAACGAGTTCTATCTCGGCTACACCAAGGAGCGCGCCGAGGGCATCGAGTTCACCAACGTCAAGGACGTCAAGAAGAAGGGGTAGAGGGCCCCAGCCAATTGCGCGCGAGCATGTGAACGCGTCTGGGCTTGACCGGTTCATTCGCGATGCCAATTTCACGCCATGTGGCGCGGCATCTTCATCCTTCTGCTGTTCGTGGTCTCGGCTGCCGCCGAGGCGCGTCCTCGCCAGATCAATCCGATCCCGTTCGCGCACGAGCCGTGCAGTGTGCTCGACGGCCGGCCCTGCACGCCGTCCTATTGCAGCCCGCTCGAACCCGGTCCCTGCATCCCGGAGATCGATTATCCCTACGGCCAGAACCTTCAGCTGACGATCCAAAGCGTGCCGTCCGAGGCCGATCGCGCAAAGTATCAAAAGCCCGATCACGATCTCGACACGATCGGCGACCTCTTCGCCGAGCTGCGCAGCTGCTGGTCGCCGCCATCGGACAATATGCGCGCGGGCATGCAGATGTCGGTGCGTTTCAGCTTCAACAGGGCCGGTGGCCTGATCGGGCCGCCGCGCCTCACATTCGCGACGTCAGGCGTTCCGGCCGAAACCCGCACGACCTATCTGAATGCGATCAACGCATCGCTGAACGCCTGCCTGCCGCTGAAATTCACCGGTGGACTCGCCGGCGCCCTGGCCGGGCGGCCGATCGCGATCCGCTATGTCGACAATCGCGAGTTGGTAAAATAGCTCTATCCCCTCATCCTGAGGAGCGCGTTCTTCACGCGCGTCTCGAAGGATGAAAGGCTCAGGTGTCGCAACAGCCGGCCTGCATGGTGAGAGTTGCGACCGCGGGCCAATCGATGATACGCCATTGGCGGGGGCTGCTTGAGGGGAGGATGTCGTGGGTCTGCTGGTCATGATCCTGGGGCTTGCGCTGTTTTTTGCGGCCCATGTGTTCACCACCAAACGTGAGGCGCGCGCGCACGCGATCGCAAGGCTGGGTGAGGGGACCTACAAGATCCTCTATGCCGTGGTCTCGCTCGCGGGTCTCGCGCTGATCATCTGGGGCTTTGCGCATTACCGTGCGACGGGATGGATCGACGTCTGGTATCCGCCGAAGGCGATGAAGCACATCACGCTCGCCCTGATGCTGCCCGCGGTGATCCTGGTGGTCGCCTCTTATTTGCGCGGCCGCATCTACGCGACGCTGAAGCACCCGATGCTGGCCGGCGTCAAGCTGTGGGCGGCGGCGCATCTTTTGGCCAACGGCGACCTTGGCTCCATCATCCTGTTCGGCTCGTTCCTGGGCTGGGCGGTCTATGACCGCATTTCGCTGAAACATCGCACCGACGGCGGCGGCCCGCCGATCCCGGTGGGCGGCGTCAGCAACGATCTGATCGCGGTCGCCGTCGGTGTCGTCGCCTATCTTGCGCTGGCCTTTGCGTTCCACCCGGTCGTGATCGGCGTTCCCGTGATCGGGGTCTAGCCGGTCGGCACAAGACGAAACCATGATGTCCATGCGTGGAAGCCGATAAGAGCAACGAGCCGAGGGCCCTTCGATGGATTGGTCGCAATCTCAGATCCCGCCGATGCGGTTCGAGGCGCGTTTTGGCGATCGGGTGGTGCCGGCGTTCGCGGAGCGCCCTAAAAACATATGGGAGATGGTCACGAGCGCTGCGGCGCGAAATCCTGACGGTGATGCACTCATCTGCGGTGAGCGGCGTCTTCGCTGGCGTGATGTTGTGCCCCAGGCGGCGCAAATTTCTGCGGGTTTCCGCGAGAAGGGCCTGCGGCGTGGCGACCGTATCGCGCTCTTGCTCGGCAATCGCATTGAATTCGTGTTGTCAATGCTCGCTGCGGCTCAGCTTGGGCTAGTGACTGTGCTGCTATCGACGAGACAACAGAAACCGGAAATCGCCTATGTACTGGCCGATTGTGGCGCGAAGCTCTTGCTTTTCGAAGCGGCGCTTGCCTATCGGCTGCCCGATGCCGGCGAGGTGCCAGATCTGAAACATCGGATCGCTGTGGACGACGATATTACGCTTTCGGACCTTGCCATTCTTGCGGATTTGCCGCCTCTGGAAGAGGCATGCGACGTGGATGAAGAGGACATCGCGATGATCCTCTACACCTCGGGCACCACAGGCAAGCCGAAGGGCGCGATGCTCGCCCATTGCAACATCGTCCATTCCTCGATGGTGTTCGTGTCCTGCCTGCAATTGACGGACGCGGATCGATCGATTGCGGCGGTGCCGCTCGGCCATGTCACCGGTGTCGTCGCCAACATCACCACCATGATCCGCTGCGGTGGCGCGCTGATCATCATGCCGGAGTTCAAGGCCGCCGATTATCTCAAGCTCGCCGCGCGCGAGCGCGTCACCTACACGGTGATGGTGCCGGCGATGTACAATCTCTGTCTGCTGCAGCCGGATTTCGACAGCTACGACCTGTCGAGCTGGCGCATCGGCGGCTTCGGCGGCGCGCCGATGCCGGTCGCCACCATCGAGAAGCTCAAGGCGACCATTCCCGGCCTGATGCTGATGAATTGCTACGGCGCGACCGAGACGACATCGCCCTCGACGATCATGCCGGGCGAACTGACCGAAAGCCATATCGACAGCGTCGGCCTGCCGTGTCCCGGCGCGCGCATCGTCGCGATGGATCCGGACGGGCGCGAGCTGCCCGATGGCGAGATCGGCGAGCTCTGGATTCAGAGTGCCTCCGTCATCAAGGGCTACTGGAACAACCCGAAGGCCACCGCCGAGAGCTTCACCAGCGGGTTCTGGCATTCGGGCGATCTCGGCTCGGTCGATGCGGAAGGCTTCGTGCGCGTGTTCGACCGGCAGAAGGACATGATCAATCGCGGTGGTCTGAAGATCTATTCGGCCGAGGTGGAATCCGTGCTGGCCGGCCATCCCGCCGTGATCGAGAGCGCGATCATCGCCAAGGCCTGCCCGGTGCTGGGCGAGCGCGTCCACGCCGTGGTGGTGACGCGGGAGCCGGTCGCCGGCGAGGCCTTGCGGGCTTGGTGCGCCGAGCGCCTGTCCGACTACAAGGTTCCCGAGACCATGGCGATCACACCGGAGCCGCTGCCGCGCAACGCCAACGGCAAGGTGCTGAAGCGGCAGCTCCGGGAGCTTCTGGGCACTTGAGCCGGGCAGACGAACCCTGGGCTGTCCCGGGTGGTTAACGCCTTGATCGGGCTCGCTTTGCCTTGCCAGCGCCATATCGTTAGGGTACCTCGCCGCCACGTGGGGGACGGGATTCCTGACGCGAACGCCTTGGCGCGCGCACCCGGACGGGTATGGGATTAGCATAAGTGTCTGAATTATTTAACGAAGTCGACGAGGAAGTACGTCGCGAACAGTTCAAGAAGCTGTGGGACAAGTATTCGATTGTCTTCATCGCCCTGATGGTGTTGGTCGTGGCTGCCGCCGCTGGCTGGCAGGGCTACAAGTACTTTCAGGCCCAGAAGGCCGCCGCAGCCGGCGCCGCCTTCGAGAAGGCTGCCGAGCTGTCCGAGCAGGACAAGCACGCCGAGGCCGAGGCGGCCTTCACCGAGCTCGCCGGCAAGGCGCCGTCGGGCTATCGCACCCTGGCGCGCCTGCGTGCCGCGGCCGAGGCGGCGCCCCGCGACGCCAAGGCTGCTGCCAAGATGTATGACGACATCGCTGCAGACCGCAGCGTCGGTGGTGAGTGGCAGGATCTGGCCAGGGTCCGCGCCGCCGGTCTGCTGCTCGACAGTGCGTCCTATGCCGACATGCAGCAGCGGCTGGAGTCTTCCGCGGCGCCCAAATCGACCTTCCGTCATAGCGCCCGCGAGATGCTGGCGCTGTCGGCCTGGCGCAACAACGACATGACCGCGGCCCGCAAATGGCTCGACGCGATCGGTGAAGACGGCGAAACGCCGCCCGGCCTGCGCTCCCGCGCCGAGGCGCTCCAGGCCCTGCTTCCGCCCGTCGCCAAGAGCTGAGCAAAAGAGCTGAGCAAGAACAGCCGACGACGGTCCTTAAGACGTAAACGAGACACAAGATGCGCCGCACGCCACGCTTGATCGCAGCCGCCGTCCTGATCGCCTTCACGGGCGTCCTGGGCGGCTGCTCCAGCTTCGATCCAAGTGACATGCTCGACTTCCTCGACACCAAGAAGAAGCTGCCGGGCGACCGCAAGCCGGTCTTCCCGGATGGCGTGCCGGGTCTGGAGCAGGGCGTGCCGAGAGAATTGTACAAAGGCGCGCAGCAGCAGCCGGATCCGAACGCGCCTGCCGTCGCGGCTTTGCCCGCGGAGCCGCCGCCCGAGCCGGCCAAGCCGGCGAAGGGAGCCAAGGCGAAGCACACCAGGCAGCCCGCCGCCGCAGCCGTCGCGCCCGCGGAGGCGCCCGCTGGCGAAGTCGACGGCGAGGCCCAGCCGGAGGCGGCGCCGGCCACGGCCGCTCCGCCGCCCAAGCACAAGATCGTCCGCAAGCGCACCACTGCGCCGCCGCCGGACCAGCCGGTCCAGCAGGCGCAACCGACCCAGACCACGCAGCAGCAGACGCAGGGCAGCTTCCCAGCGCCGCTGCCGAGCGGCAGCTTCTCGCGCTAATTTTTCATTGCATTGACAGACGCGGCTCCGGCAGCGCACGAATGACTGATGCCCTTCACAATTGCCATCATCGGCCGCCCCAATGTCGGCAAATCGACGCTGTTCAACCGTCTGGTCGGACAGAAGCTCGCGCTCGTCGACGACCTGCCGGGCGTCACGCGCGACCGCCGCGAGGGTGAGGCCAGGCTCGGCGATCTCGAATTCACCATCATCGATACCGCCGGCCTCGACGAGGGCGCCAAGGGCTCGCTGACCGCGCGGATGCAGGAGCAGACCGAGACCGCGATCGCGCAAGCCGATGCGCTGTTCTTCGTCGTCGATGCCCGCATCGGTCTCACGCCCACCGACCGCGCCTTCGCCGATTTCGCCCGCAAGGCCAACAAGCCGGTGCTGCTGGTCGCCAACAAGAGCGAGGGCAAGCACGGCGATGCCGGCGCGATGGAAGCCTTCGCGCTCGGCCTTGGCGATCCCATTCAGATCTCGGCCGAGCACGGCGAGGGCATGGGCGAGCTTTACGACGCGCTCGCCAAGCTGATGCCGGAGCCCGTCGACGACGATGAGACCGAGGACGACGCGCCCCTCACCGAGGAAGAGGCCGCGACGCGCCCGATCCGGGTCGCTATCGTCGGCCGGCCCAACGCTGGCAAGTCGACGCTGATCAACCATCTGCTCGGCGAAGAACGCCTGCTGACGAGCCCGGAGGCCGGCACCACGCGCGATTCCATCGCGGTCGAGATCAACTGGAAGGGCCGCGAGTTTCGCGTGTTCGATACCGCAGGTCTCCGCCGGCGCTCCCGCATCGAGGAGAAGCTGGAAAAGCTTTCGGTCGCCGACGCCCTGCGCGCCGTCCGTTTTGCCGAAGTGGTCGTGATGATGATGGATTCGCAGAACCGCTTCGAGGAGCAGGATTTGCGCATCGCCGATCTGATCGAGCGCGAGGGCCGCGCGGTGGTGCTCGCCGTCAACAAATGGGATTTGATGGAGAGCAAGGGGGGCGGCGCGATCTCGGGCCTGCGCCGCGATGCCGACCATTTGCTGCCGCAGATCAAGGGCGTGCCGATTGTCGCGGTCTCGGGCCTGATGGGCGAGGGCATCGATCGGCTGATGCAGGCGATCCAGGACGCCTACGCGCTTTGGAACCGGCGCGTGTCGACTTCGGCATTGAACCGCTGGTTCGAGCAGGCAGTTCAGGCCAATCCGCCGCCGGCCGTGTCCGGCCGAAGGCTCAAGCTCAATTACATCACCCAGACCAAGGCGCGCCCGCCGAGCTTCGTGTTGTTCTGCTCGCGCGCCGACGCGGTGCCGCAGTCCTATCTGCGCTACCTCATCAATTCCATGCGCGAGACTTTCGAGCTGCCGGGCACGCCGGTGCGCATCACCTTGCGTGAGAAGGCCAACCCCTTCGCCCACAAGCGCAAGCGGCCGTCATGAGTGACGGCGCCGGCGAGGCGACGGCGCAGGGCGCTGCGCCGGTCCGGCGCGGTGCCGTCGCCTTCATCTTCGTCACCATCCTCCTGGACATGCTCGCGCTCGGCGTGATCATGCCGATCCTGCCGAAGCTGATCGAGAGCTTCGTCGACAACGACACCGCGCACGCGGCGCGCATCTTCGGCCTGTTCGGCACCGCCTGGGCGCTGATGCAATTCGTGTTCTCGCCGCTGTTAGGGGCGCTGTCGGATCGCTTCGGGCGGCGGCCGGTGGTGCTGCTGTCGAATTTCGGCCTCGCCGCCGATTACGTGCTGATGGCGCTGGCGCCATCCCTGCTGTGGTTGTTCGTCGGCCGCGTGATCTCCGGCATCACCTCGGCCAGCATTTCGACGGCGTTTGCCTACATCGCCGATATCACGCCGCCGGAGCGGCGCGCGGCGGTGTTCGGCCGGATTGGCGCGGCCTTCGGCGCGGGCTTCATCCTGGGACCAGCGCTTGGGGGCCTGCTCGGCGATATCGATCCGCGGCTGCCGTTCTGGGCGTCGGCCGCGCTCAGCTTCGCCAATGCGCTCTACGGGCTGTTCGTGCTGCCGGAATCGCTCGCGCCCGACAAGCGCCAGCCGTTCCGCTGGAGGAGCGCCAGTCCGGTCGGTGCGCTCCGCCTGCTGCGCTCCAATGCGATGCTTGCCGCGTTGTCCGTCGTCAATTTCATCGCGCAGGTTGCGCATGTCGTGCTGCCCTCGACCTTCGTGCTCTATGCGACCTATCGCTACGGCTGGGATTCCAAGACGGTAGGATTGACGCTGGCTATGGTCGGCATCTGCGCCATGGTGGTGCAGGGGCTCGCAATCGGCGCCATCGTGCGGGTGCTCGGCGAGCGGAATGCGCTCCTGCTCGGCCTGTGTTGTGGGGCGCTCGGCTTTTTGGTCCTCGGCAGTGCGCCGACCGGGCCGCTGTCCTGGATCGGGATTCCCATTCTGGCGCTGTGGGGCATCTCGGGTGCAGCCTCGCAAGCGCTGATGACGCGGCTGGTCGCGCCTGATCAGCAGGGCCAGCTCCAGGGCGCGACCGCGAGCGTGCAGAGCGTGTCGCAGCTCGTCGGCCCCTTCCTGTTCACGCTCACATTTTCATATTTCATCGGCGCCAGCGCGCCGCTGCATCTGCCCGGCGCGCCGTTCCTGCTCGCGGCGGTGCTGATGGTGATCTGCGTGGCTATAGCGCGACAATCTGGATGGGAAGCGCGCGACAATCAGGATGGCGAGTGGGTGTCGCGGCGAGGTGATGATTGCCGCGATGATTGTCGCGCGCAAGAGTTTTGTTCGCTCTGATTGTCGCGGAGCGTCAATCAGCGAGTGTTTTTGGTGTCGCGTGCGAGGATGGTCGCCCTGGACCACGCTTCCGCTCGAGCGCGGTGCGCCTGCGATAGCTTTCGACGTTCATCTCGACGATGGTGGCGTGGTGAACGAGGCGATCGATGGCGGCGAGCGTCATAGCAGGATCCGGGAAGACCCTGTTCCACTCTCCAAAGGGCTGATTGGCGGTGATCAGCATGGAACGCCGCTCGTAGCGAGCGCTGATGAGCTCGAACAGCACGCTGGTCTCGGCCTGGTCCTTGGTGACGTAGGCAAGATCATCGCAGATCAGGAGGTCGAAGCGATCGAGGCGGTTAATGGCGGCCTCGAGATTGAGCTCGCGCCGCGCCACCTGGAGCTTCTGGACGAGATCGGTGGTGCGGGTGAAGAGGACGCGCCATCCGTTCTCGATAAGGGCCAGGCCGATGGCTGCCGCCAAGTGACTCTTGCCGCCGCCGGGCGGGCCGAACAGCAGCAGATTGGCGCCCTTGCCGAGCCAACCATCGCCGGCGGCGAGCGCGGTCACCTGTGCCTTGGAGATCATCGGCACAGCCTCGAAGTCGAAGTTGTCGAAGGTCTTTCCAGCGGGCAGCCGCGCCTCGACGAGATGGCGCTCGACGCGGCGGCGGCCGCGTTCGGCGATCTCGTGCTCGGCAATGGTGGCGAGGAAGCGGGCCGCCGGCCAGCCTTCCTTGTCGGACTGCTCGGCAAATTGCGGCCACAGCACCTTGATGGCTGGCAGCCGCAACTCGTTGAGCAATAGATTGAGGCGCGCGGTGTCAATGGTGTTGGCCGTGCTCATGCGGCACCTCCGATCTCGCCGGCACCGATGAGGCACTCATAGGTGGCGAGCGGTGCGAGCTGCACCACGACGTGCGGCACGCAGGCCGGATCGGGAGAGAAGTAAGCGCGCAGCCGGTTGAGGTCGGGCAGTCGGCCGGCATCAAGCTCGGTCGCGAGCTGATCGGCGAGTTCGGCCTCGCAGCCGCGCTCATGGGCCAGTACGAGCAGATCGACCATGATCCGGCAGGCTTTCCTGTCCGGCAGCCGTTCGCGCAAGCAATCGAAGGTTCGGCGATAGGCATCGCGCGGGAACAGCCGATCACGGTAGACGAGATTGAGCAGCGCCATTGGCTTGCGCCGCAAGGAATGGATCACGTGCCGATAATCGACGACCTGGTCGTGCTTGCCGTTGGGATGCGGCCGCCCACGCGGCAGGGTGACGAGATGGGTGCCGCCGACGAACACGTCGAGACGATCGTCGTAAAGGCGCACCCGCAGTTGGTGCCCGATCAAACGCGACGGCACGGTGTAAAACACCTTGCGCAAGGTGAAGCCGCCGCTTGACGTCACGCGGACAATCACCTCCTCGTAGTCCGAGGTGCGGCGATCTGGCAACGCCTGCAGGGTGGCGCGCTCGTGGTCGATCCGCTTGGCGTTGCGGGCATTGCGGCGGCTGACGATCTCGTCGATGAAGCCGCGATAGGCGGCGAGATCATCGAAGTCGGCAGTGCCGCGCAACAGCAGCGCATCGGCGATCGTCCGCTTGAGATGGCCATGCGAGCTTTCGATCGCCCCGTTCTCGTGGGCGATGCCGCGATTGTTGCGGGAAGGCCGCATGCCGTAGTGGGCGCAGAGGTCCTCGTACCGCCTGGTCAGATCGTCCCTCGCATTGCGATCGAGATTGCAGAAGGCGGCCGACAGGCTGTCGGTCCGATGCTCCCGCGGTGCCCCACCGAGCGACCATAGGGCATTCTGCAGCCCTTCGGCCAATGCGACGAAGCTCTCGCCACCGAGCACGACATGGGCGTGTTCAAACCCGCAATAGGCCAACCGGAAGTGATACAGGCGATGATCGAGCGGCACGCCAGCGATGGCGACCCCAAGCTCGCCCATATCGGTGAAGTCGGACAGGCCGACCTGGCCCACTTCGTGGGTCTGGCGGAAGATGACCTCCTGCTCCTCGCCGTGGATCGCCCGCCAGGCGCGGATCCGGCGCTCGAGCGTGCGGCGGATTCCAGCCCCCAGCTCAGGATGGCGTCGGAGCATCTCCTCGAAGATGGCCACGGGCCGCACGCCGGGAGCCGCCTTCAGCATCGGCACGACCTCCAGGCCGAAGACGTTGGCCAAGGGATCCGGCCGGCGCCTTTGCCGCGGTGACTTCTTTTGCGACGGAAGGCGCAGATCCTTCTCGAGCCGATAAGCGGTCGACGAACTGAACGACGCCTTCGCGGCCGCCTCTGGCGGCGAATTGGTTTGACGGAACTTCATGTAGAGCCTCATCTGGTGATCGGTGACATGGCAGCCTGGCAACGGGTGATTCCTCTTTGGCGAGAAGAACCATCCATCACCGGCCAGCCGCGATCACCAGACGGCGCGGTCCGGTCGGATCGCGCCGTCGCCGGGCTCGTAACTCCGGTCGGGCTACGCCCTCCCTGCGTCACGAGCCCGGCGAAGCTCTCTCATCCTGATTGACGCTGCACTTCCATCCTGATTGCCGCGCCGCAGCGTGGCGATCGCGGTGCGGACGGTGGGGGCGGCGAAGTCGGTCTAGTAGGGTGGGCAAAGGCGCACAAGCGCCATGCCCACCATCCGTTCATGGAAGCAAGAAGTCGTGGGCACGCTTTGGTTTGCCCACCCTCCGGCAGCCTGTAATCGCCAAATCGAGCCGTATGGCGGATTAGCGAAGCGTAATCCGCCATCTCCCTCTGCGTAAGAAAAGAGGCGGGTTACGCCTTGCGGCTAACCCGCCCTACGATGTGTGCTACGCTCTGGCGGTTACTTCTTCACCAGCGGACACTCGCTGTCCTTGAGCGGCTTGGCCGCGTCTTCCGGTGCGATGGTGGCGATCTGCTTGTAATAGTCCCACGGCCCCTTCGATTCCGCAGGCTTTTTCACCTCGAACAGATAGGCCGGGATGAGGCGGCGGCCATCGGCGCGCAGCGGGCCTTTGCCGAACAGCGGATCGTCGGTCGGCAGCTCCTTCATCTTGGCGACCACCTTGGCGCCGTCATGCGGGTTGCCACCGAGCGCGTCCATCGCCTTGAGATAATGCAGCACCATCGCATAGTTGCCGGCCTGGGTCATTGACGGCATCGCGTTCTTGCTCGCCTTCTCCGAGAAGCGCTTCGACCAGGAGCGGGTCTGGTCGTTCATGTCCCAATAGAAGGACTCGGTGAAGGTCAGGCCCTGTGCGGTCTTCAGACCGAGCGAGTGCACGTCGTTGATGAAGAGTAGGAGGGCGGCGAGCTTCTGGCCGCCCTGAACGATACCGAATTCGGCAGCCTGCTTGATCGCGTTGGTGGTGTCGCCGCCGGCATTGGCGAGGCCCACCACCTTGGCCTTGGACGATTGCGCCTGCAGCAGGAAGGACGAGAAGTCCGAGCTGTTGATCGGATGCTTGACGCTGCCGAGCACCTTGCCGCCGTTCGCGGTCACGACCGCCGTGGTGTCGCGTTCGAGCGCATGACCGAAGGCATAGTCCGAGGTCAGGAAAAACCAGGTGTCGCCGCCTGCCTTGGTCAGCGCCTTGCCGGTGCCGTTCGCCAGCATATAAGTGTCATAGGTAAAGGAGACCGTGTTCGGCGTACAGGCCTTGCCGGTCAGGTCGGCGGAGGCGGCGCCGGAGTTCAGCAGCACCGCATTCTTTTCCTTGACGAGGTTGCTGACCGCCAGCGCGACGCCCGAGTTCGGCGTGTCTGCGATCGCGTCGACCTTCTCGTTGTCGATCCACTGCCGGGCGATGTTGACGCCGACGTCGGGCTTGTTCTGGTGATCTCCGCTGAGCACGTCGATCTTCCAGCCCTTCTTGAGCAGGCCGGAATCCTCGACCGCCATCTTGATCGCAACCACGGAATTGGGGCCGCCGATGTCGGCATAGAGGCTCGACATGTCGTTGAGCACGCCGATCTTGACGGTCTTGTCCTGCGCGTAGGCGGATGTTGCAAAGCCGAAGGCGGCACAGGCCAGAAGGGCCGCGGAGCGGCGCACGAGCGTCGTCGTCATAAAAGGTTTCCTCCATTGTCAAATATGCGGACGGCTCTCTTTGCGGAGCCTTGTTCCGGCTGATGGCTCTAGCCTGTCCCAGGGCCGGCGGCAATGCGCCTAAAGCCGGATGACGCTGCGTCGTAGCGTCATCTATCGGTTAACTTTTGGGCAAAATGCGTTGAGACGCTATTTGAGCGCGTCCGATGTCAGCTTGAATTTCTGGATACGCTTTCCGGTGTCGACCTCGGCGGTATAGACATTACCCTTGGCGTCGACCGCCATGGCATGCACCCAGTGGAATTGACCGGCGTTGCGGCCGTTGTGCCCGAAGCTGCCGACTACGCTGCCGTCGTCGCGCTTGATCACCCTGATCTCGTTGTTCTCGCCGTCGGCGCTGAGCAGCCAGGTCTGCTTCGGATCGGGCCAGATCGCGATGTCCCACACCGCGCCGTTGCCGAGCGTGTTCTTCTCGAAGAAGAACTCCTTCACGAAGCTGCCGTCCTTCTTGAACACCTGGATGCGGTTATTGATGCGGTCGCAAACATAGACGAGGCCGTCATTGGCGAGCTTCACGCAGTGCACGGGATTGCCGAATTGCTGCGCGGCCTGCGCCTTGGGATCGTACGGCCCTTGCTTGGCGTCGTCGGGCTTGTTGCCATAGGCGCCCCAATGCCGCTTGTAGGCGAGCGTCGTCGCATCGAACACGATGACGCGGCGGTTGCCGTAGCCGTCGGCGACGTAGATCTCGTTGGCCTCCTTGTCGATCGCGGTCTCGGCGGGCTTGCCGAGCTGCGTCGTGTCGTTGCTGCCGAGGCTCGGCGCGATCTTGCCGATCTGGGCGACGAACTTGCCGTCGAGCGTGAACTTCAGAATCGCGTTGTCGTTGTCGGCGTTGCCGCCGATCCAGACGAAGCCGCGCTCGTCGACCTCGATGCCATGCTCTCGGCCGACCCATTCGTAGCCCTGGCCGGGACCACCCCATGAGCGCAGCAGATTGCCCTCGGCATCGAACTCGAGCACGGGCGGTGCTGAGATGCAGCATTTCGAGCGCGGCGGGTTGAGGCTCGCGCCCTTCTCGTCATCGGTGAGCGAGCGCGGGCGATGGATCACCCAGATATGGCCCTGCCCATCGACGGTGATGCCGCCGACCTGGCCGAGGATCCAGTTATTCGGCAGCTGCTTCGGCCAGGAGGCATCGACCGCGAAGGTCGGAACGTCGCCGGCGATCGCCGCACATGGAAGCGCGAAGACGACGGCTGCGATCAGAATGGAGAGAGCGTGACCAACGAGCGCAGACGCAGAGCCTGCGCGATCATGCCATGGCGCCATGGCAACCTCCCTTTTTGGGCGTGCGGCTTGCTGCCGCTTGAGCGCGGGCAGTCAATCGCGGGGAGGCAGTCGAGTCAATCAGGCTAGGGACTTACGCGGGCGAGCGGAAGCTCATCAGGCTGCGGGTCTTGTAGTCGTAGAATTTGCCGGTCTCGGTCCAGTCGGGCGCGCACATCGGCACGATGAATTCGGCGACCTGCTCGGCCGTGTCGAGCGTCGCCGGGTCTTCGCCCGGCATCAGCGTGGCGCGCATGCGGGTGCGGACCGGGCCGGGGTTGAACAGATTGACGCGTAGCTTGGTGTTCGCGGTCTCCTGCGCCCAGGCGCGGGCCAGCGTCTCCAGCGCGGCCTTGGACGCCGCGTAGGGGCTGACATAGGCCGTCGCCTTGTTGGCGGCACCCGAAGTGACGAACACGGCGCGGCCGGCGTCGGACTGCTTCAACAGCGGCTCCATGCAGCGGATCAGCTGGAAGTTGGCGGAGACGTTGACGGCCATCACGTCGGTGAAGGTCTTCAGCTCAATATGGCCGATCGGCGAGGACGGGCCGAGCACGCCGGCATTGCCGACGAGGATGTCGAGCTTGCCGTAACGTTCGTGCAGGCCGGCGCCGAGCCGCGCGATGCCGTCGGAATCGGTGAGGTTCAGCGGTACCAGCGTGGCGCTGCCGCCCAGTTTCCGGATCTCGTCGTCGAGCTCCTCAAGCCCGCCTTGCGTGCGCGCGGTGGCAACGATATGCGCGCCGGCCTTGGCGAGCGCGATGGCCGTGGCATAGCCGATGCCGCGCGAGGCGCCGGTGACGAGAGCGATGCGGTCGGCGAGGGGATTTGTCATCGTCGAATACTTCCGTCATGCCCGGGCTTGTCCCGGGCATCCACGTTCTTTGCGGCGGGTATTACAGACGTGGATGGCCGGGACAAGCCCGGCCATGACGAAAAGGGACCCCTGAGCCCCAGGACGATCCGTCCTCAGCTCGCTTCCGCCAGCAGCGACAGCTGCCGCGGCTGCTGCTCGGTCTGGGTCTGGTCGGTGAGGTGGGTCGGGTATGCGCCGGTGAAGCAGTGATCCGAAAACTTCGGATTGGCGGGGTCGCGGCCGGGCTCGCCCATGGCGCGGTACATGCCGTCGATCGACAGGAAGGCGAGCGAGTCGGCGCCGATGATCTCGCGCATCTCTTCCAGCGAATGCGTCGCCGCCAGAAGCCCGCCGCGATCCGGTAGGTCGATGCCGTAATAGTCGGGATAGAGGATCGGGGGCGAAGCGAGGCGGAAGTGCACTTCCTTGGCGCCGGCATCGCGCATCATGCGAACGATCTTCTTCGAAGTGGTGCCGCGCACCAGCGAATCGTCGATCAGGATGATGCGCTTGCCTTCGATCGCGGCGCGGTTGGCGGAATGCTTCATGCGCACGCCGGATTCGCGGATCGCCTGCGTCGGCTGGATGAAGGTGCGGCCGACATAGTGGTTGCGGATGATGCCGAGCTCGAACGGCACGCCCGAATGCTGGCTGTAGCCAACCGCGGCGGGCACGCCGGAATCCGGCACCGGCACCACGACGTCGATCGGCACGTGGCTCTCGCGCGCGAGCTGTGCGCCGAAGGCCTTGCGCACTTCGTAGACGGAGCGGCCGTGGACGATGGAATCCGGACGGGAGAAGTAGATGTATTCGAAGATGCAGGGGCGCGGCGCCATCGGCGGGAACGGCTTGTGAATGTCCTGGCCGCTCTCGTCGAACACGATGACTTCGCCGGGCTCGATGTCGCGGACGAAGCGGGCGCCGATGATGTCGAGCGCGCAGGTCTCCGACGTCAGGATCGGGCAGCCGTCGAGCTCGCCGAGCACCAGGGGACGGATGCCGCGCGGATCGCGCGCGCCGACCAGCTTCTTGTTGGTCAGCGAGACCAGCGCATAGGCGCCCTCGATCTCGCGCAGCGCGTCGATATAGCGCTCGATGAAGCGGCTGCGCCGGGAGCGTGCGACCAGGTGCAGGATCACCTCGGTGTCGGTGGTCGACTGCATCATCGCGCCGCTCTTCACGAGCTCGCGGCGCAGCGTCAGGCCGTTGGTGAGGTTGCCGTTGTGGGCGACCGCGAGGCCGCCGGCATTGAGCTCGGCGAACAGCGGCTGCACGTTGCGCAGGATGGTGGCGCCGGTGGTGGAGTAGCGGACATGGCCCACGGCCATATTGCCGGGCAGGCGGTCGATCACCTCGCGGCGGGAGAAGGTGTCGCCGACGAGGCCGAGCCGGCGTTCACTGTGGAAGCGGCTGCCGTCGTAGGAGACGATGCCGGCCGCTTCCTGACCGCGGTGCTGAAGGGCGTGAAGACCGAGCGCGGTGATGGCGGCGGCGTCGGGGTGGCCGTAGATGCCGAAGACGCCGCATTCCTCGCGCAGCGTATCTCCTTCCAGGTCGTCCTGCAGCTCGATCGCGGCTGGGCCAGAGGGCCGGTTCAGGTCGAGATCAAGCTGGGCGTCCTGGTCAGGGTATCGCATCTCGTCCGAGCCTCTCTCTAGGGCTAAATCAACGCGCCGCGGGTTTCTCGATCAGCTTTTTCAGGCCGTCACGAGCAGGTTTACTGTATCCGTCGCCACTGCCCGAAGGCTGCTGCTCGGATTCAGCTTGATCATCATCTGGTTTGTTTTTCTTGAATCTCTTCAAGATGGTGTTCTCGGGGTCGTCAGGCAAGAGCGCCATCAGCCAATCCCCGGTTCCCTGCAGCACAACGCGGGATTTGGCCCCCGCGACCCAGTCCGGGCGCTGTTTGTCCGGAACCAGCCAGGTGAAGAACAGGAAGGCGACCACGACGATCAAAAGCCCGCGAGCCAGCCCGAACAGGAAGCCGAGGGTGCGGTCCAGCGCGCCGATGCGCGAATCCAGGATCATGTCGGAGATCCGGACCGTGATCACGGAAACCACGACCAGGGTACCGACGAACACACCGGCGACGACGACGACGCTCGCCACGGTATCGTTGTTGAAATAGCTCTTGGCGGTCGGCAGCAGCTTCGAGAAGGAGTAAAGCGTCACGATCGCCGCCGCGCCCCAGGCCGCGATCGACAGGATTTCGCGCATGAAGCCGCGGACCATGGCCAGCAGGCCCGAGATCAGCATCACACCGAGCAGGATCAGGTCGAGGAGTGTTACTGGCATCGGCTGGTCTGGTCCGCTCGTACGTCGAAGGTGCTCTAGCCGAATCGGTGTTTGGCCGCTGCCCTAAAAGAGGGGCAGACGGCGTTCCCGGCAAGGCCGCAACCACGCAATCCCATGCTGCTTTTGTGACGGCTGTATAGCGGCGGGGGCCTCCGGCGTCACCTCCACCTAACCCTCTCCGCGGCGGAATCTTGCCGGTGTGGCATTTTTCTCCGCCGGCGCGTTCGATTCGCCCCGGCGGGAGCCGCGGGCGGCGATCTCGGCCACCAATGTCGTCAGGCTGTTGACCGCGTTCAGCGTCAATCCGGCATCGCCGCCGCTCTCGCCCCGGGCCGATTCGGGCAGCACAGCGCGCTGGAAGCCGAGTTTCGCAGCTTCCTTCAGCCGGGCTGGGGTCTGCGCCACCGGGCGCACCACGCCGGACAGCGAGATCTCGCCGAAATAGACCGCATCCGTCGGCAATTGCGCATTAACCAAGGATGACACCAATGCCGCGGCGGCGGCGAGGTCGGCCGCCGGCTCGTGGATGCGCAGTCCGCCGGCGACGTTCAGATAGACGTCGTGGCCGGACAGCTTGACGCCGCAATGGGCTTCCAGCACCGCCAGCACCATCGACAGACGACTCGGGTCCCAGCCGACCACGGCGCGCCGCGGTGTCCCGAGCGAGGTCGGCGCCACCAGCGCCTGCAATTCGACCAGAACGGGCCTCGTGCCCTCGATGCCCGCGAACACTGCGGTGCCCGGCGTGCCGAGGTCGCGCTCCGACAGGAACAGCTCGGAGGGGTTGGTGACTTCGCGCAAGCCCAGGCCCGTCATCTCGAACACGCCGATCTCGTCGGTCGGACCGAAACGGTTCTTCACGGCGCGCAGGATGCGGAATTGCTGCGAGCCTTCGCCCTCGAACGACAGCACGGCGTCGACCATGTGCTCGACCACGCGGGGGCCGGCGATCTGGCCGTCCTTGGTGACATGGCCGACCAGGATGATGGCAGCGCCCGTCTTCTTGGCGAAACGAATCAGCGCCTGCGCCGAGGCGCGGACCTGCGTCACGGTGCCCGGCGCCGATTCCACCGTGTCGGTCCACATCGTCTGGATCGAATCGATCACGATCAGCCGGGGCACCGCGCCCTCGGACAGCGTCGAGACGATGTCCTCGACCGAGGTTTCGGCGGCGAGCTGCACCGGTGCATCCGACAGCCCAAGCCGTTCTGCGCGCAGCCGCACCTGCGCGACCGCCTCTTCGCCCGATATGTAGACGATGCGGTGGCCGGCACGCGCCATCATGCTGGTGGCCTGCGTCAGCAGCGTCGATTTGCCGATGCCGGGATCGCCGCCGACCAGCAGCACCGAGCCACGGACGAAGCCGCCGCCGGTGACGCGGTCGAGTTCGGTCATGCCTGAGGACAGGCGAGGCGCATCCTGGGTTTTCCCCGACAGGCTCTCCAGCGCAAACGTCCGTCCCTTGCGCTTGGAGCGGATAGAGACGGGGACGCTGCCGGTGGCATCCTCCTCGGTGAGCGTATTCCACTCGCCGCAGGATTCGCACTTGCCCTGCCAGCGGTTATAGGCCGCGCCGCAGTTCTGGCAGACGAAGGAGAGCGTGTTCTTGGCCATGGGGACAGCGAGTCGCGGGTTTCGGGTTTGCTGATAGCACGGAATGACAGGTCGGGGAGCGAACTGGGCGGCACCTCGGATACCGCAATTCCATGCGTCCGATACACCCTTTGTTAGCTCTACCGGCCGCGCCTTGCGGAACTTTGCCAAATGTTAGCGGACGCGGGTCCAGCATTGGAACCAAGCGGGGATGGCGATACGAATGACGGGATTTTTGCGGATATTGCTCGCTGCGGGCATGGCCTGGGGCGTTCTCATGCCGCCAGGAGGCGCCGTTGCAGCTGCTGCGAAGCGTCTCGACATCGTCTTCGTCAATCCCGGCAAGACCGGCGAGGTCTATTGGGACATGGTCGCGCAGACCATGCAGGCCGCTGGCCGCAAGCTCGACGCGCATGTCGAGGTGCTGACCAGCGAGCGCAATTATCGCACCATGCAGGAGCTCGGCTTCGGCGTGCTGGCGCGTCGCGACAAGCCCGATTTCCTCATCCTGTCGAACGAGGAATCCGCCGCCGTCCCGATCGTGGAAGCGGCCGAGGCTGCCGGCGTCAAGACGTTGCTGCTCTCGAACACGCTGATCGGCGAGGATGCGGTGCGTCTCGGACCGCCCAGGCAGAAGCTCAAGACCTGGCTCGGCGACATCACGACCGATCTCCAGACGGCGGGTGCGCGGATGGCCAACGCCCTGATCACCGCCGCGCGTGACGAGAAATGGCAGAGCCCGGACGGCAAGATCCACCTTCTCGGCATCGGCGGTGACGAGATCACGCCAGCCTCGATCGCGCGCAACGCCGGTCTCAAGCTCGCGGTGGATGCCGCGCCTGACGTTGTGGTGGACCGGTTGCTGTTCGCCAACTGGACGCAGTCGGAGGCCGAGACTGTCACCGCGAATTATCTAAGCTGGGCATCGCGCAAGGAGATCCGCCCGGCCGGTATCTGGGCCGGCAACGATCCCATGGCGCTCGGTGCGATACGCGCGGTGATTGCCGCCGGCCTCGTGCCTGGCCGCGACATCCAGCTCGTTGGCCTCAACTGGTCCGAGGAGGCGCTGCGCGAGATCAGGGCAGGCCGCCTGCTGCTGACCGACGGCGGGCATTTTCTGCTCGGCGGCTGGTCGATCGTCCTGTTGCGCGACTATGCCGACGGCTGCGATTTCGCGGCTGTGTCGCCTCGGGTCGAGGTCAAGACGTCCGCGATCACGCGCCAAAATCTCGGTTCGGTCGGCGACCTCATCAAGACGCGAGCGTTCGACCGGATCGACTTTGCCCGCTTCAGGGCGAAGGCGGGTCGCTGCGGCCATTATGACTTTTCCCTCGACGCGCTCATTTCGTCCCTGCCGGTTCCCGAAGGCGTTGCCGACTGATGAGCAAGGATGAGGCGATGGCTGATCCCGAACGCCACGAGCCGGCCGCGCCGCGCTTGCGCCCGGTCGTTCGCGCCATGATCTGGGCTACGGTACCCGTGCTGCTGCTGGTGCAATTGCTCGCCTCAACCGGCATGGAAGCTTCGAGCTTCTGGTCCCAGATCAGTCAGCTCGACGCCCACATGGCCCGCGTCGCCGAGAGCCGGGCCGAGCTGATCGCCGAGCCGCTCTGGAAGATGCGCTACGACCAGGTGACGGGCGTGCTCAACGAGATCATGAACGACGAGACCATCGCGGGAGCGACCGTCTATGACGATACGGGCGCAGCGATCGCCCGCGTGGTGGCGCGCTCCGAAGACCATTCGATCGCAGAGATCTCGCGCCCGGTCCATTACAGCAACGGCAACATGGCGGTTCAGGCCGGCCGTATCGTGATCGCCTATTCCCATGCGGGGCTCTACGCGGACGCGGGCAGCCGGATGGTGCGCCTGCTGGTCGTCGGCCTGCTCGCGACGTTGGCGACCCTGATCGCGATGCGTATCTCCGCCAACATCTTCATCGGCAGGCCGCTGGCGGCCATGATGTCGGCGATCCAGCGCAGCAAGCAGGACGGCCGGGCCTATCCGGCGGACGTCAAATCCTCCAACGAATTCGGCCAGCTCGCGCGCGCCTTCAACGCCATGCAGCACACGACATCGGGCGCGCTCGACCGGCTCGGGCACATGGCCGGGCACGATCCGCTCACGGGACTGCCCAACCGGCGCTCCCTGACCGAGCGGCTGGCCGTGGCGAGCCGCGATGGAGGCAGGCCGGACGCGCTGGTCGCGTTCTGCTTCATCGATCTCGACGACTTCAAGGGTATCAACGACACTTTCGGCCACGAGGCCGGCGACAATTTCCTGGTTCATATCGCCGAGCGCCTTCGCGGCGCGGTCGAAGCGGAGGACTGGGTCGCACGGCTCGGCGGCGACGAATTCGTCGTCATCCGTCCCGAGGTCGGTCACGAAAAGGCGGCGCACGCATTCGCCCAGCAGGTGCTGGACACCATTTCCGAACCGATTCGGCTCCACGACAAGCAGGTCGTGCCGCGCGCCAGCATCGGCCTCGCCGTGCGCCGCGCCGACGATCCGGAGTTGTCGCATCTGCCGACGCTGGCCGACATCGCGCTCTATCACGCCAAGAGCAAGGCGCCCGGCACGGTCGCCGTGCTGGACGAAGCGCTCCAGCGCGATTACCGCCGCGACAGGGATCTCGAGCTCGCCATTCCCGCCGGCTTTGCCGAGCGACAGTTCGAGGTCTGGTACCAGAGCCAGGTCGACCTCGAAAGCCACGACGTCGTCGGCCTGGAGGCGCTGATCCGCTGGCGGCATCCCGAACATGGCGTGATCGGTCCCGGCGAATTCCTGCCGCTGATCGAACGCAGCGGCAACAATGCGCAGCTGACCCGCTACGTGCTGACCGATGCCTGCCGCGCCTTGCAACGCCTGGCCGCCGCCGGCAGGCCGCAGATCCGGATCGCGATCAATCTGCCGCCGTCCGAGCTTGCCGACCACTCGCTCGCCGCCGAGCTGCGCGCGACCTGCGCGCGCTTCGACGTTGCGGCCAGTTCGCTCGAGCTCGAGATCACCGAGGGATCGCTGATCAACAACATCGCCAGCGCGACCGAGACGCTGCATCGCTTGCGCCGCCTGGGTGCCACCATCGCGCTCGACGATTTCGGCACCGGCTACAGCTCGCTCGCTCATCTCAGGCGCTTCCCGCTCGACAAGGTCAAGATCGACAAGGCCTTCATCAGCGAGATTCCCGATAGCGCGGAAGACAAGGCGATCGTCGGCGTGATCGCATCGCTCGCCGGCACGCTGGGGCTCACTTTGGTCGCCGAAGGCATCGAGCGGCCCGGGCAGGCGGCGGCCATGCGCGAGATGGGCGTGAGGTTCGGGCAGGGCTATCTCTACCAGCGGCCGCAGCCGCTCGACGCCGTGCTGGAATGGCTCGAGAAACGGCCGAGGGCCGGGAGCCGCATCGTCACCGACAGCCCGTCGGTCGCGCCCGAATTCGCCGCCTGAGCGCAGGCGATTACGGCTGCGTCGCGTTCCACAGCATCGAGAGCCCGGCCGCGATCATGATCGCGTCCATCACCAGGCGGAACAAGTCCGGCTTCAGGTGCAGCACGAAGCGTTTTGCGATGAAGGCGCCCGACATCAGCGAGGAGCCCGCGATCAGGCCCTTCATGAAGACGTCGCCGGTCAGCGCGCCGAAGCGCTCGAAGGTCACGGATTTCGCGAAGTAGAGGCCGAGTGAGCTCGCTGCCTCGGTCGCAAGGAAAGCACCCCTGGAGAGGCCGTAGAACAGAAACAGCGGCACGCTGAGCGGGCCGGTCGAGACCACGATGCCGGTGAGATAGCCGATCACCGCGCCGCCGATCGCCAGATGCCAGAGATTGGCCTTGAGGTCGTGCCGCGCCAGCCAGTGCCGCACCGGCACCATCGCAATCAGGAAGACGCCGATGGCGAGGTCGACGGCGTGCGAAGGCAGCGCCAGCAGCGTCCGTGCGCCGAGCACGGCGGCCGGAATGCCCGTCACCGAATAGGCCGCGCAGGCCCGCCAGTCGACCTCCCGCCACCAGGCCAGAATGCGCGAAAAGTTCGCCATCACGGACGCGACCGCCATGATCGGCACCGCTTCCTTCGGCCCGTAGGCATAGACCAGCACCGGCATCAGCATGATCGACGAGCCGGTGCCGACGATGCCTGAGATGGTGCCGGCGACGAGGCCGACGATGAGGACGAAGAGAAAGGCCACGGGCGAGGCTCCGGGAATCGCAAGGAGTGTAGCGAGCGGAGCCGGGCAGGGCGAGGCGGTCGCGCCCTGCCGGATTTGTGGCGATGGCTGGACGTCTAGTCGGGCAGCGGCGCCTCCGCGACATCGAGCAGCGCGCCGAGACCTTGGCGCAGGCGGCGCGTCGCCACATTCTCGGTGGCAAGGCCAAAGACGACGAGCGATCGTCCTGTCACCTCGTAGGCGTGCCCGAACTCGAAGGCAGGCATCTGGACATCCGGCTGATTGGTGTCGATCAGCCCAAGCCAGCGGCTTCCGTCGGTGACGGGCGGCAGGGCGAAATTCACGACGTCGTAATGGGCGTTGTAGATCAGAAGCATCGTCGCGTCCGAGCCGCGGCGCTTGATGCCGGTCTCCTGGGCGCGTCCGTCGAGCAGCATGCCGAAGCACTTGGCGTTGCCGTCCTCCCATTGTTCGGTGCTCATCTCGTCGCCGGAAGGTGACAGCCACGTCACGTCCTTGACGTCGAGCTCTTCATTGTGGGAGCCGACCAGGAAACGGCTTCGGTAGAGGATGGGAAATGCCTTGCGCGTCACGATCAGCTTGCGCGTGAACTCACGGAGGCTACGGCCGTTTGCCGTGATCCCCATCCAGTCGAGCCAGGCGGTCTCGTTGTCCTGGGCATAGGCATTGTTGTTGCCATTCTGGGTGTGCCCGAACTCGTCACCCGCAAGCAGCATCGGCGTGCCGTGCGACAGCAGCATGGTTGCAAGCAGGTTCCGCTTCTGGCGTTCGCGTAGCGCGACGATCTCGGGATCGTCCGTCGGGCCTTCCGCCCCGCAATTCCAGGAGTGGTTGTTGCTGTGACCGTCGCGATTGTCCTCCCCGTTCGCCTCATTGTGCTTCTCGTTGTACGAGACGAGATCGTTGAGGTTGAAGCCGTCATGCGCCGTGACGAAGTTGACGCTGGCCCATGGCCGCCGTCCGCGCTTGTTGAAGAGGTCCCCAGATCCGGACACCCGCTTGGCCAAGTCTGCGAGCGTGCCTTCGTCACCCTTCCAGAACGCACGCACGGTGTCCCTGAACTTGTCGTTCCATTCGGCCCATCCGGGCGGATACTGGCCGACCTGGTAACCGCCGGGGCCGATGTCCCAGGGTTCTGCGATCAGCTTGACGCTGGACAGTACGGGATCCTGGCGGCACGCGTCGAGGAAGCCGCCGCCTTCGTCGAAGCCATAGGGCTCGCGCGCCAGGATGGTGGCGAGGTCGAAACGGAAGCCGTCGACCCGCATCTCCGTTGCCCAGTAGCGCAAGGAATCCGCAACCAGCTGGAGCACCCGCGGATGCGACAGGTTCACCGTATTTCCGGTGCCGGTATCGTTGATGTAGTAGCGCTTCTGGTCCGGCAGCAAGCGATAATAGCTGGCGTTGTCGATGCCCTTGAACGACAGGGTCGGGCCGAGCTCGTTGCCTTCGGCGGTGTGATTGTAGACGACATCGAGAATAACCTCGATGCCATGGGCATGGAACTGGTTGACCATTTCCTTGAATTCGTTCGCGGACGGCGTATTCAGGTAACGCGGCTCCGGCGCGAAGAAGGCCAGCGAGTTGTAACCCCAGTAGTTGCGCAGGCCTTTGTCGACCAGATAGCTGTCGTCGACGAAGGCGTGGATCGGCAGCAGCTCCGCGCTGGTGATCCCGAGTGAGCGCAGATAGGCGGGGATCTCCGCATGCGCCAGACCCGAGAATGTGCCGCGGTCGGCTTCGGGCACCAGCGGATGTAGCTGCGTAAAGCCTTTGACGTGCATCTCGTAGACGATCGTCCGTTCCCACGGTACTTCGGGCTTGCGCGATGCGCCCCAGGTGAACGCGGGGTCGATGACGCGGCACTTCTGCATGAGCCGTGCGCTGTCGCGCTCGTCGAAGGAGAGGTCCTTGTCGGCGTGATCGAGCTGGTAGCCGAACAGCTCGGGTCCCCAGCGCAGCCGTCCAACCAGCTGCTTGGCGTAGGGGTCGAGCAGGAGCTTGTTGGGATTGAAGCGGTGTCCCGCGTCAGGCTCATAGGGTCCATGGACGCGATAGCCGTAGACTGTGCCGGGGCGCGCGGCGGGCAGATAGCCGTGCCAGACTTCATCGGTATATTCCGGAAGCTCGATCCGCTCGACTTCGGTTTCACCGTCGTCGTCGAACAGGCAGAGTTCGACCTTGGTGGCATGGGCCGAGAACAACGCGAAATTGACGCCGAGACCGTCCCAGGTGGCGCCGAGCGGGAACGGTTTGCCCTCGGTGATCCGGGATCGGCGCAGGCTCGACGCCGCCCGCGTCAGGGCGTCGTCCGGATGCGTCTTTTGGTCCATGTCTGCCCCAATGATGTCTGCCCCCAATGACAATCCGGTCAGGATGTCGGCGCTGTTACAGGTACTTCAGTGGCGGCCTGCTCGGTGGCCGTGACCGAGGCGATCACTGCCGCGGGCGGCACATCGGTCGGCTTGGGCAGCGCGTTGGCGCGTTGCTTGGCGACTTCCTTGCTGATCGCAGCGATCGAATTGCCGATCCGTCCGACGATCGCTGCCAGCTCGGCGTCAGACAGGCTCAAACGTTTTCTCACGAGACGCGTCTGAGCACGGTCGGTCAGGTCGAGCTTGTTGCGGATTGGTTTTGGTATCGAGCGGCGCATGGCGGCAACTCCTGTGTGGGATGGTAACCGTCGCCCGCTGATTCCGTTCCTGCGGGTGGCAGCCAGCGTCGGCGCGTGCCGATCGCGTCTTGAACCGCGGTCATCGCGCATGCGTCCAGCCGCGGAGCGCCGGCAAGAGCCGGTGCAGCGATCCGCGCGATCTCCATGGTTCGTCCCCCGGATGCCCGCTAGATCGATGATCGGTAGAGCGCGGCGTAGGATTTGGCGGACCGGCTCCAGCTGAAGGCCTGGGCCATGGCGGCCCTGCGCATGTGGTCGAGGCGATCCTTCATGCCGAAAGTCGAGAAGGCCCGGCAGAGGCTCCCAAGGAACCCCGGCGCCGATACATGGTCGAACAGGAAGCCGGTCTCGCCGTCGACGATGGTCTCGGCGAGGCCGCCGGTGCGGTGGCCGATCGGCAACGAACCGAAGCGCTGGGCGTACATCTGGCTCAGCCCACACGGCTCGAAGCGCGAAGGCATCAACGTGAAGTCGCTGCCGGCGAATATCTTCCGCGCCTCGGCGTCGTCGAAGCCGATCTTGACGGCAATGGATCGCGGCGCGCGAGCCTGCGCCTGGAGCAGGGCCTCTTCGAACCGCAGCTCGCCCTTGCCGGTGACGACGATCTGGCCGCCGGCATCGACGATGGCTTGCGCGCTTTCGATCACGAGGTCGACGCCCTTCTGATGAACGAGACGCGCGACGAGGGCGAACAGGGGGCCACGGGAGACCGCCAGCCCGAACTGGTCCCTGACATCGTCGGCATTCAGGGAGCGTTCGGTCCAGTCGCCGGCCCCGAACGGCTGCAGCAGCGACGAGCAGGTTCGCGGGTCCCAGCTCTCGTCGATGCCGTTCAGGATGCCGGACAATTGGTTGCGGTCCGCCCTCTGCCTCAGGAGCCCTTCGAGACCGCAGCCGAATTCGGCGGTCGTGATCTCCCGCGCATACGTCTGGCTGACCGTCGTCAGGTGCGAGGCATAGACCAGGCCCGCCTTGATGAAGGACAGGCGATTGTAGAATTCGACGCCGTCGATGTTGAAGCTGGCCTCGGGAATCCCGAGCGGAGCGAGAGAGCTGCGGTCGAAGACGCCCTGATAGGCCAGATTATGGATCGTGAAGACGGTCGGAATGTGCGCGTAGTGCCATTCCAGATAGCCGGGGATCAGCGCGCATTGCCAATCGTTTGCGTGAACCAGATCGGCCGACCAATCCTTGTCGACCAGCCCCCTGGCGAGCTGAGCGGCGGCGTAGGAGAAGGTCGCGAACCTCACATTGTTGTCGCACCAATCCGCCCCGCTGCCATCGGCGTAGGGCGTGCCGTCGCGCTCGAATAGCTCCGGACAGCGCACAACGTAGTACGCCAGACCGTCCGCGGTATGCCCGAGATCGACATCGAACGCCGGCAGGGCAGCAAACTGCAGGCATCGACCCACGGGCTTGAGATCGTTCAAGCCGCGCAGGACCGCCGGATAGCCCGGGATGATGACGCGTACGTCAGCAAGATCTCGCAAGGCGCGCGGCAGGGCCGCAGAAACGGCGGCAAGGCCGCCAACTTGAATGAAGTCTGATACTTCAGGCGTCGCGAACAGGATCCGCATTCGCTACGTCCCTGCATCGGGACAATAGTGGCCTTTGCCAACCATCTCTAAATTCCAAGGGCGCTTCCTCAGCGAAGCGCTGTCCGTCAAATTCTGCGGCGCAGCAAAAGTTCCTAAGCTCCACGTGCGGCTAAGCTTTTTTCGTAGGTCGGTCCAAAAGTGTACAGAGCGTTTGGGGTGTGCGAGATCGTCGATGGCAGTGCGTCTCCCGCGCACGCTCGTGTAAGGAACGAATGTCCGCACGGCAGCTTTCTCGTCCGCAGACATCCCTCAAGCGATCGTACCGGCTCACCGATCGCGCTACGCTGAGGCATGTCCAGCTCCGAACATGCGGTGCGAAAGGCGGACGGATTGATTCAGAGGCTTGGTTTAGAGAGATTTGGAATAGAGAAGCTTGGAATAGCCGGGCAGGCCCGGCGCCACGGTGCCCATATCGTCGATCATGGCGTCAGCTTCAATCTCTGGGCCCCGACGGCCGGCTCGGTGGAGTTGCTGCAGGGCGGTCGACCGCCGCAGCGGATGTCGCGCGACGACGACGGCTGGTATCAGCTGCTCAGCCCGACCGCGCGTGCCGGCACGCGCTATCAGTTCAGGATCAACGAGGACCTGATCGTCCCCGATCCGGCCTCGTTCTTCCAGCCTGATGATGTCGGTGCGCCGAGCGAGGTGATCGACACGGCGGCGCTACGCGATGCCACGCTCTATCCGGGGCGCCCGTGGGCGGAGGCCGTGATCTACGAGCTGCACGTCGGTGCCTTCAGCGAAGAGGGGACTTATGAGGGCGTCGAGAAGCGGTTGCCCTATCTGCGCGATCTCGGCATCACCGCGATCGAGTTGATGCCGATCAACGATGTCCCCGGCCGGCACAATTGGGGGTATGACGGCGTGCTGCTGAATGCGCCCAATGCACGCTATGGCGGGCCGCAGGATCTGAAGCGGCTGTTGCGGGCAGCTCACGCGCTGGACATCATGGTCTATCTCGACGTGGTCTATAACCACTTCGGGCCGCAGTTGAATTATCTGCACAGCTACGCGGAGAATTTCTTCAACGCGCGCCACTCCACGGGCTGGGGACCCGCCGTCAACCTGGAGGGACGAGACGGCGCCTTCGTGCGTGAATTCCTGATCGAGAACGCGCTGATGTGGCTGCGCGACTACGGCTTCGACGGGCTGCGCCTCGATGCAGTTCACGCGCTGAAGGACGATTCCGAGCGGCACTTTCTCGCCGAGCTTGCCGAGACCATCCGCCACGAATTGCCGGGCCGGCGTGTGCATCTGATGCTGGAGAACGAGGCCAATCAGGCGCATCTGCTGGATCGCGCGGAAGGACGTCCGAGACATTACGAAGCCCAGTGGGGTGATGATTTCCACAATGCGCTTCATGTCCTGCTGACGGGAGAAGACGAAGGATATTACCGCGCGTTTGCGGACAAGCCGCTCGAACATCTTGCGCGATCGCTCACCGAAGGCTTTGCCTACCAAGGCGAGGTCTTCGCCCTTCAAAACGAGCCTCGCGGCGAGCCGAGCGCCCATCTGCCGCCGGACGCCACCATCTTCTTCGCTCAAAACCACGACCAGATCGGTAACCGGGCTTTAGGTGAGCGGCTGTCGAAACTTCTCGGTCCTGGAAAGCTCGGTCAGGCGATGGCACTGGTCCTGCTCAATCCGCACATTCCGATGCTGTTCATGGGTGAGGAGGCGGCTGTCGAAACGCCGTTTCTGTTCTTTGCGGATTGGGCGGGGGAAGCTGCCGAGTTGACGCGGGAAGGACGGCGCAAGGAGTTTTCCCATTTTAAGTCATTTTCGACGCCGGAAATGCGCAGCAGAATTCCGGATCCGTGCGACGAGCGGACCTTTCAAGCCTCGAAGCTTGACTGGAACGAAATCGACCGTTCTCCCAGCTGTGCACAGTTTCGAGATTTGACGTCGCGGTTGCTGACGATCCGACACGAGAAGATCGTGCCGCTGATCAAACAGGGCTTTGTTTCGGCGCGCCGCGAACTGCTCGGTGATCATCCGAGTCAGGGCGGAATTGACGTGCGCTGGCAGACGGAGGAGGGAGAAATCCTGCAGATTGTCGCTAACTTTGCCGATCACCCGCTGCCGATGCCTGAGCTCGTGGCCGGCGAATGCCTGTGGCGGGGAGGGCCGGCGCAGGAGCAAACGCTCATGCCGGGCGACATCATCGTCCGGATTGGCCAGCCATGACCTCTGCAATACCCTCGATCGCGTCCGTCTTGACCGAGTTTGGCGCGTGAATGCGCGCTTCCGGTTGCAATCGTCGGGGCAAACCGCGATCATGAGGCCGTGACCCTGTTGTCTCTCAGAAGCAACGTCCGCCGGCTGTACGAGGGTGCTACGCCGAATGGCGTGCGCTTCCGCTATGCGCTGCTCGTCTTCGATATCGTGACGGTGCTCTTCATCATCGCCACGTCGTTTCTGCACCCCAGCGAGGTCATCGAAACGCTCGACGTCCTATTCGGCCTGCTGCTGCTTGCCGACTTTTCCGCACGGCTGCTCGCCGGCCGGCACCCGTTCCGGAAATTCCGCCAACTGGCGACTTGGGCCGACATGGTTGCGATCGTATCCTTTCTGGCCCCGCTTGCCGGCGAGGCCGGCGGCTTCCTCCGGATCCTGCGGACGTTGGGGCTGCTGCGCGACTACCAGATGCTGGCGAGGCTCCGCATCGATTCTTCGTTTTTTCGCCGGAACGAAGAGGTCATCTTCGCCGTCACGAACCTTGCCGTGTTCATCTTCGTCATGACCGGTCTCGTTTACGAGACCCAGAAGTTTCGTAACGAACAGATCCACAACTATGCCGATGCGCTCTATTTCACGGTTACGGCGCTGACGACGACCGGCTTCGGCGACATCACGCTGCCGGGAACGCTTGGCCGTCTCATCACCGTCGTGATCATGATTTTCGGCGTCACCCTGTTCTTCAATCTCGCCCGCGCGCTTCTCAGCCCCAACAAGGTGCGATTTCCATGTCCGGATTGCGGGCTGCAGAGGCACGACGCCGACGCCGTGCATTGCAAGGCCTGTGGTGTCCTCCTCAATATTCCCGATGAAGGCGCGACCTGAAGCGCCCCGACCGCCGGATGTGGTGCATGGACGCAAGATTCAGGATGCTCTAAGCCATTGAAACGACTGGCGTCGGCTACTGTGCATGGGGTTGTTTTCGCGATTTTTGCCCCCGAAGCCTGCGGTGACGGTGTTGAACGTCGCAGGCCGAGCCGCTGCAAGAGGCGGCAGATCGTCTGTATTGCGGATCAGTGGTGGGGCTTCTCCCCCGTCATCTCAAGACCACCCATGCCGGCGCGTGATCGCTCGCCCCATCCTCGCCGCGCACCTTCTTGTCCACCCCCGCCTTCGTCAGCCGTGAGACCAGCGCAGGGCTCAGCAGGAGATGATCGAGCCGCAGCCCCGCGTCGCGCGGCCAGCAGTTCCGCTTGTAGTCCCAGAACGTGTAGACGCGCTTTTCCGGATGCAGCTCGCGGATCGCATCGCACCAGCCTTGCTCGACGAGCGAGGCATAGGCCGCGCGGCTCTTCGGCTGGACCAGCGCGTCCTTGTCCCATGAGCGCGTCGGATAGATGTCGATCTCGGTTGGCGCGACGTTGTAGTCGCCGGCGAGCACCACGGGCAGATCCTGCTTGATGAAGCTCCTGGCGTGGCGCTTCAGCCGTGCGAACCAGTCCAGCTTGTAGTCGAATTTCGGTCCCGGCTGCGGATTGCCGTTCGGCAGATAGATGCTGGTGACGATGATTCCGCGCACGGCGGCCTCGATGTAGCGGGCCTCGAGATCGCCGGGCCTTCCAGGCAAGCGGTCGCGGGTGAGAATGGGCTCTGCATTGCGGGCGAGGATGGCGACACCGTTCCATGTCTTCTGTCCGCGCCACACTGCGCCATAGCCGGCCTTTTCGATCGCGGCCGCCGGAAATTCGCCATCACTTGCCTTCAATTCCTGAAGCGCGACGACATCGGGCTTTGCCGCGCGCAGCCATGCCAACAGATTGGGCAGGCGGCGGTTGACGTTGTTGATGTTGAATGTCGCGATCTTCATGTAGAGCTAGCGCTTCTGCCTTCCGACACCGGAGATACAATGTCCAAGTTGAACTTTGCTGCTTTCGTCGTCGTTGCCGCGATCTCCGGAGCGGCTTCGGCACAATCCTCCGATCCGCGCGGTGCGTGCAAGGCGGACTATGACAAATTCTGCGCCGGCATCGCGCCGGGCGGCGGCAAGGTCATCGCCTGCCTCGACGCCAAGCGCGACCAGCTCAGCGTGTCCTGCAAGACGGCGCTCGACGGCCGAAAGAAGAAGTAAGGGGCTGAGGACTAGGTGGGCAGCGGCGGCGGCGCCGCGGGCTGCTCGATCGGCGGCGGCGAGGGCGGTTGCTCCGCCGTGCTCGCCGGAACCGGCTTCGTCAGCGGCTCCTCCACATTGCCGCCCTTGTAGAGGCGGGCGTAGCGGTGGCCGAGGCTCGTCAGCACCTCATAGCCGATGGTGCCGAAATGATGCGCGAGCTCGTCGACGGTGATGCCCTCGCCGAGGAGCGTCACCATATGGCCGCGCCGCGCCGCGTTCGGCGGCAAATCGGTGATGTCGATCGCGATCAGATCCATCGAGATGCGGCCGGCGACCGGGCAGCGCTTGCCTGCGACGATGACTTCGGCACCGCGGGTGCCGTCATTGGAGCTGGCGGCGCGGAAATAGCCGTCGGCATAACCGACCGCGATGATCGCGAGCTTGGTCGGCCGCCGCGCGGTCCAGGTGCCGCCATAGCCGACGCTCTCGCCGCGCTCGATGGTGCGGATCTGCACGATGCGCGCCTTGAGGTCGACCACCGGCTGCATCGGATTGTCGGCCTCCGGCGTCGGGTTGACGCCGTAGAGAGCGGCGCCCGGCCGCACCAGGTCGAACTGGAAGGGCGCGCCGAGAAAGATGCCGGAGGAATTGGCGAGCGCCGCCGGCACGCCGGAGAACTCGCTGGCGATGCCGCGGAAGGCAGCGAGCTGCCTGGCGTTCACCGGGCTGTTGAGCTGCTCGGCCGAGACCAGATGGCTCATCACCAGCGTGATGCCGTGATCGCCGGCATTGATGCGGGGGATGATGGCCTGCGCTTCCGATAATGTCAGGCCGAGCCGGTTCATGCCGGTGTCGATATGGATCGCCGCGCCCCCGGTCCAGCCGGTGCGGCGGCAGAACACGTCCCATTCGGCGAGCTCGTTGAGGTCGCCGATGACCGGACGGCAATTGATCTTGGCGTAGTGCTCGCCGGTGTTCTGGAAATAGCCGCCGAGCACGTAGATCGTGGGCTCCGGGACGGCGGCGCGCACCTTGCGCGCTTCCTCGATGGTGGCGACGAAAAAGGTCTTGCAGCCGGCCTTGCTCAGCGCACGCGCGACCTCCGCGGCGCCGCAGCCATAGGCGTCGGCCTTGATCACCGCCGAGCATTCGGCCGGCACCGCGGTCTTTTCGAGCTTGCGCCAATTGGCGATGATGGCGTCGAGATCGACGGTCAGCACGCCGCCATAGGCAGCGAGGGCGGCAGCCTGACTGGCCTCCGCGGAAAGAAGGCCGGATTGCGAGATGGTTTTCGGGTCGGACGCCATTGTCATGGCGTCGTTTTACGCAAGAGGCAGGTCCTGTTCAAGGAACTCAATAGTCGTTGCCGCTGCGAACCGGGAGCTGACTGTCAGGGGCGAGGTCGCCGAACCGTGTGATCGAGGCTTCGAAGGCCAGGTCGACGGTGCCGGTCGGGCCGTGACGCTGCTTGCCGATGATGACCTCGGCCTTACCGTGCGCAAGACTCATGTCGAGCTGCCACTTCTCGTGCTCAGGCGTGCCCGGGCGCGGTTCCTTCATGGCGAGGTAATATTCCTCGCGATACACGAACAGCACGACGTCGGCGTCCTGCTCGATCGAGCCGGATTCACGGAGGTCGGAGAGCTGCGGCCGCTTGTCGTCGCGGGATTCGACCTGTCGTGACAGCTGCGACAGCGCGATCACGGGAACGTTGAGTTCCTTCGCCAGCGCCTTCAGGCTGGTCGTGATCTCCGTGATTTCCTGCACGCGATTATCGCTCCGCTTGCCCGAGCCCGACAGCAGCTGGATGTAGTCGATCACCAGCAGGTCGAGGCCTTTCTGTCGCTTCAGCCGGCGCGCGCGCGCCATCAGCTGCGCGATCGAGAGGCCGCCGGTCGCGTCGACATAGAACGGCAGCGATTGCAGCTCGATCGAGACCTCCCGGATCTTTTCGAAATCGGCTTCCGAGATGCCGCCGCGGCGGATGTGGGAGGAGGGAACGCCGGTGCGCTCGGCCACGATGCGCGTGGCGAGCTGGTCGGCCGACATTTCGCAGGAGAAGAAGCCGATCACGCCGCCATTGGCGGCCTTCATGGTGCCGTCGGCCTGGAGTTCCGGAACATAGGCTTGCGCGACATTGTAGGCGATGTTGGTCGCCAGCGACGTTTTGCCCATGCCGGGACGGCCCGCGACGATGATGAGATCGGAGTGCTGCAGGCCGCCCATCTTGGTGTCGAGGTCGCGCATGCCCGTCGAGATGCCCGACAGCTTGCCGTCGCGCTGGAACGCCTTTGCGGCGAGATCGACCGCGACCGCCAGTGCCTGGGAGAATTTCTGGAAGCCGCCGTCATAGCGGCCGGATTCGGCGAGTTCGTAGAGGCGGCGCTCGGCATCCTCGATCTGCGCGCGCGGCGCGAAATCGACCGGGGCGTCATAGGCGACATTGACCATGTCCTCGCCGATGCCGATCAGGTCGCGGCGCAGCGCCAGGTCGTAGATGGTGCGGCCATAGTCCTGGGCGTTGATGATGGTGGTCGCTTCGGCCGCGAGACGCGCAAGATATTGCCCGATGGTCATGCCGCCGACGTCGGTATCGGCGGGCAGGAACGTCTTCAGCGTCACGGGCGTGGCGATCTTGCCCATCCGGATCAGGCTGGCGGCGGTCTCGTAGATGGTCTGGTGCAGCGGCTCGAAATAATGCTTCGGCTCGAGGAAGTCGGAGACACGGTAGAACGCATCATTGTTGACCAGGATCGCGCCCAGAAGGCTCTGTTCCGCCTCGATATTATGCGGAGCGCTCCGATAGGCGGGAGTGCCGGGCTCGGGCGCGAGTTTAAGGACGTTCGAATCAGTCAGGGCCATGGTCGGACGTGCTTAGCAATTTTGTTGGGCGGATGCGGGGCCGGGATAAAGCGCCACCGCACGCGAAAGCGGAAGCGAAAGCTGACCGCTATCAACCGCTCAGTTAAAATGGTGGATGATTAACGCTCGCAGCACGCACCGTGCTTGACGGATTTTTGCGGAACTCGCGCCCCTCCAGGAAGCGGCCGCGCCCACGCCATGGAAAAATCCTGAAACCATGAGCCTTATGGCCTGAGCCTTAATGAACCTTATGGATCGGCGCGCAGACGAATCCAGAAGCGCGCGAAATGACGCACGCTGCCGGCTTTGGGCTCGCCTTCAGACCAGCAGGAGGTAGACCAGCGCAACCAGAGCCGCCCCGACGCCGGTGGCGATCAGGGCGTAATCGGTGCGGAGGTCGTCCTGCACGTCGAATGAGGTTTGGGTCTCTTTGCTCATGGCGACGGTCTAAGCCAGGCCCGACCAGACTTATGTGAATTGGATCACATCTCCCCGGATTCTTTCGGGGTACGACCGGAACAGGCAGCGGAGAAGGGAATTATCTCCCGCGATCCGCCAACAGCGAACGAGGCAGGCGATGCGGCCAGAACGGCGGCACCAGATTTGGCGGAGCGAGGCCGGCAGCCGGCTTTGGCTCTCGGGGCTGATTGCGGCCATGGAGCACGCGGAACGGCCCGAAATCCGTCGCCAGCCTGTCGACCCCAAGGTCCTCGTCGAGCTGCGTGCGCAACTGGCGTTAACAGCCCTTTTCCGCTCCTGCCAGATTTCGACCCTGCGTCACTAGACTCTATTCACCAGCCAATTTGAGCCTCGGCCTGGCCGCGCCTTCGCGCGCCCGCAGCCGGGCTTCTTCACGCGGCATGTAGTCGCGCGTCATCGGCACCACGCCCTGGCGCCGGGTGAGCTGGATCTGGAAGTTCATCATGGCCTGCTTGCGGAACGTCATCTCGCAGGCCGCCAGATAGAATTCCCACATTAGGGCGAAGCGCTCGTCGTAGAGCTGAACGGCTTCCTCGCGCCGCGCCATGAAACGTTCCCGCCAGGCCTTCAGCGTTTCCGCGTAATGCAGGCGCAGGATCTCGATATCGCAGACCAGCAGGCCGGCGCGCTCGATCGCCGGCAGCACCTCCGACAGGGCCGGTATGTAGCCGCCGGGGAAGATGTATTTGGCGATCCAGGGGTTGGTCGAGTCCGGGCCCTGCGAGCGGCCGATCGAATGCAGCAGCATGACGCCGTCCTCGCGGAGCAGCTCGGCGCAGCGTTGGAAATAGGTGCCGTAGAAGCGGGCGCCGACATGCTCGAGCATGCCGACCGAGACGATGCGGTCGAACGGGCCTTCGACGTCGCGGTAGTCCTGGAGCAGGAATCTGGCGGAAGCCGCCAGGCGCTTTTCGGCCGCGCGCGCATTGGCGATCTGCAGCTGCTCGCTCGACAGCGTCACGCCGGTGACGTCGGCGCCCGCGATCTCCGCGAGATAGAGGCCGAGCCCGCCCCAGCCGGAGCCGATGTCGAGCACGCGCTGGCCGGGCTTGACGAGCAGCTTGGCGGCGATGTGCCGCTTCTTGGCGAGCTGCGCGTCGTCGAGCGTCGCGTCCTGCGTCTCGAAATAGGCGCAGCTATATTGCTTGTCGGCATCCAGGAAGAGCGAATAGAGTCGGGCATCGAGATCATAATGATGCGCGACGTTGTGGCGGGCGCGCGATCGCGGATTGAATTGCTTCAGATGCCGCGTCAGGTAACGCAGGTGCCACCAGGGTTTTGCCCATTGCGGCAACAGGTCGGGTTGATCGAGCAGGATCGCGAGGGCATCAGCTATGGTGCCGTGCTCGACGACGAACTCGCCGTCCATATAGGCCTCGCCGAGCCCGAGCTCAGGATTGAGGAGGATCTTCCGCTCCGCCTCCGCGGTGACGAAGCGTACCGCGACCGGCTCGCCAGAGCCGTCGCCGACGGTGAATTTCGATCCACTGGAGCCGGTCACCGTCATCGACCCGCGGCGGATGAATTGAGAGAGAAATCGACGCAACAAGCGGTCCATCGACACCTTCCTCTCGGGCGAACCCGAAACGATGCGACTGATCCGGCATTGTCATTTCCGACGCCGGGTGACGCGGCAGTTCCTATGCGTTTGCATCCAAATCTGGGGAGGGCGGATCGGTTACGCTAATGCGCTGAGTTCACAGCCGATATTCGCAAACCGCTTAATCACATTCTTGCGCGTGGTGCCTGCTTCCATTCGTGGCCCAATCGGATAAAAGGTGACCCCGCCGCGCCCGATGCCGGCCGCACCTCTCGGAATTCAATGGAGATGATGGGAATGTCGAGCCGAGCGCTCAGCCTCGCGACGGTATTGCTTCTGATCGGCTTCGGCGCGGCCGATTCCGTTTTCGCGCAGGCGACCAATCTCGAGGCCGGCAAAACCCCGTCCCAGATTTTCTCGCAGACCTGCAATGCCTGTCACAAGAGCCCGCGTGGACTTCTGAAGTCCGTTGCGCCGGGCTCGCTGCCGGGCTTCCTGCGCCAGCACTACACCACGAGCTCGGACATGGCGGGCGTGCTCGCCTCCTATCTCGTCTCCAACGGTGCCGCCGATACGCGCTATCAGGCCAAGGACGGCAAGGACAGCAAGGACAGGAAGGACGGCGCCAGGGAAAAGGATGCCAGCTCCAATCCCGAGCATCAGGGCCGCCGCCCGCGCGCCCAGGACGCCGCCAAGCCGGACGGCGAGGCTGCTCCCACAGCGGAAGGTGCGCGCCAGAAGCGTGCCGCACGTCCGGCCGAGGAGGGCACGAAGCCCGAGGGCCAGGCCGCGCCCGAGGGACGCAAGGGCAAGCGGCGCGCCAAGCCCGCCACTGAGGAAGCCCCAAAGGTCGATGCTGCCGCGCCGGCCACTGAAGAGAAGAAGAGCGAGCCCAAGCCGGAGCCTAAGCCGGAGTCCAAGCCCGAGCCGAAGCCCGACGAGGCCAAGCCCGATAGCAACAAGGCGTCGGAGAAGCCCGTCGAGACCAAGCCCGAGAGCGCCAAGGTCGAGCCCCGCGGCAGCGAAGCTCCGGCGCTGCGGCCCGATCCGGTCCCGGCGGTGACGCCGGCTGCACCGGCCGCCGCGAAGCCTGCCGAGCCGGCGGCACCCAAACCGGCGGAAGAGGCTGCTCCCAAGCCGGCCGCGCCTGCGGCCAGCTCCGAACCGGCGGCCAAGCCGCAGCAGCCGGCACCGCCCGCGACTGCTGCAGCCCCGCCTGTCGCGCCGGCCGAGTCCTCCGGCCCGCCGGCGCCGCCGATCTCGCGCTAAGCCAGCTGGTCTTCTGATCGATATGCGGAGGCCGCGTTCATCGCGGCCTCCGCATCGTCTTGACCACCGCTGGAGCATTACTCTAGAGTAACGCTCCAGGAGGCCATGATGACGGCGAGCGTACGGGACGACCTGTTGGCAGCCGGGCTGATCGTGTTTGACCGCGTCGGCTTCGAAGCTGCGACGGTGGCCGCAATCCGCACCCGGGCGCGCGCCTCCAATGGCAGCTTCTTCCACGCCTTCGGCTCGAAGAAGGAGCTTGCCGGTGCGCTGTTCCTGGAGGTCCTGCGGCACTATCACGCCGCGGTGCTGGCCGCGCTCGATCCCGTGCCCGATGCGGAGCAGGGCATCGATCGGCTGATCCGGGCCCATCTCGACTGGGTGGTGACCAGCCGGCGCGAGGCGCGCTATTTGTTCGAGATTTCGCGGAGCGAGTGGGGCGAGGAAGTTCGCGACGCCCAGCGCGCGCAGAATGCGCGGCTCGCCGACGGTATCGAGCGCTGGCGCGCGCCGCTGGTTGCAAACGGCGAGCTCTTGCCGATGACGCCGGTGATGTTCGTGAGCCAGCTCATCGGTCCCGCGCAGATCTTCTGCCGCGCTTTCCTGTCGGGACGCGACCGCGCCGATCCGCGCGTCGAGGCCGACACGCTGATCGCCTGCGCCGGCCGTGCGCTCCGACCGCCCGAACGCATCAACAGGACATAAGGAGAGGCCTCATGCGCGCCACAGATCCCGAATTCGCAGCCGTCGCCGAACGCATCCACGCCAATGTCGGCCGGCAGGGCTTCATGAACCTGGTTGGTGCCGAGCTTTCGGAATTGTCGCGCGGCACCTGCACGATTGCCGTGGATCGCCGGCCGGAGCTGCTGCAGCAGCACGGCTTCTTCCATGGCGGCGTCACCGCCTTCCTGGTCGACAACGCCACGACGATCGCAGCCGCCACCTCGCGCGGCCAGCCGGCGCTGACGGCGGAGTACAAGCTCAATCTGTTGTCACCCGCGGTCGGCGAGAAGCTGATCTGCCGTGCCCGGGTGATCAAGCCTGGCCGCCAGGTCTCGGTGGTTGCGGCCGACGTATTCTGCGTCAGCGACGGTGTCGAGAAGCACACGGCAACGGCGCTGGCCTCGATCGCGATGTTGAGCGAGGACGTCGCCGCAAAAACGAAAAACCCGGCCGCCTGAGGCGACCGGGTTTCGCTTCGCATAGGAATGCGAGACTTACTTCTCTTCCGCAGCGGGCGCCGGCTCGGCTTCGTCCTGCTCGGCTTCCGGATCGAAGAACTCGCCGGCGGCGGCGATCGCCTCGGCGGCTGCGTCGCGGTCCTCGTTGCGGGTCGAGATGTCCTCGCCGCGGTTGATGCGCTCGGCCTCGTCCTGGCTGCGCGCAACCGTGACAGAGATCTCGACCTCAACCTCGGGGTGGATGGCAACGGTGATCGAGCGCTTGCCGATGACCTTGATCGGCGCATCGAGCTGAACCTGCGGGCGGGCCAGCGAGATGCCGTCGGCTTCGAACGCCACGACGATGTCACGCACGTTGACCGAGCCGAACAGCTGGCCGGATTCCGAGGCCTGACGGATCACGATGATGTTCTTGCCCGCGATCTTCTCGGCGACCTTAGACGCCTCGCCCTTGCTCTGCAGGTTGCGAGCTTCGAGGTCGGCCTTCATGCCGTCGTATTTGGCCTTGTTGTCGGCGGTGGCGCGCAGCGCCTTGCCACGCTTGAGCAGGAAATTTCGGGCATAGCCGTCGCGAACCTTCACGACTTCGCCCATCTGGCCAAGCTTGCTCACGCGTTCCAGCAAAATGACTTCCATATTCGTTCTCCTTTGAAGTGTTGAGTTTGGATTTTCGAACTTGAACTTAAGCGGTTGGCAGTGGCGGCGGCTGCCGGCTGCGCAGGAAGCGCTCGCGGAAGCCGAACATTGCGTCCGCCATGCCGAGGATCACCATCGCGATCACCGGCCATCCGAACACGACCACGACGGCGTAGGTCGAGCCGAGCCAGAACGTGCGGCTCTTCAGCGCCAGCGTGAGCGTATGCAGCACGGCAAAGCCGGTCAGCGCATAGCCCATCATCAGCGCGGTCGCGGTGATCTGTGCGGCAATCCCGAGCAGCCCGCCGGTGAAGCAGAAGGCGAGCGCGATGCACAGCGCCACCAGCGTCATCGGCGGCAGCTCCGCCGTCTTCATGTCCGGCCAAGGGCGCCGTAGCCGGCCCGAGGTCGCCGTGATCTTGGCGCTGAGCCAGAGGTTGAGGGTCAGCGTCATCATCGCGATGATGGTGGCCCCGGCCGGTGCGATCCGCACCAGCGCGTCGACGAACTGACCGGCCTCGCCGGAGCTTTGCGGGTCGGTGGCCCGGAGCATGCGCATCAGACCGCGCCGCAGCGTGCCGATGATGGCCTCGGCGTCGGTCCCGAGCGTGAGCAGGGCGGCGATCGTGGTCAGCGTGGCGAAGCCCGCGAGCCACAGCAGGATGCGGCCGACCGGATACCATTCGAGCTCAGGCTCGGCGGGCGCGGCGGCTTTGGGCGCGGGCTGTCCCACGGCAACCTCTCCCATGGCGACGTTTCCCACGGGACGGCTGAGCAGGACGAGATGGCCGAGCCACCACGCCGGCAGCGCGACGGTGACGGCGAAGGCGATGCAATAGGGCAGGCCGAACAGGGCACCGAGGCCGATCGCAGCGGCGATGCCGCCGAGGCTCGCGCAAAGCGGTCCCCAGCCGATCGAGGCGACCATCAGCGGCAGCGGTGCGAGATAGAACAGGACGAGCGAGATCAGCGCGCCCGAAATGATCGAGGCGAACATCAGGGCCGACGCAGCGCCGGCGATCAGGGCTATGAGCACAAAGGCCATCATCAGCTGTCCCGCTCCCTTCGAGCGGTTAGAGGCGTTTCGCCCCAACCATCGGCGACCGGACGACCCGGAAGCCTTATGAGATTAAAGAGTGCAGCCGGCGGCGATGTCGCCGCCGGCTGAATTCGTCTTAGCGAATGACGTAGGGCAGCAGGCCCAGGAACCGCGCGCGCTTGATGGCGCGGGCGAGCTCACGCTGCTTCTTCGCGGACACCGCGGTGATGCGGCTCGGCACGATCTTGCCGCGCTCGGAGACGTAACGCATCAAGAGCTTGGAGTCCTTGTAGTCGATCTTGGGAGCATTGGCGCCCGTGAACGGGCAGCTCTTGCGACGACGGAAAAACGGGCGGCGTGCACCAGCTTCAGCCATTGTTCTTACTCCCCTTCCGTCGTGGTCGTGGTTTCAGCTTCTTCGCGCGGACGGCGCGGACCGCGGTCACCGCGGAAGCCGCCACCCTCACGATCGCCGCCACGGAAACCACCCTCGCGGTCGCCACGGAAGCCACCGCCACGGTCGTCACGCTCGCGGTCACGGTCGGCCTTGCGCATCATCGCGGAGGGGCCTTCCTCAAGCTCCTCGACGCGGACGCTGAGATAGCGGATCACGTCTTCGCTGATGCGCTCCTGGCGCTCGATCTCGGCGATCGCCGCGGACGGCGCGTCGATGTTGAGCAGCACGAAGTGCGCCTTGCGGTTCTTGTTCATGCGGTAGGTGAGGGAGCGTACGCCCCAATTCTCGGTCTTGGTGACCTTGCCGCCGAGACCCTCGACGATACCGGTCATCTGCGCAGTCAGTTCTTCGACCTGCTGCGTGCTCGCGTCCTGACGCGCGAGAAAGACATGCTCATAAAGAGCCATGGTGGTCCTTTCCTCATGTTGGCGCATCGCCCGGCGTCAAGCCCTTAAGAGGCCTTCGGAAAGGACTCTGGGATTAAGCTCAGAAGGCGGAAACACGGGACGACGGGCCGACTGGCCCTGCCACACCAAAATCACGAATGATTTGCTGAGACCGTCCGTTCAGCTCCCGGCCGGGGTCTGCGGATGCGCGCCTTATACGGATTTTGGCCGGCTTGGCAAGGTTTGAACGCCTCGTTTTGGGCCAGACGATACCGGAGAGGCGGCCAGACCCACCCCATACCGGCTTGATCTATTTGTTTGTATGGCATACAAATAATGGATCGGGAGGTTCTGATGACGGGTGAGTCGGTCCACGCTTCGTTCGAGGCTTCGGCGGGCGATCCCAAGCACGCCGCGCGGGCCACACGGTCGGCCGGCCGCAAGATGCGCTCGCTGCTGCTGGATGCGGCAAGCCCGCTGTTCCGGGAGCGGGGACTGTCGGGTACGGCGATCGCCGACATCGCGGCGACCGCGGACGCATTTCCGAGCCAGATCACCTACTATTTCCGCACCAAGGAGGCGCTGTTCGTCGAATGCGCCTGCCGCGAACTGCTGTATCTGGCGCGTGCGACGGAGCAGGCGGCGCTGAATGCGCGCACGCCGCGGGACTACACGCATGCGCTGGCGCAGACCGTGACGGCGAGCGATTCTGTGGCGTTCTTCGCCGAAGCGCTGACATTGACGCGGCGCCGCCAGGATCTCGCGCCGCTGGTCGAGCGCACGATCGAACGCCTGCACGGCGAAGGCGCGCGCGCCTATGCGAGCCAGATGGTGCGGCACGGCTGGCGCTCGCTGCGCGCGCCCGACGAAAGCTCGCGGCGGTTCTGGGCCGTTGCGATCGGAATCATGCTCGAAGGCTATGCGATGGGGCGTTCGCCCGAGGCGCTCTGCGCCGAGATGCTGCGCGTGCTCGGCGAGCAGGCGAAATCCACCGGCGACACGACACGTCTGCGCCTCGTCGAAGACGCAGCAAGCAATTCGAACGAGGAAGGCTAGGCCATGACCGCGCTTCGCATGCGTGCCCGCGATTTCCTGACCGACGACCAGCTTGCCGACGTGCGCCAGCGTGTGACCTGGAAAGGCGTCGCACTGATCGCGCACGCCTGGGCACTCATCATCGGTGCCATCGCGTTGGTCGCGTGGTGGCCCAATCCGGTCACTTATGTCCTCGCCGTCGCGATCATCGGTTCGCGCCAGCTGGGCCTTGCGATCCTGATGCATGATGGCGCGCATGGCTGTCTGTCCGCCGACGAGAAAACCAATCTGGCCCTGAGCCAGTGGTTCTGCGCCTATCCGCTGTTTGCTGAGACGCGCAGCTACCGGCGTTACCACCTTCAGCACCATGCGCGCACCCAGCAGGAAGATGATCCGGATCTCGTGCTGTCGGCGCCGTTTCCAATTACGAAGCTGAGCTATCGCCGCAAGTTCATTCGCGACATCACCGGACAGACCGGCTACCAGCAGCGCAAGGCACAGCTGCTCAACGCGCTCGGTCCGAAGGACTGGCCGTGGCGCCAGTGCGCGGCGCATTTTTGGGAGAAGCTCGGCCCGCAATGCCTGCTCAACGCTGTGATGTTCGCAGCACTCGCGGCGGCCGGCGTGTGGTGGGCCTATCCGCTGCTGTGGCTGGTGCCGCTTCTGACCTGGATGATGGTCATCACCCGCATCCGTAACATTGCAGAGCATGCCGTCGTCCCCGACAGCAGCGATCCCTTGCGCAACACCCGCACGACGCATGCCAATGTTTTCGAGCGCCTGTTCATCGCTCCATACTATGTGAACTATCACCTCGAGCATCATCTGCTGTTCTACGTGCCCTGCTACAATCTGCCGAAGGTCCATCGCCTGCTGAGCGAGAGCCGGCACGCCGGCCGCATGGAGGTGCAGCCGAACTACGCAGCGGTGCTGCGGCTGGCGACGGCAAGGCCTGACAGGGAGGATCGGCCGGGGCAGTTGGCGAGCAGCGCGCGCCGTGCGCAGGCTGGAGCGGAGGTCGATGCCAACCAGACCGCCGGTGGATTTTGACGGGACGTATCCCCAGTTGAATGCCAGCCAGGATTTCCATCGCGGCTTGACAGTCCGGCCCCTGACAGTGTCTACGGCCCCCTTTGGAGCATGATCCGGAACCATGGCCCAGGGCCGTGCGTAAAGGCCGCGTGTAATCGGCTGCCGGTCCTCGAACGGATCGTGCCCGACAAGCAGGGAGCGCCGATGACGGCTGCATTCACATTTCCTGGGCAGGGTTCCCAGGCGGTCGGCATGGGCAAGGCCTTGGCCGACGCTTTTCCGGTCGCGCGTGCCGTGTTCGACGAGGTCGATGCCGCGCTCGGAGAGAAGCTGACGGCGATCATCTGGGATGGTCCGGCCGAAACCCTTCAACTCACCCAGAATGCCCAGCCGGCGCTGATGGCGGTTTCGATCGCCACCCTACGTGTGTTGGAAGCTGAAGCAGATTTTTCCGTGGGGCGGGATGCCGCCTTCGTAGCCGGCCACTCGCTCGGTGAATATTCGGCGCTGGCAGCAGCCGGCAGCGTGACGGTTTCGGATACCGCCCGTCTGCTTCGCACTCGCGGTCTCGCAATGCAAAAGGCCGTCCCGGTCGGCGCCGGCGCGATGGCCGCTCTGCTCGGGCTCGACTACGAGGCCGCCATGGCGGTCGCCGGCGAGGCGGCGCAGGGGCAGGTCTGCCAGGCCGCCAACGACAATGGCGGCGGGCAGGTGGTTGTCTCCGGCGACAAGGCTGCGGTCGATCGCGCCGTCGAGATCGCCAAGACCAAGGGCGCCAAGCGCGCGATGTTGCTGCCGGTCTCCGCCCCGTTCCACTGCAAGCTGATGCAACCCGCCGCCGACGCCATGGCGGAAGCGCTCTCGAAGGTCACGATCAAGGCGCCGGCTGCGCCGCTGGTATCGAACGTGCTGGCGAGCGCCATCATCGATCCCGACGAGATCCGCCGCCGGCTGGTCGAGCAGGTTACCGGCACGGTGCGCTGGCGCGAGTCGGTTGCCTATATGGCAGGGCAGGGCGTCACCCGTTTCTTCGAGATCGGCGCCGGCAAGGTGCTGACGGGACTCGTCAAACGTATTGCCGACGGCGCCGTCGGCGTTGCCGTGGGCGGACCGAACGATATTGCTGCCGCCAAGGATGCATTGGCCGCCGCGAAGCAGGGCTAGGGGAGTTGTCGATGTTCGATCTGACTGGCAAAAAAGCGCTCGTCACCGGCGCGACCGGCGGCATCGGTAGCGCGATCGCGCAGGCGCTGCATGCGCAGGGCGCGACCGTCGCGATCTCAGGAACGCGCAAGGAAGTGCTGGATGAGCTTGCCGGCAAGCTCGGCGAGCGTACCTTTGTACTGCCTTGCAATCTCTCCAAGGCCGACGAGGTCGAGGCGCTGGTGCCTGCTGCGGAAGCGGCAATGGGACAGGTCGACATCCTCATCGCCAATGCCGGCATCACCCGCGACAATCTCTTCGTGCAGCTTCGTGACGAGGATTGGGAGGAGGTCATCAACATCAATCTGACCTCGACTTTCCGCCTGGCGCGCGCCGCCACCAAGCTGATGATGCGCAAGCGCTTCGGCCGCATCATCGCCATCACCTCGGTGGTCGGCGTTACCGGCAATCCCGGGCAAGGCAACTATACTGCGTCGAAGGCGGGCCTGATCGGCATGATCAAGACGTTGGGGGCCGAATACGCCAAGCGCGGCGTCACCGCCAACTGCATCGCGCCGGGCTTCATCAAGACGCCGATGACCGATGCGCTCAACGACAAGCAGCGCGAAACGATTCTGACCAGGGTTCCGGCCGCCCGGCTGGGGACGCCCGAGGACATCGCCGCGGCCGCCGTCTACCTGAGTTCAAACGAAGCCGCCTACGTCACCGGGCAGACCATCCACGTCAACGGCGGTATGGCCATGATCTGACGTCTCGTTCGGCACTGCCCCACAGGGGCGGCGCCCAATGCGGCAAACGGCCGTTTCCGGAGCGAAATGAGGCTTGTAGTCAAGGTAATTGAAGTATGCTAACCGGACCTTCAACGGATGGGCAAAGAACGCCATTGCAGGTTTTTGAAACCCTGTATATTGGCGATGCGGAGCCTTGGCCGACGTTCGCCGGGTCCTGTATCGGTTAGCATGGGGCCAAATCAAAGTTCGTAAGCGAAGGCAAGTAACGCGACCACGACGGCTCGTATCGTCCCGGGGGGTCGGGTCTACAGGGAACAACACGAGGTTATGCAATGAGTGACATTGGCGAACGGGTTAAGAAGATCGTGGTCGAACACCTTGGTGTTGAACCCGAGAAGGTTGTCGACGCAGCGAGCTTCATCGACGACCTCGGCGCCGACAGTCTGGACACCGTCGAACTGGTGATGGCGTTCGAAGAAGAATTCGGTTGCGAGATTCCGGACGATGCCGCGGAAACGATTCTCACCGTCGGCGACGCCACGAAATTTCTCGAGAAGAACGCGAAGAGCTAAGGCTCTTCTTTTTCGCGGGGACAACATTGAAACCGGACGGGCCGCTTCCCAGCGGTCAGCCGGTTTCTTGTTATTGGCCGTGAATCTTTCGATGCGGAGTTTTCGGATATGAGGCGGGTTGTCGTCACGGGTCTTGGCATGGTCTCGCCACTCGGCTGTGGCGTCGAGCCGACCTGGAAACGCATCCTCAACGGCGAAAGCGGTGCGCGCAGGATCGAGAGCTTCGACGTCTCCGATCTGCAGACCAAATACGCCTGCACCGTCGTGCGCGGCGACGGCACCAACGACAGCTTCAATCCCGATATCTGGATGGAGCCGAAGGACCAGCGCAAGGTCGACGACTTCATCATCTTCGGCATGGCGGCTGCGGGCCAGGCGCTCGACGATGCCAATTGGCATCCCGAGTCCGAAGAGGACAAATGCGCGACCGGAACCATGATCGGGTCCGGCATCGGTGGCCTCAGCGGTATCGCCGAGACCGCGATCCTCCTGAAGGAACGCGGGCCGCGCCGGGTGTCGCCGTTCTTCATTCCGGGCCGCCTGATCAATCTCGCCTCCGGCTACGTCTCGATCAAGCACGGGCTGAAGGGACCGAACCATTCGGTGGTCACTGCCTGCTCGACCGGTGCACATGCCGTCGGCGATGCCGCGCGCCTGATCGCGCTGGGCGATGCCGACGTGATGGTCGCAGGCGGCGCCGAATCGCCGATCAGCCGCATCGGCATTGCCGGCTTCAACGCCGCGCGTGCGCTCTCGACCGGATTCAACGACACACCCGAGAAGGCCTCGCGACCCTACGACAAGGACCGCGACGGTTTCGTGATGGGCGAGGGCGCCGGCGTCCTGGTGCTGGAAGAGCTCGAGCACGCCCAGCGCCGCGGCGCCAGGATCTATGCCGAGGTGATCGGCTATGGCCTGTCGGGTGATGCCTATCACATCACGTCGCCGGCGCCCGATGGCGATGGCGGCTTCCGCAGCATGTCGGCCGCGCTCAAGCGCGCCGGCCTGACCGCCTCCGATCTCGACTACATCAACGCGCACGGCACCTCGACGCCGCTCGGCGACGAGATCGAGCTCGGTGCCGTCGAGCGTCTGCTCGGCAATGCCGCCTCCAAGGTTGCGATGTCCTCGACCAAATCGTCGACGGGACATCTGCTCGGCGCGGCCGGTGCGATCGAAGCGATCTTCGCCATTCTCGCGATTCGCGATAATGTCGTGCCGCCGACCATCAACCTCGACAATCCGTCGGTGGAGACCGCGATCGATCTCGTGCCGCACACGGCGAGGAAGCGAGAGGTCAACGTCGCCTTGTCGAACTCGTTTGGTTTTGGCGGTACCAATGCGTCGGTGATCCTCCGGCGTTTGGTCAGTTAGTTTGAGTTTGAGACGAATCCACCGTTTTGCCGTATTCGGCGATAGTCATGGAAGTGGGCGCGTGCATTTGGCAGGGCAAGCGATTGTCGGGCCGCGATTGAACCGGCAGGATTCAGGTTGTTTTGATGAGTGAAAGGCCGCCCATTTCGCCCCGGAGTCCGCGGGCAGCGCTCGAGCCCGAGCAGCTCCCGCCGCCGCCGAAGCGGTCGGAGCGTGCGCGCAATCCTTTCGTGGTCGTCGGTAACGCCATCATCACCCTTCTGCTGGTCGCCATGCTCGGCGCCGGCGGCGTCTATTATTACGGCCGGCAGGTGCTGGAAGCGCCCGGGCCGTTGAAGGACGACAAGATCGTCAATATCCCGCAGCGCGCGGGCAAGCGCGACATCGCCGAGACGCTGAACCGGGAAGGCGTCACCGACGTCAATCCCTGGGTGTTCATCGCCAGCGTCGCCGCGTTGAAGGCGAGTTCGGACCTCAAGCCGGGTGAATATTCGTTCCAGAAGAACGCCTCGCTCCGCGACGTCATCGCCACCATCGTCGAGGGCAAGGTGGTGCAGCATGCCGTCACGATTCCGGAAGGGCTCACCTCCGAGCAGATCGTGGCACGCCTGTCCGACAACGACATCTTCACCGGCAGCGTGCGCGAGTTGCCGCGCGAGGGCACGCTGTTGCCCGAGACCTACAAATTCCCGCGCGGCACTCCGCGCGAGCAGGTGATCCAGCGCATGCAGCAGGCGCACAAGCGTGTGCTCGGCGAGATCTGGGAACGTCGCAATCAGGACATTCCGGTCAAGACGCCGGAGCAGCTGGTGACGCTCGCCTCGATCGTCGAGAAGGAAACCGGCAAGCCGGACGAGCGCAGCCGTGTCGCCGCGGTGTTCACCAACCGGCTGAAGCAGCGGATCAAGCTGCAGTCCGACCCGACCATCATCTACGGCCTCGTCGGCGGCAAGGGCACGCTGGGCCGGCCGATCAAGCGCAGCGAGATCACGCAGCCATCGCCCTACAACACCTATGTGATCGAGGGCCTGCCGCCGGGTCCGATCGCCAATCCCGGCCGCGCCTCGCTGGAGGCCGCCGCCAATCCGGCGCGCACCCGCGACCTCTTCTTCGTCGCCGACGGTACCGGCGGGCACGCCTTCACCGAGACTTATGACGCGCACCAGAAGAACGTCGCCAAGCTCCGCGCGATGGAGAAGCAGATCCAGAACGACACGGTGGAGCCGGCCGAGGATGCGCCGCCGCCCGCCGCCGCCCCCGGAACTGCCGATACGCCGACGGCGACGACGCCGGCGCGCCCCAATCAGCAGAAGAAGCCGCCGGCGGCGCGCCCCGCGGCGCCAGCGCGGCAGGGCGCGGTGCAACCCTCGCCACCGGTGGTCCAGCGCTAGGCGCGCTGCAGACCTGCCCGCGGACTTTGCGGATTCCACTTTCCTGCAAAATAGTCTTAAGTTTCGCGTGGCTTGATGCCTCGCGAATCCCGTGTTTCTGGAGAATTTGACCTGATGGCGCTGTCGTCCATGACCGGCTTTGCCCGAAGCCACGGCGCAAGCGGGCCGTACACGTTCGAGTGGGAATTGAAATCGGTCAACGCCAAGGGCTTTGACCTCAGGGTGCGGTTGCCGCAGGGGTTCGACGAGCTCGAGGCCCACGCCAAGAAGCGCGCCGGCGAGCTCTTGTCGCGCGGCACCGTCTACGCCAATCTCACCGTCAAGCGCGCCAACGCCGCTGCCACCGTTCGCGTCAACGAGGACGTGCTCAATGCCGTCCTGAAGGCCGCCGCCGTCATCGCCGGCAAGGTCGACGCGGTGGCGCCGAGCGTCGACGGCCTGCTTGCCATCAAGGGCGTGATCGAGGTCGCCGAGCCCGAGGGCGACGAGGAGGAGGACACGGCCGCGCGTGTTGCCGCAGCCGAGGCCTTCGACAAGGCGCTCGCCGAACTCGTCGAGATGCGCAAGCGCGAGGGCACCTCGCTCGGGCAGATCCTGACCCAGCGGGTCGACGAGGTCGAGCAACTGGCGAAGAAGGCGGAAGGCTCGCCCGGTCGCAAGCCGGAGGCGATCAAGGCGAGGCTTGCCGAGCAGATCGCGAGCCTGCTCGACACCTCAGACCGTTTCGATTCCGACCGCCTGATGCAGGAGGCGATCCTGATCGCCACCAGGGCCGACATCCGCGAGGAGCTCGACCGCATCGCGTCCCACATCGCGCAGGCGCGCGAGCTGATCGGCAAGGGCGGCCCGATCGGCCGCAAGCTCGACTTCCTGGCGCAGGAGTTCCACCGCGAGGTCAACACCTGCTGCTCGAAGTCGAACGACATCGAGCTGACCAACACGGGGCTCGCCATGAAGAACGTGGTCGAGCAGTTCCGCGAGCAGGTCCAGAATCTGGAGTGATCGATGACGAGCGGCGGTCACGGAACTGACGGTGTCGAGCGGCGCGGCTTGATGTTCGTGCTGTCCTCGCCCTCGGGCGCGGGCAAGACGACGCTGTCGCGTCTTCTGATGGACCGGATGTCCGGCCTGAAAATGTCGGTCTCGGCGACCACGCGGCCGAAGCGGCCGGGCGAGGTCGACGGCAAGGACTATCTGTTCGTCGACAAGCCGCGCTTCGAGGCGATGGTGAAGGGCGACGAACTGCTGGAATGGGCCACCGTGTTCGACAACAGCTACGGCACGCCGCGTGGCCCCGTCGAGGCCGCGCTGTCCGCCGGGCAGGACGTGCTGTTCGACATCGACTGGCAGGGCACGCAGCAGCTGCGCGAAAAGGCGCGCGCCGACGTCGTCAGCGTCTTCATCCTGCCGCCCTCGGCGGCCGATCTGGAGAAGCGCCTGCATTCACGCGCGCAGGATTCCGACGAGGTCATCCGCAAGCGCATGAGCCGCGCCAGTCACGAGATGAGCCACTGGGCCGAGTACGACTACATCGTCATCAACCACAACGTTGACGAGGCCTTCGCCGAGGTGCAGTCGATCCTGAAGGCCGAGCGCCTCAAGCGCGAGCGGCGGACTGGCCTCGTTGGTTTCGTGCGAGGTTTGCAAGGGCAGCTTCAGGGCTAGGCTGCGGCAGCCGCGGGCCTTGCGTCGCCAGGCGTTCCAGCATCGCGGTGATCACGTCCACGTCGACGGCATCCTCTATCTGCACATTTTCATCGCGATGGTCTTCGTCGCGAGCGACCGGCTTTTCGGCGCCGGTCTTCCGGGTCGCTAGCCGAGGCGCGGCTTCGATCTCGAAGGCGCCGTCGAAGATGTCGGCCTCGTCGAGTTCAGCGGCCTCGCTGCGAACGGCGGCGGATTGCGCCGCGATCCTGCTGATCTCCCTGGTGAAGGCCGCGAGCTGCGCGGTCTGCTGCGGCCGCGCTTCATCGAAGTCGACCGGGCGCGGTCGCGCGTCCGGCGTCGCACCGAGCCAGGGCGCGCGGCTTTCGTCCTGGTCCTGCATGCCCCAATCGTCCCAACGCCCGCGGCGCTCGGCGACCTGGACGCGCACGCGCCTGCGGGCGAGACGGTAGATGACGCTGGCGAGCAGGCCGGCGAGCGCCAGCGCGCCGCCGATCACGAGCAGCAGCATCTGCAACGAGCCGACCGGTCTGTCGGCAGTGCTGTCTGCCGCGGCCAGGGCCATCGGCGCGGGAGGCTTTGCCGGCTTGGCGCTCGGCGCCGCGGCGGCTGTGATGGGAGCAGGCTGCGGCGTCGGCGGTGCGACGGCGGTCGAGACATCGGGCCAGGGCGTGGCGACGGCAGGTTGCTGCGGGCTGCTGTCGGTGGCTTGGTCCGGCGTCTGTTGCGCCGGCGTCGATGTTGTGGCCTGCGCGACGGCATTCGACGTCCTGGAGGCGACACCACTCCGTGGCGTCAGATATTCGGCTCGCGCGTCTTGCACCGTCTGCTGCTGCGACGGCGCTGGATCCGTTGTTGGTGCGTCGGTCGTCGCTTGCTCGGCCTGGGTGACCTTGCCGCCTTCGGCGCGCAGATACCAGCATTGCCGCTTCGTCGTGCGCTCGAGACGATAGTACCAGTGTTGCCCCTGCGGCGCGGCGCCCTTCGGCGAGGCAAGGCAGTCGGCGTCTGCACTAGCCGTGGCGGGTGCGTTCGGCGCGGTCTGCGACACCGCAGCCAGTGGTACGCCGGCAATGATGCCGCCGATCAGCGCGGATACGAATTTTGCGGTGCGGTTGCCCATCCTGGTCTCCCGGTTACGCATGACGCAACTCTTAACCAGCCCTTTGTCATCAAAGACTTGGGTGGCAATGAGCCGCAAATCCGGAGAGGATGTGGCCTGAATTGGGCCTGCGGGGCGCCCGTTCCACAGCCAAATCGGACGTCTTTCCGGCGTTACTGCTTCGCCGAGCTCCAGGTTCCGCCGCAGCCATCGGAGCGGCGCCAGGTTCCGGAACCGCTGCGGGTACCGAGGCGTCCGGAGCCGGTGAAGGTCACGCCGTCGCCTTGACCGACCGTGCTGACCGAACCGCTTGGGCTGACGGTGCCAGTGACACCTTGGCCGATCACCTTGCCCGACGAGACCACGACCGCGCCGGACGTGGTGCCGCCGCAGCCGACGCTGGTAACCACCCAGGCGCCGTCAAAGCCGCCGCCACCGCCACTTCCGCCGCTTCGCCGCGACGACGCGCGTGGCTCCTCAGCCGCCGGCTTACTCCGGCGGGCAGGCGCGGCCGGCTCGGCCGAGCGATCCTGGCGCGAGCCGGACATCGACTTTTCGTCATTGCCGATCGAGCCGCCGGCGCTGCCGGACTGCGCAAAGACGGGTGATGAGGCGATGGCGGCGGTGAGGAGGACGGCGAGGGCAATCGTGCGGATGACGACAACAGGCATGAGCAAATATCCAAATTCAAAATGGTATCAGCGGCCGGAGCCGTCGGCGCAGACGGATCCGATAATGCGGCAAGCTTTGCCAGCCTTGCCGCATTCGTCAAGCGCGGCATCCCTGGCGCGCTGCACGCCCTCGCGCTGGACCAGCGACCAGGATTTGTCGGAGATCGCAAACGCGCCGCAGCTTCGCCCGTAGAAGGACAGCTCAATCGGGCATTTGGCGCCGGCACAATTGCCGCGCGCATCGGCGACCGCCGCGCGCCGCGAGGCGTGGTTCCACGAGATGCCCCATTTGCTGTTGTCCGGCCCGTAGACGATCGAGCCCCAGGGCTTGAGATCCTCCATCTTGCGCATGCGCAGCAGCAGGCCTTCGGTGGCTTCACCCGTCGGCGTCATCGAGATCCGCTGCTGGAGCTTGGTGACGGCGCGCGTCAGGCCGTCGGGCGTATCAGGGTCGAAATTGAGCTCGTAGAGCCGCTCGCTGAGCTCACTGAGCAGGGCGGCATCGCGCAAGGGCACGCGGTCGGGATCCGCGCGCAGGCGCTCCGCCGGCAGGGGATCGGGCTGCATCGCCGCGATTTTCGGCGGGGCAGTTTCGGTCGGAGCGACGAAATAGAAGGTGCCGTCGATCGGCGAGGACGACACCCAGGGCTGCTGCGCGCCCGCGGTGGCGCGCTTCACGGCGAGGCCGACCTGGTTGAAGGTCTGGAACACGTCGAGGCCCGCGGTCCGGACCGTCGTCGCCAGCGCCTTCGTATAGGGGCTGTGACCATCGCTGCCGTCCTGTGCGACATTGCCGGGCTGCGTCGCGTAGGAGATCAGCGTGCCCTCGGGCGCGCGCATCTGCGCAAGGCCGCCGTCCGAGGCGCGCAAGCCGCGCGAGCCGAACGGATTGTTGCGGCAGGCGTCCAGGATCACGAGATTGAGCCGCGTGCCCGAGCCCTGCATCTGGCGCAGCACGAGGTTGACGTCGGTCATCTGGAAATCGACGTCGGCCTCGCGCGTCGGATTGGCGCCGACGGGCACGAGATAGTTGGAGCCGGCGACCTGCACGCCGTGGCCGGCGTAGTAGAACAGCGCGACGTCGGCGCCCTGGACCTGGCGGCCGAAGTTCTGCACCGCGATGTCCATCGCGCCCTTGTCGAGATCGAGCTGGGCGCGTCCGCCCACCAGCGTGAAGCCGAGCAGGCCCAGCGTCTCCGCCATCAGGCTCGCATCCTTGGAGGGATTGTCCAGCGGCGTGATGTTCTTGTAAGCGGAGTTGCCGACCACCAGCGCGATGCGCTTCTCGGCCGATGCCGGGTGTGCGGTGACGACCAGCAAGGCCAGCGCCGCCAGCCCCAAAACGCGATCGAAAATCCTCGCGCGCATCCAAATTCCCCAAAATAATGGCGTCAGTGTATCAGCCCGCCGAGCCGCCGAAAAGTGGGCCAGGCTCGTGTCCCGGACAAGCCGCAACACGCATGCGTTGCGTCCGGGGCACGAGAGCGGGGCGTGACGCTCGCTCTCCAAGTCGTCATTGCGAGGAGCTCTTGCGACGAAGCAATCCAGATTGTTTCCGCGGAGGCAGTCTGGATTGCTTCGCTGCGCTCGCAATGACGGAGCAAGGTGCACAGTCGGTGCTGTCCAACTTTCAATTCAACTTGCAGACGCGCGCTCGCATTCCCGCGGCGCGTTTCGCCCGAGCTCTGCGGGTCGTTTTGAGCTGCTGCCGGTTTGATGGACACCGAGATTGGGTGTTTCATGAAGCCGGAGGTGGTCATGCAGAGACGGAAGTTCAGTCGAGAGTTCAAGGTCGAGGCGGTCAAGCTTGTCAGGGAACGAGGGGTGTCGGTGGCGCAAGCCGGCCGCGACCTGGGGGTTCATGAGAACGTGCTGCGCAAATGGGTGAAGGAGTTCGGCTCCGATCCCGTTCAGGCCTTCCCCGGCCACGGGCAAATGAAGCCTGAGCAATTGGAGATCGAGCGGCTGCGGCGCGAGGTCACCAAGCTGAAGGCGGAGCGGGACATCCTAAAAAAGGCCGCTGCCTACTTCGCGAAGGAAGCGACATGAAGTTCGGCTTCATCGCGAAGCACCGGACCATCTGGCCGGTGGCATGGCTATGCGAAGCAATGGGCGTATCGCGGTCGGGCTTCCATGCCTGGCTGAACCGATCGCCCAGCGCCAGATCCCGAAGCGACGAGACGGTAGGCCAGAGGGTCAAGGCGAGCTTCGTTGCCAGCGACCGGACCTATGGCGCACGGCGCGTCTGGAGAGACCTTCTGGCAGACGGCGTCGACTGCGGCCTGCATCGAATCGAGCGGCTGATGCGCCTGCAGGCCTTGCGGGCGAGACCAAGGCGCCGGCGCCTGCCGAAGGACGAAGGCGACCGGCAGATAGCGAACGTGCCGGCGAACCTTCTGGATCGTCAGTTTGTGGCTGAGCGGCCGAACCAGAAGTGGATCGCCGACTTCACCTACATCTGGACCGCCGAGGGCTGGCTCTACGTGTCGGCCGTGATCGACCTGTTCTCGCGCCGTGTGGTCGGCTGGTCGATGAGCTCTAGTATGACAGCGCAATTGGTTGCCGATGCCCTGTTGATGGCAGTCTGGCGCCGCGGCAACCCGGATGCTTTGATGCATCATTCCGATCGCGGCAGCCAATACGTCAGCGAACAGTTCCAGCGCCTGATGGCCGACAGCGGGATCGTTTGCAGCATGAGCCGATCCGGCAATGTGTGGGACAACGCGGCGATGGAGAGCTTCTTCTCGTCGTTGAAGACCGAGCGCACCGAGCGCAAGACCTATCGCACCAGGAACGAGGCAAGAGCAGATGTGTTCGACTACATCGAGCGGTTCTATAACGCCGTCCGGCGTCATTCGACCATCGGCTATCTCAGCCCCGTTGAGTTCGAGCGTAAGGTGGGATTAGCTTAACCTGGTGTCCATCAAACCGGCAGCAGCTCATTTCGCGCTCTTTGAAGACCAAAGGGCGCAGGGAAGGCCGGGCGCCGGCGGCACCCGCAGGTCCGTGGGCGATAAGAGCGCACACGGGGTGGACCACAGGTGTGCCGGTCGCCCGGCCTTCCCTGCGCGGATGGTTTTAACGGTGTCCTTCGTGCTCTCCTCGGGGAGCGTTGCACTATTGCCCCCGTCGCCTTGCGGATGGCTGATGCACGTGCCCGGTCGGGCCGCCGCATCACCGCAAGCCTTGACGCCAGAACCCCGGGCGTCAGGACCACACGACTTCTCCGTCCGCGGACGGTCCCGCCGAAATCCCGATGGCTTGCGTGTGCTCGCCCTCAGGTCCCGATGAGACCGCTGTGACCACGCCGTGTCGTATGCGCATCGCGCCGGGACTCACGGTTGCCCGCCCTGTCCCCCCGCAATCGCGCCGGCGCTACCGCGTCCACCGCACCCCAACCCGCATCTCGTGACGATCGCGAAGCGCCCCTCTGGTAGGGCCGGGATGGCGCCTCTGTGCCACAAATCCGAAATTCGGGAAAGTGGAATATTTTTGACGCGAGGGCTTGACCGAGTGTTTTGCCCGACGAGGCTGGGCAAGAACTCGGCATTTTGGGGAGTTGATGTACGATTCCGTTCATGACGAATCGCACATTCAAGACCGGCGAGAGCCGAGAGCAACCCAGTCTGCTTCCTGCGCGAGTTGAGGACTATGTCGGGGCGGACAACCCGGTCCGGGCGATCGAGAGCTTCGTTGGCGTCCTCGACCTTGCCAAGCTCGGCTTTCGCCATGCTGATCGCAAGGCCGAAGGGGTCGGCCAGCCGCCTTACGATCCGGCCGATCTGCTGAAGCTGTACCTTTACGGCTACATCAACCAAATCAGGTCGTCGCGTCGGTTGGAGCGGGAAGCTGGCCGCAATCTGGAACTGATCTGGCTGCTGAAGGGATTGAAGCCAGGCTATCGGACGATCGCCAACTTCCGCAAGGAGAACTGGGCGGCTCTGAAGGCGGCCAACCGCAGCTTCGTGCTGCTGATGCGCGAGCTTGGTCTTGTCGGCGGCAGCGTTGCTGCGATTGACGGCTCGTTTTTCCATGGCGACGCCAGCAAGGCTAGTATCTTTACGCGCAAGAGGCTTGCCGATCAGATCGCAAAACTTGACCAGGAGATCGAGGCTTACGGCAAGTCCCTCGAGGACAATGATGCCGCGGAAGCCAAGAAGCCCGGCAAGGATGGGCCCGATGGTGGCAGCGCAGGTGGAGGTGACCTTGGCGCGAAGGTCGCGGCGCTGATGGCCAAGCGCTCGCGCGCACAAGCCGATCTTGCTCGGTTGGAAGAGAACGGCGAGACGCAATTGTCCCTGACCGATCCGGATGCCCGGCTTCTGGTCAAGAGCGGCCAAGGGGTCGCAGGCTATAACGTGCAGACCGCCGTCGACGACAAGCACAAGCTCATTGTCGCCAGCGAGGTGGTGAACGACAGCAGCGACGTCGGCCAGCTACATGCGATGGCCATGGCCGCAAAAGAAGCCCTTGAGGTCAAGGCCCTGCAGGTGCTGGCAGATGAGGGCTATTACAGCAGTCGCGAACTGAAGGCCTGTGAGGATGATGGCATCATGGCCTATGTGCCGGTGCCGGAGGGCAACTCCCGGCTTGAGAAGCAAGGCCGCTTTGTCCTCAAGGACTTCAACTATGATGGCGTATCCGACACCTACCGTTGTCCCGCCGGCCAACTGCTACATCCGATGAAGAGCAGGCAGAAGAACACCAGTGGCCGCATCGAGATCCGCTACGCGGCGCGTGGGGCGATCTGCAGGACCTGTCCCCTCAAGGTCCGTTGCCTCGGCTCGAACGCGGCCTACCGGGCGATCGGTCGCTGGGAGCATGAAGACGTTCTTGAGCGTCATCGCGCACGGATGCAGGGCGCAGGCGAGCTGATGCGCCGTCGTTCTGGCATCGTCGAGCATCCCTTCGGCACGCTCAAATGCCGTGCCGGCTATCGTCATTTCCTGGTCCGCGGCTTCAACAAGGTTGGCGGCGAGTGGAGCTTGATGGCACTCTGCTACAATTTCACCCGCGTGCTCAACATCCTCAGCTTCGACGCGTTCTTGGCCGCGCTCGCAAAGACGCTCGCTCCTCGCCGATGCCCCTTCGCAGCCCTCCTGCAGGGCATGAAGGTCGCTCTAGCGACGTTCTGGCGAATATTTCGGCCTCCGCTCGCAACTCCCCGGTGCGCTACCGCCTAGGACGGCCAACGACCAATTCTTGCCCAGCCTCGACGGGTCACCGCTGCCACCAACGCGGCTATGCCGCGGGTGCATGTTAGATTTTCTTCAATCCTTTTAATTGTGCCGGATCATCCCCAGGGGCTACCATCGTTCGTACTTGAAATTGGCATTGCTTCCCGATGACCCGCATGATCGCTGCCGCCGCTCTTCTCCTGTTCGCGTCCTGCGCATTCGCCCAAAGCGCGCCGCCGCGGGAGGGCCCGATCAGCTGCGCTGCGCCGGTTGCCCCTGACGATACCGAGCGGAGCCTGAAGCAGCGCTACGGCAAGGACGCCGTGGTGCAGGATCTGCCTGGCGCCGAAGGCGAACGATACAAGGGCGTCGTGCTGTTCCCGAAGGCGAGGGACCGTCGCATCGAGATCGCCTTCACCGACGACAAGGCCGGACGCGCCTCCGGCCTGACCTTGCGCGACGCGGGAAAGGTGAACGTCTGGAATGTCGCCGGCGTCACGATCGGATCCAGCCTTGCCGACGTGCAGAAGGCCAACGGCAAGCCGTTCCTCGTCAGCGGCTTCGAATGGGACTATGGCGGCTTCGTCACCGATTGGAAGGGCGGCGCGCTCAGCCGGCCGCTGCAAGGCGGTTGCACGGTCACGATCCGCTTCGGCGGCAAGACAGGCGCGCCGAGGTCGCTCTCCGGCGACGGCGTGAAGGCGGCGTCGGATGGCGCGGCGCTGGTGAAATGGGCGCCAGTAGTGACGGAGATCGGTGTGAATTTTCCGGACAGGTGACGATCGGTGCGATTGCGTATGCCGGATCAGCCGGAGGCATGATCCGCCATACTTGGAGTGGCGCCATGCACTCGAGCATTCCATTCTGGACGCGATAAACCAATCAGTAGGAATTGCTCCGCCCTGATTTTTCCGGCCCTGATTTGTTCTTTGAGAACGAAGTGGAGTCGGATGCGGAACGAAAGCGGATGTCCCGGGGGCGGCTCACGCCGTGCGCTCTGTCCGCCGCGCGCGATAGGCCTGTGGTGACATCAGGGCCAATTTCCGGAAGGCCTTGCGAAAGCTGCTCTCGTCCTCATAGCCGGCCGTCCGTGCGATCGCCTTGATCGGCTGCGTCGTCGTCTCCAGCAGCGTGCGCGCATGCTCGACGCGGCGGCGCATGATGAAGGCCTGCGGCGGCTCGTGCGTGAGATCCTGAAACTTCCGGTTCAGCGTGCGCTCGCTGAGGCCGAGCGCGCCGGCGAGCCGCTTGACCGTCATGGGAGCCTTGCCGGGGCGGCGAACCAAGAGGTCGGCCCTGGTCAGCAGCGGGTCCTGCGAGAGCAGATAGCCGACCGGCATGAATATCGATTGGGTGCGCTGCGCGGTGTCGATGACGACGTAGTCCGCGCATAATTTTGCGATCTGCTTGCCTTCGACCATCTCGATCAATCTGAGCAGCAGGTCGACCCACGACATCGGGCCGGCTGCGCAGACGATGCGGTCCGCAGCCGTGATGACGGCGTCGGCGGCGAGGTCGATCGTGGGATGACGCTGCCGCAGCTCGCCTTGCAGCCACCAGGTGATGGTGGCGCGGCGGTTGTCGAGCAGGCCGGCTCCGGCCAACAGGAACACCCCGCTGCAGAACGCACCGATCAGCCGGCCGTTCGCGTGTTGCTGCCGGAGCCAGGCGCCGGCCCGGGCATATTGCGGTTGCAGGCGCTCGGCCGTGACGTGATCGACGAGGTTACCGGGGACGAGGATCGCGTCGAAGCGCGCACGTGCTCCGACCGCGCCGTCGGCCGCGACTATCTGCCCGCCGCCGGCGCGCACGGGCTTGCCGTCGAGCGAGAGTGTCTGCCAGCTGAAGCGGGGCTTTGCACCGCTCTGCTGCATGACGTGATTGGCGAGCGAGAGGATGTCGGCGACGCCGGCAATCGCAGAGTGCATGCAGCCTTCCACGGCCAGAATTGCAAGCTTCATGGGGAGCTCCAGGCGGGACGCGGCGACCCTATCCGATCGGTGCGCGGACCGCGTGGCGGAAATTGCCCGATCTCTGTCTTATCCGCCACTGCCTCGCCGGTCACGTTCGGGTCAATTTGCCCCCGTCGTCACACGACATGATTGGAGAGAGACATGCCTTACGTCACCATTTCCACCGTCCGCGGCATCCTGGATGCCGCGCAGAAGAAGGCGCTGCTCGATCGCGTCACTGATCTCCTGGTCGAGATCGAAGGACAGGGCAATGCGGACTTCCGCCGTAACGTCTGGGTCAGGATCGAGGAGCAGGATCCCTCGCACTGGTCGCTCGGCGGCATGCAGCCGACAGCTGAGATCATCGCCGGCACGTTCGGTACGATCGGGGCGGACGGGCTGCGGATCGCGCGGCAGAAGGCTTAGGTTCGCCTCGAGCCGAAAAACGAAAAGGCGCCTCCTTTCGGAAGCGCCTTTTGCTTGTCGCAGACGGTTCAGGCCGCTTAGCCCGAATAATACATCTCGAACTCGACCGGGTGCGGGGTCATTTCGAAGCGGGCGACTTCGGTCATCTTCAGCTCGATATAGGCGTCGATGAAGTCGTCGTCGAACACGCCGCCGGCCTTGAGGAAGCCGCGGTCCTTGTCGAGGTTTTCCAGCGCCTCGCGCAAGCTGCCGCACACCGTCGGAATCTGCTTCAGCTCTTCCTTCGGCAGATCGTAGAGGTCCTTGTCCATCGCCGGACCCGGATCGATCTTGTTCTTGATGCCGTCGAGGCCGGCCATCAGCATCGCGGCGAAGCCGAGATACGGGTTGGCCATCGGATCGGGGAAACGCACCTCGACGCGCTTGGCCTTCGGCGAAGCGGTGTAGGGGATGCGGCAGGAGGCCGAGCGGTTGCGCGCGGAATAGGCGAGCAGCACGGGGGCTTCATAGCCCGGGACCAGACGCTTGTAGGAGTTGGTCGACGGGTTGGTGAAGGCGTTGATCGCCTTGGCATGCTTGATGATGCCGCCGATGTAGTGCAGGCAGGTCTCCGAGAGATCGGCGTATTTGTTGCCGGCGAACACCGGCTTGCCGTCCTTCCAGATCGACTGGTGCACGTGCATGCCCGAGCCGTTGTCGCCGAAGATCGGCTTCGGCATGAAGGTAGCGGTCTTGCCGTAGATGTGCGCGACCTGGTGGATGCAGTATTTGTAGATCTGCATGTGGTCGGCCATCAGCGTCAGCGTGTCGAACTTCATGCCGAGCTCGTGCTGGGCGGAAGCCACTTCGTGATGGTGCTTCTCGACCTTGACGCCCATCTTGGCCATGGCGCCGAGCATTTCCGAGCGCATGTCCTGCACCGAGTCCTGCGGCGGCACGGGGAAATAGCCGCCCTTGGTGCGGATGCGGTGGCCGAGATTGCCGCCTTCATATTCGGTGTCGGAATTGGTCGGCAGCTCCGAGGAGTCGAGCCGGAAACCGGTCTTGTAGGGCTCTGCCGAAAAGCGCACGTCGTCGAACACGAAGAATTCGGCTTCGGGACCGACGAACACGGTGTCACCCACGCCCATCGACTTCACCATGGCTTCCGCCTTCTTGGCGATGCCGCGGGGGTCGCGGTTGTAGGGCTCGCCGGTGGTCGGCTCGAGCACGTCGCAGGTGATGACCATGGTGGTCTCGGCGAAGAACGGGTCGATCGTCGCAGTGACCGGGTCGGGCATCAGGCACATGTCGGACTCGTTGATCGCCTTCCAGCCGGCGATCGAGGAGCCGTCGAACATCGTTCCTTCGGCGAAGATGTCGTCATCGATCATGCTGACGTCGAACGTCACATGCTGCCACTTGCCGCGCGGATCGGTGAAGCGCAGGTCGACGTACTTGACGTCGTTGTCCTTGATCGATTTCAGGACGTCTTTGGCGGTCTTCATGCATACCCCTTTTGGCTCTGCGGGTCGGTTTCCAGATGAGCAAAATTATTCTCGCTCAGGCGAGTTTTGCGCGACCGCACAAACGAAATCAGGCCGCCGAAGCAGCCTTATTTCCGGTCGGAGTGTCGCAAAATTCGGGATAGCACCCGGCTCAGATAGCGTCCAGCCCGGATTCGCCGGTTCGGATGCGGATCGCCTCTTCGATGTTGGAGACGAAAATCTTACCGTCGCCGATGCGGCCGGTTTGCGCGGCGCGGCGGATCGCATCGATGGCGCGCTCGACCAGATCGTCGCCGATCACGATCTCGATCTTCACCTTGGGCAGGAAGTCGACGATGTATTCTGCGCCGCGGTAGAGCTCGGCATGGCCTTTCTGCCGGCCAAAGCCCTTGGCTTCGGTGACGGTGATGCCCTGAAGGCCGACTTCCTGAAGCGCTTCCTTCACCTCGTCGAGCTTGAATGGCTTGATGATGGCTTCGATTTTCTTCACTGCGCGCCTCCCGGCCTTTCGAACAAATAGCAACGTCTTCGTCAGGATGCGCTTTCTTAACGCACGATCTTGTCTTCGCTATGCCTGAAACCCCTGACCAGTCCGGCAACAACGGCCGGCCACACTCTGATAAATGCCAGTGAGCACGACGAACCGAAGCGGCTTCCTCGAAAGCAGGGTCTATGCCAAGTTGCAAATGCCCTGATTGTTGGAGCGTTATCAGCCTTTTAACGTGCATCCCTGTGCAGTGGCGCCGACCTGCACAAGATACCGAAGGCTACGAAATAGGCAAACGGTTCAATATGTGTGCAGATCGATGTTCCCAGGGGTGGGGCGGCACCTGACGTGCCTGTTGAAAAGGCGTTTGGACCAGGGAAGTGGCATGGAAGTTCTGACCACCGCTGAAATGCAGCGCGCCGACCAGCTCACCATCGCGGCCGGCACGCCCGGTTTCAAGCTGATGCTGAGCGCGGGGCAGGCGGTCGCCGATGCCGCCCAAGCGCTGGTGGAGGAGGGGCCGATCCTGATCGTGGCCGGCCCCGGCAACAATGGCGGTGACGGTTTTGTCGCAGCCGCCGAGCTCGCCGCGCAGGGGCGCGAGGTTTCGGTCATCCTGATGTGCGAGCGCGACCAGCTCCAGGGCGACGCGGCCTCGGCCGCGCGCGGCTGGAAGCACCCGGTGCTCCCGTTCAATCCTCAGGCGGTCGGGCGGCCCGCGCTGATCATCGACGCATTGTTCGGCGCAGGCCTCAGCCGTCCCGTCGACGGCGAGGCGCGTGCGATGATCGAGGCGATCAATGCCAACGGCGCCCCGGTGCTCGCGGTCGACCTGCCGAGCGGCATCAACGGCACCAGCGCAGCCGTGATGGGCGTGGCGGTGAACGCCGCCGAGACCGTCACCTTCTTCCGCAAGAAGCCGGCGCATCTGTTGCTGCCGGGCCGGATGCATTGCGGCCACGTGCGTGTCGCCGACATCGGCATCGACGCGCAGGTGCTCGACGAGATCGCGCCGCGGACCTTCGAGAATGATCCTGATGTCTGGGGCGCCGCCTTTCCGGTGCCGCGCATCGACGGCCATAAATACGCGCGGGGGCATGTGTTGACGGTCTCCGGCGATGCGGCGGCGACCGGCGCTGCGCGGCTGGCCGCGCGCGGGGCGCTGCGCGCCGGGGCAGGGCTGGTGACGCTGGCGAGCCCGCGCGACGCGCTCGCGATCAACGCGGCCGCGCTCACGGCCGTCATGGTTCGCCCCGTCGACACCGCCATCGAGTTCGGCGAGCTGCTCGGCGACAAGCGCTACAACACCTGCATCATCGGCCCCGGCGCCGGCATCGGTGAACGCACCTGCGATCTCGTTCACACCGCGCTCACGGCGCAGCGTCATCTGGTGCTCGATGCCGATGCGCTGACGAGCTTTGCCGCAAACCCTGCGCGGCTGTTCGAATCGATCAGGTCGTCGCGCGACAATGCGGTGGTGCTGACGCCGCACGAGGGCGAGTTTCCGCGCCTGTTCTCCGATCTCAGCAACAAATTTCCGGGCCGTTCCAAGCTGGAGCGCGTGCGCGATGCCGCCGAACGCTCCGGCGCGGTGGTGCTGCTGAAGGGCCCGGACACCAGCATCGCGGCCCCCGACGGCCGCGCCGTCATCGCCGCCAACGCGCCGCCCTGGCTCGCCACCGCCGGCGCCGGCGACGTGCTCGCCGGCATCATCGCCGGGCTGCTGGCGCAGGGCGTGCCGGCGTTCGAGGCCGCGAGCATCGGCGTCTGGATGCATGGCGAGGCGGGACGCGAAGCCGGGCCAGGCCTGATCGCGGAGGACCTCACCGAGACCCTGCCGGCCGTGCACCGGCGGATCTATGATGCGCTGGGCATTGACTATTGAGTCCGCCTCACTCCACCCCGTACCACCGCACCAGGCGCGGCGCGGCCCAGTCGGTCGCGACGGATTCGATCAGCCATTGTCCAGGTGCGGTCGCCGCGAAGGCGATGCGCTGGGTCTGGCCGGGCTCGATGGCAAGCGTGTCGAGCCAGTAGGGCTTCCAGCCGTCGTCGAGCTTGTCGAGCAGGCGGAAGGGATGGCCGTGCAAGTGGAAGACTGTCGCGATGGGGGCAGGGTTCTTGAGGGCCAGCACCACGGTGCGGCCGGTCCTGGCGCGGAAGATGGGGGCGGAGGCCGTCGAGAAGTTTGCCGGTCGCGCCCAGTCGATGTCTGCGGCGCCGAGCGCGACATCGAACCGCAGGGCGCCTTTCAGATCGAGCTTCTCGGGCAGGTCGTTCGGAGGGAGGGGCTGCGCTGGCATCAGCGGCACCCGGCGCTCCAACTGGCCGGATATCTTCAGGCGGCCGACCTGGCGGGCCTCCTTGCCGTCATGCAGCAGCAACGCGGCCGATGTGGCCGCATCCACGAAAGCGTCGGCGCGAGCGCCGGGGGCCAGCACCACGGCACCGTTGCGCGCAGAAAAGGGCTCGGCCGGTTGCCCGTCCAGGGCCATCACTCGGACGTCATGACCTTCTAGTTTGATTGCCAGAACAGTACGTTGCGAGCCGTTGATCAAGCGCAGCCGCAGCCGCTGATTGCCCATCGCTGAGAGTTCGAATGAAGTTTGCCCGTTGATCGTGTAGAGGGGCCTCGCGTCCTTCGGGGCCTGGCCGGGCGGGACCGCGGTGCCATCCTGGCGCAGGCGCCATTCCTCGATCAGCAGGACGACGTCGCTATCGACGGTGACCGGGCTGGATTCGGCGACGATGACCGGAAGCGGACGGACAGGCTGCTTCTGATCGTCCTCGAAGAGGCGAAAGTCAGCCAGCAAGGTCCCCGCGTTCAGCATTGAAATAATTGATGTTTCGACCGCATTTGGCGGGGCAGGCGCGCGCCCTCGCAACGGGTCGGTCGGGGCCCCGCTGTTCAGGCCGTACCAGACTGGTGCAAGCGGCACAGGCAGGTCGTTCCGAAACACCAGCTCGCAACGGTCGCCCCGCTTGAGACGGACGTCCCTGAGATGACTGGCCGCGGCCAGCTCCCAGATCGGTGTCGGTGGCCGATCCGGCTTGAGAGCCAGGCTTGCGGCCCGTGCCTGGAGGGCGATCTGGGCGGTCACGGCCGGGGTCGCTCCCCCCGCCATCAGCCCGGCCGTGGACGCGCCGAGCGCCGCGCCAAGGCCGGCCAAAAGCTCGCGTCTGTTCGGCTCGAATATCCCAGGTGTCATGGGCCGATCCCGACCACGCCGCGCTGGATAAGTCCAGCCGTCGTGCCTACGTAAAGCCTGCCTCCATCGGGCCATTTTTTTGCTGCGAACAGTCAGGCGCATGCTATAAGCCCGGCCGCCCGCGGCATCGCGGCCGGTCTTGATGCAAATTCACGCGGGCGTGGCGGAACTGGTAGACGCGCTGGATTTAGGTTCCAGTGACGAAAGTTGTGGGGGTTCGAGTCCCTCCGCCCGCACCAAGCGCTTATCGCGTTTGCACGGATTACGAGACCTGCTCTTGCGCGGATGTTCGTCCGCCGGGAGCCGGTTCGATGAAGCACCGGCGTTGAGGCGTTCGCCTCGCGCCGGATCGATTAATGACAGCGTCCCGACGCATGCGCGCCGGGACCGAACGGGAAGAAGATTGGACGCCATGCAGGTCACAGAAACCCTCTCGGAAGGTTTGAAGCACGAGTTCAAGATCAGCGTTCCCGCGTCTGATCTTGACGCCAAGGCCGGCGCCAAGCTCGTCGACCTCAAGGACAAGGTCCGCATCAACGGCTTCCGCCCCGGCAAGGTCCCGGTCACTCACCTGAAGAAGGTCTACGGCCGCTCGGTGATGGCGGAGACCATCGACCAGACCATCCGCGACACCAACACGCAGCTGTTCTCCGAGCGTGGCTTCCGCCTTGCGACCGAGCCGAAGATCACCATGCCGAGCGAGCAGGCCGAGGTCGAGGAGCTCTTGAGCGGCAAGACCGATCTGACCTACACGGTCGCGATCGAGGTGGTGCCGGCGATCGCACTCGCCGACTTCAAGGCCTTCCAGGTCGAGAAGCCCGTGGCCGAGGTCACCGATTCCGACGTCGACGAGGCGATCAAGCGGATCGCCGATACCAACCGCGGCTATGCCGCGAAGGCCGAGGGCGCGAAGGCCGAGTCGGGTGACCGCGTCACCATCAACTTCAAGGGCAGCATCAACGGCGAAGTCTTCGAGGGCGGCACCGGCGAAGGCATCCAGGTCGTGATCGGCTCGAACACCTTCATCCCCGGCTTCGAGGAACAGCTCACTGGCATCGGCGCGGGCGAGACCCGCACGCTGAAAGTGTCGTTCCCCAAGAACTACATGAACGACAAGCTCGCCGGCCAGCCGGCCGAGTTCGAGACCACCGCGACCTCGATCGAATCGCCGCAGGACGTCGCGATCGACGACGAGTTCGCCAAGACGCTCGGCCTCGAATCGCTCGACAAGCTGAAGGAAGCCGCGCGCGAGCGCCTGGTGGCGGAGTTCGCCGGCGCGACGCGCCAGCGCGTCAAGCGCGCGCTGCTCGACCGCCTCGACGAAGCCCATCGCTTCGAGGCGCCGCCCTCGCTGGTCGACGAGGAGTTCAATCTGATGTGGAACTCGGTCAAGGCCGAGATGGACTCCGCCGGCAAGACCTTCGCCGACGAGGACACCACCGAAGACGCCGCCAAGGAAGAGTACCGCAAGATCGCCGACCGCCGCGTGCGGCTCGGTCTCGTGCTCTCCGAGATCGGCGAGAAGAACAAGATCACCGTGACCGACGACGAAGTCGGCCGCGCCGTGATCGAGCGCGCTCGCTCGATGCCCGGCCGCGAGAAGGAAGTCTGGGACTATTACCGCAGCAATGCCCAGGCTCTGGCCCAGCTTCGTGCACCGATCTATGAGGACAAGGTCGTCGACTTCATCCTCGAACTCGCCAACGTGACCGAGAAGAAGGTCTCGCGCGAGGATCTCTACAAGGATGACGAGGCGGAAAAGACCGCGGCCTGAAGGGGTTGAGGCAGGCCTCTATTAAGGATGATCAGCGAAGAGGCCCAGCTAGCCAGATGGCCGGCTGGGCCTCTTCGTGCGAATCAGCTTCAACTGCCTCGAAGGATTAAGCCTTAATTCGCTCCGCACTTGTCAGAAGCGAATTGGGCTATATCTGTCGATACGCCTTTCACGTCTATCAAGTTCCTGCATCACAGGACGTTCATCAGCTTTCCGGCAAATCCAGCCAAACTGGCAGTCATGCCTGGCGATGTCCGTCTCCGAAAACCCTAGGTGACTCATGCGCGATCCGGTTGAAACCTACATGAACCTCGTGCCCATGGTGGTCGAGCAGACCAACCGTGGCGAGCGCGCCTACGACATCTTCTCGCGCCTGCTGAAGGAGCGCATCATCTTCCTGACCGGCCCGGTCGAGGACGGCATGTCGACGCTGGTCGTCGCCCAGCTCCTGTTCCTTGAGGCGGAAAATCCGAAGAAGGAAATCTCGATGTACATCAACTCGCCGGGCGGCGTGGTGACGTCGGGCCTTGCGATCTACGACACCATGCAATTCATCCGCCCGCCGGTATCGACGTTGTGCACGGGGCAGGCCGCCTCGATGGGCTCGCTGCTGCTCTGCGCCGGCGAGAAGGACATGCGCTTCTCGCTGCCGAACGCGCGCATCATGGTGCACCAGCCCTCCGGCGGCTTCCAGGGCCAGGCGACCGACATCATGCTGCACGCCCAGGAAATCCTGAACCTGAAGAAGCGGCTCAACGAGATCTACGTGAAGCACACCGGGCAGACCTACAAGGCGATCGAGGATGCGCTGGAACGCGACAAGTTCCTCACCGCGGCCGACGCCAAGGAGTTCGGCCTGGTCGACAAGGTCATCGACAAGCGCGCCGAGGAGCCGGCGGCGAAAGCCCCGTAGCACTACTGGAGTGTGACGGCGATCCCTCGGTATCCCCTGGGATTGCTTGTTACCATCAGGTAGCCTTCACGCTATGGACCGTGGGCGCGTCGCAAAACACCGTTTTGCGCCCTGCGACAGGCAGAAAGTTCCGCTTTCGTGCTTGTTTTTCGTGGCTATCCAGCAACGCCGGGGTGATTTCGATCACTTCGCCCGTGCCAAGACCGGAAATCACGGTATTGTCACGGGTAGCCGGCGGCGCCCGATTAGCGAATTCTTGATAGTCGGGTGACAGCATGGTTGGCTACGAACGATCGGCTATGATCGCGGAGAATCGAGTGACCGTGATTCGCACGGGATGTAATGCGTAGGGTCTTTTTTGGTACGGAATTTGCTCTACTTAAGCTTCATGCCGACCATCGTGTCGGAATGGAGCGATCGAGCGGAACGGAATCGAACCGCGGACGGAGACAGGAATGAGTAAGGTCGGCACGAGCGACTCCAAGAACACGCTATATTGCTCGTTCTGCGGCAAGAGCCAGCACGAAGTCCGCAAACTGATCGCGGGTCCCACGGTCTTCATCTGCGACGAGTGCGTCGAGCTCTGCATGGACATCATCCGCGAGGAGAACAAATCCTCGCTGGTCAAGTCGCGCGACGGCATTCCGACGCCGAAGGAAATCTGCAAGGTCCTGGACGACTACGTGATCGGCCAGAGCCACGCGAAGAAGGTCCTGTCGGTCGCGGTGCACAACCACTACAAGCGCCTCAACCACCAGACCAAGCACAACGACGTCGAGCTCGCGAAGTCGAACATCCTGCTGATCGGTCCGACCGGTTCGGGCAAGACGCTGCTCGCGCAGACGCTCGCCCGCATCCTGGACGTGCCGTTCACGATGGCGGACGCGACGACGCTGACCGAGGCCGGCTATGTCGGTGAGGACGTCGAGAACATCATCCTGAAGCTGCTCCAGTCCGCCGACTACAATGTCGAGCGCGCCCAGCGCGGCATCGTCTACATCGACGAAATCGACAAGATCAGCCGCAAGTCCGACAACCCCTCGATCACACGCGACGTGTCGGGTGAAGGCGTGCAGCAGGCGCTGCTGAAGATCATGGAAGGCACGGTGGCTTCGGTCCCGCCGCAGGGCGGCCGCAAGCATCCGCAGCAGGAATTCCTGCAGGTGGACACCACCAACATCCTCTTCATCTGCGGCGGCGCGTTCGCCGGCCTCGACAAGATCATCTCGGCGCGCGGACGGTCGACCTCGATCGGTTTCGCGGCCCAGGTGATGGCGCCGGAAGACCGCCGCACCGGCGAGATCTTCCGTCACGTCGAGCCTGAGGACCTCCTGAAGTACGGCCTCATCCCCGAGTTCGTCGGCCGTCTGCCGGTCGTGGCGACCCTCGAGGACCTCGATGAGGTCTCGCTGAAGAAGATCCTGACCGAGCCGAAGAACGCGCTGGTGAAACAGTACCAGCGGCTGTTCGAGATGGAGAACATCGAGCTGACCTTCGCCGACGAGGCGCTTGGCGCGGTCGCCCGCAAGGCGATCGAGCGCAAGACCGGTGCGCGCGGGTTGCGTTCGATCCTCGAGGCGATCCTGCTCGAGACCATGTTCGACCTGCCGGGCCTGGAAGGTGTGGAAGAGGTCGTGATTTCGCGCGAAGTCGTGGAAGGAACGGCGCGTCCGCTCTACATCTACGCCGATCGGTCCGATCGCGCCGTCGAGAACGCCAGCGCCTGATCTTTCGGCGCTGGAACGCTCTTAACTGTACCCTCGAGGTGGAGCTGCGGAAGTTTATCTCCGCAGCCGGTGTTGCGTCGCTTACCGCGTTGCGTAAGCGCCTGATGGCGCGCGTCTTTCAATGACTTGACACCCCCCGGGTCGATAGCCACCTAATGTCGGCGGCGAGCAATAATTCTCTTCCAGATTCGCCTCAGTTCCGATCCGGCGAGCCGGTCCAACGCGCAAACGGACCGATCGGTTTTGCGGATCACCTCGGCACCTTGTGGCGGTTGCGCATGAGCATGGCGGGCTGCGTGCAAGGGGGCAAAGCAAAAGGAAAAGGCCATGACTAATCCAAAACCCCGGCCGACCATCGTTCATGGCGAAACGCACGCCTATCCCGTGCTGCCGCTGCGCGACATCGTCGTCTTCCCGCACATGATCGTTCCGCTCTTCGTCGGTCGCGAGAAGTCGATCCGCGCGCTCGAAGAGGTGATGAAGAACGACGCGCTGATCATGCTCGCGACGCAGAAGAACGCGTCCGACGACGATCCGGCGCCCGACTCGATTTACGAGACCGGTACGCTTGCCAGCGTGCTGCAGCTCTTGAAGCTTCCCGACGGCACCGTGAAGGTGCTGGTCGAAGGGCTCGAGCGTGCGCGCGTGCAGAAATACACCGATCGCGCCGACTATTACGAAGCGACCGCCATTGCGCTTGCCGACACCGATGCGAAGTCGGTCGAGGCGGAAGCGCTGTCGCGCTCGGTCGTGTCCGACTTCGAGAGCTATGTGAAGCTCAACAAGAAAATCTCGGCCGAGGTCGTCGGCGTCGTGCAGGCGATCACCGATTTCGCCAAGCTCGCCGACACCGTTGCCTCGCATCTCGCCGTCAAGATCGCGGATCGCCAGGGTATCCTGGAGACGCTGTCCGTCACCACGCGCCTCGAGAAGGTGCTGGGCCTGATGGAGAGCGAGATCTCGGTGCTGCAGGTCGAGAAGCGGATTCGTTCTCGGGTCAAACGACAAATGGAGAAGACCCAGCGCGAGTATTATCTCAACGAGCAGATGAAGGCGATCCAGAAGGAACTCGGCGACGACGAAGGTCGGGACGAGCTCGCCGACCTCGAAGAGAAGATCTCCAAGACCAAGCTCTCCAAGGAAGCGCGCGACAAGGCGCAGCATGAATTGAAGAAGCTGCGCCAGATGTCGCCGATGTCCGCGGAAGCGACCGTCGTGCGCAACTATCTGGATTGGCTGCTGTCGATCCCGTGGAACAAGAAGTCCAAGGTGAAGAAGGATCTGGAGGCCGCGCAAGCCGTGCTGGATTCCGATCACTACGGGCTGGAGAAGGTCAAGGAGCGGATCGTCGAGTATCTCGCGGTGCAGTCGCGCGCCAACAAGCTGACCGGACCGATCCTGTGCCTTGTCGGACCTCCGGGCGTCGGCAAGACCTCGCTCGGCAAGTCGATCGCGAAGGCGACGGGGCGCGAGTTCGTGCGCGTCTCGCTCGGCGGTGTGCGCGACGAGGCCGAGATCCGCGGTCACCGCCGCACCTATATCGGCTCGATGCCCGGCAAGATCATCCAGTCGATGCGGAAGGCTAAGTCGTCAAATCCGCTGTTCCTGCTGGACGAGATCGACAAGATGGGCGCCGATTTCCGCGGCGATCCGTCGTCGGCCTTGCTCGAGGTTCTCGACCCCGAGCAGAACGCGACCTTCAACGATCACTATCTCGAGGTCGACTACGATCTCTCCAACGTGATGTTCATCACGACCGCGAATACGCTCAATATTCCGGGCCCGCTGATGGACCGCATGGAGATCATCCGGATCGCGGGCTACACCGAGAACGAGAAGGTCGAGATCGCGCGCAAGCATCTGATCCCGAACGCGGTGTCCAAGCACGGCCTGGACTCCAAGGAGTTCTCGATCGACGACGACGCGTTGCTGCTTCTGATCCGCCGCTACACCCGCGAAGCGGGCGTGCGTAACCTGGAGCGTGAGCTCTCCACACTCGCCCGCAAGGCGGTGAAGGAGCTGATGATCTCCAAGAAGAAGTCGGTCAAGGTCACCGAGAAGACTCTCGAGGAGCTTCTGGGCGTGCCGAAGTACCGCTACGGCGAGATCGAGAGCGAACCGCAGGTCGGCATCGTCACCGGCCTTGCCTGGACCGATGTCGGCGGCGAGCTGCTGACGATCGAAGGCGTCATGATGCCCGGCAAGGGCAAGATGACGGTCACGGGCAATCTGCGTGACGTCATGAAGGAGTCGATCTCCGCGGCGGCGTCCTACGTCCGCTCGCGCGCGATCAACTATGGCATCGAGCCGCCGCTGTTCGACCGGCGCGACATCCACGTGCACGTGCCGGAAGGCGCGACGCCGAAGGACGGTCCGTCGGCGGGCGTCGCCATGGCCACCGCGATCATCTCGGTCATGACCGGCATTCCGGTCCGGCACGATGTCGCGATGACCGGCGAGATCACGCTGCGCGGCCGCGTGCTGCCGATCGGCGGTCTGAAGGAGAAGCTGCTGGCTGCGGCCCGCGGCGGCATCAAGACGGTGCTGATCCCCGAGGACAACGCCAAGGATCTCACGGAGATTTCCGATGCGATCAAGGGCGGCATGGAGATCATCCCGGTCTCGCGCCTCGACGACGTCGTCGCCAAGGCGCTGGTCAAGAAGCCTGTGCCGATCGTCTGGGAAGAGGACACCAAGGTGACGGTGAAGCCGGACGGCGACGAAGCCGCCGGCGGCTTGACCGCTCACTAAGCCAGAGAGAAAGATGATAAAACGGCGCCTTCGGGCGCCGTTTTTGTTTTGGGGGGTAGGGGTCGAGGTGATGCAGATCGACGGGCAATGCCATTGCGGGAGGATCACCTATGAGGCCGAGGTCGATCCGGAGGATGTCTCGGTCTGTCACTGCACCGATTGCCAGGCGCTGACCGGCTCGCCGTTCCGGGTGACGGCGATCTGCAGCAAGGCCGATCTCCACCTGACCGGCGGCACGCCCAAGGTCTACGGCAAGCGCGGCGACAACGGCCGGATGCGCTTCCAGCATTTTTGCGCCGATTGCGGTTCCCCGCTGTTCACCAGCGGGGAGGCCGACCAGGCCGACGATTGGGGCATCCGCTGGGGCTCGATCCGCCAGCGCGACAAACTGCGCCCCGTCAGGCAGATCTGGTGCCAGTCAGCGGCGGTCTGGATCGACGCGGTGCCGTTGCTGCCGGGCAGGCCGCAGGATTGAGGTCGGGCTTGCCGACCAAGGGCGGGTAGGGATAAAGAGGCGGCGAGGGGCGGTTAGCTCAGCTGGTTAGAGCATCTCGTTTACACCGAGAGGGTCCGCGGTTCGAATCCGTGACCGCCCACCAGCCTTTGCTCGCTTCGCGAGCTATGGCTCGGCAAGCCCGCGCAGCCCAACATTTGCTTCAGAGCCGCGGGTTCGGAGAAGCGCGCGCGCAAGCCGCTTTGGCTCCCGAAAAGGTGCGCTGGACATCCGGACGTGGTATCGCCGCGGTGTGGTTGCAGAGCCGCGACGAGCGGCATCGCGAATGGGAATGACCGGGGACATCATGCAACAGCCGAGCGGACACGAACAGAACGCCGACCAGATCGCCTATTGGAACGGCCCGAGCGGCCAGCGCTGGGCCGATCGCCATGCGGCGCAGGAGAGCCTGCTTGGACCGATTGCCGAGGCGCTGATCGACCGCGCCAGGCCGATGCCCGGTGAGCGCGTCCTCGATGTCGGCTGCGGCTCCGGCGCGACGACGTTCGCGTTCGCCAAGGCGGTGGCGCCCGACGGGTTCGCGCTCGGCCTCGACGTCTCCGAACCGATGCTGTCGCAGGCGCGCGCGTTTGCGCCAAAAGGCCTGCCGCTCGATTTCGTGCTGGCGGATGCGACGGTGCATCCGTTCGAGCCGGCGAGCTTTGATCTGCTCGCCTCGCGCTTCGGCGTGATGTTCTTTGCCGATCCCATTGCGTCCTTCACAAATCTTCGCCGCGCGCTGAAGCCGACCGGGCGGCTCGCCTTCGCCTGCTGGCGCGAGCCCACGGAAAACCCGTGGATGATGGCGCCGCTGATGGCGGTCTACAAGCACGTGCCGAAGATGCCGCCGGTCGGGCCGGAGGAGCCGGGCCCGTTCGCCTTCGCCTCGGAAGAACGTGTGATGCGCATCCTGAAGGGGGCCGGCTTCGTCGACATGGCGATGGAGCCGCATGACCTTCCGATGGACGTCGCGATCGGTGGCGGCCTCGATGCCGCAGTGGATGGCGCCTTGCAGATCGGCCCCGCCAGCCGTGCGCTGCAGGGACACCCGCCGGAGACGTATGCGGCCGCAAAAGCCTCGATCCGCGAGATGCTCGCGCCGTTCCAGAAGGGGCAGAGCGTCGCGTTGCAAGGCGCGATCTGGATCGTGACCGCGAAGGCGACCTAGTCGCCCGAACTTCCGGTTGCGAGCATTGAGATGAATCCAGCTCTGATCCAGCGCACTGGTCTTTGGTCGGCCTTGCCCCGGTGGGCAGGCTCCATCGCGTGGTTCTGGGTCTGGGTCTGTGCGATCGGCCTGGCCTTGATGGTTCACCTTGCTTTCCTGGTGGCCTGGCCGGATCACTTCATCCATGAGGACAGTGCGGCCTATATCATCCAGACCGAATCCATCCTGAGAGGACAATATCTCGAGGATGTGATGAAGCGGCCGTATGGCGTGGCCGCCTTCCTCGCGCTGTTGTCGAAACTGTTCGGCCCGCACATCCTTGTGTTCGTCATCGCGCAGCACCTGATGAGCGTCGGAACTGCGCTTTTCGTTGCGGGGATCGTGCGTTTTGCCGGCGCGCCGCGCTTCTTCGCGCTGCTCGCCTTTTGTCTTGCGGCGCTGCATGGCCGCATCGTCCATTACGACAATACGATCGGTGCGGAGACGATCTCCAACTTCCTGGTCAGTCTTGCGGCCTTCATCGCCGCGGGCGCCGCATTGAGAAAATGGCCGGCGTTGCCGTCCGCGGCGGCCGTGGGCTTGACGCTCGGCGCCGTGATGACCTGCCGGTCGGCAGCGGTAGGACAGGCCGCCGTCATTCTGTTGTGGCTGGTGGTGGTGCTGGACGCAGGGCTCCTGCGCCGGCTCGGCGTGCTTGCCCTGGCAGGCCTTCTCGCGTCAGTCGTCTATCTGACGCCGGCGGCGATCAATCTGGCGATCGGCAAGCGCCCCGTCGGCAACGAGACCCTGGCCGTGATGGCCTTCGTGGTGGGCTATTCCGGCGATTTCGAGCACGGCGTTCATCTCGACCGGAAGGCGCAGGCGCGGGGGTACGTCGAGCAGATGCGTGCCGAGGACACGCCTCGGGGATGGCCCGACATCGAGGTCTATCAGTGGCCGTTCGGGGCGATGCACCGGCTGGCGAAGGCCGGCGACAGCGATACGGATCTCGAGAGGGTGGTGCGTGACATCTTCGTGGAAACGCTGACGACGCCGTCGACGCTCTATCGACACCTCACGAAACACTTTCTCCGGGAGATGTTCTTCCTGCTCTTCGACGCAAATTCGGTCGCGCGGCGGACGCCCAGTCCGCAGGGCTATGAGTTCTTCACGGAACGCGACAGGTTCCCGTTCTTTGGCAGCCCGACCGGGTTGAAGCCCGGACAGCTGATTCAGGACGACTACAAACCCTGGTGGCCATTGTCGCGGCTACTGCCGACCGCGGATCAGCTTCAGCTCAACTTGAACCGCCTCTTTGCGCGTGGCTACGCGCCGAGCTCGGACCTCGTCGCGCTGTGCTGCGGGGTGAAAGTCTCGACCGAATACGACGATCGCCCGGGAGTAATGCTGTGGCTGTCCTCGGCGACACTCGTCCTCGCCCTCGTGCTTCTGATCGGCGTCCCCGCGAGCCATGCGGGTTGGGTGCGGCGGTCTTCCGGCCGCCTCGTCGCCGGCGGCACACTGATGATCCTGCTGGCGATGGTCAGCGCCGCGTTTCCGACCTTTCTCATCTATGGGCTCAATCGCTACGCGTATTACGTCATTCCCTTCCTCGCCGGCTCGAGCGCGATCCTGGGAAGCGTAGTGTTCGATTGGCTCAGGGCCAGAGCAGGCCGCGCCGATCGCGGCGAAGCCTAAGCGCGGTCACACCGCATCATCCGGCGCCAGCGCGCAGCCATTGTCCGGGTGGGTCTCGACCTGAAGCGTGGTATGGCCGATGCGATGGGTCGTCTTTAGCAGTTGCGCCGTTTCCATCAGGAAGCCATCGCCGGTGCCGGCGGGCATGACCAGGTGGCAGGTCAGCGCCGTCTCGGTGGTCGAGATCGGCCAGACGTGAAGATCGTGGATCGCCGACACGCCGGGACGCGCGAGCAGGAGGGCTCTGATCGCGGCGAGGTCGGTGCCCTTGGGGGCGGCCGCCATCGCCATGTCGATGGAGCCGCGCAATAGGCTGGTCGTGCTCCAGAGGATGGTGGCGCAGATGACGAGGCTGGTGACGGGATCGAGCCAGAGCCAGCCGGTCCAGATGATCAATGCCGCGGAGACCACGACGCCGAGCGAGACCGCGGCGTCGGCGGCCATGTGCAGATACGCGCCCTCGATGTTGATGTCGTCCTTGCGCCCGCTCGCGAACAGCATGGCGGTAAAGCCGTTGATGAGGATACCGATGCCGGCGACCACCATGACGGTGACGCCAGCGACCGGCTCCGGCTCGCGCAGCCGCAGGATCGCCTCCAAGCCGATCGCGCCGGTCGCGACCAGCAGGAACACGGCATTGGCGAGCGCGGCCAGAATGGTGGAGGCGCGAAAACCGTAGGTGAAGCGGCCGCTCGGCGCCCGCCGCGCCGCGATCGAGGCGCCCCAGGCCATGACCAGGCCGAGCACGTCGGACAAATTATGGCCGGCGTCCGCGAGAAGCGCAGTGGAGTTGCCGAGATAGCCGTAGATCGCTTCGGCCACGACCAGCGCGGTGTTGAGCGCAATGCCGATCGCGAACGCCTTGCCGAAATTCGCGGGCGCATGGACATGGCCGTGACTGTGGTCGTGACCATGACCGTGGTCGCCATGATCGTGGTGGTGATGACCGTGATGGTCGTGGCTGCCCACTTCTAGCGCTCCCCGGACGCCGCCAAATCAGCCGCCATTGTAGGCGTTTCGCTCGCCGCGTCACGGCGGAACAGCACGTAGAGCGCCGGCAGCACCAGCAAGGTCAGGATGGTCGAGGAGATGATGCCGCCGATCACCACGGTCGCCAGCGGCCGCTGCACCTCGGCGCCGGCACCGGTCGCGAGCGCCATCGGCACGAAGCCGAGCGAGGCGACCAGCGCGGTCATCAGCACCGGCCGCAGCCGCGTCAACGCGCCCTCGCGTACGGCCTCCGCGACCGGCCGCCCCTCGCTGCGCAGCCGCTCGATGAAGGCGATGATGACGAGGCCGTTGAGCACGGCGACGCCCGACAGCGCGATGAAGCCGACACCGGCGCTGATCGAGAGCGGAATACCGCGCAGCAGCAGCGCCGCCACGCCGCCGGTCAGCGCCAGCGGAACGCCGGAGAATACCAGCGCCGCATCGGCCGCCGATCCCATGCTCATGAACAGCAGCAGGAACACCAGCAGAAGCGCCACCGGCACCACGATCGTCAGCCGCTTGGTCGCGGAGACCAATTGCTCGAACTGGCCGCCCCAGCCGATCCAGTAGCCGGGCGGGAGCTTGACCTTCTCGGCCACCGCCGCCTCGGCGTCAGTGACGAAGGAGCCGAGATCGCGCGCGCGGACATTGGCGGTGACGACGATGCGCCGCTTGCCGTTCTCGCGGCTGATCTGGTTCGGCCCGGGCGTCGCGTCGACGGTGGCAACCGACGACAGCGGCACATAGCGCATCTGGGCGAGGGGAGAGGCGGCCAGCGCGGTGCGAATGGCCGTGCCGGTTGCGGCGTCCTCGCCGGGCGGCAGCGGAATCGGGATCGCCCGGATCGCCTCGAGATTGCCGCGCAGGTATTCGGGCAGGCGCACGACGATGTCGAAACGGCGATCGCCCTCGAACAGCTTGCCGGCCGACTTGCCGCCGACGGCGATCTCGACGATGCCCTGCACCTCGCTGACACTGAGGCCGTAGCGGGCGAGCGCCTGGCGATCGAGGCGGACGGTGAGGATCGGCAGCCCTGCGACCTGCTCGATCTTGACGTCGCTGGCGCCGCGGATACCGCGGATCGCGGCCTCGACCTGCTTGGCTGCGCCTTGCAGGATATCGAGGTCATCGCCGAAGATCTTGACGCCAACGTCGGTGCGCACGCCCGAGATCAGCTCGTTGACCCGGAACTGGATCGGCTGGGAGATTTCGTAGGCGCTGCCGGGAATATCGTCGGCGGCCTTGTCGATGGCCTCGATCACATCCGATTTCGATTTGCCGGGGTCGGGCCATTCGGCGCGCGGCTTCAACATGACGTAGCCGTCGGTCTGTGCCGGCGACATCGGGTCGGTGGCGATCTCGGCGGTGCCGATGCGGGTGAAGAATTCCTTCACCTCCGGAACCTGCATGACGCGTTTTTCCAGCGCCTTCTGCAGGTCTACCGATTGCGTCAGACTGGTGCCGGGAATCCGGATCGAGGCCAGCGCGACGTCGCCTTCGTCCAGGCTCGGAATGAACTCGCCGCCCATCCGCGACGCGGCGATGCCGCTTGCGACCACGATGAGTGCGGCCATGACGGCGACGGCGGCCCGGTTGTCGATGGCAAAGCGGAGCAGGGGGAGATAGGCCCGCTTGGCCATCCGCATGAACAGGTTTTCGTGCTCGGACACCTTGCCGGTGACGAAGATGGCGACCGCCGCCGGCACGAAGGTGATCGAGAAAAGAACGGCTGCGCCGAGCGCCATCAGCACGGTCAGCGCCATCGGCGTGAACATCTTGCCCTCGACGCCGGTCAGCGTCAGCACGGGCAGATAGACCACCGCGATGATCAGCGTTCCGAACAGGCTCGGCTTGATGACTTCGCTGGACCCGCGCAGGATCGCGCGCATTCGCTCCGAGACCGTCAGCAGCCCGCCTTTGTCGCGCTGCGCCTGGGCCAGCATGCGCAGGCAATTCTCGACGATGATCACCGCGCCGTCGACGATGATGCCGAAGTCGATGGCGCCGAGGCTCATCAGGTTCGCGCTGACTTTCGTCTCGACCATGCCTGATATCGTCATCGCCATGGACAGCGGAATGACGCAGGCCACCACGAGCGCGGCGCGGATGTTGCCGAGGATCAGGAACAGTACGGCCACCACCAGGGCCGCGCCTTCCAGCAAGTTGTTCTTGACCGTGCGGACGGTGGCTTCCACCAGGTCGGTGCGGTCGTAGACGGTCCGCGTCACTACGCCGTCGGGCAGCGATTTGGCGATCTCGTCCAGGCGAGCGGCGACGCGGCTTGCCACCGTGCGGCTGTTCTCGCCGATCAGCAGCATGGCGGTGCCGAGCACGGTCTCCTCGCCATTGCGCGTCGCAGCGCCCGTGCGCAGGTCTCGGCCTTCCGTGACAACAGCGACGTCCCTGATCCTGACGGGATTGCCGCCGCGCGAGCCGATCACGACATCCTGGATTTCACTGAGGTTGCCGACCTGGCCCGGTGAGCGAACCAGATATTGCTCGCCGTTGCGCTCGATATAGCCGGCGCCGACATTGGCGTTGTTGGCGGCGAGCGCCGTCATGACGTCGCGGAAGCCGAGCCGGTAGGCCATCAGCTTGCCTGGGTCCGGCAGCACATGGAACTGCCGCTCGAAGCCGCCGATGGTGTTGACCTCGATCACTCCGGGCACGTTGCGAAGCTGCGGCTTGATGATCCAGTCCTGCACGGTGCGCAGATCGGTCAGCGAATAGTCGTGACCGCCTTGCGTCTTCGCGCCCGCCTTGTCGTCTCTCTTGGCTTCGACGGTGTACATGAAGATTTCGCCGAGCCCGGTCGAGACCGGACCCATCGCGACCTCGACGCCGGCCGGAAGCTGGTCCTTGACCTGCTGGATGCGTTCGCCGACGAGCTGGCGGGCGAAGAAGATGTCGGTGCCGTCCTTGAAGACGACCGTCACCTGGCTGAGACCGTAGCGCGACAGCGAGCGGGTGTAGTCGAGCCTGGGCAGGCCGCCCATCGCAGTCTCGACGGGGAAGGTGATGCGCTGCTCGGTTTCGAGTGGGGAATAGCCGGGGGCGCGCGTGTTGATCTGGACCTGGATGTTGGTGATATCAGGCACCGCGTCGATCGGCAGGCGCTGGAAATTTAGGGCACCGAAAGCGACGGCGCCGAGCGCGAGCAGGAGGACCAGCCAGCGCTGTTGAAGCGAGACGGCGATCAGGCGCTCAATCATGTTCGGCCTCGCCCTTGCCCATCTCCGCCTTCACGACGAAGCTGTTCTCGGCGACGTAATGCTCGCCGGCCGACAGGCCGGCCCTGATCTCGATATGGCGCGGGTCGGAATCGCCAAGTTCAACCGGTCGCGCCTCGATCTTGTCGCCGTCTTCGCGGACGAACACGATGGTCCGGTTCTCCAGCGTCTGGATCGCGCTGCGGCGCACGGCGACCGCGACGTTGCGGGCGGCGAGGATCAGTTTGGCCGTGACGAACAGCCCGGGCCGCAGGCGCCCGTCAGGATTTTGCAGCACCACGCGTGCAAGCGCGGTCTGCGTCTCGCTGGAGCCGATCGGCGCCATGTAGGAGATCGTGCCCTTGATCTCGCCGCGGCCATCGTCGGGATCGATCAGCACCTCGTCGTTGAGGTGGACTCGCCGGAGATCCTGCCGGTAGATCGACAGGTCGACCCAGATGGTGGAGAGGTCGGCGACGACGAAGGCCGGTTTCTGCTCGGAGGCGTATTCTCCGAGCGAGATCTGCCGCTCGATGATGGTGCCGGCAATGGGCGCCTTCAGCTCGTAGACGGTGAGGCTCTGGTTGCTCTCGATGGCGGCGAGCAGATCGTCCTTGCCGACCTTGTCGCCGATGCGCTTCTGGATCGATTTGGCGAGGCCCGGGAAGCGCGGCGTCACCTGCACCACGGCTTCCTGGTTGGCGCGCAGGATGCCGTTGAAGGCGAGCGTGTCGGTCAGCGTGACGCTCGCGGCTTCGGCGAGCGTCACGCCCGCGGCTGCGAGCTTGACGTCGGAGATGCGGATGCGGTCGGCGCCATGCTCGTCCTGCTCAACATGGTCGTTCGGCTTCTTTTCGGAATGCTCGCTGTGCTCGGTATGCGCGGGCGTGGCTGGCTCGAGCAGGGAGTAGCCGTAGGCGCCGAGCGCGGCGGCAACGATGGCCACGACGATAGTAGAGGACGTCTTCATCGTGCGGTCTCCCGCGCCAGCGTGAAGGGATTGCCGACGAGGCCTTCGATGGTCGCAACGCCGGCGTGGAAGTTCTGCAGCGCCTCCTGCTCGCGCAGGCGCGCCTGGCTGACGCTGGCCTGGGCGTCGAGCACCTCGAGCAGGGTGAAGCGGCCCTGGCCGTAGCCTTGCGAGATCGCCTCGGACGCCTCCATGGCCTTGGGGATGGCGGTCTCGCGCAGCACCGCGAGCTCGCGCAGCGAGCCCTGCAGCGAGTCGTAGGCGCGGCCGGCGATCACGATCAGCGTGTTGCGGTTGACCTCGCGCTCGGCCCGGGTCTTGGCGAGGCTTTCCTGCGCCGAGAGGATGTTTCCCTGGTTCCGGTCGAACACGGGGATCGGCACGGAGAGGGAGAGCCTGACAGCATCGTCATTGGTCTCGCTGAAGTGGCGCCAGCCGGCTGCGATCCGCACGTCCGGATAGGGCTTGAGCCGTGCCAGTAGAAGTTCCGCGTTACGCTGGGCATAGACCGCCGTCCAGCGCACCAGTTGCGGATTGGCGTCGATGGCGGCGACCACCGACTGGAACGTCGGCGTTTTACCCAGGATGTCCAGCCGGCCGGAGACCTCGCCGAATTTGGCGTTGGGATCGCCCATCAGCACCGCAAGCTCGCGTCGGGCGCTGGCCAGAATTGCCTTGAAGCGTTCGCGGTCGGCCTTCACCAGGGCGGAGGCGACTTCGGCGCGGCCGGTTTCGGCCGGCGAGGAGGCGCCGGCCTCGACGCGGCGGCGGAGCAGCGGCGTCAGGCGGTCGATTGCCGCAATCTGCTCGTCGAGGATATGGATGCGCCGCTGCGCCCCGAGCACGCCGAGGAAGGCGATCGCGGTTTCCGACAGCACCTCGAGCCTGATCGCCTTGCGCTGGATCGCGGCGACCTCGATGCCGGCAGCGCCAGCCGCGATCCGCGCGTCGCGCTTGCCGAACAGCTCGAAGGCCTGGCTGATCTGCAGCGTCGTCTCCGCCGATCGCGTCCCGCGATATTTGCCGGAACCGAAGGAATCGTCCTGCTCGTAGGAGAGTTCCGGATTGAGCAGGGCGCCCGCCTGGATGCGCTGGCCGGTGGCGATGCCGACGTCACGCTCCGCCGCCGTCAGCCGCGGGCTCGCGGCCAGCGCGCGCGACAACGCGCTCCGCATCGTCAAAGTCTGGGCGTGAGACGGCGCAATCGCCAATCCCGCAATCAGACACGCTGCCGCGCACGCCAGGCGCGCGGCCATTCCCCTGCAAAACATGAAACCGACCTGTGAAGGATGAACCCAATGGGCGCTGGACGCCCGACCAATCCGTTCAGGCAACAGGTTTGGGAGGGGGAGAGTCGGTATCGGGGACAATTCCGGCGAGCCGGACGGCGTGTTGCGGGCGCGATGGCGACAGAAGCGCGATCGATACGGCCGATAGCACCGGCTGCGCCACGGCGACAGAGAAGCAGCCATGGCAATGATGTCCACCGATGGCCTTGTGGTCACTGTGGCCCGCGGGACCATCAAGGACCGCGGCGATCTCCGAGCCGCCGCCGGGCGTGGTGACATCGATGTCGTGCGAGCCATGCAGCACGCCCGCGAGCAGGTAGACGACGGCGATCAGCACGGACAGCAGCCCGCGCCAGTTGCGCCGGCGGCAAGTTCCTGAGGGCTGGCGGTTCGCGGGCACGACGTCACTCTGGTTGCGGTCTATGCCCGGCCTAGCATGGGGGCGGGAATAGTGTCGACCCGCAACATTGTTACGTCCCTTGAAGGATTGCCGCAGTGCTGGCCGAACACCCGCGCGCCGGGCACGTGATCAGGCCCCGTCGAGCGTCGGCTGCGGCTTCGGATGCCACCTCTGGAACATCGCCGGTTGCGGCTTCCGCAAAAGGAAGGCCCCAGCCGGGGTTAACCGGCTGAGGCCTTCGTGCTCACAATCTTCATCCTTGGGACTCGAACAGGCAACGCCCTGTCGGCCCATCCGTTCCAGCAGGTTCGTCCAATTTGGAACGTTCCTCATTCTTCGTGATTAGCCGACGAGGAAAATTGAGGAGGACGGACTATGGATGGACTGATTTATCTGATCGGCTTGATCGTCGTGATCATGGCGATCCTGTCGTTCTTCGGCCTGCGTTGAGAGAGCCGCGATGACGATTGAAACTGTCATGCGGGAAGAGATCATGGAAAGCGGCCTGGAGGCCGACGCGGGCCGGACCATTCAATGGGGTTCGGTGTTCGCAGGCGCTCTTGCGGCCGGCGCCATGTCGTTCATCCTGATCGGCTTTGGCGTCGCGGTCGGCCTCGGGGTCAGCTCGGCCTCGCCGACCTGGCGGGATTCCTCCGCCGCGCTGGCTCTGCTGTCAGGGCTGTATCTGATCATCCAGGCGATCATCAGCTTCGGCGTCGGCGGGTACATCGCCGGCCGGACGACGCGCCCGGCACCTGCGCTGACGACGATCGAGGACGACGCCGAGAGGCGGGACGGCCTTCACGGGCTGACGTCCTGGGCGCTGGCAGTGCTGTTCGGCGCAGCTCTCCTCGCCATGCTTGGCGCATCTGCGATCGAGCGTTCACCGTTGCGAAGCTCGGCCAGCAATACGTCCGCCGCCGAGCCGCTCTTGAGCTACGAGTTGGACAAGCTGTTCCGCGCGCCGCGCCGACCGCCTAACACCGACCTCCGGGAGGCTCGCGCCGAAGCAGGACGCATCCTGATGACGTCATCGAGCCATAGCGGGGTCAGTACCGACGATCGGGTTTACCTGATCCAGCAGGTGGCAGCCGTCACAGGGCTGGCAGCGCCCGACTCCGAACGTCGCGTGGATGCGCTGATCGCGGACGCGAAAACGGCCATTAATCGCGCGCGGCGCAACTCGATCATCGTTGCGTTCTCGATCGCGGCGGCGACCCTGATTGGAGCCGTGGTGGCATGGGCGGCAGCGGTCGCCGGTGGGCGGCACCGCGACGGTGCGGCGTTGCCGAACTGGATGGCGAGTTCAAATCGCTTCCACCGCAGTCCGCGCGCAATGCCGGTGCCGTAGACCTTCAAGTAACTGGACCTTCAAACAAATGGCCGGGCGCTAGCCCGGCCATTCGACGATTGCGGGGAGCCTTTAGGCCTTCTCCGCCCAGATCATCGCGAGATACACGATGGTCTGCACGGCCTTTTCCATGTCCTGTCGGCTGACCCATTCGAGCCGCGAGTGAAACGCGTGCTCGCCGGCAAAGATGTTGGGGCAGGGCAGGCCCATGAAAGACAGGCGCGAGCCGTCGGTGCCGCCGCGGATCGCGGTGCGCATCGGGCGCAGGCCGGCGCGGCGGATCGCTTCGATGGCGTATTCGAGCACGTGCGGATGACGGTCGATCACCTGCTTCATGTTGCGGTACTGCTCCTTCACCTCGAACGTGTAGGTCGAGCGCGGATAGTCCTTCATCACGTCCTTGACGATGGTCTCGAGCAGGACTTCCTTCTCCTTCAGCCCTTCCTCGGTGAAGTCGCGCACGATAAAGGAGAGCCTTGCCTGCTCCAGCGCGCCCTCGATGCCGATCGGATGTAGAAAGCCCTGCTTGCCCGAGGTCGTCTCCGGCGAGCAGCCTTCCTTCGGCAGCCGCTCGACGATGGCCGCGGCGATCTTGATCGCGTGCTCCATCTTGCCCTTGGCATAGCCGGGATGGGCGCTGACGCCGTTGATGGTGATGGTGGCGCCGTCGGCCGAGAAGGTCTCGTCCTCGACGCAGCCGGCGCTCTCGCCGTCCATGGTGTAGCCGAAATCGGCACCGAGCTTCTTGATGTCGACATTGTCGACGCCGCGGCCGATCTCCTCATCCGGCGTGAACAGGATCTTGATGGTGCCGTGCTTCACATCGGGATTGTTGATGAAGAAATGCGCGGCGTCCATGATCTCGGCGACGCCCGCCTTGTTGTCGGCCCCCAAGAGCGTGGTGCCGTCTGTGGTGATGATGTCGTTGCCGATCTGGTTCTTCAGCGCCGGGTGTTCGGCGAAGCGGATCACCTGGCTGGTGTCGCCCGGCAGCGTGATGTCACCGCCGCGGTAGTTCGTCCAGACCTGCGGCTTGACGTCCTTGCCGATGACGTCGGGCGAAGTGTCCATGTGCGAGCAGAAGCAGATCACCGGCACCTTCTTGGTCGTGTTGGCCGGGATCGTTCCGTAGACGTAGCCATATTCGTCGAGATGCGCATCGGTGACGCCGATGGCCTTCAGCTCGGCGGCGAGCACGCGGCCGAGATCCTTCTGCTTCTCGGTCGAGGGCGAGCGAGGGGATTCCGGATCGGACTGGGTGTCGATGGTGACGTAGCGCAGGAAGCGCTCGGTCACGGTGTGCGAAAAGGTGAGGGAGGACATTTCTGGTCAAACCGCCGGGGTCAGGGGAGCAGCCGGTATACCAGAAAAGCGGGCCGCGTTGCGGCAGCAAGGGGGTGGGATCAGGCTTAACGAAAGGTAGCCTCAGATCGCCTCTTTCAGTTCCTTGACCGGACGAAAGGTGACCTTCTTGCTGGCCTTGATGTGGATCGGCTCCCCGGTGGCGGGATTGCGACCGGTGCGGGCGGCGCGCTTGCGGACCTGGAGGATGCCTAAGCCGACGATGCGGACCCGGTCGCCCTTCTTCAGGTGCTTGGTGATCAGCTCGACCATGTCGGTCAGGACGGCCTCGGCGCGCTTCTTCGAGAGCTCCTGGCTGTCCGCAATGTCGGCGGCGAGGTGCTTGAGGGTGATGGTGGCGGGAGCGGCTGCCTTCTTCGCCGAATCCTTCTTGGCCGAATCCTTCTTAGACATGGCTGGCCTCCTCGTTGTCCAATGACAGGGATTCCCTGAAAAAGCCGAGAATGCGTGGGAATCCCTTTAAGTCCTTTGAGACCTAGACGATTCGGGTGCGGGCTGACACCGCCGCAGGTCCCCAGCCGGAGGAACGTCGCTCACGGCTCGCCGCAGCTGCGGCAGACCTCAAGGAGTTCAAGCTAAGACTATGAAGGGATTGCCAAAATGGCGCGAGAGACGGGGCTCGAACCCGCGACCTCCGGCGTGACAGGCCGGCGCTCTAACCAACTGAGCTACTCCCGCGTGGTTCGCTCGATGCGCGCGGAACGAGGGGGGAATTAAAGGCGGGGCTGGGTGAAGTCAAGGACGTTGCGCTGGCACGGTGCTTCTCGGCTAAGTATTGCTCTGGAAAATGAAAAAGGCCGCCCGGAGGCGGCCATGGGTCAGCCCGGAACAGGACGTCTCAGCGAATCTCGGACGTCCCCGCGCTCGTCACCACCACCGGTTTGCCGGCTTTGATCACGTGGCTGGACTGGGCGGTCTGGCTGTAATCGGCGTTGCTGCGGGCGGCGATCCCGAAGGCCGCCACTGTGATGCCGGCCACCAGCGCCACCACCACGATCTTCAGGTGGGTCGCACGATCAGCAGAGTGGATTGAGTGGTTCATTTGAGCCTCCCGACGGGCTTTGCCGCCGTCTATGGCCCTGTCTTAAGGACCATCTGTTTCCGGATCGTTTCGCGGGTTCCGCAAAATGGTTTCATCTCGCCGCCCGGCTGGTTTCGCCGGGGGCCGCCGGAACGTCCCTCAGCCCCGGCTGTGTCGCGTCGCGGGGGCGCAGTTCCCGCAGCAATTTCCGGACATGTTGGAGTGCTTCTAAGAGCGCCTCTAAGAGGCTTTCAATTAGGGAAATCGTGCGCCTCTGCATAAGCCTCTCCCCCAATGCACGCCGTCACGGGGCTGACGGCATGACACATGCAGTTTCGTTTGGGGTGGCGCGTGAACAGTCTTGGAATGCTGCGGTCGGCCGTATTGGCGACCGCGTCCGCTTGGATTTTGATGCCGCAGGCATCGCTTGCACAATCCTCCGCGCAGAGTGGCGCAACGAGTCTGCCGCCGGTGACCGTCACCGCACCGGAAGCGCGCCGGCGCGCCGCCACGACTCCTCAGCGCCGCGCACCGCGCTCGTCGGAGCAGGGCGCCAACAGGAACAGGCCGCAACCGCAGCGCAATGTCGGCTTCGTCGAGACGCCGCGCGGCCCGGTGAATGGCTACGTTGCGGGCCTCAGCTCGTCCGGCACCAAGACCAACACGCCGATCATGCAGACGCCGCAATCGGTGTCGGTCATCGGCGCCGAGCAGATCCGCGACCAGAAGCCGAACAAGCTCGACGAGGTGCTGCGCTACACCGCCGGTGTCCGGGCAGGGACTTTCGGCACGGACACCCGCAATGACTGGTGGCTGATCCGCGGCTTCAAGTCCGAGGATATCGGTCTGTTCCTCGACGGCATGCAGCTGTTCTACACCTCCTATGCGAGCTGGAAGCTGCAGACGTCGAACATGGAGCGGGTCGAGGTGCTGCGCGGTCCGTCCGCGGTGCTCTATGGCGGATCGAGCCCGAGCGGCATCGTCAACGTCATCAGCAAGCTGCCGCCGGCCGAGCCGATCCGCTACGTCGAGACCGGCGTCAACAATTTCGGCAACGCCTATGTCAGCTTCGATTTCGGCGGGCCGGTCGCGACGAGCCCCGAGAACGGCAAGCTGTTTGCCCGCGTGGTCGGCCAGGTCCAGAACGGCGGCACACAGGTCAACTTCACGCCTGACAACAACTACTTCATCGCACCGTCGTTCACCTGGAAGCCGGATGCCGACACGAGCTTCACGGTGCTGGCCTCGGCCTCAAAGCAGGATACCCGCGGCATCAACTTCCTGCCCTATCAGGGCACGGTGACGAATGCGCCGTTCGGCAAGATTCCGACCAGCTTCTTCGTCGGCGATCCCAGCGTCGACAAGTTCACGCGCGAGCAGGAGATGCTCGGCTATCAGTTCGCGCGCAATCTCACCGAGGACCTGACGTTCCGTCAGAATGCCCGCTTTGCGCATGTCGACATCACCTACCGCGGCTATGTCGGCAACGATTGGGCCAACGTCAACACGGCCACCCTCAATCGGTACAATTGGTATGCGAAGAACACCGCCAATCAAGCCAATCTCGACAACCAGCTGGAGTATCGCTTCGACACCGGCCCGGTGAAGCACACCATGCTGTTCGGGGTCGATCTGAAGGGCTACCAGATCGACGACTATCAGGCCTTCGGCTTCGGCGTGTCCTCGATCAACGTCTTCAATCCCTCCTATGGCGCGGCCGAGGTTGCGCTTCCGAGCGCCCCGTTCCGGAATTTCCAGATCACGCAGAAGCAGGCGGGGACCTATCTTCAGGACCAGATGAAGCTCGGCAATTTCACGCTGGTGCTGAGCGGCCGCAACGACTGGGTCGAGACGACGCAGGAAGCGCGTGACACCGGCGCCACCGTCGGAAGCCGCGAGGACAGCAAGTTCAGCGGCCGCGCCGGGCTGATCTATAATTTCGACAACGGCATTGCGCCCTACGTCTCCTATTCGACGAGCTACAATCCGATCATCGGCCTCAACGCCCAGAACCAGCTGTTTCTGCCGGAGACCGGCAAGCAGGCCGAAATCGGCGTGAAGGTCGCGCCGAAAGGCTTCGACGGTTATTTCACAGTCTCGGCTTTCGACCTGGTCCGTCAGAATGTCGCGACGACGTTGCCGGGCAGCGTTCCGGTCCTGCAGAACCAGACCGGCGAGGTGACGTCGCGCGGTATCGAGCTCGAAGCGGTGGCCAATGCCACCAAGGAGCTGAAGTTCATCGGCTCCTTCACGGCCTATCATCTCTTCAACAGCCGGGATCTCGATCCGTCGCTGGTCGGCAAGACGCCGACCAACACGCCTGAGCTGCTGGTCTCGGGCTGGGCCGACTACACCTTCAAGGACGGGCCGCTGGAAGGCTTTGGTTTCGGCGGTGGCGTTCGCTACATCGGCGCGTCCTGGGCCGACACTGCCAATACCCTCGAGGTTCCCGCGGTGGTGCTCGGCGATCTCGCCGTCCACTACGAGTGGCAGAACTGGCGGACGGCGCTCAACGTGATCAACCTGACCGACAAGGTCTATGTCGCGAGTTGCGCCTCGGCCGCGTCCTGCTTCTACGGTGACCGCCGGCGCATCACCGCCAGCGTTTCCTACAAATGGTGAGGACGGGTGAGGGCCGCGACGTCACGGGCGGCCGATCCTCCGCCACGAGATAGATGAGCATCCGGGCTATGCCCCCCAGCCCGAAGCTCATCCGGGCGCGGCGCGCGCGACGGCCCTCCACGTCGCCGCCGCCGCGCTCGCGACCGGTCGGGCTGCAAAGATATCGCAGGAGGCGGGGGCTCGGCCTCGTTTGATGCATGGCTCATGCTCACTCTGCCTGTGGATAGGCTGCTCGGAGCGGCTCGGGGCTTGTTCGGCCGGAATGCCGCCGACCGGCGCCTATCCTCCGTGTAATGTGGATTTTGCTGCGCCGCGGCCTACATAAGGTGGGCTTTCCCAAGCAACGGACGCCACTGCCGCGAGCGCGGACCGCCCTTGCTGGGTTTGGCGATCTGCTCCATACCAGCGCGGGGTGATTCCGGGATTTTCACCGTTCTGGGGGCGGCAAATGGCCTAAAAAGAGCGTGTCTTGCGCCCATTGGTGCACTGCGCTAAGGCTCAGAATAATTCCAAATCGGACGAATCCGTGGCTGTCCCGAGGCTGCGGGAAAAAGGGCTCGCCAATGAGCGGCATTCTGCAGAACTATCTTCCACTCGTCGTCTTTATAGGGGTAGCTGCTATCATCGGCCTCGTGCTGCTGATCGCGCCCTTCATCGTGGCGTTCCAACAGCCTGATCCGGAAAAGCTGTCGGCGTATGAGTGCGGTTTCAACGCCTTCGACGACGCGCGCATGAAGTTCGACGTCCGCTTCTATCTGGTCGCCATCCTCTTCATCATCTTCGACCTTGAGGTGGCGTTCCTGTTTCCCTGGGCGGTGGCGTTCGGCAAGCTCGGCGCGACCGGCTTCTGGTCCATGGTGGTGTTCCTCGGCGTGCTGACGGTCGGGTTCGCCTATGAATGGAAGAAGGGAGCTCTGGAATGGGATTGAACCCTGCGCTGTCCACAGGTCCGGCGATCGCGCCGGCCCCCAAGGGCATCCTGGATCCGTCGACCGGCAGGCCGGTCGGAGCCAATGATCCGTTCTTCCTCGAGGTCAACTCCGAGCTGTCCGACAAGGGCTTCTTCGTCGCCGCGACCGACGATCTCATCACCTGGGCTCGTACCGGCTCGCTGATGTGGATGACCTTCGGTCTCGCCTGCTGTGCGGTCGAGATGATGCAGGTGTCGATGCCGCGCTACGACGTCGAGCGCTTCGGCTTCGCGCCCCGTGCCTCGCCGCGCCAGTCCGACGTGATGATCGTCGCGGGCACCCTGACCAACAAGATGGCGCCTGCGCTGCGCAAGGTCTACGACCAGATGCCCGAGCCGCGCTACGTCATCTCGATGGGCTCCTGCGCCAATGGCGGCGGCTATTATCACTATTCCTATTCGGTCGTGCGCGGCTGCGACCGCATCGTGCCGATCGACATCTATGTGCCGGGCTGCCCGCCCACGGCGGAAGCGCTGCTCTACGGCGTGCTGCTGCTGCAGAAGAAGATCCGCCGCACCGGCACCATCGAACGCTAAGGTTTTACGTCATGGACGACGCCAAGCTCGACGCCCTGGGGCAGACGATCGTGAGCGCGCTTCCGGGCGCCGCTCTCGGTCATTCGGTGGCCTTCAACCAGCTCTCGGTCGATGTCGAGGCCAGCAAGATCGTCGAGGTGGTCAAGTACCTCCGCGACGACCCGAGCTGTCGTTTCATCAACTTCACCGACATCACGGCGGCGGATTATCCTTCGCGCGAGAAGCGCTTCGACGTGATCTATCACTTCCTGTCACCGACCCTGAACGCGCGGATCCGGCTCAAGGCGCAGGCCGACGAGACCACCCAGGTGCCGTCGCTGATCGAGGTGTTTCCCGGCGCCGACTGGTTCGAGCGCGAGGCCTACGACCTCTACGGCGTGTTCTTCGTCGGCCATCCTGACATGCGGCGCCTGCTGACCGATTACGGTTTCGAGGGCCATCCGCTGCGGAAGGATTTCCCGACCACTGGTTTCGTCGAGGTCCGCTACGACGACCAGGAGAAGCGGGTGGTGTACGAGCCCGTCCGGCTCAACCAGGAATTCCGCAAGTTCGACTTTTTGTCTCCGTGGGAGGGGGCGGACTATCCGGTCCTTCCAGGGGATGAAAAGGCGGGACCGAAGGTCTGATCATGAACGAGCAACCCGAACAGCTTCGCAACTTCACCATCAACTTCGGGCCGCAGCATCCGGCGGCCCACGGAGTGTTGCGTCTCGTGCTCGAATTGGATGGCGAAGTCGTCGCGCGTGTCGACCCCCATATCGGCCTGCTGCATCGCGGCACCGAGAAGCTGATCGAGCAGAAGACCTATCTGCAGGCGATCCCGTATTTCGACCGGCTCGACTACGTCGCGCCGATGAACCAGGAGCACGCCTTCTGCATGGCGGCCGAGAAGCTGCTCGGCATCGAGGTGCCGCGTCGCGGCCAGCTCATCCGCGTGCTCTATTGCGAGATCGGCCGCATCCTGTCGCATCTGCTCAACGTCACCACGCAGGCGATGGACGTCGGCGCGCTGACCCCGCCGCTGTGGGGCTTCGAAGAGCGCGAAAAGCTGATGGTGTTCTACGAGCGCGCCTCGGGCAGCCGTATGCACGCGGCCTTCTTCCGCGTCGGCGGCGTGCATCAGGATTTGCCGCAGAAGCTGGTCGACGACATCGAGGCCTGGTGCGATCCGTTCCTCAAGGTGGTGGACGATCTCGACCGTCTTCTCACCGCCAACCGCATCTTCAAGCAGCGCAACGTCGACATCGGCGTGGTGCCGCTGAAGGAAGCCTGGGAGTGGGGCTTCTCGGGCGTGATGGTGCGCGGCTCGGGCGCGGCCTGGGATTTGCGCAAGTCGCAGCCCTATGAATGCTACGCCGAGATGGATTTCGACATCCCGATCGGCAAAAACGGCGACTGCTACGACCGCTATCTGATCCGCATGGAAGAGATGCGCCAGTCCGTGCGCATCATGAGGCAGTGCATCCAGAAGCTGAACGCGCCTGAGGGGAAGGGGCCGGTCGTCGTCGAAGACAACAAGGTCGCACCGCCGCGCCGTGGCGAGATGAAGCGCTCGATGGAAGCGCTGATCCATCACTTCAAGCTCTACACCGAAGGCGTCCACGTGCCCGCCGGTGAAGTCTACGCCGCGGTCGAGGCGCCCAAGGGCGAGTTCGGCGTCTATCTGATCTCCGACGGCACCAACAAGCCCTACAAGTGCAAGATCCGCGCGCCCGGCTTTGCGCATCTGCAGGCCATGGACCACATCTGCCGCGGCCATCTGCTCGCCGACGTCTCGGCCATCCTCGGCTCGCTCGACATCGTGTTCGGAGAGGTCGATCGGTGATGGGGCAGCAGGCGCCAATCCAGTTCGACCGCGCCTCGGGGGCCCTTGAAGGGGCCAACCTTTGGGAGCGGACGGCTGCCTTGGCGCTGGTGACGGGATCGAAGATCTCCTCGCACTTCTCGCACATGGGCTACATCGCCTGCGCGAATCTGCTGCGGAAGACGCTGCCGGAGCGCAACATCGCGATCCGGCTCAATCCCGACGCCGTGTTCGAATTCCCTTACGGCGACGGCTATTGGAGCAAGCTGCTCAACCGATCCTACAATTACGAGGACGAGCTCGAGCTGCTGTTCTCCGATAGCGTCGACGTCGACTACACGCTGCTCGATTGCGGTGCCAATTACGGCTATTGGTCGGTGCTGGTGTCGAGCAAGCCGTTCGGCTCGCACAAGGCGATCGCGATCGAGCCGTCGGGGCAGAACTACCCGAAGCTCGCCAACAACGCCCGCGTCAACGGCAATCGCTTCGAGACCATGAAATGCGCGATCGGCGCCAGCCGCGGCACCGCGCGTCTGTCGGGCACCAAGCACGAGGCCTTCAGCATCGCCGGCGCTCCGTCCGCGGGCGGTGAGGAGGTGCCGGTCGTCGCACTCGACAATCTGATCGAGGACGGCAGGGTGGCAAGCGCCGGCAAGTACCTGATCAAGCTCGACGTCGAGGGCGTCGAGATCGAGGCGATCAAGGGCGGCGCGCGTCTGCTCCAGGCCGACAGCGTCATCATGTGCGAGGAGCACGGCAGCGACCGCTCTCATGCGGTGTCGCGCTTCATCCTCGAACAGACCCCGCTGAAGCTGATCGTGTTCGATCCGCGCAGCAACCGGATGGAGACCGTGACCGAGCTGTCGATCCTCGACCGCATCAAGGTCTCGACCCACGTCGGCTACAACGTTTTCGGCACCGCAAGCGCATTTTGGCAGGACAGGATCGAAGCCCTGAATGCGAAAACTGCGCGCCGCATGCAGTGAGAGATTGAAGAGATGTCCGTTCGCCGATTAGCACCGAAGGAAGTTCAGCCCGCGAGCTTTGCGTTCACGGAGGAGAACCTCGCATTCGCCAAGCAGCAGATCGCGAAATATCCGGCCGGACGCCAGGCCTCCGCCGTCATCGCCATTCTCTGGCGCGCGCAGGAGCAGCACGACGGCTGGGTCTCGGAAGCCGCGATCCGCGTCATCGCCGACATGCTCGACATGCCCTATATCCGCGTGCTGGAAGTCGCGACCTTCTACACGATGTTCCAGCTCGCCCCCGTCGGCAAGAAGGCCCACGTCCAGGTCTGCGGCACCACGCCGTGCCGGCTGCGGGGCGCCGAGGATCTGATCCACGTCTGCGAGCACCGCATCCATCACGAGCCCTTCCATCTGTCCAAGGACGGCAATTTCAGCTGGGAGGAGGTCGAGTGCCTCGGTGCCTGCGTGAACGCGCCGGTGGTCATGATCGGCAAGGATACCTATGAGGACCTGACCAAGGAAAGCTTCGGCAAGGTGCTCGACGGTTTCGCTTCGGGCAATCCGCCCAAGCCCGGTCCGCAGAACGGCCGCCAGTTCTCGGCGCCGATGGGCGGACCGACCACGCTGAAGGAGAGCACCTGATGGGTGATCTCCCCGCAATTGGAGGGAACGGGGCCGTGAAGAAATGGGGCTTCGTCGCCATGCACGCCGCGGTCGCGGCCGCTTTCATGTTCCTGCTGCAGCGTTTCATCATGAACGCGACGCAGGAGACCAGTCTGCTCTGGGCGCTGATCTTCGCCGTCTGCGCCGCCGGACTTGCCTACAAGCAGTCCATTCGTTGATCGGAAAGCACTGATATGCTCGAGGACAAGGATCGCATCTTCAAGAACCTCTACGGCCTCCACGATTGGGGGCTCGAGGGCGCGCGGCGCCGCGGTGCCTGGGATGGCACCAAGAACATCATCGACAAGGGCCGCGACTGGATCATCAACGAGATGAAGGCCTCTGGACTGCGCGGCCGCGGCGGCGCCGGTTTCCCGACCGGTCTGAAATGGTCCTTCATGCCGAAGGAGTCCACCGACGGTCGTCCCAGCTATCTCGTCGTCAACGCCGACGAATCCGAGCCCGGCACCTGCAAGGATCGCGAGATCATGCGGCACGATCCGCATCTCCTGATCGAGGGCTGCCTGATCGCGAGCTGCGCGATGAACGCGCATGCCTGCTACATCTATGTTCGCGGCGAATTCATCCGCGAGCGCGAGCATCTCCAGGCCGCGATCGACCAGGCCTATGAGGCCAAGCTCGTTGGCAAGGACAACGTCAACGGCTGGCCGTTCGACATCTACGTCGCCCACGGCGCCGGCGCCTACATCTGCGGCGAGGAAACCGCGCTGCTCGAAAGCCTCGAGGGCAAGAAGGGCCAACCGCGGCTGAAGCCGCCGTTCCCGGCCAATGTCGGCCTGTTCGGCTGCCCGACGACCGTCAACAACGTCGAGTCCATCGCGGTCGCGCCGGACATCCTGCGCCGCGGCGCGGGCTGGTTCGCCGGCATCGGCCGTCCGAACAATGTCGGCACCAAGCTCTTCTGCATCTCCGGTCATGTCGAGCGGCCCTGCAACGTCGAAGAGGCCATGGGCATTCCGTTCCGTGAGCTGATCGACAAGCATTGCGGCGGCATCCGCGGCGGCTGGGACAACCTCAAGGCCGTGATCCCCGGCGGCTCGTCGGTGCGCATGGTGCCGGCCGAGCAGATCATCGACACGCCGATGGACTTCGACAGCCTCAGCAAGCTGCGCTCGGGCCTTGGCACCGCGGCCGTGATCGTGATGGACAAGTCGACCGATCTGATCCGCGCGATTGCCCGCATCTCGTATTTCTACAAGCACGAGAGCTGCGGCCAGTGCACGCCGTGCCGCGAGGGCACGGGCTGGATGTGGCGCGTGCTCACCCGCATGGCCGAAGGCCGCGCCCACAAGCGCGAGATCGACATGCTGCTCGAAGTCACCAAGCAGGTCGAAGGCCACACCATCTGCGCGCTCGGCGACGCGGCGGCATGGCCGATCCAGGGCCTGATCGCGCATTTCCGTCACGAGATCGAAGCGCGTATCGACGAGTATTCGCACAAGTCCGACATCGACGATATCGGCGTCCGCGATCCCGTGAACATGGTCGCGGCGGAGTAAGAGACATGACCAAGCTCATCATCGACGGCAAAGAGATCGATGTTCCCGCCGAATACACGCTGCTTCAGGCGTGCGAGGCGGCCGGTGCCGAGATTCCGCGCTTCTGCTACCACGAGCGGCTGTCGATCGCCGGCAATTGCCGGATGTGCCTCGTCGAGGTGAAGGGCGGCCCGAAGCCGGTCGCGAGCTGCGCGTGGGGCGTGCGCGACTGCCGTCCGGGCCCCAAGGGCGAGCCGCCGGAGATCTCGACGCGTTCGCCGATGGTGAAGAAGGCACGCGAAGGCGTGATGGAATTCCTTCTGATCAACCATCCGCTGGACTGCCCGATCTGCGACCAGGGCGGCGAGTGCGATCTGCAGGACCAGGCGATGGGCTATGGTGTCGACACCAGCCGCTTCGCCGAGAACAAGCGCGCGGTCGAGGACAAATATCTCGGCGCGCTGGTCAAGACCTCGATGAACCGCTGCATCCAGTGCACGCGCTGCGTCCGCTTCTCGGCGGAAGTCGCAGGTGCCCCCGAGATGGGCGCCACGGGCCGCGGCGAGGACATGGAGATCACGACCTATCTCCAGCACGCGCTGACCTCGGAATTGCAGGGCAATCTCGTCGACATCTGCCCGGTCGGCGCGCTGACCTCGAAGCCTTACGCGTTTGCCGCGCGCCCGTGGGAGCTCGGCAAGACCCAGTCGATCGACGTCATGGACGGCGTTGGGTCTGCGATCCGCGTCGACACCCGCGGCCGTGAAGTCATGCGCGTGCTGCCGCGCATCAACGAGGCCGTGAACGAGGAGTGGATCTCCGACAAGACCCGCCACGTCGTCGACGGCCTGCGCACCCAGCGGCTCGACCGGCCCTATATCCGCGAAGCCGGCAATCTGCGCGCGGCGAGCTGGACGGAAGCCTTTGCCGCGATCGCTGCGAAAGCGGCGCGCACCGACGGCAAGCGCATCGGCGCGATCGCAGGCGATCTCGCCGGCGTCGAGGAGATGTTCGCGCTGAAGGATCTGCTCGCCAAGTTCGGCTCGAACAATCTGGCGGTGCAGGGCGGCGATGCCTTTGATCCCGCGCTCGGCCGCGGCTCCTACATCTTCAACCCGACGCTGGCCGGCGTGGAGCAGGCGGATGCGCTGCTCATCATCGGCGCGAACCCGCGGAAAGAGGCGGCCGTATTCAACGCCCGCATCCGCAAGCGCTGGCGCAGCGGCGGCTTCAAGGTCGGCGTGATCGGCGCCAAGGCCGATCTGACCTACGATTACGACCACCTCGGCGCAGGCACCGAGACCCTCGGTGAGCTCGCGGCAGGCAAGCACTCCTTCATGGACGTGCTGAAGAACGCCAAGAATCCGATCATCCTGGTCGGCGCGGGCGCGGCCTCGCGCCACGACGGCGCCGCCATTCTCGCCAGCGCCGCCAAGCTCGCGCTCGATGTCGGCGCGCTCAAGGACGGCTGGAACGGCTTTGGCGTGCTGCACGAGAGCGCTTCGCGCGTCGGTGCGCTCGACATCGGCTTCTCCGCAACCGGCGGGGGCTTGAACGCCGCGCAGATGACGACGTTCGGCACGCTGGACCTGCTGTTCCTGCTCGGTGCCGACGAGATCAGCGCGCCTGACGGCACCTTCGTCGTCTATATCGGCACCCATGGAGACCGCGGCGCGCATCGCGCCGACGTCATCCTGCCGGCCGCCGCCTACACCGAGAAGTCCGCGATCTACGTCAACACCGAAGGCCGGGTGCAGATGACGGGACGCGCCGCGTTCCCGCCGGGCGAAGCCCGCGAGGACTGGGCGATCATCCGCGCGCTGTCGGAGGCGCTCGGCAAGAAGCTCGGCTACGACTCGCTTGCGGCGCTGCGCCAGGCGATCTTCAAGGCCGTGCCGCATTTGATCCGTCTCGACCAGATCGAGGCCGGCTCGGCCGACCAGATCAAGAAGCTGGCGGGGAAGGGCGGTTCGCCCGAGAAGGCGCCGTTCAAGCCGCGGATCGAGGACTTCTATTTGACCAACCCAATCGCGCGTGCGTCCGCCGTAATGGCGGAATGTTCGCGGCTTGCCTCCGGGCAGATGCTGACCGCAGCGGAGTGAGCCGATGGAATTCTTCGAAAGCGCATTCTGGACCGGTTTTCTCTGGCCGCTGATCATCATGATCGCGGAGAGCGTCCTGGTGCTCGTCGTCCTGCTGATCGCGATCGCCTACATCCTGCTCGCCGACCGCAAGATCTGGGCGGCGGTGCAAATCCGGCGAGGTCCGAACGTGGTCGGCCCCTGGGGCCTGCTGCAATCCTTCGCGGACCTTTTGAAGTTCGTGCTGAAGGAGCCGATCATTCCGGCCGGCGCCAACAAGGGCGTGTTCCTGCTGGCGCCGCTGGTTTCGTGCGTGCTTGCGCTTGCCGCCTGGGCGGTGATCCCGACCAATCTCGGCTGGGTCATCGCCGACATCAATGTCGGCATCCTCTTCATCTTCGCGATCTCGTCGCTGTCGATCTACGGCATCATCATGGCCGGCTGGTCGTCGAACTCGAAGTATCCGTTCCTCGCCGCGCTGCGCTCGGCGGCGCAGATGGTGTCCTACGAAGTCTCGATCGGCTTCGTCATCATCACGGTGCTGCTCTGCGCCGGCACGCTGAACCTCTCGGCCGTGGTCGAGGCTCAGCACGTCCGCGGGCTCGCCAGCCTGATCGGACTGCCGCAGCTGACCATCCTGAACTGGTACGTGTGGCCGCTGTTCCCGATGTTCGTGGTGTTCTACGTCTCGGCGCTGGCTGAAACCAACCGCCCGCCGTTCGACCTCGTGGAAGCTGAATCCGAGCTTGTTGCCGGCTTCATGGTCGAGTACGGCTCGACCCCGTATCTCTTGTTCATGCTCGGCGAGTATGTCGCGATCGTCACGATGTGCGCGATGGCGACGATCCTGTTCCTCGGAGGCTGGTTGCCGCCGGTCGACCTGCCCCCCTTCAACTGGGTGCCGGGGATCATCTGGTTCTCGCTCAAAGTCTTCTTCATGTTCTTCCTGTTCGCGATGGCCAAGGCGATCGTGCCGCGCTACCGCTACGATCAACTGATGCGCCTCGGCTGGAAGGTGTTCCTGCCGCTGTCGCTGGCGATGGTGATCGTGGTGGCCGGCGTGCTCCAGTTCGCCGGCATCGCGCCGAAGTGAGGGCCGTCATGGGTATCAACGTCAACGCCACTGCACGCTCGCTTCTGCTGTCGGAATTCGTCTCGGCGTTCTTCCTCGCCATGCGCTATTTCTTCCAGCCGAAGCCGACGCTGAACTATCCGTTCGAGAAGGGCCCGATCTCGCCGCGCTTCCGCGGCGAGCATGCGCTGCGCCGCTATCCGAACGGCGAAGAGCGCTGCATCGCCTGCAAGCTCTGCGAAGCGGTCTGCCCGGCGCAGGCTATCACCATCGAAGCCGGTCCGCGCCGCAACGACGGCACCCGCCGCACCGTGCGCTACGACATCGACATGGTGAAGTGCATCTATTGCGGCCTCTGCCAGGAGGCCTGCCCGGTCGATGCCATCGTCGAAGGTCCGAACTTCGAGTTCGCGACCGAGACCCGCGAGGAACTGTTCTATGACAAGGCCAAGCTGCTCGCCAACGGCGACCGCTGGGAACGCGAGATCGCGAAGGCGATCGAGCTCGACGCGCCTTACCGGTGAGATGAGAGCATGATCCTTCCCGCGCTGTTCTTCTATCTCTTCGCCGGCGTCTGCGTCGCCTCGGCGGTGATGGTGATTGTCTCGCGCAATCCCGTGCACTCCGTGCTGTACCTGATCCTGGCCTTCGTCAACGCCTCCGGCCTGTTCGTGCTGATGGGCGCCGAATTCCTCGGCATGATGCTGATCGTCGTCTATGTCGGCGCGGTCGCGGTGCTGTTCCTGTTCGTCATCATGATGCTCGACGTGGATTTCGTCGAGCTGCGCGAGGGCTTCATCCAGTACCTGCCGGTGGGCCTGGTGATCGGCGGCATCTTCCTGTTCGAATTGCTGCTCACCGTCGGCGCCTGGATCATCAACCCGACCGTGAGCAAGACCATCACGGCGCCGATCCCGACCAACGTCTCGAATACCGAGGCGCTCGGCCTCGTGCTGTATACGAAGTACATCTACTACTTCCAGCTCTCGGGCATGGTGCTTCTGGTCGCCATGATCGGCGCCATCGTGCTGACGCTGCGCCACAAGGCGAGCGTGAAGCGGCAGGACATCAACGTTCAGAACGCGCGCACGCCCGACATGGCGATGGCGATGCGCAAGGTGGCGCCGGGGCAGGGGCTCCAGGACTCTGACGCTGCGGAGTGGGTGAAATGACGATCGGGCTCGGACATTATCTGGCGGTCGGCGCGATCCTGTTCACGCTCGGCATCCTCGGCATCTTCCTGAACCGCAAGAACATCATCGTCATCCTGATGTCGATCGAGCTGATCCTGCTCTCGGTCAACATCAACCTCGTGGCGTTCTCGACCTTCCTCGGCGACATCGTCGGCCAGGTCTTCGCGCTTCTGGTGCTCACTGTCGCGGCTGCTGAAGCTGCGATCGGTCTCGCCATCCTGGTGGTCTATTTCCGCAACCGCGGCTCGATCGCGGTTGAGGACGTCAATCTGATGAAGGGCTGAGCTCTCAAATGGTTCAGGCAATCGTTTTTCTGCCTCTGCTCGGCGCCGTCCTCGCCGGCCTGATCGCGCTGTTCGGCGCGCATGCCCGCAACCCCTCGGGTGACGAGCTCGATCATCACGGCGACCACGGTCATGGCGACGCGCACGCGTCGGCAGCCCATGGCTCGCATGGCCATGACGACCCTGGCCACGACGATCACGGTCACGACGACCATCACGTCTCCGAGCCGCCGGCGGCGGGTTCGCGCGGCGCCGAGCTGATCACGACCGCGCTGCTGTTCGTGTCGGCCGCGCTGTCCTGGATGACGCTGGTCGATGTCGGCTTCATGCACCACGACATCAGGATTCCGCTGCTGCCGTGGATCGTGTCCGGCGACCTCCAGGTCTTCTGGACGCTGCGGGTCGATACGCTCACCGCCGTGATGCTTGTGGTGGTGACGACCGTGTCCTCGCTCGTGCACCTCTATTCCATCGGCTACATGGACGAGGATCCGAACCGGCCCCGCTTCTTCGGCTACCTCTCATTGTTCACCTTCGCGATGCTGATGCTGGTGACCGCGGACAACCTCGTGCAGCTGTTCTTCGGCTGGGAGGGCGTGGGTCTGGCCAGCTATCTGCTGATCGGCTTCTGGTACCAGAAGCCGTCGGCGAACGCGGCGGCGATCAAGGCCTTCGTGGTAAATCGCGTCGGCGACTTCGGTTTTGCGCTCGGCATCTTCGCGATCTTCCTGCTGGCCGGCTCGACCGATTTCGAGACGATCTTCCACGCTGCGCCCGGCCTGACCGGCAAGACCATCGACTTCCTCGGCTGGCACGCCGACGCGCTGACCCTGACCTGCCTCCTCCTGTTCATGGGCGCGATGGGCAAATCGGCGCAGTTCCTGCTGCACACCTGGTTGCCGGACGCGATGGAAGGCCCGACGCCCGTGTCGGCGCTGATCCACGCTGCGACCATGGTCACCGCCGGCGTCTTCATGGTGGCGCGCCTGTCGCCGCTGTTCGAGCTCGCCCCGAATGCCCAGGCCGTCGTGATGTTCTTCGGCGCCACCACCGCGTTCTTCGCGGCGACCATCGGTCTGGTGCAGAACGACATCAAGCGCATCGTCGCCTATTCGACCTGTTCGCAGCTTGGCTACATGTTCGTGGCGATGGGAGCAGGGGCCTATTCGGTCGGCATGTTCCATTTGTTCACGCACGCCTTCTTCAAGGCGCTGCTGTTCTTAGGCAGCGGCTCGGTGATCTACGCGATGCACCACGAGCAGGACATCCGCAACATGGGCGGGCTCTGGAAGAAGATCCCCTACACCTATGCGGTGATGGTGGTCGGCACCCTGGCGCTCACAGGCTTCCCGCTCACCGCCGGCTATTTCTCCAAGGACGCGATCATCGAGTCCGCCTATGCCTCGCACAACCCGTTCGCGATGTACGGCTTCCTGATGACGGTCGTCGCCGCCGGCCTGACCTCGTTCTATTCCTGGCGCCTGATCTTCAAGACCTTCCACGGCGAGCCGCATGACGAGCATCACTACGAGGCCGCGCACGAGGCTCCGATCTGGATGCTGATCCCGATCGGCGTGCTCGCGGTCGGCTCCATCGTTGCCGGCTTCCCGTTCAAGGAGCTGTTCGCCGGTCACGGCATCGAGGAGTTCTTCCGCGAATCCGTGAAGATGAACCCGCACATCATCGAGGACATGCACCACATCCCCGAGACCATCGCCCTCCTGCCGACGGTGATGATGGTGCTGGGCTTCCTGGTGTCGTATCTGTTCTACATCCGACGGCCCTATCTGCCGGTCGAGCTCGCGAACACGCAGCCGATGCTGTACAAGTTCCTGCTCAACAAATGGTACTTCGACGAGCTCTACGACATCATCTTCGTCCGTCCGGCGAAGTGGATCGGCTATCAGCTCTGGAAGAAGGGCGACGGCTTCATCATCGACGGACTCGGTCCCGACGGCGTCTCGGCCCGCGTCCTGGACGTCACCCGCAACGTCGTGAAGATCCAGACCGGCTATCTCTATCACTACGCGTTCGCCATGCTGATCGGTGCCGCCGGTCTGATCACCTGGTTCATGTTCGGCTTTGGAGGCCAGTAAATGACGACCTGGCCCATCCTATCGGTCACGACGTTCCTGCCGCTGGTCGGCGCGCTGATCGTCTATCTCAGCCGCGGCGATGACGAGGCCGCCCGGCGCAATTCGCGCTGGATCGCACTCTGGACCACGCTGATCACCTTCGCGGTGTCGGTGATCCTGGTCATGCGCTTCGACGCCGGCAACCCCGACTTCCAGTTCGTCGAGAAGGCGAACTGGCTCGCCACCGGCATCACCTACCACATGGGCGTCGACGGCATCTCGCTGCCGCTGGTGATCCTCACGACCGCCGTGATGCCGTTCTGCATCATCGCGAGCTGGAAGGCGATCACCAGACGCGTCCGCGAATACATGATGGCGTTCCTGATCCTGGAAACGCTGATGATCGGTACCTTCTCGGCGCTCGATCTCGTGCTGTTCTATTTGTTCTTCGAGGGCGGCCTGATCCCGATGTTCCTGATCATCGGCGTCTGGGGCGGTCCGCGCCGGGTCTACGCGTCGTTCAAGTTCTTCCTCTACACGCTGCTCGGCTCGGTCCTGATGCTGCTCGCCATCATGGCGCTGTACTGGAACGGCGGCACCACCGACATCCCGACGCTGATGCACACCGCCGTGCCGCGCAGCCTGCAGACCTGGGCGTGGCTGGCCTTCTTCGCATCGTTCGCGGTGAAGATGCCGATGTGGCCGGTGCACACGTGGCTGCCCGACGCGCATGTCGAAGCGCCGACGGCGGGCTCGGTGGTCCTCGCCGCGATCATGCTGAAGATGGGCGGCTACGGCTTCCTGCGCTTCTCGCTGCCGATGTTCCCGCTGGCCTCGCACGACTTCGCGCCGCTGATGTTCACGCTCTCGGCCATCGCCATCGTCTACACCTCGCTGGTGGCGCTGATGCAGGAGGACATGAAGAAGCTGATCGCGTACTCGTCGGTAGCGCATATGGGCTTCGTCACCATGGGCATCTTCGCCGGCACCATGCAGGGCGTCGCCGGCGGCGTGTTCCAGATGATCTCGCACGGCATCGTCTCCGGCGCGCTGTTCCTCTGCGTCGGCGTCGTCTACGACCGCCTGCACACCCGCGAGATCGCTGCCTATGGCGGCCTCGTCAACCGGATGCCGCTCTACGCGCTGACCTTCATGGTCTTCACCATGGCCAATGTCGGTCTGCCCGGCACCTCAGGCTTCGTCGGCGAGTTCATGACGCTGCTCGGCACCTTCAAGGTCTCGATCCCGACCGCGTTCTTCGCCACCTTCGGCGTGATCCTCTCGGCGTGCTACGCACTGTGGCTCTACCGCAAGGTCGTGTTCGGGGCGCTGGTCAAGCCGTCGCTGGCGAGCATGAAGGATCTCACCTTCCGGGAGTGCCTGACGCTGTTCCCGATGATCGCGCTGACGATCCTGTTCGGCGTCTATCCGAAGCCGGTGCTCGACATGTCGGCCGCCTCGGTCCAGCAACTCGTCAACAACTACAACACCGCTGTGACGGCCGTGAAGGCCGCCGCACTGCTCCAGTGATCGGGCAGGTCAGGATATCGCCATGAACTTTGTGACTGCAGGTTACCAACTGGCGCCGGTGCTGCCCGAGATCGTGCTCGCGATCGGCGCCATGGCTCTGCTGATGCTGGGCGCCTATCGCGGGCAGGGGACGACCGGTACCGTCACCTCGCTGGCGGTCGTGCTGCTGGTCGTGGTCGGCGTGCTCGAATACATGCTGCCCGCGGGCAAGCAGGTGACCTTCGGCGGCAGCTTCATCGTCGACGACTTCGCCCGCTTCATGAAGATCCTGGCCCTGATCGGCTCGGCGGTGACGCTGATCCTGTCGACCGAGTTCCTGTCCGACCCGTCGCGCCGCATCTTCGAATACGCCATCCTGGTGCTGCTCTCGACACTCGGCATGATGGTGCTGATTTCGGCCGGCGACCTGATCTCGCTCTATCTCGGCCTCGAACTGATGTCGCTCGCGCTCTACGTCGTGGCGGCCTCGAACCGCGACAACGCCAAGTCGACCGAAGCCGGCCTGAAGTACTTCGTGCTCGGTGCACTGTCCTCGGGCATGCTGCTGTACGGCGCCTCGCTGATCTACGGCTTCACCGGCACGGTCAGCTTCACCGGTATCGCGGCGACAGCGACGGTCTCGAATGTCGGCCTCATGTTCGGTCTGGTCTTCCTGCTCGTCGGCCTCTGCTTCAAGGTCTCGGCAGTGCCGTTCCACATGTGGACGCCTGACGTCTACGAGGGCGCGCCGACCCCGGTCACCGCCTTCTTCGCGTCGGCGCCGAAGGTCGCGGCGCTCGCCGTGTTCACCCGCGTCACGCTGACCGCTTTCCCGGGCATCGTCTCGCAGTGGCAGCAGATCCTGGTGTTCGTGTCGATCGCCTCGATGGCGCTGGGTTCGTTCGCCGCGATCGGCCAGAGCAACATCAAGCGCCTGATGGCATATTCGTCGATCGGCCACATGGGCTTCGCGCTGGTCGGCCTTGCCTCCGGCACGGTCGAGGGCGCCCAGGGCGTGCTGATGTACATCGTGATCTATGTCGCGATGACGCTGGGCTCGTTCTCGATCATCCTCGCGATGCGCCGCAACGGCCAGGCGGTCGAGCAGATCAGCGATTTCGCCGGCCTGTCGCGCACCAATCCGCTGCTCGCCTTCATGTTCGCGATGCTGCTGTTCTCGCTCGCGGGCATTCCGCCGCTCGCGGGCTTCTTCGCCAAATGGTACGTCTTCGTTGCCGCCATCAAGGCGAATTTGTTCACGCTCGCCGTCGTCGGCGTGCTCACCAGCGTGGTCGGCGCCTACTACTATCTCGCCATCGTCAAGACGATGTATTTCGAAGAGCCGGCCGGTCAGGTCGATCCTGTCAGGGTCGAGGTGAAGACGGTGCTGGCGGTGTTCGGCCTGTTCAACATCCTGTTCGCGCTGTTCGCGGGTCCCGTGGTGAGCGTCGCTTCCGCCGCCGCGAAGTCGCTGTTCTAGGATGGCTTTCGCGCTCGGTCCTCGCGCATCATCCGCGGGCTACAGGCTCGCGGCGTTCGAGCGGACCGGCTCGACCAATACCGAGGCGATCGAGCACGCGAGGCGCGGCGAGCGCGGCCCGATGTGGTTCGTCACGTCGGAGCAGACTGCCGGCCGCGGCCGCCGTCAACGCGCCTGGATCGCGCCGAAGGGCAATCTCGCCGCCAGCATCCTGGAGGTCCTGGACGTGGCGCCGGCCGTCGCCGCGACCATCGGCTTTGCCGCCGGGCTCGCTGAAGAAGCCGCGCTCGAGAAGGTGAGCCTCGAGGCCGCCCTGCGCCTCGGTGAGGGCCGTCCCCGCTACGCGCTGAAATGGCCCAACGACGTGCTGGCGAACGGCAAGAAGCTCGTCGGTATCGGCCTGGAGGCTGAGGCCGTCGGCGACCGTCTCGCCATCGTCGTCGGCATCGGCACCAATGTCGTGGGCGCGCCCGAGGGAACGCCCACACCTGCCATCTCACTGGCCGCGCTCGGCGTCCAGATCAGTGCCGAGGAGCTGTTCTCGGCGCTATCGGACGCCTGGGTCGAGTTCCGGGGCATCTGGGACAATGGACGCGGCTTTGCCGATATCCGAAAACTCTGGCTGGAGCGCGCCGCCGGTCTCGGTGAACGGGTCGCGATCAACACGGGAGCGACGACGCTGGACGGCATTTTTGACACGATCGACGACACCGGCTGCCTGATCGTCCGCACCGCGGAGGGCCGCCGGGTGCCGGTCGCCGCGGGCGAAGTGTTCTTTGGCCCTGTCGCCTCCGTGGGAGCTGCGTGATGGCGAAACCTGAGGAACTGGTATTTGCGCCGCTCGGCGGCGTCGGCGAGATCGGCATGAACCTGTCGATCTACGGCCTCGGCAGCCGCCAGCAGCGCGCCTGGATGGCGGTCGATCTCGGCGTCTCCTTCGGCGACGAGGAGCATCTGCCCGGCATCGACCTGATCATGCCGGACATCAGCTTCCTGGAGAAGGAGCGTAAGAACCTGATGGGCCTCGTGCTGACGCACGCCCATGAGGATCATTTCGGCGCCATCATCGACCTCTGGCCGAAGCTGAAATGCCCGATCTACGCGACGCAGTTCAGCGCGGCGCTGTTCGAGGCCAAACTTGCGGCCGAGCGCAACGCGCCGAAGATCCCGGTGACGGTGGTGCCATCCGGCGGGCGCGTCGATATCGGCCCGTTCAACGTCGAGTTCATTCCGGTTGCGCATTCGATTCCCGAGTCGCACGCGCTGGCGATCCACACCACCGCCGGCATCGTGCTGCACACCGGCGACTGGAAGATCGACCCGACCCCGATCATTGGCCGCCCGACCGACGAGAAAAGGCTGCGCGAGCTGGGCGATGAGGGCGTGCTCGCCCTGATCGGCGATTCCACCAACGCCGTGCGCGACGGCCGCTCGCCTTCCGAAGCCGAGGTTGCCAGGACCATCACCGAGCTGGTGAAGGCAGCAAAGGGCCGTGTCGCGGTCACGACCTTTGCCTCCAACGTCGCGCGCCTCAAGGCCGTCGCCGATGCGGCGCGGGCTGCGGATCGCGAGGTCGTCGTGGTCGGCCGCGCCATGGAGCGCGTGTCGCAAGTCGCGCGTGAGACCGGCTATTTCGACGGCGTGCAAAACTTCCGCTCGACCGACGTCTACGGCCATCTGCCGCAGGACAAGGTGCTGGCGCTCTGCACCGGCAGCCAGGGCGAGGCGCGTGCCGCGCTGGCGCGTATTGCCAATGACGACCATCCCGAGATCACATTGAACCGCGGCGACTGCGTCATCTTCTCGTCTCGCACCATCCCTGGTAACGAGAAGGCCGTCGGGTCGATCATCAACAATTTGGTCCTCCAGGGCGTCGAGGTCATCACCGACCGCGATCATCTCGTTCACGTCTCCGGCCATCCGCGCCGCGACGAATTGCGCGACATGATCTCCTGGGTCAGGCCGCAGCTCCTGATCCCCGTCCACGGCGAGGCTCTGCATCTGCACGAGCACGCCAAGCTGGCGCGCGCCGCCGGCGTGCCGCGCGTCCTGGTCATTCGCAACGGCGACCTCGTCAAGCTCGGCCCCGGCGATCCCGGCATCATCGGCGAAGTGCCCTCGGGCCGTCTCTACAAGGACGGCACGATCCTGGAGGATTCCAAGTCCCGGGCCGTGGTCGAGCGCCGCCGTATGGCGTTTTCCGGCTGCGCCTTCGTCGCCATCGCCATGACCGAGCAGGGCGAGCTGGCCGACGATCCCGAAGTCGATCTCGTCGGCATTCCCGAGAAGACCAGGGAAGGCGAGCCCTTTGACGACCTCGTCTTCGATGCCGTGGTCTCCACCATCGAGGGCCTGCCGAAGGCGCGCCGCCGCGATGCCGACGCCTTGGGCGAGTCGGTGCGTCGCGCCGTCCGGGCCGTGATCAACGAACATTGGGGCAAAAAGCCTCCCTGTCTGGTACACGTACTGACAGTTTAACGGGAGAGAACCATGCTGGGCCGGCTCAACCATGTCGCGATCGCGACCAAGGATGCCGTCAAGTCTGCGAAGATCTACGGCACGGCGTTCGGCGCCCAGATCTCGGAAGCCGTGCCGCTGCCCGAGCACGGCGTCATCACCGTGTTCGCGACGCTGCCCAACACCAAGATCGAGTTCATCGAGCCGCTCGGCGAGACCTCGCCGATCGCAAAATTCGTCGAGCGCAACCCCGACGGCGGCATCCACCACATCTGTTACGAGGTCGTCGACATCATCGCCTCGCGCGACACGCTGGTGAAGGAGGGCGCGCGGGTACTCGGCGACGGCGTGCCGAAGATCGGCGCCCACGGCAAGCCGGTGCTGTTCCTGCATCCGAAGGATTTTTCCGGCGCGCTGGTCGAAATCGAGCAGGCATAGGCCGCGCCATGGCCATCCAGATATCGACCGCGATCGCAATCTACTTCGTCATCTGGTGGGTCGCACTGTTCCTGACGCTGCCGTTCGGCGTGCGCAGCCAGCACGAGGATAACGTCGGCGCGCCCGGCACCGACCCCGGCGCGCCGATCCTGACCCGGATGAGGAGCAAGCTGATCTGGACCACCATCATCTCGGCAATCATCTACGGGATCGCCATGGTCGCCTATCACGCCGGCTATCTCTCGATCGAGCGCCTGTCGAAATTGATGGGCATGCCGTTCTAGATTTTTTTGATATTGCTTTGGGGGGAACGAATGACTTTTCTGAGGATCGTCATCGCGCTTCTGGTGCTGATCGTCGCCGGCCTCGGTGCCATCGGCTATTTCGAATGGAGGATGGCCGCCCAGGTGCGCACCCTGAAGGCGTTCGTCGAGGGCTACGTCTTCAACGAAGCGGTGATGGCCTGCGAGCAGGCCAAGAGCTCAACTCCGTTCAAATGGAACGGGGGCAAGAGCACCTCGGTGATCGGGTTGAACTCCGTCAAGCTGGACAAATACAACGTCAGCGCCAGCTACACGCTGGTGGCGGATCTCGTTTATTGCGATTACGATCCGATCAAAAGAAAGGCCGAGATCGGCTCGAGCTTCCTGGAGCGGGAGTAACGATCCGGCCCAGCAGATGGGACGGGATCGTCATGGCGCAGGAGCAGGCCGGGGATTATCGTATTCTGCATGAGGCGGCCTTGCGGGATTATCTCGCAGGCCTGCCGGACCTGAAAGCGCTCCTCGGCGATCCCGCCGGCTGGGAGATCACCGAGGTCGGCGACGGCAATCTCAACCTCGTCTTCATCGTCAAGGGCGCGAGTGGCGGCGTCGCCGTGAAGCAGGCGCTGCCGTACGTGCGCCTCGTCGGCGAGAGCTGGCCGTTGCCGCTGTCGCGGGCGCATTACGAATATCTCGCTCTGTCCCGGCAGGCCCAGCTCGCGCCCGGCCTCGTGCCGGCCTTGCTGCATCACAACGACAATCTGGCGCTGACGGTGATGGAGCTGCTCGAGCCCCACATCATCATGCGCAAGGGGCTGGTTGCGGGAACGCAATACCCCGGCTTCGTGGACGACATCACCACCTTCATGGCGCGAACGCTGTTCTTCACCTCCGACCTCGCGCTGTCTGCGGCCGAGAAGAAGGAGGGCATCGCCGCGTTCGCCGGCAATCATGCGCTCTGCAAGATCACCGAGGATTTGATCTTCACCGATCCCTACCGTATCGCCGAACAAAATCGCTGGACCGCGCCATATCTCGATGCGCTTGCTGCCAGCCTGCGAGACGACATGGAGCTGCACGTTGCCGTCTCCCGGCTCAAGCTGAAGTTCATGGCAAGCCCCGAGGCGCTGCTGCATGGTGATCTCCACACCGGATCGATCATGGTCACCGATAGCCAGACGCGGGTGATCGATCCCGAATTCGCGTTCTATGGCCCGATGGGGTTCGACGTCGGCGCCGTGATCGCCAACCTCCTGATGGCCTATTTTGCCTCGGCCGGTCATGAGCGCGCGCCGGGCGAGCGGGCCGCATTCGAGTCCTGGGTGCTGGCGACGGTCGAGAACGTCTGGAACGAATTTTCGCGCAAGTTCCTCGACCTCTGGCGCGCAGGCGCCGCGGGCGATGCCTATCCCGCCTCGCTCTTCGCCGGCGAGCGGGGCGCCGCGCGGCTGGAAGCCGAGCGCCAAGCCTACATGCAGCGGCTGTTCACTGATACTGTCGGTTTCGCCGCGGCGAAAACCATCCGCCGTATCTTCGGCCTTGCCCACAACATCGACTTCGAGCTGATCGAGGCCCCGAACAAGCGGGCCGTCAGCGAGGCGCGCGCCGTCCGGCTCGCACGGGCGATGATGGTGGAGGCGGCGGCATTTCGGACGATCGCCGAGGTCGCCGGCGCCGCGCGGAAGCTGCGGGATTGGCAGCCGGAATTGTCGGGCTGAGGACGTCGCGAAAGGCGGCGGCCACGGAATTCCGGCTTCGATAAGCGGCTGAGATCCCACACAGTTTCTACTGTGCATGGGGTTGTTTTCGCAGTTTTTACTTTGAAGCCGTCTACTCCGCCGCCCTTTCCCTCAGCCGCTGCGCATAGACGTTGATGACCAGCGCCGCCAGCAGGATCAGGCCGCGGATCAGGATCTTCAGGAAGCTGTCGATGTTGACGTGGTCGAGGCCGTTATTGAGAACGCCGAGCACGAATAGCCCGACGATGGTGTTGCCGATGCCGCCGCGGCCGCCGAACAGGCTGGTGCCGCCGACGACGACGGCAGCGATGGAGTCGAGCAGGTATGTGTCGAACTCGTTCTGCTGCGCGCTGCCGAAATGGGCGACGCCGAGCATGCCGCCGATGCCCGAGCACACCGCCGAGATCACCATGACGGCACCCAGGATGAGCTTGACGTTGAGGCCGGAATATTCGGCCGCCTCGCGATTGCCCCCGACCATGTAGACGTAGCGGCCGAAGCGGGTGTAGGTCAGAACCAGATGGCCGCCGAGCAGCATGATGGCTGCAACGATGACGAGCCAGGGGATGCCGCCGATCGAGCCTGAGCCGAGCGTGGTGATCAGGCTCGGCACCTTGTAGGCGATCTGGCCGCGCACCAGCAGCGCTGAGATGCCGGCGGCGATCTGCATCATCGCCAGCGTCATGATGAAGGAGGGGATGCCGATCACGGTCAGCCCCAGCGCGTTGACGAGACCGAGCAGGGCGCAGAGCAGGATCGACAGCAGGATCGCGACCGCACCGGGCAGGGGGATGTTGGCGATGTTGACGTAGGATTCCTGCAGCGTGAAATAGGCGACCGCGATGCCGGTGACGTTGGCGATGCTGGCGATCGAGAGATCGATCTCCGCGCAGAGGATCACGAAGGTGAGGCCGACGGCGATGATGCCGGTGACCGATACTTGCGTCAGGATGTTGCCGAGATTGTCGAGCGTCGCGAAGGAGGGGCTGGCAAGGGCGAAGAAGCCGGACAGGAAGATCAGGGTGAGGAACGGGGCGATGTTGCGCATCTGCGAGCGCAGGAAGGGCGCAAGCCCTCGCGCCCGTTGCCCCGCCGCCAAAGCCGTCTCGCTGCTCATGTGCTTCTCCGTCACGCCGCTTCCAGCAGGCGGTCCTTGCTGACCGGCTCGTTCCTGAATTCCCGCACCAGTGCGCCACGCTTGAGCACGAGGATGCGGTCGGCCAGCGACAACACCGTTTCCGGCTCGGTCGACAGCACGATGATGGCGAGCCCCTTGGCGCGGAGGTCGCGGACGATGTTGATGACGTCGTTCTTGGCGCCGACATCCATGCCGCGGGTCGGCTCGCACAGCACCAGGAGTTTTGGCGGATAGGTCAGCCATTTTGCCAGCGCCACCTTCTGCTGGTTGCCGCCGGAGAGCATGCCGAGGTCGAGGCCGACCACCGGCGGCCTGATCTGCAGTTGCTCGACTTGGCGCTTCGCGATATCGCGCTCCTGCGCCGGCTTGAGCAGCAGGGACGAGATGCGGTCGAGAATGCTGATCGAGATGTTCTTGTAGACCGGCTCCTGGTGGAACAGCATGTCGCGCCGGCTCTCCGGCACCAGCGCCACGCCGGCGCGCCGCGCCGCCGCCGTGCTGGCAAAGGTTTTCGGCGTACCCTCGACGGCAAGCGTGCCGGCGTCCGGCTTCAGCTTGCCGAACAGGATGCGCGACAATTCCTGCTGGCCACAGCCCATGAAGCCGTAGATGCCGAGCACCTCGCCGGCGCGGGCCTCGAAGGAAATGTCCTTCAGGCTGCGCGCCAGCGACAGCTGGTCGACTTTCAGCACCACCGGGCTGTCGCTCGGCGTTGGCAGCATCAGATCGTCGCTGTAGCTGTGCTCGAGCGCTTCGCCGCCGCGACCGATCATGGCCTCGATCAGCGCGCCCTTGCTGGTGGCGGCGCTCGCGGTCTCCGCGACCTTCCGCCCGTTGCGGAACACGGTCACCGTGTCCGACACGCGCAGGATGTCCTCGATGAAATGCGAGATGAAGACGATTGCAGTGCCCTCTTCGCGCAGCCGCTGCAGCGTCGCGAACAGACGCTCGACCTCGGGCGGGGAGAGGGCGGAGGTCGGCTCGTCCAGGATGACGATGCGGGCGCCGGAGAACAGCACGCGCGCGATCTCGATCAGCTGCTGCAGGCCGATCGAGAGGTCGCCGAGCCGGCTCATCGGATCGACGTCGAGACCCAGTCGTGCCAGCTGCTCACCGGCCTCGCGCGCCATGCGCCGCCATTGTACGAGGCCGAGGGCGTTGGTCGGCTGGTTGCCGAGGAAGACATTCTCCGCGACGGTGAGGTCGGGTGCGACGGAGAGTTCCTGATGCACCATGGCGATGCCGGCCGCGTGCGCATCGCGCGCCGAGCGGAAATGCGTCGCCTGGCCGTCGATCAGGAAGCGGCCGGAGAATTCGGTGTGCACGCCGGCGATGATCTTCATCAGCGTGCTTTTTCCCGCGCCGTTCTCGCCGACGAGACCGTGGATCTCGCTTGCGTGGAGCGCGAAGTCGACACCACGAAGCGCTTCGACGCCGCCGAAGCTCTTCGTGATGCCCTGCAGTTCAAGGATGGGCGAACGATCCTCTCGCATGAAAGCTCAGATCTTGGAGGCTCAGATCAGGAAGTGATCCTGCATCCACTGCATCCCGGCGGCGTTGGCCTTGGTTACGACCGGGCCGTCGGTGACGACGTTCTTGGGAATGCCCTTTCCGCTCTTTTCGCCGCCGACAACGGCCGAGACGCCGGCGATGATGGCGCCGCCATGGATACGGCAGGACGGATTGCGCACGGTCGCGAACATACGGCCTTCGCTTACCGCCTGGATCGCCGGCGGCATGGCATCGACGCCGCCGATCAGGATGTTGGTGCGGCCCCGCGCCTTCATGATGTTGGCGGCGGCAAGCGCCATGTCGTCATTGTGGAAGAACGCCGCGTCGATCTGCGGGTACTTGGTCAGATAGGTTTCCCAGAGCCGCGCCGTCTTGGAGACGTCCCAATCGGCCGGCTGGGTGTCGAGCACCTCGATGCCGGGGAATTGCTTCACCGTGTTGGTGAAGCCTTTTGCCCGCCCTTGCGCGCCGGTATGGCCGAGCGCGCCCTGCGTCATGATGATCTTGCCCTTGCCGCCCATCGCATTGCACAGCGCCTGCGTCACAGAGGCGCCCATGAACTCGTTGTCAGGGGCGAGGAAGGAGTGGACGTTGATCTGGTCGAGCGGTGCGATCAGCGTGTCCATATCGATCACGGGCGTGCCGGCGTCGATCATCTTCTGCACGGGCTGGGTGAGGGTGCCGATGCCGAAGGCCTGGATCGCGACGAAGTCCCACTTCTGCGAGGCCATGTTGTCGATCGCGGCGCGCTGTTTCACCGCGTCGAGCTGGCCGTCGAACCAGGTGACCTCGACATTGAACAGCTTGCCCCAGAATTCGGCGGCTTGCTTGCCTTGCGCGCACCAGGTGGCCTGAAGGCCCGCATTGGAGAACGCCGCCTTCAGCGGCTTCTCGCTTCGCCCGACCTCGGCGGCCAATGCAGGGTTTATGCCCATGCTGCCGAGCAGGGCAGCTCCGGCGCCGGCGGTCGCAGCCGCCTGAAGAAGATCGCGCCTCGTCGTCGAGAAATCTTTCGTCCCGGACATCGCTCGCTCCCATAAATTTTATCGTCGGCGCGTCATTGATTGCGCAACCGATGTCCGAAAGTGTCTCACAAGAGTTGACGCCACTCAATCTGCAATCACTCGCTGCGCTCGCAGCAAGCCGCGTTGGTGCAGCGCAAAGCGTCAGGCTGTCGTGCCGGTGAGTGCGTCGATGTCGGTGAGCAATGTGTCCCAGGCCTGCGCGATCTCGATGGACCATTCATCGCCGAGCAGATCGCGCAGCGTGTCCCTGATGACCGCGAAGAAGGCGATGAACAGCTGGCGCGACGTGCCATAGGCGTCGTGCGAGGCAAGCTCGCAGGCAATCAGCCGGAATTGCCCGCGACGCTCAGCGGCCAGATCGAGAATCGCCCCGATCGTCAGCGCGAGCATCGATCCCTTCACGAAGTCGCCGCCCTGCGAGCGGAACATCGCCTGCGTTTCGGGACGCTCGTCGAACAGGCGTTGATAGACCAGCGGCGTGAGATCGGTGCAGCGCAAGGACGCGAGCTCAAAGCTGAGTTCGACCGGATTGGGGGACTTATTCATCGGCAGAAGTGCCATGCGGACAAAAAAAGAGCGGGGCCCTAGCCCCGCTCGAAAATTGTGTCGACCCTATTATCCCCGATTCTAAGATTTGCTCTTGATTGACGGGGCGACGCTGCGTTTTGCGCGCCAGGGGCTCCTCCCGAGACTTGGACCACCAGACTTCGACCTCGCGGCCAGCCTGAGCAAGGGGATGCTAGATCAACTTTTCTCACTTGTCATCATTTTCAGCAACGAATGTTCAAAATTCGAGCAATAGACGAAATGATCGGGCTTTTGGCCCCGCAAGTGTATGACAAATATAAGAAATCTGTGGATGCTCAACCCTTTGAGTTGCCTCAAATGCCGGACGCCGTGGCCATAGCGGGGTCGTCGGACCTCGGTTTTCGACAAATTTGCGCTGGGCCAAGAAGGCGGCGGAACTGATCTCGACTTGAGCCCGGCGCGGTGTTTAGTTAGCCGGCGAACGAATGGTTCGGCGGATGCACGCGCGGCTACAGAAATTCCTTCCCCTGGTCCTGCTCGCCCTGGTGATGCAGGTGCTGGCGCCGATTGCCGCGTGTTGGGCGACCGGCCGGGCCGTCGCCGATCCGCTGTCTGCCGCCGTCATCTGCCACAGTGCGAACGAACAGGGCGGCCTCGACGATCGGACCGGCTCCCCGACCGCGCATGCGGGCGCGTGCGCCCTGTGTTGCCTGGCCCAGGCGGGCGCCACGCTCGATTCGCCAGCGCACGCGGGACTCTCGATTCCGTTCCGCCATGCCGAGCGCGTGGTGTGGCAGCCGGCGGATGCGTCGGTTATCGCCGCTCCCAAGGGTTCGAGTGCCCAGGCGCGCGCCCCACCTCAGTTTTCCTGACGTCACGACAACCGAATCGTTGGTGCGCGCAATTGTCGTGCCGACGGCGTGCTCAATGGACCGGCCGCAGTGCCGGATGTCAGGAATTCAAGAGATGTTACGCATTCGTGCGATAGGGCGCGCCGGCTTGCCCGTGTTTTTCGGGCTGGTGTCCCCGTTCGGTTCAGACGCGCTCGCTCAGGCTGCCTCGGAAGCGATTCCCGCAGTGACGGTCGAGGCACCCAAGACGTCCCGTCCCAAGCCAGTCACCCGGCCATCGCGGCAACGCTCCGCTTCGGCGGCGCGGGCAGCGAGGCCGGTCGCGCCGAACGCGACCGATGGCGCCCAGGGGCAGAACGATACGATGTCCGCCGGCGCAGCGCGGGCCGGTCTCAATCAAGCGCCGGCCGGCCAGACCGCGACGACCATCGATCGCAGCCAGTTCGACAACCGCCCGTCGTTTTCGGTCGGCGACGTCTTGCGGGACAGCCCGGGCATCTCGATCAAGCAGGGTAATGGCCCGCGCGACTTCGGCATCTCGATTCGCGGATCCAACGCCCGGAACGGTTTCGCGATCCGCAATCTCGTGATCTTCGACGACGGCTTCCCGGTGACGCAGCCGGACGGCCTGTCGCGCAGCGACTTGATCGATCCACACGCCTACAGTGCGATCGACGTGATCCGTGGCCCCTCGTCGGCGCTCTACGGCAATTATGCGACCGGCGGCGCGCTCAATTTTCGCACACGGCCGGGTGGCACGATCGACGGTGTCGAATACGGCGTCGATGGCGGCAGCTACGGTTACCTCAACAACTACCTGGCGGCCGGCAAGAAGGTCGGGAACTTCGAGGGCTCCCTGTTCGCGAGCGACACACGGGGCGACGGCTATATCGGCAACAGCTGGTTCAATACGCAGACCGTCAACTTCCTCGGCACGCTCAAGGCAACGCCGGACGACCGCTTCACGGTCAAGATCATCAACAACGATCTCAGCGCGCGGCTGCCGATCCGGCAGTCGCTGAACCAGTTCTACACCAATCCCTTCCAGCAGGGTTGCACGATCGGCACGGGGACGGCCGGATGTCCCACCGTGTCTCTTTTCAACAACGGCTTCAACGGCGGCAAGGACACCGAGACTGCCACGCAAGCCGGGCTCGGGCGAAACGATCGCCGAACCATCGTCGGCGGCCGGTGGGAGCACGACTTCGACAACACGATGACCTGGCGCAACCAGTTCGTGTTTGACGACCGAAACATCAGTCAGCCCACCGGCTCGACCAGTGCGATCGGCGATTTTCCGTCGTATAATTACATGAGCGATCTCACCAAGCGCGGAGAGATATTAGGCCTGGAGTCCACTGCGTTCTTTGGCGCCTTCTACAATACTCTGACGGCATCGAGCGACACGCGAAACGTGATGCCCGGAGGCAACGCGACGCTCGGCAGGCTGTCGAGCAACCTCTACAGTGAAACGACAAATTTTGGCGTACGCGCCAGGGAAGAGCTCAAGCTCACATCTGCGTTGACGGCGGTTGCCGGTATCGGCTGGGAGACGACCCTACTGAAAGGCGTCAATACGGCGTATGCTTATGCCGGCCCCAGCGGCATCACTACCACGACGCTGACGACGGCAGACCGGCAGTTTCAAAATGCAGCGCCAGAACTGGCGCTGCTCTACAATCTCAACAACGAATGGCTCTTCCGCGGACGGGTCGCCACTGGATATGGCACTCCGCAGGGTTCGAATCTCTTTGTCCTTCCGACTGGCTTGTCGGGCAACAATACCCAGCTCCAGGTCCAGAAAAATTTGGGCTACGATCTCGGTTTCGACTGGACTCCCAACAACACGCTCAAGCTCAGCGCGACCGGCTTTTACGAATTCTTCCGCAACGAGATCGTCAGTCAGGCGACCCCGATTGCCGGTGTTTCCTATACGTTCAACGCGCCGCGCTCGGAACATCGCGGCATCGAGCTTGCCGCCGACTGGAAGTTCTATCCGGGCTGGCGGTTCATGGCGGCGTACACCTATCTCGACGAGGTCTATACCGAATATGTCGAGAACATCACCAACGGCGCGGTGTTCAGCTTCAACCGGACCGGCAACAAGATCCCCGGAATATCGCCCAACGAGCTGACGGCTCGAATTGGCTACGACGAATTCGCCGGCCCCCTGACCGGTCTCGGTGGCTTCGTCGAGATCCAGTGGAAGGATTCCTTCTACATGGACAATGCAAATCTGTTGAAGGCGCCGGGCTATGAGCTCGTCAATGCGAACGTCCACTACAAGACGGATCTGCTGTCCGACACGTTCAGATCCCTGAACCTGTTTCTCGAAGTCAGGAACGTGTTCGACCGTACTTACGTCGCCTCGGCCAACAACATCGCCAATACGGTGACGGGAGGTCTTCCGAGTTCTGCGAGCGCGCTTGCGAACACGGCTGGGTCGATCTATGCGGGCTCGCCGCGCACATTCGTTGCGGGTATGAAGGTGGCATTCAAATGATCCGGGCTTCTCGAAGGGAGTGGGGCATGACCCGAACTGGCCTGCTCGGGATCGTCGCCTGCGTGTTCCTGCAAAGTGCGGCGCTTGCACAGATGCGTGCCCCGCATGTGTCCGAAGCTGCGTGCGAGGAGCCGACGCTGCGCTGTGCGACCAAGGTGACGCCTGCCTTCAGTCCGGACGGCACGCTGTGGCTGGTCTGGATGGCGGGGGGGCAGGTCTCGGTCGCTAGTTCGCAGGATGCGGGCCGCAGCTTTTCACCGCCCACCCAGGTCACGTCGAAACGACTCACCCTCGATTGGGGACCGGACGCGCGGCCGAAGATCGTGGTCGACCGCAAGGGCGGCATTGCGCTCGCGTTCTCGACCTTCAGGGACGAGGCCTTCAACGGTCAGGTGCTTTACACGCGCTCGGCCGATGGCGGGAAGAGCTTTGCCGAACTGAAGCCCATCACCGCAAATAATGAGAGCCAGCGGTTCGAGGCGCTGGCGCTCGATCAGGATGGAACGGTCTTCGCGGCCTGGCTGGACAAGCGCAATCGCACTCTTGCGAAGGAGGCGGGACAGAAATACGAGGGAGCCGGGCTGTTCTTCACCTCGTCCAGCGACGGCGGTACCACCTACGCGGAAGCAAAGCTGGCGCGTGAGGGCACCTGCGAGTGCTGCCGGTTGGGGCTGGCATTCGCCGCGCCCGGACGGCCTGTCGTGATCTTCAGGAACATTTTCGAGGGTGGCGTGCGCGACCACGCGGTCATGACCTTCTCGGACGTTGCGACACCAGGTGAAGTCCGCAGGGTCAGCGTTGACGACTGGCAGATCAATGCCTGTCCACATCACGGGCCGAGCCTCACCGTTGCGCCGAACGGGACCTATCAGGTCGCCTGGTACACCAACGGCAAGGCGCGCAAGGGATTGTTCTACGCGCACTCCCGCGATGAAGGCCGCACCTTCTCCGCGCCCATGGCGCTGGGCCAGCCGGGCCGCAACCCGACGCGGCCCTTCGTGCTTGCAGGTCGTGCTGGGACGGTGATGGTCTGGAAGGAGTTCGACGGTGAAAAGACCTCGGTCCAGATGACGGTCTCCCACGACGATGGTGAGACGTGGTCGCCGCCGAGGACGATAGCGAGCACGAGCGACACGTCCGATCACCCCTTGCTCGTCTCCAACGGCAAGCAGACCTATTTATCGTGGATGACGAAGGCGGATGGTTATCGCCTCACAGCCATCGAGGACCAGCCATGAGATTTCGATTTGCTGGCATTGTGAGTCTGGGCGTTCTGATCGTATCTGCGGCTGCGTTCGGCACGTCTCCCGCCCTGAAGCCGTTCGAGCGCGGCACCTGGCAAAGCGTCCTCAGGGGACACGCCGGCCGGCCCGTGCTCGTGCATTTCTGGGGCGTGACCTGCGGCCCCTGCAAGGTCGAACTGCCGCTGCTCGGGCAGTTTGCAAAAGAACATCCGGAGATCGACGTTGTCACTGTGAGCGCCGATCTCGTGCCAAACCTGCCGGCGGCGACGCAATCGATGCTCGACAAGGCGGGTCTGTCGTCCACCGAAAATTTCATCTTCAACGACGGCTTCGTCGAGCGCTTGCGGTTCGAGATCGATCCGGCCTGGCAGGGCGACATCCCCCGCACCATGCTCATCTCGCGGGAAGGGACCATCACGACGATCGAAGGCTCTGCCGAAATCGCTGACCTTGAAAAATGGTCGGCGCAACAACTCTCCAAACACTGAAGTTCAGGTCTGCAAAGGGAATACGGAAATGAAGACAATCTCGAAAAACGTGCTGCTCGCCGCGTTCGCTCTCGCGATCTCCGCAGGACCCGCTCTCGCCGAGGACGTCAAGGCCGGCGATCTCGTCATCTCGCAGCCGTGGAGCCGCGCGACACCGGGCGGCGCAAAGGTCGCCGGCGGCTATCTCGTCATCGAGAACAAGGGAACGGCGCCGGACCGGTTGATCGGCGGTTCCGCCGACATTGCCGGCAAGTTCGAGATCCACGAGATGGCCGTCGAGAATGGCGTGATGAAGATGCGCGCGCTCGACAAGGGGCTCACCATCGAGCCCGGCAAGACGGTCAAGTTCGCACCCGGCGGCTATCATTTGATGCTCCAGGAGCTCAAGGGCCCGTTCAAGCAGGGCGACAAGGTGCCGGTGATACTGCAATTCGAGAAGGCCGGCAAAGTCGCCGTCTCCCTCGACGTCCAGGGCGTCGGCGCCCAGGCCCCCGGCGACGCCGGGCATTCCGGTCACATGGATATGAAGCCGGATCATTCGGGAATGAAAATGAAATGAGACTGATCTGAGCTCTCGGGAGACCGAACATGTCGAAGCAATCCTGCCTGATCCTGGTTGCCGCGCTCGCCGCCTCGCCAGCGGCGGCGCACGTGTCGCTCGAGACCAAGCAAGCGAGGGTCGGTGCGTCCTACAAGGCGGTCTTCACCGTGCCGCACGGCTGCGCGGGCTCGCCGACCGTGAAGATCCGGGTGCAGATTCCGGAAGGGGTGATCGCGGTGAAGCCGATGCCGAAGGCGGGCTGGAATGTCGATGTCGTCGAGGGCAAATATGCCGGAGAATACGACTATCATGGCAACAAGCTCTCCTCCGGCGTCAAGGAGGTGGCATGGTCCGGCGGCAAGCTGCCGGAGAAGAACTATGACGAGTTCGTCCTCAGCACATTCCTCACCGACGGCCTCAAGCCGAACACGACCCTGTACTTCCCCGTCGTCCAGGAATGCGAGACCGGCGTCAGCCGCTGGATCGAGATCCCAGCCGAGGGGGCAGGGCATTCACACGAGGGCAAATCCGAGGGCAAGTCGCCGGCGCCTGGCGTGAAGCTGTTGCCAAAACCCTGATGCGCCTGCTCGCCGCGCTCGCGACGCTGCTCTTCGTTGCCGGCTTTGCAAGCGGTGCGTCGGCGCACGCGGCCCTGGTCTCGGTCGAGCCGGCGAGCGGCAGCATGCTCGCGACCGCGCCCAAGGTGGTGGAGCTGCGCTTCAACGAGACGGTGACGCCGGGCGCGATCCGGCTGATCGATGGGAAGGGCATAGCGCGGGACGATGCGCGCGTCAGCGCATCGGACGAAACCATTTCGGTCGCGATACCGGCGGACCTGCCTGAGGGGACCGCGGTCGTCAGCTATCGCGTGATCTCGCAGGACGGCCATCCCGTCACGGGATCGGTGATCTTCTCGGTCGGCATGCCGACGGCGACGAAGCCGCCCGCCGCCGCGGACGCCGGGTTGAACGCGCTGATCTGGCTGACGCGGGTCGGTCTCTATATCGGGTTGTTCGTCGGCGTCGGCGGCGTGTTCTTCGCGCGCTGGGTGGCGTGGTCGATGACCGGCATGGCCGTCCCGCGCATGGCGCTCGCCCTCGGTCTTGTGAGCGCGGCGGCGTCCGTCGGCGCGTTGGGGCTCGATCTTCTCGGGCTGCCACCATCTGCTCTCGCGACCTCTGGTCCCTGGAAGGTCGCCTTTGCGACCAGCGCCGGTCCTGCCCTGCTGGTTGCTTTCGCAGCGATGCTGCTTGCGTATTTGGCGCTGTGCAGCGCGTGGTTCGCGCGCGCTCTTGCGATGATCGCGTTCATCGGTGTCGGTCTGTCGCTCGCGATGACCGGACACGCCGCAACGGCGCCGCCCGAGGCATTGACGCGGCCGGCAATCTTTCTCCATGGCCTCGGCGTTGCCTTCTGGGTCGGCGCGCTGGCCCCGCTCGGAGTGCTGGTGTCGAAGCCGACGATGGCGACGCTCCCGATTGTGAACCGCTTTTCCCGCATTGCTGCGCTCGCGGTGGGCGTGCTGGCCTTGACCGGCCTCGCACTCGCAATCGTTCAGCTCGAAAAGCCGGCAGCGCTGGTCGGCACTCGCTACGGGCTGATCCTTTCGACCAAGCTCGTCCTGGTCACTGGATTGGTCGCGCTGGCCGCGCTCAATCGGTTCCGGCTGACTCCAGCTCTGGCCCGGAACGAGACAGGGACGCCCGCGCTCAGGCGCTCGATCCTGCTGGAAGGTGCGATTGCTCTCGCCATCCTGGCCGTGGTCGCCGGCTGGCGCCTCACGCCGCCGCCGCGAACCATCGTTCCGGAGACGCCGTTGGCGATCCACATCCATAGCGACAAGGCGATGTTCCAGGTGCTGGTCTCGCCCGGCAAGGCGGGGGCTAACGATGTGGTGCTCCAGCTGATGACCGGCGAGGCGACGCCGCTGGCGGCCAAGGAGGCGACGTTGACGCTAAGCCTGCCCGAGCGTGGCATCGAGCCGATGGAGCGGAAGGCCTCGCTGGGGCCCGACGGCTACTGGCACGTGCGCAAGGCGGAGCTTCCGCTCGCCGGCCGCTGGCATATGCGGATCGACGCGCTGGTGACCGACTTCGAGCAGATCACGCTCGAAGATGAACTCGATGTCACGCAGCGGTGAGGCACAGCTCACGCTGAACCTGAAGTCCAACGGAAAAATGACAGGAATCCCGTTGCGTTAGCGGCTTTTCCTCATTCCCGGTCTTGTGTTTTCGCTCCCAATCCGGTTTCACTGCAACCCACCACTGATTCCCAGAGTATTACCATGCGGTTGTCGCGGTTCTTTCTGCCCATCCTGAAGGAAAATCCGAAAGAGGCGGAGATCGTCTCGCATCGGCTGATGCTGCGCGCCGGCATGATCCGGCAGGAGGCGGCTGGTATCTACGCCTGGCTGCCGCTCGGCTTCCGCGTGCTGAAGAAGATCGAGCAGATCGTGCGCGAGGAGCAGGACCGCGCCGGTGCGCTGGAACTGCTGATGCCGACGCTGCAGCTCGCCGACCTCTGGCGCGAGAGCGGCCGCTACGACGCCTATGGCCCGGAGATGCTGCGCATCGCCGACCGCCACAAGCGCGAGCTCCTGTACGGGCCGACCAACGAGGAAATGATCACCGAGATCTTCCGCGCCTATGTGAAGTCCTACAAGAACCTGCCGCTGAATCTCTATCATATCCAATGGAAATTCCGCGACGAGCAGCGTCCGCGTTTCGGCGTGATGCGTGGCCGCGAGTTTCTGATGAAGGACGCCTATTCCTTCGACCTCAACGAGGCCGCGGCGCGCGTTGCCTACAACAAGATGTTCGTGGCGTATTTGCGCACCTTCGCGCGGATGGGGCTGAAGGCGATCCCGATGCGCGCCGAGACCGGCCCGATCGGCGGCGATCTCAGCCACGAGTTCATCGTGCTGGCCGAGACCGGCGAATCCGGCGTGTTCATCAATCGCGACGTGCTGGACCTGCCGGTGCCGGGCGCGGATGTCGACTACGAGAGCGACCTGACGCCGATCATCAAGCAGTGGACCTCGGTCTACGCGGCGACGGAGGACGTTCACGACGCGGCGCGGTTCGAGCAGGAAGTGCCCGCGGACAAGCGGGTGAACACCCGCGGCATCGAGGTCGGGCAGATCTTCTATTTCGGCACCAAATATTCCGACGCGATGAAAGCCCTGGTGGCAGGCCCCGACGGCGTCGATGTGCCGGTTCATGGCGGCTCCTACGGCGTCGGCGTCTCGCGGCTACTCGGTGCCATCATCGAGGCCTGCCATGACGATGCCGGAATCAAATGGCCGGAGGCGGTGGCGCCGTTCCGCGTGTCGATCCTCAACCTCAAGCAGGGCGATGCGGCCGTCGATGCGGCCTGCGAGAAGCTTTACGCCGAGCTCACGGCCAAGGGCGTCGACGTGCTTTATGACGACACTGACCAGCGCGCCGGCGCAAAGTTTGCCGCCGCCGACCTGATCGGCATCCCCTGGCAGATCATGATCGGGCCGAAGGGCCTCGCCGACGGCAAGGTCGAGATCAAGCGGCGCAGTGACGGCTCCCGCGAGACGATGTCGCCTGCGGACGCGGTTGCCCGCCTCGTCGGCTGAATAGTGTTCATCGCGCGATGATGGGCCGGCAATCCGGCCACAATTGACCCCGAATCATGGGATTATCAAGCGATGGATGAAACCATGACCGAGACCAAGCCAACCGCGCCTTTCGCGCCCTTCGAGTGGATGCTGTCGGCGCGCTATCTGCGCGCGCGCCGCAAGGAGGGATTCATCTCGGTCATTGCCGGGTTCTCCTTCCTCGGCATCATGCTGGGCGTGGCGACGCTGATCATCGTCATGGCCGTGATGAACGGCTTCCGCAAAGAACTGCTCGACAAGATCCTGGGGCTCAACGGCCACATCCTGGTCCAGCCGCTGGAATCGCCGCTGACGGACTGGAAGGACGTCGCCGACCGCCTCAGCCAGGTCAAAGGCATCCGGCTCGCCGCGCCCGTCGTGGACGGCCAGGCACTGGCGTCCTCGCCGTGGAACGCCTCGGGCGTGCTGGTGCGCGGCATCCGCTCCGACGACCTCAACAACCTCACCTCGATCGCCAAGAATATCAAGCAGGGCTCGCTCGAGGGCTTCGACGAGGGGCAGGGCGTCGCGATCGGCCGGCGCCTCGCCGACCAGCTGTCGCTACATGCCGGCGACAGCATCACGCTGGTGGCCCCGAAAGGCGCGGTCACGCCCATGGGCACGACGCCGCGCATAAAACCGTACAAGATCGTCGCCGTGTTCGAGATCGGCATGTCCGAATACGACCTCGGCTTCGTGTTCATGCCGCTCGCGGAAGCGCAGGCCTATTTCAACCGCAGCAACGACGTCACCTCGATCGAGGTGTTCACCACCAATCCCGACCAGATCGTCGCCTTCCGACAGGCCGTGACGGAGGCCGCGGGCCGGCCGGTGTTCCTGGTCGATTGGCGGCAGCGCAACTCGACCTTCTTCAACGCGCTCCAGGTCGAGCGCAACGTGATGTTCCTGATCCTGACCATGATCGTGCTGGTCGCGGCGCTGAACATCGTCTCCGGCCTGATCATGCTGGTGAAGGACAAGGGCAGCGACATCGCGATCCTGCGCACGATGGGCGCCTCGCAGGGCTCGATCATGCGGATATTCCTGATCACGGGCGCCTCGATCGGCGTGGTCGGCACGCTGGTCGGCTTCATCGTCGGCCTCGTGATCTGTCTCAACATCGAATCTATCCGGCAATTCCTGTCCTGGCTGACTTCGACCGAGCTGTTCTCGCCGGAGCTCTATTTCCTGTCGAAACTGCCCGCCGATATCGACGTCGGCGAGACCACGGCCGTCGTCATCATGGCGCTGACGCTGTCGTTCCTGGCGACGCTGTATCCGTCGTGGCGCGCCGCGCGCCTCGATCCCGTCGAAGCGCTGCGGTACGAGTGAGGGGTTGATGGAGCAGCAGCAGGGGGCGGAAGACGTACCGGTCATTTATCTCCACGAGATAAAGCGGCAGTACTTGCAGGGCGAGGTGCCGCTGACGATCCTGGACGGCGCCAATCTCGCGCTGTGGGCCGGGCAGTCGGTCGCGCTGGTGGCGCCGTCGGGCTCGGGCAAGTCGACGCTGCTGCACATCGCGGGGCTGTTGGAAGCGCCCGATTCCGGCGAGGTCTATGTCTCGGGCGCGCCGACCTCGCAGCTGCCCGATATCGAGCGCACCCAGCTCCGCCGCACCGATATCGGCTTCGTCTACCAGTCGCACCGGCTGTTGCCGGAGTTCTCGGCGCTGGAGAACGTGATGATGCCGCAGATGATCCGCGGCCTGAAGAAATCCGAGAGCGTCAAGCGGGCCAAGGAGATCCTGGGTTATCTCGGCCTCGGCGACCGCATCACCCATCGCCCGGCCGAGCTGTCCGGCGGCGAGCAGCAGCGCGTCGCGATCGCGCGCGCGGTTGCCAACGCGCCGCGGGTGCTGTTTGCGGACGAGCCGACCGGAAACCTCGATCCGCACACGGCGGATCACGTGTTCCAGGCGCTGATGCAGCTGGTCAAGGCGACGTCGGTCTCGATGTTGATCGCGACCCACAACATGGAGCTGGCCGGTCGCATGGACCGGCGGGTCTCGCTCTCGAACGGCCAGGTGGTCGAGCTCGAATAGTCAATTTTGCGAAAACAACCCCATGCACAGTAGCCAAGTGCTTGGGCCGACTGACGAAAAAAATCGGCGACGGCGCTTCGCCGCCGCCAGGGCCTCGCACACCAGCGCGATCAGATAGCACCCTCGTTCTCATCCTTTTTTATTTTGCAGGCATCCTCATTGCTGGTTGGGAGGAATAATGTCAGTTTGTCAAAAAATGACACAGAGCGAGTCGCGTACACATGAGCTTGAGACCGACGAAGCGGACAGAATTCAAGGAATTGCGCGAGCGGGCCGGCCTGACCCTGCTTGAAACAGCAGATTTGCTGAAGGTGGAGCCGCGGACGGTCTATCGCTATGAGCGCGGAGAGACCCGGCCGACAAAGCTGGCCTTCGACCAGATGCGCCAGGCTGTGGAGAATCGGTTTGCGAAGGAGAGCCCTGCGGCTCCTGGTATCCGGTTCATTGACCTCTTCGCCGGCATTGGCGGCCTCCGTCTTGGCTTCCAGTCCATCGGTGGCCGCTGTGTTTTCACCTCGGAATGGGACGCGAAGTGCCAGGAAACCTACAAGCACAATTTCGCTGACAACCATGAAATCGGCGGCGATATTCGCGAGTACTCCAGCGAACCCGGCAAGATTCCAGAACACGATTTGTTGCTGGCGGGCTTTCCATGCCAGCCGTTCTCCATCGCTGGTGTGTCAAAGAAGAATGCCTTGGGCCGGCCCCACGGGTTTCTCTGCGATACACAGGGTACGCTGTTCTTCGATACGGCCCAGATCATCGCCCATCACCGGCCCGCGGCATTCGTCCTCGAGAACGTCAAGAATCTGCAACGCCACGACGGCGGTCGCACGTTTGCGACCATCATCAATGTACTGAAGAATGAACTCGGCTATCACGTCCAGCATCGCGTTATCAGTTCGGAGCCTTGGGTCCCCCAACGCCGCGAGCGAATTTTCATCGTTGGATTCCGCGAGCCAACCACATTTGACCTGGACAAGCTGAAGCTTCCGCCGAAAAGCCAGTGGCCAAAGCTCGGCAGCATCCTGCAACCACCGGACCAAGTTGACCCGAAGTACACACTGACGCCGCATCTATGGAAGTATTTGCAAGCCTACAAGGAGAAGCATACGGCGGCTGGAAACGGGTTCGGCTTTGGCCTGTTCGGACCCGACGATGTCACTCGGACCCTTTCGGCCCGCTATTACAAAGATGGCTCGGAGGTTTTGGTCAAACAGCCGGGAACTCGGCCACGGCGGCTTACACCGACCGAGTGCGCCCGCCTGATGGGATTCGAGAACTCGAAGCGAAAATTCAAAATCGTGGTGTCCGACACACAGGCTTACAAGCAGTTCGGCAATGCCGTCGTAGTACCAGTGGTCGAATTCCTCGCGAAGGCAATAAAACCTCACCTTGAAGCAGCATTGGCGAAACAGGGTTCCTCCCCCGCAAACTCAGTAGTCGTCCGTCACATCACACGTCCCGACCGCCAGCCTGTGGCCGTAAATGGCTGACGTCGTCTCCCCCGACGTGCGCAGCCGGATGATGGCTGGCATCCGGGGCGCCCACACGAATCCGGAAATGCTGCTGCGGCGCGGCCTTTTTGCCAAAGGCTTCCGCTACCGGCTCCATGCCAAAGGACTGCCTGGCAAGCCAGACCTGGTATTTCCTCGCTATGACGCGGTTCTGTTCGCGCATGGGTGCTTCTGGCACGGTCACGACTGCCATTTGTTCAAGATGCCATCCACACGGCGGGAGTTCTGGGAAGCGAAGATCGCTCGCAATCGCGAGGTTGATGCACGGCATGAGGTTGCGCTGCATGCCGCCGGCTGGCGCCGAGGTGTCGTCTGGGAATGCGCACTAAAAGGCAGAACGCGGTTGCCTTACCCGGAGGTCATTACCCGATGCGCGACGTGGCTGAGCTCCCGAAAAGACTCCCTTGCAATCCGGGGAAGCTGATGACCTACCGCCGCGGCATGCTGTCAGACTTCTTCGAAGGCGTTGCGGTCAAGAAGCTGACGCTGGTCGAGACCGTCAGCCCTAAATCCAACCAGCATGAGATCCAGGGCACCAAAGCGCTACGGGCGATGTTCGGCGATGCCGACCGCAAATCCATTCCCACCCGCTTCATCTGGCTCAACGACGAAAACGAAGGCCTGAGCGAGGATGGATTCATCAGCTGGTCGAACGTCCGTAAGGGCAGACCTCGCGCTGCCGAATATCACCTCTATTATTCCGGCAACATCGTCACTGAGGCGATGAAGCCGGGCGACGCGTTGTTCCTCGCGCTACGACGCGACGGTACGGCAATGGTCGTTGTGGTGCCGCTCGACAGCACAATCCAGAGCCAGCTGCTCTGGCTCTTCGGCATCGACGAGCAGCCGGAACTTGCCTTCGCGTTCAGGCAAATCACCGGTGACGACTCGGCGCGGCTGGATTTTGCCGCACGCTACGTCCTCGACGAACTCGGCATCGATCTGGAAGAACCGGAAGTCGACGCGATTGATCCGTTAATCGCGAGGTTCGGAACGACGTTCCCGCCCACCCGGGAGTTCTCCGCGTTTGCGCGACAAACGTTGCGTGACGTGTCGCCGCTCGACGATCCCGACGCCGCCCTGTTTGCATGGATGGAACGCGAAGAGCTACTGTTCCGGCGGCTTGAACGCCACATCATTGCCGAGCAGCTGTCGGTTGTCGCCGACAACCGAAACGCGCTGGTCGAGGGCGTTCTGTCACTTTCGATGCAGCTCCATCAGCGACGCCGCTCCCGTGCCGGCCGCGCGCTCGAAAATCATTTCGAGACCATTGTGGAGGCCCACGACCTACAGTACGCGCGGGGGGCGGAGACCGAGAACCGCAACAAGCCCGACTTCCTGTTTCCAGGTACCGCGGAATATGCTGATCTTGCGTTTCCGGCCGACCGGCTCACCATGCTGGGCGTAAAATTCACGCTCAAGGACAGATGGCGCCAGGTGCTGGCCGAGGCAAACAGGATTCCGGAAAAGCATCTCCTCACGTTTGAGCCCGGCATCTCCGCTCACCAGACCGAGCAGATTGCGGCAAGCCGGCTGCAATTGGTTATTCCCCGCGCGATCCATTCGACCTTTACGCCCGCGCAGCAGGCCGGTCTGATAGACGTCCGGGATTTTCTCCGTCTTGTGCGGGAGCGACAGGCCGGATAAGCGGGGCGCAGCATGTACAGCTGGTTTTTGCGCGATGGCATACTTGGCATTCGTTCGCCTGACGGTGAGCGGATTCCGTCTGCCGAGGATATCTTCCGGTATTTCGGGGAAGGCGACCGCGGTCTAATCCCGGAGCCGGTCGACGGGAGCAACGTCGAAAATCTACGGTTCTCAAAATATCCGCTGCAGCTCGGGCTTTCTCTGAAAGAGGAGAACGGCAATGAGCTACTTGTTCTGACCGGCACGCACCGCGCGAAAGTGATTCCTATTTCCGGCGTCGCCGCGCTCGATGCCGGCCATTACGTGAGCGATGACCGCTGGTATCCGCTCGATAGCCAGTCGGCAGCGGAAATTCGCCAGCTCCTTTTGAAGAACAAGGCTCAACCCGGCGAGCGGGTTTCGCTGCAGATCTACCTCGCCATGCGTCAGGCTGGGGTCGTTCCGGAGGGAGATGCTCGTCCGCTGGTGGCGCTTTCGTTCCTGACACCGTCGGATGCGAAGCCGCAAAACGTCAATGCGACGCTGTATCCTTATCAGCTCGACGGCTGGCGCTGGTGCCGGTTCATTGCCGCCGAAGGTCTGGGCGGTATCCTTGCCGACGAAATGGGCTTGGGCAAAACGCTCCAGGTCATTGGGGCCATTGCCGACCCGCTGAAACCGCGTGAGGAGCCGGTGCTCATCGTGGCGCCAGGCTCCCTGCTTGAAAACTGGAGCCGCGAGTTCAAAAAGTTTGCGCCGCACATCCGGACCCTCAAGCATCACGGGCCAGACCGGACGGGCCGCCCTGCTGACCTAAGCCAGTTTGATGTCGTGATCACCTCCTACGACACCGTCGTCCGCGACAACTCCATGTTCATGATGATCAACTGGTCGATCCTAGTCTGCGACGAGGCGCAGTACATCAAGAACAGCGATTCGCTCCGCGCGCGATCGGTGAAGAAGCTGCGCCGCAGTTCAGCCATCGCTGTGACCGGCACGCCGGTGGAGAACAAGCTGACCGACCTGTGGTCCATCACGAATCTTGTTCTGCCTGGCTACCTCGGCACAGTGGGCGAATTCCAGAAGCAGTTCGAGGACGACCTCGACGGTGCCGCCAGTCTTGAACGGCTGGCATCACCAATCATGCTGCGGCGCCGGGTGTCTGAAGTTGCGAAGGACCTGCCTGAACGCATCGACATCCCGCAGGTGATCGAGCTGGAGGACGACGAGGCAAAGGCCTACGAGGCTATGCGCGAGGAGATTGCAGCGCAATTTGGTGCCTCGGCAACGCTGGTGGCCCTGACCCGTCTGCGGATGTTCTGCAGCCATCCATGGCTGGTTGCCGGGACGGCGCGCGCGGGCGACCCTGCCGCCTTTTCGAAGTACGCCCGGCTGGCCGATATCCTGGAGGAAATCTTCCAGGGCGGCGAGAAGGCCATCCTGTTCACGGCCTACACCGAGATGACCGATATCCTGGTCGCGGATATTGCAGGACGATTTGCGGTGTTTACCGGCTATATCGACGGCCGCGTGCCGATCGACGACCGGCAGCCGGTCATTGACCGCTTTTCAGCGGAATCCGGCCCGGCCCTCCTGGTCCTTAATCCTAGAGCCGGGGGCGCCGGGCTGAATATCACCGCCGCGAACCATGTGATACACTACACGCTGGAGTGGAATCCTGCGCTTGAGGATCAGGCTTCCGCCCGGGCTTACCGGCGCGGTCAGACCCGGCCGGTGACGGTTCACAGGCTCTTTTGCGGGGGGACAGTGGAAGAAGTGGTTGACGACCGGCTGGCGAGGAAGCGGACATTGTCGGAGGCCGCCGTTGTCGGCGTCCGCGGCGAGGCCGCCGATTACGCCGACATCGTCGCTGCGCTGCAGCGCTCGCCCCTGGCCGAGAAATCAGCGAAGAAATGAAGCTTCCCTCGTTAATTTCCAAGATTCTGAGCGCTAACGATGCTGGTGAAACCGGCGCGCATCAAGCCGGTATTCTGATTCCAAAGAGTTCTGGTGTCATCTCGTTTTTTCCCCATCTCAATGCCGAAGAATACAATCCGCGGGTCCATCTGTTCTTTACCGACGCAGCCGGCGAGCGATGGGAATTCGCCTTCATTTATTACAACAACAGGCTCCACGGGCGCGGAACACGCAACGAGTACCGCCTGACCCGGATGACACCTTACTTCCATCGGCATAATCTCAAGCCCGGTGACGAAATCATATTGAAGCGCTCCGAGCGCGACCATTTTTCGATAGAGCATCACCGCAAATGCCAGGCCGAACGGACTGCGGGAGGCGTGCTGCGGCTCTCCGCCGGGTGGAAAATTATTGATATCTAGGAAGGGGTAGGAAACGTGACAGGGAACAAAAAGGAAGAAGGCATCATTCTTCCGCCGGATCCGAAGCGGATGATCATGGGTCTCCGCGATACGGGGTATGAATTCAATACCGCCGTTGCGGACGTTCTTGATAATTCGATCGCCGCAGAAGCGAAGAACGTCGATCTTCGCATCGACATGGACCTTCGCGGCAATATCACCCTGTCACTCGCAGACGACGGCTGTGGCATGAACCGGGACGATCTCCTCAATGCCATGACCTATGGCGCGAGACTCCGTCCCAACCCGGCGTCCCTTGGCAAGTACGGCCTCGGCCTGAAGACGGCATCGACCGCGTTCTGCCGCAGACTGACGGTCGCCTCCCGCGCAACCGCGAAAGACCCCGTCCTTGCCGCAACCTGGGACCTTGACCATGTGGCCAACAGTGGCAAGTGGGAAGTTTTGCTGAACGAGAACATCAACGACGAGATCACCGACCACCTCGATGAAGTCGCCCAAGATTCGTCAGGCACCGTTGTTGTCTGGCAGAAGGTCGACCGCCTGTTGAAGGACTATGTCGATCCCGGCAGCAAGCCGGCCCAGAAAGCGCTGAAACAGAAGGAAGAGCAACTGCGCCGGCATCTGGCCATGGTGTTCCAGCGCTTTCTTGATCCAAAGGACAAACGCGCCCGGACCGTAAGCGTGAAGCTCAACGGCGCCGTCATCAAGCCATGGAATCCCTTCATGCCGGAGCTTTCCGAACTGGCAGCCGAGCAGGAAGTTCCCGTCGAGTTGCCGAGCGGCAAGGGTGCCTCGTTTGTGGTGAAGGCTTACATTCTTCCCCGCCGCGAGGATTTTCCGACGCCGGAGCTTGCAAAGGAAGCTGAACTGTCGTCCGACAACCAAGGCATTTACATCTATCGCGAGAACCGGCTGATCAAGGACGCTGACTGGCTTGGCATCTACCAAAAGGAGCCGCACAGCACGTTGTTGCGCGTCGAGTTCTCGTTTGACCATCACCTTGACGAGGTTTTCCACCTCGACATCAAGAAAAGCCAGATCGGCCTTAACGAACAACTCTGGGACTGGCTGAGCGAGCAATTTCTGACCGCACCGCGGCGCATGGCCAACCAGCGTTACCGCGAAGGACAGAAGAAGGATATCGCCAAGGCCACGCAGGGCGCACACGATGCGTCGAACAAGACCATCAAGGAACGCGAGGCTGCGGCTGGCGGCGCGAAGGTCAATATCGTCGACCCGAACACTGGCGAATGTCTCGTGCAGAATCCGCACGGCACATTCAAGATCAAGCTGCCGATGGGGCCCGCCGCGAAGCCAGGTGAGGTGTATGTCAAGACAGTCGATAGCATCGAGAGCGGTCTGCTTTTCGAACCTGGTCTCATACAGGGACACCGCGCCGTTCACATCAATAGCTCGCACCCCTATTACGCCAAGGTCTACGTTCCCAACCTGAACAAGAGCGTGCTTGTCCAGGGCATGGACTCGCTCATGTGGGCCCTCGCAGTCGCCGAGCTGACGGCCTACCACGACGAGGTCGCGGACCATTTCAAGGACATGCGGTTCGAGCTGTCGAAAATTCTATCGAAGCTCGTTGAAGGTTTGCCCGATCCGGAGCTGAACGAGAATGTCGCTTGAACCCGGCGCGCTTGCGACGCTGATTTCGGACAGTTGCGGGTTACCCTTCGATGGGAGACGCATCGCGGGCGCCAATACCATCCAGATTGTTCCGTCGGGTCTGCCAGTCCAAAACACCTTCACGATCCAGACCGCAGTGGGGTGGCGCAATGTGGAGGTGACATTCGTTCCCGGCTCATTCGCCGGTGAATTGGTTCGACATATGGGACTGGCGGATGCAGGCGCGCGTGGCAGCTGCGCGGCCGTGCTTGCCAAGTGTCTCCGCGATGGTGCGACTGTCAACCTGAGGATCAACAACCATCCGGCGAAGCCGGATGACCCAACCGGCTGGGGCGCGCAGTGGGCGCGACTTGAATTATCGGTCCGCCGCGGTCAGCTGGACCTTGGCAACGGTGACCAAGACAATGAGAAGATCTTCGCATGGACCCAGCAGGTCACCGCCGCGATTGTCACGTTGCTGCCTCTTGAGCAGGACGACCTTCCTTCGGAGAACCTCCAAGGGGGGTTCTCCGAAGGAGCACAAGTGCAATTCGAAGGAAATCGCTACGAGCGCGACCGGCGCAATCGGGCGGCTGCACTCGCCATTCACGGCTATGCCTGTCTTGCATGCTCCTCCGAGCTAGGCGATCGGTACGGATCAGCTGCGGTGGGACTGATCGAAATTCATCACCTGACGCCCGTGTCGAAGCTCGGTTCGGACTATTGCATCAATCCCGCGACTGACCTTGCGCCACTCTGCCCGAACTGCCACCGGGTCGCGCACAGGCGCGAGCCGCCATTCACGATCGAGGAGCTCAAGAGCATGCTCGCCGCCGAGTGATCGAGCGTGCTCTTCCGGTACCCGAAAGGCCGCGTGACCTCACTCCTCTGGCCTGATCACCGTCATCTTGAACGGGCCTGCATTGGCCGCGGCGTGCGCCACGGCGTCGTTGGCATGGTCGAGGTCGAACGCTGTCGTCTGATACTCCTCCAGCCTGAGCAGCCCCGCACGCACCAGCGCGATCAGCCGGCTCGCGGCATCCGGCGGGTACATCCAGACGCCGTGGATGCTGATGCAGTTGCGCATGATCCAGGGGTAGGGGAGTTCGAGGCCTGCGCCGCCGGCCATGCCGACACCGCCCATCAGCACGACGCGTCCGTTGGGGCGCACTGTCATGATCGCCGCACGCACGACGGTCGGGCTGACCGAGGGCGGCATGATATCGAGCACGCAGTCGATTGGGCCTGATGCCGCGCGCTTCATCGCCTCGCGGTCGTGATCTTCATTGCCTGTCAGCTTGACCGGCTGCACGCGGCTGCCGAAGCGGCGGACGAGGTCAGCCAGGATCGTCTCGTTGCGGCCGGGCGTGACCACGCTGGCCGCGCCCATCGCGAGCGCGACCGAGACGGCAGCGCTGCCGAAATTGCCGGTGGCCCCGCTCACCAGCACGGTCTCGCCGGGGCGAAGGTTGGCGGAAAGAAAGCCGCCATAGGGCACCAGCAGCGTGCCCAGCGCGCACCATCGCGTCGCGTCCTCCGGCGTGATCGCGCCGATGCGTTTGACGTTCTCGGTCGGCACCATCATCTGCTCGGCGAAGGAGCCGTGGCGAAAGTGCTTCTGCAGAAGCATGCCGCCGGGCCCGGCAGCGGTGAGCCCTTGCAGGGCGATGTCGGGCGCTACGATATCGTCGCGCGAGCGCACCGTCGGATCGCAGAACACCCAGTCGCCGACCGCAAGCCTGGTTGCATCCGGACCGATCGCGCGCACCCGACCGATGCCGCCGGGCCCCGGGATGATCGGGAGATCGAGCGCATAATTGCGCGTCCCGTCAAAGACCTCGTTCATATAGGACAGCACGCGGGTCGCGACGATGTCGACGATGACCTCGCCGGTGCCGAGCACGGGAACGGGGACGGTCTCGATCGCCAGCGGCGAACCGAAGGATTTGAGCAGGGCAGCTTTCATGATGGTCACCTCAAGATCGGGTGAAGCCCATATGCGCCGCCTTGGAGAGGGCAGGAAGGCCTGGTATTATCCTAGTATTGCAGGGGCCCTCCATGTGGGAGCGACATCATGGCCGATCCGCGCCGCGTCGAATTCGGCGACTTCCTGAGGTCCCGCCGCGAAAAGCTGTCGCCGAAGACCGTCGGCCTTCCGATCGGCGGGCGCCGGCGTACCGCCGGTCTGCGCCGCGAGGAGGTTGCGCAGCTCGCCGGCATCGGCGTCGACTGGTACATCCGCCTCGAGCAGGGCCGCACGGTGAGCCCCTCGGTGACCACCGTCGATGCGGTGGCCCGCGCGCTGCGCCTCAGCAAGACCGAGCACGCGCACCTGAAGGCGCTGGCGCGCGACGGCGACAGGCGCGTCTTCACCCGCGAGACCGTGCCGCCGCCGATCCAGCGGCTGGTCGAGAGCTTGCCGCATCCGGCCTATGTCACCGGGCGGCGCTGGGACGTGCTGGCCTGGAACGCGGCCGCCGAGCAGGTCTTCGCGTTCGGGCGCCTGCCGGAGGCGGATCGCAACACGATGCTGCTGATGATGACCAACAAGCAGACGCGCAAGGCTTACGGAGCGGGCTGGGCGGAAGTAGCCAAGCGCATGGTCGCGATGTTTCGCGCCACTCACGACGTCTGGGCCGGCGATCCCGCCTTTGCGGAATTGCTGACGCGGCTGCGGCAGGGCAGCCCGGAATTCGTCAAATGGTGGGAAGCCCACGAGGTCCGCGGCACGTCTTCGGGCCTCAAGACGATGTCGCATCCAACCCTCGGCGTGCTGCATTTCGAGCACACCAGCTTTCAGGCCAACGACGATCCCGCGCTGAAGCTGGTGGTTTACACGCCGGTCGAGGGCGGAGGCTGACGCACCGGGCAGGCTTCAGATTCCGAGCGATGATTGGCAAACCTGCCCATCGACCGTCGTGCGCTTACGGCACGGGCGTGGTCAAAGGCGTTGCGCCAACGTTCGGCGAGAAGCCTGCTGTCCAGGGACTGTCCGTCCAGCGCGTCGGTTGCGGTGGCGTGACGGTTCACGTTTATTTCGCCGCCGTCCGGGCCGCGAGCCTGCGCCAATCGCCGGCGCCGCCGCGGCAGGATTCTCCGGGCCTGTCCGGTTTGCAAGCCGACCTCGCAGGCGCTATGTCCGGGCCTCCCGCACAAGGGCCCCGACATGACAATCTCCGATGACAACGACCTGACGCGCCTGAAGGAGATCGGGCGCATCGTCGCCGCCACGCTGGAAGCGATGGGGAAGGCGCTCGAGCCGGGCATGACCACCTCCGAACTCGACCGGATCGGACGACAGCTGCTGGAGACCGCCGGCGCGCGTTCGGCGCCGGAGCTGGCCTATGATTTTCCGGGGGCGACCTGCATCAGCGTGAACGAGGAGATCGCTCACGGCATCCCGGGCGAGCGGCGGATCGAGCGCGGCGACCTCGTGAACATCGACGTGTCAGCCGAGAAGAACGGCTTCTTTGCTGATACCGGAGCCTCGTTCGCCGTTCCGCCCGTAAGCCGCGGGATCGAACGACTTTGCCGGGACGGCCGGCGGGCGATGTGGACCGGCCTGCAGCAGGTCGGTGCCGGCAAACCGATCGCGGGGATCGGTCAGGCGATCGGGACCTTTGCGCGAAAGAAGGGCTACAGCCTGGTCAGGAATCTCGCCAGTCACGGCGTCGGCCTGTCGCTCCATGAGGAGCCGACGGAGATCGCAACCTGGCCCGATCGCTCCGAACGCCGCATCATGAACGATGGCCTGGTGTTCACCGTCGAGCCGTTCCTCTCCATGGGCGCCGAATGGGCGGAGAATGGCGACGACCCGTGGACGCTCTACAGCAGCCCCGAGGCGCCGACCGTGCAGTACGAGCACACCGTGATCGCCACCCGCAACGGGCCTTTGATCGTGACGTTGGCCGGTTGAGGCGGCCGAGGCCGGGTACGGATCACGTTAAGCGGTCGATGATCCGAAGGAGCCGGTCGCAGGACGCCTCGATCTTCTTGAGCGGAGACGTGGCGATGCCCAGCAACAGTCCGGGGCACGCCGAAGCGGTTTGAGCGGACCAAAGCGATAGCGGCGTCGGTGCCAGTCCAAACGACGCTGCGTCCCGGGCGATAGCGAGATCGGGTGCTCCGTCTGGCAATCGCAGCACCGCGGCCAGACCGGCAATCGCAACCGTCGCAGAGCGCGTGCGGAGCTGGTTCAGCAATGCATCGCCCTGCGCGGTGTAGGCGCGTTTCGTGCGCCGCAGATGCCGCAGATAGTGGCCGTCGCGCATGAAGTCGGCAGTAGCTAGCTGCACCGCGGGTCCCGGTGCCGGCGCGAGGCAAGCCGCAGTCTCTGCAAATCGCGATGCGAGAGCCGCCGGTGCAACTACAAAGCCGAGCCGCAAGGCCGGGCTTATGGTCTTGCTGAAGGAGCCGATGTGGATGACGCGGCCGGCGCGGTCGAGCGAGGCGAGCGCTGGCGTGGCGCGGCCCTTGAGCTGGAGTTCGCTGAGATAGTCATCCTCGATCACCCATGCCTTGTTTTGGGTCGCATTCCAGCAGTCGTGAGCGGCGTGCCAGTGACAGCGTGGATCCGAGCGGCGCCTGTTGCCCCGGCGTCACGACAACCAGCGCGGCGTCGGGTGCATGTTTCACGCCGAAATCGACGTCGATGCCGTCGGCATCGACCGCGATCGGTACGATGGATAATCCCGCGAGTTCGAGACCGTGCCGGGTGAAAGGAAAGCCGGGGTCCTCCATCCAGACTTTCTTCTTCGGCCCGAGGCAGAGGACACGGAGCGCGAGACCGAGGCCGCCGGTGAAACCGCTGGTGACGATGATTTGGGACGGCGCGCATTCTATTCCTCGGGCCAGCGCAAGGTAGGCCGCGATCTCACGTCGCAAGTCCAACTCGCCGCGCGGATCCGGGTAGATCGCGGGTGCGCTCGTTTCGGCGCGAACCGCTCGTACCCGCATTCGCGCCAGCAACTTCGCAGGAAACGTTTCCTGCGACGGCACGCCCATCTGGAAGATCGCCGGTCCAGCCGTGAGTTCCTGGTACATCTCCATGAACGAGCCGGGGTCGGGGGCCTTGTCAGGCCGCACTGGGAAGGACTGCCGGTCGGCGACATGCGTGCCGGTCGCGCGGGCCGCGACGATCATTTGGTCGGATGAGAGCTTCTCATAGGCTGAGCGCACGGTGCCGCGCGCGACGCCGAGTTGAGCCGCCAGATCCTGCCATGAGGGCAGGCGTGCGCCGGGGGCGAGCACGCCGCTCTCGATGGCGGTCCTGATCCCTCTATGGATCTGCTCCGCAAGTGGGGTCTTCGCGGACCGATCGAGCTCCAGGCGCAGCGGCCTCGTCATTCCCCATGGTACACAATTTTTGTGCGTTCTTGGTGCTTTTTTATGAACCAGGCGAGGAGCATCTGAGGGAATGAGGAGGGAGCTTTGATCTCCCCCGATCATCAGGGAGTCATCAGATGAGTGAACGTCTCAACTACAACCACATCGCACCGGCCGGCGCGAAGGCGCTGGGCGGCGTCTACGGCTATGTCACGCAGAGTGGGTTGCCTGGAACGCTTGTCACGCTCGTTTACCTGCGCATTTCACAGATCAACAACTGTGCCTATTGCCTCGACATGCATACGCGCGATCTGTTGAAGAGCGGCGTGAAGGTCGAAAAGCTCGCGCTGCTGCAGGCATGGGCCGAGGCGGGCAATCTCTTCGACGAACGCGAGCGCGCGGCCCTGGCATGGGCCGAGACCGTCACCCGCGTTGCCGAGACCAACGTTCCGGATGAAGCCTATCAAGCCGCACGCAACGTCTTCAGCGAGCGCGAACTCGTCGATCTCACAATCGCAATCAGTCTGATGAATGCGTACAATCGCATGTCGATCAGCTTCCGAAATACGCCGCAGGCCGCGCTCGAGAAGGCCGCCTGATGGCTCACGCGGCATTAACCCAACGCAAAGCAGGAGATCGAAGATGATGAACGTGATTTCCGGCGTCCAGATCCCGGACAGTCAGTTGGCGCGCGAAGCCGCCGAGCTGGTACGCAGCTACGAAGACGACATGCTGTTTAACCATTCGGTCCGCGTCTACGTGTTCGGCGCGATGAAGGGGCTGCGTCAGAAGCTGAAGTTCGATTCGGAACTGCTCTATGTCGCGGCGCTGTTTCACGATCTCGGCCTTGTCGATCACTACCACACGCAGACAAAGCGATTTGAGGTCGACGGAGCCGACGCTGCGCGTGAGTTTCTCCGGGCGCGCGGTATCGCCGAGCCGCAAGCCGATCTGGTATGGGAAGCCGTCGCGCTGCACACCACGCCGGGCATTCCGCAATATATGAGGCCGGAGATCGCTCTCACCAACGCAGGCGTTCTGGTGGACGTCGTCGGTATTGGATATGACGATTACTCGCCGGAGCAGCGTGACCAGGTGATATCAGCGTTTCCGCGCGGAGACTTCAAGAACGACTTCCTCAAGGTTCAGACGTGTTCAGCCCTGAAGAAGCCGCAGACCACATTCGGGACGGTCAATTTCGACTACATCGAGGATCACGATCCCAGCTTCCGCAAGCCGAACGCGTGCACGCGCATCCGCAACACGCCTTGGCAAAGCTGAGCGGACGGCGTCCGCTTCAGGCTCTAGCCCACCGGATTTCTGGCAGGATCTGAGCGGCTATGGTCCGGCGCCAGCGGCGGCGCGTTCGCCAGCGATGCGGTATCGCTGCGCGAAGCGATCTCAATCGGCGCGGATCGGCTGTCGCGCCAGGCCACGATCCAGATCAGGAAACCGAGCAGCGCGAGCGCGGCGCCGACGGGACCGGTGGAGGTCCAGCCAAACCCCTCGCGTATGGCCAGGCCGCCGAGGAACGGGCCGAGCGCATTGGCGGTGTTGAACGCCGAATGGTTCAGCGCGGCGGCGAGCGCCTGCGCGTCTCCGGCGACGTCCATCAGCCGCGTCTGCAGGATGGCGCCGAGCGAGACGCTGGCGCCGATGGCGAAGATGTCGATCGCGAGCAGCCAGACATTGCCGGCGACAAGCGGGAACACCAGCAGCGCCACGGCTGCAAGCAGCAGGACGCAGCCCGCGGTCGGCATCAAGGCGCGGTCGGCAAAGCGCGGTACGAACAGATTGCCGAGCGTGGCGCCGATGCCGAACACCGCGAGGAACAACGGAATGACGGCTGGGCTGACCTTGGTGACTTCGATCAGCGTCGTCGCCAGATACGTGTAGACGGCGAACATGCCGCCGAAGCCGATGGCGCCGATCGCCAGCGTGATCCAGACGCGGCCGCTTCTGAGTGCGCCGAGCTCGCGCAGCGGATCCGACCTGCCGGCCTGATCACGCGGCGCGAACAGGGCGCACAACAACATCGTGAGCAGCGCCAGCACCGACACCAGGCTGAAGCTCGCGCGCCAACCGACCGCCTGGCCGATCAGATTGGCCAAGGGCACACCGATGATGGTGGCAGAGGTCAGGCCGAGCATCACCTGGCCGATCGCCTGCGAGCGACGATGTTGCGGAACCAGCGAGGCGGCGACGAGGGCGGCCATGCCGAAATAGGCGCCGTGCGGCAGCCCTGCGAGGAAGCGGGCCGCGATCATGGAGCCAAAGCCGGGTGCCAGTGCGGTGAGCACATTGCCGAGCGCGAACACGGCCATCAGCACCAGCAGCTGCGTGCGCCGCGCGAACCGCGCGCCAAGCACGGCGATCAGCGGCGCGCCCAGCACCACGCCGAGCGCATAGGCGCTGATCGCGTGTCCCGCCGTCGGCTCGTCCACACCGAGATCGGCGGCGAAGAACGGCAGCAGGCTCATCGATGCGAATTCGGTGGTTCCGATCGCAAAGCCGCCCATCGCGAGCGAGAACAGGACGATGGCAAGGTGAGGGGGCGCTGAAGCCGAAGTCGGTTTTGCGCGGCGCGAGGTCGCTTGAGGCGAAGTCGTCATGTGTCCTGCATTGGTGGCGTCAACGGGAACCAGCCCAGCGAACGTCGCCACCCCCTGCAAGATTTGTCCGTCTTACCTAAACCCGCATCAGCCCGCGTCAACGCCGCAGTACCGGCGAAGCGCCACTGCATATCAGCGTCCCGGATGTGCCAACGCTAATTGGCTGGTCGGCGAGTGGGCTTCTTCGTCGGAAAATGTGGGTTCACCACGCATGTCGCCGAACGTCCGACGGCGAGATATCGGCACTGCTCGAGCGTGTCGTAGCGGCAGTCGAAATAGCCGACGGGGCCGTAGATCTGCATGCACACGGGAAAGCTCGGATCGTAGGTCTGCGCGCGTGCAGTTCCGCCCGCCAGGAGCAGGGCGGTTACGGCCAGTGCGAGGCGCGCGCTGCCCATCTCAGCGCGGCAGGTAGTAGCGGGGCGAATAACCCGGCGTCTGCGCGCGCGGACGATTCTGGTAGGCGTAGGGGTCGTCGCTTTGACCTGCGAAATACGGATTGGCGATGCAGGTCAGCGCGCGTCCCGAAGCGCTCGCCTGACACTGCGCGTAGGTGTCGAACCTGCAATTGCTCAGGCCCGGCCACTCATCGCCAGTGAGGCAGAAGGGATGGTGCGTTCCGAACGCGTGCGCAGGTGTGGGAACGCTCGACACGAGCGCAAATGTGGCGAAGGCGAGCCAAAGTGTGGCGACAATGGGGAGGGCAACTCGTTTGCGCATTCTTAATTCTCCATCACGCGAACGTGCGCGCGGCGTCGGTGTCGCGCGCATGATGCTTGTGTTCCGTAGTCGACAATGGAACTCATGAAAACACTTGTTTCAAAGGGGTTCGTCGCACCTGCCGATAACATACGTTAACGGCAAGGTCCTTTCGAACCAACTGTTGCGGCGTGGCTACAGCAATTCCATCGATCGCTGTTATGACCAGTCTGCGGCCTGGGGGCCTCACGACGAAAACTGGAACGGGACTCAAATGAATAAGAACTTGTTGCTTGCGGCTGTGAGCCTCGTCGCGCTCGGCGCGACCGCGCCGGCGCTTGCTGCTGATCTCGCAGCACGGCCTTACACCAAGGCGCCTGCGATGGTCGCCGCGATTTATGACTGGAGCGGCTTCTACATCGGTATCAACGGCGGCGGCGGTTCTTCGCACGCGAAGTGGGACATCGTCGGCTTCGGCCGTGATGGTTCGCATGATGCAACCGGCGGCACGGTCGGTGGCCAGATCGGCTATCGCTGGCAGTCCGGCCAGTTCGTGTTCGGCCTGGAAGGCCAGGGCAACTGGGCCGACTTCTCGGGCAGCCATGTCGGCGCGCTCTCTGGCAACACCAACAGCACCAAGATCGATTCGTTCGGTCTGATCACCGGCCAGGTCGGTTACGCCTGGAACAACGTGCTGCTCTACGTCAAGGGCGGTGCTGCTGTGGTCGGCACCAAGTACGATACCTCGTTCGGCGGCGTGTCGCTGGCATCGGCCAACGACACCCGTTGGGGTGGCACTGTCGGCGCGGGCCTCGAGTTCGGTTTCGCCCCGAACTGGTCGATTGGCGCCGAGTACAACCACATCTTCCTCGGTGGCAACGACCGCAACCTGACCGGCCCGGCCGGTGTTCTGGCGGTCAACGTCAAGCAGGACGTCGACATGGGCCTCGTCCGCCTGAACTACAAGTTCGGCGGCCCGATGCTCGGCCGTTACTGAGACTGATCGCTCGGATTCGAGCGCTCGACGAAAAGCCCCGGCCTTGGCCGGGGCTTTTCTATTATGTGACTTCAGCGAGTTAACCATTGCCATTGGAGGTCGCCCGCCACGCTTGACTCTCAAGAACAAAATGAGAACAATGTTCTTCATACGTTCCAACAAGGGAGCAAGCCATGTTCAGGGTTTTCGTGGAAGAGGCCGCCGCACTTGCGTCGATCACGCTGTTCGTCGGAATGATCGCGATCTGGGCCCAGGTCATACCGCAGCTCTGATTCCGCGGCCCCCGGCGGTGGACCTCCCGCTACCCCTTGGGGAAAAGCGGGACGACGCGGCGAAGCGGACGCTCCGGCGTGGACTCTGGCGCGGTGACGCCCCACCATTACGGGGCGAGTCGGCAAAGGCGGGTGGAAGGCGGAGCGGGGTCCTCGGATCGATCTCCCGGACATCCCCCTGGTGCCGGCGACCGCTCCATTTCATCTGTCAGAGGCCGTCACGCGACCATGCCGAGCGCCGGATTTGTTCACCTTCACGTTCACTCGGCCTATTCGCTGCTCAAGGGCTCGATCAAGATCGCCAAGCTCGCCGAGCTTGCCAAGAAGGACCATCAGCCGGCACTGGCGCTGACCGACACCGATAATCTGTTCGGTGCGCTGGAGTTCTCCGACAAGATGGCGGGCTCCGGCATCCAGCCGATCGTCGGCTGCGAGTTGGCGATCGATTTCGGCGACCAGGACCCGAATGCGCGCAACGCGATCGGGCCGTCGCGCGTGGTGCTGCTGGCCGCGCAGGAGCGCGGCTATCGCAGCCTGATGCGGCTGAACTCGCGCGCGTTCCTGGAGACGCCCGACAGCCATGCGCCGTTCATCAAGTTCGACTGGTTCGAGGGTGAGACCGAGGGTCTGATCGCGCTGACGGGCGGGCCGGACGGGCCGATCTCGCTGGCGCTTGCCGGCGGTTATGCTGAGCTGGCCGCGCTGCGTTGCGAACGCCTGGCCGGCCTGTTCGGCGACCGCCTCTACATCGAATTGCAGCGCCACAACACCGAGAAGGAGCGGCGCGTCGAAAGCGGCCTGATCGACCTCGCCTACGCCAAGGGACTGCCGCTGGTCGCGACCAACGAGCCGTATTTCGCCGCGACCGACGATTACGAAGCGCATGACGCGCTGCTCTGCATCGCCGGCGGGCGGCTGATCGCCGAGACCGAGCGCGAGCAGCTCACGCCCGATCACCGCTTCAAGACCCGCGCCGAGATGGCCGTGCTGTTCGCCGACATTCCGGAGGCGCTGGCCTCGACGGTGGAGATCGCCGAGCGCTGCTCGTTCCGCCCGATGACGCGCAAGCCGATCCTGCCGTTCTTCACCGTCGGTGCCGCGCAGAGTTCGGACGCCGGCGCAGTCGAGGCGGCGGAACTGAAGCGCCAGGCGGAGGAGGGGCTCGCCAATCGCCTGCGCGTCCACGGCCTGTCGCAGGGCATGACGGACGAGGATTACAGCAAGCGCCTGGCGTTCGAGCTCGACGTCATCCTGCGGATGAAATACGCGGGCTACTTCCTGATCGTGTCCGACTTCATCAAATGGGCGAAGGGCCAGGGCATTCCGGTCGGACCGGGCCGCGGCTCCGGCGCAGGCTCGCTGGTCGCCTGGGCGCTGACCATCACCGACCTCGACCCGATCAAGTTCGGCCTGCTGTTCGAGCGCTTCCTCAATCCCGAACGCGTCTCGATGCCGGACTTCGACATCGACTTCTGCCAGGACCGCCGCGGCGAGGTGATCCAGTATGTGCAGCAGCGCTACGGCCGCGACCAGGTCGCGCAGATCATCACTTTCGGAACGCTGCAGGCGCGCGGCGTGCTGCGCGACGTCGGCCGCGTGCTGCAGATGCCCTATGGCCAGGTCGACAAGCTGACAAAGCTGGTGCCGCAGAATCCGGCGGCGCCCGTGACGCTCGCCGCCGCGATCGAGAGCGAGCCCAAACTGCAGGCGTTCCGCGACGAGGATCCGGTGGTGGCGCGCGCCTTCGACATCGCCCAGCGCCTCGAGGGTCTGACCCGCCACGCCTCGACGCATGCCGCCGGCATCGTGATCGGCGATCGGCCCTTGAGCGAGCTCGTGCCGCTCTACCGCGATCCCAAATCCGACATGCCGGTGACCCAGTTCAACATGAAATGGGTCGAGCCCGCGGGCCTCGTCAAGTTCGACTTCCTCGGCCTGAAGACGCTGACCGTGCTCGACGTCGCCTGCAAGCTGCTCAAGCCGCGCAACATCGACGTCGATCTCGCCACGCTGCCGATCGACGATGCCGAGAGCTACCAGATGCTGGCGCGCGGCGAGGTGGTCGGCGTGTTCCAGGTTGAAAGCCAGGGCATGCGGCGCGCGCTGGTCGACATGCGGCCGGACCGTTTCGAGGACATCATCGCGCTGGTGGCGCTGTATCGCCCGGGTCCGATGGCGAACATCCCGACCTATTGCGCGCGCAAGCACGGCGACGAGGAGCCGGAATATCTGCATCCCGTGCTGGAGCCGATCCTCAAGGAAACCTTCGGCGTCATCATCTACCAGGAACAGGTGATGCAGATCGCCCAGGTGATGTCGGGCTATTCGCTCGGCGACGCCGACCTGCTGCGCCGCGCCATGGGCAAGAAGATCCGCGCCGAGATGGACAAGCAGCGCGACATCTTCGTCGCCGGCGCGGTGAAGAACGGCGTGCCGAAGGGGCAGGCCGAGACCATCTTCGAACTGCTCGCCAAGTTCGCCGACTACGGCTTCAACAAGAGCCACGCGGCGGCCTATGCGCTGGTGTCCTACCACACCGCCTACATGAAGGCGCATTATCCGGTGGAGTTCATCGCGGCGTCGATGACGCTCGACCTGAACAACACCGACAAGCTCTCCGAATTCCGCGCCGAGGCGCAGCGCCTCGGCATCAAGGTCGAGCCGCCGAACATCAACCGTTCCGGCGCGACCTTCGAGGTCGGCGACAAGGTCATCTACTACGCGCTCGCGGCGCTCAAGGGCGTCGGCATCCAGGCGATCGAGCAGATCATCGAGGAGCGCGCCAAGCGGGGATTGTTCACCTCGCTCGCCGACTTCGCGGCACGGGTCAATCCGCGCGCGATCAACAAGCGTATCATCGAGAGTCTCGCCGCCGCCGGCGCCTTCGACACGCTGGAGCCGAACCGGGCGCGGGTGTTCGCGGGGGCGGATTCGATCCTGGCCGCCTGCCAGCGCGCGCACCAGGCCGAGACCATCGGCCAGAACGACATGTTCGGCATGTCGGCGGATGCGCCGACCATCATGCTGCCGCAGATCGAGCCGTGGCTGCCGGCCGAAAAGCTCCGCCGTGAATACGACGCCGTCGGCTTCTTCCTGTCGGGCCATCCGCTCGATGATTACGCCACCGTGCTGAAGCGGCTGCGGGTGCAGTCATGGGCCGAGTTCTCGCGCGCGGTGAAGACCGGTGCCACCGCCGGCAAGGTCGCGGCCACCGTGGTCTCGCGCATGGAGCGGCGCACCAAGACCGGCAACAAGATGGGCATCATGGGGCTCTCGGATCCCACCGGCCATTTCGAGGCGGTGCTGTTCTCCGAAGGCCTCGCGCAATATCGCGACGTGCTGGAGCCGGGCGCCGCCGTACTGCTGCAGCTCGGTGCGGAGCTGCAGGGCGAGGACGTCCGCGCCCGCGTGCTGCATGCCGAGCCACTGGATGACGCTGCCGCCAAGACGCAGAAGGGGCTGCGCATCTTCGTGCGCGACACCAAGCCGCTGGACTCGATCGCCAAGCGTCTGGCCGGCCCCGACATGGCCGCCTCGAACGGCGCCGCGCCAAAAGTCGGCAGTCCCGGCATCGCGCCGCGCTCCAATGGCGACGGCGAGGTCTCGCTGGTGATGATGCTCGACCTCGAGACCGAGGTCGAGATGAAGCTGCCCGGCCGCTTCAAGGTCTCGCCGCAGATCGCCGGCGCGATCAAGGCGGTCGCGGGCGTGGTCGACGTGCAGCAGCTCTGACGTTGCCCGAGCCGCCGCAAACCAAAGCTTAACTATTCGGCCCGCGGGTGGTTTCGAAGTCTATTGGGCGCAGCTATGAGTTGTCTTCTTGAGAATCTCGTTGGGCGGGAAGCCAGGAAGAACAACAATCATGTGCGACAAATGCTCTGAAAATCCGCATCAATCGATCGCTCCTTCGCGGCGCTCCATGATGCTCTTTGCCGCTTCGGCGCTCGGAGTGGCCGCGTTCGGCGGGGCCGCGTTGGCCAAGGAGGTCAAGGCGCCGCCTAAACCCCAGAACGTGCTGTCGCCCGATGCCGCGCTCAAGCGGCTGATGGAGGGCAATTCGCGCTACGTGTCGGGCGTGTCGCGCCGTCACGACTTCACGCATGAGCGGGAAGCATTGGTCGGCGGTCAGAATCCCTACGCGGCCGTCCTGAGCTGCGCCGATTCCCGCATCGCGCCCGAATATGCCTTCGACAGCGGACGCGGCGATCTGTTCGTGTGCCGCGTCGCCGGAAATTTTGCCGGCGACGAGACCGTTGCGAGCATGGAATACACCGTCGCCGTGCTCGGCACGCCCCTGATCCTGGTGCTCGGCCATGACAATTGCGGCGCCGTCGATGCGACCATCAAGTCGCTGAAGGACGACAAGCCGTTGCCCGGACACATCCCCACGCTGGTCGCCGCGATCGCACCTTCGGTGAAGACGGCGGCCCAGCAGAGCGGCAACGCGCTCGACAACGCCATTCGCCAGAACGTCATCGACAACGTCGCCAAGCTGAAATCGGCCGCGCCGCTTCTCAACGCGGCGGTCGAGCAGGGCAAGCTCAAGGTGGTCGGCGGTATTTATCGCTTGCGCACGGGGACCGTCGAGTTGCTGGCCCAGAGCTAGAGCCCGGCGTTGGAGTATCGGGCGTCGTGTGCAGCAGCTCCGACGCCCGGCCTGCGCCATCTCCGCGGTGGTCGTCGGATGCTGTTGCAACCTGTCGCCGATTCCAGCTAGCATTCATCCCGGGGAATGGACTGGGGATATGCGATGCTGCGACGGGGCGCGTTGTTGTTGGCCGTTGGTGCGATGCTGGTGGGCTGTGTCAGCGATCGGGTCGGAACCGACTTTGCCTCTGTCTCAAACAAGGTCGGGCCTCCGCGCGCCGGGCACTCGCGCGTCGTCCTGCTCCAGGATAAGAGGAATGGCCTTAGCATGGCGATCTGCGCCTGCGAGGTGAAGCTCGACGGTGCGCCGCTCGGCAAGGTCGTGGCTGGGAAATATGCCTATGCCGATCGGCCGGCGGGGCGCCACGAATTGCTGGTAACGGAGCTGATGTTTCCGGGCGACACCAAGCGCGAGATCGTGATGGAAGCCGGCCGGACGCACTTCTATCTCATCAAGAGCAGCCCGAGGCACGATGCCGCGACGGGCGGCGCGATCCTCGGTGGCCTGGCCGGGCTTGCCGTCGTTTCCGTCGCGACGGCGGGAGAAGCCAATCCCGGGCCGGCCGAACTGGTTGCGCTGGACGAGGCGACCGCGCGAACGAAGCTCGCCGAGCTGCAGGCCGTGGAGTGAGGTGCGTTGCTCGATCTGATCGCACGAGGCAGGGACCTGAAGGACACTTGCGCCGTTTCGACATTGGCTTGAGACTGGCAGAGACTCGCAGAGACTGGCTTGGAGCTGACGCCGGCAGCGGCGTGGCCACGCCACCGCCTCAATCCGAGCCTTTCGTTCAACCGCCGTTCAGCTGGCTGCGCGCCTCATGCGTGGTGGCACCTCAACGACGATAGCGGGCAAGCAAGCCATGCGTGGGACGTTCAGAGTCTTCATTTGCCTCCTCCTGCCGATGGTGGCCCTTGCCGCCGGCTTGCCGGGCGAGGTGCGCGCGCAGCAGCAGGAGAAGCGCATCGCGCTCGTGGTCGGCAACGGCGCTTATGCCAAGTCCCCACTGGCGACGACCGCGAACGATGCCGGCCTGATCGCGCAGACGCTGCAGGCGGCCGGCTTCGACGTCGTCGGTGCGCGCGATCTCGACGGCGACACGTTGCGCAAGAGTTTTCGCGACTTCATCCAGAAGGCCCAGGCCTCGGGGCCGGGTACCGTCGCGATGGTCTATCTTGCCGGCTACGGCGTGCAACTGGCCGGCGAGAACTATTTCATCCCGGTCGATTCCAACATCACCCGCGACACCGACGTTCCGACCGAGGCCCTGCGGATCAGCGACTATGTGCGCCAGCTCGCTTCGATCCCGCTCAAGGCCAACATCGTCGTGCTCGACGCCGCCCGCGCGCAGCCCTTCATCGAGGGCGGCCAGCAGATCGCGAGCGGTCTGTCGCTGGTCGAGCCCGAGCCGAACATGCTGATCGCGTTCAACGCCGCGCCCGGCACGGTCGCGCCGGAGGAGCCGGGGCCCTACGGCATCTACGCCCAGTCGCTGGCGGAGATGATCCGGACCGGCGGCCTGCCGCTGCCCGAAGTGTTCGACCGCGTTCGCCTGCGCGTCAACGAAGCCTCCAAGGGCGCGCAGGTGCCCTGGAACGAGCAGAAGATCTCGGCGCCATTCTCGTTCTTCGAGCGCGGGCCCGACGCACCGCCGCCGGAGACCGCCCCTGACCAGGTTGCCGCACTCCGCAACAAGCCGATCCGCGATCTCGGCGCGCAGGATGCTTATGCCGCCGCGATCGAGCGCGACACGCTGCCGGCCTATGAGGAGTTTCTAGCCGCCTATCCCGGCGATCCCCTGGCGAAGCGCGTGATGGCGATCGCCGCGGCGCGCCGCGAAGCGATCACATGGCGGCGCACCTACCGGAACGACACGCCGGAAGCTTATTGGTCGTATCTGCGCCGCTACCCGCGCGGGCCGCATGCGGCGGACGCACGCCGGCGCCTTGCGATTCTCACCGCGCCCGCCGAGGCGCCGCCGACCTTCGCGATGATCGACTATGATGTGCTGCCACCGCCGCCGGAGGAGGTGATCTATGTCGACCGCCCGGTGCTGTATTTCGGCGATCCCGTGTTCGCCTTCGCGCCGCCACCGCCGCCGCCGCTCTATTATCTGCCGCCGCCGCCGCCGGATTTCGTCGTGCTGCCGCCGCCGATGCCCGTGATCGGCCTGTTCGTGCTGCCGCAGCCGGTGTTCGTGCCGATCCCGGTGTTCGTCAGGCCGCCGGTCTATGTCGCGCCGCCGCCGAACAACATCATTTACCAGAACATCCACAATACGACCGTCATCAACACGGTGATCAACCGCCCGCCGGCCCCAGCGCCGGCTGTGGGGGCAGGGGCCGGACCAGGCAATCTGGCGCCGGCGATCGCCGGCCGTGCCAACCCGGCCGGGGCTGCCGTGCCGCAGGCGGTCGTGCAGCGCGCCGCGCTGATCCAGCAGGGCAAGGCGCCGATGCCGCCGAGCGCGACGATCCAGCCGATGGCGAGGCCCGGGGCGCCTCCGGCGACGCCGACGGCCGTCGCGCCGACGGCGGCGCCACCCATTGCGCCGCAATCGGGGCCAGCACCTGCTCCGCAGACCAGGCTGCCCCAGGCCAACACGCTGCCGGTTCCTGGCGCCCATGGCGGCCCGCCGGCTCCGCCAGCGGGGGCGGGGCCCTTGCCGGGCGGAAGGCCCGTGCCGCCGACGGCGACCGCACCTGGTGCGACACCGCCGGCTCGTCCGGGGGCGCCGACCACCGCTGCTCCCGGCACAACGGCTGCTCCCGGCACAACGCTGCCTGCTCATTCCAATGCGCCAACGGCTGCCGCGCCGGCAAATGCCGGGTCCCCTGTGACCAACCCGACTGCCGGACCCGGCCAGCCACCCAGGCCGCCGGTGGCACAGACGCCGCCCGGCACCGGGCCTGCGGATCGCGCCAAGTCCTCGACCCGTGAGCCTGCCGGCTCGCCGCCCGCCGCAGCGGGCGCGCCGGGAAGGACTCCGGCCGCGGCCGGAAGGCCGATCGTGCCTCCGCCTTCAGCGGCACGTGAGCCGATCAGGCCGCAGCATCTGCCATCGACGGCCCCGCCACAGGCGGCCAGACCGGCTGCACCGCCGCCGCGGCCCCAGGCCGTGGCGCGGCCTACGCCACCACCTCCGCCGCGGGTGTCGGCCCCGCCGCCGAGAATGGCCGCACCCCCACCGCCTCGCCCGGCTCCTCCGGTTGCCGTCGCGCGGCCGGCGCCTCCGCCCATGGCGCGGCCCGCACCGCCGCCGCCGGTGGCGCGACCGGCACCCCCGCCGCCGCCGCGCATGGTCGTTGCGCCGCCACCCCCGCCGCGACCGGCGGCGCCTCCGCCGCGTCCCGCACCGCCGCCGCCGCCGGCGGCCAAGAAGTGCCCGCCGAACCAGCCCAGATGCTAATCGGGCTCTAGGGGGGCGGCCCGGTCTTCCGGGAAAGGGCCTCTCGCGGGCGAAAGCCGCCCCCGAAAGGCCCTTATTTCCTTGCTTCTGGCCGAAATGGCGCTATACAGCGCCGCATCTCACACGGAAGCATGGCTCACAAGGCCGTCCGGTGGCAGCCGGGGCGACAACGCTCCGTCTTGCTCACACGCTTCCGGAGGAACCAACCGGAGAACTAGAACGATGGCACTACCCGATTTCACTATGCGTCAGCTGCTCGAAGCCGGCGTGCACTTTGGTCACCAGTCTCACCGCTGGAATCCGAAAATGGCGCCGTTCATTTTCGGCGCCCGCAACAACATCCACATCGTCGATCTCGCGCAGACTGTGCCGTTGCTGCACACCGCCTTGCAGGCGGTCAGCGACACCGTCGCCAAGGGCGGCCGCATCCTGTTCGTCGGCACCAAGCGCCAGGCGCAGGACGGCGTCGCGGACGCTGCCAAGCGCTGCGCGCAGTATTTCGTCAATTCGCGCTGGCTCGGCGGCACGCTGACCAACTGGAAGACGATCTCGGCCTCGATCAAGCGCCTGCGCCATCTCGACGACGTGCTGGCGGGCGGCGATGCCTCCTCCTACACCAAGAAGGAGCGCCTGACGCTTCAGCGCGAGCGCGACAAGCTCGACCGCTCGCTCGGCGGCATCAAGGACATGGGCGGTCTGCCCGACCTGATCTTCGTGATCGACACCAACAAGGAAGACATCGCGATCCAGGAGGCCCAGCGCCTCAATATCCCGGTCGCCGCGATCGTCGACACCAATTCGGACCCGAAGGGCATCACCTATGTGGTCCCCGGCAATGACGACGCCGGCCGCGCGATCGCGCTGTATTGCGACCTGATCGCGCGTGCGGCGATCGACGGCATCGGGCGCGCCCAGGGCGATTCCGGCATCGACATCGGCGCCTCGACCCGTCCGCTTGCTGAAGAGCTGCCGGCGGCTTCGTCGAGCGGTTTCCAGGGCCTTGCCGGCCCGCGCGGCACCGCCGACGACCTCAAGAAGCTTCCGGGCGTGTCGGGTGCGATCGAGAAGAAGTTCAACGACCTCGGCATTTTCCATTTCTGGCAGCTCGCCGAACTCGACCACGACACCGCGCACAAGATCGGCGAAGAAGTCGGTCTGCCGAGCCGCGCGGACGCCTGGGTGGCCAAGGCCAAGGCGCTGACCGCGGAAGCGGAATAGTCAAGAGAGCGATGGGTTGGCCGGAGTGGACCCGGCCACCATTTCATTCAGTTGACGCGAATCCCTGAGATGGGCCGCGGCGGGGCGCTTCGATGCCACGCCGCGGCGAACCAGCAGGCACAAAGGATTTTCAACGATGGCAACGATCACAGCTGCGATGGTCAAGGACCTGCGCGAGTCGACCGGCGCGGGCATGATGGACTGCAAGGCCGCGCTGACCGAAAACGACGGTAACATGGAAGCCGCGCAGGATTGGCTGCGCAAGAAGGGCCTGTCCAAGGCCGCCAAGAAGTCGGGCCGCGTCGCGGCCGAGGGTCTGATCGGCGCCCTCACCAAGGGCACCAAGGGTGTCGTGGTCGAGGTCAACTCCGAGACCGACTTCGTCGCGCGCAACGGCCAGTTCCAGGGCCTGGTCAAGATGATCGCCCAGGTCGCATTCGATGTCGGCGCCGATGTCGAGAAGATCAAGGCCGCCAAGGTCGGTGACGTCACGGTCGAAGCCGCCATCAATGATGCGATCGCCACCATCGGCGAGAACATGACGCTGCGCCGCGCAGCTTCGCTCGAAGTGAGCCAGGGCGTGGTGTCGAACTACGTCCACGGCGCGGTGGTCGAGGGCGCCGGCAAGATGGGCGTGATCGTGGCGCTGGAATCGCCCGGCAAGGCCGACGAGCTCGCAACGCTCGGCCGGCAGATCGCGATGCACATCGCCGCCGCCAACCCGCTCGCGCTCGATCCGTCCGGTCTCGATCCGGCGGTCGTCAAGCGCGAGAAGGACGTGCTCGCCGACAAATATCGCCAGCAGGGCAAGCCGGAGAACGTGATCGAGAAGATCGTCGAGTCCGGCCTCAAGACCTACTACAAGGAAGTCTGCCTGCTCGAGCAGGCCTTCATCCACGACACCGGCAAGTCGGTGGCGCAGGCGTTGAAGGAAGCCGAAGGCAAGGTCGGTGGTGCCCTGAAGATCGCGGGCTTTATACGCTATGCTCTCGGTGAGGGAATCGAGAAGCAGGAAAGCGATTTCGCGGCCGAGGTTGCCGCGGCAAGCGGCAAGAAGTAAGCGCCGGAACGTTCCTTCCGGCGTGCCGCCGGAAGCGGGGCCCGGACGAGGAAAGTGCTCATGTCTGATCCGGTCTATCGTCGCGTCGTGATCAAGCTGTCCGGCGAATATCTCGCGGGACAGCAAGGCTTTGGCATCGATCAGCCGACCGTCGACCGGGTTGCGGACGATCTGATTGCGGCCCGCAAGCTCGGCACCGAGGTCGCGGTCGTGATCGGCGGCGGCAACATCGTGCGCGGCGTCGAGGTCTCCGCCCGCGGTGTGTCACGGCCGACCGGCGACACCATGGGCATGCTCGCCACCATGATGAACTGCCTCGCGCTGGAATCGGCGATCGAGCGCAAGGGCACGCCGGCGCGTACGCTGTCGGCGTTCGTCATGCCCGAGATTTCCGAGCTGTTCACCCGCACTGCGGCGCACAAATACCTCGCCGAGGGACGCATCGTGCTGCTTGGCGGTGGAACCGGTAATCCGTTCTTCACCACCGATACGACCGCAGTGCTGCGTGCCGCCGAGATCGGCGCCCAGGCGGTGCTGAAGGCCACCAATGTCGACGGCGTCTACTCGGCCGACCCGAAGAAGGATCCGGCCGCGACGCGATTCGACCGGCTGACTCATTCACAGGCGATCGAGGGCGGCTACAAGGTGATGGATGCGACCGCCTTCGCGCTTGCCCGCGAGACGTCGCTGCCTATCATCGTATTCTCGATCGCGGAGCCGGGCTCGATCGGCGCGATTCTGCGTGGCGTCGGCCACGGAACCATTGTCGCCGGCTGACCGCTCATCTGTCGCGCGCCTTTAGGGAAGGTCGCGGGAGCGGTTGCCGGGATCTTGAAGGAGAAACGTGATGCCCACGGGTACTTTCGACCTCAACGAAGTGAAGCGCCGCATGCAGGGCGCCATCCAGTCGCTGAAGCACGAGCTTGGCGGCTTGCGCACGGGGCGCGCCTCCGCATCGATGCTCGATCCGGTGCAGGTCGACGCTTATGGCGGCCACATGCCGCTCAATCAGCTCGCCACCGTCAGCGTGCCGGAGCCGCGCCTGATCTCGGTGCAGGTCTGGGACAAGTCGATGGTCAAGGCGGTGGAGAAGGCAATCGTCGATTCCAACCTCGGCCTGTCGCCCGCGACCGAGGGCCAGGTGCTGCGGTTGCGCATCCCCGAGCTGAACGAGGAACGGCGCAAGGAACTGGTGAAGGTCGCGCATAAATATGCGGAAGCCGCCAAGGTCGCCGCGCGCCACGTCCGCCGCGACGGCCTCGACGTCCTCAAGAAACTCGAGAAGAACCACGAGATGTCCGAGGACGACCAGAAGCGCCACGCCGACGAGGTGCAGAAGGCGACCGATGGTACGATCACGGAAATCGACCAGTTGCTGGCCGCCAAGGAAAAGGAAATCCTCACCGTCTAAATTGCGATGATCGATCATCGCGCTTTAGGTTATCGTTTGCGCATGATCTTTTCGGAAAACCGCTTCGCACCTTGCGCTTACGCGGCCCTTCGGGTCCGGATCATGCTTTGAGGCCCTCGCAAATGTCCAACGCCGCCGCGCCCGCAACGGAAGGACCCGACCGGTCCGAGGTGCCCGCGCATGTCGCCATCATCATGGATGGCAACGGGCGCTGGGCGGCCGCGCGCGGCCTGCCGCGTGCGGAGGGGCATCGCCGCGGCGTCGAAGCTCTGCGCCGCGTCGTGCGCGCCTCGCACGAGCTTGGCATCCGCTACCTCACCATCTTCTCCTTCTCGTCGGAGAACTGGTCGCGTCCGGCAAGCGAGATCGGCGATCTCTTCGGTCTGCTCCGCCGCTTCATCCGCAACGATCTGGCAAGCCTGCATCGCGACGGCGTCAAGGTCCGCATCATCGGCGAGCGCGACGGGCTCGAGGGCGACATCTGCGCACTGCTCAACGAGGCCGAGGAGCTGACGCGCGACAACACGCGCCTGACACTCGTCGTCGCCTTCAACTACGGCTCGCGGCAGGAGATCGCGAAGGCGGCGCAGAAGCTGGCGCGCGAAGTCGCGGAAGGTCAGCGCGATCCAGGCACGATCGACGCCGAGACGCTCGGCGCGCATCTCGATGCGCCCGATATTCCCGATCCCGATCTCATCATCCGCACCAGCGGCGAGCAGCGCCTGTCCAATTTTCTGATGTGGCAGGCCGCCTATAGCGAGCTCGTCTTCGTGCCGATCCACTGGCCCGATTTCGACAAGGCGGCGCTGGAAGGCGCGATCGCCGAATTCGCCAGGCGCGAGCGCCGTTTCGGCGGCCTGGTCGCGAAAACCGCCTCGTGAGCGAACAAGATTCCGCACCGGCGGGCGCCAAGCCTGCCCCAAGCAATCTGGTGATGCGGGTCCTCGCAGCGCTGGTGCTGGCGCCGCTGACCATCGCGATCGCTTATGTCGGCGGCTGGCTGTGGGTGCTGCTCGTCACGCTGGTCTCGATCGGGCTGTTCGCGGAATGGCTGACGGTGGTCGGCGCGGGCTCGGCGGCGCTGACCGGGGCAGGGACGATCGTCATCGCGATGATGGGGGCCGCCGTCGCTTTTGGCGGGCTGAAGACGTCCGTCATCATCGGCCTCGTCGGCGGCGCGATCGTGACGCTGATCGCGCGCGGCAAGTTCGTTTGGGCGGCGACGGGCTTTGCCTATGCAACGGCGGCGCTGCTGGCCTCGATCCTGGTGCGGAAGGATCTCGTCAACGGCTTCACCGCGCTGATGTTCGTGCTGCTGGTGGTGTGGGCGACCGATATCGGCGGCTATTTTGCCGGTCGCAGCATCGGCGGGCCGAAGCTCTGGCCGCGCGTGAGCCCGAAAAAGACCTGGTCCGGGGCGCTGGGCGGCTTCGTCGCAAGCCTCCTGGTTGCAGTGGGCTTTGCGGCCTGCGGGTTCGGAAAGATGGCACCACTGCTGCTCGTCAGCGCCATCCTTTCGGTGGTCTCGGCGTTGGGCGATCTGTTCGAATCCGCGGTGAAGCGGCGCTTCGATGTCAAGGATTCCAGTCACTTAATTCCCGGCCATGGCGGGCTTATGGATCGCCTGGACGGTTTTGTCGCCGCCATCCTGATGGCATGGATTATCGGCTTTCTCCGCCATGGTGTGCATAGCGCCGGAAGCGGTCTTATGGTTTGGTGAGGATATGAGCGCGGTCCCATTGCGTAACAACAGGCTTGCGGCGTCCGACGTCCGCAGCGTCACGGTTCTCGGCGCCACCGGCTCGATCGGCGACAGCACGATGGATCTGCTGCGCGCCTCGCCCGAGCGCTACCGCGTCGAGGCGTTGACGGCGAACAGCAATGTCGAAGCGCTGGCAAAGCTCGCGAAGGAGTTTTCCGCGCGTTTCGTCGCCATTGCCGACACCTCCAAGTTCGCCGAGCTCAAGGCTGCATTGGCCGGGACCGGCACCGAATGCGGCGCGGGCGAAAGCGCGGTGATCGAAGCCGGCGCGCGTCCGGCCGATTGGGTGATGGCCGCCGTCAGCGGCGCCGCCGGACTGAAGCCCGCACTGGCCGCCGTCGACCGGGGCGCGCATGTCGCGCTCGCCAACAAGGAATGTCTCGTCTGCGCCGGTGATTTCTTCATGCAGCGTGCGGCCAAGGCGGGCGCATGCATCCTGCCGGCGGATTCCGAGCACAATGCGCTGTTCCAGGCGCTGGCGTCGGGCAATCGCGACGAACTCGTCCGGGTCATCATCACGGCGTCGGGCGGCCCGTTCCGGACCTGGAAGCCGGCCGACATCGAGCAGGCGACCCTCGCGCAGGCCCTCAAGCATCCGAACTGGAGCATGGGCCAGAAGATCACGATCGATTCGGCGTCGATGATGAACAAGGGGCTCGAGGTGATCGAGGCGTCCTATCTGTTCGCGCTGAGCCCGGACGAGATCGACGTTCTCGTTCATCCGCAGTCGATCATCCATGGCATGGTCGAGTTTTCCGATTGCTCGGTGGTGGCCCAGCTCGGCGCGCCCGACATGCGCACCCCGATCGCGCACTGCCTCGGCTGGCCCGATCGCATCAAGGGGCCGGCGGCCAAGCTGGACCTCGCCAAGATCGGCCAGCTGACCTTCGAGGCGCCTGACTTCGAGCGCTTCCCCGGACTCCGGCTGGCGTTCGATTCGCTCCGGACCGGGAAGGGGGCGACCACCGTCTACAACGCTGCCAACGAGGTCGCGGTCGCGGCCTTCATCGCCGGCAAGATCCGGTTCGGTGCGATCGCCCGGCTGGTGGAGGCGACATTGGACGACTGGATCCGCAGCGGTAACCAGGCGCCTCTGACGTCCGCCGATGATGCAATCTCTGTTGACCATGTTGCTCGAAATAGAGCTGCCGCCCTATTGCCTCAAATTGCCTTAAAGGCATCCTAGATGGTTCGGGGCCAGGGCCTTGCGGCGCTGGATGAGGGAATTCGATGATCGACTTTTTTGTCCATAGTTTCAATACGTTGAGCCATGGGCTCCTCGGCTACGCGGTTCCCTTCCTGTTCGTCCTGACGATCGTCGTGTTCTTCCATGAGCTCGGCCATTTCCTGGTCGCGCGTTGGGCGGGCGTGCGCGTGTTGACCTTCTCGCTCGGTTTCGGACCCGAGCTGGTCGGATTCAATGACCGCCACGGCACCCGCTGGAAGATCTCGGCCATCCCGCTTGGCGGCTACGTCAAGTTCTTCGGCGACGAGAGCGAGGCCTCGACCCCTTCGTCCCAGACGCTCGCGGCCATGACGGCCGAGGAGCGCGCCGGCAGCTTCCACCACAAGAAGGTCGGCCCGCGCGCCGCCATCGTCGCGGCCGGACCGATTGCCAATTTCATCCTGGGCGCGCTGATTTTCGCGGGAATGGCTCTGTATTACGGCAAGCCGAGCACGATCGCGCGCGTCGACGGCGTCGTCGCCGATGGTGCTGCGGCTGCGGCCGGCTTCAAGATCGGGGACGTCGTCGTCCAGATCGATGGCAAGCCGATCGAGAGCTTTGCCGACATGCAGCGAATCGTTGCGATGAATGCGGGTTCAGCGCTTGCCTTTCAGGTCAAGCGGGACGGCACCATCGTCTCGCTGACCGCAACCCCGGCGCTGCTCGAGCGTAAGGATCCGTTCGGCAACAGCCACCGTCTCGGCGTGCTCGGCATCGAGCACAAGGCACAGGCCGGCGAGGCGTCGAGCACCCCGGTGGGCGTTGGCGAGGCGCTGAAGATCGGGGTCGAGCAGGTCTGGTTCATCATCACCAGCACCTTCAAGTTCCTGGGCTCGCTGTTCGCCGGAAACGGCAATCCCAACGAGGTCAGCGGCGTCCTGGGCATCGCGAAGATGTCGGGGCAGGCGGCCAGCGCCGGGTTCCAGTTCGTGATCAATTTGTGCGCAGTGCTGTCGGTGTCGATCGGCCTGCTGAACCTGTTCCCGATCCCGCTGCTCGATGGCGGCCATCTGATGTTCTATGCGGCGGAGGTCGTCCGCGGCCGGCCCCTGTCGGAGCGGACTCAGGAGATGGGCTTCCGAATCGGGCTCGGTTTGGTGCTGATGCTGATGGTGTTCGCGACCTACAACGACATCCTGCGGATGGCCGCATCCTGATGGAGGCTTTTTTGTGGCGTTGCTGTTGAGCAACGTCTTGGAATGAAATTGAAATTACGACGCTTTCGGCCGTTTGCGGCGTCGGTGAAATTGGCTACAAGCGGCCCTGAACTTGGGGAATCTCCGGACCGGCGTTGGGGTTGGGTCTGGCTCGGAATGATAAGGGCGCGTTGCGCGATGAAGTTTGGACTGCGACTCCGGGGGGGCTTGCTCGCAACCCTGATCATGTTCGGCGCGCCGGTGGTTGCCCCGGTCGGGGCTGTTTTTGTGCCTTCGTCTGCGCTCGCTCAGACCGTGCAGTCGATTTCCGTCGAGGGAAATCGCCGGGTCGAGGTCGAGACGATCCGCTCCTATTTCAAGCCCGGTCCGGGCGGCCGCCTGGATCAAGGCGCCATCGACGACGGCCTCAAGGCCTTGATCGAGACCGGCCTGTTCCAGGACGTGAGAATCAACCGTGGCGCCGGCGGCCAGATCGTCGTCTCGGTGGTGGAAAATCCGGTGATCGGCCGGGTTGCCTTCGAGGGCAACAAGAAGATCAAGGACGAGCAGCTCACCACTGAAGTCCAGTCCAAGGCGCGCGGCACTTTCTCCCGCGCCATGGTGCAGTCCGACACGCTGCGAATCGCAGAAATCTATCGCCGGTCCGGCCGCTACGACGTGCGCGTCACGCCCGAGATCATCGAGCAGCCGAACAACCGCGTCGATCTCATCTTCACGGTCGAGGAGGGCGCCAAGACCGGTGTCAAGTCGATCGAGTTCGTCGGCAATGTCGCGTTCTCGTCCTACCGTCTCAGGGACGTCATCAAGACGCGCGAATCGAACCTGCTGAGCTTTCTCGGCAGCGGCGACATCTATGATCCCGATCGCGTCGAAGCCGACCGCGACCTGATCCGCCGCTTCTATCTCAAGAACGGTTACGCCGACGTTCAGGTGGTGGCTGCGCTTACCGAATACGATCCGGAGAAGAAGGGCTTCAACGTCACCTTCAAGATCGAGGAAGGCGCTCAGTACCGCGTCGGCGCCGTCGATTTCCGCTCCAGCATTCCGAACTTCGATCCCACCTCGCTGCGCGGCTATTCGCGCGTCCAGGCCGGCTCGCTCTACAACGTCGAATCGGTCGAGAAGTCGGTCGAGGAGATGCAGATCGAGGCCTCGCGCCGCGGCTATGCCTTTGCCGTGGTCCGGCCCGGCGGCGACCGCAATTTCGAGGCGCACACCGTCTCGGTCGTGTTCAACATCGACGAAGGCCCGCGCACCTATATCGAGCGCATCAACCTGCGCGGCAACACGCGCACGCGCGACTACGTGATCCGCCGCGAGTTCGACATCTCCGAGGGCGATGCCTACAACCGCGCCCTGGTCGACCGTGCTGAGCGGCGCCTGAAGAACCTCGACTACTTCAAGAGCGTGAAGATCACGACCGAGCCCGGCTCGTCGAGCGATCGCGTGGTCCTGAACGTCGACATGGAAGAGAAATCGACCGGCGACTTCTCGATCTCGGGCGGTTACTCCACCACCGACGGCGCGCTGGCCGAAGTTTCGGTATCCGAGCGCAACCTGCTCGGCCGTGGCCTGTTCGCCAAGGCAGCGGTGACCTACGGACAGTATGCACGCGGCTACTCGCTGTCGTTTGTCGAGCCGTATCTGCTCGACTACCGCGTCGCGCTCGGCCTGGACCTCTATCAGCGCCAGCAACTGTCCAACAGCTACATCTCCTACGGCACCAAGACGCTCGGCTTCTCGCCGCGCCTCGGTTTCTCCTTGCGTGAAGATCTGTCGCTGCAGCTGCGCTACTCGATCTATCAGCAGGAAATCACGCTGCCGAGCTACCTGGCGAACTGTAATAACAACATTGGCGCGGCGGATTACAATCCGAGTCCTGCCTTCATTGCGAATGGCAATCCCATAAGCGCTTTCAACAGCTCGCCTCTTGGGTGCTATTCTGACGGCGAAGCCTCGCTGCCCGTGCGCAAGGAGCTTGCCAACGGCAAGACCCTGACCTCGGCGCTCGGCTACACGCTCACCTACAACACGCTCGACAACAACAAGAACCCCACCGACGGTCTGCTCGTTGATTTCCGTCAGGATTTCGCCGGCGTCGGCGGCGACGTGTCCTATCTGAAGTCGGTGATCGATGCGAAGTATTACGCTCCGCTGGTATCGGACATCGTCGGCCTGGTCCGCCTGCAGAGCGGCATGCTGAACAAGATCGGCACCGACCTGCGCATGCTCGACCACTTCCAGATGGGCCCGAACCTCGTCCGCGGCTTTGCCCCGAACGGCATCGGCCCGCGCGACCTGAATCCCTTTGGCACGCAGGACGCGCTCGGCGGCACCAAGTACTGGGGCGCTTCGCTCGAATTGCAGATGCCGTTCTGGTTCCTGCCGAAGGAAGTGGGTCTGAAGGGTGCTGTCTATGCCGACGCCGGTGGCCTGTACGATTATAAAGGGCCGACGAGTTGGACCACGACCAACGAAGTCAATGCGCCCGGCTGTATCCCCTCGACGATCAATCCATCGAGCACCGGAACCTGTACCGGCCTGGTCTATGACGACAGCAAGGTCATCCGCTCGTCGGTCGGTGTCGGCCTGATCTGGCAGTCTCCGTTCGGTCCGCTGCGCTTCGACTACGCCGTGCCGCTCAGCAAGGGTAAGTACGACCGTACGCAGGAATTCCGGTTCGGCGGCGGCACCACGTTCTAATTCGATCAGCACGGCATGAGCCGGCCCCCGGTTGGGGCCGGTCCGCAAAAAGATCGTGCTCAATCCGTGAGACAAGGCATGATGCGGCCTGACCGCTTCATGCCGAAGCCGGACCGCGACGGGGTGGAATGGCGCAGCCGACCTTCTTCACAAAGCCGCCTGCCTCGACGCTGGCTGACATTGCCACGCTGACCAAGGCGCAACTGGTCGATCCCGCCAGGGGCGGCCACATCATCACGGGCCTGGCTTCGCTGGACGAAGCGGGCCCGATGCATCTGGCGTTCTTCGACAACCTCAAATACGCCGATGAGCTCGAGGCGACCCAGGCTGGCGCTTGCCTGGTGAGCCCGCGCTTCGAGGCCCAGGTGCCGGCGCATGTGGCCGTGCTGCGGGTGGCGCAGCCGTTCCGGGCGTTCGTCAGGATCGCGCGGGAATGGCACGGCGAAGCGCTGAGGCCGCAATCCTGGGTCGGCAATGACGGCATCGCGCCTTCGGCGATCATCGATCCCTCGGCCCGGCTCGAGGACGGCGTGATCGTCGATCCCCTGGCCGTGATCGGTCCGGATGTGGAGATCGGCAGCGGCACGGTGGTCGGCGTCGGGGCGGTGATCGGGCCCGGCGTCAAGATCGGCCGGGACTGCAATGTCGGCGCGCGCACCGCGATCCAGTGCGCCCTGATCGGCAACAACGTGCTGATCCATCCCGGCTGTTCGATCGGCCAGGACGGCTATGGCTTCATCTTCTTCGGCCCCGAGGGCCATCTGAAGGTGCCGCAGACCGGGCGGGTGCTGATCCAGAACGATGTCGAGATCGGCGCCGGGACCACGATCGACCGTGGCAGCTTGCGCGATACCGTGATCGGCGAGGGCACGAAAATCGACAATCAGGTCCAGATCGGCCACAATGTTACGATCGGCCGGCACTGCCTGCTGGCGGCCCAGATCGGGCTCGCCGGCAGCCTGACCATTGGCGACAACGTGGCACTTGGAGCGAAGGTTGGCATCAACAACCACCTCAAAATCGGGGATGGTGCCCAGGTGACCGCGATGAGCGGCGTCAAGGACGACATCCCGCCGGGCGGCCGCTGGGGTGGTTTTTTCGCCAAGCCGACCAAACAATGGTTCAAGGAGATCATCGCGGTGGAGCGCTTGGTACGCGACAGCAGGGCTGATCCGAAGAATGAGGAACGGGAATGACGGAGGAATCACCTGTCAAGTTCGAGCTGGTGGACATCAATGCCATCCTCCAGACCCTGCCGCACCGCTTTCCCATGCTGCTGATCGACCGCGTGATCAACATCCGCGCCGACTATAGCGGCATCGGCATCAAGAACGTCACCTTCAACGAGCCGGCCTTCCAGGGGCATTTCCCGGAGCGGCCGGTCTATCCCGGCGTCATGATGATCGAGGCGATGGCGCAGACGGCGGGCGTGATCGGCATCAAGTCGGTCGAAGGCACCGACAAGCCGCGGGCGGTCTATTTCCTCACCATCGACAAGTGCAAATTCCGCAAGCCGGTGCTGCCCGGCGACACCATCGAATATCACATGCGTTCGATCGGCCGCCGCAAGGCCATGTGGTGGTTTCACGGCGACGCCAAGGTCAACGGGCAGGTGGTTGCGGAAGCCGACGTCGGCGCCATGCTGACGGACTAAAGCGCCTTCGAGCGAAGGGGCCCGGAGCGAGATCAGCTGCGCAGGACGCGCTCTCGCGCGCGGTACGCGTGGCGACCGGGGCAGGCGTAGCGGCCGGTCGTGACATCCCGCTTGATAGTCTGGTTGAAGAACTGGCCCATCGACGGGGCGCCCAGGAGGCGCTCGACAGTGTCCGCCGTCACGCCGCAATAGCGGTCATAGGCGCCGTTCGCCGCGACGATAAGGTGTTGCTGCGCGGGGTCGTAACAGACCCGCTGCAGCACCGTGCTGCGGGTGATATCGCGGCACTCGAAGGTCTTGAGATCGACGACGCGATGTTCGGCGGTCTCGACCTTCTCGGACACGATCGGCGCGGTCGCCAGCTGTGCGAGCAGGATTGCCAGGGCCCTGACCACGATGACTTCAAGCTCCACATGAACGCGTTGAGGTGCTGCGACGGCCGGCTCATCCGGTGCCTGAAACACGCCGAGATGATACGTCACTGGACAGATTGGGCATAGTCGCGCTAACCACCGGAAAGTTGAGCGACTTCAACACCTAATCAGACCTTCTTGATGAGTCAGATTGCTTGATGAGTAAGATTGATCCTACCGCGCGGGTCGAAGACGGCGCCGTGATGGGCGAGGGCACCGAGATCGGACCCTTTTGCATCATCGGCCCCCACGTCGTGATCGGCAAGAACTGCAAGCTGATCGGTCACGTGCACATCACGGCGCAGACCACCATCGGCGACGATTGCACCATCTACCCCTTCGTCTCGCTCGGCACGCCGCCGCAGTCGCTCTCCTATCGGGGCGAGCTGACCAGGCTCACCATCGGCTCGGGCTGCACCATCCGTGAGTCCGTGACCATGAATGCCGGCACGGTCGCCGGCGGCGGCATCACCACGGTCGGCGACCGCGGTTATTTCATGAACTGCAGCCATGTCGGCCATGACTGCCATGTCGGCAACGACGTGATCTTCGCGACCTCGGCGACGCTCGGCGGTCACGCCGAGATCGGTGACTTCGTCTTCATCGGCGGGCTGTCAGCGGTGCACCAATTTACCCGCATCGGGCCGCAGGTCATGGTCGGCGGCGTCTGCGGCGTGCGCGACGACATCATTCCGTTCGGGCTGGTCAACGGCCAGTATGCGGTGCTGGAAGGCCTCAACATCATCGGCATGAAGCGGCGCAAGTTCACCAAGCAGCGACTGGCGACGGTGCGCGGGTTCTATCAGAAGCTCTTCCATGGCCCCGGTACCTTCGCCGAGCGGCTGGAGGCATCGAGGCCGCTTGCGGGCGAAGATCCTGCGATCGCCGAAATTCTCGACTTCATCGGCAAGGGCAAGCGCCCGCTATGTCTTCCCGCCATCGGAAAGTGATCCGGGGATGGCCGCGGACATGACATCGGCGGCGCCGGAGATTGCATCTCCGGTCGGCATCGTCGCCGGCGGCGGCGCGATGCCGTTCGCGGTCGCCGACTCGCTTGCCGCCCGCGGCATCACGCCGGTGCTGTTTCCGCTGCGCGGAGCCTGCGATCCGGCGCAGGTGGAGAAGTTCCGCCATCGCTGGATCTCGGTCGGCCAGCTCGGCCGCGCGATGCGGCTATTCCGCGAGGAGGGCTGCCGCGACCTGATCTTCATCGGCACGCTGGTGCGGCCCTCGCTGACCGAAATAAGGTTCGACGTCACGACGCTGCGCCTGCTCGGCAACGTCATCCGCGCCTTCCGGGGCGGCGACGATCACCTGCTGTCCGGCGTCGGCCGCATCCTCGAGCAGGGTGGCTTTCGCATGGTCGGCATCAAGGACGTCGCGCCCGATCTGCTGATGCCCGAGGGCTGCATCAGTCGCGCCTGGCCGAACGACAACAGCAAGACCGACATCGCGCGCGGTCGCGCGGTGCTGACGGCGCTCGGCCCGTTCGATATCGGCCAGGCTGCGGTGGTGATCGACGGCCACGTGGTGGCGGTCGAGGACATCGAGGGCACCGACGCGCTGCTCGCGCGCGTCGCTCGCCTGCGCGAGGAGGGGCGCATTCGTGCGGCCGCCGGCCGCGGCGTGCTGGTCAAGGCGCCGAAGAGCAACCAGGATCTGCGCTTCGACCTGCCCACGATCGGCCCGCGCACTCTCGAAGGTGTCGCGGCGGCCGGCCTTGCGGGCCTCGCCGTCATCGCCGGCAACACCATCGCCGCCGAGCCGCAGGCGATGATCGCGCTGGCCGACGCGAAATACCTCTTCGTTATCGGTCTGCCGGCGTGATGCAGTCGCGCGATCCCAAGCGCAAGATCTTCCTGATCGCCACGGAGGAATCCGGCGACCGGCTCGGCAGCGCCTTGATGAAGGTGCTGCGCCAGCGCCTCGGCGATGGCGTGCAATTCGTCGGCGTCGGCGGCCGGACCATGGCGCGCGAGGGGCTCGAATCGCTGTTTCCGATCGAGGAGCTGTCGATCGTCGGCTTCGCCGCGGTGGTGCAGCAATTGCCGAAAATTCTGCGGCTGATCCGCGAGACGGCCGACGCCGTGACCGAGGCCGCGCCGGACGCGCTCGTCATCATCGACAGCCCCGATTTCACCCATCGCGTCGCCCGCCGCGTGCGCGCGAAGAATCCGGCGATTCCAGTCGTCGATTACGTCTCCCCGCAACTCTGGGCGTGGCGGCCGGGGCGGGCGCGGACCATGCTCGGTTATGTCGACCATGTACTCGGTCTCCTGCCGTTCGAGCCCGAGGAGTACCGCAAGCTCGGCGGACCGCCCTGCAGCTATGTCGGCCATCCCTTGGTCGAGCAATTGCCCTCGCTGCGGCCGAACGCGGAGGAGCAGTCGCGCCGCGATGGCGAGCCGCCGGTGCTGCTGATACTGCCCGGCAGCCGTCGCAGCGAGGTCCGGCACCACCTCGACGTCTTCGGCGCGACACTCCGCCGCTTGCAGGCCGAAGGCCGCGCGTTCGAACTGGTGCTGCCGACGATGCCGCATCTCGAAGCCACCATCCGCGAAGGCATCGCGAATTGGCCGGTCAAGCCAAGGATCGTGACCGGCGAGAACGAGAAGCGCGCCGTGTTCCGCATCGCACGTGCGGCACTGGCCAAATCCGGTACAGTGACGCTGGAACTGGCACTGTCGGGGATTCCGATGGTGACGGCCTATCGCGTCGGCGCGATCGAGGCCTTTATCCTGCGTCGCGCGATCCGCGTGTCCTCGGTGATCCTTGCCAATCTCGTGATCGGCAGGGATGTCATTCCGGAGTTCCTGCAGGAGGACTGCACGCCGGAGAAGCTGGCACCGGCGCTGAGTGACGTGCTGACGGATTCCCCGCTGCGGCGGCAGCAGGTCGAGGCGTTTGCCCAGCTCGATCGGATCATGTCGACCGGCAACAAGTCACCGAGCGTGCTGGCGGCCGACATCGTGCTGGCGACGATGCGGAAGACAAGGTGAGCGAGCTAGACTTTGTTCTGATCGTCCAATTGCGGAAAAGGCTCTACAACAAGCCCGGTTGGCTCCAGCTTTGCTGGATTGTGCCGTTGCACTGCCAAAGCTGCACGATCCCGCCGTTCTGATGCAGCATCGGTGCATGAACGTCGAGACACTTGCCGCCGCCATTGCGCAGTTCCAGCCTGTTCTGCCGCCAGTTCTGCTGCGCGCTGTTGTTACAGTCCCACACCTGGATTCTGCCGCCGTTCTTGTGGATCTCCGGAAGATTTGCATCAAGGCACTTTCCGGCAAGGCTGACGATGCGCCTGCCATTGATCGACCAGAGTTGCTGGTCCGAGCCGTTGCAGGCCCACACCTGCACCCGTCCGCCATTCACACGCTGGTTCGGCGCATCGACGTCGAGGCAGAGCCCGCCGCGGCTTTTGATCGGCATAGGAATTGGGCCAGTGCATGGATTGCGCGGGTTGCCGCATGATGCACCGTCCCAGCTTGTGCATTTCGAGCTGCTCACAAAGTTCTTATCGCAGCCTTGAACAGAAATCGAATAGAGGACGCCGGGTTGGTAAGGGGTTAGGTAAACGAAGCTCTTGTCACCAGCGCGCTCGACTTGCTTTTCGGGCCCGCCATTCGCCGACCAGCGGATGTTGTAGTGATGGAAGCCTCTTGTGTCCCACCGCGCCACAATATGCCCGCCCTCGACGCTGATTGCCGACCCCATATTGACATCTTCGAACGCTGAAGCGGCATTTGGCGAAATCGACGCGAGCGTGAAGCTAAGCGTCCCGAGGACGAGACAAAGGTAGCTATTCTGCACCGTGCGTTACTCCTCAGATTGGCGGCTCGATCCGAAGGGGCAGCTTTCCGCGTGTGTCTCCAGGAATATACATCCAGAGCGTCGCTCGGTCTGTGAATGCATTCACACGCAGGTGGCCAGGAGCACAATTTACAGGAGTGAACACACATGCTTCGCGGGGGGCGCTTGAGCTGGTCGCGCCGACCTGGTTTTCAGGACGATGTAGGCGACCCTGTTCGACGGGATACGGTCGTCCTGTAGCCGAACGACCCGGCAGGCAGCGAGATCAGTGGGCTCGCCAGCCGTCATCCTTGATCTGGACCGTCGCATTTCGACAGGTCGTGGAATCCAGAATTGCCAAGCGCCCCACCATTGCGGGTGAGTTCCGCAGGCGACCTGCTTGGGCGCGATCCTGCACGTGCCGGATCAGGAAAGGCCTTCCAGGCTGAACTGCTGCAATGCGCCGATTGGTCCGCGATATCGAGGCGGACGGCTATCGTGCCAAGACCCGGAGGTCTGCTTTTGGCTGCTAGAGCATTTTCCAACCTGTCGGAATCGGTAGGGGATTCCCTTGGGAGGCAAATCGTGATTCACCCTGAGGGCTGGTGATGGAGGCCAGCCCCCATGGCTAAACCGCTGTCGCCGGACCTTCGCATTCGTATTATTCGGGCTGTGGAAGATGAAGGCATGAGCCGTCGGGGCGCCGCTGTTCGGTTCGGCGTGGCGCCCTCGACAGCGATCGAACTGGTTGGCGAGTGGCGAAGGACCGGCGCCTGTGAGGCGGGAACGCAGGGCGGAGACCGGCGTTCAGCTCGGATCGAGGGTCACGCTGCGGAGATCCTCTCCCTGGTCAAGGTTACGCCTGACATGACGCTGGCCGAGATCGCTGACCATCTCTTCAAAGTCCACGGCGAGCGTTTCGTGCCGAGCGTGATCTGGCGATTCTTCGATCGTCGCAACATCACGTTCAAAAAAAACATCGCACGCCAGCGAGCAGGATCGGCCGGACGTGGCCGCTGAACGCGCAGCGTGGAAGGCGTCTCAGCCTGAGATCGGCATCCATCGGTTGGTGTTCATCGACGAGACGGGGGCTTCGACCAAAATGGCGCGGCGCTACGGCCGTTCGCCGTACGGCCAGCGCTGCGTCGCCGCGATCCCGCATGGTCATTGGAAGACGACGACCTTCGTCGGCGCGCTTAGAGCGACCGGTATGACCGCGCCGATGGTCCTCGACGGCCCCATGGATGGTCCGGCGTTCGAGGCTTACGTGACGCAAGTCCTGGTACCGACACTCAAGCCCGGCGACATCGTGGTGATGGACAATCTCGCAGCACACAAGCGGACCGAGATCGCCATCGCAATCGACGCGGCGGGCGCTCAGCTCCTCTATCTCCCGCCTTATTCGCCCGACCTCAATCCGATCGAAATGGCCTTCGCAAAGCTCAAAGCCGCCCTGCGAAAGGCCGCCGCCAGATCAATCCAGGCTTTGGACAATGCTATCGCCCTCACCACAGCCGCCTTCACCGCCCAAGAGTGCCTGAACTTCTTCGCCGCGGCAGGTTATGATCGCGCCTGATCAGAATCTGCTCTAGCTGACCTTCACGGCGATGTGCGCTGAGGGCCGCTTGTGACCGATTTTGTTGCAAAAGTCGGCTGCAATGGATTTGGCCGCTGGGCCTTTCGTTGAGCCGCGCTCTGAAGCGCTGGCCCTGACGCATTTTACGCAACTTCGACGCTACGCTACGCGATGCGCAGAGCCTGAGCCGGTGGCGGTCGTGCGACCAGCGATGCAAATCGCCTCAGATTCTGGGCGATGGCGGCTAGAACAAACTCATCCTGGGCACCTTGCGGGCCGCGCAATCGGAGCCGACCAAGCTTCAGGATGCGCTTCAAGTGTGCGAACCTCATCTCGATCTTCTTGCGCTGACGCCGAGAGAGCTCGAAGCCCTCGGTGCCAGCGAACGACCGGGCAACGTCTCCGGCATGCTCATGGATATCGCGCGGGATCTTGCGTGATGGTTCCTTTGGGCAGCACTGCGGTTTGAGCGGGCATACATCGCAGTCGAGCTTGCTTGCACGATACAGAAGGGTCTTGCCCTCGTGCACGGTACCGCTCGTCCAAGCCGCTTACCACCCGGGCAGTGGTAAACGTCGCCGATCGGGTCATATCGAAAGTCGCTCCGCGAGAAAGTGCCATCATCCCGCTTCGACTTATCGAACACAGGGATATGTGGCGCGATGCCCTTCTCCTCGACCAGCCAGTTCAGCATTGGAGCCGCTCCGTAAGCGGTATCCCCGACAAGTCGCTCTGGCTTGAGACCGAAGCGCTCCTCGGTCCGTTCGATCATGGTCTTTGCTGCACCGACCTCGGCCTGGCGAATGGCGCGGGAGGCCTCGACATCAACGATGACGCCGAACTTCACGTCGATGAGATAGTTGTCGGAGTACGCGAAGAATGCCGGCCCCTTGTGAGCGCCGGTCCACTGCGCTGCCGGATCGGATGGCGAGACAAATTTCGGGATGACATCGCTGGCGGCTCCCCACAGCGGATCGTCGAGGGTTGCCAAATACTCCTTCACCGCGCGGCTAGACCTGGCCGGATCGCGATCCCTGCGCCAATCGTGACCTGCGATCGAGCGCTCCTTGTTCGCGTCGGCCGCATCAGGCTCGCATCGACTGCAAATCCTTCGCCACCAACCAGACCGGCGGCAATGCATGTCTCGACAATCCGTTCGAACACGCGGCGGAGAACATCTCCATCGCGGAAGCGCCCGTTGCGGGCGCGCGAGAACGCCGAATGATCCGGGACAGCGTCCTCGATACCGAGCTTGCAGAACCAGCGATAGGGCGAGGTTCACCTGCACTTCACGGCAGATCAGCCGTTCTGAGCAGATCGCAAAGACATACCCCGCGACCAGCATCCGGATCATCAGTTCCGGATCAATCGACGGGCGCCCCATTGACGAATAGTGAGATGCTAGTTCACCGCGAAGCCAGGACAGATCGAGAGCAGCATCGATCTTCCGCACCAAATGATCTTCAGGACCGCGTCGCCAAGACAAAACACGTAGAACAGTTGACCTTGGTCACTCTTCAGACGGCCCATCATGGATCGACTTCGCCGAGATTCGCGTCAACACAACGGAATCACGCTTCGTGACTTGTCTCAACCGACTTTTGCAACAAAATCGACCCAAGGCGGACATTCATTGAAAGGTCGCGGCTCTAGGCTATTGCCGAATAAACACCTTGGCATGTGGCCGACGCGGCGCAATGTAGAAACGGGCTTCGCACTCGACGCAGGTCAGATGCTCGGCGATATCGACGCGGAGCCCGGATCGCAATTCATTCGCGCCGCAATCCGGGCACTCATGGTTGTTTAGCGCGTGAAGAATATTGGTCTCGCTCATCATGGTCTCGTGGGCGACGCCAGTGCAGTCAGGCACCAAAGGAGTGTCCAATCTGCTTGGCCACCATAATGACCGCATCGGTGTATTTTCCATCGGATGTGTATTGATCGCACATGGATAAAAAGAGCAGCGTTAGAACGGCAATCATAAAACCCTTGAGCATAACGGCCTCTCGCATAAAGAGACTGCCAACCGAGCAGGTCTTGATCAATCGATCTTCGATATTGGCGTCACCGCCGCGACGATTTGCAATGGCCACAGGTTGGCAATGAACCGTAATTAATTCATTAGACCGCGCGAAGAAGCGGCGCTGGGGACGCTATCTACGCTAGTCAGGTTGATGATCGGGGCGGATGGGTTAAGAATCGATTACCGTTGGTGGCGACCGGCCTTATTGAGGAAGTCTTCGGGGGCTCAATGGCCCTCTCCACCGGTAGCAATATCAGGGCATAGTCTTCGCGGTGCCGGGGCTGGCCAATATTTCACTGTTTCTGACCCAGGTTTTTTGGTCAGGCAGGGCCGCACCCGTGAAAGCCGCTGCGGCTCATTGCGTTCACCGCCTTTTTCGGCGGGCGTGCGCCGCGAGCCGGTATACTTTTGTCCTTGAAGAATTCTTAATGTCCATCTGTGATTGTACCGGAATTCATTTTCTGCTTTTCTAAGATGATTGCCCATGCATCTCGTCGCTACGCGAAAGTATGCATTTATCGCAGCTCAAACGCTTGCTGAACGTCAGGCGCGAGATAGCCTTTTTAGGTTCGCCGAGAATGAGTTCCTGCTGCATATGACTTCTGACGAAGACCTCGAAGACGAGCGGCTGATTTGGCTCGATACGAGAGCTGCTCTGCTCTGGATCAATCAAACGACCGACGAATATGGATTGAATTGGGAGTGATCTTCAGTGGTCGAAACCCGGATTGCGCCTCGCTATCGCGTTTCGAAGCCCGCGCAGATTGAATATGGCGGCGACAAGACCTCCTGCACTATTCGTGATCTCTCGATTACGGGCGCCGCTTTGCAGCTTTCCGATCTGAGCGCGACCATTCCTGCCGCGTTCACGTTGATCATACCCGAAGACAAACTGAAGATATCGTGCCGCGTGGTCTGGCGAAGAGCTTACAGGATTGGCGTAACTTTCGATTAGCGTCATCAAGGGACCTTGCGGTCGGTCGTCGCCGTCAACAATGCGCTCGCGTCAGCGGTTGACGATCCAACTCGGCAACAGCGCGACCGTGCGCCGTGAAGGCCACGGCTCGCCTTGCCGACATCGTTGACATCACTGCTAATCGTGCAGCGGCTCTCCAACGACCGAAGGCGACTTCGGCTTCTGGCCCAAAGGCGACCAGCCTCAATGTTTGCTCGACGTCTGCCTCAGAGAGCTACGCGGACCAAGACGAATTCGTCTGCACAGCCTAGGCAAGGCCGCCATCGACCCGAAAACACTGGCTGGTGATGCGCTGGCTTTCGTCGGAGGCGAGGAACAGCGCCATATTGGCGATGTCCTCTGGCGTCACGGCGTCCGGAACGGCCTGTCGCGAGCGCATCTCGGCGATGACCTGATCGTCCGGATACCACAGCCGGCGCTGGCGCTCGGTGATGACCATGCCCGGTGCAATCGCGTTGACGCGGATGTGGTCGGGGCCGACCAGCCGGGCCAGCGAGTTGGTGAACCCGACGATCGCCGCCTTGGCCGCGGCATAGACCGGGAGCGCCGGGGCGCCGCGCATCCAGGCGATCGACGACATGTTGATGATCGAGCCGCCGCCGCGCGCCTGCATCTGCGGCACGACGGTCTGCGCGGCAAAGAAGACGTGCTTGAGATTGACGCCGATCGTCCAGTCGAACTCGGCGGGCGTCACTTCGCTCAGCACCTGGCGCTGATCGTTGGCGGCATTGTTGACGAGGACGGCGGCGTCGCCGAGCGCACCGTGAACCTGCGACATCGCGGCGCGCAAGGCGTCGATGTCCAGGAGATCACAGGGCACGAACAGCGGTGTGTTGTCCGATGCCGCCGACACCTCTGCGACCAGCGCGCGGCCGGCCGCTTCGTCCACATCGAGGAACGCAACGCGCGCTCCCTGGGCCGCGAAGGCGCGCACGAAGGCGGCCCCGATGCCGCTGGCGCCGCCGGTGATCAGTACGACGCGGTCGGCAAGTCCGGCATAGCTCGTCTTTGTCATGCGATCAGTCGCTCCGTCTCGGGGTCGAACAGGCAGATGCGGCGCGTATCGAGCGCGAAGGGCGCCACCATCCCTGGCGGGGGGCGGATGTCCGGCGTGATGCGCGCCAGCGCGGACTCGCCGCCGAGCCGCAGCAGCACGATGGTTTCGGCGCCGGTGGGCTCGACCATCTCCACCGGCGCGTGGACGACGATGGGCGCATCGGCGGAGAACACGCGGTTGCCCTCCGCGATGCATTCCGGCCTGATCCCGAACACCACCTCGCGGCCGAGATAAGGTGTTGCCGCGTCGTATCCCTGCAGGCGAAGACGAACCTCGTCCGGCCGGCCCGCGCCGATCACGACCACGGGCCCACCGGCGTCGGCCTCCAGCCGCGCCGGCATGGTGTTCATCGGAGGCGAGCCCATGAAGCGCGCGACGAACAGATTGGCGGGATAGCGGTACACGGTATCGGGATCGGCAAACTGCTGCACCACGCCGCGATGCATCACGGCGATCCGCGTCGCCATCGTCATCGCCTCGATCTGGTCGTGGGTGACATAGATGATGGTCGCGCCGATGCGCTGGTGCAGTCGCTTGATCTCCATGCGCATCTCGACGCGCAGTTTCGCGTCGAGATTGGACAGCGGCTCGTCGAACAGGAAGAGCAGGGGATCACGCACCAGCGCGCGGCCCATCGCCACGCGCTGGCGCTGGCCGCCGGATAATTGCGAGGGTTTGCGGCCGAGCAGCGGCTCGATCTGGAGCAGTCTGGCGACGTTCGCGACCGCCTTCTCCTGCTCGGCCTTGGGGACGTGACGGCATTCCATGCCGAAGGTGATGTTCTGGCGTACCGTCATCGACGGGTAGAGTGCGTAGGACTGGAACACCATGGCGATGTCGCGGTCTTTCGGCGGGACGTCGTTGACGACGCGCCCACCGATCTCGACGGTGCCTGCGCTCGGATGATCGAGCCCGGCAACGATGTTGAGCAAGGTGGACTTGCCGCAGCCGGACGGCCCCACCAGCACCGTGAACTCGCCGCTTTCGATGTCGAGATCGATCCCCTTCAGCACCTCGAGATTGGCGTAGCGCTTCGACAGGGTGCGAATGCTCAGTGCTGCCATGACAACTCCATCATTTCACGGCCCCGGCAGTCAGGCCGCGGACGAAGTATTTGCCGCCGAGGAGATAGATCAACAGCGTCGGGAGCGCCGCGATGATCACTGCGGCGCTCTGCACGCCATGCTGCGGGATGTCCGCGACGGCGGCGGACAGCGCGATGAGAGCGGCGGTGACGGGCTGCTGCTGGCCGCTCGTGAACGTCACGCCATAGAGGAACTCGTTCCAGATATGCGTGAACTGCCAGATCACGGTGACGACCAGGATCGGCCCCGAGAGCGGCAGGATGATGCGCCAGAAGATGCGGAAGAACCCGGCGCCGTCGATGCGCGCGGCCCTGATCAATTCATGGGGAATGGCGACATAGTAGTTGCGGCAGAACAGCGTGGTGAAGGAGAGCCCCTGGATGGTGTGGATCAGCACGAGGCCGGCGAGCGTGTTGATGAGACCGATGTCCCGCAGCACGATGGTCCAGGGCAGCAGGCGCATCTGCTGGGGAAGGAACAGGCCGAGGGTCACGATGCCGTAGATCCAGGTGTCGCCGCGAAAACGCCAGAGCGACACGGCGTAGCCGGCGATCGCACCCAGCAGGGTCGAGAAGATCGTTGCAGGGATGGTGACGAGCGCGGAGTTCAGCATGTACGGCCGGATGCCGGCGCAGGTCTCGGCGACGCAGAAGCCGCTCCAGGCCGTCAAATAGTTGCTCCAGGCCCAGTGCTGCGGCCAGCCGATCATCGAGCCCTGCGCGATCTCCTCGTTGCTGCGGAGCGAATTCAGTACGACGACGGCGAGCGGCGCGAGCCATGCTGCAGCGATCAGCAGGACGACGAGGTAGATCAAAATTCGACTTGCCACGAAGGAGCGCTCACGCATGGGCGGCCCGCCGTCGCTGGACGTATCGCCACGCTGCATATGGCAGCAGCACCGCGAGCAGAATGAGCAGCATGAGGACCGCCGCCGCCGCGCCCCGGCCGAGCAGGCTGCGCTGGAACATCAGGTCGTAGACGACCAGTGCCGGCAGCTGGGTCGCGATCCCCGGTCCGCCATTGGTGAGCGCGCGGACGAGGTCGAACGTCGAAATCGCGAACTGCAACTGGATCACGACGACAGTGATGGTGATCGGCCAAAGCGACGGCAGAATGATGCGCCGGTAGATTCGAACTGGCCCGGCACCGTCGATCTGCGCCGCCTTGACGATGTCGGCATCGACGGACCGGAGGCCGGCAAGGAACAGCGCCATGGCGAAGCCTGAGGATTGCCAGATCGCGGCGATCACGATGGTCCAGATCGCCATGTCGCGGTCGATCAGCCAGTCGAACTTGAAGGAGGCCCAGCCGAGGTCGTGGACCAGCTTCTGGATTCCAAGGCCGGGATTGAGCAGCCAACTCCAGACCGTGCCGGTGACCACGAACGACACCGCGAGGGGGTAGAGGAAGATGGATCGCAGCACGTTCTCTCCGCGAATGCGCTGGTCGAGCAGGATTGCGAGGGCGAGGCCGGTCACCAAACTCAGCAGCACGAAGGCGCTGCCGAACAGCAACAGATTGTCGAAGGCGATCTGCCAGTTACGCGATGCCGCGACGGCCGAGTAGTTGCGTAACCCCACCCAGCCCGAAACCGGAACGAGCGTGGACGGCGTGAACGAGATCCAGACCGTCCACAGCGAGAACGACACGAGGTGCGCGGCGGACAGCAGCAGCGGCACCCAGATCATCAGGTATTCGGGCAGCCGGCGCAGCCATTCGGGAAGCGCCGGCCGGCCCGGCCTTATCGAGACGGCATTGGTCAACGTGCGCCCTCGACGGCCTGGGCGAGGCGCGTGGCTGCCTGGTCGGGCTTGATCGTCTTGTCCTTCACGTACTCCGTGATCACGTCGATCATCGCAGCCGTCATGCCGTTTTCCTGCGCCATGTTGTGCGCCATGCTCAGAAGGGCTTGATTGCTTGCGATAGCGCTCTTGAGGGCGGCCGAGGTCGTTCGTTGCCCTTCGGACCAGCCTTCGCCAGACAGATCGACATCGGTGCGAACAGGGATCGATCCCGTGATCTGCGAGTACATCGTCTGGATCGCGGGATCCATGACGAGCTGGGCCATCAGCGTCTGGCCGGCTTGCAGGTCCGCCTCCTTGCGCTGCCAGAAGATGAAGGCGTCGGCGTTCAACAGGAACACCGGCTTGCCATTGTCGCTGGGGCCTGGTGCGATCAGGAAGTCCTCGAACTTGAAGCCGGCGTTGCGCAATACGCCCTGCGCCCAGCCGCCCATGATCATCATGCCCATGTTGCCGTCGACGAAGCGCTTGAGGTTGGTCGAGAAGTGCTGGGCGCCGACATTGGGATCCATCCAGTCGGCGATCTTGCGCACCTGTGCGAACGCGGCCTTGATCTCGGGTCCCTCCAGGGCCTTCTTCTCGAGATTCATGATGGCGGCGCGATATGCGAGGGGACTGATGCCGGCGAGAGCGGCCTCGAATTTTTGCCCGTCATCCGGACGGGTGCCGCCGTTGGCGATGGGAGAGGCGACACCGCCTGCTTTCATCTTTTCGGCGAGATCGTTGAAGTCAGCCCAGGTGACGGGAATCTTGTCCGCCTTGGCCTTGTCCATCGCGCGCTTGGACAGGAACAGCATGTTGGTGCTGTAGATCTGCAACGGCAGTGCGATCCATTTGCCGGCCGGCTTGTGCAGTTTCGCAAGGTCCGGAGCGACGACCTTCTCATAGCCGGCGGCGGCGACGACCGCGTCGAGATCGACAGTCGGGGCGATCTTCGACCAGGCTGCGATCTCGGGACCCTTGAGCTGCGAGCAGGCCGGCGGATCGCCGGCCATGATCTGAGCGCGCAGCTTGTTCATCATCTCGGTGGTGAACCCGGGAACGGGCGAGTGCTGCCAAACCCCGCCTTTCTCCTCGAACTTCTTGCCGAGCGCGGTAATGGCCGCCCCGTCGCTGCCCGCGGACCATTGCGAGATCGCGGTCAGGCGCGGTCTGACCGCGCCTTGCGCGCGGGCAAAGGCCGGCAGTGCGAGCGCGGCGGCAGATCCAGCGAGCAGACGGCGCCTTGTTGTCGTGATCGGCATGGCAGTTCCTCCCGGTGTGAATTCTCTTGCGTGCGAGCCGCGCAGCTTCAGGCCATCTCAGGCGGCCTCCGTCGAGGCGGCCGGCATGCCGCCGCGGCAGGCGAGGCAGAACGCGGCGAAGGCGAGTGCGGCCCTGGGATCATTGCCGTTCGACGGTGGCACGAAGGCCAGCGACACCCGCGCATGCTCGCGGCCGCCGAGCAGGCAGGCGTCGACGCCGTCGACCAGCGCTTTCCGATCGCCCTCCGCAAGGAGCGAGGGCCAGCCGGAGATCGCGACGCCGTGACAGGGCTTGACGTTCAGCGTGTTGCCGATCGCGAGCCCGAGGCGATAGAGGCGAAGCCGCAACTCCTGGCGCACGCGCGAGGAGATCGGGATCGCGGTGACCCAATCGTTGCCGAGCTGGAGCAATTCCGGCTCGGGCACGCCGAGTAGCTCGGCCAGCGCCGGAAGCGACGTATGGGCCTCGACACAGCCGATGTGGCCGCAGCGACAGCGCGGTCCGCCTTCGCCAAACACCATGTGACCGAGCTCGATCGGCTGGAGTGCGTCGGTCTCGACAGGATCATCCATCCAGGCGCCCGCAACGCCATGGCTGACAAAGACGAACAGGTGCGTGTCAGTGAACGGATAGTTTTCCGTGCGGCAGCGATGGAATGTGGCGTGCGCCACGACCGAATTGGTGAATTCGACGGGCACGCCTGCGAACATCTCGCCGAACATGTCGCTGATGCGCCCGACGTCACAGGGAATGATGGGGTTGCCCGCGGCGCTCAGCCGGCCGAGGCCCGGAATGGAGACTCCGACCTGCGAGAGGACGACGCGGCGGCGCCGCGCCCAGTCGCGCAACAATGTCATCGCTTCGCGAAACGCCCGGCCGACGGTCTCGACGGTCGGCGTCTTCGGCAGCGGCATGCGTTCAGTGTAGTGCAATTCGCCGGACAGGCCGCCGACGCCGAAGCCGAGGTGCTGCGCCGTCAGCTCGAAGGCCGCGAGCGCGACCGAGCCGTCGAGCGACACCAGGCCGGTCGGGCCGCCGACGTAAGGGGCAGGGCGCCGCACTTCCTCGATCAGGCCCTCGGCCTTCAGGTCAAGCAGGATACGCGACAGGCTCGCTTCCGACAGGCGCACGGCTTTCGCCAGCGGCGGACGAAACGAGCCGCCGGACTGAAGCAGATGAGTCAAAATGGCAGCACGCGTCTGCCGCCGACTTCTCGGCTGCTCCGGCATTTCCATCCCTATCGTCATTCTTACTTAGAGTAAGAATTTGCGCGCGGAGCGCTCTGGCTGTCAAGGCGTTTGCAGCCGCCGGCGTAGTCTTGTTGTTGTGCGCGGCAGCATCGGGAGTCGGCCGATCGGTCTCTGTGCTTTGCCCTCGACAAGCGCATGCACAAACAAAAACGACGCCATCCTGCGATGGCGCCGTTTCGAAAGCCGTATCGGCTTGGATCTTACTTGCGATCCTTGATCGCGACATAGTCGCGCTTGGTGACGCCGGTGTAGAGCTGGCGCGGACGGCCGATCTTCTGCTGCGGGTCCTCGATCATCTCGCTCCACTGGCTGATCCAGCCGACGGTGCGGGCGACCGCGAACAGCACGGTGAACATCGAGACCGGGAAGCCCATCGCCTTCAGCGTGATGCCCGAATAGAAGTCGACGTTCGGGTACAGCTTGCGGTCGATGAAGTACTGGTCGCTGAGCGCGATGCGCTCGAGCTCGAGCGCCACCTTCAGCATCGGATCGTCGCCATGGCCGGTCTCCTTGAGCACGGCGTGACACATCTTCTGCATGATCTTGGCGCGCGGATCGTAGTTCTTGTAGACGCGGTGCCCGAAGCCCATCAGGCGGACTTCGCTGTTCTTGTCCTTCACCTTGGCGATGAACTCGGGGATCTTGTCCACGCTGCCGATCTCGGCGAGCATCGCCAGCGCTGCTTCGTTGGCGCCGCCATGCGCCGGGCCCCAGAGGCAGGCGATGCCGGCGGCGATGCAGGCGAACGGGTTGGCGCCGGACGAGCCGGCGATACGCACCGTCGAGGTCGAGGCGTTCTGCTCGTGGTCGGCATGCAGGATGAAGATCTTGTCCAGCGCTTCAGCGAGCACCGGATTCATCTTGTAGTCCTCGCACGGCACGGCGAAGCACATGTGCAGGAAGTTCTCGGCGAACTTGAGCGAGTTCTTCGGGTACACGAAGGGCTGGCCGACCGTGTACTTGTAGGCCATCGCGGCCAGGGTCGGGATCTTCGCGATCATGCGCATGGAAGCGATCATGCGCTGCTTGGGATCATTGATGTCGGTGGAGTCGTGATAGAACGCGGCGAGCGCGCCGACTGCGGCCACCATGATCGCCATCGGATGGGCGTCGCGGCGGAAGCCCTGAAAAAAGCGGGCCATCTGCTCGTGCACCATCGTGTGATGGATCACGCGGTCGTCGAAATCCTTCTTCTGCGTGGCGGTCGGCAGTTCCCCGAACAGCAGGAGATAGCAGGTCTCGAGGAAGTCGCCATTCTCGGCGAGCTGCTCGATTGGGTAGCCGCGGTATTCCAGCACGCCCGCGTCGCCGTCGATATAGGTGATCTTGGACTGGCAGCTCGCGGTGGAGGTGAAGCCGGGATCGTAAGTGAACAGGCCGGACTGGCCGTAGAGCTTGCCGATATCGATGACATCAGGCCCGACGCTGCCGCTATGGATCGGGAGATCGTAGTTCTTGTTTCCGACCGTCAGCGTAGCGGTCTTATTGCTCGATTTTGCGTCCATCAGAGGTCCCCGATGTATGGTGAAACGGGCGGAGCCGGAGGCCCCTTTGAGAGATGATGGGGCAGGCCGGATGTTCCAGAAGGTACGGGGGAGATGGGTATATTATTGCTGTGTGCGCTGCAAGATCACCCCACGCATGCTCGACTTACGTCGTAGACTGATCCTTAAGCCGGCCGAGGCTTTCCTGGCGTCCGAGGACGTCCAAGACCTCAAATATACCAGGCGACGTCGTCCGCCCGGTCAGCGCGGCCCGCAAGGGTTGGGCGACCGCGCCGAGCTTGAGACTATTTTCCTCGGCAAAAACACGCAGCGCCGCTTCGGTGGCGGCGCCGTTCCACGTCTCGACTTTCTCCAGCGCGGAATTTAGCTCGCCGATCAGCTTGCGGTTCTCAGGCGTCAGCAGCGCTTGCGCCTTGGGATCGAGCTCCAGCGGCCGGTCGGCGAAGATGAAATAGGCGCTGTCGATCAGCTCAATCAGCGTCTTGGCGCGCTCCTTCAGGGCCGGCATGGCCTTAAGAAGCTGGGCGCGCGTGGTGTCGTTTAACTTGGCCTTAAGCTCGTCGCGTGCGGGCACGAGATGGTCGAGCACGTCCTCGAACATCTTCACGAGTGATTGATCGTCGGCGTGGCGGATGTAGTGGCCGTTGAGGTTTTCCAGCTTGGCGAAATCGAACCGGGCGGCGGCGCGGCCGACGCTGGCGAGGTCGAACGCCGCGATCATCTCCTCGGTCGAGAAGATCTCCTGGTCGCCATGGCTCCAGCCGAGCCGGACGAGGTAATTGCGCAGCGCGGCCGGCAAATATCCCATGGCGCGGTAGGCGTCGACGCCGAGCGCACCGTGGCGCTTGGAGAGCTTCGAGCCGTCCGGGCCGTGGATCAGCGGGATGTGGGACATGCTCGGCAGCGCCCAGCCCATCGCATCGTAGATCTGCTTCTGGCGGGCGGCGTTGATCAGATGATCGTCGCCGCGGATCACATGGGTGACGCCCATGTCGTGGTCGTCGACCACCACCGCAAGCATGTAGGTTGGGTTACCGTCGCCGCGCAGCAGGACGAGGTCGTCGAGGTTCTCGTTCTGCCAGACCACGCGGCCCTGGACTTGGTCCTCGATCACGGTCTCGCCGGTCTGCGGCGCGCGGAGCCGGATCGTCGGCTTGACGTCGGATGGGGCTGTTGCGGGATCGCGGTCGCGCCACAGGCCGTCGTAGAGGCGGGTGCGGCCCTCTGCGCGTGCCTTCTCGCGCATGGCAGTCAGCTCCTCGGCGGTGGCGTAGCAGCGGTAGGCCTTGCCGTCGGCGAGCAGCTGCTCGGCGACCTCGCGGTGACGCGCGGCGCGGCTGAACTGGTAGATCACCTCGTCGTCCCAGCCGAGCTCGAGCCATTTCAGGCCGTCGAGGATGGCACCGATCGCGGCCTCGGTGGAGCGCTCCCGGTCGGTGTCCTCGATCCGGAGCAGCATCTTGCCGCCGTGCTTCTTCGCATAGAGCCAGTTGAACAGCGCCGTGCGGGCGCCCCCGATATGGAGGAAGCCGGTCGGGGAGGGAGCAAAGCGGGTGACGACGGGGGAGGTCATTCTTGGCAGGGCCTATGCATTGGAAGCGGTGGTATATAGCAGGACCGGAGCATAACTAAAGCCCGGCAGCGGACCGCTTAAGGCTTGGCTCAGCCAAGCGAATTTGGCAGAAGGACCGCTGATTTCCCTACAGGATTTTCGTAATGACAGAACCGGTGGCTGCTGAGGTTGGGCGCGATTTCATTCGTGACATCATCCAGGCCGACCTCGATCAGGCCAAGTACAGGGAGATCGTGACCCGGTTCCCGCCGGAGCCGAACGGCTATCTCCATATCGGCCACGCCAAGTCGATCGCGCTCAATTTCGGCATCGCCCAGGAGTTTCCGGGCCGCTGCCATCTGCGCTTCGATGACACCAATCCGGTCAAGGAAGAGCAGGAATATATCGATTCCATCCAGGCCGACGTGCGCTGGCTCGGCTTCGACTGGGGCAAGAACCTGTTCTTTGCCTCCGACTATTTCGACCGGTTGTACGAATGGGCGGAGCAGCTGATCCGCGACGGGCTCGCCTATGTCGACGACCAGTCCCAGGAAGAGATCCGCCTGGCGCGCGGCACGCTGACCGAGCCCGGCAAGAACTCGCCGTTCCGCGACCGCAGCGTGGACGAAAACCTCGACCTGTTCCGGCGGATGAAGGCCGGCGAATTCCCGAACGGCGCGCGCGTGCTGCGGGCCAGGATCGACATGGCCGCCGGCAACATCAATCTGCGCGACCCCGTGCTCTACCGCATCCTGCATGCGCATCATCCGCGCACCGGCACCAAGTGGCACATCTATCCGAGCTACGATTATGCCCACGGCCAGTCGGATGCGATCGAGGGCATCACGCATTCGATCTGCACGCTGGAGTTCGAGGACCACCGGCCGCTCTACGATTGGTTCATCGAGAAGCTGCCGGTGCCGTCGAAGCCGCATCAGTATGAGTTCGCGCGGCTGAACCTGACCTATACGCTGCTGTCCAAGCGCGTCCTGACCCAGCTCGTGCGCGACGGCCATGTCGCCGGCTGGGACGATCCGCGGATGCCGACCATGGCGGGGATGCGCCGCCGCGGCGTGCCGCCGGCCGCCTTGCGTGAATTCGTCAAGCGCATCGGTGTTGCCAAGGCCAACAGCGTGGTCGACGTTGGCATGCTCGAGTTCTGCATCCGCGAGGAGCTGAACCGCACGTCGCAGCGGCGCATGGGCGTGCTCCGGCCGCTCAAGGTGGTGATCGAGAACTATCCGGAAGGGCAGACCGAGGAGCTCGAGGCGATCAACCATCCCGACGATCCCTCGGCTGGCACGCGCAAGATTACGTTCGGCCGCGAGCTCTATATCGAGCAGGACGACTTCATGGAGAACCCGCCGAAGAAGTTCTTCCGCCTGTCGCCGGGCAACGAGGTGCGGCTGCGCTACGCCTATTTCGTCAAGTGCACCGGCGTGATCAAGAACGACAAGGGCGAGGTGGTGGAGCTGCGCTGCACCTACGATCCCGCGACCAAGGGCGGCAACGCGCCTGACGGCCGCAAAGTCAAGGCGACCATGCACTGGCTGCCGGCGGCGAATTCGGTGCCCGCGGAGATCCGCATCTACAATCAGCTGTTCGCCAATCCGAGCCCGGACGCATCGAACTTCGCGGCTGATCTCAATCCGAACTCACTGGAGATCCTGTCCGACGCACGGATCGAGGCTTCGGTCGCGGAGAGCAATTCGGCCGAGCCGATGCAGTTCGAGCGCCAGGGTTATTTCGTGCGCGACAAGGACTCGACGCCCGGCAAGCCGGTGTTCTCGCGCACCATCGGCCTGCGCGACACTTTCGCGAAAGAAGTCGCAAAGGGCTGACCACATGAGCAATGAAGCCCACGCCGTCGTTTCCACCATCATCGCGAAATGGTGCGCCGGCTTCGTGACGCTCGACGCGGCCGCGCTCTCGTCGCTGTATTCGAGCAACGCGTTCTTCTTCGGCTCCAACCCGAAGCTCTATCGGGGCAGGGATGGCGTCGTGGATTATTTCAACGGCCTGCCGCGCTGGCGCAAGCCGAGTGCCGTGTTCTCCGATGTGAACGCCGCGCAAGCCGGCCCTGATCTGATCAACATGGCCGCGACCATCTCGTTCGATCTCGGCGGCGAGCGGGACGATCTCGTCGTCAAGATGAGCTGGGTCATCATTCGCGAGGGCGGCGACTGGAAGATCGTCAATCATCATGCCTCGGCGAAAGCGCCGCTGATCTGAGGGGCCGCACGGCATCGTCATTCGCCGTGAGAGAACGAACGGGCTTCCTGCGCGTTGTGTGGGTCCAGAAGAGGAACCCACCATGCAGAACATCGCAGAACATATGGAAGTAATCGGCGCCGACGGCGTCCATGTCGGTACCGTCGACAAGGTCGAAGGCAATCGCATCAAGCTGACCAAGAAGGACAGCGGCGAGGGCAGCCACAAGGGCCACCATCACTTCATCGACAAGGGCCTCGTTGCCGGCGTCGAGGGCAACAAGGTGCGGCTGTCCGCCAAGGCGGACGTGGCCGTGACCATGGAAGAGGAAAAGTAGGGCGCGGCCTCCCTCGTTCCCGGTCTGTACCGCTATTCGCCCGGGGATTATATACTTGAAACCACACGCCCCAACGGATAGAATCGGCGCTGCCGACGGTGATTTGCCGCCGGCTGGCGCGCCCGTGTTCACTCCTGCTGCCAGGGATGCCTTGGAAGAGGCGTTCCTGGCTTGGCAGTCGAGGAATGATCACGCTTTATCGTTGGGTGGCACTGGCGACGTGGTCGGCTTGGTGTTGACCCTCAACGCTGCACTCGCGAATTCTTCGTAGCGCTCCTCAGTGAGGCCGACCGCGTCATGAAATGCGATAGATGCCCTTAGTATCTTTTCGACGTGCGCTATGAATGACGGGAGCGTAAAAGTGTATTCGATCGGATCGTAATTTCCGTGTCGATTACGCTGTATGAAGGTCACTTCCGTGTCTGTGTGATCGACAAAGGAATGCGCAAAGACGTTCCGTAGGCTTTCGTTTTGGATGATCTTTAGGCTCGCTAGGATCGCCGATTGTTGAGGGTCATTGTTGCGCTTGACTAGTGCGGTAAGGAGGCGGGCCTTACGGTTGAAGTCCATGCCGGCAGTAAGTAGGTGTGTTTCTTCGTCGGCCAGCTCCAAATACTTACCCACCGCGTAGTCAAGGGCGAGTTCTGTTGCTTGCCAGATGCCGAAGAAGCGGCCAAATTCAGATGTGAATTCGTCTCGAACAGCGAGTTTTTTATCGGTCATGAAGCCCCCAAAGGCCGAACAAGAATACGACGAAAAGGAAGCCCAAGCGCGTTTCGAGGCTGCGCTACGCGGCGCGCTCAAGACACCAGCGAAGCCGCTGAAGCAAAAGCCGAAGGTGAAGAAGGCCGAAGAGAAAAAATCAGGTGACAGAGAAGATTAGCGATCACGCTTGGCGAGCGGCTTGCGTGCGAGTGCAGCGTCGATACCGTCCCGCAGCCGCTCCAACATGGTTCGGTTCATTGTTAGCGCGATTGCGGTCAGGTCACCTGTCAAGAAATGTACGCTACCAGACCTACCGTTATCTTCCATGTCCACCTGAGGAACGTTCGGAATGTCCCAGTGATGTAGTTGGCGGTATTCAACCATTGCGAAGCCTCCCCCGAAAAAGCGAGCCTAGCGCGTCCGCCAGTATTTGACGAATCGTGGTTTGGGCTTTGCAGGCGGGTATTTTTTATTGCGCCAGCGAAGGAAGCGCCGGGCCTGCCGCTTGAAGTCGGGCTTAGTGAGATTGACGATACGTCAGACGCTTGCCAGCCGCCCCTTTGATGGCAAGGTCCGCACGTTCCCCGTCCTCGATGCCGAGCGCAACGCGGTTGCTGTAGCGGAAGTCAAATTCTGAGAGATAGCGGTGCAGGTGCTTTTCAGCGCAGTGCTGATAGACGCCCTTCATGCCGCGCTTGAAGATCGAATAGTAGCCTTCCACCGTATTCGTGGTGATGACCTTGTCGCCTTCACGGCGGACGTATTCGTCCTTGCTGTGCTTGACGCTGGCGTGGTCGAGACCTTCGATTTCGGCAATGATCTTGTATGAGCCGGCTTCGTCCGTCATCAACTGAGCTTCTCGGCTCAGATTGGCGCGGATGATGGGCAGAATGTCGCCAGTGCGAACGCCGTCAATGTGGAAACTGCGGGCCGAGCCGCCGCGTTCAACCAGCGTCAATACAACGTTCTTATGAGCCCAAGCGGCCTTGCCCTTCTTCATGCCTTCTAAGCGGCCGAAGAAAGTCTCGTCCACTTCAACCGGCTTGCCGCCACCACCCATCGGGGGCAGCAAGCCGCCAGCGCGCATTGCTTCACGGATGCGATGCGACAAGAACCAAGCCGACTTGTAAGTGATGCCAAGCGTGCGGTGCAGTTGATGGGCGCTGACGCCCTTCTTGCTGGACGACATCAGATAGAACGCCTGAAGCCAGACGTTGAGCTTGATGTGGCTGCTTTCCATCACGCTCTTGGTCGTGACGGAGAAGTCCTTGCGGCACTCCTTGGAGCCGCAGCGATAGACGCCGGGCTTCTTGGTGGCAAAGGATGCGTTCACGGTGCCGCAGTGCGGGCAAACGCGCTCAGTGCCCCAGCGAAGGGCTTCAAGATAGGTCCGCGCAGCCTCGACGCTCTGGAAGTGCGGAGCATTGAGGCTGGCGTTCTTGATGGGCGGCTTGGCTGCGGGCATAGGCTCGTTCCGAGTTGATGCCCGTGTCTACAGTTTGTACCTTGTGGTGTCAAGTATATAATCGCCATTCGCCCCCTCGCACGTTCCGGTAGCCTCGGTGCCAATGGCGTCGCGTAAGGTGCAGGGACATGGCGGAGCAGGGCCGGCCGGTACGGTCCCAGGGAGTTGCCGGGACGTGGCCGGTCGGCCGTGCTGCACCGGCTGGCGGCTTCGCGCCGGCAGGCTTTGGCGCCTGGCCGGCAATCGTCGAGACGCTACGTGAATGGGCCCGCGCCGAGGCCGGCGCGGGGCGACTCTTGCCGTGGGTGCCTGTCGCCTTCGGCGGCGGCATCGCGCTCTATTTTGCCGCCGATCATGAGCCGGTGCTGTGGGTTGTTGCGGCGACGGCGATCGCCTTCCTGTTGGGCGCGATGCTGTTGCGGCGGAGCCGGCTGTTTGCGCCTGCGATCATGATCGCGGCGGTGGCGGCCGGCTTTGCCGTGGCAACCTGGAAGACGGCGCGCATCAGTCACCCCGTGCTGGCCAAGCCGCTCTATTCGGTGTCGCTGTATGGTTTCGTCGAGGCCCGCGACATCCGCGAGCGCACCGATCGTTTCGTGCTGCGCGTCACCGCGATGGAGGCCCAGCGCAGCGACGTCAAGCTGGAGCGCGTCCGCCTGTCGGTGCGCAAGGGCACTGCCCCCGAGGTCGGCAGCTTCGTGCAGCTCAAGGCGCGGCTGATGCCGCCGCTCTCACCGGTACGCCCCGGCAGCTACGATTTTTCGCGCGATATGTTCTTTCAGGGCATCGGTGCATCCGGCTTCGTGATGGGCGCGATCACCGCTTCCGTCCCGCCTGATGCCGGCGGCTTGCGGCTGCGTTATGCCGCCTTCATGCAGGGCCTGCGCGATGTGATCGACGCCCGCATCCGCGCCACGCTCGAGGGCGACAACCGCGCGATCGCGACAGCGCTGCTGACCGGGCGGCGCGATGCGATTTCCACGCCCGTCAACGACGCGATGTTCATCTCGGGGCTCGGGCACGTGCTCTCGATCTCCGGCTATCACATGGCGACGGTCGCGGGCGTCGTCTTCTTCGCGGTGCGCGCTCTGCTGGCCTTGATCCCGGGGCTGGCGGCCGGCTTCGCCATCAAGAAATGGTCGGCCGCGGCGGCGTTGGTCGCCGCTGCGTTCTATCTGCTGCTGTCTGGCGCGGAGGTGGCCACGCAAAGGTCGTTCTTCATGACGGCGGTGGTGCTGATCGCGGTGATGGTCGATCGCCGCGCCATCACGTTCCGCACGCTCGCGGTGGCGGCGCTGATCGTGCTCGCAGTCGCGCCGGAAGCGCTGGTGCATCCGAGTTTTCAGATGTCGTTCGCCGCGACGCTCGGACTCGTCGCGCTGGTGCAGATCGGCATGCCGAACCTGTTTGCCTCGCCCGACCATTCGGCGACCGCGCGCGTCGCGATGTGGGGCGGCCGCGAGATCGCGATGCTGTTCCTGGCCTCGCTGATCGCGGGGCTTGCGACCACGCCCTACGCTGCCTTTCACTTCCACCGCGTCACGCCCTACGGCGTGCTCGCCAATCTCGGCGCAATGCCGGTGGTTTCGGCGCTGGTGATGCCGGCCGGGCTGCTGGGCCTGCTCGCGGCGCCGTTCGGGCTCGACGGCGTGTTCTGGTGGCTGATGGGGATCGGCATCGACTGGATGGTCGTGGTCTCGCGCTGGGTGACGGCATTGCCGGGCGCCGTCGGCCGCATCCCAGCGTTCGGTATCGCGCCGCTGATCGCAGCGAGCCTGGGGATCATCGTGATGGGCCTGTTGCGCACGCCCTTGCGCTGGTGCGGTGCCGTGGTGCTGCTGGCTGCCATCGGCTGGGGACTGTCGGTGCGGCAGCCCGATATCCTGATCGCAGGGGACGGCGCGAGCGTCGCGGTGAGGGGCGGGGACGGGCGCTTGCATCTGATCAGGACGGGCAAGGACAATTTCCTGCTGAGGGAATGGCTGTCTGCTGACGCCGATCCGCGCGATGCCGGCAGTGGCGCGCTGGCGAGCGGCATATCGTGCGACGAGTCCGGCTGCGTCACGCCGCTCGCCGACGGTCGGCTGGTCGCGCTGGCCTCGCGCATCGATGCGCTGGCGGATGATTGCAGCCGGGCCGCACTGGTGGTGACGTCACGGCCCGCGCCGCCTGATTGTGCGGCGATGGTGGTGGATCGGCAGCGGCTTGGTCGCCAGGGCGCGCTGGCCTTGACGCAGCGTGGCGACGGCTTTTCGGTTCAGGCGGTGAGGGCGAGGGGCACCAACCGTCCCTGGTCGCCGGCGGCTGCCGGCGAGGGAGATTTCGAAGGAGCGCTCATGCCAAGGGCAGCGGCTTCGCGCAACAAGGATGCGACCCCCGCGGAGGCCGATCTTCAAGCGGAGGACTAAAGTCCCTGTCAGCCGATCGGCAGTCGCGTGACCGTCGGGCGGCTGTCGGCGATGATCTCACGGTTGCGCTCGTTGACCGGCTGGGTTACCGGCAGCTGCAGCACGGTTGCGCGCTGGCCTTCGACGAGCTGCGTCACCAGCACGGATTTGCCGTCCGGGAATTCGATCGCGTCATGGTGGCGATCGGGAATGTGCGGATCGATCTTGCCGAACTTGCCGACGCGGGAGTTGACGGTGCGCGTCCAGATCCAGCGGTTATCGTAACGGAGGTTGTCGGCGAAGGCGAGCTCCGTTCCCGGTAGCAGGCAGACCGCGACGGAGAGATTGGCTTCGGAGGCGAAGCCGCGTGTCGAGGTGCCGCGGAACGTTGTCGTGACGATCGTCTCGCCGACTTCTGCGGGGCGCGTCGCGACGGCATGCAGGCTGTAGTCACACATCGGGTGCTCCTCAATGCAGAGATAGCGACCCGCACCTCTTTTGGAGGCGCGGGCCCCTACCAGAGTGGAAGCACGTGACGGTCTGCCCGGTTGTAGGCAAATCTGCGGCTCGGATCGGCGAGCCGAGATCACATTATCTTTCCCGAATTCAATAGGAACAAAGTTGGCGCCCATGCATTCGGCAGGCGCGTGTCGGCGGCCCGCAGGCGAAGCGTATGTGTTCAAACAGATTGATCGCGTCGTGGGGGAAAGGGGGGCAATGCTTCTTCGCGCGCCCGGCCGATGATGCCGCTGCGGAAGAATAGGGCCGGATAGTCTGTGCAATACCAGAAAGACTATCCAGCCGGAGCGGACCATCATCCGCTCCAATCTCTGATCGGCGATGCCGATCGAAGCCGCACGCACGAGGCGCAAAGACTTCTTGATCGAGGACTTCCGGACTCAGTACTTGCGGTACAGCCCGATCAGCTTGCCCTGAATCTTCACGCGGTTCGGCGGCAGGATGCGCACCTCATACGCGGCATTGGCGGGCTCCAGGGCAATCGAGGCGCCGCGGCGGCGGAAGCGCTTGAGCGTGGCTTCCTCGTCGTCGATCAGCGCCACGACGATGTCGCCGGTATCGGCGCTCTCGTTGCGCTGGATCAGCGCCATGTCGCCGTCGAGGATGCCGGCCTCGACCATGGAATCGCCGCGCACTTCGAGTGCGTAATGCTCGCCGGAGCCGAGCATGTCGGGCGGTACGCTGATGGTGTGGCTGCGGGTCTGCAGCGCCTCGATCGGGGTGCCGGCCGCGATGCGGCCCATCACGGGCACCGCAACGGGCCGCTCGCCCTCGTCTGCGGACGGGCTGGAGCTCGCGCGTACCTTGCCGAGATTGCCCTCGATGACGCTTGGCGTGAAGCCGCGTCGGGTGCCGGCGGCAGCCTGGAGCTCCGGCAGCTTGATCACTTCGATCGCCCGGGCGCGGTTGGGCAGGCGGCGGATGAAGCCGCGCTCCTCGAGCGCGGTGATCAGGCGGTGGATGCCTGACTTCGAGCGCAGGTCGAGCGCATCCTTCATCTCGTCGAAGGACGGCGGCACGCCGCTTTCCTTCAGACGTTCGCTGATGAACCGCAGAAGCTCGTATTGTTTGCGCGTTAGCATCTCGACCAAAGTCCCCCGGTTGATGTCGTTCGATTCCGAGACGGATGAGTTCAGCTATAAGCCGCTACATCCTCGAAACAAATCATGAACGGACACTATATGTTCGATACATGTTCCGCAACTGCTTAATTTAGCGTGAACAGAACGAAGCGCGCGGAATGCGTGTGGCCGCGCAGGTCAGACGGGGAGCCGCAGCATCTCGCAGGGGCTGCCGGCCTCGGCCTGTGGCGCAAACGGTGCGCGCACGAGAAGTACTTGTGCCGCAGCAAGATTCGCAAGCAGAGAGGAATCCTGATGGCTGACGGGAAGAGCGACGAGCGTGCCGTCGTCGCGCAGCTCCAGGCGCGCGCGCAGATAGTCCTCGCGCTGGTCGTTGGCACCGAGATCGCGGCCCAGCACGGCGCGCTCGCGATGATGATGAATCACCGAACGGCCCGACAGCGCGCGAATCAGCGGTACCATGAACAGGAAGGCGCACACGTAGGACGACACGGGATTGCCGGGCAGGCCGATCACGCCCATCGTCCCCAGCCGTCCGTGCATCATCGGCTTGCCGGGCCGCATCGCGATCTTCCAGAACGCCATCGCGATGCCTTCGTCCGTGAGCGCCTGCTGGACCAGATCGTGGTCGCCCACCGATGCGCCCCCGGTCGTGATCAGGATGTCGGCGCCGCTTTCGCGCGCGCGGCGGATGCCGGCGGTGGTGGCGGCTAGCGTGTCGGCGGCGATGCCGAGGTCGATCGTCTCGGCCCCTTCCTGTCTGGCGAGCGCATGCAGGGCGAAGCCGTTGGAATAGACGATCTGGCCGTGCCCGGGTGTGGCGCCCGGCATCACCAGTTCGTCACCGGTGGCGAGGATCGCGACCTTCGGGCGGCGGCAGACGGCAAGCTGCGGATGGTTCATTGCCGCTGCGAGCGCGAGGTCGCGCTCTGTCAGTCGGGTCCCTTTGCGCAAGAGGACATCACCCTCTCGGAAATCGACGCCGGCGGGGCGGATGTGCCGACCCACGATCGCGGCTTCCTTGATCGTGACGCTCTTGCCGTCCGCAATGGTGTCCTCCTGGATCACGACCGCGTCTACGCCGTCGGGAACGACACCGCCAGTGAAGATCCGCACGGCTTCGCCAGCGCCGACCCGTCCTGTGAACGGACGGCCCGCTGCGACCTCACCGATGACAGTCAACCTGGAATCGATCGCTGCCGCGTCGGCTGCGCGCACGGCGTAGCCGTCCATCGCCGACATGGCTTGCGGCGGCTGCGTGCGCCGCGCGGCGACGTCCCGCGCGAGCACCCGGTGGTGGGCTTCGTCGAGCGGAACCATCTGTTCAGGCAGCGGCTCAACGCCCGCCAGCACCGCGGCAAGGGCGTCGGAAACCGGCATCAAGGCCACGGCGAAACTCCTGCTCGGCACGTTCGGACGAAATGTTCCGACAGTGTTCTAACCGAGCGCGGAGGCGGAGGCAAAATTGCGGAGCAGGACGCCCATCCTGCCGCTTGCAGCCCGTATCGAAGGCAGGCTCAGGCTTGGCGTCGCATCATCCAGACGATGAGACCGATCGGCAGAAGTGGGCCATCCCGAGGACGAGAATGACGGCCGCCACGGCTTGCTCGCTCAACGCCTGCTCGGCGCATCCGGGCTGACAAATGCGACGTCGGGAGCCTTTGGGCCTTGATCCTTGTCCGGCAGCGGATCGGCCTGGGATTTCAGGTCGGCGGCCTTGCTGATCAGCTTGGCGGAAAGGTCCGAATCCGAGGTCGTTCTGGCGAATTCGAGCAGCAGAGAGGCCTGCTTGGTGAGATAGGTTTTGCCCAGCACGTCGATAAGTCCGATGTAGAAGTCCCAACGGAGTGATGAGTCCGAAGGGAGGTATTCCGTTCCCGGAACTCTGTATAAAAATGCACAAAGCGATCAGGTTCCCGATCTGTTGCAGATTTGGTTCCTGAAAGCGTGTCTGAAGCTGGGTGGCGGGCTGGTTTCAGATGCCCAACGCCTTCAGGGCGTTTCCAACGTCGCGTGGCGACGTCACATGCACCGCCGTCAGGCCGCGTACCCGCGCGCCTTCGACATTCTCGGCGAGGTCATCGAAGAACACGATACGCTCCGCGGGCACGCCGATCGCGGTGACGACGTGGTCGAAGGCTTCCGCATCCGGTTTGCGCAGGCCGATGCTGGACGACAGATACAGCGCGCGGAAATGGCCGAGCAATTCGCCATATTCCCTGGAGAAATAGTCGACATGCGGCCGGTTGGTGTTGGAGAAGGCGTAGAGCGGCATCTGCTTCGCCGCACGCGGCAACAGCTCGGCAATGTCAGGCATCTCGCCGGCGAAGATCGCGTTCCAGCCTTCCAGGAATTGCGCGTCCGAAATGCCGATGCCGAGAGAAGCACGCAGCGAGGCGAAATAATCCTCGTCGCTGATCTTGCCGACCTCATGCAGCCGGTAGGCCTCGTCACGCACATAGCGCGCGACGATGGCCTCGGGCTGGCAGCCGGCATGTCCCGCCCAGCAGGCGATCGCCTTGGAGAAGTCGATGTCGAGCACCACGCGCCCGAGATCGAACAGCAGCGCATCGGCGCTGCCGGGAGAGAGCGATGTCACCTGCATCCTTTCACTCAGTAACGGTACGGATCGTGGTCGAACAGCGGGAATGCGCTGAACACGCTCGGTGCGTTGGTGGCGGTCGCCGGATGCAGGCAGGCTTTGTCGACCTCCGCGAATGACGTGGCGCCCAAAAGGCCCAGGCAGCGCAGCACCTCGTCCTCCAGCAGCTCCAGCATCCGCGCGACGCCGGCTTCGCCCGCCGCAGCCAGCGCCCAGCATTGCAGCCGTCCGATGCCGACGAGGTCCGCGCCCGCCGCGATCGCCTTGACGATGTCGGTGCCGCGACAGACGCCGCCGTCGACCATGATCTTGGCGCGGCCCTTCACGGCTTCGACGATCTCGGGCAGCACATGCATGGCACCGCGGCCGTGGTCGAGCTGGCGGCCGCCATGGTTGGAGACGTAGATCCATTCGACGCCGTGGTCGACCGCGATCCGGGCGTCCTCGGCGGTGGCGATGCCCTTCAGGATCAGCGGGATCTTGAACTTGTCCTTGATCATCTTCACGGTCCGCCACTCCAGGCCCTTCTGGAAATCGCCGCCGGTGGCGCGCAGGCGGCTCTCGCGAACGTAGCGCTTGGCGATGTCACGCTCACGACGGCTGTAGTGGGCGGTATCGACGGTCAGGCAGAAGCCGGCATAGCCGTTCTTCTCGGTGCGGCTGACGACATCGGCGACAAAAGCGTCGTCTCCGCGGACATAGAGCTGATAGAGCCGGAGCGCATCGGGAGCGGCTTCGGCGGTCTGCTCCAGGCCGGGCTCGGACACCGAGCTCAGCATGTGCGCCGCACCGAAGGTGCCGGCAGCACGCGCGACGCTCGCCGCGCCATCCGGATCGAAGATCTCGAGCGCGCCGACGGGGGCGAGCACCACCGGCAGGCGCATCCTGCGGCCGAACTGCTGAACCGAGCCGTCGACCTTGCGGACGTCGCGCAGCACCCGCGGCCGGAAGGCGATCTCGTCCAGCGCCATCCGGTTGCGGCGCATCGTGGTTTCGGTCTCGGCGGCGCCGACGATGTAGTCCCAGGCGTTCTGGTTGAGGTTGGCCCGCGCTTTTCGGACGAATTCGTGCAGGTTCTGAAACGGCTCGTTGCTGGCGCCGAGCTCGACGTTCCGTTCCGGTTGGATCCGGGGTGCTTCGTTCATTGTTATCCTCCCGAGAATTTGAAGCCTTGTGTCATCGCCTAACCCGTCCAGCGCTCCAAAACCATCCTAAAATGACATGGCTGCGAGGCGTGGACCGGCGCACCGATTCCCGCTGTAGGGTGTCTATGGGGGCGGCCCAGTCCTGCAACGTTGCCAAAAGTTTAGGTCCGGACGAAGCGATTTCTGCGATGTACCCGCCGGCGTGGCATCCCGGCCATGAAGAAACCAGAATGGTATTGTGAGAAGCAGACTGGATCGCCACTTGCAGGGCGAGTCCCAAGTCTCCAAAGACAAGCGCTAGCAACCGCCGAGCAAACAAGAAGGCCAGTCGATCCATGCGGAAATCCCTGCTGTTCCCCCTGGGCGCGCTCTCTGGAGCGTGTCTGACCCTTCTGGTAGCCAGCCCGCACGGTGGTGTATGGGCGGCGCGGGCAGCAGCGAGCGCGGATGACGCCTATTCCCAGCTCAACCTGTTCGGCACGGTGTTCGAGCGCGTCAAGGCCAGCTATGTCGAGAAGCCGGACAATGCCAAGCTGATCGAAGGCGCGATCACGGGCATGGTAACCTCGCTCGATCCGCACTCGCGCTACATGAACGCGAAGGCCTGGACCGAGATGCAGGAGACCACCTCCGGCGAGTTCGGCGGCCTCGGCATCGAGGTCACCATGGAGGACGGCCTCGTCAAGGTCGTCTCGCCGATCGACGATACGCCCGCCTCGAAGGCCGGCTTGATGTCCGGCGACCTCATCAGCAAGATCGACGGCGAGGCCGTGCAGGGCCTGACGCTCGAGCAGGCCGTCAACAAGATGAAGGGCCCGGTCGACACCAAGACCAAGCTCACCATCGTGCGCAAGGGCGCTGACGCCCCGCTCGACGTCGCGATCACGCGCGAGATCATCCATGTGCGCCCGGTGCGCTTCCACGTCGAGAACGGCGACATCGGCTATATCCGCGTCACCTCGTTCAACGAGCAGACCACCGACGGCCTGAAGAAGGCGATCGCCGCGATCTCCAAGCAGGTCCCGCAGGAGAAGCTCACCGGCTACGTGATGGACCTGCGCAACAATCCGGGCGGTCTGCTCGACCAGGCCGTGTCGGTGTCGAGCGCCTTCCTTCAGCGCGGCGAGGTCGTCTCGACCCGCGGCCGCAATCCGGAGGAGACCCAGCGCTTCACCGCGCATGGCGGCGACCTGACCAGGGGCAAGCCGCTGGTGGTCCTGGTCAATGGCGGCTCGGCTTCGGCTTCCGAGATCGTGGCCGGCGCGCTGCACGATCACAAGCGGGCGACCATCATCGGCACGCGCTCGTTCGGCAAGGGCTCGGTGCAGACAATCATTCCGCTCGGCGCCGGCAACGGCGCGCTGGCGCTGACCACGGCGCGCTACTACACGCCGTCGGGCCGTTCGATCCAGGCCCAGGGCATTGCTCCCGACATCGAGATCCTGCAGGACGTGCCGCCGGAACTGAAGGGCCGCATGGACACCATGGCGGAGTCCCAGATGCGCGGGCATCTCGCGGCCGGCGAGGGTGGCGAGCAGACCGGATCGCAGTCCTACGTTCCGCCGAAGGAGGAGGACGACAAGGCCCTGCACGCGGCCTTCGACTTCCTGCACGGCGTCACAGCCAATGCGGTTGCGGCCAAGCCCGCGCCCAAGGCGGCGGTGCCGAACTAGGCCTTGTGATTCCAGACAATCGCCCGGGAGCGGATGACCGCTCCCGGGCGATTTCGTTTTGGGATGCCCGTTTCAGATCGGATAGGCCTAACCCGCCTCGCGGCGGCGGCTCGCATGACCGTCGCGCTGGGCGAGCCGGCTGCGATGCAGCGCGAACAGCTCCAGCACCTTGTCCGCGGGCTTCGCGGCGCTGAACAGATAGCCCTGCATCTCCGAACAGCCGAGCGCGCGGAGCAGGCGCTGCTGCTCCTCGGTCTCGACGCCCTCGGCCGTGGTGGTCATGCGGCGCGCGGCCGCCAGATTGACGACGGCCTGGACAATGCTGGCGGAGCCGTCGGGGCCGGCGATGTCGTCGACGAAGCAGCGGTCGATCTTGATCTTGTCGAACGGGAAACGGTGCAGATAGCTCAGCGAGGAGTAGCCGGTGCCGAAATCGTCGAGCGCGATGCGCACGCCGATGGCACGGAGCTGGTGCAGGATCGCCAGCGCAGTGTCGTCGTCACGGATCAGCACCGCCTCGGTGATCTCGAGCTCGAGCCGGCTCGCCGGCAGGTTGGAAGCGGCGAGCGCTGCCATGATCTTCAAGGCCAGCGTGCCGCTCTTGAACTGTACCGGCGAGACGTTGACGGCGAGGCGGATGTCGTCGGGCCAGCCCGCCGCGTCACGGCATGCGGTCGCCAGCACCCATTCGCCGATCTCGTTGATCAGGCCGGTATCCTCGGCGATCGGGATGAACTCGGCCGGCGAGATCATGCCGCGCTCCGGATGGCGCCAGCGCACCAGAGCCTCGCAGCCGGTGATGCGATCGTCCTTCAGGCTGAGGCAGGGTTGGTAATGGACCTCGAGACCGCCAGCGCGCCCCTCCTGGGCGATGGCGTGGCGCAGGTCGCTCTCGATCTGCCGGCGCTCGCGCACCTTGGCATCCATTTCCGGCTCGAAGAACCGGTAGGTGCGGCGTCCGGCGGACTTGGCGGCATACATCGCCATGTCCGCGTTCTTGAGAATCTGGTCGAGCGCCGTGCCGTGTTCCGGCGCGAGCGCGATGCCGACGCTGGCATCGGTGGTGAGATGATGGCCCATGCAATCGAACGGCGCGCGGATGGCCGCGAAGATCTGCGCGACGAGCTCGTCGACCTGGTCCCGCGACGTCACCGCGCTCTGGACGATGGCGAATTCGTCGCCGCCGAGCCGCGCCACGAAATACGCCGGGCCGGCACAGCGGCGCAGGCTCGCGGCAACCGATTTCAACAGCTCGTCGCCGACGAGATGGCCGAGCGCGTCGTTGACGCCCTTGAACTCGTCGATGTCGATGTAATGCACCGCGATCTGTTCGTCGTGGCCGACAGCTGCCAGCTCTTCGCGCAGATGCTCGTGGAACATGGTGCGGTTGGGCAGATCGGTCAGCGCGTCGTAATGGGCGAGGTGGGTGATGCGCTCCTCGATGCGCCGGCGCTCGGTGATGTCCTCATGCGTCGCTACCCAGCCGCCGTCCGCGAGCGGCTCGTTGAGGACGTGGATCGAACGGCCGTCGGCGGTTTCGACCACCATCGAGTTGCGCACATGGACGTCGCGCAGCACGCGGGCAACGTAGTCGCCGGTGTTGCCGGTGAACGAGCCGGTCGCCTTGCGATGGGCGATGATGTCGTGGAAGCTGGAGCCGGGCTTCACCACGTCGGCCGACAGGCCGTACATTTCGATGTAGCGCTGGTTGCAGACCACGAGCCGCTGCTCGGCGTCGAACAGCAGCAGGCCCTGGGTCATGTTGTTGACGGCACGGTCGAGACGCAGCTTCTCCAGCGTCAGCCGTTCGCGGGAGGCGCGATGCTGCTCCAGCAGCTTGCGCACGATCGCGATCAGCACGCCCGCGATGGCGAGCGTGGAGGCGCCCGCGACCGAGATCAGCATGCCGATCTGCTCGCGCCAGTCCGTCAGGGCGGAGGCGCGCGTCGTGGTGGCCATCATCAGGATCGGGAAGTGGGGCAGGGCGCGCGAGGAGATCAGCCGGTCTTCGCCGTCGACGGGGCTCATGAATCGTCCGGCGAAGTGATCAAGGCCGAAGACTCTCTGCTGTTCGAACGAACCGGTCTTGAAATTCCGCCCCATCAATTCGCTGGAATGAGGGTAGCGGGCGAGCAGCGTGCCGTCGCGATGCAGCATCGAGATCGTCGCGCCTTCGCCGAGCACGACGGAGGCGAAGAATTTCTCGAAATTGGCGGGATCGATGCCGCGTCCCACGGCACCGAGGAACTCGCCGTTCGGCCCGACGATCCTGCGCACGATCAGGACGGTCCAGGCAGCCGAAATGCGGCTATGCAACGGCTCGATCAGGACATCGGGCGAATTGGGATCGTACTTGAAGGTGCGAAAATAGGCGCGATCGGCAACGTTCACCTTCGGAGCCGGCCATGTCGATGACGAGTTGATCAGATTGCCTTCGGCATCGACGATGTTGACGTCGCCGATGTAGGGCATGGCATCGATCTTCGAGCGCAACATCCGGTGGACGTCCTGGCCGGAGAAGCGCTTGCGAAAGTCCTCCCTGGCCGCGATTCCGGTCGTGCGGACCTGATCGACGAAGTCCTTCTGGATGACCGCGAAATCCTGCAATTGCTGATCGAAATGGTGGGCGAGCAGCAGCACGGTGTTTTCGAGTTCGCGGCTGGAGTTGCGCAACGCCCGCTCGCGGAAATTCTGCGCCATCAGGACCGAGCCTATGGCGATGGCCGCGATCAGCAGGGCGCCGCCGACCACCAGCCAGCGGATCGGTCCGCTGCGCACGAAGGCGTGGTCAAAGAGGCGGCCGCCGATTCTCGTCATCATGCTGGATCATTGCCGTGCACACGTCAGGATCAATTCTTGACCCCGATAACATCCGTTGGTTTACGGGAACGGTGTGGAGGCAAAGTTAGGAAGTGCGGTTAACTCTGGGTGAACGGCCGCGCACAAAAGCAATCGATCGGCGCGAGAGGTGGCGGTTCGTCGAAGCAAGCGCGCTTCAGGCGCGGTAATGGCCGGACTTGCCGCCGAGCTTCTCGACCAGATGGATGCCCTCGATGCGCACGCCGCGCTCGACCGCCTTGATCATGTCGTAGATGGTGAGGCAGGCGACCGAGACGGCCGTGAGGGCTTCCATCTCGACGCCGGTCGGGCCCGTGACCTTCACGCTGGCGCGAACGAGGCAGCCCGGCAATTTCGCGTCGGGTTCGATGTCGAGCGTGACTTTCGACAGCGCCAGCGGATGACAGAGCGGGATCAATTCCGAGGTGCGCTTGGCGGCCATGATGCCGGCGATGCGGGCGGTGCCGAGCACGTCGCCCTTCTTGGCGTTGCCGGATACGATCAGGTCGAGCGTCGCCCTGGTCATGACGACGCGGCCTTCCGCGACCGCAAGCCGCTCGGTCGCGGGCTTGTCCGAGACGTCGACCATCCGCGCCTCACCGGAGGCGCCGATATGGGTGAGGGCCGGGACGGTCTTCTTGGAGGGCTTGCGCGCCATGTCAGCGCGTGCCCGTCGCACGCGCCGTCGTCTCGCGCGCGAGCAGCGTGCGCGTCGCCGCGGTGACGTCGGCCTGTCGCATCAAGCTCTCGCCGACCAGGAAGGTCGACATGCCGACGTGCTCGAGCCGGGCGAGATCGGCAGGCGTGAAGATGCCGCTCTCGCCGACCATCAGCCGCTCCTTGGGGATCAGCGGTGCCAGCATTTCGCTGGTCGCGAGCGTGGTCTCGAAGGTGCGAAGATTGCGGTTGTTGACGCCGATCATCGGCGAGCGGAGCTTGAGCGCGCGCTCGAGCTCGGCGCGTTCGTGGATCTCGATCAGCACGTCCATGCCGTAGGCGATTGCGGTGTCTTCGAGATCTTTGGCGGTGGCATCATCGAGCGCGGCCATGATGATCAGGATGCAGTCGGCGCCGTGCGCGCGCGCTTCCGCCACCTGGTAGGTGTCGAACATGAAATCCTTGCGCAGCACCGGCAATGACGTCGCCGCGCGCGCAGCCACCATGAAGTCCAGATGGCCCTGGAACGAGGGCGTGTCGGTCAGCACGGACAGGCAGGCCGCGCCGCCGGCTTCATAGGCTTTGGCGAGCTGGGGCGGATCGAAATCGGCGCGGATCAGTCCTTTCGACGGCGAGGCTTTCTTCACCTCCGCGATCAGCGCGTAGTCGCCATTGGCGTGCTTGGCCTTGATCGCGCGCACGAAGCCGCGCGGCGCGGCCTGCGCCTTGGCCTTCGCCTCGACGGCCGACAGCGGCTGCGCGCGCTTGGCGGCGGCGATCTCTTCGCGCTTGTAGGCTTCGATCTTGGTGAGGATGTCCGACATGTCAGGCTCAGCCGTTCGAGACCGCGATCAGGTGCTTCAGCTTCGCGTTGGCCGCGCCGCTGTCGATCGAACGGGCGCCGATCGCGACGCCCTCCTTGAGGTCCTTGGCGCGGCCGGCCACGACCAGCGCGGCGGCGGCGTTCATCAGCGCGACGTCGCGGTAGGCGCTCGGCTTGCCGTCGAGCACGCTCTGCAAGGCGATTGCATTGGCGTCGGCGTCACCGCCCTTGAGCGCGCCGGCCTCGCAACGCGGCAGGTCGGCGTCCTCTGGCGTCACCTCGAAATTCCGGATCTCGCCATTGTGGAGCGCGGAGACGAAGGTCGGGCCGGTGAGGGTGATCTCGTCGAGGCCGTCGGAGCCGTGCACCACCCAGGCGGATTCGGAGCCGAGGTTCTTCAGCACCTGGGCCAGCGGCTGGACCCATTGCCGCGAGAACACACCGACCATCTGCCGCTTCACGCCGGCCGGGTTGGACAGGGGGCCGAGCAGGTTGAAGATCGTGCGCGTCGCGAGCTCGACCCGGGTCGGACCGACGTTCTTCATGGCCGGGTGATGGGCGGGAGCGAACATGAAGCCGATGCCGCATTCGCGCACGCAGTGGCCGACCTGCTCGGGCCTGAGGTCGATCTTCACGCCGAGCGAGGCCAGCACGTCGGCTGCGCCCGAGCGCGACGACAGCGCGCGGTTGCCGTGCTTGGCCACCGGCACGCCGGCACCCGAGACGATGAAGGAGGCGCAGGTCGAGACGTTGACCGAGCCGGAGCCGTCGCCACCGGTGCCGACGATGTCGACGGCTTCAGGCGGAGCCGTGACGGTCAGCATCTTGGAACGCATCGCCGCGACAGCGCCGGTGATCTCGTCCACGGTTTCGCCGCGCACCCGCAGCGCCATCAACAGGCCGCCCATCTGCGAGGGCGTGGCTTCGCCCGACATCATGGCGTCGAAGGCGGAAGCCGCTTCGTCACGCGACAGGCTGGCGCCGGTCGCCACTTTTCCAATGATCGATTTCAGGTCGTCCATCGCGTGCTTTCAACTTACTGCTGGTTCGCGCCGGTCACCTGCGCGAAGGCGGCCTGATTAATGGTGGTCCCGATGTCGGTTTCGAGCCTGTTGACGTAGGAGGCAACCTGCTCCTCGGTCTGGGCACGGTCGAGGCTTTCCTTCAGCTTCTTGACCGCCTCGGAGGCGGGGTCGACTGCGGGATCGACAATGTCGGTGACACGGAAGACGATCACTTCGGTGCCGCCGGTCACCGGCGTCTGCCCGACGCCATCCTTGGCGGTGCGGAAGACGGCCGCGACGACCGCTGCGGGCACGCTGGCGGGCGTGTCGTCGCGCTTGAAGCCGGTCGCGGTCTCGACCTTGGCGCCGATCGCTGCGGCCTCATCCGCGAGCTTGCCGCCCGCTTCGAGCTTCTGCACCATCTCGGTCGCCTTGGCCTTGAGCTTGGCGGCGATCTGGTCCTGGCGCCAGCGCGCCTCGACCTGGTCGCGGACCTCGTCGAGATTGCGGTCGCGCGAGGGCGTGATGGCGAGCACGTCGTACCAGACATAGCCGCCCTTGAACGAGATCGAGTCGTTGTCGACGCCGACATCGCTGTTGAAGGCCTGCGACACCACGTCGAGTCCCTGCGGAATGTCGGCGACCGGCTGACCGTTCGGGGCGCGGCCGGAACGATCGACCGCGTCGATGGTCACGGCGGTGAGGCCGAGCTTCTGCGCCGCGTCGATCACGCTGGCGCCGCCGCCGCGCTCGTCTTCCATCTTGTCGCGGAGATCGGCGACTTTGACGCGCGCGCGCTCGGTCGCGATCTCGCGCTTGATGTCGCCGACGGCGCTGGCGAAGTCCGCCTCCTTGCCCGGCTCGATCTTGTCGACCTTGACGATGGACGTGCCGAGCGCGCCCTGGATCGGCTGGCTGATCTCGCCGGCGGGAAGCGCAAAGGCGGCTTCGCCGACCGCAGCATCCAGCGAAGATTTGGTCACAAGTCCGAGATCGACGTCAGAGGCGCTCAGCCCGCGCTCCTTGCCGAGATATTCGAACGACATGCCACCGACGAGACGCTCCCGGGCGGTCTGGGCTTCGGCAGCGTTGGGGAAGACGATCTGCTGGATCTGGCGCTTCTCCGGCGTGCTGAGCCGGTCCTTGCGCTGCTCGAACACCTTCCTGGCGTCCTCGTCCGACACCTCGCTCCACTTGCCGATCTCTTCCGGCGAGACCACGACGAAGGAGATCTTGCGGTACTCGGGCGCGCGGAACTGGGCCTTGTGGTCTTCGAAATAGGCCGCGAGCGCCTCGGGCGAGGGCGCGTCGATCTGGCCGGCCTGGGCGGTATCGAGCCTGACGAAATCAATGGCGCGCTGCTCGTTCTGGAACCGCGTCAGTGCGTCGATCATTGCCTTCGGCGGCTTGAGGCCTGCCCCGATTGTGCCGGTGATCTGCCGGCGCAGCGAAACCTTGCGCTGCTCGGCGACATAGCGCTGCTCGGTATAGCCGAAATTGCGGATCACGGCCTGGAAGCGGTTCGCATCGAAATTGCCGCCGACGCCCTTGAAGTTGGGGTCGTTCATGATGACCTGGCGGATCTGGTCGTCGGACTGGCCGAGCCCGAGCCGGCGCGCCTCTTCGTCGAGGGCGGCTTCGGCGATCGTCTGCTGCAGCACCTGGCGGTCGAGGCCGAAGGCACGCGCCTGGTCGGGCGTCAGCGGACGGCCGAACTGGCGGCTGATCTGTTGCAGGCGGTCCGTGTAGATCTGGCGGAACTCGTTCAGCGAAATCTCGGTGCTGCCGACCTTGGCCACCGTGGACTGCCCGAAGCCCTTGAAGATGTCGGCGATCCCCCAAACGCCGAAACTGATGATCAACACACCCATCACCATGGCCATGATGGTCTTGCCGAGCCAGTTTGATGAGGCCTTGCGCATTCCTCGAAGCATTTGGTCCAACTTGTTTGAGCAGGAGGGGAACGGGAGCGCGTCTTAATGCAGATTCAGCAAAAGCGCGTCACAAAATTGATCAATCATCATAAAGTGGCGGCTTTCCCCCCGCAACCTCGGGTCCGGCGACCGTTTGCGGCTGCGGTTAAAGGTCTCTGGTCTCTGGAACTGCCGCAGGTCCTCTGCTAGCGCATGCGCAAACCTCATTTTGCTGGAAATTGACATGACCGACGCCATCCGCCCCCTGATCGCCGGCAATTGGAAAATGAACGGCCTGAAGGCCCAGGCTGCCGAGTTCGACGCCATGCTCGACCGGGCGGCCGAGGCGACCGGCAAGGCCGATCTGCTGGTCTGTCCGCCCGCGACCCTGATTGCCGCCTTCGCCGACAAGGCGCGTGGCAAGAAGGTCGCGGTGGGGGCCCAGGATTGCCATCCCAAGGCCTCCGGTGCCCACACTGGCGATATCAACGCCGAAATGCTGGTGGACGCGGGGGCGAGCGCCGTCATCGTCGGCCATTCCGAGCGCCGCGCCGACCATTGCGAGGACGATGCCCTGATCCGGCAGAAGGCCGAGGCCGCCTGGCGCGCCGGGGCTACGGCGATCGTCTGCATCGGCGAGACCCAAGCCCAGCGCGACGCCGGCCAGACCCTGGAGATCCTCCGCGGGCAGCTCGCCGGCTCCCTGCCTGAGAGCTCGACGGCCGCGAATCTCGTCGTGGCTTATGAGCCGGTCTGGGCGATCGGCACTGGGCTCACCCCCACGGCCCAGGATGTCGAGCAAATTCATGGGTTTATCCGGGAGCTTCTGACCTCCCGGTTCAAGGCCGATGGTGCCAGGATGCGCATCCTCTACGGCGGCTCGGTCAAGCCCTCGAATGCGGCCGAGCTGATGGCGGTCAAGAACGTCAATGGCGCGCTGGTCGGCGGCGCCAGCCTGAAGGCGGTCGATTTCCTTGCGATTGCGAAGGGCTGCCCCTAGCTAAACCCTACGGCGCCGCCGGGGCTGATCGGGGGTGGCAATGGTCGGTCTGATCGTGTAACACCGCGCAACTTCAGGAAAACCCGCGAAGCGCGATCGGCCGCCGTCAGGCGCCGCCCGCTTGTGACGGAAGGATACTATGCAGACCGTTGTCATCGTCATCCATCTCATGATCGTCGCCGTCATGATCGGCGCTGTCCTGCTCCAGAAGTCGGAAGGCGGCGGCCTCGGCATGGGCGGCGGCGCAGGCTTCATGTCGAGCCGCGGCACCGCCAACCTCTTGACGCGGACCACCGCGATCCTCGCCGCGGGCTTCTTCCTCACCAGCATGTTCCTGTCCTGGCATGCGGGCTACAGCCGCGCGCCGTCCTCGATCATCGGCACGCCGGCGTCGCAGGGCCAGCCGGCCGGCGGATCGCCGATCGCGCCGCCGACGTCGGGCGGCATCCTGGATTCGCTGAAGAAGGCCGACGAGCAGCAACAGGCGCCGGCTCCGAGCGGCCCGCAGGTGCCTCGCTCGCAATAAAGCAGGGGCGCCATGCAGGGCGGTGGCTACCGTCCTGCATCAACAATCCCCATCAAGGCACTGTCACCACTCTTAGTTTTGGCTCACCCACAGGCCCGCAAAATCTTTGGGGCGGAATACGAATCGCTTTGGCGAATCGAATTTTGGGGATTAGAGGTTAAGTCCCATGGCGCGGTACATATTCATCACCGGCGGCGTGGTTTCTTCGCTCGGCAAGGGTCTGGCTTCAGCGGCACTCGGTGCACTGTTGCAAGCCCGGGGCTACAAGGTCCGCCTCCGTAAGCTCGACCCCTATCTCAACCTCGATCCCGGAACGATGTCGCCGTATCAGCACGGCGAAGTGTTCGTGACCGATGACGGCGCGGAGACCGATCTCGATCTCGGTCACTACGAGCGCTTTACCGGCCGTCCCGCGACCAAGCAGGACAACATCACCACGGGGCGAATCTACCAGGACATCATCTCCAAGGAGCGCCGCGGCGATTATCTCGGCGCGACCATCCAGGTGGTTCCGCACGTCACCAACGCCATCAAGGAATTCGTCCTCTCCGGCAACGACGATTACGACTTCGTGCTGGTCGAGATCGGCGGCACCGTCGGCGACATCGAGGGCCTGCCGTTCTTCGAGGCGATCCGCCAGCTCAAGAACGAACTGCCGCGCGATCACGCCATCTACATCCACCTCACGCTGCTGCCTTACATTCCGAGCGCCGGCGAGTTGAAGACCAAGCCGACGCAGCACTCCGTGAAGGAGTTGCGCTCGATCGGCATCCAGCCGGACATCCTGCTCTGCCGCACCGACCGCGAGATTCCGAAGGAAGAGCGTCGCAAGCTGGGGCTGTTCTGCAACGTGCGTGAAAGCGCCGTGATCGAGGCGCGCGACGCCGACAGCATCTACGCCGTGCCCGAGGCCTATCACGCGGCGGGCCTCGACGACGAAGTGCTCGCCGCCTTCGGCATCGAATCGCGCATCCCGCCGGTGCTCAAGAGCTGGCACCAGATCAACGAACGCATCCGCAATCCCGAGGGCGATGTCACCATCGCCATCGTCGGCAAGTACACCGGCATGAAGGATGCGTATAAGTCGCTGATCGAGGCGCTGTCGCATGGCGGCATCGCCAACAAGGTCAAGGTCAATCTCGACTGGATCGAGAGCGAGATCTTCGAGAAGGAAGATCCCGCGCCGTTCCTCGAGCACGTCAACGGAATTCTCGTGCCCGGCGGCTTCGGCCAGCGCGGTGCGGAAGGCAAGATCCGCGCGGCGCAGTTCGCGCGCGAGCGCGACGTGCCGTATTTCGGCATCTGCTTCGGCATGCAGATGGCGGTGATCGAGGCGGCGCGAAACCTCGTCGGCATCGAGGAAGCCAACTCCACCGAGTTCGGCCCTACCAAGGAGCCGCTGGTCGGCCTGATGACGGAATGGCTGCGTGGCAACGAGCTCGAAAAGCGCTCGAATGCCGGCGATCTCGGCGGCACGATGCGGCTTGGCGCTTATCCCGCAGCCCTCAACCGCGGCAGCCGCGTCTCGCAGGTCTATGGCGGCGCCACCGAGATATCCGAGCGCCACCGCCACCGCTACGAGGTCAACACCGCCTACAAGGACCGCCTCGAGCAGCACGGGCTCAAATTCTCGGGCCTGTCGCCCGACGGCGTGCTGCCTGAGATCGTCGAATACGAGGACCATCCCTGGTTCATCGGCGTCCAGTTCCACCCCGAACTGAAGTCGCGGCCGTTCGAGCCGCACCCGCTGTTTGCCTCGTTCATCCAGGCGGCGATGGTGCAGAGCCGGCTGGTGTAGTCGGCGCGGCCGCCTTTGACCGGCGCGCAATTTGTTGCGACAATTCCCCCGCCGCAAGAACAACAATGCATGGAGTGAACTCCGATGATCTACGAAATGCGCGTCTATCGCTGCTTGCCCGGCCGGCTGCCGGCGCTCTTGAAGCGGTTCGAGACCGCCACGCTGAAAATCTGGGAGAAGCACGGCATCAGGCAGGCCGGCTTCTTCACGACGCTGATCGGTGACTCCAACCAGGAGCTGACCTATTTCCTGGCCTGGGACTCGCTCGCCGAGCGCGAGAAGAAGTGGGCTGCGTTCATGGCCGATCCGGACTGGATGAAAGCCCGCGCCGAGAGCGAAGCCGACGGCCAGATCGTCGGCAACATCGTCAGCCAGATCCTGACGCCGACCGCGTTCTCCTCGGTCAAGTAGCAGCTCCTGCGAGGGAGGCGCCGGGGAGCCCCGGCGCAACCCTGATATTCAAGCAGTCCCGGGCGAATAGGGTTGATCCGACCCCGATCGCGGCTATGGTCGCGCCGAAACGAGGGATTGGCCTTGAGCTCTTCGCATTCGGCGGCGCCAGTCGTCACCATTGGCACGGTCAAGTTCGGCAATGATCTGCCGATCTCGATCATTGCCGGACCTTGCCAGCTCGAAAGCCGTCAGCATGCGCTTGAGGTGGCTTCCGCGCTGAAGGAGATCGCCGCGCGGCTGAAGATCGGCCTCGTCTACAAGACCTCCTTCGACAAGGCCAACCGCACCAGCGCGTCCGCTGCGCGCGGACTGGGCCTCGCGCAGTCGCTGCCGATCTTCGCCGAGATCCGCGCCTCGCTCGGCCTGCCTGTCCTGACCGACGTGCACGATGCCGCGCAATGCGCCGAGGTGGCGCAGGCGGTGGACGTGTTGCAGATCCCTGCCTTCCTGTGCCGGCAGACCGATCTGCTGCTCGCTGCCGCCGCGACCGGCAAGGTCGTCAATGTCAAGAAGGGGCAGTTCCTGGCGCCTTGGGACATGACCAATGTGGTGAGCAAGATCACCGGCGCGAACAATCCCAACGTGCTCGTCACCGAACGCGGCGTCTCCTTCGGCTACAACACGCTGGTTTCCGACATGCGCGCGCTGCCGATCCTGGCGCGCACCACCGGCGCGCCCGTGATCTTCGATGCCACCCATTCGGTGCAGCAGCCGGGCGGGAAGGGGGCTTCCTCGGGCGGCGAGCGTGAGTTCGTGCCGGTGCTCGCGCGTGCGGCCGTCGCGGTCGGCGTCGCCGGCGTCTTCATCGAGACCCATCCCGACCCGGACCGTGCGCCCTCGGACGGTCCCAACATGGTGCCGCTGCGCGAGTTCGAGGGGCTGATCGCAAGGCTGATGGCGTTCGACGCGCTGGCAAAGAACTCGCGCTGATGCAGAAGAGCGAGGCGCAGCCGCACGATCACGGCTTGCCGACAGCGCTCTACGTCATCTCAGGCGCGAGCTTTGCCGCAGCCTTGTCGGCGCGCGCGCTCGACCCGGTGCTGCCGCATGTCGCCGAGGATTTCGGCGTCAGCATCGCCACCGCCGCAGGCTTTGCCGCGGTGTTCGCCTTCACCTTCTCGATCATCCAGCCGATCGTTGGCGCCGCCGCCGATCTGTTCGGCAAAACCCGGCTGATGATCGGCTGCCTCGCGCTGCTCGGCCTCGCCAACATCCTGGGCGCATTCTCGACCTCGTTCTCGGTTCTGTTTGCGACCCGCATCCTCGCCGGCATCGGCTCCGGCGGCGTGTTTCCGGTGGCGCTGAGCCTGACCAGCGATCTCGTCGGGCCCGAGAAACGCCAGGTCGCGATCAGCCGAACGCTGGCCGGCGCCATGACCGGCAATTTGCTCGGCGCCTCGGCCTCCGGCCTGATCGGCGATTTTCTCGGCTGGCGCGGCGTGCTCGCGGTGCTCGGCGTGCTCGTGATCGTGGCGTCGATCGCCGTCGCTGCCGGCTTTCGCGGCGCCAAGGTTAAGCACCCGCCGAAGACGAGCCTGTCGGCGCTGAAGGCCGGCTATCGCACCATCTTCACCAATCCGAACGCCTATGTCTGCTATTCGGCGGTGTTCATCGAAGGCTGCTGCGTGCTCGGCCTGTTTCCCTATATCGCCTCGTTCCTGTTCGAGCAGGGGCAGACCTCGCTCTCGATCGCCGGCATGGTCATCGCGGGCTTTGCGGTCGGCGGCCTGTTCTACACGCTGACGGTGTCGCGCCTGCTGCCGTGGCTCGGCGTCAAGGGCATGATGATCGCGGGCATGACGCTGGTCGCCTCGCAGCTCGTCGCCGTCGCCTTCGGCCCGCGCTGGGAAGTGCAGGCGCTGAATCTCATCGTGATGGGCTGGGGCTTCTACATCGCCCATGGCTGCCTGCAGGTGTTCGCCAGCGAGCTCTCGGTGGAGGCACGCGCCACCGCGCTGTCGCTGCACTCGTTCTTCTTTTTCATGGGACAGACGGTCGGACCGCTCGCCTACGGCCTCGGGCTCCAGCATGGCGGCAAGATGCCGACCCTGTTCGCGAGCGCTGCGATCATGGTGGTGCTGGGCTTCGTCTGCGCCCGGCTGCTGAAGCAGCGGGCCCCCGGGGATGCGCGCTGAGCTCCAGTCGATACATTATGCGGGCGTGGACCCCCACCACGACACCGTCGGCTCCGTATACATGGCACACGAATTGCTTTTATTCTGGGCAAATCGAGGTGCGAGATCGTGGACGCCCAGCCCAACCGTTTGCCCGGCGCAGCCGGCGCGACCCGGACGACCGGATATTCCACCAAGCCGCCACTGCGGCGTTTCCTGACCGATTGCCACGCCGAATTCAGGGCCGACAATACCGGTGAGCTCGCCGACTACATCCCCGAGCTGAAGCGCGCCAACCCTGACCATTTCGGGATCGCGCTCGTCACGATCGACGGGCACATCTATGAGGTCGGCGACAGCGACGCGCCGTTCACGATCCAGTCGGTCTCGAAAGCCTTCGTCTTTGCGCTGGCGCTGGAGACGGTTGGTGAAGAGCGCGTCGCGGCCACCATCGGGGTGGAGCCGAGCGGCGAGGCTTTCAACTCGATCCGGCTCACCAACGACAATCGTCCCTTCAACCCCATGGTCAATGCCGGCGCGATCGCCTGCTCGGGTCTGATCTACGAGGTGGATGGGAAGGGGGCCTTCGAGCGTGTCCGCTCGAAGCTCAGCGCGTTCGCCGGCCGCGAGCTCGGCGTCGACGATGCCGTCCATGCCTCGGAGACGGCAACCGGCAACCGCAACCGCGCCATTGCCTGGCTGCTGCGGAATTACGCGGTGCTGCCGGATGACGTCGACGCCGTGCTCGACGTCTATTTCCGCCAATGCGCCATCCTGGTGACCGCGCGCGACCTCGCGGTGATGGCGGCAACGCTGGCCAACCGTGGCATCAATTCCGTAACGGGAGTCCAGGTGATCACGCCGCACATCGTCGCCCGCACGCTGTCGGTGATGACGAGTTCGGGCATGTACGATTATGCCGGCGAGTGGACCTATCGCGTCGGCATTCCCGCCAAGAGCGGTGTCGGCGGCGGCATTGTCGCCGCGCTGCCTTCGCAACTGGGGCTCGGCACCTTCTCGCCGCTGCTGGACAATCACTTCAACAGCGTGCGCGGTCTCAAGGTCTGTGAAGCGCTGTCGGCGCGGTTCGACCTGCACATGCTCAACCGCAACGCCGACGTCCGCACCAGCATCATGGCGGACTACGACGTCTACGGCATCTCCTCGCGCCGCAGCCGCCAGCCGCGCGAGCAGCAGATCCTCGACGAACGCCACAGCGACATCCGCGTGCTCGAACTGGTCGGGGCGATGAATTTCGGCACCATCGACTACCTGACGCGACGGCTCACCAGCGAGCCGCCAAACGCGCCCCTGCTGATCATCGATTTTCGCCGTGTCCCCGACATCACCGCAGCCGGCGCGGAACTTCTTGGCGAGACACTGACCGCACTCGGCGGTGCCGGCGTCACCGCGATTCTGTCCGGCTTCGAGGAGACTTCTGCGGTATGGGCGGCGATCGCCGCACGCACGGCCGAGCCGCGCCGGCTGCGGCGCTTCACGCTGCTGGACGACGCCATCGAATGGGCCGAGGATCAGGTCATCTACCGCTTCGGCGGCTTCACCGACGTGAAGGAGAGCGCGCATCTCGGCGAGCAGGCGCTGCTCGCGGAACTCGATGCGGAGGAGATCGCGGCGATCGTCAAGCTCTCGACCACGCGGCACTACGCGGCCGGCCAGCGTATTGTCGCCGCCGGCGAGGTGGCCAATTCGCTGTTCTTCCTCCAAAGCGGGATGGTGAGCGTCAAGCTGCGGAGCGGCGTACGCCTCGCCTCTCTCGGCCCGGGCATGGAGTTCGGGGAAATGGCGATCCTGGGGCAGGGCCGCAGCGCCGACGTTTTGGCCGACACCCCCGTCACCTGCCTCGAGTTGCCGCTCGACAGCTTTGCCGACTATCGCCGGCTGCACCCGGAAACGTCGCTGAAGATCATGCGCAACCTCGCTGCGATCCTGGCGCGGCGACTCGTTCTCGCGAATGCGAAGGTCGACCTGCTCAGCGCCTATTGAGGCAGGGAGCGTGTCATTGAACGATTGAGGGTGGCTTTGCGCTTGCCAAGTTCCCCCATTGTGAAACAATGAATTTGGGGCGGTTGGCTCCCAATGCAATTTCAGGGAGAGCCGCTTGAGTGAACCGCTCCATCCCGCCGCCCCCCATCACCTACCTTCCTTCATCACCGCGCCTGGGGACACCGACGTCCTGCTGGTCGTCGTTGGCATCGTGCTGATCGGCGCCGTTCTCGCGGTCGGGAATTTCTATTTGCACCTGCACACGATGCCGGAGCGGATGGCCCACAAGTCACAGAAGTTCCAATTTGAGATCGTGGCCGTGCGGGGCTGTTGGCGCTGTTCACGCACAACCATCTGTTCTGGGTGATCGGCTTGTTCCTCGCCATGATCGATCTGCCGGACTTCAGCACGCCGCTACGCAAGATTGCCGGATCGGTCGAGAAGATGGCGGGCGTCGCGCCTGAGCAGGATCCGACAGAGCCGCCGAACGACGCTGCTGCCGCGCAAACTTCTGCGGCCGGCGATGCCAAGCTGGGGAGCGCCAAGAGCGAGGTGGCCGGCCATGCTTGAGCTGCTTCTCTTGAGCTGCTGCCGGTTTGATGGACACCGAGATTGGGTGTTTCATGAAGCCGGAGGTGGTCATGCAGAGACGGAAGTTCAGTCGAGAGTTCAAGGTCGAGGCGGTCAAGCTTGTCAGGGAACGAGGGGTGTCGGTGGCGCAAGCCGGCCGCGACCTGGGGGTTCATGAGAACGTGCTGCGCAAATGGGTGAAGGAGTTCGGCTCCGATCCCGTTCAGGCCTTCCCCGGCCACGGGCAAATGAAGCCTGAGCAATTGGAGATCGAGCGGCTGCGGCGCGAGGTCACCAAGCTGAAGGCGGAGCGGGACATCCTAAAAAAGGCCGCTGCCTACTTCGCGAAGGAAGCGACATGAAGTTCGGCTTCATCGCGAAGCACCGGACCATCTGGCCGGTGGCATGGCTATGCGAAGCAATGGGCGTATCGCGGTCGGGCTTCCATGCCTGGCTGAACCGATCGCCCAGCGCCAGATCCCGAAGCGACGAGACGGTAGGCCAGAGGGTCAAGGCGAGCTTCGTTGCCAGCGACCGGACCTATGGCGCACGGCGCGTCTGGAGAGACCTTCTGGCAGACGGCGTCGACTGCGGCCTGCATCGAATCGAGCGGCTGATGCGCCTGCAGGCCTTGCGGGCGAGACCAAGGCGCCGGCGCCTGCCGAAGGACGAAGGCGACCGGCAGATAGCGAACGTGCCGGCGAACCTTCTGGATCGTCAGTTTGTGGCTGAGCGGCCGAACCAGAAGTGGATCGCCGACTTCACCTACATCTGGACCGCCGAGGGCTGGCTCTACGTGTCGGCCGTGATCGACCTGTTCTCGCGCCGTGTGGTCGGCTGGTCGATGAGCTCTAGTATGACAGCGCAATTGGTTGCCGATGCCCTGTTGATGGCAGTCTGGCGCCGCGGCAACCCGGATGCTTTGATGCATCATTCCGATCGCGGCAGCCAATACGTCAGCGAACAGTTCCAGCGCCTGATGGCCGACAGCGGGATCGTTTGCAGCATGAGCCGATCCGGCAATGTGTGGGACAACGCGGCGATGGAGAGCTTCTTCTCGTCGTTGAAGACCGAGCGCACCGAGCGCAAGACCTATCGCACCAGGAACGAGGCAAGAGCAGATGTGTTCGACTACATCGAGCGGTTCTATAACGCCGTCCGGCGTCATTCGACCATCGGCTATCTCAGCCCCGTTGAGTTCGAGCGTAAGGTGAGATTAGCTTAACCTGGTGTCCATCAAACCGGCAGCAGCTCATCTGCTCGCTCCTGACGATATTTCCCGACTACCTCTACCGCCGCTATCGGCAGGGGAAGCGCATCGGGCACGAAATCACGCTGTATTCGGTCTGGTTCGAGCTGCGATTTGGCATCATCGCCTGCCTGATGCTGACAGTCTCTCTGATCACGATGATCTTCTATTTTCATCCGTCGACCTCGTCGGCGACGCTGTACTATCGGACTGTTCCCATCGTCTCCGAAGTTACAGGCCGGGTCGCGGAGGTTCATGTCGATGTCAGCGCGGACGTGAAGCAAGGTGATGTACTTTTCAGACTCGACAGCGCCAAGCAGCAAGCCGCGCTCCTGACCGCGAAGCGCAAGATCGCCGAAGTCGATGCCGCCATGCTGGCGGCGCAAGCCGATGTCATGAAGGCGGACGGCCAGCTTCAGGAGGCAAAGGGCTCGCTGCAGCAGGCGCAGGACGAGCTTGATACCAAAACTGAATTGCAGAAGCGAAATCCAGGAATCGTTCCGCAACGCGACATCGAAAAGCTCGGTGTCGCCGTTGCAGGTCGCCAGGGCGCTCTCGACGCCGCGACCGCTTCCAGGCAATCCGCGTTGACTCGACTGAGCGCTCTGCTCCCGGCGGAAAAGGCGAGCGCAGAGGCGGCGCTGGCCGAAGCCCAGGTCGATCTTGACAAGACGTTCATTCGCGCGGGCGTTGACGGACGGGTCGAGCAGTTCGGACTGAGGCCGGGCGATATTGTCAATCCAATGATACGTTCGGCCGGTGTTCTAATTCCGGAAGAGGCAGGACGGCGTGCTCTGATGGCAGGATTTGGGCAGATCGAGGCTCAAGTCCTGAAGGTCGGAATGGTCGCCGAAGCCACCTGCATCTCCAGGCCGTGGACGATCATCCCGATGGTGGTGACAGGCGTGCAAGACTACATCGCGGCGGGCCAGTTCAGGGGCGGCGAACAACTGATCGAGGCGCAGCAGGTCGCGCGTCCGGGCACCATTCTTGTCTTCATGGAGCCGATCTACAAGGGCGGGCTGGAGGGCGTGACGCCCGGCAGCAGTTGTGTCGCCAACGCCTATACCAGCAATCACGACCTGATCTCGTCCGGGAAAGTCGGCTCGTTGAAGAGCTTCGCATTGCATGTCGTCGATGCGACCGGACTTGTTCACGCCATGCTGTTGCGGATCCAGGCCCTGCTGCTGCCGATCCAGACGCTGGTGCTGAGCGGGCATTGATCTGCCCGCGAGCCGTCGAAAATCAACCCCGCCCACGATAGGGCGCGACGCCTTGCTCCGGCACCCACAGGCCCTTCGGTACGCTGCCGGTCTGCCAGAACACGTCGATCGGAATGCCGCCGCGCGGATACCAGTAGCCGCCGATGCGCAGCCATTTCGGCTTGATCTCGCTGGCGATGCGCTTGCCGATCATGACGGTGCAATCCTCGTGGAAGGCGCCGTGATTGCGGAAACTCGCGATGTAGAGCTTGAGCGATTTCGACTCCAGCAGCCAGGGGCCGGGCGCGTAGTCGATCATCAGATGCGCGAAATCCGGCTGGCCCGTGACCGGGCAGAGCGAGGTGAATTCCGGCACGGTGAACCGGACCAGATAGTCGGTCCCGGCTTGCGGGTTGGGCACGCGGTCGAGCTTCGCCTTCTCCGGCGTATCGGGCCATTCCACGGCGCGGCCGAGCTGCAAAGAAGGTGAGTTGTTCGTTTTGCTGGGCTTTTTCGACATGAGGCCGCCTCCGTCTGGCCCTCTTAGCCAATCATCGGGCGGCCGTCACCCGGCCTTTTCCACTTCGATGCATTGCGGTAGAAGCACCGCCAACTGCCCCCTTTGTTTCCGGAAAAGAGGCCCTCATGACCGCCATCATCGACATCATCGGACGCGAAATCCTCGATAGCCGCGGCAATCCCACCGTCGAGGTCGATGTCGTGCTGGAAGACGGCGCGCTCGGCCGGGCCGCGGTGCCGTCGGGCGCCTCCACCGGCGCCCATGAAGCCGTGGAACTGCGCGACGGCGACAAGGCCCGCTATCTCGGCAAGGGCGTCACCAAGGCGGTCGGCGCCGTCAATGGCGAGATCTTCGAGGCGCTCAGCGGCCTCGATGCCGAGCAGCAGGCCCAGATCGACCAGATCATGATCGACCTCGACGGCACCGCGAACAAGAGCCGGCTCGGGGCCAACGCCATCCTCGGCGTCTCGCTCGCCTGCGCCAAGGCGGCGGCGAACTCGCTCGACATGCCGCTCTATCGCTACGTCGGCGGCACCTCGGCGCGCCTCCTGCCGGTGCCGATGATGAACATCATCAATGGCGGCGTGCACGCCGACAACCCGATAGACTTCCAGGAGTTCATGATCCTGCCCGTCGGCGCGTCCTCCTTCGCCGAAGGCCTGCGCTATGGCGCCGAAGTCTTCCACACGCTGAAGTCGGAGCTGAAGAAGGCCGGCCACAACACCAATGTCGGCGACGAGGGCGGCTTTGCCCCGAACCTGCCGTCGGCCGACGCCGCGCTCGACTTCGTGATGAACGCGATCGGCAAGGCCGGCTTCAAGGCGGGCACCGACATCGTGCTCGGCCTCGACTGCGCCTCGACCGAGTTCTTCAAGGACGGCAAATACGTCTATGAAGGCGAGGGCAAGACCCGGTCGATCTCCGAGCAGGCCAAGTATCTCGCAGACCTCGTCTCGCGCTATCCGATCGTCACCATCGAGGACGGCATGTCGGAGGACGACATGGACGGCTGGAAGGAGATCACCGATCTGATCGGCAAGACGTGCCAGCTCGTCGGCGACGATCTCTTCGTCACGAACGTCAAGCGTCTCGCCGACGGCATCAAGGCGGGCCGTGCCAACTCGATCCTGATCAAGGTCAACCAGATCGGCACGCTGACCGAGACGCTCGCCGCCGTCGAGATGGCGCACAAGGCCGGCTACACTTCGGTGATGTCGCACCGCTCCGGCGAAACCGAGGATTCCACCATCGCCGACCTCGCGGTCGCCACCAATTGCGGTCAGATCAAGACCGGCTCCCTTGCACGTTCCGATCGCACCGCCAAATACAACCAGCTCCTGCGCATCGAGCAGCAGCTCGGCAAGCAGGCGCTGTACGGCGGCAGGGCGGCACTGAAGGCGCTGGCATAAGCCAGCGCTTCGACTCGCGAAAAGACGGATAGGGGAGGATCGACATGAGCGACGGCCAGACCGGACTGCAACTGCGTTCGCTGCTGAAGAAGAGCGGCGAGCTGGAATTGTCCCTCGTGAATGTCCCGACTCCGGAGCCGGCTGACGACGAGGTCGTGGTCCGCGTCGAGGCGACGCCGATCAACCCCTCCGACCTCGGGCTCCTGATCGGACCGGCCGACATGTCGGCCGCCAAGGCTTCCGGCACCAGGGAGATGCCGGTCATCACCGCGACGATGCCGGAGGCTGCGATGCGGATGATGGCAGCCCGGCTTGATCAGTCGCTGCCGGTCGGCAACGAGGGCGCCGGCACGGTCATCCGGACCGGATCTTCGGACGCAGCAAAGGCGCTGATGGGCAAGACGGTGTCGATGATCGGCGGCGCGATGTACACGCAGTACCGCGTGCTGAAGGTCCGCGACGTCATGGAACTGCCGGCGGGCACCACGGCCGCCGACGGTGCGTCCTGGTTCGTCAATCCGCTGACCGCGCTCGGCATGACCGAGACGATGCGGCGGGAGGGCCACAAGGCGCTCGTGCACACGGCGGCTGCGTCCAATCTCGGCCAGATGCTCAACAAGATCTGCATCAAGGACGGCATCGGCCTCGTCAACATCGTCAGGAGCAAGGAGCAGGCCGATATCCTGCACAAGATCGGCGCCAAGCACGTCGTCGATTCCAGCGCGCCTGGTTTCACGGACGATCTTACCAATGCGCTGGTCGAGACCGGCGCCACGATCGCCTTCGACGCCATCGGCGGCGGCAAGCTGGCCAGCCAGATTCTGACCGCCATGGAAGTTGCGGCCAACAAGACCGCGAAGGAATACAGCCGCTACGGCTCCAACGTGTACAAGCAGATCTATATCTACGGCAGCCTCGACAACCGTCCGACCGAATTGAGCCGGTCGTTCGGACTGACCTGGGGCGTCGGCGGCTGGCTGTTGACCCCGTTCCTCCAGAATATCGGTCCGGCCGAGATCGGCCGCCTGCGTCAGCGCGTTGCGTCCGAGCTCAAGACCACCTTCGCCAGTCATTACACCAAGGTGGTGTCGCTGACCGAGGTGCTCGATCCCGCCAACATCGCCGTGTACGCCAAACGGGCCACCGGCGAGAAATTCCTCGTCAACCCGAACAAATAGTCGGGGCGTGCGAGGGCGGATGATTCCAGGGCGGGGCGCGGCGGCTCGATCGACGCATCACGCCTGGGCAGTTGGGCGGACAACGATCTCGCCGACGTCCACATTGTCCGGTTGGCGTATCGCAAAAGCGATGGCTTCGGCGATGGCACTCGCCGGAATGGCGATTGCCTTCATGGCCGTCTGTCCCTGTTGCCTTAGCTCGGAATCCGTCATCGAGGAGGGGAGCTCGGTGTCGACATAACCGGGAGAGATGGTCGTCACTCGCAGCGACGGACCGGCCTCCTGACGAAGCCCCTCGGAAATCGCCCTGACCGCGTTCTTCGACCCCGCATAGACTGCCATTGTCGGAACGATCCTGATCCCGGCGGTCGACAGCGTGTTGACGAAATGACCGAAGCCCTGACGTCGAAAGACAGGCAAGGCCGCGGCAATCCCGTAGAGCACGCCCTTCACATTCACGTCGATCATGTCGTCCCAGTCGTCGACCCGGAGGTCGTCGAGGCGGGAGATCGGGGCAATCCCCGCATTGTTGATCAGGACGTCCAGCTTCCCGTATCGCTCTGTTGCAAGTCCGACGAGGGCGGCAACATCCTGGCGCTGCCTGACGTCGGTGACGAGATAGGACGCCTTTCCGCCCTTCGAGACGATGCTCGCGGCAAGCGTCTCCAGTCTGTCGGAGCGTCGCGCGCCGAGGACCACGATGGCGCCGTGCTCTGCGAGATGCCGGGCGGTCGCTTCGCCAATTCCGCTGCTGGCGCCCGTGATGGCGATGACCTTGCCTGCGGTACCCGTCATGGCAGTTCCGTTCAGTTCGTTTGCGGGACGAACGTCGCATCGGAAACGAGGATGATCTATGCTCAGGCGGGTCGAAAATCGTCGAGATCGGATCAAGCCTTGGACAAGCATCTGGGCAGGACGTTGGACCCCAAAATCTTGGACCCCAAGACCTCGGACCCCAAGACCACGGACCCTCTGTCTCAGGTCTTCTCACTCCTGGACGTTCGCGCCGCGCGATGTACGAGGTTCGAGGCGGGCGGCAGGTGGTCGTATCGGTTCCCGGCAAAATCCGACCTGAAGTTCGGCGCGGTCATTCAAGGCGAATGCTGGATCGATTTCGGCGATGAAGCCCGTCATCAGCTCGCCTCCGGCGACTGCTTTCTTCTCTCCAATGCGCCGGCCTATATTCTGGCCAACGACGAACATCTTGCTCCCGAGGATGGTATCGCGGCGTTCGATTGGGCGCAGTCGGACGTCGCGCGCCACGCCGGCGGCGATACCGTGTTGCTCGCCGGCAGTTTCGGCTTCGAAGCGTCGGACGCCGAATTGCTGCTCGACGCGCTTCCGCGCTTTCTGCTCTTACCGTCACGCAGTCCGCCGGCGTCCGTCATTCAGTCCACGCTCGGGATTCTCGACCTCGAAATCAGGGGGACGGGAATTGGAGCGGCGGTGCTCACCAACAGGCTGGCCGACGTCCTGCTGGTCCAGGTGCTCCGTGCGGCGTTGGATCAGACCGACGGCGAGGGGCTCGGATGGATCAATGCGCTGGTCGATGCCCGGATCGGCAAGGCAATTGGGTTGATGCACGCAGACGCCGCTCACCCCTGGACCCTGGACGCATTGGCCGGCGCGGTCGCAATGTCGCGATCTGCGTTTTCGAAGCGGTTCAAGTCCCTGGTCGGGCTGGCGCCGCTCGACTACCTGCTTCGCTGGCGCATGCGGCTGGCACGCGACCACCTGCGGCTCGGCGCCAGCGTTTCTGCAATCGCCGCGCGGTTGGGATATTCGTCGGAAAGCGCCTTCGGGCACGCCTTCAAGCGAGTCTACGGCCAAGCGCCGAAGCGATATTGGCGCAGACAGGCGATAGGCGAAAAATTCCTCATCAACCCAAATAAATAATCGTGATCTGCGACGGCAGGTCACCGCAGGATGGGCTTGCCTTCTGAGCGAAGCGGGAGATTATTCCGCCGCCATTGAATGCGGAAAACCGCAAGGGCTCAGAAGAGGACCTCTCCATGACCGATCTCAATCGCCGTCATTTGCTCGCAGGCGCCGCTGCCGTCGGTGCTGCCGCAATCACCGGCCTTCGACCGGCCGCCGTCAATGCCGCGGTACCGCAAGCCGCGACGCAGGCGCCGGGCTTCTATCGCTACAAGGTCGGCAGCTACGAGTGCACCTCGATCAACGACGGCGCGCGCACCTTCCCGATGCCGCACAAGCTCGTCGCCAACAAGCCGAAGGAGGAAGCGTTGGCCGCAGGCGAGGCGGCCTACATGCCGAAGGGCATGGTTACGGTGCCGTTCAACCCGCAACTCATCAATACCGGCTCCAAGCTGGTGCTGATCGACACCGGCAACGGCGTCGCCAATCTCGAGGCGAGCAAGGGCGCCGTCGGTCGCACCCTCCAAAATCTCCAGGCTGCCGGCGTCGATCCCAAGAACGTCGACGTCGTGCTGCTCTCGCATCTGCATCCCGATCACACCAACGGCATCCGTCTCGCCGACGGCGCGCTCGCATTTCCCAATGCGGAGATCATGGTGCCGGGCAAGGACTGGGAGTTCTGGACCAGTGAGGACAACGCGGCCAAGGCCGAGTCCAACCCGATGATGAAGAGCTACTTCGCCAACGTGAAGAAGACCTTCGCCGGCCTCGAGTCCAAGGTCACCAAATTCGCGTGGGGCAAGGAGGTTGCGCCGGGCATCACCTCGATTGCGACGCCTGGGCACACGCCGGGCCACACCTCGTTCGCCGTCGCCTCCGGCGATGCCAAGGTGCTGATCCAGTCGGATGTCACCAACATTCCGGAATTCTTCCTGCGCAATCCCGACTGGCACGTGATGTTCGACAACGATGCCGCGCTGGCACAGGAGACGCGCCACAAATTCTACGACATGGCGGCGGCGGAGAAGGCGACCGTCATCGGCTTCCACTTCACGTTCCCGTCGGTCGGCCATGTCGAGAAGGACGGCGCCAAGTACCGCCTGATCCCGTCGGCGTGGAATCCGACGATCTGACCGGAGTTGGACATTTGCGAAAGATCGGGCCGCCGCTTGGCGGCCTGATTTGTTTGGAACGAATGTTGCGGATCAATCGTAGCCCCGGACTGCCCCAATCGTCTGCTTCCGCGAAACGCAGCGTTTCCAAATCCGGCCGGTTCATGCACTTGCATCCATCGCGCGAGATCGATTAAGTGCCGTCGCGGCACTCCAGCTCAAGCCCTCAAGGACACCTCATGGCCTACAACATCGTCACGATCGCCGGCAGCCTGCGCAAGGACAGCTTTTCGCTGAAGATCGCCAATGCACTGGCCAAGCTTGCGCCTGATACGCTCAAGCTCGAGGTCGTCACGCCGGCCGGCATCTCGTTCTTCAATCAGGACCTCGAGGGCGCGCCGCCCGCGGACTGGCTGGCCTTCCGCGACAAGCTGCAGAAGTCGGACGGCGTCATTTTCGTCACGCCGGAATACAACCGCGCCATCCCGGGTGTGCTGAAGAACGCCATCGACGTGGCGTCGCGGCCCTATGGCAAGAGCTCGTTCAACGGCAAGCCGGTCGGCATCGTCTCGAATTCACCGGGCCCGCTCGGCGGCGTCAGCGCCGCAAAGACGCTGCAGAACATCCTGCCGGGTATCTCCGGCCCGATCATGCAGCAGCCGGAGGCCTATCTGAACGCGGTCGGCGATGCCTTCGACGCGGACGGCAATCTGGTCAAGGAGTCGCTGAAGCCGGTGCTCCAGGCCTATATCGACGCCTTCGCCGCGCACGTCGCCAAGCACCACGGCTGAGGCCCAAAAACGCTCCGTCATGGCCGGGCTTGTCCCGGCCATCCACGTTCTTGCGACGAAGGACGTGGATGCCCGGCACAAGGCCGGGCATGACGGCCGCTGAGACAGTGCGCGTCTGTCACGCTTCAATTCCAGCGGGCGGGCAGGGCAATTAGCACTCCCTTAACCAACCTGTCCCATGTTCCCAGGATGGTCTCCCGCGCGCGCTTGAAATCGATCCTGACCGGTCTTGCCCTCTACGCGATGGCAGCCGCCATCGTCGGCTATTTCGGCGTCAACGCCTATACCGGCAAATACGGCCTCAACGCCCGCCAGGAACTCGACCAGGAGATCATCGCCCTGACCAGCGAGCTGGCCCAGCTCAAGCGCGAGCGCGCCAGGAGCGAGCAGCGGGTGTCGCTGCTGCGGTCCGAGCGGATCGACCCCGACATGCTGGACGAGCGGGCGCGCTACCAGCTCGACTATGTCAATCCGCGCGATCTCGTTCGGATGATCCCGGCGAAGTAATGCGGGCTTGGCGCGCGCTGCTGCCTCCCCGAGCACAGCGACCCCTCGCTGATTCCGTCGATCCGACGCGACCATGATATGCGCAGAGCGCGGTGCCGTCGCGCGAATGACCTCGGCGTGTCTGCGATCTGGCTCGCCACACACCTTGCCGTGAGTTTGGAGCTAATGTTGCCCGATGAGCGCCAAACGTTGTGCAATATTTCGATCACGTTGCAGTGCGGCATAACGAAACCTGTGCCGCGTCGCCGCAGCGCTTTCGCGCCCGTTTGAGTTGGGTTAGAGAGGACGAAAGTTTTCTCTGACCCGGAATTCCTATGGCCGCACCCAAGAAAGCCGCCGCAAGCACGACACAAGACAAGACCGACGGCGGTTCGCCCCCGGAATTCACCAGGGAGCAGGAGCTCAAGGCGCTCCGCGACATGCTCCTGATCCGGCGGTTCGAGGAAAAGGCCGGCCAGCTCTACGGCATGGGCGCGATCGGCGGCTTCTGCCACCTCTATATCGGCCAGGAGGCCGTGGTGGTCGGCATGCAGATGGCCCTGAAGCAGGGCGATCAGGTCATCACCGGCTATCGCGATCACGGCCACATGCTTGCCACCGGGATGGATGCCAACGGCGTAATGGCCGAGCTCACGGGCCGCCGCGGCGGTTATTCCAAGGGCAAGGGCGGCTCCATGCACATGTTCAGCAAGGAGAAGCACTTCTACGGCGGCCACGGCATCGTCGGCGCCCAGGTCTCGCTCGGCACGGGTCTCGCCTTCGCCAACAATTATCGCGGTAACGGCAATGTCAGCGTCACCTATTTCGGCGACGGCGCGGCCAACCAGGGCCAGGTCTATGAGAGTTTCAACATGGCGGAGCTCTGGAAGCTGCCGGTGATCTACGTCATCGAGAACAACCGCTACGCCATGGGCACATCTGTCTCGCGCGCCTCGGCACAGCAGGATTTCTCCAAGCGCGGCGCGTCGTTCAACATCCCCGGCAAGCAGATCGACGGCATGGACGTCCGCGCCGTCAAGGCCGCGGGCGAGGAGGCTGCGGCCTGGTGCCGCGCTGGCAAGGGCCCCTTCATCCTGGAGATGCAGACCTACCGCTATCGCGGCCACTCGATGTCCGACCCTGCAAAATATCGCACGCGCGAGGAAGTCGAGAAGGTCCGCCACGACCAGGACCCGATCGAGCAGGTGCGCAACCGCCTGTTGGCCGCCAAGGTCAGCGAGGCCGACCTCAAGGCGATCGACGCCGAGGTGCGCGACATCGTCAACGCGTCCGCAGATTTCGCCCAGCATGATCCCGAGCCGGATGCCGCCGAGCTCTGGACCGACATTTACCGCTGAACGCGCGCAAGCTTTCTTTTGGAGCCGATATGCCAATTCAAGTGCTGATGCCCGCGTTGTCGCCCACGATGGAGAAGGGCAACCTCGCCAAATGGCTGAAAAAAGAGGGCGAGACGATCAAGTCGGGTGATGTCATCGCCGAGATCGAGACCGACAAGGCGACCATGGAGGTCGAAGCGACCGACGAGGGCACGCTCGGCAAGATCCTGATCCCCGAGGGCACTGCTGACGTCGCGGTGAATACGCCGATCGCGACCATCCTCGCCGACGGTGAAAGCGCCGACGACCTCGCCAAGGCGCCTGCGCCTGCGGCGCAGAAGGCCGCCGAGTCCGCACCGCCTGCCGCCGCAAAGGCCGAGGCGCCCGCGCCCAAAGCCGCGCCGGCGCCGCAGGCCGTCGCCGAGCCCGATCCCGAGGTGCCTGCCGGCACCGAGATGATCACGCAGACGATCCGCGAAGCCTTGCGCGACGCCATGGCCGAAGAGATGCGCCGCGACGCCGACGTCTTCGTGATGGGCGAGGAAGTCGCCGAATATCAGGGCGCCTACAAGGTGACGCAGGGCCTGCTTCAGGAATTCGGCGCCAAGCGCGTGATCGACACCCCGATCACCGAGCACGGCTTTGCCGGCGTCGGCGTCGGCGCCGCCATGACGGGCCTCAAGCCCATCGTCGAGTTCATGACCTTCAACTTCGCGATGCAGGCGATCGACCAGATCATCAACTCCGCGGCCAAGACGCTCTATATGTCCGGCGGCCAGATGGGCTGCTCGATCGTGTTCCGCGGGCCCAATGGTGCGGCCGCGCGCGTCGCCGCCCAGCACAGCCAGGATTATTCGGCCTGGTACTCGAACGTCCCCGGCCTCAAGGTCGTCGCGCCGTTCTCGGCCGCCGATTACAAGGGCCTTCTCAAGGCTGCGATCCGCGATCCCAATCCGGTGATCTTCCTCGAGAACGAGGTGCTCTACGGCCACACCGGCGAGGTGCCGAAGCTCGATGATTTCATCATCCCGATCGGCAAGGCTCGAATCGTGCGCACCGGCAGTCACGTCACCATCGTCTCCTGGTCGAACGGCATGACCTACGCGCTGAAGGCCGCCGACGAACTCGCCAAGGAGGGCATCGAGGCCGAAGTGATCGATTTGCGCACGCTGCGCCCGATGGACACCGAGACCATCATCAACTCGGTGAAGAAGACCGGCCGCGCCGTCACGGTGGAAGAGGGCTGGGCCCAGAGCGGCGTCGGCGCCGAGATCGCCGCGCGCATCATGGAGCACGCCTTCGACTATCTGGACGCGCCGGTTGCGCGCGTCTCCGGCAAGGACGTGCCGATGCCCTATGCGGCGAACCTGGAGAAGCTCGCGCTGCCTTCGGTGGCTGAGGTGGTCGAGGCCGCCAAAGCCGTCTGCTACAGGTAGACCATGGCGGGCCCGAAGGAGCAGCCGTTACCACCCGACGTCCTTGCCCGCGACGACGCGGTCGAGATCCTGCGCGTGTTCGTGCTGGACGGCGGGCTGTCGATGGCGTTCCAGCGGGCCTTCGAGGAGCCCGACATGTGGGGCTTGCTGCTGGTCGATCTCGCCCGTCATGCTGCGCGTGCTTATGCGCGCGAGAGCGAATATACCGAAGAGGACGCACTGAACCGGATCCTGGAGATGTTCCAGGCCGAGATCGAGCGTCCGACCGACACCGGCACCACCACGCCGCGCGGCAAGGGGCACTGACCGTGGCGATCGAAGCGCATCATTTCGATTTCATGCTGGAGGCGATCCGCGAGGCGGAGGCCTCGATCGCGCAGGGCGGCCTGCCGATCGGCGCCGTGCTGACGCGCGACAACAAGATCATCGCCCGCGGCCATAACAACCGCGTGCAGGAGAACAATCCGATCCTGCATGGCGAGATGAGCTGCCTGCGCGAGGCCGGCGCGATCTCGTTCCATGACACCGTCATGTACACCACGCTGTCGCCATGCTCGATGTGCGCGGGCGCGCTGGGGCTGTTCAAGGTGAAGCTCGTGGTGATCGGAGAGTCCGTCACCTTCGAGGGATCCAAGGACATCCTCGACAAGTTCGGCATTCCCTGGATCGATCTTGCCGACGACCGCTCCATCACAATGATGAAGAATTGGCGTTCCATCCCTGCCAATGAACGCCTCTGGCAGGGCGATATCGGCAACTAAACCTGGTCTGTTCGTCTCCGCTGTCGGAGGCGAATTTTTGCAAAGTTCTTCTTGAGGTCAGCATGCCCATCAACATCCTGATGCCCGCTCTCTCGCCGACGATGGAGAAGGGCAACCTCGCCAAATGGCTGAAGAAGGAAGGCGACAAGGTCAAATCCGGCGATGTCATCGCCGAGATCGAGACCGACAAGGCGACCATGGAGGTCGAGGCCATCGACGAGGGCACGATCGCCAGGATCCTGGTGCCCGAGGGCACGCAGGACGTTCCGGTCAACGACGTGATCGCAGTGCTCGCCGGCGAAGGTGAGGACGTCAAGGCCGCGGGTGCCGCCAAGCCCAGCGCTTCAGCCGCGCCGCCGAAAGCTGCCGACGCTCCTGCTGCGGCGCCGGCTCCCGCAGCTGCGCCTGCCGCGCCCAAGGCGGCCCCGCCGCCCGCTGCTGCACCTGCGCCGCAGGCCGCAGCACCGGCCGCACAAAGCAACGGTCATGCCGGTCGCGTGTTCTCATCGCCGCTGGCGCGGCGTCTGGCCAAAGAAGCCGGCATCGATGTCGGCATGGTCACCGGCACCGGCCCGCACGGCCGCGTGGTCGCGCGCGACGTCGAGCAGGCCAAGTCCGGCAAGGGTCTCAAGGCACCCGCTGCGGCACCGTCCGGCGGTGCACCCTCGATCGCTCCGACCATGTCGGACAAGCAGATCCTGTCGCTGTTCGAGCCCGGCTCCTACGAGGTCGTCCCGCATGACGGCATGCGCCGCACCATCGCGCAGCGCCTGACCGCGTCGATCCAGAACGTTCCGCACTTCTACCTGACCATGGACTGCGACATCGGCAAGCTGCTCGCAGCGCGTGAGGAGATCAATGCCGCAGCTCCCAAGGACAAGGAAAAGAAGCCGCTCTACAAGATCTCGGTCAACGACTTCGTCATCAAGGCGATGGCGGTGGCGCTGCAGAAGATCCCGAACTGCAACGTCAGCTGGACCGAAAGCGGCATGGTCAAGCACCATCATTCCGACGTCGGCGTTGCGGTAGCGATGCCCGGCGGCCTGATCACGCCGATCATCCGGAAAGCGGAGACCAAGACGCTCTCCACCATCTCCAACGAGATGAAGGACTTTGCCGCGCGCGCCCGCTCCCGCAAGCTGAAGCCGGAAGAGTATCAGGGCGGCACCACCGCCGTCTCCAACCTCGGCATGTACGGCATCAGCCACTTCACCGCCGTGATCAACCCACCGCATGCCACCATCCTCGCGGTCGGCACCAGCGAGGAGCGCCCCGTCGTGCGCGGCGGCAAGATCGAGATCGCGCACATGATGAGCGTGACCCTGTCCTGCGATCACCGCGCCATCGATGGCGCGCTCGGTGCCGAGCTGATCGGCGCGTTCAAGCAGCTGATCGAAAACCCCGTGATGATGATGGTCTGACGCCGCGGCAGAGGGGGCAATTTTGCATGTCCGTACCCGCTGGCCATGGATATCGCTGCTGCTCGGAGCCGTCGTCGCGCTCAACCCGATCGGGCTCGATTTTCTGCACTCTGCGTTCTTTGCCGGCGAGCAACTGGCACGGAACATCGCCCAGCCTATCGTGCTCATCGCTCTGGCCGTCATGGTCCTGGCGGTGATGCTCGAATGGCTGGTGAGATCTTTTCTGGTCAAGCGCCGCGCTCGCGGCGCCTCTTGAGTTGAACGGGAGCCGCCATGGCCGACACATCCTTCGACGTCATCATCATCGGCTCCGGTCCCGGCGGCTACGTCGCCGCGATCCGTGCCGCGCAGCTCGGCCTCAAGACCGCGATCGTCGAGAAATCCTATCTCGGCGGCATCTGCCTGAACTGGGGCTGCATCCCGACCAAGGCGCTGCTGCGCTCCGCCGAGATCTACCACTACATGCAGCACGCCGGGGATTACGGCCTGTCGGCGGAAAACATCTCGTTCGATCCGAAGGCCGTGGTGCAGCGCTCGCGCGGCGTCTCGAAGCGGCTCAACGACGGCGTCGGCTTCCTGATGAAGAAGAACAAGGTCAGCGTGATCTGGGGCGCGGCGACGATCGACGCGCCCGGCAAGGTCACCGTGAAGAAATCCGACGTCGAGGCGCCGAAGGGCGCGCTGGGCGAGGGGAGCTATCAGGCCAAGCACATCATCGTCGCGACCGGCGCTCGGCCGCGCGTGCTGCCGGGGCTCGAGCCCGACAAGAAGCTGATCTGGACCTATTTCGAGGCGATGGTCCCGGAGAAGATGCCCAAATCGCTGCTGGTGGTCGGCTCCGGCGCGATCGGCATCGAGTTCGCTTCGTTCTTCCACACCATGGGCTCGGAGGTCACCGTCGTCGAGGTGCTGCCGCAGATCCTGCCCGTCGAGGACGCCGAGATCGCGGGCCTTGCCCGCAAGCGCCTGGAGAAGCAGGGCATCAAGATCATGTCCTCGACCAAGGTGACCAAGCTCGAGAAGAAGGCCGACAGCGTCGTCGCCACCATCGACGACGGCAAGGGCAAGCCTGTCACGACAGAGTTCGAGCGCGTCATCTCCGCCGTCGGCGTCGTCGGCAACATCGAGAATCTCGGCCTCGAAAAGCTCGGCGTGAAGACCGAGCGCGGCTGTGTCGTGATCGACGGCTATGGCAAGACCAACGTCCCCGGCATCTACGCCATCGGCGACGTCGCGGGTCCCCCGATGCTCGCACACAAGGCCGAGCATGAAGGCGTGATCTGCGTCGAGGCGATCAAGGGCCTGCACCCGCATCCCATGGACAAGCTGCTGATCCCCGGCTGCACCTATTGCAATCCGCAGGTGGCCTCGGTCGGCCTCACCGAAGCCAAGGCGAAAGAAGGCGGCCGCGAGATCCGCGTCGGCCGCTTCCCCTTCGTCGGCAACGGCAAGGCGATCGCGCTCGGGGAGGACCAGGGCCTGGTCAAGGTCATCTTCGACAAGAAGACCGGCCAGCTGTTAGGGGCCCACATGGTGGGCGCCGAGGTCACCGAGCTGATCCAGGGCTACGTCGTCGCCATGAACCTGGAGACCACGGAAGAAGAGCTGATGCACACGGTATTCCCGCATCCGACCCTGTCGGAGATGATGAAGGAGGCCGTGCTGGATGCGTATGGACGGGTGTTGAATATTTGATTCGTTCTCCGCTCGTCATGCGCGGGCTTGACCCGCGCATCCATCAAACGAGCTGCTATTCAAGTGATGGATTGCCGGGTCAAGCCCGGCACTGACGGATGCAAGAAACTGGCGACACAAGAAAGAAGAAAGATCGAGCCATGCACGACAACGACAATCTCACTATCGAACGCCCGACCTTCGTCACCCATCTCGAATGCGCGATGGAGGGCGACCACTACGCCGCCGACCAGGTCCACAATCTCTCCAAGGCCGGCAAGCCGCTGCTGGTGCGCTACGATCTCGCCGGCGTGAAGAAGGCGCTGACCAAGGACGCACTTGCGCAGCGACCCGCCGACATGTGGCGCTATCGCGAATTGCTGCCGGTGCGCAAATGCCAGGACATTGTCTCGCTCGGCGAGGTGACGACGCCGCTGATCCGGCTGCCCAAGCTCGGCAAGAAGCTCGGCGGCGGCGAGATCATCGTCAAGGACGAGGGGCGGCTGCCGACCGGCTCGTTCAAGGCGCGTGGCCTTGTGATGGCGGTGTCGATGGGTAAGGCGCTCGGCATCAAGCACATGGCGATGCCGACCAACGGCAATGCCGGCGCGGCGCTGGCGGCCTACGCGACCTCCTGCGGCATCAAGACCACGATCTTCTGCCCGGCCGATACGCCCGAAGTGAACGTCAGCGAGATCGAACTGCAGGGCGCGACCGTCTACCGCGTCAACGGCTATATCGACGATTGCGGCAAGATCGTCGGCGAGGGGAAAGCAAAAGTCGGCTGGTTCGACACCTCCACGCTGAAGGAGCCGTATCGCATCGAGGGCAAGAAGACGATGGGCCTCGAGCTCGCCGAGCAGCTCGGCTGGGACGTGCCCGACGTGATCTTCTATCCGACCGGCGGCGGCACGGGCCTGATCGGCATGTGGAAGGCGTTCGACGAACTCGAGAAGATCGGGTTCATCGGCTCCAAGCGTCCGCGCATGGTCGCGGTGCAGGCCTCCGGCTGTGCGCCGATGGTGCGCGCCTACGAGGCCGGCACCGAGCACGCCACGCGCTGGGAGGACGCCCACACCATCGCGTCGGGCATCCGCGTGCCGCAGGCGATCGGCGATTTCCTGATCCTGCGCGCGGTGCGCGAGAGCAAGGGCTTTGCCATCGCGGTCGATGACGACAAGATCTCGGCGGCGCTGAACGAGGTCGCGCGCGAGGAGGGGCTCTTGCTGTGTCCCGAGGGCGCCGCGACTTATGCCGCCTACAAGGACAGCCTCGCCGATGGTCGCGTCTCGAAGGCCGACCGCGTCATGCTGTTCAACTGCGCAACCGGCCTGAAATACCCGCTGCCGAAGGTCGACCGCACGCTCGATCGCCACAAGCCGATCGACTACACGCAGTTTTAGCTTAGTTCTCCCTCGCCCCGTTCTTGCGGGGGCGCGACGAGCTTTGTCGCGCTGGGAGGGGGGCCGGGGGTGAGGGGCTGCTTCCGCAAACACGGTGCTGGTTGCGTTCGCGGAGACTCCCCTTACCCGAACTACTTCGCAATTCGACCTCTTCCCGCAAGCGGGGCGAGGTGAAGAAAAACAACAATGACATTGCTGGGAGAAGACAATGACGAAGGCCGTCTGGGCTGCGCTGTTTGCTGTTCTCACTGTGACCGGCGCCGCGCGCGCCGATGACTATCCCACCCATCCGATCACCATTATCGTGCCCTTCGCGGCCGGCGGACCGTCGGATGCGATGGCGCGTGTGCTCGCCGAGCGGATGCGCACTGCGCTCGGCCAGCCCCTCGTGGTCGAGAACGTCACCGGCGCGGGCGGCTCGATCGGCGTTGCCCGTGCCGTGCAATCGCCGCCAGACGGCTACACAATCTCGTTCGGCCACCTCGGCACCCACGTCGCCAACGGCGCCGTCTACAAGCTCAAATACGACCTCGTCACCGACCTCGAGCCCGTAGTGCTGCTGCCGAGCAATCCGATGATCGTCGTCAGCAAGAACGCGGTGCCGGCGACGTCGCTGAAAGAGCTGATCGAATGGCTGAAGTCGCGGCCGTCGCCGCCGACGGCGGGCACCGCCGGCGCAGGCTCCGGCAGCCACATCGCTGGCGTCTATTTCGAGAGCGTCTCCGGCATCAAGCTGCAATACGTACCGTATCGCGGCACCGCGCCGGCGCTGAACGATCTCATTGCTGGCCAGATCGACATCATCGTCGACCAGACCTCCAACTCGATCGGCCAGGTCCGCGCCGGTACCATCCGCGCCTACGCCATCACCGACAGCAAGCGCCTGGCCTCGGCGCCCGATATCCCGACCGCGGAGGAAGCGGGCCTGAAGGGCTTCAACATGACGCTGTGGTCGGGCCTGTGGGTGCCGAAGGGCACGCCGAAGGAGATCGTGACCAAGCTCAACGCCGCAGCCGTGGAGGCGCTGAACGATCCCGCCGTGAGGAAGCAGCTCGAAGGCCAGGGCCTGGAGATGACGCCGAAGGACCAGCTCACCCCCGAAGCGCTCGGCGCGCGGCAAAAGGCCGAGATCGCCAAATGGTGGCCGATCATCAAGGCTGCGAACATCAAGGTGGATTGAGGGCCGAGGTGCGTAGATCTCGTAGGTTGGGCAAAGCGCAGCGTGCCCACCATCCTGATTCATCTGAGAGGTTGGTGGGCACGGCGCAAGTGCGCCTTTGCCCACCCTTGTATTAGCGCATCGGTATAGGATTGGCCCCGTTCCGTGAGGAATGGCCCAGCCCGGGTGGCCACCCTGGCTGGGCCGCCGATCGATCGGATCGATGCCCACCGAAGCCTTGAGGGCTGCGTTTCGTAGCAAGATCGCGGTCGGCACTTCATCGGGACCCGCATGGTTGAACGAACTTCAGGTTCGCATAACAAGGGAGGGTCGAGGAAGATGGCCAAGCGTAACACGATCTGTGCCGGGATCGATACCGGCAAACGCAAGCTCGACGTGGCGATCGATGGCAACTCTGAGCAGTTGCGGGTCGACAACACGGCAAGAGGTCACCAGGCGCTGGTGGAGTGGTTGAAGTGCCGCAAGGTAAAGAGGGTCGGGATCGAGGCAAGTGGAGGCTACGAGCAGGCGGTCGTTGCGGAGCTGCGGCGCAAGCGTTTCGTCGTCGTGCTGTTTCAGCCGAAGCAGGTCCGCGCCTATGCCACGTTCCGTCTGCTGCTGGCTAAGAACGACAGGATCGACGCGGCGCTGATCGCGACGTGCACTGCCGCGGTCAAGACGATCCATCCTGCACCGGATCCGCGGTTGCAGCCCTTTGCCGAGCATCTGACCATGATCGATCAGATCACGGAAGACATCGCAAGGCTGAAGAACCGGCTCGAGAGTTGCCGCGACAAGCGGATTCAAGGGGTTTGGAAGGCGCAGATCGCGCTGTTGGCAAAGTCCAAACGAGCCGAGTTCAAGGCGCTGCTGGCGGCGATCCGCAAGCATCCTGATCTCGCCGCACGGCTCGATCTGATCTACAGCGTCGCCGGCTGCGGTCTGCCGACCGCGGCTGCCGTCCTGATCAGGATGCCCGAGATCGGCAACATCACACGCGAACGGGCCTCAGCTCTCAGTGGACTGGCGCCTTACGACGACGATAGCGGCGAACGATCCGGTGCCCGTCACATCAAAGGTGGCCGTGAGCGGCTGCGTTGGGCGCTCTACAACGCGGCTCTTCCGGCATCCTCCCGATGGAACCCGCAGATGAAGGCTCTCTATACAAGGCTGATCGCCGCCGGAAAATCTCATAAATGCGCGCTGGTCGCTTGCGCCAGAAAGTTGCTCGTCACGATCAACGCCGTGGTCGCCCGCGGAACTCCGTGGATCGCCGAAGCGCCTCAAACTGCCAAGCTGCCCGCCACCTGATCGCGTTTCTTTGTTCGATCAGGCGGCCGTTTCTTCGTCCCGACCTTCCGCCTGGACGACGCCGTGCGCCGCGGCCGTCAAGGTTGGCCGTCGCGAACGCCCCGCGTCAAACTCGCTGCCGCCAGGCCACACCTTGACGGCTGCAAGCCCGGCGTCATGCTTGCGGAAAATCGGGAGAACCTTAATGGTTGCTACGACACCGGTGTTTATTCCGCCGGCGTCGCCACGGCAGCGGCGTCCTTCGTCACCACGCGCTCGTCGCTCTTGCCGGCGACCATGCTGCCGCCCTCGAACCGGGCGCGGTACACCAGCACGTTCTCCATCACGCGCTGGACGTAATTGCGCGTCTCCGACAGCGGGATACGCTCGACCCAGTCGACCGGATCGACATTGGGATCCCTGGGGTCGCCGCGGGCCTGCACCCATTCGCGCACGCGGCCGCGGCCGGCATTGTAGCCGGCGAAGGTCATGATCTGGTTGCCGCGATATTCCGACAGCAGCGCGCTGAGCTCGGCCGCGCCCATTTGCGTGTTGTAGACGGGATCGGAGACCATCTTGTCCCAATCATAGGTCAGGCCGAAGCGCTTGGCGGTGTCGCGGCCGGCTTCGGGCGTCACCTGCATCAGCCCGACCGCGTTGGCCGCCGACTTGTCGCGCTGGTCGAACGAGCTTTCGGTGCGCGCCACCGAATAGATCACGCTGGTCTCGATCGCGGGTGCGACCTGCTGATGCGCGGGGATGCCGATGGTCGGGAAGGCGTAATGGTCCAGCGCGAGGCCGCGCGCCAGCGCCGACTTGCCGACCTCCAGCATGACGCGCGCGTCGTTGCGCTGTCCGGCGAGCGCGCCGAGGGCTTCGAGGGCCGCGACGTCGGTGCTCTCCCGGGCGAAATCCTCGGCGTAGTAAAACACCGTGTCACGCTCGCCGATGCCGTAGAGCATGCCGGCGGCACGCACGCGTTCGTCCGCGGCCGGGGTGTCCAGCGCGGCCAGCACGGGCGAGGGCGGCCGCAGCTCGATGCGGTCGAGGCCCAGCTTGGCGCGCGCGAGCTGGCCGTAATAGGCGGTCGGATAGCGCGCGGCCGCCCGGTAGCTCAGGCGCGCATCGGCGGTCGCACCCATCGCCTCGGCGGCACGGCCGCGCCAGTAATTGGCACGCGACAGTGCGATCGGATTGGCCGAGCCTTCGTCGATGGCGGCGAAGTGCGCCATCGCCGCCTGGGGATCCCGAAGGAAGCGCAGCGCAATCCAGCCGCACATGAAATGATAATCGACGCGGTAGACTTCCTTCTCGGGCACCGCCGCGGTGCGCACCACGTCATACGCCGCTTTGAACTTGCCCTGGTCGAGCAGCTTGCGTGCGAGCATGCGACGCTCGCGCCACCAGGCATCGGTGTCCTGGGAGGCCATGGTGTCGGGTGCGGCGGCCAGGATCAATTCGGCGGCGTCGTCGATGCGGTCCTTCTGCAGGTGCCATTGGGCGCGGCACAGCACATAGCCGAGATCGCGGCGCGCTTCGGCCGGGACGTCCTCGAGATCATCCTTGGCCTTGCTGGCCTTGCCGGTGACGGCGGCGCACGCCTTGACGATCGCCAGCGCATCCTCGCCGAGCCGTTTTGCGGCGCGCCGCGCACCGGCATAGTCCTTGGCGCCGAGCCGCTTGTCCATGCGGGCACGATGGTCCTCGGCGGTGAGGAGATCGCGGAACGCCTCGTAAGCGTCTTCCTCGCTGCGCTCGGACAATTCGTCGGTGCGCCAGGCCTCGCGCACGAGGCGCGTGGCCCTGTCGGTATCGCCTTCCGTGAGCAGCACGCGGGCGAGGGCGAACTTGCCCTTGGCGCTGATCGGCCGGTCCATGGTGAATTTGTGCACGGTGGCGGCGTCGCTCTTCTCCTGCCAAAGCCGGGCCTCGGCGCGCCGGCGCAGCAGGGTGCGGCTCGGCCAGTCCGGATTGGCGGCGAGGAAGGCGGCATAACGCTTGAAATTCGCCGTGCTATCGGAATGGCGTAGCATGAACCAGTCGGCGACCTTCTGGCCGGCGGGATCGATGATGCGGTCGCGCGCCGCGCTCGCATCATCCGTCTTGCCCTTGCGCGCGAGGTCGATCGCATCCTTCAGCGCGGCGAGGTCGCCGGTCAGAGGCGGCGATGCCGGCTTGTCCGAGAGCGCCTCGCCGGTCTTCTTCGACTTGCGCTTGGCCTCGGCATGCTTGCCATGGCGGGATTTCACCGCCGAAGACCTGGCCGCGGCATGACGCTGCTTGCCGGCCTTCGCCTCGTGCGACTTCTTCGACGCGGACGATTTGTGGCTGCTCTTCGCCGCCAGTTCGGTGGGAAGGAGGGCCATTGCGGCGACGGCAACGAGACACGCGAGCGAGCGTAGGCACTGGTTCATTCCATGGTCCCCCTGCGAAACCACTACAAACCAAGGTCCGCGACGACAGGCGGCTTGAGAATCAAAGACACCAAAAACGATGCCACGACATCGTTTCGCATTCCTCACGCTGTCGCAACAATGCGGCAAAATACGGATTGGAACTGGGGAACTTCCGAAAACGCGGAAAAGGTAGCGCCTTTAACCTTCGTTAACGCATTCGGGTCGTGTCGCGACTTCCAGGGGCTCACGACGTCACGGGCGGGCAGATGCGCCATGTTCCCGCGGCCAAATCCGGTGTATTGAGTTCCCAGTTCCATCCTCTTGGCCATTGCTCCCGCACCTATGCCGATTTTCAACCAGTCGATCCGGCGCAAGATCGTCGGCATCGCCCTCGGATTGATCGTCCTGATGCTGGTCACTTCGATCCTGTCGATGGTGATGTCGAGCCAGGTCGGCGTCCTGCTGGACGAGCTGACCAACCGCTACATCCCGGCCTATAGCCATCTCGCCCGCGCCAACGTCCGCTCGCTGGAGCGGGCGCTGGCGCTGCGGCGGATGGTCATGACCAGGATGGGCGCGCAGTCGGACGAGGAGGCCTATGCGGCGCGGCTTCGTGACTTCGAGGCACTGGACCGCAAGTTCGAGGAGGAGGCCGAGACCGCGCGCAAGCTCATCAACGCGATCATCAACGATCCCAGGACGTATTCCGACAATGCCGCGCTGGGGCGGATCGACGTTCGCATCGAAACCGCCGTCACCGAGCTGCGGCGCGATCTGGACGAGGGCAATGCGAAGCTGCTCAAGCAGATCGAGGCCAGGGACATGGCCGAGGCCCGGGCCACGCTGGAACACCTCGATAGGCAGCGCAATGCGTTCGACCAGAGGGTCGATGCGATCCGCGCCGAAATGCTGACCCAGGTCTTCTTCTCGACGTCGCAGGTGATCAGCCGCCAGCATCAGGCCATCGTCATTTCGGGCGTCGTCACGTTGCTCGCGGCGATCGTCGGCTTCGCCTTCGCGCTTCTGGTGTCCAGCGGCATCACGCGGCCGGTGCGGCTGCTGCTCGCCGGAGCCCGCGAGGTCGAGGCGGGCCGCTTCGACAAGTCGATCACCGTCTCCACGCAGGACGAGATCGGCGAGCTTGCCGCGGCGTTCAACCGCATGACCGAGCAGCTCAGGCACAACGAGCGCATCCGCGAGACCTTCGGCCGCTACATCGATCCCAAGGTGGTGCAGGGCCTGATCGACCGGCCCGAGGTCGCCATCGACGGCGAGCGCCGGGTCATGACCATCATGTTCTGCGACATGAGCGGCTTCACCGCGATGAGCGAGGGCATGACCCCGCGCGGCCTCGTCAAGGTGATGAACCACTATCTCACGGTGATGTCCGCACCCGTCAGGAGCAATCGCGGCATCATCGACAAATATATCGGCGACGCGATCATGTCCTATTGGGGCCCGCCCTTCGTCGAGGAGGACGAGCAGGCTCTGCTTGCCGGCGTTGCGGCAATCGAGATGGCCGACCAGGTCCCCGCGCTGCAGCGTCAGCTGCCGGACCTGCTCGGCATTCGCGCGATGCCCGCGCCGTGCGATTTGCGGATCGGCATCGCCACCGGCGAGGTCCTGACCGGCAGCATCGGCTCCGAGCTGATGATGAGCTTCACCGTGATGGGCGATGCCGTGAACCTGGCGTCGCGGCTGGAGGCCGTCAACAAGGTCTACGGCACCCGCATCCTGATCTCGCAGGCCACGGCCGAGGCGATCGGATCGCGGCTCGAGCTGCGCGAGATCGATCGTCTGGCGGTCGCCGGCCAGAGCGCTCCGCAGGCGATCTACGAGGTGATGGCGCGGGCGGGCGCGCTCACCGGCGCTCAGGACGGCCTGCGCGCGCACTATGCCGAAGGGCTCGCCGCCTATCGTGCCCGGCGGTTCGACGAGGCGCGCGCCGCCTTCAGTGCCGCGCTCGAAGCCGTGCCCGGCGACGGCCCCTCGCGCATTATGCTCGGCCGCATCGCGCAGTTCGAGGCGAGCCCGCCCGACGAAGGATGGGACGGCGCCTGGCGGCTGGACAGCAAATAGGCTGTCGCACCGGAAAAATTCATTCTGCTCGATAACGATGTTCGCCGTGACCTATTTCCCGGGCCTAGGTTGGGTGTCCTTGAGGCGTTTGATGGGGACACGCCGATGACACATCTTGAGGACAGGCTGGAACGGTTCGAGACGCTCACCGCCGAATGTGAGCTGATCGCCAAGCTCGCCACCGACAGCACCAAGCGCGAGTTCTATCTGAAGCTTTCGGAGCAATACCGTCAGCTGGCGGTGGACATGCGGCAGGCGATCGCGGCCAAGGCCGCTGCGGCCTGACGCCGGCTGCAATCCGTTCTTAAGGTTTGGCGCGCATCCTGCGTGTGAGCGTCGCGTTTCTCGATTGCTCGCAGTGGGAATGCCGGGCTTCGTTGCAATGCAGCGCACCCCGTGAACGTCATCGCCATCCTGACAGGGCAATCCCATGCGCCTCGTTGCCGTGATCATCATCGCGCTCATGACGGCGGCCTGCGACCGGGAGCAGGACATTACCGGCTCGACGTCGATCTGTCCGCTGCGGAACACCAGCTATAATCCCCGCGACTTGAACCAGTGCGTCAGTGCCTGCAAATCGTGCGATCGCGGCACCACGGTCACCTGTACCACCTCCTGCACCCTCAAGGGCGCGCGCTGAGCTGCGGTTCTCGTGGCACTCCCGGCGGCGGTGCTCGGGCACCGGAACGATTCACATCGGCCAATCATTGAGGGGCAGGCAGGACGCGGAGTCCGACGGAAATGGGTATGCTCGATCCCGGTCGATTTCTGGTGTCGTGCTCGTATTGCAATGCATGGCCGATGGCGGCCAATGTGAAGCGGTCGAGCTGGATGGCCACCCCGCACGAGGTCCGCTTCGTCTGTACGCGCTGCCACCGCGAGGAGACCGCGATTGTCTCGGCCTCCGGCGAATTGACCCCGATCAAGTGCGTCGATGTTCCGTCCCGCGACGTCGCTGTCGCCTGGGCCCAGGCCCAGCGGTCCCGAGGGCGAGCCTGACCGGCGACTGGTTCGACTTTTCCGGATGGAACCCGACCGGCCCCTCGAACGTTTTGTGCCGGGATATCAACGTGAGGGGCCGGACGAATGATCGGCGAGCATTTCGACACCCGGACGCGGATCAACATGAAGTTGGCGCTTGATCGGATCTGCCGCGATCGTCCGGCGGGCGAGGATCACGGTTTCCGCCGGTCGGTTGCGGAGAGCATCATCCGCTGTGCGCTCACGGGACGCACCGGGATCGGCCAGCTGGTCGATGCCGGCGAACGGGCGGTGATCAAGACCGGTTCGCAAAGGCATCCGGCCCAGTGACAATTGCGTGCGCGCGTCGCGTGCGTCGGAGCCCCCAGTGAACAGTGCTGTCGAGCCAACAACGGCGAGGGCTCCCGCAGATTTCCTCTCAGGCGGTGGAGAAATGGGTGCACGCATGCGCGCCCACGACTGGACCAGCACGCCGCTGGGAGAGCCGCAAAGCTGGCCGCGCAGCCTCAAGACGGCCGTGCGCATCATGCTGACCTCGCGCCAGCCGATCTGGATCGGCTGGGGACGGGAGCTGATCTATCTCTACAACGACGCCTACAAGTCGATCATCGGCGGCAAGCATCCCTGGGCGCTGGGCCGGCCGACTGCGGAAATCTGGCGCGAGATCTGGACCGACATCGGCCCGATGCTCGCGACCGCGATGGGAGGCGACGAGGGCACCTACGTCGAAGAGCAACTTCTGATCATGGAGCGGAGCGGCTATCCGGAGGAGACCTATTACACCTTCTCCTACAGTCCGATTCCCGATGATGACGGTCTGGTCGGTGGCATCATCTGCGCCAATACCGACGACACGCGCCGTGTCATCGGTGACCGGCAGCTTGCGCTGCTGCGCGAGCTTGCGGCCACGACCGCCGAAACGCGTAGCCTTCAGGAGGCTTGCCGCCGCTCCAGCCTTGCGCTCGCGACGGACACGCGCGACGTGCCGTTCGCGCTGATCTATCTGGTCGAGCCCGAGGGGCGCGAGATCGCGCTGGTGGGCAGGTGCGGTATCGATGCTGACCATCCCGCGGCGCTGGCGCAGCTCCCGTTGGAGGGGCCGGCGCTCTGGCCGCTTGCCGAGGTCATTCGCGAACAGAAGCCGCAGGTGGTCTCCCATCTCGCCGCGCGCTTCGGGGCCGAATGTCCGCGCGGCACATGGGACGTGCCGCCGCGGCAGGCGGCTGTGATCCCCATCCCGGCCCGCGGCGAGACGGCCCGCAAAGGGGTGCTGGTCGCCGGCCTCAATCCATTTCGGCTGTTCGACGACGACTATCGCAATTTTCTCGAACTTGCGGCCGGCGAGATCGGCGCCAGCCTGGCCAATGCGCAGGCCTACGAGGAGGAGCGTCGACGTGCCGAGGCGCTGGCTGAGATCGACCGCGCCAAGACGACGTTCTTCTCCAACATCAGCCACGAGTTCCGCACCCCGCTGACCCTGATGCTGGGACCGATCGAGGACGCGCTCAACGATACCTCGCTGACGTCGCTGCCTGAGGTGCAGCGCGAGCGGCTCGACGTTGCGCATCGCAATTCGCTCCGCCTGCTGCGGCTGGTGAACAGCCTGCTCGACTTCTCCCGCATCGAGGCGGGGCGGGTGCGGGCGAGCTTCGTTCCGACCGATCTTGCCGCGTTCACCGCCGAACTCGCCTCGAACTTCCGTTCGGCGACCGATCGGGCCGGCTTGCGCCTGATCATCGCCTGTCCGGCGCTGCCGCACGACGTCCATGTCGATCGCGAGATGTGGGAGAAGATCGTCCTCAACCTGATGTCCAACGCGTTCAAGTTCACCTTCGAGGGCGAGATCGCGGTCGAGATGGGCACCAGCGCCGACGGCAAGTCCGCCGAATTGCGCGTGCGTGACACCGGCACGGGGATTCCCCCGGACGAACTGCCGCATCTGTTCGAGCGCTTTCATCGCATCGAGGGAGCGAAGGGACGCACGTTCGAGGGCAGCGGTATCGGGCTCGCGCTGGTGCACGAGCTGATCAAGCAGCACGGCGGCGCCATCACGGTGGCGAGCGAATTCGGCCGCGGCAGCGCTTTCACTGTTACGATCCCGTTCGGATCGGCTCATCTGCCGGCAGAACGTGTTGCCGACCGCCTTGCGACGACGCTGACGACCGGAAGCGGAGTCGAAGCCTATGTCCAGGAGGCGCTGCGCTGGCTGCCGCAGGATGAGGGCGCCACGGATCTGCGCGGTGATCTCACGCTGGAGAGCACGAGCGAGACGCCGGACGCCTCCACACGTGGCAGCGGCGAGCGCATCATCCTTGCGGATGACAACACCGACCTGCGCAACTATGTCAAGCGTCTGCTCGAAGCCCAAGGCTACAGGGTGGAGGCCTTCGCCGACGGGCAGGGCGCGCTGGACGCCGCGAGGCACCATCGGCCCGACCTCATCCTGTCCGACGTCATGATGCCGCGCCTCGACGGCATCGGGCTGCTTGGCGCATTGCGCCGCGACGACAATCTGCGTGGATCGCCCGTCATCCTGTTGTCGGCGCGCGCCGGCGAAGAGGCCCGCGTCGAGGGGCTGGAGGCCGGCGCCGATGACTACGTCAACAAGCCGTTCTCGGCGCGCGAATTGTTGGCGCGGGTGCGCGCCAATTTGCAGCTGGCGCGCATTCGCAGGGATGCCGAGGAGATCCAGCGCCGCCAGGCCGCGCGACTGGAGGCTGTCGTCAGCACGGTGCCGACCGCGGTCTGGTTCACCCACGACCGCGAGGCGAAGCGGGTTTTCGGCAATGCCTATGGAGCGCGGCTATTGCGGGTCCGGCCCGATACCAACATGTCGCTGTCGGCGCCCGAGGGCGAACGTCCGGCCTGCCGCGTCCTTCGCAATCGCGTCCAGGTCGAGACGTCCGAACTGCCGCTGCAGCGCGCGGCCCGCGGCGAGGAAGTCGCAGGCGAGGAACTCGAACTCTGCTTCGAAGACGGCTCCTCGGTCACCGCGATCTTCCAGGCGTCTCCGATCGTCGACGCCGCCGGTGTGTTCCAGGGCGCCGTCTGCGCGGCCATCGACATCACCGAGCGCAAGCGGCAGGAGCGCCATCGCGAACTGCTGGTCAACGAGCTCAATCACCGCGTCAAGAACACGCTGACGACAGTGCAGTCGTTCGCGCTCCAGACCTTGCGCAACGCATCCAGCCTGGCGGAGGGGCGCAAGGCGTTCGATGCACGATTGATCGCCTTGTCGAAGGCACACGATGTGCTCGTCAGGGAAAATTGGGAGTCCGCGGAACTGAGAGAGGTCGTGACCGAGGCTCTCGCCGCGCATGCCGAGCCGGAGAGTGCGAGGCTCAATTTCGGCGGGCCCGATCTGCGCATGCGGCCTTCGGCTGCACTGGCCATCTCGATGGCGTTGCACGAGCTCGCGACCAACGCCGTCAAGCATGGTGCCCTGTCGAACGGTTCGGGAACCGTCGACCTCGCCTGGAAGGTCGACGATCGCTTCGAGCTGTGCTGGACCGAGCTGGGCGGTCCCGCCGTGGCCCCGCCGTCGCGGCGCGGGTTCGGCACCCGCCTGATTCAGCAGGGGCTGCCCCACGAATTCGGCGGCGCCGATGTCGATCTGCGCTTCGCGCCTGAAGGCGTCGTTTGCGTCATTCGCGCGCCGCTGCATGAAATCCGCGCCAGCCTGGGCGGATTCGATATCGCAACGATGGCTGTCGGGAGGCCCTCATGAAACCTGAAACCGATCTGGCTGGCCAGCGGGTCTTCGTCGTCGAAGACGAGTCGCTGGTGATGATGCTGCTCGAGGATTCCGTTGTCGATGCCGGTTGCGAGATCGCGGGCATGGCCTCGCGCGTCGATGACGCGCTCGAGAAGGCGGCTGCGCTCTCGTATGACGTTGCTGTCCTCGACGTCAATCTCAACGGGCGGCAGACTTTCGAGGTCGCGCGCTGTATCGCAGAACGCGGCATACCTTACGTGTTCGCCACCGGGTACGGTCCTGCGAGCCTGCTTGCGGACTTCCGCCACGTTCCGATCCTGCAGAAGCCGTTTCAGCAACAGGACCTGGAGACCGCGCTCCGCCAGGCTCTGGCGGCGCAGGGGGAGCGGAACGAACCCGCTCCCCCTGGCGAGCTTCCGGCCACGCAGAGCTGTTCCCTGGCGTAGCCGTCGATTGACTCGCCAAGGCGTTGGCCCCTAAATGACCGGTGACGGTTCTCCTCACGGAGATCAAAAGGGAATGTGGTGCGGGACGTCCCAACGCTAAGGATTTGTCTCAACGCCACGGCTGCCCCCGCAACTGTAAGCGGTGAATCTTTCGTCTCATGCCACTGGGAAACTCGGTCCTGGGAAGGCGACGCAAGGTAACGACCCGCGAGCCAGGAGACCTGCCGTCAGCCGTGGTCACACGCGAAGATGTCGGTCGGGGAGTACAGGCATCGGCTTCACCGGAGCAATCCATGGCTCTGCCGTGAAACCTCGTTCGCTGTGACGTGCCACTGACGTCATACCGAGGTTACAATTGTGTCCCGTGTCTTCTCTGCCGCCAGGCGCCTTGCCGCCGGCCTGCTCGCATCGGTTTCCTTCCATTCGTTCGATCTGTCTCCCGCCTTTGCCCAGCGGGTCCTGGCCGAGCAGCTGCCATCGATCGAGGTGACCCAGCCCTCCGATCAGAACCGCACGCGCGCGAGGGCAACCGGTGACGGCGAGGCGACGCGGCGCAAGACAATCGCGGATGTCGCGCCGCCAAGAAATGGCGCTGGCTCATCCGGCTCCGGCGGTGACGCTGCCGCCGGCAACGGCGGCATCGTCGGGGCCGCCACGACCGTCGTCACGGCCGCGGATATCGCGCATTCGCCATCGCAGACGCTTGCCGAGATCATCGCGACGCAAGTTCCCGGCGCCCAGATCACGACGTTCTACGGCGGCCCGATCGCTGCCAAGACCGGCGTGGACCTGCGCGGCTTCGGCGCCTTCGCCACCGCCAACACGCTGGTGCTGGTCAATGGCAGGCGGCTGAACGACGTCGACATGGCACAGGTGGACCTCTCCACCATCCCGCTCAATTCCATCGAGCGCATCGAGGTCACGCGTGGCAATTCCAGTGCGGTGCTCTACGGCGACAATGCGGTCGGCGGCGTGATCAACATCATCACCAAAAATGGCGTCGGCGGACCGCCCGTGAGCGCACGCATCGAGGCCGGCTTCGGCTCGTTCAACACCAGGCTCGGCAATGTCTCGACCTCGCTCAATTCCGGCCTGTGGTCGATCTCGTTCCATGGCAATACGGTCAGGACCGACGGCTATCGCGACAACAATCGCTATTCCCAGCAGAACGGCGTCGGCAGTCTCAACTACACGACGCCAGGCCTGACTGCGTTTCTCACCGTCACCGGTGACAATCAGGAGCTGCGACTGCCGGGCGGCCGCACGGTCGATCCCTCCATCGGCCTCGACGAGCTCAGGGCCAACCGGCGAGCTACCAGCACGCCGTTCAACTACGCCAACCAGCAGGGTTTCAGCGCGACTGCGGGCTTTACCAGGACCCTGGTCAACGGCGTCGATCTCATCGTCGATGGCGGCGTGCGTGACAAGAAGCAGCAGAGCGCGTTCTTCTCCAGCCCGGCGCCGGTTCCTGCCTTCTTCACGTCGACCTATGTTGGCTCCCATCTGACGAATTGGTCGATCACGCCGCGGCTCAGCGTGAAGAGCCTGCTGCTCGGCATGCCGTCGCAGCTCCTGACCGGCATCGACTATTACGATGCCAGCTTTGAGCAGAACCGCGGCGCCGGGCAGGGGCTCGCGGCCTGGCACAATTACGACCTCAGGCAGCAGACGGTCGCGGGTTATTTCCAGCACAATTTGGGGATAACGCCCACCACCGACGTCTCCTACGGCGCGCGGGTGCAGACCATCGGACTTGCGGCACGCGACAATTTCGATCCGGCCGCGCCGTTCAACGCCGACATCGGCGCGCTGCCGCTGACGAGCAGCGAGACCCAATATGCGCTGCATCTCGGGGCCGAGCATCGCCTCAATGACGTGGTCTCGCTGTTCGGCCGCGCCGCGCGCGCCTTCCGCACGCCCGACGTCGACGAGCGTCTGTCCTCGGGGCCGTCCTTCGACCCGCTGACCTTCGCTTCAATTCCGCAAACCTTCCAGCTCAAGACCCAGACCTCTCAGGACATCGAGGGCGGGCTGCGCATCAAGGGCGGCGGGTTGCAGCTGCAGAGCAGTGTTTATCTGATGGATCTCACCAACGAGGTCCATTTCAGCCCGGTCCTGTTCTACAACACCAATCTCGATCCGACCCGGCGCTACGGTTCGGAGACCAGCCTGTCCTACCGCGTCAACGACGCCCTGCTGCTGCGCTCCGGCGTGGCCTATACCCGTGCCGTCTTCCGCGAAGGCATCTGGGCCGGCAACGATGTGCCGCTGGTGTCGCGCTACACGGCGAGTGCGGGTGTCACCTGGAACATCTGGCAGGACTATGTGGTGCTCGATGCGACCGCGCGGTTCTGGAGCGAACGGCGCATGGACAACGACCAGGCCGGCACCCAGAAGCCGATCCCCGCCAACGGCACCATCGATCTCAAGCTCGGCGGCCGATATGAACGCTACTTCTGGTCCCTGAGCGTCAACAATGTGCTGAATGCGCTCTACTACGACTACGCCATCGCGAGCACCTTCACGGATGGCCGCTTCAGCGCCTATCCGCTGCCGGGCCGCACCTATCTGCTCAAGGCCGGTGCAACGTTCTGATTTACGTCAGGCTGTTACGCGCGCCCAAATGGACTAGACCTCAAAGAGAAGGAGATCACCCGTGCCTCAACACCATGGCTCATGGCATCCTGCCGTCTCGCGGCGATCGCTTCCGGATTCACCCGGTCGCGTCGCGCCTTGCGCCGATGTTCTGCTTTGCGCTGCTGACGGCCTCATGCGCGCTCGCCAGCTTCGCGTTCGCCTGTGCCACGCCGTTCGCTGCCTTCGCAGTCGTTGCCGCGGCGATGCTACCGCAGCGCTCGGCGCTGCTCGTCGTCACCGGCGCCTGGCTCGTCAACCAGACCATCGGTTTCGGCGTGCTGCATTATCCCGTCGACTCCGGCACGATTGCCTGGGGCTTTGTCATTGGCGCGGCTGCGCTTCTGTCGACCGCGGCAGCGTCGAAGGTGCTCGGCCTGCTGCCGCAGGGTCGCACGCCGCTGATGCTGGCGATCACGCTCGTCGCCGCCTATGGGATCTACGAGCTCGCGCTGTTCACCGCGACACCGTTCCTCGGCGGCGAGGTCGCCTTCACCGCCGCCATCGTGACGCGCATCGCTCTGACCTGTGCCGTCTGGCTCGCCGGCCTCGTCGCCGTCTGCGAGATCGTCCGCCTGGTCGGCCCGGCCGGACCCAAGGGGGCGATGTCGGCCTGAGCGGACGATCGTGACCGTAGCCCTGATGGAGCGGAGCGCAATCCGGGGCCGCTCGCCCGGCATTTTGCACCGTCCCAGATTGCGCTCCGCTCCATCCGGGCTACGGGACCGTGTCTGTGTCGGTCTCTGTCAATCCACGCGCGCAAAAATATTCCACTTTACCGAAATTCGGTTTCGGCGTATGTGTCGATCATCCCGGCTCACCCAAGAGGGGCGACTTGAGGTCGTCTTGTTCGCGAGCCGGGTTGCGGTGGGCGCGGCAGCGTCGGCATGAGAGGTGCGGGCAGGGCGGGTAGTCCCTGTGAGCCCGAGGCTTCGTGCGGACGACGGCGCTGTTCAGTTCGTCTCGCCACATTCTTTCGGCAACGTCGACAACGCCGGGAGATAATGTGGTGACCAGCGAGCGTGCGTACGGCAAAACCGTGTGGTCCTGGCCGTCGTTGCCACGGTCAAGTCTTTCGCGAAGGTGCGAGCGAGCCCAACCGGGCAGACTGCATCGTTTAAATTCGCGGGGCGAGGGAGGCCAAAAGGAATGGTCGGCTCCCGGGAGATCACGGCATAAGCCGTCCAGCCATCGCGCAGGGAAGGCCGAGTGATCGGCGACACCTGTATGCTGCTGTGCGGTTCTTTTTGCGCGTGCATTTCGCGCAGCGGACCGCGGGTGCCAGCCGGCACCCGGCCTTCCCTGTGCCCTCTTGGATTCAGAGGGTGGAGCGATGAAGCAAAGCTCGGGCGAAATGCGCCGCGAGAACGCAAAGGCGCGTCTGCACCGCCGCTGGGATCTGCAGGGGAGCGTCGCAATGCGTGCGCTACACTCTGCTCTCCTGCCCCGTACCCTGCGCAGCACGCCCGGCGATGCGAAGCATCGTCCGGTGTGATGCGCTGCAGAGCCGGGGGCCCATCCATCCGCGTCGCAATCTAGCGCTTTCTGGATCCCGGCTCTGCGCCGCGACCCTGGCGCGCTGCGGCTTGTCCGGGACGCGAGCCGAAGGCCATTGGTGAGGGGCGCGCGCCCGACTCAGCCGCACGGTCACCGCGTCGTGGAGCAAACTCGGAGGTGATACTGCCGAAACAAAATCTGAGGTTGTGGTGGACCTTTCCAACGAGGGTATTGCGGTAGTTCGGCTCGTGTCTTCCGGGTAACGATTGTGGTGTCTCCGCAACACTCATTCCGGATTTAACCTTCCTTACCGGCCGTTCGCCTCGCCGCCGCTTTTTGGCCACACCCGAACATGAATAAAATCACTCTAATGTTTTAGGGCAGCGGCGATCTTCGAGGGCGACGAGAAATCCCAAGGTCGATTCAAATCTTGGCTCTGATTTTTCGGGTCTGAAAGGGTTCACCGGGGAAACTGGTTTGCGATGGACGCGAAGACCGACATCAAGCAGAGGCTGCCGAGCCGTCACGTGACGGAAGGGCCAACGCGCGCGCCCCATCGCTCCTACTTCTACGCCATGGGTCTGACCACCGCGCAGATCCACCAGCCCTTCGTCGGCGTCGCTTCCTGCTGGAACGAGGCCGCGCCCTGCAACATTTCCCTGATGCGCCAGGCGCAGGCCGTGAAGAAGGGCGTGGCATCCGCCGGTGGCACGCCGCGCGAATTCTGCACCATCACCGTGACCGACGGCATCGCCATGGGCCATGACGGCATGCGCTCCTCGCTGCCGTCGCGCGAATGCATCGCCGACTCGGTCGAGCTGACCGTCCGCGGCCACGCCTATGACGCCCTCGTGGGCCTCGCCGGCTGCGACAAGTCGCTGCCGGGCATGATGATGGCGATGGTCCGCCTCAACGTTCCCTCGATCTTCATCTATGGCGGCTCGATCCTGCCCGGCAATTTCCGGGGCCAGCAGGTCACCGTGCAGGACATGTTCGAGGCCGTCGGCAAGCACTCGGTCGGCGCCATGTCGGACGAGGACCTCGACGAGATCGAGCGCGTGGCGTGCCCCTCTGCGGGCGCCTGCGGCGCGCAGTTCACCGCCAACACCATGGCGACCGTCTCCGAGGCGATCGGCCTTGCGCTGCCTTACTCGGCCGGTGCTCCGGCACCCTACGAAATCCGCGATGCCTTCTGCATGACCGCGGGCGAGAAGGTCATGGACCTGATCGCCCAGAACATCCGGCCGCGCGACATCGTGACCCTCAAGGCGCTGGAGAATGCCGCCGCCGTGGTTGCGGCGTCCGGCGGCTCGACTAATGCTGCGCTGCACCTGCCGGCGATCGCGCATGAGTGCGGCATCAAATTCGACCTGTTCGACGTCGCCGAAATCTTCAAAAAGACACCATATGTCGCGGATTTGAAGCCGGGTGGCCGTTATGTCGCCAAAGACATGTTTGAAGTAGGTGGCATACCGCTTCTGATGAAGACGCTGCTCGACAATGGCTTCCTGCACGGTGATTGCCTTACCGTTACGGGCCGCACGATCGCCGAAAACCTCAAGAGCGTGAAATGGAATCCGCACCAGGACGTGGTGCACCCGGCAGACAAGCCCATCACCGTCACTGGCGGCGTGGTCGGTCTGAAGGGCAATTTGGCGCCAGAAGGTGCGATCGTGAAAGTCGCGGGAATGTCCAACCTCAGGTTCACCGGTCCGGCCAGGTGCTTCGACCGTGAGGAGGATGCTTTCGAGGCGGTCCAGAAGCGCACCTACCGCGAAGGCGAAGTCATCGTGATCCGCTACGAGGGGCCCAAGGGCGGTCCCGGCATGCGGGAAATGCTCCAGACCACCGCGGCGCTGACCGGCCAGGGCATGGGCGGCAAGATCGCGCTCATCACCGACGGCCGTTTCTCCGGCGCCACCCGCGGCTTCTGCATCGGCCATGTCGGGCCCGAGGCGGCCATTGGCGGCCCGATCGGGCTGCTCGAGGATGGCGACATCATCGAGATCGACGCGGTCGCCGGTACCCTTAACGTAAAATTGAGCGACGCCGAGCTCGCCCAGCGCAAGACCAAATGGAGCGCTCGCGCGACTAACCACACATCAGGTGCGCTCTGGAAATATGCTCAACAGGTTGGACCAGCGGTCGGGGGGGCAGTGACCCATCCGGGCGGCGCGCACGAGAAACAGTGTTATGCGGACATCTAGGCGTGCCATTGTTGCGTTTGTGTTGGGGGCCAGTGCGCTGGCCGCGCCGGCGCTTGCCTTCGACGGCGCGCCGGTCAACCCGAAGGACGCCACCATCCCGGTCGTGACCGCCTTGCCCAATGTCACGGGTGGCGTGCGCGGCAAGGTCGCGCCGGCGGCCGTGCCTCAGGAGACCTCGCTCAGCGCGCTGCAATATGCCGCCGAGGGTGGTCACCCCATCGCGCAGTGGAAGCTCGGCCGCATGTACGCCAATGGCGACGGCGTCGCCCAGGACGATCTGCGCGCCTTCGAATATTTCAGCCGGATCGCCAATGCGCATGCCGAGGACAGCCCGTCGGCGCCGCAGGCGCAGATCGTGGCCAACGCCTTCGTCGCGCTCGGCCGCTATTATCTCAGCGGCATCCCGAACTCGAAGATCAAGTCGGATCCGGATCGGGCGCGGGAGATGTTCTCCTATGCGGCGTCCTATTTCGGCAATGCCGACGCGCAATACGATCTCGCCCGGCTCTACCTGAAGACGCCGGACGCCTCGCGCGAGGATTTCCGGTACGGCGCGCGCTGGCTCGGCCTTGCCGCGCAGAAGGGCCAGCATCAGGCCCAGGCACTGCTTGGCCAGATGCTGTTCAACGGCGACCGCCTGCCGCGGCAGGCCGCGCGCGGCCTGATGTGGCTGACGCTGGCGCGTGACAGCGCCGGCGCGGAAGAGACCTGGATCAAGGAAAACTACAACCGCGCCCTCGCCAAGGCCTCCGACGACGACCGCGCCATGTGCCTGCAGATGCTGGAGCAGTGGGTGCAGGGCCGCCGGGATTAAAACCCCGATTCCAGTGTCGTTGGGCGGATTGGCCGAAGGCGTAATCCGCCCATCAAGCTTCCGTTCACGCCGCCTCCAGATCCAGATCCGCCCACACCGGTACGTGGTCCGACGGCTTCTCCCAGCCCCGCACATAGCTGTCGATGCCGACATTGGCGAGCCGGTCGCTGGCCTGCGGCGACAGCAGCAGATGATCGATCCGCAGGCCCTGATTCTTCTGCCAGGCGCCGGCCTGGTAATCCCAGAACGTGTAGAGGCCCGGCTCGTCGGTCACGGCCCGCAGGGCGTCGGTCAGGCCGAGGCCGAGCAGGGACTGGAAGCTCTCCCGCGTCTCGGGCTTGAACAGGGCGTCCTCGGTCCAGGCGGCGGGATTGTGGACGTCACGGGCGTGCGGGATGACGTTGAAGTCACCTGCGAGGATCAGCGGCTCCTCGGTCTTGAGGCGCTCCTTCGAATATTCAAGAAGCCGGGACATCCATTTGAGCTTGTAGGGATATTTATCGGTCCCGACAGGGTTGCCGTTGGGCAGATAAAGGCAGGCGATGCGCAGCACGCCAGACTTCAGCGTCACCACGCCTTCGAGGAAACGGGCGTGGGCATCCTCATCGTCACCGGCCAGTCCGGACTTGGTCTCGTCGAACCGGAGCTTGGAGAGCAGGGCAACGCCGTTGAACGTCTTCTGCCCGTGCGTGACCACGTTGTAGCCGAGCGCCTCGATCTCCAGCCGCGGGAAGGCCTCGTCGACGCATTTGATCTCCTGCAGGCAGACGATGTCCGGCTGGCATTCCTTCAGCCAGGTCAGGAGAAGGTCGATCCGCTGCCGGACCGAGTTCACGTTCCAGGTGGCAACTCTGATGGTCATGTCGGCGGGCTCCGGGCAGGGGCCATGGTTAGAACAAACTGCAAACGCGCCCGTCAAGGACGCCGCAAAATCTCCCACAAAATTAACCCGGCTTAAGCAGGCGGCAGGCCATTGATCGTCAAAAGGTTCCTCGGATGGGATGGCCGGACAAATCGATGAAGCGAACCGAGCCGCGTGACGGCCTGATCGGCGCGTTCCTGTATTGGCTCGGCGGCTTCGAGATCGAGGACAGCCTGACTGCCGGCCTCAGCGAGCGCGAGATCGGCCGCATCCGCGCCAAGCAGATCGACGCCGTGACGCGGCTGATCCCGGTGACGATGGCGGTGACGATGCTCAACGTCGGCATCGTGCTGATCCTGTTCTGGGGCCGCGGCTGGAACGACTTCCTCGCGATCTGGGGCCTGACGCTCGGCGCCACCGCCTCGCTGGCGGTGCGCTCATGGCGGCGGTCGCATCGCAACCCGCCGCAGGAGGCCTCGCCACGTGCCGCGCGTCAGATGCTGCGCCAGGCGGTGTTCCTCGCCGCGATCTGGGGCGCGCTGCCGCTCGCTCTGTTCAGCCGCATCGAGCCGACCAGCCAGTTGATCCTGGCCTGCCTGATGGTCGGCATGATGTCCGGCGGCGCCTTCACGTTCTCGACCTTCCCGCGCGCCGGCCTGGTCTATCTCGCCACCATGACGGTCGGCTGCGCGGGCGCGCTGCTGCTGTGCGGCACCGGGCCGTATTTGGTGACGGCGGTGTTCCTGCTGCTGTTCGCGTTCTTCATGGCGCGCAACATCGTCTCGCAGGGCAATCTGTTCCTCGGCAATCTCAAGGCCCAGCTCGAACTGGAGCGGCAGACCGAGATCATCTCATTGCTGCTGAAGGACTTCCAGGAGAACGCCAGCGACTGGCTGTGGCAGACCGACGCCGAGGGACATCTGGTCAATGTGCCCCAACGCTTCGCCGACGTTGCGCAATTGCCGCTGCCGCTGCTGAAGGGATCGTATTTCGCCGACGTGCTCGACATGCTCTGCCCCGAGGAGAAGAGCGCGGCCTACAACGTTGTTGGCCTGATGGAGCAGAACGAGCCGCTGCACGAGATGAACATCAAGGTCGTCGCCGGCGGCGAGGCGCGGCTGTGGTCGCTGACGGCCAAGCCCGCCTATGACCGCGAGGGCCAGTTCCTCGGCTATCGCGGCTTCGGGCGCGATGTGACCGAGCGCTGGCGCGCGGAAAAGGCCGAGGCCGAGAGCCGCGCGAAATCGGACTTCCTCGCGGTGATGAGCCACGAGATCCGCACGCCCATGAACGGCGTGCTCGGGCTCGCCAGCATGCTGCTGGAGACCAAGCTCGACCCGGAGCAGCACGAGGCGGTGACCACGATCCGCGAGTCCGGCGACAATCTCCAGCGCATCCTCAACGACATCCTCGACCTCTCCAAGCTCGAGGCCGGACGCTTCGCCTTCGAGGCGATCGACTTCGCCCCGCAGGCGCTGGTCGAGACGGTCGCGAACGTCGCGCGCGCGAGCGCCAATAGCAAGGGATTGGCGATCAAGGTCGAGCTCGACCCGAGCCTGCCGCCGACGCTGCGCGGCGACGTCGCGCGCATTCGCCAGGTGCTGCTCAACTTCGCGTCCAACGCGGTGAAGTTCACCGATGAGGGCGAGGTGACGATCTGCGCGACCTGCCAGGCACGCCGAGACCTGCTGGCGACCGTCGAATGGACGGTGACCGACAGCGGCATCGGTATCGCCCCCGAAAAACTCGGCCAGCTCTTCAGCGACTTCGCGCAGGCCGATGCCTCGATCAGCCGCCGCTTCGGCGGCACCGGGCTTGGGCTTGCGATCTCCCGGCGCATCATCGAGCAGATGGGCGGCACCATCGGCGTCACCTCGACGCCCGGGGAGGGCTCGACCTTCCGCTTCACGCTGGTACTGCCCTGGAGCCAGGTGCAGGCCTCCGAGCAGACGGCCGGCCAGGACGAGGCCGAGGAGCTCAAGGCCCGTATCGCCGGCCTCGATCGGCCGTTGAAGGTGCTGGTCGCGGAGGACGATGCGGTCAACCGCATGGTCGTGAGCAAGATGTTGGGGGCCTTCGACGTCGAGCTGCGCGTCGTCACCGACGGCACTGAAGCCGTCGCGGCGGCATCAGAAGGCAACTACGATGTGGTGCTGATGGACGTGCGCATGCCCGACATGGACGGGCTTGCAGCCACCCGCGCGATCCGTGCGCAAGGCGGGCGCTTGGCGGCCTTGCCGATCGTCGCGCTGACGGCCAACGCCTTCCCCGAGGACGTCAGGATCTGCCGCGAGGCAGGCATGTCGGATTTCCTCGCCAAGCCGCTGCGCAAGCCGGCGCTGGTCGCCGCGCTGCTGCGTGCGCTCGACGGCCACACGATGTCGGAAGACGCGCCGCTCCAGCCGGCGCTGATGCCGCTCGATGTCGAGTGGACGGACGAGGAAAGGCAGATGACGGGCGCCTGATACCGGTCAGATCGAGAAGCTGGTGCCGCAGCCGCAGGACGCGGTGGCGTTGGGATTGTTGACGCGGAACGAGGCGCCGATCAGATCATCGACGAAATCGACCTGCGAGCCGGCCAGGAACGGCTGCGAGGCGGAATCGACCAGCACCACCGCGTTGTCCTGCTCGATCACGAGATCGTCGTCGGTTCGCGCCCGGTCGATGTCGAACTTGTACTGGAAACCCGAGCAGCCGCCGCCCTCGACCGAGATGCGCAGCATCGCGCCTGTGCCTTCGCCCTTGAGGATCTCCCCAATCCGGCGTGCGGCGCGGTCACTGATGGTCACATCGGTCGTCATGGCTCGTCTCCGATAGTCCCGCGGTCATACCCAATTCATTTGGTATCCCGCGCCCGGCATAGTTAAGTGCAAGGATACGCAGAATCAAATGGATAGGGACTAAATTCGTCGTGTCCGTCGGAATGGCTGCCCCCCACGCGCCCTATGCCTGCGATCCCGACCGCAGCCGCGGCCGGCTGGTTGCGGAGCCGCCGAGCCGAACCCGCAGCCCGTTCCGGCGGGATTGCGACCGGGTGATCCATTCCACCGCGTTTCGCCGCCTGAAGTACAAGACCCAGGTGTTCGTGTTCCACGAGGGCGATCATTACCGGACCCGGCTGACCCATTCGCTGGAGGTGGCCCAGATCGCCCGTGCTCTGGCCCGGCAGCTCGGGCTGGACGAGGACCTCACCGAAACCCTGGCGTTGGCCCACGATCTCGGTCATCCCCCGTTCGGCCATGCCGGCGAGCGGGCGCTGGACGCCTGCCTGAAGGACTTTGGCGGCTTCGACCACAACGCCCAGACGTTGCGCGTCGTCGCTTCGCTGGAGCATCGCTATCCCGAGTTCGACGGGCTCAACCTGACCTGGGAATCGCTCGAGGGGATCGTCAAGCACAACGGTCCGCTGACCGACCGCAGCGGCGCGCCGGTCGGGCGCTATCGCGAGCACGGCATTCCCGTCGGCATCGCCGACTACATCAAGACCTACGACCTCGAATTGTGGAGCTTCGCCTCGCTTGAGGCGCAGGTCGCAGCCATCGCCGACGACATCGCCTATGACGCCCACGATATCGACGACGGCCTGCGCGCCGGCCTGTTCGATCTCGACGATCTCAAGGTGATGCCGCTCACGGCTGAAATCATTGCCGAGACTTCAGCGCACTATCCCCATCTCGAAGACCTCCGGCGCGGCGCCGAATTGGTGCGCGAACTGATCTCGCATCTGATCGGTGCGGTGTTCGCGGAGGCCGAGAGGAACCTCGCTGCCGTCAAACCGCAATCGGCCCAGGACGTCCGCCAGCAGAGCCGGGCCCTGATCGCGTTTCCGGCCGAGGTCGCCGAGGAGGAGGCCGCCATCAAACGCTTCCTCTACCAGCACATGTACCGTCACAAGCGGGTGATGCGGGTGATGGGGGAGGCGGAGCAGATCCTGTTCGACCTGTTCGCGAAATACCTGAAATCTCCCGGCGAGCTGCCACCGGAATGGCTGGCGGGAGCGGAGGCGGACAATGAGGGGGACCGGGCGCGGCGGATCGGCAATTTCATTGCCGGAATGACCGACCGTTTCGCCCTCACCGAGCACCAGCGGCTTTTTGACTCGACCCCGGATTTGCGTTAGGCGGCGGCCATGCCCGACACATCCTCAGCACCGCATTTGTTCGCCGACGTGCTTGCACGCGTGCACGCCGCCTGCCGTACGCTGGCCGTGGAAGCCAACTGGCCCGAGGGCATCGATGTCTCGCGCGTGGTGGTCGAGCCGCCGCGCGATCCCTCCCATGGCGACATGGCGACCAACGCCGCCATGGTGCTGGCAAAAGAGGCCAAGGCAAAGCCGCGCGATCTCGCCGAGCAGATCGCCGAGCGGCTGCGCGCTGATGCCCTGATCGCCAAGGTCGACGTCGCCGGTCCCGGCTTCATCAATCTGACCTTGAAGCCCGCCGCCTGGGCCGAGGCGCTGCGGACCGTGCTGCGCGAGGCCGCCGACTACGGCCGCGTCCGCGGCGGCTCCAAGGTCAATGTCGAATACGTCTCGGCCAATCCGACCGGACCGATGCATGTCGGCCATTGCCGCGGCGCAGTGTTCGGCGACGCGCTGGCGAGCCTGCTCCAATTCGCAGGCCACGACGTCACGCGCGAATACTACATCAACGACGCCGGCGCGCAGGTCGACGTGCTCGCGCGCTCCGCGTTCCTGCGCTATCGCGAGGCGCTCGGCGAGGACATCGGCGCGATCCCGGAAGGGCTCTATCCCGGCGACTATCTGAAGCCGGTCGGACAGGCGCTCGCGAAGGAGCATGGCGACAAGCTCCTCGCCAAGAATGAAGCCGAGTGGCTGCCCACGGTGCGCGCCAAGGCGATCGCGATGATGATGGACGAGATCAAGGACGACCTCGCCGCCCTCAACATCCGCCACGACGTGTTCTTCTCCGAGCGCTCGCTGATCGAGACCGGCAACAACAAGGTCGCCGAGACCATCGATTTCCTGAAGGCCAAGGGCGACATCTACGAGGGCCGTCTGCCGCCGCCGAAGGGCGCGCCGGTCGAGGACTGGGAAGACCGCGAGCAGTTGCTGTTCAAGGCCACCGCCTATGGCGACGACGTCGATCGTCCGCTGATCAAGTCGGACAATTCCTACACCTACTTCGCCTCTGACATCGCCTACCACAAGAACAAGTTCGACCGTGGCTTCGCCGAGATGATCGACGTCTGGGGCGCCGACCATGGCGGCTACATCAAGCGCATGCAGGCGGCGGTGAAGGCGACGACGTCGGGCAAGGGCGCGCTTGACGTCAAGATCGTCCAGCTCGTGAAGCTGCTGCGCAATGGCGAGCCGGTGAAAATGTCCAAGCGGAGCGGGGACTTCGTCACCTTGCGTGAGGTGGTGGATGAGGTCGGCCAGGACGCCGTCCGCTTCATGATGCTGTACCGCAAGAACGATGCGGTGCTCGATTTCGACCTCGCCAAGGTCATGGAACAGTCGCGCGACAACCCGGTGTTCTACGTTCAGTACGGCCATGCCCGCGGCCACTCGATCTTCCGCAACGCGCGGACGGAGGTGTTCCCGGAACTCCCCGAGGATGCCGGCGAGCGGATCGCCTGGCTCGCTGACTCGGCGGTGGAACGGCTCTCCGACCCCGTCGAGCTCGACCTGCTCAAGCGGCTCGCAATATTTCCGCGCATGCTGGAAGCCGCCGCAAGCGCCCACGAGCCGCACCGAATTGCCTTTTATCTCTATGATTTAGCCAGCGAATTTCATGCACTTTGGACGAAGGGGCGCGATTTGCCCTATTTACGCTTCATTATCAATAATGATGCAGAGCTTACGAAGGCGCGGCTGGCCATGGTCCAGGGCGTCGTCTCGGTTCTGGCATCGGGCCTCGCCATCCTCGGCGTCCATGCTCCGAACGAGATGCGGTAGTTTGGGGCGAACTACCTAAGGGGAATATCGGGGGTAACCGGCAGAAGCCGGATCGCTTAGACTTGGTTGAAAGCCTTGTGGGTCGAAGGCCGTGCCTTGGTCGAGGGGCGCGCGGCTTTCCCGAAGGGACGCATCATCACGATGGCCGAACGATATCAGGACAGACCGTTTCCCTCCGATGACTATGGTCGCGGTGGCAGCCAGCATGGCAAGGCGGAAGGCGATCCCTTGGCCGAGCTCGCCCGCCTGATCGGACAGACCGATCCATTTGCTGCGCAATCGCGGCCTGGCGCTCATCCGCCGGCAGCCGCTGCGCCCGCACAGGGCTATCAGGACGACGACTATCGGCAAGACGACTATCGGCAAGACGACTATCAGCCGGACTACGCCGAGCCGACCGTGCCGCCGCCGCCCGGGCCGCCCTCATGGATGCGCCGCGCCAATGTGCAGCCGCCGGCCCCGGAGCCCGACTATCAGGTAGCCGTCAATCCGGTTCATCCGTTGCATCGCTATTCGGCCCACCCCGCTCCGCTCGAGCCTGATGTTCATCAGTCGCAGGCCTATCAGGATCACGCCTATCCGGGGCAGGCTTACCCGCAGCAGGATCAAGCTTACCAGCAGCAGGCCTATCAGGAGCCGTATCAGCAGCCCGATCCGGCGCGTTACGACGATGCGCTCTACGGCCGGCTGGAGGCAGCCGAGCAGGATTATCAGCGCGAGCCGGCCTATCCGGACGATCCCTACGCGTATCAGAGCGACTATCCGGAGGCCGAGCTCGATGAGCCCAAGAAGCAGCGCGGCGGCATGATGACGATCGCGGCGATCCTGGCGCTGGCCGTGGTCGGCACGGGCGCTGCCTTCGCCTACAAGACCTATGTCGGCTCGCCCCGCAGCGGCGAGCCGCCGATCATCAGGGCCGACAACACTCCGACCAAGATCGTGCCGGCGCCGTCCGATTCCTCGTCCAAGGTGCCGGATCGCATGGCGATCGGCGACGGCTCCGAGAAGATCGTGCCGCGCGAAGAGGCGCCGGTCGACGTCAACGCCAAGGCAGGCGGTCCCCGCGTGGTGTTCCCGCCGCTGAACCAGAACGCGAATCCGCCGTCGGTGGCGAGCGTGTCACCGTCCGCGCTACCTCCGCCGGGCGCGAGCAACGGCACGCTGCCGAACAATTCGCCGCGCCCGATCAGGACTGTCGCCGTGAAGGGCGATCAGACCGATAGCGCCACGCCGCAATCGGCTGCTGCTGCCAGGCCCACGGCTGCGCCGAGGTCTGTTGCCGCGCCAAGTGCACCGGCCGCGTTGCGCAATCCGCCGACCTCGGCCAATGCCAGCGCCAATCAGCCGATGTCGCTGGCCCCGCAATCCGCACCTGCGGCCGAGCCGCCGCAGCGGATGGCTGCTACCGCCCCGACCCAGATCGCGCCGGCCAGCAGCGGCGGCGGCTACATCGTGCAGGTCTCTTCGCAGCAGAGCGAGGATAGCGCCGCCGCGTCGTACCGGGTGCTTCAGGGCAAGTATGGCAGCGTGCTCGGTTCCCGTTCGCCGGTGATCAAGCGCGTCGACCTCACCGACAAGGGCAAGGGCGTCGTCTACCGCGCCTTCGCTGGGCCCTATGCTTCGGCCGAGGAGGCGACGCACGCCTGCAACAGCCTGAAGTCCGCAGGCCTGTCCGCCTGCTTCGTCCAGAGGAATTAACGGCCGTTTCCTTGACCCCCTCGCGGGTCAGGGTTAATCGGCCGTTATGAGCACGCGGGCCTTCATTACCGGTGTATCCGGAACGGAACTGACCGCCGTCGAGCGGGAGTTTATCCGCGACCAGCGCCCATGGGGCTTCATCCTCTTCAAACGCAATGTCGCAACGCCAGCTCAAGTTGCTGCACTGGTTGCGGAATTGCGGGCGGCGGCGGGTGCCGCCGACGCGCCTGTCCTGATCGATCAGGAGGGCGGACGGGTGCAGCGCCTGGGTCCGCCGCACTGGCCGGTCTATCCGCCGGGCGCCGTCTTCTCGACCCTGTACGACACTGATTCGGCCCTTGGGCTCACCGCGGCGCGCCGGTCGGCCCGCCTGATCGCAGCCGATCTAGCCGATCTCGGCATCACGGTGGATTGCCTGCCGCTGGCCGACGTGCCGGTCGAGGGCGCCGACGCCGTCATCGGGAACCGGGCCTATGGCACCGAGCCCGGCAAGGTCGCTGCAATTGCCCGCGCGATCACCGAGGGTCTGGAGCAGGGCGGCGTGTTGCCGGTGCTCAAGCACATCCCCGGCCATGGGCGGGCCACTGCCGACACCCATTTCAAGCTGCCGACGGTCGACACGCCGAGGGCCGAGCTGGAACGGACCGACTTCGCCGCGTTCGAGCCGCTTTCGGACCTGCCGATGGCCATGACTGCACATGTTGTGTTTAGCGCCGTCGACCCCGCCCAACCGGCGACGACATCTGCGACAATGATTGCTGACGTGATTCGCGGCGTAATCGGGTTCCAGGGTTTGTTAATGAGTGATGACGTGTCGATGAACGCGCTGTCGGGGAATATCGCCGAGCGGACCCGCGCCATCTTCGCGGCCGGCTGCGACATGGCGCTGCATTGCAACGGCAACATCGAAGAGATGCGCGAGGTTGCCGGCCAGACACCTGAGTTGTCGGGCCGGGCGCTGGAGCGGGCGAACGCCGCGCTCGCCGCGCGCAAGGCTCCGCAGCCGCTCGACCGCGTCGCCGCACGGATGGAGCTGGACGCATTGATCGCACGGGCAAACACGGCATCCGCATGACTGCAGAAATCTTATCGTTTGAGACCGGCCGGCCTGCAGAGCTCGCCGAGGATGAACCGGCGTTGGTGGTGGACGTCGAGGGCTATGAGGGCCCGCTCGACCTGTTGCTCGCGCTGGCTCGGAACCAGAAGGTCGACCTCGCCAAGATTTCGATCCTGGCGCTGGCCGACCAATATCTCCACTTCATCGAAGCCGCGCGAAAGATCCGGCTCGAGCTTGCCGCCGACTATCTCGTCATGGCGGCCTGGCTCGCCTTCCTGAAGTCGCGCTTGCTGCTGCCGGAGCCGCCGAGCGCGGAAGGCCCGAGCGCCGAGCAGATGGCCACCGCGCTCGCCAATCGCCTGCGCCGGCTGGAGGCCATTCGCGAGGCCGCCAACCGGTTGATGAACAGGCAGCAATTGCTGCGCGACATCTTCCCGCGCGGCGAGCCCGAGCAGATCGCCGAGATCAAGCATCCGAAATACACCGCGACGCTGTACGATCTGCTCACCGCCTATGCCTCCCAGCGCCAGTCGCGCGTGCTGGCGAGCGTGCATCTGGCCAAGCGCACGGTGTGGTCGCTCGCCGAGGCGCGCGCCACGCTGGAGCGGCTGGTCGGTAGCATCAGCGAGCAGGACGATTGGGGCGTGCTCGACGACTTCCTGGTCCGGCACGTCGCCGATCCCACCCAGCGCGCGACGGTGTTCGCCTCGAGCTTCGCCGCTGCACTGGAGCTGGTGCGCGAAGGTCAGCTGGAGCTGAACCAGAAAGAGGCGTTTGCGCCGATCTATTTCCGGAAGGGGCGCCCCAAGCCGGTGCCGGACGCAGCTCCTGCGCCTGATGCGCCGGTCGCTTAAGTGCAAGAAGGAGAAGCTACCATGGCAAGCCTGGCTGAAGTGCGGGTAGAAGAGGCCGAGCCGATGGAGAACGAAACCCAGGCACGTCCCGAGGAATTGCGGCTGCTGGAAGCGCTGCTGTTTGCTTCGAGTGAACCGCTGGATACCGCGACGCTGGCCAAGCGCATGCCCGAAGGCGTCGACGTCAAGGCCGCGCTCGAGCAGCTACAGGCCGACTATTCGTTGCGCGGGGTGAATCTCGTTCGCGTCGCCAACAAATGGACGTTCCGGACGGCCGGCGATCTCGCCTGGCTGATGACGCGGGAGAGCACCGAGACCCGCCGCCTGTCGCGCGCGGCGATCGAAGTGCTGGCGATCATTGCCTATCACCAGCCTGTGACGCGCGCCGAGATCGAGGAGATCCGCGGCGTCGTCACCTCGAAGGGCACGCTCGACGTGCTGCTGGAGACCGGCTGGATCAAGCCGCGCGGCCGACGCAAGACGCCCGGCCGTCCGCTGACCTTCGGAACCACGGAGGACTTCCTGTCGCAGTTCACCCTGGAACAGCTCGGCGATCTGCCGGGCCTCGAGGAGCTGAAGGGCACGGGCCTGCTGGATTCGCGCCTGCCGACCGGATTCAGCGTACCGACGCCGTCGGACGACCCGCAGCTGCGTGAAGACGAGGATCCCCTGGAACCGGGCGAGGACCTCGATCTGGCGCTGGCGCCCGCGGTCGAGCCCGAGACCCCGGAAGAAGCGCCGGAAGGCGGCCATGAGGGTGGCGGCGAAGGCGGCACCGAAGAGTGAGGCCCCGGCGTTTTACCGGCGCCCTGCGACCGGTTAACACTTAGCAAGATTACGTAGTGCCAACAGCGAATTGGCACTGCCTAGGTCCTTGTTTTTAACACCTGCCGAGCCTAGGTTTCGGAGCAGATCGGCCGGGTCCCCGGCCATGTGCGTTTGGAGGGTTGCAGGATGGGTTCACTCAGCATTTGGCACTGGATCCTGGTGATCGCAGTGGTCCTGCTTCTGTTCGGCCGCGGCAAGATTTCGGATCTGATGGGCGACGTGGCGCAGGGCATCAAGGCGTTCAAGAAGGGCATGCAGGACGACGACAAGCCCGCCGAGAAGCCCGAGCCGGCGAAGTCCATCGAGCACAACAATGCGCCGACCGCGGCGCGGTCCGACGTCGGCAGCAAGGCCGTCTGAGCCGGAAAGCACGCGAGACGCGGGGTGCGGCCCGATCCTGCGCGCAAGGGATTTGGCCGGCTGCGGCTTCGCGTGAACGGAAGACCTCATGTTCGACATCGGGTGGAGTGAACTGGTCCTGATCGGGGTCGTCGCCCTGGTCGCCATCGGCCCGAAAGAGCTGCCGGGCGTGCTGCGCATGGTCGGGCAGTGGATGGGCAAGGCGCGCAAGATGGCCGCCGAATTCCAGGGCCAATTCCAGGAAGCGATGCGCGAGGCCGAAATGGCCGACCTCAAGAAGAGCTTTGACGAGGTCAAGGAAGCCGCGACCGGCTTCACCAGCAACAATCCGCTGACCTCGCTCCAGAAGGACGTCAGCGACGCGCTGCGCGTCGATGCGCTGGACAAGCCGGCCGAGACGCCTGCGACTGCAGCTATCGAGCCGCCGGCGACTTCAATTGAAGCGCCGGCGACTTCAAGTGAAACGCCGGTCACTCCGACGACACCGGAAGCGCCGACGCCTGCGACCTTCATGGAAGCCGAGGCACACGCAGCCGCGAACGAGCCGCTGGCGATCGTCCGCGAGGTCGAGCAGGCGCAGGTCGCGCAGGACACCGCGCCATCCGAAGCGATCAAGGACGCCAAAGCGTCATGAGCGACGCCGATATCGAGGCCAGCAAAGCCCCGCTGATGGACCATCTGATCGAGCTGCGCTCGCGGCTGATCAAGGCGCTGCTCGGCTTCGGCATTGCATTCATCTTCTGCTTCTTCTTCGCCAAGCAGATCTACAACGTGCTGGTCTGGCCGTTCGTGTGGGTCGCGGGTCCCGAGAATTCCAAGTTCATCTACACGGCGCTGCTGGAATATTTCATCACCCAGCTCAAGCTCGCGCTGTTCGGCGCCGGCTTCATCTCGTTCCCGGTCATTGCGACGCAGATCTACGGATTCGTGGCGCCGGGACTGTACAAGCACGAGAAGCAGGCCTTCCTGCCGTATCTGGTCGCGACTCCCTTCTTCTTCGTGCTGGGCTCCGCCCTGGTCTATTTCGTCGTGCTGCCGATGCTGGTCCGCTTCTCGCTCGGCATGCAGCAGGCCGGCAGTGACGAGACCGCACAGATCCAGCTCTTGCCCAAGGTCGGCGAATATCTGTCGCTGATGATGTCGCTGATCTTCGCCTTCGGCATCGCCTTCCAGCTCCCGGTGATCCTGACTCTGCTCGGCCGCATCGGCATCGTCTCGGCGAAGATGCTGCGCGAGAAGCGGCGCTATTTCATCGTCCTCGCTTTCGTGATCGCGGCCGTGCTGACGCCGCCCGACATACTCAGCCAGTGCTCGCTCGCGATCCCCTTGCTGTTGCTCTACGAGGGATCGATCATCGCGGTCGCGATGGTGGAGAAGAAGGTGGCGGCAGCCGCGCAGGCCGCGACCGGCACCGACGTGTCGACGCCGGCCAATCCGGCAGAGTAGGGCCTTTCGCTCTATCATTGCGCCGCTCAGCCCATGATTCGTCATGCCCGGGCTTGACCCGGGCATCCACGGCTTGATCTAAGGCGGCAAGGACGTGGATGGCCGGGATAAACCCGGCCATGACGGGAAGACAGCCATGCACGACATCAAATCGATCCGCGACAATCCGCAAGCCTTCGACGCCGGTCTCGCGCGGCGAGGCCTGAAGCCGTTGTCGACCGCGCTGCTCGCGGTCGACGAGACGCGGCGCGCGGCGATCCTGGCGTCCGAGCAGGCGCAGGCGCGGCGCAATGCGGCCTCGAAGGAAATCGGCGACGCGAAGAAAGCGAAGGACGAGGCGCGCGCGGCCAAGCTGATGGCCGAAGTTGCCGAGCTTAAGACCACGATGCCGCAGCTCGAGGCCGCCGCGAAAGCCGCCGACGATGAGCTGGCAAAAGAGCTGTCCGCCATCCCGAACATTCCGTTCGGCGACGTGCCCGACGGCGTCGACGAGCACGGCAACGTGCAGCGCCATGTGTTCGGCAACAAGCGCAACTACAGCTTCGCGCCGAAGCTGCATGACGATCTCGGCACCGCGCTCGGCGACATGGATTTCGAGGCGGCGGCAAAACTGTCGGGAGCGCGCTTCGTCGTGCTGAAGAAGGGCCTGGCGCGCCTCGAGCGCGCGCTTGGCCAGTTCATGCTGAATCTGCACGTCGACGAGCACGGCTATACCGAGATCAATCCGCCGCTGCTGGTTCGCAACGAGATCATGTTCGGCACCGGACAATTGCCGAAATTCGAGGACGATCAGTTCTGGGCGATCAAGGGCGAACTCCTTGCGTCGCCCGACCAGGAGCGGCTGAAGACAGAGCGCCTTGGCCTCATCCCGACCGCGGAAGTATCGCTCACCAACCTCGCGCGCGAATCAATCCTCGACGAAAAGCAGCTGCCGATGCGGCTCACCGCGCTGACGCCGTGCTTCCGTGCCGAGGCGGGCGCGGCCGGGCGCGACACGCGCGGCATGATCCGCCAGCACCAGTTCACCAAGGTCGAGCTGGTCTCGATAACGACGCCGGAGAGCAGCAGGGACGAGCACGAACGCATGCTCGCCTGTGCCGAGGAAGTGCTGCGGCGGCTCGACCTGCATTATCGCGTGATGACGCTGTGCGCAGGGGATATGGGTTTCTCGTCGCAAAAAACCTATGACATCGAGGTCTGGATGCCGGGCCAGGGCGAGGGCGGGGCATTCCGCGAGATCTCGAGCTGCTCGGTCTGCGGCGACTTCCAGGCGCGCCGCATGGATGCGCGCTCGCGCGGTCCCGACGGCAAGCCGCGTTTCGTCCACACGCTGAACGGTTCGGGCACTGCGCTCGGCCGCGCGCTGATCGCCGTGATGGAGACCTATCAGCAGGAGGACGGCTCGATCGCGGTCCCCGACGTACTTCAGCCCTATATGGGCGGCGTGAAAGTGATCGGGCGGGACTAACGCTGGAAACGATCGGTTGCGCGGAGCGGAGGGCTGGCTATCCTGCCGGCCATCCGTCAATGCGAACCGACCGTTCATGGCCTTGCATCGCGACATCTTCTGGGTCGGCCGACAATGGGCGGTGACGGGGGGCGGAATCCAGGCCGTCGATCAGCGCCTGCGCGGCGTGCTCGACATCGAGGTCACGCGGCTCTGGGACGAGGATTTCGTGCAGAGCCGGCGGGCCAAGCCCGGTGTGAACGCTGCCGACTTCGACAGCGCGCTGACGGTGGCCCGCGAGCGCTTTCCGCAAACGTCGGAGCCGGACGCGCTCGTTGCGGAATTGGAGGCGCTCGGCGTGATCGAGGCGCCGATCGTCAGTCCGGCGGTGCCGGCGATGAAGCTGCATGCGGAGGGCCGGCTGGCGCGCTTCCTGCCGCAATGGCGCATCCGCCGCTAATGGGCTCAGGCCGCCCCGCCCCCTGATCAGCCGGTTTGCCTGATCGGCCGGAGCCGGATAAGACGGCTCAGACCCCGCTTTTTGGAATCGGCCCTTCGCATGCGCATTCTCTGCACCAATGACGACGGCATTCACGCCCCCGGCCTCAAGGTGGTCGAGGAGATCGCGCGCGCGCTGTCCGACGACGTCTGGGTGGTGGCGCCCGAGCTCGACCAGTCCGGCGTCTCGCATTCGCTGTCGCTGAACGATCCCTTGCGCCTGCGCGAAGTCGGGCCGCGGCACTTCGCCGTGCGCGGCACGCCGACCGACTGCGTGATCATGGGGGCGCGCCATATCCTCGGCGCCAAGCTACCCGACGTCGTGCTGTCCGGGGTCAACAAGGGCCGCAACGTCGCCGAGGACGTGGTCTATTCCGGCACCATCGCCGGCGCGCTGGAGGGCACCATCCTGGGGTTGCCGTCATTCGCGCTGTCGCAGGAGTTCAGCGTCGAGACCCGGGACCGCCCGCCATGGGACACCGCGCGCAAGTTCGGGCCCGACATCCTGCGCAAGGTGATCGCCGCCGGCATTCCGAAGGACACCGTCATCAACGTCAACTTCCCCTCCTGCGCGCCTGAGGAAGTGCTCGGCATCCGCGTCACGCGCCAGGGCAAGCGCAATCTCGGCTTCTTGCGGATCGACGAGCGCAGAGACGGCCGCAACAATCCCTATTTCTGGATCGGCTTCGAGCGCTCTGCGATGCTGGACACGCCGGCGGACGGTACCGATCTGGCGGCGCTGCGGGAGCGCTATGTCTCAGTCACGCCGCTCAGGCTCGACCGCACCAACGAAGCGTTTTCGGAAGAGCTCAGCGCGACGCTGAAATAGCGCCTAGCCGCCGCGAAGTGCGGCTTCGATGGTTTTGCCGAGCGCGTCGAGCTGGAACGGCTTCTGAAGCGCCGGCCGGTCGCGATATTGCTCGGGCAGGCCGGAGGAGCCGTAGCCGGTGGCGAAGATGAACGGACAGCCCTTCGCCTTGATCACGTCGGCGACCGGCGAGATCACCTTGCCGTTGACGTTGACGTCGAGAATGGCGATGTCGAATTCGGTCGCCTGGGCGAGCCGCAGGGCCTCGGTGATGTCGCCCGCCTCAGCTGCGACCCTGTAGCCGAGCTCTTCGAGCATATCCGCGACCATCATCCTGATCATCACCTCGTCTTCGACGAGGAATACAGAGCGGCCTAAAAGCCCTGTCGCGGTCATAGTTGGTCCCTTGCCCATTGCCAAAAACGTTCGCAGATAACACGAATTGACGCAATGCGCGTTTTGACGAACGGATATCTGAAAATGGTCATCGCGGCTCGCCCGTGGCAAGCCAATTTGTGGTCAAATGCTCCAAGCGAAGGATATCATAGGTTCCTGAGCAGGAACACGATTCTAGCGCCCGGGTTGAATGTCCACCGGATCCGGCAAGACGGCACAAGCAGGCAATGACCTCCGATCAGCATCCGCCGGAAAAGATGATGTTTCAGCTCACGCTGAGGCGTCGGGGCATCAGCGACCAAGCGGTGCTGCGAACCATGGAGGCGGTGCCGCGCGAGCTTTTCGTCGACGAGGCCGATCGCGACGGCGCTTATCGGGACAGCGCGCTGCCGATCGCCTGCGGGCAGACCATCAGCCAGCCCTTCGTCGTGGCCTACATGACCGAACAGCTGCAGCTCCAGAAGCGGCACCGCGTCCTGGAGATCGGGACAGGGTCCGGCTATCAGGCCGCCGTGCTGTCGCGGCTCGCCGGCCAGGTCCTGACCGTCGAGCGCTATCGCAAGCTTGCCGACACGGCGCGCGCCAGGCTCGAAAAGCTCGAATGTCACAATGTCGAGGTGATGCTCGGCGACGGTCTCGATCTGCCGCCCAATATCGGCCCATTCGACCGCATCATCGTCACCGCCGCGGTGGAGCAGATACCTGAGAATCTGGTCGAGCGGCTCGAGGTCGGCGGTATCCTGATCGCGCCGGTCGGCCCGCATCAGGGCGTGCAGACGCTGATCCGCCTGACCCGCACCGAAGCCGGGATCGAGCGCAAGGAACTCGTCGATGTCCGCTTCGTGCCGGCGCTGCCCGGGGTGGCGCGGGAGCTGTAGATTTCCGGATCGGCTGTGCTGCCAACATCTTATTGGGAGGGTTAAGCCGTTATTTACTCGGTGCGTGTTTACTTAAAAGACCAGTTCAGTTGCGTACGAGTGAGTAACCATGTCCGTCGTCGCCGAGTTGCTTTACTCGCGCCGCGTACCGCAGGTCGCGGTGCTGGCGCTGATCTCCTTCAGCTTCGCAGGGTGCAGCGCCGACCTGTCGTCGCGGCTGTCCCAGTCGAACTTCTCCAACCCCTTCGCGTCTGATCAGACCGGTTCGGTGCAGCAGGCACCGCCGCCGCAGCGCGAGCTGCCGCAATATTCGCGGCCGCAGACGCAGTCCGGTTATTATCAGTCGCAGCCCTTGCCGCCGCCGGCGGTGACCGCACCGCAGTCCTATCCCGTTGCGGGTGGTGGTGGCGTGTCCGGAGGCGGGCGCGGCGTCAGTTCCTACGCGCCCCCGACGCAGCCGCATCTCGAGACCACGGCTACTGTGCCGCCGCGTTCCGTTGCCGCGGCTCCGCCGGCCGGAGGCACCAAGATCATCGTCGGCACCAGCGACACGCTCGATGTGATCGCCAGGCGCTATCACGTCACGCCGCAGGCGATCCTCGCGGCCAACGGCTACAAGGGGCCGCGCGCGCTCTCGCCCGGCCAGCAACTGATCATCCCGCATCCGGCTACGGCCGCTGCGCCTGCGCCGGCTCCCGTCGCGGCGGCTCACGTGATGGCGCCTGCGGCCAAGCCAGTTGCGGCCATTGCTGCGCCGTCGAGCATGCACTTCGTCAACCGCGGCGATACGCTCGCCAGCATAGCCCGCAAGAACCACATCTCGTCCGTTGATCTGGCCCGTGCCAATGGCCTCGATCCGTCGGCCAAGCTAAAGCTCGGCACCAAGCTGACGGTGCCCGGCGCCAGGACCGCTGCGCTGGCGCCGCCGGTTGCTGCGGCTCCGGTTGGAGCCGCCCCGGTTGCCGGCACGCTCCAGCCGGTTGCGGCTGCTCCCGCGCCCGCCACCAGGATGGCGGCTGCCGCCGCGCCGGTGCAGAGCGCGCGCCTGGCTCAGGCCACGGCGAATGTCGAAGAGAAACCCGCCGCCGAGGCGCCGGCGAAAGCAGCAGAGACCACCAGCGCGCTGCCGACCTTCCGCTGGCCGGTGCGCGGCAAGGTGGTCACGAGCTACGGCGCCAAGACCAACGGTAAGTCCAATGACGGCATCAATCTCGCGGTGCCCGAGGGGACGCCGGTCAAGGCAGCCGAAGACGGCGTCGTTGCCTACTCCGGCAACGAGCTGAAGGGTTACGGCAATCTGGTCCTGGTTCGGCATTCCAACGGCTACGTCACCGCATATGCCCATGCGAGTGAGCTGTTGGTGAAGCGCGGCGATACCATCAAGCGCGGTCAGGTCATTGCCAAGTCGGGTCAATCCGGGGAGGTGGCGTCGCCGCAGCTCCACTTCGAGATCCGCAAGGGATCGACCCCGGTTGACCCGCTTCAATTCCTGAACGGGGCGTGAGGCTTACAGAGCCTCCGCATTGAAGCTGTCGTCGCCCGGCTTGACCGGGCGATCCAGCATTCCGACACAGCAGTCATTGAGCCGATAAGCCGCGGCGTACTGGATTCCCCGCCTGCGCGGGGAATGACAGTTGTGGGGGAGGCGAAACGGTCCGCTACTTCGCCGTCAGCTTCACGCCGAGGCGGCCCGCCAGCTCCTGCACGAATTGCCAGGCGACGCGGCCCGAGCGGGAGCCGCGGGTGGTCGACCATTCCAGCGCCTCGCGCTCCAGCGCTTCGTCGTCGAGCTTGACGCCGAAATGGCTGCAATAGCCGCGCACCATGGCGAGGTATTCGTCCTGGCTGCAGCGGTGGAAGCCGAGCCAGAGGCCGAAGCGATCGGACAGTGACACCTTCTCCTCAACGGCTTCGCCGGGATTGATCGCGGTCGAGCGCTCGTTCTCGATCATGTCGCGCGCCAGCAGATGACGGCGGTTCGAGGTGGCGTAGAGGATCACATTCTCCGGCCGGCCCTCGATGCCGCCTTCGAGCACCGCCTTTAGCGATTTGTAGGACGCATCATTGCCGTCGAAAGAGAGGTCGTCGATGAACACGATGAAATGGAAGCTGGCGTCCCGGAGCTTCTCCATCAGCATCGGCAGGCTCTCGATGTCCTCGCGGTGGATCTCGATCAGCTTCAGCCTGTCGGCCGGATTTCGCTCCGCATTGATGCTGGCATGCGCGGCCTTCACCAGCGACGACTTGCCCATGCCGCGCGCGCCCCAGAGCAGCGCGTTGTTGGCGGGCAGGCCGTTGGCGAAGCGCTCGGTGTTCTCCATCAGGATGTCGCGCATCCGGTCGACGCCCTTGAGCAGGAAAAGCTCGACGCGGCTGACCCGCGGCACCGCGGCGAGGCGTCCGTCGGGGTGCCAGACATAGGCATCGGCCTCTTTGAAAGACTCGCGTTCGAGGGCCGGCTTGCCCTGGGTGGAGAGGTGCGCCGCAATGGTCTCCAGTGCGCGGACGATGCGCTCCTGGGAGAGGTCCGGGGATGCTTTGACGGTCCCTTTGGTCGTCCCCTTGGGGCGTTTTGCCGCGACGAGGGCGGGCTTGCGGGCAGGGGTGCGTGGGCCTTTGCCGGCCGGGCTTTTGCTGGGTTTTCTGGGCATGTCCGAAGTTCCTGAGAATGCAGCCTTATCGGGCCTGACGTCGCGCCGCAAGGTGGCCAAATGAGCGGTCTGGCAGCGTTGCAATTGGGACAATGGCCGCTATAGTCCGCGCGAATTTGACCGAGCCGGTCGCCTTTGAGGGCCTGACCGGCTTTCCCCCGTTCTCACGAGGATCGTCCGAATGCTGATTACCCCTGCGTATGCCCAGGCCGCGGGCGCCGGCGACACCAACAGCATGTTGATGTCGCTGCTGCCGTTCGCCCTGATCTTCGTGATCATGTACTTCCTGATTCTGCGTCCGCAGCAGAAGAAGGTCCGTGACCACGCCGATCTCGTGAAGAACATCCGCCGCGGCGACACCGTCGTGACCTCGGGCGGCCTCGTCGGCAAGGTCACCAAGGTCGTCGACGACGACCAGATCGAGTTCGAGATTGCCGACGGCGTGCGGGTGCGTCAGATGCGCTCGATGGTCTCCGGCGTGCGCGCCAAGGGCGAGCCGGCCAAGGAATCCAAGGAAAGCGCGAAGGACAGCGCCAAGGACGACGCCGCGTCGAAGTGAGCGCGTCCGCGAGAATTTCAAGTCTCCTGATCTGACAGGTCCAGTCGATGTTGTATTTCACGCGGTGGAAGGCGCTCGGGATCATCCTGACGGCGCTGATCGTGTGCCTCTGCGCGGTCCCGAACTTCTTCCCCGAGGCGCAGGTCAAGACCTGGCCCGCCTGGGCGCAGCGCCGGCTCGTGCTCGGCCTCGATCTCCAGGGCGGCTCCTATCTGCTTCTCGAGGTCGATTCCGCCTATGTGAAGAAGGAGCGGCTCGACCAGGTTCGTGACGACGTTCGCCGGACGCTGCGCGATGCCAAGATCGGCTTCACCGGCGGCGTCACCGTGCGCAACGACGCGGCCGAGGTTCGCATCACCAAGGAGACCGACGTTCAGGCTGCGCTCGCCAAGCTGCGCGAGCTGTCCCAGCCGTTGGGCGGCCTGATGGGATCCAGCGGTCAGCGCGACCTCGAGGTGACCGATGCCGGCGGCAGCCTGATTCGCTTGACCGTCCCGCAGGCCGCGATGCTCGACCGCATGCGCAAGACCATCGAGCAGTCGATCCAGATCGTCGAGCGCCGAGTCAACGAGCTCGGCACCGTCGAGCCCGTGATCCAGCGCCAGGGCAACGACCGCATCCTGGTGCAGGTGCCGGGTCTTCAGGATCCGACGCGCCTGAAGAAGCTGCTCGGCGAGACCGCGAAGATGGAATTCCGCATGGTCGACACGACCGTCTCGCCGGACCAGGCGCAACAGGGCAACTTGCCGCCGGACTCCGAGTTGCTGATGAGCGCGTCGCCGCCGCCGACGCCCTATGTGGTCAAGAAGCAGGTGCTGGTTGCCGGCGGCGATCTGATCGATGCCCAGGCGACCTTCGACCAGCGTACGAGTGAGCCGGTCGTCAGCTTCAAGTTCAATACGTCGGGCGCGCGCAAGTTCGCGCAGGCCACGCAAGAGAATGTCGGGCTGCCCTTCGCGATCGTGCTCGACAACAAGGTGATCTCCGCGCCCCGGATCAACGAGCCCATCACGGGCGGGCAGGGACAGATCTCCGGCAGCTTCACGGTCCAGTCCGCCAACGATCTCGCAATCCTGATGCGCGCCGGCGCGCTGCCGGCGCCGCTGACCGTGGTCGAGGAGCGCACCGTCGGTCCGGGCCTCGGCCAGGACTCGATCGAGAAGGGCGAACTGGCGGCCTATGTCGGCTCGATCCTTGTCATCGTCTTCATGCTGCTGACCTACCGGCTGTTCGGGGTGTTCGCCAACATCGCGGTGGCCATCAACGTCGCCATGATCTTCGGCCTGTTGTCGCTGCTCAACGCCACGCTGACGCTGCCCGGCATCGCCGGCATCGTGCTCACCGTCGGCATCGCGGTCGACTCCAACGTGCTGATCTACGAGCGTATCCGCGAGGAGCTGCGCGGCGGCCGCAACGCGATCTCGGCGATCGACGCCGGCTTCAGGCGGGCGCTGGCGACCATTCTCGATTCCAACATCACCACCTTCATTGCCGCCGCGGTGCTGTTCTACATCGGCACCGGCCCGGTGCGCGGCTTTGCCGTGACGCTCGGCATCGGCATCATCACCACGGTGTTCACCGCCTTCACCATGACCCGGCTGATCGTCGCCTGGTGGGTGCGGTGGAAGCGGCCGCAGAGCGTGCCGATCTAGGAGCCTGATCGTGACTCACACCGTTCTCATCGGGCTCGGCGTCCTCATCGCCATTCTCACCGTGGTCGCAGCCTTTGGCTGGCTGCCATCGCTGCGGATCGTTCCGGACGATACCCATTTCGACTTCACGCGCTTCCGCCGGATCAGCTTCCCCATCTCGGCGGCGCTGTCGATCCTCGCCATCACGCTGTTCTTCACCCACGGCCTGAACCTCGGTATCGACTTCAAGGGCGGCACGCTGCTGGAGGTGCGGGCCAAGTCCGGCGCCGCCGACATCGCGGCGATGCGAAGGACGCTGGATGGCTTGCGGCTCGGCGAAGTGCAACTGCAGCAGTTCGGCGGCCCCGAGAACGTCTTGATCCGCGTTGCCGAACAGCCCGGCGGCGACAAGGCGCAGCAGGATGCCGTGCAGAAAGTCCGTACCGCGCTCGGTGATTCCATCGAGTACCGCCGCGTCGAGGTGCTCGGTCCGCGCGTCGCCGGCGAGCTTCTGGCTTACGGCATGCTCGGCCTGATGCTCGCGATCGTCTCGATCCTGATCTATCTCTGGTTCCGGTTCGAATGGCAGTTCGCGCTCGGCGCCATGATCGCCAACGTGCACGACATCGTGCTGACGATCGGCTTCATGTCGATCAGCCAAGTCGATTTCGACCTGACCAGCATCGCTGCGCTTTTGACCATTCTGGGCTATTCGCTCAACGACACCGTCGTCATCTACGACCGTATCCGTGAAATGCTGCGGCGCTACAAGAAGATGCCGATGCCGCAGCTGCTCAACGAGTCCATCAACTCGACGCTGTCGCGCTCGATCATCACCCACTTCACGGTGACGCTGGCGCTGCTGGCGCTGCTCCTGTTCGGCGGGCACGCCATCCACAGCTTCACCGCGGTGATGATGTTCGGCGTGGTGCTGGTCGGCACCTACACCTCGATCTTCATCGCGGCGCCGATCCTGATCTATCTCGGCGTCGGCGAGCATCGCGAGGATGCGCCTGATACGGCTGCGCCGGCGAAGAAAAACAAGGCATGATCCGAACCGCATGCCCTCGCAGGCGTTTGCGAGGGCAGTAAGCCCATTCGGACCAAGCTCATGGCCGGCGATCCCAACGCTCCCCATTTCCCGCGCTCTGCGCCGATCGAAGCCTATGGCAAGGGCGGCTTCGCCTTCGCCGGCATGTCCCATCGGGGCTCGCTGCTGTGTCTCCCCGACGCGATCTGGGCCTGGGACGTGACGGATCCCCAGAAAATTGACCGCTATTCGCTGGACCGGGTGTTCACGGCCGCCAATAGCATCGACACGCTCCTGATCGGCACCGGAACCGGGGTCTGGCTGCCGCCGCCGGCGCTGCGCCAGGCGCTCAAGGCGGTGAGGGTGGTACTGGACACGATGCAGACCGGCCCCGCCGTGCGCACCTACAACATCATGATCGGCGAACGGCGGCGGGTTGCGGCTGCGCTGATCGCCGTGCCATGAACGCCGCCGCAGCTCCGCCCGACAATTTGTCCTTCTGCGCCGATCTCGTGCGCAGCCACGACTTCCCGCGCTATGCCGCGACGTTGTTCGCGCCCGCTGCCGAGCGCCGCGCGCTGCTGGCGCTCTACGCCTTCAATGTCGAGATCGTCCGCGTCCGCGACCAGGTGAGCCAACCCTTGCCCGGCGAGATCCGCTTTCAATGGTGGACCGATCTGTTATCGGGCGTGGTCCACGGCAGTGCCGAGGGCAATCCGGTCGCGGCCGAGCTGCTGCGCGCGATCCGTGATTTCGATTTGCCGGTCGAGCCGCTGTCGCTGCTCGTCGACGAGCACCAGTTCGACCTCTACAACGACCCGATGCCGACGCTGACGGCGCTGGAAGGCTATCTGGCCGCGACCTCATCGGCGCTGTTCGATCTCGCGGCCCGTATCATGGCGCAGCCCTCGGAGGCCGTTGAACATCTCGCCCGTCATGCCGGGCTTGCGCAAGGCATCGTGCAAATCATCACGACTCTGCCGCGCGATGCCGCGCACCGGCAGATGTTTGTGCCGCAGCAGCTGCTGGCGGGCCACGATTGCGACATCGAGGACGTGTTTGCCGGCAAGGACACGCCGAACCTGCGCGCCGTGCTGGAGCAGCTCGCGGGCGAAGCGAGGCAGCATCTGGCTACGGCCCTGTCGTTGCTGGCGGAGGTGCCGCCAGCGGCTCGGGCAGCATTTCTGCCACTCGCGCAGGTGCGGGCCGACCTCGCGCTCCTGTCACAACCCGGGCGCAATCCGTTTACGCCGAGGCAATCGTCCCGGCTGCGCACGCTGTGGACGCTGTGGCGGGCTTCGCGGTCGCGTGAGTTTACCAAATAGCGGCTGGCTTATCGCCTGAGCCGGCCAAATGCCCTATGCTGTCCCATGGCTGAATTGTCCCAAACCTCGCCCTTCGATCTCAGCGGTTTGCCAGTCGCCCCAAGCGACATTGCCGCCGCCGCCGAAACGATCAGGGGCGCCGTCGTCGAGACGCCCTGCAGCTACAGCCGCACGCTGAGCAGCATCTGCGGCTGCGAGATCTGGCTCAAATTCGAGAACCTCCAGTTCACCTCCTCGTTCAAGGAGAGGGGCGCGCTCAACCGTCTCACCGCGCTGACGCCGGAGGAGCGCGCACGGGGCGTGATCGCGATGTCGGCGGGCAACCACGCGCAAGGCGTGGCCTATCACGCCAAGCGGCTCGGCATTCCCGCCACCATCGTCATGCCGGTCGGCACGCCCATGGTGAAGGTCGAGAACACCCGGCATCACGGCGCGGAGGTGGTCGTCACCGGCGCGACGCTGGAGGAGGCGGCCGCATTCGCGCGCAGCCATGGTGAAGCGCGAGGCATGATCTTCGTCCATCCCTACGACGATCCGCTTGTCATCGCGGGGCAGGGCACGATCGGGCTGGAGATGATGAGGGCCGTGCCGGAACTCGACACGCTGGTCGTGCCGATCGGCGGCGGCGGCCTGATCAGCGGCATCGGCATCGCCGCGAAATCGATCAAGCCGTCGCTGCGAATCCTGGGCGTTGAGGCCTGGCTCTATCCGTCGATGTACAATGCCATCCATGCCGGCAATCTGCCGGCGCGCGGCGATACGCTGGCCGAAGGCATCGCGGTCAAATCGCCCGGCAAGATCACCACCGAGATCGTCCGCCGCCTCGTCGACGACATTGCGCTCGTCAACGAAGCCGAGCTGGAGCGCGCGGTCGCGACCTTGATCTCGATCGAGAAGACGGTCGTCGAGGGCGCTGGCGCCGCCGGCCTCGCCGCGCTGATGTCGGATCCCTCCCGCTTCGCGGGCCAGAAGGTGGGCCTCGTCTTGAGCGGCGGCAATATCGACACGCGGCTGATCGCATCCGTCCTCACCCGCGAGCTCGCGCGCGAGGGACGGTTGACCCAGCTCTCGCTCGATATCCCCGACAGGCCCGGGCAATTGGCCGCAGTGGCCGCGCTGCTCGCCGAAGCCGGCGCCAACATCATCGAGGTCTCGCACCAGCGGACTTTTTCCGATCTGCCGGCCAAGGCGACACTGCTGCAGCTCGTCATCGAGACCCGCGACAGCGCGCATCTCGACGAGGTGATGGCGAAGCTCAGCGCCTCCGGCTTGAGCGCGCGCTGCACTTGAGTGACACGCCGACGTCAGGCCGAGCTGAGTGCTACTCCGGAAGGCCTGCAATGCGGAGGGCTTCGCCAAGCGAGGAGGCGAGCGCTGGCGCGCAGTTGACGCCCTGAAATTGACGGCCGTAGTGGAACGTCGGGTGCAGCTCCAGCACCCGCGCGGCCGCCGCCTTCGCCTCCTGCAATCGTCCAAGCCTTGCCAGCGCCGCGGCCAATTGCACATAGGTGATGCTGTGGCGAGGATTGGCCTGAACCGAGCGGTAAGCGGCGCGGCACGCCTCCTCATATCGGCCGCGATGGAAGTGCCCGAGAGCCTGGGCGTCAAATGCTGCGAAAGCCCAAGAATCGAACGGGCTGAGCCGTAGGCCTTGTTCGCTCCATTCGATGGCGCGGTCGGCGTCTCCGCCCCAGCCGAGCACGACGCTGCCGAGGATGTAGGTCAGCGCCGATGACGGGCTGATGGCGAGCGCAGCCTCGAACGCGATGAATGCTGCGGAGCGATCGTGCCCGTCCATGCCGATCGAAAAGCCCGCGAGCGTAAGGGCAAGCGCGTCGTCCTGGCCGTGGGCGATGGCCGAGCGTGCGTGGCGGATCGAGGCCTTGCGATTGGCCTCCTGCAAGCCGGCCCGAAGGAATAGGCAATGATGGCACATTGCGGCGTTGCCGTGCGCCAGCGCATAATCCGGTTCGAGGGCGATCGACCGGTCGAGCAGCGAAAGTGCCCGTCCGACCTGTTCCGGCATGCCGGAATCGACATCCGGTTGTGCCCTCAGGACGAGATCATAGGCATCGAGGCTATCGGGTCGCTTGCGTTTGACCCTGTTGATCTCGGCGCGCCGCAGGCTTGGGGCAATGGCGCCGACCACTGATAGGGCTATGTCGTCCTGAAGCGCGAAAACGTCTTCGGACCTTCGGTCGTAGCGATCGGCCCATACATGCATTCCGGTCGATGCGTCGATGAGCTGCCCGGTGATACGCACCATCGCGCCGGTTTTCCGGACGCTGCCTTCCAGCACGTATCGGACGCCGAGCTCGCGGCCTATCTGTTTCACGTCCACCGCAGCGCCCTTGTAGATGAACGTCGAATTCCGCGCGATCACGAACAGCCAGTTGATGCGCGACAGGCCAGTGATGATGTCGTCGACCATCCCATCGGCAAAGTAGTCCTGCTCGGCATCGCCGCTCAGGTTTGCAAAGGGCAATACCGCGATCGACGGACGGTCGGGCAGGGGCAGTGGCGGCTGCTCGCGGGCCGCGGTTGCCCAGTCTGGATCGAGCGTCGTGGCGGCTGGACCAATGTAACGATAGCCGCGCCGTGGCAGGGTCTCGATCCAGCCCGCCTCTCCGGAGATTGCGGCCAGGATGCGCCGCACAGCTGCGATCTGGACGGTCAGATTGCTTTCCTCGATCGCCAGGGCAGGCCAAGCTGCTTCGATCAGGGCGTCCTTGGACACCGGCGCGCCGCCCCGCCGGACCAGCAAGGCCAGCAGCAGCACAGCGCGCTGGCCGAGTGGGGTGGGCTCGGCACTGTGGAACAAGATCCCCGCGTCGACATCGATGCGGAATGGACCAAATTCAAGGATCGCAGCCATTACCGAAGAAGGACATATTTTGCAGGTCCTTTGCAATATTTTCCGAATGGTTTTGGGACTTTCCGAGACCGTCGCAGCACCATGGTTCGCCATTCACGCGAAGCTGCAACGAGCCATGGAAGGTCCCTATGAACGCGAAACCAGTCATCCGCAGGCCCGGCGAGAACAGGGGCATCACGCTGCGCGGCCATCCCATGACCTTCCTGGTGACCGGGGAGGACACTCAGCACACCAGCATGTTCGACTGGACGATCCCGCCGGGGTTTGCCACGGGCCGCCACGTTCATCGGGTGCAGGAGGAAACCTTCTATATGCTCGAAGGCGAATGCGAATGGCACGTCGGCGACGAGGTCGTCCGGGCCCTGCCCGGGACCTATCTTTTTATTCCGCCGGGGTTGCCCCACAACATCACCAATGTCAGTGAGGAGCCCGCGCGCGTTCTGATGACCGTGTCACCGCCGGGGCACGAACATTACTTCGAGGAGTTGGCCAAGCTGACCGCGAGCGGAACGCCAGACGCGAAAGCAATCAGCGAGTTGCGGGCACGTTTCGACACTGATCAACTATCCGCTCTGACAACGAGAGCGTGAGATCGGCGCCATGGCGACGGCAGTTTGGAGTCGATCCGAGCGCCCAAACCTATTTCGGTTTATCGCGGCGTCAAATTCGCAACATGAGCGATCAGTCGATCGATCTCGGCTTCCGTATTGTAATAATGCGGTGACGCCCGCACGACATGCGGCAATGAGCGAAGTTCGGCATCGATGCGCGTGCTCGACGGATCTGAAGCGCCAATGGTGATGCCGGCTGCCGCGGCACTGGCGACAACTGCGTCCGCCTCGTGCCCGTCGAGGGTGAAGCTGACGATGGCACCCGGCGCACGTCCGAGGTCGCGAATGGTGATGCCGGGGAGGGCCGCTAGGCCGCTGCGAAGACGGCCGGCAAGCATGCGGCAGCGTTGTTCGATCGGCGAGATGCCGATTTCCAGAGCGTAGTCGACGGCAGCGCCAAGCCCGAGCCGCGCCGCGTAGTTGTTTTCCCAGGTCTCGAAACGACGGGCATCGTCGCGAAGCCGATATTCATCGCGTGAGACCCAGGGCGCCGCAAAGTGATCGATCATCGGCGGCTCGAGCCGTTGCAGCGTCGCGCGGCGAACGTAGAGAAATCCGGTGCCGCGGGGGCCGCGCAGGAATTTGCGACCCGTGGCCGACAGCATGTCACAGCCGAGGGCTTCGACATCGACCGCCATCTGGCCGACCGCCTGGCAGGCGTCGAGCAGATAGGGAATGCCGTGCGCCCGCGCGATCTTGCCGACCGCTGCCGCCGGGTTGACCAGCCCACCATTGGTCGGGACCCAGGTGATCGCGATCAGTTTGACGCGCGCATCGATCATGCGTTCGAGCGCGTGGATGTCGAGCTCGCCTGTGGCATCGCTCGGCACGACGTCGATCGTCGCGCCTGTCCTCTTGGCGACCTGAAGAAAGGCGACATAGTTGGCCGCGTATTCCGCCTCGGCGGTTAGAATGCGGTCGCCCTTGCGAAACGGAAGCGCGTAGAAAGCCATCTGCCAGGCGACCGTCGCGTTCTCTACCAGCGCGATCTCGTCGGGCGCGGCATTGAGCAGACGCGCCACCGAGCCGTAGACCGCGTCGAGCCGGTCGGCCTCGCGATCGGCGGCGGCATAGCCTCCGATCTGGCTTTCCAGATCGATATGCTGCTTCATCGCCTCGACAACGGAGGTCTGCATCAGAGCCGCGCCTGCGTTGTGGAGGTATGCGAGCCGGCTGGCGGCCGGTGTGTCGGACCGAATTTGGTCGATGTCGATCACCAACTCCTCCACTTCTCGCGATCCCTGATGCATGAATTAGATGCGCCGAAGGGGCCGAGCAAGACGTAAGGCCGGGGAGGCTGGCAGGATCTCAAATGCAGAGGCCGAGCAGCTTGACGTGGCAGTTGCTGGACTTCGGCTTGCTTGCGGGCGCAGCCTCGCGTTTGACGGCAACCAGCGGCTCCTTGTCCTTTTTCTTGCCCTTGCCTTTCGGCTCGTAATCGCCGGCGATCACCATCGCCCAATAGGTACGTTTGCCGCTCGCATTTTTCGCACTTGCGATGCCGACGCGGGAGGCGTTGTGCAGCAACAGGTTCTTGCGGTGACCGGACGAGTCGATCCACTGGCCCAGCGTCTTCTCGAAATTGTCGTAGCCGTAGGCGATGTTCTCGGCTGCCCGGCCCGCGCCAGCCGGTGCGACGCGGCGGTTGAAAGGGCCGAGCGCGTCGTGGCTGAGGTCGTCCTTTGCCGCCATCGCGCGGGCCTGATCCATGGCGATGCGGTCGAGCGTCGAATCGCGGACGACGCGGACTTCGCCGTGCTTGAGGCGGAAGCTCGAGATCAGCTCGGCCGGCGAGTCCGCCATCGCGGCTGTGGCGTTCAGCAGCAGAAGGCCGGCGATCATTGCGCCAATCCCACCACGCGTCATTGTCCACTGCCTGCGCATGACTCCACCGCCCCCAATTCTCCGACCGCTTCTCTATTGCCAATGTGGACGCTTCAAGGCGCGATCCGGCCCGTCAGCTCGTCGGCAAATCCGCCTCGAAATTGAAGCGGTCGCGCAGGTTTTTCCGCTGTTCCAGAATGTCCTTGAGGAACGCGCGATCCTGGTCGTTCTTCATCATCGGCTCGATCAGGTCGAGCTGGTTCATGGCAACCAGTTGCAGGATCTCGGTGCGCGGCTTGCCGCTGGCGTCGCGTGGCAGCGCGTGCACCACCTGGATGTGCTCCGGCGGTTTCGGCCCCTTGGCGGCTGAAAGGTCGTTCCGCAACTGGCCTTCGAGCGTGACCTGATCGGCTTCGACGAAAGCGTAGAGCCCGACGCCGGAGCGACGGTCGGCAAAAGCGACGATGGCGGTGTCGCGCACGGCTGGATTCTTCCGGATCAACTCGGTCAGCACCGGTGCGTCGTTGACCAGCCTGCGACCGCCGCCCTCGCGGTCGGTGAAGTTGAACAGCCCGCGCGTAATGGCACGATAGACTTTCTTGCCGGTGGCGAGCCACAGGCTCGCGGCAAACGACTTCTTGGCGAGGATCTTACGCTCGCGCGGCGTCAGCGCCTCGGGCGCGTAGGAACGCTTGTGCTTGAGCAGATGCCTGAGGTCTTCGTAGGCGAGGATGCGATAGAGCCGGCCGCGCCGGTTGAAGCAGGCGGCGAGCTGGAAGTCGGTGACATAGGCGAGGCCGTCGCGGCCGACCAGCCAGTTCTGCTCCTTGGCAAGATCGTTGTGGCAGATACCGGCGCGGCGCAGCCGACGCAGCGCCGCCTTGGCCGAACGGAAATAGGCGAGGTCGCCATGCGGCTTTGCCAGATGCAAAGCGACGCCGTCGACGAAGCCGCGCACCAGCGCACGGCGTCCGGCCCACAGAAGCTCAGGTCCGACATTCAGCCCCTTGGCGAGCGCCAGAGCGTGCTTCTCGCGGGCGAACAGATGGCGGGCCAGAGGGAACGACCACCACGGCACCTCGTCGAGCCGGCGTAGCACGGCATCGACCTCGCCGCTCTCGCCGCGGAAGCGCCCGCGCTCGACGGTCGAGAACACGTCGCGCTTGAGCAGCACGCCCTCGGTCCAGCGCGCCGAGAGCGTCGCGGCGTCGTCTTTGGGGAGGCTCATTGCAAACTCACGCGGCTGCGGGCATGCGCAAATGATCGGCGATCCAGCGATCGAGATCGGCGAGTGCGAGAGCGCTCATCGCCTGTTTCTTGGCCACCGTCTTCTCGTTGCCGCGCAAGCGTGTGCCGTCGGGCTTCTTCGTCGGCACGCTCGCAAGCGGCGGGAATAGACCGAAATTGATGTTCATCGGTTGGAACGACCGTGTGCCGGGCTCGATGGTCTCGATATGGCCGCCGGTGATGTGGCCGAGCAGCGATCCCAGCGCGGTCGTCCCCGGCGGGCCGACAAGCGTCTCGCCGCGCGCGTCCGCTGCTGCATAGAGACCGGCAATCAGGCCGACGCTGGCCGATTCCACATAGCCCTCGCAGCCCGTCATCTGGCCGGCGAAGCGCAGCCGCGGCTGCGCACGCAGGCGCAGCTGGCCGTCGAGCAGCTTCGGCGAGTTCAGGAAGGTGTTGCGATGCAGGCCGCCGAGACGGGCGAACTCTGCATTCTCCAGCCCGGGGATGGTGCGGAAGATGCGCTGCTGCTCGCCGTATTTCAATTTCGTCTGGAAGCCGACGATGTTGTAGAGCGTGCCGAGCTTGTTGTCCTGGCGCAGCTGCACGATCGCGTAGGCTTTGGTCGTAGGATCGTGCGGGTTGGTGAGGCCGACCGGCTTCATCGGTCCGTGGCGCAAGGTCTCGGGGCCGCGCTCCGCCATTACCTCGATCGGCAGGCAGCCGTCGAAATAGGGCGTGTTGGTCTCCCACTCCTTGAATTCGGTCTTCTCGCCCGACATCAGCGCGGCGACGAAGCCGTCATACTGCTCCTTGGTCATCGGGCAGTTGATGTAGTCCGCGCCGGTGCCGCCGGGGCCGACCTTGTCGTAGCGCGACTGGAACCAGGCCACCGACATGTCGATGGATTCGCGGTGTACGATCGGTGCGATCGCGTCGAAGAAGGCGAGCGCGTTCTCGTCGGTCAGTTCGCGGATGGCATCAGCCAGCGGCGCGGAGGTGAGGGGGCCGGTCGCAACGATGACGTTGCTCCACTCGGCCGGCGGCAGGCCTGCAATCTCGCCGCGGGCGATCTGGATCAGGGGATGGTCGTTGAGCGCCTTGGTGACGCCCGCGGAGAAGCCGTCACGGTCGACGGCGAGCGCGCCGCCGGCGGGCACCTGGTTGGCGTCGGCCGCGCGCATGATCAGCGAATCGAGCCGGCGCATCTCCGCATGCAGCAGGCCGACGGCGTTGTTGGCGGCGTCGTCCGAGCGGAACGAATTGGAGCAGACGAGCTCGGCGAGCCCGTCGGTGCGGTGCGCTTCGGTCATGCGGCTCGGCCGCATCTCGTGCAATACTACGGGCACGCCGGCCTTGGCCACCTGCCAGGCGGCCTCGGAGCCGGCAAGGCCGGCGCCAATCACGTGCACGGTGTTGGAATGGGATCCTGTCATGGGGCGGACAGGTAGCGCTTTTCGGCGGAGAGTGGAATCGCCGAGATCGAGTTTTCTGCCACCAGATACGACAACGCCCGCACGAGGCGGGCGCTATCGGTCCGTTCCGGTGAAGGGTTGAACGATATCAGCCCTGATACTGACCGGCGGCAACGCGCGGGATGTCCGAGCGATCGAGGCCGATATCGGCCAGTTCGCGATCGCTGAGCTGGGACAGTTCGGCAACATTGCGCTGATAGTCCCGGAAGGCCTGGATCATGCGGATGAGCGAGAGCAGCATTGGTAGTCTCCTGTAGTTCGATTCAGCTCTTGCCCGAGCCTCATCGTTGAAATGAATATACGTGAGAGTGGTGCAGTGCGAAAGTTCCGATGTTGCGATGCAGCTAAGCGCATCGCGCATACCGCAAGTAAGGAACGCTTAACCCCTTGCCAGTCCCGCCCAAGGCTTGGGCTGTACGACGCGATAAATGTCCTTGAAATCATGGGCTTAACGACAGGCGATTGATTGCGGTCAAAGCCGAAATAAGTTGCGTGTGGGTCGTCGGCAAGTCGCTCGCTTAGCTTGTACACCCAAGTCGGTCATGCGTGATTCGCATGGTGAGAAGATTCTCATTGTGAACATAAGTTCACTTCTTGATGGTCTGTATGACTGGGGAAGGGACGCCGTTGGCTTCGCCAGTCCAAATGTGGCCGGCGGAATGCGGCGGGGCTGTTCCCTCGCGCGCACAGTGCCAAGCGCGCGCACGCGAAGCGTGTGACGAGGATTACCAGGATGTAATGAAGACCAGGAATTTCGCATGCGGCTCTGCGTGGCGCGCAACATCACGCAATTCTCGCGGGAAATTTATTGCGACAAGTTGCCGCGCCCGGAGAAGGTCATTTTGCAGAATCCGGCAATGTCGCTGGGCCTGCCCAAGAACAAGAGAAGGAAAGTAACGTCATGACGAAGTTACTCGGGGTTATCGCAATTGCCGCCGTCGCGTTCGCCGTCGCGCCGGCCCAGGCCGCCAAGCATGCCGCGGGCGGTTGCAGCTCGGCCAATCTGGAGAAGACGGAGACCGCGATCGAGAACATGGCCGACGGTGACGGCAAACTCGTCGCGCAGAAGGAGATCGCTTCCGCGCAGGATTCGATGCTCAACGGCAAAATGGGTGCGTGCGGCGCGCATCTGAACAAGGCGATGCACGCCACCATGGGCAAGTAAACGGGTAGGCAAACGCACGAGAGAGGGCCGGTCGCCAGGCGATCGGCCCTACGCGTTTGTTGATGGGTCTTTAAGGGGCGCGCGCCAGCTGGGTGGCGAAATAGGCGACCGTCCTGGAATAGACCTCGCTCTTGTTCCACTGCTGCAGCACCGTGAAATTCGGACTGCCCGGCTGCCAATCCTTGCCCTTCTGCCAGCCATAGCCGGCGAGATAATTGGCCGTGGAGGCGAGCACGTCGGGCGCGTTGTGCAAGAGGTCGCGCTTGCCGTTGCCGTCGAAGTCGACGGCGTATTTCATCCAGGACGACGGCATGAACTGGGTCTGGCCGAGTTCGCCGGCCCAGGCGCCCTTCATCTCGGCCGGCGCGAGATCGCCGCGCTGGACGATGCGCAGCGCATCCAGCAGTTCGGCGCGAAACTGCTCGGCGCGCCGGCAGTCATAGGCCAGTGTTGCGAGCGAGCGGATCGTGGCGAATTTGCCGGTGTTGACGCCGAAATCGGTCTCCAGGCCCCAGATCGCGACCAGGACCTCGCCGGGAACGCCGTAGGCCTGTTCGATGCGCGACAGCACGGAGCCGTATTGTTTCATCCTGTTGGAGCCGCGCTCCAGGCGTGGTGGCACCATGCGGCCGGAAAATTCCTCGAAGGTCTGGCTGAAGACCTTTTGCGAGCGGTCGCGGTTGAGCACGCTCTGATCGAGCGTCACGCCGGTGAGCCCCGATGCGATGGCCTGTTGTGAGATGCCCTTGGCCGCAGCGTCGGTTTTGAACTCCGCAAGCCAGGCATCGAAATTGCCCGAGCCGCAGGCAACCGCGGCGAACGCCGGCTGGGCGGAAAGGATGGACGCGGAAAGGGCGAAAGCTGCGAGAGCGAGACGAGAAATCGTCGAGGTCATTCGAGGTAATGAATTCCGTGAGATGGTCGGCGCGCGCAATCTCGGTCGGAACCGCGGCCAAAGCAAGGCGTGCGATCCTGCCGAAGCATGGGCAGGATCGCATGTCACGAGATCGTCAGGCGTCGCTCTTGTTACGCCAGGGGAAGAGGTTGGCCGGGAAGTCGGCCGCCGGCTTGCGCGGACGATGCGGCGGGGGCGGCGCCGGATGTGCACCGGGCTCCGAGACGATCGCCTTGCGGTAGAGATGCCAGGTGGCATGGCCGAGCAGGGGGATCACCACGGCAAGGCCGAGGAAGGCCGGGATCGTGCCGAGCGCGAGCAGCACTGCCACGATCACCCCCCAGGCGGCCATCGGCACCGGGTTCCTCGCGATCACGCGCAGCGAGGTGCTCATCGCCTCGAACGCGCCGGCATGGCGGTCCAGCATCAACGGGAACGACACGGCGCTGATGCAGAGCGCGGCGAGCGCGAACAGGAAGCCGGCGCCGCAGCCGACAACGATCAGCCACCAGCCCTGCTGCGTCGTCAGCACGCGCGTCGTGAAGTCCGAGATTCCAGTGACGCCCTCATAGCCGAACGCCGCGACATAGATCGCCTGCGCGGTCGCAACCCAGGTCACGAACAGAGCGAGCAGCAGTGCGCCGAGGCCGAGCATCGCCCCGAACGAAGGCGAGCGCAGTACCTCCATCGCATTCCAGGCGCTGGCTTCCTCATAGCGTTCACGCCGGCTGGAGAGCTCGTAGAGACCGAGCGCTGCGAAGGGGCCGATCAGCGCGAAGCCGGCGGCGAGCGGAAACAGCAACGGCAGCACCGAATAGCCCATGACCATGCGGGCGAGCACGAGGCCGAGCACCGGATAGATCACGCAGAGGATGATGGCGTGGCTCGGCACGGCCTTGAAATCTTCCCAGCCGCGCCTGAGCGCATCCTGCAGGTCGGACAGCTGGATGGTTCGGATCACCGGTCCAGACGCATCCGTTGTCTGGACGATCGTGGGGACATTGCCCTGGTAGAGTGTGGCCATGGTCGCTAGCTCCCTTGCCGAGCGGCCGACTCCGGCGCCGGCAAACGGCGCGAGCGGCCGCCATTCTCTGAAGTCCCGCGATCCCGGCCAGACGCGAATTCCGGAAGGCATCGCGAGCTGAAGTCGAAGCGTACGCTGATTTCCGAGTCATGTCCCTCACGCTTGGGTGAGATTCGATGCCGCATCGCAACCTCGACGATGTCATTCGGCCGTCATTTCGCCGCAGATAAGCTGATGCTGGTTGATGGTTCGCAGAACGCGCGGGCGCAACGCAGGAACTTCGTCTATAAGAGCCACTCAAGGCCCTTCCAACGGATCCTTTTCGGGGAGCAGATATGAGTATTTTCGGGAAAATCATGAGCGCGATCTTTGGCAGCCAGCCGGCTTCCGCCGCGCCCGCCGGTGGCGCAGCGGCGCCCGCTGGAGCCGCGCCGGCACCGGGCGCCGCGCCCATGGCCGCGGTCGACGTGGCGGCAATCGTCGACAAGGCGGTGGCCGCGCACAAGGGCGAGAAGCTGGAATGGCGTACCTCGATCGTCGACCTCATGAAGGCGCTCGACATCGATTCCAGCCTCGCTGCGCGCAAGGACCTTGCCAAGGAACTCGGCTACACCGGTGACATGAACGACTCGGCCAGCATGAACGTCTGGCTGCACAAGCAGGTGATGTCCAAGCTCGCCGCCAATGGCGGCAAGCTGCCGCCGGAGATCAAGCACTGACCGATCGGTCGCTGCGAAGCGATCGCAAGGGCCCGCGCCTGTCGCGGGCCCTTTTTGCTTTCAGGCGACGAGATCCGCATCCTCCGGATGCCGCTCGAGATAGTCGACCACGAAGCCGCAGCCGGCGATCACCTTCTTGCCGTCGCGGCGGATGAGCTCCAGCGCGCCTTTCACCAGTTCGGAGCCGATGCCGCGACCGCGTAGCGCGTGCGGCGTCTCGGTATGGGTGATGATGACCGCCGTCGGGGTCAGCCGGTAATTGGCGAAGGCGACGTCGCTGCCGACATCGAGTTCGAAGCGGCTCCTGTCCCTGTTGTCCCGTACCGATGCCACCATGCAAGATCCTTCAGACGTGCTGCTTTGCTCTGATCTAGGCGCCTGAACCGGCCCTTGCCAAGGTGCGACCCAGCAAGGTTGCTGCAGGGGAGATATCCGCAAAATGCGTGTCCGGCTCGGTCTCATGGTGCTGCTCGCCGCGCTGACCACGACGGTGACGGCCTGCGGCTGAGGGCGGCCCGGCCTGGGAGGCTTGCGTGGGGTCGACCAGCACGCCGGACCAGCGGGTCAAAGCTCGGAGCGCTGTAACAAGGCGGTCTGCTCAATCGGCTGCTTTGGCGAGCCTGGAATCTTCGGGCTGCTGCGGCGGGCGCAGGCATACCTGGCAGATGACCAGGGAGCGGTTGACCCTGGCATCCTGCTCGGCCTCGCTGGCGTCTTGTGGCTGCCACCATTCCTTCGACTGGGGCTGAAGTTCGGCCTGTGATGTGTTGCGCTCGGATCGAGCGGCGGCGCGGGCTGGTCGTGAGGCTGCAAGCGGCCGATTGGGATCCACGCCCGCGCCATCCCAGGCATAGCGGCCGGGCTTGAAGGCCGCATCGGAGGCCAGATGCGCCTGCGGCGCCACGGCACATCCGGCGAGCGCCAGCGACAACAGGAGGAAGGCGGGCGCTTTGACCATGATGCGGCACTCTGTACGCGAGAACTGAGCGAGGGTGCGCCGATCATGTTTAAAATTCACTGAACGATTGCGGCCGTGCCGGCGACAGACGCGCATGCGCTATTTGATGTTTCTGCTCGCTCTGTTCGTCTCCGCCGCGCGTGCGGAGGATGCCAAGCCGTTCGATCCGTCCGACTATCCGCCGGGCGTGCAGAAGGCGCTGCGCTTTGCCAACGACGAATGCACCAGCCAGGACGGCGGCGAGGTGACCTTCGCACCCGATACGGTACGCAGGATCGATCTCACCGGTGACGGCCGCGACGACTACATCGTCGATTTCAGCGAGACCATGCGGTGATCGCGAGACGACCTATTGCGGCCCGGATCGCGCATGACCTTGCGGCGCACGATCGTGGCCTCGCGCTGTCGAGCCATGACCAGTCGTCACTTCACATGGACCTCCCGTTCGAGCCGTTCCTGAGCAATGTGCACGACAAATGTCCTCAGGTGTACTATCGCACCGAAAACATCGTCACCCGTCTGGACAAGCCGGTTCATGACTACAAGATCGCCGAGGGTGCACGAAACTTTCAGGATCGTTACAGGCCAACTGGCAACGTGACGATCACGGGTGACATTCCATTCTCAAGCGTGCACGCTTGCCTGACAGCCACGCGAAACTTCATCACCGCCGTCGAGCATCGGGGCTACGGGGGGCTACAGCTTCTGGTGCATGGATGAGGCGCTCCAGGAGCTGTGGCCGCTTCTCGAAGATCTCCCGCCCGCCGTTAGCTGAGCGCGAGAACTGGCGTCACGACGACACGGGATCGAGATGTTCCCCGCCGTGACGCTCGGCGAGCAGCTCCTTCACCTTTTCGATGAACTTGTTCTTGACGACGGTTCTTCCCGGGCAGGCGTGCGTCGTCAACGGGTCTTCCTTATGGACTTTCATCGTATCCGGATCGAGGCCGAGCACCGCGGACATCGTCGCGACCGCTGCGACGGCGTTCCTTTGAACGCGCAATCCACGGCCGGAATTGAATTCATCGCGGTCGTAATCGCCGAGCATTTCAAATCCCAGGGCAGTCTTGTTATAGGAGGGAGAATGGACGCCTGACATGGTCAGGGGAGTGAACACCCAGATCTGCCTATCGTCGATGAAAAGATGCGGACCGGCTTTCCAGTGCTGCTGATCTCTGTAAAAGCCCTCCAGGTTTAGAATGTGCTGTTTCGTAAACCCATTGGGCCGCTGCGCGAGTGTTGGCACCGCCGTGTTGTGAACAACAATGAATGCAGGCCGCCATCCGGACCATCGCAGAGCGTGCGCGTAGCTGTCGAATTCATCTGCAGTATAGGCGGTACCAACTATTCCTTTCCATTCCACCATGACCTTCTCCCCAAAAAAAGCGTTTGAAAAAATTTCAGTCGCAATGCGTGCCGGACGGGCCCGCTCTCTTCGAAGCACCGGGAGGTCCGGGCGGTCTGGCAACTTAAACTGGTAGAGCGAAAAATGTCGCGTTGCAAGGAACATGGGCTGCTGCCACGCCTCGTTCCGGCAGCACAGCGAGATATGCGGGTGATTGAGAGCAGCTGAGGTTTGATGTCGAAGCTGCCTTGCAGCGGCGCGGGCGATGGCGATAAATGGGCTGCAATGAGCCGGCGGCCAGCGCGCCGTCCGCTCCCGAAGAGGAATCCCCATGCAGCCCCTGCGCATGTCCCGCCGCGTCATGAATCTCGCTTACATGCTGACCCAGAATGCGCGGCGGCATGGCGCGCGTCCCGGTTTCGTCTGGGGAGACAAATCCTGGAGCTGGCGCCAGATCGATGCGCAGGTCTCGGCGTTGGCGGCGGCGCTGGCCGCGCGCGGCATCGCCAAGGGCGATCGCATCCTGGTCCATTCCAAGAATGGCGACGAGATGTTTGTCTCGATGTTCGCTGCGTTCCGGCTCGGAGCGGTCTGGGTGCCTACCAATTTCCGCCTGATGCCGGACGAGGTCACCTATCTCGCGCAAGCTTCCGGCGCGAAGGCCTTTCTGTGCCATGTCGATTTCCCCGAGCACGCAGCGGCCGTGAAGGGCGGCGCGCTGGAGTTCACCTGGAGCGTCGACGGCAAGGCTGCGTTCGGCGAGACGTCGGTTGCCGATGCCATTGCCTCGCAGGCCGGCGCCAATTTCGCGAACGTCGGTGTCGAGCACGACGATCCCTGCTGGTTCTTCTTCACGTCGGGCACGACAGGCCGCTCCAAGGCCGCGGTGCTGACCCACGGCCAGATGGGCTTTGTGATCACCAACCATCTCGCCGATCTGACCCCCGGCGTCACCGAGAATGACGCCTCGCTGGTGGTGGCGCCGCTGTCGCATGGCGCCGGCGTGCATCAGCTGATGCAGACCGCGCGCGGCGTCTGCACCGTTTTGTTGCCGACCGAGAAGTTCGACATCAACGAGGCGTTCCGCCTGATCGAGACGCATCGGGTCGCCAATCTCTTCACCGTGCCGACGATCCTGAAGATGATGGTCGAGCATCCCGCCGTCGACAAATACGATCACTCGTCGCTGCGTCACGTGATCTATGCAGGCGCGCCGATGTATCGCGAGGACCAGAAGACGGCGTTGAACAAGCTCGGCAAGGTCATCGTCCAGTATTTCGGCCTCGGCGAAGTCACCGGCAACATCACCGTGCTGCCGGCCGCGCTGCACGATCCCGAGGATGGCCCGCACGCCAAGATCGGCACCTGCGGCTTCGAGCGTACCGGCATGCAGGTCTCGATCCAGGACGACGAGGGCCGCGAGCTCGCGGCCAACCAGAGCGGCGAGATCTGCGTGATCGGGCCGGCGGTGCTCGCAGGCTATTACGACAATCCCGAAGCCAACGCGAAGGCGTTCCGCAACGGCTGGTTCCGCACCGGCGATCTCGGCCACATGGACGAGGAGGGTTTTGTCTACATCACGGGACGCGCGTCGGACATGTACATCTCGGGCGGCTCCAATATCTATCCGCGCGAGATCGAGGAGAAGATCCTGACGCATCCCGCGGTCGGCGAGGTCGCCGTGCTCGGCGTGCCCGATGCGACCTGGGGCGAGGTCGGCGTCGCCGTGTGCGTGCCGCGCGAGGGCGCGAAGGCAGTCAGCGAGGCGGAGATGGCCGCGTTCCTGTCGCCGAAGGTACCGCGCTACAAGATGCCAAAGCGCTTCTTCTTCTGGGAGGCCTTGCCGAAGTCGGGCTATGGCAAGATCCCGAAACGCATGGTGCGCGACGAACTCGAGGCGCGCGGGCTGCTCGATCTCGACACGACGAAGACTGGCTGAGTGCAGGCGATGCGGAGTATCAAGCAGCCGGGCGCGCCCATCGCGGAACGCATCCAATGGGTGGAGGCGAGGGGACGCGCGTTTTCGTTCACGCTCCAGGCAGGTTTGCCGTTGCTGGAAGCCGCGCAGCGGGGCTTTGCGGCCGAAGGGTTTACGAGCGGCGTGCTCAACTTCCGGCACGGCGCGCTCGGGCCGTTCGCCTATGTCATGCCGGCATTGTCGAAGACGGGTGAGAACGCGGCGTTCTACAGCGATACGTACCGGCCCGGCGGCGTGACGCGCACCAAGCTCGGCAGCATGACGTTCGGCACGCGCGACGGTGCGCCGTTCTTTCACTGCCACGGGTTGTGGACCGAGGCGGACGGCAAGGCGAGCGGCGGTCACATGCTGCCGGACGAGACTGTCGTTGCCGAACCGTTCGAAGTCGAGGCCTTCGGCCTCGATGGCGCGATGTTTACCGCCGAGCCCGATCCCGAGACCAACTTCAAGCTGTTCGGGCCAGCGGCGGCCGCGCGTACCGGCGCGCGCGCCACGAGCCGTGCTTTCGCGCTGCGGCTGCGTCCCAATCAGGATTTTGCTGGCTCGCTCGAAGACTTCTGCCGCGCGCACGGTATCGCGCGCGCGAAAATCCATGGCGGCGTTGGCTCGACCATCGGCGCGCGCTTCAGCCATGGCGGCGTGACCGAGCCGTTTGCGACCGAGCTTGCGGTGACGGCCGGGCTGATCGCGCCCGGGCCCTCCGGCGCGCTCGAAGCTGCGCTCGACGTCGCACTGATCGACTACACTGGCGGCCTGGCGGAGGGGCGCCTGGTCCGCGGCGACAATCCCGTGCTGATGACCATGGAGCTGGTGCTGGAGGCGCTGGACTAGGCTGCGCTCAAGGCTTGCGCCGGGCGTATCCTGCCGGTTGCACACCGTAATTGTTCTCGTTATGTTCCGAGTTGGGATGCTTGTGACGGAACGGACGGAGAAGCGGCTATGAGCCGGAGAGGTCATCGCACCATCAACCTGCCGGCGCCATATCTGAAGCGGGTCTGGCTCGACCCGTTGCAGGTCGGGGATCGCGCGGCCTATCCGTTTTGCCTGCCGATCTTGCCGGACGATTTCGAGCTCTGCTTCGACAGCGCCATCACGATCATCGTCGGAGAGAATGGCACCGGGAAGTCGACCATCCTCGAGGGCATCGCAGCGCTCGCCGGCTACGACGATGCCGGGGGTGGCAAGGGCTATAGGCCGGTCGACCACTCCGAGGCGCGCGAGAAGATGGGCGGCCAACTCGCCAAGGCGCTGCGCGCGAGCTGGCTGCCGAAGATCACCAACGGCTGGTTCTTCCGCGCCGAGAGCTTCTTCTCGGTGGCGCGGTATCTGGACAAGGCCGCACGTGATGCCGGCCAGGACGGTCCCGATTTTCTCTCGCATTCGCACGGCGAAGGCTTCCTGCGCTTTTTCGAGGAACGCTGCCAGCGGCAGAGCATCTTCATCTTCGACGAGCCGGAATCCGCGCTGTCGCCGGCGCGCCAGATCGAGTTCCTGAAGCTGCTGCGACGCATGGACGACTCCCGCATCTGCCAGGTCATCATGGCGACCCATTCGCCGATGCTGATGGCCTATCCCAACGCGCAGCTGCTTCGGCTTGGGAAATACGGCCTGGAGCCAACGACGGTGGAAGAAACGGATCATTACCGGCTGATGCGCGAATTTTGCACGGACCCGCGCGGGTTCGTCGAGGCGACGTTGGCGGAATGAGACCCGGTCAATTGCAGTTCACCGGTTTTCGTAGTCTGTTATTGCCATGATCAGATCCTGGCGGAATGCGGCTAGCCGCAAGGTCTGGGATGGCGAACGTCCGAACCAGTTTCGCGGACTCGATTTCGAGGCGGCGGCTGATCTGTTGCTAGCGTGAATGTCGCAAAATCGCTTGGCGACCTGAGCCCGTTGAAGAGCGTCGGGTTGCACAAGGGCGATCGCAAAGGGCAATGGGCGATGACGGTCAACGAGCGCTGGCGCATCTGATTCGAGTTCAGCAAAGGCGATGCCCACCAGGTTGAAATTGTCGATTATCATAAGGGCTGAAATCCATGCCTCCTCTGGTGCATCCAGGACGTTTGCTCAAGCGCGAAATGACGGCGCGTGGACTTAGCGCCAATAGGCTTTCGCTCGACATCGGCGTTCCCTCGGGGCGGGTGACCGATATTTTGAACGGGCGGCGCGGTATCTCGGCTGATACGGCGGTGCGTCTCGGTCGCTACTTTGGCAACAGTCCTCAGTTCTGGCTGGACTTGCAGGGGCAATATGACATCGGCGTTGTTTGAACGAGAAAAGGGCGCGGAGATCGCTCGACGCGTAAGGCCGGCCGACGCTGCCTGACGGAGTATTGGTCCACGATTGCACCGGATTCGCCTTCAGACGGCGCAAGACACACTTTCTCCTCCTCGCGGCCTGTTCCGCCCGAGCTTTGCTGTCGTCATCGCCCTCAAAGGTGCCGAGGGCGCAGGGAAGGCGGGTGCCGGCTGGCACCCGCGGTCCGCTGTGCGCAAATGCACAAAAAACAGATGCACAGCGGCATACAGGTGAAGCCAAACATCCGGCCTTCCCTGCGCAGTGGCTTTACGGCTTATGTCGTGCTCTTGTGTCTGGAAAATCTGCCAGAATGTGCGAACGGGCGGTTCTCGTAAAACCGCCCGTCGCTGGATCTGAGCCCGATCGTGCTCGAAGGCCTTGAGCCTGTCGGGGAGCTAGGGACAGATCCGGTGGTCTTCCTCAACCCGAACAGTTGCATGGGCTTCGAGCCCGGACCGAGCAAGGAAGGGATTGGATGATGGCACAAGACGGTCTGGTTGTCGCTGGCATCGACGTGGCCAAGGACAAGGTGGATGTGTGCATTCGCTCATTGTCACAACGGCAGGCGTTCCCAAGCACGCCGGAGGGGCGGCGAGCGTTGATCCGCTGGCTTCGAAAGCACAAGGTCGGCAAGGCCGCCATGGAGGCTTCCGGCGGCTATGAGCGGGAATGGGCCAAAGCGCTGCGCGAGGCTGGTATCGAAGCCCTGATCGTGGATCCGAAGCGGGTGCGCAACTTCGCTAGATCGGCCGGACGGCTCGCCAAGAACGATCCAATCGATGCGGAAATGATTGCCTGGTTCGCCGAGACCTTCATCGAGGCAAAGGGCCAAACGTACGATGCGGCACGTGAGAAACTGGTGCAGATCGTGAATGCGCGCCAGGCTCTGATCGACATGCGGACCAGCTTGCAAAGCAGGAATGAGCATTCCACACCTGACGTCGTGCAGAAAATGCAGGGCCGCCTGCTGAAGCAGATCACCTTGGAAGTTGCCAAGTTGGAAGCAGCGATCGCAGTTCTAATCAAGGCCACGCCGCGTTTTGCCGAACTCGCCGAGATCATCGAGAGCGTGCCGGGTCTTGGCGGGGGCACGTCGGCCGGATTGATCGGGGCGATGCCGGAACTCGGCCAGATCGGGGACAAAGTTGCTGCGGCACTGCTGGGTGCTGCGCCTTATGACGACGACAGCGGCAAACGTCGGGGCGTCCGTCATATCCAGGGCGGGCGCCGCAAAGTCCGCAACCTGTTCTACATGGCGTGCATGGGAGCCGCGACACGGCACAATCCCGTGCTCAAGGCCTTCTATGATCGCCTGATCGCCAAAGGCAAGAAGCCGAAGGTTGCGCTCACTGCCTGCATGCGTAAGCTGATCGTGATCCTCAACGTCATGATCGCACGCGGCGAGAAATGGGATGCCAAGCGGTACGAAGTCGGCGGCACCGCTCGGCTTCCGCCGAGCGCATGCACAGCCTGAAGATCGGTGAGCGGACGGGGTCAAGGCCGTCAGCCGCCGAAGGCGGTGGCGCGCGAGCGCCAGCCTTGAGGCCGGCCGGTCGCCGAGCTACTTCACAGTTGCTCCCCGGGGAGCGATGCACTATTGCCCCCGTCGCCTTGCGGATGACTGATGTCCCGACCCGGTTGGGCCGCAGCATCACCACAGACTTGACGCACAGACCCCGGGCGCCAGGACCACACGATTTTGCCGTACGCAGGCTGCACCGGTCGTGTGCGCGATAGGTCGCTGCTCACGGTGTGACCCGCCCTGCAAACACCCTTCGCGCCGACGCAGCCTGCGTCCACCACGTCCCATCCCGCGTTCGTGACGATCGCGATACGCCCCTCGGCCCGGGACGGGATGGGTGTCGTATACGATAATCCGAAGTTCTGATAAAGAGAAATATTTTCGGGTGGCGGCGTTGACCCCGCCATGGGTGTTTTGCCCGCCGGGCCTCGCAATGGGTTGTGGGTAGGCGGAAATCGCCGCCGCAACCACGCCACGAACCGGTCTCCCCTCGGCCCCAAAATGCGCTAGGATGACCGCAGCGCGCATTCAAGTCGCGCACGATCAACGAGACGTATGAGGAAACGAGATGAGGGTGACGATTGGACGACGCATGGCCGTGGCTGCGGTGCTGGCTACCGCGGGAGCGGCGGCTTTGACGGTGGCGTTTGCGCCGGCTTTTTCACCGGCGGCTTGGGCGCATGGGCCGACCCGGCAGAAGGTGCGGGAATCCATCGAGATCAACGCGCCGCAGGACAAGGTGTGGGCAGCGATCCGTAACTTCCAGGACATGAGCTGGCTTCCACCCGTCACCAAGACCACGGGCGAGAAGGGCAACGAGGTCGGCGCGACGCGGACGCTGACGCTGCAGGGCGGCGCGACCGTCGAGGAGGAGCTCTACAAATACGAGCCCGACATGCTGAGCTATTCGTACCGGATCACCAAGGTCGACGTGAAGGTGCTGCCGGTCACCAATTATTCCTCGACGCTGACGGTGTCGCCGGCTTCCGACGGCAAGTCGAAGCTGGAATGGGCCGGCGCGTTCTACCGCGGCTTTCCCAACAACGATCCACCGCCGGAACTGAACGACGAAGCCGCCAAAACCGCGGTGAGCGGGCTCTACAAGACCGGCCTCGAAGCGCTGAAGAAGAAGATCGAGAGCGGCAGCTGACCGTGCGGGCGCAGGTGTTGCGGGCGCTGGTTCTGGCGGCGCTCGCCGCCGGCCTTTGCCATGCCGGCCCCGGCGGCGCGCGCGCCGAGGAGGCGTTCGTCACCAACCAGCTCAGCGACGATCTGATGGTGGTGGATCTCGGCACTCTGCGCAGCGTCGCGACCATCCCGATCGGCGGCAAGCCGGCCGGAATCGCGGTCAGCGCGGACGGGCGCTTTGCCTATGTGACGAGCCCGGACGCCAAGGCGGTGACCGTGGTGGACGCCGCGAGCCGGCAGGTCGCGGGGCGGATCGAGGTGGGCGGCGGGCCGCTCGGCATTGCCGTGGCGCCCGACGGCAAGACGGTCTATGTCGCGGACTGGTATGCAGCGGCGGTGCGGGTGATCGATGCGGCGTCACGCAGCGTCACCGCCAGCATCGCGGTCGGCGCCTCGCCGTCGGGCCTTGCGGTGACGCCTGACGGCAAGCTGCTGCTCTCGGCGGACCGCGATGACGACAGCGTATCGATCGTGGACACGACGTCGCGCCAGCGCAAGGCGACCATCAAGGTCGGCACCCGCCCGTTCGGCGTCACCATCGATGCCGAGGGCAAGCGCGCCTACACCGCTAATGTCGGCTCCGACGACGTCTCGGTGATCGACCTCGCGGAGGCGCGCGAGATCGCCCGCGTGAAGGTCGGCATGCGCCCCTATGCGGTGGCGCTGACGATGGGCCGCGGCTTCGTCACCGACCAATATGGCGGCACCGTCAGCGTGTTCGACCTGGCGAGCCTGAAGCCGGTCAAGCGCATCAATGTCGGAGATTATCCCGAGGGCATCGCGGCCACCGCCGACAGCAAGCGCGTCATCGTGGCGTGCTGGGAGAGCAACACGCTCAGCATCATCGATGCGACGGAGCTGAAGGTGATCAGCGAGGTCAAGACCGGCGACGGCCCAAGGGCGTTCGGGGCATTCTTGCGCAGGACCGAGTAGGGGGTCTTCTTCGTAGCCCGCATGAGCGACGCGACATGCGGGACAACGCCATCCTCATCCGCCGACGGTCCCGGATATCGCTACGCTCATCCGGGCTACGGCACCGGGACACAGCGTCGATGCAATCTCATCCATCCGCTCAAACACATGATCCGGCCCCAGCGCCCGCAGCGCGGCCGGTGCCGCATAGCCCCAGCACACCGCGCCGCAGGCAATTCCCACCGCGCGCGCCGCCTCGATGTCGCGCACCTCGTCGCCGATCGCGATGACCTTGTCCGACGAGATGCTGGCACGGCGGATGACCCGACGAAATTTCGCGGGCTTGCCGAATACCGACGCCGCGCAGTCGAAATGCGAGAACAGCGCCGCGCTCGGCCCAAGCTTCTCGCGCGCATTGGCCTCGCTGTCGGACGTCACCAGCGCAAGTTGCACGCCGTTCTCAACCAGCGTCCGCAGCATCGTCTCGACGCCCGCGAACAGCGAAATCTCGGAAGCCGCCTCCGCCTTCAACCGCCGCGCATGCCGCGCAATCGCCGGCAACTTCCACAAGGGCACTTCGAGCCGGCTGAGGATCTCCCGCGTCGAGGCATGCCGCAGCCCGTCGATGTCCTCATCCCGTACACGACGAAAGCCGAAGTGGTCGGCGATGTCGTTGATGGTGCGCAGGAACCAGGGAAAGCTGTCGGCGAGGGTGCCGTCGAGATCGAAGATGGCGAGGGACTAGGCACCCATGACAGATATTGTCGGGAATCTAGGACCGAGAGCCAATCCCAAAGAATGTCCTGATCGATTCGATCGAGCGCTCTAGAATTGCAAGCACGAGGTTGGTGCTGAATCCGACCATGAACGGCAAAATGATCAATGCAAAATCGGAGGGAGTTAGCGAGGCGCTGCTGTCATAAATGGCGTTGCCCATCTTATCGAAGGCCAAACTCCCGATTGGCACGCCTATCAGTGATCCGAACAGGCATCCGAGTATTATTCTTATCTTAAGAATGCTTTCATCCGTTACGTCGGAAATGTCTGACAGAGTCTCAGAAAGGATCTTGTCCGGGCGCGTTGTTGCGATACGCGTGCCAAGAAAAGCACATGCGCCTAAGCCGCCTTGCGCTACCGCCCAAACAATCAGCGAGAGCAAGAACGAAGCATTAAACAGCAAGGTGCCTTTGGCGAAAAACCCGCCATACAGAAATCGATAGAGAACTATTATGAGGGTAGCCAAAAGGAACGCGAGAGGAAGCTTGTCGAAGAAAACACTAAGCTCGCGGACACGAATTTTCTGTCGCAATCCATCGCTTAGATAGGAAGCAAGTACAGCAATCTTCTCATCCAGAAGCTTCCATTCTTCGCCGGTTGGTACGCGACCGGTGGGACTGTAAGATAGATTGTTCAGCGGACCAAGATCTATCGAGTCGAGCTGACCGGTTTCAAATTTTACTTTCTGCTCAAATAGGAATTGCTTCAGATTTTGCACTTCTCGCAACTGTCCTGCGAAGCGCTTGTCGCAAATTAAGTTCGGAGCAATCGATGGTGCGATGAGACTTGCTTCCGCGATATTGTGAGATAGATCGTTCACAATGGTTCTCCGCACCTAAATTCGGTCTGGACGAACATCATATGGTGTGACGACGTGGCACGATTTGACGGCGTCTTGATATGCTTGGACGCAGGTTTTGTAACGGCCGACTAGCGCGTCGTAGATAAGAATAATTTGTTTGTAGAGTACCAAATTGCCTTCAGATGCAGAACGAACTTTTTCAGCTTGTAGGCGCAGCCCCTCTAGCGATGAATTGAATTTGCGTTCGACTTGATCGGCACGAAATCCCTCGACTACGGTCCTGCAACGTTCGCGATCTCCTCGTGCAGTCAAGCTTCCATTGAGGGAAGAAGAGAGCTTCAAGAGGACTCCCACGTCGGGATATTCGACCTCGTAGCGGAAGACTGAGCGGCTCTCCTGCTCGCATGTCACAAGTCTCGCGGAATCATCAAAGCCGCATAGCGCCTTCGAACTCTGACCGACAGCCAGATTCGGAAAAAACAATAAAAACGTCGCGCAGACCAAAAGGCGCGTCATGGCGTTCCCCAAGATCCACAATAGGGGACTCGCCCAATGCGGGCAATAGGGTTGTTCGTCTACCCTCGAAGCGGCGGCAGAGCTACTCCGCCGCCTCGCTCGCCGCGCGCCTCCGCTTCGGCTTCCGCGACTTCTCCAGCACCGGCGCCAAAAACTTACCCGTGTAGCTCCTTGGCGCCTTCGCGATATCCTCCGGCGGGCCCCAGGCCACGATTTCGCCGCCACCGTCGCCGCCTTCTGGCCCTAAGTCGATGACCCAGTCGGCGGTCTTGATGACTTCGAGGTTGTGCTCGATGACCACGACCGTGTTGCCCTGCGCGACCAGCTCGTGCAGCACCTCCAAGAGCTTCTTGACGTCGTGGAAATGAAGGCCGGTGGTCGGCTCGTCCAGGATGTAGAGCGTGCGGCCGGTGGCGCGCTTGGACAGTTCCTTGGCGAGCTTGACACGCTGGGCTTCGCCGCCTGACAGCGTCGTGGCCTGCTGGCCGACATGGATGTAGTCGAGGCCGACCCGGTGCAAGGTCTGGAACGTCTCGCGCACGCGCGGGACCGCCTTGAAGAACTCGGCGGCTTCCTCGACGGTCATGTCGAGCACGTCGGCGATGCTCTTGCCCTTGAACAGCACCTCCAGCGTCTCGCGGTTGTAGCGCTTGCCCTTGCAGACGTCGCAGGTGACGTAGACGTCGGGCAGGAAGTGCATCTCGATCTTGATGACGCCGTCGCCCTGGCAGGCTTCGCAGCGACCGCCCTTGACGTTGAAGGAGAAGCGGCCGGGCTCGTAGCCGCGCGCCTTGGACTCGGGCAGGCCGGCGAACCATTCGCGGATCGGCGTGAAGGCGCCGGTGTAGGTGGCGGGGTTCGAACGTGGCGTGCGGCCGATCGGCGACTGGTCGATGTCGATGATCTTGTCGATGTGCTCGAGGCCTTCGATGCGGTCGTGCGGCGCGGCGCCTTCGCTGGCATTGTTCAGCTTGCGGGCGATCGCCTTGTAGAGCGTGTCGATCAGCAGCGTCGACTTGCCGCCGCCGGACACGCCGGTGACGGCGGTGAACAGGCCGAGCGGAATCTCGGCGGTGACGTTCTTGAGATTGTTGCCGCGCGCGTTTACCACCTTGATGGTGCGGCGATGGTTCGGCGGCCGCCGCTCCGGCACCTCGACCTCGAGCTCGCCGGTCAGGTACTTGCCGGTCAGCGATTTCGGGTTGCGCATGATCTCGGCGGGCGTGCCTTCGGCGATGATGTTGCCGCCATGCATGCCGGCGCCGGGGCCGATGTCGAGCACGTGGTCGGCGAGCAGAATGGCGTCCTCGTCATGCTCGACCACGATCACGGTGTTGCCGAGGTCGCGCAGCCGCTTCAGCGTGTCGAGCAGCCGGGCATTGTCGCGCTGGTGCAGGCCGATCGAGGGCTCGTCCAGCACGTAGAGCACGCCTGTCAGCCCCGAGCCGATCTGCGAGGCCAGGCGGATGCGCTGGCTCTCGCCGCCGGACAGCGTGCCGGAGGAGCGGGACAGCGTGAGGTAGTTGAGGCCGACGTCGAGCAGGAAGGTGAGGCGCTCGCGGATCTCCTTCAGGATGCGTCCGGCAATCTCGTTCTGCTGCGTGTTCAGCGCCTCCGGCACGGTCTCGAACCATGCGCCGGCGCCCTTCACGGACATCTCCGAGATCTCGCCGATATGCTTGCCGCCGATCTTGACGCTGAGCGCCTCGGGCTTGAGCCGGAAACCGTGGCACGCCTCGCAGGGTACATCGTGGAAGTACTTTGCGAGCTCCTCGCGGGCCCACTCGCTTTCCGTTTCGCGATAGCGGCGGTTGATGTTGGTGATGACGCCTTCGAACGGCTTCTTGGTGTCGTAGGAGCGCACCCCGTCCTCGTAGGAGAACTTGATCTCGTCCTCGCCGGAGCCGTGGAGGATCGCGTCCTTCGTCTTCTTGGGCAGGTCCTTCCACTTGGTGGTCAGCGTGAACTTGTAGTGCTTGCCGAGCGCGGTCAGCGTCTGCACGTAATAGGGCGACGACGATTTTGCCCAGGGCGCGATCGCGCCCTTGCCGATGGCAGCCTCCTTGTCGGGGATGACGAGGTCCTCGTCGACATGCTGCTCGACTCCGAGGCCGCCGCAGGCAGGGCAAGCGCCATAGGGGTTGTTGAACGAGAACAGGCGCGGCTCGATCTCCGGAATGGTGAAACCGGACACGGGGCAGGCGAATTTTTCCGAGAACAGCATGCGCTCGGGACCGCTCTTGTCGTGGATCTTTGCGGTCTTCTTCTTTTCCTTCTCTTCCGCGGGCGCAGCCGCCGGTGCATCGGCATACTCGACGACGGCGAGGCCCTCGGCGAGCTTCAGCGCGGTCTCGAAGCTTTCGGCGAGGCGCTGGCCGATGTCGGCGCGCACCACGATGCGGTCGACCACGACGTCGATGTCGTGCGGGAATTTCTTGTCGAGAACAGGCGCTTCCGCGAGCTCATGGAAGGCGCCGTCGATCTTGACGCGCTGGAAGCCCTTCTTGAGCCATTCGGCGAGCTCCTTGCGGTACTCGCCCTTGCGGCCGCGCACGACGGGTGCGAGCAGATAAAGGCGCGTGCCTTCGGGCAGCGCCAGCACTCGGTCGACCATCTGCGAGACAGTCTGGCTCTCGATCGGCAGGCCCGTGGCGGGCGAATAGGGCACGCCGACGCGCGCCCACAAGAGCCGCATGTAGTCGTAGATCTCGGTGACGGTGCCGACGGTCGAGCGCGGGTTCTTCGACGTCGTCTTCTGCTCGATCGAGATCGCCGGCGACAGGCCGTCGATCTGGTCGACGTCGGGCTTCTGCATCATCTCGAGGAACTGGCGCGCATAGGCCGACAGCGATTCGACGTAGCGGCGCTGGCCCTCGGCATAGATGGTGTCGAAGGCGAGCGAGGATTTGCCGGAGCCGGAGAGACCGGTGAACACCACCAGCTTGTCGCGGGGAATCTCGACGTCGATGTTCTTGAGGTTGTGCTCGCGCGCGCCACGGATCGTAATTGCGTGCCGGCTGGAGCCCGCGTTCTGCTGTTGGCGCTTCGCCTTGATCACTTCATCCATCCGAGTTGCCCCTAGGGAATCCCACGGGTGCGCGACCGCGCCAGTAATGAAGGCGCGCTTCGCCCGGAACCGGGATCGGCGCCGATGGGGTTGTCAGCGAACGTAGGAAGAACGGAGACGGATTTCCAGTGGCAGTTGCGAATCGTCAACGGATTGTTGGCGCGCTGGCGGCATCTGGCAGCAGAGGGCTTTGCGGAACGGCGCGGCAAGCGTACCCGCCAAACAAAAAGGCCGGCACGAGGCCGGCCTTTCGGAACGCGTTGGCGTTGAAGCGTAGCTCAGTACTTGGCGACCACCGGGGCGCCGAAGTGATAGTTCACGCCGAGCTGCACGGTGTGGAGGTTGAGCGTACCGCTGTTGATGGCGCCGAAGTAGGTCTCGCCACCGAGGCTGCGATACAGATACTCGCCCTTCACCGACCACTGCGGAGCGATGTAAGCTTCGACACCCGCACCGACGGTCCAGCCGGAGTGGAACTTGCTGTCGGAGATCGAAGCGCCGCCCAGGGTGGCAGTGATCTTGTTGTCGATCCAGGCGTAACCACCGGTGCCGTACAGCAGCACGTTGTTGACGGCCCAGCCGATGCGACCGCGCACGGTGCCCATCGCGTCGGTCTTGGAGCTCACCGAAGCGGGAATGCCACCGACACCGGGAACGAACACCACACCAGCGGCGGAAGCGCTGACGTCAGCCCAGGCAGCATCGGTCTCAAGACCGAACACCACGTTGCCGGTCTGCCAGTTGTAGCCGGCGGTGCCGCCGACGAAGCCACCCTGCATCTTGGGGCTGCCCGAGGTATCTTCCCAGGCGCCGCCACCAACGAGACCGAGATAGAACCCGGTCCAGTTGTAGACCGAAGCCATCGGGGCGATCGGAGCCTTGGTGTAGGGGCGGGCTGCGAGGTCGGCCGCCGAAGCGGGCGCAGCGAGAGCGAACAAACAGGCCGAAGCCAACAAAACCTTTTTCATCTTATCTAATCCCAGTCCCAGTTTCTGTTGTTGCCTTCCTTGGCCGGAAGGGCAGCGGACTCGATGGCCCAACTGAGGCAGTGCTTACACTACTGAAGCCGCAAGTTGTGTCTCCTGAAAGCCACAGTTGCGCGGAACGTGATGGTTACCGACCGGTTGCGACCGAGAGTCAAACGTCTCGCGGGCGGGTTCCAATTACGGAACAATCTCAGAGTGATATCACCGCGATCGGAGGGGCGACCATCGCGAAATTCGCACCAGCCGGGCTGATATCGACGGGCGCGCTCGCCCCTGTCGAACGCAGGCCGGTGGCGACATCATCCGTCCGTCGGCGTCACGGACGGTTGTGCCGCCAGTCCTCTATTCGGTGTATTTCCGAGAAGAACAAATCTGGAACACGACGAAGGTCGGTGCTATATGTGGGGATAACCTTGGGGGTGCCGGGCTGAGTGGCGCCTGCAAGCGTATAGGGTCGCCTCAACAGGCGCAGAGAACGCGAGCAGCGCGCTCGGCCCTATGAAATTCAGTGGCATTCGGAGTGGAGAGCGGCGATGGCTGGAAGCGTCAACAAGGTCATTCTGGTTGGAAATCTCGGCAAGGATCCTGAAATCCGCCGCACCCAGGACGGGCGGCCGATCGCGAATCTGAGCATCGCGACGTCGGAGACCTGGCGCGACAAGAACAGCGGCGAGCGCAAGGAAAAGACCGAGTGGCACCGCGTCGTGATCTTCTCTGAGCCGCTTTGCAAGATCGTCGAACAGTACCTCAAGAAGGGCGCCAAGGTTTACATCGAGGGCGCGCTCCAGACCCGCAAGTACACCGACCAGAGCGGCGTCGAGAAGTATTCGACCGAGATCGTGCTCCAGGGCTTCAACTCGACGCTGACGATGCTCGACGGCCGCAGCGGCGGCGGCGGAGGCGGTAATTTCGGCGACGAGCCGGGCGGCGATTTCGGCTCTTCCGGACCGGTCAGCAGCGCACCGCGCCGTCCCGTGGCCGCCGGCGGCGGTGGCCGCAACAGCGACATGGACGACGATATCCCGTTCTGAGCAAGGACGGGGCTTTAGGGAACGCTCGCGGGCTCAGCGGCGGCGCCTCCCATTTTATGTCAGCAAATCGTACTAATCGACAGGACGGGCTCGGGATTTCCGGGCCCGCTTCATGTGTGGGTTGAACTCGGATTCCGCCGGCGCAAATCCGCCCATGAAGCGCGCCTGCCGCGCGATCGACGAGGTCTCGAAGGCGACTTCGGAAGGCCTGTTCCGAGCTTGTCAAAAATGCTCCCTGCAGCGCCGTAAGCTATTGGAAAAATGAGCGGAAAAAGCGCTTCCCAAGACCCCCGCGAGGGTGGTTATCAGGGGCTCGATGCGCTATATGATTCCCAGACAAAACCTCACCGGATTCCCCCTTGGCTGACGACGACGACAAGCCCGGCGACCAGCCGGCGCAACCCTCGGATATTCGACCCGTCTCCATCTTCGAGGAGATGAAGAAGTCGTATCTCGACTACGCCATGAGCGTGATCGTGGCGCGGGCGCTGCCCGATGCCCGCGACGGCCTGAAGCCGGTGCACCGGCGCATCCTGTACTCGATGCACGAGCAGGGCCACACGCCCGACAAGAAGTACGTCAAATCCGCCCGCGTGGTCGGTGACGTCATCGGTAAGTATCATCCGCACGGCGACCAGTCGATCTACGACGCCATGGTCCGCATGGCGCAGGACTTCTCGATGCGGGTGCCGCTGATCGACGGTCAGGGCAATTTCGGCTCGGTCGACGGCGATCCCCCGGCCGCTTATCGTTACACTGAAGCGCGACTGACCAAGTCGGCGCTGGCCCTGCTGGCCGATATCGACAAGGACACCGTCGATTTCCAGCCGAACTACGACAACAACGAGACCGAGCCCACGGTCCTTCCGGCCAAGTTCCCGAACCTGCTGGTCAACGGCGCGGGCGGCATCGCGGTCGGCATGGCCACGAACATTCCGCCGCACAATCTCGGCGAAGTCATCGACGCCTGCGTGGCGTTGATCGACAATCCGGGGCTGACCATCGACGAACTCATCAACATCGTGCCGGGACCTGATTTCCCGACCGGCGGCGTCATTCTCGGCCGCGCGGGCATCCGCGCCGCCTATCACCTCGGCCGCGGCTCGATCGTGATGCGCGGCAAGGTCGCGATCGAGACCATCCGCAAGGAGCGCGAGGCGATCATCATCACCGAGATTCCCTACCAGGTGAACAAGGCGACGATGGTCGAGCGCATCGCCGAGCTGGTCAAGGAAAAGAAGATCGAGGGCATCGGCGACCTGCGCGATGAATCCGACCGCGACGGCTACCGCGTCGTGATCGAATTGAAGCGCGACGCCGTGCCGGATGTGGTGCTGAATCAGCTCTATCGTTTCACGCCGCTGCAGACGAGCTTCGGCGTCAACATGGTGGCGCTCGACAGCGGCCGTCCGCGGATCATGCATCTGCAGGACCTGCTGTCGATCTTCGTCGATTTCCGCGAACGGGTCGTCACCCGGCGCACCAAGTTCCTGCTCGCCAAGGCGCGCGACCGCGCCCATATCCTGGTCGGTCTCGCCATCGCGGTCGCCAATATCGACGAGATGATCCGGGTCATCCGGACCTCGCCCGATCCGACCACCGCCCGCGACACCCTGATGTCGCGCGACTGGCCGGCCCGGGACGTCGAGGACATGCTGACGCTGATCGACGATCCGCGCCATCGCATCAGCGAAAACGGCACGATCCGGCTGTCGATGGAGCAGGCGAGGGCCATTCTCGACCTGCGCCTGCAGCGCCTCACCGCTCTCGGCCGTGAGGAGATTGGCGATGAACTCTCCAAACTCGCCGTCGAGATCGCCGACTATCTCGACATCCTGCGCTCGCGCGAGCGCGTGCTTGATATCATCAAGACCGAGCTCGCCGAAGTGAAGGCCGAGTTCGCCACGCCGCGCCGCACCGTCATCATCGAGCAGGAAGGCGAGGTCGAGGACGAGGACCTGATCCAGCGCGAGGACATGGTCGTCACCGTCTCCCACGCCGGCTACGTCAAGCGCGTGCCGCTGTCGGCCTACCGGGCCCAGCGCCGCGGCGGCAAGGGCCGCGCCGGCATGCAGACCCGCGACGAGGATTTCGTCTCGCGCCTGTTCGTGGCCTCCACGCACACGCCGGTGCTGTTCTTCTCCTCGCGCGGCCAGGTCTACAAGGAGAAGGTCTGGCGCCTGCCGATGGCCGCGCCGAACGCTCGCGGCAAGGCGCTGATCAACATCCTGCCGCTGGAGCAGGGCGAGCGCATCACCACCATCATGCCGCTGCCGGAGGACGAATCCACCTGGGCCAACCTCGACGTGATGTTCGCGACCACCGGCGGCAATGTCCGCCGCAACAAGCTGTCCGACTTCGTCGACGTCCGCCGCTCCGGCATCATCGCGATGAAGCTCGACGAGAATGAAGCGATCGTGGACGTGCAGATCTGCACCGAGCACGACGACGTCCTGCTCACCGGCGCCGGCGGCCAGTGCATCCGCTTCCCCGTCACCGACGTTCGTGTGTTCACCGGGCGCACCTCGATGGGCGTGCGCGGCATCGCGCTTGCCGAGGGCGACAAGGTGATCTCGCTGGCGATCCTGCGCCACGTCGAGACGTCCTCGGACGAGCGCTCGGCCTATTTGAAGATGCGCCGCGCGGTCGCAGGCGAGGCTGTGGCCGACGAGGCTCCGACGGATGCCGAGGCCGAAGAGACGACCTCCGGCAGCTTCCAGCTTCCGCCGGAGCGCTACATCGAGATGTCGGCGGCCGAGCAGGTCGTGCTGACCGTCTCCGTCAACGGCTTCGGCAAGCGGACCTCGTCCTACGAGTACCGCACCACGGGCCGCGGCGGCAAAGGCATCGTCGCCATGAGCGTCAACAACCGCAACGGCAACCTCGTCGCGTCGTTCCCCGTCGAGGACGCCGATCAGATCATGCTGGTCACCGACAAGGGCCAATTGATCCGCTGCCCGGTCGAAGGCATCCGCATCGCCGGGAGATCGACCCAAGGTGTCATCGTGTTCAACACCGCCGAGGACGAGCATGTCGTCTCGGTCGAGCACATCACGGAAGAGGCGGAGAGCGGAAACGGAGCCAACGGGGAATAGCGACCGGGTCGCGTCAATGTTTGAATGATTTCGTGGCGTCGCGTTGCTCGTCCCTGTTGCTGCCGGGCTGGCCATTGGCTTCCGTACGAATGGTTCGTCTTGCGACGATGCCGAGGGTGGACCCCTGGATGATGATGCTGAACAGGACGACGGCATAGGTTGCAGCAAGGATCGTTGGCTTGTCGCTGCTTTCGGGTACGGAAAGAGCGAGCGCGACCGAAATGCCGCCACGTACACCAGCCCAGGTGAGGAAGGGCACGTTGTGCACCGACATCAGATTGGCCCGGGCAAAAACGAGCGGTGGCGTGGCGACGGCAAGCAGACGGGCAACGAGGGCAATCGGAATCGTCGCGATCGCCACCACAACCGCCGACGGCTCGAAACGGAGCACCAGCACCTCGAGCCCGATCAGGAGAAACAGGACCGAATTGAGGATCTCGTCGATCAGGGTCCAGAGCGCAAACACGTAAGTGCGCGTTTGATCGCTCATCGCGAAGCGGGAGCCACGATCTCCTATCAGCAGTCCAGCTGCGACGACCGAAAGGGGGCCGCTGACGTGAAGTCGCTGGGCCAGCGCATAGGTGCCTGTGACCAGCGCGAGCGATATCAAAACTTCGATCGGGTAGTCGTCGATGAACCGCATTCCCTGATATGCGATATATCCGGTCACCAGCCCAAGCAGCAGACCGCCGCCGGCCTCGAGCAGCAGAAGCTCCACAATCGCAGATCCGCTGGTGTCCCCGCCGTCTCCGGCCGCAAATCTCAAGAGGATGACGAACAGAACAATTCCCACGCCGTCGTTGAACAGGGACTCGCCCTGCATTTCGACCTCGAGGCTTGGCGGCACCCTGACGTTCTTGAGGACACTGAGCACGGCGACGGGGTCGGTCGGGCTGATCAAGGCACCGAACACCAGGGCCCATGCGAGTGCGATGGGATGTCCGAGCAATCGGGCTGCCGTCCATAAGCCTACTCCTATCGCGGCGGTCGAGATCAGCGTGCCGAAAACGGCAAGGATCGAGACCGGCAGCCAGCGGCTGCGCAGCTTGCCGAGGTCGACGTGAAGCGCCCCGGCAAACAACAGAAAGCCCAGCATGCCGTTCATGACGACCGAACTGAAGTCAATCTGCAGAAGCACCGCCGTCAGGGGTTCGAACAGATGCCGCTGCGGAAATGCAAGGTCGATCACCACCATGATGACCGACGTCACGACGCTCATGACGAGCAGTCCGATCGTGTGTGGCAAGGGGATGAATTTGTGGTTGAGCCAGCCGAATATCGCTGACAGTGTGAGAAGGATCGCTGCGAGTTCAAGGAGAGAAAACAAGTCAGGGCTCCATCTCTTCGGCGCAGGCGGCCATTCCGGGAGTGAGAGGATTCCGATGCCGGCGACTATCGTTCCGCTAAGCGGCGGGGCGACTGCGGCCCTTTCGAAATGACGCCTTTGGCCTTTCCGGGCCGGACTCCTGATCTGACGTGAACGTCGGTGCGATCAGCACGTTACGCGAAGACTTGCTCGTTGCGCCAGCGAACATCCCGCTTTTTATGGATAGTTATCGGGCCGCCTGAAACATGATTGTTGCGACAAATCCCGCGGTTCAGTTCGTTCCGCGAGTAGTGGCCATTCAGCCCTCAGGAGAACGCGTGTAGGACCATGCCGTCGGCGTGTGACCATGTGACGCCATCGAATAAACCTGTTCCATGTACGGGAACGGCAGTGGGGCGGGATCGTTGGCTCTCCATCATCAGATGAGGAAGCCAAGTATGAGACAATTCAACGTGTTGCTCTTGGCGGGACTGCTTGGCGCAGCCCCACTGCTCGGGGTGCAATCGGTATCGGCTGCGCCGCTCTGGGTTGACCCCGCGCTGGGACAGTTGCAGAGCGGATCGAACGTTGAGACGGTCCAATATCGGAGTCACGGCTGGCGGCATCATGACGGAGGCCGGAGGTACGGCGACCACCACCGCAACTACGGTTCTCGCCATCACCGCAACGGCGCTGCCGCACTCGGCGGTCTGGCTGCTGGTGCGATCATCGGTGGGGTGATCGCCAACAGCCAGGCGCGCGCGAACAGTGAGAGCTACTGCGCCCAACGATTCCGGTCCTATGATCCTTCTTCAGGGACATATCTCGGCAACGATGGCCGGCGCCACAGTTGTCCGTGACGCTTATCGACAGTGCGATCGACGGAGCCGCGAGATGATTGCGGCTCCGGATCGCCTTACGAGTTCTTGCAGCAATTTCCGTCGCTTTGGACTGGCAGATCGACTCGCGGCGCCATCTTGATGACCAGTTGTCGGCGCTCGCGATCTTCTCTCGTCGCGGAGCGAGGCGATCAAGGATGACCATCAGGAGATTTGGTCGGTGACCGCGCGCCTACGCAAGCTGCTCGACAACCTGGCAGAATCGTTTTGGCTGCTTCCGGCTGGAATCGTGCTGGCGGGAGCACTGATCGCACTCGCACTGGTTCAAACTGATCGCAGCGGGTTGCTTCCGCGCTGGCTTCTCGAAGACTGGCTTTATGATGGCGGAGCCACAGGTGCGCGGACGCTGCTTGGCGCCGTGGCGTCTTCCACCATCGGCGTTGCCGGGACGGTCTTTTCGATCACGATTGCGTCTCTGTCGCTGGCCGCAGGTCAGATGGGGCCGCGTCTGCTTCGAAATTTTACCAGGGATCGCGGCAATCAGTTCACCCTCGGTGCTTTTCTCGGTACGTTCTCGTACGCATTGATCGTCCTTCGCAGCGTGCGCACTCAGGATGAGGGGGCGTTCGTCCCGCATCTCTCGCTCACCATTGCGATCGTTCTGGCATTTGTATGCGTCGCCACGCTGGTCTATTTCGTCGGGCACATGGCCGGTCGGATCAATGTCGACACAGTCATCGAACTCGTAAGCGACGAAGTTCAATCAACCATTGTCAGATTGACGACGGACAAGCCCCAAGCGGCTCCCCCTCCCGACGATTTCTGGAGAAATGGCACCTCCGTCGATGATGCCAGGCAGGGCTATCTGCTGCACATCGACGATCAAGGGCTCGCGGACTGGGCGTCCGAACACAAGACTTCGATCAGGATGCTGGTAAGACCGGGGCAGTACGTCTTCCCGGGGGCGCCAATCGCGGTGATCGTACCTGCGGTCGAGGAGGCTGCCGCCGCGATCCGGAGCGCCACGGCTCTCGGCCAGCAACGCGTGAGTTCGGCCGATCTCGAATTCGCCGTCCGTCAGCTGGTCGAGGTGGCGGTACGTGCCTTGTCGCCGGGGATCAACGATCCCCACACCGCCATGAGCGTACTCGACCGCCTCGGGGCAGCCTTGTGTCAGATCGTCCCGCTGTATCTGCCGACCGGGGTCGTGATGCGGGACGGTCACCCGGCGTTGGTTGTTCCGAGCACTCGGTACGAAGGCCTGCTCAACGTCATGTTCCACATGATACGGCAGAGCGCGTCTGCCAATGCAGCTGTTCTGATCCGCATGCTCGACGTGCTCACCGCAGTGGTCAGTGCGGAGCGCGATGATGCGCGTATGTTGTTCCTCAAGGTGCATGCCGATCTGGTGGCGGGAGATGCCCGCCGGAATGTCTCGACACCGGCCGACCTCCAGGATATCGAGCGCCGCCATGCGGCCTTTCTGACAACACTCCGACACGGTCCGCTCGGCGCATTGCACCCGCTTGACGACGCCCGAACAATTTGAGGCGGGCTGGCGGTTCGCCGGTGCGGCCTAAATCTCCAGCTCCGTGCCGAACTCCACCACCTGCTTGGTCGGCACGCCGAAGAATGCGGCGGAGCGTTCGGCGTTGCGTTGCAGGAAGGCGAATACGCTTTCGCGCCAGACCCACATGCCCGGGACATCCTCGCGCGGGATGATGGTCTCGCGGCCGACATAATAGGTGATGTCGGAGAGGTCGATGCCGGGCAGCTTGCCCTGGCGGCAGACGAGATTCAGTCCCTCATAGATCGTCGGGTTCTGCATGAAGCCGTAATGCAGGACCACGCGGGTGATGCCGGGGATGATCTCGATCACCTCGGCGCGGTCCTCCTCGGGGATGTGCGGCAACTCCTCGATCAGCACGGTGACCAGCAGTACGCGTTCGTGCAGCACGCGGTTGTGCTTGACGAATTGCGTCAGGGCCAGCGGCACGCCCTTCGGCGCCGCCGCCAGGAACGCGGCCGTGCCGGGCAGCCGTGCGGTGCACTTGTTGACAGCGGTCTCGATCAAATCCTCTTCCGGCTGGCGCAGCTTCGCGCGCGCCGTCTCGACCAGCTTCACGCCGGCGCGCCAGGTCAGCATCAGGAAGGCGACGATCGCCGCGAGCAGCAGCGGAAACCAGCCGCCCTCGAACAGCTTGATCGAGTTGGCCGAGAAGAAGATCAAATCGATAACGAAGAAGAAGCCGTTGACCGCAACGACGAGCCAGGGCGAAAAACCCCACTGGATCGCGAGCAACGCGGCCAGCAGCGTGGTGATCGCCATCAGCAGCGACACCGCGATGCCGTAGGCGCCGGCCAGCGCATCCGAGGTGCCGAAGCTGAGGACCGCGCCAAGCGTTGCGGCAGCGAGCAACCAGTTCACCAGCGGCACGTAGATCTGGCCGATGGCGTCGCTCTGGGTGTGGCGGATCTGCATGCGCGGCAGGAAGCCGAGCTGGATCGACTGCTGTGTCAGCGAAAACACGCCGGAGATGATCGCCTGCGAGGCTATCACGGTCGCCACCGCCGAGAACGCGACCAGCGGATAGTGCAGGGCGTCGGGGCAGAGTTGGAAGAACGGGTTCTCGATCATGGTGGGATCGGTGATGAGCAGCGCGGCCTGCCCGAAATAGTTTAGCACCAGCGCCGGCAGGCAGATCGCGAACCAGGCCAGCCGGATCGGGAAGCGGCCGAAATGCCCCATGTCGGCGTACATGGCCTCGCCGCCGGTCACCGCTAGGAAGGCCGCGCCGAGGATGGCGAAGGAGACGTGGAAATCCTGGTGAATCAGGAAGTCGAAGGCATAGAGCGGGCTGAGCGCCGCCAGCACCGCCGGCGCCTTGACGATGCCGTGGATGCCGAGCGCCGCGAGCACGACGAATCAGGCCAGCATCACCGGCCCGAAGATACGGCCGATGAAGCCGGTGCCCTGTTTCTGAATCATGAACAGACCGATCAGGATGACGACGGTCACGGGCACCACGGCGGGCGCAAGCGAGGGGGCGTCGACCTTGAGACCCTCGATGGCTGAGAGCACAGAGATCGCCGGCGTGATCGCACCGTCGCCATAGAGCAGGGCGGCGCCGACGAGCCCAACGACGAGCAGATGGGCACGCCAGGTCCCGGGCTGGGCGTGGCGGGCATGCAGCAGCGCCAGCAGGGCGACGATGCCGCCTTCGCCGCGGTTGTCCGCGCGAAGGATCAGCAGCGCATACTTCAGCGAGATGATCAGCAGCAGGGCCCAGAAGATCAGAGATGCAATCCCCAGAACTGCGCCGGGGGTCAAAGTGGCACCGTGGGCCGCCGCCTTGGCGGCTTCCTTCAGGGCATAGAGCGGGCTGGTACCGATATCGCCATAGACTACCCCGAGGGCGCCCATGGTCATGGCAAGCGGTAGCGGATCAGGATGGTGGCCGGACGCGACACCGGGCGTACTGGACAATGGCTACCCCCCGATGAGATTGCGCCCGACGGGCCATTCCGCCGGGCGCGATCATCATGCAGTCTGCGACGGGACGTCGCAAAACGCCATCGGGATTATGTGACGGGGAGCTGACAGGGCCGACTACGGAGTCCGATTCGCGGTCACGAGGCGCGCCTCGCGGACATCAGCCTTGGTGCCGGCCTTGCGCAGGCACGAAGCCTCGAAATTCGGCCAGGCCTGCTGCGAGCAATCCTTGCCGATGGTGCGGATATCGAGCCGGTCGCTCTTGGCCAGCGGCTGCGGCACGCTGGCTTCCACTTTCGGGGCAAAGCCGGGCAGAAGTGTGAGGGCAGCGGCGACACACGCAGACAGAGCGATCGCTGAGAGAGCCTTGATCATTTGACAGTCCCCTGTGATGCGGCCGCCTACGCCCAGTGTGCGGCCCGTCATTCGTTGGCCGGATTAGTAACCATGGCCAGTTTCCGGACGTCTTCGCCCGGCACGGGAAATGGTTTCGTGTCCGTGCCCCTTTGTTTCGTGGTCGCCTCAGGGACGAAACAAACCGGCCATTGCCGGCGCGGTCGGCGGGATATTTCGGTGGGTTTGGCCGGGGAACCCGCCCGGCTTGCCGGGCCGGGCCGGGCGCGGTAGGAGGGAGCCATGCCGCGCATTGCCTTCTATCCCGGTTCCTTCGACCCCATCACCAACGGCCATCTGGACGTGGTCCGGCACAGCGTTTCGCTGTGCGACCGGCTCGTGGTCGCGATCGGGGTCCATCCCGGCAAGAAGCCGCTGTTCTCGACCGAGGAGCGGCTGCAGATGCTCGATGACGTCTGCGGGCCGTTGGCGGCCCAGGCCGGCTGCGTGCTCGAAGCGGTGACCTTCGACGATCTGGCGGTCACCGCGGCGCGCAAGCACGGTGCCACCATCATGATCCGGGGTCTGCGTGACGGCACCGACCTCGACTACGAAATGCAACTCGCCGGCATGAACGGGACCATGGCGCCCGAGGTGCATACGGTCTTCCTGCCGGCCTCTCCCATGGTTCGCCCGATCACCGCCACTTTGGTGCGCCAGATCGCCGGCATGGGCGGGGACGTCTCGGCCTTCGTCCCGCCGCAGGTTGCGGCACAGCTCAAGGCAAAATTCGCCGTATAACGGCGCGCTTCCTCTTCTCTCTGATCCGGAGTTGTCATGATCCGAATTCTCGCAGTTCTTGCCGCGCTTCTGTTCGCGGTGCCGGCCGTGGCGCAGCAATTGCCGGCCAATCTCGACAAGGCCAACGCCATCGTCATCGACACCACCAAGGGTCGCATCGTCATCAAGCTGCGGACCGACATCGCGCCCCATCACGCCGAGCGCATCAAGCAGCTGGCGCGCGAGGGCTTCTACAACAACGTGCCGTTCCATCGCGTCATGGACGGCTTCATGGCGCAGACCGGCGACGGCCAGAACTTCAACGGCACCGGCGGATCGAAATATCCGAACCTGAAGCAGGAATTCTCCAAGGTGCATTTCGCGCGCGGCATCGTCGGGATGGCCCGGCGCGGCGACAGCGTCGATACCGCCAACTCGCAATTCTTCATCATGTTCGCCGACGGCGGCAGCCTCGATAACCAGTACACCGTGATCGGCGAGGTCGTGCAGGGCATGGACGTCGTCGACAAGCTGAAGAAGGCTCCTCCCGGCTCCGCCGGCGGCGCCGTGACCGATCCCGACAAGATGGTGAAGGTGCAGGTCGCCTCCGACATCAAATAGGAGATCGCGATGGCGCGCTGCGGCGACAAGCTCGTGCTGGTTGCCGCATTGCTGCTGTTCGGCCTGTCCGGTGCGGCCGCCGAAGATGGGCAGGTCAACACCATCCAGGACATCTTCCGGCATCTGCGGACCTGCTGGAAACCGCCGCCGGCCGCCAAGGCCCGCCCACTCGACATCACCGTCGTCGTGAGCTTTAACCGGTCCGGCGACATTCTGGGCCATCCGAGGATCTCCTATGAATCCGCGGAGGCCTCCGACAATGACCGGCTGCAATACCGGATCGCGGTGATGGAGGCGTTGCAACGCTGCACGCCGATGCCATTTACCGATGCAATGGCCGGCGCCGCTGCGGGACGTCCATTCGCGATCCAGTTCCGCAGCCGCAAAACGTCACCTGACAAGACTTCACCTCCAACGCAAGAGAGACGAGCATGAGCGCCACCGAAAACACCCTGATCCTCGAGACCACGCAGGGCCCGGTCACCATCGAGATGCGGCCCGACCTCGCGCCCGGGCATGTCGCGCGCATCAAGGAACTGGTCCGTGAGGGGTTTTACGACGGCATCGTGTTCCACCGCGTGATCGACGGCTTCATGGCGCAGACAGGCTGCCCGCAGGGCACCGGCACCGGCGGCTCCGGCCAGAAGCTGAAGGCCGAGTTCAACAAGGAGCCGCATGTGCGCGGCACCACGTCGATGGCGCGCGCCGCGAGCCCTGATTCCGGCGACAGCCAGTTCTTCATCTGCTTCGACGACGCCCGCTTCCTCGACAACCAGTACACGGTGTGGGGCAAGGTCACCGAGGGCATGGAAAACGTCGACAAGATCAAGCGCGGCGAGCCGGTGCAGAACCCCGACAAGATCGTCAAGGCGCGGATGGCGGCGGACACGGAGTAATCGCTCGATCCTCATCCTGAGGAGCGCGGAACGCGCGTCTCGAAGATGAAGGCCCCGCTGCTGCAGCTCGGCTTTCATGGTTCGAGACGGCGCTACGCGCCTCCTCACCATGAGGGTCCGACTGCACGGCACTCGCCCGACATGCGCACCGACCTGTTCGATTTCGACCTGCCCGCCGAGCGCATCGCGTTGCGCCCCGCGCACCCGCGCGACTCCGCGAAGATGCTGGTCGTGGAGAACGGCGCGCTGCGCGACCAGACCATCGCCGACCTCGCACAATGGCTGCAGCCGGGCGACCAGCTCGTCGTCAACGACACCAAGGTGATCGCGGCGCAATTGAAAGGCCGCCGCATCGGCCGCGAGACCGAGCCGAAGATCGAGGCGACGCTGATCAAGCGGCTCGACGGCTCGCGCTGGCAGGCGCTGGTGAAGCCGGCGAAGAAGCTCACGGCCGGCGACCGCATCCGTTTCGGCAATGAAGGCAAGGTCTGCCTGCTCGGGCATCTCGATGCCGAGGTCGAAGCCAAGGGCTTAGAGGGCGAAGTGACGCTGTCGTTCTCGTTCCACGGCCCGGCGCTGGACCAGGCCATCGCCGATCTCGGCAGCCCGCCGCTGCCGCCCTACATCGCCTCCAAGCGCACGCCCGACGAGCAGGACCTCGCCGATTACCAGACCATGTTCGCGGCGAACGAAGGCGCGGTCGCCGCGCCGACCGCGGGCCTGCACTTCACCCCGGCGCTGGAGCAGGCGCTGCGCGACCGTGGCGTCGGCGTCAACCGCGTGACGCTGCATGTCGGGGCAGGGACGTTCCTGCCGGTCAAGGTCGACGATACCGAAGGCCACAAGATGCATGCCGAGTGGGGCACGATCTCGGCGGAGACGGCGGAGCGGCTCAACAGCGCACGGAAGGACGGCGGCCGCATCGTCGCCGTCGGCACCACGTCATTGCGCCTGCTCGAGAGTGCAGCGCGCGAGGACGGCACGATTCAGCCGTTCGCGGCCGAGACCTCGATCTTCATCACGCCCGGCTATCGCTTCCGCGCGGTCGATATTTTGATGACGAATTTCCATTTGCCGAAGTCGACGCTGTTCATGCTGGTGTCGGCATTCTCGGGGCTGGAGGCGATGAAGCGGGCCTATGCGCATGCGATCGCGAGCGGGTATCGGTTTTATTCGTACGGGGATGCGTGTTTGCTGTTTCGGGCGGTGCCGTAGGGTGGGTTAGCCGTAAGGCGTAACCCACCGCTGTCTCTCTCCGTCGAAGCGAAAGTGGTGGGTTACGCTTCGCTAACCCACCCTACGATTCCCGTTACGCCATCACCCGCTGCGGCAGCAGCTCCGCGATCTGCACCGCGTTCAGCGCCGCGCCCTTGAGCAATTGATCCGCCGCAACGAACATCGAGATCGAATGCCCTGAGGGATCGCTCAGATCCTTGCGGATACGGCCGACCAGGACGTCGTCCTGGCCCGAGGCGTCGATCGGCATCGGGAAGTAGTTCTTGGCGCGATCGTCGACCACCTTCACGCCGGGCGCCTGCGCCATGATGGCGCGGACCTGGTCCTCGCTGATCGGCTTCTCGCATTCGAAGGTGATGGCCTCGCAATGGGCGCGCAGCACCGGCACGCGCACGCAGGTGACGCCGATGGCGATCTTCTCGTCCTCGAAGATCTTGCGGGTCTCCTTGATGACCTTGGTCTCTTCGTCGTTGTAGCCGGTATCAGGATCGACGGCGGTGTTGTGATTGAAGAGATTGAACGCGTAGGGGTGCGGCATCACCTTCGGCGTATAGACCTGCCCGTTGAGATTGGCGCGCGTGGATTCGACCAGCTCCTCCATCGCGGCGGCGCCGGCGCCGGACGCGGCCTGGTAGGTCGAGATGATGACGCGCTTGATACGGTTCCTCTGGTGGATCGGCCACAGCGGCACCAGCGCGGTGATGGCGGCGCAGTTCGGATTGGCGATGATGCCCTTGTGGTCGCGAATCCGGTTGGCGTTGATCTCGGGTATCACCAGCGGCACGTTCGGGTCCATGCGGAAGGCGGAGGAGTTGTCGACCACGACCGCGCCCGACTTGACCGCGATCGGCGCATACTTGCGGGAGATGCTGCCGCCGGCGGAGAACAGGGCGATGTCGACGCCTTCGAACGAGCGCTCATTGAGCTCCTCGATCACGACCGGCTGGCCGCGGAACGACCCCGTCTTGCCGGCCGAGCGGGCGCTGGCCAGCGCCTTCAGCTTGCCGACGCGAAAGCCGCGCTTGTCCATGGTGGCGATGAATTCGGCGCCCACCGCACCGGTGACGCCGACAATCGCGACGACGGGATCGTTACTCACTTTGTCCTCCATGCGTTTGAAATCTAGACAACAAAAAAGCCCCGGACCATCATGGGCGGGGCTTCGGTAGAGTGGATTGCGTTCTAGTCGACGACTACGCGCGCACGCCTCCCCGGGCCCCTGAGGCCGTGGTGGTTTTGGTCGTGCATTTGGTGGTCGTGAACATGGCGGCGACTTATGCGGGAGAGTCTTGCGCCCGTCAATGCCCTTTCACCCCGGTCGATGCCGGGGCCGGCCTCCCGCTATTTGGCGCCCGGGGGCTCGAGGGTGACCTCCTTGAGATCGTCGCCGCTGACGACGACGATCGAAAAATTGAGCCGGCCGCGTTCGCGCACCAACCCGCCGCTGATCGCCTTGCCCGAGGCGGCGCGTTCGGCGACGCGCACGGCCTCAGCCAGGCGGTGCCTGATCGCACCGAGCGCTGCGAGGTTGTCACGATCCTCGTGGTCGAGCTCGGCGAGGGGGAAGGCGGCTTCGCCGCCGACCAGCTCGCCGGTCGTCGCATTGATGGTGTGGCGCCAGATCCGGTCGTTTTGCAGGGTCTTCACCCGATACACCGGCACCCCGTCCGCCCCGTCGAAACTCACATCCGCCGTGGTGGCGCCGGCGTGCCGGGCTTCGGCAATCGACATCGCCTGGCTGATCGAGATCGACGAACTGCGGAAGCGCTCGATCTCGCGGCTGATGGCCCGGCGGTCGGCATCGGCATCACCATCTGTGTCGCGGTGAAGGGCGGTCGGCGTGCCCGTGGAGACGATTGCCCGGGCCGGTGCGGCGATGAGGAGCGCGGACAGGGCGGTCGCAAGCAGTCGCGAGATATGTCGTTTGGCTGTCGTCATGCTCGAAACCCTCGGCCAGCGAGTGTGCCGGATGATCGTAAAGAATTCGCGGCCGGCCTTGGGCGTCGGCCGGCCGCGGAACGTCGTGGGCGGGCTGTACCCGGCACGGCGATCTAGCGGTACGGGCCACCTTTGGGGCTGGTGAAAAAAGCGGTCCGTATCGCTTATAACTAAACCATACCGTATCGTTTTATTTTGGTCAACGGCGCGGGCAGGTTCCGTTGCGGAAAGCGGGCAATCTCACGGAATTGTCAGCGCGCGGGGCGTCGCCGCGACGAGCCTTTGGTGGTGCCCTGGACGCGGTCGGCAGGTCCCAGCGCACCGGCGAGGAACAGCTTGATGGCCGTGCGCATGCGCTTTTCGGCGGGCTTCATCTCGAGCGCCGTTCCGAACGTCGCCAGGCGGTGGGTGTGACCGACGACCACGTCGAGAAAAACCTCGGCTGCGATGGTGGTGTCCTCGATGTCGAGCGCGCCCTGCGCCACCAGACGGTCAAAGAAGCGCGCGGTGGCGTCGACAGCCTTGAGCCACCCTTCCTCCTTGCCGAGCTTGGCGACGTCGGGGAAGTTGATCGCCTGCGACGTCATCATGCGGCTGAACGCGACGGCATCGGGTCCGCAGGTGAATGTCAGCATCTCGCGCCCGATCTCCACCAGGCGCTGCTCGACCGAGATGTCGGAGGCGCTGGAGAGCTGCGTCTCGGCGGCGGCCGACAGCGGCGCAAGCCAGCGCGCAATCTCGCGCCTCAGCACGGCGGCAAACAGGCCGCGTTTGTCGCCATATCGGGAATAGACGGTGGGCTTGCTGACCCGGGCCGCTTCCGCGACCGCGTCGAGCGAGGTGGCGTCGAAGCCGCGGTCCAGGAACAGGCGGGTGGCGACCTCGATCAGCCGCTGGTCGCGCTCGATGGCGGCGGTTTTCGTCGGCCGGCCGCCACGGGATTTCGGCACCTCGCGCCGCGGCACAGCCGGTTTTGTCCTGGTCGCAGTCAATCCCATGCCCACTGATTCCTGCGCGTTTCTGACATTAGTTTCTATATCGCGCAGGAGCCGGGGCGTCATGGCGAAACTGGCCGAATTGGCCGTATCGTCAACGGTTTCGGCAGGGCCTCGTTCCGTCTCACGGCACCGTCGAGCTCCAGGCCTGACCGGCAGCGGCCTTGTCATATCCGTATTGGTAGAGCGCCCGCATATAGCCGGTGTCGAATCCTTCCGAGGGCGGCGCCGGGTACTCGCGCGCGATGTAGGAGAGGTGGAAGCCGAGACGGTTGCGCTTGGCGAAATCGTAAGTCGAGAAGATGATCGAGCGCGCCTGCGACTGGGTGATCGCCGACAGGCTGCGCGAGGCGACGTCGATGGTGCCGTTGGAGACCAGCTCGAAGTTGCGCTCGATCTTCTTGTTGACGAGGATGTAGATGTCCATCTTTGCACTACCCGGTAATCGGCTGCCCTGGAACAGCAGGGCTTCCGGCAGCGTCAGCACTGGCGCGGTCACGCCGCCGTCGACATGCATCTCCTGAAACTTGCGGCCCTCGCCCTCGGCGTCGATCATGATAGGCGGAAACACCAGGGGAATGCTGGCGGAGGCCGCCATCACGTCGCGAAACAGCTTCAGCGCCTCGGGCGTGCCGACCGCGGCGATCTTGCCCATGTCCCAGATCGCGGTGCGCTGGGTGTCGAGATCGGTCGTCACCACCAGCAGCTTCCGGCCCTTGGCATTCTCGCGCGCGACTTGCGCCATGACCTCCGGCCCGACATAGCGCGCCACCAGTTCGCGCAGCCGTGTGTTGCCGAACAGGCCGGATCCGAACAGCACGCGCATGATGCTGGGATCGTTCAACAGGCTCTCGGCGATGCCGCTGGTATAGACCTCCTTCAGCGTGTCGTCGTATTGCGAGCCGAGATACGCAAACGGCGCGATCAGGCCGCCGGTGCTCACGCCCGAGACGACGGAGAAGGCGGGGCGGGTTCGGGCCGCGGTCCAGCCGTTGAGAACGCCGACGCCGTAGGCGCCATCGGCGCCGCCGCCGGACAGCGCCAGATAGGACCTCGTCGCGGTGCCGGTGTTCTTCTCGAAGCTGAATTTGGTGACGGGGTCGTCGGCGTAGCGCCTGAGGCCGTCGATATCGAGCACGCGCGATGTGCTGGCTTCTGCGGCCGTGTAGGGCGTACGCGGCAGGGAGGTGCAGGCGCCGAGCACCAGGCTGCACGTCAGAACCAGGAATGCTGTCAGGCGTGCGCCTGCCTGCCTTTTCCGGCCAGGCGAGGGACCGGACATGTCAGTCGAACCTGAAGGGAAGGGCATTGTCGGTGGCTGGCGATCACGCATCTACCGCCGCCGGCAAAGTTGCCGCGGCATCTCGTCCAGCCCCACCGGTAAAACTACACGGTATCGTTTTGTTTAGCAAGGGCGGCGGCGCGAAACGTTTGGGTCAATTCTGTCCCAGCCTGAGGCACAGGGCGCCGGGGCGGGTTGATTGGCTTCCTCCGACACGCAATAAGCACGGCCATGAATCCGAACCATGATCTTCCCAATCACTTTGAATTGCTCGGCACTGATGGTGCCGCGCGGACCGGGCGCCTGATCACGCCTCACGGCGTGGTGCGCACCCCCGCCTTCATGCCGGTCGGCACCGCCGGTGCCATGAAGGGCATGCACTGGCGCGAGGTGCGCGATGCCGGCGCCGACATCGTGCTCGGCAACACCTATCATTTGATGCTGCGTCCGAGTGCCGAGCGCATCGCAGCGCTCGGGGGCCTGCAGAAATTCACCGGCTGGAACGGGCCGATGCTGACGGATTCCGGCGGCTTCCAGGTGATGTCGCTGTCGGACCTGCGGAAGGTCACCGAGAACGCCGTCACCTTCCGCTCCCATATCGACGGCGCCAAGGTCGAGCTGTCGCCGGAGCGCTCGATCGAGGTGCAGCGCTTGCTCGGCTCCGACATCGCCATGCAGATGGACGAGTGCGTGCGGTTGCCGGCAGAGCGCGCCGACATCGAGCGCGCGATGCAATTGTCGCTGCGCTGGGCCGAGCGCAGCAAGCGCGCCTTCGAGAGCGCGCCCGACGGCTACATGCTGTTCGGCATCGTGCAGGGCGGCGACATTCCCCAGCTTCGCCATGAGAGCGCGCAAGGCCTCGTCGCGATCGGCTTCCATGGCTATGCGATCGGCGGCCTTGCTGTCGGCGAGCCGCAGGCGGTGATGCTGGCGATGATCGACGAGACCGCACCATTGCTGCCGAAACAGCGCCCGCGCTACCTGATGGGCGTCGGCACGCCCGACGACATCCTCGAAGCCGTCAAGCGCGGCATCGACATGTTCGATTGCGTGATGCCGACGCGCAATGGCCGGCACGGCGTCGCCTTCACGCGCTTCGGCCAGGTGAATTTGCGCAACGCGCGCCACGCCGACGATTCCCGTCCGCTCGATGAGGAGAGCTCGTGGCCGTCGGCACGCAACTGCGCGCGCGCCTATCTGCATCATCTCGTCAAGGCGGGCGAGACGCTCGGAGCGATGCTGCTGTCGGAGATCAATATCGCTTATTACCAGTTCCTGATGCAGGGCATCAGGGACGCGATTGCGCAGGGAAGGTTCGACGAGTTCTATCAGCGTACGCGCGCGGACTGGGCGAGGGGCGATATCGCCCCGCGCTAGATCAATGGTCCAGGCTCAATTGCACACCATCCGTTGCTTCACGGCGTGCTTGGTGACGAAGCCATAGCCGCAATTGTCGCAGGTCCAGAGATAGCTGATCACGTGGTCCGAGACGTAGGCGGATGCTTCGGCGGCGACCATGGAGTCGGCGCAGACGGGACAGGTCGGCAACTCGCTGCAACGCGGATCGCGCCTTAGCGCTACGGTCGACATCACTTCAGCGACTGCTGACATCGTGGTGACCTCCCTGCTTCAAGACCTAAGTCTAACATAAGCAGAATCAGTTGACGAGGTCGCAACACAAATGCGTTGGTTTTCGGCTAATTAAAGCTCACGCGATTTTGCGATGCAGCGTATTTAACATGTGCGGCATTGCCGCTTGCGTGTCGCCATAAGCTGTCTCTAACTGCGCAAGAGCCGCGACAGAATTGAAAATAGTCGTCACAGGGAGTTCATCATGGACGCATCGTCCAGCACGGGTGCAGCGCACCAACCCGGCCGCGGCCGGATCTATGACTCGATCGTCGATGCCTTCGGCAATACGCCGACCGTGCGGTTGCGTCGCCTACCCGGCATGCACGGCGTGAACGCGACCATTTTGGCAAAACTTGAATATTTCAATCCGGCCGCAAGCGTGAAGGACCGCATCGGAGCGGCCATGATCATCGCCATGGAGAAGGCGGGTATCGTCAAGCCCGACACCGTGTTGATCGAGCCGACCTCCGGCAATACCGGCATCGCGCTCGCTTTCGTCGCGGCGTCACGCGGCTACCGGCTTAAGCTGGTGATGCCGGAATCGATGTCGATCGAGCGGCGCAAGATGCTGGCTTTTCTCGGTGCCGAACTGGTGCTGACGCCGGCGGCGCAGGGCATGAAGGGCGCGATCGCGGCCGCTGAGGAACTGGTGAAGACGACGCCGAACGCGGTGATGCCGCAGCAGTTCAAGAACCTCGCCAATCCGGAGGTGCACCGCCGCACGACCGCGGAGGAGATATGGAACGACACCGGCGGCAACATCGATTTCTTCGTCGCCGGCGTCGGCACCGGCGGCACGATCACCGGCGTCGGCCAGGTGCTGAAGCCGCGCAAGGCCTCGCTGCGCGTGGTTGCGGTCGAGCCGGAGGAAAGTCCTGTGCTGTCGGGCGGACAGCATACGCCGCACAAGATCCAGGGCATCGGCGCCGGCTTCGTCCCTGACATCCTCGACCGCGCCGTGATCGACGAGATCGTGAAGATCAACTCGACGACGGCGATCGAGACCTCGCGCGCGCTGGCGCGACACGAGGGCATTCCGGGCGGCATCTCCTCGGGCGCCGCGATCGCCGCCGCGCTCGAGATCGGCAAGCGGCCGGAAGCGGCGGGAAAGACCATCCTGGCGATCGTGCCGTCCTTCTCCGAGCGGTATCTTTCGACAGCACTGTTTGAGGGAATCTAGCACATGGCGGATCAACCACCGAGGCGGCCGCGCACGCTTGGCGATGCCAGGACGGAGGCCGAGGCGGCGTTCAAGAAGGTGACGGCCAGGGTCGCGGTCGCGCCGCCGAAGCCGAACGTGACGCCGGGGGTCAGGGAGCAGGTGACGCTGCGCATCGACCAGGACGTGCTGGAGTTCTTTCAGGAGGGCGGCCCCGGTTGGCAGGACCGCATCAACGAGGCGCTACGCAAGGCCGCCGGGAAGTAAGCGTTCGGCTCTCACGGCGTAGCCTGACCAACGAAAAAGCCCGGCATGAGCCGGGCTTTTGTCGCTCGTAATGGGTCTCGCCTCAGCGGCGGAACATGCCGCCCATCATGCCGCCGACGACGCCGCCGACAAAGGCTGCGCCGGCATCGCCGCCGCCGCTGTTGCGATGCTGGGGCGGTGCGCTCTGGGCCTGGGCCGGAGCACGCCGGGCCGGCTTCTGGCTGGTGTCGCTCGCCGTCGCCGGGCCAGCCACGACTTCCGAGAGCAGGGCCTTGTGCTGGAATTTGTTGAGGTAGCCGGTCGATGGATAGCCGCGGGCGGCCTGCCAGCGCTTGAGCACCGTGCGGGTCTCGTCGCTGAACGCACCGGTCACCTTGGTGTCGAAGCCGAGCCCGGTCAGGCGGCGCTGGACGTCGCGGCGCTGGCCCTTGTCGAGGCCAATCTGGTCTTCGGTGAGCTGGGTGGCATCGTCGGTGAAGGTTGCAGGATCGACGCCGCCGTTCAGGTTGCGGGTCGCGGTGGACGGGCCGCTCTTGATCGCCGCAAGCCGCGCCAAGGCCAGCGCCTTGAACTGGCCGTTCGGATAGGCCGAGAGATAGGCGTTGAGCTCTTCCGGCTTGTTGGATTCCTTGACCGAGCGCCAGTACTCGAGCTCGACTCCGTCAGAGCTGCCGACTGCGGCCGGCACGACGCCGGAGGCCGTCGGTGCCGCGTTCGCAACCTGTGTGGTCTGCGACGGATTGAGATAGACCGCGCCGATCAGGTTGGTATGACCCCAGGGCAGTTGGCCCTTGCGGGTCTCCTCGTTGACCTGGGCGCGCACCGACGTCATCGCCTGCTGGATCTCGACGCCGGGCTTGGTGATGTTGTCGATCAGCGCGCGGGTGAAGGGGCTGTTGTTGCCCTCCTGGCCGTCGAGCGCGGTCTGGCCCGGCCCGGTGGCGAAGGCGATCAGCGTGCCTTCGCCGGACTTCATCTCGGCAAGGCCGCTCTGCACGTTGACGCTGCGGGTCGCGGAGTTCGACTTGATCTTGGCGGCGAACGGGTTGTCGCGGCAGGCGTCGAGGAAGACGAGCTTGACCTTGGCGTCGCCCATGGTCTGCTCAAGCGTCAGGTCGATGTTGATGGCTGCGCCGAGCTTGACGTCCATCTCCGATTTGATGTCGGCATCGACAGGCAGGAGATAGTTGCTGCCGCTGACCGCGATGCCGTGGCCGGCGTAGTAGAACACGGCGACGTCGGAGCCCTGCGCCTTGCGGCCGAAATCCAGCAGCTTCTCGGTCATCTGGTCACGGGTGAGGTTGGATCCTTCGATCACCTCGAAGCCGACATTGCGCAGCGTCGATGCCATCGCCTTGGCGTCGATCGGCGGGTTCGGCAATTGCGCGACGTTCTTGTAGGAGCCGTTGCCGACGACGAAAGCGACGCGGCGGTCGGCCTTCGCGGCACTGACCGACAACGCCATGCACATCAATGAAGCGAGGAGGGTGAGATAGCGCATCTGAAATCCCCAGAATCGAATTGCAGGCAGCAACAAATTGGCAACGAACTTACACGAAGTGCCCGACCTCGTGCCACCAAAACGGCGGTCCGGTGCGTGCAACCCGCTGCTGTGTGGCCGAATGTGCACGATCGGAGTACCTCCCAACGTGATCCAAATCACACGGCCACTTGGATTTGTCGCGCAAGGCCGTGCCAGGTTCACGGCGCGCGGGCGGGAACCGCGGGCGTGGGCTTTAAATTCAGGAGGTTGCCACACAAGATCAGCGCAGCACCGAGCACGGTCCATGCGTCGAGCCGCTCGGAATACAGCAGCCAACCGACCGTCGCCGTCAGTGGAACTCGGAGGAAGTCCATGGGAACCACGATCGTTGCGTCGGCATATCGGAGCGCGCTGGCCAGGCAATAGTGCGAGAAAGTGCCGCAGACACCGATGACGAAGAGCCATCCCCAAAGCGGGGCTGACGGCCACGTCCAGACGGCGAACGTCGGCAGCAGGCCCACGACCATCTGCACGATGATCATCCAGAACAGGATCGACAAGGCGCTCTCGGTCCGGGTCAGCGACTTCGCCAGGATCATCGAGACGCTGAAGCCGATCGCAGCTCCGAGCGCGATCAGTTGGCCCGGATTGATCTCGCTGGTGGCGGGCCGCACGATCATGACGACGCCGACGATGCCGAGCACGACGGCGGCGATCTTCCAGACCGTCATGCGTTCTGACAGGAACGTTGCGGCCAGCAGCGCAGTCCAGATCGGCATGGTGAACTCGATCGCTACCACTTGGCCGATTCCGATCAGCGTCAGTGCGTAGAACCAGCCGAGTTGCGCGAAATAATGCACCCCGTTGCGCGCAAGGTGCTGGGGCAGGCGTCTGGTCGCGACCGCCTTGAAGCCGCCGGCGCGGTAGATGAACGGCAGGAGCAGCGTGAGACCGATCACCGAACGCACTTCCATGATCTGGAAGACGTTGAGCTCACGGGTGGTCTCGCGTCCGGCAACGGCCATGACCAGCATCAGCGACAGCCAACCGGCCATCCACAGGGCAGCCATCGTTTTGGACGGTGTCGCGCTCATCGAGCCGGGTGCGGGGGAATGGGAAAAGACGGGAATGTGAAAGGACGGCCGGTATCGGCGACATCGCCGCCGTTTGCAACGGCAAATCTGCGGATGCAGCGATGCAGGGCGACGTGCTAAGGCATCAACGAACAACGACAAAAAACGGGAGAACTTCGCTCATGCAGATCCTGCAGCCGGCCGAATGGAAAAAACCGCGCGGCTTCTCTCACGGCGTTGTGGCGGAAGGCCCTGGCCGCTGGGTGATTCTGGCCGGCCAGACCGGCGGAGACGAGGCCGGCAATTACGCTCCCGACATGGCGGCGCAGGTCGGAACCGCGCTGAAGCGGATCATCAAGCTCCTCGGCGAAGCCGGGGCGGGTCCGGAGCACATCGTCCGCCTGACCTGGTACCTCACCAGCCGCAGCGAATATGAGGCGGCCGGTGCCGGCATCGGCGCGGCCTGGAAGGAAACGCTCGGACGCAATTTTCCGCCATCGACGCTGCTCTATATCGGCGGTCTCGTAGACGAGCGGGCCAAGGTCGAGATCGAGGTCACGGCGTTCGTGCCGGGCGCATAAGAAATCGATCCGGCGCGGGCGCCGGATCGATTGCGGATCGTCTGCGGTCTTACTTCGACAGCGAGATGTTGGCGCCGCGGAACTGGCTGTCCGCGCGCATGGTGACGGTCTGCTTGCTGCCGCTCGCCTTCAGCGCGATATTGGCATTGAAGCCAGCGGCGGAGGCCACCAGCTCGTAATTCCCGCCACCGCCGCGGCCCTGAAGCGAGCCGGAAATGTTGCGGCTGGCCTCGGACCAGTTGCCGGTGATGGCGCTGCCTTCGGCCCTGACGTTGGCTCCGAGGTTGAACTTGTAGGCATCGCTGGCACAGGTCAGCGACATCTCCATGGTTGGGCCGATCGGGGCGTATTTGGCCCGGCAGCGGATCCGCTCGGTCGAGCCGTCGTCCAGCATCACCGTGCCGCCGCCGCTCCAGCTGCCCGCCAGCGGGGCGAAGGGGCCGGACTGGGCCTTGCTGTCCGTGTTGGCAATCCCTGCCGCAAACAAAACGGCGGCCGTGATCAGCAGCCGCCGGTTCCGGGCACGAGCCTCGATTGGTTTATTGGCGCGATGCTTCCCACCGCCCGCTGCACGGTATGCCTGCAGATGCTCCATTCCACTTTCCCGATCCGGCGTTGCCGTTGAGTTGACCGTTGGCATATGCACCATTGATCGAAACTTTCACAAGTCCCCCGCTACCGATGGTGCCGGAAACGTTAGCGCCGGGCGCGGTGATCCGGCCGTCGGCAACCGTCAGCATGGAGCTTGCGGTCGGCTCGCAGGTGCCGCTCTTGGTGACGATGATGACCTGCCAGTTGCCGTCGTAGGGGCTCTGGGCGAGGGCGGGGGCGGCGAGGGTGCCGGTCAAAACTGAAGCGGCACAAAACGCCGCGATGCGACCAAAACGCATGAATTCCGTCCTTGAATTTGTCTGATATGCCGACGCTTATTCGGACGAAATGTGACGGAAATTTGTTGCAATGCCAAACCGAAAATTGTTCCTGTAGAAACAATGGTTTATTTGCGTTTCCAAGGCCAAATTTTGAAGCGGAATCAAGGCCGCCTTACGTTAAGGGTAAACGTCAGGAAAGACTCGGTGCGGAGGTCGCAAACTGCTCGTCCTGAGTCTTGGACGGAAGCGCCTTGTGGACCTTGGCATAATCGACCACGTCGGCCAGCAATTTGAGGCCGAGCGGAGCGAGCGCGCGCTCCCAGAGCTCGCGGGCGGTCTCGCCCTTCCTGACGAAGCACCAGTCCTGGGCGGCGATGGCGCCGGCGTCCATTCGGTCGGCGAGATGGTAGATCGTGCCGCCGGCGATCGGATCGCCTTCCTTGATCGTCCATTCCACGGCGGCCTTGCCGCGGTGGCGCGGCAGCAGCGAGGGGTGATAGCCGATCCCGCCGAGCTTGGCGGCCGCGAGCGCGTCCTGGCCGATCCGGGCGTGGCTGTGCGCCGTGATGATCAGATCGGTATCGGGAGCAATTTCGGAGGCCACAACCAGCTTCGGATTGGCCTGGACCGCGACCTCGATGCCGGCCGCCTTGGCGGTTGCGGCGAGGCGATCCTCGGCGTCGGCGACGACGACCCGGACGATCGAAACGCCGTGCTCCCGGAGCATGTTCAGGGTGGTCACGCCGAAATGGCGGGAGCCGACGAGGGTAATGCGCATGGGTGTCCGATCCGTCTCGCAACTGCGTCATCCCCCGATAACACGTCCGGACGCCCTGTCACCACCCGCGCGGCGTTTGCGCCGGTTATCAACAATGTGCCGGCACGGACGCGATGAATTCCGCGATTGCGCAGGCGGCCGTTCCGGTGCTCCATACGTGTGTTGGACGGCTCGGGAGCGAGCGCATGCGAGGCGCCTGGCTTTTTCGTTTTCGCGACGCTGATTGTGGTCTCTCCGGCCCATGCCGGCGGGCCATACCCCGCTGTGCCGCCCGAGACCGGGACCGCGCCATTCGTGGGGCCAAGCTGGGACGCCTATCGTTGCGTCGGAGGGCCGATCACCAATTTCTATCACGGTGCCTATTACGGCGGGGAGCCGCCGGCGCTCTATCGCGGCTACGCTTACCGGCCGTACTACCGCTACGGCGCCTATCGCAGACAGCCGCGCACCTATTTCTGCGTCACGGACTAAAGCGCGATGCGATCAGGATGAATTGTCATCGCGCTTCAGGCTGTTGTTTAATCTTGATCTCTTCGGAAAGCCGCTGCGCACTTTCCGGATGCTGCTTTAGCGTTGCCGCGCGGCCACGGTGGGCGGCAAGCGGCCGGTAAGTCGGTTCCTGTGTTTCTTTTTTAACAAAGGCGAGCCGGGCCGGATGATAAGACTGCACCTACCGGGGCTGGCGACATTTCAACCCGCATCCGTTTTTAAACCCGGCCAAGGCCGCTGGCGCACTCGTCAGCGGCCTTTTTAATGCCGCGCATCACGACTTCATCCGGCGGTAACGCGATCTCAACCAGCTTGGCGTATCGACGAATCCGTCGCGGATTTGTATTGCGTACCGCGACACCGAAATTGTCCCGCCAGCCTTTGTGCGCGGCGCGGGCCATTTTGCCGGGACAGATTTCATGCCGAGCGCAATTGAGCAGATCGTCGACAGCTATGTGCGGCTGAAGAACCGGCGCGGGCTCGACGAGTTGATGATGCACAGGCAGCGGCTCGCGGTCGATCTGAAGAGCAGGTCCGGCGGCTATGATTTCAGCCTGCCGATCGGCAAGATCGACGAGGAGATCGCGGTCATCGAGGCCGGACTCAGCCGGCTCAAGGCGGAAAATTCCAAAACGTCTAGCGGCGGGAGCGAGGCGAACTCTCGCCAGGACTCGTGACGACGCATCGTCGCAGTTCGAGACCGGTTCATGCATGGTTCAGGCCGGCCATGGCTCAATCCCCGGGTCGTTTCGTGGGACGCGAATCCTGCTAGGCTTGTCCCCGCGATCTGGAGGAGACGTCATGATTGAGCTTGCGCTGGCCGGCCTGCTGGCATTTGCAACCGTGCCTGCGGCATCGCCGGAGCCCATGGTGGAGCAAGTTCAGTTCAGGGCTGCTCCGGGCGGACGATGCCCGGACGGCTATGATTTCAACCACTCGAACGGCCGCTGCTATCCCAACGATTATCATGCGCCGGGTGTCTACACGCGGAATCCCGGGCCGCACGAATATCATGGAAACTACGGACGACGCGGCGGGCTCTGCCCGGACGGCTACGACTACAATTATTCAAACGGCAGCTGCTACCCGAACGGGGCGCACGGGCCCGGCGCTTACGGGCGTCCCGAAGCCTACGGACGACGTGGCGGGCTCTGTCCGGACGGCTACGATTACAACTATTCGCGCGGGCAGTGCTATCCGAACGGCGCACGCGCTCCCGGCATGTATGGGCGGTAATCAGTCGCCGTGCCGAGGCGGGCGCGTTCAGTCGCGCCGGCCGCCGTCGATCACCGTGAACAGCGGCCGCGCCGGGGTCGGTTCGACCAGCAATTCCTCCACCAGCGCGGTGGCTGCATCGACATATTTGCGTGTCGGTTTGTCGAGAGGGCGCTTGGCCTCGTCGTCGAGCGCGATCTTTGCGGCCTCGACCAGCTTGCGCATGCGCGCCGCGTGGTCGTCGCCGGCCGTCAGCGTCGCGCGCGCCAGCGAACGCAACACGAACAACTCACCTTCGAGGCGGAGCAGGCGGTCGTTGAGCCTGGTAAGGACGGCGTTGAGGTCGGCCATGTCTGCTGTTCGGCGCGGAGGATCCGCCCTGATCTAGCGGCTTTCGGTGAACGGAGTCCAAATGGCGCCGGTGCAATTGGGTCGATCGCCAGCCTCTCGCGGTGCCGCCGTTGTGACCGGACGTGATGGCGCTTGTGCGTGGGCACAGCATAGTTCTCGCACCATATGTCAGTTTGGATGGAGATTTGGAGCCTATGCGATGCGGTTCATCCCGATTGTGATCCTCTTGATGTCGGGATGCGCGGCTGCCGCTGCGCCGGGTCACCACGCCCGCCCGCGCCACCCCGTCGTCGCTCACCCGGCCGAGGAGACGCCGGTGCCGCCCGGCTGGTATAAATTTCCCGGGCGGCCACCGATTCCGCCCTCGGAGAACAGGAATCTCGATCCCTCCAATTTCGGCGGAGGTTGATGGAAGCTACGCAGCGCTTCGCGCCAGATAGTCGCGCGCGAAGGCGAGATACCAGTCGAGGCAGGCGGGGTTGGCCATCGCTTCCTTGTTGATGACCTTCTCGACCGGATGGCCGAGCAGGAGCTTCTTGATCGGCAGCTCCTGCTTCTTGCCGGAGAGCGTGCGCGGGATCTCGGCGACGGCAAAGATCTCGTTCGGCAGAAACCGGCGGGAGAGGCCGGCCTCGATCGCCTTGTTGATCCTGGCCTGCATCGCGCCGTCGAGCGCGACCCCGTCGCGCAGCACCACGAACAAGGGCATGTAGCTGTCGCGGCCGAGATATTCGAGGTCGACGACCAGGCTGTCGAGCACCTCCGGCAGCGCCTCGATCGCGGAATAGAGCTCGCTGGTGCCCATGCGCAGGCCATGGCGGTTGATGGTGGCATCGCTGCGGCCATAGATGATGCAGGATCCATCACGGTTGACCTTGAGCCAATCGCCGTGCCGCCACACCGGCCCGCGGCCGCTGCCGTCGAAATTGTCCGGGTAGGTCTCGAAATAGCTGGCGCGATAGCGTGCGCCGTCCTCGTCGTTCCAGAAATACAGCGGCATCGAGGGCATCGGCTCGGTGCAGACGAGTTCGCCGACCTCGTCCGTGACGGCGCGGCCCTGTTCGCTGAAGGCTTCGACGGCCGCGCCCAGCAGGCGGCACTGCATCGCGCCGGGCGTTTGCGGCAACTCGCGATTGCCGCCGATGAAGGCGCCCGCGAAATCGGTGCCGCCGGAGATATTCGCCCACCAGATGTCGGCCTGCGCCGTGCTGCCGTTGCTCTTCGACAAGGCTGCAAAGCGTTCGTTGAAGTGGCCTTGCGTGTCGGCGCTGAGCGGTGAGCCGGTCGAGCCGAGGCAGCGCAGCCGTGACAGATCGCCGGCGGCGGCAAGATCGACCTCGGCCTTGGCGCAGTTGGCGAAGAACGCCGCACCCGCGCCGAAGAAGGTCGCTTTCGACTGCGCGACGAAGCGCCACAGCGTGGTCCAGTCCGGTTTGTCCTTTGCGCCGCCGGGGCTGCCGTCGAAGATGCAACAGGTGGTGCCGCTGAGCAGGCCGCCGACCTGCGAGTTCCACATGATCCAGCCGGTCGAAGAGTACCAGTGATAGCGCTCGCCGAACGAATTCGGGTGATAGGAGCAGCCGATGTCGTTGTGCAGGCCGAGCAGCGCCAGCACCACGATGACGATACCGCCATGGCCGTGCACGATCGGTTTCGGCAGCCCGGTGGTGCCGCTGGAATAGACGATCCAGAGCGGATGATCGAACGGCAGCCACATCGGCTCGAACGCTTCGACCGCAGCGCTCGTCCTTGCGAGGATGTCGGAAAGCAGTGCCGCCGGTGCGGCAGGCGCAACGGTCTCGCTGTGCAGGATGACATGCTCGACCGTGGGCAGCGCACGCCGCAGCTCGGCCACGACATCGCGCCGGTCGTGCCGCCGGCCTGCATAGGTGACGGCGTCGCAGGCGATCAGCACTTTGGGTTCGATCTGCTTGAAGCGGTCGATCACGGCGGGCGCTGCCATGTCGGGCGCGCAGACACTCCAGACCGCACCGATGCTGGCGCTTGCGAGAAACGCGACGATGGTCTCGGGAATATTGGGCAAATAGGCCGCGACGCGGTCGCCGGGCTTGATGCCCTGGTCCTTCAGGTGCAGCGCGAGCGCGGCCGCCTTGCGCCGCAATTCCGGCCAACTCGTCTCCGTCAGCCTGCCGTCTTCACCGGCGCTGACGATCGCGGGCAGGCCGGCGGCATCAGCCGCCGCGACATGCCGGAACACCTGCCGGGCATAGTTGACCTGCGCGCCCGGAAACCAGACCGCGCCCGGCATCCTGCGCTCGGCGAGCACGGCCGCAAACGGCGTCGGCGATTGCAGATCGTAATAGTCCCAGATGCTGCGCCAGAAGCCGTCGAGATCGCGCACCGACCATCGCCGCATGTCCTCGTAATCAGCAAAAGTGAGGCCGCGCTGCTCGGCGAGCCAGTTGCGGTAGAGGGCGATCTGGGGAACGGAGGGAGCGGACATTGACCATCGGCTTCAGTTGCGGGGCGGAGAGTCTAACTGATGCCGCAGAGTAGCAGAAGCCGCAGTTCACGCAGGCCGCAATGACGGGGCGGAGGCGCCGTGCCTCAGCCTACCATTCGACGTCGGCCCAGCGCCTGCCGAACACGGGCGGCCTCGTCTTCACGGCCTGCCAGCCGAAGAAATGATGCTTGCCGGACCAGGCGTGCACCATGCCGCTGCAGATGCTGCATTTGAAGCTGCCAGTGTGGGCCTCGCTGTGCTCTTCCCTGGTCGCGGTGTAGTTCATGCCGCAACCTGCACAGGTGAATTCTTCGATCGTCCAGATGCTGTTGGCCATTTGCACGGAATGGTTTTTGTTGACCTCGACCCACGGTAGTCACCGGCGTTTGCAGTGGCGTAAACCGGGGCGGGGAAATCCGGTTAACGGGCGTTAGCCAAGCCCGGCCGCCGCCGCCATCGCGGGTCACGCGAGATCGGCGCGGCTTCGCCGCCGGATCAGCTGCCGGGTCGCATGTCCCGGTCGATGCGCATTTGCACCCGCCTGACCGCGAGCAGCCGCAGCCTGCCTTGCACCCGTCCGGAGCGGACCATGCCGCCGATCGCATAGGCATAGTGCCAATAGCCCGGCGCGGCATTCGGCCTCAGGGAATAGTGGATGCCGCGGTGTATGCCCGCGAATGCATCGGACTTTCCGGACGGGCGTGTCATCGTTTTTCGAATGCGGAATGGTCCAAAGTGTTCCTAATCTTGGGCAAACGCCGGTTCCGCTCGTCTTGACGCCGGATGCGTTGCTGGCAATAACGGCCAGGCCTCGCAAGCACCGGGGGTTGCGTTCATGTTGCAGGGAAGGCCGTGCCCGTGAAAAGTCTCCGTCAGCTGCTGACGGGCGAGGACGTCATCCAGCTGGTGATCCGGCTCGGCCTGCTCGCCCTGCTGATCATCTGGACCTTCCTGATCATCCGCCCATTCGTGCCGATCCTGGCCTGGAGCGGCGTGCTCGCGGTCGCGTTCTATCCGGCCTTCAGCTGGGTCGCCAAAATCCTGGGCGGCCGGCCCAAGACCGCAGCAGCGATCCTGACCCTCATCACGCTCGGCATCGTCATTGGTCCGGCGACCTGGCTTGGCATCAGCGCGGTGGACGGCGTGCGCGAGCTGGCGCATCAGCTCGGCACCGGCGATCTGGCGCTCCAGGCCGCGCCCGAACAGCTCAAATCGTGGCCGCTGGTCGGTCCCTTGCTCTACGAGCTCTGGGACCAGGCCTACACCAACGTCCGCGCGGTGGTACGCGAGGTGGCGCCGTATCTGCAGCCGCTGGCGGGGCCGCTGCTCTCGCTCGCAGGCGATGCCGGCGTCGGCACGCTCCAGTTCCTGGTCTCGGTGTTCGTGGCCGGTTTCCTGTTTCCACATGGGCCGCGGCTGGTTGCGGCCAGCCGCGGTTTCCTGTTTCGCATCGTGCCCGAGCAGACCGAGCATTTCCTGTCGCTTGCGGGTGCGACCATCCGCGCCGTGGCGCAGGGCGTGATCGGCGTCGCGATCGTGCAGGCGCTGCTGGCCGGCATTGGTTTCAAGCTCGCGGCGGTGCCGAGCGCCGGCCTTCTCGCCTTCATCGTGCTGCTGCTCTCGATCGTGCAGATCGGCGCTTTCCTCGTGCTGCTGCCTGTCATCATCTGGATCTGGACCGCCAAGGACGTCACCACGGCGCTGCTGCTGACCGTGTTTCTCGTCCTCGTCGGCTTCCTCGATACCATGCTGAAGCCGCTCGTGATGGGGCGCGGCCTGACCACGCCGACCATCGTGATCTTCGTCGGCGTGATCGGCGGCACGCTGGCCCACGGCATCGTCGGCCTGTTCATCGGACCGATCATCCTGTCGGTGGCCTGGGAGATGATGATGGCCTGGATCAGGACGGAGGATCGGGCGGGGGCGGGCGAGGGCTGATCCCGCCGCGAACGGCGCGATCGCTCCGCCGGGGCGGGCCACCCGACGGCTCGCATCTGTGATCAAAGCGCGCCGGGAACTTGTCTGTTCGACTAGACAAGTTACGATTGGGACGATTCTGGTCTCAATGACGGTGCAATGGCGAAGTCTTCCAAACTGGTTGCCGCACGGCGCGGCAAGGTATTGTTGGTCAGACGGCGGTCGGACGGCCTGTGGATGTTCCCGGGCGGCCGCAAGCGCGCGCGCGAGTCCGACAAGGACTGCCTGCGGCGGGAGATCAGGGAGGAGCTGCCCAAGCTGAAGCTCGGCAGGATCAGCCTCTGGAAGGAAGTGACGGCGAGGAACAAGCGCTCCGGCCGCAAGATGAGCGACGCGATCTTCATTGCCAAGACGGCCAAAGGCAGGTTGGCGATCGGCGACAAGAAGGAGATCGACCGCGCCGCCTGGCAGAAGCCGCGCGGCATCCGCCTGACGCCGACCTCGCGCTATATCCGCGACCGCCTGTTTCCGAGGAAGCAGAGGCGAAGGTGAGCTAGTCTAGTCCTCGCGTCCGGCCGACCGCGTTCGTCCGGCGAACCTCCGCGACTGCGTCCCCTGCGGTTCGGGCGCAGCACGCTTCGCGGCTTCGGCTTCCCGCATCTGCTTCCGGACGTTGCGCGCATCGCGCATCGCGCGCTTGACGAAGGGATGTTGGGAATCCTCGGCGAAGAACAGCACCACTTCGCAGCTCGGACATTGCCTGGAATAGCCGTCCTGCAACCGCCCGGCGCGATCGCGGAACACGCCCTTGCACCGCGTGCACTGAATCTGGACCGAACTCATGCGCGGACAACAATGTCTTTGGAAAATGGATCGTCAGATGATCCCAAATGTCTGAAGAAAGCTTGAATGTCTTCGTTGTGGGATGCCTGCGGACCGCGCAGGCAAGCGCCATCGTCCGGCCATGCCAGTGGCGGAACAGGCAGGACGGAACTGCCGGTCAGTCGCTAATGCTTGGCCGCCATCGTTTCCAGGCACTGATTGAGAAAGGCGGTGCGATCCCTGGGGAGCACCTTCTCGAGATCCGCCTTCAGCGCGCATTCGCGCTGGCGCAACTGCTCGGCCCGGCGCTTCTCGGCCGCCTCGCGATATTCGGGCGCAACCTTGTTGGGATCGACCAGCGGCTGTGAGCGGGCGGGAGCCGTCGCAAGCAGTGCAATGGCAGCGATGAAAATGATTGGTTTCAAATGAGCCTCCGTCAAAGCAGGCACCCTAGCGCGTGGAGCGTGCGCGCTCAAATCGGAGAATTCGGTACCCTGTTCCGGCGTGATTGGACGGGCGAACCGCCGCCGGCGGCTTTGGAAGGACTGGCCCCCAAGCCCCCGCGGCGAGAAAACTTTCTCCACAAAGGTCGGAGGACCTCAGGGCCCCCGTGCTTAGGTCGTTTGTCCGCCGCAACGTGTGAACCAGTTCACAAGCGCGCGCTGAAATCGCTGCTATGAACACGTCATTGCTTGACCAGTTCATTTTGCTCGAAACGCCCCAGCGTGGCTCCAAGCGCTGGGGTTTTTTCGTTTCTCTCCGTGCGCAGAATGTTTACAATCGCGCCAAGCGTCGCATCGACAGACGCAGATCTCGCACCACGCTAGTTCCGGTCCGAGCTCGATCAACATACAAATTGCCGGGATCGCGGCGCCGCGCCGAACGTTGCCACCAGGCGTGCGTTCACCGGGCAAATCCCATATGCATGGCGAGAAGTCGCCGAATCGAAAATGAGGGCGGCTGGCGTTCAGTTGACGACGGTTTACGACCAGAAACGGATTCAAGTGAGGCTTACCAAGAAGGCGCGAGCGGCCAAGACGCCGCCGAAGAAGGCGTCACCGAACAAGGCGTCGCCGAAGAAGACGTCACCGAACAGGACGTCGTCACGCAAGGCGCTGCCAGGGAAGAGCAAAGAGGCGCAGCGCGCCGCGATCTCCTCTTCGTCGCCGCTCGGCGTGCTGGCGCTGCACCTGCTCGTCCAATGGAAACAATCCGGACAGAGCGGCATCGTTTTTCTCGCCGAGAACGAGAACAGGGCGGAACGGCTCGGCAGCGTCATTCACGCGCTCGACCCCTCCTGCGAGGTGCTGGTGTTTCCGCGCTTGAACACCTTGCCGTTCGATCAGCTCGAGCCGTCGCACGAGCTTGCAGGACGGAGAGCCTCCGTCCTGAGGCGCATCGCGAAATCCAAGAAGCCGCTCTTTCTCGTCTCGACGGCGGAAGCCGTGATGGAGCGACTGCCGCCACCGGCGAGCCTGTCGCGCCTGAGCGTGAGCCTGAAGGTCGGCGGCACGTTCTCAGAGCAGGATCTGGAGACGCGCCTCGAAGCGCTCGGATACGATCTCGATGACGAGCCGGACTATCCGGGCGGGGCGCTGTTCCACGGCCAGACCTTCGAGATATTCCCTGCGGGCGCGCTGGGGCCGTTCCGGATCGAGCATTCGGATCGCGCGATCAAGCGGATCGTGGCGTTCGATCCGAACGAGCACAGGATCATCTTCGAAACCAGGGAGCTTGTCGTCGATCCCATGTCGGAGCGGCTCGGCCTTGCCGGCAAAGGCGGCAAGCGCGCCAGCCTGTTCGACTATTGCGGACGCGCTAAATGGATCGCCGATGCGGGCGTGCCGGCACATGTCGACGGCTGGTTCGATACGATCGAGGAGGCCGCGCCGCGTGCGGAGCGTGAGCGCGAATATCTCGGACGGCGCGACTGGAAGCAGCTCTGCCGGGGCATGAAGGTGTTGCCGCGCGCTTCGTCGTTCCAGACCATCCCTGAATTTTCGAAGCTGACCTCCGCCAGGAAGGCGTTGCGGGCTTTCGTCGACGACACGCGACGGGCCGGGTCGCGGCTGATCCTCGTCGCAGCGCATGAGGACGATTTGCGCGTGATGGAACGGATGAGCGGCCTCAAGGCGCAGCGCTGCGAAGACTGGGACGAGGCGGCACGGGGGCGGGGCGGCGAGGCGGCGCTGCTGGCCGATCTCGATGCCGGCTTCGTCGTGCCGGGCAAGAAGCCTCTCGTCGTCGTGACGGCCTCCGACGTGCTCGGCAGCCGCGCGCATCATGCGCAGCCAATGGCCCGAGCCTGGAGCGCGGCCTTCGACCATGCCGATGTGCCTGAGCAGGGCACGGTGGTCATCCATCTCCAGCGCGGCCTCGGCGTGCTCGACGGCCTGCAGACCGTGAACACCGGCGGCGGCGCGATGCGGGAGATGATCCGGCTGAAGTTCGCCGGCGACAATGCGGTGCTGGTGCCGCCGCCCGATCTGGCGCTGATGTGGCCTTACGCGGCCGAGCTCGGCAAGCTCTCGCTCGACAAGGCGGACGGCAGCACATGGTGGGCGCGCCGCGGTGAGGCCGAGCGCGAAATCCAGGTGGCAGGCAAGGCGCTCGCCAAGCACATCAGCCAGCGCCGCAAGCGGCGCGGCGACAAGCTGGTTCCGCCGGGATCGGCCTATGAGAAGTTCGTGGCGCGTTTCCCTTACTTCACGACGATCGACCAGGCCAAGGCGATCGACGACGTGCTGGACGATCTTGCGTCCGGTCACCCGATGGACCGGGTGATCTGCGGCGACGTCGGCTTCGGCAAGACCGAGGTGGCGCTGCGGGCGGCAGCGGCCGTCGTGCTGTCGGGCAAGCAGGTGGCGATCGCGGTGCCGACGACGGTGCTGGCACGGCAGCATGTGGCGACGTTCCAGAAGCGCTTTGCCCCGTTCGGCATCGAGGTCGGCAACCTGTCGCGGGCGACCTCGGGTGCGGCGCTGCGCGAGACCAGGGAGGGACTGCGGAGCGGCCGGATCAAGGTCGTGATCGGCACGCAGGCGCTCACCGGCAAGGACGTCAGGTTCGACGATCTCGGCCTCGTCATCATCGACGAGGAGCAGCACTTTGGCGCCGCCGAGAAGGCCAAGCTCTCCGGCCTCGCCAAGAACGTCCATGTGCTGATGATGAGCGCGACGCCGATCCCGCGCACGCTTGCCGCGGGCCTGGCCGGCTTCCGCGACCTCAGCGTGATCGCCTCGCCCCCGGTGCACCGGCTGCCGGTCGCGACCCGGATCGCGCCGCTGTCGGATGCGGCGATCGCGACGGCTCTGCTGCGCGAGCAGCGCCGCCACGGCCAGAGTTTCCTGATCTGCCCGCGCATCCAGGATCTCGATCCGATGCTGGCGCGGGTGGAGGCGGTGGCGCCGGACCTGCGCATCGTCTGCCTGCACGGCCGACTGGCGGCCGACGAGATCGACGACCGCATGATGAGCTTCGTCGAGGGGCGAGCCGACGTGCTGCTCGCGACCAACATCGTCGAGAGCGGCCTCGACATTCCCCGTGCCAACACCATCGTGGTGTGCTGGCCGGAAAAGTTCGGCCTCGCCCAGCTGCATCAGCTGCGCGGCCGCGTCGGCCGCGGCGGCATCCGCGCCTTCGCCCATCTGTTGACCGAGACGGCGTCCGGACAATCCGAGAAGCGGCTGGCCGTGCTCGAGGAGTTCAGCAAGCCCGGCGCAGGCTTTGCGATCAGCGAGCGCGACCTCGATCTGCGAGGCGCAGGCGACCTGTTCTCCGAGGAGCAATCCGGCCACGTCCAGGTGTTCGGGCCGGTGCTCTACAGCCACCTCCTGAAGATGGCCTCGGAGAAGCTCGACGAGGGGCAGGCGGTGTGGGTGCCTGACCTGAACCTGCCGGTCGCGGACATGCTGCCCGAGACCTACGTGCAGTCCGAGCCGGTGCGCCTCGAACTCTATGCGCGCGCCGCAAGATGCAAGGATGAGGACGATCTCGAAGATCTCGAGGAGGAAACCGCACGCCGCTTCGGCCCGCTGCCGAGAGGCGCGCTCGATTTCTTCGCCGCCGCCCGGATCAGGCTCGAATGCAAGCGCAGAGGCATCGTCCGCCTCGACGTCGGGCCTGAGGCTGCAGCCGCAACGTTCCTTCCGGGGCGCCTTCGCAAGTCGCGGGGCAAATCGTTGCAGCGCGATGGCGATCGCGTGGTCCATCACGCCAAATTGCAGGACGCGCCGTTCGAGCGGGTGGAGGAATTGTTCGAGCTGCTGGACGAGGGGTAGGGACCAAAAAATGCGAAAACAACCCCATGCACAGTAGCTAAGTGCTGCTGGCGCAAGGCTTTTTGAATCCGGCGGAAGGCAGGTCGTGACCACCTGCGCGCGCCCCGTCCTTCGAGACGACCGCTTCGCGGTCTCCTCAGGATGAGGCTAAGCAGCGCCCATGTTCGTTGAAAAAGTGCCGCGCATTCGGCCCTCATCCTGAGGGCCCGCCAACGGCGGGCGTCTCGAAGGATGGCCACAGGCGAAATCGCTCCTGCACGCGACTGTCCCCGTAATCGGCCGGGGGCGCCAAGCGGGTCAGCGTGGTCGGCCGCTAACGTGGAATTAATCCGAAATGCTCACAATTTTAGACAGTTGTGTAAGGGTGCTGCGTACAAGGGGTCGTCGCGAGGACGGTTCAGGGGCGGCTTCCTGTTGCTCGCTCACTGGGGTCAATGCAGATGACCGCGACTTTCGAAACGCAAAGCTTCGCCGAAGAGCTGGACGCTGCAGCCCTTGCGGCGGCCGCATCAGCGGACGAACCCGAAATCTCCGAAGCTCCGGCCCTGCTCAAGCGGTCCAGCCGGAAATCCGTCCTGGCCCTGGCGGTGTGCGCCCTCGCCATCAACGGCGCAGCGGCCATCTACACCTCGCCGACCGATTTTCGGTCGCTGAGCGTCGCCAGTCTGGCTGAACTGCTGCCGCGCCTGGAGGCATCCGTGCCGAAGCCGGATCCCGTGGTCGCGGCCTTGAAGGACATTCAGGCGGCCCAGCAGCAACACACTGCGTTGCTGCAACAGAACAATCAGGCATCGGATCAGAACTCGGTCTTGCTGCAGCAGGATTCAATGGTGCTGCTGTCGCTTCGGCAGAGCATCACGGAGGAGCGGGTCGACGTGAGGAAGATCTCCTCGCAACTGTCCGCGCTGATGGCGAAGATCGACAATTTGCAAAACACGGTGACGTCGGACGTCACCTCATCGGTCCGGCGCGCGCATGCGCGCTACGGACTGCCCCCCGCGCTGCGCAAGCGGATGGTAAGGGAAGTCATGCCCCTGGGTCCCGTTTCGGTCGGAGGCGCGCCGCTGACGGTGCCGGCTGCGACGGCCGCTCCTGAAAGCTGACGAGCGCAGCTTCGGATCGACCGAGGTCGCCCGGGATTGGCCGTCAGGTCCGACAGCCCGTCACTTCGCGGCGTGGTCGATCTTGTGCTGCAGATGCCCGGTGTCGTGATCGCGGCGCAACTGGCTCAGCGACGTCTCGTTCAGCTGAAGCAGGACATCGCTCAGTTGCGTCGTATCGGGATAGCCGGCCGCAAAACCCCTCCCGTAAATCTTGCGCAACGTGCCGACCAGCGCATTGCCGTGCTTCTTGCTGATCTGGCCATCCTTGTCGCGGTGGCGGCCATCGAGGCCCGGTTCTTTCATGGCTCGCTCCCTGTGCGGCGTCTTGAGCGCCTCGAGCGAGCCTGCTCCCAAACGAGTTGACTGGCAATGGCGCGCGGCAGTTGAGGACCGGCTTGCACCAGCGCAGGTGCTCGCGCTTCTCTCCAGCTTGTGAAGCCGCGCTCGGGTTGTGGCGAGCCGATCGGCGCATCAGATGACAACGGGCGATTGCCCGATTGGAGTTGCTGCGATGCGGTCTCTGTTCGCCATGGGTCTGTTGCTGGTGCTGTGCAGCTCCGCAAGCGCCGCAAATGTGCATCACGCTCGCGCACGCCATCCCGCGGTGGATCGACCCCGCGCGAATGCAACTCCGCCGGTGCGCTTTGCCGTCCCCGGCTGGAGCGACGAGGCAACCGCGCGCTGGCTGAACAACGCCTCGTCAAACGTCGGCCGAGGCGGTTAGCCGCGGAGAAAGGCGCGGCGATACTCGAATGTCGGGGGGCTAGGCGGCTTGCTCTTCGAACGAAGTGTAGACCCGGCCGGCGGGATCGACGACCTGAACGTCCCTGCAGCCGTCCCGGACAAGCTCTCTGGCTTTCTTGAGGGCGGCGGCGAGTGACAGCCGCTTGAGACTGACGACGCCCGCCGTGTCGAAACCGTTGATTTCAAACATGCAGTTCCCTCCGGTTTTGGGAGAAGCGTACACGTTTCCGGCGGGTTGTCAGCGGGTTTTTGGAGGTGGTTTTTGGAACGGCTGCGGACGCCAGGCGCTAGCAGCGTGCGGCAGTCGAGCCCACTGTCACCACACTCATTGAGCGCGCCATCACGGCAAGTCCGGCCTCAAGCCAGTGGGATGGTGTCAACCCGCAGACAGGGACGGCACTGGTAGGCATGCACTGCGGGAAGCGTGAAGATGGCCGGCAGCGTGGCCAAGAACGTCATCGGCCGTCTGCACTTGCAGCAGATCAGAACGGGCGGACTGTTTTTCGCTGCGCAAACCATCGCCAACATGCCCAGAGGGGGAGGGCACAATAGGCGGATGTTCCGGGCGGTTCATCTCGGGGCGACTACTGGGCTTTATCGGAATCCGGCGCGCTTTTGCGAGGGAGGAGTTAGTCCGCCCCGTGTCATCTGCGCATTGTTTAGTGCACCGTGAGCGTAACACAAGCAAATGGCCGCAGTGGGGATTCCACTGCGGCCCGCGCCGAGGTCAAAACGAACCGGGTAAAAACGCTCTAAGTGAAATATGCAGCCAGCCCCGGTGGCAGCCATTTTCCGCCCGACATGATCTAACTGCAAATCGATTCTTTTTGCGGCGCAGCGAAACCAACTCGCGAGCTCAACGTATAGCCCTCAGTCTGAAGGCCGAGCACTCCCGGCGCTCTGATCCGCAATTGAACCGGCAGCCGGGAGCATTGGGGCTGGAAGAGCGAGCCGTGCCATGTTCCGCCGTTAATGACAACTCGTGGAACAACGGACTCCGGTAGTTGTACGGAGTCCTTATTTGGAACGGGGTGTTCTACTGTGAGAACACCGGCGAGATTTAAGCATCAATCAATTTCAAGTTGCCCGGGATGGGCCGCAGTGGGGCTGGAACCGCGCTGCGGCTTTTCCGTTTGCCGAATTGGCGTACCAATCACATCGTACTCGAACGCCACGCCCTCCGGATCGTTCTCCTCGAAGCAGATCTCGGCCGCTTCTTCCGAGCCGAAAACCTTCAGGTGATCCTTGTCTCCGACCTGTTGCGTGGGTCGGTGTAGCTCCAGACGGTCATTGATCCCTCTTCAGCTTGCGCCGGTCCCAATGCGGCTCCTTGCCCGGGGGATTGAACTCTGGAATGTGGTGTCGGTTCAGCGCGCGACTGAGGCGGCCTTACTACCGGGTGTGGTGTCTCAATCGGGCGACGTGCCGCGCTCGGTTCCAGACATCAAGATCGTGTCCATCGAGCAACTGGGCCGCTTTCTGCTTAGCCTCTTCGTCGTTAGCGCAGTCCAGCTCGTGGACGCCGGTGATACGCCCCTCATCGTCTAAGATGTAAGCGCGGTAGTCCATGGCAGTCGTTCCCCGAACGGAACGATTATAGCACCAGCCGAATGACAGAAAAGCAAAATAGGACGCTACGTGTTCGCGCAAATCGCTCGTACTCCTCGGGCAATACGGCTTCTGAAATCGAGACAGCGTTCGCAATGTGTTCGATGTGACAAATTCCTTTATGCCAAGGGTCGGCAGGAACAAATCACAGCGCCGCCACGCCAAGGAGAACTGGCGGCTTACTACTCGACACGGTTTCGATCCCAAGCGTCCCTGATCTCACAGGCGACGATTATCAATATCGTCAGCACCACGACAGGGGCGGCGAAGGTTGCCAGCATCGTAAGCATTTTTGCAGCTTCCCGAGCAACAATGCTCGGAAACATCCAAACCCTCAGATTGTTCCAAAATTGAAACTCAGGCCGGAAAACGGGGCCAGCACATGGATCAGGAACTGGAGCGGCCTGATGGGCAGGGACGGGCTCGCACCGCCGAATGGAGCACGCCGAGCTACTGCGGGTCGGGGATGTGGACAAGCGCGTGAAAGAGGTCGCCAACTGAGGCGGCCTTACTCTTTGTCCTCGGTCCAACTGCGTTCGCCGCACTGGCATTGGAACATACGGACGGTGAGGCCGCGCATAGGGTCCAGCATGCGATTCGCGAGCTTGGGTTGAGCCCCGCATGTGCATCGCCGATCTTCGCGGGTCTTAGGGCCGGTAAACTTGTCGCTGCTGAAATAATTCATCGTCCTCACCCTGCCACAGGTGAGTCCTTAAGTTAGGTGAGTCCTTAAGTTCCAAAGTGAACATTTGTTCCATAGGCCGTTACGTCAACTCGGGGACCGAAGCGGCTTACTCTGGGTGTAACGCGGCCTTTTGCGCGCGCATCTGCTCCACCAAGTCTTTGATCCGATCAACTGTTAGCTGATCGCTTATCGCCGCGCGTATCCGCTCGTAGTGCTGAATCTTCTCGTCCAGCTCGACGCACTTTTCACACATACCGGCTGCCCGCAGGCACGACCAAGGCGGGCCACCTGTACGGGATTACGAACGCGCTGTCGGTTAGTTCCTGTTACTCTGGCGGTCGCAGTCCGGGTGAGGTCAGCCACTCGCTCAGGTGCGAGCCGGTCTCGGCTTGTCGGGCCCTTCGTAGCGCTTCATCGCGTACAGGTCCGTGAGGGAGGAGTTCCGCTTCTTCGCGGAGGCGTCTGGCTTCCTCGGCAAGGCGCTCTTCAAGCCGTACGGTTTGCTTGAATCGTCGTCGCTTCTGCATGGCACGTCCTCGGGTCCTAACCGCGGGGCTGAGCTTCCGATTCCTAATATGCCGATGCGTGACCATCCGTTCCTAAAGTCCCATCTCAAACTAAGCCACGGCCAAATTCAACTTAGTCCATTAGGCCTCAACAGGCCAGCGCCTGCCAAGGCATGGGAACAGATCGCAAACCGAGAACAGGACCGCAACGCCAGCCAACTTTCAAACCCTCGTTCACCGCTGCCCAAGCGCTATCGGCGGCTTGCCTGACGCGAAGTCGGGCCGGACCTCAGCGCCGCGCCTGCCGCAAGCGGTACAGGTGAAGCGAGGCTCAATGTCCGACAGCCGGAGGTCATCGGGCCAGCGATCGGCGCTGATGGCAACGGAGTTGTCCGCAGCGGTAGTCGGCGCAGTACCAGGACGCCGCGCACGCCCATGTTACGCATCTGGCCGAAGGTGATCTTGGTCGGCCGGCCATCGGGACGGGTAGGGGTGATGGCTCACTTGCAACTGGAATTCCTTTGCAACACACGTCCATTCACCTAGGTTGCCTGAAGGCTTGATCGCAATCGGAGGGAATGATGGCTATTACGGACGAAGAGTGGAACGTTTCGCGCAGGCGCGGCGGCGCTTGCAACTTGTTTGGTCAAGACGATCGAGCAGTCCGATCCGACTTTCCAGGAAAGGTTTCTCAAGAATCTGGATGACGCCTACTACCACTTCAAAGACGATTCAGCGACCGTAAGCGCCGATGGTAAGCCTCGATCCGTCATTGGAGCACTCGAAATATTGTCGTGGACCCGCGAGATGCTTACCGGATGGAATCCCGTCACCGGCCAAGGCCAGCCTTTGATCAAGTAAGCCTCGACGCTGGCCCATGTGTTCTGATCCCATTGCATTACGCCTCTGGCCGAAACGACTTGGCGTTGCGTCTGCGTTGCACACAGACAGAGGTCACACTCTGTGATCTCATGTTTGTCGCGCAATAATTTGAATTCAAAGGATAATTTGGTGAGCGCGCTGGGGCTCGAACCCAGGACCCCGTGATTAAAAGTCACGTGCTCTACCGGCTGAGCTACGCGCTCCCATGGCCGCTGATGGCACGTCGGAGTTCGCCATCGTGGTCGGACATTCGAGGAGCATGTCTTGCCGCTACGCTTTAAGGGCGTCGTGGGGAAAACCGGCTGTTTCCGGATCATGCTCTCGGCCCGCGCTGTGTAGGGTGATGGGGCGCGGAGGTCAATAGCGGGCGTGGTTACCGAAAGTCGCGGCAGGAGCGGGGATTTGCTCGCGGTTTCCGCTGGTTAGGCCAGGGCTCTCAACTTGATTGTCGCCCTATCATCCACGCTGAACTGCTGAGGGGGACCGAAGGAGCTCGGCCTGCATGGTTCGTGACGCCCGCTTTGGCGGGCTCCTCACCATGAGGGTCTAGAGCAGATTCTGATCAGGCGCGATCATAACCTGCCGCGGCGAAGAAGTTCAGGCACTCTTGGGCGGTGAAGGCGGCTGTGGTGAGGGCGATAGCATTGTCCAAAGCCTGGATTGATCTGGCGGCGGCCTTTCGCAGGGCGGCTTTGAGCTTTGCGAAGGCCATTTCGATCGGATTGAGGTCGGGCGAATAAGGCGGGAGATAGAGGAGCTGAGCGCCCGCCGCGTCGATTGCGATGGCGATCTCGGTCCGCTTGTGTGCTGCGAGATTGTCCATCACCACGATGTCGCCGGGCTTGAGTGTCGGTACCAGGACTTGCGTCACGTAAGCCTCGAACGCCGGACCATCCATGGGGCCGTCGAGGACCATCGGCGCGGTCATACCGGTCGCTCTAAGCGCGCCGACGAAGGTCGTCGTCTTCCAATGACCATGCGGGATCGCGGCGACACAGCGCTGGCCGTACGGCGAACGGCCGTAGCGCCGCGCCATTTTGGTCGAAGCCCCCGTCTCGTCGATGAACACCAACCGATGGATGCCGATCTCAGGCTGAGACGCCTTCCACGCTGCGCGTTCAGCGGCCACGTCCGGCCGATCCTGCTCGCTGGCGTGCGATGTTTTTTTTGAACGTGATGTTGCGACGATCGAAGAATCGCCAGATCACGCTCGGCACGAAACGCTCGCCGTGGACTTTGAAGAGATGGTCAGCGATCTCGGCCAGCGTCATGTCAGGCGTAACCTTGACCAGGGAGAGGATCTCCGCAGCGTGACCCTCGATCCGAGCTGAACGCCGGTCTCCGCCCTGCGTTCCCGCCTCACAGGCGCCGGTCCTTCGCCACTCGCCAACCAGTTCGATCGCTGTCGAGGGCGCCACGCCGAACCGAACAGCGGCGCCCCGACGGCTCATGCCTTCATCTTCCACAGCCCGAATAATACGAATGCGAAGGTCCGGCGACAGCGGTTTAGCCATGGGGGCTGGCCTCCATCACCAGCCCTCAGGGTGAATCACAATTTGCCTCGCAAGGGAATCCCCTACCGATTCCGACAGGTTGGAAAATGCTCTAACGTCTGCTGTGACCTCATGCTGAGGGCCCGCCGGAGGCGGGCGTCTCGAAGGATGGCATCAAGGCGAGGTCAGCCCGTCACCTTCGTCTCCCGCCGCACTTCGTTCGTCACGGCTTGCGGTGCGCCCACGGGGGGCAGGGCGACCGGGCGGAGGCCGATCAGCTCGGCGGTGCGGATCGCGCTGTCGCGCCAGAACTGGAACGAGTTGATGCGGCTGAGCTCGAGGATGGCGATCGCAACCGCGGCCAGGAACGGCAGGCTCTGCAGCACCAGGACGCCGGCGAAGATGTAGATCTCGGTGATCTGGCGGAAGCTGTTGGTCACGATTAGGACGCCGGAGCCGATCAGGAGCAGGGCGCCGATCACGGCTTCCCAGAACGCCTGGAACTCGATCGACATCCTGGAGAGGCCGCCCTTGGACGTGCGGGCGAAGGCGATGTGCTCGGTGATGAGACCCTGCGCCACCGCGCGCGACACCGTCCATTGCACGCTCATCGCCGCGATCATGGCGCCGAGCATCTGGCCGGGCTTGATGGCGACGCGGGCGCGGTACATCGACAGAAAGTGCGCCAGCGAGACCACGAAGGCGCCGATGATCGGCAGTGTCAGGATCTTGTCGGGGATGGCGATGTCGGCGAAGGCGACGATCGGCACCCAGACGAGGTTGAGCAGCGCCACGACCACGCCGAGGCTTTCGGCGCCCAGCCAGTTCAGCCAGCCCAGGCCGTATTCGCGCTTCTGGTCGGCGGTCAGCCGGCTCGCGCCGGGCAGGAAGCGGCGCCAGTGCTTCTTGACGATCTGCAGGCCGCCATAGGCCCAGCGGTGGCGCTGCTTCTTGAAGGCCTCGTAGGTGTCAGGCAGCAGGCCCGCGCCGTAGCGGGTGTTGGTGTAATGCGTGGTCCAGCCGAGCTCCTGGATGGCGAGGCCGAGATCTGAATCCTCGCAAATCGTGTCGGACGACCAGCCGCCGGCCATGTCCATCGCCGCACGGCGGATCAGGCACATCGTGCCGTGCACGATGACGGCGTTGAGCTCGTTGCGCTGGACCATGCCGATGTCGAAGAAGCCGGCATATTCGCCGTTCATGATGTAGTGCATGATCGACAGGTCGCCGTCGCGGTGCTCCTGCGGCGCCTGCACGAGGCCGACGCTCGGGTCGGCGAAGGCGGGCACGAGGTCCTTCAGCCAGTCGGGCTCGACGACATAGTCGGCGTCGAGAATGCCGATGATCTCGGCGTCGACCGCGGTGCGGTCCATCGCGATGCGCAGCGCGCCGGCCTTGAAGCCCTGCACCTTCTCGGCGTTGATGAACTTGAAGCGTTCACCGAGCGCGCGGCAATGGTCCTGGATCGGCTGCCAGAACGCGGGGTCCGGCGTATTGTTGATGATGACCACGCATTCGTAGTTGGGATAGTTCAGCCGCGCCAGCGCATCCAGCGTCTGCTTGAGCATGTCGACCGGCTCGAAATAGGCCGGGATGTGGATCGAGACTTTCGGGCAGTAACCTTCGGGGACGTTTGCGACCGGCTTGTCCTTCGTGATCAGCCGCTGCGGCGGCCGGCCGAAGGCGACCGCGGCGATCTCGTCGATGCGCGCCATCGCGATGAGAACGAGGGGAACCAGCAGGATCATGCCGAGGGTCAGCGCGAAGGCCGAGCCGAAGATGAAGTAGTGGCCGTTCCAGAACGCGAACACGGTCGCGGCCCAGGCGCCGACGCCGTTGGCGGTCGCCGACAGCAGGAAGGCTTGCTTCACGGTCGGTTTTTCGATCCGCAGGATGGGCAGCGACAGCAGGATGCCGACCAGCAGCGCTATTCCCATCAGCTTCCAGTAGTCGGGATTTTCGACCGGGCCGGTCCACGCGAATTTCGGCTCACGACTGGCGTTGAGGATGCCCCAATAGGGACCGACGCCGCCCTCGAAATACTTCCAGGGCTGATCGATCGCCTCGACGATGTTGTATTCCATGCCAAGCGCTTCGGCGCGGCTGACGAAGTTGCGCAGCGTCAGGGCCTGCTGGAACGGACCGGGGTCGGCGTTGCGCAAATTATAGCCCGCACTCGGCCAGCCGAATTCGGCGATGACGATGCGCTTGCCCGGGAACTGATTGCGCAACAAATTGTAGCGGTCGACGGCCTGGTCGACCGCCTGGTCCGAGCGGAAATTTTCCCAATAGGGCAGCACGTGCGCGGCGATGAAATCGACGCTGGAGCCGAGTTCGGGGTTGTCGCGCCAGATGTTCCAGATCTCGCCGGTGGTGACGGGCACGCGGACCGCGCTCTTCACCCTTTTGATCATGTCGATGAGGTCTGCGACCTTCTGCTCGCCGCGGTAGATCACCTCGTTGCCGACCACGACGCCGACGACGTTGCTGTTCTTGCGGGCGAGCTCGATCGCCGCCTTGATCTCGCGGTCGTTGCGATCCTTGTCCTTGTCGATCCAGGCGCCGACGGTGACCTTGATGCCGAACTCGGCCGCGATCGGTGGCACAAGCTCGACGCCGCCCGTCGACGAATAGAGGCGGATCGCGCGCGTCATGGTCGACAGCGTCTTCAGGTCGGCGCGGATTTTCTCGATGGTCGGGATGTTGTCGATGTCCGGGTGGGCCGAGCCCTCGAACGGCGCATAGGAGACGCTTGGCAACAGGCCTTTGAAGTCTGGCGCGGGTTCCTTGTCGCGCAGAACTCCCCATATGCCCGCGTGAAGCACGGACACGAGCAACAAAACGGCGGCGACAACGCGCATCGCGGCTAAACCAAAAGGGGCTGAGGGGGCAGGGAAGCGGATCCGACCCCGAGATCCGACCAAGTCCGCGGCAAAGGGAGCATACCTCTGCCGCGCGGTTTCACAACTGTCATGGTCTCATGTCCTTATAAGGGCATGGCCTTTTCCAGAAGACGCGCGGCAGTGCCAACCGCCTCTATCGCCGATCGTTCCTGAACGACAGCTGAAACGTTCGCGACTATTTCGGGGGCGCGGCCGACGGGCTGGCTGCCGGTGAGGGGCTCGCGGCCGGCTGCGGTGCCGGCGCATTGCCGGTGGTCGGCGTTGCCGGCTGGGAGGCTGCGGCCGCCGCCTGCTGCGGCTGTGCAGCCGGGTTGATCCAGCAAGCCTGGGTCAGGTTATTCAGGCTGTTCGGAACCTTGTCGTCGATCTGGGGCAGGAAGCGGGTCAGGCAGCGGAACGCGGCCTGGATGTGGCCGCCGGGGCAGCCGAAGCGGTCGTACAGATCGAGGTGGCGGAAGGCGGTATCGAGGTCGTCCCTGTACATCAACTGAACCGCGCGACGGCCGAGCCAGACGCATTCGGGGTTGCCCCCCGGACCATTGATGGCACGGGCAGCTTCGGCAAACTCGTCGGTCCGCTTCTGGTTCTGGCTCTGGCTCTGGCTGGCGTCCTTGGCGGCGGCGTCAGCGGGCTGGGCGGCGGCCTTGCCCTGCTCGGGGGCGGGCGTGCCGCTCTGGGCGGACGCGCCGCCAAAGCTGGCCATAAGGACAAGGCAGGAGACGGCCAAAGCGGCGGCGAACTGCCGCAGGACCGCATTTCGTGACTCGAACACCCGTTGCCGCATGAATTCCCCAATGTATCCGCTGCCCGTCCGCGTCAGGATCCCGCGGACGCGCCGGTGATGGCGTCCAAATGGGTCTCCAATGCGGCGGAAAAGTCTTTCGGAGTCCATGACCTGAATTTGGAATTTTGTCCAGCAAAGTCACGATGCTAGGTGACGGTCGACGGCCGGATTCCCGCAGGGCAGGGGCGGATCGGCATTGGGGCACCCCCTTGGCAGACGGCGTGCAAGCAGGTAATCGACGGACCCTTCGCGGAGGACGGAACCGATTTCTCTTCGTACGCCACTGGCGCTTCTGATCGTTTCACTGGGTGCGATTGCTGCCGTGTGGTGGTGGTTGGCGACGCCGATCACGCTCGCGCGTGCCCCGATCGATCCCGCCGAGAAGGTGCAATGCGTCTCCTACGCGCCGTTCCGCGGCGAGCAGACGCCGCTGGAGGCGTGGACCCATATCGAGGCCGAGCAGATCGAGCAGGATTTGCGCCAGCTCAAGGAAATCACCGACTGCGTCCGCACCTATTCGATGGAGAACGGGCTCGACCAGGTGCCGGCGATCGCCGCCAAGGTCGGCGGGCTGAAAGTGCTGCAGGGCATCTGGCTCTCCAGCAACCGCAGCAAGAACTTCGAGCAGGCGGCGCTTGCCGTCCGCCTCACCAAGGAATTCCCCGGCATCATCACCGCGGTCATCGTCGGCAACGAGGTGCTGCTGCGCGGCGAGATGACGACGGCGGACCTCGTCTCGATCATCCGCCTGGTGAAGACGCAGGTCAGCGTGCCCGTCACTTATGCCGACGTCTGGGAGTATTGGCTGAAGAACCGCGAGGTCTATGACGCCGTCGATTTCGTCACCATCCACATCCTGCCTTATTGGGAGGATTTTCCGATCAAGGCGAAATTCGCCTCGGCCCATGTCGAGGCGATCCGCGAGCGCATGGCGGTGGCGTTTCCCGGCAAGGAAATCCTGATCGGCGAGACCGGCTGGCCGAGCGAGGGGCGCATGCGCGACGGCGCGCTGCCGTCACGCACCAACCAGGCGCGGGTGGTCTCGGAAATCCTGGCTCTGGCGAAGTCGCAGAAATTTCGCGTCAACCTGATCGAGTCCTACGACCAGCCGTGGAAGCGCAAGCTGGAGGGCACCGTCGGCGGCTATTGGGGCCTGTACGATTCGGTGCGCCGGACCTTGAAATATCCACCGGGTCAGCCGATCAGCAATTTCCCGCTCTGGAAATGGTACATGGGCGCCGGCATGGGTCTGTGCGTGCTGGTGTTCGCGGTGGCGATGATCACGCTGCGCCGTCGGCCGTGGACGCCGCGCTTCTCGGCCTGGCTCGGGGTCGCCATCTCGGCGACGACGGCGGGCAGCCTGCTCGGGATCGGCGCCGACAAGATGTATTACGAGAGCTACGGCATCGGCGGCTGGCTGCTCTGGGGCGCGCTGCTCGCGGCCGGAATCCTGTCGCCGATCTTCTGCGCCCAGGCGATGGTGATCGGCCGCAGCCTTCCGAGCTTCCTCGATCTGCTCGGCCCGCGCGAGGGCCGCAAATGGTCGAAGCTCACCGCCGTGCTCGGCCTGACGCTCGCGGTGACGGCAGTGATCGCGGCCGACACCGCGCTCGGTTTCGTGTTCGACCCGCGCTACAAGGATTTCCCCTACGCCGCGCTGACGATGGCGGTGGTGCCGTTCGCGCTTTTGATGCTGAACCGGCCGCAGATCGGCCAGCGTCCGATCGCGGAATCGGTGTTCGCTGGCGTGCTGGCGCTGTCGGCCGTCTTCGTGCTGTTCAACGAGGGCCGCGACAATTGGCAGTCGCTGTGGACCTGCACGATCTATCTGTTGTTCGCGCTTACGCTGTGGCGGGCGCGGGCCGAGCAAACCCAAGGATGAACAGGCCGATCGCCAGTCCCGACAGCACGACATTGTAGAGCACGATGCCGAGGCCGGCGGCGACGATGCCGACGGTGAGCAGCACGATCGACGGCCGCATCAGGTTCAGCGTCGCAACCACCAGCGCGACGATGCCGAACACCGAATTCTTGAACAGCACCGTCGAGACCGACCGCGCCTTGCAGAGCAGCGTCTGCAGCCCGGCGTCGCAGGCGAGCGCGACCTGCGACAGCTCGATCGCGAGGTAGCGCAGATAAAGCGCATAGCCGACCGAGGCGAAGCCGACGACGATCAGGAACTGGACCTGGTAGGGCGAGAGGCGGAAGGGCTTTTTTGTCATGGCGGCAATATGGTCGGGATGACGCGGGCAGGCAACAGGGCAGGTGATGTTTCCAGTGATCCGGCTCGCGCGAGGGGCCGTCAGAACCGGCTTTGCGTCGCCCGGTTCTGGTCCGCGAGCCGTCGCTCGTATTTCTCAGCCAATGCGAGCAGTCGCGTCCTGATGTAGGGATCCGCCTTCTCTGCCAGTTCCCGGATCAGTGCGAGTTGCTCCCGCAGAAACTTCGCGTCCGTCATCTCCGCTCCGAATCAAATCCGTCGCGGATACTGCCGTCTTACGCCGACCTCTTCCGTATCATTTGGTATGCCCGCTATTTCAATCCGAGCCGTCGCTCGACCCAGCCGAGCACGAATAGCACCAGCAGCGTCACGGCGATGGCAGCGCCGACCAGCAGCCAGGCTCCCAGCGCGCATGCGATGCCGAGTCCTGCCGCGATCCAGACCGTCGCCGCGGTCGTGAGGCCGTGCACGGTCTTCGCCTTGGCGTCGTGCAGGATGACGCCGGCGCCGATGAAGCCGACGCCGGTCAGCACTCCGGCAACGACGCCCTGAATGACCCGGGAGATCGCATCCGGGTGATCGCGCAGATTCTGGAACTCGATCACGGAGATCGAGACCAGGGCGGAGCCGAGAGCGACCAGCGCGAGGGTCCTCATGCCCACCGGCTTGTCGTTCATGTCGCGGTCGATGCCGATCAGCAATCCTGTTCCCGCCGCGACGAGAAGCCTCAGCACATCATCCAATTCGTTCATCGAAGCTCGTGCGTTTAGGAAGGGGGCGACGCTTGGCGCGCGCCGTGAATGAACGCAAACCCGCGGCGAAAGGGCAACTCAGGTCCAAGCGTCCGATCGCCGCATGCAAGCAGCTTGCGCCGGGGCGGGACTACCGGCGGAAGAACGACGTCAGTGTCGATGCCGCCGACGCGGCCTCCGGCTTGGCCGGCGCGGGCTGTGCCGCAGGCGTGGGCGCGGGCTCCTCGCGCTTCGACGAGCGCTTGGAGGAATAGCCCCGGCGACGCTTTTCCGGCTTCTCGGGTTTTGCGACGGGCGCGGTTTCAGCTTGCGGGACCGCGTCCTGGTGCTTCTCGGAGTTCTTCTCCAAAACTCTGTCCGGGGACTTCTCTTGCCCCTTCTCCGAGCCGCCACGCAGCGACAGGCGCTGGCCGTCGAACACGGTGGTCTCGCAATGACGGTCGTTCTCGGCGAGGATCGCGCAGAATTTTGCGGCGGCGGCGGCGTTGACCAGCGGCCCAGCCCCCAAGCGGAGCTGCATGCCGAGCCCGGTGTTGCCTTCCTTGATCATGATGATCGGCCGCAGCGCTGCGATCTCCGGATTGGATTTGCTCAGGCCGCGCCAGAGCGCGCGCAGGCCGTCGACCGAATTGGCGCCGCCGAGGTCGATCGCGAAACGCGTCTGCTGAACCGCGATGGCGGGTGAATCATTTTCGGTTGCCTCGGGCGCCTTCGCGGCTGTCGCGACGACTTCGGTCGGGGCGGGCGCCGGCTCGGCCTTCTGCTCGGCGGCCTTCTCGCTTGGCTCGGGCTGAATCAATTTCGAGGCGGCCGGGTCGGGCGGCGCCATGATCGACTTGGAGGGCACCAGCGGAATCGTCGGCAGCGCAGAATTCGTTGCCAGCGGCTGCTGCACGAGCGAGGCGGCGGCAGCAGTCTGCGGCGGCAGGCTCGACGGCTCCTTTGCAGTCTCCTTGATCGTTTCCTTCGCCGTTTCCTTGTGCGTGTCCTTGGCGGCCTCGGTCCGCGGCTTGTCGCCGGCGGAGGCGGGGGTCGAGGCGACCGGCGCGACGCTGGGGGCCGTGGGCGCAGCATCCTGCGGCTTCCCAGCCTGCGGCGGTGTGATGGGCTGCCTGGCGATGGCGCCGGTGACGGAATCGAGCCCTTGCTCCACGACGGTGACGCGGGAATAGAGCCGGTCACGATCCGTGTTCAGCGTCTCGATGGCGGCCGCGAGCCGGCGGGCCTCGTTCTGGCTTTCCTTGGTCAGCACCTGAAGCCGCTCCGCCTGGCGCGCGAGATCGGCGGACGCAAGCTGGTCGCGCCGCCAGCCGAGCTGGGCCTGGTTGGCCATCACCGCGATGACGACGGCACCCACGGCCGCCACGCCCCATGAGCCCAGCCGCCACATCATGCGGCGGTCGAACGTGCTTTCCTCGGCCACAAGTCCGGAGAACAGCCCGCCGGTCTCCTTGGTGCCGAAGGCATCCGCCAGTGGGTCGGAATCCTTTGCCATGAACGTTAAGTGCCCAGCCCTGTCCGGCTTCCCCGAATCAATCAGGGAACATTAACAGGAAAACCCCGTCGCACTTGAATTCCGGGCGTTTGCGGGGGTAGCAAGGCGAGAGCTCTTGAGGGCGCGCCGCCCGCCGCGCCAGTTGATTCGGCCGTATCTGACAGGATTTCGATGACCGCACGTTCCAGCCTCACGATCGTGCTCGCCGCCGGCGAAGGCACGCGCATGCGCTCACACCTGCCGAAAGTGCTGCATCCGGTGGCCCACCAGACCTTGCTTGCCCACGTGCTGGCCGCGGCACCCAAGGGAACCGGCACCTCGCTCGCGGTCGTGATCGGCCCCGACCATCAGGCTGTTGCGGACGAGGCAAGGCGCATCAGGCCCGACGCGCTCACCTTCGTGCAGGCCGAGCGGCTCGGCACCGCGCATGCGGTGCTGGCGGCACGCGAGGCGATCGCACGCGGCGTGGACGATCTCCTGATTGCGTTCGGCGATACGCCCCTGATTTCGGCCGAGACCTTTGCGCGGCTGCGCGCGCCGCTCGCCAGGGGCGCCGCGATCGCCGCGCTCGGCTTCCGCGCCGCCGATCCAACGGGGTATGGCCGCTTCATCGTCGAGGGCGAACGTCTGGTCGCGATCCGCGAGCAGGCCGATGCGAGCGCCGAAGAGCGCAAGATCGATCTGTGCAACGCCGGCGTGATGGCGATCGACGGTCGCCGGGCGCTCGCGATCCTGGACAAGATCGGCAATGGGAATTCCAAGGGCGAATATTATCTGACCGATGCCGTCGGCATCGTCCGCGAGCAGGGATGGGAGTCCGTGGTGATCGAGACCAGCGAGGACGAAGTGCGCGGCATCAACACCAAGGCACAGCTCGCCGAAGCCGAAGCCGTGATGCAGGCCCGCTTGCGGAAAGCTGCGATGGAGGCCGGCGTCACGCTGATCGCGCCCGAGACCGTTCATCTCGCCGCCGACACGGTGTTCGGCAAGGACGTCACCATCGAGCCTTTCGTGGTGATCGGCCCCGGCGTGTCGATCGCCGACGGCACCGTGATCCATTCCTTTTCGCACATCGTGCAGACGACGCTGGGCAAGAACGTTTCGATCGGGCCCTATGCGCGTTTAAGGCCCGGCACCTCGCTCGGCGACGGCGCGCGCATCGGCAATTTCGTGGAGACCAAGGCGGCGACGCTGGGAGCCGGCGTGAAGGTCAATCATCTCTCCTACATCGGCGATGCCACCGTCGGCGCCAATTCCAACATCGGCGCCGGCACCATCACCTGCAACTACGACGGCTTCAAGAAGCACAAGACTGTCATCGGGCAGGGCGCCTTCGTCGGCACCAATTCCTCGCTGGTCGCCCCCGTGAAGATCGGCAACGGAGCCTATATCGGCTCCGGCTCGGTGATCACGAAAGACGTCCCTGACGATGCCATGGCGCTGGAGCGCAACCAGCAGACCATCCGCGAAGGCGGCGCTGCGCGCTATCGCGAACTGAAGACGGGCGGCAACAAGACCGAGAAATAAGCGGGGCTAGTCGTCGTCGGCGACGTCCGAGACCATCGCGCGCGTCAGGCGCCAGCCGCGCGGCCTGGCACGCTTTGCCGGTTCGCCGGCGGACCGCGTGGCGAGGGCGGGCTTGCTTTCCTTGCCGCGCTCCATGGCGCGCAGGGGCGGCGGCCAATGCGCAAGGTGCGTGCCTGTGGTCTCGCTGGCGCGCACCAAAGTCGATGACAAGCCTTTGCGGTCGGATGAGCCCTTCATGGCCATAACTCCCTGAAGGGGAACCGTTGGCCAATTTGATTGACAAGGAGTTAATCGACGCGGTTTAACGCCGACAATTCGACGCGGTCGAGCAGGCCACGCTGTGCTGTCTCAATTAGCAATAATTATTGAGTATCTGTTTTCTTAGCAAATTCGCTAAGAATCGAGCGCGTCGTTTAGGCGATTTTTCGACGATTTGGGGGATAGTGATCCGCATGTGCGGGATTGTCGGCATTCTCGGGCGCGAACCGGTTGCAGAGCAGCTGGTGGATTCGCTCAAACGTCTCGAATATCGCGGCTACGACTCGGCGGGCGTCGCCACGCTCGAAGGCAAGCACCTCGAGCGCCGTCGCGCCGAAGGCAAGCTGAAGAATTTGGAGGCGCTGCTGCGCGCCGAACCGCTCCAAGGCACGACCGGCATCGGCCACACCCGCTGGGCCACCCACGGCAAGCCGACCGTCAACAACGCCCATCCGCACGCGACCGAGCGCGTCGCCGTGGTCCACAACGGCATCATCGAGAATTTCCGCGAGCTGCGCGCGGAGCTCGAGAAGAAGGGCACGGTGTTCCACACCGAGACCGATACCGAGATCGTGCTGCATCTCGTCGACGATCTCCTGAAGCGGGGCAACAAGCCGGTCGAAGCGGTCAAGCTGGCGCTGGGGCGCCTGCGCGGCGCCTTCGCCCTCGGCTTCATCTTCGCCGGCGACGACGACCTCCTGATCGGCGCTCGCAACGGACCGCCGCTGGCGATCGGCTATGGCGACGGCGAGATGTATCTCGGCTCGGATGCCATCGCGCTCGGCCCGTTCACCGACACGATCAGCTATCTCGAAGACGGCGACTGGGTGGTGCTGACCCGCAAGAGCGCCGATATCTTCGACAAGGACGGCAATGCCGTCCAGCGCGACAAGATCAAGCATGCCGCCTCGACCTCGCTAGTCGACAAGGCGAACTACCGCCACTTCATGGCGAAGGAGATCCACGAGCAGCCGGAAGTGGTCGGCCACACCTTGGCGCGCTACGTCGATATGGCGACCGAGCGCGTCTCGCTGCCGGTCAAGCTGCCGTTCGACTTCAAGGACATCCAGCGCATCAACATCACGGCGTGCGGCACCGCGAGCTATGCGGGCTACGTCGCCAAATACTGGTTCGAGCGCTTTGCGCGCGTGCCGGTCGAGGTCGATGTCGCCTCCGAATTCCGCTACCGCGAAGCGCCCTTGCGCAAGGGCGATCTCGCCATCTTCATCTCGCAGTCGGGCGAGACCGCTGACACGCTGGCGGCGTTGCGCTATGCCAAGGCCGAAGGCGTGCACACGGTCGCCGTCGTCAACGTGCCGACCTCCACGATCGCCCGCGAGAGCGAGACCGTGCTGCAGACGCTCGCCGGACCCGAGATCGGCGTCGCCTCGACCAAGGCCTTCACCTGTCAGCTCATGGTGCTGGCGAACCTTGCGATCGCGGCCGGCAAGGCTAGAGGCGAATTGTCCGACGAGGACGAGACCAGGCTGGTCCACGGCCTCGTCGAGGTCCCGCGCCTGATGGCGGATGCGCTCACCACCGAGCCGCAGATCGAGAAGCTCGCGCACAGGATCGCCAAGTCCCGCGACGTGCTCTATCTCGGCCGCGGCACCAGCTTCCCGCTTGCGCTCGAAGGCGCGCTGAAGCTGAAGGAGATCTCCTATATCCACGCCGAGGGCTATGCCGCCGGCGAGCTGAAGCACGGGCCGATCGCGCTGATCGACGAGACCATGCCTGTCGTCGTCATTGCGCCTTACGACCGGGTGTTCGAGAAGACGGTGTCCAACATGCAGGAGGTCGCCGCCCGCGGCGGCAACATCATCCTGATGACGGACGCGAAGGGCGCGGAAGAGGCGACCGTCGAGTCCCTCGTCACCATCGTCATGCCCGACATGGCGGCGGCTTTCACGCCGATGGTCTATGCCGTCCCCGTGCAGTTGCTCGCCTATCACACGGCTGTCGTGATGGGGACCGACGTCGACCAGCCGCGCAACCTCGCGAAATCGGTGACCGTGGAATAGGCAAAGGGGATATCAATCGGTCGCGGTCTTCCAAAACCTGCTAGAAGACCCTAGCTTGTGTGCTGCGACCGACCTGGAACCCGAATGAACCCCCGCGACGACGCGCCTGCGCCTCTTGATCCGCTCCCGGAACCGCATACCGGCCTGATGGGCCGCTTTCGCAACTATTTCCTGACGGGCCTCGTGGTGACGGGGCCGATCGCGATCACCCTGTATCTGGTCTGGTGGTTCGTCACCTGGGTCGACGGTGTGGTACGGCCGTTCGTGCCGCTGGCCTATCGTCCGGAAACCTATCTGCCGTACGTCATTCCCGGCTGGGGACTTGTTGTCGCATTCTTCATGCTGACGCTGGTCGGATTCCTCGCCGCCAATCTGATCGGCCGGACGCTGGTCGATGTCGGCGAGACCTTCCTCGGCCGGATCCCGGCGGTACGCGCCATCTATCGCGGCCTGAAGCAGGTGTTCGAGACGCTGTTCTCGGGCAAGGGTTCGAGCTTCCGCAAGGTCGGCCTGGTCGAGTTTCCGTCACCGGGCATGTGGTCGATCGTGCTGATCTCGCAGTCGCCGAACGAAGAGGTTGCGCGCAGCCTGCCGGGACAGGAGGAGCATGTCTCGGTGTTTCTGCCCTGCTCGCCGAACCCGACCACGGGATTCTTCTTCTACGTGCCCAAGAGCAAGATCGTCGAGGTCGATCTCAGCACCGAGGATGCCGCGACCCTGATCATGTCGGCCGGCGTGGTGCAGCCAGGCGCCGCACCCGACACGAAGAAAGCCGCCGCGCTCGCGGGCATGGCGCATGCCGCGCGCATCGCCAATGCGGCGGCGCTCCAGCCCGAGCCTGCGAAGGTGGAGTAGGGCCATTCCCCTGCGGGATGGCCGCGGTCACGCGCACATCGGCATCCTCTGCTAGTCTCCGGTTGAACTGAGCGCCTCGCTCGGCGTTCGATCTGGAGTGCACGATGTCCAAGACCATTGCGATCCTCGCGCCCGGCGCCATGGGCAGCGCCGTCGCCCGCCGCCTCAGTGAGCATGGCGCGCGGGTGTTGACGTCGTTGGACGGGCGGAGCGAGGCGACGCGCAAGCGCGCAGCAGACGCCGGCATGGTTGGTGCCGATGACGATGCGATCGCGGACGCCGACATCATCCTCTCGATCGTACCGCCGGGCGAAGCCGTCGCGCTGGCCAAGCGGCTGGCGGCTCTGATCGTCAGGCGCGAGAAGAAGCCGGTCGTGGTCGATTGCAATGCGGTCAATGTCGATACCGTGCGTCTAATCGAGGAGATCATCGGCTCGGCGCAGGCGCCGTTCGTCGATGGCGGCATCATCGGCTTTCCGCCGCAGCCTGGGGCCAAGAGCCCGGCCTTCTACATGTCCGGCGAGCACGCCAGGGACGTCGCAGTGCTGAAGGATTTCGGCCTCGACGTCCGCATCGTCGAAGGCCCGGTCGGCGCGGCGTCCGCTCTGAAAATGTCCTACGCCGGCATCGTCAAAGGCCTCGCCGGCATCGGCTCGGCCATGGTTGTCGCAGCGACGAAGGCGGGCGCGGCGGACGCGTTGCACGACGAACTGGCGCTGAGCCAGCCCGCCATCCTGGCGCGGCTCGAGGTCGCGCTGCCTGACATGATTCCGAAGGCCTACCGCTGGGTCGCGGAGATGCGGGAGATTTCCGGCTTTCTCGGGCCCGACCATCCCGCCAGCCAGATCTACGAGGGCTTCGCGCGCTGGTTCGAGCATCTCGCCGAGGATGCGAATGGCGACGCCAAGGATGCTGACCTGATGAGGGCCTTCGCTGTGGGTATCGCGCGGACGAAAACCTGACGTCGCCGAACCCATCTGTTATTGATCTTGCGGGCGCTGTTCTGCTGTCTTGGGAGTTCGAATGAGAGTGCTGGTGATCGGCGCGGGCGCGCTGGGCGGCTATTACGGTGCTTGCCTCGTGCGAGCAGGCCGAGACGTGAGCTTTCTTGTGCGCGAGAAGCGGGCGGAGCAATTGCGGCGGAACGGACTCCAGGTCGTCAGCCCGCACGGTGACTTCGCCGTGCAGCCGAAGCTTCTTGCGGTCGGCGATCTCAGGGAGCCGTTCGATGTCGTGCTCGTCGGCGTGAAAGCCTACTCGCTCGATGACGCGATGAGCCAGTTTGCGCCCGCCATCGGCCCGAGCACGATGGTTCTTCCCATTCTTAACGGCTTGAAACATATCGACGCTCTGACCGTCAGGTTCGGCGCCGCACACGTTCTCGGCGGGCTCGCGAATGTCAGCGCCGGGCTCGATGCGGATGGTCGTGTCGTTCACTTCATGGCCAATCAAACGATCGTCTTCGGTGAGGTCGGAGGCGCACTCAGCGAGCGTGCGCTCGCGCTGGAGAAACTGCTCCAGGTCCCCGGTATCGACGTGCGTGCCAGCGAAGCAATCATGCAGGACATGTGGGAGAAATTCGTCCAGCTCTCGACGCTCGCCGGCATCACCTGCCTGATGCGCGCAAGCATCGGAGACATCCTGGCCGTGCCCAACGGCGAGCAGTCCATTTTTCGCCTGTTTGCTGAATGCTGCGCGGTCGCAACTGCTTCGGGTTTCGAGCCGCGCGCCCCGTTCATCGAGTTCGACCGAAAGCTCTTCACGACGCTGGACTCGCCGCTCAAGGCTTCGATGCTGCGCGATATCGAGCGCGGTTCGATCACCGAGGCGGAGCATATTCTGGGCGATATGGCCAATCGAGCCCGTACGCTCGGCATCGAGACACCGCTGCTGGATCTGGCTCGCGCGCATGTGGCGGCTTACGAAGTCGGGCGACGAAGGGCAGGGGCTAACCCGCCCCGATCAGCGGGATCGCTTCGTCGCGCTCGTACAGATACAAAAGGCAGCGCAGCGCCTCGCCGCGCTCGCCCTTCAGCTTGGGATCGTCCTTGAGGATCCGCAGCGCCTCGTCTCTCGCTTGGGTGATGAGCTGGCCGTGGACCTCGGAGCGCGCGATGCGGTAGCCGGGCAGGCCGCTCTGGCGCACGCCCAGCACGTCCCCTTCGCCGCGCAGCTTCAAATCCTCCTCGGCGATGCGAAAACCGTCGGTGGTCTCGCGGATCACCTTCAGCCGCGCCTTCGACATCTCGCCGAGCGGTTCCGAGTAGAGCAGCAGGCAGGTCGAGGCCTCCGAGCCGCGTCCAATCCGGCCGCGCAACTGGTGCAACTGAGCAAGGCCGAAGCGCTCGGCATTCTCGATCACCATGATGGTCGCCGCCGGCACGTCGACGCCGACCTCGACCACGGTGGTCGCGACCAGGAGGCCGATCTCGTGGGCGGCGAACTGGCCCATCACGCGGTCCTTCTCGGCTCCTTTCATCTGGCCGTGGACGAGGCCGACGCGCTCGCCGAACCGCTTCTGCAGGCTCTCGAAACGTTTGGTCGCGTTGGTGAGGTGCTCGGTGCCTTCGGCCTCCGACTCTTCCACCAGCGGGCAGATCCAGTAGACCAGCTTGCCGGCCTCCAGGGCCCGGCCGATGCTGTCCGTGACCTCGGCGAGGCGGCTGATCGAGATGGTGCGGGTTTCGATCGGCTGGCGGCCGGCGGGCTTTTCTCGCAGCTCGGAGATGTCCATGTCGCCGAAATAAGTCAGCACCAGCGTGCGCGGGATCGGCGTCGCGCTCAGCACCAGCACGTCGACCGCCTCGCCCTTGGATGTCAGCGCGAGCCGTTCGCGCACGCCGAAGCGGTGCTGCTCGTCGACGATGGCGAGGGCGAGATCGTGGAAGATCACGTCGTCCTGGATCAGCGCATGGGTGCCGACGAGCAGGTCGATTTCGCCGGCTTCGAGCTGCGCCAGCAATTCACGCCGCTCCTTGCCTTTCTCGCGGCCGGTGAGGATCGCCACCCGTATGCCGGCCCGTTCAGCGAGAGGGGCGATGGTCTTGATGTGCTGGCGCGCCAGGATTTCGGTCGGCGCCATCAGCGCCGCCTGCTTGCCGACTTCCGTGACGGCTGCCGCAGCCAGCAGCGCGACCACGGTCTTGCCGGAGCCGACATCGCCCTGCAGCAGCCTGAGCATGCGTACGGGCTGTTGCAGATCGCTGGCAATCGCTGCGGCCGCGTCGCGCTGGGACACCGTCAATGCATAGGGCAGGGCGTCGATGATCTTGTTGCGCAGGTGACCGTCGCCGGCATTGCGCACGCCGGCCGGCCGGCGCAGCTGCGCCCGGATCAGCGCGAGCGCGAGCTGGCCGGCCAAAAGCTCGTCAAAGGCCAGGCGCGACCAGAATGGCTGATCGGGCAGGATGTCCGTCAACTCGACCGGTTGATGGACGCGGTTGAGCGCCTCAGTGATCGGCGGGAAATTGCAGCGGCGCATCACCTCCGGGCTGATCCATTCGGGAAGAGCCGGAAGCTTCAGAAGCGCCTGCGCGACCGCACGGCGCAGCGAGCCGAGCGCGAGGCCCTCCGTCAGCGGATAGACCGGATCGATGCCCGACAGTTTCGAGATCGCTTCCTCGTCCAGCACGCGATCGGGATGCACCATCTGCGGGATGCCGTCGTACATCTGCAGCGTGCCGGAGACATAGCGCTTCTCTCCGATTGGCAGCAGCTTTTCGACATAGCCGGGCTTGGCGCGGAAGAAGGTCAGCACGACGTCGCCGGTGTCGTCGCTGGCGTAGACCAGATACGGCGCGCGCGCGCTGCGCGGCGGCGGCGGGCGGTGGCGGTCGACGGTGACCTCCAGCGTCACCATGGTTCCGACCGCCGCGTCGCGGATCTTCGGCCGGGCGCGGCGGTCGATGACCTGGCTCGGCAGATGCAGCAACAGGTCGACCAGCCGCGGCGTCTCGCTGCGGCTGAGCAGGTACTGCAGCAGCTTGTCCTGTTTCGGACCGACGCCGGGCAGGCTGGTCACGGGGGCAAACAGCGGATTGAGCAGGCTGGGGCGCATCAGGGGAATCTAGGATTGTTCATCGCCGTCATGCCCGGCTTTATGCCGGGCATCCACGTCTTTTTTCGGCCCGACGTGGACCGCCGGGACAAGCCCGGCCATGACGGATTGGAGGGACGAACTGCCGCAACAAAGTGCTGACATGGGCGGTCCCAATGGCTATATCACCCCGGCCCGGCACGTCCGGGCTTTCGGCGTTTGACTGGATTTGAGACATGACGGGAACGACACGATCGAGTGACGGGCTGGACAATCGCCGCAAGCGGCTGCTGTTCCGCTGCTGGCACCGCGGCACGCGCGAGATGGACCTGATCCTCGGCCGCTTTGCCGATTCCGAGATCGGCAATTTGTCCGACGCGGAGCTGACCGAACTCGAGACCCTGCTCGAAGAGTCCGATCCCGACCTCTATGCCGCCATCACCGGCGACAAGGTGCTGCCAGCTGCTGTCACCGGCGCGCTGTTTGCCCGCATCAAGGCGTTCCCGATCACGGACGGCAATCTATGAAACCTGGGTTGAAGTCGCCGGCCGAGCTGCTCACGCCCGGCCGCGCGGTCACGCTTGCCAATGTCGCTGAAGGCGCCGAAGGCCTGGTGGTCTCCGATCTCGCCCGGGCCATCGCGGCGCGGCCGAAAAAGCCGGCCGTCAGTCTTGCCGTGGTCTGCCGCGATGGGGCACGGATGCAGCAGCTCGAACGCGCGCTGCAATTCTTCGCGCCCGATCTGCCGGTGCTCCAGTTTCCGGCCTGGGACTGCCAGCCCTATGACCGCGTCTCGCCGCATGGCGGTATCCTGGCGCAACGTCTGACCACGCTGGCGCGGCTGGCCTCGCTCACCGGCAGCGACAAACCGCTGATCGTGCTGACCACGGTGAACGCGGTGGTGCAGCGCGTGCCCGCGCGCGAGCTCGTCGCGGCGCAGGCGCTGTCGGTTGCGCCCGGCAACGTCGTGCCGATGGACACCATCGTCGCCTGGCTCGAGCACAACGGCTACAACCGCTCCTCGACCGTGCGCGAGCCCGGCGAATATGCCGTGCGCGGCGGCATCCTCGACCTGTTCCCCGCCGGCCTCGATCAGCCGGTACGCTTCGATTTCTTCGGCGACAGCCTGGAATCGATCCGCACCTTCGATGCCGAGACCCAGCGCACGCTGCTCGACATGCGCGCGCTCGACCTGGTGCCGATCTCGGAATTCCAGCTCGTCACCGACACCATCCGCCGTTTCCGCATGGGCTATGTCGCCGAGTTCGGCGCGCCCGAGCGTGACGACGCGCTGTACGAGGCCGTCAGCGAAGGCCGCCGTCATCCCGGCATGGAGCACTGGCTGCCGCTGTTCCAGGACCGGATGGACACGCTGTTCGACTATCTGCAAGGCGCAGCCGTCGCGATCGAACCGCAGGCCGAGGACGCCGTCCGCGAGCGCTTCAAGCAGATCCAGGACTATTACGAGGCACGCCGCGACGCGATGGAGCATCCCGGCGGCGGCGCTATCTACAAGCCGCTGCCGCCTGACAGGCTCTATCTGACCGAGGACGAGTGGGCCAAGCGCCTCGCAGACGTCCCGCTGGCGCGGTTGACGCAGTTCGCCGTGCCGGCCGACGGCATTTCGGTCGTTGATGCCGGCGCCCGCAAGGGCCGCGACTTTGCGCCCGAGCGCAACGACAGCACGGTCAACGTGTTCGAGTCCGTCGTCGCGCATGTCATGGGCCTGCAGGCAAACCGCAAGAAGGTCGTGATCGCACTCTGGAGCGAAGGCTCGCGCGACCGCATGACCTCGATGCTGCGCGACCACAAGCTCGCTCACACCACCAGCGTCAACGCCTGGCGGACGGTGCAGGCGACTCCGCGCAACGAGACCATGCTCGCCGTGCTCGGCCTGGAGGCCGGTTTCGAGACCGACGAGATCGCGCTGATCAGCGAGCAGGACATTCTGGGTGACCGCCTGGTGCGGACGCGCAAGGCCAGCCGCAAGCTCGACAATTTCATCTCGGAGATCACGAGTCTCACCGCGGGCGACATCGTCGTCCACGCCGATCACGGCATCGGCCGCTTCGTCGGCCTGCAGACGCTCGACGTCGCCGGCGCGCCGCATGACTGTCTCGAGCTGCATTATGCCGCCGAGGCAAAACTGTTCCTGCCGGTCGAGAACATCGAGCTGCTGTCGCGCTACGGCTCCGACCAGACCACGGTCGAGCTGGATCGTCTGGGCGGCTCCGGCTGGCAGACCCGCAAGGCAAAACTCAAGAACCGCATCCGCGAGATCGCGGGCGAGTTGATCAAGATTGCCGCCGCGCGCCATCTGCACGAGGCGCCCAAGCTACCGGTGCAGCAGGGCATCTATGACGAGTTCTGCGCACGCTTCCCCTATGACGAGACCGAGGATCAGTTAGGGGCGATCGAATCCACGCTGAAGGACCTCGAGCTCGGTCGTCCGATGGACCGGCTGATCTGCGGCGACGTCGGCTTCGGCAAGACCGAGGTGGCGCTGCGCGCCGCCTTTGCCGTTGCGCTCGAAGGCAAGCAGGTCGCGGTCGTGGTGCCGACCACGCTACTGGCGCGTCAGCACCACAGGACCTTCACCGAGCGCTTCAAGGGCTTTCCGGTGAACGTGGCGCAGGCTTCGCGCCTGGTGCCGACCAAAGAGCTCAATTTGGTCAAGAAGGGCATCGCGGACGGCTCCGTCGACATCGTGGTCGGTACCCACGCGCTGCTCGGCAAGGCGATCAAGTTCCGCGACCTCGGCCTCGTCATCGTCGACGAGGAGCAGCACTTCGGCGTCACGCACAAGGAACGGCTGAAGGCGCTGCGTGCCGAGGTGCACGTGCTGACCCTGTCGGCGACGCCGATTCCGCGCACGCTGCAACTGGCGCTGACCGGCGTCCGCGAGCTCTCCATCATCGCCTCGCCCCCGGTCGACCGCCTCGCAGTGCGCACCTTCGTCGCCCCGCACGATCCACTGATGATCCGCGAGGCGCTGCTGCGTGAGCGTTACCGCGGCGGCCAGGCGTTCTACGTGGTGCCGCGCATCGACGACCTCGCCGAGGTCAAGGACTTCCTCGACAAGAACGTGCCGGAGATGAAGGTCGCGGTCGCACACGGACAGATGCCGCCCGCCGTGATCGAGGACATCATGACGGCGTTCTACGATGGCAAGTTCGACATCCTGCTGTCGACCACGATCGTGGAATCCGGCCTCGACATCCCCAATGCCAACACGCTGATCGTGCACCGCGCCGACATGTTCGGCCTTGCACAGCTCTATCAGCTGCGCGGCCGTGTCGGTCGTTCCAAGCTGCGGGCCTATGCGCTGTTCACGCTGCCGGCGCAGCAGAAGATCACCGCGCAGGCCGAGCGCCGGCTCACCGTGCTGCAATCGCTGGAGACGCTGGGCGCGGGCTTCCAGCTCGCCTCGCACGACCTCGACATCCGTGGCGCCGGCAATTTGCTCGGCGAGGAGCAGTCGGGCCACATCAAGGAGGTCGGCTTCGAGCTCTATCAATCGATGCTGGAGGAGGCGATCGTCAACCTCAAGGCCGGCGTGTCCGAGCCAGCCGCCGACCGCTGGTCGCCGTCGATCACCATCGGCATGCCCGTGCTCATTCCGGAGGATTACGTCGGCGATCTCTCGGTGCGGCTGTCGCTGTACCGGCGTCTGGCCGATCTCGACAGCGAAGAGGAGATCGAGAACTTCGGTGCCGAGATGCGGGACCGCTTCGGCGTGCTGCCGGACGAGGTCCGCTACCTCTTCAAGGTCGCCGCGATCAAGGCGTTCTGCCGCCGCGCCAATGTCGGGAAGATCGATGCCGGCCCGAAGGGCGCCGTCATCGCCTTCCGCGACAATTCCTTCGCGCATCCCGACCGCCTGGTGTCGTTCATCCGCAGCTACGGCCAGGCCGCCAAGGTGCGGCCCGACATGAAGGTGGTTTTCCTGCAGGACTGGGAGACGCCGGAAGAGCGTCTCGTCGGCACCACGGAGATCATGCGCCAGCTGGCGCAGCTCGCTGAGAGCAAGAAGGCGGCGTGATCACTTGTTTCGATGCCCGAGGCGACGCAGCCAAGCGATGCGGAGGGGCGTCGATTCCGGCAACGAAATGATCACTTGCGGAATGGCCGAACAGTCCCTATGTTGTGTTCATCGAGTTTCGGCCGAACGACTTGGCCTCGCCGCTTTCGAGCGCGCCTGACTGACGACCCTCCCTCCAGATCTCGACGACACCGAACGTGCTTTTCAGCGCGGTCAAACGCTTATCTATCTTAAAGGACGACCCCCATGACGACGGGAACTGTGAAGTGGTTTAACAGCCAAAAGGGTTTCGGATTCATTCAGCCCGACCAGGGCAGCCAGGATGTGTTCGTTCACATCAGCGCCGTTGAACGCGCCGGCATGAATACCCTCAACGAAGGGCAGAAGGTTTCATTCGAAATCGTTGCAGACCGCCGCACCGGCAAGTCTGCTGCTGAAGATCTGCGCGCCGCATAGGCTGCCGCAATCGCCATGACGTTGCTTTGACCACGGTTGTACTGGCAAAGCTTCTGATTTCTGGACCCGCGACCGTTCACCGGCCGCGGGTTTTTTGCGCCCGCTGCCACTCATCGCGAATGAGAATGCGAATGGTGGCATTCCGCGCAAAGATCCCCATATGGACTCCATGAGCAATTGGCAGAAGTCGACCACGCGACAAGCACCCATGACCAAGGCAGAGCTCCGGCTGATGCTGACGGAAGCGGTCCGCAATACGCAGCCCGGCCTTGACCCCAAGTACCTGTCGAAAGCCAGGAAGATCGCCGCAGGGACGGTTCCCGCCGATCCAGCATCCGGGTTCGCCGTACCGGCTCGCTGAGCCCCGAGAAGGAGCAGCATGCGCAAGCTTCCCCTGCCCACCGAGCAAGAGCTTCGAGAGGGGCCCCAGGCAGTGTCCTTTCAGATCGCGAATGGGAACGCGCGGCAGAGTTGTCTTCTGCAAACCAATTTCCCCACCAAAGTGCAGGCGCAGAGATACCTTCTGGCGAATTGGCCGGCTGTCGAGAAGATGGCGCGCGACGCTCTCGCGATGGGAACCGTTGAGAACGGCCAGATCAAGCTCATGATGATTTGAGCGTTCGAGCTCCGACGGCATCGAACGCTGGCGGATGATTACGACGCCGCCCGCGACGCGTCCGCCGAAAGACGCCCGAGCAGCGACCGCGCCGTGTCCGACGGCGACAGCGAATCCACACTGACGACGGGATCGCTGCGCATCTCGTGCTTGCCGTTGGAGGTGTGCCGCATCACCGCCGAGAGGCGGCGGGCGATCATGTGGGCGGTGCGGAAGTCGGTTTCCGCGAACACGACGATGACCGAGCCGTCCTTCTGCGCGGCGCCGAAATCCATCTGCCGCATCAGCCGGCTGAGGATGCGGGCGGCATCGAGCTGGGCGCGGGAATTGCCGGGGTCGAAGGCGAAGCGTGCGACCGACAGGCCGCCGCCGCGGGCCAGCGTCTGCTCCACCGCCTTGGCAAAATCGCGGGCGAAGGCTTCCACCGTCAGCAGGCCGCTGCGCGGATCGAGCCAGCCGCCGGCGTCGATCGAGCGCAGCGTGCGGCTCAATTGCGCTTCCATCGCGTGTTGGCGGATCAGCGGCAGCGCGTTGGCCGCGACCTTCGCCGGCTCGCCCGGGATCAGTTCGAGATTGGGCAGGTCGTAGCTCTGCGTCAGCTGGTGCGCGGTGAGGATCACGGGCAGGCTGCGGAAGCGGGTGTCCTCGGCGAGCACCGTGAGAAAGGCGTCGGTGACGCGGGGGGTAAAACCTTCGGCGAGTACGACGCCGTCGAGGTCACGGGTGTTGAGGTGTTTGGCGGCGGCCTCGATCGAGAGCGCACCGATGACACCGGCGCGTTCACCGAGCGCGACGGAGAGCGCAGGGTAAGCCGCGCCGCGGCCGATCAGGAGCACGGTGGCATCGCGGGCGGGATCGCCCTCCGGCAACGCGACCTTCACTTCCGGCAGCCGGCGCAGCACCGTGGCATCGAGCGTACGCACGCGCAGAGCGGCGCGAAGCCGCGCGATCAGGCGGTCGGAATTGCCGCTACGCGAGGAGAAGGGCAGGGCGTTGGGGGGCAGCGCGCCTGAAGCATCGAGGGCCACGAAGGGAAGGTAGGGCGACTGGTCGGCGATCTTCCTTGCGAGCGGCGCGATATGCGGCTCGTAACCGCCGGATATCTGGGCGAGAACGACGGCCGGCTGGACCTGCTCGACCGCGCGCGCTGCGCTGGCCCAGTCGGTGTCGACGACGGGAAAGAGCCGGGCCTCGTCCAGCGCCGCGATGAAGGGCGGCCGCTCGGCATTGGACACAAACAGGATCGGGCCCGCCTGGGACATTCGACAAACTCTGATCACGCGACAGATGCCGTGCAATCTAGTTTGGCCGCCTTAATGCGGCGTCAACATACCAGGCGAAACTGCGCCTAGGCCGGGCCGGAGCGGTCGCGAAAAGCCTCGACCATCAAGGGGTTAAGCCCGAGCTCGCTGAGCGCCTCGCGGGCCCGGGTGTTGTCTTGGGCGCGTCCGGCCAGCCTGTGGCCGGAAAGCCGGTCGGGCAGCGCGGTGAGCAGGGCGCCCTGGCCTAGCCGGCGGGCCCATTCCTGGAGGTCGTTGGAGAGGAAGCGGTAGCCGCCGACGGCCATGATGCCGGAGGGGGGTGCGGTAATGCAGATCGCGCCGCTCGGGCGGTCGAGCCGCGCGGCATAGCCGGTGTCGACATAGTCGCGCGGCGGCTGCGCGATCAGCGTGTCGCCGACCGGCTGCGGCGGCGCATAGGCCGCGATCGGCACCATCGCGCCGCGCAGGCCGAGCGTGCCCTTTGGCGTCAGCAGGATCTCGCCGGCAATGGACGAGCCGGATTGCTCGCGAGGGGCGCCGTGCGGCCCGGGCATCACCGGCACAGGCATGCCGTCCTCGCCGCGACGGGCGCCGAACAGCCCGGCCTCGCCGAACAGGTAGACGTCGGTCAGCGGCGCATGCGGAGCGATCCAGGCATCGCTTGCCGCCACCTGCTCGGGCGCGCGCCAGAGGCCGATGACGTTGCGCAAGGACGGCATTCGCGCCGCCAGGTCGGCATCGCCGAGGCGCAACGCAAGCTGTGCAGGCGCAATCAGCACGTCGCATTCATGCTCGTTGACCTGCCGCTCCAGCACCTCGTTCTCGAACGGGTGATGCAGCGCCAGCGCACCGCCGGAGAGCAGCCACACCGCGAGCGAGGAGGCGAGGCCTGCGAACGACATCGGCGTGAACGCCGCCATCACGGTCGCGCCCTGCCTGATGTCGGCTTCCAGCGACATCGCAAGGCCGCCGGCGATCAGGCTGAAATGCGGTCGCGGCACCGGGCGAAAGCCTTCCGCCGTGACGTCGAAGGAGATCATCGCCGCCTTGCGGCCGTCCTGGATCACGGCGCGCGTGGTGCCGGGCGGGCGGGCCAGCACATCGTCGAGCGAGGCCATACCTTCGGGCAGATCGGTGCCGAAGCCGCAGACGTGACGGATCGAGAAGGCTTCGGCGGCCGCATGCATCGCCAGATCGGCATAGCTGACGCCGTCGACCGTGCTCATGGTGACGATGGCGCGCGCCGCGGTGCGATTGAGCGCAGCGGTCAGTTCCGCATGCCGCCACAGCAGTGGCAGCACCGCGACGACGAGGCCGGCGCGATGGGCGGCGAGCACGGTGAGCACGAACTCGACCGTCGCAGGCAATTGGATCGCGATGACGGAATTGGCCGGCAGGCCCGATTCGACGAAATAGGCCGACAGCGCCTCGATCGCCGTGTCGGCCTCGGCATAGGTCATCCGCCGCGGCTGGTGCCCGGTCACGCGGGGCTTGTTGAGGGGATCGAGCAGGGCGAGCGCGTGCGGCTGCCGTATCAGCGTGCGCTGAAACAACGTGTCGAGCGTCGGCGATATGGCTGGCTGGTTCACGGCGTCACTTTGCTTGATGAGCTTGCGGCTGCCCTTTCGACCACCAGGTCTCCGGCAAATAGCCCGAGAGCGAGGTGGTCTTGGGCCGTTCTATCCGATTCCACCGCGCGATCCATTGCTCGGATACGTTAAACAGGGGGATTGTGTAGAAGCCCGCGATCAGGGCGCGGTCGAGCGCCCGCACCGACGAGACGAAATCCGTATGTTCACGGGCCTCGAGCAGGGCGGCGATCATGGCATCGACCGCGCCATCCCTGGCGCCCATGTAGTTGCGGGTCCCCGGATTGTCGGCCGCAGCGCTGCCCCAATAGAAAGATTGCTCGTTGCCGGGCGACAGCGACTGGTCCCAGCGGTTCTGGATCATGTCGAATTCGTAAGCGAGCCGGCGCTGGTCGAACTGCACGGGATCGACGGATCGCACGCTCGGCTCGATGCCGGCGCGCTTGAGGTCGCGCTGGAACGCAAGCGCGATCCGCTCCTGGTCGCGGGTCGTGACCAGGATCTCGAAGGTGAAGGGCGCTTTGGTCGCGCGGTTGCGCAGCACCGTGCCGTCGAGCTCGTAGCCGGCCTCCGACAACAGCTTCAGCGCCGCGCGCAGCGTGGTGCGGTCGCGTCCCGAGCCGTCGGTCACCGGCAAGCGGTAGCTGCCGTCCATGATATCGGGCCGAATTTGCGCCGCGAAGGGTTTCAGCAGCTCGCGCTCGCGCGCGTCCGCAGGCCGGCCATAGGCCGACAGGTCGGAGCCGGCGAAATAGCCGGCCACGCGCGAATAGAGCCCGAAGAAATAGTTGCGGTTGACCAGCTCGAAATCGAACAGCAGCGTCAGCGCCTGGCGGACGCGGATGTCGGCGAATAGAGGGCGGCGGGTATTGAAGACCAGGAATTCGGATGGCTGCGGCAGGCCCGGCTTGAAGGTATCGCGGATCACCTCGCCGCTTTTGGCAGCCGGAAAATCGTAGCCCTCGTGCCAGCGCAGCGGCTCGTGCTCGATTCGGAAATCGTAGAGGCCGCGCTTGAAGGCTTCGAACTGGCCGTTGGCCTCGCGAAAATAGTCGAGGCGGATCTCGTCGAAATTGTAGAGCCCGCGGTTGATGGCGAGGTCGCGGCCCCAATAGTCGGGATTGCGCGTGAGCGTGACGCTCGCGCCGGGCCTCACCGCGGTGACGCGATAGGGCCCGGAGCCGATCGGGCTCGCCAGCGTCGTCTCCTCGAAGGTCGCGACGTCGACCGCGTGCTTGGGCAGGATCGGCATCAGGCCGAGGATCAGCGGCAGCTCGCGATCGTTGGCGCCTGCGAGGTCGAAGCGGACGGTGAGGGGATCGGCAGCTTCGGCCCTGGCGACTTTGGCGTAGTACTGCCGGTGGTTGGGGCGGCCGTGATCGCGCAGCAGCTGCCAGGAGAACAGCACGTCTTCGGCCGTGACCGGCGTGCCGTCGGAGAAACGGGCGCGCGGATCGAGGCGGAACGTGACGAAGCTCCGCTCGTCGTTGGTCTCGACGCTCCTGGCGAGCAGTCCATAGAGCGTGAACGGTTCGTCATTGCCGCGCGCGAGCAGGCTCTCGACCACGTAGCCGCGCATCTGCTGCACGGCCAATCCCCTCACGATGAAGGGATTGAGGCTGTCGAAGGTGCCGAGGACACCCCAGGTCAGGCGGCCGCCCTTGGGGGCATCGGGATTGGCATAGGGCATGTGGGTGAAATCGGCCAGCATGGCCGGCTTGCCGTGCATCGCGATGGCATGGGCTTCCTCGGCCCGCGTGCTGCCAGCGGACAGCCCGAGCGAGAGCGCTGAGGCAAGGACGCAAAGGCGGAGACCGGGGCCCTCGAAGAGGCGCAGGAACTTGAACATCGGCACACGTTGATTCGAGGACCGGCTGGCCTTGAATCCTATCACAGGGAATTTCACGGGGCGCAGCTGCGGATGTGGCCAAAGACGGTTGTCGGCATTGATCTTTTCGTCGGCCACGTTAAGAAGGCGGGCAATCGCGCAAGAGCGCCGAGCCCGTCACTTATCTGCCTCAATTGACGGGAAGAGAGCCGCGCCCAAGGCGGCCAGGCTCGGCGCTTCGGAGCGGTTCGGGCGCTTCCCGTTCAGAAAGGGTTTTCTGCAATGAATTTCCGTTACTTGGCCGCGTCCGTCCGGCCGCGTGGGCGACTTCTCGCCCTGTTGACGGCGACGGCGTTGGTCGTTCCGTTTGCCGCCGAGGCCCAGGCGCCGGCTCCGGGCGCGCCCGCGCCCAAGGCGGCTCCGAAAGCCGCTCCCAAGGCTGCTCCCAAGGCTCCGGCGCCCGCAGCGTCCCCGCAGGCCCAGCAGGCTCCGGCCCCGGGCGCTCCGGCGCAGCAGGGCGCGGCCCAGCCGGCTGATCAGCAGATCCAGCTGATCTACGCCCCCTGGACCAAGTTCTGTCTCAAGGGCCAGGATGCCAACGCCAAGCAGGTCTGCTTCACCGGCAAGGACGGCCGCATCGAATCGGGCCAACCGGTCATCGCTGCCGTCATCATCGAGCCGGAAGGCGAGCCCAAGAAGATCCTGCGCGTGACGCTGCCGCTCGGCATGCAGCTCGTGCACGGCACCCGGATCATCGTGGACAGCAACGCGCCGCTGCAGCAGCCCTATGTGATCTGCTTCCAGAACGGCTGCATGTCCGATTACGAGGCGACCCCCGAGCTCATCAACAGCATGAAGAAGGGCCAGAATCTCGTCGTCCAGGCGATCAACGCCAACGGCGCGCCGCTGACCCTGCCGCTGCCGCTCGCCGGCGAATTCCAGAAGGCCTATGACGGTCCGCCGACCGATCCGAAGGTGTTCGAGGAAAATCAGAAGAAGCTTCAGGAAGAGCTTCAGAAGAAGGCCGAGGAACTGCAGAAGAAGCAGCAGCAGAGCGGTGGCGCCGCCCCGGCGGGTCAGAAGTAATCGGCACCATATCCCCGACATGAGAAAGGCGCTCTATCGAGCGCCTTTTTTCTTGGCTGGCTGGTGGTGAAGAAAACCTAGTTCAGCGAGGGATTGCGGGGGCGATAGCCGCCGGTCTTGTCCTTGACGAAGATCTCGGCGACCTGGGAATGCCGGACCGGTTCGCCGGAATCGTCGGGCAGAAGGTTCTGCTCCGAGACGTAGGCGACGTATTCCGACTCCGCGTTCTCAGCGAGGAGGTGGTAGAACGGCTGGTCCTTGTGGGGCCGCACCTCTTCGGGGATCGACAGCCACCACTCCTCGGTGTTGTTGAATTCCGGATCGATGTCGAAGATCACGCCCCGGAACGAGAAGATCCGGTGGCGTACGACCTGTCCGATCTGGAATTTGGCGGTCCGCGCTTTAATCATTCCCCGTCGATAGACCAGGATTGTGGCCGATGCTAGTGGCCTCATCTGGAATTAACGTTCACTTTGGGGGCAGATAGCCCCCGAGTCTTCAGAAAACGCTTCATCAATGGTCGATATCCTCAATCTGGCGCTACCTTATTTCGGCTTGATCTTCGTCGGGTTCGCCTGCGGCAAGGTCAAGTCCCTGCCGGAATCGGGCCTCGCGTGGATGAACTTCTTCCTGCTCTACGTGTCGCTGCCGGCCCTGCTGTTTGCGATCATGTCGAAGACGCCGTTTTCGGAATTGAACAACCCGCCGTTCCTGGTGGCGACCACGCTGTCGACGGTTGCGGCGTTCACCCTGGCGCTGGTGGTCGGCAAGGTTCTGGGACGGCTGACGCTGCGTGAGGCGACGCTTGCAGGTCTCTCGGGCGGCTACGGCAATATCGGCTATATGGGGCCGGGGCTGGCGCTTGCGGTGCTGGGATCGAAGGCGTCGGCGCCGACCGCGCTGATCTTCTGCTGCGACAGCATCTTCCTGTTCACGATCGTGCCGCTGTTGATCGAGCTGTCCGACCGCGATCATCCCTCCATCGTGCATGCGTTCGGCGTGGTGCTGAAGCAGATCGTGCTCAACCCGCTGATCATGTCGGCCTGTTTTGGCGCGGCCTTCGCATCGCTGCACATCGAGATGCCCGTCGCGCTCGATCGCACCATTACCTTCCTGCAGAACGCGGCGGCCCCGACTGCGCTGTTCGTGCTCGGCGTGACCGTGGCGCTGCGGCCGTTCGACCGTGTGCCATGGGAGGTGCCCGGCGTGATCGCGATCAAGCTGCTGTTCCATCCGCTCGCGGCATTCGGGCTGATGCTCGCGTTCGGCCCGTTCGCGCAGCCCTGGGCTGCGACCGCCGTGCTGATGGCCTCGCTGCCGCCGGCGCTGAACGTATTCGTCATCGCCCGGCAGAACGATGCCTGGATCGAGTCTGCTTCCGTGGCGATGCTGCTCGGGACGTTTGCGTCGGTGGTCACGCTGACCAGCGTGATGTGGCTGCTTCAGAGTGGCCGGCTGGCATTCCCGTGAGCGGCTCTACCTTCGCCAGGTCGGCGTCAGGCCTTCGCGCATCGCAAAACGGCGGAGCGGGCCGATGGCGCCGAGCAGGTGCATGCCGACGGCGCGGACCGGCTGCAGCGGCAGGAAATCGTTGAGCAGCGAGCGGTTGGCGATGTCGATCGCAAAGGTGCGGCTCAGGATGTCCGGGCGACGTGCGCGGTCGTAGCGCTTGAGCACCTCGTCCGCGCCCGGATCCTCGCCGGCGGCAATGGCTTCGGCCGCGAGCCGTGCGATATCGGCGGCATCGCGCAGGCCGAGATTGAGGCCCTGGGCACCGATCGGCGGGACCACATGGGCGGCTTCGCCGACCAGAGCAATGCGGTCGCCCCCGAAGGATTTCGGACGTTCGATCGCCAGCGGGAACAGGTTGCGGCCGGGCTCGACCGTCATGCGTCCCAGGATCGAATGCGACTGCTTCTCGATCGCGGCCGACAACTCGGCGTCGCTGAGGCCACGGAGCCGTTCGGCCTCGGCAGGCGCCGAGACCCAGACGATGCTGGAGCGGTCGCCGGGCAGGGGTACGAACACGCAGGGACCGTGCGGCGTGTGGAACTCCGTCGAGACATTGCGGTGTGGCCGCGTGTGAGCGACGTTGAAAGTCAGCGCGGTCTGTGTCAGTTCGCGCCGCGTCACTGCGATGCCGGCAGCTTCCCGGCACAGCGAATGGCGGCCGTCGGCGCCGACCACGAGGCGAGCCGAGAGAAACCGTCCGGACGCGGTGCGGATCGCGACGTCATCGGATTCGATCACGATGCTCTCGGCCTCGTCGTCGAGGCGGACGAGGGTGGGCAGCTCGGCCGCGCGCTCCTCGAGCGCCAGCATCAGTGAACGGTTGTCGATGTTGTAGCCGAACGCGTCGAGGCCGATTTCGTGGCAGGAGAACCGGACCTCAGGGGCGCGGAACAGCCGGCCGGTGTCGTCGACGAGGCGCATGACCTCGAGCGCGGCGGCCTTGCCGTTGCAGCGCGGCCAGACGTCGAGGGACTCCAGGAGATCGACGGAGGCGCCTAACAACGCTGTGGTGCGGTTGTCGGCATAGGGCACACGCCGCGCCACCAGCGCGGTCCGTGCACCCGCTTGCGCCAGTGCAATGGCCGCTGCGAGTCCAGCCGGTCCGCCGCCGATCACGGCCGTGTCATGCATTGTCGATGCGTCTGTCATGGAAAGACAATTGACACGCTCGGCGACAAATTCAAGCCCACCTATATTTCTGATTTTATGACGAATTGTGCGACTGCACGCCGCAATGGCTTATGTGCAAACCGGTCGCATTCTGATAGCAGAAGCCATGGATACCCAGCAGGATTCCCTGAAGCCGAAACCGGCGATCCGCGCCGCAGCCTTTTCGGTGCACATCTTCACCGCATTCGGCGCGGCGATCGCGCTATTGGCGATGCTGGAGGCCGTGCGCGAGCATTGGGCGGCGATGTTTCAATGGCTGGGTGTGGCCCTGATCATCGACGCGATCGACGGTCCGATCGCGCGCCTGCTCGACGTCAAGAACGTGCAGCCCAACTGGTCGGGCGACGTGCTCGATCTCGTGGTCGACTTCGTCACCTATGTCTTCGTGCCGGCCTACGCGATCGTCGCCAGCGGCCTGCTGCTCCCCGTCGCGGCGCCCTTGCTCGGCGTCGCCATCATCGTCACCAGCGCACTGTATTTCGCCGATCTGCGCATGAAGGCGGACGACAATCATTTCCGCGGCTTCCCGGCGCTGTGGAATGCGGCGGCGTTCTATCTGTTCCTGCTGCACTGGCCGCCGCTGTGGTCGACGCTGCTGGTGGCCGCGCTCGTCGTGCTGACCTTCGTGCCGTTCCACGTGCTGCATCCGGTCCGCGTCGTGCGGCTGCGCTGGCTGACGATGTCGCTGATCGCGATCTGGGCGCTGCTCGGCCTCTACGTGCTGGAGATGGATTTCCGCGTCGGCGCCGGCGTGACCGTCGCACTCTGTGCGATCGCGCTCTGGATCAGCTTCAGCGACGCCTTGATCCGGCTGGTGCGGTCGTTCGGATGATGCATCTGCTGACCAGCCCCGAAGCCTGGGCGGCGCTGCTCACCCTGACGGCGCTCGAGATCGTGCTCGGCATCGACAACGTCATTTTCATCTCCGTGATCGTCTCGCGCATCCCCGAAAAGCAGGCGCATCGCGCCCGCCAGATCGGACTCGCGCTGGCGCTGATCTTTCGCATCATCCTGCTCAGCCTGCTGGTCTGGCTGATCGGCCTGACCGCACCGGTGTTCTCGATTGCCGGTTACGGCTTCTCCTGGCGCGACCTGATCCTGATCGGCGGCGGCCTGTTCCTGATCGCCAAGGCGACGCACGAGATCCACGCCGAGGTCGAGGCCGATGACGGTGAGGGGGATCAGAAATCGGGCGGCAGCGCCTTTTTCTGGGTGATCGTCCAGATCATCGTCATCGACATCGTGTTCTCGCTGGATTCGATCATCACCGCGATCGGCATGGCTGAGGATATCGAGATCATGGTCGCGGCGGTCGTGATCGCCTGCCTGATCATGTACATTTCGTCGGGACCGGTCGCGCGCTTCGTCGCGGAGCATCCGACCACGAAAATGCTGGCGCTGGCGTTCCTGGTGCTGATCGGCGTCGCGCTGGTCGCGGACGGTCTCCAATTCCACATTCCGCGCGGCTACATCTACTTTGCAATCGCGTTCTCGGCGGCGGTCGAATTCTTCAACGTGCTGGCCAAGCGCAATCGCAGGAAGACCAGCAAGCCGCCGGTTTAAGGCGTTCCAGCTGCATCGAGTTGACAAGGCGGGCGCGATGTCTTTCGCTGGCCTTTGAGAAGAGGAGGTCAGAAGATGACCAAAGCGGTCCGTGTGCACAAGGTCGGAGGCCCCGAAGCCCTGGTCTATGAGAGCGTCGATGTTCCGGCGCCCGGCCCCGGCGAGGTGCGCATCCGCCAGCATGCGGTCGGCCTGAACTTCATCGACGTCTATTACCGCACCGGTCTCTACAAGGCGCCGGGGCTGCCCTTCATCGTCGGCAACGAGGCCTCGGGCGAAGTCATCGCGGTCGGGCCGGGCGTGACGAATTTCCATCCCGGCGACCGCGTCGCCTACTACCACAATCTCGGCGCCTACACCGGCGAGCGCAACATTCCCTGGGAGAAGCTGGTCAAGCTGCCCGATCACATCACCCACGAGCAGGGCGCCGTGTTGATGCTGAAGGGGCTGACCGTCTGGTATCTCCTGCACAAGACCTTCAAGGTCGAGCCGCATCACCGCGTGCTGATCCATGCCGCCGCCGGCGGCATCGGCCTTCTGGCCTGCCAATGGGCGAGGGCGCTCGGGGCCCACGTCATCGGCACGGTCGGCTCGCGCGAGAAGGCCGAGCTCGCCGAGGCCAATGGCTGCGATCACGTCATCCTTTACAACGAGGAGGATTTCGTCGCGCGCGTCAAGCAGATCAGCCGCAACGAGGGCTGCGACGTCGTCTATGACGGCGTCGGCAAGTCGACCTTCCCGGGCTCGCTGTCGTGCCTGAAGCCGCGCGGCATGTTCGTCTCCTTCGGCAACGCCTCAGGTCCGGTGCCGCCGTTCTCGATCGCCGAGCTCAACAATCACGGCTCGCTGTTTGCGACACGGCCGAAGCTCAATGATTACGTCGGGACGCGCAAGGAGCTGCTCGAAGGCGCCGACACACTGTTCGCCGCGGTCATCAACGGCAAGCTGCACGTGCCGATCAACCATGCCTACGCACTCAAGGACGCCGCCAAAGCGCATATCGATCTCGAAAGCCGCAAGACCACGGGGGCTTCGATCTTGAAGCCTTGAGAGGTCGGGCGCGGAACACCGCGCGAACCTGCCGAATTCTCGGTACGGTATCGCACAAATGGCGCCTAAGGCCCGATTGCGTCCACGTTTCCAGCACATCACGTTCTCGAAGCCGCCACGATTCGATCGTGGTTGCGGCGATGAAATGTTGATGGTCTGGCTTGGGGGCAAGATGTCAAAAACTGCGAAGGTCGAATTCAGGCACCCGGAGGCGCACTGCGCAGACTGCGGGACGAGGACGCCGCATCTGCACGAACGACGCGCGGTGGCGGGACGCATGGTGGTGCGATCGGTTTGTCTCGCCTGCAATACCGAAAGACCCAAGAACGACGCCAACGACTAGCCACGGATCGTCGGCGGGTGCGCTCGTGGAACGTCTCCGGTCACGACATGCAATGCTCGTATGCTCACTATGGTAGATCAGTACGTTTCCGACGAATTGCGCGACTTCATTTTGGAGCGGATCGATTCCGTGGCACAGATCGAATCGCTTCTTCTTATTCGATCTGATCCCCGGTCGCAGTGGAGCGCCACGCGGCTTGCGGAGCGGCTCTATATCAGCAAGGCCGAAGCCGCCGAGGCCTTGAGCCGGCTTTGCACTTCCGAACTATTGTCCTGCGTCGATGACATCTATCGCCTGGAAGGCGTGCCCGACCAGAATCGGGCGATGATCGAGCAACTCGTGGAGGTGTACTCGCGCCATCTCATTCCCGTCACGAACATCGTTCACTCGAAACCTCGCCGGATCGGCTCATTCGCCGACGCCTTCAAGTTCCGAAAGGGGTGATGATGGTGGCCTCCCTCATCTACGGGCTGTGCGCGGCGACGTCTGCGGTTTGTGCGGGGATGCTGCTCGGCGCCTACCGTCTGAAGAAATATCGGCTGCTGCTGTGGAGCGGCCTGTGCTTCGTGGGGCTCGCGGTAAACAACGTGATCCTGGTGCTCGACAAGGTGATACTACCCGATATCGACCTGTCATCGATGCGTTTGCTGGTTGCGCTGATCGCGATGACCGTGCTTCTCTACGGATTGATCTGGGACACCGAATGATCGCGAACAATCTTTCGATGGTCCTTTCCGGAGCGGTGGCGATGGCTTCGTTCGCGACGACGCTCTTCTTCGTGAAGTTCTGGCGCCAGACTTCCGATGTCTTCTTCCTGCTGTTCGCCCTGGCGTTCGGGATCGATACGATCAGCCGCGCTGCTCTCGGACTCACTCACGTTTCAAATGAGATTGAACCGGTGTTCTACCTGCTGAGGCTTGCAATGTTTGCGCTGATCATCGCTGCGATCACAGTCAAGAACCGGTCGCGCTGAAGTCATGCCGTTCCGCTTCAGGGATTTTCTCCGCTTCGGCGTCTTCGGCATCGCCGTTGCTCTGATCGTAGCATTCGGTATCTCGCCGTTCACGGGAGGAATCGTTCAGCAATGGTCGCGCAGTGATGTCGAGGCGCGATCCAGGCTCGTCTTCAATGCGATCCAGCCGTTTCTCGATCGTGACATCGAGGATCAGTCCTGGGATCGACTGAGCGAGCTGTTTGGGCGCGTGGCGCAGGACAAGAAGATACTGGCGGTTGGCTTCTGCAGCCACGCGGGAGCACTGATTGCGCCGACTCCCGAAATGCCGGCGAGTTTTGGCTGCGACAAAATCGCAAGATCCGAGAACGAAAGCTTCTCCGACATCGCCAGCGGCGGACGGCGAGTTCTCGTTGCTGCATTTCCGGTCGGCAGCACCAAAGGTCGCTCATACCTCGTCATCCTCACCGATCTGAGCTTTGCGAGCGCACGCTCGAGCCAAGTGCTGGCCTACCTGCTGGCCTCTCTGGCCGGCGCCGTGCTGGTTCTGACGGTCGGGACCATCATATTTGCCATCCTGATGCTAAGGAGCTGGATGAACTCGCTCCGGCGTGCGGTTGACGAGGTGCGCCTCGGTACCGCGACGGGGCGTCCGATGGCGGCCGGCTCTGCGCTCGACCGCCAGATCCACAAGCTGTTGCGGCGGACCGAGGACTTTACCTTGGCGCACCAGATCGACTGGACGCCGAAGGCGCTTCAAGAGCTGCTTCACGGTGTGCTGCCGGGCGCCGAGGTCTTGGTCGTGTCGAACCGCGAGCCGTATATTCACAACCGGTCGGATGACGGAGTTGTCGTGCAGCGGCCGGCAAGCGGACTCGTTTCGGCGCTGGAACCGATCATGCGGGCTTGCGGGGGCACCTGGATCGCCCACGGCAGCGGGAGCGCGGACCGGGACACCGTCGATGCGAACGACAGGATCAGGGTTCCGGAGGGCTCGCCCGCTTATTCGCTACGCCGCGTCTGGATCTCCGATGCGGAGCAGGACGGCTACTATTACGGCTTTGCCAACGAGGGGCTGTGGCCGCTGTGTCATATCGTATTCGTGCGTCCGTCGTTCCGGATCGACGATTGGCAGACGTATCAACGGATCAATCAGCGTTTCGCGGATGCCGTCGTCGCCGAGGCACGAACCGAAGATCCGGTAGTGCTGGTGCAGGACTATCACTTCGCGCTCGCTCCGAAGATGATCCGGCAGCGGTTGCCGAAGGCGACCATCATCTCGTTCTGGCACATTCCATGGCCAAATGCCGAGACGTTCAGCATCTGTCCCTGGAGGCGCGAGATCATCGAGGGGATGCTGGGAAGCACCATCCTCGGATTTCATACCCAACTCCATTGCAACAATTTCGTCGAGTGCGTCGATCGTTTCGTGGAGAGCCGGATCGATCGTGAGGTGCAGGCCGTCAGCCTTGGCGGTCACGAGACCAGGATTCGTGCCTATCCCATCTCGATTGAATGGCCTCCCAACGCGCTCGCGGGGGTGCCGGCGCGGGACACGTGCCGGGCGGAAATCCTGGAGAGGTTCGACCTTGCCAAGGAGACCAAGGTGATCGTCGGTGTCGAGCGGTTCGACTACACCAAAGGCATACCCGACCGCATGCGGGCGATCGATGCGTTGTTGACCCGCGATCCATCCTGGAAAGGGCGGCTCGTCTTCATTCAAGTCGCAGCGCCGACGCGCAGCAAGCTCGGCACATATTCGCGGCTACAGTCGGAGGCGGAAGACCTCGCATCTGAGATCAACGGCCGTCACCGGGATGGTCAGCCCCCCATTCGGCTGGTCGCGCGACACTACGAATCGAGCGACGTGTTCAAGCTGTTCCGCGCCGCAGACGTCTGCATCGTCGGCAGCCTGCATGACGGCATGAACCTCGTCGCCAAGGAATTCGTCAGCTGCCGCGACGACAATGCGGGTGTGCTCGTGCTGTCGAGTTTCACCGGCGCGGCGCGCGAGATGTCTGAGGCGTTGATCGTCAATCCCTACGACACCGAAGAGTTCGCCGCTGCGATCAAGCGTGCCATGACCATGCCCCTGGACGAGCAGGTCGAACGGATGAAGCTGATGCGACAACAGGTCAAGGAGAACAACGTCTACCGCTGGGCGGGGACCATGCTGGTCGATGCTGCGCGCCGGCGCACCCGCGAGCGGATCGTCGCTCTGACCGAATCCGGTGAGAACGCGCATCCGACGGGAGCAGGGGCGCGGACGGATTGGTCTGCGTCGCCGAGAAAGAAGCAGGCCGACGGTTGAGGCGTGATCCCGGCAGGACGGGCAATTCGCCCGTCGCAATTCCATCTCCGGAGCCTGCGCTACTATGTCAAAATGCAGCCCTGGGATCGAAGGCTAGCCGGGCTGCGTCAGCAAGCCTGCGAATGCGAAAGGATTGTGAAGGATCGCTTTCGCGTCTTTCGCGACATGCCCCATCACCGTCATCGCGTCATGTGACACGGCTCGCCAGAGCCTGCAACACGAAGGCCGCCGCGCGAAACGCGCGACGGCACCGTCATCAGAGTGGTGTTACGCCACCCGCCGTGCCGCGCCGGCCTTGGTCAGAATCCCGTCGAGACAATCGATCATCTCGGCGATCTCTGCCTTCGTGACGTTCAGCGCCGGCATGAACCGGAGCGTGTCGAGCTGCGGCGCGTTGAGAAGCACGCCTGCCTCGAACGCCTGCGCGACGATGCCGGGCGCGATCGGCAGCTTGAGGTCAAGCGCCAGCAACAGCCCGCGTCCTCGCACGCCGCCGAGACCATGCCGCGCCGAGACTTTCTGCAGCTCGCTTTCGAGCAGCAGGCCGGTCTCGGTGACCTGTTTCAGGAAGTCGGGCTTGCCGATCTCCTCGAGCACGGCGAGCCCCGCCGCGCACATCAACGGGTTGCCGTTGAATGTGCCGCCCTGGTCGCCGTGCTCGAAACAGGAGGCATGTTCGGTCGCGAGCAGGGCGGCGAGCGGCACGCCGCCGCCAATGCCCTTGCCGAGCGTCATGATGTCGGGCGCAATCCCCGTGTGCTCGTAGTGGAAGAGTTTTCCGGTCCGTCCCATGCCGGTCTGGATCTCGTCGAAGATCAGCAGGAGGCCATGCGCCTCGGTGAGCGCGCGCAACTCCTGCAGGAACTGATCGGTCGCAGGCCACACGCCTGACTCACCCTGGATCGGCTCGAGCATCACCGCGACGGTGTTGTCGTTGATCAGCTTCTCGACCGAGGCGATGTCGTTCAGCTTCGCCTTCTTGAAGCCCGCGACCTTCGGCTCGAACAGCGGCTCGAACGCCTTCTTGCCCGAGGCCGACATCGTCGCCAGCGTTCGGCCGTGGAAGCCGCCTTCGAAGCTGATGATCTCGAACGCGCCGCCTCTGTGCAGACTGCCGTACTTCCGCGCGAGCTTGATCGCGCCTTCATTGGCCTCGGCGCCGGAATTGGCGAAGAACACCTGGTCGAACGCGCTGTTGTCGACCAGCGCTTGCGCCAGCTTCAGGCTCGGCTCATTGTAGAAGGCCGGGCTCGGCGTCAGCAGCCGGTTGGCTTGCGCGGCAAGAGCTTCCGCGATGACGGACGGGGAGTGGCCGAGGCAGTTCACGGCCCAGCCCTGCACGAAATCGAGATAGCGCTTGCGGCTGTCGTCCCAGAGGTAGGAGCCCGCGCCGCGGACGAACACGGCCTTGGGCCGTGCGGTGATGTCCATCAGCGCGTCATACGGATGCGTGGTCATGTCGTACTCCTCTGGAGGCGGGTGAAAATGGGGCGCAAAAAGCAGAAAGGCCACACCTTGCGGGTGCGGCCTTCTCGAAAACTCGGCTGATTTCAGTTATTCAGCAGCGTCGTCGGACATGGCGCACCCTCTCGTCGTCGCGCGAGCGACGGCGGAGCATTTCGGTGCGCTGGTTGGTCCGGTTGATCATGGGGCGCGGCAATACACGCGAATGCCGGGCTTTGTCAAGCGGACGTTTGCCGAACGCCCGCCTGGCCTGCATCGATCAGGTCAGGTGGGCGGCTTGCTCGGTATCCTCGTCGGCCCAATCCGCGTCCGCAATCGCGCTATCGATGAACTCGCCGCGCATCAGCTTGAGCGGCGAATTCCAGTACAGCGCGATGTTGTGGAAGGGGTCAGTCAGCACCTTGAACACCCAGACGAGGCCAGTCGTGACGTCGCGGGTGACGAACAGCTGGATCATGCGAATGAGGCCGCCGCCGATGCCGATCGCGAGCCAGAGCGCGCCGACGTGACGGACGAAATCGAGACGCGTGGCGGGCGGATCGAACAGTCCGAACAGGGCAGGGAACGCGTACAGGGCGATCGGCGCGCTGCCCCAGACCAGCAGCAGGACGATCTTGCGGGTCTGGTTGTAGCCAACCTTCACCGCCTCCTTGTAATCGTTGCTGACGTCGTTGACGGCGTCGTAGCCGTTCGGCTCGAAGAAGAAATGCCCGGTCTGCCGCGTCAGCATCGCCAGCCAGCCGACGATGCCGGCAAGTGCGGGGTCTGCGAACAACAGCGCGTAGCAGCCGAGGAAGATCATGGCGCTGATCAGGTGCAATGTCTGGTTGACAGTGCTCTGGTGGTAGAAGCGGTAATCGTCGAAGCGCTGCGTGCGCAGCATGTCCGAGAGGCGGCTCATCCTCATTCCTCGCTCGCGTTGAAAGCGAGCGAGAGTTAGGACGAGTCCGTGACCTCTGCGTGAATGCATTATAGTGTCGCATTGCCGGCTCGTGTCGTCGCCCGCGTGGATGATGCGCGAGAAATTTGTGGTAACTTTTCCGAACCCGTCGCGAGCGAATCTCACCGCGTCTTTCGACGGAAACTTTCACGCCTCTAGCGCGTTTGTGATCGACGCGCGAAAATTGGCTCGAACCGGATATCGCCGGGGACAGACCAAGAGGGGCGGGACCAACAGATCGCTTTGAACCTTGTCCGATACGCCTTACCCGATCGACCTCGACAGCATTCGCGGCGCGTTTCCGCCCGGCATCGAGGTGCCATCGCTCCTGGTCGACTTTGCCGATTGGCTGAAGGGACGACCGTGGGGCAGCGTCGGCTGCTTCTCCCTGCAAGGCCAGTTCTCCGATCAGGCGCCGATCTTCGACGGTAGTCCCTTGCGCGACAGGTTTTCGCTGTTCATGCGGCTGCCGGACGGATCGGCCGTCGGCGGCTGGTATGGCGCGGGTCTCGATCGCGACAACCCGCCGATCGTGGGGCTCGGCTCCGAGGGCGACCATGAGCTGCTCGCGCCAAGCCTCGACGGGTTGCTGGCGAAGCTGACGTCGCAGCAATTCGACAAGGCGTGGAGCGATCTGAAGCCGCACGAAGAGGTCGCGTGCCAGACCGTCGAGCTGGCACAATGGCTCGCGGGGCAGGCAGCCGGCGACAAGGCGGCGTGCGATGACGGTGCAGCGGAGCTTCCGGATTTTCGCGGCTTCGTCGAAAAATGGAGCCGGGATCGCGAAGAGTATTGGGCCAATCACCGCCTGATGGCGGAGCTTGGCTGGCGCCTGGCTGCGCATCTGCCCAAGGGCAAGGATGCATGGGACAAGACGCATTTCGAGGTCGCGATTGTCGGCAAGCAGTACGAGGCCCGCATTCTTTCACGCGGCCCGCAGCCGTTCGCGGAAGCCTCCTCGATCGAATCCCTGCTGCGCGACCTGCGCGAGGAGATGCGGAAGGCCCAGCCGGAACTCGGGCTGTGGTTCGCGATGAGATTTGGCCTCTATGCCGATGGCCGCGTCATGCCGAACTTCGCATACGACGTGCGTCCGACCATCGACGGCGAGCCGGCGCTGCTTGCCGAAGCGAAAGCCGATCTCGCCCGCGCTCCAAGGCCGGAGCGCTGGGTGCCGAAATGGCTGGCGGGATATTGAAGCTCGGACGTCTTCGATGCTGCCGCCCAGCAGGGCGCGGCGAAATCTTTCGCTGACGCGCCACCTCGACCTCACGGGAACGGCACCTTCGATCCCTCTTGACTTAGAGCACGCTCGAAGGGGTATCTGTACGTGCGTCAGTACGAGAACGGGCACACATGAAGATCGGCGACCTTGCAAAACGAACCGGCTTGTCGACCCATACGCTGCGCTACTACGAGCGCATCGGGCTGCTGCCATACGCTGACCGGGATCGCTCCGGTCAACGTGATTTTGACGCATCGATCCTCACATGGATCGAATTCCTCGGTCGGCTCAAGACCACCGGAATGCCGATCCGGGACATGTTGCGTTACGCGGCGCTTCGTGACGACGGCGACGCCACCGGGCCAGCCCGGCGGCAGATGCTGGAAGTCCACCGGGAACAGGTTCGCACGCAGATCGCCGAACTCCAGGAATGCCTGCTCGTCCTTGATACCAAGATCGCCGGCTATGCCGGCGGCGAACAGAGGACGAAGGAAAATGACGCACGCCCAAACACAAGCCGAAAGCCGCTTCGATCGCGGTCAGCGGGCCCTGTCACGCATTGACGGCAGTGCCGGCGAGAAAGTCATCGCTTCGCTCGCCGACATCGCTCCGGACTTCGCACGATACGTGATCGAGTTTCCCTTCGGCGACATCTACTGTCGCCCGGGCCTCGGCCTGCGCGATCGAGAGATCGCGACGATCGCCGCGCTGACGGCACTCGGAAATGCCGCGCCTCAGCTCAAGGTGCATATCGAGGCGGGTCTGAACGTCGGGCTGTCTCGCGACGAGATCGTGGAGATCGTCATGCAGATGGCCGTCTATGCGGGCTTCCCGGCGGCGCTGAACGGGCTGTTCGCAGCCAAGGAGGTGTTCGCCGCGCATGACGGACAGCAGGCGCCGGGCAACGGCACATGACGCCGTGACCGTCAGAACCCCGCGACACTGCCGTGCAGATCATACTGGTCGGCGCGTTCGATCTTTGCGGTGACGATCTCGCCGACGCGCAAGGGACGGCGGCTCGTCAGGTACACCGCGCCGTCGATCTCCGGCGCATCGGCTTTGGAGCGGCCCTTGGCCACGGTCGGACCGACCTCGTCGATGATGATCTGCTGGCGGGTGCCGACCTTGCGCTTCAGCCTGCGCGCCGAGATCTTCTGCTGCCGGGCCATCAGCGCGTTGTAGCGCTCCTGCTTGACCTCTTCGGGCACCGGGTTCTCGATCGCGTTCGAGGTCGCACCGGCAACCGGCTCGTATTTGAAGCAGCCGAGGCGGTCGATCTCGGCCTCGTCGAGCCAATCGAGTAGATAAGCGAAGTCGGCGTCCGTCTCGCCGGGGAAGCCGACGATGAAGGTCGAGCGCAGGGCGAGATCAGGACATTCCTCGCGCCAGCGCTTGATGCGCGCCAGCGTCTTGTCCTGCGCCGCCGGGCGCTTCATCGCCTTCAGCACTTCGGGACTCGCATGCTGGAACGGGATGTCGAGATAGGGCAGCACCGTGCCTTGCGTCATCAGCGCGATGACCTCGTCGACATGCGGGTAGGGATAGACGTATTGCAGTCGCACCCAGGCCCCGAGCTCGCCGAGCTCACGCGCGAGGTCGAGGAATCTGGCGCGGACCTGGCGGTCCTTCCACGGGCTCTCCGCATATTTGAGATCGACGCCATAGGCCGAAGTGTCCTGCGAGATCACCAGCAGCTCCTTGACGCCAGCGCCGACCAGGCGCTCGGCCTCGCGCAGCACGTCATTGGCCGGCCGCGAGACGAGATCGCCGCGCAGCTTCGGGATGATGCAGAAGGTGCAACGGTTGTTGCAGCCCTCGGATATCTTCAAATACGCGTAATGGCGCGGTGTCAGCTTGATGCCCTGCGGCGGCACCAGGTCCATGTGCGGATTGTGTGCCGGCGGCAGCGCGCGGTGCACGGCGTCGAGCACGCTCTCATATTGCTGCGGGCCGGTGATGGAGAGCACGCCGGGATAGGCCTGCTCGATCGCTTCCGGTTCTGCGCCCATGCAGCCTGTGACGATCACCTTGCCGTTCTCGGCCATGGCCTCGCCGATCGCCGACAGCGATTCCTGCTTGGCGCTGTCGAGGAAGCCGCAGGTGTTGACGATGACGATGTCCGCCCCGTCATGCTTGCGGGCGAGTTCATAGCCCTCGGCGCGCAGGCGCGTGATGATGCGCTCGGAATCCACCAAGGCCTTGGGACACCCGAGCGACACGAAGCTGACCTTGGGCGCAGCCGTCTGATCCATATCCAAATCTGCCTGATTGACAGGCCTGAGCTAGTCCCAATTGCCCACAATTACAACCCTTTGCAGGGCGATCCGGCGTGCTATGGATGAATCACCTGCCGTGAGTGAGCCATGAACGCCGACCAGTCGCCCAAAATCGTGATTGTCGACGAAAGCCCGATCCGGGCCGCGATCCTGCAGGAGGGATTGCGCGAGGCCGGCTTCACGCAGGTCGTCCACATCAGCGAGATGCAGAGCCTGCTCGCCCGTATTTATGCGGTCGACCCCGAGATCATCCTGATCGATCTCGAGAACCCCAGCCGCGACGTGCTGGAGGCGATGTTCCAGGTCAGCCGCGCCGTGAAGCGGCCGATCGCGATGTTCGTCGACCAGAGCGATTCAGCCTCGATCCAGGCCTCGGTCGAGGCGGGGGTTTCCGCCTACATCGTCGACGGGCTGAAGAAGGAGCGCATCAAGCCGATCCTCGACCTCTGCGTGTCCCGCTTCAATGCCTTCGCCAAGCTCCAGGAGGAGCTCGATCGCACCAAATCGCAACTCGAGGACCGCAAGGTCATCGAACGCGCCAAGGGCATCCTGATGAAGGTCAAGGGCCTCACCGAGGACGAGGCCTATGTGCTGCTGCGCTCAACCGCGATGCGCGAGAAGAAGAAAATCGGCGAGATCGCGCAGTCGATCATCACCGCGTCGGAGATGCTGAAATGACGACCCCCCTCCGCATCGGGTTCATCCCCTTGGTCGATTCCGCCGCGCTGATCGTCGCGGTCGACAAGGGATTTGCCGCCGCCGAAGGGCTCGACGTCGAGCTGGTGCGCGAGGTCTCCTGGTCGAACGTCCGCGACAAGCTCAATATCGGCCTGTTCGACGCCGCGCATCTGCTCGCGCCAGTGGCGATCGCGTCCTCGCTCGGGCTCGGTCACGTCAAGGTGCCGATCGCCGCGCCCTTCAATCTCGGCATCAACGGCAACGCGATCACGGTGTCGCCGGCGCTCCACGCCGCGCTGATGGAGGAGATCGACGGCGACCGTTTCGATCCGATGGTGACGGCGAAAGCGCTCGCGAAGGTCGTTGCCAAGCGCCGTAAGGCGGGGGCCGAGCCGCTGACCTTCGGCATGACCTTTCCGTTCTCGACCCACAATTACCAATTGCGGTTCTGGATGGCGGCAGGCGGCGTCGATCCCGACGAGGACGTGCGCCTCGTGGTGCTGCCGCCGCCCTACATGGTCGACAGCCTCAAGAGCGGCCATGTCGACGCGTTCTGCGTCGGAGCGCCCTGGAATTCGATCGCGGTCGATCTCGGCATCGGTCACATCCTGCATTTCGTCTCCGACATTCTGGTGCGCGCGGCGGAGAAGGTGCTGGCGGTTCGCCAGGTCTGGGCCGAAAAGAACCCCGACACGGTCGCGGCGCTGGTGCGCGCGGCAGTGAAAGCCGCCGCGTTCATCGAGGATCCCGACAACCGGACCGAGGCGGCGCGCATCCTGGCGCAGCCCGAGCGGATCGGCGTCGATGCCGAAGTCATCCAGCGCACCCTGACGGGACGTCTGAAGATTTCCCCGGATGGCACCTTCCGTGAAAGCAGCCGCTACCTCCTGGTTGGACGCGAAGAAGCAGGGCGCCCCGATCCGGTCCAGGCCGCCTGGCTCTATGCGCAGATGGTGCGCTGGGGCCAGACAGCGCTCAGCCCGGAGGGGGTCAAGACGGCGATGGCGGTGTTCAGATCGGATCTCTACGACGCGGCTCTCGGCCGCCGGCCGCCCGAGCAGCCTCCCGCTCCGTTCGGAGCATTCGCCGGCCCCGCCTTCGATCCCGACGACATCCGGGGCCACCTCGAGGCTTTCGAGGTCGGACGTTGGAAGGCCTGATTCGGGCCCGCATATTCTTTGGGCAGGGTGTTCCATTGCCTAAAGGTTGACCTGACTGCCCGAATTTCGTGAAAACACGCTGGCCGACTTGTTCCGCCGAGACACCTAATCATCTGAGATCGCGTCATTTTCCGTTTTGAGCAAGCTGGCACGCAACTTGAATGTTGCAGTGCGGCCAGCTTGTCGCAGATGCCTGCTGAGCCATGTCCCACAGCAACGAAGCTGATTGGACCGTCGGGTAGCGAAGCAGGCTTTGGGGCCAGCTGAGTTCCTCGCGGGTCGTTTCTCATTCCGTCGATCCACCCAGGTGGCCGCAGGAGCTTCGTTACCGACCATGAAAATCGATACGCTCTCAGTCGACTTTACCGACGAACAGAAACGCTACCTCGAAGGTTTTACGACCGGTCTGCAGATCAGCAAGGTCGGGCGCGGTCTCGGCGGCGGCGCTGGCAAGGCAAACGCCGAGCCTGTCGGTCCCGATGCCGTGCACATCAAGGCGCAGGACAAGGTCATCGCCGCGGGCAAGAAGCTCGCCGACCAGGAGAAGATCAAGCGCGACGAGCATCCCTTCGACGCTTATCCGCGGCTGCGTCAGCAGGCGCATGACAACACGCCACCAAGCCCGGCGGACAATTTCCGCTGGCGCTATTATGGCATCTTCTATGTCGCGCCGACGCAGGACTCCTACATGTGCCGGCTGCGGATTCCGAACGGCATCATGAAGCACTGGCAGCTGTCGGGCCTTGCCGATCTCGCCGACGAGCTCTGCGGTCCCTACAGTCACGTCACGACGCGCGCCAATCTCCAGCTTCGCGAGATCCCGCCGAAACATGCCGTGAAGCTGATCGAGGGCATCCAGGATCTCGGCCTGTGCTCGCGCGGCTCCGGCGCCGACAACATCCGCAACGTCACGGGAACGCCCACCGCCGGCATCGATCCGCAGGAGATCATCGACACTCGGTCCTATGCGCGCGAATGGCACTATCACATCCTCAACGATCGCTCACTCTGCGGCTTGCCGCGCAAGTTCAACGTCGCCTTCGACGGTGCCGGCAGGATCGCGGTGCTGGAAGAGACCAACGACATCGCCTTCACGGCCTATGAGGTGAGGGACGGGTTCGGCGTCGAGCCTGGGGTCTGGTTCCGCCTAGGCCTCGGCGGCATCACCGGCCACAAGGACTTTGCGAAATATTCCGGCATCATCGTCAAGCCGGAGCAGGCGACCGCCGTCGCCGATGCCATCGTGCGCGTCTTTATCGACCATGGCGACCGCACCAACCGCAACAAGGCGCGGCTGAAATATGTGCTCGATGCCATGGGCCATGACGGCTTCCTCAAGCTGGTCGAGGAGCGGCTGAAGACGCCATTCACGCGCGTGCCGGAGGAAGCGTTCGCGCCGCGGCCTGCCGCGGACCGGATGGCGCATGTCGGCGTGCACAAGCAGAAGCAGGACGGACTCAACTGGATCGGCGTGTCGCTGCCGCTCGGCAAGCTCACCTGCGATCAGATGCGCGGCCTTGCCAAGGTCTCGCGCGACCTCGGCGACGGCGAGATCCGCCTGACGGTCTGGCAGAACCTGCTGATATCTGGTGTGCGCGACGAGAACGTCGAGCTAGCCATTGCCGCGATCAAGCAGATCGGGCTGGCGGTCGAGGCCTCGCACATCCGTGCCGGCCTGATCGCCTGCACCGGCAATGCCGGCTGCCGTTTCGCCGCGTCCGACACCAAGCGCAGCGCGGCCGAGATCGCCGACTGGTGCGAGCCGCGCGTCGCCATGGACAAGCCGGTCAACATCCACGTCACCGGTTGCCACCATTCCTGCGCACAGCATTACATCAGCGATATCGGCCTGATCGGTGCGCGCGTGCCTGTCAACGACGAGGACACGGTGGAGGGTTATCACCTCTTCACCGGCGGCGGGTTCGGTCCCGACGCCGATGTCGGGCAGGAGGTCTACCACGACCTCAAGGCTGAGGATGCTCCAAAGACGGTCGAAGGGCTGCTCAAGGCCTATATCGCCCATCGCAGCTCGCCTGACGAAACCTTCCTGTCGTTTGTACGCCGCCATGACGGCGAGACGCTGCGCAAGCTCGCTGATGCCGAGGTGTCCGCATGAACCAGATCACCCCTCCGCCGAAACTCGACATCATTCCCGCCAGCGCGCCGTTCTCCGATGCGCAGCGTTCCTGGCTGAACGGTTTCTTTGCCGGGCTGCTGTCGCCTGACGTGGCAACGCCCTTGTCGGCGGAGCAGGGCGCCGCCGTCATGCAAGCCGGCGACGGCGACGACGGCGAGGCGCCGTGGCACGACCAGACCATGCCGATCGCCGACCGGATGAAGCTCGCCGAGGGGCGTCCCGTGCGCCGCAAGATGATGGCGGCGATGGCGCAGCAGGATTGCGGCCAGTGCGGCTACAATTGCCACGACTATTCGGAAGCGATCGCGGGCAAGAGCGAGGCGCGGCTCAATCTCTGCGTTCCCGGCGGCAAGGAAACCGCGCGGATGCTGAAGTCGCTGTACGAGGAGCTGGACAAGGCCCCGGCGGCCGCCAAGGCGTCTGACAAGACGAACGCGGTGAGCGCGCCGGCGGTGACCGTGACGATTGCAGAGCCGGGCCGCTCGCGCGACAACCCCGTCACCGCGACCTTCCTGTCGCGCCGTCTGCTCAACAAGGGCAAGTCCGAAAAGGAAACCTATCACGTCGAGTTCGATCTTTCCGAGAGCAAGCTCGACTACGTCGTCGGCGACAGCTTTGGCGTGTTCGCGCGCAACGAGGTCGGGCTCGTCGACCAGATCATCGCGCTGCTCGGCGCCTCCCACACCACCAAAGTCAACGGCAAGACGCTGCGCGAAGTGCTGATCGACGACGTCTCGCTGTCGCCGGCACCCGACACATTGTTCGAATTGATCTCCTTCATCACCGGCGGCGCGCAACGCGAGAAGGCGCGGGCGCTGGCGCAGGGCGAGGATCCCGATGGCGATGCCGCCACCCTCGACGTCATGGCGGCGCTGCAGAAGTTTTCCGGCACCCGGCCGCATCCGGAGGCCTTCGTCGAGGCGCTGGAGCCGCTGCAGCCGCGGCTCTATTCGATCTCGTCGTCGCACAATGCGACGCCGGGAAAGCTGTCGCTGACGGTCGACTCCGTGCGCTACGTCGTCGGCAAGCGGAGGCGCCTCGGCGTCGCCTCGACCTTCCTCGGTGAGCGCATCAATGAGGGCGAAAATCTCAAGGTGTACGTGCAGAAGGCGCACGGTTTTGGCTTGCCCGAAGATCCGAAGACGCCTGTCATCATGATCGGCCCCGGCACCGGTATCGCGCCGTTCCGCGCCTTCCTGCTCGACCGCAAGGCGACCGGCGCGCCGGGCAAGAACTGGCTGTTCTTCGGCCACCAGCGCAGCGATTGCGACTTCTTCTACCAGGAAGAGCTCAACGCGATGAAGACCTCGGGGCAGTTGACCCGTTTGTCGCTGGCCTGGTCACGCGACGGCGAAAAGAAGTTCTACGTGCAGGACCGCATGCGCGAGGTCGGCCGCGAATTGTGGACCTGGCTCGCCGAAGGCGCGCATCTCTACATCTGCGGCGATGCCAAGCGCATGGCCAAGGATGTCGAGCGTGCGCTGGTCGACATCGTCGCCCAGTTCGGAGCACGTTCGACGGATGAGGCCGTCAGCTTCGTCGCCGAGCTCAAGAAGACCGGCCGCTTCCAGGCTGACGTATACTAGTCATCCGAGCCGGTTCCGATTGGGTCGGATTTGAACGAATAAGATTCTCGGAACCTGGATCCGAAGAGAATTTACGTCTTCGGTGCAGCCTCCTCACAGGAGGCGCATTGCTATTTCCTCCGGCATCTTGCCTCCCGCCCTGGTTGATCCTTCATACTCCCGCGAATGGGGCGTCGGAGATCGACCATGCGCGAATTATCGGCGGAAGCCAGGCTGCACTTTTACGCGCGTTCGCTCTCGCGTCGGACCGTGGCGAACGCCCATCACCTCGGGCTCTACAGTGCCTTTGCCGTCATCGCGGCGATCGTGTTCGGCACGCTGTCGGTGCATCCGTTCTGATCACGGGCCGCGCTTGAACGGCGCGAGCTCGATCCCCGCATCCTTCAACGCCTGTCGCAAGGTCCGCGCGATCTCGACGGCACCGTGGGTGTCGCCGTGAATACACACCGTGTCCGTGCGCATCTTAATCACCTTGCCTGTCACCGAGACCACCGCGCCGTCCTGCACCATGCGCACCACGCGGTCGGCGATCGCCTTGGCATCGTGCAGCACCGCACCTAGCTTCTTGCGCGAGACGAGGTTGCCGTCGTCCTCATAGGCGCGGTCGGCGAACACCTCGTGCACCATCGGCAGATTGGCGTCCTCGCCGGCTTTCACCAGCTTCGAATTGGCGAGCACGACGAAGATCAGGCTGGGATCGACCGCCCGGATGCCGGCGGCGATGGCTTTGGCGGTCATGTCGTCCTCGCAGGCGACGTTCGAGAGCGCGCCATGCGCCTTCACATGGGTGACCTTGTGGCCGGCCGCGGTCGCGATCGCCTGCAGCGCTCCGATCTGGTAGGCGACGAGGTTCTCGATCTCGGACGCCTTCAGACCGGCGATCGGATGCCGGCCGAAACCGTGAAGGTCGCGATATCCGGGGTGGGCGCCAACCGAGACGCCGCGCGCCTTCGCCAGTTCCACCGTCCGGCGCATGATGTCGGGATCGCCGGCATGGAAGCCGCAGGCAACGTTGACCGAGCTCGCCAGCTCGATCATGGCAGCGTCGTTGCCCATCTCCCACGCACCGAAACCTTCGCCGAGGTCGCAATTGAGATCGATCGTCTTCATGGGTTGCTCTCCGGTCGTCGTGTCGTTTATGGCTCCGCCGTCACCTGCCAGGTCCCGGCATCCACGGCGCTCACCGCATAGCCCGCGACGTTCGCATCGCTGAGCGCCTCGATGTTGAGCGCGACGCTGTCGGCGGTGCGCAGGCGATCGGGCAGGTTGCGGATCAGTTGCGCGAACTTCTTGGCCTCGTCCTGCGCCTCGGCCATGCTGACCGCCTTGAAACGGAACGCGGTTCCCGCCGAGGTCTGGGCGAGGCGGCCGACATCGGCGGTGATCACCGTTGCGATCTTGGGATAACCGCCGGAGGTGCCGCGGTCCATCATCAACGCGATCGGCGCGCCGTTGCCGGGCACCTGGATGCTGCCATTGACGGTACCGTCGGAGACGATGTTGTGGCCGTGCAGATGCTTGATGGCAGGGCCCTCGAGCCGATAGCCCATGCGATCGGAGGTCGCCGAGATCTTCCACTCGCTGTCCAGGAACAGCGCCTTGTTGGCGTCGTCGAACTCGTCGTCCTGCGGGCCCAGCAGGACGCGGATCGGGCCGCTCACCGGCTTCGGCAGTTCGATCCGAAGCTCCGGCGCACCGCTTGCGGCATCGACGCTGAATTCGTCGCCGGCCTGGAGCGGGCGCGGGTAAGGGCTGCCGAGGCCGGCGCGGGCATTGACGGCGAGACTGCCGAACACCGGCTCGCCCTTGATGGCGCCTTCGATCGCGAGATAGGTGAAGGCGCCGCCGCGGGCAAAGCCCAGCGTCAGCGTCTCGCCGTCCTTCAGCGTCACCGAATTGTCCATCGCGACCGGGCTTCCTGCGACGTCCGCATTGCGCGGCGCGCCTGAAATCGCCACGCGCACCGCGCCGTCATGCGCGGTGAAGACGGCGCCGAACGGGCCGATCTCGACAGCGGCTGCGAACGGCGCGTTGCCGACCAGCGTATTCGCCGCGGCCAGCGACAGCCGATCCATGGCGCCGCTGACCGTCAGGCCGTAGCGCTGCGCACCGTGGCGTCCGCCGTCCTGCACGGAGCTGGCCGGGCCGATGCTGGCGACGACGAGGCGGCTCATGCGATCACCTGCTCGGCGACGATCTCGCCGGCTTCCGCAGCGCGATCCAGCTCCTCGAACTCCTTGTGGTCGATGGCGAAAAACGTCACGCGATCACCGGGTTCGGTGAGGAAAGTCGGATTGCGGTGGAGCTGATAGGTTCTGACCGGCGTGCGGCCGAGCAGATGCCAGCCGCTCGGGGCGGCCAGGCACTGGATCCCGGCCTGAACGCCGCCGATCGAGATCGTGCCGGCGGGCGTCAGCAGCCGCGGCGACTGCCGGCGCGACATGTGCAGGGATTTGTCGAGGCCGCTGAGATAGGACCAGCCCGGCGTGAATCCGATCATGGCCACCTTGTAGTCGCCGCCCGCATGTCGGGCGACGATGTCGTCCGGCGTGGTGTCGAGCGCCTTGGCGACATCCTCGAGGTCGATGCCATGCTCGCCGCCATAGGCGACGGGAATGCGCCAGCGGCGCGCCCTGGTCACCGGGGGCGGCGGCTGAATGGCAATCGGCAGCAGCTTCTCGCCAAGCGCATCGAAACCGATCTTGCCGGGATCGTAATGCACCAGCAGCGAGCGATAGGTCGGCACAGTCTCGGTGATGCCATCGATGGGGCTCGCTGCAAGCGCCTTGTCCAGCGCCAGCACGCGCTGGTTGGCATCGTCGTCGATGGTGCGGCTGAACTCGACCGCGACGGCGCTGTCGCCACTGGGCAGAAGGCGGGGCGGAGGGAGCGGCACGGCCATGAGCTGTCGAAGTTGGGCCTTGAGGGAATACGCGGGCTCGATCTTGAGTTCCGCCTCGACCCTGCTTCGCGTAAATGCGCCCGCAAGTCCAATAAATTAATGCAGGGGAAGCCGATAAAGCCTTGTTATCGCGTCGCATAACGGCCCACCGGCCCTGCGTAATTGTTAGCCTCTTGGCCCTTGACGCAAGGGCTGCGGCTCGCAAGATGCGCGCGTTGTTTCCCGCATCTCCGGAGCTCGTCTGTTTCCATGTCGCTGTCCCCCGAAGCCCGCAAGATCCTCGCCGGCATCACCACTGCCACCATCACCACGGTCCTGCTGAAGAAGGGCCTGCGCAATGTGTGGATGCGGGGCGCGCGGCCGCTGCGCCCGGGCCTGCCGCGTCTGGTGGGGCCGGCCTTCACGCTGCGCTTCGTGCCCGCGCGCGAGGATCTGGCGACGCCGGAATCCTGGTCGTCGCCGATCTCGACCCGCACAGCGATCGAGGCGATGCCGGAGGGCTGCATTGCCGTGGTCGATGCCATGGGCATCACCGATGCCGGCATCTTCGGCGACATCCTCTGCGCCCGCATGATGAAGCGCGGCGTCACCGCGCTCGTGACCGATGGCGTCGTGCGTGACGTCGAGGGCGTGCTCGGCACCAATCTCCCGGTGTGGTGCGACGGCTATTCCGCGCCGCCCTCCGTGGCCGGCCTGACCTTCGTCGGCTGGGGCGAGCCGATCGGCTGCGGCGGGGTTGCCGTTTTTCCGAACGACATCGTGGTCGCCGACCAGGACGGCTGCGTGCTGATCCCGCAGGCGATGCTCGACCACGTGCTCAACGAGGGCGTCGAGCAGGAACGCATGGAAGCCTGGATCGTCAACGAGGTGAACAACGGCGCCGTGCTGCCGGGCCTCTATCCCATGAACGCCGAGACCAAGGCGCGCTACGCCGCCAGCAAGAAGTAACGGAAGCGAGGACACCCCATGGAGATCACTGTTGCAGGTACGCGGCCGACCCGCCGCGCGCCCAAGGAAAACTTCACCGGCACCGTGTGGCAGGACCCCGTGATCATGGCGCCCGCGCCGGCACGGCTGAACTGCTCGCGGGTCGCGTTCGAGCCGGGCGCGCGCACCAATTGGCATCACCATCCGCTCGGGCAGACGCTCTATGTCATCTCCGGCGTCGGCCGCGTCCAGACCAAGGGCGGCCCGGTCAGGGAAATCCGCCCCGGCGACACCGTCTGGATTCCGCCGGGTGAGCTGCACTGGCACGGGGCCTCGCCGACCAACGGCATGTGCCACATCGCCATGCAGGAAGCGCTCGATGGCGTCTACTCGACCTGGCTTGAGCCGGTCACGGACGCGGACTACGGGGCGGCGCTGGGCTGACGCCTCGTGTCCCGGTCAAGACGCATCGCCCCAAGGCGATGCGTCGCCGATCCGTGAAGCAGAATGTTCCAGCAACCAAGAGGGCTGGGTCCCGGCTCTGCGCAGCAACGCTGCGCGTTGCAGTGCGTCCTGAACACGGCAAACTTACATCCTCTCCGCCGTCCACGTGCCCTTGCACATCGGCCCGCGCCAGGTGCCGGAGCCAGAGGTGCCGCTGAGCCGGCCGAAGCCGACGGCGCGCTTGATGCCGGTGCTCAAGGTGACGTTGATGCTGCCGGCATCCGCCACGCGGCCCGACGCCGACACCGCGGCGTTGCTCGAGGCGATCTGGCCGTTGCTGATGCCGATCGAGACCGTTGCGCCGTTGCCGCAAGTCTCGCTCGATGACGAGATGCGGACATTCCATGCACCATCGAAATTGGAGGTTGCCGCGCCTGCCTGCGTCAGCGGGAAGGCGACGGCGACAATGGTGGCGAAGAGAGCCTTGCGAAAGCCGTTCATGACACGCCCCTGTGGTTGATCATGCGGGGATCGTGGCACGCGTGCGGAACCGTCGATGTGAGGGCTGTCACGCGGCGACGGGGCTGTGTGAGGTTGCGCACGTCACGATAATGCCGCGACCAAAAGCAAGGGGACCCGGATCACGGGCTCCCTTGTCTCGGTCAGGACGTCCGGCTCGAACTCAATTCACGCGCGTCCAGGTCTGGCCGCCGCAGAACATGCCGCCGAAGGCGCAGCCCTGCACGCGCAGGCGGTCGGTGCCCTTCAGCGCGATCGTCGAATCGTAGGTCGAGCCGGAGTTCGGATCGAGGATGCGGCCGGACCATTTCTGGTCCTTGCCGGGCTTCATGTTGATCAGGACCTGCTCGCCGTTCTGGTTCGATTTGCTGTCGACCGAATAGCCGCAAAGGTTGTTGCCGCATTGCTCGATGCGGACCTTGCCTTCCTTCTCCTCGGTGAGCCAGACGCCGAGCGGTGAATTGAGATCACGCGTGGGCGCGGCTGCAGGCGCTGGCGGCGCGACGGCGGCGGCCTGAACGGGGGGACGAGCCGGCGCGGGCGGAGGAGGCGGGGCTACAGCCGGAGGTGCCGCAGCCACGGTCGGGGCCGGCGGAGGTGCGGCGGGTGCTGCCTGCTGCTCGACCGGCGCGGGGGCCGGAGGAGGCGCGGGCGGCGGCAAGACGGCGGTCTCGGCCGGCGGATTGCTGGCGGTCGCTGGCGGGGGAGCCGACGGTGGTGCTGCGGCCGCGGGGGCAGGCGCGGGCACCGGTGCGGCGGCGGCCGGCGCGGTGGTCGTCGGGGCGGGGGCCGGAGGCGCAGCCGGCGTTTGCGGCTCGACCGTGGCTTGCTGCGGTGCCTGCTGGCCCGGGGTCGCCTCGTTCTTCTTGGCTTTCTTCGCCTTGCCCTGGCCGGTGTTGTCGTACACGCCCGGGATCTGCACGGTGCCGCGGTCCGGGTCGATGCGGATGGTACGCCCGCCATATTCGAAGGTGTACTGCGCCTGCGCAGCAGTGCTCGCCAAAAGGAATGCGGCCGTGGCCAACAGCTTCCTCATTTCCATCTCCTGAACAGTTGGTCCCCGCACCGACGCTTACGCGCCGGCCCGACTGCAAAAAGTGATCTAGATCACTGTCGTCCGTATGAGTCGCCGTCCTGCGGTTTCCGGTTCAATAGACCCGGGGCCGGTCCAAAGTTTGGCGGGGGCAAGCGACACGAGGACGCGGCCTGAAGCGCCGTTCCGGCGTGATCGGAGCCACGTTCCAGCTTCTCAGGTCACCGTGTTTTCCTTGGCGCGAACCGGCACTGAATTCGCGCAAAAACGCTCTAGTCGAACCAGGCGGCGTAGATCTTCTTGTAGCTGCCGTCCTCCATGGAAATGTGCAGCCACTGGTCGACGAAGGCCTTCAGCGCCATGTCGCGCTGGAGCCAATAGGCCTTCTCGGAGAAGTCGAACGGCTTTTCGGGATGCACCGCGCACAGTACGTCGGCATGCTGCTTCTGCTGGTAGCGCGTCTCGGAGGCGTCCGTCATCATCAGATCGGCGTTGCCCTTGGCGATCTCGTCGAAGATCACGGTATTGTCGGAGAAGACGGTGATCTCTGCATCCCTGACGTTGGCACGGGCAAAGCGTTCGTTGGTGCCGCCGGGATTGACGATCACGCGCGTGCCTTTCTTGTCGATGTCCGCGATGCTCTGGTACTTGCCGACATCGGCGCAGCGGGCGATCGGCGTCTTGCCCTCGCGCATGATCGGCGTCGTGAAGAAGCCTTTCCTTTGCCGGTCGAGCGTGACCGAGACGCCGCCCATGGCGATGTCGAACTGGTCGGCCTCGAAATCCTTCATCAGCTTCGGCCAGGCCGTGGGCACGAACTCGACCTTGACCCCGAGCGCCTTGCCGAGTGCTTCGGCCATGTCGACGTCGAAACCGCTGAATTTCTGCGTTGCCTTGTCCAGATAGGTGAAGGGCTTGTAGTCGCCGGTCATGCCGACCCGCAAGGTGCCGCGCTTGACGATCTCGTCGAGGCGCGAGGGCGCCTGCTGCGCGTGGGCCGAAAGATCTGCCAGCAACGCCACGGCCAACGCCGCCAGGATTCGAACAGCCATTCGAACGATCATCTCTTCTCCACCCCTGCGCGAGCTGTCATTGTGCAGCTCTTGAGGGGTGGATTTAGATCAGATGCCAGGCGCTGGCGAGATGGAATTGAAGGGAATTTCGACGTGACGATCTCGATGTACGAAGCCTCTGTCGGCCTCTTCGTCCCGCATTTGCGCAACCTGTCGGGGCTGCTCGACAAGGGCGTGGCCTATGCGGAGACCCGCAAGTTCAATCCGGCGATTCTGCTCGGTATGCGGCTGGCCCCGAACATGTACGATCTGGCGCAGCAGGTCGGCGAGGCCTGCCGGCATGCGGTGGTCGCCCCGGCCTTGCTGGCGGAGCGCGAGCCGGTGGCGCTGCCGGCGCTGGAGCACGACATGGCGGGACTGCAGGCCCGGATCGCAACCTCGATCGAGTTCATCGAAAGCCTGCCGCGCGCGGAGATCGATGCGGCGGCGGAGCGGAATGTCTTCTTCAGGCTGAAGAACGGGACCGAGCTGCCCTTCACCGGGCGAGCGCTGCTGCTGACCTTCAGTGTCCCGCAGTTCTTCTTTCACGTCACGACCGCCTACGACCTGCTGCGGCACGCAGGCGTCGAGCTCGCGAAGAAGGATTATCTCGGCAGGCGGTAGAGCTTACGCTTCGCCCTTGCGCTCGTAATCGGCGAGCGAGCTGCGGCCGGCGATCTCGCTGCGCAGTTCTTCGAAGCGACGGTGTGCCTCGTCCTCGTGCTCGTCGACGAAGCGCATGGCGGCCTCGCTCGTCATCGGGCCGCTAATCACGGGAACGGATTGCTCGCCGATGGTCTCGTGGACGTAGAACTGGTCGTCATCGCCGCGATGAACCGTCCATTTGAGCCGGATCGCGACCATCGGTCCAGGCCCGACCTTGCTATAGCCGTCGCCGTCGATGTGCTCCGGCACCAGCGGCTGCTCTTCGACCACCGGATGCTCTTCGACTGACTGATGCTCGTCGACGACCGGATACTCGTCGACGACCTGCTGTTCGTCGGAGTCCATATGCTCGCGCTCTCCGGTGACCACGATCTCGGTCTCGGTTTTGCGAATGACGAGGACGGGCTCGGGGTGCTCCAGAATGCTGGCTATGGTCGCCAGCGCATGGTCGGTCGGGTCGATTTCTGACAAGGGTCCATCCTCCAGCTCGACGCGCCAGCCAGTCTGTCCCACTGCCGCCGCGCTTCCGGCACCATTACGCGCGTTTGATTAAGGCTGAGTTGGGGCTCGATCTGCACCAAAATGGGACGCATTCTGGCCATCCGAAGGCGGGCATATTGTTCGCCCGCCGTCGGCTTGTTCAGCCGAGCACGTCCTGGTTGATGATGTTCTGCCGGATGGGATCGCCGTCCAGCACACTCAGGATATTGCGCGCGGTCTGTTCGCTCATGCGGCTCACCGCCTCGACGGTGACGCCGGCGACGTGCGGGGCGATGATGACGTTGGGCAGCGCGAACAGCGCGTTGCTGACCGGCGGCGGCTCCACCTCAAACACGTCGATCCCGGCGCCTGCGAGCTTGCCGGAGACCAGGGCGTCGTACAGCGCGGCTTCCTTCACGATGCCGCCGCGCGCGGTGTTGATGAGACAGGATTTCGGCTTCATCCGGCCGATCCTGTCGGCATCGAACAGGCCGATCGTTTCCGGCGTCTTCGGGCAGTGGATGGTGACGAAATCGGCTTGAGGCAGCGCGGCATCGAGGTCGGCGACGGGCTCGCAGCCGACGGCCTTGATCTCGGCGGCCGGCCTGTAGGGATCGTAGACCTGCACGGTCATTTCCATCGCCAGGCACCGCTTGGCGGTACGGGTGCCGATGCGGCCGAAGCCGATGATCAGCACGGTCTTGCCGTAGAGATCGAACGGCAGCATGCCGAGCCGGTCGGCCCATTTGCCGTCCTTGACGCAGGCGTGCAACTCTTTCGCGCGCTTGGCCAGCGTCAGCATCATGAACAGCGCCTGCTCGGCGACCGAGGGCGAGTTGGCGCTGCCCGCGACCATCAGTGGCACCTTGCGGCGGGACAGAGCGGGCACGTCGACGGCGTCGTAGCCGACACCGATGCGGGTGACGACCTTCATATCTTTCGCTGCTTCGAGTTCGGTCTCGCCGAAGGCGGTCGCGCCGAGCGCGACGCCATGAACCGGCGCATGGCTCTTCAGCAAGGCCTCAAAGTCTTTCGCCAAGATCAGGTTCGGAAACTCGACGAGTTCGATATCGTCGCGCTGGGTGAGGAGGGCGCGTGCCCCTTGCGACAAAGTTTGTGTAACGAAAATCTTCTTCTTGTTGGTCGCCATCGTCCCCTGCCTGCGCGAGTTTCTTGGACCGGCGTCACAACACGACGCCGGTCGCCTCGTTTAGCAGGTGCATGTTATTGAGGTCCATCGCCAAACGCATGGGTGCCCCGTCCTTGGCGCCGGCATTGGGATCGACGCGGCCACAGACCGGCGTGCCCTCGAGGCCGAAATAGACCAGCGTCTCCATGCCCATCGGCTCGGTGACGTCGAGCACGGTGTCGAAGGTCTCAACGCCCGGTCCGAGATGCGCGTGCGCCTCGGTGAGATGCTCGGGGCGGAGGCCGAGCAGCAGCTTGTCGGTGCGCGGCAGCGAATTGTAACGCGCCGCGCGGGCCGGCGGCAGCGCAAAGGCGATGCGGTCGGTGAGGCGGATCTGAAGCGTGCCGCCGAGATCCTCGAGCCGGCACGGCAGGAAGTTCATCGCGGGCGAGCCGATGAAGCCGGCGACGAAACGCGTCGCCGGCCTGTGGTAGAGCTCGTTCGGCGTGCCGATCTGCTCGATGCGCCCCTTGTTCATCACCACGACGCGGTCGGCCAGCGTCATCGCCTCGACCTGGTCGTGGGTGACGTAGACCGTGGTGGTGCGGACCTTCTGGTGCACCTTCTTGATCTCGATCCGCATCTGCACGCGCAGCTTGGCGTCGAGATTGGACAGCGGCTCGTCGAACAGAAAGACTTTCGGATTTCGCACGATGGCCCGGCCCATCGCGACGCGCTGGCGCTGGCCACCGGAGAGCTGCTTCGGCTTGCGGTCGATCAGGTCGGTGATGTCGAGCAGGCGGGCGGCTTCCGTCACCCGCGCCTTGATCTCGGCCTTGGGGTAGTGCTTGAGCCGGAGCCCGAACGACATGTTCTCGGCGACCGTCATGTGCGGATAGAGCGCGTAATTCTGGAACACCATCGCGATGTCGCGGTCTTTCGGCGGCACGTCATTGACGACGTCGCCGCCGATCATGATGTCGCCGTCGGTGATGTCCTCGAGGCCTGCGATCATCCGCAGCGTCGTCGACTTGCCGCAGCCGGAGGGACCGACCAGCACGATGAACTCGTGGTCGGCGATATCCAGGTCGATGCCGCGCACGGCTTCGACGTCGTCGTAACGCTTAACCACTTTCCGCAAAGCAACGTCAGCCATCGAACTTCAGCTCCTGGTCATCAACCCTTTGTCGCACCGGCGGTCAGGCCGGCAATGTAATAGTCCATCAGGAAGGCGTAGATGATGAGCGGCGGCGCCGCGCCGAGCAGCGCGCCGGTCATGATCTGTCCCCAGTTGAAGACGTCGCCCTTGATCAGCGTGGTAATGATGCCGACCGGCAGCACGAGTTGATCCGTGGAGGTCGTGAACACGAGCGGATAGAGGAATTGCGCCCAGGACACGGTAAAGGCGAAGATGGTCGCGGCGATCAGTCCCGGCAGCGCCACCGGAATGAAGATCCGGGTCAGCGTCTGGAACCAGGACGCCCCATCGATGATCGCGGCCTCGTCGAGCTCCTTGGGGATCGATGCGAAGTATCCGATCATGATCCAGGTGCAGAACGGGACCGTCAGCGTCGGATAGATGAAGAGCAGCACGTACCAGCGGTTGATGAGCTGGATGCCGGTCCAGTCGCCGAACTGGGCGAACACCTTGAACAGCGGAATGAACAACAGGCTGTCCGGAATCAGGTAGGTCAGGAACACGCCGGTCGCCAGCGTGGCCGACCCCCAGAACCGCATCCGGGCGAGGGCAAATGCCGCGGGCACGCTGATCAGCATCGTGATGGTGACCACGAAAATCGAAACCAGCGCGGAATTCAAGAAGAACCGCAGGAACTGGTTTGACGTCAGCAGGCCGACATAGTTCTCGAGAGTCGGGTGGAAAACCCACCATGGATTGGTCGCCGCCGAGATTTCAGCGCTGCTCTTGAGAGAGGTGATCAGCATGTAAATGGGCGGCAGCAGCGAGAAGATCGCAAACAGCGTCAGAAAGAAGTACGACCATCGCAGCGCCCATTTGCGGTCGCGGCTCATGCTTCCCAACTTGACGGTGCGCCTCGGCGCGGCCTTGTCTATCGTGACTGAGCTCATCAGGCTTCATTCCCGCGCTTGTTGACGTCCCGCAGGATGAATATCGCTGCGACCGCCAGGATCGGCACCATGAACAGGGAGACGCTTGCGCCAAGCGGAATATCGCTTCCTTCGATGCCGATCCTGAAAGCCCAGGTCGCAAAGATGTGGGTGTGGTCGAGAGGGCCACCGGCGGTCAGGATTCTCACGATGTCGAAATTGGCGAAGGTCACGATCAGCGAGAACAACGTCGTGATCGCTATGATGTTGCGCATCATCGGCAGCGTCACGTACCAGATGCGCTGCCACCAATTGGCTCCGTCGATCGCCGCGGCTTCATAGAGCTGCTCGGGCACCGATTTCAGGGAAGCCAGATACATGATCATGAAGAATGGCGCGCCGTACCAGACGTTGACCAGGATCACGGAAAAGCGCGCCCAGTCGGCATCACCCGTCCACGGGATCGGCCCGATCCCGAAAAACGACAGCGTATAGTTGAACGCGCTGTAGGAGGGATCGAACAGCCAAAGCCATGCGAGCGTGCTCATCGCGGGCGGGATGACCCAGGGCACCAGCAGCATGCCGCGCCATTTGCGCTGACCTTTGGCCGGAATGTTATGGACGAAGTGGGCGACGATGAACCCGATCAGCGCCTTGAACAAAACGGCGGTGATGGCGAAGATGCAGGATTGCTTGACGACAAGCCAGAACGTGTCGCGCTTGAACAGGAACTCGAAGTTACCGAAACCGACGAATCTTTGCATCGACTTGTTGAGGGTCGCCAGATGCAGCGAATAGAACGCAGGATAAAGCACCAGAAGTGCAATGAGGATGATCAGCGGCAACGTCATCAGGAACGCCGCGGTGGATTTGCGTTTGAGTGCCTTTTTCAAACCGGAGCGTTTTCGCACCGGTTGCGCTGCGCCGACCGTGTTCGGCTGCAATGCGACATCCGCCATGATGCATTTTCCTTGCGCGATTTGGGCGATCAACCCGACTCTTGGAAGGTGCGAGAACCGAAGCTGCCGGTTCTCGCCAAGTGAGTGAGACGGAGGACTCGCCGCGGACGGCTTCATGCCGTTGCGGCGAGCCTGTCCGGCTTAGCTCCGCATGAAGCCTTCACACTCGCCTTCGGCCCAGGCGAGCGTCTTTTCCATCGCTTCGCCCTGATGATACCGCAGGCACATCTTGGTGAGCGTGGCTTGCGCGTAGATCTGCTGTGCGATCTTCGGCGGCGCGGGAGAGGCTGCAATCGACAACGTCTGATGCTTGTAGGGATTTGGATAGTGAAAGAGCGTCCCTTTCGGCGGACCCTCTTCCTGCCAAACCTTCAGCGTTGTGAGCTTCTCATAAGCGGGCAAATCGTAGCCTCCGCTGGCGTTGACCATCTTTTCGATGGCTGCCGGCTTCGACAACGCGATGAGCAGGCTCTTCGCTGCCTCCTTGTTCTTGGAGAAGTTCCAGATGCTCCAGAAATAGGGCAGGTAGGGTGCAAAGCGCCCCTTCGGCCCTTTCGGGAATCCGTGCGTCCAGCATTGCTCCGCAACCTGCGGCGCGTCGCGTTTGGCGACCGCCCAGGCGCTCGGCGGATTCATGATCATCGCACCTCGGCCGGAGACCAGCCATTTATTGTTGGATGCGTCGTCCCAGGCTGCGACATCGGGCGGCAGGAAGCCGATCAGCTTCTTGTAGAAATCGAGCGCCTGACGAACCGCATCGGTCTTGACGGTGAGATTGCCCTTGGCGTCCACGAGCTGGGCGCCGAACGAAAGGAAAATCGCGCCCGCCGTATCGACGTTGTCGGTGGTCTCGCCGAGGCCGATACCGAACGGGACGCCGGCCTTGTGACAGGCTTCGGCAGCTTTCAGGAATGTTTCGAGCGTCCAGTCATCCGCTTTCGGTTCAGAGCCGGCCGGATACATCGCCTGCACGTCGATGCCGGCGTGCTTCTTCATCAAATCGATGCGGGAGCAGGGCCCCTTGATTTGACTGCCGACGCAGGCCGGGACGCCGAGCCATTTGCTCCCGGACATGCCCAGATATTTGACCGTGCCGTTCACCTCGCCGTTCTCCGCGATGATCGGCCCCATGATGTCGGCAACGTTCTCCAACTGGTCGGCGTTGGAATGGGCCCACCACGTCGGCATCGCGAAAATATCATGACCTGACTTTGCCTGCGCTTCCGCGGCGATGGTCAGCAGGTTCTTGTTGCCCTGGCTTGGGATGTAGTCGATGGAGACTTCGACCTTCTCCTTGGCGGCCCATTCATTGACCAGATCGGTCGAGGCCTTGTTGGCGCCTGGCACCCAATGGTCCCAGAAGCCGATCGAGAGCTTGCCGGCGGCGTTAGCGCCCCGGACGTAAGGCGCTGTCACCAGCGCCGCGGAGGACAGTGCAGTGGCAGCCACAAATTGACGTCGCGTCAGTTTCTTGCGTGACATCTCGTTTCCTCGCCTGGGTGTTTGTTGTTGGAGTTTCCTCTGAGACTTCTTTTCAAGTTTCTTGTGGTTGGATTTTCTTATTGACGCCGTCGGCCCAGGTGAGCAAATCACGCAGGCCGCAGCAAATTGGTAGCGCGATCAGATCATGATTGATCGCGTCTGTCGAGAAAGCCGAACGGCTCACGCCTAGAACTTACGTTGTGTGCTGGATCGCGGGAGCGCTGAGCCGCCCGTCAGTTGCGATCGCTTGTTTTTTGCAACGCACACGTCGGATGAACCGGTCTGGAACGATCGGTGCGCAATTACGCCGCAGTTTCGAATAAGCCTGCATAACCGCTTCGCGCGAAAGCGTTTTCGGGCGTGGACAGCGCTCGGCTGCGTCTGGACCGCGAAGGGACGGAAACGATAGTGTCGCACTTGGCGGGTGACCTCGCCCCAACAGGCCAATCAGATCGACGATGGAGACGAGAATGATCAACCCGGCGCCGTCAGCGCGGCTTCACTTGCGGCGATGGCTCGCGCTGGGGGCCGTGCTTACGCTGCTGCTCGGCGCGCCCACAGTGGCCCATGCTCAAGGCTTGGTCAAAGGCGTTCAGGACGGCGCTGCGGCCGGAAACAAGGCAGCAGGTCCGGTCGGTGGCGTGCTCGGCGGTGCAATCGGCGGCGTGGTCGGCGTCTTCACCGGCGTGCTCGGCGTCGGCAACAATGGCAATCAGGCCCCGGCCGCCAAGGATGCCGGCAAGGATGCCAAGCAGCAGGGCGCGGCCAAGGACAAGGATGCCAAAGACAAGGATGCAAAGGGCGCCAAAGCGGGCAAGGGCGCCAAGGCGAGCAAGGAGGCCAAGAACGCACCTAATCAAGGCAAGGACAATAAGGACGTCACGGTCCTCACCCAGCCCGGCGCGCCGCAGCAGAGCGCGGAACAGATCGTCGCCAACAGCGATTCTTATATCGAGCGGATCAAGACCCAGCTGAACCTCACGGCTGATCAGGAGAAGCACTGGTACGGCTTCTCCAGCGCAATGCACTACCTGGGACATAATGGTGCGGAGCGGCTCAACTTGCGGGTTGCGCGCGCCAAGCGGGATCCACCCGACGACATCATCGAGCAGATGCGCAACGAGGCGCAGTTCCTGATCGATCGCGCCGCCGATCAGCGCAATGTCGCCGACGCTGCCGAGCCGCTGTTTTCGAGCCTCGATGACAAGCAGAAGCAGGTCTTCATTCAGGAGATGGTGCGGCTGAGCCACGAGCGAGGATTGGATTGATCCAGTTGAATCGGATCGGGCGGGCGTGAATTAACGGCGCCCGCACGAATTCGTGAATCTTCTCCGCAATTGAGTTATGATCAACTCTGGAATCTGACTGCGGGGTTGATATGGCGGACGGACTCTCCGTTTTCCTGGTCGAAGACGAGGCGTTGATCCGGATGATGATGGCCGACATGGTGGTGGAACTCGGCCACCACGTCGTCGCGGAAGCGGACAATGTCCGGGACGCGAGCGCGTTCGCCATGACTGCGCAATACGATATGGCCATCCTCGACATCAATCTGATGGGCGTCTACGTCGATCCCGTCGCCGACCTGATCGAACGGCGTGGAAAGCCGTTCATGTTCGCCACGGGGTACGGTCCGGAATTGTTGCCGTCCTTGCTCCGGCGCAGGCCGATCCTGCGCAAGCCGATCGCAATGGATCAGCTCAAGGCGATGATCGATTCCTTGTTTCCGGGAGCCTCGGTCAAAGCGCCGCACTGAGCGACGGCGAAGACGCCGCACTGGTGACGGCGAAGACACCGCACTCGTGACGGCGAAGACGCCGCACTGAGATAGTCCAATGAAAATGGCCGCCCGTCAGGGGCGGCCATTTGGCGACGGAATTTGTCGCGGTCTCACATCAGGCCGGCGCTGAGGTCAATGCCGTACGCCATCAGGCCGAACGAGGTGACCAGGCCCGTGCAGCAGAACAGCAAAATGGTCTTGAAGGACGATTCGGCGAAACGCGTTTCGACGACGGCCGGCATCGCGGCGATCGAAATCATGCTCATGTTTCATTGCCCCCTTGTTGACCCTGAATTGCATCAGGTGGGGGAACGCTAGAGCAGAGAGTTTGACATCGGATTGCGAGGCATCCTTAACGAAATCCGAGTTGGATCCCGCGTTCTCGGGCGCCGCGGGCCGGATTGCAAGTCTCAGTTGCGGCCGTTCTTCAGCACGGTGGCGATGGTGTGGGCCGTCATCGCCGCGCGGTCCGAAGCGCGCTGGGCGGCCAGCCGGTCTCGCGCCTTTTCCTCGATCAGAAGGTCGATCAGGGCCAACCGCTTGCCTTCGTCATCCGCCTGGCTCAGCAGGCGGTGATAGCGGTGATAGTCGAAACCAAAATCCTGCTTACGCATGTCACGCCCCCGCAACTACGCCACACACACGGCAGGATTGTTTCTCATCCGGAACACCCAGGCAAGCACGTTCATGCCTGGAACCGCACGTGCGCCGCAATCAGCTGTGCATGACTGCAGCCGTGAGCGGGGAGGACACCCCAAGTTCAATTCGGGTTGGAGTCGGCGAACATTTTCAGGCCGACGAAGCTCGCATCCGGCTTGATCACGAGCCTGGTCGGGATATTGCGTAGATAATCCCGGAAGCGTCCCTTGGCTTCGAAGCGCGCCCGGAACGCGGAGGCGAGAAGGAACTCGGGAAAGCGCGGCACGATACCGCCGGCGACATAGACACCGCCGCGCGCGCCGAACGTTACCGCGAGATTGCCGGCGACCGAGCCAAGGATGGCGCAAAACATCTCCAGCGCCGCGCGGCTAACGGAACAATTGCCCTCCAGCGCCGCCTTGGTGATGGCGGCAGCCTCGCGATGCGGCACCTGAGCGCCGTCGACTTCGGCCAGGGCTTCGTAGAGGTTTTGCAGTCCTGAACCCGAGAGTGCGCCACGCTCGATGGAGACGTGGCCGAGGCGCCGGCGCAAGCACGCGATCACACGTTCCTCGCGCTCGTTCTCCGCCGGAAGGGTCGCGTGTCCGGCTTCGGTAACGACCGCCAGCCGCGCGCCATGGCGCTCGACCAGGCAGGAGACGCCAAAGCCGGTTCCGGGTCCGACCACCAGGAGCGGCTCTCCGGGCAGGCCATCGCCTCCGCCGAGCGGGATCAGATCGGCGAGCTGCAGGGCGGGCAGGGACCAAGCCACCACCTCGAAATCGTTCAGCACATGGACGCTGTCGAAGCCGAGAGCCGGCTGCAACTCGTTGCCGTCGATGACCCAGGGGCTGTTGGTCATGACGCAGCGGTTGTTGGTGACGGGACCCGCCACGGCCAGCACGGCTCTTTGCGGCGGCGCGCCGCCTGACCGGCGCGCCAGCACGTCTGCGATGGCTTCCCGGACGGTCGGGAAGTCGGCGACCTTGACGTAATCGATCGGCCCGGTCTGGTCGACGTTGCTCAGGTCGCCGTGGCCGAATTCGCTTCGGATCAGCGCGAAGCGCGCATTGGTGCCGCCGATATCGGCGAGAAGAATCTGTCCTGTCTTGCCGATATTCATGACCTCGTGGCTGCCGCCGCCTTGTGGCCCGGCAACCCTGTCCTCCACATCTTCGACCCGCTCCGCGTAGTCGCGGACAGTGCGAGAATCCGCCCTTGGGTGCGCCTAGTCAACACGGACGAGGCCAAACCGTTGCATCCTGGCGGCCGTCCGGTGACCAATTCGCGCGGGGCGTTGCACGGCGCTGGCGGTTGCGAAGCGGCCCGGGAAGGCCGACACTAAGGAGACCTGTCCGGCGCCGGCGCGCCGGGCACATCGAATGAGCCCGACGATGCAGATTTCCGACCGCGACGTGCTGCTGGTGATCGACGTGCAGAACGATTTCTGCACCGGCGGTGCGCTCGCCGTTCCCGGCGGCGAGAAGGTGGTCCCCGCCGTCAACCGGATCGCCCAAAAATTCGCCAATGTGGTGCTGACCCAGGACTGGCATCCGCGCGACCATGTCTCGTTTGCGCCGAATCATGCGGGCAAGCATCCGTTCGAGATCATCGAGCTCGACTACGGCACCCAGGTACTCTGGCCGGCGCATTGTGTGCAGGGTAGCTCGGGCGCGGAGTTCCATCGCGATCTCGATGTGGTCAGGGCGAACCTCGTGATGCGCAAGGGCTTTCGCCGTGGCATCGATTCCTTTTCGGCGCTGTTCGAGAACGACAAGCGGACGCCGACCGGCCTGCTTGGATATCTGCGCGAACGTGAGCTGAAGACCGTGTTCGTCGCCGGCCTCGCGCTCGACTTCTGCGTCCGCTTCTCGGCGGAGGACGCCCGCAAGGCAGGATTCGAGGTCGTCGTCATCGAGGACGCCTGCCGTGGCATCGATCTCGACGGCTCGGTCGCCGCGACCCATCGGAGTTTTCGGGACCTCGGCATCTCCATCGTGAGCCTGGAGGCGTTCCTGTGACGATCGTGAGATAGCCATGGTAAACCAGGCCGGCAAACAGAGCGGTGCGAAGGGGTCCGTCCCGGACGACCCGCTGCTGTGGCCGTTTGCAGCCGCGCGCCTCGCCATGGACAGCTGCTTCTGGTGGCTGGAGCGCGGTCCGGCGGAGCAGGACGAGAGCACCTTGTCCTGGACGACCCCGAGCACCGTGGCGCTCGAACTGGCGACGATGCGCTTGCGCGATTGCTCGCAGACGCGGTCCGGCCAGCCGGCGCTGGTCTGTGCGCCCTATGCGCTGCATCGGGCCCTGATCGCCGATTTTGCCCCCGGTCACAGCGTGGTGCAGTCGCTGCAGACCGGCGGTATCGACCGGGTCTATCTCACCGATTGGCGTTCGGCGACGCCGGATATGCGCTATTTCTCGATCGACAGCTATCTCGCCGATCTCAACGTCGCCATCGACGAGATCGGCGCGCCGGTCGATCTGATCGGCCTGTGCCAGGGTGGCTGGCTGTCGCTGCTTTATGCGGCGCGCTTTCCGGCCAAGGTGCGGCGGCTGGTGCTGGTCGGCGCTCCCGTGGATTTGTCGATCGAGTCCTCGTTGTGCCGGCTCACCCGCAACGCGCCCGAGATGGTCTACGACCAGCTCGTCGCACGCGGCGGCGGCAATGTCCGCGGCGAGGAGATGCTCCACTTCTGGTCCAAGGCGCCGAACCGCGACGACATCATAACGGCGTTGCAGAGAGATCTGTCGGGCGCGGAGGGCGCGGCGCTGCTCGCGCGTTTCGAGCGCTGGAACGCCGAGACGCTCGATCTGCCGGGCAAATATTATCTGGAGATCGTCCACCGGATTTTCCGGGAAAACCAGATCGCCGGCAGCAGTTTCGTTGCTCTTGGCCGCAGGGTCGATCCGAAGGACGTCAAGGCGCCGGTCTTCCTGCTGGCCGGGCTCGACGACGAGGTCGTGCCGGCTGCGCAGGCGCTCGCCACCGCGGCTCTCCTCGGCACGCCGCCGGCTTTCATCGCGGCGGCGTCCGAGCCGAGCAATCACCTCGGCCTGTTCATGGGTGCGCGCACCCACGCGCACGCCTGGCCGCGGATTGCAGAATGGCTGCGCGGCGATTTGTCCGGCGTGCTGGCCCGCAGCGCCTGAGCCAAAGGCGCAGGGCAGACCACCGCGCAAATCCGTTATGCATGACGGCGGATGGCCTGCACGGGACGGGGGCGATGGGCTACATATGGTCTGGAACTGACGGCTTCGGCAGCGAAGATATCAAGGGTACTGCGCTCGATGACTTTCCACTCGATCTACGCCCACGGATTTGCGCGCGTGGCGGCCTGTGTCACCACCTCCCATGTCGCCGATCCCTCGGCCAACGCGAAGGCTGTGTTGGCGGCGGCCAGCGCCTGCCATGAGCAGTCGGTAGCGGTCGCCGTGTTTCCCGAGCTGTGCCTGTCCGGCTATGCGATCGAGGATCTGGTCAAGCAGGATCCACTGCTCGATGCGGTCGAGCGCGGCCTCGCAGGGCTCGTCGAGGCCTCCGCGGGACTGACGCCGGTCCTGATCGTCGGCGCGCCGCTGCGCTTTGGCCATCGCATCTATAACTGCGCCGTCGTCATTCATCGCGGCAACGTTCTCGGCGTGGTGCCGAAGTCTTACCTGCCGACCTACCGCGAGTTCTACGAGGGCCGGCATTTCGCCTCCGGCACCGGCGTGGCCGGAGAGACGATTACATTCGGCGGGTTGCACGCGCCGTTCGGCGTCGACCTCCTGTTCTCGGCCGAGGATGTTCCGGGTCTCACCGTCGGTGTCGAGATCTGCGAGGACATGTGGATCCCGGTGACGCCGTCTGCGGAGCTCGCGCTTGCGGGCGCCAGCGTGCTGGTCAATCTCTCGGGCAGCCCGATTACGATCGGCCGGGCGCGATCACGCGCGCTGCTTTGCCAATCGACATCGGCGCGTTGCCTTGCGGCGTACGTCTATTCCGCCGCCGGCGCCGGGGAATCGACCACGGATCTCGCCTGGGATGGCCAGACCTCGATCTATGAGAACGGCGTGCTGCTGGCCGAGGGCGAGCGCTTCCGCCAGGGCGGCCAGATCACTTATGCCGACGTCGATCTCGACTTGCTCAGGCAGGAACGTGCCTCGATGGGGACGTTCGACGACAATCGCCGCCAGCGCGAGGCGTTTTTCCGCAAGGTGACATTCGCGCTGAAGCCGCCGGCCGCCGACATCGGCTTCCTGCGCAAGGTCGAGCGCTTTCCGTTCGTGCCGAGCGACGAAAGCCTGCTCGAGCAGGATTGCTACGAGGCCTACAACATCCAGGTCGCCGGCCTCGTGCAACGCATGCGCGCCACCGGCACCAAGCGCGTCGTGATCGGTGTCTCGGGCGGCCTCGATTCAACCCATGCCTTGATCGTCGCCGCCAAGGCGGTCGACCTGCTTGGCCTGCCGCGCGAGAACATCCTGGCCTACACCATGCCGGGCTTCGCCACCGGCACCGAGAGCAAGACCCATGCGCTGGCGCTGATGCAGGCGTTGCAGACGAGTTGGCAGGAGCTCGACATCCGCACCACCGCGACGCAGATGCTGAAGGACATCGGTCATCCCTTCGGCAAAGGCGAGAAGGTTTACGACGTCACCTTCGAGAACGTGCAGGCCGGCCTGCGCACGGATTATCTGTTCCGCCTCGCCAACCATCACGGCGGCATCGTCATCGGCACCGGCGATCTCTCCGAACTCGCGCTCGGCTGGTGCACCTATGGTGTCGGCGACCAGATGGCACATTACAACGTCAATGCCGGCGTGCCGAAGACGCTGATCCAGCATCTGATCCGCTGGGTCATCGCATCGAAGCAGTTCAGCGGCGACGTCAACCGCACGCTTGGCTCGATCCTGGTTGCCGAAATCTCGCCCGAGCTGGTGCCGGTGGAGCCCGGCCAGAAGCCGCAGAGCACCGAAGCATCCGTCGGCCCGTACGAGCTGCAGGATTTCAACCTGTTCTACACGCTGCGTTTCGGCATGCGGCCGTCCAAGATCGCCTTCATGGCGCAGCACGCGTGGAAGGACGTCGCCAAGGGCGAATGGCCGCCGGCATTCCCGAATGACCGGCGCAAGGCCTATGATCTCAAGGATATCCGCCGCTGGCTCGAAGTGTTCCTGCGCCGCTTCTTCGCCTTCAGCCAGTTCAAGCGCTCGGCGATGCCGAACGGGCCAAAAGTCTCGGCGGGCGGCTCGCTGTCGCCCCGCGGCGACTGGCGCGCGCCTTCGGATTCGAGCGCGGTGGCCTGGCTCGAGGATCTCGAGCGGAACGTGCCGAACTGATCGGGGCGGATTGTTGGGGAGATGATCGGATGTCGGCCGGGGATGAGGCGAAAGCGGCGGAGGCCAGGGTCGTCAACGGCCTCTACATCTTCGACATCGAAATGCGCGACGGCAAGCGCGGGCAGGCGAGGGGCGTGGTCGTGCTCTGCGACGGACGCATCATGGGCGGCGACAGCTATTTCTACTACACCGGCACCTACACCTTCCGGAACGGCAAGTGGCGTGGCGACTTGATCGTCAACCAGCACACCGAAGCAGTCGGCCGAACGCTGGCGTTCGGTGGCAGGGAGGTCACTTGCGGCTTCTCGGGTGACTATTCCGCCGGCGGCGCCGGCGTCGAAGGCATGGCGCTGGTCGGCAAGACCAGCGTGACGTTCACGGCAAGACTGACGCTAAAAGATGCAATGTGAGCGGGGCTTCAGGGGCCGCTCTCTTCAAACGACAACGCGCCGCCCGGATGCCCCAACCGGACGGCGCGTTGCTGCGTTCAATCTCAGAAAGCTTCGAGGTCCGGAGTGCCTAGGAGTCCGGACCTCGTCACCTTGCCCCAGCCTTCAATCCCCCGCCCCATGCGGTCCCCCAACCCCATGTAGCGCGATCAGAGGGTGATGCCCTTGGAAGTGGCCGCCGATCGATGCACGCGATGTACGTGACATCGCGATAGGATTCCATTCCGGATCACTACGGACACAGATACCGCTTGCGCTGTGTCCGTTCGGCATCGGCGCCGTGATCGTGACGGCACGAAACGGGAGCGCGCCAGGAGATGTCCACATCTCTTCACACTGCGGAACCCGCATTTCACCGGCCTGTCATTGAACTGGTCTAGCGCTGCTCCCGTCATCGCTGACGATCAAGGAGCAAACCATGTCGAAGCCGGTGCTGGGCGCAGCATTGTCCATCAAATCCATCCCCGCGCATCGCGACTGGCTTCTCGATCGGCAGCGCGATCTCGAGATCCAGGATTTCTTCCGCGCCGATCTTCTCGACGGCGACTGGCGCAGCACTGCCGGCGAGATCAAGCAGATGCTCTCCGGTCATACCGGCCGGCTCGGCATCCACGGTCCGTTCTGGGGCTTCAAGATCGACAGCCACGATCCCATGATCCGCCAGGCCGTGACCAAGCGCCTGATCCAGGGCCTTGATGCCGCCGAATTCCTCGGCGCGACACAGATGGTGATCCATTCGCCGTTCACGACCTGGGACCACAACAATCTCGATCTCTATCCTGACAATCGCGGCAATATCGTCGAGCGCGTCAAGGCGACGCTCGCAGAGGTGATCGCGCGCGCCGAGACGATCGGCTGCGAAATCGTCATCGAAAACATCGAGGACAAGGATCCGCGTGACCGGGTGCGCCTCGCCAAGGCGCTCGAAAGCGCCAAGGTCCGCGTCTCGCTCGACACCGGACATGCCAACTATGCCCACATCTCCACCGCCGCGCCGCCGGTCGACTATTACGTCGAGACCGCTGGCGACATGCTCACGCATGTGCATCTGCAGGACACCGACGGCTTTGCCGACCGGCACTGGGCGCCCGGCGAAGGCAACATTCCCTGGGTCGCCGTATTCCGCGCTCTCGGGCGGCTGAATTCCAACCCGCGGCTGATCCTCGAGCTCCGCAACCACGATGACGTCCGCGCCGGTGCTGCCCATCTCGCAGCGCTCGGTCTCGCCGAATAACCGCATCATCTGAGGCTACCGCCATGAGCAAATTCACCCGTCGCACCATCCTGAAAACCGGCGGCGCTGCCGCAGGCACGCTGCTGCTGCCGCGCTTTGCCGTCGCGCAGGGCGACAACCGTCCGTCAGTGACGGTCGCCGTGCAGAAGGTGACGAACGCGAACGTGCTCGACGTGCTGCGCGAGCAGTCCAACGTCGGCGAGCGCGTGTTCTTCTCCTCGATCTGGGAAGGCCTGATCTCCAAGAACTGGCGCGGCAATTTGGAAGCCGTGCCGGGCCTTGCCACCGAATGGCGCCGCATCGACGACCAGACCGTCGAGGTGAAGCTCCGCCAGGGCGTCAAGTTCCACAACGGCGACGAACTGATCGCAGAGGACGTCGTCTTCACCTTCAGCCGAGAGCGCATGTTCGGCGAGACCGAGGCCAAGAGCCGCTCGACCATCCAGGCCTTCGAGAAGATCCCGACGCCGCGGCCGGGCAAGGAATTGCCGCCTGATGTTCCCGCGGTCGCACGCCGGATCTGGCCGGACCTCGTGCGCGTCGATGCCGTCGATAAATACACCGTGCGTTTCTACAACGCGACGCCCGACGTCACCATCGAGGGCCGCCTGTCGCGCTACGGCTCCGACATCATGAGCCGCCGCGCCTGGGACGAATCGGCGAGCTATCTCGACTGGGCGCGCAAGCCCGTGACAACCGGGCCCTACAGGGTCGTCGAGCTCAAGCCCGACGTGTCGCTGACGCTCGAAGCGCACGACGAATATTGGGGCGGCCGGCCGCCGCTCAAGCGTATCCGTTTCCTCGAAGTGCCCGAAGTCGCAAGCCGGATCAACGGGCTCTTGTCGGGCGAGTACCAGTTCGCCTGCGACATCCCGCCGGACCAGATCGCCGGCATCGAGAAAAACGCGGCGTTCGAAGTGCAGGGCGGCACTATCCTCAATCACCGCCTGACCGTGTTCGACAAGAACCACGCCCAGCTCGCCAATCCCTTGGTGCGCCGCGCCTTCACCCACGCGATCGATCGCCAGGCCATCGTCGACAGCCTGTGGGCCGGCCGCACCCGCGTGCCGAAGGGCCTGCAATGGGAGTTCTACGGCGACATGTTCAACGCCGACTGGAGCGTGCCGGCCTATGATCCCAAGCTCGCGCAGGATCTGTTGAAGCAGGCCAATTACAAGGGCGATCCGATTCCCTATCGCCTGCTCAACAACTACTACACCAACCAGGTCGCGACCGCGCAGGTGCTGGTCGAGATGTGGAAATCGGTCGGCCTCAACGTCCAGATCGAGACCAAGGAGAACTGGTCGCAGATCATGGAGCGCGCGCCCACCCGCGCCGTGCGCGACTGGTCGAACTCGGCCGCCTTCAACGATCCCGTCTCCTCGCTGGTCGCCCAGCACGGCCCCAACGGCCAGCAGCAGCAGATCGGCGAATGGACCAATGTCGAGCTGAACAAGCTCTCCGAATTCCTGGAGACTTCGACCGACCGGCCCGCGCGCAAGAAGGCGTTCCGCCGCATGCTGGAGATCGCCGAGCGCGAGGATCCCGCCTACACGGTGCTGCACCAGAACGCGACCTTCACGGCAAAGCCGAAATCGATCAAGTGGAAGGCATCGCCGGCCTTCGCGATGGATTTCCGAGCCGGCAATTTCGAGGCGTGAGCGTGGCACCACTGGTCAACATCGAGGGCCTCAGCGTCGCCTTCAACGGCGTACCGGTCCTGCGCGGCGTCGATCTCGCTCTCGGCAAGGGCGAGGCGCTCGGCCTCGTCGGCGAGTCCGGATCGGGCAAGTCAGTGACGTGGCTTGCCGCGCTCGGGCTGCTGCCGCGGCACGCCAAGGTCATGGGTTCGGTGCGGCTCGACGGACGCGAGATCCTGGGCGCGCCGGCTTCCGAGCTCGACCAGGTCAGGGGCGGGCGCGTCGCCATGATCTTTCAGGATCCGGCGAGCGCGCTCAACCCGGTGCTGACCATCCGCAAGCAGCTCTGCGAAGCGCTGGCGCTGCATCGGGATCTCCAAGGCAACGCCGTGAAGGCGGAAGCGCGGCGGCTGCTCGATCTCGTCGGCATTCCCGACGCGGGCCGGCGGCTGGAGGCCTATCCGCATGAATTCTCCGGCGGCCAGGTCCAGCGCATCATGATCGCGATGGCGCTCGCCGGAAATCCCGACGTTCTGATCGCGGACGAACCGACTACCGCACTCGATGCCACCATTCAGGCGCAGATTTTGGAGCTGCTGTCGTCGATCCGCCGCGAGTTTGCGATGGCGATGGTGCTGATCAGCCACGATCTCGGCGTCGTCGCCGAGAACTGCGACCGCGTCGCTGTGATGTATGCCGGCCGCATCGTCGAGCAGGCCCCGGCCAATCAGCTGTTCGCCGATCCCGTGCATCCCTATGCGCAGGGCCTGATCGGCGCGCTGCCGCCGCTCGATGGCCCCCGCCGCCGTCTCACCGCCATCCCGGGAACGGTGCCCGATCCCGCGATGATGCCTGATGGCTGCGCCTTCGCGCCGCGTTGCGCGCTGGCATCTGATCCCTGTGGTCTCGGCGGCGCGCCGACCCTGGCACCGATCGCGAGCGATCGTGTCGTCGCCTGCATCCGCGCCGAGGCCTCGCGCCACGCGCTGCTCGGGATCGCCGCCGAATGAGCCCGCCGCTCGTCGAGGTCTCCGAAATATCCCGCAGTTATTCGATGCGTTCCGGCATGTTCGGCCGAGCTGCGGCCGTGCATGCTGTCGACGGCGTGTCGCTGACCATCCCCAAAGGCCAGACGCTCGGCCTCGTCGGCGAGTCCGGCTCGGGCAAGTCGACAACCGGCCGCATCGTCCTCGGCCTCGAGCCGCCCGACAGCGGCGAGGTGCGGTTCGACGGCAAGCCGATGGCTGTGCCGGCAACGGCCGCATGGCGTGCGCAACGCGCGCGCATGCAGATGATCTTCCAGGATCCGCTTGGCGCGCTGGACCGGCGTTTGCCGGTCGCGACGCAGATCCGCGAACCTCTGGACATCCACAATCTTGGCACACCCGCCGATCGCGAGGACCGCGTGCGCGAATTGCTGCGTGCGGTCGAACTGACGCCGGCGCATGGCGCGCGTTATCCGGGCGCGCTGTCCGGCGGCCAGCGCCAGCGTATCGTGCTGGCGCGGGCGCTCGCCACACGACCGGATTTCCTGGTCTGCGACGAGCCGGTCAGCGCGCTCGACGTCTCGATCCAGGCCCAGGTGGTGAACCTGCTCTGCGATCTCCAGGCGCAGCTGGGGCTCACGCTGCTGTTCATCAGCCACGATCTGCGCGTCGTCAGGCAGATCAGCAATGTCGTCGCGGTGATGTATCTCGGCCGCATCGTCGAGATCGGCAGCGCGGACGATCTGTTCGCGCGGCCCGAACATCCTTATACGCAAGCGCTGGTCTCGGCTTCGCCCGCGCCGGGCCGCCGCAGCGCAGGCCGCATCGTGCTGGCGGGCGATCCGCCGAATCCGGCCGCGCGCCCACAAGGCTGTGCCTTCCATCCGCGCTGCCCGCACGCCATCGCGCGCTGTGCGCGCGAGGTGCCGGCGTTGTCGACCGTCGGCGGAAACAGGCAGGTCGCCTGTCATCTCGTCACCGGCGCCGAGACGCGGGACGCCGCGTGATGGGACGCTATCTCGCCATTCGCTTCGGCCGCGCCGCGCTGACCATCGTGCTGGTCGTCACCTTCGCCTTCGTCGTGCTGCGGCTGTCAGGCGATCCCGCGCTGATGATCCTGGGACCCGAGGCGCCGCCCGAAGTGCTCGCGGCGTTCCGCAAGGCCTGGGGCCTCGATGATCCCATCTGGTTTCAGTATCTCGACTATTTCGGCGCGATCGCCAAGGGCGAACTCGGCCGCTCCATGCGCGACGGACGGCCCGCGATCGAGCTGGTGCTGGAGCGCATCCCGGCGACCCTGGCACTGACGCTGCCGGCATTCTTCTTCAAGGTCGTGCTCGGTATCCCCGCCGGCATCTACGCCGCGCTGCATCGCGGATCGGCCATCGACCGCGCCGTGATGATGACCGCGGTCGCCGGCTTCACCGTCCCGAGTTTTGTCCTCGCGCTGCTCCTGGTGCTGGTTTTCGCCGTGCAACTCGGCTGGCTGCCGTCGGGCGGACAGGACAGCTGGCGTCACGCGATCCTGCCCATCGTGACGCTGAGCCTCGGCGGCGCCGCGGTGCTGGCGCGCTTCACCCGCAGCGCGATGCTGGAGGTGCTGGGCCAGCCCTATATCCGCACGGCGTCCGCCAAGGGCGTGCCGTGGCGCAAGGTGGTGACCTCGCACGCGCTGCCGAACGCGGCGATCCCGACCGTCACCATTCTCGGTTTCATGGTGGGCACGCTGATCGCGGGCGCGGTGGTGGTCGAGAGCGTGTTTTCCTGGCCGGGAGTAGGGCGGCTGCTGGTCGTCGCCGTCGCCAACCGCGATCTTGCCGTCGTGCAATGCATCCTGCTGCTGGTCGCAATGACGATGGTCACCTCCAATTTGGTGGTCGATTTCCTCTACGGCTTCCTCGATCCGCGGCTGCGCGCCAAAGGAGCGCACGCATGACCGACGCGACGCTAAAGGACACCACCACCCGCCGTCGCATCAGTCTCCCGGCCATTCCGGTGTCAGTCGCCCTTGCGGCGACCTGGATCGTCGCAATGCTGGTGATCGCAGCCTTCGCCGAGAAGATCGCGCCCTATGGCTACACCCAGCTCGACCTGCGCAACCGGCTCTCGACGCCCGGCAATGTCGCGCACTGGCTCGGCACCGACGAACTCGGTCGCGACGTGCTGTCGCGGCTGCTGGTCTCGATCCGCATCTCGCTCCTGATCGCCTTCGGCGCGACCGCGATCTCGGCGATCGTCGGCACCACGCTCGGCTTCCTCGCCGCGCATTTTCGCGGCGCCGTGGAGCAATTCGTGCTGATGCTGACCGACTTCCAGGCCAGCATGCCGTTCCTGATCATGGCGCTCGCCGTGCTCGCCTTCTTCGGCAATTCCCTGCCGCTGCTGATCGGACTGATGGGCATGTTCGGCTGGGAACGCTACGCCCGCATCGCCCGCGGCCTTGCCATCTCCGCCAATGCGCAGGGCTACGCCGCCGCGGTCCGCCAATTAGGGGCGACGCCGCCCCGGATTTACCTGCGCCACATCCTGCCCAACATCGCCTCGACCCTGATCGTCTCGACCACGCTGGTTTTTCCCGAGGTGATCCTGATGGAGTCAGGTCTGTCCTTCCTCGGCCTCGGCGTGCAGCCGCCGATGACCAGCCTCGGCAATATGGTCGGCTACGGCCGCGAGTACCTGACCCGCGCGCCCTGGATCATGCTGGCGCCGGCGGCCACCATCGTCGTGACCACGCTGGCGGTGTCCGTGATCGGCGACTGGCTGCGAGACCGGCTCGATCCGACCCTGCAGTAGGCCGAAGTTGAGCTCCCGTAGCCCGGATGGAGCGCAGCGAAATCCGGGGCCGGTCTTGCAGCGGTTCGCGCTTACCCGGATTGCGCTGCGCTCCATCCGGGCTACGAAAAGCTACGAACAGCCCGCGCCGGGAGCAGGGGAGCCCTGTCCGGCCGAAGTTCCCGTTGCGCCGGGGCAGCCCGTGCGCTATCCGGCCACAAAGGCCTGAGGCGGCATCACATTTTCCCGCCCGGCCGGTCAAACCGAGGACGGAAACCGCCATGCCAGCCTATCGCTCCCGCACCACCACCCACGGCCGCAACATGGCCGGTGCCCGCGGCCTCTGGCGCGCGACCGGCATGAAGGACGGCGATTTCGGCAAGCCGATCATCGCGGTCGTCAACTCCTTCACCCAATTCGTGCCCGGCCATGTCCATCTCAAGGACCTCGGCCAGCTGGTTGCGCGCGAGATCGAGCAGGCCGGCGGCGTCGCCAAGGAGTTCAACACCATCGCGGTCGACGACGGCATCGCCATGGGCCATGACGGCATGCTCTACAGCCTGCCGTCGCGCGAGCTGATCGCCGACAGCGTCGAGTACATGGTCAACGCCCATTGCGCCGACGGCATGGTCTGCATCTCCAACTGCGACAAGATCACGCCCGGCATGCTGATGGCCGCGCTGCGCCTCAACATCCCCGCCGTGTTCGTCTCGGGCGGCCCGATGGAGGCCGGCAAGGTCAAGCTGGCCGGCAAGACCAAGGCGGTCGACCTCATCGACGCCATGGTCGCGGCGGCCGACAGCAAGGTCAGCGACGAGGACGTCAAGGTGATCGAGCGATCGGCGTGCCCGACCTGCGGCTCCTGCTCCGGCATGTTCACCGCCAACTCCATGAACTGCCTGACCGAGGCGCTGGGCCTCGCGCTGCCCGGCAACGGCACTGTCGTCGCCACCCATGCCGACCGGAAGCGCCTGTTCGTCGAGGCCGGCCACACCATCGTCGACATCGTGCGCCGTTACTACGAGCAGGACGACGCCTCGGTGCTGCCGCGCAACATCGCGAACTTCAAGGCGTTCGAGAACGCGATGACGCTCGACATCGCGATGGGCGGCTCGACCAACACCGTGCTGCATCTGCTCGCCGCTGCCCATGAAGGCGAGGTCAAGTTCACCATGAAGGATATCGACCGGCTGTCGCGCCGTGTGCCCGTGCTGTGCAAGGTTGCGCCGTCGGTCGCCGACGTGCATGTCGAGGACGTGCATCGCGCCGGCGGCATCATGGGCATTCTGGGCGAGCTCGACCGCGCCGGCCTGATCGACGCCTCGGTCTCGACCGTGCATGCACCGACCATGAAGGAGTCGCTGGAGCGCTGGGACATCAAGCGCTCGAAGAGCGAGTCGGTCCGCACCTTCTTCCGCGCCTCGCCCGGCGGCATCCCGACCCAGGTCGCGTTCAGCCAGGAGCGCCGCTACGACGAGCTCGATACCGACCGCGAGAAGGGCGTGGTGCGCAATCTCGAGCACGCCTTCAGCAAGGACGGCGGTCTCGCCGTGCTGTACGGCAACCTCGCGCAGGACGGCTGCATCGTGAAGACCGCGGGCGTCGATGCCTCGATCCTGACATTCTCAGGCCCGGCGCGCGTGTTCGAAAGCCAGGACGCGGCGGTGGAAGGCATTTTGGGCGGCAAGGTCGTTGCCGGCGAGGTCGTGGTCATCATCTACGAAGGCCCGCGCGGCGGCCCCGGCATGCAGGAGATGCTGTATCCGACCAGCTATTTGAAATCGATGGGCCTCGGAAAGGCTTGCGCGCTCGTCACCGACGGCCGCTTCTCCGGCGGCTCGTCCGGCCTGTCGATTGGCCATCTGTCGCCGGAAGCGGCCGAAGGCGGCAACATCGGTCTGGTGCGGACCGGCGACCGTATCGCCATCGACATCCCGAACCGCAGCATCACGCTCGATGTCTCCGACGAGGAGCTCGCCAAGCGCCGCGCCGCGGAGGAGGCGAAGGGCGATGCCGCCTGGCAGGCCGTGGGCCGCAAGCGCAACGTCTCGACCGCGCTGCAGGCCTACGCCGCACTCACCACCAGCGCCGCGCGCGGTGCGGTGCGCGAGGTCAAGCGTCGTTCCAAGTAGGCGGGGCACGAAGTCACCGCGCCGACGTCTCGCCGCGAACTGGGACCTCATCCTGAGGGCCCGCCGAAGGCGGGCGTCTCGAAGGATGGCTACGGGGCAGGTCGCTCCTCGCTTCGCCGACACGACTCCGCGGATGGTCAACAAGTCCTGAATGGCCGGCACGAGCCGGCCGTTTGCATTAAGGATGCCCCGATGAACTTCAGCGGCTCGAAATTTTGCGGAGTATGATGCGGCCACCTTCGCAAATCCATTTCGGGCAATTGGGGCACCGCATAATGTCTCGTACTCTCGCCGTTGTTTTCTCCACCGCGGTCGCCGCGATTTCCATGACGGGCGCGGCCTCCGCCGGATGCTACAATTGCTACGCACCGCCGCCGTGCCAGACCTGCTATCAGCAGCAATACGTGCAGCCGCAATACCGCACTGTCGACGAGACCGTGATGGTGTCGCCGGGCGCCGTCGTGGCGCATCGCTCGCCCGCGCAGTACCGCACCGTGATGGTGCCGCAGACCGTGATGGTCGCGCCGCCGAGCGTCCAGTACGAGCGCATCCCCCCGCAATACGCCACGCGCCAGCGCGTCGAGATGGTCCAGCCTGGCTATTCCTATTACGCCCCGGTGCAGATGAACTGCGCGAGCTGCGGCTACTGAGCTGGACGCAGCAACGACAAATCCAGACGGCGCTCCTCACGGGGCGCCGTTTTTCTTTGCACGGCAGCAAACGAGGCCCGGAAACGGAGGCGAATCCAAACCGGGCCTCGCAACCAGCGACGCCCTGGGAGATGTCGCCAGTGTCCGGGATTGCTGATGGGCATAGGTTAAGTGATTAGCCTGACGCTCGCCTGACAGACCCGTGTTTGCGACAGGCGCCAACTTCGCGTTGTCGTGCGCCGTCGACAACGTTAAGCGACAGCCATTGCAGGATTCGGAAGGGTGTCCGAGTAATTTAAGGCTCCGGTCTTGGAATACGTCCTCTGGCATACCGGTTGATATCCACCTGTTTCACTTGCATTGATTGAATTGCGTCTTTTTCTCGCCCTAATCCAAGCCAGTCTGGTTCCAATAGGCTCGTTCTCGGCAGTTTGGGTCCAAAAACGGGTCCAGCAAGGACTGGCCGGAGGAGGCATGATGACCAAGAAAATTGAGGTCACCCGAGAGTTTCGCGGCGTTGGCGACTCCGCCACCCTAGTCCACGTTGAGAAACAACTCACCACGCGCCATTTGGAGCGCGCTGTCGCACCTCAGCAGGTATCGAATCCGAGCGGACAGCCGGCTACTGGATCCGGCCAGGCCCAGCAGCCAAAATCGGAAAAGTGAGTGACCTCTGGCCCTCTTCGGAGAGTGTCCAGTATTGGTCATCAGTTTGCACGATAGTCGGGCTTCCGCTTGCTTGCTTGGCTGTATTCCTGGCCCTGCGCCAACTTTCCTTTGGCCAGCGAGCCGGATCGGCCGCCGCGCTGGTGACGTTGCACGAAGCCAATCGCAAATGTTGGCTCGATTATATCAGTGCCACCGAGGAAAAGAGGGAATTCGCAGCGGCTGAGCTCTTCAATGCGATCGAGGTCGCTTGTGCAGCCGTGTGCGACGGTATTTTTTACGGCGAGACTCGTCGGCTGCTGGACGCCTATCTGCTTCACTCAATCAGCTTGATCGAGCGCGATGAAGATCTTCGTGGCTTCATCATTGGGCACCTGCAAGACCGCGAAACCTTCAAAAACATCCGAATGTTCATCGGGCGGCACCGACAAAAATTTGGGTGGCTGAGAGAATCTGCGCACCTCCGAAGGCCCGCCGACGAACCTGCGGGGCCGACTTGATCAATTTGACAGGTGTCGCATCCACCGTACCAGCGCTAGTAGGAGCCTGTCTCGAACCTATTGCCGCGTCAGCCATCGCACTCGAACCATGCCGCGAGCTGGATCTCATATGCGTATTCGAGCAGCACGCCGATGTCCCGCGCCGTGGCCTGCCGGCATACAACGTTGTTGCTTGATCGGGCGTGCCCGTCCACGTCGTCGCGGAGCGGGTAGGGGACGAGCCGGCGGTGCTCCCGTTCAACTATGCTAAGCGCAACCGGCATCAGACGGCGAACACGGACTTTACGCTCAGATAAGCGCGCTCACCGTAGGCTTTTCTAAATTTTGATCAGACGGGAAGCCAAGCCTGCGGGTATAAGATTGTAAAATTCTGCCCGTCGTTGGATGCCGCAACCCAACCTAGAGGCTCGTGAAAGTAGCCGCGTATCTCCCGACAAGAGTCGCCAGTGGGAAACTCCGTGGCCCATAGCGTTACCTCTTTGTCGCGAGGACAGGAATCCATTGGCTGCCAGCCAGTAGGAGTTGTCATCGATCCCGCTCCTCATAGGCATTGGCCAGCCCCAGCAGTCGGCCGGCTAGGCTCCGCTTTAGCGCTGCGATCGCGCCCGATTGGTCGCCGTGCTGATCTCTGATGCGCCAGGCGCCCGATGCCAAGTCCGCGGCGTCGCTAAGTTGTTGTTTCGCCATTCTGCGGTGTTCGTCGATGATATCTCGAAACATGGCCAAAGATCTCCCATCCTGTTCGAGTTGACGCCACGGATCATCATGCCGAACTTCCGAGTCGCGCAATCAGGGTGCGCGCGGGTGTTCACCGGAAAGCAACGTTGGGCCTGGATGGGTCCCAAGTTCGCGTTGCGTTCGGACTGGCGATCCGCTAAGTGCCTGATCTCGCTGCTAAGGAAGGGTGGCCGAGTGGTTTAAGGCACCGGTCTTGAAAACCGGCGTGCCCGCAAGGGTACCGTGGGTTCGAATCCCACCCCTTCCGCCAGTCAAGGCCAAAAGTGAGCTGCTGCCGGTTTGATGGACACCAGGTTAAGCTAATCCCACCTTACGCTCGAACTCAACGGGGCTGAGATAGCCGATGGTCGAATGACGCCGGACGGCGTTATGGAACCGCTCGATGTAGTCGAACACATCTGCTCTTGCCTCGTTCCTGGTGCGATAGGTCTTGCGCTCGGTGCGCTCGGTCTTCAACGACGAGAAGAAGCTCTCCATCGCCGCGTTGTCCCACACATTGCCGGATCGGCTCATGCTGCAAACGATCCCGCTGTCGGCCATCAGGCGCTGGAACTGTTCGCTGACGTATTGGCTGCCGCGATCGGAATGATGCATCAAAGCATCCGGGTTGCCGCGGCGCCAGACTGCCATCAACAGGGCATCGGCAACCAATTGCGCTGTCATACTAGAGCTCATCGACCAGCCGACCACACGGCGCGAGAACAGGTCGATCACGGCCGACACGTAGAGCCAGCCCTCGGCGGTCCAGATGTAGGTGAAGTCGGCGATCCACTTCTGGTTCGGCCGCTCAGCCACAAACTGACGATCCAGAAGGTTCGCCGGCACGTTCGCTATCTGCCGGTCGCCTTCGTCCTTCGGCAGGCGCCGGCGCCTTGGTCTCGCCCGCAAGGCCTGCAGGCGCATCAGCCGCTCGATTCGATGCAGGCCGCAGTCGACGCCGTCTGCCAGAAGGTCTCTCCAGACGCGCCGTGCGCCATAGGTCCGGTCGCTGGCAACGAAGCTCGCCTTGACCCTCTGGCCTACCGTCTCGTCGCTTCGGGATCTGGCGCTGGGCGATCGGTTCAGCCAGGCATGGAAGCCCGACCGCGATACGCCCATTGCTTCGCATAGCCATGCCACCGGCCAGATGGTCCGGTGCTTCGCGATGAAGCCGAACTTCATGTCGCTTCCTTCGCGAAGTAGGCAGCGGCCTTTTTTAGGATGTCCCGCTCCGCCTTCAGCTTGGTGACCTCGCGCCGCAGCCGCTCGATCTCCAATTGCTCAGGCTTCATTTGCCCGTGGCCGGGGAAGGCCTGAACGGGATCGGAGCCGAACTCCTTCACCCATTTGCGCAGCACGTTCTCATGAACCCCCAGGTCGCGGCCGGCTTGCGCCACCGACACCCCTCGTTCCCTGACAAGCTTGACCGCCTCGACCTTGAACTCTCGACTGAACTTCCGTCTCTGCATGACCACCTCCGGCTTCATGAAACACCCAATCTCGGTGTCCATCAAACCGGCAGCAGCTCAAAGGCAAATATTTTCAATATAGGGCGCTTTCGACTGACCAATAGCGACTAACCAAACCATTTCGGAACAACTGGTGTGAAGCCATTGTAACGGCCTATGCAGCTGCCGCCTAAAAAGGCAGGGATAATTCTCGACGGCGGGACCGATTCCGAACCGCCCAGCGCGCGGGATCAAACCTAATGGCGAAAACCGGCAGACCAAAGATTGTCTATGACGGGATTTTAGCGGAACCCGTTCCGAGGTGGGGCCTCCTGACAGCGCCGACCGACGACGAGCTTCGCAAGATGCACGACGAAAAAATGAAGGCGCTGTTTGTTCATTACAAACTCGATCCCACAGACGCGTTTGAATTCGATCCCGCAAGAACGGCAATTGCTTGGTCCAAACTTGCTTGGCATCTGGCTAGGGACCACGTTCCTGGCTTTAGTGAGCCACCGCGCAAGCGTGGCAAACCAGCGAAGTTGACTGACGAGAATATATCACTTGCCATGCACGTCGAACTCCTAAAGCGTCGGGATGGTTTGTCTGACCGAAAAGCGATCACGATGATAGCTGCCCAAAAGTTAATTCCCGGCTCGGAGCAAGCTCTCCGTCAGCGGTACAAAAGGACAAAAAAGTCCTTTGTCCCGATGGCGGTCTTGTTCGACAACATCGTTGCTGCCAAGGGCAGTAATTTGGTTGTGTCCACATTGGAGGAGGTGCTTTTGCGGGGACATTAAAGTTTGATTTTTGTCCCCGCACTGCATCTGTGAGAGATGAGATTCCGACGCGAAACCTTGCGGAGGCATCCATGTCAGATCATCTTTCAATTGAAGTCCTCGGCATCTTACGTGGTGCTGCCGATGGCCCCCTCGCGATAGGCACTCTGGCCTTGATTGCCCTAACGGTTGCGACTTTTCGACTGCCAAAGCGGTGATCGCATCGGCGACACTGGCTAGTCGTTTGGTGAGTGAAAGTTTATCGTGATGATCATCGCTAGTTATTTCAAGCGTTTGCGCAGAAGCGCGGCGGATGATGTTTCCGCCTACCTTCGGTGCCGTGGATTTCATGGCGGCGTCTGCAGGTTTCGTACCGCTGGACCAATTGCGTTCACAGTCACCCGGCTCGGAATCATTAGCGGGTGTGCTCAGGCGGCCATCCCGCCCCCGTGATGGTCTCGCGGCCACATCGAATATCCGGTGAACCCCGATCTTGTGATGTACGGCATTCTGCCGTACACTCGAAATCGGAGATCGATTCATGCTCAACCCAAAGCGAAATAGCCCGGCCAAGGCTCGGATGGCAAAATCCAAAAAGGCCAAGACCACTCGCAAATCAAAGCTGCCGAAATCCAAGACTGAGGGCGTGTCCCGGCTCGAGGCCCGAATTCCGACGAATGTCTATCGGGATGCGGAGCGGGCTGCGAAGTTACGCGGCCTGACGTTGACCGCGTTCGTCACGACGACCATCAGTGAGGCGGCCCATCGCGCCATCGAGGAGACCAGCATTATCCGTCTGGCGCGAGCCGACCAGATCGCTTTCGCTCAAGCGCTGACGAATCCACCGGAGCCGAACGCAAGGCTGCTTGCTGCCAAGCGTCGTCATGCCGCGCTGATCGGGAAGTGAGCAAACCGCCTTTCAGAATTGAGGCGCTGTCGTCGCACGACCGCGCCTCGTTCAGTTGTGGCAATGACCGGATCGACAAATATTTTCGCGAGACGGTCACCCAGGACACCAAACGCGATCTCGCGCGCTGTTTCGTTGCGGTCGAAAACGGGACGGACAAGCTCGCAGGGTTCTATACGCTGTCGTCGAATAGCGTGCTTCTTTCGGAGATTCCCGACCATCTCAAAAAGAAGCTGCCGCGATATCCGACTGTGGGTGTCGCTCTCATCAGTTGGCTTGGCCGGCATCTCGACTTCAGGGGACGAGGTCTCGGGGAGGCGCTGCTGTTCGACGCCATCAAGACGATCGCCGCCGCGCCGATTGCTTCCCATGCAATCATTGTCGATCCAATCGACGACGACGCAGCCAGATTTTACCGCGAGTTCGACTTCGTGAGCTTGTCCTCCGACGACCGGAGCAGGATGTATCTTCCGGTTGCGACTGCAAGGAAGCTGATCGATGGTTGACGCTCGTTCGTCGGGCTTTCCCCGGGCAGGTGACCAGTGAACCAAACCTCAAATCCAGCCGCGCTCGACAAGCTGAAGCTCCGCATTCAGGCGTTGCGTGCCAAGACGATCGCCAATGGCTGCACCGAGGACGAGGCGCTGTCCGCCGCCGCCAAGGTTGCCGAGTTGCTGGATCGCCACGATCTGTCGCTCTCCGACGTCGAGCTGCGCGCCTCGCCGTGCGAACGGAGGGTCTACGAGACCTATCGCAAGAAGCGAATTCCGCTGGACGACTGCATTGGCGCGATCGCTCATTTCTGCGATTGCCGGGTCTGGCGCGAGAAGAACGCAGGCGGCGACAACATCTATGTGTTCTTCGGTCTCGGCGCGGATGTCGAGGTCGCGCATTATCTGGCCGAATTGATCGATGGCGCCGTACGCGCCGAGCTCGGTCGCTTCAAGACCTCGGTCGACTACAGCAGGTTCCGGCACCAGCAGCGGCATCTCGCCAATGCCTCCTTCGCGCTCGGAATGGTGGCCTCCATCGCGGACCGGCTGGTGGCGATCAAGGCTGGTCGCGATCAGGCCAACGAAGGCACCGGCCGCGGACTGGTGGTCCTCAAGACCTCGGTGGTCGGCGCCGAATTCGACAAGCTCGCCCTCAATCTCAGGAATCAGCGCAGCGGCGGACGGATGGTGTCGATGACGGCCTATGAAGCCGGCGGCGCTGCGGGAGCGTCGCTGGCGATCAATCCGGGCCTTGGCGGCTCGCGGTCAGGGACGACTCCCAAGGGTAACTGACCGCGTGAGCGGCGCGGCTTCGGCTGGAACTGAGAGCACGGCGGTGTCATTCCGGTCGATCAGCAGCCGTCTGCGTGTTGGCCGGTGAGAGGAGGGGGCGTGAACTGCGCTTGGCTCCCAGCCGCCGCCACGCGCGCTCCTGCACCCCCGTCTCTTTTGAACGCAGTAAATTTCAGCTCTTCGGACCCGCGCCCTTTAGCGCGTCCCACGCGGCCTGGTTCGCCTGATCGAACGCCTTCCGGGATTCCGCGAGCGCGGCGCTCAGAACCGACCAGGATTCGCTGCCGGCCTGCTTCAGCTTCTGCAGACGCGCTTCGGCTTCGGACGCATCGGATTTCATTTGCTTGAGCGCGGCATCGACATCGACGGTGCGGGCTGAGGCCACTTTGCCCGCGGCGTCGCGGAATTTGTCCGCCGCTTCGCGCCAGGCCTTGGCCTGGGCTGCTGCAACGTCCTTGAAGGTGGCCTGTTGCTGCTCGAACTGTTTGCCGGCGCCTTCGAAGTAGGTTTTCACCTGGGCCTCGAATCCGGCCCATTGCTTTTCCAGATCGGCCTTGGCCTCGGTCCAGGCGGCTTCACCTGCTTCCGCCTGGGTCTTGAGCATCGCCTGAAATGCGTCGCGGCGCGTCGTCAGATCGGACAGGAGCCGATCGGTCTTGACCTTGGACCCGGCCTTGGCCTGGCCGGCCTTGACTTCGAACGAGGCCAACGCGGCATCCATTTCGTCGATCCGCTCCTTGGCCCAGTTGAGGTAAAAATGCATGCTGCTCTGTTGTGACATGGCGGTCTCCATCTGCTTGCGTGAAGAGGATCCCAGAGCTTTGGCTGGGTCGTATTGACCTGTCTCAATGACTTCGTCGTCTCCGATGTTTGGCCTTCGACAGGAACTCGGCCGTTTCCGGCTTGTTGTTCGCACTCTCGTCCAGCCACGGAGAGCGCTCTTGGAAAGTACGATCATTGGAGAATTCGACACGCGCCGCAATGCCGAGCTTGCGGTTGAGCATGTCGTGCAGGAATGCGGCGTGCCGCGAAGCGACGTCTTTGTCCAGCCAGCGGGCCGTGCGAACACGGCGGGCACGCGTGCGGCAGGTAGCGACGTCAAGGCTGCGCCCGCGCCGGAAGGGCGGGAGAAGCTGGAGGGCGTGATCGAGGTCTCCGTGGATTTTCACGGCGATGCTCCCGAGAAGATTGCAGATGCCTTGAAGGGCGCCGGAGCAAAGACTGTCCGAAGCAAGTAACGTCTGTTGGCTCCGGCACTCGCTTTAACTCCATCGCCTCGTCGCGGCGTGGAACCCGTTGAGCGTTCGGCGCGTTTAGCCGCGAATGCGATTGCGAGGTCCACCTGCTTCAGAGTTCATCGACCCTGATACCCGGCGACACCGTCTGGCGGCGCTGCAAGGCGCGGCGCATGGCGGTTTTGAACGATGCTGCCGATTATTTCGCGGCCCTGCGCGAGGCGCTGCTCGAAGCGCAAGATCTCGTCTACATCGTCGGGTGGGATATTCATAGCGAGACCAGGCTCGCCGGAGCGTCCGGGCGGGCAGGGGACGGCTTGCCGGAACAGCTCGGCCCATTCCTGCGCGCACTCGTGCAGCGCCGGCCGGCCTTGCGGATCAACATTCTCGTCTGGGACTTCGTCTCGTTCTACGCCGCCGAAAGGGAGTGGAATTCAGCGGCCAAATTCACCGCCGACACCGACGGCCGCGTCCGATTTGAACTGGATTCCACGCTTCCGTTCGGTTCGGCCCAGCACCAGAAGATCGTCTGCATCGACGGTTCGCTGGCATTCGTCGGCGGGCTGGATCTCACGATCAGGCGCTGGGACACGAGTGAGCATCGCGCCGATCACGACTCGCGCCGCGATCCCGGGGGCAAGCCATACCCGCCGTTTCACGATGTTCAATGCCTGGTCGAGGGCGATGCCGCCGCCTCGCTGTTCGAGCTTGCGGAGGAGCGCTGGCGTGCGGCGGGCCAACAGACGGATGACCGGCGCGCGCCGAGCAGCATGCGCTGGCCGTCGAATGCACCGGTCGAGGCCGAGCATATCCCCGTGGGCATCGCCAGGACCGAGGTGGTTTGCCCTGGCGGCTCAACCATCAGGGAGGTCGAACGCTCCATGATTGCGGCGATCCGGTCCGCGACGAGCTTCGTTTACATCGAGAACCAGTTCACCAGCGCCATCAAAATCGCGCATGAGCTGGCGCACCAGATGCAGCGCGTGCCTTCGCTTCAGGTTATGGTCGTTGCTCCCAAATTGCATTCCTCATGGCTTGAATCCCAGGCCATGCAGAACGGCCGCGGGGCCTTCATCGGCTGCTTCGATGAGGCGGGAGTCGCTGACCGTATTCGCTTCGTCTACCCGGTCTCACGCGACGGTGACAAGGAAGCGGCCGTGATGGTGCACAGCAAGCTCATGATCGTCGACGATCGGATCCTGAGGATCGGTTCGGCCAATCTGAACAACCGGTCGATGGGCGCCGACAGCGAATGCGACCTGATCTTTGAAGCCGCATCCGACGAGCATCGCAAGTTCATCGCCTCGGTTCGCCGTCGCCTGATCGCCCATTTCTGCGGGCTCGACGAACAGACCGTGACGCAAAACGACGATCGTCTCCCAGCCCTCCTGGACGAAATGTCGAGAGCTGATCGCGCGAAGACGCTGCGGGAGCTGGAGGCTTCCGTCCTGACCAGCACGCTGGCCACAATGGTTCAACCGGTGGCCGACCCTGAGCGGCCTCTTCATCTCGAGAGGGCGGCATCTCGCATGTGGAGCACGAAGACCGTCATCGGGATCGTATCGATCGCGGCCGCACTCTTCGGCCTGGCGATGGCCTGGTCGTACACGTCGTTGAGCGGCTTCGCCGACACGGGTCGCATCTCGACCTTGCTGTCCGCCTATTCCCAGTCCATCTGGGGGCCGCCACTCGCGATCGCGGCCTTTGTCGTCGGCGGGCTTGTGCTGTTTCCGGTGCTCGTGCTGATTGCAGCAACTGCCGCCGCGCTTGGGCCATGGCTGGGTTTCGTCACGGCGACCGCCGGCGTGCTGCTCAGCGCCTTCATCCTTTTCGCGATCGGACGGGCCCTCGGACGGCAGCGTCTCCAGCGATTGCTCGGGCGGCGTGCCGCGCGGATCCAGGACCGTGCCGTCGGCAAGGGTGTTCTGGCCGTCGTCGTCATCCGGATGATTCCCATCGCACCGTTCTCGGTGGTGAATGTCGTGGCTGGCGCGAGCACGCTGCCTCTCAGTGACTTCTTGATCGGGACCGCACTCGGCATGACGCCTGGTATTCTTGCCATGGCGGTTGTCGGAGCCCAGATCGCGGAGTTGGCCACGAATGCATCCTGGAGCAACATCTTGCTGTTTGCGCTGGCGTTCCTGGGCTGGCTCGGCATCTGCGTGGGGGCGCAGTTCGTCGCGACCTGGCTCGCCGGGAGGCGCTGATGCGCTTCATGACCTGGAACGTGCATGGCACCTTCAATCTCAATCCGAAGTTCGAACTGGAGGGGGTCTGCTCCATCCTGAGCAAATGGGCCCCTGATGTCGTCGCGCTTCAGGAGGTAGATTCGCGATCGAGGACTGACGATCCGTTTGCGAAGCTGGCAAGTGTCGTCGGCGATCACCGCGTTCACGCCAAGTCGATTGTCACCGCCGATGGCGACTACGGACAGATGCTCCTGAGCCGCTTTCCGTTCTCCGCAGTGCCCGAGATTGTCGACGTCTCTTACCGCGAGCGCGAGCCGCGCAGAGCCATTGCCACGAGCCTGCTGACACCGGTTGGCGACGTGCGCGTGGTCGCTACGCATCTCGGCCTGAGCGTCCACGAGCGTTATGCGCAGGCTCAGGCCCTTGTCGGCCTGGTCAAGCCGACAAGGACCATCGTCCTTGGCGATTTCAACGACTGGCTCTGGGTCAAATCCGTGCGGCGCGTGCTCGCGCAGGTCTGCCCGAACCGAACCCGCGTGCGCACCTTCCCGGCGCGCTTGCCCGTTCTACGACTCGATCGGATCTACGCGACGCCCGACGGCCGCTTCGGGAAAGTGTGGACCGACGACGAGGCGAGAGCGCTCTCGGACCATTTGCCCGTGATCGCGGATATTGAGTTTTAGGGCCTTGAGGGCTTACAAAAACGCTTTGTTTTACAACAGCTTCGCTACTGTGCATGGGGTTGTTTTTCGATATTTTGGTGGAGCGGCCTTCGGGCAGGGCGGCTGGGTCCGCCTTGTGGAACCTTTCCGCCGCATCTGCGTTGTCTTCGCATGACTGAAGACCTTTCTTACCGACGCAAACCCCTGACCCCCGAGCAGCGCCAGGCGCGCGATGCGACACGCCGGATCGAGGCGGAAAAAGCCATGCGCGACCATGAAGAGGCGCAGAAGGCGTTTTACGCCAACAAGGAGCGGCTGAGGGCCGAGCGGCTGGCGCGTGAATCCGCGGGGGAAAAGGCCTGATCCAGCCTGGGTCCTGCCGGCAATCTTCCGACGCGATGTTTTCGAACGATGCCGCTGGCTAATGCCGGTTCTGCATGCGTGTCGCGCTCCAAACCAGCATCAGAGCCTGGACGGCCCCTGTGAACGCGCGGCGGGGCGTTTGCGCCTCGATGGCTTCGGCTGCGATGCGGCAATCTTCGGCGACCTTGAGCAGTCCGCCTCGCGCGAGGTCCATGGTGGATAGAGCGGCCTGCTCCAGGCAGACCCGTTCAAGCCGTCGAAACTCCCGCAGCTCTCTGTTCATGCGTCAGCTCCCGGTATGCCCCAAACTATGCGGCGCTGAGTCTGCTTAACGATTGGTAAACAGTCTCTACCTAGCCGCGCTGGCTGGCGCCGGGCTGGTGCGGCTCTGCACGCACCGGCGCAGGCGCATCGGCAGGCTTGACGGCGTTTGGCTTCCGCCGGAAGCTTCAACCGATCCCAACTGACGCGAAGCACGGAGACGTTCGCTCCCAGCAAGTCCGATCCATCAGCGAAACCACAATGGAGCTGACCATGACCACGTTCGACAAGCGCGAGCAGGGCTTCGAGGCCAAATTCGCCCACGACGAGGAATTCATGTTCAAGGCTGCCGCCCGGTCCAACAAGCTGCTCGGGCTCTGGGCCGCAGGCCAGCTCGGGCTCGGCGGCGATGCCGCGGCAAGCTACGCAACCGCGCTGGTGACGGACCATCTGGAGAGCCGGACGATGGACGAGGTGCTGGACAAGGTGTCAGGCGATCTCGCCGCCAAGGGCATCGCGCGTGAGCAGGTCGCGGCCAAGCTTCAGGAATGCCTGCACCAGGCGCTGGCGCAGCTCGAAGGGGACAAGCAATAGGGCCGACGTTGGTGCCTCACTCCACATGCTTGCGCCCGCCGGAATCGCCGAGCTTGTCGACGTAGGCAATGCCGATCGCCGAGACGACGAAGGTGAGGTGGATCAGCACCTGCCACATCACGCCGGTCTCGGTGTAGCCGGCGCGGTCCAAGCCGAGATTGCCGGCCTCGATGAAGGTGCGCAGCAGCGCGATCGAGGAGATGCCGATGATGGCCATGGCGAGCTTGATCTTGAGCACGCTCGCATTGACGTGACCGAGCCATTCCGGCTCGTCGGGATGGCCCTGCAGGTCGAGCCGCGAGACGAATGTCTCGTAGCCGCCGACGATCACCATCACGAGCAGATTGGAGATCATCACGACGTCGATCAGCGCGAGCACGCTCATCATGATCTGCTGCTCGGTAAGGTCGATCGCGTGCCAGGAGAGGTGCCAGAGCTCCTTGAGGAACAGCACGATGTAGACGCATTGCGCCACGATCAGTCCGAGATAGAGCGGCAGTTGCAGCCAGCGCGAGCCGAAGATGATCATCGGCAGCAGGCCCAGGCGCGGCAGGGGCGCACGAGGTTCGGCACGAGGTTCGGATTGGGGTGAAGGCTCAACCGACATTCAGGCCGCATCCTCGCAAACGAAGCGATCTCGCTTTCCTCTAGCCCGACAACATGGCCGGCGGAAGACGCAGCGCGCGTCTCGCTTTCGTCGACGCACGCTATTTCGTGCTAGCGTACCGGACGGCCGATCGCGCGACGGCCGGGATCGGAAGGCGGGGAATGACGAGGAGCGGCTTTGGCAGATGGTCCGGCGGGATCGCGCTCGCCGGCCTGATCGTGGTCGGCGTCGGCTCCGCGGAAGTCTCGGCGACACCGCTGACGCCGTTTCGCTACGAGACACAGGCGCAGCGTCATTGCCCGCACGACAAGGTGGTCTGGCTCGATTTCCGCAAAGGCATCTACTACCGCAAGGGGCAGAAGCGATATGGCCAAGGCTTCGACGGCAGCTTCGTCTGCCTGAACGAAGCCCGCGACGGCCTCTATCGCCGCTCCCTGCTGGGCCTGCGCTGAGTGGCGCGTGACGCCGGCTATTTCTGCGCCGGCAGCCTGACCGGCACGTGCGGGGAAATGCTGATGATCCGGGGGCTTCCGTCCGGATAGGTGCGGTCGCCGCGGATCAGAGATTCCAGGACCAGAAAGAATTTCTCGGCAAGCATGTGCGTCACCCCAGTTGGTGATGGCCTCTGGACATGAGTCGAGGCACCGAACGCGGAAATTCAATCAACAGAATGGGAGTGGGACATCGGCGCATGCTGCGCCGCGGTGGAGCCGTGCCGGGGAGGATGAAGCGGCGCTCAGGCGAACGCCAGCGCCACGAGGCTCGAGCAGAGCAGGACCAAACCGCTGGCGGTCAATGCCAGGAAGCCGTCAGATACCAGATCATGGTTGCGCATGGGACACCTGCCGCTCTCGTCTTTGATACCCGGTCGGATCGATCAAAATTGTCCGAACGCACGGTCTTGAAAGAGGTGATGCTTGCCTCTCGCGCGAGTGCCCTCAGGCCCTCGTGCGGTAGCCTTCAAACGCATGGGCCAAAAAGATTCCCACGCTTACCAAACCCATCAGTGCCGAAACCGTCTCGATCATCGTTAAATTCCAAATCCCGCCCTTGCATCCGAGAGAACGCGGACGGCCTTGCACAGTCAAAAGAATTCCAGTGAAGCCGGCGACAATGGGGGTGGAGTGAGGATTTGGCGCAACAGAATGTCCAGCCGTGGCACAGAGCAGGCCATCGCTCCGTAGAACAACGGAAAAATGCGAACGTCTCGTTTACCATCCCGGCGGGATCGCTGCGCGCTCCCCATTTCCGCCGTGTTCGGGTTGCGTTATCGTTACCGCTTCCGATGCGGTGGTGGGCCGCCTCGGATCAAAGGACTGGACAGCGCTCCCCGTCTCCAAAGCGGGTTGGGTACGCCTCCGGCAAAGTGGTATTTGGGGCGCATGGGGATCCGACGTTCAGATTCGGTTTTGCGGGCCGCACGTGGCGTTGCGGCGGTCGCAACCTGCCTTGCGCTGGCCAATTGCGCCTCGTCCAACAAGTTCGCCAGCCGCGTCGATCCGAAATACGGCGTGTCCTCGAGCCCCCGGGTCGTGGCTTTCGGGGAACCGGTCCCGAAGGGCGGCGGCACCTACCGCGTCGGCAAGCCCTACGTCGTGGGGGGTAAGACCTACGTTCCGGAGGAGGACGTCAATTACCGCGCCGAGGGCATGGCGTCCTGGTACGGCGACGACTTCCACGGCCGCCTGACCGCCAATGGCGAAGTGTTCGACATGACCTCGCTGACCGCGGCGCATCCGACCCTGCCGATGCCATCCTATGCGCGGGTGACCAATATCTCGAACGGCAAGTCGCTGATCGTGCGCGTCAACGACCGCGGCCCCTATCACGGCAATCGCCTCATCGATGTCTCGAACAAGGCCGCCGAACTGCTTGAATTCAAAGGCAATGGCGTCGCCAGGGTGCGCGTCGAATATGTCGGCCGGGCGCCGCTCGAAGGCTCCGACGACCGCCAGCTCCTGGCGACCCTGCGCACCGGCGTTCCGGCGCCGTCGCCCTCGATGGTCCGGGTCGCCTCGGCCAAGCCGTTCGTGCCGGAATTGCCGGGATCGAGCCGCGGCGACGTGCCGATGCCGGAGGGACGGCCGTATAATCTCGGCACGACTTCCGCCGACATGGCTTCGCTCAATGCGACCTCGGAAATGTCGGCGTCGAGCCGCAGCCGGGGCCGGGCGGTCCACAACGCCCGCGCCGTGTCCTATGAGGAAGACCGCCGCTACGCCGCGGAGAGCGCTCCCGCGTCGGCCGACGGCGCTGCCGAGGCCCGCAGCATCCTGAGCGGCCGCGGGCTCTATTAGGCCGCACTCTCCTTCAAGAATTTCACCAGCGCCGCATTCACCTCGTCGGGCCGTTCCTGCTGGACCCAATGGCCGGCGCCCTCGATGATCAGCTTTCGCTTCAGGTTGGGCAGCACGCGCTCGAGCTCGTTGACGCGCTTGGCGCCGATCAGGCCGGTAATGACGGCGTCCTTGGAGCCGGCGATGAACAGCGAGGGCTGACGGATCTGCGCATCCTGCCAGGGCGCCGTCAGCTCCCAATTGCGGTCGAGGTTGCGGTACCAGTTCAGCCCGCCGCGAAAGCCGGACTTGCGGAAGCTTTCGGTGAAATAGGCGAGGTCAACTTCGCCGAGCCAGTCGGGCAGCGGCTCATCGGTGGTGGCGTGGCCGAGAAAGCCCGTGCCGTCCTGCACGAACATGGCAGCGCTGGGATCGGCAAGGCCGCGGCCGCCGAGCACGATGCGCATGGTGCGCGCGACGTCATGCTCCAGCTCGGCCTCGGCGACGCCGGGCGTCTGGAAATACTGCCAGTAGAAATTGGTGATGCCGCCCTGGCGCAGCAGGTCGAGCGGCTTGCCGCGGCCGCGGAACGGCGGCGGAACGCTCAGGCCTGCCACCGCCGTGAAGATGTCGGGCCGGAACAGCGCCGCGTGCCAGGCCACCGGCGCACCCCAGTCGTGGCCGACCACCATGGCCTTGGTCTCGCCGAGCGCCTGCACGAGGCCGACGACGTCGCCGACCGTATCGAAGATCGAGTATGCCGCTGCGTCCGGCGGCGCCGAGCTCTGGCCATAGCCGCGCATGTCGGGGGCGACGACATGAAACCCGGCTTCGGCCAGCGCGGGGATCTGGTGGCGCCAGGAATAGGACAGCTCCGGCCAGCCATGGCACAGCACCACCAGCGGACCCTGGCCGGCTTCGCGGATGAAGAGATCGATGCCGTTGGCCTTGATCACGCGGGTAGAAGACATCGCTTTTCCGCCTTGTTTCAGGGGTTTGGTCGAGAAACATAAGACACCACGATAGGGGCGCAGCGAGAATCGTGCAATCTCACGGCAGGCGTCAGCCCCGTGTTGTTCGCACCGGTTCCAACTGTTAGAACGCCGCTCTCAGGGCTTGGCCATGGCATTTCGTCTTTTTTCGTTCCGTCGGACCCGGTTCACCGCCGGAGCGATGGCGCGCGGGATGGTCGCCGCCGCCGTGGCGGCGGGGATCGGCTGGGGCGGGGCTCTCTATGCGGCCAACCAGAGCGTCCAGGGTGCCAAGAAGACGGAGGATGCCGGCTTCGACGGCGATGCTCCGACCGCGATCCTGATCGAGGCCTCCAGCGGCAGCGTGCTGTTCGAGAAGAACGCCGACGAGCTGCGCGCGCCCTCCAGCATGATGAAGCTGATGACGGCCGAGGTCGTCTTCAATGCCATCAAGAAGGGCGACATCAAGCTGACCGACGAATACCGGATCAGCGAGAACGCCTGGCGCAGGGGCGGGGCGCCCTCGGGCGGCTCGACCATGTTCGCGGCCATCAACAGCAAGGTCTCGGTCGACGACCTCCTGCACGGCGCGATCATCCAGAGCGGCAACGACGCCTGCATCGCGCTCGCCGAAGCCATGGCCGGCAACGAGAAAATCTTCGCATCCGACTTCATGACCAAGCGTGCCCGCGAGCTCGGCATGACCAAGTCAACTTTCGGCAACTCCAATGGGCTGCCCGACCCTGGCAACAAGATGACGGTGCGCGAGCTCGGCGTGCTCGCCCGGCACATCATCCTGGACTTTCCGGAGTTCTACAAACTGTTCGGCGAGAAGGAGTACACCTGGAACAAGATCCGTCAATTCAATCGCAATCCATTGCTCAATTCGATGGAAGGCGCCGACGGGCTGAAGACCGGCTACACCAAGGAAGGCGGCTACGGCATGGTCGGCTCGGCCGTGCAGAACGGCACGCGGCTGATTGTGGTCGTCAACGGTTTGGAAGACCACGAGGATCGCGCCACCGAAGCCAAAAAGATGCTGGAATGGGGTTTTCGCAACTTCGAGACCCGCACGCTGATCGCGGCCGAGCAGCCCGTCGGCTACGCCAAGGTGTTCGGCGGCGAGAGCCGCTCGGTCAGGCTCGTCGCCAAGACCCCGGTGAAGGTGATGGTGCACAAGAACGGCAGCGACAAGCTGATTGCGCGTATCGTCTATAGCGGCCCGGTGCGGGCGCCGGTCGAGGCCGGCCAGCGCGTCGGTGTGGTCCGGGTCTGGCGCAGTGGCAACATTGCGGTGGAGACGCCGGTCTATGCGGCCGAAGCGATCGGCACCGGCTCGACCGTGCGACGCGCGATCGACGGTGCCAGCGAGCTCGTGATCGGAATGTTCCGCGCAGGCGCCGAGAAGCTCTGATCATGAGTGAGAGCGCAGGACAGCGGCCGTCCGGACGCGGACGCTTCATAACCTTTGAAGGCGGCGAGGGCACGGGCAAGTCGACCCAGATCAAGAAGCTCGCCGACCGCCTCAAGGCGGCAAAGCTGCGGATCCGCGTCACGCGGGAGCCGGGCGGCTCGCCGGGCGCCGAGATCATGCGTCATCTGGTGCTGTCGGGCATGGGCAGGCTGCTCGGCCCCGAGGCGGAGACGCTGCTGTTTGCCGCCGCGCGCGACGACCATGTCCGCACCGTGATCCTGCCCGCGCTCAACCAGGGCACCTGGGTGCTGTGCGACCGCTTCGCCGACTCGACACGGGCCTACCAGGGCAGCCTCGGCCAGGTGCCTGAGAGCCTGATCAACGCGATGCAGCGGGTCACGATCGGCGATCTCAAGCCGGACCTCACCATCATCCTCGATTTGCCGGTCGAGATCGGCCTGCAGCGCGCCGCCGCGCGCCGCGGCAGCGCCACGCCCGACCGGTTCGAGGGCGAGAAGCTCGGTTTTCACCAGGGCTTGCGCGAGGCCTATCGCAAGATTGCCGCGGACGATCCCGCGCGCTGCGTGCTGATCGACGCCAATTCCGACCCTGACACGGTCGCAGGCCGAGTCTGGACGGTGCTGCGTGACCGTCTCCTTCCCACACCAGCCTCGGTGGTCTCCGCATGAGCCCGCGTCAGACCGAACGTGAAAGCGCCATTCCGCATCCGCGCGAGACATCGAAGCTGTTCGGCCATCGCGGGGCCGAGACCGCGCTGCTGGCGGCCTATCGCAGCGGGCGGATTCCGCACGCCTGGCTGATCGGCGGTCCGCAGGGCATCGGCAAGGCGACGCTGGCCTATCGCATGGCGCGCTTCGTGCTCGCCCACAGCCAGCCGCTGGCGCCCGCCGTGCAGCGCGCCGAAGACCTCGCGATCGATCCTGAGGACGCCGTGGCGCGGCAGGTGGCGGCCGGCTCGCATGGCGGCCTGTTGACGCTGGAGCGCACCGCCAACGATCGCGGCGTGACGCGCACCGTGATCACCGTCGACGAGACGCGCGAGACCATCGGCTTCTTCGGCTCGACTGCCGCGGCCGAAGGCTGGCGCGTCTGCATCGTCGACACCGTCGACGAACTCAATCCGAACGCGGCCAACGCGCTTCTGAAAATTCTTGAGGAGCCGCCGCAGCAATCGCTGTTCCTTCTGGTGAGCCACGCCCCCGCGCGCGTACTCGCCACGATCCAGTCGCGCTGCCGCAAGCTGCGCCTGCGATCGCTCGCCACGAATGACGTGATCGGGGCGGCGGCGGCCGCAGCCGAGCTCGATCCGAACGATCCTGCGCTGCGTGAGGCCGCAGAGGCCTCCGAGGGCAGCGTTGCACGGGCGCTGACGCTGCTCGGCGGCGATGCTCTGAAGCTGCAGCAGCGCACGGCGGCGATGTTGGCGCGACTGCCGCAGGTCGATCCGCGCGAACTGCACACGCTCGGCGATTCGCTTCCCACCAACGACCGCGTCGCGCTCGGCGCCTTCATCGACGGCATCGACCGCTGGATCGCGGAGCGCCTGCATGCGGACGATGCCAATGCCAACCAGAACCTGCCGCGCCTTGCGCGCCTAGCCGAGGTATGGGAAAAGATCGTCCGCGCCGCGCGCGACACCGAAACCTACAATCTGGAGCGCAAGCCCTTGGTTTTCTCGGTGTTCGGCTGGCTGGCGGACGCGACGCGCTGAAGCATGAGCCGGGAAAGTGCGGAGCGGTTTTCCGAAACAATCATGCGGAAGACGACGACCTGACGCAGGTTCGTTTCCCGATTTTTGAGATGCCGACAAAAGGAATTCGTCGTGGCAACGCGAGCTAAGAAAACCGCCAAGGGCAAGAAGAAGGCTGCGAAGAAAGCCGTCAAGAAAGCCGCGAGGAAGGCTGTGAAAGCGCTTGCGCGCAAAGCTGCCAAGACGGGCAAGACGGCCGCGAAGGCGAAGAAGGCTGCCGCCAGGAAGAGCGTGAAGAAGAGCGCCGCGAAGACGGTAAAGAAGGCCAGCAAGCAAGCCGCCAAGAAGCCGGCCGTCGCCAGGAAGGCGGTGAAGAAAGCGGTCAAGAAGCCGGCCAAAGCTCCTGCGAAGAAAGTGGCCAGGAAGGCCAAGGTGACTGCGGCTGCGGTGATCGCCACGCCGGCCCCTGTCGCTGCCCAGCGGGAGGCTGTTAAGCCCCAAGTGTCGAAGCCCAAAGTGTCGAAGCCTAAGGTGCAGCCTGCGCCGAAGCCTGTCGCAGCTCCGCAAGTCCGCGCATCCGTTGCCGCACCCGCGCGCGACAACGTCTTCTACATCACGACCGCCATCGCCTATCCCAACGGCGTCCCGCATATCGGACACGCCTATGAGGCGATCGCGACCGACGTGCTGGCGCGCTTTGCGCGGCTCGACGGCAAGGACGTGTTCTTCCTGACCGGCACCGACGAGCACGGTCAGAAGATGGTGCAGACGGCGGCCGGCGAGGGCATGTCTGCAGCCGACCTCGCAACCCGCAATGCTGGTCGCTTCAAGCAGATGGACGAGCGTCTGAACGTCTCGTTCGACCGTTTCATTCGCACCACCGAGGAGCAGCATCATCGCTCCAGCCAGGAGATCTGGCGGCGCATGGAGGCGAACGGCGACATCTATGCCGACGTCTATGCCGGCTGGTATTCCGTGCGGGACGAGGCCTATTACGCCGAGGACGAGACGCGCTTGAACGATGACGGCGTCCGGCTCGGCCCGCAGGGCACGCCGGTCGAATGGGTCGAGGAGAAGAGCTATTTCTTCCGCCTGTCGGCCTACCAGGACAAGCTGTTGAAACTTTACGCGGACCAGCCCGACTTCATCGGGCCGGATTCCCGCAAGAACGAGGTGGTGAGCTTCGTCAAAGGCGGCCTGCGTGATCTCTCGATCTCGCGCACCACATTCGATTGGGGCGTCAAGGTCCCCGGCGACGAAGAGCACGTGATGTATGTCTGGGTCGACGCGCTGACCAACTACATCACCGGCGTCGGCTTTCCCGACGAGAACGACAAGAACTGGCGCTATTGGCCGGCCGATGTGCACATCATCGGCAAGGACATCATCCGTTTCCACGCGGTGTACTGGCCGGCATTCCTGCTGTCGGCCGGGATTCGGCTGCCGAAGCGGGTCTATGCTCACGGCTTCCTGTTCAGCCGGGGCGAGAAGATGTCGAAGTCGGTCGGCAACGTCGTCGATCCCTTCAACCTCGCCGACCAGTACGGCGTCGACCAGGTGCGCTATTTCTTCCTGCGCGAGGTGCCGTTCGGACAGGACGGCAATTACAACCACGAGGCCATCGTGGCGCGCATCAACGCCGACCTCGCCAACGATCTAGGCAACCTCGCGCAGCGTTCGCTGTCGATGATCGCAAAACAGCTCAGCGGCGTGCTGCCCGAGCCCGGCGAGTTCAGCGACAACGACAAGGCGATTTTGGCGATGGCCGACGGTATGGTCGCCGCGTCCCGCGCGGCCATGGCGACGCAACAGATCCATCACTGGCTCAACGCCGTGTGGGCCGTGGTCGCGGAGGCCAACCGCTATTTCGCGGGCGAGGCGCCGTGGGCGCTCGCCAAGACCGATCCTGTCAGGCAGAAGACGGTGCTCTATGTCACCGCCGAAGTCGTGCGCCAGATCGCGATCCTGGCGCAGCCCGCGATGCCGACCGCCTCGGGATTGCTGCTCGACAGCCTCGGTATTCCCGAGACCGAGCGCACTTTCGCGATGCTCGGTGGGGACAAGCGCATCGCGCCGGGCTCGACGCTGCCGGCGCCGACGCCGGCATTCCCGCGCTACATCGAGCCCGCGGCTTAAACACGACCCGGCGCCCGGGTCCCGGCCTTACGCTTGCCTAGGAGGGCTTGCGCGGGACGCCTGGACCTGCGCAGCCCCTTGCTGACAGGTATTCAGATGGGCGGCTAACCGCGCGACCGACGCCGCGCACGCGATTTTGGTCCGTGTCATTGATCCAGATCAATGCAACTTGAGCGCCAGACTCTGCTTTTCGCACCTAGGCAGGATAGGTGAGAATTGAGTCCACCGGATATCAAGGACGAAGGCAAGTCGCCAAAAAAGCTTGGGAGGTCGCTCAGAGCCGGATTTCGGCAGCGACTGCGTAACCTGAGATTGGGGCAGGGACCCGCTCATCGAGACCGCACAGCGGCCGATTTGCGCGCAAGCGAAGCGAGGTTCAGAGGAGTCCTGGCGGCCAGTCCGGACGCCGTTATCATGATCAGCGTCGCTGGCGTGATCGAATTCGCCAGTGATCGTGTCACCGACATTTTCGGATACGCGCCCGACGAGCTTGTCGGCAGCTCGATCGAGGTGCTGATCCCCGAACGATTTCGCGGCGAACACTCCAATCAGATCAAAGCCTATTTCCGGAAGCCGACCTCTCGAATGATGGGTGGTGGATTGCTGCTGTCTGGGCGTCGTAAGGACACGACGGAATTCCCGGCCGAGATCAGCATCAGTCCGATCATCGTAGCCGACCGGAATGCCGCGATCGCTGCAGTGAGGGACGTTTCCAGCCGCAGAACCCTCGAAGCGCTCCAGCAAGGAGCAGCGGAAGCGTTGCGCGAGAGCGAGGAGCGCCTGAGATATTTCATCAAATACTCGCCCGCCGCGATCGCGATGCTCGATAATGAGCTGCGTTACATCGTCTACAGCGACCGCTGGCTGGTCGACTACGGTCTCATTGGACGCGATCTGCGCGGGCTGTCACATTATGAAGTCTTTCCCGAAATTCCAGAACGCTGGCGCGCGATTCACCGCCGCGCCCTTGCGGGCGAGACACTTCATGCCGACGAGGATTCGTTCACGAGATCCGACGGACGGCTGCAATGGCTGCGCTGGGAGGTACGCCCCTGGTTCGATGCGCTCGGCAACATCGGCGGCGTCGCCTTCCTGACGGAAGACATCACGGACCGCAAGCGGATCGAAGCACAACTCGCACAAGCGCAGAAGATGGAAGCGATCGGCCAGTTGACTGGCGGCATCGCCCATGACTTCAACAATCTGCTGACTGTCGTCCTCGGCAACGCAGAGGTCCTCAAGGATGAGATCAAGAACGACGATCTTCGCAAGCTGGTCGAGCCGATCATCGCCGCCGCCGAGCGCGGCGCGAGCCTGACGCAACTCATGCTCGCCTACGCGCGCCGCCAGGCGCTCGAGCCCAGCACGTTCGAGCTGAATGAGGTCGTGACGCACATGAATGCGCTGTTGCGGCGTACCATCGGCGAGAATGTCGAAGTCGAACTTCGACTTGCGAAGCCGTTGTGGAGCGTGACCGCCGATATCCGCCAAACCGAGACTGCCATTCTCAATATCGTCCTCAATGCGCGCGATGCGATGCCGCAGGGTGGCAAGCTGACGATCGAGACGGCCAACGTCGATCTCTCGGACGATTATGCCGCGCACAACTTGGAGGTTAATCCAGGGCAGTACGTCATGATGGCCTTGTCCGACACGGGCAGCGGCATCGCCCCGGAGATGCGTGACCGCATCTTCGAGCCGTTCTTCACGACCAAGCCGGTCGGCAAGGGGACGGGACTCGGACTCAGCATGGTCTACGGCTTCGTCAAGCAGACCGGCGGGCACATCCAGGTCTACAGCGAAGTCGGGCACGGCACGTGCATCAAGATCTATTTGCCGCGTGCCGAGGCCGGCTCGACGACCGCTGTCCCGTCTTCACAGGCTCCGGCACCCGCCGCGACCGGCGCTGAATCCATCCTTGTCGTCGAGGACGACCCTCATGTGCGGATGTTTGCCGTCCAGCAATTGCGCCGCCTGGGTTATCGGGTGACGGAGGCCGGCGACGGACCGTCCGCGCTCCTGGAAGTTTCGCGTTCCGGAGCGCCCGATCTGTTGTTCACGGACGTCGTGATGCCTGGCGGCATGACCGGACGTGAACTCGCGGAGCGGATCGGACAGAGCGTCCCAGGCATTCGAGTTCTGTTCACCTCGGGCTATACCGAGAACTCGATCGTCCATCATGGTCGGCTCGATGCCGGGGTGCATTTGCTGCAAAAACCCTACAGGAGCGACAAGCTGGCGCAGAAGGTGCGCGAGGTGCTGGACCTCTGATCCTGACCGCCGACGGCGCTTGGCCGCGCAGGAACCGGCCGGGGCGCGAAATCGGCGGTCCGGTTGACGTCTCCTCACACTACCCCTACCTGTGAGCTGAGGCCCCCGTCGACAGCCATCCAGCACCGTCGAAGGTCGGGACCGCGGACGGCCGACCTCTGGTTTGGAAAGCGACGCTCGATAATGCTTGTCGACAGCCACTGCCATTTGGATTTCCCCGACTTTGCGGAAGATCTCGACGGAATCGTGTCGCGAGCGCGCGCGGCCGGCATCGGCCGCATGGTCACGATCTCGACTCGGGTGCGAAAGCTCGATCAGATTCTGGCCATCGCTGAGCGCTACGACGACGTCTACTGCTCGGTCGGCACTCATCCGCACAATGCGGATGAGGAGGACGGCATTTCGCCGGACGAGCTGGTTGCGTTCACGGAGCACCCCAAGGTCGTCGCGCTCGGCGAAGCCGGGCTCGATTATTTCTACGACAACGGCTCGCCGGAGGCGCAGGCGAGGGGCTTTCGCGCCCACATTGCAGCCGCGCGCGCCACCGGCCTGCCGTTGGTGATCCACACCCGCGAAGCCGACGCGGACTGCGCGCGCATCCTGGAAGAGGAGGCGGCCAAGGGATCGTTTCGCGCCGTGCTGCATTGCTATACGGGCGGGCGCGAATTGGCGCTGAAGGCGGTGTCGCTGGGCCTCTACATCGGCTTCACGGGCATCCTGACCTTCAAGAAATCGGAGACCTTGCGGGCGCTGGCGGCCGAACTTCCATCCGATCGCATCCTGGTCGAAACGGACTCGCCTTATCTTGCGCCCGGCAAATTCCGGGGTAAACGCAACGAGCCCGCTTATGTGATCGAGGTGGCGAAAGTGCTGGCCGAGACGCGCGGCGTATCGTTTGACGAGATCTCGCGCCAGACCAGCGAAAACTTCTTCCGCCTGTTTTCCAAGGTGAAGGCATAGCACTGGGAGCCGCATGACGCTGACGCTGACGATCCTGGGCTGCGGCTCTTCCGCCGGCGTGCCGCGCCCGGCACTGGGCTGGGGTGCCTGCGATCCCAGCAATCCCAAGAACCGCCGTCGCCGCTGCTCGCTGCTGGTCGAACGGATCTCCGAGCACGGCACCACGCGCATCGTGATCGACACCTCGCCGGACCTGCGCGAGCAATTGCTCGCGACCAATGTCGATCACATCGACGCGGTGTTTCTGACCCATGAGCACGCCGACCAGACCCACGGCATGGATGATCTGCGTTCGGTCGTGATGCACATGCGCCGTCGTATCCCGACCTATTTCAACCAGTCGACGGCCAAGGACATCCTGTCGCGGTTCTCCTATTGCTTCATCTCGCCGGAGGGCAGCGACTATCCGCCGATCCTGACCCGGCATTCGATCGAGGCGGGGGAAAGCCAGACCGTTCTGGGGAAAGGCGGCGCCGTCACGATGACGGCGTTTCTGGTGCAACACGGCAACATCCCCGCGCTCGGCTACCGCATCGGGGATGCGGCCTACACACCCGATCTCAACGACATCCCGCGCGAGAGCTGGGGGGCGCTGGAAAACCTCGATCTCTGGATCGTCGACGGCCTGCGCTACACCAACCATGTCAGCCATTTCAGCATCAACGACGCGCTGTCCTGGATCGAGCGGTTCAAGCCGAAGCGCGCGGTCATCACCAACATGACGGCCGACGTCGATTACGAGGTCATCCGGCAATCGCTGCCCGCAGGCGTCGTGCCCGCTTTTGACGGGCTGCGGCTGGAGACGCACTGAACCTGCGGTAGAAATTCCGCCGCCGGCAGGCATAGTCCTTGCTTGCATCGGCTGCATCATGTTGATCTAACGTCTGAAAGACAGGCGTTGGGCAAGGGCGGTAGGCAGGATCGGTGACGAGCGATATTGATCGCCGGGTCGGCTGATCGCCTCGTATGAGGATGGGGATTGCGTGGCAGGGGACGACGTAACGACGGGGGGACCGCTGCGCCGCGCGCTGGATCTGCTTTATCTCGGGGCAGGCTACGCCGCCGGGGTCTTCATGGTTGCGATCTTTGCAATCATGATGGCGATGTCGGTCGGACGCCAATTTGCGATCAACATTCCCGCCGGCGACGATTTCGCGTCCTGGTGCATGGCCGCGATGGCTTTCCTCGGCCTTGCACACACCTTCAAGCGCGGAGAGATGATCCGCGTCGGCCTGCTGCTGGAGCGTCTGCACGGGCGAACCAAGCAGACTGCGGAGATCGTGGCGCTCGGTATTGCCACCGCCTTCATCCTCTATTTCACCCGCTACGCGGTGCAGATGACCTACGATTCCTGGCGCTTCAACGATGTGGCGCAGGGCGTCGTCCCGCTTCCGCTCTGGATCCCGCAGCTCGGCTTCGCGGGCGGTCTTGCGATCCTGTCGATCGCCCTCATCGATGAAATGGTCGGGGTCGTCTGCGGCAAGCGGCCGACCTACGAAAAGGGCTCGCCGGACGAGACCCCGGAAGAGTTCGTCGAGCGCATCTCGCAGGGCGGCGGAGGTTGACCATGGCCAATCTCGGCATGATCGAGCTGGCGTTCGTACTGCTCGGCGTCATGATCCTGCTGCTGGGAAGCGGCGTCTGGATCGCTGTCTCGCTCGGCCTCGTCGGTTTCGTGGCGATGGCGCTGACGACCAGCCTGCCGCTCGGCGCCGTGCTCGCGACGACGACCTGGAGCGCCAGTTCGTCATGGACGCTGGCTGCGCTGCCGCTGTTCATCTGGATGGGCGAGATCCTCTTCCGCACCAAATTGTCGGAGGAAATGTTCCGGGGCCTGTCGCCCTGGGTTCAGTGGCTGCCCGGGCGCCTGACCCATGTGAACGTGATCGGTTGCGGCATCTTCGCGGCGGTGTCGGGCTCTTCGGCCGCGACCTGTGCGACCATCGGCAAGATCGCGCTGCCCGAGCTCGACAAGCGCGGCTACGACAAGGGCTTGAGCCTCGGTTCGCTCGCCGGCTCCGGCACGCTCGGCCTTCTGATCCCGCCCTCGATCCCGATGGTGGTCTACGCCGTCACGGCGAACGTCTCCGTGCTCCAGGTGTTCCTCGGCGGCTTCCTGCCGGGCGTGCTCGTGATGGTGCTCTATTCGGGCTACATCATCATCTGGTCGCTGCTCAATCCCAAGAAGGTTCCGCCGCGCGATCCGCCGATGCCATTCCGACAGAAGCTGCAGGAGTCGGCGAAGCTCGCACCCTGTCTGCTGCTGATCATGGCAGTCTTCTTATCGCTGGTGCTGGGCTTCGCGACAGCCACGGAATGCGCGGCATGGGGTGTTACGGGCGCGCTGCTGCTGGCGTGGTGGAGCGGCACGCTCACGCGCAAGAACCTCCTCGAAAGCATCATGAGCGCGACGCGCCTGACCTGCATGATCATGCTGATCCTGGCAGGCGCGGCCTACACTACGGCTGCGATGGCCTATACGGGCATTCCGGCCGCGCTCGCCACCTGGGTCCAGGGGCAGCAGCTCACGCCGGGCATGCTCGCGCTGTATCTGAGCATCATGTACATCATCCTCGGCTGCCTGATCGACGGCATCTCGATGATCGTCCTGACCGCCGTCATCGTTCTGCCGATGGTCAGGCAGGCCGGTCTCGACCTGGTCTGGTTCGGCGTCTACCTCATCATCCATGTCGAGATGGCGCAGATCACGCCGCCGGTCGGATTCAATCTGTTCGTGCTGCAGAACATGAGTGGACGCGACACGTTCACGGTTGCGCGGGCGGCGTTTCCGTTCTTCGTCCTGCTGCTGGCTGCCGTGTTCATCATCACGGAGTATCCGCAGATCGTGATGTTCCTGCCCAAGCTCGCTTTCCCAGACTGAGCCTATTCAAATCGAAGTGAGGAGAAGTCCGATGATGTCTCGTTTATTCCGCGCGTCCTTGATCGCCGGCGTTATGGCGATTGCGACCCCCGCCTTGGCCCAAACCAAATGGAATCTGCCGGCGGCGTACCCGGCGGACAATCCGCACTCCGAAAACCTGGTCGCCTTCGCCAAGGATGTCGATGCAGCGACGTCCGGCAAGCTCCAGATCACGGTTCATCCCGGCGCCTCGCTGTTCAAGGCGCCGGACATCAAGCGCGCGGTGATGACCGGGCAGGCGCAGATGGGCGAGGTGCTGCTCTCGATCCACGAGAACGAGGATCCGCTGTTCGGCATCGACGTCGTCCCGTTCCTGGCGACTAGCTTCCCGGACGCGATGAAGCTGTATCAGGCCTCCAAGCCCGCGATCGCCAAGAAGCTCGATGCGCAGGGCCTCAAGCTGCTGTTCGTGGTGCCGTGGGCGCCGCAGGGGGTGTATGTCAACAAGCCGCTCGCCACGATCGAAGACATGAAGGGCCTGAAATGGCGGGCCTACAATGTCGGTACCGCGCGTATCGGCGAGCTGGTCGGCGCGCAGTCGGTCACGATCCAGGCCGCGGAATTGCCGCAGGCGCTCGCGACCGGTGTGGTGAATTCCTTCATGTCGTCGGGCGGCACGGGCTACGACGCGAAGGCGTGGGAGTCGCTGAAATATTTCTATGACGTGCAGGCCTGGATTCCCAAGGACTACACCTTCGTCAACAAGGCCGCGTTCGACGCGCTCGACAAGCCGACACAGGAGGCCATTCTCAAGGCGGCGGCAACGGCGGAAACCCGCGGCTGGAAGGCCTGGCAGGACAAGAGCACCTGGTACATCGATCAGCTCAAGGCCAAAGGCATGACCGTCGAGCCGCCGAGCCCGGCGTTGAAGGCGGGCTTCCAGAAGATCGGCGAGCAGCTCACGACCGACTGGCTCAAGAAGGCGGGGGCCGACGGTCAGGCCATCGTCGACGCCTACAAGAAGATGTGAGGACGGAGACATCCTCCGCCCGCCGCTCTCCAGCGTGCGGGCGGAGGAGTTTGCGGCATTCCCTCAAGCCGAGATCGCATTCGCCGATCCCACCGCATTACGCAGCAGGAATTTCTGGATCTTGCCCGTGGACGTTTTCGGGATGGGCCCGAACACGACAGCCTTCGGCGTCTTGAAGCCCGACATGTGGCTGCGGCAGAACGCGATGATGTCGGCTTCGCTGGCGGTCGCGCCGTCCTTCAGCTCGACGAAGGCGCAGGGGACTTCACCCCATTTCGGATCGGGCTTTGCCACCACGGCGGCGAACAGCACGGCCGGGTGCTTGTAGAGGATGTCCTCGACCTCGACGGAGGAAATGTTCTCGCCGCCGGAGATGATGATGTCCTTGGAGCGGTCCTTGATGATGACGTAGCCGTGCTCGTCGAGCACGCCGAGGTCGCCGGTGTGAAACCAGCCGCCTTCGAAAGCTTCCTTCGTCGCTTTCTCGTTCTTGAGATAGCCCTTCATCACGATGTTGCCGCGGAACATGACCTCGCCGATGGTCTCGCCGTCGCGCGGCACCTGCCGCATGGTCTGCGGATCGATGACGGTGACACCTTCCTCGAGCGGGTAGGGTACGCCCTGCCGGCGCTTCATGCGCGCGCGCTCGGCCGGCGGAAGCTCGTCCCAGCCGGGCTGCTCGGCGCAGACGGAGGCGGGGCCGTAGACCTCGGTCAGGCCGTACACGTGGGTCAGCTTGATGCCGATGCTCTCGGCGCCTTCCAGCACGGCGACCGGCGGCGCGGCGCCGGCGATCAGGCCGACGACGCGGCGCGCGGCGTTGCCCTTGGGCGCATCGGGGGCGTTGATCAGCACATTATACACGATCGGCGCGCCGCACATGTGGGTGACGCCGTGTTGCTTGATCAGTTCGAATATCCTGGTCGGCTCGACCTTGCGCAGGCAGACATTGATGCCGGCTGCGGCCGCGATGGTCCAGGGAAAGCACCAGCCGTTGCAATGGAACATCGGCAGCGTCCAGAGATAGACCGGATGCTGGCCGAGTTGGCCTGCGAGGATGTTGCTGACCGCGTTGAGATAGGCGCCGCGATGATGGGTAACGACGCCCTTGGGGTTTCCGGTCGTGCCCGAGGTGTAGCTCAGCGCGATCGCGTCCCATTCGTCGCTCGGCGTGATCGCCGCGAAATCGGGGTCGCCTTGCGCAACCGCCGCCTCATATTCGATCTCGCCGATGCGGCTGCCACCCTTGAACGATGCATCGTCAACATCGACCACCAAAGGCTTCGCGCCCGTCATCTGCGCCAGCGCATCGGTGATCACGCCCGAAAACTCGGGATCGACCAGGATGATCTTCGCGCCGCCATGATCGAGCTGAAACGCGATCGAGGCGGCATCGAGGCGGATGTTGAGCGCGTTGAGCACGGCGCCGGTCATGGGCACGGCAAAATGCGCCTCGTTCATCGCCGGGATGTTCGGCAGCATCGCCGCCACGGTATCGCCGACGCCGATGCCCTTGCGCGCGAGCCAGGACGCAAAGCGCTTGCAGCGCTCATGGGTCTGCGCCCAGGTAAAGCTGCGGCCCTCATAGACCGTGCTGACGTGATCGGGATAGACGGCCGCGCTGCGCGCGAGGAAGCTCAAGGGACTGAGCGGAACGTAATTGGCGGGCGTCTTGTCGAGACCGATATGGTACTGGTTCTGCCGCTCACTCATCGACATCCTCCGTCAAACGCCTCAAAGAAATCCGATCGAGATCCAGGGGAAGATCGCGACGATGATCAATCCCACCAGCAGCGCCAGCAGATAGCCCCAGATCGGGCGGATGCCCTCGGCCGGATCGACGCGTCCGATGGCGCAAGCCGCATAATAGCCGACGCCGAACGGCGGGGCGAATAGCCCGATACCCATGGCGAGAATGATCACCATGGCGTAGTGCACCTCGTGCACGCCGACGGCCCGGGCGATCGGAAACAGCAACGGCCCGAACAGCACGATCGCCGGGATGCCCTCCAGCACGCTGCCGAGGATGGTGAAGGCCAGGATCGACACCGCGATGAAGGTCGCTGCTCCCCCCGGCAATCCGGTCATGGCCGCGGCCAGCGAGCGCGAGAAGCCTGATTGGGTCAGGCCCCAGGCCATGCCGGTCGCCGTGCCGATGATCAGCAGGATGGCGCCGGACAGCGCGGCGGTCTCGACCAGCATCGGAAACAGCCGCGACCAGTCGAAGCGGCGGTAGACGAGGAGACCGACCAGGGCGCCATAGACGATGCCGATGGTGGAGACCTCGGTCGCCGTCGCGATGCCCTCGACCACGGCATAGCGGATCACGAAGGGCAGGGCGAGCGCGGGCAGGGCGATGACGAAGGTCTTGCCGATCTCGCCGCCCGTGGCGCGGCGGACGTGGCTCATGTCTTCGTGGCGGTAGCGCCACCACACCAGCATGCAGAGCGTAATCGCGAGCACGACGCCGGGCAGGAGGCCGCCGGTGAACAGGGCGGCGATCGAGACGCCGGTGACCGAGCCGATCGTGATCAGCACGAGGCTCGGCGGAATGGTCTCGGTCTGGGCTCCGGTCGCCGCCAGAAGCGCGACGAGATCGCCGGGCTTGGCGCCGCGCTGTTTCATCTCCGGAAACAGCACGGGCGCGACGGCCGCCATGTCGGCGGCCTTGGCGCCGGATATGCCCGAGACCAGGTACATGGCGCCGACCAGGACGTAATGCAGGCCGCCGCGGACATGGCCGAGCAGGCTCGCGAGAAACGCCACCATGGCCCGCGCCATGCCGGTCATCTCGATCAAGAGCCCCAGAAACACGAACAGCGGCACCGAGAGCAGGATGAGATGGCTCATGCCCTCGTCCATCCGACCGACCAGAACCATGACCGGCGTCCGTGTCGTCAGCGCGAGATAGCCGAAGATCGCAAGGCCGAAGCCGAACGCAATGGGAACGCCGGCGAAAACGCAGAAGCCGGCGACGCCGACGAAGAAGATGACGAGGTTGAGATTGCCGAGCGGCCGCAGCGACGGCTCCGCCAGCCAGAACAGACCGATAATGACGGCAACCGTGGCTATGGCCGCGGCGACCGTCCGCCAATCGGCCGTGCGCAGCAGCCGCAGCAAGGCGAACGCCGCCATCAGGCCGATGCCGACCGGCAGCGCGGCGGCGCGCCACATGTTCGAGATCTGCAGCGCCGGCGTGGTGATGTAGCTTTCTTCATAGGCGTAGTCGCAGGCCGGCCAGACGATCAGGACCAGGAATGCCAGCGCCGCAGAGGTCGCGACCAGATCCAGATAGGCCCGCATGGACGGCTTGGCGCTGGCCACGATCGCGGTCATGCGCATGTGCTCGGAGCGGCGGAACGCAACCGCCGCGCCCAGCATGGCGAGCCACAGGAACAGGATCGAGGCGAGCTCGTCCGACCAGATCAGCGGCCGGTGCAGGCCGTAGCGCGCGACCACGCCGGCAAACAGGATCACGATCTCGGCGACGACCAGGGTCGCCGCCGGGATCTCGACGACGAGACCAAGCACGCGCTCGAGCGAAGCCAGCACGGAAGGTCGGCGAGGGGACTGAAACGCCACCTCGCCCGCCACTGCGGTCACCTCGACCTCGACATGAGCCATGACGGCCCCAACGGGTTACGACAGCTTGCCGACTGCCTTTTCCAGCAGGTCCCAGGCCTGGTCGCCATACTTGCCCTTCCACTCGGCGTAGAAGCCGGCGGTCCGCAGCTTGTCACGGAACGGCGCCACCGTGGGCTGATTGAAGGTCAAGCCCTTGGTCGCGAGCTCCTGCTGCAGGTTGGCATTGAGCTTGGCGGTGTCCTCGCGTTCCTTGACCGCGGCGGCGTTGATGTTCTTGGCAACGATCGTGCGCACGTCCTGCGGCAGCTTTTCCCACGCGCGGCGGTTGGCCAGGAACCAGAAGCCGTCCCACATGTGGTTGGTCAGCGAGCAGTATTTCTGCACCTCGTAGAGCTTGGCGGTCGAAATGATCGCCAGCGGATTCTCCTGGCCCTCGACGATCTTGGTCTGCAGCGCCGAATAGACCTCGCTGAAATTGATCGAGGCGGGCGCCGCGTCGAACGCCTTGAACATCGAGGTCCACAGCGGCGACACCGGCACGCGGATCTTGAAGCCCTTGAGGTCGTCGGGGCCTGTGATCGGCTTGCTCGACGAGGTGGTCTGGCGGAAGCCGTTGTCCCAGATCTTGTCCATGACCTCGAGGCCGGCCTTCTTGATCTCGCCGCGGACATGGGCGCCGAGGTCGCCGTCCATCGCCTTCCACACCGTGTCGTAGTCCGGGAACGCGAAGCCGATGCCGTTGATGGAGGCCGCCGGCACCAGCGTCGACAGGATCAGGCCGGACAGCGTGAAGAACTCGACGCCGCCGGAGCGGATCTGGCTCAGCATGTCGGTGTCGGACCCGAGCTGGTTGTTCGGGAAGATCTGGAGGTCGAACTTGCCGTTGGTCTCGGTCTTGATCGCCGCCGCCATCTCCTTGGCGCGGATGTTCAGCGGATGGGTGTCCGGCAGGTTGTTGGCGTACTTATAGGTGAACTCGGCGCTCTGGGCGCGGGCCACATGGGGCGCACCGATGCCGCCCAGGACCGCGGTCGCGGCGGAGGCCTTGAGAAGCGTGCGGCGGGAAAAGCGCGTTGAAAAGACCATGGGTCTGCTTCCTCGGAAGTTTGTTGTTGTTCTGAGTCGCAAACCTATACGGACGGAAGCCCTGAAGGTCATCTGCGATCTCGCGAGGTCTCGCTTATTGCAGCCGGACAAGGTCACGGCAATATCGGCTTTCGGCGAGATGGATCCTGATGCAAAATCTGAAAAACAACCCCATGCACAGTAGCCGTCAAGCATCGGGGCGGCGTTTGAGGCCCGGACTGAAAATCACGCCTGGGCGAAGGTGCGGTGATAGGAGTTCGGTCTAAATAACTGATCGGATTGCACATAAAGATATTCCATAATATACCTTATGCGAATTACGGATATGGGCGTGCAGGTCAGCCAGCTGCAAAATCCAATTGAATCTGCGCGCCGTCCAACTGAATTTGCGCCTTCCCTAAGACGCTGTCGCACTGAGCGGATTGCCTTCTGGGTACTGGCGCGGCGAGCCACCGCTTGGCCCCGAGTAGGTTGACCCATATCTGCTCTTTCCCTGTTCGAATTGGAACCGCTGGCCTTCGTCATCGCAGATCTGAGGACGAAAACTATGGGAAGTTAAGTCCGCTGGATCGCACGGTCAGTTACCGTGCGATCGGAGCTTTGGACCCCTGCTCTGGGCCGCCCATCCCGCTCCACCGCCTAACGAGCAAGGTCCCGGCGGCGCGGCGGTGTGATGGGTGGATTTCTCATGGGCCTTCCGCTCGCGTCCTGGGGTCCGAGAGCTTCAGGTAGCGCTCGCCGACCGGATATCCCGAGGTCGTCCCGTACCGCCACCTGACCGTTCCTTGCGGCGGCGCGCGCGAGTTGAAATCATGCAGGGCCATCGCATCGACCATTTGCAAGGTCCCTGGCTTGGGATCAGGGGCTGACCAAGGGCGGCCGCATTTGAGCGGCTTTCGTCCAAGGGATGACCGCGAGCCAATGTCGCGGTTCCTGCGGAGCCTCAGCCGTTAGACCGCGGCGCCATGCGCGGCGAAGTTCCGACGCCGGAGGGACGCCCCTACAATCTCGGCAACACCTCCGCCGACATGGCTTCGCTCAATGCGACGTCGGAAATGCGGGCGTCGCCGCCGCACTCAGCATTCGGCACGTTGAACGCCATTGGACCGGTTTCAGCCGCTTCGCGCATCGAGCGCCCTACGTGTCCGCTACGTTGATCGTCCTGGTCGGCCTCTACACGGGCTGGTCGGGCCTGCACGAATTGATGATCTGAACCGGCGGCCGCGTCGATTTGCCGTGCCCTCATGCGCCACAGGGCATTGCCTGAACGGCCGGCGCGGACTATCCCCTCCCAGGGGATAGGATATCGGATCATGAGCAAGAATCACGTCCACGAAAGCCACCCGGAGATCGTCAAGCGGCTGAAGCGGGCCGACGGGCATCTCCAAAAGGTCATCACGATGCTCGCCGAAGGCCGACCGTGTCTCGACCTAGCGCAGCAATTGCACGCCGTCGAGAAGGCGATCTCCGAGGCGAAGAAGACCCTGATTCACGATCACGTCGACCACTGCCTAGACGCGGCCGCCAACGGCGGAGCGGGCAAGTCGCCCAAGAGCGTCCTCGCCGAATTCAAGGCGATCTCGCGCTACCTGTAGCGGAGCAAAAGATGGACCCGCGTTTTCGGACGGCATCCATCATCGCCGCGACGCTCGCGGCGATGGCGGGCACCATCGTGCCGGCAACCGCGCAGTCGAAGTCCGCGAAGCCGGCGGCCGTCGTCATGGACGACGATCGCATCAAGCTCGCAGGCATCGAACTCCGCCGGGCGGGACCTGCCCCGATCGCCAAGCGGCTGACCGTGCCGGGCACGATCGTTCCCGACGCAGGCCGGGTCGCGCACGTCTCCATCAAGGTTTCCGGAACGGTCGCAGATCTGCGGAAGAACATAGGCGACGACGTCGCGAAAGACGAAATTCTGGGCGTTCTGGAGAGCCGCGAGGTCGCCGACGCCAAGAGCGAGTACCTCTCCGCCAAACTCTCGAACGAACTGCAGCAGGACCTCACCGCGCGCGACAAGTCGCTATTGGAAGGCCGCGCGGTTCCCGAGCAGCAGTACATCAAGTCCCGCAACGCGGCGGCTCAGACCGAAATGCGGTTCGGCATCGCTCGCCAGAAGCTGATGGCGCTCGGCGTCAGCGAGGCGGAGATCTCCGGACTGCCGCAGGCTCCGGACGGGACGCTGCGCAGCCAGAACGTCCGCGCCCCCATCTCCGGCCGTATCGTAGAGCGAAAGGTGGAGCTCGGCACCGCGGTCGGAAGGGACAGCCTGGAGACCGAGCTCTTCGTCATCGTCGACCTCAGCCGCGTCTGGGTGGAACTGGCGGTCTCGTCGACCGACCTGCCCCTGGTCAGGGAGGGCCAAGATGTCGCCTTGGCCGTCCGTGGAATCGCCGAGACCGGCTCGGGCAAGATCACGTTCGTCAGCCCCCTGCTCGACAAGGACACGCGCACGGCCCGCGTCGTGGTCTCGCTCGACAACGCCGGCGGCCGATGGCGCCCCGGCTCCTTCGTCACGGCGAACATCGCGGTCGAAAAGCATGATGTGGCGGTCACGGTCCCCTTCGCCGCAGTCCAGACCGTCGATGGACGAAAAGCGGTCTTCGTAAGGACCAAGGACGGGTTCGAAGCGCGCAACGTCGTGCTCGGCGAACGGGACGGACCGGTCGTCGAGATCGTCTCCGGCCTCGCTGCCGGCGAGACCGTCGCCGCCTCGAACACGTTCCCGCTCAAAGCCGAGGTATCAAAGCCCGGCGACGAGGACTGATCGATGATCGAACGCATCGTAGAGTTCACAGTTCGCCGAAGATGGCTCGTCGTGCTGATCGCCCTAGCCGCGGCTGCATCCGGCGTCTGGTCGCTGACGAAGCTTCCCATCGACGCCGTGCCCGACGTCACGAACGTCCAGGTGCAGGTCAACGCCGTGGCGCCGGCCATGACGCCGGTCGAGATCGAAAAGCAGGTCACCGTGACGCTGGAGACGGCGCTTGCCGGCATACCCGGTCTGGAATCGACGCGCTCCTTCTCGCGCAACGGTTTCGCGCAGATCACCGCGGTATTCGGCGACCGGACCAACATCTATTTCGCGCGGCAACTCGTCGCCGAGCGTCTCAACGAAGCCACGTCCAGTATGCCCCCCGGCGTCGACATCCGGATGGGGCCGGTCTCGACGGGCCTTGGCGAGATCTATTGGTGGGCGGTGGAATACGAAAAACCCGGTGCCTCCGCACCGATCCGCGACGGGAAGCCCGGCTGGCAGACCGACGGGAGCTACCTCACTCCGGAAGGCGAGCGGCTCACCGACGACTTCCAGCGTACCGTCTACCTCCGGACGGTGCAGGATTGGATCGTGCGACCGCAGATGAAGACCGTGCCCGGTGTCGCCGGGGCGGACGCCATCGGCGGTTTCGTCAAGCAATACCAGGTGCAGCCCGATCCGGCGAAGCTCGTCGGCTACGGGTTGTCGTTGAAACAGGTGGTCGAGGCGATCGAGGCCAACAATGCCAGCCGCGGTGCGAACTATATCGAGCAGAACGGCGAAGGATACGTGGTACGCGCCGCCGGCCGCGTCGAGAACCTCGGAGACATCGAGAACATAGTCGTCGCGACGCGTGGCGGCGTGCCGGTCCGCATCAGGGACGTGGCCGACGTAGCGATCGGGAAGGAGCTCCGGACCGGCAGCGCGAGCGTCGACGGACGCGAGGTCGTGCTTGGAACCGCGCTGATGCTTATCGGTGGCAACAGCCGGACGGTGGCCGCCGCGGCGGACGCCAAGATCAAGGAGATCGGCAGAACGCTACCGCCGGGAATCTACGCCCACACGGTCCTCAACCGCACCCAACTGGTCGACGCCACCATCCAGACGGTCGCGAAGAATCTCGCCGAAGGCGCCCTTTTGGTGATCGCCGTGCTCTTCGTCCTGCTCGGAAATTTCCGCGCCGCCCTCGTCACCGCCCTCGTCATCCCGGTCACGATGCTCGTCACGGCGAGCGGGATGCTGCAGGGGCGGATCAGCGCGAACCTCATGAGCCTCGGTGCGCTGGACTTCGGCCTCATCGTCGATGGCGCCGTCATCATCGCGGAGAACAGTCTCCGGCACTTGGCGGAACGCCAGCGCGAGTTCGGCCGCGCTCTGTCGCTGCAGGAGCGTCTGGACACCGTGACGGCGTCCACCGTCGAGATGATCCGCCCCTCCGTGTTCGGCCAGATCATCATCATATTGGTCTACACCCCCCTGCTGGCCTTCTCCGGCGTCGAGGGTAAGACTTTCGAACCGATGGCGCTCACCGTGATGATCGCTCTTGCGGTCGCCTTCGTAGTGTCCCTGACGTTCGTCCCGGCGGCCATCGCCATCGCGATACGCGGGCGCGTCAGCGAGCGCGAGAACGTCATCGTCAGGACCCTGAAGCGCTGGTACGCCCCGCTCCTCGCTGGCTCGATCGCGAGACCCCTTCCCGTCGTCACCGCGGCCGGCCTTCTCTTCATCGGCGCAGCGCTCCTGTTCACGCGTCTGGGCCAGGAATTCACCCCGACCCTCGACGAGAAGAACATCGTCATGGAGGTGAAGCGCGTGCCGTCGACCGCGCTCGCGCAGTCGCAGCGGATGCAGCTTCTCATCGAAAAACAGATCAGCACCCTGGAGGAGGTCTCGTTCGTCTTCTCGCGCACCGGCACGCCCGATCTCGCCGCCGACCCGATGCCGCCGTCGGCGTCCGACACCTACATCATCGTCAAGCCGCAGGAGGAATGGCCCGATCCTTCGATGACGAAGGAGGATCTGATCAAGAAGATCGAGGGGGTGACCGCAAAGCTGCCTGGCAACAAGATCGGCTTCTCGCAGCCGATCGAGATGCGGTTCAACGAGCTGATCGCCGGCGTGCGCGAGGATCTCGCCGTCAAGGTCTTCGGCGACGACTTCGAGCGGATGCAGAAGACCGCCGGCCAGATCGCCGACGTCATCCGGAAGATCGACGGCGCCGAGAGCGTGAAGACGGAGGAGACGACCGGTCTCCCGTTCCTCGACATCAATATCGACAAGGGGGAGATTGCGCGGCGGGGCCTGAGCCTGGCCGCGGTGCAGGACTTGATCGCCACCGCCATCGGAGGCACCGACGCCGGCCTCGTCTTCGAGGGCGACCGTCGCTTCAAGATCGTGGTGCGGCTCCCCGACGAACTGCGGGATAGCATCCCGGCGCTCGAGGAGCTGCCGGTCCCGCTCCCGCATGCAAACGCGAACGCGCCGGCGGTGTCCATCCCGCTCCGCAACATCGCCTCATTCGAGCAGACCGTCGGCTACAACCAGATCAGTCGCGAGAACGGCAAGCGCCGGGTGGTGGCCACCGCCGAGATCCGAGGTCGGGACATCGGCTCCCTGGTGACAGAGGCGCAGGCGAAGGTCGCCGAACAGGTGAAGCTGCCGCCGGGCAGCTATCTCGCCTGGGGCGGACAGTTCGAGAACTTTGCGGTCGCCCGCCAGCGCCTCGTCTTCGTCGTGCCCGGCGTTTTTGTACTGATCTTCATGCTGCTTTTTGGTGCGCTAGGCTCTGCACGGGACGCGGCGCTCGTCTTCAGCGCGGTTCCGCTCGCGCTGACCGGCGGAATAGCTGCGCTCTGGCTTCGCGGTATGCCGTTCTCCATCTCCGCGGCCGTCGGCTTCATCGCCCTGTCCGGCGTGGCCGTGCTGAATGGTCTGGTCATGCTGACACAGATCAGGCGGCTGATAGTCGAGGGGGTGGATCCCAAAACCGCGATCCGGGATGGGGCGCTGACCCGCTTTCGACCCGTCGCCATGACCGCGCTCGTCGCCTCGCTCGGGTTCGTGCCGATGGCGCTGGCGACCGGTACGGGTGCCGAGGTCCAGAAGCCGTTGGCGACTGTCGTGATCGGCGGGCTCCTGACCGCGACCCTGCTCACGCTGGTCGTTCTACCCGCATTGTATGCCCGCTTCGCCGCGCCCGCTCCGACGCCGGGGCGCAGCGGCGTGGTCGCGCCACTCGTCCACGACCGAGCAGCGGAGTAGCGGCACATGTTGTCCGTCCTTGCCGACCGTACCTATCGCCATCTGTTCGCCGCCCAGGTCATCGCGTTGATCGGGACTGGACTGATGACCGTAGCGCTGGGATTGCTGGCGTTCCGCATCGCCGGCGCGAACGCCGGGGCGGTGCTGGGGACGGCACTCGCCATCAAGATGGTCGCCTATGTGCTCGTCGCGCCGGTCGTCGGCGGTCTCGCCGGCCGCTTGCCGCGGCGAACCTTCCTGGTGGCGATGGACCTGACCCGTGCCGCCGTCGCCATCGCCCTGCCCTTCATCGATCAGGTCTGGGAGGTCTACCTTCTCATTTTCGTGCTGCAGTCCGGGTCTGCCGCCTTCACTCCGACATTTCAGGCGACCATCCCGGACGTGCTTCCGGAGGAGCGCGACTACACGCGGGCGCTGTCTCTATCCCGCCTGGCGTATGACATGGAAAGTCTTCTGAGCCCAACGCTTGCGGCCGCGCTGCTGACCCTGGTCACCTTCAACTGGCTCTTCTTCGGAACCGTAATAGGCTTCTTCTGCTCGGCGGCGCTGGTGGTCTCGGTCACGATTCCGCAGCCGTCCGCGGTCCGTCCCCGTCGCGGCTTCTACGACGACACGACCCGCGGCCTGCGCATCTATCTGGCGACGCCTCGCTTGCGCGGCTTACTGGCTCTCAACCTCGCCGTGGCCGCAGCGGGATCGATGGTGTTCGTCAATACGGTCGTCCTGGTGAAGGGGGCGCTGGGCGGAACGGACGGCAACGTCGCGGTCGCACTCGCCTGCTTCGGCGGCGGCTCCATGGCGGCGGCCCTCCTGCTGCCTCGCCTGCTCGACCGGCTGCCCGACCGAAGGATCATGCTCTCGTCGGCGGAAATGCTGGCTGCAGTGCTGGCCGCCTTCGGCGCGATCATGATGATATATGGAAACGAGGTCGTCAGGTACGCGCTTCTGCCGACATGGGTGCTATTGGGGATCGGCTACTCCGGCGTGATGACTCCCGCCGGGCGCCTACTGCGCCGGTCGGCCGGCGCTGCGGACCGGCCCGCCGTATTCGCCGCTCAGTTCGCGTTGTCCCACCTCTGTTGGCTGCTGACGTACCCACTTGCTGGATGGCTTGGCTTGTCCGCCGGGATCGCGCCGACCGCTTTGGTACTCGCAACCCTGACGTTGAGCGGCGTCGTGCTGGCATTCTATTTTTGGCCGGTCGCCGAGGCAGACCTCATTCCTCACGACCATTCCGAACTACCGCCCGATCACCCTCATTTGCGCGGACAGCCATCGATGCATGTGCACGCCTATGTGCTCGACGACCTGCATCCTCGGTGGCCTTAGGACACGCGCAGCTGCCTCTAAATCTGCGATCGCAGCCCGGCTGCATGGACTACGCGGAGCGGATGCGCAGCCGGTACTTTCCCGCGCTATTCGCGGTGCCGGCCTCGACGCTGAGCGCCTAGACTTTACGTCGATTGACGGCGAATCCGAGGGCCAGTGCCACTATCATGACGATCTGAGCGGCGACGGTCTCTGTGGTCGGAAAGAAACCGACGAGCGAGAGGCGCGGTACCGCGTGCAGCGGCGAGATGCCGACGATGCCCGCTTCCTGTAGCGCGGAGATTCCCTTTCCGGCCAGCACGACGGTAAGGACCGCCATGAGCCAGGAGCTGTAGATGAAGAACTTACCGATGGGCAGTCGGCTGCTGTAGCGCAGCATCGCCCAGGCCATGATTGTCAGCGCGATACAGGCACTGAGCGCGCCGGCGAAAATCGCGCCGCCGTTTCCCTGATGCCAGAGCGCCGCGTAGAACAGGATGGTCTCGAACACTTCCCGATAGACGACGACGAACGCGAGAACGAACAGAAACCAGCCCGACCCGCCGGATAGCGCCTTCGACATCCTCTCGCGGATGTACCGCTGCCACTGATCCGCCTGCGCCTTGCCGTGCATCCAGATGCCGACCGACAGCAGCACCACCGCGGCAAAAATCGACCCGAACCCTTCGGTCAATTCGCGGCTGGCGCCGCTGATGCCGATCACCCAGGTCGCGACAACCCAGGTCAATAAGCCTGCGAGAAGCGCGCCGATCCAGCCTGCGTGGACGTAGAGCATGACCTCCATTCGTTCGGCCTTGCGAAGAAACGCGATCATCGCGACAACGATGAGCAGCGCTTCGAGACCCTCGCGCAGCAGGATCGTCGCCGCCCCCAGGAACGTCGAAAGGGCGCTCGTCGCATCCGGAGACAACGCAGCTTGCGCGTCGTCCAGGAGACCGTCCAGAACCTGAACCCGCTCCGAGAGCGCGTCGGCGGTCTCGACCTGCACGGCCGCGCGATATTCGCCCATCAGCCCTTCGATCCGTTCCATCAGCGTGCGGTCGCTCGCGGTCAGCGCCGGTTCGATTGGCTCGAAACCATCCAAATAGGCGGACAGCGCCAGTTCGCCGGCACGCTTGCGGTCGCCGGCCCGGACGGCGTCGACGCTCTCGGTCAAGCGTGCGCGGACCAGCGACAGCGATCCATCCTGCTGCGCGACGGCCTCCGGGTGGCGGCGCAGGTACGCCATAAGAGCATCAGCCTTGCCCTGCCCGATCTTAGCGGCGAGCGCGGCGGGCGTCGTTCCGATCAGCGTCTTCAGGTCGGGAAGAAGCCGGTGAAGCGAGGGGTCTTGCTTCCAAAGGCGTTCGCCTTCCGCTGCGGCGGCATCCGAAAAGGCAAACTGTCCAGCGTAGAACGCCAGCACCCAGCGCTCATCGGCCGGCAGCCCCTTGAAACTGGCCATCGTCGTTCCATCGAGCCCCTGCGTAATGACCTGGTAGAGTCCGAACACGCTGCGCTGACGGGCACGATCGACATCCGTGAAGGCTATGGGGGGCGTATCCAGCTTTGCCGCCTCCGGGCCGTGGCCGTCGCCGGCCTCTCCGTGGCAGGCAGCACAGTTCTGGCCGAAGGACGCCGCGCCGCGCGCGAGATCGGGAGCTTTTGCCGGCGCGAGCGAAACGGGATAGGCCGCAAGGAGAGCGGCCGCCAGGCGGTGCGCAATGTCCGCGACCTGTTCCGAATCGGCCTTGTCGGCGATCGCGCGCTTCAGCCTGTCGGCCTCCCCGAGGAGCGCCTGCTTCTCAGGCTTTGGCGGAAGCGCGTGCAGCTTTTCGGCGACAGTGGCGGCGAACTCGTTCTGTTCGGCGTATTCTGAAGGGTTCGACACCTCTCCGTGCGCCACCGCGCCCGCGTAGTCGACCGCGATGTAGTCGAGCAGGCGCCACGTGGTCTCGACATCGCCGGCTTCGGCTTTGGCCGGCCCCAGGAGCACGACGGCGAACACGACAAATAGTACGAAGCGCAGCGGTCTGGCTCTCACGGCGGTTCCTGCTGGAATGACGGCCTAAACTTCGTAACCCCCGGGTACGGTCCGCTCAATTGGAGCCGCTCTAATCTACGTGCCGATCACCTCTTGTTGAGAAATTCCGGTTCATCTCTCAGGCATTCGCTGCGGCGGCGACCTCCGCGAGCGTTGCCATGACGCCATCCGCCTCGCCCTATCCGGCGTTGCGCGCCTGCCGATACATAAATTCGGTCTCAACGCGATCGATGCGTGACGCGCACCCCCGACGCAACTCGGTAGCTGGGGTAGACAATCACCTCTTCGCCGGGAGCGATCCCGGAACTGATGCTGCGAGGCGGCCGGACCGGTATTGAGGCAACGCGAGGGCACGGGAGAAAGCCGGATCACGAAGCTATTCTAGTACGCCGATCGGAATCAGCTTCCTGATCGCTGGCCACACGTATACCAATGGCAGGTTGGTTGGCGTTCCGTCCGGATACCCCGAACGCGCCAATCCCGCTCCGATACGGGGGTGGTCTATGTCCGGTCCTTCGCTATCGGGAGCAACTGGCCAAGTCGATGTGGTCGAGCCGACGTCATCGTCGCGGCGTAGGGTGGACCGCTGTGCCTCAGGATCGTCAAGCACTACTCAAGATGACAAAAATGCCGGCACGTCGGCGGCCCTTCGGCAACAAGAAAGAAATGACCTCTCAAGACCCGCCAAAGCTGATCCGATCGCTGACGCTGCCGCATGCGATTCTCTATGGGCTCGGCGTGACGATCGGCGCTGGAATTTACGTACTGGTGGGGGTGGCAGCCGCGCGTAGCGGCATGCACGCACCTCTCGCGTTCCTCATCGCTGCGGTCGTGATGGGCATGACCGCTGGGACCTTTGCTGAATTAGGCACTCGACTGCCCGTTGCGGCGAGCGAGGCGGCCTATGTCCAGGCCGCTTTCCATCGGAAGTGGCTTAGCGGTGCCACGGGACTGCTTGTGGTCGCCGCAGCGACGATCTCGGGCGCCACTATCAGCGTCGGGAGCGCCAGTTACATCGGCGTATTCCTGCCGCTCCCTGCCGCGTGGATTATCGCCGGCGTCGTGCTCGCGATGGGTGCCATCGCCTGCCTGTCCGCGGTTCAGTCCATCAGCTTCGCCGGGGTGATGACGGTCGTGGAAATCGGAGGATTGATCCTGATTGTGGCGGCGGGCGCTTTCGAGGGTAGTTCGCTGGTCTCGCGGCTGCCGGAACTCTGGCCTTCGCCTGGCGATCTGGGCGCCTGGACGGGAGTTGCCCAGACTTCGCTGCTCGCGGTGTTTGCGTTCATCGGTTTCGAACATCTGGTCAACATCTCCGAGGAAATGAAGCACCCTCTTCGGACACTACCCTGGGCGCTCTTCATCACGCTCGGGGTGACGGCGCTTCTCTACGCGGCAGTCGTCTGGATAGCGGTCGTCGCCGTGCCGCCTGCCGAGCTCGCGCGCTCCCCCGCCCCGCTCGCTTTAGTATTCCAGCGATTGACGGGTCTTCCTCTGTCGATCTTGGGCGTGATCGCAATCGTCGCCACGGTCAACGGCATCATCGTCCACATGATTATGATCGGAAGAGTGCTGTACGGCCTGGCGCACCAAGGCAGCCTGCCGGCCCTTCTGGGAAAGGTGAACGCCGGAAGCGGCACTCCCATGGTGGCAACGCTCTTCGGCGTCGGGGCCATCCTGGTCCTTGCGTTAGCCGTTCCGCTGACTGGATTGGCCGAATGGACGTCACGCCTGACACTCGGAATTTTTGCCTTGGTCAATCTGGCTTTGCTTCGGATCAAGGCAAGAGAATTGAGCCCTCCTAGTAGCGTGTTCGTGGTGCCGATGTGGGTGCCAGTCGCAGGGCTACTCACAGCCTCCTCTTTGCTCCTAATCGATCTCTTCAGGTAGGCCTCAGCCGAGCTTGGGGCGCGAATGCAGAACCGTCTGGCATTGGACCATTGCAGTCGGCGCCTCCCTCAGTTCGTCATGGTCAGCCGACCTACCGCAGCGAACAAACCGACGCCGAAGCCGTTTCCCAACCTAAAGCCTTGGAGGACCGGCATGTCGAACACACTCAAACTTTTGGCCGTCGCGAGCGTCGTGCTTGCGAGCGCCGCTCCCGCCGCCGCAGCGGATCCCTTCAACGGCAACGACATCGCCAAGCGCTGGTGCGCAAGCTGTCATCTCATTGAAAGCGGCCAGACGAATGCCACCGACCAGGCGCCCCCATTTTCATATCTGGCGAAGACGCCCGACTTCGATCAGAACAAGCTCGCCTTTCTGCTGCTGATGCCACATCCGACATGCCGAAGCTGTCGCCGAACAGGGCGGAAGTGTCCGATTTAGCGGAGTACATCCGCTCGCTCAAGTGAAGCGCGGACCGATGTCCGTATGTGCCTGAGGCTCGGCCTTGGCCGCCGCGCGCTCCTACGCGGCCGGGGGCTTTAGCGGGCCGTCCGCCCACTTGCGGGCTATCGGGTCGTGCAACGGATCGTGGTCGCAAACCGTGCAGCCGCAGCGCAGGCGCCCCTCGGCAACATCGTCGGGCACCACCAGCATCGGCTTGCCACACGCCGGACAAGCCTTCCGGATCGGATAAAGCACTGCCATCGGATGTCTTCCCGCCACGGCCATCCTAGTGCCGCGGACCTTTTCCCCTCAAGGGTCTCAGAAAAGTTCGGCAGCGGCCCCGCGCCTTAACCGGCGGGCTTGAAACGGTCGGTGGTCTCGTCGGCGGAAACGGGACCTGCATTCAAATGTGGGGGGGTGGGCATGGTTCGGGCCGGCGGACTAGTCGCGGCCGGTGACCCGCGCGGATTCGACTGCCGTCGTCTTCGTTGAGCGTTGCCGCCTCTGTAGGAGGCTCAAGAGGCATTCGCCCTCGCGCGTTCGCGCGCCTCGCGACGACGTTCGCGGCGTTCGCGACGCCGCTTAGCACGGTCGGCGGGCTGAGGCAGCGGCGGAACCTGCGTTGGAGTGACGATCGCAGCTGTAGTCTCCTCGACCAATGGCGCCTTAATCGGTTGAGGCGCAGCGGTTCGGGCTTCCATGAAGTCGAGCACTTCCCGCCCTCTGGACGTGATCCTCCAGCCGCCGCTGGTTCGTTCGACTAGGCCATGTGAAAAGATGTCGAGATCCGGCACTCGGGCGGCGAGGCGCCTGGTCCGGTCCGCCCAGTCGCGGCCGCTGGTCGCCAGGATGGCCATATCGCGCTTGAGGTCCTCCATGACGGCAAAGCCGTCCGGATAGCTCACCAGGATCTTGAGGACCGTCACCTGGAAGTTCACGCTGGCCCCCCTCGCGCGATCAGCGCCACATCGTGGGTGCGCGCGATAGGGCATCGCGGCCAACCTGCCTGAGCCCCTCGGGGGAGACCTCGCCCCTGGTCGCAGCTTCCAGGATCTTCGGTGCGACGTGAGTACGTGCTCCAATCTCGCGGTGCGAGACGCTTACGCAGACTTCATCGAGCACTGCGCGCAAAAGCGCGGTTGTTGCCGTGTCAAACATGAGGTGCCCCCATAAAGGGAAAGCCCATCCTAGCTTGGTTATTTTGGCTTGGCAGGCACGCATGTTAATTTTTGCGGAGATTTATTGCCGGCACTGGCGCGGCGGCCGTACCTACCCCGTCCCTTTCCGGACTTCGTAACGCTGGTTCGTACGGTTTCAGATCAGTGCCGCTGCGACGGCGTTGATCGGAGGCCGAAATTGCCATGCGCCGGGCGCGGGTGGTCCACAAGCCTATGTCAGCGTCCAGATTCGTCCGTAGTGCGAGGGGACGTTCAGCCAGACCTGCTGCAGCGCAGGAACATTCTTCAGATCTAGAGCGCCGCCATGCAGTTCTTCGACGTAATCCCCGCCTATGGGGAACCAGAACGGGACGGTCCGATCAGTGCCTCCAAAATTCACGGCAATCAAGGTGTAGCGACCGCCGTCGTAACGGGCGAACAGAAGCACTCCGAACTGCTGATACCGGTCCCAGTCGTTGAAGAAGAAGTACGTGCCCTGACGAATGTGGTCGCGCTGCCGCCGTATCCGCAGCAGCTTGCGGACCAGGCTCACGATCGGCCGTCCGGAATCATCGTAGAAGAAATCCCAGCGCAACGGCCGCAGCAGTGAGACGCGCCCCATTCCGAAATCGGGCAGAAAATAGTTCTCGGCGAATTCCTCGCCTTGCCAGAGCATGGGAATCCCCTTGCTCATCAGCAGACCGATCAAATAGGGCTGCAGCATGTACCAGCGCGCCCGGTCGCCCTCGGCGAAAAGCGGATTGCCGGCTTCGTCGGGATTGGAGGTGCCGAAATTGCACAGGAAGCGTTCGTGATCGTGGTTCTCGATGTATTGAAGCGCGGTCTTGGGGATGTCGTCGCCGTTGACGGTCTCACGGTCGGAGTAGCCGAAGAGGCCAAGGTTCAGACCGAGGTCGGCGAGCCGGCCGTGGTCCCCCTGGGCAACCGCGCGCGCAGCGCCATAAGTGGCGTTCTGCCACGTGCAGTTGGAATAGGTCGAGCGCAGCACCTCCTCCGGAGCTTCGAGCTGCTCGGCCATTTGCACCAACGTCAGCGGCTTGCCCGTCCCTGCGTCGAAGCGGCTCCAGTACGGGCGACCTGCCGCGATGTTCGCCTTGGTCAGTTGGTGCGTCTCATAGACGAGGCTCGCATAGCCCACGCCCATCGGCCCGTCCCAGTAGTTCGGGACGCAGTCGTAGCGGAAGCCGTCGACGTGATAGACCTCGAGCCAATGGTGATTGGCCGTATGAAAGAAATCCCGGGTGATCTCGCGAGTGAAATCCGTGCTCTTGCCGAAATTGCTGAAGTAGTCCTTGGCAAACGGCCCCATGAACGGATTGTCGCGGTACCTCAACCGCGTGTAGGCGTCGTAGTACGGGAAATCCACCCCCGTGTGGCCATAGACGACGTCGACAATCACCGCGATCCCATGCTGGTGGCATATGTCGACCAACTGCTGGAAATCCGACCGCTTGCCGAAGCGCTCGTCGACACCAAAATAGCCGATCGGCAGATAGCCCCAGTCGACTGAATTGCCGACGTTGGACAGCGGCATGATCTCGATGGCGTTAATCCCGAGGTCGGCGAGGTAGGCCAAGAGCCCACGGGCGCGATCGAGGTCGTTGCCGAACTCGGCGATGTTCACCTCATAGAGGATCAGATCTGCCAGCGCAGGCGTCCGCCATCGCGCCTCGCCGGCGCTCCAGTCGTAGGGTTGATAGCCCAGGGTGAAGGCGGATTGCTTGCCGACACCGAACTCGCGCGCAAAGGGGTCGATGATCCAGTCGAGCACTCCGACGTTCGGGTTCGTGATGGTGTAGCGGTAGACATAGCGACCAGGACTGCCCCAGGCCGAGCCCGGCACCGTGGGCGGCGTGCCGGCGATGGGGACGGTGACCGACCAGAAGTCGCCATAGGGAGCACGATCGCTGTGCGCGAGCCGAAACTCCCGGGCCGGCATCTCCTGCAGGAACTGGTCCGCCTCATGGATGATCTTCACGGTGAAGACGTTGCCGTCGGCCGCCGACAACCAGGGCATCCAGAGTCCGAACGTCACCGTGCCGTTGGTTTCCACGGCGCCCAACGATCCGAGTGGCATCAGGTTCATGCCACAAGACCCTCCAACGCCTTCCACTGAATGTTGCGAAAGAGCACGCGGCCCGTGTGCGTCTGCAGGCCGATGAAGCGCGGGTCCTGCGCGGTGGACGGCAGCCCGCGGCGCGGGGACTGCGGATCGCCCGCGAAATGGAAAATGTTCACCGCCTGCCCGTTCAGCGCGACGGTGATGTCGGCACCGTCGACCGTCATCTCGTAGCTGTTCCATTCTCCGACCGGATGGACATTCAGCGGACCGTCGGTCGGCCCCTTGAAGGCGTAGACCGCACCCGTCCTGTGGATGGGCGCATTATCCGGCCGGGCCAGTTCGTCGATCTGAATCTCGAACCCGAAGTTTACGCCGACATAGGCCGTGTTGTCGTAGCCCTCGTTCCGAGGGTCCGGGAAGCCGATGAAGACGCCCGAATTGTCGTCCGGGGCCGTCATCATCCATTGCAGCCGCAAAACGTAACGAGGCGGCGTCGGGCGCTTCAGCCAGAGAAGCCCCAGGTCCGTCCCCGTTCGTGCCTCGAGAACGCCGCGCCGGACCCTAAACGAGCCAGGGTCGTCCCGACCGGGCTGGTTGCTGATCGTCGACATTGTCCAGTCACCGAGAGAGGCGCCATCGAACAGCGTCTCGAAACCCGCGTCGGCGGCGACGGCCGGCGGCGTCATGATAAGGTCGCCGGTGCGGCGCGAGAGCGCTATCCCGGTCAGCATCGGGTTGGGCGAACCGATGCTCGGGAACAGCGCCGGGCCTGCCGCATACAGATTTTCGGTATGATGGAAGCGTCCGTTGCCGTCCGTAACGCTCGCGTTCGGATCGGTGCCCATCCAAAGCGTCCCGGCTTCATGATGGGTCGTCCCGAGTCCGTCCTGGTTGCTCTGGAGCACCTGCACGGGCTGACCGTTGGCGAAGACGACGGCGACCTTCTGCATCGCCGCATCCATGGCTGCCCAGAGATCCTGATCGCGCTGCGTCGGTGTCAGCGCAACCGAGGCGCGACGAACGCCGTATTCGTCGGTCCGCGGGCTCAGATCGACGCGGCTTGGATGAGCGGCGGGATTGGCCGGATCGGCGGGCTCCATCTCGCCGAGTCCTCTGATTGCAATTGCGACATGCGTATCGGTCGAGGTCTTCAGCTGGTCGAAGAAGTCGACATCGGGCACCTTGCGGTAGAGCTCGTCCTCGGCGCCGATGGTGTTGCCGCCGCCGCTCGCGGATATCTGAAGGTGGAAGTGGCCGATCAGATCACCATTCGGGCGCGTGGCCCGTCCCTTCAAAAACAGGGCCGCGGTCTGCAGCTCGTTCACCGCGGGCGAAAGCCCGGAAATCGCCGACCGCGGCACGCGGATGACAAGGTTCGAGCGAAGGTGCGCAATCAGGTTCTTGCCGATGAGCGGCAGGGTCGGAAGTCCGGTGGTATCGAAAGATGCGAGAGCCAGCCGCGCGTTCTCGATCGTACCGAGCGCCATGACGACGGCACCACCCGGTGCCAGATCTATCGGACCTCGGCTGGTGTCGATGCCCGAGATGCGCCAGGTCCCTGCCGCGGTAGGGACGCTGCGCAGCATCAGCACATGCGTGTCGGGCAGCACCATGAATTCCTTGACGGAATCATTGCCGTTGGAGTCGCTCGCCGCGGTCCGAGCCGCCTTCATCAGCAGCGGAAGGACGCTGAACTTGTTCAGCGGGAAGAACCCCACGTGTGGCGGGCGCGCCTGCACAGCGAGCGGCGCTTCCAGCTTCAGCAGGTTTAGCAGGTCGTTTTGCGAAAGCCCGCCGCTTGACGTCAGACCGAGCAACTGTGCGGGGTCGGCACCCGGCTTCAGCAGCGGAGACGGCGGGAGCGCGTCGAGCGCGAACGCTCCGGGCACGCTGGACAAACTGTCGAAGAGCTGGCGACGCAGCGCGTTTTGCAATTCGCCGAAAATGAAGTCGTTCGCCTCGTCGACACCGATCTGCCGAGAACTCTCATCGAAATAGCGGCTGTTTAAATCGGCTACGGTATTCGCGGGCCAACCCGACATCTCCTCGTCCAGCAGACGAGGCGACCAACCGCCCCAATAGAGCGATCTGCCTCCGAGCGTATACGCCAGTCCCTTGAAGGGAATGGTCGACTTCCATGGAATGCCCCAGACCTCGTTGCGTGGCGGCTCCGGTTGCGGCAGGTTTTCGTTCAGAAAGAACGGATTGGCCGGATCAGCAAACCCTTGGATGCCGGTGTTCTGAACGTGCTCAGGAACGGTAAACAGCCCGGCATCGACGACCAGCGTCCGCAATCCGCCGCCCGTCTGTTTCTGCCGGAACCATAAATGCTCTGCGATCGCCGAACCGAACGTCCCGCCTCCTACGATGATGAAATCGAATGGACGCCCGCCTGCTGATTTCCAGACGTCTACCTCCGCGAGATTGTTGCAGAGATAGCGGCCTTGAATGTCTTTGGTGAACGAGGTCGTTTCCGTAGTGATCGGCATTGCCCGTCTCCTGGTTCAATCCTCAGACTTGCCTGCGTGTTAAGCCACGATCTCCTTCAACCTGAAATGAGCTAGTTCACAGATTGCTCTTCTTTCAGAACCGGACCGAGAAGGCCCGCTGCGGCGACCGGTTCTTAGACCGTCGAGTTCCAATCCTCGCACAAGAGCCCGAAACCTGTTCGGGTCGGAAATCCAGCCTGTCACGGATGGCATCGATACCGGCCCTTGCACATGCCTCGTCAGCGTCGCCACCCGGAGCTCCGGAGACACTTACCGCTGCGACCAGCGAACCGTTGGCTTCGACCACCAGACCTCCCCCTATGATGACCACTCCAGGAAGGTCGCGAATTCCCGACTGCATCATGCCGGGTTGACTGATCGCATTGAGCTCTGTCGTGCTGGTCCTGAACGACGCAGCCGTCCAAGCCTTGCCTGTCGCCGTTGGCGGCGTGTGCGGACCTGCAAAGCGATCACGCAGCATCACTTGCGTCACGCCGAAGCGATCGACTACAGCGACTGCGACTTGGAATGCCAGGGAGCGGCAACTGTTCAACGCCGCGCGCGCGAGATCGAATGCCAACCCCGGAGTTAGTGATTTGTAGGCGCCCAAGTTTTCTTCCGCCCTCAGCGGGCAGATGGACGCGATCACCAAGGCCGTCGCGACCGTCAGGCGCCGAGAGTTCATGGTTGTCTCCGGCAAGGGAGGGCAGAGACCTATTTGACCTCACCATATATCAGATCATCAAACAGGGTCACGCTATCCGCCTTGGTCCACAGGCCGATCATACCCGATTGAGCAATCGTGGCGTCCTCAACGTCGAACAACTGGCGTCCGTCATACGTCACCCTGAACCGCGTTCCTGCGAAATCGCAGCGCAGAACGTGCCACTGCCCGGACGCCACGGGCGCATTGACGCCATATCCGCCCTTGCGACCCACGATATCCAGAGACGTTCGAACGCCCTTGACCGTCTTGTAGAGCACGACATTGTCCTCCAAAGCGTTTGCCCGGACGACGTAGTAGTTGTCGGCATCCTTCGCGCGCCAGATGACCCCTGCAGCGCGATCCTCAGAGCCGGTGACCGCCTTGAATTTTACCTCGACGAAGCCGTCGCGGATGTCGGTATCCCTTTTGATGGCCACTGGAAAAGTCGCCCTACCGGATTGCTTGAGGACATTCGGCTTACTCGGTGCAGTGGGGTCTGGCTCAACGGTCCATTTCGGCTCTCCCCTACCTGTCATTGAAAGAATCCAGCCTAGGGGCGACGCTCCCGCAGGAGCGTCATCGAAATTCAAGGTTTCAGCCATGGCGTATCCTCCCATCAACAAAACGAACATGGACGCTAGGGCGAGCACCCTCGGTTCGACAGGCCGCGAAGTGAAGGCTGAAGCGGTGCACATCATTCGTTCCTCCACGGACGGTGTTCAGGTGATCGTCTCTCGTGGATCGGCGAACCCAGTTCCGGTGTGTCGCTGATCGACTTCGGATCGAACGGCAACTCCTTCGCTCGATGTTTGGCTCAACTCTTAGTGGTGGCAGTCTTGTCGAGGGCCGCGCGCAGACCCTCGGCAAGCTTCACGGCGTCGTCGTTCGCCCAGAAGTGCATGAAGAACAACCTCGGCTGCTCATCGAGCATGTGGCTGTGCAGCGCGGTCACCTCGATACCGTGCGCCCGCAGCGCCAAAATGACCGGGTTGACCTCGTCGCCGGTCAGCACGAAGTCGCCCGTAATGGCGGCCTTCCCGCCGCCGGTCGGCTGGAAATTGATGCCGATCGCCACACCCATAGGACCGACGGGGGTCAATGACATGCCCTCTTGCGTGATCGGGTCGCGCCGCTTCACGTTGAACTGGTAGACGCCACCGTTGGCCTGGCCTTTGACGCCGATGATCTGGTCGAGCTTCGCCGTGTCGAGATCGACGGCCGGCGGCGGGCTCGCCGGCGCCCCGACGGTCAACGGCGTCTTGCTCTCGGCCAACGCATCGTGGATCGCCGAGGCCAGCTTGACGGGGTCGCCATGGCCGGCGACGTGCATGTAGAACGTCGCCGGACTCGCCCGCAGCAGATGGTTGTGCACGGCGGTGATCTCAAGGCCGTTCGCGATCATCTTCGCCATCACGGGATTGATCTCGGTCTCGAGCAGCACAAGGTCGCCCATGACCATCGCGCCGCCGTGTCCGGGCTTGAACGCGACCCAGCCGCCCAGCGCCAGCGACGGCTTGATCGTCACGCCGTCCAAGGTCACCGATAGGTCGCTGCGCGGGAAGCCGTAGCGATGGACGTCGTCGGAGACCGCGGCCTTCCTGCCAAGGGTCTCGTCGACCTTTTGCCAATCGATCGCTTGCGCGCGTGCCATGCAGACGAAAGGCAGGTAGGCGAGAGCTAGGCCGATCACGATCACGTGCCAGACTGTGCGTTTCATCGTGCTCCCTCCACCTCAGTTTCGTTCTTTGATCTGGCCACTGCTGTCGACGACTAGCGTCACCGGCTTGCCGTCCTTCACCGCCTTGGCGGTGGTGCCCTCGGCCGTCGACTTGACGTCTTTCACCTGCGAGTAGCCGGCCGCCTGGATCTTGGCGACCAGCTCTTCCTGGGTCAGTGCGTGAGCGGGGGAGAGACCTGCCGCAAGCGCCACCAAGAGCGCTGCCCGATAGATCGTCGATGTTCGCATATCTGATCTCCTGGTTATCCCTGCCCCAGAAGTCGTTCCTGCCTCCGCCTCACCTGACCTTGTTGGTCGGCCAGTTGTGCGTCTCCTTGGTCCGTCGCGGCACCATCGGTAGAACGCTTCGTAGAGCAGGAAACCGGCGTTCAACTGATCGAGTTCGTCGTCTAACATGCGCGACAGGCCGAGCGATGCTGCGAGCAGGGCGCGGGTCGGCCGAAAAGTCCTCGTCGATGCGCACATCGATGAGCGTCGGGGCAGCCGCCGTGCCTATCAATCGAGACAGTTTGTCGGGTGAAATAAAGGTGTACGATGCTGACATGCTGCGCCCTTGGTGATCAGGACGCGATTCTTGGGCATGACGCCTCGCGGGGAGATCGCACATCCCCGTGGCGCGAATAAAAAACCCGGATGGCGAGGCTGTCAACCCGCGAATGCTGAAGGATTCCAGGAAATCATCAGACGGATGTCACGGAGATTTTATCCGGAGCTGAGAACTAAGCTACGGCTCGCATTTCTAATAGCGGTCGCGAATTAGCGTCACGTAGGGCTTAGTGAGGCCGTCGACCGAGCTCCTCGATGATTTCCCTGAGATCGGCCGCATTACACTTCGATGATCCGTACTGCCTCCTCCAGACGCGAGGGCTTGGCCTCCGGAACTTCCCTGCCTCACTCTGGTCGGTCCGTATCTTTCATGGTCCCAGCATTCGCGAGGTTCACCAACCGAACGCGCTCGCATCCGAGTGGGCCGGGTCGGTCCAAGACCTCCGCGTGTGCGCTGAAGGCGCCAAGTGTGAGCGAGAGGGCTCCGGACCCACCGTCTTGAAACGTCCGACCGAGCTCACGTATAGTGATCGCACGGGGACAAGCAGACTCCCCGCGAGACTTCGGTCCAAGCTCTGCGCAGCACGCAACACGTGGAGCTTGCGCATGGACACCGAAGATCACCCCTCTCCCCGACGTACCGTAGCCATCCTCTCGCGGGGAGACGCCGTCGCGCGTCGAGATGCGACCCCGAAAAGCGGGCGCTTCGTCGACGTCTTCGAAGCACTTGCCGCCGTCGGCGTCGAAGGGCACCCCGTCATCTACGACGAGAGTTTTGCGGACGCCGCCCGCGAACAACTGCTCGCAGCGGATGGAGTGCTTGTCTGGGTCAACCCTATTCAAGACGGTCGAAACCGCGTCAGTCTGGACGCCATGCTGCGCGACGTCGCCAACCGGGGCATGTGGGTGAGCGCTCATCCGGACGTCATCCTCAAGATGGGCACCAAGGAGGTGCTCTATCGCACCCGCTCGAAGGGCTGGGGAAGCGACACGGCGCTCTATCAGACCGCCGCAGCCATGCGCGCCGAGTTGCCGACGCGGCTCGCCGCCGGTCCGCGCGTGATCAAGCGCAACCGCGGTAACGGTGGCCAGGGCGTCTGGAAGGTCGAAAGGTTGTCGACTTCCCGGATGATCTGGGTGCTGGACGCGACCAAGGACACCCCCGAGGAACTGACGCTGGATGATTTTCTCCGTCGCTGTGCGGAGTATTTCGAGAATGGCAGCGTGATTGACCAGGCGTTCCAGCCTCGCCTGAGCGAGGGCGTGGTGCGTTGCTATATGGCAGGCGACCGCTGCGCCGGCTTCGGCCACCACAAGGTCAAGGCCCTGGTCGATTCGCCGGCCGCGCGCGCCGAGGCCGGACCGCGGCTCTACTCGTCCAACGCAGACCCGCGCTTCCAGCGGCTGCGCCGCCTGATGGAAGACGAGTGGACGCCGCAGTTGACCTCGTTGCTGGATATCGCGCGAGGCGACCTGCCCGCGATCTGGGACGCCGACTTCATGCTGGGACCCGTCCAGGCGGACGGGAGCGATAGCTACGTGCTCGGCGAGATCAACGTCAGCTCTGTGCATCCGTACCCGGCCGAGGCGCCGGCGGAGATTGCCCGATGGGTTGCCGATCGGCTGCAGCTCAAGCGTTGACGCATGCTGACGGTCAACGGGCTCAAGCGCTTGCACCTCACCGTGTCATTCGACTTGCACGACGGCGAATGCGTCGCCCTGCAGGGACCGTCCGGCGTCGGGAAGACCTTGCTGCTTCGCTCCATCGCGGACCTCGACCCCAGCGAAGGAACGGTCAAGCTTGACGGAACACTGAGGGAGGCGATGCCGGCCCCCGCGTGGCGAAAACGGGTGACCTATCTCGCCGCCGAGCCCGGCTGGTGGTCCGACATCGTGCAAGAGCACTTCACGACCTGGGATGATGCCCTACCACTCGTCGAGCGCCTGGGGCTTCCGGCCGACTGCGGACCTTGGCCGATTCAGAGACTTTCCACGGGCGAGAGACAACGATTGGGGCTTGTGCGGGCGCTCATGCTGCAGTCGCGCGTCCTGCTGCTGGACGAACCAACATCGGCGCTCGACTCGGCATCCGCCGCCGCCGTCGAATCCCTGATCGCCGAGCGCATTGCGAATGGAACGAGCGTCATCTGGAGTACCCACGATAACGCTCAAGCCCGCCGTGTCGGATCGAGGATATTCCTGATGGGCCCCCATGGTGGCATCGAGGAAAAGCGGCCGTGACCTACATCCAGCTTTCGTACGGTGATCTTGCCCTACCCGCGCTCCTTGTCGTCATGGATGGCCTTCTATCGCTTGTTCTCCGCCTCAAGCTCGAAAGGCAACTGGCCATCGCGACTGTGCGCATGGTGGTTCAGCTTGTCCTCGTTGGATACGTGCTGACGTTCCTGTTTGCCGCGGTATCGCCGCTTTGGACCGCGCTCGCCGCCTTCATCATGGTTCTCTTCGCCTCGCGAGAAATCGTCGCGCGGCAGAAGCGGCGCTTGACGGGTATTTGGCGGTACGGCCTAGGGGCAGCATGCACGCTCCTCGCCGCCGGAACGATCACGATGTTCGCGCTCCTGACGGAGCTACGCCCCGATCCTTGGTATCACCCGCGCTATGCGCTGCCTTTGCTAGGCATGATCCTGGGCAACACCATGACCGGGATAGGCCTGGGCCTGGACGTGTTGACAAACAGCGTGGTGCGCGAACGAGCCGCCGTGGAAGCTTGTCTTGCGCTCGGCGGCACCCGGCACGAAGCGCTGCTGCCAATCATCCGGGACGCCTTGAGAAGCGGCTTCATGCCGATCATGAACAGCATGGCGGCGATCGGCCTCGTTTCGCTGCCCGGGATGATGACAGGCCAGATCCTTGCAGGCGTCGAGCCGGTCGATGCAGTAAAATATCAGCTGCTGATCATGTTCCTGATCGCAGGCGGGACCGGGCTCGGTACCTTGGCCGCCGTGCTGGGCGGCGCACGCCTCCTGACCGATCATCGGCACCGACTACGCCTCGATCGGATTTCCAGCTGAAAAGTTCCCCGTCATCATGGCTCCGCTCTGGCTTAGAGCCAATTTGATCCATGATGATCGGCGGCAACCGTCGGAGGGGGCCGATCGGGACGTACACAAGCGTCCGAGCAGGCTGCAGACTAACGGGACTAATAAGGTATGGCATACAGCTCGGAGCTGACGATGCACCCGAGCGAGCCCGCAAAGACCTCTGAGACCCCCGTTTTCTCCGACGAGAGAGGCCTTGGCCAAGGGACGCGGCACTCCCCCTTCAACCATCAGATCGGCCTTTCCACGAACGGCCTAGGTCCGGCAGAATTAGGGCAGTGCACGATCAAGGGTGGACGATTCACGTACCGTCCGACGGCCAACCAGCAGAAGATGGGAGGTTGAGTGCTGCCCTCAGCGCCCTTTCCGCTGCGCGATTCTGGTATCGTCGCCGATCCGGTCGCTGGGGTGCAGCACGACCTGATCTCCCGCAGCGAGACCGGAGAGAACCTCGGCCATACGGTTGTTTCGGTGCCCGATGCTCACCGGGACGGTCTTGGCGCGGCCGTTCTCGTCGGCAAAAACGGCCCATTGGTCGCCCTTCCGGAACAAGGCACTCACAGGGCACGGCCAGCGCGTCCGGAGCGCTCCATGTGGTCACGTGGACGACGACCCGGTAGTCGTGTCCAAGCGAGGTCCAGTTATCGGGGGAATCCGCGAAATCGATCGTCACGCGGACCCGCTGCTCCTCGATCCCCAACGCCGATACCTTCAGGAAGCCGGCGGGGTCTACCCGGACCACCTTTCCCTTGATGGGCTGTCCGCCCCAGCCGTCGATCCGGGCGGGCGCGCCCACCTTGATCTGGACGGCATCGGTCGAGAGCAGGTCCGCGACGACCTCCAGATCGAGCGGGTTGCCGATGTCGACCAGCGGCGTCCCGGGCAGCACCGGCGCCTCGCTGTCCTGGATGATCTTCAGCACACGTCCGCTCGCCGGTGCGAGCACCCGCACGCAGCAGGCGGGCTCCGCCGGCGACGCGGCGTTGGCCGGGTCCATCAATCGGGCCGCCAGGCTGGCCCGCACCGCTCGGCGCATGTCGACCTGAGCCCTGGCGCTCGCGAGGGCGGCCTCGCTGGTGGCCACCTCGAACTTCGCCTTGTCGAAGGCCTGGGCGGAGGTCGACTGCGTACGCAAAAGCGTCTGCGCCCGCTGAAATTCGGTGCGGGCGAAGTCCAGCGCGGCTTCGATCCGCTGCACCTCGGCCTCCTGCTGCTGGATGGCGGCGTCCGCAGCCAGAACTTCGGCCTCGAGCTGGTCGCGCGAGCGCACGTCGATGAAGCCCGGCAGCGTCGGCTGCATCAGCGCGATTACGGTCTGGTTGGCGGTGACCTCGTCCCCGACGTGAAGCGAAGGCCCCTGCTCGCCGAGCGGATGCGAAATCCTCAGGACCTTTCCCGCTATCGGCGCCGAGACCGTGTAGACGTGGCGGACGCGCGTCTTGCCGTCATCGTCGGCCGTGACTTCGATCGGGCCTTTCGCGACGGTCGCGAGATCCACCAGAACCGGCCGGGGCCAGGCGAACCACGCCAGTCCTGCCGCGATCGCGGCCAGAGCCGCGGCACCGATGATCCGTTTGGTCCACTTTGCCGGCATGGCTAGTCTCGCGTCTTGAGGACCGCGACGAGGTCCAGTTTGTCGATACGTTCGCGGATCACCGCTGCGGAGGCAACCGCAGCCAGCACCACCACGGACGTGGCGATGACGTAGGTCGAATGCTCCACCACCAGCCGGACGCGCATCAGTTCTCCGGCCAGGTTCGTCTTCATGACCCAAGCGAGGCCGTAGCCCATCAGCCACCCCGGCGGCTGGGCGATCAGCGTGAGGATCGCGAGCTCGAGCAGGAGGATGCGCAGAACCTCGCCGCGCGTGAAGCCGAGCACCCGCAGACTCGCCAGCTCGCGGGCGCGTTCGGAGAGCGAAATCCGGGCGTTGTTGTAGACCACGCCGAACGCGATCACGGCGGCGAGCCCGGTGTAGATGCTCGCCATCGTGGTGATGAGCAGCGCGACGGTCTTGCGGAAGTTGGCAAGGGACACGCGCTGTAGCGCCACTCCGGCGACCGTCGGCATGGACTTCACCGCCGCGTAGAAGTCCTCCTTCCGGTTCTCGTCGAGGCTGAGGTTCACACTGTTCACGACGGGCGCCTCGCGCATCAGCTTCCGCAGCGCCTCGATGTCCATCATTCCCCTAATGCCGAAGTAGTCCTCGACGGTGGCCACGATCGGCATCGTCACGGTGCGACGGGCGCCCTCCAGCAAATCGAGCTCTACGGTGTCGCCGGCCCCCACTCCCAGGATGTGACCGAGCATGCTGGAGATCGCGAGGCCCGTCTCCGGAAGCGCGACGGGCCGGAGGTCGGCGTCGATGATGCGCCTGAGATCGGCATCGGCGGGCCGGCCGCTGATCGTGATCCGGCGTTCGACGTTGCCATGGCGGATCCGGACGGGCACCTCGCGGAACGGCTCGGCGGCGAGAACGCCCGGAAGCCGGCTCACCTGCTCCACCACGTTCGCGATCCGCTTCTCGGAAAAGCCGATGGTCGCGTCCTGCCGGTCGGCGAGGAAGTAGGTTACGTCGATCAGTTGCTCCATCGTGTCCCGCGTGAACAGCGAGACGACGAGGATTGCGGTGGCAAGCGCCATCCCAAGCGCCGTGAACGCGGCCCGGACGGGGTGACGCGCGATGTTTCGGATCATCATGAGCGTCGGCTGCGACACGATCTGGTCGAGCTGGATGCTCGCCGGCAGCAGCCTGCGATAGACCGGCGGTGCCGGCGGTTGCATGGCGACGGCCGGCGGCAGCTTCACCACTTCGCGCAGCGCCCGCAGCGCGCCGATCGCGGCGGCGGCTGCGCTGAGCGCGCCTGCGGTGACGTACAGGTCCGGCGCCTTCGCGAACACCAGGAACGGGAAGTGGAAGAAGTCGCCGAACAGCGCGGTGACGCGCAATCCGAGCCAGGTGCCGGCAACGCCGCCCAGCGTGATTCCGATCACGACGATCAGGGCAACGAATTTGAAGTAGTGCAGCACGATGCTGCCATCGGAATAGCCTAGCGCCTTCAGTAGGCCGATCTGCTCGCGCTCGAGCGCGACCAGCCGGGTCAGAGTGAGATTGACGAGGAAGGCGGCCACCAGCAGGAAGATCGGCGGCAGCGTGCGGCTCATGTTGTTGAGCATGTCGAGTTCATGATCGAGCCAGGCGTGCGAGGTCTGATCCTTCCGGCCGTGAGCCGCCTGCCCGCCGTACGGGTCCAGCAAAGCGTCGAGCCGCGCGATCACCTTTCGCTCGGATGCGCCGGGCTGCAGCTTGACCGACACCGCCGAGAAGGCGCCGTCGAGATCGTAGACGCCGGCGAGTGCCTTCTCCGACATCCATACGATGGCGTAGCGGCGGTCATCGGGCATCAGGTCGCCCGGCCCGACGGTGTAGACGAACTCGGGGGACAGCGCCGTACCGACGATGACGAGTTCGCGCTTCTTGCCGTTCAGGATGGCCGAGAACCGCGCCCCTTCCGAGAAGCCGTGGGCCCGGGCGAAGGGTTCGTTGACCACGACTTCTTCGGTCCGTCCCGGCTCCGGAAGGCGCCCGGAGCGGATGTAGAGCCGGTTGAGGTGCGGCTCGCCGCTGTCGGGCAGCGAAACGAACTGCGCGCTGGCGGGCTCCGAGAACCCGGGAATGTCCAGCAACGCGAGCTTGGCGATCCGGGTGTCGACGGCGGCGACGCCGGGTATCTCGCCGATCCTGCCGGCGAGCGCCTTGGGGGCGCGCTTGGCCTGAGCAAATACGTCGCCGAAGCCGTAGCGTTCGTAGTACGCGATCCGGGTCTCCTCCAACGATCGATGGGAGCCGACCGCGAGCACCAGCGTCGCCACGCCCCCTCCGACGACCAGCGCGACGGCGAGCACCTGGGCCCAGAGCCGCCTGACGTCCCGGAACAGCTTGATGTCGAGCGCCGTCATGCCGTCACCACGTGAGCTCGGCCGCTTCCCGCCGGGTCTCGTTCTTCTGGATCCTGGAGATCCGGCCGTCGGCGAAGAACAGCACCCGGTCGGCGACCTCCTGGATGCTGGCGTTGTGCGTGATGATGACGGTCGTGGTGCCGAGCTGCCGATTCACCCCGAGCAGCGCCTCGATGACGCGAATGCCGGTTTTCGAGTCCAGCGCCCCGGTCGGCTCGTCGCAGAGCAGCACTGCGGGGCGTTTCGCGATCGCGCGGGCTATCGCCACGCGCTGCTGCTCGCCGCCGGATAGCTGGGCCGGAAAGTGGTGCATCCGCTCTTCCAGGCCCACCAGAGCCAAGGCATCCGCGGGACGCATCGGTTGGTTGGAAACCTCCGTCACCAGCGCCACGTTTTCGTAGGCGGTGAGGCTCGGCACCAGATTGTAGAACTGGAACACGAATCCGACGTGGTCGCGGCGATACTTCGTAAGCTCGCGGTCCTCTAGATCCGTTAGGTCAAGGTCTCGGAAGAACAGCCTGCCGCTGGTCGGCCGGTCGAGCCCGCCCATGATGTTGAGCAAGGTCGTCTTGCCGCTGCCGGATGGACCGAGCAGCACCACGACTTCCCTCTCGGCGATCTCGAGATCGACATTGTTGAGGGCATGGACCGCCACCTCGCCGGAGACGTAGGTTTTGGTCAGAGCCGTGGCTGTGAAGACGGATTGGGTCATTGCGTCTCAAACAGTGTGAGCAGTCACTCTCCGCCCTTGAGGCGCCCCTGGATTGATTTAGATCAGGCAGCTCGCTGAATTCGCTCGGCTTTCTCAAAACAGACGCTCAGTAGACATGAGTTACTCCGGCGACGAGCTCGCCGACCAGTTCCGGGATCCGGCCAAGGTGATCCGATACAATCTCCGCACCTCGCTCTCTTAGCTCCTCCGGGGGAACGCCGTCCTTCGTCGCCAGCCTGAGATGAACGAGATCCGGCACGGACACCGGCGCGCCGATCTGGCTGACGATGAGGCACTGCGCTGCGGAGACCTCCGGAATGGCGGTGACCAATGTCTCAGCTATTCGCTTTGCCAAGATGTTGTAGATCTTGCCGACGTGGCTAACGGGGTTCTTGCCGGCGGCAGCCTCCAAGCTCATCGGCCGCCAAGGTGTGATCAGGCCATTGACGCGATTTCCCCGACCGACCTGCCCGTCGTCGCCAGCCTCCGCTGAGGTGCCGGTCACGGTCAGATAGATGCTACCGGACGCCGCATCGTCAGCAGCGTTGACGGCCACCTCGCAATCCCTAAATCCCTCTTCGCTTGCTCGTTCACGGACGTACTCGGCGAGCGCCGCCTTTTGTTGCAGATAGCTGTCCATGTCGTTAAGAAACCGCCCGATCATGGCGCAGGCGATTGTCAGCTTGACGCGCTCTCCGCTTCGGACAGCCATGACTTTGATGTCTTCACCCCAAGCCGGATGGTCACGCGCGCGATCGCGGCCGTGAAGCCCCTGTTCGATTGCGAGCACGAGGCGTTCGAGCGCACTGAGCGGTGCGTGACCAACTCCGAAGGACGTATCGTTGGCAAGCGGAATTTGCCGTGCGCTCCCCCGAGAGAACAGCGATTGCAGGTCCTGCGAGCCCTGATGAACCAGGGCCTCGATACGGACGTGACGATCGGCATCCAGCGCATGGAGATTGGCCTTCAGCCAGGCCCTTGAGCCCTCGATGGCAATGTCCTCGACTGGTATCGCTTCGTTTCCGACGTTGGTAACGGCCCGTCCTGCCAGGAGGATTCTGATCGGATCGGTCACCTTTCCGCCGCGGAAGGTAGGCATTGCCCGGCCGCCGCACAGTAGCGCCTTGTCGACATTGTAGTGCAGCACATGGCCGAATCTGCGCAGGTACTCGCGACAGAGATTGCGGGACAGCGTCTCGGCGAGGGCATCGCAGATCGTGTCCGGGTGACCGGCTCCCTTGCGCTCGACGACCTCGACGTCATCGCGATTGTCAAGCTGCGAAAGGACAAGATCAAACATCGGTGTAGCCAATCGAAACAGAGGCGGTTAGCCCTTTTCCGCACCACAAGGGTCGGTCTACCCGCGATGGTCGTACTTGAATTGCAGGGCAGCCGGACTTGCGCCGGTGCGCTCGACAGTGAGCTTCACGGTGTAGAGATCAAATCCGGTAAGGTCGAAGAAGCCGCCATAGGTCGTGGTGCCCGAGATCTGCATTGGCTCAAGCTTCTTCTTGGCGCCGGACAAGCCCAATCCTGATACTTCCGCAGTCACGACGGCATCAGAAATACGCGCGCCGCTTGCTGCATCAAAGACGGCGGCAACGACGTGATATTCATGCGGCCCCTTTGGGGTGCGCCCGTGCATCGGTCGTTCGGTGGTGGAGCCCGACGGGAGGCCCTTCACGATCTCGGCCGGCACGATGCCCAGGTAGACCGTCACTCCTCCTGCCGTTTTTGAGAGGTCGGTGTCCGCAGCGGACGCTACGCCGATCAAGCAACCGGCCAGCCAGAGGCCTCCGAGCAGAGCGCCGACCGCCCGCCGGCTAACCATGCCGATATCCACCACTGGACTCGGTGCCAAAGACCCGGCTCAACTTCGGAATAAATCCCGGCACATCGGCCGCATATCTGACATAGACGTCTCCGAATTTTGCTCGGGCATCCCGCTCCTCGCCGCGCGCCAGCTTCACGTACATGACGGTCAGCACCGGAAACATCGCCAGCGTGAGGATCGTCGGCCACTGCAGCAGGAAGCCGAACATGACGAGGATGAAGCCGACGTACTGCGGATGCCGGACGTAGCTGTAGGGGCCCGTGGTCGCGAGGCCGCGGGTCTGCTGCGCATCTTAAAGCACTCTCCACGCGGCGGAGATCAGCACGAAGCCCGCGCCGATGAAGATGAAGCTCAGGATGTGGAACGGTCCGGCGTGCGGATTTGTCTTCCAGCCGAACATCATCTCGAGCAGGTGGCCGGCGTCGTGCGAGAACCAGTCGATGTTCGGGTAGTGCGACTGCAGCCAGCCCGACAGGAAGTAGATGGTGAGCGGAAAGCCGTACATCTCCACGAACAGCGCCACCAGGAAGGCGCTGAAGGCGCTGAACGAGCGCCAATCGCGCGAGGTCTGCGGCTTGAAGAAGCTGTAGGCGAACAGGATGAAGACCGCCGAGTTGACGATAACCAGGCCCCAGAGGCCGTAGGCTGGCGCTGTGTCGTGCATCACTCCCCCCGTTTGTCTGACGGCGGGGGCTCTGCGTGATGGTGGCCGTGGCCGCCGTGATGCATGAACATGTGCATCAGCACGCAACCGAGCAGCGGTAGCCAGACCAAAACTCCGAGCACGTGAGCCCTGTGCTCGGTGAACAGTAGCCCCCCGGCGATGATCAGGAATCCGATCAGAACCAAGCCGGCCTTTGATTTCGTGGACATGCCCTGCTGAGGGCGCTCTCGATACGCGGGATGGTCCTGCACCGACATCGCTCGCTCCTATCGATCATTGGAGCTTAGCGGCGCCGTTGCCATCATTGTTGCGCTAGATCAACAGCGGCAGGCCCGTAAGACTCACTGGCCTTGTTCGTGGACGCCACACCGAGCCAACGGGGACCGCCGGAGGAACTCCCGCCCCCAAGGTCACTGCATCGGCTTGCCGGGCTGCATTCCCATGCCCATCGTCGCTCCGCCCCGCATCGCGGACATCATCGGCATCATGCCCATCTGCGGCGCGAGCAGTTCGTCGGCGGCCTTCTTCTGCTCGTCGGAAAACGTCGAGACCAGGTTCGTGAGCGCCGATTTCATCGCGCGGGTGCCTTCGAGCCGCGCCGCGAGCCATTTCTCCTGGAACGCGAGCTTTTCGACCAGGCCGGCACCGGCGCCCTGCTGCGACATCATCGAGCCGCGCATCTCTCCCAACGTTTTGGCGTTGGCCCGCAACGCGTCGGCGAACGCGTTCCAGGCGGGCTGCTGCGCCTCGGTGATCTTGAGCTCGGTGCGGAGGAACGCGACCCGGCCCTCGATGTGATCGATCGTGTCCATGCCCATTCCGTCGCCGGACTGCCGCATCATCTCCATCATCTTCGCCATGTCCATCATGGGCATCTTCCCGCCCATCATTCCGCCGCCGTTCATGCCCTGAGAGCCGGCAGGCGCCCGCTGGTCTGCCTTTGGCGTGGCCTGCTCCTGCTTCTGGTCGGGGTGATGCCCTTCGTGTTCCGCGGCCGATTGGGCCCAAGCGGCGTGCCCGAGCGTCGTGGCGAGTAGTGCGGCGGCAAAGGTCATGGCGCGCATGGCAAGCTCCTGATCGTGGGTGGCCGAAGTTCAGGATGACCCGTTCCTGCCGCTGGCCGCTTGATGCACGTCAATCCGGCAAGCGATGGAGGTCGGGCTCGGCGCGGCTGCGATCACTCATTGCGCTGTATCAATACTCCCTCCGCGGTTCTCTGCTTCGATGTACGATGCATTCACCGGGAGAACGGACATGATCACCAGAACGCTGATTGCCATCGTAGCCGCCGCCGCGCTTGCTGTGCCCGCAATGGCGCAGAGCACCGACACGGAAAAGAACGGTCACCACTATAGCGGCGGCCCGAAGACCGAGGTCCCTCATCACATGGGCAAGAAGGACATGGGCACGGTCGGCTCCTCCAAGGAGACGGTCGGCTCCGCCAAGGACGGCGCGTCCGGAGGCCATCACTACACGGGCGGCCCTGCCACTTCGTCGCCCCACCACATGGGTGACAAGAAGTAACGACGCTCCGCCCCGTTCGCGTAGGCGTGAGCCGTCGCGGACGGAGCGCCGCACCTTCAGTTGGTCGTCATCGGCACGCCAGCCGTGACGTCAGCCGACCGCTCGGTGTCCAACGAACCGCATGAATGGCCTCTGTCCGTCGGCCCCGAACAGCATCACCGAATACGGCGCGGGCCGTCCGCCTTCCATGCCGGGCGATCCGGTCGGCATGCCGGGGACGGCAACGCCTTTGGCATTCGGACGTTCGGCGAGCAGGCGACGTATAGCCGCCGCAGGCACGTGCCCCTCGACGACGTAGCCGGCGACCTCCGCGGTGTGACATGCCGCCAGTTCCGCAGGAACGCCCAGACGGGTCCGGATCGATTCCAGATCGGAGGTCTCGTCCACCTGTACGGCAAATCCGGCGTCGCGTAGGTGCTGCACCCAACCCGAGCAGCAACCGCAGGTCGGATCCTTGTGCACGGTAATGGTGACCTCATCGGCAAATGCAGAAGCAGCAGGCGCCGCCATCATCGCGGCAGCGACAAGCCCTAGGACCGATCGGCGGGTGGGCGGATAGGCTTCATGCTTCATCTCGAGCTCCCGTTTACTTGACCGCCACATGCCCGGTCATGCCGTGCTCCCGATGGTTCGGTATCAGGCACGAAAATTCGAACGTCCCTGGCTTCGTGAACTTCCATAGCACCTCCGCCGTCTTCTTCGGCGCGACGCGGACGCCGTTCGGCTCGTCGTGCTCCATGTGCGGATGCTTCTTCATGACGGCCGCGTGCTTCAGGTTCTCCTTCGTGGTCGCCAGCAGGAATTCGTGATCCTCGGTTCCGACGTTGCGCAGCACGAACCGGATCTGCTCGCCCCGCTTCACCTCGATGTGGCTCGGTTCGTAGTCCATCTCGCTCATCGCGATCTCGATGGTGCGCGCCGGCTGCGACGGATCTCCGGGTTCTCCGGCCGAGTAAGATGCGTGATTGCCCTGTTCGTGGGCCCGTGCGGCCGTGGCGGTCGCCAGAGACGCAGCGAAGGCCAGCATTCCGATGCGAGAGGTCCTATTCAAGCACTTGTCTCCTAGTCGTTGTGGCGATGATGCTGCTGCACCGGCCGCGCTGGTCCAGAGTGCCGGTGCAGCACGGCGTATTTGCCCAAGTCTGTGAATGGGCCAAATTTAGATTACTCGGCCGCTTGCGGAACGTGCGGCCGTCTCACGGTTTCGTCAGGATGTTCCTCGAGAGCGACGTCACCTCCGCGCCCGGGCGGAAGGCTCCTGCCCTTCACCAGGCCGAAGATCGCCGGAATGACGATCAGCGTCAGGAGCGTCGACGAGATCATGCCGCCGATCATCGGCACGGCGATGCGCTGCATGATTTCGGAGCCGGTCCCGGTGCTCCACATGATCGGCAGGAGGCCCGCCATGATGGCGACCACGGTCATCATCTTGGGGCGGACTCGCTCGACGGCGCCCTCCATGATCGCGGCATGGAGATCCTGTCGGGTGAGAGCACGGCCCTCTGCAGCTCGCATCGCCCTCACCTCGGCCAGGGCGTGATCGAGGTAGATGAGCATGATGACACCCGTTTCGGCGGCGACGCCCGCCAACGCGATGAATCCGACGGCCACGGCAACCGAAAGATTGAAGCCTAGCCACCACATCATCCAGATGCCGCCGACCAGCGCGAACGGCAGCGACAGCATCACGATCAGGGTCTCGGTCATGGCCCTGAAATTCAGGTACAGGAGCAGGAAGATGATGGTCAGCGTCACCGGAACCACGATCTTCAGGCGCGCTGCAGCCCGCTGCAGGTATTCGTACTGCCCGCTCCAGACCACGTAGTAGCCGGCCGGAAACTGGACGCTGTCGTTGACCGCGCGCTGCGCGTCGGCCACGTAGCTGCCGATGTCCCGATCGCGGATGTCGACGTAGATGTAGGTCGCGAGCTGCCCGTTCTCCGTCCGGATCGACGTAGGTCCGCGGGCAGGCTCGACCTTCGCCACTTCTCCCAAAGGTACGGCCCCGCCAGCCGGCATCGGCACCAGGATGTCGCTGGCAATGGCTTTGGGATTGTCTCGGAGGTCGCGCGGATAGCGCATGTTCACGGTGAATCGCTGCCGACCTTCGACCGTCGTCGTGACCGTCTGGCCACCGAGCGCGGCGGCGATGGTGTCCTGGACGTCCTGTATCAGGATCCCGTAGCGGGCCAGCGCCTCGCGGTCGGGGACGATCTCGAGATAGTAGCCGCCGATGCCCCGTTCGGCATAGGCGGAGGAAGTCCCGGGCACCGCCTTGATGACGCGCTCGATCTGCTTGGCGAGCCTGTCGATCTCGACGAGGTCCGTGCCCATCACCTTCACGCCGATCGGCGTGCGGATGCCCGTCGACAGCATGTCGATGCGCGCCTTGATCGGCATGGTCCAGGCGTTCGAGACACCGGGAAACTGCAGCGCCTTGTCCATCTCGGCGATCAGGCCGTCGACCGTCACGCCTGGCCGCCACTGCTCCTTCGGCTTCAGGTTGACCACGGTCTCGAACATCTCGGTCGGAGCCGGATCGGTCGCGGTCGCCGCCCGTCCCGCCTTGCCGTAGACCGAGGCGACCTCCGGGAAGGACTTGATGATCCGGTCCTGCGTCTGCATCAGCTCGGCCGCCTTGGTGACCGAGATGCCCGGCAGCGTCGTCGGCATGTAGAGCAGCGTGCCCTCGTTCAGCGACGGCATGAACTCGGTGCCGAGCTGACGGGCCGGCCAGATCGAGACGGCCAGGACGGCTATGGACGCGAGGATCACCAGCGTCTTTGCCCGCAGCACGCCCCTGATGACGGGCCGGTAGATCCAGATCAGGAAGCGGTTGATGAAATTCCTGCTTTCCGGAACGATCCTGCCGCGGACGAAGATCACCATCAACGCCGGCACCAGCGTCACCGACAACAGCGCCGCTGCGGCCATCGAGAACGTCTTGGTGAAGGCGAGCGGGCTGAACAGCCGCCCTTCCTGGGATTCCAGGGTGAAGATCGGCATGAACGACACGGTGATGATCAGCAGGCTGAAGAACAGCGCAGGGCCGACTTCGGACGCCGCATCGATCAGGATCTGGACGCGGGACTCGCCGGGCTTGGCCCGCTCGAGGTGTTTGTGGGCGTTCTCGATCATGACGATGGCCGCGTCCACCATGGCCCCGATCGCGATCGCGATCCCGCCGAGGCTCATGATGTTCGAACCCAGTCCGAGTAGCTTCATGGCGCCGAACGCCATCAGGACGCCGACCGGCAGCATCAGGATGGCGACGAGCGCGCTGCGGACGTGCAGCAGGAAGACAACGCAGACGAGAGCCACGACGATGCTCTCTTCGAGAAGCGTGTGCTTGAGGGTCTCGATGGCGGCGTAGATCAGGTTGGAGCGGTCGTAGACCGGGACGATCTCGACGGATTTAGGCAGGCTGCTCGCGATCTCTTTGAACCGCTTCTTGACGTTCTCGATCACGTCGAGCGCGTTGACCCCGAAGCGCTGCAGCACGATGCCGCTGGCGACCTCGCCCTCGCCGTTCAGTTCCGCAATGCCGCGTCGCTCGTCCGGACCAAGTTCGACGGTGGCCACATCGCGCAGCAGCACCGGCGTGCCGTTGCTCGTCTTCAGCACGATGTTGCCGAGATCGTTGATGCTCTTGATGTAGCCCTTGCCGCGGATGACGTACTCGAACTCGGACAGCTCCACGGTCCGACCGCCGACGTCCGCGTTCGACGCGCGAATAGCCTCACGGACCTTCTGCATGCTGATGCCGCGGTCGCGCATCCGCTGCGGGTCGAGGACCACGTTGTACTGCTTGACGAAGCCGCCGATGCTGGCGACCTCGGCGACGCCCCCGGCCTTCGCCAGCGCGAACTTCAGATTCCAGTCCTGTATCGTGCGGGTGTCCGCGAGGTTCAGTTCCTTCGAGATGACGGCGTACTGGTAGACCCAGCCGACACCTGTCGCGTCGGGCCCGATCGTGGGGGTCACTCCGGCCGGAAGCCGTGAGGCCGCGCTGTTCAGGAATTCCATCACGCGCGAACGCGCCCAGTAGATGTCCGTCCCATCCTCGAAGATCACGTAGACGAACGACACCCCGAAGAACGAGAAGCCGCGCACCACCTTCGATTTCGGCACCGTCAGCATGGCCGTCGTCAGGGGATACGTAACCTGATCCTCGATTACCTGCGGCGCCTGGCCTGGGTATTCGGTGTAGACGATCACCTGCGTGTCGGAGAGGTCCGGAATGGCATCGAGCGGAAGGTGGACCAGCGCATAGAGGCCGGCGGCGGCCGCGAAGCCGGTTCCGAACAGCACCAGCAGCAGGTTGCGCGCCGACCAGGCGATGATGCGCGAGATCATTTGTGTTCTCCCATGCCGCTGTGCGCCGGATTTTCGGACTGAGATGCGCTGGCGTCGCCGAATCCCTTCAGCGCCGCCTTGAGATTGCTCTCCGCATCGATCAGGAAATTGGCGGAGGTGACCACGGCCTCGCCCGCGGCAAGACCGTCCCGCACCTCGATGTAGCCGCCGCCTCGGCGTCCGACCTTCACTTCACGTGGTTCGAAGCGGCCCTCTCCCTTGTCCACGAGGACCGCCTGACGGCTGCCGGTGTCGAGAAGCGAACTTTCCGGCACCGCCAGCACCGGTGTCGGGTCGGCAGTATCGATCTGCGCATCGACGTACATGTCCGGCAACAACGCGAAGTCCGGGTTGGCGAGTTCGATCCGGACGCGCGCGGTCCGCGTTTCGCGATTGACCTGGGGGTAGATGACGGCGACGTTTCCGGAAAACGTCCGGCCGGGAAAGCTGCGGGTGCGGATCGCGACGGGCTGGCCGACGGCGATGCTCCCGAGGTCACGCTCGGCGACGTCGACCAGCGCCCACACCACCGAGGTGTCCGCGATCCGAAACAGCACGTCGCCGGGGTTGGCCCGCATGCCTTCGATCGCGTTGCGCTCGAGCACGATGCCGTCGCGCGGTGCCGTCCACTGCACCGTGACCGGAGCGACCTTCGACTTCTCCATCGCGGTGATGACCGGCTCAGGAACGTCGAGGTTCGTCAGGCGCTGACGCGAGCCGCGGCCGTAGACCTCCACGCCGCCCACCACCTTCGAATTGAGGGTGGCGAGATATTCCGCCGCGGCGGAAGCGATCGCGGAACTGTAGACCTCCATCAACGGCTGGCCCGCCTTCACCCGGGTGCCCGTGGTGACGTCGGCGATCTTCTGCACGAAGCTTTCGGCCCGCATCGCGATCACCGAGATGCGACGCTCGTCGAGCTGGATCGTGCCGGGCGCCTTCACGGCCACGCTGATGCTGCGCCGCTCGGCGGGCTCGGACTTGACGCCGGTGCGCTGGATCTTGCCCGGAGAAAGCTTCACCGTGCCGTCGTCGGTCTCGTCGCCTTCGTACGCGGGGACGTAGTCCATCCCCATCGGATCCTTCTTTGGCACCGGGGAGGTGTCCGGCAGTCCCATCGGATTCCGGTAGTACAGGATCTTTCGGGAGGCGTTCGCCTGCTGCGGCTTCACCTTCGGCGGCTCGGTCGAGGGCCCGTCTTCGTCGTAGACCGGCACATAATCGCGGCCTTGCGCATCCTTCTTCGGCGCCGCCGACCAGGCCGGCGCCCCACCAGGATCCCGGTAGTAGAGCGGATTTCGCTCGGCGGCGGCCGCCGACGTGGTCACGTCGGCGTGGGCGGGCCAGCGCTCGCTGCTCCAGTGCCAATAGCTAACCAGAGCCAGGCCGCCGCCCAGCGCTAGGGTCGTCGTCAGTAGACGCAGCGTCTTCATGGCGTGTTCCGCGCGCGATCAGGCGCGTCCGTGTGATCGAGAAAGGGGACATCGGGCGCCGCCGGGCGGCGCTCGAACGCTCACTTGGTCGCTTTGACCACGACCTTGCCGGTGACCGTCTCCGGCTCGCCCTGCACCTTCGCCGACAGCGTCATCTGATAGCGGCCGGCCATCGGCAGGTCCGTCTTGAAGGCATAGACGCCCGGCTCCTTCGACGGCAGCGGAGAAACGGGCGACTCCATCTCGGCCATCCCGTCGGGCGCCATGTCGACGCGGGTCTTGAAGATGACCGCATCCGGTACCGGCTTGCCGGTCTGCTTGTTCGTCAAGCGAACGGCGACCGTGACGTCGTCGCCCTTCTTGATCTCCGGATTGACGGGCTCGAAGGCGAAGTCGCCGGCGCCCGCCAAGGCGGCGGAAGCGACGAGCGAAAGGGTGGCGGCGAGAGCCGCGGTCCTGAACTTGAAAAGCATTGTCCTGTCCTCATGGATTGATCTCGGCGCCGTGGGCGCACACGTCAGTGTTCGTCGCGAGCAAGCGTGCTGCGCGCGGCGGGTTCTGCGAGATCAGATTCGAGGAGGTCGGAAGGGAGGACTGGCGTCGCGAAAATCGACAACCTGATCCGAGGGGATGGCGATCTTGCTCGCCGATACTGCGAAAAAGCCGAATGCGCTGGGTCTAACGTCACCAAGCGCGAGAGCTCCGCCGATGCAGCAGACACCCATCCTACACTTGTAGCCGTCCGTGTGAGAGGTCTTTCCGTCCATGCCGTCCGGACAGCATTCGTCCATCGACATGTCGGCGTGGTCCGCCATCTGCATGCCGACCTTCATGTCGTCCGACGACATCGCCTGCCCGGCGGCCGACGCGCCAAGCGGCAGCATCGCCAGCGAGACGGCAATCGCGAATGCCAGGATGGTACGGACGAGCCGCATCGAGATCATTTACCTTTCGGGCCGCAGCGCGGCTTGAGTAGCATATTCCGGCTTCGGACGCAGTCCTTGATCCGGGTCAAGCATCCGTGACCGCCGCCGGGTTACCTGTCCACCCGACCGACGACGTCCATCAGTTCCGCGATCTTGCGGCGCTGGTCGGCCTTGTCACCGCTGTTGATCGCGTGTTCCACGCAATGGGCCACGTGATCCTTGAGAATCTCTTCTTCCACTCGGCGAAGCGCGGAACGGACGGCCGAGATCTGGGTGACGATATCGATGCAGTACCGGTCCTCGTCGACCATCTTCGCGAGCCCGCGAACTTGGCCTTCGATCCGGTTCAGGCGTTTCTGACAGGAAGCCTTGATGTCGTTCCTCATGCTCCGTATATACCCCCCTAGGGTACTTTCCGCAAGGCATGGAGCCAACAATGGTTAAGCACGACGCCGCTAGTTCCGGAGCGAACCCTGGAAGTTGTTGTGCACACTCGCATTCCTCTGCTGATGCGGCCCCGAGCGACCATGTCCACCATCACCACGATCACGCCGTCGGTACGGTCGTAGACCCCGTTTGCGGGATGAAGGTCGATCCGGCTACCGCTCGCCACAAGATCGACCGTGGCGGGAAGACCTTCTTCTTCTGCTCGGAGCGCTGCCGGACGAAATTCGAAGGTGATCCCGCGAAGTACGTCGATGGGAAGGTGCAGCAGGTGCCGCCCGCCGGCGTGCCGGAAGGCACGATCTACACCTGTCCGATGCATCCCCAGATCCGCCAGGTCGGACCGGGCAATTGCCCCATCTGCGGCATGGCACTCGAACCCGAACTCGCCACCGCCGACGCCGGCCCGAACCCCGAGCTGATCGACATGACCCGCCGTTTCTGGGCGGGCCTCGCGCTTTCCGTTCCTGTCGTGGTCCTCGAAATGGGCGGGCACCTCGTCGGCGCCCATGGGTGGATCGACCAGACGCTGTCCAACTGGATCCAATTGGTCCTTGCCACACCGGTTGTGATCTGGGCGGGCTGGCCGTTCTTCGTCCGCGGCTGGCAGTCGGTTCTGACCCGCAATCTCAACATGTTCACGCTGATCGCCATGGGTACCGGCGTCGCCTGGGTCTACAGCGTGGTGGCGACCGTCGTGCCGGGCGCCTTCCCCTCCACCTTCAGGGCGCATGAAGGAGCCGTCGCGGTCTATTTCGAGGCCGCGGCCGTGATCACGGTGCTCGTCCTCCTCGGCCAGGTACTCGAACTGCGGGCACGCGAGGCCACTTCGGGCGCGATCAAAGCGCTCCTCGACCTCGCGCCGAAAACGGCTCGACGAATCCGCGCCGACGGCTCCGACGAAGAAGTTCAGATCTCGGTGCTGGAGGTCGGCGACCGGCTGCGTGTCCGCCCCGGCGAGAAGGTACCCGTCGACGGCGAAATCACCGAAGGGCGGTCGTCTCTCGACGAGTCCATGGTCACCGGCGAATCCATGCCCGTCAGCAAGGAGGTCGGCGGCAAGGTGATCGCCGGTACGCTGAACCGTTCCGGCGGCTTCGTCATGCGGGCCGAAAAGGTCGGCAGCGACACCATGCTGTCCCAGATCGTGCAGATGGTGGCTGAGGCGCAGCGCTCCCGCGCGCCGATCCAGCGCCTCGCCGATCAGGTCGCTGGCTGGTTCGTGCCGGCAGTCATCGCGGTGGCGATCGCGGCATTCGTCGCCTGGGCGGTCTATGGTCCCGAACCGCGCTTTGCCTTCGGCTTGGTAGCCGCGGTCAGTGTGTTGATCATCGCGTGCCCCTGCGCGCTCGGGCTCGCGACGCCGATGTCGATCATGGTCGGCGTCGGGCGCGGCGCCCACATGGGCGTGCTCATTAAAAACGCCGAGGCACTCGAGCGCATGGAGCGGATCGATACCCTGGTCGTGGACAAGACGGGCACCCTCACCGAGGGCAAGCCGAAGGTCGTCGCCGTGAAGGCCGCACAGGACTACTCCGAGGCCGAGGTGCTGCGGCTGGCCGCCAGCGTCGAACGCGCCAGCGAACATCCTCTCGCCGATGCCATCGTGAAAGAGGCCAAGGATCGGGGCATCCAGACGGCCGACGTCCAAGACTTCGATTCGCCCGTCGGCAAGGGCGCGCTCGGAACGGTCGACGGCAAGAAAGTGCTGCTCGGCAACGCAGCCTTCATGCACTCGCAAGGGGTGGACGTCTCCTCGATGGAATCCGAGGCGGAGCGCCAGCGCGGTGAAGGCGCGACCGTCATCAACATGGCGGTCGACGGAAAGCTCGCCGGCATCATGGCGATCGCCGACCCCGTCAAGGGCTCCACGCCCGAGGCGCTGCGGGACCTCGCGGCCGAGGGCGTGAAGGTCATCATGCTGACCGGCGACAACCGGACCACCGCCCAGGCCGTGGCTCGCCGGCTGGGGATCGCCGACGTGGAGGCCGAGGTTCTGCCGGATCAGAAGAGCGCCGTGGTCGCCAAGCTGCAGAAGGCGGGCCGGATCGTGGCGATGGCCGGCGACGGCGTGAACGACGCGCCCGCGCTGGCCGCCGCCGAGGTCGGCATCGCGATGGGCACCGGGACGGACGTCGCCATGGAAAGCGCCGGCATCACCCTGCTCAAGGGCGACCTCACCGGCATCGTCCGCGCCCGGCGGCTGTCGCGGGCGACCATGAGCAACATCCGGCAGAACCTGTTCTTCGCCTTCGCCTACAACGCGGCCGGGATTCCGATCGCGGCCGGCGTGCTCTACCCGACGTTCGGCCTTCTGTTGTCGCCGATCGTCGCGGCAGCGGCGATGGCGCTGTCTTCGGTCAGTGTGGTGGGCAACGCGCTGCGACTGCGGACAACGAAGGTCTGATCTGGCGATTCCCGACAGGCCTCTGCCGCCTTGCATCTAGGAGCCGGCAAGTGGCGTTCCCTGCCTGACGGATTCAGGGGGAACTCCATGCTCCCGAAGCGAGACGCCGTCCATGCGACTAAGGATCTCGACATTCGCATCGTTTATGGCCCCGGAAGTATTCTGAACCGCCCTCACCGCTTCCGCCTGATCGGCAAGCGCCCTTGGATCCAGCTACTCGCCCCGTGAGATCTTCGCCGTCCCCTGACGAATTTCGTCCTGATGGCTCTTCAGCCATTCCTTGATCGCCTCTTCCGCGAGTTCGTATGCCGGCTGCCCCTTCGCGAGAGCCGCGAGCTTGAGTTGGCGGATCACGCTCGGGAGCATGTAGATCAAGAGTTGGCTTCTCTTGTCCGTTCTCGCCCGCGCCTTGGACGCCTTCTTCTTCGGCTCGCGCACAACATGCCCCCATCAGTCAGATAGCTGACCATCTAGGGCCTTTCTAGCATCGCGCCGATATTCGCGGAAGTGCTGATTTTCGGAAAACCCCAAGATATCCACATCCTAGAAGGACTGCGCGGCCGAAAACCCAAAAATCAATTTAGCTCTTAGATAGCTGACTATCTTGACTCAACGGAGACTCCCTGCTCTCCTTTGGATCAGGACCGGGATGAGGCCTGGCGATCGACCTCTTCCGGTGAAGTCGGAGACAATCCGTGTCGCAGGCAAAAGCGGGTTCGCGTCGCTATCTATCGATCGATCTACTTTCGGCCAGCGGCCGAGCGCTGCTCGGTTGCGGAAATGAATCGAACTGTCAGAGGCTTGCGGTCCAGTTGACGTTGGATCCGGCGGTCCGCTCGCTCAGATTTGTCGCCACCCTGCCCGTCGCTGGCGAGCAAATCGACGTCGGCATGCTGGTGGCTGAGCACGACGACGGCTTAATTGCATACGACATCGTGGACGAGCGCACTCATCGGGATATCGATACTGAGGGGATGCTCCTGATTGCGCTCGACCAGCACAACATCTCGCTCCGTGCGGTAGACACCGCTTCGATCTGCGCCCAGCCGCTCGCCTATCACTGCGAGCGCATTTGGGAGCATCGCGCGATTGACATCGACCGTCGCCTGCGCGCGAGGATTGAACGGGCCCTTGAGAGAGACCGTCTCAGCGTTCGGGAATTGGGTCACGCCGTTGGAGAACGGAACATTACCCCGATCGTCTGCAATCTGATCTGCAAACGTGTTCTTTGCACCGACCTCGCGACCTTTCCCGATCGCGACGCCTGGGTGGCCCGTCGCTCCGATCTCTTGGTCGAAAGCTCATCGCTGAACCGCAAGACGGCGAAATCGACAAGATTGAAATTGGGAGCCCGGAAATGACCTGGCAAGAGAAACTTATTCGAAGGCATCCAACTCTTTTCGTGCGGTCTTTCCGTGGGGTGGCGTTTGCGCCGGGATATCCGCGCTGCGCCGCAGGTTGGCAGCACGTCGTAACACGCCTCGTCGAACGAGTGGCCGCTGCAGCGAACGATGGCTCTGTCTACTTCACCTACATGGTCTGCGAGAGCGGCGTGTTGCGCACCCATTGGAGTAGCAGGTCCGAGATTCCGCAACTAACGGCTCTCAAAATCGAGGAAGCGATCGGTCTCGCCGAGGCTCGCTCCGCGAGCGCGTGCGTCGATTGCGGTGCCGAAGGGCGATTGTTCGCTACCGACTTCGTACTCGCACCACTCTGCAAGCTCCACCAGCGCGGCACGCCCGTTCCGATCGCAGCGGGTCGCGATGTCTACCTTCGGCGGGGCGTCGTGAGGGAGCGCCCAGTTCTCGTCCGATCCCGATACGACTGGGACACAGATGCCTTCCTCGATCTTCCGACCTCGGTAGATCCAAAGACGAAAGCGCCTCATGGATGATCGTGCATGAGCCGACGGCAGAGTGCAAAGAAAGGGCAAAAGATGGGTATCAGGAGAAGCGAACGACTGTGCCGGGTGGGCCAGTTCGTATCGGTGAAATGCGGAGGATCAGTCGTCCCGCTGCGGCATCCCCTCATGAGGGACGCCCTGGTGCAAGCTGCGCTCGACCCGGCGATCCGATCGATCGAGTATCTGCCGACCGTTCCTACCGTGCCTTCTACATGGGATGTCGATGTTATCGTCATCGAACGCAACGACGGACGATATCATTTGGACATTGTCGAAGCTAGGCAGCGACGTTCAATAGCTCAGCATCTTATGGTTGCGCAGGCTCTTGTCGACCTGGGTTTTCGTGCATTGGTTCGGACGGAATCCGACGTCCTGCGCGAGCCTCGCTGTACCAATGCCAGGACGGTTTTCGAGTACGCCGGACGTCCTGTCGACGCCGAGCTGCGCTTGCAGATCCTCGGCGCGCTCACCGACGATGGTGTGCTGCCTCTCGCCGAGCTCCTGAGCCGCCTGCGGAGCCACCGCGATCCGGTGACTGCTGTGATGGCATTGGCTTGTGACGACCTCATCGAACTGGACCTCATATCGGCGCCGCTCGGGCCGCGCACCGCGGCGAGATTGCGCGAGTGAGCTTTCGGGACTTGCGCCCTATCGACGAAGTTGAAATTCCGGAGAATCTCGAAATGCCTGCCCGCGACAAGCGGTCTCCAACCGATACGATCGTCCAGGTGGCCTTCGAGCAAGCCATGAAGCCGGCGCTGCGCCGCTCGCTTTCCGGCAAAGCGGGGTTGGCGGTCATCGTGATCGTTCCCACCGCCGCATGGATCGCCCCTTGCGAGCGCTTCTGGAAGCGCACCTTCGGTGATCGCTGGAACGTGGTAGCCAGAGACGGCGCAAATCGGTCTGAACACAAGAGCACGGTGGGGAACTCCAACGTGTCCGGAGTGCTCGCGGACGGACGCTCGGTAGTCGGCATCGCCACATCGACCGACGTTCTTCCCTCCACGCTGCGCGCGAGCGCGGATTATACGATGACGTTGTCTGCGCCGATAGGCAATACGCTGCGGCAGGTCCTCGAAACGCACTTCGGCCGCGCCATCGCCATTCAGGCTCCGGCACTGATCGGTTCCGGATTGGACATCCACGATCTGGCCGCCGCCTTTCGTCCTCGATCGACGTCGCGCCAAATCCTCTCCCGTCTCGAGCGAGCCACGAAGCGGAGGATCGGCTCCGAAGGCGACGATCGATTGCCGTCACTCCAGACAGCCATCGAGTACGGCGCGGCTCGCCGATTTTTTTTAGACCTCGCTACCGATCTGAAAGACCGTGTTCCTTTCAGCCAATTGAGCCGTTCAGTGGTGCTGTTCGGCGAGACCGGAACCGGCAAGACGACCCTGGCAAAACTGGTGGCGAATCATATGAATCGCCCCCTCCTCGCTTATTCGGTCGCAGATCTTTTCGCTCGGTCGGATGGAGCGCTCGGCGGGGTCGTACAGGCGACCAATGCTATGTTCGAAATGGTATCTATCCAAAGTTGTGTTTTTCTACTGGATGAACTTGACGCGCTACCGGACCGCGCCACAATCTCAAGTAGAGGCCGTGACTGGTGGTTACCCGTTTTGACCAACTTCATGCTCAGGTTAGACGCTGCTTTTTCGCGCGGCGGCAGCGGTCGTGGCGAGGAGACAATCTTTATCGCCTGCACAAATTATCTCGATCGCATCGACTCGGCGCTCT